>NZ_CP109566.1:0-4800000 GCF_045040005.1 Nocardia sp. NBC_01377
ACCAGGCGATTTGACATCGTGCACGCCGACACGTAACTTTATCCAAGTCAGAGCGACACGGACACCGACCCGGGGCTCAGCGGAGACGCTGAGAACGCTCAACGGAAACGTTGGGACAGGGAAACGAGGTAGTACGAGGAGCGCCTGGCGATCGCACTGGTTCGGTTGAGATCCTGGATTTGGTTTCGGGTGATTGGCTGCGCTAAGCTGGTTAAGTTGCCTCGCTGATTGATCGAGCAGATTGCTTGTGAGATGGTGTGTGCGTGTGTTCTTTGAGAACTCAATAGTGTGTCGATGAATGTCAGTGCCAAATGTTTTATTTGGTTCCGGCCCTTTCGTACCCCCGTATGAGATGGGTTGGATATTAGTCAGCAAAAGTTTTTTTGTTGGCGTTTTGTTTTGCTGGGTTTTCGGACTCTGGTTAGATATTTCTGATTCGCCTTTCGGGGTGTTTCGTGAGTCTTCAACGGAGAGTTTGATCCTGGCTCAGGACGAACGCTGGCGGCGTGCTTAACACATGCAAGTCGAGCGGTAAGGCCCTTCGGGGTACACGAGCGGCGAACGGGTGAGTAACACGTGGGTGATCTGCCTCGCACTTCGGGATAAGCCTGGGAAACTGGGTCTAATACCGGATATGACCTGGGGATGCATGTTCCTTGGTGGAAAGATTTATCGGTGCGAGATGGGCCCGCGGCCTATCAGCTTGTTGGTGGGGTAATGGCCTACCAAGGCGACGACGGGTAGCCGACCTGAGAGGGTGACCGGCCACACTGGGACTGAGACACGGCCCAGACTCCTACGGGAGGCAGCAGTGGGGAATATTGCACAATGGGCGGAAGCCTGATGCAGCGACGCCGCGTGAGGGATGACGGCCTTCGGGTTGTAAACCTCTTTCGACAGGGACGAAGCGCAAGTGACGGTACCTGTAGAAGAAGCACCGGCCAACTACGTGCCAGCAGCCGCGGTAATACGTAGGGTGCGAGCGTTGTCCGGAATTACTGGGCGTAAAGAGCTTGTAGGCGGTTTGTCGCGTCTTCTGTGAAAACTTGGGGCTCAACCTTAAGCTTGCAGGGGATACGGGCAGACTAGAGTACTTCAGGGGAGACTGGAATTCCTGGTGTAGCGGTGAAATGCGCAGATATCAGGAGGAACACCGGTGGCGAAGGCGGGTCTCTGGGAAGTAACTGACGCTGAGAAGCGAAAGCGTGGGTAGCGAACAGGATTAGATACCCTGGTAGTCCACGCCGTAAACGGTGGGTACTAGGTGTGGGTTTCCTTCCACGGGATCCGTGCCGTAGCTAACGCATTAAGTACCCCGCCTGGGGAGTACGGCCGCAAGGCTAAAACTCAAAGGAATTGACGGGGGCCCGCACAAGCGGCGGAGCATGTGGATTAATTCGATGCAACGCGAAGAACCTTACCTGGGTTTGACATACACCGGAAACCTGCAGAGATGTAGGCCCCCTTGTGGTCGGTGTACAGGTGGTGCATGGCTGTCGTCAGCTCGTGTCGTGAGATGTTGGGTTAAGTCCCGCAACGAGCGCAACCCTTGTCCTGTGTTGCCAGCGGATTATGCCGGGGACTCGCAGGAGACTGCCGGGGTCAACTCGGAGGAAGGTGGGGACGACGTCAAGTCATCATGCCCCTTATGTCCAGGGCTTCACACATGCTACAATGGCCGGTACAGAGGGCTGCGATACCGTGAGGTGGAGCGAATCCCTTAAAGCCGGTCTCAGTTCGGATCGGGGTCTGCAACTCGACCCCGTGAAGTTGGAGTCGCTAGTAATCGCAGATCAGCAACGCTGCGGTGAATACGTTCCCGGGCCTTGTACACACCGCCCGTCACGTCATGAAAGTCGGTAACACCCGAAGCCGGTGGCCTAACCCCTTGTGGGAGGGAGCCGTCGAAGGTGGGATTGGCGATTGGGACGAAGTCGTAACAAGGTAGCCGTACCGGAAGGTGCGGCTGGATCACCTCCTTTCTAAGGAGCACTTCTACGTAATCCGTCACATAGGTGAGTGTGGTTGCGTCAGAGACCGTTTCGGGAACATTCGTTTTCCGGCGGACGCTCATGGGTGGAACACTGGCAATCTTCGTCGTCGTATGGTTCTTCCTCAGTGGAGGGCCGGCGTTCGAAATATATCGGCACACTGTTGGGTCCTGAGAGAACACGCGAGTGTTTCTTTCATGGGAAACGATAACGACGAGATCTGGTGGTCACGCAGACCGCATTCTTCCTTTTTTTCTTCGGATGGGGGTTGGGTGGGCATGGTGGTGGCGGTTATCTGGATCTTGTGTGTTGTTTGAGAACTGCACAGTGGACGCGAGCATCTTTGTTAGTAAGTGTTTAAGAGCGTACGGTGGATGCCTTGGCACCAGGAGCCGATGAAGGACGTAGGAGGCTGCGATAAGCCTCGGGGAGCTGTCAACCGAGCTGAGATCCGAGGATTTCCGAATGGGGAAACCCAGCACGAGTGATGTCGTGTTACCCGCATCTGAATATATAGGGTGTGTGGAGGGAACGTGGGGAAGTGAAACATCTCAGTACCCACAGGAAGAGAAAACAACAGTGATTCCGTGAGTAGTGGCGAGCGAAAGCGGATGAGGCTAAACCATGCGGATGTGATACCCGGCAGGGGTTGTCCGTGTGGGGTAGTGGGGTCATTCTTCTCGATTCTGCCGAGTCGAGCAACAGTCAGAAACCGTTGGGTTAGTCGAAGTGGTCTGGAACGGCCTGTCGTAGAGGGTGAGAGTCCCGTAGACGAAAACCGAGCGGCTGTTGTGGATGATGCCCGAGTAGCAGCGGGCCCGTGAAATCTGCTGTGAATCTGCCGGGACCACCCGGTAAGCCTGAATACTCCCTGGTGACCGATAGCGGACTAGTACCGTGAGGGAAAGGTGAAAAGTACCCCGGGAGGGGAGTGAAATAGTACCTGAAACCGTGCGCTTACAATCCGTCAAAGCCTGTGCATCCTTTAGTGGGTGGTGGGTGATGGCGTGCCTTTTGAAGAATGAGCCTGCGAGTTAGTGGCATGTGGCGAGGTTAACCCGTGTGGGGTAGCCGTAGCGAAAGCGAGTCCGAATAGGGCGGTTCGAGTCGCATGTTCTAGACCCGAAGCGGAGTGATCTACCCATGGCCAGGGTGAAGCGACGGTAAGACGTCGTGGAGGCCCGAACCCACTTAGGTTGAAAACTGAGGGGATGAGTTGTGGGTAGGGGTGAAAGGCCAATCAAACTCCGTGATAGCTGGTTCTCCCCGAAATGCATTTAGGTGCAGCGTCACGTGTTTCACACCGGAGGTAGAGCTACTGGATGGTCTAGGGGGCCTACAAGCTTACCGAAATCAGCCAAACTCCGAATGCCGGTGTGTGAGAGCGTGGCAGTGAGACTGCGGGGGATAAGCTTCGTAGTCGAGAGGGAAACAGCCCAGATCGCCGGCTAAGGCCCCTAAGCGTGTACTAAGTGGAAAAGGATGTGGGGTCGCGAAGACAACCAGGAGGTTGGCTTAGAAGCAGCCACCCTTGAAAGAGTGCGTAATAGCTCACTGGTCAAGTGATCCTGCGCCGACAATGTAGCGGGGCTCAAGTACACCGCCGAAGCCGCGGCATTCACGCAATACATTCACTTCTCCTTGCGGGGGGTTGTGCAGTGGTGTGGATGGGTAGGGGAGCGTCCTGTGGCCATGGAAGCGGCGGAGTGATCCAGCCGTGGAGGCTACAGGAGTGAGAATGCAGGCATGAGTAGCGAAAGACGAGTGAGAAACTCGTCCGCCGAATGACCAAGGGTTCCTGGGCCAGGTTAATCCGCCCAGGGTGAGTCGGGACCTAAGGCGAGGCCGACAGGCGTAGTCGATGGACAACGGGTTGATATTCCCGTACCCGTGTATCCGCGCCAAATGGTGAATCAGTTGTGCTAAGTATCCAAAAGCGGATGGACCTCCTTCGGGAGGCCGGATGTGGCTGCATACGATCCTGGCTGTAGTAGTCAAGCGATGGGGTGACGCAGGAAGGTAGCTGGGCCAGTCAGTGGTTGTACTGGTGTAAGCCTGTAGGGCGAGACATAGGCAAATCCGTGTCTCATGTGCCTGAGAGGTGATGCGTAGCCGATTGAGGCGAATTCAGTGATCCTATGCTGCCGAGAAAAGCCTCTAGTGAGTTGGTACACGGCCCGTACCCCAAACCGACACAGGTGGTCAGGTAGAGAATACTAAGGCGATCGAGAGAACTGTGGTTAAGGAACTCGGCAAAATGCCCCCGTAACTTCGGGAGAAGGGGGACCAACGCTGGTGACGGAACTTGCTTCCTGAGCTGGTGGTGGTCGCAGAGACCAGTGAGAAGCGACTGTTTACTAAAAACACAGGTCCGTGCGAAGTCGTAAGACGATGTATACGGACTGACGCCTGCCCGGTGCCGGAAGGTTAAGAGGACCGGTTAGCCAGTAATGGCGAAGCTGAGAATTTAAGCCCCGGTAAACGGCGGTGGTAACTATAACCATCCTAAGGTAGCGAAATTCCTTGTCGGGTAAGTTCCGACCTGCACGAATGGCGTAACGACTTCTCAGCTGTCTCAACCACAGACTCGGCGAAATTGCATTACGAGTAAAGATGCTCGTTACGCGCGGCAGGACGAAAAGACCCCGGGACCTTCACTATAGCTTGGTATTGGTGTTCGGTACGGTTTGTGTAGGATAGGTGGGAGACTGTGAAGCGGGCACGCCAGTGTTTGTGGAGTCATCGTTGAAATACCACTCTGATCGTATTGGACTTCTAACCTCGGACCATGATCTGGTTCAGGGACAGTGCCTGGTGGGTAGTTTAACTGGGGCGGTTGCCTCCTAAAATGTAACGGAGGCGCCCAAAGGTTCCCTCAGCCTGGTTGGCAATCAGGTGTCGAGTGCAAGTGCACAAGGGAGCTTGACTGTGAGAGCGACAGCTCGAGCAGGGACGAAAGTCGGGACTAGTGATCCGGCACCGGCAAGTGGAAGCGGTGTCGCTCAACGGATAAAAGGTACCCCGGGGATAACAGGCTGATCTTCCCCAAGAGTCCATATCGACGGGATGGTTTGGCACCTCGATGTCGGCTCGTCGCATCCTGGGGCTGGAGTAGGTCCCAAGGGTTGGGCTGTTCGCCCATTAAAGCGGCACGCGAGCTGGGTTTAGAACGTCGTGAGACAGTTCGGTCTCTATCCGCCGCGCGCGTCAGAAACTTGAGGAAGGCTGTCCCTAGTACGAGAGGACCGGGACGGACGAACCTCTGGTGTGCCAGTTGTCCTGCCAAGGGCACTGCTGGTTAGCTACGTTCGGAAGGGATAACCGCTGAAAGCATCTAAGCGGGAAGCCTGTTCCAAGATGAGGTTTCTCACCACCTTCGAGTGGTTAAGGCCCCCTACAGACCATGGGGTTGATAGGCCAGAACTGGAAGCCCGGTAACGGGTGTAGGTGACTGGTACTAATAGGCCGAGGACTTACCAACAAAGAAGCTACGCGTCCACTGTGCGGTATCTGAAACAACACACAGACACTGCGGCAGACACCCGAAAACACTTTCGGTGTGTATGCGAACCCGGAAGACACTGTCTCGACCGTGAAAACGGTGCAGGGAGTGTGGATCCCGGGTTCGTGCACACACGGAGTGTGGTGGGGTGTCGGCGCTGTTGTGTGGATAGTTTCATAGAGTTACGGCGGCCATAGCGGCAGGGAAACGCCCGGTCCCATTCCGAACCCGGAAGCTAAGCCTGCCAGCGCCGATGGTACTGCACTCGACAGGGTGTGGGAGAGTAGGACACCGCCGGAACATCATTGCGAAAGGCCCCCAACACAGTTGGGGGCCTTTCCGCGTTCCACGACTCTGCGTTCGTGGACGAATTGCCCGGCTGATGTCGGGTGTCGATTTATCGGTCGGGCACCGGGTGGTCGGCCGACCTTAGGCCCTAGACTCGACCGGTGCGCCTCGTGATAGCTCGTTGCCAGGTCGATTATGTCGGTCGTTTGACCGCCCACCTCTCGATGGCCCGCCGTCTGTTGATGATCAAGGCCGACGGTTCGGTGCTGGTGCATTCCGACGGCGGATCGTACAAGCCGTTGAACTGGATGAGCCCGCCGTGCCGTTTGCAGGAACGTCCGGATGACGTGCCCGAAGGTGCCAAGGCCTACTGGGTGGTGACCAACAAGGCCGGCGAAGAACTACGCATCACCATCGAGGAGATCGAACACGACTCCTCGCATGAACTCGGGATCGATCCCGGACTGGTGAAAGACGGTGTCGAGGCCCATCTTCAGGAACTGCTGGCCGAACACGTCCAGACGCTCGGCAAGGGCTACACATTGATCCGACGCGAGTACATGACGGCGATCGGTCCGGTCGACCTGCTCTGCCGTGACGCCACGGGTGCGACGGTCGCGGTGGAGATCAAACGCCGCGGTGAGATCGACGGTGTCGAACAGTTGACCCGCTACCTGGAATTGCTCAACCGTGATCCGTTGCTCGCGCCGGTCGCCGGTGTCTTCGCGGCGCAGCAGATCAAGCCACAGGCCCGCACGCTCGCCGAGGATCGTGGTATCCGTTGTCTCACCCTCGATTACGACGCGCTGCGTGGTACGGAGAGCAACGAATTCCGTTTGTTCTGATCCCACTTCCCGATATCCCGAGTAAGAGATTCATGATCACGGTCGCCACCTGGAATGTGCTGCATCGCGTCCACGCCGAGAACTGGTACGAGGACGTCTCCACCAGGTGGCCGGACGAGTCCGACCGCATCGCCTCGATCAGTGACAGGCTCGGCAAGCGCCAGGAACAGATCATCGCCCTCCAGGAGGTCAGCGGTGATCAGTTGGCGAGCCTGCGTGCGGCCATGCCGGACCGGACCTTCCACACACTGCGTTACCCGCGGGTGCCGAAGTTGCGGCGCGGGCCGACCGCGCTCGATGACCGTGTCGAGCACCTCGTTCTGGCCGTGCGGGATTCGGCCCGCCACATCGCGGCGGAAGCCTTCGAGTGCGACCACGGCAAGGGCGTGCTCGTCATCGCGGTCTCGGGTTTCACGGTGCTCGCCACCCACGTGACCGGCGATCAGCGGCGCTGGGAGCAGCTGGGGCGGTTGCGTGAGCTCGCGCACGACGCGACCGGGCCGGTGGTTCTCCTCGGCGATTTCAATATCGACCGCGAGGCGGTGGCGGAGCGACTCGGACCGGAATTCACGGTGGTCCCGCTGCCCGCCGACGGGTTGCCGACGCGGCCGCGCGACTCGGCATCGAAGTCCCAATTCATCGATCACGTGGTCGTCCGCGGCGCGGTGGCGAGCGACGCGATGGTGGACAGTGCCGATGGTCTGTCGGACCACAACCCGGTCCGCGCGACCCTGGTGCCGATCGAGGGCTGAGATCTCCCGGGCCGAGGTCGCGAATATCCTGGACGACATGCCCCGCCGGAAACCTCCCGCCAGCAGTCAGGATCGGCGATCCGCGCCGCTCGGCGACGTCTTCGGCCGCACCGAATCCGGTCCCGACCGCGACGAGACCTATATCGTGCGCAGCATTCCCGGGAGCCGTGCGGTCAAGACTTACCGGTGTCCCGGCTGTGATCACGAGATCCCGCCCGGGGTGGCCCATATCGTCGCCTGGCAGGCCGACGGTGGTGAGGACGATCGCAGGCATTGGCATCAGGGGTGCTGGAACGGCCGGAGAACCCGTCGCATCACCCGCCGGTGGTCCTGACCTACTCGGCCGTCCGGGCGGACTCGCACTATCGAGGCGGTATGTGACCGGGGCGATGACCCGCCGCATCTCGCGGCGTCCCCGGTCTGCTTCGTCGGCGGCACTGCCCACGGCGTACGTGTCCGGGAATTAGGGAAGGCCGCCCCTGGGAGGGACGGCCTTCGGATGAGCTCTGGTGCTGGTCGTGCGTCGTCGCCCGAGGCGCTCGGACGTCAGTTGGAGATTTCGGCGTTCTCGCGCTCGTCGGCGTCGATGTCCTCGTCGTTGGCCGCTTCTTGGATGGCCTTCGCGCGGGAACCGCCGACGGACTTGGCGTTGCCACTGCCGATCGACTTGCGATCCGGAACACCGTCGAGCAGTTCGCTTTCACGGTTGACCGCGGCGAGCATCGCGGGCACGGAATCGAGCTGACCGCGGATACCGAGCAGCTGGGCGAGCACCCGGCCGCGCAGCACGCGCATCTCCTCGGCCAGTTCTTTCGCGTGCGCGATCTTGCGCTCGGAGGTCTGGGTGGCGGAGGTGATGAGGCGGTTGGCCTCGTCGGTGGCATCCTTGATGCGCTGGGCGGCCTCGGCGCGGCTGGTGGCCTCGAGCTCCTCCATGGCGCGGGTCAGCTTGGTACGCCGCTCCGCCATGGTGACCTCGAAGTCCTGCTGGTTGGCCTTACGCTTGGCATCGGCTTCCTTGCCGAGGCGGTCGGCCTCGGCCTGGGCGGCCTCGATGATCTTGCCGGACTCGGTACGCGCGTTCGCGAGGGTCTGCTCGAATTCGATATCGAGCGCCTCTCGCTTCTCCTTCGTCTCCGCGAGCAGCGACTCGTACTTGCCGCGCATCTCCGTGGCCTGCTGCTCGGCGATCGACACCATTTCTGCGGCCTCGGCCTGCGCGAGCGCGCGGACCTCGGAGGCTTCGTCGGATGCCAATCGCAGCATGCGCGAGATACGGTCGGACATGCCTTCGGCGGTGGTCGGCGGAACCGAGAGTCGGTCGACCTCCTTACGGAGTTCGTCGATCTCGTCCCGCGCGTCCTCCAGTTGGCTTGCGAGGTTACGTGCTTGCGCCGCAGCGGCATCGCGGTCAGTGGCGGTGACCCTCAGCTCCGCGTCGAAGCGGTCGAAGTAGTTGCGTACCTCGTCTTGCGCATAACCCTTGCGCACAACGGTGAAGGGCAGTGCAACGAAGCGATTGCGATCGGACTCAGGTGACGACATGGCACACAAACTACAGCCTACGGCCAGATGATGGTGACTCGACCGCGAATGTGATTCGGATCAGTTTTCCTGCTCCGATCTTGATACTAGTGCGTAACATTCGGGTTCGGTTCGACCAATTCGATCAGCACACCGCCAGCATCCTTCGGGTGGATGAAATTGATGCGGGAATCGGCGGTTCCGTGCCTGGGGGCGTCGTACAGCAAACGTACGCCGCGGTCGCGCAGGTGCGTGGAGACGGCCTCGATATCGGTGACGCGGTAGGCGAGTTGCTGGAGACCCGGGCCGCTGCGATCGATGAACTTGGCGATGGTGGAGTTCGCGTCCAAGGGCGCCAGCAACTGTAGGGCAGTCGCGGAATCGGACGCCGCGGGCAGGGAAAGCATCGCCTCGTGCACGCCCTGGGCCTCGTTCACCTCCCGGTGGGTCTCGATCATGCCGAGATTTTCGGAATACCAGGCGATTGCGGTGTCGAGGTCGGGGACCGCGATACCGACGTGGTCGACGGCGATGACGTAGTCGCCGGGGATGAATTCGGACGTCTCCTGTGCAGTGCTCACTACTCGACGGTAGCGCGGACCTCCGGAGACACGCCCGGTGTGGGCAAGCTACCGTTGAGTACAAGGCTTTGTCGTCGTGCCGCGACGGTGCTCCCCGGTGGGCCCGGTCCGTCCGACCCGATCTACTGAATTCGAGGCTCCCCGTGACCACAACCGTCATCGTCTCCGGTGCGCGTACCCCCATCGGTCGCCTGCTCGGCGGCCTGAAGAGCTTCAGCGGTTCCGACCTGGGCGGCTTCGCAATCAAGGCGGCGCTGGAGAAGGGCGGCGTCTCGCCCGAGCAGGTCGACTACGTGATCATGGGTCAGGTGCTGACCGCGGGCGCGGGACAGATTCCGGCCAGGCAGGCCGCGGTCGCCGGTGGCATTCCGATGGATGTCCCCGCGCTCACCCTCAACAAGGTGTGTCTGTCGGGTATCAGCGCGATCGCTCTCGCGGACCAGTTGATCCGGGCGGGCGAGTTCGAGATCGTCGTCGCGGGCGGCCAGGAGTCGATGAGCCAGTCACCGCATCTGCTGGAGAAGAGCCGCGAGGGGTTCAAGTACGGCGACGTCACGTTACGCGACCACATGGCATACGACGGCCTGTACGACATCTTCACCGACCAGCCGATGGGCGCGCTGACCGAGCTGGGCAACGACAGGGATTACGTCGCCCGCGAGGACCAGGACGCGTTCGCGGCGGCCTCGCATCAGCGCGCGGCGGCGGCCTGGAAGAACGGCGTCTTCGACGACGAGGTGGTGCCGGTCGCGGTGCCGCAGCGTAAGGGTGATCCGGTGCTGATCACCGAGGACGAGGGCATCAGGGCCGACACCACGACGGAATCGCTGGCTAAGCTCAAGCCCGCGTTCCGCAAGGACGGCACCATCACCGCGGGTACGGCGTCGCAGATCTCCGACGGCGCCGCCGCCGTCGTGGTGATGAGCAAGGCCAAGGCCGAGGAGCTGGGGCTGAGCTGGATCGCCGAGATCGGCGCCGCGGGCGTGGTGTCCGGCCCGGATTCGACCCTCCAGGCCCAGCCCGCCAACGCCATCGCCAAGGCCTGTGCGCGCGAGGGCATCTCGCCGTCGGATCTGGATCTGATCGAGATCAACGAGGCCTTCGCGGCGGTCGGTATCGCCTCGGCGCGCCAGCTCGGCATCGATCAGGAGAAGGTCAACGTCAACGGTGGCGCGATCGCCGTCGGCCATCCGCTCGGTATGTCCGGTGCGCGCATCCTGCTGCACCTGGCGTTGGAGCTGAAGCGTCGCGGTGGCGGCGTCGGCGCGGCCGCGCTGTGCGGTGGCGGCGGTCAGGGTGACGCGCTGATCGTCCGCGTTCCGGCCTGAGAGTTGAGTAAAGCCTCCGCGAACACTCTTTCGCCGAGGTAGATGTCTGGACACCGCCGCCGGATCCTCCGGCGGCGGTGTCCGTTTCGTCCGATGTGACGGGTACAACTACGTATCGTCGTAGTATTTGCGGCACAATGGGCGCCATGGGTTACTTCGATCTGCGCAGCGTTGCCGGTAGGTTCCGATTCTTCGCGGTGCTCGAGGCACTGTCGTGGTTGGGCCTGTTGATCGGAATGGCGTTCAAGTACATTCCCGATCCGGGCAACGAGATCGGCGTGAAGATCTTCGGACCGATCCACGGCGCCGTCTTCGTCCTGTTCTTGATCAGCGCGCTGATGGCCGCGCGCGAATTGCGCTGGAACTGGCTGACCACCATCCTGGCTCTGCTGTCGAGCATCCCGCCGTTCTTCACCGTGGTCTTCGAGGTCTGGGCGGTGCGCACCGGCAGGCTCGGCACGCTCGAAACCGTCGACTCGACCGGCACCGCGGCAGCTGCCGGCGCGGCGTCGTGACAAACTGGATGCCGTGACTCGACCTGCCGCACGTCGTCCTTCGCCAGCCGCTGCCGCCGCCATGTCCGGGGCAGTGGATCTGTCCAGTCTGAAGCAACCCCCCGCCGGTAGCGCGGGCGCCGATCACGCGGTCTCGGTGGCGGATTTCGAGACCAAGGTGCTGCGTCGTTCGACGCAGGTGCCCGTGGTCGTCGTGCTGTACTCGCAGCGCAGCCCCGGCAGCGTCGAACTCGTCCGCACGCTGGAACGTTTCGCCGCGGCCGACGGCGGCACCTGGGATCTGGCCACCGTCGAGGCCGAGAGCAATATGCAGATCGCGCAAGCGCTGCGGGTACAGGGCATTCCTACCGTGGTCGCGATCGCGGGCGGACAGCCGCTGGCCGATTTCGAGGGCGCGCAGCCCGAGGAACAGGTGCGGCAGTGGCTGGACGCGGTGATCGATGCCGTCGCGGGCAAACTCGAGGGCGGCGAGCCCGGCGAGCCCGAGCCCGTCGAGGATCCGCGCTTCACCGCCGCCGAGGACGCGCTCGAACGCGGTGACATGGCGGGCGCCGAAGCCGCGTACGAGGCGATCATCGCCGCCGAACCCGCCAACGCGGAGGCCAAGAACGCGCTGCGGCAGCTGCGATTCCTCGCCCGCGCGCAGGAGGTGCCGGAATCGACCATCGCCGACGCGGACCTCGATCCCACGAATGTCGATCTCGCGATCGGCGCCGCCGATCTCGAACTGCTCGGCCAGCAGCCGGAAGCGGCCTTCGAGCGGCTGATCGGTGTGATCAAACGCACGGCGGGCGACGACCGGACGAAGGCCCGTACCCACCTGCTCGAACTCTTCGAACTGTTCGATCCGGCGGAAGCTTTCGTCGTCGCGGCCCGTCGCAAACTGGCCGCCGCGCTCTACTGATCTCGAATTCGGCCCCGCGTCGCTGTGCGATAGCGGGGCCGTTCTCGTCGGCGCGGGATGTGGAGCCGGGGCAGCTGTCGGAGTGCACTCGCCCGGCTGTGCGTCACCGGATCAGGCGGGCGGTCCGGCCAACCAGACCGCGCTGTTGGGAGCCAAGGCCACCGTCGCCGAGACCGGACGGCCGTGCCACGGTGTGTCGTCGGTCTTCACCGAGCCCATGTTCCCGACACCCGAGCCGCCGTAATCGGCCGCGTCGGTATTGAGGATCTCGGTCCACTCACCCGAGGACGGCAGTCCGACGCGGTATTCGCCGTGAACGGCACCGGAGAAGTTGTACACGCAGGCGATGACCGAACCGTCGGACCCGTAGCGCAGGAACGCGAGCACATTGTTCTCCCGGTCGTTCGCCTCGATCCAGGAATGCCCGCCGGGATTGGTGTCCTGACTCCACAGGGCCGAATGCGCCCGGTAGACGCTGTTCATGGCCGACACCGCGTCGGAGATGCCGCGGTGCAGCGGATTGTCCAGCTCGGCCCAGTCCAGGCCGCGATCGTGGGACCACTCGCGGAACTGACCGAAGTCCTGGCCCATGAACAGCAGTTGTTTGCCCGGATGCGCCCACATGTATGCGAGCAGCGCGCGGACGCCCGCGGCCTTGGCGAAATCGTCGCCGGGCATGCGGGTCCACAGCGTGCCCTTGCCGTGCACCACCTCGTCGTGGCTGATGGGCAGAACGTAGTTCTCGCTCCACGCGTACATCAGCGAGAAGGTGATCTCGTTGTGGTGCCAGTTGCGGTGGATGGGATCGCGCCCGAGGAATCCGAGCGTGTCGTGCATCCAGCCCATATTCCATTTCATCGAGAACCCGAGCCCGCCGACGTCGGTGCCACGGGTGACGCCGGGCCAGGTGGTGGATTCCTCGGCGATGGTGACGACACCGGGATGGTGCCGGTGCACGGTGTCGTTGAGGTCCTGGAGGAAGTCGACGGCTTCCAGGTTCTCCCTGCCGCCGTACACATTCGGTTCCCACTCGCCTTCCGAACGCGAGTAGTCCAGGTAGAGCATGGAGGCGACGGCGTCGACGCGCAGCCCGTCGATGTGGAACTCCTCGATCCAGTACCGCGCGTTGGCGACGAGGAAGTTGCGGACCTCGTTGCGGCCGAAATCGAAGATGTAGGTGCCCCAGTCGAGTTGCTCCCCGCGACGCGGGTCCGGGTGCTCGTAGAGGGGAGTGCCGTCGAATCGGGCCAGCGCCCAGTCGTCGCGCGGGAAATGGGCGGGCACCCAGTCCAGCAGGACGCCGATTCCGGCGGCGTGCATGCGGTCGACGAACGCGCGGAAATCGTCGGGCGATCCGAAGCGCGAGGTGGGCGCGTAGTACGAGGTGACCTGGTACCCCCACGAGCCGCCGAAGGGATGTTCGGCCACCGGGAGCAGTTCGATATGGGTGTACCCGGCCGCGGTCACGTAATCGGCGAGCTGGTCTGCGGCTTCGAGGTAGGACAGGCCCGGTCGCCAGGAGCCGAGGTGCACTTCGTAGACGCTCATGGGCGCGCGCGTCGGGTCGGCGCGTTCGCGGCGTTCGATCCAGTCGCGGTCGCGCCACTCGTGTGCGCTCGCGGCGACCACGGATCCGGTGGCGGGCGGGAGTTCGGTGGCGAAGGCAAGCGGGTCGGCGTGATCGACGGTCCGGCCGTCGGCACCGTGTACCCGGTACTTGTACCTGGCGCCGATGCCGACGCCGGGCACGAAGACCTCCCACACCCCGGAGGAACCCAGCGCGCGCATCGGCGCGGAGTTGCCGCTCCAGCCGTCGAAATCGCCGACGACGGTGATGCCGCGGGCATTGGGCGCCCACACCGCGAACGAGGTGCCGTCGACCTCGCCGTCCAGTGTCGTGTAGTGCCGCGGGTGGGCGCCGAGCACCTCCCACAGCCGGTCGTGTCTGCCCTCGCCGATGAGGTGCAGGTCCAGGTCGCCGACGGTGGGCAGGAAGCGGTAGCCGTCGGCGCCGATCACCCGCTGGCCGCCGCGATAGGTGGTCACGACGCGGTAGTCCATGATCTCCGGATACGGCAGCGGCGCGGCGAAGACACCGTGCCCCATCGACGTCAGCGGATGTTCGGTGTCGCCGACCCGTACCGCGACCGACTCGGCGTGCGGGCGCAGGACGCGCACCACCGTGCCGTCCGGATGCGGATGCGCGCCGAGCACGGTGTGCGGGTCGGCGTGGGTGCCCGCGGCGAGCAACATCAGATCGCGGCGGTTGATGGTGGCCGTGCGGTTCATGTGAACGACTTCCGGTAGGCCAGTTCGGTGCGTGCCTGCTGCGGCACCGGGGGCAGGGCGATGATGTGGGCGACCGCGCGCGCGGGATCGAGGCGGACGTAATTCGTCTGCGCCCAGTGGTATTCCTCACCGCTGACCTCGTCGACGACCACCGGGTGGTCGTGCCATTCGCGACCGATCGCGGGCAGGTCGAGGGAGAGGAATCCCTGTTCGGCGCCGTAGGGGTTCAGATTCACCACGACGAGCACCGCGTCCCCGGTGGCCGGATCGAATTTGGAATACGCCAGCAGGGCGTCGTTGTCGACGTGATGGAAACTCAGGCAGCGCAACTGTTGCAGTGCCGGATGGTTGCGGCGGATCTCGTTGAGCCTGGTCAGCCACGGCTCCAGCGATTCTCCGCGCGCCAGCGCCTCGGCGAACGGTCGCGGGCGCAGTTCGTATTTCTCCGAATCCAGATATTCCTCACTGCCCGGCCGCACCGCCTGGTGTTCGAAGAGTTCGAAACCGGAGTACACACCCCAGGTCGGGGCCAGCGTCGCCGCGAGCACCGCGCGGATCGCGAACATGCCCGGCCCGCCGTGCTGGAGGCTTTCGTGCAGGATATCGGGGGTGTTGACGAACAGATTGGGTCTTGCCTCGTCCGCCTTGGCCGCCAATTCGTTGCCGAATTCGGTCAGCTCCCACTTGGCCACCCGCCAGGTGAAATAGGTGTAGGACTGGCTGAAGCCGCGCCGGGCCAGGCCGTAGAGACGGGCGGGGCGGGTGAACGACTCCGACAGGAAGACCACATCGGGATCGCTGCGCCGCACCGTGCAGATCAGCCACTCCCAGAAATCGGCGGGTTTGGTGTGCGGGTTGTCGACGCGGAAGATCTTGACGCCCAGCGAGATCCAGTGCCGCACCACACGCAACACCTCGGCGTAGAGGCCGTCGGGATCGTTGTCGAAATCGATCGGGTAGATGTCCTGGTACTTCTTCGGCGGATTCTCGGCGAAGGCGATGGTGCCGTCGGGCAGGGTGGTGAACCATTCGGGATGCGAGGCCACCCAGGGGTGATCGGGTGCGCACTGCAACGCCAGGTCCAGCGCCACCTCCATGCCCGAACGCGCGGCGGCGGCGACGAATTCGGCGAAATCGGATTCGGTGCCGAGCGCGGGATGGATCGCGTCGTGGCCGCCGTCCTCGGATCCGATCGCCCACGGCGAACCGACGTCGTCGGGTTCGGCGGTCAGGGAGTTGTTGCGGCCCTTGCGATTCACCGTGCCGATCGGGTGGATCGGCGGCAGGTAGACGACATCGAACCCCATCGCGGCGATGCGCGGCAGATCCTTGATCGAGGTGGCGAAGGTGCCGTGCACCGGTGTGCCGTCGGCGTCGCGCCCGCCGGTGGAGCGCGGGAAGAATTCGTACCAGGAACCGAAGAGCGCGCGCGTCCGCTCGACCGACACCGTGTGCAGCGGACCCCTGGTGACCAGATCCCGCAACGGAGTGGCCCGCAGGATCTCGGCCACCTCCTCGGAGAAGGCGGGCGCGACCCGCGCCGGCAGCTGTTCGTCGGCGCGCAACGCGACCGCGACCGCGCGTAGGCGCTCGAACTGCTTCTTGGGGACGGCCTGCGCGGCGCGTTCGAACAACCGCGCGCCGCGTTCGAGATCGTTGGCGAGGTCGACGGCGCTCTGACCGACCGAGAGTTTCGCCTCGACGGCATGTCGCCAGGTGGCGATCGGATCGCTCCAGCCTTCGACACGGAAGGTCCACGCACCGATCACGTTCGGGACGAACAGCGCGTTGAACACGTCGGGTTCCGGATCCGGCGCCATCCGGATCCTGGTCACCCGGGAAGCACCCGGCGCGCGCACCGCGAGCGTGGCGGCGACGGCGTCGTGGCCTTCGCGCCACACCACGGCGCGCACCGGGAAAACCTCGCCCACGGCGGCCTTGGCCGGTCTGTGTCCAGGTCCAGCGGACGGGGAGGTGTCATCGATGGCGATGCGGCCGGTCACGGGGACCAACCTACCGCCAGCGGGCCGCGCGGACGTGATCAGCGGCCAGGCGGGCTCGCACCGGCGGCCCGATGACCCGTCGCGGCCGACGAGCGAACCCACCGCTTCCCGGTATCCGGGCCCGGTCGACGGGGCTCGGGGCGCGCGCGAGTGACCTGCGTCGCCGGGAGAGAGGGGTAGTCGAATATTCGGTATGGTTCGCCTGGTGAAGGCACTTCGTCGTTTCACCGTCCGTGCCCATCTGCCCGAGCGACTCGCGGCCCTGGGTGAACTCTCCACGAATCTGCGCTGGTCATGGCACTGGCCGACGCAGGATCTGTTCCGTGAACTGGATCCGGCACGCTGGCGCGACGTCGGCCACGACCCGGTCAGGATGCTGGGCGAGGTGCCCGCCGCGCGGCTCGACGAACTGGCCGCCGACGCGGACTACACCCGTCGGGTCGACGAGGCCGCCGCCGATCTGCGCGGCTACCTGGACTCGCCCGGCTGGTTCCAGCGAACCGAACCCGGGGTGCGCGGCATCGCCTACTTCTCGATGGAGTTCGGCGTCACCGAGGTACTGCCGAACTACTCGGGAGGTCTCGGCATCCTGGCGGGCGACCACCTCAAGGCGGCCTCGGACCTCGGGCTGCCGCTGATCGCGGTCGGGCTGCTCTACCGGTCCGGTTACTTCCGTCAGTCGCTGTCGGCGGACGGCTGGCAGCTCGAGCACTATCCGGCGCTCGACCCCCAGGGCCTGCCGCTGCGTCTGCTCACCGCCGACGGTTCGCCCGTGCTCGTGCACGTCGCGATCCCGGATCAGCGGGTGCTGCGGGCCAGGGTGTGGATCGCCCAGGTCGGCCGGGTGCCGCTGCTGCTGCTGGATTCCGATATCGCGGAGAACGATCCGGAACTGCGCGCGGTCACCGACCGGCTCTACGGCGGCGACCAGGACCATCGCATCAAACAGGAGATTCTGGCCGGGGTGGGCGGGGTGCGGGCGGTTCGTGCCTACACCAACGCCCAGGGGCTGCCCGATCCCGATGTCTTCCACATGAACGAGGGGCACGCGGGGTTCCTCGGCGTCGAACGGATCCGCGAATACGTCGCGGGCGGACTCGATTTCGACACCGCGCTGGCCGCCGTGCGCGCGGGCACCGTCTTCACCACCCACACCCCGGTGCCCGCGGGCATCGACCGATTCCCGATGCCGCTGGTGCGCCGCTACTTCGGCGGGGCGCACGGCGAATCGGAATCCGCGCTGCTGCCGGGGCTTTCGGTGGACCGGATCGTGTCGCTCGGGCGCGAGACCGATCCCGAATTCTTCAACATGGCGCATATGGGTCTGCGACTCGCCCAGCGTGCCAACGGTGTGTCGAAACTGCACGGCGAAGTCAGCCGTTCGATGTTCTCCGCGCTGTGGCCCGGATTCGACGCGTCCGAGGTGCCGATCGGATCGGTCACCAACGGCGTACACGCCCCCACCTGGGCGGCGCGCGAATGGCTCGACAAGGCGCGTGAGCATGTCGGAGCGGAACTGGTGGAGGAGGCGCGCGGCTGGGAGCGGCTGCGTGACGCGCCGTTGGGCGAACTCTGGTCGACCCGGAACACCCTGCGCGCCACCCTGATCGACGAAGTGCGCCGTCGGGTGCGGGCCTCCTGGCTCGAACGCGGTGCCGCCGAGGCCGAATTGGGCTGGGTCGAGCAGGTTTTCGATCCGAACGTGCTGACCATCGGATTCGCGCGTCGGGTGCCGACCTACAAGCGCCTGACGCTGATGCTGCGCGATCCGCAGCGGCTGCGGTCGCTGCTCCTCGATCCGGAACGACCGATGCAGCTGGTGGTGGCCGGTAAGAGTCATCCGGCCGACGACGGAGGCAAATCGCTGATCCAGCAGGTGGTGCGGTTCGCCGACGACCCGGAGTTGCGTCACCGCATCGTCTTCCTGCCCGATTACGACATGTCGATGGCCCGCTACCTCTACTGGGGATGCGATGTGTGGCTGAACAATCCGCTGCGCCCGCTCGAGGCCTGCGGTACCTCCGGCATGAAATCGGCACTCAACGGCGGACTCAATCTCTCCATCCGGGACGGCTGGTGGGACGAGATGTACGACGGGGAGAACGGCTGGGCGATCCCGACCGCCGACGGCGTGTCCGACGAACATCGCCGTGACGATCTGGAGGCGGCGGCGCTCTACGAACTGCTCGAGCGCACCGTCGCACCCCGTTTCTACGATCGCGACGAGCAGGGCATGCCGGTGCGTTGGGTCGAGATGGTCCGCCACACCTTGCAGACCCTCGGCCCGCAGGTGCTCGCCTCCCGCATGGTTCGCGACTACGCCGTGCAGTACTACGCGCAGGCGGCCGCCGCTTATCGCGCGGCCACCGATGACGAATTCGCGGGCGCGCGCGCCGTTTCCGAGTATCGGCGGCGGGTCGAAGCCGCGTGGCCCTCGGTCAAGGTGGTCAACGTCGACAGTGCGGGCCTGCCCGACACCCCCGTCATCGGGGCCGAGCTGTCGTTGACCGCGCGGATCGATCTCGGTGGTCTCTCGGTCTCCGATGTCGCGGTGCAGGCCGTCCTCGGTCGCGTCTCCACGGCCGACGATCTGTCCGACACCACCGTGGTCGCGATGTCGCACGTCGGTTCGGATTCCGGGCTGGAACTGTTCTCGGTGCGGACGCCCGTTCCGCTGTCGGGTGCGGTCGGCTACACGGTCCGGGTACTGCCGCACGACGAGTTGCTCGCCTCGGACGCCGAACTGGGGCTGGTGGCGGCGCCGAACGCCTGATCCGGACGCGACGCCGGACGGATCACCGTCCGGCGAATCGTCGGCTACCGTGAGAGATCAGGGCCACCGATGTGCTGACCCGTACCCGCGGTCGTGTCGACGCGTACTTCGGCGTCAGCGAGAACGGTTCCACCATGCGGCGCGAGCTGATGGCCGGAACGGTGACGTTCCTTGCCATGTCCTACTTGCTCGCGGTGAATCCCGCGGTACTCGGCGACCAGGGCGCGCTCGGCGACAAGGGCATCCCCATCCAAGCGGTGTTCACCGCCACTGCGGCCACCGCGGTCTTCGGCACACTCGTGATGGGGCTGTGGGCCCGCTATCCGATCGCGCTCGCGCCGGGAATGGGGCTCAACGCCTTCTTCGCGTACTCGGTGGTGCTGGAGATGGGTATTCCGTGGCAGGTCGCGCTGTCGGGGACCTTCATCTCCGGCGTCGTGTTCTTCGTGCTCGCGGTCACCAAGGTCCGCGAGCGCATCCTGAACGCGATACCGATGCCGATGAGATTCGCGGTCGGCGCGGGCATCGGCATGTTCGTCGTCTTCCTGGTCATCGGATGGCACGGAGCGGTGCTCTACGGCATCGTCCTGACGGCCGGACTCGGCATCGTCACCGGTCTGGTCGACCTGCCCGACGGGATCGCCGCTCAGATGGCCGTCGTCATCCTGACCATGCTCTTCGTCGACTTCTTCGACTGCGGCGGTACCCTGATCGGCGTCGCCAACCAGGCGGGTCTGCTCGACGAGGACGGCAAACTGCCGCGCGCGGCCAGCGCGTTCGCCGCGCATTCGGTGGGCACCATGGCGGGCGCCGTCATCGGCACGTCGACCACCACCGCGTATGTGGAATCGACCGCGGGCGTCTGCGGGCGGCCGGACCGGATTGACGGCGATCTCCACGGCCGGATGGTTCCTCGTCGCGATGTTCTGCTACCGGTGTTCGCGGTCGTGGCGGGTTCGCCGGAAATCACCGCGCCCGCGTTGATCGTGGTCGGCGTCCTGATGTCGCGGGCGCTCGGCGAGATCGATTGGAACCAGCTCGAGTATTCGATACCCGCCTTCATCACCGTCGTGATGATGCCGCTCACCTATTCGATCGCCAACGGCCTGGCCATCGGCATGCTGTTCTATCCCGTCGTGATGGTCGCGAAGGGACGGGTCAGAGATGTGTATCCCGCGATGTGGGTGCTGACGGTGGTACTCCTCGGCTACTTCTTCTTCCTGGCCGAATAGGGATTCCGGTCGCCCGGCCGGACCCGCTCGAGCCGGGGATCGGCGTCAGCTCCCGCAGGGGCGTGTAGCACCAGCAGTGACGTCGCGCCGTGATGGAACTCGTATTCGGTGGCGCGCAGACTCGTTTCGATCCCCTTGTCGTGCAGTTCTCTTCGAAGATGAATCAACAGCTCGTCCTGTGGCCGACCGAGGTTGTCGACCAGCGGGTAGAGCCGGGTCTCGCCGCTCGCGACCCGTGACAACTCGAGCAGCGCCGCCACGTGGAATTCGGCGTCGAGGCGATCGGTGTAGCTGAACAGCAGGTGCGAACTGAGGACGAGGTCGAAACTGTTGTCGGCGAAAGGCAGTGAGGGCAGGCTCGCGGCGATGTAGCGGTGCGGGTTGGTGGTGATGTCGGTCCCGAATCCGGCCGCGGCGGCGGCGCGCATCGCGTGATGCCGGTCGGGTGAGCCGTACCAGTCCCACTGGTAGCCGTCGTGATGTGCGCGCGCCCACGCGCTCGCGCGATCGGTCTCGGCGAGTGCCAGCGCGCGCAGCTCGGCGGGCGGGCGGGCGTAGATCGGATCCGCGGCGGTGACAGATGCACCGAGTTCGCTCGCCTCGGTCGTGAAACTCGCCGCTCCGCCGGGGCAGTCGAGAATCCTGCGGTCACGCAGTTCGGTGTCGGTGAGTGCGAAGATTGCCCGGTATTCATCCAAAGACCTTGCGCTGATCAGGAATTCGCCGAGCACATCGGCGTCGGGTTGAGGCTCCATCCGGTCACGTTCTCACGGGCGGCCCGAGTGCGAAAGGGAATATGCGATAGCGATCCCCGCGCCGCGTGCAGGGCGTGGCGCGGGGATGGCCGACATCTCCGACGCGGGCCCTGTGGGTCGCGCCGGAGCATCGGGTCGAATCTACTTCTGCGCGGAAGCGAACGGGGGGAGGGGCGCGCGGTGTGTCGGCCGGGATTCAGTTCGCCGTCAAGCGCTGTAGCGCTTTGACGACCACCTCCGGGTTCGAGGTCTCCCAATAGGGCGGCAACGACGCGCGCAGATACCCGCCGTATCGTGCTGTCGCCAAACGGGAATCGAGGATGGCGACCACACCGCGATCATCGACGCTGCGCAACAGGCGTCCGGTGCCCTGTGCGAGCAGCAGGGCCGCGTGATTCGCCGCGACGGCCATGAATCCGTTCCCGCCACGCGATTCGACCGCGCGCTGGCGTGCGGTCAGCAGCGGATCGTCGGGCCGGGGGAACGGAATACGGTCGAGGATCACCAGACTCAGCGACGGCCCGGGGACGTCGACGCCCTGCCACAGCGACAGCGTGCCGAACAACGAGGTCTCCGGATCGTCGGCGAATTTGCGCACCAGGGCCCCGGTCGAATCGTCACCCTGACACAGAATGGGGGTGTCGATCCGCTCGCGCAGCGCCTCGGTGGCGGCCTTGGCGGCGCGCATCGAGGAGAACAGCCCGAGGGTGCGTCCGCCCGCCGCGGTGATGAGCCGCTCGATCTCGTCGAGGTAGGTGGGGGCGAGGCCGTCGCGGCCGGGCGCGGGCAGGTGTTTGGCCACGTAGAGGATTCCGGATTTGGCGTGGTCGAACGGCGAGCCGACGTCGAGGGAACTCCAGCGCACCGTGTCGGCGTCCGATGGCGCCTCGGCGCCGTTCGCGGCGCCGGTGTCCGAGCGTGCCGAGGAGCGCGCGGGCAGGCCCCAGGTGATCGCGAGTCCGTCGAAGTTGCCGCCGATCTGGAGCGTGGCCGAGGTCAGCACCACCGTCGCGGTGCCGAACAATCGGGCACGCAACAGTCCGCCGACCGAAAGCGGGGCCATCCGCAGCGTTTTACGCGCCACGCCACGGATATCGTCGGCGGCCAGCCAGATCACGTCGCGGCGCGCGGCCGGATCGGGTTCGTCGAAGGCGGTGAGCGCGCGCACCGCGCTGTCGTGCACTTCATCGATCGCGGCCAGGGCCTGGGTGCGGGCGGCAGCGGCGTCCTGATCGCCCTGCGCGCCGCTGCTGCCCGGCGGGTTCAGTGCCGTGCGGGCGTTCCACGCGGCGTCGCGAACCAGCGCGAGCGCGGGGGCGACGCCGTTGGGCATGGTGTCCCACCGCGCGCCGGGAAGTTCATCGAGGATTTCGTGCCAAGCCTCGGCCGCGCCCTCCAGACGATCGACTTCGCGTTCATCGATGAGTTTGGTGCAGCGACGGGCGGCCGCGCTGATGGCGGCGGGAGCCAACTCGGCGGTGGCCACGCCGGTGACACGATCCACGAGTTCGTGCGCCTCGTCGATGACGACGACATCGTGTTCGGGCAGGATCTGGATTCCGCTGATGGCGTCGATCGCGAGCAGGGCGTGATTGGTGACCACGATGTCGGACTGCGCGGATTCGGCGCGCGCGCGTTCGGCGAAGCAGTCCTGGCCGAACGAGCAACGCGATTTGCCGAGGCATTCGCGCGACGACACGCTGACCTGGCGCCAGGCCCGATCGGTCACGCCAGGGGCGAGTTCGTCGCGGTCGCCGGTCTCGGTGTCGGAAGCCCATTCGTTGAGCCGCTGCACTTCGCGGCCGAGCCGGGAGATGGCGAAGGCGTCGAAGAGTTCGGCCTCGGCGGGCTCCTCCGGCAGCACGCTGTTGATCTTGTTCAGACAGAGATAGTTGTTGCGGCCCTTGAGGATCGCGAATTTCGCCTGCCTGCCGAGTTTGCCGCTCAGCGCGTCGGCGAGCCGGGGCAGGTCGCGGTCGACCAACTGCCGTTGCAGGGCGATCGTCGCCGTCGACACGATGACGGTGCGCCCGGTGCGGACCGCGTGCCGCAGACTCGGCACGAGATAGGCGAGGGATTTACCGGTGCCGGTCCCCGCCTGCACCGCGAGGTGCTCCTTGGTATCGATGGCGTGGTCGACCGCCGTCGCCATCGTCACCTGCCCGTCGCGTTCCTTACCTCCGAGCGCCTGCACGGCGGTGGACAACAGCTCCGGGACGGACGGCAGTTCGGGCACGCGAGCAGCCTACTGCGCGGCACCGACACTGTCGGCGGACCGGCCCCGCCGCCTCGCGAACGGTCGCGTTATCCGATCGTGCCGGACAGGACGATCCCGGCGGCGCGGAGCCGGTCGAGCGCGTCGGCGGTGGTCGCGGGGGAGACGCCCGCGGTGAGATCGAGCAGCACCCTGGTGTCGAACCCCGCCGCGTTCGCGTCCAACGCGGTGGCGCGGACACAGTGATCGGTGGCGATCCCGACGACGTCGACCTCGCCGATATCCCTGGCGCGCAACCAGTCCGCGAGAGTCGCGCCGTCGGCGGCCGCGCCCTCGAAACCCGAATAGGCGGCGGAGTACTCGCCCTTGGAGAAGATCTCCTCGATCGGCGAGGTGTCCAGATTCGGATGGAATTCCGCGCCGGGCGTGCCGACCCGACAGTGCGGCGGCCACGAATCGACGTAGTCGGGCCGCTCGGAGAAATGCGCGCCGGGATCGATGTGGTAATCGCGGGTCGCGACGACGGCGGCGTAGTTCGCGCCGGTCAGATAGTGGCTGATGCGTTCGGCGACCGCGCTGCCGCCATCGACGGCGAGCGAGCCGCCCTCGCAGAAGTCGTTCTGCACATCGACGATGATCAACGCCCGATTCATGACGCATTACCTTTCGCCCGGTGTAAACGAAGACTACGCCGCGAGGCTATTACCTTGTGCCGCCGTTCACTCGGTGGAAGAGCAGAGGAGGCTTCATGAGCAAGAACACGGTGCGGATCCTGGCCGCCGTCGTGATCGGCTACGGCGCGTACGCCACGATGGGATGGATGATCGGGGCGCGCCCGGACAGCGTCTTCGATTGGATCGAGTCGGCGGTCAAGGGATTCCTGTTCGTCGGTGTCGCCGTCTACGTGGTGATACTGGCGGGCAAACGCAAACAGCGGGCGCGCGAGGTGAGTGAGTCGGATCGGGCGACTCCGTGACCACGGCGAGAATCGGGGCGGGTTTCGCGGCGTACTGGGCGGTGTTCGCCGCGTTGTCGTTGTCGCTCGCGAATTTCGGTTGGGTGGTCACGATGGTCGGACTGGGCGCCGTCGCCCTGGTCGGCGGCGGCGCGGCGCGGTGGTGGTGCGGTCTGCTCAGCCCACGAACGTCGTCGGGACGGCGGGCTCGCCCGCGGACAGTTTCAGCCCCTCCCACGGCAGGCTGACCAGCCCGCGCGCGACCAGATCGCGGCTCTCGGTCAGCGTCGGCAGGTTGTCGAGCACCTGGCCCGCGCCGACCAGCGGAACCTGGAGTTCGCGGACGTCCGATCCGGACGTCTTCGGTTTCGGGCCCGCCGCGGGATAGATGATCTCCTCGATGATCGTCCCGGTCGAGCGCGCGAGCCGCACGGCCTTCTTGGTACCCCCGCGCGACTCCTTGTGACTGCTGCGTTTGGCGACCGGAACACCGTCGACCTCGACGAGTTTGTAGACCATGCCCGCGGTCGGCGCACCGGACCCGGTGACCAGCGAGGTTCCGACGCCGTACACGTCGACCGGTTCGGCGCGCAGCGCGGCGATGGCGTATTCGTCGAGATCGCCGGAGACGACGATCCGGGTCGATTTCGCGCCGAGCGCGTCGAGCTGATCCCTGACCTGTCGCGCCAGTACGCCGAGATCACCCGAGTCGATACGCACGCCGCCGAGTTCCGGACCGGCCACCTCCACGGCCGTCGCGACGCCACGGGTGATGTCGAAGGTGTCGACCAGCAAGGTCGTCCCGACGCCGAGCGCGGCGACCTGACTGCGGAACGCCTCGGCCTCGTGCGCCCCGTCCGCGCCGCTGTGCAGCAGAGTGAAGGCGTGCGCGCTGGTGCCCGCGCCGGGGATGCCGAAACCGCGCACCGCCTCCAGATTGGAGGTCGCGTCGAATCCGGCCAGATACGCGGCCCGCGAACTCGACGGCGCTGCCAGTTCGTGGGTGCGCCGCGATCCCATCTCGATGGTCCGTCTGCCCGCGGCCACGCTGACCATTCTCGCCGCCGCCGAGGCGATGGCGCTGTCGTGGTTGAGCACGGACAGGGCGAGGGTTTCCAGGACGACGCATTCGGCGAAGCTGCCGCGCACCGACAGGATCGGCGAACCGGGGAAATACAGTTCGCCTTCGCGGTAGCCGTCGATATCGCCGGTGAAGCGGTAGTCGCGCAGCCAGTCGACGGTGCGCCGATCGAGGAACGGGGCGACGACCTCGAGTTCCCGCTCGCCGAAACGGAATCGTGGCAGGGCGTCGAGCAGTCGGCCCGTCCCCGCGACGACGCCGTAGCGGCGGCCGTTGGGCAACCGCCTGGCGAACACCTCGAAGGTGCAGCGGCGGTGCGCCGACCCGTCGGCGAGGGCGGCGGCCAACATGGTCAATTCGTACTGATCGGTCAGCAACGCGGTGCTGGCGAGGTCGTCGCGGATCTCCACCCGAGCAACTGTAGACAGCCGACACCCGGTGCGGGGAACGACGCGGATGTGGTGCCGCTACCGGTTCGCTGACCCGTGCGGAGGTGGCGGGACGGGTGTTGTGGATCGGGGGGTGAGTCGTACCCTGGACATCATGGGCTTGTGCGAAACAGAAGCAACGCTGTCGGCGGCACAGGCGACTCCGGAAACGGTGGAACACACCGAGATCCTGGAGGCGGAAGACCGTCCGTGGGTGACGGTGGTCTGGGACGACCCCGTCAACCTGATGCATTACGTCACCTACATCTTTCAGAAGCTCTTCGGCTACACCAAGGCGAAGGCGACCGAATTGATGCTGCAGGTACACAACGAGGGCAAGGCCGTGGTGTCGTCGGGGTCGCGCGACAAGATGGAGCAGGACGTGCGCAGGCTGCACGCGGCGGGTCTGTGGGCCACCATGCAGCGGGACGACTGAGCGTAAGGACTACCCTCGACGGCGTGCCGAACTGGAGCGTGCGCCGTGCGTAAGTGGAGCAGGAAGAACTCACTGGGCGGCCTCAAGTTGCGATCCGAGATGGACGCGCGTGAGGCCGGTGTACTGCGGTCGCTGGTCGGCGCGGTATCCGGATTGCTCACCGAGCGAGCCCGGTCGGCCCCCGACGACGAACTCGCCGCCCTCACCGGATTGCGGACCGGCAACACCGTCCCGCCCGAGGATCCCCGCCTGCACCGGCTGCTGCCCGATTTCCATCGCAGCGAGCCGGGTTCCCCCGACGCCGACCGCGCCGACCTCAACAGCGCGCTGCGCGGCCTGCACGAGCCGGAGATCATCGACAGCAAGCTCGCCGCCGGATCCGTGGTGCTGGAGACCGTCCCCAGCGACGGCGGCAAGATCGTCCTCACCCCGGAACAGGCCGACGCCTGGCTGACCGCGTTGACCGACGTCCGCCTGGCCCTGGGCACCGTCCTCGGTATCGACGCCGACACCCCCGAACAACTCGATCCCGACGACCCCCGCGGCCCCCACCTCGACGTCTACCACTGGCTGACCTGGATGCAGGACTCGCTGCTCCAGGCCCTGGCCCCGTAGCGATGTCATCCCGAGACCGCACGCTCCCAGGCGCGCATCGCGCCCTCCCATCTCACCCCGCCACCCCCGGCGCGAGGCCTACGAGCACCCGATCCACCCCTCGACGTCCACCCCCGGCCGACCTGGACTCAAGACTCCCTACGCCAGACCTCGGCCCGCCGACACGAGCCATACCGAACCAACGCACCCCACACGGAGCGAGCCCGACGAGCTCCTGGTTCGCGGCCGTCTCGCGCCCGAACGGCCGAAGCGCATGCGCCGAAGGCGCGAGTCTCGGGTGTTCGGGCGCGAGACATGAGGGCCGCGAACCACGCGGCCCCCGGGCCGCCGATATCACCGTCGCGAGTCTCGGGTGTTCGGGCGCGAGACATGAGGGCCGCGAACCACGCGGCCCCCGGGCCGCCGATATCACCGTCGCGAGTCTCGGGTGTTCGGGCGCGAGACACAGGGGCCGCGAACCACGCGGCCTCCGGGCCGCAGAAATCCCATGCTGACCGGACTGCTCGTCGGTCACCACCACATCCTCGACGCCGACGCGACGCTCGGTTCCGGCGCGGCGACCGGATGCACCGTCGTGCGCGCGCCCGGTGGTGCGACGGCGGCGGTCGATGTGCGCGGCGGCGGCCCTGGAACCAGGGAAACCGATCTGCTCGACCCGAGTAACACTGTGCGCCGAGTGCATTCGATCCTGCTGACCGGCGGCAGCGCCTACGGTCTCGCCGCCGCTGACGGCGTGATGCGGTGGCTGGAGGAACACGGCGAAGGCATCCCGATGGATCCGTCGGACGCGAGCCGGGTGGTGCCGATCGTGCCGGGCGCGGTGATCTTCGACCTTCCGGTCGGCGCGTGGGATGTGCGGCCGACCGCCGATTTCGGGTACCGGGCCGCCGCGTCGGCATCGTCGGATTTCGCGCGGGGTTCGGTCGGCGCGGGCGTCGGTGCGCGCGCCGATTCGATCAAGGGCGGGATCGGCAGCGCGAGCATCGTGCTCAAGGACGGTCCGGCCGCGGGGGTGACGGTGGCTGCGCTGATCGTCGCGAACCCGGTCGGCTCGGTCTTCGATCCGCGCACCGGACTGCCGTGGGGTGTCGGCACCGACGGACCCGAGTTCTTCGGCCTGCGCCCGCCGACGAAACAACAGTTGGCGGAGGCGAACGCGCTGCCGGTGAAGGGCACGGTGCTCAATACGACCATCGGCGTGGTCGCGACCGACGTCGCACTGGATCCGAGCGGCTGCCGCCGCATGGCGATGACCGCGCACGACGGTCTGGCCCGCGCCATCCGTCCCGCCCATTCGCCGCTGGACGGCGACACCCTCTTCGCGCTGTCCACCGGTGCGGTGGTGCTGCCGTCGGTACCGGTCCCGCCCGCGTTCCCGGCGGATCTGCTGATCCTGGACGCGGTGTGCACGGCGGCCGCGGTCTGCGTCGAACGCGCCGTGGTCGACGCGATCCTGCGCGCGGTCTCGGTCGCAGGCATCCCCGCCTACACAGATCTGTTTCCGCGGTGAGTTTCCGTCGACCCGCCGACCGGTACACCGGACTCGCGAAGTGACGTGGCCCTCGGAAACGGGGACCGGGGGAGCGCGGGCGGGGAATAGCCGAATATTCTGACTCGTTGTCGATGGCGAATACGTCGGCAGTGTGTGCCGGTCGGCGGCGTGCCGATACGGCGGTGTGCCGACCGTGGAAGGGTGACTCGTGCTGGTGATCAAGGCCGACCTCGTCGAGGCGATGGTGGCGCACGCCCGGGCCGACCATCCGGACGAGGCGTGCGGAATCATCGCGGGCCCGGACGGTTCGGATCGCCCGCGGCGTTTCGTCGCCATGATCAACGCCGAGCGTTCGCCGACCTTCTACCGGTTCGACTCCGGCGAGCAGTTGAAGGTCTGGCGCGCGATGGACGACGCGGACGAGACGCCGGTGGTGATCTACCACTCGCATACCGCCACCGAGGCGTATCCGAGCCGCACCGACATCTCCTACGCCTCCGAGCCCTTCGCGCATTACGTGCTGATCTCCACCCGCGATCCGGAACAGCACGAGCTGCGCAGCTACCGGATCGTCGACGGGGAGGTCACCGAGGAACCGGTGCGGATCGTCGACGCCTACGACCCCGAATAGCAGTCGACCCCGAATAGCAGTGCTCGACCGGTGCAGTTCGGCCGGTGTGTTCAACCCAGTGGCCAGTACGGTCGAAATCGAGGAGTACCCATGTCGGTAACCGTGTCCATCCCGACCATCATGCGCGGCCTCACCGGAGGCGAGAAGCGCGTGCAGGCCGACGGCTCGACACTGTCGGCGCTGATCGAGAACCTGGACGCCAACCATCCCGGACTGGCCGAACGCCTGCTCAAGGACGGCAAACTGAACCGCTTCGTCAACATCTACGTCGACGACGAGGATGTGCGTTTCACCGGCGGTCTCGCGGCCGAGGTGCCCGAGGGCGCTTCGGTGACCATCCTGCCCGCCGTCGCCGGAGGCTGATCACCGCCGTGGCGCGCTACGAATCGCTGATCGCGACCCTCGGCGACACCCCGCTGGTCGGGTTGCGCACGCTCTCGCCCCGATGGGACGGCGAGGATCACGTGCGGTTGTGGGCCAAACTCGAGGACCGCAATCCCACCGGGTCGATCAAGGACCGGCCCGCACTGCGGATGATCGAACAGGCCGAGGCCGACGGCCTGCTCACGCCCGGCTGCACGATCCTGGAGCCGACCAGCGGAAATACCGGTATCTCGCTGGCGATGGCGGCCAAACTCAAGGGTTACGCACTGGTCTGTGTCATGCCGGAGAACACCTCGGTCGAGCGCAGGCAGTTGCTCACCATGTTCGGCGCGCGGATCATCGATTCCCCGGCGGCGGGCGGATCGAACCAGGCCGTCGCGCTGGCCAAGGAGATCGCGGCCGAAAACCCGGACTGGGTGATGCTGTACCAGTACGGCAATCCCGCCAACGCGCTCGCGCACTACGAGACGACGGGCCCGGAGATTCTCGCCGACCTGCCCGAGATCACCCATTTCGTCGCGGGCCTCGGCACCACGGGCACGCTGATGGGAACCGGCCGATTCCTGCGCGAGAAGGTGCCGGAGATCGAGATCGTCGCCGCCGAACCCCGCTACGGGGAACTGGTCTACGGGCTGCGCAATATCGACGAGGGTTTCATCCCGGAGTTGTACGACGAGTCGGTGCTGACCACGCGGTTCTCCGTCGGCCCCTTCGACGCCGTCAAGCGGACCCGCGAATTGGTGCTGGAAGAGGGGATATTCGCCGGAATCTCCACCGGCGCGATCCTGCACGCCGCGCTCGGCGTGGCCCGTAAGGCGGTCAAGGCGGGTACGCGGGCCGATATCGCCTTCGTGGTCGCGGACGGCGGCTGGAAATATCTGTCGACCGGTGCCTACGACGGCACCTTGGAAGAGGCCGAGGAACGTCTCGACGGCCAGCTCTGGGCTTGACCGTTCGTTCCGACACGCCCGCTCGGTCGCCGCGCGGGCGTGTTGTCGCACTACCCGGCGGGATTCGTCCCGGTCGGTACCCTCGAAGGACAGCGCAGGATCCGCGCTCACGAGGAGGTATGCCATGACCGGGGGTGCGGGGCAGGGGTCGTCCTTCGACTCCGATCGGATCGCGGCACTGCGTGCCCGGTTCTCGACACCGGGCGGCACACCGCCGGTACCGGTACCGGCGACGAACCCGGCGCGGCAGCGCGGTTTCGCCGCCGCGGGACAGCCGTGGCTCCGTGCCGCGGCGTTGATCTGCGGATTCGTCGTCCTGCTGTATGTCATCGAGGGCGTCGATCAGATCGGCGGCGGTGATCTGGACGCGGCCGGTATCGAGCCGCGCGAGGTCGACGGGCTGTCCGGCATCGTCTGGGCCCCGGTGCTGCACGGCGGCTGGGATCACCTGATGAGCAACACCCTGCCGCTGCTGATCATGGGGTTCCTCGTCCTGCTCTCCGGTGTCCTGCGCGGGCTCGCCGCCACCGGGATCATCTGGCTCGTAGCGGGCGTCGGCACCTGGCTGACCGGCGCGGACAACAGTGTGCACATCGGTGCGTCGTCGCTGGTCTTCGGCTGGTTGACCTATCTGATCTGTCGCGGGTGGTTCGCGGGCAACGTCCGCCACATCATGATCGGGATCGGGGTTCTCTTCGTCTACGGATCGCTATTGTGGGGCGTGCTGCCCGGGCCACCTGGAATATCTTGGCAGGGGCATCTTTTCGGGGCGATGGGTGGAGTGTTTGCGGGCTGGGTACTCTCTGGTGATGCACGCCGAAAACGTCGCGGGGATCAGTCCGGAGTCATTGCGTCGCCACGGTGAGAGTGCGGCCCGCTCAGGAATTTGGGGGATCCTTTCGTGACCGAGAATTCGTCGTGGCAGCATGAGGGAATGCGCCTTACCGTCCTCGGGTGCTCGGGCAGCGTGTCCGGCCCGGACTCCCCAGCGTCGGGATACCTGTTGAGCGGTCCGGGCATGTCACCGGTCGTCATCGATTTCGGCCCCGGTGTTCTCGGCGCGCTCCAGCGTCACGCCGACCCGGGCGAGATCGACATCTTCCTCACCCACCTGCACGCCGATCACTGTCTGGACCTACCCGGGCTGCTGGTGTGGCGGCGCTACCATCCGACTCCGCCGGTGGGGCGGGCCATCGTGCGCGGTCCTTCGGACGCGGCGGTGCGCATCGGCAACGCGTCGGCCGAGGTCGGCGGCGAATGCGACGACTGGTCGGATGTGATCGACCATCGGTTGTGGCGCGAGGGGGAGACGGTCGAATTCGGGCCGGGCCACACGGTTACCGCCCGCCGGATGTACCACCCGCCGGAATCCTACGGATTGCGTTTCGTCACCGCCGCGGGGCGCGTATTCGTTTACACCGGCGATACCGCGATGTGCGATTCGGTACGTGAATTGGCGCAGGGAGCCGACATTCTGATGTCGGAGGCGTCCTGGACCCACGATCCGGCCAATCGCCCGCCCGGAATTCACCTTTCGGGTACCGAGGCGGGGCTGATCGCGGCCGAGGCGGGCGTCAAGGAATTGCTGCTGACCCATATTCCGCCATGGACTTCGCGCGAGGATGTGATCGCCGAGGCGAAGGCGGTGTTCTCCGGTCCCGTGCACGCGGTCGCACCGGGCGAAACGTTCGATATCTGACTGCCGCGCTCCGGTGAAATATTCGGGGGCGCGGCGCGGCGCGGGCGCGAAAGATATCAACCAGTACGCTTACCCCCGTGTCGAGACGAGCCGATGGCAGGGCGGACGATGAGCTCCGCGAGGTACGGATCACCCGTGGATTCACCAGGCATCCAGCCGGTTCGGTGCTGGTGGAATTCGGGCAGACGCGGGTGATGTGCACCGCGAGCGTCAACGACGGCGTGCCGCCGTGGCGGCGCGATTCCGGACTCGGCTGGCTCACCGCCGAATACGCGATGCTGCCCGCCGCCACCCACACCCGCTCCGGCCGGGAATCGGTGAAGGGCAAGGTCGGTGGTCGCACCCAGGAGATCAGCAGACTGATCGGGCGTTCGCTGCGGGCCTGCATCGATCTGGCGGCCATCGGTGAGAACACCATCGCTATCGACTGCGATGTACTCCAGGCCGACGGCGGTACCCGCACGGCGGCCATCACCGGCGCGTATGTCGCGCTGGTCGACGCGGTCACCTATCTCGCGGCCGCGGGCCGCCTCGCCGATCCGCAGCCGATCTCGTGCGCCATCGCCGCGGTCAGCGTCGGCGTCGTCGACGGCCGGGTGCGTTTGGACCTACCGTACGAAGAGGATTCGCGCGCCGAGGTGGATATGAATGTGGTCGCCACCGATACCGGCACCCTCGTCGAGGTGCAGGGCACCGGCGAAGGCGCCACCTTCCCGCGTTCCACGCTCGACAAACTGCTCGATTCGGCACTCGCGGGCTGCGATCGACTGTTCGCCGTGCAGAAGGAAGCTCTGGCCCTGCCGTACCCCGGCGTCCTCCCCGAACCCGCCGAGACCTCGAAGAAGAAGTGATGACTCGCGTTCTGCTCGCCAGTCGTAATGCGAAGAAGCTGAAGGAATTGCGTCGCATCCTCGAGGTCGCCGGTGTCGCGGGGATCGAGATCGTCGGACTCGACGATGTGCCGCCCTACGACGAGGCTCCCGAAACCGGGGCGACCTTCGAGGAGAACGCGGTGGCCAAGGCCCGCGACGGCGCCGCCGCCACCGGATTGGCCTGCGTGGCCGACGATTCCGGTATCGAGGTGGACGCGCTCAACGGGATGCCGGGCGTGCTGTCGGCACGCTGGTCGGGTCGCCACGGCGCGGACGGGGCCAACAATGCCCTGCTGCTGGCCCAACTCGGTGATGTCCCTGATGAGCGACGCGGTGCGCGATTCGTCTCGACCTGCGCGCTGGTCGTGCCGGGCGGCAGGCAGACCGTGGTGCGCGGCGAATGGCCGGGGTCGATCAATCGCGCTCCGGTCGGCGACGGCGGCTTCGGCTACGACCCGCTGTTCGTCCCCGACGGCGCAACGGTGACCGCCGCGCAGTTGACTTCCGCCGAGAAGGACGCGACCTCCCATCGCGGCCGTGCCCTGAAATTGTTGCTGCCCGCGCTCGCGGCCTTGGCAGAGGACTGAGCCCGCCGACGCTTACGGCGTCGGCTCGCGGTAGGAGCGTGGGCCGGGGCGTCGACGTCTGGCTCGCGTCAACGGCGACCTGCGTCACCGCCCTGGCTCGCCGCCGCCGACCCGCGCCGACGCCTGGCTCGCCGCCGCCGAGGCGGCCGGAACCGCGGACGCTCAGAGGGCGTAGTCGCGCTTGACCTTCTTCGCGTTGAAATGTTCGACGTAGAACGAGAGCAGCGGGATGGTGCCCGCGATGAGGGTGCCGACGGTGCGGCCGATCGGCCAGCGGACCTTGACGGCGAGGTCGGCGGTGAGCAGCAGGTATACGAAGTACACCCAGCCGTGGACGACGGCGATCCAGCTGGGGGTGTGCACGTCGAAGCCGTATTTGGCGATCATCTCGCCGGTCAGCAGCAGCAGCCAGAGGCCGGTCACCCAGGCGAGCACGCGATAGCGCAGCAGCGCGCTCGCGATCTTGGCGGTTTTCGCGCCGGTGGCGGGGGACTCGACGGCCTTATCGAGGGTCGGGTTCGAGGCGGTGGCTTCGCCGGCCTCGGTGGCGTTCTCGCTGGCGCTCAACCGGCGCTCCTCTCGGTGTCGCGAGCGTCGAGGCCGGCCTTACGGACCTGGACGTCGATATCGTCGGCGTGTAATTCGGCCAGGTAGCGGTTGTATTCCGCCAGTACCGGGTCGTCGGAGCGGGCGGCTGTCGGCCGGTCGGGCAGGATGCCCGCGGGAATTTCGCGCGGGGCCGCTTGTCTCATCCGTGTCCGGGTGGGCGCGGCGTCGGCCGGTTCGTCGCCCTCGCGTTCCAGTCGGACGAACCGGAAATAGGCGAAAACCGCGAATCCGGCGAACAGCGGCCATTGCAGCGCGTACCCGAGATTCTGTCCGGTCCCGCTGGCCGACTCGAACCGTTCCCACTGCCACCAGCCCAGCGCGAGGCAGGCGAGCGCGGCCACGATCACCAGGGTGATGAGGGCCGGGCGATTGTGTGCCGAGCGGCGGGGAGGAGCGGACACGGCTACCACGGTACCCGTCTACTACGCGGGCCGTAGGACCAGGTGGTGAGGTCGACGGCCGTCCCGCGGGCGAGCGGGACGGCGTCAGGGGCCCCTCAGAACTTGTAGGTGACCCCGGTCATGCGTTCGGATTCCTCCCACAGCCGCGTCCACAGCTCCCGGTTCTTGGAGAGTTCGGTCGACGGCGATGCCTCCACCGGTCCCTGGCTCTGCATCAGCCGGGTCGGACCCCAATAGGTTTCGGGGTCGGCGTCGGGGACGGTCGCGGCGAACAGGGTCGAATGCGCCGCCTTCGCCGGAGCGTGGCCGATCAGCCGGATGAACGGTTTGCTGATCCGATCGACCACGGTTTCGGTGCGGGTGAACAGATCGGTCGCCGAGACGCCGGGGTGCACACCGTAGGAGCGTTTGGCGGAACCGGCTTCGCCCAGCCTGCGCTGTAGTTCCCTGGCGAACATGAGGTTCGACAATTTCGCCTGCGCGTAGGCGAGATTGCGCTGATAGCGACGGTTCTCGTAATTCAGGTCGTCGATCCACAATTTCGGGGTCTGCTTGTGGGCGATACTCGCCAGCGTGACGACCCGGTCGCCGATGCGGTCGAGCAGCAGCCCGGTCAGCGCGAAATGGCCCAGGTGGTTGACGCCGAATTGGGTTTCGAAACCGTCCTTCGTGCGAGTGAACGGGACGTTCATCAGGCCCGCGTTGTTGATCAATACATCGAAGTCGGCGGTGTTCTCGGCGAATTCACGCACCGAACCCAGATCGGCCAGGTCGAGTGCGGCCGTGCGCACATCGCCCGTTATCGCGTCGGCGACCCGCTTGGCCTTGGCCGCGTTGCGGCAGGCCATGATGACGGTCGCCCCCTTGGCCGCCAGCACCTTGGTGGTTTCGGTGCCGAGGCCGCCGTTCGCACCGGTGATCACGAAGGTGCGCCCGGTCTGATCCGGGATCTCAGTAGGTTTCCACGCCATGGCCGCAACCTTACTCTGGAGTAAGTTCTGGGGGAAGTGGCGAAATGCCGACCGGCACGCACGATACGCCGCGGGGAGGTCGTTTCCGCGCCGAAACGACCTTCCCGCGCCGTCGCGATGTCAGCGCCCGGCGCCGATCGGCGCTCCGAACGCCGCGGCCAGCGTCACGCCCGCGACCTCTTCCCAGACCCGCCAGGTGTCGGCGTCCAACATCATCGACCCGACGTCAGTGGTCGAACAGCCCTGCGCCACCGGCACACCCGCGAAGCGGTCCCGCAACCACAGCAGCGCGCTCGGCGCGCCGATGGGATCGAGGGTGAGATGTTCGCTGAAGTGGTCCCGGATGTACCGCACCCGCGCGGTCGGGTCCGCGCAGTAGGTGTCGACGAGGGTGTTCACCGGGCCGACCGGGATCAGCCAATCCATATTCGCCTGGAACATAAACATCGGCATATCCGGAACCTGCTGTCCCATACGAGTTTTCGCCAGGGTCTCGACCACGCCGGGATCGCTGAAAGGATCGGCGTCGAGCATGCCGAGATTGTCGCCGAACGGGAAGAGCGCCGATTGGTAACTCGCGCACAGTTGGTCCTTGGCCGCCAGCATGAAACGGCCGAGCGGGGTCGAATGACGCTCCAGGAATTCGCGCAGCGCCGGGTATTCGCGCGAGACGCCGACCACGCCCGCCATGATCAACCCGGAGGAGAGATTCCGGTTGGCCAATTTCAACGCCGCCGACAGATCCGCCGGAATGCCACCCTCCGCCGCGCCGACGATATTCAATTCCGGCGCGTAACTCCGTTTCAGTTCGGCGGTGTGGCCGGTGGCGATGGCGCCGCCGGAATAGCCCATCAGTCCGACCCTGGTGCTGTCACCCGGCAGCCCCATCGGCGCGAAATCCTGTGCGGCGCGAATACCGTCCAGGGTGATCCGCCCGGCCAGCGGACCGGCGGCGTAGGCGGAGTCGGGGCCCTGATGGTCGGGGACGACGACCGCCCAGCCCTGGGCGAGCGCCGCCTGGACTTCGAGGAATTGCGCGGCCACCAGTATCGATCCGGTGAGGGGAGCCGGGATGGATCCCATCTGTAGCTGGTAGGAGGGCATGCAGTAGTTGCCGGTGGAGTCCTCGGCGATCTGATACGACAGCAGTGGCCGGTCGGGCATGTCGCCACGCGGCTTGATCACCGTCGCGACGGCGGCGATCGGTTCGCCCCTGGTATCGGTCGACCGGTAGGAGAGCTGCCAGGCGTCGATATTGACCGGCAGTAGCGACAGGTTGGCCAGATTCACCTGGCGCGCCGCGATCAGCTGCCCCGGCTCCAGATCGGCGAATCTGTCGGCGGCGGGGCGGTAGAAGGCGGGATCGAAACCCGGCGGCATCGGTGGGATGGGGAAGGCGGGCGCGGGCGCGATCGCCGGGGCGTCCGGTGCTGGATCCGCCGCCGCCGAGGTGGTGAGGACGAACGGCAGACAGGCCGCGAGGGCGACCGAGAGGGCCAGCAGCTTCGATGCGTGCTTTGCCAAGGGTGAACCTCTTCGTTCCGCGGGCCGAGTAACTGAGCCCAATTGGTTTCAGAATGAAGGCGAGTATGCACCGAACATGACCTCGATCACAACCACCGGCACGGCGCCGATCCCCGTCGTTCCCGATGAGAGGTGCGCGCGCCGCTGGGGATACCGTGGATGGGTGACGATCGTGGGCAGGCAGTACGGCGGACGCGCCGTCGCCGAACGGAAGGCCGAACGTCGGCTCCGCTTTCTGGAGGCGGCCACCCGGCTGTTCGCCGAGCGTGGTTACACCGACTGTTCGCTCGCCGACGTGTGCGCCGCGGCCGGATTGTCGAAGCGGCAGTTCTACGAAGAGTTCGAGACCAGGGAAGACGTGCTCGTCGCGGCCTACGACCGCATCCAGGACCAGGCCGCCGCCGCGGTCGTCGCCGGCCTGTCGGACCTCGATCCGCGTATGGACCCGCACGTCGCGATGCACGCGATCATCTCCGCCTACGTCGGTTCGATCGGCGCCGACCCGTATCGGGCCAAGGTCGCCTTCATCGAGGTCGTCGGGGTGAGCGAGCGGATGGAACAGCATCGCCGCGAACGTCGACACGCCTGGTCCGCGGTCATCGAATCGACGGTGGTGCCGATCGTCGTCCCCGGCGGACGCGTTCGCGGCGCGCCGGGTCTGGCGTCGACGGCGTTGATCGGCGCGATCAACGGACTGACGCAGGAATGGTTGCTCGCCCGGCCCCGGCCGCCGGTCGACGCGCTGGTCGAGTTGCTGGTCCCGGTCGCCGTCGCCCTGGTCGAGAGCCCGGACCAGATCTAGGGCGCGCACGCCCGGAGCCGCCCGTCCGTCTTCGGGTGGCCGATCCTCGCGTGCGGCCGGTCGAACCGCTCGGATCGAACCGGGAACCGTCGGTTCGCTACCGTGTCGCTGGGCGGGATAACGGGCGGCATCCGACCATACTGGCCCAATGACCGGTGCAGCGGCTGTCGCCGAAAAACCCGCTCCGACTCCGTTGACGGGCGCGCGGAGAAATATCGTCTTCGCGACGATCGTGCTCGGCATGTTGATGGCCGCGCTGGATCAGACCATCGTCTCCACCGCGCTGCCGACGATCGTCGCCGATCTCGGCGGGGCCGGGCATATGGCCTGGGTGGTCACGTCCTACCTGCTGGCCGAGGCCGTGGCGACGGTGCTCGCGGGCAAACTCGGCGATCTCTTCGGCCGCAAACTGATCTTCCAGCTCAGTGCCGTGATCTTCATCGCGGGTTCGATGGTCGCCGGGCTGTCCAACGGCATGCTGCTGCTGATCGTCGCGCGCGCCGTGCAGGGCATCGGTGCGGGCGGTCTCATGGTGACGGCGATGGCGCTGATCGCCGACATCATCCCGCTGCGCGAACGCGGTAAATATCAGGGCGCGCTCGGCGCGGTCTTCGGCGTCACCACGGTCATCGGACCGACCTTGGGCGGACTGTTCACCGACAACGCGAGCTGGCGCTGGTGCTTCTACGTCAACGTGCCGGTGGCGGTGCTCATGATCGTGATGGCGGCGCGGACCATCCCGCGCGTGCGGGCGATGGCCAAGCCGATCATCGACTACGCGGGTATCGGCCTGGTCGCACTCGGTGTCTCGGCCCTGATCCTCGGACTGGAATGGGGTGGGCAGGAGTATCCGTGGGCCTCGTGGCAGATCATCGGTCTTCTCGTCGTCGCCGTCGTCTTCCTCGCCGCCTTCGTCGCGGTGGAATTGCGGGCTGTCGAACCGATGTTGCCCATGAAATTGTTTCGCAGCAATGTGTTCACGGTCTGTTCGATCCTGAGTTTCATCGTGGGATTCGCGATGCTCGGCTCGATGACCTACCTGCCCGCGTATCTGCAATACGTGGACGGTGTCTCGGCCACCATGTCCGGACTGCGGACGCTGCCACTGGTGGCCGGGCTGCTGGTCACCTCCATCGTGTCCGGACAGGTGGTCGGTGTGACCGGGCGCTACAAGATCTTCCCGATCGTCGGCACGGCGGTCATGGCGCTCGGGTTGTATCTGATGTCGACGATGGGGCGCGGCACCAGCGTGTGGCTGGAATCGCTCTACATGCTCATTCTCGGTCTCGGGATCGGCCTGGCGATGCAGGTGCTGACCATCGTCGTGCAGAACACCGTGCCCTACGCCGACCTCGGTACGGCGACCTCGGGTGTCACCTTCTTCCGAACCCTCGGAAGTGCTTTCGGCACGGCGATTTTCGGAACTCTGTACACGAGCGAGCTGACGCCGGGCCTGTCCGACGCGCTGACCGAGGTCGGGGTGGTACCGCCCGAGGTCGCCACGAATCCGGAGGCCCTGCGCAATCTGCCCGCCGAACAGGCCGCCCCGATCATCGACGCGTACGCCGACGCCGTCGACTTCGTCTTCCTGTGGGTCGTTCCGGTCGCGCTGCTCGGTTTCGTGATCGCGTGGTTCCTGAAGGAGGTGCCGCTGCGTGACAGTGCGCGGGTCGGCGCGGGCGATGTGGGCGAGGGTTTCTCGGTGCCGAATACCTCCGACCGGGTCGCGCTGCTGGAGCGTTCGGTGTCCTCGACCATGCGCCGAGCGCGCCGGTCCGGTCCCGTCATGCCGCGCATGCTGGCCGACGCGGGCAGCGGATTGAGCCGCGGCGAGGCATGGGCGGTGGGGCAGGTGTTCCTGCACAACAAGATTCGGGGAACCGTGCGCCTGGAGACGATCGCGCTCGCCCACCGGGTACCCGACGAGGTGATCGAGCCGATCTTCCTGAAGGTGATCGGCGGCGGTCTCGTCGACGCCGAGGACGGCTATCTGCGGCTGACCTCGGCGGGTCAGGCCGAGGTCGACCGGGTGGAAGCCGCGTGGCGGAGCTGGCTGAGCACCAGGCTCGACACCTGGGACGATCGTGACCCCGTCGACCGGGCGCTGCTCGATCAGGCATTGCGCAATATCGCGACCAAACTCCTCAAAGAACAACTGCACGAGGAGGATACGACCAGGGTCGGCAGGTAGCCGCGTTCGCTCCGCTTGTGCCCATATACTCGTATACGTATATTCGTAGACGAGTAAGGAGGGTTCGTGGCGAAGAAACGCAAGGTCGGCAATCTGCTGGCGCTCGCGGTGCTCTCGGTGAGCGTCGAAGGGCCGATGCATCGCTACGAAATCGCCTCCAAGCTGCGAGAACGCGGCAAAGACCGCGATATGGACATCAAATGGGGCTCGCTGTATACCGTCGTGCAGAACATGGCGAAGGCGGGCTTCCTCGAGGTCGTCGGCAGTGAGCGCGACGGTGCGCGGCCCGAGCGCGTGATCTATCGGATCACCGACGCCGGTCGCGCCGAAATGTCGGACTGGGCGAGGGAACTGATCTCCTCGCCGCAACCCGAGCCTGCCCGCTTCACGGCCGGATTGTCGGTCGTCGGCACGCTGCCGCCCGACGAGGTCGTCGATCTGCTCGGTGTCCGGATCGCCGCGCTCGAGCAGGCGATCGCGGCGGGCCGGGCCGAATTGGCGGCATTGCGCGCGGCCGCGCTACCCCGGCTTTTCGTCATCGAATCCGAATACGGCATCACGATGCTGGAGGCGGAGGCGGAGTGGGCGCGTTCCTGGCGCGCCGAACTCGTCGAAGGAACCTTCCCCGATATCGGATTCTGGCGGCACATGCACGCCGAGGGCATCGACCCCGGCGAGGTCATCGACGAGGTGGAGAGGGGGATGACACCGGAGTAGACCTCGGAGCACCGAATGGAAACCGCCCGGCGACGTCCGGGCGAAGACCGAGGCCCGGCGGGGTGCGGCAACACCGCCGCCGAGCCTGATCGAACCGTCTCGAACCGTGCCCGCGCGAAGCGCACCCGGCCACGAGGCTGGCAACCACAGGATAACCGGGTGGTGCGCGCGACGGTTCGGGGAATTCACCGAATTCAGGAGACACCCATGTCCACCACCCGTACCGCACTGGTGATCGGCGGCGGCATCGCCGGACCGGTCGCCGCGACCGCCCTGTCCAAAGCCGGTATCGAACCCCGCGTCTACGAGGCCTACCCCGGCCCGTCCGACGGCATCGGCAGCGGGCTCGCCCTGGCCCCGAACGGCCTGGCCGCCCTCGACGTCATCGACGCGGGCGATCCGGTGCGCGCCATCGCCACCCCGGTGTCGCGCATGCGCCTGTCCATGAGCGGCAAGATCCTGGCCCTGCCCGGCCTGTCCGATGTGCCGCCGTTACAGGTGGTCGATCGCGCCGAACTGCACCGCACCCTGCACGACCACGCGCGCGCCGCGGGCGTCGCCTTCGAATACGGCAAACGACTGGTCGACGTCGACGAGGGCGCGCACGGCGTCACCGCGCGCTTCGCCGACGGCACCACCGCCACCGCCGACGTGCTGATCGGCGCGGACGGCATCCGGTCGACGGTGCGCCGACTGATCGATCCGGAGGCAAAGGGTCCGGATTACACCGGCATGCTCGGCTTCGGGGCGCTGACCGAATGCGATCTCGACGTCGAGCCCGACACCATGACCTTCGCCTACGGCAAACGGGCCTATTACCTCTACTGGCGTCACGACGACCGCCGGATCGCCTGGGGGGTGAACCTGCCGCACAAGCAATATCTCTCGCTCACCGAGGCCCGCGCGATCCCGGCCGAGCGCTGGCTGCGGATCATCCGCGAGACCTATGGCGAGGACACACCCGGCGGCGAACTCGCGCGGCGCACCACGGCCGAGCAGTTGGAGACGGTCGGCGCGCTGCACATCATGCCGCCGGTACGGCACTGGTACCGGGGCCGGATGGCGCTGGTCGGCGATTCGGTGCACGCGCCGTCCAACAGTTCGGGGCAGGGCGCGTCACTGGCGGTGGAGAGTGCGGTGCAGGTGGCGCGCTGCTTGCGTGACCTGCCCGAACCCGGTGCGGCCTTCGCCGCGTACGAGGCGCTGCGGCGCGCACGGGTGGAAGGTGTGGCCAAGCGGGCGGCGCGGATCAACCACAGCAAGACCCCGGGGCCGGTCACCCGCACGATGATGACCCTGCTGATGCCGTTGATGACCAGGACGGTGATGGATCCGGAGAAGACGATGGGGCACGAACAGCGCTATCGCATCGACTGGGACGCACCGGTCCGGCCGGAGCCGACACCGGTGTAGCAGGGGGTGCTTCGGGGGGTGGCGCGCGCCACCCCCCGAAGTCGTGTCAGGAGAAACCCCAGGTCGGCGCGGTTCGGAGGCGACCCCAAGGTGGGGATTCGGTAACCCTCGGAGGGGCGGGGGACAGCACTGGGGTTCCTGTCGACGGAGGTCTTTCCGGAGGAGATTAGAGGCATACCGAGAACGACACGAGAAACTCTCCTAAGGGGACACGATATGTACGCCACAGCAGCCACCGAGACCCGCACCAACGCCTTCGCGCTGGTCGAGACCATCGACCCGGCCGCCGTAGCGGTGTCCTCCGCCGACTGCGACCTCACCTACGGCGAGCTCGACGCCTGGTCGAACCGCCTGGCCCGCGTGCTGGTGGAACTGGGCGCGCGTCCCGGCACCCGGATCGCGGTGGCGGTCGACCCCGCCATCGAGGCGGCCGTCACCCGCATGGCCGTCGCCAAGACCGGCGCGACCGCGGTGGACGGGGATCTGGTCCCCTTCGGCATCGACATCGGTGTCACCACCAAGGCCCGCCGCGCCGTGCTGTCGGATTCGGTCGACTGGCTCGTGCTCGATGACCGCTCGACCCTGGTTCGCTACATGACCGGCTCGGACGCCCCCCTCACCGATGCCGACCGCGTGCCGGTTCTCCAGGCGTCCTGACACAGGAACCACCCGCTGACCGACCGGGAATCGACCGACGAAAAATCGTCTGTCGATTCCCGGCTTTCGGCCGATTATCCGGGTGCGAACGCGCCAGGACCGAGATCCCGCCACGGCAGGCCGATTATCGGATACCGAAGCGCCGCCGGGGATAGAATTCCGAGGGGACCCAATACATGCGCACGCTGGTCGAATCACCTGACCGACGGCTCGTTCCATTCCGATCGAGCAGGTTTCCCGCGGCCGACAGCGCGTATGCCCCGGCTCGGTGCTGCGCGCGTATCGCTCTGTCCACAATGACCCTCGCCTGAGTACGCAGGAATCACCCATGCCACAGCGCTCTCTTTCGCCGGTTACGTCGGACGACACGTTGCCCGCCGAAGCCTTCCCCCTGTCCGCCGCGCAGCGCGGAATCTGGTTCGCCCAGCATTTCGCCGGCCGGACCCCGATTTCCATCGCGCAATACACCGAATTCGACGGACCGATCGATCTCGAAATGCTCGCCGCGGCCTCGCGGCTGGCGGGCCGGGAATTCGGCACCGGCTATCTGCGGCTGATCGACGTGGACGGTTTCCCGTACCAGATCATCGACCCGACCCTCGACGACGATCTGGTCGTGGTGGATTTCCGTGGCGAATCCGATCCGATGGCGGCCGCGCAGGCCTGGATGCGCGCGGAATACAGCGCACCGCTGGATCTGATGCGCGACCGCCTCGCCACCATGACGATGCTGCGGGTCGGTGAACAGCACTGGCTCTGGTACCAGCGCATCCACCACATCGTGCTCGACGGTTTCGGCGCGATGACCCTGCTCCAGCGGGTCGCCGAACTGTACGAGGCGATGGCCGACGGACGCGAGCAGCCGCGCGGCAAGGCCGAGGACCTGCGCAAGATCATCGACGCCGACCTCGCCTACCGTGCCTCCGACCGGTTCCGGGCCGACGGTCAGCACTGGCGCGAGCACCTGGCGGGTATGGCCGAACCGGTGAGTCTCGCGGGCCGGGCGGCCGATGTGGACGCCCACCCCAGCCTGATGACCGGCGAACTGCCCGCGGCGACGGCCGCGCTCATGGACGCCGTGGCGAAATCGGAGAATTCCAGCGTCGCGCCGGTGGTCGTCGCCGCGTTCGGCGCCTACCTGGGTGCGATGACCGGCGCGCCGGAAGTGATGCTCAGTCTGCCGGTCTCCGGCCGGACCACCGCCTCGCTGCGTCGCTCGGGCGGCATGGTCGCCAATGTGGTGCCGCTGCGGCTGCGCCTGGATACCACCGTCACCACCGGTGCGCTGATCCGCGCCGCGCAGTCGGAGTTGACTTCGGCGCTGCGCAGGCAGCGCTATCGCCAGGAGGACATCGTCCGCGATCTCGGCTGGGCGGTGGACGAGGCCGCGTCCTTCGGACCGACGGTCAACCTGATGATGATGGACACCAGGATCGCGCTGGGCCCGGTCACCGGGCGTATGCACGTGCTCACCTCGGGGCTCATCGAGGATCTGTTCCTCAACCTGTATCCGGGCGTCGGCGGGGAGAGCACCCATATCGACTTCCAGGCCAATCCGAATCTCTACGCCGACGACGAACTGACCGCCCAGCACGGCCGCTTCCTCGCCTTCCTGCACCGTTTCCTGGTCGCGGGACCCGACGCGCCGGTGGCGACCGTTCCGGTGCTGTCGGACGAGGAATCCGCCGAACTGGTTCCCGCCCGTGGCATCGAGGATGTCCCCGCGCGCACCCTGCCGGAAATCCTCGCCGACGGCGCGGCGCTCGCGCCCGACGCGGTCGCGATCCGCGCCGGGGACCGGATGCTGACCTACCGCGAAGCGGGCGAGTACACCGACCGGCTGGCCCGGCTGCTGATCGCCTCCGGCGCGGGACCCGAACGCGCCGTGGCGATTTCGATTCCGCGTTCGGCGGAGTCGGTGCTGGCCATGTGGGCGGTCGCCAAGACCGGTGCGGCCTTCGTGCCGATCGATCCCGGATACCCCGCCGACCGTATCGAGTACATGATCGACGACAGCGGTGTGGTGGCCGGGCTGACCGTGGCCGCGGCCAGGGATTCGCTCCCGGACAAGGTGACCTGGCTGGTCCTCGACGACGATGCGACCAACAGTGCTGTCGATGAACAGGATTCGGGCGCGATCATCGACGCCGACCGGACGGCGGCTCTGCGTCTCGACCAGACCGCCTACCTCATCTACACCTCGGGATCGACCGGTCTGCCCAAGGGCGTCATGGTCTCCCATCGCGGACTGGCGAATCTCGTCGCGAACTCCGGCGCCGGATTCGAGGTCACAGCCGATTCGGTGGTGGCCCATGCCGTCTCGCCCAGTTTCGACATCTCGGTCGAAGAGTTGCTGGTCGCGCTCGCGGCGGGCGCGACCGTCGCGGTCGTTCCACCCGCGGCCTACGCGGGTGAGGAGCTGGCGCGGGTTTTGCGCGACTACGGTGCCACCCATCTCAATGTCACTCCCGCCGTGGTGAATTCGCTCGACCCGGCGACCCTCCCCGAGTTGCGCACCGTCATCGTCGGCGGCGACGCCTGCCCGCCGGAACTGGTCGCGAAATGGTCGGGACGGAGGCTGCTGAACGGGTACGGACCCACCGAGACCACCATCACGGTGACGCTGAGCGAGCCGCTGACACCCGAATCCCCGATCACCATCGGCGGTATCACCCGCGGCGTGCGCGCGGTGGTGCTCGATCCGTGGTTGCGCCCGGTCGCTCCGGGCGCGGCGGGTGAGCTGTACCTCGGCGGACCCGCCGTCGCTCGCGGTTATCACCGCCGCAACGGCTTGACCGCGAGCCGGTTCGTCGCCGATCCCTATGTGCCGGGTGAACGGCTCTACCGCACCGGCGACCTGGTGCGCTGGTGCCACCGCGACGGCAGGCTGGAACTGGAGTACGCCGGGCGCGGCGATTTCCAGGTGAAGGTGCGCGGATATCGCATCGAACTCGGCGAGATCGACGCCGCGTTGCAGAAGCAGCCGGGTGTGGACTTCGCCCTGACCCTGGGGGCGACCACCCCCGCGGGCGTCACCGCGCTGGTGGCCTACGTACTCCCGGTGCCCGGTGCGCAATTGCTGCCGGAGGCGCTCAAAGCCGCTGTCGGGCAGAATCTTCCGGGGTACATGGTGCCCTCGGTGGTGATGGTGCTCGATCATCTGCCGCTCACCCCGGTCGGCAAGGTCGATCGGCGGGCGCTGCCCGCACCGGATTTCGGCGCGCGCGACGTCGAACACCGCGCGCCGTCGACACCGCGCGAGGAGATCCTCGCCGCGATATTCGCCGAGGTGCTCGGACTGGATTCGGTCGGCGTCGACGAGAATTTCTTCGCGCTCGGCGGCGACAGCATCATCTCCATCCAGCTGGTGTCGCGGGCGCGGGCCGCGGGAATGCAGTTCAGCGCCCGCGACGTCTTCGAACGCAAGACCGTCGCCGCGCTGGCCGCCGCCGCGACCGACGTGGCCGACAGCGCCGTCGTCGAATTGCCCGGTGGCGGTGTGGGACCGGTCGCGCTCACCCCGATCGTGCACGCCATGCTCGAACACGGCGACACCTGGCAGCGCTACAGCCAGGCCGTGCTGATCGGATTGCCCGCGGATATCGACCCGGCCCCGCTGACCGGTGCCGTGCGTACCCTGATCGACCACCACGACATGCTCCGCAGCACCCTGCGCCGATCCGGCGACGACCGGGAATGGGTGGTCGCCGAACCCGGTTCGGTCGACGCCGCCGACCTGATCGAGGTGGTCACCGCCGAGGGCGACCTCGAGGAGTTCACCGAACGCGCCTTGCAGCGTGCCGCCGATCTGCTCGATCCGGCGGCGGGTGTCGTCGCACGGTTCGTGCTGATCCAGCCCACCGATGAACGAGCGGGGGACGTCACCTCGCCGAATCCGGATGGGCGCGAGCCGGAATCCGTTTCGGGGCTGGACGGGCACGACGCCAGTTCGCCGCGACAAGGCGAGGTGGCGTCGGAATCCGGTTCGGGCAAGGACGGGCACGCCGACGGTTCGCCGCGACAAGACTGGGTGGCTCCGAAATCCGGGTCGGGCCCGGCCGAGGGTTCGTTACTCTGGTTGGTGCTGCACCACCTCGTCACCGACGGTGTGTCGTGGCGCGTGCTGCTCCCGGATCTGGCGACCGCCTGGTTCGGCGGCACCCTCGACCCGGTCGGTACCTCCTTCCGCCGCTGGGCACACGCCATCGCGGAACAGACGGACTCGCGACGCGCGGAACTGCCGCTGTGGCAGCGGATCCTGCGGACCGACGACCCCGCGATCGGCCGCCGCGCCGCAGATCCCACCGTCGACGTGGTTTCCACCATGGCGCAACTGACCACCACCGTCGACGCCGAGATCGCGGACGCGGTGCTCGATATCGCCCCCGCGCGATTCCACTGCGGCGCGGACGACGTACTGCTGGCCGCGCTGACCATGGCCGTCGGCCGCTGGCGCGACCGCACCGGCGCGCTGTTCACGCTGGAAGGGCACGGTCGTGAGGAATCCGTGCTGCCCGGCGCGGATGTCGCGCGCACGGTGGGCTGGTTCACCAGCGTCTACCCGGTGGCCCTCGACCTGACCGGCATCGACCTGGACGACGCGTTCGCGGGCGGTCCGGCGGCGGGCGCCGCGATCAAGGCGGCCAAGGAACAGTTGCGTGCGGTGCCCGATCGCGGTGTCGGCTACGGCATGCTGCGCTACCTGGACCGCGAGGGGTCGGCGTCGCTGGCCGACGCGCCCGTTCCGCAGATCAGCTTCAACTACCTCGGGCGAAGCGTGGGCGGAACCGACGAGGCTTGGATGCCAAGGCGGTTCGCCTCGACCCAGGACGATCGCGCGCCGCTGCCCGCGGTCGTCGACATCAACGCGATCATGGGCGCCTCCGCGCTCGAGGTCACCTGGGCCTACGCCTCCGGCGTGCTGGACGCGGACCAGGTCGCCGAACTGGCCGGGCTGTGGACCGAGGCGTTGGGCGCGCTGGCCGCGCACGCGAGCGCGCCGGACGCGGGTGGCTACACCCCGTCGGATTTCGCGCTGACCACCGTGACCCAGCCTCAGATCGACGGGTGGGCGCGCACCTACCCGAATCTGGCCGAGGTGTGGCCGCTGTCGCCGCTGCAATACGGTCTGCTGTTCCACGCCTGGTACGACACCGACACCGCCGACGGCTACACCGTGCAGACCCGCCTCACGCTCGCGGGCCGGGTCGACGCGGCCCGATTGCGGACGGCGGCACAGACTCTGGTCGACCGTCACGAGAATCTGCGCGCCGTATTCGTCGAGACCGAGGACGGACCGCGTCAGCTCGTGCTGTCCAGCGCCGAGGTGCGCTGGCAGGAAATCGATCTCACCCGCCTCGCCGATCCGGCCGAGCGTGAGCGTGAACTCGACCGCCTGATCGCGGTCGACGCGCACAGCCGTTTCGATCTCACCCGCGCGCCGCTGCTGCGGTTCCTGCTCCTGTGCACGGGCCCCGAGACCTACACGCTGCTGATGACCAATCACCACCTGGTGCTCGACGGCTGGTCGACGCCGCTGCTGGTGCGCGAACTGCTCACCGTCTACATCGCGACGGGCGCGGGCGCCGCTGTCGCCGACGTGCTTCCGCCCGCACCGTCCTACCGGGAATTCCTGTCCTGGCTGGCCGAACAGGACGACGACGCCGCGGCCGGGAACGCGCCGGGTGGCTCGGACGCCGCTGTCGCCGTGTGGCGTGCGGCGTTGGCCGGAATCGACGCGCCCACCAGGGCCATCGCGACCCTGGCCGATATCCACTCGACCGAATCCGGCATGGTCTCGGTCGACCTGCCCGCCGAGTTGATCGCGCGGCTGGAAGCCACCACCCGGGCCGCGGGCGCGACGGTCAACACCGCGGTGCAGGCCGCGTGGGCACTGCTGCTCGCCATGCTCACCGGACGCGGCGATGTGGTGTTCGGCGGCACCGTCTCCGGTCGGCCGCCGCAACTGGCCGGTGTCGAGGATATGGTCGGCCTGTTCATCAACACCCTGCCGGTGCGGGTGCGTCTGGACCCGTCGGAGTCGGTGCGCGATCTGCTGGCGCGGGTGCAGACCGAACAGGCGCGGCTGCTCGATCACCAGCACGTCGGGCTCGCGGCCATCCACCAGGCCGTCGGTCTCGCCGAATTGTTCGACACACTCACGGTTTTCGAGTCGTATCCGATCGACCGCGAGGCACTGTCGCGGTCGATGGATATCGCCGGTATGCGCATCCTCGATGTCGAGGGCACCGACGCCACCCCGTATCCGTTGAACCTCATGGTGATTCCGCTGCACGGCATGCCAGGCAGCAACGACACCCTGCGCATCACCGTGAAATTCCTGGCCGACCATCTGACGGAATCCTCGGCGCGGCGACTGCTCGACCGATTCGTGCTGCTGCTCACCCAGATCGCCGACCGGCCGGAATCGCTCGTCGCGCGACTGCACCACTGCGACCCCGCCGAACGTGCCGCGCTGCTGCCGGTGCGCGGGCCGGAGTCGGTACCCCAGCGCACCCTGCCCGAGGTGCTCGGCGCCGGGGCGCGGATCGATCCGGACGCCGTCGCGATCGACGCGGGCGGTGACCGGATGACCTACGGCGAACTCGACGCGTGGTCGAACCGGTTCGCGCGGGTCCTGCTGCGCCGGGGTATCGGGGCCGAGGTCTTCGTCGTCCTGGCGCTGACCCGTTCGGTGGAGTCGGTGGTCGCGGTGTGGGCGCTGGCCAAGACCGGCGCCGCCTTCGCGCCGCTGGACCCGAACTACCCGGTGGAACGGATCGAGCACATCCTCACCGATTCCAAGGCCCCGATCGGCGTCACCGTCCGGGCCACCGGCGAGACGCTGCCGAGCACCATCGACTGGTTGCTGCTGGACGATCTCAACACCATCCGGCGCGTGATGACCGTGTCCGACGCCCCCATCACCGACGAGGAACGCGGCGGCGCGATCCGGATGGATCAGACCGCGTACCTGATCTACACCTCCGGCTCCACCGGCAAACCCAAAGCCGTGCTGCTCAGCCACCGCGGTATCGCGAATCTGGTGACGGCACAGCGGGAAACGCTGGATCTGGACCCGACGGCCAGCGCGTTGCAGGTCGCCTCGCCGAGTTTCGACGCGTCGGTCTTCGAACTGCTGACCGCGCACGCCGTCGGCGGGCGGCTGGTGCTGTCCCCGGCGGAGGTGTACGGCGGCTCCGAACTCGAACAGCTGTTGCGCGCCCAGCGCGTCACCCACGCGGTGATCACGCCGTCGGTGCTGGCCACCATGGATCCGACGGGACTGCCCGATCTGCGGGTGCTCTCGGTCGCGGGCGAGGCGGCCGGTGCGGAACTGACCGCGCAGTGGTCGGTCGGGCGGCGGATGGCGAACCTGTACGGGCCCACCGAATTCAGTATCTGGGCGAGCGGTCCCGGTGAGTTGAAGGCCGGCGAACCGGTCACCATGGGTGGGCCGATCCGCGGCGCCGAACTGATGGTGCTCGACGGCTGGTTGCGTCCGGTGCCGGTCGGCGTCGAAGGCGAGCTGTACCTGGCGGGTCCGGCCATCGCCCGCGGGTACTTCAACCGTTTCGCGATGACCGCGGGCCGGTTCGTCGCCAACCCCCACGGCGCGGCCGGGGAACGGATGTATCGCACCGGCGATATGGTGCGCTGGGTCGACTGGAACGGCACTCTGGAACTGGAATACCTGGGGCGCAGCGATTTCCAGGTCAAGATCCGCGGCCTGCGTATCGAACTCGGCGAGATCGACGCCGTGCTGTCCGCCGACGACGAGGTCGAATACGCCGCGACCATCGGCACCCCCGGCCCGGCCGGGGAGACCGTCCTGGTCTCCTACGTGGTGCCGACCCAGGCCTGGCGCGCGTCCGTCGGCGCGGGCGTCGGATTCGAAACCGAGCGGCTGCGGGCCCGGATCGCGGGCGCGCTGCCCGGATACATGGTGCCCGGATACCTCATCGTGCTCGACGACGTTCCGCTCACCCCGGTCGGCAAATTGGACCGCAAGGCCCTGCCGATGCCGGACTTCGAGAGTTTCCAGCGCCGCTACCTGGCACCGCGCACGCCGGTCGAACACGCCGTCGCCGAAGTGTTCGCCGAGGTGCTCGACGCCGAACGGGTCAGCGTCGACCGCTCCTTCTTCGAACTGGGCGGCAATTCGCTCAGCGCCACCCGGGTGATCGCCAGGATCAACGCGGCGCTCGGCTCGACGATCGCCCTGCGCGACCTGTTCGACGCGCCGACCGTCGCCCAGTTGGCGGCCCGCGTCGTCCCGGCGGGCGCGGGCGCGCGGGCCCGCTTCGGCCTCGCGCCCCGGATCCGGCCCGACCGTATCCCGCTCTCGCCCGCGCAGCAGCGGATGTGGGTGCTCAACCAGCTCGACCCCGGTTCGCCCGCCTACAACATCGCGGTCGCGCTGCGCCTGACCGGTGACCTGGACGTCGAGGCCATGAGACTGGCGCTGTCCGACGTGGTCGCCAGGCACGAGAGTCTGCGGACCATGTACCCCTCCGACGCCGACGGGCCCCGCCAGGTCGTGGTCGGCGTCGAGGTGGCGGCACCGGCCCTGCGCTCGGTGGACGCCGACGGCGCGGTTGCCCTGCGTGAGCGGATCGCGGAACTCGCCGGCGTCGGATTCGACCTCGCCACCCAACCACCGTTGCGGGTCGGACTGTTCCGCGTCCACGACACCGCCGGTACCGCATCCCCCGAAGTTGCCGGGGGCAGGAATGCCACCGTAGCCGCCGGGGACAGGAAAGCCACCGTAGCGGCCGAGGACACGGAGGCCCTCGCAGCCGCCGTGAGCACCGAAGCCCTCGCAGTCGCTGCGGGCACCACAGGTACCGCAGACGGCATCGCCGCCGGCGACACCGGGGGCGACGCGTCGGGAGCCCCGGTGCACGTCGTGGTCCTCGTCGTCCACCACATCAGCGCCGACGGTACGTCGATGGCCCCGCTCGCCACCGACCTCATGACCGCCTACGCGGCCCGCGCCATGGGTGTCGAGGCCGAAATGACCGCGCTGCCGGTGCAATACGCCGATTTCGCGCTCTGGCACCGCGAACTGCTCGGCGCGGAATCCGATCCGGAATCGCTGGCCGCGCGTCAGATCGACCACTGGACCGAATCTCTCACCGGCGCACCGGATCTGCTGGAACTTCCCGGCGACCGTCCGCGTCCGGCGGTGCAGTCCATGCGCAGCGCCGACGTGGCGATCACGGTGGATCCGGCGCTGCACCGAGGCATGGCCGAACTCGCCACCGCCGCCGATGTCAGCCTGTTCATGGTGATCCACGCCGCGCTCGCCGTGCTGCTCGCACGCCTCGGCGGCACCGACGACGTGGTCGTCGGCACGGCGGTGGCCGGACGCGGCGAGGCGGCGCTCGACGGTCTGGTCGGCATGTTCGTCAACACCCTGGCGTTGCGGACGCCGGTCGACCCGAATGCCGGATTCCGCGAATTCCTCCGTGGCGTGCGGACGTCGGATCTGGATGCTTTCGCCAACGCCGACGTGCCCTTCGAACGGCTGGTGCAGGTGCTGAACCCGGCCAGGTCCACGGCGCACCACCCGATCTTCCAGGTGTCGCTGTCGTTGCAGAATTTCGTGGAACCGGTGCTGGAACTGTCCGGCCTGCGCATCGAGGTCGAGGATCTGGATCGCGACGCCGCGCAATTCGATCTGGCGCTGGACCTGCGTGAACGTTTCGCGGGCACGGACGTCGCCGGTATCGACGGCGTTCTCACCTACGCCACCGACCTATTCGACCCGGCCACCGTCGCCGCCTTCGCGCAGCGGTGGCAGCGGGTGCTCGCCGCCGTGGTCGCCGACCCGGATCTGACGATCGCCGATATCGACATCCTCGCCGCGGGCGAACGCGCCGCGCTGGTCCCGGTACGCGGCCCGCGCACCGTCGGCACCGTGCCGCTGCCCTGGCTGCTGGCGGAGTCGGCGGCCGCCCATCCCGATCGCGCGGCCCTGGTGGTCGACGGTGTCACCACCAGTTACCGCGAGCTCGACGCACGGTCGAACCGGTTGGCCCGGGTGCTCATCGAGGCGGGTGCGGGCCCGGAGACCGTGATCGCCCTCGGACTCACCCGGGGCGCGGAACTGCTGACCGGCGTGTGGGCGGCGGCCAAGGCGGGCGCGGCATTCCTGCCCGTCGATCCGAAACATCCGCTCGACCGGATCGAGCACATGCTCACCGATTCCGGTGCGGCACTGGGCCTCACGGTCGGCGCGCACCGGTCGGGACTGCCGGATTCGGCGTGCTGGCTGGTACTCGACGACCCCGACTTCGTCGCGACCTGGTCCCGCGCCGACGCTCACACGGTGCGTTCGCGCGATCTGCGCGCCCCGATCCGCCCCGACCATGCCGCGTGGATGATCTACACCTCGGGGTCGACCGGAACACCGAAGGGCGTCACGGTCTCCCATCGCGGTCTCGCAGATCTCGTCGCGGCCCAACAGGAATCGCTGCGGGTGGACGAGAATTCCCGTGTCCTCCAAGTCGCCTCGCCGAGTTTCGACGCCTCGATCTTCGAGGCGATCATGGCCTTCGGATCGGGTGGCGCGGCGGTTGTCGCACCGCCGGAGGTTTACGGCGGTGACGCGCTCGCGGAGCTGATCGAGGCGCAGCGGGTCACCCATATGGTCATCACGCCCTCGGCGCTGGCGACGGTGGATCCGGAGCGGGTGTCGAGTGTGCGGGTGCTCGCGGTGGCCGGTGAGGCGGTCGGCGCGGAACTCGTGGAGCGCTGGGCGGTCGGGCGCACCATGGTCAACCTGTACGGTCCCACCGAATTCACCATCTGGGCAACGGGTTCGGCTCCGCTGAAGGTCGGCGAACCGGTGACCATCGGCGGCCCGATCCGCGGTGCGGCGGTGCTCGTCCTCGACGAGCGACTGCGGCCGGTTCCGGTCGGGGTGGCGGGGGAGCTGTATCTCACCGGCCCCGCGCTGGCACGCGGATATCACGCTCGGCCCGATCTCGACGCCGCCAGATTCGTCGCCGATCCGCATGGCGCGCCGGGGGAGCGGATGTACCGTACCGGCGACCTGGTGCGCTGGATTCGCGCGACGGGCACGGCGGCCGGTATGCGGCTCGAATACATCGGGCGCACCGATTTCCAGGTGAAGGTGCGCGGTCAGCGCATCGAACTCGGCGAGATCGACGCGGTGCTCGGTCGCGCCGACGGTGTGGAATTCGCGGTGACGCTCGGTGTCCGAGGTCCGGCCGGATCCACCGCGCTCGCGGCCTACGTCGTGCACGAGCCGGGAGTGGAACTCGATGTCGCGGCGTTGCGCGCCTACGCCGCCGACACGCTGCCCGGGTACATGGTGCCGTCCTCGATCGTGGTCATGGACGCGATCCCGCTCAACGCGGTCGGCAAACTGGATCGAAAGGCATTGCCGGAACCGGTGTTCGCCGCCGAGGAGACCGAATACGTCGCGCCGGCAACGGCCACCGAGGAGATCCTGGCCGACGTGTTCGCGGCCTTGCTCGGCCGCGACAAGGTCGGCGTGCACGATTCGTTCTTCGCGCTCGGCGGCGACAGCATCCTGGCGATCCAGCTGGTGTCGCGGGCTCGCGGGCAGGGCGTCACGGTGACCCCGTTGCAGGTTTTCGAACATCGCACCGTGGCGGCCCTCGCCACGGCGGCGGACGCGGCGGGCGAGGCCGTCACCCTCGATGAACTGCCCGGCGGCGGCGTCGGCGAGATGCCGCTGACACCCATCGTCGGCTACATGCTCGAACGCGGCGGCGACTACCGCCGTTTCGCCCAGACCGCGGTACTCGAACTGCCCGCGGGCATCCGCCACGATCAGCTCGTCGCGACGCTCACGGCCGTGGTCGACAAGCACGATATGCTCCGCTCCCGCCTCTACCAGCGGATACGTCCGGAGGGTAACGGCGGGCCGCACGGTGACCACGCGCTCGAAGTCGCCGAACCCGGTTCGGTCGATGTCGCCGCGATGATCCGCCGCGTCGAATTCGCCGCCGACGCCGATAGCGTCGATCTGCGCGAATTCGCGATCACCGAACTGGATTCGGCGATGAACCGGCTGGATCCGGCCGCCGGGCGGGTGCTGCGATTCCTGTGGCTGGATCCGGTGGGCGAAGCCGGTGACCGCACCAGGGCCGGACGCCTGATCGTCATCGCCCACCACCTGGTGGTCGACGGTGTGTCGTGGCGGATCCTGGTACCCGACCTGATGGCGGCCTGGGCCCAGGTCTCCGCGGGTAGCACGCCGGTGCTCACCGAGACCGGCACCTCCATGCGTCGCTGGTCGCACGCGCTCACCGAGGAGGCGCACCGGGAGAGCCGGGTCGCCGAACTCGACTACTGGCGCGGGGTGATCGACGGACCGGATCCGCGTTTCGGCGCCCGCGACCTGGACCCGGTGCTCGATCGGGCGGGCACCCTGAGTCAGCTCGAGGTGGAGGTGTCCGAAGAGGTCACCGCCGCGTTGCTGACCACGCTGCCCGGCCTGTTCCACGGCGGTGTGGAGGACACCCTGCTCGCCACCCTCGCTCTCGCCGTGCGCCGGTGGCGTGCGGGCAGGGACGCGGCGACCGACGACGACAGCGTCCTGATCCGACTCGAAGGCCACGGCCGTCAGCAGGAGATCGTGCCCGGCGCCGACCTCTCGCGAACCCTCGGCTGGTTCACCACCATCTACCCGGTGCGTATCGACGCCGCCGCCGCGGACGGTCCCGACCTCGGCACCGCCATCCGCGCGGCCAAGCACCGGCTGCTCGCGGTGCCGGACAAGGGCATCGGATTCGGCCTGCTGCGTTACCTCAACGCCGAAACCGCCAGGCAGCTGCCGGGCACGTTGCCCGGCCGGATCGGATTCAACTACCTGGGCCGGTACTCGACCGGCGATATCCCGGCCGGATTGGAAGGTCTCGGCTGGCTGCCCACCGACGAACTCGGCGAACTCCCGGCCGCCGAATACCCCGACGTGCCACTGCAATCGGAGATCGACGTGAACGCCGTCGTGGTCGGTGACCGCTTGACCGCCGGTTTCGGATTCTCCGCGAATCTGTTCGACCGCGACGACGTCGCCGAACTCGCCCGCCTCTGGGTGGACGCGCTCGGCGCGGCGGCGGCCTTCGCCCGCACCCCCGAGGCACTCCGGGCGGGCGCCGAGGAGGAACTGGCCATGGCACAGGCGGCCGCCGCGACGGCGCAGCCGGGGAACGCGCTCGGACTCGACGTCCTGCTGCCGATCCGGCCCGGCGGCGACGAAGCGGCGCTGTTCTGCGTCCATCCGTCGTCCGGAATGGCCTGGACCTACCTGGGCTTCGCCGAAGCGCTGGCTCCCGGCCGTCCGGTCTACGGTCTCCAGGCCCCGGATCTGAGCGGCAAGGAACCGTCGGCGCGCAGTATCGACGAATTCGCCGACCGGTACGTGCGCGAGATCCTCGCCGTACAGCCGCAGGGGCCCTACCACCTGCTCGGCTGGTCGTTCGGCGGGCTCATCGCCCACGCCATCGCCACCCGACTGACCGAGGCCGGTCACGAGGTCGGCATCGTCGCCCTGCTCGACGCCGACACCGCCGATATCGACGGCGACAGCATCGAGAAACTCACCGCGGGCGCGTTCATCAGTACCTTCGGCGCGGTCTTCGGCATCGAGGACGTGCCGGAGGAGGCCACGGCCCAGGAAGCCGCCGACCTCATCCGGGAACGAACGGGCGGAGTGGAACTGGTCGACGCCGACACCCTGGAAAGGATGGCCGGTTCCTACAACGCCTCGGCCAGGACCAGAACCGGTTACCAGCGACCGATTTTCGACGGTGACGTGCTGTATTTCAGTGCCACCGTGGACACTTCGGACATCTTCGGCCCGGAAGGCTGGCGACCGTATGTCACCGGGGAGATCACCAACTTCGACGTGGACGTCAGCCACGACGAACTGACCGCACCACACGTGCTGCCGATCATCGCGCGCGTGCTCGACGAGCATTTCACGGCGCGGAAGTCCCGCCAGACACAGGAGGCAGAGCAGTGAGCGAGACCGGAGTAGTGGTCGAAGGCATCGAGAAGTCCTTCGGGGCCGTACACGCCCTGCGCGGTGTGGATTTCGTGGCCGCGCAGGGGGAGGTGCTCGGCATCCTCGGCCCGAACGGCGCGGGCAAGACCACCACGGTGAACATCCTGTCGACGCTGATCGCCCCGGACAAGGGCCGGGCGACGGTCGCGGGCCACGACGTGGTCGCCGATCCGGCCGCCGTGCGCCGCGCCATCATGTTGACCGGGCAGTTCGCCGCCCTGGACGACATGCTCACCGGTTACGAGAATCTGGTGATGTTCGGCAGGCTCATGGGTCTGCGCAAACAGCCCGCCCGCGCCCGCGCCGACGAACTGCTGGCCGAATTCGATCTGGAGAACGCGGCGGGCCGCCGGGTCGGCACCTACTCCGGCGGCATGCGCAGGCGTATCGATATCGCGTGCGGACTCGTGGTGCGCCCCGACGTGGTGTTCCTCGACGAACCGACCACCGGACTCGATCCGCGCAGCAGGCAGGGCGTGTGGGATCTGGTCGCCGGATTCCGCAAACACGGCATCACCACCCTGCTGACGACCCAGTACCTGGAAGAGGCCGACGCCCTGTGCGACCGGATCATCGTCATCGACCACGGTGTCGTCATCGCCGAGGGCACCGCCGACGAACTGAAATCCCGTACCGGCGGCAGCTATTGCGAGGTGGTGCCGCTGGATCTGAAGGATCTGCCCGCCATCGCGGCCGCGCTGGGTTCGCTGCTGCCCGAGAGTAATCGGGCCGCGCTCACCCCGGAATCGGACCGCATCGCGATCCCCGCCCCCGACGGTGCGCGCACTCTCGCCGAGGCGCTGCGCCGACTCGACGCCTCCGGTGTCGAACTCGTCGACATCGCGTTGCGCCGACCCTCCCTCGACGATGTCTTCCTGAAGCTGACCGGCCATCTCGCGGAGACGAAAGAGGAAGTCGCATGACGACCGGGGCCTGGCTGGCCGACTCCCGCGCCACCCCGTTCCGCGTCCAGCAGTGGTGGGTGCTGACCTCCCGACTGGTCGTGCCCTCGGTCAAAACCGGGGAGGTGCTCTCCTCGGTACTGGCGCCCGCCGCCTTCACCGCCAGCTTCTACATCCCGTTGAAGACGGTGATGATGTTCTCCGGCAACGGGTTCAGCAGTTACGCGCAGTTCATGATGCCGCTGGTGATCCTGCAAGCCGCCGCGTTCACCGCGATCGGCGCGGCCTTCCGCTCGGCCACCGACGCGGTCGCCGGACTCGACCGTCGATTCGGCTCCATGCCCATCGGGTCGCTCGTGCCGGTGGCCGCGCGCATGTCGGGCAATCTGTTCCGGCTGCTAATCGCGCTGGCGGCGGCGGTGGTCAGCGGACATGTCATCGGCTTCCGCTTCCACGAGGGCCCCTGGTACACCCTCGGCTGGGTGCTGTTCTCGCTGTTGATCGGAGTGGCGCTGACGTTGGGCGCCGACGTCATCGGCACGGTGTCGAAAAGCCCCGAGGCGACGACACAGGCGCTGGTGCTGCCGCCGCTGATCTTCGGCATGCTGTCGACCGGACTCGCGCCCGCGAGCCAATTCCCGGACTGGATCGAACCTTTCGTCCGCAACCAGCCGATATCGCAGTGGTCGATCGCGCTGCGTGCGCTCGCGGGCGATCCGAAGGGTAACGCGGGCGAGGTGAGCTGGGCGCTCATGGGCCCGCCGCTGCTGTGGGCCGTCGGCATTCTCGTGGTGTGCCTGCCACTGGCCATCCGGCTGAGCTCGAGGAAGGCGTGATGGTGTACACCGACACACGAATTCGGACCGCGACCTCCGAAACCGCACCGGCCTCGCTGCTGCGGCACACCGCGATTCAGACCCAGCGTCTGCTGTTGCGCTGGTCGCGCAATCCGGTGGCGCTGCTGGAGACCCTGATCATCCCGTGTCTGCTGCTGCTGATGCTGGATATCGTGATCGGCGGACAGATCGAGAAATTCGGCGGCACGAACGCCCTGTACGGGTCGGTGCCGATGGTCGCCATCGTCGGCGCGCTGTCCGGCGCGGTGGCCAGCGGCGTGATGCTCGGCCGTGAACGTGACGCGGGTCTGCTCGCCCGGTTCTGGGTGCTGCCGGTGCACCGCGCGTCCGGCCTGATCTCGCGGATCCTGGCCGAGGGCTGCCGCATCCTCGCGGGCACGCTGGCCGTGGTCGTCGTCGGCTATCTGCTCGGCTTCCGTTTCCAGCAGGGTCCGGCGGCGGCGCTGCTGTTCATCGTGATCCCGGTGCTGTTCGGCCTGGCGTTCGCCACCATGGTGACGGCCATCGCCGTCTTCACCGCGAAGGCGAGCCTGGTGGAGGGCATCACCATCCTCAGTTCGCTGCTGATGTTCTTCAGCACCGGATTCGTTCCGCTGCCCGCCTACCCGGAATGGATCCAGCCGCTGGTGCGCAATCAGCCGATGTCGGTGGCCGTGGACGCCATGAAGGCGCTGTCGCTGGGCGGGCCGCTCGCGAGGCCGCTGATCCTGACCGTGGCGTGGTCGGTCGGCGCGATCGTGGTCTTCGCGGTACCCGCCGTCATCGGCTACCGCCGAGCCAGCCGCAGGTAGACGGGTCAGCGTCGGCGGCGGCGCAGGATCTCGGCGGTGTGTTCGTCGGCCGGGAGAAACGCTTCCAGGTGCAGTTCGGACAGGGTGATATCCACGGCGGTGGCGAACGAGGTCACCGTGGTGATCAATCGGAGTTCGCCCTCGCCCGACCGCAGCCGCAGCGGGACGGCGAAACCGAGATGGTCGGGGCCGGGATCGGCCTCGGGCAGATAGCTCTCCAATTCGGCGATGAAAGAGTCGAGTTCGGGGTCCGGACTGCGAAGGGCGCGGTTGCGCAGCGACTCGGTGACATGTCTGCCCCATTCCGGCAGGTTGAGCACCCGCTGTGCCAGGCCCCGCGGATGCAGCGCCAACCGCAGCACGTTGACCGGCGGCGCGAGCAGTTCGGGCGCGCTGCCCTCGGTGAGGACGTCGAAGGCCGCGTTGGCGCCCACCAGAATGCCGTACGGACGCACCACTACCGCCGGATACGGCATATGACCGTCCAGGATGCGGTCGAGCGCGGCCTTGACCGGCGCCAGTTCCGGGGTCTCCAGCGTGGACTCGGGAAAGATCGGGGCGAAACCCGCCGCGAGCAGCAGACCGTTGCGTTCGCGCAGGGACAGCCCGAGTGATTCGGCCAGGCGCACCACCATGGTCCGTCCGGGGCGCGAGCGTCCCTGTTCGAGAAAACTCAGGTAGCGCTGACTGGTGTCGGCGCTGATCGCCAGATCCAGCTGACTGATCCGGCGCAGGGTTCGCCAATGTTTGAGCTGACGTGCGAAAGCGGTCGGCTCGGCCACCGCTGTCATATTGCCACCGCTGTCATATTCCAGTGATAGCCGACGGTGTGGGCCACATGCCATTCCCTCCCGGGTATGAGATTCCGCCGCGACCCGGACCTGTGTGTATTTCCCGTCATTCCCCACGGGGAATCGCGGACTCGCGCCGCGTTCGTGAAGCTCGGTGCCATGAACAACGACACGTTCGCCCAGCGCTACCTGGCCGGACCAGCAGTACATCGGGATCGACGCACCGCAGAGCGGTGTGCTGTGAACGCCGTTTCCTACCACCTCGATCCGAGGCGCGGACTCGACGGGCTGAATGCGAAACCGCAGGCTGTGCCGGTACCGGGCCCGGATCAGGTGGTCGTCCGGGTGCGGGCCGCCTCGCTGAACCGACGTGATCTCATGCTGATGGACGGGACCTACCCGCTGCCCGCGAGCCCCGGTGTCGTCCCGCTCTCCGACGGCGTGGGCGAGGTGATAGCGATGGGCGACAACGTCACTCGGGCGTCGGTCGGCGACCGGGTCACGGCGTCGTATTTCGTGCGCTGGATCGACGGGCCGCAGCGGTTCGCGCACGTCGTCGAACAGTACGGCGCGAACCACGACGGCATGCTCGCGACCTACGCGGTGCTGGAACAGGATTCGGTGGTGCACGTGCCTGCCCACCTCTCCGATGCCGAGGCGGCCACCCTGACCTGTGCCGGTGTCGTCGCCTGGGCGGCGCTCACCACCCCGGAGCCGGTGCGGACGGGGCAGCCTGTGCTTGTTGTGGGCACCGGACCGGTCGCGTTGTTCGCGATCCAGCACGCCCGCGCGTTCGGTGCGGGCGTCATCGTGGTCACTTCGACACCGGCGAAAGCCGAACGGCTGCGCGCGATGGGCGTCGACGAGGTGATCGTGAGCGCGGAGTATCCGGACTGGGATCAGCGGGTCCGGAGCCTGACCGGCGGTGACGGAGTCGACCGGATCGTGGACGCGGTGGGCATGCCGACGCTGCCGAAATCCGTTCGGTCCGGGGCCTACAACGCCGAACTCACCCTTATCGGCGCGAGTCCCGGCCCCGCGCCCATCGAAGGTGACGGTAATCCGTTCGGCGGCGGCTATCTGTCGATCCGGCGTATCGCTGTGGGCAGTCGAACCCAGTTCGAGGCGATGAACGAGGCGATGTCGAAGCACGGAATCCGTCCGGTGCTCGATCGGATCTTTTCCCTGGAGCAGGCGGTCGAGGCCTACCGCTACTACCGCGACGCGAATCCGTTCGGAAAAGTGGTCGTCGGCATGCCGTGAAAGTGGGTTCAGGCTTCGAAGGGCACGGTATTGCCCGCCGCGTCGCGCGCACCGGCGCTTTCCTCGATCGCCGCGGCGAGTTCGGAAACGGTTTTCCACACGCGCGGCGGTTCCGCGTCGAAATTGCCGATGGTGTACCAGGCTTCGGTCTCGCGATATCGGACCAGGCCTTTGCCCGTGTCATCGACGGTGACATCGAGATCACCGGACATCGTCCCCTCTTCTTCGGTGAGGACGGCTGCCTTGACGGTGATCTCGATGATGTCGTTTATCTGAACTCTCCTCGGCTGACACAATCGGCGACTGCGGTGCGCAATGCGCCGTGCTCGGCGGGATCGACGGACAGCCCGTACTTTACTTTGACCGTGATGTAGCGCTCGAGATAGACACACCGGAAACTGCCCGGCGGCAAATAGTTGGCGGCGTCCTGATCGCCCTTGGAGCGATTCGCGGACGGGTCGGACGCCTCCAGGTTGATGGCGTCGTTGGCGATGCGGCGCCGGGTGTCCTCGTCGAGTTTGTTCGCGCCCGAACGCCACGCCTCGGCCAGCGCGACGATATGTTCGGCGTCGACCTTGGCCGGGTCGGTCATGAACTTGTATTCCTTGAGTTTCCCGGTTTTCGAGTCCAGAAACCCGTACGCGTCGCGCCAGCCGCCGTCCTTGCCGACTTTCAGGTCGCAGGTTTTGGGATCGAGGGTGACGGTGCCGACGGCGTCGCGCAACATCATCACCTCGCGGCTGGTGCAACGGCTGTATTGCGCGAATTCGTCGCCGAATCCGTGTTCGGGCTTGTTGGTATCCCAGTGCGGGAATTCCTCTCGGCTGTAGCCCGACATCGATCCTTCCGGCGCTTCGGACAGTTTCTCCACCAGTTCGCCGATGTCTTTACCCGATATCGACGCGGTCGGCGCCGGGCCGGGCGCTCCACCATCGATGGAGGTCGACTCGTCGACGGCGGTACAGGCGCTGGCGACCGCGGCGGCCAGGCAGATCGGTGCGCAGACGGCGAAAGCCTTACGCGCCGTGCGGGAACTAAACCACTTCACAAGAACACTCCATCGAACAGGACTGCAACCATGCGCTCACGTCTCGCTGCGTCGGAAAAGCGGTGCGTCGAGCTACCCGGGTACGAGCATACGGAAAGCTAACGCTACGTATGAGGTTGCGCACAATCGCCGATGGATCGATTGTGCGGCAACGTGACCGGTATCGAAACCCCTCCGAACGCGGACCGCCCCCGGGTGGGCGTGCCGGCGCCGACCTCGGGGGCGGTGGATCACGAACGAACTCGACCGGCGCGAGCGCGCGGGCGGTTGTCCAGGCCGTTCCGCGACACGCCACACCACGGGGCTGATGAGGGGTAGGTCCCGAGGTGAAGTGACGCACCGGGGAGATCTCGTCCGTGAAGTTCTGGTATCTACGTAGTTGAATAGTAGGTATGTATCCAGCTCATGGCAAATATGTTACCGACCAGGAGTGTATTGGTTAACACTTGCTGCTCGGATAGATATCTACGTGGTTGCTACGGAAATATCCGCGTCGGCGGGGGTTCGGTCCGTCTGTCGGTCGACCGGCGGGGTGTATCGGACCGCGCGGTCGGTGGTGAGCGTCACAGGAGAGTTCGGTCAGCGCGCGGCAAAGGTGTCCTGGCGACCCGCCGGACCGGTGATTGCGCTATTCACGGCAGGCTCTTGTCACCAGATCGGCCCAAACCTGCGGATCCGTCGACCACATGTGGTGCGCGACCCCTGGCAATTCCTCGAACCTGCCGTGTGGGACCAAGGTGGCCAACTGCCGCAGCGGCCACGATGGACGGATATCCTCTCGCGCGGCGACCAAGGTCATGGGGACGGTCGAGTCGGCCAGTCGACGCAACAGGTCGGGTTCGTGGATCCACCGGATGAATGATGCGTTCAGCGCGGCGTGAACGTCCGGCTCCCAGTCGATCTCGATCGCGGCCTCCAGATGTTTGCCGGACTCGTAGGCTCGGGACCAGGTGCGATCCTTGTGCAGGCCGTGCCCGGCGACACCGACAACGGCCCGTACCCGGTCCGGATGATCGAGGGCGTATCGCACGGCCAGATCCGAGCCCCATGAATGCCCGAGCACAACCCAGCTGTCGATGTTCCCCGCCCGCCTGATCGCCTCGAGATCGGCGACGGCGCGTGCGAGGTCATGCGGTCCGCCGCCTGATCGCCCCACGCCCCTCGGCTCCGGGTACCAAGCCCGCATGCCGCGCGGCGCCAACTCGTCGTGCTCGAGGTAATGGACACAGCCCGGTCCGCCGGACAGCACGACGACATCCGGGCCCGCGCCCGTGACACCGACATACAGTGGGATCCCGTCGTCGGCTACCACCGTCTTCGATCGCATGCGCCGTTCCTGCTCCCGGAGTTCTCGACTGTCCGATTCCGCGGCGTACCAGGGTATTTCCTGTCCCGTATCTTTCGTCGCGCGCCCTGCCTGTCCTTGCGCGTCGGCAACGGTGTGCCGTGCGAGGGTGTGCCGTGCGAGCCGGGTTCCGTCGCGATCGGGGTGTGAGCAAGGATCCGGCGCGTGCGGATCAGTGCTCGACCTCGATATTCCGGTCGAGCACCTCCAGGGCGAAGGTGACCGTTGCTTCGTGGGACAGTGTCGTGCCGTGTGCTCGGGCGACGGCGTAGCGCGCGTCGCCGAGGTCGGCGCGCAGGGTGTCGACGGTTTCCGCCTCGGCGGCGGCATCGGCTCCGAAACCGTTGGCCGCGTGGGTGTTCAAGGCTCCGGACAGGGTGGTCGCGGCTTCGGGGTCGATGCCCGCCAGCAGCAGGAGCAGATTGCGCAGTGTCGTCCACTGGTGGTGCCACACCTGCATGCGACGCCAGCCGCGCACGGCCGCACGGAATTCGGCCAGGGCCGCCGGGGACGCTCCGGCCCTGGTGTGCAGGGCGGCCAAGCCGACGTGCGCGACATTGGTGACGAAAACGCTGGCGACGGGCGCGGCTCGGGCGATGGCCTCGTGGTAGCGGGTGAGCGCGCGGTCGGGAGCGTCGCCGGCCAGCGCCTCGGCCTCGCTGTAGAGCGCCCACGCGATCTGACTCGGATTGTCCGCTGCCCGCGCGACCGTCAGGTTCTCGGCGGCGAGTGTGCGACCGCCCGCCGGATCACCGGAGTAGGTGCGCGCCAAACTCGCGAAAAGCAATGCCTCGCTCACATACCAGCGGTCCCCGCGCGCTCGGGCCAGGGCCAGCAGCGCCGTGGTCGCGGCAGCGCATTCCGCCCACCGCCCCCGATACAGCGCGACCGCCGCCGCGACCTTGAGCAGGGGCATGCGACGCGCGTCGTCCGGATCGGGCAACGCGTCCAGCGCCGGTTCGCAGAGGCGCAGGGCGCGTTCGTGTTCGCCGCGGAAGGTCAGCGCCTCGGCGACCGCCCCGCACACCGACGCGTAACGGGGATGCGCGGCGGCGTCGGGCAGGGTCAGCGCGGTCTCGCTCCACGCCACCACTTCGTCCGGGAATCGATACAGCACCGACAGCGCCAGCCCGGCCGAAAGGCGCAGGGTGAGATCGGTATCGCCCCGGCGCACCGCGTGCCGGTGCGCCGCGCGCAGGTTGTCGAGGTCGGCCTGGACGGTCGCGATCCACCGGGCTTCCTCCGGCCCGCGCAGACCGCGTCCCGCTTCCTCGGCCAGCGCCGCACACCACGCGGCGTGCGCGTCGCGCAGGGTGTCGGCCTCGCCGCGCCGCTCCACGAGATCGCGACCGTAATCGCGCAACGTCTCCAGCATCGAGTAGCGGACGGTTCCCGCCGTCGGCCCCGCGGTGACCAGGGAGTTGTCCACCAGCGCTGTGAGCACGTCGAGCAGTGCCGGTTCCCCGCACACCTGTTCGGCGGCGGCGAGAGCGAAACCGCCCGCGAACACCGAGAGTCGGGCGAACAGTCGCTGTTCGGCGGGACTGAGCAGGGCATAGGACCAGTCGATCACCGCGCGCAGGGTGCTGTGTCTCGGTTCCGCCGTGCGGGGGCCCGTGAGCAGGTCGGCGGGTGAGACGAGGCGTGCGGCGAGGTCGGCGGGGTTGAGGGAGCGCAACCGCGCCGCAGCCAACTCCAGGGCCAGCGGCAGTCCGTCGACGCGGCGGCACACCTCGGCGATATGCGCGAGATTCGCGGCGTCCACCTCGAGATCCGGCCGCACGGCCCGCGCCCGTGCCGTGAACAGCCGCACCGCGGGTGACGCCGCCGCGTCACCCGATCCGTCCGGGACCGGGAGCGGCGCGGTCGGATGCAGGTGCTCACCGGGGACGGCGAGCGCGGCGCGACTGGTCGCGAGAACCGTCACCGCCGGACAGCGACGAAGAATGCGGGTCACCAGTCCGGCCGCGTCGGCGAGCACGTGCTCGCAATTGTCGACCACGAGCAGGATCTCGCGGGAAGCGAGGAAGGCGATCAGCGATTCCGTCGCATCCGCACCGGGCTGCCTGCGCGCCCCCGAGGCGGTCGCGACGGCGAGGGCGACCGCGGCGCCGTCGGTGACCGGCGCGAGTTCACACCACGCGACGGCACCGTCCACGGCATGGGCGACATGCTGGGCCAAGGTCGTCTTACCGACACCACCCGGGCCGACGAGAGTCAGCATGCGGTGCGTGCCGAGCGCGGCCGCCACGCGGGCGAGATCGTCCTCACGGCCCACCAGGCCGTCGATCGGCACGGGTACGGGGTGCGTGGTGCTCGGTGGGGGCGCAGGGGTGCTGACAGCCAGGGTGGGCGTGGGCTGTGCGGAAGCTGGGCTGGGTGCGGGTTGTGTGGTGGTCGACGCGGGCGCGGGCTGTGCGGCATCAGGGGCTGGCCTGGGCTGCCCGGTGGCCGGGGCGGATGTGGGCTGTGTGGCAGCCGGGGTGGGCATGGGCTGCCTGATGGACGAGGTAGGCGCGGGTTGCCCGGTGGCGGCGGGCACGGGCTGTGCGGCACCCGAGGTGGGTGCGGGCCGTGCGTCCGCTGGGACGGGTGCCGCGTGCACAGGAGTCGACCCGGGCGCGTGGTGCGCTGTGCTCGCGGGGGCAGTAGCGGCTGGTGGGAGCCGGGGGTGCGCGCGCTGTACCGGGGTCGGTGCGGGCCGCGCGACGGACAGCGAGATCGGCGTCGGGGGAACCCGCGCTTCCAGCTCCGGATCCTGGCGCAGCACAGCGGTTTCCAGCGCGCGCAGCGCCGGTGACGGTGCGACGCCGAGTTCGGCGTCCAACCGGGTGCGCACGGTGCGCAACACTGTCAGCGCGTCGGCCTGCCTGCCGACCCGGTACAGCGCGCGCACCAACTGCGACGCCGCACGTTCGCGCAGGGGATTGGCGCGCACGTGCGCGTCGAGCGCGGCGACCGATTCGGCGTGCGCGCCGTGCGCGAGTCCGATCTCGAAACGTTCCTCGATCGCGTCCAGTCGTGACGCGTCCAGCCGCTGCGCCTCCGGGCGGGCGAATTCGGTTTCGGCGAATTCGGCGTAGGCGGGGCCTCGCCATTGCGCGAGCGCCTCGTCCAGCAGGGCGGCGGCGCGTTCGGGATCACGGTGTGCGGCGTTCACCAGTCGGTCGAACCGGGCGGCGTCGAACCGGTCGGCGGCGTCGAGGCGCAGCAGGTAGCCGGGCGGCCGGGTGACCAGGCGTTCGACGCCGTCGGCGTGCAGTACGCCGCGCAGTCGGGCGAGGTAGCTGTGCAGTGTGCGGGTCGCGGTCTCGGGCGGTCGCTCGTCCCACAGCGCCGATATCAGCCGGTCGACGGAGACCACGGTGTCCGCGTGCACCAGCAGTGCGGTCAGCACTCGCCGCTGCGACGGGCTGCCGATCCGCATTTCGCCGTCGGCGTCGCGCACGCGCAACGCTCCGAGCACACCGAACTCCATCCGGCCCGTCCACCTCACCGTCCTCGGCCGCAACCGTGCTGCATCCGCGCTGCAACAGCGCCGTTCCATCCTCGCATCGTCCCCCAACGAACAGGAGGTACGAGGACGATGACTTCCACCCTCGATCCCATCACCGGCGCCACCGCGCCCGACCCCGCCGCGATCGAAGCCTTCGCGGCGCGCGCCGTCGGCGACGCGGCGACCTGGATGGTCACCACCATGACCATGCTCGGCGACCGGCTCGGACTGTGGCGCGCCATGGCCGATTCCCGCCCGGTCACCGCCGCCGAACTGGCCGCCGCGACCGGCACCGACGAACGGTACGTGCGTGAATGGCTGTCGTCGATGACGGCACACGGCTACCTCGACCACAGCCCCGAGACCGCGCGCTTCGCCCTGCCCCCGGCCCATGTCCCGGTACTCGCGGTGGAGAGCCCCGCCCACATCGGCGGTCTGCACCAGGCGCTGTTCGGCCTCACCGGCATTCTCGGCGCGGTGCTCGACTCGTTCCGCTACGGCGGCGGCGTGCCGATGTCGGCCTATCCGACGGATTGGTGGCAGGGCCTGGAGCGATTCAGCGCGGGCTGGTTCGACTATCTGCTGCCACAGGTCTGGCTGCCCGCGCTGCCCGATCTCCACGAGACGCTTCGTCGCGGCGCCGACGTCGCCGATGTCGGCTGCGGTCGGGGCCGGGCGCTGATCCGCCTGGCCGAGCAGTTCCCCGAAGGTCACTATGTCGGCTTCGACGTGCACCCCGAATCCATCGAGGCGGCCCGTGCGGCGGCGCTGGCCGCCGGTGTCGGCGACCGGGTGCGATTCGAATGCCGCGACGTCTCGGGTGAACTGCCCGGTGACTACGACGTGATCACCACCTTCGACGTCATCCACGACGCCGCCGACCCGCTCGGCATGCTGCGCGCCATCCGCGCCGCACTGCGCCCCGACGGCCGCTACCTGTGCCTGGACATCAACGCGAGCCACCGCCTCGAGGACAACGCGGGCCCGGTCGCCGCCTACTTCTACGGCGTGAGCGTGCTGTTCTGCATGACCACCTCGCTCGCCGACGGCGGCGCGGGCCTCGGCACCTGCGGTTTCCCCGAACACACCGCGCGCGAGATGTGCGCGCGGGCCGGATTCGGCACGGTCCGCCGGGTCGAGATGGAGAACCCCTTCAACATCCTGTACGAGATCACCGCCTGAATGATCACCGCCTGAGCAACCCTTTTCGGTGACCCGGCTGTCCGATGGCAGCGCGTCTCCGCTGCTCCTCGAACCACCGCGGGACGGGGCCGACATCGTGATGTCGGCCCCCAGCCCACGAAAGGCACTGTTTCCCATGACCGTTCACCCACTGCCCGGCACCGGCCCCGTCCTGGGGATCTGGGCGCACCCCGACGACGAGGTCTACCTGTCCGGCGGTCTGATGGCCGCCGCCAGGGATGCGGGCCGCCGCGTCGTCTGCGTCACCGCGACGAGGGGCGAACACGGCACCTCCGATCCCGCGCGCTGGCCGCCCGCGCGATTGGCACGGGTCCGCACCGCCGAACTGCGCGCCAGCCTGGCCGCACTCGGCGTCACCGAACACCACCACCTCGACCTACCCGACGGCGATTGCGCCGCAGCGCCTTTCGACGCGGTGGTGGCACGCCTCACCGCGATCGCCGCCGAGGTGCGCCCCGAGGTCGTGCTCACCTTCGGCCCCGACGGCTTCACCGGACACCCCGACCATCGCATCGTCTCCGCCTGGGCGGGCGCGACCCGTGACCTGGCCGCCCCGCACGCCCGACTGTTGCACGCCCGGGGCACCGCCGATTTCTTCGACACCTGGCGTGACCTCTACGCCCGCCTCGCCATGTTCGACGGCGACGACCTACCCGCCCGCGCCCGACCCGACGAACTCGCCGTGGAACTACACCTCGACGACGCCGCCGCCGACCGCAAACTGGTCGCCCTCCGCGCCCAGTCGACCCAAACCGCCGATCTGCTCGCCATGCTCGGCGAGGACACCATGCGGGAATGGGCCTGCCGGGTGGAGACTTTCGTCGACGCCGTCCCGGTCCACGACCACATCGCCGGTTGCTGACCCACCCCGGATGCAGAACGGATCGGAATCACTTCCCGCCCACCAGGTTCCGATCTCATCGTCCTCGTAGTACTCGGCGGGAGGTCGGTAGCCCTCCGGCAGCGCGAATGTCGTCGCACCGGCCCGGATCGCCACCGAACGGATGGCGTCGAATGCGGGTGACTCGCGGGGATCATCGATGTAGCCGCTGCCGGCCAGCATGGTCCAGCCCAGTGCGTGCCAGAGTGCGATCAGTTCGATATCGCCGTCGGTTTCGGCCGCCGTCACGACGTCGCGCACCACGTCCACGAGTAGGATTCGTTCCGATGGTTCGGACGGGAGCCTGCCGGATTCCACGAGTCGAGACCACAGCGTGGTGCCCGCGTCGCAGTAGAGGTGCGGCGGGTCGACGTAGCCCTGGTCGAGCCAGCCGCTCGGGTCTTCGTCGTCCGCGATCGACGCGAGACCGGTGAATTCCGTGAGGCCGTCGAAATACGTCTGCCGTAGCGAGTATTCGGGGTGGTCGGTCAGGGGGAGGCGGTAGGTGAATCCGCGCTTCAGAAGCACCTCCATCACCCGGAAATGCGTGAACGAGCAGTCGAAGATCTCCTGGAATCGGTACAGCGCCGCGATCCGGTCCCGGACGCGTCGATCGTCGGCGGGAAAGTGCTTGTCCAGTAAGCGGATCGATCCTTCGATCAGATCCTCGATCATATGGTCCGACATCGGTACTCCTGTCCGGGCTCGTGCGTGGAACTACCCGAGACGGTGCTCTTCGACGGGCGCGCTGAGGCTGATCCCGTTCAGATCCAGGTACATCAGGCGTTCGGTGACCGACAGCGTGACGGTGTTGCGCCGTTCGATCGCGGCGGCCGCGGCGTCGACGAAGGCGCGGTCGAAATTGTAGAGGGGGATCTCCTCGGCCCGGTGGATGCGTTTGCCCGCGAACTGGGCCAGCACCTTGGCGGGGTCGCGATGGGTGTACACGGCGGCCCGGCCGGCGAGTTTGCTGCCGCGATGCACGCGTTCGGCGTCCGGTGCGCCCACTTCGATCCACGCGGTGATGCGGCCGGTGAGATCGCGCACCAGGACGGCGGGTTCGTCGGTCGAGGAGACGCCGCCCTCGCTGAATGTGATGCCCTCCTCGTATTCGAGGCAGTAGGCGAGCAGTCGCGTCAGCATGAATTCGGCGGTCTCGGACGGGTGGCGCGCCAGACGCAATGACAGATCCTCGTAGACGCCACGGTCCACGTCGGCCACCTGAACGGTGAAATTGTGCACTGTCGCGTTGAGAGCCATGGGAACAGCAGCTTAGATGACTGCCGCGCGACGGCTCCGCACCCGGCGTGCCGAACGCCGCGAGACGGCTGTGACGCAGCACTCACCGTCGACTTCGACGCGGCGGTGAACCGGAGCCGGTCCGGGCTCGTGGAATGGGGTGAGAAGGCGCGGGAATGCCACGCCGAAAAGCACCGGAGGGTGAAAGATGTTTTCTGCCAAGCAGATCACGCGTTCCATGGTTCCCGTCGCGGCATCGGCCGTCGTCCTCGTCGGACTGCTCAGCGGTTGCGGTAGCGACGAGGGATCGCAGGCCGCGCCCGCCGCGCCCGCCGCGCCCGCCGCGACAGCGAGCACGCAGGCCACCGCCGCCGCGTCCGAACCGGTCGCTGGCCAGGCGCCGACGGTGGCGAAGACCCAGGGCTGGCTGAAGATCTACGCGGGCACCGCCCCGGCGGGTACCAGCGCGGTCCAACTGAACATCGTCGACAACCCGGCGGTCGGGAAGTACGTCTCGGACGGCGCGGGCCGCTCGCTGTACCGGTTCGACAAGGACACCGCGCAGCCGTCGGTGTCCAATTGCTCCGGCCAGTGCGCGGTGACGTGGCCGCCGCTGACCGTGAACCGGGATCAGGTGCTGTTCGCGGCGGGCGTCGATCCCCAGCAGGTCGGTTTCATCGAGCGGGCCGACGGCACCTGCCAGATCACCGTCGGCGGCTGGCCGGTGTACTACTTCTCCAAGGACGCCAAGCCCGGCGATCTGCTCGGACAGGGCGTCGGCGGAACGTGGTTCGCGGTCGCGCCGAACGGCGCCAAGGCCGTCGCGAAGTAGTCGCGTCAGCGGTCTGTCAGTCGACCACGGTGATCGCCTGCCGGGGACATCGACGGACCGCGTCGCGCACCGGCGCCTCGATCTGTTCGGTCACGTCGGTGCGGGCGACGCTGAGCTGGTCGTCGTCCCCGAGTTGGAAGACCTCGGGGACGATGCCCATGCAGACGCCGTTGCTCTCGCACAGTCCGAAATCCACTTCGATTCTCATGACAGCACCCGCACCGGCAGCCGGGACCACCCGGCGACATTCTGCATGGTGACCCGTTCGCAGCGGTCCCAGTCGATGTCGTAGCGCGGCATGAAATCGAGGAGATGGTCGAGCGCGATCGTGGTCTCCGAACGCGCGAGGGCCGCGCCGAGGCAACTGTGGATTCCGTAACCGAGGCCCAGATTCTGCGATTGGGTGCGGTCGCGATCGATATCGAAGGTGTCGGCGTCGGTGAACGCGTCCGGGTCGCGGTTGGCGGACGCGCCGATGAGGAATACCGGTTTGCCCTCGGGGATGGTGACTTCGTGCACCCGCGCCTCTTTGCGGGTGCAGCGCACGTTGTATTGCACCGGCCCTTCGTAGCGAAGGTTCTCCTCGACCGCCGCCGGAATCTTGCCTCGATCGTCGAGGAGTTCGCGCCATTGATCCGGATGACGGGCGAAGGTCGCGATCGCGTTGCCCAGTAGTTTGGTGACCGTCTCGGCCCCGGCCCCGCCCAGCAGGGTGGCGAACGCGGCGATCTCGAGATCGTCGAGACTGGTCATCTCGCCGTTGTCACGTTCGATCTCGGCGGCGATCAGGGTGCTGATCATGTCGTCGCGCGGGTCGGCCCGCCGTTCCTGGACGAGGTTGTAATAGAAGATCGCGGTGTCGGCGGCGGCCTGCGCACCGGCTTCGGTCGATTCCATCTGCCCCGGTTCGCGATGCAAGGTCTCATCGATCCACAGGCGCACCTGCTGGCGGAATTCCTCGGGCACGCCCGCCATCCGGGTGATGACCTCCACCGGGAACAGTGCCGAGAAATCCTGGATCAGGTCGAATTCGACCGGGTCGACCCGGTCGAGGTATTTGCGCACCAGTTCGACGACGGTGTCGCGCTGGGTCTGGATCGCGCGCGGGGTGAATGCCCGGCTGAGCAGATTGCGCATATGCCGGTGGTCCGGCGGATCCATGAAGATGATCGACCTGTGCGGCGGCACGCCGGATTTGATCTGGGCCAGATCGACACCGCGCGCCGAGGAATAGGTCTGGTGGTCCTTGAAGGCCGCCGCGACATCCTCGTGCCGGGTCAGCGCGTAGAAGTCGTATTCGGCGTTGTAATAGACGGGTGCGTCCTGGCGCATCCGGCGGTAGATCTCGTACGGATTCGCGTAGAACTCCTCGGAGAACGGATCGAATTGCACGGCGGATTTCGTCATGACGTGGTGCACCTCTTCGTTCTCTGCCCACCGAGCGCGGCGGGAGTCGGTGCTCCGTGGATCCGCACCCGGCCGACCATCGGCGCGCGAGGGCGCTCGCCCGCAGAATCGAGTGGTCGGCATGGCTGCTCATCCGCCGCGCGAGGGCGGTCGCGGCTACCCCTCGGCACCGTAACCCCATCGCCCGGAGGCGGTTTCGTCACTCAAGATACCGTCCCTCCTACGGGAAACGGGACGGTATGCGAAAACTTCTTCGCCGCGGGCACGTTGGTGCCGGAATGCGGTGGCGGGCAGGTCCGCGTCGGGTCCGGCTGAGGGCAGGGAGCGGGCCGCAACAACGATCCGTCGATCAGCGCGCGAACCGTGCGCGTCGCGACCACCGCCCAGAGTGCGACCAGCGCCGCGTACATGAGTACCGCGGCGCCCGCGAACAGGTACGCGCCGGTGTGGTGGTAGAGCACGGCGCTGCCGGTCACGCAGGTGCCGAGCGGGAAGGTGAAACCCCACCAGGTCAGGCTGAACGTCAATTCGCCCGCGCGAGCCGTCCGCAGGGTGACGGCGGCGGCCAACGCCAGCCACAGCATCGCGAAACCCCAGGTGATGAGACCGAAGACGACCGAGAACACGGACAGCCCTTGGGCGTAGGGGGCGGGCAGGGCGAGCGGTGCGGCATCGGCGAGCAGTCCGGCGGCGGTCACCGACTGGCCGAGCGGACCGAGAACCAGCCACAGGGTGGGCGTCATGGCACCGCGCGGCGCGCCGTGACGCAGCAGGTGCGACCAGATCACGGAGATGGTGAGCACGGCCGCGATCAGGCTCAGCCCGAACATCGCCAGGCAACCGAGGAGCATCGTCAGACGCCACTGTCCCTCGGGGGTGTGCGGGACGAGCAGTGCGCCGAGCGCGGCCGACACCATCGGCGCGACCACCGGCATCAGCCAGCCGCCGAAGGCCACGGCGGGTTCGACGCGCGGTCGGGTGATCATCCGGTAGGGGATGGCGAAGGCGGTCACCAAGCCGAGGACGGTACCCGCCGTCCACAGCATCCAGTCCACGGCCACTGCGGCGGGCATGCCGATCACATCGCCGCCGAGTATCAGGGTGCCCGCGCCGACGGTCACCAGCGCCATCGGGGGAGCGCCGAAGAAATGCGTCATCACCGGATGATCGAGGTGTGCCCGCGTGGTCTCCGGAAACCGCAGCCGCTGCGCGATCCACGCCACCGTCAGTGCCACCAGCACCGCCGCGGCCAGCGCCCATATCGCGGTCGCCGCGGCCCGCAGACCGGGGAACCGCAGTGGCAGGGTGACGGCGGCCGTGGCCACGATCGAGGTGCCCATCACGATGGCGAACCAGTTCGGACCGAGTTCGCGCAATCGGGCGCCGGTGCGCACGCCGGAGTGAAGCCGGGGGTGCGCGGGTGCCGGTCGCTGGGGTGCCTCGAACATCACGGTGGCGGTCATGGCTCCAGCCTCGCTCCCGCCCGGCGCGGGGCGTAGACACCGTGCGCCTATGAATACATAGACTGGTTCTATGCCCCTGTCACCGCGCGTGCCCGATCTGGCCGCACTCGACCTGCTGGTCTCGGTGCTGGAACTGGGCAGTATCGGGCGCGCCGCCCAGGCTCACGGCATCAGCCAGCCCTCGGCGTCCTCGCGGATCCGCTACCTGGAGAAACTGGTCGGAATACCGGTGCTGGAACGGACCACGCTCGGATCGCGGCCGACCCCGGCCGGTGCGCTGATCATCGAATGGGCGCGCACCGTGGTGGACGCCGCCCGACAACTCGACGCCGGGATCGACACCCTGCGCGCGCAACGGCATTCCAGGCTGCGGGTCGCCGCGAGCCAGACCGTCGCCGAATACCTGTTCCCGGCCTGGTTGATGCAGCTGCGGAAGGCGGCCCCGGAGACCACCATCGCGCTCGAGTCGGGTAATTCGGTCGAAGTCGCGCGTGCGGTACTGGAACGAAGGGCAGGAATCGGTTTCGTCGAGAGCCCGGGGCGGTTCCGCGGACTGGAGAGTCATCCGGTGGCGCGTGACCGGTTGGTCGTGGTGGTCTCGCCCGAACACGAGTGGGCCGCGCGCGACCGCGTCGGGGCGGAGGAACTCGCTGACACCCCGCTGATCCATCGGGAGCCGGGTTCGGGCACCCGGACCTGGTTCGAACACGCCGTCGCCCGCGATCTGCCCGGCAGGCGACCGGATGTCGCGCTGGAACTGTCCTCGACGACCGCCATCAAATCGGCGGTGGCCGCGGGCGCCGGTCCGGCCGTGCTCAGTTCGCTCGCGGTCGCCGCCGAGATCGCCGCGGGCACCCTGGTGTCCCCGACGATCACCGGACTCGACCTCGAGCGCACCCTGCGCGCCGTCTGGCCGACGGGGGAGCGCCTGCGCGGTCCCGCCCGTGACCTCTACACCATCGCCCACCGTGCCTGAGCGCTCGCCCGGCGGACCGGGACACGACGGCGGATCGACCGACCGCCTCGTCGTGGTGGACGCCGCCAACGTCGTCGGCTCGCGCCCCGACGGGTGGTGGCGCGATCGGGCGGGCGCCGCGCGACGGCTCCTGGAGCGCCTGCGCGACTTCGCGGCGCGGACACGACCCCCCGTGGAACTGGTGGTGGTGCTCGAAGGCGCGGCGAAGGCGGCTGCCGCAACGGAATTCGACGGCGTGCGGGTGGTGCGTGCCGAAGGTTCCGGTGACGACACCATCGTGGCGGTGGTCGCCGCCGCCGTCCCCGGCCGGGGACGCGAGATCCTGGTCGTCACCGCCGATCGTGAGTTGCGGCGTCGGGTCGAAGCGCTCGGGGCCGAAACCGCCGGACCCCGTTGGCTGCTGGATCGGCTCGATCCGTAACCGCGCGGCACGCAACGGAACTCACAGTCGGTGCGGGGTGACTGTGAGATCAGTCCTCGGGTTCGGGCTCTTCCCTGGGCTGGGCTGTCGGCGGAATTCCGGTGTCCAGGAAGCGGATCAGGCTGTCGATGCGGTCGGTGTGCTCGACGCAGCGTTCCAGGTAACTGCCGAGCAGGGCCAACTCGATCGTGAGATCGGCGGATCGGTCCGGGTCGGATTCGGTGAGCGCCGTGTGCAATCTGGTCCGCAAGTCGTCGATGGAGCCGTCGGTGGGCGGCGCGACCTCGGTGTGGTGGCCGGTCGCGACGGCCTCACCGGATACCGCGGTGCGGTGTGCGGCAAGACGTCCCATCGCCGCGAGGATGTCGAGCACGCCCTGCGGTCCGACATGTCCGGGGTGGCTGCGGTAGATCCGGTCGGCCACCCGATTGGTGAGCGATCCGATGCGTGACAGTTCGCTCGCGATCTGGATGGCGGTCACCACGTGACGAAGGTCACGGGCGACGGGAGCCTGTAGCGCGAGCAGAACCACCGTTCGCGCCTCGCACGCGCCATACATCTTCTGCAATTGCTCGTCGAGAGCGAAAACCTCGTAGGTGGCCTGGAGATCGGCGTCGACGAGGGCGTCGATCACGCGCTCTACGGCGTCGTGGGCGACTCGGCACATCAGCGTCAGATCGTTGGTCAACGCGATGAGCTCGTGGGTGAACTGGGTCCGCACGCGCAAATTGTCTCCTATCGCCGCCTCGAGAAGTAGACGAATCCTCGCCGGGTTGTCGGGGGCCATCTGAACCCGCAGGCCGACAACGCGATATTGGGGCAGGATGGGCCAGGTGAAACGCGATGTCTCTGCTCATCTGGAGGTCGCGATCTCCGCACCTACCACTCTCGAATTCCAGATCGCGGTGGCGGGGCAGCCGGGAATCGAGGTTTCGGAATCACTGGTCTTCGAATTGGACGGTGTCGCGGTGACCCCCGCCGAGATCGCGGGTCCGCACGGCACCAGGATCCACCGCTTCGCCTCCGGACCTGGCACTCTGCGCGCGGACTACCGCGCGACGATCCTCGGCACGGCGCCGCCGCAGCAACCGTCGGACTACGACCGCGCGCTGTATCTGCGGCCGAGTCGCTACGCCGAATCGGATCGGCTGCACGCCTTCGCCGCATCGGAATTCGACGCCACCGCGACCGAGTCGGAGCGCGCGACCGCGATAGCGGCCTGGGTCGCCAAGCGGTTGCGCTATGCCTCCGGAAGCAGCGACCACACCGACGGCGCGGTGGAGACCTTGCTCTCGGGCGCGGGGGTGTGTCGTGATTTCACTCACCTGACGGTCGCGCTGCTGCGGGCGGTGAAGGTGCCCGCCCGCCTGGTCGCGGTCTACGCGCCGGGCTTGTTCCCCATGGATTTCCACGCGGTGGCCGAAGCCTGCGTCGACGGCGTCTGGCATGTCCTCGACGCCACCGGCCTCGCCCCGCGCACCACCTTCGTGCGGATCGCCACCGGGCGTGACGCCTCCGACGCCGCGTTCCTCGACAACCACGGCGGCGAGATCTACGTCAGCAATATGTGGGTGAACGCCTTCGTCGAGGGCTACCTGCCGATCGACGACCACGTCACACCCGTGACATTGCAATGAGAATCACGGTGGGGTGAGCGACGGGAATCGAACCCGCGACCTCCTGGACCACAACCAGGCGCTCTGACCGACTGAGCTACGCCCACCATCCCGGGCGGTGACCCCCGTTCGAATTCGACGGTATCGTCCGCGGCGCGGCCCGCGCGACCCATTTTCGGACGGCCCGCCCGGTGTTACCGTCGAGGCGTGCCCTCCAGCAACGATGTGCAGCACCGCCTGATCACGACTTTCCAACGCCGGGTCGGCAATCCGATCCTGCGCAGACTCCCGGGACAGCAGCTGCTGGAGACCGTCGGGCGGGTCAGCGGTGAACCTCGGATCACCCCGATAGGCGGGCGTCGCGTCGGGAACGAATTCTGGTTCGTCTCCGAATTCGGCCCGCGGTCCCAGTACGTCCGGAACATCACGGCGAACAACCGGGTTCGGGTCCGCCTGCGCGGTCACTGGCATTCCGGCACGGCGCATCTGCTGCCCGACGACGATCCGATCGCGCGCTTGCGCGAACTGCCGAGAGGGAACAGCACGGCCGTGCGCGCGGTCGGCACCGATCTGCTCACACTGCGGGTCGACCTGGACGACTGATCGTCCGGCTCGGATACCCGGCCGTGGTATGTCCGAAATTAGCTGGGACGATAGAGGCATGATCCGTGCGTTGATTACCCGCTGGACTGTGTTCGTCCCATTACTCGCCGTCGTCGCGCTACTTCTCACCTGGGGCCGGAATCTGCCCGGTTTCGGGGTGGTCGTCGTGGCGTCGGCCCTGGTCGGGGCGGTGCTCGCGGCGGTGTATCACGCGGAGGTCGTCGCCCAGCGGGTCGGTGAGCCGTTCGGGTCCCTCGTACTCGCGGTCGCGGTGACGGTGATCGAGGTCGCGCTGATCGTCACCCTCATGATCTCCGGCGGCGAGAAGAGCGCCACCCTTGCCCGTGACACCGTGTTCGCCGCCGTCATGATCACCTGCAACGGAATCTTCGGACTCTCCCTGCTGGTCGGCGCGCTGCGCAGACGGGTGGCGGAGTTCAACGCGGAGGGCACCGGCGCGGCCCTGGCGACGGTGGCGACCCTGGCCACGCTGAGTCTCGTGCTGCCGACGTTCACCTCGAGTAAGCCCGGCCCGGAATTCTCGCCGGCGCAGCTGGCCTTCGCCGCGGTCGCCTCGCTGTTGCTGTACGGGCTGTTCGTCATGGTCCAGACGGTGCGTCATCGCGACGACTTCCTGCCCGTCGAAGGGCGCGGCGTCGTCACCGAGGACGAACTGCGCGGCGCACGCCCCACGGTGCGGACCACACTGCTCAGCCTGGGGATACTGCTGGTCGCCCTGATCTGCGTGGTCGGGTTGGCCAAGGTGGTCTCGCCCGCCATCGAATCCGGCGTTGCCTCGGCGGGGCTGCCGCACGCGGCCGTCGGCGTGGTGATCGCGCTGCTCGTACTGTTGCCGGAGACGCTCGCCGCGGTCCGGTCGGCACGCCGTGACCAGGTGCAGATCAGCCTGAATCTGGCGCTCGGTTCGGCGATGGCCAGTATCGGGCTGACCATTCCGGCACTCGCGGTGGCGACCATCTGGCTGGACGGGCCGCTGGTGCTCGGACTCGGGGCGACGCAGATGGTTCTGCTCGCGATCACCGTCGTCGTCGGCGTGCTCACGGTGGTGCCGGGACGGGCGACGCTGCTCCAGGGCGGGGTGCACCTCGCCCTGTTCTCGGCCTTCGTCTTCCTGGCCGCGAGCCCGTAAGGATAAGTAGCCAACTATTAGCTTTTGGGTTGGGCGATCGTTCGCGAATGGTGATGTTCGGGGTGTCCGGGTTCGGGTAGCCTCCGAGAAGATCAACTCTCGTCACGGATTTACCCGCTCGAGCAGTGAAGGCGGTACGCGATGGTGGAACCCGGTGGCGGGCCCGCATCCGGCGGCGGTGCGCCCGAGAACGGCACCGGGGTCCTCGCCATCACGGCCGGTTTGGCCGCGGTGCTCGCCTTTGTGGTAGCTATTGGATTGCTGATCCGATCGAATCAGGATCCGGAGGATATTCCGACCCCGTCGACGACCCTCACCTCGCTGGCCGAGACCGTCACGGTGCGCACCACCGCGTCGCCGACGATGACCCGTCCGTCGGCGACCGGTATCTCGTCGCTGCCGACCCAGCCCGCGCATCGGGTCGGCGACGACTGTTCGGTCGACGGTGGCGCGGGCCGCTGGGACGTCGTGACCGGCCGTGGCTGGGTGTGCGTCCCGGCGACGACGGCGCCCGCAACTCCCGGAGGTCCCTGACCTCCGTTCTTTCCTGATCGACAGCGAAGGCGGTGCGATGATGGAAACCGGAAGGACGACGCTGGACGTCGACCATTCCAGGAGTGGTCGGGTGCTAGCCCTCGCGATGGGCGCGTGCACCTTCCTCGGACTCGTGGTCGCGGTCGGATTCATGATGCGCGGCAATCTCGACGAAGCGGCGAAGCGCCCCGCCGCCGTCACCCCCGAAGCCTCCGCCGCGCTGCCCGCCCCGACCTACCGGGTCGGCGGCGACTGTTCGGCGGGCGGCATTTCCGCGCAGTGGGATATGCGCGACGGCCAGTTGAACTGCGTGCCGCGCGACCAGGTCCGCGACGCGCACCGCCCCGGCGAGGACTGTTCCCGCGACGGCGTCCCGGCGAAATGGGAATTCCCCGACGGCCGCTGGATCTGCGTGCCGCAGAAGGTCACCGCCGAGGCCGGACCGGCGCCCGCGCCCGGAATCGCGCCTGGTACCGCCCCCGCGCCGGCCCCCGTACAGGCACCCGCGCCCGCGCCGGCCGAAGCGCCGCCGCCTTCCGACACCTTCGTCCCACCCGCCGACACCTACGTACCGCCGCCCGCGGAGGTCTACGTCCCGCCCGCCGCACCGTACGTGCCCCCGCCCGCCGAGACCTACACCCCCGAGGAAGCCCCGCCGCCCGCTCCGGCCCCCGCTCCGGCGCCCGCCCCGCCACCGCCCCCGGTCATCTTCATTCCGCTGCCGCCACTGCCGTGGTTGCCCCCGCCCCCGTGAGTGCGACCCCACGGTGATCGCCGCGCGACAGCGGACCCCGAGGGTGTTCTCGGTGCGGCAGCACCTACATGACGCGCTCGATTTCCTTCGAGCGGCCGATGGCCGGGTCGAGTTTGCCCCCGTGCTAGTCCGAATCCCGCCAGCCATGCCGAGGGGTGCGCGGATATTCGCTGGACGGGACTGAGATGCTCGATACGTGATCGATACCGTCCCACTTCGCTGTGAATGCCCCACCGCTCCCGCCGCCCCGTCGGCGCTCGTCACTTCGGTGTCGAGTCGAGCGTGATGTGGTGGCGTAGACGGGAACGGCGAATCGCTCGACCGGCCGACGCGCCGTGGCGGGATCGGCGGCGTTCGCGCGCGGCCGTGACCAGGCCGCCCGGTCGCGCCGCCGGTCGCGTGCCGATCCACCGCCGCTACCACTGAGCCGCGCGGGTCAGTGCGGGTATCGGGCGACGTAGCGCGCCCGTTCCAGTTCCCGCAGCCGGGCCCGGCGCGGATTCTCCAGATCGGCGGGCAGACCGTGTTTCGCCAGCCGGTGCGCGCGGTTCATCGGCATGAAGGCGACGGTGTAGAACAGCGCGAGCAGCAGGGCGAGCAGGACCATCGCACCGCGTAGCCACAACTCGCCGGGGAAGAGCAGGAATGCCGCGAACAGCGGCGTGAACGGGACGATGCCGCGCACCACGTGCCGGGCGCCGGCGTAATCGCCGGTGAGGTCGTCGCGGACCCAGTCCCGCATCGAATCCGGGAGGCGGCGTCCGAAGGCGTAGCCGATCCACCGCAGCGGTCCCGGGCGACGGTTTCGATTGCTCATGCGCTCGTTCCTGTTGTCTCGGTGTTGTTTTCGGTGAGGAAGTGCCGCGCGGCGGCGTTCACCCGGGTGAGCACATCGCGCAACTCCTCCAGGTCGCCCACCGTCACGCCGAGGCGTTCGACGACCGCGGGCGGAATCCGCTCGGCCTGTTGTCGCAACTCGGCGCCCGCGGCGGTCAGATTCGCCACCAGATTGCGTTCGTCGCGAGGGTCGCGCTCGCGGGTGATGAGTCCCGCCGATTCCAGTCGTTTGAGCAGTGGGGACAGCGTCGGCGAGTCGAGTTGGACGGCCTCGGCGATGGATTTCACCGACATCGGGGCGTCACCCCACAGCGCCAGCATGACCAGGTATTGCGGGTGGGTCAGGCCCAGCGGCTCGAGCAGCGGCCGGTACACCGCCAGGACGGCGCGGTTGGCGACGGCCAGCGCGAAACACACCTGCCGATCCAGGCGTAACGGATCGTCGATCTCCATCGGTCCTCCTCGGGTCGTCCGAGCATTAGGTTAGCGTGTTAATAGTTAGTGCATTAAGTACATGTGCGCGAACTCTCTGTTACCCGACATCGGAACGCGGCTACGGGCCCGGCCCGCCGAAGCTCGCTAGCGTGGACGGATGCAGTCCGACGTCCACACGCGCATCCCCGAACTGGACGCCGCGCGCGGTTTCGCCCTCTGCGGGCTCCTGGTCGTCGAAACCTGGCAGATCACCGACATGTCGGCCACCATCGCGCCGGGGGTCATGGACCCGACCCGGCACCTGCTCAGCGTCGTCTTCGAAGGACGTTTCCTCCCGATCTTCGCGTTCTTGGTCGGGATCGGCTTCGGACTGCTGCTGGATCAGGCGGCCGAACGCGCCGCCCGCCCTCGCCTGGTCCTCGCACGGCAACTCGCCGCGCTGACGGTACTCGGCCTGATCCACCACTGGTTCCAGCCGGACGAAGTCCTACTGCCCTACGCCGTCGTCGGGCTCGTCATCGTGCTCCCCTCGGCCGGACTGCCACGATGGACGCTGCTGACGCTCGGCCTGCTCGGCACCGCGGGCGTCGCGGCACTGCTCGGCGGCGGACTCGGCCTCGTGCCGGGACTGTTCCTGCTCGGCCTCGCCGCCGTCCGATTCGGCCTCCCCCAGACCCTGCCCGAGCGGACCTGGCAGATCGCGCTGGTCTTCGTCATCGCCGCACCCCTGGCCGTACTCACCGCCGCATGGGAATACCGCGTCCCCTACCTGGACCTGCTCGGCAGCTCGGCGCCCGCCGTCGCGGGACTCACCGGCGCGCTCGCCTACCTGACCGGGCTACTCCTGCTGCTGCGCACACCGGCGGGACGGCCGGTGACCGAGATGCTGGCGCCGATGGGCCGGATGACACTGACGAACTACGTCTGCGCGACCGGACTGATCCTGTTCGCGGGCGAACGCCTGCACCTCTCCGGCTCCACCGACTACGGGGCCGTGCTGCTGTCCGCGGCCGGGATCGCGGTAGTCCAGATGGCCGTCAGCCTGCTGTGGTCGTACTTGTTCCGGCACGGTCCGCTCGAATGGGTCGTGTGCTGTGCGACCTGGTGGCAGTGGGTGCCCATCCGGGTGAGCACAACAGGCGAGTTCCACAGCAGGCTGTGATATGGGCCGCTGGTGCGGCGTGGTTCGCGGCCCTGATGTCTCGCGTCCGAGCGGTCGAGACTCGCGCCTTCGGCGCATGCGCTTCGACCGCTCGGACGCGAGACGCCGCGAACCGGTCGCTCGTAAGACTCGCTCCGGGTGGGGTGAGTGTGCGGGGAGCGGCGCGTTGTGGGGGTGGGGGGGACGGTGACGTCGCAGACTGGGGGGTCATGGACCAGTTGGCGCTGTTGTTCGCCCTGTTGTTCGCCGCGATACTCGCCGAGCCGGTCGCGCGGCGGATCGGGGTGGCGTCGGCGGTTCTGATGACTTTGTTCGGCTGTGTGCTGGCGTTGATTCCGGCGGTTCCTCGGATCGATGTGCCGCCGGATCTGATTCTTCCGCTGGTTCTTCCGCCGCTGTTGTACGCGGCGGCCAGGCGGACGTCGTGGCGGCAGTTCGCGGAGAACTGGTGGCCGATCGCGTTGCGGGCGGTGGGGTTGGTGGTGGCGACGGCTGCGGCGGTCGTGCTCGGCGCGATCGTCGCGCCGCCGGACCCGGTCGCGGCGACCGCGTTGGCGAGCAAACTCGGGCTGCCGCGCCGACTGGTGGTGGTGCTGGGCGGGGAGGGGCTCTTCAACGACGCCACCGCCGTCGTCATCTATTCCGTCGCGGTTCAGGCGGTGGTCACCGGACGGTTCTCCTCCGTCGCCGCGATGGGGGAGTTCGTCGTCTCGGCGGTGGTCGCGGTGGTGGTCGGGTGCGCGCTGGGGATGCTCGGCAGCCGGTTGACCGGCTATCTGGCCGAAGCGTCGTGGCAGGTGGCGCTGAGCCTGCTTTTACCTTTCGCGGCATACGGTTTCGCCGAGGCGTGGCACGGATCGGGGGTGCTCGCCGTGCTGGTCTGCGCGCTGTACCTGACCGACGCGGTCACCGAATTCGGCGACCGTGACTACCGACTGGTCGGTGACGCGTTCTGGGAGATCACCGAAATGCTGTTGAGCGGCTTCGCGTTCGGGCTCATCGGGCTCGAACTCGGCGTCGTGCTCGCGACGACGGGCACCGGCTGGCCGAAACTGCTCGGCGTCGCGGGCGCGGTGATAGTGGTGGTCGTGACCTTGCGCCTGGCCTGGTTGCTGAGCACCTGGGCCCTCGGCCGGTCGCGGTGGCGCGAACAGGACGCGGACGAGCCCTACACCTGGCGCGAGACGATCGTCACCTGGTGGGCGGGGATGCGCGGGGTGGCGACCGTGGCTCTGGCACTGGCGATCCCGCTGGTCACCGACGCGGGCGCGGCGTTCCCCGGTCGCACCGAGATCCTGTTCACCGCTTTCGCGGTGGTCCTGTTCACCCTGCTGCTCCAAGGGCCGACCCTGCCGCTGGTGGTGCGTCTGACGGGCGTGCACGCGAATACCCAGCGGGAGCGGGAATTCGAACGGCGGCTGTGGGATCGGGTGGTGCACGCGCAGCTGGCGCGGCTCAAGCAGATCGCCGAATCCGAACATCTGCCGGACGAGGTGTACGAACGGCTGCGCGATCAGTTCCGGCATCGTTTCGCCCGCGCCGATCCCGAGGCCGCCGACGAGGACGCCCGGTCGCAGTGGACGCGCGATCGGGAGGTTTCGGCGAAACTGCGGATGATCCGCGGCGAGGTGGTCGAGGCGGGCCGACGCGAAGCGCAGGCCGCGCGCCGAGAACCGGGAATCCCGGTCGATCTGGTGGACCGGGTGACCCGCCGCCTGGACCTCGGCCCGACCAGATAGGAAGACATTCGAATTTATTCGTCGCTCGGGGAGTTTGGACCCCGAGGCGCGGGGAATTGCGGTGTTGTCACACAACTTCAGCGCATGGGAATGTCATGATCATACTTATCGGACTGTTGGTCCTGATCGCCGCGGTAGTCGTCGGTGTCGCCGGAGTCGCGGCCAATACCGGCGAAGTACGAACCGACACCAGCGATTTCGGAGTATTCGACTATCACTTCACCGCATCGGCCGGTGAGCTGTTCCTCTGGGGAATGGCCGTCGGCGCGATCGGAATGCTCGGTCTGAGCCTGCTGCTCCTCGGTGTCTGGCGCTCCTCGCGGCGCGGTGCCGAAGCACGGCGTGAACTGCGAAAGACCCGCCGCGAGAAGGTCGCCGTCGAGCGGAACGCGCCGACGGTCCCGCCCGCCGCGCCGAAGAAACAGATCTCGGAGCCCACGCCCGCTCAGAAGCCGGTGTGGAGTCTGAATCGGTTCCTGCCCAAGTCGTCCGAGCCCGCCTCGGTATCGACATCGAGCCGCCCCGCGGCCGATGTTTCCGCCTCCAAATAACGATCGACCATCGATCGTCGAAAGAAGGAAAAGGTCATGATTGTTCTCGGACTCATTCTGCTGCTCGTCGGCTGGTTGGTCGGAATTCCGTTGCTCACCACCGCCGGTATCGTCGTCCTGCTCGTCGGCGCGGTGCTCTGGATCGCCGGGTCGGTCGGTCGTCCCGTCGGCGGACGACGTCACTATTACTGATCCCAGGTAATCGCCGACACAGTCGCCATCACCCCCGGTCGTCATCCGACCGGGGGTGTCGCGTATCCGGTGGCGCCCGATACCCCGCGAAAGGGGGCGGCCCGGTCGAGAAGTTCGATGACCTTCTTGTCGGTGACTTCCTCGAAGTCCTGGTACCACTGCCCGATCGAATGGAACAGTCCCGGGGTCTCCAGGCAGACGACATTGTCGACGTGACCCGCCAGCACCCGGATGGCACGCGGCGATCCGACCGGCACGGCGAGTACCACCCGGCTCGCGCCCTGGGAGCGGGCGACCTCGCAGGCGGCCCGCGCGGTGATCCCGGTGGCGACGCCGTCGTCGACCACGATCGCGGTCGCGCCGTTCAGCGGTATCGGCGGGTGGGTGGCGCGGTAGCGAAGGGCGCTGCGCGCCAGGTCGTCTCGGGCTTCGGTCTCGACTCGCGCCCGCTCCTGATCGGATATGAAAGTCCGCAGCACCATTTCGTCGTCGATGACGCGAATTCCGTTCTCCCCGACGGCTCCGAAGGCCAGTCGCGGCTGGAACGGGACGGCGAGTTTGCGCACAACGGCCACATCGAGCGGGGCCCGCAGCGCGTTGGCGACCTCGTAGGCGACCGGGATGCCCCCGCGCGTCGCCCCGAGCACGACGACGTCGCCCCTTCCGAATCCCCGCAGCCGCTCGATCAAGCGGCGGCCGGCATCGCGGCGATCGTGGAATGGCATGTCGGTCCTCCTCAGTCGAGTACCGCGGCGAATGGAGCCACGCCATCGGGACTCTTCGAGGACTCGTACTTTACGCCCACTGTGGCACGAATCGCAGTTTCGCAGGTGAGATTCCTGGTCAGGCGTCCAGGTCAGATCCCGGACACATCGAAGATCTGCCCGATGCCGTAGGTGACCGCCATCGCCAGCGCACCTCCGATCACCACGCGGGGAATGGCCCTGCGTCGCCGACTACCCCCGAGACGCGCGCTGAGCGAGCCGGTCGCCGCGAGGGCGAGCAACACCGCGGCGAAGGTCACCGGAATGCGCGCGGTCACCGGCGGAAGCAGGATGGCCACCAGCGGAAGCAGCGCGCCGACGGTGAACGCGACCGCGGAGGAGAACGCCGCCTGCCACGGATTCGTGAGTTCGCGCGGGTTCAGGCCGAGTTCGGCTTCGGCGTGCGCGGTGAAGGCGTCGTGTTCGGTGAGTTCCCTGGCCACTTGGCGAGCGGTCCGCTCGGACAATCCCTTCGCCCGGTAGATATCGGCCAGCTCCCCGAGTTCGTAGTCCGGGTCCTCGCGCAACTCCCTGCGTTCCTTCGCCAGCAGTGCCCGTTCCGAATCGCGCTGCGTGCTCACCGAGACGTACTCGCCCACCGCCATCGAGATCGCGCCCGCCGTCAAGCCCGCGATACCGGCGGTGAAGATCTGATCGGTGTCGGTGGTCGCCGCGGCGACGCCGACGACGAGTCCCGCGGTCGAGACGATGCCGTCGTTCGCGCCGAGCACCCCGGCGCGCAACCAGTTCAGCCGCGAGGCCACGCCGCCCGAATGCGGCTCGTGTGGGTGTCGATGGGGCGTGCCGGTCGAATCCGCCATGGGCCGCAGACTAGCTCGCTGTGGCGTCCGTCCGCCACCGCCGCCGATATCGCGCCTTCGGATCAGTGCCGGACGCGCCACCGCCGCTGTGTCGGCACCGGTGTCGGCATCAGCCGGTGGTGGACCACCTGGAGCACGGCGAGCAGCACCGCCGCCGCCAGGCAGGTGAGATAGTCGCCGAAAGCGAAAGCGAGTACGGCGATCCCGATGAACAGCGGGATCTCGAGCAGCGCGCACCACGCCAGCACGCGCAGCCGGGTGGCATTGGCCTCCAGCCAGCGGATCCCGTCGTCGACGATCTCGCCCGCGGTGGCAGGGCCGACCAATCCGTCGCCGACCTGGATGAACCGGTGCACGGCCTCGTCCCTGCTCAGTTCGCCGAGCCAGGCCCGATCGATCAGCCGCTTGCCCTCTTCGGCAACCTCCCTGACCGTGTCCATGCGGCCCCTTCCGAGTCGATATCCGGTCGTGAAGTCTATGACGTGGATCGCGTGCTTCCTAGAGGAGATACCGGGTATCGGACGGCCGCGTCCGGGCGTGGCGGTGTTACCGGACCCGTCGCCGTCTGGAGGTTCGTCAACCCCGTTCGCCCAGCGCTAGATTCGGCCACCTCGACGGCGGCTGGCATGCTGGCCCGCATGATCAATCTGCGCGGAACGCGCGCACGCTGCGCGGTGGTGGTCGCGGTCGGCGCGCTGCTGCTGGCCGGATGCGGTACCGACGACTCGGCGGGCGGGTCCACCTCGGCCCCGACCGCGCCGCGGGACCAGTTGCTGTTGACCCAGGAGGAATTCCCGGCGGGCAGTACGAAGATGGAGTTGCCCAAGGACCGGGTCGGCGCGGCGGCGGCCGACCTCACCAGCGCCGGGCAGAACGGCACCTTCACCCCGCAGGAGTGCGCCGGTCCCCAGCAGGATCTCGGCACGGCGATGAAGGATCTGCTCGAACGGTCGTCGATCACGGCCGCGTCCGGACAGTCCGGCGACATGTACGTGGAATACATCGCAGACACCACCGCCGACCTGGCGCGGATCACCGAACTCAACGCGAAATGCGCGCGCTACACCTTCGCCTCGTCGGTCGAAGGCGCCCGGATCGACGTGACGGGCGAGACCGAGAACCGCACGGCCCCGGCCGATCTGAAAGGCGTCGACGCGATCGTCTACCGGTCGACGACCTCCTCCAGTATCGGCACCGACAAACCCCTGGTCATGAGCGCGTACTCGGGTATGGCCACCCTGCGCGGGCTGACCGTGCTGGTCCGCGTCACCGCGCTCAGCGACGCGGCCGACCAAGCCGCGTTCGATCGACTGTTCATCGCCGCCGTCGACAAGGTGCGCACGGCCGCCTGACGCTCAGCGCACACCGTCGCGTCGCACGGCGGTGGGGGTGGTATCCCACCACCGGCGTGCGCTGCGGGTGAACGTCGCCTGCTCGGACAGTCCGATCAGGGAGGCGATCTGGCTCATCGGCATATCGGTGGTGACCAGGTATCGGCGCGCCTCGTGCCTGCGGACATCGTCGAGTATGGCGGCGAACGTGGTGCCCTCGGCGGCGAGTCGGCGCTGGACGGTGCGCGGATGCATCGCCAGCAGGGCGGCGACCACGCCGATCTCGGGTGGTGTCGTACCGAGCAGTTGACGCAGCGTCGCCGCGATCTGAGGTATGAGGGACGCGCCCGCCTCGTCGGTCTGCTCGGCCAGGAACGCCATCGCCAGGCGGTGCAGATTCCGGTCGCCACCGGACAGCGGTGTGCTCGCCAGACCGCTCGGCACGCGGAGCAGGGCGGCGGGGCGGTTCACCCGGACCGGTACGCCGAAGAACTCCTCGTAGTCCGACAGCGGGGCGGCGGGACGATAGGGCAGTTCGACCGATCGCAGTCCGTAGCGTTCGCCCGCCAGTCGCTGGATCGCGCGGTGGGTGAAACCGAGACCGAGATCGGTGCCCTGGACCGGATTCACCCGCCCCGGCGGGACGCCGTAGCGCAAACCGATCACCCCGCGGTCGCCGTACGGGTCCGGTTCGAGGGTCAGGCTCAGCGAGCGGGCGTGCACGAACAGGTAGCGCGAGGTGCATTCCAGCACGTCGGCCAGCGTGGGGGAGTTGCGGATGACGAGCGCGAGCGGACCGAGCATGTCCAGGTCCTGCCGGTAGGCGATCCGCAGTCCCAGATCGGGCCGTGCCAGCCGGTGGGCCGCCAGTTCCAGCACGGTGGCGACCGCTTCGTCGGAGATCAGCAGATCGTCGGCGTCCAGCGCCGCGATCGGCAGGCCGACGGCCCTGGCGAACTCCTCGGCGTCGCCGCCGAGTTCGGCGACGGTCGCGCGGAACCCGCGCAGCCCAGCGGACCTGATCACCGACATGTCGCTCAGAATCAAATAGCTGTCGGGTAAAGTCAAGCGTGTGAGCAGAATCCCCAGCACACTGGAATCATGACCGAGTCATCCGTCACACCCGACCACCTCGACGTCGTCATCGTCGGCGCCGGACTTTCCGGTATCGGCGCCGCCTATCGGTTGCAGACCGAATGCCCCGGCAAGAGCTACGCCGTCCTCGAGGCGCGCGACGCGCTCGGCGGCACCTGGGATCTGTTCCGCTACCCGGGGATTCGCTCGGATTCGGATATGTTCACCCTCGGCTACCCGTTCAAGCCCTGGCGCGACGCGAAAGCCATCGCCGACGGACCGTCGATCCTGCGCTACATCACCGAGACCGCCGCCGAGTACGGCATCGACCGCCACATCCGCTACGGCACCAAGGTGATCTCCGCCGACTGGTCGAGCGAGACCGCCAGGTGGACGCTGACCGTCGCGCGGCGTGACAGCGCGGGTAACACCGTCGAAACCATACTGACCTGCAATTTCCTCTACGCCTGCGCCGGTTACTACGACTACGACCGCGGGCACGCGCCGGATTTCCCCGGTGTCGACACCTTCGACGGTCGCGTGGTGCACCCGCAGTTCTGGCCGGAGGATCTGGACTACGCGGGTAAACGCGTGGTCGTCATCGGCAGCGGTGCGACCGCGGTCACCCTGGTGCCGGCTCTGGCCGAGCAGACCGAGATGGTCACCATGTTGCAGCGCAGCCCGACCTGGATCAGCGCCGTACCCGGTCGCGACAAACGGGCCGACAAGATCCGCGAACTGCTTCCGCCGAACCTCGCGCACCGGGTGATCCGCGCCAAGAACATCCTGTTCAGCATCGCCTTCTATCAGTACTGCCGCCGCAGGCCGGAATCCGCGCGCAAACTTCTCACCGGTCTGACCACCCGGATCCTGAAGGACGAGAAGGCGGTCGCCGAACATTTCACCCCCACCTACAACCCGTGGGATCAGCGCCTGTGCGCCGTGCCGGACGCCGATTTCTTCAGGGCGATGAAGAAGGGTAAGGCCGAGGTGGTCACCGACCACATCGAAACCTTTGTGCCGGAAGGTATTCGGCTGAAGTCCGGCCGGGTGCTGCCCGCCGACGTCGTCATCACCGCGACCGGGCTGCGACTGCTCGCCTTCGGCGGCATCACCCCGAGCGTCGACGGCGTGCCGGTGTCGTTGTCCGAGCAGTTCGTCTGGCAGGGCGCGATGCTCACCGGCGTCCCCAATTTCGCCGTCTGCATCGGATACACCAACGCCTCGTGGACGTTGCGCGCCGATCTCACCTCGCGCCTGGTCTGCAAGGTGCTGCGCCACCTCGACGCCAACGGTTACGCCGCCGTTGTCCCGCGTCCGGAGGGCGAACTCGGGCCGCGCCCGCTGCTCGACCTGGCCTCGGGCTATGTGCAGCGGTCCATCGCGGACTTTCCGCGCCAAGGCGACCGGCGTCCGTGGAAGGTTCGCCAGAACTATCTGATCGATTCGGTCACCACGCTGCGCACCGATCTGAGCAAGACGTTGGCGCCGCTGTCGGCGTCGGGCCCGAAGTCGAAGGTGGGGGCGAACGCCCGCTGATCTCTCAGTCCGGCATCTGCCGCATCTCGAGCAGGGTCAGCCCGAGCGAGTCGATGCGCGCCATGATGCCGCGCAGGGCGGCGGTGTCGGTGATGGGGCCGTAGAGGGTGGTCACCTCGCCGGGGGCCCGATCGGAGGAGTCGAGTTCGGGGAAGGCCGCCAGCGCCCGTTCGGAGAGCTTGCCGTCGATGATGAACTGGTATCGGATCGGGTCCGGCACGGGCACTCCTCTCGGCTGTCGTCCGCGGCGCGGGTGGTGGATCGGGCCCCGAACAGAGAGTGCTCCGCGCGGTGGTCCGGCGTCCTCACCCGACGCGGATGAGATGTCCGCGCGCCGGTCAACCGGGCCTCAGAGCACCCCGATGCGGCGGGCTCGCAGCATCGCGTCGGCGCGTGAATTGCTGCCGAGTTTGGCGTAGATCGACCGCAGATGCGTCTTCACCGTATTGATGGAGACGCCGAGATCCTGGGCGATCTGCAACGCGGTGCGCCCACTCGGGAGTTGTTTCAGCACGGTCAGTTCGGCGTCGGTGAGCGCGGGGCTCATCGGTTGCGGCCTGGCCGCGGAATTCTCCCGGATGGTCTCGACGAAGGCGTTGTCTGCGCCGAAACGTCCCGCGTGCTCGTGCAGCATCGTGAGGACTCCCGGAACCTCGAAGAACGGCCGGACCAAGCGGTCCGGTGAGGCCAGGCGCACCGCCTCCGCGAAACCCTCGTAGGACTTCACCTGACGGTCGAGCCGGTGACAGGCCGACGCGTACAGCAGCCACGCGGTGACGGCGGTGTAGGCGGGCAGTTCCGCCGACCGTTTCAGCAGCGGGCCGACCGCGTCGAGTGTGTCGAGCGGTTTGTTCGCCGCCTCCGCCACCGCCGCCGCGGCGAGCACCGCGTCCGGTGCGCCGCGCATGGCGCGAGACCCCGCGTCGGCGAGTTGCTGCGCGGCGTCGCGTTCGTGCAACCGCAGCAGGATCGCGACCACCGGGATGAGCAGTCGGCCGCCCAGCGGCGGATACGGACTCTCGGCCAGCAGCCGGTGCATCTCGGTGTGCAGCGTCATGACCGCCGCGTGTTTGTCGGCGGTGTCGTCGAAAGTCAGCAGCAGGCCGACGATATGGGCGTGTCTGCCTGCGGCCGGCTCGCTCGCCCCGTCGAGTCCGCGCCGCGTCCGCGACAGGGCGGCCAGATCGTGGCGCGTGACGTCGTCGCCCTGTAGATGCGCGGCCAGCGCGGCGAGCGCCACCGCGTGCACGTGATCGGGCAGGTGGGTGAGTTCGTACTCGGTGCCCAGGTCGACCGCGCGCGTCGCGCGTTCGCGCATCAGCGGCACCGGTCCGGCCAGGGCCGACGCCGCGGCCAGGCGGGTGACCGCGCGCAGCTGCATGCGATGGTGGCCGATGTGTTCGGCGAGGGCGAGGGCCCGATGCAACAACTGTTCGCCCGCGCCGATATCGCCGGTGAAGACGCGCAGGGTGCCGAGCTGGATGGCGACATAGCAGTCCAGATCGGGCTGTCCGGTCGTCGGCGGTTCGGCCCGGATCTGCTCGTGCCCGAACTCGTCCGACGTCGCGCACACCCCGGTCGCCACCGCGACGGCCGACGCCGCGGCCAGCCCCGCCGCCGCGGCCGCCGCGGCGCCGACGATGGTGGAGGTGATCGGGCCGTGGGCCCTGACCTGGTCGAGATAGGCCGCCGCGGCGGCGTGGTCACCGCGCTCCACCGCGTCGATCACCCGCAGCAGCCGAACGAAGGGATCGTCGACGAGGTGCGCGGTGGCCGCGTCCAGCTTCTCGAACAGGATCGAGCCTGCTCCGTCGAGCACGACCTGCAACCCGTATTCCCGCAGATACGAGGGCAATTCGGGTTGGCCGGGCTCGGCGAGCAGATGCGCGAGCGCGGCAAGCGGTTTCCCCGTCGCCAGGTACCACTGCCCGGCGATCCGATGCAGATCCGGAATGCGTTGCGGCGCGGCGCGTTGCAGTTCGGCGAGCAGATAGGCCCGCAACATCGGGTGGTAGGAGTACCTGATCCGGTCGGCGTTGACGGTGTGCTGGACCGGGAAATTGATGCGCGCCAGGTCGTCCAGCATCCTCGGGGCGTGCGGGCCCGCCAGTTCCTCGGCCAATGCCTCGGTGAAGGATTCGGGAACGCAGGTGGCGAGCAGGAATTCGCGGACATCCGCGTCGAGTACTTCGATCAGTTCGCCGACCAGGAAATCAGAGATCGGATGCGGGGCGTGCGCGAGCATGGCCAGCGCGCCCGCCTGATCGGGACCGTGCATGGCCGTATAGATCGCCGCGATCCGCACCAGCGCCGCCCATCCCCGGGTGAGCTGCTGGATCGAGGCCACTTCGGAATCGGCGAGGGGACAGCCGTGTTCGACGAAGACGGAAGCGATCTGTTCGGGGCCGAAGGCGAGATCGGCCGCGCCGAGGCGGATCAGGCGGCCCGCGATATCGAGGGTGTGCCAGCGCAGCGGCGGTTCGTAGCGGCCGGTGACGATGGTCGTCATCCTGGCGGGCGCGTTGGTCAGGAAATGTTCCAGCCCGGCGAGGGCGATCGGGTCGGTGAGCAGGTGGGCGTCGTCGAGGACGAGGACGGCGGGCTGCCCGGCCAATTCGTGAGCCAGTTCCAGCGCGCTCGCCATCGGATCGGCGAGTTGGTGGCCGCGTTCGGCGGGCAGTCCGAGTCCCGCGCGCACCGCCGCCCACAGCCGGGCGGCATTGTCGAAATTCTCGCCGATGGTCAGCCAGCAGAATCGGGTGTCGGGATGTAGTCGCATATGGCGGCGTAGCCATTCGGCGGCGAGTACGGTCTTTCCGCTACCGGCCGGCGAACACATCAGGACGGCGCGGGGCGCCTCGGTCGCCGCGGCCTGATTGATCCGGGTGTGTATGTCGCGCAGCACGAGCGGGGTGAACAGCGGCGCGGGGATGTCACCCGAGGCGATATCACCGGTGATCACGGTCGGAGCATCGGCAAGTTGGAGTCGCCGCGAAGAGTCCACCCTAGCCTCCTGGGACGGTGCTGCCTCATCAACCGCCGGCCGTTCCGACCAGCCGAGCATACCGACCGAACAGCACTTTTTGCTCGTAGCAAAGATATAGCGACTCATCCGTAATGGGTGAGTCGCGGACCGGAGCTCGTGTCATACCGTCCCGATCGGGGCGGAAGAGAAGAGGGCCGATGTCACCGCGGGAGAAGGGGTCGCGCCCGACCAGGTCGGCGCCCGCGCCGACGCCGACCGACTGGGCGATTCCGAGAGGACTGATCGTCTTGCTGGCCGCCGCGGGCGGTGTGGTCGCCGTCGGTGGCATGAAGGCCGCCGCGGGTCTGCTCGGTCCGGTGTTCCTGGCGCTCATGCTGACCGTCGCCGTGCAGCCGATCCAGACCTGGGCCCAGCGGCGCGGACGTCACGCGCTGGTCGGTATGGGCCTCGCGTTCGTCGCGGTCATGGTGATCGTGCTCGGCATGGTCGGTCTGCTGATCGTCTCGGCCGCGCAATTGGCCACCGAATTGCCGCAGTACACCGACCGACTCGACGACGTGCTCGCGAACGTGCGCGAGCTGCTGGCCGGGTTCGGTGTGAACAGCGAACAGATCCACAATCTGCTGAGCGAACTCGACGTGGGCAAACTCGTCGGCGTGCTGGAGTCGGCGCTGAGTGGGCTGCTCGGGATCTTCTCCAGCCTGTTCTTCATCCTGGCGTTGCTGCTGTTCATGGCCTTCGACGGCATGACCATCGGTACGAAACTCGACGTTATCGCCGCGCAACGCCCGGAAATCGCCTACGCCATCGAGTCTTTCGCCGTCGGCACCCGCAAATATCTGGTCGTGTCGACGGTTTTCGGCCTGATCGTCGCGGTGCTCGACGGCGGGGCGCTGTGGCTGATGGGCGTACCGCTGCCGGTGCTGTGGGCATTGCTGTCGTTCATCACCAACTACATCCCCAATATCGGCTTCGTCATCGGCCTCGTCCCGCCCGCGTTGCTGGCACTGCTCGACAGCGGGCCCGCCCTGATGATCTGGGTGATCGTGTTCTACAGCGTCATCAATTTCGTCATCCAGTCGATCATCCAGCCCAAATTCGTCGGCGACGCCGTCGGACTCAGCGTCACCGTCACCTTCGTCTCGCTGGTCTTCTGGACCTGGGTGATCGGGGCGCTCGGGGCGCTGCTCGCGGTGCCGCTGACGCTGCTGGTGAAGGCACTGTTGCTCGACATCGATCCGACCACCCGGTGGATGAACACACTGATCAGTGACAAGGCGCCGACCGACCCCGGGCGCGTCGAGCCGCCACCGGAGCCCGATCACCCGTAGCGGGTGAGGAAACCGGCGGCACCGACTTGGTGAGATCGATCCAGGTTCTTCTTCGCGGAAGGGATGATCATGACGACTCCGAAACACCAGACCGGCGAGAGCCCGGTCAAACAGGGAATCGCGGCGGGCACCTCGATAGGCGCCGCGATCCTGCTCCTCACCCTCGGTGTTCTACAGATCTTCGAAGGCATCTCGGCGGTCGCGAATGACGAACTCTTCGTCGTCGGGCCCGAATACATCTATCAGTTCGACACCACGGGCTGGGGCTGGATCCATATCGTCCTCGGCGCCATCCTCGTGATCAGCGCCATCGGCCTGATGACGGGAAGCGCATGGGGCAAGGTCGCCGCCATCGTGATCGCGGCACTGACCATCATCGCCAACTTCCTGTCGCTGCCGTACTACCCGTGGTGGTCGATCCTGATCATCGCCTTGAGCATCGTGGTGATCTGGGCTGTTTCGACCTGGCATCCGAATACGGTCTGACCCCCCCCGATCTCGCGCCGTCGGAGGCCGCTTCCCCGGCCTCCGACGGCGCGGTTTTCGTCTGTGTGACCTCCGTCGGTGGGCGGCCGTTCCGTTTGCCCGCCGTGACATTCCGATGGATACTCCTGTGGCCTCGGTAAGCGTGTTACCTTGCGCTCGTTAGAACGTGTTCTTGTATGGGATGGCTGATGCGACCACGCGGACCGGCCGAATGAAGGTCTACACGGCGATCTACGGACCGGCGAACGCGGTCGAGCGCACCGCGGCACTGCGCGAGATGGGCGTCAGCGGGGTGTTCACCTTCGAGGGCCCGCACGACGTCTTCGCGCCGCTGACACTGGCCTCCACCGTCGGCGACATGGATCTGCTGACCAATGTCGCCATCGCGTTCCCGCGCAATCCGATCCACCTCGCGCACCAGGCCAACGATCTGCAACTGCTGAGTTCGGGCCGGTTCGCGCTCGGGCTCGGCACTCAGATCCGGCCGCAGATCGAAAAGCGATTCGGCGTCGAATTCGGCCGTCCGACCGCGCGGATGGGGGAACTGGTCGCTGCGGTCCGGGCGATCTTCGACTGCTGGAACACCGGCACCAGGCTGGATTTTCGCGGGGAGTACTACCGCCACACCCTGATGACGCCGACCTTCAGCCCCGGACCGAATCCGTTCGGTCCGCCGCCGATCTTCGTCGGCGCGCTGGGGCCGAGGATGACCAGAACCGCCGCCGAGGTGGCCGACGGGCTGCTGGTGATGCCGTTCAATTCCGCGCGCTACCTGCGTGAACGGGTGTTGCCCGCGGTATGGGAAGGACTCGCCGCCGGTGGTCGAGACCCGAGGACGTTCACGATCCTGCCCGAAGTCATCGTGGCGGTCGGCGATACCGACGAGGAGCAGGCGGCCGCCGACGCGGCGACGCGCAAACTGCTCGGCTTCTACGGTTCGACCCCCGCCTACCGTCCGGTGCTCGAACTGCACGGCTGGGGTGACTTGCAAACGGATCTGAACGCGCTGTCCAAACGCGGACGCTGGCAGGACATGGCCCGCCTCATCGACGACGACATCCTCGAGACCATCGCCGCGCGCGGCAAACCCGCGCAGGTCGCCGCCGATATCCGCGACCGCGTCGGCGGGATCTCGGACCGGGTCTGCTTCTACCAGCCCTACGCGCCGAGTGATCGGACGATGGGCGAACTCGTGGGATACCTGACCGGCGATCAGTAGGTTCGGCGGCAGGTGCGCCGAACCGATCGGGCATGTGCCCGCATGCCCTCCGCAAGCGGGGCCGTCGGTCGGGATCTCCGCGCAGCGCTCGATCCGCGTCAGCTCGCGCGGGAGAACACCGCGACCAGGAAGTCGGAATCGTCGTCGAACGGGCGCAGATCCCAGGTCGACAGTCGCAGATCCGGGGTCAGACCCGCCGCCGCGGCATCGCTCATGAACCTCGGGAACTCGTAGCCGCGATCGGCGCCGAAGCCGACCACCGCCCGGCCCGTCGGGCCGAGATGACGCGCGAAACCGGCCAGCACCGCTTCGCGCGTGGACGGGGCGAGAAAGGTCATCACATTGCCCGCGCACACGACGACATCGAAATCGGCGTCGACCCCGTGAGCGGGCAGATCAAATTCGGCGAGATCGCCGACCAGCCAGGTCGGGCCGGGATGGTCCTGTTCGGCGGCCGCGATCAGCACCGGATCGACATCGACGCCGACCACGGTATGCCCGGCCCCGTGCAGATATCCGCCCAGCCGTCCCGCCCCGCACCCCGCGTCGAGCACCCGGCTGCCGCGAGCGAGCATCGCGTCGATCAGCCGCGCCTCCCCGACGATGTCCTGTCCCCGCGCCGCCAAGGACCGGAACCGATCCACGTACCACGACGAATGCGCCGGATCCGCGGCCGTCATCTCCTCCCATTTGCTGGGGACGCGTCCACTCATCCCTCGATCATGCTGTCGCTGGCCGCGAATTGTCCACTACGCCGATCGGCGGTGGATCGGATCCACGCCTCGATGGGCCGAGCCACCGCGCCCCCGACCACCGCGTTCGCGGTGCACTGGGCGCCGTCCATCTCCGAATGCGGCCGACCGTGATTGGCGTCGCCGTATCCGGGTATGGCTCCGCGAGTACGCGTATGCGGTGAATCCATGGGAGATCGCGGGTTTCGCGTTCGCCGGTAGGGGTCGGCGACGGCGGTCGGTCGGGTCGGCCGGTGAGCGAACGCGGGTGTCGGCGACGGGGCCGATCGATCGTCCGATTCGTCGTACCCGCACCGATTTCGTCACCGGAAGGATCGAACGCGATGACAGACACCCTGATCGACGTTCCAGTAGGCCGCGAACAGATCGCGCGCCCGGATATCTGCCCGCCTCCCGTACCGGCCCGCCGTGCGCAATCCGGTATCGCGACGCCGTGGCGGGACGCGAAAACCGTGCTCGTGGCGCGGTCGACCGGTCCCAGGGAGATGGTGACCGTCCCGCGCCTGGTGGTGCCGATCGGGGAGGAACAACTCGCGTTCGGCGTCGCCTCGCTCTCGCCCGAGGCCGATCAATTCGCCCACGACAACCGGGTGCTCGTCCAGCAGGGCGATTGGCGCGGCAACCCCGCCCTCGGCACCCATCAGCTCGAGGGCGAAGCCCAGCTCGTGACCGCGGGCACCCTCGTCCCGTACGTGCAGTCGGAACTCGCGACGAAGTACCGGTGGCGAATTCCGCTGGCGCGATTCGTCCGGACGCTGGTCCGTGGCGACGCACTCGACGGCGACCTGGTCGTTCTCGTGACGGTGCACGAACCGAGCCCGGTGCCGCTGTTGCCCGGTTGGCCGGGCGGAATACCAACTGCGCGATAGTGTTCCACGGTCGCGGCGACCGGACGAGTCGTACTGCATCAGTGGGAGACTCCACTACGGCGCGGTGTCGCGCGCGGTCGTGTCGCGCGCGTCGATCGCCGCCGCCACCTCGTCCACCGCGGTACGGATCATCGCCCCGTAGCCGTCGTCGCCGAGGGCGTGCAGGTGGGCGCGGGCCGCGTCGATCTCGCGCCGAGCGGCCTCGAAGGAGCCGAGGCGGCGATAGTTGTCGGCCAGGTTCAGGTGCAGCGACGGGTAGAAGCCGCGAACGTCGAGATTCGGATCATGGTGTCGCGCACGCTCGTCGGTGAGCGCGTCCGCGGCGTCGACGGCGCGGATATCCCAGGCCAGCGCCTGCGCCGCGTCGTCCTGGAGATCGGCGAGATGGTGCGCCAGGGTGCACCGGTGCAGCGGATCGCCGGACGGACCGAGCGATATCCAGATCTCGCCGAGCGCGGTACGGGCCGCGTCGCGTCGTCCGGTGCGGCCGAGCGCGACGGCTTCGGTGATGGCGTTCATGGTGGTGTCGGTGGATGTCAACGGTCGTCCTCTGTTTCGGTGGGAGCGGGCAGTGCCCGTGGCATGACGAGGGTGGTCAGATCGCCGTCGGTCGCCGAGCGGATGACGACGGGCTGATCGGGGGCGGCGAGGTCGAGCATGATGTCGGGGCCGAGCGCGGTGTCGACGGCCGGTCGCAGCGTCGCCGCCGTGAACGCGATATCGACGCGCGGACCGGTTCCCGACGCCGGAATATCGCGCGCGGTTCCGTCCGGCGTCGACACCGTCAGAGTCGTCTCGGTCGTCGCGCAGATCAGCGGATCGGCGGCCGTGTCGAGCACGTCGAGCAGGGTGGCTCGGTCCACCACGATCCTGGTGGTCACCGGCGCGAGGTCGGCCAGCATCGCGCGGTAGTCGGGAAAGTTCTCCTCGATGGTCGCGCACCGTTGTTCGGTGTCGTCGCCGCGCAGGATCAATTCCCGGTCGGCGCGCGCGACGGCGACCTCGTCGACACGCCGCAGCCAGTTGTCGAGCCGTGCCAGCTCCGACGCCGCGACCACCGCCGACCAGGAGTCGCCGCAGTGCCGGTCGGGAACCAGGCTCCTGGTGGACAACCGGTAGCGGTCGGTCGCGGTGAGCGTCACCGAGTTCGGGGATACCTCGAGGAAAACACCCGCGAGCACGGGAATGGCATCGTCGCGTGCCGCCGCACCCGCCACCTGCGCGATCGCGCGGGCCAGCGTCGGTCCGGACAGCGGCACCGCACCGGATCGGCCCGATCCGAGGATCCGCGCGACCGCGTCGGCCACCCGCGCCGCCTCCCGCGCTCGCTCGGCCAGTTCGCGGACGTGGTCGTCGAGCCGACGTTTCGCCTCGCGCGGATCACCCGCGAGGATCGCGGCGATCGCGTCGAGCGGCACGCCGACCCCGCGCAACCGGCGGACCAGTACGGCCCGTTCGGTCTGGGCGCGCGCGTAGTAGCGGTATCCGGTCGTCGCGTCGACGTGCGTGGGAACCAACAGACCACCGTCGTCGTAGAAGCGCAGCGCGCTCGCCGTCAGCCCGCTGGCCCGTGCCATCGCACCGATGGTGATCAACTCGTCCGCCGCGCCGTCCGTCATCGCCACAGCATGGGCCTTCAGGTAACTCGAAGGTCAAGTCGGCGCGTCGCGGGCCGATCGCCATGTCTTTTTCCCGCCGGTTCTCCCGTGTCGGCTGCGGCAGATTGGGAGGAACACACGCGAGCGGAAGGAGAAGGTCGTGACCATGTACGCGACGGTCGACAGCCCACTGGGCGAATTACTGCTGGTAGGTGTGCCGTCCACGCGCGGCCCGGCACTCATCTCGCTGACGATGGCCGGACAGCGCGGTGAAACGCGACCGCGCGCGGACTGGGTCGAGGACCGCGTGGCCTTCGCCGATATCGCCGCACAACTGCACGCGTACCTCACCGGTGCCGCGACCGCGTTCGACATCGAATTCGGCGCTACCGGAAGCGAATTCCAGCGACGGGTCTGGTCGGTGCTCGACGACATCGCCTACGGAACCACGGTCACCTACGGCGAGGTCACCACCCGCGCGGGTCCGCGCGAACGGGTGCGCGCGGTCGCGTCCGCGATCGGGGCCAACCCGCTGTCGATTATCCGGCCCTGCCATCGCGTGATCGGCGCGAACGGATCGCTCACCGGCTACGCGGGCGGACTGGCCCGCAAGCAGTACCTGCTCGAGATCGAAGGTGTACTTCTGGCGACATGAGGTGGGGCACGAGGCCTTGTCTGCAATCGCCGCCGGTGAGCGTGTGCGGCGCGAACTCGGCGGTGTTTGCCTGGCGGTGTCACCCTCAGGCGCGGTGCACCGGACCGTGCGCGTCCACGCAGTGCCCTTCGGCGTACGGCCGGTCCACATCTCCCACGTGATCGACCTGCAAGGTGGTGTGCGCCAAGCCGAATTCGCTGTCGAGGGCGTGTTCGATGGTCGATCGCACGGCGTGGCAGTCCGCGCCGTCGGTCACCAGGATGTGGGCCGACAGCGAGGGCTGGCCGGAGGTGATCAGCCAGACGTGCAGGTCGTGCACCTCGACGACATCCTCGATGCCGACGACGCGGGCGCCGATATCGTCCGGGTTGAGGTGGGCGGGAGCGGCTTCGAGGAAGATGCGTCCCGATTCGCGCACCAGCGACCAGCCCGCCTTCATCATGAGGGCGGCGACGACGAGCGCGGCGATCGCGTCGGCGCGGGGATAACCGGCCAGCCACACCACGGTGCCCGCGATGGCGGTCCCGATGAACGCGTAGAGATCGTTGAGTATGTGCTGGAACGCGCCTTCGACATTGAGACTGGTCCGGTTGGCGCGGCTGATACTCCACGCGGCGGCGATATTGACGGCGATGCCGACCAGCGCGGTCGCCAGCACCAACGGGCCCTCGACGTCGGGCGGATCGATCAGCCTGGCCACGCCCTCGTAGACGAACCAGCCCGAGAGCAACAGCAGGGTGATGCCGTTCGCCTGGGCCGACAGGATCTCGGCGCGTTTGAACCCGTAGGTGTACTGGCCCCGCGCGGGGCGCTTGGCCAGCCGGATGGCGATGAGCGCGAGCACGATCGACGCGGCGTCGGTGAGCATATGCGCGGCGTCGGAGATCAGCGCGAGGGAATCGGCGATGACGCCGACGACCACTTCGGCGGCCATGAAGGTGACGATGAGCGCCAAGGCGATCGAGAGCCAGCGCGGATCGGAATCGGCGGACACGCCGTGATCGTGGCCATGTCCCTCGCCGTGGCTGTGATCATGATCGTGGCCGTGCTCACGGGCCCGCTGCTCGACAGCGGGCCCGGCGGTCCGCGCCGGAGCGGTTCCGGCGGACTGATCCGGCGACACGCACTGATCTCCCATGATCCTGTGCCCTCTCGTTACGCGTTGACTTCGGACAGCCTAACCGATTGTGCAGACATGCGCATGTCTGCATCTTACCGACCGAATCGAATACGCCCCGCACCCGTTGGGTTGACCGGCTGACCGCCGCCCAAACGTGATCAAGTGCGATGCACCGGGATTCATCGTCGCGATTACTATTCGGACAGCACCATCCAGCTGGTCGGTTCGCCGTACGGCCACCGATGATGCTGGTCGGCCGTACAGGCGGCCGGAGCGGCTAGGCAGAGGGGTTCGGATGGACAGGCCTGCGTGGGCACCTGAGGGCGTGGATATGCAGCGAGCGAGTCCGGCGCGAATGTATGACGCGCTACTCGGCGGCTCCCACAACTTCGAGGTCGACCGCATGGCAGCCGAAAGCGGAAAACAGCTGGTCCCGGACCTACCTCGGCTGGCGCTGAGCAATCGGGCGTTCCTGCGCCGCGCGGTGCGGTTCCTCGCCGACGCGGGGATCACGCAGTTCCTCGACATCGGGTCCGGAATCCCCACCGCGGGCAATGTGCACGAGATCGCGCAGGGTATCGACCCCGAGATCACCGTGCTCTACGTCGATATCGACCCCGTCGCGGTCGCGCATTCGAAGGCGATCCTGGACGCGAACCCGCGCGCGGGCGCGATCGAGGCGGATCTGCGCAAGCCGGACGAACTGCTCACCGCGGTCCGCGGCACCGGGCTGATCGATTTCGACCGGCCGGTCGGCGTGCTGCTGATCGCGGTGCTGCATCTGCTGTCCGAAGAGGACCTTCCGGTCGAGAAGGTCGGGCGACTGCGCGAGGCGGTGGCGCCGGGCAGCTACGTGGCGATCTCGCACCTGACCTCCGAACAGCGGCCCGAGGACGCCGCCCTGCTCGGCGCGAATACCGCGTCGCGGAGCAAGGTCGGCATCCACTTCCGGCCGCGCGCCGGTATCGAGGCCATGTTCACCGGCTGGGATCGGATCGAGCCGGGGGTGGTCGAACTCCCGCTCTGGCGACCCGAGTCCGAGCGCGATCGCCACGAGGCCCCGGGACGCTCGCTCGGCCTCGCGGGCGTCGGTCGGAAAGGCTGACCGCGGCAGCGGCAGGGGTTTGACAGTGGGTCTGAACGAAGTGGCAATCCGCTGGGCGGACGCGCTCGACGGCGTGGTGGCTCCTACGCTCACCAGGACCCAGATCGAAGATCTGCTGGCCGAACAGGGTGAAGCCCTGATCAGCGCCGTGCGCGGCACCGCGGATCTGCGGGTCGCGCACAGCGCCGCCTCGGCCCTCGTCGCGGCGAACTACCGCGACCCCATCGCGGTCGGCCGGTCGGTGCTGGTGATCTGCCGCGATATGGTCGACGCCGTCTGCCCCGACCGGTCCGATCCCGGCTACCCCGGGGTGCGCAATCGTTCGGTGCTGGTGGCGGCCGAATTCGCCACCGGTTTCACCGGAGCCCTGCGCTCGGCGGCGCTGGGCGAGCAGGAGCGGACGCTGAGCGCGGTGCTCGCCGCGGCGCAGGAGGCCGAGGCGCGGCGTCAACTCTCCGAGGCCAGATTCCAGGCGGTTTTCGCCGGAGCGTCGGTCGGCATCGGCATCCTCAACGTCCAGGGCGAAGTGCTCGACGTCAACGCGGCCTTCGGTGAGATGCTCGGTATTCCCGCCGAGGTCATGCCGGGGCGTTCGGTGGCCGAACTGCTCGGGCCCGCCAATATCGGACACGCCTTCGCGCAATTGCAGCGCATGCTCGCGGGCGAGACCGAGCGTTTCCGGATGGAGACCGAGCATCGCAGACCCGACGGCGCGCTCGCCTATATCGACCTGTCGATGTCGGCGGTTCGCGACCGGACCGGCGATATCCAATTCCTGACCGGTGTCGCCGTCGACGTCACCGAACGCAAACAACTCGCCGATCGGCTGTGGCACGACGCCAACCACGACAGTCTCACCGGCCTGCCGAATCGGGTGCAGTTCTTCGATCGCCTGGCGGGCGCGACACCGCCGCTCGGCGTCTGTTACCTGGATCTCGACGGGTTCAAGGCGGTCAACGACGAATGGGGTCACACCGTGGGTGACCGGGTACTGCGCGATGTCGCCCAGCGACTGCGCGCCGCCGTCGAATCGATGGGTGGGCTGGCGGCTCGGGTGGGCGGTGACGAGTTCATCGTGCTCGTGGAGAACTGTGACAGCGAGGAGCATCTGTCCTCGGTCGCCGCGCAATTGCACCGCACACTCGCCGCGCCGCTGGACGTGGCGGGTTATCCGGTCGTGGTCGGCGCGAGTATCGGCACGGTTTACGTCGAGGACCGGCCCACCGCGGTCGACGCGCTCATGCACGCGGTCGACACGGCCATGTACCGGAACAAACCGGGTGCGGCGGGCCGTTCCTCGCGCCGCCCCCGCCACGCGCTCTGACCGGGCCGAAGCGCTCGATCCGGTGATCGCCGTGGGCGGCTGCGCGAGTCATCGTGTCCGGGCCGTGTCGGGCATCGCCGGTTCGTCGGCGAACACACTCGCCCCCGCCGTCGCGATCACGCGCCCGGATTCGCTGATCAGCCACTGTCCGCACACGCATCTCGCGTACTGCACGCGACCGTGTGAGGACAGGGGGGCGGGGGAGGGCCAGGCGCACGCGGGGCAGGTAGCGATCATGGGACCAGCCTGATGTAATGACTCAATGCATTTCAACCCTTACGGCGGCGCGGCGGCGGAACTGGCGGTGCTGCTGGTCAACGCGGAGCCCGAACGCGATCTCGTCGAATTGCTCCGCGACGCCGGGTACAAACCGGTCGGGACACTCGACGCGGATCAGGTCGCCGAGTTGCGCGGGTGGATCGTCCGGCTCGACGAGGTCTTCACCGCTCCCGGCGTCGAGGTGCTGAACGACTTGCTGGCCGCGACGGCGGGTGTCCCGTACATCTCCACCCACGACGGCCGCGCGCCGCACCTGCACTTCGCGCGGGAGGACGCGCCGACCGACGAACGGGTCAAGGCCTACACGGCGGCGGGGCTGGCGACGCTGTTCTGCGAGGACTCCGCGCGCATCGGGCGTTGCGCGAGGCCGGACTGCGCATTCGTCTTCGTCGACACCTCGCGCAACGGCCGCCGCCGGTTCTGCTCGACACGCTGTTCCACGCGCGTGCACGTGGCCGAGTACCGGACCAGGCGCGGCGCCTGAGCCCGCGTCGTCCTCAGTTCAGGTAGCGGGGGCCGTGCCCGCGGAAATGTGGATGTTCGTCGGCGACGGTCCAGCGGCCGTAGGTGGTCCGGCCGGTGTCGTCGTCGCGTCGGATGGGGCTGACCCAGGTGCGGCGCGGAACCTGCCCGCCGCTGCTGCGGTGGCCGCCGCGCGCCATCAGGGGTACCTCCCTGGCGACGAGGTAGTAGTCACCGTCGTCGGGCCGGGTCTCGGGCAGGTATTCGCAGAGTTGTTCGGCGGCGTCCCCGAGATCGGCCGCCGCGACGACGCCGTGCCGCGGCGCGAGATCGTCACCCTCGACGACCACCGCCGAGACGGTCCACATGCGAGTGGGGGGCAGGCGGCTCGCCGGTGCGTCGGGGACGGGACGGTCGCGATGATCGGCGGCGCTCCCGCTGTCGGACCCGTGCGAACCCTCGATCATCCTGTGCCTCCGGTGACGGTCTCCGGTCGGCACGGTGTCGGCTGTGGTGCTGCGGTAGTGAATCCCCTTGCCTCCCAACTTTTTCCGGTAGCCGAGCGCGCTGTTCCCGGCTACGAAATCCCGCATGTCTCGTGTCGATTATTTGATAGGAGATCCGACCTGTAAATGAGTGTAGCGTCCCGATATCGGGCACGGGTCGAACCTCTGCCGAAAGATGTTCGCCGACATCGCAATTCGCTTCGCTTCGGAAATGTCTCGGGCGCCGTCGGTCTCGCGGTGTCGACGCTCGTGACGGCGGCCTCGGTGCTGGAGTCTCAATGCCCGCCGCCGATGGATTGCCCACGACAGCGCCGTCGCGTGTTCGATGCGAATCCGCGTCCACGACCTCCCTCATTTTGGTAGCTGTAAGTGTGCTGATTGATATTCGCATAGCCGTTTCCGTGGGTATCCGGTGCCTCCGATCGCGTGACCTCTCTCGGGTGTCGGATGTCCGCGCGCGACGATTCGCATGGCGGACCGCCGCACGGGTCCGACTGCGGGACGGGGTCGCCATGCCGAGTGGTCTCCACGATGAAGTAGCCGTTTTGCTGCGTAAACCATAGGTCGGCCGCCGCGGGTCCGATAGGTTGGGAAGGTGCGTAGCGCCGCAAGGCTGGCCGAGGTGATCACCGCATTCGTGTGCGCCGTGATCGGTGGAGTGGCGCTCACGACACCGATCTCGCTGTCGTGGGCGCGCGGCGCCGCGACACTGGAGATGGAGTTGCTGGCGACCAGTCTCCCGCGTGCCGTCGCCGTCGGTTGTCTGGTCGCCGTGGTGGTCACGGTGTTCACGAGCACCACCGAATCGCTGCTGGTCCCGTGGGTGGCGACACTGTCGGGGATGGCGTTGCTGCTCGCCAATCACCTACTCGGGCGCAGGTTTTCCGAGATGATCCCGCTCACCACCCTGAATTTCATCGATTCGCTCGCGGGCGGGCTCGTACTCGGCGGAGCCGCGGCCGCCGTGGCGGTACGCCTGCCGATGACGCTGGCGTTCATCCTCGGCGCGCTCACCAGCGTCATCGCCGGTGGTCTCACGATATCCCCCGTCGACGACGCCGGTGGCGAGAAGTTCGCGCCCATCGCCTGGTGGATCATCGACTCGCCGTCACTGTGGTTGATCTGGCCGGGTGCCCTGCTCGTCCTCTGGTGCGCGCGGCGGTTCCGCTCGGCCCGGAGATACCTCACCATCCGCGTCGAATTGCCGATGCGGCCGATCCTGGCCGCCGCCATCGCGGTCAGCGTGCCGGTCGTCATGTCCGAATGGCTGGTGACCAGCGGCTACGACACCCCCGACCTCGTACTGGTTTCGGTGCTGGTCGTGGTGAAGGCGTTCGTGGTCGGTTGGTTGCTGCCCGGCCGCGACGGCGTGTTGATCCAGCTCTGCTCGGCGACCTCCGCGATCGGCGGCGCCATCGTGCTGATTCCGCTGGCCGAGTGGCTGGTGCCGCTGCTCATCGCCGCTGTGGCGCTCGGACTGTGGTGTGGCATGGCGCGGCCGTCACCGGTCGCGGCGATGGCAGGGCTGCTGGCGTTGTCGATATTCGTCGCGGCCGCCGCGGGCCCGCACACCCCGGTACCGGGCGCGGCGATCGTCGGGACGCTCGTTCTCTCGCTGCTGACCGGATACAGCTTCGGCGCGGCACTGCCCGGCCAGAGTTCGAGCGTGATGCTCAGCATCGCGGTCCTGTTCGTTCCCGGCGTCGTGATCGCGATGCGCGGCCGGATCTTCACCACCGACCCCGGGGTGGTGATGGACAATTCGGTGCCGGGGCTGGCGGCGGTTCTGATCACCGTCGGGGCCGCGTGCGGTCTGCTGCTGTTGCGCCGTCGCCCGCTCGCCGACGTCGACCCCGTGACCTTCCCCGCGCCCGCTGCGGCGGGCGGCGCGGGCGGCGACGAGGCGTGAGGTCCGCTCGCGATGGGCCACGACCCGTGCCACTATCGGAGAGCTACTTCGACATCGAGGGGGATCTGTGGCATTGCGCCAGCTCACGGAACAGTTCGACAGGGACGGCGGTACGCGGGTGTTCGGTGAGCCGTACGAGACCGAGGACGGGACGACGATCGTCACCGTCTCGCGGATCCGCGCGAAACGAAGAGCGGAGCGCGCGGTTCACCAGACCGCGACCCCGGTCGGCGTCTTCGTCGTCCACGACGGCGAGGTGACCTGGAAATCGGCCGACGACGGCACCCGCATCGCGCTGTTCGGCGAATTGATCGGTCTGGTCAGTGCCGTACTGATGCTGGTGGTGTTCCTGCGCCGTCCGCCGTGGCCGGATCTGTCGGCCCGCGTCATGACGGTGATCGGAAAGCCGCGCCGGTAGCCCGTGCGCCGATGATCGCCCGGTAGAGGCGCGGATTCGCGGTGCGCTAGTTTCGCTGTATGCGGCTTCACGTTGGATGCGCGATGTGGCGCCATACCGCCTGGCAGGAGGGGCAGTTGCCCGCCGCGGAGGCGCTGCGCGTCTACGCGGGTTCGTGCAACGCGGTCGAGGGGAACACCACCTTCTACGCGACGCCATCGCGGCGGACCGTGGAATCGTGGGCGGCGCAGACGGATCCGGATTTCCGTTTCGTGGTGAAACTGCCCAAGCCGATCACCCACGAACGCAGACTCGTCGAGATCGACGCCGAACTGCGCGCGTTCCTCGACGCGATGGCGCCGCTGGGTCCGAGGGTGCACGCGTGGTGGGTACAGCTGCCCGGCTCGTTCGGCCCGAACGACCTCGGGGCGCTGGCCGGATTCCTGCGCCGCCTGCCGTCGTCGTGCCGGACGGCCGTCGAGGTGCGCCATCCGGCGTTCTTCGAGGACCAGCGCGTCGCAGAACAGTTGGAGCGGGTGCTGGGCCGGGTCGACGCGGAATGGGTCACCTTCGACACCACCGTTCTCTTCGACGGACTGCCCGGCAGCGCGGCCGAGCAGGAGGCGTGGTCGAAGAAGCCGAGGGTGCCGCGCCGCATCCGCGCGCTCACCGAATTCCCGATCGTGCGCTACCACGGACGCGACGACCCCGATCGCACGGTCGCGGGGTGGGAACCGTGGCTCGACGCCGTGACCACCTGGTTACGCGAGGGCAGGTCGCCCACGGTTTTCGTGCACACCCCCGACAACGCGAGTTCACTGCCGCTGGCCCGCCGCTTTCACGACGCGGTGCGCGAGCGGCTGCCCGAACTCGAACCGCTGTCGGAACCGATCCCGACCGAGCCGATGACGCTGTTCTGAACCACCGCCGCCGGACAGCACCCCGCCGCGCGGGGAAGCGGCCGCGACCGGCTCGGGCCCGAGGACGCGAGTCGGTCGAACGGTCGGGCCGGATTCCACCGGGCTACTGTCGAACTGTTCAGTCGGCACGTCATCGAATGCGACCGGGAACGGAGTGGTGCGATGGAATCCGGACGGGGTACGGCGACCGAACTCACCGAGTCCGATCTGCGGCATCTGCGCCGTTGCGTCGAACTCGCGGCCGAGGCGGTGGACGCGGGCGATCACCCGTTCGGGTCGGTGCTCGTCGCAGCCGACGGCATCGTGCTGGCCGAGGATCGCAATCGCGTGGTGAGCGCGAACGATCCGCTGCGCCACCCCGAGATCGAGCTGGCCCGCTGGGCGCGTGACCATCTCGGCGCGGCGGAGCGCGCCGCCGCCACCGTCTACACCTCCGGCGAACACTGCCCGATGTGTTCGACCGCGCACGCGCTGGTCGGTCTCGGACGCATCGTCTACGCCGGTTCCTCCGAACAGCTCGCGGGCTGGGTCGCGGACACGGCGGCCCCTCGGGCCGCCTTCCACGCCCTGCCGATCACCGTTGTCGCACCGGGAACTCCGGTGCTCGGTCCGGTACCGGAGTTCGCCGAGACCCTACGCGAACTGCACCGGCGGTCGGCGGGCCGTTCGGCCTGACCGGTCGCGAGGTCAGTGCACCTGACGGTCGGCGTCACCCCAATACTGTTTGCGCAGTTCGCGTTTGAGGATCTTGCCCGCACCCGACACCGGCAGTGTCTCGGCCAGTTCGATGGTGCGCGGAGCCTTGTATCCCGCGATGAGGCCCTTGGCGTATTCGCGGATCTCCTCGACGGTCACCGTGGTGCCGGGAACGCAGACGATCACCGCGTGCACCCGTTCGCCCCATTCCCGGTCCGGTACGCCGATCACCGCGCACGCGGCGACATTCGGATGCGCGGCCACGGCGTTCTCCACCTCGGCGGAGTAGACGTTCTCGCCGCCGCTGACGATCATGTCCTTGATCCGGTCGACCACGAAGACATAGCCCTGCTCGTCCATGTAGCCGCCGTCGCCGGTGTGCATCCAGCCGTCGCGGATCGCGGCCGCGGTCTCCTCGGGCCGGTTCCAGTAGCCGAGCATGACGTGATCGCCGCGCACCGCGATCTCGCCGACCTCGCCGCGCGCGACCTCGTTGCCCTCGGGATCGACGATGCGGACCTCGGCGTGCGGGGCCGAACGTCCGGCCGAGCGCAGCAGGCCGTCGCGGTGATCGTCGGGTCCGAGCAGCGTCGCGACCGGCGCCAGTTCGGTCATGCCGTAGGCCTGGGTGAACCGGGCGTTCGGGAAGACCTTCATCGCGCGTTCCAGCACCGCCTGCGCGATCGGGGACGCGCCGTACATGATCTGTTCCACGCTCGACAGATCGTGTTCGGTGATCTCGGGGTGGTCGACCAGCATCTGGATCATCACCGGCACCAGCAGCGAACCGGTGATGCGGTGGGCGGCGATCACCTTCATGGTGGCGACCGGATCGAAGGCGGGGATCATCACGTGGGTGCCGCCGAGCGCGGTCTGCGCGATCCAGCCCGCGAGATCGGCGAGGTGGAACATGGGTGCCGCGTGCAGGTACCGGCCGTCGGGGCCGAACAGGTAGCCGGTGGCGATCGAACCGAGGGTCGACGCGAACAGGTTCGCGTGACTGAGCATGACGCCCTTGGGGAATCCGGTGGTGCCGCCGGTATAGAAGAGTCCGGCCAGTCGGTCGCCGCCGCGCCGCGCGTCCTCGATCGGCTCGGATTCGGCCACCAGTGCCTCGTAGGACAGGGTGCCTTCCGGCGTCGGCCCGTCGCCGCAGTGGATCACCGCGGTCAGCCCCTCGTGGGCGGTGCGGATGGCGGGCAGCATCGGCGCGAAGGCGTCATCGATGAACAGCACGCTGGTGCCGGAATCCTGGAAGCTGTAGATGATCTCGGCCGGACTCCACCGGATGTTGGCCGGATTGAGCACCGCGTCGGCCCACGGCACGGCGAGCAGGTATTCGCTGTAGCGGTCGGAGTTCAGGGCCAGGATCGCGACCCGGTCACCTTCCCGGACGCCGAGCCCTCGCAATCCGCCCGCCAGCCGCGCCACCCGATCGGCCGCCTGCCGGAAGGTCGTGGACCGCTCGCCGTAGATCGTCATGATGCCGTCCGGATTCTGTTGCACGGCGCGGTGCAGGCCCTGGGTGAGGTACATCGGCGAATTCCTTCGTGTCGTGACGTAGCGCGGTGTGACGTAGCGCGGGCGACAGCCGGTCGTGCCGTCTCCGCTGAAGTGAACGGTCCATAGTGTAACAGCGGTCACTAGATCGTTGTTGGTTCGTACCTCGCGTCATTGTTCGCGCGGTGAAGTCGACATATGCCACAGATGTGCCGAAATCCACACCTCATCGACTTTTAAGTGAATATTGAATAGTAGTAGTTGACCAACTTGTCCGTGCGGATTCCTGCGGTGGGCGCGAAGGGGGATCGGTGCGATCCGGCCGAGGCGCGCTGACACTCGTCCGTGGGCACGACGTCGACATCTGGAATGATCGCTCGCTGCCGGGTGAGGATCGGAGGAGGAGATGGTGAGCACGGACAGCCGGGCCACACGCGGCCCGGCACGCGGGACCCGCCCGGCGAACAGAAGGCAGCTGATCGTGCGCGCCGCCGAGGACCTGTTCTACCGCAAGGGCTATGCCAAGGTCGGGATGGGTGAAGTGGCCGAGGCGGTGGCGATCGGGCCGTCGGCGCTGTACCGGCATTTCCGCGGCAAACAGGATCTGCTCGTCACCGTCATCGACGACGCGATGCGCACGCTGGAGCAGGTGCTGGCCGAGGCCACCCCCGACGATGTCGCCGAACGTCTGGCCGCGGTGTCGCTGGAACACCGCAGGGTCGGCGTGCTGTGGCAGCGCGAGGCCCGCCATCTGCCCGCGGAGCAGCGGGCCGAACTGCGCGAGGTCACCAAACGCATCGGCGCACGGTTGACCGTGCTGATCCGCCTGCGCAGACCCGGACTCGGCGACGCGGAGGCGGGGCTGTTGCCCTGGTGCGCGCTGGCGACCGCCACGAGCGTCTCCTTCCACAGTCTTTCGCTGCCGGAACCGGGATTCGCCGCCGTCCTCGCGGATCTGGTCACCCGGGTCGTCGACGCCCCGATCACCCTGCCCGCCCCGGCGTCGGACGCGACGCCCGCCGCGGGCCTGACCACCCAGTCGCGGCGCGAGGTGATCCTCGCCGAGGCCACCGCGCTGTTCGCCCGACACGGATTCGCGGGGGTGAGCATGGACGATATCGGCGCGAGCGTCGGCATCGCGGGCCCCAGCCTGTACAACCATTTCGCCGCGAAATCCGACATCCTCGCCGCCGTCATGTACCGGGGCGACGAATGGCTGCGGATGGAGATGAACCGGGTCTTCGCCCGCGCCACCGACGCCCGCGACGGACTGCACCGCCTGATCGACAGCTACAGCGGATTCGTCCTGGAGAACCCGGATCTGATCCAACTGCTGGTGTCGGAGACCGCGCACCTGCCCGACGCCGATCGCCAGCGCGCCCGATCCACCCAGTACACCTACATCGATGAATGGGTGCACCTCGCGGTCCAGGTGCACCCGGGCTGGGATCCGCTGACCACCCGCATCCGGGTGCAGGCCGCGCAGACCACGATGAACGACATCGCGCTCATCCCCAGCCTGCGCACCCGCGCCGGTGTCGACACGGCGCTGCACGTCGTCAGCGCCGCGTTGCTCGAACTCCGGTAGTTCCGCTCAGCCCCGCCCGTGCAGCAGGTTGGCGAGGGTGGTGAGGTTCTTGTCGTTGGCGGCGGTGCGCGCGAAACTGGTCAGATTCATCAGACCGGGCATCCGCCTGCTGGCGACCGCCTTGGCGTAGGTGAATTCGCGCAGCCCGTCCGGGCCGTGGATGCGGCCGAAACCGGATTCGCCGATACCGCCGAAGGGCAGCGAGGGAATGGCGGCGAAGGCGATGACGGAATTGACCGCCGTCATCCCGGACCGGATGCGCCGGGCCAGTTCCTTTCCGCGCTTCTTGGAGAAGACGGTCGCCCCGAGTCCGTACCGGGAATCGTTCGCCAACCGCACCGCCTCGTCCATATTCGCGACCCTGGCGATGGTGAGGGTGGGGCCGAAGGTCTCGTCGGTATTGGCCAGCGAATCGCTTGGCACGTCGACCAGGACCGTCGGCTGCACGAACCGGTCGCCGACCGCGCCGAGGCCGCCGATGATCGCGCGTCCGCCGCGTTGGAGCGCGTCGGCGATATGGCGGCGCACCACATCGGGCTGGCTCGGCATGGTCATCGGGCCGATCTTGGCGGCCGCGTCCGAGCCCGCCCGCAGCGGTTCCACCAATTCCGTGACCTTGTCGAGGAATTCGTCGTAGACCCGCTCGTGCACGTAGACCCGCTCGACACCGACGCAGGTCTGTCCGGCGTTCGCCAATCCGCCCCAGACCGCGGCGTCGGCGGCCTTGGCGATATCGGCGTCGGCGTCCACGAGCAGGGCGTCCTTGCCGCCGCCCTCGATCACCACGGGGGTGAGGGTGTCGGCGCAGGCGTGCATGATCTTGCGGCCGGTGGCGGGCGACCCGGTGAACGCGAGCTTGTCCACCCCGGAACGACACAGCGCCTCACCGGTCGCGCCGAATCCGGTGATCAGTTGCAGCACCGGCTTTTCCGGAACCACTTGGGCGAAGGCGTCGACCAGCCACGCGCCGACGCCGGGGGTGTACTCGCTCGGTTTGAAGACCACCGCGTTGCCCGCGGCGAGCGCGTAGGTGATGGAACCGAGCGGGGTGAACACCGGATAGTTCCACGGTCCGATCACGCCGATGACACCCATCGGCCGGTATTCCACCGACGCCGAGTGATCCGACATCACCAGTCCGGTCGATACCCGCTTACGGCCGAGCACCTTCGGCGCGTGTTTGGCCGCCCAGGAGATGTGGTCGAGGACCAGCGCGACCTCCAGCGCCGCGTCCGAATGCGGTTTCCCCGTCTCGGCGTGCACCACGTCGGCCAATTGATTGATGCGCCGGGTGATGACACCGGCCCAGGCGCGCAGTCGCTTTCCGCGTTCGGCGAAGCCGAGCCCGGCCCACCAGTCCGCGGCGTCCCCGGCGGCGGCGACGGTCGCGTTCACCCGCTCGGCGTCATCGATCGGGTAGGTGCCGACGACGTCGCCGGTGGCCGGGTCGAGGGATTCGAAGGTGGCGACCGCGGTGGTCGGCACCGAGGTTTCCGGTGCCGAGGTCGCGGGCGCTGACGTTTCGGGTGCTGAGGTCATGTCACTTCTCCTCGGGGTGTCGGTACAGGGCGGTGCGGCCGAGGATCAGGTCGGCGGCCTTCTCCGCGATCATGATGGTGGGCGCGTTGGTGTTGCCCCGGGGAATCGCGGGCATCACCGAGGCGTCCACGACGCGCAGCCCGTCGAAACCGTTGACCCGCAGCGCGGTATCGACCACCGACTGCTCGCCGCTGCCCATCGCGCACGTGCTGACCGGGTGGTAGAGCGTCTGGGCGGTGGCGCGGATGTGGTCGGCCAGATCGTCGTCGGTGACGCCCGCGATCCGATTCGGCATGAAGGGCCGGTCCAGGTATTTGCCGATCGCGCTCGCCTGCGAGATCTCGATGACGCGCCGCGCTCCCGCGATGGTCGCGCGCATATCGATCGGATCGGAGAAGTAGCCGGGATCCATCTCCGGTTTCCACGCCGGATCCGCCGACCGCAACCGCAGCCTGCCCCGGCTCGCGACGTCGACCAGGGTGACCCCCGCGGTGAACATGGGCGCGATCGGCTCGCGGAAACCGTTGTCGTAGAAGCCGGTCGGCGCGATATGGATCTGGATGTCGGGCGCGGCGAGGTCGTCGCGGGAGGTGAAGAAGCCGCCGCCCTCGCCGACGTTGGAGGTCAGCGGCCCGCGGCCTGCCACCTGCCACTGCACCAGACGTCCCGGATTGACGTAGTCGGACAGGTCCGAGGTGCCCTTGGTGTACCAGAGCATCGGGACCACCGGATGGTCGTGCAGGTTCTCGCCGACGCCGGGCAGGTCCGCGGCCACCTCGATGCCGAACTCGCGCAGGTGCGCGGCCGGTCCGATACCCGAGAGCATCAGCAGCTGAGGCGAATTGATCGCGCCGCCGGACAGGATGACCTCGCGTGCGGCGTGGGCGGTGTGCTCGACGCCGTCGCGCCGGTAGCTCACACCCGTCGCCGTGGTGCCGCGCAGCAGCACCTTCGTCACGAGGCTGTGGGTGCGCACCGTCAGATTCGGGCGGTCGAGCGCGGGACGCAGATATCCGTCGGCGGTGGACCAGCGTCGGCCGTTCTTGCAGGTGACCTGGTACCGGCCCACGCCCTCCTGCGTCGCGCCGTTGAAATCGTCGTTCGGCTTGAGTCCGGAGGCGACGGCGCCCTGCACCCAGGCGTCGGTGAGTTCGTGGGTGTAGCGCCGGTCCTCGACGTGGAGCGGGCCCCGCGCACCGTGGAAGTCGTCGTCGAAACGGGTGTTGGATTCCGAGCGACGGAAGTAGGGCAGGACATCGTCGTAGCCCCAGCCGGTCGCGCCGTGCTCGTCGCGCCAGCGGTCGTAGTCGGCGCGGTTGCCGCGGATGTAGATCATGGCGTTCATCGACGAGCAGCCGCCGAGCGCCTTCATCCTCGGCCAGAACGCCTTACGGCCGTCCATGTGCTTCTGCTCGGTGGTCTGGTAGTTCCAGTCCCACTTGGTCTTGAACAGGCTGGAGAACGCCGCGGGAATGTGGATCTCGTCGGCGTCGTCCTCGCCGCCCGCCTCGAGCAGCAGCACCGATACCTCCGCCCGCGCGCTCAGCCGATCGGCCAGCACGCAGCCCGCGCTTCCGGCGCCCACGATCACATAGTCGAAGGAATCCTGTTCCGGCACCCGCGCCTCCTCCTCGATTCGCCGTGACCTACGTCACGTCCTACTACTCAATGTACGACCGTGCGGTGCGGGATCCCAGGATGGGAGCGGACAGAAATTTGATAGATCAGGCCACGAGTTCGGGTCGGCAGGAGGGAGCGCACGACCGTGTCGATGACCACCCGCAGGGCCCCGAGTGTGCGACTGCTGGTCGATTTCGCGGCCGAGCACGGTGTGCCCGCCGAGGTGTGCCTGAAACGGGCCGGACTGAGCGTGGCACGGCTGGCCGAGGTCGATCCGGTCGTGTCGTCGGGACAGGAATCGGCGGTGATCGCCGCCCTCGTCGAAGCGCTCGGCGACCGGCCGGGGCTCGGCATCGCAGCCGGTGTGCGCTACCACGTCACCACCCACGGCATCTGGGGATACGCCCTGATCAGCAGCCGGACCCTGCGCGACGCGATCACCCTCGGACTGCGCTACCTCGACCTGTCGTTCTCCTACTGCGCCATTACCGCGCACGAGGAGGGCTCGGTGATGACCCTGGTCGTCGATCCGGAATCCGTGCCGGGGCCGGTGCGCCGTTTCGTCGCCGAACGCGATCTGGGCATCATCGGTTCGCTGCATCGCGAACTGGTCGGCCCGAGCGCGCGCACGCGCGGCGCGGAACTGGCCTATCCGGCCCCCGACGCGGGGCACCGCGAGGTCATCCGCCGCGCACTCGGACTCACCCCGCGTTACGACACCGGCCGCTACGCCTACTCCTTCGATATCGCCCGCATCGACGATCCGCTCCCGCTGGCCGAACCGCATACCGCGGCCATGGCCGAACAGCAGTGCCGCGCGCTGCTGGAACGCCGGGTCGTCACCGGCGTCTCCGGGCAGGTCCGCAATCTGCTGCTCGGCAATCCCGCGCGACCCCCGACCGGGGACCAGGTGGCCGCGTCGCTGTTCATGACCCCGCGCACGCTGCGCCGTCGCCTCATCGAGGAGGGGTCCTCCTATCGGGCGATCCTGGACGACGTGCGCCGAGGCGTCGCCGAACAGCTGCTGGACGAGACGAATCTGTCGGTGGCCGAGATCTCCGAACGCCTCGGCTACGCGGAGACGGCGGCCTTCACCCACGCGTTCCGGCGCTGGACGGGGGCGCCGCCGCGCGCCCGTCGCGGGCAGCGGGTCGCCGGGGGCGCGTGAGTGTTCATTCCGGCGCGGCGGGCGTTTCCAGGCACGCCGCCACCACCTCGAGCAGCAACGTGAGCGGCGGCAGCGGTTCGTCGGGCCGTGGCGAGCACAGCCAGTACCGCTCTTCGCGGGTGATGGGCCCGAGGCCGGTCGGCAGGATGACATTGGCCCGGTACGGGCCGGTGTCGACGCCGTACCGCAGCAGCGTTTCGACCACTTCGGGCTCGGTGACCCGGTCGTAGTGGGTGAGGAAGGTGTAGCGCGCCGGGTTCGGCCGGGCCAGCACTGGTCCGTAGAGGTGACGCTCGGGCATCAGCGCGACCACCCGGTCGCCGATCTCGCCGGGCGTATTCACCGCGGTGACCTCGTCGCTCAGCGGAAGGATCACGAAACCCGGTGTCGTGGAATGTGTTCCGGGTAGACCGCAGGATACGTACATTTGGGCCCACTGCTCCGGCGTCCGCGCCTCCGCGATCATTGCGGTCTCACCTATCCGCTCGCTCGTCCAGCTCTGTTCGCCGCAAGCCTGCGGGAGGTCGCGTGCCCATCGCAACTTCCCCGCAGATACCCACACACCTGCGTCGTCGTCGCACGCCGGGTTCGGCGTGGGACGACAATATAGCGTTCCCGCAGCCGGGCCGACAGCGATAACCTCGCGGTGGTCGGATCGACGCCGCGAATTCACCGGCCGCGTGTGCCGCCGTCATCCGGCGACCGCGCGGGCTGCTGTCTCTCATCCGCAACGTGTGAGGACGGTGCCCGACCCGCGCCCCTACCGTCGATGCCAGTCCGTGGCGACACGGTCGGCCCGGCGTCCGGTGCCGACAGCACGGCGCGGATGCCGAAGCCCAAGGAGTGGCGATGATCCTCGATGTGATCGGCGATGTGCTAGCACTGGCGATCGGTGTCGCTATCTCGCCGATCCCGATCATCGCCGCGATCCTGATGCTGCTGTCCAGGAACGCGGGCGCGAGCAGTATCGGATTCGGCATCGGCTGGGTTGTCGGCATCGTCGCGGTCACCGGCATCGTGATGCTGCTCTCGGGATCGATCCATACCGAGAATTCCGAATCGTCGACGGCGGTGTCGACGACCAAGATCGTGTTGGGGGCGCTGCTCGTCCTGCTCGCCGGACGGCAGTGGCAGACCCGCTCGGACACCTCGGTGCCCAAGTGGATGCAGGCCATCGATCAGCTGACGATCCCGAGAGCCGCCGCCCTCGGTGTGGCGCTGGCCGCGGTGAACCCCAAGAATCTGCTGCTCTGCGTCTCCGCGGGAATCGCCATCGGCACCGGTGGCCTCGGCGGCGGGCAGGAGGTGGTCGTGCTGCTCGTGTTCACGGCGATCGCCGCTATCTCGGTCCTGGTTCCCGTCCTCGGCTACCTGGTGGCCGCCGACCGGATGAGCGGCGCTCTCGCTTCGCTCAAGAATTGGCTACTCGCCAACAATCACGCGGTGATGGCGACATTGCTGCTGGTCATGGGGGCGGTGGTGATCGGCAAGGGGCTGCGCGGATTGTGAGCGGATTGTGAACAGCCCCAGCCCTTCTCGCGGCCGGGTAACATGATGTTCACACGAGGGAGGTCGGCGATGACGCTGCCGCGGGCGGTAATCGCCGTGGTCTCGGCCTTGATGCTGGTCGCGACAGCCTCGGGCAGCGCGGCGGCCAGGGAACCGATCCGGCCGCTGATGTGCGCGGGCACCGGTTGCGCGACATACGGGCCGACCTATTACGGCGGCTACCGGACCGCCACCGACATGCTGCGTCACGTCGACGCCGTCGGCGCCGCCTATCCCGGCATCGCCGCGGTGCACGACATCGGCGAATCCTGGTCGGCGAGCCAGGGGCGCGGCGGTCATCGGTTGCGCGCGATCTGCCTCACCGGTGTCGAACCGGGCGTCACCGATGCGGTCGCGGCGGTGGCGAAAACCGGCCTCGGGGTCTTCCGGCCGGCGGGCTGCGAGATGTCGACAACGAGCCGGAAACCGAGATTCCTGCTGATCGCCCAGATCCACGCCAGGGAGATCGTGACCGGCGAATTGGCCTGGCGCTGGATCGATTACCTGGCCGACGGTTACGGCATCGATCCGGTGGCGACCGAGATCCTGGATCACCACGAGATCTGGGTGGTGCCGGCGGCCAATCCGGACGGCGTCGACGTGGTGTCCTCGGGCGGGGACGATCCGAGATACCAGCGCAAGAATGTCGATTTCGCGCCGGATTCGTGCCGCGACGACACCGGCGAGGTCCGCTACTACCGCCAGGGCGTCGACCTGGAGCGGAATTTCACCGCGCGCTGGGGCGAGCCGGGCTCGGGCGCGGATCCCTGCGACGAGAACTATCGCGGCCCCGCTCCGGCCTCCGAACCGGAGACCGCGGCGCTCGAGGGCCTGATGTCGCGGATCTTCGCCGACCAGCGGGCGGGCTCGGCCGAGGTCGAGGTTCCCGATTCCGCCTCCGGTCTGGTCATCGACCTGCACGCGTTCGGCGACTACCTGCTGATCCCGACGGCGACCGCCCCCGAGGACGCCCGGCAATTGCGACGGCTGACCCAACGCCTCGCACCGTCCGGCTACCGGGGCGGCACCTCGGCGGAGACGGTCGGCTACGAGGTCTCCGGCACCAGTTCGGACCAGGCCTACGCCGCGCTCGGTGTCGCGGCGCTGGTGGTGGAGGTCGGCCCGCGCGGTGACGAACCCTGTCACGGATTCCTGCCGGAGTACTCCTGCGTGGATTCGCTGTTCTGGCCGACGTTGCTGCCGACCTTCGTCGAGGCCGCCCGCGCGGCACGTGCCCCCTACGTCGGGTAGCGGCCGTTGACCCGTCGTCGTCGCGCGTCCTACGCTGCGCGAGCAGACTGAAACGTGTTACAGAACGAGGGTGGTCCCGTGGCTTCGGCAAAGTTCGTCTTCGCACTCTGGGGCGCCCGCGACCCGCTGGGCCCGGCCCTGACCGAGGCCTGTCGCGCGGCGGGCGCGCGCGGACTCCAGGTGAATGTCGCCGACGCGGCGGTGGCGTCGGCGATGTTGCGCCTGAGCACCTTCGACCGTCCGATCGACGCCGTCGTCTGCCTCCTGCTGCCCGACGACGGTGACCGGGACGCGATGATCGCGGCCGTCCGCGCGTCGGCGGATCGGTGCGAGGGCTGGCTGGTCGAGGAACGCGTTCCCCTCGAACCCCCGGCGACCGAGCCGGGGGAGCGGACACCGGGTCTGGCCAATATCGCCTTCCTGCGCCGTCCCGCCGATCAGCACTACGACGAATGGCTGGAATGCTGGCAGGTCCGCCACACCCGGGTCGCCATCGAGACCCAGGCCACCGTCGGATACGTGCAGAACCGGGTCATCGAACGCGTGACGCCCGACGACGGGGGCGGCGCTGGGGTCGGCGAGGTGGCGGCCATCGTCGAGGAACAGTTCCCGATCGACGCCCTCGCCGATCCGCACGCGTTCTACGGCACCGGCGGCGACACGGCCGAACTGACCGAGCGCGTCGCGCGCATGATGGCCAGCGTCGCGACCTTCGGCGCCGCCCGCGACCTCGACGTGGTGCCGACCAGTCGTCACCGCCGGTTCTGACCCGGGATCACCGGTGCGGCAGGAATCCCGAGACCAGGAATTCCCGGACGAACGCGTCGATCGCGCGCCGGTCCACCTCCGGGCATTCGATACCGGTGTCGCGTAGCGCCTGCCTGCTGTTGTCGTCGGCCCATTCGAACTGCGCGGCGAAGACGTCGTAGTCGGCGGTGAGCAGCGCCGCGCGGACCAGGGAGTCGTCACCGGCGTCGTTGCGCAGCCGCGATTCGCGGTCGAGCGCGTCGCGCACGGTGTCCAGTTCGGCCGTCCGCACCGGCAGTCCGTGCTCGCGCAGACTGTCGAAAACCTCGCTGACCGGCACCCGGACCCGATTGACCAGGTGGTAGACCGTGTCCCGGCGTTCCATGCGCGAGATCGCCACGATCGCGCGCGCCACGTAGCTCACCGGCACGATCGAGACCGTCGCGTCGCCGACCTCGGGGGCCATTCCGAGGACGGCCGCCGCGCGGACCATATTCCAGAACGAGTCGTCGGGACTGTTCACCCCCGAGCGTGGATCACCGCAGATGGTGCCGGGTCGGTAGATGGCGACCGGAATTCCCCGCGCGCCCGCTTCGCGCACCAATTCCTCGGCGGCCCACTTGGACTGGGCGTAGCCGTTGTCGGGGAGCTGGTCGGCGCGCAACCGGACCGACTCCTCGATATCGGCGAGCACCGGCGCGGTGCCGACGGTGGCGCCGATGGTGGAGACGTGGTGCACGGGCTTGACGCGGTAGGTCGTGGCCAGTCGCAGGATTTCCCCGGTGGCCTCGACATTGACCTCGCGCAGCCGCGCGTACGGATCGACATGGTTGACCCGGGCGCCGTTGTGGTAGATCACCTCGACCATCGCGGCCACGCGTTCGTAGTCGGCCGCGCTCAATCCGAGCCGTGGCGCGGCGATATCGCCCGGCACCGCGACGATCCGATCGGCGCTGTCGCGATCCCACAGCCGGAAACGGGTCAGCGCCCGCCGGATCCGGTCGGCTCCGGCCTCGGCGCTCTCGGCCCTGACCACGCACCATACGCGCGCGTCGGTGGTGTCGAGCAGTTCGCGCAGCAGATGCGCGCCGAGGAATCCGGTCGCGCCGGTGAGCAGGATCTCCCGCGGCGGCCCGGTCACCGCTCGTGCGCAGCGCGCGACGGAGATATCGGGGTCGAGTACGGCGTCGGCGGCCGCACCCGCCACACCGACGGGGGCCGAGGAGCCGGTGAGGAATCCGGCCAGTCCGCCGACGGTGGGGTGGGCGAGCAGCGCCGACATCGGCACGTCGCGCCCGAGCCGGGCGGTGAGCCGCTGGTGCAGGGTGAAGGCGAGTAGCGACGAGCCGCCGAGCGCGAAGAAATCGTCCTCGACGCCGATCGGCGACACCGCCAGCACCTCGGCGTAGACCTCGGCGATATCGCGTTCGAGGTCGGTCGTCGGCGGCGCGCCGTCGCGGGCGGTGAACACCGGCTGCGGCAGCGCTTTCCGATCGAGTTTGCCGCTGGTGTTGACCGGGAACGACGGCATGTCGACGATGGCCGCGGGCACCATGTAGCTCGGCAGCACCCCGGCGACCGACCGTCGCAACGTCTCGGGATCGACCGAGCCGCCCGGTACCGCCACCACATACCCGACCAAACGGTCACCGCTGTCGGAGGGCTGGACCGTGACCGCGGCCTGGCCGACCGACGGGTCGGCGAGCAGCGCGGTCTCGATCTCGCCGAGTTCGATGCGATGTCCGCGCACCTTGACCTGGAAATCGGTGCGCCCCAGGTAATCCAGGGCGCCGCGCGCGTTCCAGCGCACCAGATCGCCGGTGCGGTAGATGCGTTCCCCGCCCGGATCGAGCGGATTCGCGACGAATCGTCCCGCCGTGAGCCCGGGTGCGCCGTGATAGCCGCGCGCCAACTGGATTCCGGCCAGATAGAGTTCGCCGACCGCGCCGACGGGCACCGGCCGCAGCCTGCCGTCGAGGACGAAAGTCCGCGAATTCCATTCCGGCACACCGATGGGCACCGTGGTCGCGATCAGATCGGCCGAACCGACCCGATGCTCGGTGATACTCACCGCGGCCTCGGTCGGCCCGTACAGATTGTGCACCCCGGCCGCGCTGATCGCGGCGAACGCGCTCGCCGTCTCCGGCGGCAGCGCCTCACCGATGACGAAAATCGCTCGCAGCGAGGCCAATTCGTCCGCCGACGCGTGCGCGGCGAAAACCGAGAGCATGGAGGGGACGAAATCGGTGAGGGTGATGCGATGTTCGGCGATCAACAGGCACAGCGCCGAGGGATCGCGATGTTCGTCCGGGCCGGCCAGTACCAGCGTCGCACCGGCCCGCAGCGGCAGGAAATACCCCCACAGCGACACGTCGAAGGTCGCCGGGGTCTTCTGTAGATATCGGTCCTCGGGCTCGACCCGGTATGCCTCACGCATCCACACCAGCTGGTTGACGATCGCGTCGTGGGTGACCACAACGCCTTTCGGCCTTCCGGTGGAGCCGGAGGTGAAGATCACATAGGCCGGGTGGTCACCGCGCAGCGGAGCGCGGCGTTCGGCGTCGGTGACGGGGCCCGCGCCGAATCGGGACAGATCGAGGGTGTCGACCGGCTGCGCGTCGGCGACGCCGTCCGCGACGGTGGTGAGCACACGGCGCGGTGCCGCCGCCTCGAGCACGTAGCCGATGCGTTCGGCCGGATGATCCGGGTCGATCGGCACCCAGCAGCCGCCCGCCGCCACGATGGCGTACAGCGCGACCACCTGGTCGATGGAACGGCGCATGGAGACCGCGACAACGGTTTCGGGGCCGACGCCCTCGTCGATGAGCCAGCGCGCCAGACGATTCACCCGGGCCCGCAGCTGCCCGTAGGTCACCGAGTCCGCGCCGGACACCACCGCCACCGCGTCCGGGGCCGCGTCGGCCTGCCGTTCGAAGGCGGTGTGCAGCAGTTCGGGTGCCACGGTGATGTCGGGACCGGCCGACCAGGCACGCAGCCGTTGCCGTTCGGCGGGGTCGACGATATCGAGGTCGCCGACCGCCGACGCCGGATCGTTCGCGATCTCGTGCAGCACACGCAGGTACCCGTCGAGGAACCGATAGACCGTCGGTTCGTCGAAAAGGTCGGTGGCGTAACAGAACCGAACGATGATCGGACCCGGTCCGCCGTCCACCCCGACGGTGTCGACCACCACGATGTGCAGATCGGTCTTCGCCGTGGTCGCGTCGACGTCGACGAAGGAGAAACTCAGGCCGGGCAGTTCCAGGCTGGCCTGGGCGAAATTCTGGAAGGCGAAGCCGACCTGGTACAGCGGATGACGGCCCGGCGAGCGGACCGGGTCGACCGCGTCGACGATATGTTCGAACGGCGCTTCGGCGTGCGCGAAATTGGCGAGATCGCGGTCCCTGGTCCGGGCGAGCAGACTCGCGAAGCTCTCCCGCGGATCGACCGTGGTCCTGGACACCGTCGTATTGACGAACATGCCGACCAGATGTTCCAGCGCCGGTTCGGCGCGATTGGTCATCGGCACGCCGATCGCGATATCGGAGGTCCCGGACAGCCGGGACAGCAGCACGGCCAGCGCGGTCCGCATCACCATGAACAGCGTCGCGCGATTCGCGCGGGCGAGCGCCAGCAGTTCGCGATGCAGTTCGGCCGGGGCGCTGCGCTGTGCCGCGGCGCCGCGCAGCGAGGCCACCGGCGGACGCGGACGATCGGCGGGCAGATCGAGTTCATCGGGCAGCCCGGCCAGTTCGGTGGTCCAGTAGTCGAGCTGACGCGAGAGCGCGGACCCCGGGTCGGCGCGGTCGCCGAGCACCTCGCGCTGCCACAGCGCGTAATCGGCGTACTGCACATCCAGCGGTCGCCAGCTCGGCGCCGCACCGGCGCGGCGCGCGGCGTATGCGGACGCGATATCACCGGCGAGCGGGGCCAGCGACGAACCGTCGGCGCAGATGTGGTGCACGGTGAAGACCAGGACGTATCCGTCGGCGTTGTGCAGGAGCCCGATCCGCAGCGGCACCTCGGCGGCGACGTCGAAACCGCGCCCGAGGATGTCGCTCACCCGCGCGTCGACGGCCGCCGGTTCGATCTCCTCGACGGCGAAATCGCCGAGCACACTGTCGGTGTCGAGCACTTCCTGTCTCGGACCGTCGGCGTCGGCGGGATAGCGGGTGCGCAGGGCTTCGTGGCGGGCGATGATATCGGCGAAGGCGGCCCGCAGCGCGGGCACCTCGAGCTGATCCTCCGATACCCGCATCGCGAAGCCGATATTGTCCACGGCCGATTCCGTGTCGAACTGGTTGCGCAGCCAGAAACGCAGTTGGGCGGGCGAGAGCGGAACCCGGTCGGGCCGTGGCCGCGCGAGCAGCGCGGGACGGGCGGTGTCGAAGCGCTGCGACTGGATCGCCTGCGCCAGCGTCGCGACGGTCGGATGATCGAAGACCAGCCGGGCCGGGATCTGGAGTTTGCAGGTGTCGCTGAGCCGGGCCGCGACCTGGGTCGCGAGAATGGAGTTGCCGCCCGCGGTGAAGAAATCCGAATCCGCGCCGACCAGTTCCCGGCCGAGGACGTGCGCGAACACCGCCGCCACCAACTCCTCGCCGAGGCCGGACAACCGCCGCGTTGTCCGCGTTTCGGTGACCCTGGCCCGCAGCGCCGCGCGATCGGTCTTCCCGGTCGGGGTCAGCGGAATCCGGTCGACGACGGTGATCGAACTCGGCAGCATGAACCGGGGTAGCCGACCCGCGAGCGTATTGGCCAGTTCACCGGGATCGGGGGCGTGACCGGGTTCGGTCTCCACGTAGGCGGCCAATTCGGCGTCACCGGCCGGGGTCCTGCGGTCGACGGTGACCGCAGACCTGACCCCGGGTAGCTCCGCCAGCGCGGCATCGATCTCGCCGAGTTCGATGCGGAAGCCGCGGATCTTGACCTGGTCGTCGCCGCGCCCGAGGTATTCGAGTTCACCACCGGTCGTCCAGCGGACCAGATCTCCCGTGCGGTACATGCGCGCGCCCGGCCCGCCGTGCGGGTCGGTCACGAACCGCTGGGCCGTCAGATCGGCGCGGCCACGGTAGCCGCGGGCGACGCCGGGTCCGCCGATGTAGAGCTCGCCCGCGACCCCGATGCCCACCAACCGCAACCGGGAATCCAGCACCTGGAGCCGCGTTCCCGGCACCGCCGAGCCGATGGTCACTGGCATCATGGCCGTCAACGGCCCGCTCAGGGTGGCCGCGATGGTCGCCTCGGTGGGGCCGTAGGCATTGTGGAAACTGCGTCCGCCGGATGCCCAGCGTCGCACCAGCGCGGACGGACAGGGCTCACCGCCGACGATCACCACCCGCAGCGCGTCCAACCCAGCCGGTTCGATCGAGGCCAACGCCGAGGGAGTCAGGAACGCGTGCGTGATGGCGTGCTGTGCCAGCAGGGTCGCCAATTCGGCGCCGCCGTAGATGGTCGGCGGCGCGATCACCAGCGTCGCCGCCGACCCGAAGGCGAGCAGCAGTTCGAGAATCGACGCGTCGAAACTCGGCGAGGCGAAATGCAGGACCCGCGCGGTCTCGGTGAGACCGAAACGGGTGATCTGCTCGGCGCACAGCGCGGCCAGTCCGGTATGGGTGACGGTCACCCCCTTGGGCTTGCCGGTCGAACCCGAGGTGTAGATGACGTACGCGGGATTCGACGGCCGCGCCTGCGCGGTCTGGTCCAGGTAGGACAGCGGATTGGCGGGCTGGTCGGCGGCCTCGGCGATATGGCCCGGATCGTCGAGGACGAGCCAGTCGATTTCGGCGGGCAGGGTGGGGTGGTGTTCGGTCCTGGTCAGGCCGAGCAGCGCGCCGCAGTCACGCGCCTGGAATTCGATGCGCGATCGCGGGAAACCGGGATCGATCGGCACGAACGCCGCGCCCGTCTTGACCACCGCCCAGATCGCGAGAATCGAATCGACCGAACGCGGCAGCGCCACGGCGACGGCCGATTCCGGACCGGCCCCACGCGACAGCAACATCCGGGCCAACTGTGAGGAGCGCCCGTCGAGTTCCCGGTAGGTGAGCGTCAGGCCGTCGCACAGCACCGCGATCCCGTCGGGATTGGCCTCAGCCGCCGAGGACAGCAAACTCCCGAGAGTGGGAGTCGCCGTCGTCGTCCGCCGCCGCGCACGGTCCCGGCGCGATGACGCGGCCCGTTGAACTCCACTGGTCACGTTCTGTCCCGCCTCGTGCGATGAGCTGAGCGGGCCGATGTTATAACGAGGCCGTCGGGTAAGTCATCCCTGGGCGTGGCGGTAGACAGCAAATCCCGGTGAACCGGGATTCGGGCACCCCCGATCCCGACTCTCACGGCCCGACCCTCCGGCGGCGATCAGCCCACGTCGACACCGCGAGTTCGTATGTTCGCGCCCGACGATCCGGCACGGATTCCGGTGACCACCGTCATCACCAGAACCGTGACCAGTTCCAGCAGATTCCACCCCAGCGGATCGGGTGGTGACCGCACGGTCTCCCGTGGACGGAACACGGGCGCGGAGACCGGGCTCACGACCTCGTGTGCCGTAGCCGTCGGCGCGACGACAGTCTGCGGCGCGACCGGATTCGGCACCGGTACGGCCGGATTCGGTGGTTCCGGGCGCAGCGGGATCGCGGGTTCCGTCGAGGCGGGCGCGGGCAGCAACAGCAGACAGGTCAGGACAGCACTCCCGGCGGCCGCGCTACCGACCGCGGCGCTGCCGAGCCCGGAACCGCCCGAACCCGTGCCGATCAGGGCGGGCGTGCCGGATCCGCTACCCGTCGCGAGTCCCACCCCGATCGCGCTACTGCCCACCGCCGCGCTGCCGCCGCACGCGACCGCGACACTGCCCGGGGCGAGTCCCAGCGCTTCGGCCGAATTCGCGGGGACCGGAACATCCACCGGGTCGTCCGTCGGCATCGGTCGCTGGCCCACCGGTTCGAGCGCGAGTTCCACTCCGCCCCCGGTATTTCCGCTCGCGAGGCCCGGTGCGGCACTGCCCGACACCAGATCGCCGAGCGTTCCTTCCGCACGCGCCGTCACGCCGGACGCCAGCGCGACGACCGCGCACACCGTGACGACCGCGAGTTCGCGCCCACCCCCGCGTGATCCGATCGAATCCATCGCGACCACTAGCCGATCCGCGCGCCGGGCGACGGTGCGATCTGCTGGAAACGGGTCACCGCGAGTTCGTAGGCCTCCCGCGAGACGAGGTTGCCCCCGGAGAACGGGTGGTCGAGATTGTGGATCTGCAACAGCGCGGATCCGACGACGACCCCGAGCAGTCCGATCATCGCGATGCTGCGCGCGGTGACCCCGACACCGGACAGGGCGGGACTGAGCAGCAGCATCACCGTCCCGAAGATCAGGGCGATGTAGAGGAATCCGGGCAGACCCTCGCGCACGTCGACGGCGCGATCCTGACGCGCTTGCGCCACCCGGTCCAGTCCGTCGACGGCGTCGGCGCGCGAATCCGCGACCACGGTATCGGCGGTCGGCACCGCGGATACCGTGGTGCGCAGCGAATCCAGGGTTTGCTGGGCGGCCTCGCTCAGACTGCCGTCTCGATCCATCGCTGGCCCATTCGGCATTCATCACCTGCTCGGTGTAAGCCCTTATCCCGTCCTGGATCCGCCGCGCGTCGGGAGCGGGCAGCGCGTTCGCGGCCCAGTAGGCGTCGACCAGCGCCTGCGATTCGGCGATGGTGTGCGCGCGGGCGTTCTGATACTGCTGCCAGCCGATCACGACGACGAAGGCGACGACGGCGGTGAAGAAGGTCTTGATCAGGTCCAATACCAGGGTGCCCGCGTACTCGTCGTCGGTCCGCCGCCACGACCGCGGCCGCAGACGATCCCCGGCGACGAAGACCGTCATCGCCACGACCGCGGCGAGCACGGCGATGATCGAATACTGGGCCATGACAGCGGTCCACCCTTCGTCGGCGTCGGAACGTCCTCGGCGGACGGTCGTGATCAGACGGATATTCGCGGTGGCGCCGCGGGCGGATAGCGGACAAGCCGTTGTCCGGGATCAGCTGTGGCGGATCGGGTTCCGAATCCGCCGTCGAGAAGACCGGTCAGGCACCGAATTTCGCCTCGGCCTTCGCGACGATCTCGTCCAGGCGCGCGTGATGAGCGCCCTTCCAATACGCCTGACCGCATTCCACGCACTGCGCGAAGGTGTCGTAGGTCTGTTCCGTACTGCCGGGCAGTTGCCCGCGCATGGACTCCTTGTCGGCGGCCCGCAGCGCGCCGTTGCACGCGGTGCAGCGCGTCCACGGCGCGAGGCGGGGAGCGAAACGCGACAGCACATCGTCGAGTTGATCGTCGGGCCGATGACTGTAGATATACGCGCCCGCGAAGATCTCGCGCCGCCGCAACAATCCGCGATCGCGGGAGAGCAGCACCCGGCGCTCGGTCGCGGACCGGGTGGCCAGCGCCGCGTCACCGATATCCGGGTTCTCGTAGGCCGCGTCGATACCGAGCAGACGCAACCGCCGCGCCAGCGTGCCCAGGTGGATGTCGAGCAGGAAACGCAGTGGTTCGGCCCGCCGCTGCGGACGCGTCACCGCGAGTACGGAGATCGCCTGCCCCGCGATCGGCACGTGCGCGGGGATGACCGCGCGACCGTCGACCAGCAGCGCGCCGACCTCGGTGAGCGGCACCCCGAGCGCTTCGACCAGATGTCCGAGTGTCGATACGCCGTCGATCCGTACGGTGGATCGCCCACCCCTGCGTGCCGCTGCGATGAACAGGTCCTGTTCGGGCGCGAAGTCGATGGTGATCTCCCCGGCGTTCACCCAGTCAGCATGCCAGTGCGCGGGCCCCCGCGCCCAGTGCGTTTCTCATCGCGGGTGCCGGGAACCGTCGATCGCGGGCTCGGCGAGCAGATCGGTGATCCGGTGCGCGGGCATCGGCCGGTGGAAATGCCACCCCTGCGCGGTGTCACACCCCAGGTTGCGCAGGCGTTCGGCCTGGTAGGCGGTTTCCACGCATTCGGCGGTGACGGTCAGTCCGAGCGCGTGGGTGAGCCCGATGATGGTCTCCAGCACGAGCAGATCGGTGCGATTCACCGTCTCCGGGGTGCGGATGCGCTGCACGAAGGGGCCCGCGAGTTTGACCACGTGCAGCGGAAGTTGGCCGAGATAGGCCAGATTGGAGTAGCCGGTGCCGAAATCGTCGATCGCGATGCGGACGCCGGTCTCGGACAGGGTGCGCAGTGCTCGCAGCGGAAGCCCTTCGGCCTCCATGAAGGTGCGTTCGGTCAGTTCCAGTTGTAATCGGTCCGGCGGGATGCCGGTCTCGGCGATCATCCGCTGCACCCGGCCGAGCCAGGTCGGATCGGCCACCTCCGAGGCGGACACGTTCACGCTGACCGTCGGCGTGTGCCCGGGGAACAGATCGTGCCACCGCTTGCTGTCGCGGCAGGCCAGTTCGAGGACGAGCGCGCCGAGTGCGTCGATATGACCGTTGTCCTCGGCGAGGTCCACGAACCGGCCCGGGGGTAGCACCCCGAGTTCGGGATGCCGCCAGCGCACCAGCGCCTCCACCGCGACCAGGCGCTCGTCGCCGAGGCCGACGATCGGCTGATAGTCGAGGAAGAATTCACCTCGGGTGAACGAGGCGGGCATCGCTGCGGAGAGTTCGGCCTTGGTGTTCTCGCGTCGGCCGCGGTCGGCGTCGAAAACCGAATAGCGGTCGCGGCCCGCCGCTTTCGCCCAGTACATGGTGGTGTCGGCGGCCTGGAGCAGTTCGTCGGCGGTCCGGTGCTGTCCGCGGTCCTCGATCACGCCGATACTCGCGGTGATCGTGAGGTGATTGCCGTGGATGTCGAAAGGCCGTGCCAGCGCGTCGAGTACGGTGCGGGCCAATCCGGCGACCTCGCCGAGGTTGCGGGGATGCGGTATCAGGACGACGAATTCGTCGCCGCCCATCCGGGCGACCAGATGTTCGGGTAGCGAGGCGCAGGCACTCAGCCGCGCGGCGGCCTGGACGAGCAGTTCGTCGCCCGTGGCGTGACCGAAGGTGTCGTTGACGCTCTTGAAATGGTCGAGATCGACGTAGCAGAGTCCGACGCGCGCGGACGGGTCGGCGAACGCGACGCTGAGCGCGTCGAAGAACCTCGAACGGTTCGGCAATCCGGTGAGCTGGTCGTGGTGGGCCCGGTAGTGCAGCCGTTCGCGCAGCGCGCGGCGTTCGGAGATGTCCTCGACCAGGACCAGGGTGTACTGCGGCTCGCCGTCCGCGTCGCGGATCAGCGAGACGTTGAGATTGGTCCACACCGCGTGTCCGAGGCGGTGGCTGTATGCCTTCTCCACCTGGACGTTGTCGTGTTCGCCGCGGATCAGCGAGGAGTAGAGACCCCACATCTCGGGCGGATCGTCGGGATGGGTGAGTTCGGGGACCGCCATCGCGCACATCTCGACGGGTTCGTAGCCGAGCATATGGGCGAACGCGGCGTTGACCTCGATGATCCGGCCCGACATATCGGATATGCCGGTACCGACCCCGGCCTGGGCGAATACCGCGCGCAACCTGGCCTCGCTGTCGCGCAGCCGTGCCTCGGTGGCGCGACGCGCCGCGATCTCGGCGGCCCTGACACTTTCCTGCTCGGTCAGCAGCCAGGCGCGGAAAGCGCGCAGGTAGCCGGTGGTGAACGCGGCGAGCAGTTCCGAGGCGTCCGCGCCGAAATACCCACCCAGTACCGCGACGCTGCGTCCGAGTACCTCGCTGCCGACGAAACGCGATCCGGCCAGGCGCGCGCCCACCGCCTCGACCCGGTCGACGGGCAGCGGTGAGCTGCTCGCGGCATCGCCGAGTTCGCCGGCCAGCTCGGTGAGCAGCAGCTGCGCTTGCGCCGTACTCATCGGCACGATGTGATCGCGGGCCCCCTCTCGGAGGGCGGCGACCCATCGGTCGGCGAGATCGGCGTGCGGGCCGACAGGATGTGGTGCGGGCCCGGCATCCCAACCCATGAGGCCTGATACTAGTGGACGAAGCCCGCATCGTGCCCAGCTGGGATACGATGGCCACGCCGAGACGGCTTGTCGGCGAAACAAGGTCGGTGCGAGAGGATTTGGGGATCCATGACCAGACCGAGTTGGGCTCCGGAGGGGATCGACCTGGATAGGCCCAGCGCATCCCGCGTGTACGACTACTTCATCGGCGGGCTGCACAACTTCGAGATCGACCGGGTGCTGGCGGAGCAGATCGCCGCGTTCAGCCCGAGTATCGCCGAGACGATGCGCGCCAATCGGGAGTTGTTGCGGCGCTGTGTGCGGTTCCTCGCCGAAAGCGGTATCGACCAGTTCCTCGACATCGGCTCGGGGATTCCCACCGTCGGCAACGTGCACGAGGTCGCGCACGCGGTGAATCCCTCCGCGCGTGTCGTCTACGTCGATATCGACCCGGTCGCCGTCGCCCACAGCAGCGCCATCCTCGACGGTGACCCGAATGCCGCCGTCATCCACGCCGACGCCGCGCAGCCCGCGAAGATCCTGGCCGATCCGCAGGTGCGCGCGCTGATCGACTTCGAGAAACCCGTCGCCGTCCTACTGCTCGGCGTCCTGCATTTCCTCGCCGACGACGCCGATCCGGCCGGGTGTGTCGCGACACTGCGCGAGGCCGTCGCGCCCGGCAGCTATCTGGCGATCACCCACGCCACCCTCGACGGTCAGCCCGCCGAGGTGCTCGAGGCGCAGAAGCTGTCCGGGCGCACCTCCACCGAGATCATCCTGCGCACCCACGAGCAGATCTCGACCTATTTCGACGGCTGGACGCTGCTCGAACCGGGTGTGGTGCACCTGCCGCTGTGGCGTCCGGAGGATCCGGCCGACGTGGGCGAGAACCCGTGGGAATCGGGCGCGTTCGGCGGACTCGCGCGCAAGGACTGATCCGCTCGCCCGCGCCTTCGGAACCCGTCGGGATCTCGACTCGTCGGGATCTCAGAGCACTTCGTCGAGATCGGCCATCAGGCGTCGCTTGGCACGCGCGCCCACGGTGGTCTGCACCGCACGGCCGTCGCGGAACACCATGAGGGTCGGCATGGACAGGACCCGGTACGCGGCGGTGGTCTCGGGATTCGCGTCGACGTCGAGCGCCACCACCTTCACACGGTCGGCTTGTTCCTCGGCGATCTCGGCGAGGACGGGGGCGATCATCCGGCACGGCGGGCACCACGACGCGGTGAATTCCACCAGTACCGGAAGTTCGGATTCGAGGACCTCCCCGGCGAAGGTCGCGTCGGTGACCGCCGTGACGGCATCGGTTCGCATCATGATGACTCCCGCATTCCACTGTCGGCGCGGCATTTCCGCGCCTGGCCTCCGACGCTAGGGCTTGACGTCGAGGTCGAGGCAAGAGCTTTTCGGAATCGCCGCTGGTCGTCGACGTGGTCGCGTAGGGTGACCACGCGGAAAGGGGCGACCGGTCGGGTGGCGATTCGGGTAGTCGACTACTCGTGCCCGTCGTGCGAACCCACCGCAGAATCGGCGCGATCACACAGGGGCCCGGGCGGCGAGCCGATCGGGTGCGGTCCGAATCAGGGGAATCCGATGACCGAGAGCGATGGGGCGCTGACGTCTGCCCCGAGTTTCGAACCACCACTGCGCGACGCGGAGATCCGCGCCGCGCCGGGGACGCGGGCACGGCACGGCCGGACAACGCCGTGCCACGGGGCGACGGTGCGCCGCACCGCGCGTCAACGGGTGCTGCCCGCGCGCACCGTCGGCGAGGGCCACACCTCGGCCAGGAAATTCGCCGAACGCGCGCTGCGCACGGTCCTCGAAGTGCTCGACCATCGCAGACCCGCGGGCCAACTGGCCGCCGTCGCCCATCCGCCGGTGGTGGCCGCCCTGCGCGGCATGGTCGGTGGCGACCGGGTCCCGTTCCGGGAACTCGGCGTCGCCGTGCTGGCCCGGGTGGACATCTCCATGGTCGACCCGGCCACCGCCGAGGTCTACGCGCGCTATCACCGCGGCTCCCGCCACTTCGCGGTGGCCGCCCGGATCACCTGCGCCCGCGACGGCTGGCGGCTGGCCGCGCTGCACGTCTGACGCGCGCGGCGAGTTCCGCGCCGGACCTGCCGCGAGCGGGGGCGAGCCCACCGCGACCGCGCTAGCCTCGGGGTATGTGCCGAAATATCACCCCGCTGCGCGGGCTGGAGCCCGCAGCGACCTCCGAGGAAGTCACCGCGGCGGCCCTTCAGTACGTCCGCAAGGTCGGTGGGTTGTCGAGTATCTCCGAGGCCACGCGCCCGGCCGTGGACGAGGCCGTCGCGGAGATCGCCGAGGCCACGCAGCGGCTGCTCGCCCGATTGCCCGAACGGAAGGTTCCGCCCAAGACGATCCCGCCGCTGCGCAGGCCCGAGGTCCAGGCCAGGATCCACGCACACGACTGATCCACGGCCCGCTCGCTCACGCCGGTTCGAACCAGGTCGGCTCGTCGGCCAGCGCCTGATCGACGCGGAACCGGTCGTGCGCGGCGAGGTCGGGCATGGCCGAGGGCACGAACCAGCCGACCTCCAGTGACTCGTCGTCGTTGACCCTCGCCTCGCCGCCGACGGCGAGACAGCGCACGGTGACGTCCATGAACTGACAGATGTCGCCGTTGGGGTAGGTGTGCGGCGGCAGGGCCCGCACCAGCACGATGCGTTCGACGACGCAGCGCACCGCGGTCTCCTCGTAGACCTCGCGCACCGCGCACGCCGCGGGCTGTTCGCCCGGTTCCGGCATCCCGGCGATCACCGCCCATCGACCGGAATCCGAGCGCCTGCCCAGCAGAATGCGACCGGCGTCGTCGAAGACCACCGCGGAGACCCCGGGCAGCCAGAGCAGTTGCTTTCCCGCGCTGGCGCGCAGGGTGTGGACGAAATCGGGCGTTGCCATGGCATCGACCATAGGCACCGGCACGAATCCGCAGGACAACGGCGGTGATCGCCTCCGAACCGGCACGACGGCGGTACGTTGCAGTAATGACCACCACGAACCGGCCCGGAGCCGACATCAAGCCGCGTAGTCGCGATGTCACCGATGGACTGGAGAAGACCGCGGCGCGCGGAATGCTGCGCGCGGTCGGGATGGGCGACGCCGATTTCGCCAAATCCCAGATCGGTGTCGCGTCGTCGTGGAACGAGATCACCCCGTGCAACCTGTCGCTGGACCGGTTGGCCAAGGCGTGCAAGGACGGTGTCTTCGAGGGCGGCGGATACCCGTTGGAATTCGGCACCATCTCGGTCTCCGACGGCATCTCGATGGGCCACGAGGGCATGCATTTCTCGTTGGTCTCGCGCGAGGTGATCGCCGACAGCGTCGAGACGGTCATGCAGGCCGAACGGCTCGACGGTTCGGTCCTGCTCGCGGGCTGTGACAAATCGCTGCCGGGCATGCTGATGGCGGCGGCTCGGCTCGACCTGGCCAGCGTCTTCCTCTACGCAGGCTCGATCCTGCCCGGTATCGCCAAACTGTCCGACGGCAGCGAGCGCCAGGTCACCATCATCGACGCCTTCGAGGCGGTCGGCGCGTGCTCACGCGGACTGATGTCACGCGAGGACGTCGACGCGATCGAACGCGCGATCTGTCCCGGCGAGGGCGCCTGCGGCGGCATGTACACCGCCAACACCATGGCGAGCGCGGCCGAGGCGCTCGGCATGTCATTGCCGGGCAGCGCCGCACCGCCCGCCACCGACCGCCGCCGCGACGGTTTCGCGCGGCGCAGCGGCCGGGCCGTCGTAGCCCTGCTCGAACGCGGAATCACCGCGCGCGACATCATGACCCGCGAGGCGTTCGAGAACGCCATCGCGGTGGTGATGGCATTCGGCGGTTCGACCAATGCCGTGCTGCACCTGCTCGCCATCGCGCACGAGGCGGAAGTGCCGCTCACCCTGGACGATTTCGCCAGGGTCGGCGCGCGCGTTCCGCATCTGGCCGATGTGAAACCGTTCGGCAGCTACGTGATGACCGATGTGGACCGGATCGGCGGCGTGCCGGTGGTCATGAAGGCCCTGCTCGACGCCGGTCTGCTGCACGGTGATTGCCTCACGGTGACCGGGAAGACGGTGGCGGAGAACCTCGCCGACATCGCCCCGCCCGACCCGGACGGAAAAGTGCTGCGCGCCATGTCGGCTCCCATCCATCCGACCGGTGGCATCACCATCCTGCGCGGCTCGCTCGCCCCCGGCGGCGCCGTGGTCAAGTCAGCGGGTTTCGATTCCGATGTATTCACCGGCACCGCAAGGGTTTTCGAACGCGAACGGGCCGCGCTCGACGCGCTGGAGGACGGGACGATCACCGGCGGTGACGTGGTCGTCATCCGCTACGAGGGCCCCAAGGGTGGGCCGGGTATGCGCGAGATGCTCGCCATCACCGCCGCGATCAAGGGCGCGGGCCTCGGCAAGGACGTACTGCTGCTCACCGACGGCCGTTTCTCCGGCGGCACCACCGGCCTCTGCGTCGGCCACGTCGCCCCCGAGGCCGTCGACGGCGGCCCCATCGCCTTCATCCGCGACGGCGACCGGATCAGCCTCGACGTCGCGAACGGCACCCTGGACCTCGACGTGGACGAGCGGGAACTCCTCGCCCGCAGCCAGGGCTGGAGCCCGCTACCGCCCCGCTACACCCGCGGTGTGCTGGCGAAGTACACCAAGCTGGTCGGGTCGGCATCCGGCGGCGCGGTATGCGGTTAACCTGCGGCGGAACCGCGCTGCTGTGAGCGGATCCGCTGTGGGCAGCGTGGCGCGAAATCCGGGCGCCGGGGGTGCACCGTGGAGGCATGGCTGATGACGACAAGAATCCGATGTTCGGTTGGCGCGCACGAGAGCAACTGCTCGGCCGCCGGATAGTCGTGCTGGACGGACCGCTCGACGACGACAACGGCACCCTGCTGATGACGCAGTTGCTCACCCTCGCCGCCGAGGACGGCGAGGCCGGGATCTCGCTGTGGATCCATTCACCCGGCGGGTCGGTGCCCGCGATGCTCGCCATCCGCGACGTCATGCGGCTGATCCCCTGCGAGGTCTCCACGCTGGCACTCGGATTGGCGTGCAGCGCCGGGCAATTCCTGCTGTCGTCGGGGGAGAAGGGCAAGCGATTCGCGTTGCCGCACGCGCGGATTCTCATGCACCAGGGTTCGGCGGGTATCGGCGGAAGCACCGTCGACATCGAAGTCCAGGCCGACGATCTGCGCCACACCGTGGACACCGTGCTCGGCATCATCGCCGAGGACACCGGCCAGCCCTTCGACCGTATCTACGAGGATTCGCTGCACGACCGCTGGTTCACCGCGCCCCAGGCCGAGGAATACGGCTTCATCGACCACATCGTCGGGTCCTTCGCGCAGATCGTCCCGCAACGGCATCGGATCGGAATCTCATGAGCAGCTACACGATTCCCAATGTCATCGCCCAGCATCCGCGCGGCGGGGAACGCGTCACCGACATCTATTCGCATCTGCTCGCCGAGCGGATCGTCTATCTCGGCACGCCGATCGATTCGGGCGTGGCCAACGCGCTGATCGCCCAACTGCTGCACCTGGAATCGGAGAGCCCCGAACAGGAGATCCAGCTCTACATCAATTGCGAGGGCGGCGATCTGCCCTCCATGCTCGCCGTCTACGACACCATCCAGCACATCGGCGCGCCCGTGTTCACGACCTGCGTCGGTCAGGCCATCGCGGTCGGCGCGGTACTGCTCGCAGGGGGCGCGCCGGGCCATCGCGCGATGCTCCCGCACGCCAGGGTCGTCCTGCACCAGCCCGTCGCGCGCGGCCAGGGCGCGATTCCCGATCTGATCATCCAAGCCGACGAACTCGTGCGTATGCGCGCCGAGATCGAGACGATTCTCGCCGTACATACCGGGCAGACCGTCGAACGGCTGCGTCACGACACCGACCGGGACCGGGTCTTCACCGCCCAGGCCGCGGTCGAATACGGACTCGCCGACCTGGTGATGCGCAAGCGCGACTGAAACCGTTCGGTCAGGCCGACATTCGCAGTGTCGGCCTGGTCTCGGACCGCAGCGGCGGGCGCACCGGCACCGTCGGACGGAGCGATCGCAATTCGACGGCGATCAGTTCGGTGAGTTCACCCAGGGTGACACCGAGCGCCCCCGCGAGCGCGGCGATCATCTCGCTCGACGGTTCCTTGCGCCCACGTTCCACCTCGGACAGGTACTGCGGCGAGATACCCGCTCGTTTCGCCGTCTCGGCGAGGGTGTCGCCCCGGCGCCCGCGCAATTCGCGCAGGCGTTCGCCGAGCAGTTCCCGCCACAGCGGTTCCGGCGGGGATTCACGTCGCGGCTGCCGAGGCCGGTCGTCACGACCTCCGGGAATCGCATGCAGTCTCGGATGCTCGGTCATGGTCCGAGCGTACGGTTCCCGGCCGCGCGACCTCGCTCGCTACGCTCTGGGCAGAATCGCTCGCCGGTGCACGACGTCGGGATCCGAGGGAACCGGCGTCGACGCCGCCACGTCCAAGAGGGTATGAGCGTGAAACTGCCCACCGGCGATGCCGCCGCGTCCGTCCGTCCCTGCGCGCACGGTGAGAACGTGGGTCCGGCCGCATTGCTGTACGCCGTCCGGCACGGGCAGAGCACCGTCAACGCCGGAATTCGGCCCGCGACCCCCGCCGAGGCCGACGACATGCGCATCGAACTCACCGAACTCGGCCGAGGGCAGGCCGCCGCGTTCGGACGTTGGCTGGCCTCGCGCCCGGCGGCGCGGCGCCCCGAATTGGTCCTGTGCTCGCCCTACCTGCGCGCGGTGACCACGTGGCACCTGGCCGCGGCCGAATTCGGGCCGACCGGGGTCGACCTGCCCTGCCTCGAAGTCCACGATCTCCTCTACGACCGCTACCGCGGTGAACGCTCGCACCTCTCGATTTCGGAGGTGCGAGAACGGTTTCCACGGGAGTTCGCGGCCGAACAGGCCGACCCGCTCGGCTTCCGGCCACCGGGCGGTGAGTCCTTCCACGACGTCGCGAGGCGACTCGGCGAGGTCGCGGCACGGATAGAACGCGACCGGCGGCATCGCAGCGTCCTGATCGTGGCACACGACGCCGTCGTCCTGATGTTGCGCCGAATCCTCGAAAACCTCCGCGACGACGAGATTCTCGCCATCGCGGAGGACGGTCTCGCGGGTAACGCCTCGGTCACCACCTGGGAGCGGGACGAACGCGGATTCCGGTTGACGTCCTACGACGAGCGCGCCCATCTCGCATGAGCCGGACGGTCAGGATCGGCGCAGCGCCAGCACCGGGATCGTCCGCACACCCTTCGTCTTCCCCTCGTATTCGGCGAACCCCGGGTTGCGCCCGGACTGCACGGCATAGATCCGATCGCGCTCCGCACCGGTGACCTCGGTGACCGCGACCTCGAAGCTGTCGGTGCCGAGCTCGACCCGCGCCTCACCCGCCGTGGTGAGGTTGTAGTACCAGTCGGGATTCGTCGGCGCGCCCGCCTTCGAGGCGAAGACGTAGAACACGCCGGGATCCTGCTCGTCGGACAGATACATCATCGGCGTGATGCTGTCCTTCCCCGAGCGCCGACCCCGATGATGGACCAGCACCATCGGCGCGCCTTCGAACTGCCCCCCGACCTTGCCCTCGTTTTCCCGGAACTCGTCGATGATCGCCTTGTTCCAGTCGTCGTAGTCGCTCATATGCCTCATCCTGGTCGCTGCGAGCAGCGTCGGCGAGCCGCCGCGCGGGGCGCCTTCTTCCGGTGGCGGAGACACCGTCATCGGGATTTCGCAGCACTCGCCGCGGTGACTCCGGCGGGCCGCGCGACGCGGGGTGGGATCACCGATACGTACTCTCCCGATCCGGATCTGGTCGGACCGGGAGTTGGTTCGTTCCCTCCAAGGTGTTGTGGGTCAGGAGGCTATCGACGCACCAGCCGGATCGATTTCAGGGCATCTCCGGACCGGAGCTAGGCGGTCGTGTCGTCGCGTTCGCGGCCGCTTCGATAGCGGCCGGGGGTGCTACCGATGATGCTTGTGAACGTGGCGATGAAGTGGCTGGGGTTGGCCCATCCGCAGGCGTGTGCGACATAGGTGGTGTCATGGCCGTCGGCCAGCAGCACGAGGGCGTGATAGATGCGTAGCTGTGTGCGCCACTGGTAGAAGGTCATGCCGAGTTCGTCATGGAACAGTCGGCCGATCGTGCGCGCGCTGGCCCCGATCGCCCGGCCGAGTTCGGGCAGCGGGGTGTTGTCCGCGGGTTGCTCGTAGAGCATCCGCGCGAGAACCCGCAGCCTGTCGTCACGCGGTTCCGGCAAGTTCAGCGGCTGCTCGTCGGCAATACGCAACTCGTCGACGAGGACTCGGCGGACGCGAGCGAGCGGTCCCCGGTTGAAGCTCGCTGCGTCGGCGTCATGGACGCGGGGGCCGGTGAGGGTGAGCAGGGCGGCGCGGGCCAGGGCGGTCGCCGAGAACACGGCGGGCTCCTCGGGCAGCAGCCGCGCGAGCGGCGCCGGCAGGAACAGGATGCGCATGTCGGTTCGTCCATGGGCGCGATGACGATGTGCGAAGCCGGCTGGGGTCCAGGCCACGCGATTGGCGGGCACGATCGAGGTGCCGCGCCCGGTGTGGACGCCTCGGGCCGCGTAAACGAGGTGCCCACGCTGGTGCGAATGCAGCGTGCTCATTGCACCGGACGGCCACAGGTGCACTCCGCCGGACGGCCAGAGAAATGCCGCTGGGGCAGACTCGTGAGTTTGGCGGCTATCAGCCATAATATGGCATTCTATCGGTAGCACGCCGCGCGGCCGATGGTGATTATCGACGTATGACGACGTTCATACTTGTACCTGGCGCATGGCACGGATCCTGGTCCTTCGAGGCGGTGGTTCCGCTGTTGGAGCGCGCCGGGCACACCGTTCACGCTCTGACCTCGACCGGTTTGCGACCCGACGAGGACAGCGGCACCGTCGCGACCCGCCAACCTGGACACCCACGCCGGTGACGTGTTGACACGCCTCGATCGCGGGAACATCAGCAGCGCGACGCTGGTCGGCCACAGCTACGGCGGGATGGTGATCGCGGCTGCTGCCGAACGCGCGGGCGGCCGGGTCGCACGACTGGTTCACCTCGACGCTTACGTCCCGCGCAACGGTGAATAGTGTTGGTCGTCAACCACCGAGCGCTACCGGCAGGCGTTCGTCGCCGGCGCCGTAGCCACCGGCTACACGGTCCATCCCCCGGAAGGCGGCGATCCCCGCCGCCGGCCCCATCCACTCGCCTCGCTCCTGCCATCGGTTCGCCTCACCGAGGCCGTTGACCAGGTCCCGAGCCGCGAGTTCATCTACTGCTCCGGCTGGGAAGACCGCACACCCTTCACTGAACTCCGTGCCCGGCTCGACGCCGATCCTCATTGGCGAGTCCACGACCTGCCAACAGGTCACGACGCGATGCGTGAGGCCCCGGAAGCAACCGCCGCGATCCTGCTGGGATCGCGAGCCGTGATTCGATGACGCACGCAAACGCCCCGCTGTCCATCGAGGGCCGCCGTCGCCTGATCGAACGCTGCCGGACACTACGCGCGCAGTACTCGGCTAGCGCGATCAGGAGTACACCGGATACACGGCGTACTCACAGCCCTGGGTCGTGACCGAGACCTTCCGGGTATCGGTGGTATTCGGTGGCGTGGTGAGGAATTCGGTATACGTGGAGCATGCCGCGCTCTGGCGGGCGATGACGGTCGTCTCGACCACCGCCTGCGCGCCGTGGTCACGGTCGAGCACCACGGTCGGCGGGGTGTCCTGGCCCTGCGGCAACCCGCCGGACAGTGCGCCGCGCGGCTTGCGGACCGCATCGACCTGCGGACCGCCGGTGGCCGCCGTGACGCCGGGATAGCCGGTCAGACTGCACGCCCCGCTCGCACCCACCACCCAGTAATTCAGCTTGAACCCCAGCGTCGTCCCCGACGAGTTGGTGATCGGCTCGGCATTGAAGTTCAGTTGACCGTCCGCGCAGGCGGGCACCTGTCCCCGAGGCTGCCCCTGCGCTGCGTCACCTTGCGCCGACGCGGCCTCGCTCGTACACCCGGTCAACACCAGCGCCGCAGCGCCGAGCACCGAGAACACCCCGGCGGTGGTAGCGATTCGTTTCGTCATGAACAACCCCTCATGGTCGAGTCGGAACCGGAAGCGTCGTGCTCCCGTTCGACGTATCCATCCCCCCGTACGGACGATCCCGTCGACATCGAATCGCCCGCCACCCCCACGCCCGTTAACGCCCTCGCGGACAAACCGTTCCATGACTCAGCTGTCCATGGCGCGCATCGCGTGGAGCATCTCCGATGCTGCTCAATGGATTTCGAGATATCGTCCGAGTGCGTCATCGAGTTCGGCCAGGCAGTCCCGGGTGAGGTTGCCGACCAACTTTTCACGTAGTCGGTATCGATCGTTCGTATCTGATCGATCAGCAATCGAGTCTCGCGCCCATCGATCTCGACCGACGGGCGACGGGTTCGTCAATACCAGTGGTTCTGTTGCCAGAATTCCCAGGCGCCCTGGGGGCTGCCGTATCGGTCGACCATGTAGTCGTAGGTCCAGCGGATCTGGGTCAGGGGATTGAAGCGCCAGTCGAGGCCGTGGGTGCGCATCTTGTCGGGGGGCAGGGCTTGGCCGATGCCGTAGGCGCCGCTTGTCGGGTTGGTGGCGAAGACGTCCCATCCGCTCTCGCGGGTGATGATGTTGTCGAAGGCGGGGAATTGGTGGAGGGGGACGATGGTCAGTGCCATCGCCTTGAAACTTCCGCGCACGAGGGTGAGCGCGAGTCCGGCGACGGGGACGGCGGCGATGTTCTGATCGTCGGGGATGGCGGTGACCGGGCCCGCGGTGGCCGGGGTGGCAGTGATTCCCAGGGCGCACGCGGTGACGGCGAGGGCGAGAACCAGACGCTTCATGGGCGAACAGCTCCTTTGCGAGGGGGTGTGCTCATGACCGAGCAAACCAGGAGTTATCCGAACCGTGATGTAGGTGACCCGGCGTGTCAGCGGGGGAAGGGGGATCCGGGCGCCGTGTCCGGGCGTCCGGTGGCCTCGGCAAACCGCGCGCGGGGGCCCGCCCGGCTCTAGGATGACGATCATGGTCGCGGGTAGCCGCGGGCCGGTGTTTCCCGACCGGAAGGATGAACAGATGAGTGTCTTCTCGCCTGGATTCCGAGGTCGTTCGCGCCCGGCGGGGCACCAGTTGCCACCGGGGCAATACGAAACCGACGATTTTCCTGTGCTTTCGGCGGGGCCGACACCACGTATCTCGCTCGACACGTGGACGTTCACCATCGTCGACGAGACCGGTGGACGTCACAGCTGGAATTGGGCGGAATTCAACGCTCTGCCGCAGACCAGTCCGCACGTGGATATCCACTGCGTCACCCGGTGGTCGAAATTCGACACCGACTGGGTCGGCGTCTCCCTGGACACGCTGCTGGAACCCGTCGAGACGCAGGCCGAATTCGCTCTCGCGGTGAGTTACGGGGGCTACACGACCAATGTGCCGCTGGAGGATCTCACCGACGGCAAGGCGTGGATCGTGCATCGCTTCGGCGGTCACGATCTCGCACCCGAACACGGCGGTCCGGCGCGGTTGCTCATTCCGCACCTGTATTTCTGGAAATCGGCCAAATGGGTGACCGAATTGCGGCTGCTCGATGAGGACGAACCGGGTTTCTGGGAGAACGCGGGCTATCACGATTACGGAGATCCGTGGCGCGAGCAGCGGTATCAGGGCGATTGACCACCTGGCGGGCGGCCGAACTCGTCGCGGTGCGAGCCGAGACGGATACGGCCCGCACCCTGACCCTGCGGGTCGCGCGGTGGCCGGGACATCTGCCCGGTCAGCACGTCGACGTGCGGCTGACCGCGCCGGACGGGTATCAGGCCGAACGCAGCTATTCCATAGCGTCACCGGCCGGCGGTGATCTGATCGAACTCACCGTCCAGCGGGTGCCGGACGGCGAGGTCTCCGGCTATCTGGTCGACGGGCTCGAGGTGGGGGAGCGGATCGAGATCAGGGGACCGGTCGGCGGGTGGTTCGTGTGGGATCCCGAGCGTGACGGTCCGGCGCTGCTGGTCGCGGGCGGTTCGGGGATCGTGCCGATCATGTCGATGCTGCGGGCGCGCCGTCGCGCGGGTGTCGGCAAGCCGGTTCGGGTGATCTACGCGCTGCGCGATCCGGGACAGCTGTTCTACCGCGACGAACTCGCGGCGGACCCGGATCTGTTCCTGGCCTATTCGCGGGCGGCACCGCCCGGGGATCCGCGTCCACCCGCTCGGCTGTCCGGCGCGGAACTGACCGACCACGGTCTCACGCCCTCACCCGAACTCACCTGTTACGTCTGCGGACCCACCGGATTCGTCGAATCCGTCTCGGCCGCACTGGTTTCCATCGGGCACGAGCCCGCGCGCGTCAGAACCGAACGTTTCGGACCGAGTGGGAGATAGCCATGGGTGAACAATCGGCCCCGTTGCCGATCTACGCGGACGACAGCCACGTCGACGGAAACGCGCTGGCGGGTCCGCTCTCGGAGATCTTCGTCGGCGACGTCACGATCTGCGCGTGCCGTTGCGGCGTCTGCGGCGCGACCGCCCCGCTGGCGCGCGCCATGGTCTACCTGGGCGCGGGGGCGGTGGTGCGCTGCGCGTTCTGCTCGGCCATCGTGCTCCGCCTGACAACGACACCGCAGGGCCGCTGGCTCGATCTGGGCGAGGGCGCGTCGCTGTGCTTGCCCGCGCCCGATCAGCCCTGAGTCGGTCGAGTACGCGCCGATGGCGGCCGTACCCGTCGGCGCGGCGGCGGTCGGCGCAGCCGCGGCCATGAGCAGGTGATCCACGGCGGATGTTCCGGCGGCGACTGAGGCTGCCGAGCCGTGACCGCCACGGCGACCGCCGCCGCACCGCGACCCGCCGCCGCCGCTGCCGCCACCGCCGCTGCTGCTGCTGCTGCTGCCGCCACCGCCGCTGCTGCTGCTGCTGCTGCCGCCACCGCCGCTGCTGCTGCTGCTGCCGCCGCCACCGCCGCTGCTGCTGCTGCCGCCGCCACCGCCGCTGCTGCTGCTGCCACCGCTGCTGCTGCCGCCGCTGCTGCTGCTGCTGCTGCTGCTGCCGCCGCTGCCGCTGCCGCTGCTGCTGCCGCTGCTGCTGCTGCTGCCGCTGCCGCCGCGACCGAGACCGCCGCGACCCCTGCCGCTGCCGTGCCCCCTGCCGCGACCGCTGCTGCTGCCGCGACCGCCGCCCCACGAACGCGACCGCCACGACCGGCCACTACCGCGACCGCGACGACCGCGACCGACGACGCGACCGCCGTCGCCGTCGCCGCGACAGTGGTGCCGAGCCTCGGACACGATCGACCGTTGCCGGTATCCGGCGACCGACCCGGCCGAGGCGTAATATTTCGCCGTTGTTTCGCGCCACCGTCACCCTGTGCTGTCCGTGTTAACGCGCCGGCGATTAATCGCTGGTCACCGATTACCCGGAAGCAACTCGTGCGTGTTCCGGATACGGTCTCGAACACGCCGAGCGGATCCGAATATGTTGTGGGACAGTATTTTACGGAAGATCGAAGCGCCTCCGCGATGGTGAGCGTCCGGTAATCCCCAATTCGTCCCGATGTGACCAAACGGAAATGCCCGGGGCGTGAACTCTATTCATCGGCTCGCACCACGAACAAGCGAAGCCGGTGTATCGCGTCACTCGCATCCGAATACATCCAGGAGCTGTCATGGCCGCACCCACCACTTCGCCGGCGGAGATCGAGAAGCAGATCGAGGAGAACATCGCGAAGTCGCTCGCCGAGATCCCGCATCCGGCGTTGCCGCAGGGCACCAATATCTACGGTTCGACGAAGATCTTCCCGGACTACCAGGCGGAGGCGGGCGAAACGTATTTCACCCTCGTGCACGGTATCGCGCACGAATCCTCGGTGAGTTTCGTCGCGATCTTGCAGGCCACCCGGGCTCTGCGCAAGGGTTTCGAGTCGGCGATCTACTTCTACGGCCCCGGCGCGATCAACTGCGTCGCGACGCGCGGCTTCCCGACCACCGGTGACAGCGGGTTCCCCGGTGAGCAGAACATCAATCAGGCGCTGGCGACCTTCATCAAGGAGGGCGGCAAGGTGTTCGCCTGCCGGTTCGGTCTCGCCCTGCACGGTGCGCGCGAAGAGGATCTGATCGAGGGCGTCATTCCCGCCCATCCGCTCGACGTGCAGGACGCGCTGATCCATTACGCGCGCAAGGGCGCGATCATCAACTCCACCTACCAGCTGTAGGCGCGATCATGGCCGACCTGTCAACGCGAGTCGATCTGGCGCTCCTCGGAATTCGCGTCGATGTTCCCGTGCGCCGCCGGTCCGGGGCGGGGCCGAGTGACGACGGCCATGTCCTGATCGGGGGTGCGGGCGCCGCCGTCCCCCTCCGTTCCGAGAGTCCATACGAGATCAGGGCGAACCGGCTGTTGTTCGACGGCACCGATATCGGTGTCGCGGTCGAGCCGGTGCGCCGACCTCGTTTCTACGATCTGAGCACCGCCGACGGGGTGGCCTACGACAAGATCGCCAAATTGCACGGCGCCGATGTCCTGGCCACGACGGTCGTGCAGACCTGTATCCGCTACGGCGAGGATCAGCGCTGCCGTTTCTGCTCCATCGAGGCGTCGCTGCGGGCGGGTGACACCGTCGCGGTCAAACGACCCGATCAGCTCGCCGAGGTCGCGGCCGGCGCCGTTCGCCTCGACGGTGTCCGGCAGATGGTGATGACAACGGGCACCTCGGCGGCGGCCGACCGCGGCGCTCGCCATCTCGCCCGCTGCGTGCGCGCGGTGAAGGCCGCCGTTCCGGAGCTGCCGATCCAGGTGCAGTGCGAACCACCGGGGGATCTCGGCACGATCGCCGAATTGCGCTCGGCCGGTGCAGATTCCATCGGGATCCACGTCGAGTCGCTGGACGATCGGGTGCGAGCGCGGTGGATGCCGGGCAAGTCGACGGTGCCGTTGAGCGAGTATCGCGCGGCCTGGGCCGAGGCGGTGCGCGTCTTCGGCCGCAACCAGGTGTCGACCTATCTGCTGGTCGGACTCGGCGAGGACCCGGACGAATTGGTCTCGGGCGCCGAGGAACTCATCGAGATGGGCGTGTATCCGTTCGTCGTTCCGTTCCGGCCGCTGGCGGGGACCCTCGCCGTCGACGTCGACCACGCGGTCGCGCCGCGGGCGGCGGTGCTGGAGGACGTCAGCCGTCGGGTCGGCGCGGCACTGCGCCGTGCCGGGATGCTCGGCGCCGATCAGAAGGCGGGGTGCGCGGCCTGCGGGGCGTGCAGCGTACTGCCGAACGCGGGAGGTTGACATGGGCGCCAATTTCGACATGGGCACCGACGTCGGCATGGGCACCGTCAGGGATATGTGGACCGATCAATTCGCCACCGCGCCTGCGCCTTCGCTGGACTATTGCGTGCTGTCGGGGCATCGGGAACCGGCCGAACCGCCGTCCGGGTATCTGATCGGACCGGCCGACGACCGGCGGCTCGCGGAATACCGGGCCATGCGCCGGGAGAATTTCGTCGTCGAGCAGGGGCTTTTCGCCGGATCCGATTCCGACGACATCGATGACGATCCGCGCACCACGGTGCTCGTCGCCCTCACCCCGGACGGCGTGCTGCTCGGCGGTGTGCGCGTGGCCCCGGCCACACCGGTCGATATCGGGTGGTGGACGGGAAGCAGGCTGGTGGTCGACTGTCGGCTGCGCACCAAGGGCGTCGGGCAGGCACTGGTCCGCGCGGCGTGCGCCTTCGCGGAGAACTCCCAGGTGCTGCGCTTCGAGGCGACGGTCCAGGCGCGGTACGAGCGGATGTTCGCCGGACTCGGCTGGATCCGGTTGGGCGAGTGCGTGGTCGGGCAGACCGACCACGTGCGGATGCGCTGGCCGATCGACCGGGTCGAGCGTTTGGCCCACGCCACCAAGGGCATGCTCGCCGCGGCGCTCGCGCCATTGCGCGGAGACTCGATGGCACTGGGCGGCAGTGGTTTTCGCGGCGACGACGGCGCTCCGGTACCCGGTAGCGATCTGGTGGCCGCCTGTGACGCGATCATCCCGTCCATGGTCGAACGTGATCCGGAATGGGCGGGCTGGTGCGCGGCGTTGGTCAATCTCAACGATCTCGCCGCGATGGGCGCGCGGCCGGTCGGCATGCTGGACGCGGTGGGCGCCCCGACGCGCTCGCTGCTGACCCGGGTGCTGCGCGGCCTCGGCCGGGCCAGCGAGATATGGGGTGTGCCGGTCCTCGGCGGGCACACCCAGCTCGGCGTGCCCGCGGCGTTGTCGGTCACCGCGCTCGGCCGCACCGCGCATCCGGTGCCGGGCGGCGGCGGGCAGGTCGGGGACGAGTTGCGTCTCACCGCGGATCTCGGCGGCGGATGGCGTGCGGGATACACGGGCCGCCAATGGGATTCGTCATCGCATCGCACCGGAACGGAATTGCGGCAACTCGGCGAGTTCGTCGCGCGGAGACGTCCGCACGCGGCCAAGGATGTCAGCATGGCCGGGCTCGCCGGTACCGCGGGCATGCTCGCGGAGGCGAGCGGGGTTGGCGTCGAACTCGACGTGTCGCGTATCCCACGACCGTCGGAAACCACTGTCGCGGAATGGATCACCTGCTTTCCCGGTTTCGCGATGATCACCGCCGACCGGCCTGGCGCGCCGATCGCTCCGGCCGGACCGGCCACCTCCGCGGTGTGCGGAGTCCTCACATCGACACGAGGGGTCACCTTGCGCTGGCCCGACGGAACGACCACGGTCGCGGTGCCAGGCGCCGTCACCGGATTGGGAGAATCATGAGCGAGCACACGATATCGGTGGCCGCCGCCGAATTCGGCCGCGATATGGACGCCTGCTACCGCACCATCGAGGCGCTGATGACACAGGCGCGTGAACGCGGCAGCAGCCTGCTGGTCCTGCCCGAGGCATGTCTCGGCGGTTACCTGCCGAGTCTGGGCGGCGGCGGGGAGAGCGAGGAGGCCAAACAGCGCAGGCTGAGCAGTCTGCCGCCCGCCCTCGAACTCGACGGTCCCGAACTGCGCCGGATCATCGCCATGGCGGGCGATCTCGTCGTCACCCTCGGTTTCTGCGAGGCCGACGGCACGGCCAGGTACAACGCGGCGGTCACCCTGCACGGCGACGGCATCCTCGGCTCCTACCGCAAGGTGCACCAGCCGCTCGGCGAGAACCTCTGCTATTCGGCGGGTTCCGAATACCGGGCCTTCGACACTCCGGTCGGTCGGCTCGGCATGCAGATCTGCTACGACAAGGCCTTCCCCGAGGCCGCGCGCAGCCTCGCGCTCGACGGCGCGCGGATCATCACCTCCCTGTCGGCCTGGCCGACGGCGCGCACCGCCACCGTCGAACGGCTCGAGGACGACCGATGGAAACAGCGCTTCGATATCTACGACCGCGCCCGCGCGGTGGAGAACCAGGTCGTGTGGGTGGCCTCGAATCAGGCGGGGTCCTTCGGTTCGCTGCGTTTCGTGTGCAGTGCGAAAGTCGTCGGACCCGGTGGTGAAGTGCTCGCCGACACCGGTGTCGTCCCGGGGCTCGCCACCGCGACGGTTGACGTCGACGCCGCGCTGGAACAGGCGCGCGGAGGCGGGATGTACAACCTGCGCGACCGGCGGCCCGAGCTCTACCACCGGGTCGTGCAGCGGCACGGGGTCGTCGGCAGGCCCGACAGCCCGGAGGCCGAACTCGTCGCGTCGGCGAATACGGGCGGCCAGTGATGGGCGACGACTCGGATACGGCCGCGGCCGTGGAACATCGGGAGGTCGTCGTCATCGGCGGCGGCCAGGCGGGGCTGTCCATGAGCTGGCATCTGACCGCCCGCGGCATCGACCACGTCGTCCTCGAACGCGACACCCTCGCGCACGAATGGCGCGACAGCCGCTGGGACAATTTCACCCTCGTCACCCCGAACTGGCAGTGCGTCCTGCCCGGATATTCCTACGGCGGAACGGATCCGGACGGATTCATGTCCCGCGCCGAGGTCTACGACTGGGTGCGCGCCTACGCCGACACATTCGGCCCGCCGGTGCGCGAACACGTCGATGTCGTCTCGGTGACGCGGTCGCACGGTGGCGGATTCGACCTGGAGACCACCGCGGGTCCGCTGCGCGCGGATCAGGTCGTTGTCGCGGTCGGCGGCTATCACGTGCCGACGATTCCGCGATTCGCGGAGAAACTGCCGCACGGGATCGAACAATTGCACTCGGCCGAATACCGCAACGCGGACGAACTGCCCGCCGGTGCAGTTCTGGTCGTCGGCACCGGCCAATCCGGGGCGCAGATCGCCGAGGACCTGCACCTGGAGGGGCGCGCGGTGCATCTGGCCACGGGTGACGCGCCCCGGGTCGCCCGGTTCTACCGGGGCCGCGACTGTGTGGCGTGGCTCCAGGACATGGGCCACTACGACATCCCCATCCAGCAGCAGCCGGGCGGACTCGGCAAACGCGAGAACACCAACCACTACGTCACCGGACGCGGCGGCGGTCGCGATATCGATCTGCGCCGATTCGCCACCGAGGGCATGTCGCTCTACGGCCGGATGGTCGACATCGTCGACGGCGTGGCGGTATTCGAGCCGACCCTGACGCGCTCGCTCGACGCCGCCGACGCGGTCGCGGAGAGCATCAAGGATTCCATCGACGCCCACATCGCCCGAACGGGTATCGACGCGCCCGTCGAAGCCAGGTACCGGCCGGTGTGGCGACCCGAACGCGAGATCACCGAACTGGATCTGCGCGCGGCGGATATCGCGACCGTCATCTGGTCGGTCGGATTCCGCACCGACTACCGATGGTTGCGCGTCGGCGTCTTCGACGGCGCGGGCCACCCCTGTCACCACCGCGGCGTCACCGATATCGCCGGACTGTATTTCCTCGGGCTGCCGTGGCTGCACACCTGGGGTTCGGGCCGCTTCGCCGCCATCGCGCGCGACGCCGAACATCTCGGCGAGCGCATCGCGGCCGGCGCCAGGGAAAAAGCCGCGGCCTGAGACGGAGCCGAGATGCCCCTCACCCGAATCGCCGCCGTCGCCGGGCATTTCGGCGCCGATATCGGCCGCGCGCTCGACAAACTCGCCGGAATCATCGAACGGCTCGGCGCGGACGGCGTCGACCTGCTCGTCCTGCCCGACGCCACCCTCGGCGGCTACCTCGGCGACCTGAGCAATCCCGATCCGGCGCACTGGCCGGAGGCGATCGACCCCGACGGTTCCGAGATCGGGATGCTGTGCCGGATGGCCGGGGCGATGACGGTCTGCGTCGGATACGCCGAGCGGGCGGGGCAGCGGCGCTACAACGCGGCGGTCTGCCTCACCGGTGACGGTGTACTCGGCCGTCACCGCAAGGTGCACCAGCCCGCGGGGGAGCATCTGGCCTACGCGGCGGGCGACCGGTTCGCGGCGTTCGACACCCCGGTCGGGCGGCTCGGCATGCTGATCGATTACGACAAGACCTTCCCCGAATCGGCGCGCACACTGGCCCTGGACGGCGCGCGCACGATCGCGGCGCTCTCGGCGTGGCCCGCCAGCGTCACCGATCGCGCCTCGCGTATGCCCAACGACCGGCAGGCGCGTCTGTTCGACCTCTACGACCAGGCGCGCGCCGCCGAGAACCAGGTGGTGCTCGCCTCGTCCAATCAGACCGGCATCACCGGCCGACTGCGCTTTCTCGGTCAGGCCAAGGTGGTCGGTCCCGGTGGCGACATCCTCGCCAAGACCTGGTCGAAAGGCGGTCTCGCCGTAGCGGATATCGATATCGACGCCGAGGTGGACCGGGCGAGGCGGGTACTGCGGCACTTGGACGAGCGCCGCACCGACACTTATCACAATCTGTTGCGAGACAAGGCCGGCCGACCATGCGAATAGCGCTGCTGACCTATTCCACCAAACCGCGTGGTGGCGTCGTGCACACCCTCAATCTGGCCGAGGCGCTGGCGCGGGCGGGCGCCCAGGTGACCGTGTGGACGCTGGGCAGGGGCGGCGACTCCGCGTTCTTCCGTGCCGTCGATCCGGAGGTGCGGGTCGTGGTCGTGCCGTTCACCGGTTCCGACACCGAGACCGTCGGCGCGCGGATCCTGCGCTCCATCGACACTCTGCGGGCCGCGTTCACCCCGGACGAGTACGACATCGTGCACGCGCAGGACTGCATCAGCGCCAATGCCGTCGGTGACTGCGTCCGCACCATCCACCACCTCGACGATTTCACCACCCCGGAACTCGCGCGCTGCCACGAACGCGCCATCCGCGATCCCTACGCGCGCGTCTGCGTGTCGGCGGCCGTCGCCGCCGAGGTACGGGAGCGCTACGGGTTCGCGCCCACCGTCATCCCGAACGGGGTGGAATACGACCGATTCGCGCGAGCCGCCGAACCGTGCGCGGACGCCGACCGGCGTCGGTGGCGCGATCGGCTCGGCCGGTACGTGCTCGCGGTCGGCGGCATCGAGCCGCGCAAGGGCAGTAACGATCTGCTCGAAGCCTTCGCGATACTCGGCGAACCGGGAACGCGTCTGGTCTTCGCCGGGGGCGAGACACTGTTCGACTATCGCGAGTACCGCGCGCGATTCGACGCGCGCGCCGAGGAACTCGGCATCGACGTGACGGTTCTGGGCCCGGTCGCCAACGACGAACTCCCCGCACTCGTCGCCGCCGCTACGGCACTGCCGTTCTTCTCCGTCAAGGAAGGTTTCGGGCTGGCCGCGATGGAGGCGCTCGCCGCCGGAATTCCGGTGGTCGCCCGCGATCTGCCGGTGCTGCGCGAGGTGTTCTCGGACGCGGTCACCTACGCGACGACACCGCGCGAGCTGGCGGAGCGACTGCGGCACGCGCTGCGGCCCGACGCCGCGCGCCGTGAGCGCGGACGCGTGGTCGCGCGCGGCTTCGATTGGGACAGTGCGGCCGTCGCGCACCTGCGGTTCTATGCCGGGGTCGCCGAGTCGGATCCCCGGCGATGTCGAACCGCGTAGATCACGCCTCGCGAAGGTCCGGGGTCGCCGCTACCGGGCGCAGCGGCGCCGGATGCCAGGCCGCGATCGCCCAGACGACGACGATATCGATCGCGATGACGAGTATCGACCACGCGGGATAGCGCGGAAGCGCGAGAAAATTCATGATGATCGACAGCACCGCGAGGCAGATCGCGGCGTACCTGCCCCACATGGTCCCGGTGAGCAGGCCGATCGAGCAGAGCGCCAGAACGCCGCCGAGAGCGATGTGGATCCAGCCCCACGACGTGGCGTCGAACTTGTAGATGTATTCGACACCCGCGCCGTAGAACTCGTCGTCCAGCAGGGCGGAGAGGCCCTCGAAGAACGAGAGCAGCGCGGCGGTGAACAGAAGTATCGCCGTGGCGAGGGATGTGCCTTCGGCGACCCGTTGCCGGAGGGGGTGTCCGGCACCGGCAGGTGGTTCGATATCAGACGCGTAAGTCATGGTCGACCTTTCCTGTTCCGCTGTGAATCGAAATAGGGTGTTGTTTCTGATCCATTCTTTCGGCGAGCGCTCTGTCGAATCGGTGGACGGTTTTTCCGAGGGTGGCCGATTCCGGCGCCCCCGGTCGCGGACGCGCGTCGGGATCAGACCGTGGCGAGCGGGACGAACGGTCCGTAATCGCGGACGTGCCCGTCCATCCACTCCCACACCGAGGTGCTGTCGACGGCGACGCCGCGTTGCAGGCACAGCCGCCAGCCGACAGTCGTCTTCTGCCAGATATCCCCGTCGCAGTCGCGATACAGACCGGTGCGCGCCGGTTCTCCCGCCTCGCCGGTGACTTCGGCCTGCGGGGTGTCGCCGGGCGCGGCGCAGCCGAGCAGGCGATCGGTGAGTGCCACCGTCTGCTCGGCCAGTCCGAGCAGACCCGCGAGGATGGCGGCACGGTCCGGAGCGACGAGCGGCTGCGCGGTACGTACGTCGGACGAATCCATCATGGGAACTCCTGAGTCGAGGAAATGTGTTCCGAATAATTATCCGATGGCGCGCTTCCGGATGCCTTCTGCGCCGCTTCCATTCGGCTTCCATTGTGGTTCGATACCGTTTCGTGATATCTTGCCCGACCGCGATCCGGGCGGCGGATGAATAGAGTATCGGTATTCCTCGGAAGTTCGGGATCCGAGGGCCCGGTGGATCCGGGCGCGGCCGGAAAACGCGATGTGTCATGTATTCGCGGATCATCCCGGCGTCGTCGCGCAGTCCGTCCGGTATATGGCTGGTTCCGATCCGGCGGTAGGTGTTCTTGTGTAGCAACGTGTTTGCCGACACATCTGGATCACTACCGTTTGTAAATTCTGGTACTCACAGGTAATTTGACGGACAATCATGCAAACTAAACGGTAGTTTTTCGAATATCCGGCGGTTGGAGGGGCGTCGTGCCATGACGGAGCTACAGGTTCGAGTGTTCGGCCCGCTGCGAGTCTCATTGGATGGCCACGCAGCCCGTATCGGAACGGGACGGCAACAAGCCGTACTCGGTCGCCTTGTCCTCGCAGGTGGGAAAACGATCGCGGTCGACAGGCTGGCCGAGGATGTCTGGGACGGTGCGCCGCCCGCCCAGGCCTCCGCTGTTCTACAGGTTCAAATACATAATCTCAGAAGGGTTCTCGAACCCACGCGAAGACCGCGCACGCCCGCTAGGATCCTCGTCTCCGAGGCGGGTGGATACGCGTTGCGATTGGACGCGGGCAGTGTCGACGCATGGCGATTCGAGGAGTTGCTGCGGCTGTACCAGCTAAAGGCGCACAGTGTGAACGACCGCCCGACGGCGGGCGAGCGGTATCGGATGCTCGACGAGGCATTGAATTGCTGGCGCGGCAATGCCTTCGAATCTTTCCCAGGCGCCTCATGGGCCACAGCCGAGGTAACGCGGCTGACCGATTTAAGAATTTCGGCGACCGAGATGCGGGCCGAAGCCGCGTTGGAACTCGGTCGTGTCGGCGAAGTGATCGCCGTAATGCGACAGCAGGTCGAAGAAAATCCCGGACGTGAAGAGAGCGCGCGGCTGCTCGCTTCCGCCCAATACCGTGTCGGCCAGCAGGTGGAAGCGCTGGCGACGCTGCGCCGCACCCGTGAGTTTCTGCGATCCGAATTCGGGATCGACCCGGGCCAGCGGCTGAACGACCTCGAGTCGGCCATCCTCAATCAATCACTGGAGTTCCACCGCGATGTCGGCGCCGAGGATTCGATATCCCTACGGAATCCGCAGGTGGGAGCCGGTATCAGGCCGGGCAGGGCCACCGTGGCGACCGCCGCCGCCTTCTATCCGCGCCAACGCGCGGCCATTCAGGCGACAGCGACCGAGACGCGGGCGGACGGACTGCGCGTCATCTGGTTGATGGGTGAATCCGGCACGGGGAAAACGGCGCTCGTGGCGGGAGTGCTCGGCGGTCTGGCCGCCGAGGGGTGGACGACCGCCTCGGGGCAATGCCCGGAGATCGACGGCGCGCCGCCCGCGTGGGTGTGGACGGAGATCCTGGCCGAACTCGGCGGTGCGCCCGACCCCGCCGAATCCAGGCAGGGGCCGATAGACCCGTTCACCATCGCCCAGGCGGTCGCGTCGAGGTGCCGTGAACTCGCGGGCGGGGGACCGGTCGCGATCGTGCTGGAGGACGCGCACCGTGCCGAAGCCGCCACCCTCCAGGTCCTGCGGCAGCTGGCCACCTGGCTGCACCGGGAGCCGGTCCTGATCGTGATGACGGTGCGCGGGTCGGAACTGACACCGCTGTTGCGGGCCACCGAGGCGGCGATCGCGGACCGGACCACCGAACGGGTGCAACTGTCCGGACTCGACCTCGCCGGGACGCGCGAGATCACCCGCCAGGTCGGTCTGGCCTCGATCGACGACGAGACCTTGCGCGTGCTGCATCGGCGCACCGGCGGCAATCCGCTTTTCATCAGGGAACTGTCGAAATTGCTTGCCGCGCGGGGTGATCTGATCGGTCTGCCGGAGAGTATTCGCGCGGTGCTGATCGAACGGATCGAGCGTCTGCCCGCCGGTGTGCTCGCGGTTCTGCAACATCTGGCCGTGTGGGGCCGGGCGGTCGATATCGACACCCTCGCCGATTTGTCCGGCGTCCCCGAGGAGAGTCTGGTCGACCTGATCGACACCGCGGCGGCCGCAGACCTCGTCACCTTCGACGGATGCGGCCGGATCATGCCCGACCATCCGCTGATCCAGGATTCGGTCTACGACAGCATCCCGCCGCTGCGCCGCAGCCGGATGCACTGGAACGCCTTGGCGCTCATGGAGAGTCGTGAACCGGGCGGAGGGGCGGACCTGCGCGAGGCCACCGCGCTGGCGTATCACTCGGCGCGCGGGGCGACCAGGACCACCGCGCCGCACGCCCTGAAACACGTCACCGCCGCCGCGCGGATCTGCGACAGTCTCGGCATGCGCGGTGACGCGACGCGGTGGTGGCGGGCCGCGGTCGGATTACACGAATTGGCCGACCACACCATGAGTTCGGCCGCGCGGGCCGAACGGGAGAGTTTGCTCGATACCCTGTGTGCCTTCACCAACGCGCTCGCGTTGGACGGCCGGGTCCGCGCGGCCAGGGCGGTCCAGGAACGGGCGCTCGGCCTGGCCGAGAGCCTGTCCGGCCACGATCAGGTGGTCCGCGCCCTGACCTGCTGGCGCGCGCCGGTGGTGCACGGCATCCGGGACTGGTATCCGCGTGACAGCCGGGTGCACGATGCCCTGGTCTCGGCCATCGCGCGGGAGAACTCGCGTCACGACGAGGCGTGGTTGCTCGTCGCCCTCGTCTTCGAGACGCCGTTGGGCGTTGGCACCGATTCGGCGCGTGAGCGGGCCGCGCGGGCGCTGGAGACGGCCCAGTGCAGTGGTGACCTCGAATTGGTCTGTGCCGCACTCAATGCCGCCGCCTACACCACGGTGGGATCGGCCAGGCTCGATCGATGGCGTGTGTTGGCCGACGAACTGCTGCGCGTATCGCTGGACGCGCGGTCGCTGGATTACCAGGCACTCGCCCACTACATGCGCTTCCGGGTGGCCTGCCGCGACGTCGACCTCGCCGAGGCGAGCAGACACGCCGTGCGTGCGCTCGAATGCGCGATTCGCGGCGAATCCCAGCAGTTGCTGGGCCAGTTGGTGGCTTTCCCGGCGGTGGTGCGGGTGCTGCGCGGTGAGGTGAGCGCCGCCGAATCCGACTACCGGCGTTTCGGCGCGGCCATGGCCAGGACCGGGATCACCGACGAGGAGGCGATCCGCATGACGGGCGCGATCACCATCGCGTGGGCGCGCGGTGACCTGTCGGTGGTGCTGAACCGGGTGGCGCGCTGGTTCGTGGCGGAACCGGAGCTGATCGCCCAGTTCTACGTCCTCGCGCTGATCCACGCGGGCGATCCCGTCAGGGCCCGTGCGATATTCCACGAGTACGACCGGGTCGCCGACGGGTTCTACTGGCAGCTGATGTCGGCGTTCCGTGCGTATGCCGCGGTGGCGCTCGGTGAGGTGCGCGCAGCGGGCGAGATGTATGACGCGTTGCGTCCGCATTCCGGCACCTTCATCGGGTTCGACAGCGGGGCCACCACTTTCGGTCCGATGGACAATCTGCTGGCCGATCTGGCCGAAGTGCGCGGTGACGCCGAAACGGCGGCGGCCCTGCGAGCGGACGCGGAGACACTCGTCATCGACGTGCGTAGATCGCTGGATTCGCTTGCACCGCTGCTGGACTCGATCGACGATATGTGCGGCGGATCCACCTCGGACAAATCGGAGCGTCTGCGCTGAACCGCCCGTTCCCGGCTACTCCTCCGGGAACGGGATCAGTTCCAGATGTTGGGCGGCGGGCGCCGAACCGGTTCCGGGTCCGGAAACCGGGCTGACGCCGCCGCGATGCGCGGCGAGCCACTGCCCGCACACGCATCGCAGATAGCGGACCGAGCCGTGCGACGACACATACATCGGTGCGGGCCATGAGCAGGTCGGGCATTCGGTGGCCATGGCGCCAAGCCTGGATAACGACCGCCGGTATTACAACGACCGCTTCGGCGTGGCGACCGGTCGGAATCGTCGCGATTCAGCAGTAGTGACACACGCCACTGGCGGGCAGTTGGATGAAACACTCACCGCAGACGCGCTGGCGGGGCGGCTGCGCGGTCTCCTCCTGCGGCGGTTCGGGCTGCGCCGTCTGCCGTGCGGTATCGGCTGAGCTCGCGGCCTCGGCGGCGGGGGCCGTCATCGTCGTCATCCGCCTGCGGGCCGCCACCTTGGGGGTCAGCGGCGGGACGGCGCCGTCGGCGGGCATACCGGCGCCGAAATGCTGGTAGCACTGCCAGCGCGCGTAGGCGGCGTGCAATTCGAGATCGTCCGGGATCGGGAGCCCGGCCAGTTCGAGGACGTAGCGGTAGGCGTCACCGACGGTCTGGTTCTGCCGCACGCACAGCGCGGTCAGCGGCGGCTCGCCCGCGCGGTGGCAGCGTCGCGCCACCTTGCGCAGGATGGCGTCGATCCAGGTGCGGGTCGGGGCCTCGGTCTGGACTCCCGAGGTCTCCTGCACCTGCTCGGCCAATTCGTTGACGGTGATGAAATGTCCGTAAGCGGTAGCGGTTTCGGACAGCACGGCATGGGCCGCCAGGGCCCACGCCACCGTCGCATCCCGGAATGGCACCGCCGTTCCGTCCGCCGTTCGCCTTGCCCCTGCCGTCGTCGCTACGGATGCCCTCGTCACCCGAATAATTTAACCCCTCGCTTTCTCGCGAATCGACCGGGCTCCCGGCGCGGGTGCCCACCGGGGGTGGCGGCGGCGAGGTTTCTACGCGCCCGGACGCAGACCGATCGGTGTGAGTTCGCATTTCGGCGGCGCGGCGGGCCGTCGGTCCACACTCGGCTCACCCGGTGCGTCCAGCCGGGTGCGAATCCACTCCCTGACATCGCGCAATCGCGCGATCCGGTCATCGAGTTCGCCGAGTTTCCTGCGGTAGACCTCCGACGACGCCGGGCAGGAATCGCCGGTGGGAAATCCGGCCCTGAGGCATTCCACGAACGGCCTGATCTCCTCCAGGTCGAATCCGCAGTCCTGAAGGGTCCGGATCTGGCGCAGGATCAGCAGATCGTCCTCGTCGTAGACCCGGTAGCCGCTGTCGTCGCGACGCGCGCTGAGCAATCCACGCGATTCGTAGTACCGCAGCGCGCGCGTGGTGGTCGCCGAGCGCCGGGCCAGCTCTCCGATACGCATCCGTGAGTCCTTCCTGGCGAGGCATCCCGCTGCCCGATACCGACGCTAGACATTGACCTCGACGTCAAGGCAAGGCGAAAAATTCCCGCGCGGGGCTCACCCGCCCAGACCGCGCCTGGCCAACAGCGGCTCGATCTCGGGGGCCCGGCCACGGAAACTCTCGAAGGCCTCCAGCGGATCGACCGACCCGCCCTTGGCCAGCAGCGCGCGACGGAAGATCTCGCCCTTCTCCCTGATCGACGCCGACCCGTCCTCGAACCACGCCACGGTGTCGGCGTCGAGCACTTCGCTCCAGATGTAGGAGTAATAGCCCGCCGCGTAGCCACCGGAGAAGATGTGAGCGAAATAACCCGTCCGGTACCTCGGCGGAATCGCGGCGATGGCGAGTCCGGCTTTGCGCAGGGCTTCCTCCTCGAACGTCGCCGCGTCCGTTCCCGCCAGCGCCTCCGGATTCGGCACCCGGTGCCAGGCCCAGTCCAACAGCGTCGCGCCCAGATACTCGACCGTGCGGAAACCGGTCCCGAAGCGTTCGGCGGCCTCCATCCGGTCGAGGAGTTCGGCGGGCATCGGCTCGCCGGTCTCGACGTGGCGGGTGTAGTTGGCCAGCACTTCCGGGCGCGACATCCACATCTCGTTCACCTGCGACGGGAATTCCACGAAATCGCGCGGCACCTCGGTACCGGCGAAGAACGGGTAGCGCACATCCGAGAACAGCCCGTGCAGCGCGTGCCCGAACTCGTGGAAAAGCGTCCGCACGTTGTCCCAGCTGAGCAACGCGGGCGTACCCGACGGTGGTTTCGCGATATTCAGGTTGTTCACCACCACCGCGCGCGTTCCGAGCAGCCCGGACTGGGCGACGAGCTCGCTCATCCAGGCCCCGCCGCGTTTGGACGGCCTTGCGAAGAAGTCGCCGAGGAAAAGGCCGAGGGCGCCGCCGTCGGCGTCGAACACCTCGAAGACCCGCACATCCGGGTGGTAGCCGACCAGATCGGTCCGCTCGCGCAGGGTGATTCCGAACACGAGTCCCGCGGCGTGGAACACGCCGTCGACCAGGACGCGTTCGAGTTCGAAATAGGGCCGCAACGCCTCGGCGTCGACTGAGAAGCGTTCGGCTCGAACCCGCTCCGACCAGTACTGCCAATCCCAGGCGCGCAGCTCGGCCTCCGACCCCGCACCGCGCATCGCCGCGGCCAACTCCCGCGCCTCGCGGTCGGCGTTGGCCACCGCGGGCCCGACGAGCCGCCCGAGCATCTCCTCGACGGCCTCCGGGGTTTTCGCGGTCTGATCCTGCACCGCGTACGCCGCGTGATCGGCGAAGCCGAGCAGCGCCGCGCGTTCGGCTCGCAATGCGGCGATCCGCACGGCGAGAACACTGTTGGCGTCGTCGCCGAAGCCACGGCTCAGTGAGGCGTTCATCACCCGGCGGCGCACATCCCGGTCGGCCAGTTCCGCGAGGACCGGCTGATTCGACACGTTCTGCAACCGCAGGGCCCAGGCCCCGTCGTATCCGAGATCACGGGCGTTGCGGGCCGCGGCCGTCACCGCCGACGCGGTCAGACCGGCCAGTTCGTCCTCGTGGTCGAGTACCAGCGCGGCCGCGTTGGTCGACTCGAGCAGATTCTGTCCGAATTCGGTGGCCGCGGAGGCCAGTTCGGCGTTGAGTTCGCGCAGCCGCGCCTGTCCCGCGGCATCCAGCCGCGCGCCCGCGCGCACGAATCGAACGTGGTACTGCTCCAGCAGGCGGTGATCTTCAGGGTCGCCGTGGCCCTCGAGTTCGCCGCGACGTTCGTAGAGCGCCTCGATCCGGGCGAACAGGGCCGGGTCCAGGTAGATCGCGTCCCGGTGCGCGGCCAGGCGCGGCGCGAGATCGGCCTCGATCGCCTTGGTGGCGTCGGTCGAATCGGAGGAGGCGATGGTGAAGAACGCGTTGGCGACGCGCGTGAGCAGCGCGCCGGAACGTTCCAGCGCGACCACGGTGTCGGCGAAGGTCGGCGTGGCCGGACCCGAGGTGATCGCGGCGATCTCGGCGAGCTGTTCGGCCATGCCGCGCTCGAACGCGGGCAGGTAGTGCTCCTCCCGTATCTCCGCGAACGGAGGCAGCTGATAGGGGAGCGTGCTCGGCGCGAAGAACGGGTTGCTCGTCATATTCCGACCATATGCCCGCGACGGTCCGAAATATTCCGGACGGTCGCAACCGTGCCGGTTCGCCCGCGCGTAGCGGTATCGGATCCGGCTGCGCGCAACGGTTGTCGGGCCCGTGGCGGTGGGACACGCTGGTGCGGAGCTCACCCGGCGCGCCGCCGCACCGCGCGCGACGGCCGTGACGGGAATATGCTCGAATAACAGGTCGGTTGTTGTATCGGGGTCGTCGTGGCGAATATCGATCCACTCTCCACGCAACGCGACTCGACGTCAGGGTTCGCGGCGGAACTCGTCGCGGCCGGATTCGCCGAAGCGACCGAGATCGGCCGTGGTGGATTCGGTGTGGTGTACCGATGTCTACAGGCCGCGCTCGGCCGCGCGGTGGCGATCAAGGTGCTCACCGCCGACCTCGAATCCGAGAATCTGGAGCGGTTCGTCCGCGAACAACTCGCGATGGGAAAACTGTCCGGCCACCCGAATATCGTGAGCGTCTTCGAAATCGGATCGACCGCGACCGGGCGGCCCTACATCGTGATGCCCTACCACTCGCACGGTTCGCTCGACACCAGAATCCAGGAGCACGGCCCGCTCGGCTGGCAGGACGCCCTGCGGATCGGGGTGAAGATCGCGGGCGCGCTGGAGACCGCGCATCGTCGCGGCATGCTGCACCGCGACGTGAAACCGGGCAATATCCTGCTGACCGAATACGGTGAGCCGCAACTCGCCGATTTCGGCATCGCCAGGCTCTCCGGCGGATTCCGGACCACGGCGGGCACCATCACCGGCTCGCCCGCCTTCACCGCGCCCGAGGTGTTGCAGGGACACGTTCCCGACGCCACCGCCGACATCTACAGTCTCGCTTCGACCCTGTTCTGCGCGAGCACCGGCCACGCGGTCTTCGAACGCCGCAGCGGGGAGCAGTTGGTCGCGCAGTTCCTGCGCATCACCCGGCATCCGATTCCCGATCTCGGTGAGGCCGGACTGCCCGACGACGTCACCGCCGCGATCGAGACGGCGATGGCCCGCGATCCGAGTGAACGGCCTTCCACCGCCGCGGAATTCGGCGAATTGCTGCGCGAGATCCAGGACCGGCACGGTCTGGCCGCCGACGAGATTCCGCTGCCGCTGCCGACCGCCGAACCCACGGGGCAGCGTCTCGCGCTGACCACGACGGCACAGCGCAGACGTCGCACCTCGGCGCATTCCTCGCCCGCGACGACCCCGCCCGTGCCCGCCACCCGATTGCGTCCGCCGGTGGCGACCCGCCCGCTGGTCGACCGCCCGCGCCTGATCGAACTGTTGCGCCGGGGCGGCGACCGTAGGCTCGCGATCATCCACGGCCCCACCGGTTTCGGCAAGACCACGCTGGCCGCCCAATGGTGCGCCACGCTCACCGCCGAGGGGGTCGCGGTGGCCTGGCTCACGGTGGACCACGACGACAACACCGTCGTCTGGTTCCTGTCCCATCTCGTCGAAGCCATCCGGGCGGTGCGGCCGTCGCTGGCGCGCGAACTCGGCATGCTGCTCGAGGAACACGGCGACGAGGCCGAGCGCTATGTGCTGACCTCGCTGGTCAATGACATCGACGGCGGCGGTGAGCAATTGGTCGTCGTCATCGATGACTGGGATCGGGTGAGCGACCCGGCGACCGCGCGGGCGCTGCGGTATCTGCTCGAGAGTTGCAGTCCCGCGCTGCGCGTCGTCGTCACCAGCCGTCGACAGACCGGCCTGCCGATGAGTTCGCTGCGCTCGCGCGACGAATTGGTCGAGATCGGGCCGACCGCACTGCGTTTCGAGGTCGACGAGGTGCAGACGCTGCTCGTCGACATCGGCGGGCTCGACCTGGATCTCGGTGATGTCGAAGATCTCGCCGAATCGACCGAAGGGTGGGTCGCGGCGCTGCGACTCGCGGCGTTGTCCCTGCGCGGCAGTGCCGATCCGGGCGAGCTGATCAGACATCTGACCGGTCGTCATCACGCCATCAGCGCGTTCCTGGTGGAGAACGTGCTGGACACACTCGAACCGGGCACGCTGGAATTCATGGTCGCGACCTCGATCACCGAGCGGATCTGCGGTGAACTGGCCGCGGCGCTGACCGGGGTGGCCGACGGGCAGGCGATGCTGGAGAGTATCGAGCAGCAGGACCTGTTCCTGCGCAAACTCGAGGACGGACAGTGGTTCCGGTACCACCACCTGTTCCAGGATTTCCTGCGGCAGCGGCTCGAACGCGACCGGCCCGAGCGGATCGGCGAATTGCATCGCGTGGCCTCGCGCTGGCTCGCCGAGCACCGGCACGTCAGCGAGGCGGTCGACCATTCGCTGCTCGCCGGTGACGAGACGCGCGCGGTCGAGATCGTCGAGCGGGACGGGATGTCATTGCTCGAGTACGGGCAGTTCTCCAGTCTGATCGCCCTGATCGCCAAACTTCCGGCGACCGCGGTCGAAATCCGTCCGCGACTCCAGCTGAATCTGGCGTGGGCCAATATCCTGCTGCATCGCGCCGCACCGGCCGAACAGGCGCTTCGACAGGCAGAAATGTGTCTGGACCACGGCGACGCCGACTACGACACGATCGCGCGGCTGCGCGCGGAGGCCGGGGTGCTGCACGCGGTGGTGACGATTCGCGCCGATGTGCTCGTCGGCATCGAGGACCGGCTCGCGCCGTGTTTCCACCGCGCCGACGAACTGTCGCCGTACGTGGTCGCCGTCGCGGCCAATGTGGCGAGTCTGGCGGCGGGCTACCGCTGCGATTTCGAGGAGGCGCTGCGGCTGCACCGGTGGGCGGCCCCCTACACTCGGCGCAACAGGGGTTTCTACAACACGGTGCACGGGCTGTGTTTCCTCGGACTGGCCGCGAGCCTGCAACTGGATCTGGTGCGCGCCGAGGACTATTTCCGCGAGGCCATGAAAATCGCCAAGCGGTCCGGCGGCAGCCATTCCTACGGCGCCAGGCTCGCCGGTTCCCTGCTGGGCGAACTGCTCTACGAGCGCGGTGCGATCGTCACGGCGGAACGGTATCTCGACGAGGGCTACAAACTGGGCCCCGACGCGGGCGTGGTCGATTTCAAACTCGCCCGCTACGTGGTGGGAGCCCGCGTCAAGGCCCTGCTCGGTGACCGGGCCGCCGCGGTCAGGCGGCTGAACGAGGGCGCGCGGGTGGCCCGCGCGATGTCGCTGCCTCGACTGCGCGCCGAGGTGGAGAACGAGCGACTGCGCCTGGGCCTGCCCCCGCATCCCGAATTCGGCGGCCTGCCCGTCGTCGATCACGACCATCGCCGCACGCCCGTCGACCCGATCGACGAATTCACCGTCCTGTACGAGGAATTCACCGCCATCAGACTGCTGCTCGCCGAGGAGTCCGCGCCGAGTACCGCGCTGGCGCGGACATGGGCCCAGGAATGGGTGGACCGGCTCGAATCCCTGCACCGGCCGCGCGAACTGCTCAAGGCCCGTCGTCTGCTGGTGGCCTGCCTGGCCGCCGACGGCCGCGTGGACGGCGCGAAGAAGTTGCTCGCCATCGTGACCGCCCAGTGCGCCGACCTCGGTTCGGTCCGCTACCTGCTCGACGGCGGTCCGCACGTCCTCGCGACGTTGGCCGCCCTGTACGAGGATCAGCGGGCGGGCCGGTGGGATCCGGCCTGGCCCGAGGTTCCCGCCGCGTTCCTGCGGACGCTGATCGAGGCCGACACCGCCCAGACCATCTGAGGCCCACCTGCCGAGCGGCGCCGGCGGCCGCACGGGCGTGACGAAGACCGCCGGCGGTTCGTGGACTCGGGGAATAGGTGTCGCGCACCTGCTGTTAATTTGGTTGCCAAGTCAACAAAGTATGGATCTCGACCCCAGGAGGGCCCCGTGCAATTCGGAATCTTCACCGTCGGTGACCTCACCACGGACCCGGTCACGGGCCGGACGCCCAGCGAGGCCGAGCGGATCAAGGCGATGATCGCGATCGGTGAGAAGGCCGAGGAAGTCGGCCTCGACGTCTTCGCGACCGGGGAACACCACAATCCGCCGTTCGTGCCGTCCTCGCCGACCACCATGCTCGGCTATCTGGCCGCCCGCACGCAACGGCTGATCCTGTCCACCGCGACCACGCTCATCACCACGAACGACCCGGTGAAGATCGCCGAGGATTTCGCGATGTTGCAGCACCTGTCCGACGGGCGCACCGATCTGATGCTCGGCCGCGGCAATACCGGACCGGTCTACCCGTGGTTCGGCAAGGACATCCGCGACGGAGTCCCGCTCGCCGTCGAGAACTATCACCTGCTGCGTCGCCTGTGGCGCGAATCCCGTGTCGACTGGGAAGGCAAGTACCGCGGCCCGCTGCAAGGTTTCACCGCGACACCGGCGCCGCTGCACGGCACGCCGCCGTTCGTCTGGCACGGCTCGATCCGCTCGCCGGAGATCGCCGAACAGGCCGCCTTCTACGGCGACGGCTTCTTCCACAACAACATCTTCTGGAACAAGGAGCACACCGAGCAGATGGTGCGCCTCTACCGTCAGCGCTACGAGCACTACGGTCACGGCTCCGCCGATCAGGCCATCGTCGGACTCGGCGGTCAGGCGTTCATGGGCGAGACCGAGGCGGCGGCGAAGAAGTACTTCCGCCCCTACTTCGACAACGCGCCGGTCTACGGGCACGGGCCGTCGATGGAGGAATTCACCGAACTGACCCCGCTCACCGTCGGCACACCGGAACAGGTCATCGAACGCACCCTCGGTTTCGCCGATTACGTCGGCGACTACCAGCGCCAGCTGTTCCTGATGGATCACGCCGGACTGCCGATCGAGGTGGTGCTCGACCAGATCGAGATCCTCGGCCGCGAGGTGGTCCCGGTCCTGCGCAAGGAATTCGAATCGCGCAGGCCCGCCCACGTGCCCAGCGATCCGCCGACCCACGAAACACTGGTGGCCGCCGGTCCGGACAGCCCACACCACCTGGTGGTCTCGGCCCGCGAACAGGTTTCGGCCGAATCGGAGAGCGAGTAATCATGAGCCGCAGCATCGTCGTTCTCAGCGCGGGTCTCTCACAGCCCTCGTCGACGCGTCTGCTCGCCGATCAGCTCGCCGCCGCCGTCACCGCGGCGGTGGGCGGACGGGGTGAGAGCGTCGACATCGAGGTCATCGAATTGCGGGAACTCGCCACCGATCTCGCCACCACCATGACCACAGGCGGGCTCCCGACGCCCGCCGTGGCGGCGGCTCGCCAGCGGGTCTCCGATGCCGACGGGATCATCGCCGTCACACCGGTGTTCGCCTCGAGTTACAGCGGTCTGTTCAAGATGTTCGTCGACGTGCTCGATCCGGACGCGCTCGACGCGATGCCGGTGCTGATCGCGGCGACGGCCGGAACGGCGCGGCATTCGCTGATGCTCGACTATTCGATGCGTCCGCTGTTCACCTATCTGCGTGCAGTCGTGCCGCCCACCGGCGTGTTCGCGGCGACAGCGGATTTCGGGTCGTCGGGTCTTGCCGAACGGGTGCATCGGGCGGCGGCCGAATTCGCGACGCTGGTCGTCGCCGCGCCGACCGCGGTATCGGGTTTCCTGCCGGAGGCTTCACCGCGACGGCGCACCTCGGGTAATTCGCTCGCGGCGGTGACGCCGTTCAGCCAATTGCTCGCGGGGCACACCGGCGGTGCCGACATCTGACGCCGTACGGTCGGCATTCGATACAGCGTGTCGGATGCCGACCGCCCGGTTCCTCGTGGCCGTCGTGATGGATACTCTGCGGGACCGTTGCCCCCGTCCGGCAGGAGCATTCGATGAGTCATGGTCCTTCGCGTGGTCGTGTGCTGTCGGCGGCGATCCTGCTGCTGTCGGCGCTGGTGTGGCTTCCCGGCACCTCGACCGCCGACACGCCCGAAGACCGGCGTCCGAATATCGTCATGATCCTCGCCGACGATCTGGATACGACCTCCACGCCGGTCTGGCAGGCCATGCCGCGGACCGCGGCGCTGATCCGTGACCGTGGAATGGAATTCACCGACGGGTTCGCGCCGATGCCGATCTGCTGCGCGGCGCGCGCGTCGATCCTGACCGGCGAGTACGGGCACAACACCGGGGTGCTCACCAACGCGGGCGAGGTCGGCGGATTCGAGACCTTCCGTGACAACGGCAACGAATCCCACACCATCGCCACCCATCTGCACGACGCCGGATATCGGACCGGCATGGCGGGCAAATATCTCAACGGCCTCGAACACGATCCCGGCCACATCCCGCCGGGCTGGGACGACTGGAACGCGGGCGTGGACAACTTCCTCTACGCCGGCTACAACTACACCCTCAACGAGAACGGCACCTTCGTGAAATACGGTGTCGCGCCGAAGGATTACCAAACCGATGTGGTCCGGGACAAATCGGTGCGGTTCATCACCGACGCCGCCGCGTCCGCGCGACCGTTCTTCTGGTACGCCGCCTCGACGGCCCCGCATTTTCCGATTCCGCCCGCGCCGCGCCACCTCGCCGAGACCGTCCCGACGGCCGCGCCGCGCTCGCCGAACTACCAGGAGGCCGACGTCTCCGACAAACCCGAATGGCTGATCGACACCGCGGGCGTTCGCGCCGCGACCATCGCGGCGACCAACGATGTGGACTACACCAATCGGCTCGGTTCGTTGAAAGCGCTGGACGAGATGGTGGCCGCGATCGTGGACACTCTCGCCGCGACCGCAACCCTCGACAACACCTATCTGATCTTCACCTCCGACAACGGATACAGCCTCGGCGCGCACCGGCTCACACAGAAGATGGCGCCGTACGAGGAATCCGTTCGCGTTCCGCTCGCCGTCGCCGGTCCCGGTATTCGCCGGGGAACCACCGACGCGTTCGCGCTGTCCATCGACCTCGCGCCCACCATTCTCGGCTGGGCGGGCATAGCGCTTCCGGCGCGGATCGACGGCCGCTCGCTGGCGGGTCCGCTCGCCGGTGACACGACCGGGTGGCGCACCGATTTCACCGCCGAGTACGGCGGCGCGGGCGCGACCGGGCGCGACGGCATCGCGCAGGAACAGATCCCCGGCACCGACACCCCGGCGATGTACGCCTTCGACATGCCGTCCTGGGTCGGTATCCGCACCGAGCGCTACCTCTATGTGCGCTGGTACGAACGCGAACGCCCGCTCACGGAGCGCGAGTACGAGCTCTACGATCTCGCCGCGGACCCGTACCAGTTGACGAATCTGATCAAAACCGCGGACGGTCGCGCCGCGCACGCCGACACCGTCGACGCGCTCGACCGCCGTTTGCGCGAACTCACGGCGTGCACCGGAAGTAGCTGCTGACCCGTCGCGCCCGGAATCGTCCGGGTGAGTGAGGTCACATCCGGTGACCGAAATGTGCGTCGGGGCGATCGATTCGTGTCCGTGTCGTCGCCGCGCGCCGCGCCCGGGACGGCGACACACGTTCGTTGCTGGGTGCCCGGTGCGTTCCCGTTTTCGACACGCGTAACGCATTCGTCGCAGGTAGAGATAGAAATTCCGTGTTCGCGGCAATATGCTGCAACCTTGCAGGCCGCCGATCCGCAGTGTCGTCGAACCGGTGCTCTGGGGTGGATATCGGTTCGGCGATATGTATTCGATATCGCCCGGCGTCGATGGAAGCTCCCGGGTTGGACCGATCGTTGCGAGACCGTCGCGCCACGCGCCCATCGTTTCGGGTACCCGCTGCGAACTCCTTACGAGAGTGTTTGTCGAATCGAGGTATTTCATGAGGGCAACTGTCGGTCTATCCGCGGAACAGACAGTGGTTCGCGGGGTACTCGTGTCGTGTACGCCGGAGGACGGTGCGCTGGAGAAGATCCTGCGCACGGTCGAGGAACAGGTCGCCGACGGCGTCGATGCCGTTCCCGGGGTGCTCGACCGGATCGTCGCCGCCGTCGCGCCCGATATCCGGATCGAGAACGTCGCCGTCGTCTATCGCACCGCCGAGGAGCGCCGCGCGCTGGTGACGAATCTGTCGACCGGCGGCTGGAGTTCGGCGTCGCTGGTCTCGGTGCGTTCGGCGTTGCTCGCGGCGGTTCGCGAGGTGCCGGGGCAGGAGAAATACGGCCCCGTCCTGATCGTGGAAACCGTGGATCGGCGCACCTCTTTCGCGCTGGTCGACGCGGCCCGCGCGCAGGTGCGCGCCTCGGATACCTGGCAGCCGGGCATCGTCGGCGCCGAGTCCGCCGACGCCGCCGTCATTCGTATTCGCAGCCAGTGTGATTCGCCGTCGACGCGGCCCGAGGCGGTGCTGCTGTGCGGCGCGGCCGCCGGGATCCCGGCCATCGCCGCGGCCTTCGACAAAGGGTTCGGCGTACCCGTTCTCCAGGCGCCGGGGGCCGCGACGATGGCGGCGCGCGGCGCGGCGCTGGTCGCGTCGGGGCAGATCGAGGAATCCGACCCGGCCGCGTCGGCCACCAGTACCGCCAGGCTGCGCCGACCCGTGCTGATCGCGGCGGCGATTGTCGCCGTGCTCGGCGCCACCGGATTCGCGGTCGCGCAGATCGGTGACGACCATCCGGCGGCGAAGGTCGTCGCCGAGTCGAGCTCGCCCGCCACCACCGTGCCGTCGACCTCGGTGTCGGCGGCGCCCACCATCGAACCCGTCGCGCCGCCGCCGGAATCACCCGTGGCCGCGGAGATGGAACGGTTACCGGCCCCCATGCCACCGCCCGGGGTGCCGCCGGTGCCGATCAATCCGCGCCCGACCGCGCCGCCCCGGCCAACCACGACCGTGAAGCCGGAACCGTCCGAATCGGTGCCGCAGCAGGAGGCGCAGGCCCCCGCCGAGGAACAGGCGCCCGAAGCGCCGCCCGCGCCGTCGAAGGTCGGCGAACCCGACGGAAACGGCCTGTTCCCGGGGGAGTCCCCGCCGCCCGCCGCCGGAGCCGATCCCGAGGTCACGCGGCAGTGGTGGGACAATCACTGGGCACTGAAACAGCGTTGGCTGAACGGTGGCTGAAACCCGCTGTCCAGGTCGGATCGCTCCTCGCCGGGTTGTCGCCTTGCTCACAAAAGGCGGGCATTATCGGTCAATCCGTGGCATGGTTAGGCAGTGGGATCGAGCTTATCGGTGTGATTTGCTCGGCTCACCTACAGAAAAGATGAAGTAAGCAAATGGCTCAAGGCAGTGTGAAGTGGTTCAACAGCGAAAAGGGCTTCGGCTTTATCGCCCAAGACGGTGGCGGCCCTGACGTCTTCGTTCATTACTCCGCCGTGTCCGGCTCGGGATTCAAGTCCCTCGAAGAAGGACAGCGCGTGGAGTTCGAGGTCGGGCAGGGACAGAAGGGGCCGCAGGCCCAGGACGTCCGCGCGATCTGATCGACGCAGTCGGTAGAACCCCGCACCTCAGGGTGCGGGGTTTTTGCCGTTTCCGGGGGTTTTCGACGACGTATGCGGGGGTGTTCGGGGCGGTGTCAGTCCGAGGAGCGGTCGGGCAGGCGGCGTTGTCCCCGCACCACCTCGGCGGCCAGATCGCGATAGGCGACGACGAGTTCGGCCACACAGTGCCACGCGCCGTGCACCCGGGGATCACCCGGCGCGTGCCGCGACATCTCGGTCTGGAACCGGGTGTAGGCCCTGGCGATCTTGTCGATCACCGCGCCGATGGTCTCGGTGTGCAGCCGCGAACCGTTCAGATGCTGGGGTACGTGATGGTTGGTCCACATGTCGATATCGCGGATGATGTCGGCGCGACGTTTGGCCGAGAGTCGTTCGTCGCAGCCTTCGGCGGTGCTGTCACGATGGATGCCGACCAGATCCACGCACCAGCGGGTGATCGGATGATCCGCGACGCAGTGGCCGCTGATAGCCGAGAGCAGTTCCGAGGACGGGAAGAACTGTTCGGGTTCGGCGAACGGATCGGTGATCCTCGGTTTCAGTGGTGAGGAACCATTCAACGTCTTCACCATTCGATCCGAGAGCGATCCGGCGTCGGCGACAAGAGGCCGTCCGCGCGGTGATGGGTGGTTCCATGCCCCGGTCGTAGTGTTCGCATGGGGGCCGTCCACGTTTCGAGGCCGCCGTCGTGGGTTGGCGTGGTCGATACTTCTGCCATCGGTTCACTCCGCTGTGTCCCCAACCCGGCAATCGGGCGTATGGTTAGCATCTTATCACCGATGGAAATGATGTTCTCATATCAGGGTAATGAAGTTCCGATAACGGCGGGGACCATGGTTACTGTGTCGACGAACGTGTTCTTACGTGTGATGACAACGGTTTTCGTGATGGTTATGCCCCTCGCGGCCATCGGCTCGGCGGCCGCCGAGCATCTGCGCACCGAAGCCACCGCGACCGTCGAATACGCGTTCGGCCTTTTCGGGCCCGCGTTCCCGGAGGTGCCCGGCATCGACGGACTGAACGAGTACGCCGCCGCCATCCTGCTCGGTCTGCGCACGGTCCGGCCGGATATCGATGTGAACTCCTACCTCTCACCGCGCGGGGTCGACATCCTGGACCGACTCGTCGGCACCTGCCAGAACCGGTGGCACTCGATCATCGGAGGGGCGTCGATCGGATCGATGCTCGCCAGGCCGCTCGACGATCCCGCGTTCCGCCGCGCCGTCGCCGACTACACCGCCGTACCCGCCGACGGATACGACCGCCCGATCTTCTTCGCCCACGGTTACACCGACCTCGCCGTCCCGATCCCGGCGACGGCCGTGCTGTTGGCAAGGATGAGCGCGGCGGGCACCCGCTACGAATTCCAGGTGTACGACGGTGACCACCGCACGACGCCGGGGCTCGCCCGCGCCGACGTCGACGACTTCCTGCGTCGAGTCCTGGAATGAAAGGCCACGCGATGAGCGATCTCGATATCGGCGTCTACCTGCCGCAGATCGGTTTCTCCTATCCCGAACTGCTCCATCGCGCGCAACGCTGTGCCGAACTCGGCATCGGCTCGCTGTGGATCTACGACCACCTGTACGGACCCGGCGCCCCCGACCTCCCGTCGCTGGAAGCCTGGACCCTGGCCACGGCACTGCTCAGCCGCACCGAACGGCTCACCATCGGCCACCTGGTGCTGTGCAACCAGTTCCGTCACCCGGCGCTGCTGGCTCAGATGGCGACCACGCTCGCCGAGATCGCACCCGGCCGCTTCGCGCTCGGACTCGGCAGCGGCTCCATCGCGGACGAACACGCGCGGGCTGGTCTGCCGTGGGGATCGTTCGCCGATCGCTCGGGGCGGCTGGCCGAAACCCTGGAAATCCTCACCCAGGCCTTCACCGACCGGCGGATCGATTTCACCGGCGACCACTACTCGGTTCGCGACGTCGCCGTGGTTCCCGCGCCGTCGGTCCGGCCGCCGATCGTCATCGGCGGTGTCGGCGAGAAGTACACGCTGCCGCTGGTGGCCCGCTACGCCGACGTGTGGAACGTCCCGACCTACGCGCTCGGCGAACTCGATCGCAAACTCGACGTGCTGCGATCGTGCTGCGCGGACATCGGCCGCGACCCGTCGTCGATCACGCTGTCGCTGCAAGCCGTCATGGCGCTGGCCCCGGACGACGCCTCGGTGGCCCAGGTCAAGGCCAAGGCCGAGAAGCGTTTCGGCGCACCCGCGTACGGACTGGCCGAGGGCGGACTCGTCGGCACCGCGCCCGAAGTGGTCCAACGCCTGCGAGAGCTACGCGAAACCGGCTTCGGTCAGGTCATCCTGTTCACCCACGACCGCGCGTCGGACCTGTCGCTGGAACTTCTCGCGTCGCGGGTGCTGCCCGAGTTCTAGGCGGGCGTCCATGCCGCGACGGTGGTGACCTCGGCCTGCATCGGGAAGACCTTCTCGGTCAGTACCCGGTGCACCTCCGAGTCCGAGTCCAGACAGGCGTCGGCGAGCACGGTCAGCGTGAGATCGCGATCCGCGGCCTCCCGCAGTGTGGACAGGACGACTCCGCTGGTCGCGATACCGGTCAGCACGAGATGATCGATACCGCCCGCGCGCAGCACCACGTCGAGATCGCTGCCCACGAAGGCGCTGACCCGCCGTTTGGTGACGACGATATCGCCGGGTTCGGGTGTGATCTCGGGGTGGATCTGCATCCCGATCTCCTCGCCCGCGGCGGCCGCTCGTCGCGCGAGTCCGCCGAACATCTTGTTGTTCGCACTGATCTCGGGATACCCGGGCCGGAATCCGACGACGACGTGGATCACCGGAATACCGCCCGCCCGAGCGCGGGCGATGGCCTCGCGCAGCCGGGGCAGGTAGGCGGGATCGGGGTACCGGGCGACCACGGCGTTCTGGATATCCATGACCATGAGGGCTTGCCGAGACATTCGATGCCTTCCGGGATACGTCGGTACGACGGAGATCTACTACTACGCAACGTAGCGCCGACCGAACGGGCCGGGCAACAGGGGTTGCCGAGCGAACGGCTGGTGTCGGCAAATCCCGTGGGTTAGGGTCACCTTATCCTCGGTGATCGACAGGTGATCGCCCGCGCGACGCTCACCCGCGATCACCGGGATTCGGGGGCGTAGTCGGTGGTGGCCCTCGTCGACGAGGGGGAGGGCGACCACCTCGCGCCCCTTGCCAACGCACGTCCGCGAACCGGAGGCAACTCCGCCGAAGTCCGTTCGTGGGCCCGATCGGAGTCGCTGATCAGACCAGGGCGGCGCGGGTGCGCGCGTAGGTGACGACCTCCTCCACGTACTCCGATGCCTCCTGTTCCGAGATCGCTTGCCGCAGCAGGTGTATCGCGTCGTCGAGTTCCGGTCCCGGTCCGCGGTCGGCGAGCAGGACGACGATCGCGCGTCGCGTGTCGAGATCGGGTTCGGGGTGGGCCAGCAGTTCGTCGAGGTACCGGTCGGGCTGTATCAGCGCGATGGCGCGGCGGGCGTAGGCGTGTACGCGGCGGGGGAGTTCGGCGCGGATGACGTCGATATCGGCCTGTGCCGCGTGTTGACCCGCCCGCTCCGGATCCACCCGCAGCGACCACGACTCGGGCGGTTCCAGGGTGGGCGGGTGTGGCTCGACGAGACCGGGGCCGGTGGCGTTCTCCGGTGACGTCGGGGCGAGTCCGAGGCGGGTGTCGCGCCAGTTGCGGAATTCCCACCAGGCGGCGGGGGCGGCGTCGAGGCGCAGGCCGAATCGGAGGGTCTGCTGCCCGTCGGTCCAGGTGCGGGAGACCCGGGTGCGTCCGACCGAGGCGACTCCGCCCGGTTCGACCCGGATCCAGGTGGGTTCGGAGCCGCCGAAGCCGTACGGCTCGAGCAGTTTTCCCGTCTCCCGCAGCAGGCGGCGCAGAGCCGTATCGGGACTGACCATTCCGGCAGAGTAGCGTCCGGGGCCGACAGGTCCAGCGGCCACGGGATCGTCCGCGGGAGTCCGACGGCGACGGCTCGGGATCGCCGTCCACCCGCGAGGTGCCGTCAGCTCGGCGTGAAGAACAACGGCAGCGAACTCTTCACCAGTTCGACCGTCGGATCCGGGCTCAGCGGGATCAGCAGGACACCGTCCGCGATCCCCAGCGCATGCAGATCGCGGATGAGCCCGCACAGTCCGGTGACGGTGCCGACATAGCTGGTGGACGATATCGGCGGATCGTCGGCGATATCGGACGAGTCGGGCAGGTGCCCGCGCGCCGCGTCCGCCGAGATATCCACGAGCACCTCGATATCGAGCAGAACCAGCGGCGGCGTCGACGACCCGGCGCGCACGCGCGCCGACTGTCGTTGCGCATCGCGCAGATCCTCGGCCCTGATCCGGACGGCGTGTTCGAGCGCGCCGGTATCCGGTGCGCCGACGACCCAGGTCACCGGGTGGTCGGTGGTTTGTCTGTCGAGCAGGCCGACCACGGGTGCCGATCGGGATTGTCGGCGCATCACGGTTACCGCGTCTTCGTCGTCATGGCGGGTCTATGCCCCCGGCACTTGCGCGAGAACCGCCTCGGCGAGTTTCACGTGCGCGGCGTCGACGAGTTGCCCGTCGACACTGGTCGCGCCGAGTCCCTGCGCCTCGGCCGCGCGATAGGCGTCCAGATTCCTTCGAGCCCGCTGGATTTCGGCTTCGGTGGGGGAGAACACCTCGTTGGCGATGGCGATCTGCGCCGGGTGGATCGCCCATTTGCCGTCGAAGCCGAGCGCGGCGGCGTGTTCGGCGTCCTCGGCGTACCCCTTCTCGTCCTTGAAATCCGGGTAGGGCGCGTCGATGGCGAGGAGTCCGCCGACCCGGGCGGCGGTCAGCACCTGCATCCTGGCGTAGTGCCAGAAATCGCCGGGGTAGCTGACGCGCGGTTTGAAATTGGTGTCGACCCGGGCGTGCTGGGAGACCGAGAGATCGCCCGCGCCGAAGATCAGCGCGTCCAGTCGCGGACTCGCGGTCGCGATGGCCTGGGCGTTGGCGACTCCGGCCACGTCCTCGATGAGGACTTCGAGGCGGATCTGTTCGGTCAGGCCGAGGGCGGCCTCGATCTGGGTGAGCAGCACATCGACCCACCAGACGTCGCGGGCCGCGGTCACCTTGGGCACGATGATCGTGTCGAGGTTCTCGCGCGCCCCGGTGACGATCTCGATGATGTCGCCGTAGGCCCATCTGGTGTCGATGCCGTTGATACGCACCGCGCGCGCGGTCGATCCCCAGTCCTGATCGTTGAGCGCGGTGACGGCTTCGGCGCGGGCTTGTTCGCGCAGCGCCGGGGCGACGGCGTCCTCCAGATCGAGGAAGACCAGGTCGGCGTCGGAGGCCGCCGCTTTGGCGAACATCCGGTCGTTGGTGGCGGGCGTGGCCAATTCCGAACGCCTGCGGAAGGCAATCATGTCCATCTCTCCTGAAACGGGTGGGTGATCAGATGACGTCGCGCTGTCGCAGGGCGTCGATATCGGCGTCGGACAGCCCGAGCAGTTCGCTCAGCACCGCCGCGGTGTGCGCGCCGAGTTCGGGGCCGAGCCCGTCGACGATGCCCGCGCTGTCGGAGAACCGGGGCACCGGCGCCTGCACGAGCATGCTGGCGAGTTGGGTGTCCTCGATGCGCACGAAGACCCCGCGGTGGCGCATCTGCTCGTCGTCGATCAGTTCCGAGACGTCGTAGACCGGTGCGGCCGCGATCTCGAATTCGTCGAAGACCGCCATCGCGTCGGCCAGTGTCCGCTCGGCGACCCATTCGGCGACAATCGCGTCCACCTCGGACGAGCGGGCCAGCCTGCGCTGCGGATCCGAGAAGTCGGGATCCTCGGCCAGATCGGCGCGACCGATCGCCCGGAAGACGCGCAGCGCGATGGTGGGCGCGCTGCCCGACATGGCCAGCCACCTGTCGTCCTTGGTGCGGTAGGTGTTGCGCGGGGCGGAGATATCCCATTTGTTGCCCGCCCGCCGTGGAATCGTGGCCGTCTGGTCGTAGGTGACCAGCGATTGTTCCAGCAGTCGGGCGAGTGGATCGATGAGGTTGATATCGATCAACTGGCCGTCCGCGCCGTGCACGTCGCGGTGGTAGAGCGCCATCATGACCGCGTACGCGGCGTTCAGCGAGGCGACGCCGTCGGCGAGCATGAACGCGGGCAGCGTCGGCGGCCCGTCGGATTCGCCCGTGGTGTGGGCGAATCCGCTCATAGCCTCGCCGAGGGTGCCGAAACCGGGACGTGTCGATTTCGGGCCGGTGAGCCCGTAGCCGGTGATATGCAGCATGACGACGCGACTGTCGACCCCGCGCAGCGTGTCGTAGTCCAGACCCCACCGTCGCAGTGTGTGCGGCCGGGTGTTGGCGACGACGACATCGCAGGTGCGCGCCAGATCGCGGACGAGGGACTGCCCTTCGGCGGTGCGCAGGTCGACGGTCACCGACTTCTTGTTGCGCCCGATGCTCTTCCACATCAGGCCGACGCCGTCCTTCTGCGCGCCCCAGCCCCGGATCGGATCGCCGCCGCGCGGCTGTTCGATCTTGATCACCTCCGCGCCGAATTCGCCGAGGTAGGTGGCGGCCAGCGGCGCGGCGGCGAGGGTGGCCATATCGAGCACCCGGATGCCTTCGAGCATCCGGCTGCGCGGTGCGGACGTGGTGTCAGACACCGGCGGGCACCCCCTGGGTGAAGACGTTCGCCGGTCGCTCGAGTCCGAGGTTCTCGCGCAGGGTGTTGCCGCTGTATTCGGTCCGGGCGAGTCCGCGCTGCTGGAGTTCGGGAATGACGAGCCGGACGAAATCCTCGAAAGCTCCGGGGAAATGCGTGGCGGCGACGACGAATCCGTCGCAGGACCGCGACTCGAACCACTGCTGCATCTGTTCGGCGATCTGCGCGCCGGTGCCGACGAAGCGCGGCCCCTGCAAGAGGGTGGCGCGATGGTTGGCCAGCACGCGCAGGGTCAGCGGCTGTTCGCCGACGTGGCGTTTGACTCCCTGGACCAGACCGCGGATGCCCGACACCGAATCGATGAGTTCGTCGGTGACGACGTCATCGAGCGAGTGCCCGGAGAAATCGTGGTTGGTGACCTCCGACAGCAGCGTCAGCGAGGCCATCGGATGCACGAGTTCGTTGAGGAAGACGGCCTCCTTCTCGGCGGCGATCTGCTCGGTCTCGCCGACGATGACGTAGACCATCGGCAGGATGCGCACGGAATCGGGTTCGCGCCCGGATTCGGCGATCAGTTCCTTCTGCTGACGGTAGTGCTCCGTCGCGACCGCCTGACTCGGGTCGCCGGTGAAGATGAGGTCGGCCCATTTCGCCGCGAAACTGCGTCCGCGTCCGGACTGACCCGCCTGGATGATCACCGGGCGACCCTGGGGGGTGCGCGGCACGGTCAGCGGCCCGCGCACGGTGAAGAATTCGCCCTTGTGATGCAGTTCGTGGACCTTGTCGGGGTCGGCGAAGACACCGGCCTCCTTGTCGCCGGTGATGGCGTCGTCTTCCCACGAGTCCCAGAGTTTGGTGACCACGTCGATGAACTCCTCGGCGCGGTCGTAGCGCCGATCGTGTTCGGAATGCGCGTCGACGCTGAAGTTCTGGGCTTCCGCGTCGTTGACCGACGTGACGACGTTCCACGCGGCCCGTCCGCCGCTGAGGTGGTCGAGCGTGGCGAAGGTCCGTGCGACGTGGAACGGCTCGTAGTAGGTGGTCGAGTAGGTCGCGCCGAGTCCGAGGTGTTCGGTGGCGGCCGCGGCGGCGCCGAGGACGGCGGTGAGATCCAGCTTGATCGGGCGCGCACCGTATTTGACGGCGTCGGCCACCGAGTTGCCGTAGATCGCGGGCATAGCGAGCCGGTCGTCGAAGAACATCAGATCGAAACAGCCGTCTTCGAGCGTGCGCGCGATGCGCTGGTAGTAGCGCAGGTTCAGGTAGTCCGGCGCCGAGCTCGGGTAGCGCCACGAACCGGAGTACACCGACACGTTCGACGCCTGCATGAAGGCGACCAGCGTCATGCGGTCGGATCTTGGTGTGGACATCGGGAGCCCTCTCGTAGGAAGATATATCAGATTATGACTGATATATTTAAGAGGTGGGGCGTCGTTGTCAAGCTCGACGTCGATGCCGGGAGGTGAGCGAAGACGGGTGTCTGCCGACGCCGGGACACGGTGAGCGAGAATGACCCGATGGAGTTCTCCCGGGTCGACGCGTCGCCGGATCCTTCGCGCGCGTGCGCGGTCGTGCGATACCCGGGTCGGTGCGGTCGATGACCGTCCCCGAGCGCGGTCCATGGCCGGTCGGCGAGGTCGACGACAAGGCAGGCGGTAAACGTACCGAACGCGAACGTCTCGCCGATGTCCTGCGCGAACGCATCCTCGCGGGCGAACTCGCCCGCGACTCCCGCATCGATCTCGACGCCGCCGCGGCCGAATTCGGCACCAGCCGCACGCCCGTTCGTGAGGCGTGCCTCGTGCTCGCGCAGGAGGGACTGGTGCGGGTCGCGCAGCGCAGCGGCATCATCGTGATCGGGGTGTCGGCCGAATCGACGCTGGAGAACTTCACCCTGATGGCCGCGCTGTCGGGCGTGGCCGCGCAGTGGGCGGCGCAGAAGATCACGCCGCGTCAGCTGCTTCGGGTGCGCGAACTTCATCGCGAGATCCGGATCGCCGCGCAGGCGGGTGAGGATGTCGCGACCCTGAACTGGCTGTTCCACCGCGAGATCAACCGGGCCTGCGGTTCGACGCGATTGCAGGGGATGCTCGGTGACGCCGGACGGATGGTGCCGAGGCGTTTCTTCGAACTGTTCCCCGAACAGGTGCCGTGTTCGGTGGAGGACCACGAACTGCTCGTCTCCGCGCTCGCGAAAGGCGATTCGGTCGCCGCCCGCACCGTCACCGAGGAACATTTCCGTGCCGCCGCCGAACTGTTGAGCGCGCGTCTGGCCGACACCGAACTCGGCGCACCGTCCGGGTAGCCGGTCCCTACCCGGCGATCCGGGAATGCGATCCGAGCCGGTGCCACACCCGATCGTGATAGACGAGTGCGGCGGCCTCGCCCCGGTCGTCGCCCGAGATCTCCAGCGCCTCGACGACGAGCACGCTCGAACTGCGCGGGTCGCCGACGTCCAGTCGCGCGGTGATTCGCCCGCGCACCCAGGTGCGCGCGGCGGGGAAATACGGTTCACCGGTGGGCAGTCGCCGCCAGATCGAGGTATCGGCGAATCGGTCGATTCCGCTGGTCGCCCCCAGTTCGGCGAGATCGAGTTGGTCGGCGGCGAGTAGATGCACCACGACGGTGTCGGCCTCGCGCAGGGTGGGCGCGCTCGATGACTGTTCGGAGACCGAGAACGTCAACGCGGGCGGCTCGACGCTGACCGAGGCGACCGAGGTCGCCGTCAACGCGACCGGCCCGGCGCCCGCGTCGGCGGTGATCACCGAAACGCCGCCGGGGTGGCCTCGGAAGGCGGAACGGAACCGCTCCGCCGAAACTTCCTCGTGGTCAGCGCTTTCGGCCGCGCGGTGGCGGCCACCGGGCCCGGTGGGCGGGGTGGTCATCGTCGGCTCCGGGTGTTCGCGCTCATTCGGCGGGTTGCCAGATATCGGTGCGCGACATCCCCGCCGCCCTGCCCTTCGCCGACACGACCAGCGCCATCTTGCGCGACGCCTCGTCGATCATCTCGTCGCCGAGCATGGCAGCGCCGCGATGCCCGCCCGCGCCCGAGGTGTGCCAGGCGTAGGCGTCGAGGATGTTCTCGGCGTGGTCGTAGTCGCCCTGGCGCGGACTGTAGATCTCGTTGAGCACGTCGATCTGAGTCGGGTGCAGCGCCCATTTCCCGTCGAAACCCAGTGCGGCCGAACGCTGGGCGACGCGGCGCAGCCCGTCGAGATCCTTGATCGCGAGGTACGGGCCGTCGATGGCTTGCAGATCGTGGGCGCGGGCCACCATCAGAATGCTCATCAGGATATGGTGGTAGGCGTCGCCGACGTCGTATCCGGGCGGCTGCTCCCCGACGACGAGCGTCTTCATCTGGATCGAGGCCATGAAATCGGCCGGACCGAAGACGATGGTCTCGATGCGCGGGCTCGCGGTCGCGATGGCCTCCAGCGCGAGCAGGCCCTGCGCGTTCTCGATCTGGATCTCCAGGCCGATCCGCCCGACCTCGAGCCCCTCGGATTTCTCGACCTGGGTGAGCAGCAGATCCAGCGCGACGACATCGGAGGCGCCGCGCGTCTTGGGCAGCATCAGACAGTCCAGATTCGCGCCCGCGTTGCCGACGACCTCGATCACGTCGGCGTAGGTCCACGGTGTCGTCCAGTCGTTGACCCGGACCGTGCGGGTCTTGTCGCCGAATCCGCCCTCGTTGAGGGAACTCGCGATGATCTTGCGCCCGTCCGCCTTCGCCGCGGGCGCGCACGCGTCCTCCAGGTCGAGGAACAGTGAATCGGCGTCGAGATCGCGCGCTTTGTCGATCATCTTCCGGCTGGATCCCGGTACGGCCAGAGTCGTGCGGCGGGGTCGGGTGGGGCGTGTCGTCACTGCTGGTACTTCCCTTCGGCGAAATCGACGGCGTCAATATATCAGATGGCTTATAATATTTTGAGGCAGTGGCGGGCGGCCGATCGACCTCGATGGTCGCGACTCCCCGGCCGCCGCGTCGACTCTCAGGCCTCCGGGATCGGCATGCCGAATCGCTGGCGGGTCATGGCCTCGGGTTCGGGGCCGCCGCGGATACCGGTGTCCAGAGCGTCGATCGCGGACAGCTGTTCGGCGCTCAGTTCGAAGTCGAATATGTCGAAATTCTCCGCGATGCGCGAGGGCGTCACCGACTTCGGAATCGCCTGCCTGCCCTGCTGGGTGTGCCAGCGCAGCATCACTTGCGCGGGCGACTTGCCGTGCGCGGCGGCGATCTCGCCGATCACCGGGTCCTTCAGGGTCGAGCCCTTCGAGCCGTCGCGATAGAAGGTGATGCCGCCGATCGGGGACCAGGCCTGGTTGAGAATGCCGTGCTCGGTATCGACGGCGAGCAGTTCCGACTGGCGGAAGTAGGGGTGCACCTCGATCTGATTGACCGCGGGCACGATCTCGGTCTCGGCGAGCAGCCGGGTGAGGTGGTCGGGCATGAAATTGGAGACGCCGATCGCGCGGACCTTGCCGTCGGCGTAGAGCTTCTCCAGCGCCTTGTACGCCTGGACGGTCAGCTCGAATTCGTCGGGCAGGGCCTGGTGCAGGATCAGCAGGTCGATCCGGTCGACCCCGAGTTTGCCCGCGCTCTTGTCGAATCCGTGCAGGGTCTCGCTGTAGCCGAAGTCGGAGATCCAGATCTTGGTCTCCAGGAAGACGTCGTCGCGGTCGAGTCCGGAGCGGCGGACCGCTTCGCCGACCTCCCGCTCGTTGCCGTACGCCGCCGCCGTGTCGATATGCCGATACCCGGTGCTCAGCGCCCTGTCGACCGCGGCGATGGTCTCCGCGGGTGGGGTCTGGTAGACGCCGAACCCGATGGCGGGCATCGTGACGCCGTTGTTCAGGGTGAGATTCGGAATGGTCATGCTTTCGACCCTAGGCGCGCGGGGGACTTCGTGGAGTAACCGCCCGACCAGGTACCGGCAGTACCTGGTTCGTCCTCGTGGTGCCGTGCCCGTCATCGATTGTCGACCGACTGCGACGGATGCGGCGAAACCCTTGGGAGCCAACCTCGATCGGCTACCCTGGGGACAAGTCAGGGAGGCCGCATGCCCATCAGGTTCCGTCAGCGCAAATCCTTCGGACCGCTGAAGTTCAATTTCACCCAGTCGGGCCTGTCCTCGTGGGGTATCAAAATCGGTCCGTGGTCGTGGAACTCGCGCACCAAGAAGAACAGCGTCGACCTACCGGGTCCGCTGAGCTGGCGCCAGCGCTGAACCGAGCCCGGATTCCGGGTACCGCCGTGGATGTGCCCGCGGCGGTGTAGTGCCGATCGCCCGCGCCGCCCGCCCGCGAGGGCGATTGCCCAGCTATCGGAATTTATTTGCGTAACCCGGTTACTCGAGGATAAAGTGACCTGAGACACATCGACTCGCGGTTGCTGTAAGCCGGTCACAGAGGGGCGGAACGCCCAGAAGTAGGCACGATCATTGGTGTTCGGTCGCAGGTTGTTTCGGGGGTTCTCGGCCGTGGTGCTCGCTCGCGGAGGGCGGCGCACACCGCTCGGAGTGCGGGCGAGGCTGCTCGTCATCGTGCTGATCCCCAGCATCGCGCTACTCGGCGTCGGTATCGGCGCGGCGGTGTACCTGATCCAGGACGGACGTAAATCCAAGGATTGGGCGGAGTTCGCGGGCGAGACGACCACGCCCGCGATCACCATGATCGAGGCGTTCCAGTCCGAGCGGGCCGCGACCATGCTCGTGCCGGCCGGTGACGAATCCGCGAACAACACCCTGGTCACCGCCAGGAAGAATTCCGACAGCGCGCTGGCGTACCTGCTCACCTACAGTCAGACCTCGGCCGAGGTGCGGCCCGAACTCGCCGACGACATGTCCGGTATCGATCAATTGCTCCGGTCGATGCCGATGCTGCGCGGCGGAATCGACGCGCGTGCGCTGCCGTCGGAGCAGGTTTTCGGCGCGTTCAGCGCGATCATCGACACCATCGTTTCGGGAAATCTGATCGCCGCGACGGTCGCGCCCGACGCCGCCATCGCGGTGGACATGGTGCGCGGGATCCCGATGCTGCGCGCCGCGGAGGCGATCTCGAAGGGGCTCAGCATCGGGTCGACCGCGTTGATCACGAATCGGATCACCCCGGTTCAATTCGCCGATTTCACACGCAATATCAGCGACGCCCGTGCCGAACTGATCTACGCGAACGCGATCCTGACCGGGCAGCGGCGGGCTCGGCTCGGTGCGATCGCCGACAGTCGGGCATGGCAGCAGCTCGTCGCGATGGGCGACGCGCTCATCGCTCGCGGTGTGATCGCCGCGCCGGACACCACGGTGGCCTCGTCGGACGACCCCGTCGGTGGTCGCGCGTCGACCACGAACACCACCCGGCGGGCCACCGCGCCCGCTCCGGCGGACCTCCCGCTGAGCATCGGCGAATGGACGAACGCCACCACCGAAATCCGTAAACCCGGTCGGCGCTGGCGTAATCCGGTGCCGCTCATCGACGTGGTCCGGGGTTCGGTGGCGGAGAGTCTCGACTACACCCGGATCAACACCGGAAAGCTTCCGGATCTGCGGATCACCGGCGGCGCGGTGGCCGACGTCATCCATCTCATCGCCGAGCTCACCGATAACGCCACCGCCTTCTCACCGCCGCAGTCGCGGGTCGAGATCTCGGGTAGTCAGGTCGGCAAGGGGGTGGCCGTCGGGGGCGCAGACCAGGGCCTCGGCATGTCGGCGACCGAACTCGCCGAACGTAACGCGCTGCTGACCCAGCCGCCGGACTTCAGCGTCGCCGCGTTGTCGACCGACGCCGGGCTGGGCCTGTTCGTGGTCGCGAAACTGTTACAGCGCCACGGGATCTCGGTGCGGTTGACCGAATCCGACTACGGCGGCATCAAAGCGATCGTGCTGATCCCCAATACGCTCGTCGCCATCGGTGACGACCGATCCGACGAGCGCCACGCCCCGGCCGAGGATTCTCGATCGTCACCCGCTTACGCGTCGAAGTCGATCCCGACATTCGACCCGACGGCGGACTGGACCGTGCATCCGTCGCAGGAGAAACCGGCGCTGCCCCGGCGGCAGCGCGCCGCCGAGGAGGCCGCCGCGGGCAGCACCGGCGCGCGGACCGGGTCCGCGCGTTCGCCGCGGCGACGGTCCGCCGACGAGGCCCGCAATCTGATGTCGGCGATCGAGAGTGGTACCCGCCAGGGCCGCACGAATCGGGCCGAGATAGACATACCTATTACGCAGTCCGATCGACAAGAAGGTGCCGGTGACAACCTCCAAGCCCCGTAGCCTCGACTGGTTGCTCGACGATCTCATCGAGCGACTGCCCGATGTCCGTTTCGCCATCGTGTTGTCCACCGATGGTCTGTTGCTCGGCCAGTGCGGGTCGATGGATCAGCCCGACGCGGAGCGTTTCGGTGCGATGGCCTCGACTCTGCACGGTGTGGCACGTAGCGCGGGCGCGCATTTCGACGTCGGTGGTGTGTGCCAGACGGTGGTCGAACTCGACGAGGCGGTGCTGTTCATCACCGCGGCGGGCGAGAACGCCTGCCTGGCCCTGTTGACCGTGGAGACGGCCAATATGGGCATGGTGGCCTACGAGATGAACCAGACCGTGCAACGCGTCGGCGCCCATCTCTCGGTCGACGCGCGTCCGACCCTGGACGAGGTCGGCGCGCGAAAGCCGTGAGCGCGCGGGGTCAGTGCGTGATACCGCCGGTGGCCGGGGTCCAGCCGCGCGTGCCGATCTTGCCGCCGGAGACCTGCGGCCGTTGTATCCGGCGTCGCGCTACGGAGTTGCACGGCCGACCGCGACCGCTTGGCTTCAGGATCTTGTGACGGCAGGCCCGCTTCAGGGACCTGAAGATCGGTCGCGACCGGTTGTTCATCAACCGCGAGTTCCTGACACTGCTGGTGATTCGCTACGTCGATCGCGGCCGTTCTACTTGTCTGTCAGGTCACGGCGCTGGTCGCTCTCTCCGCGATATTCGCCTCCGACGCCATCGCCGCTCCGCCGGTGGCCTCCGTCACGCCACCGTGCTGAGTTCTGGCAGCAGTCGCGCTCCGGTCGACACCGCACGGAGGGTCGACGCCGCCATGGTCCGGCCTCCTCGAACAGTCGCAGACCCGCCGCGCGGATAAGAAATTGCTGTTCGACGCCTAGAACTCGGCGACTCGCTGCGGAACCGCGACCGACGCCGAGCGGTCTCGTGGCGGCCCGGCAGCCGGTCGCCGCGCGGTGTTCGATGAGGCGGGGCGCGGTCGTTGTGTGTGGTCCGCTCGACGCCGAAATCGATAGGGAGCGCGGAAGTGACCGCTCGCGGCGATGTGGATGTCCTCGTCTGCTGTAGTCGAGTGGTCGGGGTTCGAGCGGGGTTCCTGGACAAAAGTCCAGTGCAGTAGGGATGTGCTCGCCGACGACACGGCTTCCGTCGCCGAAGAACTGCGGATTTCCCAGGGGGAGAGGCAGTAGGGGCTACGGACCGAGCGGTTCGTGACCTGCGGTCGGTGAACAGGTTCCTGCAACAGCGGTCGCAGCGGGGTGACCGGCGCGATCACTGCCGATCGCACCCGTCAGCAAATTCCTCGCAGGCGATCGATGGGTCCGCGTCCGGCGGACGTGTCATGTATCTGTGCAGGTGGGAGTGTGTTTTCGTCGATGTCCTCCGCGGGTGCGAAGGTACTCCGGCGCGAGGCGGAAAAGGTGTCACGGATGACGTGAAACTGTGCGCGAGAGGGGACTTGAACCCCTACGTCCGTGGACACCAGAACCTAAATCTGGCGCGTCTGCCAATTTCGCCACTCGCGCTTGATGGTACGACCGTCCAAACTCTACCGGCCTCGACCGCGATCGCGAAGCTCATGTGGCGAGTGTCGTACTCGCCGGTAACCCGACCTGGGATTATAACGGTTTCGCAACGGTCAACATGAGGAGCGCTCATGTTTCGTACGCGTTGGTAACTGAAACGACCTGCGGGTTCAAATATGAGGAAGGGTCATGTTCCTAATAATTCTGGCACTTTCGTACCTGAATACCGAGGGGTAAGAGTGGGGGCCGGGGAGAAACGTGAGGATTTCCTCATGATTCTGTGGAATCCTCGCCCATAACAGGCCTAGAGGTTGCGGAGTAGTGCGAACCGGAGGGAGCGACGCACCGGACAGGGGTGTGTTGCCAGGAGAAGGAAGTCGAAGCGTCTTGACGATCAACGAGAGCACCGAGACCGGGACCGGACCGAGCGCGAAGGCGACCCCCCAGCGGGATGGGGTGCGGGCGCCGCTGTTGGATCGTCTGCTGGACGGAGCGCCCTACGCGCTCGCGTTCGGAGGACAGGGCGCCCAATGGCTCGGCGAATTGGAAGAGATCGGGCGTGACAGCGCGCTGGAGCCGGAACTGACCGACCTGGTCAACGAGGCCGCCGCGATGCTGGAACCCGTCGCGCGGCAACTGCTGGTCGTGCGCCCCGTCGGGTTCGACCCGATCGCGTGGATGCTCGAGGAAGAGCTCGTCGACGCCGATCAGGGTGAGACCTCGGGCGCGCCGTCGGAGGCCGTGCTGCGCAGTGCCGCGGTCTCGATGCCCGGTGTGCTGCTGGCGCAGCTCGCCGCGTTGCGCGCGCTGCGGTTGCAGGGACTCGATCCGGCCGAAAACGCCCCGGTGGCCGTCGTCGGCCATTCCCAGGGACGGCTGGCCGCGGCGGCGGTGGAAACCGGCGGCGCTCGCGACGCGGAACTGCTCGCCATCGCGCAGTTGGTCGGCGCGGCGGGCAGCCTGGTCGCACGGCGGCGCGGGCTGATGCCGGTGGGTGAGCGCTCCTCGATGGTCGCGGTGTCCAATGTCGACCCCGAGCGGCTGCGCGAGGTGCTCGCCGAGGTGTCGGCCGGAGTCGATCCGAACGCCGCGGCGGTGATCTCGATCCGCAACGGACGCAGGCGCGTCGTGCTGTCGGGCACCCCGGCCCAGCTGGACCGGGTTCGTCAGCGCTGCACCGAGATCCACGACGAGCAGACCAAGGCACGCGAGGCCAAGCAGTTCGGCGGCGCGGTGTTCGCCCCCGTCTTCGAGGACCTGCTGGTCGACGTCGCCTTCCACCACCCGGCACTGGCCGAGACGGTGGACGTGGTGACCGGTTGGGCCGGACAGTGCGGGATCGACCAGGAGCTGGCCGCGAGGCTGGCAAAGGAGATCCTCGTCGATCCGGTCGACTGGGTCGGCACCGTGGACGAGGTGGTCGCCGCGGGCGCGGAATGGATTCTGGATCTCGGCCCGGGTGATCTGCTGAGCCGGGTCACCGGCAGTTCGCTGAAGGGGACCGGTGTCGGCATCGTCGCCGCGGCCACCCGCACGGGACAGCGCAGCCTGCTGACCCCGGGCGCCGCGCCCGAGGTCGCCCCCGCGTGGTCGGCGTACGCGCCGCGCCCGGTGCGCCTGCCGAACGGCCGGATCGTCGTCGAGACCTCCTTCACCAAGCTCACGGGTCGTTCGCCGATCCTGCTCGCGGGCATGACCCCGACCACCGTCGACGCGAAGATCGTCGCGGCCGCGGCGAACGCCGGGCACTGGGCGGAACTCGCGGGTGGCGGTCAGGTGACCGAGCAGATCTTCGCCGACCGCGTGGCCGAGCTGAAGACGCTGCTGCATCCCGGGCGCGCGGTGCAGTTCAACTCGCTGTTCCTCGACCCCTACCTGTGGAAGCTCCAGCTCGGCGGTAAGCGCCTGGTGCAGAAGGCGCGCAGTGCGGGCGCGCCGTTCGACGGCGTCATCGTCACCGCGGGTATCCCGGAACTGGAAGAGGCCGTCGCGCTGATCCAGGAACTCACCGAGGTCGGCATCTCGCACGTCGCGTTCAAGCCGGGCACGGTCGCGCAGATCCGCGCGGTGCTCCGCATCGCGGACGAGGTCCCCGACTACCCGGTGATCATGCATATCGAGGGCGGCAAGGCCGGCGGTCACCATTCCTGGGAAGACCTCGACGACCTGCTGCTCGAGACCTACGCGGAACTGCGCAAACGCGCCAACGTGGTCATCTGTGTCGGCGGCGGCATCGGAACGCCGGAACGCGCGACCGAATACCTGACCGGCGCATGGTCGGACGCGCACGGCTACCCGGTGATGCCGCTCGACGGCGTGCTGGTCGGCACCGCGGCTATGGCGACGCTCGAAGCCACGACGGCCCCCGAGGTCAAGCAGTTGCTCGTCGATACCCCCGGCACTCCGGATTGGGTCGGCGCGGGCACCGCGAACGGCGGAATGGCCTCGGGTCGTAGCCAATTGGGCGCCGACATCCACGAGATCGACAACGCCGCCTCGCGCACCGGCCGCCTGCTGGACGAGGTCGCGGGCGATTCCGACGCGGTCGCCGAACGCCGCGAGGAGATCATCGCGGCGCTGAACGCCACCGCCAAGCCGTATTTCGGCGACGTGGCCACCATGACCTACCTGGAATGGCTCGAGCGCTACGTCGAACTGGCCGTCGGCCTCGACCGCCGCAAGGATTTCGACTGCGGCAGCGATATCGGCGACGCCATCATCGACGCAACCCGCTCGGTGTGGCTCGACATCACCTGGCGCGACCGGTTCGCGGAGATGATCCGGCGCACCGAATCCCGGCTCAACCCGGCCGATCGCGGTGAGATCCCCACGTTGTTCGCCGCCGACGACGCCTTCGAGCGTCCGGTCGACGCGATCTGCGCGCTGAAGGAGCAGTACCCGACGGCCGAGCGGACCCTGCTGCATCCGGCGGATGTGCCGTTCTTCGTCACCCTGTGCAAGATCCCGGGCAAGCCGGTCAACTTCGTGCCCGTCGTCGACGGCGACGTGCGTCGCTGGTGGCGTTCGGATTCGCTGTGGCAGGCGCACGACCCGCGCTACTCGGCCGATCAGGTGTGCGTCATCCCCGGCACCGTCGCGGTCGCGGGCATCACCCGCGTCGACGAGCCGGTCGGCGAACTGCTCGACCGCTTCGAACAGGACACCGCGTACTCGCTGGTGCGTTCCGGTGTGGTCCCCGGCCAGGTCGACGCACGACGCGCCGCCGGCGTGACCAGCGGCCCGGTCGACGTGGTGCTGGCCGCGCCCGATGTCGAATGGTCGGGACGCACCACCATCAACCCGGTCCACCGCCTCGGCGCTCCGGCCGAGTGGACCGTGGACAGCAAGGGCGCGGTGCACCCGCGCACCGGTGCGACGCTGGTGGAGACCACCGGTGCCGACGCCGAGAACTCCTACGTCGAATTGAGTGTTCCGCTGCTCGGCCGCGATGCCGTGCGGATCAGGATCACCGTCCCCGCCTCCCTCTACAACGGCGGCGCGCCCGTCATCACCGAGGCCGACGCCGAAACCGCCATGTCCGCGCTGCTCGCCGTCGCGGCGGGGCAGGCGCTGCCCGAGGTCAAGAGCGGCGTCGCCCACCTCAATGTCGCGTGGACCCCGGATCTGATCGCCGACCACGCGGGCGTCACCGGTTCGGGTCTGCCGTCCTCGCTGAGCACGCTCGGCCGGACCGTGCCCGATGTGCTGGTCGGCGCGTGCTGGCCCGCCGTCTTCGCGGTGCTGGGCGCCACCCGCACCGCCGACGGCGCGAGTGTCATCGAGGGCATGCTCGACCTGGTCCACCTCGATCACCGGATCGAACTCGACGGCGAACTGCCCTCCGAGACCAGCGTTCTCGTGGTGCGCGCGACGGCGGGCGAGACCGTCGACACTGATATGGGTCGCGTCGTCGAGGTGACGGTGAAGATCACCGGCATGCTGGACAAGCCCGAGACCGGGCTGTCCATGCCGACCGTCGCCACGCTGACCGAGCGTTTCGCCATTCGTGGCCGCAACGGCGCGGGAGAACTCTCCGATCCGCCGCGCGCGGCGGGCACCGTCTCCGACTCCGCGACCGACACCCCGCGTCGCAGGCGTCGTGATGTCACCATGGTCGCTCCGCGCGCCATGCACGCCTTCGCCGCGGTGTCGGGTGACCACAACCCGATCCACACCAGTGAATCCGCCGCCAGACTGGCCGGACTCGGCAGCCCGATCGTGCACGGCATGTGGCTGTCGGCCGCCGCCCAGCACGCGGTGTCGGCCGTCGATCCGGAGAGCTCGATTCCCGCGCGCACCGTCACGGCGTGGACCACCCGGTTCCTCGGCATGGTCCGTCCGGGCGCGCGGATCGACGTGCGCGTCGAGCGCGTCGCGGTGGACGCGGGCAGCGAGATCGTCGAGGTGTCCTGCCGCACCGGCGGCGATCTGGTGATGACCGCGACCGGTCGCACCGCCGCACCGAAGACCGTCTACGCCTTCCCCGGCCAGGGCATCCAGCGCAAGGGGATGGGTCTGGACGCCCGCACCCGGTCGAAGGCCGCCAAGGAGGTCTGGGAGCGCGCCGACAAGCACACCCGCGAGGCGCTCGGCTTCTCGATCCTCGCCGTGGTCCGCGACAACCCGACCTACCTCAAGGCGCGCGGCGTCGAACACCGTCATCCCGACGGCGTGCTGCACCTGACCCAGTTCACCCAGGTCGCGATGGCGACCCTCGGTGTCGCCCAGGTCGCCGAACTGCGCGAGGCCGGAGCCTTCGTCGAAGGCGCCATGCTGGCCGGACATTCGGTCGGCGAGTACAACGCCCTCGCGGCGGTGGCGGGCGTATTGCCGCTCGAGGCCGTCCTCGAGGTGGTCTTCCAGCGTGGTTCGGCCATGCACGAGCTGGTGCCGCGTGACTCCAAGGGCCGCAGCGACTACCGGATGGCCGCCATCCGGCCGTCGCAGATCGGACTGCCCGACGACGAGGTCATCGACTTCATCACCGGTGTCGGCGAGCGGGTCGGCGAATTCCTCGAGGTCGTGAACCTCAACCTGCGCGGTTCGCAGTACGCGATCGCGGGCACGGTCGCGGGTCTCGAGGCTCTCGAGACCGAGATCGATCGTCGCCGTGCCGAATTCGGTGGCAAGCGGGCCTTCATCCTGGTGCCGGGCATCGACGTGCCGTTCCACTCGACCGTGCTGCGCAAGGGCGTTCCCGAGTTCCGGCACAAGCTCGAGCAGTTGCTTCCGGCGGATCTGCACCCGGAGGTCCTGCTCGGCCGCTACATCCCGAACCTGGTGCCGAGGCCGTTCTCGCTGGAGCGCGCCTTCGTCCAGGAGATCGCGGATCTGGTCCCGTCGGAGCCGCTGGCCGCCGTGCTCGCGGACTTCGACAGCTGGGCGCAGCGCCCGACCGAACTGTGCCGCGTGGTGCTGATCGAACTGCTCGCGTGGCAGTTCGCCAGCCCGGTGCGCTGGATCGAGACCCAGGACCTGCTGTTCACCGATACCGCGCACGGCGGGCTCGGGGTCGAGCGGTTCGTCGAGATCGGTCTCGGCGCGACGCCGACCGTGGCGAACCTGGCGAGCCAGACCCTGAAGCTCCCGAGCTTCGGCACCGCCACCGTCGAGGTGCTCAATATCGAGCGCGAGGCGGGCATCGTCTACTCGACCGATACCGATCCGGCCCCGGCCGACGAGCCGGAGGAGGCCGCCGAGACGGTCGCCGCCGCGGCGGCTCCCGCCGCCGCACCGGTCGCCGTCGCACCCGCGGCCCCGGTCGCGAGTTCCGGCGGACCCCGCCCGGACGACATCGCCTTCACCGCCGCCGACGCCACCCGCGTGCTCATCGCGCTGTGGACCAAGCTGCGGATGGACCAGATCGGTCCGGTGGACACCATCGAGGGTCTGTGCGACGGCGTCTCCTCCCGGCGTAACCAGCTGCTCGTCGACCTCGGCGCGGAGCTGTCGCTCGGTGCCATCGACGGTGCCGCCGACGCCGACATGGGCGCGCTCTCGGCCACCGTGGAACGGCTGGCGCGTACCTACAAGCCCTTCGGCTCGGTGCTCTCCGATTCGATCGGCGACCACCTGCGCAAGGTGTTCGGCCCGTCCGGGCGCAGGCCCGCGGCCATCGCCGAACGCGTGAAGAAGGTCTGGGAACTCGGCGACGGCTGGGCCAACCATGTCACCGCCGAGGTCTCCCTCGGCACCCGCGAAGGCGCCAGCGTGCGCGGCGGCGATCTCGGCGGACTCGTCGGCGGCGCGCTGGGTGACGGCGCTTCGGTCGACGCGGCCATCGACGCCGCGGTGCAGTCGGTCGCGGCCAGGCGCGGTGTGGCGGTCTCGCTGCCCGCGACCGGTGGTGGCGGTGGCGGCACCGTCGACGCGGCGGCGCTGGGTGAGTTCACCGAGCAGATCACCGGGCGCGACGGCGTGCTCGCCAAGGCGGCCAGGGTGATCCTGAGCGAACTCGGCCTGAACGAACAGCTCTCGGCGGTCGAGGCGGCCGACGAATCGCTGGTCGATCTGGTCTCGGCCGAATTGGGTTCGGACTGGCCGCGACTGGTCGCGCCCGCGTTCGACGCCCGCAAGGCCGTTCTCATCGACGATCGCTGGGCCACCGCCCGCGAGGATCTGGCCAGGCTGTGGCTGGCCACCGATACCGACGACGTGGCGATCGACGGTTTCGTCGGCGCGGGCGAAGCGGTTGCCGCGCAGGCGGGCTGGTGGCGCGAGCGGGCCAAGCACGAGGCCCGTTCGGTGTTGGCGGGTGTCTACGGACGCATCGCCGAGGCGGCCGCACAGACCGACGAGCCCGGCGTGTGGTCCTCCGATATCGCGGTGATCACCGGCGCGAGCAAGGGTTCCATCGCGGCGGCGGCCACCGGCCGTCTGCTCGGCGGCGGCGCGACCGTGATCGTCACGACCTCGAGCCTGAACGACGAACGTCTCGCCTTCTACCGCACGCTCTACCGCGAGAACGCCCGCCAGGGTGCCGCGCTGTGGGTCGTGCCCGCGAATATGGCCTCCTACCAGGACATCGACGCGTTGATCGACTGGGTCGGCAACGAGCAGGTCGACAACGCGGGCGGCGCGAAGGTCAAGATCAAGGACGCGATGACGCCGTCGCTGCTGCTGCCGTTCGCGGCGCCGCGGGTCGCGGGCGATCTCTCCGACGCGGGCCCCCGCGCCGAAATCGAGATGAAGGTGCTGCTCTGGTCGGTCGAGCGGCTGATCGGAGGCCTGTCCGCGATCGGCGCCGACCACGATGTCGACGCGAAACTGCACGTGGTGCTGCCCGGTTCACCGAACCGCGGCATGTTCGGCGGTGACGGCGCGTACGGCGAGTCCAAGGCCGCGCTCGACGCCCTCGTCGCCCGCTCGCGGGTGGAGAAGTCGTGGTCCGCGCGGGTGACCCTGGTGCACGCGCTGATCGGCTGGGTGCGCGGCACCGGGCTGATGGGCCACAACGATCCCGTGGTCTCGGTGGTGGAGAAGGCCGGTGTGCACACCTGGTCCACCCTCGAGATGGCCGACGAACTGCTCAAGTGGTGCACCTCGCGTGCCCGCCAGGTGACCACCACCGGTCCGCAGCAGATCGACCTGACCGGCGGTCTCGCCCGGGTCAAGCTCAACCTTCCCGAACTGGCCAAGCAGGCCGCCGAGGAAGCCGCCGCGGCGGAGGAGACCGACGAGACGGGTGCCGTGACCATCTCGGCGCTGCCCGCGCCGCCGACCCTCAGTTCGGCGCTTCCCGTCCCCGAATGGGGCGAGGTGACCGCCGATCTCGCCGATATGGTCGTCATCGTCGGCGCGGGCGAACTCGGCCCGTACGGGTCCTCGCGCACCCGCTTCGAGGTCGAGGTCTCCGACGAGCTGTCCGCCGCCGGCGTGCTGGAGCTGGCCTGGACCACCGGCCTCGTCACCTGGGAGCAGGATCCCAAGCCGGGTTGGTACGACGTCGAATCCGGTGATCTCGTGCCGGAATCGGAACTGGCCGAGCGCTATCACGACACCGTGGTCGCCCGTTGCGGCGTGCGCCGCTACGGCGACGACGGCGCCATGGTCGACAACGCCGCGCCGCTGATGACCTCGGTCTTCCTCGATCAGGACCTGGCGTTCACGGTGGGTGGCGAGGCCGAGGCCCGCGCCTTCCACGCCGCCGATCCCGAGCACACCGTCATCACCCCGGTCGCCGATTCCGGCGACTGGACCGTGACACGCAAGGCGGGCACCGAGATCCGGGTGCCGCGCAAGGCGAAGCTCTCGCGCACCGTCGGCGGGCAGATCCCCACCGGCTGGGATCCGACCATCTGGGGAATCTCCGCCGATATGGCGTCCTCGGTGGACCGGGTCGCGCTGTGGAACATCGCCTGCACGGTGGACGCGTTCGTCAGCTCCGGGTTCAGCCCGGCCGAACTGATGAGCTGGGTGCATCCGAGTCTGGTCGCCAACACCCAGGGCACCGGCATGGGCGGGATGTCCTCGATGCGCTCGCTCTACGTCGACAACCTGCTCGGCGAGCCGCGCCCGAACGACATCCTGCAGGAGGCGCTGCCGAACGTGGCGCTCGCGCACGTGGTGCAGTCCTACGTCGGCAGCTACGGCGCGATGGTGCATCCGGTCGCGGCCTGCGCCACGGCGGCGGTATCGGTCGAGGAAGGCGTCGACAAGATCCGGCTCGGTAAGGCCGAGGTCGTGGTCGCCGGCGGTTTCGACGATCTCGGTATCGAGGGCATCGTCGGCTTCGGCGATATGTCGGCCACCGCGGATTCGGCGGTCATGAGTGCCAAGGGCATCAGTGACAGGTACTTCTCCCGCGCCAACGACCGTCGTCGCGGCGGATTCGTGGAATCGCAGGGTGGCGGTACGGTTCTGCTCGCCCGCGGTGACGTCGCGCTCGAACTCGGCCTGCCCGTGCTCGGTGTGGTGGCCTACGCGCAGTCCTTCGCGGACGGCGTGCACACCTCCATTCCGGCGCCCGGACTCGGCGCGCTCGGTGCGGGTCGTGGCGGACGGGAATCCCGCTTCGCGGCCGACCTGCGCAAACTCGGTGTGGGCGCGGACGATATCGCGGTGATCTCCAAGCACGACACCTCCACCGCGGCCAACGATCCCAACGAGTCCGAACTGCACGAGCGGCTCGCGGCGGCCATCGGACGCACCGAAGGCGCTCCGCTGTTCGTCGTCTCGCAGAAGAGCCTGACCGGACACGCCAAGGGCGGCGCGGCCGCGTTCCAGCTCATCGGCCTGTGCCAGGTGCTGGAACAGGGTGTGGTGCCGCCGAACCGGAGTCTGGACTGTGTGGACGAGAAGATGCGGGAATACCCGCATCTGGTGTGGGCGCGCGAACCGCTGCGCTTCGGCGACAAGTTCGGGCTGAAGGCGGGTCTGGTGACCTCGCTCGGCTTCGGGCATGTCTCCGGACTGCTCGCGGTGGTACATCCGCAGGCGTTCGTCGCGGCGATCGAGCCGGGACGGCGTGAGGAGTACCAGCGCCGGGCCGAGCAGCGTCAGCTCGCCGGACGGCAGCGTTTCGCCGAGGCCATGTGCGGCGGCACACCGCTGTACGAGCGTCCCGCGGATCGCCGCCTCGGCGGTGAGGGCACGCCCGCGGCCAAGGTTCGCCAGCTCGAAGCGGATATGTTGCTCTCGGCCGAGGCCCGCCTCGCCACGGACGGCACGTACCGGGCGAACGGCTTCGGTGGCAACACAGGTCAACCCGCTGTCGACGGTTCGGCCCCCGTCGGGCCCGCCGCGTCGTAGGCTGCGCGTTCGTGACGATCCTCGGTATCGGTTTGGACTTGGTGACTATCTCCGAGTTCTCCGAACAGCTCGAACGTGCCGGAACCACCATGCTCAGGGAGAGTTTCACCGCCGGTGAACGGCGGTACTGCCAGAGCAAGGGCACCGACCCGGCGCGCAGTTACGCTGCGCGCTGGGCGGCCAAGGAGGCGGTGATCAAGGCGTGGGCGTCGTCTCGCTTCGCCCGCAGCCCGCAGATCGGGGACAACCCGTATCCGCTGATCGAAGTAGTCAACGACGCGTGGGGCAGGCCGAGCATCAAGCTGCACGGCTTGGCCGCCGAATTCCTGCCCCGGGTCAGGGTTCACCTGTCGCTGACCCATGACGGCGATACGGCCGCGGCCATGGTGGTGTTGGAGGATCCGGGCGAGTTGGCCGATCTGATCGAAGGGCGTGCGGGGCTCACCTAGCACCCGTGGCGGAAAGACTCAGGGCGGACCGGATCATCCGGTCCGCCCTCTCGTCGTCGTAGGTGCGCGGCGTCAGCGTTCGCTGGCGCTGCGCGACTCCTTCTCGGCCACCAACAGGTACGCCACCATCAGGCGTTTGAGTTCGGAGACCGCCTCGGCATTGCTCTGCTCGTCCTGAACGGAGAAATTCAGCATCGAGTAGACGACGTGCACGAGCACTTCGGCCATCATGGTGCGGCGCGGGCGCGGGGTTCGCGGGGTCAGCGGTCGCAGCATCTGCGAGACGACCTCGGCGAACTCCTTCTCGTGGATCGCGCCGGTGGCCCGGGTGGACGGGGTCGACTGCATCGCCAGCCAGACCTCGCGCCGGGACGGATCGGTCAGCCACAGATTGGCGAGGTGGTCCACGAACTGGTTCATGTGCCGCAACCAGTCCAGCGAGGGAACCTCGCCGTGGAAATCGGCCAGTTCCTGGGAAACCGCCACCAGGTCTTGGCGATTGAGCTCGCAGACGATGACGTATTTGTTCGCGAAGAACTGGTATAGGGTGCCGATCGGGACCTCGGCGCGCGCCGCCACCTCTTCACAGGTGAACGATTCGAATCCGACCTCTACCAGCAATTCTCTGGATGACTGCAGCAAGGCGTCGAACTTGCGCTTGCTTCGTTCCTGCGTCGGGCGGCGCCGCGGCATGAGCTCCTGCGGGTCGTCCTGCAGCTCCAACGCGGGGTCCAGGTGCCGCTTCGCCCTGGCCTCCGTGTGTACATCCACCCACTCAGGCTAGCGGTACCGACGGGTACGCGACACGCGCAGTGGATTCGTGTGTTCGGTTCTGTCACATTTCATGACCCATCCGGAACCGATGTGGTTCCGAACATATAACGAGCGTGCGTGGATTCGAACGCATCGAATGCTCAGGAGATGGCAGTAGACGATTGCCAGAAGACGATCGGCAGAAGACGCGGACGGCGGGTCCGTGAGTCGCACCGGGAAGGCATATCTGTGGTAGCTCGATCTGTGGTTACACTCGGCGTCTCCACCGAACGCGGCGCGGTGCACGCGGTAGCGCTCGCCGATTCCGACGACCGACTGCCCGAGCGGGTGCTGGCGCACCGGGTGGAACGGACATTCGGTGACACCAAGGCGGACGTGGCGGCCGCGGTCGAGGCCGCGATGGACGAGGTCGCCGCCGAAATCGGTCCGGATCAGGAGATCGGTGGCACCGCGGTGGTCTACCGCGATCCCGCCGAGCGCCGTGCCATCGTCACCAGGCTGGCGACCGGGCCCTGGCAGTCCACCTCGCTGGTTTCGACGAAATCGGCGCATCTGAGCGTCGCCGCGATGATGACGTGGCTCAAGGAATTCGATCATCTGCTCATCTGCGAGGTGGTGCCGGGACATCAGTCGTTCACCCTGGTCGATCGGGCCCGCAGCCGGGTTCTCGCCGCGACCAGTCAGGCGGGCGGCGCCACCCGCGAATCCCTCGGCGCCGCGGTGACCGCGGCGTGGGATCAACTGGAGGCGGCCGGTGTTCGCCCCGACGCGGTCGTGCTGATCGGCTCGGGTGCGGAGGTCGTTCCGGTGCGCGCCGCCCTGGAGCGCTTCGGAGCGCCGGTGCTGCCGTGCACCTTCGCCTCGTCCGCGCCCGCTGTGGGCGCCGCGCTGACCGTCATGGCCGCCGATACCGAAGGCGTCGCCGCGGCCGTGGAGCAGGGCCGCTACGGGCGCGGAACCGCCGCGCTGTTCGCGGCGGCCAGCGTGCTGGTCGGCGGAGTGACCGCGGGCGGGATCTACGCCGTGAACGCGCTGTCGGAGCCGGCATCACCGGTGGCCGCCGATATGAGTGCCGTCGTCGATTCGCACGGGCGGACCGGCGGCTCGGTGAACGGTCCGGCCGCGTCGGCGGATTCGCCGGTATCGCCGGTGCATCCCGGATCCGACGCGGGCCGCACGCCCGCCGCGGGAACGGCGTCGCGGGTGGGCGAACCCAGGGTGTACAACACCACCGACACCGGATCCTCGCGGTCGAAGGTGATGCCCGAGTGGCCGGGGACGTACACGCTGCCACTGGATCCGGCGGAATCGGAGCACGAGCCGGAGACCGCCGCCGCGCCCGCGGCGCCGGGTAGCGGCGTGCCCGAGGCCTCGACCGAATTCGCGGCGCCCAGCGATTTCATGCTCTTCCTGGGCGAAGCGCCGCCCCCGCCCGCGTTCACCGTGGAATCCCAGCAGTGGTGGGACAACCACTTCCGCCAGTTGATGACCTGGGCCGCCCAGCAATTCACGGCTGCCTGAGCACGAACGTCGAAAGGTCCGGCCCCCTCGGTGCCGGACCTTTCTCGTGCGCGTGGCCTCAGTCTGTGGTGCGTCGCGTGAACAGCGCTCCGGCCGCGAGATAGCCCGCCAACGCGATGCCCGCGCACCACGCGACCGCCAGCAGCGCGCTGTCGCCGATCGGCGTGCCCATCAGCAATCCGCGCACCGTCTCGATCACCGGTGTCACCGGCTGGTTCTCGGCGAACCGGTGCAGCCAGGTCGGCATGGATTCCGGCGGCACGAACGCGCTGCTCACGTAGGGAATGAAGGTGAACGCGAAGGAGAAGCCGTTGGCCGCCTCCGGATTCTTCGCCAGCAGACCGAGCGCGGCGGCGACCCAGGACAGCGCGAGCACGAACATCGCGATGACCCCGAGCGCGCCCGCCCAGCGCAGCGGATCGGAAGTCGGACGGAAGCCGAGCGCCACCGCGACCACCATCACGAGGCTCGTGGTGATCAGATTCCGGATCAGACTTTCGGCGACGTGCCCGGTGAGTACCGCCGAACGCGCGATATCCATCGTTCGGAACCGGTCGATGATGCCGTCCTTCACGTCGGTGGAAATACTCGCCGCGGTGGTTCCCGCGCCGAACCCCGCGCACAGCAGGATGATTCCCGGCACCACGTAGTCGATGTAGGGTCCGGGGCCGACATCCATCGCGCCACCGAAGACGTAGACGAACAGCAGCAGGATCAGCACCGGAAGCGCGATGGTCATGATCATGGTGTCGGGGCTGCGCAGGGTGTGGCGCAGATTGCGGTCGAGCATGGTGCCCGAATCCTTGGCGGCCCGCAGGGTGCGCTGGGCGGGGGACAGTGTGGTCATGGTGTTGTCTCGTTCGGTGGGCGCGGTCAGGCGACCGGAGCGGGATGGGGGTGACCGGTCAACGCGAAGAAGACATCGTCGAGGTCGGGAATGTGGATGGTGAGCCGTTCGACGGTGACGTCGAGTTCCTCGAAACGATCGAGGAGGCGTTTCACGTCACCGGCGTTGCCGTCGGAGGGCACCTGCAGGGTCAGCTGATCGTGATCGGCGGCGCCCGCCCGGTCCCCCACGGCGCGGATACCGGCCTCGAGTTGTCCCACGTCGCCGAATCGCAGCTGGATATGGCCGCCGGGGGCGCGTTGTTTGAGTTCCTCCGGTGTGCCTTCGGCGACGACCGCGCCGTGGTCGAGCACCGCGACCCGATCCGCCAGTTGATCCGCTTCCTCGAGGTATTGGGTGGTGAGGAAGACGGTGACGCCGTCGTCGGTGAGACGTTGGATGACCCGCCACAGTTCGCGGCGGCTGCGCGGATCGAGGCCGGTGGTCGGTTCGTCCAGGAAGATCAGGTCGGGTCCGCCCATCAGGCTCATCGCCAGATCGAGGCGACGGCGCATACCGCCGGAATAGGTTTCGGCGCGCCGGTCGGCGGCATCGGTGAGGTCGAATCTGTTCAGCAGTTCGGCGGTGCGTTCGGCGATCCGCGCGCGTTCCAGATGCAGCAGTCTGCCGGTGAGTCTGAGATTCTCGGCGCCGGTCAGCACATTGTCGACCGCCGAGTACTGCCCGGTGACGCCGATTCTGCGGCGCACAGCCGCGGGCTCGTGGATCAGGTCGTGCCCGAGGACGCGCACATCACCGCTGTCGGGCTTGCTGAGCGTGGCCAGGATGCGGATCAGCGTGGTCTTTCCCGCACCGTTGGGGCCGAGTAGCGCGAAGACGGTTCCCGCGGCCACGGACAGGTCGATTCCGGCCAGCACCGTGTGCTCGCCGAAGGTCTTCGTGAGGTCCCGCGTGGTGAGCGCGGGCCGGGATCGGGATGTCATGGACTCTCCTCGATAACTGTTTATGTAATAAACTCTGTTTATATAGTAAACAGTTATCGGGCGCAAGTGGTGGACCGGGACGAGAAGGGTCGGCGGTACGGGCGAGAATGGGGATCGGCGCCGGGCCCGTTCGGCGCCCGGAGCCCCACGTGGCGGAGAGGAGCCGGAAGTCGATGGCGACGTCCGAGGAAGCGGCGATCCCGAAAGCCATCGCGCTGTTGTGGGGGCTGGATGTGCCCGGCGGGCGCGGGCCCAAACGCGGCCTGACGCTCGATCAGATCCTCGACGCCGCGGTCGAGGTGGCCGACGCCGAGGGGTATCAGGCGCTGTCGATGAACCGGGTCGCCACGCAATTGGGCTTCACGGCGATGTCGCTGTACCGCTACGTGGACAGCAAGCAGACGCTGGTGGACCTGCTATTGGACCGGGTGGTCGGCACACCGCCGACGATCGCCCCCGACACGCCGTGGCGCGAGGCGCTGTGGCAATGGGCGATGGCGGAATACGCCGCGATCGAGAGGCATCCGTGGTGGCTCGACATCCCGCTCATCGGCCCGCCCATGGGACCGAACAATATGCAGTGGCTGGAGACCGGTCTGCGCGCGCTGGCCGCCACCGAGATACCGGTCCCGGTGCGGATGCAGCTGGTGATGAATCTGTCGTTCTTCGTGATGGGCCGGATGCGCCTGGCACGCGGCCTGACGGTCGATACCGGCGGCGAGGACGACTACGCCGAGGTAATGCAGCAGCTGATCGATCCGCGGCGTTACCCCAACGTGGTCGCGGCACTGTCCTCGAACAGTTTCGACGACGACATCGACTGGAACAGAGCCGATTTCGAATTCGGTCTGGCCCGCCTGCTCGACGGCTACGAAAGTTTCGTCCGAGGGCTCTAGCGCGGGATCAGACCGACAGGTCGCGGCGCAGCTTGGCGACGTGGCCGGTGGCGCGCACGTTGTACTGGGCGAACTCGATCTTGCCCTGCTCGTCGACCAGGAAGGTGGACCGGATGACTCCGGTGACCTTCTTGCCGTACATGGTCTTCTCGCCGAACGCGCCCCACTCGGTGAGCACGCTCTTGTCCGGATCCGACAGCAGCGGGAAGGTGAGCTGTTCGGCGTCGCGGAACTTGGCCAGTTTGGCGGGCTTGTCGGGGGAGATCCCGATGACGTCGATGCCCGCGCCGCCGAGGTCGGCGAGATTGTCGCGGAAATCGCAGGCCTGTTTGGTGCAGCCGGGCGTGCTCGCGGCGGGATAGAAGTACACGATCACCTTGCGGCCGCGATAGTCGGCGAGCGAGACCTCTTTGCCGTCGGCGTCGGCCAGCGTGAACGCGGGGGCGGTATCGCCCGCGGAGAGTCGTTGGTTGTCGGTCACGCCCTGCACGGTAACCGAACATACCGACACCGGGCGTGCGGATACACTCGTCCGCGAGCCCTGGTGACTCGCGGACGGCCTGCACTTCGCGCCTGGTCCGCGCCCGGTGGCGCCGAATTCGACAGGAGGACATTGACGTGGCTAGGGATACCGACCGGATCGAGCGCGATATCGAGGAGGCCCGCACCCGGCTCGCGAGCACCCTCGACGAACTCGCGGTGCGCGCCGACCCGCAGCGGATCGCGGGCGACACCAAGCACATGGTGCTGGCGAAGCTGAACGAGCCGAAGGTGAAGTACAGCCTGATCGGCGCCGGTGCCGTCGTCGTCGGCCTGGTTCTGCTCAAGATCTTCCGCTGACCCGAGACGGTCGATTCGGGTCGGTCGATCCGAGGCATACGAAAAAACACCCGGTGTGGCCAGGAGGGCCACACCGGGTGTTCTGTCTTCTGCGGTGGTCAGACCGTCGGGCAGGCGAATCCGTCACCGTCGGGATCCAGGTGCGGTCCGTAGCCCGGTTCCCCGCGGAACAGGGGGGCGCGACCGGCGGCCTTGGCGTCCTCGCAGTTGTTGAAGGCGCCTCCGGTGGAACCGGTCTGCGACAGACCGGCCGAACCGGTTGCGGCCGAGCCGGTATCGATGGCGGACGAACCCGTCCCTGCCGAACCGGTGGGTGCGGCGATGGCGGCCGGGGCCGCCAGGAGGGTCAGGCCCGCGGCGGCGGCGCTGACGGTGAGCCGGCGAACGTTCATGTATTCCTCAGTGTCTGGTGCGGTGGATGTTGCGCCGAGGGGGCGACGCCGCATCCACCTTCGTGACGCTCAGGTCAGTTGTCAACCGCGCGGACTATGAATTAGGAAATTAGGGGATACCGCGAAATCGCGCTATTCGCCGATCACGGTGCCGCGTACGTGCTCCGCTGGAATGTTGCCCATACGCCCCGCCTGGTAGTCCTCCATGGCCTGGATGATCTCGGCCTTGGTGTTCATCACGAACGGTCCGTACTGGATGACCGGTTCGCGAATGGGCTGTCCGCCGAGCAGCAGGACTTCGAGATCCCCGGTCGCATTGTGTTGCTCGGAATCAGCTGCGACGGTGATCGTGGACCCGGGCCCGAACACGGTGAGCTGCCCTTCGGTGAGGTGATGACGCTGTGAACCCACTGTTCCGCTACCGGATAAAACGTATGCCATTGCTGTAAAGTGTTGCGGCCATGGCATTTCCAGCTGTCCGCCGGGACTGATCGACGCGTGCGCGTAGGCGATGGGCGTGTAAGTCGAACCGGGGCCGCTGAATCCGCCGATCTCACCCGCGATGACGCGCACCAGCGCGCCGCCGTCGTGCGAACTGACCAGGGTCAGCTTCGAGGCGTCCAGATCCTGATAGCGCGGTGGCGCCATCTTGAGCGCGCGGGGCAGATTCACCCAGAGCTGGATCCCGTGGAACCAGCCGCCGGTCGCGACCAGTTCCTCCGGTGGCACCTCGTCGTGCAGGATGCCCGACCCGGCGGTCATCCACTGGGTGTCGCCCTCGCTGATGGTGCCGCCACCGCCGTGCGAGTCGTGGTGGACCATGGCGCCGTCGAGCATGTAGGTGACGGTCTCGAAGCCGCGATGCGGATGCCACGGCGCGCCCTTGGCCTGGTGCGGCTCGTAGGTCACCGGCCCCATCTGGTCGAGCAGGATGAACGGATCCGCCGAACGCAGATCAAGGCTCGGGAACGGCCTGCGCACCTCGAATCCCGCACCCTCCAACTGCTTGTGCGCGGTGACGATCTTGTCGACCGGACGTTCCGGCGCGGTCCGGTCCGGCCTGGGCAGGCGGGGCAGGATCATGATGTCGTCGACGGTGATGGCGGGCATTGGGCACCTCCGGGAGATTGTCGAGGCGAGGCTATTGCGGCGGTTGGTGTCCATGTCAACTATCGCAGGGCTAGGATAATTCCCGTGGTGCAGTGGTTGAGCGATGACGAGCAGCAGACCTGGCAGGCCTATGTGCGCCTGCGGCAGCGGATGGACGCGGCCATCGCGGCAGGCCTCGCGCGCGACGGACTGTCCGCCGCCGACTACGAACTGCTGGTCGCGCTCTCGGCCGCACCCGACGACAGCCTGCGCGCCAAGGAATTGGCCGCAGAGGTGTGCTGGGAGAAGAGCAGGTTGTCGAAACACCTGGCGCGCATGGCATCTCGTGGTCTCGTCGACCGCACGCCTGCCGCCGACGATGCCAGGGGCATCCTGGTCCGGCTGACGCCGCAGGGTCGCGCCGCCATCGAGCGGGCGGCGCCGAATCACGTAGAACTGGTGCGGGCACTGTTCATCGAACCGATGAGCGCCGACGAAGCCGCGGCGATCCGCTCGCTCGCCGACCGGGTGGTCCCGGTGGCCGAGCGGTCGGCGCCGCTGGACGTATCCTGCCCGTGACTAGCCCGTCGACCACGGCTTGACCGGCGGTTTCACCCACAGGATCTTCTCCTCGGCGTGTGCCCGGCTCCCCGCGGGGTGACCGGGGTTACGCACCGACCACGCCTGTTTCTCGTCCAGCAGCCGGGCGACGACCGTCCAGGTCTCGTCGGTACTCGGCGGATTGGTGTCGGCCGCCCGCGCGACTTTGCGCCGGACGGTCGCGGGCAGGTCGAGCAGTTCCGCGCCGCTGATGTCGCGGTCCCAGAGATAGGCGGCCAATCGGCGCGCCTTCTCGGCGCGGCGGCTGACCGACGCGTCGGTATGCGCGTAATCGGCCACGTCGAGCATCGTACGCCGGTAGCCCCCGGCCTTCGATCTCTCGATCGGAGGCCGGGGGCTACCCGAGAACGCGTGTGACTCAGTACGCCGAGTCGACGTTGTCCATCGAGCCGTAGCGGTGCGCCGCGTAGTTGCACGCGGCCACGATGTTGGAGACCGGGTTCCAGACGTCGAACGGGGTGCCCTCGACGTGGTAGGTGGCGAAGGTGGGGTCGATCACCTGGAGCAGGCCCTTGGACGGGATGCCCATGGCGGCGTTGGAATCCCACAGGTTGATCGCCTGGGGGTCACCGGTGGACTCGCGCATGATGTTGCGGTGGATGCCCTCGTAGGTGCCGGGGATTCCGTTGGCGGACATGATGTCGAGAGCCTGGTGGATCCAGCCGTCGAGATTGTTCTCGTAGACCGGCGGCGCGGGGGCGGGCATCGGCGCGGGCGCCGGTTCCGCGGCGGGGGCGGGAACGGGCATCGGGGCCGGGGCCACCGCGGCGGCGTCCTGGGCGATGACCTGTCCGGCCGGAGCCGGTGCGGCGGCAGCGGCAGCGGCGGGCTGCTCGTCCGCGACGATGGCAATGCGAGTGGCGACGTTGTCATCGGCCACCGAGACCGCCGACGAGGCCGCGACGGCCACGATGCCTGCCGCCGCGACGGCGAAGGTGAAGCCTTCGCGAAGCGTGGTGCGGCGGATGCGAGAGAAGCGTCTATCAACAGGCATTACGAGGTATTCCTTCTTCGGGGACAGGACCGATTCGGATGCCATGAGGCAGTGCGAATCCAGGGCGAGCGCCGTACCGATCGCTCACCGTTCGAGCTGGTGTGCTGTTATGGGATTTGGTTGTGGGGACGATGCGTCCCCGGGCCGGGCGCCGATCTCGTATCGGCATCGGTGCGCTGTGCGCAGTCCCGGCCCGCGCTGATGCGCATGGCTTCACACTGGAAGGTGAAGCGCGAGGCTGAAGTTCGTGAGCCGTGGATTGGACTCTGCGTTCGTTTCCGAATGCTGATAACGAAATCTCGGTCGAACCGAACTTCAGGTCGTGTGTGACCTGATTGCAGAATGGTCACGAGACATGAACGTAAGGTAAACGAAAAGTGAATCAAAGGTGCTGAAGATCTTGGAAAGCCCAGGTTGACGTCGAAACCATGCTCATATGCTGGGGGTTTGCCCCTAAACGTCATGTGCTGTAGGTCACAGAACTTTTTGTTGAGTAAGCCAGGAATTTGCCCGTTCCGAGCCCGCCCCGTGTCTGAATCGTGATCGGCGAGGTGTGGAGGTCACGGTGCGGTGACGCGAGAACCGGCCCGAGGTTTGCCGCCGAGCGGTCGGTGACGTCATCGTGATCTGCGCGATACTTTCGCTCGCGGGGAATCGGGGGAGTCGTGCCCTACGCGGGCGGAACGAACCCGGACGTGCCGGTCGGTTCGTGTGGTAGATCACAGATTCGGAACGCTGGCCGCGCTCTCGGGAAGGATCGGAGGGAGTCGCCGTAAGCTACAGATCCCGCTATCGTTCGATCGCCCCGCGGTTCTCTTCATCAGCGAAATCGCTGGTAGAGGGAAGAATTAATTGTGCGCCATCAGGGACTCGAACCCCGAACCCGCTGATTAAGAGTCAGCTGCTCTGCCAATTGAGCTAATGGCGCCTGCCCCGTGTTCCGGTGCGGGACAAACATTAACAGGCGGAGGTGGCAGAAGTGAAATCGCCAGTTGAGCGGGGGGATGTCGTGTCGCCGGGCGGTGTTAACACCGAGGGCCCCGCGACATATCAATCCGGTGGACCCGGTCGCGGCGCGGCGATCTTCACATTGGATGGGTCCCGTCGGGCTGGCACAATAGCTGGACGTGGTCTCGACCGATCCCGCCCGCGCGGTGAGTTGAGCGCAGCAATCGGTTTGGATCCGAAGCCATCGGCGTGCTCTACAGGGGCGCCGGGACTTGAAACGGGGTTGAATATGAGCATTGGTCGAGGTCGACATCGTTGGTCGATGCGGAAGCTAGCTGGACCGGTTGCCGTCCTCGCGGTGCTCGCGCTGGGAGCTTCGGCGTGCGCGTCGTCGTCGGGCAGCACCGGTGGCGTGGTCGCGATCGATCGCAATCCGATCACCGAGTTGATCAAGCCGAAGCTGATGTCTCCGGTCAAGGACGGCGATGTCGGTGTCTCGCCGGGCGTCCCGATGACGTTCAAGGTCGACGACGGTCAGTTCACCGACGTGAAGTTGCTCAACGCGCAGAACGATCCGGTGAGCGGCAGGCTCGCCGCCGACGGTCGCAGCTGGGAGACGACCGAGGTACTCGGCTACGGCAAGTCCTACACGTTGACCGCCAACGCGATCGGTCTCGGCGGCGGCAACACGACCGCGCTGCGCTTCACCACCAGTTCGCCGAACAACCAGACCCATCCCTACCTGCTCCCGGGCGAGGGCGAGATCGTCGGCATCGGCCAGCCGGTCGCGGTGCAGTTCGACGAGAACATCCCGGACCGCAAGGCGGCCCAGGATGCCATCAAGATCACCACCGAGCCGCCCGTCGAGGGCGCGTTCTACTGGGTGAACAATCGCGAGGTGCGGTGGCGGCCCGAGCATTTCTGGGCGCCGGGCACCAAGGTCACCATCGACGTCAACGTCTACGGCAGGGATCTCGGCAACGGCCTGTTCGGCCAGGACAATCTGCATTCGTTCTTCACTGTCGGCGACGCGACGGTGTTCACCGCCGACGACAACACCAAGCAGGTGGTGGTGGAACAGAACGGTCAGGTTATCCGCACCATGGACACGTCCATGGGCAAGGACAGCACGCCGACCGACAACGGTGTCTACATCGTGGCCGACAAGCACGAGAAGATCATCATGGACTCCTCGACCTACGGTGTCGCGGTGAATTCGCCGGACGGGTACAAGACGCCGGTGGACTTCGCGACCAGGCTCTCCTACAGCGGCATCTTCTTCCATTCGGCCCCGTGGTCGGTGGGCGCGCAGGGCAATTCCAACACCAGCCACGGCTGCCTCAACCTCAGCCCGACCGACGCGCAGTGGGTGTTCCAGACCGCCAAGCGCGGTGACATCACCATCGTCAAGAACACCCGAGGCGGCACGCTGTCGGGAACCGACGGCCTCGGTGACTGGAATATCCCGTGGGCGGAGTGGAAAGCGGGTAACGCCGACATCCGCTGATCCGCCTCGGACAGCGAAAAGGCTCCCCGCGCACCGCGGGGAGCCTTTGTCGTTCCGGGCCCCGGGGGATATGACCCCGGGGATGTGACTCAGGGGATATTGGGGCCCGCGGTGCCGGGGCAGGTCAGATTGGCGTTGATGGCGCTGCCGATCGCGGCGCACAGCAGCGGCCCGCCGAAGAGGAGGGATTCCAGTCCGGTGGCCGACCCGGAATTGCCGGATCCGGTGGTGGTGGCCCCACCGGCGGATCCACTGGACGATCCGGTGGTCGCCGTACCCGAACCGGTACCGGCGGTGGAGGAAACGGCCGCCGTGGCGGAGGTGCCGGTGAGCAGGGAGGCCCCGACGAAGGCTGCGATAACCGCGGAACGCATCACGAACTGTTGTCTTTCTGGTCGACCGGTGTCCGATGCCTGCGCCTCGGTGAGGGAAGTCTACGGACCTCGAGGGGATATGTATCACGATCAGGAGGGTTTGCGTTTCACATCATAGTTTCGCAGGGGCACTACGGTGTTCGCGGACAAATGGTTCGACCAGAGCGGCAGGTGTGCCCGGTCGGGCAACCGGTGACAGCCCGGTCGGGAAACGAGGGAGGGCCCGGTCGTGATTCGCATCTCGACCGGGCCCTCTCGGGGTGAGTGACGGGACTCGAACCCGCGACAGCCAGGATCACAACCTGGTGCTCTACCAACTGAACTACACTCACCATCGCCGATGAATCATCGGCGCGCTCGATACTAGCGTGTCACCCCCGCTAGTCCCTAATCGGCGTCCGGCGAGCCGTTGTGCTGCGGCGATCCGGCGGCGGGCCCGCCGCTCAGCTCGGTCGCGACGGCGGCGATCTCGGTCGTGGAGGGGCCGGGAGGCGTCACGAACGCGGTGCGGCGGTAGTACTGGAGTTCGCGGATGGATTCCTTGATGTCGGCCAGCGCGCGGTGGGTCAGCCCTTTCTCCGGCTGGCCGAAATAGATGCGCGGATACCAGCGCCTGCACAGTTCCTTGATGGAACTCACGTCGATCATCCGGTAGTGCAGATGACCGTCGAGGGCGGGCATATCCCTGGCGATGAAGCCGCGATCGGTGGAGATCGAATTACCGGCCAGCGGAACGGTTCCCGCGGTCGGCGCGAACTGCTTGACGTAGTCGAGCACCTGCTGTTCGGCCTCGGCGAGGGTGACGGTGGAACGCCGCACCTCTTCGGTGAGCCCGGATCGCGCGTGCATATCGGCGACCACCGCGGGCATGGCGGCCAGCGCCTCGTCGTCGGCGTGGATCACGATATCCACGCCGTCACCGAGAATATTGAGGTCACTGTCGGTCACGAGCGCGGCCACCTCGATCAGCTTGTCGCTGTCGAGGCGAAGCCCCGTCATCTCGCAATCCATCCACACCACTAGTTTGTCGGACACCCGGGCAACCTTACTGTGCCCGATTCGCGAGGTGGCGCAGGTCGGTCCCGCCGTCACCGGGCGGTTATCCCGGCGAACATGAGCTGCGGCGATAGGCTTTCCCTCGAGTTCGCCAGCAGAGTTCGACAGATGTTTCGGTGCGACAGCAAACCCGCCACGGCGGGTCGGATCCGGACGGAGAACGTGCCATGGACGTATCTCGGAATGATCCACCCGGCGACGCGGCCGAGGTCGGACCGAGCCCACAGGAGAAGGCGGCGGCTCGCAAGGCGGCCGAGGAAGCCGCGCGAGTGGCGGCGCGGGCGCAGGCCGCCGCCGAGGCCGCCGATCTGTCGGTGGCCGGGGAGATCGCCGCGGGCTACGCGTTCGACGGCGCCGCGCTCGAACTCGGCACCGTCGTGGTCGGCGGACAGGTGGATCCCGCTGCGGCGGTGCGCATCCCGCTGCGCACACATAACAGACACGGTCTCGTCGCTGGCGCGACCGGCACCGGCAAGACCAAAACACTCCAGGGCATCGCCGAACAGCTCTCGCGCGCGGGATTGGACACCGAGCGGATTCCCGGTCGAGTTCGTCTCGCTCGGCACCGGCGGCATCGGTATCCCGATCCGCGCCACGGTGACCGCGTTCGGGCCGGTGCTGCTCAGTAAAGTGCTCGGGCTCAACGACACCCAGGAATCCACGCTCGGGCTGATCTTCCACTGGGCGGACAAACAGGGACTCGCACTGCTGGACCTGAAGGATCTGCGCGCCGTCATCACCCATCTCACCAGCCCCGAGGGCAAGGCCGATCTGAAGGGCATCGGCGGGGTGTCGGCCGCGACGGCGGGGGTGATCCTGCGCGCGCTGGTGAATCTGGAGGCCGAGGGCGGTGAGACCTTCTTCGGCGAGCCGGAACTCGATCCGGCCGACCTGCTGCGCACCGAGAACGGCCAGGGCGTCATCACCCTGTTCGAACTGGGCGCCCAGGCGGCGCGGCCGGTGATGTTCTCCACCTTCCTGATGTGGGTGCTCGCGGATCTGTTCCAGACGCTGCCCGAGGTCGGCGATGTCGACGCCCCGAAACTGGTCTTCATCTTCGACGAAGCGCATCTGCTGTTCTCCGATGCCTCCAAGGCATTTCTGGAACAGGTCGAGCAGACGGTCAAACTCATCAGGTCCAAGGGTGTGGGCGTTTTCTTCTGCACCCAGTTACCCACCGATATCCCGAATCCCGTTCTCTCCCAATTGGGCGCGCGCGTCCAGCACGCCCTGCGCGCCTTCACCCCGGATGATCAGAAGGCCCTGTCGAAAACCGTGCGCACCTATCCGAAAACCGGCGCCTACGACCTGGAGAAGGCGCTGACCTCGCTCGGCACCGGTGAGGCGATCGTGACGGTGCTCTCCGAACGCGGCGCGCCGACCCCGGTGGCGTGGACCAGGATCCGGCCACCGCGATCGCTGATGGACACCATCGGTGAGGACGCGATCGGATCCAGGGCGTTGTCCAGCGCGCTGTCGGCGAAATACGGGGCGACCGTGGACCGGGAGTCGGCCTACGAAATCCTCACGGCGAAAATAGAAGCCGCCGCCGCGAACGATCCGCAGGCACCGCCCCCGTCCGGCCGTCCGGCGGCGGGTGTGGATCAGGATTCGGGCGCCGAGCGCATCATGAAGAACCCCGCGGTGAAGAGTTTCCTGCGTTCGGCCGCGAGTGCGGCGGGCCGCGAGATCGGTCGCAGCCTGTTCGGCACCCGCAAGCGCTGACGCCGCCGCGGTAGAACCGGGTACCCGCGCCCCGGACGCGAACCGGCGATAGATTCACGGTGTTCGGACCATGCGACGAAGGGAGTCATGGTGCCTACCGCGAATTTCGGGACGAAGGACGAACCCGGTTTCGAGTTGGAACAGAGTGCGGACCTTATCGTGGTCAGGACGCACAGCGGACCGGGGATACCGCACCGGTCGGGATCGGTGCGTACACCGCTGAGTGCGGAACTCGACGACGCGCGCCTGGTCGTGCGGTATCCGGACGCCGGTGTCGAGGTGTATCGGCTGCCCGCGGATTCACCGTCGGTCGCGGAACGCAAACGGGTGCTCGACGCGGCCCCTGAGGTGCGTTTCGCCGGACATGTCCTCGTCGATCCCGGTACCGGGGAGCCGGTGCTGTACACCGAGAACATCTTCGTGAAATTCGTCGACGACGCGGATCCGCGGGAATGCCGCGCCGTACCGGCCGAGGCGGGGCTGCGGATCCGAGAGCAGGTGGGTTACGCGGCGAACGCGTTTTTCGTTGCCGCGCCCGAGGGGACGGGGCAGCGGGTATTCGATATCGCGAACGCCCTGCTGGCCCGCGCGGACGTGCTGTACTGCCATCCCGAACTCATCCGGCGCAGTTCGCGCAAGGCGATCTTTCCCCAGCAGTGGCATCTCCAGTCTGCCGTGATCGGTGGGAAATCGGTCGACGCGCACGCGAATGTGGCCGCGGCCCACGCGGTCACGCGCGGGGCGGGGGTGACGATCGCCGTCGTCGATGACGGAGTCGATATCGATCATCCCGAGTTCGCCGGTGCGGGGAAGGTGGTCGCGCCACGCGATGTCACCACCGGCACCGACGATCCGCGCCCGAAGGACAGTTTCGGCACCGGTCCGGACGAGGGGGACAACCACGGCACCGCCTGCGCCGGGGTCGCCTGCGCGAATGGCACGGTCGGGGCCTCCGGAGTCGCGCCGGAGGCGAAACTCATGCCGGTCCGCCTCGCCTCGGGGCTGGGTTCACAGGCGGAGGCGAAGGCGTTCCAGTGGGCGGCCGACCACGGGGCCGATGTCATCTCGTGCAGCTGGGGTCCCGCCGACGGCGCGTGGTTCCAGCCGAACGACCCCGTGCACAGCCGGGTCGTCGCCCTGCCCGCCAGCACGCGGCTGGCGATGGAACACGCTCTCACCACGGGCCGGGGCGGGCGCGGCTGCGTCATCCTGTTCGCGGCGGGCAACGGCAACGAATCGGTCGACAACGACGGCTACGCGAGTTTCCCGAAGGTGATCGCCGTCGCGGCCTGCAACGACACCGGAAAGCGCAGCGTATACAGCGATTTCGGCAAAGCCGTGTGGTGCGCGTTCCCCAGCAGCGATTTCGGTCACCGCCCGTTCGGCCACCCGGAACCGCTGACCAGGGGTATCTGGACCGTCGATCGGCACGGGCGCGACGGTTACAACTCCGGTCGTGTCGCCGACGGAGACGCGACCGGTGATTTCACGAACAGTTTCGGTGGGACATCCAGCGCCTGCCCCGGCGCGGCCGGTGTGGTGGCGCTGATGCTGTCGGTGCAGCCGGATCTGACCTCGGATCGGGTGAAGGTTCTGCTCCGCGATTCCTGCGAGAAGATCGATCCGCAGGGTGGGGCCTACGGACCGGACGGGCGCAGCGACAGATACGGATTCGGCAGGCTTGACGCGCTCGCGGCGGTCCGGGTGGCTCAGACGTCGATGCAGGTGACTCCGGTCGTCTGAGCCGGAGGCGAGAGGATGTCCGTCCCGGGCTCGGTCAGTTGCCGAGGCGCTTGTAGAGCGCGCCGGCGATCGGGGCGGACAGCGCGCGCGGGGCGAACTGTCCCGCGACGCTCATGCCCTTGCCGAGCAGTCCCGGGACGACGCGCATCTTGTTGCGCGCCAGGGCGTCCAGCGACAGTTTCGCGGTGTATTCGGCCGAGACCCAGATGAATTCGGGCACCTTGTTGTCGGAGACGAAGGCCTCGGTCTGCTCGGGGTTGTCGGTGCGCACCGGGCCCGGTGCGAGCAAGGTGACGTTGACGCCGCTGCCGCGCAGTTCACCGCGCAGCGATTCGGAGAAACTGTTGGCGAAGGCCTTGCTCGCCGCGTAGGTCGTGTTGTTCGGGATCGGCATGTTTCCGGCCGCCGAGCCGGTGATGAGGATGCCACCGCCACCGCGTTCGATCATGCCGGGCAGGACGGCGAGGGTGAGATCGTGCACCGCGACCGCGTTGAGTTCCATCACCGAACGCTCGAACGCCGGATCGAGGTCGGCGACCGCGCCGAAGGTCGCGACACCCGCGTTGTTGCACAGCACGGCGATATCGCGCGCCGCGAGTTCCTCGGCGAGCGGCCCGCGCTGGGCCCGGTCCGAGAGGTCGACCGCGCGCACCTCGGCGGTGATTCCGTGCGCCGAGGTGAGCCGCTGCGCCAGCTTGTCCAGCAGCTCACCTCGCCGGGCGACGAGGATCAGCGAATATCCGCGCGCCGCGAGTTCGGTGGCGAGGGCGGTGCCGATACCGGACGACGCGCCGGTGACGACCGCGCGGTTCTCGGAAGAGGGGGAAGGCAGGCTCACGCTGCGAGCCTAGGCGATGGCGTCGCGGGCCCGTGCGCAGGCAACGGGACGCCCGCGTGGCCGTGTGATCCGCTACAGACGTGCCGCCAACCGGGTGCCCTGGTCGATCGCGCGTTTGGCGTCGAGTTCGGCCGCCAGGTCCGCGCCGCCGATCAGATGGATGGCGACACCGGCCGCGCGCAGCGGCTCCTCGAGGTCGCGCACCGATTCCTGGCCCGCGCAGACGATCACGTTGTCGACCGGGATCAGCTGCGGGCGTGTGCGTTTCTCACCGAAACTGATGTGCAGTCCGCTGTCGTCGATGCGTTCGTAGTTGACGTCGCCGACGTGCTCGACGCCCTTGGCCTTCAGCGCGGCCCGGTGCACCCAGCCCGACGTCTTGCCGAGATCCTTGCCGAACGGCGTCGACTTGCGTTGCAGCAGAACCACCTCGCGCGCGGCGGGAGCGGGTTTGGGGGTGGTGAGCTGGCCGCGGACCTGCTCGTCGTCGGAGGTGACGCCCCATTCCTCTTTCCACTCGTCGAGTTTGAGCGTCGGATGTCCTTCGACGGTGAGGAATTCGCTCACGTCGTACCCGATGCCGCCCGCGCCGATGACCGCGACCCGTGTGCCGACCGGACGGCCGTCGCGCACCAGTTCGGCGTAGGACAGCACCATCGGGTGATCGATGCCGGGGATATCCGGGATACGCGGTCGCACACCGGTGGCGAGCACGATGTCGTCGTAGCCGCCCGCGAGGAGTTCCTCGGCGCTGACCCGTTTCCCGAGGTGGACGTGCACGCCGGTGATCTCCAGCATCCGCCGGTAGTACCGGATCGACTCGGAGAATTCCTCCTTGCCGGGGATGCGGCGGGCGATATCGAATTGGCCGCCGATCTTGTCGTCGGCTTCGAAGAGGTCGACCCGATGACCCCGTTCGGCGAGGTTGACCGCCGCCGAGAGTCCGGCCGGTCCCGCGCCGACGACGGCGACGCGTTTGGTGCGCCGGGTGGGCAGCAGGACGAGTTCGGTTTCGTGTCCGGCGCGCGGATTGAGCAGGCAGGAGACGGTCTTGCGGCCGAACGCGTGATCCAGGCAGGCCTGGTTGCAGGCGATGCAGGTGTTGATCTCGTCGACGCGGTCGCCCGCCGCCTTGTTCGCCCATTCCGGGTCGGTGAGCAACGGCCGGGCCATGGACACGAGTTGGGCGTCACCCCTGGTCAGGATCTCCTCGGCGACTTCGGGCATATTGATGCGGTTGGAGGCGCAGACCGGGATGTTCACCCGCTGGGCGATCTTGGCCGTGAACTCCACGAAGGCCGCGCGCGGCACCGAGGTCACGATGGTCGGCACCCTGGCCTCGTGCCAGCCGATATCGGTGTTGAGGATATTGGCCCCCGTGGCTTCGAGCTCCTGGGCGAGGGCGATGATCTCGTCGAATGTCTGGCCGTTCTCCACCAATTCCGCCATGGACAGCCGGAACACGATGATGAATTCCGGGCCGACCGCCGCGCGGGTCCTGCGCACGATCTCCACGGCGAGACGACGTCGATTCTCCGGCGACCCGCCCCACTTGTCGGTGCGTTTGTTGGTGCGCGGGGCGAGGAACTGGTTGATGAAATAGCCTTCACCGCCCATGATCTCGCAGCCGTCGTATCCGGCGAATTTCGCCAGCGCGGCGCAGCGCGCGTAATCGTCGATGGTCCGCTCGACGCCTCTGCCCGAGAGCGCGCGTGGCCGCAGCGGATTGATCGGCGCCTTGATCGAGGACGCCGACACGCTGCCGGGCATATACGAGTAGCGGCCCGCGTGCAGGATCTGGATGGCGATCTTGCCGCCCGCGTCGTGCACGGCCCGGGTGATCCTGCGATGCCGGTAGGCCTCGTTCCTACTGGTCAGCTTCGCGGCGAAGGGCAGCAGCCAGCCGGTGCGATTGGGCGCGTAACCACCGGTGATGATGAGTCCGACACCGCCTTTCGCGCGTTCGGCGAAATAGGCCGCCAATTTGTCGGTATCCCAGGCGCGGTCCTCCAGGCCGGTATGCATCGACCCCATCACCACGCGATTGCGCAGCGTGGTGAAACCGAGGTCGAGCGGTTCGAACAGGTGGGGGAAGGAGGTCATCTCACTCTTTCTCCGTCACTCCGGGTGCGGGGCTGACGCACTCGGTCGTAGGGCTTGCAGGACTTCGTCGCACCATTCGACGAATCCGGATTCCACGCGAATCCCACCGCGCAGAACCAGGTATTGGTGCAGGGTGGTGCCGGTGAGCTGTTCCGGCGCGGGAAAGTCGTTCTTCTCGATGCGCAGATACACCTCGAGTCGCTGGGCGTGCTGGTCGCGGTGCCGGTTGACCTCGGTGCGCAGAGCGGCGATATCGCCGTGGGCGGCGGCACGAATCTTCACCCCGAGTTCGCTGCGCGGCAGATCGGTATCGGTGGGTTCGGCGATCCAGCGCGACAATTCGGCGCGGCCCTCCTCGTTCACCGAATACACCTTCTTGTCGGGTTTGCCCTCCTGGGCCACCGTCACACCGTCGAGCCAGCCGGATTCCTCCATGCGCTTGAGGACGCGATAGATCTGCTGGTGGGTGGCGTTCCAGAAGAAGCCGATCGATTTGTCGAAGCGGCGCGCCAGTTCGTAACCCGAGCCGGCGCGCTCGGTCAGCGATACCAGCAACGCGTGCTCGAGGGCCATGTCGGACAGGATAGCCGTAACACTCGGTACTATGCAATTAGGTGCATAGTGCGCCATGGTCGTCGGTTGTTGCCGCCGTACGTGGCCCCGATCCCCGTTAGGCTGCGCGACATGACCGAGGTGAACGCCGAGGCGACCATTGGGCAGGCCGCCGGGCGCGGGCAGATCGTGGCGTGGGGGCTGTGGGATTGGGGATCGTCCGCCTTCCAGGCGGTCATCCTGACCTTCGTCTTCTCGGTCTATCTCACCGATACGGTGGGCGACGATCTGCCCGGCGGGATCAGCGCCAGCTCGTGGCTCGGCTGGGCCATCGCCATCGCGGGCGTCATCGTCGCACTCACCGCACCGATCAGCGGCCAGTATTTCGACGCCGCCGCCCGCCGCAAACGCGCGCTCGCCGTGCTCACCGCGCTGACGATCCTATCGATGACCGGGCTGTTCTTCGTGCACGACGACTACAACGACCTGTGGCTCGGCCTGGTACTGCTCGCCTTCGGCTCCACGGTGTTCGAACTGGCTGGTGTGCCGTACAACGCCATGCTGCGCCAGGTCTCCACCCCGGCCACCGTCGGCCGGGTCTCCGGATTCGGCTGGGCCATGGGCTATTTCGGCGGCATCTTCCTACTGCTGATCTGCTACTTGGGATTCATCTCCGGCGACGGCGACAACCGGGGACTGCTCGGGATGCCCACCGACGACGGATTGAATATCCGCCTCGTCGCGATTCTCGCGGCGGTCTGGTTCGCCGTGTTCGCCCTGCCCGTACTGCTCTCGGTCCCCGAGATACCGCATACGACAGCCGATCCCGGTGCGGACAAGGCCGGATTGTTCGGCTCCTACCGGGTGCTGTGGCGGGATCTGCGCGAACTGTGGTCCGTGGACCGGCGCACGGTCGGCTTCCTGCTGGCAAGCGCGGTCTTCCGGGACGGCTTGGCGGGCGTCTTCACCTTCGGCGCTGTGCTGGCCGTGCGGGTCTACGGCATCGCGGACGCCGATGTGCTGCTGTTCGGCATCGCCGCCAATGTGGTCGCCGCGATCGGCGCGCTGGTCGCGGGCCGTTTCGACGATCGGGTCGGGCCCAAGGTGGTGATCGTGGTCTCGCTGGCGTCGATGCTGGTCTGGGGGACCGTTCTGCTCGTCGTCTCGGGCCCGGTGCTGTTCTGGGTCTTCGGCTTGCTGCTCACCGTGTCGGTGGGGCCCGCGCAGGCATCGGCGCGGTCCTTCCTGGTCAGGATCGCGCCGCCCGGCCGCGAGGGGCAGTTGTTCGGCCTCTACACCACGACCGGGCGCGCCGCGTCTTTCCTCGCCCCCGCGCTGTTCGGCCTCTTCGTCTGGATCTTCGACGCCGAACGGGCGGGCATCATCGGCCTGCTGCTCGTCCTCGCCGTCGGGCTGATCGCTCTGCTGCCCGTGCGTGGACCGGATCGTGCCGTCGAAACGGCGTACCCGCCTGCCTGACCATGATTCGGCCACGCGGACGGCGATCGGGCAGCGCTGTGCCACGGCCCGGTGGAAGGCCCGACGCGCTACCGCTGTTTGGGCGGTGACCAGGCTCCCATGCCGAGGGAGATCAGGCGGACCTGCTGGACGGTCCGGTCGATGATGTGCTGGGCCTCACGCGAGGACGCGGAGATATAAGCCGCGATGCCGTCGGTCACCGTGGAGACCAGCAGGTCGGCGGCGATCTCCAGATCGCGCGGACTCCACTCGTCCAGCGCGCGCACGCGTGAGAGGTCCGCGACGAGTTCGCGCACGATCAACTGCAATTCCGTGGCGATGGCACGGCGCAGTACCGCGGACCCGCCGTGGCGTTCCCTGGTCAGGAAGCCGAACAGGTCGCGTTTGGGGCCGACCTGATCGAAGACGAACCGCACCGTATCGGTCAGGCCCGCGTCGGAATTGCGGCGTACCTCACGCAGGGCCAGCCGCAACGCGGTCACCCCGTCATCGACCAGAGTCGCGCCGAGATCTTCCAGGGATTCGAAATGCCGGTAGAAAGCCGTCGGTACGATTCCGGCCGACCGGGCGATCTCGCGCAGGCTGAGCGCGGCGAATCCGCGGTCGGAGGCGAGGGCGAGGGTGCCCTCCAGCAGGGCCTGCCGGGTGCGCTCCTTGCGCTCATTTCTGGTCGCTGCCTGCTCAGTCATCACGGTGAGCATACATCCGTTCACCATACGTCCGTTCCAAGGATGTTGTTCGGGTCACACAACTTGCCGGTTGACACCTGACCCCGTTCATCAGTCACACTAGTTGAGTGTACAGGCGTGCACTGAAATTGTGGGAGCACGCCGCAGCCCCCGAGAGGCACGGAGAATCTGATGGTGGATCTCATCGATCTGGTGCAGACCCTGACCACGCCGCACCCGCTCGACCGCTACCTCGAATTGGTCCGTCCGACCCTGACCGCGCGTCGGATGCGGGCCGAGATCACCCACGTGCGCCGCTCGACCCCCGGATCGGTGACGCTCACCCTGCGCCCTACCCGGCATTGGCGCGGCCACACCGCGGGCCAGTTCGTCCGGATCGGCGTGGTGATCGACGGCGTGCGTCACACCAGGTGCTATTCGCCGGTGAATCCCGAGGGCAGGCGCGGGCGCTACATCCAGTTGACCGTCAAGGCCCACAGGGGCGGGCTGGTGTCGCAGTATCTGCATCACAACGCCGCTGTCGGCATGGTGGTCGATCTGGCCCCGGCCGACGGCACGTTCGCGCTGCCCGAATCGCGCCCCGACCGAATCCTGCTGATCAGCGGCGGCAGCGGCATCACGCCGGTGCTGTCGATGATGCGGACGCTGGCGGCCGAGGGATATCGGGGCGAACTGGTCTTCCTGCACTACGCGAAATCGCCGGTTCTCGTCCCGCATCGCGCCGAACTCGACGCGATCGCGCGCTCGCACCGCAACTTCCGCATCGAACTGCGCTATCCGGGCAGGCGCGCCACCGATCCGATCGGCTCGGCGGCCACCGGCGCATGTGTAGAAGTCAGCGGCGGCGGGTATTTCGGCTACGACGAGCTGGTGCGGGTAGCGCCCTGGTTCGCCGACGCGCAGACCTTCGTCTGCGGGCCGAAGCGGCTGATGGACGCGGCGGGCGAGATCTTCGCGGCCGAGCGGGTGTCCGACCGGCTGCACACCGAGGAGTTCACCCTCGCGCTCGCTCCCGTCGACAGTGCGACGGCGCACGGCACGGTGAGTTTCTCCGGCAGCGGGGTCAGCGCCGACAACACCGGTGCCAGTCTGCTCGAACAGGCCGAGGGCGCCGGACTCAGCCCGGAGTTCGGCTGCCGGATGGGTATCTGCTTCTCCTGCACGGCTGTTCGCCGCACCGGTTGCACCCGCAACCTGCGGACCGGCGACACCGACAGTGATCCGGATCAGCCCATCCAGCTGTGCATCAACGCCCCGGTGGGCGACGTCGAGATCGACATCTGAGAATCAATCGACAGGGGATTCGAACATGACCATTCTGACCGAAACCAAGGACGGACCGCTGGTCCTGAGCCCCGACCAGGTCGAAGAGCTGGGCAAGGCGCTCGACGAACTGCGTGAGCGCGTCGTCGCCGATCTCGGCGAACGCGACCGCGAATACATCTACTCGATCATCAAGGCGCAGCGCGGATTCGAGATCGCGGGCCGCGGCCTGATGTACCTGGGCTTCCTGCCGCCGGTCTGGCTGGCCGCGGTGGCCGCCCTGAGCGTGTCGAAGATCCTGGACAATATGGAGATCGGCCACAACGTCATGCACGGCCAGTACGACTGGATGCGTGAGCCGGACCTGAATTCCCGCGAGTTCGAGTGGGATACGGTCTGCCCGGCCGATCAGTGGAAGCATTCGCACAACTACCTGCACCACACCTTCACCAATATCCACGGTATGGACCGCGACATCGGCTACGGCATCCTGCGCATGGACCAGGCCCAGGAGTGGAATATCGCGCGGCTGGGCAATCCCGTCTACGCGTTCGCGCTGATGATGCTGTTCGAATGGGGCGTGATGGCCCACGACCTCGAGGTCGAGAACATCATGCGCGGCAATCGGTCCTGGGACCAGGTCAAATCACTGCTGAAGGGCCAGTGGCGCAAGGCCGGACGACAGGTCCTCAAGGACTACGTCGTCTTCCCCGCGCTGTCGGGTCCGCTGTTCCTGAGCACGCTGGCGGGCAATGTCACCGCGAACCTGGTGCGCAACGTCTGGGCCTACTCGATCATCTTCTGCGGGCACTTCCCCTCGGGCGTACAGACGTTCACCGAGGACGAGACCGCCGAGGAGACCCGGGGCGAGTGGTATGTCCGGCAGATGCTCGGATCGGCCAATATCACCGGCAGCAGGCTGTTCCACATCATGTCCGGCAATCTGTCGCACCAGATCGAGCATCACCTGTTTCCCGATCTGCCCGCGAACCGCTACCCCGAGATCGCGGGGGAGGTGCGCGACCTGTGCGCGAAGTACGGATTGCCGTACAACACCGGTTCGTTCGGCAAGCAGATCGGCTCGGTGTGGTCGAAGATCTTCAAGCTCGCGCTGCCGCCCGCGCTGTTCGAATCCGGAATCGCCGAATTCCTGCCCGCTGCGCTCAGGATGGACCCCTCACCCGGTGTTATCGTGATGCGTCAGCGGAAGGCGACCGAAGTGGGCGTGTAAATGATCGGGAAATTCGAGAGCAACAAGGATTTGATTCAGGAATTGACGTCTTCCGGAGCCCGTCATGTCGGAAATATCGCCGGCATCATCACGGGTACCGTCGCCGAGGTGACCCGGGAGATCGGCGAGTGGATCACCGACGCGATCGAGATGAACGAGGCCGCCACGGCCGCGCGCAAGGACGCGGAGGCCGACCGCGAGAGCGGGCTCGACGCGACCGGTGACGCCTCGATCATCGACGACACCGTCGACGAGGCGCCGAGCACGACCCCGTTCGTGGACGCCGAGATCGTGGAGACCGAACTCGTCGACCCGCAACCGGAACCCGTGCGGCCCGACACCGACGACCGCCGATAGTCCAGCCGTAGGCTGCCGGTCACCAGACCGGCAGCCTACGACGGTGTTCGGTCACGTCGGTGATCAGATCCTGGTAGCCGTCGGCCAATTCGGCCAGTCTGGTCCATTCCAGATGGGCGATACCGTCCGTCCGCAGCGGACGCGGTGCGTCGATCGACGCCTTCGGACCGACGGCCTGTTGTGCCACAATCCATTTCGCCGCGAGCCGGTCGATCACCGAGCCCAGTGTCTCGGTATGCAGCGACGCGCCGCCGCGGTGCGCGACATTCGTCGCGACCCACCGATCGATCCGCCCGACGAGTTCGGCCCTGCGGTGGTCGATATCGTCCACCTGCCGGGCGCACGCGGCGACCCGTCCGCTCGACGCGCCGGGGCGGCGCGCGGTTCGCAGCGCGCGCTGCCTGCTCTCGTGGCATTCCACCAGTTCGCCCGCCGCCTCCAGTACCCGGTGTCCGCGCAGCCGGGGATCGCCCGGCGTGCGGAAGGTGTGCAACAGCGCCGATCGGGTCGGCAGTTCGCCTGTGACGATGCGGTTCTCGGTGTGTTCGGTTGCCATGGCGCAGCCCCTGTGGTGATGATCCGAGCATGGATACGCCAGGGCCGAGGGAGATTTCGGGGAGGGGCGATCCCTCGGCTCCGGCGTAGTCCCGCGCGGGCCGCCTCTCGCACGGTTCACCGCACGGTGAAGCAACCGGGAAATCCGCGACGATGCGGCGAGAAAGGCGGCCCGAATATCGGGACTCTTTCAGGAAAGCGCGACGGCCGTCGGCCGCGCAACCATATGCCGTAAGAATCTCGAGCATGGCGAAAATTGTTATGGTCCGTCACGATTCGGATACGCCGGCGGGATTTCCTGAGCTTCGGTAGTGAATTTCCGCGGGATCGAATGCCAGCGCACGTGCGGCAATCCCGGCGACGGGGCGGCTGCGGACCGGTCCGCGATCGGCTAGCCTCGGTATTCGTGCCCGCCTACGTGTCCTCGCCCGAGCTGACTTTCGGCTTCCTGTTCGCGCTGGAAGACCCGGAGCGAATCGCCGAGGTAGTGCGCACCCTCATCGAACGCAAGACGGTGTCGGTCTTCCGGCTGGCGCGGCTGTCCGACGACGACGGCCCGCCCGAGCGGTATGTGGTGAACTGGGCGACGATTCCGCAGATCGACATCACCACCGCCGCGCCGGATCGCGAACAACTCCAGGCCAATCGGGTGATGCTGGTCAATGCCTTCCTGAGCGAAAGCGGTGAGGTGAGCCTGTATTCGACGACCGATCAGGCTCCCGACTGACCGGTCGCGCGGCGTACATCCGTGCACTCGGCGGGGGCGGTGGTTCCTCGCGAGTGACCGGAGTCCGCGGAAATATCGATGACGACGTTTCGATCGTTGGCATGTCGGTATCGGATCGTGGTCGGGACATTTCCCCGATACGGGACAATCCGACTATCGTTCTACGGTTTGCCGCCGCATCGAAGCCCGGAAGGAGCGTCGATCATGGAAATGGAACTCGAGAAGCCAGTCAGTTCCGCGAGTCCGGTTCGCGTCAGGGGGGATCTGGATCCCGCGCTGTCGCGATGGATGTGGCTGGTCAAATGGATCCTGGCCATTCCGCACTATATTGTGCTGTTCTTCCTGCATATCGGATGGTTCGTCGTGACGGTGATCGCGTTCTTCGCGATCCTGTTCACCGGCAAGTATCCGCGCGGGCTCTTCGACTACTCGATCGGTGTGCTCCGCTGGGGCTGGCGCGTCGGCTTCTATGCCTGGTCACCGCTCGGGACGGATAAGTATCCGCCGTTCACGCTCGCCTCCGATCCGAACTATCCCGCGGATCTCGAGGTCGATTATCCCGAGCGGCTGCATCGCGGATTGGTAGTGGTCAAGTCGTGGTTGCTTGCGATTCCGCACTACCTGGTGACCATGGTCTTCGTCGGCGGATACACCACGGTCTCCGACGACTACACGGTGTCGTGGCCGTCGCTGCTCGGTGTTCTCGCGTTGATCGCGGTGCTCGGTCTGCTGTTCACCGGCGTCTATCCGAAGGGGCTTTTCGATTTCTCGATGGGCGCCAACCGATGGCTGCTGCGCGTATCGGTCTACGCCGGGCTGCTGCGCGACGAATATCCGCCGTTCCGGCTCGACCAGGGGCCGCGCGAACCCTGATTCCCGCCCCCGGAGGAATAGCGCTGATCCGCCCGCTGACGCTGTCAGCGGGCGGATTCGTATATCCGCCGGACGATATCCTCGATTTCGGGTTCTTCGATGGACAGATCCCGTACCTGGGCCCGGTCCGAGACCGCGGCGAGTAATCGCGCGGCCGTCGTCTTCTCCGCGTCGAAGGCCAATCGCTGCCGCATCCCGTCGCCCTCGCTGGTGAGCAGTTCCGCGTCGCACGGTAGGTCGAGCAGGTCGGGGGTCGGCTCGGCCAGGTCGACGACAAGCACTCGGCGCGCGCCGACCGTCGCGCCGAGACCGGGCAGCGAACCGTCGTAGACCAGGCTGCCGTGGTCGACTACGAGTACGCGATCGCACAGTCGCTCGATATCGCCCATATCGTGGGTGGTGAGCAGCAGCGTGGTGCCCCGGTCCACCCGTTCCGCGCGCAGGAATTCACGTAGTCGCTGCTTGGACAGCACATCCAGGCCGATGGTCGGCTCGTCCAGGATCACCAGTTCCGGTGAGTGCAGCAGGGCCGCGGCGACCTCGGCCCGCATCCGCTGCCCCAGCGACAGTTGCCGTACCGGCGTATCGAGCGTCTCGGCCATTTCCAGCTGTTCGACCAGTTCGTAGGTGCGTTTACGCGTGATATCCGGGTCGAGTCGGTGGATGGCGGCCAGGATCGAAAAGGATTCGCGCAGCGGCAGATCCCACCACAGCTGGGACCGCTGCCCGAACACGACGCCGATCCGCGAGGCGAGTCTGCGCCGCTGACGCACGGGTTCCAGTCCGCAGGTGCGCACGCTGCCCGATGTCGGCACCAGGATTCCGGTCAGCATCTTGATGGTGGTGGATTTCCCCGCGCCGTTGGCTCCGATATAGCCGACGGCGGCGCCGCGTTCGATCCGGAAGGTCATGCCGTCGACGGCGGTGAGGGTGTCGCGGGTACGGCGCCATTTCTTGCCGTTCCGGCGATAGAGGGTGAATTCCCTTGTCAGATTCTCGATATCGATGATCGTGTCCGATAAGTCGCTGGCCGCCACGCTTACCCGCCGCCTCCCTGGTAGTGCCGAGTACCGATTCGCCACAAGCAGAGTGCGAGCAGCCAAACCCATATCGTCGCGACCGGGGACCACCACACCAGCCAGGACGGCAGAAGTGGTGGACCGGGTAGTCCGAGCAGGCAGATGGTCGGCAGATACGCCGTGAACGACACCGGGATCGCGAACCCGAACAGGATTTTCAGCGGTGGGGGGAATACCGAGGCGGGTTGCATCGCGGCGAACGAGCCACCGTAGGTGAAACTGTTCGTCAGTTCGGCGCCGTCGATCAGGAAGAATTGCAGTCCGGCCGCGCAGACGAAGATCCCGCCGAAGATCAGGATCCCGCCGATCAAGGTGATCGCGAGCAGGACGACAGTGCTCGGCCCCCAGTCGATATCGTTGCGCGTCAGCCCGAGTGTCAGCACCACGATCGCGACGGCGGCGCGCGCGAGGCGGCGCAAGGAGATATCGCTGGTGATGAGTTGCAGCAGCAGCGGTTGCGGGCGCAGGTGGAAGGCGTCGAGGGTGCCGAGCCGGATGAGCGTCGGCAGGGAATCGAGGTGGCCGACCATGACCTGTGCCAGCGCGAAGGTGGTGTTGCTCAGGCCGAAAAGCAGCAGCGCGGCGTCGAGATCGAGGCCGCCGAGCACCTTGACGGTGTGGAAGATGACCCAGACTTCGGCGAATTCGATCAGCCCGATCAGGAAGGCGCTGAAAACCTCACTGGCGAAGGATAATCTGTAGGACTGCTGGGCGCGCATGCGTGAGCGCAGCACCGCGATGTACGGGGTGAGGCAGGTGCCTGCCGGTGTACTCACCAGCGGAAGCTCAGCCACCCTGCACCTCCAGCCTGCGGCGGCCCGCCGCCAGTAGTATCCGACCCGCGATGCCGATCAGCACCACCCAAACCATCTGCGTGGCAACGACCCCGATCGCCTCCGAGCCGAGTACACGACCGGAGAGGATATCGATCGGCGCCTGCAGGATCGAGGGGAACGGGGTGGCGTGCGCGAGCGTGCGCAGCCATTCCGGGAACATGTGGACCGGCACGAACAGCCCGGCCAGAAACGTGCCGCAAATCTGGTATAGCACCCGTATGCCACGGGTCTCCACCACCCAGAAACCGATCAGGCCAACAGCGAATAACGACAGGAACGACAGGGCCACCGCGAGTAACACCGAGATCGCGCCGAGCAGATACGGCCATGGCGAATGCGGCATCGCGAGTCCGAAAGTGAGATAGCCGAAGACGACGCTCGGTATGCCTCGAGGGATCAATGTGCATGCGGCCCGTCCGAGATCGGTGGCGAGATAGGACAGTTGAACGTCGACCGGGCGCAGGAAGTCGACCGCGATATCGCCGTTCTTGACCCGGTCCACCAATTCCAGTGGCGGGCCCATGAATTGCATCGCGCCGAGCAGGGCCTGTGACAGCCAGACGTAGGCGCCGATCGAGCCTTCGTCGTAACCACCGAAATCGCCCGCGGCCCGTACGGCCGCCACCATCACCGCAGCACGGACCAGCCCGAACACGCAATTGGTGAACAGGCCGGCGAACATCGCCAACTTGTATTGGGACTGGCGGCGGAATCCGGCGACGGCGAGTTGTTGGTACACCCGCGCCGTTCGCCGGGCGCGCATGGCCACGGCAAGCCATTCCACCCCCTCAGCACCGCCGCGCACAAGGAGTCAACTCTAGTGCGGCGACGCGGACACGCGGAAGGATTCCGCGCGTCTTTTCGAAAACTGCTGCACACCTGACGCGTCAGTGTTAGAAACACAGTCACTTCAGATTGGCGCCATCGCCGCTCTGACAAGGCACAACCGCTCGTCACGACAGGAAGGGTCGCCGATGACTGTCGCCGAGATGGCCGTTTTCGAAACACTCGAATCGAATGTTCGCGGCTACTGCAGATCCTGGCCCACCGTTTTCGACACCGCCAGCGGCAGTTGGTTGCGTGACGAACAGGGTCGCGACTACCTGGATTTCTTCGCGGGAGCGGGCTCGCTGAACTACGGGCACAACAACCCGGTCATGAAACGGGCGCTGATCGACTACATCATGGGCGACGGCATCACGCACGCGCTCGACATGTCGACCGTCGCCAAACGCGCCCTGCTCGAATCGCTGCGCGACCTGGTCCTCGTGCCGCGCGGTCTGGACTACAAGGTCCAATTCCCCGGCCCGACCGGCGCCAACGCCGTCGAGGCCGCGCTCAAACTGGCGCGCAAGATCACCGGGCGGCAGTCGGTCCTCAATTTCACCAACGCCTTCCACGGCATGTCCCTCGGCGCGCTCGCGGTGACCGGCAACGCGGCCAAACGCGCGGGCGCGGGGGTGCCACTGGTCCACGTGGCGTCGATGCCCTACGACGGATACCTCGGCGACGAGTCCGAATTGCGATGGATGCGCCGTGCCCTGGACGACTCCTCCTCCGGCCTGGACAAACCCGCGGCGGTCATCGTGGAGACGGTGCAGGGCGAGGGCGGGGTGAACGTCGCGCGCGCCGACTGGCTGCGCAGCCTCGCCGAACTGTGCTCGGCGCGCGGCATCCTGCTGATCGTCGACGACGTGCAGATGGGGTGCGGGCGAACCGGGCCGTTCTTCTCGTTCGAGGTCGCCGATATCACCCCGGATATCGTCACGCTGTCCAAGTCGATCGGCGGTTACGGGTTGCCGATGGCGCTGGTGCTGTTCCGGCCGGAACTGGATCAGTGGACTCCCGGCGAGCACAACGGAACCTTCCGCGGCAACAACGCGGCCTTCGTCACCGCGCGGGTCGCATTGGAGCACTACTGGTCCGACGGTGCGCTGGAATCCTCGACCCTGGCGAAGGGGGAACGGGTGCGCGCCGCGCTGGCCGATGTGGCGGGCGCGCACAGCGGTCTGTCCACCAGGGGGCGCGGACTGGTGCACGGTCTCGTCTTCGAGGACGCGTCGCGGGCCGCGAAGGTGTGCAGGATCGCCTTCGAACGCGGACTGCTGGTCGAGACGTCGGGGTCGGAGGACGAGGTCATCAAACTGATGCCGCCGCTGACCATCTCCGATGATGAGATCGACCACGGGCTGACCGTGCTCACCGAGGCGGTCGGGTCCATCTGCGCGGGATGACCGCGCCGCGGATCAGATCCGCGGCGGGTCGATCCCGAGTTCGCGCAGGCCGTCGCGGTACCGGGCGACCGCGGCGAGTTTGACGTCCTCGTATCCGCGGACGGTCTCGGCCAGTGCCGCGGCGCGTACCGCGCGGTCGTAGTTCGCCGGGGTGAGTTCGTCGGCGAGCGCGGTCACCATCGCGGTGTAGTGCGCGAGCAGTTCCCGTTCCACCCGCCGCACCCGCGCGTAGCCGAACGGATCGAACGGGGTGCCGCGCAACCGCTTCCCTCCGGCCAGTACCCGCAGAGCGAAGTGACCGCGCGGCCCGATGCCGATCTTGGTGCGCCTGCCCATCGCGCGCAGGATCGGCGGATGCAGGCGGTAGGTGAGTTTCGCGCCGTCGGGAACACGCTCGCCGACCTCGGCCCGGAATTCCGGATCGATGAGGCGGCGGGCCACCTCGTATTCGTCCTTGTACGCGCTGAACCGGTACAGGCCCGCCGCCACCGCCTCGCTGAATTCGGTGCGCTCGGTGACCGATCGCTGGGCTCGCCAGATATGTTCGACGACACCCAGGTATCGCCGCGCGACGCGGACATTCTGGAATCCGATCAGCTCTCCGGCGCGCAACTCGGCCCGGCGGCGGGTCTCCCCGGTCGCGGTGAGCCCGTCGAGCAGCTGCGCGGGGACGGTGATCTGGGTGCGCCGCGACGGTCGAGTGGCCGTCGCCGCCGTGAAATCCTCCGGCCGTTGCACCGCCACGCGGCCCCAGCGGAACGCGGCGATATTGGTGCTCACCGCGACGCCGTTGATGCCGATGGCCTCCTCGATCGCGGTGGCGGGCAACCGAAGTCCACCGAGCTGGTACGCCGCGCCGACGAGCAGGAAATTGGCGGCGGCGGTGTCGCCGAACAGCGTCTCGGCGGCGGCGAGCGCGTCGAAGGAACGCAGCGCCAGCGAGGCTGTGCCGAGCCGGGCGAGCAGTTCACCGGTGTCGGGATACGTGACGCCGGTGTCGTAGATCATCGGCCCGGTCGGCGTGCGACTGGTAGAGGCGACCGACACGGTCGTCGTCGCCGACCCGTAGACCACATTCCTCGGGTCCGCGGCGGCGAGCAGGTCGAAAGCGAGCACGCAATCCGCCGAACCGGGGGTGAGCCGATTCGCCGGTTCCAGCGGTCCCGCCGCGAATCGCAGATGGGCGACGACCGGTCCGGCCTTCTGACTCAGCCCGGTCTGGTCGAGGCTCGCCACCTCGTATCCGGCGCGCAGGGCCGCGGTCGCGAGCACCTGATTCACGGTGACGATGCCGGTGCCGCCGATCCCGGCGAGGAAGACGTTCTGGGTGGCGGCGGGTGCGCCACGCACCACCTCCGGCAGCATCGGCGGATCCTGCCGGTGGCGGGTTCGCCGCGTCGCGCGCCCGGGTTCGGGCAGTTCCACCGTGACGAAGGACGGGCAATCGCCGTCCATACAGCTGTAGTCGGTATTGCAGGAGGTCTGGTCGATCCGCGTCTTGCGGCCGAATTCGGTGTCGACCGGCTGGACCGACAGGCAGTTGCTCTTGACGCCGCAATCACCGCAGCCCTCGCACACCGCCTCGTTGATGACGACCCTGGTCCGCCGGGCCGGCATGGTGCCCCGCTTGCGGTCGCGGCGCGCGTCGGCGGCGCAGTGCTGGTCGTAGATCAGCACCGTGACACCCGGGATCTCGCGCAGCGTCCGCTGGACTTCGTCGAGCTGGTCGCGGTGTCGCAGCAGCGTTCCCGGCGCCAGATCGCGCGCGCGGTATTTGGACGGGCCGTCGGTGCAGACGACGATCCGGCGGACGCCGTCGACGGCGAGCCGGTGCGTCAGCGCGGGGACGGTGAGCGCGCCCTGCGCGTGCTGCGCGCCGGTCATCGCGACGACCTCGTTGTGCAGCAATTTGAAGGTGATGTTCACCCCGGCCGCGACACACGCCTGCACGGCGAGTTGCCCGGAGTGGAAATACGTTCCGTCGCCGAGGTTCTGGAACAGGTGCGCGATACCGGTGAACGGGGCCTGCCCGATCCACTGCGCGCCCTCGCCGCCCATCTGCGTCAGTCCGAGCACCTGGTTGTCGGCGCGGCCCGACATCGTCACCAGCGTGTGACAGCCGATCCCGCCACCGGCCAGTGAGCCGTCCGGGACCACGGTGGACCGGTTGTGCGGGCAGCCGCTACAGAAGTAGGCGGTGCGCTGGGCGGGCAGGACCGACAGGGTGAGCGGTGGCGGCAGTGGACGTCTCATCTCCAGCCGACCGGCCAGCGCCCGGCGCAGCGGCGCGATGACGCGGGCCGCGGTGAGTTCGCCGTCGAGGGGGAACAGCGGGAGGTCGTCGTCGTATTTGCCGATGACGCGCGGCGGCGCCACGGTGCCGTAGAGGATGCCGCGGATCTGGGACTCGAGGAAGGCGGACTTCTCCTCGACCACGATCAGGCAGCTCAATCCGGTCGCGAATTCCCTGACGCGTTGCGGGCCGAGGGGATAGGGCATGCCGATGCGGAGCAACCGGATGCCCGCGCGGCGCAGCGCCGCGTCGTCGGCGCCGAGATCGAGCAGGGCCTGGCGTACCGCGTCGAAGGTGGTTCCCGCCGCGGCGATCCCGACCGTGGCGTCGACCGGATCGACCTCGATGACGTCCAGATCGTTGCGCGCGCCGTAGGCCTTGACCAGGTCCCAGCGCGGGCCGAGCAGATCGGCCTCCGCGGCGACACTGGCCGCGGGGGCCGCCATCGGACGCTGGAGGTAGGTGAACGGGTGTCCGTCGCGGGTGATGTCCGGGACGACGATGTCGATATCGCCCACCGACCCGTCCACGGTCCACGCGCCGTCGGCGACATCGGCCACGATCTTCAGCGCGACGGCACAGCCGCTCGCGCGCGAGAGCGCGACGCCGTGCAATCCCATGGTGATCACCTCGCGGGCATTGCGCGGGAACAGCACCGGGATATGCATCGCGGCCAGTGAGCGTTCGCTGGCCACCGGCACCGTCGAGGATTTCGCCGCGGGATCGTCACCGACCAGCAGCAGCATGCCGCCGTGCGGGTTCGCGCCGTAGATGTTCGCGTGGCGCAGGGCGTCGGTGGCGCGGTCGAGCCCCGGTCCCTTCCCGTACCAGACGCCGACCACGCCGTCGTGTGTCGCGGCGTCGCCTGGCAGCACGGCCTGGCTGCCGAAAACCGACGTCGCGGCCAGTTCCTCGTTGAGCCCTGGGGTGAAGGCGATGTCGTGTTCGGCGAGCACCTCGGGCATGCCGAACAACAGTTTGTCCACACCGCCGAGCGGGCTGCCCTGATAGCCGGACACGAAGGTACCGGTGCGCCGCCCGGCACGCAGATCGCGCACATGCTGTTCGACCAACTGCCTGGCGATCGCCTGGACGCCGGTGAGGACGGTCGTGCTCGCACCGACGCGGTAGCGGTCGGCCAGGTCGTCGGTGGTGGGAATCGGTGCGCGATCGGTGAGGTCGGTCATGCGGATCCACCCATTCGCTCGGGCGCCGGTCGGGCGCATCACGTGGTTGATCACTCGTGACGGCCATCTTGCCCACAAAGCACCAGGTGAACAACCGATAGCGGAATGACTGAGCAATCTGCACGATTACCGAGCCTTCGGATGTGCATTGCATAGGCAGGATGGGAGGTGGAGGTGATCCCGACCGCGCCGAACGAGGTCGCCGTCGCGAGATCCGCCCACCCGGGGTCGGCAGGTCCGTGGCCGCGCGCGGCGGATTCGTCGGGTCGCCGTACCCTGAATTCCATGTCGGAATTCGCCGAACCGGAGATCGCGCGGCTGCTCGCGCTGGTCGACGGCCGCCGGGTCGCGGTGCTGACCGGTGCCGGCGTGTCGACCGACAGCGGAATCCCCGACTATCGCGGCCCCGACTCGCCGCCGCGCACCCCGATGACGTATCAGCAGTTCGTCGGCGACCCGGTGTTCCGGCAGCGCTATTGGGCACGTAACCACATCGGCTGGCGGCACATGGACGCCGCGCGACCGAATCAGGGGCATCGAGCACTGGCCCGGCTGGAACGTCAGGGTGTGGTCACCGGTCTGATCACCCAGAACGTCGACCTGCTGCACACCAAGGCCGGGCACCGCACGGTGCTCGACCTGCACGGCAGTTACGCCCGCGTGTGCTGCCTCGGCTGCCGGGCGCTCATCTCCCGCATGTCACTGGCCGACCGGCTCGATGCCGCCAATCCCGGATTCGGGGAGCGGATGGCGATCACCGGTGTCGAGGTCGCCCCGGACGCGGACGCGATCGTCGCCGACACCGCCGATTTCCGGATGGTCGACTGCGAACACTGCGACGGCATGCTCAAACCCGACATCGTCTACTTCGGCGAAAACGTCCCGCGCGAACGGGTCGCCGCCGCGTTCGCCCTCGTCGACGCCGCCGACCTGCTGCTCGTCGCCGGTTCCTCGCTCACCGTGATGTCGGGCCTGCGCTTCGCCCGCCACGCCGCCAAACAGGCCAAACCCGTGGTCATCCTGAATCGCGGGCACACCCGCGCCGACGATCTCGCCACCCTCGTCCTCGACGCGAGTTGTTCGGCCGTGCTGACCGCCGTGGCAGATCATTTCGACAACCGTCGTGTCGATGCCGCGTCCTCGGCGGTCGAGCGCCCGGACCTCGAAGCGAGATCCGCGATCTGACCGTCGCGGGATGATCCGGCCGTGGCGCACGCCACAATGCCGGAACTCCGGACCGGAAGTCGAGGCCGACGACGCTGTGGCGCAAGAGTTCCCGACCATCGGCAAATCCGTCGCCACCACCCGGTCCCGTCGGCCCGACCCGGACTCTCCGGTCTCGTTCGGTACCGGCGTACCTGTCCGGCATGCGCCGGGCAATCGGCGTCGTGCCTTGTGGAGCCGCGCGAAACCGGGCGGCCCGAGGGCACGCGACGGGGCCGGAACTTGCCCGGACTCCGGGGATCGGGCGCACGGGAGGGGCGTTCACGGGTACGCTCGCTGTGTCGAATCATGCCGCGACGCCGAGCTATTGATGACACTGCGCTATCGATGACACCGCGCTGTTGATGACGCCGAGTTGTCGATTCTCGGATATGGGGTTTCGGAATTGCCGGTTTCGGTGAAGGGGGAACAGTGGACGCGCTGAATCTCGACCCGGCGGCGGTGGCCGCCTACACCACCACCGCGGACAGGGTGTCGCAGCAGCTCGCCTCGGCGGCGGCCGTGGCGGCCGAGGCCGTGCGCCCGGAACAACTCGCCGCCGATCTCGGATTGGTCGGCGCCGAATTCGCCGCGCGGTTCACCGAAGCCGTCGCGGAACATTCGCGGGCCTTGTCGACGGCGGGCCAGTTGGTCGCGACCTACGGTCAGGTGCTGCGCGCCTACAGCGCCGATATGCAGGACCTGGATGCCGACACCGCGGGCGGGTTGGCCAGGACCGGAGAGGAATGGGCATGAGGCGGTTACGCAAACGCGGTTCCGACAGCGACGCGAGTTCGCTGAGAACCCTCGATCCCTCCGTCGATCCGCCGCTGGTCGCCGTGCTCGTCGAGCCCATCCTGAAACTGCGGGCCTCACTCGGCACCGGTGTCGGCACCCCGAACCAGGCCATCACCAGCGCGCTGTCCGCGGCGTCGACCACGACGGCCGATACCGAGACTCCGCATCGCGAAGGTCTGCACGCGCTGGAATCCACGTGGACCTCCAACGCCGCGGACGCCGCGATCCCGAATCTGCGGACGACCCAGACCGAACTCGGTGAGATCTCCGATCGCGGACCGGCCTATCTCGCGGTGCTTTCCGACGCGCAGACCACCACCTCGCGCGGGGCGGCGAAGGTCGACGAGATCATCGCCGATTTCCGCAGGGACGCCCGCCGCATCCTCAGCGTCGCCACGGCGTCGCCGGATACCGACGCGGTGGTCGAGCGCGGTGCGCAGGCGTTGCGCGATGCCATCGAGACCGTGCAGTCCACCCGTTCGCAGATGGACAATCTCACCGGGCAGCTCGGCAGTACCGGGCCGGTCACGGTATCGGCGCCCGCGGGTTTCGACACGAACCAGACCACCTACGACAACCGGTCCCAGACCCAGGGCACGCTGCAATACGTCCCCGGCGGCGCCACCGGCGGCAGCACGCAGAACGTCAATGTGCAGCAGATGGATCCGGTGCTCGCGGCGCAGCTGCAATTGCAGCAGCAGCTGATCTCGGCGGGCGTGCAGTTGGGGACCGCGGGCATCAGCGCGGGCGTGGATATCGGCACCCACCTCATCGACAAGATCGTCGAGGTCGGCACCCACGCGATGGATACTGTCGCGGCCTCGGTGGACAAGGTCATCGACAAGGCGATTCCCGAGCTGATCCATCCCGGCAGCACCACCGGTGACGGCAACGGCACGGGGACCGGAACCGGAACCGGGTCGAAACCCGGTGGTGGCCAATTCGATTTCGGCGGAACGGGTCCGGCGGGCACCCCGAACAATCGCAGCACGCTGGTCCAGCCGGGCCGCGACGATCCCTCCGTCGCCGACGATCCGAGGCCCGCGCCGTTGTCGCAGGCGCCCTTCGGCGCGAACAGTCCGCAGAACAACGGCGGCGCGACGCCGCGCCCGTCCGTGCCCGAACCCACGCAACAGCACGGGCCGACCGGCGGTGTCGCCATGCCGCCGCAATCCGGCGGCAACGACCAGGAACACAAACCGAAGGACGGCCAGCTCGGCGTGACGGTTCCGGCGGGCGGGCTCGATCTCGAACCCGTGACGGTCCCGGCCGCCGTCATCGGCGATTTCGGCGATGACTTCGTCTGATTCCGGCAGTCCGGGCCCCGGCCCGGACAACCCGTTCGACACCGGCTTGCCCATGCTGCGCCAGCCGGTGAAGAAACAGCCCAAGAAGCGGCGCAGGCCGCCGGTTCGCACCGGTCCGGCGGCCGCGGATCCGCTCGCGGAAACGCCCGACTATCCGGCGGAACCGCCGCTGCCCGATCCCGGTCCGCCCTCCGATCACACGGGGCGCTCGGGGGATTGGGAGCAATGGCTCGAACCCGTCGCGCGGACCAGGCCCGTACCGGAACCGATCGTCGAGCCGCCGCCGCGCGCTCGCCACGAGGACGTCGAACCGCCGCCCGAGGACGATCCGGAAATTCGTGTCCCGTCGATCGTCGATCGAACCGGGGGCAATCCCGGTGTCGCCCTGCGCCGTCCGCGTCGCACCGCGCAGGAGCAGGGGAGCGGCGGCAGTCGATGGCTCGGTGCGTTGATCGGGGTCGGCATCGTCGTCGCGCTGGGCGCCGTTGTCCTGATCGCGCTGCACGGTTCGGACAAGAAGCGACCGGCCGCAACCGAAAGTGCTCGCGCGCAGCCGTCGTCGACGGTCGCCGCCAGAACCAGCCCGGCGCCGGGCGAACCCGCCGTCATCGCGACCCCCGGATGCGAACAGCGCCGCGCCCCCGGCATCGTCTCGGGCACCGATCCCGGCGGCACCACCGACGGCCCCTCGGCGATCCTCGCCTTCGAACGCGCCTACTACGTCCAGCGTTCCGGTTTCGCCGCGCGCGCGGTGGTGGCGGAGAATTCCCTCGTCCCGCTCGCCGAACAGATCCAGCGCGGTATCAACCAGGTGCCGATGGGCACCCTGTACTGCGTGGAGATCACCCCCGCCGAGGGGACCGAAGGTCAGACCCGGTGGCGGGTCCGCCTCACCCAGCAGGTTCCCGGCGAGGAGGCGAACACCTTCACCCAGCTGATCACCACCCGCACGTCCGCCAACCGCACGCTGATCACGGCGATCGCGCAGGGCTGAGGCGGGGTGCGCGGCCGCGATCGGCCATGATGGCCCGACAGTCGTCGCACGCGAAGTGAGGAGCCGCCCGGTGCCATCCGCCGATCCGACCGTCCTGCATCCGATCCCGGACCAGCCGCGCGTCATCCTGTTGCGGCCACTGATCACCTCGCCGTTGGTCGAAGTGGGGGAGTTCACCTACTACGACGACCCGGACGATCCGGCAGCGTTCGAAACGTGCAACGTGCTGTACCACTACGGACCCGAGCGGCTGGTCATCGGCAGATTCTGCGCGCTGGGGACCGGCACCCGTTTCATCATGAACGGTGCCAACCATCGGATGGACGGTCCGTCGACCTTCCCGTTCCCCATCATGGGCGGATCGTGGGCCGAACACACCGACCTGCTGGTCGATCTGCCGGTGCGCGGGGACACCGTCGTCGGCAACGACGTGTGGTTCGGCAACGGGACCACCGTCATGCCGGGAGTGCGCATCGGCTCCGGCGCGATCGTCGCGTCCGGCGCGGTCGTCGTCGACGACGTACCCGATTACGGGATCGTCGGCGGCAATCCGGCGCGGCTGCTGCGCCGCCGCTACAGCGATGCCGAGGTGGACCGCCTGCTCGCGCTGGCCTGGTGGGACTGGCCCCTCGAGCACCTGACCGCCCACATCCGCACGATCATGTCCGGGACCGTCGACGAACTGGCCGCCGCGGCGCCGCAACGGTCCTAGCCTTGTTGTTCGAGGTGGACCTTGGCATCGTCGTAATCGGCGCTGAGCAACTCCCCGGGTCCGTAGACAAGATGCAGCACGCCCGTGGTCAAATCCGGTGCGACACCACGGTCACCGAGAGCGCGCGCCATCCCGGCGTCCACGCCACCGGCCGCTTCGCGTTCCGGCCACGCGCCCGCGAAACTCTCGTAGGTCTCGCGACCGAGCAGCAGGGTGTCGGCGGTGGCGAGTTGGGCGTTGACGGCCGCGCCCATCTCGTCGTCGAAGTACGGGAAATGCCAGTCCTGCGGGTCGTCGATAATCCCGTCGAGGGAAATGAACAGGCCCGCGGTGATCTTTCGCATCGATATCTCCTCGTCGTTGTGGCCGATCGGTCGGTCAGGCGTGCTCGGGGGCGACCGAATCCCCGTGTGCTGTCGTCCCCGTCAGGAAAGCGCCCGCGTGCGGCGCGATGAGCTTCACCTTCGGGTTGTGGCTCAACCCGGCGATTTCCAGGTGGGTGGCATTCGGGAGCGCCGCGGTGATCGCGCGGGCGGCGGTGCGCAGCAGCGCGTCGCTCTTCGCGCCGGAGATGACCAGCGTCGGTACGGTGACTCCCGCCCAGTCGGCGGCCATCAGCGCCTCACCCCGCATGAAGGGCTCCATGATCGCCCAATCGTGCGCGGTCGTGCCCGACGTGGCGAGCAGATCCTTCCACATCGGCGTGACCCGCATCAGCGCCACGACCCAGCGCGGCATCCCCATGGCCCGGGTCATGAAAAACCGCACGACCTTGGCGCGACGGCCGTCGGCGATCAACTCGTGCAAGCGCGCGCCGACCTCGGCCCCCGGCACGAAATTCTCGTGATCGACGACGAACGGCGGCTCGAAGGCGACCACGTGCGTGATACCTGGCACCCGCCCCGATGCCGCCGCGCGCAATGCCAGGCCCGCCCCCGACGACCATCCGAACAGCGACGCGGAGCCACCGGCCGCCTCGACGAGTGCGGCGAGATCATCGATCTCGTTGTCGACGTCGTAGACACCCGGCGAGTCGGTGCTGTCACCGCGACCGCGACGGTCGTAGTTGAGGACGGTCAGCCTGTGTGCGTCGGCGAGCGCGCGCGAGATCTCCTCCATCTTCGGGAACTTCCGGAAGCTGAACGCGCCACCGATCATGATGACCGTTCCCGCGTCGCCGCCGCGGTAGCGATCGAACGCGATCTCGATTCCGGCCGGGGTGGTGATCGTCTCCATGCTTGCCGCCTCTCACTGCGTGCGCCACCGGTATCCGGTGGGGTCGCAGGTGAAGACGGACCCCGGACCCGATATTCATCGGGGTCGGGCGGCACGGTGTTCGGTCAGTCCGGAACGGGGTCGGTCCGACGTCGCGCGGCCAGGTCGAGCAGCCACCGCGTGATCGGTTCGACCACCCTCGCCGCGATCGGTCCGAGAATCGCCATGAGCAGCACATACGTGGTCGCCAGCGCGGCGAATTCGGCGGGCAGCGCGCCCGCGGTGACGGCGAGACCCGCGATGACGATGGAGAATTCGCCACGCGCGACCAGCGCCGTGCCCGCGCGGGCCCGGCCCAACGGACTCGCGCCCGTGCGTTTGGCGGCCCACCACCCGGTGCCGATCTTGGTCGCCGTCGTGACCACCGCGAGCAGGATCGCCCAGCCGAGCACCGGCGGGATACTGGCCGGATCGGTACTGAGCCCGAACAGTACGAAGAACATCGCGGCGAACAGGTCGCGCAGCGGTTCGAGGACTTTCGTCGCGTTGTGCGCGGTGGAATCGGAGATCGCGATACCGAGGAGAAACGCGCCGACCGCCGCCGACACCTGCACCGCCGATGCCAGACCCGCGACGAGCAACGCCGCGCCGAGCAGTTTGAGCAGGAAGATCTCGCGATCGTCGCTGGCGACGACGGCCGAGACGTATTTGCCGTAGCGCAACGCGACCACGAGCACCACGGTCACCGCGACGAGCGCGATACTGAGCGTGGTGAGTCCCGCGACGAAACCGACACCGGCGAGCACGGCCGTGAGCGCGGGCAGATACGCGGCCATCGCGAGGTCCTCGAAGACCAGGATGGACAGGATGACCGGGGTTTCGCGGTTGCCCAGCCTGCCGAGATCGTTGAGCACCTTCGCGACGATGCCGGAGGAGGAGATGTAGGTGACCCCGGCGAGGGCGATCGCGCCGGTGAATCCGAGACCGAGCATCAGGGCCACGATGACGCCCGGCGTGGCGTTCAACGCGATATCGAGCAGACCGGCAGGCCACGATCTTCGCATGCCCGTGACCAATTCGGCCGCGGTGTATTCCAGGCCGAGGAGTAACAGAAGGAGGACGACGCCGATCTCGCTGGCGATATGGATGAATTCGTCGACTTCGTGCAGTTCGATCAGGCCGCCGGTGCCGAACACGAGTCCGCCGACCAGATACAACGGAATCGGCGACAACCCGATTTTCGCCGCGACGCGGCCCAGAACGCCCAACCCGAAGAAGACCGCGCCCAACTGGATCAGTGCCAGCGTGGTTCCTTCCAGTACCATCGGCGGCTCAGCCGTCCGCGAGGAGTTCGGCGGCGGCGTCCAGGCCCGACGCGGTGCCGACGGCGATCAGCAGATCACCGGCGGTGAACACGAAATCGGGTCCGGGGGAGGGATGTACCTGACCGGCGCGCATCACCGCGACGATGGAGACGCTGGTCCTGGTCCGCATCTCGGTCTCACCGAGCGTGCGCCCGTCGTAGGGCGAACCCTGGAGGACCGGCAGCGTCCTGGTGTTCACGCCTTCGATATCCCGGTGTTCTTCGCGGAGCTGGGCGACCAGCTGGGGTGCGCCGAGCAGATTGGCGAGCACCCTGGCCTCGTTGCCCGACAGCGGGATCTGCACCGTCGTATCGGGATCCGCTTCGGTGGTGAAGATCAGATCTATGGTGCCGTCCTTGTGGTCGACCACACCGACCCGGCGACGAACGCCCTTCAATGAAAAGTCTTTACGCACACCGATTCCCGGCAGCGGTGTCACTTCAACGTTCACCCCACGCCCTAACGCTTAACTCCACATTACCTTTACTTTACCTTACTTTCTTGACGCGTCGCCTGTGAGGGGCCGTGGCAGCAGGGCCGCGCCGACGCCGACGCTCGGTAGGGTGGAGTGTATCGACGCGGATAGGGGACTCGATGCTGGAAGTCGCGAACCTGGTTCGCCGGTTCGGCGAGCAGGTGGCGGTCGATGATGTGTCGTTCGAGGTGCCCGGGGGAGCGCTCACCGGATTCGTCGGCGGCAACGGGGCGGGTAAGACGACCACCATGCGGATGATCATGGGCGTACTCGCCGCCCACGGGGGTGAGGTGTGGTGGCGGGGAAGGCCGGTGACCGTCGACGATCGTCGCTCGTTCGGCTACATGCCGGAGGAACGCGGTCTGTATCCGAAACAGCCCGTCCGCGATCAACTGGTGTACCTGGCCCGGTTGCGCGGCGTCCGCGCCGACGATGCCGGACGCCGGGCCGATGAGCTGTTGCGACGTTTCGCCCTCGGCGACCGGGGCGGGGACAAACTCGAATCCCTGTCGCTCGGCAATCAGCAACGAGTGCAGATCGCCGCAGCCGTCATGGCCGAGCCGAGCCTGTTGATCCTGGACGAACCGTTCTCCGGTCTCGATCCCGGCGCCGTCGACGCCATGGCCGAGCTGCTGAGAGATTATGCGCGGCAGGGGGTTCCGGTGCTGTTCTCGTCGCATCAGCTCGATCTGGTCGAGCGGCTGTGCGATCAGCTGGTGATTCTCGCCTCGGGCCGGGTGGTCGGGCGGGGATCGGTGGCGGATCTGCGCGCGCGTGGCACGACCAGGTATCGGCTCGCGCTCGGTGGTGACGCGGGCTGGCTGGAGGATTTCGCCGGGGTGCGGGTGCTCGAAGTCGACGGTGCGACCGCGCTGCTCGAACTGACCGGAGCGAGTACCGACGACCTGCTCACCGAGGCGCTCGCCCGCGGTTCGGTGCGCGAACTGGCAGAGGTGCGCCAATCTGTCTCCGATATCTACCGCGAGGTGACGGCGTGAGCGCCCCGCGCGGAGTGTGGCGGATCGTCGCCGCACGGGAGATCGCGGTGAAACTGCGCGATCAGAATTTCCTGATCTCCACGCTCGTCACGATCGCGGCGATCGTCGCCTCGCTGGTGATCAGCACCCTGGTGACCGGACGTACCGACACGATCGAGGTCGCGGTGGTCGGCGCCGACACCGAGCAGGTGCTGCGCACCGCCGGCGCGCTCGCCGATCGCGCCGACAAGAACGTCGCCTTCTCCGCCCATCCGGTCGCCGATATCGCCGCGGCCGAACAACAGGTACGCGACGAACAGGTCGACGTCGGGCTGGTGCCGACGGATTCGGGCTGGCGGCTCATCGGGAAATCCGCCGAGGACGACAATGCCGCCACCTATCTCGGCGCGGCCGCACAGCAGATCGCGTTGCAGCGCAATGCCGAGGCCTCCGGCACCTCGCTCGAACAACTCGGCCGCGGTGGCGGGGTGACCTACGACCTGCTGGACGAGAGCGCGGTCGACCCGGCGCTGGCACGCATCGTGGCCTTCGTCTTCGCCCTGCTGTTCTACATGGCGTCGGTGCTGTTCGGCATGTCGATCGCGCAGAGCGTCATCGAGGAGAAACAGAATCGCATCGTCGAAATCCTCGCCAGCGCGATTCCGCTGCGGCAGTTGCTCATCGGCAAGGTCGCGGGCAATACCGCGATGGCGTTCGCGCAGCTGACGCTGTTCGTCGGCGCGGGACTCGTCGGCCTGGCCGCCACCGGACGCGCCGACCAGGTCGGCCGGATCGGCGGCGCCGCGGGCTGGTTCATCGTCTTCTTCGTCGTCGGATTCCTGGCACTGGCCGGAATGTGGGCCGTGGCCGGATCACTCGCGACGCGCAGCGAGGACCTCAACTCCACCGCGACACCGCTGTCGATCCTGATCATGATTGTGCTGTTCGCGGGCATATTCCTCACCGGCACCGGCCGAGTGGTCGCCTCCTACGTCCCGGTCGTGTCGATCGTCGCCATGCCGAGCAGGCTCGCCGACGGCACCGCCGCGTGGTGGGAACCGTTGGTGGCCTTGGCGTTGATGGCTGTGGCGGCCTACGGCATCGTCGTCGTCGCGGAGAAGATCTACCGCCGCTCACTCACGCAGACCCAGGGCAGGCTGACGATCAGACAGGCGCTCGCGATACAGGATTGACCATCAGGCGAGTGACACACCGTGCGGTGCAACATTTTCGGGTGCCCGCGCGATGCGATGCTCATGCAGCCGATGGCGAATGTTGGTGAGGTGTCCCTCGACGCGGGATTCGGGTCTTTCACCGTGGTCGATGTGGAGACCAGCGGATTGCGGGCCGCGCAGCACCGCGTCCTCTCGGTCGCGGCGCTGACCCTCGACACCGCGGGACGGGTGACCCGCGAATTCCACACCCTGCTCGATCCCGGATGCGATCCGGGACCCGTGCACATACACGGCCTCACCCGCGAGGTCTTACGCGGCGCGCCCCCGTTCGCCGACGTGCGTGAAGAACTCTCGGAACTGCTCACCGACCGGGTCATGGTGGCGCACAATGCCCGGTTCGACTACGGATTCCTCGCCAGGGAATTCGATCTCACCGGCGACGTCCTGCCGGTGGGTCGACGGCTGTGCACCCTGGCGCTCGCACGGCGAGTCTGTCTGCCCGTCCCGGACTGCAAACTCGCGACACTCGCGTCCTATTACGGCATCGCGCAGACGCGGGCGCACGACGCCCTCGACGACACCCGCGTGCTGGCGGGTGTGCTGCGAGCACTGGTGGCCGACGCCGCGCGATTGGGTGTCGCGCCGCCCCTGTTGGCCTGCCCGCCCAAGGAGAACTACCGGGACAGTTGGAGCCGCAGAACATCGCGCACCGGCCCTAAACAGCCCTGCCTCTACGCCTATCCGGGTCGGCTGGGTGCCGGTGGACCTCTGGTGCAGGGCATGAAGATCGCGTTCACCGGTGAGACGAGCGTCGATCGCGACATCCTCGTCGCCGAAGCCGAAGCGGCCGGACTCGACGTCACCGGCGCGGTCAGCAAACTGACGAGCGCGCTCGTCACGAACATGCCACATTCCGGGACCGGCAAGGCACGCCGAGCCGTCGAATACGCGACGCCGGTGCTGACCGAACGACAGTTCCGCACGCTGCTGGAGAAGGTCCGGCCCGGTCGGCGCAAGGACGATCCCGCCGCGGCCTCACGGCGCGGCCGGGAGAACCGAGCGGACGCACCGTTATCGGGACGCCGATTCCTGGTCCTGGGCGGATCCCATACGCAAGCGGCGGCGATCCGCGCGCGCATCGGCGAGCTGGGCGGTTCGGCCGCGGTGAATATGTCCGCCAGGGTCACCGATGTGCTGACCCTGCCCGGTGCGGAATCCGATCACCGGCTGGCGAAGGCTGTCGAACTCGACGGTGCCGGGGTCACCTTCGGCGATAGCGGTCCGACGCGAGTCGTAACCGGGAATTCGCAGGTCACTGGATGACACTGGGCTGCGTGGTCGATCCGCCTGCCGACGAGGGATCCGTCGTCGTGAGCCCGTCCGCGTCCCGGACGGCGGATCGAGCGCGTCGGATGCCGCCCTGGTTGCCGAAGGCGATGGCGCTGGCCTTCGTACTGCTCGGTGCCTACGAACTCGGTACCTGGGCCGTGCACCGGCTGCTCGGATTGTTCGTCGTCGTGCTCGTCGCCTTCTTCGTCTCGCTGGCGATGGAACCCGCGGTGGACGGTCTGGCGGCGCGTGGCATGCCGCGCGGCCTCGCGACCGGACTGGTTTTCGTGGTGCTGTTCGCCTGCCTGGTGGGATTCAGCGCCGCGTTGGGCATCCTGCTCGTGGAGACCGTCGACAATGTGGTCGGGGAAACGCCGCGGTTGCTCAACGAATCGGTCGAATGGATCAACAGGACCTTCGATCAGGATTTCACCGTGACCCAATTGCGGGAAAGACTGCTGAAGGATTCCGACGTCATCAGCGCGTACGCCGAACGCGCCGCGAACAATGCCTGGGGACTGTCGAATACGATTCTCGGCGGACTCGTCCGATTCCTGATGATCGCGCTGTTCAGCATCTACCTGACCGCCTACGGTCCCCGGATGCGCCGCGCGATCTGTTCGCTGCTGCCGCCCCGGCGTCACGACGCGGTGCTGCGCGCATGGGATCTGGCCATCGAGAAGACCGGCGGCTACCTGTACAGTCGCGCGCTGCTCGCCGCGATCTCGGCGATCGCGCACGGGGTCTTCCTGGCGATACTCGGCATTCCCGACGCCGTCGCGCTGGGCATCTGGTTCGGGGTGATCGCCTCGTTCGTCCCCACCGTCGGCACCTATATCGCCGGAATCCTGCCGGTACTGGTCGCGCTCACGGTATCCCCGATCGACGCGGTGTGGATCCTGATCTTCGTCGTGGTCTACCAGCTGTTCCAGGATTACATCCTGCAACCGCGCCTGACCGCCCGCACGGTGGACGTCAACCCGGCGGTCGCGCTACTCGCGGTACTCGGCGGCGGCGCGCTGTTGGGCGCGGTCGGCGCGCTGCTCGCGATTCCGGCGACGGCCACCGTGCAAGCGTTCCTGAGTCTCTACATCCGTCGCTACGACGTGCCCGACGATCCGCGCATCGACCACACCGCGCGGGAAGCGTTGTCCGACAAGAGCGCCGACGCGGCAGAAGACGACGCGCCAGCGCGGTGATCAGCCGGTGGTGGTGATACCCGTCGACAGCTTGATCACGACCTTCTCGTCGGTGACTTCCTGCACGGTGACATCGAGCCCCTGCGCGGGCTGTGTCTCGCCGACCGGGACGAGAACCTGCTGCCCCGCGATCTTCAAGGTGACCGTATTACCGTTCACCGCAACGAGTTCGGCGTCGATGCCGAGCACGCTGGCCTTGGCGTCCACACCGCGGGTGAAGGTGACGGTGCACCCGCTGACATGACAGTCGGCGCTGCTTCCCGGTCCCTCGACGGTGCACGCGGCCCCTCCCGAGACGGCGAGCAGGGCGAACAGGGCGAGGGTGATCAGTCTTCGACAACGCACGCCGCTCAGTGTAGAGCGGGGCGGGGCCTCGGGAAACGCGCTGCGCGGGACCGATGCGCCCCCGGTCCGCTCACCACAGACGTCGCGCGATCCCGATGTCGATGACCGGACGATGAGCTGGATCCAACCATCGCATGATGTCGCGCAGTTCGTCCACGCCGATCGCCACGCACCCCAGGGTCGGCGTTCCGTCGGTGACGTGCAGGAAGAACGCCGAACCGAGACCCGGGACGACGGGGTTGCGGTTGTAGTCCATCACCACGGCGTAGTCGTAGACCGGTCCCATCTCGCCCAGGTTCTCGCCGATGGCCTCGTCGAAGGGGCAGCCGCCCGCCGAGCAGCGCGCGTGCTTGTTGTACTGCGGCGCGCGTGCGTCGGAAACCCACCAGTCCGAGGTGTCGACATGCCGGTAGGGCAAGGCGGTGCCGGGATCGGGTTCGATGCCGAAGGCTTCGGTCAGCGACCACACCCCGACGGGTGTGCGCGGGATGTTGTCGGCGGTCAGTCCGACCCCGGCGCTACCGACGAAGGCCCGGACCGGGCCCATCTCGGAATGCCAGCCGTCCGGACGTCGCTGCCAGGCGGTCAGCGTCGCGGTCGTGGCACTGGGCGAGTCGGCGACCACGGTGATGACCTGGCCCGCGGTGCCGAAATAGGGCAGTGGCAGATCGGCCGCCACGTTCTCCCTCGCGCCCAGCGTGGTGGCGGCCAGCGCCGCGATGATCAGGATCTTCCGTTTGGACATCTGGCAACTCCCCGCGTCGGGTGGATCTGCCGATAGCTGAAAGATAGCTGATCATGATGTGGGCGCCCGCGCAAGGCCGGAGAGGTCGGGGCGGCGATCCGCCGCCTAGTCGAGGTCCCGGTTCTGCGGCCTTCCGCGTCGGAAATCCCGGAGCCGAGCCAGCGGCCTGCGATGATGTGGCCGCGCGCGCGTCGCCCAGCGCGGATTTTCCTCGTCACGTCGATAGGTCGCGACCTGCCCCGCCACGGTGAACCGCAGTCGGCTTGCCTCACCGAGCACTTCGCCGTCGGCGGCGACGGACTCGGGGGCATTCAGGTGCACGATCAGTTCGTTCACCTGTTTCTCGCTGTAGACCTTGCTGCGGCCGATGGCGGCGAGCATGAGCGCGAGCACCGCGCGGGTTCGAGAGAATTTCAGATCGGCGCGCAGCCAGCGCACATCGAGCAATCCGTCGTCGAGGCGTGAGCGGAAGGCGGGGACCGCGCCGTGCGGGTGGTAGGCGCTGTTGCCGACGAAGACGAACCACAGGTCGTGCCACTGCCCGTTCAGGCGTACGCGGATCGGTTCGGACTTGCGCAAGGTGACGATGAGCGCCGCGGTGAACGCGGGCCACTTGCCCCACCGGTCCTGCCACTGTTCGCGCCGCCGCACCAGATCCGGATACGCGCCGAGACTGGCGGTGTTGATCCAGTGGAAGGTGCGGGTCCCCTCGTCCGTCTCCAGTTCGACCCCGGCGATATCGACGCCGACGGCCTCACCCGCGCCCGTCGCGTCCACGACCTCGAGCAGGTCGTAGACGCCCAGATCGCGGGCGAAATGATTCAGCGTTCCGGTCGGGATCACCACCAGCGGCAGGGCGTTGCGCAAGGCGACGGTGGCCGCGGCGGCGATGGTGCCGTCACCGCCCGCCGCGCCCACGGCCAGCGCCTTGTCCGGCTGCGCGCCGAGCGCCTCCTCCAACTGCTCGACGCAATCGCGGCCGATCTCGGTGCGCAGTACCGTCGCTGCGGGCAGGGCGGCCTTCACATCCTCGGTGGGATCGTAGCCCGGCGCGCCGGAGACCGGATTGACAAGCAGCACAAGACCTTTGCCGTCGGTGAGCAGCGGCACCTCGGCGACGATGCGGGCCTGCGCCTCATCGGATTCACGCACCGGCCACCAGCGCCTGGTGGCGAGGGCGATCAGGCTGCCGACCGCGGCGCCGACGACCACATCGGAACTCCAGTGCACCCCCGTGTGGACCCGTGAATACGCGACGGTGGCGGCCAGCGGAGCCACCGCGAGCGCGGTGCGCGGACTCTCCAGCGCGACCGCGGTCGCGAAGGCGGCGGCCGCCGCGCTGTGCCCGGACGGGAACGACGACGAGGTCGGTGCGTTGATCAGCCTGCGCGGCAGCGGCAGCAGTTCGGCGGCGGGCCTGCGTCGCGCGACAAGGGATTTGAGCACCACGTTGACGACGAAACTCGCGCCGCCCACCGACACCATGCCGCGCAACGCGGCCCTGCGCGTGGCGCCCGGCCGGACGGCGAGCCCGGCCGCGACACCGGTCCACAGCAGGCTGTAGTTCGCCGATCGGGTCAGGCGCAGCAGGCCGCTGTCGACGGCGGAAACAGGGATCTCGGCCACCGCCCGGCTCACTGCCCTGTCGAATCGACCCACCCGGTGGAACTTCCGGCCCAACCACACATTCACGGGATCGACAGTACCCAGCGTGGCGCCGGGTATTCGCCCGGCGACCGAAGTCACGATGCCGCGCGCGGTCACCACCATTGGGTCAGCGCGCCGAGTTGCCTGCCGAGTTCGGGTGCGAGCGATCGCGAGTAACTGGCGGTCAGGTGGTGTTCGTCGCGATAGATGAGGATATTGCCCTCGACCACCTGGCAACGGTCGGGTCTGCATATCGAGTCGGACAGGTCGAAGGGGAAGACATTGGGATAGGCCGAGGCGGGTTGTTCCGCGGGATTCTGCGGATCCAGGGCCGTCGTGCGTTCGACACCGCAACTGAACGCGGTCCCGCGATGCGCGAGACAGTCGATGGCCCGGTACATGATGCCGTCGCGGCGCAACCGAGGGGTGTCCCTGATCGCGAGTACCCGCAGCCCCCGGTCCGACAGCGCCGTCCAGATGTCGAGGAATTCCGGGGGAACCTCGTCGCCGTCTGCGTGCATGCGATAGCGGGTGCCCGGGGCGAAAACCCATTCCGGTCGGGTCTCGGCGAGCCGATCGAGGACTTCCTCGGTCCATTCCCGGCATTCGGGGAAGGGGAATTCGGCGTAGGACGGTTGATCCGACAGCGTCAGCGGACAACCCTCCTTCAGATAGGTCACCACGCGGAAACCGTGTTCGCTACCGAGCATTTCGAAGGCGGGCAGCCAGTGTTCGGAATGCGAACCACCGACAACGGCGATGGCGCGCGCGGCATCGGGGGCGCCGTAGGTGCACACGCGGACTTCACGATTCGGGGTGATACAGCCGTCGTAGGTGGGCGCGGGCGCGTCCGCCTCCGCTTCGAAGACGGTCGGTCGCATGGCCGCCGACTTCTGCTCGACGCTGTCGCTGAGCAGGGTCGCGGCGCCGGGATAACTGATCGCGTCGAGTGCCTGGGGCGGGTGGGCCGGGTTGGCGCGCAACATCATCTGCCAGCCGACGGCGCCCGCGAAAACGGCCACGCCGGTCACGGCGACGGTGACGCCGACCGCGCGGCGGTACCTCGGTGACCCTTCGGTCTTCACCTCGCTGTTCGCGCGCGCCCGCAGCGGCGATTCCACCAGACGCTGGGTGAGGACCGCGAGGATCACCGAGCAGGCGAGGATCAACAGTCCGCCGCCGGGACCCGGTGTCGCCTTGCCGTTTTCGACGAGATAGAAGATGAGCAGCGGCCAGTGCCACAGATACAGCGCGTAGGCGAGGCTGCCGAGTTCGACGCAGGCCCGGCTCGCCAGCAGCCGGTTGGGCCATGGCTGCGCGCCCGGCGGCAGACCGGCGCCCGCCAGGATCAGCGCGACCGCCGCCCCCACCGGGAAGAGCGCGGCGGGACCGGGGAACAGGTCGGCGCCGTCGATCAACACCCCACACGACAGCACCGCGGCCGCGCCGAGCGCCGCCGCCGGCACGCGGATCGGCGTCGAGAGCCGGATCCACGGCAGGGCCACCGCCACGGCCGCGCCGACGAGCAATTCCCAGGCGCGCGCGCCGGAATCGTAGTAGTTCCAGGCCTGATGACGTCCCGACCCCTGTGCCGCGTACCAGAACGACACCGCGCCGAGCGCCGTGATCACCAGGAGCAGGCTCACCCGACGCGGTCCCGGCCCGCGTCCCCGGCTCAGCCACGCCCACACCGCGGCCAGCAGCACCATGGCGAGGTAGAACTGACCCTGGATCGCCATCGACCACAGATGTTGCAGCGGACTCACCGATGGGTCCGCGGCGGCGTAGCTCAATTCGGCGTGCGCGAGATACCAATTCTGGTAGTAGAAGACCGAAGCCAGGGTCTGCGCGGAGATGTCACCCCACTGGGTGTAGGGCCGCGCGAAGACCGTGCCCGCGATGACGGCCGCGAGTACCACCACCAGCGTCGGCAACAACCTGCGCGCGGTGCGGCGCAGCGTCTGCCACACCGCGACCCGGTCCGAGGCGTCGACCCGGCGCAACAGCATGCCGGTGAAGAAGAAGCCCGACAGGACGAGGAAGATGTCGACGCCGCCGGAGACCCGGCCCATCCAGATGTGGAAACCCACGACCAGCGCGATCGCGACACCGCGCAGCCCGTCCAGATCGTGTCGGTGGGTCGCGTCGGACCGCCGCGTCACCGTCGATGTCTGTGTGAACACCCAGGACTCCCCGCCGTAAGCACCCGACCCGATTCCGGAGCCGGGTTTGCCGAATTTCCGACGAACCAAGAAAACGATGCCGTACCGGGCACACTTCAGGCAAACCGCAGATGTATCGGGAGCGTACGCGAGGTTGCCGACGCGGCACGGATCACCCCTCGCGGGTGAGGTACCCCACTTCGTCCGCGACGAACCTGGAGGTCGGACCCATGGCGACGAAGGGAGCGGATATGGCCGAGACGAAGAAACGCTCGTTGTTCTCCCGGATCTCGCCTACCCAGTGGTTGGCGCTCGGACTCACCGTGCTCGCTGTGATTTTCGTGGTGGAGAACCGCGCGCAGGTGTCCATCGAGATCCTGCTCGTCAGCATCACGGCGCCGATGTGGCTCATCCTGCTGGTGATGTTCCTGATCGGCTGGGCCGCCGGATTATTGACGCGCAGGCGCGGTTCGACGTGACGAAGCCGACATCAGGCCGGTTCCGCGAGGCCCGGTCCCGGTGCGGGGGTGTCGGCGGGTTTCCAGCCGGGCCCGCGCAACAGGTATCCCGCCCGTTCGCGCCAGCCGCGCGCGGTGTGTAGATCACGCAGGATCGCCGCGAATTCGTGGGTGGCGACCTGTATCGGGTTGAAGGTGTCGATATTCTTCGTGAGCCCGTAGCGGACCTTCTCGCGTTCCGGTCGGAAGGTGCCGAAGATCCGGTCCCAGACGATGAGTATCCCGCCGTAGTTGGTGTCGAGGTACTGCTCGTTGGACCCGTGATGGACGCGATGGTGCGACGGCGTGTTGAACACGAATTCGATGGGCCGCCACAGCGTCGAGACCCGTTCGGTATGGATGAAGAACTGGTAGAGCAGGCTGATCGACTGCTGGAGCAGGATCATCCACGGCGGGAATCCCAGCAGAGCCAGCGGCAGCCAGTAGGGCAGGGCGGTGAACGGCGTCCACGGCTGTCGCAACGCGGTGGAGAGGTTGTAGAACCGACTGCTGTGGTGCACGACGTGACTGGCCCACAGCACCCGGATCGTGTGGTGCGTGCGGTGATACCAGTAGAAGGCGATCTCGTCGGCGAAGAACAGGGCGATCCAGGTCAGCGGGTTGTTCGTCGGCAGGTGCAGGGGCGAGGCCAGATACACCGCGGCATAGACCGCGACCACCACGAGTTTCCACCCGAGATTGATCACCACGTTGCCGAGGCCCATCAGCACGCTGGTGCGCGCGTCGTCGAACCGATAGCCGAGTTTCTCGTCGTCGGGCCGCACCGCGAACGAGATCGCCTCCAGCGCGAGGCAGAGCACGAAAACCGGTATGGCGTGGGCGATCAGGTCGAACACGGCTACTCGCTCGGTTCTTCCTGGGCGTCAACCAAACCGCTCAGCAGCGTGTACGCGAGGTCGTAGGCCGCGTCCGCCGCGCGGGCGGTGATGTGTCCGGCCAACCGCTGATGGGCGTCGCGATCGACGTATTCCTTGCCGAGTCCGAGTTCGGCGATACGCTCCATGCCGATGCCGAAATAACCGGCGACCAGGGTATTCAGCCCGAGCCGGTAGGCCAGGTTGCCCGAGCCGTCCAGGATCGCCACCCAGAACGCGATATCGGCGGCGACGACGGTGTCGAATTCCTCGGTCGGATCGGGGTAGGCGTCGGCGGCGGCCCGCACCGCTTCGAGCTGGACGTCATCGGCGCGTCGCGCGCACAGCCGGGCCGCGTCGGCCGCGATCGAGCGTCGCATCACCGCGATATCGCGCAGAATCCGCTGCGCGGGGACCGCGCCCGAGCGCGCGAGCGACGACAGGATGTCGAGCCCGGCGTTCGTGCGCCAGTCCAGTACTCGCGTCTTACCGCCCTGCGTCACCCGGACCAGCCCGCTCTGCTGGAGCCGCTTCACCGCCTCGCGCACCGCGTGCCGATTCACCTGGAAGCTCTCGGCCAGTTCCCGTTCGCCCGGCAGCGCGTCCTCCGGGGCGATACGTCCGGCCAGGATCGCGTCGACGAGTTGGCCGAAGACCTCGTCGGAGACGGCGGTGCGCGTGACGACGATGAATTCCACGTGACCAGTGTGCAACCCTCAGGTCAATTGGTCAACTGGTTGGACCAGTCATTCCATTCGCTGTTCAGCCGCACTTCCAACTGCTTCAGGCCACAGCGGATGCGGCTCTTGACGGTCGGCAACGGGATGTCGAGCAACTCCGCGACCTCCCGATAGGTGCGGTCGCCGTAGAAGGCGAGTGCGATCGACTCACGTTCCAGCGCGGTCAGTCGACCGAGATGGTCACGCACCGACTGATGGTCGAAACGCAGATCGACCTGTTCGGTGACCGTGTCGTGCCCCGGCCGGAAATCGGCACTGCCGTAGGCGTTGTCGCGGTCCGTACTGGCCTGCTCGGCCCGGACCAGATCCACCGCGCGCCGGTGCGTGAGCATCATCAACCAGGTCAGCGGGGCCGAGCGGGAGCGATCGTATCGATGGGCGCTGTTCCACGCCTGGAGGTAGACCTCCTGCATGATCTCCTCGGCCATGGTCGGGCTCCGCACGATGCGCACCGCGAGTCCGAACACCCGCCGGTTGGTCGCCCGATAGAACTCGGCGAACGCGTTTTCGTCCCCCGCGGCGGTGGCGGTCAGCAGGTCGCCGAGGTGATGGCGAGGAAATTCCAGCTCGAGAGAAGACGCCACTTCATCCCGTTGCTGTGCGGTGACTATCATCGCTTGCTCCACATCCGGTAAGGCTGAGAGATCGCTGTTCGGTGCCGAGATCGGTCAGATCGACAGGGGCCGGGACGCGGCCATATGCTATGAAATCCCTGTTCCCCCGCATTTCGGCCCCGAATGCGGCACGCTATGTCGCGTACCGCAGTCAGTCGATCGACCGAGCGATCCGCTCGCCGATGAGCGCCGCTCGAATGTTGCTGCGATCGAGATACTGCGCACTGTATGACGTATCGCCCACACCCGCACCCGATTTGCGCCAGATTGGGGGATTCGCAACCTGCGAAGTCTGCGTATACCGACTTTCGGTACGAAAATGGAGCCGACCTGCGGAAATATCACGCTTCGGCCACGTTCCGCGTGATCTCGGGCGTGGTCCCGACGCCCGAGGCAGAGAGCGGGCGACCGTCCCGTGACGAACTTCGCTTTGGCCGCCGTCGCGGGCTCGATGAGCGATCGGGATATGGGGATGAGTCTTCCGGCCATGTTCCCGGATACCCCACACGGGTAGCTTTCGTGTAATGACCGAACTTCCTGATCGCATTCGAAACATGCTGGACGACAATAACTTTGCGGTGGTCGCCACGGTGAACGAGGACGGCTCACCGCACACGTCGGTGGTGTGGGTGGACAGGGATGACGACGCCCTGGTGTTCACGACGACCGCGCGACGTCGGAAAGGGCGCAATCTCGCCCGCGACCCCCGGGTCAGCGTGACCGTGCTCGACTCCGAGGATCCCTACCGGACGATCGATATCGCGGGAACCGCCGAGCTGCTGCCGGATCCGGACAAGCGACTTCCGGCGCGGTTGTCCCTGACAATACGTGGGGGAGTTACCGCCGCCGGAGCCCGCGGACGTTCGACGGTGGATCGTGCGTGTCGTTCCGGAACGGATCACCGGCTTCGGAACCTGACGCTCCGGAATTCGACGTCGGGATTTCCGGCTGTTTGAGCGTTGCGCTGTGTGGGTAGTCCCGGGTTGACCTGGAATATTCCAGGTCAACCCGGTGTTGCGCCCCCGGCAGGAATCGAACCTGCGACCTAGGGATTAGAAGGCCCTTGCTCTATCCAACTGAGCTACGGAGGCAGTGGGGCAACCTCGGTCGACGTCGACCGTGCTGTCCAGCACGGAAAGTATAGCGACCGTCCAGCTGGCTAAGTTCTCAGTGTCAGCAACGTTTCGGCCACCTCGGTCGCGCGGAAGGACGTACTGACCGGGGCGGTCAGGTCCGAGATCAGATTATCCGGCCGAGCCCGAACGGGCCACGCCATATTGTTGGAACTACGCTCAGTCGTATGTCATTGCCGCAGGATCAGCCCGTCGAAACCGATGTCTCGGACGTCGGCAGGTCGGGTGCGGCGGGGAATTTCGGAGTGCTCGCGGTGATCGCCGGTGCGGTCGCCGCGGTGGTCGCGGCGCTGGTGGTCGGGTTGTCGGCGGCGCACGCGCTGAGCCTGCTCGGCATACCGGATCCGGGCCCGGTGACGACCTACGGTCTGCCCGCGATCAGGGCGCTCGCCGATCTGTCGGCCGCGCTGACGGTCGGTTCGCTGTTGTTCGCGGCCTTCCTGACACCTCCGCAGCCGGACGGGCTGCTCGACGCGGGCGGCTATCGGGCCGTGCGGCGCGCCTCCTGGTTCGCGCTGGCGTGGGCGAGCTGCGCGGCGCTGCTGGTCCCGTTGACCGTCTCGGATACGACAGGTCAGCCGGTCGGGCAGGTGTGGCGGCCCGAACAGTTGTGGCGGGCTGTCGACCAGATCGCGCTGGCCGAGGCGTGGCGCACGACGGTGGTGTTCGCGGTGATCGTCGCGGTGGGCTGCAAGCTCGTGCTGCGGTGGGGATGGACGCCGCTGCTGTTCGGCGGCGCGATCGTGACCATGATGCCGCTGGCGCTGACGGGGCATTCCTCCTCCGGCGGCGCGCACGACCTGGCCACCAACAGCCTGATCCTGCACCTGATCTCGGCCGCGGTGTGGGTGGGCGGGCTGTTCGCCGTCCTCGCTCACGCGATGCGCGGCGGCGCGCACACCGATATCGCGGCTCGCCGGTTCTCGCTGACGGCGACCGTCGCGTTCGTGGTCATCGGCGTCAGCGGTGTGATCAATTCCTGGGTCAGGGTTCCGCTGGACGAACTGTTCACCACCACCTACGGCAGGCTGGTGCTCGCCAAAGCGGCAGCGCTGATCGTGCTGGGGATCCTCGGTTACTTCCAGCGTCGCGCGTCGCTGCCCGCGCTCGCCGCCGACCCGCGTGACCGTGCCGCGCTGATCCGTTTCGGTGGGGTGGAGGCGGTGATCTTCGCCGCGACCATGGGGTTGGCCGTCGGACTCGGACGCACCCCGCCGCCACCGCCGACCAGTGTTCCCACACCCGCCGAAGTGGAACTCGGATACGACCTGGCGGGACCGCCGTCGGCGAGCCGACTGCTGTTCGACTGGCGTTTCGATCTGATCTTCGGGACCTTGGCCATCGTGCTCGCGGTGGTGTATCTGCTCGGGGTGCGGCGGCTGCGGTCGCGCGGTGACGCGTGGCCGGTCGGGCGCACGATCGCCTGGCTGTCGGCGTGCGCGGTCCTGCTGTTGGCGACCTCCTCGGGCGTCGGGCGGTACGCGCCCGCGGTATTCAGCGTGCACATGGGCCAGCACATGGCGCTGTCGATGCTCGCGCCGATCCTGTTCGCCCTCGGCGGCGCGGTGACCTTGGCGCTGCGAGCGCTGCCGCCCGCCGGACGCGGCGGGGTGCCCGGACCGCGCGAATGGATTCTCGCCGCGGTGCACAACCCGGTCTCGCGGTTCCTGACCCATCCGATCGTGGCGTCGGTGATCTTCGTCGGCGGGTTCTACGCCCTCTACATGGGCGGAATCTACGACTCGTTCGCGGATTCGCACGCCGCGCACCTGCTGATGAACATCCATTTCCTGCTCAGCGGATACCTGTTCTATTGGGTGGTCGTCGGGATCGACCCGAAACCGCGTCAGGTGGAACCGCTGACCAAACTCGGGATGGTGTTCGGTTCGCTGCCCTTCCACGCCTTCTTCGGCATCGCGCTGATGAGTATGACGACGGTGATGGGCGGGTGGTTCTTCCGCGGTCTCGGGCTGGACTGGAACGGCGATCTGCTCGGCGACCAGCGCACGGGCGGCAGTTTCGCGTGGGCGAGTGGCGAGGTTCCGCTGGTCGTGGTGATGCTCGCGCTGCTCATCCAGTGGTCTCGTGGCGACGCCAAGCTGGCCAAGCGCATCGACCGTGCCGCGGAGCGCGATCACGGCGTCGAACTCGCCGCCCACAACGCCATGTACGCGGAGCTGGCGAAACGGGATCGCGAGGTGCGCAAGTGAATTGCGGGCAATCGGCGATGGTGGACCTCGGGCATGCGTGAGGTGAGCGGAACCCGTCACACTCGTGCACGATGGACCTCGACGCGGGGTTGCTCGGGCGCCGGTTGATCGTGAGTGAGCACAATGTGGCAGTGAGTGGACCAGGCATCGGCGCCGGTTTCGGTGGCTCCGTGCCCGGTGGTGGTGTGGTCGGGGCCGGTCCCGATGACGCGGGCGCGCCCCGACGGGTTTCCCGGTCGGACGCACGCGAGGCGCGTAAGAGGCTGGCGGGGCGGATACGCAAGACACCCGTGCTGCACACCTCGATCGCCGGTCCGAACGGCCCGGTGCCGGTCACGCTGAAACTCGAGTATCTCCAGCACGGCGGGACATACAAGGTGCGGGGCAGTCTCAACGCGTTACTCGAGTCGCCCGTCTCGGCGGGCGAGGTCGTGATCGCCTCCGACGGCAACGCGGGTATCGCCACGGCGGTCGCGACCACGCAACTGGGTAAGGCGTGCACGGTCGTCGTACCGGAATCGGCGCCGCATACGAAGGTGGCGGCGATGTGGTCGCACGGCGCCGAAGTCGTGTGGCACGGCACCACCTACGGCGAGGCGCGTCGCCACGCGGCGGATCTGGCGACCGAACGTGGGGCGCTCCTGCTGCGCGTCGACGATCTGCCCGCGGTCGTCGCGGGCGCCGGGGTCGTCGGGCTGGAGCTCGAGGAACAGGTTCGTGGGCGGCCACCGGTGTTGATCTCGGTCGGTGGTGGCGGGCTGGTCGCGGGTGTCGCCTCGGTACTCGGTCGCAGGCAACAGGTGATCGGCGTCGAACCCGTCGGTTACCCGGCCCTGCACACCGCGTTGGAGACCGATCCCGCCGTAGGACCCTGCTCGCCGGATGCTCCGCACGCGCACCGCATCAGCGCGATCGCGCTGGGGATCGCGCGGCGCTACGACATCCGCTCGCTGCTCGTCGCCGATGACGCCGTCGTCGCGGCCAGGGAATACCTGTGGCGCGAATTCCGCATCGTCGTGGAGGCGACCGGTGCCACCGCGCTCGCCGCCGTGCACAGCGGTGTGTACGTGCCGCCGCCGGGTGAGCGGCCGGTGATCGTCCTGTGCAGCGCGAATACCGAACACGTCGTGCAGTGAACCGCCGCGATCACGCCTGATATCTCGGTCGCGTCCTGACCGCGAGCGGATGCCGATGTTCCACATTGCATAACAGGTCGATATCCCCTGGCGCGGGAGGTCGCTGATTGATAGCTGATGCGTAGATTGGCACTCGGTGACACAACGTGAACCGCGTGGTCGTCGGGCCGGATCAGGTGCGGTCGAATCATGCGGTTCGGCTGTTCAGGCTCATGATCCGAGGGAGAAGCACTGATGTCCGAGCTGACCGACGACACCCTGCACGCGCTGGTCGGCAAACTGGATCTGGCACAGAAGGTGCGGTTGCTGACAGGTTCCGACATCTGGTCGACGCCCGAGGAGCCCGCCATCGGCCTGCGGTCGATGACCATGTCGGACGGTCCGTCCGGGGTACGCGGACCGGTGTGGGACGAACGCGAGCCCTCCCTGAATCTGCCGTCCGCGACCGCGCTGGCCGCGACCTGGGATCTCGAGATGGCCCGCGCCTACGGTGCGACCTCGGCGGCCGAGGCGCGGCGCAAAGGTGTCGACATCGTCCTCGGGCCGACGATCAATCTGCAGCGCAGTCCGCTGGGCGGCAGACATTTCGAGGCGTTCTCGGAGGATCCGCTGCTGACCGGTCAGCTGGCCGCCGCGTACGTGCGCGCGGTACAGGAGCACGGGATCGCGGCGACCCCGAAGCACTACGTGGCCAACGATTTCGAGACCGACCGCTACACCGCCGACGTCGAGGTCGGCGACCGCGCGCTGCGCGAGCTGTATCTCGCGCCGTTCGAAGCCGCGGTGCGTGCGGGCGCGTGGCTGGTGATGTCGGCCTACAACGCCGTGCGCGGCGTGACGATGACCGAGAACCGCCTGCTCACGGCGCCGCTGCGCACCGAATGGAAATTCGACGGCGTGGTGGTGTCGGATTGGACCGCCGTGCGCAGCACCGAGGCATCGGCGAACGCGGACCAGGATCTGGTGATGCCGGGACCGGAAGGACCGTGGGGGGAGGAACTCGTCGCGGCGGTGCGCGCGGGAACGGTGCCGGAGGCGGCCGTCGACGCGAAGGTGGCGCGACTGCTCCGGTTGGCGGCTCGGGTCGGCGCGCTGAACCTGACCGATCGTGATGCTCCGGTCGCGGGAAACGGCGTGGGTCGCAGCCGTGTGTCCCACACGCCCGACACGGGCCTGAGGGTGGCGCGCGAGGTGGCCGCGGCGGGGATGGTTCTGGTCCGCAACGAGGGTGAATTACCGTGGCCGAGTGCCGGTCCCGGGACGATCGCGGTGATCGGCGAAGCGGGCTCGTGGCCGCGCACGCAGGGCGGCGGGAGTGCGACGGTGGTACCGGACGAGGTGATCGACCCCGTCCAGGGACTGCGCACGGCACTGCCGGACGCGACGATCATCGCCCACCCGGGGGTCCCGGTGCAGACCGGAATCCAACCCTTGCCGCTGACGGCCATGACCGATCCGTCGATCGGTGAGCCCGGCCTGCGCGCCCGATTCCTCGACGGCGACGGGGCCGAACTGCTGAGCGAGCATCGTGGCGCCGGTCAACTGGTCTACCTCGGAACGGTCCCGAAAGGCGCTGTGACGCTGGAACTCACCACCGAATACCTCGCGGGACCCGACGACCCCGAAACCGTGCTGCTCGGCGTCGCCGGCATCGGTGCGACCCGGATGGAGATCGACGGTGCGCCGGTCCTCGACACCGTGCTCACCGGCAGCGGCGAGGCTCTCGGTGCGGCGTTGTTCACGCCGGGGGTCGCGACGGTTCCGGTGAGCACCGACGTCGTCCACGCGGTGCGTGTCCGGCAACGACTCGCCACCGACGACGCGATGCCCGGCCTGGTCGCGATCACGCTCGGAACAGCCAGCGGCACAGCGAACCCCGCGAAGGCGATCGCCGAGGCGGTGGCGCTGGCGCGTGCGTCCGATGTCGCGGTGGTGGTGGTCGGCACCGGTTCGCAGACCGAGAGCGAGGGTTTCGACCGCACCACCCTCGCGCTGCCGGGCGCACAGGACGACCTGGTGCGTGCGGTGGCCGCCGCGAATCCGCGCACGGTGGTCGTCGTCAATTCCGGTGGTCCGGTCCTGCTCCCGTGGCGCGACGACGTGGCCGCGGTGCTGCTCGTCTGGTTCGGTGGACAGCAACTGGGGCACGCGCTCGCCGATGTCCTGCTCGGTCACCGGGAGCCGGGCGGTCGATTGCCGACGACCTGGCCCGCGGCCGAATCGGACGTCCCGGTGCTGTCGACGACATCGGTGCGCGGGGTCCTGCGCTATGACGAAGGCATTCATATCGGCTATCGAGCCTGGTTGAAGGCAGGTGTGCGGCCTGCCTACTCGTTCGGACACGGGCTCGGCTACACGACCTGGGCGCTGACCGATCTCGTCGTCGCCGACCCGACCGTGAACGGTTCCGTCGACATAGAGGTCACCGTGCACAACACCGGCGCCAGGGCCGGTAAGCAGGTCGTTCAGGTCTATCTGTCGCGCGGGGAGTCGACCGTCGACCGCCCGGTGCGCTGGCTGGCGGGCTTCACCCCGGTCGAGGTCGAGGCCGGACGATCCGTCCGGATCCGTATCCCGCTGTCGCCGAGGACTTTCGCGCATTGGGACGAGAACTGGCGTATCGAGCCCGGTGTCTTCACCGTGCACGTGGGGACCAGTTCGACGGAGTTGCCACTGTCCGCCGACACCGCCGCGCTCGCCGCGGTATGAGGCGAAGCACGGGTTGTCCACAATCCGGAAAGTTGTCCACATTCCCGAGATCGCGCTGCCACGAGGGTAGGTGGTCGACCACGCTGAAGGTGCCCCCGTGACACGGGGGAGGACAACCGGGGGTCTCCCGGTCCGGATGCGAAGGGGCGTAATCATGTACGAAGCGATGGCTACCGTGATCGGGGTGAGATGTCGGTTACACACTCCTCGCCGGTCGTCGACTTTGTGGCCTTGCGAGCCGCCCGCTTCTTCGGCGGCGGGGCGGCCGGGAACACTTCGATGGTGCGGTAGCGAGCTCTAGTAGTCGCGACGTAAATCTTGCGGTGGGTGTCTTGGGTCACGGAGAGCCCAGCGCCGAGCACCTTGCGTTCGTTGTCGCTGAGGAAAACACCGACGATGTCCCATTCCCCTCCCTTGGCTTGGTGGGTGGTGAGGCCTGGTACGGGACGTCCGGGGCAAGTTATGCGCGACTGAAGTAAGGCCAGCCGTTTGGTATGCGCTGTGTGCGCAGGACGGAGGTTCCGGGCGGACACGGCACCGACAACTGCAACGAGCTCGTTGTACGCAGTCTTGATGGCAGCGGGGGTCCCGGGCTCGAGTTTCTCAATGACCCGCTGGAGGGCGGGCTCAAGTTGTCTCACCACGTCGCGGTCTTCGATGTTGAGCGCCGTGAGCGCGTCGCCGAGGTATGTGGCGTCCAGATCGAGGATGTTGCGGGTGACATGGTTGAGCAGGAGGGTCGCGGCGGCTTCTTCGTACCCGCCTTTGAACGAATTGTAGGCGAGTGGGAGGACACCGCCGATTGCCCAAAGGTCCTTCCAGAACAACGCGAGGGCTACGTCGAAGTCGGCCAGGTCGGCGGGAAGGACGACTCCGGCTCCGTTTCGGAGGTTGTTGGCGAGTTCGGTTTGTTCTTCCGTTTGCCACCGAAACGATCGCGTGAGAGGCAGCGTCGGGATGCTGTTTCGGGTCAGCAAGTCGGGCACGACGTGCGGCTTCGCACCTCGGAACAGGTAGAGCGCCTGCCACGGATCACCGACGAGGGTGACAGCGACACCGGCCGCGATGGCGGCCTCAATTATGGCGATATCGAGCTCGTTCGCGTCGAAGACCTCGTCGACCACGAGCGCGCGGATCTGCTGCCCCAGGCGTTCTCGAATGTGTGTGTCGCAGTCAGGGCGTGTCAGAGCGTGCTGAAGGATGCTGCGGACGTCGTCATGGGTGCAGATACCTTGGAGCATGTGCGGCACGATGTTGACCGCTGGGACGCGGTTCGCGTAGCTCGTCGCAAACGTCTCTTTGAACGTCAGAGACTTGCCGTTCAGCCCTAGTTCGTAGATGGAACGGGTGGACGTCGTACCGCCGCAGGATGCCCAGCTGTCGCGGACCGTGAGTTTCACGTTTCCGTCGGGCCACAACTTCTTCGCGCCTGGCCACTCGACGAGCCCTTCACGGAGGAGGTCGTGAAGGAGGTCGGACATGATCGTGTCGAGGGTGACGATGCGGTGGGGCCAGGCAAGAGCTTCGGTGCCCCAGAGACGCTGGACCCGGCGACGCAAATTGTATGTGGCCGCACGGGTGAAGCTGACTGCGACGACTGCACGCGGGTCGTGCCGGTACTCGGCAGCGAACCGTTGGACGCCGAATCGCTGAGCCGAGACGGTTGTTTTCCCGGTTCCTGGGCCAGCTTCGATGAAGATGTTCTTCTGCCTGGTGGCCGCCGCGTGCCTCTGCTGAGCGGTCAGCGTATCGATCGCGCCTGCGTGAGCGAGAGAGCCAGTCACGATTGTCCGACCTCCTTCAGAACTCGTCGACGTCGAGGCTCTCCGGCCCAGTTGTAGTGGCTTGGTCAGTGTCGTCGGTTGCGACCGTCGAGTCAGCGACGGCGCCTGCGTCCTCCGACGGCGGTCCTGAAGCCAGCGACGATGGTAGGGCGGCGTGCAGGAACTGGAAGATGTTCACGTACGGATGAGGTACGTGAACATCGATGTTTCCTGCGTATCGAGCGTCGCGAAGCCGCCCGGCGAGCGCTTCGGCGAACTCACCCTTCTTCGACGCGCCTGGCCCGGCTTTGACCGTCTGGCCGTCATCCTTGTGCTTGCCGCGGAAGATGTCCCGCACTGCCTCGGGGGACACCTCGTCGGGCACGTCCAGGCCGACGTCTTGCAAGGCCAGCCGAATGTAGCCCGCGTTGAACTCGGTGAGTTGCGGTTCCAGCGTTGGGTGGCTGTGCTCGACGAGTAGGACGTCGGGGTCGTGGTCGGCCGCCCACGCCGGCTGCTCCGGCTCCTCGTCGAAGTCCTGGTCGCTGTCTCGAAGAACCGCCACGCGGCCGCAGAGTTCGTGGTCTCGGGTCGCGAGTAGCCTGACGGCCCATGGGCCGACTTTGGTGCCCATCGGGACGATGCTGAGCGCGTCGATAAACGCCTGCTTGTCCACGTCGTCGCTGGCCCAAGCCCATCCGAGCTCACGCAAGACGGCTACCTCGGTCACCCCTTCCACGAGCAGGACTCGGTTTGCAAACAGCGAAGCCGATCGGCTGGCGTCCAGGTGCAGCCTGGCCTTCCGCAAGACCTCGTCCCGTGCGGTGAGCGGAATTTCCGCGACAGCCCGTGACAGCGGGCGACCCTCGCGATCTCGGCGGATGATGACCAACTCGGTCGGGTCACAGGAGGTAATGATGTCGGTCGCGTGGCTGGACAGAACGACCTGCAGCTCGGGGCGGAGCTCGACCTCACGCCGCAGGTATCGCACCAGGGAGTGCTGCAGTTGCGGGTGCAGGTGGGCCTCGGGTTCCTCGATCAAAAGGGTCACGTGGAACGGGCTATCCGGAAAGAAGGAGTCCTCGATGCTCTCGCTCTCGGCCCTGGCTTGGGCCAGGATGCGGTCGGCTTCGACAAGTTGGTCCGCGGTCGGCTCGGGTGGCGGAACCGCGTGCTCGGCCTGCTGCGGACCCGGCGGCTGCGGTGCTGTATCGGCAGGCTGAGCGAGGGCCGCCTGTGCGGCAGCCGCTGATGCTGCGATCTGGGTCGCGTCCGGGATAGCGGCGAGAGTGACAGCGATGTGGAGCAGGTTCACGTAACCGAGGGCCACGACTTCCAGCGGCAGCGCGTCGGCGCGGCCCTCGAAGGTGGCGAGCATCAGTTCCAGCACCCTGGCCAAGTAGCGGTCATCGATGACTTGGCCACGAATGTAGGGCCAATTTCGCGACACGCCGGCCGAGAGAGCCCGAAGGTTCTCCCCCACCCGGTCCTCCAGGTCTTCGAGAACCGCGTGCGTCGCGAGCTTCTCGAGCAGCCGGGAAGCGTGCGCCCGTAGGTCTGACAGGTCGCGACCACGACCACGGTTCTGCTGCTGTGCACGCAGGAGTTCCACCAAGACTCGCGCTTCGCGGCGCGACAGCTCATCGAGGGGGTTGCGCCACGCGGGCAAGTGCACCAGCAGAATCTTGTCCTCGACTCCACTTACGGACGCTGTCAGGACCTGAGTTTTGATGCTCCCCATGCTCCGGTGCAGGGTCCGCGCCCAGAGGGCCGCGACCGTGCCGGGCGCCGAACGGCCGCTCTGCGCCTGCAGTTGAAGGCCAAGCGGGCCCTCCTTCGCGGCATCCGCCTCGAACTTGTACGCCAGCTCGACGTCCCGGTCACCTGGTCCGAGGGCGGCAGCCGAGTGGCGCGGCAAGTATGGGAATCGCTCCGGGTGCCCCAAGTACACCGCATCGCTGAACGTAGTCTTCCCTCCGCCGTTCGCGCCCGCGATCACCGCGAACCGCCCCGGAAGCGACACTTCCAATGGATGGTCGACCGAGCCCCGCAAGCCCCGCACACGCACTCGGCTCAAATACACAGGAAACCCTCTCGAATCAACCGATATCAACGTCGCGCTATCAAGCTGGGAGCCTAGCGCGCCCCGTCGCCCGCGTGCTTAACCTGCTGTTCGCCGACTGGATCGCGGGGTAGCAAGGTCCCGGGTTTCCTACCGCATTCGCGAACCACTAAGGCTGCGGTCATGATCGGATTGTCTGGTGCACCGTCGGGCACGGGTGCAAGGTTACCGGCAGGCCGAGCAGGCATGCGGTCGATTCCTTGCCTGACAGCGAGCCGGACGTGGTGACTGCGGACAGGGCATACTCCCGGCGATGAAGTGGGAGTTGTTGCGCCACAGGGAGTCTCCGCACTCATGTCAAACCCTGCTGACCAGATCGCGCACCGCTGAAGCGAGGGCATCGCGCTGGGTCTGCAACTCGTCGTCCAGCATCCAGCAACCGAAGACGACCGCGAACGCATCCGTACCTACGCACAACGAAAAGATCTGGTAGGAGACCGAACTTCTGGGGTGGAAGACGAGGTGGTGACCGATGCGTTGTGGGCGCGGTTGGAGGCGTTGATTCTGGTGCAGCAGCGGAGTTTCCGTCATCCGGGTCGGCGCCGGAGAGTGACCATGCGGCGTTGGAGGGGATCCTGTTCGTGGCTCGCTCCGGGATCGGGCGGAACTATTTGCCGACCAGGTTGTACGGGGCCTCGGGTGCGACGTGCTGGCGACGGCTGGCCGAATGGCAGGAAGCCGGGGTGTGGCAGCGGTTGCACGAACTGGTGCTCACCGAACTACGCGCGGCGGGGAAGCTGGACCTGTCGACCGCGTTTGGTCGATGGGTCGCATCTGCAGGCTTTGAAAAGGGGACCATGTCGGTCCCAGCCCGATCGACCGCGCGAAACCCGGTTGCAAGCACCACCTGATCACCGACGCCGCCGGAACACCCCTCGCGGTCACCCTGACCGGCGGAAACTGTCACGACGTCACACAACTGATCCCGCTACGGGACGCGCTACCGGTCCTGCACGGACGTCGCGGGCGGCCGTGGCGGCGGACTCGATAGCCCACAATTTGGGCAGCCTCGCGCGGCTGCCAACGTTGACAGGTACGGTTCCTCTTGTAGCGCAGTCTGATTCGATGAACAGAGGGTCCGGTGGCTAATGGTAGGTTTTCGGCAGCAACCAAAGCGTTGGTAGCGGCGTGTGCGGGCTACATGTGCACCAATCCTGACTGCAACCGGCTACTCGTGGGCCCGGAGGTCAAGACCGGAGACGTGCTGCTCAAGAGCAACATCGGGAAGTTCGCGCATATCCAGGGCAGAGAGTTCGCAAGCGCTCGACACGACGCGGACATGACCGACGAACAGCGATCTGAACCGGCCAACGCGATCTTCCTGTGCGGTGTCTGTCACGATCTTGTCGACAACAACAGCGGCCCTGGATATTCGGTGGCGCTGCTGACCCTATGGCGCGACGATCACACCGCCAAGGTACGGCGGCTGCTTGCCAGTCCGCGCCTCCCACTTCTGCCCGAATTGATGAGACTTGAGCACAACGCGAAAGTTGTTCAGCAGGTGTTCGACATCCTCGCCGACAAGCGATCGCTGCACTATTCGGTCCACATGGAACTCTGGCCCCACGTGATCAAGGCGCTGCGGAACCTGCGATCAGAGATGAACCGGGCTCTGCGCGAGATGGCCGACGACGATCAGTTGCGAAAGGATCTGAAAGCCATCGGTGCCGCAGCACGAAACCTGATGAAGAACGTAATCGTCGGAGACGACGGATGGCCGAGCAAAGGCGAGATTCACGCGAATCAGCACTTGGACGTCATGCGCGAAGAAATCGGTTCCATAGTGAATCGTCTCGCGAAGACCTACAACATCCCGATCCCCCATGAACTACAGCTTCCAACCTGGACGCTCGGCGTCGGACTCGGCCGTCCCTGAGCTGCGGGTATTTTCGCGGACAGTGGGTGATGGCTACGACTTCACTCGGACGAATGAGGTAGACTAGGCCACCGAGTTCGGCTTCGACGCAGCCGATGGTCGAGGAGCCCGGCGTTGTCAAGTTGAGTAAGCCGTAGGAGTCCGCGTCGTTGGCGAGACCATCGCCGCCATCAAGGTTGAGTGTTGTCGGACTCACTGTATTGCCGCTGGTCGCGTGGGCTGCTCCGGACATTGGGAGTGCGGAGTCGGCCCCACTCGCGGGGGTGAGATGTCGGTTACACACTCCTTGATTGCCCGCGTGTGGGAGGGAGGACGTCACATGCTGCTGACAGCCCGCTGCCGCCTCGGGTCACTTGATTGGGGCAGGTCAGGGCGTGCAACTGGCGCCGATGTCAAACGATGTGAGTGTGGACACGGATCTCGCAGTCGCGCAGTTGATTGAGGGCGTCCCTGTCGACTGACCGGAATGGTTGTTTGTCCGTTATTAGATGGATGTCGATACGGTCCGCAAAATTCGGCAACGTCTTTATGTATTGAAGCCAAACTTCGACGGCGACTGACAGATTCTCGCCGGGTGTTGCCGGTACCAAGCTAAGCCCGGCGCTGTTGATTGCGTCCTGAGTTAGCGCTGGGAGGCGCACCAGGGTCGGGTTTTCCTCGCCGAACGTGGTCAGGTAAATCTTCATTGGGCCCAGGCCGTCTGCCGTGTCGGGGAAGAGCTCGCTGTTGGTCATCGTCAGGATGTATTGCAATGCAGCGCCAGGTGCCATACTGCCGCTGACGTCCACCGCGACGATCCCGACGCTGCCGATGACATGGTCCGACCAGCATTTCTTGAGCCAGGCGGTGGTGAGCGATATCGAGCGCGAGCCTGGCTGCAGGTGCTGGGCTAATGCTGTTTCCGTGCTACCGATGACCTTAGTGTCGAGTGTGTCGATTCCGGTTTTCAGGGAGTAGAAGGAAGCGCCGAGAGCGCATCGCGGTTCCCATTCGAGCAGTGAGAGGGTGGCACCCTTCATGTCCTGGATTTTATAATTCGATCTCGCCTTGGCCTCGACAGCGAGAATGATCTGTTCGGTCGATGCGCCGGGTGCTGCAGCGCTATCAGCGTGGTCGGCGATAGTGACCAGGATCTCGGGACGGTCTTCAGCGTCTGCGATCAACGAGGCTGGGGGTGTCGATTGATGCTGGTAGTAGCAGCGTAGCTGGCGACCCTGCTTGAGATCGCAGACCGATACCGCTTTAGGGTTGGTCGAACCAGCCTTGATGTCCCAAACCCCTCCAGTTGTGATTGGCGACCACTGCTCGATGTCGTAGCTGTCCAAGACCATAAACAGGATCCAGATCTCATAGATCTGCCAGCGTTGAGTCCAATAGGGAAGGTCGAAAAATCTGCGGAGTTGCGGTGCGCTTACCGTGCGGAATGCTGCCTCCAGGTCGGCAACCCCTTTATCGAGATATTCTGCTGTGAAGAGGCTTTCGTAGCTACATGGGCCATCGATCCACCCGCGCCGGCTCAGTTCAGGGAGGATCGACGGAAGCCTGTCGAGAAACCAGTCGACGTCGTGGCGCGCGCCGTCCGAAAGAGGTGGTGTCGAGGTTTCGGCTTGCAACGCACTTTGGAGAGCCCGTTCTACGCGCGCAAATCGGAGAGCTGGCTGCCCGTCGCACCCGGCGCAAGCTATCGGCGGAACTCTGCCGGGCTCGCGTGTGAAGCAGGCGGGTGGCCAGTGTGCGTCGTGACCGTTGGCCAGTGGTGTGCGTGCGGGCAGCCGGGCGCGGTCGAAGACTGAAGAGAGCGCCTCCTCGACCACTGTGCGTTCGTATGCGGCGTACTGCTTGGGATCGAGGTTCAAGCTATTCAGATGGTTGTCGGTGAAGGTCGCCGTCAGGTTGGCGACCGCCTGCGTATGGGAAATTCTGCCGAGTACCGCGAATACATCGCGAACCATGGCCGCGACCGGCGCGGCTGCCGTTGCCGCCGCAATGAGTATGGTGGCGGGCTCCTCGGAGGACAACGCCTCTCGAAGGTTTGGCCCGGTGGGACACCAAACGCTTGCCGTAGGGCGGCGTCGAGTTCTGTGTCGTGGTTCGCCTCATAGAGGCCGAGAGCTTCGAGCACATTGTCAACAGAAGTCGGATCGGCCACGGTCTGCCTCCTGGTCAGCTAACGTGCTTGCTCGTGAGAAGTGGACTGCAGGAACGGTAGTCACCTGTTGGGCGCGAGGGAAGGTCAGTGACCTGCCCCACCGGGCGGGTTAGACGACGAGGTGTCGGTACAGCGGCCCATGTTAGTGATCCATACGAACATGGTGTATGCCGATCGGACGCTGCAGTCGCCGCCTGGAAGGCATTAGCCTTGGTGGTGGCGGTGGGAGACGTGGAGGTGGCATTTCCGGAGATCTGGTGCGGGAAACCGCGCGGCACATGTACGTTGCAGCCAAGGACGCCCGCAAGAAGTTGGAGACGGCCGTCAAACTGATCGAGCAGAATTTGGACGCCTCGGCCTCTCAGACGACTGGCCCGTCCTGTCGAAGTTCCCGAGGTCCGGGAGTTGCGCGACTCTGAGGGGCTCAGTCAGGATCGTGCGCACCAGTTCTTTCGTGAGCGGTTGGCCGCCATGGGTTTTGCCGCTGCGCCGATCGCAGCACCACCTCATGAACTGATTGTGGAGTGGTCGTTGCGGTCGCACCCATCCATTCGATGACACCGATAAGGGCTATCGTGATGCGTTGATCTGGTTGACGTTTGCCGAGGCCACGAAGGGCGACCTGGGTCGATGCGTGGTATTTGTGAGCAACGACAATGACTGCCTCAAGAAGGGGGGTGCAGCGATACTTCGGGGGTGGCTGTACAGACCGGAAGGCGTGTCGGGATCGCTCCACTGGTGATGATGCACGGTTTCGCTGGAGTCAAGGAATGGGTGGCCCCGTACGCCGAAGTGTTCAGCGCGGCCAGGCTGGCGTATCTGGTCTACGACCATCCCGGTTTTGGAACCTCCGACGGTGAACCGCGTTTCGAGGTCGACCCTGCCGCGCAGATCGTGGGCTACCGCGACGGCATTACTTTCGCCCAGACCCTGACCTACCTCACCATCTACAGCGTCGACTCGTCCTATTCACCGGTAGCGTCGGATTCCAACCTCATCCGATCAAGATTAGAACACCTGTGACATGATGAAACATCCACCACCCCTATGTATCCCGAGCCGGGGCAATCACCAAGTCTGTGCGAGATCCAGTATCCACGTTCTGTCGACAATCCAGTGGCTGGGTCCCGGCAATTGCGCTCAAGCGCAATCTGATTCGCGCGTTGCCTCGGCTGTCACGGCGATGCCGATCCTGGCAGCCGACCCTGCCAGACACCTTCGAACAGCAGGCGGCGCAGTCAGGTCGCCCCTGTTGTCGCGGCTCAGGGTTGACTTCCCGTTCTGCGCGATACATCGGGGAGGTTTCGTGCGGACGCGGCAGCCCGGGCATACTTTACTTGAGATTAGGACCGCGCAGGCGACCTTTCGAGGTCGTATGCCGTGAGCGCAGATTGGACATGTCGTGGCAACAACGAGCTCGGCCTCAACACGCGAGCGGCTGCTGACTGCGGGCCGTGAGTTACTTGTCGAGATCGACGTCAACATCTTGACAAGTGGCCTTCTCGTGGAACATGTAGCCGAGCGAGCGGGACTGTCCACCCAGACCTTCTACAACATCTACCCCCGGCGATCGGAGTCCGGGGTCGTCGGCGGGAAGGCTGCATTTCTTGACGAGTTATTGTCATCACTGTTACCGCGACGAGAATCAGACATTCAACAGAGAGTGCAGTCCGAACTAATCAACCGGTCAGCGGAGGCCAGCGGCGATCCACGCAGAATTATCCGCGATGTTTGTCGTTGGGACTTCGAACGCGTACGGGATTCTCCTGAAACGCAACTTCGATTTGTTGTCTGCGCGGTAGCCGCCGACCATAGAGAGGCGGTTGCCAGAATTCAATCTCATTATAATGATATCGTACATATCGCCAACGAAACTAATTCTGGGATGCTCCGCGCGTGGAGTGCCAGTTTACGCCAACCCTTTACCCTCGATCGGTTGGCTGTGGTGCTGTCGGCGTTAGTTGAGGGGCTGGTGTTACGTTCGCGGTTTGACCCGGATGCCGTTCCGTCCGACTTGTTTGGCGAAGCAGTTGTAGCATTACTTGGATCGATCATCGATATCGATCAGACCCATGGGCATATTGACGATGTAATGGCCCCGCTTGCCGAAGCCGCTATCAAAAGCTATCAACTTGCCCACACCGTCGAACTTCCCGATGATCCTGAGCAGGCCATCATCGATTCTGCCCGACTTGAGTTCGGACAGCGCGGATACTTCGCAACTGAGCGCGCTCAAATCGCAGGACGAGCGGGCGTCGATCTCGAAACGCTTCGATACCTATTTCCGTCGAACGTCGATATCGTAGTTGCAGGACTGAAACCGGCGTACGACGCCCTTCAGAAGCGAATTGCAGTTGACACCCGACTGCGGCGGACGCCGCTAAGCATTATTCAACGCTATGGTGTCAGATTTGCCGAGCTTATCGCCGAAAACCGGTCGTTTTTTGACGCGATGGCTCTGGTGATCAGCCTGCAGACTGCACAGGCGCCGGTCAATGCGACTCGCATTCGTGAAGAATTGTTCTTCCCTGGACTCGTCGTCGACGCGTTTACCGAAGGGCAAGCACACGGCGTCTTGAATAATGGCGTTGCTGCGATCGAACTTGCGTCTACCTATACCAACAACATTATCTTTCGATGCCTAAGTCGTCGTGATGAATCTGCAGATTCCATAATCTCAGTAATCGACCTGATATTTTTTCAGGGGCTCCTTAGCCGACCCGCTGCTTCTGGCCCACCCCACTCTTTGGGCTCCAGTCCACCTGGCTGAAACAGGGTTCACGCTCGTCCACGATGGAGCCGGGCGACGATGGAAGGTACGCGTGCCAGATATTCTTGCCGAAACCTGCTGCGGTGAAAGCCGTTTCGTTCGGTCCTCCGGTATTCCTCGACGTCGGTGGCTCTAGCTTGAGTTTTAAGCTCTGCGGCGTGGTCGTGGTCCGGCTGGTTTCGATGCTCTGGCGTTGCCGGCGGTCTTGATGTGCACGTCGTAGCGTGGTGCCGGGCGCTGGTTGGGGTGGCCTGCGGGTCGTCCGGGTCCGGGTCGGGAGGGTTTCGGCGCACCGGCGGGGCAGGCGGTCTTCGGGCGGAGGTGCCGAAACCACCGCCTGACTCGAGCGGGTGTAAGCCGTTGCGGGGCAGTGGGTTTCTCCCAGGGGTGCCGGAGGTCGGTGGTGAGGTCGCGGGCGAGGCGTAGCTGGGTGTAGGTCGCCAGCAGCAGCCAGGTCCACCGATCCGCTGAGGCCGGGTCACGCAGTTTCGGGCTGGTCCAGCCGAGGGTCTGTTTCAGCATGCGGAAGGTGTGCTCGATATCGAACCGGCGCAGGAACGCCTGCCACAACAGATCCACCATCGCGGCGTCGAGGTCGACGACCGAGTGCCACAACCACACCGGTTTCGGGATCGCTCCCGAGGGCAGACGAGCGACGTCGAGTCGGATGACGGTGCCCTCGATCACCGGCAGTGTCCCGGTCGCGGCGACCCAGGACGAGCGGTGAGTCAATCTGGGGTGCAACCGATTCCACGATCTGGCGGTGGCCGGACCGTAGAGCCGAGTATCGGTCGTGGTCGCCGTGGCGGGTTCTCCCCAGGTGGCCGGGTCACCGAAGACGAACTCACCACCGTGACGGGGTGGTCGACCGTTGGTGCCGGGCGGTCGTGGCGGTACGGCCCGGCGCAGGACCCGGTCCGAACGCATCCGTCCCAACACGGCCACGGGCAGATCGGCCAGCAGGAACGCCAGCCGGGGCGAGTCGTAGCCGGAGTCGGTCACGACCCAGATATCGGGGTCACCCGGGCACCAGTGCCCGGCCTCGATCAGGTTACCGATCACGGCGCGTAACTGGACGGCGGTGACCGTGGCCGCGTCGTCACCGGGAGTCAAGCGGACAGCGTCCAGCGGCGCGGTCCAGGAACTACGCCCCGATTCCAGCGCGCACACCACCGAGTACGGCCACCCCGGGATCATCAGGTGAGAGTCCTTGGCCCGGCCGTAGGTGTGACACAGAATCCGCTGCGGACACGTATGCGCTTCCGGGCGTAGCCAACTGGTGATATCCACCGCCAACACCAACCGGCCGTCAGCCGTTCGCGGCAACGGCGCCGCGGTCAGCGTTCGCCGCAACCGATCGACCTCGATCCGGCCTCGGTCCAGCGCGCCGTAAACACTGCCGTGACCTCGGCGATGCTCACCGACCAGCGACAGCTCCGGCAACGAGCGCACCGGCCCGTCCGCGCACAACACCGCATCGGCCAGCTCGAACAACGCATCCGCTCGTGCGGTCAGACACCGATACAACTCCTGCCGGAACCCCGACAGGTCCCCGAGCGCACCGGTCGAGCCGGTGTCGTGCACACTGTTCAACGAAGCCCTTGGGTCGAAGTTCTCTCTGTCGCAAGAGGAATCATCACCCAAGGGCTTCATTCAAGATCAACCAGGGCCCACACTCCGGCCGCCCGAGCTTAAAACTCAAGCTAGGTCGTGTTTTGAAAGTCGGTCAGCGTAGCCACTGGTTGATGGCCGCGATGTGGATCGTGGCGAGGTAGCGGACGGCGAGTTTGTCGAATCTGGTCGCGACGGCACGGTGGTGTTTGAGCTGATTGATCCCGCGTTCGACGGTGTTGCGGCCCCGGTAGATGTCGGGGTCGAACGTGGGTGGCCGCCCACCCCGAGGGCCTCGGTTCCTGCGATGGCAGGCCTGATTATCGGGGATCGCGATGGTGGCCTTGATACCGCGCCGCCGTAGATATTCACGGTTGGCGCCGGAGGAGTACGCCTTGTCCGCGAGCACCCGCTCGGGCCGCGCTCGTGGCCTGCCCAGCCCGAGCCGGGGCACCCGGATCGCTTCCAGCACCGCGACGAACTGTGGACTGTCACCGCTTTGACCGGGTGTGAGCAGCAACGACAACGGGCGCATGCCCTGCTCGCACGCCAGGTGCAGTTTGGTCGTCCAACCACCACGCGACCGACCCAACCCATGGTCTCGTGGCTCGGTGTCACACCCGCCGGGTGGCTCCCGCTGTTGCTGCCCGTCACGGCGGGCACCGGCAGCGTGTTGATGGGCGCGCATGATCGTGGAGTCCACACCGATCTGCCAGCCGATCATGCCCGCGGCGTCAGCGAAGGCTTGTAGCGCTTTGAGGATGAAGGCCCAGTTCCCGACTCGCTGCCAGCGCCGGAACAGTCCGTAGACCGTCTGCCAGGGCCCGTACTGCGGTGGCAGATCCCGCCACGGCACACCCGCCCGGGTCCGCCACCGGATCCCGTCGAGGACCCGGTGCAGTGGCGGGCGCGCTGGGAGGACGGCCACAGAGCGTGTCCGGAAGCATCAGGAGTCACACCACCCGGCTCACTGCGGCACGCTATGGGCAGCTACGTCGACCACGAAACCGCTACCGTACCGTACATATAAAAGTCGGCAACCTCAGCGCGTTCGCCCCTGGCGTGGTGGACGCTTGGCGGCCGGCGCCAGCTCGTCGTCGAGACGACGAGCCTCGCGCAGTATCGTTTGTGCGTTCGGGAGTCCCAGGTCCTGATACACCTCGGATAGGGCTTTCAATGCGGCGATCGCGGTGGTTGACGGCCCCGGCATGGATTCGCGACAGTAGTCCCTCACCGCCTCCAGATGGGTGCGTGCCGCCCCGAGGTCTCCGGTCTCGTGGGAGAGTAGGCCGAGATTCAGTTCGATCTGGGTCCACCCGTAATCATGCTGTTTCATCAGTCGCGATGCTCGGATCAGTTGCCGTTTCGCCTGTTCCACCCGGCCTGCACGGGTGGCCCCGGGCCTGTGACGTACTTCCAGCAGTTGCACTGCATGATCGTTGAGGGCTTCGATGAGCAGAGCGCGGATGGATCCGGTGGGCTCCTCGCCACCGAGTTCATCGAGGATGGCAATCGCGAGCGCGTGTGCCCGTTCGGCATCGTTGCGGCGCCCTATCGAGGCGAGCAGCGAGCCGTGGACGTTCAGGCTTTCGGCGTATGCCTCGGTCTTCTCGCCGATCGCTGCGGCCAGCTCTTGCAGTCCGCGGCCGGAGACCACGAGGGCGTCCTCGAAGCGGTTTGCCAGCCGGTAGGCGAGAGCGAGATTGCCCGCGCAGTCCGAGTGCAGCACGGGATCGTTGCTGTCCATGCTGAGGCTGACTTCGAGTGCTCGTTCGCCGAGCGCGATGGCTACGTCGGCATCTTCCAACCCTTCTCGGGCATACACCGAGGCCCGGTCGAGGAGGTACGCGACATCTCCGAGATTTACCTGGTCTCGTTCTCCGGCGGCGCAGAGTGCGAGCACGTGAGGATACCCGGCCTGCCAGAGGTCCCATGACCGCACGCTGTGCGTGTCGTCGGGCAGTGCGGAGGTCAGGAATCGCAGCATTGCCGAGGTCCAACGCAGATTCTGAGCAGCAGTGGCTCGGTCGACCATCAGGGGCGCAATCCGGGCTGCGATGTGGACGGAATCGCGCTTCAGTTCGACCAGGCCTCGTCCACGAAGCTCGGTGAGGGTAGCGCGGAGGCGGTCCGGTTGTGCGCAGATGTCCGGTATCAGGCCGGGCAGGCAGTCACCGGCCGCGCGCAGGAGTGCCTGCGGCAGAGGCTCTCCGGGGGCCAGGCGAGCTAACGCCTGAAGGAGATCGCAGCCTTCGGGGCGCACCTGGCCGAGGCGCCGCCACTCGTAGTCGAGAGTTGTCACGTCCATGACGGTGCCCTCGGGCAGGTCGGTCGACAGCGCGGACCTGAGTTCCGCGGCGATCAGCTGCAATCCGTCGATGGAGTCCTTGTCGCCGTGCGCGCCGCCCGCCCACATGAGGCTGTGCACGCGACCGCGCCTCGCGGCCGGGCTGTCTGTCGCCTCCCTCTGCGGAAGTAGATCGCGGTGCTCATGGTAGATCTCGATCGGCGTGCGTCCCTCATCGATGAAGACCGCCCAGCACCGAATCGCCCGCGTCCCGATCGGGCTGATGGGGTGCCTGGACTCCGCGAGTTGGTTGAGTCGCTCCCGGACCCGGGCAGCGATCCAGCGGCCGCGGTCTTCCGGTGGCACCGCGCGCGGCCCCAGCCCCGCGAAGATCGGGGCCTCCGCGACCGTGACCCGCGCCTTGCGTAGCTGGCCCGGTGTGCAGCCTTTGAGTTCCTTGCGGACGAGATCGCGCACCGGGACCATTGCACTGGCCCAGCGACGCCACTCGGGCGCGAAGTCATCGGTCACGAATCCACTCCCTACCAGTGCTTTCATACGATCGATATTCTTTTCATACGGCCGCCTCGCTGAAGTGTCGCCATGACCGATACGCACACCGATTCGCCGATGTCCTACCTCTTCGCCTGCGACGAGTGGTTCTCCAAGACCGGCGGCATCTCCGTAGTCAACCGGAAACTCGCGAAGGCCGTGGCCGAGATCGGCAATCCGACCATGTGCCTGGTCGAATCCGCCACCGAAGAGGAGCGTTTGGAGGCCGCTGCCTGCGGCGTGCGTCTGGTGGTCGCAGGGACCACGCCCGCCGGTCCCGACCTGCACCTTCCTGTCGATGAGATCCTCTCAGCCGCACCGGATGTCGTTGTGGGCCACGATCGGATTACCGGTCACATCGCCTGGTTGTACGCGCGCCGGTACGGCGACAGCAGGCTCGTGCACATCCAGCACACCGCACCTGCCGAGATCGAGCCGTACAAGGACGTCACCTCCGCAGGCTCGAAAGCCGATACCCGCGAGGCATTCACGCGTCAGGTGGCGAACTCCGCGACCGTGGTCGCCGGCATCGGTCCCCGGCTGACGCGCTACGCGGAGCACGTTCTCGGCGACGGGTACCGCGCGGTGCCGGTGGTTCGGCTCGATCCCGGACTCGATGTCGAAGGTGGAACCATCGAGAGGCGGCGGCAGGTCCCGGTGAAGACGACCGTCCTGGTCCTCGGCCGGACCGGTGACGTGACCCTCAAAGGCCTCGATATCGCCGCTGCGGCGGTCGCGTCGTTGCCTGCACCTGGTGCGCTGCCCGTACCCACCCTCCAGGTCCGAGGTGCGCCCGCCGCAGCCTGTGATGCCGTGCACGCGGAGCTCGTGGCCGCGTCCGGGCTCGCTCGTGGCCGCATCGACGTCCGCCCCTACACGGGCGACTCTGCCGTCCATCGCGACCTGCGGAGCGCGGCACTGTGTCTGATGCCTTCGCGGGCAGAGGGGTTCGGGCTGGTTGCCTGGGAAGCGATCGCTGCAGGTACTCCGGTGTTGCTCAGCGCGCACAGTGGTGCGGCGGAGCTGCTGCGCGAACATCTCGGCGTCGTCGCGGAGACGATGATCGTCGATGTCACCGACGATGTCGACCACGATCGCCGGATCTGGGCCGACGCCATCTACCGAGTCCTGAGCGATCTGCCCGCGGCGTTCGTACATGCCCATCATGTCCGAGCGGTTCTCGCCGCCTGTCTCCCATGGTCCGCAGCCGCCGGTCGGCTGCATGCGGCGGTCCGGGCGGGTCGGAACACCGCGCGATTCGAGCCGATTCCGTGACGTCCGCGCGACGACCTATGGCTGTCGCACCCGGCGTTGTTTGATGCCACGAGGGAACGCGGCCGACCCGTACGGCTCCAGAACCACTGCAGGATCGGTGACCGTGCCGAGTTGTGTACGGAGCACTCGATATTCGCTGTTGGCGGCGGAGAGTGCATCGGCCGCTGCGGCCGAGAGACGTTGTGCCAGTGTCTCGTCGGCGACCATCTCCGGACGGAGCTCGACTTGGATCCGCAGCTGTTCGCGCTGTTCGTGACGGGTGGTGGAGAGTACGAACTTCCCGGTGATCGCGGTAGCGAAAGCGGGATGGTCGATGGCGGCATGGACCGGATCGGGGTAGATGTTCGCGCCGTACAGGGATGCTGCGACATCGGTGCGGCCGGACATGGCCAGATACCACGAATCCGCGCGCACCGCCCCAGCCAGGTCAGTGTGGCCCGCGGAGCCGAGAATCCGGGCGAGGTCGTATCCGCTGAAGACGGCGCCCCGATCATTGACCCGGTACCGCACCGTCGGCACCGTCCCGCCGATCGTGAACAGTAGGTACCCGTCCTCGGTTTCGATGTAGCACGACTGCGGGTCGTACTCGACGAGCGTAGGCTGCAACCCCGTGGCAGCACCCGAATCATCGGTTCCGAAGACTGCCGCCGCCAGGGCGTCGTCCCGGCGTGCCGTGCGGCGAACAGCGATCGTGAAAGCGGTTTCGTTACCGACGAATCCGATCTCCGATGCGCCGTAAACGGCGATCACCCGCTCCGGCTGCTCCCGGCGCCCGAGCAGTTCCACCACGTGGTCACGCCAGTCCTCGCTTGTCGGTTCCCCGCCGACCAGCAGCCGGATGTCCTGGCGGAGAGCCGGTTCGGTCGCCTGATCGAGCAGGTCACGCACGTAGGGCGGGTACCCTGCGATCACGATCCGCTCGAAGAGCGGCCCAAGGGTCGTCAGCGCGGTCTGGGCCGAGATCAGGTCGACGCCAGGTGTGATGACGGTGATCCGGTGGCCCCGCAAGCGCAAGCCGAGCAGCGCAAGCAAAGCGTAGGTACCGCCGGTCCAGGTGCCCATGGCGAAACAGACGATTACCAAGGTCCGGTGCTCGTCTGTACCGAACTGCGAACGGAATAGCGAATCGAAATGCTCCTCGGCGTCGGTGAAAGACTTTTCGCCTCGCGGCCAGAAGGTCGCGGTGCCGGATGTCCCCGAACTAGCGACCACCAGCGCTGCCGACTCGGATGTGCCATCGACGCACTCGCTCAGGGGCCAGGCCGCTGCCAGATCCTTCTTGGTCATCGGCGGCACCGACGGGAAATCGTCGGGGCCGCTGATCATCTCGGCATGCACACCGTGAGCTGCGAGAAAGGCTGCGTAGCGGGGCGAGCTGCTTGCGGAGCGGAAGGTCGCGAGTGCGGCGACCAGCCCGGCCCGACCAGCCGGGTCCGTTGTGCCGAACGGGGCCGGGCCGGGGTATGGGACGATATCGGTGTGAGTGCTGGCCCGCCAAGCCGACTGTGCTGATGTCGTCGCTTGAGGTCCAGTGTCCGTAGGTGCCATGGTCTACCTTCGTGCCAAGGGTGGTATCGAGTGCCTGAACGCACAATGAGCTTCCGCTCTCCGCGCAGGCGCCGGCCGCGCTGGCGGGATAACGCTGGACAACCCGGGACAGCGTTGGATTCACCGCGCTCCGCTGGAGGGGCTGTCCGGAGGTTCAGGTGAACAGTACGAATCCGCGCGACCGCTTCGTCTCCGAGCTGACGACGGCGATCCAACGTGCAGAGCGGCTAAGCGGCAGGCGCATCGATCGGGCCGAGTTGGCCAGCCGTATGAACATCGGCCGGTCGACGCTCTACTCCTATCTGAACGGCACGATATTGCCTCCGATCAGCACCCTTGATCGCCTGCTGCACGGGTTCGGCATAACCGGCGCCGATTCCGGGCGCCTCGCCACCCTGCGTGACCGAGCTGACGCCGTGGGCCGACGCAGGAGCACGGCCGACAATGTGGCAGTCGCAGGGCCCCGCCCTCCGCTGCTGCCGCCTGTCACGCCACATTTCGTCGGCCGGGCCCAGGAGCTCGAACGACTCTCCGCTGCGGCGACGGACGCGGCAGCAGGGGACTCGACGATCATCGTGGTCACCGGAACCGCCGGAGTGGGCAAGACGGCACTCGTATGTACCTGGGCGCGTACCGTCGTCGGACGTTACCCGGACGGTCAGCTGCTAATCGACCTTCAGGGTTTCGGCGCGGCCACGCCGATCGATGCGGCGATGGCACTGCACCAGCTATTGGAGTCACTCGGGATCGCGGCGGCGACAATCCCGACTTCGGTGACCGCCATGACGACTTTGCTCCGCACTATCATGGCCGATCGCCGCCTTCTGCTGATCTTCGACAACGCGCGGTCTGCCGACCAGGTGCGCCCGATGTTGTTCGAAATCTCAGGCTGTTTCACGATAGTCACCAGCCGGAACCGGATGGACGGTCTCGTGGTGACCGAGGGCGCGCACCGGCTCGTCGTTGGGCTGCCAGCGGATCGCGATGCGACGAACATACTCCTCACACGCCTGCGGGAAGAGTCACCGTCGGCCAGAAGCGATCCCGCGGTGGCCGAGCTGACAACCTTGTGCGCTCGTTTACCGTTGGCGTTGAGCATCGTGGCCGCCGACTTCCCCGAGCGTTCGATCGCCGAGCGCGTCGCGGAGCTTCGCGCCGAACAGAGCAGGCTCGATCTGCTCGGCGTCGACGGAGCCGATGGCGATCTGCGCACCGTGCTGTCTTGGAGCCATCGGAGCCTGCCCGAGCCTGCAGCGCGACTGTTCCGCCTCATCGGGGCCCATCCGGGGCCGGATATCGATCCTGAGGCCTGTGCGGCCCTGCTCGGCGACGACGAAGACGCGCGCCGACTGCTGCGAGTTCTCACCCATTCGAATCTGCTCACCGAGCACCGCGGTCGTTTCGCCGCTCACGATCTGCTGCGTCTGTACGCACAGGAGCTGTCGCGCGCCGAGCCAGCCGAGCGGAGCGCGGCTGCCACGCGCCTGCTCGACCACTACCTGCGGGCCACGACTGCCGCCAATTTGGGAATCCAGCCGTGTAGAGCGCATGAGTTGCCGCTGATGGAACCAGCGTCGGAATTCGTGCCGGACCGGTCATACACCGAGAGCATGGAGTGGTTCGGACGGGAGTGGCGATCGCTGCTCGCCCTGGTCGAAATGGCTGCGGCCGAGGGATTTCCGGCCTATGCCTGGCGGTTGGCGGTGCTGTGCACGACGTATCTGCGGCGCTCGGGGCGGCGCCGGGAGCGCCGGGAGATCCACCGGCACGCTGTGGCGGCAGCGGCAGCCTGCCACGATCCCGTCGCTCACGCCACCACCCTGCGCTTGCTCGGTGACGCTACTGCTCGTCTGGACGAGCATGGCACCGCGATCGAGTTGCTCACCCTTTCGATGCGCGAGTTCGAGGTGCTGGACGACCCGGACGGTGTACGGCAGGCACATCTTTCGCTGTGCCGGGTATACGAGTCGCTCGGCGCCTATGAGACGGCACTCGCGCACGCGGAAACCGCACTGACATCGGCTGTGCCCGAGGACGGTGTACTCGCCTACGCCGACTACCTCAACGCCACTGCCAGGCTCAACGCGCGATGCGGAAACCATCGGAAAGCGGTGACCATGGCAACGGAAACCCTGGCGTACTACCGGGAGCTCGGCTATGAGGAGGGCAGCGCCGATATTCTGCTCACCCTTGGGGCTGCCGAGTCCTGGCTCGGCTCCTTCGAGGTCGCGCTCGAACACGTCGAAATATCGTTGTCCGTCGATCGTGAGCTGGGTGACCACTACCGCGCCGCGCTGGCGACCGAGCAACTCGGCGATATCCACGATCGCCGTGGAACATCGCACCGTGCCGTCGAATACTGGGAGAACGCACTGGCGATGTTCGACGATCTTAGACATCCGGATCGCGCCCGGGTGGCTGCGAAGCTGGATGGTCAGGACGCCTCGCGCGGCCGGCTGCATCGAGGAGTGAGCGAATGACGGAAGAGACCGGGCACGAGTTCCGATTTGCCTGTGCGCGAGTAGGTTTCGAATCATCCACGCAGCACGAGTTGCTCGGTGGTTTCGACGGGCGCGATCGGCGTTCGGTGATGCTCTACGCGATGCGCGACCGGGTGGAGCAGTTGTTCGTATCGCTTCACGAATCACTCCACCACGAGTTGCAGTGGTCGACCGGCTGGGGAATCTCGTCCGCCATGGCCGGGCTGCTGGCCGAGGCCGGCATGGACCGGCTCGGTCGGATCGCGCGGGAGATGCACGATTCCTGCCGGACGGTCCACGAGACCTTCGCAACCACGGTGTCGTCCGGCGTCGTCGGGATCCCGGCCGCCCGTCGAATGCTCACGGGCAATGCCCCGTACACGCGCTACTTGGACGATGGGATCCGGTTGGGTGGGCAATCCGATCGGCCGTGGCAATTCCGGGAATCGGCGGTCCAGATGCTGCTGCGTGCCACGATGCAACCCGCCGCGCTGACGGCGATCGCCGAGCGCGGATTCCGGCGACTCCGTGTCGAGGACGTCGCCGTCCCGCAGGCCCGGCCGGACGAACGGCTGCGCCGGATTCTCGCTGCCGCGCCGCACTGGTGGGACGGAGTGTTCACCGAACTGGCGGAGAAATGGCCCGAACGCGGGGGCGAACTCGGCGACGAGCACGCCCGGCGACTTCCCGATGATCCGGCGGCGATTATGGCTCTGAAGGATTGGGAGGAGACCTTTCTGTTGCCAGAATTGTCGGAAACCGCAACGTTGCGGTTGACGGCGGCGGGCCTGCCGACTCTCGACCAAGCCGGTTATCTGCATGCCATCGAGGAACTGCGCGTGTCGTTTCTGGAATCGGCCCCCGAGGACTGGATGGTGGAGCTGCTCCTGCCTGGGCACGGGGTCGCAGACGAACCGCTGGGTGTTGAACGTGAATCGGCGGTGCTGTACCGCGAGCGTGCCGTCGCGGATATCGTGCCGCCGGATACGTTCGATGATCGGGTGCCGGAGTTCCGCATCGCCGATACCGACGGCACCCGGGTTGTTGCGCTGTATGCGATCACAGAAACGTTGCGGCGCCAGTTCGCCGAACTGGCCGAAGATCTGTCCCCGGATCGAGCGGTCCTGCTGCTCATGGGCAATGCCCGGGGCGCGTCCGGAGACCGGAGGGTTCCGGTGGCCTTTATCCAGCCTGAGACATCACCGGCGGCGTTACGCGCGATGTTCGCCGGACCTCGCTGTGTCGTCCTGACGACATTGCGAACCACCCGGTATGCCGCTTACCGAGCGGCGGTGCTCGCGCTACCGCTGTCGTTCATCCTCATCGACCTACCGCTGAAACGGCAGATCGCCACCTGGGTCGATCAGCAACTGCGAGTCCGCTACCGGATATTCCACCTCGGCGTGGCCCGGCAGGTGAACCTCGTGGTCTTCGGCCTGGAAGAATTACCTGGCAGCTGGTTCCTCTGCTATCGCGGCGATGCCGGATTCGGTGACCTCGTGCGGGTACTCGATGACTACGCCGAGCTCGTCATGCCGGATCTTCGCGTGCCGGACGAGGTGATCGGCGACATCGGCGCGGTCACGACCTGGCTCCTGACCGCTTGGTGGCGCTTCGAAGAAACCGAATAGATTCTGTTCAACTCTCCAGTGTGATCCGTGAGCGCAAGAAAAGGCGGTCCCGTGCCCGACGATGTATTCAATTGGCTGTCCTCCTCACTCGACGATCAGGTGACGGTGGACGAGCGCCTGGTCACCCGAGTAGCCGACGATCTGGGAGCCGTCACAGCCGCTGAGATCGGCGAAATCGGCGACGTCCTGTTATCGATTCTCGAAGACCATTCCGGCACACCGTTTCCGATGCGCGTCGGGCAATGGTCGGTCACCACCTCGACCCGGAATCTTCGATCTGCGCTTTGCTCGACACTGCTCGTCCTCGGCCTGCAGGCGGCTGGCGCGACGTCACCGACGATCGTCTTGGCGGCCATCGCCCCCTTTCTCCTCGACATCGAGAAGGTCGGCTTCCGACCGGAGAGTCGGGATGTCGTCGGGGAGATGCGCGCCGATATCACCGACGCGGCCGAGCGCGGCGCCCTATGGGCAGGGCTCCCGGAAGATCTACGGCACGAGATGCCCTATCTCCGGATGATCGAGTTGTCCGAGCAGCTGCAGCGGGCAGGAGCTCTCACAAAACTCCCCGATGCACCGAATCCTGCTTTCCGGCAACGGATTCATGCGGCTCCGAGCGAGAGAGTGCCGTCTCGTCGTCCGCCGCTGGCGTTGCTCGTCGCCGACGAATGGCTGCCGTCGAAGGGCGGAATCAGTTCGCTGAACCGGTATCTGGCCTTCGGGCTGGCCGAGACCGGACTGGAAGTCTACTGCGTCGTTCCCTCCGCACGCGCGGAGGAGTTCGCCGATGCACGCCGAGGAGGTGTCGAACTCGTGACGCCTGCTGGTATCCCTGGCCTTGAGCCGGGCGCAGCGCTCGGAATGACCCGCCCACTCGCCGACCACCTCATACCTGACATCTTGATCGGGCACGGCCGCGTCACCGGGCCACAGGCCAAGGCATTGCGGGACAGTTTCTATCCGGATGCCTTCCTTTACCACATCGTCCACATGATCCCGGACTATTTGGAATGGTCGAAAACCGATCGGCACATCGACGCGGGCACGCGCGCCGAATCGCGATCGGATATCGAGGAGAAGCTCGGAGTAGCTGCCAACTGTGTCGCGGCCGTCGGTCCGATGCTGTACGAATGGTTCTCTTCGGTGCTCGCACCATGCGAGTCGCCGCCGCCGCTGCTGCGGTTCGACCCGGGATTCGACACAGTCGAGAACAAGACTCGCGTTCCATCGCCCGGACGCCCCTGGATTCTCATGCTCGGCCGGCTCGGCGATGCGAAGCCGAAAGGACTGGATATCGCCGCTGCGGCAGCTGGCTGGGCGGTGCACATCGCGAACGGTGCCCCCAGATTCGACTTCGTCCTCCGCGGTTCTCCGGAGGGGCAGGCCGAGGAACTGCACGAGGCCGTTCGCGGCTGGTCGCAGCAGACGAGTTTGCGGGTCATCGTCCGCAATTACACCACCGAGATCGACCGCCTCCGCAACGACATGATGCGGGCTGACCTGGCCCTGATGCCCTCTCGGACTGAAGCATTCGGACTGGTAGGACTGGAAGCCATCGTTACTGGAACGCCCCTGCTCGCGACTGACCAGAGCGGACTGGCGATGCTGCTTCACCAGCACCTGCCGAGCGAACTCTACGACCAAGTCGTCGTGCCCGTGACAGACGACATCGAGCACGACACAGCGAGCTGGGGCCATGCCATCGCCGCCGCCATGCGCAACCGCAGTGCGAGTTTCGCCACCGCGGCGGCGGTCCGCGACACGATGGCGAGGGCCTGCACCTGGGCCCGTTCATGTACTGCTCTGATCGACGTGTGGAACTCTGCGCGCGGAGACAGTTGTTGACTGCCATTCCCGACGGCTTGCGCCCAGTGTGCCAATATTCGCGATCCTCGATGCCCGAACCCGCCGCGCTGCCACCGCAGCTACCCTCGGGTCCTCCAACGCGCCAAACACCACTTTCCCCGAAAACCTGCAGCACAGGAACATCAACCACGATCGACCACCGGACATCCAGCCACGCCGCCGCGTAAGTCAACGGCATTGAGGCCAAACCCGTGGCGACTCAAGCTTGATTTTCGACTCAACGTAGCGTTGGTGCGTGTCCAAGCTGGCGACTCTGACCTCAACCAAGGATTGCTGGTACGCATAGCCTAGAGCGTGATTGAATTCCCTTGCGTAACTGCACAATCGCGCCTAACTCAAACCGGGAACATTGAGTCGCCATCTACCCTGGGGTTCGATCTGGTAGCTCAGGCATGAGTGGGTAATTTTCGAACCAATTGTCTAGTCGAGAACGGAGAGCACAAAGCCTACGAACATCGCCGAGAATTAAGTCGACCGATCGTGCCGTGCCACCACTCCCGCATTCGAACAACTGTGAAACTCGCCGAAGCTACTTACCAGAATGTTCGATCGGTGAGCGCCATAAATATCTGCGCAGTACTACAGCAATGAAGCTCTTTAGAGCATAAACCGGGCTACTTCACGATTACCTCCTGGCATCGGAGGGGGATGCCACGGCCACCGGGCATCAGGAAGTGGTGTGTACACCAAATAATCAGACATATCCGACTAGGCCTATCCTCTACACAAAAGGAGAACGTACTTTAATGAAGCTCATCGTATCCGATGAAATCAAGCGCAAATTCACCGATCTCAGAATCGCTATTCTAGTGGCTTCGAATATCGACAATAGAGGGATAGACGAAAATCTGCAATCGCTCAAGCGAATTGCGGCAGATAAAATGTTCACGGACTACTCCTATGAACGCCTCAATGAATTGAACGAAATCGAGGCATGGAGGAACGCGTACCGAGCGTTCGGCGTAAAACCAAAGGACAGTCGACCGACTGCTGAAGCCTTCCTTCGAAGGCTCATAAAGGGCGAAACATTTCCAACAATTTCGAAAGCAGTCGACTCGTATCTGCTAGTCGAGACTGAATACTACCTTCCGGTCGGCGGATATGATCTCTCGAAGATATCTGGCGACGTACACCTGCGATTCTCAGACGGGGACGAGCGGTTCCAGCCCATCGGAAGTTCCGCCGAAGAGGCAACCCGACCGGGTGAGGTCATCTATGCTGACGATGAGAGGGTCCTCACGCGCAAATGGAACTTCCGAGATTGCGACTTCTGCAAGGTAACAGATTCATCGACGTCTATCGCACTCTTCACAGAAGCGCCTTCAGCGGACATCGATACATTGATATTGGAGAAATCGATCGCGAGGATGGCAGAACTAATTACGACATTCTGCGGTGGGACCGCTCGAACCTTCATGCTGGATACATCGGAATCACTCTCGATCGATATCCACTAGATTGAGCGCCCTGTGCTCTATATCTGTACCGCAGACGATCTCGCAGAACTAGTCGCGCATTGCAACACCCTCGTAATAAGCTGCTACTCCGATTGGTGCCCAGCATCAAGTCAATCGAAGCCAGTGTTCGAGATGATATCCGCCACTTACGCTAACCGCGCAGACTTTGCGAAAGTCAGGACAGATGTCAGCCCGGAAGTTGCAGGAATTCTAATGGTCAAAGCGATACCCACCTTCTATGCGGTACGCAGTGGCCAGATCCTGTCGATCATGCCTGGCGCCGCATCGGAGGCCAGGCTTATCGATTGGATGACTCGCGCATTCGGGTGGCTCGACCATCCGGCATAGCTTACAAGTGTTGAAAAATCTAAGAGTACACACGGGGGAATAACATGGCGGCCGATCGAGATCTTCCTAGGCCACCACTGACTGTCAAAAAGGCAGTCCGGGATACTTCACAAATAGACAATATTCACAATGTGCCATACATACTTGCCGACTGGTCGATGTGGGGCGCAGCAGCTGCCATCAGCACGATGGCGGATAGCCTTGTGGTCTACATTCTTGCAGTGACAGTCATCGGTAGTCGAATGCGTGCGTTAGGTAACCTTTTACACGAAGCAGCACACAGGAAACTCTTTCGCTCGAAGTTCTTGAACGACTTTACCGGGGGCCTGCTCTGCGCGTGGCCGCTGGGCATTGGATACCTTCAGTACGTCAAGCAGCACAGGCTGCATCACGTGTATCTATGGGATGAGAACCGAGATCCAGATGTCAGCTTATATCGGCTAACACGAACTGAGACCGGCTCCAGCAATTCGTGTACACGACGGAGATTTTGGATAGTTCATGTGGTTTTCGCTGCCCTTCCGGTGATGCCGTGGCGGAGACTAAGAGACGACCTCGCAGGAAACAGGCGCCGCCTTCTGAAGCTAGTCGTAGCCGTCCTGGCCATGGCAGGTTTGCAGATTTGGGAACATCTGTGGATTGCCCAGATCGTGCTGTTGTACTGGCTCGTTCCGTTTCTTACCTCATACCAGACAATTACCTATTGGGCAGAATTAGGGGAGCATGGCGGCATGCGTAATCTTGGTCGCCTTTGGGGCAGTCGAAATTGGAGAGGAAATATAATGTCCCGATGGCTGATAGGGCCTCATTCCGACGACGCATATCATCTTCTCCATCATTGGTTCCCAAGTGTTCCGCATTATCGGCTCGCTGAGGTCGACAGCATATGTACAAGCGGTTGGCCGCAGTACGCAGGGCATCCCCGTTGCGACGGATTCTTTCTGTCCAGCGATCGAAACCGCTCGGTAATAAATGATATGTGGGTTGGCGTTAATCCCGCTTGAAGTGACAGAAAGCCCCGGTCAGCGTTCCAGTCTAAAGAAAGTAGTGGAGATTTGGTAGGAATCATCTTGGGTGCTGTCGCAATGGCCATTGGGCTGGCACTTGTAGTCGTCGGCGCGATGTTATGCTGGCTAGAAGAACGCAGTAAACGTGATGAAAAGCTGCGCGGACCGGCAGAGTTCGTTGAAAGTCTGGCCAAACTATTAGAAGTCTTGACGAATCACCCGGTGGGTCTGAGGATGATCACATTGGGAATTGTCCTGTACTTTGTGGGCGGAGCCGTCTGCGCCGGCTTCGCATTGACCGGCTAGAGCGACAGAATGGTATTTCACCCGCTGTGGTACCCGCATCCTTGGTGGGTGGTATTCCCTGAAATGGGAGACCGTCGCGAAAACGTCGGCAGGATACATTCATGCCTGCAATCTGATGGCGGATTCGGTAACTGGCCGAAGTCGACCAGTTACCTGGAATGCTGCTTCCAAGCATTTGTCACACTCAACGCACTGGACGCAGTTTCAACGCTACGCGACAACCGGGTACGACAATTCTTGATGGATCGAGAGATTGCCAGTGGCGGCTTTGCTGACGACCCTTTCGGGCGTCCAGTTCTGTTCAACACATTTTACGGCATCGTATGTTTGAACATGCTCGGAGGGTTGGACTCGGTCGATCGCCGAGCACATACACGCTTCATTCGTGCTCATTTAGTTGAGGTGAATGGTGTATCAGCTTTTGTATCGAGTCCCGGTTGGCGACCCGACCTCATCGGAACTTTCTGGGGCACCGTCACACTCTCCTTACTCGGAACACTGACCGAGTCGGATATGGCTGGAATAGAAAGGTTTGTCGATTCCTGCTGGACAAATGATGCAACTGGCTATGCGTCATATCCTAACATGACCGGATACGTGGAATACACCTATTGCGCACTAAATATCTTGACATTGCTAGGTATCTCAATTGCACCAAATCTTCGATCTGCAATTATAAAGACAATTGCCAACTTATACGATTCAAGTACCGATCTATTCGGCGAGCAACCCGGGGCACCAGGAACTCCTGCTGACTCGATGTGGTCGATTGCTTCTCTCGCAATGTTGTCGGCTCTCGAAGAGTTAGACCTACGTGCGCATCGGCGCCGCATCCGGAGCATGCCAACTGACCAGCTGTGGACGCTACATTGCAGGCTGTCGATTCTGAACTATCTTGACGAAACCGAGCCTGACACACGTATGAAAATTGTCAGCATAGAACACGTGCCAGTCAGCAATGGGTACGTACTCGTGTCCACTCAAGTCGAGGAACGACCTATCGCAAATGTTCCACCTCTTGAACTTGATATTTCCTCGAAAACACCTGCAGTACTGGAGACCATCCTCGATCGTCTGGAATCAGCGATCATTAGCCGGAAGCCATCGTCGCACGATGAATTTGATAATAGTCTCGCGGACGCAGTTGCTGAGATAAATGGCGTATGGCTGCCAGCGAGCACTTGGGCTTCCAATGATGGTGACTATACATTCACCGAGATGTACAGTGAGCCTGAGTTGCTTTCGGTCCCCCTTGAGCTGGCCCGTGTGGGTGGCGAGACCATAGGCACTCGCACGGCTTGTGGCCGTATCCTTCGATTAAATGGTATAACGCTTTCCGGTGGTGTTGACTTGCGACCGCGATCGACGGCGAGTGTCCTACTACTTGGCGGCTCTCATCAAGGTAAACGAGAAGTTCTGGTGGGCGTGGGGCGCGAAGTTTCGATACTTGAAGGAATATTCAAAGATGCCGACGTCAGAACCGAAGTCGTGAGCGGCCGTGATCTCACGAGGAGTCGGATAAGAGAATTGCTGACGACAGAATCATGGGATATTATCCATTTTTCGGGCCATACATACGGTTCAGCCTCCGACCGCCACATCGGCGGGATTATCGTGGCCGACGGCAACGTGGAAGCGCGAGCAATGGTTGCATGGTGCGACGGGCGAATGCCGCGGTTGGTGTTTGCAAATGGGTGCGGATCTGGCCGTCTTTACGGAAGCAAACGGGGAGTATTCCGCTGGACAAATAACGGAATGGCGCGAGCGTGGGTCGAAGCAGGCTCTTCGTATATCGGATCGTACTGGTCGATTCGAGACGGGGACAGTAGCCGGTTTGCGGCGTGTTTCTACTCGCTGCTTAAGGGCGGCTTACCTACAGGAGAGGCGATTAGACTGACTAAAACCCAAATGCGAGATCATGGAATGGGAAAGAGGTCATGGGCAGGCTATTCTCTTGTAGGTTCACCAAGACTACGCATATTCACGTATCGATTTACTCCTCGTACAATCCAATGATGTGTCAACCCATGGAGAGACGATAGTCTGGAGGTTCGATTTTCTATTTTGATTCGATAATTCGTCGGGTTGCAGTCTCGCTTGTATCTCGCAGAAGCATGAGAACCTCTGCTGCTCTGCTGGATGGTACGAATAGATGATCGTGATGCAATCCGGAGACGACATTGCAGGAGATTCGCGACTCTGCAAGGCGGGCGCTGATAGCTGCGGTTAAACCTACAGTGTGCAACGATGAATTAACCATCAGTGTGATGCGTGCCGCCACGTAATCGTATTCGATACCGAGGCTATCGGCGTCTTGGCGGCGAATAATAATGCTCAGACCTTCATACTCCTGAATCGAAGCGGCAATTTCACAGTCCGGAAGTGCAGGGCCAGCAAGTGTAAACACGTATTCATCAGGCCACAAACGCGGATCGAGATTGCTGAGGATCGCATCAAGCGATGGTACGCATCCATTATTTGGTTGAACAAATACGCGATCCAGCAAGTTTGGTCCAATTGCGTTGCTGTCGCGCTGCTCATTGATATCACGTGTTGCTATGATGAACATCCTTCCTGGAGCCCTTCTCGGTGAGGTTGTGCGACGAATCGTACATTAATGGAGCTTTGAGAACAAATCACCTTGGGCGTGTGACTGTCGACTACCCGCAGCAGATTTCATATTGCGCTACAGGGCCCAATAGCTGCTAAGCAATGGCCTACGTATCTCGATACAGTGTCCGAGGGGCGTGGACAGGAACTGCGGCGTCGGAGCTTCCGGACCATTCTGGCATAAGTGGATAGAAGAAATACGCAAACTTGGTCGAGCCCGTGCGGTAGGCTTATTCCTGTTCATTATTACAGAATTGGGGAGATTCTCAGTGGTGAACCCCGTATTCCTGCGTGCTGGCATACGGGAGCGCCTGTGCGCTAATTCTAGGTTTCAATGTCAACGTTAGGAGACCCTCCGTGACAAAATATGGGTCGCACGGCACCTTCTATCTGGATGAAGCAGCTTTTTCGGTCCGATGGTTGGACCGACTAGCATCGGCACGACTTTCGCTTCTAGATATGAATGCCGACAGTTTGCTGGTTTCTGCACATAAGGCGCAGTCGCCAGATATGGCGATTGCCGTTGAAGGTTTGCTTGCTGTAGCACGTGCAAACGGTAGTCCGTTCTCATTTGGTGCCGAGGGTGAAAGCCTCGTTGAAGACGTCATGAGTTCCTCCTCCTCGATCGCAAACAGAATTAGGATTGCGGAGACAGGATTTCGCACGTACTTTGGTCCAGTCACAAAGAGTCGGTGGTCACACTGGTCATTCCGACCTGAGTTCGCCATACTGCTTTGTATGGAGGTTTCGAGGAATTACTCAGTATTTATCCGAATAGTCGCGGCCGATGAAGTGGCATCGGCTCTATCTCGGGAGACGTTCGAACTGCTGAAAGAGCCGCTATATCGATTCCCTGTGTCACATGTTATTCAGTCGGCGTCAACATTTGCCGATGATTTTTATCAGTCGGATCTCCCGATAGACGATCGGAGATGGTCTATTCTGGGTCCAATTTTCGCAGAATCGGCGACTGGGCGAATTCAGTGCGCAGCGAAGCTGCCGACTATTGAGACGTATCTACGCAGTGAATCGACGATCAAGCAGATATGTAACAGTATCGGAGCCATCGATGCTTTGGGGAAGTTGTTGGCGGTCCTGAGTCGGCCTGACCTTGGGAGGACAGTAGAACTTAAGTCCGGCTCGATCCTTGCATTTTCGAACATGGCGACCCTCCACGCTAAAACGGACTATGTGCACTCGGCGCTCGGACACCATCGAATGCTTCGCACATATTCAACGTCCGGTGCCGAAGAAATTCGATACAGGAGCGACGAACTAGTGGTATAGCTGTTTGGCGGCGGTTTCACAGCAACTGCGATCGGTGTGGTTGGCTCGAGACTGCGAGTACAGAAAACCAGTGCCTCTCAATGACGGCCAGTACGAGGATTGCACCCACCCCGCCCGTAATATTGATCGTGCAACGCGAGGATCGGGGAACCCCTGGGACATGTCTGCGGTGACTGCGTTCGCCGGAAGGCGGAGGCGTATTCAACTGTTGGACGAAAGAGTTTGTTCTTAAGCAATTGTAGGTGATAGGTCTTCGCCTCGGTCGGAGTGCGCCATCGGAGAACCTTCCGAGGCCGGGTGTTTGAGGGTATGCGCGACAGCCGCGAGGTTCTTTGCGATCCATTGTGACAGGTCGTTGCCCTGGGGAAAGAACTGGCGCAGGAGGCCGTTGACGCTTCTATGTCAATCAGCCGGTCTGTGCCGGGTGATGTCCTGACTTCGGACAGATGTTGATCTTGGGAGCGTTTGTGGGCTGGTGATCAGCGGGTTCGCTGTCACGGGGGCCTGAATTTGCGCACTAACTCGATCTTCGTAGGGTGGGCCGGGTGGCCTACGTGCGGACGGTGAGGACCGCGTCGGGGGCGACAGCGGTGCAGATCGTATGGTCTACGCGCCGTGGTGCCCGCGATATCGAGCATGTCGGCTCGGCGCACGACGACGCAGAGCTGGAAGCGTTGCGGGCCGCGGCGAACCAGCGCCTGGCCGGCGGCCAGGGCGAACTCGACCTCGGCGTCGCTGGTCCGGCCGGTCAGGGCGGGACCGCCGAATTGCCTTCGGGGACTTTGGAGATCGTGAGTTCCCGTGCCGCGCATCTGTGGGATGCGCTCGATGCCGCCTACCGGGTGCTGGGGTTCGCGAGCGTGACCGACGATCAGGTTTTCCGGGATCTGGTCTTGGCCCGGATCATCGAACCGACCAGCAAAGCCGATTCCGCCCGTGTTCTCGCCGAGACCGGTATCGACACCGTGTCGTATCGGACGTTGACCCGGCGGCTACCCGGCTACGCGAAAGACCAGTTCCGTCAAGCGCTTTCGGCCGCGTGCGCGGCGCATGCCGGGCTCGGGCCGGCGTCGCTGGTGCTCTACGACGTATCCACGCTCTACTTCGAAACCGACACCGGCGACGGATTCCGCGAGCCCGGCTTCTCCAAGGAACGCCGGCTCGAGCCGCAGATCACGATCGGCCTGCTGACCGACGCGCGCGGGTTCCCGCTGTCGGTGGCAGCGTTCGAGGGCAACAAAGCCGAGACCGCGACGATGTTGCCGGTGATCACGGCGTTCAAGCAAGCGCACCGGCTCACCGATGTCACCGTCGTCGCCGACGCCGGCATGATCTCCGAAGCCAACCAGATCGCCATCGCCGCGGCCGGGCTGTCGTTCATCCTCGGCACCCGCATTCCCCGCGAACCACAAGTGGTCACCGACTGGCGAAACCGCCACCCCGGCAAAGAGATACCCGACGGACATGTGTTCACCCAGCCCTGGGCCGCGACCGGCCGGGAGAAAGCGCGCGGGATCCCCGACACCGTCATCTATTACCAGTACCGGGGCGACCGCGCGCGCCGCACCCTACGCGGTATCGATGAGCAGATCGCCAAAGCGCAGAAAGCGGTCGACGGGAAGGCGCCGGTGAAGAAGAACCGGTTCGTGAAGCTGACCGGCGCCACCAAAACCGTCGATCGCACCCTGGAAGCCAAAACCCGGGCCCTGGCCGGTTTGAAGGGCTACACCACGAACCTGACCAGCGAGAACGCCGAGTTCGTGATCGGCGCCTACCACCACCTCTGGCGGATCGAGAAAGCGTTCCGCATGTCCAAACACGACCTGCAAGCCAGACCGATCTACCACCACAAACGCGAATCCATCGACGCCCACCTGACCATCGTGTTCGCCGCGCTCGCCGTCAGCCACTGGATCGAAACCCGAACCGGATGGAGCATCAAGAAATTCGTGCAGACCGCCCGCCGCTACCGGACCATCGAGATCCGCGCCGGCAACCGAACCCTCACCGCCGCCGACCCGCTACCCACCGACCTCGCCGAAGCCCTCGCCAAAATCCACAGCGCCGCCGGGCCGGGCCCGGCGAACTTGCACACTAACCTGTCCTAACTCAGGTGACAGGTCGTTGCCCTGGGGAAAGAACTGGCGCAGGAGGCCGTTGACGCTTCTATGTCAATCAGCCGGTCTGTGCCGGGTGATGTGGTGTTGCCAGGAAGTCTGGTCGAGGGCCATCGCTCGGTAGATGACGTCGATGAGATGACGTTGCAGGATCCGGCGAGCGCTGCGGGCTCTCTTGCTGGGCTCGTGGCGCGCGAGGAGTTCCCGAGCGGAGGGGTGAAACCGCCTCTGCACGATGGCTGCTGTGTAGAGCACACTGTTGAGCCGTCGATTGCAGCCTCTGTGCAGGCGGTGTCGTTCCTTGTCGGAGGAGAAGACCGGGACCGGCGCGCAGCCGGTGTAGCGGGCGAGTTTGGCCGAACTGGAGAATCGAGTGATATCGCCGATCTCGGAAATCAGCACTGCCGCCGAAATATGGCTGATACCGACGATTGCCAGCAGCGCGGGCGCCAGCGGTTCCACCAGGTTCTTGATCGTGGTGTCGAGGTCATGAATGCGCCGGTTGTAGTCGACGACCTCGGCGATCATCTCGGTGAGCACGCGATGGACATGACTGCCCAGCCCTGCCGTGTCCAGCCTCGTGGTGAGGTCGGTCAAGGCCTTGGCGCGGGCCAGGTCGCCGGGGGTGTGGTCGATCCAGATGTGCACATGCGCCTTGAGCTGGTTGATCGCCATCGTTCGGCGTTTGACGTTGTCGGAGCGGTAGTCGACCAGGATGCGGAGTTGTCGCACGTGGTCATCGATCCGATGCCGGTCCGGGTTCGGGGTGGCGATCGCCGCGCGAGCGATCGCGGTGGCGTCGATCGCGTCGGACTTGGACCCGGTCGCCGCGTGCAGTCTTCGGTGCGCCTGCCCCCAGCCTGGTCGGCACCCAGACCACTTCGTGCCCGGCAAGGAGCAGACCATCGGCGAGTCGTCGGGCGAAACCGCGGCCGTCCTCGATCGCCCAAGTGACGACCGTTTCGTCAGTGAGTGCTCGAATCCATCTGAGCACCGCGGTGATCAGCATGCCGTCGTTCTTCACGGTCAGTGGTTTTGCCGATCGGTCTGCCGGCGGCATCGACAGCCACCGCGACATGAACGTGCTTGTGTGGATCGATCCCCACCGTCACCATCGAAAGTCCCTTCTTCGGCCAACGCGCGACGACGGGACAGCGGCGAGGCCCTGACCAGGGGACAGACCTATTGCGAGTCGACGGCTCAGCAGGCTTCTATCAAGTCACTCCCGGTCAGGGCGCTCGCCCTGGGGGTTGCCGTGGACACATCAACGGAAGGCGTCACCGCACGTGTTCTCGGAGTCACCAGGCAGCCCAACCGATGACGACTTCCGTCGAAGACGTCCCCGGCGAGAATCACTGTGTATTAATACGTGTTCTCGTTGGTTCCACGCTGCCAAGGACTGCGCGGGCCGGCGACGAAGACCGCCACGCAGGTCTTCGATGTCAGCTCCGCATGTGCCGACAACTCCTTACTCCGGTCCCGTGTCAGAGACTTCAGCATCGGCTCGGAGATCTTCTGCAACGCCGCCGAGAGGGCCTTGTTCATCGATGACGCCTCGTAGCCGCCGAGGGCGACACCGTTTTTGATCGGGGGCCGCGTTCCCCCATCGTCCTCACAGGGCAAGTAGACAAGGGCAGTGACCCTTGTCGACCGGTCGACAAGGGTTGCCGATTGCGGAGCGGTCGGTGCCGATGATGTAGGGGTCGGACCGGGGCGCGGTGTCGGGATTGCTCTCGGTCCGTTTCCCCGGCCCGCCCCCGCACCGGACGTGCGACTTTCACCGCATCCGGCGCTCCACCGACTGCCACTGCTATGCCGACACTGACGTTTCCGCGCTGGTCCATGGTGTGGGGATGTTGCTCGACCGCCATCGATACCGAGTGATCGGGACCGTGGTGGTGTCGAACATCATGATCCCGTTCTCTTGCGGGCGATTGCCTGGCCTGCCGGTCAGGAAACGCCGTAGAGATCCGTCCGGTGATCGTTTGTGTCGTTTGTGCAGCCATCGGGTGACCCGATGCCAGACGAAGGCATCGAGGAAGCCGAACGTCGCTTTCGACACGCCGTGACGGACGATCCTCGGAGTACCGGGTTGAAGCGTCCGAGTGGATAAGCAAGCCATGATGACGTGTCCTGTTGGTGAGAGCCCGCACCTTCGCCGTGATCGAGGCGAGCGCCTTCTTCGACGGGTAGGTGTAAACTCATATTGTTCGTGCCCTTCTTGCGGCGACGCTGGATGCGGAACCCGAGAAAGCCGAACCCCTCTTCCAAGTGACAGACCCCGGGACTTCTCGACCATCGGTATAGGCATCCTGAAATGGCGATGTGCGAGCAGCGGAACTGGGGGTGATTTCCACGGTGTCATAGGACATCAGCGTCAAGTGGTTGCATGGACGATGACAAGTGACCTGACACCGTTGGCTCGGTCTGGATTGTAGAGCAGCTGGTTACGTCCAGCCGCCCATCATGGAGGCGTTGGCGTCGCCCCGGAACGTGTCGATCCGGTCCCGGATTTCTCGATTGTGGGATTCCGTATCGTTCCCGGTGCGTTCCACCGCAGCGGCGGCGACGTCTTCGCGGATGGTGTTGCCCATGATGGCAGCCCTCTCTCTCTTGATTTCTTCTTGGTTCCCTCGCGAACGTCTATGGACTCGAGGGAATTTCGGTGCGAGTCGCGGAACTCGCGATCTATTTGGTGAACGACGTAGGAACAGCATTGGCGCGGCGGGTTCCCCGGTGATCGCACGGGCACGTACGAGCAGCCGGGGGCCGCCGTTCCCGCTGCGTGCCCGAAACTTGGCGTCGGGGTCCGGGCACGGTGCGGGAAGTTTGGGTGGCGAGTTGCCTCGGACCGTGGTGTTTTCTTCCTGGGCACATCGGAAGACACCGGGAAGGTCTAGTCCGGGGGCTCGGCCTGCCCGCAGCTGAAGGGAAGCCAGCTCTTGGGGGTCTCAGGGCCGGGGCTGGGCGCTGCGGGCAAGTATCGGCGTGTGTGCGTCACGGGTTGGGTTTCCAGCTGCCTGACGCGGGGAGGGTGAGGTCGGGGATGATGAGTGTGCAGGTCAGGGCGACGGCTTTGGGGCTGGCGCCGAAGTGCCCGAGTGTGGGGGCGAGGATGATGCTCGCGTGGTGTTTGTGGGCGGTTCCCACGATCAACGCGGTCGGCATGTAGGTGTCGGCGTCGATGGTGAGGGTGTGGGCGAGGTGGTATCCGTGGTGGCGTGCCAAGCTCGTGATGAGTAGGTGGTCGACAACCGCTGAGTGGCTGTGTTCCAGGTTGATCAACCCTATTGCGTTGGTAGGCAACGGAATGCACTCCTCATCGGGTGGATCGGGCTTCCTGAGTCGAGCGTCGTCGGGTTAGGCGTAGGCGTAGGCGTAGGTGCGGGTGGTGGCGTCGGCGCGTGCGCAGGCGTTGAGACAGACTCGTATCGAGTCGAGCACGGCCAACCCGGAGGGTCGGAACGAACTGTGCGCGGGGGTGATCCACGCCCGGTAGAAGTGGCCTCGATCCGATGGTGAGGGCAACGTGATGTCGTCTCCCTCTCGCAGGATCTTGACCCTGTTACGCCACAACGGCATATCGCGGGCAGCGACCCGGGCGGGGATGTCGGAGCGGACGAGAAACGTCCACCGGGCGTCGCGCGGGTGGGAGATGATCGGCCCGCCTCCGTGCTGGCGGCGGTCCAGATCCATTTTCACCATCTGCGCCAATGCGGCGGGTAGCTCGATGGCCCACACCAGACCGGCGCGGACACTGATTCGTCCTGTGTTCGGGTCCACGGTCGCGGGTAGGTGACAGGTGCGCCGGTAGTACTCACACCGCGAGCTCGGGGTATCGGCGGTCATGAGCACTCCGCCTGTTGTCGGGCTTGGGTGATGTCGTCGACGGCGTGAATATGCGCGATGAGTTCGGCAACGGAGTCCGCGGTGGCCTTGTCCGCGTAACTGGCAACATCGTTGCTGCTCAACAGCCCTTCGGCTTCCAGTCTGGACAGCAACCCGGCGAATTCGTCCGTGCTGGGCAGGTGACGGGTATGCCATCGCAGCCAGCCTCGCGCTCCGTCAGCGGGTTCCGGTGGTGGCGGGCCTTCGTCCTCGAGTCGGGCCAACCGGATCGCGTTGCGTTCGTCGGGGTAACTGCGCAGGTACACCAGATGCGAGTAGTAATGCTGCTGTGCGGTCGGGTTGTCGTGTTCGTCGTCGCTGGGCCATCCCATTCCCAAGCGCCTTCCTGCTCGATTCGACGTGGTAGGCACCCGCCGCCGGAGAGTCGACCTCGGCCCGACGGCGGGGCTGTCTCACAGACTTGTCGCTGGCGGAACGGTCTTTAAGTGGCACCGGGGTGGCATCGAAAAGGACCAGGCGCGGTCACAGTTGGTTGCCCAAGGTCACTAGTGGCACGGGGGGTGGCATCTGGTCGGTGAGGAGACATGCGGTACCGAGTGGTGGCAGGCTGGGTGTATGTCGTCAGCGGTCGGGGAACTGATCAGACAGTTGCGTCTCGGCAAGGGGTGGAGTCAAGGCAAGCTCGCGGCCGAACTGTCTGGAGTGTCCGGGTTCAACATGAGTCGCGAGTACATTTCAAGGCAGTGGGAATCGGGCAGGTCCGAGCCGTCAGCGTTCTGGCTGCGGCACCTGGCCACCGTGCTCGACTGCCCATTGAGCATGTTGGAGGGCGACGTGAAACGACGCGAATTCCTATCCCACCTGGCCGCTACTTCCGTAGCACCTGTGGTCGCATCCGACCTACTGGCACAAGGGTTTTCCGAGGTACTGCATTCTACCGGTCCTGGCGTGGACGAATGGGAAGCCAAGCTCTTGCAGTACGGCACCGACTACATGTCCCAGGGCGCGGCCGATATCCAACGCCGGTTGGCCGCCGACTTGGTCGTACTGCAACAGCAGCTGGATTCCCCCCGCATGTGGGCCGTGGCGGCACGGCTGATGACGTTGTTCGCCAAGACCTATCCCGGCTCCGACGGAAACAAGGCGATCTCCTGGTATTCGATGGCCGCCGAGGCAGCGGACCGCTCGGAAGACGCCGAGATTCGGGTGTGGGTGCGGGGCAGGGCCGCGATCGCGCTCGGCTACGAAGGCGCTTCACTGCCGGTGGCGCAAACCTTCGCCGATCAAGCGTTGGCGATCTCCGAGCGGCACAGCCTCGGACGGCTCAATGCCCTGTGGGGAAAGGCTCACGCGGCAGTGCTTCGAGGAGACAGCCGCACAGGCCGTCAGCTGATCGACGCCGGACGTCGCGAATTCGACCGATCGTATTCCGAGGAACAGACTTCCGACTACGCGGTCCCGTGGTGGCGCATGAATGTCTTCTTGTCGCTGCTGGCCGCACGTCTCGGTGACGAACAACTCGCGGTCCGAGCACAACAAGACGCGCGTCGAGACCTGCCGTCACAACTACCTCGCTTCGCGACCCATCTGGACATGCACCAAGGGTTGATGCTCGCCCGCGCCGGTGACCGCACGGGTGGGATAGCCACAGCTCGAAGCGCTCTGGACGCGCTTCCCCCGGAGAAACACTCGCTGACGCTGCGAATGCTGATGTCTGAGGTCGAGTCGCAAACCAGCGTCCGTGCTTGACCCGCTGCACGTAGGTCAGGAGGCGTTCGACGCCGTGTGCGGGAGGGCTGGATAGCGCGAGCAAGATCCGCGCCACTAAGCACCGCGAAAGCCGAGGTATCCACTTCTGGCGCGTGCGATGGCCTTGTCCGCTTAGCTGGCGATGTCGTCACTGCTTAGATGGCGTGTTCACCAATCGATTTCGTGGCCGGTGTCGGGCTCTTGGTGGCCGTAGTGGCCGGTGTCGGGGTCGTCGGTGGCGTATTCGATGTGGTTGCCGAGGGCGGCGGCGTCGATAGCGTCGGCGATCGCCAGTCCGACCGGCTCGGATGGCTCGGGATTGGGGTGTGGGTCAGAGGGTGCGGGCTCGGTCTGGCTGTGTGAGGTTGTGGCGTAGTCGGGTTGGTAGGTGTTGGTGTCGGTTTCGTCTATCTCCAGGCGTGCCCAGAGTGCGGCGGCGGGCATCTCGTCGGGGAGCGGTCGTTGCTGGGCGGCATGGGTGAGTTGTTGTTCGATGTCGGGTCGGGTGTGGGTGGCGTTGTCGATGTGGGTGGCGATGATCGGCCATGCGGGGTCGGTGCTGATGCGGGGGTCGATGCGGTCGACGGTGGCGGCCCATCGGTGTTGGGGGTGGCGGGTGTCGGCGTCGTTTTCGAGGAGACGGCGTTGTAGTTGTTGCTGGTGAGCGGCTTCGATCGCGGTGTGTCGAGTGGGTCCGGTGGGCCGGTAGTCGGTGTCGGGTATGTGGAGTCCAGCGCGCCAGATCGTGAGGTCGGCCAGTAGTTCGGGTTCCGCGCTGAGCAGGGTTCGCGCCCATCGGGGGGCGGTGGCGGGTGTCCAGGTTCGGGCGGTGTCGCTGATCTGTGTGGCGAGTTCGGCCACGATCTGTTGACGGGCTCGCACCGGTGCGAGGGTGGCAGGGGCGACCGCGTTGGTATTGGTGGGTAGTCCTGGTGTCCAGGCGAGTGGCCCGGGTCCGGTGGAGTGTTGGCCGGTGGGGTCGAGTCGCCAGTCCAGTACGGCGGCGGGGTCGGTCGCGGTGTCGAGTTCGCGGACGTTGATCGCCTCGCGTAGTGCGGTGATCGGGTCGGCCCCGCCGAGGGCGAGCATGGTGAGATGTTGGCGCAGGACTGGGTAGGCAGGGCTGTCGGTGAGTCCTGGGGCGAGGTGTTCGGCGGTGTGGTCGATGGTGTCGAGTCGCGCTGCGCCGATGGCGTGTTCGGCGGTTATGCCGAGAGTGTCGAGGTAGAGGTCGACGGCGGGGCCGATGCGGCGTGTGGGGTCGAGGGCGTCGCGGAGTTCGGTGTGGGCCGATTTGGCTGTGTTGTCGCGGTCGAGGATGTGGTGCAGGTGTTCGACGGCGGTGCGGGGGTGGTGGGCGGGTTGGGTGTAGATGTCGCCTTCGGCGCCACCGAGGGCGGTGGCGATGTAGGCGTGGTTGGCGTGGCGTCCGCGGGTCATCGCGACGTAGAACTGTTGGCGTGATTCACGCCCGGACAAGGCGACGTGACAGGTGTCAGCGGTGATGCCCTGGGCGGAATCGATGGTGGCGGCGTAGCCGAGGTGCAGGTGCTCGCGCACGTACTCGGCGGGCAGTCGCACGGCGGCAGTGGTGTCTGCACCGTGCGCTTGTCGGGTGACAGTGACCGATTGGTCGGGGTGTATTTCGCGGATGGTCCAGGTGTGGCCGTTGCGCACCCAATCGTGTTCATTCACGCGGAGGCGGGGGTCGTTACGGCGGGTCCGTACGGTGTCACCAGCTGAGGCAACCAGCTGGTCAGCGAGGAATACGTGCGCCTCGAACGGCGCATCGATGGGTGTGCCGGTGTGGGCGAGGCGGTGGGCGCGGGCGCGGACGTTGAGTGCGGTCACGATGTCGTGGGTGGGGGCGAGCATGACCGCGTGCGCGCCGTGGGCGGTGTCGGCGGCCCACGCTCGGTAAGTGTCTTCGTAGACGCTGCCCAAGTGCCCGGCGTGGATGCGGCCGTGGTCGAGATACCACGCGAGTGCGAGGGGATCACCGGCACGGATTCCTTTGGACGCCAATGCTTCTCCGCGGTGGGCGAAGCGGACAACTTCGGTGAGGGTCGATGGGTCGGGTGGTGAGGCGTGGGCCATGTCGGCGTGTACGCCTCCGGCGTCGATGGCAGGGAGTTGGTGGTCGTCGCCGAGGCATCGCACGGTTGCGCCCTGACCGGTGAGGTACCGCATCAGTTGTAGGCGTTTGGTGGTGGGGATCTGGATGTGTTCATCAATGATGATCAGGGTGGTGTCGTTGATGTCGAGTACCCATTGCGGCAGAGGCGGCGGGTAGTCGCCTAGATCGATGCTCGGGTGGTGGCGGTCGATGACGTTGAGGAGTTTGTCGACGGTCTCGGCACGCGCTCCGATCGCTTCGCCCAGGTTCGCGGCTGCGGCGGCGGTAGGGGCCATACCCAACACGGTGCCGCCGGCCGCGTGCCATGCGGTGGTGAGTACTGCCATGGCGGTGGTCTTGCCGGTTCCGGCGGGGGCGTTGGCGGTGTGCACGGCCATTCCGGCGGCGGCGAAGGATTCGATCACGCGGACCTGACCGGTGTTGAGCGGTCGGTCGGGGTGTGCGGTGTTGTAGTCGGAGATCGCGATCGCGACGTGTGCGGGGTGAAGGGTGCGTCCGCCTGGTTCGACGGCGAGTGCGATGAGTTCGGCTTCGGCGGCAAGCGTGGATTCGGTGGTGTAGATCCGGGAGTTCGCGCGCGTGTGGAGCGGGGTGCCGTCGCGGCGGCGTAGCCATGTCGGGACTGCACGCAGGTCGGGTTGTTCGGTGAGGTCGGGGTCACCGCGCGCGACCGCCGCCGAGGTGGGGGCGAGTGTGTGCGTGTGGACCTGTTCGACGACGCGCGGCCAGTCCGCGGGTGCGATGGTTCCGCGGAGTTGGCGTTCGATTTCGGCGCGGAGGTTGAATTCGCGCCAGGTCGCGCGTTTGTCCGATACCGCCGCCAATGCCTGATCACTGATGTGGGTGATGAACGCGCGATCGGGTACCGGACGCGGTGCGAATGGCACCGACAAAACCCGCATGATCACCGCGTCGACCGCATCGGGGCCGCCCAACACGGCGGCGGCTTCAGCCCGCCATGCCGCGCGCTGCTCGGTCCGCGAGCCGGGAAGGTGCTTGTTGGGTCGGGTTTCCAGGGTCGCGCGCTGGGCGAGTCGGTGGATTTCGCCGGGGCCGGGTTCACGCCCGAATGCGGCTTGCCACGCGGCGGTGAGGGTATCGAGCCGGTCGGTGATCGCGGTCCCGCGCCGGGACCAATGATGGATCAACGGCAACGGAATGCCGACGATTTCACGGACCCGGACCTGTTCGGAGGTGCGGTCGGGGCGGGTGGCGAACCGTATTCCGAGTGCGGTTTCGAGGTGGTGTTCCAGGCGGGTGTCATAGATTTCGGAGACGGTGACGGCGGCTTCGTGCAGGGTCGCGCCGTCGATGGTGCGCCACTTCCCGTCCTCGGTGCGCACGCGGTTGGCGATCAGGACGTGAGTGTGCAGGTCGGGATCACCCGCGCGGGAGTCGCGGTGATCGAACCTCGCGGCGATCACACCCTGTACATCGACTTGACGGACACCGTTGCGACCCAACCGGGTGAACAACGCGTTGCCTTCCATCCAGGTCAACGCGTCGCTGTAGGCGCGGCGGTGAGCGGTGGCGATCATGTCCGCGAACGGCGGTGTCGAGATGGCCCACAACACTGAAACGCTCTTGGGAGGGCTGAATGTGAAGTCGTATCCGGCCACCGCAGTGCGGTCCGGGCGGGAGTTCTTGGCTACCCACCCCGACAGTTCGCGGGCATCGAGGGGGCCGCGCTTGTACTCGCTGGTGAACATATCGGTGGCGACTTCGGTGCGTATCCGCGCGCGCACGGCGTCGGGAATCGGCGCGGTGACGCACACTCCCTCACGGGTGTTGTGGTCGCGGTATGCCTGGGCCGTGGCCGCACGGAAACCCGAATGGGAGGTGTAGACGGGGTAACGGCTGCCGAGCCGGGTTGCCTTCTCGGCCAACCGAGCGGCGTCGGCAGGCCCCACCCCGGCTGCCTGGTGGACCGCTGTCGCGCGTTCGCGGACCAATTCGGCGTTCGGATGAATCCCCTCTCCGAACAAATTTCGCATCTGATCTTCGGTGACTTCGGCATCCGCGTCGATGCCGAGTGCGGTAAGGCCGGTGCCTGACCAGGTTCCGGGGGCTTCGCCGTGTTCGTCGTAGTATTCGGCCAGTGACGCGCGTCCGCGTGCGCTGGTGTCGTTGGCGGCGGTGTTGCGTAGGTAGTACTCGTAGCCGTTGCCTGCGGCGACCTTGTGCATCGTCGCGACCATACTCACCTCCATGACGTGTCAACACGCCCAAAGGGATTCGAGGGAAGAACGGGGATAACCCTCCAATATAGCTGAGGAAACCTGGATTCGGCCGCGCCGCAATACCGAGATGCAAGATGTCTGGCTGTTGAACTTTAAGGAGATAGGGGTGGGGGGTATAGGTGAGGTGGTTGTCCGTTACAGTTTTAGTTGGCGAAGTCCAGATGTAGTTGGCGAGTGAGTGGCGAAGTCCAGGTTTTGTTGGCGAGCAGAGTACGCGAAGTGATCGGCTGACCGGTACAGGAGTCGGTGCGATTTTCGGTCCACCGCGTCGCTTCGCTTCGCCGACCGGAGGTCGGCGGTGTTCGGAGGTTCGTGGGCGAGCTGGGTGGTACGCGTTGCGCTGTGCTGCTGGGTGGTTGAGAATCACAGCCCGTGACGTCGGCGGGGCTGAACGTGGTTGAAGGGGGCGCGCGATACGCGCTGTCGGTGTTCGAGTTGTCCTACTCGGCCGATGCGGTCGGCGAGGTGCGGGTTCCGTTGGCGGAGGCGTGGTCGCTGCGGTTGGAATCGCTGCGGCCGGTGCGTCGGTTCCGTTCTTATCGGGGCCAGAGGCATTTATCTGGTCAGTGGTGGTCGGCAACGACGGGGCGGCACGTGGGGTTCGAGTCCTGGCTGGAACGTGACCAGCTGGTGGCGCTGGACTTCGACCCGGCGGTGGTGGGTATTGCCTCGCAACCGTTCTGGCTGTTCTGGTCGGCCGAGGAACCGGCTCCTCGGCCGCGGTCACACGCCCCGGACTATTTTGTCCGCAAGGTCGACGGGACCGGGGTGGTGATCGACTGTCGACCGGTGGATCGGCGCGGGCCGCGTGACTTGGCGGCGTTCGAATCGACTCGCCGTGCTTGCGAGCTCGTCGGGTGGGAGTATCGGCTGTTGGGTGCCCCGGACCCGATCGTCACCGCGAACCTTCGATGGCTGAGCGGGTATCGGCATCCTCGTCATCGGATCTCCGAGATCGCCGAGCGACTTCGTGCTGCGTTCGCTGATCCGCTGACACTGATGGACGGCGCGACGGCGGTGGGGGATCGCATCGCGGTGTTGCCGGTGCTCTTTCATCTGATCTGGCAACACGAACTGAACGCAGACCTTTCCCTGCCGCTGCGCGGGGAGACGATCGTGACGGCGATGCGATGATGGCCCAGAGGGATTCGGTGCTCCGGGTCGGTGACTGGATAGTGTTCGACAACACCGAGCATCAAGTAGTCGCTGTGAGCGGGACCTCGGTCCGGCTGCGGGCCGGTGACGGCGTCGAGACCGTCGTGCTCGCCGCCTATCTGATGGGTTCGGCGGACTTCGAAGTCGTCGGATCCGAACCGCGGCAGCCGATGACACCATTCGGGATCCTGGACTCGCTACCCGAATCGGCCCTGGCTACGGCCCGTGAGTGGGAACAACACATCATCGAGATCACCACCGGCGTCGCGCCGGACGGGGCTCGCCGCGCGACCTACGATCCGCTGACGCGGACACAGCATGAGCGGGACACGGCAAAGGCGGCCGAGCTGACCGACGCGGGTCGGCGGGTCGGTGTCCGGACACTCCAGCGGCTGCGCGCCAACTATGCAGAGCAAGGACTCTGGGGACTGGTCGACCAACGGGTGCTGCGCGAGTCGACGGCGGTCGGTCGGGTCGATGAGCGAGTCGTCACTGCGGTCCGCCGAGAGTTGGACGCGCAGACCGGTGCTTCGACAGGCACGCGGTCGCGGGTGATCCGGCGGGTGAGCAAGGCTCTGGAGGAAGAGCACGGTCCAGACGTGGTCCCGTTGCCGGGCCGCAGCACCTTCTATGCGTTGATCGAGGCGTTATCGACGGGGCGGCACAGCTTCGCCTCGGCGGTGACGCGGCGGCAGGCAGCGAATCGTCCGGCGCGGCCGTTTACTCCGACGTTGGCGGCTCGGCCTGGTGAGCAGATCCAGATCGATTCGACACCGCTGGATGTGATGGTGGTGTTGGAGCCCGGGGTCCTCTCGCGCGCGGACCTGACGATCGCGGTCGACGTCGCGACCCGCACGATCTGCGCGGCGGTGCTGCGACCGGTCGGAACGAAGGCGGTCGATGCGGCGCTGCTGCTGGCGCGGATGCTGGTTCCCGAGCCGATGCGACCGGGATGGTCGGCGACGTTGGCGATGTCGGCGTCACGGCTGCCCCACGATCGGCTGATGTCGGTCGATGAGCGGATGGCGCGCGCGGCAGCCAAGCCGGTGATCGTGGCGGACACGATCACGATCGACGGCGGGAACGTCTTCATCTCCGAGACTTTCACCCGGGCCTGCGAACGCTTGGGCATCTCGATCCAGCGCGCACGCAAACGCACCCCGACCGACAAGGCGATCGTCGAAGCGACGTTCGGATCGATCAACACTCTGTGGTGTCAGCACCTGCCCGGTTATACCGGCGCCAACACCAGCCGCCGCGGGGAACGCGTCGACGAGCAGGCGGTCTGGACGATCCCGGAGTTGCAGGAATTGCTGGACGAATGGGTGATCGCGGGCTGGCAGCCGCGCCCGCACGACAGCCTGCGGGATCCGGACTTCCCGCGCAGAGCGTTGTCGCCCAACGACGCCTATGCGGCGATGGTCGCGGCGGCGGGCTATCTGCCGGTGATGCTGACCGGGCTCGATTACCTCGAGTTGCTGCCGGTGACCTGGCGGGCGATCAACGACTACGGCATCCGCCTCGACTACCGCACCTACGACGCGAAAGCGCTGGAGCCACACCGACGTCAGCCCTCGGGCAACGCCGCGAAGAGGGATCTCTGGGAGGTGCACTACGACCCCTACGATCTGTCGCAGGTGTTCGTCCGCACCCCCAACGGCTGGGTCACCGCCGAGTGGACGCACAAGCCGATGGTGAGTGCACCGTTCGCTGACTTCACCTGGCGCGAAGCTCGCCGACTGCTCGCCCAACGCGGCGTCGACGACACCGACGAGACCAACATCGCTCGCGCCCTCGATGATCTGCTGACCCGCAGCGAGAACGGACCGGTTCGGCCGAACGAGCGCGCCGGCCGCAGAGCCGCTGCCCGCGGCAGGGTCGCTGCCGCGACACATCGCCCACCGACATCCGATGCTGAACCGGTCGAACCGACCTCGATCGAATCTGTTGAGGCGACGGTGATCCCGTTCGGGATTTTCGACGCCGCCACTGAAGCCGAGAAGTGGAGATGACGAGCAGAACCCGCAAACCGGTCCGCCGACGCGAGTCCGCCTACACCCCGGCGTCGTCCGCGAAGACCATCACTGCGATCCCGCCTGACAGCCCGTTGACGACCAAGGAAGGATGGGGCCGTTTCGTCGGGCACACCCCCGCGCCGCCACCGTTGCTCACTGCCGCGCAACTGCTGGGCATGACACCGCAGGATCGCGCCGCACACGAGGACCGATTGTTGGACTACCACGCGGATCTCCCGTTGGTGAACACTCCGACGATCCAGGAAGTGATCTCGGCGGGACGGCTGCTGGTCCAACTCAACCGCCGTCAGATCTCGGCCCGACGCGGGATGGTGATCAGCGGCATGTCGGGAACCGGCAAGACCACCGCGCTCACTCAACTCGGACGCGCACACGAAATCGCGGTCCGCCGACGCTATCCCGGCCAAGGTGAGCGGTTGCCGATCATCTACGTCACCGTTCCACCGGCGGCCACACCGCGGATGCTGGCCGTCGAGTTCGCGCGCTTCCTCGGCCTGGACTTCCCGACCCGCGCCAACGTCACCGACATCACCGATGCCGTCTGCTCGGTCGCCGCGCACACTCACGTCGACCTGGTCCTGGTCGACGAGATCCACAACATCTCCCTGACCAGCCGCTCCGGCGCGGAAGCCTCCGATCAACTCAAATATTTCGCCGAACGACTTCCGGCGACGTTCATCTACGCCGGGGTCGAAGTCGAAGCACAAGGATTGTTCGCCGGTCCCCGCGGCCGTCAGATCGCTGGGCGGTTCACCGTCGTCCCGGCCACGTCGTTCGCCTACGGCACCGCCGAGCAACGCACGCAATGGCAAGCCCTGGTCGCGGCGGTCGAGTCGACGCTGCGGTTGCGCGACCACATCCCGGGAACGCTGGCCTCGATGGCCGAGCAGCTCTACCGCCGCAGCGGTGGCATGATCGGCAGCCTTTCCCAAATCATCCGCGGCGCAGCGATCCTCGCGATCGAGGACGGCACCGAGAAGATCACCAGCAACCTGCTCGACCTGGTCCCGGTCGACTACGCCGCACAACGCAGCAACCTACCGATCGCGGCATCGACATCGAGGACGTCTGCGGCAGCGCCCCGGTGAGGCGCGCGCTTCCGCGGCGCCTGCCGCGCACCGCCGCCCCCGCCCATCATGAGATCGTCGCCTCCTACCTGGCGCGCTTGGCTGCGCTGAACCACCTCGACGGCGACGAACTCTGGAAAAGCGTGAGCGTTCCCGGCCCGACAGCGGCCCGGCGGATCGTGACCGCCGAACGAATGTCGGCACTGACCGGCCGACCAGCCGAGCATCTGGCGGGAGCATTGCCCGAGCTTCGGGCCACCGCGGAGCACTGGCCGCTGTTTCGGCATCGTCCGCAACCGGGCTGCCCACGCTGCGACGCACGCCACCCGGGCGGACCGGTCTGGCGGATCCTGCCGCATCATCGCTACGTCTGCACCCGGCACCACTATTGGATCGGCCCACCCGACAACGACAGTCACGGTCCCTCGCTGCGGGGAAACCGGGAGGTGATCGCGGCCCAGCGCAAACACCTGCGCCTCGTCCAACACTTCGGCCCGGGCGCGACCTACGACGCCGTGCTGACCGCCTTCATGATCTGCGCCCATCGATGGGAAATATTCCGCCCCACCAGCGGACTACACCGGCAACAACAGATCTGGAGAGAACGCAGCTTCCAGTTCATGCCCGCGGGCGCTGAACTGTCGAGTTTCACCGCGTCGAAACTATTCGCCTGCCTCTATCCCGAAGCGGTCGATCTCGCCCCGCTGATCGCCGCGCCCCGCTGGCGACAATTCGCCGCAAGCGGCGGGGACCAACTCACGCGGTTCGTTGCCGAGGTTCGTCGGAGACTGCGTGACCACGACTACCAGCCACAGGCAGAACAAGACGCCATTGCGCACTGGATCGCGACCGACTGCTGGCGACCACCGACCACGCCGCCGAACACCTTCGCCACCGCACGAGGAAACCGCAAACCCAGCCAGGTCGGACGAATGAAACTACCCAGCGCAGAACGGACCATCCGATCCGCGGCATGGTTCGCGCTGAAAGACCGCCGCGGGATGGGTGACGCCGTCCTGCACCACGTCACACTTCGCCCCGTGATCATCCGAGAATGGTCACCCGACATGCAGGAGTTCCGCGGCGCGATTTGGAACAGCCAACGAACTGACAAGCGGTTCAGGCAGCCACAATCCGCCAACTAGACCTGGACACCACCATCAAACATCGTCCAGACCAAGATGGCGAACCGCAGCTCACGAGCAACTCGCACACCAACAAAACTCGGAACGGACAGTGGTGAGAGCGGCTGCGTGAGTGAGGCGTAGAGGAGGGGGGTGGATGTGCGGGGTGTGAGTACAACTGGGTGTGGGTAGCTGAGGGTGTGCTGCGAGCGCACGTTTAGGTGCAGTAGTGAAGTGACCGGGTGAACCGTGTGGGCCGACCAGGCCGCCGCCGCGACAGCGGCGACGGCGGACGGCATCAGCGGCGGGCACGGCGCGGGGCGGGTCCGATCGGCCCTGCGTAGGGCGGGTGCGGCGTCGGTTGCCCGGGACGCTGTCGATCTTCGGGCATACTCGATGGGGGACGAGATCAGCGGGCTGTGTGATGACAAACGAGAGGACGTCCATGTCACGCACCAGGAAAGTCCGCGCGCGCTCTATCGGGTCTGGAGTAGCTCGCTCGAGTGGACCCGATGCCGCGGCCGGTGACTCCGAAACCTCGACACCGCTGGACGGTTCGACAACCGGGGGCATACTGGACGCCGGAGGATCAGCAGAAGGCGGGGACAGGGGTACTGAGAGGACACCCATGTCACCCGACAGAAAAGTTCGCACGCGCACCAGCCGATCCGAGGCAGCGCGCCCAAGCGGACGCAGACCGCGAAACCCTGCGAGCATCGAACCTGACACCCCAGCCGATGGCCCGGAAGCGTCGACACCGCCGCAAGATCCGGCAACGGATGGCACGACAACCCGTGACGCATCAATCAACGGCGGCAAGTCGGAGGGTGGTGCGCGGGCGGCGACCCGGCGCGGCACGGGCACGGGCGGTGACGGTCCTCGACTGTCGCTGATCGGTCCGACCAGTGAGGCCACGCGCCGGTTGGTAGCCGAGAGTCGGGCGCGGCAGGGGCTCACGCCCTACATCAACGACCCACACGTGATCGAGTCGTTGGCGTTGTTCCTACGCCACGCGCTCGACACCCTCGACCACGACGACCGACGCGACCAGAGCTGACACGAGCGGTTCAGAACTGCCGCCAGACGATCTCGACTGACGAGGTGTCGAACCGCCACACCTTGCCGGTCTGGTCGGTCCAACTGGCGGCACGGACCTTCGCCGGATATACGATGACTTTCTCCACCAACCGCGCGGTGGCTTCGTGACGCCACCGCGAACCCTTGGTAGCCCATACCGTGCGCAGTTCCCCAGCGGTGCCGATATCGGCGAGCATCGCCAGCGCCGCGGCGCTGCGCAACGAGTCTTGCTCGGCGCGAAGGTCTTTCAGGGCTTGTTTCAGTCCGGTGATGGTGCGGTCGATCACCCGCAAGTCGTACTCGTCCCCGCCACCGGACAGTGCTGCGGCGCGACTGTCGATCTCGGTGTCCAGATTCGTGGCCGTGACCTCGATACGCTTTTGCAACTGTGCGATCCGGCCCGCGTTGTCGTTCCCGCGATCCACCCGGGCCAGAATCTCCGGGTTCTCGTATTCGGCGATCACTTGTTCGGCGACGAACATTTCCAACCCGCCTGCATCTCGGTATACCTTCGCGCACCCGCACTTGATCCTGCGCCCGTCCCAACTCCGGCACACGTAGCGGCGGCGGTGGAAACGGCTGCCGTTCTTGTTCGTACCCGAAATCGCCGATCCGAACATCCAGGAGCGGCAGTCCTTCCCCGGTTGTGCGCTCATCTCGGGCCAGATTCCGCCGCACTGCGTCAAGCCCGTCAACCAGTAGTTCGCATCGCGTTGTCGGGGCTTGGTCGGGTCTTCGGCCTTCGCGCGACGGTGTGCGGCGAATGCTGCCTTGACGGCCTCATGTTCGGCACGGGTGAACACAGCGGGCCACTGGGCGCGGTGGCGGGTGCCGGTGCGCGCGTGTACACGGATACCGTTGCCCTCTGGATTGTTCAGGCATTCGCAGCGCTTCCCGTTGGCGTCGGTGTGCTCGCCCAGGTCGTAGACGACGTAGGACTCTCGGAGCAATTGACGAGACAGAGCGCCCACGCGCCACTCATAACCTTCGGTGGTCGGTATGCCGCGTTCGTTCCAGTCGGTGACGATTGTCGTCTGAGTCTCGCCGTTGATCGCTCTCTCGGCACCCTCGCGCAACACTGCTACCTCTTCGTCGCGCAATGCGTACCGGTCCAGGATCTCGGTACCGGTGATCGGATGCACGCCGACCACCTTCCCGTACCCGAAACGGCGCGAACCGCCGTGCATCAGTCCTTTCGCGGCTTCCTCGCTCCTGCGGTCCAATAGGTTCTCAGTGTTGGTCTCGCGGTACTCGGCGGCTTCGGCAACCTTGACCATGAAGTTCTTACGCCCGGACCCAATCGTCAGGTCGTAATCGCTGTCTTTGACAAACACATACCGCACGTCGCGATCCCGGCCGAGTTTCATCAACTCGTTGCCCAGGTCGTAGTCACGGGTCAATCGCGATACATCGCGAGCAAGGATCACCTTCGTCGGGCCTGCTGTCACCAACCGCAGCACTTCCCGCAGCGCTGCGCGTTCGGCGTCGGCCCCCGAAAGATCGTTGTCGCAGAAGATCTGAGCCAACGCCAACCCCTTGCGGGTGGCATAGGTGACCTGATGCTTGGCCTGGAGTTGCACCCCCTCGGCACGGTCCTTGTCATCACGGGAGATGCGCACGTAGCCGTACACCCACTGAGCAGGATCGATGCTTGCTACCTGGGCCGCGAGAGCGGCATTGATCTCGGCAAGCCAAGTCACATCGTTTCGTGCAGTCCGTGTCATAACTCCAGGGTAGAAGTGGAGTGCTTAACATAACAGTCGTCGGCACCGTGGTCACTCACCCGTCCAAACGTGATCTGAACACGGGAGAGCAGGTGCTGACCTTCCGGATGGCGAGTAACTCCCGCCGTTTCGATCAGGCCACCGGCACCTGGGTGGACAACGGAACCCTGTTCCTCACCGTGAGCTGCTGGCGACGGCTGGTGGCCGGGGTGGAGGAGTCCATCAGGCGAGGCGATCCGGTCGTCGTCTACGGACAGTTGCGCTCACACGAATATCGCACACGCGACGGTGTCGAACGCCGCGATCTGGAGATGCGGGCCAGTGCCGTCGGCCCCGATCTGGGACGGTGCACGGCCAGGATCGCCCGTCGATCCGACAGCGGGACCGGGTCCGACCCCCAGGGCGTGATACGGAATACTTGTCACGGATCGAGCGCTGAACCGGATGCACGCGTCGGCCATGGACTGGGGGAGACCGCAGCGGCCGTGCCTTCCGCATCTACCCAGAGCGCCGCACCGGAGCCGGTCGACGCCTGACCTCGCATGACACCACCATGTGAGCAGGGCCGATCCGATCCGGAGGCACTCCGGCGCTCGGCCCGAATCGACCACGGCGCGGTGGGTGGCGCTGCTTGATTCCACCGTTCCCCAGACCGATAGGCTTGTGTATATGGCTGAGTTCATTTACCAGATGAAGAAGGTTCGCAAGGCGCACGGCGACAAAGTCGTACTCGACGATGTGACCTTGAACTTCCTTCCCGGCGCCAAGATCGGTGTCGTCGGCCCGAACGGCGCCGGTAAATCCAGCGTGCTGAAGATCATGGCCGGACTGGATCAGCCGAACAACGGTGAGGCGTTCCTGGCGCCGGGCGCCAGCGTCGGCATCCTCCAGCAGGAGCCGCCGCTGAACGAGGAGAAGACGGTTCGCGGCAATGTCGAGGAGGGCCTCGGCGAGATCAAGGTGAAGCTGGACCGCTTCAACGAGATCGCCGAATTGATGGCCACCGACTACTCCGACGAGCTCATGGACGAGATGGGCAAGCTTCAGGAGGATCTCGACCACGCCGACGCGTGGGATATCGATTCCCAGCTGGAGCAGGCGATGGACGCGCTGCGTTGTCCGCCGCCGGACGAGCCGGTCACCAAGCTTTCCGGTGGTGAGCGTCGTCGCGTCGCGCTGTGCAAGCTGCTGCTGAGCAAGCCGGATCTGCTGCTGCTCGATGAGCCGACCAACCACCTCGACGCCGAGTCGGTGAACTGGCTCGAGCAGCACCTGGCCCAGTACCAGGGCGCCGTGCTCGCGGTCACCCACGACCGGTACTTCCTCGACAATGTGGCCGAGTGGATTCTCGAGCTCGACCGGGGCCGGGCGTTCCCGTACGAGGGCAACTACTCCACCTACCTGGAGAAGAAGGCTCAGCGCCTCGAGGTGCAGGGCAAGAAGGACCAGAAGCTGCAGAAGCGGCTCAAGGAAGAACTCGCCTGGGTGCGCTCGGGCGCCAAGGCGCGCCAGGCGAAGAACAAGGCTCGTCTCGGCAGGTACGAGGAGATGGCGGCCGAGGCCGAGAAGCACAGGAAGTTGGATTTCGAGGAGATCCAGATTCCCGCGGGCCCGCGCCTCGGCACCGTCGTCGTCGACGTGTCGCATCTGGACAAGGGTTTCGGCGATCGTCAGTTGATCAAGGATCTGTCGTTCACCCTGCCCCGCAACGGTATCGTCGGTGTCATCGGCCCGAACGGTGTCGGTAAGACGACGCTGTTCAAGACGATCGTCGGACTCGAATCGCCCGACAGCGGCGAGGTGAAGGTCGGCGAGACGGTCAAGCTGAGCTACGTCGACCAGAATCGTGCGGGTATCGACCCCAAGAAGAACGTCTGGCAGGTGGTCTCCGAGGGGCTCGACTTCATCCAGGTCGGCAATCAGGAGATGCCGTCGCGCGCCTACGTGAGCGCGTTCGGCTTCAAGGGCCCGGATCAGCAGAAGCCGGCCGGGGTGCTCTCCGGTGGTGAGCGCAACCGCCTGAATCTGGCGCTGACCCTCAAGCAGGGCGGCAACCTGATCCTGCTCGACGAGCCCACCAACGACCTCGACGTGGAAACCCTCGGTTCGCTCGAGAACGCGCTGGAGCAGTTCCCCGGCTGCGCCGTCGTGATCTCGCACGACCGCTGGTTCCTCGACCGCACCTGCACCCACATCCTCTCGTGGGAGGGCGATTCGGACAACGACGCCAAGTGGTTCTGGTTCGAGGGCAACTTCGAGGCATACGAGGCGAACAAGGTCGAGCGGCTCGGTGCGGAAGCGGCTCGCCCGCATCGGGTTACACACCGCAAACTGACCCGCGACTGAGATCGGGATCCGACGGGGCGATTGCTGTTCGCATCGCCCCGTCGATCGGCCATTTTTCGAAGGATTTGCGGCGAAGTGCCGTCGATCGGCTCCGATGCCGAAGGAAATACGGACGCCCGGCCATCCCCGCCGAATCTCGATAGGGTGGGTTACGTGCATGCGCCGGTGCTGTCCGAGATCTGGGTAGTTCCCATGCCCGACGCGCCGATATGACGGTCGCCGGGTCCCATCGAGTGCTGAGCCGAGTGGACGACCTCGGCAATTGCGCGGCGAATATCGCAACCGTGGTGAACACCCCGGGATTCAAAGGGATTTCACCCGCTTGTCTCCGATGCGCAGCTACTCTCGGACCGGCGTCGCTTTGTTACGGAACCGAATCCGAGGAGTTGGCGAAAAAATGACGGTCTCGTCCGAATTGTCCAGTGCGGCGTGGTCCGCGGGTCTGCCGCAGTCACTGCGCGGAGATCTCGCGGCCCTCGAGGAGGCGTATTTCCGCCACGTCGACGCGGGCGATGTGGACTGTGCGATCACCGGGATCACCCAGATCTTCCGACGGCACCTCGAGTTGGCGATCACCCGGCCCCCGGGCCGGGTACTGGTCCGGGTGTATCACCCGGACGACGGATCGGGCCTCGGCGCCGCCATCCAGTTGGTCACCGAGGATATGGCGCTACTCGTCGAGTCGATCACCTCGTCCCTGAGCCGCATGGGCGTCAGCGTCAGCGAAGTCATCCATCCGATCTTCGAGGTCGAGCGCGACGCCGAGGCCCGGCTGCTGCACGCGGCGCCGCACGAGGTGGACGGCAACGGCGATCCCGGGATGCGCGAGTCCTGGATGCACCTGCAACTGCACGCGTCGACCACCAGGGAGACGTTGGATCGCATCGAGCAGGCGCTGCCGATGGTCGTCACCGACGTGCGCCAGGTCAACAGCGACACCGATGCCATGAAGCAGGTGCAGAGCACCCTCGCCGACACTCTGACCGAGGCCGCCGCGGCGGGTCGCGCGCCGTTTCCCGCCGACGATCTGATCGATACCGCGAATCTGTTGCGCTGGCTGGCCAGCGGTAATTTCACCGTGCTCGGTTACGCCCGCCATCGGTTGGGCGAGAATCACGAGCAGATGATCTCGAATGCCCTGCCGGGCACCTGCCTCGGTGTGCTGCGGCCCGATGTCGGCACCGATTTCCGCGTGCCGATCAACGGCGGCGATCGGCCGCTGCTGATGCTCACCCAGGGTTTGGTGCCCGCCACCGTGCACCGCTCGGTGTACCCCTATTTCATCGGCGTCGCGGATTTCGACGAATCGGGCGAGGTCGTCGGCGACCATCTCTTCATCGGGGTCTTCACCGTCACCGCGGTCCACGAGAACGTCCTCGACATCCCGGTGATCGAGCGCCGGGTGCGTTCGGTGATCGAGGAGAGCGGCTTCGACCTGGACTCGTTCTCCGGGCAGGCCATGCTGGAGGTCATCCAGTCGTTCCCGCGCACGGAGCTGTTCTCCTCCGATACCGAGACCATGCGCCACACCGCCACCGCGGTGCTCAACGTCGGCCTGCGCAGGCAGGTGAAGCTGTTCATGCGCGCCGACAGTTACGGCCGCTTCGTGGCCTGCCTGGTGTACCTGCCGCGTGATCGCTACACCACCCACGTCCGGTTGGAGATGCAGGACATCCTCGTCCGCGAACTGGGCGGCGATTCGATCGACTATTCGGCGCGGGTGAGCGAAAGCGAACTCGCCAGCGTCTATTTCACCGTTCGGCTGCCCGATGCCGAAGGCGCGCCGCGTGCGGAGCAGACGGCCGCGGCGGACACCTCCGAGCCGAACCGGCTGCGGATCCAGCGGCTGCTGGCCGAGGCGAGCAACACCTGGGACGATCACCTCAACGACCAGTTGAATACCGCGCCGGTACTCGCTCCCGCCGTCGTCAAGCGGTACGCGGACGCCTTCCCCGAGGGCTACAAACAGGATTTCGCCCCGGCGCGCGCGCTCGGCGACATCATGCGGCTCGAACGGCTGACCGAGGGGTCGATCGTCCAGAACCTGTACCGCAGACCGAATTCGGAGCCGGGCTCGTGGCGGTTCAGCCTCTACATCGGGGGCACCGGGATCTCCTTGAGCCAGGTACTTCCGGTATTGCAGAGCCTCGGCGTCGAGGTCGTCGACGAGCGCCCGTACCGGATCGAACTCGAGACCTCCCCCGGCGGCCGGATTCTCGAGCGCTGGATCTACGACTTCGGTCTGCTGGCGCGTCCCGAACTGCTGCGCAGCTCCCTCGACCGTGATCTGGACGCCGAACTGCTGGAATCCTCGGCCCGCGCCGACGTGCTCGAAGCGGAGGTGCGCGGGCTGCGCGAGCGGTTCACCGACGCCTTCGAAGCGGTCTGGCACGGTCGCGCCGAGGCGGACGGGCTGAACGAACTCGTGCTGCGGGCGCGGTTGCCGTGGCGGTCGGTCGCGATCCTGCGCACCTACGCGAAATACCTTCAGCAAGCCGACTTTCCGTACAGCCAGACCAATATCGCGCGGGTACTTCTCACCTACCCGGACGCGGCTCGGTTGTTCGTCGACCTGTTCGCGGCGCGGTTCGATCCCGACTCCGTGGCGGCCGAACACGCCGCGGAGCTGGAGGTCCGGCTGCGTGAACGCATCGACGAGGTGGTCAGCCTCGATGCCGACCGTATCCTGCGTGCCATCCTCAGTTTGATCAAGGCCACGCTGCGCACCAACTACTACGTGACCGACACCGAGGGGATGTCGCGCGACTTCATCTCGGTGAAGGTCGAACCGCGCGAGATCGCCGAACTGCCCAAACCTCGGCCCCGGTACGAGATCTTCGTCTATTCGCCGCGCGTGGAGGGCGTCCACCTGCGATTCGGTTCGGTGGCGCGCGGCGGATTGCGCTGGTCGGATCGGCTGGAGGATTTCCGCACCGAAATCCTCGGCCTGGTCAAGGCGCAGGCGGTCAAGAACGCCGTGATCGTGCCGGTCGGCGCCAAGGGCGGCTTCGTGGTGAAACAGCCGCCGCAGGCGAGCGGCGATCCCGTGGCCGACCGTCAGGCGTTCGGCACCGAGGGGGTGGCGTGCTATCGCACTTTCATCTCGGGTCTGCTCGATATCACCGACAACGTCGATCGGGTGACCGGCGCCGTGCTGCCGCCCCCACGGGTGGTCCGCCGCGACGGCGACGACACCTACCTGGTCGTCGCCGCGGACAAGGGCACCGCGACGTTCTCCGACACGGCCAACGACATCGCGCAGCGCTACGGGTTCTGGCTCGGTGACGCGTTCGCCTCCGGTGGTTCGGCGGGTTACGACCACAAGGCGATGGGCATCACCGCCAAGGGCGCGTGGGAGAGCGTGAAACGGCATTTCGCCGAGATGGATCTCGACACCCGGACTCAGGACTTCACGGTCGTCGGCATCGGCGATATGAGCGGTGACGTCTTCGGCAACGGCATGCTGCTGTCCGAGCACATCCGCTTGGTCGCCGCCTTCGACCACCGGCACATATTCCTCGACCCGGACCCGGAGCCCGCGAGGTCGTACGCGGAGCGGGCGCGCATGTTCGCACTGCCGCGGTCGTCGTGGGCCGACTACGACACCTCGGCGATCTCCGAGGGCGGCGGGGTGTGGGATCGCACGGTCAAATCCGTGCCCATCAGTCCGCAGGCCCGTATCGCGCTCGGCCTCGCCGACGACGTCACCTCGCTCTCGCCGCCGGAACTCGTGCGCGCCATCCTGCTCGCGCCGGTCGGCCTGCTCTGGAACGGTGGCATCGGCACCTACATCAAGGCGTCGTCGGAATCGAACGGCGATGTCGGCGACAAGTCCAACGACCCGGTCCGCGTCAACGGAAACCAGCTGCGGGTCAAGGTCATCGGCGAGGGCGGCAATCTCGGCGCGACCGCGCTCGGGCGCATCGAGTTCTGCCGCGCGGGCGGCAAGATGAATACCGACGCCCTCGACAATTCGGCCGGTGTCGACTGCTCCGACCACGAGGTCAATATCAAGGTGCTGCTCGACGGTGTGGTCAGCGCGGGGCTGCTGCCCGAACCCGAGCGTAACCCGCTGCTCGCCTCGATGACCGACGAGGTCGCACGTATGGTGCTGCGGGACAACGTATCCCAGAACTTCCTGATGGGAATCTCGCGGTTCGAGGCGCCGGGGATGCTCAATGTCCACCAGCGGCTCATCGAGGACCTGGAGGAACGACGCGGACTCGACCGCGAATTGGAGGCGTTGCCCTCCACGGTGGAGTTGAAGCGCAGGCGCGAGGAGGGGACCGGACTCGCGTCGCCCGAACTGTCGAATCTCATGGCCCATGTGAAGCTTTCGCTCAAGGTCGACCTGCTCGACTCGGATCTGCCCGACAACAACTATTTCTCGGGCAGGCTGGCGGACTACTTCCCGTCCGCGCTGCGGGAACGATTCGGCGCGGCCATCAAGAGGCATCGGCTGCGCCGCGAGATCGTCACCACGATGATCGCCAACGAGATGGTCGACTACGGCGGCATCACCTACGCGCACCGGCTGAACGAGGAGACCGGAGCTACCGCGACGGACGCGGTGCGCGCTTTCGCCGCCGCCATCGAGATCTTCGATCTGCACGCCATGTGGTCACGCATTCGCGCGGCCGATACCTCGACCTCGGTCCGCGACGCGCTCGAGATGGAGACTAAACGGACCCTCGACCGGGCGTCGAGGTGGCTGCTGAGCAACCGTCCGCAGCCGATTCCGGTCGGCGCGGAGATCAATCGCTACAGCGGCGGTGTGCGTGAACTCGCGCCGAAGGTGCCGGGCTGGCTGCGCGGACACCATGTGGCGACGCTCACCGGCCAGTCCGCCGAGTTGATCGCCCAGGGTGCGCCGACGGATCTCGCCACCGAGGTCTTCGGGTTGCTGAACCTCTTCCCGTTGCTCGACGTGCTCGATATCGCCGATATCACCGATCGTGACCGGGACGAGGTCGGCTCGCTGTACTACGCCCTCAACGACCACCTCAAGATCGATTGGCTGCTGGAGGCGGTCAGTCATCTCGAGCGCGGCGATCGCTGGCATTCGCTGGCCAGGCTGGCGCTGCGCGACGATATGTACGGCTCGCTGCGTTCGCTGACCCTCGATGTGTTGTCGGCGGGCGATCCGGAGGAGACGGCCGACGAGAAGATCGCCTACTGGGAGTCGAAGAACCAGTCCAGGTTGGGCCGCGCGCGGGCGGCGCTGTCGGAATTGTTCGAATCCGGAACGCACGATCTCGCGACGCTGTCCGTCGCGGCGCGACAGGTGCGCAGCATGGTCAGCGGCGTGGGCGCGCAGTCGGAACGCTGACCTCATCGATCGGGTGCGCCGCGGCGGCGCACCCGGCCGAATACGCCGAATGATGTTAGGGTTCAACAAGAATTGCGGGTAGCGCGACGTCGCGCGGATGACGCACTCGACGTGTCCTTCGCCCCCGCGACGATCACCGGTGGCGAAGATTGCGATACTGGGTGCCGCGAATCGGTCGAGACCCGAGCGAACGCCCAGGTCACCGCGACCGGAAATGATCGAATTCGGTGCCGAAGGATCTCGCCGTGATACCTGTTCTGCAACGTCGCAGACGGGTGTGGCGCGAGATCGGCGCCCGATCGGAGGTACCACGTGACGAGTTCGGTGAACGGTAAAGGAAAAGCCAACGGTAGCGCTCTGCTGCTACCCAAGCGCTTTCACGCCAGGGTGGAAGTCAGGTGGTCGGATATGGACGTGTTCCAGCACGTCAACCACGCGCGCATGGTGACCCTGCTGGAAGAGGCCAGGATCCCGTGGCTGTTCGAGGACGGACGTCCCACCGAATCCCTGCGCGCGGGCTGTGTGCTGGCCGATCTGCGGGTGCGTTACCGGGGTCAGTTGCGGCACGAGGACACCCCGCTCGATATCGCCATGTGGATCGAGCAATTGCGTGCCGTCGATTTCACGGTCGGCTACGAGGTGCGCGCCAACGGCGCGGCCCCCGATTCCGCGCCCGCGGTGGTCGCCTCGACCCAGATCGCGGCGTTCGATATCGAGACCCAGCGGCTGCGCAGGCTCACCGACGGTGAGCGGGACTATCTGTCCGAGTGGATGGACAGGTGAGCTGAGCTCAGGATTTCGTGACGACAGTGTTGTTGTGAGGGCGGCGACGCCCGTGAGGGCGGAGTTGCCGTGAGGGCCGAGCAGCGGGTGCTGTATGTCAGTGATCCGGCCGAGCGTGAGAATCTGGCCACCTTCCTGAGCCGGGCGATCCGGCTCGACGTCGCGGCGGTGGTGCGGTTGCGTAGGCGCGGCGACACCTCTGTCTCGGCGTGGGTGGCAACCGGTTTCGAGGCGTTGGCCGTGCGGACGGTGTCGGCCGAACTGGGTGTGGACGATGTCACCGTCGGAGCCGATCTGGTGCTGGCCGGACTCGGCTCCGGAAGTCCGATCGACCTCGGCTATTCGATGGATTCGGCCTGGCGCGGAGCGCTGCCGCCGAGCGACGGATTCGCCCACATCGACGATGTGCCCGCGCGCACGCTGGTCGAATTGGCGGAACGCGGTGCCCAACTCGCCAAGGAACACGGCAGCTCGCACGGCCCGCCCGCCTCGCTGCTGGATCAGACGGTGCTCACGGTGTCGGCCGACCCGGTTTCGGTCGAAGTGCCGATGCGTGTCGTCTTCGCCCTGACCGCAATGGATTTCATCCCGCATTCGGGAGACAGAACCGAGGCTCGACGCATCCCGCCCAGCGAGATCGTCCGCGTCCGGGCGACCAACACATGGTTGCGGATCGACGCGCGCTACGGCTCGGTCGCCCGTCGTCGCGGCGGAGCGATCCCGCTGACCCCGAGCTGATCGGGGAGTTGTCGGTGGTTCGCCAGGGTCGCCGGAGCCCGGAACCGCGAGTTGCCTGAGCGGGCCGTTCGGCTTCCAGGCCAGCACGATCGCGAGTTGTCTGAGTAGGCCGCTCAGATTTCAGGTCGGAACGATCCCGAGGGGTTCGCAGCTGAGCCGCCGACTCAAGCGACTCCGAACAGTCGTAGCGCCGCCGTACACCCCGCCGCCGCCACGATCACCACCAGCAGCGGCGCTCTCCGCCATGCGAGAACACCGCCGACGACGACCCCGGCGGGTAGCGCCACTCCCAGTTGCGCGGTGCCGAAGGGCAGCGTGGTGACCACGACCAACGCCGCGAGCAGGACCACCGCCCCGATCTCCAGGAGTCGCTCGGCACGTTCGGGAAACCGGATGCGGCTGCGCAACGCGGGCCCGGCCAAGCGGAAAGCGAAGGTGCCGACGGCGAGCGCGACTATCCCCGCGGTCGGCATCATGCGGTCTCACCGCGTCGCGCGGAACGTTCCAGACGTGCCGAGGAGTCGGAGCCGGCCGGCTCGGCATCACGATCGAACGGTGCGCGTCGCTCTCCGCGCCGTGTGGAATATTCGACAAGTGTTGAGGAATCGGTAGCCACTTCGGTGCGGCCGACGTACGGCGCACGCGGCTCGGCGTGGGGTGCGGAACGCCCGACGGGTGCGGAGGGTTCGCAGACCGACGTAGGACCGCCGTCGACCGCCTCGCCCCGCTCACCGCGACGCAGCGTCAACGCCGCCACGAGCACACCGGAGAGTGCGAACAGCACCGGTAACCCCGGCGGCAGGAATGTGGAGGTCGCGAGCGCTACTACCACTCCCGCGCAGACCGCGCCGAAGGTGTCCCGGTCGCGCAGCGCGGGGATCACCAGGGCGAGCAGTACCGCGGGGAAGACCGCGTCCAGCCCGAAGGCCGAGGTGTCGGGGACGATGCTGCCGATCAGCGCGCCCAGGGCCGCGCCGCCGGGCCAGGCGAGCAGGACTCCCACCCCGCAGAGCCAGTACGCGGCGCGTTTGCGTTCGATATCGGATTGGGCCAGCGCCATGGCGACGGATTCGTCGTTCATCACATGGACCCCGAGCAGGCGACGCCAGCCGCGGCCGGTCACCTCGGGCAGCGACAGCCCGTAGGGCAGATGTCTCGCATTGACGACCAGTCCCGCCAGCACGGCCGCGACCGGGCTACCGCCCGCGGCGATGATCCCGATGAACAGGAATTCCGCACCACCGGCGAGGACGACGACGCCGAGCACGACGGGCAGCCAGACCGGGAATCCCGCGCCGACGGCCGTCGCACCGTAGGAGACGCCGATCATCGCGACGGCCACGAGTACCGCCGCGATTCCCGAGACCGTGTCCCGACCGAGTGTTCGCCATATCGAACGCATGTAGCTTATGGTGAACGCACGCGGACGATTCGTCAATGTGGTTTCCTGGACCGGATTCCGAACACGACGGGAGTGGGAATGACGCGGGACGGCTCGACGGCGACGCCACAGGCGGCGATCGCGGCCTCGCTGCGCCGGGAACGAACCAGGGCGGGGCTGTCGCTCACTGAGGTCGCCAATCGTGCGGGCATCGCGAAATCCACACTGTCCCAATTGGAATCGGGAAGTGGTAACCCGAGTCTGGAGACGCTGTGGGCGCTGTGCGTCGCGCTCGACATGCCGTTCTCCCGGCTGTTGGACCCGCCGCGGCCCGCCGTATCGGTCATTCGCGCGGGGGAGGGGCCGGTGGTCGCGGCCGAGCGATCCGACTATCGCGCCACACTGCTCGCGGCCGGTCCGCCGAACACCCGCCGCGACATGTTCCGCATCACCGCCGAGCCCGGCCACGCCCGCGACTCGGACCCGCACACCCCCGGCGTGGTCGAACACATCCTGCTCGCCACGGGCCGTGCGCTGGCGGGCCCGTCCGACGCACCGGTGGAACTGCGGCCGGGTGACTACATCTCTTACCCGGGTGACGCCCCGCACGTCTTCGAGGCGCTGGAAGCGGGCACCTGGGCGACGCTGGTCATCGAATACACGTGAGACTCAGGCCGCGCCCTCGCCGAGGTACTGCAACCACACGGGGTCGAGGTCGGTGGTGGTCGACAGCAGCCGCCAGTGCGGGCCTTTCGGGGAGACGAGTGGCGATCGCAGCGTCCAGCCCAGCTCGCTGAGCATTTTGTCGGCTTTGCGATGGTTGCAGGGAGCACAGCTGGCGACGCAGTTCTCCCAGGAATGCTCGCCGCCGCGGCTACGCGGGATGACGTGGTCGATGGTCTCGGCCTTCGCGCCGCAATAGCCACAGCGGTAGCGATCGCGGTGCATCAGGGCGGCCCGCGTCATCGGCACGCGGGCGCGGTAGGGGACGTGGACGTAGTTGCGCAGGCGGATCACCGAGGGGACCGGGACGGCCGCTTCGGCCGAATGCACGACCGGATTTTCCTCGTTGTGGTGGACGGCGTCGGCCTTGTCGCAGATGAGCAGGACGACGGCGCGGCGTGCGGACAGGGCGGTGAGCGGCTCGTAGGTGGCATTGAGAAGCAGCACCCGGCGCTTCAACCAGTGAATGGTCTGGGCGTTGATGGTCTCGGAAGAGACCGAAGTCAGATGTGGACCGTGATGAACGGTCTCACCGGGGCGATGGGAGCCCGGATGATGGTCGGACAGGATATGCAGCGGAGTAGCCCCCGACCCACGATTGTGGACGTCGGCGGGCTGGAGTTGTCGGTGCGCCCTGGCCTCGTGTGATCGGCCGTGCCGCTGCTTCATGGGGACCCCGATTTCGTCATCGACAAGATCATGTGATATTCCGCTGAACCTGCAATCAGTTGACCATGGAAAGAGGCCGATTGCACGGTGATTTCGCACAATGTTCGGTTAACTGCCGCTGAAGTGCCTTCGGGTAGCCGTGTGAGGCGGCCCGCGTGGCCCCGACCAGCCGTGCGGGCACAATGGACGGCGGTGCATCCGGCTATCGAGAGGACCAGATGAGCACGGGCGAGCAGACGGCGACGTCATTCTACGACGCGGTCGGCGGTGCGGATACCTTCCAGCGCGTCGTCGCGGCCTTCTACCGCGAGGTGGCCGCCGACGAGGTGCTGCGTCCGCTGTATCCGGAGGAGGATCTCGGCCCGGCCGAACGGCGGCTGCGCATGTTCCTCGAACAGTATTGGGGCGGCCCGCGCACCTACTCCGACGAACGCGGTCATCCGCGGCTGCGGATGCGGCACAATCCGTTCAAGGTCGGTCCGATCGAGCGCGACGCCTGGCTGCGGTGTATGCGCATCGGTATCGCCGAGATCGAGCCCGATGTACTCGACGACGAACACCGCAAGGCGATGCTCGATTACATGGAGATGGCCGCGAATTCTCTGATGAACTCGCCCTTCTGAGATGGCGCGCGCAAGAGTGGCGCACGCGACATCCGCTGCCGAAAGTGACGTGGGTCGCGTCGGTTCGGTGGCGGTGAATTCGCTGGTCCACCAGTACGGATTCGACCGTTCGGTTCGATTGCTGGGCTGTAGCAGGCTTTTCGAAAGGGCGACGCACACGCTGACGGTTTGCCGGGATGCTGTGAACATGGCGTTGCCTGACGGAATTCACCGAAATTCTTTGGCACTATTACGGATGTGACACACACACCAGCCGTGCCGGCGCCGGTGGATCGCACCGAACCGGCCGACGGAGACGCGCAACCGTGGTGGCGCTCGGCCGTGTTCTATCAGGTCTACCCGCGATCCTTCGCCGATTCCGACGGCGACGGCGTCGGTGATCTCGGCGGCATCCGCGAAAAGCTCGGCTACCTGGAACTACTCGGCGTCGACGCGCTGTGGATCTGTCCGGTTATGCGCTCGCCGATGGCCGACGGGGGCTACGACGTCGCCGATCCGCGCGATATCGATCCGCTGTTCGGTGGGATGGCGGCGATGGACGCCCTGATCGCCGAGGCGCACGAGCGACGTATCAAGATCACCATGGACCTGGTGCCCAACCACACCAGTGATCAGCACCCGTGGTTCGTCGCGGCGCGCACGGCCGCACCGGGCAGCGGAGAACGCGCCCGCTACATCTTCCGCGACGGTCGCGGGCCCGACGGCTCGGAGCCGCCGAACAACTGGCCCAGTATCTTCGGCGGACCGGCCTGGACCAGGGTCACCGAACCCGACGGCACGCCCGGCCAGTGGTACCTGCACATCTTCGCGCCCGAACAGCCCGATCTGAACTGGGAGAACCCCGAGGTCGTCGCCGACTTCGAGCAGACACTGCGGTTCTGGCTGGACCGCGGGATCGACGGATTCCGCATCGATGTGGCGCACGGTATGGCCAAACCGCCCGGATTGCCCGACATGGCGAACGTCTCGACCAAGATGCTGGTGCACGACGACGACGATCCACGTTTCAACAACCCGGGCGTGCACGAGATCCACCGTCGTTTCCGCAAGGTGCTCGACGAATATCCGCACGCGGTCTCCATCGGCGAGGTGTGGGTCGACGACAACGTCCGCTTCGGCGAGTACGTCCGCCCGGACGAGCTACACCTGGCCTTCAACTTCCGCCTCGCCGAAACCGCGTTCAACGCCGAATCGGTGCGCGCGGCCATCGACCACTCGCTCGCCGCGGTGGCCCCGGTGGGCGCGACGCCGACCTGGACGCTGTCCAATCACGACATCGAACGCGAGGTCACCCGGTACGGCGGCGGTGTCGACGGGGTCGAACGGGCCAAGGCGATGATGATGGTCGAACTCGCCCTGCCCGGCTCGGTCTTCCTCTACAACGGATCGGAATTGGGTCTGCCGAATGTGGACGACCTGCCCGAGGAAGTCCTACAGGATCCGGTCTGGGAGCGCTCGGGGCATACCGATCGCGGGCGCGACGGCTGCCGGGTGCCGCTGCCGTGGGAGGGCGACACCCCGCCGTTCGGTTTCACCGCCGCGGCGCAGTCCTGGCTGCCCGAACCCGCGGAATGGGCGCGGCTGACCGTGGAGGCCCAACTTGAGGAACTCGGGTCGACGGTGTCGCTGTACCGGATGGCGATCGAGATGCGCGGGACGCGCCCCGAGTTCGCCGGTGAGCGCATCGAGTGGTACGGCAGCCCGAAGGGGTGTCTCGCCTTCCGGCGGTCCGGGGGGCTGGTTTGCGTGCTCAACGCCACCACCGCCCCGATCCCGCTGCCGCCCGGTGAATTGCTGCTGGCCAGCGCGACGCTGAAGAACGGTCAGCTGCCTCCGGATGCCGCCGCGTGGCTGGTCTGAACAGACACGATCGCGTCGCGGTACGACCAGTGGATGATCTACTACAGGCGATCGGATACCGTTGATCCGTGAGCATTCTCGAGACAGTGCTGATCTTCGGCGCGATCCCGCTGGTGATCTATGGCGCGATCGCCGGATTGTCGTATCTCGGCAAGCCACTCGCTGGTGACAAACCGGCCCATTTCGACCTCGGTCAGAAGTGGACCCAGCCGCCGGTGTTGTGGAGTGCCACCGACGAGGTGACCGGACACGGCCACCACGGCGAAGCGTCGCATGGCGGTCATGCGGCCATCGAAGCCGCCGCGGCGGATCTGATCGGAGGCCGGGCAAGTGGCGAATTCTAATTGGCCCGCGGTGGTCGAATCCGACCTGCCGCACGGATACGCCCTCACCAGCAGCGGCCGGGTCTCGGGTGTGCACGAGGCCGGTGACGTGTTCAAGGAGGTGCCGTTCAGCGACGACGAACGGCTCGCCATCGACAACGCGCTCACCAAGGCGACCAGGGCGACGAAGACGCGTTTCAACGTCTACATCGGCGATCTGGGGTCGGACTCGGCCACGGGCGCGGACGCGATCTTCCCCGCGACGCCCGAGGCGGCGCGTTCGGTCCTGATCGCCGTCTCGCCGAACGACAAGGCCATCGAGGTCCGCGCGGGCATCGATGTGCCGGTACGCGCCAAGGACCGCATGTGCCAGCTCGGCGCCACCGCCGCGCGGGAATCGTTCAAGCGTGGCGAACTGATCGACGGACTGCTTTCGGCGATCGAGGTCATGGTCGGCGAATTCAGGCGCTGAAACCCGCTCTTACCCGTACACGTTCGTGTGCTCATCGGGGTGAGCCGTTTCCGGTTCACCCCGTTTCGCGTCCTCGTGCCTATTCGGCGTCCGCGGCCCTGGCACGCAGCGACCGCTCGATGCCGGCCTTACCCTCGCTGACCAGGCGACGCAGGGCGGGCGGGTGGTCGCCCGACAGGAATTTGTCGGCGATGGCGACCGCCTCGTCGCTGATGGCCCACGACGGGTACAGCCCGATGACGACCGTCTGCGCCACTTCGCTCGAGCGACGCTCCCAGACACCCGGCACATCGGTGAAGTACCGCTCGACATAGGACTCGAGCAACTCACCCTGGCCCGCGGGGGCGAACCCGCCGACGATGGAACGAGCGGTGATGTTGGGGACGGCGTCGTCGCCCATCACGGTGGCCCACGCCTGTTCCTTGACCTCGGCGATCGGGCGCGCGGTGGCCGCCGCCGCGGCCTGCCGCTTACCCGCCGCGGTGGGATCGTTGGCGAGTTCCTGGTCGATGACCGGGGTTTCGGTGCCGTCGCCGTCGATATCGCCCGCGGCGGCCAGCGCGGTCACGATGCGCCAGCGCAGGTCGGTATCGATGTCGAGACCGTTCAGCCCCGCCGCCGCGGGATCGGTGTCGAGCAGTGCGCGCAGCACCTCGGTGTGGCGCGGATCGAGTTTCGCCGCGGTCAGCGAGTTGACGAACGCCAGTTGGTGATCCGAACCGGGTTCGGCCGCTCGGGCCGCCGCCAGCAGGGTGTCGGCGAATTCGGACCAGCCCTTGTCGGCCGCCCAGCCCGGATCGGCGTAGCTGCCGATCGCGGTGTTCGCCTGCATCAGGAGGCGTTGCACCACACCGATTTCCGATTCCGCGCCGACGCCGCGCTGGACCAGTGCGACGAAATCGCGCGCCCGCATCTCGGCCTGCCGGGTCATCTCCCACGCCGCCGACCAGGCCAGCGTGCGCGGCAGCGGTTCGACGATCTCGTGGATGCGATGCAGGACGACGTCGAGCGAATCCGGGTCGAGCCGCACCGAGCAGTAGGTGAGGTCGTCGTCGTTGACGAGGACGAACTGTCCGCGCTCCACGCCGACCAGTTCGGGCACATCGGTGCGCTCGGCCGCCTCGAGATCGAGTTCGACCCGGTTGGTGCGCACCAGTTTTCCGTCCCGCTCGCCGTAGACGCCGATGGCGAGCCGGTGGACGCGCTGCTCACCGGCGCCGGGATGCGCGCCTTCCTGGACGACGGAGAACCGGGTGAAGCGACCGTCGGCGTCGACGTCGAAATCGGGACGCAGAATGTTGAGGCCGGTGGTCTTGAGCCATTGCGCGCCCCAGGTCGACAGGTCGCGGCCCGAGGATTTCTCCAGCGCCGCGAGCAGGTCGTCGAAGGTCGCGTTGCCGTAGGCGTGGTCGGCGAAATATGCGCGCAGTCCGGCGAGGAACGGTTCGAGTCCCACGTAGGCGACGAGTTGTTTCAGGACCGAAGCGCCCTTGGCGTAGGTGATTCCGTCGAAGTTGACCTCGACGGCCGCCAGATCGGGGATATCGGCGGCGATGGGGTGGGTCGAGGGCAGCTGATCCTGGCGGTAGGCCCAGGACTTCTCCACATTCGCGAAGGTGGTCCAGGCATTGGTGTATTCGGTCGCCTCGGACTGGCACAGCACCGACGCGAAGGTGGCGAAGGACTCGTTGAGCCACAGATCGTCCCACCACTTCATGGTGACCAGATCGCCGAACCACATGTGCGCCATCTCGTGCAGCACGGTTTCGGCGCGACGTTCGTAGGAGGCCCTGGTCACCTTGGACCGGAAGACGTAATCCTCCAGGAAGGTCACCGCGCCCGCGTTCTCCATCGCGCCCGCGTTGAATTCGGGGACGAAGAGCTGGTCGTATTTGCCGAAGGCGTAGGGCACGCCGAAATTGGCGTGGTAGAAACCGAAACCCTGTTTGGTCTCGGTGAACAGGCGCTCGGCGTCCATATGTCCGGCCAGTGACGCGCGGCAGTAGATGCCGAGCGGGATGGTGCCGTGATCGTCGGTGTAGACGTCGGTCCACTCCGCGTACGGACCCGCGATGAGAGCGACCAGGTAGGTGCTCAGACGCGGTGTGGTGCGGAACCGGTGGTGGCCGGGTTCGGCGGCGGTGGTCTCGGCGGGCTCGACGGTCGCGCCGTTGGAGATGACCTTCCAGTCCGGCGCGGCGGTTACCGAGATATCGAAGGTGGCCTTCAGATCGGGCTGGTCGAAGCAGGCGAACATGCGCTTGGCGTCGGCGGTCTCGAATTGCGAGTAGAGATAGACCGCGTCGTCGGTCGGATCGACGAAACGGTGCAGGCCCTCACCGGTGTGGGAGTACTCGCAGTCGGCCTCGATGACCAGTTCGTTGCGTTCGGCCAGGCCGGTGAGCGTGAGTCCGGTCGACTCGTCGTAGCCCGACACATCGACCGGGTCGCCGTTGAGTACCGCGCCGCGCACCTGGCGGGCGACGATATCGATGAATGTGCTCGCGCCCGGCGTCGCGGTGAAGGTGACGGTGGTGCGCGAGGAGAAGGTCTGTTCGCCCGGTTTGCCCGAACCGTCGGTCAGATCGAGTTCGATGCGGTAGTTCTCGACCTGCACTGTCGCTGCGCGTTCGATCGCCTGTTCGCGAGTCAGGTTGGGTGCGGACATGAGTCTCCTTCGTGGTCGAAGAACGGCACGGGCAGCACCCACAATGCCACCACTGCGTGGCCGCTCGTGCGGGACTTTCTCCGCCAACACTATCGGTCCGAACGGGGGCCACGTCGTCCAGCCGTTGCCGCCACGGCGGTATTGTTCGTGTGCAGCGCAGGTTCATCAGCAACGGATTCGGAGGCTCGACGTTGAAGCATGTGCACGCCGGGAAGGTGCGCGACCTGTACGAGGACGGCGACACCCTGCTGCTCGTCGCTTCCGATCGGGTCTCGGTGTACGACGTGGTCCTGCCGACGCCGATACCGGGCAAGGGCACGCTGCTCACCCAGCTGTCGAACTGGTGGTTCGACTATTTCTCCGATGTGCCCAATCACGTGGTCTCGGCCACCGACGTGCCGGACGAATTCGCAGGCCGCGGCATCCGGGTGAAACCGCTGAAGATGATCCAGGTCGAATGCATCGCCCGCGGATATCTGACCGGTGGCGGGTTGAAGGAGTACCTGAGCACGGGCGCCGTGTCCGGGATCGCGCTGCCGCCCGGCCTGCGCGACGGCGACAAACTGCCCGAACCGATCTTCACGCCGACGAGCAAGGCCTCGGTGGGTCACGACGAACCCATCACCTTCGCCGACGTGGTGAATCAGGAGGGGCGCGAGGTCGCGGAGAAATTGCGCGACACCACCCTCGACATCTACCTGCGCGGTGCCGAGCACGCGGCGAAGGCCGGGGTCGTCATCGCCGACACCAAATTCGAATTCGGCTGGGACGGTGACGTGTTCACCCTCGGTGACGAGGTGCTGACCTCGGATTCTTCGCGTTTCTGGCCCGCCGACCAGTGGGAACCGGGCCGGACCCAGCCCTCGTTCGACAAGCAGTTCGTCCGCGACTGGGCGACCTCGACCGGCTGGGACAAGGAACCGCCCGGCCCCGAGATCCCCGCCGATATCGTCGAGGTGACGCGCCGCAAGTACGCCGAAGCCTACGAACTCATCACCGGCCGCACCTGGGGCTGACTGGCTACTCGCCGCGCAGTATCCGCGCGAGGCGGTCCAGGTAGGGGCGCTGGCCCTTGCCCAGCTTGTCGTTGGCAGTGGTCAGGTCGAACCAGTCGGCGCGATCGATCTCCGGAAATTCGGCCATCCGCCCGGTCCGCGGCGGCCACTCCATCTCGAACGTGCCCGGCACCACCAGACTCGGATCGAGATCGCCCTCGACCGCCCACACCGTGACGGTCTTGCTGTGGGAGCCGCTGCCGTAGCGGACGTCGCCGAGCGGGATCCATTCGCCCTCGGGCACGGGAAGTCCCAGCTCTTCGGTGAATTCGCGGCTCGCGGCGGCGCGGGCGTCCTCTTCGCCCGCCACGTACTCGCCCTTCGGGATCGACCACGCGCCGTCGTCCTTGCGGGCGAAGTACGGCCCACCCATATGTCCGATGAGGACTTCGGTGCCGTCCGCGCCGCGACGGAACAGAAGTACCCCCGCACTGGTTTTGTCTGCCACGCGAGCAGTCTGCCCGTTCGCGTCGCGCGTCGCGCGGCCGCCCTGTGCCGTCAGCCGGGGTGTCGCTCGCGCAGCCGCGCGGCCCGCAGGGTCAGGTAGTCGCGTTCCGGGGTGCTGGTGGTGCGTCGCGCGGCGGCCGTGTAGGCGTCGACGGCGGCCGTCCGGTCGCCCGCCATCTCGTGCAGGTGACCGCGCACCGCGTCGAGCCGATGGTTGTCGGCCAGCGATTTGTCCAGGGTGTCGGCGACGGCGAGTCCGGCGGCCGGGCCGTGCACCATCGCGACCGCGACGGCACGGTTGAGCGTCACCATCGGGTTGGGAGCCAAGTGCTCGAACAGGGTGTACAGGTCGAGGATGCGCGGCCAGTCGGTGTCGTCGGCCCGTAATGCCTTGGCGTGCAGGACCGCGATCGCCGCCTGCACCTGGTACGGACCGGACAGGCCGTGGGCGAGTGTGCCCGTGGTCAGCCGGATCCCCTCGCCGATATCGGCCCGATTCCACAGCGCCCTGTTCTGCTCGGCGAGCGGGATCAACTCCCCGTACCGACCGGTGCGGGCCGCGCGCCTGGCGTCAGTGAGCAGCATCAGGGCCAGCAGACCGGTCACCTCGGTGTCATCGGGTAGCAAACGGTGGACGGCACGGGTCAGCCGGATCGCCTCGCCGGACAGATCGGTGCGATGCAGATCGGGTCCGGCGCTGCGGGTGTGTCCCTCGGTGAAGATCAGGTACAGCACGTGCAGGACCGGGCCGAGGCGTTCCCGCCATGCCGCGTCGCCGGGCCGGGCGAACGGCCGGTCCAGCGTCGACAAGCGTTTCTTCGCGCGCGAGATCCGCTGCGCCATGGTCGCTTCCGGCAGCAGGAAGGCGTGCGCGATCTCGGCGGTGGTCAGCCCGCCGACCGCGCGCAGTGTCAGCGCGATCGAACTGGCCGAGCTCAGCGCGGGGTGGCAGCACAGGAAATAGGTGGCCAGGGTGTCGTCTCGGTCGATCGTCTCCTGATCGGTCACCTCGCGATCGGCGACGGTGCTCTCCCTGCGCCTGCGTGCCACCTCCGCGCGAATCGCGTCGGCCATGCGCCGCTGCGCCACCTGGATCAGCCAGCCGCGCGGATTCTCCGGCACGCCGTCACCTGGCCACTGCGTCGCCGCGGCCAGCAGCGCCTCCTGCAACGCGTCCTCGGCGGTGTCGAAATAACCGAAACGCCGGACCAGGGTGCCGAGGACATGCGGCGCGAACTCACGCAGCAGGTCCTCCGACGCCCGCGAAACGATCTCGGTCACCGGTGCGGGGCCGGTTACTGGCCGGCGGGCGCGCTCATGACCGCCCGCACCTCGATGCGTTCCCCGATCGGGGCACCGCCGGGACCGGGCGCCGCCGAGGCCTGCGCGGCGATCTCGATCGCGCGCTCCGGGCTGTCTACATCGACAATCCAATATCCGGCCAGGAATTCCTTGGTCTCGGGAAACGGACCGTCGGTGACCACCGGCGCCGAACGTCCGTCGGAATTCACCACGCGGGCCTCGTCGGGGCCTGCCAGTCCCTGGGCGTCGACCAGTTCGCCGGAGCGGGTGAGTTGTTCGCCGAGCGCCTTCTGGAATTCCATATGCGCCACGATGTCCTCGGGCGACCATTCGTTGATCGGGATGTCGCAGTTCGCGGCTTCGCTGTAGGTCTTCAGCAGCATGTATTTCACGGTTCGGCTCCTTGCCGGTCGGCGCGTCCACGAGACGCTCTCGACGGTAGGTCGGAACCGGCCCCGCGCTCTCGACGTACCCGCCGATCACGCGGAGTGATATGTATCACAGAGGCGTGGAGGTATCGGCCAGTTCTTCCGGATCGACGGGGTCACCGGCGGCGACGAGTTCCTTGATCCGGTCGGTCACATCCCACACGTTGACGTTCATCCCGGCCAGCACCCGGTTGTCCGAGTCGAGCCAGAACGCGACGAATTCCCGCGTGGACGTGTCGCCGCGCACCACCACCCGGTCGTAATCGCCCGGCGCGGCGTATCCGGTGTACTCCATTCCCAGGTCGTACTGGTCGGTGAAGAAATAGGGCAACCGGTCGTAGGACGCCGATTTGCCGAGCATGGTCGCGGCGGCCACGGCGGGCTGGTTGAGCGCGTTGGCCCAATGCTCCACCCGGATCCGGCGATTCAGCAGCGGATGGGATTGTTCGGCGATATCGCCGACGGCGACGATATCCGGATCACTGGTCAGCAGATTCGCGTCCACGAGTACGCCGCCGTCGACCGCGAGACCGGCATCGGCCGCGAGTTCGATATTCGGCCGCGCGCCCACCACGACCAGGATCGCGTCCGCGGTGACGGTGCTGCCGTCGCCGAGCCGCAAACCATCGGCCAGTTGGGCCTCACCGCCGTCGTGGGTGGTGATCTCGGTGACCTGGGTGCCCAGCCGCAGATCGACGCCGTGAGAGGTGTGCAGGTCGGCGAAGACCGCCCCCATCTCCGGTCCGAGCGCGCCGAGCAGCGGCTGCTCCGCGGATTCGACGATCGTGACGTCGAGTCCGGCGCCGCGTGCCGCCGCGGCCACTTCCAGGCCGATCCAGCCCGCGCCGACGATGGCGAGGCTGTCGCTCTGGTTGAACAGTTCGATGAGGGTGTCGGAATCGCCGATCGTGCGCAAGGTGTACACATTGGGCGCGTCGATGCCGGTCAGCGGCGGCTTACGCGGTGTCGAACCGGTCGCGAGCGCCAGTTTGTCGTAATCGAGGGTCGACCCGTCCGGCAGCGTGACGGTCTTCGCGGTTCGGTCGATCGCGGTGACGGTGGTGCCGAGCCGGAGATCGATGTGGTGGTCGCGGTACCACTGGGCCGGATCGACGGTGAATTCGTCGAGGGCTTTCTTGCCGAGCAGATGTTCCTTCGACAACGGTGGCCGCTCGTACGGCAGATGTTCCTCGGCGGACAAGACGGTCACCGTGCCGTCGAAATCGTTGTCCCGCAGGGCTTCGGCGAGTTTGGCCGCTGCGAGGCCACCACCGACGATGACGAAACGACGTTGCGAGGTCATTGCGGACTCCTTGTCTCGGAGCCCCGCGTTCGGGACTCGTGGGAACCGGTTTCCTGCCCATCGAGCTTACTGACATCGTTCGCGCCCGATCGCGGATCCGGACATCGGCGAGAAATCCGCGGCGTGGGAACGAATCGTGGGACGACATGGTTGCTCCATATAGCGGCGCTGTGATCGCCGCCTCCTAGCACGCGAATCGAGAGGACCACCCGTGACCGACACGGCGAAGAGAGACGTTGCCGACTTCTGGTTCGACCCACTGTGCCCGTGGTGCTGGATCACCTCCCGCTGGATCCTCGAGGTCGAGAAGGTCCGCGATATCGACGCGAACTTCCACGTCATGAGCCTGTCGGTGCTCAACGAGGATCGCGAGGGCCTGCCCGATCAGTACAAAGAACTGCTGGCGACCGGATGGGGTCCGGTGCGCGTGGCGATCGCCGCCGCGCAACAGCACGGCGACAAGGTGCTGTCCCCGCTCTACACCGCGCTGGGCACCCGCATCCACGAGCGCAAGGACGAGTACGAGCGTCCGACGCGCGCCGAATCGCTGGCCGCCGTCATCGCCGACTCGCTCGCCGAGGTCGGCTTGCCTGCCGATCTGGCGAAGGCCGCCGAGAGCACCGAATACGACGAGGCGCTGCGGGTGAGTCATCACGCCGGTATGGACAAGGTCGGCCCCGATGTCGGCACGCCGACGATCCACGTCAACGGGATCGCCTTCTTCGGTCCGGTGCTCTCGCGCATTCCGCGCGGCGAGGACGCGGGCAAGGTGTGGGACGGCGTGGTCGCGCTGGCGTCCTACCCGCACTTCTTCGAGTTGAAGCGGACCAGGACCGAGAACCCGGAATTCCACTGACCGGGTAGTGGTGTGGCGGCGGTGCCGCCACACCACGGTGGGTGCCGGGGAGCGCGCCGCGCCGAGACTGCCCCGCCGCTCTCGGAATTGGGCCGCTCCCGACTGGGATAAGCCCGACTACGGGTACTGGTTCGGCGGCGGGTAGGTCCCGTGCGGCGGATAGCCGCCCCGCGGAATCCCGCCCTGCTGTGCAACCCCGCCCTGTTGCGGAGGCCCGCCCTGCGGCGGAACCGCGCCATGCGGAGGGAAATTGCCGCCCGGCGGCGGGAAAGCACCTGCGGGCGGCAGGAACCCGGCGTTCGGCGGAAGCACGACCTTACGATTCGGCCGCCACAGCAGGTTCCCGTGCCTGCTCCGGTCGCGCAGCGCCCACATGCGCCAGGTCAGCACCGGATGGCTGACGAGACCGTTGTAGAGCCACACGAAGAAGCCGCGTTCCACGGGCGCGCGATCGGCCATCTCGTCGTACCCGACCAGCGCGTTGAGGTACTTGCCCCCGGCGAGGGTGCGCATCGCGCCCGAGGCGCCCCGGTGGCGGAAGCAGTAACCGTGGTTGTCGGCGGTGTACTCCTGCGCGCGCTGCAACGATCCGCCGAGGATGGGCAGATACGGCACCGTGTACATGCCGAGCCAGCGCCAGTAGGAGACGTGGCCCGCCGCGATATGTCCCACCTCGTGCCCGATGATGAACGCCAGCGCGTCGGGATCGCGTGCGGCGCCGCCGATTTCGAACAGATCGCTGTTGACCGCGACGAAACGCCGGAATCCGTGCCCCGAGGCGAAGGCGTTGATCGCGCCGTTGCCGAGCACCACGTACGCGTCGGGGACCGTCGTCATACCGAACCGGGCCGCGGCCTCGGTCACCATCCGGTGCGCGTCGGGGAACTGGGACGGCGTGATCTTCACCCCGCTCGTGCGCAGGCTCGCGAAGAGCATGCCGCGCTGTAACCACAGGATCAGCGGCGCGAGGAGAAGCGGGGCCGAGAGTTGGAACGGGATCGAGCCGAGCGCGGTCAGCAGCACTCCGAGCGCGAAGAACAGCGCCGTGAGCACCACGACGACCGTCAGCAGCGGTATCTCGAGAATGTGCCGCGCCGGCATGCCGAACGGCGAGAGGCCTCGGGTGTGCTGGGTCGGCCCGGCCGGGGGACCGCCGGTCGGCGCGGGCGTCTGGTATCCCGGCACCCATCCCGGCGGGCCGACCGCCGGATTCCAGCCGGCCAGACCCGTCACCAGATTCGAACCGCCCTGTTCGCCATCGGGTTCCGGGTGCGGTTTCGACAGTGGAAGGTCATCGGACTGCATGGTCATGCACTCTATTCATCCCCTCACGTCGCCGCCGTTAACGAGCCTGAGAGAATCGCCTCCATGCGCGTATACCTGGGTGCCGATCACGCCGGTTTCGAACTGAAGAATCACGTCAAGGCCCATCTCGAGCAGGCGGGCTACGAGGTCATCGACTGCGGCGCCCTCGAGTACGACGCACTCGACGACTATCCCGCCTTCTGCATCGAGGCGGCCCGGCGCACGGTGGCCGATCCCGGCAGCCTCGGCCTGGTGTTCGGCGGCAGCGGCAACGGCGAGCAGATCGCCGCCAACAAGGTGCCCGGCGCTCGCTGCGCGCTTGCCTGGAGCGTCGAGACCGCCCAGTTGGCGCGTCAGCACAACAACGCCCAGCTGATCGGTGTCGGTGGCCGGATGCACAGCACCGAGGAAGCCCTCGCCATCGTCGACGCGTTCCTGTCGGCCTCGTGGTCGGACGAGGAACGTCATCAGCGCCGCATCGACATCCTCGCCGAATACGAGAAGACCGGCGTTCCGCCCGCCATCGGCTGATCCGCATGCCGGAAGGGCACACCCTGCATCGGCTGGCGCTGCTGCACCGCGAGCGGTTCGTCGGCGCAGCGGTGCGGGTGTCCAGCCCGCAGGGCAGGTTCGCCGAGGGCGCGGCGCTGATCGACGGGCGGGTGCTGACCGGGTCCGAGGCGCACGGGAAACATCTACTGCACCACTACGAGTCCGGTGTGACGGTGCATATCCACCTCGGTCTCTACGGGAAGTTCTACGACTCGAATCTGCCGATGGCCGCACCGGTCGGTCAGGTCAGGATGCGGATGATCGGTGCGGGTGAGCGCGGCGACTCCGGTTTCGGGACCGATCTGCGCGGCCCCAACGCCTGCGAGATCCTCACCCCACCCGAGGTGGAAGCGCTGGCCGGTCGGCTCGGCGCCGATCCGCTGCGCGCGGACGCCGATCCGGAGCAACCCCTGCGACGGATCCGCCGCTCGCGCAGGCCGATCGGCGCGTTGCTGATGGACCAGGCGGTGATCGCCGGTGTCGGCAACGTCTACCGGGCCGAAGTGCTTTTCCGGCACGGGATCTCGCCGTACCGGCCGGGTAGCGGGGTGAGCGCCGAGGAGTGGGGCGCGATCTGGGCCGATCTGGTGGAGTTGATGCCCGTGGGCGTGGCGACCGGTCTCATGCACGTGGTGCGGGCCGAACACGATCACGGCGAGCCGTCCTACGCGCCGGACCGGCCGAGAACCTACGTCTACCGGCGCGCGGGCGCCGCCTGCCGGGTCTGCGGTGCGATGGTGGTGCACGCGGTGCTGGAAGGTCGAAATCTGTTCTGGTGTCCGGGCTGTCAGCCCGGGTGACGGTCGCCCGAGGCGCGGTCGCGTGGCGGCGGTGATGTCCGTGAGCGGTCGAACGCGAGCGGTCGTCGTTGGGCGCGGATCGAAGCGGTGGTGCTGCCCGGCGGACGGGCATTGAATGGGGCTCAGCGTGCCACTGCGGGCCGAAACAGTCCGTGCGGTAGTCGATTACTCCCGCCCGGTACGGCGGCGGCAGCGCGCCCGCGGCGTCGATGGCATTCGTACCGGAGATCAACCTGCGACGGCGTCGATCTCCGGGTCGTCGGAGTCCGAGAAGGCGAAGCGGCGGCCACCCGCTGTTTTGGCCGAGTACATCGCTCGATCGGCGCGACGAAGCAGATCCGTGAAATCGCACCGGGTACCGGGCGGATTGTGGGCGGTGCCGACGCTGGCGGATACCGGGACCGGCCCCGCGGTCGACCACACCGGATCGCGCAGTGCCAGCACGATCCGGTGCGCGATCTCGGCCACCGTGTGGTAATCGCGGTTGACCGCGAGCACGAATTCGTCACCGCCGTAACGACAGATCACCGTGTCGGGCGGACAGGTCTCACGCAGCCGGTTGGCCAGTTCGACGAGCACCTCGTCGCCGACCGCGTGCCCGTATCCGTCGTTGATCTGCTTGAACCGGTCCAGATCGATGAGCAGCAGCCCGACATCGCTGTTCGGGTCCGCCGCCATGCGCGCCACCTTGTCCTGGAGCAGGGTGCGGTTGGCGAGGTCGGTGAGCGCGTCGTGGGTCGCCTCGTGCCGCAGCCGATGCTGGAGCGCGGCGATCTCCTGGACGCGCTGGGACACCTGCGCGGAGATCTTGTGCTTCTGCTGGTCGAGCGCACGTTCCTGGAGGGCCTGGGCATAGCTGTCGATGGCCTGGCTGGCGATGAACGGCCAGCGGGTGGCGACCAGCGATCCCGGTCTGCCAGAGGGGAAACCGAGCAGCCAACGACTGGCCTGGGCCAGCATCCTGGTCCGCTCGAAGGGCGGTTCCGCGAGCAGCGCGCCGAGCTGCCTCGCCTCGGGGACGGGGAACGGTTCGGATCTGGCCAGCTCGAGTAGCCTGCCCACGATCTGGATCAGGACCGGTTCCAAGTGCTGCGGTGACGTGTGGGAGCCGGGCTCCGCGCAGACCGCACGTGCCCAGGCGCGCGCCATCGCGCCGACGGGTGGTTCGATGTCCGCTGGCATCGTACTCACCCGGCGCGGGTGACGTCGGTACCCGGGTGCCCTGTGCGAGCACAGGTGCCGGCCTCACCCCGATCACTACTGCTATGCGGTTGGGCCCACCGAGCTCGGTGCACGTTCACCGCCCCCTTTCCAGATACCCCCGTCCGGCAAAAAGGATCCTAGCAAGCCACTCGGGCCTGAAAAACGGCGTTTAACAACGAGTTTTCGGTCCTTGGCGAGCGGCGATCGGATGTGTGATCGTTTCGGGCGCCCGGTTGTTACACGTCAATTCCGGTTCGCTGGAGAGTCGCGCCGTGACACGCCGATCGTGTGCTGAGAACAGAGTTGTTCTCAGCCCGGTGTCCGGTGTGCACCCCGTGATCCCCAGTGTGAATCAGCGTGACACACCCGCGCCCGATCCGGGGGCTTGTGACCTATCTACGCCATCGGACATCCCGACGATCTGCCACACGGGCGCCGGAAAGGGGGCGATTGGCATTTTGCCGGGGGGATTCGGTACAGTCGGTGCGCACACGGCATCGTGGCGATCCCATCGGTGTCGTATGCCTGCGGGTGTAGTTCAATGGTAGAACCTCAGCCTTCCAAGCTGATGGTGCGGGTTCGATTCCCGTCACCCGCTCCACGCAGTAATTCATCCTCGACGTCGGCCGATCCGCGACGAGGTCACGGGGTGTAGCGCAGCTTGGTAGCGCATCCGCTTTGGGAGCGGAGGGTCGCAGGTTCAAATCCTGTCACCCCGACACAGTTTCGATTCTTCCGGCCCTGATCAGGGGCCGAGCGACAACCTTCGGCAAGTCGGGGCGGTCACCGCTCGATACCGGAATCGACCGGCTTTCGCGACCGGATGATGCCCCGTCGCAAGGTGCCGTGAACGTCTGTTTTCGTCAGATTTTGTTCAGCAGTTTATTCGTGCTTGTTGTGGGTGCGACCTGGCAACCTCGGTGTCGAGGCTGATCAGGGAGGATTCGATGGCTGAGGTCGCGGTGCGTGTTGTCGGGTTGACCTGGGGATGTTGGAAGTGTCATGAATCGACCGTGTGCGTCCTGGGACTGACCAGTGAACGCCTGCGGGACTACAAGACCGGCGACCAGGCCGTGGAAGTGGCGAAGTGCCTACTCGTCGCGGCGGACAAGGCTGACATCGCCGACTGTCTGGCACCCTCGGTGAACGGGATCGCGTCCCACTGCGCGGCATGCGGTGCCGTTCAAGATAATTTCGACCTGCATCGGGAAGCCCGCGAGCGGTACTACTGGGATGACGACGACGCGGCATACGAGGTTCCGGCGGATGGTTCGGTGGACTGTGCGGTGTGGCGGGAGCTCGAGATCGGCGAGTTTCCCTGGTGATCTGTTTCGATGCGCACCCGCAGCCAGGCCCCACGAACGATGCCCGGCGGATTGGGTGGGCAGTTGCGGGAGAGCGAGTCGGGGACGGCTGAGGAAGTGCCCGGCAGTGCTCGGTGAACGAAAAGTGGCCGGCTCTGAGGAGTCTGCGCGCTGCGACGTCGCCGAAGCGGATGCCGTCGCGGCATTTCCGCGCGAAGAGTGGGTTTCGCCCTCGTGAGTCACGGCAATCCGGCTCCGAGTAGTCGGCGACATCCGCCGCGCCCGACGAAGGGCCGGGTCGGCGCTCGCCGTTGAGCGCGGTCCGGGCCGAGCGGGTCGACCGAATTCCGGAGGGCTGCCGCGGAGTCCGAACCGCGACGTATCCGGTTCGGGGCTGCCGATTCACCCCGCGGGTGTGGGTCAGCCGATGGGCTGGCGTCCGCGCACGCGCGGACCGGTGTGCACGGGGAGGTGTTTGTAGCCGTGCAGGGTGAACAGGGGGCGACGGGTGGGCGGATCGGTCAGTCGCAGGTCGGGGAACGCCTCGAAGAGGGCGCGCAGGGCGTGTACGGCTTCCATGCGGGCCAGACCGGCTCCGAGGCAGACGTGGATGCCGCTGCTGAACGACAGGTGATTCTTGGCGTTCTCCCTGGTGATGTCGAAACGGTCCGGGTCGGTGAATACGGCGGGGTCACGGTTGGCGCCCGCCAGCGACAGCATCACGATCGAGCCCTTGTGCAATCGGGTGCCGCCGATCTCCAGCGTGGTGCGGGTGGTGCGGCCGGTGGTCTGCACCGGCGGATCGATCCGCAGGATCTCCTCCACCGCGTTGGGCCACAGTTCCGGTTCGACGCGCAGCCGGTCCAGTTGATCGGGGTGGCGGAGCAGCCAGATGACGCCCTTGCCGATGAGGTTGACGGTGGTCTCGAAGCCCGCCGCCATCAGCAGGGTCGCCGACGCGCACAGTTCGTAGGTGGACAGATCGCCTGCGGTGACCAGACTGCTCAGGATGTCGTCGCCGGGTTCGACGCGCAGGCGCTCGACATGCTCGAGGAGATAGCGGTGCAGCCGCTCCGAGGATTCCATCGCCCGCTGGTGGGTCTGCCAGGAGATCCCGATGTCGAACAGCGGACTGATGTCGTCGCCCCAGTGCAGGAACATCTCGCGGTCGGAATCGGGGAAGCCGAGCATCTCGGAGATGATGGCGATGGGCACCTGGGCCGCGTACTGCGCCATCAGGTCGGCCGGGCCGTCGTCGGGGAGCGCGGCGAGCAGTTCTTCGGTGACCGTCTCGATCCGATCGCTGAGTCGGGCGACGGCACGCGGGGTGAAGGCGGCGGTGACCGGTTTTCGCATCCGTGTGTGTTCGGGCTGGTCGATCACCAGCATCGACGGTGCGTCCACCGGGTTGGGTGGGACCGGCCTGCGCGCGAGCAGACGTCGCACGAGTCTCGGCATGCCGAGCACGGTCGGCACCCCGGCTCCGAAGCGATTGTCGCGCAGGATATCCCGGACCATCTCGTGATCGAAGGCGGTCCACACCGGGAAGGTCCGTGGTAATCCGCCCGTGCCGCGCATCTCCTCGATCAGCGCGTACGGATTCTCGATGCCCTCCGCGCTGCAGTTCAACCGCGCGAACACGTCGCCACGACGGATCAGCGCCTTCTTGAACAGGCGGATCACCCCGTGATTGTTGACCCACCGGTACGCGTACTGCGGTTTCATCGAGCCCCTTCCATCGCCGAACCGTCGCAACCCCTTCGGAGGTTACGAATATCACAGGTCGCGCGGAACTCCCGGGGTGGGATCCAGGCAGCTATTCGTGGTAAAGGCACAGCCCGCGTGGCGTGCGGATCGCGGGGACGGACCTCACGCGTCGATCCCGCAGTGTCGGACCGGGATTGGCCGCTGCGGCGGGCGAATCCGGGGTGGCCGTATCAGCGGCAGCAGTTCGGGTCGAGGACCACGCAGAGCGCGGACAGCGCGTCGCGGCGAGCCCGGTGGAAGGTGTTCATGCCGCGTCGTTCGGATTCCACCAGTCCGGCCTCGCGCAACACCTTCAGGTGGTGGGAGGCGGTGGATTCCGATACCGCGACGGCGGCGGCGAGGTCGCCGCTGTTCTCCTCGCCGAACGCGCTCGTCAGCAGCAGGGACATGAGTTTGACCCGGACGGGGTCGGCGATCGCCTTGAGGCGCAGTGCGACCTCGAGGGCGGCGGCGTCATCGATCGGGCCCGCGGCGACGGGGGCGCAGCAGACGGGGGCGGACATGTCGATCACGGGCAACGCCTTGGGCATGACATCGATACTACCAACCTTATTGACATATGTCGAAGAAGTGGTGATACTCGGAGCTGTCAGTTCTTCGACATATGTCTCACAAGTGGAGGTATCGTCATGTCTCGCATCCAACTCGCCCTCAATGTCGACGATCTCGATCGGGCTGTCGCGTTCTATTCGACGCTGTTCGACGTCGCACCGGCCAAGCGCAAGCCCGGCTACGCGAATTTCGTTGTCGCGCAGCCGCCGATGAAACTGGTCTTGCTCGAGAACGCGGGCCTGGGCGGCACCGTGAACCATCTCGGCGTCGAGGTCGAGACCTCGGGGGAGGTCCACGGCGAGATCGCCCGCCTGTCGGAGGCGGGGTTGTTCACCGAGGAGCAGATCGCGACCACATGTTGTTTCGCCACCCAGGACAAGGTGTGGGTCACCGGCCCCGATGCCGAGCGGTGGGAGGTGTACACCGTGCTCGCCGATTCCGAATCCTTCGGCACCGCCCCGGAGTTCGCCTCCGTCGACGACGCGCAGGCCGTCGCGGTGTGCTGCGGCACCGCCGAGGAGGCCACGGCGGAGGGGGCGTGCTGCGGTGCCGATGCCAAGAGTGACGCCGTCGCTTCGGGCGCCACCTGCTGCCGCTGACCGAGCCGCGCCGGGGTGTGTTCGTCGGGTGTTCATTTGCCCTCGGATTCGATATCCATCAATATCGATGGATATCGAATCCATTGCCGTTGACCGACGTGACCTCACCCGCGTGTGAGGTCACACCCCTGATCCGGGAGCCGCTGACAGCGTCGGCGGCCACCGAGGCGGCCGCGATGTTCAAGGCCCTGGCCGATCCGGTGCGGTTGCGGTTGTTGTCGCTGGTGGCCAGTCACGCGGGCGGAGAAGCCTGCGTCTGCGATAGCTCGGCCGGGTTCGACGTCAGCCAGCCGACCATCTCGCACCACCTCGAGGTGCTGCGCGAAAGCGGCCTGCTCAGCAGTGAGCGGCGCGGGTCCTGGGTGTACTACCGGATAGAACCCGCCACCCTCGGCAGGCCTTCCCGGCTGCTCGACGGTGCGAACCCCGCCGGGGTGTCCCGGTGAGAGATTCGGCACGGCGATTGCTGGCCGAATTCGTCGGCACCGGGTCGCTGGTCGCGGTCGTGATCGGGTCCGGGATCGCGGCCGAGCGGCTGTCGCCCGGTGACGCGGGGCTGCGATTGCTGGAGAACTCGATCGCGACCGTGTTCGGGCTCGCGGTACTGATCCTGGTGTTCGGGCCGGTGTCCGGCGCGCATTTCAACCCCGTCGTCTCCGTGGCGGACTGGCTGACCGGGCGTCGCCACGGGACCGCCACGGCGATCGACGGATACCCGGCGCTCGGCGGATACATCGCCGCGCAGATTCTGGGCGCGGTCGCGGGCGCGATGCTGGCCAACGCGATGTTCGACCTGCCTGCGATCGGGATCTCGACCGAGCACCGGGTCACCGTCGGTCATCTACTCGGCGAGGTCGTCGCCACCGCGGGGCTGATCGTGGTGATCTTCGCCCTTGCCCGCAGCGGGCGTGCGGCGTTGTCGGCGGCCGCGGTCGCCGGGCGGATCGGGGCGGCGTACTGGTTCACCAGCTCGACCTCGTTCGCCAACCCCGCCGTCACCATCGGCCGCGTCTTCTCCGACACCTTCGCCGGAATCGCCCCGACCTCGGTACCCGGATTCGTCGCCGCCCAGTTCGTCGGGGCGGGGATCGGGCTCGCTCTGACGACGCTGCTCTATCCGGCCACTCCCGTCACCACCGCGGCGGCCGACACCGGCGACGACGTCGCCACGGCCGACGAACCCCGCGTCGAACCCGGCCCCACCTCCGACCCGAAGGCTGTTTCTCGCATGGTTTCCACGCCCGGTGTGCTGTTCGTCTGTGTTCACAACGCGGGCCGATCACAGATGGCCGCCGCGTTCCTCACCCATCTCGCGGGCGACCGCATCCGGGTCCGCTCCGCCGGATCCATGCCCGCCGACCGGATCAACCAGGTCGCCGTCGCGGCGATGGCCGAGATCGGCATCGACATCACGGCCGAACTACCGAAGGTCCTCACCCCCGATGTCGTGCGGGACTCCGATGTCGTGATCACTATGGGGTGCGGGGACGCCTGCCCCTACTTTCCCGGCACCGACTACCGCGACTGGAAACTCGATGACCCCGCCGGACGAGATCTCGCCGGGGTGCGGCCGATCCGCGACGAGATACGCGCCGTGGTCGAAGGACTCATCGCCGAACTCCTGCCCGTGGCGCCGAGAGATTCGCCGACCGGGCTATCGGGGCGCCGCGCTCGAACGTGAGATTCGTTTGCGAGCGGAGTAGATCGCCGCGCCGAGAGCGACGACCGTCGCGCCTGTCAGCACCGACGGCAGCGGCAGCGTGAAGGCGAGGACCAGACAGCCCAGCAATCCGGCCACCGGTATCGCCCGCACCGGACGTCCCTCGGAGGCGGTCAGTGTCCACGCGGACACGTTGGCGACGGCGTAATAGAGCAGGACACCGAAGGACGAGAACCCGATAACGGCACGGACATCGGCGGTCGCGGCCACGACCGCCACCACCGCGCCGACCGTGACCTCGGCACGGTGCGGGACGGTGAACCGCGGGTGCACCGCCGCCAACGCGTGGGGCAGATGCCGGTCGCGAGCCATCGCCAGCACGGTGCGCGAGACGCCGAGGATCAACGCGAGCAGCGATCCGAGCGCGGCCACCACGGCGCCGAATCGCACGACCGGTCGCAGCCACGCGGCATCCGCCGCCCGCACCACCTCCGTCAGCGGTGCGCTCGCCTGTGACAACCCCTCGGGGCCGAGTACCAGCAGCGCCGCGATCACCACGGCCGCGTACACGAGCAGGGCGATGCCGAGTGCGAGCGGGATCGCGCGCCGAATCGTGCGCACCGGATCGCGCACCTCTTCACCGAGCGTGGCGATCCGCGCGTATCCGGCGAAGGCGAAGAACAGCAGACCCGCCGCTTGCATGACCCCGAAAACGGTGATGTCGGAGGCGAATTCCAGTCGTGCGGTGTCCGCGTTCGCGCTGGTGAACGCCGCGACGAGCACCGAGACCAGCACCGCGAGCACGATCGCCACGATCACCCGGGTGACCAGGGCCGACTTCTGCACGCCGCGATAGTTGACCGCGGTCACCGCGACGACCGCCGCCACCGCGACAGCGTGCGCGTGTTCCGGCCACAGGTACACGCCGACGGTCAGCGCCATCGCGGCGCACGACGCGGTCTTGCCGACCACGAAACACCACCCGGCAAGGTACCCCCAGAATTCCCCGAGCCGCTCGCGTCCGTACACGTACGTTCCGCCCGAGGACGGGTACCTGGCGGCCAATCGCGCCGAGGACGTGGCATTGCAGAACGCGACGACGGCCGCTATCGCCACGCCGAGCAGCAGCCCCGACCCGGCCGCTCGGGCGGCGGGAGCCAGCGCCGTGAATATCCCCGCCCCGATCATCGAGCCGAGCCCGACCATCACCGCGTCGTTCAGCCCCAGGGTGCGACGCAGCTCATCCGGCGCGCGATGGTCCTTGCCGTTCATCGGCGTTCGTCGAACCGGTCAGCGTTGCCTACTGGTGCGGGCGCGACGGCGCTCGGCCTGGAGTTCGGCGAGTTCCTGTTCGAGCAGTTCGGCGATGCGGAACTGGCCGGTGTCGTGGATCGGGTCGGGTGCCGGGACGACCTGGAGATCCGGTTTGACGGGGACGGCGGGGGTTTCCTTGCCGTTCTTGGCCGACGCCGCGGTGGACCGGGAATCGCCCGAACTGCCGTTGGCGCGAGACTTCGCCGGTGCCACCTTGCGCAGGCCGCTCCTCGCCGAGGTGGCAGGAGCGGCGGCCGGTGCGGGGGCGGCGGCCGGTGCGGGGGCGGCGGCCGGTGCGGGGGCGGCGGCCGCCTTGACTGCGGGCTTCTCGGCGGGTTTCTCCGCGGGCTTTTCGGCGGGCTCGGCGGCGGGCGGCGGGACGGCCTTGACCGGCTTGGTCTCCGCGACCGCCGCCACGGCGGGCTTCGAGGCCGGTGGCGGCGTCGTCGACGGCCGTTTGGGCGGTTCCGGGACCTCGGGCTTGGTCGTGGCGAACGGACGTCCCTCGAGGATCTTGGGGACCGCGCCGTTGATCTCGCGTGCCGGTGCCTTCTCGGAAGCGGCGGGGGCGCGGCGCTTCTCGGGCTGGGGTGCGGGCTTCTCGGCCGCCGGTGCCGCGGCGGGCCGGGCCGGTTCGGCGGGCGCGGGCTCGACGACGATCGCCTCGGTCGGCGCGTCGTCCTCGTCGCCGGCGAACTGTTCGGCGGACTGTTCCTGGTCCACCTCGTCGTATTCGTCCATCTCGGCCGTTTCGACCGCGGGCTCGCGATCGGGTTCCGCTTCGGCCTCGATCACGACGGGACGCGGAATGCCCAGTTCCATGGCCATCGGACGGTAGGTGGCCAGATCGGGCAGTCTGTTGCGGATGACCTCGGCCGGATCGGGCAGATCGCGGACCTGATCGGTGGCGCGCGCGATGGCGAGCCCGTAGCGCGCGCTGGCGGCGTCGTGGATCAGCAGGGCGACACCGATCATCACCGGCGCGACCGCGTGCACACCCGCGTCGAACCAACGCTCACCACGGATGTACGGATAGGTGTTGAGGCCGACGGTCAGCGCGAGCAGCGCGACTTCGGCCGCGACGACCTGGCCGCGGTTGTCGACGACACCCCATTCGGAGACCTTGTTCGTACCGATCATGATGATGATCAAGCAGACGCTGATCATCGCCTCGATCAGGTAGCTGAACCAGTACAGCGGATCACTCGGGCCACCGGGTGCGATGTTGTGCTGCACGTTGACGGCCGACCAGAGCATGCCCGCGCCGACCACGCCCGCCAGCGCGCGCAGTGACCATGCCCGATGCCGGTACAGCGACGCGAGTTTGGCGTGCGGACTCGATTCCCGTCGTTGTGCGGCTATCGCCTTGCGGGCGACCAGTAGATCTCTGATGTCGGCCTTCTCGATTTCCTCGGTGGTCTGTCGGGCGCGGTCGGCGGCCCCGGCGGCGGCTTGCGCCTGTTTCCAGCGCTGCGCACGATCCTGGCCGCGAATCTTCTCGGCGAGATCACGTTCGGCGTGCAGTTCGTCTTCGGAGAGCGCCTGGGTCAGCGCGGGGTCGAACTGGTATGCCAGTCGGCCTCTGGCTTTCTCGACCCGCCTCGCCAGCTGACCGACTTCGTCCTCGATGGGATGCTCTATCGTCACCTCGACTCCCGCCGGGGGAGATTCGAGGCTTGGCAAGTGATCACACGTGGGAACGGCACATGCCCATTAATAGTCGATACACCGGCGCCAGCGAAACTGTGGATTAGCCGTGATCTCGAGAGAACTCGGCGTGCCGCGAGCGACACGCCCCGAATGAATTCGATTCGCGGTCATTTCATGTTCACGCCGACCGGACCTCGACGGCTCGCTGGACGTACGTTCCTGCCAGCTCAGCGCCCCCGGGCGTGGTAGTCCCCGGGAGCGGCGACGGTGTGCGGCACCGGCCTTCACCGTGAATTGCGGTCCGAATTCGATGCCGAAACCCGGTCGCCCCCATTCGATCTTGAAACCGACCGGTAACAATGTGTCGGGCCGATCGACACCGCGTCAGCGGATGACGGCCAAGCGTGCGAGTTGGGTGTGCAGCGCCGTGTCGGTGACGGGGGTGAGACTCAGATCGGCGGTCGTGGTCAGCAGATACCGGCCGTCGTCGGTGAAGTCGAGCCAGGTGCGGTGCCGGGTCGGCGGGGACATCGGCTCCTCCGGCGCGACCGTCACGGTGATGAAGCCGCGCGCGTCGATCGGACGGTGCAACGCCTTGCGGAAGACGGCGGCGCGTTCGGCGTCGTCGGATTGTCCCCAGTTGTTGGGATCGTCGTAGAGCACGGCCGCGCGCGGTTCGCGCATGGGGGCGAGCCGACCGGCGGGGGCCGCGCCCATCGCGGCGACCAGGTGTTGCGGCACCCGGCGAGCGTGACAGGCGATGACCGTGACGTCGCACGGGCCGGCGACCAGGACCGTGCCCCAGTTCAGGTGGGTGGCACCGAAGGCGAGTATCGGTTCCTCGGCCCGGCCCTCGGGGGTGTAGCGATCGCCGGAGACGGTCAGGGTGGTGACATCGTTGCGCGCGCACAATGTGAGCGCGCCGGTCAGATCGGGATCGCTGTTGCGTCGGAAGCGCTCGGCGAGTTTGAGCTTCTCCCAGTCGTTCTCACTGCGGACGGTGCCTCGGTGCGCCATATCGATCGGGTAGGGCCGACGGTCGAGCCCCGTTTCTACCGACCAGACATAGGTGAACTCGTCCGGGGTGAAAACCCACCTCACCGCGCGATCTCTCCACGAACGGGCGTATCGAAAGCGGGAACGGCATCACCGGATGCCACCAGGGTCGAGTTGTACAGGAAGGTCAGCGTGTCCTGCGCGTCGGCCAACGCGCTCGCCGCGGCGATATCGTGGGCCATCTTGCGCGGTCCGCCGTCGATGGCCTCGCGGACCGGGTCCGGGTCGGGCGCGTAGGGCGCGGCGGGCGCGGGGATCGCGTCCCGGACCGTTTGGGCCGCAGAGGAATTCAGTTCCATCAGTCGGTGCACGGCGACGCACACCTCCTGCGCGGCCGCCCCGGCGCGGACGAACGCCTCGGTGGATTCCCGCGCGGCCGTCGCGGCCTGACCGCTCCAGTCCGCGAATTCCTGTCGCACCGCGGCGGCGAACGCCTCGAACAGGTCCTCGAGGGTGTTCGCTCCGGTCTGCCAGCTCTCGGCGGTCCGCCCGAGCGCCGCCGGATCCAATGCCTCGCGTACCAACTGCCAGATCTCCGCGTGGGTGTAGGCGTCGAACGCTTCGCGGTCCGGCACGTACGGCGGGTCCGTGCCCTCACGCCAGCCCGGCGGCGTCATAGCTCGTCCAGTTCGTCGGCCGCGATCCGCAGCGCGGCCCGATTGGCCGCGTCGGCCTCGTCGAACAGATTCGCCGCAGCGAGATATCCCGCCTTCAAACGCAATGCCGCCTCCTGCAATCCGGCGAGAACCTCGCGATACCTCGCGCCCTTGTCCTCGAATCCCCGTGCCAGCGATCTTCCCGAAGGCAGCTCCGAAAATCCCGAAACCTCGGTCAATTCGACCCCGGCGGCCCTGGCCTGCCGCAATCCTTCGATCAACGCGTCGCATGCCGCTTCGAGTCGTCGCGCCGAACCTTCCGGCATTCCGAACTCACCCGCCGCCGCCGCGTCGTACACCCCGGCTCCCGCACCGCGCGCCTCGTCCGGTCGCACTGGGTTCGGCCCCCTCGATCTCGGTCGACACCAAAGTCCTTGAAGCACGGCAGTTTATCAGTGCCGGGACCGTCCCGGAGCGGGATGTGCCGCGGGTATGTGCGCGAACCGACGGACAGGCGGATCGATTGTGGCCGGACACGACCGTGTCCGGCCTCGCGTCAGCCCGCGACCTGCTCGGCGATATCGTGCACCACCGCGTCACCCGCGCCGCGCGCCGCCTGCTCGGCCGCGGCCGCCAACATGGGCAGGCGGGCGTCGCCGAGGGACATGGCCATCGTGCCGAGGCGGTTGGTGACGAAGCCGACCGACAGTCCGACGCCGGGGATGGCGATACCGCCCGACCCGCCGATCCCGAAATGCCCGAAGGCGCGCCGGGTGAGACTCGGGCCGACGATCGCGCGGTGATACCCGCGCGCGAATTGCGGCGCCGCGCCGAGGACGTAGTCGTACTGGCTGTTGGCGGGCATGCGGGCGATGAGTCGCGTCGTCTCCGGCCGCAGCAGGCGACGGTGCCCGACGAGGCCGTCGTTGGCGATGGCGCCGTACATCCTGCCCAGCGCGCGGGCGGTGAAAGTGCCGTTCCAGCCGGGCATCATGGCGTCGTAGGGGCGCATGCCCAGGCTCATGTCCGCCCAGCCGTTGTAGACCGCGCCCCGCGCCGAACGCACCGGGCCCAGTGCCGCGAACGGGGCGATCAGCACGTCGAACGGCACGCCGGCGATACCGAGGCGCGGGCCCAGACGGGCGATCCGATGACGCTGATCGTGGGGCACGCCGAACCAGAAGTCGTCGTCACCGAGCGGTTCGGTGAGTTCGGTCCGGACCACGTCGAGGAAATCGCGCCCGGTTGCCCGCTGGGCGATCTCGGCGACCAGGGTGCCGAACGTCAATCCGTGATAGCCCGACGCGCGCAGTCGCATCGGGTCGGGCGCGGAGGCGGCCATGGCCGCCGCGACCCGGTCGTGGTCGAGCAGATCGTCCGGGTCGCCGAGCAGTCCGCGGGTGCGCTGCAATCCGGCCCGGTGATTCAGCACCTCGTGCACGGTGATGTCGCCCTTGCCGTTCGCGGCGAATTCGGGCCAGTACGTGGCGACGGGCGCGTCGAGTTCCACTACGCCGCGTTCGATCAGGCGATTGGCGATGGTCGCCGCGACGCCCTTACCCGTCGAATACGACAGCGCCATGGTGTCGGAGCGCCACGGACGATCGGTGTCCGCCCAGCCGGACCAGATGTCCAGAACCGGTTCGCCGTGCAGGTAGACAGCGAGCGCGCCGCCGCCCTGGGACCTGCGGCGGAACATCGAGAAGAATTTGGTGGCGACCGTGGTGAACCGGTCATCGATCAGCATATGGGCCGGTCGGCGGAGATCGCCGCCGAACACAGGGCCGTCGGTGCTCGCAGCCGACATGGCAGACTCCTTTGTCTGTTCCAACGCGGGCAGAGCCATCGAGCTAACAGTTGCAAGCGGCCCTGCTAACGCCACTGTAACCTTCGCCACCGTGCGTCGGCAATCTGCTGTCCGGATGTCGGAATCCGGGAAATACGGCGGCGACCACCGGTTATCCGCCAGCACTCCGCTCGACTCAGCGGTCGCGTCCCGGCGAACGCCCGTTGCGGCCATTCGCCGGGACGACCCGTGCTCCCGTCCTACAGGCGGGGGTCGACCGGCTCGGATTCCATCGCGAGAACCGCGAACACGGCTTCGTGCACCCGCCACAGTGGTTCGCCCGCGACGAAGCGGTCCAGGGCTTCCAGGCCGAGGGCGTACTCGCGCAGCGCCATCGAGCGTTTGCGTCCGAGGCCGCGGTGGCGCAGGCGCTCGAGGTTGGGCTCGCGCGGATATTCCGGGCCGTAGATGATGCGCAGGTACTCGCGGCCTCGGCATTTCACGCCGGGCTGGACCAGTCGGCCCGGGTGCGCGCCCTCCGCTTCCCGTCCCGGCGCGCCGTCGACCATGGAGTCGAACGGTTTCACCACCATTCCCTCGCCACCGGCATCGGTGAGGGTGGTCCACCAGTCCACGGCCGCCGCCTCGCTGTCTGGTGAGGACAGGTCGACGAAAACGCGGCCCGTTCCGGCGAACAGCTCCGGGTCGGCCTCGACCAGGCGATCGATCCGCGTGAGATGCCACCGGTGATCGCGGCGCGCGTACACCTCACCGCCGCCCGCCGGACCACCGGCCGCCAGGATCTGGAACGGCGCGAGGCGCAATCCGGCCAGACCGTCCACCGGCCAGCAGTAGCGGCCGTAGGCGGTGGTGAACGCGTGCGCGTCGGCGGCGCGCTCGTCGGTCCGCGCCGCCAGATCCGCGACGTCCATGCCACGCGCGGTCGCGGCCGCGAGTACCCGCGCGGTCGCGTCGAGTGACCCGCGCGCGGCGGCTCCCACCGCCGCGTACTGACCGCGCAGCAATCCCACGGCTTTGGCCGACCACGGCATGAGTTCGGCGTCCAACAGCAGCCATTCCGAATTCGTCTCCTCGAACAGACCCGCCTTCTCCGCCGCGTCGCGAACGCGACTCAGGATCGTCTCGGTGAGCGCGGCGTCATCGAAGAACGGCCGACCCGTCCGCGTGTAGAGCGCGCCGGTGCTGCCGTCCTCGATGCCGAATCGATCACGGGCCGTACCGGCCGATCGCGTCACGACGACGACGGCGCGCGAGCCCATGTGCTTCTCCTCGCACACCACCTGCCGGACGTCCTGGGTGCGGAAATACGAGAACGCTTCCGCCGGATGTTCGAGGAAACCGTCCAGCGTCGACGTCGCACACGGGGCCATGGTCGGCGGCAGGTAGATCAGCCAGCGCGGATCGATGGCGAATCGGCTTATGATCTCGAGCGCCGCGCCCGCGTTCTCCTCCCGCACGCCGACCCGGCCGTGGTGGCGGGTTTCGACCACGCGTCTGCCGAGGACGTCCTCGAGATCGAGTACGCCGGGATCGCGGTGGACGACGCCGTCGGGTGTCGCGATCGTCGTGGCCGCCAAGGGCCGCACCGGTTCGTACCAGACCTGTTCGGCGGGCACCGACACCGATTCCCGTTCCGGGTACCGCAGCGCCGAGAGCGTTCCGCCGAACACGACACCGGTGTCGAGACACAGCGTGTTGTTCACCCACCGCAATTCGGTGACCGGGGTGTGGCCGTACAGGACCGTGGCACGGCCGCGGTATTCCTCCGCCCACGGGTAACGCACCGGAAGGCCGTATTCGTCGGTCTCGCCGGTGGACTCCCCGTACATCGCGAAGGCGCGCACCCGGCCCGACGCGCGGCCGTGGTACTCCTGCTTCAACCCGGCGTGCGCGACCACGAGTCTGCCCCTGTCGAGTACGTAGTGGCTGATCAGGCCGCGGCAGAATTCGCGCGCGGCCTCGCGGAAATCGTCGTCCTCGGACTCCAGTTGCGCGAGGGATTCGGCGAGACCGTGCGCCACGCGGACCTTCTTGCCGTCCAGCGCCCTGACCAGCTTGTTCTCGTGATTACCCGTGACGCACAGCGCCGTTCCCGACGCCACCATGCCCATCGCCAACCGCAGCACGCCCGGGGTGTCGGGGCCGCGGTCGACCAGGTCGCCGACGAAGATCACGGTGCGCCCGTCCGGGTGCGCGGCGTCGACCGCCCTGTCCTCGGAGTCGCGCGCGATGTCGTACCCGAGTTCGCCGAGCAGGGTCTGCAATTCGGCCAGGCAGCCGTGCACGTCACCGATGACGTCGAACGGCCCGGCGAGATCCCGTTTGTCGTTCCACGATTTCTCGTCGACGATCGTCGCGGCGGCGATGGCGTCGACTCCGCGCAGCACGTGGACCTTCCGGAAACCCTCGCGTTCGAGCCCACGCAGGCCACGGCGCAGTTCGCGCTGCTGACGCGCCACCACGTGCGGGCTCAGATGCGACCGCTCGGCGCGCCCGGCATTGCGTTCCACGCACACCGCGTCCGGCACGTCCAGGACGATCGCCACCGGCAGCACATCGTGCGCACGCGCCAGCGCGACGAGTTCCTGGCGCGCCTTCGGCTGCACATTGGTGGCGTCGACCACCGTGCGCAGTCCACGTCGCAGTCGGACGCCGACGATGTGATGCAGGAGCGCGAAGGCCTCGGGAGTCGCGCTCTGATCGTTCTCGTCGTCGCTCACGATGCCACGACAGGTATCGGAGGAGACGATGGCCGTGGCACGGAAGTGCTTGTGCGCGAACGTCGATTTACCGGAACCGGTCGAGCCGACGAGGACGACCAGGGACAGTTCCGGGACGGACACTTCGGTCATCGGTGACCTCCTTCGGTGTTGTCGGTATCTGCGCGGCTCGTCTCGGTGAAAACCGCCATCTGCGTGGCGGATCCGAATTCCGGATCGGGAACCCCGATGGCGACGAAGCGCACGGTGTAGCCCGTGCGGGCCGCGACAGTCACCGCCCACTCCACGAATTCGGCACGGGTCCACTCGAATCGGTGATCGTGATGGCGGAACTCGCCGACGGCCAGACCGTCGAATCTGACGTTGATCTCCGCGTTCGGCGTCGTGACCAGGATCGTCGCCGGTGCCGCTGTCACGAAGACCGCGTGCTCGAGCGCGCCGAGCCGGGGCGGATCGACGTGTTCGATCACCTCCATGAGCACCGCCGCGTCGTATCCGCGCAGCCTGGCGTCGGTGTAGGTGAGCGACCCCTGGATCAGTTCCAGCCGCCGCGAGACGGCCTCGGGAAGCCGGTCCAGCCGCAGTCGGCGTGCGGCGATATTCAACGCGCGTGTCGACACGTCCACGCCGACGATCTCGGTGAATGTCCTGTCCGCGAGCAGTTCTCGCAGCAGCGAGCCCTCGCCGCAGCCGAGATCGAGCACCCGGGTGGCGCCGGCGGCGCGCAACGCTTCCAGAACCGCGGTCCTGCGTGCGACGGCGAGTGAGGGGGCGGGTACCTCCGGCGTCCCGTTGTCGGGAGCCGCCCCGGTATCTCCGGCGGCGTCGGTCGGTTCGACACCGCTGCCCGCATCGCCGGTCTCGGATCGCGCCTCTGGGCCTGCCCGGCCGACGGTGCCGAGTTCATCGACGTGGTCGACTCTCTCCGCCGTGTCGACTTCGTCCACCGCGTCCAGACTTTCCGGCTCCACCTCATCGATTTCGGCGAGCCGGGCCAAGGCGGTCCTGACCAGGGAATGACGACGGGCCAGGTAGCGGCGGGTGATCCAGGTGCGTTCGGGATGGTCGCCGAGCCAGCTCGCGCCCGCGCGGATCAGTTTGTCGACCTCGTCAGCGGCCACCCAGTAGTGTTTCGCGCCGTCGAGCACCGGCAGCAGGACGTAGAGGTGCGACAGCGCGTCGGCGAGGCGCATCGTGCCCGTGAGTTCCAGTCGCAGGTAGTGTGAGTCGCCCCAGTCGGGGAAGGCCGGGTCGAGGGGGAGCGGGGTCGCGTGGACGGTCCAGCCCAGCGGTGTGAAGACCCGATGGGCGATATCCGCGCCGCCCTTGCACGGCACGGACGGCAGTTCCAGCCGCAACGGCAGCGCGGTGCGCGCCAGTTCCTCGCGATGTTCACAACGGCCACGCAGCGCCGTGCGGAAGACCTGGCCCAGCGCAACCGAAAGCAGTGACGACGCCGCGTACGGGCGGTCGTTCACATACTGGCCGAGACTGAAATCCGGTGTGTTGCGCTCACGCCCGCGCACCAACCGGATCGGGTCGACCTCGAGGACGAGCGCCGCGGTGCACCGGGACTCGGTCGCCTCCGGATAGAGCACGTGCGCGGTGCCGTAGGACTGCTCGAACGCCTGCACCCGGTCGGGGTTCTTGTGCAGCAGGAACCCCAGATCGGTCGCGGGCCACGCCGCGTCCTCCGGTCGGGTACAGGTGATCGTCAAGAGCATCCTGCGATGGTCGCCGTTACGCGACCTCTGCGGCAAGCCGATTTCAACAGGTGGGCTCGCGAGGATCGAGTTCTCGCACGAGGCGACCGGATAGCGCGGTATGCCTCCGTATCTACGCGCTCAACACGCGGGGTCGGGCCAGCGCCACTGCGAGACCACCGGGACGTCCGCGCCGTGTTCGCGAGTCCACGCCCTGGCCTTCCAGCGCGCGTCGACCATTTCCTGGCGCAGTCCCGCCGCCTTCTCCCGCAGGCCGGGAACGCGATCGACGACATCCATGACCAAGTGGTAGCGGTCCAGGTCGTTGAGCATCACCATGTCGAAAGGTGTTGTGGTGGTGCCCTTCTCCTTGTATCCGCGCACGTGCATCTCGGAGTGGTTGGTACGGCGGTAGGTGAGCCGGTGGATCAGCCACGGGTACCCGTGGAACGCGAAGATCACCGGGCGGTTCGTGGTGAAGAGCGTGTCGAATTCACTGTCGGGCAGGCCGTGCGGATGTTCGTCGGCGGGCAGCAGCCGCATCAGGTCGACCACGTTGACCACGCGCACACGCAGATCGGGCAGGCGATCCCGCAGGATCGCGGCAGCGGCGAGGGTTTCCAGCGTCGGCACGTCACCCGCGCAGGCGAGCACGACATCGGGGCTGGTGCCGAGGTCGTCGTTGTTACCCGCCCACTCCCAGATCCCGGCTCCTCGCGCGCAGTGCGCCGCCGCGTCCTGAATGCCGAGCCAATCCGGTTGCGGCTGTTTTCCGGCGACCACCACATTGACGTAGTGGCGTGACCGCAGGCAGTGGTCGTAGGTCGACAGCAGCGTATTGGCGTCCGGCGGCAGGTACACGCGCACGATCTCGGGTTTCTTGTTGAGCACCACGTCGAGGAAACCCGGGTCCTGATGGGTGAAGCCATTGTGATCCTGGCGCCACACGTGCGATGAGAGCAGGTAGTTCAGGCTCGGCACCGGACGTCGCCACGGCACCGCCGCGCTCGCGTCGAGCCATTTGGCGTGCTGATTGAACATGGCGTCGATGATGTGGATGAACGCCTCGTAGCAGGTGAAGACCCCGTGCCTGCCGGTGAGCAGATATCCCTCCAGCAACCCCTGGCACATGTGCTCGGAGAGCACTTCGATGACCCGGCCCCGCCGGTCGAGTTTCACGTCGTTCGGATCGATCTCGACCTGCCAGTCGCGGCCGGTGACCTCGAGAATGTCCTGGAGGCGGTTGCTCGCCAGTTCGTCGGGCGCGAAAGTCAGGAAATTGTCGGGGTTGTCGCGCGTGACGTCGCGCAGCCAGGAGCCGAGCACCCGGGTCGCCTCGTGGTCGGCCGCTCCGGGCGCGTCGACCTCGACGCCGTAGTCGCGCCAATCCGGCAGCCGCAGATCGCGGACCAGCGTTCCGCCGTTGGCGACCGGGTTGGCGCTCATCCGGCGCCCGCCGACGGGCACGAGGTCGAGCAGTTCACCGACCGGTCGGCCGTTCTCGTCGAAGAGTTCCTCGGGCCGATAGGACCGCAACCATTCTTCGAGCACCACGCGGTGGGCGTCGTCGGTCCGGGCGGCGGGCAGCGGAACCTGGTGGGCGCGGAACGTGCCCTCCACCTGCTCGCCGTCCACGACGGGGGGACAGGTCCAGCCTTTCGGCGTGCGCAGCACGATCATCGGCCAGTACGCTCGCTCGTCCGGATTCGCTCGCGCGGCGGCCTTGATCCTCTCGATCCGATCCAGACAGCTGTCCATCGCGCTCGCCATGTCCTGGTGGACTCGGGCGGGATCATCGCCGGCCACGATGATCGGGTCGTATCCGTATCCGCGCATGAGCGTGAGCAGTTCGGATTCGGGGATGCGGGCGAGCAGGGTCGGATTGGCGATCTTGTACTGATTCAACGCCAGGATCGGCACCACCGCGCCGTCGCGCTGCGGGTTCAGGAATTTGGCGGAGTGCCAGCTGCCCGCGAGCGGTCCGGTCTCGGCTTCACCGTCGCCGACCACGCAGAAGACGGTCAGATCCGGATTGTCCAGTGCCGCACCGAACGCGTGCAGCAGCGAGTACCCCAGCTCGCCACCTTCGTGGAAGGAACCGGGCGTCTCCGGCGCGCAGTGGCTCGGCACCCCGCCGGGGAACGAGAACTGGGCGAACAGCGCGCCCATCCCGACGGCATCGCGTGAGATATGGCCGTAGAGCTCGGAATAGGTTCCCTCCAGCCACGCGCACGCGTTGGGGCCGGGGCCGCCGTGACCCGGTCCGGCGACGAAGACCGCGTTCAGCCCGCGCTGCCGGATCGCCCGATTGGCGTGCACCCAGACCAGATTCAAACCGGGCACGGTGCCGAAATGGCCGAGCAACCGCGGTTTGATGTGCTCGGGCCGCAGCGGTTCACGCAGCAACGGATTCTTCATCAGATAGATCTGGCCGACCGCGAGATAGTTCGCGGCACGCCACCACGCGTCCATGGACGCGAGTTCGGCCCGGTTCAGCGGGCCCGGGATATCGCCCAGTACATAGGGGCGCGGTGGGATGGTCCGTCCGCCACCGTTGTCGACGTTGTCGGCCGAGGTGTCTTTCCCGGCGTCGGTCACTCGGGTCATCTACGGACTCTCCTCACTGCGGACGTCGTCGGCGAGACTCGCCGTCGACGGTCGGACGTCGTGCCGATCGCGAACCTCGATGGTCAGAGCGACGACACCGGATGGAGATTCACGGCAACTCTACCGAGCCGGGCGCGGTCGGGCAGCGTGGCGAATCGATGAGGGCGGATGGGCGCGGCGTGGCCCGGTGGCCTAAGGTCCGCCGCATGCGAAAACTCGGCAGGATCATCGGAGTCGGCGTCGTCGCCGCGGCCGCGGTCGCGCTCACCGCGTGCGGGTCGGACGACGACACGGGTGCGGCGGCGACCTCCGCCACGACCTCGGCGCGCGGCTCCTCGACCGCCGCCGCGGCAGCCACGACCTTCGGCCGCGAATGCACCGCCGACGATGTGAAGGTGGAGGGCGGCTACGGCGAGAATCCGAAGATCACGCTCCCCGACAACTGCGATCCGCCCAAGCAGCTCATCGTGAAGGATCTCGTCGCGGGCAGCGGTCCCGGCGCCGCCACCGGCCAGCAGCTCACCATGAACTACTCGCTGATCACCTGGTCGGACAAGAAGAAGCTGGACAGCTCGTTCGATCGCGGCAAGCCCTTCCCGTTGACGCTCGGCTCCGGACAGGTCATCCCCGGCTGGGAGCAGGGCTTGGAGGGTGTGCAGCAGGGCGCGCGCAGGCTGATGATCATTCCCCCCGAACTCGGCTACGGCAAGGGCGGCAACGGCGTCAAGCCCAATGAGACGCTGGTCTTCGTGACCGACGCGGTCAAGGTCGGGAACTGATCCTCGCGCCCCGCGTGAACCCGGGCGGGTCCGTGGCGTCGCCGTCCACGCCGTGACCGATTGCATGCCCTCGCGACCGGTCAACTACCCTGGTCGGGATGCGTACATCAGGGTGCGCGGACCAGGAACGTCCGCGACCCGGTCAGCACGTGGCGTCGCTCCGCACTTCATTCCGGATCCCGGGGTGCACGGTGGGGACGGGGCGCAGGTACCGCCGTCGTTGACCAGCATGACGACAAGCACGAACACCGAACCGAACAACGAACAAGGAGCATGTCCGTGAAGAGCACCGTCGAGCAGCTGAGCCCGACCCGGGTCCGGATCAATGTCGAGGTGCCCTTCGAGGAACTGAAGCCGGACTTCGATCGTGCCTACAAGGCTCTCGCCAAGCAGGTCCGTATTCCCGGCTTCCGTCCGGGCAAGGCCCCGGCCAAGCTCCTCGAGGCCCGTCTCGGCCGTGGCGCCATTCTGGAGCAGGTCGTCAACGATGTCCTGCCCGGCCGCTACAGCGAGGCCGTCACCACCTCCGAGATCAAGGTCATCGGCCAGCCCGAGATCGAGATCACCAAGATCGAGGACGGCCAGGAACTCGCCTTCAGCGCCGAGGTCGACGTACGTCCGGAGATCACGCTGCCGTCCTACGACGACATCGAGGTCACCGTCGACGCGTTCACCGTCGAGGATTCCGATATCGATGAGCAGCTCCAGTCGCTGCGTCAGCGTTTCGGCACCCTGACCGGTGTCGAGCGCGCCGTGCAGAACGGCGATTTCATCTCCATCGATCTCTCGGCCACCGTCGACGGCGAGGAAGTGACCGACGCGGCCACCTCCGGCCTGTCGCACGAGGTCGGCTCCGGCCAGCTCATCGAGGGCCTGGACGAGGCCGTCATCGGCCTGTCGGCGGGCGAGTCCGCCGAATTCACCTCGAACCTGGTCGCCGGTGAGCACGCGGGCAAGGAATCGGTCATCAAGGTCACCGTGCAGGGCGTCAAGGAGCGCGAGCTGCCCGAGGCCGATGACGAATTCGCCCAGCTCGCTTCCGAATTCGACACCCTCGACGAGCTGAAGGACGACCTGAAGAGCCGCGTCGAGCGGACCAAGAAGGTCGAGCAGGCGGGCGAGATCCGCGACAAGGTGCTCGAGACCCTGCTCGACAAGGTCGAGGTGCCGCTGCCCGAGGCCGTCGTACAGGCCGAGATCGACGCGGTCACCCACGACGCCGTGCACGGCTTCGACCACGACGAGGCCCGCCTCGCCGAGGCGCTCGAGGCCCAGGGCAGCAGCCGCGAGGAGTTCGACAAGGACACCAAGGAAGCGGCCGAGAAGTCGGTCAAGACCCAGCTGCTGCTCGACGCCATCGCCGAGGCCGAGGACACCCAGGTCGGCCAGGAAGAGCTGACCGAGCGGATCCTGTTCCAGTCGCAGCGCTACGGCCTGTCGCCCGAGCAGTTCATCCAGCAGGTCCAGCAGGCGGGCCAGCTCGGCGCGATCTTCGCCGACGTCCGTCGCGGTAAGGCGCTGGCCGGTGTCGTCGGCCAGGTCAAGGTCACCGACTCCGAGGGCAACGCGGTCGACACCGCCGAGATGTTCGGCGCGCCCGACGATTCCGACGACATCATCGACGCCGTGACTTCCTCGGACGAAACCGAGACCGAAGCCGTGAAGGCAGAATAATTCGGTCACGCGGGAACGAAACGCGCGTCGCGGCCGAACGTCGACCGGGTCGCGCGGCTCCGCAGCGAGTCGGCCCTTCGGACGCACGGGCGAACCAGCGGGTGTCGACCGTGCCCCCGCGCGTGCGGGGATGGGCCATTGCGCTGTGAGCGAAGAAGGGCGGTGCCGGGAGTTCGGCGCCGCCCGGCTTCGTTACTGTTTGTGACAGCGAAGGTGATGGCTGTGTGGCAAGTGGACGCTGTGTAGCTTTCAATGACAAGCCGGTGAGAAGAGAAGGCAGGTATCCGTGACAATGAACAAGGCAGGGGTCGTCATGAGTTCCCCCACTGCTGGACTCAACCTCAGTGATTCGGTATACGAGCGCCTGCTGCGTGAGCGGATCATCTTTCTCGGTACCCAGGTCGACGACGACATCGCGAACAAGATCTGCGCGCAGATCCTGCTGTTGTCGGCGGAGGATCCGGTCAAGGACATTTCGCTCTACATCAACTCGCCCGGCGGTTCGGTGACCGCGGGTATGGCCATCTACGACACCATGCAGTTCGCCGAATGCGATATTCGCACCGTCGGCATGGGTCTGGCGGCGTCGATGGGGCAGTTCCTGCTCACCGCCGGAACCGCGGGCAAGCGCTACGCGCTGCCGCACGCGCGGATCATGATGCACCAGCCGTCGGCTGGTATCGGTGGTTCGGCCGCCGATATCGCGATCATGGCCGAGCAGTTCGTGCACACCAAGCGTGAGCTGAACGAGTTGCAGGCGCTGCACACCGGCAAATCCGTCGAGCAGGTCACCGCCGATGCCGATCGCGACCGCTGGTTCACCGCCGCGCAGGCGCTGGATTACGGCTTCATCGACCACGTGGTCAGCCACGCGAACCAGGCGAACGGCGTGGGCAACTAGCCGGTCCCGCCCGAGCGACGACCCAGCGGGCAGTCGCCGACGGACTGTGCAGACCCGTTCACCCACACAGACTTTGGAGACGAAGATGGCCAATTCGATCGACCCACGCGCCGGCGTTTCCGGCATGGCCCCGCAGGGCCCGCATTCGCGGTACATCCTGCCGCAGTTCACCGAGCAGACCACCTACGGCGTGAAGACCTCGGACCCGTACAACAAGCTGTTCGAGGAGCGCATCATCTTCCTCGGCGCGCAGGTCGACGATGTCTCGGCCAACGACATCATGGCGCAGCTGCTGGTGCTGGAGTCGCAGGATCCTGATCGCGACATCACCATGTACATCAACTCGCCCGGTGGTTCGTTCACCGCGCTGATGGCGATCTACGACACCATGCAGTACGTCCGCGCCGACGTCGTCACCGTCTGCCTCGGTCAGGCGGCCTCCGCCGCCGCCGTGCTGCTCGCGGCGGGCGCGCCCGGTAAGCGGGCCTGCCTGCCCAACGCCCGCGTGCTGATCCATCAGCCCGCGCTGGAGGGTGGCATCCAGGGGCAGGTGTCGGACCTGGAGATCCAGGCTGCCGAGATCGAGCGCATGCGCAGGCTCATGGAGACCACGCTGGCCAACCACACCGGCAAGGACGCGGACACCATCCGCAAGGACACCGACCGCGACAAGATCCTGACGGCAGAGGATGCCAAGGAATACGGGATCGTCGATCAGGTGTTCGGTTACCGCAAGCTGAGTGCGCAGAAATAGCCCGCGAAAGTTCCCGCGGGGTGGGAATCGTCTCGCCCGATGAGCGGGAGTGCTCGTAAGTTGCTATGTTGCAGGTAAATCCGGCCGGGCAGGACGCCAGGTGGCAGACTGTTCGGCCGGTCCGCTTCGAGAGAAACCGACCGATCGGAACGACTCCGATGGGAATGGGTCGCGAAGCGGGTGGCCGGACGCCGGATCTGGCCCTTCCATGGTGGAACGTGTTCCAATGCCGTGAGAACTGGCACAACACCGGCGAGAAACATGCTCGAGTTGTCGACCTCCTTCCACCACACCGGGTACGGTCGACCTAGGGACCTTTGCTCCCGGTTGACGGCATCGCTCGACCCGCCCTACACGCTCGAAGTGTTCGTGATTACACCCGAGTTCGGCGGATTGCTGGCAACCTGGACGGACGGTTGCACGCGGACAAGGAAGTAGGGACCCACGAGATGGCGCGCATCGGAGATGGCGGCGATCTGCTCAAGTGCTCGTTCTGTGGAAAGAGCCAGAAGCAGGTCAAGAAGCTCATTGCGGGACCAGGGGTGTACATCTGCGACGAGTGCATCGATCTATGCAACGAGATCATCGAGGAGGAGCTGGCCGAGTCCAGCGAGGTCAAACTCGATGAACTGCCCAAGCCCGCGGAGATCCGGGATTTCCTGGAGAACTACGTCATCGGGCAGGACACCGCCAAGCGCACGCTCGCCGTGGCCGTCTACAACCACTACAAGCGCATCCAGGCGGGTGACAAGGGGCGCGACAGCCGGGGCGAGATCGTCGAACTGACGAAATCGAACATCCTGATGCTCGGCCCCACCGGCTGCGGTAAGACGTATCTGGCGCAGACCCTGGCGAAGATGCTGAACGTGCCGTTCGCCATCGCGGACGCGACCGCGCTGACCGAGGCGGGCTATGTGGGCGAGGATGTCGAGAACATCCTGCTCAAGCTGATCCAGGCCGCGGACTACGACGTCAAGCGGGCCGAGACCGGCATCATCTACATCGACGAGGTCGACAAGATCGCCCGCAAGAGCGAGAACCCGTCCATCACCCGTGACGTCTCCGGTGAGGGCGTGCAGCAGGCGCTGCTGAAGATCCTCGAGGGCACCCAGGCGAGTGTGCCGCCCCAGGGTGGGCGCAAGCACCCGCACCAGGAGTTCATCCAGATCGACACCACCAACGTGCTGTTCATCGTGGCGGGCGCGTTCGCGGGCCTGGAGAAGATCATCTCCGACCGCATCGGCCACCGCGGTATCGGTTTCGGCGCCGAGGTCAGGTCCAAGGCGGAGATCGACACCACCGATCACTTCTCCGAGGTGATGCCGGAGGATCTGATCAAGTTCGGTCTGATTCCCGAGTTCATCGGTCGCCTGCCCGTCGTCGCCTCGGTGACGAATCTGGACAAGGAATCGCTGGTCAAGATCCTGTCCGAACCGAAGAACGCCCTCGTGAAGCAGTACATCAGGCTGTTCGAGATGGACGGCGTCGAACTCGAGTTCACCCAGGACGCCCTGGAGGCCATCGCCGATCAGGCGATCCTGCGCGGCACCGGCGCTCGCGGTCTGCGCGCCATCATGGAGGAAGTCCTGCTGCCGGTGATGTACGACATCCCCAGCCGTGACGATGTCGCCAAGGTGGTCGTCAACGCCGATACGGTGACCGAGAACGTGCTCCCGACCATCGTGCCCCGTAAGGCGCAGCGCGCTGAGCGTCGCGAGAAGTCCGCCTGATCGTTGTCCTTACCGAACGGCCCGGATGTCCGCACGGATATCCGGGCCGTTCGTGTCGTTCGGGGACGTTCGACAGCAAAAGGTGTGCGGCGGCGCCGAATGGGGTACCCCTGATGAGGGTTGAGTAACCAGCCCGGTCTCGGGTGAACGTGATGCCGGGACGAACCACCTTCGCGAGCAATTCTCTCTGTTGCCGCGCGCGACCGGACCGGGGTCCGTATGTCGACCGTCATCACCACCAGAATTTCCGCGACGAGATCGCGACCGTCCGGTCCCGCCGACCGGCTCCATGTTTCGGTGACCACACCCGGCGAGACCGTGACTCTCTGCGCGGTCGCCGGGGAGGTCGACCACTACACCGTGGACGAGTTGCGGACCTCGCTGATCGGAGCATTGAACAACGCGGCGCAGATCGTGACCGTCGACCTGTCGCGGGTGAGCTTCTTCGGCATCGCCGGCCTGCGCGTTCTCGTCGAGGCCCGCGTGACGGCGGGGCGCACCGGGCGCCGATTGCGTCTGGTGGTGGGCGCGAGTTGCGTCGACCGGCTGCTCGTGGCAGCCGGTGAGGCGGACGCGTTCGACCTGATGCCGGATCTGGCCTGCGCGGTCCTCGATCCGGCGTGATCGCAGTGATCAGGCGGTTTCGCTGCTCATGTCGTCCTGGCCCCAGTAGGCGCGCATTCGCGTGATCTTGCCGTCGTCGTCGAATTCCATGACGTCGATCGGGCTCAGGGTCAGGCGCTGATCGCCGAATCTGGTGACGAGCGTGAACAGGAACGCGGCGTGATTTCCGGCGACGCGCAGGGTGTCGGTGTGCAGTTCGGTCTCACGATCGAGCTGCGCGAGGACATCGTAGAACTCCCGGATCGCCGCGTGCCCGCGTTTGGGCTCGGTGCCGATCGGGTCCTCGATGACGGCGTCGGGCGCGTACAACGCGACGATGTTCTCGGTCGGGCCCGAGCCGACCAGTTTCACGTACTGCTCGACCACGTCGCGGATCTGTTGTGCCATCGGAACTCCCACTGAATTGGAACCTGTTCTAGTTCCGAGGTTAGCAGTGTCCCGTGTGCGATGGATCGGATCCCGCCCGAAGGGGGGACCGTCGTCTATCTCTTCGAAATGTCTCGCCGTGGACTGCGTGGCAACCCTGAGGTCGTGCCCCGCGCCGGGATCCTCGTCGATCCCTCCGGCTCTCCGTTGAACCGGTCGTCCAATAGCGAAGTACTCTCGATGATCCTGTCGTTCTCCGAGGTCCAGGCGTTACGCCGGATCGGTGACGCCGTCGCCGCGATCCTGTCGCGGGCCGCCGTCCCGGCCCTCGTGGGTGGCGTCTATGGTGAGGAATCGGGTGAGTGACAGCTCCATGGCCTGCATTCCTTTCGTCCGATTCGCCCGTAGTCGGCGGATGCTTCATCGATTACGACGGTCTCGACTCGGAAAACTCATCGCAACATTCACCCGGTGTGTCGGCGGGGTGCAGTCGACATGGTGCTGTTTACTCGACCCGGTCAACCAGATGTTCGAGTGACGAGTGAAAGCGGAGGAGACATGGCACTGCCCACAATGACCGCCGAGCAACGCACCGAGGCGTTGGCCAAAGCGGCCGCGGTGCGCAAGGCGCGCTCCGAATTGATCGGTCAGGTGAAAGAGGGCAAGGTTTCGGTCGCGGACCTGCTCAAGAAGTCCGAGTCCGATGATCTGGTCAAGAAGACCAAGGTCGCGGCCGTGATCAAGGCCCTGCCCGGCGTCGGACCGGTCAAAGCGGCCAAGCTGATGGATCAGGCCGAGATTCCGGAGGATCGCCGCATCGGTGGTCTGGGCGCCCGTCAGCGGGCGGCGTTGCTCGAGGCGCTCGAAGCCTGATTTCCGGGTAGCGTCTGCAGATCATGACCGCGGAACGAACGCTCACGTCGGTTGCTTGGTTATGCGTCGAAAACGGCAGGTTGCTGGCAGTCCGTACCGAGGGTCGTGACGCCTTCTACCTGCCCGGCGGCAAACCCGAGCCGGGGGAGACCCTGGCGCGAGCGCTCGTCCGCGAGGTCCGCGAGGAACTCGGCGTCGAGATCGATGAACAGCGCATCACGCCCGAGGTGACCATCACGGCTCCCGCCCATGGTCGCCCGGGCATCCTCGTCGAAATGCATTGTTTCCGCGCGCCCGGCCGGGGTGTTCCGGCCCCGGCCGCGGAAATCGCCGAAATGGCGTGGCTCGGGCCGCAGGACGATCATCTGTGCGCTCCAGCCGTGGTACGCACCCTGCGCCACCTCACCTCCATCGGCGGGTGGCGCTGACCCTCATTCCCCGCGGCGCGGGAAGCGGAGGTCGATCGGATCGGGATCGGCGACCCTGGGGCCGCGCGGCACCACCACCAGCAGGGCCACGCCGAGCGCGAGCAGCGCGGCGGCCGCGATGACGCTCAGGGTGAAACTCACGGCCCCCATCTCGGCGGGTTTGTGGAAGGCGTGATAGATCAGGTGCGGCAGTGCCATCACCGTCCATCCGATGCCCGCGGCTCTCGCGCTCTCCACCCCGGTACGGATCAGCGCGTACAGCGATACCGCGCCCAGCGCCAGGAAGAACGCGCCGACATCGGCGGCGAGGTGGTGGTTGTACGGCCCGTCCACCGCGACCCAGTGCATGCCGAAACCGGGGAAACTCGAGTACCACGAGTGCGGTGCGAGGACGGCCCACAATCCGATCACGATCCCCTGGAATGCCAACACGCCCAGGATGATTCGTACGGCCAGCCAACGCCCGCGATTCTGTTCGAAGCGCATGCGCACGCGTATGCCCCCCGATTTGCCCTCCAGCGAGATCCGCATCGGTCGCTCCGTTCCTCGGCACCGGGTGGATCGGTGCGTTCACCGTATTCCGACAGCGCTCCGTGGGCAACGATCGGCAGTATTTCCCCAGGTCAGACGCTCTGCGCGGCGGCGGTTCCCGGGATCACCAGACTGTCGGAGCCGCTGTAGACGTTCATGGTGTCGCCCCGGAGGAATCCGACCAGGGTCAGTCCGGATTCGACCGCGAGATCGACCGCGAGCGAACTCGGTGCCGACACCGCGCCGAGCGTGGGTATTCCCGCCATGACCGCCTTCTGGACCAGTTCGAACGAGGCACGCCCGCTGACGATGAGCACGAGATCGTGTGCGGGGATCCGGTTTTCGCGCAGCGCCCACCCGATCACCTTGTCGACGGCGTTATGCCTGCCGATATCCTCACGCACCGCCAGCGGCTCCCCGCCCACGGTGAAGAGTCCGGCGGCGTGCAGTCCGCCGGTGGCGTCGAAGACCGACTGGCGGGCGCGCAGACTCTCCGGCATACCCGCCAGCACCGCGGTGTCGACAGCGCTGGCGTGTGCGGGGATCGGATATCTGGTGTGTGAGCGGACCTCGTCGAGCGCGGTCTTGCCGCAGACACCGCAGGCCCCAGTGGTGAGGAAATTGCGTGGCCGCACCGTGGCGGGCCCGCGCAGTTCGACATCGAGGACGTTGTAGGTGTTGTGTCCGTCCGCGTCCGTGCCCGCGCAGTAGCGCGCGCTCACGACGTCGTCCATGGAGCCGATGATGTTCTCGCTCAACAGGAAACCGTGCACCAGGTCGATATCCGCGCCGGGTGTGCGCATGGTGACCGTCAGCGATTGTCCGGCGATGCGGATCTCGAGCGGTTCCTCCACGGCGAGGGTGTCGGGCCTGCGCACTTCACCGTTCGGCGAGATCCGCAGCGTCGGACGGCGCGCGGTCACCCTGCTCATGACCGGACCCCGGTGGTGGGCGGGACCGGCGACGGACCATCGGCCGTGGTCGCTTCGTCAGCGGTCGGGTTTCGGACCGCGGTCATGACCGCGCCTCCACGTGCACATGGGGTTCGAGTCGGATCGTCACGGCCTTGGATACCGGCGTATTAGATCGTGCCGCAACATGATCCAGCGGTACCAGCGGATTCGCCTCGGGGTAGTAGGCGGCGGCGTTGCCGCGCGGTGTCGGATAGCCGACGATGCGGAAACCCTCCACCCGGCGTTCGACGCCGTCGGTCCATTCCGAGATCAGATCGACCAGATCACCTTCGGTATAACCCATTTCGGCGATATCGTCGACATCGACCAGGACCACGCGGCGGCCACCGTGCACGCCGCGATAGCGATCGTCGAGGCCGTAGATGGTGGTGTTGTATTGGTCGTGGCTGCGCATCGTCTGCAGGATCAACCGTCCCGGCGGTACCGGCACCCAGCTCAACTCGTTGATCCCGAAATTCGCTCTGCCCGTGCCGGTCCGGAATTCGCGGGAATCACGCGGGGGATGCGGCAGTACGAAACCGTTACGATCGCGAACGCGCCTGTTGTATTCGTCGCAGCCGGGGACCACCCGTGCGATGGCATCGCGGATCTCGTCGTAGTCGTCGCGGTATCGGGCCCACGGGACCGGATGGTCCGGGCCGAGCAACGCCAGCGCGAGATCGCACACGATGGCGACTTCGCTGCGTAACTGATCGCTGACCGGATCGAGCCTGCCGGTGGACAGGTGCACCATCGACATCGAATCCTCCACCGACACCTGCTGTCTCACCCCGGCGCGCACATCCTTGTCGGTGCGTCCCAGTGTCGGCAGGATGAGCGCGGTCCGACCGTGCACCAGGTGGCTGCGGTTGAGTTTGGTCGAGACCTGCACGGTGAGTTCGCAGCCGCGCAACGCCGCCTCGGTCACCTCGGTATCGGGGGTGGCGGAGACGAAATTGCCGCCCATGCCGACGAATACCGAAGCCTTGCCCGCACGCATGGCGCGGATACCGTCGACGGTGTCGTAACCGTGCGCGCGCGGGCTGGTGATGCCGAATTCGCGGTCGAGCGCGTCGAGGAAGCTGTCCGGCATTCGTTCCCAGATGCCCATGGTGCGATCGCCCTGCACATTGGAATGCCCGCGCACCGGGCAGACGCCCGCGCCCGGCCTGCCGATCATGCCGCGCAACAGGAGCAGGTTGGTGGCCTCCTCGATGGTGGCCACACCGTGGTGCTGCTGGGTCAGCCCCATCGCCCAGCAGATGATGATGTTCTTCGACGCGGCGAACAGTCGCGCCGTGCGTTCGATATCGGCCAGGGGCAGGCCGCTCGCGGCCACCACGGTATCCAGATCGACCGCGCGCGACTGCTTCTCGTACTCGTCGAATCCGGCGCAGTGCTCGTCCACGAAGGCGCGGTCGACGACCGTGCCGGGCGCGCGATCCTCGGCTTCGAACAGCAGTCGGCCGATCCCGCGGAACAGCGCCATGTCACCGCCGAGCCGGATCTGTAGGAAATCGTCGGCGATGGGGACACCGGAGGTGACGCCCCGGACGGTCTGCGGATCGCGGAACCCGAGCAGTCCGGTTTCCGGCAGCGGGTTCACCGCGACGATCTTCGCGCCCGAGGCCTTGGCGCCAGCGAGGGCGCTGAGCATGCGCGGATGGTTCGTGCCCGGATTCTGACCGGCGACGATGATCAGATCCGCGGCGTCGAAATCATCGATCGTCACCGAACCCTTGCCGATGCCGATCGAACCGACCAGGGCCGCGCCAGAGGATTCGTGGCACATGTTGGAGCAGTCGGGCAGATTGTTGGTTCCGTAGCTGCGGACGAGCAGTTGGTAGAGGAAGGCCGTCTCGTTCGCGGTGCGTCCCGAGGTGTAGAACAGGGCGCGGTCGGGCGAATCGAGCCCGCGCAGGACGTCGGCGATCAGACGGTAGGCGTCGTCCCAGTCGATCGGTGTGTAGTGGGTGTCACCCGGACGCAGCACCATCGGGTGGGTGAGCCGTCCCTGCTGTCCGAGCCAGTACCCGGATTTGCGCGACAGTTCCTCGACCGAATGCCGCGCGAAGAATTCCGGGGTGACGGTGCGCAGCGTCGCTTCCTCCGCCACGGCCTTCGCGCCGTTCTCGCAGAATTCGGCGGGACGACGATGCCCGGTGGGTTCCGGCCACGCGCAGCCGGGGCAGTCGAAACCGTGTACCTGATTGACCCGGGCCAAGGTCCGCGCGGTCCGCACGACACCCATCTCCCGCACCGCGCGTTTCAACGAGACGGCTACCGCCGTGACGCCCGCGGCCTGTGTCTTCGGCGGAGTGACGGTCAGCGCGGATTCATCGATATCCTCGGTCGGCCCGTGTCGGTGCATAGTCCCATCGTCCTCTCCATACCCGCTGTACCGCCGCGGGCATCGGTGTTCGCCTTGGCATCGTAGATCCCGGTGCCCCGCTCGGACGGGTGGTGTCGGACACGTATGCCACCGGGGCGGGTTCGTTCACTTCAGCAGTCGTACCCGCTGGTCGTCGGCGCGGTAGGTCAGGATCTTCTCGCCGATGCGGATACTCCAGCCGGGGGCGAGTTCGGTCGTCGCGGTTCCGATGCGGGTCCATGTCTCGGCCCCCGGGGCGGCGATGAAGGTGCCCGCCGGTGTCCCGGCGTCGCGCACGAAGACCTTGCCGCGATCGAGCGTGACGTAGGCGTGGATGCGCGAGACGTGCCGGTCGCGAGGGACGGCCAGCGGCGAGGCGACGGCGTTGCGTACCGAGTCGTCGGACATGGGGCTGCGCCCGATCACGTACGGCCGGTCCAGCGGATAGGCCGTGTCGTCGTAGACCAGCGCGCCCACCGAGGCCCCGGTGCCCGGCCGCGCGGGGCGGGTCATCGAATCGTCGGGTGGCACGTCGTGCCCGGTGTGCGGTGTCGCGGCCGAATGGTGTGTGCCCGACCAGCCGCCGGGCATGGCCTGCGTGCCGATGTCCTCGGGGGCGGGCCGCGCGGGGGTTTTCGGTACGGCGGCGACTTCGCCGACGCGGCGCGGCCGCACGGGTTCGTCGGTCGAATTCGTCCCGGTCCGGGCGGGTTCGGCGGCGGGCGAAGGGTGGTTCGTAGCCGATGTGTGATGGGCCCGGGTGCGTTCGCCCGTGCGTTCGGTGCGATCCGCGCCGGGGGTGTCGTCCACGGTGTCGAAACCCGCGGGTGCGGTGCCTGCCGGTTCCTCGGTGCGCCGTCCCGGCATCGGTTGCGCCGCTTCGTGCCCCGGTTCGCCCGCATCCGACGTGGGCCCGGTGGGTTGGTTCGCGCGGCGCGGGCCGACGCGCAATTCGAAGCCGCCGCCGGGGACAACGCCCGCGCGCAGATCCGTGCGCGCGAGCGCCGACGGCGGGCCGTCGGCATCGATGCCGACGGTGATGCGGCGAACCGGTTCGCGCACGATTTCGTCAACCCAGGTGAACGCGCGCGCCCCCGAGATCCTTCGCACCCCTTCGGCCCCGTGGATCTCGGCGATCACGGGACCGCGGAGCAGGATCACGGTGCCGTCGGATGTGGGTGCGACGACGCCGAAAGGCGGCGGCTCCGAACCGCTGCCGAATACCACCGCGGCCAGTCGCTGGGCGATAGCCGCACCGGGATGTTCCGCGTCGGAGACGGCTTCGATCGCCCCGAGAATCCGATCGGTGGACGCCGTTTCACCCGCGAGGTAGACGACGACCGAGCCGAAACGAGCGATCAGGCCGTCACCCGGCGCGATACCGACGGTCGACGGGTTCTTGCGCACCCGTGCCTCCTTCCCGCGCACTTGTCGCGTCCAGCATAGTGGCGGGGGGCGAACCATCCGGGCTTACGGATCCGGTGGCCGGGGGAACGGCGCGGCGAGCACGAGGTTTGGGCGACGAGTCGGTGGGGCAATAACCACTGCGACATGGAGCGACACGACACCGGCCCCGGTGACATTCCGAACAACGTTCGTGTCAAACGGCGTTCGTTCGGGCGTAGGCTTCGGCCCATGGCGAAGTGGACCGACCCGATCGAGACCCCCGAAGCCGTCGTCGTCACCGGATGGCCGAACCTATGCCAGTCAGCCGCGTGAGGCCCGCGCCGGTCAGCCGCAGGGCTCGGCCGTCGAAGGCCCCGCTCAGCCGCGAGGTGATCATCGACACCGGGTTGCGCGTCCTGGACGCCGAGGGGCTGGCCGCACTCACCATGCGGCGGGTGGCCCAGGAGTTGGACACCGGCGCGGCCTCGCTCTACGTCTATGTCGCCAATCGCGACGATCTCATGGCTGCCATGCTGGATCACGTGCTCGGCTCGGTCGCCGAACCCGACGACGGCATCTGGCGCGAGCGGCTGATCGCGGTGATCGAATCGACGGTCGCCGTCATGAGCAGACACGAGGGATTGGCCTTCGTCGCCCTCGCCGCGACCCCCACCGGCGCCAACGCGCTGCGGCTCATCGACCGGATGCGGGGACTGCTGGCCGACGCCGGGGTGGACGAGCGGACCGTCGACTGGGCGGTGGAACTGCTGTATCTGCACATCACCGCGGCCGCCGCCGAACAGAGCGCCGATCACGCCGCGCGCGCACCGGAATCCGGAACGCGCCGACTCGGGCAGGCCGAACCGGTCGCCGACCGCGTTCCGGTGACGGCGCCTGTGCGCCGCTCGGGCGACGGTGACACCCGCGCGACATGGGCGGTGCGGGCACTGATCGACGGAATCCTGGCGACACCGGCGCGGTGAAGGGAGAATACTTCCCGCATGCAGATGATTCGACCGGCCACCGAGGCCGATCTGCCCGCCTTGCAGGAGATCGAGCGCGCCGCCGGGCAACCGTTCGCGACGATCGGAATGACGGCGGTCGCCGATGACGATCCGCCCACCCTGGAACGCCTGCGCGAATTCCTCGACGCCGGGCGCGCGTGGGTCTGGGCCGACGACGCCGATCTGCCGATCGGCTACCTCGTCCTTGGCATCGTCGACGGCAACGCCCACATCGAACAGGTCTCGGTCCATCCCGACCACGCGGGAAAGCGCATCGGCAAACAGCTGATCGAATCCGCCGCGCGCTGGGCCAAGGCGCAGGGGATGCGCGCCATCACCCTGACCACCTTCACCGAGGTGCCGTGGAACGGCCCGTACTACGAGCGCCTGGGCTTCCACTACATCCCGGTGTCGGCCGAAGCGCCCGAGATGCGGGCGGTCAGGGCCGCCGAGGCCGAACACGGGCTGGAACGCTGGCCACGCACCGCGATGCTCGCCGAATTGACCAACTGGAGCTGATCACCCGGATTGCGCGGCGAAGGCCGCCTCGGCCGCCGCCAGTGCCGCGTCCCTGTCGCTCGCGATCAGACCGATGCGGGTGCGGCGGTCGAGTAGATCGGCGATGTCGAGCGCGCCCTCGTGGCTGATGCCGAACGCGAATTCGGCTGCGCTGACATCGATTCCGGGGGCGACGGGTTCGCCGAGCGCCGGATTGTCCGCGACCGCGGCCAGAACGGTCGTCGCCTCGCTGCCGTAGCGCTCGATCAGCGTGGGCGGGGCGTCGACGCGGTCGCGCGCCGATCCGGAGACCGCGCCGACCAGGGGCAGACGTGCCGTTCGGCACGGCTCGGCGATCAGTCCCGCCGCGTCGACGGCCGCGTCCACGACGTCCTCGGCCATTCTGCGGTAGGTGGTGAGCTTGCCGCCGACGATCGTGATCACCCCGGCGGGCGAGGTCAGCACCGCGTGTTCGCGGGAGATGTCGGAGGTACTGCCGTCGCCGGTCTTCAGCAGTGGCCGCAGGCCCGCGTAACTGCCGCGAATGTCGGCTCGTCGCAACGGCTCTCGCAATACGGTGTTGACGGTGTCGAGCAGGAAGTCGATCTCGGACTCGGTCGGGCGCGGTTCGTCGGGGACCGGGCCCGGCGCGTCCTCGTCGGTCAGGCCGAGGTACACCCGGCCGTGCGCCGCGGGGAAGGCGAAGACGAAACGGCTGGTACTTCCCGGCACCGGCACCGTGAGCGAGGCGGAGAGACCGCCGAACGCGGCGGCGTCGAAAACCAGGTGGGTGCCGCGCGAAGGCCGCAATTCGATACTCGGATCGACCTGGTCGGCCCATACGCCGGTGGCGTTCACCACGGCGCGGGCCCGGACCAACAGGGTTTCGCCGGTGAGCGTGTCGCGCAGGGTGGCCGAATCGCCTTTCACGTCGACGGCTTCGACGCGGGTCAGCACCGTCGCGCCCAGGCTCGCCGCGGTGCGGGCCAGCGCGACCACGAGTCTGGCGTCGTCGACGAGCTGGCCGTCCCATGCCTGGAGACCGCCGCGCAGACCGGCGCGGCGCACGGTGGGGGCCAGCCGCAAGGTCTCGGCGGCGGCGACCCGGCGGGATCTCGGCAGGATCGCCGCCGGGGTGCCCGCGCCGCGGCGCAGGACGTCGCCCGCGAGGAAGCCGGTCCGGATCAGGGCCTGGCTCGCGCGTCCGAGGCCGGGCAGCAGCGGCACGATCTGGGGCAGCGGTCGCACCAGATGCGGTGCGGTGGAACCGATCAGGATCGCCCGCTCGACCGCGCTCTCGTGCGCGATGCCGACGTGACCGCCCGCGAGATAGCGCAATCCGCCGTGCACGAGTTTGGAACTCCAGCGACTCGTGCCGAACGCGAGATCGTGCCGCTCGACCAGTACCGTCCGCAGTCCGCGCGCTGCCGCGTCGAGCGCCGCGCCCACACCGGTGACACCGCCGCCGACGACGAGCAGATCGATGTCGGCGTCGTCGCCGAGCTGCCGCAGTTCGCGGGCCCGCCGATCGGCGTTCAGCGCGGAATTCCCCGGGTCGGAATCCCCCTGGGCCCGAGCCTTTTCGGTCGTCGGCTTCGCGGTCATCGCCATTCCCTTCCGGTGCCGGTCGTCGGTGGTGTCGCCGTCATCGACGGCGGGTGGTTTCCGGGCGTAGATAGCCTTCGATCGCGTGGCCCAGTTCGGCGTCGAGTTCGGGTCCCGGCAGTAGCTCCGCGACGGTCGCGGCCGACTGGACCGCGGACTGGGTGATCAGCAACAGCATGGTGGCCAGCCGGGTCGGATCACCCACGCGGATCGACCCGTCGGACTGTCCTTCGCCGATCACCGCGGCGAACAATTCGACGAGGGTGCGCTGATTGCGTCCGAGTCGCCCGAACACGTAGGTGAGCATCAGATCGGTGTCGGTGCGGAAGATCTTGCCGAACAGCGGATTAGACCGGATCGTCGCCGCGCCCGCGACGATGCCGCGCACCAGCCGGGCGCGGGCCGCTCCGCCCGCGGGCATGGTCTCGGCGATGATCGCGCGCAGCTCACGGACCAGGAGTTCGGTAACCAGCGAACCGGTATCGGGCCACCGCCGATAGACGGTGGGCCTGCTCACCCCGGCGCGCCGGGCCACTTCGGTCAGGGTGGTCCTGCGGACGCCGAATTCCTCGACGCAGGCGCGCGCCGCGTCGAATATCGCGAGATCGACGGCGGAGAGCGGGGTTTCGTTCTCGGCCGCGTCGGGGGTTGGCATGTTCACCGCCGGATATCGGTGGCACCTCGGTGCCGCGTGTACGTGTCGAATCATTACTACTTGACGTTCTATGTCAAACTGTAACGCATGGTTGAGACGAAGCGCACCGGCGCGGATTCGGTTCCCGTGGCAAACCAGGGTGCGGCGCCGCCGTCAGCGAGTATGGTGTGGGACGCCTGGGGAATTCAGGCCGGACATCAGCCACTTCCGGCGCAGATCCGCGACCTGCTCTCGCAGGTTTTCGGGGTGTCCGGCGACCCGGTGGCGCGCCGCGATGAGGGCGACGTGCCGCTCCGCGAGTCGGTGCTCACACCGGCGCAACGAGACGGGCTGGTCGCGGTGGTCGGTGCGGGCAATGTGTCGACCGATCACCGCGACCGCCTCTTGCACGCGGGCGGTAAGAGCACCCCCGACCTGCTGCGACGCCGCGCCGACGGTCCCCAGGACGCTCCCGACGCCATCATCGCCCCCGCCGATCACGAGCAGGTGGTCGCGGTGCTCGCCTCGTGCGCCGAACACGCCGTCGCGGTGGTGCCCTTCGGAGGCGGGACCAGCGTGGTGGGTGGCGTCGACCCGGTGCGCGGCCGCTTCGACACCGTGATCGCACTCGATCTACGACGTCTCGACTCGATCTCCCATGTCGATCCCGTCAGTGGCACCGCGACACTCGGAGCTGGGCTCACCGGCCCGCGAACGGAGGAATTGCTCGCCGCGCAAGGGCTTTCACTCGGGCATTTCCCACAGAGTTTCGAATTCGCCACCATCGGCGGCTTCGCGGCCACCCGCTCGTCCGGGCAGGCGTCGGCGGGGTACGGCCGCTTCGACGACATGGTGCAGCGGCTGACGGTCGCCACGCCGAGCGGCACCCTGGTACTGGGCCGAGCGCCCGCCTCCGCCGCGGGCCCCGACCTCCGTGAACTGTTCCTCGGTTCCGAAGGGGTGCTCGGCGTCATCACCGAGGTCGCCGTGCGGGTGCATCCCCGACCCGAGACCGTCGGATATCAGGCCTGGTCGTTCCCGGATTTCGCGACCGGGGCCGCCGCCATGCGCACCGTGGTGCAGGCGGGCGCGGCGCCGACGGTGCTGCGCCTGTCCGACGAGGCCGAGACCGGCCTGAACCTGGCCCGATCCGGCGATATCGGCGGCAACGCGGTATCGGGGTGTCTGGCCGTCACCACCTACGAGGGCACCGCCGCGCACGTGGCGGCGCGGCAGGCCGAGGCCGAAGCGCTGCTGAGCGCGGCGGGTGGCACCGCGCTCGGAGAGACCCCGGCGCGGCAGTGGGAGCACGGTCGCTTCGCCGCCCCCTACACGCGCGACGCGCTGCTGGACCTCGCGGTGCTGTGCGAGACGCTGGAGACCGCGACCACGTGGTCCAACCTCGCCGACCTGAAGGCGAAAGTGACGGCAGCGCTGACGGATTCGCTGGCCGCGCAGGGCACGCCGCCGCTGGTGATGTGCCATATCTCGCATACCTACCCGACCGGCGCCTCGCTGTACTTCACGATCGTCGCCGCGCAGACCGACGATCCGATCGCGCAGTGGGCCATCGCCAAGCGGGCGGTCGGCGACGCGATCCTCGCGGGCGGGGGCACCATCACCCACCACCACGCGGTCGGCACCGATCACCGGCCGTGGATGCCCGACGAGATCGGCGAACTCGGTGTCCGGGTGTTGCGCGCGGTGAAACAGGAATTGGACCCCGCGGGCATCCTCAATCCTGGGAAGCTGATCCGATGACAGAGGTCTATTCGGAGTCGCCACGCGCCCTTCGCCGCGCCCTGGTCGTGACCAATCGGCTCTCCGGACTGGGCAAAGGGCACGACACCGCCACCGCCGCCGTGGCCAGACTTGCCGAACGCGGCGTCGAGATCACCGAGATCCGTGCCCCGTCGGCCGCCGAATCCGTACGCCTGGTGCGTGATTCGCTGACCGACCCGGCCGGACGCCCGGACGCGGTGATCTGCGTCGGCGGTGACGGACTGGTCTGTGTGATCCTGGAGGCCATCGCCGAGACCGGGGTGCCGCTCGGCCTGATACCGAGCGGCACCGGCAACGATCTGGCCCGTGCGCTCGGGGTGCCGACCGATGATCCGGTGGCCGCGGCGGATCTGGTGCTCGCGGGCCGGACCAGGGTGGTCGACCTGGGACGTATCGAATCGACGGGTATCGCGCCGATGTGGTTCGCCACGGTCACCGGCACCGGATTCGACGCCCGAGTCACGTTGCGCGCCAACGAGATGCGCTGGCCGAAGGGGCCGTCGCGCTACAGTTTCGCCGCCCTCGCCGAACTCGCGGGCGGACTCGCGGTGCCGTATCGGATCGAGCTGTCCGGTGTCGCGCCGGGGGCGTTGGACAATCCGGCGGGCGACACCGTCCTCGAGACCGAGGCCGTCATGGTCGCGGTCGGCAACTCCAGGACCTACGGCGGCGGCATGCTGATCTGCCCGGACGCCGAGATGGACGACGGGTTGCTCGACCTGACCGTGGTCGGCAAGGTGTCGCGGCTGGAAATGCTCAAACTGCTGCCCGCCCTGTCGGCGGGTAAGCGGATCGACCACCCGGCCACCAAGCGCTACCGGGTCGAGCAGGTCACGCTGTCCGCGCCGTCGGCCCCCGCGACCGCCGACGGTGAACCGGCGGGCATGCTGCCCGCGACGCTGCGCGCGGTTCCCGGTGCGCTCACCGTCCTGGTCCGGTGAGCGCGGGTCGGCTCATCCGCCGAAAGTGATGCGCCGGATGGCGTTCACGGCCGACCGGTCGACGACCACCACCGACGCGGACCGCACCGCGTCCGGGTCCATGGCCGTCACGGAATCGATCAGACGCTGCCAGCGACGCACGTGCAGGCGGAAGGACACCCCGTTCACCCTCCGCCCGCGTGCGTGCTGACCGGCCATGGCGTCGAGCGGCGGCACGTCGACCATCACCAGGTGTAGTTCGCGCTCGAACCCGGCCGTCCAGCGACGGATCATCGCGCGCGCCCAGCCGAAGGTGGCGCAGTCGTGGATCACCACGGGGCCCGGCGCGTCCCGCAAGGCTGCCCTGATGCCCGCGTAGTGCGCGACGTGCACGACGGGTCGCCACAGCGGGTAGGGCAGCCAGCCGAGTTTGCGCCGCCAGCGATTTCGCGCGTGATGCGAATCCAGGACGAGCACGCCGCCCGGCCCGTGTGGCGCCGTCTCGGCCTCGGCGGTGGCCCCGAAGAACAGGCGCAGCGCCGTACTCTTGCCCGCCCCCGGCACACCCGCGAAGACCAGCGCGGCGGCGTTCGGGTAGCGCAGTTCCTCGACCGGATCGCCACGCAGATCGTGGACCGAATCCGGTGCGAGGGTCCGCGCGGGCGCGACGGACAGTCGCGGTTCCGGAGAATAGGCGGGCATGGCGTCAAGCGGGGGGCTCATATTTCCCAGAGTCACCGGTCCCACCCGATTCGGCAACAGGGAAACCCCTGAATTATCGGGATGATTCGGACACGGAGGTCGCGTGCAGAACTCAGCGGGTGCGCGCACGCCCGTCGCGGATTCGGTGAGCGCGCAACCGGATCCGACCGCCGGGGTGTCGGGCCGCTCGGATCGGCTCCGGCGGGCAGGGCCCGCGCTACCAGGTCGGACTGTCCCCGGGCTCGCGGATCCGGCGTCGAATGTGGCCGAAATCGCACCGTGGCCGACCCGCCCGTCGTGGCGAACCGGATCGACGCTGATCGGACGGCCACCACGACCGTCGCGCAACCGATGGGCCATGGGGGGCGCCGGTATTGTGAGATTCACCAGAAGCTGAGAATTGCTTGTGGATTCGATGCTTACATCCCTATCGCCGGTAAGCTCAGGGGTGTAGGCGGAGTCTTCGGTGTCCCTCATCCACCGAAGACTCCGCCTAACCCGTGCGAGGGCCTTTTATGAGCTCAGGACCACGGCAACTAGAATGCCGGGGTGACCAGCGCAGCCCCTGACAACTCGCGTAATCGTGCCGATGCCCTCCCCAAGAGCTGGAACCCCAGCGAGGTGGAGGCCGAGATGTACGAGCGCTGGGTAGCCGCGGGGTACTTCGTCGCCGATCCCGGCAGCGCCAAGCCCGGATACTCCATCGTGCTCCCGCCGCCGAATGTCACCGGCAGTCTGCACATGGGCCACGCCCTCGACCACACGCTGATGGACACCCTGTCCCGCCGTAAGCGCATGCAGGGTTACGAAGTGCTGTGGCTGCCCGGCATGGACCACGCCGGAATCGCCACCCAGACCATCGTCGAGAAACAGCTCGCGGTGGACGGGAAGACGAAAGAGGATTTCGGCCGCGAACTGTTCATCGACAAGGTCTGGGACTGGAAGCGCGAATCCGGCGGACAGATCCAATGGCAGATGCGCGCGCTCGGCGACGGCGTCGACTGGAGCCGCGACCGGTTCACCATGGACGACGGGCTGTCGCGCGCGGTGCAGACGATCTTCAAACGTCTCTACGACGCGGGCCTGATCTATCGCGCCGAGCGGCTGGTCAACTGGTCGCCCGAACTGCGGACCGCGATCTCCGATATCGAGGTGAAGTTCGAGGACGTCGAGGGTGAACTCGTCTCCCTGCGCTACGGCTCGCTCGACGACGCCGAACCGCATGTGATCGTGGCGACCACCCGGGTGGAGACCATGCTGGGCGACACCGCGGTCGCGGTGCACCCGGAAGACCCCCGATACAAGGCACTGATCGGCACCACCATCGAACATCCGATCACCGGTCGGCAGATCCCGATCATCGGTGACGATTACGTCGACCCGGAATTCGGCACCGGCGCGGTGAAGATCACCCCCGCCCACGATCCGAACGACTTCGAGATGGGGCTGCGGCACAACCTGCCGATGCCGAGCATCATGGACGAGAGCGGCCGAATCGTCGACACCGGAACCAGATTCGACGGTATGGACCGCTTCGAGGCCAGGGTCGCGGTGCGTGAAGAACTCGCCGGACTCGGCCGTGTGGCCGCCGAGAAGCGGTCCTACCTGCACAGCGTCGGCCATTCCGAGCGCAGCGGCGAGCCGATCGAGCCGCGCCTGTCCATGCAGTGGTGGGTCAAGGTCGAATCGCTCGCCAAGGCGGCGGGCGACGCGGTGCGCAACGGCGACACCGTGATCCACCCGCCGAGCCAGGAACCGCGCTGGTTCGACTGGGTCGACAACATGCACGACTGGACCATCTCGCGCCAGCTGTGGTGGGGTCACCGCATCCCGATCTGGTACGGCCCCGAGGGCGAAGTGATGTGCGTCGGGCCGGACGAGACCGCGCCCGAGGGCTGGGTGCAGGACCCGGACGTGCTCGACACCTGGTTCTCCTCCGGGCTGTGGCCGTTCTCCACCATGGGCTGGCCCGCGAACAGCGCCGAACTGGAGAAGTTCTATCCGACAAGCGTTCTCGTCACCGGCTACGACATCCTGTTCTTCTGGGTGGCCAGGATGATGATGTTCGGGACGTTCGTCTCCGAGGATTCCGCGATCACCGCGGGTAAGCCCGCCGACGCGGTGCAGGTGCCGTTCCGCGACGTGTTCCTGCACGGGCTGATCCGGGACGAGCACGGCAAGAAGATGTCCAAATCGCGCGGCAACGGTATCGACCCGCTCGACTGGATCCGGTCCTTCGGCGCGGACGCCCTGCGTTTCACCCTGGCCCGTGGCGCACAGCCCGGCGGTGACCTCTCGGTCGGCGAATCGCACGCGCTCGCCTCGCGCAACTTCGTCACGAAACTGTTCAACGCCACCAAATTCGCGTTGATGAACGGCGCGCGCCCCGGCGATCTACCCGAGCGTGCCACCCTGACCGACGCCGACCGCTGGATCCTCGACCGGTTCGAGGAAGTGCTCGCCGAGGTGGACTCGGCTTTCGACGCCTACGAGTTCGGCAAGGCGTGCGAGGCGCTGTTCCACTTCGCCTGGGACGAATTGTGCGACTGGTACCTGGAACTCGCGAAGGTCCAGTTCGCGGCGGGCGACGCGCGCGCCGAATCGACCAGCGTCGTGCTCGGCACGGTGCTCGATGCGGTGCTGCGACTGCTGCACCCGGTGATCCCGTTCGTCACCGAATCGCTCTGGCAGGCGCTGACCGGCGGCGAATCCATCGTGATCGCGGCGTGGCCGCAGGCTTCCGGGGTGCCCGCCGACACGGTGGCCGCCCAGCGCGTCGCCGACGCGCAGGAGTTGATCACCGAGGTCCGCCGGTTCCGCAGCGATCAGGGTCTGGCCGACAAGCAGAAGGTGCGCGCCAGGCTGACCGGTCTGGACGAGGCCGGACTCACCGGCCTGCGCGAGGCGGTCACCTCGCTGGCACGGCTCACCGATCTGGAGGACGGTCAGGACACGAGCGCCTCGGTCGAGGTCAGGCTCAGCCTGACCACCGTGGTGGTCGGACTGAACACCGAGGGCGCGGTCGACCTGGAGGCCGAGCGACGCCGCCTGGAGAAGGATCTCGCCGCTGCGGAGAAGGAACTGGCCGGCACCGACGCCAAACTCGGCAACGAGGCGTTCCTGGCCAAGGCCCCGGAACCGGTGGTCGACAAGATCCGGTCCCGCCGCGACGTCGCCTCCGCCGAGGTTGCCCGTATCGGCGCGAGGCTCGCGGAATTGGCCTCGAAGTGAATGACGAGCCGGAGCGCCGGTACCACGACGACAGCGGGTCGACCTGGCTCGGCACCGGCCCGTCTCCGGTGGATCTCGCCGAAATGGCGCTGGTCGAGGCCGAACTCGACAAACGCTGGCCGGAGACCAAGATCGAGCCGTCGCTGGCCAGGATCGCGGCGCTGATGGATCTGCTCGGTTCCCCGCAGCAGAACTACCCGTCGATCCATATCGCGGGCACCAACGGCAAGACCTCGGTGACAAGGATGATCGACGCGCTGCTCACGGCGCTGCACCGGCGCACCGGCCGGATCACCAGCCCGCATCTGCAATTGGCGACCGAGCGGATCAGCATCGACAACCATCCGATCACCCCGGCCGCCTACGTCGAGACCTATCGGGAACTCCTGCCCTACGTCGAGTTGATCGACCGGCAGTCCGCCGAGGCCGGCGGTCCGGCCATGAGCAAATTCGAAGTGCTGACCGCGATGGGCTTCGCGGCGTTCGCGGAGGCACCGGTCGACGTCGCGATCGTGGAGACCGGGCTCGGCGGCACCTGGGACGCGACCAATGTGGTCGACGGCCAGGTCGCGGTGATCACACCGATCGGGCTCGACCACACCGACTTCCTCGGCAACGATCTCGCCACCATCGCGGGGGAGAAGGCCGGGATCATCAAACGCGCGCCGGAGAGCCTGGTACCGCGCGACACGGTCGCGGTGATCGCCCAGCAGGAGCCGGAGGCGATGGACGTGCTGTTGCGCCGCGCCGTCGAGGTCGATGCCGCGGTCGCCCGCGAGGGCGCGGAATTCCGGGTACTGGCCCGGCGGATCGCGGTGGGCGGTCAGCAGATCGAATTGCAGGGGCTCGGCGGGGTCTACGACGAGATCTTCCTGTCGCTGCACGGTGAGCACCAGGCCCGCAACGCCGCGCTCGCGCTGGCCGCGGTGGAGGCGTTCTTCGGGGCGGGCGCGTCCCGCCGGCTCGATATCGAGGCGGTGCGCGCCGGTTTCGCGAATGTGGCGAGTCCCGGCCGGATGGAACGGATGCGCAGCGCGCCGACCATCTTCATCGACGCCGCCCACAATCCGGCGGGCGCGCGCGCCCTGGCCGCGACGCTGACCTCAGAATTCGACTTCCGCAAACTCGTCGGCGTCGTCGGTGTGCTCGCGGACAAGGACGCGGCGGGCATTCTGGAGGCACTGGAACCGGTCTTCGACGAGATCGTCGTCACCGACAACGGATCCCCCCGCGCGATGGATGTCGACAGCCTGGCCACTCTCGCGGTCCAGCGCTTCGGTGACGAGCGCGTGGTGACCGCCGAAACCCTCCCGGACGCGGTCGAGACCGCGATCGCCATCGCCGAAGAGGTCGGCGAGGAGGGCGAGATGGTCTCCGGCGCGGGCGTGGTGGTGACCGGATCGGTGGTCACCGCCGGTGCGGCCCGCGCCCTGTTCGGAAAGGACCCGATGTGAGTCCAGCAGGCGGCGAATTCGGCGCGACCGGCGGTCCGGAAGGTGAGAACGGCGCGCCGCCGGTCGCGCCGCCGACCACCGACCCGTGGAAGGGTTTCCGCGGCGTGATGGCGGGGACCCTGGTGCTCGAGGCCATCGTGGTGCTGCTGGCGCTGCCGGTGGTCGCCGACGTCGGCGGTGGCGTCACCTGGGCTTCGGGCATCTATATCGTCGTACTCGCGGTGCTGATGTTCCTCGGGGCCGGGTTGCAGGGCAGGCCGTGGGCGCTCGCCTACGATCTCGGGTTGCAGGTGCTGCTCATCGCCGGTGCGATCTTCCACCTGTCCATCGGTGTCATCGGCATCGTGTTCGCCGTCGTCTGGGGTTTCATCCTGGTCCTGCGCCATGATGTGAAGCGCCGGATGGAGGCGGGACTGCTGCCGAGTCAGCGCGTCCGCCCGCTGGGCTAGCGGCCGGGGAGCGCGCTGGTTCGGTACACCGTACGGTCGCCGGTTAGGCTGTGCGCCGTGACTGAGCAGACGTTGGTACTCATCAAGCCGGACGGCGTGGCCCGTGGCCTGGTCGGCGAGGTGCTGGCCCGAATCGAGCGCAAGGGCCTCGAGATCGCCGCCCTCGAGCTGAAGCAGGTATCCGAGGAACTGGCGGGGGAGCACTACGCCGAGCATGCCGAGAAGCCGTTCTTCGGTTCCTTGATCGAGTTCATCACCTCCGGTCCGGTCGTCGCGGCCATCCTCGAGGGCCCCCGCGCGATCGCGGCATTCCGTCAGATCGCGGGCGGCACCGATCCGGTGGAGAAGGCCGTCCCCGGCAGCATCCGCGGCGACTTCGGTCTCGAAACGCAGTACAACCTGGTTCACGGCTCCGATTCGCCGGAATCCGCCAAGCGCGAGATCACCCTCTGGTTCCCGCAGTTCCCGGTCTGATCCACCCCCCGTCCCCTGATTCCGGCCACCGCTGAACGCGCCGGAGAAGACGGGGGTCATCGCCCTTCCCGCCCCGCCACCGGACCGAGTACGGGCGGGGCTGTCCCGGACGCAGTCGTGCGCCGATGGCGAACCGTCTGCGCACGATGTGGGATACTGGAAGCGGTTACCAACGGTTCCGACTGTTCGCGCAGGTACGCGGACTATCGGTGACCGAGGCAACCGGATGACACCGCGGTTTCGATGCCGATCATCGCTGCTACGGATATCCACACCTGCTCGAGTGGTGCGGCTGTTCGCGTCGGCACGCTGGATGAACGCTCGATCCGCGGAGTTCAGCCAAGCCAGGCGCCGCGTGACCAGTCAGCCCGACAGACGAGAAATATGGTGTTGACCGGGCACGCGGGGCGAGACCATACGACCTTGCGCCGCCGGCGCGAGGTGAACGGACAGCGCCCCCGCGTCGGCCGCGTCACTCCGTACCGGGAGGGACGCGCCCGGGGGCCTCGAGGAGACTTCGTGGCCGATCAAGAGCCGCTGGAAACAACATCACAGGATGCCGATCAATTGCCGGAGCGAATCCGAGTTCACGCGCTTGCCAAGCGGCTGGGAGTGACGAGCAAACGAATCCTGGCCAAGCTCGCCGAGTTGGGTGCCGACGCGCGTAGCGCGCAGTCGAACGTGGATCGAGCCGTCGCGGAGTCGGTCCGCGACAGTCTCGAGTCCCCGGAGACCGAGGCGCCCGCTCCCGAGACGGCGGAGGAGACCGAGACACGCCAGGCGGCAGCAGCCACCGCGCGCGGCCTCATGTTCTCCCGACCCGATCCGGTGCACGCCGGACAGGCCGAGGCCGATCAGACACCGGCGCATCAGCCGTCGGTGCAGCTGTTCACCCACGCCGTCACCGAGGAGCCGCACGTCACCGCGCCTCCCGTCTTCGAATCCGCGTCGGTGGCCGCGCCGCTGTTCCTACCGCCGGACGCCACGGCGGTCGAGCAGGTGCGCAAGCAGCGCCGTACCGAGCGGGAGGTCCGCCGGACCGAGGAGCCGCCCGTCGTCGAAGCCGAGGACGAGGCGGACACCACCGAGGACGACGGTGACAACGCCGATCAGTCCGGTGACGCCGACGGTCAGCCGCGTCGCAGGCGTCGTGGCCGCCGTGGCCGTGGCCGCGGTCGGGGCGAACAGCATTCCGACGCCGACGGTGACGACGAGGACAACGCCGACACCGATTCCGAGGACGACGCGTCGGCCGCCGAGCACACCGACGCAGGCGCCGAACAGGGTTCCGACGACACCGACACCGACGACGACGAGAACGCGCCGGAGGGTTCGAGCCGCCGTCGTCGTCGCAGGCGCCGCCGCAAGGTCGGCGGCGAGGGCGCGGAGAGCGAACCGGTCTCCGAGGACGATCCCCCCAACACCGTCGTGCACGAGCGCGAACCGAGGAACAAGAGCCGTGGCCGCGCCGCGGCGGCGGCGACTTCCTCCGACGAGGTACAGGGCATCAGCGGGTCCACCCGGCTCGAGGCCAAGCGTCAGCGTCGGCGCGACGGTCGCGAGGCCGGTCGCCGTCGCCCGCCGATCCTGACCGAATCGGAATTCCTCGCTCGCCGCGAAGCGGTCGACCGGGTGATGGTGGTGCGCGAGAAGGCGTTCCCCGACCACCCGACCGCCACGCAGGTCGCCGTGCTCGAGGACAATATCCTGGTCGAGCATTTCGTCACCAGCACCGGGTCCGCCTCGATGGCGGGCAATGTCTATCTCGGCAAGGTGCAGAACGTGCTGCCGAGCATGGAAGCGGCGTTCGTCGACATCGGCCGCGGCCGCAACGGCGTCCTCTACGCCGGTGAGGTGAACTGGGAGGCCGCCGGTCTCGGCGGTAAGGAACGCAAGATCGAGCAGGCGCTGCGGCCCGGCGATCAGGTGCTCGTCCAGGTCTCCAAGGATCCGGTCGGCCACAAGGGCGCGCGCCTGACCACCCAGATCAGCCTCGCCGGACGGTTCCTGGTGTATGTGCCCGGCGGCACGTCCACCGGTATCAGCCGCAAACTGCCCGACACCGAGCGCAAACGTCTCAAGGAGATCCTGCGCGATATCGTGCCCTCCGACGCGGGCGTGATCATCAGGACCGCCTCCGAGGGCGTCGCCGAGGCCGAACTGGCCCGCGACGTCGAGCGGTTGCAGGCCACCTGGCGCACCATCGAGGAGCAGGCGGCCAAGGAGAACGGCGCGCCCAAGACCCTGTACGAGGAGCCCGATCTCCTGGTCAAGGTCATCAGGGATCTGTTCAACGAGGATTTCTCCAGGCTGGTCATCGAGGGCGATCGCGCCTGGAGCACGGTCGAGAAGTACATCGGCACCGTCGCGCCGGACCTGCTCGCGCGGGTGTCGCGCCACGACGGCGACAAGCTCGACGTCTTCGAGACTTACCGCATCGATGAGCAGTTGGCCAAGGGGCTCGATCGCAAAGTGTGGCTGCCCTCGGGCGGCACGCTGGTGATCGACCGCACCGAGGCGATGACGGTCATCGACGTCAACACCGGCAAATTCACCGGTTCCGGCGGCAGCAATCTGGAGGAGACGGTCACCAGGAACAACCTGGAGGCGGCCGAGGAGATCGTGCGCCAGATGCGGCTGCGCGATATCGGCGGCATGATCGTCGTCGACTTCATCGACATGGTGCTCGAATCCAACCGGGATCTCGTGCTGCGCCGTCTCACCGAGGCGCTCGGCCGTGACCGCACCAGGCACCAGGTCTCCGAGGTGACCTCGCTCGGCCTGGTCCAGATGACCAGGAAGAAACTGGGCACCGGACTGGTCGAAGCCTTCTCGACGACCTGTGAACACTGCCACGGGCGCGGCATCCTCGTGCACACCTATCCGGTGGAGCCGTCGACGGCCGAGGACAACGCGGGTCGTAAGGAAACGGGTTCACGCAGGCGTCGGGGTCGGGACAAGAGCGCTCCGGCGCCCGCCGCCCCCGCCGTCGCCGATACCGCCGCCGAACCGGTCGAGGAGGACGCCGCCGTCAAGCGGGCGCATCCGGTCGCCCTGGCGATGGCGGCCCATCACGGCGAGGACGAGGACGACGAGTCGGCCGAATTCGCCGAGTCGTCGACCGGTGGAGTCGAATCCGCGGCCTCGACGGCCGCGGTGGCCGAAACCGTCGAGTCCCCGGCCGAGGTCGTCGAAGCGGTCGACGCGGCCGCCGACGTCGCCGAGGTCGAGCAGCCCGAGGTCATCGCCGTGGTGGAAACCGCGGCCGGGACCGAGGCCGCGGAAGTGGCCGAGGTGGCGGCGAACGCGTTGCGCGAGGGCGCGGACGCGGTCGTGATCGAACAGCCGGAACCGGTCGAGGCGGTGCGGGCCACCGCTCCCGCCGAGACCAACGGTTCGCACGAACCGGCGGCGCGTCCCGCGCGTCGCAGGCGGGTCGCGCGGTCCGCCGCGGCGCCCGCCGCCGACAGCAGCGGCGCGGTGTTCGTGGTGTCGGGCAACGACCAGCCCGCCGCTCCCGTCGTCGATTTCGCCGAGGAAGTTCCCGAGGAAGTGGTGGCGCGCAAACCGCGTCGCCGGGCCGTCGGACGTCCGGCAGGGCCTCCCGTCGACGCCTGAGTGGCGTTCCGGCCGGCCGTCGATCGGCGGTCGACCGGAACGCGCGGGACGGTGGGTGACGATTTCCGGTCTCTCCGTGGCTGTTTGCCGCGAAGTGGCGGATCTCACGAATTCACCCGTCTCGCATGGCGCGGCGCTCGCCGGGATATCCGGTGAACGCCGAGCCGACCGTGATCCCTTCGGATTTCGAGGGGTTCTCGAGGGTCAGCGGGGTTCGCCCCGCGATCGCTATGCGGTTGCCAGAGGCCGAATTGGTTGTAGGACATGGGTCTGGTAGCCTTGGACGGTCGCTGCCTGGCGATGGGCATACGTGGTGGAGTTCCGTCACGCCCCCTGTGCAGCAACCAGCCAAGACACGGTCACGTCGCCTCCTGCGACGTGACTAAGCACGAGTGAACATCGAGTGGAGGAAGCCGACCGATGGCAACGTACGCAATCGTCAAGACCGGCGGAAAGCAGTACAAGGTCGCGGTCGGTGACCTGGTGAAGGTCGAGAAGATCGAGGGGGCTCCCGGTTCGTCCGTGGCGCTGTCCCCGGTTCTCCTCGTCGACGGCGCCGAGCTGACCACGGATGCGGCCGCCCTGGCCAAGGTTTCCGTGGCGGCCGAGGTCGTCGAGCAGACCAAGGGCCCGAAGATCCGCATCCACAAGTTCAAGAACAAGACCGGCTACCACAAGCGCCAGGGTCACCGTCAGCCGCTGACGGTCATCAAGGTCACCGGCATCAAGTAAGACTTCCGAGGAGAAACAGCTATGGCACATAAGAAGGGCGCGTCCAGCTCGCGGAACGGTCGCGATTCCAACGCCCAGCGACTCGGCGTCAAGCGCTTCGGCGGTCAAGCCGTCAACGCGGGCGAAATCCTGGTTCGCCAGCGCGGCACCCACTTCCACCCCGGCGTCAACGTCGGCCGTGGCGGTGACGACACCCTGTTCGCCCTCGCGGCGGGCGCGGTCCAGTTCGGCACCAAGCGTGGACGCAAGACCGTCAACATCGTCGTACCGGAGCCGGTTCAGGCCTGACCGCCTAAACCACTTCGACAGCGTAGAGCGGGTCAGGGTCGCAGAACCCTGGCCCGCTTTCGCGTTTCCACCGCGGCATGGCCGTGGCCCATCGTTGTCAGACCATCGCGTATCCGATCGACCCTGCCTCGCGCAGCACCGAGCCAAGAAGGAGGATGATTCGGCGTATGTCCAAATTCATCGACCGCGTCGTGCTTCACGTGCGCGCGGGTAAGGGCGGCCACGGCTGCGCGTCGGTGCTCAGGGAGAAGTTCAAGCCGCTGGGCGGGCCCAACGGCGGTAACGGCGGTAACGGCGGGGATGTGATCCTCGAGGTCGACCCGAACGTGCACACGCTGCTCGACTTCCACTTCCACCCGCACGCCAAAGCGGGTAACGGCAAACCTGGCGAGGGCAGCAATCGCGACGGCAAACAGGGCGAACCCCTGCTGCTGAAGGTGCCGGACGGCACCGTCGTTGTGGACAAGGACGGCATGATCGTCGCCGACCTGGTCGGTGCGGGCAACCAGTACATCGCCGCGCGCGGCGGCCGCGGCGGCCTCGGCAATGCCTCGCTGGCCTCGAAGGCGCGCAAGGCGCCCGGCTTCGCGCTGCTCGGCGAGGACGGCGACGAACGCGAACTCGTCCTCGAACTGAAGTCGGTCGCCGACGTCGGCCTCGTCGGTTTTCCTTCCGCGGGTAAATCCTCGCTGGTCTCGGTGCTGTCGGCCGCCAAACCGAAGATCGCGGACTATCCCTTCACCACCCTCGTTCCCAATCTCGGTGTCGTTGCCAGCGGTGACACCACCTTCACCGTCGCCGACGTACCCGGGCTGATTCCCGGCGCGAGCGAAGGCCGCGGTCTCGGGCTGGACTTCCTGCGCCACCTGGAGCGTTGCGCGGTACTCGCCCACGTGGTCGATTGCGCGACGCTGGAACCGGGCCGGGATCCGGTCTCCGACGTCGACGCGCTGGAAGCCGAACTCGCGGCCTACAAACCCGCGCTGAGCGCCGACGCCGACCTCGGTGACCTGGCCGACCGTCCGCGCGTGGTCATCCTCAACAAGGCCGATGTGCCCGACGCGGCGGAGCTGGCCGACATGGTCACCTCGGAATTCACCGCGCGCGGCTGGCCGGTGTTCGTGATCTCGGCGGTGAGCCGGGCGGGGCTGCGGCCGCTGACCTTCGCGCTCGCCGAGATGGTGCTGCAATATCGCGAGGACCATCCGAAGGCGGCGCCCAAACGGCCGATCATTCGTCCGATCGCGGTGGACGAGACCGGTTTCAGTGTCATCGCCGATCCGCAGGAGCCCGGCGGTTTCATCGTGCGCGGCACCCGGCCCGAGCGCTGGGTGCGACAGACCCAGTTCGACAACGCCGAAGCCGTCGGCTTCCTGGCCGACCGGCTGGCTCGACTCGGTGTCGAGGACGAACTGGTCAAGCAGGGCGCTGTCCCCGGCGCTCCGGTCACCATCGGCCACGTCACCTTCGAGTGGGAGCCGCAGATTTCCGCGGGTATCGATATGGTGCCCACCGGTCGCGGTACCGATATTCGTCTGGAACAGTCCGACCGCATCGGCGCGGCCGAGCGCAAACACGCGTCGCGGGTGCGTCGCGGTCTGGTGAAAGAGGACGAGGAGTAGCCGTGCCTGCCGCGGTGTTCCGGTGGGCCGCAGGTCTGCCGGGGTCCGGCTCGACGGTGGATTCTCTCGGGGCGCAGGGAGTTCGAAGGTGACACAGGTTAATTCGGAATCCGGCGTCGGTGCGGCGCGCGAGGCGATAGCGACCGCGCGCAGTGTCGTGGTGAAGATCGGGTCGTCGGCGTTGACCAGCATGAAGAGCGGGCTCGACACCGAGCGGCTGGATCGGCTCGCCGACGCCGTGGAGGCACGCATGCGCGCCGGATCCGACGTGGTCGTCGTGTCGTCGGGCGCGATCGGGGCAGGGCTCGCACCGCTCGGATTATCCACTCGGCCAAGGGATCTGGCGACCAAGCAGGCGGCGGCCAGCGTCGGACAGTTGGCCCTCGCGCACGCGTGGGGCACCTCGTTCGCCCGCTACGGCCGCACCGTCGGACAGGTGCTGTTGAGCGCCGACGACTTCTCCCGTCGCGAGCACCACCGCAATGCCCAGCGCACCCTGGACCGGTTGCGTTCGCTCGGCGCGGTCGCCGTGGTCAACGAGAACGACACGGTCGCCACCGAGGAGATCCGTTTCGGCGACAACGACCGGCTGGCGGCCCTGGTGGCACACCTGGTCGGAGCCGACGCCCTGATCCTGCTCTCCGATGTCGACGGACTCTACGACGGCGATCCGCGCAAGGGCGCGGCCACCTTCATCCCCGAAGTACGTAGCAGCGCCGACCTGGACGGCGTGATCGCCGGGAGCGGCGGCGCGCTCGGCACCGGCGGGATGGCGTCCAAACTGTCCGCCGCCCGCCTCGCCGCCGACGCCGGAGTTCCCGTGCTCCTCGCCGCTGCCGCCGACGCGGCCACCGCCCTGGCCGCCGGCTCGGTCGGCACGGCCTTCGCCGCACGCCCGGTTCGCCTGTCCGCCAGGAAGTTCTGGGTCAGGCACGCCGCCGACAGTCGCGGCGCGGTACTCATCGACGAGGGCGCGGTGCTCGCCGTCGCCCACCGCCGTCATTCCCTGCTCGCCGCGGGCATCGTCGGCGTGCGCGGTCGCTTCCACGGCGGTGACGTGGTCGACCTGGTCTCACCCGACGATCGCGTCGTCGCCCGCGGCGTCGTCGAATACGACAGCACCGAGTTGGCCACCATGTTCGGCCGCTCCAGCGCCGAACTCCCGGAAACCATGCGTCGACCGGTGATTCACGCCGACGACCTGGTCAGCGTGGAGGAAAGCCCGCGTCGGTAATCGGCGAAACGATGGAACCGAAAGCTGTTGCCTCACGTCCAAGTAGAAGAAGGATCGTTGGAGGTAGCGGATGCGAGGACGACCGGTCGGGCACGGTGGGGCGAGTCGAGAGTGGGCGGCTGTCCACGCTCGGGCGTTGCTATCGTGAAGCGCAGTCCATTGGAGAGGCGGGGGTTTCCGTGCGTGTGCTCGGTGTAGTCGCGGGTCTGTGCGCTGTGTTGGCGGTCGCGGGGTGTTCGGAGTCGGTGAGCGGTCAGCCGGAGGTCAGTGGTGCGCCGTTGACCAAAGAGCAGCTCTTCGATCCCTGTACGTTGCCGGAGAGTGTGATCGCTTCGACGGGTGCGGATCCGGCCACGAAGGATTCGAATCCGTTCGGTACACCGAGGGAGGCGTTCATCGGTTGCGAATGGGATGCCGCCAACACGGATGGCCGATGGGGCCACTTCATCTTGATCAGCTCCAGTTCGAAGTCTCTGGAAGATTTCCGGACTAATGATTACTTCAATGACTTTCACGATACCAAGGTCGGCGACAGGGCTGCCTTCCAATACTACTTGGGCAACAATTCGCCGCCGGTCGAATGTGGATTCTCTTTCGATACGAGCAAAGGCGTGGTCACGGTTTCAGCAAAAAAATATGTCGACAGTAAGACCACCGCAGACCCTTGTGTATTCACGCTTGGAGCAGTTTCCAAAATTATCGACTCGATACCTCGCTAACTGACGTGGGACTGAGGTGAAATGCAATGGCAAGTCCTGGTGAATTAAGTAAAGAGTTCCAGCGCCTCGCTGGTGAGGCGTCATCAGGTCGCCTGATCATCGAGTTCGACGCAGCCGAGCGTTGTGCGAAATGGTGTGATGATTACTGTAGTGAGCTTCGTAATCTGTCAAGCCGTACCCGCAACCTCGTCTTTGTCGACTCCTTCGGAAATCTGACCTCTGCAAAGACGCTTGGGAGCAAGTTTCAAGACCTGGCTACAGGCGGAGCGGGTTCGGGTTCGTATCCTGCCGCAGTCAGCGAGCACATCGGAATTCTCGAAGCGATGGCAGATATGTACCGCAAAGCCGGTGCCGCCTACAAAGCCTGCGACGAGGCGACGCAGCAGGCGATCAAACAGCAGACCAACAAAGTGGCGTAATCGGGGGAAGTGTGACTTTCGGAAAGTTCGTGTCGGAGTTGACGGCGGGTGGTCCTGGTTACCTCGTTGATAGGGTAACCGGCCTGTTCGACGGCGATATCTCGCCTACCGCAACGGAATCGGCGGCGCAGAGCACTGGCAACGATTCGCGCAATCGGTTGTACACCGCGAACAGCGAGCTTTCCCAGAGCTTCTCGGGGGAGTACACCTCACAGGTCGTCCCGCCGGTGATGGAGACCTTCGTCGGCATGCCGCACGAGCGGATCATGAGTTTCATCGATTCCATCGGGCTCGGCGAGATGAGTTCCAGCGTCGCGGCCTGGAAAGCGCTCGCCACCGATACCACGGCCAAAGCGACCGCCTTTCACGACAATATCGCGAAAGAGATGGAGCGCGGTTGGTCGGGCAATGCCGCGAACAGCGCGCTGGCGGCCGTGCGCGGCTACCTGAGCGACGTGCACAAGGTCGACCAGGCGGTATCACTGATCGCGAACAAGATGGAAGAGGCCTACACCGGCTTCCAGCAGGTCAGCTACCAGGTGCCCCATCCCTCCGAGGCGCGGGCCGACGGCAAACTCGCGAATGTCGTGAGCACGGTCGGCGACAAGATCCTCGACGTGTCCGGCATGATCTCGGGCGCGGATACTCGTCGCGCGCAGGACGCCGAGGACAAAGCGAACGAAGTGATGCGCACGGTATACGCGCCGGTGGCGGCACAGGCAGACAACAACGTTCCGAAAGTCCCCTCGCCCACGACATCCGGCTCGGTTCCCGGCGGCGACAAGGGTGACGACGGGTCGGAGGTACCGGGCGGTGGCGGCGGTTCCGGAAACTCGAACAGGCCGGAGGGCAATACTCCCGACAGCGGCGAATCCGGAGCCGAGAACCCCGAAACCGAAGATCCGGGCGCCGAAAACCCGAACGAGGACAACAACGCCGACGGCGACTCGAACGACACGTCCAACGACAATTCGTCGAAGTCGACCGAACCGGCGGCCGCGCAGACACCCGGTAGCGCCGCACCCACCACACCGTCGAGCGCCGCGCCGTCGACCCCTTCGGGCCTCGGGTCCGGCGGGTCTCACGGCGGCGGCTCGCCTTCGGGTTCCGGAAGTCCGGGGGCCGGATCGGGCACTCCCGGAGCCGGTGGCAGCGTCCCGGGGTCGGGCAAGAGCGCGAACCCTACCTCGGCGGGCACGAGCGGTACCGCGGCATCGACCGGGCGAGCAGGTATGTCCGGCGTGGGTGGAATGGGCGGTGGCCGAGGCGGCACCGGGAAGGACGACGAGAGCGAACACAATGCCCCCGATTACCTGCGCGGCGTGCACGAGGAATTACTCGGCCCCGAAACTCTGTCCGTGCCCCCGGTGATCGGCGATCAGGAATGACCTGGGATCTCACCCCGCTCGAATTCTGGGTCGCGTGGGAGACGCTGGGCCGCGACCGAATGCCGTTCCCGCTCACCTTCCGAGCCGCTGTCGAAACCCAGGTCGAATTCGACCGGCAACGCCGGGACGCCGCGCGCGTTCTGGCCGAACGCATGGGCGACGATGATTCGCTGTACCACGCACTACACGCGATGGCCCACCCCGATATCCGCGTCGAGATGTTCGGCTATCGCCGCGACGGTCGAGACCGCATGATCCGCGCCTGCGCCGCCATCGAATCCGACGCCGGTGCGGTCGCCGCACAACTACCCGGCTTCGAATTCGGCACGGGCGCAACCATTCGCGTCGACCTGTGCTCGGCCCAGGCCACAGTGAAACGCCTTCTCTCGGTACTACCGGATATCGGCCCGGGAAGAGCGCCCGCCATCGACATCGCTCGCGAGGATTTCGACCGCCCCGCCGACCGAGGCGCCACCCGCCGCACCATCGGCGAACAAGCGACGCGCCTCCTCACCCGCCCGTTCCGCACCTATGCGGAAATTCGCGTCGACACCGGCCCCGCCCTCGACGGCTCCACCGACCGCGGCTCCCAGATCGTGATCGTCGACTACATCGACGACGGCCGCTACCGCATCCGAGAAGGCGACCGCATCGAAGCCACCCCGTCCCGCACCGACTCTATTTGTGCCGAAGTCACCACCATGGTGGACCGCGCCCGCCTCGAAGCCCGCGAAACAGCCTGGCGGTACTGAACTTCACCGCCCGGCTCCGAGCCGCTGCATAGGGATCCGCTGGGGCGCGGTACTGGCTCCACATGTCGACGCCGCCGTTCACCGCGGCGCGGCAGCATTTGAGCAGGTGTGTTGACCTGGTCCGTCCGAGCAGATTGCGCATGTCGGAGACGGCGAGCAAGGGCGCTCGCATTCTTGATGATTGACCGACATCTGATCTGTCGAACCGGTATCCGGCGTCCGGAACAGGGATGTGGGGTGAACAGTCCTCGGGCGGCTCCGTCGGCGGGAACGGCGGGTCCATGCCGCCCGGCGGGGGAGTTCCGGTGTCGTCGACCTCGCCGAATCGGATCGCGGTGACCGCAACTCTGTCGCGTGATGCCCTCGGCTCGAGAGGCTGGTGTGAGAGTGGGCGTTGGGTCGGCAGCATCTGTGGTGACGAGCCCGCCCGCACGCAGGTATGGGACGCGAGCGCGTGAGTGCCGGCGACAAAGGAAAGGGTGCCGTATGACCGCCATCCAACCACGCACGGCCGGGGTTTTCGACTCCGTCGCCGGTGTGATCGGCAATACTCCGCTGGTCCGGCTGAATCGCGTGACCGAAGGTATCGTGGCCGCCGTCTACGTGAAGCTGGAATATCTCAATCCCGGTGGGAGCGTCAAGGATCGGGCCGCGCTATCCATGTTGGAGGCAGCCGAGGCGTCGGGGGAGCTCGGGCCGGGCGGCACCGTCGTCGAAGCGACGTCGGGTAATACCGGGATCGGGTTGGCCGCGGTGGCCGTCGCCAGGGGGTACCGGACGATCGTGGTCGTATCGGATAAGTCCAGCGGCGAGAAGATCGCGTTACTGCGTGCCTACGGAGCCGAGGTGATCGTCACCGTCGGTGGACGTCCGGTCGGCCATCCGGAGCATCTGCGCAGTGTCGCACTGCGATTGGCCGCGGAGATTCCCGGCGCGTGGTTCGCCGGGCAATACGACAACCCGGCCAATCCCGCCGCGCACTACGCCACGACCGGGCCCGAGATCTGGGCGCAGACCGGTGGGCGCGTGACGCATTACGTGGCGGGGGTCGGGACCGGCGGCACCATCACCGGAGCGGGGGAGTTTCTGAAGGAGGTCTCCGGGGGCGCGGTGCGGGTCATCGGGGCCGACCCGGACTCCTCGGTCTACGGCGGGGGTGACGGCCGGGCCTGGTATGTCGAATCCGTCGGGCACTACCTGCATCCCGAGACCGAGGAAGATCTGTGGCCGATCTCGTACCACCCGGACGTGGTCGACCACATCGAGCGGATTCCGGACGCCGAAGCGCTGCCGCTGCTGCACCGGCTGGCCCGACTGGAGGGTTTGCTGCTCGGCGGCTCGTCCGGTACGTCGATCGCGGCGGCGCTGCGGGTGGCGCGGACACTGGGGCCCGAGGACGTGGTCGTGGTGATCGCGCCGGATTCCGGTCGGTCGTATCTGTCGAAGTACTTCGATGACGACTGGCTCGGGCGATTGGGATTCCCGCTGATCACACCGGTATCCGGGGCGACTGTCGCCGAGGTGATCGGTGCGGCCGGTGACCGGCCGCCGGTCGTGCCCTCCGGCTCGACCGTCGCTCAGGCGCGGGCACTACTCGGTACGCTGTCGGCGCTCCCGGTCCTGCTGACGCGTGAACTGCCCGGTCCGATCGTAGTGGCCGAAATCCTCGGCACCGCAACCGGTTCGCGGCTCGCCGACGCACCCGACGACGATCCGGTGCAGGCGCACCTGGACCCGCCGCTACCCGTGATCGGCACGACGGATGCGGTAGAACGTGCGGCACGGCGGATCGCAGAGCACGCGGGACCGGTGCTGGTGGCGCACAACGGCGCAGTGATCGCACTCGTTGATGCCGCGCGGATCACTTCTGCCGCAACGGAATCAGCGTAGTCGAGACCGGACGGCAGCCGCGGAACTCGGGCTGCCGACCGGCAGGATTCCCGCGCCGCGAATCAGCCGAGTTCGGCCAATCGGGTCACCGCGGGGGCCATGCCGTCGATCCAGGCGGCGGGTTCGTCGGTGGTGGGGCTGACGATGGCGCTGTGGATACCGAGTTTCGCGTAATCGGCCATGGCGCGGATGAATTCGTCGCGGGTCTCGGGGGTGGGGCGGGGGTTGTTGGCGAGGATGGTCTTGCGGATCGTCTCGTAGTCGCGGCCGACATCGTCGCAATGACGGCGCAGGACGTCGAGTTTGTGCTCGACTTCGGCGGGGGAGGAGCCGAACAGGTTGCACGCGTCACCGTATTGCGCGACCAGGCGGAGGGTCTTGCGTTCCCCGCTGCCGCCGATGAGCACCGTCGGGCGGTGCAACGGCTGTGGCGCGCACAGGGTTTCGGCCAGTTGGTAGTGCGTGCCCTCGAACGGTCCGTTGTTCTCCGGATCCCACATCTGCGCGCAGATGCGCAGTGCCTCCTCCAGACGCTCGAATCGTTCGGAGATCGGCGGATACGGCACGCCGAGCCCCAGATGTTCCCGTTCGAACCACGCCGCGCCGATGCCGAGGGCGGCCCGCCCGCCGGAGAGTACGTCGAGCGTGGTGACGGTTTTCGCGAGCAGTCCGGGATGCCGGTAGGTGACCCCGGTGACGAGCAGTCCGAGTTCGATGGTCGAGGTGTGCGCGGCCAGGAAGCCGAGGGCGGTGTAGCCCTCGAGCATATTGGCCTCGGCCGGAAGTCCGGTCGGCTCGATCTGGAAGAAATGGTCCATGAACGACAGCCAGGTCGCTCCCGCAGCTTCCGCCGCGACGCCGACCCCGGCCAGTTCGCCCGCGATGGCGGCGGTGCCGCCGTCGATATCGAAGATGGGGACGTGAATGCCGAGTTCCATCGGATGATCTCCTTCGCTGTCGACAACTCCGCCGACTACGCTATGACCTGGAGTGCACTCCAAGTCAAGGCCGGGGGTCGCGAGAGCTGCCGACGGCGAACCCGATCAGCCCAGTTCGGCGACGGCATCGGTGATGACGGCGGTGACCTCGGCCGGGTGGGTCTGCATCACCAGGTGCGGCGCGTCGATCTCCACGACCGATCGCAGCCCGGCGCGCTTGTATCCGAACCGCTCGACCTCGGGATTGATGGTGCGATCGGCACTCGAGACGATGCCCCAGCCCGGTGTGGTCTTCCACGACGCCGCGGTGGCGGGCTCGCTGAACGCGATCGCCGACAGCGGCCGCTGCGAGACCGCCAGCGCGCGGGCCTTGTCCGGGTCGAGCCCGGCCGCGAACACCTCGGGGAAGGCGTCGATCGCGACGGACACGTCGGTGCCCGGTTCGCCGCCCGCGACCGGATACGGCGCGTAGACGAGACGGGCGGCCAGATCGGAGTCGGGGAAACCGCCCTGGAGCTGCCCCAGGCTCTCACCCTCCTCGAGTGCGTAACCCGACACGTACACCAGTCCGGCCACGTTCTCGGCGACTCCGGCGACGGTGATGACCGCGTCGCCGTAGGAATGTCCGGCCAGCAGGACCGGTCCGTCGATCTGTTCGACGAAGGACCGGATATAGGCGGCGTCCTCGGCCAGGCTGCGGTTGAAGACCGGCGGGGCGAGGACACGGTGCCCCTCGGCGAGCAGGAGTTCGGTGACGGGCTGCCAACTGGAGGCGTCGGCGAAGGCGCCGTGGACGAGAACGATGGTGGTCGATGACGACATGGGGTTCCCTTTCTCGATCGCTCGCAGCGGTGCGGATGGCTGCGCGTTCAGCTTGCGCCGCGACCGTCGCGTCGCGCCCCCGTCACCGGCCTCGAAAGCCCCCGATCAGGACACCGCCGTCATCGGATGCGCGAAGGCGGGCTCGGAAACCGCCGTCGATCGGGTGGATCGGAACCGCTGCTGGTACTTGCGCGGGGAGATACCGAGCCGGGCCACGAACGCGCGTCGCAAGGCCTCGCTGCTGCCGTACCCGGCGGCCATCGCGGCCTCGGTGACATTGTGCCCGGCGTGCAACATATCCCTGGCGACACCGAAGCGGATGAAGGCGACGTACTCGGCGGGGGAATGTTCCAGCTCCGCCCGGAACAGGCGGGTCAGGTGCCGGACGCTGACCCTGGCGTGGGTGGCGAGGGTCTGCACGGTATGCGGGTAGGCCGGATCCGCGCAGATCAGGTCGACCACCGACCGCAGCAGCGGGCTGCGCGGCGCCGGACCGCTCAGCGACGCCGAGAACTGGGACTGCCCGCCCGCGCGCTGCATGTAGACCACCAGCGCCTGCGCGACACGGCGGGCCACATCCGCGCCGTGATCCTCCTCGACCAGCGCGAGGGCGAGATCGACACCGGCCGAGCTGTACAGATTCCCGTCGCGGACGAAGATCGCGTCCGGATCCACGGCGATCGCGGGATAGCGGCGCGCCAGGTCGGCGGCGAACTTCCAGTGCGTGGTGGCGCGGCGGCCGTCGAAGACGCCGAGTTCGGCCAGCACGAACGCGCCGCTACAGATGGAGGCCAGCCTGCGGGTGTGCCAGGACAGGTGCCTGGCCGCCGCGATCACCTCGGGGGTCACGAACGACGACGGCGGCAGTTCGCTGCCGGGAATGACGACGGTGTCGAAGGCCTCCGCCTCCGCGGCCTTCCCACCCACCTCGATGCGCGCGCCGATGGAGGTCTGCACAGCGCGGCCGTCGACGGAGAGCAGGACGACCTCGTAGTCGGGAACCGTCTGGTTGGCCTCGACGAAAACCTCCGCGGGCCCGGCGAAATCGAGCATCTTGACACCGTCGAACACCAGGATGCCGACACGTCGGCGGTGCGGTGCGGTGAAGTGGGAGGCCATGGCGACCAAGTATTGTGGAGGCACCACTCCAGAACAAGGAGTGTGGTCGATCTCGCAGGTGGATTGGTACGGTGAGCGAATGGGACGGCCTCGACAATTCGACGAGTCGATCCTGCTCGACGCCGCCACCGAATTGTTCTGGTCCCGGGGTTTCGACACCTCGGTCGAAGACGTCTCGCGCGCCACCGGCGTCGGCAACGGCAGTATCTACGCCGCCTACGGCAGCAAACGCGGACTCTTCCTCGCGGCCTTCGAGCGCTACTGCGACGGTCGCGCCCGATTCGTCCACGATGTCGTCTCCGCCGCGCCCGGTTCCGCGCGCGCGGCTGTCCGCGAACTCTTCGAGGCGGTCATCGACGATTGCGCCGCCCGCCCCGATCGCCGCGGCTGCCTCATGCTCAACAGCATCGCCCAACTGAGCAACCGGATCCCCGAAGTCGTCACCATCGGCGCGCGGACCACGGCCGCCATGGAACGCAGCGTCGCCGCCCGGCTCGAAGTCCTTGTCGGAGTCGATGATTCCTTCGACACGCAGGCCGTGGCCGTGCACAGCGCCACCGTCGTCCTGGTCGCTCAGGGCCTGATCCACTCCAGCCGTTCCGGCACACCGCGGCAGCGACTGAGCGATATCGCCGACGTGGCGAGCCGGGTACTCCCGGGGGATCTGTCCGAGGCGGATGAGCTCCCGGGGCCGCGCGGTCGACGGTCGTCGTGTCCGTGATCTCGCGTCGATGTTTTCGTGACCGAGCGAGCCGCGGTACCGGTAGCTCACGGCCGGTGTGATTCTCGCCCTCGCGCTGGTCGATGAGGATCCCGAGCTCGGGGGCACGTCCGTCACCGTCCGGGGACACGGTTCTCGCTCCGCCGCGAATCGCCCGCGGCCACATCGCTGTGATCCGCGATTGTTCGAGGCGGTCCTCAACGATTACGCCGCATCGGGGCCGCCGCGCGTAGGTGATGCTGAACACCGGCCTACGTCGAGTGGCGGGACTCTCGAAATCGTCGCCGACCGGTGAGCGGGAGATGGCGCCGTCGGTGCGCTGACGACGACGGCAGCCGCGTTCCACGTTCACCGCCGCATGATGTGGGCGGCGACTACCTTCCGGGTTCGGTGGGCATGACGCCCGGTTGATTGCTGGTGGACTCGGCAGGCGGCGTCTGCCCGTGATCCTCCGGAATCGGTCCGGTGACTCCCGGCTGCCCACCGGGGTCGGGCAGGGGTGTGGAACCGTCGGGTGCGGGTGCGGGTGCGGGTGCGGGTGCGGGTGCGGGTGGCGGCGGTGCTTCCTGGGTGGGGGGTGGAGCGGGAGCCTCCTGTGTGGGCGGAGGCGCTTGCTGTGTCGGCGGCGCGGGTGGCGGAGGAGGCGGTTCCTGCCGAGTCGGTGCGGGCGCCTCTTGTGTCGGCGGAGCGACGGGTGGTTCTGGTGTGGGCTGCGGTAGTGGCGCTTCCTGGGTGGGCGGTGCGGCGGGTGGTTCTTGTGTGGGTGGCGCTTCCTGCGTAGGCGGGGCGGCAGGCGGGTCCTGCGTCGGAGGGGCGACGGGTGGATCCTGTGACGGAGGCGCTGCCTGCGTAGGCGGCACGACCGGCGCTTCCGCCGTGGGCGGAGCAGCCGGTGGTTCCTGGGTGGGCGAGGGCGCTTCCTGCGTGGGCGACGGCGTTTCCTGAGTAGGCGGAGCGACCGGCGGAGTCTCCGGGGCAGGCGCTTGCGACGTCGATGGCGGCACCTCCGACGTCGGCGGCGGCGGAACATCGGTGGTCGGCGGAACCTCCGACGTCGGCGGCGCGCCCGGCACACTCGTCGGCGGTGTCGTCGGCTCCGGATCCGGCGCGGTCCCCGGCCCCGGCCCCGGCCCCGGCGCGGTCTCCGGCGACCGGGACTCCGGACCGGACGACTCCGGCGCGGGATCCCCCGGCGTCACGGGCCCCTCGCCCCGCGGAACCTTCTGCGGTGGAACATCATCGGGGTCGACCGGCACCTGCGGCGGATCGGCCCGATACTGCGGCGCGCCCGGCGATTGCGCCTGCTCGCCGGGTAACAACGGCGCGGCGGGCAGTGCGGGCACACCGGTCCCCGCGCTGCTGTAGGCGGGTTTGTAGATCATGTTCATCGCCATGACGGCTTCTTGCCGCAAGGCCTCCTGGGCGGCCTGCGCGTCGATGACGTGCGCGGCTTCCAGCAGGCGGGCGATGGCGCCGATCGGCCCGCTGCCGCCGGGCGGAACGACGGCGAGTTTCACGGCTTCGGCCGCCGCCGCGACCGCGCCGAGCCTGGCGCCGACCTGCCCCATGACGGCGGTCAGCTCGTCGACCGACGCGGCGAAACTGCGGGTGCTCGCGTAGGCGGCCTCGGCGGCCGCGCCTTCCCACGCCATCGCGTTCATCACCCGGTCGGCGCTGCCGCGGGTGAGCGGGAACGAGGTGGCGAGCGTGCCGGCCGCCTCCAGCCAGGTGCCCGAGGCGCGCAGGATCGCGGCGGCGTCGATCTCGCGGGTCGCGGCGTAGATCTGCTCGTGCGCCATGGACTCGAAATGTTCCATCGAGTTGATGTAGGTGGGGTCGTTCCCGCTCATGACCGGGCCTCCCGTGTCCTCGCCCGCGCGTTCACGACGACACCTGTGCGCCGACGGCCCGCAGCGCGGCGGCGTTCGCGGCGTCGGCCTCGTCGTAGAGTCCCGCGCTGATCAGGAAGGCCTCTTTCATGCGGTAGGCGGCCTCGATGTAGTGGTCGAGCAGTGCCGCCGCGTCGCGGGCCTTGTTCCCGAATCCGGCCTGTAGCTCCCGGGCGGAGACGAAACCGCCGAAGCCTGCGGTATCGGCGACCGATTCCAGGCGCTGGCGCAGTTGGATCAGCCGGTCGGCCTGATGCTCGTACATCTCGGCGCAGCGGCGCGCGGCGTCCGGATCGAAGGCGACCGTGCCCGCTTGCGCGTTCTGTTTGAACCGTGCGATATCGGCACGGCTTGTCTCGATCGTCATGCGCACACCCCCGGGGATCGGTCGGTCCGACCCAGACTAACCGGAAGGCGTACGCGCGGTCAGCAATAGCGCCGCTCCGGTGGTGGTCAGCGTGCTTGTGCGGGAATGCGTTTCTGCAATTGCGCGCCGATCTGCTCGCTCGAGGCGGGCACGACGTGCACCATATCGCCCGCTTTGATCAGATAGCGTCCGTCGCCTTCCACATCGATCCAGGTGTAGTGGATCGGCGGTGCGGGGTCGGTCCGGTCGAGGCGGGCCTCGATGCGGATATGTCCTTCCGCGGTATGGGGTTTCAGCAGTAACCGACGGATGGGCGTGACGGCGGGTCTCGGCGCGACGGCCTCGCTGTCGCGTACCGCCGCGGTCTCGGCGGTACGGGCGGGCTGTCTGCCCGCGGGTGCTCTGGGCAGCAAGGTCGCGATGCGCGCGCCGAGTTTGTTGCTGTGTCCGATCGATATGCGCACGGTGCCACCGAAATCCGGCCGGGAGCCGGGCTCCTGGACGGCGAGTACCGCGCGGTCGAACACGGCGCAGGCGAGCAGGCGGATCTCACTGCCCGGCGTGTGCGCGCCGCCGATGGCGACGATCCGGGTCTGCGGGGCGGTGAGGATGCGCAAGCACGCGGTGAGATCGGGATCGCCGCCGCGCGGCAGTCGTTCGGCGAGCCGGATACGCAACTTCTCGGCCGCGTCTTCGGTGCGCGGTGACTCTAGAATGCGTAGTGGGTACGGATGTCGATCCAACTCGGTTTCGCGCCAGACATGGGCGAACTCGTCCGGAGTGAACGTCCAACCCACGTCAGATCACATCCTCACCGTGCCCACCGAGACGGCACGAGCATATCGGGTCTCGGGGGGCGCTCGGTGAAAGTCGTGAACGCGCTGTGGGGATCGAGGCTAACGCCACGGTCGAATATCGGATATATCCAACGACCCCCGGTTCCCGTTCGGACCGGAACGGGCCAGGACGCCGTGTCCGGTCCGTGATCGGGGATGATGGGAGCTACGCCGTGCAGGTACTCGGTCCATGGTCCGAAGCGGCGCTGGTCGACGCGCTCGCGGGCGGTAAGGCCCGCGGGCTGCACGGTGTGCGCGACGGCGGGTTCCGTGTCCCGGAATGGGTCGCGCTCGGCACCGATGTCTTCGAGCGATTCGCCGCCGACGGCGGACTGTCCGAGAAGGTGGCCGCCTTCGCCGCCGCCGAGGATTCCGAAGCCGCCATCGCCCTCGGCGAGACCGTCCGCGCCGGAATCGCCGCCGCGCCGATCCAGGATCCGGTCCTGACCCTGATCCTCGACGCGGGCGCGCGGTTCGACGGCCCGCTCGCGGTCCGGTCCTCGGTACACGCCGAGGACGGCGCCGATCACTCCTACGCGGGTCAGTTCGATTCGTACCTGAACGTGCGCGGTGCCGACGCCGTCGTCGACCGGGTCCGCGCCTGCTGGGCCTCGGCCTTCTCCGAGCGGGCGATCCGCTATGCCTTCGCCCGGGATCTGCCGCCCGCGAGCGGCCCGGCGGTGGTACTGCAACGGCTGGTGACGGCGCGGGCGAGCGGGGTGGTGTTCACCGCGAATCCGACGACGGGCGCGCTCGGCGAACTGGTGATCAGCGCGGTCTACGGTCTCGGCGAGGGGCTGGTGTCGGGCGCGGTCGACGCGGATTCGATCGTCGTGGACAAAGCCACCGGAGTCGTGCTCGACACCGTGCTGGGGGACAAGGACCGCCGTTACGCCCCCGCGGGCGAGCAGGGCTGCGAGATACGCGAGGTGGACGCGGCCGATCGCGAACGCGCGGTGCTCTCGGCCGACGAGATCGCCGAACTGACCGCTCTCGGCCGCACCGTGGAGAAGGAACGCGGCACACCCCAGGACATCGAATGGGCGATCGACGACACCGGGATCTGGCTGCTACAGGCGCGCCCGATCACCACCGTCGGCCCCGAATCCGGGGCGGCGCGCGCGGCCGAACTGCGCGGCGCGGGTGAAGCGGTCCCGGACGGCGAGACACGAATCTGGGACAACTCCAACATCATCGAGAGTTTCAGCGGTATCACCTCGCCGCTCACCTACACCACCGCGGCCGATATCTACGGCCGCGTCTACCGCGGCTACGCGAAATCCCTGCGGGTGCCGCCCGCGCAACTGCGCCAGACCGACACGTGGACCCCGGTGCTGCTCGGCTACTTCCACGGGCGCGTCTACTACAACCTGCTGCACTGGTATCGGATGGTCGGCATCGCACCCGGTTATCCCCTGAACCGCAAGGTGCTCGAGGCCGCGCTCGGTGTCGACGAGCCGCTGGCGGACGATATCGCGAAAACGCTGCGTCCCTTCACCTTCGGCAATCCGCTCGCGCGACTGCGCTCGCGCGCGGTGACCACGGTTACCTACGTGCGACAGCTCTTCGGCATCGACGCCATGGTGGAAGAGTTCACCGACGAGTTCTACCGCGTCTACGACGAGTACGACGCCTTGGACTATCGGACGCTGACCGGCGAGCAGGCCTACACCGCCTATCGCGCGGTGGACCGCGATCTGGTCGAACGCTGGGGGCCGCTGATGGTGCTCGACGCCATCCTGCTCACCTGCACCGGGTTGATGTATCTGCTGACCAAACTGTTCATGCCCAAGGCCCCGGAATGGTTCCTGTACTCGGTCGTCGGACCGGGCGCCGATGTCGAATCGGCCGAACCGGCACGCGCGATGACCGATCTGGCACGTCTGGTGCGCGCCGACTCCGAGGCGACGGCGCTGGTGAACACCACCCCGGCCGATCTCGTCTATCCGGCACTGCGGGAGTCGGGCCGGGCGGATCTGCTCGCCGCGATCGAGGACTACCTGGATCGGTACGGATATCGCAGCCTGGACGAACTGAAACTGGAGACACCCGATCTCCGCGAGGATCCGTCGAGCCTGTTCGTCATGTTGCGCAGCGCGCTGGGGCGGGTCGCCGAAGCCACCGAAGCCACCGAAGCCACCGCGCCCGCGAATCGCGAAGAGGAGGCGGACGTCTACCTCGACGCGCACCTGGGCGGTGCGCGACGCGGGATCTACGAACGCTTGCGCGCCAAGACATCCCGGTGCGCCGCGCATCGCGAGCGGTTGCGTTTCTGTCGTACCAGGGCGTTCGGCATGGTCAAACGGATGATCCGGGTGATGGGCCGCGATCTGGTCGCGCGCGGTGTCATCGATGATTTCGCCGACGTGTTCTACCTGACCAACAGCGAGCTGCGCGGGTGCTACGACGGCGCGGATTCCGAGGCGCTGCGCGGTCTGGTCGGCGCGCGCAAAGCGCAGCGCGCCCGCGACGCCGATCTGGTCGCGCCCCCGCGGTTCCGGACCGTCGGCGTCGACTTCGGCCGCGTGGCCATGGCCGAACAGGGCTGGGTGCCCGTCACCGACACCCCGGCCGCGACCGTCGGCACGGTGCTCGCCGGAACTCCGTCGGCGTCGGGGGTGGTCGAGGGCGAGGCGGTGATCGTCGACGAGCCGCGTGACGTCGCGGGCGGCATCCTGGTGGCCTACCGGACCGATCCAGGGTGGGTCGCCGCGCTGCCCTCGGCGTCGGCCCTGGTGATCGAGCGGGGAAGCCCGCTGACGCACGTGGCGATCGTGGCGCGTGAGCTGGGAGTGCCGACTGTGGTGCAGATCAAGGACGTCACGAAAAAGATACGGACCAGTATGCGAATTCGGGTCGACGGGACCAACGGAACGGTTACTGTGCTGTCCGAAGGAGACCGGCGCGATGATTCCTGAAAGCGATTTTTCTGCTGAAGATATTGCGGTAGTGCGGGATTGGCTATCGAGCCCCGCGCACGACGCGGGTATTCACCTGGCCGACGAGGCGGACGGGTGGGAACTGCGCACCTATGCCGAACTCGCGGACCAGACCTGGTCCGTCGCCGCGCTCATGCGCTCGGCCGGACTCGGCAGCGGTGACGGGGCCTGCGTCATCATGCCGACGGGGTTCCCCTGTCTCGCGGCCTTCTACGCGGTGTGGGCGTGTGGTGGCGTGTTCACTCCCGTCGCGCCGCCGATGTTCGGCGACCTCGCGCAGATCATCGCGCATATCGCGGGCATCATCACCTCGGCCCAGCCACGTCTGGTGGTGACCTCGCCGGAATTCGAATCGTTCGTGCGCGAGGCCGTGACGCAGGCAGGGCGCACCGACGAACCGCTGGTGATCGACGCGAAGGCTTTGCCGCCCGCGCCGGAACACCGTGAATTCGGCGAGCCAGACGAATGCGCGCTGTTGCAGTTCACCTCCGGGTCCACCGGGACGCCGCGCGGTGTGCGGGTGAGCTGGCGGAATCTGGCGAACAATATCGCGATGATCTCGGGCCTGATCGACTGGCGGCCCGGCGAGGCCATGGTGTCGTGGCTGCCGCTGTATCACGATATGGGCCTGGTCGGCGCGTTCCTCACCACGGTGACCAACCAGGGCGACCTCTACCTGATGCGCCCCGACCAGTTCGTCCGCGATCCGGCCCGCTGGCTGCGCGCGATGTCGCGCGCCCAGCATTCGCCCTCGCCGTCGTTCGCCCTCGGCTACGTGGCGCATCGGGTGCGTCCGGAGCAGATCGCGGACCTCGACCTGTCCGGGTGGCGCACCCTCGCGGTCGGCTCGGAACCGGTCGAGGTGGCCGATCTGCAATCCTTCGCCGAGCTGACCCGCCCGCTCGGCTTCTCCGCCTCCGCCTACACCCTCGCCTACGGACTGGCGGAGGCGACGCTCATGGTGACTTCGTCGCAGCGCGGTCAGCCGATCACCGCGCTGCGCATCGACAACCCCAATCTGCGTTTCGGGCGTCCCGTCCCGGTCCTCGAACACGCCCCGCTCGATGACGCGCACCGGGTGGAAGGCGCGGGCTGGATCACCGGACTGGGCTACTCGACCGTGGAATCGACGGTGACCGTCGTCGACGAGGAAGGCCGCCCCCTACCGGACGGCACCCTCGGCGAGTTGGTCGTGACCGGTGAATCCGTGGCGATGGGCTATTCCGGTGCGCCGAGCGCGGGGTCGTCCACCCGTATCTCCGAGGGCTCCCTCTTCTCCGGTGACGCCGGATTCCTCTATCGCGGCGAGGTTTTCGTGCTCGGCCGAATGGGGTCGAGTCTCAAGGTGCGCGGCCGTTCGGTCTTCATGGAGGACATCGAATCCCGCGTTGCCCAGGAAACCGGAATCACCAAGGGCAAACTCGCCGCCGTCGCCATCACCGATGCCGGGGCCCAGGGTGTCGCGCTGTTCGCGGAGGCCGCCGCCGGTAACTGGATCGCCGAGGCGCGCAAGGTGATTCGCGGCGAACTCGGTCCGGCGCAGACCGTCGAGATCGTCACCGGACCACGCGGCACCATCCGCCGGACCTCCAGCGGCAAACCGCGCCGACGGCATATGTGGCAGGTGTATCGCGACGGTGGTCTCGAGGGCGTGGTCGTGCATCGCCCCGACGACCACGCCCTCGACCGCGCCGACGCCGCGCCGCGCCCGGCGCTGCCCGTCGAACGCGTCGCGCGACTACTCGACAGGGCGCTGGAAAGCGTCGCCGTCCCGCCTGATTCGGCCGTGGTGTTCGAGGGATCGCTCGCCGAGGGATTCGGCAACGAGGGCTCCGACGTGGATTTCCTCGCCGTCGTCCCGGGCGACGAGGAGATGCCGACCCTGCCGACGGTGCTGTTCATCGACGGACGCCGGGTGGAGGTGCGCACCCGTTCGCAGGCGCAACTGCGGCGCCAATTCGAGCAGGTGGCGCGGCGCCCCGACGAAGATCTACTCAACCGCTGCCAGCGATTCCTGCGCGCCACGGTGATCCGTCCCGGCACGGTGGATCTGGACGCGCTGCGCGCGATCACCCCCTACCCGGAATTCACCACCCTGATCGCCGACTGGTGGTCCGCCCGTGCCGTGCAGGCGCTGCGTTTCGCGGTGGCGTTGCGCGCGTTCGGGGCGGAGGCCGAGGCGGCCGAATGGGCGCGCGACGGCCTGACCCAGGCCGTCAAGGGCTGGGCCGCGGGCCGGGGCGAGACCTACCTCGAGACCAAATGGCTTCCGCGGCAACTCGATCGGATCGGCGCGCATCCGATCGTCGACCGCTACCGCGCGCTCGTCGACCCGGCACGCGACTGGGATCAGGTGTGGGAACTCGCGACCGATCTCGGCGTGGAAGGTGTCGCCGACGACCCGCACCGGGTGATCTTCGCCCGCAGGCCCGGGGTGACCACGTGGCCGATCGGCGGCCGCGTGCACGTCCTGCGTGACGATCACGAGGTCTTCGCGCTCTCCGACGCCGCCGCGCGGGCCTGGCGTTCGGTGGTGTTCCGGCATTCGGTGCGCGACATCCTCGCCCGCCACCCCGCGATCGGCGCGGAACTGGCCGAATTCGTGCGACTCGGGTTCGTCGGTCTCGAATGGCGGCGCGGCGGCCCCGTCGAGCCCGCCCTGGCGATGTGCAAGACCACGCGCCCCTACACCCCCGTGCCGACCGCGCACGCCCCGATACTCGGGCTCACCGGCGCGGCCCGCGACGACAGCGTGATCGCCACCCTCGCGCCGCTGCCCGCCCCGCGATTCACCGAATGCGCGCTGAACCTGGTGTGGTCCAACGTGGTCCTGGAGAACGCGCGCGAGGATCTGGCCGGTGCGGTGAAGGACGCGCAGGGCGCGGTCGCCGATATCGCGGCCCATCGGCTCGTCGCCATGGGTGTGCGAGTGCTGTTGTCCGCCTACGGTATCCACCCGCTGCCCGCCGATGTGGCGCCGGTCGAGACGGTGCGCGCGATGCTGCCCGCCCACGACCCGCGTCGCGCGGAGATCCTGGCCGGGCTCGACGCCGCGCGTGGGGTGCGGTTCTCCGAACTCATCGACGTCGGTGACGACACCGTCGCCGGTCTGGCGATCCTCGACGATTTCGTCGCCGGGGTGCGCCGGGTCGCGGGCGGCTCGGACCCCGCCGCCGGATTCCCCGCCTCCTTCGATTCCCGCGAGCAGTGGCAGCGCACACTCGCCATCGGCTACGACTGGCTGCGCGTCGCCGGTTACCTGAACACCGATCTACCGTTGGACGAAGCCCGCGATCTGCTCACCACGGGCGGGCAGCAGCCGCATCTCAGGGAAGGCGAGGCCATATGACCGTGCCCGGAACCCCGGCCACCACGACCGCGGCGCAGGTCCGCCGCATCGTCGCGGCGATGGCCCCGGAGCCGCGGGCCGATCTCGCCGACGAACAGCGCCTGATCGAGGATCTCGGGTACGAATCACTGCGGCTGGTGGAACTGACCGTGGTGCTGGAGCGCACCTTCGGCCTACCGCAATACCGGCCCGAGGAATTGATCGGCGTCAGGCGGGTCGGCGAGGTCGTCACCCTGGTGACCGACAGCCTGTCCGCACAGGTGCGGCCGTGAGCGGGCGCGATACCGTCCTCGTCACGGGCGCGACCGGTCTGGTCGGCGCCGAGGTGGTCGCACGCCTGGCCGCCGCGGGCCGTCCGGTCGCGGCGGTGCTGCACAGCAATTCCGAGATCGTCCGCAACGACGGCACGATCCTGGAGGCGGGCACCGCGGTGGCCGGTGACATCCGAGCCCCCGGATTCGGGATGTCGTCGCGCGACACCGAGGATCTCGCCGAGCGCGTCGGCATCATCGTGCACTCGGCGGCGACCACCGCGTTCGACGCGCCGCCCAGCTCCTACGAGGAACTCAACGTGCGCGGCACCGCGCATGCCATCGAACTGGCCACAGAGTGGGACGTGCCGCTCGTCCACGTCAGCACCGCCTACGTCTGCGGAATGCGCGGCGGCACCGTCACCGAGGACGCGCCCGAGGCGGGCGGGACCTTCGGAAACCGCTACGAGGAGAGCAAGTTCCGCGCCGAGGAATTGGTGCGCGCGGCGGGCGGACGTGGACTCGACTGGGCGATCGTGCGACCGGGCATCGTCACCGGTGACGCCACCACGGGCGCCATCCGCGAATACAAGAATCTCTACACCGTCGTGAAACTCATGGTCGAAGGCAAATTGCGGACGTTACCCGGCCGCTACGACGCGACCCTGTCGCTGGCGCCGGTCGATCACGTCGCCGATGTGATCGCCGCCGCGGTACTGGATTTCGAATCCGCGGTCGGCCGCACCATGCACGCCGTCGGCGCGGACACGCTCTCACTGCGCGAAATCTCCGACGTACTCGCGGAATACCCCTCCTTCGACGTGGCGACCTTCGTCCCGTCGGCGACCTTCGACGAGGCCGATCTCGATCCGATCGAACGCGAGTACTACCGCCGCATCGGCTCGCTCTACGCCAGCTATTTCACGCGGCGCCTGAACTTCGACACCTCCCGCGCGCGCATCATGCTCGGCAGGCCGTCACCGCCCACCGGCAAGGAATATCTGCGGCTGCTGCTCGACTACTGCCTGGAAACCGGCTATCTGGGGATGCCGCTGCCTACCATCGAAGATGTGCTGGCAGCCAACGACGTCGGCGGTGCCACGTGACGCCGGGGGCGCTGCGGACGGTGCTGTCGCGGCTCACGCCGTCACCGGACAAGGTCGAGGCCTATATCGGTGACACCTACGTCCTGGAATCGGTCGAGCATCTGAGCAGACTCGGCCTCGACCCCGCGGCCTTCTCCCGACGGCATTCGCTGCTGCTGCTCAAACCCGACGCGATCGTCGCCCGTGCCGTCGAACCGACGCTGGAGTGGCTGAGCGCCAACGGATTCGGGGTCGTCGCGGCATATCGTGTTCCGGTCGACCGGCATCTGGCCCGCGCCCTGTGGTACTTCGCGTGGAATATCGCGTCACCGGAACGCCGCCGCCTGGCCGATCTGCTGGTCGACATCTCCGACGCGCTGGTACTCGTCGTATCCGGCGCCGACGGTGAACTGCCGCTGCCGGTGCGCCTCACCGAGGCCAAGGGCGCGACCGATCCGCGCAAACGTCGCCCCGGTGAACTCCGGCACCTGCTCGGACTGCACAACTACCTGCTGAATCTGGTGCATTCCCCCGACGATCCCGCCGATGTCCTGCGCGAACTCGCCATCTACTTCGACGAGCCGACCCGCGCCGAACTGCTGACGGGGCTCGGCACCGACGGCGATACCCACGCCGAGGCGAGACGGATCGCGGCCGAGCTGTACGCGGCCACCCCCTCGGGAAGTTTCGACCGGTCGTCGGCGCTGGCGCGGATCGCACGCGATCTCGGCGTCGAGGAGCCGAGCGCCGACGAGGACTGCGCGCGGCTGCTGTATTCCGCGTGGGACGCGGGCGCCGACCTCGATCCGTGGTCGGTGATCGTGCTCGGCTCCTACGTGCTGCCCATGCGGTCGGGAGCGCAGTCGCAGACCCTGCGGCCGGTGGCCGCGAACGACTGGTTGGAGGCTCGACCATGACGTACACCGCTGCCGTCGCGGCAACCCATGACCGCACCATCTCGCGGGTGCTCGCGCACCGCTGCGCGGTCGCCGAGGTGTTCGTCACCTCGATGCACGCGGTCGCCGACGACGAATTCGTGGTGGGAGCCCAACTGCCCAGAATGCACGCCTATTACGGCGATCATTCCGGCGCGCTCGCCCTGCGTCACGATCCGCTGCTGGTGATGGAGGCGGCGAGGCAGGCCGCCATCGCGCTCACGCACGAGTACTACGGTGTGCCGACCGAGGCGGCCTTCCTGGTGCGCACCTTCAACGCGACCGGGTCCGACACCGCCGCGTGGGAGGTCGGCATCGCGCCCGCCGACCTGGTGATGACGGTGCGGGTCCCGCGAGAACACCGTCGCGGCGAGGTACTGCACGGCCTCGACATGGTGCTCGATATCGCCTGCGGTGACACACCGATGGCGACCGTCGACGGGTCCTTCTCCTGGACCACCGCGAACCACTGGGCGGCCCTGCGCACCGGTTTCCGGGACAGTCTCGGCCTGGGACCGTTCGTCGGCGCGTCGGCACTGGGGGAGCGCGCCCCCGCCGCCCTGGTGGGCCGCGAGAACTGGCGCAATGTCGTCATCGGCCCGCCGGAGATCGACGGCGACCGGGCGATCGCCCAGGTGGTCGCCGACCTCGCCCATCCGTTCCTGTTCGACCATCAGCTCGACCACGTGCCGGGCAGCCTGCTCATCGAGGCCGCGAGGCAGACCGCGCTCAGTATGGTGCTCGAGGAAACGCCGAAGCTGGTCTGCGTGGCGAGCGCGTTCGACCAGTTCGTCGAACTGGACCGGCCCGTGCACTGCCACGCCGAGATCACCGACTCCGGGGTGGAAGCGACCGTGGTGCGGTGCGAGATCCGCCAGGCCGCGACGGTGGCGGCCCGCATCGATCTCGAATTCGCCGAGGAAGAACTCGTGCCCGACGAGGCGGGCGGATGAACGGTCTCGAACTGCTGACCACCACCAGGGCGTTCCGGCGCAGGCTCGACCTGACCCGTCCGGTGGATCGCCGGTATCTGCTGGCCTGCCTCGATATCGCGGTGCACGCGCCCAGCGGCACCAACCGCCAGCCGTGGCGTTTCGTGGTGGTTCAGGATCCCGCCGTCAAACAGCAGATCGCCGAGTACTACCGAAAAGGTTTCGCCGCATACCTTTCCGCCCGCACACCCCGCCCCGACCAGCTGGCCGACCTGGCCTCCGGCAGCTATCTGGCCGACCACCTGCACGAGGTGCCCGCGCTGGTCGTGGTCTGCTCACTCGGCCGCCCGCCCGCCGACCCGTCCACGCTGCGCGGCGCGAGCTACTACGGGTCGATCTACCCGGCGGTGTGGAATCTGCTGCTCGCCCTGCACGAACGCGGCCTCGGCGCGACGATGACCACCGCGCACCTGGCCTACGAACGCGAGATCGCCGACCTGCTCGCCATTCCGTTCGACGAGGTCGCCCAGGTCGCGATGCTCCCGGTCGCCCATCTGCGCCCCGGCCCCGCGGCCCCGCCCGCCCGCCGCACCCCGGCCGCCGAACTCACCAGCTGGGACATATGGACCCTGTGACACCGTCCGCGACCGGAACAGCCCCGTCCCATGGACCCTGGGAATCCGTGCTGCGCCTGGCCCGGTTCACGAAGGTGATGTACAAGCCGCACTACCTGCTGTACGGCATCCTGTGGGTGCTGGCGCTGGAAGGCACCGCGGCGCTGGTGTCGCGGCCCGAGCGGTCCTGGCATCCCACCGGCGCGACGGTTCTGCGTATCGCGATCGTCGCCGTCGTCCTGCTCTACCTGCGCATGGTCGACGAGCAGAAGGATCTCGAATACGACCGCGTCCACAATCCGGACCGGCCGCTGGTCACGGGGGCCGTCAGCGCCGGTGAGCTGCGGGCGGGGATGGCCGTGATCGCCGTCGTGTCCGTCGCCGCCGGTGCCGTGCTGTCGGCGTTGTCCGCGCTCATGATCGCCGCCGTACTGGCCTACGGGCTGCTCCTGTGGGCGCTGGAACGGCTTTCGGACCCGGTGCGCACGAATATCCTGCTGAACCTCGTCGTCACCTACCCGGTCCAACTACTCGTCACCGCCTACATCGTGCTGTCGGCCGTCGACACCGGCGAGGTCGCGGCCCGCTGGCGATCCGCCGCCGTCGCCGTGATCTTCGCGGGAGCGTTCCTGCAATTCGAATTCGCCCGCAAGACCGCCCGCACCGAGCGGCCCGGCGAACTCCTCTACTCCAACCCCCTCGGCGCACGGGGCAGTACCGTCGCGTCCGTCCTGTTCGCCGCCGTCGCGGTGGCCACCGACCTCGCACTGGTGCGCCCCTGGGACCACGCCCCGGCCGAAGCCGCGCTCGCCTGGATCCCCGCCGCGCTCTTACCGATTCCCGCCGCCACCGCGGCGAAATTCCTCCGCTCGGACGACCCGGACTACCCCGTCGTCCCCGCCGTCCTGTTCATCCTCGCCCTCTACCTCACCCTGATCACCCAGGCCCTCCTCCTGACGGGAAACTAGGTCAGGCGGGCCTCGAGGATGTTGTCGGGGGAAATCGTCGGGACGCAGCGCTCGAGCGTGAAACCCGCGTGGGCGAGCAGATCCCGGTATTCGGATTCGGTGCGTTCGCGGCCGCCGGTGTTGATGAGCATCTCGAGGTCGATGTACTTGCCGGGGTGCGGCCTGGTGTTCTCGGGCAGGACGAGTTCGACGAGCAGCAGCCGGGAATCCCGGGTCATGGCCGTGCGCAGTACCCGCAGGATCTGGCCGATCTGCTCCTCGTCCCAGTCGTGCACGATGTGTTTGAGCAGGTAGGCGTCTCCGCCCGGGGGTACCCGGTCGAAGAACGAGCCGCTCTCGACGACGCACCGATCGGCCACACCCAATTCCGCGAGCGTGGCGGGGGCCTTCGCGACCACCTCGGGCAGATCGAACAGGATGCCGCGGGATCGCGGTGCGCCACGCAGGATCTCACCGAGCAGCAGGCCCTCGCCGCCGCCGACGTCGACCACGGTGCCGAAGCGGCCGAAATCGTAGGAGGCGAGCAACGGTCCCATGGTCAGGGTGCTGATGCTGGTCATCGCACGATCGAAGATCTCGCCGGTCTCGCGGTCGTCGGCGACGTATTCGAAGAACGGTTTGCCGTCGATCTTCGCGCCGACCGCTTCACCGGTGCGCACCGCTTCGGTGATGTGGGTCCAGTGCCTGCGGTGCAACTCGGAACCGAAGAACAGCACCGCGTCCCGCAGCGAGACCTCGCTGTCGGCACACAGCGGACGGGCCAGCGCGGTCAACGCGTAGCGGCCGCGCGCATCCCTGGTGAAGATGCCGTGGCTGATCAGCAACCGCATCAGCCGGTGCACCGCGTCCTCCTGCGCGCCCACCGCGCGCGCCAATTGCCTGCCGGTGCGCGGACCCTCGGCCAGCGCGTCGGCGATCCCCAGATTCGCGGCCGCGTAGAGGGCCTGGGTGAGCCAGCCCGCCGCGATCACCTCCATGAGCGCGATCGGGCCCGGCACGAGTTTGCGATGCAGAACCGTCAACGTGTGGCGAACGAAATCGACGGCGCGCACGAGCGGCATGGGTGGTTGTCCGATTCGGATCATGGTGACTCCATCCGTCCTACGGAGACAGCGGTCACCAGGCAGCGTACGTCTCCCGGGCCTGTGGTCAGGGCTTTTACCCGAGACGGCGAGCCGCGCCCACCCCGATCCGGTCCCCGGCAGGTTCGCGACCACACGACGAAGTACATAACGGTTGGGCCGCTATCGGGATGGGGGAGCAGAAGATTGGGAAAGTAGAGATATCGCGCCATGCGAGCGGAATGAGGTGCCCCATGAACACGTTGGTGTGCGGCGATTGCTGGCGACAGGAGAATCTGACCTTCAAGCAGCGATTGGACCCGGCATTCATCCGGCCGGGATACCGATACCTGTGTGCCGAACACGTGGCATTGCAGGCAGAGTTGCTGGGCCATCCGGGAATAGGGAGGTCGGCGGCCTAGCTTGTCACCGGACTCGATCGTCGTCTGCCGGGTGGCGGGTGGCGGGCGAGATCGAGTCCGGGTCGAGAGTTCTCCGCTGATCGACAGCTCGAAGCACGAACACGACGGCCCGCCCCGGTGCTGTCCGCCGGGGGCCACGGGCGCTGTCGTCGCGTGTCGGTTGTCGCTGTCTGCTCGGTCGGTCGGCCTGCGGGCGAGTGGATGCGGTGGCGAGTAGTTCTGCCCGGGGTGCGCGGAGGCTGAGGTCGGCCTGCCCGGTCTTGCGGGATTCGAGCCGGATCTGCAGTCGTCGGCACTGTCGGACATTCAGGAGAATCAATACACGGTCCGCCACGTGATGATACCGAGCCGGCCGATCCGCTTACCGATGGATTGCTCACAGTTCGAGCGAGAATCGAGACTCGATCGGCTCGAACCAGGTGTTCCGGCTGATTGGAAACAATATCGGCGCGACAGTGATCATTTCGGGGTGCTCGAATCCTGAGCCGGAAACGAGCACTTGTTATCGGGCGAGCTGGATCGTCGTGTTCATAGCCCTGTCGGGAGTCTGCCTCGGAGTGGCGGGCAACAAACACGCGCGCTGGTTCGGGATCGCGGCGACGACATCGTTCACGCTGATATTCCAGCCGTACTTCGTGGCGGATGATTCTGCTGGTCAGGCCGCTGGAAGTGGAGCGAGCGACCACCGCGTGATCAGGTTGTGTTTGTGTGGGACACAACTGAATTGGAGGGGGCCGCGCTCGATGGCGTAGCCGTTGAGCAGTGGCGGGGACAGTTCGAGGAGTTCACTGTCGGGCGGGGGTCGGCTGGACCTCGCCGTGGAGATGATCCGCGGGAAGCGGCATAGTGGTTGGCGGTGACCGGGGATTCGTCGTTGGTCGGCAATCTTTCCGGCCGACACTCGATTGTTCTGGCGACTTTTCAGCAATCTGCCCGTAGTTTGGTGTTTTGCCTTGCAGTCGCAGCGGCGGTGGAACAGACGAACAGGAGAGTCGGCAGATCGTGACAGTAGTCAGTGCGGACAAACCTTTGGAGATGGCCGAGTTGCCAACCGGTGCAGCGCAGATCATTGCTCTGTGTAATCAGAAAGGCGGCGTGGGTAAGACCACCTCTACCGTCAATCTCGGTGCCGCGCTGGCGGAACAGGGCTGGCGGGTATTGCTGGTCGATCTGGATCCGCAAGGCGCGCTGTCCGCCGGTCTCGGTGTGGTTCACCATGCTTTGACTTCGACGGTGTACGACCTGCTCGTAGGGCCGAAGACACTGGTGGACGAGGTGTTGATGAAGACTTGCGTCGACAATGTGGATCTACTACCGAGCAATATCGATCTATCCGCGGCGGAGATTCAGCTGGTCAACGAGGTTGCGCGGGAGCAGACGCTGGGGCGGGTGCTCGGGCCGCTCCGGGAACGCTACGACTACATCCTCATCGATTGCCAGCCCGCATTGAGTTTGCTCACCGTGAACGCGCTTGCCTGCGCGGACGGTGTGATCATCCCGACGGAGTGCGAGTTCTTCGCGCTTCGCGGACTCGCGTTGCTCACGGACACCATGGGCAAGGTTCGCGACCGGCTGAACCCGCAACTGAGCCTGCTCGGCATCGTGATCACGATGTACGATCCGCGCCTGCTGCACGCACGTCAGGTGCTGGCGCGTATCGCCGAGGTCTTCGGTGACCGGGTCTACGACACGATGATCTCGCGGACCGTTCGCTTCCCCGACGCCAGCATCGCAGGCGAGCCCATCACCGCGTGGGCCCCCACATCCCGAGGCGCCGAACAGTATCGGGCGCTGGCACAAGAGGTCATCCAACAATCGGCCGAGGTCGCGATCATTCGTGGATTCGTTGTGCCGTAGGACTATTCGCCCGGGCGGACCGAATCGTTCGCCCTGGCGCGCTCGCGTTCGGCCGCGGTGGCGAGGTAGTCGCCGAGTTCGCGGCGCAGCGTGACGTCGAGTGATCGGGCCAGGGTGCTGTGGACCGAGGCGACGGCGAGTTCGCGCATCTTCTCCAGCATCGTCGTGGTGTCGGCGATCTCGGTGCTGGTCTCGGGGAGCCAGCCGGGACCGTGCTCGTCGACGATGTGTTCCTTGGCGGCCGTGATCAGGATGCCGGTGATGTCGTCGATGCGGTCGGCGACCTTGGCGTAGATCTCGATGAGGGTGCGCAGTTCCAGGCCGTATTCGTGCAGTTCGGCGAACGAGGCCAGCAGTTGGGTGTCGGTGAAGGTGACCGTGTCGCCGTCGATCCGAACCAGTTTCATCTCGCACAGACGCTGGACCAGTTCGTCGGAATCGGTGCCGAGGATGGTGCCGATCAGTTCGCGGGAGACCTCGAAGGTCTCCTCCGGCGCCCACGGCGCGGTGACGGCGTGCTGGAGGCCGAGGATTTCGCTGAGATCCTTGCCGGTCTCCCAGCTGGTGATGAAGTCGCCGATATGCGCGGTGGTGAAGCCGCGCTGCAACAGGGCATCGATCAGGCGCAGCCGTTCGAGATGGACATCGCCGTAGATGCTCGCGCGACCGTCCTTGCCCACCGGGGGCGGCAACAACCCGCGCTCCTGGTAGGCGCGCACGTTGCGCGTGGTGGTACCCGCGGCACGAGCCAGATCGTCGATCCGGTACTCCACCGGCGCATTCACCTCCTCGCACCTGTCCGGCTCCGGTCCCGCGGCCGGGTGACTCGATCCTCGAAGGACCGAGTCTATCGTCCCGGCCGCGGGCCTCCGGCATACGGCGAATCGTGGTCGTTCACGAAACGACGGCGACTCAGGAAACCGCGGCGATCGGTCGCCGTGGACTCGTCTCGGACGGCACCACGTGGTAGTCGTCCAGGTTCAGCGCGCGCAACTGGCCGACGTACTGGGTCGCGAAACCCGGGTACATGGTCGCGTTGAAACCGTCTTCGGTGAGATACCAACTGCGACAGCCCGAATTCCAGGTGGTGCCGGTGAGCCTGCGCTGGATCGCGGCGTTGTAGCGGTCCTGACGCTCACGGCGCACGTCGAGCAGGCGGAGATTCCGATCGAGGACGGTGCCGATCGCGCCGACCAGGTAGTCGATCTGGGCTTCCATGTACACCAGCGCCGAATTGTGGCCCGGACCCGAATTCGGGCCGAAGGTGAAATACAGATTCGGGTACCCCGAGACCGCGACGCTCTTGTACGCGTAGGCGCCACCGGACCATTCATCGGCCAGTACCCGCCCGTCGCGCCCGACCACCGGAATCGGCGTCCCGGTCTTGGACACGTCGAATCCGGTGGCGAAGACCAGGCAGTCGGCCCGGTGTTCGATGCCCTCGGCGGTGCGGATGCCCTGTTCGCTGATGCGGGCGATGGGCCAGGTGATCAGTGCGCAGTTGTCGCGTTGTAGCGCGGGGTAGTAGTCGTCGGTCATCAGCAGACGTTTACAGCCCGCCCGGAAATCCGGGGTGAGCTGACGCCGCAGCCACGGGTCCTTCACCTGCCTCCGCAATTGCGCCCTGCCGACCATTTCGACGACCCGGGTCAGCGGCGTGTTCCACACCACGCCGAGCGCCACCGATTCGTGCCCGTAGAACCACAGCTGCCTGGACAGGGTTTCGGCCCCCGGCACATGCCGGTACAGCTGTTTGGCGAGCGGAGTGGTCCGCCGGTTGACCCGAGGCAGCACCCACCCCGGCGTCCGCTGGAACACCGTGACCGACGCGGCCTTCTTCACCAGTTCCGGGATGATCTGCACCGCACTGGCGCCGGTGCCGACGACCGCGACGCGTTTGCCGGTGAAGTCGTAGTCGTGATCCCAGCGGGCGCTGTGGATCATGTGCCCGGTGAACGTCTCGATCCCACGGATCGGCGGCAGACTCGCGTTGGCGAGCGGCCCCGACGCGAGGACCACGGTCCGCGCTCGCACCGGGTCGACGCCGCCTTCGACGCTCACCTCCCACAGCCCGGCCGATTCGTCGAACACGATCCCGGTGACATTGTGCGCGAACCGGAAATGACGGTGCAGCCCGAATTCGGCGGCCATCGACTCGATATAGCCGAGGATCTCCTCGCTGCCCGAATAGGTGTGCGACCAGTCGGGATTCGGCGCGAAACTGTAGGAGTACAGCCGCGAGGGGATATCGCAGGCAGCGCCGGGATAGGTGTTGTCGCGCCAGGTGCCGCCGATCGCGGTGCCGCGTTCGAAGATCGCGAAATTCTCGATGCCGCGCTGTTTCAAACGGATCGCGGTGCCGATCCCCGCGAATCCGCCGCCGATGACGGCGACATCGAGTGTCCCCGCTTCGGGAACTACCGCCGCGCTCGCCACGGTGGTCTCCTTCCGTGTGCGGCGCGTCACGTCGCGGGCTCGTAGGTGAGTTCCTTGGACCACGTCGGGTCCTTGCGCAGCACCGCTTTCGGCACCCGCGCGGTGATCTTGACCAGCGCGTCGGCCAGCAGGTGGTACGGGTGGTCGCGATCGATGACCCAGCTGCCGTGCATCTTCACGATCTGATACATGGGCAGCCTGCGGGCGAATTCGCTGCGCTCGCCGACATTGCCGTAGCGCTTGAGCGCGGTGTAGAGCTTCTCCTCGTCGACGCCCATCGCCACGATGTTGTCGCGCATCTTGTTCAGCAGCGGTACGTAGCTGAGCACGCCGATCAGGAACGTCGGCTTGACCCAGCCGCCGACGAGGTCGACAAGCAGTTTGCGCATCTGCGCGTGCCCGAGCACATCCATCACCGCGAAATCGACGGCCAGATGCCGGGATTCGTCGGCATTGATGCGTTTGAACACCTCCTGGCAGACCGGATCCTCGATCTCGTCCATGATGAATTTGACCAGCGCGCCGTCCAGGGTCACCTCGAGCATCGGAATCACCGTGCCCAGGAACGACAGCGACATGTCGTCGGAGTACCTGTCGAGGAAGTCGATGACCAGTTTGACGTTCACGTTCGGCTGCGGGATCTCGTCACCGTCGAGCATGCCCCACCGGCGCATCAGCGCCAGTTCGGCATTGGCGTGCTTCTGCTCCTCGGCGTGGAAATAGCGGTAGATCTCGCGGAGGGTCTCGGTCGGGGCCTTCCTGGCCATGGCGGCGAATCCGCGCGCGCCGACATTCTCGATCCACATGAGATCGGCCATGAACGGCTTGAGTTTGGCGTGCAGCTCCGGCGAGATGGTCTCGACGCCGGGGGCGTCCCACTCGATATCGGCCAGTGCCCACTGCCGGTCCTTGATCTTGCGCAGCATGTCATCGAAGTCCATCGCGATGGCCATGTCGGGCTCCTGTCTGCTCGGTGACCGTCGCGCGGTCGTCTTCGGTGGAATCGTCGTGCGGCAGTAACCGTTCGAGGAGTCCGAGGGCGTAGGTGTACCGGGCGGGGAAGTAGCGCTTGAGTCGCCACACCACGTGTGCGTCCAGTTGGGGCAGGACGTAGAGCCTGCCGTGGTCGTTGGCGTCGAGCGTGGTCCTCGCGACGTATTCCGGGGTGAAACCGGTCCAGCGCATCAGCGCGTCCGCCAGTCGCTGTGATCCGTCGGTGATCCGGCCGTCACGGGTGACATTGGTCTTGACGAAGGTCGGGCACAGCACCGTCACCGCGACACCGGTTCCGGAGAGTTCGGCGGCCATGGTCTCCGACAGCGACATCACCGCCGCCTTGGAGGTGTTGTAGACGGCCATCGACGGTGCGGCGGCGAACCCCGCGGCCGAGGCGACATTGATGATTCCGCCCTTTCCCGCGGCCCGCAGCACCGGTGCGAAGACCTCGCATCCGTGCACCACACCCCACAGGTTGATGCCGAGCGCCCACTCCCAGTCCACGAATCCGATCTCGCCCACCGGTTTTCCGCCGATGCCGACACCCGCGTTGTTGACGACGAGGGTGACCGGACCGTCGAAGACGGCTTCGGCGAAATTCGCGAGTCCCCGTACGTCCTCGCGGCGCGCCACATCGCAGCGCAGGGCGTGGGCGCGGCCCGGATGCTCGCGTTCGATGAGCGCGACGGTGGTGTCGGCGCGCGCCTCGTCGATATCCGCGCAGATCACCTGTCCGCCGCGAGCCGCGATCTCCCGGGCGAAGGCGCGTCCGATCCCACTGCCCGCACCGGTCACCACGGCGCGCGCCCGATGGCTGCGCCGTGCCGAGCCGATGCCGAACGGCAACAGTCCCGGCGGCAGGAATTTCTCCACTCCGAACACGTCAAATCACCTTTTCCGAGACGGTCGGCGCGACGAGGGCGGCGCGCAGGAAGTCGGCGGCACGGGCCAGGGCCTGGTCCGCCTCCGGGGTCAGCAGGGGCAGCGCCTGGAAGACGTGCACCTGACCGGGCCAGATCTCGAGTTCGCACACCCCGCCCGCGGCGCGGACCATGGCGTGCAGCGCTCGGGCGTCGGCGCTGAGCATTTCCGCGCCGCCCGCCTGGACCAGGATCGGCGGCAGTTCGATCCCGTCGGGGATGGTCAGCCGCAGCCGGGGCGCGTCGTCGGCCAGGCCTCCGGTGTACTGACGGGGCAGCCGCGCCGCCGCGGTCGCCGAGATGACCGGATCTCGTTGCCGCCGTTCCTGCTCCGCCGCTAGTCCGAGGGTGAGATCGAGCAGCGGCGAGAACATCGTGACGGCGGCGGGCTGTGGGCCGCGACGGCGTCCGTTCTCGATGAGCAGGTCGAGCGCGAGATGTCCGCCCGCCGAATCGCAGGCGATGACAATATCTTTCGCGTCGGTGCCGCGGTCGATCAGCCATCGGTAGCCCGCTTCGACGTCATCGGCGGCGGCGGGGAAGGGATGTTCCGGCGCGAGTCGGTAGTCGGTGAGGAATACCGGAAGACCCATCCGTTTCGACAGTCGTGCGGCGAGTCCGCGGTGGGTGCGGGCCGAGCACAGCACGTAACCGCTGCCGTGGATGTAGTAGACGACTTTCGTGCCGAACGGTACGCCCGGCGCACGCACCCATTCGCCGCGCACCGCTCCGGCCCCGACCCGGGTGACCGCGGTTCCCGGCAGGGTCGGGCCCGCAGCGGCCATGATCGTGGCGATCAGGGTGCGGGCGAACCAGATGCCGGGGGTGTTGAGCGGAATCGCGCAGTTCAGCGGCCGCAGCCCGTACTCGGCCGCCCTGGCCGCGACGACGGCGCGCAGCGAGGGCGCCGCGGGGATGGCGGGGACCGAGGTCCTCGTTGACCTTGTCATGCCTCAAGGATCAGCGATCAATGTGCCAGTTGTCAATGGCACATTGAAAAGAGGCTTAGTAGCCGCGCCTCGGATCGATCGGCGCCAGCAATTCCCGACCCGCGACGAAACGGCTCACGTTCGCGGCGACGTGGTCGGCGAAAGCGGCGAGACGCAACTGCGGCGGATTCGAATCATGGGGCGTGATGATCACATTCGGCAATGTCCAGAGCGGATGACCGTCGGGAAGCGGTTCGGGGTCGGTGACGTCCAGACCCGCGCCGCCGATGATGCCCGAGGACAGCGCGGCCACCAGCGCGTCGGTGTCGATCAGCGGACCGCGCGCGATATTGATCACCCAGGACGACGGCTTGAGCCGTGACAGCGCGTCGGCGTCGATCAGATGCCTGGTCTCGGGTGTAGCCGGTGCGGCGACCACGACGTGATCGGTGCGGGACCAGACCTTGCCGAGCTGGTCCGTGGAGACCGTCTCGACGGAGTCGGGGATATCGGGACCGGTGATCGGATGGCCGGACCGGGTCACCGCGATCACGTGCGCGCCCAACGGTGTCAGCATGGGGATGAGCGCGCGGCCGATACCGCCCGCGCCGACGATGGTGACGGTCTTGCCGCGCAGCGATCCGACATGCGGGAAGAAATCCTGTTGCCGCCAGCTGTCCGCCCGCAGATGCTCGGGCAGATACCGCACTCCGGCGAGCAGCAGCATCAACGCGTGCTCCGCGACACTCGCCGCGAAAGCGCCTGCGGCGGAAGTGAATCGAACCTTCGGGTAGCGGTCGAAGACGCCGGCGGTGAACCAGTCCTCGACCCCGGCCGCCGGAAGTTGCACCCATTCGACCGATTCGGGCAGCGGCGGGAAATCGGCCGGTTTGCCCACCCAGATCAGCCCCCTGGCCTCGTCGAGATCGGAGACGACGGCACCCCCCTCGACCACGGCCTTCTCCACCAGGGTCGGCGCGGGTCGGTCGGGGCCGATCGCCACCGGGACAACTGGCTCGCTCATACTGCGGACCTCCTCGCGGAACACCGATCGCGGCCGGTCAGCGCACCCCCGGGCCGGCCTGGACGGGCCGATGCCCGCCATCGAAAATCTAGCACCAACCCGGCGTGCGAACGTGGTCGCGTCGCTGGTCCGCGGGGTTCGTCGCCGCCGTGCGCGGGGCACTCGAACCGGTGATCGATCACCCCCGATCGTCGGGCGGATCCTCGAGCCGATCACGATCGGCCCAGGCCAGCAGTGGGTCGATCGCGAATACCGCGTCGTCCATGCCCGCGTGCAGATCACCCAGTTCCGCGTAGCGCGCCGGAACGGTTTTCATCGTGAAATCACGCGGATCAATATTCGGGATCTCGTCCCAGCTCACCGGGGTCGAGACCGTCGCCTCGGGGACACCGCGCACCGAATAGGCGGCGGCGATGGTGTGATCACGCGCGTTCTGGTTGTAGTCGACGAACAGCAGTTTCGGATCGCGATCCTTGCGCCACCAGGTCGTGGTGACGTCATCGGGTGCGCGTCGCTCCACCTCGTGCGCGAAAGCCAGAGCGGCCCTTCGCACTTCGGCGAAACTCCACTCCGGCGCGATCCGGACGTAGATGTGCAGACCTCTACCGCCGGAGGTCTTCGGCCAGCCGACCGCGCCGAGATCGTCGAGCACCTCGTGGACGACCCCGGCCACCCGTTGCACCCGCGACCACGGACAGTCCGGCATCGGGTCGAGGTCGATACGCCATTCGTCGGGCCGCTCGGTGTCGGCACGCCGTGAATTCCACGGATGGAACTCCACCGTCGACATCTGCACGGCCCAGATCACCTCGGCCAGTCCGCCGACGCACAGTTCGTCGGCGTGCCTGCCATAGCGCGGAAAGTACACGCGCACGGTCGGAACCCACTCCGGCGCACCGGCGGGCAGCCGCTTCTGATGCACCTTGGCACCGGCCAGCCCCTTGGGGAACCGGTGCAGCATGCACGGCCGCTCCCGCAGCGCGTTGACGATCCCGTCACCCACGCTCAGGTAGTACTGCACCAGGTCGAGTTTGGTCGCCCCGCTCTCGGGGAAATACACCCGATCCGGATTCGAGATCCGCACCGTCCGATCGCCGATATCCAACTCGATCGCGGGCGTCGCCGACTTGCCTGCCACCCGACCGACGATAGTCGTTCCGGCCTCGCCGAGCCGGATATCGCGGCGAGCTACGTCACGGTGGCGAGGGCGAAGGGGAGTACGGCGTCGGCGCCCGCGGCGCGCAGGGCATGCGCGGCGAGGGTCAGCGTCCAGCCGGTGTCGGTGAGGGCGTCGACCAGCAGGATCGGTCCCTCGATCGCGGACAGGTCGGGGACCTCCCACGAGTCGTGCAGCGCGGCGACGCGGTGGGCGGAATTGGCGGCCGATACCGGCGGGCGGCCGGGACGGGTCGGGAGGGTGCCGAGGTCACGCAGGCGGCCGACCTCGGCCAGGCGCGCGGCCAGCGTCGCGGTGAGCACCGGATGGGTGGAGGACTCCAGGGCCATCACGGCGATGGGTCGGGCGGCCCACTTCCATTCGCGCAGCACCGTGACGCAGGCGTCGAAGACGGAGTCGGGTATCGGGTCGTCCGGTGCGTCGAGCAGGGCGCGCAGCCGCTGGCCCCAGCCGAGATCGGTGAGTCTGCCCAGTGCGCGGCCCGTGTCGGCGCCACCGGTGATCTTGCCCGACAGCGGGATACCGAGTTTGCCGAGACCGGTCGGCCACTGCTTGCGCGGCGCGAGGTCGAGGCCGGGACGATCCAGCCGGGCCCGGGTCGAGGCGAGCGAGGCGGCATCGACCGTGGCGTCGGGGCGGGTGCCGGTGCAGTTGTCACAACGGCCGCAGCCCGGCGTCTCGGCGTCGAGGGCGGGCAGCCCGGGATCGTCGAGTTGGCGGCGCAGGAAATTCATCCGGCAGCCGGTGGTGGCCTGGTAATCGATCATCGCCTGCTGCTCGACCTCGCGGGCGGCGGCCAGGCGTTCGTAGCGATCGGCGTCGTAGGTCCACTGCTGCCCGGTCGAGATCCAGCCGCCGCGCACCCGGCGCACCGCGCCGTCCACGTCGAGCACCTTGAGCACCATCTCCAGCCGGGAGCGGTTCAATTCGACCAGGGGTTCCAGCGCGGCGGTCGACAGCGGGCGATCGAATTCGAGGGCGTCGAGCACCGTGCGCACGATGTGCTCGCGCGGGAAGGCGACCGAGGCGAAATAACTCCAGATCCGCGCGTCCTCGGGGCCGGGCAGCAGCACCACCTCGGCTCGGTCGGTACCGCGTCCGGCGCGCCCCACCTGCTGGTAGTAGGCGATCGGCGAGGACGGCGCACCGACGTGCACCACGAATCCCAGGTCGGGTTTGTCGAATCCCATGCCGAGCGCCGAGGTCGCGATGAGCGCTTTGACCTCGTTGTTCAGCAGGGCCGATTCCAGCGCCTCCCGTTCGGCCGGATCGGTCTGCCCCGTGTAGGCGGCGACGGTGTGACCGTGCTCGTTCAGCACGTCGGCCAGATCGTGCGCGGCGGCGACGGTGAGGGTGTAGACGATGCCGGAACCGTCGAGAGTGCGCAGGTGACCCGCGAGCCAGGCGGTGCGCTCCACCGCGTCGCCGAAACGGACCACCGACAGGTGCAGCGATTCCCGGTCGAGCGTGCCGCGCAGGACCAGCGTCCGGTCGCTCGGCCCGGTGGACCCGGTGTAGGCCGGATCGAATTCCGCGCCGATCTGGGTGGCGACATCGGTGACGACCCGGTCGTTGGCGGTCGCGGTGGTCGCCAGTACCGGCACATCCGAGCCGAGGTCGGCGATGAGGGTGCGGATCCTGCGGTAGTCGGGACGGAAATCGTGGCCCCAGTCCGACACGCAGTGCGCCTCGTCGATGACGACCAGTCCGGCGTCGGCGGCCAGCCTCGGCAGCACCTGATCCCGGAAATCGGGGTTGTTGAGCCGTTCCGGGCTGACCAGCAGTACGTCGATCTCGCCGCTCGCGACCCGCGCGTGAATATCGTCCCATTCGGTGACATTGCCCGAATTGATCGTCGCCGCGACGACCCCGGCCCGTTCGGCCGCCGCCACCTGGTTGCGCATCAACGCCAGCAGCGGGGAGACGATCACCGTCGGTCCGCGACCCGCACCGCGCAGCAACTTGGCCGCGATGAAGTACACCGCCGATTTACCCCACCCGGTTCGCTGCACGACCAGTGCCCGCCGCCGCTGCACCACCAGCGCCTCGATCGCGGTCCACTGGTCCTCACGCAGCCGAGCGTCCGGCCCGGCCAGTTCGCGTAGCAGTTCTTCCGCCCGTTCCCGCAGGTCGGGCGCGGCGGTGTCGATCACGGTGGTCTCGCTCGCCGAAGTCATGGCCTCCATCGTGCCCCACCCCACCGACACGGGTACGGGGCGGCGTGGTTCGCCTCGAACGGCCGGTGTCCGCACCCGACCGGTTCCGACGACCATTCGGCGGCCGTGTGACCGATGGCCGTACGACAGGAAGGACCCGGCTTCCACGACGACGATCAGGCGGATAGACCCCGCCGCGCGACCAGACGTCGCGCGGCGGGGGCCGAAGGCGGTCAGCCCTTGACGCAGACCACTTGGCGCAGGGTGGCGACGACGTCGACCAGATCGCGCTGGGCCTCGATCACGGCGTCGATATCCTTGTACGCGGCCGGGATCTCGTCGACCACGCCCGCGTCCTTGCGCGACTCGACCCCCTCGGTCTGGGCGATCAGGTCCGCGACGGTGTACTGGCGCTTGGCGGCGTTGCGGCTCATCCGGCGGCCCGCACCGTGCGACGCGGACCGGTAGGAGGCGGGATTCCCCTTACCGCGCACGACGTAGGAGCGAGTTCCCATGGAGCCCGGGATCAACGCGAGATCGCCCGCGCCCGCCCTGACCGCACCCTTGCGGGTCACCAGCATCGGCACGCCGTCGATCTCCTCCTCCGCCACATAGTTGTGGTGGCAGGAGATGGGATCGTCGAAACGCACTGTCCGCCCGCTGAATTCGTCGCTCACCGCGCCGCAGACCAGGGCGAGCATCACCGCGCGGTTGCGCGCCGCGTACTCCTGCGCCCAGGTCAGATCGCGGCGGTAGGCGTCCATTTCCGGGGTTCCGGACACGAAGACCGCCAGGTCGCGATCGGGCAGGTCGGTGTTGTGCGGGAGTGCGCGTGCCACCGCCATATGCCGCTCGGCGAGTTCCTTGCCGATATTGCGGCTCCCGGAGTGCAACAGGATCCAGACCGCGTCGGTCTCGTCCAGGCACACCTCGATGAAATGGTTGCCGCCACCGAGTGAGCCCAGCTGCTTGCGCGCCCTGCTCTCCAGCGCGCTCACCCCCGGATCGAGCGTGTCGAACGCGTCCCAGAAACGCCGCCAGGCGTTGTTGCCGCGTGCGAGCTCACCGTGCGACGCGGCGAATCGAGCGCCTGCCTTGCTGACGTCGACCGGATCGCGGTGCGACTGGAAACCGACCGGCACCGCGGCCTCGATGCGGCTGCGCAGCGAACCCAGATCGTCGGGCAGATCGGCGGCGGTGAGATCGGTTTTCACGCTCTCCATCCCGCATCCGATATCGACGCCGACGGCAGCCGGGCAGACCGCGTCCCGCATGGCGATGACCGATCCGACGGTGGCTCCCTTGCCGAGGTGCACATCCGGCATCACGCGCACGCCGTGGACCCAGCGCAGTTCCGCGATATTCCGCAGTTGCCGCAACGCGGCCTGATCGATCTCGTGCTCCTGGGCCCACATCAGCGTCTGCGCCCGTGCACCGGGCAGCTCGACGGGAAACATCGTCTCGGTCCTCTCGTTCTACAACGATTTCCACGGTAGAGAGCCGACGCCGGAAAAGCATCCGAATTTCCGGTGCGACCGGATGCCGACCGTGGTGAACGGTATTGCGGGAAAAGGATCTTCGAGACGAATTCAGGTCCGATTCGCGGTGCCGCCCGCGGACGGATATATCCGTCGCGCGTTCTCCGAGGCGATGGCCGAGACGAGAGTCTCGGCATCGGCGACGGTGATCGCGTCGTCGGCGATCCATTCGTCGATCAGCCGACCGATTCCGCGCCGCCACAGCATCGCGCCGAGGTAGTGCAGTTCGGGCAGACCGAAACCGTCCGAGGAATAGCACAGGGACCGGAACGGCACGAGTTCGAGAGTTTCGGCCAGCACCGATCCCGCGCGTGCGCCGATATACGGAATCGTCAGTCCCAGATCGATGCGGACATGGTCGAAGACATGCGCGAGATAACTCGCCTGGCGATGGAACGGCCAGCAGTGCAGCAGCACGACGGTCGGTCCGCCCTCGGAGGTGGCGCGCAGGAAATCGGTGAGCAGCAGCGGATCGGCGTGGTCGAGTCGCAGATCGCGATCACCGAAACCGGTGTGGAATTGCAGCGGCAGCCCCAATTCCGCGCCGAGCCGTACCCCGAGGCCGATCAGCCATCCGATCAGGTGGGGATCGGCGATGCGGTGTACGGGGGTGAGGGCCGCCGGCGGTGAATCGACCAGCGGGAAATCGAGTCCGCAGCGATAGGCGGCGACGGTCTTGAAGGCGACCGCGTGTGCGGCGCGCTCCCGCAACGCGTTCTCGACCTCGGCGAACAGCGTGGGCGAATGTCGCCGCTGCGCGATGACGTATTCCGCGACCTGCTCGAGGCGCACCACTTCGTCGACGGCGCCACCGGACAGTTCACGGAATCGCGCCAGCTGGGCGTCGCGGCGCGCGACGAACGGCGACCCGGGGTCGACGGCGGGGCTGTCGACCCCGATACGGTGCCGCGCGCCCGGATGCACCGGCACCGTGAACGACGACGCTCCCGGGTCGCCGTCGGGTTCGGGGCAGCATCCGGTGTCCACGAGCCATCGGGTGACCCCCGCGCCACGCAGCAGCCGTGTCGTCACCTCGCGCCAGCCGAGTTCGGCGCGGCGGTTCAGGTATTCGTCGGGCGCGGCGTGGGCGGGCAGATCGAGCACCGGCGCGCAGAATCGGCGCACCGCGAGGCCCAATGACGAATCGAAGGTGCCGCACGGGCCCTCGCCGAGCAGACGCTCGAAACGCGGACGGTCCAGGTCGGCGTCGACGACACCGTGGCAGTGGTGGTCGGTGAGCGCGATCGTGTCGGTGATCATGTCAGAACCGCCAGCGGGTCAACTCGACGAGTTCACGCGGGGTGGCGCCGCGATAGCGTTCGGCCTCCGCGCGTCGCACGGTGAGCAACGCGTCGTGCAGTTCCGGCCCCATCGCGGCGGTGAGCACCGTCGAATCCGCGAGTCTGCCCGCCGCCTCGTCCGAGTCGGCGGGCAGCCGGGTGACCTCGCTCTCGGGCCCGAACGTCGCGGGATCGCCGGTGACCTCGCCGGGCAGTGTCAATTCCTCGGCGACGCCCGCGAGTCCGGCCGCGATCACCGAGCCGACGATCAGATACGGATTGCCGGTCGCGTCGAAACACTTGACCTCGGCGTTGGCCGCCCAATCCTCGGTGCCGCGCACACCGGTGACGAAACGCAATGCCGCCTCGCGCGCCTCACGACCCCAGCAGTGCCAGATCCCCGCCCAGCGCGAGGGACGCAGCCGCAGGAAACTCGCCGGATTGCCCGCGCCGATCGCGACGAGGGCGGGCAACTCCCGCAGAACCCCGGCCAGGAAGGCAGCGCCGGTCGGGTGCATACCGTAGGGGCCGGGCCCGCCCGCGAACAACGGGCCGTCCTCGGAGTGCAGTGAGAAATGCAGGTGCGCACCGGAACCCGCGCCGTCGGGGTCGATCGAGGGAGCCAATGTCGCCCGCCACCCGAAATCCGCGCTCACCTGCCGGATGGTGTGGCGCAGCAGTACCGCGTCGTCCGCCGCGGCGACCGGATCGTTCGGCGCGATCGACAATTCGACTTGCGCCAGAGCGTATTCCGGATGGAACTGCTCGACCGACATACCCTGCCGCTCGACCGTCGCGACCAGCGTGCGCGCGTACTCGCCGACCCGGCCGAGCCGGACCATTCCGTAGGCGGGGCCGTCGAACGCGGGGACGAAACCGGCCTCGTCGGCCACGCCGAGCGCCCATTCGGTCTCGAACGCCATCGACAGCCGCAGCCCCGCCGCCCGCGCCGCCTCGACCTGACGCGCCGCGAATCCGCGCTGACAGGCGGCGAAACGAGTACCGTCCTGGGTGTATTTCTCGGCGGGCGCCCATGCCCAGCCCGGTTGACAGGCGATCTCGGTGAGCGCGCCCAGATCCGGGATCAGGCGCAGATCGCCGTCGGGACCGCCGAGGTAGCTGCCCACCGTCATCAGGTCGTCGAAGGCGAAGGTCTCGAAGCACGGAGACACCCCGATGCCGAATCGGGCGGCGCGGGCGAGTCGCCCGATCGGCACCGATTTGACCCGGGTGATGCCCGCGTTGTCGACAAAGGACACGGCGACCATTTCGGCATCGATCTTCTCGACGGACGCGGTCGGATCACCGTCCGCGGGTATGCGCTCCGGCATGGTGGGCATGATCGTCAACGATAAGGGGCCCCGACGGCGTCGGCGGGTATTTCCGCAGCGCGGCACGGATAGTCGAGCGATCCGAACAGTCAGCGGGTCGCTTCGGTGACCTGCACCGGGACCGGTCCGGTCGCCCGCGCGTGTTTGGGCGCGGCGGGCAGCGGGCCGAAGGTGTCGCGTGCCTCGCCGCACACCTGGATGATCCGGTCGACCTGGGCGTCGGTGAGATCGGCGTGCATGGCCAAGCGGATCAGCGTGCGATTGCGCGGGGTGACGGGCGGGCAGAGAACCGCGCCGAATATGCCACGCTCCTCGAGGAAGTCGCGAATCGCGATGGCGCGCAGATCCGGGCCGCCCGGCAGCGCGACGATATGCGAACCGACACCGCCGACATCGAATCCGAAGGCGTGCAACGCGTCACGTACGCGCGTGGAGATCTGGCGCAATCGCTCACGACGCCAGTCGTCGGTGCGCACCACCTCCAGCGCCGCGGCCAGACCGGCGATCTCGTGCGGAAGCAGCCCGGCCGAGAACACCGCGGGATAGGACTCCATCTTGAAATAGTCGACGAAGTCCAGGCCGTTCACGCAGACGAATCCGGCGCGGCCCGCGAAGGCGGCCGCCAGGCTCGCGGTGCGGAACGGCACCCGTTCGGCGAGACCGAGCGCCACCACCGCGCCCGCGCCGAGTGGCCCGTCGGTGCCGAGGGTGCGGGATTCGTCCACGACCAGCAGGCTTCCGGTCTGCTCGGCGACATCGCACAGCTGGGCCAGCGGACTGCGGCTGCCCGTGGTGCTGTACATCGCGTCCACCGCGATGATGCCGGGCCCGTAGGTGCGGATCTCCTCGCGCAGATGGCCGGGGAAGTTGTGACGGAACGGATGCAGCGGCGCCCCAGCGGCTTTCGCGCCGTGCCACAGCGACATATGCGCGAGGCTGTCGATATAGACCGGCGTGCGCGGCGTCGCGATTGTCTGCAACAGGCCGATATTCGCTTCCCAGCCCGATTGGCACAGCACACCGGCGGGTGCTCGCATATGTTCAGCTAATGACAACTCCAGCGCCTGTTGCGCGTCCGCGCGCGGTGGCGCCGCGGTGGATTCGCGGATCGCCTCGGCGATTCGGACGTCGTCGGCGATGGCGAGATAATCGGCTCTGTTCAGCAGGATGTCGTCCGGCCCCGGCTGACGGCCGTGTGCGATGTGGCGACCACCCCATTCTCCGACCACCCGGCCGTATTGGAAACGATCGACGCGAAACTGCACCTGCTCCGCGACAGTGGGAATCACGCTGAACTCCCTTCACTGGATATAGCTACCCGAGAGCACACATTCGGTGTGATTCAACCACCGCGGGCCGATTCGTGCGGCCGCTTCCGCGGAAGTATCGCGGATATCGTCGATTTCGACACCGCGTGCCGCATTCGCGAAAGGGTTATCGCGCGCCCGATCGGTGTCGACCGGCGAGTGCGGCGTCGATCGCGGCCGCGGTGGGAATGGAGACGCTGGCGCCTAGTCGCGTGGTCGCCAGCGCACCCGCCGCGCACGCGAAGGCGAGTGCCGCGCGCGGTCCGCGATGCCACGCGGCGGCGAGCGCGCCGGTGAAACTGTCGCCCGCCCCCGTGGTATCGACCACATCGACCACCGGACTCGCGCTCGAATGCGAGCCGCCGTCGGGTCCTCGGTATTCGGCGCCGTCCGCGCCGCGGGTGACGACGACATGCGGCACCGAACCCACTACGGGGGCCAGACGCGCGGCTTCACCCGAATTGACCACGGCCACATCGATATGGGCCCACAGTTCGGCGGGCAGTTCGGCCACCGGCGACGGATTGAGCACGACGGTGGTCCGGTGCGCCTTCGCGTGCGCGGCCGCCGCCGCGACGGTCGATATCGGAATCTCCAACTGGCACAGCAGGATATCGGCGTTCTCGATCGCCGCGAGGTCGTCGGCGTCGAGTGCGGTCAGCTCCGCGTTCGCCCCGCCGACCACGATGATGCTGTTCTCTCCGTCCGCGTCGACCACGATGGCGGCGACCCCGCTCGGACCCGGCACGGTCCGCAGCCGCTCGACACCGACACCGGAATCGGTCAGCGTCGAGCGAAGTTCGGCGGCGAAGACGTCCTCGCCCACCGCGCCGAGGAATTCCACCGTCGCACCGGCCCGTCGCGCCGCGATGGCCTGGTTGGCGCCCTTACCACCCGGCACCATGGCGAATCCGGTCCCGAGGACGGTCTCGCCCGGCTCCGGCACGCGGCCGGTCGTGGTCACCAGATCCATATTGATACTGCCGAGCACGGCAATCGCGGGCACGCGGTCTGCGGTGGTCATGAACGCCGACGCTAGTCGCGGACGGTGGTCCGGCGGCGCCGAACACGAACCGGACCGGACCCCGGTCGATGGTGCAGCGGTGGAATCGATGACGGGCCGCAACAGTAGGCTGTAACCCATGACGGCAGGAACGACGACCGAGCTCGATACCCGCGAGGTGGTGCACGATGCCGCGCGAAAGGCTCGCGTCGCGTCCAGGGTGCTCGCCCAGCTCACCACCGCGCAGAAGAACGACGCGCTGCACGCGGCAGCCGACGCCCTGCTGGCCGAGGCCGATACCGTCCTGGCCGCCAACGCCGAGGATATCGTCGTCGCCCAGGCCGCGGGCACCGAAGAGTCACTGCTGGACCGGCTCCGCCTCACCAGCGCCCGCGTCGACGGCATCGCCTCCGGTCTGCGTCAGGTCGCCTCGCTGCCCGATCCGATCGGGACCGTGGTGCGCGGTTCGACGCTGCCGAACGGCCTCGAGATCAAACAGGTCAGGGTGCCGCTCGGGGTGATCGGCATGGTCTACGAGGCCAGACCGAACGTCACGGTCGACGCCTTCGGTCTCGCCCTCAAATCCGGGAACGCGGCCCTGCTTCGCGGCTCCTCCTCGGCCGCGCATTCCAATGCCGCGCTGGTCGAGGTGTTGCGCGCGGCGCTGACCGCGCAGGGCATCCCCGCCGACGCGGTGCAGCTGCTGCCCAGCGCGGATCGCTCCAGCGTCACCCACCTGATCCAGGCCCGCGGCCTGGTCGACGTGGTCATCCCGCGCGGCGGTGCGGGCCTGATCAACGCCGTCGTGCGCGACGCGCAGGTGCCGACCATCGAGACCGGCACCGGCAACTGCCACGTCTACGTGCACTCCGCGGCAGATCTCGAGATGGCCGAGCAGATCCTGATCAACGCCAAGACCCGCAGGCCCAGCGTCTGCAACGCCGCCGAGACGGTGCTGATCGACGACGCCATCGCCACCGTCGCGGTGCCGCGTCTGATCGAGGCGCTGGAACGGTACGGCGTCACCGTGCACGGTGACCTGCCGGGACTGGTGCCCGCCGACGACGCGGACTGGGGCGAGGAATACCTCTCGCTCGATATCGCGCTTCGGGTCGTCGCTGACCTCGACGCCGCCGTCGAGCACATCAACAGGTGGGGGACCGGGCATACCGAGGCCATCGTGACCGGCGAACTCGCCGCGGCGCGCGAGTTCACCAACCGGGTCGACGCGGCCGCGGTCATGGTGAACGCCTCCACCGCCTTCACCGACGGTGAGCAGTTCGGCTTCGGCGCCGAGATCGGCATCTCGACCCAGAAGCTGCACGCCCGCGGCCCCATGGCGCTACCGGAACTGACCTCGACCAAGTGGATCGTGTGGGGCGACGGCCAGATCCGGCCGGTATGAGCGGATCCATCCGGCGACCGCCGGATGAGGCGGAGGTTCCGGGTGTTTCCGGCCTCCGAAAACCGGGAGGTCGGTCCTCCCGCTTGCTTTGAACGGAAGGACAGCACGTGGCTTCGCAGGAGAGCGTGACCCAGGAGCCGATCTTCAGCTCGGTCGACGATGTGATCGAGCGGCTGGCGAGCACCGGCTACCTGGCCGACAAGGGCACCGCCACCTCGGTGTTCCTCGCCGACCGGCTCGGTAAACCGCTGCTGATCGAGGGACCGGCCGGGGTCGGCAAGACGGAACTGGCGCGCGCGGTGGCCCAGACCGCGAACGCGGAACTGGTGCGGTTGCAGTGCTACGAGGGTGTCGACGAGGCGCGCGCGCTCTACGAGTGGAACCACGCCAAGCAGATCCTGCGCATCCAGGCTTCCAGCGAGAACGACTGGGAGGAGACCAAAGCCGATGTGTTCACCGAGGAGTTCCTGCTCTCGCGGCCGCTGCTGACCGCGATCCGCCGTGACGATCCCACCGTGCTGCTCATCGACGAGACCGACAAGGCCGACGTCGAGATCGAGGGTCTGCTGCTGGAGGTGCTCAGCGATTTCGCGGTCACCGTCCCCGAACTGGGCACCATCGTCGCGAGCCGTAGACCGTTCGTCGTGCTCACCTCCAACGCGACCCGCGAGTTGTCCGAAGCGCTCAAGCGCCGCTGCCTGTACCTGCACCTGGATTTCCCCGACGAGGAACTGGAACGCCGCATCCTGGCGAGCCGGGTGCCCGAGCTGTCGGCGGCCGTCTCGGCGCAGCTGGTGCGGATCGTGCACGTGCTGCGCGGTATGCAGCTCAAGAAACTGCCCTCGGTCGCCGAATCCATCGACTGGGGCCGGACGCTGCTCGCCCTCGGCCTGCACGATCTCGACGACACCACGGTGCGCGCCACCCTCGGCGTCGTCCTCAAGCACCGCAGCGACCACCAGCGCGCGCTGGCCGAGCTGAAGCCGGCCTGAGCGATGGTCGACCGTTCCGGCCTGGAGGCCCTCACGGCGGAGGCGCCGCCGCACGGGCTGCCCGGTCATCTCGTCGGATTCGTGGAGGCGCTGCGGACCCGGGGTATCCCGGTCGGACCGTCGGAGACGGTGGACGCGGGCCGGGTGCTGACCGTCCTCGACCTCATGGACCGCGAGGTGCTGCGCGAGGGCTTGGCCTGCGCGCTGCTGCGCCGCACCACGCACCGCGCGACCTTCGACGGCATGTTCGACCTGTGGTTCCCGGTGGCGATCGGGGAGCGCAGCGCCGACGTCGACGATATCGAGATGCCGCACACCAACAGCGGTGACATCGATATCGCGGCACTGCGCGAAATGCTCGCCGAACTGCTCGCCATGGACGACGCGGAGCAGCAACTCGATCAGATGGCCGCCCTGCTGGTCGACCAGCTCGGCCAGTACCAGTCCTCGCGGGGCTCGTCCTTCTCGTCGTACCAGGCGTTGCGGGAAGTGCAGCCGCAGACGCTGCTCGCCAAGATCCTGGCCGGGCTGGCCGCGGGCTCCGATCTCAGTGAATTCGACACCGAGGTCGCCCGTCGCGTCGCGCGCGGCCGGATCGAAGGTTTCCGCACTAAGGTCGAGGCGGAGACCCGCAGACGCGTGGCGGAACGGATCGGTCGCGAGCGGGTCGCCGGATACGGTGTCGCGCGCCAGGCCGAGGACGTCGATTTCCTGCGCGCCTCGGAACGGGAACTGATCGAACTGCGCCGCAGCAGTCAGCGGCTCGCCCGCATCCTGGCCTCCCGGCTCGCGGTGCGGCGCAGGCATTCCCGGCGCGGTGAGATCGACCTGCGCAAGACGCTGCGCAAATCGATGTCGACCGGCGGGGTGCCGATCGACCTGGTCAACCGCAAACCGCGTCCGGGACGTCCGGAACTGGTTCTGCTGTGCGATGTCTCGGGATCGGTCGCCGGATTCAGCAATTTCACCCTGCTGCTGGTGAGCGCGCTGCGTGAACAGTTCTCGCGGGTGCGCATCTTCGCCTTCGTCGACAACACCGACGAGGTGACCCGGTTCTTCGATCCGCACACCCAGCTGGACAAGGCGATGGCGAGGATCTTCACCGAATCGGAGGTCGTCGGATACGACGGGCATTCCGATTACGGCAGCGCGCTGCGCAGTTTCGCCGCCGAATTCCCCGAGGCGGTCACCAGTCGGTCCGCGCTGCTGATCCTCGGCGACGCCAGGACCAACTACCGCGATCCGGAACTGCTCGTCCTAGAGGACATGGTCGACATAGCCAAACACGCGCACTGGCTCAATCCGGAACCGGTGAACCAGTGGGGTTCGGGCGATTCGGCTGCCGACAAGTACCGGCTGGTCATCGAGATGCACGAATGCCGTTCGGCGAGACAGTTGACAGAGGTGGTGTCCCGGCTGCTGCCGGTATAGAGGAGGCGGGTGTGCACGAGAGACAACTGCTGACGTACTGCCTGGGCAAACCCGGTGCCCGGAAGGACGAGCCGTGGGAAGGCGATGTCGTCGCGAAGGTCGGCGACAAGATCTTCGCCTTTCTCGGCACCGACTCGGTCGGCCTCAAATGCGGCGCGTCGCGAGCCGAGGCCGACGAACTGGTCTTCGTGTATCCCGACGACGTCACGGCCTCGGCCTATATCGGCCGGTACGGCTGGAATCGGATCGCCCTGGCCGGGAAGGTGCCCGACGACGAGATCCGCGAACTCGTCGACCAGTCCTACGAGGCGATCGTGCGCAAACTCCCCAAATCCAAACGTCCGTGAATCGTTGCGTTCGCGCGGTGAGCGGCGATAACAGTACGAGGTCCGCGCCGTTTCCCCCCTCGGCTGCCCGGCCGTCACGCACCGAGGTCGTCCGACGCTCGGTCTATAAGCATTCGTTAAGGAAACCGTTGGGTGGTCTCACCACGATCCACCCATGGCGCAGACAACGGCTGCCGGGGGCAATGCTGCCGGAGACCACACTCACGGTGAATCCGCTGCCGATGAGAGCGCTGCCGACGGGGAAGGCCCGGGTGACTCCGCCGACGTGCGGGGCGCCGGGACGGCCGAGGAATCATGTGACGCACTGGCGCTCGCCGATCTCGCCGCCACGCATCTGCTCGACGATCCGGGCCCGGCGGAGCGGCATCTGCGCCGCGCGTTGCTGATCGGCGACGGGACGCTTCCGGCCGAACATCTGGCGAGGCTGGGATCACAGCTGGTGATGGTGGTCGCGGGGCAGTCGGGACGCGAACGGGAACTCGCCGACGTGGCGTTGCGCGCGGCGGCGCGATGGGAGGGGATCTCCGCCGCCGACGCGTCGCACCTGAGTTTCGTCGCCGCGCGCGCCTATCACCGCGCGGGCAGGCACGAACAGGCCGCGGCACAGTTCGAGCGGTCGCTCGCGGCGGGATCGGCGCCGTATCCGGATATCGAAATGGCCGTTCTGCGAGGGCAATACGGCAAATCGCTGAAACTGCTCGGCAGGTACCGTGCGGCCGCGGAACAATTCGTCGAAGCCGCGCGCCTGGTCCGCGACGCCGCGGGGCGTTCGGAATTCCGTGCCGAACTCGCCTGGTCGGCGGCCTCGGCCCTGGACACCTGCGGCGAGGACGACCGGGCGTATTCGGCCTACCTGCACGCCGCCGAACTCTGGGGCGAGCTCGATCGCGTCGGCCCCCGCTTCCGCTGTCTGCGCGCGGCCGCCTGGCTGCGACACTGCGGCGAATCCACGCACTCCGGGTCGGGCCTGAACGCCATGTACGGGATCCTCGCCGAACTCGAGGAACTCGATCCGACCCCCGAAGTGGCGGTCGAACTCACCAACACCCGCCGTCAACTCGCCGATATGGAAGCGGGTCGCGACTGACCGACCAGCACCGTTGGGTTTTCGTAAGGGAGTCGTTGGCGGTGCGCCGCATTCTCGACCTGTCGCCGAGACCGACTCGGCACATCGAGAATCCGGAGTCCGGACATGAAGAAATTGGCTGCCGCGCTCGCTGTCGCGGCCGTACTGACCGCGACGATGACCGCGTGCGCGGCCGGGCTGGAATCCGGTGCCGCCGCGGCACCGCCCGCAGGCGTGCCGACGGCCACCGCGCCGGGCGGCTATTGCGCCACCACACTGCGACTCACCGGCCCCGGATACGAACTCGACGTGCCGCAGGTCTCGGGTGGGACCGAGGTCGCGCGGGACGCGTTCAACACCGCGATGCGCGGGCTGGCGCGACAGTGGATCGACCAGGTCGAGCAGACCTTCACCCTGAAGCCCGGCAGCGGCCAGGTCACCTACCTCGGCAGCCGGGCCATCAGCTCACTGTTCGTGATCAGCACCTACAGCGAAGGCGCGGCCCACCCGAACAACGCCTACGAGAGCTACGTCGTCGATGCCCGCACCGGCGACGAGATCACCCTGGACGATCTGTTCGCCGATGTGGACCACGGCCTGAGCCTGCTGGCCGACCAGGCCGCGATCGAGGTGCCCAAGACCCGGGCGGGTGATTCCTACTCCAAGAGCGGTATCGAGGCCGACGAGTACAGCTACCGGCTCTGGCTGGCCACCCCCGGCGGAATGGAAATCCATTTCGGCGAGATCTCCAGCCACGCCGCGGGCGATATCGTCATCACCGTCCCCTGGTCGAAGCTCGATTCCGCCCTGAAGCCCGGCATGCGCGAGATCGTCGGCGGCTGAGCCGGGCCGGAAGACGGCGGCCCGGCCGCCGACCGGGGCACCGGTTAAGCTCGACACTCATGCAAGAGACAGGGCGGTCCGGCCGCAAGCTGGGCGTCATGGGCGGCACCTTCGACCCGATCCACCACGGTCACCTGGTCGCCGCCAGCGAGGTCGCCAATCGGTTCGACCTGGACGAGGTGATCTTCGTCCCCACCGGTCAACCGTGGCAGAAGGCGGACAAACAGGTCAGTCCGGCCGAGGATCGCTACCTGATGACGGTCATAGCGACCGCCTCCAACCCGCGTTTCTCGGTCAGCCGGGCCGACGTCGACCGGGGCAAGGTCACCTACACCGTCGACACCCTGCGGGAGATGCGCACCCAGCATCCCGACGCCGAGCTGTACTTCATCACCGGAGCGGACGCACTGGCCAACATCCTCACGTGGCAGGATTGGGCCGAACTGTTCGAACTGGCCAAGTTCGTCGGGGTGAGCCGACCGGGGTATGAGCTGAACACCGATCATCTGCGGGAACATCTACGTGATCTTCCCGGCGACGCGGTGACGATGATCGAGATCCCGGCGTTGGCGATCTCGTCGAGCGAATGCCGACGCCGCGCCGCCGAGAACCGGCCGGTGTGGTACCTCGTCCCCGACGGCGTGGTGCAGTACATATCGAAGCGGCACCTGTACGTGCCGGCAGAGCGGAAGGTGTAGCTGTATGACGGCAACTGTCGAGGCGGTCGAAATCGCGCAGGTCGCCGCGCGAGCGGCGGACGAGAAGCTGGCCTCCGATGTGGTGGTGCTCGACGTCTCCGAGCAACTGGTCATCACCGATTGTTTCGTGATCGCGTCCGCGCCGAACGAACGCCAGGTCAACGCCATCGTCGACAATGTCGAGGAGCGGTTGCGCGAGGCCGGGCACAAGCCGGTGCGCCGCGAGGGCACCCGCGAGGGACGCTGGGCGCTGCTCGACTACGTCGACGTCGTCGTGCACATCCAGCACCACGACGAACGCAACTTCTACGCGCTCGAGCGCCTCTGGAAGGACTGCCCCGTGGTCCCGGTGGACGGCCTCGGCGATCCGCGAGTCAACGGCGACGCGCCCGCGAATGTCGACGGAGCCGCGAATGTCGACGGGGCTGTGAATGTCGACGGGGCTGTGAATGTCGACGGGGCTGTGAATGTCGACGGATCGACGGAGGACAGCGCGGAGTGAGTGTGCGAGCCGACAGATCGACCAGCTCGTTCATCACGGAGGAACAGCAGTGAGTAAGTACGCGAGCGTGCGCACGCTCATCCTGTTGCGCCACGGGCAGACCGAATGGAACGCGGTCGACCGGATGCAGGGGCAGATCGACACCGAACTCACCGAACTCGGCCGACGGCAGGCGAAAGAGGCCGCGCGCGAGCTGGTTTCGCGCAATGCCATCGCCCTGATCGCCTCGGATCTGAAGCGAGCGCACGACACCGCGCTCGCCCTGGCCGAGCACGCCGAGATACCGGTCGTGCTCGACCCGAGGCTGCGCGAAACGGCGCTCGGTGACTGGGAGGGTCTGACCCACCTCGAGGTCGATTCCGACTACCCCGGCGCGCGCGTGGCCTGGCGGCTCGACGCGCACTATCGACCGCCGAACGGGGAGAGCAAACTCGAAGTCGGCGCGCGCGCGTTGCCGCTGGTGCGGGAATTGTTCGCCGAGCGGCAGGATTGGCCGGGCCGGACTATCATCCTGGTTGCGCACGGTGGGCTGATCGCCGCCTTGACGGCTGCGCTGCTCGACCTGCCGCCGCAGAATTGGCCCGCCCTCGGAGGGCTCGCCAACACCAGCTGGGTGCAATTGAGCAGCCACGGTCCAGGTATCGACCAGCCCGGGTGGCGTCTCGATGTGTGGAACGCAGCGGCGAAGGTAGCTCCCGATGTCCTCTGAAGAGCCGATCCGGTCGGTGCCCGACGAACTGTTCCGGCAGGCCACGGCCAAGCCCGAACGACAACTTCCCGACGCACTGTTCGGCCCCGCGCCCACGCCGCGGGCCGAGGAACCGAAGCGGTCGGCGTCCTCGTCACGCTCCGAGGAGCCGATCAGGTCGGTCCCCGACGAACTGTTCAAACAGGTCACCGCCAAAGCGCAACGGCAGCTTCCGGACGCGCTGTTCGGTGGTCCGGTGGCGCCGAAGCCGGTCGCGGCCGAGGATGCCGGACGAGGTTCGGATTCCGATGTGGAAGCGGCCGACGAGTCCTCGCGGGGATCCGAGGGGGCGTCCGATACGACGGCCGATAGCTCCGACGAGTCCGTGTCGTCGCCCGAAGTCGCCTCGGCGGACGCGGAACTCGCGGTGTCCGAGCAGGACTCGGCTGCTGAGAATCTCGGGTCGGAGGGGGATTCGGCACCGGTAGGGATCTCCGTCGTGGATGGACCGGAGGCAGGGCAGTCGATCGCTCCGGCCGTGTCGTCGTCCCCCGAGTCGGATGCGTCGGAGGGCGGGACCGATACTGCCGCGCCGTCGGCACCTGCCGAAGCGAACGCCTCGCCCGCATTTCCGGAAGGCGGCGCGACGGCCACGGCCGACGATGCCACGGCCACGGTCGATCCGGGCGCGCCGGGGCAATCCGTCCCGGTATCCGCCGATGTCGCGGCAAGCACGGCGGAGCCGTCCGTCGATACCGCCGCCTCGGTCGGCGTCTCCGCTGCGTCGGCGAGCCCGGCCGATTCCGCGACCGCCGTCCCGGCCGAGAACGAACAGACCGCGTCCGCCGATGGGCCCGCCCCCCGACCGGTGCTGCTGGTCGTCGCCGACTCCCTGGCCTATTTCGGCCCCAAAGGCGGACTGCCCGCCGACCATCCGAAGATCTGGCCGAATCTGGTGGCGGCCGAGTTGGATTGGGATGTCGAACTGGTCGGACGGATCGGTTGGACCTGCCGTGACGCGTACTGGGCACTGATCGGTGATCCGAGGATCTGGGCAAGCGTGCCGAAAGCCGGCGCGGTGGTCTTCGCGGTCGGCGGCATGGACACGCTGCCCTCCCCGCTGCCGACCGCGCTGCGCGAACTGATCCGTTACGTGCGGCCCGCGTGGCTGCGCCGGGTGGTGCGCGGCACCTACAACTGGCTGCAACCGAAACTGGCCAAACTCGGCAGGCCGGTGGCGCTGCCGCCCCGGATCAGCGTCGACTACCTGGATCAATCACGCGAGGCGTTGGCCCAGCTGCGACCGGAACTCCCGTTCGTGGCGGTGCTGCCCTCGGTACACAATTGCGACGCCTACGGGCGGGTGCATCGTGGTCGCCCGCGTGCGGTGAAGGCTTTGCAGGCGTGGTCGGAACGCACCTCGGTGCCGTTGGTCGACCTCGGAGAAGCGGTGCGCGACAACATCTTCTCCGGTGACGCGAACCCGGACGGCATCCACTGGGGCTGGGCAGGGCACAGCGCGGTGGCCAACGCGATGGTGAAGACCTTGCAGGAGGTTCGGTAGTCCGTGGCCGTCGTGGTCGTCACCGATTCGTCCGCCAGTCTCCCTGCCGAACTCACCGACGAGCTGGCCATCGCCGTCGTCCCGCTGCACGTCCTGGTCGGTGACCGGACCGTGCGTGAAGGTATCGATCCGATCGATATCGACTACGCCGCCGACTCCGTCACCACTTCCGCCGCGTCACCGGGGGAGTTGCGCGAGGTCTACGAGCGGGCGTTGGAACGCAGCGGCGGCGACGGCGTCGTCGCCGTGCACATCTCCCGTCAGCTCTCGGGGACGTGGGAGGCGGGCAGGCAGGCCGTCCGCGATATGGACGCCTCGGACAAGGTACTGCTGGTCGATTCCCTGGGAGCCGGGCTGGCCACCGGATTACCGACGCTGGCCGCCGCCCGTCGCGCCCGCGCGGGTTCGGTCCTCGACAGCGTCTTCGAGGCCGCGGTCGCCGCGGCGACGCGGGCGCGGACCTTCGTGCTGGTCAACCGCACCGAGCAGTTGCGTCGCGGTGGTCGTCTCAGTACCGCGGCCTCCTTCTTCGGCAGTGAGCTGGTGACCAAGCCGCTGCTCCAGATCGTGGAAGGTCGTCTGGAACTGCGAGAGAAGGTGCGCACCAGATCCAAGGCGTACGCGCGACTCGTCGCGGCCGCGGTGGAGGCGGCCGGAGCCGAGGGCGCGGCCGTGGCGGTGCAGCACCTCGGCGCACTCGACGCGGCCGAAACCATTTCCGGGCAGTTGCGCGACCTGTCACCGGGGATCGGTGAACTCATCGTGGCCGAATTCGGACCGGCCCTGGCGGTGCATCTCGGCGTGGGGGCGATCGGCGTGGTCGTCGTGCCGGGCGGATGCGCGTAGTGCGGGCCCGAAATCTCGCTGAGCGCAACCGGTGTCCGGGGCGGCGGCACGGTTTAACGTCGCGCGTATGACGAGTTCCGCGACGCCGCCGATCCGTCCCGCGCTGACCCTGTCCACGGTCGAGTGGGACCACCCGGACGCGGTGACCCTGCGCGAGGAGATGGCCGCCGAGGTCGGCCCGCGCTACGCCGCGTTGGCGCGCACCCTGCCGACGAAGCCGAACGCCGTCGATCCGGCGACGGTGCACCGGACATTCGTCGTCTACTCGGACGGCCCGGCCGGGCACGCGGCGGTGCGCTGGAACGCGGGCGAACTCGAACTCAAACGGATGTTCGTCCGCCCCGAACACCGGGGATCGGGGGCGGCGTCACTGCTGCTCGCCGCCGCCGAGGACGCCGCGCGCGAACTCGAACTGCCGCGACTGATCCTGCAGACCGGCCATCTCCAGCCCGCCGCCGTGCGCTTCTACGAGCGCAGCGGATACCAGCGCATCCCCATCTTCCCGCCGTACGAGGTGCTGCCGCGGTCGAACTGCTTTGCCAAGCGGTTGCGCTGAGGGTTCGTTCCGGGTGTGGCGCGCAAGCCCGCGCGACCGGGCCCCTCTAATCTTTGCGGGTGACCGGATACGACCACGACTTCGAGCATCTCGACACCTCGACGCTCCCCCCGCGCCAGCAGCACATCCTCGCGACGATCCGCGACTGGGTGCGACGGTACGGATACGCGCCGAACACGCGTGAGATCGGCGACGCGGTCGGGCTGCGTTCCGCGTCGTCGGTATCGAAACATCTGAAAAGCCTGGAGGAGCGCGGTTTTCTGCGTCGCAGTGCGACCGTGTCGCGGCCGATCGACGTCCGCACGTTCCTGCGGGAGCCGCGCGTGGAATCCGACGAGTCGACGGTGGCCGTGCCCGTTCTCGGCGATATCGCGGCGGGCACGCCGATCCTGGCGGAGCAACACTCGGACGACAGCCTGACGCTGCCCCGCGAACTCGTCGGCCGCGGCACGGTTTTCGGGCTGCGCGTACGCGGCGATTCCATGGTCGACGCCGCGATCTGCGACGGTGACATCGTGGTCGTGCGCAGACAGCACGAAGCGCATTCCGGTGAGATCGTCGCCGCCATGATCGACGACGAGGCCACCGTCAAGGTCTATCGGCGGCGCAACGGTCACGTCTACCTCGAACCGCGCAACCCCGCCTACGAGGTCATCGACGGTGACCGCGCGGTCGTCCTCGGCAAGGTCGTCTCGGTGATGCGGCGCGTCTGACCGGGTTCTCCACAGCTCGAAAGTTGTCCACAGACTTTCCTGAAGCCCAGGTCGGCGACCACGATCCGGATTCCCGCGCGCCTACGTTCGCCCTATGCCACGACATGACGAGCGCGAGCGCATCCGCCGCCGACTGGGCGCACTCACCGCCCGCGTCGGAGCGGGCCGAACCACCGCTGTCGGACTACCGACCCCCGCGATCGGGGGTGGTGGTTCACCGCGCCCCGGGGTTTCCCGGAGTGATTCGGCCGTAAGCGAATTCACGAAGTGGACCGAACTCCCCGATCGGAGATCTCCGGAGGACGCGTCTCGTCGGCGCGCGTCCGACCCCGGCCGGTCCGAATCGAGTTCGGGTAACTGGGATCTCGACCGGTTACCCGCTTCATCCAGCGCGAATGCCACAGCGCCGCCCGCCGCCACCGCCGATTTCGGCGTGCCGTGGGACGACGGATCGAACAACCGGCGGGCACGATGCTCAGCTCAGGACGACCCGGCGGGCGAAGCGGACATGGGCGCACCGGGGGGCTCAGTCCGCGGCGAGGCGGATATCGCCGAAGCCGTCGACGTTCCGCTGTCGATCACCGGACTTGATAGGCATGGCCGCGTCCGCGATGCATTCGATCTTGCCGAAGTCGCGGGTATTGCTCGCCGGGCCGGGGCACCGGTTGGTGCACGGGCTGTTGTCGGTTCAGGTGCCGACAGCGCCGAAGGCGGAGGGGTTCCGCGAGAAGGTGTGGAGTCGGGCGAGCCGGAAGCCGGTCTCGCGGTCGACGGCGCTCGACTGTCCGGGAGCCGCCCGAGCCGTGTGTTCGGCGATTTCGCACCGGAGGAAACATCCTCGAGCGCATGGGTTTCCGCCACGGAGCAGGGACTGCTCGCCCCGGTCGGTGACCACCTCACAGCGGCGGATGAAGGTCTGGAATCGGTGCGCGCACCCCATTGGCTGGACGAACCCGAGCGGGGAAAGGGACGGTGGGAACGGATGGTGCCGGATCGTTTTCGAGGCGCGAGGACGGACCCGGGCCGTCGCGGTGTGGTGACCCTGGCATTGGTCGGCTTGTTCGCCGTGGTGATCGCGGCGGTCGTGGTGATCAGGGACCGTCCGGTCGCACAGGCCGTGCCACCGGTTCCGGCGCTGCGCGCGACCACGACCGCCGTCGCGGCAGGCGGAACGCCACCGCCGAGTCCCACCGCGCCCGCGAGTGCGACGGGGTCGGACGCCGTCATCGCACCCGGCTCCGATCCGGCGACGGGCGAATTGGTCGTCAGCGTGGTGGGACTCGTCCAGACCGCGGGCCTGATCCGCCTGCCCGCGGGCTCACGGGTCGCGGACGCGATCGCCGCGGCGGGCGGCGCACGTCCGGGCGCGGACCTGACCACGCTGAACCTGGCCCAGCGCCTCGGTGACGGCGACCAGGTGCTGGTCGGACAGATGTCGACCGACCCGGGGCAACCCCAGCTGGGCAGCACGACCATCAACGCCGGTGGACGGCCGACGAACGTCCCGAAGCCCCAATCTGGCACGACGGGCACCACCGGCCGTGTGAACCTCAACACCGCCACCGAAACGGACCTCGACGCACTCCCAGGCGTAGGCCCGGTCACCGCCCGCGCCATCATCGCCTGGCGCGCCACCAACGGCCGGTTCAGCGATATCGAACAACTCGGCGACATCGACGGCATCGGCCCCACCCGCCTCGCCCGCCTGCGTGACCTGGTCACGATATGAGTCCGACCGACCCGATCGGAGTCTGCGGCGAGGAAGGAGGCCACCTCACCCGAAACCGCAGCGCGACAACGGCGAAAGCCCGCTGGCACCGCACGCGTACCTGGATTACCGCCCGACTCCGCACCCGCGGCCTCGGATCGCCTGCCGCGAACACCGACAACGAAGATACGGATCCGACCGACCCACTGGACGCCAGGTTGCTCCCCGCCGCGGTGTGCTGCTGGGCAGCGACCATCGCGGCACTGCTCGGCGGCTGGGTTCTGGCCGTCACCATCGCGATCGGCCTCCTCGTCGTGGTGGTAGCGGGCCGTGAGTTGGTTCCGGTCGCGGATCGCCGCGCGCCGTCCGAACCACCGGCGAGGGGGCACCTGGCTGGATCGGCTCGGCATTACGACGAAGGGGTCATCGAACCGCGGACGGGAGTGGATCACTCGGCGGACCGGCCCGGAACTGACGGAGCGGCAGGCAGTGATCGTTCGGCGGGCCGGGGTTCAGATCCCCAGGTGGTCGATGCTCGCTCGGGGGATCGGCCGGGCAATGCTGCTGGAGTAAGCGGAGAGTACTCGATGGGACGAGGTATGCGTCCCGAGGCCGTCGGAGGTCGCTCGGTGGACCGGAGAGCAGGTCCCGAGGTGGTCGGTGAGCATCCATCGGATCGGCCCGGAATCGCTGGGCCGGGAGAGGGACGTTCGGCGACCCGGGGTCGGGATCGTCCCGGCACCGCGGGGGTAGGTGGCGGTCACCCGGCAGGTCGGATCGACAGTGGCCCTCGGTCGAGAGGGCGAACGGACGAGACGTTGTGGTCGAGGGGACGGGCACTGTGGACGGATGTGGATCGGCGGCGCTCGATCGCGGTGGTGCTGTTGGCGGCGGTGGTTCTCGGGACTGGGTTCGCGGTGGCGGCAGCATGGCGTGAGCACCGGGTGCAGGTGCATCCGTTGCGGGCGGCGGTGGGCGGTTCGGTGCTGGTGGTGGTGACGCCAACCGATGATCCGAAGGCGGTGCGCGGCAGCTCGTTCGGTGGTGAAAGGCGCTGGGTGGTGCGGGCGGACCTGGAGGAGTTCCGGCGAGGGGAGGTGGCGTATCGGGCGGGTGGTTCGGTGGTGATCCTGGGCGGGGGAGACGATTGGAAGCGGGTGCTGCCCGGGCAGCGGATCGAGTTCCGGGCACGTGTGGAGGAGCCACGCCATCGTGACCTGACCGTGGTGACCCTGCACGCGACAGGCGCGCCGCGCACGGTCGGCGCTCTGCCGTGGTGGCAGCGGGCGGCGGTTCACGCGCGTGCGGATCTGGTCGACGCGGCCGGGGAGGCATTGCCCGCGGACTCGGCGGGACTACTGCCCGCGCTGGTCGTCGGTGATACGTCGGCACTGCACGAATCGGTGCGCGAGGATTTCCGGTTCGCGGGTATGCAGCATCTGACGGTGGTGAGCGGCGCGAACTTCACGATCGTGCTCACGGTGGTCCTCTTCGTGGTCGGACTGCTGACCGCCGGTCCACGCACGACGGCGGCGTTCGCGGCGCTGACACTGCTGATGTTCGTCGTGATCGCCCGCCCCGATCCGAGCGTGCTGCGCGCCGGGGCGATGGGCGCGATCACCGTGCTGGCCTTGGTCACCGGGCGCAGGAAGCAAGCGCTGCCCGCCCTGTGCGCGGCGGTCATCGGACTGCTGGCCCTGTGGCCGGAACTCGCGGTGAGCGCCGGGTTCGCGCTGTCGGTGCTCGCGACGGGGGCGCTGATCCTGTTGGCCCCGGGGTGGGCGGATTGGCTGTGCGCGCGTGGCTGGTGGCGGCTGCCCGCGGAGATCGTCGCGGTCTCGGCGGGAGCATTCGTGGTCACCATGCCGATCACCGTCGCGCTGTCCGGACAGCTGAGTCTCGTCGCGGTCGCCGCGAATATCCTTGTGGCACCGGCGGTCGCGCCGGTCACGGTGATCGGCGCGCTCGGCGCCGTGACAGCGCCGGTCTGGCCGCCGGTGGCCGAGATCGTCCTGCGCCTCGCCGGGCCCGCCCTGTGGTGGATGCTCACGGTCGCCGAACACGCGGCCGCGTTTCCCGGGGCCACCGTCGAGGTGCCGGGCGGTTCCGTCGGCGGTTTCCTCACCGCCGCGATCGTCATCGCCCTGGTATGCGGATTGCGTTCGGCGAGAATACGAAAACTCATCGGCGCCGCTGTCCTCGGCGGCGCGGTGGTCCTCGTCCCGATTCGCACCTGGCATCCGGGCTGGCCGCCGCGTGACTGGGTCCTGGCAGCCTGTGATGTGGGACAGGGGGACGCGCTCGCACTATCTCTCGGTGACCACACGGCGATAGTGATCGACGTCGGCCCCGATCCGCGCACGGTGGACGCGTGCCTGGACCGCCTACGAATCGAGCACATCGTCTTGCTCGTCCTCACCCACCCGCACGCCGACCACATCGCGGGCCTCAACGGAGCCCTGCACGGCCGCTCGGTCGCGGCCATCGCGGTGGCCCCGCACGAATTGAACGGGCAGGCAGCGGATTCCGTCGCACGGTCCACCGCGTCGCCGGGCGACGGCTCGGCAACGGGCACCGATACGCGCGGTGTCGTCGGGAACGCGGCCGACGTGCGTGCGATCGCGACACGCGAATCGATCACCGTCCTCGAACTCTCGGCGGGCCACCTGCTGGAATTCGGTGACCTACGCCTGGATGTGCTGGCCTCCGCCACCTCGGCGCGACCGCGGGCACTGGGCGCGGACGACGCCAACAACCGGTCTCTCGTCATCGCCGCGACCACACCGGCCGGCCGAATTCTGCTGACCGGCGATATCGAGGACACGGCGCAGCAACGGCTGCTCAGGCGTGACGCCGACGCGTTGCGGGCCGATATCCTCAAGGTCCCGCACCACGGATCGCGCACCACCACCGCGGCATTTCTCGCGGCGGTCCGCCCGCGACTGGCCGTCGTCTCGGCGGGGACCGGAAATACCTTCGGCCATCCGCATCCGCAGATCCTCGCCGAACTCCGGAACCTCGGTGCCATCGTGTCCCGAACCGACCGTGACGGCGACATCCTTGTCGTCGGATCGGCCACTGGCCCGCAGGTCGTGACTTCCCGCCGACCGGGCGGGCCGGGTGTTCGTCGTGCTGTCGGCTCGCCGAACAATCGACCGAAAGCACCGAGGCGGCCCTGCGGCCGAGTAGTCGATTCCGGCGTCAGCGCGCGCGGCGGTGCCCGATTCCCTCGCCGCAAAGCCCATAATGCGGTGATCTCCCGCCGATCGGGTTGCCCGCGCCGCAGGTCGGCTATGTGTCGGCAATCGGTAGGCCGTGGTCACCCGCCGAGCTCGAGCCGGAAGGGACACGGAACGAGTCGGGTCGGGGAACTGTCGGTACAAGACCGTAGGATCGCTGCCGTGAGCGAACGTCCCTCGGCGGTCCAACTGGTGCTCGGTGATGAAGAACTGTTGATCGAACGCGCGATCGCGGGAATTGTCGCGCAGGTCCGGGCGGTGGCGCCGGACGGTGACGCGGTGCCGGTCGACCGGCTACGCGCCGGTGACGCGAATTCCGCGGAGCTGGCCGAACTGCTGAGCCCGTCGCTGTTCGCCGAGGACCGCGTGATCGTGCTGGAATCGGCGGCCGAGGCGGGGAAGGACGCGGTCGCGGTCATCACCGCGGCGGCATCGGATCCGCCGGACGGTGTGGTCCTGGTCGTCGTGCATTCCGGGGGCGGGCGCGCCAAGGCGATGGCGCCCGCGTTGCAGAAGGCAGGCGCGATGACCCACGATTGCGCGAAACTCACCAAAGCCGCCGAGCGCACCGAGTTCGTGCGCGCGGAATTCCGCGCGGCGGGCGTGCGGGCGTCCGGCGACGTGGTGCAGGTGATACTGGAATCGGTCGGTTCGGAACTACGTGAATTGGCGGCCGCCTGTTCCCAGCTGGCCTCGGATACCGGGGGCAAGGTCGACATCGCGGCCGTGCGGCGGTACTACTCGGGCAAAGCCGAGGTCTCCGGATTCGACGTCGCCGAACTCGCGGTCGCGGGGGAGCGGTCCGCCGCGATGGAAGCCCTGCGGTGGGCCAACGACCGAGGTGTCGCGCATGTGCTGCTCGCGGACGCGCTCGCCGATTCGGTGCACACCATCGCGAGGGTCGGATCGGCCGGCCGCGGCGACCCGTTCGCTCTCGCACAGCAACTCGGCATGCCCCCGTGGAAGGTGAAGAAAGCCCAAGCCCAGGCCCGCGGCTGGACACCGGCCACCATCGGCGCCGCCCTCCAGGTGGTCGCGACATTGAACGCCGACGTCAAAGGTGGCGCCGCCGATGCGAGCTATGCCGTGGAGTCGGCCCTGGCCAGAATTCTCGAACTGCGCGGGGCGAGCTGATCCGGGCTCGTCCCGAGATCGCCGCGAATCGCTACGCCGCGAGGACATCCCCGAAAGACCCGCCCTCGGGTAATCGTCGGCGGCCGCGCGCACGTGCGTCGTGATCGCTAGCGGCGTAACGGGGCGCTACATGGCAAATGATCGGCAACATGTGTTGTGCCAGACTGGAAAACGACCATGGATGAGCCGACCACTCCGATTTCGGGAATCGATACCTCCGACCGTGCCGTGCGGCACGGTCGAGTGCGTCGTGTGCGTGAACCGAGGTCGTCGCGGCGATGGTCCGCGCGTCGGATCGCCACGACGACCGTCAGGTTCGTGGCGGGGACGTTGTCGGCGGTCGTGTTGGCGGGGACGGCGGTGGGATGGGCGACCGAGAGCAGTTTCGACGACGGGTTCCTGCGGTCGGACGCGCTCGGCGAGGACACGCCACGCTCGCTCGACGGCGATATGAATATTCTGCTCATCGGGCTCGACAGCAGGAAGGACCAGAGCGGCAGGGATCTGCCGAAGGAGATCCTCGATCAACTTCACGCGGGTGACGGCGACCAGGGCGGCTACAACGCCAATACCCTGATCCTGGTACATATTCCGGCGGACATGTCGAAGACCACCGCGGTATCCATCCCCCGCGACGACTACGTCGCCGTGACCGGAATTCCCGGCTATACGCACGCGAAGATCAAGGAGACATACGGTCTGAAGAAGGCCGTGGTTCAGGAGCAGTTGTCCGCGGCGGGTGAAACCGACCGGGTGAAACTCGAGCGCGCCGGGCGAGAGGCGGGTCGCGCCTCGGTCATCCAGGCGGTCCGCAATCTGACCGGGGTGCCGATCGACCGGTTCGCCGAAGTGACCCTGTCCGGGTTCTACGACCTGGCGAAGGCGCTGGACGGCGTCGAGGTCTGCCTGAACCGGCCGGTGCGCGACGCCGCGTATTCCGGGGCGGACTTTCCCGCGGGTCGCCATCGCCTCGATCCCGCGCAGTCGTTGGCCTTCGTCCGGCAGCGGCACGGCTTGGAGAACGGCGATCTGGATCGCACCCACCGACAGCAGGCCTTCCTCACCTCGGTGGCCCTCGACTTGCGCAAATCCGGCACCTTCACCGACGTGAGCAAATTCTCGTCGCTGATGGACGTCGCGCATCGCAATGTCGTGCTCTCCGACGGCTGGAATGTCAGCGATTTCCTCCGGACGGTGGGTTCGGCCCGGAGCCCCGCCGTCGAATTCCGCACCCTGCCGGTGCTGGGCTACGACGTGGTCGACGGCCAGGATGTGAACATCATCGACGCGGCCGCCATCCGCCGCGAGGTGCGTGCCGCTTTCGGCGAACCGGAGCCGACGACCCCGCCGGTCCGACCTACCCGCGTCGTCGACGTCGTCAACGCGGGCGGTTCGAACGGTATGGCGGCCACGGTGTCCGCCGCGCTCGAGACGCGCGGCTATCCACCGGGCACCATCGGCAACGCGGGTGCTGGGGCGGGTTCGGCGACCACCGTCTACTACTCCGGCGCCGCGGCCGAGGCGGAGGCGCGGCAACTCGCCGATACCCTCGGCGGGCTCGCGGTCGCCGAGTCCTCGGCCGTGTCGCCGGATCGACTCGAAGTCGTCATCGGCGGGGATTTCACCCTGCCCGCGGAGCTGACCACCACGTCGGTCGCCACAACGCCCACACCGAGCACCGAATCCGCCCTTCCGACACCGAATGCCGGTAAACCCGTCGCGACGATCAGCGGCGACAGCGTGCCCTGTGTGAACTGAGTACTCGGCGTGCGCCAGCGATCTTCACGGCCTCCGACAGAAATTCGTCGTGCCGCACATCGCGCGGCCCACCCGATTGCGGGGCCCTCGGTCTCGATGCCGTACAGGACTCGATCAGCGGATCATCCGTCTACCGCGTGGCCGATCCGGATTCCCGGGTGGCGCTGGGTCGGATCGGACCCCGACCCGGCACCGTAGGCGTGGTTCATTCGGCGGCGGTGAGCACTAACTCCTCGTCGTCTTCCACGTCCTCGTAGCGGCCTTCCCACTCTTCGTACGCGGGCACATCCTCGTCCCGGGTGACGATCCACTCCAGCGAGTAGCCGCCGTCCTCGTCCGGGACCAAGACATTCTCGATTTTCAGCCCGAACCCCAACACCTCGGCCGCCCGGATGACATCCGGCAGATCCTCGGCTCTGACCACAGTCTGATTCGCGTACACGGTTACCATGCGCGGAATCGTAGCGGTCCGCACCGACATCCTGGCTACTACCGGGTGAACTCGTCCGAGGTAGGGCGCATATGTCCCGGTAGATGGTGCGAGGCACGACAAAAACCGCCGTGGTCATCGAGGCCACGGCGGCTACGCCACTGCGATCGGTATCGAGCGATACCGGGGTGTTCAGATCTTGTTGAGGGCCAGCGCGAGGGCCGACTTCTTGTTAGCGGCCTGGTTGGCGTGGATGACGCCCTTGGAGGCGGCCTTGTCCAGCTTGCGGCTGGCGAACTGCAGGCGCGCGGCGGCAGCTTCCTTGTCGCCGGAATCGGCGGCTTCGCGGAAGCTACGGATCGCGGTGCGCAGCGCGGACTTGACCGACTGGTTGCGCTTGCGCGCCTCCTCGTTGGTACGGATCCGCTTCATCTGGGACTTGATGTTGGCCACGCCTGTTTCCTCGTGTTCCTGTCGCTGAGTGGTGTGCTGGGCAGAATTGTTTCCGACTAAGCTTTCGCGTGCGACACACCCGGAGTAATCGAGTAACGCAACGCCGAAGATCGAGGGTACCAGCACGGGGACCGGCAGAAGAAATCGGCGGTCCGCCGACCAGGTCGCGGCGGTGTCGGCGATATGCCCGCCGCTACTGACCAACAGGTCTGTTAACCGGACTTTCAGTGTGCGCCGCACAGGTGATGCAAGAAATTTACCTGTGTCACACACAGCATTGCAGCTGGGTGTTGCACGATTTTTGCATGACTCCCGCTTCCCCAACACGTTCGGTCCGATCCGCCCCACCGAACCCGAACGGGTCCAATGGGAGTGTGAACGGAAACGGTAGACCCCAGACGTCAGGCCTGTTCGAAGGCTATAAACCGGGGCGTTTCGCAGGTGCTTTCGATGAGATGTTCGATGGTTCCGGACGCGTGCGCCAGCCCTACCGCGGCATTTTCCAAGCTCTCGCGCCGCTCGACGTCGGCGATCTGGAGCGCCGTTCGGACGCGTTGGACCGTGCGTTCATCGATCAGGGCATCACTTTCTCGTTGTCCGGGCAGGAACGCCCGTTCCCGCTCGATCTGGTGCCGAGGGTGATCGCGGCGGCCGAATGGAACAAGCTCGAGCGCGGCATCAAGCAGCGCGTCGTGGCACTGGAACTGTTCCTCGCCGACGTCTACGGCGAGCAGAACATCCTGCGTGACGGCGTGATCCCCAAACGGCTCGTCACCTCGTGCCAGCACTTCCACCGGGAAGCCGCCGGGCTCGTGCCGCCCAACGGGGTGCGCATCCACGTGGCCGGTATCGACCTGATCCGCGACGAACGCGGTGACTTCCGTGTCCTCGAGGACAATCTGCGCTCGCCGTCGGGTGTCTCCTACGTCATGGAGAACCGTCGCACCATGGCGAGGGTGTTCCCCGACCTGTTCTTCTCGCACCGGGTGCGCGCGGTCGGCGACTACCCCGCCTACCTGCTGCGGGCGCTGCGGGCGTCGGCGGCGCCGAACGAGGCCGATCCGACCGTGGTCGTGCTGACCCCCGGCGTCTACAACGCCGCCTACTTCGAACACTCGCTGCTGGCCAGGCAGATGGGTGTGGAGTTGGTCGAGGGCCGCGACCTGTTCTGCCGGGACAATTTCGTCTACATGCGCACCACCGAGGGCGAACGTCAGGTCGACGTGATCTACCGCCGCATCGATGACATCTATCTCGATCCGATGCATTTCCGGCCGGATTCGGTACTCGGCGTCGCGGGCGTGCTCAACGCGGCCCGCGCGGGCAATGTGGTGATCTCCAGCGCGGTCGGCAACGGCGTCGGCGACGACAAACTCATCTACGCCTACGTTCCGACGATCATCCAGTACTACCTCAACGAGAAGCCGGTACTGCCGAATGTCGACACCTACCGGTGCTGGCTTGACGACGAACGCGCCGAAGTGCTCGATCGCGTCGAGGAATTGGTGGTCAAACCGGTCGAGGGTTCCGGCGGATACGGCATCGTCATCGGCCCCGACGCGACCCAGCGGGAACTGGACGCGGTCCGCCGCAAGGTGCGGGCCGATCCGCGCGGCTGGATCGCGCAGCCGGTGGTGCAGTTGTCGACGGTGCCGACGAAGATCGGCAACGAGCTGGTACCCCGCCACGTGGATCTGCGCCCGTTCGCGGTGAACGACGGTGAGGACATCTGGGTGCTGCCAGGCGGCCTGACCCGGGTCGCGCTGCCGGAAGGTTCGCTGGTGGTCAATTCCAGCCAGGGCGGCGGCAGCAAGGACACCTGGGTACTGACCGGGCGCACCTCGCCCGAGGAACGGGAACTCGCGGGTGAGGAGTTGGTGAGCGATCCGCCGCAGTCCGACGCGTTCGAACTCGGCCGTGACCTCACCGCGCACCAGGCCAATCAGCAACAGCAGCAGCAACAGCAGGCCGACCGGCTGTCGGCCACGCAGACACAGAGCCAGACGCAGACACAGACCCAGCGGCAGTCGCGCGGACAGCGGCACGAGACGAACGACGAGGTGCGCTGATGCTGGCTCGTAACGCCGAATCCCTGTACTGGATCGGCCGCTACGTCGAGCGCGCCGACGACACCGCCCGCATCCTCGACGTCGCGGTGCACCAACTGCTCGAGGACGCCACCGTCGATCCCGACCGCACCTCCCGGGTGCTGTTGCGGGTGCTCGGCATCGAACCGCCCGAGGGTGTCCTCGATGTGTGGTCGGTCACCGATCTGGTCGCCTTCAGCCACGAGCACGGCGGTTCGATCATCGACTCGATCGCCAACGCCCGCGAGAACGCCAGGGGCGCGCGCGAGGTCACCTCGAGCGAGATGTGGGAATGCCTGAACGCGACCTATATCGGCCTCGCGGTCACCGAGAAGGCCGCGCGCAGTCTCGGCCCGCACGAGTTCTTCCACTACATCAAGGACCGCGCGGCCATGTTCGCCGGACTCTCCGATTCGACGCTGAGCCGCGACGACGGCTACCGCTTCCTGCTGCTCGGCCGTTCCATCGAACGCGTGGATATGACCGTGCGCCTGCTGCTCTCGCGCGCGGGTGACCGGACCTCCTCGCCCGCCTGGGTGACCGTGCTGCGTTCGGCGGGCGCGCACGACACGTATCTGCGCACCCACCGCGGTGCGCTGGACGCGAATCTGGTCGCCGAATTCATCCTGCTCGACCGGCTTTTCCCGCGCTCGGTCTTCCATTCGGTGCGGGTCGCCGAGAATTGCCTCGCCGAATTGGATCAGCGTCCGAGCAGTCGGGTGGGCGCTCGGCACGAGGCGCAACGACTCCTCGGCCGGGCCCGCAGCGAACTCGAGTTCCTGCCGCCGGGAGTTCTGTTGGAAGATCTGCAGAATCGCCTGCTGTCGTTGCAGAAGACCTGCCGCGAGGTGAGCGAGGCGATCGCGTTGCAGTATTTCCACGCGGCCCCGTGGGTCGCGTGGACCGACCTGCGCAGCAGCCAGGACAGCCGAGTGCAGGTGGAAGGCGAGCTATGAGTTGGCGGATGCGTGTGGTTCATACCACCGGATATGTGTACGACGCCCCGGTCACCCGGTCTTTCAACGAGGCCAGGCTCACCCCGCGCGCGGACAGCAGACAGAACGTCATCCTGAATCGGGTCGAGACGGTGCCGTCGACCCGTTCCTACCGCTACACCGATTACTGGGGCACCGCGGTGACGGCGTTCGATCTGCACGCCCCGCATATCGAATTGGAGGTCACCGGTTCCTCGGTCGTGGAAACCGAGCCGTTCGCCGGGCCCGCCGAGGAACTGTCCTGGGAGGAAATACACGACGAACAACTCGTCGACCGTTTCGACGAAATGCTCTCGCCCACCGAATATGTGCCGCGTGATCGCAAACTCGACGGCGTCGCCAGGCAACTCGCCAAGGGCGTGCCACCCGCGAAGGCCGTGATCCGCGCGGCCGAATGGGTGCACGAGAACATGGAGTACATCTCCGGAACCACCTCGGTCCACACCTCGGCGGTCCAGGCCTTCGCCGAGCACAAGGGCGTCTGCCAGGACTACGCGCATCTGACCCTGGTGCTGTTGCGCAGCATGGGAATTCCGAGTCGCTATGTCTCCGGCTATGTCCATCCGAATCCGGCCGCCGAGATCGGCGAGACGGTGGCGGGGCAGTCGCACGCCTGGATCGAGGCGTGGACGGGTGCCTGGTGGGGTTACGACCCGACCAACAACATCGGCATCAACGAACAGCACGTGTCGGTGGGTGTCGGGCGCGACTACGCGGACGTCACACCGCTCAAAGGAGTGTTCTCCGGTGGGGGGTCCACCGACCTCGAAGTCCTCGTCGAAATCACCCGTCTGGCCTAGCGTGTTGTGCGCCCGTGTTCGCACGGGAAACCAATAGCCTCTGGGTATGTCTCCTACGGCTCAGGAATTCGTCGAGGAAATCGCGGAAGACGGCCCCATCGCCGATGCCAGGAAATGGGGCGCCGAGGCGCTCGGCACCTTCGTTCTGGTGATGGGCGGCGTCGGCACGGCGGTGCTCGCCGGTGATCGGGTCGGCGCGCTCGGCGTCGCCCTCGCCTTCGGTCTCACACTGCTGTTCCTGGTGTACGCGATCGGCCCGATCTCGGGCTGCCACGTCAATCCGGCGGTGACGCTGGGCCAGCTGCTGCTCGGGCGGATCTCGGTCGTCACGGCGGCGGGCTACGTGGTGGCACAGTTGGTCGGCGCGTTCCTGTCCGGTCTGGTGCTGTTCGCCCTCGCCAAGAATCTGCCGTCCTACAACCGCAAGGTCGACGGGCTCGGAGCCAACGGCTGGGGCGCGCACAGCCCGTCGGCCCAACGCGGACCGCTCGGCGAGGTGGTCGTGCAGAACGGGTACGGCATGGCCTCGATGATCATCGTCGAGGTGATGTTGACCGCGCTGCTGGTCTTCGTGGTGCTCGCCTCGACCGATCAGATCTCCGACGTCCCGCTGGCCGGTCTGTCGATCGGTTTCACGCTCGGGGTCATCCACCTGATCTCGATTCCGGTGGACGGCACCTCGGTCAATCCAGCGCGCAGCCTCGGCGTCGCCTTCTACCAGGAGGGAGCGCCCGGTCAGGTCTGGGCCTTCATCATCTTCCCGCTGATCGGCGGCGTCCTCGGCGCGCTCGTCTACGGCCTGCTGTTCGGCCGCACCCGCGACATCGTCAGCTGAACCGAAAGTCCAAGGAGGCCATCCGTGCGCGGGTGGCCTCCTGTCGTCTTCGGTGTCAGCTCCAGTGGTACTCGGCGACCAGGCGGTGCGCGACGACGTCGAAGGTCTTGCGCGCCAGGATCGCGCCTTCGCGGCGGATGCCCGCCTCCGGCACGTCGAGCACCCGGTCCAGGCGCACCCAGCTCGGCCTGCCCTCGTGATCCCAGCTACCGCTGCCGATGCCGACCCAGTTCGGGTCGTGGGCGCGATCCTCCTTCGAGGACAGCATGAGGCCGAGCAGGGTCCGCCGATCACGTCCGACGACCAGGACCGGGCGGTCCTTGCCGTTGTTCGGATCCTCCTCGTAGGGGACCCAGGTCCAGACGATCTCACCGGGATCCGCGCGGCCGTCGATCTGCGGGCAGTAGACGATCTGCCTGGCCCGTTCGCGGGTGGGGACGGGCCGTGACGCGGCGGGCCGCACCTTGACGGCCGGGCCGCGGCGGGAGGTCAGGCTACCGACCAGCTTGTCGACGAGCTTGGGTCCCTGCTGCTTGACGATCTTCGGCCCCTGCTCCTTGGCGATGATGCCGAGCTGCTTGCCGATCGTGTTCCAGGTACGGGCCATCCAAGGAGGATAACGGCGTAGTCACGACTTCTCATCCGAGACGTGATTCGCCTGGTGGGGATCGGGATTCGGGACGGACTCCGGCCCGGCCGAGGGCCGAAGCCTCGGGCTCGCGGCGCATTCCACGACGAGGGTGACCTGCGCGACGGCGATACCGCCGACGGGCGCGACGGGGTGCTCATGGGACGATAGACGGCAGTTTGCCGATACCCATGAGGAGTGGAGTGCCCGCCAGCTTCGCCGACACCACGTTCACCGATCCGTCGCGGATCCGGAACTTCTGCATCATCGCGCATATCGATCACGGCAAGTCGACGTTGGCCGACCGGATGCTGCAACTCACCGGTGTGGTCGAGGAGCGGGCGATGCGCGCCCAGTACCTGGACCGGATGGATATCGAGCGGGAACGCGGTATCACCATCAAGGCGCAGAACGTGCGGCTGCCGTGGCAGGTGGACGGCACCGACTACGTGCTGCACCTGATCGACACCCCCGGGCACGTCGACTTCACCTACGAGGTGTCGCGCGCGCTGGAGGCATGCGAGGGCGCGGTGTTGCTGGTGGACGCCGCGCAGGGGATCGAGGCGCAGACCCTGGCCAATCTGTATCTGGCCATGGAGAAGGAACTGACGATCATCCCGGTGCTGAACAAGATCGACCTGCCTGCCGCCGACCCGGACCGCTACGCGGCCGAGCTGGCGCGGTTGGTCGGCTGTGAGCCCGATGAGGTCCTCCGGGTCTCCGGCAAGACCGGTGTCGGCGTGTCTGCTCTGCTGGATCATGTGATCACGCAGGTGCCCGCGCCGGTCGGCGACGCCGACGCACCGGCCCGCGCGATGATCTTCGACTCCGTCTACGACACCTACCGCGGCGTCGTCACCTACGTCCGCGTGGTGGACGGCAAGCTCACCCCGCGCGAGAAGATCAAGATGATGTCCACCGGCGCGACCCACGAGCTGCTCGAGATCGGCATCGTGTCGCCGGAGCCGAAGCCGACCCAGGGTCTGGGTGTCGGCGAGGTCGGCTACCTGATCACCGGCGTGAAGGATGTGCGCCAGTCGAAGGTCGGTGACACCGTGACAGCCGCGCGCGGCGGTGCGACCGAAGCGCTCACCGGGTACCGCGAACCGCGGCCGATGGTCTACTCCGGGCTCTACCCCGTCGACGGTTCGGATTATCCGGATCTGCGCGACGCGCTGGAGAAGTTGCAGCTCAACGATGCCGCGCTGACCTACGCCCCGGAAACGTCGGTGGCGCTCGGCTTCGGTTTCCGCTGTGGCTTCCTCGGACTGCTGCACATGGAGATCACCCGCGAGCGGTTGCAACGCGAATTCGACCTCGACCTGATCTCCACCGCGCCCAACGTGGTCTACCGGGTGGAGATGGAGGACGGCGCCGAACATGTCGTCACCAATCCGTCGTACTGGCCGGAGGGCAAGATCCGCAAGGTCTTCGAGCCGGTGGTGAAATGCACCGTCATCTCGCCGAGCGAGTTCATCGGTTCGATCATGGAGTTGTGTCAGGGCAGGCGCGGCGAACTCGGCGGTATGGACTACCTGTCCGAGACCCGCGTCGAGATGCGCTACACGATGCCGATGGCGGAGATCATCTTCGACTTCTTCGACCTGCTCAAATCGCGTACCCGCGGCTACGCTTCCCTCGATTACGAGGAGTCGGGTGAACAGGAATCGCAGCTGGTCAAGGTCGACATCCTGTTGCAGGGCGAGGCCGTCGACGCGTTCAGCGCGATCGTGCACCGCGACGCCGCGCAGGCCTACGGCCACAAGATGACCACCAAACTGCGCGAACTCATCCCGCGCCAGCAGTTCGAGGTTCCGATCCAGGCGGCCATCGGTTCGAAAATCATCGCCCGCGAGAATATCCGCGCCATTCGCAAGGACGTGCTCGCCAAGTGCTACGGCGGCGATATCAGCCGTAAGCGCAAGCTGCTGGAGAAGCAGAAGGAGGGCAAGAAGCGGATGAAGACCATCGGTCGCGTCGAGGTTCCGCAGGAGGCGTTCGTCGCCGCGCTGTCCTCCGATTCGGATAAGCCGAAAGACAAGAAGTAGCACGTCTCCGCGTCGCGAGACCGGCTGGAACGACCTTCGAACATGTCGATCTTCAGCCGGTTCTCGGGCGACCATCAGAATTCTCTCAGCCTCACCGGGCAAGATCCCTGGCGGCGCGGCCCCGACCGAGCGTCTCATCGTGGCTGGTGAGAGCCATTATTCGCAGGGGTGGCCGGATGGTGACACCCACGGAAATGGGGCTACCGTTCGTCTTTCCGCCGTGGCAAGGTTTGCCCGAGAATGTGACAGCTGGGAATTCCGGAAATATCGTATGGTGATCTTCACTCGGTCGGTCCGGCACGGTGAGGATGCTGGAACCGAGATGTGGAGCTTGCATGACGCGTGACCTGCCCTTCGACGGCGACGAAGCCGAGGCTGCCGACCCGTCCGGAGATACCGCGTATCGCGTCGCGACCGGCGCCGCCCGGGTGGCGCGAGCAGGCGCCTACGTCACGGGCGGCGCGCTGATCGCCTCCAGTGGCGGTACCTCCGAAACACCCGGTGGCCAGCGTCTGGACAGTTGGAGCACCGGCTGGTCCGGAAACCACGACCCCGAACCGGATCTGCCGAGTCCGGTGGTGACCTTCCCGGACCCGGAACCGAATTCGGTGCCGGTCGCCCCGCATCGACCATCGATCGTCTCCCACGACGAAACCGTCCTCGCCGCACCGTCGCCCGGTGCGGCGAGTGGTGACAGGCAGGCGGCGCTGTTCGGGTCGCCGGAAGAGGACACGGTCGTCGGGTACGGGACCGACAACTTCCCCGGCGCGCCGAGCTTCCTCGACGCCGATGCCAGTGGGTACGACAGCGACCAGCGGTCCTGGTCGTCCGACGGCTCCGAAGCGACGGTGCCGGACTGGATGGCGGGCCAGGGCGACGGCGGCGGAGTGGGCGGCTCGGCCGGGCCCGGCCTGGGATTCGGCCTGCCCGACACCGGCGGATTCCTGAACCCCGGTTCGGATCTGTTCGACTTCGCCAGGCATCACGCGTCCGCGCCGGATCGGGTCGGTGAACTGACCGATACGGTCGACGGCAACGCGAATCCGTACGGTTTCGGCCATTCGTCGTTCAATCCGTGGGCGAGCACCACACCGGTCGACGCCGTCGACGCGGCCGAACTGTTCGACGGCATCGGCGATTTCGGCGTCTACGTGGGTGTCGACGCGGGGATGTCGCTGTACACCGAACTCGAGATCGATTTCGGTATCGGACCCAACGGCGCGTATCTGACCACCGAGATGAAGGTCGAGGCCTCGGCCGAACTGTCGATCAAGACCGCCGCGGGCACCAATGTCGGTGAGCAGATCGACAATCTGTCCGATTGGCTCGACAGCAAGTCGACGCCCGGCACGAGTCGTACCGGGCAGGATCAGCACGGAATCGGCGGCAGCACCAACGGACTCGCCGGTTCGACCGGTCCGGCGCCGCTGTCCGCCCCGGCGGCCCCCGCCGCGGCCGTCGCGCCCGCCCCGGCTCCGGTCGCCCCCGCGCCGGTCGCGATGTCGGCCCCCGCGCCCGCGCCCGCGCCGCCCGCCGTCGCCGCGCCCGCCGCAGTCGCCGCCCCGGTGGTCGCGACCCCGTTGCAGACCACCATTCAGCCCGATGCCGCCAATTCGCCGATCGCGAACGTGATCGCCGCGCCGACGGGGCCGTCGCCGCTGACCGCGCCCGCCGCCTCGGTTCCCGTGCTGTTCGAGCAGGCGGTGCGGCCGGTGCCGACCACCCCCGTGGTGCACACGCCGACCGATAAAGGCGCCGATTCCACCTACTCGCCACCGTCGCCGGTGGCCAAGGTTCCGACGACGATCACCCAGACCGTGCCGAGCCCGACGCTGCCCGACCGCACGACCACGGATCCGGACACCGTCACGCTGCCCGGATCGACGATCACCACCCCGCCGGGCCTCGGTGGACGGCCGAAGCCGGATTCCGACCACGACGGCCACACCACCGCGCCGAGCGTGACGGTCACCACCCAGCCCACCCGTCCGACGACGCAGCCGAGCACCCCGGACGACGATGTGACGACGCCGGGCACCGGCGGTAGCGGTGCGGGGACGGTCACCGGCGGCGCGGGCACCACCCAGCCGAGCGCGCCGACCCACACCCGTCCCTCGGCCGAGGTGCCGAGTGCCGAGGTGCCGAGCGTGTCGCTCCCGACCCAGACGCAGCCGTCGAGTCCGCACAATATTCCGACGCAGGCACCGCTGCCGACGGCGGATATCGATGTGCCGAGCGTCGATGTGCCGACGGTGCAGATCCCGACGCCCGATCTGCCGACCCCGGCTCCGGCCACCCCGGTCAAACCACTGCCCGTCGCTCCCAACGGACGGCCCGTCAGTGATCAGCTGGATTCTTCGCACGGATACACTGCCACACAGTTCGTGCCGGAAGCGGACCACTCGGCGGTTTTCGCCGCAAGTGGCCTGTCGACCGGTCTGCTACCGGAAGCCGGACTGTACGGCGATACGGACGCGGTCCACGGCACGTTGGACCACCACCTGTTGTTCTAGCGGGACAGCGGTGCGAACGTCGGGACACGCCAACAGGTGCCGTCTCACCGAGATCGTCGACCAGGGTTAGGAGGAGGCTTGTCTGCCGCAGCCGGGCTGGAGTCCGCGACGGTGAAACACCCGGACGCGATGGCGCCACTCATCCGGATCCTGGACGAACTGCGGGAGATGACACGGGCGGCGGGTCGCGACGATCTCACCGCCCGCCTGGCCATGGTCAGAGCGCGCGTCGGTGATCCACGGGTGCGCCTCGTGGTCGTCGGCGAACCGAAGAACGGGATGAGCACCCTGGTCAACGGCTTGGTCGGGGCGCAGGTCAGCGCCACCGACAGCGCGCTGAGCGTGCCGGTGATCGCCGAATACGGATCGAGATCGACCGCGACGCTGGTGCGATCGATCGGCGGCGGGCGCACCGAACGGGTGCCGGTCGATCCGCTCGACCCCGAGCCCGCGTTGCGCGCCGATGGCGTGATCCGGGCCGAATTCACCGAGCCGAGCCCGCTGCTGGCCGACGGCGTCGTGGTGATGGACGCACCCGGCGCCCCCGTCGACGAGCACATCACCTGGTCGATGATCGCCGCCGCGGACGCGGTGCTGTACGTGGTCGACGCGGGCCGCGAACTCGGCGCCGAACAACTCGGGTATCTGGAACGGGTGCGGCAGCTGTGCCCGACCGTCATCTGCGTGTTGAACAAGATCGACATGTACCCGCACTGGGCCCATATCCAGCAGCGCGACCGGGAACTGCTCGACGGGGCGGGCCTGAGTTTCGCGGTCGCGCCGGTCTCCGCGCTGCTGCACCGGCAGGCGACCTCGTCCGGCAACTACCAAGGGGCCGGGAACTACCAGCGCGATATCGAATCGGGGATGCCGCAGCTGATCGATCACCTGCGCGACTACGTGGTGGCGCGCGCCGATACGGTCGCGTTGGAATCGGCCGTCCGCGATATCCGGCTGGTGAGCGACCACCTGGCCATGACGCTGCACAGCGAGGCCGAGGCGCTGCGTGATCCGCGTCGCAAGGCGCAGATCACCGAACAACTCGGCGCGGCCCGCGATCAGGCCGAACAGCTGCGTCAGCGGACCGCCAACTGGCAGGTCACCCTGGTCGACGGCAGTACCGAGCTGATGGCCGATATCGAACACGATCTACGCCACCGGCTACGAAGCCTGGTGCGCGACGCCGAAGCCGAGATCGTGCAGACCGATCCGGCCCGTGGCTGGAAGGAATTCGCCACCGATCTCGACGCGCGGATCTGCGAGGCGGTCGAAGAGAATTTCGTGATGGCGCACTACCGCTCGGTGGAACTGTGCGAGCAGGTCGCCTCGAAGTTCCCGGCCGACAACAGGACTCCGGCACTAGCCGATCTGCGCCTGGAGAATCCGGGGGAGGTGCTCGGCTCGGTCGCCCCGCTCGAACCGCTCGAGAGCGCGAAGGCCGGCGTGACGCAGCAGTTCCTGTCCGGTCTGCGCGGCTCCTACGGCGGCATCCTGATGGTCGGTCTCGCCACCAGCCTGCTCGGTATGTCGCTGGTGAACTGGTATTCGGCGGGCGCGGGTGTGCTGCTCGGCGTGAACGCGCTGTGGGACGACCGCAAGAACCGCATCCAGCGTCGCCGGGCCGAGGCCAAGGTCGCGGTCGCGCGGCTGATGGACGACGTGATCTTCCAGGTGAGCAAGGAATCGCGTAATCGTCTGCGCGCCATGCAACGTTCGCTGCGCGACCATTTCACCGATATCGCGACTGAGACCATGCGCACCGCCGACGATGCCCTGCGCGCGGCGGAGGAGGCGTCGGGCAGATACGGCGACCGCCGCGAGGACCGCATCGCCGAACTCGACGGCAAGATGGGCGAATTGCGCGGCGTCCGGGATCGCGCCGACCGGCTGATCGGCGTGTGAGCCGCGTCAGCGCGGGTGGTTCGCCGGTGTGTGGGCGGGCTGGAAATTGCCCGCGGGGTGCGACTCCTCGGCCCTGATGACGTGGGTGACGGCATTGATCAGCGCGAGATGGGTGAACGCCTGCGGGAAATTGCCGAGGTGACGTCCACTGCGCGAATCGATCTCCTCGGCGTAGAGCCGCAGCGGGCTGGCGAAGCCGAGCAGCCGCTCGCACAGATGCCGTGCCCTTCGCACCTCGCCGATCTCCACCAGCGCCGACACCAGCCAGAACGAGCAGATGGTGAAGGTGCCCTCGGATCCGGTCAGCCCGTCGTCGGTGGTCTCGGTGCGATAGCGCAGGACGAGTCCGCGTTCGGTGAGCCGGTCCGCGATGGACAGGACGGTGGCGCGTACCCGGTGATCGTCGGGCGGGAGGAATCGCAGCAGTACCACCAGCAGCAGCGAGGCGTCGAGGGTGTCGCCGCCGTAGACCTGGGTGAAGACGCCCTCGGAGTTGACGCCATTGGCGAGGATGTCCTCCTTGATCTCCTCGGCGATCCCGTACCACTCGGTGGCGCGCTCGATCTGGCCGTGCATCTCCGCCAGTTTCGCGCCGCGATCCAGTGCGACCCAGCACATCACCTTCGACGAGGTGAAATGCTGCGGTTCGCCGCGCACCTCCCAGATGCCGCGATCGGGTTCGCGCCATCGCGAGATGGTCGCGTGCACTTGGCGTTCCAGTAGCGGCCACAGGTTCTCCGGCACCTGACCTCGGGATTTCACGTGCAGGTACACCGCGTCGAGCATGGTGCCCCAGATGTCGTGCTGGTTCTGGTTGTAGGCGCCGTTGCCGATCCGGACCGGGCGCGCGCCGTCGTAGCCGCGCATATGGGGCAGTTCGATCTCGATGAGATCGCGTTCGCCGCCGATGCCGTAGAGCACCTGGAGGGGTACCGCGTCGCCGTTGTCGCCGGTGGTCGCGTCGTTGAGGAAGGCGAAGAAGTCGTCGGCCTCACGATCGAGACCGAGGGTGTACAGACCCCACAGCGCGAAACTGGAATCGCGCACCCAGGTGTAGCGGTAGTCCCAGTTGCGTTGACCACCCGGGGTTTCCGGTAGCGACGTGGTCGCCGCCGCCATCAGCGCGCCGGTCGGCCGGTAGGTCAGGCCCTTGAGGGTCAGCGCGCTGCGTTGCAGGTAGTTGCGCCACGGGTGGTCGGGGAAATTACCGAGGGTGATCCACTGCCGCCAGCATTCGGTGGTCGCCCACATCTTCTCGGCCGCGTCCGCGAAGGTTTTCGGCGCGGGCAGTTCCGACCAGGTCAGCGCCACGAAGACCTGATCGCCCTCCTTCATGCGGGTGCGCGCGCGGGCTTCGCAGCCCTCGACGCCCAGACGCAGGTCGGTGGTGAGCACCAGCGCCGGACCGGCGCTGGGATCATCGCCCCTGACCGCGGTGGCTTCCTCGTAGACCTTGCCGGTGTACTCCCAGCGCGTGGGCGCGCGGTGGTAGTCGAAGGCGGGTTCGCAGCTCATCTCCAGTTCCACCGTGCCGTTGACGCATTTGACGGTGCGCAGCAGCATGTGTTCGGCGTCCCAGTCCATCGGGGTGCGACGGTGGGTCTTGCTGCGCTGGTCGTTGTTGTGCCAGGTGCCCAGCACCAGCGCGTCGCGCACGATCAGCCAGCCGGTCGCCGTCTGCCACGTGGTCTCCATGATCATCCCGCCGGGCAGGTAACGCCTGGCGGCGGGGACATTGGTGCCGTACGGGCCGACCCGGAAATGTCCCGCGCTGCGATCGAGGATCGCGCCGAAGACGCTGGGGGAGTCCGGGCGGGGCACACACATCCACTCGACCGCCCCGTTGCTCGCGATCAGACAGGTCGTCTCGCAATCGGACAGGAACGCGTAGTCGTCGATCGGAGGGAAGGCGCCGTGGTGGGCCCCGGTCAGCACACTCGGCACGGGCAGGTCGTCGGGCTCATCGATTGTCAGATCATCGGTTGACGCCATACCCCATCTTGAGTCGCCGGGGGCTCGCCGTCCACCGCGCGCGCCGAACTCCGCCGTAGCGGGCCCGATCCGGTCGCGTGTCCTGATCCTCAGGTTCGCCGACTAGGCTGGTGGAGTGCATCGCATCGCAGGTTGGTGGGACGGCTTCGAGCTCTGGATCGCGGGGTTGCCGTTCCTGCCGCAGTTCCTGGTGGTTCTGGTCGGCATCGTCCCGATCAGCTTCGCCATCGCTTTCGCGCTGGACCGCGCCTTGCGCACGGTCTCGCGTCTGATCGGCCGCGACCGGGTCGAGGCGCAGGCCATCGCCGCCGCCGAACGGGCCATGCTGGCCCCCGCCGCCGTCGAGATCCGTGATCACGCGCCGAGCGGGGCCCGTTGATGCCGCGCTCGCGCGTTCAGTTGGCGCTGGTCGGCCTGCTCGTGCTGGTCGTCCTGGCCTGGTTGCTCACTCGTTGATGCCGCCGCGCCAGTCGTTGAGACGTTTCCCGATCTTGGTCACCGTGTCGCCGACTTCCTGACCGACGCTGTCGACCACCGAGCCGACATCGCGGCCGAGGTTGCGCACCGTCCGCACCAGCGCGTCCTCGGACTGGTCGAAATTCTGTTTGTAGGCGCGGGCGGCGGCCTTGACCTCGTCGCTGATCCTGACGTTCCTGTCCTGGTCGCGGCGCGGATAGTCGCTGCCGACGATGCGGTCGTATTCACCGGACTGGATCCAGCGGCGCAGTTCGGCGGCGCGCAGCACCGAGAACGGATGCGACTGCAACTCCAGGTTCAGCAGTTTGAGCACTCCGTCGCGCAGGTCGCCGGAGCGGTCGTAATCGTCGGCTTGGGCCAGGAAGGCCCCGTGGTTCATCTCCTCGACCCAGGTGCCGCCCGCCGTCTTCATGTGCACCCGCACGGAGGCTTCGACGTCCTGCCCGCACAGCAGGCCTGCCCGGTCACCGGACAGTTCCGATTTGCGGCTCCATTCCATCAGCGCCGCGACGATCGCGCGTAAGGCCCAGCCGCCCAACGGCATCCAGCCGATCGAGGCCGAGATCCGCAGCAGATGCATCAGCATGGTCCGGTACACCGCGTGCCCCGACAGCGCGTGCCCGAGTTCGTGGCCGATCACGAAACGCAGTTCCTCGGTGTCCATCAGGTCGATCAGCCCGGTGGTGAGCACGATGAACGGCGCGTCCATCCCGATGGTGAAGGCGTTCACCTCGGGACTCTGCAAGACGAACATCTCCGGTGTGGTGCGCGCGTCGAGAACGCCGACGCAGTCCTCGCGCAACTGGTGCAGTGACCGGAACTGCCGCTCGTCGACCCGGACGGCGGTGGCGAGATACATCAATCGGTGCTGACGTTCCCGCAACAGCCCCGACAGCGTGCGCAGGACCGAGTCGAAACCGGTGAGCGAGCGCAGCGTCACCAACGCGGTCCGGTCGGCGGGGTGCTCCCACGCCCGAGTGCTGATTCCAGGCATGCGCGTCCTGATCCGGTCCGGGCTGGTGATCATGGGATCGAATTCCCCCTCTGTCCCTGGTTTCTCGTCGGCTCCCAGTCTGCCTGGCGAGGCCGACGACCTCCACCCGTCGAAGGACCCCGCCGGAGTGTTTGTTCACCGGTCCCGCCGCGCGGTATCTCGAAAATGTGAGGGGTTACAGGCTTGGTGATGCCGATCGGTGGCGCCTACAGTCTCTACACCGATTGGCTCGCCGACGATCCCGCGATCGGCCGCGTTCGCGGGCAGACTCGCCGATGTCGGCGTGGCCGCCGTGCATGTCGACCGACCCGAGGGCGCGCACACCTGGGGACAGTTCGAGACCGATTTCCACGATTCCTGGCCGCATCTGGCCCGGGCGCTCGGCCTCTGAGGGGCTGCGGCCCTCAGAGTTCCACCCTGGTCAGCACGGTGACCGGTGGTGTCAGCAACACTTCCCACAGTGTGCGCCCGAAGAATTCGGCTTCGCGCCCGGACCGCGGACGCGGCTGCTGCGACCAGTACAGGTCGGCCCATCGCAGGCAGTTCTGCATCGGACCCGCCCGCATCAGCGACATGTCGGCGCGGAAACCTTCGACGTCGGTTTCGACCAGCCACAACCCGGCGTCGTATCCGCCGTACCGGGTGACGAATTCGGTGACGTCTTCGCGGGTTTCGAAGGCGAAGATCGATTGGAACCGGGACGGCGCGTTCGGATACCGGTTCAGGCGAACCCAGTCCCACAGCAGTTCCAGGCCGGTGTCGCGGTCGGCCACCACGTGGGTGATTCCGGTCCGGTCGACGACGTCGACGCGGAAGTGCCCGGTGAGGTAGCGCCTGCCGTGCGGGGAGACACCCGTGGGGAAGGCCGACCGCGTCGCCGGATGGTCGCCGAGTCCGAGCACGGCTCCCCGCGTGAGGGGTCTGCCCCTGTTGAGGTGGAAGTAGGTCGGCACACCCTCACCGCTCTCCCGAGATCCTCGGTCAACGGTACCGCCGATACTCAACGCGCACAGTAGTTTTGGCGAGGATTCGCACCGATCCGGCGGCCGGGGCGGACGCGGGTTCGACCGCGGTGGACGGCGCCCGCCTCGGCCTCACGGCGCGGAGGCGCCGTGAGCCTCGCGCAGGAAGGGCAGGAGCAGGTCGGCGACGGCGGCCGGATCGTCGGCGAAGGGCCAGTGTCCGAGACCCGGCATGACCTCGATCCGGCTGTTCGGCCAGATCTGGGACTGGAGGTGGGCGTGGCGGGCGGGTAGCCACGGATCGGCGCCGCCCCACAGCACCAGTGTCGGGACGGCGGTGGGCAGCGTGGCCAGGGATCGCGTGAGCATGGCCGCGGGATCGCGCGCGGCCCGGTAGAGGGCGAGCACGGTCGCGCGGGTGTGCGCGTCGTAGTTGTCGTACATCCGGTCGATGAACTCGATGGGCAGCCGGGGGTTCGCGCGGCGCAGCAGCAGGCGCATACCCGCACGGTTGCTGACCTTCTGGACGAGTTCGCCCAGAACCGGGGTCTGCCAGACGCGCGCGTACATGTGCCACCGGTAGTCCGGCATCGCGCCCGCGTTCATCAGTGTCAGCGAGGCGAGTCGGTCGGGATGGGCCGCGGCCCACGCCAATCCCCACGGCACCCCGAAATCGTGGGTGACCAGGTGTGCCCGGATGATCCCGAGACCGTCGGTGACCTTCTCGAGGTAGGTCAGGTAGTCGCCTTCGACGCGATGGTCGAATCCGGGAAAGGTGCGCGCGCCGCCGAATCCGGGCATGTCGAAGGCCACGGCTCGGGCGAAATCCCCGGTGTGCGCGACGAATTCGGTCCAATCCGCGGCACTGCCCGGTGAGCCGTGCAGGAAGACCACCGCCTCCGCCGCGTCCGGGTCACCGGCTTGCAGCAGGTTCGCGATGACGCCGTGTCCGAATACCTGCCCCGTGTCGATCCTGCCCACCTCGCCCGCCTTCGTCCAGGTCACGTCGCCGTGTTTCCGATCGGCGACCGCACGTGACCGAGCGTATCGACGCGAGGGGCCGCCGACATCGTGCCGCGAGAGGGTTCGTTCTCCACCCCCGGTAGGAGTCGCGCCCTGTCACGGCGCGGAGGCCGCCGCGCCGCGGCGGATGTTCAGCTAACTTTCGGCATATCGCCGAGTAAACTCACCGCTCCACCCAGGGAATGCTCGAGTCGAGGCGGTTTCGCATGGTCGACACAGAGGTGATCGTCGTCGGCGCCGGTCCGGTCGGACTGACCGCGGCCGTCGGACTGGCCCGGCGCGGCGTGCGCTGCCGGGTGATCGACGCGTTGTCGGAGCCGCCGCTGTACGCGAAGGCGGTGGGTATCCAGCCGCGCACCCTCGAGGTGTTCGAAGGACTCGGCGTGCTGCGCGAGGTGCTCGACGCCGCCGAGCAGATGCGACGACAGATCGTCTACGTCGACGGCGCGGAGGTGGCGCGTCTGGAACTGACACTGCCGCCGGGGATTCCGTACCGGTTCGTCGGGCTCCCCCAGTATCTGACCGAGCGGATTCTGTGCGATCGACTGGCGACGGCGGGTGTCGCCGTCGAACGCGGCACTCGGCTCACCACATTCGAACAGGACGGCGACGGAGTCACGGCGGTGTTCGCCGACGCCGACGGTGAGCGCGCCGTGCGCGCCCGGTAGCTGGTCGGCTGCGACGGCGCGCACAGTGTCGTCCGTAAGACACTCGGATTGTCCTTCGAGGGAGCGGCATTCGCCGAGCAGTACATGCCTCGGCGACGTGGAACTGGACTGGTCGCAGCCGCGCGGATACGGCATCCGGTCGACGCGTCGGGTCGACGGCGGCGCCGACGATCTGCTGGTGTGCATACCGCTGCCCGGGCGCGGCAGGTACCGGGTGTCGATGCTGGTTCCCGACGAGCTCGCCCTCGCGCCGACTGCGGGCCGGATCGAGCACGGATTCGAGGGCGGGAAGAAACCGGAACTGCGCCATATCCAAGCGGTGCTGGACCGGTTGTCGCCTGAGCCGGTCACGGCCGCGAACCTGCGCTGGTCCTCGGTGTTCCGCATCAGTCATCGGATGGTCGACACCTACGGTCGTGGCAGGGTTTTCGTCGCGGGCGACGCGGCCCACATCCATCCGCCCACCGGTGCGCAGGGGATGAACACCGGAATCCAGGACGCGCACGGTCTGGCGTGGAAACTCGCGGCGGCGGTCGCCGGTGTCGACGCCGCCGGATTGACCTGCGCGGTCGCGGCTTTCGCCGTCGATCTGTTCTCGTTGCTCGCCGGTCCCGAGCACACGCTGCTGCTCTACGCGGGCGAGGAGGTCGATCTCGACGGTCTCGGTGCGATGGAGCGGTTGGCCGCCGCCGCGTGTGTGGCCGCGCACGGACGGCTCGACAGCTATCTCGTCGCGGCGCCCGGTGCGGCGGTCGAGACGATGCAATTGCCGGTGATCCGGGACAGCGGAACGGATTTCGCTCGGGTCTACGCCGCAGTGAACAGTGCCGTGTACGTGGTCCGGCCGGACGGCTACCTCGGATACGTGAACCGAACCCCCGACCTGGATGACGTGACGAGTTATCTGAAGACGACGTTTCGCTGAATTCTTCCCGGGGTACTCGCAATCCCTCCCGATTCGACCGCGAGGATTCCGCGCAGCGTTTAGGGTGCGTTCTATCGTGACGTCGAACCTGTCGGCGGAACGCACCGCGAGAGGGGACGTGTGGTGCCGATAATTCGGTCACGCGCCGCGACCATCTGTTGTGCGGCCGTCTTCCTGGCCGGATTCGCGACATCGGCCTGTGGTGACGCGGACGCGGGCTCGCAGTCCAGGCCCGCCGCCGGTTCGTCGAGCACTGTGGCACTGCCCTCGTCCCAGGCGATTTCCGCCGAACTGGCCGCTGCGGGCGTCAACGAGACGGTCACCCAACTGCTGTACATGGCCGCGATCCGGACCGATTACGCCGCGGCGGGCGGTACCGCCCTCTCGCGCCAGGCGATCGAGGCCCTGGCGTACACGAAACTGATGGATTGCCGGGCCGTCACCACGGGGGCGCAGACCTGGGAAACGATTCTGACGCGCGAGATCGCGGCGGGTGTGACCGTGGAGAACGCGACGGAGTTGAATACTTTCCTCCGCACCCAGTTCTGCCCGCAGGTGCGCTGAGTCCTCGCGCAGTGCGCCGATCCACGGCGGAATATCTCACCCCGGCGTCGATTCAGGGAGCTTGTCGCTGTCTCGCCCGAAGTGTGCGCGGGTGCGAAGATGTTGCTGCGCAAGCATTCCGCCTGGTATCGGGGTTCGCCGATACCGACGAGCGTCGCGCCGGTGTGCGAACCGGCAGGTTTGCCTCTTGACGCAATCGTTATCTTCCCGCAGACTAACCAAACCACCGGACATTACTGTCCGGTAATGACCTCGGATTTCGTCAGTGTGGAAGGAATCTCCTTGGCCAGCAATGATTTTGCCGCGTGTTATCGCGGGCGGATGGGTTGCCGAGGACTCCACGAAATCATCGGGGTCGCGCACGACGGCGATGACGAACAGGATGCGCCCGATTCCGCGCAGACCGACCCGCACCCTTCTGTCCGGTGCGGTATCAGACGCCGAAACTGATTTCGGTTTGGCGCTTTCCGGTCTTTCCGGACGCCCGCTCCCTTTCGCGAAAGTGTGTCCATGTCTTCAATCACGCGCCGGTCACTGTTGACCGGAGCTGTCGCGGCGGGCGTCATGGTCGCCGCCGCCGGTAATTCCGGTTCGACGAACGGTATCGCGGCTCGGGTCAACAGTGTCCCGCTCACGCGCGAGGAGCACCGCGTCGTCGTCATCGGATCGGGCTTCGGCGGTGGCGTGACCGCGCTGCGACTGGCCCAGGCGGGCGTTCAGGTACTGGTGCTCGAACGCGGTCTGCGGTGGCCGACCGGTCCGAACGCCGACACCTTCCCCCGCGCTTCCGTCCTGGACAAACGGCTGCTGTGGTACAAATCCAGCCCGAATCTGTTCGGTACCCCGTTGCTGTTCGAGCCCTACACCGGACTGATCGAAGCGGTGCCGGGCGAGAACATGACGACATTGTGCGCCTCCGGCGTCGGCGGCGGTTCACTGGTCTACCAGGGCATGTCGTTGCAACCGAACGAGGCCGTGTTCAACACCCACTTCCCGCAGGAACTGGACTGGAAGCGGATGGACCGCGTCCACTACCCTCGGGTGTCGAAGATGCTCGGCCTGGCGACCGCGCCCGACGAACTGATCGCGAGCCCGCAGTACGCGGCGGCGCGCGCTTTCGCCGAACGGGTGCGCGCGGTCGGGCTGCCGCTGGAGAAGATTCCGATGCCCATCGACTGGAACTACGCCCTGGCCGAACTGCGCGGTGAGATGCGGGCGTCCTACACCAACGGCGACGGCGCGATGGGGGTGAACAACGGCGGCAAGCACACCGTCGATGTCACCTACATCGCCGCCGCGGAGGCCACGGGCAAGGTGCAGGTCGAGACCCTGCACCAGGTCACCGATGTCGAGCGCGCGGCCGATGGCCGCTGGACCGTCCTCGTGGAGCGGCTCGACACCACCGGCAAGGTGCTGGAGAACAAGATCATCACGGCAGGCACGCTGGTGATGGCGGCAGGCACCATGAACACCACCAGGCTGCTGATGCGCGCCGGGGCCAAAGGCAAGATCTCCGGCCTGCCGGACGCGCTCGGTCAGAACTGGGGTTCCAACGCCGACAGGATCTACGCGTGGAACAGTTTCGCCCAGGATTTCGGCACCTCACAGGGTGGCCCGGTGGTCTACGGCAGCAAACTCTGGGACGACGACCCCTATGCGGCGCACACCGTCATCCAGGCGTCGCTGCCGCCGCTGGGCGTGGATCCCAAGAGCACCATCCTCGTCGGCTACGGGGTCAGCACCGGACGAGGCAATTTCGTCTACGACGCCGCCATCGATGACGCGGTCCTGCGCTGGCCCTACGAGGGTGACAGCGATATCCAGGTCAATCACATCGGGCCGACTGTCAACACGATCGCCGGTCCCGGCAGCACACTGATCGATACCAATGCGCTGTTCCCCTCGACCTGGCACCCCCTCGGCGGCGCGAGCATGGGGTCGGTCTGCGATCTCGACGGTCGGGTGCTCGGTCAGCGCGGCCTCTACGTCCTCGACGGTGCGCTCATGCCGGGTAACACCGCCGCGTGCAACCCGTCCATGACGATCGCCGCGGTGGCCGAACGGGCGCTGGACAATCTCGTGGTCCAGGACGTCGGCTCGGTGATCTGAGCGCCAGTTCACCGCTCGCTCGACGGAAATCCCATGGCCCGCAACGTGACCCGGGTCGCCTCGGCGACCAGCGCGTTGTCGGCCGTGGCCTGCTGCTCCGATTTGGTGGTCAGCACGGTGATGACGAGCGGCGCCCGTCCGGGCGGCCAGGTCACGGCGACGTCGAGCGCGGAACCGTAAGCGGGAGAACCGGTTTTGTCGCCGACCCGCCACTCGGCGGGAAGGCCCGCGCGAATGCGTTTACCCCCGGTGGTGTTGGCGATCAGCCACGACGCCAACCGCTCGCGCTCGGGTGCGGCGAGGACATCGCCCACCACCAGGGCGCGGTAGTCGGCGGTGAGCGCGGCCGCGGTGGTGGTGTCGCGTTCGTCGCCGGGAATCGCGGTGTTCAACTCCGTCTCCCAACGGTCCAGCCGGGAAGTCGTGTCGCCGAGGGATCGTAGGAACGCGGTGAAACCCTCCGGTCCGCCCAGGAGTTTCAGCAGTTGATTGCCCGCGGCGTTGTCGGACAGCGTGATGGCCGCCTCGCACAGCGCGGCGACGGTCATCCCGGTGTCGACGTGTTTCGAGGTCTCCGGCGAGGCGTCGACGATCTCGCTCGCGGCGTAGTGGATCACCTGGTCGAAGAAGCCCGACGACAGCGGGTGGTCGCGTAGCAGTGCGCCGCACGCGAGACCTTTGAAGGTGGACGCCATCGGGAAGCGCTCACCCTCGCGATAGGCGACGACGCGGCCGTCGCCGGTGTCGATCGCGTAAACACCCAGTCGCGCAACGGCTTTCGATTCGAGCTCGGCGAATGCCGAGGACGGTGCGGCGGAGATCGTGGTGGTGGCGAGGCCGGTGGTCGCCGAATCGGTGGTCGCCGAATCGCTGTCGGAACCGCACGCGGCGGTCACCATCGTCGATACCGCGAGTGCGACGGCGACGAGGCGCCGACGGCGCGGCCGGAAGCGGGCCGATACTGAGAGAGTCACCGCCGCAGCCCACCATCGCGACGCGGCCGAGGGCCAATATCGCACAACGGTCCCGACGAGTCGGCCTCGCTATCGTCGCAGGCCCGTGCCGATGGATCGGCCGCCGTGCCGGTCGCCGCTCTCGTGACGAGCCGGTCGACCCCGGCCGCCTTGGTTCAATGGCCCTATGGATCTGATCCGCCACCTCCGCTTCTTCGTCGCCGTCGCGGACGAGAGGCATTTCGGCAGGGCGGCGGCCGCACTCGAGATGACCCAGCCGCCGCTGTCGCAGGGGTTGCGGCGGCTGGAACGTCATCTGGGCGTCGAGTTGGTCCACCGGACCCGCCAGGGCGCGGTACTCACCTCGGCCGGGACTCGACTGCTCCCGCGCGCGCGACTCCTGGTCGACGACGCGGCACGACTGCTGGCCGAATCGCACCGGATCGCCGACGCGCGCGGCGCGGTGCACTGGGGCGCGACCTCGGCGCTGCCCGATCGGGTGGTCACCGCCTGTGTGACGGCGTTGCGCACGATGTCCGGCGCGGGCGCGACGGTGTCGACCACCGTCGACAGCACCGTCGACCTGGTGGCCAGGGTGCGCGAGGGACTGTGCGATGTCGCGGTCGTCGAACATCCGGCCCTGCTGGACGGCGTCGAGGCCGGGCCCGTCGTGAAACTGCCGCGCTGGCTGGTCGCGCCCGCCGACCACCGCGGTGTCGGCGCCGAACATCCGAATTTCCCCATGCTGTCCGGGTTGGCCTTCGCGCACGCGCCGCGTGCGGCGAATCCGCCCGCCTACGACACCGTCGTCGATCTGCTGCGTGAGCGCGGCCTGGACGCGCCGATGGTCACCGTGCGCGACGACCGCGCGCTGTTCGCCGCCGTCGCGGCCGGTGGCGCGTTCGGCTTCACGACCGCGCCGCCGACGTCGACGCCGGGGGTGAGCTGGCTGCGGATGGCCCCGCGGGCGATCGCGTTGCGGGTGCGCGTGGTGCGCGGCACCGGCGCGCAGACCAGCGCCGACGCCGTCGACCGGGTGCTCTACCGGGAGCGGGTGCGGTGAACACGGTCGAGGATCGGATACGGGCGGTTTTCGCGGACGCGGGGTGCTCGGGTTGGCTGCACGCTCGCCGATGTGACGATTCCACCGGCGAGATCTCGGTCGACGGGCACTCGCGGGTGGTCAGCGCGTCGATCTACAAACTGCCCCTGTTCGTCGCCTTCTGCCGCGGGGTCGACGCGGGCCGTATCGATCCGGCGGCCCGGCTCACGGTATTGCCCTCGGACTGCACACCGGGGCCGACCGGTATCGCGGTGCTGCGCGATCCGGTGACGATGAGCCGTCGAGATCTGGCGACCTCGATGATGACCGTCTCCGACAACGCGGCCGCCGATGTCCTGCTCGGCGAGATCGGTCTCGGCGCGGTCGAGGAACTGCTCGCCGACGTCGGTCTCACCGAGACGCGGGTGGTCGGTGGCACGGCCGATCAGTACCGCACCCTGGTCCGCGATACCGACACCCACAGCACCGCCGAGGCCTTCGCCGCGCTCGCGGACAACGACGAGGCGTGGTCGGTCTCGGCCTACGACCCCTCGTACACGAGCGCGACGACGCCGCAGGAGATGACGCGCCTGCTGCGCGCGATCTGGACCGGGGCGGTGCTCTCGCCCGAGCAGACCGATTTCGTGAGATCGGTCATGCGCAAGCAGCCGTGGTCGCATCGGATCGCCTCGGCGTTCCCGCATCGCGGGGTGAGTGTGGCGGGCAAGACCGGCACCATCGGGGTCATCCGCAACGAGGTTGCCGTGGTGGAGTTCCCCGGCGAATATCCGGTCGCGGTCGCCGTGTTCACCCGCGCGGCGCGCGCGGACCCGGTGCTGCCCGTTGTCGACGCCGCTATCGCGGAAGTGGCCAGGATCGCCGTCACGGAACTGCGTCGTCCGCTCCCCGACGCGTGACAGCGCCACAGGTCATGGGATGAAATCGACGGTTGATACAGAAATCTTTCTAATTCGAACTCGAGGTTGAAGCTCTGCTACAGTCAGCCGGTGTCTTCGAGTGCCGTCCCGCTGGTCCGCCATGAATTGGCGTTGATCGCTGTCGGTAACCTCGCGGTCGCCGACATTCTCTGTCGCTGATCGGCGACCGAGCATGTCTGCGCCCTCTACTCCGTAGACTGGCGTGCACCTTTTCGCAGACCTGTTCGTCCCGACGGCCCGCCGGGGCCGAGTCGCGCCACTGCCGTCGTTCGCGCGGTAGGTCTATCCGACACATCTTTTGTCTGTCACCACATCTGTCCCGGTGACGATCCGCAGGAAAGGGTTCATCCCGATGTCTCGCAAATCTTGGATCGGTCCGCGCCGCCGCTATGTCGCCGCCGCGCTCACCGCGGTCGCGGTAGCAGCCCTCACCGCATGCGGCGGTGGAGCCAGTGACACGGTGGGCGGCGGTGGGGCCGACGGGAGCGGTGGCACCCTGAACCTGTACGCCTACGCTGTGCCCAAGCCCGGCTTCGACAAGGTCGTCCCCGAGTTCAACAAGACCGACGCGGGTAAGAACGTCGTCGTCAACGGCTCCTACGGCGCCTCGGGTGACCAGTCGCGCAAGGTCAAGGACGGCGCCGAGGCCGACGTCGTCAACTTCTCGGTCGAGCCCGACATCACCCGCCTGGTCGACGCGGGTCTGGTCGACGCGAGCTGGAACGCCGACGCCAACAAGGGCATCCCGTTCGGTTCGGTTGTCGCGATCGTAGTCCGCCCGGGCAACCCCAAGGGCATCAAGGACTGGGACGACCTGCTCGAGCCGGGCGTCGAGGTCGTCACCCCGAACCCGTTCAGCTCGGGTTCGGCCAAGTGGAACCTGCTCGCCCCCTACGCGGCCAAGTCCGACGGCGGCAAGAACCCGCAGGCCGGTCTGGACTACCTGGGCCAGCTGGTTTCGCCCGAGCACATCAAGGTGCAGCCCAAGTCGGGTCGCGAGGCCACCGAGACCTTCCTCCAGGGCACCGGTGACGTGCTGCTGAGCTACGAGAACGAAGCGCTGTTCTCCGAGCGCAAGGGCGACAAGATCGAGCACGTGATCCCGCCGCAGACCTTCAAGATCGAGAACCCGGTCGCCGTCCTCAAGAACAGCAAGAGCCCGGAGAAGGCCGTCGCGTTCCGCGACTTCCTCTACACCCCGGCGGGCCAGAAGGCCTGGGCCGAGGCCGGTTTCCGTCCGGTCGATCCGACCGTCGCCAAGGACTTCGCCAAGGATTTCCCGACCCCGCAGAAGCTGTGGACCATCAACGACCTCGGTGGCTGGAAGACCGTGGACAAGGAGCTGTTCGCACCGAACACCGGCTCCGTCGCCGTCATCTACGACAAGGCGACCAAGTAGCTCGGTTCTCCGAGCCGTCAGGGGAGTGAGCGGCGGATCCCCGGCTCCCGCGTGAATACGCGGGAGCCGGGGCCGCCGCGGACGAACACGGGATACTGAACGACTGTGACTGATAGCAGCACCGCCGAGACCGAGCCTGCGCCCGATCCCGACGACACCGAAACAGTGAGCGGATCCATCGCTCCCGTCGTAGGCAAGCCGCCGCCGGCCCGCACCGGCCCGCGACTGCCGTCCTGGCTACGAGTCAGCGGTTCGGTGGGCCCGCTCGGCATCGCCACCGCGGTGTTGTGGCTCAGCATCATCGTGCTGTTGCCGCTGGCCGCGCTGACCGTGACCTCCTTCGAAGACGGCTGGTCCGGCTTCTGGGACGCGATCACCGCACCCGCCGCGCTGGACTCGCTGCGCATCACGATCCTCGTCTCGGTGGTCGTCGCCCTGATCAACGTGCTCATGGGCACGTTGATCGCCTGGGTGCTCGTCCGCGACGAGTTCCCCGGCAAGAGCATCGTCAACGCGCTGATCGACCTGCCGTTCGCGCTGCCCACGATCGTGGCCAGCATCGTGCTGCTCTCGCTCTACGGCCCGCAGAGCCCGATCGACATCCACCTCAACGCGACCCAGCCGGGTCTGATCGTGGCATTGGCCTTCGTCACCCTGCCGTTCGTGGTGCGCTCGGTGCAGCCGGTGCTGATCGAGGTCGACCGCGAGGTGGAACAGGCCGCGCTGTCACTCGGCGCGAACAACTGGACCACGTTCCGGCGCATCGTGCTGCCGACGCTGACACCGGCGATCATCAGCGGCGGCGGTCTCGCCTTCGCCCGCGCCATCGGCGAATACGGTTCGGTGGTCCTGATCGGCGGCGCGATCCCGCGCAAGACCGAGATGGCCTCGCAATACATCCAGAAACAGATCGAGATCGATCGCCCGATCAACGCCGCCGCGGTGTCGGTGGCGCTACTGGCGATCTCGTTCGTGAGCCTGCTCGGACTGCGGCTGCTCGCGGACCGCAGCGCGCGTAAGGAACAGGCGAGCCGATGAAACTCTCCGCGCTGACGCGCATCTCGCTGCGCACGGTCGCGCTGGCCTATCTGTTCATCCTGCTGGTGCTGCCGCTGATCATCATCCTGTGGCGCACCTTCGAGGACGGTATCGGCGCGTTCTTCGATTCCATCACCACACCGGCCGCCATCTCGGCCTTCCAGCTGTCGCTGCTCATCGTGGTCATCGTGGTGCCGCTGAATGTGGTGTTCGGCATCGTCACCGCGATAGCCCTGGTCCGAGGCAGGTTCCCCGGCCGCAATCTGGTCCAGGGCATCGTCGACCTGCCGTTCGCGGTGTCGCCGGTCGTGGTCGGCGTCGCGCTCATCCTGCTGTGGGGCGCGGGCGGCTGGTTCGGCGGTCTCGAGGACGCGGGTCTGAAGGTGATCTTCAACCTGCCGGGCATGGTGATCGCGACCATCTTCGTCACCCTGCCCTTCGTGGTGCGCGAGGTGGAGCCGGTACTGCACGAGATCGGCGACGACCAGGAGCAGGCCGCGGCCACCCTCGGCGCGTCTCGGTGGCAGACCTTCTGGCGGATCACCCTGCCCGCGATTCGCTGGGGTCTGACCTACGGCGTGGTGCTGACCGTGGCCCGAGCGCTCGGAGAATTCGGCGCGGTGATCATGGTCTCCTCCGCGCTGCCGGGTCAGTCGCAGACCCTGACACTGCTGGTGCACGGCCGCTACATCAACGACCACAACAGCTTCGGCGCCTATGCCGCCGCGACCCTGCTGATGGGCATGGCCCTCGTAGTCCTTCTGTTCATGACCCTCCTCGAGCGTAAGCGGGGCGCCAAATGATTACCGTGACGAACGCGAAGAAGAACTACGGTTCCTTCGCCGCCCTCGACGACGTCTCCCTGGAGATTCCCTCCGGCGAACTGACCGCGCTGCTCGGCCCTTCGGGCTCGGGCAAGTCGACGCTGCTGCGTTCCATCGCCGGACTCGAATCGCTGGATTCGGGCACGGTCGTCATCGCCGAACGCGATGTCACCTTCATCCCGCCGCAGAATCGCGATATCGGTTTCGTCTTCCAGCACTACGCCGCGTTCAAGCACATGACCGTGCGCGACAACGTCGCCTTCGGCCTGAAGATCCGCAAGCGCCCCAAGAACGAGGTCAACAAGCGGGTCGACGAATTGCTCGGCATCGTCGGGCTCGACGGTTTCCAGCACCGCTACCCGGCCCAGCTCTCCGGCGGCCAGCGTCAGCGCATGGCCCTGGCCCGCGCGCTCGCGGTCGACCCGCAGGTGCTGCTGCTCGATGAGCCCTTCGGCGCGCTCGACGCCAAGGTGCGCGCCGACCTGCGCACCTGGCTGCGCAGGTTGCACGAGGAAGTCCACGTGACGACCGTGCTCGTCACCCACGACCAGGAGGAGGCGCTCGACGTCGCCGACCGGATCGCGGTGATGAACAAGGGCCGTATCGAACAGGTCGGCAGTCCCGAAGACGTCTACGACCGCCCCGCCAACGAATTCGTGATGTCGTTCCTCGGCGCGGTGGCCCGCCTCAACGGCCACCTTGTGCGCCCGCACGACATCCGCGTCGGCCGCGACCCGAGCATGGCGCAGGCCGAACACGAGGGCACCGCCGAGTCGGCGGGCGTCACCCGCGCCACCGTCGAACGCGTCGTGCACCTCGGATTCGAGGTGCGTGTCGAACTGCGCAACGCGGCGACCGGCGATCTGTTCGCCGCCCAGGTCACCCGTGGCGACGCCGAGGCGCTTCGCCTCGCCGACGGTGAGACGGTGTACGCGCGCGCCACCCGTATCCCGGAGCTGCCCGCGCAGTAGTCCGGCAGTCGTCGCCACCGCCCGGATGCCGGAAGGCACCGCTGCTCGATCCGCGCGCTTCCGACAGTTTCATCGGACGTGAGCAGCCTCCGGTAGGCGGCGGGCGGAATCGCACCACGCATTGCCCCGCGCAGCGGTGGGCTCACGGCGTACACGCTCGGGTGGTCCACGAGTTCGGCATGCCGATCGAGCCGAATGGTGAGCAGCCGGACATCGGTGCGCCTGTAGAAGCGATGCGAGTGGGTGAGTACTGGTCACCCGATTCGTCGGCGCCACCTACGTGCCGCGCTCGGTCCTCGTCGCCGGGGTGTGGGAAGCCGCGTATCCGACTGCCCTCGAGCCGGGAGTGGGCATCGATGTGAAGGCCGTGCGGGCGCAACCCTCCGGTATGAGGCGTCATCTCGAGGGACGCCCCGGCCTGCGGAGAGGGGCGGGTTTCCGACATGGAGTGACCCATTACGTGTGGAAGGCACTTCCTAGCCGGGTGCGCGAGTGCACCAGTCGGCGCAGACTCGGTGCCGGAATCGCTGATTCGGGCCTGCGCTAGCTGAATGCGAACACCCCTGCAAGCAGCTCGACCATGGGTTTGACCGGCGGATATGTGGTAATCGCCCTCGCAGCACCGTGACAGCCGGGTTGACGCCTCTCGATGTTGGTGTAACTATTGGACACAGAAAATCGGTCCCATGAGGAGAGGCAGTGACGACGATGTCCGCAGCCGTGACGTCCGCCATCGATCCCGATCTGGCGAAGGCTCAGGAATACGCATCCAAACTGCTGCTGTTGTCGGAAGGCTCCGTCAACCGGCACTTCGATCCTTTCGAGGACATCGACTGGGATCACCCGGACTTCGACGTCGACGCGGGCCCGCATCGCTGGATCCTTCCGGTCTCCGGTGACGCGCTCGGCCGCCACCCCTGGTACCGCGCGCTCCCGGACGAGCAGAAGATCGCCATCGGCAAGTACCGCCAGGCCAATGTCGCCAAGGTCGGTCTGCAATTCGAGTCGATCCTGATCAGCGGCATGGTGACGCATAATTTCGGGCTGCCCAACGGCTCGCCGGAATTCCGCTACTGCTCCCACGAGATGATCGAGGAGCACAACCACACCCTGATGTTCCAGGAGATGGTGAACCGCATCGGCCTCGACGTGCCGGGCATGGGTCCGCTGGTCTCGAAATTCAAGTACCTCGGCGCCCCGGTGGCCGCGCTGTTCCCGAACCTGTTCTTCATGGCGGTGCTCGCGGGCGAGGAGCCCATCGACCACATCCAGAAGGCGATCCTGCGCTCCGGTGAGGAAGTGCACCCGATCATGCGCGGTGTGATGGCGATCCACGTCGCCGAGGAAGCCCGCCACATCTCGTTCGCGCACGAATTCCTCGAGCAGCACGTGCCGGATCAGAACGCCGCCAATAAATTCGTGCTCTCCCTCGCGATGCCGATCGTCATGTGGATTCTGGGCCGGTCGATCTACACCCCGCCGCGGTCGTTCTGGAAGGAATTCGACATCCCGGACCATGTCCGCAAGGAACTGTTCTACGGAACCCCGGAAGCCAAGCGGGAATTCGCCGACTTCTTCGGCGACGTGCGGACCCTGGCCAGGAATATCGGCCTGATGAACCCCATCGCGCGCGGCGTGTGGAAGCTGTTGAAGATCGACGGCCACACCACCCGCTACCGCTCGGAGCCGCTGCGCGGCAAGGCAGCCTGAGCGGTACACCGATATGCCCTACGTCGTCACCCGATCCTGTTGCAGCGACGCGTCCTGCGTCTACGCCTGCCCGGTCAACTGCATCCATCCCACGCCCGACGAGCCCGACTTCCTGTCGGCGGAGATGCTCTATGTCGACCCGCAGGCATGTGTCGACTGCGGCGCGTGCGCCAGCGCGTGCCCCGTCGACGCCATCACCTCATCGAAGAAGCTGACCGAAGAGCAGAAGCCGTTCATCGAGATCAACGCCGATTTCTATCGGCGGTCCCGGCCGCGCCCGCTGCTCGCGATGCCGGTGCCCGCCGCCGAGATCGACGCGGGAGGGGAACCGCTGCGGGTGGCGATCGTCGGCTCGGGACCGTCGGCGATGTACGCCGCCGACGAACTGCTCACCCAGCCCGATGTCTCGGTGACGGTCTTCGACCGGCTGCCGGTGCCCTACGGCCTGGCCCGGCACGGTGTCGCTCCCGATCACGGCCGAACGCGGCAGGTGGCCGGCCTGTTCGACGTGATCTCGGCGCAGCCGGGATTCGGTTCGTACCTGAATGTCGAAGTGGGCGAGCACATCTCCCACGACGAACTGCTCGCGCATTTCCATGCGGTGATCTACGCGGTCGGCGCTTCGTCGGACCGGAAACTGGGCATTCCCGGCGAAGGTCTGCCCGGTAGCGTCTCCGCCACCGATTTCGTCGCGTGGTACAACGGCCATCCCGACCACGCCGCCGACGAGTTCGACCTGTCGAACCCGCGCGCGGTCATCGTCGGCAACGGCAATGTGGCGCTGGACGTCGCCAGGATCCTGACCGCGGATCCCGAAGAACTGGCGCGGACCGATATCGCCCCCCACGCGCTGCGAGCCCTGCGGGCGAGCCGGATCGAGGAGGCCGTGATCCTCGGCCGCCGCGGTCCAGCCGAATCCGCCTTCACCGTGCCGGAATTCGTCGGTCTGCTCGGCGCCGACGTGGATATCGCGATCGAGGGCGAGCTGCCCGACTACGGTGTGGAACTGCCCTACCAGGTCGAACAGAAGCTGAAACTGCTGCACGCGGTGCGGAACCGGCCCTTCGGCGCACGCAAACGCATCGTCCTGCGCTACCTGTCCTCGCCGGTCGAGATCCTCGGTCCCGACGCGGTGACAGGTATCGAGGTGGTGCGCAACGAACTCGTCCTCGGCGAGGACGGTCGCGTCGGCGCGCTCGCGACCGGGGACACCGACAGTCTCGACGCCGGACTCGTGCTGACCTCCGTGGGCTATCGAGGAGTGCCGTCGGCGGGTATGCCGTTCGACGACCGTGCCGGGATCATCCCGAATCTCGCGGGGCGGGTCCTCGAAAAGCCCGGTGGCGCGGTACTTCCCGGCGGATACGTCACCGGGTGGATCAAACGCGGTCCCACCGGCTTCATCGGCACCAACAAATCCTGCGCGCAGGAGACGGTGCGCGCGCTCGCCGAGGACTTCAACGCCGGACTGCTGCGCGAACCGATTGGCAGCGCGGCGGAATTCGACAGTCTGGTCCGCGCTCGCCGTCCCGCGGTGCGCGCGAGCGGCGCCGTCCTGCGGCCCGCGCGCGGTCTGCGGCGACTGCTGTCGCTGTCTCGCGCCTGATCACGCACCGGCACTCGTCGTCCCGGTGCGGTACGGAATTCTCCTCTCCGGATTCCGTGCCGCACCCGGGGCGACGAGTGCCGGTTTTCGTGTGCCTGGCTCCGGCCACCCGTGTGGCCGAATCCTCGACATGATGTCGCGTTCGATCCCGTCCATCGTTCGGGTCTCGCTGTCCGGATCGTGAAGATCGACGGGCAAGCTATGGTGTGGTTACCAACCGGTCGGTGCGTGCTGTCCTATTCCCGACGTCGACTCCGTGACGGTTTGCGAATCCTGCGGAGTGCGGAATTCAATGGCTGAGAAGTAGCGGAATCCGGTATGGCACATCGGTTTTCCTGCGAGCCGGTCGCCATGATCTCACCGCTCGAAACCGATCTACCAGTATCTTCATGCTCGTATCAACAGGATTCGCAGGATTCATACCGAAATCGCATCCCTGATCACCGAGTGGCAGCTAACCTGTGTGAGCTGTTTGGAAGACGACCGCGGCCACATGGGTGGACATGTGATGGACGTGGTCACGGTGCGTTGACGGGATAGCGATGACTACAGGGCTGGGTTTCAGCATTGGTTCAGTGAACTCCGTATCGGCCACGCTGAGCGGAGAACGCCTACGACCGTGGGTGCGGACACGGCGCACGGCACTGATCTACGACAACACCGGCAACAGCGGCGGCGGGGGCACGCTCCGATTCGAGACGGCCGTCACCGAATTCGCGGATCTGAGCCTCGATCCGGAGCCGGTGAGCGTCGGCGGGCGGATCTACTCGCCCGCGAATCTCGTCGCGGCGGTGACCAACGAACTCATCGCCGCCTCCGAGCCGAGCGCGGGCGTCGTGACGACCTATCCGGCGGTGTACTCCGACAAACAGGTCGCGCTGCTACGCCAGGCGCTCGATCTATCCGGGGCGCGCGACGTTCTGCTCGTCCCCGAAGCCGTGGCGGCGGCCGAGTGGCTCGACCGCGAGCGCGGCCCGTTCGAATCCGGGTTCGTCCTGGTCTACGACCTCGGCGCCAACAGCCTCGACGTCGCGGTAGTGCGCGTCGGCCCGGACTGGCCGGACCATCCGATCGTCGGAAAACCGGTGCGCTCACACGAATTCGGCGGCAGGCCGCTCGGCGCCATCATCGCCCGCTACGCGCGCGGCGCCACACCGGACGGCACGGCCTCGTCGATAGCGCCACGTGACGCTCGGGATCTGCGGATCGCGCACATCAGGAAATCCTTCGACCTCGTGCGATCCTGCGTCCGCGCCAGCGGCCGCACCATGGCCGATATCGACCGGATCCTGGTCGTCGGCGGGGCGGCCAGGCCCGCCGAGGTCGCCCGCACCGTCGCCGAACTCGGCAGACCGGTGGTGATGTCGGCGGATCCGGGCCAGTGCTGCGCGGCGGGAGCGGCGCATTTCGCCGCCCGCGTCTTCGCGCCCGCCGATATCGGCGGACATCGCACCCCGAAGATCGGCGTATTCTCCAGCGCCGCCGTCGCTTCCGCGCTCGCCATGTCGGCGGCGACGGTATTCGGCGGCGCCGGGGAGCAGGACATGTCCCCCGTATTGGAAATCCTGCCCGGCGCAGAGATATTCGCCGACGGTCTGCTCTACGACCCGCACGGTGATTCCGCCCTCGACCGGGTCGTCCGGCAGGGACTTCCGCTCGCGGGGACCACGGCCGCACCGGTCGGCAACGGACCGGGTCTCGCCGCTTTAGCGCGCACCGCCCCGATGGGTCCCTCGATAGCCGAATCGGGTCGCGCCGCGCGCCCGGACCCCCGGTCCTGCTGCGCGCATCTGCGCGACGGCAGGCTGTACGCCGATCCGGCACATTTCGTGAATCCGTTGCCCTTCAACGCCCTGAACACCGCGCGTTCGGTATCGGGTAAGCCGATCTCCTGGCCGGACGAGCGGCAGGTCCCACACGTGAGCCTGCCCGGCGAGAGCACGGATAGTTCCGGCACGCCCCGGCATTCACAGACGGCACCCGATTCGGGCGCGGGTAGCGGCGCGCCGTCGGGCACGGGCGGCGGTGGTGCGTCCGGTGGAGCCGGAAGTGTCGGTGGCGGAGCGTCATCGGGGACAGGCGCGGCCGCGGATTCGGGCGGCGGAGCGAGCGACGGCCAGCAGAATTCCGGCGAGTCGGGTGCGTCTTCCGGTGACGGTGACTCATCGAACGGAGCGCACGGTTCCGACAGTGCGGGTTCGGGCGGTGCGGGTTCCGGCGGTGCCGGTTCGGGTGCGTCCGGCGGCAGCCCTTCCGAGGGTGGCGCATCCGGTGACGGGTCCAGCGGTGGCAGCGGCGGATCCGGGACGTCCGGTGGCGGTGCGTCCGGTGGCAGCGGCGGACCGAGCTCGGCCGGATCCGATTCGGGCGGAGCGGGTTCCGGAGCTCCCGGCGGTGCCTCCGGAGGCCATCACCCCGGTGGTGGCGCGTCGGTCGGCGGTTCACCGGGCGCTTCGTCCGGCGGAACAGCGCCGGGCGGAGCCGCAGGCGGCGGCCCCGGCGGATCGAGGCCGGGAACTTCGGCGGGTGCCGGAAACCCGGGAGGCGGCGCATCCCCCGGGGGCCCGTCGAGCCGCTCATCCGCCGGCGTCGGCAACGGTGGCCCGTCCTCCTCGGTGGGCGGCTCCCACGGTGGCCTCGGCGGCGGATTCGGCGGCCCCGGTGGCGGCGGGGCACGCGGCGGCATGGGTGGCGGTGGCGCGCGCGGGCGATGATGCTGCGCACGGATTTGTCTCAGGACGGCTGACGGATCGAGGGGTGGAGACGCGCGAAAAGCGATGTTGTGGCGCACGATTCGCCTCGACGCGGGTCGCGGAATGAGTGGCGAGTGCGCGCTGGCGATGGCACCGGGCACGGGTTGTCTCGGCGCGGGCGGTGGGAGGGGTGGTAGAGGCGAGTGCGGACAATGACACGGGAGACGGGCTTGCCGGGGAACCCCCTCGCTGCTCGGTGAGCAACTATTCGAATCCGGCCCGATCCCTCCCCGACGCGACCCGCTTCCATCCGATGATTCGTACAGGCCGACCGCCACTTTCACCCTCCGCGCCTGCGACCGTGGCGGGTGGGCGCCCGATGTGCGCTCGTACCGGTGACGACTCGGGGATGCGCGTTGCACAATGGGCTGGTGGATGTTGTCGGGGGAGGGCCGCGCCTGATCGCGCTGGATGTGGACGGAACCCTGATGGAGACCGGTTCGCCGATCAGTAAGCGAGTGGCGGGCGCGGTCCATCGTGCCGTCGACGCGGGGGCGCACGTGGTGGTCACGACGGGGCGCACGCTGCTGACGACGCGGCCGGTCCTGGAGGAATTGGGACTGGTCGACGGGCACGCGCTGTGTTCCAACGGCGCGGTGCACATCGACGTGGCGCGCGACGAACCGGTCGCGGTGCAATCCTTCGATCCGGCCCCGGCTGTCGCAGCGCTGCGAGAGTTGTTCCCGGACATGATCTTCGCGGTGGAGAAGGTCGGCGTCGGGACCTGGGCCACCGGAAGCAGTCCGGGGGAATTCTCGATCGGCGATTATCTGCTGGTCGATCACGGCGAACTCAGCCGCGAGCCGACCCCGCGGCTGAACGGCTGGTGGCCGGACGGCTCGTTGGAAGAGATGCTGCGACAACTGAAATCGCTCTACGTGCCCGGCGCGAGCTGGGTGCACGGTGAATTCGGCCCCTGGGTGACGGTCTCGCGCCGCGGTGTCTCCAAGGGCTGGGCGCTGGAACGCCTCCGCACCGCGCTGTGCGTCCCGCGCGAGGCCACCCTCGCCATCGGCGACGGCTACAACGATCGCGAAATGCTCAGGTGGGCAGGGCATTCGGTCGCGATGGGGAACTCGCCCGACGAGATCAAGGTACTGGCGGACGAAGTCGCCGACGACGTCCGTGACGACGGTGTCGCCAAGGTGCTCGAACGCTGGTTCCCCGGCTGATCCCGCCTCGATTCGCCGGGGCGGTGTCGCCGTTCGCGTCTACACGCCGCCGGTCTTCGCGACCACCTCGAGGTAGTGCGGATTGGACATGATGCCGAGGGTGTTCCCGAACGGGTCGACCACGCAGGCGGTCACGAAACCCTCGCCGTCGCCCTGGGCGGTGATCGGCTGGTACTCCTTCGCGCCCATGGCGAGCAGCCGTTCGAAGGTGGCCGCCAGATCGTCGACGTGCCAGTACACGATTCCGCCCGCGCCCGGTTCGTTGCGGGCGCTCGGCGGCGCGTAGGCGCGGTTGATGATGCCGAATTCGTGCTGGTAGTCGCCGAGGCGGAATTCGTAGTACCCGTTGGGGACGTGGTAGTAGGGCGCTAGGCCGAGGAATTCGCTGTACCAATCCTTGGCGGCCTCCAGATCGTCGGCGTAGTAGGTGGTTGTCGCCATTCCACGAAGCATGTCGAGCTCCTTCGGTTCGTTGTTCTCGCTGGTGGAATAAGAATCGCAGCCAAAGTGTGCACGGAATGAGCACTTTTACCGGAAGAATCGGGGTATGCGAGCGGACCGGTTGGTGGCGACCCTGTTGTTGATGCAATCGCGCGGTCGGGTGACCGCGGCCGAGGTCGCGGCCGAACTCGAGGTCTCGGTGGCCACCGCGCGCCGTGACCTGGAGGCCCTGTCCGCGGCGGGCGTCCCGGTATATCCGCAGCCCGGCCGGGGTGGGGGCTGGTCGCTGGTCGGCGGTGCGCGGACCGATCTGAGCGGGTTGAACGAACCGGAGGCGCGGGCGTTGTTCCTGCTGGCGGGCTCGTCGGCGGGCGCGGAGCCGGAGGTGCGGTCCGCGTTGCGCAAACTGGTGCGCGCACTGCCGCGGACCTTCCGCGCCGACGCGGAAGCGGCGGCCGAAGCGGTGGTCGTCGACCCCGCGCGCTGGGGGCAGCACGACCGGACCCGGCCCGGCGTGGTCACCCTGTTACAGCGCGCGGTGGTGCGCCGCCGCCGGGTGCGGCTGGTGTACGAGCGTTCCGGTGTGCGTTCGGAGTGGCTGGTCGATCCGTGGGGGCTGGTCGACAAGGACGCCATCTGGTACCTGATCGCCGGGACCGACCGAGGCAGGCGAACTTTCCGCGTCGATCGAGTGGTCGATGCCGTGATCACCGACGAAACCGCCGCTCGGCCCGCGGATTTCGATCTGGCCACCGCGTGGGAGGAAGTGGTCGGGGATATGGAACGGCGCCGCGGCGCGGTCGCGGCCACCGCGCTCGTCTCCGCCGAACTGCTCCCGGTGCTGCGTGATCAGCAGGGCAGGCATTGCGAAGTGGACGGACCGGCCGAGGACGGTCGCGTGCGCGTGCGTGTGACCGCGCCGAGCGCGAATATGGTCGCCAGGCAATTGGCGGGCTGGGGCGCCGATGTCGAAGTCCTGGGGCCGCAGGCGGTTCGGGACGAACTCGCGGCACTCGGTGCGGAGTTGATCGAACGGTATCGACGCTGACTCGGACATATCGAACAAAGGACTACGCGCACCGTTCCGGGCGTGCGCGAGGACGGTGCCGAAATATTCTGTCGCCGAATGGAAACGGAATCGCTTTCGTTGTTCGCCACGAATTGACCGTAGGAGCGGGATGGTCCCTCGGTCGGGCGTGCCCGGCCGTGGTGGCACGAGTGAGGACGACCGGAAGTAAGTGTCCTGGCAACCTGGTGACGATCTACGATGCCGGTAGACGAACCAAGGGTGTGTCAGTCGGATGTCGAGATGTCATCGGAGAATTCCGGCGAATCGGACGATCTCATCGTTTGCCGATCGGCTGCCCCTATACGCCCGTGAATGGAAAAACTGTGCGATAGAGTGTCGCTCGCGGACGTCGTCCGGGCACTCAATACATCATCGAATCGGCTCCTCGGTATGAATCGAACATGTTTCGTTCTGTACTGCTCGGATGATTCATCGAGCGCGCGGATTTCACGCCGGGGGTCGGGGAGGAACAGAAACAACATGGTCCGTGGGACTTTCAGGAACGCAGCGCGCACACTGATCGCGGCGGTGCTGCCGATCGCGGCCGTCGTCGCCTTCGCCGGTATCGCCGCCGCCGATCCGGGGCAGGTCGTCCAGGCGCCCGCGCCGGTGGCGCGGCAGGTCGCCGAACCCGTGGCGAGTGGTCTGTCGTTGGAGGAGGTCGCGACGAACCCGGAGGCGCGCAATTCCGATCCGCTGGTCAACGGCGCGGCGGCGGGTGCGCTGGCCGGAGCCGCCGGATCGGGCTTCCTGTCGGGTGTTTCGTGCGGCCCGCTCCTGATTCCGTGCGCGATCCTCGGGGCGGCCAGCGGTGCGCTGTGGGGCACCGCGATCGGTCTCCTCGTCGGCGCGGTGGCACCGGGTGTGGTGCCGCAGGTGCTGCCCTGATCCGGCCGCGTTCGTGACACCGGCGCTGTGTCTCGCACGTGCCGACCGTCGTGCCGGGAGGCGAAATCGCATCCGGAGGGTGCGGCGATCGTGCGCGCCGTCAGGCGCTGTCGGGCTCACCGGTGTGTCGAGCACCGGTAAAGCGCCGGAGTAGACGCAAAGAGCGGGTGGCACCGAGCCCTCGGTGCCACCCGCGTGTCGGCGAGTTCGCGGATTGCCCTGCGCTCAGCGAGACAGGGGTGTCACTTCGCGGCGGTACTACTCGGCAACAGCCCGCTCAGCGTGCGCACGGTCTCACCGGCCACCACCGCGTGCCCGCTCGACGTGAAGTGGATCAGGTCCGCGCTCATCAGATCCGGACGCAGCCGTAACGGGTGATCCCAGAACTCCACGACCGCGATGTCGTAGCGTAGGGCCGTCTCGCGCACGGATGTCGTTCAACTCGGCCATCCGGTCCCGCAGCGGACGCATCGGCGCCATCCGCTCGGTCTCCCACACGTCGGCGAGAATGAAGGTGAATATCTGCGCTCCGCTGCGGGACAACGCCGCGAAGAGGGCATCGAGATCCTTCCGGATCTCCTCCGGGCCGCCGCGCGCGAACAGGTCGTTGCCCCCGCAGGTGACGTGTATCAGGTCGGGCCGGAAATCCAGTGCGGGACCGAGCTGTTCGGCGATGACCTCGCCGATGGTCGCGCCGACCCGGCCGGTATTGAGATAGGCCAGTTCGGGATTCACCGAGCGGAGTACGGCCGCGACCCGGTCCGACCATCCCGAGGTGAGATAGCCGGGGCTGGGATCGCCTACCCCGAGTGCGACCGAATCGCCGATGACGGCGAAACGTCGCCACGGCGCGCCGTCGAGGAGTTCGCGGGCCGCGTCGGCGGGCACCAGCATCGGATCGTCGGCTTCGGTGCGAAAGATACTGTCGGTCATCGTTACTCCTGTTCGGTGCCGGCGGGGACGCGGGACGGGATCGCGGTGATGATCGCGGCGACCACGGCGATACCCGCGCACACCGCGAAGACGAGGTGGAACGCGGCGAGCAGATCGTCCGCGTGCGCGGCCAGGATCGCCGCGAAGACGGCGACGCCCAACGCGCCACCGACCTGACGCGCCGTCAGATTCATACCGATACCGGCCGCGAACTGTTGCGGCGGAAGGGCACTCGCCGCCGCGGTGCCGAGCACGGTCACCGCGATGCCGACCCCGCCGCCGCCGAGCACACCCGCCGGGACCCATGCCGACCAGAACGCGGCATCCGGACCGAAGGCGTCGGTGCTCAGCCAGATCGCGGAGGCGGCGAACATCGACGCCCCGACGACACCCACCCAGCGTCGCCGACCCGGATCGGTCACCCGGCCCGCCGCCGTGGCGGTGATCATCGACGCGACCGCGCCGATGGTGAGCGCGCCCGCCGAGGCCAGGACCGAATAGCCCCAGATGGCGTCGAGGAACAGCGGCCCGGCGAGCAGCCAGGTGAACATGGCCGCCCCGAAGACGAACGAGGCCGCGTTGGCCAGCGCGTACGACCCGCTGCGCCACAGCGTCACCGCGATGGCGGGTTCGGGGTGACGTGTCGAGCGGAACAGGGCGAACAGCAGCAGGAGCGCGCCCCCGCCGAGCGCGGCGATCGTGCCCGCCGAGGCCCAGCCCCAGCGCTGCCCCTCGGTCACCCCGGCGACCAGACCGCCGAGTCCGAGCGCGACCGCGAGCGTACCGAGCGGATCGGGCATCGCCCCGCGGCGTGGCCCGGTGTCGGAGACCGGAATGCGAAGGGCGGGCAGGATCAGGCCCAACGCGACCGGCACATTGATCACGAACACCGAGCGCCAGCCGAAGACCTCGACCAGCGCGCCACCGATGGCGGGTCCGACCACGGCGGCGAATCCGCCCGCGGCGGTCCACGCGCCGATCGCCGCGCCGATCCGCTCTCTGGGAGTGCTGTCGAGGACGAGTCCGAGCGCCGCGGGCATCATCAGCGCCGCCGTCGAGCCCTGGAGCAGCCTGCCCGCGATCAGCCAGCCCGCGGTGGGGGCGAGGGCGCACAGCAGTGACGTGAGCGCGAATCCGGCCAGGGCGATGAGGAATACGCGGCGACGGCCCAGCGTGTCGGCGATGCGCCCGGCCGGGGTGAGCAGTGCCGCGAAGGCCACGGAGTATCCGCTGACCACCCACGTCAGTGTGGTGGTCGCGGTGCCGGGATAGTCGCGGGCGATCGAGGGGAAGGCGATATTGACCACGGAGAGGTCGAGGAACGCGATGAACGCGGCGCCGCAGGCGATCAGCAGGGTGCGCGTGGCAGCCTTCGACGCCGGGGGAGCGGTGGTCCGCGTGGACACTTCGGCCATGTCTGTCCTTAGGGAGCGAATGCTGCGGCAATTAAAAGTACGACCGTTCGTACAATAAAATACGACCGAACGTTCATATATGCAAGGCATCGGTGGGACAATGGACTCCATGGTCGAGACGACATCAGCTTCCGCGCCGCACGTCACCGATCAGCGGCTGGTCAAAGGCGCGCGTTCCCGGGCGTCCATCGCCAGACATGCCGCGGATGTCGCGACGGTCGAAGGGCTGAACGGGGTCAGCATCGGCAGACTCGCCACCGACCTCGGCATCAGCAAGAGCGGTATCGCCACCCTGTTCGGCAGTAAGGAAGCGCTGCAACTCGCGGCCGTGCACGCCGCGCGCGAGGTCTTCGTCGAGCAGATCATCGCTCCGAGCCTCGGGGAACCGCGCGGTGTGGCCCGCGTGCGTGCGCTCGTCGACCGATGGTTCGACCACATCACCGAACCCCCGTTCCCCGGCGGCTGCTTCCGCACCGCGGCCCTGATCGAGTTCGACAGCAGGCCGGGCCCGGTCCGGGACGCCCTCGCCGCCGACCACGAGGAATGGCTGGTCTTCCTCGCCGGGGAGATCCGCAAGGCGCGGGACATGGGCGAACTACCCCCCGTCGACCCCGCCACCCTCGCCTTCGAACTGGACGCCGTGGTCAGCGCGGCCAATATGGCCTGTCAGCTGGGATCGGAAACCAAGGTGAGTACGGCGAGGTCGATCGCCGATCGTCTGCTCGGCCGGGCGGAAAGTTGACGTGTCGCCAGGGTCCGTTCCCGAGAACCGTGCCGAACGTGAATCGCGTTCGCTGACCTCGGGAGTCGCCGAAGCGGTGCGGCGAGCGAAGGTTCGTGTCGAGATCACGGTGATGACCGACCCACGAATCCATCGACGGGCGTTCGGCGGGCCGGTGAAACTGTTCGCGCCCGAGGGTGCTGAGAAGAGCGGGGCTCGCCGAGCCGCGTAGTCGCGCGGACGGATCAGGCGGTGAGTGCCATGGCGTCCACCCGTGCGACGTCGTAGCGGTCCCAGGCGATGTCGATGAGCGCGGGGTGCGCCCCGATGACGTCGGCGTGCACGAGATCGGTTGCCGCGCAAGCCAATCGGTCGGTCAGCAGGCCGGGGGCGAGAAACCACGGGGCGACGAGCACCCGGTCCGCGCCGCGCGCCCGCAGGCGTGCGGCGGCCTCGCCGAGCGTGGGTTCGGTGGTGGCGTAGCAGATTTCGGTGAACCAGCCGGTGTCGGCGGCCAGACGGCGTGCGACATCGGCGGTACGCGTGTTGGCGGCCGCGTTCGAGGAGCCGACGGCCGCGACCGCGACACCGACACGGCGGGGACGAGTCTCGGGATCCAGCCTCTGCCGCACCCGATCTCGTAGCGCGTCGACCAGGCGCGGGTCCGGTCCGAGGACGTCGGCCTGGGTGAGGCGCAACCGCGGATGCCGCGCTCGCGCCGCGTCCAGCAGCGCGGGCAGGTCGATTCGGGCGTGGAACGCGCTGCCCAGCAGCAGCGGGGCGACCACGGCGTGCGTATGTCCCTGTGCGGCAACGGCGTCGACGACCCGGTCGACCGAGGGCGCGCTCAGATCGAGGAAGGCGAGGCGGACATCGATGTCGGGTCGAACCGAGGCGATATCGGCGACCACGGCCGCCATCGTCGCCGCGGATCTCGGGTCACGGCTGCCGTGCGCCACCGCGATCAGGGCGGGCCGGTCGGTACGCGCCGACCGGGGGATCGCCGCATCACGCACCACCCCGGCGGCGTCGCCGAACGCTCGCGCGCCCGGTGTGACGATGCCGATCGAGGTGAGCACCTCAGACCCCGGCGCCGACCTCGACAGCGCTGAGCACGTCACCGACGAGTCCGGCGCCGAGGGTGTTGCCGCCGGCCGGATCGATGAGCAGGAAGCTGCCGGTATGGCGGTTGACTCGGTAGTCGTCGGCCGCGATCGGCTCGGCGACGCGGATCGAGATCAGGCCGATATCGTTGAGTGCCAACGATTCCGGGCTCGGCTCGGCGGCCAGGCGCTGTTCGTCGAACCGTTCGACCAGCGTGCCGACGATGACCTGGGTGGTCCGGGTGCCGTGCTTGAGCAGCAGTCGGGCGCCCGCGCGCAACGGTTTGTCGCCGAGCCAGCAGACGGTGGCGTCGAAGGTGTCGATGGGTTCGGGAGCGTCGGCGACCGAGGCGATGACGTCGCCGCGCGAGATATCGACATCGTCGGTCAGGATCAGCGTCACGCTGCGGCCCGGCTGGGCCACCGCGAGTTCGCCGTCGGGGGTGTCGATGCGGGCGACCGTGGTGCGGATACCGGAGGGCAGTACGACGACCTCGTCGCCGGGGGATACCGACCCGGCGGCGATCTGCCCGGCGTAGCCGCGGTAGTCCGGGTATTCCGCGGTGCGCGGCCGGATGACGTACTGCACCGGGAAACGCAGCCCGATGGAATGCGCGCCGGTGCTGTCGGCGTCGACCGGGACCGACTCCAGGTGTTCGATCAGCGAGGGGCCGTCGTAGTACGGGGTGTTGGTCGAGCGCGAGGCGACATTGTCACCGTGCAGCGCCGACACCGGGATCTCCAGTACGTCCTCGGCGGTCCAGCCGAGCGCGGTGGTGAGGGTGTTGAATTCGGCGGAGATCGCGGTGAACACGGCCGCCTGCGCCGCGGTGCGGGCCTCGTCGGTCGGCTCGTCCTGACCGACCAGGTCGATCTTGTTCACGGCGAGAACCAGTTTGGGCACGCCGAGCAGTGCGAGCACCGCCGCGTGACGGCGGGTCTGCTCGATGACACCCTTGCGGGCGTCGACGAGCAGGATCACCAATTGCGCGGTGGAGGCTCCGGAGACGGTGTTGCGGGTGTACTGCACATGCCCGGGGGTGTCCGCGAGCACGAAAGACCGTGCGGGGGTGGCGAAGTAGCGGTAGGCGACATCGATGGTGATGCCCTGTTCCCGCTCCGCGCGCAGGCCGTCGACGAGCAACGAGAGATCCGGGGTCGCCAGACCCTTGTCCACCGACGCGCGGGTGACGGCGTCGATCTGGTCGGCGAGTACGGATTTCGTGTCGTAGAGCAGCCGTCCGACCAGGGTGGACTTACCGTCGTCGACAGAACCGGCGGTGGCCAGTCTCAATAGGTCGGACATCTCAGAAATAACCCTCTCGCTTACGGTCTTCCATCGCGGCCTCGGAGACCCGGTCGTCACCACGGGTCGCGCCGCGCTCGGTCAGTCGGGACGCGGCCACCTCGGCGAGAATCGCCTCGTTGTCGCCCGCGTCGGAAAGGATGGCTCCGGTGGAGGATCCGTCGCCGACGGTGCGGTAACGCACCGAACGGGTCTCGAGCGCCTCACCGTCGCGGGGACCGCCCCAGACGCCGGGGGTCATCCACATGCCGTCGCGCTGGTAGACCGGACGCTCGTGGGTGTAGTAGATGCTGGCCAGGTCGACATCCTCGCGGGCGATGTAGCGCCAGATGTCGAGTTCGGTCCAGTTGCTCAGCGGGAAGACCCGCACGTGCTCGCCGGGCGCGTGCCTGCCGTTGTACAGATTCCACAGCTCGGGACGCTGACGCTTGGGATCCCACTGGCCGAAGGCGTTGCGCAGCGAGAAGATCCGCTCCTTGGCGCGGGAGCGCTCCTCGTCGCGACGGCCGCCGCCGAAGACCGCGTCGAAACGGTTCTCGGTGATCGCGTCGAGCAGCGGAACGGTCTGCAACGGGTTGCGGATACCGTCGGGCCGTTCGGTGAGACGCCCGTCGGCGAGATAGTCCTCGACCTTGGCGACATGCAGTCGCAGGCCGTACTTCTCGACGATCCGATCCCGGAATTCCAGCACCTCGGGCAGGTTGTGACCGGTGTCGACGTGCAGCAGGGCGAAGGGCAGCGGCGCGGGCCAGAAGGCCTTGAGGGCCAGGTGCAGCAGCACCGTGGAATCCTTGCCGCCGGAGAACAGGATCACCGGCCGCTCGAATTCACCGGCCACCTCGCGGAACACGTGGATGGACTCGGATTCGAGAGCGGCCAGCGTGTCGAATTCGCTGATGCCGAGTGAACGTTCGCTGATGGTTCCGGTCATGATTGGTGCAACCCGCATTCGGTCTTGGCGAGGCCGGCCCAGCGGCCGCTTCGCGGATCGGATCCCGGCTCCGGCTTCCGTGTGCACGGAGCGCAGCCGATGGACGGATATCCCTCTTCCACCAGGGGATTGACGAGAATGCCGTGCTGTTCGATATAGGACTGCATCTCGTCGTCGGACCACGGTGCGATCGGATTGATCTTCACCAGCCCGAAGCCTTCGTCGAAGGAGATCAGCGGGGCGTTGGCCCTGGTGGGGGCCTCCACCCGGCGGATCCCGGTCACCCAGGCGTTGTAACCGCTGAGCGAATTCTTCAGCGGAACCACCTTGCGCAGGCGGCAGCATTCGGCGGCGTCGCGGGCGAAGAGATCTTTACCGAGCAGTCGATCCTGTTCGGCCACCGTGGCTTCCGGCGTCACGTTCACCACGTTCACCCCGTACACGGCTTCCACCGCGTCACGGGTGCCCATCGTCTCGGCGAAGTGGTAGCCGGTGTCGAGGAACAGCACGTCGACGCCGGAGCGAATCTCGGCGGCCAGGTGCACCAGCACCCCGTCCTGCATATTCGAGGCGACGATGTAGCTGGTGCCGAAGGTCTGTTCGGTCCAGCGCAGCAGGTCCACCGCCGACGCGTCCGACCCGAGTTCGGCCGCTCCGCTCTCGGCGATGCCCCGCAATTCGTCCTCGGACAGTTTCTGCGCGAGTTTCGTTGTCACAATTGATCTCCCGTCACACCGGCCGTGCTCACCGCAGGTCGGCCTCGTCGGCGCGAACGGCCCACTGGGCGAACCGCTCACCCTCTTCGCGATGCTTGACGAAATTGCGCACCACGCGATCGATGTAGTCGCCGAGTTCGACGCTGGTCACCTTGTGCTGACGCAGTTTGCGCCCGAAGGCGCTGTCGAGTCCGAGGCTGCCGCCGAGATGAACCTGGAAACCCTCGACTTGATTCCCGTCGCCGTCGTCGACCAGCTGTCCCTTGAACCCGATATCGGCGATCTGGGAGCGCCCGCACGAGTTGGGGCAACCGTTGATGTTCACCGTGATCGGCACGTCGAGGCCGGCGTTGATATCGGCCAGTCGCTGCTCGAGTTCGGGCGCGAGCACCTGCGAACGCTTCCGTGTCTCCACGAACGACAGCTTGCAGAATTCGATACCGCTGCACGCCAGCAGATTTCGCCGCCACATCGACGGACGTCCCTGTAGGCCGAGCGGTTCCAGTTCGGCGATCAACGAGTCGACGGCCTCGTCGGGCACGTCGAGCACGATCAGCTTCTGGTACGGGGTGAACCGGACGCGATCGGAGCCGATCCGCTCGACGGCGTCGGCCACCTTCGTCAGCACGGTGCCGGAGACCCGGCCCGCGATGGGGGAGAAGCCCACGGCGTTGAGACCGTTGCGCAGCCTCTGGACGCCGATGTGGTCGATCGGCTTGGACGGCTGCTCGGGCGCGGGACCGTCGATCAGCTTGCGCTTCAGGTACTTCTCTTCCAGCACCTCGCGGAACTTCTCGATACCCCAGTCCTTGATCAGGAACTTCAGGCGGGCCTTGGTGCGCAGTCTGCGGTAGCCGTAGTCGCGGTAGAGCGAGACGACCGCCTCCCACACATCGGCGACCTCGTCGAGCGGAACCCAGGCGCCGACCCGCTGCGCGAGCATCGGGTTGGTGGACAGGCCGCCGCCGACCCACAGGTCGAGGCCCGGTCCGTGTTCGGGGTGTTCCACACCGACGAAGGCGATGTCGTTGATCTCGTGCACCACGTCCTGCTGGCCCGAGATCGCGGTCTTGAACTTGCGCGGCAGGTTGGAGTATTCCTTCTTGCCGATGTAGCGCCGCACGATCTCATCGATCGCGGGCGTCGGGTCGATGATCTCGTTCAGCGATTCGCCCGCGAGCGGGGATCCGAGCACCACGCGCGGGCAGTCGCCGCAGGCTTCGGTGGTCTGTAGGCCGACGGCCTCGATGCGCCGCCAGATCTCCGGGACGTTCTCGACCTCGATCCAGTGGTACTGGACGTTCTCGCGGTCGGAGAGGTCGGCGGTGTCGCGGGCGAATTCGGTGGAGATGCCGCCGAGGGTGCGCAACTGCTCGACGCTGAGCGCGCCCGCGTCGCAGCGGATGCGCATCATGAAGTATTTGGCTTCGAGCAGGTCGATGTTCTCGTCGCCGGTGAAGGTGCCGTCGTAACCCTGTTCACGCTGGGTGTAGAGACCCCACCAGCGGAAGCGGCCGCGCAGATCGCCCTTGTCGATACTGTCGAAACCCTGTTTCGAGTAGATGTTCTCGATGCGGGCCCGCACGTTGAGCGGGTTGTCGTCCTTCTTGGACTGTTCGTTCGGATTCAGCGGTTCGCGATAGCCCAGCGCCCACTGGCCCTCGGCTCGGCGGCGGACCGGCTTCCCGGTGCGCTCGCGCGGGCCCGCGGGGGTCTCGCGTCGTGGACGGTCGGGTCGTACGCGCCGCTCCGAGGCGGGACGTTCCGGACGCGCGCGCTGTCCCGGCCCGGATTCGGGCGTGGACTGATCGCTGGGACCGGCGTCGGTACTCGACGTCATGGGGGTCGCTCCTGCTGGTGTTGGTACATCCGTGCTGAAGGGGCGAGGGGCTGACTCGCTCCCGCGGTGTCAGCGGACCGATGCGATATCGGAGAATTCCGGGCAAACCCGGGAATGCGCGCCGCTGAGTTACCGGTGACAACCGGACTGACAACTGGCACTGCAGACGCGCTTGAAGTCGACGTGGCGTCGTGCCACAAGCCGTACTCCTGATCCGCGCATGGGGCCCATTGTGCCATGTACGAACGCCCGATCCGACCGCCCTGCCAGTATTTCCCGCGAAAGTGGGGGAAATGCCCTGTACCGCCGGGTCTATTTGTGACGGCTGTCATAGTTGCTTGCCTGAACCCGGGTGGTGATGCATCCGTTATGTCCGATAAGCGATGTGTGGCGTGATTTCGGTCGGTGTATCGCCTTCGTCACACGGGCGGTCCAGCACGTCCGCCCGGAAACAGCGGCCCGCGCCGGGACAGTCACACTGGAGGGGTGAGTTCACCCGCCGCGACATCGACGAACGCCGAGCCGACGACCCCGGCGCTGCGTGATTTCGGCGGCGGACCGTTCGGGATATACATCCACGTGCCGTTCTGCGCCACGCGCTGCGGATACTGCGATTTCAACACCTACACCGCGGGCGAATTGGGCACGTCGGCCTCGCCGCAGTCGTGGCTGGAAGGTCTGCGTGGCGAACTCGCGACGGCCGCTGCCCGGTTCGGCGACCTGCCGAGCGCGACGCCGCCGGTCGAGACGGTCTTCGTCGGCGGCGGCACCCCGTCGCTGCTCGGTGGCTACGGTCTCGCCTCGGTACTCGACGCCGTCCGCGCGAATTTCACCCTCGCCCCGGGCGCGGAGGTGACCACCGAATCGAATCCGGAATCCACCGCACCCGCCTTCTTCGACCGGATCCGCGCGGCCGGATACACCCGCGTCTCCCTCGGCATGCAGTCGGCGGCCCAGCACGTGCTGTCGGTACTCGATCGGACCCACACCCCCGGCCGCGCGGTCGCGGCGGCGAAAGAGGCGCGTGCGGCGGGGTTCGACCACGTCAACCTGGATCTGATCTACGGCACCCCCGGTGAGTCCGACGCCGATCTGGACGCCAGCCTCGACGCCGTCCTCGCCGCGGGCGTCGACCACGTCTCCGCGTATTCGCTCATCGTCGAGGACGGCACCGCCCTGGCCCGCCGGGTGCGCCGGGGCGAACTGCCCGCGCCCGACGAGGACGTCCTCGCCGCCCGCTACGAACGCATCGACGCGCGACTGTCCGCGGCCGGGCTCACCTGGTACGAGGTGTCGAACTGGGCGGCGGGCGATTCGGCCCGGTGCAGGCACAACCTCGGCTATTGGGACGGCGGCGACTGGCTCGGCGCGGGGCCGGGCGCGCACAGCCACGTCGGCGGTGTGCGGTGGTGGAACGTCAAACATCCGGCCCGCTACGTCGACCGGGTGGCCACCGGCGACCTGCCCGCGGCGGGCTGGGAAACCCTCACCGAGGACGAGCGCTACACCGAACGCGTCATGCTCACCCTGCGCCTGCGCACCGGCCTCCCACTGGCCGACCTCGCCCCCGAGGCCGCCCCCGCCGTCGACCGGGCCGAACGCGACGGCCTGGCCCGCCGCACCGGAACCCACCTGATCCTCACCGACGCGGGCAGGCTTCTCGCCGACGGCGTCGTGCGAGACCTCCTCGTCTGACCGGCCCGTCTCCCCGCGCTCGTGGCAGCCGTCGCCGTGACGGATCCGGCCGGACGTTGTAACGTTCCCGCCGACGTGCGAAGCCTCGAAACGGGGAGCGAGGAGCCGGTGGACACCGCGCGGCGTGGTGACATATCCGCAGTCGACGTGCGCGACTCTGGGCGTGCGCCACTATGCGGTACCGGTGAACCCGTATAGGCTCCGAACAACCCCGAGGAGTCCTATGCCACCGGCACGTCACATGTCCCTGATCCACGAGCAGAACGAGTTCGCCGAGGCGCGGGCCGCGGAGAAGGCGGAAACCGCCCGTCAGAGTGCGATCGCCGCCAGGACCGTCGCCAGCCATTCCGAGAACGCCGACGACTGCCAGTCGCTGCTGGCGATGCTCGGTCTCGACGCGCTCGCGGGCAAGCACGCCAAGAGCATGCGCTAGTCCTCACGACAGGCGTTCGGGCACACGGGATATTCCGGTTCGGCGCGGTGTGACATTCCTCGGAGTGCCACCCGAGGCCCGGTAGGCTCCCTGTGCCCGGGCGACGCGGCGGTGACCCGACTTGTGTTCGGAGCGGCCGCGCGAAGGTCCCGCAGGACCTCCGACCCGCCTACACGGCGGAATGCTCGGAATGCGCCGGACCACGCGAACATTTTCGTTTCGAAACATATCCGCACGTCGTCACTCCCGATGGTGTACCTCCGGTCACAGCCGTCTCGCACAGTCAACGCCGTTTCCCCCTGCGACTTATGCTCGATCGACGTCCGATTGTCGGTCGAGTTCAGCTCGAGGAGATTTCGTGTCCGTGTCAGGAGTACGTCCGGTCGTCTTCATCCACGGATTGTGGATGCACAGCAGTAGCTGGGACCCGTGGGTCGAACTGTTCAGCGCGTCGGGATATCGCGCACAGGCGCCCGGATGGCCCGGTGACGGACCGACGCCGGAGGCGACAAGGGCGAACCCGGACGAGCTGAACAATCGCGGCGTCGCCGAGGTCACCGCGCACTACACCGAACTCATCGCCGCGCTGCCGACACCGCCGGTGGTGATCGGACATTCCTTCGGCGGGCTGATCGCGCAGCAACTGCTCGCCGCCGGATCGGCCGCCGCCTGCGTCGCCATCGCGCCCGCGCAGTTCAAAGGCGTGCTCGCGCTGCCGCCCGCCCAACTACGCAGCGCGCTACCCGTGCTCGGCAAACCCTGGTTGCGCGGCAAGACCTGGGCGCACAGCGCGGACAGTTATCACCGTTCGTTCGCCAACGGGGTACCGCGTGAGGAATCGGATCAGCTCTTCGCCGACTACGCGATCCCCGCACCCGCGAAACCGCTGTTCCAGGCGGCGGTGGCGAATTTCGTCCCGGGCAGCGAGGCACAGGTCGACACCGCCGCCGAACGCGGTCCGCTGCTGATGTTCGCGGGTGGACTGGATCGCACGGTGCCCGTGGCCACCGTCCGCGCCGCGCACAAACTCCAGAGTCGCAATCCCGGCGTCACCGAACTGGTCGTACTGCCCGATCGGTGCCACTCCATGTCCGCGGATCACGGCTGGCGTGAATTGGCCGATACCGCACTGCAATTCCTGGAGAAGAACCTGCCGGACGTCCCGCCCGGCAGCTGACACCCGTCGCACGACACACTCACCCGAGGAGTTCTGTTATGCCGACCGTCGCCACGAAATTCGGGTCAGCGCTACGCGGTACCCTCGCCGCGCTCGCACTGTCGCTGACCGCGGCGCTCGCCGCCGCCGCCCCCGCGCAGGCGTCGCCGCAGCCGACCATCGTCCTCGTGCACGGCGCCTTCGCCGACACCACGAGCTGGGACGGTGTGGCGGCGCAGCTGCGCTCCGACGGTTACACCGTCCTCACCCCGGAGAATCCGTTGCGCGGCCCCGCCTACGACGCGGCGGCCGTACAGCGGACGCTCGACACCGTCTCCGGGCCCATCGTGTTGGTCGGTCACTCCTACGGCGGATTCGTCATCACCCAGATCCACGATCCCGATGTCGAATCCCTGGTCTACATCGCGGCGTTCGCCCCGGTCCGGGGTGAGGTCGCCCAGCTGGCGCTCGATCCGTTCCGGTTCCCCGGCAGCCAGCTGTTGCCGCCCGCGCTGCAAGTGGCGGTGGTCGACGATCCGCAGGGCATCGCGGGTAAGAACCTGGACGGCTACGTCGCGCCGGACCGGTTCCACGACGTCTTCGCGCAGGACGTCAGCGACGCCACCGCCGCCGACATGATCGCCCACCAGCGTTCGATCGCGATCGCGGCGAATCTGGAGCCCTCCGTCGCACCGTCCTGGGCGGATACGCCGAGCTGGTATCTGGTCTCGGCGGGCGACCGGGTGATCCCGCCGTCCTCGCAGCGCTTCATGGCCGATCGCATGGGCGCAACCACCGGCCAGATCGACGCCTCGCACGCGTCCCTGGTGTCGCGACCGGCCGAGGTCGCCGCGGTGGTCGAACTGGCCGTGGGCAACTGAGCCACGGGTAGTCGAGAACCGGGGTCCGCTGCCGGGTGATCGAGGCGATCGATCACCCGGCAGCGGGTCTCCGGAGCCGGAGGTGCCCACGCGCGATGATCGGGCTATTGGTGTAAGGGCAACTAGACTGGATACTCAGACGGAACCGGGCATCGGCGGACGAGAATCCCCGCCCGGGCGCGTCGATTTCTCTGCGACGCACCGATGAGCGAGGAGGTAGGCCCGATGTCGAGCACCGAGGACCGGCGCTTCGAGGTCCTACGCGCGATCGTCGCGGATTACGTGGCGACGAAGGAGCCCATCGGGTCGAAAACCCTGGTCGACCGCCACAATCTCGGCGTCTCCAGCGCGACCATCCGCAATGATATGGCGGTGCTGGAAGCGGAGGGCTACATCACCCAGCCGCACACCAGTTCGGGGCGTATTCCCACCGACAAGGGCTATCGCCAGTTCGTCGACCGGATCTCCGAGGTCAAACCCCTCTCGGGTCCCGAGCGCCGGGCGATCATGGAATTCCTGGAATCGGGCGTCGACCTCGACGACGTGCTGCGCCGTGGCGTGCGGCTGCTCGCGCAGCTGACCAGGCAGGTGGCCGTCGTGCAGTATCCGACCGCCTCCGCGTCGACGGTCCGCCACATCGAGGTCGTCGCGCTGAATCCGGCACGCCTGCTGCTGGTGGTCATCACCGACACCGGCCGCGTCGACCAGCGACTCGTCGAACTCGGCGCGCTCATCGACGACGAGGATCTCGCGGTGCTGCGCGGCATGCTCGGCGGCGCGATGGACGGAAAGCGGCTCGCGGCCGCGTCGGCGGCGGTCGCCGAACTTCCCGAACACGCCCCGCGCACCCTGCGCGACGTACTGATCCGAGTGTCGACGGTGCTGGTGGAGACCCTGGTCGAACATCCGGAGGAGCGTCTCGTGCTCGGCGGCACCGCCAATCTGACGCGCAACGCTGCCGATTTCGGCCTTCCCGGATCGCTGCGCCACGTGCTGGAGGCGTTGGAGGAACAGGTCGTCGTGCTCAAGTTGCTGGCAGCGGCCCAGCAACCGGGAACGGTGACCGTCCGCATCGGCGAGGAGACCCAGGTCGAGCAGATGCGCGGCACCTCCGTGGTCTCGACCGGCTACGGCGTTTCCGGCGCGATTCTCGGCGGTATGGGCGTACTCGGCCCGACGCGGATGGACTACCCCGGCACGATCGCCTCGGTGGCGGCCGTGGCACGCTACATCGGCGAGGTGCTGGCCGAACGCTGATCTCGGCGCCGCCGAGGTAGCGTGAAGGTAGCGCTGGGCACGGCCGGACAGTGTCGATCGAAGGCGCTGTTACTCTCGAACTTCCGGCCGGATAAAGTTGAGTGCATCCGACTAATGCCGACGGCGGTGGTGTGTGTTCGTGCCGCCGTGTGTATCCGGTCGGAACGGAGCAGACAAGGATGAGCCCACGCCCGGCCGGCAGGTCGGCGGTGGAGAGCGACCAAGGACTAAGAGACTCACGTGGCACGGGATTACTACGGACTGCTCGGCGTCGCCAAGAACGCGACCGACCAGGAACTCAAGCGCGCCTACCGCAAGCTGGCGCGTGAACTGCATCCCGACGTCAACCCCGACGAGGCGGCGCAGGCCAAGTTCAGGGAGGTGTCGACCGCCTACGAGGTGCTGACGGACCCGGAGAAGCGGCGCATCGTCGACCTGGGCGGTGATCCGCTGGAATCCGGCGGCGGTGGCGCGGGCGGATTCTCCGGTGCGGGTTTCGGTGGTCTCGGCGACGTCTTCGAAGCCTTCTTCGGGGGGATGAACACCTCCGGCGGCCAGCGCAAACCGCGCGGCCGGGTGCAGGCGGGCGCCGATTCGCTGTTGCGGACCAGGCTCAGCCTCGCCGAATGCGCGGTCGGCGTCACCAAACACCTGACCGTCGACACCGCGATCCTCTGCGACGTCTGCACCGGTGCGGGCACCAACGGCAACTCCAAGCCGGTGCGCTGCGAAACCTGCGGTGGCGCAGGCGAAGTCCAGTCGGTGCAGCGTTCCTTCCTCGGTCAGGTGATGACGGCGCGTCCGTGCCCCACCTGCCGCGGCGCCGGTGAGACCATCCCGGATCCCTGCCATAAATGCGGTGGTGACGGTCGGGTGCGCGCGCGCAGGGAGATCGCCGCGCCGATTCCGGCCGGTGTCGCCAGCGGGATGCGGGTTCGCCTGGCCGCCCAGGGCGAGGTCGGTCCCGGCGGCGGTCACGCGGGTGACCTCTACGTGGAGATCGTCGAGCAACCGCACGACGTGTTCGTGCGCGACGGCGACGACCTGCACTGCACGATCCGGGTCCCGATGGTGGACGCCGCGCTCGGCACCACCGTGGTCATCGACACCATCCTCGACGGCCCGACCGAACTCACCATCCAGCCGGGTACCCAGCCCAACGAGATCTCGGTGTTGCGCGGCCACGGCATGCCGCGCCTGCGTTCGGGCGCGCGCGGCGATCTGCTCGCGCACCTCGACATCGTGGTGCCGAGCAAACTCGACGGCAAACAGTCCGATCTGCTGCGCAAGTACAAGGGCATGCGCGAGCGCGACCGCGCCGAGGTCATGACGGCGCAGTCCGAACACAACAGCGGACTGTTCGCCCGGCTGCGCGCCTCGTTCAGCGGACGCTGACCCGTTGGCCGCCACGGTCTTCTATCTGGACGACATCCCGGAAACGGGCGCGGTGGCGGTCCTCGACGGTCAGGAAGGCCGTCACGCCGCCACCGTGCGCCGCATCCGGGTGGGTGAGCCGATCACGCTGTCGGACGGACGCGGACTGCTCGCCGAATCCGAGGTCGTCGCGACCCAGCGCGACCGGCTCGATCTGCGGATCCTGAATCGCACTGTCGCGCAACGGGTGACGCCCGCCGTCACGGTGATCCAGGCGGTACCCAAATCGGATCGCTCGGAACTGGCCGTCGAATTGATGACCGAGGCGGGCGTCGACACCGTCGTGCCGTGGCAGGCCGCCCGCTGCATCGCCAACTGGGAGGGCAAAGCCGCCAAGGCGGTGGAGAAATGGCGTGCGGCCGCGCGTTCGGCGGCGCGCCAGTCCCGTCGCCCCTACATTCCCGAGGTGGCGGATCTGCATCGGACCCGCGAGATCGTCGATCTGGTCCGCACCGCCGTATCCGGTGGCGCGATCGTGGCCGCGCTGCACGAATCGGGGGCGGGCAAGTTCACCGAACTACCGTTCGCCGGGGCGAGCGAGGTCATCCTCGTCGTCGGCCCGGAAGGCGGTCTGGACGATTCCGAGATCGCGGCGCTCACCGAGGCCGGGGCCGCCCCGGTTCTGCTGGGGCCGACGGTGCTGCGTACCTCCACCGCCGGGGCCGTGGCGCTTGGCGCGTTGGGCGCGCTCACCACCCGCTGGTAGACCCCCGAGCGTTCGGATACCGGCGGGAGGGCGTCACCGTCACCCACGGCGCGGTCCGCGCCGCCGCCGCGCGTCTGAGCAACTGGCGGAAGTACTCCCGCGGAATCTCCGATATGGCGCCGCAGGAGCGGCATTCCAGCGCGCTTCTGGTGTGGATCTCACCCCACGACTTCCCGTTCACGCCGAATCCGGTGACCAACTGCCGAAGTCCGTGTTCGGCGGCGCGGCGACAGCGATGGCAGGGGATGTGCACCACGGCGAGAAACCGAACGGTGCGCCGAATGTCCCAGGGTACGAGCACGCCAAGCCTCACGATCGAATCTCGGCGTCGAGAGTACGGGAACCCGTCCGTGTGCGCCCGGGTGCCCGTCCTGTGCTGCTCATACCCGATTATTCACTGTGTTGTGTCGGTGGGGCGCGTTAAACTTTGGGCAACGAAGGATCGAGACAGGAAGCAGGCTATAGCCACTTTTGAGAACACAAGGCGAGATCGGCGACCCGACCACACCCGCAGCAGGCACCGGTGCAGGCGACAGTGGGGGCTCGGGCCCCGCAGCGCGAACCGTGCGTTCCAGTATCGAACTCGCTCCCGAATCCGTGTTCCCGTTCCTCGGTTCGGCGGACCAGAATCTCCGTGAACTCGAGCAGTTGCTCGACGCGGACATCCATGTGCGCGGCAATTCCGTCACCCTGACCGGCAAGGCCGCCGACGTGGCGCTGGCCGAGCGGGTGATCGAGCAGCTCGTCGCGCTGACCGGCCGCAATCGGGTGGTGACGCCGGAAGCGGTGCGGCATACGGTGTCGATGCTGACCGACGGAACCTCCGAATCCCCGGCGGAGGTGCTGAGCCTGGACATCCTGTCCCGGCGCGGCAAGACTATCCGGCCCAAGACGCTGAACCAGAAACGCTACGTCGATGCCATCGACACCAACACCATCGTGTTCGGCATCGGTCCGGCGGGCACCGGCAAGACCTACCTCGGCATGGCCAAGGCCGTGCAGGCATTGCAGACCAAACAGGTCAACCGGATCATCCTGACCCGTCCCGCCGTGGAGGCGGGAGAGCGGCTGGGCTTCCTGCCCGGCACGCTCAACGAGAAGATCGATCCATACCTGCGCCCGCTCTACGACGCGCTGCACGACATGATGGATCCGGAGGCCATTCCGAAGCTGATGGCGGCCGGTGTCATCGAGGTCGCGCCCCTGGCATACATGCGAGGCCGAACCCTGAATGATTCCTTCATCATTCTCGACGAGGCGCAGAACACCACGGCCGAGCAGATGAAGATGTTCCTGACCCGCCTCGGTTTCGGCTCGAAGATCGTGGTGACCGGTGACGTCACCCAGGTCGATCTGCCGACCGGCGCCAGGTCCGGGCTGCGGGCGGCGAGTGAGATCCTCACCGGTATCGAGGACATCCATTTCGCCCAGCTCACCAGCAGCGATGTGGTCAGGCACCGGCTGGTCTCCGATATCGTCGACGCCTACGAGAAGTTCGAATCCGATACCCGCCCCGCCGTCGGCGAGCACTACCCGGGAAACCGGGCGCAGCGTCGTGCCGCGGGCCGCGGTGACCGGCGGTAATCGAAGACGCGGTACCCGATGGCGTCCGGATCATCCGGGCGCCGTCGGCGTCTGTACGGCCAGCGCGGTACGGCCGGAAGCGGCGTTGTCGCGGGGGTCTCGACGCGGTGCGGTTCGTGGCGGGGTTGCGGGCGGACCCGGTCCGATGGCGGCCGATAGGCTGTGCGGGTGAGCATCGAGATCGCCAACGAGTCGGGGATCGACGTACCCCAAGAAGGCCTGGTCAGCGTCGCGCGTTTCGTGATCGCCCGCCTGGACGTGCACCCGGCGGCGGAACTGTCTATGGTGCTCGTCGACCTCGACACCATGGCGGATATGCACATGCGCTGGATGGACCTGCCGGGTCCGACGGACGTGATGTCGTTCCCGATGGACGAGCTCGAACCGGGCGGCAGGCCCGACAGCCCCGAACCGGGTCCGTCCATGCTCGGCGATATCGTGCTGTGCCCCGAGTTCGCGGCCACCCAGGCGCGCAAGGTCGGGCATTCGCTCGATCACGAACTCGCGCTGCTCACCGTGCACGGCGTCCTCCATCTGCTCGGCTACGACCATGCCGAGCCCGAGGAGGAGAAGGAGATGTTCGCGTTGCAGGCCCAGCTGCTCGAGGAGTGGTACGAGAGCCTGCGCGAGGCCGATCGCCGCGCCGAACTCGCCGAACGCGACGCCCGTCTGCTCGGCAAGGCTGGTTTCACCACACCGGGTGACGCTCTGGGCCCGGCGTGAGTTCACTGACCCTCGTTCTTCTCGCGTGCCTGCTCGTCCCGGTGGGCGGTTTGTTCGCCGGCATCGATTCCGCCCTCAACACCGTCTCCCCGGCCCGCCTCGACGATATGGTGCGCGCCGAGCGGTCGGGCGCGGTGCGTCTGCGCCGCATCGTCGCCGACCGTCCACGCTACGTGAATCTCATGGTGCTGCTGCGCATCCTGTGCGAGATCAGCGCCACCGTGCTGCTGGCCGCGGCCCTCATCGAGATCTGGAACGACAATTGGGCGCTGCTGATCACCGCCGTGGTGATGGTGCTGGTGGATTACGTCGTGATCGGGGTCGGCCCGCGCACCCTGGGCCGTCAGCACGCCTATTCCCTTGCCCTCGTCGCGGCGCTGCCGTTGCAGTTCATCGGCATGGTGCTCGGTCCGATCAGCCGTCTGCTCATTCTCATCGGTAACGCGATCACCCCGGGTAAGGGATTTCGCAACGGGCCCTTCGCTTCGGAGATCGAATTGCGCGAAGTCGTCGAGATGGCCGGTGAGCGCGGCGTCGTGGCCGACGAGGAGCGGCGGATGATCCAGTCCGTCTTCGAACTCGGCGACACCGCCGCGCGCGCGGTCATGGTGCCGCGCACCGAGATGGTCTGGATCGAAGCGGACAAGACGGCGTCGCAGGCGATGTCGCTCGCGGTGCGCAGCGGCCATTCGCGTATTCCGGTCATCGGTGAGAACGTCGACGACATCCTGGGTGTCGTCTACCTGAAAGATCTTGTGCCGTACGCGGATCGGAGCAGGAAGGTGCGGGTGCGCGAGGTGATGCGCCCCGCCGTCTTCATGCCCGATTCCAAACCACTCGACGATCTGCTCGACGAGATGCAGCGCCGTCGCAATCACATGGCGCTGCTTGTGGACGAATACGGCGGTATCGCCGGTCTGGTCACCATCGAGGATGTGTTGGAGGAAATCGTCGGGGAGATCGCCGACGAATACGACACCGACGAGACCCCGCCGGTGGAAGATCTGGGTGAGGGCCGTTACCGGGTGTCGGCGCGGCTGTCGGTGGAAGATCTGGGTGAGCTGTACGGCCTGGAGATCGAGGACGAGGACGTCGACACCGTCGGCGGCCTGCTCGCGCACGAACTGGGCAGGGTGCCGCTGCCCGGTTCCAAGGTGGTCGCGTACGGACTGGTCCTGCGCGGCGAGGGCGCCGCGGACGCCAGGGGGCGGATGCGGGTGCACACGGTCGTCGTGCGGCGCGCGCCGCAGCGCGTGCGCGAGAAGTCGGAGGACGAGCGCGCGGCGGGCGAGAAGAACGGCAAGCGGAAGGGCAATGGATCGGATCGGGAGAGCCCGGCCGATCGTCACGAGGACGGAGACACCGATGATTGAATTGGATGCCGAGGACAACAAGCTGGTGGTTCTTGCTCGCGGTGCGCTCGCGCGGACCGGCGGCGTGAGCGGTGCCGCGATCCGCGATACCGACGGCCGCACCTACGCGGCGGGCGAGGTGACGCTGGACGCGTTGCGGCTGACCGCACTGCAATCCGCGGTCGCCGCCGCGATCTCGAGCGGCGCGGAAGGGTTCGAAGCGGCCGCGGTGGTCGGCGGAAGGTTCTCCGACGCCGGTGTCGGTGCGGTGCGCGAGGTCTCGCCCGCGGCCAGGATCGTGTTCACCGATCGCGACGGCGCGGTCTTCGAGATCGTCGACGACTCCGAAGAGCCCGACGATTCGACAGCCGCCACAGCGGTCACCGCCGAGGTGCGGGGTGGCTGACGGTCGCGCGGGTGACACCGCCGAATTCCGTTCGGGTTTCGTCTGTTTCGTCGGCAGACCCAATACCGGCAAGTCGACGCTGACCAACGCCCTTGTCGGTGCGAAGATCGCGATCACCTCCTCGCGTCCGCAGACCACGCGGCACACCATCCGCGGCATCGTGCACCGCGACCACACGCAGTTGATCCTGGTCGACACCCCGGGCCTGCATCGTCCGCGCACCCTGCTCGGGCAGCGCCTCAACGATCTGGTGCGCGACACCTACTCCGAGGTCGACGTCATCGCGCTGTGCATCCCGGCCGACGAGAAGATCGGTCCTGGCGATCGGTGGATCGTGCAGCAGATCAAGCAGATGGCGCCCAAGACCACCGTGCTCGGCGTGGTCACCAAGATCGACAAGGTGAGCCGCGACGAGATCGCCGCCCAGTTGCTCGGGCTGTCCCGGTTGCTCGGTCCCGACGCCGACGTGGTGCCGGTCTCGGCGGTCAAGGGTGAGCAGGTCGAGGTACTCGTCGACGTCATCGCCTCGAAGATGCCGGAAGGTCCCGCCTTCTACCCCGACGGCGAGCTGACCGACGAGCCGGAGGAAACCCTCATGGCCGAGCTCATCCGCGAGGCCGCGCTCGAGGGCGTGCGCGACGAACTCCCGCATTCGCTGGCCGTCGTCATCGAGGAGGTGCTGCCGCGCGAGGAGAACGAGGACATGCTCGACGTGCACGCCCTGCTCTACGTCGAGCGCCCGAGCCAGAAGGCGATCGTCATCGGCAAGGGCGGTGCCAGGCTCAAGGAGGTCGGCACCAACGCCCGCCAGCAGATCGAACATATCCTCGGCGTGCGGATCTACCTGCATCTGCACGTGAAGGTCGCCAAGGATTGGCAGCGCGATCCCAAACAGCTGGGCAAACTCGGCTTCTAGGTCACCACCAGGGTTCGGGGCGGCGGCGTTCCCAGTGCAGCTCCGATTCCACCTGCGCCGCGAGCGAGACCAACAGCGGTTCCGAACTCGCGGTGCCCATGAGCTGGGCGCCGATGGGCAATCCGTCGTCGGTGAACCCGGCGGGGATGTTCACACTCGGCCAGCCGAGCACGTTCCACGGCCAGGTGTAGGGACACGCGGCGGTGATGAGGTTGTTGGTGTCGTTCACGCCGATGCCGTCGATATCGGTCGCGCGGGGCGGCGGCGTGGCGGTGGTCGGCGCGAGCACCAGGTCGTAGTCGCGGAAGAACGATCCGATTCGCCTGTGCAGCAACGGTTCCGCTTGGCGGGCGGCGAACAGCGCCGGTCCGTTCAACAGCCGCCCCAAGCGGACGTTGGCGCGGGTGCGCGGATCGACCACCGCGCCGGGCATGGTGTCGCAGACCCGGCTGATTCCGGCCATGGACCGGGGCAGGAACGACGCGCCGATCATGAGGCCGTAGTGCAGGTCGGCGACGGTCACCGAATGGCCGAGCGCGCGCAGCGTCGTCGCCATGCGCAGGACCGCGGCTTCGACCTGCGGGTCCAGCGCGGTTCTGGTGGCGGTGAAGGGGATGCGCAGGGAGAGCGCGATCCGCAGGCTGCCGGGATCGCGTCCCACGGCCTCGGAGACGGTGACCGGCGCGGGGGTGTGCAGATCGCCCGCGTGCGGACCGGCCGCGAGATCGAGGAGTAGCGCGGCGTCGGCGACGGTGCGGGCCAGCGGTCCGTTGACGGTGAGGCCGTGGAACGCCTCGGGCAGCGGCCAGGTGGAGATGCGCCCGCGCTGGGGTTTGATGCCGACCAGATTCGTCCACGCCGCAGGGATGCGGACCGAGCCCGCGCCGTCGGAACCCAGTGCGGCAGGGACCAATCCGGCCGCGACGGCCGCCGCCGAGCCGCCCGAGGACCCGCCGGGGGTGCGTTCGGCGTGCCAGGGATTGCGGGTGTGGCCGAAGGCGGCGCCGCTGGTGAAGGGCAGTTGGCCGAGTTCGCAGGTATTGGTCTTGCCGACGATCACCGCGCCCGCCGCGCGCAGTCTGCGCACCGATTCGGCGTCCTCGGTCTTGGGCGCGAATTCGCCGCCGCAGCCGAATGCCGTCGGCTCGCCCGCGATATCGGTGTCGTCCTTGACCGCGATCGGCACGCCGAGCAGGGGAAGGCGTTCGCCCGCGGCGATCCGGCGATCGGCTTCGGCGGCTTCGGCCAGCGCCTTCTCGCGCCGGACGACGCGGAAGGCGTTGAGCGTCGGCTGGCTGGCCTCGATGCGGTCGAGGGCGGACGTGACGGCCTCGGTCGAGGTGCTTGTGCCGTCGGCCAGGTCGGCGGCGAATCGCGCGAGCCCCCGGTGCGGTGCGGCGAAGGCGCTCGTTGCCGGGTGGTCGGTGGGGGCGGGCACCGCCATGAGCCTCCCACGTTCGGACGCGGTCATCCGATCTCCCTTGTTCGGCCTGTGGATGTGAACGGTAGCGCGCATCTGGTCAATCGTCCACATCGGTTATCGCGTTCCGGGCCGGAAACGCACCGTCCGTATCCGGAACGTGTCGAACCCGTGTTGTGGTCACGACCTGCGCGAGCATAGACATACATTCCGTATGTATGTAAAAATCACCGGGAAGGCTCACCACTGCGAGAGGCGAACACCATGGCAATCAGTCCCGCGCTCGGCGCCGCCCACGAGATCGACCTGCCCGGCGGCCGCATCGAACACCACGACACCGGAGCGGGCGCGCCCGTGCTGTTCGTGCACGGCCTGCTCGTCAACGCCGATCTCTGGCGTCATGTGGTGCCCGCCGTCGCCGCCGCCGGTCATCGCTGTCTGACCCCGACACTGCCGCTGGGCGCGCACACCGTCCCCGTGCCCGACGCCGATCTCACCCCGAACGGTCTCGCCGACCTGCTCGCCGATTTCCTGGAACGGCTCGACCTCACCGACGTCACGGTGGTCGCCAACGACACCGGGGGAGCGATCACCCAGGTGCTGCTGACCCGCAGGCCGGAACGTATCGGCCGCGTCGTGCTGGCCTCGGTCGACAGTTACGAGGCCTTCCTGCCGCAGCCCTTCACGGCTCTCGGCGTACTGGCCCGAATCCCCGGTTCGATCCGGCCGTTCACCGAATTGATGCGGATCCGGGCGCTGCATCGGCTGCCACTGGCCTTCGGGCTGGTGGCCAAGCGGCCGGTGCCGCCCGAGATCGCCGATTCCTACCTGCTGCCGAGCCGCGGTTCGGCAGCGATCCGAAAAGACCTGCGCCGCTTCCTGATCACCGCGCGCCGTCGCTACACCTTGGAGGCGGCGCGGCATTTCGCCGACGTCCGGGTTCCGGTCCTGCTGGTCTGGGCGCGCGAGGACAGGATCTTCCCGATCGAATTCGCCGAACGCCTGGCCCGCGACCTGCCGGACGCGACCCTGACCCTCGTCGACGACTCGTACACCTTCCTCCCGGAAGACCGGCCCGAGTTGCTCACCCGGCGGATTCTGGAGTTCACTCGGCTGCATGCCACGCCGTAGCCAGGAGGATCGCTCCCGCACCACCAGGGCCGCGCTCGAACAGGCGGGTCGCCGCCTGTTCGCCGAGCGCGGCTTCGCGGGTACCTCGGCGGAGCAGTTGGTCGCCGAGGCCGGGGTCACCCGTGGCGCGCTGCACCACCACTACGGCGACAAGCGCGGACTGTTCCTCGCCGTCCTCGAACAGTTGGAGTCGGACAACACCGCCGAGATCGAGCGGGCGATCGACGCGGCGCAGACCGAGGACGTGCTGGTCTCCGTCGCCGTCGGACTCGACGTCTTCCTCGGGATCTGCCAGCGGCCCGAGATGATCCGCATCGCCCTGTTCGACGCCCCCGCCGTCCTCGGTTGGGAACAGTGGCGCGAGTTGGAAGCCCGCTACGGCCTCGGCCTGATCGTCTCCCAGTTGGAGCGGGCCCGCGACGACGGCCTGATCGCCGACGCCCCACTGCGGACCCTGGCCCAGCTCATCCTCAGCGCGGTGTCGGAGGCGGGGCTGATCGTCGCCCACGCCCCCGACAAGGAAACCGCCCGCGCCCAGGCCATGCATTCGTTGATGCTGCTGGTGGGCGGGCTCCTGGCGGGACAGAAGTCCTGACATGCTCCGGTGTCGTAGCCGTGCGCAGGGTTGTGAGGTCTGTGCGTCCGAGCGCCGACCGGTACTGAATCCGACTGTCGGGAAAGCGATTACGTCTGCGGGATCAGGGCCTGCTGGATCTCCTCGTTGACCAGATCGAAATTGATCTGCGCCCCCGCCATCGCCCCCGCCGCGGCCGCAGCGCCGACCTGTGCGGACAGATCGGTGACATTGCCCGCCACCCAGACCCCGGGCGTCTCGGTACGTCCTGTCGGGTCGGTGGGAATGTGCTCACCCATACCGGATGGATGGGCGACGGGCACCAGGCCGAGCGGAGCGAGGAATCCGGCGCGCGCGACCATCCGGGACGCCACGGCCACCGCGTCACGCGCGACGAGCGTTCCGCCGGTGAGGCGAACGCCGACGAGTCGGTCGTCCGCGATCTCCACCGACGCGACATCGCCGTCGACCACCCGAATACCCCTGGCGTCCAACTGCGCGGCCTGTTCGGCGGTCGGCGGCGCCACATTGCCGAAATACACCACATCCGCGCTCAACTGCCGGAACAGCAGCGCTTGGTGCACCGACATCGGCCCGGTGCCGAGCACCCCGATCGCCTGGTCCCGGACCTCCCATCCGTGGCAGTACGGGCAGTGGACGACATCCCTGCCCCAGCGCTGCCGCAGCCCCGGGATATCGGGGACCTCGTCGATCAGCCCGGTCGCCACCAACACCCTGCGCCCCCGAACCGCGCGCCCGTCGGCCAGCGTCACGGTGAAACCTTCCTCACCCCGCTCGACCGCGACCACGTCACCGTCGACGATGTGCCCGCCGTAGCCGCGCACTTCCGTACGCCCGCGTTCCAGCAACTCCGACGGCGCGATCCCGTCGAGGGCCAAAAGTCCGTGCACCCCTTCGGCCGGTGCGTTCCTGGGCCGACCGGCATCGATCACCACCACCGAACGTCGCGACCTGCCCAGCATCAGCGCGCCGTTCAAACCCGCCGCGCCACCACCGACGATCACCACGTCATAGCTATTTTCCAACTGATCGGTCATCGGGACCACCTCCTGGGACGACCATGCGTGACATAGTTCGAAGATGGCAACCTTCTTTGCTGATATGGCAAAGTGGATGTCATGGATATCGACTTCGACCGAGCACTGGACGCGGTCGGGCCACGCCTGCGCGCACTGCGCAAACAGCGCGAGACCACGTTGGCCGACCTGTCCACGCGTACCGGAATCTCGGTGAGCACGCTGTCGCGGCTGGAATCCGGCGCCCGCAAACCCACCTTGGAACTGCTGTTCCCGCTGGCCCGCGCGCACGGGGTCACTCTCGACGAACTCGTCGACGCGCCGACCACCGGTGATCCGCGTATCCACCTGCGTCCGGTGACCAACCACGGCATGACCATGGTCCCGCTGACCCGTCGGGCGGGCGGCATCCAGGCGTACAAGATCGTGATCGAGGCCGGAAGCGCCCGCAGGGAGCCCGAGCCCAAGACCCACGAGGGTTACGAGTGGATCTACATCCTCAACGGGCGGCTGCGCGTCGTGCTCGGCGAGCACGATCTGATCCTCGTCCCCGGCGAGGCGGCCGAATTCGACACCCGTCAGCCGCACTGGTTCGGCGCGGCCGACGACGACGCGGTCGAATTCCTCTCGCTGTTCGGCAAACAGGGGGAGCGCGCGCATTTCCGCGCCCGGCCCCAGAGCCGGGCCGGATAGCGATCGCCCCTCCGCCACTCCCTTCTCGGGCGTTGTCGCCGCAGCGTGGGAGGATGGCCCCGTGCGTTTGTATCGGGACGAGGCAGTGGTGGTGCGCCAGCACAAACTGGGCGAGGCGGACCGCATCGTCACGCTGCTCACGCGCAGATACGGCCTGGTCAGAGCGGTGGCCAAGGGGGTAAGGCGCACCAAGTCGCGATTCGGGGCCAGACTCGAGCCCTTCGCCTACATCGATGTGCAACTCCATCCGGGACGCACGCTGGATGTGGTCACCCAGGTGCAGACGATGGAGGCGTTCGCCGCAGACATCATCGACGACTACGGCCGCTACACCACCGCCTGCGCGATCCTGGAAACCGCCGAACGCCTGGCGGGCGAGGAACGCGCGCCCGCGCCCAAACTGCACGCGCTCACCGCGAGCGCGCTGCGCGCCATCGCGGCCAAACATCGCCCGCACGAACTGATACTCGACGCGTTCCTGTTGCGCGCCATGGGTTTCGCCGGATGGGCGCCCGCGCTGGACGAATGCGCGAAATGCGCCACCCCCGGTCCGCATCGCGCCTTCCACGTCGGCGCGGGCGGCGCGGTCTGCGTGCACTGCCGTCCCCCCGGCGCGGCCACGCCCGCGCCGGGGGTCTTCGATCTGTTGATCGCCCTGCTGCGCGGCGAGTGGGATTACGTCGCGACGGTGCCCGATTCGGTGCGCAATCAGGCCAGCGGACTGGTGGCGGCGCATCTGCAATGGCATCTGGAACGGCAATTGCGCACGCTGCCGTTGATCGAGCGGTCCGCCTCCGTGTCGTCGGTGTCCGCCGCGGGCGGGCGGCACGTGGCGGGTTAGGTGGCGGTCGTGCGGGGATCGTGTGGCGGATGCGTGGATGGCTGTTCGCCCGGCCCGGCGCATCAGGCAGGATGGACCCCGTGATCCTCCGCCGAGACTCCACTACGACAAGGCCGAGCAAGACCGGATCGGACAGCGACCGGACAGTCCGCCCGCCGTCCCCGCACCCCTCGGGTGCCGTGCCGCCGGAACTGCCGATCGAATTCGTACCGAAACACGTGGCCTTGGTGATGGACGGCAACGGCCGGTGGGCGCAGGAGCGGGGACTGCCCCGCACCGCCGGACACGAGCGCGGCGAGGCGGTCCTGATGGACACCGTCGAGGGCTGTATCCAGATCGGGGTGAAGTGGCTGTCGGCCTACGCCTTCTCCACCGAGAACTGGCGGCGCAGCCCCGACGAGGTGCGCTTCCTCATGGGCTTCAACCGTGACGTCATCCGCCGCCGCCGCGACGAGATGCACGAGATGGGCGTTCGGGTGCGCTGGGCCGGTCGGCGACCGCGCCTGTGGCGCAGCGTGATCAACGAACTCGAGACCGCCCAGGAGTTGACCAAGGACAACACGGTGATGACCCTCACCATGTGCGTCAACTACGGCGGCCGCGCCGAGATCGCCGATGCCACAAGGGAAATCGCGCGTCGCGTGGCGGCGGGTGAGATCGATCCCGAGCGGATCACCGAGTCGACGCTCGCCCGGTACATGGACGAACCGGATATGCCCGACGTCGATCTGTTCCTGCGGCCGTCCGGCGAATTCCGCAGTTCGAACTTCCTGATCTGGCAGTCCGCCTACGCCGAATACGTCTACCAGGAAACACTTTTCCCCGATTTCGATCGACGTAACCTGTGGGACGCCTGTCTCGAGTACGCTTCGCGTGACCGCCGCTTCGGCGGTACCAAGTGAACGGTGGTGCGGAGATGGACTCGGCGGTCACCCCCGAGCAGGAACTACAGGCGCGCGCGGGCGCGTGTCTGTCGATCTACGATGTCGACGTCCGCGTCGACCCCGAGGGCTCGATCGGATTCGAATACGAGGGTTCCCTGTGCTCGCTGCGCGCGGTGAGTCTGGCGCCCGGCCTGGACGTGCTGACGCTGACCTGCGTGCTGGCCTGGGACCGTCCGCTGAAACCGCAACTGCACAAGCGGGTCGCCGAACGCAACAACGCCCTGCAATTCGGTTCGCTCACGGTGATCGCCCACGGCAAACTCGCCGATGTCATCCTGCGCTACACCTTCCCGGCCGCGGGCCTGGACGATCAGGCGCTGGCGACCATGCTCGTGCTGGTGCTGTCGGGCGCCGCTCGCGCCAGGCCGGGCCTGCTCCAGCCGTAGGCGGATCTCGGGCGCCGAGGTGGCACCGGTCGCCCTCGGCGACCGGCGGCAGGATCCGGCCCCGGACCTGAACCGGGTCGGCAACGGTCACGCGCTGCCCGAGTTCGGCGGCGCGGTCCACGCGGCATCGGATCGGGTCCGCGTACCCGAACCCGCGTCGCAACCTGTATGTAGCCCTGAGTTTGCCGGGTGGTGGAACGATCGGACGATGCCCGACGATTCCCGCTATCCCGTGGCCCGCTCCGATGACGGACGCTCCTTCGTCATCGCCGACTCCATCGGTAGCTCGTTCATAGCCGGTTCCCTCATCGTGGTGCACGCCGGTGGCACGCGGCAGCTGGCGATGGTCGAGGAACGGAGTCAGACCACACCCGCGCGGTTGCGCGGGCGCCTGATCGGTGAACTGGCCGTCGACGGCATCGATACCGGGGCCAGTCACGCCTTCGACAGCGGTCGCGTCGAGCCGGTCGACTCGCGGATCGTGCAGACCCTGCACGACACCACCGGTGCGGTACTCGACGTCGGCGTGAATCTCACCCCGCCGTTCGGTCCGGCCCGGCTGCTGCCGACGAGATTCAACCGGCACACCTTCTGGTGTGGTCAGAGCGGCTCGGGGAAAACCTATGCCCTCGGCGTCGTCCTCGAACAACTCATCGCGCACACGGCTCTGCCGATGGTGATCTTCGATCCGAATTCCGATTACGTCCACCTCGGCGAACTGCATCCCGAAGCCACCGGCCCCGCCGCGGATGCGTTGCGGGAGCGCGATATCCGCGTATTGCGCCCGCACGACGCGGCGGCCCCGCTGCGCGCGAGGTTCACCGCGCTGCCGCTCCCGTCCAAGGCCGCGGTGTTGCGGATCGACCCGATCGTGGACCGCGAGGAATTCGGTGAACTCCTGCGCATGTCCGCGCTGATGACCGCCGCCGAACTCGACGAAACTCTGCCCAAGTTGATGGGTTCGGACAATCCCGCCCAGCGCCGCCTGGCGTTGCGCATCCAGAACCTCGGGCTCAACACCTGGGAGGTGTGGGCGCGCGGCGATACCGCCGTGACCGATATCGTCGCGCAGCGTCCGGACGCCACCGTCCTGGATCTCGGCGGATTCTCCACGAGCGAACAGCAACTCGTGGTGGCGCTCGCACTGCTCGATGATCTGTGGGCGCGCAGGGAGGAGCGCCGTCCGTTACTGCTCGTCATCGACGAGGCGCACAATCTCGCTTCGCCGCGCCTGGACTCCTCGATCGCGGTCGCGGTGCGCGAGCGGCTGATCCAGATCGCCGCGGAAGGACGCAAATTCGGTCTGTGGCTGCTGCTCTCGACCCAGCGGCCGACGAAGGTCCATCCCGGCATCCTGTCCCAGTGCGACAATCTGGCGCTGATGAAGATGACCTCACCGTCCGATCTCGCCGAACTCGGCACCTATTTCGGATACGCGCCCACCGCGCTGCTCGAGCGCTCGCCGTGGTTCCGTCAGGGCGAGGCGCTGTTCGCGGGCGGTTTCGTGCCCGCCCCGTCACTGCTGAAGGTGCACGCCCGGTTGACCCCGGAGGGCGGTAGCGACGTGCGCGTGCCGCTACGGTGAACCGCTAACCACCCGGTACGGCGGGCTCACCGTAGGGGAGGAGGGTCCGAACACCGCGCGCCAGCGTCTCCGGGGTGATGTCGCCGATGATCAGGTGTTGCAGGATGAAGCCGGGCAGCAGGCCGATGATGGCCACCGCGACCGCGTGGGTGTCGGCGTCCGCCGGGAGCCAGCCCGCGGCCCGCATCCGCTCCGCGTAGTCCTCCCAGACCCCGCGCATGGCGAGAATGGCCTCCCGCACGTAACCGGTCGCCTCCGGGTTGACCAGGGCGAGTGACCAAGCCTGTGGGGCCAGCCGCACCGGTCCTTCCGGTCCGCTGCGCGCGACGATGTTCCTGGCGATGAGGGTGATCACCTCGGCGGGGGTCGGCAGCGGTTCGGCGCTGATCGCCTCGGCCATGATTCCCCTGAGTTCGATCATCGTCTGGGTGGCCAGCGCGGCGATGATGTCGTCCTTGCTCTTGAAATACCGGTAGACCGCGCCCGCGGAGAGCCCGGATTCGGCGAAGACGTCCTGCATGGAGGAGTCGTGGAAGCCCTTGCGGGCAAAGCACAGGCGGGCGGCGTCCAGGACCTGCTGCCTGCGGCGTTCCAGATGTTCTTCGCTGACTCGGGGCATGAACCCAAAGTAAAACGAATATCCGTTCTTGACAACCTTCCGCCGCCGTGCGACCGTGAAATCAATAAAGAACGGTCATTCGATTTTCGGGAGAAAGTCATGAACACCTCGCAGCGAGCATTCGCGGTCGGACTCGCCGCCGCCCTGCTCCAGGCCCTGATGCTGATCGCCTTCGCCTGGCCCGCCGCCAATATCGAACCGCGTGATCTGCCCATCGCGGTCACCGGCCCGCAGGCCCAGCAGGTCGCCGAACGGCTGAATGCCCAACTTCCCGACGCCTTCGAGATCACCACCCCGGCCGACGAAGCCGCGGCCCGTGCCGCCATCGTCGACCGCGAGGTCTACGGCGCCGTCCTCACCGGCGGCGGCGCACCACGGGTCCTCGTCGCCTCCGGCGCGAGTCCCGCTGTCGCACAGCAACTCACGGCCTTGGCCCAGCAGTTGTCCGGCGTGCCGTCCGCGGCCGTCGAAGACGTCGTCGCCGCCGACGTGGACGATCCGCGCGGCACGGCCTTCGGCGCGATGGTGCTGCCGCTGGTGATGTCGGGGATCGCCGCAGGCGTCCTGCTCAGCCTGCTCATTCCCACCCCCGCCACCCGTGTCGCCGGACTCGCCACCTTCGGCGTGGTGGGTGGACTGCTAGGCATGGCGATCATCCAGGGCTGGATGTCGGTCGTGCCCGGCTCCTATCTCGCCCTCGCCGCGGTCGCGGGTCTGGTCTCCTTCTCGGTCGCCGGTGCGGTCGTCGGCCTGGCCTCGGTCGTCGGACGCCCCGGCATCGGTATCGCGGCACTCACCATGCTGCTGATCGGCAACCCGTTCTCGGCCGCCACCTCCGCCCCGGAACTGCTGCCGCAGCCGTGGGGCGCCATCGGCCAGTACCTCCCGCCCGGCGCGGCCTCCACCCTGCTCCGCTCGGTCGCCTTCTTCGACGGCGCCGGGGCCGCGAAACCGCTGACGGTGCTGCTGGTCTGGGCCGTGGTGGCGGTGGCGCTGATCGGTGTCGCGGTACTGCGCGGTCGCCGCGCCGAGGTCGAACCGGTTCCGGCGGCGTCGCCCGAACCGGTCCCTGCCGTCTGAGCGCGACGCGAATCCCGCTGTGGCCCGGTCGCGCCCGGTCGAACGGGTGCGACCGGGCGCTGTGCTGCTTGTCCTATACCGCCCGACCGAACCGACACGGTCGCTTCCGCCGACAGCCGTGGTCGCCGAAGTCCGGTGCGCGGACACGACCGTCGAACGGGGCCGACGGTCGTGTCCGGGGCGTCGGTCAGCTCACCGTGAACGGCATCGACGCCGCGGTCCCCGGATCCTTGTCCGCGTTGTAGGTCACCACGTACTGCCCGGCGGTGGGCGTCGGCACCACGAAGATCACGTAATTCAGAGGATTGTCGATGGTTTCGCCCCGGCCGAGCAGTTCGTTGATCGTGCCCCGGAAATCGGCGACCACGGTCCGGCCGTCCGGTGTCTTCAGGCTGAAGTACTGGTAGTAGATATTGGTCCCGCCGTCGGAAATCCCGGCGCCGCCGACGAGTTTGATACGCAGCGCCAGTTCGTCCTTACCGCGTTCGTTCTTCGCGTAACTCGGACCGAGTGTGGCCCCGGTGATCTCGACGGTGGTCGGATCCTGGACCAGGGTGCCGGTGATCGGCAGGGTTCTCGGCTGGACGCTCTCGACCTTGCTCGACGCGGCCAGCGGAATCCGGGTCTGGTTGTCCGACGCCTCGCCGTAGACCACGGTGAGGGTGTCGAGCAGATGATCGGCGTCCTTGAGTACCTGCACCGGGGTGGTGACCTTGCCGGTGGCCGACCCCTTGCCCGGCACGGTCGGATTGTCGAAACCGGCTCCGCCGTCGACCTCCCTGCCCATTTCGAGATGGGAGTTGTTACTCAACGTCGCGGCCTCGAGTCCGGTGTTCTCGTAGGTGATGTCGATGAGCACCTTGCCGCCGCCGTATTCGTCGGGCACCACCGTCGCCTTGTCCACGGTGATCTCGAAACCCTCGAACCAGCCGGTCTTGCCGACCGTCCGGACGACGGCCCGGCCGGAGCTGTCGGCGGAATCGGGCTGCGCGCCGGGGCCCGCCGGAGCCTGCGGACCGCCTACTCCGCCTTCGGCGCTGGTGACCGGCGTTCCGGTGGTCTCCTCGTCCAGGCAGGCCGACGTGAGCAGTACCGAGAAGCCGAGCAGCGCGGCCGCCCCGATCCGGGTGACGCGATATGTCCTTGCGGCGCGTACAGATTCTCGCACGCTTCCTCCCTGGGTAAGGAATCAAGTGTTGATCGATTCCCAGGTGAATAAGCGCTGATCCGCCCGATGTTAACCCCGCCGTATCAGGGTTTTCCGCCGCTGTCCGCGGTCGCGCAACCGCGACAGCTGCCGAAGATCTCCATGGTGTGACTCACGTCGGTGAAACCGTGTTCTCCCGCAATGGATTCCGCCCACGCCTCGACCGTCGGTCCCTCCACCTCGACCGTGCGTCCGCAATGCCTGCACACCAGATGGTGGTGGTGGCCGTTGGAACACTGGCGGTAGACCGATTCGCCGGAATCGGTGCGCAGGACGTCGACCAGGCCCGCGTCGGCCAGCGATTGCAGGGTGCGGTAGACCGTGGTCAGACCGATCCCCTCGCCGCGGCGGCGGAGTTCGTCGTGCAGTTCCTGGGCCGAGCGGAATTCCTCGATATCGCCGAGCAGCGCGGCGATGGCACTGCGTTGTCGGGTGCTCCGGATACCGACCGACTTGTGCGTATCCAGGGTTTTGTCAGGCACGGATCAACCTTCCTCGGCGTGCGCGACGGCGTCGACGACGATATGTGCCAGATGATCGTCGACGAGTTCGTAGAGCACCTCGCGCCCGGACCGCTCGCCGTGGACGACGCCCGCCGATTTGAGAATGCGCAGGTGCTGGCTGACCAACGGCTGGGTCACGCCGAGCGCGTCGACCAGCTCGTGCACGCAACGCGGCGATTCACGCAGTTGCAGCACGATGGCGATGCGCACGGGCGCCGCGAGGGCGCGCAGCAATTCGCCCGCGTCCTCCAGGACGCCCCGGGTCGGCAGCGGGGCGGGGCCGGGGGACCGGTAGGGGTTGTGCGAATGAGCGGTAGCGGCTTCGGCGGACATCGAATCACTCCTTAATGGAAAGCGATCCCATTTTGATATGCATGGGTGCGCATGTCAAATGCGACATGCGCGGCTCGCGCCATCGAGACCTGCGCGGGACCGGGAGTTCCGCCTCGGGATGTATGCCCACCGTACGCGCCGTGACAACTCCTGTGCGGTGGAAAACCCGTTGGCCGCTGCCGATAGTCTGTACACGACATATGTCTCCGGGCGACCTCCGCATCGGAAGTTCGCATCCGGACAAACACTCGCAGTGAACGGAGAACTCTCGCGTGGCACCCAAGTCGAAGGTGGACACCGTTGCCAACCTCGCCAAGCGCCGGGGTCTGGTGTACCCGTGCGGTGAGATCTACGGAGGCACCAAGTCGGCATGGGACTACGGTCCGCTCGGTGTCGAGCTCAAGGAGAACATCAAGAAGCAGTGGTGGCGGTCCATGGTCACCAGCCGCGAGGATGTCGTCGGTCTCGATTCGTCGGTGATCCTGCCGCGCGCGGTGTGGGAGGCGTCGGGTCACGTCGCGACCTTCACCGATCCGCTGGTCGAATCGCTGCACACGCACAAGCGCTACCGGGCCGATCACCTGCTCGAGGCGTACGAGGAGAAGCACGGCCGCCCGCCGGTCAACGGCCTGGCCGATATCAACGACCCCGACACCGGCCAGCCGGGCAACTGGACCGAGCCCAAGAATTTCTCCGGCCTGCTCAAGACCTTCCTCGGCCCGGTGGACGACGAGGAGGGCCTGCACTACCTGCGGCCCGAGACCGCGCAGGGCATCTTCGTGAACTTCGCGAACGTGATGACCACCGCGCGCAAGAAGCCGCCGTTCGGCATCGCCCAGATCGGCAAGAGCTTCCGCAACGAGATCACCCCGGGCAACTTCATCTTCCGCACCCGCGAGTTCGAGCAGATGGAGATGGAGTACTTCGTCAAACCCGGCGAGGACGCCGAATGGCACAAGTACTGGATCGACACCCGTTTCTCCTGGTACACCGATCTCGGCATCGACCCGGAGAATCTTCGGCTGTTCGAACACCCGAAGGAAAAGCTGTCGCACTACTCGGCGGGCACCACCGATATCGAGTACCGCTTCCGTTTCCAGGGCAGCGAATGGGGTGAGCTGGAAGGTATCGCCAACCGCACCGACTACGACCTGAAGACGCATTCGGAGCATTCGGGCACCGAGCTCAGCTACTTCGATCAGACCACCAACGAGCGCTATGTCCCCTACGTCATCGAACCGGCCGCGGGTCTCACCCGTTCGCTGATGGCGTTCCTGGTCGACTCCTACGCCGAGGACGAGGCCCCCAACACCAAGGGCGGCGTCGACGTCCGCACGGTGCTGCGCCTTGACCGCAGGCTCGCCCCGGTGAAGGCCGCGGTGCTGCCGCTGTCGCGCAACGCGGATCTGACGCCGAAGGCGAAAGACCTTGCCGCGCAACTGCGCAGGAACTGGAACGTGGAATTCGACGACGCGGGCAATATCGGTCGCCGCTACCGTCGCCAGGACGAGATCGGCACGCCGTTCTGCATCACCGTCGACTTCGACACCCTGGAGGACCAGGCGGTGACCATCCGCGAACGCGACACCATGGCGCAGGAACGCATCGCGCTGGACAAGGTCGAGGGCTACCTGGCCCAGCACCTCATCGGCGCGTAGCGATCGCGACGTCGAGGCCGGCACCCACGGGGTGTCGGCCTCGTGTCATGTCCGCTCGCCGCGCGGCCGGGTGGTGATCCCGATCGCCGTCGGGATCAGCAACGCGAAACCCCAGGGCACCGCGACCCAGAACGGCCAGAAGTAGCCCGCCCCGGTGGCCGCGTAGATGACGAGACACAGTGCGTTCACCGCCGCCCACGGAATCCACATGATGATGATCCACTGCGGAATGCTTTCCCCGCGAACGGATTTCGTCGGGCGCTGGGCCGGTAGATCGGCGAGCACCGGCGTCAGCTCACCGTAGGTCTTGGCGTTGTAGACCTGTTGGACGCGATCGTCGTATTCGTGCAGGGTCAGCCGACCCTCGTTCATCGCCGACTTCAACCGGTCGACGATCTTCTCGCGGTCGGCGTCGGACGCGCGTACGTGCTCGGAACCCACCGGCCCAGCCTAGGACCACCGTCGATCCCGCGCCCACACGGCAGCGAGATATCCCGCCCGCGTGGACGAATCAGGGCACGTCCCAGAAATCGTGTTCGTGGCGCATTCCCTCGAGGAAGAGGCGCTGCGCGCGCTCCCGGTCGCCGCCCGCTTCGTCGAGCATCTCGGCGCAGCGGGCGGTCAGGGCGGCGAAGCCGGGATCGGCGTAGGTGTCGACCCAGCGCCGGTAGCGCGGGTCGGCGGGCGGGTTCTGGGCGAGGATGGCGCCGAGGGTGGAGTATCCCCACATGCAGGGGTAGAGGGCGGCCAGACCGTCGGCGTAGTCGGCGGCCGAATCCAGCAGGAACGCGGTGTACTCGGCACAGGGCTTCCCCTTGACCGCCCCGTTCAGATCCGCGCCGAATTCCGCGGCGAGCGAGCGGTGCAGTGCGAGTTCGTCGTGGTAGGTGGACTGCGCGAGGTCGACCAGATCGCCCAGATGAGCGGTCGGAGCCTGCCAGGCGAGCCGACTGAACACCCGGACGTAGTCGAGCAGGAACAGGTAGTCCTGTTCCAGCCAGGACCGGAAGACGGGTTCGGGCAGGTCGCCGTTCGCGATGCCCGCCACCGTCGGATGGGTCAGCTGCCGCTCGACCAGGGGGCGTCCGAGCTGTTCCAGATGTGCCGCGAGACTCATCGGAGCAGTCTCTCGCACCCGCCGGATTGCGTGTGATCCGCCCGTGCCGCACGCTGTGCGGTGTGTGGTGGTGTGCGGGTGATGTACTACGGGTGTTGGCGGCGTCGGAACAGCGTTTCGTGAGGCACGCGACCTATACCGGTCGAACGGCGCGGGTGGAGGGTGAACTCGATACGGCGGCGCTGCGCGCGGCCTTCGACGCGCTGCTGCGGACCTATCCGGTGCTCACCTGCCGAATCGGCGAGGACGAGGCCGGACACGGCCACCTCCTGCACCCGCGCGGCGAACATGTCGGTGCGTGGGTCACCCACGGTGAGCCGGACGAGGTGCGTATCCCGGCCGAGTCGATCGACCCGCGAACCCAGCTGGCCTACCTGGACGTGACGGTCGCGCACCGGTCGCGGGTCACCCTGTACGTGCACCATGCCGTCGCGGATGCCGGGCACTGCGTGGAACTGTTCACCCGGCTGTGGGACAACTACACCGAATACGTCGGCGGCCGGTCGATATCTGTTGTCCCACAGCCATATCCGCAGTCGCTGGAATGGTATGCGGCAGAGCGTGGCATCGTCAGGGGTGAACGGTCCGGACTCGAGGACGCGATCCGCGCGCTGCCGCCGGTGGCGCGAATCCTTCCACCCGATCCGGAGATCCCGTCGCCGCCCGCCTTGGCCCGCCCGCGACGCGCGGTGCTCGACGTCGAGACCACCGCCCGCATAGTCCGACTCGGACGACGGCCGGATGTCACCGTCAACGGCCTGGTCACCGCCGCCCTGCTGCGCGCCTACGTCGCCGAGACATCCGGTGCCGCAGGTGATCCCGTCCCGGTGTCCTGTGTTTACCCGGTCGATGTGCGTTCGCGTCTCGACCCGCCCGTCCCCGCCGTCGCGGGCACGAATATGGCGGGCCTCGCGTGTTTCGCCGCGACCGTCGACCCCGCGGGCGATATCGAGAATCTCGGCGCACAGATCTCCGCCCGCCTGCACCGCGACCTCGCCGACGGAACGGTCCGGCAATCGGTACTGCACTTCCCCGACTTCTTCGGCCCCACCCTGATCCACTCGCTGGCCGGGCATATCGCCCTGACCAACACCGGCCGCGTCCGCACCTTCACGATGCCCGCGGGCTCGGCGCTGTCGGAGTACGAGATCGTCTACCTCTCGGCCCATCCGCGCCCGTCGACGGGCGCCGCCGCGGCGGTGACCTTCCTCGTCTACACCTACGCCGATCGCCTGACCGTCGGCATCCTCGGCGGCGGTGCCGCGGCCGACCGGCTTCCGGAAGCGGTCGCGAAACACTTGGAAGCGCTCGCCGCCGAACCGGTCGACTCCTGAGGAACGGCCACGGCGGTGTCGCCGATTCGGGGACAATGCGAGAAGAACGACGACCATCACGACGAGAGCAGGTGTTACGGCGGTGCGCACGAGCAAGGACCGGAAGCGGGTCGGCGGGCTCGGAGCCGCCGCGGTCGGTCTGGCGGCATTGGGATCCGGTGAGGTCGTCGCGGCGGTGGGCGGCGCGTCGCTGATCGACGCGATCGGGCGGACGCTCACCGACACCGCGCCACTGCGGGTGGTCGAGACGACGGTGGAATTCACCGGGCGGCACGACAAAACCGTCATCCGGTTCGGCACCGTCGCGGGCGCGCTCGCGGGCGCGGTCGGTCTGGCCGGGCTGCCCGCCCGATGGCACACCCCCGCCGCCACTGCCTTCGGGGCGGGCGCGGGCGCACTCGGCCTACGGCAGGCCAATCGGTCGGCCTGGATCTCCGCGGGTGCCGCGGCAGCCGCCGGTGTGCTCGGCGCGGGCCTGCGCAGCCGGTCACGTGGACCGCTGGCCACGCTCGCGGTCGGTGCCGCGGGCGCGGGCATGCTCGCCGCCGCGCACAACCTGAACCGCGACCATGATCGCAAGCAGCGCAGCGCTATTCGCCGTCTCGGCGCGATGGGCAACCCCGCAGTCACGCCCGAGGACGGACTGGAGGGCGAACCCGGCCTCTCGGCCCTGATCACCCCCGAGCACAAGTTCTACGTCGTCGATGTGAGCCCGCACCCGCCCCGCGTCGATCCGGCGCGCTGGCGGCTGGCCGTCACCGGCATGGTCGCGCACCCGCTGCGATTGTCGTTGGCCGATCTGGCCGCCGACGCGGTCGAATTCGACGCGGTCCTCGTCTGTGTCCACAACCGGCCCGGTCAAGGTCGCGTCGCCAATGCCCGCTGGGTCGGCGTCCCGCTCGCCGATCTGCTCCGCCACGTCATCCCGGCCTCCGGCGCGACCCGCCTGGTCACCAGGGCCGTGGACGGTTACACGATCTCGCTCCCGGTCGAGCCGTTGCGCTCGGGCGAACTTCCCGGCTACCTCGTGATCGGCATGAACGGCGAACCGCTCAGCCCCGCCCACGGCTTCCCCGCGCGCGTGGTCGTCCCCGGCCTGTACGGCCAGTACACCGGCGCCAAATGGCTCGCCGAACTCGAACTCACCGACGACAGCCACGTCGACTACTGGTGGAAACGCGGCTGGACCAGCGAACCGCTGTGGGTCGAACCGCAGGCCCGCATCGACGTGGCGGCACCCGGCCGGGAATCGGCGGGCACGACGGTCGTCGCAGGCGTCGCGTGGGCGCCACCGGCGGGCGTCGCCGAGGTGGAGGTATCCGTCGGGGGAGGGGCCTGGCAGACGACGAAACTGGCCGACGAACTCGCCCCCGCCGCCTGGCGGCGTTGGCGCACGACCCTGGAACTTCCGGCGGGTCGTCACACGATCCGCGCCCGCGTCGTCGGCCGATCCGGAGTGGTACAGGCGGGGGAGAACCGCCCGCCGTATCCCAGCGGTCCCGGTGGATTCCACGCGGTGACAGTCGAGATCTGAGCGGGTCGCCGTGCCGCCTCGCGCGGTCCGGCTGGATGCCCGTGCGGACGGGCGCGGTGCCGACGGGCGCGATGCCGACGGGCGCGATGCGGACCGGCGTGGTGCGGGCGGGTACCGTGCTCGCGCCGACCATGCCGGATCAGATACCCGCTGAGGAGTTGGCCCCGTCAGGGGTATCCCCGGATCACCCGACGCAAATCAGTAGGCCCAGGTGGGGAAGTGTGGCCTCGAGGTTCCGGCACCGCTGCGCACCTACCCGGCGGTGATGGGCTCCATGAGTTCGGTGACCCACCCCGAAGGATCTTCGGTGAACTCCAGGGTGACTTCGCGGGCCGGACCTGCCGAGCGGTAACCATTCTCGTCGACCCACCGCCCCAGCGCCTGCCACGGCTCCATGACGGCGTCCATACTGCCCCGGTGCACGACGGTGGCCGCCTGCGCCACCGCGGGCAGATCGACGATCGAGAAGTCCTGCGACGCATCGGATTCCGCCGACACCGGCATCGCCGCGTGCACGACGACCGAGCCGTCGCCTTCGGAGCGCTGCTCGTAGTAGGCGATCGCGGGACCGACGGGGGTGATCCCCGCCCGATCCAATCGGCGGCACAGTTCCTCGAACAACGGACCGATCACCGGACCGATCGACCGCGGCTCGAAACCTTCCGCTGCGCCGGTCAATTCGGCGACCCGGACGGCGGGGACGGATTTGACGACGACATCCTGGCCGGGCATGAGGCCCTCCTTCTCGATGATCCGGAGTCTCGTGTCGACCTGGACGAGCCGGGCGCGATCCTCGGCGATACGCTGCTCGAGCTCCGCACGCCGCAGGGTCAGCATGCCGCGCAGTTCGGCGCTGTCGACCTTCTCGTCGAGAATCCGGCCCACCTGTTCCAGCGTGAACCCCAGATCCTTCAACGCGACGATGCGATTGAGCCTGGCGAGTCGAGCGGCTTCGTAATACCGATACCCGGTCGCCGCGTCCACCCGATCCGGTCGCAACAATCCGACCGCGTCGTAGTGGCGCAGCATCCGGACCGATACCCTTCCGTGTCTGGCGAAATCTCCGATACTGAACATGACGCCTCCCGGTCTACGACCTCACACGGTGTCAGAGTCAAGTCTGCGCCAGGCATCGGTTCTCAGAAGCGCCCACCTCGGCTGACGCGCCGCGATCCGCTCGACCCGCCGTACGACCCGGCCCGATACCCACCGGAACCGCGCCGCCCACCCGTCACCGCGCCCCGCAGCATCCCGTCGATCAGAATCCCGCCGAGCACCGCACCCGCCTGCGCCGACCCCGAGGACGGCCTGCTCGACTCCCACGCCCGCACCCCCGCCTGCGCCTCCTGGAGTGCCCGCCCCGCCAGATCCGCCGCGGCCTGCGCGTGCGGCAACGCCTGCGCGGGATCGGTGGCGCCGAGTCGCTGTGCCGCGTCGAGGTTGCGCTGCGCTTCCGAGAGCCGGGTCCGCGCGTCCGCGTCGACGCCGCCGCGCCGCGTGGTGATGAAATCGCTCGCCGCGCCGATCCGCGCCCGCGCGTCGGTCAGCGATCGATCGAGCCTGCGCCGCAGATCCTCGGCGGCCAGTTTGCGGTCGGTCGCGGCGGCGATGGCGCGATCGAGGTCCCCATCGGCGGCGACCGCGTCGTGATAGGCGCCGAGCGGATCGTTGTGCCCCTCGGCGGACGCCTTGTCCAGCGTGCCCTGCGCGGCAGTGCGCGCCGCGACCAGTTCGGGCCCGCCGTAACTCGCGAGTTCGTCGGCCGCGGCGATATCGCCGCGCAACTCCTCCAGCACCGCGGGCAGACCGTCACGCGCCTGCTGGATATTCGTCGCCGCGTTGTCCACCGCGTCCAGCAGTGTCCGCGCCTGGCCCAGCGCCGCCTCGGCCGCGCGGATCGCCGCGACCGCGCCGCCCTGCTGCCCGACCGGCAACGTCAACGCGGACCGTCCCGTGTCGATACTCTGTTCCGCGAACGTGATTCGCTCCCGCGCCATCGTGACGTTGTCGCGGATCGGCGCGAGCACGCTCGCCGGATGCGCCGCCGTCAGCCGGGCCGCCTCCGCCTCCGACCCGGGGATCCGTCCGGTGAGCTCGACCAGATCCCTGGTGAGAGCGTCCAACCGCTGCGGCGCGTCGATCAGCAGATCGCGCATCGCGTCGAATTCGTCCACCCTGGCGTCGAGTTCACGATCCGCGCGCCCGACCACCCCGATCAGTTCCACCAGCAGCGAGCGCTGTTCGTCCGGTGTCTCGGGAATATCGTCGTCCAACCGCTGCCTGATCCGGAACGCCTCGACGGCCGCCGCCTTCGCGTTCTCCAGCGCGGCCGTGAACGGCATCGTCGCGGTGGCGCCGAATTCACCTGTCGCCAAATCCAATTCGTCGGCACTGGTCCGGATCGCGTTGTCGAGTTCCACCAGCGCCTCCCGCGACCGCGCCTGTAACGCCTCCACCGACAACGCGGCGAGCGCCGCGCTGTTGTCCGGGTCCAGGCTGCGCGCCGCCGCCAATTCCGCCCGCGTCCGGTCCCGGCGACGTTTGCGCGACCACAGCACCACGCCGCCCACCGCGAGGACCACCACCAGCGCGAGGATCAGCAGCGTTCCGGTGCCGATGCCGTCGGCCCGCATCGCCGCGTTCAGTCCGTCGGCCGTGGCGATCCCCGCGTCGGCCCAGCGGCTGTCGCGCAGCGCCGGTTCCACGTCGCGGATCAGCAGATCGTCGAGTTCCCCGTCGCTGACACCCTCGGGCGCGACGCCGTCGAAGGCGTACTCGCGCGACCCGGTCGCCACGGCCAGCAGCAGATCGCGCTGTCCGAACCGCGATTCGGTCGCGGTGCGCGAACTCCACGCCTCCGGTGTGAGTCCGCCGAAATCGTTCACGTAGACGATCCACAGCCGCGTCTGATGGTCGGCGTAGAGCTGATCGACCGCCGAACGGACCCGGTCCGGCTGATCGCCTTCCAGCGCGTTCGCCTCGTCCACCACATAGGTGTCCAGGCGTGTCGGCGGTTCAGCGACGGCGACCGGGCCGCCGATCAGCGCGACGCACAACAGCAGGGAACTCACCACCACCCGGGCATACCGGCGGACAGTGCGATTCGACGGCAGCGGCATGTCATGAATCTATCCCCGGATCCGGTCCGACCGGTGGTTAGCATCTAAGAGTGATCACGATCGATCAGCCGTACACCGGCCACGTGTCCCCCGGGTCGAACCCGCAGCGGCGCGATATCCCCGGCGCGCGCATCATCAAGATGTCCGTCGGCAAGATGAACAACAACTGCTACCTGGTCCAAGACGCCGCCACCGGCGCGACCCTGCTCATCGACGCCGCCAACGAACCCGAACGCATCGCGGAACTGGTCGCCAAGGAGACGCCGGGCAAGATCGGCCTCATCGTCACCACCCACCAGCACGCCGACCACTGGTTCGGTCTGAAACAGGTGCACGCCGACACGGCCGCCCCCACCGCCGCCCACCGCCTCGACGCCGAACCCCTCTCGGTCGCGCCGGACCGTCTACTCGCCGACGGCGACACCGTCGAGATCGGCGAACTCACCTTCACCGTCATCCACCTCGCGGGCCACACCCCGGGCGGCGTCGCCCTCGCCCTGACCGACACCTCCGGCCGCACCCACCTGTTCACCGGCGATTCCCTCTTCCCGGGCGGCCTCGGGCGCACGACCACCCCGGAATCCTTCGCGTCGCTGTTCGCCGATGTGACCGCCAAGATCTTCGACGTATTCGGGGACGACACGATCGTCTATCCCGGACACGGCGACGACACCACGCTCGGCACCGAACGGCCGCAACTCGGGGAATGGAAATCGCGCGGTTGGTGAGTCGTTCCACCGTGCTCGGAGCGTTATCGGACCCGGTCGAAAATCATCGACCTCCCGGAAATTCGGGCGACCTCGTCACATTTCCGTCTGCGGCCCAGAGTGTTCGGCCCACCAATTCATCGAGCATTCGGGCTGACCTGGCAGACTTGGCCCGGTGAGTTCGTCAACCCCGCCTTCCGCAGCCGCATCCGTCCGAGAACCCGGACGGCCGCGCGGCTTCGGCGCGGGCCTTCGGCGCTGGTCGGTCCGGTTGATCGTCGGCGTGGTGGTCGCCGGGGCGGTACTGGTCGGCGGAACGGCATTTCGCGTCTGGCAGGTCGCCCGTATCGATGACTACACGAAAGCCGACGCGATCGTCGTACTCGGCGCCGCGCAATACTCCGGCACCCCGTCGTCGGTTTTCGAGGCCCGGCTCGACCAGGCGTACGAATTATTCGAACTCGGCGTCGCGTCGAAAGTGATCACCGTCGGCGGCAAACAGGAAGGCGACCTCTACACCGAGGCCGCCTCCGGCAAGAACTACCTCCAATCCAGAGGCGTCCCCGCCGATCACATACTCGCGGTGGAAACCGGCTCCGACACCCTGCGCAGTATCGAGGCCGTCGCCACCGCCATGGCGGCGCGCGATATGTCCTCGGCGGTACTCGTCAGCGATCCGTGGCATTCCCTGCGCACCCGAACCATGGCTCGCGACGCGGGCCTGGACGCGTGGACGGCCCCCACCCGCACCGGCCCCGCCGTCTACACCAGGGAATCCCAGGCCCACGGCATCGCCAGGGAGACCGGCGCGCTGCTCTGGTACCAGCTCACCCATTTCTCCGCCGATTTCTCCTACACCGCGGGGCAGTGATGACCGGCGGCTACACCGACCACGACCGGGAACGCCTCGTCTCCGAGGGCGCGAAGACGGCGGGTCTCGGCCCGCCACGCAGCGAATTCGACAGCGGCCACCGCACCGAGTTCGCCCGCGACCGCGCCCGCGTCCTGCATTCGGCGGCGCTGCGTCGCCTCGCCGACAAAACCCAGGTGATGGGCCCGCGCGACGGCGACACCCCACGCACCCGGCTCACCCATTCGATCGAGGTCGCCCAGATCGGCCGCAGCATCGCCGACGGCCTCGGCTGCGACGCCGACCTCGTCGACCTGGCGGGCCTGGCCCACGACATCGGCCACCCGCCCTACGGCCACAACGGCGAGAAGGCCCTCGACACCTTCGCCCACGACTACGGCGGTTTCGAGGGCAACGCCCAGAACCTGCGCATCCTCACCCGCCTCGAACCCAAGGTCATGGCCCCCGGCGGCACCAGCGCGGGCCTGAACCTGACCCGCGCCGCCCTCGACGCCGCCATCAAGTACCCCTGGGTCCGTCCCGCCCCCGGCGCCAAATTCGGTGCCTACGATATCGACACCGACCGGCTCGACTGGATCCGCAAAGATGCCCCCGACCGGAAACAGAGTCTGGAATGCCAGATCATGGACTGGTCCGACGACGTCGCCTATTCCGTGCACGACGTCGAAGACGGAGTCATCGCGGGCCGCATCGACCTGCGCGCGCTCGCCGACCCCGCCGAACAGCGCGCCCTGGCGGGTATGGGCAATGCCCAGCACCGCACCCTGTCCACCGACGACCTGATCGCGGCCGCCCAGCGACTGTCCGAACTCCCCGTTGTCGCCGCCGTCGCCGCCTACGACGGCTCGTTCACCAGTTCCGTCGCCCTCAAAGCCCTGACCAGCGAACTCGTCGGCCGCTTCGCCATCGCCGCGATCAGCGCCACCCGCTCGACCGCGGGCAGCGACCGCCTCTCCCGCTACGCCGCCGACCTCACCGTCCCGCCCATCGTCCAGGCCGAGGTCGCCGTGCTCAAAACGGTCGCGCTGCGCTACGTCATGTCCGACGAGGATCACAAACAACGCCAAGCCGCCCAGCGCGAACGCATCCTCGACGTCGCCCACCGCCTGCTCCGCGCCGCGCCCGCCGCCCTCGACCCGGTTCTGCTGCCGTGGTGGGACGACGCGGCCGACGACACCGCTCGCGTCCGCGTGATCGTCGACCAGATCGCCTCTTACACCGAGAGCCGTCTGGAACGCGTCGCGGCCACCCTGCGCGCCTGACCGAACGCGCCCGTCCGGATCGAAGCGTCGCCGCGCTCGAGGCTAGACTCGCACGGTGGCCGGACGACTCCCAGATCGCGATATCGCGGCGATACGCGACCGAGTCCGGATAGAGGATGTGGTGGGGGAGTACGTCGCCCTCAAGCGCGCGGGCGCCGACTCGATGAAGGGCCTGTGCCCGTTCCACGACGAGAAATCGCCGTCCTTCCACGTCCGGCCCAACCACGGCCTCTTCCACTGCTTCGGCTGCGGCGAGGGCGGCGACGTCTACAAGTTCTTGCAGCAGATCGAGCACATCGGATTCGTTGAGGCCGTCGAGCAGATGGCCGACCGCATCGGCTACCAGATCAACTACGAAGGCGGCGGCACCTCGGTCCAACGCGACCGGGGCACCCGATCCCGCCTCGTCGCCGCGAACACCGCCGCCCACGAGTTCTACATGGCCCGCCTGCGCGAACCCGACGCCGAAGCCGCCCACCGCTATCTCACCGAACGGAATTTCGACGGCAACGCCGCCCAGCAATTCGGCTGCGGATACGCCCCCGACGGCTGGGACACCCTGACCAAACACCTGCTGCGCAAAGGTTTCGAATTCAAGGAACTGGAAGCGGCCGGACTCTCCAAACAGGGCAAACGCGGCCCCATCGACCGCTTCCATCGGCGCTTGCTGTGGCCGCTGCGCAACCTCGGCGGCGAGGTCATCGGATTCGGCGCGCGCAAACTCTTCGACGACGACACCATGCCGGGCAAATACGTCAACACCCCGGAAACGTTGCTGTACAAGAAATCTCAAGTCCTGTTCGGCCTCGACCTGGCCAAACGCGATATCGCCAAAGGCCACCAGGCCGTGGTCGTCGAAGGCTATACCGATGTGATGGCCATGCATCTGGCGGGCGTGAAAACCGCCGTCGCCTCCTGCGGCACCGCCTTCGGCGACGAACACATGGCGATCCTGCGCCGCCTGCTGATGGACGACAATTTCTGGCGCGGCGAGATCATCTACACCTTCGACGGCGACGCGGCAGGTCAGGCCGCCGCGCTCAAAGCGTTCGCGGGCGACCAGAAACTAGCAGGTCAGACCTATATCGCGGTAGCGCCCGACGGTCAGGACCCGTGCGAACTCCGTCAGCACTCCGGCGACAGCGCCGTCCGCGACCTCGTCGCCCGCCGCACACCGCTCTACGAATTCGTCATCCGCGGACTGCTCGCCGAATACAACCTCGATCAGGTCGAAGGCCAGGTGGAGGCCCTGCGCCGCGCCGTCCCCGTCGTCGCGCAGATCAAAGACAACGCCACCCGCAAGGCCTACGCGACGCGGTTGGCAGGCTGGGTCGGCTGGGACGATATCCAGACCGTCGTCCGCCGCGTCGGCGAGGAAGCGAAACGCGGCCGCGCCGGTGGCACTGCTACCGCACCCCGCCGCCAAGGCCGAGCCGAGGCTCCCGCCGCACCCGAACACGTTGCGGCGCGGCCCAATCCGAACGATCCGGTGCTGCTACCGCAACGTCAGGTCCTCTGCGCGGCCCTGCAATACCCCGCCATCGCGGGCGCCGTCTTCGACTCGCTCGAACCGGAAGCGTTCACCCACCCCGCCTACATCGCCATTCGCGCGGTGATCGCCGAAGCAGGCGGTGCCTCGTGCGGGCTCGGCGGTGCCGAGTGGGTCAACGCCGTGTCCGACCGGACCGACGAACTGACCCTCCGCGCCCTGGTGTCCGAGCTGGCCAGCGTGCCGCTGCCGGTGAAGTCCGCCAACGACATTCCGCGGTTCATCACCGGGGTGCTTGCGCGGGCCCAGGAAGCGTGGGTCGGGCGTCAGGTCGCCGAGTTGAAGTCGAAGTTGCAGCGAGTCTCGTCGACGGACGCGGCGGAGACGTATATGTCGCTGTTCGGGGATCTGGTTGCGCTGGAGCAGTATCGGAAGAGTCTGCTGACGCAGGCGATGGGGAATTCGGACGACTTCGTGTCGAACTGAGATTGCTGGTGTGGGCCGCAGTACTTGGGTCGTCGAGGATCGTGCGGTGAGACGGCTTCCTCGCAGGTCACGGTTCCTGCGGTGACTCGTCTTCGACGGTATCGGCGTGGAAGTCGTAGCGGTCGGTCCCGCGCATACCGGGGCAGGCAATCAGCGCGTTGGGCCGTAGCGTGAGCTCGGCCGGAAACGCGGGATCGACGCGACTGACGGTTGTGTTGGTGGACTGTGTTCGATGAGACCGTCCAGGTCAGGTACTTTTCATCCAGGCATGGGGGTGGGTCTGATCAGTACCGAGGCACTCCACTGTCATTGCCGAATCCAAGCGTCTGAGATGCCGATATATCGTGCGCAGAGCGATCCAAGAATCGTGGCGGGGGTTAGGTCGCCGACCCTGGCGATGTAGGGGCGTCCTGGGCATGAGGGAGCGCCTGCAACCGCTCTCTGTCTACCGCCAGAAGCGCGAATTTACGCGGACAGCCCCCGAAACGGCCGTCACCATGAAGCACATCGCGGTCCACATTCTCGTAGGTGCGGCCGGGGCGGTCTACCGCCGACGCGCGAATCCACCGCCGAACGCGCGATCTTCAGCGCCGCAACTGATCCTGCGGCACCAGCACCGTGGTCCGCTCATCCAACGGCACCATCGGCTCCAACGGCGCCCGCGTGCTCAACCGGTCCGACAACCTCTGCCGCCCCACCAACACCAGCTTGCGCGTTACCGGACTCCCGGCCACCGCGCGGGTAGCCGCGCTGATCTGCTCGTACCGAGCCCGCCCGGCCTTCGTGCCGAGCACGTACCCGGCAGCAATGCCGATGATCAACCGCAGCATCTCGTTGAGCTCCTCCCAATAGCCAGTGCGCGCTACCATCCTGCCCGACCCCGCCCCCACCTGTCGATCCGGATTCGGGGTGCCGCACGAGGCGCGCCGATACATCCGCCCCACCCTGCGTTCTGCGGCCCGAATCGTTCATAGACCCGCGGCGCGCCCCCTCCACCCCGCTACCCCTGCGCCTCGAGTGGCTCTTGTGGCCTTCCTTCGCGCCAGCATCAGCCCAAGTAGAACCGCGATTTGGGAACCCGACCAACCGTGCGCTAAAGTTTCATCTCGGCCGACCGGCACGGAACGGCCACAAGGATAGTCCCCTATAGCTCAATTGGCAGAGCAGCCGACTGTTAATCGGCAGGTTTCTGGTTCGAGTCCAGATGGGGGAGCCTAACTAACAGGTCAGGCGCGATTGGTGCGCCTGACCTGCTCTTGTATTCGCGTTGCGGCCAAGAATGCGCCAAGAATTCCGGTCCGAACTTCGTGGCGCGGTAACCGATTCGCCTGTGGGTATCGCCCCTCGCTCTGTGCCTTTCGACTTGACGATTGAACGTCGCAGGTTCGTGCCCTCGCCGGGGCACATCGAATATGGGAACGCAGGTGACCTGGGCATCTGCTTTGGTCGACTGGCAACCGGAGCGGACTACGCCTTGGGATGAGCGGCGACACGGTGTTCATCAGACGGCCGACGTCAGTGACCAATCAGCTTGACGTCGCATAGCTGCTGGCAGCCTGCCATCGACCGGTGAGCGGTAGCAAGACGTGAACCCCAAGCCTTGCCGCGAGAATCGAACCTATCCGGCCCCGCAGGATGTGATTCACTACTCACCTGGGTTGGCCGAAACTGTTCAGCGCGAAAGGTTCTCGCTCGCACGGCGGGTCGCGACTACGCTCGACCTCGTTCTGTTTCTGGGAGGGGGCCGCATGTCGGCGAAACCGGGCGTGTCCGGACAAGACTTCGCGATAGTTCCGGACGAGGTCGCCGAGGCTGGGGCCTACGTCCAGCAAGTCGCTGAATCGCTGGTCAACGGTCTCTGTTCCCTCGACCGGGAGATAACCAGCGTGCTCGGCAACTGGACCGGCGCGGCAGCGGATGCGTTCGGCAGTGGCTGGACCGAGACCAAAGAAGGCGCCGCCGACGTCTTGGACGCCCTCGCGATCATGGCCGGACTCCTCGGAGTCGCCAGTAAAACCATCGCTCACCAAGATACCGCTGGCGCGACCTATCTGAGCTCCCTCGATCTCCCGAGTCTGTGAGCATCTGATGGACGGCACCCGCGACTTCACCGTCGACACCGACGAGCTCGACCAACTCGTCGCCCGTGCTAACGGATTCATCGGCTTTCTCGCCGAAAGCCTCGACGGCATCAACCACCGTATAGCCGCCATACAACAGAATTGGCACGGGCAAGCCGCAATCGCCCAGGAGGAAGCCTTTCGAGAATGGGCGATCGGGGCCGCCGAGGTCGTCGAGGGAATCACCGCGATGCACACCGCCGTGGTCACCGCCCGCGACGCCTACAACACGGCAGCGGAAATGAACCTGCGAATGAGCGGTGGCTAGCTCGTGGTTTCGATCTCGCCGCAGTCCTACCAAAGCGCTGCGAGAGAGTGCTACGCGCTGTCGGAAGAGTTCCAAACCGTCTACAACCCGCTCCAGGTCGCGCTGCTGGAAACCAGCCGCATGTCGGGCGGATACCAAACGGTCAAAGGCTGGTCGAAAGCCTACGATGAGCGAGCTGCGGCGATCACCCTGGTCGCCACCAACTATGCCCGCGCGCTGCAACGCTTCGGAGACGTGCTCACCGCGGCCGGATACAACTGGGCATGCGCGGAATACAAAGCCAACCGCGACCCCAACAAGGGCGCGGCACCGACCCTGCCCAACGCGGTCCCTTCGGAACTGCCCTACGACGGGAACGCGGTCATCGGCGTCGCCGCCTCAGGCAGCAATAGCCACGGCCTCGAGTCCGAGATCCCCGACCTCTACGACAAGATCGTCGCGAAGATCGCCGGTGGCGAGATCCCCGACGGCGACACCGTCAAACTCGCTCGCGCCGCGACCGCGTGGAAAACCTTCGCCGCCTCCATCCCGGTATTCGGTGGCCAGGCCCGCTTGAAAATGGTCGCTGACGGGCTCGAACGCGGCTACGGTACCAGCGTTCCGCAAGACATTCCGTATCTGGCCGCGCACCTTCGCACGATGGCGACAGGCGCGGGCGAGATCGAACTGGCCGCCCACGATCTTGCTACCGCGACCGAATCCCACAACGTCGCCCTGTCGGCGATGCGCGCCGACATCAACACCCAGTTCGCGATGGCCGTGGTCGGCGCGGCCGTCGTGATCGCGGCAGCGGTAGTGACGATCAAGAAGCCGCAGGCTGCGGGCGGGGTCGAAGCCGCGACCCTCGACGCCGCCGCTGTGGCGATAGCACGGACGATCGGGACGTTCTTCACCACGCTCAGCGGTATCAGCTTCACCTCGGTCGCGGTAGCCACCGGTGGACTGGCGGCCATCGCGGGGCTGGCCGTCCTCGTAACGTCAATGGATGACAGTTCCGACGGCCAGGGCGGTGCGCAGGACGGGTCAACTACCCGGCCCACGGATCGGATCAAGGAGCACCTGACCGACCGCGACCTCGATGCCGCACGGCGTGAGCTCGAAGGCGAGGTAGTTGCCCGCAAACCGGATGGCACACCGTGGGACCATGTTCAAGAAGTGCGTGATGCGCAGCAAGGTCTTGTCAACCGGATCGACCAGATCAACCGGCGGCTCGGTTGGCCCAAACTCACCGATGCCGAACGCGCTGCGCTCGAGGATGAACTCTCTGAGGCAAGTAGGCTTCTCGACCACTCCGAACAATTCGTTCCTCGGTCCAAATGACGACACAGCGAGGCATTGTGACTACCGAAGACCCCCAGACCATGACATTGGAGGATCTGGATGGGCGCTGGCCGGATCCAGGCCCCGACGCAACCCGGCTTGTCCGGACAGTGCACCGACTGAGGCGAAAGCCACTCGCAAGCTTGGGCACCGAGGATTTGCGGGTCTTGATGGCGCAGCAGGTAGGGATCCAGTTCGTGTTGCCCACCGTTATTGACAAATTGCGCAGTACGCCACTCGCTTCCGGGGACTTCTATCCGGGCGATCTGCTGATCGCCACATTGCGTGCCATGGGTCCCAATTTCTCGGCTGAGCAGCGCAGTGAACTGCGTTCGATTGTGGAGTGGGTTCGTTCGCACGACTACGACAACGCCCCGAGTGAGCTATGGCCACTTGTCGCAACCCTGTGACAGCAAGAAGGTCCTTGACCCCGGATCGCTCGAAGCAGCCCTCGCCGAGATCCGTCGCAGTGGTGACCGACTGGCAGATGCCGTCGCCGCCGTGCGTGGTCGGGGTGAAGGGCGTGGTGTCCTTGTTGGGGGCGACGCCCGGGGGGTGACATCACCGATCTCCAGACCGCTCCCGGCGTTATGCGCTCGAGTAGCAATCACCTCACTGCTGCGCTGCTCGACCGCCACCGGCGGGCGTGAGCCGACGCGAAGATCGAAGTCGATCGCCTGCTCGGCAAGGCCGATCCACGTATCCACGACCAGATCCGACGACTACGCGCGCAACAACCGCTCGATGATCGAGCGCGATCGCTGTGACCGGTCCCGATAGCGGGACCACCCGGACTCGAACACCGAGGTTCCCGTTATCCGGGGACGAGCCAGCTCCACCGGCGCGGTCCTGGTCGGGCTGGCGGCCTTCGCGCTGACGCTCGTGTGACACCGAGGGGATCGCGGCAGCGGGCTTCGTACGTCACCGCGATCCCGGCGCCCACCGATTTCGCCGGGCTCGCCAGCGAGATTCGAGGTGCAGGGCCTCGCCTATCGAATCCGGCGCTCGCATTCCTCGAACGGTGTGCCCGCCTCGAAGCAGTCGGCCAAGCCGCTCTGGACATCGCCGCTGGTGGGAGGTTCGCCGCAGAGAATTCCGCAGCGCTGGTATCCGGGGACGTCGCTGCCGTCGGGGAAACGGCACCGGCCGTCGTCGCAGGTGTAGCCGCGGGTGTTGGGATCGCGGGTGAGCGGACCCCGGCTGTAGGACCAGACGAGGGCGTCGGTGCCCTGGACCGGCGTGCAATACACCGTGCGGCCGTCGGCGAGGTGGGCGTCGGCGCCCCGGTCGGGGCAGTAGTCGTTCAGGCTCACCTCGGGGCCGGGTGGTGCCGCGGCGGGTGACCGCGCGGCGGACCAGGCGCCGGGGGATGCCGCGGCGGTTACGGGGGCCATGACCAGGGCCGACAGTGCCGCGATGGCTGTGATGCCGGTGGTCAGTGCCCGGAATTTCCGTCGTCGAACTGCTGTCGGCATCGCTTCGCCTCCGGTCCGGATCGTCGTGAGGTCCGGACACTACGCGGCCTCGCGCCACGAGGTCGACGGTTTCGGAAATCGATGCACGGTGATCGGACAACCACCGAGCGTCAGGATCCACTCGGCCCGAGCATGCCGTGCAACGCGGTGGTCACGTATTTCTCGATGACCGGCTCCCGCACCGACGCGGTATCGGGGATGGTGATCAGCAGGGCGTACAAACCCAGCAGGAAGAACACCCCGTTGTAGAACACGTCCGTGCCCGCCGGGATGTCCCCACGGTCACGGGCTCGCTCCAGTTCCTCGACCACGGCGACGATCACCGGGTGCTGCCGCCACTCCTCCTGGGGTGGGCGGGTGGTGGAGAAGTGCAGCGCGAGAAAGTCTTTGAACAGGGTGGTGCCGAGTCGATGTTCGAGGGCCAGTAGCACGCGGACGATTTCGGTGAGCGCCGACGGCAGGTCGGGCGATTTCTTGAAGAACCGGGTGAGTTCCTCGGCCATGCGCTCTTCCTCGCGCCGCTCGAGTTCGATCAGCACGTGTTCCTTGGTCGGGAAGTGGAAGAAGAACGTGCCGTGCGCGACTCCGGCCGCCGACACGATTTCTCCGACTTCGGCCGCGACCATGCCCTTGCGCCTGAACTCGCTGATGGCCGCGCCGAGCAGACGCTCGCGAGTCTGGCGACGCTTCAACTCCCGCGCCGGGACCTTGCCCTCCGTCGGCATGATTCCTAATCAGTTCTGGGAGTAAGCCGTCCGGCAAACTCCTTGGTGGTAGCCGGCTGGTAGGTGAGCACTCGTGGTTCCTGGACATCGAGTCCTGATGAAAGACAGTGCCCCTGCCGGTGGGTCGGGAGAGTTGATCGCTGCTGGGATGTCGTGCCTGCCGCTTCGGCGGCGTGAGCATTGCTTGATTAGGTCGCTGATAGTTCTCCTGCGGGCTGCCGAAGAGGTGGTGATCGATATCGAGTACGGGAGAATCGTTGAGGTTGTTCGTTGGTGATGACTGGGCCGAGGCGCATCACGATGTGGAGGTGATGGACAATTCGGGCCGCCGCCTGGCCAAGGCCCGGCTGCCCGAGGGCGTGGCCGGGATGGCGAAGCTGCACGCGATCATCGGCGACCTGGTAGGCGAGGATGCCGATGAGGTCGAGGTGCTGATCGGGATCGAGACCGATCGCGGCCCGTGGGTGAGTGCCTTGGTCGCTGCCGGATACACGGTGCTGGCGGTGAATCCGTTGCAAGCGGCGAGGTTTCGTGACCGGCTCGGGGTGTCGAGGGCGAAAAGCGACGCCGCCGACGCGCACGTGCTGGCGGACATGGTCCGCACCCACGCCCACGAGCTGCGCCCGGTCGCCGGTGACTCCGACCGCGCCGAGGCGGTCGAAGTCGTGGCCCGAACCCACAAGAGCATGATCTGGGAACGAACCCGCCACACCCAGCGGCTGCGACACACCCTGCGCGACTACTTCCCCGCAGCGCTGGATGCGTTCGACGACCTCGACGCCGCCGACACCCTGGAACTGCTGGGCAAAGCACCCACCCCGGCCCGGGCCGCCCGGCTGACGATCGCCCAGATCAGTGCCGCGATGAAACGAGCACGCCGCAAGAACATCGCCGACAAGGCCCCGATCATCCAGGCCGCGCTGCGCGCCGATCACCTCGGACAACCCGAGATCGTCACACAAGCCTATGCCGCCTCTGTTCATTCGCTGCTGGCTGTCCCGGGCGTGCTGAACACCCAGATCAAGACCCTCGCCGAGCAGGTCGATGCCCATTTTGGGCAGCACCCGGCCGCTGAGATCATCCTGTCCCAGCCGGGACTGGGGACAATCCTCGGCGCCCGGGTGCTCGCAGAATTCGGTGACGACCCGACCCGCTACGCCAGCGCCAAGGCCCGCAAGAACTACGCGGGCACCTCCCCGATCACCCGCGCGTCGGGCAAGAAGAAAGTCGCCCTGGCGCGGTTCGTGCACAACGACCGCCTGATCGACGCCCTCACCGCCCAGGCCCAGACCGCGATGATGCGTTCCCCGGACGCCCGCGCCTACTACGACAAGCAGCGAGCCCGCGGCGTCAACCACTACCCCGCCCTGCGTCAACTCGCCAACCGACTCGTGGGAATCCTGCACGGCTGCCTCAAAACCGGAACCCCCTACAACGAGGCCACAGCCTGGCCGCTGTCGGCTCAGAAGGCTGCTGCTTGACATTCAACCCTCCTGGGATGTCTTTCGGGCCGCACCATCAACTCCTTGTGGTCAAAGTACCAAGTCGGATGCGGCGGGGTGGATGGTGCACCGGGCGATCGCAGGTGGTCTCGGTGTGCGGAGTGTCCTCAGCGCCGCACGGTGTAGTTCATTCATCGAAAACTACCGGGCGTGTCCTCTGCAAGATCATGATTCCAGTCAGCTTGACATAGATTAATGAGCAGCTACAGCCTAATTTTCAGAGATTTCGCTGATCCAAGTCACTGAAACCACACATTGACTCGAGTCAATCAAGTCGTCTACAAAGATCTCCATGACCGAGGCGCGGACAACACCGTATGGGCGTGAAGCCCAGCGCCTCCGGACGCGACGGCGCGTGCTGGACGCCGCCCTCGCGGAATTCCGTCGAACCGGTGCGGCCGCGGCCGACGTCGGCGCCATCGTGGCGGACGCCGGAGTCGCCCGCGCGACGTTCTACTTCCATTTCCCCCGCAAAGAACACGTGCTCCTCGAACTGGAACGGCGTGAAGAGGTGCGGATCGCCAAGCGGTTGGCGCACCGGCTCGCCGAACCGCACGATCTGGCGGCGGCGCTCGACGAGGTCGTCCGCTCGGTGCTGACCGTCGAGCGACGCGTCGGCTCCGTCCTGTTCAAAGATCTGCTCGCACTGCATTTTTCGCCGAATCGTCCCGAGGACGACGAGTGGACCGATCACCCGGTGATCGTCCTGGTGGTCGAAGAGTTCGCCCGTGCTCGCGACGAGGGCGAAGCGTTCGCCGGGCTGAACCCGTTCCACGCCGCGGTGTTCTTCCTGCTCGGCCTCTACGCGCTGCTGACGACCAGCGGCGAGTCCAGGTCCACGCGCGCGGTGATGCTGGACAACTATGTGGCGCTCACGCTGCGCGGCATGGAGATCCGATGACCATGCCGTCACCGAACTTCGACTCGAATCGGCAGTCGGGGAAACGATCACAACGGAGGTCGAATCATGTGGCAGGACATCGTGCGTCTGGTCATCGCGTGGGGATCCATGGGCGCGGTCATCGGATTCTGGTACTGGGTGATGCGCAATATCGGGACCTTCTGATGCCGTCGCCGCGCCGGGAGTCGATCCGGTGGTCGTGCGTATGACCGGATCGGAGAAGGGCGGCGCGACAGCGGTGGAGCGCAGTTACGCCGTGACGGCCGTCGCGTTCTCCGACAATCGCCGCACCGGTGTCCGGCTGATGACCGGTGAGCGCAGGGCCTTCGGTGTGAACGCGACCCGGTCGATCGTGCAGGTTCCCTATCCGCCGCTGTCGCCGGAATGGACCAGGAGAACGGTCACCTGCGGTGTGGCACTGCAATGTTCGCCGTCCAAGGAACGGATCGCCGGATACTCGCTGCACGAACTGTCACCCCGTGAACTCGGGAGTCTGTCGATCGTCGAAGGCGCGGTCGCCGCGGGCTGGATCGGTCGGCGGCTGCCAGGCCTGATTCCCGAGTTGCGGCGGATGATGCCCGAGCTCGAGATCGCCGATCCGGACCTCGGTGGCATCGAGATGATCGAGCGAGCGAGGGAACTGGCGCGCTCGCGACGTCCGCTGGTCGCGCATCCGCTGCTGGGTTCGCTCCCCATGACCGTGCCGGGCAGAAGTGCCCTGTCGGTCGCGGTGCGGCGGATGTACGGGCGCATGCCGTGGACCTCTCCGCGCGTGGATTCGTATCGGGCGATGTCGGTGCCGGTCGGGGGTGAGGGCGGGGTGCGCAATCCGAACCTGCCGCCGCCGAGCAGGCCGGAGAACGAGGACATCGAGATCAGGCCGGATCAGCGAGCGGGCATTCCCTACCCGGAATGGAATATGTGGTCGCAGAGCTTCCTGCGCGACCACGTGGCCGTTCTGGAACGTAAACATCCCACGCGGGCGGTGCCGCCGGTCCCGGTGTCGGCCGATGTGCGGCGCTGGTTCGAGCAGCACACGCGGCGCGCGATGAAGTCCGGTCTGGAGGACGGATCCGACCTCGATATCGACCGCTACACACGCTATTTCGTCGACGCGTCGACCGGTGCGGTTCCCGAGCCGCGGGTCTTCCGCGATCTGCTACCCGATTCCCGCGATGTCGCCACCGCGGTGCTGCTCGACGGCAGTTCGTCGCTGGGAGTGCACGGCGGCCGGATCTTCGAACTAGAGCTGGCCTGCGCCGACGCCCTGTCGCGGGCCCTGACTCTCGCCCGCGAACGGCACGGCATCTTCGTCTTCACCGGCAACACGCGGCATCGAGTAGAGGTCAAGTGCCTCAAGGATTTCGACGACCGCTACTTCGTCGATCCGAGCAGTCTCGGTCTCGCGGCCGGGGGTTACACGCGCCTGGGTGCTCCGCTGCGCCATCTCACCGGTCGCCTGCTCGCGCAACCCTGCGAACGACGCCTGCTCATCGTGATCGGTGACGGATTGATCTCCGACGAGGGCTACGAGGGCCGCTACGCCTGGGCGGATGTGGCGCACGCGGTGGAGGAAGCCACCGAGGCGGGGGTGACGGTCTATTACCTCGGCGTCGGTCCGGTGCGGGTCGATCCGCTGCCGGTCGTCTTCGGGGACCGCCGTTCCCGCCGGATCCGCCGCGTCGAGGAACTGCCGCGCGTACTGGCCCATGTCCATCGCGAGCTGGTCGCATGAACGGAAGGGGTGGCATGACCGCCGACCACTACTACAGCAGCGGTGGCGATATCGCGTTGTTCGAGAGGGCATTCGGGCGACAGCTGCCGGTGATGCTGACCGGGCCGACCGGGTGCGGGAAGACGCGGTTCGTCGAGCACATGGGTCGGCTGCTCGGCCGCCCGGTCGTCACCATCAGCTGCCACGACGATCTGACCAGCTCGGATCTGGTCGGACGCTTCCTGGTCTCCGGCGGTGACGTGATCTGGAACGACGGGCCGCTGACCCGCGCGGTCAAGAACGGCGCGATCTGCTACCTCGACGAAGTGGTGGAGGCGCGTCACGACTCGCTGGCCATCCTGCATTCGCTGACCGACCATCGCCGCACCCTGTACCTGGACCGCGCCGACGAGATCGTCACTGCACCCGCGACTTTCATGCTCGTGTGCTCCTACAACCCCGCCTACCGCAGCTCGCTCAAAGAGCTCAAACCCTCGTTCCGGCAGCGGTTCGTCACCCTCGCCATGGACTACCTCGACCCGGATCGGGAAGCGGAAGTGGTGGTCGCGGAGACCGGAGTGGATCTCGCGGTCGCCGAGCGACTCGTGCGCTGCGCCACCGCGATTCGACAGGCGGACGAGGTCTTCCACTTCGAACCGCCCTCCCCCCGGGTCCTGGTCACCGCCGGGCACCTGATCGCCGCGGGGGCCACCGAACTCGAAGCGGCGCACGCCTGCGTTCTCGCGCCACTCGGCGGCGACGGCGCGGTCGCCGACGGTCTGCGCGAGATCGCGGCGGCGAACCTGACCACCGAAACCGCACTCGCGCAACCTCTCCGGAAGTAAGGATCACCGCCCATGAACGACCAGGATCGCCGGCGACGTCGAGCTCTGATCGCCGTCCAGATCTTCGCCTACGGATTTCTGCTGGCGATGTTTCTCATCCAGCTGCACATGTACTCGGTCCGGGACTGGTAGGAGCCACCGTGAAACTCTCGACCTTCCAGCTGCGCCGCGGTGCCGCCGCACCGGCGAAAAGCGCGGACGCCTACGACGAACACCACGACCAGAGCAAACGCGCCCAACGTGAGGCCGATTGGTGGCTCACCGCGGGCACCTTGCTGATGGGCACCCTGGTGCTCGGCATCGTCGGCCTGCCGATCTTCCTGCGCGGGGTGTGGCTGCAACGCAGAGCCCAGGAGTCGGGACTGTCGGTGCGACCGCTCATCGTCACCCTGATCGGATATCTCGTCATTCTCGACGCGGCCCTGAACAGTCTGGGCTGGGCGTTGGACCTGATCGCCAACCACACCCTGATCAACCGCGTCATCATCACCGCCTGGGGCAACTTCTTCGACGCGGGCTATTTCTGGCACTACAACGAACTGTGGATCGGTGGTGCGGGCGCGCCCGGTGAGAAGGGCTGGGAGGTCGCGCTCATGCTGACCGTTTTCCCGATGCGTATCGCCGCCGCCATCGCGTTCCTCCAGATGAAGCGGTGGGGACATCAGTGGATGATCGTCACCTGCTGGTTCGGCCTCGTCATCTGGATCGGTTACACGTTCAACATGACCATGTACGCCGACGTCCGCTACGACGGCGTGGTCCTGCCGGTCATCGGCTGGTGGCTCTACGACATCTTCTACATCACCCCGTTCCTCGCGATTCCGTACCTGCACACGGTCAACCGCGAAATCTTCTCCGACTGAACCGAATACACCGCCGAGGATCGAGACAATGAGTAAAATCGCACCCACAGAGCAGAATTCGGACGACAAGGAACTACCGCTCGGCACGACCCCGGCGTACGCGGGGATGCACAAGTGGCTCAAGCGCGGCATTTTCGTCTGTTTGTTCGCCCTGGTCATCGAAGGGGCGTTCACCGTGCCCGCGCTCGCGCTGTGGTACGGCTGGCCGACCCTGTCGTTCACCGAGATCTGTAGTGAGCTGATGAAGGTCCGCTACTCCGACGACACCGTCGAATGCGAACATCCCTACCCGCTCAGCGGCGCACCGTTCGGTGGACCACCCGAGGCGGCGGGACAGCAGACCGCGCAGGACGATTGGGGGATCCAGCCGAAACCGAAGTGGGACAGAATCGGATTCCGCGAACTGATCCGAATCCACGAGGAACGCATCGCGCGCCAGGAGGCGGCTCAGCAGAACGCGACACCACCTCCACCCCGCTGACCCCGGGAAGCTGCCACCTCCCGGGCCCGTTGCCGTCGTGTTGGCATGCACGGCGGCAACGGGTGATTCCGGCGTCCGGTTATCATCGACCCGCGGTCGGCGCGTGATGAATCACGGTCGGCCGGGCGGGGAATCACAGGTCGAACCCATCGGAGTCACGTTGTCGACTATTGTGCTGGTCCACGGCATCGCGCAGGAGCAGTTGTCCGCGGATTCCCTGGAGGCCGAATGGCTTCCAGCCCTGGCCGGGGGAGTGCGCACCGCGGGACATCACGAACTGGCCGACCGTTTGTGGCGCGACAGCCGACCGTCCGGCCTCACGACCAGGATGGCCTATTACGGTGACCGATTCACCGACCTCGACGCGCAAGGATCGGGCGCGCGGGCGATCGACGGCACCGCGCTGGATCTGGCGGAACGCTTGAGCGTCGAATGGCTGCGCACGGCGGCCGAATACGCCGCGGATCCCCGCGATCGGGCCGAAGCCACCCGCCGATTGCTGAATATCGACGGCACCGACGAGGGTGCACAAGGCCCGGCCGCCGCCCTCAGACCCGCGCTCAACGCGCTCGCGCGGCTGCGATGGTTCGCGCCGTTCGGTCTCGGCCTCGCCGGAAAGTTCGTGTGGCGCGCGGTATCCCAGGTGTCGAGTTATCTGACCGAGGAGACGGTGCGACAGTTCGCTCAGGACCGCGTTCTCGAACACATCGACGCCGACACCCGCCTGGTGATCGGACATTCTCTCGGTTCCGTGGTCGCCTACGAAGCACTGCATCGCACCACCGGGCCGGTATCGTTCCTGACGCTGGGATCGCCGCTCGGCCTGAGAAGTATCGTCTACGACAGACTCCGCCCCGCGCCACCGCGAGTGCCCGTCGCCGTGTCCGCGTGGACCAATGTCGTCGACCGCGACGATCTGGTCGCGGCGCACCTGGACCTCGAGCCGTACTTCCCACCCGCGCGCGATTCTCGCGTCGCGCCGCGGACCCTGCCGTTCGTCGACAACGGGTCGGCGCCGCACAGCGCGGTCAACTATCTGACCAAAGCCGCTGTCGGAAGAGTGATCGCGGAAGCGCTGAACTGATCTGCCTCGTCGGAACTCCATGGCGAAGGCGTCGACGTCGATCCCGAGCATCGGTCCGATGGGGATGGTAGGCAAAGCCGTGGCGGTCATCGAACGCGTCCCGTCCGGCGAGATTGATCGACGTGTCCTCGGAGTCTCCGAAGCCCCAGCGCAATTGAAGTCGGACCGGGTCTACGGAAGAACGGGTCCGGGTCGGTGAGATCCTCCGGCAAGGTCGTCTGGGGGTGGTCATGCTCGGTGTCCTTCCGTGGCCATGGCGAGACTGCGATTGGTAATGACTATAGTCAGTTCAGACTGAACTGATCGCCTCGCTTCCCGCTTTTCTGGAGCTGTAAACCTGGCTATATACTCACTTCAGTGGCGTTTATCAGCCGCTGTAGGTCAGTCGAGCCGACCCATTTCATTGACATGAGTCAGAAACTGAACGAGACTCTGTCGAACGAAGGCGCACGCGATCGAGCGCGCGCCGACCGCTCGGGGTGGTCGAAGGTGAGGCGCGCGGTGCGCGTCGCGCGGCAGTGAAGTATCCGCGCCTGCGAGACCTTCGGGACCCGGAGCCGAGCAGAAGGTCCGAGGCCGATGGCGACGATGTTGTATCGACTGGGCTGCTTCGCTTTCCGGCATCGCCTGACAGTCCTCGTCGCGTGGTGCGTGCTGCTCGGCGGCGCTGCCGCGACCACCCTGGCGGCCGAACCCTTCGTCGCGGATTTCTCCGTCCCCGGCTCGGGAAGCGAACGCGCACAGCAGATCATGGACGACAAGTTCCCGCAGCTGCGGGGCAGTCGCGATCTCGCCGCCGCCCAGGTTGTCTTCCAGGCGCCCGAGGGCACCACACTCGACAGGCCGGAGAATCGGGCGCGCGTCGACGAACTGGTGCGCGGGCTGCGGGGCCTCGAGAATCTCGCGGCCCCGCAGGCGGTGGTCGATCCGCTGGGGGAGCCGGTCGGCGCGCATCGGGTGAGTCGGGACCGCACCCTCGCCTATGTCGAACTGACCTGGACCACGACATTCGATCTCATCGATGAGGGTGAGATCGCCGCGTTCGAGGAGGTGCTCGCCCGGTCGAGCGCGAACGGTCTGCGGGCGGAGGCGACCGGCAGTGTGTTCAGTGCTGAGCGCGTCGACAGCGCCGCCGCGGAATCGGTCGGATTCGGGATCGCGATGATCGTCATGATCATCGCGTTCGCCTCGCTGGTCGCGGCGTCGCTGCCGATCGTCACCGCCCTGTTCGGCGTGGGAATCTCGGTCTCGCTACTCACCGGCGCGACCGCGTTCTTCGAGATGGACTCGTCCTCGATCCTGCTGGCGTCGATGATCGGTATCGCGGTCTCCATCGACTATTCGCTGTTCATCGTGTCGCGCTACCGCCACGAGATGAACGCGACCGACGATCTCGGTCATGCCGCGGGCCGCGCGGTCGGCACCGCCGGATCCTCGGTCGTGTTCGCGGGCATGACCGTCGTGATCGCCCTCGTCGGATTGCGCGTGGTCGACAATCCGCTGATGTCGATGCTCGGCTACACCGCCGCGCTGTCGGTGGTGGTGGCCGTCGTGGCCGCGCTCACCATGTTGCCCGCGCTCCTGGGCCTGCTCGGGCGGCGCGCGTTCGCGCTGCGCGTGCCGGGCCTGCGACGGGGAGACGAACCCGATACCGCGGATTCCCACGGTGCGCGATGGGTGCGCCGGATCGCGGCGCGGCCGGTGCTCGCGCTGGTGGCGACCACCGCGGTGCTCGGGGTGTTCGCGCTGCCCGCCGCCGACCTCGAACTCGGAATGGACGTGGCGACAGCGGATCAGAAACCGGCCATCGAGTTGCTCGGAAGGGGTTTCGGCGACGGCGTCGTCGGTCGGCTCGTCGTGGCCGTCGACGGGAGCGGGACCTCCCGGCCCGAAGCCGTCTACCGCGACCTGGCCGCCGCGATCGGGAATCTGCCCGCCGTCGCGACCGTCGCGCCGCCGCAGCTCAACGCCGACCGTACCGGCGCGTTGATCGTGGTCATCCCGGATTCCGGACCGGGCACGACGCAGACACGCGACCTGGTCAGCGATATCCGCGGTCTGGAGCGCTCCTTCCTCGACCGCGACGGCATCGGTTTCGGGGTCGCCGGGCAGACGGCGATGATGTCGGATCTCGCGGTCGCCCTCTACGGGGCGCTGATTCCCTATCTCGCGCTGGTCGTCGGCTTGGCGTTCCTGGTCCTGATGCTGGTGTTCCGCTCGCTGCCGGTACCCCTGATCGCGACACTCGGGTTCCTGCTGTCCATCGCCGCGACCTTCGGCGCGACCGTCGCGGTCTTCCAGAAGGGCTGGTTCGGCCTGGTCGCCGACCCGGAGCCGGTGATCAGTTTCGTTCCCATCTACCTGATCGCGATCCTGTTCGGGCTCGCCATGGACTATCAGGTCTTCCTCGTCACCCGCATGCGCGAGGAATACGCGCACGGCCCGAGGACCGACGCCGCGGCACGGGAAGCGGTCGTCGTCGGTTTCCGGCACGGTGCGCGGGTGGTCACCTCGGCGGCCTTCGTGATGGTCTCGGTCTTCGCCGCGTTCGTTCTGCTGCCCGACACCATCGCCAGGACCATGGGTTTCGCGTTGGCCATCGGTATGGTGTTCGACGCGTTCCTGATCAGGATGATCATCGTGCCCGCGCTCATGACCCTGCTCGGCAGGCACGCCTGGTATCTGCCGAACTGGATCGACCGGATCCTGCCCGACGTCGACATCGAAGGGCGTCAGCTGGAGAAATACGATCGTCCAGCCGAACTGCCGGAGGACGCCGTCGCGGTGCACGCGGGCTGAGTGTTGCGTAGCTGACATTGACATTCAATTCTGTCCCGGGATCGAATTGAACAGACCTCGATGATCAGCGGCGCACGGAGATCCATGAACCTCACCAGCACCCTCCGGACCGTCGTCGAACTCGACGGCACCGACTACACCCTCGATCCGACCCTCGGCGGCTTCGCGGTCGTGTACACCTACGACGGCGGCGCGCGCGGGCTCTACACCTATATCGAGTACTACAACGATCCGAGCTTCGCCGAAATCAATGCCGAGGACGCCGCTGACATCGTCCGCGAGCACGACAAGCTGGCCGCGAAGCTGACGGCAGCGCAGTTGGCGCAGTACATCGACGGCGACCGGTTGCTCGCCAGCGAACTGGTCCGCCTCTGACGGAGTCGGTCCAGCGCAGGCGCTGACACCCGCCCCGGGGCGGCTCGTGCGGAGCCGCCGCACGGACGACAAGCGCGGGCCCGCAGGCGGATTCGGATTTCAGGCGCGGAACCTACACTCAGACAACGTATCCCGGATTCGACGCGCGCAACCGCGCCAGTACCGCCCCCGTCACCGCCGCCCGCACGCCTTTCTCCTCGTACGACAGCGCCCCCGAGCGGATCCTCTCCGCGAGCACCGCCTCCGATGCGCAGTCCACCCGGCCGAGCAGTTCGCGCACCTGGGACGCCACGCCGGTCTCGGTCAACTCTCGCCCGCCGATCCTCAGCAGCGACACGCAGATACGCAGCAGATAACGTTGCCGCGCTGTGTCTTCGGACAATGCCGGGCCGATATCCTCGGCGAGCGTCGCGGCGACGAGTTCGAGGATCTCGGTGACGCTCGGGCGGTCGTGCACGGTGGCGCTCGGCGGTTCCGGCACCGGTTCGGGCACGGCGGTATCGAGGAGTTCGAGCGCGTCGATCAGGTCGAATTCGGATTCGCACACCCGCCGTCCGATCGCGGCGAGTTCGAGTGAGCGTTCGACTCCGCCGAAATGACGTTCGGCCTGGAATCGGCTCAGTACCAGCCATTTCAGCGTGCCGAACACCTCCCACCAGTGCAGCTCGTCCGCCGAGGGACGGTCACCGGTGGCGCGGTGGTAGCCGTCGAGCAGCTGTTCCCGACTGCCGAGCCCGCCGACCGGTGCGGACGCGCCGAAGCGCCACGCCCGGACGCACAGCCACCCGAGATCCTCGATCGGATTGCCGAGGTGCGCGAGTTCCCAATCCAGCACGCCCCGGATACCGGTGGGATCGATCAGCAGATTGCCGAGCCGGAAATCTCCGTGCACCAGACAGATCGGGCGCGGGGGCGGGCGGTGCTCCCGGAGCCAGCGCAGACCCGCCTCCACGGCGGGGCGGGGTTCGGCGAAGGCGAGATAGATCTGCTCGATGCTGTCGAGTTGATCGCCGTCGTCGAGTGCGGTGAGTGTGTCGAGCGGCGTGCGATGGATCCGTCCGAGCACGTAGCCGAGTTCTTCGGCGATATTCGCGCGTAGGGCCTCGAATTCCGGATTCCGTTGCAGCTTACGGGGTATCGACTCGCCGCCGACGGTGTTCATCAGCAGGTACGGTGCGTCGATCCCGGGTGCGGTATCCCCGGAGCCGAGGACCCGGGGTACGGGGACACCCGCCCCTGCGGCGGCCCGCAAACACGCGACCTCGGCGCGCATGCGGGCGGGATCGCCGTGGCCCGGCGGGTCACGGCGCAGTACGGCCGTGACCGGCGCGCCGTCCCGGTCGGTGGCGTGGATCGCGTACACCTCGCGGCTCGCGCCTCCGGTGAACCGGCGGATCTCGGCGGTGACGATCTCGGTGCCGACGGCTTCGCCGAGCACCGCGCGGACACCGTCGATCAGGGTGGTCACGGCCGGTTCCTGGTCCTTGACGACACCGACTGGTTCGACGCGCAGCCCGAATTCGGCACGGCCATCGTCACGAGACGGTGTCACAGCCACGGCGCGGCCCCCGGGTCGCGCAGCAACCGGCGCGCGGTCGACATGCGGTGCACCTCGTCGGGTCCGTCGTAGACCCGCGCGTAGCGCGCCTGCCGGTACATGCGCTCCAGTGGCGTGTCCGCGGTCAGGCCGAGCGCGCCGTGCACCTGGATGGCCCGGTCGATGACGTCGTGCAGCATTCTGGCGCTCCAGAATTTCACCAGTCCGACGCGTACGCGATAGTCCTCGCCTGCGTCCATCGCCCGCGCGGCATCGAGGGTCATCAGCCGCGCGGCATGGATCTGGGCGGCGGATTCGGCGATATAGCGGTGGATCTCGCCCTTGTCTGCGAGCAGTGACCCGTGGGCGAAACGCGTGTTCGCGCGGGCGCACATGAGCTCGTAGGCGCGCTGGGCCTGGCCGAGCCAGCGCATGCCGTGGAAGATCCGGCCCGGTCCGAGGCGATCCTGCGCCACCGCGAACCCCTGACCGCGCGCGCCGAGCAGTGCCGCGGCGGGCACGCGGACATCGGTCAGCCGGATCTCGTAGTGGTCGCTGGGGTCGTGGCCCATCGTCGGAATCGAACGCACGATCTCGAATCCGGGTGTGTCGGTCGGGACGATGATCGCGCTGATGCGCGCGTGCCTCGGCGCGGACTCGGGTTCGGTGCGGGCGAAGACCGTGCAGAACGCGGCCTGCGCCGCGCCGGTGGTGAACCACTTGTGTCCGTTGACGATCCAGTGATCGCCGTCGAGTTCGGCGCGGGCTTCGATCAGGGTGGGATCGGAGCCCGCGACCTCGGGTTCGGTCAGTCCGACCGACGGCAGGATCTCTCCCGACACCAGCGGCGCGATCCAGCGGGCGCGCTGCTCGGCGGTCCCGTGCCGGTGCAGCATGAGCGTGTCCTGCATGGACACCGAACCGACGGCCAGCTGACCGAATTCGGAACGGCCGATGATCTCGTTGAGATAGACGAAGTCGAGGAACGGCAGACCCCCGCCGCCCAGCTCCGCCGGATGACCGAGCGCCCAGAGGCCGAGTTCCTTTGCCCGCGTTCGCAGTCCGGCCAGTGTGTTGCGCGCGGCGCCGCCTTCGACGGCGAGCGTGGATTCGACGGGGATGACCTCGTCGTCGATGAACGCGCGCATCGCCGCCGCCAATTCGGCCGACCTGCCCTCGGGGTGGTTGTCACTCATGTCAACGCTCCTTCGCGCGGGGGGAGAGGTCGTGCGGCGGTCGAGTCGTCGCCGACGTGGGCGGTGCCCGTCGCGACATCGGTCGCGGTTGGACCGATCGTCCGGTATCCGGACTGTCGGGCGGACCCGCCGCGGTCGAATTCACGCGATCGTGCCGCCGCGCGCAGTGCGGCCAGCCGTGCGCCGTCGTAGCCGAGCAGTTCGCCGAGAACTTCGTCGGTGTGGGTGCCCGGCCTGCTCGGGCCACCCCACCGGACGCCGCCGGGTGTGTCGCTGAGTTTGGGCACCACACCCACACCTCTCGCCGGTTCCGGATCGAATCCGGCCTCGCCGGGTCCGACCGACGGGTCGCGGTGTTCGACGAACAGTTCGCGCGCGGTGAACTGCGGATCGACCAGCACCTCGGCGACGGTGTTGACCGGGCCCGCGACGACACCGAATTCGGTCAACAGCTCGATCAGGTCGGCGGCGGTGAATTTCCCCGCCCACGCCGCGATGATCTCGTCGAGTTCGTCCTGGTGTTCGCCGCGCGCGGTGTGGTTGACGTACTTGGGGTCCGACGCCAGTTCCGGTGTGCCCATCGCGGTGGCGAGCCGTCCGAAGACCGTGTCCTGGTTGGCCGCGATGATCACCCACAGCCCGTCCGCGGCGCGATACAGATTCGACGGCGCGATCCCGTCGAGGCGCGTGCCCGACGGCTGCCTGACATGCCCGGTCTTGTGGTAATCGGGGACGGTCGACTCCTGAACGGCGAGTGCCGCCTCGGTGAGGGCGGCGTCGACGATCTGTCCGCGTCCGGTGCGTTCACGCGCGAGCAGTGCCGCGAGAACGCCTTGGCATGCGAAGAGTCCGGCGAGGCTGTCGCCGAGCGACAGCGCGATCCGCGGTGGCGCCTGCCCGGGAAATCCGTTGAGGTGGCGCAATCCGCTGATCCCCTCGGCGACCGAGGCGTACCCTGGGCGCGCGGAATACGGTCCGGTCTGCCCGTAGCCCGACACCCGGGCCAGTACCAGCCGGGGTGAGATCGCGGCGAGGACGTCGTATCCGAGCCCCCAGCGTTCCAGGGTTCCGGGTCGGAAACTCTCCACCACCACATCGGCGGTGCGCACGAGTTCGAGAAAGATCTCGCGGCCCGCCTCGGTGCGCAGGTCCACGCCGACGCAGCGCTTGTTGCGGGCGTGCACGGCCCAGAAGTATTGGTGCCCGCCGGCGGCCTGACCCCATTCCCGCAGGGGATCGGGGCGGTCGGGCGCTTCGATCTTGACGACATCCGCGCCCATGTCACCGAGGAGCCTGCCGCAGTACGGACCCGCGATCAATGTCCCGAGTTCGAGCACGCGGTAACCGTCGAGCGGGCCGGGTGGGGTGTGTTCGTCCGGATCGATCGTCATGGGCTGTCTCCTCGCACCGGCGGTATAGTGGGATTTCTGTCGAGCGACACCCGACGACGCATCGGATCAGGGCCGCCGATCGAGGCCGAGCGCGCCGACGCACATGCGATCGAGGGTGTCCAGGACCGCCTGCTCGTCCGCGTCCTCGCCCTGGATCAGCCACAGGTAGAGGGTGTGATCGACCATCGCGGCCATCGCGCGGGCGGCCAGTTCCGGATCGAGATCGGCGCGCACCAGTCCGTCGGACTGCCAGCGGGCGATCGCGCGCGCCGTGCGATCGATGAGCAGGTGGCGATGGCGCTGACGCAGCAGGCGGAACTCGTCGTTGATCGTGGCGACCTGTTCGATGATCGCCATCATCGGCGCGTTGCGTCGATAGGCCCGGTAGTAGGCGCGATTCGACGCGATCAGCTTCTCGGCGGGGGAAAGGTCGGCCGCTGTCTGCTCGCGGCGATGCATATCCTCGAACAACCGCGTGCTCAGCTCACCGAAGACGTCGTCCTTCGATTCGAAGTACCGGTAGAAGGTTCCGTAGGACACGCCCGCCTCCTGGGCGATCTGCTCCACCCTGGCGTCGAGGAAGCCGACGGTTTCGAAGACCCGCCGGGCCGCGTCGAGCACGGCGTCGCGCGTCTTGCGGCCGCGTGGGGTCAGCGTGTCCACCGGGGCCGGTGCGCTATTGACAGCCGACTTCGCCACGGCTCAGCTTGAGATTTAAGGTTGTGGCCCCGGCGTAGCCGGGGCCACACGGGTTTTGCCGACCTCTGGATGTGGCGCGATGTGCCGGTTCTTGCTGCCTTTCGGGCGGCCGGGGCCGGGGCGTGAGGGTTTCGGCGCGCTGGCCGGATTGGGGGTTTTCCGGCGGAGGTGGCGAAACCCGCGACGGACGCGGGCGGGGGTGAGCCGGTGCGGGTCGGTGACGGGTTTCTCCCAGGGGCGGCGCAGGTCGGTGGTGAGGCCGCGTGCGAGCCGCAGCTGGGTGTGGGCGGTGAGGATCAGCCAGGTCCAGCGGTCGCCCTGGGCGGCGGTACGGACCCGGGGCCGGGTCCAGCCGAGGGTTTGTTTCAGGAACCGGAAGGTGTGCTCGATGTCGAAGCGGCGCAGGAACGCCTGCCAGTAGCGGTCCACGTCCGCTGCGGCGCTTTCGGCACGGGATGTCCACAGCCACACCGGTTTCGGGTTTCGGTCGCCGGGTAGCCGATCCACGGTCAACCGGATCAGGGCGCCCTCGATGATCGGTGGCGGACCGTCGAGGTCGGCCCAGGGGCCGCGGTGGGTGAGCCGGGGATGCAACCGGTGCCAGGCAGTGGTGCGGGCGGTGCCGTAGCGAAGGGTGTCGGTGCTGGTCGTGACCGCGGGCTCGGGATGGGTCGCCGGGTCGGCGAGGGTGAACACCGGGCCGTGGCGCGGCGGGCGGCCCGTGCGGGCCCGCGCGGCGGCGGGGAAGCAGAACACCCGATCCGACCGCACCCTACCTACCAGCTCAACCGGCAGATCCGCCAACAGCCACGCCAAGCGGCAGATATCGTAGCCGGCGTCGAACACGATCACGATGTCGCGATCCCCGGGCCGATGATGCCCGGCCGCGCGCAGCCGGGCAACCACGTCGCGGACCTGGGCGGCGGTCACCGCGGTGAGGTCCTCGTCACGGCCGATACGCTGCGCGTCCAGCAGCGCGCACCAGCTCGACGCCCCGGACTCGAGCGCGGCGACGAACGAGTACGGCCAGCCCGGGATCAGCTGCGCGTTGCCCTTGCCGCGCCCATAGGTATGACAGAAACAACGGTCGGCACTGGTCATAGCGTCGGGCCGCAGCCACGGTGACACATCCACCGCCAGCCTGATCCGGCCGCCGCGCTCACACGGGACCGGCAATCCGGTCACCGCCCGCCGCAGCCTGGTGACATCGAGCCGGCCCGCCGCCAGCGCGTCGTACATACCGCCATGACCACGGCGATGCTCGGCCACCAGAGACAACCCGACCAGCGTGGTCACCGGCCCGTCCGCGCACAACACCGCCTCACACAGCTCGAACAACGCATCCGCTCGCGCGCTCGCACACCGGTACAACTCCTGCCGAAACGCCGACAACTCCCCGGCCGCACCCTCGCGACCAGGATCGTGCACACTGTTCATCGAAGCCCTTGGTTCATGAGATTCGTTCTGTAGCAAGATGAATCATCAACCAAGGGCTTCACCCATGATCAACCGGGGCGACCTACCCCAGCTCAGAGGTTAAATCTCAAGCTTAGAGGGCGTCTGGGATCTCATGTGGCTGGTGTGCTGGCGTGAGCCAGTCGTCGGGTGAGGGTGTGGATGGCAGCGATGTAGACCATGGCTTCGTGGTGGTCGGGGCGGGTTTCGTAGTCGCGGACGCATCGGCGGTGTTTGACGAGCCAGCCGAATGTGCGTTCGACTACCCAGCGGCGTGGCAGGACTTCGAACCCGGTGGCGGTGTCGCTGCGTTTGACGATCTGAATAGTTTGGGCGAGAACAGATTTCGTCCAGATGACCAGTCGCCCGGCGTAGCCGCCGTCGGCGAATACGTGCGTGATGGTGGCGAAGCGGGCCGCGACAGCGGCCAGCAGCCGGTGCGCGGCGTCGCGGTCCTGGATCGAGGCGGCGGTGACCACGACGGCCAGCAGTAGCCCGCTGGTATCGGTGGCGATGTGGCGTTTGCGGCCTTTGATCTTCTTGCCCGCGTCGTATCCGGCCGTACCCGCTGCGACGGTGTCGGCGCCGCGCACGGTCTGCGAGTCGATCACCGCCGCGGTCGGCTGCGGCGCCCGACCGGCGGCGACTCGGGCACGATCACGCAGTGCATCGTGGATACGTTGCCATGCACCGGCTTTCGTCCATCGCCGGTAGATGTCGTACACGGTTTTCGCAGGTGGGAAATCGTGCGGCAGCTGCGCCCACGCGATCCCGCCGCGCGACAGGTAGAAGATCGCGTCGCACACCAGCCGCCGCGACCACTTTTCGTGTCGGCCGCCCTTACCGGCGGTGTTGCCTGGTGGCGGAAGCAGCGGCTCCAGGATCGCCCACTGCGGGTCGGTCAGCGACGAAGACGGATAGAACGGGCACTTCGGCGACTCGCCGTGGGCTGGGCACGACAAGCACAAGCAGGTAAGCGACACTGGCACAGGGACTCTCGGTGTGACGTCTTGGTGTGGAAACCTCAGTCGTACCGGGAGTCCCTCTACATATCCGGCGTCACACGCCAGCCGGTGACCGAGATCTCAGACGCGCTCTCAGACTTTCCACCAAGTTGACATGACTGTCAAGTCATCCACTGTCGAGTCGTCTGCCGTCGACCGTTCCCGCGATCGCGCCGTCGAATCGGTGGCATGCGGCAGCGGCGCTCACCGGAAGGACTCCCGTGAATTCGACCGATCCGAGATACGAACTACAGGGCATCGACCACCTCGCCCTCGTGTGCTCCGACATGCGCCGCACGATCGAGTTCTACACCGGCACATTGGGTATGCCGCTGATCAAGACCATCGAACTGCCGGGGGATCTCGGACAGCATTTCTTCTTCGACTGCGGCAACGGCAACGCCCTGGCCTTCTTCTGGCTCGCCGACGCCCCCGACGCCGTCCCGGGAATCTCGGCACCGAGGGGGCTGCCCGACGCGGGCGAACTCGTGAGCGCGGTGGGGTCGATGAATCACGTGGCCTTCACCGTGCCGCCCGAACGTTTCGACGAATACCACCGGCGGATGCGCGCCGAGGGGATCGAGGTCAGCCGCGTGCTCAACCACGACGACAGCCGGTACGGGGTGTCGCGCGAGGTCCATCCCGGGACCTTCGTCCGGTCGTTCTACTTCCGCGATCCCGACGGGATCCTGCTCGAATTCGCCTGTTGGACGCGAACCTTCACGGACGATGATGTCTCGCACGCGCCGAGGACCGCCGCCGACCGCAACCCGTCCCACACCGAAAAGGAACAGCGCCATGCCCCGACTGCGTGAAGTGCCCCGCGCCGAAGTCACCGACGAGCGGATCCGGTACTTCTACGACCGGCTTTTCGGCCCCGACAGGGATCCCGCCGTCGACCACGGCACCGTCCACGCCACGCCCGGCGACTGGTGGACGGTCTTCGCGCAGTCGCCGGAGGTCTTCCGCCACGCCGTGCGCGGCTTCTCCGTATATCGCGACGCCACACTCGATTCCACGTTGCGCGAGCTAGGACAGTGCCGGGCCGGTTACGCCCGCGGCAGCCAGTTCGTCTTCTCCCAGCACTGCAAGCAGATGCGATCGCTCGGTGTGCCGGAGGAGACCATCGCGGCGATTCCGCACTGGCAGGTCGCCGATTGCTTCTCCCCGCTCGAACGGGCCGTGCTCGCCTACACCGACGCCCTCGTCTACGACGGCGGTCGGGTCGCCGACGCGGTCTTCGACGTACTGAAAGCCCATCTGACCGACCGGGAGATCCTCGAACTCACCTACATCACCACCCTCTACGACATGCACGCCACCATCTGCCGGGCCCTGCGCCTGGAATACGACGACCGGCCCGAACCGGTCGAGGAAGTCCGATTGCCCGAAGGTGTGTCGGCACGCGATCTTTCGGAGGATCTGTCAGGGAATTGAGCGCCCACCGACGCGGGGCCGCCGGGTCGCGTCGTGAGACGGCCCCGAACCGGAGGGGGTGGTGGATGGTTCGGGGCCGTCAGATAATTGATCGCGGGCGTCGTCGCCGGGGTTAACAGCGGTGCGTGAATCACCTTCGCGCGCTGCGCTGTCCACCGCCCGGCGGACGGTTCAGTGTTCGGCGGCGTGGGTGGCGCCGATCCAGTGCAGGAGCTGGTGGATCGTCTCGTCGGCGAGGCGGTAGCGCACGATCCGTCCGGTCTTCGACGCGGTGACCCAGCCCTGATAGCGCAGCAGACGCAGCGCGTGCGAAGCCGCGGTCGCCGACATGCCCACCGCGGCGGCGAGGTCGGTGACGCTCTGGTCCGGGGTGTGGTGCAGGCAGACCAGCAGCCGGAGCCGGTTCGCGTCGGAGAGCAGTTCGAAGCGCCGCGCCCAGTGCTCGATACCGGCCGCGTCCAGGCCCGGCACTTCCGTGCGGGCGTCCTCGGGGTCCAGCTGGGGGCTCGGTGCCACGGTCCTGATCTGCCGTTCTCTCCTCGATGACCGGTCGACGCAATGTTCACATATCGGTTCACTTGAACATATATTGCGAGTATCGTCTGTGGGGGTGAACGACACCACCCTGGCGATGCATATGAGCGACGGCATCGTCGACGCACCGACCTCGCTGATCTTCGCGCTCGTCGCGCTCGCGGGGCTCGGCTACGCGGTGTGGCGGGCGCGCGCCGAACTGGACGAACGCGCGGCGCCGATGGCGGGTCTGGTCGCCGCGTTCATCTTCGCGGTGCAGATGGTGAACTTCCCGATCCTGCCCGGCGTGAGCGGTCACCTGCTCGGCGGCGCGCTCGCCGCGATCCTGGTCGGGCCCTACGTCGGGGCGTTGTGCGTGGCGATCGTGCTGATCGTGCAGGCACTGCTGTTCGCCGACGGCGGTCTGACGGCGCTGGGGACGAACATCACGAATATGGCCCTCATCGGCGTGACCGTGGGCTACTTCGTCGCCCGCCGACTGCTGCCGGTCCTGGCCAAACGCGGCGGCGTCGGCGTGGTCGCGTTCGTCGCGGCGTTCCTCGGAACGATCTGTGCCGCCATGGGTTTCGTGGTCGAATACGCGATCGGCGGCGCGGCGGGATCCACCGTCGGCACCGTCGCCTGGTACATGTTCGCCACCCACGCGCTGATCGGCATCGGGGAGGGGATCATCACGGCGATCACGGTGGTCGCCGTCGTCAACGCCCGCCCCGACCTCGTCTACCTGCTCCGCGCCACCGAGCGCGCGCGGCGATCCCCGCGTCGCGTCGCGCTGTCGACGAACGGATTCCTGTTCGGTTTCGCCGCGGTCGCCCTGCTCGTGGCGGGAGTGTTGTCCTACGCGGCGAGTTCGCACCCCGACGGTTTGGACGCGACCACGCAACGCGGGTGCACGGTGGTCGACGTCGACGGAGCCGAGGAGTTGCGCGGCGAATGCATCGCGCAGAACACCCGGGATCACGCGCTGGCGCATTCGCCGCTGGCCGACTACACCATCGACGGTGACGACCGGCTCACCGGCATCGCGGGCGTGCTCGGTGTGGCCGCGGCCTTCGCCGCGCTGTTCGCTGTGGTGCGCGTCATCAGGGTGGGCACGAACAGTCGACGGGCCACGAGCGTCTCGCCCGGATCGAATCTGCCCGAACCGGAGTCGACCTAGGTGAGCACCGTCAGCCACCGGCTGTACCTGCCCGGCAGCTCGCCGGTGCACCGCGTTCCGGCCGAAGTGAAGATCGTGTGCGCCGTCGTCGCGGTCTTCGCCGTGGTCGCCACACCGCGCGAGCTGTTCTGGCCGTTCGCGGTGTACGCGGCCGGATTGTTCGCGCTGTGGTGGTCGGCGGGAATTTCGCTCCGCTGGATCGCCCCGCGGCTGCTGATCGAACTGCCGTTCGTCGTGCTCGCGGTACTGCTTCCGTTCGCGGCGGGGGAGCCGAGAACCACCTTCCTCGGAATGTCGCTGTCGACCACCGGTCTCTACGCCGCCTGGGGAATCATCGCGAAAGGCACTGTCGGAGTGGCGATATCACTGACCTTGGCGGCCACCACGAATATCAGGGAACTGCCGGGCGGGCTCAGCCGACTGCACGTGCCCGCCATGGTCGTCACGATCGCGGTGCTCATGCTGCGATACGTGGACGTGATCGCCGACGAGGCCGCCCGCATGCGCCTGGCCAGGATCTCGCGCGGTGACGACCCGCGCACGATCCGCCAGATAGGCGCGACCGCACGCGGTGTCGGAAGCCTGTTCCTGCGCTCCTACGAACGCGGCGAGCGCGTCCATCTGGCGATGCTGTCGCGCGGATTCATCGGCGTCATCACCGAATTCGGCACCGAACCCGCTACCGGGAGACAGTGGTCGCTCGGCATCACGCCCGCCGTCGCCGCGATCTGTGTCTGCGCCTGCGCATGGGTGCTGCGGTGACCGAGCCCGCGGCCGTGCGCCTGATCGGCCTGACCTACGCCTACCCCGACGGCACCGGCGCATTGCACGGGGTCGATCTCGATATCGGTGCGGGAGAACGCGTCGCGGTGCTCGGACCCAACGGTGCGGGCAAATCCACGCTGATGCTGCATCTCAACGGCGTGCTCACCGCGGCATCGGGCGAGGTGCACATCGGCGCGGTCCGCCTCGATCGGTCGACCGTGCGGGTCATCAGGCAGCGTGTCGGAGTCGTCTTCCAGGATCCCGACGATCAACTGTTCATGCCCACCGTCGAACAGGACGTCGCCTTCGGTCCCGCCAACTTCGGCCTGCGCGGCGAAAATCTCTCCGAGAGTGTGCGTTTCGCGCTCGACGCGGTCGGGATGTCGGACCGTGCCGACCGTTCACCGGCCCGGCTCTCGCTCGGCGAACGCCGCCGTGCCGCACTCGCCACCGTCCTGGCATGCCGCCCCGAAGTACTCGTCCTCGACGAACCGGCGGCCAACTTGGACCCGGTGGCCCGCCGCGAACTCGCCGACATCCTGCTCGCCCTCCCGACCACCCTGGTCCTGGTCACCCACGACCTGCCGTACGCGCAGCGCGTCTGCGATCGCGCGGTCGTTCTCGACGCCGGCCGCATCGTCGCCGACGGACCCATCGACAAGATCCTCGGCGACGAGGAGTTGTTGGCCGCACATCGGCTGAGTTGAGATCGGGCGGTCGTTCTGGATGCGGTTCACGTCGTGGCCGACGCGCCCGTTGGCAAGATTCTCGGTGACGAGGAGTTGTCGGCCGCGCATCGCTCGAGTTGATCGCGACCCGACGGGCCCGGCGCGCTGCGCTATGTCATCGCCCCGATCAGGAAGACCATGGCCGCGCCTGCTCGAGGATTCGATCGACGGTTTCCGCGACGGACAGATCGGTCGTATCCAGCCACAGACCCAGCCGCGGCGTCCCCTCCCGCAACGCGCTGTCCAGCGCTTCGACGGTGAAGGTCCCGTAGGCGGATTTGTCCCGCGCGGCTTCACGCGCCGCGACGGCGGGGGCTCGCGGCGCGAGCACGACGACGTAGAGCGGCCGCGTACGGATCAATCCGATGGTGAACGGCAGGAACTCACCGAGCAGGACATCCTGCACGACCGCCGTGAACCCGGCATCGGCGTAGCCGTCCGCAGTACGCGCCGCCAACCGGTGCCGCAACCGCAACTGCTCGACAGCTTCGGCGCTCGGTTCCCCCGACATCTCCGCCCGTCCACCGACCACGAAACGCCGAAAGACATCCCCCCGCACATGCGCCGACCGCGGCAGCCGCTCCGCCAGCGCCTGCGCGACGGTCGATTTCCCTGCGGCCTGTATGCCGGTGATCAGATAGACGGCTGCGGACATCCACCGATCCTCTCGCGCCCGGGGCGCGACGGGCTACCCATTTTTCGGAGGCGGTCGGAGCGCGCGGCCGCGCAACGTGGGTACGGTGTCGGGATGAGTTCCGACACAGGGGGATCAGTGATCGAGCGCCGCTCGCTCAGCGGCTGGAGTCGCACCGCGCCGAGCGTCGCGGACGTGCTGCGCACCGAGGATCTCCAGACCATCGCCGACGCGGTACGGCGGGCGGGCGCCCGGGGTGTGATCGCACGCGGGCTCGGACGCAGCTACGGTGACCCCGCCCAGAACGGCGGCGGTCTCGTCATCGATATGACCGCGCTCGATCGCATCCACTCGGTGGATGCCGACAGCGGAATCGTCGACGTCGACGCGGGAGTCAGTCTCGACGCCCTGATGCGCGCGGTTCTGCCGAGTGGTCTGTGGGTACCGGTACTGCCGGGCACGCGCCAGGTTACCGTCGGTGGAGCCATCGCTTCCGATATCCACGGCAAGAACCATCATTCGCACGGCAGTTTCGGCAATCACGTGGTGTCGATGGAATTGCTGACCGCCGACGGCTCTGTGCGCACCCTCACGCCGGACGGCGCGGATCGCGCGTTGTTCTGGGCGACGGTGGGCGGAATGGGTCTCACCGGCATCGTGGTGCGCGCGCGAGTCCGCATGAAACATACCGAAACCGCGTACTTCATCGCCGACAACGATCGCACCTCGAATCTCGACGAGACCATGGAATTGCTGACCGGCGGTTCCGACGACGGCTACGACTACAGCATGTCGGTCCCGGACACCATCAGCACCGGCCCGCATCTCGGTCGCGCCGGATTCACCCGTGGCTCACTGGCGACTCTCGACCAATTGCCCGTCGAACTGCGCCGCGATCCGCTGAAATTCGATGCGCCACAACTGTTCACCGTGCCCGACATCTTCCCGAACGGCATGGTCAACAATGTCACCATCCGGCTCGCAGCCGAGGCCGCGCACCGGATCTATCCGGCGAAGGCGCGCGGCCGGATCCAGAACCTGACGCAGTTCTATCACCCCCTCGATCTGCTGGGGGAGTGGAACCGCGCGTACGGCCGCCGGGGCTTCCTGCAATACCAGTTCTCGATGCCGTTCGATGCGCAGGCCCAACTCGCCGACGCGGTGCGCGCCATCGCCCATTCCGGGCACCGATCCTTCCTCAATGTCTTCAAGCGGATGGGTCCGGGCAATCCCGCGCCCCTGTCGTGGCCGCATCCGGGTTTCATGCTCAGCCTGGATTTCCCGATGAAACCGGGGCTCGGGCGGTTCTGCTCCGAATTGGATCAGCGGGTGCTCGACGCCGGCGGCAGGCTGTATTTCGCCAAGGATTCCCGCACGGACCCGGAGACGATCAAAGCCATGTACCCGCGATTGGACGAATGGCGCGCGGTGCGTGACGCGGTCGACCCGGAGCGGGTATTCGCCTCGGATCTCTCGCGGCGGTTGCGGTTGGTGGAGGATCGGTCGGTGGTGTTCGCCTGAGGGGCTGAACGGGGTAGGTGCGGCCTGCGTGGACAATCCCGGCGGGAACTCGCGGGAACCTGTCGTCGGGGACGGTGAATGTCCGCTCAGGCCGGGGCACGTCACGCGATGAACCCGTCCGTTGCCGAACCCCACCTCTCCCTGGGGCCGCGGTCACACCCCGCGTACCGTGGCGAGGTGATATTGCTCGCCATCGGCCTGGTCATGTTCGGTGTGTTCGCGGCGCGGTTCCATACCGATCGGCGTCGGCTCGGCAATGGCGTGTTCCTGCTACTCGGTGCCCTCTTCGCGGGGGTGTCGCTGGTCACCGCGGCGGGTGACGGAATGCTGCGGTTGCTGGCGGTGGTGGTGATCGTTCTTTCGCCGGTGGCGGTGTTGACGCTGGCGGGGCTGCTGGTCGGGAACGGCGTGCAGATGGTGGCCCGCGAGGGGTTGCGTCTCCCGAATGTGTTGTCGCTCGGTGCGGGGCTCGTGCTCTTGGTTCCCTATGTTCTCTTCGTGACAGCCGTTGTCGCCGAGAGTATTTGGATCGCGGTCGGTGCTGCGTCGGTCACCCTGGTGATCGGCTATTTCGGCCTGTCGCTGATCGCCTTCCTGGCCTACGCCTTCCTCTATGGACGGCTCGGCTACCAGCCGGGGATGGACGCCATCGTCGTGCACGGCGCGGGTCTGGACGGCGGCCGGGTTCCGCCGCTGCTCGCGTCGCGGCTGGATCGCGCGCTCGCTGTCTTCCGCGCCGAATTCGATTCGGGCAGAAGCCCTGTCGTGGTGACCAGCGGTGGGAAGGGGCCGGACGAAGCGGTTTCCGAGGCCCTCGCCATGTCGACATACCTGGTCGACAACGGTCTGCCCGCGGAGGTGGTCGTGCACGAGGACCGGTCGACCAATACCAACGAGAACCTGCTGTTCACCAAGGAGTTGCTGGACCTTCGAGGTGGGAGCACGCGAATGGTGTTGGTCACCAGCAATTTCCACATCCTGCGCACCGCGATCCTGGCCCGCAGGCTCGAACTGGACGCGGAAGTGGTCGGCGCGCGCACCGCGTACTACTACCTGCCCAGCGCCGTCCTACGCGAATTCGTCGGGCTGATCGTCGAATACAAGTGGATGAATACGACCGCGTGCCTGGCCCTGCTGGCGCTACCGCCCCTCGTGGTCCTGACGGTCGGAGTTCCCTGGGTGTCGGCTCACTGACTCTTGTGCGGCACGCCGACGGTGAGACCGCCGTCGATGACGAATTCCGAACCCGTGGAATACGAGGATTCGTCGGATGCCAGGAAGGTGACCAGGGCCGACACCTCGGACGGATCGGCCGCCCGAGCCAAGGGGATCTGGAGGAAGTCCGGCGGAATCCCCTCGGTCATGGGGGTGCTGATGAATCCGGGATGCACCGAGTTGACGCGAATCCCGTACTGGGCCAATTCGAGTGCCGCGGATTTCGTGAGTCCGCGCACCGCGAATTTGGTAGCCGTGTAGCCGTGCAGTCCTGGGCTGCCGCGCATGCCTTCGATCGAGGAGATGTTGACGATCGAACCGCCGCGCGCCTCGATCATGCCCGGCGCCACCGCCTGCATACCGAGAAACGTGCCGGTCAGGTTGATATCGAGGATGCGCTGCCACTCGGCGAGTTCGAAATCGACCAGCAGATTGCCGTTGACGATGCCCGCGTTGTTCACCAGCACATTCGGCGCGCCGAAACGGCGGGTGGTTTCGGCGACGGCATCGAGCCACTGCTGTTTGTCACGCACATCGAGGTGGACGTAGGCGGCGTTGTCGCCGAGTTTCTCGGCCAGCGCGGCGCCCTCGTCATCGAGGATATCGCCCAGCACCACGCGGGCGTCGTGACCGATCATCGCCTCGGCGTGCGCCGCGCCCATGCCGCGGGCCGCACCGCTGATCAATGCCACTTTGCCGGTCAATCGCCCCATTGCGAACCTCCGTCGGTCTGTCTCGTACGCACTTCTGGAACACGTTACAGATATGCCGCGTACAGAGGGGCATCCGTGCCATTCGCCGGGCGTAGGACGGCGGTGGCGGACAGGACGGCGTGCGCCTACGACGATTCGGCTGCCGCGACGAGCAATTCGTCGATCACGTCGGGTACCGCGTCGGCGAGCGCGCCGATATCGGGCACCAGTTCCCGGCATCCGATGAAACCGAAATCGAGATTCCCGTTGTTGGACAGCACGGTGACGGTGAGCCCCGCGCCGTGGAAGACCGGGCCGAACGGATACATGCCCTCCACCTTCAGTCCGAGGAAGTACAGGGGCATAGGCGGTCCCGGCACATTCGAGACGACCAGGTTGTGCACGACCGGATGGAATTCGGCCAGTCGCAGCGCGGAATACATCCGTGCCGCCAGTTGGAAGGTGTTGGGCGGCGCGTATTCCGACCAGTCCTGGAGGAAATCCGCGCCGATCGTCTCGTGTTCGCTCTTGGCGTGCCGATTCGCCGCCGACACCGCGCGCAGCCGTTCGGCGTGATCGTCGATTTCGGTGCCGAGTTCGGCGAACAGCGAGGACACCTTGTTGATGCCCTCGGAATGCCGGGACTTGTCGTGGACCGACACCGGGACCGAGGCGATGAGTGAGCGATCGGGCAACTCGTCGTGCTTGTCCAGGTAGGTGCGCAGGATGCCGCCGATCACCGTCATCACGACATCGTTGACCGTCACCCCGAACGCCTTCTTGATCCGTTTGACGGCATCGAGATCCGATTCGACGAACGCCACGGCGCGGTCCGGGCCGATGGCCTTGTTGAAGGGTGTGCGGGGCGCGGTCAACGGCAGGGCCATGCCCTGCTCGTTGTTGTGCCGCCGCCGAGCGAAACCGGCGAGCATGCCGAGGGTTTTCGGCACCATGCCGACGACTCCCGCCCGGCCGGGAAAGCGGACGACGGCGTCGGTCAGCAGTTTCCAGGTCGCGGGCTGCGGTTCGGCCTCCCATTTCTCGGTCGGCACGGCCCGATCGGCGTTCGGTTCCGTATCGCACAGTTGCATCAGCATGTCGGCACCGGTGATGCCGTCGACGGTGGCGTGGTGATATTTGCAGAGCACCGCGATCCTGCAGTTCTCGAGCCCTTCGATGACGTGCATCTCCCACAGGGGACGTTCGCGATCCAACGGTGTGCTCGCGATCTCGCCGACCGTGTCGGCCAATTCGTCCTTGCCGCCGGGAGCCGCGATCTGCCACCGGTGGAGATGATCGTCGAGTTCGAATTCGGGGTCCTCCACCCACACCGGATGGTCCAGGTTGAGCGGGACCTCACGCATGCGGCGGCGCATCTGCGGGATCAGGGGGAGTCTTCGGTCCAGGTGTTCGCGGAATGCGTCGAAGGAGTACGCGGCGCCGTCCGTGGCCGGATCGAGTAGCAGCAGTGCGCAGATGTGCAGGTGCTGGGTTTCGGTCTCGAGGTAGAGGAAGCTGGCATCCAATCCGGCTAACGTTTCATAGCGGAATCCTACTAGAACGTGTTCTAGTTCTTGGTCGAACGGCTGCGTGATCCGATCACAGTGGACGGGCCCCATTTCTCGCTGTGTGATTACCCTCTCGCAACGACCCCAATCCGTATGAGTTGCGATATCGCGTCGCGACAACATGTGTGTTACTCACGGTTCTATATATGCGTATGATCGTTGATACAGTCACGCGGCGAGACGCAGTGTCGCGATCGTGGCCGCCGGTGCGGTCGCCGCGTGGATGGGTGAGATCGAGGAGTACCGATGAAGCTACTTCGCTGGGGTGAGCAGCGGCCGGAGACCGATCCCGGTGAGGTCGCCCTGCACGCGCGCAACGTCCGGTTCGACTGGTCGGATACCCCGCTGCACTGGATGCCGTCCGAACCGATCGCCTCGCACCTGATCAACGCGCTGAACCTGCTGTTGCCCGAAGGCGAGCGCATGTTCTGCGCCGCCTATTCCGAGGCGCTGCCGTACGTGAAGGACGACAAACTCCGCGAGGCGATGCTCGGTTTCATCGGCCAGGAATCCATGCACGCCGAAACGCACGACCGGGTGCTGCGCGAGGTGTTCGCAGCCAACGGCGTCGATCCACTGCCGTATGTGCGTCAAGCCGAATACCTCTTCCGCAAGACCCTGGGTTCGAGCGACGTCGACGGCGCGGTGGGGGACCAGCAACTCGTGGAGCGGCTCGCGATCATCGCCTGCCTCGAGCATTTCTTCGCCTACCTCGGTGACTGGGTGCTCAATGCCGATCTGGAGAAATTCGACGCCGACCCACAGGTGGCCGATCTGTTCCGCTGGCACGGGGCGGAAGAGGTCGAACATCGGCACGTCGCGCACGACGTCGCGGTGTATTTCGGCGCGGGCTACCTGCGGCGCGCGGCGGTCATGAGTCTGGTCTTCCCCGTCTTCCTGACCCTGGTCGTGCGCGGTACCAAATTCATGGTCCACCAGGACCCCGCGCTACCCGATCTCGGCTACCCCCGCCTGCTCACCCGCGTCTTCGGCGCCATGTGGCGGGGCGCGTTGCCCGGCATGCCTTCACTGCTGCGCAGCGCGCTGTCGACCTTCGAACCCGGCTACAACCCGGAATCGGTGGGTTCGACCGCCCAGGCCGTCGCCTACCTGGCGACATCACCCGCCGCGCGGGCCTCGTGAGCCCGCGGCCCGTCCCCGAACAACTGCCGACCGATCTGTTCGGCAGACGCGAGCGTGACCGCGCGGTCCGCGTGCTCGACGCCGTCGCGACGGCGCGGCTGAAATGGACGACGATCGTCAACCGCCGTGAGGTCGGAACCCCCGAACGCGACCGCAGGCAGGCCCTCGTGGTGACCGATCGGAGGATCGAGGCCCGCGACCAGGACGTCGTCAGCCTGCGGCTGGAAGCTCCCGATCGCGGGGAACTGCCGCGCTGGCGACCCGGCGCGCACCTCGATCTGGAACTGCCGTCCGGACGGCTCCGCCAGTACTCGCTGTGCGGCGACCCGGCCGACCGGCACGGCTACCGGATCGCCGTGCGCCGCATCCCCGAGGGCGGCGGCGGTTCGGTCGAAGTCCACGACGACTTGATCCCAGGCACACCCCTCGTGGTGCGCGGCCCGCGCAACGCCTTCCCCTTCGCGGTCCCCGGATACGGATCACCCTCCACCCGAGTGCATTTCGTCGCCGGTGGCATCGGCATCACCCCGATCCTGCCGATGGCGCGCCTGGCTCGGCGACTCGGCCTCGACTGGTCCATGGTGTACACCGGCCGCAGCCGCGACACCATTCCGTTCCTGGACGAAATCGCCGGATTCGGCACAAGGGTGACCATCAGGACCGACGACGAGCACGGACTACCCGACGCGGCGGCCCTACTACCCGGCGTCGACGCCACGACCGCCGTCTACTGCTGCGGGCCGACCCCGATGACCACCGCCGTCGCCGCCGCACTGCGCGACCGGCGTGTCGAACTGCATTCCGAGCGGTTCTCGCCGCCGCCGATCGTCGACGGGCAACCCTTCGAGATCGAAATCGCCTCCACCGGTGAGGTATTCGAAGTCGCCGCAGACCGCTCCGCGCTCGACGCGATACTGGAGCGTCGCCCGGATCGGCCGTACTCGTGCCGCCAGGGCTTCTGCCGCACCTGCACGGTGCGCATACTGGCGGGTGAACCGGAACATCGCGAATCCGTACTCACCGCGGCCGAGCACGCCGCGGGTGACATGCTCGTCTGCGTGTCGCGCGCCGAGGGTGGGCGTTTGGTGCTCGACCTGTGACGACATCGGTGCACACCAGGGAAATCAGGAGATGACGGCAATGACGACAACCGATATCGACGGAGCGGTCACCGAACGGGTCGTGCGCAACGACGGATTCGAGATCGCCGCCTACGAGTACGGTGACCCGGCCGCGGAAACCGTCGTCCTGGTGCACGGATGGCCCGATACCCACCACCTCTGGGACGCGGTGGTGCCGCTGCTGGCCGAGCGATTCCACGTGGTCACCTACGACTCCAGGGGACACGGGCGATCCACCCGTACCGACCGCGCCGCCGACTACCGTCTCGAGGCGCTCGCCTCCGATTTCTTCGCCGTCGCCGACGCGGTCAGCCCGGATCGACCGGTGCACGTCCTCGCCCACGACTGGGGCTCGATCCAGGTATGGGAAGCCGTCTGCGAACCCGGCGCCGACGCGCGGGTCGCCTCGTTCACCTCGGTATCCGGTCCGAACCTCGATCATCTCGGAAAGTGGGTGCGTGCCAAGCTCTCTCGGCCGACCCCGCGCAACCTGTGGCAGCCGTTCACCCAACTGCTGTCCTCGGGTTACACCGTCTTCTCCATGACACCGGGACTCGACCGGATCTTCCGCGTGGTCGCGCAGGAGAATCGCTGGCAGCGGATCGTGTCGATCATGAACGACACCCCGGCCGCGAACATCTCCCTCGGTCCGACCTTCCGGCGCGACGCGATCGAGGGCCTGCTCATCTATCGGGCCAACATCCTGCCGCGCATGCTCGCCCCGCGTGAGCGCAGGACCGAGGTGCCGGTCCAGTTGATCGTCGCCGGTCGTGACGTCGCGATCCGGCCCGCGGGCTACGACGACGCGCACAAGTGGGTGTCACGGCTGTGGCGTCGCGATGTGCCCGCCGGACACTGGATGCCGTTCTCCCACCCGGAACTGCTCGCGACCGCGACCACCGAACTGATCGACGCGATCCGCGACGGCGTCACGCCCAGGGGTCTCCGCCGCGCCGAAACCGACAGCGACAAAGGACGTTTCGAAGATCAACTGGTCGTCATCACCGGAGCGGGCAGCGGAATCGGTCGTGAGACCGCGCGAGCCTTCGCCCGCCGCGGCGCCGAGATCGTGCTCTCCGATATCAACCTGGACGCCGCGAAGGAAACCGCGGAACTGATCGTCGCCGACGGCGGGGCGGCGCACGCCTACCAGCTCGACGTCGCCGACGAGGAACAGGTCCGGTCGCACGCGAGCGAGGTCGGCACGGTGCACGGCGTGCCCGACATCCTGATCAACAACGCGGGCATCGGCCAAGCGGGCGGATTCTTCGACACACCGTCCGCCGAATTCGACCGGGTCATGCGGATCAACCTCGGCGGCGTGGTGAACGGCTGCCGGGCCTTCGGCGCCGCGATGGCGGCCAGAGGTCTCGGCGGACATATCGTCAATGTGTCCAGCATGGCCGCCTACAGCCCGCAACAGGGCTTCAGCGCGTATTCGACCAGCAAGTCGGCGGTATTCATGTTCTCGGACTGCCTGCGCACGGAACTGGCCGGGCGCGGGATATCGGTGCACACCGTCTGCCCCGGAGTCGTACATACCAATATCGTCTCGACCACCACGTTCTCCGGCGTCAGCGCCGAAGAGGAGAAGCGCAGACAAGCCCGCTACGACGATCTCTACCGCAGACGGCGCTACACACCGGACAAGGTCGCCGAACAGATCGTGCGCGCCGTCGAACGCGACCGCAGCATCGTCCCGATCACCCCCGAGGCCCGGCTGCAACTCCAGATCAGCCGCTTGGCGCCCGCCGCTTTCCGGTTCGTCGCCGCGCGGGTGAAACTCACCTAGTCGACGGCGGCCGGCCGCCCGAGTTCCGCCTCGATCGCGGCCACCCGTCGCGCGTCGATTCCCCATGGGTGATCGACGCCGACCCGGCGGTCCAGATCCCACAGCACGCAGTCCTCGCCCGGTTTCGCGACCAGCGACCAGGCCACCACCGTGCGGCCGAGCTGTTCGGTCATCGAGCCGTTGGACCCGCCCGAGGTCGCGCCGGAGACGACGAAATCGTCGCCGTCGGGGAAATGGTGCAGGAACCGCCCGTAGGCGGCCGTGCAGAAGGCCCCGTACCGCTGCGTGCACAGGATCAGCCCGTGCCACGCCTCGTCCACCGCGTGCGACGGCATACCGACCACCTGGCCGTCGCGCATCGCCGCGCCGCAGCAGCGCAACCATTGACGCAATCCGGTCTCGACCAGCTCCCGAGGCTGCCACGGGCAGGTCTTGAAGACCGCTTCGGGGAGTTCGAGTGCCGCCACAGCCCGATCGACCTCGCCCAGATCGATCCGGCGCCGCTCTCTGGTTCGAAAAAGCACCACGACTCACTGTACGGCGGCGCGGGCGCGCCGCAGCGGGATCGGCCACACGGACGTCGAGAGCGAACGCGGTTACCATTCCGGCATGGTGCTGGTTCTCGTCATCCTGGTGATCGCGCTGCTGCTGGTCGGCGGCATCATCGCCTTCGTCGTCTACATGATCAACCAGGCGACCGGGCAGTTCCGCGACGGCGCGGCGCGTTTCGGAGCCGGGCACGGTCCCTGGTCGGCGAGCGGTTCGGGTGCCGAATTCGATTCCGGCTCCGGAACATTCTGGGGCGGCTCGGGTGACAACTGGACCGGCGGCCACCACGGTGGGCATCACGACGGCCACCACCACGGATGCGGTGGCGGCGGCAGCGCGAGCAGTTGCGGCGGGGGAAGCGGCAGTAGCTGTAGCGGCGGCAGCAGCAGTTCGTGTGGTGGCGGCAGCAGTAGTAGCTGCGGTGGCGGCAGTAGCAGTAGTTGCGGTGGCGGATCCTGATCCGACCCCACATTTCGCGCCGAGCGAAATCCGCCCGTAGCGTTTGACCTCGAGTCCGCTTCAGGTTCCATGCTGGTTGTTGTCAGCGACAAGGAATCGTAGGAGGCAGACCATGCGGGCAGTCCACGTGACGCAATTCGGCGGACCGGAAGTACTCGAGGTGCGCGAGGTGCCGGAACCGGTCGCCGAGGCCGGAGAGGTGATCGTGGCCGTCGCCGCGGCCGACGTGATGTTCCTCGACGCCCGGTTGCGAAGTGGTTGGGGCACGGACTATTTCGCTGTCGAACCGCCGTACGTCCCCGGCGGAGCGGTCGCAGGCGTCGTCACCGAGGTCGGGCCCGACGTCGACCCGTCGTGGATCGGCAAACGCGTCGCCACCGCGACGGCCGCCAGCGGAATCGGCGGTGGACTGCCGATCGGCGGCTACGCCGAACGCGCGGCGGCCAAAGCGCGAACCCTGATCGAAATCCCCGACCCACTCACCTTCGCCCAAGCCGTCGCGTTGACCCACGACGGCAAGACCGCTCTGGCGATATTCGACCGGGCCGCACCGCGACCGGGCGAATGGGTACTCATCACCGCGGCAGGCGGCGGTCTCGGCACGCTGCTCATCCAATTCGCCCGTGCCGCAGGCACACACGTCGTCGCGGCCGCCAGAGGTTCGGCCAAACTCGAACTGGCCGAACGTCTCGGCGCCGACGTCGTCGTCGACTACTCCGAGCCCGACTGGGTCGACAAGGCGCGTGCCGCCACCGGCGGTTCCGAGGTGAACATCGTGCTCGACGGCGCGGGCGGCGCACTCGGCGCGAATGCCACCGACGCACTCGCCGACGGCGGCCGCTTCATCGGATACGGTTCAGCCGCAGGAAATTTCGCAGACCTGGACCGAGAAGCTCTGGCCGCCCGCCGAATCGTCGCACTCGGCCTGTTCGATATCACCGGCGACGACACCGACTGGCACGCCCTCGCCGAACGCGCACAGTCCGCCGTCGCCGCCGGGGAAATCGAAGTGGTCATCGGCCAGACCTTCCCCCTCGACCGCGCGACCGACGCGCACAGCGCCATCGACGATCGAACCGCCTTGGGACGCACCCTGCTGACAAACTGAGCATCCCCGATTTGTGACCTGTCATCGAGATTCCCTGCGGCAATTCGGCGACCGTTAATGTGCGTCGGTGCACACACTGATCGTATTCGCCGTGATCATCGCCGTACTCATCCTGGTCTTCGCCGTCGTCCGCTACGCGAGCAAGCCCCCGAACGACGTAAACCATTGGGAGCGACCAAATCCCGCCGACAGCGCGGACTACGGCTACGACCACCCCCGCGGCGTCGGCCGCTGAAAATCGTTCAGCGAGCCGGCGTCAGCACCACCACCGCGATCGGTCGCTTCGTCTGCTTCTGATACTCCGTGTACCGCCCCTGATTGACCTCGTCCACGATCCGCCACCGTCGCTCGTAATTCGGATCATCGGGATACGTCGCCCGCGCCGTCACCGTGATCCTGTTCGTCCCGACCTGAATCTCGCACAGCGGCTCCGCCTTCGCGTTCGCCAACCACCCCGGCGGCCGCGGCGACCCACCGTTCGACGCCGTCACCAGATAATCGTCCCCGTCCCGCCCGTACGTCAGCGCCGACGTACGGTCGACCCCCGTCTTACGCCCCACCGTCCGCAACAACAACGTCGGATTACCGAACAACACCCGATGCCCCACCATCCCACGGCTGTGCTCGTACACCCACTGATGCGCCTTCAACACATTCACGAACACGCCACCCATGACCCCGGCCCTCCAGATTCGTCGAGGATACCGGGCCACCCTATCCACTCCCCGGTATCCGAGTGGTGCACGCCCCGCCGGAGCCGGTAGCATCCCCACCGCCGCGATAGCATCGCGGAACAGGGGCGGTAGCTCAGTCGGTTAGAGCCGTGGACTCATAATCCATTGGTCGCGGGTTCGAGCCCCGCCCGCCCCACAAACACCCGCTGACCAGCGGGTTTTTGTATATCTACAGCCGAGTTGGTCCAGAACAGCGCTTCTTCACCAATGTATTTTGCGAGTAGAATCGCACGCATGGGGATGGATCTGGACGACATACGTGAGCTGGCGGAGGACTTCGCCACCGAGCTACGTCGGAAGAACCGCAGCAAGCTGACGATCGACGGGTACCTCACGCGGATCGGATACTTTGCCGACTTCCTCCAAGCCAACGACTTGCCGACCACGGCACCGGACATCACCCGCGCCCACCTCGGTGGGTACATCGAGGACTTGCTTACGCGCCCGAACCGACGTAGCGGCCAACCGCTGTCGCCGGAGTACGCCCGCGGGCAGTATCGGTCACTGCAACAGTTCTTCAAATACCTTGCCGTCGAAGAGATCATCGACACGAACCCGTTCGACAAGATGAGTCCGCCCGCGGTCCCTGACAAGCAGGTGCCGGTACCGGGCATGGATGCGGTCAAGGCGCTGCTCGCCGAGTGCGACGGGACCGACTTCGCAGACCGGCGTGACAACGCGATCATCAGACTGTTCGCCGACACCGGAATGCGTTGTGGCGAACTGGCTCCGCTCGGAGTGGATTCGCTGGACTTCAACGAGAACACCGTCTTGGTGATAGGCAAGGGCAATCGGCCGCGGACGTGCCCGTTCGGCGACAAGACCCGAACGGCGCTGCGCCGATATCTCCGGGTCAGGGCCAAACACCCCGGAGCGAAGAAGGACAACCCAGCACTGTGGCTCGGCAACCGCGGTGCAATGACCGACTCCGGTATCCGTCAGATGCTCGAGCGGCGATGCGACGCGGCCGGGATCGAGCGATTGCATCCCCACCAGCTGCGGCACTTCTTCGCCCACACCTGGCTCGACAGCGGTGGCCAGGAGCAAGACCTCATGATGCTCGCGGGATGGCGATCACGTCAGATGCTTGCCCGGTACGGGGCGGCCGTCGCCGATAGCCGTGCGAAATCAGCACACCGCCGCGCACGGCTCGGTGACAAACTCTGATCCCGTCGCCCGATAAGTAGCGGTAGTGAGCCGACGAGCGGGTCGATACCGTGTAGAGCATGACCGCCGACCTCGTTGTTTGGGCAGAGCAAGTCGCCCGGACTTGCCTGCGCGATCTCCCACGCCGACTCCGGCACGTTGAGGGCGTGGCGCGACGCGCGATGATGGTTGCTGACGCGATGGACGATCCGGAGTTGCTCGTCGCCGCAGCCTGGTTGCACGACATCGGATACGGCGCCGAGTTGGCAACGACGGGGTTTCATCCGGTCGACGGCGCCGAGTTCCTGCATGGGCAGGGGGTATCTCGGAGGCTGTGTGCCCTGGTCGCGAATCACTCGTGTGCGTGTGTCGAAGCCCGTCGCCGAGGTATTCCGTTGCGCTGGGAGGACGAGTTGACGCCCCTGCGGGATGCCCTGTGGTGGGCGGACATGACCACGACCCCGACGGGCGAGCCAACGAATGTCCAGGCCAGGATTGCGGAGGTTCTCGACCGCTACGGCCCTGAACACGTTGTTGCCGCATCCGTCGCGGAGTCGGCACCGCAGTTGATCGCTGCCGCCGAACGTACCGAGGTCACAGCACGGGCCGCTGGCGTCGACTTCAGGTGAAATACGGTGACGCATTCTCCAGGCCGCGCGTGATTCGCAACTTGATCGAGGGATGGACATTGAGCGATTCGACCGCCGCGGGCTCGATCCACAGGACCTCCTTGGACTCCTCGCTGGTGCGTAGTGATCCGCCGATGGGTCGTGCGCGGAAACAGATCGAGAACTCCTGCCGTACTTCGCCATCGTCGTATGCGATGACATGCTCAGGGTTTGAGAAGACCCCAACGAGGTCGGTGACCTGGACGTTGATCCCGGTCTCCTCGAGCACCTCTCGGGCCACCGCTTCGCTGACTGTTTCGCCAGCCTCGAGCCCTCCGCCAGGGATGGCGTAGAGATCGTTGTCTGTTCGCCGGATCATCAAGATGCGTCCCGAATCGTCCAACACCACGGCGCTGACCGCCACCTTGATGGCGTTCGGCTGCGGTGCTTTCGGGTCATGGAAGTAGTCGGTTCGTCCCATTGCCGTCGTCCTCCGTCGCGGTTGCCCAGACGTACTCGAAACTACTCATATACGTGTCGAAGAGGTCGCCAGCGGGCAGCTGGCGGATATGCATGGCCGGGGCGTGCGCGCCTGGCAGGCCGTACGCATGCATGTTGACGATCATTTCGTCATCGAACCGGAAGATCGAGTTGTACAGCGTCGTGTCGTGATAGCGAAGTTCCACGCCCTCTATATCGCCGAGGTGCCCGACCAATGCCAGCGCGTTGTTGATCCGGGCGCCGACCGTTCCTGATGCCAGCCGCTCCTCGGCGCTGCGCTTGTCGGCCTCCGGTGCGGTCGGCCGGCCGAACATCATCCGCACCTTCAATCCGTCGCGGGTGCGCTTCCGGACCGCTTTCGTGAACTCGGGCTCCTCGGCGAGGAACAGCCCCGCGAGCACAAGGATGTCGAGCCGTTCCGTCGCGGATGCCAGCAACCGCCGCCATAGATCCGACGGGATGTCATTCCGGTGCGGATACACCGTGATTACTTCGGACTCGCTGACTTCGGCCCTTCGCTCGGGGGACACTGCGTCCGGCCAGAGGTAGTTCTCGGTCTCGCGCACGAGTGCCGCGAGGGTGTGGCGATGTCGCGGATACGGAACTCGTCCCTTGGTTATCCACCGCTCGACTGTCTTCGGTTCCACGCCAGTGCGTTCGGCGACGTCGGAGATGTCGAGACCGTTGCGCAGCAGTGCCTCACGAAGTCGCTCGTTCGCCATCATTCCTCCAAGGGACTTCTAGGGACGTCTTAACTTTACGCTGGACGTCCTCAGAGATCCAGCTATGCGGTGAAGAAGTCCCGTGAATTCCCGAAAAGTGATGAAAGACAGGAACTTTCCCACTTTTACAGGAGATGGAACGTGGATAACTCCGCATCCGAGTCGCGGAATCTCATCAGTCTGAAAACGGCAGCTGCACTGATCGACGTCGACTCGAAGACGATTCGGAATTGGATCGCATCAGGCGATATCGCCGGGTACCGGATTAACGGACGTCTGCTCCGGGTCGAGCGCTCCGAACTGCTGGCGCTGGTGCGTCCGGCGGAACTGACCACGGGCGGTGTGAAGTGAGCACCCCCACGGAGCGCACGTTGCAGGCCAAGATCGCCGCTCACGAGTCGTGGTCACGCACACCGGACCGCGCAGCACGGACCGCGAAGGCGCGTGACGCACTGCTGAGCAAGTTCGATCGTTTGGTCGATCCGGATGGACTGCTCAGCCCGGAGGAGCGCGCGTACCGCGCGGAACAGGCCCGGAAGGCGCATTACACACGGTTGGCGCTGAAATCGGCTCAGGCACGTCGTCGTCGGACGCGTGCCGAAGGTGGTGATCTGTGATGCGCGCCAAGACTTTCGGATTCGCGCTTGCCGCAGTCGCGGTGGGCTATCTGGTGTTGACCGCGCCGGGCGTTGTCGGTTTCACGGTGATGCTGCTGGGTGCGATCGCTTTCTGGCGTGCTTCGCGTCGGTGGGGAGTCCGGCGATGAGCGCGCAGTTCAGGTCGGAGCCACCCGCGCATCACAGCTACACCGTCACTGGGTACGACCGCGGTCGCGGTGTCGGGCACAGCGCGTTGACGTCGATGACCGGTCCCGAGTTCACCGGGGTCGGTGCGGTGTACGCCCCGCTCGGCGCCCTGCCGGTCGGCCCCCGTCTGATCGTGTTGGCGGTGTTGGTCGTGATCGGCATGGGTGGTTGCACCGCGGCGTGGGTCGATTACAAGCACGACACCCCGTCGGTGGACGTGTGCCGCTCGGTCGATTCCGGGGTGCCACCGGAGCCGGTGGGTTCGTGCGTTCCGCGTGAGCAGTTGCCGCAGGTGGTGACGCGATGAGCGCCGAGGACGAGCGTCGCCGCGCACGTGCGGAGTTGGAGGCGGAGTTCCAGCGTCTGGACACCGTCTTCGAGGTGTTGGCCGACATGCAGGACGCGGCCTTCGCTGTCGCATGGTCGAAGGACTTGCGTGGTGTCGGGTTCGAGAACTCGCGTCATGCCCAGGCTTTCGCGTCGTTGCGGCCGGTCCACGTCGAGCGGTCGGAGGTGCGGGACCGACTGCTGGATTACCAGTTCACCCCCGAGCGGGCCGCCCAGATCCGCGCTCGCGTCGCCGAACGACAGCGTGAGCGCGAAGCCGCACGGCAGCGTCCGGGGCGGTCGCGATGAGCAGGTTCCTGGATCCGGAAGGTAAGCGGTTCGGTGTTCCGACGTGGCCGTGGCGGTTGGCGCCGCAGCATCTGCGGACCCGCCGCCAGCTCGCCAACGACGGCCGCCGTCCCGCCAGTGAGCGTGAGGGCCAGGTGCTGCGTTCGCGTGGTGGTGATCGGGGTCCGTTGCGTGCCGACCTCTACGACGCGGAATCGGCTGTGCCCAAACGGGAACCGACCGAAGCGCAGTTGGAGGCACTCAAGCTGGCGCGGTGGCAGCGGTCGGTGAACGCGGCCGAGCGCCGCGGGATCGATACCGCCGAGATGCGCGAGGTGATCTTGCAGGCCCGCGCCGATATCGCCGCCCGCCGCGCCAATCGTCGCGATCAGCGCCCCGAGCAGGGAAGGGAGCGAAGCAGATGAACCACAAGACGAAGAACCCGCCACGGTTAGATCGGTGGGCGGTGCTGGAGTTCGAGCACCGTGACCAGATCATCGCCGGACTGCGCAACTGCGGGCTGTCGTATCGGGATATCGCGGGACTGTTGGGGATTCGTGCCCGTCAGGTCGAAGCCGTCCTCGGTGAGGTCGCCGCGTTGCACGGTCGCGAAACCAGTCAGGTCGAGATCGGTCGCCGCGTCGGACTGCCCCGCACGACGGTGCAGGACCTGTTGCGTAAGGAGCGGGCGCCGCGGTCGACACCGCGTAAGACGATGGTGTTGCGCGGGACGTCGGAGATGCACGCGATGCAGCTCGACGTGTTGGGCTGGTTTCTGGGCATGGAACGCAACCATGTCTACGAACTGACTCAGCGCCTCCTCGCAGAGGGGCACATCAAGCCTCTCGAAGATGTGTTGTCGGGTCAGAAGTGGGTGATCCCGACTCGGGGCACGGCGTCGAAGTATCTGGGGTGGCGGACCGCGGACTGGATGCCGCCGAACGGGTTGGCCGAGCACTACCGCGCGGTGGCCCAGGCGCGGATCATGCTCGTCGGCTCGGACCCGGACTTGTTTGTGTCCGAGCGGATCTTGCGGCATCGGATCGGCAAGACCGCCGGTGGTAAGCGCGGCGCGGAGTTCGAGGTGTCGACCGGTCGTGACCCGAAGATGGGCCACCCGCACGTGCACGACGGCCGATTCCTCGGCGTGGTGGACGGTTTGCGCGGGTGGTGGGCGCTGGAAGTGGAGTTGTCCCGCAAGGACCCCGAGTACATGGATATCGCCTTGCGGGGTGCGATCCGTGCGGCCCGCGACAGCGTGACCGAGTCCATGGTCGGGGTGCTGTATCTGTGCCGTTCGGCCAAGGTCGCAGACAACGTCACCGCCGCTTCCGAACGCCTTCCGCAAGCCGAATTCGCGCGCCTGTCACTGGATTTGGTGATCCGCGATTTCGATCTGGAGTGGTCGAAATGGCTGCGCGACTACAACACCCGCCGCGACGCGGCCAAGGCCGCGAGCCCGAACCGGCGTCGCCGCACTCTCGTTCATCTCACCCAGGAAGCCGAAGCATCATGAGCAACCCGCACTGCAAGCCCATCATCACCCCCACCGACTGCACGCCCTACGGCAGCGCCCCCGAACCCGATCCGGCGATGGTGGCGCCGGTCGATCCGGCCGCACCGCCCCCGGCGATCACCCCGCAGGCCCCGCCGATCAAAGGCGTCGAAGGCTGGGACATGCCGAGCATTGATCTGGCCGCGGCCGGCCATGTCGTCACCACCGCGACCGTGTGCGGGGTCGTCGTGGTCGGCATGCTGGTGATGATCCTCGCCATTGCCGCGGCGTGGCTGCCACCGGCGCGGCTGCGGAACTTCGCCATCGCGTCGCTGCTGCTGCCCGCCATGTCCGCGCTCGCCGGTGGTTCCTGGTCGGTACCCGCCTCCCTCTTGTGGTCCGGCGCAGCCCGGATCACCGCCGGTGACCTCGCCGGACTGCGCCAGATGCTGATCCTCGGCGCCCCGGTCGCCGCACTGCTGGCCACCTATTACTGGGCGCAGTTCGTACACAAGACCAACACTGTCGGGTTGAAGTCGCTGGAGCGCACCGAACGGGTGAAGGACGCCATCCACGCCCGCCGGTTCGCCAGCGCCGCCCGGGCCGCGCGGGCCGGTGCCCCCACGACCACCGGCCAGGGGATCGTTTTAGGCCGGTTGGCGAAGACGACCACGGCCAAGACCACGAGTTTGTTGCAGGAGTTGACCGCGCGGCACGAGGACTGGCTGGTGATTCCGCACAAGCAGGCGCGGCGTCATCTCGCGCTCGTCTCCACGACCGGTGGCGGTAAAACGGAGCTGATCAAGCGGTATTTCGTGGGGATGCTCGAATACGAGTGGACCGCGTGGCAGCAGTGGAAGACCGTGCCCGGGATGCGGAACAAGCATCCGCGCCCGTTGATGGTGGTGATCTCGTGCAAGGGCGGCGCCGACGACTTGGCCCTGGGCGTCGAAGTTCGTGATCTGGCTCGCCGTATGGGTATCGAGTCGAATCGGATCGCCACTGTCGCCCCCGGTGGTGACCGGCTGGAGCTGTTCAAGACCTTGACCGCCCGCGATATGCGCGGGGTGGTGGGGGAGATGCTCAACGCCGGTGCGGCCACGACCGCGGAGGGGCAGCATTTCGACGAGATGCGCCGCCGAATCGTGTCGTTGGTGACCGGCGCCCCGGGCGGTCCGCCGCGCTCTTCAACAGAGTTCCTGGAACGGCTCAACGCGGACAAACTCCTCGATCTGTGGGGCGGCGCCCCGGATGTGAAACGCATGATCGACGCGTTGCAGGCCGAGAAGGTCCCCCAGATCGATGACGCCCTGATCAAAGCCACCAACCTGTTCGACCTGCTTCAGGACCAGAACGGGGCGATGGTCTTCGACGGCGGCAAAGACCTCGATGACCTCGATGTCTTGTATGTGACCGTCCCGGGGTTGGACAAGGACGCCGCCCGCGCTCAGGTCGCCGCGATCCTGCGCATGGTGATGCAGAAAGCGGGCCGCACGGCCAAGGACAAGCGGCGTTCGGTCAGCGTGATCATCGATGAAGCGTCCGCGACGACCACGGACTCGGGTGCGTTGAACCTGGTCGACGTATGCGAGCGGGGCCGCTCCCAAGGCATCGCACTCGCGTTCGCGGCCCAGTCCCAAGAAGGTCTGGCCCTGGACAAGTGGCGGTTGAACAGGCTGCTCAAGGCGTGCGCTGGCGGGCTGATCCTCGGCTACAACGAGAACGCCGGTGACCTGTGCGAACACCTCGGCACCGTCCGGTTCATGCTGCCGTCACGGCATCTGATCAAGGGCCAACGCACCGGCGACGAAGGCCAGGTCTCGGTAGGAGACCGGTGGTTGGTCGACCCGGACCGGCTCCGCGAACTGCACACCGGCCAGTTCGTCTACGCCCGCGCCCGCCGCGCCGACTGGGGCCAGGTCGTGCAGGTCACCCCGGACCGGATGCGCCCGATGCCGGGCACACCCGCCCACACCGCCACGAAGACCAGCACCGGCAAGAAGCCCGTCGCGGCCGACCCGAAGGCCGCGGGCAGCGCCGCCTGAGCCGCACCACTTTCCCCTATCTCTGTATTCGATTGTGAGGCAACGACTATGCGTATCAAACCACCCAATCCCCGCGACGACGGCGACGATGACGACCGGCTCCCGACAGACCCGAGCGTGATCGGGGAAATGCTCGGTGACGATTTCGAGGACTATCTGGCCCACGTCCTCGAAGGTGTGCCGCCGCTGGATGGTGAAGCCCCGCCCTATGTTCCGCCGTCGCGGTCGCGTCGCCCGATCGGACCGAAACGCCCCGCCCTGCACCTGGTCCCGAACGACGACGACCACGACGCCGATCGGGACGCCGCCGCCGCACTGGACCCCGAAGCCGCAATCGAAGCGGGCCGGTCCGCGCGAACACAGATGATGCGCCGCGCCGCGGGCGGCTCCGCTCTCGTGGCTCTGGCCGCAGCGCTCGCGTGCTGGGGCGAATCGGTCGTGGTGACCGGTCCGATGGCCGTCTACGGGACGGGCTGGGTCGGTTACCTGTGGTGGAACGCCGCCCTGCGCCCCAGCTTCCCCGACGCCGTAGCCACCGTCTCCGACGGAATCGGGCGGGGCGTGTCCGGTGCTTTCGCCACCCTCACCAGCAAATCCGACCGCCCCGAAACCAGCGCCGCCACCACGCGCAGTGAGGCCGCGAAAACGGCCGTTTCGGTCGAGGAGGTGAACAAGCCCGACATCGACAGCCAGTGAAAAACACTGCCCAACAACATATCTCCGCATATCCGCATTCTTGAGAGGAATTCTGTTCAATGTCCGATCGCAGTACCGAAGACGAGATCCGCGCCGAGTTCAGCCAGTTCGCCCACGCCCTGCCGCACCTGCTGCGCCTGCTCGCCCAATCGGGTACCTGGTTGGAGCGTCGCCGTATCCGCAAGCAGATCAGTGTGTCGTTGCGCGAGCAGCGCCGCGCCGAGGAAACCTCCCGCACCCATCACCTGTCCTACACGCAGCAGATGGTCGACCGATACCGCGGCCACGCCCTGGCCGTGACCGAACGCGCCACCGATCCGAGCGTGGATCACGAACGCCGCTACCGCGACCACCAAGCCCTGACCGAACACGCCAACAATCTGCGTCACCGCATCGCGGTCAACGACCGGCTCACGGTCACCGAACGCGGTATCGCCCTGGACGGACTGGACGCGGCAACGACGTTCCCGCGGTTCGAACCAGGCCGGTTGTTCAAGAACGCGCACAAGGTGCGCGGGATCGAGGCGCTGAAATACCGGGCGCAAGTCGCCCGCGTACTCGGCGCCGACACCTACACCCAGCAACTGCAACCCCAACGACAGCAGCAGCAACCCTCGGCGGCCCAGCAGCACGCACGGGCAGAGCAGTCCAGCCCCGCGGTTCCGACCAGCGTCCGGGATACCGAGCGGCAGCAGGGCAGGATCGATACGGGAGCGACGTGGGAGACCACCGTCCGCTACCACCGCCCCGAGAGCGTCGGCCCGGACACGGTGTCGGTCGAACGGGGTTGGCACCGCGACGGCATCGAATCGATGCAGTGGGCGGCCGACACGGTCGAGGGATTGCAGATCAAGTCCGGTACCCAGGTATCGGCCGCGGCATGGAACAACGGGCAGCCCGTACCGGAATACATCGCCGCCGGTAGCCCGGACGAGGTCCGCGAGCAGCTGGCCGACGGACTCACCGAAATGCGTCAGATCCAAACCGCGCGTGCCGACGTTGTCGAACAGCCGAGCACGCCGCCTCCCGACCCCACGACCAGAGACCAGAAAGGCGAGGCCGAGGTCGAACCGGATCGGTTGGCCGCGGTCGAACAGCAGCTCGCCGACCTCCAAGCCGACCGGGACCGGCTCGGTTCCCGCGTGCAGATGCTGCAACGTGGTCTGGACGCGGTCACCGGTGAGCGTGACGAGATCCGGCGCCGTTTCGATACCGCCGAAGCCCAGGTAGCGGCGCTCAAGACCCGTAACCAGCGCCTCGCCGCCGAGATCGGCGAAGTCCGCGACCGCACCACCGGCCCGCAACTATCGCCCGGAGTAGCCGAGCACGTGCGCCACATCGAAGGCGAACGCGACCAGGCACGGCGCGAACGCGACCGATACAAGGCCGAACGGGACGAAGCGGTGCGCAAACTCGCTCGATCCACCCCGGAGCCGGAGCGGTTCGGTAGCCGCGAACGTATCCAGGACCAGGGCCAGGAGCGTAGGCGTCCCGAGGATATCCAGCAGTCTCTTCAGGAGGCAGTGGCCGAGTGGAACCAGGTGGTAGGCCAGAACATGGCCGAATCGCTCGCTGACATTCCGGATCACCCCGAGATCGCCGAACGTGATCTGGGGCAGGTGGATTGGGGGCGGTTCACCGACGGCTCCGACAGTGCCGACGAGCTGGCGCGGTGGTGGGCGGCCGAAGGCGCCGAGCAGTACTGGGCGGCCCACGACGCCGCCCAGGCCCGCCAGCCCGAGCACACCCAAGGGTGGCAGCCCGAGCAGGAAGCGCCGGGGTCGGAGCGTAACGGGCACCGCCGCAACGGGATCGAACGGAGCCGCTGATCATGTATTCCGAGCACGAAGATCACATGCGCGCCGATTACGACACCGCGTATCGGCTCGAAGGTGAGTTGTTCGAGGTCCGCGACCGGGCCGAGATCGCCCGTATCGGTGGTGAGCGAGAGCAGATCGCGCAGCGTTGGGCCGATGGTCCGCACGCCGAGCAGTGGGGCTATCTGGAACAGGCGCATCGTGATTGGCGGTGGACGCCGAACGCGATGCGCCGGTTCGTGGAGGGTGACGAGTTCAACCGTGCGCGGGCCGGGTCGGAGCTGACCGACGTGCAGCTGCGCAGCCAGGAACAGGCCCGCCGATTGACCGGCAACGACCGGCCGCGTCAGCGTCCGCAGCGTGGGCGGTGACGGTGATGCATTCCGAGCACGAAGACCACATGCGCGCCGAGTACGAGACCTTCTACCGGCTCGGCCGCGACATGTTCGAGGTCGGTAGCGAGGCCGAGATCGACCGCATCGATCAGCAGCGCGGACAGATCGCACGCAGGTGGGAGGACGGCCCGCACGCCGAGCACTGGGCGTACCTCGAAGATTGCGAGCACGACTGGCAGCGCTCGCCGGACACGATGGCCCGGTTCATGGACAACGTCGCGTTCAACCGCGAACACCAGACCGGGTTGGCGGAGCTGACTGATGTGCAGTTGCGCAGCCAGGAACAGGCGCGGGCGTTGACCGGCAACGACCGGCCCCGCCCGCGTCAGCGTCCGCAGCGGGGGCGGTGAAACGGGTCATGGAGCATCGCCATGAGCAGGGCCGCTCGTATGAGATCGTCACCGATGCCCTCACTCGGAAGATGGGTCCGCCGCGGTACCCGCGCTCACCCGAGCAGTGGACCAACTATCTGTGCCCGGTCCATGAGGACGACGGACAGCACCACAACCCCTCTCTTGGGGTCCGCTACGACGCCGCCCAGGAACGCACGATTGTGCGCTGCTGGGCCAGGTGCGACGACGAAGAAGTCGTGGCACGCATCGGGTTACGGGTGCGGGACATGTTCGACCGCCTTCCCGAACGCGCCCGGAACAACACCAACACCGGCAGGAACAACACCCGTACCAGCACGACAACATCCAACGGTTCTGCTCGCCGGTCCTTCGGGACCGGCGGGCGGTCCGCCCGCCCGCAATCGGCGGGGCAGAAGTCGGCGGGGCAGGTCGTGTCCCCGGTGGAGAAAGCCATCCTTGCCGCCCATTTTCCGATCCTGTCCAAGCCGGATCTGGGAGTGCAGACAGGTCGTCCGGAGACGGTGGATTCCTACATCTACCGCTGGCCCAATGGTCGGGTCGAGGGTGCGGTGCATCGAGTGCGGACCCCGCACGAGCACGGCTACGCCAAGTCCTTCTGGCAGGCGCATTGGACTGGGAGCGAGTGGGAGCGCACGGGTTTCGCGCCGATCCCGTGGAAGCTCGCAGACATCCGCGAAGCACTCGACACCGGCCGCGAGATCTATGTCTGCGAGGGCGAGAAGGACGTTCAACGCGCCAACCAGGCCGGGCAGATCGCGACCTGCAACGCGATGGGCGCCGGTTCCTGGACTCCCGAGCACGCCCGCTGGTTGGCCGGGGCCGCGCGGGTGATCGTGGTCGCCGACCGCGACCGCCCCGGATACCGCCACGCCGCCAAGGTCGCCGATTCCCTGGCCGAGCGGGTGGGGGAGGTGCGGGTGGTCCAGGCCCGTGACGGCAAGGACCTCTCCGACCATTTCGACGCCGGATACGACCTCGCCGATCTGGAACCCGTCAAGTACCTGGATCGGCCGTCCCAGGCCCGGTTTCGGTCCGCGCCCGTGAACCGCGGGCAGTCCCGTCAGCGCAGCCGCTGACCACGTCGACCACCACCGAAGGAGAGCACCGATGAACCACAACACCGAACCGGACCCGGATATGACCGGGGACGCCGACAGCTCGATCGGCGCGGAAGTTCTCGCCGAACGTGCCCGCCAGGACGCCCGTTGGGGTGTGCAGGACCATGCGGACGGCACCGGCGGCAAAGCCGCACACGACCAAGTCCGTGTGATGCGGGCGCAGTGCGACGATGCCGCCCGCAATGGCCGGTTGACCTTCCGTCACATCCTCTCCGAGGAGGTCGCCGAAGCCTTCGCCGAGACCGACCCGACCAAACTCCGCACCGAGTTGGTGCAGGTCGCCGCCATCGCACAGGCATGGATCGCGAAACTCGACCGCCAGACGAGGCCGCGAACAGACCTGCCGCACCACACCACGCCCAACCACACCGATATCGCCGACCGCGCCCGTGTCCTGTTGTCCCTCTACCGCAGCGCTGTCACCGCCGACAACAACCCCGATCTGGCCTATCCGGACTGGCCTGCCGATCAGCCGTATCCGCCGAGCCGTGAAATCGAGACCGAGACCGATTTCTATACCTACCTCGCCGAACACCGCGCCACGCTCGGCAGCGATCCGGAGTTCCGCGGCGCCTACATGGCGCTGGACAGCATGGCCGCGGAAGGGCTGGACATCACCGACGCGCGCACCTACACCGGCGACCCCGAAACCGAGCGCGAGCGTTCGGCGCCGGTCGACCGCGGGCAGTCCCGCACCCGAAGCCGTTGAGGAGGCATCCGCTCATGAACTCGATCACTGAGCCCGACAGCCAGGAAGGCTCGCGCGCCGTGACCACCACCCCGTACACCCCTGACGCGCCGCGTGCGCATGCCAGCGCGCCGACGCCTGTGAAGCCGCCCCGGACGTGGCCAGTGCTGCTGTTGGCGCTTCCGGCGTTCGTCGCGATCTGGTCCGGCTGGGTCGGCCTGGGTGAACTCACCGGCTTCGGACCCGTCCACCCGTTGCCTGGGATTGCGGACGGATTCAGTGTGAATACCGCGATCACGCTGCCGATCGGCATGGAAACCTATGCCTCCTACGCCCTCTACGTGTGGTTGTCCGGGCGGATTCATTCCGATCGAACCCGGGCGTATGCGAAGTGGTCGGCGTTCGGCAGCCTCGGGTTGGGTGCGGTCGGGCAGGTCGCCTATCACTTGATGGAAGCGGCCGAGATCGTTGCGGCGCCGTGGCCGGTGACGGTCGGGGTGGCGTGCCTGCCGGTCGTGGTACTCGGCATGGGTGCGGCGTTGGCGCACATGATCGCGCGCGAGCACCACACCAGCGCGCCGACGCGCACCACCGATGAGGCGCAGCGCGCCGACGCCGACCCCACGCCCGATGATGCCGACCTGACGCCTACCGACGCTGATCCGACGCTGCACGACGACGCCGACCCTGAACCGGTGCACGCGGTGTCGGTGCGCGCTGATCACCCCGAACCTGTCATCGAAACGCCTGCGGTGGCGCTGGGTGATCGGTGGGACAACATCGCCGCGCGTGTGTGCGCCACCGACATCGGCGGGCGCCGAGACCCGCACAAGGTCGCCACGATCCTGCGACTTCGCCACGAGCAGGGCTGGGCACTGGCCCGCGTCGCCGAGGAGGTCGGACAGTCCACCTCCGCGGTCACCCGTACTCTCACCGCCGCTCGCAGCCTCAGCGATCTCGAAACGGAGGCCATGAAATGAGCGGGGAGACCATGAGGCCGCGTCGCGGCGGGTGTTCCGCACGCCGCGAAATGGCAGGGCGAGCAAGGCATTCGGCAATCGGGCCGCAGTCGGCAACATCAGACATCGCGGTGGTTGGCCAGCGATACTTCTTGGGTATGACCACCGCGCCGTACCGGACAGGCACGGCGATGTTCAGTGAAGGAGGAGCTGAACCAATGCTCGGAAACAGATTCCAGCCCGGACGACGCTACTTTTGGGGATGGCTCGTATTCGGCTGCATCGGCCTTGCTGCTGGCGGTGCGATTCACGCCTATACGGGGGAGCCCACGCAACTCCCTCGCTGGGCTGCTGCGTCGGTAGGGACGATACCGGCGGTGTTCGTGTACCTCCTTGCCCGTGCTGCCCTCCTCGCTGACCAACTCCAGGTGAGACCTTGGTATCGTCAACTGTTCGTCGGGTTCTCCGTCGTGCTCATCGGGCTCGCGTTCGTCATGATGGCCGGACCGCTGACGAGTCTCGGCGGAGGCGATCTGAACAGCTGGAGCCTGCCGATTCTGATCTACCTGGCCATCATCAACGGACTCTTCGGCTTGCTCGCCATTGCGAGCCCAGCCGTCGCCGAGTAGTCGCGACAAGTCACCCACCTTCAGCCCCGATCAGCGCCCGGGACCCTGGGACCTGAACACTCCAGAACGCCGAATCGATAGGCCCGCCAGGCATCCGCCCGGCGGGCCTATCTGCATGTTCGGGGCATTTCCTGCCGGGACAGCGCCGGGACTCTGCCGGGATAGTGCCGGGACTCTGCCGGGATTTTCAAGTCCCGGCACTATCCCGGCACGTTTCGCTCAAACTCCGTTTGAGCAGGGTGTTTTGCGCCGTCTGCTGCCTTGCCCGGCCGACACTCTCTAGCGCTTCGCTGTTTCTAGAGAGTGTCGGCCGGGCAAGGCAGCAGACAACACAAAACACAAAGAGACAAAGACAAGAGATGACCAGAAGGGGGGAGGGAGACCGCAAGAAGAAGAGATGACCACAAGGGGGAGGGTTGGGAGCGTGGGCGCGTCGGGTGGGGAGAGTCGCGTATAGGGCACGCGGGTCCAGGGGATAGGCAGGATCGGGTGGGGCGTGTGCGGGAAAGCGGTGGGAGAAGAGATGACCACAAGAGGAGGGTCGGTGGGAGCCGGGAGCGAGTAGTGCCGCGTAGGCGTCCAGTGGATTGATGCCTACGCGCTGAAAGGGTGCGTGCATCGCCGTGAGGTAGTTGAGGAATAGGCGTCAGTTCGGGCCGATTAGTTGATGCGTACGCATCAATTGTGATTGATGAGTAGTCGTCAATCTAGTGCCGCGTAAGTGGCTCCGATCAGACCACATTTTGATGAAAACTGCTGGTAGACAGTAGTTTTCGATGGTAAAATTGAGTTCTAGGCATCAAACTGGGGAGGTTGTTCGATGAGTAGATTCGCAGGGTCGGTCGTGGTGGCGATTGAGTCGACATGGGCCGCGATCCGCGCCGAAAACCCCGAGGTTCCCGATGTGGTGGTGACCATGGCGTCAGGGTCGATCGGTTCGCCGCGCGGGCTGCGGCTGGGGCATTTCGGCGCGGACCGGTGGGTGCGAGGCACGGATTGGATGCCGGAATTGTTCGTCGGCGGGGAAGGTTTCGCGTTCGGTGCCCGTGAGGTGTTCGGCACGCTGCTGCACGAGGCCGCCCACGGGATCGCGAAGACACGGGCTGTGCAGGACGTCAGCCGTGGCGGTGCCTACCATAACGGCCGGTACAAGAAGATCGCCGAGGAACTCGGACTGACCGTGACGCGCCAGGCCAACCGCGGTTGGTCGGAAACCGTGCTGCCCGACGCGACGGCGAAGCGCTACCGCCGCCAAATCGATGGCCTGTCCAAGGTGTTGATTGCGCACCGACGAAGCGAGCACGAACCGCCTCCGGGGGCACCGACTGGCGGGGAGGCAAACGACGAGGGGACCGGAGACGGCGACAAGGAACACGCGCCTCGCAACGGGCACGTGCTGGTGTGCGGCTGCGATCCGGTCCGCCGTATCCGGGCCGCGCAACGAGCGCTCAAGGTGGGGCCGATCCTATGCGGGGTGTGCACCCAGGCGTTCACGGTTACAGAACCCGAGGATTGATTCATAGACATCAACGCTGGATGATGCCTATGAATCAAGATTGACACGGCTGTGCCGTGCGTCGCCATACTGACGTCATCTCGCCGTTTGGACGGCTCAACCGTTCATCCACCTTCACGATGAACCCTGCATTTCGCAGCCCGCAGGAGTACCTACCCGAACCGGCGCGGCTCCCGTGGGTACTACACGTTTACCGACGAACACGGGGGCGCAACATGCGACTCCGAGTAGTTGATCGGCTTCGGTGTCAAACGAAAATTGCGATCGGCATCACAGTTAGGCAGTGACCGTCAACTGTAGCAGCGAAATCAGTATTCAAAATTGACCCGGAGTAGCTGGAACTTTCTCCGGCAAATTGCTTATCACCCGCTTCGGAAAGCAAGTCAAGCATGTGATCAAGAAATCCGCTTTCAATTCGATTGAGAAGTTTATTTCGCGCAAGGATCGGTACGTCCTTCTCGACTTTGGAGATAACCTTTGCCAGCACCGTGAAACTCCCATCGAGGAGCCTATCTGCATCGCGCGTAATAAAATGCTCAGTTTCGCAAACGACGATCACGGTTAGTTTGTCTAAGCTCGCGTAGTATTCTTTTGTGTGGTCACCTCTGAAATCGGCGCGCAAAGCGGAAGTCAATGTTCCAACCAGGCTGGCGCGATCGGCTGCCTTTGCCTCGCTGAGTTGACGAACTTTGGCAAATTCGCTCAGATCCGCATGCTCGCCTATCTCGTTCAGACTATCGGTGCCCTCCTTCAAGATCATGTATCGGGCGATTTCTGAAGTCAGTGTCGGCGTTGCAATATCGAGAATGGCATTAACTTCATTTGCTGCGAACTTGGCGGTAAACTGAACAATCGCGCCAATTGGCATATCTTCTGTATCGGCGAGTTTGTCCAGAGTGCGAATGAGGGCGCGCTCTCGAAGCGCCCGGCGGACGCCGTCCAGGTAGAAAGATTGAGAATAGACAAATTTCTTTCTATCTGCCGTTGCAATCTCGTCAGATTGGAGCTGCTCTTTTATCAAAGCCGGTACGGCAGTCGATGCGTTGCGGTTTTGTCGGTCAACGGTCGTACCAATAGCATCGCTCGTGCCTTCGCGATCCGTTGTCGCTCGTTTTGAGCTTGTTTCGGATGCTTCGAGCAGGCCTTCCTCTTGTAGTTCTTGAAGCATTCCCGAAACGAAATCGGAATTCTGATAGAGGACAACCGTCGGAAAATTTGAATGCGATTCGGGGGCCATATCCGATCCCTTGCTAGTCTCGAATTGTATTTATGTAGTTATGAGATCATATCTAAATGAGCTGAAATTACTCTCCTTCGACCCCTTTTGTCTGAGCGGCTTTGTCTACCGCAGTTTGGTTCTGTCGACCGGGATTCCAGAAGCCTCAATTTCGTTTGCCAGGGTCATCTTCCAGCCACCACCGTAATCCAGCCGTATATGTACCATTCCGTTTGTGTCGGAGGGGCGCTCGACACCTTCCTCGTACAGCAGCGCCACATTCTTTCGCCCAATCGCACCGAAGAAGAATCCCAGTTCAAAGATGACATTCTGTCGCGCGCGGGATTTCAAAGGAGAATCGGGCTCGGAACGCACTCGAGCTTCATCGTCAGCAGTGGCAAGCGCAATCGCATATGCAGCTTGAGATGCAGATTGCTCGAACTTCTCAATTAGTGTCTGACCAGCTGATACTTCTTCTTGAAGAATGACAGGCTCATTGCCTGTCAGGTGCGACACAACCCTCGCCACTTCGTGTTTTAGGGCCGCATTGTGGCCGTGAATCAAAAATATCGTTCCCCCAACTCCTTTTGCGTCTGTAGGCAAGCTAGGCACCTCTCCTGTGAGCTCCACTTCGCGTTTGACGGCCTTCAGTATTGCGAGCGTTTCTTTTATTCCGTTATTTTTTGCATTTCGAAAGGCGGTGTCTTCGCCCCCGGAACCAAGTGCAATTGCTCGTGGTCTAAATTTCACCATCATATAGGCTTTATATTGCGGATGAGCGTCGCCTACCGTCAGGCGAATTGCTACTTCCACGAGTGGACGCCATGTGCTCACGTCGAGAGGTGTTGGAGACTCGATGTCCTCGATGCGCTCCTGTAGCAGCGCGATCTTTTGCTCTGTGTCCACCGGCGAGAGAATACACGAGCTGTAGGTCAACCAGAGGATCGGGATGCGGTCGGTTGAGAAGGTGTGGGTTGCTTAGCTGGGCCGACCATTGCTCCAGATAATCTTGGACGGAGCGTGACCGCTACCGGGTGACCTCGCGCCATGACCTGTATGCATGCTATCTATAGTCGAATGAGCGATGATATTGAATCTGCTGGTAGTTCTGACCCGCACATGACTGTGTGGGGTCGGCTCGAAGAGCAGAGGAAGTGGTACGCAGCGAAGAGTCGTAAGGCGCGCGGTATGTATCTGCGTGTGAAACTCGGGCAGATTGTTGTCGGCGCCGGTGTGCCAGTGCTGGCAGGTGTCGGGGCGCCCGCGCTAGTTACCGCGACAATCGCGGCCTCAGTTGTGGTTGCGGAGGGCGCTCAGCAACTGTTCCAGTGGCATGTTAATTGGCTGTCCTATCGCGCTACGGCAGAAGAGTTGAAGCGTGAGAGTTTCCTTTATCTTGCCGAGGCAGACCCGTATTCTGGAGCAGATCGACATAAGGTCCTGGCGTTGCGAATGGAAGCCGTGATTCGGCGGGAAAACGACGAGTGGTCGGTTCAGTCGAAGAACCCTCAGCCGCAATCGAATTTGGACGCCTGATCTGTGCTTTCGGCGCACCGGCAGCGAGGCAGACGACGAGAGGCCCGGAGGCGGCGCCAGGGAACACGCGCCTCGCAACGGGAGCGTGCTGGGGTGCGCTTGCGATCCGGTCCGTCGTTACCTGGGCCGCGCAACGCTCGCTCAAGGTGGGGCTAACCCGAGCCGGGGGCCGTCGGCGCGCAGGCGTTCGCAGTCATCAACCCCGAGGAGTGAGGCATAGGCATCAACACACAGTGATGCCTAGGAATCAAGATTGCGGCGGCTGTACTGTGCGCCGCCACACTGATGTCATCCCGCCGTGCGAACGGGCTCGAGTCGACCGCTCGTCCACCTTCACGATGAATCCTGCATTGCGCAGCCGTATCAGCATCGGCCCGAAATGGCGCGGCTCCCGCAGTTCCGGCCATCCGTTGGCGCGCATCGCGCGGTGGATATCGGCGTTCACGAATTCGTGGCGCGCCGGAAGATTGAGGATGATGTCCGTCGCCGCAGCCAGGTACTCCTGCGGTTCGGAGTTGGTCGTCGGCTCGAGTTGATCGGTCATCGTGGTACCCCCGGCCATTCCGAACGCCCCGCCGCTGAAGGTGCCAGCGGTCATAGCGGCTCTCAATCAAAGTATGGCTACCGCCGCGCCGAGAAGTCCGCCTCACGGGGTCGCGTCGGAAGTATTCCGTTGAATCAAGATCGAAGCTTCTCCGGATAAGGTCGAATGTCGGAAATGGAGAAACTTATACGGCCAAAATTGATGACTAGGCATCACAAACCGTAGATCGAGGCTGTTTGAGTCGACAGCAGGGAAGTGCTCACAGCAAAGGTGCGATAAAGGTAGGATTGTGGGCATGAGTACGCGAAAGGTCAGTCTGACCCTGCCCGAGGAGTTGGTGACGCGCGCGGAGAAGGCGGTCAGGGACGGGCAAGCCCGTTCGGTCAGCGCCTACATCGCCGCGGCGGCAGGCTCTGGTGAGGCCCGCGCGACGGTGGATGAGGTGATCGCGCGGTGGCGTGCCGAGAACGGCGAGCCGACCGCCGCCGAGTTGGCCGCGGCTGAGGCCCGCACGCGAGCGCTGTTCGACCGCGCCGACCGCGGGCACCGTGCCCACGGCGCCGCGTGAGGCCGACCGCCGCCGGGACCATCCTCGATGCGTCCGTGCTTGTCGCGTTGCGCCGCAGCATCTTCGCGCAGACGGTAGTTCAGTTCAGCGTGCGTGAGCACCGCCCGCTGGTGATCCCGGCCACGAGTCTGTACGTGGCTGTCCTGGCTGGTGCCGATCCGGCGGATTTCGATGCCCACGGGTACACGGTGATTCCGTTCAGTCAGGCGATCGTGCCGGGCGTCGCCCTGGTCGCCCAAGGCGCCACCGCACCCATAGCGCCGGATGTCGCGCATGTCGTGTGGGAGGCGCAGGTGACGGGGTATCCGGTGCTGACCGACACCCCCGCCGCGTATGAGCATGTGAACGCGCCGATCGACCTGGAAGTCCTCTGACCGGCAGTCTGAAGAGTCCGTTTGAAGACCACTAAACTTTCGTGTCGACGCTCGCGAGTACGCTGGAAGTTTCGAGGTCGGCACAGCGTACAAGCGGATTGACCTTGTAAGCGAGAGTTGGTCAGTTTGACCTCTCGGCCGTCTCCCTGCTCCGAAGCATCTTCGCGATGGGCGGTGGGCGATGTGGACGGTTGGCTTAACGCCAAGTTCACACCCCTCGGGCGTCGATGAAAATAGCTGTGCAAGTCCACCGTCGGCTGAAATGATCATTGGATGTCAAGTAGGAACCGGCTGCGCTTTGCCTTCACGATCAGGGAAGGGCAGCACGCGGGGTGGACGTCTGGTTCGTGGAGGGTGTGGGTCAACAAGGAGGACACCTACATCGCCGCTGCGAGTATTGGTGGGATCTGGAAGGCGTCGCTTCATGGTGACGTCGCATGGCGTATCGCGCAGACGAGCGAAAATGCGCGGTCGGAGAACCCGATCATCGACCCGAGTATCGGGCGCAATCTGTGGGAGTTCGATCCGGTCCCGTTCGAAGACGGCGGACGTATGGCCTTCGCGATAGCCCCGTTGCGAGCGTCGTATCTGCCGCGCGAGATCGATACGAAAGACGTGCATATCGCAGTTGAGGATCGATGGGACCAGATCGCGGTTGCCTACGTCTGGATGACGGAGCCGGGCATCGATTTCGACGCTGATAGGCGGGTGGGCGGACCACTGACGTTGACTAGCGGCCGTCGGGTATGGGTCTCAGCGGGGACGGAGCAAGTGGACCAGTTGGAGGAGTACGACATCGTGGGTTCGATGATTGAGCCAACGATTCCCGGCAAGCACGACGTAGCGGCACCAGGGTTCGTAGTGAGAGGGCTGCGATGGGGATAGGTGCGGCTACGTTGAGCGCATCTCGGTATCTGCGGTGCGGGGAGGGGCAATCTCCAGCGGCGCGACAGCAATGTATTTTATTGGAATGGTCCTGTCCGACCTGCATACCTCCAGGTCAGGACACCGTTCGGAGTGTTTGATCTCATAATCCATTGGTCGCGGGTTCGAGCCCCGCCCGCCCCACAAACACCCGCTGAACAGCGGGTTTTTGTTTTTCTGGAGAGGTTTCGATCTAGAACAGCGCTCCGTCACCAATAGATTTTGCGAGAATCTGCGGGCACCAGAAGTGTGACCGCCGCAGTTATGCGGTTCGTGACGGTAGACGACTGTTCGGTGGTCGAATTGATCAACGGCGATTTACTGCTTCGAGACTGAAAATTCTTCCGGCAGAGACATTTTCGGGAATCTGTGGCTGGTCGCTCGGCTTCCGAGCTGAAGCGCTGACCTGGGGTTGGTATCGTCGTCCGCTCTGGCTGGCCGGACGGTGCCGCAATTGTGAGATTCGGCGAGGACTCCGATGCTGCATGCTGCTGTAGTCGGCGGGAGATACCTGTGGGTGTCGACGTTCGAGATCTCCGGGGACCGGTGGGCGCAGCGTGGCTCATTCTTGGCAACTCGCGAACGCCTGCAGGTGGAGGTATCTCACCAGCCTCGGCCATGGCTGGAAGTCGTGGTGTTATCCAGTGATTGAGCAGGTGTATGCAAGGCTCTCGAATGTCACGCGCCGCACCGTCGATGACGGTTCGAGTAACATTTGCGACCCGCTGGCGATCTTTCAGACAACATCGATTCAGGAGGTTTCGAAATGTTCTCTGCGAAGCGATTCGCCGCAGGCGCTGTCGTCGTTGCCGCAACCGCTGCCTCTGTGCTCGCTGGTGGCGGTGTGGCGCAGGCCGACGTACCGGTGTGGCAGGCGAACTGCCACCTCTACAACGTCTTCAATACCGGGGGGATGGCGAATTGTGAGTTGCCGACCTGGCATCAGGTGAAACTCACGTGCGTCGCGTGGCCTGTCCCGTTCGTCTACTGGAAGTACGGGCCCGCGCAGTACGGCCAGAATCAGTCGTGGGCCAGTTGCGATTCGTTCAATGCGTTGGTGCAGATCGAGGTTGTCCAGGCGTAGGTCGCGCTCGGGGCCGGATGTCACCACCGATTCGGTGGACGGAATCGACACCGTGTACCTCCGGAACACAGGTGCTTCCGCACTTTGTCACGCGACGTAAGTGTGATTCCCGGGTACGCAGGTAGCGGTGACGGCATCGTGGGAAGTCATCATCGCCGAGCAGGTCCGTCCGTCGGCGGAGACTCGGGGCCACCCCTGCGGTCCCGGTCGGTGTTGGACCTCTTGCCGGTGCTGTTGTCGACTCGGCGGGGTTCGGCCAAGGGGCGGATATCGAGGGCCGCGGCGTCGCCACCGGCGCGTTTCCGTCGCAGTACGTCGAGATCGAAGACGGTCGCCTCGTGGTCCGCATCGTCTGGGTCCGCCGCCGGGGTGGCGGGCCGGGGCGGGCCTGGGTCGACCGGCCACCACCCTGTCTCGCGCTGTAGTTCCGAGCGGAGCACGGGCCTGGTCGGTGGCGGATCGGAGACGCTGTCACCTTCCGAACGCCAGGTCTTGTGGGGACGACCGTCGGCGTCATCGGTCACGCGACGCGGGCGACGCGGCAGCCGGACGACTTTCGACGCGCCTTCTCCGGTCCCCGTCGAATCGGTTTCGGCGGACCTCATTCCTTCGAGTTCCCGGCGTAGCTGGTCCCGCGCGTCGGATCTCTTCCCTTCGACCCGTGGCGCGGAATGCCGTCCCGGTACTTCCTGATCAGACATGGGTCAGCCGCCGTCGAGTTCGGTTGTGGCCGTCGATTCGCCGATTGCCGGTTCATCGAGTTCATATCTGATCTCATTGCCGATTGCACTCACCTCTACATTCTCTCTCAGAGTCGCCGCATTCGGTTCCCGGGTGATTTCCTGAGCATCGGAGCACGGCTTGTGCTCGTGGGAGGCCGGACACTGCGTCGGCCGTAAGCTCGGCTGCTGGTCCGTGCGGTCCCGCGCCGCATTGTGAAGGTGGCCGGTCCGCTCGGGCATCGACCAGAGGTTGAACTGCGGACACACGCTCGCCTGCTCGCGAGGTTGAGCCATCAAGACGCATCCGGCGTGCCAGCATGGCCGCAAACACTGTCACCGCTGGTCGATCGCTGCGGTCGAGTCCTGCACCGCATCCGGGGCAGCCGGGCTCCGGGAGGCCACCGGCGATGAGTTTCGCCGTTGCCCCCGGTCATTACCCATAGACAGGATCAACCGCACCCGAGGAGAGCGCCATGACCGCCACCTACACCTTCGATGTCTTTTCCAGCCTCGACGGCTACGGCACCGCCAGCAGCGGCGATTGGGGCGGCCACTGGGGAAAACAAGGTCCCGAACTGCTCGACCACCGACTCGACCTGTACGAAGCGGAGCAGCGGATGGTATTCGGGGCCAACACCTATCGGGCGTTCACCCAGATTCTGGCCGACGCTACCGAGGAGTCGGTAGGCGATCCCTGGGTCACCCGGAGGAGGAGTCTCCCGGCGACGGTGGTGTCGACCACCCTGGAGGGACCTCTCGATTGGCCGGACGCGACCGTCGTCAGCGGTGATGCCGTCGATATCGTCGCCCGGCTCGAGAAGGAGTCCGAGGTGCCGTTGCGCTCGCACGGCAGTTTGTCGATGAACCGGGCGCTGATGGCCGCAGGCCTGGTCGACCGCGTCCAGGTGACGATCTTCCCTGTCATCACAGGTCGGACCGGTTCCGACCCGATCTTCCGAGGCGCGGCCGACTTCGACCTGGAGCTGATCGAGAGCCGGACACTGGACGGCAATATCCAAGAACTCGTCTACCGGCCCACCCTGCACGGCTGAGGTCCATGCCCGGGGGTGGACCCGCCTTGCGAGCCAGCCTGCCGTTGCGGACGGTGGGCGACGGGGTTCCGTGTAGCGATTGCCTGCGACGTGTTGGTCGGTACTCCAACGCTGTGCCCGGCGGTGTAGGCTCCGCCGTTGCTGCCGGTTCGTCGACGCTTCCAGTCCGCAGTGGAAGCAGTGGAACCCGAATCCGGGCCCGATTCGGCAATGAGAATCTGGGCCGATTCCGCCTCGAATACGACGTGCCGCTGACTCCGGCAGAAGTCGGCAAACTATTCGAAACTCGAACAGAGGTTCCAGGTTCTGGGTCTCGAGCTGTCGACGGCTCGATACCACGCCGGTATCACCGCTCACACGACCCCAATTCCATTGGTGTACCAAATTGTTCGCTATGCCGATACACGGGTAGTCCTTCGTAAGACCTTTCTCCCCAGCCCGGTCAGCACGGATTCACCCGAAAGGATATCGATGAATTCAACAAGGTCAGCCTTGACGATCGGCATCGCTTCTGTTGCCGCGGCGGGGTTGTGCGCCACTGCCGCACCGGCCTCCGCGGTGTACGACGTGCGTAACTTCCCGACCGTCTACGCCCTCGCCGAAGGCGGTCTCTGCCTCGCGCAGATCGACGCGGGTGTCGGCCCGGAAAGTCGAGGCCTGGCCAGTTTCCTGGTCCGGTCGGATACCTACGGGGTCGGCGCATGCTCGGTGCCGATCACGCTCGACTGGCGCAACCTCGACACCGGTGAGACAGGTTCGCGCACCGTCGCGGTGCCGGGCCCGGGCTCTTGGGGAATCGGCCGCTCGGCCATGTTCCGCCCCGGTGGCGTCGGTCATTTCACCGCCACCCTGACCGTCGGCACCGCGCATCTGCCGGAGCCGGGCACGATCGAGTTCCACGTGGACTGACCACGGCTGACCCGGCGGGTCACGCGTCAGCGGTCCTATTTCACCACCCTGGTGCGCAAGAAGACCGCCGATCCGACCGACGACCTGGCCAGTGCCCTGATCCAGGCCACCGACGGTGGTGAACCGCTGACCGAGGAAGAAGTGGTCGGCAACCTCGAGGCCCTCTGTACCTGTTCGGCGCGCCCCACGGGGTCCGCCGCACAGGTATTCGGAGCACGGTCGCGCCCCATGATCCCCGTACCGAATTCGAGATGCCGCTGATCCTGTAGCGCGCTCCGACAGCTATCGACGGCGAAGAGTCGCATTGTTCTGCGGCGCGGCTCGGCGGCCGCGCACGGTGTGGGTCCGGGAATTCGCAGCCGCCCGCTGCTGCCGTCCGTCGACGCTGACCGCCGTCGTCAACCGCAACCGGACCCGCAGCCGTCCGCTGACCGCTGCCGCCCGTCGACGCTGACCGCCGCCAACCGCAACCGGACCCGCTCAGCCGCCCGCCAACCGCAACCGCTGCATGCCGCCGCCGACCGCTGCATGCCGACCGCTGCTCGCTGACGCCGACCGCTGCTCGCCGACACCGGTCGACGGCGTTGCGAAGCGCTGATCCGGTGGCCCCGGACACACACCGGAACCCTCGAACCGCAGTCGACATCAAGCCTTTCGCGTATAGAAGAAGGCGAAACCCCCGATGACCACCGCGATCGCAACCGCGATACCTGACACGAGGGAGCCCCAAAAAGCAGCTACCCCGAATCCGACGAGCAACGCGAACACGAAGGCGGCCAGTTCCGTCGACGACGGTTTCCTATCGAGTTTCCGCACGGTGAACTCCTCCGATCATTGTGCGGCGCAGGACATACTGATGAAATTCGCGTACCCGAATCCCGGCCTCGGCACACCTCGACGACCACCTGACCGAAATACGCAGCGGGATCCCAGCGCTCATCTCTCATAGGCGGGCCCCTGCCGCAGCAGATGCTTATCGACCAGTTTCCGCCACCGCCGTTGCCGATAGCGGAAGATCTCGACCGCGGCCAGGGCCACGACCGGCGTCGCGAACCCCGCGTCGATCTCGACGGTGTCGGTGTAGCGGCACAGGTCCGCGCCGAGTCGCTCGACGTGCAGGGTGTGGTTCCAGGTCTCGAGGATGCCGCCGTGTTCGTTGGTGCGAATCGTCGTGGTGGCGTCGTCGATGTCGATGACGCCGATGGTGTGCCGGTACGCGGGAATGATGTGGAACGCGAACAGCCATGCGGTGCCGCGTTCGCCGACGCGGAACGGTTCGACGCGTCCGGCGAGCGCGAGGATGCCGAACAGTCCGCGGCAAAGATAGAGGAATGTCGCCGGTGACCGCATCGCCTGCCAGACCCGGTCGGCGTCGGTCGGCGGTTCGGTCTGTAATCGGATGGTTCGCATCGTGGACTCCCGCCGGATAGGTAGTTAGGGTTGCCTAATTCTGTGTGATCATGGGTAGGTCGACTACTCGCTTTCGACAGGGGAGGCCGCCATCACGCCGACGGACCGGTTTCGGCCGCGTAAGCAGCCCAAACAGCAGCGTGCCGCCCAGACGAGGCGGTGGATCCTCGATGCGGCGGCTCACGTTTTCTCCGAGCACGGGTACGCGGCGGGGACGACCAATCGGATCGCGGAGCGGGCCGGGGTGTCGATCGGATCGCTGTACCAATATTTCCCGAACAAGGACGCGATACTGCGCGCGCTGATGGAGGAGCATATCGACGCGGGTGGCCGGATTCTGCGGGAACGGCTCGCGGGCGGTCTGCCCGCGGGGCTCGACGACATCCTTCGGCTGTTCATCGGCGCGACGATCGACAATCATCGCGCCGATCCGGGATTGCACCGGGTGTTGTTCGAGGAGGCGCCGCGTTCGGCGGAGCTGCTGGCCCGGCTGCACGACAGCGAGAATCTGGCCGTCGGCGCGGTCGCGCATCTGCTCGACGGTCATCCGGAGGTGGCTGTCACGAACAACGCACTCGGTGCTCGGATCGTCGTGGCGGCGGTGGAGTCGCTCGTGCATCGGCTCATCACCGCGCGGGTGCCGGTGGAGGCGGGGCAACTCGAGGACGAATTGGTCGTTCTGCTCGGTGCGTATCTGCGCCGCGATCATGCCGAACCGTCCTCGGCGCCGGGATGAACCGGCGCGCGATTGTGTTCTGTGCCAATGGCGGACGCTCGGGTTGACGAGATGAGCCAAAGGCGCGCCGGGCGACGTCGCGGTGCGTTCGACGGGGCTAGGGTCGGGCCGAAAGATGCCGCGTCGATGGAGGTGCCGCGTGGGTGTCCGGTACGGACTGGCCGCTGTGCGCGGCGCGGTCCTTCTCGTCGCCGTTGTGGTGGGGGCCGACGCGGTGTGCTGGTCGGCGGCGGCCGCGCCGCAGACGTCGGTCGCGGCGCGCGCCATGGCGACGGCACGGCCCGCGCCCGACGGTTCCCGATTGACGGCGGCGGAGGCGGGGCCGGGGCGGGTCGTGAATCTGACGGTGCGTTCGGAGGCGATGGGCAGCGAGGTACACGTCGCGGTGCTCCCGGCGGCCGACGATTCGATGGCCGCGCCGAGCCTGTATCTGCTCAACGGCGTCGACGGCGGTAGCGAGACGGGGCAGTGGCGCGACGGGAGCAACTGGCTCACCAAGACCGACGCGGAACAGTTCTTCGCGGGTGAGCGGGTGAATGTGGTGATGCCGGTCGGTGGCGGCGGCACGTTCTTCGCGGATTGGCGGGCCGAGGATCCGGTGATGGGCAAGCAGCGCTGGACCACCTTCCTCACCGGCGAGCTGCCGCCGATCATCGATTCGGCGTTCGGCGGCAACGGGGTGAACGCCATCGCGGGACTGTCGATGGCGAGTTCGGCGGTGTTCCGGATGGCGCTGGCCGCACCGGGGCTCTATCGCGCGATCGGCTCCTACAGCGGCTGCGTGCGGACCAGTGATCCACTCGGGCAGGCGATGGTCAGCACGATCGTGACCGGCAAACGCGGCAATCCGGCCAATATGTGGGGGCCGCCGTCGGATCCGGCATGGGCAGCCAACGACCCGTACCTGCATGCCGAACGGTTGCGCGGCACCGTCATCTACGTGTCGACCGGCACCGGGCAGCCGGGCCCGCTCGACACCATGAACGGTCCAGGTATCGATTCGGATTCCCGAAAACTGCTGGACCAGTTGCTCATCGGCGGTGCGCTCGACGCGATGACGTGGTCCTGCACGCAGCAGTTGCGCGACCGTTTCCAGGAATTGGGGATCGCGGCGACCTTCGATTTCCGGGAGAACGGCACCCATTCGTGGGGGTACTGGCAGGAGGATCTGCACAATTCGTGGCCGGTCCTGCGCGCGGCACTTCACGAGTAGCCGGATGCTCGCTGCCGTACGCTGAGCTCCGACGCGTCGAAAACAGGAGTCTCGGTGGTTCATTCGCTGGTCAAAGGGCAGAACGGCCCGTTATCGGTTCCCCGCGCCGAGGTGTCGGTCCGGCTCGGCGCCCCCGCCGATGTCTCCGCGTTGCTCGTCACAGAATCCGGCAAGGTCCGCTCGGACGCCGATTTCGTCTTCTTCAACCAGCCCGACGCGCCCGGGGTCCGACTGCGACCGGGGACGCCCGCCTCGCTCACGCTGTCACCGGCGGAGATCCCCGCCGATATCGCGCAGGTCCGTGTCGTGATCACCCTCGACGATCAGCGGGCCACCTTCGGGCAGTTCGCGGCCCCCGTGGCGACCGTCACCGACGCCGCCGGAAATCTGCTCTACGAGTACTCGATCGACGGGCTCGGTAGCGAATCCGTCGTCATCGCACTGGAACTCTATCGCCGCGGGGCCGAGTGGAAGGTGCGGGCGGTGGGGCAGGGGTACGCGGGTGGCTTCGCTGCGCTGGTCACCGATCACGGTGTGAGCGTGGACGACGATGCCGCCGAACCCGCCGCCACGAACGCGGTCGCGACACCGTCCGCTGCCGCCGGACCGCGGGTGCGCACCGTTCCCGGCGAGGCGGCGCTGTCGCTGGAGAAGCGCGCGAAACTCGACCTGCGCAAACGCGCCGTCGCCGAGGTACTGGAGCAGAAGTCCGCCTCGGACATCCGCGCCAGGGTGGTGCTCGTCATCGACAAGACCGGAAGCATGCTCGCGCAGTACCGCAACCGGGTGGTACACCGGGTGGTCGAACGGATGATCCCGATCGCCACCCAACTCGACGGCGACGGCACCCTGGAGGCGTATCTCTACGCGCGCATGTTCGTCAAACTGCCCGATATCGCTGTGCAGCACGGCGAGCAGTGGGCGCAGACCTTCCTGCACCTGGGCGGAACGCACGAGGGCGTCGACTACGACGCACTCGGCGCGCGCAACGAGGAAGTGCCGATCATGCGCGACATCATCGACTCGCTGCGTTCCGGCGACCTGCCGACACTGGTGCTGTTCTTCACCGACGGCGGATTCGCGAAGAAACGCGAAATCGCCGAGTTGATGCGTGAAGCCTCGCATCTGCCCGCGTTCTGGCAGTTCGTCGGACTGGGTAAGGCCAACTACGGTCTGTTGCGCAGCCTCGACGAACTGGAAGGCCGAATCGTCGACAACGCGGGCTTCTTCGCGCTCGACGACATCGACAAGGTCGACGACGGCGAACTCTATGCCAGGATGCTCGGTGAGTTCCCGGACTGGCTTCGCGCCGCCCGCGCGGCCGGAATCACCGCCTGATCAGCCGATCACGGCATTCATGATGGTGCCCGCACTGGTCGCGACCACCCCGCCGATCATCGCTCCGGCCACCATCTTCGGTGATTCCAGACCGCCACCGGACCACTTCTCCCAGGCGAATCGACCGCCCGCGTAGACGATGGCGATGATGCCCGACAGCAGGACGAACCAGGTCAGGTACTGGACGAGTTGGAGGATCTTGTCGGCCACGGGCGGCGCCTCGGGCGAGGGGTTGCCGATCTGGGCAAGAACGTCATAGGTGGAGACCAGTATCATTGGCGTGCTGCTCATTCTGATTCGGGCGGGCTCGGGACCGGTGGGGCGTCCCTATGGATGGTATCGGGTTCTCGGGGGCGACGCAGGCGCCTGGTTGCACGAGACCGAGTCGCTCTGGATGATGGGTACTGCGCGGCGGCCGGTCATCGGTTCGTCGTGGCCGGTGGTTCCGCCCGGCGGTGTCGTCGGCGAATGCGTCGGCACCCGAGCAGCTTTCGCCCTTCGGGGGATACAGGGAGGATCTCGCGGTGAGTATCGTGCTGACAACATTCGGCGACAGTGTCGAAACGCTGGCCCAGATCGGTAACCCGACTCCCGAGGCGCCGCCCCTGTCGGACAAGATCATGCAGTTCGTTCGCTACATCACCTGGTTCGCCCTGCTGTCCGGCATCCTCGCGATCGTCTACGCCGGAGGCAAGTTCGCCTGGGAGAAGTGGCGGGGCAGCGGTCTGGAATCACCGAAGATGGTGGCCGGAGCCATGATCGGCGGGGTGGTCGCGACCAGTGCGGGCACCATCATGAACGCGGTGATCGGCGCCTGACGGGGGTGCCCCGGTAGCTCCCTCCGCATCGGTGGAAACCGACGGCCCACACACGCGCCGAGAAAAAGTGAACATGATTTACTAAATACTGTTCACAAACTATCCGGAGTGTGGTTCCATCTCCTTGGACGGCGTATACCCGGCGGTGCGAGTGACCTGCCCGCCGCGTGATCGGACCCATTCGAGCGTGGGCTCCCGACGGCACCGTCCGGCCGACACAGCGTTGTGAGGTTTGAAGCCAGACCGGTAGGGAGATTGCCGTGACCGTAACCTCGATTCCCGTCGGATTCGATTTCACCGACCCCGACCTGCTCGCCACCCGCCTGCCCATCGAGGAATTCGCCGAACTGCGTAGGTCCGCGCCGGTGTGGTGGTGCGCCCAACCCGACCGGGCCAGCGGATTCGACGATGGGGGCTACTGGGTGGTGTCAAAACTCGCCGACGTCAAGGAGATCTCGAAGAAGCCCGAGATCTTCTCCTCGTACGAGAACACCGCGATCATCAGGTTCAACGAGGAGACCACGCGCGAACAGATCGACATGCTCGGCAATATGCTGCTGTTGAATCTGGACCCGCCGCAGCACACCAAGGTTCGCCGCATCATCTCCAAGGGGTTCACCCCGCGCGCGGTGGAGAGCCTGCGCGCCGCGCTCGCCGAACGCGCCGCGCGGATCGTGCACGAGGCCAAGAAGAGCGGCCGCGGCGATTTCGTCGAACAGATCGCCTGTGAACTGCCGTTGCAGGCCATCGCCGAACTCATCGGCATTCCGCAGGAGGATCGCAAGAAACTCTTCGACTGGACCAACCAGATGATCTCCTACGACGATCCGGAGTTCGACGGCAATCACCACGTCGCCACCGCCGAGGTGATGGGCTACGCCTGGAATATGGCCGAGGAGCGGCGCAGGTGTCCGGCCGACGATATCGTCACCCAGCTCATCAACGCCGATATCAACGGCGAACAGCTCGGTTCGGACGAATTCGCCTTCTTCGTCATCCTGTTGTCGGTCGCGGGCAACGAGACCACCCGCAACTCGATCACCCACGGCATGAAGGCCCTCATCGACAATCCGGCGCAGTGGGAGCTGTACAAACAGCAGCGTCCGCGCACCGCCCCCGACGAGATCGTCCGGTGGGCCACCCCCGTGACCGCGTTCCAGCGCACCGCCACCCAGGACACCGAGATCGGCGGGCAGGCGATCAGGAAGGGGCAGCGAGTCGGATTGTTCTACAGCTCGGCCAATTTCGACGAGGACGGATTCGCCGATCCGTTCACCTTCGATGTGCTGCGCGATCCCAATCCGCACGTCGGATTCGGCGGTACCGGAACCCAATACTGCGTCGGCGCGAATCTGGCCCGCTTGCAGATCGATCTGATGTTCAACGCCATCGCCGACGCGATGCCGAATATGCGCCAGATCGCCGATCCGGTGCGATTGCGTTCGGGTTGGCTCAACGGAATCAAGCGGTGGGAAGTCGAATACGCTTGAATCGAGGGTGAGCCCGCGCAACGGTGCCCGGGCGACATTCGAGGCGGGATGCCGTGGGACAGACACAACCCAAACCGCGTGGCCGCGCGCCGGTCGTCACCGACGCCGATATCCGGCGGGTCGCCCGCGCGCTACTCGTCGAGCACGGTCCCGACGCACTGAGCCTGCGTGCCATCGCGCGCGATCTCGGAATCACCGCGCCCGCGCTGTATCGGTATTACAAGAGCCGCGACGACCTGCTGGAAAGTCTGCGGCTCGAGTTCTGTGCCGATCTCGCCGACGAGTTGACCGCCGAGATCGCCACCCTGCCCGACGACGGCGCGGTCCAGTTCTTCGCCATCTGCCGGGGTTTCCGGCGCTGGGCGCTGGCCCATACCGCGGAATACGCCCTGGTATTCGCCTCGCCCGGCGCCGGGCGGACGGCACTGATGCGCCGTTTCGACGAGCCGTTCGGCCGGGTGTTCCTGGCCGCGGCGGGCCGACTGCTCGCGACCTACGACATCGTGACCCCGTCGACCGACGTCATCCCGGGGGAACTGCGCGAGGACCTCGTCCTGTTCCAGACCGAGCTGCTGGCGGCGCTGTCCGAGGCCGGACAGAAATTTCCCGCCGAGAAACTGGATCTGGGCGTCACCTACCTGATGATCCAGATCTGGGCCCGCCTGTACGGACACGTGACCCTCGAGGTGTTCGGCAACTATCCGATCCCGCTGTCGAGTCCGGAATTCCTGTTCGACGCGATGCTCACCGATCTGGGGCGCACGGCGGGGCTGGTCTCGGGCTGAGCGCGGTCCCGGCCAACCACGGCCGACGGTAGCCACGGTCGGCCGATGCGGAGGCCGCTGCCGACCGAAACCCGAGACGTCGACGGCGGATTGTCGCCCGCATGTCGCCGCCGCGCTGAGCGTGGCCGCGAAACTGCCCATCGCCCCGCTACCCCTGGATTTCCGATTCCAACCCGTCGCCACTCCCGAGGTCGCGGCACGGGTAGCGGAACTCGCCGACGGCGAACCGGTGGGCAGGGCCGCCGATTTCGGCGGGCCGGAGGTGCTCACGCTCGGGGAGTCGGTCCGGGTGTGGCGCGCCGCCCACGGTGTCCCGCGACGTACCGTCCGGCTTCGGCTGCCGGGCCGGGTCGCGAGCGCGTTCCGCCGCGGGGTGAACACCTGCCCTGACCATCGGGACGGCACCGTGACGTTCGCGCGGTACGTCGCAGCGAACGAGGGAAATCCGTACGCGCGCTGACCTCAGATCCGCGCGCCCTTGGTGCGGTTGCACGACCGGCACAGTATTTGCAGATTCGACGCGCTGGTCGCTCCGCCGCGGCTGAGCGGGATGACGTGGTCGAACTCCAGGTAGTGCCCGCTGCCGCATTCCACGCATCTGCCGCCGTCGCGCTGCCACACCTCGGCTTTCACCTCCTGCGGGATACTGCGTGAATCGCGTTGGCCCGGGGTCAGGACCAGGCGTTTCGCCACCCGCAGCGCACCCTCCAGCGCGGCGGCCACGTAGTCGGGGTCGGCGACGTCGAAGATCGCGCCACCGCGCGCCGAGGTCGCCGCGATGATCACCGAGTCATGTTCGACGTGCACCGAAACCACCCGGTTCCAGGGCATTTCGGTGCCCGCGCCCGCTCCGACGAACCGGAGTTTCTTATTGCTCGCGATCAGTCGTCCGGTGGTGACCTTCGGGCCGCGAGCCAGGTGGCGCACGTGGGTGGCGGGCAGGTCGAGATGCACCCGTTCCTCCGGATCCAGGTGCAGCCCGGGCGTGCGCACCACCGGCAGTTCTCCTTCGCGCATCCGCGACAGCACCCGCCCGCGGTGCATCCGCCTGCGCAGATCCTCGATCAGCGGACCGGTCAACCTCAGTTCGTCGACGGCGGCTTCGAAGGCGTCCAATTCCGGCTGGGCGATCTCCCCGTCGGCGAAGGCGAAGGTCGCCAGTCGCTCGACATAGCCGAGACCGGGGTCCCGCAGCATCGTCCGGCCGATGTTCTCGTCGATGCGCTGATACCGCAGCGTCGCCCACAGTTGCGACCACTCGGGGCCGGATGGGCCGGAGGCGGTGAGCGTCCGCCGTGCCCTCGTGCCCCAGTGGGTCAGGAATTCCTCGATCTCGGCGGCGCACCGATCACACCCGGAATGTCCGCCGAACAGTTTGCGGCGCAGCGGGTTTCCGCACCGTGTGCAGTGTCGCGCGTCGACGGGCCGTCGCGGGTGGGTCGCCGTTGACCACTGCGTGCCGTCCCACCAGCGCATACGCGCCCCGTCCTGGGGATCGCGATGCCAGTCGGCCCGTTCCGGGTAGGGCGGCGGTGGCGGGGCAGCGGGCAGACGCTCGGTGGAGCGGCGGGTGAGATCGACAGCGCGGTGATACGGGTGCGGACGGGTCGCCGCGTGGGTCGGCGGCACGGGGTCGCGGGGCGTGTCGGTCGACGCGCGAGGATCGTCGGCCGTGGCGGGATCGGTCCCGGAGGCGGCGGAGACCCCGGTGGGTACCCGGTCCGAGGCGGCCTCGGGGGACCGGGTGTGCTGGGCGCGCGCGACGGTCGGCACACCGGGCGAGGGCGGGTCGGTCCACCGAGCAGCCGGATAGGAGTCGGTCCGGCCGGGACTGGCGAACGGATTCGACTCGCGTTTCGATCCGGCCTGCCCGTCGCTGTCGTCGACCGTGACACCGAACTCGGTGACCATTCCGGCGAGTCCGGTGGTCCACCCCTGACCGATCGCGCGGAAACGCCATTGCTCGTCGCGACGGTAGAACTCACCGAACATCATCGCGTCGACCGCGTCGGGATCTTCGATGTCGAAACGCGCCACCGGCCCCCGCGCGTCGAACACCGTCACCGCGAGGTCCCCGACCTCGTTGAAGGTCCCGTCGTCGAGCGAACCGCTCACCACGATCCGCGCCACCTCGGATTCGGTACGCGGCAGCGACACACTCAGCCGCGCCGTGCCCGGTGCCGGTTCCTGATCGATCGTCACGGCCTGGGAGACGTGACGGGGCGCGTTGAAGAAGACGAGATCGCGATCCGAGCGCACGGCGCCCGATTCCGTCAGCAACAGTGCGTGCGCGTCGACGACATGCTCGGATCGCCATGAAACAACCACGGCTAGAAGAGATGTCGGTACCGGCGCGTTCGCGCCCTTGCTGAGTTTCATCGTGCTCGAATATTGCCACGCCCCTCCGACACGCCCGACGGCTCGGCCGCCGTCACCGCCGCGACCCCGGTGCGGGCCGAGCGTCCGACACCGATGGCCCGTGGTGAAACCGCAGGCAGATCCGTGCGCGACACACAGCGCGCGGTCCGGAAGTTCCCGCCGAACTCGGGCACAGTGTTGTCCATGACCACGCCGAAAGGGCCGGACGACGAAGGGACCACCGCGAGAGCGCCGGGTGCCCGGATACGCCCCGCCGACCTGCTCGCCGCCGCGACGGCCGCGGTCGAAGCCGCGCAGTCGGCGGCCGGTCAGGCGCTGGAATCCGCGCAGCTCACCGCAGGCCACGCCTTCGACGCCGCGGTGCGCCTGCCGCCCGCCTCCGCGCAATTGGCCGCGCAACTGCCCGGTCTCATCGACAATCTCACGATCGCCGTCGACCGTCTCAACTCCACCATCGACCGCCTCGATCGCACCCTGGCCCTGGCCGACCCAGCTTTCGCCGCCTACGACCGGCTGCTGCCCCGGCTGGAAGCGGTGATCGCGCTCGGCGAGGACGTCTTCGGCGCGCTCGCGCGGCTGCCCGGCGTCTCGATCCTGGGCCGGGTCACCGGGATCGGCGCGAAATCGGGGCAGGCCGAGCCGCCCCCTCCCGCCGTGTCGAAGCGGCGTCGGTGAGTTCGGGTCCTGCCCGCCGTGCGGTGTCCGCGCGGTAGGTGGCTGCCGCCTTGAGCAGCATCTCGCGGTACTCCTCGGCGGGATCGGAGTCGAGCACGATGGCTCCGCCCGCCCCGATCCGCCACTGTCCGTCGTGACGTACCGCCGTGCGGATGACGATATTGAGGTCGGCCGTGCCGCCGAGCCCGAGGAAACCGATGGTGCCCGAATAGACGCCCCTGGCCTCGGTTTCGAGTTCGTCGATGATCTCCATGGTGCGCAGCTTGGGAGCGCCGGTCATCGAGCCGCCGGGGAAGCAGGCGCGCACGCAGTCGATCACGTCGACGTCGGGACGCAGTGTTCCGCGCACGGTCGAGACCAACTGGTGCAGTGTCGTATAGGTCTCGGTGGCCATCAGTTCGGGGACGTGCACGCTGCCGACGCGGCAGACCCGGCCGAGGTCGTTGCGCAGCAGGTCGACGATCATCAGGTTCTCGGCCCGGGTCTTGGGACTGTCGGCGAGTTCCCTGCGCAGCCGTTCGTCCTCGGCCGGGGTGCTCCCGCGCGGTGCGGTGCCCTTGATCGGTTTGCTCTCCACGGTGCGGGCACGGTCGACCTTGAGGAAGCGTTCCGGTGAGGAGCACGCGATTTCGAGATCGTCGAAACGCAGATAGGCCGCGTACGGTGCGGGATTGCAGCGGCGAAGGGCACGGTAGAAGTCGAGTCCGTCGGATTCGACGGTGTCGTCCGAGGGAAAGGTCAGGCTGTCGGTGAGGCAGATCTCGTAGGATTCGCCGACGCGCAATTTGTCCATGCACACCGCGATATCTGCCAGGTATCTGTCACTTCCGCGCGCGAATAGTCCGGCGACCGCTCCGGTATCGGGGGCGACCTCGATGGTGGTCGGATTCACCCATGTGGGAAGCGATTCCAGCACTTCACCGGTATCGCGCAGCCAATCGAGCGCGGCTCTCGTGCTCTCGGCCGCCGTATCGGTGAGGGCGAGCAGGTGGGTGTGTCCGGTGACATGGTCGACGACGACGAGCCGGTCGGCGAAAATCCACTGCGCGTCCGGGGTGGACGAGCGGTGCGCCGCCGCCGCGCCGCAGTCGGCCTTCACCTCGTAGCCCAGATAGCCGACGTAACCGCAGGCGAAATCGAAGGGAAGGTCGGGGATATCGGCGCAGCGCCAGCGCAATTCGGTGGCGAGATATTCCAGGACGTCGCCTGCGAAGACCCGGCGGCCGCCCCCGGAGGTCTCGATGATCACCTCGGCGGTCTCGACCCGGTAGCGGACCACTTCGGCGAGCGGGCCGCTCGCGTCGCCGAGGAAGGAGAAGCGGTCGAGTCCCGGCTCGACGTGTTCGCTGTCGAGCCAGAACGCCGTGGCGGAACCACCGAAGAGCCGGACGAAGGCCGCCTCGGTGTCGATCGCCCGCTCGATCACCCGGTGCCGCAACTGCCAGGGGCGGCCCAGTTCGCCCACCCGGACCGTGGCGTCGTCGAGTCGTTCCGGTCGCGGGCCACCGGATCCGACGTCGTCGCGGACGAATCGGACCGGATCGGGTACCGAGCGCGCGGACCGGCCCACCGGCGCCGATCGCGCCACCGCCTCGACCAGGCGTTCGGCTTCCCTCTCGGTCGCAGGGGTCGGACGTCGATCACCGTGATGGCGTGCGGTGAGCTCGGCGAAGTTGCGCAGCAGGGCGGCCCCGTACTCGCCAGCGACGGATTCCGGATGGAACTGCACGCCCCATTGCGGACGTGAGCGGTGCCGCACGCCCATGACGACGCCGTCGGCGGTCGCCGCGGTGATCTCCAGGGCGTCGGGCAGCGGCCGCCTGGCACACAGCGAGTGGTAGCGCACGGCGGTGAAATCCTGGGGGAGTCCGGCGAAGAGGTCGCGTCCGTTGTGTGAGATCCGGTCCAGGTATCCGTGCCGGGCGGCGGGTGCGAGGTCGACCACTCCGCCCGCGCCGATGACGATGCCCTGATGGCCGAGGCAGACGCCGAGCAACGGCAGGTCCGCCTCGGCGATGAGCGCCGCGGAGATCCCGATATCGCGCGCGATATCGGGTCGGCCGGGACCGGGGGAGATGACGATATTGTCGTAACCGGCCAGGTCCAGCCGGGCGATATCGCGAACCTCGTCGTTGCGCACGACGGTCGGCTCGATCCCGTTCACCTCGCTGATCAGCTGGAACAGGTTATAGGTGAACGAGTCGTAGTTGTCGATGAGCAACGTGCGCATGGTGTGCAAAACCCTACGCCTGACCGGTCACGAGTAACTGTTGTCGGATGCCCGCAGTTTAAGCGGAGGTGTCGTGCACAATGTGTGACATGTCTGTTGCGCAGCCGGTGGAAGTGGATCGCGAGGTCGTCGACTTCTCGATCGTCGGGAAGTGGATGGATGAACAGGGGTTGCCCGCCGGTGATTTCGAGGGGGTGACATCGCTGGGGGGCGGGACCCAGAACATCATGCTCCGGTTCGATCGCGGTGGTCGCTCGTATGTGCTGCGGCGCGGACCCCGGCATCTGCGGGCCAAGAGCAACGAGGTCATCCGCAGGGAATCGGTGCTGTTGCGTGCGCTGGACGGCACCGAGGTGCGCGCGCCCCGGGTGATCGCCGCGTGCACCGACGAATCGGTGATCGGCGCGGTCTTCTATCTGATGGAGCCGATCGTCGGCTTCAACCTGCAGAACGAACTGCCCGATTTGCACGCGGGCGATCCGGAGATCAGGCGGCAGATGGGCCTGTCTGCGGTGGAGGCCATCGCACGGCTCGGCGCCATCGACTATCGGGCGATCGGTCTGTCGGACTACGGGAAGCCGGAAGGGTTCCTGGAACGGCAGGTGCCGCGTTGGCTGGGTGAACTCGAATCCTATTCGGCCAACGCGGGCTATCCCGGCCCGGAGATCCCCGGCGTGACGCAGGTGGGCGAGTGGCTCGAGCGCAACCGGCCGCAGCGGTGGACGCCGGGAATCCTGCACGGCGACTGCCATCTGGCCAACATCATGTTCACCTACGACGGTCCCGAGGTCGCCGCGCTGGTCGACTGGGAGATGTCGACCATCGGCGACCCGCTGCTCGATCTCGGCTGGCAGCTCGCCACCCGACCGGTGCCGGGGACAACGGGTTCGGCGCTGGTCGGCAGACTCGGCGCCGCGGGTGGACTGCCGACGCCGGAGGAGATGATCGAGCACTACGGCCGGTTCTCCGATCGGGATCTGAGCGCCGTCCCCTGGTACACGGTGCTCGCGTGCTTCAAACTCGGCATCGTGCTCGAGGGGACGCACGCGCGCGCCTTTGCGGGCGAAGCGCCCAAGCAGGTCGGCGATTTCCTGCACGCGGTCACGCTGGAGCTGTTCGAGAAGGCGTGCGAGCTCATGGAGTGAGCGTCCGGATCTCGGCGCTGATTGGCTGAATATATATGGTCGAATAGATACAGTCATACCTAGCATGGGCTCATGCCGATCGTTCCCGATGTCAAGAACTGGACCTGGGTGCTCGACAAGACCTGTCCCGAATGCGGATTCGCGGCGGACGGCACCGCCTACGAGGCGGTGCCGCCGCTCGCTCGCGAATACTCGGGACGGCTGGCGGCGACGCTGACCCGCCCCGAAGCGGCACTGCGGCCGACGGATTCGGTGTGGTCTCCGCTGGAATACGCCGCGCACGTGCGCGATGTGTGCCGGATCTTCGCCTACCGCACGGCGATCGCCGCGCGCGCGGTCGCGTCCGATCCGCGCGTGCCCGCTTTCGACGCGCGCGGGGTGAGCGCCGCGGAGGCCGCCGACGGTGTGCCGGTGTTCTCGGATTGGGATCAGGACGCCACCGCGATCGCCGACCGCTACGGCGAGCAGGACCCGGCGACGGTGGCGCGGGAATTGGTCGACGCGGCCGAGATCGTCGCGCGCGCCATCGAATCGGTGCCCCCGGCCGATCGCGGGCGGCAGGTGCGACGCGGTGACGGCTCGGCCTTCACGGTCGAATCGCTGGCCCGGTATTTCGTGCACGACGTGATCCATCACGTGCACGATGTACGGGGCTGAAGGGAGCCTTTCTGGAACGTGTTCCCTTCGGCCCGAAGGCGTTTTCACAGGAATTTCCGTGTCAGTACTAGAACGCGTTCCACTTTTCTCGTACTGTGGGTGCAGTCACATATAAGCACGTGCATTCGAGAGGGTCGACAGGAATGAAGACGAAGGGCGCGATCCTGTGGGGGATCGAAGAGCCGTGGTCGGTGGAGGAGATCGAGGTCGGCGATCCCGTCGCGGGCGAGGTGCAGATCCGGATGGAAACCGCCGGTATGTGCCATTCCGATCATCACATCGTCACCGGCGCCACACCGATGCCCGGCTACCCGGTCATGGGCGGCCACGAGGGCGCGGGCGTGATCACCGCGCTCGGGCCGAACTGTCCGGCCGACCTGCAAATCGGTGATCACGTGATCCTGTCGTTCATCCCTGCCTGCGGACGCTGTCCGGCGTGCGTGAGCGGCAATATGGCGCTGTGCGATCTCGGCGCGGGTCTGCTGATGGGACAGGCGATCAGCGACGGCACCTACCGGATCCAGGCGCGGGGCCAGAACGTCATCCCGATGTGCCTGCTCGGCACATTCGCGCCGTATATGACGGTGCACCACACCTCGGTCGTCAAGATCGATCCGACGATCCCGTTCGAGGTCGCCTGCCTCGTCGGCTGCGGCGTGCCGACCGGTTTCGGATCGTCCACCCATGTCGCGCAGGTGCAGCCGGGTGAGACCGCCGTGATCGTCGGCATCGGCGGCGTCGGCATGAGCGCGTTGCAGGGCGCGGTGCTCGCGGGCGCGTCCAAGGTCGTCGCCATCGACCCGAATCCGTGGAAGCGCGAGCAGGCGCAGAAATTCGGCGCCACCCACGCCTACGCCTCCATGGCCGAGGCGATCATGCCGCTGATGGAGGCCACCGAGGGGCGGATGGCGGAGAACGTCATCCTGACCATGGGTGAGATGCACGGCGAATACATCGAAGAGGGACTGATCCTCACCGGCAAGGCCGGGACGCTGGTCGTCACCTCGATGGGGCGCATGGACGAGAGCGACGTCAAACTCAACAGCTTCCTGCTGTCGATGTTGCAGAAGACGATCAAGGGTTGCATCTTCGGCGGCGGCAACGCCAGGCAGGACGCGCCGCGCCTGCTCGCGCTGTACAAGGCGGGGCAGTTGAATCTCGACGACATGGTCACCCGCAGCTACTCGCTCGAGGAGATCAACCAGGGCTACAAGGACATGCTGGACGGCAAGAACATTCGCGGCATCATCCGCTACACCGAAGCCGACTGGTAGTTCGCACGCTCATCGTGCGGCGAGCCGGGCCGCGATCTCGGCGACGAGATCGCGGGGCGCCGGCGGCGTCACCCGTGCGAGCGTCGGGATCTGTTCCTTGGTCGGTGGATCCCGGCGCTCGCGTGGATGACGCGTTCCGGGCTCAGATGTGGCAGCGCAGTAGCGCCTCGCGCAGATTGCGACTTCGGACGTCGTCGAGGACCGCCATGCCCAGCCGGTTCATCGAATAGCCGAAGCCGAGTCCGGTCGCCGGATCGGCGAAACCGAAGGAGCCGCCGAGGCCGGTGGTGCCGTAGGCGCGTTTGTCCGAGCCGAATCGGAACGTGCCGCGTGATTTACGGAAACCCAGGTGGTAGCGGCTCTTGGTCTTCAGCACCAGGTCGTCGGCGGGAACATCGTCGGCGGTATCGGCGGCCGCCAGTCGTTCCAGGAGCGCGTCGTCGACGGGGAGCGCGCCGGTACTCGCGGCCGCGGCGCCGTAGACCTTGGCCAGGGCGCGGGCATCACCGACACCGTTCGACCCGGGCAGTTCGACCTCGAGGAATTCGCGCCGCGTCGCCCGCACAGGCGCGCCGCAGCGCGGATTGGTCAGCGCCGCGTGCGAATAGCCGCGTTTGGTGTAGATCTCCGCGCCGATCCGCAGCGGGATATCGCGTTCGTAGCGCAGCAGATCCAGGCCGCGCGCCGCGGCGAGCGTGGCGATGCGCTCCATCGGTTCGGCGGCGGGAAGGCCGATGAAGAAGTCGAGGCCGAGCGGCCCGGCGAAATCCTCGGCGAAGATCCGGCCGAGCGTGCGGTGTCCCGGATCGACGCGCCGCACCAGTTCACCCTGGTACAGCCCGAGCGTGATGGCGTGGTAGCCGTGGCGCGTGCCGGGTTTCCACGCGGGTTTCTGTGCGGCCAGAATCGGTGCGAGACCGTCGAGATCGGCGATCTGCGCGAGTCGCACCACCGTGTCGAGACCGGACAGCCCCGCCTGGTGGTCGATCAGTTGCCGGACGGTCACCGCGTCCTTGCCCTGTGCCGCGAACTCGGGCCAGTAGGTCGCGACCGGCTCCTCGTAATCCAGCAGCCCCTTCGACACCGCCGCCGCGACGACGAACGCCGCCATCCCCTTGGTCGAGGAGAACACCGGCACGATGGTGTCGCGTTCCCACGGCAGCGTGCGCCGCCGGTCGCGGTATCCCGCCCACAGGTCGACGACCGGACGATCACCCGCGTAAACGGCCACGGCCGCGCCGATTTCGCCGTGCTGGGCGAAATTGCGGCGGAAGGCGTCGGCGACGGGGCCGAAACCGGCCGCCGCATCACCGTGGATCGTGGGCTGTTCAGTCATGGTGAGTCGATGGTACCGGCGGTACCAGGTGTTGGTGGGTGTGCGTCGCGGGGGTGGTCCGGTCCACGCGGACAATCCTCGGGCTGGATCGCGGGAACCTGGCGACCGGGAACGGGAATGTCCGCTGGAGCCGGACACCGCGGGCGCGCTGTGGGTTGTCCGCCCGCGCCGGGCACCTCGAGGATCGTCTCGTAGGCTCGGGGGGTGCGTTCACTCGAGCAGATCAGGGAATGGCCGGTGCGGCACGCGGCGGCGGGAGTGCTCGGCCCGTTCGGTGTGACGACCGAAGGTGACGTCGACCGAGTCTTCCCCCTCGCCTCGGTGACCAAACCGCTGGTTGCCTACGCGGTGCTGGTCGCGGTCGAAGAGGGCGCGATCGAATTGGACCAGCCCGCCGGACCGCCCGGCGCGACCGTCCGGCACCTGCTGGCGCACACCTCCGGCATCGCCTTCGACACCACCGAAGTCCTCGCCGCGCCCGGCGCCAAACGGATCTATTCCAGCGCGGGCTACGAACTCCTCGCCGGGTTCGTCACCGAGCAGACCGGCATCGCGTTCGACGATTATCTGCGCGACGCGGTCTTCGCCCCGCTCGGGATGACGGGTTCGGTGCTTGCGGGTCCGGCCGGTCACGCCTGCCGTTCCACCGTCGCCGATCTCGTCCGGTTCGCGAGGGAATTGCTCTCGCCGCGGCTGATCTCCGAGCAGACCCACGCCGAGGCGATATCGGTGCAATTCCCCGGGGTCAACGGCGTGCTGCCCGGTTACGGATCGCAGCGCCCGAACGACTGGGGCCTGGGCTTCGAGATCCGCGACGACAAGTCACCGCACTGGACCGGCGCGACGAATTCCCCTCGAACCTATGGCCATTTCGGTCAATCCGGAACATTTCTCTGGGTCGATCCGGTGATTGGGGTGGCGGGTATCGCCCTGGCGGACGAGAATTTCGGCGACTGGGCGCGAACCGCGTGGCCGACCCTCAGTGACGCGATCATCGCCGAGTCGACACACGAAGGCAACACGCTCGCGAAGTAACACGCGTAACATCGGGCACTCCAGTACACTCAGGCAACGCCAGCTGTAGACGGGTTCGTTGGGGAAGACGGTCCTCGTCGAAGCTGGAGGTATCAGGGTGCGCGCATCGAGTCAGTTCGCGGACGTGTCGGCGGGTGTGGTGTGGATCCACTCGTCGCCTGCCGCGCTGTGCCCGCATGTGGAGTGGGCGCTGACCTCGGCCCTCGGTTCCCCCGCGAAGTTGCGGTGGACCACCCAGCCGGCCGACGGCCAACTGCGCGCAACCAGCGATTGGATCGGCCCCGTCGGGACCGCCGCGCGCATTGCCCAATCCTTGCGGTCGTGGCCGGTGCTGCGCTTCGAGGTGACCGAGGATCCGAGCGACGGGATCGACGGCGAGCGCTACAGTTTCGTTCCAGCCCTCGGTCTGTGGCACGGTTCCACCTCGGCGTGCGGTGACGTCACGCTCGGTGAGATGCGTTTGCGCGCCATGCTCCAGGCATCACGCGAACTCGGAAAATACACGACCTACGATCTGGCCGCCGAAATCGACCGCGCCCTCGGCACGCCGTGGGACGAAGATCTCGAGCTATACCGTTCCGGCGTGGATCCGATCGGCGCCGAGGTGACCTGGTTGCGTCGCGACGTCGGCTGAAGTCTCCCCTTCGAATCGTCTCGGTACGCCCGTCGTTCTTCGGTGCGATCGGTGACGGCCGCCTCGATATAGCTCGGTGATCGCGGTCGGTTAGCCGACGAGATGTGTTCTGTCTCAACACTATCGATTGGTTGAACGTCACCTTTCGAAAAGTTGGACGATGTGCGCTCGAAGGCATATGAGACATGCGTAGGTGTTTGTTACTGTTTCGCTGCGTCCGTCTCAGACGGCGGACGGAACAAGGAGACCGAGCATGCCAATCCGATCAACGATGCGCCGAATCGGCATCATCGCACTCACTTTCGTCGCGACAGCCACGGCTGTCCTGATGGTCACACCGCAGCAAGCGTCCGCCGCGCCGACCCGAAATCCGATCCTCTTCGTACACGGATGGAATGGGGCCGACTCGAATTGGGATTTCATGATCTCCCGCTTCAGAGCCGCGGGCTACAGTGCCAACGAACTGCGAGCCTTCACCTACAACACCGCGCAATCGAACAGGCTGACCGCCGACGAGGTCAAAGCCGAGGCCGACGCGCTGCGCGCCTCCACCGGCGCCGAGAAGATCGACATCATCAGCCACTCGATGGGCGGCCTGAACACTCGCTGGTACCTGAAATTCCTCGACGGCGCCCGCTATGTCGACGACTGGGTCTCCATCGGCGGGCCCAACCACGGCACCACCGTCGCCCTCGGCTGCTACGACGACGGCTGCGAGGACATGCGCCCCGGTTCGAATATGCTCCAGCAGTTGAACAACGGTGACGAAACCCCCGGTGACGTCAAGTACGGCACCTGGTGGTCGCCCTGCGACGAGATCATCACGCCGAACAACAGTGTCCTTCTCGACGGTGCGACCAACACCATCACCGGCTGTATCGGCCACGTCTCACTGCTCGGCGCGGTCAGGGTGATCAGCCAGATCCGAGACTTCGTCGCCTAGCGTTTCCGACTGATCAGGACGGTCGTGATCCGCGCCGCGGGTCACGACCGTCCGGCGCCGTATGTGTCGCGATCGATCCCACGCCCGCATCCTCGTACGCTCATCGGATGGCGGAGGAGTACTTCAAGGACGGCACGGTGTCGGGCGTGGGTGAATACCTCGACGGGGAACGGCACGGGCCGTGGACGTTCTATTTCAAGAACGGGTCCGTGAAAGCGCGGGGGTCATACGACTCCGGGCAACTCGACGGCGAGTGGATCTGGCATCGCGAAGCCGGTGGTCTGCTCCAACAGGGCGCATTCGTCGACGGTTTGCAGCACGGGCGTTGGCAGCGGTGGCACGACACCGGAAATCGCTTGGACGACGGCTTCTTCGAGCGCGGAAAGAAGTCCGGCGAATGGGTCACCTATGACAAGGCCGGCGTCGAGGCGAAACGAAAGGTCTACCGTTGACCGGACATCCGGTGAACCGCGCTCAGGCTCACGTATCCGATGCCGTGCGGCGCGCGACATCTCGGATCGTCATATCCGCGGGCGAATCCAGCACCAGGTCGGCGCGCGACAGATCGAGGCAGGCCGTCATCGGGTTCGGGATGGCGACGCAGACGAGTCCCGCCGCCTTCGCCGCCGCGATGCCGTTCGCCGAATCCTCCACCGCGATGGCCTCGGCGGCATCCACACCCAATTCGGCCAGGGCGAGAAGGTAGACGGCCGGATCGGGTTTGGTGTGCCGAACCCGATCGCCGGTGGCGATGACCGCGAAACGGTCGAGCAGTCCCAGCCGGTCCAGGTGCGTGGTGACCCATTCGCGACTGGAACTCGACGCGAGTCCGACCGCCAGGCCGAGGTCGCGAGCCTCGTCGAGCCATGACTCGACACCGGGGCGCGACACTTCGGCGGCGATCAACGCGTGATGGCGGGCCTGTCGACCGGCCCGCAGCGCTTCGCGGTCCACCGGATAGCCGATCAGACCCTCCAGGTGCAGCCACGGATCCCAACTCGACTCCGTCGTGCCGATCACCTGAGCCCAGATCTGCTGTTCGAGCGTCGCACCGTGCGCCGCGTACACCTCCTGCCACGCCGTGAATTCGGGCGTCTCGGTATCCAGGATGAGGCCGTCGAAGTCGAAGATCATCGCTCTCAGAGGCACATTCGACAAGCTACACGCGGTCTCCGACAGCGACGCCCGGTCGTCGTCGGATGCCTGACCGAAGTGACTGCGGCGCAATCGGTTACGCAGTCCCACATCGGATCGAGCGCTGACGACCCCTTTGACAATCCCTTCCGGCTCGGATACGTTCCCTGCCGGGGAGTACGGAGTAGCGGCCCGCCGAGGTCGAACATCCGGTAGAAGGGGGATTCGCACGTGCGAAACATTCATTCCGTGGTGCTGCCGTGGTATCTCGATCCGTCTGCCGTGGGCTGACGCATATTCCGTGTTCGTCGCCGACCGGAAGCTCTTTCCGTCGTCGAGTTCGACCGCGCACACCGGGTGGAATCAGTGAGATCTCGCCCGCCGGAAAATAATTCGAGGAGTGACCGTGAAGTATCTCGTTCGAAGTCTCTTCATCGCCCTGCTCGCCGTCGCCGCGATCGGCGCCGGGACGGCGCATGCCACGGGAGATCAATTCGGGGCGATCACGGTCGAGAAGGCCACGAATCCCTATGGTGTGACGCATTTCTACGGTTCGTGGGCCGATACCCGCGAAGCGGCGAGGGCGGCCGCCTCGGCCAGGTGCGGCTCGGCCACCGGGAACAGGGAAGCGGTCTGCGATCTGGTCACCTGGGCCAACGCGTGCGTGGCCGCCGCTACTCGCGGAGTCGACTATCAGTGGGCGGAGGGAGCGAATCGGGCGGAAGCGACCGCCAACGCGCTGAGACTGTCCAACGCGGTCGGGGTTCCGGGGCCCATCCCGCTGCCCGCGTCCATCGGCTATGTCGCCTGCACACCGAATTCGGAGTGACGCAGGGATCAAACGGGTGTCGGGGGTTGTCGAGCGGGTCGACCTCGGCCTGCGAGGAGGTGCCATCGCCGCGGGTGTCGGCGGCGAGTACGCGTGCGCGGCGATTCGTCGGCCGGCGGGGTAAGCGCGTGTCCGACGCCGCTGCGGGTCCAGAACGCCGCCGTGACGACAGAGCCGTATGTTCACCGAACGCCGGGATGCCCTGGCTGAGCGCGCCGCCGAGTTCTTCGCAGACCCGCCGCGGTGGTGCCCACCGGACGCGAGGCGATGAACCCGATGTTCGTCTGACGGTCGAGTTGTCGGCGAAATATCAGTGCGTGTCGTCTGTCGCCGAGCGACCGGGCGCTCGGTCGGCGCGGCCGCGTTTACCTCACCCGGTTCGCCGCACGACCGGTGCCCGCCGCCGAACCGCGAGCCCGACGGCCGCCTTCGCGGGTGAGTCCGGCGAGTACAGGGGTGACGCGCGCGACGGCATTGCGCAGCGCGATCCCCGGCCCCGTCGCGGGAAGCAGCAGGGCGCGGGCCACTCGGAAGGCCTGTTGCTTGGATCGCACCAACGGCCGGTGCCGTGTCTCGTACCGGCGCAGCGCGGCGGCGACCTGCGACGGCGAGCCACCCAATTCCTCGGCGAGCCGGTGGCCGCCCGCGATGGCGAGGGTGCTGCCGTCGCCGAACAGCGACACCGCCGCGGCCGCGTCCCCGACCAGTCCGACCCGCCCGTCGGACCAGCGCGGTAGCCGCATCCGACTGATGGAGTCGAAGTAGAGGTCGTCGGTCTCGCGCAGTCGGTCGAGCAGATTCGGCAGTAGCCAGCCCGTGTCCGGAAAGGCCTCCACCACCACCCTTTTATGCTGATCGAGGTCGCGGTGGTCGTAGCCGGGAACCTCGGGCCGCCGGAACATGAACACGGCGATCGCGCGACCCCGGTTCGGGTGCACGGCCACCGCCCGACCGGGCGTGTTGTATATCAGCACCTCGGTGCCGTCGCCCATCGGCTCATCGATCGGCATGGTCGCCACATACATTCCGGTATGCCGGATGAACGACCCCTCCGGTCCGAAGGTCAGGTGACGGACCGTCGAGTGCAGGCCGTCGGCGCCGATCACCGCGTCGAACCGTGACGGCGGCGCGGCGGCGAAGGTGACATCGACGCCCGCGTCGTCGTGAACGAGGTCGGTAATCGTGTCACCCCAGCGGTATTCGACGCTGTCGCGTCCCGCGTCGACCAGGATCGTCGCGAGGTCGGCCCGCGCCACCTCGATCTCCCGCGTCCCTGCCTCACCCGCGAAAGCCCGCAGGGGGATACCCGCGAGCCGCCGTCCCCTCGCGTCGATGAATGTCATCCGATCTGCGGGCGAGGCGACCTCGCGAAGCCGCGCCATGACGCCCATCTTCTCCACCACGTCGACCGCGGGCCCTTTGACATCGACCGGACTGCCGCTGCTCCGCGCACCCGTGGCCCGCTCGACGACCGTCACCTCGAATCCCGCCCTGGCCAGCCAGTACGCCGCGGTGGCCCCGGCGACCCCGGCACCGGAGATCAGCACTTTCTTGCCCATCTTCTCTACCTCCGATAACCGGACGATTTTCGTCCGTTACGGCGAAGGTAGCATAAGTGGAAGAATTTCGTCCAGATGTGCTCGAGGAGGTAATGATGACGGCCGATGGCCTGCGCGCCGATGCCCGCAGCAACCGCGACCAGATCGTCGCGTCGGCCCTGATCCTGTTCCGGGACAAGGGAATAGACGTGTCCATGAAAGAGGTCGCCGATCACGCCCGCGTCGGCGTCGGCACGCTGTACCGGCGTTTCCCCGACCGTGAAGCGCTGATCTACGCCGCCTCGCACGCCTACCTGACCGGTCTGGCGGAGGGCGTCACGACGGCGGCACGCGAGGAACCCGACGCCTGGTCCGCCCTGCGAAGGTTTCTGCACGAATGTGCCCGGACCGGGGTCGGCGCGTTCGCCTCGTCGGTGGAACCGGTACTGCACAGCAGGATTCGCGTCGACGCGCATCTGACCGAGGTGCGCGCGACCGTTGTCGCCGCGATCGGCGATCTGGTCACGCGGGCCCACGCCGATGGGACGCTGCGCCCCGATGTCGACGTCGGCGATGTCGCCCGCCTGATGACGGTGCAGATCTACTCCCGGCCCGACGAAGAACCCACCGCGGCGATCGCGCGCGTGGTGGATCTGCTACTGGATGGGATCTCCATCGGACCTCGCTCGGCGGGGTCATCGCCCTCGGGCCGAGTCTTGTAGGTCCGGTTCGCTCGGCTATCGGCGAGGTCGATGTGTTCGGCGACCTGCTACCGCGGCTCACCGGTCTGCACGACGGACCCGCCGCCGGACTCGACACCTACACCGCGCGGATCCGCGCGGCCCGCGACCGTCATCCCGTCGCGTCGCCGACCGTTTCCTCGCGATCGATAGTCGGGTGCGCTTCATGACCGCCTCCGACCCGCGCCCCGACATGACCGAGGTGATCGGCAACGACGATCTGCTGCCGCTCATCCTCGACACCCAGTCGGCAGGTCGGCGCGCCGCCGTCGAGCGGCCAGCACCGAGGGGCGAAGGCAGTCCTCGACCCTCGGTGCGTCGCGGCACATCGGTCGGGCTGGGCACTGAACCCACCCCTGTGGCACAGGCCTCGCTCGCCACGATTCCGGAGCACGCCATGCGTTGGGGTTTCCTCGATCCGATTCCCGCGCACGTCGCGGTGGATACGTTGCGCACGTCGCGATGGACACGCCGTGCACGTCGCGGTGGATGCGTCGCGCGCGTCGTGCTGGACACGCCGTGCACGTTGCGTTGGATACGTCGCGCAGGTCGCGGTGAACACGCCGTGCAGGTCGCGGTGGACATGCCGTGCACGTCGCGGCGGATACGTCGCGCACGTCGTGCTGGATACGCCATGTCCGTCGCGGTGGATACGCCGCAATCACGGCGACGGACAACAGGTCTCTCGGATCGGGTGGAACCGATCCTGCGGTAGTCGCGTCCAACTCTGATGTATCGCCGAATTCGGTCACCGAGGTCAGGAGGGTCATGCGATTCGTGTATGCCGCACACCGGGCGACAGCCGCCGTCACGTCACCGGTCGCCGTAGATCTCGAGGACGGACCGCGCCCGCAGGCCGACGGAGTGGGGGAGAGGTGAGCGCCTGGGTGACGACAGGGTTCGTCGCGGCGATCAGCGTGCCGTCGGTAGTGCTCGTGGCCACCCTCATCTGGCCCGAGCGTCGCCCGGATCACGAATCGGCGAGCGGGGCCGTCGATGATCCGAACCCTCAGGGGCCGTGATTTGCAGCCGATGTGAACGCGCACCGCGTCGTCCGCATCGTGAAACTGCGAGCCGGGTTGTCGATGATCCGAGTCCGTGAGGGCCATGATTCCGAGGCAGAATGTGAACGTGCACAGCGTCATCCGGATCGTGAACCTGCGAGCGGGACTGTCGATGATCCGAATCTCGAGGGTCGGGTGATTCGCGGCCCAATGTGAACTACACGGCCTCGTTCGCGGCGTAAACCTGCGAGCCGGGTTGTCGATGACTGCGTCCCTGGAGGGTCGGTGATTCTGCGGTGGCGTGTGGACGTGCAGGGCGTCGTCAGGATCACCGATCTGCGAGCTGGGCTGTCCAAGGATCCGAATCCAGACGGGCGGTGATTCCGAGGTCGAACGTGAGTGAACGGGCACCAGGTCGTCCGCCACATCACGCCAAGGTCTGGCGAGGGTGTGTCGCGCGGCCACATGAACTCGTGCACGTCGAAACTCACTCGGGGCTTACCGATGCGAGGACTGTGAGTAGCGGTTGCCGAGAACTGCGTACGGTCACGCAAATTCGCATGACCAAGCTCAGTACGAACGATAGCTTTGGCCGTGCTCACGGTGACGATGAACGACCGAGCGGCGAGACTGCTCGGTCTGCGGAACGGCTTCGGTGGTCTCGATCCGGACGAGGAATTGGTATCCGGCATGCGGACCACCTGGGTCGACGGTGGAATCGCATGCCGTGGCGATGTGGTCTGCTGGGCTCCGGTCCCCGAACACGCCGACGACGCACCTAGGAGACTGTTCGATCTCACCTGGTGGGATTGCTTCGAAACCAAACTCCACCTCGAAGATTTCGTGCCCATAGAGCGTGCGTATGCCGATGGGCCGATCATCGGCGTCGACGCACAGCGAACCCTGCTCTGACAGGGGGTCGCACTGGCTCGGGAGGTCGGGTGACTGGCCGGCGAACTGAGCACGCCGATTCCGCTGCGATGCATCATCTCGACCGGCGAAACCAACGGCACGTTCAGGTTTCAACGGATCCGGCCCGAGGAAAGCTGGCTGGTCGACGACCTCGACAGTTACCCGCGAGACTATGTCGTGGTCATCGACTTCCTGCCCGGGCCCGCCGACAGATTCCGGACCGGGCACATCGCCGCATCACAACGGGCGGCGCTCATCGACCTGGTCGAACTCCTGGCGCCCGATGTCGAGAAGGCCCGTGGCAGATTGGAGAACGTTCTCGAGAACGCGTCGTGGTCGGCGTTCGATCCCGAGGACGCGCTGATCGAGGCCCTGCTCGACGGCGTCGACGGTGGGTGCGCCTACTTCCCTTCCGTGGGCGCCGATCCCGAAGCGATTCGCGGCTACCTGACGTTGCTGCCCGCCTGCCCGGAAGAGTTGACCCGCACGTGGCAAGACGGCGATATCGAGGCCTGGAACACCGAGACCGATCTCCGGACCTACCTGCGATCGCTGGGCGATCACTGCCGCGCGATCGGCATCGCGTTGATAGGCGTTTTCTGCGGCAAGGACGGCTTGGTGCCCGGTTTCCTGCCCGATGGCAAACTGGAGCGGTTCATTGCTCTAGCCACGACCGCCGAGTTGGAGGTCTTCGTCTACGGGTCGGTCGATCGCTGACTCGGTTCCGTCGAAGACTCCCCGACCCTGTCACGACGAACTCGAGTACGAAGGCCGAATGACGGGCGACATGTGCCCTACGTTTGCCCCATGGAAGGGGGTGCGGGGCAAACGCCGGGGCGAGACTTGCCGTCTACCCGCATGTTCTCGGTGGGCGCAGAGGGGATCGAACCCCCGACCGCTGGTGTGTAAAACCAGTGCTCTACCGCTGAGCTATACGCCCGCACTCCGTCGGTGCTTCCGACGGTGCGGCTTATGAATCTAGCGCGGCGAGCGCTTTCTCCCAAGCCGCCTGGTCACGGGCCTCTCCGGGACCGTTCATCTCCGCGAAACGGACCGTGCCGTCCTTGTCCACGACGAAAGTGCCGCGGTTGGGGAAGCCGGTTTTCTCGTTGAAGACGCCGTAGGCCTGGGCGATGGCGCCGTGCGGCCAGAAATCGGACAGCAGGGGGAAGGTGTAGCCCTGTTCGGCGGCCCAGATCTTGTGGGTGGGCGGCGGGCCGACGGAGATCGCGAGGATTTCCGCGTCGTCGTTCTGGAATTTGGGCAGCTCGTCTCGCACCTTGCAGAGTTCCCCCTGGCAGATGCCGGTGAAGGCGAGCGGGTAGAAGACGATGAGCACGTTCTTCTTGCCCCGGAAGTCCGACAATGAGACTTCCTGGTTGTTCTGATCCTTGAGCGTGAAATCCGGCGCGACAGTGCCAACTTCGAGCGGCATACGCGAATCCTCCATCGTGTCGGGTCTCCACCGGGTGGTGATGCGCCACCCGGCGGAAACCATAGCGAAAGGGTCAGCGTTGCTTCGAAGGAGCCTTGGGTTGTACCAATCGGCTTCCGGCCCAAGCGCCGAGGCTGATCGCAGAAGTCTGCGTCAGGCCCGCCGTGGGCGCGGCTTCGGCGATCTCGCTCGGATCGACATGGCCAGGCTGACCGGTCTTGGGGGTGAGAACCCAGATGAATCCGTCGTCCGCCAGCGGGCTGATGACTTCCATCAGCTCGTCGGCCAGATCGCCGTCTCCCTCTCGCCACCAGAGCAGTACGGCGTCGACGACTTCATCGGAGTCCTCGTCCACCATTTCACCGCCACTGGCGTCTTCGACATCGGCCCGCAGGTCGTCGTCGGTGTCCTCGTCCCAGCCCAGTTCCTGGACGACCATGCCGTGTGTAATGCCAAGCTTCTGAGCGTAGTTCTGCGCGTCCGCCGCGGCGACCACGGTGGTGTCCTCCTCAACTCCCGACAGTAGGTAGTTGCAAGCGAACATGGTTATCGGCCCGAGCGCAAGCTGATCGGACGAAATACCCTCCGAATGTCGCGCGACCGGTACGAAATTTCAGCGTTTCGGGCACGTTTCCCGGACCGCGTTCCTGGCGTCGTTGACGCGTTTGCTGGCGTCGTTCAGGGGCCCTACCTGCGCCGTATAGGTCATGCGACGGGTTTCGGCGGCGAGCGCCCTGGCCCCTGTGACGTACTCGGAGAATTTCGCGGCAAGATCATCGGGCAACGCGCCCGCCGCGGCAGTCACTCCGGTCTCGACCTTCGTCGCGGCGTCCTCCAGCGTCGTGGAGGCGGCATCGCGTTTGGCGGCGTAGTCTGGCGCATTGGAGTCGTGCGCGTCGACGAAGTCGTTGTACGCCTTCACCCCGAGGCCGGATGTGGTGGGGAACTGCGCGCAGTTCTCGCTGATGGCCTGGGCCTGCGCTGCCGCCCGCCGCGACGAGGTCGCCGCCGCGGAGGACGCGGCTGCTTCGGTCTTGTAGGAGGAGAGTTCCGCGGCGTTCGGAGTAGCGGTTCCCTCCAACGTTTCCGCGCATCCGGCGACCGTGAGCCCGGCGACGACCGCCGCGGCAGCACATACCAATCCGAACCGGCGTGGGTCGAGCACCTTCATCGTCCTCCCGCTCTTGCTCTGTATTCGCATCGAACAGTTCGTGCTCGGGTGGCTCGTGGGGTGCCGAAACCGGCCCGCGCCGGAAAAACTACCGGGTAACCCTTTGCCGAGGAAACCGTACTGGATTCGCTGCTGACATGATGACCTGGGACGCACCGTCGGCAAGGATGGAAGGTGCGCCCGGACTTTCGTAACGGGTGGTCCGCCAACCAGCGCTCCGCCCGGGGAAAAAGAAGCCATCAGCTTGTCCACCCCTGTACGAGGAGCAGACTTGACAGACGTGATCCACTCGTCCGTTCCGGCGAAACCCGCTGGTCCCGACACCGTCTCCGCCCCGAACGGGTCGCACGCACAGCCGGCAGGCCGGGTGAGGGTGATCCGCGAGGGGGTGGCGTCCTACCTGCCGGATATCGACCCGGAGGAAACCAGCGAATGGCTCGAATCATTCGACGAGATGCTCGACCGGGAAGGTCCGGGCCGTGCGCGCTACCTGATGCTCCGATTGTTGGAGCGAGCGGGTGAGCGCCGGGTCTCCATTCCCGCGTTGACTTCCACCGATTATGTGAACACCATTCCCACCGAGAACGAGCCGTGGTTTCCCGGCGACGAAGAGGTGGAGCGTCGGTTCCGCGCCTGGATTCGCTGGAACGCCGCGATCATGGTGCATCGCGCGCAGCGTCCCGGCATCGGTGTCGGCGGGCACATCTCGACCTACGCGTCCTCGGCGGCGCTCTACGAGGTCGGCTTCAACCACTTCTTCCGCGGCAAGGATCATTCCGGCGGCGGTGACTCGATCTTCATCCAGGGCCACGCCTCGCCCGGCATCTACGCCCGCGCCTTCCTCGAGGGCAGGCTCAGCGAGAGCCAGATGGACGGGTTCCGTCAGGAGTACAGCCACGGCGGGCCCGGGCACGGTCTGCCGTCGTATCCGCATCCCCGGCTGCTGAACAACTTCTGGGAATTCCCGACCGTCTCCATGGGTCTGGGCCCGATGAACGCCATCTACCAGGCCAGGTTCAACCACTACCTGCACGATCGCGGTATCAAGGACACCTCCGACCAGCACGTGTGGGCGTTCCTCGGCGACGGCGAGATGGACGAGCCGGAGTCGCGCGGTCTCGCGCACGTCGCGGCGATGGAGGGGCTGGACAACCTGACCTTCGTCGTCAACTGCAACCTGCAGCGTCTCGACGGCCCGGTGCGCGGCAACGGCAAGATCATCCAGGAACTCGAGTCGTTCTTCCGCGGCGCGGGCTGGAATGTCATCAAGGTGATCTGGGGCCGCGAGTGGGACGCGCTGCTCGGCGCGGATCGCGACGGCGCGCTGGTGAATCTGATGAACACCACGCCCGACGGTGATTTCCAGACCTACAAGGCCAATGACGGCGCCTACGTGCGCGACCATTTCTTCGGTCGCGACCCGAGGACCAAGGCACTGGTGCAGGATCTGTCGAATCCGGAGATCTGGAACCTCAAGCGCGGCGGCCACGACTACCGCAAGGTCTACGCCGCCTACGCCGCGGCGATGGCGCACAAGGGTCAGCCGACGGTCATCCTGGCCAAGACCATCAAGGGCTATACCCTCGGCAAGCATTTCGAGGGCCGCAACGCCACCCATCAGATGAAGAAGCTGACGTTGCAGGACCTCAAGGATTTCCGCGATCTGCAGCGGATCCCGATCACCGACGCGGAGTTGGAGAAGGATCCGTACCTGCCGCCGTACTACCATCCCGGCATCGACACCCGCGAGGTCCAGTACATGCTGGATCGCCGCAAGGCGCTCGGCGGTTTCCTGCCCGAACGGCGTTCCGTGGCAAAGCCTCTGCAACTTCCCGGCGACGAGGCATATCGCTCGGTGCGCAAGGGTTCGGGCAAGCAGAATGTCGCCACCACGATGGCGCTGGTCCGCTTGATGAAGGAACTGCTGCGGGACAAGGAGATCGGCAAGCGGATCGTGCCGATCATCCCGGACGAGGCCAGGACCTTCGGTATGGACTCGTGGTTCCCTTCGTTGAAGATCTACAACCGCAACGGCCAGTTGTACACATCGGTCGACGCGGAATTGATGCTTGCCTACAAAGAGAGCACCACCGGCCAGATCCTGCACGAGGGCATCAACGAGGCCGGATCGACCGCGTCGTTCACCGCGGTCGGCACCTCGTACGCCACCCACGGCGAGCCGATGATCCCGCTCTACATCTTCTACTCGATGTTCGGTTTCCAGCGCACCGGTGACGGACTGTGGGCGGCGGCGGATCAGCTCGCCCGCGGATTCGTGCTCGGAGCAACCGCCGGGCGAACTACGTTGACCGGTGAGGGATTGCAGCACAACGACGGCCATTCGCTGTTGCTGGCGTCGAGTAATCCCGCCGTGGTCACCTACGATCCGGCGTTCGCCTTCGAACTCGCCCATATCGTGCGCGACGGTCTGCGCCGGATGTACGGCGGCGGTGTGCCGAAGCCGTCGGCGCAGACGGCGCTGCCGGGTACGGAGACGGTTCGTCGCGCCGAGGACACCTTCGGCGGCGAGGACATCTTCTACTACATCACCCTCTACAACGACCCCTACCAGCAGCCGGCCGAGCCGGAAGGTCTCGATATCGCGGGTCTGCTCAAGGGCATCTACCTGTACAAGGCGGGTGAGGCCGGTGATGTGCGCGCGCAGATCCTGGTCTCCGGCGTCACCGTGCCCGATGGTCTGCGCGCGCAGGCGCTGCTCGCGCAGCGGTGGGGTGTGCAGGCCGATGTGTGGTCGGTGACCTCGTGGGGTGAACTCCGCAAGGACGCGCTCGCCAAGGAGATCGCGGCACTGCGTGATCCGAGCGCGGAGGTCGGCGTGCCCTATGTCACCGAGGCGCTGTCGCGGGTCGACGGTCCCTACATCGCCGCGACCGATTGGATGCGCGCGGTGCCGGATCAGGTCCGCAAGTGGGTACCGGGTGATTTCACCACCCTCGGCACCGACGGGTTCGGCTTCTCCGATACCAGGGCGGCGGCGCGGCGGGTATTCAACGTCGACGCGCAGTCGATCGCGCTCGCGGCGCTGGAAGGTCTGGCCCGGGTGGGCAGGATCGACCAGTCCACGGTGCTCGAGGCGGCGGCCGAATATCGGATCGGCGATGTCGACGCCGCGCCGAAGTCGGCCGCAAGCGGTGAGGAAGAACTCGCGTAGCGGACTATTGGAACGTGGAACGTAAACCGCCGCGGCCCCGACGGATCTCCGAAGGCTCCTCCGAGCACGAGGTGTATCTGCCGACCGGGGCACTGTCCCCGAATCGGCAGAACCGGGACCCGCTCCCGGACACGCTGCTCAAGCGGGTCAAACAGTTCTCCGGCCGACTGTCGACCGAGGCTGTCGGATCCATGCAGGATCGGTTGCCGTTCTTCGCCGATCTGGATGCCGCCCAGCGGGCCGGGGTCCAGATGCTGGTGCAGACCGCGGTGGTGAACTTCCTCGAATGGCTCCAGGACCCGGAAAGCGATATCCGGTTCAGCCTGGACGCCTTCCAGGTCATTCCGCAGGATCTGGCGCGGCGGTTGACGTTGCGCCAGACCGTGGACATGGTCCGCGTGGCCATGGAGTTCTTCGAACAGTGGCTGCCCGCGCTCGCGCGCAACGACAGGCAGCTGGTCGCGCTCACCGAGGCGGTGTTGCGATACGGGCGTGAGCTCGGCTTCGCGGCCGCCTCGGTATACGCCAGCGCCGCGGAATCACGCGGCGCGTGGGACACCAGGCTGGAGGCGCTGGTCGTCGACGCGGTGGTGCGCGGCGATACCGGCCCGGACATGCTGTCGCGGGCCGCGACGTTGAACTGGGACGCCACCGCGCCCGCGACGGTGCTGGTCGGCACGCCGCCCAAGGATCAGAGCGTGTCCATGGTCGGCGCGGTGCACAACATCGCCGCCAGGCACGGGCGCGCGGCGCTCGCGGTGGTGCAGGGCGCTCGGCTGGTGATGGTGGTGAGCGGTCATCTCAGCGATACCACCCATATATCGGCCTTCCTCTCCGATCTGCTCGCCGAGGTCTTCTCGGACGGGCCGGTGGTGATCGGACCGACCATGCGCACCCTCGGCGCGGCCCACGCCAGCGCGGTGGAGGCGCTGGCCGGTATGGAGGCGGTCGTGGGGTGGCGCGGTGCGCCGCGGCCGGTGCACGCGACCGAATTACTGCCCGAACGCGCATTACTGGGTGATCGAGCTGCGGTCGACGCGCTGAACGAGTATCTTGTCCTCCCGTTGGCCGCTGCGGGATCCTCGCTCGCCGACACCCTCGACGCCTACCTCGATTGCGGTGGAGCGGTCGAGACCTGCGCCCGTCAGCTGTACGTCCATCCAAATACGGTGCGCTACCGGCTCAAGCGAATCGGGGAGATCACGGGACGTGATCCGATGAATCCCCGTGACGCCTACGTGCTCCGGATCGCGGCAACGGTGGGTCGTTTGACACGAACCCGTAACGAATCATCGACATCCGACCCAGAAGCACCACATGTCGCTGTGGGTCCCGATGGGCTGTAACGCAGAAGGCGAATCGGTCGATCGGGACATCCCACATGGGATTTTGTGGGACCCCTACAAAAGGGATCGAGAAGCTTCGGTCGCGTCGACATCTCGTAGAAGGCACCTCACAGTGTTTTCTTAGAGGCGTGATCGCGTTACTTGCCCCAGGACAGGGGTCCCAGACACCCGGCATGCTCGCGCCCTGGCTCGACCTTCCCGGCGCGGGAGAACGCCTCGCCCTCTGGTCCAAGGCCTCGGGCCTGGATCTCGTTCGTCTCGGCACCACCGCGACGGCCGAGGAGATCGTCGACACCGCTGTGACGCAACCCCTCGTTGTCGCCGCCGCACTGCTGGCCTTCGCCGAAGTCGAGCAGAATTCACTGCCCGCCGCTACCATCGTCGCCGGACATTCGGTCGGCGAGTTCGCCGCCGCCGCTGTCGCCGGGGTAATCTCCCCTGACGACGCGGTGGTGCTGGCCGCCATCCGCGGTGCGGAGATGGCCAAGGCGTGCGCGCTGGAGCCGACCGGAATGTCCGCGGTGCTCGGCGGCGATGAGGCCGCCGTACTCGCACGGCTCGCGGAATTGAACCTCGTGCCCGCCAATCGCAACGCGGCCGGTCAGATCGTGGCCGCGGGCACACTCGACGCGTTGGCGGAACTGGCGGCGAACCCGCCGGAGAAGGCGCGGGTCCGCGCGCTTCCCGTCGCGGGCGCTTTCCACACCGCGTACATGGCTCCGGCCCAGGACGCGGTGGCCGAGGCCATCGGCAAGATCGCGCCGGACGAGCCGACCCGCGTGCTGCTGTCGAACTTCGACGGGCAGCCGGTCGCCTCGGGACAGGACGCGATCGATAAGCTCGCCGCGCAGGTCACCCGACCTGTTCGCTGGGATCTGTGCACCGAGACCATCCGCGCCGCCGCGGTGTCGGCAGTGGCGGAGTTGCCGCCGGCGGGCACGCTGGTCGGCATCGCCAAACGGGAACTGAAGGGCACGCCGACGCTGGCCCTGAAAACGCCCGAAGACCTCCCCGCGTTGGCCGGGTTCACGACCTCCGGCTAGCTTTCCCCGCGACGGTGCGGAGAAATTCGCACAGTCGTGACCGAATCGGCGGTAACCAACCGCCGCTTCGATCCGAAATAAACACAAGAGCCCTACAAATAGAAACAAGAAGGGAGCCACACCGTGGCCGCTCTGACCCAGGAACAAATCGTCGAGGAACTCGGCAGGATCATCGAAGAGGTTACGGGTATCGAACCCTCCGAGGTGACCATCGAGAAGTCCTTCGTCGATGACCTGGACATCGACTCGCTGTCCATGGTCGAGATCGCGGTACAGACCGAGGACAAGTACGGCGTGAAGATCCCGGACGAGGATCTGGCCAGCTTGAAGACGGTCGGCGACGCTGTCGGCTACATCCAGAAGCTCGAGGCGGAGAACAGCGAAGCCGCCGCGGAGCTCAAGGCCAAGTTCGACTCCGAGTAGGGCCGAAACAGTGACCACTCCTTCCACCTTGAACGGGAATTTCCCCAACGTCGTCGTCACTAGCCTGGCGGCGACCACGTCGATCGCGGGTGACGTCGATGCGACGTGGAAGGGACTCCTCAACGGCGAGAGCGGTATCGACGTTCTCGAGGATTCCTTCGTCGAGGAATACGACCTTCCCGTCCGCATCGGCGGACACCTGAAGGTCCGACCGGACACCCTGCTCACCCGGGTCGAATGTCGGCGCATGGCCTACGTCGAGCAGCTCGCGACCGTTCTCGGTCGTGAAGTCTGGCGCAACGCGGGCAGCCCGGAAGTCGATCCCGAGCGGCTCGGTGTGGCCATCGGAACCGGGATCGGCGGCGGCGACGCCCTCATCGACTCGGTCGACAAGCTGAAGAACGGCGGCTATCGAAAGATTTCGCCCCTGGCTGTTCAGATGGTCATGCCGAACGGCCCTTCGGCCGTGGTCGGTCTCGAATTGAAGGCCAGGGCAGGAGTGGTCACTCCGGTCTCGGCATGCTCGTCCGGCTCCGAGGCCATCGCCAACGCGTGGCGGATGATCGTCATGGGTGACGCCGATATCGTCGTCGCCGGTGGCGTCGAGGGTTACATCGACGCCGTGCCGATCGCGGCATTCTCCATGATGCGTGCGATGAGCAACCGCAACGACGATCCCAAGGGCGCCTCGCGGCCCTTCGACAAGGATCGTGACGGATTCGTCTTCGGTGAGGCGGGCGCCCTCATGGTCATCGAGACCGAGGAGCACGCCAAGGCTCGTGGAGCCACCATCCACGCGCGTCTGCTCGGCGCGGGCATCACCTCGGACGGTTTCCATCTCGTCGCCCCCGATCCCACGGGCGACGGTGCCTCGCGTGCCATCAAGCGCGCGCTGCAGACGGCGGGTCTGACCGCCGCTGACATCACCCATGTCAACGCACACGCGACCGCGACGCCGATCGGTGACACCGCCGAGGCGAACGCGATCAACAAGGCCATCGGCAATCACGCCTCGGTCTACGCTCCGAAGTCGGCACTGGGCCACTCGATCGGCGCGGTCGGCGCCCTCGAGTCCGTGCTCACCGTGCTCAGCATCCGCGACGGCATCGTGCCGCCGACGCTGAACCTGGAGAACCAGGATCCGGAGATCGACCTCGATGTGGTGCACGGCGAAGCCCGTCGCCAGGAGATCGAGTACGCGATCAACAATTCCTTCGGTTTCGGTGGGCACAACGTCGCGCTCGCCTTCGGTCGCGCATAGCCGCTCGATCGACTGCACAACGAATCAGGCGGGGGCCGGTATCGGCCCCCGCCTGATTCGACATACGCGGCCGCGCTCGCGGCAACACTCTTATCGAGGAGATAACGCGATGACCATCATGGCTCCGGCGTTCCCACAGGAGACGACGACAGATCCGCGTGATCCGCTGGGCAGGCTCCAGCGCTTCTTCGATCCCGGCACGGTTCTTCCGCTGCATCCGCGCGACAAATCCGGCATTCTCGCCGCGATCGGCGAGGTCGACGGTGTCCGCACCGTCGCCTACTGCTCCGATGCCACCGTCATGGGCGGCGCGATGGGCGTCGACGGATGCAAACACATCGTCGCCGCCATCGATACGGCCATCGATTCCGGTGCTCCCGTGGTCGGCATCTGGCATTCCGGCGGCGCCCGGCTGGCCGAGGGTGTGGAGGCCCTGCACGCTGTCGGACTGGTCTTCGAGGCCATGGTCCGCGCGTCCGGCCTGGTCCCGCAGCTCTCGGTGGTGCTCGGATTCGCCGCGGGCGGCGCCGCCTACGGGCCCGCGCTGACCGATATCGTCATCATGGCTCCCGAAGGCCGCGTTTTCGTGACCGGACCCGATGTGGTGCGCAGCGTCACCGGTGAACAGGTCGACATGGAAACCCTCGGCGGGCCGGTCACCCACGGCAAGAAGTCCGGTGTCACCCATATCATCGCCGACAGCGAATCCGATGCCATGCATCGCGCCCGCAGGCTGGTGTCGATGTTCGCCGAGCAGGGCGAATTCGATCTGCTCGCCGCCGAGCACGGTGATGTCGACTTGAAGGCGCTGCTGCCGGAATCGGCCAAGCGCGCCTACGACGTGAAACCGCTGGTGCACGAGCTGCTCGACAATATCAACGGCGAGTCCTCCTTCGAGGAATTGCAAGGCGGTTACGCGCGCAGCATGGTGACCGGGCTCGGTCGTCTCGGCGGTCGTACCGTCGGTGTGCTGGCCAACAACCCGTTGCGCCTGGGCGGCTGCCTCAACTCGGAGAGCGCGGAGAAGGCCGCGCGGTTCGTGCGCCTGTGCGACGCGTTCGGCATCCCGCTGATCGTGATCACCGATGTGCCCGGTTACCTGCCCGGCGTCAGCCAGGAGTGGGAGGGCGTGGTGCGGCGCGGCGCGAAACTGCTGCACGCCTTCGCCGAGGCGCGGGTTCCCCGGGTCACACTGGTCACCCGCAAGATCTACGGCGGCGCCTACATCGCGATGAACGCCCGTTCGCTCGGTGCGACCGCCGTGTACGCGTGGCCGGGTTCGGAGGTCGCGGTGATGGGCGCCAAGGCCGCGGTCGGCATCCTGCACAAGAAGGCACTCGCCGCCGCGCCGGACGACGAGCGCGAGGCGCTGCACGAGCGCCTGACCGTCGAGCACGAGCAGATCGCGGGCGGTGTCGAGCGCGCCATCGCGATCGGGGTCGTCGACCAGGTCATCGACCCGGCCAAGACCCGGAGCACGATCGCCGCCGCGCTGGCCGCCGCGCCGTCGCGCAAGAGCCACCACAAGAACATTCCGCTGTGAGGTGAGTGTCGCGAAACGGGCCCGGGAAATCCCCGGGCCCGTTTTCGTTGTTCGTCTCCGTCGAGGTTCGTCTCTGTCGAGCGATCACGGGGGCGGGGGTGTCACCGCTGGGTAGCATCGGGTTGTGCGTTACGAGGAGCTTTCCGAGGAGCCGTGTTCGATTACCCGGCCGCTGGTGATTCTGGGTGACCGGTGGACACTGGTGATTCTCAAGCACTCGTTCGCCGGTATCCGTCGCTTCAACACTTTCCAGAGCGCGCTCGGTATTTCCCGCAGTCGATTGCAGGATCGGCTGGACCGGTTGATCGAGCACGGCATCCTGGTGAAGCAGAAGGCCGAGGTCGGCGCGCACGAGGAGTACCGGCTGACGCCGAAGGGGCACGATATCTATCCGATCCTGATGGCGATCCGGGATTGGGGCGACACGTATATGGCGCCCGCCGGGCCGCCGGTCGAATACCGTCATCGCGGATGTGCCGGAGAAGCGCATGTGAAACTCGAATGCGATTCCTGCGGAAGTGAATTGACCGCCCGTGATATCGCCCCCGAACTCGGTCCCGGATTGACCGGAGAAAGTGTCGCGGCGGGCTGATCAGGAACCGGACCGGATCTTTTCGGCCGGATTGTCCTGATTCACACACTCCTGGAACGGATTCGGGACGGCCGGGGAAATCCGGCAGTTCCATACCCCGGTGCCGACGGCGACGGTGATCACGACATTCTCGCCCGACGTTCGTGACCTGGCCGCGTAGATCTCGGCCACCGTGAGGGCGGCGTCGCACGCGGTGTCGCCCCTGATCGTGATCGCGGTGATGCTCTGACCGAACTCCGCTGTGCCGCAGGAGATCTCGATCGGTTCCAGGACGGGGTGCGCGACGTGCACGGCTCGGGCGGGTGCGGTCGTGGTGGGGACGATCACGGCCGCGGTGGTCGCCGCGGCGCTCGCGGTCGGCGTCGCGCCGAGGACTTCGCCCTCGGCGTCGTCGCAGCCGGTGAGGCCCGCGGTGAGCGCGACCGCGGCGACGGCCGCGGGCAGTACGCCGGAAGAACGCATGAAGCCTCCTGTGTCGCGCGGTCGACGCCGGAGCCGCTGATCGCCCCCCGACCTGCGCTCACCCTAGCGCGGTCGGCGGGCGAGTGCCGGTATCGGCGCGACGATCGCCCGCCTCAGTCGCTGTGCCAGGCGACGACGTGGTCGAGATCGGCTCGGGTGGTGCGGAAACTGTTCACCGGGTGGTCGACGTCGGGATGGCCGAAGGAGATGGCGGCGACGACTCGGCGATGGTCGGGGATGCCGAAGTGGGCGCGCAGGAAGGGGGAGTAGGAGGCGAGGGCGGCCTGGGGTGCGGCGCCGAGGCCCAGGCTCTGGGCGGCGAGCAGGAAATTGCCGATGTAGAGGCCGCAGTCGACGGCGCCGTAGACGCCGAGGTCGGCTTCGCTGGTGACGATCGCGACGTGGGGGGCGTCGAAGAGTTCGAAGTTGCGGACGGCCTGGCGCATGGTGCCCGCGTTGTCGCCCTTGGCGATACCGACGCTGTCGTAGAGTTGCAGGCCGCATTCACGCCTGCGATCGCGGTAGACGCCGGTATAGGCCGTCGGGAACGGGAAATCGGGTTCGGGAATCGCGCCCGCGACATGCTCGAGCAGTGCTTTTCGGAATCGGTCGGTGCCCGCGCCCTCGGTGATCGCCACCTGCCAGGGCTGGGTGTTGCACCACGACGGTGTGCGCCCGGCCAGGCGCAGCAGCGCCTCGATGCTCTCGCGGGCGACCGGGTGGGTGGTGAACTGCCTGCATGTCCACCGTTGTTCGAGGATCCGGTGCAACGCCTCGTATTCGTCGGTCCGCACATCCGTCGGGTTCATCGGCCCACCCTCTCGTATTCGGTTCTATTTCGAGACTGAATGCTAGCGTGAATGGTCTCATTTCGGAACTGGATGCGGTCGAGAAATCACACCCCAGCGCGGCACAGCAAAATCCAGTTATCGGAGGGTGCGTGCTGGCAGAATCCGACCCATGGGGTCCGAGGCCCGTGACGCGCGTAAGCGGCACGGCAGGCACTACACGCCGCCCGCGCTCGCGCAGTTCCTGGCGCGACGCCTGTTGGCGCATATGCCGGAACCGCGCCGCGCGGGCACGCTGCGAGTCCTGGATCCCGCCTGCGGAGACGGGGAACTGCTGCTCTCGCTCCATCGCGAGATCACCGCCGGACTCCCCGGCGTCCGGGTGGAACTGATCGGATTCGATCTCGACGAGACGGCACTCGCGGTGGCCGGCGCCAGGGCGCGGGCAGCCGGTGTCGACGTGCGATGGCATTCGGGAGATTTCCTGTCGGAGTCGGAACGGCTGGCCGACAACAGTTTCGACGCGATCATCACCAACCCGCCGTATGTGCGCACCCAGCAGCTTGGCACCGTGGCCGCGCGATCGCTGGCCGAGCGCTTCGGACTGCGCGGCCGGATCGACCTGACCCACCCCTTCGTCGCCGTCGCGCCGCGACTGTTGCGCCAAGGCGGCGTGCTCGGTCTGTTGTGCGCCAACAGGTTCATCACCACCAGGGCGGGCGCCAATATCCGCGCGATCCTGTGCGCCGAACTCGCGCCGGTGGAACTCTACGACCTGGGCGACACCAAACTTTTCGAGGCGGCCGTACTGCCCGCGATCACCATCGCGACCAGGACCGGAACCCGACCCGACTGTCGTTTCGTCTCTGCCTACGAGGTGCCCGAATCCGAAACCGTGTCCGTACCGGGGCTTTTCGAAGCGTTGACCCGTGACACCGGCGGCAGCGTCGCCCACGACGGGCGTACTTTCGCGGTGGAGGTCGGCACGCTGTGCTCCGAGGGGCCGGTGCTCGCGCACCGTGCGGACAGCACCTGGCGGATGTCGCGTCCCGGCGTCGACGCGTGGCTGGCCCGGATCGGTGAGCGCACATGGCGCACGTTCGGTGAGGTCGCGCGCATCAGGGTGGGGATCAAGACGACCGCCGATCGAGTCTTCATCTCCGACCGCTGGCACGAGGCGGATCCGTGTCCGGAACAGGAACTGCTGCTGGATCTCATCACCCACCACGATCTCGCGCCGTGGCGCATCGACCGCGAGCGCGAGACGAGGGTCCTCTATCCCTACGACACCGACGTGTCCAGGCGTACGCCGGTCGACCTGCGCGAATTCCCCGACGCCGCCGCCTATCTCCGAACGCACGAAGAAGCGCTGACGGCCCGTCGGTATCTGGTGGACAGCGGCAGGAGTTGGTTCGAGATCTGGGTGCCGCAGCGTCCGCACCTGTGGCGGGTGCCCAAACTGGTCTTCCCGGATATCAGCGAACGTCCCAGGTTCGCGCTCGACCGCTCGGGGGCGGTGGTGAACGGCGACTGCTATTGGATCTCGCTCGCTGATCTCGGGGCCGGGGACCACCTGGCCCATCTGCTGATGGGCGTGGCGAATTCCGCGCTCGGAGTGCGTTTCTACGACGCGGTCTGCGGTAACCGCCTCTACGCGGGCAGGCGGCGGTGGATCACCCAGTACGTGTCGCGGTTGCCGTTGCCGGATCCCGGGTCGGCGGCGGCCGCCGAGATAGTGGGACTGGTCGGCGAATTCGTCGGCGGACGTCCGGTCGAGCCGGACGCGCAGCGGACACTCGACGAGTTGGTCGCGGCCGCGTTCGGGGTCGGCTCAGGTCGTCGCCCTGACGCCGACCATCGGGAGCAGCGTGCGCCGCGCGAACTCACGCCCGGCCTCGGCATCGCCGAGCGGGATCAGGCCGTCGGGGGTGAGGGCGAGCGACAGCGCCAGGCGGGCCATGATCTCGGCGACCAGATCGGCGTCGAAGTCGTCGTCGGCGCCGCGCAATTCGCCCAGTTTGCCCGCCAGGTACGTGCGGCCGACGGCGAGGATCGGGCCACCCTCGGTGGTGAGCCTCGGCAGGATCAGATCCGGTTCGGTCCGCAGCAGGCGGCGCAGTAGTTCGTTACCCGCGATCGCCCCGATGAAGGCGACGAAGATCTCCACGAGTTGGTTCTCGGTGCCTTCGACCGTCTGCACCCGCTTGTCGATATCGGCGACGAAACGCTGTGCCTCGCGCACGCTGACCGCCTCGACCAGGTCGTTCTTGGATTCGAATCGGCGGTAGAGGGTGGCGGGGCTGATCCCGGCTCGCCGGGCGATCTCACCCATGCTGGTGCGTTTGATGCCGAAATCCAGGAATGCCGACAGTGCGCTCTCCAGTAGTTTCTCCCCGTCTTTCACGGGCTTGTCGAGAATCCGCTGGAGCATGGGCGGAACGGTGGGCATCGAGTCTCCAGTCAGGGGCGCGCCGACGGGGCGGGGTGGGTCGTTCATTATCCCACCGGCATACGCCGTCGCGGTCCCGGATCGGCCGAAAGGTGAGTGGAAGGCATATCAAGCATCTCACTCTATCGTCGGAGGCTCTCGCGCGGTGAGCTACGGACGCGGCAGATCCAGATCGGCCATTTCCTGCTCGATCGCGTTGGCCGCGAAATCGACACCGCTGGATCGCAGTTCGTGAACCCGGCGCTGGAGCGCCTCGATACCCCCCGGTTGTGCCGCGATGTCGGCGACGCTGATCCGCCCCTTCGGCCGGTGCATATTCGTATCCCTGCACACCATCGTGATACCTCCTGCCCGCACGCCGCGTCGCTCGCCGTCCCTGGGGGACCATCTCGACGAAAACCGCTGGCAAACGTCTCGGCCGGAGCCCCCGGGACGCCGGGCACGCACCCCGAATGTTATCAGCCGCCCGTGCAGGTCATTCGACCGTTGTGCGATGACTCACAGAATCTTCGCGTCCCGGTGACCGACCATATTGTGCACGTAGACGGAGCTGTTGAGGCGGAGGCCGTCGCGTTCGTCGTCGCTCAATTCCCGGCGGACTTTGCCCGGCACCCCGGCCACGAGCGAACCCGGCGGGATCCGCGCGCCCTCGGGAATCAGCGCGTTGGCGGCGATCAGGCTGCCCTCGCCGATCACCGCGCCGTTGAGCACGGTGGCGCCCATGCCGACCAGAACGTTGTCGCCGACGGTGCAGCCGTGCAGGATCGCGTTGTGGCCCACCGATACCCCCGTGCCCACGGTCAACGGGAAGCCGGGATCGGCGTGCAGCACGCAACCGTCCTGGATGTTGGTCGCGGGTCCGATGGTGATGTCCTCGAGATCGGCGCGCAGCACCGCGCCGTACCAGACGCTGACCTCGGCGCCGAGCGTCACCCGTCCGATCACGGTGGCGGTGGGCGCGATCCAGGAACTGTCGTCGATAGTGGGGGCGACGCCGCCGAACTCAATCATCATGGGGGCAACTTAGCCGACCCGCCGCGCGGTCGATCCGCGGTCCGGAACAGCGCGCGATGCGCCGCCGGACTGGTACCGAGCAGGCGGTGGAAGTGGTGACGTAGGCTGACCGCGGTATGGAAACCGGTCGACTCGGCGATGCGGTCCACCGTCTCGTCGGTGGATTCGAGCAGCAGCCGCGCGCGGTCGGTGCGCTGGTGCAGCAGCCACTGTTGCGGACTGCTTCCGGTGCGTTCGCGGAATCTGCGGGTGAAGGTGCGCCGTGACATGAGTGCGACCCGCGCCCACCGATCGAGGTCGACCGGATCGCCGAGATGGGTTCGCGCCCACACCATCGCGCGTTCGATCGGGTCGTCGGCCGCGTCGTCGGGAACGGCCACCGGAATGTACTGGGCCTGCGAACCGCTGCGATGCGGTGCCGTGACCAGCGCGCGGGCCAGTTCGGTCGCGGCGCGGCTGCCGAGGTCGGCGCGGACCAGGTGCAGGCAGCAATCGAGTGCCGCCGCCACCCCGGCCGAGGTGACGACGTCGCCGAGATCCGACCACAGGGTGTCGGCGCGCACCCGCACCGCCGGGTAGGCGCGGCCCAGATCGGCGGCGGCGGACCAGTGCGTGGTGATCTCACGCCCGTCGGCCAGACCGCTCGCCGCGACAGCCCACGCGCCGAGGCAGAGGCCGACGATCCGGGCGCCGCGCGCGTGGGCGGCGCGCAGGGCGGCGCGGAGTTCGTCGGAGATGCCCTCGCCGGGCGGCCAACTCGGGATCACCACGGTGTCGGCCGCGTCGAACACCTCGAGTCCGTGCTCGACGTGGATGTCGAAACCGGCCGGGGTGCGCAGGGTGCCCGGCTGTTCGGCGCACACGCGCACCACATACGGCGCCGGGCCCTGTGCCCCGACGCGGCCGAAGACGAGCGTCGGCACGGAGAGATGGAACGGGCTGATGCCGTCGAAGGCCAGAACCGCCACGAAACGCATGGCCCGATATTAGCGATAGGTGGCTCGCGGGCCACTGTCGGCGGTCCAGGATTCGTCGGACGATCGACGCCATGACCGAGACGATCACCCGCACAGTCGAAGCCCTGCTCGTCGGCGGACCGACACTGCGACTGCGCTACGCCGGACTCACCTGGCTCACCGACCCCACCTTCGACGCCCCCGGCGACTACCCGGGCCCCGTCACCCTGCACAAGATCGCCGGACCCGCGATCGGCCCGGACGAGGTCGGCGCGGTCGACGTGGTCCTGCTCTCCCACGATCAGCACGCCGACAATCTCGACACCTCGGGCCGCGCCTTCCTCGATGGCGTCGATACCGTGCTCTCGACCGCCGACGCCGCGAGTCGGTTGGACGGCGTTCGGGCGCTGGAGAATTGGGAGACCGTGACGATCGGCGCGGCACAGGTGACCGGCGTGCCCGCGTTGCACGGCCCGCCCGGATGCGAGCCGGTGACCGGCGTCGTCACCGGATTCGTCCTGCGGGCCGACGGCGAGCCGACCGTGTACATCTCCGGTGACAACGCGTCGGTGGACCTGGTGCGGGAGATCGTCGACCGCGTCGGCCCCATCGATATCGCCGTCCTGCACGTGGGCGCCGCCAATGTCGATATCTTCGGCGACACCGACGTCACCCTGAACGGGCGCAGCGCGCTGCGGGCCGCCGAACTGCTCGGCGACGCGGTGATCGTCCCCGTCCACGCCGAGGGCTGGGCGCATTTCAGCGAGACCCTGGACTATCTGACGCGGGTGTTCGACTACGCGGGCAGCGCGGGGCGGTTGCGCGTGCTTCGGGCGGGGGAGGCGACGGCGATCTGAACGGGCGGCCCCCGCGGACATTCCGCCCGGCGATCGACCGATATCCGGCGAGTTCGGCCGAATTCGTCCGCGTGGACCGGGACGTCGATGCGCGCGCCCTCGTGGCGAACACGGCGGGTGTGGGCCACGATGGCGTTATGAAGATCGGAGTTCCGCGTGAGATCAAGGAACAGGAGTTCCGGGTCGCGCTGACACCGGCGGGCGCGGGCGAACTGGTCAGGCACGGGCACCAGGTGCTGATCGAGGCGGGGGCGGGCGTCGGGTCGGGGTTCGGCGATATCGACTACACCGGCGCGGGCGCCCGGCTCGCGTCCACCGCCGAGGAGGTGTGGCGGACGGCGGAACTGGTCTTGAAGGTGAAGGAGCCGATCGCGCCGGAGTATCCGCGCATGCGCTCGGGGCAGGTGCTGTTCACCTATCTGCACCTGGCGGCGTCGCGCGAATGCACCGACGCGATCCTGCGCTCGGCGATCACCGCCATCGCCTACGAGACCGTGCGCGCGGCGGACGGCTCGCTACCGCTGCTCGCGCCGATGAGCGAAGTCGCGGGCAAACTCGGCACCCAGGTCGGGGCGTATCACCTCATGGCGCCGCTGGGCGGAGCTGGTGTGCTGCTCGGCGGGGTGCCCGGGGTGCGTCCCGCCGATGTGGTCGTGCTCGGCGGGGGCGTCGCGGGAACCGACGCGGCGAGCGTGGCGGTGGGGATGGGCGCGCGGGTGACCGTCCTCGACACGAACCTGAACCGTCTGCGCGCGCTCGACGCCCGATTCCAGGGGCGGCTGACGACGCTGGCGTCCAACGCGGTCGAGATCGAGCGGGCGGTACTCGGAGCGGATCTGGTGATCGGGTCCGTGCTGGTGCCGGGCGCACGGGCGCCGAAACTGATCTCCGAGGAACTCGTCGCCCGCATGCGACCGGGGTCGGTACTGGTCGACATCGCCATCGACCAGGGCGGATGTTTCGAAGGTTCGCGCCCGACCACGCACGCGAATCCCACCTTCCGGGTGGCGAATTCGCTGTACTACTGCGTGGCGAACATGCCGGGCGCGGTACCGCACACCTCGACCGTCGCACTCACCAACGCGACACTGCCCTACGTGCTCGCCATCGCGGACCGCGGTTCGCGGCAGGCGTGCGTGGAGTACCCGGAACTTGCTCGCGGGATGACGGCCGAAGCGGGGCGGTTGCTGTCGGTGGAAGTGGCTGCGGCGCACGGGTATTCGGCACCCACGGTGGTGGGGTCTGTCGGGTAGGGCCGACACGGGGGTGCGCCGATCGGCCCGGCCCGCGCGGTCGGCCGACGACCGCGCGTTCGACTACTCGGTCTTCTCGCTGCGTCCCAAATACCAGTCGGGGACGCCGCTGGTCGGCAGGTCGTGCAATTTATCGGGATTGCGGACGACATTGATCGCGACGATCCGGCCCGCGTCGACGGTGAAATCGAAGACCCCGGTGTGGTTGCCGTCGAAGACCACCAGGCCGGGGCGGCCGTTGACCAGGACCGCGCGGCCCCAGCCGCCCTGCGCCGAGGGCGCGTGATACCAGCCGAGCAGCATCTTCGCGATGAGTTCCGCGCCGTGCACGGGTTTGCGAATGGCGGGCACCTTGCCGCCGCCGTCCGCGGTGAGGCTGACGTTCGCGTCCAGCACACCGAGCAACGCGCTCAGATCGCCCGAACGCCAGGCCAGCGCGAACGCCGACACCACCTTCTCCTGCTCGTCGGACGAGGCGGGGAAGCGCGGGGTGCCGTCCTCGACGCGTTTGCGAGCGCGCGAGGCCAGCTGCCGCACCGCCGCGGGCGTGCGTCCGACCACTTCGGCGACGTCGGGGCCGCTCATGCCGAACACGTCCTGCAACACGAAGGCGGTGCGCTCGGCCGGTGACAGCGATTCCAGGACCACGAGCAGCGCGGTGGTGACCCGCTCGTCCTGCGCGATCCGATCGGCCGGATCGTCCCAGCTGGTGACCTCCGGTTCCGGCAGCCACTCGCCGACGTACTGCTCCCTGCGGGCGCGCGCCGAACCCAGCAGATCGAGGGCGAGCCTGCCGGTGACGGTGCTGAGCCAGGCGCGCAGATTGTCGATCTCGTCGGCTCGACCCGCCGCGTGCTGACGTTGCAGGCGCAGCCACGCCTCCTGCACCACATCGTCGGCATCGGTCAGACTGCCCAGCGTGCTGTAGGCGAGCCTGCGCAGATACGGGCGATGCTCCTCGAACCTTCGAGCCAGTTCGGCGGCATCGAGCTGTTCGGCGGGTCTGTCGTCGGTCACTGCAACCACCGTTTCGATCGTGTCGACGCCCGGACTGGCGGACGCGTGTCGGATGCTGACACCGAGGTGACGATGCGAGTGTCCCGAGTGTGACATCGCGATCGGGTCAGGAGGACCAGGGGCCGATGCCACCCACCTCGTCGATGCGGATGCGGGTGAGGAAACCGGGTGGGGCGTCGTCCGGCGGGAATCCGGCGCCCGGCGCCGCGAGCGTTTCGGCGAGTTCGGCCAGCAGTTCGGGCGCGCCGCCTTCCTCGATCCGGGCGGTGCCGGTGATCGCCAGGTACGGCCGCATGATGTCGCCGCCCTCGTGCGACAGGATGGTCACCGCGACCCGTCCGTCACGCCGCACATTGCGCACCTTCCGATATTCGCCCAGATGCGCGGTGACGAGTTCGTCGCCTTCGGGGGTGGATCGCAAGGCCACCCACACCACACTGACCTGCGGACTGCCGTTCGGATTGAGGGTCACCAGCGTCGCGTCGGCCCCGCCGCCGATCAGCGCGCGAGCGGCGTCATCGAGTCTCATGTGCAAGTTCTACAGTGCGCCCGGCGGATTCATTCCCGGTCCGTGATCGGTGGCAGGTGATGATCCGGCCGGTCGAGGGCGGGGAGGGGAGGGGCGGATACCCTCGCCGGATGCGGAACGGGTTTGCGAACGCGGCCGGGCTGGTACTCGGGTTCGCGCTGGATCGGGTGTTCGGTGATCCGCGGCGTTGGCATCCGGTCGCCGGGTTCGGTAGCGCGGCGCTGGCGTTGGAACGGCGGACCTACGCCGATCGGCGGTCGGCGGGGGTGGTGCACGAGATCGTGGCTGTGGGCGGCGTGGTCGGGCTCGGGCTGGTGCTGCGCCGGGGCGGGGTGGTGGCGACGGCGCTGGCCACCTGGACCGTGCTCGGTGGTCGCACTCTCGCGGGGACCGGGCGGGAGATGGCGGAGAGGCTGGAATCCGGTGATCTGGACGGGGCCAGGCGATTGCTGCCCTCGCTGTGCGGGCGTGACCCCGAGGTGCTCGACGCGGACGGACTCGCCCGCGCCGCACTCGAATCGATCGCGGAGAACACCTCCGACGCGACGGTCGCGCCGCTGCTGTGGGGTGCGGTCGCGGGGGTGCCGGGCCTGCTCGGATACCGCGCGATCAACACCCTCGACGCCATGATCGGCTACCGCAACGATCGTTACCAGCGGTTCGGGTGGGCCGCGGCGCGGACCGACGATGTGGCGAATCTGGTTCCCGCGCGGGTCACCGGTCTGCTGACGGCCGCCCTCGCCCCGGTCGCGGGCGGTCGCGCCGCCGACTCGCTGGCCGCGTGGCGACGGGACGCGGCCGGACACCCGAGCCCGAACGCGGGGGTGGTCGAAGCGACGATGGCGGGTGCGCTCGGCGTCGGACTCGGCGGGGTCACCCGGTACCGCCACGGCACCGAATCGCGGCCGCGGCTGGGCGACGGGCCCGCCCCGACCGTCCCCGACCTGCGTCGCGCGGTGCGCATGTCCGAAGCCGTGCAGGCGGCGGCGGTGCTGGTGGCCGCGGGCTACGCGCTCGCCGCCGGACGACGCTGACCGCTCTCAGGACCTGGTGCGTCCGTAACGGTCGGCCAGGCGATCTCGCGGCACCACCGATTCGGGTTCGAGCGGTTCGGTGGCGGTCGGCCCGGTGGCGACCCGTTCGGCGGCGGACTTCTCCTTGCGCCGCTCCCTGATCTCCGCGTACACGAAGTAGCCGAGGCCGAGGGGCGCCATGATGCCGAACGCGAGCCACTGCAACCCGTAGGACAGGTACGGTCCGGCGTCGAGTTGCGGCAGCGGCGTGGGGGAGAACGCGCCGGGCTGGTCCTGCGAGAGCTGGAGATAGCCACTTCGGTCACCGGCCGGGATCGGGGTCAGCGGCAGGCCGATCACCCCGGCCTCCTGGGTGGTGTCGATCGAGTACACCTGCCGGAAACCGTCCTCGGTCACCGGTTCCCGCCCCGGCGTGACACCTTCGGATGCCCGGACGCGGCCTTCGACACGCTGCGACCCGGCGGGCGGATCCGGAATCGCCGGTGGTCGCGAACCGCCGTCGACACCCGCGACGAGGCCGCGATCGACCAGAAGTACGCGCCCGTCGGTCAACGCGAAGGCGGTCAGCACCGAATAGCCGGGCGCGCCGTCCAGATGACGGAGCCGGACCAGCACCGTCGAATTCGGGACGAAACTGCCGGTCGCGGTGACCCGACGCCATTCGGTGCCGTTGTCGGCGTCGTCGAGCATGGTGGTGATATCGACCGGATCCGCTCGGACCGAATCGGCGATCAGCTGATTGCGATGCGAGGTCGAGGTGTTCTTGCCGAGCTGCCACGGCGCGAGCACCGTGAAACACAGGTAGGCGAACGCGACCACGAGCGCGGCCAGGATGACCCAGCTCGGCCGAAGCAGGAAGGCGATTCTGCGCATCAGCGTCGTCGTCCGTCGGGGGCCGCGTCGCCGAGGGCGGTGTGGGTCCACTCCAGCAGGCCGGGCATCGCGGCTTCGATCTGCTCGCGGACGATCTCGAAATCCGAGGTGTCGCCGTAGTACGGGTCGGGAACGTCGGGTCCGTCGGCGTCCGGGTCGAAGCTGCGCAGGAGTCTGCGCCGGTCCGAGGGCACTCCGGCCTCGGCCAGCGCGCGTTCGTGGCCACGGTCCATGGCGATCAGCAGATCCGCACCGCGATGGTCGGGCCCGAGCAGTGCCGCCGCGTGTCCGATCGGATAGCCGTATCGGCGCAGCGTCGACGTGGTGCGCGGGTCGGCGTCGTCTCCGACGTGCCAGCCGCCGGTGCCCGCGCTGCTCACCCGCACCCGATCGGTCAGACCCTCTTCGCTCAGATGGTGCGCGAATATCTTCTCCGCCATCGGCGAACGGCAGATGTTGCCGGTACAGACGAACGATATGTGCAGCTCACCCACGACAACCATTCTGGCCGGTGACGCCGCGAGGCCGCCACGTAGGGTGTTGGATCGTGCCATCGGACCCGGTCGATCATGCGAAACTACGCCACCACGGCGATGTGGACGCACACCCCGGACTGCTCGATTTCGCGGTGAACGTGCAGGGCAGCGCCCCGCCGCGGTGGTTGCGCGAGCGGCTGGCGGCCTGCCTGACCGACCTCGGCCGCTACCCGAGCGCCGACGCGGAATCCGCCGCGCGCGCGGCGGTGGCGGCCAGGCACGGTCGCGCTCCGGAGGAGGTCCTGCTGCTCGCGGGCGCGGCCGAGGGGTTCGCGATGCTGCCCCGGTTCACGCCGCGACTGGCCGCGGTGATCCACCCGTCGTTCACCGAACCGGAACTGGCGCTGCGCGAGGCGGACATCCCGGTGACGCGGGTCGTCCTCGAACCGCCCTACACCCTGGATCCGGCCGCCGTCCCCGCCGACGCCGACATGGTGGTCCTCGGTAACCCGACCAACCCCACCTCGGTGCTGCATCCCGCCGACACCCTGCGTGCCCTGCGCCGCCCGGGCCGACTCGTCGTGGTCGACGAAGCGTTCACCGACGCGGTGGTCGGCGAACCGGAATCCCTGGCCGCCGACGCCACACCGGACGTGCTCGTGCTGCGCAGCCTCACCAAGACCTGGGCGCTCGCGGGCTTGCGGTGCGGGTACTTCCTCGGCGCGCCCGAGGTACTGACCCGGCTCGGCCAGGGGCGTCCGCACTGGCCGCTCGGCAGTCTGCAACTGGAGGCGATCACCGCGACCGCCGCACCCGACGCCGTCGCCTGGGCTCAGCGCCGCGCGGCCGTGATCGCCGAGGAGCGCGCCGCGATGATCGGGCGTCTGACCGCGCTCGGCGTCGACGTGCACACCCCCGCGCAGGGCCCCTTCCTGCTGCTGCGGGTGCCGGACGGCGAACTGCTGCGCAAACACCTCGCCGACCTCGGCGTCGCGGTCCGCCGCGCGGATACGTTTCCCGGCCTCGGCCCGAACCACCTGCGGGTCGCGGTGCGCGGGGCCGCCGAGGTGGATCGCCTGGTCGAGGCGATCGAGCAGGCGGGTCTGTGACAGCCGCGCGGTCATCGGAGGTCGCGGCGTACGGACCTCGGAATATCCGGGGCGCGGATGTGGGCCGACGCCGACGGCGGCGAATCGACAGGTGTGAGTCCGGAGCAGGGAGAGGCTGATGGTGACGACGCTGGCGGAACTCATCGGGGTGCTGGACGCGGCCTACCCGCCGAAACTGGCGGAATCGTGGGATTCGGTCGGGCTGGTCTGCGGTGATCCCTCCGACGAGGTGAGCCGGGTCCTGTTCGCCGTCGACGCGACAGCGGACGTGGTGGACGCGGCGATCGGGGAACGCGCGCAGGCGCTGATCGTGCACCATCCGCTGCTGCTGCGCGGCGTCGACACGGTGGCGGCCGACACCCCGAAGGGCGCGCTGGTGCACCGGCTGATCCGATCGGGCTGCGCGCTGTTCTCCGCGCACACCAACGCCGATTCCGCCGCTCCCGGCGTCTCCGACGCGCTCGCGAACGCGCTCGGTCTCACCGTCACCGGGGTGCTCGACCCGAAACCCACGGCCGCGGTCGACAGCTGGGTGGTGCAGGTACCGCGCACCCATACCGAGGCGGTGCTCGCGGCGTTGTTCGGCGCGGGCGCGGGCGGGTCCGGCAACTACCACGACTGCGCGGTCCACGTGCCCAGCGTCGGCCAGTTCCGTCCGATGCCCGGCGCGAATCCCGCGATCGGCACCGTCGGCGAACTCCAGCGCGTGGACGAGGACCGGATCGAGGTCATCGCGCCGCCCGCGGCCCGTGGCGCGCTGCTCACCGCGTTGCGCGCCGCCCACCCGTACGAGGAACCCGCCTATCACGTCACCGAGCGCGCGCCGTTCCCCTCCGGCGTCGGCATCGGCCGGGTCGGCGTTCTGCCGCGACCGCAGACATTGCGCGCCTTCACCGCCGGGGTGCGCGCCGCGCTGCCGCAGACCGTCTGGGGTGTCCGCGCGGCGGGTGATCCGGATCGGATGATCGAGAACGTCGCCGTCTGCGGCGGTGCCGGCGATTCCTATCTCGGGAAGGTGGCGCGGCTCGAGGTCGACGCCTATGTCACCTCCGATCTGCGTCACCATCCGGCCGACGAACATCTGCGCGCGGGCGGTCCCGCGCTGGTCGACGCCGCCCACTGGGCCACGGAATTCCCGTGGTGCGCCCAGGCCGCCGATATCGTGCGCCGCGCGTTCCCCACGCTGGAAACCCACGTCTCGAACCTGCGCACCGACCCGTGGACGGTGAGCGGCGCCGAGTGAACGTGACCTGAGCACCGGCGATTCGAATGGCGCATCCGGCGGTTCACGCCGAGGATATGTGCAGGTCGGATCGCCGCACGAAGGGACTGTTCTGCATGGAACTCACGGTGAACGACGGCGCGGCGACCGGGATCGCCGACATTCTCGAGACCTGGGCTTCCGCGCTCGGCGGTGACTACCGCGGCTATCTGAATCACGCCATCCGTGTCGTGCAGGTCGCCGACCTGCTGCATCTGCGCGCGGGCGGCGGCGAGGCGGAACTGCCGAGCGCGCTGCCGGAATTCGTGGTGGCCGCCGCCTTCCACGATCTCGGTATCTGGAGCGACGGCACCTGGGACTATCTGCCGCCGTCCATCGAACGCGCCCAGCGGTGGTTGCGCGACACCGGCGACGAGACCCGAATACCACTGGTGACGACCATGATCGACGATCACCACAAACTACGCGCCGCGGCCGGGCCGCTGTCGCCCGTGGAACTGTTCCGCAAGGCCGACACCGTCGATTTCACGAGTGGCATCGTGCGCTTCGGTCTGTCGGCGCGCGACTATCGCGCGGTGCGCCGCGCCTTTCCCAGTTCCGGATTCCATTGGAAACTGGTCAGACTGGCGACCGCGGGCGCGCTGCGTCATCCGCTGCACCCGGCGCCGATGGTGAAGTTCTAGGCCCCGCGCGACCCCGCCTCTGTCCTATTTGCGCGTGTTGTCGGTGTGTCGCGATGTTCACCCGAATCGAAACCTCCGGACCGGGTACAACTACCGCATGAACTACCCGGTGGACTTCGGGTTCGTGCAGGTCGGCCTGATCCTGCTCATCCTGATCGCAGTGGCGCTGATCGTCTCGGCGTTGGTAATGGTGCGCAAAGTGGGGCCGCGTGTGCTGCTCGGACGGGGTGCGGGTGGGTTGGTCCTACTCGTCGCCGCCGTGGGCCTGCTCTGGATAGCGACCCTGATGCAGACATATCTCGGATTGAGCGGCGAGATCAAGGCCGCCCACGTCGTCGTGAAAGAGGTTGCCGGGCAGGAACATCAGCTGGAAGTCGAACTCACCCTCTACGGTGACGAGAACCACGACGAGCGCAAGGAGACCTACCGGGTCCAGGGCGATCTGTGGGTGCTCCAGGCCAATATCGTGGAACTGGAGCCGTGGGTGAACGCGCTCGGATTCCACTCCGGATACCAGGTCACCCGGCTCTACGGTCAGCGCCTCGACGGTGTCGCGACCACCCAGAACCAGCTCTTCGTCAACGGGGACGACAAGGATTTCTTCGCCGACATGCGCGAGGGCAAGTGGTACACCGAACCTTTCGTTCGCTCCGCCTATGGCAACGCGGTCATCTCGACACCGGGTGAGTACGACGTGTTCATCTCCCGTGACGCCATCAAGACCCGCGCGGCGGGGTAGTAGGCGGTCGGGGGTGGGGCCGGTCACCGGCCTCGCGTCCGATCGCGCCGACGCCGGGGTACGGTTGAGCACTGGTATTCGACGCCCGAGGGGCGGTTCGGGTACTTCCACCCTTCCCATAGCGTTCAGGAGCTTCCCCGCGTTGAATGTCGAATCATCGATCCAGGCCAAGCTGCTCCGGCTCGCCGCTGTCGACGCCGAGTCGACGCGGATCGCGCATCGTCGCAACGTGCTGCCCGAGCAGCAGGAGGTCGCCCGATTGGAGGCGGAGCGCAATGCGCACAAGGACGCCGCCGTGGCGGTGGAGATCCAGCTGGACGATCTCGATCGCGACATCAAGAAGCTCGAGGGCGAGGTCGACGCGGTACGCAAGCGCGAGGATCGTGATCGCGGCATGCTGAGCGCCGGAACCGTGAACGCCAAACAGCTTTCGGAACTCCAACACGAGCTGGGCAGCCTGGAGCGGCGGCGTTCGGTCCTGGAGGACGAACTGCTCGAGGTGATGGAACGGCGCGAGGCCTCCGCCGCCGATCACGATCACGCGGGCGCCCGTCTCAGCAAGACCGAGGAGGAACTGGCCGACGCGCAACGCCAGCGGGACGAGGCCGTGGCCGATCTCGATGTGGCCCAGCAGCGGTGCGAGCGGGACCGGGCGGATCTGATCCAGCTCTTTCCCGGTGAACTGCTGACCGTCTACGACAAGCAGCGCGCCCAGCAGGGTGCGGGCGCCGCGCTGCTCCAGGCCAGGCGGTGCGGCGCGTGCCGCATCGAACTCGACCGCGGTGAGATCGCGCGGATCGCCAAGACCGCGCCCGATGTGGTGGTCCGCTGCTCGGAATGCGGTGCGATTCTCGTTCGCACCAAGGAATCGGGTCTGTGACCTGCTCCGATCCCATCGCCGCCCCGGCTTCGGGCATGGCGGATGACAGGCGCTGAGCGTGTGGTGGTAAGCACACTTCGCACGGAAACGGCCCGGTCCGGTCGAAACGGGCTCGCTGTCGAAGTGGGCGGCTAGCGTGAGGTCGTGGCCGACCGGGTGTGCGAGCGCGGCGGCCGGGACCGGTCGAAGCGGCTCGGCGTCGGCGTCCGTCATGAGCGAGGAGTTCGGGTAGTGAGCAACGAACACGTGATCATCGAGGCGGACGGAGGGTCGCGCGGCAATCCGGGACCCGCCGGCTACGGCGCGGTGGTCTTCGCCGACGACCACGCGCGGGTACTCGCCGAACGCCGCGAATTCATCGGCGTCGCGACCAACAATGTCGCCGAGTACCGAGGTCTGATCGCGGGCCTCGAGGCCGCGACCGAACTGGGCGCGCGCGTGGTCGAGGTCCGCATGGACTCCAAACTCGTCGTCGAACAGATGTCGGGACGCTGGAAGATCAAGCACGCGTCCATGATTCCGCTGGCCGACCGCGCGCGCAGACTGGCCGCGGCCTTCGATCGGGTGGGTTTCACCTGGATCCCACGCGCCGAGAACTCCCACGCCGACCGGCTGGCCAACGAGGCCATGGACGACGCGAGCGTGGTCGACGAGGTGCGCGGAGCCCTGTCGACGCCCGCCGAGGAGCGCAAGCTCGCACTGGCCGCCGCCCCGTCCTCGCCCGGCTGGACCGGCGCCGTCGGCAGCCCGACGCGGCTGCTGCTGCTGCGGCACGGCCAGACCGCCCTGTCCGTGGAACGCCGATATTCCGGACGCGGCAATCCGCCGCTGACCGAACTCGGTCGCGAACAGGCCGCACGGGCCGCCAAGATGCTCCCGACCAAGGGCGATATCGCCGCGGTCGTCAGTTCGCCGCTGGATCGCGCCAGGGAAACCGCCGAGGCGGCCGGTGCCGCGCTCGGCGCACCGGTGCGGGTACTCGACGGTCTGATCGAAACCGATTTCGGCGAGTGGGACGGCCTGACCTTCGCCGAGGCCGCTCAGCGCGACCCCGAACTGCACGCCCGCTGGCTCGGCGACACCGCGGTGTCACCGCCCGGCGGCGAGAGTTTCGACCGGGTGCGCGAGCGGATCGAATCGGTCCGCCGCGACCTCGTCGCCCTGTATCCGGGACAGAACGTGGTCACGGTCAGCCACGTGACGCCGATCAAGACCCTGCTGCAACTGGCGCTGGGGGTCGGGCCGTCGCTGCTGTACCGGCTGCACCTGGATCTGGCATCGTTGTCGATCGCGGAGTTCTATCCGGACGGTGGTTCGTCGGTGCGCCTGGTCAACGACACCTCGTACCTGAACTAGAAGCCGTGATGCGGGCGGATCCGCGAAAGAATGGCCGATCTCCCAGCGCGGTAGTACATTTCGTGCGGGGTTGGTGGGGGAATACTGCCGCGAGGTGTGGTGCGGTCACACCCGGGCGAATCCGGGTGTCGGCCCGGATTCTTGGAGAAGGAGAGTAACTGCTGTGAGATTCAGAGGGGTGGCGGCCGTTGTTGCCGTCATCGCGAGTGTCGGTGCCGTCGTGGCGGGTATGGCGCAGGCCGCGCCGGGGAGTGTGGTCCTCGGCGGCAGTTCGGGCCTCGTCTTCGACAACAACTCGGCGTGCTCGCTGACCGCCATCGGCTACGACAACGCCAATCGGCTCGTCGGGCTGACCGCGGGTCACTGCGCGCCCGCCGGTGCGCGGCTGGCCTCGGAGGGCGCGATGGAGGCGGGCGCCGTCGGTGTCGTGGCGTACTCCGACAACGGGGAGGGTCTGGATTACGCGGTTCTGCAATTCGACCCGGCGAAGGTCACCCCGGCGCGGGTCATCGGCGCCACCACCATCAACGGCATCGGTGGACAGCCGGGTCCGGGAACGACCGTGTGCTCCAACGGCCGCACCAGCGGTCCGGGCTGCGGTGTCGTCTGGGGAACCCTCGACGAGTCGGTCACCATCAACCAGGCGTGCTCCAAGCCGGGTGATTCGGGCGGTCCGGTCACCGTGGGTGACAAGCTGGTCGGCATGAACCAGGGCAGGCTCACCGGCCTTGCCGGGATCGGCTTCGACCTGCCCTGCGCGACGGCGGCGAACCCGATCCATTCGCCCGCGTTCTTCGCGCCGATCGACATCATCCTCGCCGCCGTCAACGCCACCGGTGGCGTCGGCAGCGGATTCCGGACCTTCTGAGCCGGAGAGTTCCACCCTCGCCGCCGCGTGCCCGAACGGGTCGCGGCGGCGAGTCGTTTCCGTCGTCCCTACGTGGCCGGATCGGCCTGAACTCACCGAGTCAGTCGAATACGGCCAGCCGCAGCCGCGAGGTGTAGGTACCGGCGCGGCCGAGTGCGTCGATGGCGGCGTCGAGTTCGATCGTCGCCTCCTCGAAGACCTCACGCGCGCCCGCCACGCAGTACGCGGGCGTGATGAGTGCGCCGATGCCCTCGGTGTCGAGCAGAAGTCCCGACGCGGGCAGGGCGCGGTAGTCCTCGGTCAAATCCGCCAGGGCGCGGCGTAATTCCGTCACCTGGGCGAGGATGCCCGCGCGGCGTGCGTCGAGCAGTTGCGGATCGGTCATGATGTGCGCTCGATTCTCCTGCGGGACCACGACACTCGCAATCTACCCCCGTCCCCTCCGCGACGGCGTCCTACCCGACGCCCTGATCGCCGAGTCGAGCTTGGCGAGGAAACGGGATATGTGCGGGTCGGATTCGAGGTGGACGATTTCCCCGATGTCGAACCACCTGCCCTCGCCGAATTCACGTGGGTCGAGGGCGTATTCGCGGGTGCGGTCACCACGGATGACGTACCAGAGGCTGACATCCTCGTGCCCGCCGCTCGGCCCGACCGTGGTGACGGTGAGGAACAGCGGATCCGTGCCGACCACATCGAAATCGGCCTCGATCCCCAATTCCTCGAACGTCTCACGCCGCGCCGCGGTCGACGGTGACTCGCCGGGGTCGACGTGGCCGCCGGTGGGCAGCCACAGCCCCGCGAGCAGGTGACTGCCCAGGAAGACCGCCCCGGCGTCCGGATCGACCAGGACGACGTAGGACACCAGATGCCGCGGCGGCTCCGCCGGTTTCACGCGACGGAACACGTCGTCGGTGGCGGCCATCCACGACAGTGTCGTCGCGATATGGGCGCGTTCCAGGTCGTCGAATGCTTCGATCCCGCCGACGATCTCGGCGATTTCCGCTGTCACCGAATTCATGGATCGAGACCGTAGCGGCAGGTACCGACAGGTTCGCGAATCAGCACAGCCCGGCGAGTTTGTACAGGACCAGCGAACCGGCCACCGCGACGTTGAGACTGTGTCCCGAGCCGACCATCGGGATCTCGACGGCGAAATCCAGCAGTTCCACGCCCTCGGGCGGGATACCGTCGGATTCGTGACCGAGCACCATGACGGTGCGTCTGTTCGCCGGTTCGACGTCGGCGAGCCGGATCGATTCGTCGGTGAGTTCGACACCGACGATGGCGGATCCGCCCCGGCGCTGACGTTCCAGCCAGCGGTCGACGCGTCCGTCGATCCAGTGCACGCACGGCCGTGTGCGCAAGGTGTTGCCCTGGGCGAGCGCGTCGGGCACCCACGGTTGGCGCGGTACCGCCATGCAGGCGCCGACCGCGTCGCAGGTGCGAAGCAGGGTACCGAGATTGACGCTGTGCTTGGGCCACAGCGGCGCCGCGATCAGGTGATTCCAGCAGCCGTGCGCGCGCCTGCGCCGTTGTCTACGCAATTCGGGGCGGGTGCGGACCCGCGCGGCCGTCATGAACGGAAGGGGAGAGCCTTCCCCGGGGAGAGAACAGATTTCATCGTGACGGTACTTCGCGGCGCACCGGGGCCATCGACGGGAATATTGCCATCGATGATACCCGGTCGCCACGTGTCCGCGACAGGTGCGCTCAGGGCCGCAACACCGAGACCAGGAATTCGGTCTGGTCGTAGACGACCTGTTCGAAGACGTCGTCGAAGTACAGATCGAAATGGCCCACCGGATATCGTTTGACCACAGCGTGTTTGGTTCGCTCCGCGGCCTTGAGCGCCGGTTTCGCCGGTGCCACCGAGTCGTTGTCGGCGATGGCGTAGAAGACCGGCATCTTCAGGGCTTTGGCCCGGCGTCCCGGTGCGTTGAACAACGCGGGAAAGGCGAAGCGCGCCGCCACTTTCGGCTGCCAGCTCTCGCTGTCCTCGGCGAGCCTGCCGTAACCCTCGGGAACATCGCGGGCGCTCATCAGGGCCGCGGACCGTTTGCGGCCCGCGAGTTTGATCCCGACCGGCTTGCGCCGGATCGGCCCGATCAACAGGTCGGTGGCCGCGATCGTGACGACCTTCGTCACATTGATCGGGCCCTTCACCATGGTCGAGGCCCATCCGCTGGTGCACGGCGCCTGCGCGACGACCGCCGCGATGTAATCGTCCTGCGGTGCGATCGTGAGCACGTGCCCGCCACCGAGGGCTGTGCCCCACAGCGCGATTCGCGTCTTGTCGATCCCGCGCAGGGTGCGGGCGAAGGCGATGGCGTTGCGCCAGTCCTCACGCTGTCTCGCGATGTTCACCACCTGACGCGGCGTGCCCTGACTCGCGCCGAAATGACGGTAATCGAAGACCAGCACGGCCATGCCCGCCGCCGCGAACCGCCGTGCGTACCTGTCCAATCCCATCTCCCTGGTACCCCCGAGACCATGACCCATCACCACCAGTGGGCGGGGTTTGGGGACGCCGTCGGGAGGATACAGCCACGCCGCGCATTGATCCCCGCCCGACGTGAAACCGACCTCGACACGCTCCATGGATATTTACCGTACTGGGTCGGTCGTGGGCGCGCGGACCGGTGGTTGCCCGGTCGCGTACCCTTGGGGCGCGGACGAGTTGGCCGGGCGACCGCGGCGCTGGGAACGGGCACTCTGTGCCGCCGCCCCGCGCCGAGGAAAGTCCGGACTCCACAGAGCAGGGCGGTTGCTAACGGCAACCCGGGGTGACCCGCGGGACAGTGCCACAGAGAACAGACCGCCCACGGTCGCGTCGTGTGCGAACACGGCTCGATCGTGCGGTGAGGGTGAAACGGTGCGGTAAGAGCGCACCAGCGCCCCGGGTGACCGGGGCGGCTAGGTAAACCCCGCCCGGAGCAAGGTCGAAGGTCGCACCGCTCGCGGTGCGGCTGCGCAGGTGTTCGAGGGCTGCTCGCCCGAGCCTGCGGGTGGACCGCTCGAGGCACCCGGCGACGGTGTGTCCAGATGGATGGTCGTCACCCGGTGCGAACCGGGTACAGGATCCGGCTTACACGCCAACTCGTCCGCCCCCGCCCCGGCGGGATACGTGCCCGGCCGCTGTCCGAGGATATGCGGCCGATCACGGTGAATCAGCGGGAGCGACTACCCGCACATGAGTTTGGCCATCTGGTAGATGGCCGCTGCCTCGTCCTTCGTCACCTCCGTCGAGCCGTTCTTGGCGTGCGTGGCGACACCGCTGATCACGGCGTCCTCGGCTTTACCCGACTTCAGGTCCGAGCAGGTCTGATTGAGGATGTCGCTGATCTGGACGTCGCTCCTGCCCTGCGCCAACTTCGGGAAAGCGCTCTTGAAACTGACGACGAAGGTGCCCGCCTTCGCGCCGTCGACGACCCGGGCGACGCTCGAGGCGGCCTCCGCGGCCGCCGAGGTACCGGCCGCCGCGGAGGATGTGGCTGTGTCGTCGTTGCAACCGGCGAGGAGCAGGGCGAATACGGAGGCGCTGGCCGCGAGAGCGGCGGAGGTTCTTCTCACGGAGCGGGATGCTAGCCGCCGCGAACAAAAGTCGCCCTCCGTGTGGTTAACGGAAGGCGACGATTGCGTGGACCGAAACTGTGAGGTCAGACCGGTTCGATCAGGAATACCTGAGCCCAGTAGGCGGCCTGGTCGGGGCCGAGCAGCGGCATCAGGTAGTCGAAGATGATCGATGACATCAGTGCGGTACTCCCAAATATCGACGTACGGGGTCACTTCGGAACACGCGGGATGTGCCGAGAACCGGACAGCCCGCGCCGCCCCGGAACGTTAGCAGCCGCCGACGACGCGCCGACGGCTGCGGGTCGGGCATAACAATTCATCTCCTACTGGCCCCGATCGTGATCGACGTCATAGAGTGGTCGCCGTTGGCAAGGCCCGTTGCCGGGCTGCATCGGGCCTTTCGAATTTCGATCGCGGAAGCAGGTCTCAACTCCATGCGGGTAGTTCGTTCTATGGTCGCCGGTGCTCTCATCGCCGGGGCCGCATCGGTTTTCGCAGTGCTCGGTGCCGGGTCCGCAAGCGCGGTCGCCGTCACCCCGCTGCCGGGTGGGGTTCAGGTCGATCTCAGCCCGGCCGATACCCAGTGGGTGCACCAGACCCACTTCGGTCGCACGATCGCGGGCCTTCCGCATCCGTCGGCCGCGTCGTTCGGTGAGGCGCTGGACGGGGCTGCCGCCGTGTCGTCGGCCTACCCGACGGGACGGGTCACCTTCACCGTCTTCGGTCCGTTCAACGAACTGAACGGCACCATGCTGGCGTTGCAGTAGCTGGTGGAATTACACCAGCGGATCATCTCGGCGCCGGTCGACTTCGGCGCCGTCAGATCCGAATTCGGCTTGGCCTCGACGTATCCCGCCGAGGCCACCGCGGAAGCCCGCGACGCGAACGACGTGTTCGCGGGCGACCGGATCGATCGCACCGATATCGAATTCGTGACCATAGACCCGCCGGGCTCGATGGACCTGGACCAGGCCGTCCATCTCGAGCGCACCGGCACCGGTTTCACCGTGCACTACGCGATCGCCGACCTCGGCGCCGTCATCGCCCCCGATGGCGCGCTCGCCCGTGAGGCAGGCGCGCGAGGCCAGACCTTCTACATGCCCGACACCACCGTGCCGCTGCATCCGCCGGTGCTCTCGGAGGGTTCGGCGAGCCTGCTGCCCGACCGCACCAGACCCGCCGCGCTGTGGACCATCGAATGCGACGAGAAGGCCGAACCGCTGCGGTACTCGGTCGTGCGGGCCACCGTCCGCTCCCGCGCCCGGCTCGACTACGCCGGTGTGCAGGCCGACGCCGACGCCGGTCGCCCACACCCCTCGGTCGCGGCCCTGCCGGAATTCGGCACGCGGCGCATCGAAACGGGGCTGGCCCGTGGCGTGATCGGATTGCGGCTGCCGTCGCAGAGCGTCATCCGCGACGACGCCACCGACGGGCACTGGCAGTTGGTGCTGGAGCCGCGCACCGCCGCCGACGACTGGAACGAACAGATCTCGCTGCTCACCGGGATGTGCGCCGCCCGCATCATGGTGGACAATTCCGACGGGGGCCGGGCCGGTCTGTTGCGCACGATGCCGCCCCCGCCCGAATCGGCCATCCAATCCCTGCGCCGCACCGCCGCGGCCGTCGGGGTCGCCTGGCCCACCGACAAACCGGTCGGCCGGATGCTCGCCGAACTGGATCCGAACACCCCCGCCGCCCTCGTGCTCATGTCGGAGGCGACCGGCCTGCTGCGCGGAGCCGCCTACACCGTGCTCGGCGACACCGATCTGTCACCGGAGACATTGCGCCACAGCGCGATCGGCGCACCGTACGCCCATGTGACCGCACCGCTGCGCCGACTGGCCGACCGCTTCGGCACCGAGATCTGCCTGGCCCGTTGCGCCGGGACACCGATCCCGGAATGGGTGCGCGAGGGTCTCGCACCGACCGCCGAATCGATGAAACGCAGCGACGCCGTCGCGGGCAAGGTCGAGCGCGCCTGCATCGACCTCACCGAATCGACCCTGCTCGCCTCGCGCACCGGCGGCGAATTCGACGCCGTCGTCCTCCGCGAGGGCAACGGCAACCGGCCCGCCGAGATCTTCGTCGCCGACCCGCCCGTACTCGGCCGCTGCGCGGGCTCACTCCCGGAAGGGACCTCGGTCCGCGTCCGTCTCGTCACGGCCGATCCCGCCACCCGCAAGATCGCCTTCACCTTTCCCGCCTGAGCGGGCCTACTCGCCTCTCGCCGCATGGGCGCAGAGCCTGCCGAGCGCACTCTTCCCGGAGGGGCACTCGAACGGGACCGCTGTGCGATCCCACGCACAGTTGCTACGCTGTCGCTCGTTCGATCGCGCGGCGTGTCCGCCAGTGTCTCCGTGGGGGTTTCGGCCGTGGGTTTCTTCATTTTCGCGCATACGGCCAGCGGCATCATGCTGGTACTGCTCTCGCTCGCCGCGAAGGAAGTGAGACTCGCGCGCCGGATCGTCAACGGTGTCTTCGGGGTCGCGTTCCTGGGCTACGCCTGCTACCTGGCGTTCTTCCACGACGGCGGCCAAGCGGTGATGAGCCTGTGGGTCTTGATATTGCCCATCGTGCTCCTGGTGGACTTCGTCCGCTCGATCGACCTCTACAGCGTGTCGGAGGATTCACTCCCCGCCCACGAACGCCGCCGTCGCCAACGCCGCGATCGGCAGCCCGACGTGCGGCAGTCCAGCGCCCCGCAACCGCAACCCCGCCGATCGGCGGCCAGTCGTGAACGTCGCGCCGCCCGTGCGGCCGAGCGCGCCGCTCTGCGCGACCAGACCACGACCTGAGCCGACTCTTCCGGCTCCGTGCCGCCGAAACCGACCACGCCGCCACCATGGAAGTTGTGCGCAGCTTCTTCGACCTCGCGGAAACCTTCGATGCTCGCGGTGCGGTCGCTCCTGGACAGATCGTGTTCCTCAACGGTGCGTCGAGCTCGGGCAAGTCCAGCCTCGCGCGCCGACTGCTGATCGATCTGGACCGGCCCTTCTTCCACATGGGTGTCGACATGATCGGCGCGATGCGGTCGGAAACGCGCACCGGCGAACTCGATCCGGCGGCGCTCGCCGAAGTTCTGCGACGCACCCGTGCGGGTTTCCATCGGGCGGTCGCGGGAATGGCGCTGGCGGGTAACGACATCGTCGTGGACCATGTCCTCGGTGAGCCGTGGCGGCTGCGGGACTGTCTGACGGTGATGGCGGGCATCGATGTCGTTCTCGTCGGTGTGCACTGCTCCCTCGACGCATTGCGTCGTCGAGAACGGCGGCGCGGAGATCGCGTCGTCGGTACGGCCGCCGCGCAGGTCGATGTGGTCCACGCACACGGGATCTACGATCTGGAAGTCGACACCGGCCGCGATACCGTCGAGGTCTGCTCGGCCCGGGTCGCGGAGTTCCTCGAGCGAGGACCGATGCCGCGAGCTTTCGATCGTCTTCGCGCCGCGGCGCAACCGTGACGCGGCGGACCCTACTGCGGCTTCCCGGTCGACAGTGCTCGGGCGGCGACGGGGTAGCGGTCCAATTCGCGATCGGCGGCGCTCTGTTCGACGGCGGCGAGGCGGTGGTAGATCTCGGTGGATTCCCCGGCGGCCTCGGCCGCGGCGGCGCGTTCGAGGATCGCCTCGCGCGATTCGACGGCGTCGCGGTGGTCGCCGAGCACCGTCTGTAGTCGTTTGGCGCGCGAGCCGAGCGTGGTCGCCTGCTCCCCGAGGACGCTTTCGGCCGCTTCGCACGAATACCGCAGGCGTTTGGCGCTTTTGCGGATGTCGTGCAGCAGTTCGACGCGGTCGGCGGGGGAGACGGTCGGCTCGGTCCTGATGAGCGCTTCGACGCGTTTCCGGTCGCGGTGCAGTACGAAACCGAAGAATCCGGCGGCGGGGGCGGCGGCGCGCGAGGAGCGCAGCGGCGGCGCGGTACGCCATCGGATCAGCAGGTCGTGCAGCGCGCGGTAGCGGTCGGCGTCCAACGCGGTGAGGATGTCGGTGTGCGCGGACTCGTAGCGGGCGCGCTCCGCGGTGACGAGCCGGGCGGTCGCGGTGGCCAGGTCGTCGGGGGAGAGATCCGCCGCCTGTTTGTCGAGCAGGGTGACGAAACGATCGGCGCGCACCTCGGCGTCACGCGCGACACCGAGCAGATCGGCCAGCCATTTCAACTCGATATTCGCCGCCGTCACCGGATCTCGCTGGAGCAGCGTCTTGTACGACCGCAGCACACTGCGCAGCCGTCGCGTCGCCACCCGCATCTGGTGCACCGAATCGTCGGCGTCGGCGCGCACGTCGGGTTCGGCGGCGGTGAGCCGGTCGACGTCGTCGCCGAGCGCCGTGATCAGCGCGGTTCCTGCGGTGACCCCCATGCGATCAACTCACTTTCGAGAATCCGTCGGTCGCCTCGACGAGATGGTGGGTGATGCCGGGTTCGTTCGCCGAGTGACCGGCGTCGTCGACGATGTGCAACGTCGAACCGGGCCAGGCGCGATGCAGATCCCAGGCGCTGACCGCGGGGCAGACGATGTCGTGACGCCCCTGGACGATGATCGCCGGAATATGGGAGATGATGCCGATATCGCGCAGCAGCTGTCCTTCTTCGAGGAAACCGCCGTGGCGGAAGTAGTGGTTCTCGATCCTGGCGAAGGCGAGCGCGAACCGGGGAGCGGCGGTCTCGGCCACGCGGTCCGGCTGCGGCAGCAGCGAACTCGTCGAACCTTCCCAGGTGGACCAGGCGATGGCGGCGGCGGTCGCGATCCGGTCGTCAGGGGAGTGCAGCAGCCGATGGTAGACCTCGACCAGATCCTCGCCGCGTTCGGATTCCGGCACCGGGGCCAGGAATTTCTCCCACTCGTCCGGGTAGACGTATCCGGCGGCGCCGTTGTAGTACCAGTCGATTTCCTTGCGCCGCAGCAGGAATATGCCGCGCAGCACCAGTTCGGTGACCCGCTCGGGATATTGCTGGGCGTAGGCGAGGGCGAGCGTGGAACCCCACGAGCCGCCGAAGACCTGCCACCGATCGATGGCGAGATGGGCACGCAGCGCTTCGATATCGGCGATCAGATGCCGGGTGGTGTTGGTCTCCAGTGACGCGCCGTCGGCCAGGTGCGGGGTGGAGCGACCGCAGCCGCGCTGATCGAGCAGCACGATCCGGTAGGCCGACGGATCGAAGAACCGCCGTTGCGCGGGCGAGGTGCCGCCGCCGGGACCACCGTGCAGGAACACCACCGGCTTACCCTCGGGGTTGCCGCTGACCTCCCAGTACACGGACTGGCCCGCGCCGACGTCGAGCATGCCGGAGTCGTACGGTTCGATCTCGGGATACAGCGTGCGCATCACAGCCCCACGATCACCGAGGCCAGATCCGGCGCCGACAACGCCTCGATCGCCTGCTGGCGCACATCGGGACAGCTCTTCGAGGTGGCGGTGTCGACGACGGCCTTGTTGCCGAGAACGTCGATGCCGTATTGCAGTCCCCACGGATGCACGATCAGGTTCATGCCGACCCCGCCGAGCGTGGGACCCTGCACCCGGAAATTCGACAGCTCGGGGCGGATCGCGTCGCAGAGCGCTTTGCCCGCCGCGTCGGTCACCTGGGCGGTCGGCTTCTGACTGCCGCCGCTGCCCGCGCCCGTGGTGGCCTGCGGGATCGAGGTGACCGAACCGGAATTTCCGGTGGGACTCGGGTCGTCGGTGGGTCCGCAGGCGGCCAGCGCCGCGACGGTGAGAACTCCTGCCGCGAGCAGCGTGCTGCGGGAAATCCATCGGCTGTGCGGCATCGGTACCTCTGATCGTGTCGAATCGGTCGATTTCGATACTGCCACTGATTCGACCGGTCCGGTGCGCGCCTCGGGAGGTCCGGTTCAGCCGAAGTTGTCGCGCAACTCTTTGATCAGGCCCCGTTCTCGTTGTATCGCAACGGGTTCGAGGACTGGCGCGGACGGCAGGTCGAGCAGTGTCGTGGGAACGTCCACCGCCCGACCCGCCCGCGAGATCAGAAGCTGTGTTCGGGACCGGGGAAGGTGCCGCGCCGCACCTCGTCGGCGTAGCTCGCCGCCGCGGTGCGCAGCTGACCGCCGATATCGCCGAAACGCTTGACGAATTTCGCTGTCTTGCCGCTGGTGTATCCGGCCATGTCCTGCCAGACCAGGACCTGGGCGTCGCATTCCGCGCCCGCGCCGATGCCGACGGTCGGAATGGTCAGTTTGCGGGTGACCTGTCCGGCGAGTTCGGCGGGAACCATCTCCATGACCACCGAGAACGCGCCCGCCTCCTGCACGGCGATGGCGTCGGCGATGAGCTGTTCGGCGCCGTCACCGCGGCCCTGCACCCGGAAACCGCCGAGCCCGTTGACGCTCTGCGGGGTGAAACCGATATGCGCCATCACCGGGATGCCGGACGCGCTGATCAGCGCGATCTGCTCGGCCACACGCTCTCCGCCCTCGAGTTTCACCGCGTGCGCCTGGCCCTCCTTCATGAATCGGGTCGCGGTCGCGAGGGCCTGCTGCGGGGAACTCTCGTAGGTCCCGAACGGCAGGTCGGCGACGACGAGGGCGTTCGGCGCGCCGCGCACGACGCCGCGAACGAGGGGGATCAGCTCGTCCACCGTGATGGGCACGGTGGTGTCGTAGCCGTACACCACGTTCGCGGCCGAGTCACCGACCAGCAGGACGGGGATCCCGGCCTCTTCGAACAGGCGGGCCGACGAGTAGTCGTAGGCCGTCAGCATGGCCCAGCGCTCGCCGTCGGCCTTCATCTGCTGGAGGTGATGCACCCGTGTCTTGCGCGCGGTCTTCTTCGGCTCGGCAGGAGCCGCACCGTAGGCAGGGGTTTCCGAATCGGATACGGACATCATCGTCCCTTTCGCTACGTGTCGCCTCGAGGCCCTGTCGGGTCCCCGGGTTCTCTGACAGCTCCAGTGTGCCACTGCGGCGACCCGGGCAATAGGGCCGGTCGCCGGTGCAATTGGTCACAGGCGGTGACCGGCCTGCCCCTCCGCGGCCGCCGTGGACGGTGGCGACCGCGCGGCATGATCGGCGGCCCGGGTGGTGGCGCGCGGGGAAGCGCCGCGCTCCTGGCAGGATCATCGGCATGGGTCGGGTGCGGAGCGGTCGTGGGTTGCTGGTGACAGGTGTGGCCGGGATGCTGCTGGTCGTCGCGGGGTGCGGCGGTACGGCCGAGCCGAAGACGACACCGGTGCCCTCGCCCCCGGCGCCCGCCGGACTGGAGCCCTTCTACAGCCAGTCGGTGCAGTGGGGTGACTGCGACGGCTTCGGCGATCCGGAGGATCGTCTCCCGCCCAGCGCCGAATGCGCGAAGATCACCGTTCCGGTCGACTACGCGAAACCCGACGGCGCCACCGCGCAGATCGCGCTGTCGCGGATCCCGGCCTCGGGAGACAAGATCGGATCACTGCTGCTGAATCCCGGCGGTCCCGGCGGTTCCGGATTGTCGATGGTCAGCATCGCCGGGCGCGGCGAGCTGGCCGAACGTTTCGACCGGGTCGGGTTCGACCCGCGCGGGATCGGATCCTCGACGCCGACCATCTCCTGCCTGACGCCGCAGGAGTCCGACGCCGAGCGGGCCGATCCGCCCGAGGACAACTCCCCGGCGGGGATCGCCGAGATGGAGGCCGAGAACAAGGCCTACGCGGACAAATGCGCGGAGCGGACCGGCACGGAATTCCTCGCCCACGTCGGCACCCGCGAGGTCGTGCAGGACATGGACGTCATCCGGGCCGTGCTCGGCGATCCGGGGCTGAACTACCTGGGCTACTCCTACGGCACCAGGCTCGGTTCGGCCTACGCCGAGCGATTCCCCGAACGGGTGCGCGCGCTCGTGCTCGACGGCGCGGTCGACTCCTCGCAGGACCCGGTCCAGGAATCACTGCGCCAGGCCGCCGGATTCCAGGGCGTGTTCGAGGCCTACAGCGCCCAGTGCGCGAGCAAACCCGACTGCCCGCTCGGCTCCGATCCGACTCGAGCAGTAGCCCGTTTCCGCGCCCTGGTCGACCCGCTGTGGACGACGCCCGCCGCGACCACCGACCCGCGCGGGCTGACCTACGACGACGCGATCACCGGCGTCCGGCAAGCCCTCTACACCGACGAACTGTGGCAGGTGCTGACGATGGGCCTCGACGAACTCGGCAAGGGGCGCGGCGACACCCTGTTGCAACTGGCCGATATGTACGACGGCCGCCGCGAGGACGGCACCTATCGCAATACCGACGACGCCTTCAACGCCATCCGCTGCGTGGACGATCCCCGGATCGCCGATCCGGCTCTCACGGGTCGCCAGGACATGGAATACCGCAAGGCCGCGCCTTTCATCGACGACGGTCGTGGCACCGGCGCGGCCCCGCTCGACCTCTGTGTGTCGTGGCCGGTCCCCAATACGAGCGAACCGCATCGGATATCGGTGACGGGTCTGCCCGAGACGGTGGTGGTCTCCACGACCGAGGATCCGGCGACTCCGTATCAGGCCGGTGTCGATCTGGCCCAGCAACTCGGGGCCTCCCTCATCACCTATCGCGGGAATCGGCACACCGCCGCGCTCGTCGCGGGCGACAAATGTCTCGATGACGCCGTCGTCGCCTACCTCGTCGACCTCACCGAACCCGCACCCGGACTCACCTGCTGACAGCGCGGCGGCGCGGCCGTGTCCAACCCGCGTCATACCTCACATTCGCGGCAGTTCGGACGCGAACTAGGTACCGGAAAGCCCCTCAGCTACCGACATTGCAAACCTCAGCCTGTATGTAACACGGATTTAACGCCAGGTCTTTACTCTCGCGGACATGGATCGCCAGAAGGAATTCGTGCTGCGGACGCTCGAAGAGCGGGACATCCGCTTCGTGCGTCTCTGGTTCACCGACGTTTTGGGTTATCTGAAGTCCGTCGCGATCGCGCCCGCCGAACTGGAAGGCGCGTTCGAGGAGGGCATCGGATTCGACGGCTCGGCCATCGAGGGCTTCGCCCGCGTCTCGGAGGCCGATATGGTCGCCCGGCCGGATCCGTCCACCTTCCAGGTGCTGCCGTGGGCCACCTCCAAGGGGCATCAGCATTCGGCCCGCATGTTCTGCGACATCACCATGCCGGACGGCTCACCGTCCTGGGCCGACCCGCGCCACGTGCTGCGCAGACAGTTGAACAAAGCCGCCGACGTGGGCTTCAGCTGCTACGTGCACCCCGAGATCGAGTTCTTCCTGCTGGAGAACAGCCCGCAGGACGGCACCCCGCCCCGGCCCGCAGACTCCGGCGGCTTCTTCGACCAGGCCGTGCACGATTCGGCCCCCAACTTCCGCCGTCACGCCATCGACGCGCTGGAATCGATGGGCATCTCGGTCGAGTTCAGCCACCACGAGGGCGCGCCCGGCCAGCAGGAGATCGACCTGCGCTACGCCGACGCGCTGTCCATGGCCGACAACGTGATGACCTTCCGCTACCTGATCAAGGAAGTGGCCATCGACGAGGGCGTGCGCGCGACGTTCATGCCCAAGCCGTTCGCCGCCTACCCGGGTTCGGCCATGCACACCCACATGAGCCTGTTCGAGGGCGAGGCCAACGCCTTCCACGACCCCGACGATCCGATCAACCTGTCGAGCACCGCGCGCGCGTTCATCGCGGGCATTCTGGAGCACGCGCCGGAGATCAGCGCGATCACCAACCAGTGGGTGAACTCCTACAAGCGCCTGATCCACGGCGGCGAGGCGCCCACCGCGGCCTCGTGGGGCCGGTCGAACCGGTCCGCGCTGGTGCGCGTGCCCATGTACACGCCGAACAAGTCCTCGTCGCGACGCGTCGAGATCCGCAGCCCCGATTCGGCCTGCAATCCGTACCTGACCTTCGCGGTGCTGCTCGCGGCCGGTCTGCGCGGTATCGAGAAGGGCTACACGTTGCCGCCGGAGGCGGAGGACGACGTGTGGTCGCTGACGGTGGCCGAACGTCGCGCGATGGGTTTCCGGGAACTTCCCGGCACCCTGGACGAGGCGTTGCAGGCCATGGAGCGGTCCGAACTGGTCGCCGAGACCCTCGGCGAGCACGTGTTCGACTTCTTCCTGCGCAACAAGCGCCGGGAGTGGGCCGACTACCGCAGCCAGGTCACGCCGTACGAACTGAAGGAATACCTGGGTCTCTAGATCGAAGAGATCACACTGCAACCTGTGCTCGGCCTGCTGTCGACCGGCCGAGCACCTTTCTTCACCCGGGCCATGTAATTTAAGAACCATGGTCCGGCCACCGTCTGCCCGCTCCGCTGTTCCAGGTGTCGGTCGGCTCGGATTGCTCGAGCCGACAGCCGCCGATTCGCTACGCGAATTGGCCTGGGACAACGTCGAAAGTATCCCCGTGCTGTGGGCGCTGTCGCGCGCACCGGACGCGGACCTGGCGCTGAACACGATGGTAAAACTGCGTGAGCAGCTCGGAACCGAATGGACGGCACTGGATTCGGCGGTGCGCACCGATACCTCGTTGCGCGGTAGGCTTTTCGCGCTGCTCGGCGCGTCGAGCGCCTTCGCCGACCACCTGGTGGCCGACCCGTCGTCGTGGCTGGTCCTGCAACGCCGTGACCTGCCCGATCGCGACGAACTGATCGCCGATCTGCTCGAGGTGGTCAAGGCCGTCCCCGAGGAGGGCCCGCGCGCCGGGCCGATGCTGTTCCGGGCGCAGATCGCCGGGCCCGAAGCGGTGGCACTGCTGCGCAGGAGCTACCGCGATCAGCTCATGCTGCTCGCCGCGCTCGATCTGGCCGCCACCGTGGAGAACGAACCGGTACTGCCGTACCAGCTTGTCGGGCGGCACCTGACCGACCTCGCCGACGCCGCGCTCACCGCCGCGCTGTCGGTCGCGGTGGCCAGGGTGTGCAAGGACGGTCCGTGCGAGGTCAGGTTGGCGGTCGTCGCGATGGGCAAGTGCGGTGCGCGGGAACTGAACTACGTCAGCGATGTCGATGTGGTCTTCGTCGCCGAGCCCGCCGACCCGGTGGCGACCAGGCTGGCCGCCGAGATGATGAGCGTGGGCAGCCAGGCCTTCTTCGACGTCGACGCGGCGTTGCGTCCCGAGGGTAAGGCGGGCGCGTTGGTGCGCACGCTGGAATCGCATCTCGCGTACTACCGGAGATGGGCCCGCACCTGGGAATTCCAGGCGCTGTTGAAGAACCGTCCGATGACCGGTGATCTCGAACTCGGGCAGCAGTATCGGGACGCGCTCATGCCCATGGTGTGGGCCGCTTCGGAGCGTCCGGATTTCGTGCCCGACGTGCAGGCCATGCGCCGCCGCGTCGAGGATCTGGTGCCGGAGGATCTGCGTGAGCGCGAACTCAAACTCGGCCACGGCAGCCTGCGCGACGTCGAATTCGCCGTGCAGTTGCTGCAGTTGGTGCACGGCCGGGTGGACGAGACCCTGCACGTGCAGGGCACCGTCGAAGCGCTGACCGCCTTGGCGGCCGGTGGTTACGTCGGCCGCGACGATGCGGCGAATCTGACCGCCTCCTACGAATTCCTGCGCCTGCTCGAACATCGGCTGCAATTGCAGCGGCTCAAGCGGACCCACACCCTGCCGCCCGCCGACGACGACGAGGGTATGCGCTGGCTGGCCCGTGCGGCCCATGTCCGTCCCGACGGCAGACAGGACGCGGTCGGCGTGCTGGCCGCGGAGATCCGCCGCAACGCGGTGCGGGTGCGGCGATTACACGCCAAACTCTTCTACCGCCCGCTGCTGGAATCGGTGGCGAAACTGGATTCGGACGCGCTGAGGCTGAGCCCGGACGCGGCGATCCGCCAGCTGGCCGCGCTCGGCTACACCTCGCCCGAACACGCGCTCGGACATCTGAAGGCCCTGACCGGCGGGGTGTCGCGCAAGGGCAGGATCCAGGCTCTGCTGTTGCCGACGCTGCTCGAATGGCTCGGTGACACACCGAATCCCGACGCGGGCCTGCTGGCCTACCGTCGCGTATCCGAGGGGCTGGACGACCAGATCTGGTTTCTGCGCGAACTGCGTGACGAAGGCGCGATCGCGCAACGGCTCATGATCGTGCTCGGCTCCTCGGAATACCTGCCGGACCTGCTGATCAACGCGCCCGACACCATTCGCATGTACGCCGACGGTCCGAGTGGGCCGCTGCTGCTCAGCCCGAAACAGGAGGACGTCTCCCGCGGCATCCTCACCGCCGCCGCGCGTTACGAGGATCCCTGGCGCGCGGTGGCGGCGGCGCGTTCGCTGCGTCGCCACGAACTGGCCAGGGTGGCCTCGGCCGATCTGCTGGGCATGCTCGACGTCCCGCAGGTGTGCCGCGCGCTCTCCTCGGTCTGGGTCGCGGTCCTCGAAGCCTCCCTCACCGCCGTGATCAGGGCCGACGAGGCCGAGACCGGTGAACCCGCGCCCGCCGACTTCGCGGTGATCGGCATGGGCCGACTCGGCGGCCTCGAACTCGGTTACGGCTCCGACGCCGATGTGCTGTTCGTCTGCGATCCACGGCCGGGCGTCGATGAGACCAAGGCCGTGAAATGGTCGAATTCGGTGGCCGACCGGGTACAGAAACTGCTCGGCGCCCCCAGCACCGACCCGCCGCTGCACGTGGACGCGGGCCTGCGACCGGAGGGGCGCAACGGCGCCTTGGTGCGCACCCTCGCCGCCTACACCGCCTACTACCAGCAGTGGGCCCAGCCGTGGGAGATGCAGGCATTGCTGCGTGCCCACCAGGTGGCCGGTGATCAGGAACTCGGCGTGCGCTTCCTGCACGTCATCGACAAAGTGCGCTATCCGGTCGGCGGTGTCTCGGTCGAGGCGGTGCGCGAGATCCGGCGGATCAAGGCGCGGGTCGACGCCGAACGGCTTCCGCGCGGCGCGGATCCGACGACCCACACCAAACTCGGTCGCGGCGGCCTGGCCGATATCGAATGGACGGTGCAGCTGATGCAGTTGCGTCACGCCCACGAGATCCCGGCGCTGCACAACACCTCGACGCTGGAATCGCTGGATGTCATCGAGCAGACGAAACTGCTCGATGCCTCCGACGTGGCACTGCTGCGCGACGCCTGGCTGACCGCGACCAAGGCCCGCAACGCCCTGGTCCTGGTCCGGGGCAAGCCCGCCGATCAATTGCCCGCGCCGGGGCGTCTGCTCTCGGCGGTGGCCCGTGTCGCGGGCTGGCCCAACGACGACGGCAGCGAATTCCTCGACAATTACATGCGGGTGACCAGGCGTGGGAAACGCGTGGTGGAAAGGGTTTTCGGCGGGTAGTCGCGAGCCTGCCGATCCCTGCTCGGGTGCGCGGTGCCGACTGTTCGGCCGCACTCGGGCGAGGCCGAATATCAGGCGAATCGGGCAAAACGCTACTGCGGAACTGTCGGCTTCGTAACCTTGACGTCCATGTGGAGTATCGTCCCGATTTCTGTCGTCAGCGCCGTTCTCATCGCCATCGGATTCGTCCTCGGCTTCCCGAAGGAATGACCCCTCAGCGCTGCGCCGTCTCCCGGAATCGGGAGACGAACGCGCGAATCGCTCTGCGGTCCTCGGTATCCGGCGGATGATGTCCCGCCTCGGCCGTCACCGCCACCACACTGCCGGGTCGTACCGCGAGGACGTCCCAGCACGTCGGTAGGACCGGCGCGTGCACGCTGCGTCCGTTACTGGTCACCGTGATACGCGAGGTGAACCGGGCCGCGACATCGGCCAGATCCTGCGCGTCGTCATCGGTGAGCGCCCGCGTCGCCATGAACTCCTCGAAATACATTCGGACCACCTCGCAAACTTCCGCGCCGACCTTTCCGCCACTGTATGCCGCCGCCGGCAACCCCCGTGCGCACACCGACAAGGCAGGTCGCACCCCTCGTCACTGTCCTCCGCACACCTAGAGTGGGCCGGATGGACCGCCCGTCACAGTCCGCCGAGAACGCGTCCGACCTCGACGACCTCGTAGGACGCCTTCGCGCACGGCCGCCTTCCTGCGGGCGGGTCCGCCTCGTCGCGATCGACGGCCACGCCGGTTCGGGGAAGAGCGGTTTCGCCCTTCGACTGGCACATGCCCTCGGTGACGCACCGATCCTGCACGTCGACGACCTCGCCACCCACGACGAATTCTTCGGCTGGACCGATCGTCTGCGCGACCAGGTGCTGACCGCGCTCGCGCGGGACCGCACCGCCGATTACGGCATCTACGACTGGAACGCCCGGGCGTTCACGACCGTCGGACACCTCGCCCCGGCGCCGGTGGTCCTGCTCGAGGGCGTCGGCGCGGGGCGGCGCGATCTGCGCCCGTGGCTGTCGCACCTGCTGTGGATGGAACTCGACGCCGACGAATCGTGGCGCCGTGGCCGTCGACGCGACGGTCCGGGACTGTCCGAGTTCTGGGACGCCTGGATCGTGGCCGAGCGCGGTCACTTCGCCTCCGATCCCGCACGGCCCCATGCCGATCTGCTGATCACACAGCGTGACGGGGGATATGGGTTCGCGCCGACCGCGCAGAGCTAGCGTTCGAACCCCGCGTCGCCCGCCGATCTACACGAAGTCTCCACACGCGCCGGGTTCCGTTGTCACCGCGCCCACCTAGAGTGCAGATCATGGTGCGTATATGGATGAACCGAGCGCTGCTCGGTCTGGGGTGGGGCGCCCTCGTGACGGCAATCGTGGGAATAGTGCTGTATTTCGGCGCGTTCCGCCAACGCGAGATTCCGGTGCTGCTCGCGTCGGGTGCTTCCTACCTGATGCTCGGCGCGATCGTCGGTCTGCTGTTGTTCCTGCTGGCACGCGGTTGGCGCAGCGCGGTCGCGGCCGGACTTGTCGTCGCGGGGGCGCTGTGGACGCAGTTGCCGATCTTCGTGGCGGACGGCAGGGCGGCGGGCAACGGTCCGGTGGTCACCGTGCTCCAGTCCAATCTGCTGTTCGGCGGCGCGGACGTGACGCAGGTCGTGCGGACGGTCCGCGACGACCGGGTCGACCTGCTGACCGTCGAGGAACTGACCGCCGAGGCGGTGACGCGCCTGGACGCGGCCGGAATCGCCGAACTACTGCCGTACCGCTACGTCGAGACGGCGAGTTGGGGCGCGGGCACCGGCATCTACAGCCGATACCCCTTGCGCGACACCAGGAAATACGACGGTTTCGTCATGAACAATCTCGGCGCGGTGATGGAACATCCGGAGCGTGGCGCGGTCGCGGTGTTCGCCTTCCATCCGATGCCGCCGCCGCTGGACTTCGAGGCGTGGAATTCCGAGATGCGCCGCATCCGCGACATCCTCGACGCCACCACCGGTCCGGCGCTGGTCGGCGCGGATTTCAACGCGACACGCGATCACACCGCCTTCCGCGACCTGCTGCGCGGCGGGTTCGCCTCGACCGCCGAACTGGTCGGCGCGGGCCCACTGCCGACCTATCCGACCGACAAGAGCTGGGGGCCGCTCATCGGTATCGACCACATCCTGATCTCCGGGGGCAGCGCGGAAGAGGTCAGGGCGATGACCGTCACCGGATCCGATCACCGGGCCGTGCTGGCCAGGACACGCCTGAACAGCTGATCGAGCGGCCGGTCGCGCTGCGCGCGGCGCGATCTCTGCGATTACCATGGGAACGCTCGATGGTGGATGTGCGGATCCGCCGGCGGGGTCCGCGAACATGCGGGTCCCGCACAGGATTTCGGGGAGGTACCTGATGAGGTTCGCGCGACTGCGCGTCGGGGTGATCGCGGCTCTCGTCGTGTTCGGCGTCACGCTGACGGCCTGCGACGCCGTCACCGTCACCGTCACCGGCGAGAACGCCGCCGCTCCCACGATCACGGAGAATCCGTGGGAGCTCGCCGCCGCCGCGACCAGCAGCGGTACGAGCGGCCCGCGCCCCGGCGTCCCGGACGCGCCGCTGACGGCCGAGAACGGGGACGGCGGCGTGATCGACCGGCTGTCGCTCAACGCCATCGCCGATATCGAGGAGTACTGGAAAGCGGAGTACGCCAAGACTTTTCCCGGAACCTTGAAGCCGGTGAGCCGCTTCATCTCCTGGGATGCGAAGGCGCCGGAACAGAAATCGGTGAAGTTCTGCCGCTCCGACACCTACCAGGTGGTCAACGCCGCCTACTGCTCGGGTGATCACACCATCGGCTGGGATCGCGGGGTACTGCTGCCCGAGGTGCAGAAGAAGTACGGCGCGATGGCGGTGGTGATGGTGCTCGCGCACGAATACGGTCACGCCATCCAGGGCCAGGCCAAGATCGCGGGTTTCCTGACCCCGGTACTGGTGCAGGAACAGCAGGCCGACTGCCTCGCCGGGGTCTTCCTGCGCCACGTGGCCGAGGGCAATTCGAAACATTTCACGATGAACATGACCGACGGACTCGACGGGGTGCTCGGCGTGACGGTCGCCATCCGCGATACCGATCCCAGCGATCCCGACAATGTCCACGGTTCGGCCTTCGAACGGGTGACGGCGGTACAGCTCGGCTACAACGACGGCGCCGTCGCCTGCAAGAAGATCGATCGCAACGAGCTGGAGAGCCGTCGCGGCACCCTGCCGACCACCTTCGAGATCGAGGACGAGGAACAGCAGCAACTGCCCGTCGACGTGGCCTCGCTGTCGAGTGTGAGCCAGGCGCTCGCCAAGGCGTTCCCGATCCGTCAGACCCCGAAATTCGACTACTCGGGCGTGGTGAAGAACTGCCCGAAGGTCACCGCGACCGCGCCGGTGTCCTTCTGCCCGACCTCGAATACGATCGGCACCGATGTGCGCACGCTGGCCAAGCGCGGCGCGCCGACCAGCGAGGACGAAGTCCTCTCCGACACGGTGGCGGGCGACTACAACGCCTTCATCGTGTTCGTCTCGCGCTACATGCTCGCCGTGCAACAGGATCGCGGGCTGAAACTGACCGGCGCGGACACCGCGGGTCTGCGCACGGCCTGCCTGAGCGGCGCTTTCACCACCGACTTGAGCGAACCGAGCAGTGACCCCCGGCTGTCGGCCAAGGATCTCGACGAGGCGGTCTCCGGACTGCTGTCGGATGGTCTCGCCGCCGCCGATGTCGACGGCAAGATCGTGACGAGCGGGTATCAGCGGCTCGAGGCGTTCCGGACCGGTGTACTCGACGGTGAGCGGGCCTGCCTGACGAAATTCGCCTGAGCCGTCGGATCAGTCGGCGACGGCGGGCAGCGACCGCAGCGAGTTGAGCGTGGTCGCCAGCGCGCGGGCGGCCTCGGCCCCCTTGGTGACGAAATGGTCGGTGAAATAGGTGACGTGCTCGCTGTGCTCGTGGAAATGATGCGGGGTGAGCACCACCGAGAACACCGGGACATCGGTGTCGAGCTGCACGCGCATCAGTCCGTCGATCACCGCGGAGGCGACGAAATCATGCCGGTAGATGCCGCCGTCGACGACCAGCGCGGCGGCGACGACGGCCGAGTACTTCCCGCTGGCGGCGAGCCGTTTGGCGTGCAGCGGGATCTCGAAGGCCCCGGGCACCTCGAAGACGTCGACGGTGTCGGGGTCGAAGCCGAGATCGGACAATTCGGCGGTGAAGCCCTCTAAAGCCTTACCGACGATCGAGCTGTGCCACATAGCGCGAACGAAGGCGACCGACCCGGTGGATGTGGTTCCCATGCCGGGAGTCTACTGCCCGGTAATGTGGCGCTCCAGCCATTCGACCACGTCGGTCAGAACCCTGTCCTGCTCCGGTTCGTTGAATACCTCGTGGTAGAAGCCCTCGTATCGGATCACCGTCAGATCCTTGGATCCGGCGCCGCGCTCGACCAGATCGGTGCTCGACGGCGCGGCCAGCGCGTCGGCCGTGCCGTGCAGCACCAGCAGCGGCTGGGTGAGCTTGCCGAGCCGTTTCTTGACCAGGTCGGTGCCGCGCAGGATCTCCGCACCCGTGCGGGCGGGCAGTTTGCCCCGGAACACCAGCGGATCGTTGTCGTAGGCGCTGACCACCGCCGGATCGCGGCTGATCATCGAGGAATCCAGGGTCAGCACACCGAGATTCGGTGTCAGCGTGCTCAGCACCGGCGCGAACAGGCGCTGCAACGGATTGCCGACCGGGATGTCGAGCGGGGGAGCCGACAGGATGATTCCGGTGACGTCGACGGGTCCGCGGGTCGCCAGATACAGCGTGATCAAACTGCCCATCGAATGCCCGAGCAGGAAGGTCGGCACATCCGGTTGCTCGCGGATCGCGAGTGCGAGCATGGCCGCGACATTGTCGGCCGAGGCGTCCATCGACCCGATATTCGCCCCGCCGCCGCCCGCGGATTTCCCGTGCCCGAGGTGATCGAGCGCGTAGACGGCGAAACCTGCGTCGGCCAGCCGGGTGCCCACATGGGCGTAGCGACCCGAATGTTCGGCGACACCGTGCACGAGCACGACCACCGCGCGCGTCGCCGTCTCGGGAAGCCATGCGCGCCAAGCGATCCGGCTGCCACTGCCCTCGAAAACGCCTTCTTCGGTGCGGGTCACCCGCGCTCCTTCCAGTCGCGTCGACTACTCGGGGCCCGTCGCGAGCGCGTCGATCAGCCGTCTGTTGAACTCGATGAGCCGAGCGTAGTTCACCCGGGAGATCCGCTCGTCGGTTCCGTGGATCGTCGCCAGGTCCGCGGCGGTCAGCACGATCGGCGCGAAATTGCAGCGGGTGACGGCCAGATCGTCGTAGTGCCGGGAATCGGTGGCCCCCGGCACGATGCCGGTGGTGACCGCGATACCCGGCACCACCGCCTCGGCGAGCGCGGCGATCATCTCGTAGGCGGGACCGGGAGTGGCGCTGCCGGAAGGTTCCGACGACATCCCGACCAGTTCGATGCGGATGTCGGCGTCACGCACGACCTCGCGGCAGTGCGCGAGCACCGTGTCCACCGAGTCGCCGGGCAGAATCCGGAAATTGACCAGCGCCTCGGCGTGCTGGGGAAGGACGTTCGCCTTCACACCGCCGCGGATGACGGTGGGCGCCGTGGTCGTGCGGACCATCGCCTCGGTCTGCGGAGTCCGCGCCAGGATCCGGGTGATGAGCGGCGCGACGACACCGACCGACGCCAGACCGAGCAGACGTCGCCTGGCCTCGGGCATCGCGTGGCGCAGCCGCGAGAGCATGTCGATCGCGCCGGGGGTGAGCCGCAACGGCATCGGATTGTCCTGGACGCGCGCCACCGCGCGGGCGAGCCTGCCCACCGCGGTCTGCTTCCCCGGCATCGAGGAATGCCCGCCCACTTCCCGCACCGACAGCCGGACGGTGGCATAGCCCTTCTCGCCCAGCATGATGGACGCCACCGGTCGATCCACCCCGTCGGCGACGCCCCGGGTGATCACGCCGCCCTCGTCGAGCAGCAGATCCGCGCGCACCCCCGCCTCGCGCAACCGCCGCGCCATGCGGACCGCGCCGTCGTCGCCGAACACCTCCTCGTCGTGGCCGAAGGCCAGGTAGACGGTGTGCCGGGGCCGCACACCGTCGGCGAGCGCGGCCTCCACCGCCTCCAGGATCGCCATCAGCCTGCTCTTGTCGTCGATGGCGCCGCGACCCCAGATCTGGTCCGCGTCCACCACGCCGTCGAACGGCGGATGCGTCCAGCCCGGTTCGTCACCGACCGGAACCACGTCCTGGTGCGCGAGCAGAATCGCCGATACCCGATCCGGCTCCGCACCCGCCCAGCGGTAGAGCCTGCTGCGACCGAAGGTCTCCAGCTCGAGTTCGGCGTGCGTCAGCGGGAAGGACCGCTCCAGGTGCTCGGCCAGGCGCGCGAACTCGCCGTCGGCGGCGTCGGTCGGTTCCTCGGTGGAGATCGTGACGCAGCGCAGCGCCCGCGCCAAGCGCTCGGCGACAGCGTCGTCGACCGTGTTCGTCACGGGGGTGGTCGGCGCGGGCCCACCGGCGTTCACGGTCGGCCCGTCTCGTTCGGCAAGTTCATGAACATCACTGCATTGTTCAACACCTCGGGCGCGAGCGTCGTCGTCTTCTCCACGCGCCACTTCGCGTGGGCCTCGCTGGTGCCGCCGGTCAGATCGGGCACCCTGGTGTCGGTGAGCAGTGGGAGTTCGAGTCGGGCGGCTTCGACGGTCACCAGTGCGTCGGCCGGTGCGTGCGACCACACGTCGTCCACGACATCGGTGATCCGCACCCCGAGTCGATGTCCGGCGGCCAGCGGCCAGCGGCCAGTCCTGGGCCAGCGTCCGGATCCGAGTGTCGGCGACGACCGGCGCGATGCCCCGGGTGACGAGTGTGGCGCGCCCGCTCGGTTCGACGTCGTAGATCTCGATCGTCGCCGTCGCGGACGAGGGACCGCCTAGCCGCAGCGACGCGGTCGCGATCCCGGACAGGTGTGTCACCCGGTCGAACGGCTGCGAGATCGACCAGATCTCCCGGTCCGGACCGGGAAGGAAACCGCGATCGGTATAGGCCCCGGTCCGCAGCTCGACCGGGTACCGGCGCGAATCCGCCGGGGGCCAGGCGGATTCGGCACGCCACCCGCCGTCGAACTGGCCGACCGTCACCATCGGTCCCGGAATCTCGACCGTCCGCAGTGCCACATGCCGGTCGAAGAACGCCAGCAGTTCGGTCTCGAAATTCGGTGTGCCGCATTTGGCGTGACAGTCGCTGTGGCCCCACTGGCCGAACCACGCGCGATGCTCACCGGGCCCCTGCGCCTGCCACAGGTCGAATACGCGATCCGGGCGGGTGTTGGCGTCGAGGAAACCCTGCCCGAGGAACAGCGGAATCGTATTGCCACGGGTGGCCGTCACCAGATCGCGTTCCCGCCAGCCGGGCCGGTTCGCATCGTGGTCGCCGGTCAGCGACAGATAGTCCTCGGCGCACCGCTGCGTCATGGCGATCGCGTTGGCCTGGTATTCGGCGGAATCCTCGGGCCGACCCGGTGTCGACGCGATCGCGAGATGTTCCAGCCCGACCTGATCCGCGGGACGTATTCCGTTCTCGGTCACCGGCTTTCCCGAGAACTTCCACGAAACGCCCCGCATGTACAGATACGAGTACGGATCGACCACCGGGGAGAACGCCGCCACCGCCGCGAGCCCTTTCGGCTTCGCGGCAAGGCCCAGCAGCCCGGTCCAGGCTTCGTAGGACACCCCGACCATGCCGACCCGACCCGTCGACCACGGTTGGCTCGCCGCCCACTCCACCGCCGTGACCACATCCGAACGCTCGCCCGGCCCGCCGTAATCCGGGCAGCCGTCGGAACCGCCGAAACCGCGCAGGTCGACGATGACGTAGGTGTAGCCCGCCCGCAACGCCATCTCCACCGGGAGGGATTCGGTGGACGGCCCACCCGTCAGACGGGGCAACGAGATATAGGCGGTGTGCGATCGGTACGGGCTGACCGTCAGGATCACCGGGGTCCGGGCGTCCTCGGGCAGGTTGGCGGGGCGCAGGATGTCCGCGTGCAGCCGCGTGCCGTCCAGCGTGGTCAGGTAGGTCTGGCGATACTGGTGCGTCACCGGAACCCCGTCCGACCACGGATCGGCGACCGGCTGTGGCTCTGCCACCGTCACCGGGGCCGTCACCCCGACGGCCAGCATCAGACCCGCCAACACCCGCACCACGACCGCCACCGAACTCACCCATGGACTATCGCCGCATGTCATCGGCGAGTCCAGCCCCCGGAACCGGGGGTCCGGTTCGGGGTGCGCGATATGCGGACCGTGTCGCCCACCCTCAACTCGTGCGCCCAGCGCAAACCGCCCCGCCCGACCGGATCGAGCCGCACGTTCGCCACCCGAGACCGAGCCGGTCCCCTGGGGCGCGGCGCTCAGCTCGCCGGTCGGGCTCCGTCCGGAATATGGATCGAGCGCACATCGAACACGGCCAGGTGGGTGGTCGGCGCTTCGCAGGTCAGTGGAGCGTCGACGCGGGCGAGCGCTCGGGCGCGGAGTTCGGTCCGGCCGATGTCGAGGACGAGGAGATCGTCGGGGCAGGACCGGACCGGAAAAGCGTAGCGGCGCAGGGCCGTCGGGCCGTATTCGTCGAGGAGCCCCGAACTCCGGTCGAGTGTCGCGAGCACGCGGGCGCGGTCGCTGCCCGTCGCGGCGAGCTCGTCGGCGAGTTCGGTGCGCCGCGCGGGATCGGTGACCTCGCGTGGCGTGAAGCCCGGCGCGGTGGGGGAGAGTTCGACGCTTCCGACCGCTTCGGCCGGACCGTCACGGTCGGCGGCGGCCCCGTCGACCGTGGTGACGCCATCGATCGCGGCCCGCGGCACCTTGAACACCACGAACGGCGTGTAGGCGCGTACACACTCCGGATGATCGGTGCCACCGAGCAACTCCGGTCGCAGATCGGTGCCGACTCGTCCCAACTCCGCGCTGGTCGGCGCACGGCAACCGGTGCTGGTCACCAGTGCCAGATAGGCGTAGGTGTCCGTGTCAGCGAGGAGTTCGGGGTGCTCGACGACCCGCGGCAGCGTCGACCCGCGCCGTGCCGAGAACCACCCGGTGAACGCCTCGGCGGAGGACTCACTGTCGATGAGCGCCGTGAAGGGCGGTCCGTTGAAGCCGGACGGATCGAACTCCACCACTTCGGCATCGAAATCCACCCCGGCGGGACCGACTTCCGGCGGTACGGCTCGCGCGTCACAGCCTGTCAGCGCGCACAGAGCCACCACGGTGCCCAGCACGGCTCGTCTCGTTCCACCCACACGGGAATATCTTTCGGAACGGAGGCGGTGTTAGCGCCCGAGATCGGCTCCGACCGCGGTCGAGGACACGGGTAGATTGCATCCTGTTCGAGGTGCAGGGAGAAACGAGACCATGAAACGCCCACCCGTGAGCGTATTCCGCGGAACACGCCTGTCGATCCCCGTCCTCGCGGCCGCGGTCGTCGCCGCCGACCAGCTCACCAAGTGGTGGGCGCAGACCAGCCTGACGCCGGGCACCGCGACCCCGGTCGCAGGCGAATTCCTCCAATGGCGGCTCGTGTACAACCCGGGCGCGGCCTTCGGCACGGCCGCCGCGTACACCTGGATCCTGACCGTCATCGCGGGCGTCGCCGTCATCGGTCTGTGCGCACTGGCGCGCCGCGTACACACCTACCCCGGCGCGACAGCCGTCGGCGTCCTGCTCGGCGGCGCGATCAGCCATTTCGCGGATCGACTGCTGCGCGCCCCCGGCTTCGCCCGAGGCCACATCGTCGACTTCATCGACTACAACGGCTATTTCGTCGGCAACGTCGCCGATATCGCGATCGTCGGCGGGGCCGCGGCGCTGGCACTGCTCACCGTGCTGCGTCTCGAACCCGCCGCGTCACCGGAGCCTGCACGCCTCGACAACGCGGCGTGACCCGTGGCGCCGACGCCCCGTTCGCTCGGCGCTTCTCCCGGGCTCCGGACCGGACGGTCGATGCACCGACTGGCACCGCATCGCCGCGCTCCGGGCGCTGGTCGCGCGGGCATGACAGGCGGCGATCGAGGCTTGCGGCATGTGTGCTTCGCGGTCCCTGTGCTGACGACGCGACGCACGCGGCTATCTGTCGCCACCCGTTCGGCAGGACGCCGCCCGCTCGAGCAGCAGCGTCCGCTCGGCCTCGTTGCCGGTCATCGCCGCGGCCCGTTCGAATTCCGAGCGAGCCTCGTCGCGACGTTCGAGTTTGAGCAGCAGGTCACCCCGGACGGCGGGCAGCAAGTGGTAACCGCGCAGGGCGGCGACGGTGGACAGTTCGTCGACGATGGACAACGCGACCGCGGGTCCGTCGGCCATCGACACCGCGACAGCCCGGTTCAGCTCCACCACCGGCGAGCCGGTGAGCGCGCCGAGCTCGCGATAGCGCGCGGCGATGCGATGCCAGTCGGTGGCTTCGGCGCTGGTCGCGCGGGCATGGCAGGCGGCGATCGAGGCTTGCAGCACGTAGGACCCGCGTCCGCCGAGTCGATCGGCCCGCCGCAGCGCGCCCTCGGCGTGGGTGATCAGCAAGCGGTCCCAGCGGGTCCGGTCCTGACGGTCGAGCGGCACCGGCCGACCGCCGGCATCGGTTCGGGCACGCAGCCGTGACGCCTGGAATTCCATCAGTGCCACCAGCCCGTGCGGCTCCGGTTCGTCGGGTGCGAGGGCGGCGAGCATCCGGCCGAGCCGCATCGCCTCCGCGCACAGTTCGGCACGCGTCCACGAATCGCCGCTGGTGGCGGAATATCCCTCGTTGAAGACGAGGTAGACGACCTCGAGTACCGAGGCCAACCGCGCGGTCAGCTCGTCGCCGACCGGGACCTCGAACGGAACTCCCGCGTTCGACAACGTCTTCTTCGCCCGCGAGATCCGCTGGCCGAGCGTGGTGGGCGGGATCAGGAAGGCGTGCGCTATCTCGTCCGTGGACAGTCCCGCCACGGTCTTGAGCGTGAGCGCCACCCGCGCGTCGCGGCCGAGCATCGGGTGGCAGGCGGTGAACATCAGCCGCAGGACGTCGTCGCCGACATGCCTGTCGAATTCGACGGCGTCCATCGGATCGTCGCCGTCGGGCATCTCGCGGGCGAGCAGTGCGAGTTTGCGCTCCAGGTTCACCCGGCGGCGGACGGCGTCGACCGCGCGCCGCCGGGCGACAGCCAGGAGCCAGGCGCCCGGCTTATCCGGGACGCCCGACTCCGGCCACTGTTCCAGCGCCGCGATCAGCGCGTCCTGGGCCAAGTCCTCGGCCAGATCCAGGTCGTTCACGGTTCGCGCCAGCGAGGCGGTCAACCACGCCGACTCGATCCGCCAGATCGCCTCGACGGTCCGCTGGGTCGCACTGGTCACCCGATGCCTCGTCCTACAGCCCGGTCGCCTCACGCAGTTCGGCGGTCAGCGCCTCGCCGAAATCCTCGGGACCATACAACGGCCGCACCTCGACCACACCGTTGCGGATCGGTGCCCGGCGCACCCACTCGAGCGCCTCCTCTAGCGAGGACACCTCCCAGATCTGGTACCCGGCGATCAACTCCTTGGTCTCGGCGAACGGTCCGTCGAGCACGGACGAACCGCCGTCCGTGTCGAAAGCGACCCGCTTGCCCGCCGAACTCGGCTTCAGCCCCTCACCGGCCAGAATCACCCCCGCCTTGGTGAGTTCGTCGTTGAACGCCTCCATCTCGGCGAACTCCTCGGCGGTGGGCGGCACCCCACGCTCGGTCTCCTCGGTCGCTTTCCCCAGAACCATGACTCGCATGAACGCTCCTTCGCCGCCGGGGCCGACCCACTGTTCGCGGACCGTCTCAACCCTGACTCACCCCTACGTCGATCGGCAAGCACCGGTTTCGACATCGCCCCCGAGAAATTTCCGCGCCCGAGATCTTCGGCAGAGCGCGGGCGTGTGCAGGCGTGCGTACACGTCGTGTTGCCGTGCATCATCGACCGAAACGGCTCTGCCCCTGTACAGCTGGGTATATCACCTTCCGATCCCAGCAAGTTCTGCGGTCTGGTGGACGACCAGACGGGCGGTCCAGGTGCGCCCGCTGAGCTGCTCCGATTCAGCTACCTGTGTGGCGAGAATATGTCAGCGACGAAGTCTCCGGTATTGCGGTTCGGTAGTCGAAGCACTTACCGGAGGCCTCACCTTTGCCGGGTCAGCCATTCGCCTTTTGAAGGATTCCGACCAGTACCTTCGCGCCCGCTTCCGCCTGGTTGTTATCAGGGACCTGGAAGGACTCTTTGCTGTTGGCCAGTGTCATATCCAGTTCTGCGTGCCAATCTCCGACGATGGTCTCGAAGTGCGGCCGAATCAGATTTGCCCACCTGACCTCTACCGAGTTGCCTTCGACGAGCACCCTTTTCTCACCCGGGGCGATAGCCGTGCCGTCGTCTGCTCGGACAATAGTCAACACGGCGTAAAGACTTTCGTCTCGGTCGTACTGGCACGATAACCCTGACCCGCCCTCACCGAATCTCTTGTCTGGATTCGTACCGAGGCGCACCGGTCTGAGTACAACTTCCCGGTGCTCGCCCCAGGTATCGCGCATCAATTCGATGGCGTGCTCACAAACTTCGATCTCGGTCGCGTGCTCAGCCACCTTCTCCGACGACGGATCAGTCTGGTCCGATGACCCGCACCCCGCCGTCGCGGCAACTATAATCGAGCTCGCAGCCGTCAATGCGGCCAACCACTTGTTCATTCTGTCTGCTTCCAGAGTTTTGGATCTTCGAACGTCGTCGAGACTGAGACGGGCCACTGATTGTTCGGCAGGCCATTTGGATTGTCCGTTAAATTGATCAATTCGTTGGCCGCGATCTTGTGGCCCTGGATCTCGTTGAATGCCAACGTATACAGCTTGTTGGCGGAATCGAGGGCCGAGAACGCCGCGTCGACCATCAGGCTGGCGCCTTCGATCGCCGTCACCAAACCCATTATTTGTACCAACGCTGATCCGATGTTCGTCAGGAATTCTCCAATGGCGTCGACGACCGCCTTGTACAGATTCCTTCCGGATTCGGCCAGCTTGAGAAGCTGCTCATGCACCTTCTCTGCCATCTCCTGAGTGGTTCCCATCGCTGTATCCTGCAGCGTCCGCGACGCTGCGTATCTCAGCTGTGCATCCCCTGTCCAGTGTCCATCCAGAATGAAAGTCGCCTGGTTCTGAGTGTTCTTCGCGCCTCGTATCGTTCCGGCAACTGTCTGCCAGTCGGCGGCATACCCTATGAACAGGTAGGGGGCATCGATTCCGTCCATGATCTCATCGAGCTTATCGAGCAGCTTCTGAATGTGTTCATTTGCTTTGTCGCGTTCGTCGGTGAGTTTCCACCATAACGCGAATGAGAGGACCTTTAATTTATCGAATGTATCGTTTATCTCGTCAGGCATCTTTTTCCATTCGATCACCTGATCCCTGATCTGCTTGACAGCTTCGTCGAGGTCGGTCGTACTCATATGCTGAAGTCCATCTCGCCCTCGGTCTTCTTGAACTCTGTTTGCCCTGCTATATCCTGCTGCTCAAACGTGGTTGCCACTTTGTAGAGCGCGGCACCGATCTCATCGGTCCGGGTCGCCCCTTCCCGGAGCCTGTCCTGCAGATACTGTGCTGTGTCTCTATATGCTTCCCAGGCGTTGTAGAAGATTCCGAATCTGATCTGTGAAAACTTGAGGGCGTCGATCTGATTTGCCGCGTTTGTCAATCCGGGTTCTACTTCGTTGGCCCATGCCTTACCGAGACTTTCTATTATCCCAAGTTCTACTTTGAGTTCGCCACTCATAGGTTCTCATTTCCGAGCAGGTACCATTGATGTCTTGTCAGTCGCGTGAACAACTCGTCGTCTGTTTCCTGATCCAAGTACATATCATGTTGAAGAGCGGGTTTCATGGACCGTATCTGGTCGGCGCATTCGACGATATCGTGAGCAATCGTAAACGAGTCGACCGACGCTGCCCATTGCGGATCTATCCATATTTCGGTCAATTCGACCCTGCTTGCGCGAATAGTCAGTACGACCTCATCGAACTCATTTCGGTCTCGACCGTGCGCCACATAGCATTCGCCGACACCGAACAACTTTTTGTACTGGGCGACGTATTCTTCGTAGCTGCGCGTTTGTAATAGCGCTGGTACGATTTGTCGGAGCGGCAGCTGGACCGGGGCGGGACTTCCCCCCGAATCTATAAGCTTCATCAACCTCTCGTAGAGTGCGTATCGGTAACCTTTCATGATGGAGGCGGCATACTCGGAAGGCGTATAGGAGGAGCCCCAACTGCGCCCGAGGTGGACTACGGTCGGTAACCGATCTTCGCCGACCTCTACATCGACAAAACTGGCTCGCTGCGGTATTTGATATCCCGGCTTCTCGGCCGCGGTGTCATTGTCGTAGTTCTCCGCCGCGTTCGCTGGTCGATAACCGGACATAGATATAAGGGCCTGCTCTCTTCTCGAAGTTGGCCGAGGGATCTGCCACGCGAAGCGGGCGGCAGATGGATCCGGCATCGCGCGACGAGTCCATCGTCGATCATTGATGGGCTGCAAGAAAGTTGAGTGGTGTTGCTCGCGGTATGGATAGTTTCGATCGGACTGATCACGGCGTTATCGGCATCCTCTCGTCGGTCTGTTGCTGACGTCCCGCCAACGGAATAGCAACAACTCGGTCCTGGTGAATCGAGCATCATTGGTATTGGACGCAACTGTGCCCGAATCGGTTCCATGGAACTTTCTCAGCTGGCCCGGGCGAGGTCGCCGATAGTCGTTCGGGCAACGCTGTTCGATGAGGGACGCGTCGTGACAGAGCAACTGTGAATGGAGGCGAAGACCAGATTCCCGCGTGAAATGACGTTGCCGTTGTTGACAGCGGTGATGAAGTGGCCGTAGGGGTATACATGGCCGCGAATGGCGAGGAAAGCCCGCGGGCGGCCATCAAATGGGTCGCCGTGCCAGCGCCAGACGACATCGGAAACCTAGTGGGTCGATTTCGAAGTTGTTGGGCAGTACTCGATCTGGTTGAATCGGCTGGTGCGAGCTGCCCCGCTGGTGTTGCGTGATGGTGACCGAGAGATCCTGCAAGCCTGGATCCGGTCGACGACGATGAAGTCCGGACTCGTCCTACGAGCCCGGATCATCACTCTGGCCGCCGATGGTGTGGCCCATGCCGAGATCGCTCGCCGGTTCGATATCTCGCGCCAGACCGTGATCAACTGGCGATCCCGCTACCAGACCCATGGGATCGACGGGTTGCACGACGAGCACCGGTCAGGACGGCCACGGACTCTGGACCGGGACAAACTGATCACCACCACGTTGACCCCACCTCCGCGCAAATACGGTGTCACGCACTGGAGTTCGCGTCTTCTGGCCGACCATCTGGGTATCGCGCACGGGACCGTGTCGAAGGTGTGGAGCGAGTACGGGGTCCAACCGTGGCGAGCCGAGACGTTCAAGTTCTCCACCGATCCAGAACTCGCCGGCAAGGTCACCGACATCGTCGGGCTCTACATGAACCCGCCAGAGAACGCGATCGTGCTCTGCGTCGACGAGAAATCCCGTGCGCCACGAGGCGCTGATGAAAGCCGTGCGGGAGGTGGTGCCCGCCGCCGGTCGTCGTAGCGACCGGTCGAAGCTGGAGGCAGGTCGAGCCCTGGGTTGAGGGGGAGGCCGGGAGCAGCCTCGACAATGTAGGGGCGAGCCGGAACTGTCAGACGGCTCGTGCCCGCGAGCGAGGACGGAAAGGCATAGGGAAACCGAACCAGTGGCAGAAGCCCCGTCAGTCGTCAGCGATCCGCGAAATCTGGCGGATGGATCGCTTGCGGCGCTGGGCAGGTCGTGTGTCTTGATCTGCTCGCTCTCATCGCCTGTGGGTTTTGGGTGGTGGGAGGCCCCGGCCAAGACTGCGATGTGCGGCCGGTGGCGATGCCGCCGGGGTATAGCTGGATGCCGACACCGTCGTAACGGACATCAGTGAACGTGGGAAGCGGCCCGATGCCGCCCGAACCGAACCGGTCATCGACCGGTCGGTGGGCAGGCGCGACGCCCGCTGTGGGTATCGGGTCGTGGCGGAGTCGCCGTAGTACTTCGAGCCGGGGAAAGCCCGTGCACTTGGGGAAGGGCGACAGCGTGATCGGCAGTGACGACCGGTGAGGAGGAGGTCATCGTTGAATAGCGGTGCGCTGGACGAGACGGTGCTGTTCATGGCCGAACGTCGGGTACTCGGTCACCAGCGCAAACTGCACCGATGGGCGAAAGACGAACCGTGTAAGCGGTTCGATGATGTGTTCAATCTGGTCTGTGATCGGGCGACTTTGCTGGTTGCCTGGGATCGTGTGTCGGGCAACCGGGGCTCCCGGACGGCAGGGGTGGATGCGGTCATCCGCAGTCACGTCGAGGACGTCGTCGGGGTGCTGCCCTTTCTGGAGGAACTGCGAAATTCCTTGAGAGAAGGCACGTTCACCGCGCTGCCGGTCCGGCGGGTGACGATCCCGAAGAAGGGCGGCAAACTCCGTCATCTCGGGATACCGACCTTGCGGGATCGGGTGGCGCAGATGGCGCTCAAGCTGGTTCTGGAACCGATCTTCGAGGCCGAGTTCTACCCGCATTCCTACGGGTATCGGCCTGGGCGACGGGCGCAGGATGCCATCGCCGAGATCCACAAGATGCACACCCAAGGCTATGAATGGGTGGTCGAAGGGGACATCACCGCGTGTTTCGACAACGTCGATCACCAGGTCCTGATGGGCTTGGTGGCTGAGCGTGTCACCGATCGCAAGGTGCTGGGCCTGGTCCGTGCGTTCCTGCGGGCCGGGATCATCAGCGAACACGGGGGTTTCGCGGCGAGCCTGACCGGCACGCCGCAGGGTGGAGTCGCTTCGCCGCTGCTGGCCAACATCTACCTGTCGGTTCTGGATCGGCATTTCATGCTGATCCAGGAACGGGACATGAGCCCGCCGTGGCGGCGTCAACAGCGCCGCCGCAAAGGGCTGCCGAACTATCGGCTGGTGCGTTTCGCTGACGACTTCGTCGTGCTCGTGCACGGCGAACGGTCCGACGCCGAAGCGTTGCGATCCGAGATCGGCGAGTTGTTGGGCCGGGAGCTGAAGATGACTCTCTCGGTGGAGAAGACACACGTCACGCACGTCGATTCCGGCTATGTATTCCTCGGCTTCCGCGTCCAGCGGTGGACACGGGGCGATGGCCGTCGCGTCGTGCTGACCATCCCGTCCAAGAACGCTTTGGCCGGGGTGATGCGCAAGATCAAGCGGGCAACCGGGGCAGCGACGACGTCGCTGCGGCTGGGGCAGTTACTGCGGAAGATCAACCCGATACTTCGGGGTTGGGCCGCCTACTTCCGCTACGGCGTGTCCAAGAAAACCTTCTCCTACCTGGGCTGGTATGCCTGGTGGCGGGTGATCTACTGGATTCGCCGCAAGCACCCCCACCTGACCTGGAAGCAGGTCCGCCGACGCTTCTACGGCGCCGACCGGATCAGCGACAACAGTGTCACCCTCTACAACCCGGCGAAGATGCGCGTGGAGCGTTACCGCTACCGCGGAACGAAGATCTCCACGCCGTTCAACCTCGATGCGGTCGACCCAGCGGGAGCACGCTACCGCCGGACCGACCACGACGATGTCGTCTTCGTCGGCTACCTGTCCGAACTCATCGCATAAAACCCCTTTCGGGACACGTGGAGAGCCCGGTGCGGGGACAACTCGCACGCCGGGTTCGGCGGGCGGGGACGGGGAAACCGACAGCTGAAACGCTGCACGGCGTCCCGTCCTCGACCCAACAGATCCAAGCCCTGGACCGGACTGCGCCGACGTTGCCGATGCAGATCGGGATCCCGCAACGGCAAACCCACGACTACGTCCGCAACGGCACCACGACCCTGTTCGCGGCGCTGGAGATCGCTACAGGCAAGGTCACCGGGGTGTGTAAACCCAGGCACCGCCACCAGGAGTTTCTTGCTTTCCTGCGTCACGTGGCCCGCGCCTATCCGGCCGGTGAGCTGCACCTGGTGATGGACAACTACGCCGCCCACAAGAAGGCTGAGGTCCGGGCCTGGCTCGCCGAGAACCCGCGTATCCGAGTGCATTTCACCCCGACCTCGGCGTCGTGGATGAACCTGGTCGAAGTCTGGTTCGGCATCATCGAACGCCAAGCCATCCACCGCGGGACCTTCCGCAACGTCCGCGAGCTGACTACCAAGATCCGCGAGTTCATCAACGGCTGGAACCCGCGAGCGAAGCCCTTCGTCTGGACCAAGACCGCCGAGCAGATCCTGGCGAAGGCTGACCGCCGAAGAACTTCAAATACGGCCCACTAGGAGCGTCTGTGCACAGACGCAGACGAGTCCACCCGCTTCGCGATCGGTGAAGCGATCACGGAGTGGATGGACTCGACTGGAACTACCGCGTACGAACTGCGGACGGACGACCTGAAACAGATGCTCCGCCGCAGCTCACACCACTACGAACCCTTACACGTCGAAGTAGAGCTCGAACTCGTACGGGTGCGGACGCAGGTTGACCGGGGCGATTTCCTGGGTGCGCTTGATGTCGATCCAGGTTTCGATCAGGTCGGGGGTGAAGACGTTGCCTTCGGTCAGGTAGTCGTGATCCTGCTCGAGGCGGTCGATGACCGAGGCCAGGCTGGTGGGGGCCTGGGGGATGTTCTTGGCCTCCTCCGGCGGGAGCTCGTAGAGGTCCTTGTCGACGGGGGCCAGCGGCTCGATCTTCTTCTTGATGCCGTCCAGGCCCGCCATCAGCATGGCGGCGAAGGCCAGGTACGGGTTGCCCGAGGAGTCCGGCGCGCGGAACTCGATGCGCTTGGCCTTGGGGTTGTTGCCGGTGACCGGGATGCGGACCGCGGCCGAGCGGTTGCGCTGCGAGTACACCAGGTTGATGGGGGCTTCGTAGCCCGGCACCAGGCGGTGGTAGGAGTTCACGGTCGGGTTGGTGAACGCGAGCAGCGACGGCGCGTGGTGCAGGATGCCGCCGATGTAGTGGCGCGCGATATCGGACAGGCCACCGTAGCCGGCCTCATCGTGGAACAGCGGCTTGCCGTCCTTCCACAGCGACTGGTGCGCGTGCATGCCCGAGCCGTTGTCACCGAAGAGGGGCTTCGGCATGAAGGTGACGGTCTTGCCGTCGGCCCACGCGGTGTTCTTCACGATGTACTTGAAGAGCTGCAGGTCGTCGGCCGCGCCGAGCAGGGTGTTGAACTTGTAGTTGATCTCGGCCTGACCGGCGGTGCCGACCTCGTGGTGGCCGCGCTCGAGTTCGAAGCCCGCGTTCTGCAGGTTGGTCGCGATCTTGTCGCGCAGGTCGACGTAGTGGTCGTACGGCGCGACGGGGAAGTAACCACCCTTGTTGCGCACCTTGTAACCACGGTTGGCGGTGCCGTCCGGGTTGGTCTTGGCGCCGGTGTTCCAGGAGCCCGAGACCGAGTCGATCTCGTAGAACGAGCTGTTCATCGTCGAGTCGTAGCGGACCGAGTCGAAGATGTAGAACTCCGCCTCGGCGCCGAAGTACGCGGTGTCGGCGATACCGGTCGAACGCAGGTACTCCTCCGCCTTGCGCGCGATGTTGCGCGGGTCGCGGGAGTAGGCCTCGCGGGTGAACGGATCATGCACGAAGAAGTTCAGGTTCAGCGTCTTGGCGGCGCGGAACGGGTCGAGGCGCGCGGTGCTGAAGTCCGGCAGCAGCAGCATGTCCGACTCGTCGATCGACTGGAAGCCACGAACGGAGGAGCCATCGAAGGCTAGCCCTTCCTCGGCGAGGTCAGCGGTGAAAGCCTTCCCCGGGATCGAGAAATGCTGCTGTACACCCGGAAGATCGCTGAAGCGGATATCGACGTATTCGACCTCCTGCTCCTTGATGTACTGGATGACCTCGTCGGCCGTGCTGAACGTCACTTGTTCTCCTTACGGATCGGTTCCCAGCGAGTGTCGATTGCATGGGTTCGTCGCGTCCAGACGCTATGGACGCGGTGTTTCCTGGCAATCAAGGCTGTGTTTCGCCAGTGTTACACGTGCGGCTGGCGGGGTGTGGATGCTCACCCCGGCTCGTCCAGCATCGTAATCCTGCCATCCGTTCATCGCCCGGTGACGCTGAACTCCCCTTATGCGATGCGGGCCCCGTGGTCGCCGCCGCCTACCCTGGAAGCCATGGCGCGCATTACCGGTAGCTGGCTTTCCGGACCCTCGGCCGAGTCCGGGGACTCGGCTACGCCCGAGTTTCCCGGCGAACACCTCGGCCTGCCGAAGTCCGGCGCCGGGTCGATCGCGGGGCAGGGTCGCCGGATCGCGGCGATGTTCGTCGACTGGCTGATGGCCGTCGGGATATCGCTGCTGATCCTGCGTCATGTGAACGCGAATCTGCCGTTGCTGATCTGGTTCGTGGTCGGTGTCGCCGCGGTGACGCTGTTCGGGTTCACGCCCGGTCAGTACTTCCTGCGGCTGCGGGTCCTGCGGGTCGATGCCGCGGTGCCCGTCGGGTTCGTGCGAGCGCTGGCCAGGCAGGTGCTGTTGATCTTCGTGGTACCGGCGTTGTTCACCGACGCCGACGGTCGCGGCATGCACGACCGGGCGACGGGAACGGCGGTCGTCAACGCGCGCTGATCGCCGAAGCGATCAGCGCCTGCGGATGGTCCGCTGCACACCGCGCATCTTGGCGCCCGCGGGCATCGGCCCCTTCGGCATCGCGGGTCCGCTGCGCGCACCGAGCGCGGCCAGCCTGCCCTCGATGAGATCGATCCGCTTGACGTCGATATTGCGTGGCAACTTCGTGAGGTAGCGCTGTAGTTCCTTGAGCGGCACCTGGCCCTCGTCGTTGCCGATGATCACGTCGTAGATGGGGGTGTCGCCGACCAGGCGGGCGGTCTTCTTCTTCTCCTGCGCGAGCAGGGACTTGAGCCGCTGCGGGGAGCCCTCGCCGACGAAGACGACGCCGGGCAGCCCGATCACCCGGTGCACGGCGTCCAGTTGGGTTGTCGCGGCGATGCCGTTGTTCACCCGCCATTTGCCCTGCAGGTTGTCGAGCACCCACGCGGCCGCACCCGCCTGGCCCTCGGCCTTGGCGTAGACGTTCTTCTGCACCCGGCGGCCGAAGATGATGAAGGCGGCCAGGACGCCGAGCAAGATGCCCAGCGGCAGCAGGAACAGCAGGATGCCGAAGATCAGTCCGATGACAAGGAACACCGCGGTGATGCCGACGAGTGCGCCGATCATCAGCGGCAGCAGCAGTTTGTCCTCTTTGCGCTGCATCTGGAATGCCTGCCACAGCTGCTGACGCCGCTGTTTCGACGCCTGTTTGCGCGCCGCCTTAGCCGCGGCTTTCGCTTCCTTGGACTGCGTGCCGCCCTTACCTGCTGCCATGGTTCCCAGGATAGTGGCAGCGTAGGGGCCGGTCGGCGGCGGGACGGACTGCTCCCGAATGCCGGGAGCGGTAACCGTGACGCACCGTCACCTCAGCGGTCGGCCTCGTCGCGGATCGCCTCCGCGACGGCCGCGGGCATCGACTCGTGACGGACGTAGTTCCTGCTGAAGTCGCCGGTTCCGTGCGAGAGCGACCGCAGGTCGATCGCGTAGCGGCTCAGCGCGAGTTCGGGTACCTCCGCGCGCACCCGGGTTCGTCCGTCACCGTGCGGTTCGGTGCCGAGTACCCGCCCGCGCCGCGCGGACAGATCGCTCAGGACCGAGCCGACATAGTCGTCGGACACCACGACCGCGACCTCCGCGACCGGCTCGAGCAGCGCGACTCCGGCGGTGGCGGCGGCCTCGCGCAGCGCGAGCGCCCCCGCGGTCTGGAACGCCGAATCGGAGGAGTCGACCGAATGGGCCTTGCCGTCGAACAGCGTCACCCGGACGTCGACCAGCGGATATCCGGCCGCGACGCCGCGCGCCGCCTGCGCCCGCACACCCTTCTCGACCGAGGGGATGAACTGGCGCGGCACCACGCCGCCGACCACCCGGTCGACGAACTCGATCCCCGACCCGCCCGGCAGCGGTTCCACCTCGATCTCGCAGACCGCGTACTGGCCGTGCCCGCCGGACTGCTTCACATGCCTGCCGCGCGCGGTGGCCTTCCCGGCGAAGGTCTCGCGCAGCGCCACCCGGTGCTCGACCACGTCCACCTGGACGCCGAAACGGCTCCGCAGCCGCTCGAGCGCCACATCCCGGTGCGCTTCGCCCAGACACCACAGCACCAGTTGTTCGGTCAGCGCGTTGTGTTCGACGCGCAGAGTCGGATCCTCGGCGGCCAGCCGGGCGAGGCCGTGTGACAGTTTGTCCTCGTCGGATTTGCCGTGCGCGCGAATCGCGATGGGCAGCAGCGGATCCGGCATCGGCCACGGTTGGATGAGCAGCGGAGCCCCGGTCTCCGACAGCGTGTCGCCGGTTTCCGCGTGCCCCAGTTTGCCGACATAGGCGATATCGCCCGCGATGACCTGCCCCAGCGCGAACTGCCGCTTGCCGAACGGCGCGGTCACCGAGCCGACGCGTTCGTCGACGTCGTGATCGGGATGCCCGCGCTCCTCCAGGCCGTGCCCGCAGACGTGCACGGTGTCGTCGGTGTGCAGGGTTCCCGAGAAGACCCGGACCAGCGATACCCGCCCGACGTAGGGGTCCGACGCGGTGCGGATCACCTCCGCCGCCAGGGCCGCGCCCGGGTCGCACGACAGCGGGCGCGGTTCGCTGCCGTTGGTCGCGGGCGCGGCACGGACCACGTGTTCGGTCGGTGTCGGGAATCCGCCGACGATCAGATCGAGCAGTTCCACCGTGCCGAGCCCCTGTTTCGCGCCTTCGACCGCGGGCGCGCCGAACAGCACCGGGTGGAAACTGCCGTGCGCGACGGCCCGCTCGAGATCGGCGGTCAAGGTGCCGAGTTCGATATCGTCACCGGCGAGATATCGCTCCATCAGCGATTCGTCCTCGCTCTCGGCGATGATTCCCTCGATCAGCCGATTACGCGCGTCCTCGAGCACCGCGCGCTGTTCCTCCGACGGGGCGGTCCGCTCGGCGACGCCCGAGGAATAGTCGACGACGCAATTCGGCAGTAATTCGATCAGCCCGGTCACCGGGCGATGTCCGTCCGGACTCTTCGTCCCGTAGACGGGCATATGCAGCGGCAGCACGTGCTCGGCCCCACCGCCGAGTACCTCGCCGCAGGTCCGCACCATATCGTCGAAATCCCCGCGTGCGGTGTCGAGATGGGTGATGACGATCGCGCGCGGCATACCCACCGCCGCGCATTCCTCCCACAGCGCCTGCGTCGCCCCGCTCACCCCCTCCGGCCCCTCGGCCGCCGAGACGACGAACAGGGCCGCGTCCGCCGCGCGCAGCCCGGCCCGCAACTCGCCGACGAAATCGGCGTAACCGGGGGTGTCGACCAGGTTGATCTTCATGCCGTCCCAGGCCATCGGCACCACCGACAGCTGCACGGATCGGCGCTGACGATGTTCGATGTCGTCGTAATCGGACAGGGAGGTCCCGTCCTCCACCCGCCCGGCGCGATTCACGGCCCCCGCGGTCAACGCCAGCGCGTCGACCAGTGTCGTCTTACCCGCCCCGCAATGACCGACCAGCACCACATTCCGAATGCGTTCGGGCCGGTCGACCGTCACCACTCTGCCGTTGCCCCCGGCAGATCCACTCGTCTTGTCCACCATGTGTCACGCTTCCTCGCCTCGACACCGCGGTACTTCGAGCTTCCCACCATCGGATGCCGAACGTGGACGATTCCGCGGAAGGCGGCGACCGGGGAGGGGGCCCCGCCCCGGTCGCGCCGCCGGATCAGGCCGAGATCACCCCGGCGAACCAGGTCCAGGACCGGCCCTTCGACGAACAGGTGAAACTGCCGTGGAAACCGGCCTCGCATTTCGCGCCCGCGTACTCGACGTAGGGCCCCCACTGTCCGTCGCCGGATTTCACGTCCGCGAGGGCGGGATTGCCGCCCGCGAGGGTGTACGGGGTGCCCGGGTCGGTGGAGGGGTGGGCGGGCAGCCACGGCTGGCTGATGACGATCTTGTTCATCTTCACCGTTGCGGGCAGGAAGCTGTACTGCACCGGGACCGGTCCGCCCAGGTCACAGCCGACGGTCCCGTCGTCGAAGATGGCGCAGTTGGCGCTGCCCGCGTTGAAGAAGACCGGGCCGGGGTCGGCCTGCGCGATACCGGTGGAGAATGTCGCCGCCGTCGCCGCGGCCAGTGCCGCCGTGCCGAGAACCGCGCCGACCATATTCGCCATACGTTTCATTCGAACTCTCCTGACGTCTCGTGTGTCGCGGAAAGGAATCGTTCTGTATGTCGTCTGCTCCGAGGTGTTCGTTCCGGATGGGTGGTAAGCCTATCGGTCGTTCGCGCGGCACGGTCAGAGCGTCAGCCCGGGATCGGTGAGATCGGGGATTCGCCGCAACCCCGCGCCGACCTCGAAGGCGAGGTCACGGTAGCCGAGGGCGAGTTCGGAGAGCCGGTGCCAGGCGTGATGCAGTTCCGGTTCCGGATGACGATCGGTCAGCGCGCCGCGGGCGAGCACGCTGTATCGGGCGAGTCGATCGACCACGGCGCCAACCGATTCGGTGTGCAGGTGCGCCCCGCCGTGCGCGGAGGGTAGTTCGGCCGCGAGCCAGCGATCGATATGGCGGACCAGGCTCGTGCGACGGATCGCGATCTCCCCGCGTGGACCCGCGGCGGTTCGTAATTCGGTATGGGCGAGGGCCAGCTCGCCGGCCGCCCACAGCACCGGATGGGACGCGCCGCGCTTACCGGCGCAGGAATCGAGGAGCAACTCCTTCGAGGGGAACAGGTTCGACGGGGTCCCCGGTTGTCGACTCGCGCTCATCTCAGCGCCGCCTTCGCGTGACACCCGGCGTCTCTGTTCGCCACGGCGGATCGGCGAGGGCGTAATACACTGCCTCCCGCGTGGTCAATCCGATGAGTCGGGCGAATTCTGCTGCTTCGCAGACGAATTCGGCGAATTGCACGGCAGCGACGGCCTGTTCCAGCGACACCGTGCGGCCCGGTAGGTACGACACCACCCACCGGCCGTCCCCGACGGTTCTGGCATTGTGCCCGCTCCGATCGCTGATGACATGTACACGATTGACTACCTGCACCGACATGGTTCCCCGATCTCGCCGAATGCTCGGCGTGCCACCGCTGCTCAGGTCCGCTGCTCAGCCCTCCCGCAGATCAGCCCCCGGGTCCACTGAATCAGAGAGTGAATCTACAGCACTGAAATTCACACGAGGTGACAATCGTGAATATCGGTATTCTCCCGCACGAGCGGGCCCCAGCGGCCGGACCGAGCTGAGGAGTACCGATGGCGCCGACCTCCCCGACCGTCGCGGGTTGGGAACTGGTGCTCCGAATACGTCAGCGCGTCAACGAACTCGGCCTCACGTCCCGCGAGATCCAGAAGACGCTCGGCATCGGACCCACCTACTGGTCGCAGATCACCAATTACAAAGGGGTCCTCGCCGAGAACAAACTCGACCAGCTCGCCGCCCTGCTCGAATTCCCCGCGGGCGAACGGCGCGAACTGGTCGAACTGCGCGGCCTGGCGAAGGAGCGCGGCTGGTGGAACCGGTACTCGGCACTGTTCGACGAGGGCACGCTGCGCTACCTCGGACTTGAGGCGGGCGCGACCCACGTCAAGAGTTACGAGAGTTCGGTCGTCCCCGCGCTTTTGCAGACCGAGGACTACATTCGCGCGCTGATGACCTCGACGGTGGCCGCGCGACCCGCGGAGGCGGAGGAACTGGTCAGGGCCAGGCTGGAACGACAGCGGCGACTGCGCGGTGAGCATCCGGTGCTGCTCACCGTGGTTCTGGGACAGGCGGCGCTGATGCAGCAGGTGGGCGGTGTCGGCGTGCAGCGCGCGCAGTTGCGCGCGTTGGTCTCGGCGATCGAGGATCTGCCGGGCACGGTCGACATTCGGGTGATCCCGTTCGAGGTGGACACGGCCGCGGCGGTCAATGCGGCGACCTTCACCGTCCTCGAGTTCGCGAGTGAGCGGCTGCCGACCATCGGTCGACTGGAATCGGCGACCTGGTCGGAATTGATCGAGGAACCCAGGATCGTCGAGCAGTTGAAGTACCAGTATCTGCGCGCGCGGTCCTCGGCGCTGGAACTGGAGGATTCGGTGGCGTTGATCGAGGAGATCGAGCGGGGGATGGCGGGGTAGTCGCGTCGCGCGCGATCCGTTCGGCTGGCGCCGGAACGGATCGCGCGCCGAGGCTCAGCTCTTCTCGCAGGCGATGCCGTCACCGTCGCGGTCGAGGTCGTATTCGTCGGGGCCGATGACCTGCACCCGTCCGGTGTAGGCGGGCCCGTTGCCGCTGCCGCCCTTGCAGTCGACGTCGCTCGCGTACGGAACGCACGGGGTGTAGGAAGGGTGGCAGCCGGACTCGGGTGCGGCGGTGGCCGCGCCGGTCGCGGTGAGGGCGAAGCCCAGGGCAAGGGTGGAAGCGCCGAGGGCGGCAGTGAATCGCATAGTGCTCCATTCGAGAATTACAGCGGGGGACAGTGTGGCACAGCGGCGCGGGCATCGACCGGGCAACCGGGCCGCTGTCGAGCGAACGATCGACACGCGCCGCAGCTCGCCGCGTGATCCGCGCGGAGCCTCGCGCCGGTGTCGGCACGGGAGCGCGTCGGTGGGCAATCATCGGGATGCCCCCTGAACCTCGATTCCCGGCGTCGGATCCCGTGCGGTGCTGTGTCGACTCTCACACTGCGCCACGCCCGACTTTGTGATGCCAATGCCCTGCTCTTACAGTGCCTTTCGGGTTTCCCGCGCGTTCATGCGCCGGATACTGTCGACTGGTCGATTGTGCGAGCGTGATGGAGGGTGACCGCCGATGCTGGTCATCAACGAACGGGCGGCCCTGCCGCGATCCGAACAGCGAGTTCTCGACTGGATGCGGACCTGGACGGGTCAATACATCATTGTCGGCCTTGCGATCTCGGGATGTCATGTCCCCGAGAGACACCGCGAGGGCGATACCCAGGAAGCCGACCTCGTCGTCATCACGCCACGGGCGGTGGTCGTGATCGAGGTCAAGGGCACGGTTCCCGACGCGACCTCGGGTGTGCTGTCGGTACAGGCCGACGGTCGCTGGCGGCTGTCGGGCTTCGAGGGCGACCCGATCCACGTGCGCGACAACGACACCAGCCCGTTCGACCAGGTGACGAACAATGTGTTCAACCTCAAGACGCTGGTGCGCGGACACCACCCCGATGCCTACGTGGACGGGTTGATCGTCGTCGTTCCGTCCTGGGAATCGACCATCACCCTCGAGGTCGAATCGCGGCAGCACGGCTGCGGTGTCGTCCTCGGATCCACACCGGGCGAGTTGCGGGCGTGGTTGCACCGCACCTCGAATCGCAAACTGCTGTGGACGGCGGAGGCGGTGCACGCGCTGTTGGTCGATATGAACATCGGCGATCAGCTCACGGTCGAAGACCTTCTGGCCGAGGGGTTTCCGTCGGCGACCGGTCGTCGCGTCCAGCGCTCGGCCGCGGTGAGTGGCGAATCGGTCGCGGGCCGGGAGGAATCGGTGACCGAGGTGTCGGGTGCCGCTGTCGCGCAGGCATATCCGGATCACCTGTCCGGACAGTTCGCTCGCCGCACTGCAGCGCAGGACGCCGAGGTCGGTGCCACACCGGTGACCACGGCCCCGGCGGATTCGCCGATGGTCGAATACGCGTCCGCGGTGATCGATGGTGCGCGGATGCCGGAATCACCCGCACACCGGCTCGCGAGCTCCGCGTCGACCGTGGATACCGCGCTCGCGACACCGTCTGCCGTCCAGCAGCGGGATTCCTCGCAGGCGGCGATGTCGGAGCAGTTGGTCGTCGTCACGGACCGGGCCGACGAATCCGGTGTCCGAGTGCCGATCGAGGGGGTACTGAATTACGTCGCCCCATTGGCGTACGCGGTATCGGCCCATACCGACTCGCCGCCACCGGGGTCTCCCGCGCCGTACGAAGCAGACGAATCCGGCGGGGCCGACCATCCGCCCACCGGGACAGAACACGGGCCGAGGGATGACAGTGTGTCCGACCTGGATACCGCACCACCTGTTCGTCCCGGCGCCGCGCCGTATCCGGACGGCCTGGAGGACATTCCCACGGATCTCGAACCGCGGCGTCTGCCGGAATCGGGCGGTCAGCGTCCGCCCCATTCGCTGTCGCCTCGGGCCGACCATCAATTGCCGTGGATAGCGCCGGATCCCGACACGGACTCGTCGCCGGTTCCGCGAGTGCCGTCCACCTACGTGCGTCCGCCCTGGATTCCGCCCGATGACGACGCCTTGGCGTCCCCGCCCGCAATGGACGTCCAGCGAGGTCACCCGGAGCCGGATTCCGACGATGTACGTGCGCTCGTCCTCGACAAGAGCCCGACGCCGCCCGCACCCGTCGAGCCCGCCCGGCCGACCGGAACATCGGGGGAATTCCGCGAGAGCGCACCCGAGGCGGAGGTCGATCCGTCCCCGATCGCTCACCCGGCGTCGGAGTTCACCGACCGATGGACGTCGTGGATCGACGACGACCGCCCCGCGCCCCTGCCGCGCAGGACCGTCCCGGTCCGGCCGGAGCCGAACGAGCCCCTGCCCGTGTACGGGAATGTCGCCCGGTCGAGCGGAGCTCCGCCGTTCGCGTACCGGGATGTCGCCCCGCCGCCCTCGGAGCGCACGGTGGCGGAACCGTCCACCCGCGGGCCGCACGTGGATGCTTCGTTGCCTGTCCGCGCGTCCCGTCCGGTGCTCGCGGATGTGTCCGCACCCGTCGACGAGCCGCGGTTCCTGCGCAGGAATGTGACCGTCGTCGAGCCCGAAAATCGTTCCGCGAACCCACTTCACGCCGCGGTGACCACGATCCGCGACCACGTCCCCACGCGTATGCCGAGCCTGAAACTGGGGGACCGTCTCCCGCAGCAACTCGCCGCGCTCGCCGTCATCGCGTTGAGCGTCGGCGCGATCTGGGTCATCGTCTCCACGGGAGCCGCCGAGGAGGGGGCTTCGGTGACCCCACCGGCCCAGCAGAACCAGAACGCCGAAGTCGTCGGTCCGCCCGGTGCGGAGACGCCGGGCCGGTCACCGATATCGCTGCCCGCGGTGTGCTTTCCGCTCCCGACGAGCTGCTGACCGCATTCGGGCACACGTCCCGGACACACTCGCCGGTTCGGCGTGCTCTTTCAACTGAACGACACCCGGCACCTGCACGAACATACTTAGGGTTTGCTAACCTAAACACATGGCCAAGCGCGTGAAGTACGTCAAGCCGGAGGCGCGGCGGATCCGGTCCGCCGAGACCCTGACGTCGAAGCGAATCAGCACCAATTTCGTGCGGGTGACCGTCGGAGGTCCCGACCTGCACGATTTCACCGCCATGGGCTACGACCAGTGGTTTCGCCTGTTCCTCCGCAGGGAACAGCAGAGCGAACTACGACTGCCGACCGTCGCGAACAACCTCTGGTATGCCCAATACCTGATGATGAGCAAGGACTCCCGTCCCTTGGTACGCAACTACACGGTGCGCGATTTCCGTCCGGCGGGTTCCGGAGAATACGGCGACCATCCCGAGATCGATATCGACTTCGTCTCCCACGGCGACGACAGCCCCGCCTCGGCCTGGGCGAACAATGTGAGCACCGGGACGCCGGTCGGCCTGTTCGACGAGGGCCTCATGTACCAGCCGCCCGAGCACACGAACTGGTCATTGCTCGTGGGTGACGAGAGCGCGCTGCCCGCCCTCGCGGGTGTGCTGCGCTCGGCGCCGCGCGACCTGCGTGGCGCGGCCTACATCGAGATCCCCGCCGCCGACGACGTTCAAGAACTCGGCGCGCCCGAGGGCGTGCAGGTGCACTGGCTGACGCGAAAGAATCCGGACGACGCGGTAGGCGAACTCGCCCTCGAAACCGTCCGCGAATCCGACCTGCCCACCTCCGGCGTCTACGGCTTCGTCGCGGGCGAACAGAGTCTGGCCACCGGCGCGCGCAGGCACCTGGCCAACGACCGCGGAGTCCCCAAGGCCGACATCACCTTCACCGGCTACTGGCGTTTCGGCAAGGCCGCCCCCAGCTGAGGCCCGATCAGGGCCTGTGACCACTCTGCCCCGAACGTGCCAATAAACTCCGGGCCGTCGGCATATGACCCGCTGACGATGCGCGACAGTCTCGGTAATCCGTCCGGCGCGGGCACGCGTCGTGCTGGTGATCGACAAGTCCGGCAGTATGTCGACCCTCTACCGGACCGGCGTGGTCCACAGAGTCGTCCAGCGGATGATCCCGGTCGCGATCCAACTCGACGACGACGGTCGCCTCGAGCCGTATCTCTACGCCAAGAACTTCGCCGCGCTGCCCCCGGTCGCCGTCGATGCCGCCGAACACTGGTGCGACACCTACCTGCACATGTCCGGCAGGCACGGTGGCGTCGACTATGCCCGCATCGGCGGGGTCAACAACGAGATCCCGATCATGCGCGAGATCATGGACACTCTCGATCCCACCGCTGACCCCACCCTTGTGCTCTTCTTCACCGACGGCGGATTCCACGAGAAACGCAAGATCACCGACCCCATGCGCGCTGCGTCCGGGCTCCCGATCTTCTGGCAGTTCATCGGCCTCGGCGCGGCCAACTACGGTCTGCTGCGCACCCTCGACACCATGGACGGTCGCGTGGTCGACAACGCCGGATTCTTCGCGGTCGACGATATCGACCGGATCGGAGACGACGACCTCTACCAGCGATTGCTCGGCGAATTCCCGGACTGGTTGCGCGCCGCTCGCTCCGCGGGGGTTCTTCGGTAATCGCACGCCAGAGGCGCTACTACCGATCGGTGTCCGCGACACGGCGGGAAGTACGGCACGACGATCTGCCCCACCCTGCTCAGCCGATGCCCTCCGCTCGAGGTGACTCGGATATCGTGGCGACCACGCGATGCCGCGAAAGATGCGTCAGCAGTGCCTGATTCGCTTCCCACCCGTCGGGAAACTTCACCTCGACGCCCAAGTGCACCGGCTCGGCCGAGGGATGCGCGTCGAGCAGCTCCGGAATTCCCGCGCGTCCGACGACGATGCAGGCGTGCCGGTGCCGTGAGGTCAGGACACAGAGCCGTCCGGCTTCGAGGTGGAACGCTCCCGCGTCGCGGCGGCCGGACAGCGGGTGCAGGACGAAGGTGACGTCGTATTCGCGGCCTTGCAGGCGATTGGCCGTGTCGACGGTGACGGCGGCGCCGGGGGTATCGCGCAGAGCGGTGCGCAAGGCTTCGGCCTGGTCGCGGTGGGCGGTGCCGATGGCGACACGATCCGCCGTGACTGCCCGGGTGCCCTGTTCGGAGTGCGCGACAGCGCCGCGGGCGAGGAGTCGGTTCGTGAGCGTGGCCAAGGCCGCGACCGCTTCGGCATCGGTGCGCAGGGTGTGGCGGGCGGGCAGTTCGTACCAGGCCCACCCGGACCGGGCGGCCTCGTCGAGGGCGTCGTCCAGCGGTCCGAGCATGCCCGAGGTCGTGAATTCCATTCTCCGCGTGCCGGGTTCGATGCCCGCGCGGAAACCGGTGAACGGGTAGAAGGCGGCCGACACGACGGGAGCGGCCGAGGCGGGCAGCCGCCAGGAGACCGGAAGGCGATGGATGGGGATGCCGGGATTGTTGGCGAGCATGACGCTGACCGCGCTCATGGTCGGGTCCCACGACAAACCCTTCCACCGGTCCACCTCGACGGTGGCGAAGGGGTCGAGCTGGCCGGGATCCCCGACGAACAGTCCGTGCTGGAAGCGATTCGCGATGCGCAGCAACATATCCGAGCGCATCTGATAGGCCTCGTCGATGATGGCCCATTCCCAGGTGCCGTCATCGATGGTGGCCCATTTCGCGGCGGTGCCGATGACGATCGCACGGTCGGCGAGATCGGCGGCACGGGAGAACACCGTGACGTTGGGGTGGGCCGCGACGCGGTCGGAGGTGACGTAGGTGGTGGCCGAGAGGCGGCCGATGAGCAGCGCCGGATCGGCCTGGGCGAGGCGGTCGATGAGGTCGTCGACCTGTTCGTTGGTCTGCGCGACGATCATGCGTTGCGTGCCTTCGGAGGCCAGTTGACGGGCGGCGCGCACGACCAGGGTGGATTTGCCCGCGCCGGGCGGGGAGTCGACCACGATCGCGCGGTGCGTGGGATTCTCCAGGTCGGCGAGGATATCCGCGGTGACCTCGTCGGCGGTTTTCGTCACCACTGCTCCTCGGCGTGGTCGGGGTCGAACTCCGGCGGGGGACCGCCGTGGGTCCACGGGGTCTCCTCCGGTTCGGGCAGGGCCAGTTTGCCGCTGGAATTGTTGAGCGGGAAGCGGGTGAAACCGATCGAGTCGCCCACCTCGGGGATGCTGCCGGGTTTCGCGGTGCGACCGTTGCCCATTCCGCCGGAGAGTTCCAGAGTCAGTGTGCCGCTGTCGAAATCGAGCACCTTCGCCTTCTGGTTCGGCCGTTCGGTGCTGTGCAGGGTCTCACCGGGGGTCGGGATGAAGGGGTCGTCGGATTTGACCTCGAGCATCGGGCGCAGCAGGGCTCGTTTGCCGGAGGTGTCGCATCGGTTCGGATCGCATTCGGTGACGGTGCCGCGAAACGCGGTGCCGGAGAGTCGATGTTCGGCCATCACGCGCGGGTCGTCGTAGGCGCGCTGGGCCTGGAAGGCCTCGGCCGCCGCCTCTCGATCCAGCAACCTGCGCACCGCGGAGACGGCGGCGTCACGGCGAGCCTGGGCGACCCCGTCGTCGATGGTATCGGCGAAATAGGTGAACGAACCTCGGTCACGCTGCCAGCGGGTCGGTACGTTGGCGGCCTCGGGGAGCGCGGACAGCAACTCGATGCCGCGCCACATCAGCTGCCATGTCGGTTCGAGCTGGCCGCGCAATGCCAGTTCGAGGCGTTGGGCCGCCACGGTTTTGGCGGTGCCGTCGATATCCTCGATCGCGTTGTCGTAGGCGTTGACCAGCGGAGCCAGTTCTTCGTTGTCGAATCCGGGGTCGGTCGCGGGTCCGGCGGGCGGGCTCAGCAGGGGATCCTCGGCGAGCGCGGCGGCCTGGGCGCCCGACATCCCGGGCGGCGGGGCGATCCAACCGAGCAGTGAGGCGAGATTGGCGTCCTCGAGCGCGGATTGCCCGGTGGCCCAGTGCATCGCCAGCACCGAGGTCATCGGCAGCAGGACCGCGGAGCCGGGACGTTCGGCCCGTTCGGCGAACCAGGTCAGCCACCGGCCGAGCAGCGGCACCTCGGCGGGGATCGGATTCGGTCCGTCGACCCTGTGGTACCGCACCGAACGTCCCAGCAGCCGAAGGAAATCCACGCCACCGGTATTGGGCACCCAGAGTTGGGCGGCGTCGAGACAGCGGCGGCCGATCACCTCGCCGGATTTGTCGGTGATGTTCTCCGCCGCGTCCAGGTACGCGGCCACATGCGGCAGTATCTGCCCGGCCAGGGCTTCGATGAAACGGAGCCGCAGCACCCGGTCGCGGGGCTGCGGCACGATCAGCACGGTCGGCTCGTCGCGGTCGGTGCCGAACATCACCGCCAACGGTGCCGCGGCCTCACCGGCCAGTCGCAGGGGGATGAGCACGAACGGACGTTGCGAGAGGTGATAGTGCCGGACCGTGGCCAGCGGCTCGGCGCGACCGGTGTGCGCGGCCCGCACCCGGGCCAGCGCGGTCAGCACACTCATCCGGCGATCTCCAGTTGCAGGCGGTGGGCGGCGCGCAGCACCCCCGCGATATCCGCGTGTTCGGGGCCGGGGGTGAAGGAGCCGTCGGCGAGGCCGAGCGCGGTCTCGACACTGTCGATACCGCCCAGGTCGTCGCAGACACCGCGGCCCAGTGCGTCGACCGAACCCGACGAGCGCGCTTCGGACCGGCACGCGAACGCCATGTCGCAGTGGGACATGCAGTCCGGGGCATACCGTGCCGGGATCGCGGCGATGGTGTCGGCCAGATCGGGACCCGGTGCGAAACTCGCTCCGGGCGGCAGTAATTCGAGTAGCTGTTCGATCGAGGTCAGCCGTGACAGCTGCCGCGAGACCACCGCCAGCTGTTTGCGCAGATCCACGAGCGCGGCGGTCGGGCGGTTCGTGAAATCCCGCGCGCACACCAGAATCGCCCGGTGCGACACCAGCTCCGGGTCCTCGCCCAGATCCTCGAACAGCTGGCGCAGCGCGAGCACATAGACCGCCGACTGTTTCGCCGCGACCGCGACCTGGGTCGGATCGGCCTGCTCGTCGATGACCGGGAAGGATTTGATCTCGATGACATGGAACAGGCCGTCCAGCTGCACCGCCACCACGTCGGGCTCCAGATACGCCGGAGCGCCTGCGACATCGAGACGCAACAGCGGGTGATCGAACAGGGTGGCGTCGTTGTCGCGGATCGCCCGGCCCAGCAGTTGGCGCGTGCGCTGGTGCCGCACGGCGTTGCCCGCGTTGTCGCCCACCGTGTTCAGATCGACGTAGCCGACCTCGGGAATCGACAGCCCCAACTTCTCGCGCAGCAACGCGAGCAATTCCGCGCATCCGTTGGCCTTCACCATCGCCTCGAAGGTGTTGCCACGGGTGATGGCGAACTGCGACTGACCGAACTGCGGCGGATGCCCCAGCTCACGCGCGATCTCGGCCTTGTCCACCGCCGCCGCGTCCAATAGGGCACGGCGCACACAGCCCGGGTTGGTGGTCAGCGCCGCGATCGTGCGGGCATTGTGCCGACACGTCGGGGCATCATCGCGCAACCGGTCCAATCGGGCCGAAAGATCGTTCATCACAACTCGTTTCCGCGCCGTCCGGCCGCACGCAGCCGAACACCGAACAGTTGCCCAGCCGCGTCGTCGAGCTGACGCGTAACCCGTTGCGCCGCCTGCTCGCGATGACCGGTGTCGTCGTCGACGTGCACCGCGAGTTCGCGCCGCGCCGCCTCCGACACCGCCGCCGGATCCAGCGAATCCGGCGACCCCGCCACTCCCGGCACCGACACCGCGAGCCGCCACAGCACCCGCTGCGCCGCGGGACCTGTCGCACCCTGGTCGATCATGTGCTCGGACAACCTGATCACCGCGGTCAGCAAATCCACGCGCGGACTGAGCGGCCCGATCATACGGCGAGGCAGTGACCAAGTGCTCACGGCCAGCAAACCACGGGCCGGTGCGATGAGATCGGTGGTGAGTGCGGCGCAGATGTAGAAGGGGCGCGCGAAGGGCGCGGCGCGGAAGGAACGTTCCTCGTCGCGGCGCAGGCTGGTCAGGCGCGCTGCCACGAGTTGGCCGGAGAAGAAGCCTTCGTGGACCGCCATCACCACCTTCGGCGACGCGGGGGCCGACAGGAGCGTCAGGGCGCGATGCACATGATCACGGACCGCGACCACGGGAGCGCCGTCACCACCGCACGTCCCCGACGTGTCCTCCACCTCCGCCTCCTCGGTACGCACCACGGGTGTCTCACCGAGCACCGCTGTCTCCCACAGGTTCTCCACCCGCCGTAACTCCGCCCGCAACTGTCGCGCCGTGGCACGATCGCCCGCCGAGGCCGCCCGCCGAACATCCGCACGTAGTCCGGCGATCCGGTCCTCCAGCTCGACCGCTGAATCCGTCATGCGGGCAACGTACGCAGAGGTTCCAGTGAAGTCCAGCATTTACCAGTGTTCTGCGTGTCGTGAGTGGTGCCGCATTCGGCTTCTCATCGTCGCCAGGCGCGGACGAGATCTTCCGGTCCCCAATGCGTAGCGAGCGGCACGTTGTCGGCCACTCCCGATCTGCTGACCGCGACCAGCGGAGTATCGATCGCGGTGCCGGGTATCGCGAGCAGACCGCGGATGAGAGCGTCGTAGTCGTGTCGGTCGAAAGCGCGGTCTTCGAGCCATTTGATCGAGCCCGCGAAATGTATTGTCCTGGCGACGGGGCCGCGATCCGCGCCGATCAGGTCGATTTCCGGATTGTTCTGCCGGTTCCACCAGCCTCCGACAGCCTCGGTGTCGGGCCATCGTTCGTCGGGGAGAAGGCGCAGCAGAGATTCTCGGACGACGGGCTCGATGGCGCGCCCGCGCCATGCTGTCCATGAGCGTTCGATCCGCGCCATCGCGACGTCACCGCGACCGCGTTCGATCAGTGGAATACCACGCCGGAGGAATGCCAGCCAGAATCGGAGATAGGAATCCGAGATTCGGTAGCGCTTGTTCTTCGTGTCCGGCTTCGTGGACAGCGGAAGGTCGGCGTCAACGATTCGTTTGGCTTGCAAGGTGTTCAGCAGTGGATTCAGGGTTCCGGCCGCGAGTGCGTTCGCACCGCCCGCTTCGGCCGCTATGGTGCTGAACGTGCGTTCACCGCTGCCGATAGCCTCGAGGATCGCTCGTGATCGCGCGCCCTCGGGGAATTCGCCGAGTAGCGATAGTTCGCCCGCCACCAGCAGCGGAGCCAGGGGATTGGATGTGGCGTCGCGGAGGAAGTCGATGCGGCTCATTCCAGGGCGCCACGACTTCACGATTTCCGGGAATCCGCCGGTGATCAGCAGCGCGTCGATACTGTCGGCGGCGTCCAGTTCAGTCAGCGACTGTACGTCGGCGAGATGTAGTGGCTCGACGGTCATCTTCGTCGCGCGTCCGAAGAACGGCCGCTCCCGGGTGCCCAGCGACTCCATCACGGAGATATCGCTGCCGACCAGCAGGAGCAGGACCGGTTTATCCGACAGGTGCCGATCCCACACCGTCTGCAAAGCGCCCTCGAAGGCGGAATCCTGTTCTATGAGCCAGGGGATTTCATCGAGGACGACGATGCTCGGTGCGTTGTCGGGCAACGCGATCGCGATGTTAGCTAAGACGCAATCTTACTAAGATTCTATCTTAGTTTATTTGAGGAGATTGTGGTCGATGACAGGTCGTCGCGCTCTCCGAGCTTTCGTCGGCCTGCGCTTCCGGCGAGCAGGCCATCTCGACACACCGGGCGGCGGCCGGAGGGTAGCCGTGCGTACGACTGACCACAACAGGGCTGGACCCGTGTACGTGCCCGCTGACGTTCTCCGCGATTTCCTCGGAGAAACTCACGGGCGCACGAGTGTCATGAGGCGGCCTGACCCGGCACGGTCTCCGGGTGAGTTGTTCAGCTGCCGAAGCGGGCCAGTACCGAGCCGGCTTCCTGCGAAGCGCTGCCTTCCTGGGCGAGATGGGCCATGGCCGAAGGGATTTCGCGACCGTGGTGGGCCATCGCCTGTGCGTACAAGCGACCCGCACGGTACGAGGAGCGAACCAGCGGCCCGGCCATCACCCCGGCGTAACCGATCTCCTCGGCCATCTTCGAATGCTCCACGAACTCTTCCGGCTTCACCCATCGGTCCACCGGATGATGGCGGGGCGAGGGCCGCAGGTACTGGGTGATGGTGAGGATGTCGCAGCCAGCTTCGTGCAGATCGCGCATCGCCTGGGTGACCTCTTCCGGCGTCTCGCCCATGCCGAGGATGAGGTTGGATTTGGTGACGAGTCCGGCCTCTCGTGCGGCGGTGAGCACCGCGAGCGACCGTTCGTAGCGGAACGCGGGCCGGATGCGCTTGAAGATGCGCGGCACCGTTTCGAGGTTGTGGGCCAAGACCTCCGGGCGCGAGGAGAACACCTCGGCGAGTTGGTCGGGGTCGGCGTTGAAGTCGGGGATGAGCAGTTCCACGCCGGTGTTCGGGTTCAAACCCTTGATGGCGCGGACGGTTTCGGCGTAGAGCCAGGCGCCGCCGTCGTCGAGGTCGTCGCGGGCGACGCCGGTGATGGTGGAGTAGCGCAGGCCCATGGCCTGGACGCTCTCGGCGACGCGGCGGGGTTCGTCGCGGTCGAGGGCGGCGGGTCTGCCGGTGTCGATCTGGCAGAAGTCGCAGCGGCGGGTGCACTGTTCGCCGCCGATGAGGAAGGTGGCCTCGCGGTCTTCCCAGCATTCGAAGATATTGGGGCAGCCCGCTTCCTCGCACACGGTGTGCAGGCCCTCGCGCTTGACCAGGCCCTTGAGTTCGGTGTACTCGGGGCCCATGGTGGCGCGGGTGCGGATCCACTTGGGCTTGCGCTCGATCGGGGTCTCCGCGTTGCGCGCTTCGATCCGCAGGAGTTTGCGGCCAGCGGGGGCGTCGGCTGAGGTCACAGGGTCGACCTTACGCTTTCGGTGTCGGTCGCCGACGGGGACGTTGGGCTCGGCGCGGCAGGGTCGACGCGCGCGATGTCGTGGGCGGTCACCGGCAGTTCGCCGTTCAACGCGCGCGCGATGGCGTCGGCGACCAGCGGCTTGACCTCCGCGACGGTGACCTCGCGACCGAGTTCGCGGGTCAGGGTGGTGACGCCCGCGTCGCGAATGCCGCAGGGGACGATCGCCTGGAAGCCGTCCATCGCGGAATTGCAGTTCAGGGAGATGCCGTGCAGCGCGACGCCGCGTTGCACGCGCACGCCGATCGCGGCGATCTTGCGTTCGGCCAGCAGGTCGGTGGCGGGCAGCCACACGCCGGAGCGGCCGTCGATGCGGCCGCAGGTGATGCCGAAGCCGGTGACGACCGAGATCAGCGCTTCTTCCAGGCGGCGCACGTAGGCGACGACGTCGACCGGTGCGGCCAGGCGCACGATCGGGTAGCCGACGAGCTGGCCGGGGCCGTGCCAGGTGATCTTGCCGCCGCGGTCGACCTCGACGACCGGACTGCCGTCGATCGGCAGGTCCTCGGTCTCGGTGCGGCGGCCCGCGGTGTAGACCGACGGGTGCTCCAGGAGCAGGAGGTGGTCCGCTCCGATGCCGTCGGCGCGTTCGGCGGCGTATTCGCGCTGTAGATCCCAGGCCGAGTGGTAGTCGATGAGTCCGAGGTCCTCGATCACGATCGGGGTGGTATCGAATCGAGCGGACCGCACGGTGCGCGTGTCGTTCACCCCGTTGACGTTACGCCCAGGCGGATCGACGGCGGAATGGACGTGGTGTGGGTAATGCCACAGGGTTGCCGGTGTGCTCGGCGGCGATCAACCCCAGAAGATCGGGTCGGATCGTTGGTCGAGATATTCGAGCAGGTCGTGGATGTGGGGGCTGGGTTCCAGGTAGCGGTAGCGGTGGAATTTCAGGTTCCGGTCGCGCCAGTACAACGTCCACAGGCCGGTGGTCTTGGTGAAGTGCAGCCGTGCGATCGGGAACCGTGTCCATTCCGGGCCGAAATCCTCGCGCCAGGGCGGCCTGCATTCGCAGATCGTCAGATGACGTGCGGCGATATCGCATTCGACGCGGATCTCGTCGCGCACGTGTTCGGGGACCTGGTTCGCGGCCCAGCGTTGCGCGCGGGCCACATCCAGTTCGGGTAGTCCTCGGGTAGCCATGAGGATCATGATCGCAACCTGTCCGCGAGGGTGCCAGTCGCGGCCCGACACCCCGCGCGGGCGGGAACGCGCCGCGTCGCGCGCGGACACCCCGATGGGGAGCCGTCCCGGAGGCGGGATCTAGCGAGGGTCCACGGGCAGGGTCAATTGCATCAGGGTGAGATCCATCCAGCGATCGAATTTGTATCCGACCTCGGGCAACCGGCCGACGATGACGAAACCGAAGCGTTCGTGCAGGACGACCGACGCCTCGTTACTCGATTCGACGGCCGCGATCATCGCGTGCACGCGCCCGGAGGACGACGCGCGGGAGATCAATTCGGCGAGCAGCGCTGTGGCGAGGCCGCGCCGGTGGAACCGCTCGTCGATGTACACCGAATTCTCCACGGAGAAGCGGTATCCGACCTTGGGGCGCCACTGGCCGTAGCCGGCGTAACCGGCGACTTCGCCGTCGACCTCGGCGACCAGAACCGGCATCCCCGCCGCGCGGCGATCCCCGAACCAGTTCTCGCGTTCCTCGATCCCGACCTGGTCGATATCCCAGATCGCGGTGGAGGTGGCGATATTCGCGTTGTGGATGGCGAGGATGGCGGGCAGATCCGCGTGCCTGGCATCCCTGATCAGGTGGGGATCGGAGTCGGTCACCGGTCGTCTCCGCCGCGGCCGATCACCGACGCGAGCGCCGCGCCTATGGTCGGGTGACGGAAGGTGTATCCGGCTTCCTCCAGCGCCGTCGGGATGGCGCGCGGGCCGCTGAGCACGGCCTCGTCGGCGAATTCGCCGATGACGGCGCGCAGCGCGAAGGCGGGTACCACGAGCGGGGTCGGGCGGTGCAGGGCCTTGCCGAGGGCACGGTTGAATTCGGCGTTGGTGACCGGGGCCGGGCCGACCGAATTGACGGGGCCGCTGACGGACTCGTTGGTGAGGGCGAAGACGATGGCGCCGATCTCGTCGTCGAGGGAGATCCACGGCGCGTACTGGCGTCCGCTGCCCAGTCGGCCGCCCAGGCCCAGGGAGTACAGCGGGCGCAGGGCGTCGAGCATCCCGCCGTTCCTGGACAGCACGACGGCGCTGCGCAACAGCACCGTGCGCACGCCCGCGGCGACGGCAGGTTTGGTCGCGGCTTCCCAGTCGCGGCACAGCGTGGCGAGGAAACTCGTTCCGGCGGGGGAGGTCTCGTCGACGACGCGGTCGCCGGTGTCGCCGCCGTAATAGTGCACGCCGCTGGCGTTGACCAGAACGGGCACGCCCGCGTCGGCGACCTTGTCGGCGAGGACGTCGGTCGGGGTGATGCGGCTGTCGCGCAATTCCTGTTTGTAGTGGCCGTTCCAGCGACGGCGGCCGATGCTCGCGCCGCAGAGGTTGACGACGGCGTCGGCGTCGCGCAGGGCCCGCCCGTCCAGTTCGGCACGGGCGGGATCCCACACGAATTCGTCGGGTGCGGCGGCGCGGCGACGCACCAGACGAGCCACCTCGTGCCCGTCGCGGCGCAGTGCCGCGACGAGCGCCGTCCCGATCAGCCCGGATGAACCGGCGATCACGACTTTCATGGGTGACAGGCGACCTTCCCGAACTACAGGCCGAGGTCCGCTTCGAACGCCGCTTCCTCGAGTCGATGCCGGATGGTGGTCAGGAAGCGACCGGCATCCGCACCGTCGATGAGGCGGTGATCGTAAGTGAGCGGCAGGTAGCACATCGACCGGACGCCGATGGATTCGTTGCCGGTCTCGTCGGTCACGACCACCGGGCGCTTGACGATCGCGCCGGTCCCGAGCATGCCCACCTGCGGCGGGAGCAGGATCGGGGTGTCGAACAGCGCGCCCTGGCTGCCGATATTGGTGACGGTGAAGGTGCCGCCGGCCAACTCGTCCGGCTTGAGTCCGCCGTTGCGGGCCCGGTCGGCGATATCGGCGATGGCACGCGCCAAGCCGGCCAGCGACAGGTCACTGGCGTTGTGGATCACCGGGGAGAGCAGACCCTGCTCGGTGTCCACGGCGATGCCGAGGTGCACCGACGCGTGGTAGGTGATCTCCTTGCTCGCCTCGTCGTAGCTGGCGTTGACGTTCGGGTGCACCCCGAGCGCCTCGACCACGGCCTTGGCGAAGAACGGCAGGAACGTCAGGTTGACGCCCTCGCGGCTCTTGAAACCGGCCTTGGCCTGGCTGCGCAGCGACGCGATCTTGGTGACGTCGGCCTCGTGCACCTGGGTGAGCTGCGCGGTGGTCTGCAGCGATTCCCTGGTCTTGGTGGCCGTGATCTGCCGGATGCGGCTGGCCTTCTGCACGGTGCCGCGCAGATGCGCCAGCTTGGGCGACGGCGCGGCAGCGGCGGCGGGAGCCTTCGCCGCGGGTGCGGCGGGTGCGGCGGGTGCGGCGGCCGGAGCCGGGGCGGGCTCCGGGGCCTTCTTGGCCTCGGCGGCGGCGATGACATCCTGCTTGCGGATGCGTCCGCCGACTCCGGAACCGCTGAGCGAACCCAGGTCGACGCCGTTCTCCTCGGCCAGTTTCCTGACCAGCGGGGTGACGTACGGGGTCGCGCCGTTACCGGAGGAATCCGCGGTGGCGGTGGCCACGGGGGCCTTGGCCGGAGCGGGCGCCGGGGCCGGAGCGGGCGCCGGGGCCGGAGCCTTGGCGGGTGCCGTTGCGGGGGCGGGGGCCGGTTTCGGTGCGGGCGCGGCGGCAGCGGGCGCGGGCTCCGGTGCCGGAGCGGGGGTGGGCTCGGGCTCGGGCGCCGCGGCGGCGGGGGATCCGCTGCCGATCACGCCGAGCTGTCCGCCGACCTCGACGACATCGTCTTCCTGTGCGCTGATCTCCAGCAGGGTGCCCGCGACGGGAGACGGGATCTCGGTATCCACCTTGTCGGTCGACACTTCGAGCAGCGGCTCGTCGACGGCGACTTCGTCACCGACGGCCTTGAGCCACCGCGTGACCGTGCCCTCGGTGACCGACTCGCCGAGTTCGGGCATCTTGACGGGGGTTCCCGATCCGGCGGCCGGTGCGGCCGAGGCCGCGGCGGGTGCGGGGGCCGACTGCGCGGCGGGCGCCGGGGTGGGTTCCGGCTCGGGTTCGGGTTCCGGCTCGGGCGCTGCGGCCTCGGGCTCGGGGGAAGACTCGGCCGCGGGTGCTTCGCCGGCGTCGCTGATCACGCCGAGTTCACCGCCGACCTCGACAACGTCGTCTTCGGCGGCGACGATCTTCGACAGCACGCCCGCCACCGGCGACGGGATTTCGGTGTCGACCTTATCGGTGGAGACTTCGAGCAGCGGCTCGTCGACCTCGACCGTGTCTCCTTCCTGCTTCAGCCACCTGGTCACCGTTCCCTCGGTGACGCTCTCACCAAGAGCCGGCATCTGGACGGAGAAGGCCATGTCCGTTGACTCCTCTGACTGCTCGACGGGTTCTACAACAGTTGATCTCCGGCGGACCTCGCGCCGCGGGTCGCGGCGAAAGTCCGCAAGCCACCGACCATTCGGCGGCACCGGAGATCCGTGTGGTTCTTGTACCGCGATCCATCCTTGCACTCGATCGCGTGGCATGTAGCACAGGGCGTCCATCTGCCGCCCAGCTGGCAAGATGGAAAGACCGGTGGTGAGGTTTCCGCCGTGCCGTGAGGAGGTCGGCGTCGATGGGTTTGCTGGATCGTTTCCGTGGCGCTGTGACCGGGGGTAGAGGTACGGGGGATCGGGGGAGTACGGGTAACGCGGATACTCGCTACCTGGCCGACTGGGTGCGCGCCCGCGAAGGGGTGGAGGGGTTCCTCGAACCCAAGACGACAGTGACCGATGTCACTGTCGTACTCGTCGCCTCCGACGGGGAATGGACCCGCCGGATCGTCGGCGAACGCGGGGCGCGGCGCTTGGCCTCGGATCTGCGGATCCCCGTCTACGACGTCGGCAAGACCGGCTACCCGCAGCGGATGCGTGACCACGACGCGCGCAAGCGGATCGAGCGGCAGCGCGCCTTCGACGACGAACTGCGCGATCTCTGAGCCCGCGTGCTCGATCGGTGTCCGATCCGACTCGACCGAGCGCGCGGCAATCCTTCGTCGTCCGGAGGCGCGTGGTCGCCGTCGCTGGAAATCCGACGTGTGCCCGGGCCGCGTGTGCCCGGGCGACCCGGCTATTCCGCCGCGATGTCCTCGATGACGGCGATCAGGGTGCGCACCGGAACCCCGGTACCGCCCTTGCCGACATAGCCGAAGGGCCCACCGGTGTTGTAGGCCGGACCCGCGACGTCGAGGTGGGCCCACTGCACGCCCTCGGGGACGAACTCCTTGAGGAACAGCGCGGCCGAGAGCATGCCGCCCCACCGGTGCGGCGCGACATTGGCCAGATCGGCGACCTTGGAATTCAGGTCGGCCCGCAGTTCGGTGGGAAGCGGCATGGCCCACCCGTTCTCGCCGACCTCGCGGGAGATGCGGGCGACCCGGTCGCGGAAATCGTCGGTGCCCATGACGCCCGGGGTGCGGGTGCCGAGCGCGACCAGTTGGGCGCCGGTGAGGGTGGCGACGTCGATGATGTACTCGGGGGAGTCCTCGCCCGCCCGCACGATGGCGTCGGCCAGGATCAGGCGGCCCTCGGCGTCGGTGTTGATCACTTCGACGGTGGTGCCGCCGTACTGGGTGAGCACGTCACCCGGACGCTGCGCGGTGGAGGACGGCATGTTCTCGGCCATCGGGACGACGGCGGTCACCGTGATCGGCAGGCCGAGCCGCGCCGCGAGCAGGGTGGCCGCGATGACCGCCGCCGCTCCCGCCATATCCGAGGTCATGTTCTCCATGTTCTGCGCGGGCTTGATCGAGATACCGCCGGTGTCGAAGGTGACGCCCTTGCCGACCAGCGCGACCTTCTTGTCACCGCCCGCGTAGGTGAGCCGGACCAGCCGCGGCGGTCGCGACGAACCCTTGCCGACGCCGAGCACACCGCCGTAACCGCCCGCTTCCAGAGCGTTCTCGTCGAGGACCTCGACCTCCAGCCCCGCGGCCTCGGCGAGCGTCGCCGCGCGCGTGGCGAATTCGGCGGGGAACAGATGGCTCGGCGGAGTATTGACGAAATCGCGCGCTGTGGCGACGGCTTCGGCGACGAGTTGCGCGCGCAGGAGTTCGGTGGTCCCGAATTCCGGTTCGGGGACGAGCAATTCGACCCGTACCACGGGACGCTCGTCCGGCTTCGGCGCGGATTTGCCGGATTTGAACGGGGTGAAGGTGTACGCGCCCAGGTAGAACCCTTCGGCGGCGGCCCCGAGATCGAGTCCGGACAGGGTGGTCACGACCAGTTCGGTGCCGCTGAGCGAGCGGGCCGCCACACCCGCCGAGCGACGGATCTGTTCCGCGTCGACCTTATCGGGAGAGCCGAGCCCGACCGCGAGCACACTGGTCACGCCTTCCAGCCCGGCGGGAGCGGGGACCCGGGTGAGTTCTTCGGGTTTACCTTTGGCGCCGACCGCGCCGAGCTGATCCAGCAGCTCCGCGCGTATGTCGGCGCCGAGCACGTCACTGAACAAGTCGTCGGGCGCGATGGCCGGGCCGTTCTCCGAAGAGGTCAACCCGATGACGAGGACGTCGGTGTCCGGGCCGATTGTTTCGGTACGCGCCAGTTCCGGTCCGAGCGAGCGATCTGCAACAGCTGTCATTGGCACAGGTTATTCGGTTCGCTTCCGGTATCGCAGCGCGACGCCACCGAGTAGCGGGCCGAACGCCTGTCGAAACGAACGTCACCGACACGCCACGGTTTCCCTGTCGGCCGCCGCGAGCGCCGCCGCACGGGTTCGATCGCGTGGCACCCCGATGGCGGTTCTGCGGCGGTTAAGCTCGCCGGGTGACCGAGACGAACCTGCTGCAAGGCCCGATCCGCGGAGTGCACGCCGAGTTGGGTGCGACTTTCGCGCCCTTCGGCGGGTGGGAGATGCCGGTGTCGTACGCGGGGACGGTCACCGAACACCAGGCGGTGCGCGCCGCGGTCGGTCTGTTCGACGTGAGTCATCTCGGCAAGGCGACCGTGCGCGGGCCGGGCGCGGCGGAATTCGTGAACTCCGCGCTGACCAACGATCTCGGCCGAATCCGGCCGGGTAAGGCCCAGTACACGCTGTGCTGCACCGAAGAGGGCGGCGTGGTCGACGATCTGATCGCCTACTACGTCGGCGAGGACGAGATCTTCCTCGTGCCCAACGCGGCGAATACCGCGACCGTGGTCGCCGAATTGCGCAAGGCCGCGCCGCAGGGTGTCACGGTGACCGACGAACACCGCGATTTCGCCGTGTTCGCCGTGCAGGGCCCGAAATCGGCCGACGTGCTGACCGCGCTCGGACTGCCCACCGATCTCGAGTACATGGCCTACGCCGACGCCGAGTGGGACGGTCGCGCGGTCCGCGTGTGCCGCACCGGATACACCGGCGAGCACGGCTACGAACTGCTGCCGCGCTGGGACGATGCCGAGCCGCTGTTCCGCGCGCTGGTCGACGCGGTGCGCGCCGCGGGCGGTCAGCCCGCCGGACTCGGCGCGCGCGACACCCTGCGCACCGAGATGGGTTATCCGCTGCACGGCCACGAACTGTCGACCGACATCACGCCGGTACAGGCGCGCTGCGGATGGGCGGTCGGTTGGAAGAAACCCGAATTCTGGGGCAAGGCGGCGCTGGAGGCCGAGAAGGCGGCCGGTCCGCGCCGAACCCTGGTGGGACTCAAAGCCATCGATCGCGGGGTATTGCGCCAGGGGCAGGAAGTGCTGCTGGACGGGGAACCGGTGGGCGAAACCACTTCGGGAACCTTCTCGCCCACCCTGAAGGTGGGTATCGCGCTGGCCCTCGTCGACACCGTGCGCGATCTGCTGCCCGATATCGAGGTCGAGGTGGACGTACGCGGGCGACGGCTGCGCTGCTCGGTCGTCAAACCGCCGTTCGTCGAGACCCGCACCGCCTGAGGTCCTCCACCGATACCGCTCGGCGGTCGTTCCCGGCGACCGCCGTCGCCTCTGCCGAGTCGTGACCAAGGCGGTAAACGTCGGGAAAGGGTGGCAGATAAGATCCATTCCATGACCGCTGCTGCACAGTTCACCCGTATCCCTCATCCTGCGCCCACCCCGGCGCAGCGGGTACAGGAGATTCTGGCGGCACCCGGATTCGGCCGGTTCTTCACCGACCACATGGTGTCGATCGATTACACCGAGGGTGAGGGGTGGAGCAACGCGCGGCTGGAGCCGTACGGATCGCTCGCGATGGACCCGTCGACCATGGTCTTCCACTACGGGCAGGCGATCTTCGAGGGACTCAAGGCCTACCGGCAGGCCGACGGCAGCGTCTCCTGTTTCCGGATCGATGCCAACGCCGCGCGTTTCCGGCGGTCCGCCCGGCGGATGGCGATGGCCGAACTGCCCGAGGAACTGTTCATCGAGTCGGTGCGCCAACTGCTGGAGGCCGACGGGAACTGGGTGCCGCAAGCGGGCGGCGAGGACTCGCTGTACCTGCGGCCGTTCATGTTCGCGACCGAGACGGGGCTCGGTGTGAAGCCCGCGGCCTCCTACAAATACCTGCTGCTCGGCTCCCCGGCGGGCGCGTACTTCCCGCGCGGGGTGAAGCCGGTGCGGGTGTGGCTGTCCACCGAATACGTGCGCGCGGCTCCCGGCGGCACCGGCGAGGCGAAGGTGGCCGGTAACTACGCGGCGTCGCTGCTCGCCCAGTCGCAGGCTTCCGAAAAGGGCTGCGACCAGGTGGTCTGGCTCGACGCCGTCGAACGCCGCTATGTCGAGGAGATGGGCACCAACAATCTGTTCTTCGTCTTCGGCTCGGGTTCGGAAGCCCGTCTGGTGACCCCGGAACTGTCCGGATCGCTGCTGCCCGGTATCACCCGCGATTCGCTGCTCACGCTGGCCGCCGACTCGGGCTACCCGGTGGAGGAGCGCAAGGTGTCGGTGGAGGAGTGGCGCAAGGGCGCCGAATCCGGCGACATCTCCGAGGTGTTCGCCTGCGGCACCGCGGCGGTCATCACCCCGGTCGGCTGGGTCCGCTCCGCCGAGGGGGAGTTCACCATCGGCGGCGGCGAACCCGGTGAAGTGACGATGGCGCTGCGCGACACGCTCACGGGTATCCAGCGCGGCACCTTCGAAGATATCCACGGGTGGATGCGCGGAATGTGAGATCGGCCGGGCTGTTCGGCCCGGCCGTCCTGGGTGTCGTTCCCCGGCTCGCTCAGCCGGGCATGAGCATCTGCCACTGCTCCAGGGTCTGCGGTCGCATGACGTAGTTGTTGTCCTTGATGCTGGACAGGGTGGCGCTGGGTTCCTGGGAGTACCAGTGGCCGGGGTAGACGACCGGGTCACCGTCGAGGGCGGCCAGGTGGCGCAGGCTGCGGAACATCTCGTCGGAGTCGCCGCCGGGGAAATCGGTGCGCCCACAGCCGTCGACGAACAGCGTGTCGCCCGCGATGAGCCGGTTGTCGAACAGGAAGCACTGACTGCCGGGAGTGTGACCGGGGGTATGTAGTAACTCGATGTCGAAGGCGCCGACCGAGACCTTGTCACCGTGTTCGTGGCCGGTGAGCTCGCTGGGCGCGATCCCGGTGACATTGGCGACCCAGTCCAGTTCGTGGGCGTTCACGTGGACCGGCACGCTGACGGTTTCGAGGAGTTCGCGCACACCGCCCAGGGTGAAACCCATCATGGTCCCGCCGACGTGGTCGGGGTGGTGGTGGGTGGCCAGCACACCGGTCAGCCGCATACCGTCGCTCTCGGCGATCCCGGCCAGGTCGGAGGCCGCGTAGGCGGGGTCGATGACGACGGCTTCGCCGGTCTCCCGATCGCCGATCAGGTACGCGAAATTTCGCATCTGCGTCGCGATGGGGTCGCCGACTGCGTAGTCACGGCCGGACAGCAGCTGTCGGAAGTAGATGCGCTCGGAAGACATGCCGCTCACCTTATGTCCTGACCCAGACGGTTGGCATCTCGGTGCCGCAAACATTCCGTTGCCCGGTGCGCACGCGTCGCCGTCGCGCGGGGTGTGCGGCGAATTCGCTTGAGTCGAGCGCGAATACGGATCTCCGGTTCTGGCCGGGAGTACCGGTGGGTACCGACGGCGCGGTGACGAAGGCAACCGTCGCTCTGAACGGTCATAACCAGCGGTACGGGCCGTCGACGCGCCGACGGATGTGACAGGAGAGGGCGCGGATGCCGGAGGGAACGCTGTGGCGTTCGTCGCTAGAGCGCGAGGGAGAACCCGATCGCGGATATTGCGACCGAGATCTCCACCACCGCGCCGAGAACATCACCGGAAAGCCCGCCGAAACGCCGCGCGGTGTGCCGGACGAGTACCGTCGCCGCCCCGATGGCGACGAGGACGACCAGCGGACCGAGCCACGGACGCTCGGGCACCGCGAAGATCGCGGCGGCGACCGCGGCGGTCGTCCACACTGCCCCGGTGACCGGAGATTGCGTGTCCGCCACCAGCGCGCCGAAGCCGGTGCCGGGGGCGGCGGGCGCACCGCGTCGGCAGGCGAGCACGACGAGCGTGCGCCCGACCGCGACCGCGAGCGCGACGGCGTACCACCGTTCGTGGTCCGCGAGCGCCGCGAACGAGACCGCCTGGAGGCCGACGACGAAGACGATCGCGGCGACGCCGAACGGCCCGGCCGCACCGCCCTTCATGATCTCCCGCGCCCGCTCCGGCGGACCGTAACTGCCGAGTCCGTCCACGGTGTCGGCCAGCCCGTCCATGTGCATGCCGCGGGTCGCCGCCGCGAGTGCGACGACGACGAGCAGGCCCGCGAGCAGCGTGCTCGCGCCGACCGAGATGAACAGCCACAGCAGCCCGGCCGCCCCGGCGCCGAGCAGCGCGCCGACGACCGGGGCCAGCGCGATCGCGCGTCCGGCGACGTTCCGATCGACGTCGTCGGGGCCGCGCACCGGCAGCACCGTCAGCCAGGACACGGCGAGCCGCAACCCGTTCATATCGGCGCGCGCTCGCTGTCGATCCGGATCTTGCCGCCGTGACCCTCCACGATCTTCTTGCACACGGCCGGCCCGATGCCCGTTTCGGTCGCGTCACGCCCTTCGGGGCAGCCACTCATTTCGTCAGATTCGGCCGCGCCGCCTCGGTCTCGGGGCCGTCACCGGACGTATCGATGCCGACCTCGGCACTGCCACCGGATGTGCCAACGCCCGCCTTGGCTTCAGGGGTGTCGGATGTGTTGGTGCCCGCCTCGGCTTCGGCACTGTCATCGGACGTGCTCACCCCCGCCTCGGCGAAAGTCGACATCTCGGCGAGGGTGGCGACGGCCGCGCGCAGGATCGGCAGTGCGGTGAGAGCGCCGGAACCTTCGCCGAGGCGCATGCCGAGGTCGATCAGCGGTTCCAGACGCAGGCGGCCGAGTGCGAGGGCGTGGGCCGGTTCGGTGGAACGGTGGCCCGCGAGCCACCAGTCGCGCGCGCCCGCGGCGAGATCCTCGGCGACCAGCGCGGCGGCGGTCACGACGACACCGTCGAGGATGACGGGCGTGCGCCTGCTCGCGGCGTGCGCCAGGAATCCCGCCATGGCGGCGATATCCGCGCCGCCGGCCACGCGCAGCAGTTCGACCGGATCCTTGGCGACGGGCCGCGCGCGGCGCATGGCGTCACGGATCGCGGCGACCTTGCGCGACCAGCCCGCGTCGTCGATGCCGGTGCCGCGGCCCACCGCGCGGACCGGTTCGGTATCGGTGAGCGTGGCGATGAGCACGGTGGCCGGGGTGGTGTTGCCGATACCCATATCGCCCGCGACGAGCAGATCCGCGCCCGCGTCGATCTCCTCGTCGGCGATGGCCCGGCCGACGGCGAGCGCCGCGTCGATCTCGTCGAGGGTGAGCGCGTCCTCCCGATCGATGGATCCGCTGGACCGGCGCACCTTGTGCGCGCCGACGACCTCGTCGGTTTCGGCGTCGACGGCGATATCGACCACGCGCACCGTCGCGCCCGCCACCGCGGCCAGGGCGTTCACGGCGGCGCCGCCCGCGCGGAAGTTGGCGACCATCTGCGCGGTCACCTCGCTCGGATAGGCGGACACACCGTGGCGCGCGATCCCGTGGTCTCCGGCGAAGACCACCACCCGCGCGCGCCGGAACTGTTCCGGCGGGCACACGCCCTGGCAGGCCGCGACCCAGTTGCCGAGGTCCTCCAACCGCCCGAGCGCCCCGGCGGGCTTGGTCAACTGCTGCTGCCGTCGCGCCGCCGCCGCACGAATCTCCGGGTCGGGGGGTGTGACCGGTCCGAATCCGTCTATCACTGTCGAGCCTCTCGGTCGGGGCGTCTGTGCCGCGCGTGGTTCCGCCGACCAATCTTGCCCGGCCGGTTCTCGCGCGGTGACAGCGCCCGACTCGTTCGCACTGCTCACCACGTGCGCCGACGGCGAGCGGTCGCCTATTTCAGGCGCAGCGGCAGACCCGCGACGACGAGGAACGCTTCGTCGCACGCGGCGGCCAGCCGTTGATTGAGCGCGCCGATCTCGTCGCGGAACAGTCGCCCGGAACGCGTCGCCGGGATGACGCCCATGCCGACCTCGGGGCTCACGATCACCAGGTGCCCCGGATACGCGGCCACCGCCGCGACCAGTTCATCCGCGTCCGGTCCTACGGTGCCGCGTGGGGCGTCCCAGGCCGCGCGCGCATCGATGCGGGCGGTGAGCCAGGTGCCGATATCGTCGATGAGCGTCGCACCGGTCGACGGATCGGCGAGAACACCTGCCGGGTCGATACTTTCGATGACGGACCAATCCGACGGACGCCGTTGCCGATGGACGGCGATGCGCTCGGCGAAATCGAGATCGGCGGGGTCGGGAACCGAGGTCGCCACGTAACGCACCGGCTCGTCCGCCCCGGCCAGGTTTTCGGCGTACGCGGATTTCCCCGACCTGGCTCCGCCGAGCACGAGCGTGCGCGGTGGGCGGACGGGGTCGGCGCTCGGCGGTGGCACGGTCGGCAATCTATCAACCACGTGGTCGTCGGCCCCGCGTGGAACCATCTCGGCACGTGTCGAAGTCGGCCGGAACGAATGTGCCCGGATCCGCCGGGCGGTTCGCCGTTGCCGACGGTGCCCGAGCCCGGGACGTGGGAACGCCGAGGCGACGCGATCAGCGGCGGAGCGCGTTCACCCGATCGGGGCCGGGTCCGATCGCTGCCCTTCCGAGGACGAACCGAAGCGTCGGCGGTACTCGGTGGGCGCTATTCCGACCAGTCGCTGGAAGTGGTGACGCAGCAGCGCGCCCGAACCGAAACCCGCGCGTCCGGCGATCTGCTCCAGTCCGAGATCGGATTCCTCCAGCAGCTGCTTCGCGTAGAGAACGCGCTGGTTGGTGAGCCATTTCACCGGTGTCGTCCCGGTTTCGGCGGCGAAGCGGCGGGCGAAGGTCCTGGTGGACATCGTCGAGCGGGCGGCCAGATCCTCGACGGTGTGCTGGAGTTCGAGGTGCTCGTTCATCCACTGGAGGGTCTCGCCGAGACTTTCCGAACTGCACGCGGCGACGGGGCGTTCGATGAACTGGCGCTGACCGCCGTCACGCTGGGGCGGCACCACCATGCGGCGGGCGATGGCGTTGGCGGCATTGCTGCCGATCTCCCTGCGCACCAGGTGCAGACAGGCGTCGATCCCCGCGGCGGTGCCCGCGCTGGTGATCAGATTGCCCTCGTCGACGAACAGCACGTCGGGATCGATGGTCGCCTCGGGGAAGCGGGCGGCGAGTTGGTCGACGTATTTCCAGTGCGTGGTGCATTTGCGCCCGTCCAGCAGACCGGCCGCGCCCGCCATGAACGCGCCGGAACAGACGGTGAGCACGATCGCGCCCGCGTCGTAGGCGGCGCGGACCGCGTCGATGATCGGCTGGTTCTCGGGGTTGTCCAGGCCCGAGACGTGGAACGCCGCGATGGCGACGAGGTCGGCGTCGAGCAGTGCGTCGAGCCCGTGATCCGGGGTGACCGTGACGCCGGGGGTGGTGGAGCGCAACGGCTTCCCGGGTTCGGCGCCGCAGACCCTGAAGTCGAATCCCGGCAGCCCGTCCATGGTGCGGTCGAGGCCGAAGACCTCGCAGACGACGCCGAATTCGAACATGGCGAGTGGTTCGGACAGCGCGACGGCCACCTTGGAGAGCATGGGCTCAGCGTACCTGGCCGAATATTTGCGGACAACGGCAGAACAGCCACTTTCGGCGGAAAATCTATGGACGCAAAATTACTGCCATGATTACTTTTCTCCTCACCATGGCGATCATCGTGGCCTTCGGCGTATTCCTGGTCCGTGGCCGCACCCCGGCGGGTTCCCGCGATGTCATCGATCGCGACGCCCAGCGTGTGCGCGCCGAACTGGACGTCATCCTCGGCCGTGCCTCTCAGCACCACTGACCCCGGACCAGGTCCGGATATGCCACGGGCCTCTCCGTGGCCGCATCCGAAGGGGTGCGGTGACGGAGAGGCCCGTATGCGTCTGTCGAGGTCAGACGGCGTCGCCGGGGCTCACTCGGGGTTTGGGCGCGCGCATCTTGCGGATCTGGGACGCGCGGACGAAGGCGTACCAACCGAGTTTGAACCCGGTGTCTGCGGTGTCGGGGAAGCGCTCGCGAACCCGGTTGTTGACGATCCGGCCGAGCACGAAGCCTTCGATCATCATGAACAGCATCATGACGAGCATGCCGAGGGTCAGGATCGATTGCAGGCGCGGCGCGGCGAACATCGACAGCAGCAGCACGACGGCCATCGGCATGAACAGCCCGACGAGATTGCGTCGACCGTCGACCACGTCGCGCACGTGGGCCCGGACCGGACCCTTGTCGCGCGGCAGCAGGAATTTGTCCTCGCCCGCGAGCATCCGGTTACGGCGATCCTGGGCCGCGAGCCGCCGCTCGGCCGAGGCCGATTTGCGGTCTTCCCTGGTGCCGCGGGTCGCCTTGCGGCGTGCCCTCGCCTCCTTGGAGGTGAGGGGCGCGGGCGCGACGGGGCCGCGCCGCTTACCTTGCGCGTCACGACGTTTCGGTGTGGGGCGGCCCTTTCCGAGGGTCGCGGTGGTGGAACTTCGAGTGGTACCGGCGGTCTCGCTACCGTTCGCGTCCGCCGTGGTGTCGGCGGTCGCGTCGGTGCTGCTGGACTCGCCGCGACGGAACAATTTCACACCGACCAGGCTATTCGATGCTCCACGCGGCAGGAAATGCGGTCCGCCGAGGGGGTGTGGGGCATGTCTCCGGCGGGTGTAGGAGAGGCCGGGCACAATGGAGGTTGTGCTCACGCCGGGGTGCGGTGGTGGCAAGATAGGGAATAGCAGCCCGCTGAGTGGCGTTGGACCACCAAGCCGTGCGCTGTTCACGGGTTGACGACAGCTGTCCTTAGGAGAGTTCATGACTGTGCAGAACGAGACGACCACCCACGGCGCGACTCTGACCGAAGCCGCCGCCCTCAAGGCGAAGGCGCTCCTGGATCAGGAAGGCCGCGACGATCTGGCGCTGCGTATCGCGGTACAGCCCGGCGGTTGCGCGGGCCTGCGCTACCAGCTCTTCTTCGACGACCGCTCGCTCGACGGAGACCTGGTCGTCGATTTCTCCGGCGTCAAGCTGGCCGTCGATCGGATGAGCGCCCCCTACATCCAGGGCGCGTCGATCGACTTCGTCGACACCATCGAGAAGCAGGGCTTCACGATCGACAACCCCAACGCCACGGGTTCGTGCGCGTGCGGAGACTCCTTCAACTGACTTCTGGTTGATACGGTGAGGGCAGGGACATTTCTCGTCCCCGTCCTCACTTTCTGTTGCCTACCGTTGAAGGGCTCAGCCTCGTGTCAATCGCCGTGTCCGCGTCCATCGCGACCGACCATCTCATGCGTTTCCCCGGACGGTTCGCCGACGTACTCCTGGCCGATCAGCTCGACCATGTGTCGCTGAGCTTCCTGGTCGATGATCTCCAGATTCGCCGCGGTGGCGTGGCGGGAAACATCGCCTACGCCATGGGCATCCTCAATCGCGCGCCGTTGCTCGTCGGGGCGGTCGGCGCCGATTTCGGCGAATATCGCGCCTGGCTGGAGAAGCACGGTGTCGACTGCTCGACAGTGCTCACCTCCGACCGCGCCCACACCGCGCGGTTCGTGTGCACCACCGACGACGACATGGCCCAGATCGCGTCGTTCTATCCGGGCGCGATGAGCGAGGCCCGCGACATCTCCATCATCGAACTCGCCGAATCGAACACCCTCGACCTGGTGCTGGTCGGCGCGAACGATCCCGAGGCGATGCTGCGCCACACCGAGGAATGCCGCGAGGTCGGCATCCCCTTCGTCGCCGATCCGTCCCAGCAGCTCGCCCGCCTCGACGGCGACCAGGCCGTACGGCTGATCGAGGGCGCCACCTACCTGTTCACGAACAAGTACGAGTGGGCGCTGCTGTTGCAGAAGACCGGTCTGAGCGAGGCCGAGGTGGCCGCCAAGGTCGGTATCCGGATCACCACACTCGGCGCCGAAGGCGTGCAGATCGTCGACCGCGACGGCACCGAGGTGCGCGTCGGTGTCGTCCCCGAGCGCGAGAAGATCGAGCCGACCGGCGTCGGCGACGCGTTCCGCGCCGGATTCCTGACCGGCCACACCGCCGGTCTGAGCCTGGAGCGTTCGGCCCAGCTCGGATCCCTGATCGCGGTGCTGGTGCTGGAGACGATGGGCACCCAGGAATGGTCGCTGAACAAGGACGACGCGCTCGAGCGGCTGACCGAGGCGTACGGCGCGGACGCGGCCGCGGAGATCAAGCCGCTGCTCTGACACCGAGCGGAGACTGATGCCCCCGGACTCGCGCGTCCGGGGGCATTCGGTGTATTCGAGGGTTTACAAGGAGACCGGGTAGGTCGGCTCCTGGATCTCCGGCTTGATCCGGTCCTCGACGAAGATGCCGTGCCACACCATGAACACCAGCAGCGTCCACAGCCTGCGACTGTGATCGGAGCGTCCGGCGCGGTGATCGTCGAGCATGGTCTTGATCGCGGCCTTGTCGAGCAGGTGATCGGTCTGCGAATCGGCGATCTGGGCCTGGGCCCAGTCGAACAGTTCGGTGCCGCGCAGCCAGTGCCGCAGCGGCACGGGGAATCCCAGTTTGGCGCGATGCAGCACATGCGACGGGACGATGCCCTCGAGTGCCTGGCGCAGCGCGTACTTGGTGGTCTCCTTGGTGATCTTCTGGTCGTAGGGCAGGCCCTCGGCGACCTTCAGCACTTCCGAATCCAGGAACGGCACCCGCAGTTCCAGCGAATTGGCCATCGTCATCTTGTCGGCCTTGACCAGGATGTCGCCGCGCAGCCAGGTGAACAGGTCCAGATGCTGCATCCGCGCCACCGGATCCCAGGCGGCCGATTGCGCGTACAGCGGGGCGGTCACGTCCTGATGGGTCCATTCGGGACGGAATTCACGCAGCACCGAACGCAACTGGGCGTCGCTGAAACTGCGGGCGTTGCCGTAGTAGCGCTCCTCCAGGCCGAGCGAGCCGCGGTGCAGCAAACTCTTACCTCGGGTGCCGTCCGGAATCCGCTCCGACAATCGGCCCGCCAGCCGTCGCAGCCCCTTCGGCAGATATTCGAAGGGCTTGAGCGACAGCGGTTCCCGGTAGATCGTGTATCCGCCGAACAGTTCGTCGGCGCCCTCGCCCGAGAGCACCACCTTGACGTGCTTGCGGGCTTCCTTGGCCACGAAATACAAAGGGACCAGCGCCGGATCGGCCACCGGATCGTCGAGGTACCAGACGATTTCGGGAATCGCCGCGGCGAATTCGGCCGGGGAGACCACCTTGACGATGTGGCGGGCGCCGATCGCCTCGGCGCTCTCGGCGGCCACGTCGACCTCCGAATAGCCCTCGCGCTCGAAACCCGTCGTGAAGGTGATGAGCTTCGGGTTGTGCCGCATGGCCAGCGCCGCGATGGCGGTCGAGTCGATGCCGCCGGACAGGAACGATCCGACGGTGACATCGGCGCGCATGTGTTTCGCGACCGAGTCCTCCAACGCCGCGGCGATCTCGCGGTAGCGCGCGGCCTCCGACCCGGCCGCGAAGGAGCGCACCCGGAAATCCGGCCGGAAGTATCGGGTCGACTTCGGCTCGCCGCCTTCGCGCACGGTCGCGTAGGTGCCCGATTCCAGGCGCCTGATCCCCGCGTGCAGCGTTTCCGGCTCCGGCACGTATTGCAGCACCGTGTAGTGCTCCAGTGCCCGCGGATCGAGGGCGTCGGACAGGCCGAGGGCGGGCAGCAGGTCGAGCAGGCTCTTCTTCTCGCTGGCGAAGGCGGTGCCGCCGGGGCCCGTGGCCAGGAACAACGGTTTGATTCCGAACGGATCGCGAGCCAGGAACAGTTCCTCGGTCTCGGTATCCCAGATCGCGAAGGCGAACATGCCGCGCAGGCGTTTCACCGCGTCGGCGCCCCAGTAGTGGTACGCGGCCACGATGGCCTCGGAATCGCCCTCGGTGGCGAACATCGTGCCGTCTGGGAATTCCGCCCCGTGGTCGGCGGCGAGTTCTTCGCGCAGTTCGAGGTAGTTGTAGATCTCCCCGTTGAAGGTCAGCGCGTATCGCTGCGGGTTATCGGCCGGACCCCAGCGCAGCGGCTGGTGCGAATGTTCGATATCGATGATCGAGAGCCGGTTGAAGCCGAAGATCATGTGGTCGTCGTGCCAGGTGCCGCGCTCGTCGGGGCCGCGGTGGCGCATGCAATGCAGGGCGTCGTAGACCTGGTCGACCACATCGGATGTCGCCGCATCAGCTGTCAGGAATCCGAGCAGTCCGCACACGGTGTCGGCAACCTCGTTTCTCCGGTCGGGACGCCTCAGTCGAGGCGTCCGAAGTATCTTGCGGGGGACGGTGCGCGGTCTCCGCCCTCAGACCTGCGTGCCCGGTGGGGCCGGGCCGGAAACGGGCGGAGCGCAGCGGCCGAAAACTCGTGTCCGAGTATGCCGCACGCACCGGATCCGCGCGTCACGGCAGTCCCGCCCGGCACCGGATTTCCTCGGCTGTGATGACAGGCTCGCCGCCCGTCGCGGCACGCGATCACGGTGCTGTCCACCGGTATCCAGGGCTTTTGCCGGACCTGCCCGGCCCGGTCCCGGCGGGCGGAGTGTCGAAGACGACCCGACGACGAACTGTGCGCCGGTTTGGTCTACGCTGCGTAGTACTCAGGTCATTCTCAGCTGGCGTGTGCACCACGTCGTGCCGGTGGCGGACGGCCTGAAACGTGCTTGGAACGTGTCGCCGGGGAGATCGCACCCTCGGCGGCGCATATGTCGGAATGTGTGGCGACCAGGAAGGCGTGAGCGTGGCGCACAAGGCGAGCGAAGAGATCGGGGCACGACCCGCCAGGGGCCGAGTCCTCCGGCGGGCCGGGCTGGCGGTATCCCTCGGGATCACCGCGATGCTCGTCTCGGGCTGCTCGATCGACAATGTCTGGCTGCGGTTCGGCTGGCCTTCCGGCATCACGCCGCAGGGCACCCGGATGCGGGAGCTGTGGACCTGGTCCATCCTCGCCGCCTTGGTGATGGGCGTCCTGGTGTGGGGTCTGACCTTCTGGACCATCATCTTCCACCGCAAGAAGAAGGACTCGCCGGAGTTCCCGCGCCAGACCGGCTACAACGTGCCGCTGGAGCTGACCTACACGGCGATTCCGTTCGTCATCATCGCGGTGCTGTTCTACTTCACCGTCGTCGTGCAGAACTACGTGCACGAGAAGGTGCCGGATCCGGACGTCACCATCGACGTGACCGCCTTCCAGTGGAACTGGAAGTTCGGCTACCGCGATATCGACTTCAAGGACGGCTACAAGTTCGACGGTATCGACTCCGTCCGCGAGGATGCCGCCAAGGAGCAGCTCGAGGAATACGAGCACCTCACCAAGGACGGCCACCCGCAGCCGGGTCCGCTGCACGGCAAGCCCGCCAACGACATCCTCTCGTTCCTGCACTACGACAAGATCGAGACCGTCGGCTCGTCGAGCGAGATCCCGGTCCTGGTGCTGCCGACCGGCAAGGTCATCGAGTTCCAGCTCGCCGCCGCGGACGTCATCCACGCCTTCTGGGTGCCGGAATTCCTGTTCAAGCGCGACGTGATGCCGAACCCGAAGGAAAACCATTCCGACAACGTCTTCCAGATCACCGAGATCGAGAAGGAAGGCGCGTTCGTCGGCCGCTGCGCGGAGATGTGCGGTACCTACCACTCGATGATGAACTTCGAGGTCCGCGCGGTGTCGCCGGAGAACTTCACCAAGTACCTCGACGCGCGCAAGGCGGGCAAGACCAACGCCCAGGCGCTCGAGTCCATCGGTGAGTCCCCGGTCGCCACCTCGACCCGTCCGTTCAACACCGATCGCACGACCAAGACCGCGGTCGAAGCCAAGTAAGGGACTGATTCCGATATGAAGATCGAAGCGCGGATTTTCGAGCTGCTCACGGTGTTCTTCGTGATCACCGGCATCATCTACGGATTCTTCACCGGTAGGTCGCGCACCGGCGTCGAGTGGGCGGGCACCACCGCGATCGTGCTGACCGCGGGTCTGTCGCTGATCATCGGCACCTACTTCCGGTTCGTCGCCCGTCGTCTCGACCTGCGTCCCGAGGATTACGAGGATGCCGAGATCGTGGACGGCGCCGGTGACCTCGGCTTCTTCTCGCCGGGTAGCCCCTGGCCGATCCTGCTCGCGGGCGCGGGCTCGATCACCGCGCTGGGCCTGGCGTTCTTCCAGTTCTGGTTGATCGGCATCGGCGTGGTCTGCGTGCTGGCCGCGGCGGGCGGACTGGTCTTCGAGTACTACCTCGGCCCGGAGAAGCACTGAACTCGTACCGCGAGACAACGAAGCGCCCCGCTCACCGGCGGGGCGCTTTTCGTTGTGCGCCAGCCTGTCGCGAGATCACCTGCTGAAGGTGTCGATGAGACGCTGGGTGGAACGCGGGGCCGCGTCCGCGAGGCCGCGCAACGCTCGGGTCAGCCGGGGCTGGCGGCTCCGCGGGGTGTCGTAGCGCTCGCGGATGGTGTTCTCGATGGTTCGGGCCGACTCGGCGGCGGTGACCGCGAAATCGGCGGTGTCGTCCTCGGTGTCGGTGCCCGTCACCGGGTAGCGCACCGCGCTCACCTGGATACCGTGCGGCGCCAGCTCGGCGTCGGCGCACTGACCGAAGGTGGTCCACGCCGCCACGGAGCTGGCGTAGGACGCGAAATACGGGGTGGCGGCGGCATTCGGGTGCAACGGCCCGACATTGATGACATGGCCCGACCCGGATTGCAGCATCGCGGGTAGCAGGCCGAGGGTCAGGCGCAGCGGGCCGAAGTAGTTGGCGGCCATGGTGCGCTGGTAGTCGCGGAAGCGATCCAGCGATTGCGTGACGGGGCGGCGCTGCGGGCGGGTCGCGTTGTTGACGAGGACGTCGACGGCGCCGAATTCACCGCGCACCCAGTCCACCAGCTGGTCGATATCGCCGAGCGCGGACAGGTCGCACCGGTGCCAGCGCGCGAGCCCGCCGGTCGCGGTGATCTCCTCGCAGACGCCGACCAGTTGATCGGAGCGTCGCGCCACGAGCACCAGTCGCGCGCCGCGCATGGCGAGCCTGGTCGCGGTGGCGCGGCCGACATCGGAACAGGCGTCGGTGACCAGGACGCAGAGTCCGCCGAGGGAATCGGCGGGGCAGCGCGGAGCGCGATCGGGACGCAGACCGCCGGGGCGGAGACGATCGGTGAATCGGACGGGCGCGGGGCGGATTTCGAGCATCGGAACAGCAACCTTCACAGTCGATGAACGCTGATCACACGCTTCGGCACCCCGTCGACGGTGTCGAAGCCACGACCCGCCGACCGGCGGCAGAGCCCGGAGGGGAGCTACCGCCCAGCGACTTCACGGTGCGGCACAGTCTAATCGGCCGAGTCGTACCGCAGGGCGTGTTCGGAGACGCAGATGTCGTCGATCGCGGAAACGATGTCGCGCAACAGTTCCGACGGCAGTGCCGAGGGCCGGAGTCGACAGGTGAAGGTGATCAGACCGTGGTCCTCGGTGGGCAGGTTGCGCCCCTCGGCCTCGGCCCGCAGATACGCCGAGCGCACGCCGTAGGTCATCGCGGAGATGACCGTGAAGCAGCCGGTGCGCTCACGGTGCCCCGAGAACAGATCGTGCAGGCGGTAGAAGACCGAGCTGTAACTCGACAGGGGCGCGAAGATGCCCACCCGGTAGGCGGGACCGCGTTCGGAGGAGCTGATCACCGTGTCGGCCAGGTATTCGGCGTCACGCAGTGTCAGCACCTTGGGCGCGAACATCAGCGCGCCCGCCGCCGCGTTGCGCACCGGCATGCCCGCGCGTCCGCCCGCGGCCGAGGCGATCGCGCCCAGCGATTTCCTGGTCCTCGTGCCGACCTCGCGCCTGGCGCGCAGCGAGCGCGTCGGGGTGGTGGGGTAGAGGCTCGACCACTGGCCGAAGCGGACCGTGCCGAGTTGCACGTGTCCGGTGCCGACCGGCCGGGACACCTTCAGCGGCGCGGTGTCGACCCAGCGGCCGACCTGCAACGCCGCGTTGGCGGGCCGCAGGATCTCGGCGTGCGCGTGTTCGACGAAGGAATCGAAATCCAGGAACCGGTCGGCGTCGGTGGTGAGCCAGGTGTGGTCCTTGTCGATATCGATCGCGTCGAGGGTCAGCGCCGTGATGATGCCCGCGCGTCCGCCCGCGCCGAGGATCCGGTGGAACCGCTCGGTGTGGTGGTTGCGCCCGCAGGTGCCGATCCGCCCGTCGGGGTCGACGTATTCCAGATCGACGATCTGGTCGGCGAACAGGCCGAACCGGTGCGAGGCGCTGCTGACGCCGCCGACCGAGGCGAAACCGCCCGCGGTGATGTCGCGGTGGTCGCCGACGATCGGCAGGCCGAGGCCGTGCGCGCCGAGGCGTCGATCGATATCGGAGAGTTTGGCGCCCGCCTGAACCCGAACGGTCCGTTTGCCCAGGTTGATGTCGAGCACCGAATTCATCCGGCGCAGCGACACCACGGCCCGGTGATCGGGCAGTGCGAGGCCGTCGTCGAGCAGCTCGCCGCCGCTCACCGTCAGCCGAGCCACGCGCCCCCGTGAATCCCGCACAGTGCGAACGACATCCGCGGTGTCACGAGGTAGAAATTCTTCGGCGGAGACAGAGTGCGGCGTGCTCATGGCACGAAAGCTAACCACAGCCGGGCCCTCGATGTGCACCCGAATCAAGGGGGGCTTGCGAGACTCCGCGCACACCCGCTCCGACCTGCGGTGATGGAGGCCCTTCCGGCGGCTATGGCCGGTTTCCGCGAACCGGTTCGGGATCGGACGGTCGGCGAGCGCCGAACCCGTCTGCCGCCGGTGTCGGACCGACGGCCTCGCCGTCGGTGGCGGCGGACTCGGCGTACGAACTTTCGAGCAGACCGAACGGTCGGCTCAACGGCGGTCGGCTACCTTTCGGCGATACGGGGGCGCGCTGTCCGATCATCCGACACCGGTGCTACCGGACGGTCTGTACACGCGGTCGGTGAAGGGTTGCCGGTCGGTGGCCGAGAACGTCGGACTCCGTCCGATCCGCACCTCGCGTCTCAGCCGGGACGGACGTCCGCCAGGGTCGCCACGACCTCGGGGAACCATCGCTCGTACTCGCGGCGCAGCGGGATCGCGGCCCGCAACTGGCCGAGCACGCCGAGTCCGGCGACGGCGGTGCGCGCGACCGTGGTGTGCTCGGACGGCATAGTCAGTTGGCGCAGCACATTGGTGACGCTGAGATCGGTGACCGCCGCCATCTGCCTGCGCATCCACCGCGAATCCAGTTCGAGGGTCGGCGCGAGGACGGCATCGCGAAGCGGGGCGATCCTCGCGACGACGGTGTCCATGTCGAGCGGCCGTCCCGGCGCGACATAGCCGTTGCGGCGGATGGCCGCCTCCAGTTCGTCCGGGGCGCACCGCAGCATGGCCGGGGCGAAATCCTTGACCATGTCCAGGTATCCGGGCGGCCAGGGCGCGCAGGCACCGAAATCGACCACGCCGAGCCGCCCGTCGGGCATGACGCGGAAATTCCCCGGGTGCGGGTCGCCGTAGAGGAGTCCGGCGCGGGTGGGTCCGGAGAACAGGAACCGCAGGATGAGCAGGCCGACGCGGTCACGTTCGAAGGGCGTGCCGCGCGCGATGAGCCGCGACAGCGACGTGCCGTCGAGCCATTCGGTGACCAGGACGTCGGGGTATTGCGCGATGACGCGCGGCACCACGAAATCGGGGTCGTCGGCATAGGCTTCGGCGAATCTGCTCTGGTGCGCCGCCTCGAGTTCGTAGTCGAGTTCTTCGCTGATGTAGGCGCACAACCGCTCGATGACCGCGCGCGAGTCCGCGCCGGGCAGCAGCGCGTTGAACAGCGGCGCCATTCGCCGCAATGCCGTCAGGTCGTTGCCGATGGCCTGGCGCGCACCGGGATACATCACCTTGACCGCGACGGCCCCGCCGTCGTGCCAGATCGCGCGGTGCACCTGACCGACCGAGGCGGCGGCGGGACGGCGGTCGTCGAAATCGAGGAACATGCTCCGCCATCGCGGACCCATCTGGTCGGCGAGTACGGCGTGCACGGTGGCGGGCAGCATCGACGGGGCCGAATCCTGCAGTCGCGCGAGGGCTTCCCGGTAGGGGCCTGCCACATCGGCGGGCAGGGCGAATTCGTAGATCGCGAGCATCTGGCCGAGTTTGGCGACGCAGCCCTTCATCTCACCGAGTACCGCGAAGACGTGCTGCGCGGTGCGCTCGCGGATATCCCGGTCGACCTCGGCCGCCGATCGGCCGATCGCGCGACGGCCCGCACCCGCGACCCGCCTGCCCGCGTAGGCGACCGGCAGCGCGGCCAGTTTCGCGCTGCGTACGGCCGCGCCGGTCGGCGGAACGTCGGACTGTCCGGCCGGCGTCCGCCGGGACAGCTGGAAAAGTCGACCACCGGGATCGCGGCGGACCATGCACACCTCACCTCACACGCGCGTACCGAACGCCTCGGACGGGAACAACTCAGCCGCACGACAACTCAGCTGTACCCCCGATCGCTATCGTGCCCGAACAACGCTGCCGACGCGGCGGATTCGGGTTCGCTCACGAGGACAACCGGTCCAACGTCGCGAGGAAGCGCTCCTCGGGATAGATACAGAGCTGATCGGCTTCGTGGCGGATGGAGGCCGCGAGGTCGATAGCGCCGTGATGCCACCAATACACGTCCTGGCTGACCGGCCACGGCCGCTTGGTGTATTCGAGGACGGCGAGCTGGGCCAGCAGCGTGGTCGCCCGGATCACCTGGACGTCGGTCACCGGGTAGGCGTAGATATGGCGTTGGGAGGGGATGACGAAAACCGTTCCCGCCGTTCCCGCCACCGGATAGTCGTCGCCGAGCCAGCGGGCGTGCGCGGTGGTGTAGTCCGAGATGCCGCACAGCATCGTGAGTTCGATACGGGCTTGGCGCGGGCTGTCGAAATCGTGGGTGACCACGTCGAGCGGACCGTCGGCGCGGGTGTTGTATTCGGCCAGTTCGAACAGTCCCGCCGCGTCGATCGGCCAGTTCGCGAGCATCGGGTAGGTGACCGGAGCCATGGTGTGCACCTGGTCGATGAGTACTCGCTGCACCAGGCCCGGCGCCACCGGCCGGTGCACGACCTCGGGCGCGGTCGCCTCCGCGGAGTAGAGCCGGGTACGGATGAGATGGCGCATCATCGCGAAATCGCTGGTATCGAGCGGATCGTGGTCGGCGGTGACCTGGATCAGGCTGGTGCTCAGATAATCCGCGACAAGGGCGGGCCACTGTTCGCGGGGTTCGTCGTCGGCCATTCGCCGCAGATTCGTCAGACCGACCAGCACGTTGCCGCCGGGCCCGGAAAGGATCACGTCGTCGGCGGCGGCCGCGGTCCGGCAGGAATATCCCAGCTGGTGCGCGGCCGCGACGGTCAGCGACATGAGCAGATCGGGCGATGACTCGGACACAACGGCCCCCTCGCTCGTATTGCGGAACATCGGGTTTCGCGCTGCCGCGCCGACGCTCCGCGAATGACCCCGGGAAGTCGTACACAGTGATTGTGCACCGCGGACGCGGATCGTGTCCGGGGTTGGCCAGGATCGGGCCCGGGCGCGGAGCCGGACGGCCCCCGGTGGGGAGCGAGGACCGCCCCGGAACGATCAGCGCCGCGAGATCATACCGGCCAGTCGGTGATGTAATTCGCCTGCCCAATCCCGGTGTCCCAGTGCGGCGTAGTCGACCCACAGCGCGTCGAAGACATCGCTGCCCTCGGAATACCAGGTACCGCGCTTATCCGCCTCCAGCACCACGCTCATGCCGTGGTCGGCGGCGATGAAGGTGAGCTCGAGCTGGTTCAACTGCGGATAGTTGTGCGAGCCGCCGAATTCGATCTCCTGGTAGAACGGCAACTGCTGCGCGGAATTCCTGATCCGGCCCGCCTCCACGTCGGCGCTGCGCAGCGGAAATCCCAAGCGTTCCACCGCCTCCAGCAGCACATGCTGCGCGGGCAGCGCTCCCACGCCGATGGGGTCGGTGTCGGCGGCGTCGACCGCGCCCTGGATCTCGACGACGGTGCGCAGCGCGACCTGGGTGCCGGGCAGATGGCGTCCGTTGTAGAAGGTGATGGGAGTTTCCATCGGCGCTCTGGCCCCGAACCGGAATTCCAGCGGCGCGCCGACCGGCAGGTGCAGCGGTCCGTGCACCGCCGTCCACCCGAAGCCGGTGTCACGAAGACCCTCGTGATCCTCGTACTCCTGCTCCACCCTGGTCACGAATTCGACGGCGATCCGCGAGATGTCCTGCGCGACATTGCCGCCGCGCAACCGGATGACACCCTCGACGATGCCGCCCGGCTGCACACCGTGGGTGAACAGTTCGGTCTCGACTTCCGCGCCGCCGACCCCCGCGGCAGCCAACAATTTCTTGAACATGTCCGGAAGTCTTACCGTCGCACCATAAGAGCGCCTTGTCGTTCGCTTGGGGGTGTGAGCAACCTCATCGGGGCCGGGAACGAGAAAAGCCCCGAGCGCGGCTCGGGGCTTTCTCGGCAGACGGATTCGCTCAGCCCGCCTTCGATTCGGGAATGCGGGTCGCCTCGGGGCTGCTACCCGAGGGCACGCCCTTCTTGAGGCTGTGGGCGTACACGTCCACGTATTCCTGCCCGCCGAGCTGCATCAGGTCGTACATCACCTCGTCGGTGACGGCGCGTTCGACGAAGCGGTTGCCGCCCATGCCCTCGTACCGGGAGAAGTCGATCGGGGTGCCGAATTTGACGGTCACCTTCTGACGACGCCAGCGGAACGGGCCGGGAGGCGAGACGCCGTCGGTGCCGATGACGGCGACCGGGATGACGGGAACGCCGGTCTCGAGCGCGAGCCGGGCCATGCCGGTCTTGCCCTTGTAGAGGCGGCCGTCGGGGGAGCGGGTGCCCTCCGGATAGAGACCGACGAGCCGCCCTTCGTCGAGCAGTTTGCGCGCGGCGCTGAGCGCGTCTTCTGCGGCGCTGGCGCCGGTGCGGTCGATCGGATACTGACCGGAGGTGGTGAAGAACCACTTCTGCAAGCGGCCCTTGAATCCCGGGGTGTTGAAATATTCGGCCTTGGCCAGGTAATTGATCCGGCGGGGGCTCATCAGTGGCGCGAACAGCCAGTCGGCGAAGGAGAGGTGGTTACCCGCCATGATGGCGGGCCCGTCGGTGGGGACATTTTCCAGGCCTTGGACCGTCGGCCGGTTGTAGAGATGCATCAACGGTCCCAGCAGCACGTACTTCAGCAGCCAGTAGAACATGACGTCCTTCCCCCGGGACCGGGATAGAAGTGGGCAACCTGCGTAGTTGCCGACTTTACCGCTGGTCGGAGATCACATCCAATCGCAGCGAGGTATGTCACCACATTGGCGTGATCCATTCCGCAATCCCATGGCATCAGTCCCCTTGACAGGTACCCGTATTCGAACGTATGTCCGGTTTTGCGGGTTCGTCAGCGGCGGGTGGGTGCGACGTGATTCGGATGCGGGTCGGTGTCGACGAGGACCGCGCGCGCCAGTTCCGCGGCGCCGATCATCCCCGCCGCCTCGCCCAACTGCGTGGTGCGGATGCGAGCGAGCGGCCGGTGACCGGCTCCGGTGACCGCGCGCGCGTACTCCTCGCGCGCCTCATCGAGGAACAGCGGAGCCGAACTGCTGACTCCGCCCGCGATCACCACCAGATCCGGATCGAAGATATCGCTGACGAACGCGAGTCCGAGGCCGAGCCACCGGGCGAAATCGGCCACGGCGCGCACCGCGATCGGGTCGCCGTCCTGCGCGGCGCCCGCCACCCGGCGACCGGTCAGCGAACCGGGATCGCGGAACACCTCGCGGGCGAGCACGGTGGACCGCACCGGATCGGTCGCCAGCAATTCGATCGCGGTGTCGGCGAGCGCGGTACCGCTGCAATACCGCTCCCAGCACCCGCGTTTGCCGCACGGGCAGGCCCGGCCGTCCGGCACCACCTGGAGATGCCCGAGTTCCGGTGCGACGCCGTGACTTCCGCGATACAGCGTGCCGTCGATGAGCAGCGCCGCGCCGATCCCGGTGCCGATCGCCACCAGCACCACGTTGTGCCCGCCCGCCGCGGCCCCGAAGCGGTACTCGGCCCAGGCCGCGGCGTTCGCGTCGTGTTCGAGGATGACGGGCAGATCCAGTCGCCTGGTGAGCCGCTGCGCCACGGGGGTGTCCTGCCACGGCAGATGCGGGGCGAAGCGCACCGTGGAACGGTCGGCGTTGATGAAACCCGCCACCGCGAGCCCGACCGCGCCGATCGGATGACGTTCGCGCAGTTCGTGCACGGCCCGTTCCAGCGCGTTCTCCAGCGCGCGGGCCGAATGCGGGGTCGGGGCCTGGACGGTGTCGAGCACCTCGCCGTCGCCGTCGACGACCGAGGCGCGGATATTGGTGCCCCCGACGTCGATACCGACGGTCAGCGGAGTGACGGGTGAGGTCCGATCGGTCATGCCTTGATCGTCACGGGAATGCCGACGTACTTCGATCGCGCCCGGCCCGCGGCCGCGGTGCGCTCCGGTCGCGGCCGGTCCGCCGCGTCGGACTCGCGATGACGATGCGTATGCTGGTGTGGCGCAGCATCTTCGGACCCGCCGCTTGCGGACCCGCCGCTTGCGGACCCGCCGCCTTCATGCCTGGCGCCTTCGGACTCGGCGTCGGCGGGCACCGGCTCGACCGGCGCGCCGGCCAGTGCTTCGCGCAGCACCGTCACGATGGCCGTGCCGTGATCGGCGATCGCCGCCACGACCTGGTGATGTTCACCGCGCATCAGCGCCGCCGCGGCGCAGACCGGGCACCAACTGCAACTCGACCATTCGCCCGGTTGGTCCGCCGCGTGCCGCAGGACGGGTTCGACCCGCTCCAGGACGGTTTCGGCCAGTAGTTTGAGTTCCTCGGCGAATTCGCCGAAGCCGTCACCGGGTTCCTCGTCGGGCCCCGGGCGGGAATCACGGGGCCGCGTCATCGCGGCCACATTTCCGGATCCGGGACGAAGCGTACGACCAGGTATCCGCCATCGAGTTCGGCGCCGTCGACCATGCACCGTCGCAACACCGGAGCCAGGCGCACCCGGCGCCGCACCCCGTCCGCTCCCACGATCAAATCGTCCTCCACTCGTCCCAGTCGCAGCGTCGCCGGATCGGCGACGGGCAGGGGCAGCCGCAGCGAGTACACCGAATGCAGGCCGGTGCCCGACTCACATCGAACCACCGGCACAGCGGAACTCGCGTGAACCTCCCGTACTTCCGTTGGATTGTCGCCAAGCATAGGATGCGCGTCCACCGCGTACGACAGGGCGGACAGCGACCCGTAGCCGACCGGCTCCGAGCCGGTGTGCTGGGCCGTCAGCACCGGGATACCCGGCACGGCTTGTCGCATTCGCGCGATGACGTCGAGTTGTTCGGCGCGCCGGTTCAGATACCAGTGCGCCGCAGGATGTTCCGAGGGGCCCGATGGTGGCGGCGCGGGCGGCAGCAGCTTGTTGACGATCACCTCGGTCACCCGAAGCCCGAGCAGGACCGCCGCCGACCGCAGCCGCGCGGTCTCGGCGACGGCGAGTTGTTCGGCGAGGGTGACCAGCCGCGCCTCGGTGCGGTCGTGATCGCCGAGCAGGTCGTTCACCTCGGTGACCGCGGCGACGATCCGCTCCACCGCCGCCGCCAGGACCGCGCGACGCAGGTCGGCGCCGATTCCGCTCATCGTGCGCGCGTGCGGCGGCCAGATCCGCTCCACATAGCCGAGCAGCGTCGGCGGCGCGCTCAGCACGCGCAGCGTGTCGGCCGACGGCGGGCAGTCCAGGACGATCACGTCCCAGTCGTCCTCGCTCGCCAACTGGGCCACTTCCACCAGCATCAGCAGTTCCTGGACGCCGGGCAGACCGGTCAACTCGGCCGGATCGAGTGCGGCGATATCGATGCCGTGGTCGTGTCCGGTGTCCGCGCCGAGCACATGGACCACCTCGCGGAACCGATCCTCCAGCAGCGCGAGCGAATCCAACTCGATCACATCGAGATCGGGCGCGACGTTCACGATTCCGGCGATCGTTCCCGCGTCGTGCGGGAAGCGGAAGCCGAACGCGTCACCGAGCGAATGCGACTGGTCCATCGAGGCGAGCAGCGCCCGACGGCCCGCGCGGGCGTGGGCGATCGCCGTCGCGCACGCCAGTGTCGTCTTGCCGACCCCGCCCTTGCCGATGAACAGTTCCAGACGGGTTCGCGCGGCGGTCAGCCTTCGACCCGTTTCTTCAGTTCTTTCAGCGCGGTATCGGTGATCACCTTCTCGGCCTTGCGTTTGAACATGCCGATCATCGGGATGTTCAGGTCGACGGTCAGCTTGTAGGTGACCTCGGTGGTGCCGTCGGGCAGTTCGCGCAGTTCGTAGGTGCCGTCCTGCGCCTTCTGTAGCTCACCGCTGGTCATCCGCCAGCTGACCGCCTTGTCGTCGGGACGCCAGGTGTAGGAGAGCACATAGGTGTCCTTCACGACGCCCGCGTCGAGCACGAACCGCGCGGTCAGCGCACGGCCGTCGGCCCCTTTCTCCAGCACCTCGACGGATTTCGCCGCCGCGACCCATTCCGGGTAGGACTCCAGGTCGGCGATGACGGCCATCACCCGCCGCGAAGGTGCCGCGATGAGGATCGACCTCTGGGTCCGGTCGGCCATGGTGGTCAACGGTTCCTTTCCAGCGACGTGCTCGTCCCGGTGACGGGTCGCGGTCGGCGAAGCGTGGTTCAGGCGGTGGGGTTCACGCGGCGGGGGTCACGCCCGCGGCGCGACCCGCTTCCAGGCGTGCCTTGATCTCGAACGACATCCGTTTGCCCGCGACCCGGCGCGTACGGATGACCGCGAGCAATCGGCGCGGCGACATCCGCTCGACACCCGACGGCTCGGCATGCAGGAAGTAGTGCAGGATCACCCCGTCCAGCGCCGGCTGCAACCACACCTCCATGGTGCCGGTCAGCCCGCCGCTCACCGTCCAGCGAATCCCCTTGTCACCGCGATCTTCCCTGACCTCGAGTTCGAGATCCGGCCACCACTCGCGCCAACGGTTCGGCCCGCCGAGCACCTCGGCGACAGCGGCGCCGTCGGCGGCGACGAATGTCTGATCCGCGACCTGAATACTGCTCACACCGCTGAGCGTAGTTGATCCGGTTATGTGCGCATACGCGACTGTCACCGGGTGCGGATCGCCGCCGCGCACCCGGCGCCGACCACTCAGCGCAACAGGTGCCGCAGCCGCGCTCCCAGGCTGTCCCAGCGCCACTGCCGCTCGACGAATTCGCGACCGGCCGCGCCCATCTTCGCCGCGGCGTCGCGGTCGGAGAGGATGTCCACGATGGCGTTGGCGATGCGGGTGGCGTCGCGACCGTCGACCACATGCCCGGTCTTGCCTTCGAGCACCGTCTCGGGCGCACCGCCGGAATTGCCCGCGACCACGGGAACCCCGGTGGCCGAGGCTTCCAGATAGACGATGCCCAGGCCTTCGACGTCGAGCCCGGCCCCGCGGGTACGGCTCGGCATCGCGAACACGTCGGCGATGGTGTGATGCGCGGCGAGTTCGGCCGAGGGCACCCGCCCGGTGAACACCACATCGTCGGCGACCCCCGTCGCGGCGGCCAGCCCGCGCAATTTCTGCTCGTACGGGCCACCGCCCGCGATCACCAACACCGCGCCGTCGACGCGTTCGCGGATCTCGCGCATGGCGACGATCAGCGCGTCCTGGCCCTTGCGCGGCACCAGGCGGGACAGGCAGAGCACGGTGGGGCGGTCGTCGAGTCCGTAGCGGGCGCGCAATTCGGCGCGGGCGCCCGGATCGGGACGGAACACCTCGGTGTCGACGCCGGGCGGTAGATATTCCAGCGCCGCGGTCGGTCCGAACGCCGAGGCGAAGCGTCCGCGCGTGTACTTGCTGACATAGGTGACGACGTCGGTGTTCGTCCCGATCGCCCGCAGCGCCTGTCGCGCGCCGGGCAGCATGGACCAGCCGACCTCGTGTCCGTGCGTGCTGGCGAGAATGCGTTCCGCGCCCGCCCGGCGCAGCATCGGCGACAGCAATGCCAGCGGCGCGGCGGCGCCGAACCACACGGTGTCGCAATTCTCGCTCCGCAGCAGCCGCGCCGCCCGGCGCAGCACCAGCGGTGTCGGCAGCATCAGGGTGGTGGGATGGCGCACGACCTGGAACTTCTGCGCGGCGTCGAATTTCAGATGCGAATCCCCGCGCCAGCGCGGCGCGTAGACGACCAGATCGTCGGGCGGCAGCTGTCCGGTGAGCGCCTGCAGATACGACTGGATACCGCCCGGCCGTGGCGGGAAATCATTGGTAACCAGCAGAGTTCGGGCCATGGGATAAACCTACTGTGTCGGAGGGGCCGCGTTTTCGGCGCGGCGTGTTCGTTTCGGCGGCCGATGATCGCCGCCGCTCGGTTCGGGATCCGCGGTTATCGCGGTTGCGCCGAAAGCCACTCGCGCCACCGCGCCACGAACTCGGCGGTGTCGGTGCCGAGGACTTCGCGCAGCATCCGATCCTGCGCGGCGGAATCCGCTGGACCCGCCGCGATCCGGCGGTACAGATCGACCAGGTCGGTTTGGCCGTACTTCTCCGCGACGAACGCGCACGCCGACCACGCCGACTCGTAGGTCTCCGTGGCCCGGCTCCCGCTGAAATCGGCGTCGGAGGGCAGGCCGGTCGGGAGTTCGCCCGCGCGGATCCGGGCGGCGACCGTCGGTGCGATATCGCCGAAGCGGTGCCCCTGGGCCCGGTGCGCGGCGTATTCGGCGAACCCTTCGAGCATCCACCGCGCGGCGCCGTCGACGGTGACGGCGCGGGTCGCCACGTGGGTGAGTTCGTGGCGGAGCAGGGTCCGCAATTGATCGGGGGTCAGCCGTGCGCCGGCGTCGGGGCTGAACACCACCCGCTGACCGGTAGGCATGGCGCCGGGCGCGAACGGGTCGGTGACCGTGACCGCGGCGACCTCACCGGGCAGCAGCGAACCCGCGCGCACCAGGGCCGCGAATTCCGAGGCATTGCCCGCGACGACGATCATCGCCGAACGTGGCCACTGCGGCCCCCACAGTTCGGTGACGGCGGCGACGGCTCGCGGCAGTTCGTCACCGAGGACCGTCATCTCGGCCTGCCCGTTCTCGTGGCCGACGACCAGCGACTCCTGCCCGTCGCCGGTCGCGATCCGCTCGGTGCTGATCTCGCCGAACGGTTCGAGGATCCGGCGCACGGTCGCCAGTCGCGGATCGTCGGCGGCGACCTGTCCGAGCGACAGCGCGGACGCGGGCTGCGCGGCGCGGATCTCGGGCAGCGCGAAATTCGGCAGGACGACCAGCGCACCGCAGGCGCAGGTCAGCATCACCACCGTCGTGAGGGTCAGGGCGAACTGGCCGCGTCCGCGCGCCGTGCACCAGGCACGTAACCCGCGTATCCGCATAGCAGATCAGTATCGCCGAGCGGAATGAAACGGTGTCGAGGAGATGGGGGCCACGGCGACGGGGACGCCGAAGGTGGAGGCGTGCAACATCAGGCCGTTGCCCGCGTAGATCCCGACGTGGGAGATCTCGGGATAGAAGAACACGACGTCACCGGGCTGCATATCGCTCTTCTTCACCGGCGTGCCGAAATTGGCCTGCTGGGAGCTCGTGCGCGGGACGTTCTTGCCGACCTGCTTGAACGCCCACTGCACCAGGCCGGAGCAGTCGAACTGGTCGGGGCCGGTCGCGCCCCAGACGTAGGGATCGCCGACGCGGGTCAGGCCCGCCGCGAGCGCGCTGGTGCCGCTGCCGGGGACGAGTCCCTGCAACAGGGTGTCGCGGTCGAAGCCGGGAGGGAAGGGCGAACCGGCCCACGCGGCTTTGTCCCTGACCGACAGCGAGGTCCACGCCTCGACCACCTGGGCGATGGCGCCCCCGAGTTCGCTTTGTTTGCGCTCGAGGTCGGCGCGCACCTCCTCGGCGCGGGTGGCGGCCGCGCGGGCGGCGTCGGCGGCCGAATGCGCCGCGGCCTCGGCGGCAGCGGCGGCGTCGCCCGCCTTCTTGAACTGCTTGAGTTGATCGGTGGTCTGGGTCTCCACCACATCGAGCATCGACATCTGGTCGAGCAGCCGCTGCGGTGAATCGCTGACCAGGACCGCGAACATCCGGTTGGTGCGCGCGCCCTGATAGGCGGCGATCGCGGTGCGATCGATGACCGGCTGGAATTTCCTGACCTCGTCGCGGGCGGCGTTCACCGCGTCGGTCTTGGTGGCGAGCAACGCCTCGGCGTCGTTCTGGATGGCCAGTTTGGCGTCCAGATCGGTCTGGGCGTCCAGCGCCTGCTGATTGAGCTGATCGGAGCTTCGCGACAGTTCGATCATGCGCGCGACCGCTTCGCTCGCCGTCGAGGGCAGGGCGACGGGATCGGCCGCGGCCGGACCGGCGGCGCACGGGGCGGTGGCGAGCACCGCGGCCGCCAGAATCCCTCCCGCCAGACGCTTCGGCGAATGTCTCCGGTGTGGTGCCACGGTGTACGTTGCCCCGTTCTCTCGAGCGACGATGTTCAGCGGACGGGCCGAAGTAACGGGGCGGACGGCCCTGTGACCCGCGTAGGTCTCGATTAGGTTACGGAACAGCGTATCTCCGTGTCCAGTAGGGCACAAACACATCACATTCGCCATCCGGAGGCATGGCTGTGACGTAGTTCCGCGGCCGCGGGAGCGTCCCCGGTGAGCCGCCCGTCGGAGCGATGGAGCGAACCGGGGCTACTCGCCGGGCGGACCGATCAGAAGTGGCGCGCGCCCGTGACCGGCATCGACGAGATCGGGGCGATCATGACCGGGGTGCCGGAGGTGGAGGCGTGGACGACGTTGCCGTCACCGGCGTACAGGCCGGAGTGGCCGCCGCCGTAGAACGAGATCAGGTCGCCGGGCTGGAGCGCGTCGAGCGAGACCGGTGCGCCCGCGTTGAGCTGGGCGCCACTGGTGCGCGGTAGCTCCATGCCCGCTTCGCGGTAGGCCCACTGCACGAGGCCGGAGCAGTCGAAGGCGTTGGGCCCCGCCGCGCCGTACACGTACGGTGCGCCGAGTTTGCTCACGGCGGCGTCGAGGGCGACCTCGCCGAGGCTCTTCTGGGGGGCCACGAAGGGCAGCGGGCCGCCGGGCAGTTCGATACCGGGGATGGCCGGGATCTGGATCTCGTTGGGAACCTCGAAGGTTCCGACGCCGGGGATGGTCACCGGCTGGGCCGACGCCGGAGCGGCGGGCAGGAGGATCGCGCCGATGGTGGCAGCGCCGACGGCTCCGGCGGCGACGGCACGCCGCGCCTGTCGCTTGACGGTGTTGGACGCCATGATGCGTACTTCCAATCTGCCCCACGACGCCGCACCCGGTGGTGCGGCGGACTGCGTGCCTACCGCTTCGACGCGGCGGGACTCCGTGAGGTCTCGAAAAGGTTACGAACACATCACGGGTGTTTGTAAAGCCGTGACAATCCGAAATGCCAACGCTCAACAGAAGGTCGACACCGCACGTGGGAGATATCTCACAGACAATCACGAAACGATAACTAGCAATTTTCGCGCGTCCACTCCCGGTGGAATCCCGGGCGTGTCTCCCCGTTTCGCTCGGGTTGCCGACGGCGTGTCGAATCGGCGTTCCCCCAGTTCGCCACGCGTGTTCCGATGGTACGACCGTCCCGAAATCGGACAAGTGTCCGAATAGCCCGATCGGATCGCGGGGTTCGCCTTCGGTGTCGCCCGTGCTCGAGAGGCGTCAGCCGGACAATTGATTCATATTCAGATCGACTGTGAGCTGCCTCTCTTTTGGGTGTACTAGATCATTCAGCGGGCATCGAAACGAAATCCCCGTGTTGTAATTCGGTCATTTCGCGGGAGTTTTCGCGCGCCCATATCTGTCGGACCCGGGCCCTAGGCTGCACGCCGTGCCCGACCCCGCAGCGCCAACGGCCGCCGCCAAGCAGTTGGCGTTCGACGAACTCGACACCCCGCTCTACGACACCACCTTCGTCGTCGTCGATCTGGAGACCACGGGAACGAGCCCGGACGGCGACGCGATCACCGAGATCGGCGCCGTGAAAGTGCGCGGCGGTGTCGTGCTCGGCGAATTCGCCACCCTGATCAACCCCGGCCGCGAGATTCCGCCCACGATCGTGCACGTCACCGGGATCACCACGGCCATGGTCTACGCCGCGCCCCGCATCGACGCGGTGCTGCCCGGATTCCTGGAATTCGCCGCGGGCGCGGTCCTGGTCGCGCACAACGCCCGTTTCGACACCGCGTTCCTGCGTGCGGCGGCGGCACGGCTGGAAACCCCGTGGCCGAATTTCCCGGTGCTGTGCACGGTGAAGCTGGCGCGGCGGGTACTGACCCGCGACGAGGCGCCCTCGGTGCGACTCGGCGTCCTGGCGCGGGTGCTCGGCGCGAGCACCGAACCGACCCACCGCGCCCTCGACGACGCCAAGGCCACCGTCGACGTACTGCACGCCCTGATCGCCCGTGTCGGCAATCAGGGCGTGCACAGTCTCACCGAACTGATGGACTACCTCCCCGGCGTCACCACCGGCCAGCGCGCCAAACGGATTTTCGCCACCGACCTGCCGCAGGCGCCCGGTGTCTACCTCTTCCGCGGCCCCGCCGACGAAGTCCTCTACATAGGCACCGCGGTGAATCTGCGTCGCCGCGTGCGCAACTACTTCACAGGTTCGGAGACCAGGGGCCGGATGAAGGAGATGGTCGCGCTCGCCACCCGGGTCGACCACGTCGTGTGCGCCCACGGTCTCGAGGCGGGCGTGCGGGAACTGCGACTGCTCGTCGCGCACGCCCCGCCGTACAACCGGCGCTCCAAATTTCCGAAGCGGGCGTGGTGGCTGACGCTGACCGATGAGCCGTTCCCGCGATTCGCGGTGGTCCGCACCCCGACCGCGGATGCGCTCGGCCCCTTCCGTTCCCGCCAGGACGCCGCCGATATCGCGGCCACCATGGCCGAGCATTCCGGGCTGCGAACCTGCACCGCGCGGTTGCCGCGCGACGGGGTCCACGACTGTCCGCCCACGGCCGTCGGCGGCTGCCCCGCCGCCGCCCCGTCCGGAAATCCCACGGCCATGGCCGATTACGCCGCCGCTCCCGCCGCGGTGCGCGCCCTGTTCAGTGGATATTCCGACGTCGTCCTGTGCCGGATGGTCGACACGATCGACACCTACGCCCGCGCCGAGCTTTTCGAGGCCGCGGCCCGATTGCGCGACCGCACGGTCGCCGTGGTCCGCGCGCTGCGCCGCGTACAGCGCCTCGCTGCCCTGGCCCGGTTGACCGAGATCATCGTGGCGGGCCCGGACGGTGCGGGCGGATGGGAGTTCGCGGTGATCCGGTACGGCCGCTTGGCCGCCTCGGGTACCGCGGCGCGGGGCACGCCGCCCATGCCGGTGGTCGAACACCTGGTGGCCGCCGCGGAAACCGTTGTCCCGGAAGGTGATTCCACGGCGGCGTGGATGCAGCCACCGGAGGTCGCGCGTGCCGGGGCGGGTCCACCGCTGCGCGGCGCGTCCCCGGAGGAAGTGGGCCTGGTCGTACGGTGGCTGACGCGGCCGGGGGTGCGGATCGTGCGGACCGCCGAGGGGTACTGCGAACCCGTCCACGGCGCCGCGCGGTGGACGGCGTGGGTCGAGATCGCGGAGAACGCGGCCGCGACGGCCGGGGAATCGGAGGGCGCGGACTACATCGATGCCTCGGCGGGGACGGGCCGGACGGGATCGCGCCCGTGACCTACGCGGGCCGGTAGGCGGCCTAGGCTGGCGATCATGATTAACGCGATCGTGCTGATCCAGGCCGACAACGGCCGCATTCCGGAGACCGCGCAGGCGCTCGCCGACACCGACGGTGTCGCCGAGGTCTATTCGTGCGCGGGCGATGTGGATCTGATCGCCATCGTGCGGGTTCGCGACCACGCGCGGATCGCCGACGTGGTGACCGGCCGGATCGACAAGACCCCCGGCGTGCTGCGCACCGTCACCCATATCGCGTTCAAGTCGTATTCGAGCGCGGATGTGGAAGCCGGGTTCTCACTCGGCGAGTGATCCGGCTCAGGAGATCTGGAGCGACGCGCCGTTCGTCGTCGCGATCTGACTCGGGGTGAGGACCGCGGTCACCTCGCCTCGGCATCCCGGCCTGCTGTAGACGGTCACGGTGGTGTCGGTGTGGTTCTCGACCGTCAGTTGCGGCCTGCCCGCGGTCGCCTCGAGGCATCCGACCGGATCGCGGAGTACGGAGCCGTCCATGACGACGCTGCCCTGGGCGGCGTAGGCCGATGGGGCGATGACGAGCGCGCCCGCCACCGCCAGCGCACCGAATACCGCGCGCATCATGCCTGAACTCCTTGCGAATCGTTCCGACCGGCGGGCACCGTTCGCGCTGGCCGATCCCGGGGACCGGGTGCCGCAACTGTAGCGGCGGTCGCCCGCTGTACCGAGGATTGTGCCTGGTGCGTTGCCCGGTCGCTGTTTAAGACCGGTCGGTATGTAATCACCGCCGCGGTTCCACCATCGGAAACCGCGCTACCAGGCAATATTCTACGCTCGGCCCGGTTGACGAGCCCGGCTCTCGAGCCGTCCGCCGTTCGGCGCCCCACCGTCGCGGGACGCCCGCGTTCTCAGTCCTCGCCGAGGGTGCAGGTGAGTTCGGCCCAGTTGTCCAGCAGGGCCGCGGCCTGCCCGTTATCGATCGCGGCGGCGGCGCGTTCGATGCCCGCGGCCAGCGCTTCGTGGATATCGACATCGAATTCGTGTGTGCCCTGGGACAGGTCGTAGGCGACGATCGCCGCGGCCGAATTCACCAGCACCGCGTCGCGGACCGCGCCCGCGGTGCCCGCGAGCACATCCCGTGCCACCCCGGCGTTGACATTCGCGTCACCGCCGCGCAGCGCGTCCAGGTCGACGCGGGCGATGCCGAGCCGGGTGGGGTCGATCGTGGTCTCGCGCAGCCGTCCGCCCGACACCACCCAGGCGGAGGTGGTGTCGGAGGTGGTGATCTCGTCGAGCCCGTCGTCACCTCGCACCACGAGGGCGCTCGCGCCGCGTTCGGCGAAGACCCCGGCGATGACGGGCAGCAGATCGGGGAACGCGCAGCCGATCAGACCCGCGCGCGGTTGCGCCGGATTGGTGAGCGGGCCGAGCACATTGAAGACGGTGGGGATACCGATCTCCTTGCGTGCCGGTCCGGCGAACCGCAGGGCCGGATGGAACAGCGGCGCGAAACAGAAGCCGATCCCGGCCTCGCGCACCGAACGCGCGACCGATTCGGGGCCGAGGGCGAGTTTCACCCCGAGCGCCTCCAGCACATCGGCGCCGCCGCTCTTGGACGAGGCCGCGCGGCTACCGTGCTTGACCACGGGCACACCCGCCGAAGCCACCACGATCGAGGACATGGTGGAGATGTTCACCGAACCGGACCGGTCGCCGCCGGTGCCGACGATATCGACCGCGTCACCGTCGATATGGACCAGCCGCGCGTGCCCGAGCATGCCGGTCGCCAACCCCGACAGTTCCTCCGGCGTCGGACCCTTGATCTTCATGGCGACGCCGAACGCCGCGATCTGCGCCTGCGTCGCGTTGTCGGTGAAGATCTCGTTGATCACCCAGGTCGTGTCGTCGGCGGCCAGATCGCCACCGTCGGCGAGGGTGCCCAACACCTGGGGCCAACTACGCACGGTCATCTCCACATACTCCCGTCACCACCGGCTCGCGCACCAGTTCGTCGCGATGCAGCCTAGTTGGCCGCGCCCGGTTGCAGCGCGTCCCAACCGTCGGCGAATCCGTCGTGGCGCTGGGCCAGACCCGCCATCCTGGAGCGCTCCTGCGAACAGTGCAGGGCGTCGAGCACCTGGACTCGTCGCAGGATCAGCGGCGCGAGCGCGTCCCCGGCGACCGGATTCGGTTCCGGCGCGTAGCCGTCCTGCGCGGCGATCTCGCACACCCGCTCGTGCCGGTCGGCCGGAATCCGCAGGTGATGGCGCAACACCACGGCGGCGTCGGGGGCGAATCCGGTCGCGCGGGCGAGTGCGGCCGAACACGCCTCCGCGTCGTCGAAACTCGAGGCGACCACCACCAGATCGGTCCGCGACGAGTCGAGCGGTTCGGGCCCCTTCCGTCCGAAGAGCCGCTGCCACAGTCCGGTCGCCACATTCGCCTCCATCTCAGCTTCTCCTTACCCGAGGCTGTCATAGTTGCCCGTGTCGTCGCGTCACGACGGGGGGCATCGCGGGCGATCCGACGCGTGGATCAGGTCCGAACTGGGCAAATGCTGACACGCCGCCGCGGGGTGAGAGTCGGTCCGTCCGTGCGATATCCGACACGGGGCGAGAACTTTCCCACCCGGGTACTCCTGTCGTACTACGACGAGTCATACTTAGCCCGTGACGACCGCAGTAGGGACCCCAGGATCGGCCATTACCCAGCGTGTGCACTCGCTGAACCGGCCCAACATGGTCAGCGTCGGTACCATTATCTGGCTGTCCAGCGAGCTGATGTTCTTCGCCGGCCTCTTCGCGATGTACTTCGTCGCGCGCGCGCAGGCCACCGAGTGGCCGCCGGAGCCGACCGAGCTCAATCTGAAGCTCGCCGTTCCGGTCACGGCCGTGCTGGTGGCCTCGTCGTTCACCTGCCAGATGGGCGTGTTCGCCGCCGAGCGCGGCGATGTCTTCGGTCTGCGCCGCTGGTACGTCATCACGCTGATCATGGGCGCGTTCTTCGTGAGCGGCCAGGGATACGAGTACTACCACCTCGTGCACGAGGGCACCTCGATCTCCAGCAGTTCCTACGGCTCGGTGTTCTACATCACCACCGGCTTCCACGGTCTGCACGTCATCGGCGGTCTCATCGCCTTCGTGTTCCTGCTGCTGCGCACCAAGGCCAGTAAGTTCACCCCGGCGCAGGCCACGGCCGCGATCGTCGTCTCCTATTACTGGCATTTCGTCGACATCGTCTGGATCGGTCTGTTCGCGACGATCTACTTCGTCCGCTGATCGCGGTCCGCGCCCCACAGCATTTGTACAAGTCGGTTCCGTCTACTCCAAAGGGACACAGATGAGTTCATCTCCCCCGTCAGCGCCAGAGCCCGCAGGCACCAGCGCGGCGTCCAGCCCCGACGGCACTGCCGCGGCGGCAGGCAGGATCCGCAAGCAGCGTCGCACCCGTCGGCGTATCGCGGGCGGTCTCGCGCTGCTGGTGGGTCTGGTCTCAGCGGGTTTCCTGGCCACAGCCCTGACCCCGGAGCCGCAGGTCGCGACCGCGCACGAGGACCAGTCCGCGCTGATTCGCGAGGGTAAGCAGCTCTACGAGACGTCCTGCATCACCTGCCACGGCGCGAACCTGCAGGGTGTGCTCGATCGTGGTCCCAGCCTGATCGGCGTCGGCGAGGCCGCGGTGTACTTCCAGGTGTCGACCGGCCGTATGCCGCTGGCCGCCAACCAGGCGCAGGCCACCCGCAAGCCGGTCAAATTCGACGCGCAGCAGACCGACGCGCTGATGGCCTACGTCGCCTCCAACGGCGGCGGACCCACCGTGGTCCGCGACGCCAACGGCGAGATCGCGCAAGAGTCGCTGCGCGGTGACGACATCGGCCGCGGTTCGGAGCTGTTCCGGATGAACTGCGCGTCCTGCCACAACTTCACCGGCCGTGGTGGCGCGCTGTCCTCGGGCAAGTACGCGCCCCCGCTGGACGAGGCCTCCGAGGCGCAGCTGTGGACCGCGATGGTGTCCGGCCCCGAGAACATGCCGAAATTCTCCGACCGGCAGTTGTCCGCGGAAGAGAAGCGCGACATCATCGCCTATATCAAGAACGCGCAGGAAGAAGGCGCGCCCGGCGGTTACGGCCTCGGTGGCTTGGGCCCCGCGACCGAGGGGCTCGCCATCTGGGTGGTCGGCATCACGCTCGTCGTCGGTGCCGCGATGTGGATCGGATCACGGTCATGACGGACAAGGAGCCTAACGACATGGGTCGGCCGGATGAGGGCCACGACGACGTCACGTTGTCGAAGACGGAGAAAGCCGCGCTCGCGGCCGATCCCACCGAGGCCGAACTCGACGCGATGACGCGGGACGAGCTGGTCAAGCTCGGCACCGAACGTGACGGCGTCGATGTCGCCTATCGCGCCGAACGCTTCCCGATCCCCGGCACCCGTGCCGAGAAGCGTGCCGAGCGCGAGGTCACCTTCTGGTTCGCGATCTCCGGCCTGTTCGGCGCGGCACTGATCGGTGTCTACCTGTTCTGGCCCTGGGAGTTCAAGGGCGAGGGCAACAAGGACCACGGCAAGTACCTGCTCTACACCCCGCTGGTCGGTGTCGCCTTCGGTGTCTCGGTGCTCGCCATCGGTATCGCCGTCGTGCTGATCCGCAAGAAGTTCATCCCGCCGGAGCTGTCGATCCAGACCCGTCACGACGGGCCGTCGCCCCTGGTCGAGCGCCGCACCCTGGCCGCTCAGCTCTCCGACTCGGGGGAGACCACGACCCTCGGACGCCGCAAGATGATCACCCGCACCGCGGGCGCCGGTGTCGGCGTGCTCGGTGTCGGCGCGCTGTTGGTCTTCGTCGGCGGCATGATCAAGAACCCGTGGGCCAAGGGCGACAAATCCCCGCTGTGGGTGTCGGGCTGGACCCCGGATTTCGAGGGCGAGACCGTCTACATCCGTCGCGACACCGGTCGCCCCGAGGATGTCGTACTCGTGCGCCCGGAGGATCTGGACGCCGGTTCCATGGAGACGGTGTTCCCGTGGAAAGAGAGCTGGCGCGGTGACGAGCACGCGACCTTCCAGTCGCTGCGCGGCATCCGCAACGCCGTCATGCTGATCAGGTTGCGCACCGAAGACGCGCAGAAGGCGATCAAGCGCAAGGGTCAGGAGAGCTTCAACTTCGGCGATTACTTCGCCTACTCGAAGATCTGCACCCACCTCGGTTGCCCGACGTCGCTGTTCGAGCAGCAGACCAACAAGATCCTCTGCCCCTGCCATCAGTCGCAGTTCCTCGCGACCGAATGGGGTAAGCCGGTCTTCGGTCCCGCCGCTCGCGCACTGCCGCAGCTGCCGATCACCGTAAATTCCGAGGGCTATCTCGTCGCCAACGGCGACTTCATCGAGCCGCTCGGCCCGGCTTACTGGGAGCGTCGATCATGAGTCGTGTGGCAACGCAAGCCAACGAGATGGACGAGCGGTATCGCGCCGCCGCGTTCATGAAGCGTTCGATCAACAAGGTCTTCCCGACCCACTGGTCGTTCCTGCTCGGTGAGATCGCGATGTACAGCTTCATCATCCTGTTGCTGTCGGGCGTGTATCTCACGCTGTTCTTCGATCCGTCGATGAGCGAGGTCGTCTACAACGGCGCCTACCAGCCGTTGCGCGGCGTCACCATGTCGCGGGCCTACGAGACCGCGCTGAACATCTCCTTCGAGGTGCGCGGCGGTCTGTTCGTGCGCCAGGTGCACCACTGGGCGGCGCTGCTGTTCGCGGCGTCGATCATCGTCCACCTGTTCCGCATCTTCTTCACCGGCGCGTTCCGTAAACCGCGTGAGGCCAACTGGGTGATCGGCTGCCTGCTGCTCATCCTGGCGATGTTCGAGGGTTTCTTCGGCTACTCGCTGCCCGACGATCTGCTGTCCGGCACGGGTCTGCGCGCCGCGTTCTCCGGTATCACGATCTCGATCCCGGTCATCGGCACCTGGATGCACTGGCTGATGTTCGGCGGCGACTTCCCCGGCGACATCATCATCCCGCGCCTCTACATCGCGCACGTGCTGCTGTTCCCCGGCATCATCCTGGCGCTGATCGCGGCGCACGTGGCCCTGGTCTGGTACCAGAAGCACACCCAGTTCCCCGGCCCCGGCCGCACCGAGAACAACGTCATCGGCGCGCGCATCGTCCCGGTGTTCGCCGCCGACCAGGGCGCGTTCTTCGCCTTCACCCTCGGCATCGTCGGCATCATGGGCGGCGTGCTCCAGATCAACCCGATCTGGAACCTCGGTCCGTACAACCCGTCGCAGGTCTCGGCGGGTTCGCAGCCCGACTTCTACATGATGTGGACCGACGGCATGGCGCGACTGATGCCGCCGTGGGAGCTGTACCTGGGCCGCTACACGATTCCGGCCGTGTTCTGGGTCGCGCTCATCATGGGTCTGGTGTTCACGGTCCTGATCGCCTACCCGTGGATCGAGAAACGCCTCACCGGTGATACCGCGCCGCACAACCTGTTGCAGCGTCCGCGTGACGTGCCGGTGCGTACCGCGATCGGTGCCATGTCGATCGCCTTCTACGTGGTGCTGACGCTGTCCTGCGTCAACGACATCATCGCGCTGAAATTCGACATCTCGCTGAACGCGACCACCTGGGCGGGCCGTATCGGTCTGCTTGTGGTGCCGCCGCTGGCCTACTTCGTCGCCTACCGGTTCTGCATCGGTCTGCAGCGCAGTGACCGCGCGGTACTCGAGCACGGCATCGAGACCGGTGTGATCAAGCGGCTGCCGCACGGAGAGTACATCGAGGTGCACCAGCCGCTCGGCCCGGTCGACGATCACGGCCACCCGATCCCGCTGGAGTACCAGGGCGCGAGCGTCCCGAAGAAGATGAGCAAACTGGGTTCGGCGGGCAAGCCCGGCACCGGTTCGTTCCTGCGGGCCGATCCGAAGGCGGAATCCGACGAGCACTTCAGGCTCGAGCACGAGGAAGAGCACAAACAGCTCAAGGTGCTGCAGGCGGCTCAGGACCGGGCGAACGGCAACGGCCATCACGGTCACTGACAGCCGGTCCGATATGTGAGAGGCCCCCGAGTCGAATCGACTCGGGGGCCTCTCGCGTCGAAGGGGTCAGCGGCGGCGCGCGGCCTCGATCGCCTCGAACTTGGCGTAGTTGTGGCGGGCGTCGGCGAGGGCGTCGTGGGCGTCGGGCGGGACCGGGGGCAGTTCCGGCCTGCCGTGGAACTCCCAGTGCTGGCGCAGTTCGTTGGTGTAGCGGGGCAGGGTGTTGGGCAGGTCGACCATCGAACCCCACAGCTGACACAGGGCGACGTGGTCGTAGGCACTGACCCAGGCCCACAGTTCGGGCTGCACGGTGGGGCGCGGAACAAGGAACCTGTAGAGGTCCGTACGGATCTGTTCGCGGCTGCGCCACAGCGGTGAGGCGGGGGGCGGCAGCTGCGGCAGCACGTACTTGCGCACCCACGGGCCCGCTTTGGCGGGATCGAACTCGGTGGAAACCGCGTAATACTCGCGTCCGTCCTCGCAGACGACGCCGATCGACACCAGGTCGATCACCACGCCGTCCTCGATGAACTCGCAGTCATAGAAATATCTCAGCGAGATCGACCTCTCCTCGATGATCTGGTCCGGTTGGTGGACTTGGTGCCGGTGCCCAACCCTATGCGGGACGGCGGGCGGAGCGCGCGCAAGGGCACCCGGGGTGCGGATTCGAACACTCGGTGGTACTGATTCGACCCCTACCTCCGGGTATTCGCGGGACTGATCGGTCCGTATTCTGAAGTGGTGAACTGGACCGTCGACGTACCCATCGATCGCTTGCCGGAACTGCCGCCGCTGCCCGCGGAGCTGCGCAGGCGCCTGGACGCCGCGCTGGCCAGACCCGCCCTCCAGCAGCCGTCGTGGGACCCCGAGCAGGCCGCGAACATGCGCACCGTGCTCGAGAGCGTGCCACCCATCTGCATGCCCGCCGAAGTCGTGGAGCTGCGCGAGCGCCTCGCCGAGGTGGCGAGGGGCGAGGCGTTCCTCATGCAGGGCGGTGACTGCGCCGAAACCTTCGCCGACAACACCGAGCCGCATATCCGGGGCAATATCCGGACGCTGCTGCAAATGGCGGTGGTGCTGACCTACGGCGCCAGCCTGCCGGTGGTGAAGGTCGCGCGGATCGCGGGCCAGTACGCGAAACCGCGTTCCTCCGATACCGACGCCCTCGGTCTCAAGTCCTACCGCGGCGACATGGTGAACTCGCTGCACCCCGACGCGGCATTGCGCGAACACGATCCCTCGCGCCTGGTGCGCGCCTACGCCAACGCGAGCGCCGCGATGAATCTGGTGCGCGCGCTGACCAGCGCGGGCATGGCCGACCTGCACAAGGTGCACGACTGGAATCGCGATTTCGTCTCGCAGTCGCCCGCGGGCGCTCGATACGAGGCCCTGGCCGAGGAGATCGACCGCGGCCTGGCCTTCATGACCGCGTGCCGGGTCAACGACCCGAGCCTGCAATCCGCGCGTATCTACGCCAGCCACGAGGCGCTCGTGCTCGACTACGAGCGCGCGATGCTGCGCCTCGGTGCGGACCCGGCGACCGGTGAGCCGCTGCTCTACGACCTGTCCGCGCATTTCCTGTGGATCGGTGAACGCACCCGTCAGCTCGACGGTGCCCATATCGCGCTGGCCGAACTGCTCGCCAACCCGATCGGGCTCAAGATCGGCCCGACCACCACGCCGGACCAGGCCGTCGAATACGTCGAGCGGCTCGACCCGAACAACGAGCCCGGCCGCCTGACCATCGTGTCCCGCATGGGCAATTCGAAGGTCCGCGAGGTGCTGCCGCCCATCATCGAGAAGGTGCAGGCCACCGGTCATCAGGTGATCTGGCAGTGCGATCCCATGCACGGCAACACCCACGAGGCGTCGACCGGCTACAAGACCCGCCACTTCGACCGCATCGTCGACGAGGTGCAGGGCTTCTTCGAGGTGCACCACGCCCTCGGCACCCATCCCGGCGGCCTGCACATCGAGCTGACCGGCGAGAACGTCACCGAATGCCTCGGCGGCGCGCAGGACATCTCCGATCTGGACCTGAGCGGTCGCTACGAGACCGCCTGCGATCCGCGCCTGAACACCCAGCAGTCGCTGGAACTGGCCTTCCTGGTCGCGGAAATGCTGCGCTGAGCCCGATCGGAAACGGCGGCGTCGAGTATCGGCGCCGACCGGAGGAGGACGCCCTCGACGAGGTGGACGAGGATTTCGTCTTCGAGATCGTCCGCCGGACCACCGGTATCGCCTGGGCCGCGATACAGGAAGCGTTCTATCGCGTGTGGACGAACACGGTCTGACCCCGTCGGGAATGCGCGGTGCTCACCCGCTTCGGAAGCAGGAAGGGCGTGGCGAAGAGCAGGATTCCGGCGGCGGCGATGGCCGCGCGGGGGCCGGTGTAGCCGGCCATCAACCCCCACGTCACGGTGATCAACGCGGTGCTGAGGCTGCCGGTGATCGTCCACGCGGTGAGTACCCGGGCGCGGCGGCTGTCGTCGGTGTTGCGCAGCCGGTAGGCGCCGACGGCCGGGGTGAAAATGCTCGCGCACACGATCAGTCCGAACTGGGTGGCCATCACGATCAGGAGGCCGACGGGGCCGGGCTGGACGAAGGCGAGTCCGATCGGCCAGCAGGCGCGCATCGCGCCGAAACCGCGCAACACCCGCCGTTCGCCGTGGCGGGCGACGACGTGGCGGGCGAGTCGCGATCCGATCAGCCCGCCGACACAGGGAACGGCGAACGCCAGACCGTACTGCCATGCCGGAAACCCCATGTGGGAGAGCATGAGAACGGCCAGGAGCGGTTCCATCGCCATGATCAGGCCGTTGAACAGCGCGGTATTGAAGAACAGCGGCCGCAGGGTCGGATGGCCGAGGATGTAGCGCCATCCCTCGACGATGTCGCCCCATCTCGTCGCGGTCGGTTTCGGGGCGGGGCGCGGCTCGGGTTCCCGGATCGCGGTGACGGCCAGCGCCGACAGCAGGTAGCTCACGCCATCCACCAGGACGGTGATCGCGGGCCCGAACAGTCCGATGGCGGCACCGCCCAGCGGCGGTCCGACGATCGTCGCCGACCACGTGGTCGACTCGAAACGGCTGGTGGCGACCAGAAGCCGGTCGTCGGGGACGATGGTCTTCAGGTACGCGCCACTGGCCGCGGTGAACGCGATCTTCGCCGTCGCGGTGACCACGGCGACCGCCAGAAGTTGCGCGAACGACAGCACCCCGAGGAGGTAGGCGAACGGGATCGACGCCAGCGCCGCGAAACGGACCAGGTCCGCGGTGATCATGATCGGCCGTTTGGCGCGGAACTCGATCCACGGCCCGAGCGGGATCGCCAGCAGCGCCCCGATCGCTAGCCCGGAGGCGGACAGCACGGCCACCCGGGCCGGGCCCGCGCCCAGGATCTCGATGGCGACGATCGAGAACGCGCCGAATCCGAGTCCGGTCCCGTAGGCGCTGACCGCGTAGGCGGCCCACAACCACCCGAACGCCCCGCCCGAGGCCGCCTTCCGCCGCATATCCCGACCCTTCGCTCATCACCGCGACAACACAGTGTTGTCCGAGTGATTGAAGCCGGTCGGTGGACGTCGGTGCCAACAACGGAATGGGTTGCGTGTCACAACTTCTCGTTGTGGGGGTAGGTTCGGCCTCGTGGATCTGGACGCTGTGCGCACCTTCGTCGCGGTCGTGGAGACCGGCCAGTTCCAGGCCGCCGCGGACGACCTGCGGATCACCCAGCAAGCGGTGTCGAAACGCATAGCCGGTCTGGAGCGCGAACTCGGCGTCCGCCTGTTCGCGCGCACCGCGCGCGGCGCGCAGCCCACCGTCGACGGGCAGGCGCTGCTGACGCACGCGCGTGAACTCCTGCGTGCCGCCGAACGGGTGCGGTCCGCGGTGATACCGGGGCGCAGAGCCCTCCGGATCGACGTCGTCAGCCGCAGGATCGTCACCGCCGGTGTCCTGCACGCCTTCTATCAGCAACATCCGGGCATCGAACTGGATGTCGTCACCCTCACCCACCTCGAGGCGGACCAGGCGCTGGCCGAGGTGAGCGCGGGCGCCGTCGACGCCACCTTCCGATCGCTGCGCGCGGGCAAGGCGCCGGACGGCCTGCGCGCGGCGCGCGCCATCGATGACCGACACAACCTGCTGGTGGGACCACGCCATCCACTGGCCGACGCCAGGACCGTGACACCCGCCGAACTCGGTGACTACCCCATCTGGATGCCAGGCATGACCGACAGCGAGCCGATCGGCTACTACGAGGATCTCGCGTCGGCGTTCGGACTCACCGTCGACACCATCGGCCCGAGTTTCGGCGTCGAACCCCTGCTCGCCGAACTCGCCGATTCACCCCGCCTCGCCACCTTCCTGGGCGAGGGCTCGCGCTATCTCTGGCCGGAAAGCTACGACCTGCGCCGCATCCCGATCGTCGACCCGATCCCCGTCTACCCCCTGTCGGTGATCTGGCGCGCCGACAACCCCCACCCGGTCCTCGCCGATTTCCTCGCCTACCTCCGGACGAACTACGCGGCGAGCGCCCGCGACGACATCTGGGTACCCGACTGGGCCCGCTGAGACCTGCCCCGAGTTCGGCCTCGAACGTCGGTCCCGACCTCACGGCCGCCCGGACAACCACCTTCGGATCCGGCCGGAGTGCCGACGCCGTGTTCGACGGACTCCGTCGAACACGTCGGGTAGCGGTTCGCCCGCGGCGAGCCACGTGGGCGGGACTCCGGAGATCCCATTCCGGTCGGCACCGATACCGTTGTGGGCCGCGACGATTCCGCCGGCGATGGCGCAGGTGGTGTCGATATCTCCGTCCGCCGCGATACAGGTGGCGATCGCGCGGGGGTAGTCGCCCAGGTGGGTGGCGGCGACCCAGATCGTGAACGGCACCGTGTTCTGCGCGGTGACGAGTGATCCGTTGCCCAGTTCGGCCGCGGCTTCCGCGGCGGGTATGCCGAGCAGTGTGCGGGCTCGGCGGATCAGGCGCGTCGTGGCACCGTCATCGAGGTGGTCGATCAGTGTGTCGACGAATTCCGTTGGGGTGAGCCGTATCCCGTTTCGTCGGGTATGTGCGGCCTGACCGGAGGCCAGTGCTGCCGCGACCGCGCCGATGATGCCTTCGGGATGTAGGTGGGTCACCGTAGCGGACCGTATCGCTTCGGCGACAATTCTTTTCGGATCGCCCGCCTAGAACGCGCCGAGTGGAGCGACCCGCATGGCGGCACCGTTGCCGCAGGAGCCCCGGTGGTCGTACGCGGCCGCGGACGCCACGTGCCAATCCGTCCCCTCCCGGATGCGGCGCAAGGTGTCGACGGTGACGAAACCGTAGTCGCGGCCCCGGTCGAGGCGACGGGCGAAGGCGGCGGCCAGGCGCGTGCGATCGATGTCTCCGTGGAGGGCGATTTCGGCGACGACCGTGCAGGCCATTTCGGTGTCGTCGGTCCATCGCCAGGGCCCGTCGGGGAGATCGCCCGCGAGAAGTTCCGAGATCGACCGGCGCATGCCGGGGAACTCCGCCCCCACCGCGTGCCCGACGGAAAGCCCGTCCAGTGAATCGAGCATCGCATCGGTGCGCATCGGGGCAGATGGTAGCCGTCTCGAATCGGCGATTGCGCGGGGCTACTCGATGCTGCGGCTCTCGTTCGTCGCGTCGACACGGTGGTTCGAAGCGGGTCATCAGAGGGAACCGGAGAACGGTCAGGAATCGAGAAGCACGGGTGGCCCGGTGCGAATTACCGTTGTCGGTATGAACATCATTGCTGATCAGAGCGTTATCGAAGCCATCGTTCTCGAGGCGGAAGATCCTGCGGCGGCCGCTGCCTTCTACGAGGCCGCGTTCGGGCTCGGAGACCGGTTGCGGGTGCGTGAGTCCGCGGCTGCCACGTCCGGGTTCCGGGGGTTCATCCTGTCGCTGGTGGTGGCGCAGCCGGGGGCGGTGGACAGTCTCATCGGCACCGCCGTGGCGGCGGGAGCGTCGGTGCTCACGCCCGCGAAGAAGAGTTTCTGGGGGTACGGCGGGGTAGTGCAGGCTCCCGACGGCGCGATCTGGAAGATCGCGACCTCGGCGAAGAAGGACACCGGCCCGTTCACCCGCGAAATCCAGGATTTCGTGGTGTTGCTCGGGGTGGAGGACGTGAAAGCGACCAAGCGGTTCTACGTCGACCGGGGTCTTCGGGTCGGCAAGAGTTTCGGCAGTAAGTACGTCGAGTTCGATACCGCGCCGTCGACGGTGAAGCTGGCGCTGTACGGCCGTCGCGCCGCCGCCAAGGACGCGGGAGTGTCGGCGGAGGGTTCGGGTTCGCATCGCCTCGCGCTCACCGGTGGCGTGGGCGCGTTCACCGATCCGGACGGCTTCGCCTGGGAAGCCGCCGACGCCTGATGCAGGCGGGCCGGGGGACCCGTCGCGGGCGCCGACGAACTACGGCGATGCGACCCGAGCGGGTGTCAGGGCAGCGCGGTCAGGGTGACGGTGCTGCCGGGAGTCACCTTGCTGCCCGCACCGGGACTCTGCCCGATCACCACCGAACTTTCGGACGGCGTCAACTGCTGGACCTGGACGTTCAGGCCGAGAGCTTCCAGCTTCGCGCGGGCCGAGCCCACATTCTGGCTGACCAGGAACGGCACCTTCACCGCGTTGGAGACGATCAGGGCCACGCCCTCGCCGTTGCCGACGGTACTTCCCGCGGCCGGATCGGTGCCGATGACCTGGTCGGCGTCGATGCCCTTGTCGTATTCGGTCCTGGTCTCGCTGACCTTGATCCCGGCTTTGCCGAGCGCTTCGATCGCCTCTTCGGTGGTCTTGCCACGGACGTCGGGCACCTTCACCGGCTGGGCGCCGCTACTGCGGTAGACCTTGACCTGCCCGCCCATCGGCAGCACGGTGCCCGGACCGGGATCGACCCGCGCGACAGTGCCTTTCGGCGCGCTACTGCCCGTCTCGCCCGCGTCGACCGGCAGTAGTCCGGCGTCGCGGATCAGCTGGTTGACCTTCTTCACATCGTCACCCGGCGTGACCGGGGGGACGGCGGGTTTGCCGCTGGAGACCAGCACCGCGACGGTGGAACCCTTGGTCACCTTGGAACCGGCGGACGGGTCGCTGCCGACCACGCCGCCGACGGGGATGGTGTCGGACGCCTTCTGTCTGATCTCGGTCACGAATCCGGCGTCCTGCAATGTGGCGGTGGCCTTGTCGCTGGTGAGGCCCGCGATGGGCGGCACCGACTCGTAGCGGCCGACGCCGAGCCACCAGCCGCCGACGCCGACGATCAGGGTCAGCACGGCGACAACGGCCACCCACACCAGGGTGGTGCGCGAGCGTTTACGGCCGGGCTCGTAGTTCTGGTGCGGTGCGGGCTGGCGCATATCGGCGCGCTGATGATCGTGGGCGCGCGGATCGTAGTCGTCGGGCGGACCGTAATCCGGCACTCGCGGCCGCTGGGTCGTCACGACCTTGGTGTGCTGCGGGTCGTGCGATTCCATCGCCGGACGCGGCGCGGGGGCCTGGCGCGGGTCGAGATCGGCCACCGACGCGAATCCGGCGCTCAGATGTTCGGCCGATTCCTGTGGCGCGGGCACGCGGTAGGGCGGCAACCGCAACGCGGCCGCGACGGCACGCAGTTCGGACACCATCTGATTGGCGTCGGCGAAACGGTGCGCGGGTTCGCGGGCGGTGGCCCGGGCCACCAGTTCGTCGAATTCCGGCGGCACACCCGAGATGAAGGTGCTCGGACTGGGCACGTCGTTCTCGATGCGCTGGTAGGCCACCGACAGCGAGGTATCGCCGGTGAACGGCACACGGCCGGTGAGCAATTCGAAGATCAGGATGCCGAACGAGTAGACGTCGCTGCGGGAATCGGCGGTGCCCGCGGTGACCTGTTCCGGGGATAGGTACGCCGCCGTGCCGAGGATGACGCTGGCCGAGGTGGTGTTCGCCGCGGCCACCGCGCGCACCAGCCCGAAGTCGGCGATCTTCACTTCGCCCGCGTCGGAGATCAGCACGTTCTCCGGTTTGATGTCGCGGTGCACGAGACCGGCCGCGTGGGCGACGCCGATCGCCGCGAGTACCGGATCGGCGACCGCGCGCACCGCGTGCGGCGGCATCGGACCGCGTTCGCGCAGCAGTTCGCGCAGTGTGCCACCTTCGACCAGTTCCATGATCAGAAACGGGTAGTCGCCGTCGACGCCCTGGTCGTATACCGCGACCAGGGACGGGTGCTTGAGTTTGGCCACCGCGCGGGCCTCGAATTCGAACCGGGACAGGAACTGCGGATCGGAGGCGAATTTGGGATCCATCACCTTGATGGCGACCGGACGATCCAGTCGCGTGTCGACCCCGCGGAAGACCATGGACATGCCGCCACGCGCGATCGGCGCGTCAATCCGGTAGCGCCCTTCCAGCATCTGCCCGATCAAGTGATGTCCTCCGGCTTTCACAAAGTTCTCACCCCTCGCCGATTACGCGACAAGCGAACCGCCGCCCGGTGCGGCACCACGATCGTAACCGGGAACAGGTGTCCGACCCGGCGGTGTCTTCGATCCGCCGTGTGTGTTTCTCCGTCGACCCGCGCACGCGGGGTTGCCCCCGGGTGTCTCATGGCGCGCGGCGGCGACGGTCTACCGTTTACCCGGTGAGCGCATTTCCCTGTAGCGAGGACGTTCTGCCCGAGTCGGTAACCCTGTTGCCCCTGCCCGAAGTCGCGGATCGACTCGGCATCGTGGTGACACGGGTACACCAGATGTTGCGTGACTACCAGTTGCTCGCCGTCCGCCGTGACGGCGTCGCCGGGATTCCCGAGCGTTTCTTCGACACGGACGGCAATGTCACGCGATTCCTGCCCGGCCTGATCACCGTGATGAAGGACGGCAAGTACTCCGACGTGGAGATCCTGCGATGGATCTTCACCGACGACGACACGCTGCCCGGCAGACCGGTCGACGCCCTGCACGGAACGCTGGCCCGCGAAGTCATCAGGCGAGCGGCCGCCGAGCCGTTCTGAGGCGCTCGCGCACGGCCGATGCCGCGAATTCGGCGGCCGCGACGCGCAACCGCACGCGGCGGGGTACCGCCGCGCGGGTCCGGAAGATGTCGTAGCCGCCGGATTCGACGCGATCGAGAATTCCCGCGTAGAGGGTGCTCGCGGTGCGGATCGCGGGGCGCACCCGGGGATCGAGCAGGTCGATGCCGGGATTCGCGCGCCGGTAGATGTCACGGTTGATCGCGATCAGGTGCGACAGCGCGCGGCGCACCCTCGGATCGGTGCGGCCGGTGTCGCGGCAGTGCGCGAGCAGTGCGCGATCGACGCCGAACGCGGCGAGTTCGGCGTCGGGCAGGTACAGCCGTCCGCGATCGAGATCCTCCGCGACATCGCGCAGGAAGTTGGTGAGCTGGAAGGCCTCGCCGAGCGCGGCCGCCGCGGGTTCGGCCGCTTCGACCGGAACCACCGTGCCGAGTACTGGCAGTAGTTGCAGCCCGATCGCGGCCGCCGAGCCGCGCATGTATTCGCGCAGGTCATCCATCGTCGGGTAGTGGTCGCGGAATTGCGAGGTACCGGGAATGTCCATGCGCATCGACGCCAGGAACACGCGGAAATGCGCGGGTGCGATGTCGTAGCGGCGAATGGTGTCGGTGACCGCGAGCAGCACCTGGTCGCGGTACGCATCGGCCCCGGGGAGTTCGGGTCGCGTCACCGGAGAGGTCGGCGGCGGTGCCTGGGATGTCGAGGGGGCGGCGCCCGCGCCAGCCGTCTTCGCGTCGTCGCCGGTCCGGGCGCGGATCCCGGTGCGGCCGATCGCGGGCACGTGGCGCTCGATGCTCGCCCACAGTTGCCGCTCGATCGAGTCGAGTTGCTCGGTCGCGTCCGCCGCTGTCTCCGGGTCCACGCCCGACCGGGCCCCCCGATCTGCGGATATCGCACCGCCGGAACCGTTTTCGACGTCGACGATATCGTCGACCATGCGGGCGAAGGCGTAGAGCGCGTGCACGGCCGAACGCCGCGACGGACCGAGCAGGCGGGTCGCGAGATGGTAGGTGCGGCCGTGTTCGGCCGCGATCCGCCCGCAGAGTTCGTAGGCGTCGGCCAATGCGGAAGCCGCACCCGACGACCCGCCGATCGCTGCCCCGGAAGCCAGGGCCGCGGTCATGTTCGGGCGGGTACTGTCGGCAGTTCCGCCGGGGGAGTGGCCCGGAGCCGCAACGGGTCGACCTTGCGCAGTGACGACGCGGCGACCACGGCGGCGAAGGTCGCGGCGGCGACGTGCCAGAAGCTGTAGAGCCCGATCGAGCCGTCGGGCTGGAATACCAGCATCAGCCACGCGCACAAGCCGACAAGTACCATCAGCGTCGTCGTCGAGAGCGCGAAACCGGCGGCCAGCGCGAGCGGCCAGGAGTAGTACCAGGGCAGCGCGGCGGGGGAGAGGATGACGATCGCGACGAAGGCGATCAGGATGCCGAGCACAGCCTCGCGTTCGCTGTGCCGGAATCGCCACCAGGTCGCCACCAGCACCGCGACCAGGGCGAGCGCGCACAGCGCCCGGGTGATCACCAGCACCGGATCGGTGTTGAACGGGGTCACCCAGGTGACGGCGTGCGCCATGATCGTCGGCAGCGACAGCCAGTTGATGATCTTCTTCGATCCCGACAGCGCCGTCAGCCAGCCGATGCCGACACCGGCGATGGCCGAGGCGGCGACGAACACCACGGCGAAGACGCCGAGTCCGAGCCCGGCGATCTTGGCGAACATCAGGGCCGGATTGGGGTTGTCCTGGGATGGCCGAGCCGCGTCGTCGTGTTCGGAATCGGTGACCTGCGACGGATCGAGTCCGGCGCGCTGGGCGGCGCGGCGTTCCTTCTCGTGCAGCATCCAGATCCACACCAGGAAGGGCAGCGCGATACCCGCCGTCGCCTTGATGGCGACGCCGATCGCGACCACGACGATGCCCGCCACGTGGTGACGTTCCAGCACCAGCGCGATACCGGCGCACATCAGCCCGACCATCAGCATCTCGTTGTGGACGCCGCCGATCAGATGGATCAGCACCAGCGGGTTGAGCACGGCCAGCCACAGCGCGACCGTCGGCTTGCCGCCCAGATGTTTGGTCAGATACGGTACCGCCCACATCATCAGCGCGAGTCCGGGCAGCATGACCAGCCGCAGCGCGATGGTGCCCGCGATCACGTTGTCGCCGGTGATGGCGGTGATGGCCCGGCCGAGCAGCAGGAAGACCGGGCCGTAGGGCGCGGTGGTGGTGGTCCAGACCGGGCTCACATTGTCCAGCAGCACGCCGGGATTGGCGACGGGGCCGACCTGGTAGGGATCGAAACCGTCGCGCAGCAGCGCGCCCTGCGCCAGATAGGAGTAGGCGTCGCGGCTGAACATGGGCACCGCGAACAGCAGCGGGAAGATCCAGATGCCGACGATCGCCCGCAACTCGTTCAGGGTCACCCCCGCGCCCGGACGGTCACCGAGTCCGATGGTGGTGCGGCCGAGGCGAACCCACGCGGTGATCATCAGCAGTACGCCGACCCAGATCACCATGGTCGAGAGGGCGTAGCCGTGGCCGAAGCGCAGCCACGACAGGTGCATCGCCTCCAGCAGCGGATCGCGTTTGCGGACGCTGCCCGCGCCGAAGCCGCCGAAGGTGATCATCACCGCGCCGAAGAGACCCAGTAGCGCCGAGTGGCCCTCCGGACTCCGGACGAAATCGGTGTAGGTCTGCACGCGTGCGCGCAGCGTGTCGGCGCGTACCGAGGATTCGGGCTGCGAAGCGGTGTCGCGCGAACCTGCCGAGCTTTCGGGGGCGCGGGTATCCGGGGGTGGCATGTGGTGTCGGTCCCCCCGGTCAGGTCGGCGGTCGCAACCGCGAGCGAATTAGGTCGGCGATCAGTTTAATGGTTCGTCGGGAACACTATCCCGCTGGTGCGTGGGGTTTCATCCCGAGTGGAATCGTGGCACCGGTCATCCGGTTTGCCGCGAGTTTCCCGGACAGCAACGCGGTGGGCACGCCGACGCCGGGTGTCGTGCCGCAACCGGCGATAACCACATTGTCGCTGGACGTCGGAAAATTACGAGTTCGAAATGGTCCGGTCTGCCGGAACAGATGCGCGGCGGAGAAGGGTGTGCCCGCGATCATCCCCTTGTCGCGCCATGTCTTCGGGGTGTCCAGATGGTCCACGGTGAAATGCGTGGCGATCCCCCGGTAGCCGCGCGCTTCCAGGACGCCGAGCAGTTCGCGCAGATAGGGCGCGCCGAGCCGATCCCAGTCCAGCGGCGCGGACACCAGATTCGGGCACGGCGCCAGCAGTGAGAACGGTTCGTGTCGTCCGTCCTCGCGCTCGATGTACAGCGCGGGGTCGGTGAGGGCGGGGCGCGTCAACAGCAGTGACGGATCACTCATCGTCGTGCCCTTCCCACGCCCGGCCGCGATCTCGGCGAAGGTGCGGTCCCACGCGGCCCCGAACTCGATGGTGTGGTGGGCCCGCACCGGCCAGGTCGCGGCGACCGAGGCGGGAACGGTCCCGTGCGCCACGACCGCGGACGGCGCGGCGCGCAGCCCCCGTCGCCGCCGGATCCCGAACCGTTCGATGACGCCGAGATCGGCGGTCAGCACCACCGCGTCGCAGGACAGCGCGCTGCCGTCGGCGAGTCGCACCCGCCTGGCCCTGCGGTCGTCGTATTCGAGCCCGACGACCTCGGTGTTCAGTTGCACGGTGCCGCCCGCCGAGGTGAAGGCGTCGGCCATGGCGGCCGCGACGGCACGCATGCCGCCGCGCGGGAAGTACACGCCGAGGGAGGTGTCCATATGCGGGATCGCGCCGTAGACCGCGAGGGCCTCGGCGGGCGCCATCCCCGCGTAGAGGGCCTGGAAGGTGAACAGGCGGGCCAGTCGTGGATCGCGCAGGAATCTGCCGACGCGCGGACCGAGCCTGCCGAACCCACCCAGGCGGACGAGTTCGAGCAGCGCGGCCCGTTTCTCCGGCCGCCGGATCATGTCCAGGGGCGAATCGAAGTTGGTGTCCATGAATTCGGTGAACTCGGCGCGATAGATCCGGCCGAGCCAGTCGCGCAACCGCCGGTAGCCGCGTGCCTCGCGGGGCCCGCAGGTCCGCTCGACCTCCTCGGCCATCCGGTCGGGGTCGGCGAAGACACGGATGGTCGAATCGTCGGCGAAGCGCGCGTGATAGCTCGGCGCGAGCAGGTCGATGCGCAACGGCGGTGTGCAGGTGTCCCTGGTGTGCCCCACCGCCGCCAGTGCGTCGTCGATGAGTTCGGGCAGGGTCAGAACCGTTGCGCCGGAGTCGATTTCGTAGTCCGGACCGGCGTAGCGCCCGACCCGGCCGCCGGGGTGGTCGGCCTGTTCGAGCAGGGTGACGGTGCGTCCGGCGCCGCGCAGATACAGTGCCGCTGCCAATCCGGACAGTCCCGCGCCGACCACGACCACGTGCTCGGTCGGTCCGGGGACCGTCTTCATCGGATTCTCCTCGATACCTGCGCGGCGCACAGCGAATGTACCGCTGCCGCCGTGACCGGACGGGAACATGCCTGTACGCCCGTCGGGTCATCGGTTCTCACGTGGGCCGCGCTGTGCGCGCCCGCTCGGCGCGACGGTGCGGATGCACTCCGCCGGGGCCGAAGTGTTGCGGAAGTATCTTCTCCCGCAACGGATTTCACTCGTCGTCGGTGCGCTCTTCGACCGGGGTCGCGGCGCAGGAACGAGGTAGTCGGATCGCACGGCGCGCGGGCAGGCCCGCCGCCATGATCAACCGGCGTTCCGTCTGTACGACGGTGCGGCGACGCTTTCCCGTGGTGCGAGGGGCAGGGCCTGCGCCGACGGCGATGGCGCGATCGGCTGGTCCCATGACGGCTTTCATGCGGTCCTCCTGGTTGCGGCCAGTGCCATCGCGCGCAAGGTCTTCTTGGCGGAGGAAGTGGCCGAGCTGGTTTCGATGGCGGCGAGACCGCGATCGGTGAGATCGGCGATGCGGCGTTCCACATCGTCGACGGCGCCGAGATCGGTGAGTACGGCGCGTAAGCGTTCTACTTCCTCGGCGCCGAGATCGGTGCCGAGACTGGTGCGCAGCAGTTTCGCGGAAAGCGGGTCGGTGGCGTCGGCGCGCTGCAGCGCTTCGGCCAGTAGTACGGTGCGCTTACCCTCGCGCAGATCGTCGCCGGAGGGTTTGCCGGTGACCTCGGGATCGCCGAACACCCCGAGCAGGTCGTCTCGGAGCTGGAACGCGATCCCGATATCGGTGCCGAATTCCCGGTAGGCCGCGATCAGGGCCGGGTCGGCGTCGGCGATCGCCGCACCGAGGTGCAGCGGTCGCTCGACGGTATAGGCGGCGGTCTTGTAGCGGTTGATGCGCAACGCGGCGTCGACGGATTCGTCTCCGCCCGCGTGGCCGTTGATGTCGAGCAGTTGTCCGCCGAGCACCTCGGTGCGCATGAGCGCCCAGACCGGTGCGAAGCGGGTGATGGCGGCCGGATCGAGGCCGGAGGCGTGGACCATGTCGTCGGCCCAGGCCAGGGCGAGATCGCCGATCAGGATGGCCACGCTGGTGCCGAACCGGTCGGCGTCGCCCGCCCAGCCCCGCTCACGGTGGCGCTGTTCGAAGTCGACGTGCACGGTCGGGAAACGGCGCCGCGTGCGCGAGGCATCGATGATGTCGTCGTGGATGAGCGCGCAGGCCTGCACGAGTTCCAGCGCGGCGCAGGCGTTGGTCACCGCCGCCGCCTCGGGGCCGTCGGCGTCACCGCCCGCGCCGAGCCATCCGATCCACGCGAAAGCGGGCCTGGTGCGTTTGCCGCCGCGAAGGACGAACTGGCGCAGCGCTTCGGCGGCTTCGACGAAGATCGGGCCGAGCTGTTCCACGGTGTCGCGTCGGGAGGCGAAGAATTCGTCGAGCGCGGATTCGGTGGCGGCGACGAACGCGGCCGACCCGAGGGTCGCCGACGGTGCCCCGGTCGAGTCGGCGGGTCCGTGGAGCGCCGCCGACGGGGTTCGCGTCGGAGTACCGGATCCGGCGGACAGTGCAACCTCCAGGGGTCATTTCGGTGGTGCCGCGCGGCGCGCGCGGCGAAAGGTCTCGTCGTGCTCGGGCGTGCCGTTTCGATGCCATGCACACCGTGCGTGATCCGGGCCGCCGCGAGGATACTGCCCAGTTGTCTAGAATACCCGTGCGCTCCGGCACGCCTGCGCGCGGTACACCTGTCGCGCGCCACGCGCTCGCTCGCCCTGTCCACGGGCCTGCCCTACGGGTCCGACCGCACCTCTACACTGGGTCGGTGACTTTCGATTCCGTCCCGGGACGCCCGACCCCTGGGAGCCCGTCCTCGACGCCGCCGATCGTCTCGGGGACCCCCTCGGTCGTGCAGAGTCTGCGGGCTCACCCGGGCGGTTCCGTGCCGTTCTCGGTGGAGTTCAACCCGCCGCGCGACGCGGCGGGGGAGGCCAGGCTGTGGCGCGCGGTCCGCGAGTTCGAGCGGATGCATCCGGCTTTCGTCTCCATGACCTACGGCGCGGGCGGATCGACCAAGGACCGCACGGTCCGGGTCACCGGCCAGCTGGCGCGGGAGACCACCCTGCTGCCGGTGGCGCATCTGACCGCGGTCGGTCACAGCGTGGCGGAACTGCGGTCGCTGGTCGGCTCCTACGCCGATTCGGGAATCCGCAACATCCTCGTGCTGCGCGGCGATCCGCCCGGTGATCCGCTCGGCGAGTGGCGCAGGCACCCCGAGGGTGTCGAGTACGCCGACGAGCTGGTGCGCATCGTGCGCGATCTGGGCGATTTCCACGTCGGTGTCGCCTCGTTCCCGCAGGGACACCACCGCTCGCCCGACCTGGCGTGCGATACCGAATACCTGGCGGCGAAATTGCGCGCGGGCGCGGAATACTCGATCACCCAGATGTTCTTCGAGGTCGAGCACTACCTGCGGTTGCGCGATCGGCTCGCGGCCTTCGATCCGATCGAGGGCGCCAAACCGATCATCCCCGAGTTGATGCCCATCACCTCGCTGCGCACCGTCGAGCGCGCCGAGGAACTGTGCGGTCGTCCGCTGCCCGATTCGGTGCTCACGCGTCTGCGTCGGGCGGCCGGTGACGGTAAGGAAGAGGATCGCGCCGCGGTGCGCGAGGTCGGTATCCAGATCGCCACCGAGATGGCGCAACGTCTCATCGACGAGGGCGCGCCGTGCCTGCACTTCATCACCTTGAATTTCGCCAAGGCGACCAGCGAGGTGCTGACCAACCTCGGCTACGGCGTCACCGCGGCGCCCCTCAGCGCCTGAGTGTCACGAGCGCCTGAGCGTCACGCGGCCTTGGCCGAACTCAGCCCCCAGGCGTCGGCCAGCAGGCGGTGCGATTCGAGTCGCTGCTCGTGATCGTGGGTGACGCTGGTGACGAGCAGTTCGTCCGCGCCGGTGACCCGCCGCAGCGCGGAAAGCCGTTCCACCACCGTGGCCGGTGACCCGACGAACTGGGTCGCCAACCGGTCGTCGACCAGCCGCCGCTGCTCGGCGGTGAGCGGGGTGGCCGTGTCCGGATCGATGTATTCGACCGCGCCCGCGCCGGATCGGATGCTGTGCACCCAGTGCCCGTAGGTCGAGGCGCGGTGCCGGGCGGTGGCGTCGTCGGGGGCGACGACGACATCGGCCGAGACGACCACGTACGGCTCGCTCAGATACCGCGACGGCCGGAAGGCCGCGCGGTAGGCATCGACCGCTTCGAGCGATGTGCCGGGCGAGACGTGGTAGTTCGCGGCGAAGGGCAGTCCGAGGCTGCCTGCCACCTGCGCGCTCGCGCCGCCCGAACTGCCGAACAACCACACCTGCACCTGCGCGCCCTCACCGGGAACGGCGTGCAGCGCGACACCGCCGGGTGTCGTGTAGGTGCCGTCGAGCAGGGCGAGCACCTCGTCCACCTGGTCGGAGAATTCCGGCGGCTGCGCGCCCTCCTGTTGCAGGGCGTGCACGGAGGCGAGGAATTTGGTCCTGTCCACGATGCGGCCGGGTTCGAACGGCGGCGGCACCACGACGCCGTCGACGATCCTGGTCCGGCCGGTGACCGTGTCGACCACCGGCCGCCCGACCTTGGGGTGGGAGGGCTCGCTGCCGAACTGCGCGCGCCGATGTCCGGAACGACCGAGGCCGAGGTCGAGGCGACCCGGATGGAGGGCGTCTATCGTGCCGAACGCCTCGACGATGGAGGCCGAGGTGTGGTGACCGACCTGGACCGCCGCCGACCCGACCCGGATCCGCGAGGTGGCCGCCGCGACCAGCCCGATGAGGGTGATCGACGACGAGCTGGCCACCGCGACGAAATGATGTTCGGCCAGCCAATAGCGGTGGTAGCCCCACTGTTCGGCCCGCTGGGCCAGTTCGACGGTGTTGCGCAATGCCTGCTGCGGTGTCGATCCGGCACTGACGGGGGCCAGATCCAGGATGGACAGCGGAACGCTCATGCGTGCGCACCGCCCAGCTTCGGATCCTGCTCGCCCGCCTCGATCGCGATGCGCAGCCGGTTCTGCTCCGGGGCCACCGGGCAGGTCGCGAAGTCGGTGAAGGCGCAGGGCAGATTCGCCGCGCGATTGAAATCGAGTACGACCGTGCCGTCGTCGCCGACCGCGCCGACCGACAGCGACCGCGCCGCGGGGTAGGTGGTGACGCCGCTGGTCGCGTCGGTGAACAGCACCCGCAGATCATCGGCGACGCCGAAGGCGACGAGCTGCTCGGTCACCGTGCCGAGGGTGAATTCGATGGTCCCGACGGCGCTGTGGTGGTGTTCGAGCCCGTCGACCACCGCGCCGGTGGTGACGGTGCGCGGCTCGTCGAAGGGCAGGAAACGGCCGGTCACCACCCAGCGCTGATCGGGAGCGTAGGAGGTGACGCCGGTGAACGCGCGCAGGGTGGGCGCCGCCGGATCGTGCACGCGCACCGCGTATCGACCGCTGCGCCGGATCACTTCGAGCACCCGGCCCTCGTGGCGCACGTGCAGCCCGGGAGCGCCCTCGGCGGGCCGCAGGATCTGCACGCCCGCGATGCCCTCGCCCTCGTGGATCAGACGGTCGGCGGGCCGGGCGGTGATGAACACCTTGTTGTCGGTCACCCACCAGGTTCCGGGTAGGTCGGGCAGGCGCTCGGGTTGATCAGTGAGCCAGATGAGCGCGGTCAGGCTCAGGAAGCCGAGCGGGTCGCGCAGTCGTTCCTCCCGGTCGCTGTGCCAGTGTGCCCACTCGGTCTCGAAATGCGGTGCGGTGGTGGTGGTCATGACGCTGGGGCTCCTTCGTGGACTGGGCGGATATGAGTGATTGAGAGGATCCGGAGGTGGCGGGGGCCGAGACGATGCCGGTCGCGGGGCTGCGGTGATGCCGGACGGGGTGATCCCGTGTGGCCGGTAGGCGGCGAGGCGGGCGGCATCGTCGCCAAGCGCGCGCTGACCGGGGGCCGCCGACAGGAACTCGGGGTCCGCCGGCGGGTGAGAAGGATCGACTTGCTCATCGCGCCTCCCAATCGATGAGCCGGTGCGCCGTGGGCCCGGCGGCACCCGCGAGATCGGGGGCGAACAGGTACGCGGAATGCCACAGGGCCGAACGCGATTCCGACCGCGTGCGCGCCCGGAAGAAGGCGCGCAGGCGCGCCGATATCGCTGGTCGTCCGGTGTGCTGCTCGGAATTCGTCATCGGCGCGAGTCCTCGAGTGTGGGAATGGCGGAGAGCAGTTCGCGGGTGTAGTCGTGTCGCGGGTTGTCGAAGATCGCCTCGGTCGTCCCTGTCTCGACGACGCGGCCGTGACGCATGACCGCCACCCGGTCGCTGATGCGGCGCACCACCGCGAGGTCGTGGGAGATGAACAGGTAGCTCAGGTTCAACTCGGTTTGCAGGCGGTCGAGCAGTTCCAGGATCTGGGCCTGCACCGAGGCGTCGAGCGCGGAGACCGGTTCGTCGAGGACGAGCAGATCCGGGTGCAGGGCGAGCGCGCGGGCGATGGCGACGCGCTGACGCTGTCCGCCGGACAGTTCCGCGGGGCGGCGCTGGTCGTAACCGCCGGGCAGGGAGACCTGATCGAGCAGTTCCCGAACCCGCGCCCGCCGCTGCGCGCTGTCGCCGACGCCATAGGCGCGCAACGGTTCCTCCACGATCCGCGCCACCCGCCAGCGCGGGTCGAGTGAGGCGTAGGGATTCTGGTAGACGATCTGGAACCGCTGGCGTAGTCGTCGCAGCCGCGACCCGCGCAGGCCGTTCAGATCGTGGCCGTCGAAGGTCACGGTGCCGCTGTCGGGTTCGGTGAGGCGCAACGCGATACGCGCCGTCGTCGATTTGCCCGAACCGGATTCGCCGACCAGCGACAGGGTTTCGCCGCGCGCCAGTTCGAATCCCACACCGGAGACCGCCGTCACCGTCGCGCCGCGCGCGCGGAAACTCTTGTGCACGTCGCGCAGCGTCAGCAGCGGGGGACCGGCGTCGGCGCGGGCCGGACGGAAACCGTCGAACGGCGCGAGGCTCGGCGACGCCGCGAACAGCCGCTTGGTGTACGGGTGGCGCGGATGCCGAAGCACCGTCGAGGTCGGCCCGGATTCCACGATCTCGCCGCCTTCGAGCACCACCACCCGATCCGCGCGTTCGGCCGCGATGGCCAGATCGTGGGTGATGAGCAGTACGGCTGTCCCGCGCGCCGCGGTCTGCTCGGCCAGTCGGTCGAGCACCCGGCGCGCGACGGTGGCGTCCAGCGCGCTGGTCGGCTCGTCCGCGATGACCAGATCCGGTTCGGCGATGAGCGCCGAGGCGATCAGCACCCGCTGGCGTTGCCCGCCCGACAGTTCGTGGGGGTACTGGCTCGCGCGCAGTTCCGGCCGGTCGAGTCCGGCGTCGGCGAGCAGCCGCAGTGCGCGGTCACGGGCCGAGCGCCGGTCTGCGATGCCGTGCACGATCAGCGTTTCGGCCACCTGGTCGCCGACGCGGCGCACCGGATTCAACGACAGTCCGGGATCCTGCGGAACGAAACCGATCCTGGCCCCGCGTAGTGCGCGCAGCGTGCGCTCGTCGTCGGGGCGCACCGGCTTTCCGTCGAAAACCACGGTGCCGCCGGTGATCTCACCCGCCGACCCGAGCAGTCCGATCACCGCCTGCGCCAATGTCGATTTTCCCGAACCGGATTCGCCGACCAGGGCGACCACTTCGCCCTTCGCGATGGTCAGCGAGACACCGTCGAGTGCCGTCACCGGGCTGTTCTCACCCCGGTAGCGCACGCGCAGATCGTCGACGCGCAGCAGAGCGGGGGCATCGGCGGGCGTGTTCTCGTCGGCGCGTGCGATATCGACGTCGAGTGAGCGGCTCATCGGTCGGAATCCCTTCCCGCGGCGCGGCCGAGCCGCTGGGCGGCGATCACGACGGCGATGATCACCAGGCCGGGAAGCGTGGTGAGCCACCAGGCGGTGGCGAGGTAGTTGCGGCCCTCGGAGATCAGCGAACCCCATTCGGGGGTGGGCGGCTTCGCGCCGTAGCCGAGGAAGCTCAGGGCCGAGACCGCAAGCACCGCCATACCGAATTCCACCGCGGCCAGCGCGACGACCGGCTGATAGGAATTGGGCAGCACGTGCCGTGCGAGCACCGTGTACCAGCGCACCCCCGACGCGTGTGCCGCCTCCACGTAGGTCGCCTGCTTGACCCGAAGCACTTCCGAGCGCATCACCCTGGCGAAATTCGCGACCAGCGAGACACCGACGGCGATCGCCACATTGCGGGTGCCGAAGCCGAGTGCGGTGACCAGCGCCAGCGAGAGCAGCAGCGACGGAATCGACAGCAGGACGTCGACCACGCGCATGATGGCGGTGTCGACCAGACCGCCGACCGCCCCGGCCAGCAAGCCGAGCAGCGTTCCGGCGATCAGCGCGATCGCCACCGCCGACAGTGTCGCGGTGAGCGAGAGCCCGGCCCCGTGCACCATCCGCGTGTAGAGGTCGCGCCCGATATTGTCGGTGCCGAACCAGTGTTCGGCGCTCGGCCCCTGGAGTTTGTCCGAGGGCACCCCGGTCAGCGGATCGCCACCGGCGAACACCGAGGGGAACAGCGCCCAGCCGACGGCGAGCAGTGCCACCGCGGCGGCGACCAGCAGACCAGCGTTGTCGAGCAGGCTCCGCCACCGCACCGCGGGGCGGATCGACAGCGGCAGCGTGGCGCGCCGGGAATCCTCAGCGACGTCGACCATGCGCCGTCACCCCCGTGTCACCCGACGGGTCGTAGCGGGATTCAGACACGAACCGCCACCTCCTCGATGGTCTTGTCGGTGGATGTCTCGGCGGCCGGGTCTCCCGCACGCCGCGCCCTACCCGCGATACGCGGATCGAGCAGGGGATAGAGCAGGTCGACGAGAAGGTTGACGCTCACGAACACCACCGAGGTGAACAGCACGATGCCCTGAACCATGGGAATGTCCTGGGCCATGACCGAGGTCTGGGTCAGCCTGCCGACCCCGGCGCGGGCGAACACCGTCTCCACCACCACCGAGCCGGCGAGCATATTGCCCACGAGCACACCGGCGATGGTGAAAGTCGGCACGCTGGCCGGGCGCAGCACGTGGGTCCGCTGCACCCACCAGCGCGACCCGCCCTTGGCCAGTGCCACCTCGACGAACGGCTGACGCCATGTCGATTCGAGTCCGGCGGCGAGCACCTGGGCGATGACGGCCCCGATCGGGACGGCCAGCGTCAGCGCGGGGAGCACCGTGCCCGCGAAACCGTGCCCGCCGAACGCGGGCGCGAGCCGCCAGTGGAACGAGAACAGTTGCAGCAGCAGCAATCCGGTCCAGAAGGTCGGCACCGACACCCCGAGCGACGGCAACGCGGCCAAACCGTTGCGCAGCCACGGCCGCCGGGTGTAGGTCGCGGCGAAAGCCAGCGCGACCCCGCCGACCGTCGCGAACAGCAGCGCGAGCCCGGCCAGCGCGAGCGTGTCCGGCAGGGCGTCGCCGATCGCCCGCGTCACCGGCTGACCGGTGACGATGGAATGGCCGAGATCCCCGCGCACCCCGTGCCCCAGGGCGGTCAGGTACTGGTCCCACAGCGGCTTGTCCAGCCCGTAACGCGCCTGTAGTTCGGCGACGGCGGCCTTGTCCACCGGGGTGCCCGCGCCGCCCCCGTCGGCCGCGATCGAGACCGGGTCGGCGGGCAGCAGGAACAGCACCACGAACGAGAGGGTGAACGCCGCCCACAGCACCCAGATCGCCTGCAGGACGCGAAGGGCCAGATAGCGCGCCATGGGTCAGCGCCCGCTCAACCAGGTGTCGAAGAACTGCAGACGTGCCGACGCCTCGAATTTGAGATCCCGCACGGTCCCGGACGCGCCGATGGCCTGCGAGAGTTCGACCGTGGGTACCCACAGACCGGCCTCGAAGATGCGCTGCTGGGCGGTCTGGATCAGTTGGGCGCGCGCGGCGGTGTCGCCCGCGCTCAACTGGCTGTCGAGAACTTCGTCGAGCGCCGGAATAGCTTCGCGCGCACTGAAATTACGCCCAGCGAGTCCGAACGAGGTGCGCAGGATGTCCCCGTCGGCCCGGGTCGAGTTGTAGTAGACGCTGTCGAAATCCTTGGAGTTCTGTCTGGCCGTCACCTCGGAGATCGAGGCCAGGTCCAGTTTCAGATCGACGCCGACCTGGCGCAGTTGCTGCTGCACCAGCTCGAGAATCGCCTGGTTACCGCCGAACACCTGGCTGAACAGCACACCGAAGGACAGCCGCTCGCCGTTCTTCACCCGGATCCCGTCACCGCCCGGCGTCCAGCCCGCCTGATCGAGGAGGGTCTTCGCCTTGGCCGGGTCGTAGCTCAGCTGGGCCGAGAGATCCTTGTAGCCGGGGGTATTGGCGGCCAGCACGCTCGTGGCGGGCTTGAACTGCGGCCCGAGCACGGTATCGATCAGCTGCTGCCTGTCGATCGCGGGCAGCAGCGCCTGGCGCACGGCGGGATCGCGCAGCGGACCCCGGGTCACATTGGGCTGCAAACCGAACGTGACGCCCGGATTGGGGGTGCTCAGCAGTCGGCCGCCCGCGGCCTCGAGCTGCGGGACGTCCTGGACGAGCGCGTCGCTGATCGCGTCGAGCTGACCGGAGGTGAGACTGCCCGTGCGCACCCCGGATTCGGGGACGACGGTGAATTCGATGCGGTCCAGATACGCCTCACCGCGATGGGCGAAGACATCCGAACCCCAGTTGTATCCGGCGCGTTTGGCCAGCGTCGCCGAGGCGTCCTGACGCCAGCCCGCGTAGGTGAACGGCCCGCTGCCGATATTGTCGCCCACGCATCTCTGCTCGGCGGTTTTCGCGGTGGTGCTGTCGGCGAGCAGACCGAGCTGCGTGGTCGAGCTGGCTTGCAGGAATTGCGCGTTCGGTTTGCTGAACTCGACCCTGGCGGTCAATCGGTCCACCGCGGTCGTGCCGACGTAGTTGGTCAGATAGCTGGTGCCCAGCGGTGCCTTCGCCCCGCCGAGCTTCACGATCGCGTCGAAATTGCGTTTGACGGATTCGGCCGTGACCGGGGTGCCGTCACTGAAGGTGACACCGTCGGCCAGGTGATAGGTGAAAACCTTCGCGTCCGGGCTCACCTCCCAGGTGCGGGCGAGCCACGGCTTGATCGCACCGGTCGCCGGATCCTGATCGGTCAGCGAGTCGACGATCTGCCGGGCGACGTAGATGGTCTGGTTGGTGCCGGACTGCGCCGGATCCGAGCAGGTCGGCGCCTGGGAGAGTCCGTAGCGCAACGTGCCGCCCGGCTGCGGAGGCCCGGCTGCGCCACCGGAACTGCCCGAATCGCTGCCGCAGGCCGCCAGACTCGCCGCCGCGGTGACGGCGGCGGCGATGGCCGCGATTCGGAGGCGGGATCGGATCACTGTGCTACTCCCAGGTTTTCGAGATGGTCGACATGCGGATTCACGCCACGGCTCCGATGGAATCGGATACGCGCACGTATTTTTCGAACGGATGTTTGCCGATCTGCTCGGCGGGCAGGTCGGGGTCGTAGAGCGCGGTGTACCCGGCCGCCAGGTACAGGGCGACGGCCTCGGGCTGGCGCGGTCCGGTCGTCAGGTAGATACGCCGATAGCCGCGACGGGCGATCTCGGCCTCCAACTGCTCCAGGACATACCGGCCGAGGCCCTGCCTGCGATGTTCGCGCGAGGTCCAGATGCGCTTGAGTTCGGCGGTGTCCTCGTCGTGACGTTGGAAGGCGCCACCCGCCACCGGTTCCGAATCCCGGGTGACGACGAGCAGATCCCCGTGCGGTGGCGCGAACTCGTCCGCCGGATACTCCACCAGCGAGGCGTGCACCTGGCCGGGGGATCTGCCGTAGCGGGTGCTGTACTCGACCGCCAACTCCGCCAGCAGCGGGGCGGCGAGCGGATCGGATTGGGCGACGCGGTGCACCCGCAATCCGTTGTCGGGGAAACGTGGGGCCACCGCGCTCACCCCTTCTTCGGCAGGCCGGGCGGATTGATCCGCGAATCGGTGAGCGCTTCGGTGTTCAGCCCCCAGCGGTCGATGACCTTCTGGTAGGAGCCGTTCGCGATGAGATGTTCGAGGGCCTGGTGGATGGGGGTGATCAGGCCGTTGCCCTTCTTGGTCAGCACGCCGATCTCGCCTTGCAACGCCTCGCCCGCACCGGAGAAGGTGGCCACGATCTTCGTCTGCTTCGCCGTGGCGGCGTGGTAGATCGCGGACGGGTTCGGGCCGATGTAGCCGTCGAGCCGACCGGAGGCCAGGGCCAGGTAGTAGTCGGTGGCCTGCTGGAAGTAGGCGATATCGATGGGCGCCAGGCCGTCGGCGCGGTTCTGCTCGCTCCACTTGACCAGCAGCTGCTCCTGATTGGTGCCGCTGCCGACCCCGATCCGCTTGCCCGCCAGGCTCTTACGGTCCTTGTAGTCGATCGTGCCGTTCAACGGCACCTCGAGGGCGACATTGTCGGTGCGGTAGGTGGCGAAGTCGTACTTCTCCTTGCGCTCCTCGGTCACCGTGACGTTGGAGATGAACGCGTCGACCGCGCCGGAGTCGACCCGCACGAAGTTCTGCGACCAATCCGCCACCTGCACCTCGAGTTCCAATCCGAGGACATCGGCGACCAGCGAGGCGAAATCGACCTCGGAGCCGACGGTGGTCTTGTCGTCGCTGGCGTAGAAGCGCAGCGGCGGCGCGGCTCCCGACGAGCCGGTGACGATCAGGGTGCCGCGGTCGCGGATCGCCTGCGGTACCTGGGCGGCGAGGGCGTCCACCTTGTCGGTGCGTACCCGGCCTGATTGCGCGGGACTGAGGTCGAAGGTGACCGATCCGGTTCCCTGGACGGTCTGGTCCGCGTCGGGGTCGGTGCCGCAGCCGGTGGCGAGCAGCGCCACGGCGGCCGCCACGGAGACCAGGGCGGTGAACTTCATCGAATACCTGTTCGTCGTCGGGGATTTCATGGCTCAGCGGACCCTGGACAGGAAAGCCCTGGTGCGGGGATGTTCGGGATTGTCGAGTACCGAGGCGGGCGGTCCCTGCTCGACGATCACGCCCGCGTCGAGGAACAACACGGTGTCGGCGACCTCGCGGGCGAAGCCGATCTCGTGGGTGACGATCACCAGCGCGGTGCCGCCGTCGGCGAGATCGCGGATCACGTCGAGCACCTCGCCGACCAGTTCCGGATCGAGGGCCGAGGTCGGTTCGTCGAAGAGGATGACCCGGGGCCGCAGCGCCAGCGCCCGCGCGATGGCCACCCGCTGCTGCTGGCCGCCCGAGAGTCGGCGCGGATACGCGTCGGCGAACTCGCCGATACCGACCCGGTCGAGCAGTTCCCGCGCCTCGCGTTCCACCTCGGCGCGCGGGCGGCGCTGCGCGGACAGCGGCGCCAGCGTCACGTTCTCCAGTGCCGTCAGATGCGGGAAGAGGTTGAACTGCTGGAATACGAAACCGATGCGGGAACGCTGTCGACGCACCTCGCGATCCGGCAGCGGATACAGCACATTGCGGCGCAGGCGGTATCCGATCAGTTCACCGTCGATGTGCACGGTGCCCGAGTCCAGCGGTTCGAGGTGATTGACCACGCGCAGCAACGTCGACTTGCCTGAACCCGACGGCCCGATCACCGCGACGACCTCGCCCGCGCGCACCGTCAGATCGATGCCGCGCAGCACTTCGCTGGTTCCGTAGGCCTTGCGCACGCCGCGCACCTCCACGGCGACCGCGGTCTCGACCCGTCCGGCCGCGCTCATCGGGTCGCTCCGCGCGGGGAGGCGACATCGATGGCGGCGATCTCGCGGAATTTCGCGCGCAACCGCTGTATCGGGGTCGGCGGTGTGGTCCGCTGCGCGCCCTTGGCGTAGTGGCGTTCGATGTAGAACTGGACGATCGAGAGCGCCGTGGTCAGCACGATGTACCAGACGGTGGCCACCATCAGCAGCGGCACGACCCGGCCGTTGCGGCCGTAGATCACCTGCACCTGGTAGAAGAGTTCCGCGATCGCCATCACCGACACGATCGAGGTGCCCTTGAACAGGCTGATCACCTCGTTGCTCGCGTTCGGCAGGATCGAGCGCATGGCCTGCGGCACCACCACCGTGCGAAACTGCCGCCAACGCGGGATGCCCAGCGCCGCCGAGGCTTCCAACTGAGCCGGGTCCACCGAGATGAATCCGGCCCGGATGATCTCGGCCGAGTACGCCGCCTGATGCAGCGCCAATCCGATCACCGCCGCGGTGAACCCGCTGATGACACCGTTGACGTCGAAACTGAAGAAGGCGGGCCCGAACGGAATTCCGATCGACATCGTGCGGTACAGGTAGGCGATGTTGAACCAGAACAGCAGTTGCACGATCAGCGGGATGGAGCGGAACGCCCAGATGTAGACCCACGAGATCACCCGCAGCACCGGATTGTTCGACAGTCGGGCCACGGCCAGCGCGGTACCGAGCAGGAATCCGAGCGCGGTGCCCCACAATGTCAACTCGAGGGTCAGCTTCAGCGCCGACAGCACCGATTTCGCGGTGACGTACTGCGCGAACGTCCCCCAGTCCCAGCCCGGATTGGTGGCCAACCCGTGCGCGAACTGCGCTACGACGACGAGTGCCGCCGCGCCGGCGACCCAGCGCCACGGGTGTCGCGCCTTCGCGACGCGGGGCGCGTCCGAGGACGCGGGCGCGGCAACGAGGTGTTCGGTCGACGTATCGGGGGTGGCTGCACCGGATTCGCCCGGTGGGGCGGTGGCGTCGGAGGCGGGCGGCGCACTCATGGCGAGTCCTTACGAGCATCGGACGCGACCGCCCCGGTCGGGCAGCGGTCGCCGCACCCGGCCAGTGTCGGGCGCACGATCTGGCGGCGGTCAGCCGCGACAGCCGGTGGAGGTGACACGGCACTGGTCGACATGGCGACGGCCCCAACGGTGGCCACTGCGGTGGATAGTCACTTCGGTCCTCCATCGTTCCCGGCGGAAGCACCCGCACCCGACGTCGCCGGGGGGTTGCTGCGACGTCGGTGAGCCAGGTCTCTCGGTCGCTCTGGATGGTGAGATCCCCGTGGCACGGATGCCGCGGGAACACGTGTCGAGCCGAAACATCATGCGAAGACGGGCAAGTGCTTCGCAAGGGTACAAATCATGGTGAGCACAGTCCTTCCGGCGACCGTCCTCGCCGACGACAATTACCCCCGTCGATCGGACAGCCCTGCGCCGAGCCGCCCCGCGTCCGTCGCGTCCTCGCGACGCGCCGAAAGATTGCCCGACCCGATAAACGCTGTTGAACAGGTTTGCGGGAGTACCCTCCTTCTCGATCGTGCCGACGATGAGGAGGTCTGTTGTGACCGTAATGCGCCGTCTCACCACGTTTGCCGCTGTCGCGACCGGTGCTGTCGCACTGGCGTGGGGTCTACCGGGCAACGCGGTGGGCGCCCCGACCGCCGACACCGTCACGCCCGCGCCGATTGCCGGACCCGGTGATCTACTCGGCGCCTACCAGGCCAATATCGACGCGCTGAAGAAGTTCGGCATGGAGCCGTTCCTCTACCCCACGGCCGCGGCGTTCTGCAACAACGCGTCGACCTTCGGACTCGTCCCCGCGGTAGCGGGCGCGGTGCCGGGACCGTGGCCCAAGACCACGGTCGCCATCCCCGGCCTCGACATGACCGCCGTCGAAGCGGGCCAGACCATGTTCACCTTCGTGCCCCTGGGCGTCGTGTCCGACACACCGTCCGACACCGGGATGCGCGTGGTGTGGCTCAATGTCAGCAACGGCCGCACCGGGTCGGCGGCGATGGGACCGATCGGGAACATCCTGGTCGCCATGATCCCGCCGGAAGTACCCGCCGAGGTCCGTCCGCTGGCCGAGAAGGCCGTCCAGGACTTCTTCCTCTCCGCTCTCCCGGTCGGCGGTGTCCGTGCGGTTCCCGTCGACACCGGTAAGGGCACCGTCCTGGCCGCGGTCTTCGGCACGGTCCAGAACGGTAAGCAGTCCTGTTTCTTCCTGCCGACCGTCGGCATGACCACCGTCGCCTGACGATTCGCCGGGTCCTCCATCGGTGGTCGCTAGGGTCACCTCGGGGCTGGTACCCGAGGGCACATCCTTCTCGAGGCCCGTCGGCGTACACGTCCACATACTCCCGGCCGCCGCGCGGAGGGGTCGGTCCGTACGGCGGCGCCGCGTCGACGAGGTCGCGCCGAACCGGCCGAACGGTCACCGGCGGGGCAGGGAGCGGCCCTTCCAGGTGAGCGTGTCCCGGCGGTGCGCGCGATGCGATCTGATCGACAGGGTCGTGTAGGCGAGAACCGAGACGGGATGCGCCAGTGCCGCAACGACATCGGCGCGGCTCGGCGTCGCGCCGGATTCGATCGATCGGGCCAGGAGTCGACCGGTGACGGCGGCGACGTAACCGACGATTCCGGCGCGGCGGGCGCGTCCACGCCCCGCCACAGCCGCGATCGGCGCGACCACGTATCCGAGCAGGGCGACCGCGCCGACCGCCGCGCTCGCCGGACGCGAGCCGCCGTAGGCCGACCACAGCCACCGGGTGTACCCGGCGTCGAGTTCGACCGCGCCCCGGTACATCCTGGTCCGGGCCAGCCTACCCGCGACGACGAGCACGGTCTGCCTGCCGCTGCGCCGCACCGCGCGGGCGATATCGAGATCCTCGGTCGCCGCCCCCGCCACCGTCGCGTGCCCGCCGACCGCGCGATAGGCGGCGGCGTCGAAGACCAGGAACTGCCCGCAGGCGACCGCCGTCGACGGCCACAGGCTCCGATTCGCCACCGCGACGGGCAAGGTCGACGCCCACGACCAGCACAGCAACGGCTGCGCCACCGCCTCGGCGACCGACCCGGCGTCCTGGCGCGGCCAGACCGAGACCAATGCCGCGGGTCCCCTGCGCAATTCGGCCACCGCCGCCGCGATCGCGCCGGGCGCCAACCGCACATCGGCGTCGAGGAAGACGAGCACGGCCGTATCCGCCGCCTCGGCCAGTCGGGCGCAGGCCGCGGCCTTGCCGGTCCACCCCGGCTCGGGTTCGTCCCGCGAGCGGATCACCAGGAAACGCGGGTCGCCGTCGATGGCCTTCTCCGCCGCCTCGGCGGTGCCGTCGGTGGACGCGTCGTCGAGTACGAGCACCTGTAGGCGCGGCGCACCCGACTGCGCGCGCAGATCTGCGATGAGTTCCGGCAACCGGTGCGCCTCGTCGCGCGCGGGCACGCAGACGGTGATCGGCTCGATCACCGCCGCGGATTCGGGCAGCCGCCGCACCGTCAGCCGATTGAACAGCGCTGTCGCGCAGCCGAGTACCGCGACGGCCGCGCCCGCCCGGGCGAGCACGGTGGTCGCGCCGTCTGTCATTGCCCGTACCTCGGTATCGCGCACGGATCGGACGCTTCGCCGGTCTATCAGCGGCCGTCGATGACCAGCCGCACCCAGCGGCTCAAGGAGAAGCTGCCTTCGGGATGCGGCGCGTTGGGGTTGCGATCCATGAAGGCCATCGCGGCGACGATGGCGGCGACGGCGAGGGTGATACCGCCGACGATGCCCGCCCAGCCCGCGAAGGACCTGGTGTTGGGGTCGGCGTAACTCACCTCGGCGCGCAGCGTGGAGACATCGCCGGGCGGAAGTTTCCACGACACGGTGGAATCGCCTTCGCGGTTACCGTTGGTCTTGGCGACCCTGGCCGGGAAGGCGACGGTGAACTGCACGTCGGACCCGTGCGGCGGAACCGATTTCAGATCGACCCGCCCGGTCAGGCTGACCAGATCGCCGGTGCGCTGGAATTGCAGCTGGAACATGCCCTGGGTCTGCTCGGAGAGTCCGCCCAGCTGCGAGACCTCGCCGAAGGTCAGCTCCTCGAAGAACACCTTGCTGCCGACATAACCGTCCTGATTGTACGGCTCGACGCGCACCTTGGCCGCGAGGGAATCGGGCGCCTTCAGCTCCGGTCCCTTGTCCTCGGCGCTCGTCGGCACCACCGCGGCCACGATCCGCCCGGACACCTTGTCGTTGGACGACACGCCCATCGACACCTGGACGCGCAGGCAGCCGACCAACATCGGCACCACGAAGGCCGCGAGCAGGGCGGCAGCCGCTAACCGCGTCCCGGTCCGCCGTCGTCGCGCGGGGGCCGGGGGAGCGGGCATCGTTGGCATGGGGCTCGGGTGCACGGATCACATCGTGCCAGGCATGGCGTGACAATTGCCACGCGACGGGCGCAAGGGCACGCGACGAGCCTCGCCCCGGGCCGTGTCGGGCCACTCGCCGACCTCGTGACGCGGGCTTTCCCCCGGGCGTGGCGCATCATCTCGCCGCGAACCAGAGGCCGATCCGACCGCACTGCGGGGACGACACCCACCACCTCGACGTCACGAGACGATCCGGTGTGCCGCCTTCGGCCCACCACGTGGTGTGTCGACTCGTCACCGTCCAGGACACAGGTAGCGAGCTCGCCTCAGCCGGACGAGGAGCGGAACCCCCAGCAGCCCCATTCCGACAGCGCCGTAACCGGCGGACGTGGGCAGGCCGAGAAAGACGGCGTGGGCGAGTATCGATCCGAGCCACGTCCACAGGAATACGGCCACCGGCAAGGCGGTCGTGTCGTTCCACATCGGCGCGGGGACCGCCGTCCTCGCGGCGACCCCATCCCACCACCACAGCAGCGCCGCCATGACCAGCCCCACCGCGAACCACCCGAGGTAATTCGTCACCGGGATATGCGCGAGCCCCGGCAACCCGGATTCCGAAGAACACCACGACCACTGACCATCGGCGACCATCTGCGGATCGAGGAACAGATCCCACCCCACCGCTCCGACCGCCGTCAGCCCGATCCACGACACCGCCCGTCGACTCAGCATCCCGGCCACGACCCACACCGGATACAACCCGCCGACCCACGCGAGCGGAACGATCAGCGGCACCGACCAGAGTTCGGGACCGATGCGGCCGACCGCGTACTCGTAACACCCGAAGGGAACCCCGGTAGTGGTCCCCACCGCCTCGGCGAGCAACCCGACACCGGAAACGATCACCAGCGTCCCCGCCGCGAAACGCCTCCCGCGCGTCACCGCCGCGTGGGACAGCGCCCCCGCCGCCGCCAACAGCACCACCGCCACCGTCACCCGGTCCCGCACGGCCCCCTCGGTCAGCGGATACCCGATCTGCACCACCACCAGCAGCGCCGCGAACAACGCGGGCACCCGATGCCGTGTCAGCACCAGGACCTGTCCGCGTACCGATTCCACTCGACGCGGTCGGGTGTTCACCGGGGTGGCTGTACGAGCCGCGCGGCCGATCTCGATGCCGTCGACTCCGATGGTCTCGGCCTGCGGGACAGCCGTGGCGACCCCATAGGTCTCCAGTTCGCCACTTGTCTCGCGGACCGGGGGTTCGCCGTCGGCCCCGGTGGTGTGGGCGCACGCAGTCGCCGTGGTGGTTCCGGCGACTCTATGGGTCTCCGGTTCGCCACTTGTCGGCTCGCGGGCCTCGGGCTTGCTGTCCGTAGCCCCGCCCACGACGTCCGCGGATACCGGATCCGTGGACGCGGTGCGCGCCGTTTCGCTCACCGCCTCGGGGACAGCGCGAATCGGCGGCGGGTATCGCGCAGGACCAGCCGGGCCGCGCTGCGACCGCTCGCCCCGGACACACCTCCGCCGGGGTGGGTCGACGCGCCGGTGAGATAGAGGCCGGGCGCGCCCGGCACGCGCTGACCGGATAGTTCCGGAATCGGCCGCCACATCATCATCTGGTCGAGCGACATCTCGACGTGCATGACATTGCCGCCGCGCAAACCCATTTCCCGCTCCAGATCGACCGGGGTCTGGATATGACGGCGCAGGATCGTCTCGGCGAAGCCGGGGGCGTACGCATCGACTTCGGCGACGATCCGATCGGCCTCATCCTCGGCGTGGGCCGACCAGTCGGTGCCGTCGGCGAGTCGGTACGGATGCCACTGGGCCCACAGCGAGAGCTGATGCTGTCCCGGCGGGGCGATGCTCGGATCGACGGCGCTGAAACTCATGGCCAGGACCACCGGGCGCGGCGGCAGATCACCGGCGAGCGCGGCGCCGTGCGCGAGTCGCGCCTGCCTGCGGTCGGAGACCAGGAATTGCAGTCCGCGCGCGGATTCGGTGACGGTCGCGTCCGGGTACCGGGGCAGATCCGAGGTCGCCAAGCGCACCACCATCCCGATACCGGGACCGACTCTGATGCGTCGCTCCCACCCCGCCAGCGCGTGTTCGTCGAAACCGCCCGCGCGCAACAGATCGAGGGTGGTCAGCACATGCGTGCCCGCGATGACGGTCTTCGCCGTCAGATTCCGCCCGGATTCGGTCCGCACCCGCCAGCCGTCACCCGCGCGGGTGACGGCGGTGACCGCGTCCCCGGCCGACACCACCCCGCCGTCGGCGCGCAATCGAGCGACCAGCGCCGCGGCCAACGCCCCACTTCCGCCCACCGCGCGGCCGGGCGGAAGGGTGTGCATGAGCGCGGCGAAACCGACCATCGGCGCGGTGCCCGGTTCCGACATCGGCGGCCCGGACTGGGCACCGAACCACGCCAGCGACGCCTTGAGCCGTTCATCGTGAAAACAGGTATCGAGCAGCGCGTCCCCGGATTGCAGGAATTCGCGCGACAGCGCGCTGCCACCGCCCTTCGCGTCCAGCCCCCAGAACGAGCGCAGCAGTCGCCCCGGCGTCGGTGTTCCGCCGAACGCACGCATCACCCGGGCGCTGCGTTCGCCCCAGACCCGCACGAAACGCCGGTACGCGACGGCATCTCGTTCCCCGCACGACGCCGCGATCACCGAACAGGTCCGGTCCAGGTCGCGGTGGAACACGATCGGCGGCGCGCCCGTCGACGGGTCGGCGGGGGTGAATCCCCACGGATCACAGTCGATATAGCGCAGGCCGAAGCGTTCGAGTTCCAGTTCCTCGACGATGCCGGTGTGCCGGATCATGATGTGCGCGGAGGAGCCACGGTCGACCAGGTGCCCGGGAAAACGCTCCACCGTGGAGACGGCGCCGCCGAGCACCTCGTCGCGTTCGAGCACTTCGACCGGTTCGCCCGCCCGCGCCAGGTAGCAGGCGGCCACCAGGGCATTGTGGCCCGATCCGAGCACGAGCACCGTCACGTGAACCTCACAGCGGCAGCCGTCGTCCCAGGATCGCGAAGGGCCGGGTGTCCCCGGCGAAGACGAAATTCCTGATCACGTCGTCGAAACCGACACGCCGGTACAGACGCCAGGCGCGGTTGTCCTCACCGCTGACCTCCGGCGTCGACAGGAGTACGGCCGCCTCCGGTCGATTCTCGAGCAGGCGGTGCAACAGGATCGCGCCGAGGCCCGCGCCCTGCGCGGAGGGATGCACGTGGAGTTCGGTCAACTCGAAGTAGTCGGCGAGCAGTTCGCGCGTCGCCTGCTCCGCCCTGCCCGAACGTCGTAGGCCGGTGTGCACCTGCTGATGCCACCACTGGTGCGGCGCGCCGCGATATCCGTAGGCGATGGCGACGATCGGCGAGGTCCGTAGGTCGACGTGGCCGGAATCGTCGGGCAGCAGCGCCGCGACAGCCTGCCAACCGACACGGGTGGTGTGTTCGGTCCACATGGGCGCGCGATGGTTCTCGGTGCCGCGCGGATAGTCCATCGCCGCGACGTAGACCGAGAGCACGTCGTGCAATCGATAGCGCAGATCGGCCACCGAGAAGTCGACGACGACCGGTGCGGGTGCGGGGGTGTGCTTGGGCTTGACGGCTGTCATGGCTCTCGTCGGCCGCGCGGACGCGGAAAGTTGTCGGTGGGTGTCCCTATATTCAATCTCAATTCAAACGTTCGAATACCTGTTCGGTCCGCGCGGTGGTCATGGAACACCGTCCGGCCGGGGTGTACGACAGCGAAGGGACGACTGATGTCTGGTCGGATCGAACATTCGGGAGAACCCGGCAGGGCGGGGAAACTCCTGAAGAAAGCCGATGGGCTGCTGATGGAGGCGGCGGGGGAAACCGACCCGCGCGAGCGTTTCCGCACGGCCTACCTGGCCGCGCTGCGTGGCGCAGGCGCGGTGCTCGCGTTCACCGGGGCCGACGCCGCGCCGAGGGCCCGCTCGCGCAACGCGTGGGTGCTGTTGCAACGCGCGATGCCCGAGTTCGTCATGTGGGCCGACTACTTCGGCGCGCGCTCGGAACTGCGCGCCGCGCTGGAGGCGGGATTCGACCGGGATGTCGATGATCACACGGCCGACGAGTTCTGTTCGCGGGTGGGCGCATTCCTGCACGATGTGGAGGATCTGCTCGCCACGGCGTCCCGTTTGCGACCTCCGAGAGGCCTCTCGAACGGCATGACCGCGTAACTTATCGGCGAGTAGGTGGTACGGCCTTCATCGAACTCGTATCATTGGTGTCAGATAGCCGCCAAGGTCGGCTATTTGTCGCCTACCCGGAGGCGGCAGCCACGTCCTAGTGCCGGGGGAGGTACCGTGCCACTCTCCGAGCACGAGCAGCGCATGCTCGAACAAATCGAGAGCGCGCTCTATGCTGAGGATCCGAAGTTCGCCTCGTCCGTCCGCGGCGGACGGCTTCGTTCGACCTCGAGTCGTCGCAGACTCCAGGCCGCGGCCTTGTTCGTCCTCGGTCTGTTTCTACTCGTCGCAGGGATCGCCGCTCCGGTGAAGCCCGGTGGCTTCCCGATCATCAGCTTGGTCGGGTTCATCGTCATGTTCGGTGCCGGCGTACTGCTGTTGGTCGGTGGTTCGAAGGCCGCGGGCAAGGGCAATCGCTCCACCGACGCGCCGTCCGGCGGACCGGGCGGTGGTGGTCGGGCCGGCGGGCCCGGCCGTCAGCGCAAGTCCGGAGGTTTCTCCGAACGTATGGAAGATCGCTTCCGGAGACGATTCGAGCAGGAATAGTCCGACTCGTCACGACCCTCGGCCGACAACCGCATACCGAACGCGACGCCGCACCGACCAGGTGCGGCGTCGCGTTCTCCTGCGCGCCGAGGGTCGTCCCGGTGACGGCGACCGCGCCGGACTCACCGCCGCCGGCCGGTTCTTCCCCCACTTCGCGCCACCGTCGGCCCCACCTCTCCCCACCTCGGCGCTCGCACGTGCCGTGATCGCGCGTTCGGCGGACCGCCCGCGTCGGCGTTCGCGCCGTCCGGCACGCCTTCCGCAAACCCGGCGCGCGACAAAAACCGTGCATAGCAAGGCCGTCGTGGATCGAAGCCGTCGATCACGGGGTCCGATCGGGGCCTCCGGAAGGTTTGCTGAGTGTTTTCGGGTGATTGTCCATCTGTGCCAGGCGTGTCGGTGGAACACGGAAAAAGTTCTCCACTGCGTGATAGCTGGGATGACCTGCGAAATCGGTGACGCGGGGAGCGAGATCACCGGTTGTTTCGATTGAAAGTGGGGGAAAGTGGGGTAATGTGGAGCGCGCACTACTGGAGAGTCGTACATCCGAGGTGATCGTGCTCCCCGCTACCGCGGGGTGATCCGCAGGAGGTATCGGGATGTTCCTCGGTACCTACACACCCCGGCTGGACGACAAAGGGCGGCTCACGTTGCCCGCGAAGTTTCGAGACGATCTGGCGGGAGGGTTGATGGTCACCAAGGGTCAGGACCACAGCCTTGCCGTCTACCCGAAAGAAGAGTTCGCCGCGCTCGCTCGTCGAGCCGCGGCGGCGTCTCGAAGCAATCCGCGGGCGCGCGCGTTCGTCCGGGCACTCGCCGCCGGTACAGACGAACAAAGTCTCGACGGTCAGGGCCGGATCGTGTTGTCCGCCGAACATCGCCGCTACGCGAATCTCGATCGGGATTGCGTGGTGATCGGCTCGGTCGACTTCCTGGAGATATGGGATAAGCAGGCGTGGGAGTCCTACCTCGCCGAGCACGAGGAGGATTACGCGGAAGCGAGAGACGAGTCGCTGGGCGGAATCTTCTAGCCCGAACGGAACGAGTGCCACGCGGCCTCTGCCCGGAGGCGAACCCTGACGTACTTCCCCGACGCCAGGTGTCGAATTCGGTCAGAGACCCCGCGGCATTCGTTTTCTCTCAGCGCAGCCGGCGACAACACTGTGGAACAAGGCGACCCGTGCAAGCGACGACGCGAGGCAGGATCCGGGAGGTCGAGGTGAATCGTGCACAGCCCGGCCCCCGCCATGTGCCGGTGCTCCTGCACAGAGCCGACGAGCTACTCGGGCCCGCGTTGGCCGAACCAGGTGCCGTCTACATCGATGCCACCCTCGGATTGGGCGGGCATGCCGAATATTTCCTGCGTACCTATCCGCAGTTGCGCCTAGTCGGTCTCGACCGCGACACCACGGCGCTCGGTCTGGCAGGAGACCGATTGCGGCCGTTCGAAGACCGGATCACCCTGGTGCACACCCGTTACGACGGGATCGCCGACGCGGTGAAACAGGCCGGACTCGATCCGGTCGGCTCGGTGAGCGGGATCCTGATGGATCTCGGAGTCTCCTCGATGCAATTGGACGAGGCGGACCGCGGGTTCGCCTATTCCGTCGACGCGCCGCTGGATATGCGGATGGATCCCACCACCGGTATCACCGCGGCCGACGTACTCAACACCTACAGTCACGGCGACCTCGCGCGGGTGCTCAAAACCTATGGCGAGGAACGCTTCGCGGGCAAGATCGCCAGCGAGGTGCTCCGGCGTCGCCAGCAACGGCCCTTCACCACGAGCGCCGAACTCGTCGAACTGCTCTACGCCGCCATACCGGCGGCGGCGCGGCGCACCGGTGGTCACCCGGCCAAGCGCACCTTCCAGGCGTTGCGGGTCGAGGTCAACGGCGAGCTCGATTCGTTGCGCGCCGCACTGCCTGCGGCATTGGCTTCGCTGCGGCTCGGCGGCCGCATCGTGATCATGTCCTACCAGTCGCTGGAGGACCGCGTCGTCAAACACGAACTGGCACCGCGGATCACGTCGAGGACACCGGTGGATCTGCCGGTCGAACTGCCCGGCATGGGACCGGAATTCCGGATGCTTACCCGTGGCGCGGAGAAGGCCACCGAGCAGGAAATCGAGGAGAACCCGAGGTCGGCCCCGGTCCGCATGCGCGCCGCCGAACGAATTCAGGCGGCGGCGTGACGGACTCGGGATGTTCGACCCGCGGGTCCCGCGGACTAGTGGAGGGGACAGCATGAGTATTCGGACACGCGCCGTGCCCGCGCCGGGTCGGGTCGCCCGGCGGGTTCAAGCCGCCGAAAGAGTGAAATCCGGTGCGGCACAGCGCGCCTACGCCAAGCGCAGGACGCGGGCCGAGCAGCAGTCCGATACTCCCTCGCTGCCGCGCCGGCGCGGATCGGTGATGGCCGCGCGTATTCCGTTCGTCGCCGCGATCATCGCGATGCTCGGTTGCGGACTCGCGCTCACCCTGCTGCTGACCACCCGCGCCGCCGAGGACAGCTACCAGCTCGGCGACGCCCGTCAACTCAACCGGACGCTGGCCGAGGAACGCGCCGCACTGCAACGCGATGTCGAGGCCGCCGATTCGGCGCCCGAACTCGCCGCGCGCGCACGCGAACTCGGCATGATCCCGGCCAAGGATCCGGCCCGGCTGGTCATCGCCTCGGACGGGACCGTCACGGTGATCGGCGATCCCACCCCGGCGCAGGGCGCGCCCGCGCCGCCGCTGAACGGTTCGACGGGTCCGGCCCAGGGGGAACGGGTCGTACCGGTCAGCACCGTGCGCCAGCAGCCCGCCGCACCGCAGACCAATGCCGCCTACGGCGCCAACACGTCCGCCCCCGTACCCGCACCGGTCGCGCCCGCGGTCGGTCAGGAACCCGCGGCCGTGCCGCCCGGGTCGCCGGTCCCGCTCGCGGCGGGTCAGGATCCGTCGCCCGTCGCACCGGTTCCCGGCGCGCCGGAGACACCGCAGCTCGCGGAACCGCAGACCCGGCCGGATTCCTCACAGGCCGAAACACCCCCGGCGGAGCCGATTCCGGCCGAAACCTCCCAGACGGAGGCCTTGCCGGACGAGCCGTCGCCGGACGGGGGCGCTCGATGACGCAGACTCGGCCCGCGCCGCGCAGGCGACGCGGGCCGACACCGTCCGGGGGACGTCGACCGCGCACCGCGGCCGCCTCGGATCGGCCGCTGCGGTTGCGTCTCGGGGTCGGCCGGATCGTGATGTTGGTCGCGCTCGCGGTGGTGGCCCTGCAATTGCTGTGGATCCAGAGCATTTCCGCGCCCGCGCTCTCCGAGCAGGCCGCCAGCCAGCGCACCACCAGGGATCCCGAGATCGCCATCCGCGGTCCGATCACCGACCGCAACGGCAAGGCGGTGGCCTTCACCACCGTCGCGAAAGCCCTCACCTTCCAACCGGTCCGGGTTCGCGCCGAACTCGAGGAAGCCCGCGCCAAGAGCGAGAAGGCGCCCGATCCGGGCGAGCGGCTGAAGGCGATCGCCGAGGTGATCCACGCCAAACTCGGCCCGCGCGCGCCGTCGGTGAACGAAGTGCTCGACAAACTGCGCAGCGACGAGGAATTCGTCTACCTGGCCCGGAATGTGGACGCGCGCGTCGCGGGCGATATCAGGGCGCAGTTCCGCGAGGTCGGCACCGAGGCGCAGTCGCTGCGGGAGTATCCGGGCGGTTCGCTCGGCGCCAATATCGTCGGCGCCACCGGCTGGGACGGCCACGGCCTGATCGGCCTCGAATCGTCGCTGGACGCCGTGCTGGCAGGCACCGACGGTTCGGTCACCTACGATCGCGGCTCGGACGGCGCGGTCATCCCGGGCAGCTGGCGCGACAAACAGCCCGCGGTGAACGGCAACGGCGTCGAGCTGACGCTGGATTCGGATCTGCAGTACTACGTGCAGCAGCAGGTGCAGCAGGCCCGCGAGATGTCGGGCGCGCAGGGCGCTTCCGCGGTGGTGCTCGACGCGAAGACCGGCCAGGTGCTCGCCATGGCCAACGACAGCACCTTCAATCCGGCTCTCGGTCCGCAGAACTGGGGCACCCAGAAGACCAACAACCCGTCGGTCAGTGATCCCTTCGAACCCGGTTCGGTGAACAAGATCGTCACCGCGGCCGCGGCCATCGAATACGGCCTCACGAACCCGGACGAGATCCTGCAGGTTCCCGGCGCGATCCGGATGGCGGGCGTGACCGTCGGCGACGCGTGGGAACACGGCACCGCGCCGTATACGACCACCGGCGTCTTCGGGAAATCCTCCAATGTCGGCACGCTGATGCTCGCGCAGCGGGTCGGTGAGGACCGCTACGCCGATATGGTGAACCGTTTCGGACTCGGGCAGCGCACCGGCGTCGGACTGCCGGGTGAGACCGCGGGCCAGGTGCCCGCACGAGACCAGTGGTCCGGCGGCACCTTCGCCAACCTGCCCATCGGACAGGGCCTTTCGATGTCGACGTTGCAGATGACCGGTATGTACCAGGCCATCGCGAACGACGGACTGCGTATTCCGCCGCGCATCGTCAGGGCCACGGTCGCCCCGGACGGCGCGCGCACCGAGGAGCCGCAGCCGGAGGGTGTCCGGGTGGTGAGCCCGCAGACGGCGGCCACGTTGCGCACCATGTTCCAGGCCGTGGTGCAGCGCGACAAGACCGACGCGGCGCAGAACGGCACCGGCTGGCCCGCCGCCATCGAGGGCTATCAGATCGCGGGGAAGACCGGCACCGCGCAGAAGATCGATGCCAAGTGCGCGTGCTATTCCAGCTCCAGCTACTGGATCACCTTCGCCGGTATCGCTCCCGCCGACAACCCGCGCTACGTGGTGGGGCTGATGCTCGACAACCCGGTGCGCAGCTCCGACGGCAGCGGCGGTCAGTCCGCCGCGCCGCTGTTCCACAGCATTGCCTCCTGGGCATTGCAGCGTGACCGTATTCCGCCATCGCCGGAGCCGGTCCGGCAGTTCGTTCTGCAGGCCGGTGTGTGATTCGAGTAGTCCACGCACACGAACCGGGGACAACCGCGCCGCAACACCGAGGCGCGTTGTTCCCCGGTGACCGTACGTCGGTAACCTGACTCGTCGTCCCACGATGCGTTCCTTATATCCAATGTCCCGTTCTGAGAGGAGCAAGGTGCCCGCGCAGTCCAGCTCGCACGCGCTCCGGCCCGCCGGACCGCCGTCGACGCGGCTGTCCACCGTGCTGGAGTCGACAGGCGCCCGTGGGTCGGGGCCGATCCCCGCGGACACGGTGGTGACCGGTATCGAGCAGCGTTCGAACGCGGTTCTGCCCGGCGACCTGTTCGCCGCGCTGCCGGGCGCGCAGGCCCACGGCGCGCGTTTCGCGCGTGACGCGGTCGAACGCGGCGCCGTCGCGGTGTTCACCGACGCGGCCGGAGCCGAACTCGCGGGTGATCTCGGCGTGCCGGTGCTGGTGCGCGAGACACCGCGCGCGGTCCTCGGCGAATTGTCCGCGACCCTGTACGGCAATCCGTCGCAGCGGCTGCGCATCATCGGCATCACCGGCACCTCCGGTAAGACGACCACGTCCTACCTGGTCGAGGCCGGGCTCGCCGCCGCCGGACTCTCCACCGCGCTGATCGGCACCATCGAGACCAGGATCGGCGGGCGCCGGGTGCCGAGCGCGCTCACCACGCCCGAGGCGCCGCAGCTGCACGCGATGTTCGCGCTGATGGTCGAGCAGGGTGTCGACGCGGTGGTCATGGAGGTCTCCAGCCACGCGCTGGCACTGGGCCGCGTGGACGGTGTCCGGTTCGCGGTGGGCGGATTCACGAACCTGTCGCAGGACCACCTGGATTTCCACCGTGACTTCGAGGACTACTTCGCCGCCAAACGTCGCCTGTTCGATCCTCGGTCGTCGGTGGCCGCACGCGTTCCGGTCGTCTGCGTCGACGACGAATGGGGTGCGCGACTGGCCGCCGATCTGGCCGATCCGGTCACGATCTCGACCACGGCGACCCCGGCCACCTGGACCGTCGCGGGCGAGGTGACGGCGGACGGCGGCGAACAGCGGTTCACCGCCGCCGGTCCCGGGCACTCCATCGATATGAGCCTGCGCCTGCCGGGCCGCTACAACGTCGCCAACGGACTGCTCGCGGTCGCGGTCTGCGCCGCCGCCGGGGTCGAGGCCGATATCGCCGCGCCCGCGCTCGCCACGGTCGACGTGCCGGGCCGGATGCAGCGCATCGAACGGGGACAGGATTTCCTCGCCGTCGTCGACTACGCGCACAAACCCGCCGCCGTCGAATCGGTCGTCGCCACGCTGCGCGCGCATCTGCTCACCGATTCCCCCGAATCGCCCGGCAGACTCGCGGTGGTGGTCGGCGCGGGCGGCGATCGCGACGCGGGCAAACGCGCGCTCATGGGCGCGGCGGGCGCGCGCGGCGCGGATCTGCTGATCATCACCGACGACAATCCGCGCAGCGAGGATCCGGCTGCCATCAGGGCGGCGCTGCGCGCCGGCGCGCTCGAGGTACCCGCCGAGGAGCGCGGTGAAGTGCGCGAGATCGGCGACCGGGCCGAGGCCATCGCCGCGGCCGTGGCATGGGCGCGCTCCGGCGACGTGGTGCTGGTCGCCGGTAAAGGGCACGAGTCGGGCCAGGAGATCAACGGCGTCAAACACCCGTTCGACGACAGGGACGTGCTGGCCGAGGCGCTGGAGGCGCTGACGGGCGAGCGCGGCCGCTCGGGGTCGGGCACCGGTGACGCCACGCGGGCCGACGGCCCGAACGCGGGAGTGTCGAGGGTACTGCGATGAACGGGATACCCTACTGCCGCAACGACATCGGGTCGGCGCACAATATTCAGTCGACACAGCGACGTGTTCGGTCGGCACAGCGAAGTCCGCAGAGAACGGACGCGGAGGACTTGACGATTTCATGATCGAGATGACACTGCGGGAGATCGCGGACGTCGTCGGCGGGACGCTGCACGACGTACCGGACCCACAGGCGCGGGTGACCGGTTCGGTCGAATTCGATTCGCGGCGCATCGGTTCAGGGGGTCTGTTCCTCGCGCTGCCGGGCGAACGATCCGACGGGCACGACTACGCGGCCGCCGCGATGGCGTCGGGCGCGGTCGCCGTGCTCGCGGCACGCCCGGTGGGTGTGCCCGCCATCGTCGTCAGCCCGACGCCTGCCACCGTCCCGTCGAGATCGGTTGCGCTGGCCGGTGATTCGGACGGTTCCGGCGCGGCGGTGCTGGCCGCGCTGGCCGCGCTGGCCCGCGTCAGCGTGGATCGGCTCACCGCCGCGGGCGGGCTCACCGTCGTCGGCGTCACCGGGTCCTCGGGCAAGACCTCGACCAAGGATCTGCTCGCGGCCGTACTGGCCCCGCTCGGGCCCGTCATCGCGCCGCCCGGCTCGTTCAACAACGAACTCGGCCACCCGTGGACCGCGCTGCGCGCCGACGCCGACACCCGCTTCCTCGTCCTGGAGATGTCGGCCCGCGGACCGGGCCATATCGCAGCCCTGGCCGAGGTCGCGCCGCCGAAGATCGGCGTCGTGCTCAATGTGGGCACCGCGCACCTCGGGGAATTCGGCAGCCGCGAGGCGATCGCGAAGACCAAGGGCGAACTGGTCGAGGCGCTTCCCGCCGACGGCGTGGCCGTGCTCAACGCCGACGATTCCCAGGTCGCCGCGATGGCCTCGCGCACCTCGGCTCCGGTGACGACGGTCGGACAGGCGGCGAGCGCCGATATCAGGGCCACCGACATCCATCTCGACGAACAGGCTCGCGCGGGTTTCACCCTGCACACGCCGCTGGGCAGCACCGATATCCGGCTGGCCGTGCACGGCGAACACCAGGTCGGCAACGCGCTGTCCGCCGTCGCGGTGGCCTTGGCGTGCGGGGCGGATCTGGAGACCGTCGCCACGGCGCTGTCCGGTGCGACCGCCGCTTCGGCGCGCCGCATGGACGTGCGCACCACCGACGACGGCATCACCGTCGTCAACGACTCCTACAACGCCAACCCCGATTCGGTGCGGGCCGCGCTCAAGGCGCTCGTCACCATGTCCAGGGCGGGCGCGACGCCGCGGCGCAGCTGGGCGGTGCTCGGTGAGATGGGGGAGCTCGGCGAGGAATCGGTGATCGAACACGATCGGATCGGCAGGCTCGCGGTACGCCTGGATGTTCACCGTCTGATCGTCGTCGGGACCGGAAGGCCGTCCCGCGCGATGCACCAGGGAGCGGTGATGGAAGGCTCATGGGGCGAGGAATCGATTCTCGTTCCAGATATCGGCGCGGCCATCGCGTTACTCGACGACGAAGTAGAGACGGGTGATGTGGTGCTGGTCAAGGCGTCCAAGTCGGTTGGCCTGTGGGAGGTCGCCGAGCATTTGACGAGCGCGGCACCGGCGGACGATCGCAGGGGCAGCACGGAGGCGACGCAGTGAGCGAGCGAATCGGGACGACGACCCCCGCGGCGACGCGCGCGACCGGGTCGAAGGTCAGCGAGGCGCGGTTGTGAGACAGATTCTCTTCTCGGCCGCCATCGCCCTGGCGGTGTCGATCCTGTTGACCCCGTTGCTGATCAAATTCTTCGCCAAGCAGGGATTCGGCCAGGAGATCCGGGTCGACGGCCCGGCCAGTCACCAGGCCAAACGCGGCACCCCGACCATGGGTGGCGTCGCCATTCTGATCGGCATGTGGGCCGGTTATCTCGGTTCCCACCTGATCGGCATCGGATACAACGCCGAGGGGCCGACCGCGTCGGGACTGCTCGTCCTCGGGCTCACCACCGCGCTGGGCGCGGTCGGATTCATCGACGATTTCATCAAGATCCGCAAGGGCCGCAACCTCGGGTTGACGGCCGCGGGCAAGTACGTCGGTCAGTTGACCGCCGCCGTCGTCTTCGGTGTGCTCGCGCTGCAATACCGCAACAACTACGGGCTCACTCCCGCGAGCAGGCATATCTCCTATGTCCGCGATATCACCACGGTGTCGATGGGGATCGTGTTCTTCCTGCTGTTCGTGAGCCTGATCGTGGTGGCGACATCGAACGCGGTCAACCTCACCGATGGCCTCGACGGTCTCGCCGCGGGTTCGATGAGCCTGGTCATGGGCGGCTACGTCATCATCACCTTCTGGCAGTACTACCACGCCTGCGCCACCAAACCCGAGGCCGGTTGTTACAACGTCCGCGACCCGCTCGACCTGGCGCTCGTCGCCGCGGCCGGTGCGGCGGCGTGTATCGGATTCCTCTGGTGGAACGCCGCCCCGGCCAAGATCTTCATGGGCGACACCGGTTCGCTCGCGCTGGGCGGACTGCTCGCCGGTATGGCCATCACCACCCGCACCGAACTGCTGATGGTGGTGCTGGCCGCGCTCTTCGTCGCCGAGGCGCTCTCGGTGATCCTGCAGGTTGCCGTGTATCGCACCACGCGCAATCGATTGTTCAAGATGGCGCCTTTCCATCATCACTTCGAGCTCAGTAAATGGGCCGAGACGACTGTGATCATCAGATTCTGGCTGTTGGCCGCCATGGCCTCCGCGGTCGGTCTCGGCTTGTTCTACAGCGAATATCTCTCCGCGGTCGGGTGAAACAGATGGTCGAACATTCTCCGCGAGCCCTGCGGTCCCCCGGACCCATGCTCGAATTCCTGCGCGGTCGTGACGTGCTCGTCGCGGGCTGGGGCGTCTCGGGACGCTCGCTCATCGAGCCGCTGCGCGATATCGGCGCCAACCCGGTGGTCACCGACGCGGGCGCGACGGCGCTGGCCGAGGCCGCCGAACTCGGGCTGGAGGTCGCGTCGTGCGTCCAACTGGAATCCACCGAACCGAGTGATCCGACCGGCCTGAGCCGGTTCGCGCTCGTCATCACCAGCCCCGGCTGGCGCCCGGACTCCCCGGTACTCGCCGCGGCGGTGACCGAGGGCATCCCGGTCTGGGGCGACGTCGAATTCGCCTGGTGGGTCGATCAGGCCAGGATCTACGGTCCGGTGCGTAAATGGCTGGTGATCACCGGAACCAACGGCAAGACCACGACCACCCAGATGACCCACGCGATCCTGCGCGCCGCGGGAATCCCGAGCGTGGCCTGCGGCAATATCGGCCTGCCGATCCTCGACGCGCTGCGGCGCAATCCCGGCCCGCAAGTGCTCGCGGTGGAACTCTCCTCGTTCCAGTTGCACTGGGCGCCGTCGGTGCGTCCGGAGGCGGGCGTCGTGCTGAATGTCGCCGAGGATCACCTGGACTGGCACGGCGGGCTCGACGCCTACGCCGCGGCCAAGGCGCGCGCGCTGTACGGCCGGGTCGGAGTCGTCGGTCTCGACGATCCGGTGGCGGCCTCGCTGGCGCGGCGGGCGAAGGCCAAGCGTGTCATCGGTTTCCGGATCGGGGTGCCCGCCGACGGTGAACTCGGCGTGGTGGACGGCAAACTGCTCGATCGCGCCTTCACCAAGGCCGCGATCCTGGCCGAGACCGCCGATATCAGCCCGCCCGGTCCCGCCGGTGTCGCCGACGCGCTGGCCGCGTCCGCGCTGACCAGGGCCATCGACGTCGCTCCGCAGTTCGTGCGCGAGGGACTCATCGAACACAAGGTCGGCCCGCATCGCGCCGCCTTCGTCCGTGAACTCGGCGGCGTCGATTTCATCGATGACTCCAAGGCCACCAACCCGCACGCGGCCCGGTCGTCGATCCTGGCGCATCCGCACGTGGTCTGGCTCGCGGGCGGACAGCTCAAGGGCGCGAGTGTCGAGGATCTGGTCGAGGAAGTGGCCGAACGGCTCGTCGCCGCCGTGCTGATCGGGGCCGACGCGCCGGTGATCGCGGCCGCGTTGGCGCGACACGCACCCGAAGTCCCCGTGGTCGAGGTGCGCGCGGGAGACGATATCTCGATGCGTGACGACCCGTCGAGATCCGAGAAGGCCGATGCCGTCATGGCCGAGGCGGTCCGGACGGCGGCGGGATTGGCGGGCAACGGCGACACGGTGCTGCTCGCGCCTGCCGCGGCCTCACTGGACATGTTCGCCGACTACACCCATCGCGGACGCAGCTTCGCCGCCGCGGTGCACGCGCTGGAAGACGGTGACATCGGACGGCAGCCATGACGGAAGCGACGCGACGGAACTGGAACGGCCGCAAGGCCGCGCGCCCGGCAGCCGCCAATGCGAGCCCGGGTACCCGTTTCGGCGCCTGGCTGGCCCGCCCGCTCGCGTCGTTCCATCTGATCGTCGCCATCGCGACCCTGTTGACCGTGCTCGGACTCGTCATGGTGCTGTCGGCGTCCAGCGTCGAGGCCTATGCCGACGGCGGCTCGGCCTACTCGCTGTTCATCCAGCAGGCCATGTTCGCGGCCATCGGCTGCGTCCTGTTCTACCTGGCGCTGCGGATCTCGTTGAAGCGGCTGCGCCAGTGGTCGTTCCCGGTGTTCGCGCTGTCGGTGCTCGCCCTGGTCCTGGTGCTGATCCCCGGTATCGGCAGCGAGGTACAGGGCGCGCGGCGCTGGTTCGCCTTCGGCCCGATCTCGGTGCAGCCGTCGGAGATCATCAAGGTGTCGCTGGTGGTGTGGGGCGCGCATCTGCTGGCCTCGCGGCGATCGGAACACGCGAGCCTCAAGGACATCCTGGTTCCGCTGGTGCCCGCCGGTCTGCTGGTCTGCCTGCTCGTCGTTCTGCAACCGAACCTGTCGACGACCATCGCGCTCGGGATCGTGCTCGCCGCGCTGCTGTGGTTCGGCGGGCTGCCGGTGCGACTGTTCATCACCATCGCGATCTCGGGCGTGGTCGCCGCCGGGGTGCTCGCCCTGTCGGCGGGGTATCGCTCCGACCGCATGCGCGCGTTCTTCAATCCGGGCGATGATCCGCAGGGCATCGGGTACCAGGCCCGCCAAGCGCTCTACTCACTGGCCGACGGCGGTATCTGGGGCCGAGGACTCGGTCAGAGCCGGGCCAAGTGGAGCTATCTGCCCAACTCGCACAACGACTTCATCTTCGCCATCATCGGCGAGGAACTCGGCTTCCTGGGCTGCGCGCTGGTACTCGGACTGTTCGCGCTGTTCGTCTACACCGGCCTGCGTATCGCGAGCCGGTCGGTCGACCCCTTCCTGCGCCTGCTCACCGCGACCGCGACCACCTGGATCACCGCGCAGGCGCTGATCAATATCGGCTACGTCGTCGGCTTGCTCCCGGTGACCGGCTTGCAGTTGCCGCTGGTCTCGGCGGGCGGCTCGTCGCTCGCGATCACGCTGTTCATGTTCGGCATCATCGCCAACGCGGCCCGGCACGAGCCCGAGGCGGTCTCCGCCCTGCACGCGGGCCAGGACGGCCGGTTCAGCCGTCTGCTGCGATTGCCCAAACCCGAGGTGTACTCACCCGCGAAGGCGGAATCGGCGCGGGCTCGCTCTGCGGCGGCCCGGTCCGGTCAGCGGCCACGCAGGCCCGATCCGCGCGCGCAGTCGCAGTCCGGTCGACGTCAGCCGCCGGAACAGCGTCGCCGTTCGCCCGAGAGCCGCGGCACCAGCTCCGCGCGCGCGACCCGCGCCTGGGAACCGAATTATCCGATGCCACATGCAAGAGAACGGGGTAGATCCAGGTGAGTGACGTGCGGTCCGGACTTTCGGTGATCGTCGCGGGTGGTGGTACCGCGGGACATATCGAGCCGGCACTCGCCGTCGCGGACGCCTTACGCCGACTCGACGATTCGATCCGGGTGACGGCGTTGGGCACCGAGCGCGGTCTGGAGACACGACTTGTCCCCGAGCGCGGCTACCCGCTCGAGCTGATTCCGCCGGTGCCGCTGCCGCGTAAACCCAGCCTCGATCTGCTTCGCCTGCCCGGCCGGGTGCGCGCGTCGGTGGCGCGGACCCGCGAGGTGATCGACACCGTGCAGGCCGATGTGATCATCGGCTTCGGCGGATACGTCGCGCTGCCCGCCTATCTGGCCGCGGGCGGCGGAATATTCGGCCGACGTCGCGCGGTGCCGGTCCTGGTGCACGAGGCGAACGCCAAGGCGGGTATCGCGAACAAGATCGGCGCACGGCGCGCGTCCCGGGTCCTGGCCGCGGTGGCGGATTCGGGTCTGTCGCGTGCCGAGGTCGTCGGGATCCCGGTCCGCGCCACGATCACCACCCTGGATCGCGCGAGCCTGCGCGCCGAGGCGCGCGCGCATTTCGGGTTGCCGTCCGACGGACCGGTACTGCTGGTCTTCGGCGGCTCCCAGGGTGCGCGTTCGCTCAACGAGGCGGTCGCCGCGGCCGCGCCGCAGCTGTCGGCGGCCGGGATCTCGGTGCTGCACGCGCACGGGCCGAAGAACAGCGTCGATGTCGCCGAATCCGGTGGTGACGCGCGCTATGTCGCGGTGCCGTACCTGTCGCGGATGGATCTGGCCTACGCCGCGGCCGACGCGGTGGTGTGCCGTTCCGGCGCGATGACGGTCGCGGAGGTGTCGGCGGTGGGCCTGCCCGCCTTCTACGTCCCGCTGCCGCACGGAAACGGCGAGCAGGAACTCAACGCCGGACCGGTGGTCGCGAAGGGGGGTGGCAGAATCGTCCCCGATTCGGAACTGACTCCGAAGTACGTCATCGACGAGGTGATTCCGCTGCTGATCGATCCGACCCGGTTGAGCGAGATGGGCCTGGCCGCCGCGGGCGCGGGCCACCGCGACGCCGCCGACGCGGTGGCGCGGATCGCGGTGGAGGTGGCGCAGTCGTGAACGAGCGGAGCGGGCGACCCATGAACACAGCTACAGCAACAGCGACAGCCACATCTACGACAACCGCGACGGCGTCGACACGAGTGCGGCGGCCGAGCATCGGCGAGGAGCAGTCGTGAGCGAGGATCGTTCGGCGCTACCCGCCGATCTGGCGCGGGTTCACATGGTCGGCATCGGCGGCGCGGGCATGTCGGGAATCGCCCGGATCCTGCTGTCGCGCGGTGGCGCGGTATCGGGTTCGGACGCCAAGGAGAGCCGGGGTGTGCTCGCGTTGCGCGCTCGTGGCGCGCAGGTGCGGATCGGCCACGATGCCAGCGCCCTCGATCTGCTGCCCGGTGGTCCGACCGTGGTGGTGACCACCTACGCCGCCATCCCCAAGACGAATCCGGAACTGGTGGAGGCGAACCGGCGCGATATTCCGGTGCTGTTGCGCCCGGCGGTCCTCGCGTCGCTGATGCGCGGGCACCGGACGCTGCTGGTCTCGGGCACTCACGGCAAGACCTCGACCACCTCGATGCTGATCGTGTCGTTGCAGCACTGCGGATTCGATCCGTCCTTCGCGGTCGGTGGTGAACTCAACGAGGCGGGCACCAACGCCCACCACGGCACCGGTGACATCTTCGTGGCCGAGGCCGACGAGAGCGACGGCTCGCTGCTGCAATACGACCCCGACGTCGCCGTGGTGACCAATATCGAATCCGACCACCTGGACTTCTTCGGCACCGACGAGGCCTACGTCCAGGTCTTCGACGATTTCGCCGACCGGCTGACCGAGGGCGGTCTGTTGGTGGTGTGCCTGGACGATCCAGGCTCGCGGGCGCTGGCCGAGCGGGTCGCGCCGCGGCTGGCCGAACGCGGTGTCGAGGTACTCGGTTACGGCTCCGGCGAACTGGCCGACGCGCCGGTGCCGGTCGGTGTCCGGCTGCACAGCTGGGAGCCGCGCGATGTCGGCGGTGTCGCCCAGTTCCAACTGGGTGACGAGACCTCGCCGCGTTCGCTGCGACTGTCGGTGCCAGGCAGGCATATGGCGCTCAACGCGTTGGGCGCGCTGCTGGCCGCCCGTGCCTCCGGTGCGGATATCGACGAGATCATCCAGGGGCTGGAGGGTTTCGGCGGTGTGCACCGTCGCTTCCAGTTCGTCGGCAGGGAGAACGGCGTCCGGGTCTTCGACGACTACGCCCACCATCCGACCGAGGTACGCGCCGTACTGGGCGCCGCCGTCGAACTGGTCGAGCAGGAGGCCCGCGACGGCGCTCGTTCGCGCCAGGGCCGGGTGATCGTGGTGTTCCAACCGCATCTCTACAGTCGCACCGCGACATTCGCCGCCGAATTCGGCGCGGCGCTGAGTCTGGCCGACGAGGTGGTCGTTCTCGATGTCTTCGGCGCGCGCGAGGAGCCGCTGCCCGGTGTGAACGGCGCGCTGGTCGCGCAGTCGGTGACCGCGCCCGTGCACTACCAGCCCGATATGTCGAGGGTCGGTCGCCAGGTGGCCGGGTTGACGCTGCCGGGCGATGTCGTGATCACCATGGGCGCGGGCGATGTGACGATGCTCGGCAGCCAGATTCTCGACGGCCTCCGGGCTCGGCCGCAGTACGGGCGCTGACCCGCGATGCGATCCGCGGACGAGCGGCGCGCGTGGTGGGAGGAGATCGCCGACAGGCTGCGTCCGGAGCGGGTCGGCGGACTGCGGCAGGTGCGGCTGTGGAGTGTGCTCGGGGTCGGTGTGCTCACCGTCGTCGCGGTGCTCGCCTGGTTCACACCCGTGCTGTCGGTGCGCACGGTCGACATCGACGGCCTCTCCGCGGTCGGTGACGCCGAGGTGCACGAGCGGTTGCAGATTCCCTCGGGGCGTTCGATGCTGCGGATCGACACCGACGCGATGGCGCGGCGGGTCGCCGACATCCCCAAGGTGAGCAGCGTGCGGGTGCAGCGGGAATTCCCTTCCTCCGTGCGGGTGTCGGTCGTCGAGCGCACGCCGGTGCTGTATTTCGAGAGCCCGCAGGGCGCGCACCTGGTCGACGCGCAGAGCACCGAATTCGCGATCGAGGCCGCGCCGATCGGGGTGCCGCAGCTGATCACCGGAAACCCGGGTAGCGCCGATCCGGTGACCAGGGCCGCGGTCGCCGTGGTCGCGGTGCTGCCGCCCGCACTGAACATCCAGGTGGGCGAGGTTGTGGCACGGTCGATTTCGGATATCTCCCTGAAACTCCAGGACGGCCGCACGGTACTGTGGGGTGGAGCGGACGACGCCGAACGCAAGGCGCAGGTGGTGTTACCGCTGCTGACGCGCGAGGGAACGGTGTTCGACGTATCGAGTCCTCATCTGGTCACGGTAAAGTGATCCACACCCATTGCGCCCAGGGTTTTTTCGGTGGTACCGGAGAAGTGGGGCGGGGGCAACCGTTCACGATACGACGTATCGCGCGGCGAGACGAGAGGGATCACACAAGATTCTGTGACTCGTCTCGGCGCGCCTGCGCGCGTATCGAGGCGGCTGCGAATAGCGTTCCGCACCAGTCGGATACTTGACATAACGCTAACCCTATGGTTGAACTTTAGGGTTGGCCCGGGCGGCGGCGCGTGAAGCTCGCCCCCCGGGTTTCCTCGGCGGCATGTCCCGAATCCGAAAACGACAGGCTTTAGATCGAAGGAAGGCGAGAGCCCATGACGCCCCCGCACAACTACCTTGCTGTGATCAAGGTCGTCGGTATCGGCGGCGGCGGTGTGAATGCCGTCAACCGGATGATCGAACAGGGACTCAAAGGTGTCGAGTTCATCGCGGTGAACACCGACGCGCAGGCCCTGCTGATGAGTGATGCCGACGTCAAACTCGACGTCGGCCGTGAACTCACCCGCGGACTCGGCGCCGGTGCCGACCCCGAAGTCGGCCGCCGCGCCGCCGAGGACCACAAGGACGAGATCGAAGAGGTGCTCAAGGGCGCCGACATGGTCTTCGTGACCGCGGGCGAAGGCGGCGGCACCGGCACCGGCGGCGCGCCCGTCGTCGCCAGCATCGCCCGCAAACTCGGCGCGCTCACCATCGGTGTCGTCACGCGTCCCTTCTCGTTCGAGGGCAAGCGGCGCGGCGGACAGGCCGAAACCGGTATCAACCTGCTGCGCGAATCCTGCGACACCCTCATCGTCATCCCGAACGACCGGCTGCTCCAGCTCGGCGACGCGGCGGTGAGCCTGATGGACGCCTTCCGTTCCGCGGACGAGGTGTTGCTCAACGGTGTTCAGGGCATCACCGACCTGATCACCACCCCGGGCCTGATCAACGTCGACTTCGCCGACGTCAAGAGCGTGATGTCCGGTGCGGGCAGCGCGCTGATGGGCATCGGTTCGGCGCGCGGGGAGGGCCGTTCGGTCAAGGCGGCCGAATCCGCGATCAACTCGCCGCTGCTCGAGGCGTCCATGGACGGCGCGCACGGTGTGCTGCTGTCGATCGCGGGCGGTTCGGATCTCGGGCTGTTCGAGATCAACGAGGCGGCCTCGCTGGTCCAGGAAGCCGCGCATATAGAGGCCAACATCATCTTCGGTACGGTCATCGACGATTCGCTCGGTGACGAGGTGCGCGTCACGGTGATCGCGGCCGGATTCGACGGCGGCGGTCCTTCCCGGCGGCCCACGTACGAACCGCCGAACAAGTCGAGCAGCACCATCGGATCGAGCACGGCGGGGGAGATCGGGAGATCGTCGCGTTCCTACGAACCCGTGACACGCGACACCTCCTCGCCCTCTTCGCGCCCTCCGAGTCGGACGGTGCCGAGCTATCAGGAGTCCGAGGAGATCCGGGTCAAGAACGCCGAGGCCTCTCGCGCGCGCGCCAACCCGCCGGATCCCGACGACGATGACGACGTCGACGTGCCGTCGTTCATGCGGCGCTAGTTCGCGCCGCCGCTCCCGCTGAAACCGTCGGCGGGAGGTCTGTCACACCGTCACCCTCGACGCGGGGGTGCGGTTGTCTGCCACGAGGCTGGTCCGTGCCGGATCAGCCTCCGTCTGTTTCCGGTGTTCCGCGCGCCACGGCGCTGCGGATTTCGGTGGACCGCGCCGAGGGCTACTACCCTCGGCAGTATGACTGCTGCGACGACCCTGACCGTCCGACGGGTGACAACGACGAGGACCGGCGGTTTCTCGGAGCCACCGTACGATTCGTTCAATCTCGGTGATCATGTCGGCGACGACCCGGTCGCGGTGCGGCACAATCGCGAACGCCTCGCCGAGGGGATCGGGCTGACCCCGGAACGGCTGGTGTGGATGGAGCAGATCCACGGCCGCAATATCGAGATCGTCGACGGCCCGCGATCCGAGCCGGTGCCCGCGACCGACGCGCTGGTCACCACCGTGCCGAATCTGGCATTGGTCACACTGTCGGCCGATTGCGTGCCGGTGCTGCTGTCCGACGACGAGGCCGGGGTGATCGCCGCGGTGCACGCCGGTCGTATCGGCGCGCGGATCGGGATCGTGCCGCGGGTGCTCGAGGTGATGGTCACGCTCGGCGCGCGGATCGATCGGATCGGCGCGTTCCTCGGACCGGCGGCCTCCGGGCGGCAGTACGAGGTGCCCGCCGCCATGCGCACGGATGTCGAAAAGCATCTGCCCGGCAGCGCGGCGACCACCGTGCGCGGCACGCCGTCACTGGATCTGCGCGCGGGTATCCGCCGACAGCTCACCGAGGCGGGCGTCGGCGGGGTGGCGGTCGACCCGAGGTGCACCATCGAGGACAAGACGTTGTTCAGTCACCGGCGTGGCGCACCGACCGGTCGGATTGCCGGTGTGATCTGGATGCAAGCGGGTATGTGAGTGGAAGTGCCTGCGCACGGCCGGGTTTCGCGGCCCGGTGCGCGGGTCGGTGACGGGAAGGGCTGGTAGGTGTGAGCGGGACCGCGGAGTCGACGGTCGAATCGAGGACGACGGCATTGTCGACCAGGCTCGACGCGCTGCTGCACAGGATCGACGCGGCATGCGAGGCGGCGGGACGTGATCCCGGATCGGTGCGCCTGCTGCCGGTGACGAAATTCTTCCCCGCCGCCGACGTGGAGATCCTGTACGGACTCGGCCGCCGCGACTTCGGCGAGTCGAGAGAGCAGGAGGCGAGCGCCAAGGTCGCGGCACTCGGCGAATACCTGGCAGTACAGGACGATTCGGACATTCGCTGGCATATGATCGGCCGGCTCCAGCGCAACAAGGCCCGCGTCGTCGCGCGGTGGGCGCACACCGTGCATTCGGTGGACAGCGAACGGTTGGCAACGACCCTGGACACCGCCGCACGCGCCGCGCTCGACGCGGGGGAGCGCTCCGATCCACTGCGGGTACTCGTGCAAATCAGCCTGGATGACGATCCCGCCCGCGGCGGTGTCGTGGCACGGGATCTCGACGCTCTCGCGGACCGGATCGCGAGTTTGCCGGGACTGCGGCTCGGTGGCCTGATGGCTATCGCGCCACTGGATGTTCCGGCCGATAGCGCATTTGCTCGACTTGCGACCTTGCACACGTCGCTGCTGGCCCGACACCCCGAAGCGACCGAGCTTTCCGCAGGAATGTCGGGGGATCTGGAGGCCGCCGTCGAACATGGTTCGACATGTGTGCGTGTCGGTACCGCTCTGATGGGCGCGCGACCGATAACCTCGGCGTAGCAAAGAAACCTCATCAGTCACATATGACACATATGCTTGGGACGGACGAGGGGCTGAGCAAGACTTCAACACCCGGCCGCCACCGGGGCCGAAGGAAGGTCGACCAGTATGAGCGAGCGCAGCGAGCGAACAATCGTCGCAGCCACCGTCGTGGTCATGACGCCGCCTAGCGACAGCGAGGCGCGATCATGAGCACGCTGCACAAGTTCAAGGCGTACTTCGGCATGGTCCCGCTCGAGGACTACGAGGACGACTACGTCGACGACCGCGCACCCCGTGGCGCGGGCGACCGTGGTGGACCTCGGCCCCGCGGGTATTCCGATCGCGGTGGCTACGGCGACCGCTACCCCGAAGATCGTTACGGCGCCGAACGATTCGGCGCCGACCGGTTCGACGACGAGTCCGGCTACCCCGAGCCCGCGTACAAGTCGCCCTACAAGGGCGGCTACCCGAGTTCGCGCGACTACGCCGACGAGCCGTACGGCGACGACCGCTACGAGGCGCCGAGGCGCCCCACCCGTATCGATGCCGCCCCTTCGTCGGGCAGCCGATTCCGGGCAGGCGGCGGTGCGCCGATGATGCGGGGAGCCACCAGGGGTGCGCTCGCCGTGGATCCCGACGCCGAGGAGCGCAGGCTCGAGGAGCGCGTGCGCCCCGAGCCCGTCGTGGCCCGCAGGCCCGGGATCTTCGAGGACGGAGGCCCCTTGTCCAAGATCACCACGCTGCGCCCGCGCGATTACAGCGAGGCCCGCATCATCGGCGAGCGGTTCCGTGAGGGCAATCCGGTGATCATGGACCTGGTCGACCTGAGCAACGCCGACGCCAAGCGGTTGGTCGATTTCGCGGCAGGACTCGCGTTCGCGCTGCGTGGCTCGTTCGACAAGGTCGCGACAAAGGTGTTCCTGCTCTCACCGGCCGACGTGGACGTATCGGCGGAGGAACGCCGTCGCATCGCGGAAACCGGCTTCTACAACCAGAAATAACAGTTCGATCCGGGGGGTGACGCGGTTCGTTCGCGTCCGGGGCGGTGTGGTCATTTTGCGCGGCGCGGATTTTGGGGCAGAGTGATCTGGTGGCCTTGTTCGCGGTGCTGTACTTCGTACTGTTCATCTTCTGGCTGTTGCTGATCAGCCGGGTGATCGTCGAGTTCGTGCGCAGTTTTGCCCGCGACTGGCGTCCCACAGGCGTCGTGGTCGTCATCCTGGAGGTGATCTTCACGATCACCGACCCGCCGGTGAAACTGCTGAGACGGTTGATACCGCCGGTGTCTCTGGGGGGAATTCGCCTGGACCTGTCGATAATGGTCCTGCTATTCGTCGTCTTCATCCTGATGTCGATCGTGAGCAGGCTCGGCCAACCGGTAGCTCCGGTGTGACAGAATGGGCTCAGATACCTTGCTAGATCTGCTCGATCTCCAAAAGACGCGTGAAGGGATCCTTCCATGCCGCTGACCCCAGCCGATGTGCACAACGTCGCGTTCAGCAAACCGCCGATCGGGAAGCGCGGCTACAACGAGGACGAAGTAGATGCCTTCCTGGATCTCGTGGAGCAGGAGCTCTCGCGTCTGATCGAAGAGAATGCGGACCTGCGCCAGCGGGTTGCCGAACTCGATGCCGAGCTCGCCGACGCCAAGTCGAACCGCCCCGCCGCGCCCGCGCAGGTCAAGGCTCCGATACAACAGGCGCCGCCGCCCCCACCCGAACCGATCAAACCCCCGGTTCAGCAAGCGCCGCCGGTGCCGATGCCGGTCGCCGCCCCGATTCCCAAGGACGCGCCGGGCGCGGACGCGAATCTGCAGGCAGCCAAGGTGCTCAGCCTCGCCCAGGAGATGGCGGACAGGCTCACCAGTGACGCGAAGACCGAGTCGGAGAATTTGCTGTCCAACGCGCGGGCAAACTCGGAGCGACTGGTGGGCGACGCCCGCACCCGCTCGGAGGCGATGATCGCCGACGCGCGCCAGAAGTCGGACGCCATGCTGTCGGACGCCCAGAGCCGGTCGGACAGCCAGTTGCGGCAGGCCAAGGAGAAGGCCGACGCCCTGCAGGCCGACGCCGAGCGCAAGCACACCGAGATCATGGCGACCATCACCCAGCAGCGCAGCGTGCTGGAAAGCCGGATCGAGCAGCTCAAGACCTTCGAGCGGGAGTACCGCGTGCGGCTGAAGTCGTACCTGGAATCGCAGCTCGAGGAGTTGGAGAACCGCGGCTCGGCGGTCCCGGTGGACGGCGGCGAGGCATTCGCCGACGCCAACACCGCGAACAACCTCGCGCCCGCCTCGTTCGCCAAGGGCGGCAAGTAACCTGGCTGCGGGCGATGCGGGCCCCGCATCGCATGTCGCCTGAACCGCTGTTCGAGTAGCTGGAAGTACAGTCGAACCGCCTGGGACGCCTAGGGGGTCATCATGCTCGTCTTGACGCTCGTCCTTGCCGCCATCGGATTCGCCCTGCTCGTGACCGCATTGACCACCGGGTCGGTGCTGTGGGCTTGGGGTTGCATCGTCGTCTGCGTGATCGGTGCTGTGATGTTGCTGGTCAGCGCATTGTCGATGCGCAGGCCGGATGGCGACGCACCGCCGCCACCGAGGCGCCACGCGAAGCGGTGATCCGCTGTCCGCCGGGAATCCGTTCGACAGCACTGGTTAGAATCGAAGAACTACACGGCGTCGATCCGGCCATCACCGGGGAGCTTTCGGAAGAACGGCGCGTTCGCGCCAAGTAGAACCGAACGGGTGAGCCCGTCACAGCTCGTCACGAGAGGTCCGGCCCGATCGTCGCCGGACAAGCGGGGTGGTACCGCGGTTGCGGCGCAGTGGGCGCCGTCATCGTCCCCGTGCCGACACCGAACGCGCCGGGTGGCGCGGTGGCACGAGGAGACGTATCCGCGATGGCGGACGACAGCAAGAGCGCATATCCCCGCGTAGACCTGGGCGCAGGCAGCGACGGCACGTTCCCCGACCTGGAACGACGCGTGCTGGACGCATGGGCCGCCGACGACACCTTCCGCGCCAGCATCGACAATCGCGCCGGTACCGGGCCGGGCGAGGAGTTCGTGTTCTACGACGGACCGCCGTTTGCCAACGGTCTGCCGCATTACGGTCACTTGCTCACCGGATACGTCAAAGATCTTGTTCCGCGTTTCCAGACGATGCGCGGTAAGCGTGTCGACCGCCGTTTCGGCTGGGACTGTCACGGACTGCCCGCGGAAATCGAAGCTGAAAAGCAGCTGGGTATCACGGACAAATCACAGATCGATGACATGGGGTTGGCGGAATTCAATGCCGCCTGCAAATCCTCGGTGCTCCGGTATACCGGTGAATGGCGCGACTACGTCACCAGGCAGGCGCGCTGGGTCGACTTCGACAACGACTACAAGACCCTCGATCTCGACTTCATGGAGTCGGTGATGTGGGCCTTCAAGTCGCTGCACGACAAGGGCCTGATCTACCAAGGGTTCCGCGTCCTTCCCTACAGCTGGTACGAGCAGACCCCGCTGTCGAACCAGGAGACCCGCCTCGACGACGCCTACAAGATGCGCCAGGATCCGGCGGTCACCGTCGACATGGTGCTGTCGGTCGATCCGGACCATCCGCTGCGTGAACTCGACGGCGCGAACGCGCTCATCTGGACGACGACACCGTGGACGCTGCCCTCCAACCTCGCGATCGCGGTGCATCCCGACGTGCGCTACGTGCAGGTGCGGACCGAGGACGGCAAGCGGTATCTGCTGGCGGCCGAACGGGTCTCGCACTATGCCCGCGAATTCGGCGAGCAGCCGGAGGTGCTCGGCGAATACGACGGCGCCGCGCTGGCCGGGCTGGCGTACGCGCCCCCGTTCGACTTCTTCCTCGGCCACCCGAACGCGCACCGGGTGCTGAACGCCGACTACGTGACCACCGATTCCGGCACCGGCATCGTGCACCTCGCGCCCGCGTTCGGCGAGGAGGACATGGACGTCGCCGCGGCCAACGGCATCACGATCGTGCAGCCGCTCGATCAGGGCGGCAAGTTCACCTCGATGGTCCCGCCCTACGAGGGGCTGATGGTCTTCGACGCCAATCCGGTGATCATCAAGGATCTCAAGGCGGCGGGAAAACTGTTGCGCCACGAGACGATCGAGCACTCCTATCCGCACAGCTGGCGTTCGGGCCAGCCGCTGATCTACATGGCCGTACCGTCCTGGTTCGTCGCGGTCACCCGATTCCGCGACCGGATGGTGGAGCTGAACAAGCAGATCGAATGGGTCCCCGAGCACATCCGCGACGGCCAGTTCGGCAAATGGCTCGAAGGCGCGCGCGACTGGAACATCAGCCGCAACCGCTACTGGGGAAGCCCGATCCCGGTCTGGGTCTCCGACGACCCGGCCCATCCGAGGATCGACGTGTACGGCTCGCTCGACGAGCTGGAACGCGATTTCGGCGTGCGGCCAACCGATCTGCACCGCCCGATGATCGATGAGCTGACCCGCCCGAATCCGGACGACCCGACCGGACAGTCGACCATGCGCCGGGTGCCCGAGGTGCTGGACTGCTGGTTCGAGTCCGGGTCCATGCCGTACGCGCAGGTGCACTACCCGTTCGAGAACAAGGAGTGGTTCGACTCGCACTTCCCCGGCGATTTCATCGTCGAGTACAACGGGCAGACCCGCGGCTGGTTCTACACCCTGCACGTGCTGTCGACCGCGCTGTTCGACAGCCCGGCCTTCAAGACCGTCGCCGCGCACGGCATCGTGCTCGGCGACGACGGGCTGAAGATGTCGAAGTCCAAGGGCAACTACCCCGATGTGAACGAGGTGTTCGACCGGGACGGGTCCGACGCCATGCGCTGGTTCCTGATGAGTTCGCCCATCCTGCGCGGCGGCAATCTCATCGTCACCGAACGCGGTATCCGCGAGGGGGTCAGCCACGCGCTGCGCCCGCTGTGGAACGCGTGGACTTTCCTTCAGCTCTACGCCTCGGCCCCCGGCACGTGGCGTACCGATTCCCCCAACGTGCTCGACCGCTACATCCTGGCGAAGCTCGCGGCGACCCGCGACGTCATGACCGAGGCGCTGGAGAGCTACGACATCGCCGGAGCCTGCGAGGAATTGCGCTCCTTCGCCGACGCGCTCACCAATTGGTATGTGCGCCGGTCACGTTCGCGGTTCTGGTCGGAGGACCGCGACGCCGTCGACACCCTGCACACGGTGCTCGAGGTCGCCACCAGGCTCGCCGCGCCGCTGTTGCCGCTGATCTCCGAGGTGATCTGGCGTGGACTGACCGGTGGACGCTCGGTGCATCTGACCGATTGGCCCGAATCCGCCTCGTCGGCCGCCGCGTTGCCGCGTGATCCGGAGCTGGTGGCCGCGATGGACGAGGTCCGCACGGTCTGCTCGACGGTGCTCGGCCTGCGCAAGGCGCAGAACCTGCGGGTGCGGCTGCCGCTGGCCGAGGTCACCATCGCCGCGGCCGATGCCGAGCGTCTGCGCCCCTACGCCGACATCATCGCCGACGAGGTGAACGTCAAGAAGGTCGACCTGACGACCGATGTCGCCGTGCACGGCCGCTTCGAGCTGGTCGTCAATGCCAGGGCTGCGGGTCCGCGTCTGGGCAAGCAGGTGCAGACGGTGATCAAGGCGGTCAAGGCGGGCGAATGGTCCGAGGACGCCGAAGGTGTCGTCAGCGCGGCCGGTATCACGCTGCTGCCGGAGGAGTACACCCAGCGGCTGGTCGCCGCCGAACCCGAGTCCACCGCCGCACTGCCGGGCAATGCCGGTCTGGTCGTGCTGGATTCGGTGGTCACCGAGGAACTGGAAGCCGAGGGTTGGGCCCGCGATCTGATCCGCGATCTGCAGGAGACCAGGAAATCGCTCGGTCTCGACGTCTCCGACCGCATCACGGTGGTGCTCGGGGTGCCCGACGATCGGCTGGACTGGGCGCGCACGCATCGCGATCTGGTGGCGGGCGAAATCCTCGCCACCGACCTGACATTCGGTGATCCCGGCGTCGATGCCGCCGAAATCGTCGGTGGTGTCAAGGTTTCGATCGTCAAGGCGTGATCGGAGCCCGTCGGGGCGGGCTCACGCTCGCCCCGACAGGCCTGTTCGCTCGTGACCGGTGCTGTCGATCACGCCGCTCGCTGTCACCGCCCCCGCCGGTGTTCGCGTCCGGCCGGTCTTCGCCTCCGCCCGTGTTCGCCTCCGCCGGTATTCGCCCATCGCCATCCGCACGCTTCGCGATCGCCCCGATCGCCGGTCGTCCGCTGACGATGCCGGTTTCCGCTCCGCCGGACTGATTGCAATTTGCAAGCGGACTCTTGTGATAAAGGTCACACGCTGAATATTTGCTGGAAGCATTGTGGCGATCTTGCCGAGGGCGGCAGAATTTACGGATGTGACCGGTGTGGTCGAGAGGCACTCTAGGCAACTCGGTGCATGATCAGTGGTTTGTTCTGTGTGAACCGCGTTTTCCGGACTTCGACAGTCCGATTACGCGCTGTGGTCTGCGGCTCCCTTCCCATCGTGGGATGGTTGCCGAGAGTTAGCCAGGCCGCCGTTCGGCGACCGACAGCTAGGCCGACAGTGAGGGGCGAGCACGTGAACAGGAAATCGTTGCGCCGGATGATCTTCGGCTTCTTCATCTCCGCCACGGCCACTCTGCTGCTGGCCGGGCCCGCGTTATCGGATACCGAGAGCGTATCGGGCAGCTCCGGATCGGCATCCGGTTCCGGCTCCGGCAGTTCCAGCGGATCGGCGGCACTTCCGGTGTCGAGTATCGCCGGACTCGGCGCGCTGGCCGCGGCAACCACCCAGACCGGCAAGCCCTACGAATGGGGCGGTGTCGGCCCGAATTCGTGGGATTGCTCCGGGCTGGTGCAGTGGGCGTTCCGGCAGGTAGGCGTGAGCCTTCCGCGTACCACGTGGCAGCAGGCGACGGTCGGTGCGCCGGTCCCGCGCTACGCGCTGTCACCCGGCGACGTCGTCGTCCTAAACAGCGACGGTTCACACGTCGGCATCTACGCCGGATTCGGCCAGGTGCTCAACGCCTTCGACTGGGGCGTCCCGGTCGGCCTGACTCCGCTGGACAGGTTCGACATCTACGCGATCCGCCGCTTCTGACCGACCGGGCCGTGGACGGGCGTTAGACGGTATCCGCGACCAGTTGGTGCAACAGCGGCCCGTACTCCGGATGCGCGAGCGCGGAAGCGAATTGGGCGACCAGGTAGTCGGCCGGATTGCCGGTGTCGTACCAGCGGCCGCTGATGACCTGACCGAAGACCGGGTTGCGCGAGGCGTGCACGTTGATGGCATCGGTCAGATAGACCTCGCCCTCGCGGTGCTGATACCAGCGCTCGGTCTGCCGTCGCAGTTCGTCGACGATGCCGGGGGTCACGACATAGCCGCCGATCGCGGCGAAGGCCGACGGCGCGTCTTCGGGCTTGGGCTTCTCCATCAGACCGGTGATGCGCAGCAGACCGTCGCCGCGATCGTCGGCGACCACGGGCACGCCGTAGCGCTGGGAATCGGACGGTGCCATCGGCATCAGCGCGAGCACCGGCGCGCCGGTGGACTCGTACGCGTCGATCAACTGCTGGGCACGCGGCACGTCGGCGACGAACACATCGTCGGGCCAGAGCACCAGCATGGGTTCGTCACCGGCGTTGCGGGCGGCGTTCAGCACGGGTGTGCCGTTGCCGTAGGGGCCGTGCTGATCGAGGTAGGTGATGTGGCCCAGCCGGGACAGATCGCCGACCTCGGCGACGGCGTCGGCGTACGCGGTCTTTCCGTCGGCGCGCAACTGGGCGACGAGCGCGGGGTTCGGACGGAAATGGTCCTGGATCAACGACTTGCCGCCGCTGACCACGATCGTGATATCGGTGATGCCGGAAGCCACCAACTCGCGGACGGTGTGCTCGATGACGGGTTTGTCGCCGACCGGCAGCATCTCTTTGGGGATGGCCTTGGTCAGCGGGAGTAGGCGTGAGCCGATTCCGGCAGCCGGGATGACGGCTTTGCGGATCTTCATGAACCGATCATCACATATCCGCGGTGCTCCCACGCCCGTTCGGCGGGCGTCCGCGCGCCCGTGTCGATCTTGAACAATGTAGGTATCGGTCCAGGTCACGGCCCATTCGGTGGGTGCGAGCTCGCCGGTGCGGGCGCTCGCACACTCGCAGCGGATCTACAGCTACCGGCCGGTGACGAGCGTGGCGCGTCCGGCCGCGGGGTCCGCGACGCGCCGCCCGGACCTGCCACGGGTGTACCGGATTCCTCCGGGACGCGACGGCTCGCCGAGGGCGTGGACGTGTCGGTAGGGCGGCGTAGATTCCGGTGCGTGAGTGGACGCACCGGACAACGGCCGTGAGCGGTGACGTGCGCGCCCGCCCTCGACGGCGGGCGCCTCGGCGCGACCTCGGGGTGTCCGCCGGACCCGGGGAATTTCGGTCCGGGAAATATTCGGCGACTCCGCGGTGAACGCGACCGTGCGACAGCCCTACCCACCCGATCACGCCGATCGGGTCGCGCGCCGCTGGGTGCTCCACATCGATATGGATGCCTTCTTCGCCTCGGTCGAACAGCTGACCCGGCCGACCCTGCGCGGTCGGCCGGTGCTCGTCGGCGGCGCGGGCGGTCGCGGCGTGGTGGCCGGCGCGAGTTACGAGGCGCGGGTTTTCGGCGCGCGCTCGGCGATGCCGATGCATCAGGCCAGGCGGCTCGTCGGGGCCGCGGCCGTGGTGGTGCCCGCGCGCGGTGTCGTCTACGGCGTCGTCAGCGGCCGGGTCTTCGACGCGCTGCGCGGCCGGATTCCGGTGCTGGAGACGTTGTCGTTCGACGAGGCGTTCGGCGAACCCGTCGAACTCGCCGGGGCGAGTACCGCCGCCGTGCACGAATTCTGCGCCGAACTGCGGTCGCTGATCCTCGAACGGACCGGACTCGTGGCCTCGGTCGGCGCGGGTACCGGGAAACAACTCGCCAAGATCGCCTCCGGACTGGCCAAACCCGATGGTATCCGCGTGATTTCGCCCGTCGAACAGCGAGAACTGCTGGAAGGGCTGCCGGTGCGCAAGCTGTGGGGGATCGGCCCGGTGGCCGAGGCGAAACTGCGATCGCTCGGCATCGAGACCGTCGGCGCGTTCGCGGCACTGCCCGAGCAGGAGGCGGTGTCGATTCTCGGCGGCAGCGTGGGGTCATCGATGCACCGGCTGGCGCGCGGAATCGACGATCGCCCGGTCGCCGAACGCGCGGAGGCCAAACAGATCAGCGCCGAGACCACCTTCGCCACCGATATCGTCACCATGGCCGGACTCAGATCCGCGATCGAGGCGATGACGGCCGCCGCGCACCGTCGCCTGGAGAAGGACGGACGCGCCGCGCGCACCGTGGTGCTCAAACTCAGGAAATCGGATATGAGCATCGTGACCCGATCGTTCACACTCCCGTACGCGACCACCGATCCGATCACCCTCGGCACCGCGGCGCAGCGTTCGGCGATCGATCCGGCCGAACTCGGCCCGATCCGGCTGGTGGGCGTGGGATTCGGCGGACTCTCGACGGTGCGCCAGGAATCGCTGTTCCCCGAACTCGACCAGATGCCGATCGAGGACGTCACCGAAACCGGTTGGGGCTCAGAGCCTGTCGCCGAGTCGGTAGGCGCGGGTGGTAACCGTCGCGCGCACTGGTTTCCCGGAATGGATGTGTCACATCCGGAATTCGGACACGGGTGGGTGCAGGGCGCGGGACTCGGCGTGGTTACCGTACGGTTCGAGACAAGCTCGACAGGGCCGGGTCCAGCGCGTACCTTCAGCGCCGACGACATCGGTCTGTCCCGGGCGGATCCGCTCGGCAGTCTCCACTGACCGGTAGCCTGTGTGAGCCGTGCAGCGCCGCCGGTGAACATCGTTGCCGCGCGGCGATGTCGGGGTACTTCCCGTGACCACCTACTCGAACGCAAAGGACGAGCAGTTGAAGCTTCGTAAGACTGGACGCATCGCGATCGCCGGCCTCGCCGTTGTCGCCGCTCTGAGCATGACCGCATGCGGCAGCGACGACAAGAGCGACACCGCCAAGCCGACCAAGACGTCGACCAGTGCGAAGGCCACCGCCGCGGCGAACGTGCCGCCGGTTCCGAGCGTGGCGGAGTTGAACGCACAGTTGCAGAAAGCGCTCGACCCCTCGGTGCCCAACTCCGAGAAGCTGAACATGGTGCAGGGCGCCGAGGCCGATCCGGAACTGCCGAACCGCTTGGCCGAGGCGTACACGGCCACCAATGCCTCGGTCGAGGTCACCGAGGTCACGGCCTTCGGTGACACCATCAACGCCAAGGCCAAGGTCGTCCTGAACGGCCAGGAGAACATCGCCGACGTGCCGTTCGTCGCCGAGGACGGTGTGTGGAAGGTCCAGAAGGCGTGGGCCTGCCAGATGCTGGCCGCCCTCGGTCAGCAGTCGACCGCCTGCAGCTGAGATCGATGTAGAGGGCGTTCCGGTCCATCGGGCCGGGCGCCCTCCACGTGTTTCCGGTCGATTATTTCCGGTGAACGCGCAGGCCAGAAGGCCGGAGCCGGGGACGAGAGCGACTGTGCGGTACCGGCAACGGTTTTCGCTCTCAGGAATGATGGTTACCATCACCCTCCGTGGCTGACACGATGGTGTGGGCGGGGCAGCCGTCCGTCCGGGAAATCGACAACGGGACGGGACCGCTCGTCGCGCGCGGAGGCTGGGCTGCTCCTGTCGCCCTCATCGCGGCACTGATCGGCGCGCTCTGCGCGATCGCGGTGCCGCTGCTCCCGATCCGGGTGGACGCGGCGACGCTGTCCTGGCCGCAGGCGGATTCGACGCGCAGTATCGAGGCGCCGCTGATCGCCTACGCGCCGTCCACCTTCCACGCGACGGTGCCGTGTGCGGCTATCGATCGGCTCGCGGCCGACGGCGGAGTGCTCGCGGCGACAGGCCCGACCGGCGCCCCCGACCTGGCCAGGTACGGATTCATCGCCCAGGTGCAGGCTCGCTCCGAGGACACCCCGGCCCGGCTCGACGTGGTGTTGCGCAATCAGGCGTTGTTCACCGTCGCGCTCGATCGACTCGAACCCGGCTGCGTCCTCACCGTGGACGCCGACAATGCGACGGCGACCGCGACCCTCAGCGCCTCCGGCGTCGCGCCGGTCACCCTGACCGGGGATTTCCGTCCGCAGATGGTCGGGATCTTCAGCGATCTGGCCGTTGCCGACGGCACTCGGGTCACGGCCGAACTCGATACCAGGTTCTCCTCGTCCCCGACGCCGCTCAAACGCGCGGCGATCTGGCTGGCCGTGCTGGCGACCGCGGTATCGCTGATCGCGCTGGCGCGGCTGGACCGGCGTGACGGCATGCGGCCGACGCGACGGCGTCCCTTCTCGCTGCTGCGGCAGTTCACGATTCTCGACGGCGTCGTCGTGTCGACACTGGTGATCTGGCATTTCATCGGTTCGACCACCTCCGACGACGGTTATCAACTCGGCATGGCCCGCGCTTCGGGCGCTTCGGGCTACATGGCCAACTATTTCGCCTACTTCGGCGTCCCCGAGAATCCCGTCGGCACGCCCTACTACGACCTCATCCGGGTCATGGCGCAGATATCGACGGCGAGTCCGTGGGTACGCCTGCCCGCCCTGCTGTGCGGGGTGTTCATCTGGCTGCTGCTCAGCCGCGTCGTCGTGCCCCGGCTCGGGGTCGCGGCGCGTCACAGCGCGGTCGCCCGGTGGACCGGCGCGTTCGGCTTCCTCACCGTGTGGATGGCCTACGACAACGGTCTGCGCCCGGAACCGCCCGTCGCGCTGGGCCTGCTGCTGACGTGGTGCGCGGTCGAGCGCGCGATCGCGACGCGGCGGATGCTGCCCGCCGCGGTCGCGGTACTGGTCGCGGCCTTCACCGTGACGGCGGGACCGTCCGGTGTCATCTGTATCGCGGCGCTGCTCGCGGGATTGCGGCCGGTGGCGCGCATCGTCATCGGGCGCGTCGGCCCGGGCCTGCGTCCGGGGCGGTGGCTGCTCGGTTTCGCCGTGCTGCTCGCGCCCCTGGTCGCGGCCGGACTGCTGGTGCTGGCGATCGCGTTCGCCGACCAGCCGATCGCCGCCGCGCTCGAGATGCAGCGCGTGCACCATGTCATCGGCCCCGATGTGCCCTGGTACCAGGAGTATCTGCGCTATCAGTACCTGTTCCAGGGCGAGACCGACGGTTCGGTCGGTCGGCGGATCGGTATCTTCGCGCTGCTCGCCGGTCTCGTGGTCTGCGTGGTGATGGTGCTGCGCAAGGGCGGCCGGATTCCGCGTACCGCGGCCGGGCCGTCGCGGCGGATACTCGGCACCACCGCGGGCGCGCTGGTGCTCATCATGATCACGCCGACCAAGTGGACCCACCACTTCGGGGTCTTCGCCGGTGTCGCGGGCGCCGTCGCGGTGCTGACCGCGATGGCGGTCGGCCCCCGGGTACTGCGCACGCCGCGTAATCGGGCACTGTTCGCCGCTGTGGTCGCCTTCCTGCTCGCGCTGGTGTTCTCCGGTCCCAACGAGTGGTGGTACGTGTCCTCCTACGGCATGCCGTGGTGGGACAAACCGCCGGTGGTGGCCGGTTTCGCGGTGAATCGGCTGTTCCTGTGGCTGGCGCTCGCGCTGCTCGCGGTGGCGGCCTGGTGGCAGGTACGGGCACCGGAACCCGGTACCCCGCATCGGGTTTCGCGTCTCGCCTGGCGGGTCTCGCTGTTGCCGCCACTGACCATCGCGCTCGCGCTGCTCGTGGTGTGGGATCTGGGGTCCTTCGCGAAGGCCGCCGTCGCCCAGGGCCCCGCGTTCTCGCTCGCGCGCTCCAACCTCGACGCCGTCACCGGCGACCCGTCGGGCCTGGCCGGACACGTACTGGTCGAAGCGGACCCGAACGCGGGAATGCTACGTCCGCTCACCGGCGACGCGTTCACCACGCTGGCGGGGACCGGAACCGGATTCACCCCGTCCGGCGTGGCGAACGACCTGCGCCCCGACGACGAGGCGACCGGTTCGGTCGGCAGCATCGCCGACGCGTTGAACACCGACAGTTCCCGCGCCGGAACGGGATCCGGCACCGCGAGCGCCGCCCTTCCGTTCGGCCTCGATCCCGCCACCACCCCGGTGCTCGGCAGCTACCGATCCGGTGACGCGGGCCCCGCCGAACTCACCACCGGCTGGTACCGGCTGCCCGCGCCGGACCAGCGCGCGGGCATCGTCGCGCTGAGCGCGGCGGGCCGGATCCGCTCGGTGGACGCCGACGGTGTCGTCACCGCGGGCCAGACGCTCGACATCGAATACGGCACGACCGATTCCGATTCGACCGCGCGCGCCGCGGGCCGGGTGGTCCCGATCGATATCGGCCCCGCGCCCTCGTGGCGCAACCTGCGGGTGCCGTTCACCGATATCCCGGCCTCGGCCGACGTCATCCGCGTCGTCGCCGTCGACCGCGACCGCAACCCGGCCCAGTGGTTGGCCCTGACCCCGCCGCGCGTGCCGCAGACAACCACACTGCGCGACCTGGTCGGCTCCCGCACCCCGGTCCTCACCGACTGGATGGTCGGCCTGCAATTCCCCGGCCAGCGCCCCTACGACCACCGCCACGGCATCGCCGAGATCCCCGCCTACCGCATCCTGCCCGACCGCCCCGGCGCCGAGATCACCACGCTGTGGCAGAGCCACGACAAGGGCGGCCCCCTCGGCTGGTCGGACATGCTGCTGCGCGCCCGAACCCTTGCCACCTACCTGAACCACGACTGGCGCAGGGACTGGGGCGAATTGCAGCAGCTGACCAGGATCGCCCCCGGCGCCGTCCCCGCCGATCCGGCGATCACCCAACGGGACCACTCCGGACTCTGGACCCCGGGAGAACTCAGCACCGTCTGGTAGCCGACCGTTTTCGGCGTCGAGCCGTATCCGACACCTCGGCTCGTGTGGTGCCGATGTCGTCACTCGACGACCTCGGTCCATGTCCGGCACCGCGACGACCTCGACGCCCCCCATGCGGTCCGGCGCCGTCTGACAACCCAGCGTCCCGGGCCCAGCGCCCCGAAGAGCTTTGCAGCGGCTGGTTGTGCTCCACCGACCTCCGTCGTGGTCCGGCTCCGCGGGATAACCAGCGCGCCGGACCCAGTGCCCACGAAGCGACCTTCGTCGATGACTGTTCGCGCCCCCATAACCTCCCACACGGTCCGACTCCGTGTGACAACCCAGCGCGCTCAACTCAGCCCCACGGAGCGAGTCTTACGAGCGACTGTTCGCGGCCCGTCTCGCGTCCGAGCGGTCGAAGCGCATGCGCCGAAGGCGCGAGTCTCGACCGCTCGGACGCGAGACAAAGGGGGCCGCGAACCTGCGGCCCCGGCCGCCAATCACCCAGCCACGCGGATGGCGAGGGCGACGAGGTCTTCGCCGGTGAGGCCGGGGTAGCCGTGCAGCAGGGACCGCCAGCGTTGCGGTACGGCGGACGCACCCCATCGGGCGCCGAGCAGTGCGCCCGCGATGGCGGCGGTGGTGTCGGTGTCGCCGCCCGCGCGTACGCACAGTTCCAAGGCCAGTGGTAGGTGGGCGGGGCAGGAGGCGTCGGCGGTGGTGATGGCCCACCACGCTGTCTGGAGGGCGTGGACGACCCAGCCGTTGTGCGCGAAGTCGGTGGGTGCCCCGGTTTCGGCGGCGTCGAGCAGGCGGTTCCAGTAGTCGGCGCTCGCGGATCGTGCGACGTAGTCGCGTACGCCGTCGAAATTTCCGGCGAGTACGGCGTGCCGGATGGCGTAGGTCCAGATCTTGCAGGCTTCGATCGCCTGCTGGTCGTGGTGGGTGAGCGCGCTGACGATTCCGGCCATGCGGACGCATTCCTCGGCGTCGTCGAGGTAGGCGAGCGCGACGGGGGCGGTGCGCATGAGCGATCCGTTGCCGCCGGTGCGGCCTTCGATCGTCATGGCCTGTATCTGCATCTCGCGCGCGGATTTCGGGCGGGTGGCGAGTACTTTGGCGGTCTGGACGCCGATGTCGGGCGGGTCGAAATCGAACCAGCGGACGAAGCCCGCGGCCACCGCGTCGAGGTCGATGCCGGGGCCGGGTTCGGCGGCGTGGGCGACCGCGATAGCCATCGATGTGTCGTCGGTCCATTCGCCGGGCGCCCAGCGGCACATGCCGCCGCCGATCATGCCGATTTCGGCTTCGGCGTCCGGATAGGTGAATTCGTATCCGGCGCCGAGCGCGTCGCCCGCCGCGGTTCCGAGCAAGGCTCCGGCTACCCGGTCCCACTGCCTGTCGTCCAACCTGATCCAACCCCTCGATACCGCGTCGATCGGACAATGTACCCGAGATCGGGCTGTTGTTCCGCTGTCCCGATGTGACAGAGGTGGGCCGGTTTTTCTGTCTGGCGGTGACGAAAGATGCTCCGCGCGAACCCGGTTCGGCGGTGGACGGAATGGGTCTCGCGCAGTGGGTCTGTCAGATCGGGGCTTCGGGGACCGGTTTCGAGGCGGGGCGCCGGGCGCGGCGGGCGCGGGTGAGGGCGTCGGCGGTGAAGATCGCCAGTGCGGCCCAGATCAGGGCGAAACCGGCCCAGCGCGAGGCGGGCATCGGTTCGTGGACGACCGCGACGCCCCACGCCATCTGCAACGCGGGTGTCAGGTATTGCAGCAGCCCCATGGTCGACAGCGGAACCCGTTGCGCGGCAATCGCGAACAGCAGCAGCGGAACCAGTGTCACCGGACCGGTCGAGACCATCAGTGCGGTGTGGGCGGGGCCGGAATCGAATTCGCTGCGGCCGGTCAGCACGAGTACCAGGATGAAGCCGAGCGCGAACGGCGCGGCGACGATACCTTCGGCGGCGATCCCGCGCAGCGCGTCGAGCCGGATGACCTTCTTGACCAGTCCGTAGACGGCGAAGGAACACGCGAGCACCAGCGCGATGACGGGTGGCCTGCCGTAGTCGACGGTCAGTACCGCCACGGCGACCGCGCCGAGCCCGAGCGCCGCCCACTGCGCCTTCGCGAGCCGCTCGCGGAAGATGACCACCCCGAACGCGACGGTGACCAGCGGGTTGATGAAGTAGCCGAGCGCGCATTCCACCACGTGTCCCGAGGTCACGCCGAAGACGTAGGTGCCCCAATTGATCGACAGCGCCGCCGAGGCCAGCGCCGCCATTCGCCATGTCCTGCCGTCGATGCCGCGCAACTCGCGCAGCCGCCCGGAGACGACGAGCACGATCGATACCAGCACCAGCGTCCACACGATCCGCTGCGCCACCACCTCGGCGGCGCTCGCGAAGGCGAGCAGCCCGAAGAACGCGGGAAACAGCCCCCAGATCAGATAGGCGCTCGCGCCGAACGCAACACCGGGAACCTCGACTCGCCGCACTCGTCTCACGGTACTTCGCCCCCGTGAACCGTTAGGAACCGATCAGTCTGTTTGCTCGGGGACGGTGTACGAGGTCGCCGTCGTCGTTTTCGCCAGGGTCCGCGGTTCCGCACACGCTGTTACCGGGCGGGATCGTGCGCATAGAGCCGGGACCGGGTGGTCCGCCGACCGGATGGTGGTGCGGTGGGGCCTCGCTCAATCCACCCACCTACTTCGCCGCGCCCCGGGGTGCGCCGCTGCCGCAGGACCTGCATTTCCCGCCGGGGAGCACCGTGCAGATCGAGTGCACCAGCGGTTCCGATGTCAGGGCGCGGGTCGAGTTGGTGACCCTGCCCTGACGGCGGGAAATCCCCACGGCCTCGGTCCCCTGTGGGGCCGAGACCGTGGCTAGGCTTGCCTGCATGTCGACAACGGTGCAGGCGCCGAAAGCCAACGGACTCACGGCTGCGGAGGTCGAGCGACGTCGTAGCGACGGACTGACCAACGACGTGCCGGACCGGGCCAGTCGCTCGGTGCGCGAGATCATCCGGGCCAATGTCTTCACCCGGATCAACGCCATTCTCGGTGTGCTGTTCGTCCTTGTCCTGTCCACCGGATCGGTGATCGACGGCATGTTCGGCTTGCTGATCGTCGCCAACAGCGCGGTGGGCATCATCCAGGAGGTCCGGGCGAAGCGGACACTGGATCAACTCGCGATCGTGAGCCAGGCCAAGCCGACGGTGCGCAGGGACGGGATCGCGGCCCAGATCGCGCCGCGCGAGGTGGTGCTCGACGACCTGATCGAACTCGGCCCGGGCGATCAGATCGTCGTCGACGGCGTGACCGAGGAATCCGCGCTGCTCGAAGTGGACGAATCGCTGCTCACCGGCGAGGCCGACCCGGTCGACAAGGCGATCGGCAGCCAGGTGATGTCGGGTAGTTACGTGGTCTCGGGCAGCGGCGCCTACCGGGCGACCAAAGTCGGCCGCGAGGCCTACGCCGCCAAACTCGCCGACGAGGCGAGCAAGTTCACCCTGGTGAAATCGGAGCTGCGCAGCGGCATCGACACCATCCTCAAGGTCATCACCTACCTGCTGATTCCCGCCGGTCTGCTGAGCATCTACAACCAGCTGGTCTCGAGCGGTGAGAGCTGGCGGCCCGCCGTGACGGGCATGGTCGCGGCGTTGGTGCCGATGGTGCCCGAAGGGCTCGTGCTGATGACCTCGGTGGCCTTCGCGGTCGGTGTGGTCCGGCTCGGACGCAGGCAGTGCCTGGTCCAGGAACTGCCCGCGATCGAGGGTTTGGCGCGCGTCGACGTGGTCTGCGCGGACAAGACCGGCACGCTCACCGAGAACGGCATGCGGCTCTCGCGGATCGTGACACTCGACGGTTTCGACGACGACGAGGTGCGCCGGGCGGCGAGCGCGCTGGCCGCCGACGATCCGCGCCCCAACGCCAGCGTGCAGGCCATCGGCGAAGGCCTCGACGCGGGACCGGGCTGGCAGAGCGCGGCCGTCGCGCCGTTCTCCTCGGCCAAGAAGTGGAGTGGCATCTCCTACGGCGAGCACGGCGACTGGCTGCTCGGAGCGCCGGATGTACTGCTCGACCCGTCCTCCGAGGATGCCCGCGTCGCGGAGGAACTGGGATCGTCGGGCCTGCGCATCCTTCTGCTCGCCCGCGGCGACCGTCCCGTCGACGCGGCCGACGCGCCGGGCACGGTGCGGCCCGCCGCCCTGATCGTGCTCGAACAGAAGGTGCGCCCCGACGCCAGGGAAACCCTCGAATACTTTGCCGAGCAGAATGTTTCGATCAAGGTGATCTCCGGCGACAACGCGGTGTCGGTCGGCGCGGTGGCGACGTCGCTGGAACTGCCGGGCGGCGATCACGCGGTCGACGCGCGCGAATTGCCCGAGGACCGTGCGCGACTCGCCGATGTGCTGGAACGCGAGACCACCTTCGGCCGGGTCCGCCCCGATCAGAAGCGCGCCATGGTGGCCGCGCTGCAATCGCGCGGCCACACCGTCGCCATGACCGGTGACGGCGTGAACGACGTACTGGCGCTCAAGGACGCCGATATCGGCGTGGCGATGGGTTCGGGCAGTCCGGCGACCCGCGCCGTGGCCCAGATCGTGCTGCTCGACAACAAATTCGCGACGCTGCCCTACGTGGTCGGCGAGGGCCGCCGGGTGATCGGCAATATCGAGCGGGTCTCGAACCTGTTCCTCACCAAGACCGTCTACTCGGTGCTGCTCGCCTTCCTGGTCGGGCTGGCCGGTGTCGGATCGCAGATCTTCGGCTACGACCCGATCGGTTACCCGTTCCTGCCCAGGCACGTCACGATCGCGGCCTGGTTCACCATCGGCATCCCGGCCTTCATCCTGTCGCTGGCCCCGAACAACGAACGGGCGCGCAGCGGATTCGTCGGGCGCGTCATGCGATTGGCGATTCCGTCGGGCATCGTGATCGGCGTCGCCACCTTCGTGGCCTACCTGATCGCCTACGCGGGAGCGGACGCGACCGAGGAGCAGAAGGTGCAGGCGGGTACGACCGCGCTCATCACATTGATCATGATCGCGGTCTGGGTCCTCGCCATCGTGGCGCGGCCCTACGTGTGGTGGAAGGTCGTCCTCATCGCGACCTCGATCCTGGCCTATCTGGTGCTGTTCACGGTGCCGTTCACCCGGGAGTTCTTCAAACTCGATCCGTCGAATGTCGGGCTCACCACCGCGGCGTTCATCTGCGGCGCCGTCGGCATCGTCCTGGTCGAGATCGCCTGGTGGATCAGCACGGCGATCAGCGGAGAGCAGCCCACGCTCATTCCGGTCTCGCCCGGCGGCAGCGCCTGAGTCCACGCGGCGGGCAACTGGACACCCGACCCGCCGCGCCACGAGAAACCTTGTGCGAAGCGGTCATTCGGTGTTGGAGTACCTTCTCCGATATGGAGGTTCTGCTGCACCGGATCGACGCGTTCGCCGACGCACCGTTCTCGGGCACCCCGGCCGCGGTCATGCCGCTGCGTAGCTGGCTGCCGGACGAGTTGCTGCGAAATCTGGCGGAGGGGAACAGCCTCGCCGAAACAGCCTTCTACACCTCGCGGCTGCCCCCCGAGGCGGGGAAACCGCCCGAGGGCAGACCGGTTTTCCATCTGCGGTGGTTCAGTCCGGCGGCCGAGATCGACATGTGCGGTCACGCGACCCTGGCCGCCGCGGCGCAGATCCTGGAGGACGCCCACCCCGGCGCCGATATGGTCAGTTTCTACACCAGGGGCGGTTGGGTGCACGTCGACCGCACCGACGACGACGAGTACGTCCTCGATCTGCCCTCGGTCGAATCCGTGGAGATCGAGCCGCCGCCCGCGCTGGTCGCCGCACTCGGCGTGCGGCCGGTGCGCGCGTTCTCCGGTCCGGACGAGGTGATCGTGGTCGCCACCGAGGCCGAAGTGCGCCGCGCCCGTCCGATACTCGCCGCGTTTCCGCCGCTGCCGGGCGCCGCGGTGCTGACCGCGCGCGGTGACGACGTCGATATCGTCTCGCGCGTCTTCGCGCCCGGACTCGGCGTCCCGGAGGATTCGGTCACCGGATCCGCGCACGCCCAACTGGTTCCGCTGTGGGCGCGCACGATCGGTCGCACAGGGCTGGTGGCACGACAACTGTCCCGGCGCGGCGGCACCCTGCGCTGTGAACTGGTCGGGGACCGGGTGCTGCTGCTCGGCCGGTGCCGTCGCTATCTGGACGGCGTGGTGACGCTGCCGGACTGAGCATCCGGCTCGGGGGTGTGCCGGGCGGGCAGCAGCGGCGTCACCGCGAACCGTCCGGCGACCGCGTCGGCGGGCAGCGCCTCGACCGCGCGCACCCCCGCGACGGTGGCCACATCCCGCAGCTGTGGCAGTCGGCCGCGGACGACGAGTCCGACCGTGCAGGCACATCCGGCCTCGAGCGCCCGCGCCGATTCGGTGACCGCCTCGCGGGAGCCGTCGTCCACCGCGCCGGGATCGCTCGGGTCGAGCGTGGCGAGCAGTTGCGACGCCGCCGACCGCGCGGAGGCGACGGCCACCGCGTCCCCGGCGGGCACCGCGACGGTCACCAGCGGGGATCGGGCGTCGGGGGTCGGCACCCGGTGCAGCACCTGCGCGATCCGCAGGCCGCCGCCGTATGCCGGAATCCGTTCGGGTCGGATCTCCTCGGTGAACGACACCAGCGCCCACCGTTCGCCGTCGTCGGCGCCCGCGATCGAATCGCGCGCCCGCGTCAGATAGTCCGCCACCGGCTCTTCACGTTCGAGGCCGAGCCGGTCGGTCGAGACGGCGATCGGCCGAGGCGGATTCAGCTCACCGAGCACCACCATGCCAGCCATCAGCGCGATCACGCCGAGCGCGATCAGCGCGGCACGCACGATGAGCGGCCTGCCCGCTTCCGATTCGGCGACATCAGACCGCGCGGCGAGGGCCGCCGCACGGTCGGCGTCGCGTTCGGAAGCGGACGGATCAGGCATCGCGCAGGACGCTCAGCGCGTGTTTCAGATCGTCGGGGTACTCGCTGGCGATCTCGAGGTACCGGCCGTCGGCGGGATGATGGAAGCCGAGGGTGTGGGCGTGCAGCCACTGCCGTTGCAGGCCGAGCCGTTCGGCCAGACGCGGATCGGCGCCGTAGGTGAGATCACCGCAGCAGGGGTGGCGGACCGCCGAGAAATGCACCCGGATCTGATGGGTGCGGCCGGTTTCCAGATGGATGTCGAGCAGACTCGCGGCCTGGAACGCCTCGATGGTGTCGTAATGGGTGATGCTCGGCCGTCCGTCGGCGGTGACGGCGAATTTCCAGGCGTTGCCGCGCGCCCGGCCGATCGGCGCGTCGATGGTGCCGCTGCTCGGATCGGGATGACCCTGCACCAGCGCGTGATAGCGCTTGTCGACGGTCCGCTGTTTGAACGCGCGCTTGAGCACGGTGTAGGCGTGCTCGGACTGCGCGACCACCATCACCCCGGAGGTGCCGACATCGAGCCGGTGCACGATGCCCTGGCGCTCGTGCGCGCCCGAGGTGGAGATCCGGTAGCCCGCCGCGGCGAGTCCGCCGACCACGGTCGGTCCGGTCCAGCCGACGCCGGTATGGGCGGCGACGCCGACCGGTTTGTCGACCGCGACGATATCGTCGTCGGCGTAGAGGATCCGCATCCCCTCGACCGGTTCGGCCTCGATGGCCAATTCGCGTTTGGGTTCGGGGAATTCGACTTCGAGCCACGCGCCCGCGACCAGCCGGTCGGATTTGCCCGCGGGCACGCCGTCCAGGTGGACCGCACCGTCGGAGGTCAGCGCCACCACCGCGGTGCGCGAGAGGCCGAGCAGCCGCGACAGCCCCGCGTCCACCCGCATCCCGTCGAGTCCGTCCGGCACCGGCATCGTTCTGGTTTCCCTCACGCGGCGTTCTCCTGTCCGGCGCTCTTCGCACCGCTCGCCCCGGCCGAACCCTCGGTCGGGGGCCGGTCGGACGCGGTGTCGCCGGAGTCGTTCGAATCGTTCGTGATCGTCCGGTCGTCCGGCTTCGCCTCGTCGGTGCCGCCGTCCACGGAATCGCGCCCGGTCCTGGTGCCGTCCGGTTCGAAACCGAAAACGGTCAGCACCACCAGCAGGATCGCGCCGCACACGATCGCCGAATCCGCCACGTTGAACACCGGCCACCAGCCGACCGCGACGAAATCGACCACGTGCCCCTGCAACGGGCCCGGCGCGCGGAACAGCCGGTCGGTCAGATTGCCGAGAGCGCCGCCGAGAACCATGCCGAGCCCGATCGCCCACCACGGGGAGCGCAGCGTACGGCCGATCCTGATCACGCCGATCACCACGGCGGCGGCGACCAGGGTCAGCAGCCAGGTCATGCCGGTCGCCATGGAGAACGCCGCGCCCGGGTTGCGCACCAGGGTGAAACGGGCGAAATCGCCGATGATCGAGACCGGCTCGCCCGGGGTGAGATTGGCGACCACGATGGTCTTGGTCAGCAGATCGAGTCCGTACAGCACGACCGCGACGAGCAAGAGGGACTTGAGTCGCCGGGGCCGTCCGTCGGTCGCGAGTGGTGCCACGTCGTCGGTCGGCGCGGCGGCCGGAGCCGGTTCCCCGGTCGGCGATTGCGCGTCGTCGGGTAGTGGCACCGCGCGGTCAGCGGTGTTGTCCTCGGTCGGCCGGTCGTCACTCACGACGTTCATCATCTCTCGAGCGCGTACCCGCCCGCTCCGCGCCTCCGGTGCGGCGTGTTCGCGACGGTGTGGCGAGCGGGTATCGGGATGTCCCAGCTGACACTCAGGAAGCGGTCGTACGCTGTGCCATGTGACGGTGTTGTCTTCCCCCCACGTACCCCGCATCGCGCGCTCGGGCGTACTGCTCGTGATGCTCGCGGTCGGGCTCTCGGCCTTCGGCGTCGGCTGCGGCGACGATTCCGACGCGGCGGTCGCCACCGACGGCACCGAACCACTCGGCATCGGCAAGGAAGTGACCGTGCCGATCTCGGCGTCGGCCGCGAGCATCGTCTCGCCCGGCGCCGAACCGCGCGCGGTACTGCGGCCGCGCTATGCCGCGGGCACCACCCAGCAGGTCACCCTGTGTACCGACCATCGGATCCAACAGCAGATCAACGATCAACCGGTGCGCGACTTCTCGACGCCCGCGCTGACCATTCCGATGACGGCGCAAGCGGGCGTCGAGGGCGTCGACCTGACGATCGGCGCGGTCACCAGCCCCGACCCCTCGCTCAGCAAGGCGCTCACCGCCATCGGCGGAACCCACGCCGGATTCGACTTCAGCGACGACGGCGCCATCACCGCGCTGCGGCTCGCGCCGTCGCCCGACACCTCCAACTCGGCGCGCGCGGCCCTGGAACAGGCCTTCTACCAAGCGGTCTATCGCTCGATCATGTTCCCCGACGAGCCGATCGGCGAAGGCGCGATCTGGACCGTGCACCAGGAGGTGGACGGTGGCGTCACACTCGACCAGGTGACGACCGCGACCCTGACCGGCATCGACGGCGATCGACTCACCATCGATCTGCACGTGGTGCAGATGCCCAAGGCCGAGGTGTGGGCGCTGCCCAACGACGCGGGCATCCTCGACATCGAGGACTACACGATGGAGGGCACCGGCACCATCACGGTCGATCTCGGACTGCCGCTGCCGGTGTCGGGATCGATCACCGTCGGCGGCCACCAGGCCTATCGCGACCCGCGCAGCGCGAGCAATCTGCAACAGACGATCACGACGCAGGTCACGTGGACCGAGTGACCAGGGGCGGGGCGGTGCTGCTCGCCGCCGTGAGCACGGCACTGCTGGCCGGATGCGGATCGGATTCGACCGACGACGACGGCCCGGCGCTGCCCGCGCTCGGCCCGATCGTCGCCGCGGCGCCCGCGACGGGACCGCCCATCACCGAGGTGGTCGTCCTCGGTCAGCTGTTGCTCGGCCCGGAGGACCTGCCGTCGGGCATGGAACAGGTGCCCGAATCCGCTCTCGGACTCTCCGGCTCCGGTGGCGCGGCGACCCGGCCCGCGGAATGCGCCGAAGTACTGCAACCGCTTGCTCGACAGCGCCCGGACGCGCTCACCAGATACGCGGTCGGATTCAACGGGCCGAACTTCTCGAGTATCGATATCGACGCCGCGACTTTCCCGAACGACAAACTCTCCGGTGCGTTCGACGAGGTGCAGCAGACATTGCGTCGATGCATCAGCTATTCCGGAACCGATGCCGACCAGGCGGCGATCGACTATCGCCTCGGCGGACTCGAACAACCCGCGGCGGGCGACGCGTCGACTTCGTTCCAGCTCCGGCTGACCAGCGAAGGATTCACCCTCGTCTCGCTGGTGACACTGGTCCAGGTCGGCAATACCCTCACCCAGGTGTCGGTGACCGCACCGGAATCGGTCGACCCCGGCGTGCTCACCGATCTCACCGCCGCGCAGGTCCGCAGCCTGAAACAGGTCCCCGACTCCTAACGCCGATCGATATCGAGAATTCGCGGACCTTTCGGTCGAACAGGCCTCGATCCGAGACGCGCGGGGAATAGGCTCGCAACAAAGCCGATATTCGCCACGATCGGAGGTCTGCCATGCCGACTGTCAAATCAGTTCCCGATGGATATCCGGTGGTCTCACCCGGGCTGGCGGTCGACGGAGCCGCCGACGCCATCGATTACTACAAAACCGTGTTCGGAGCCGTAGAACGGATGCGGATGCCGCGTCCCGACGGCAAGATCGCGCACTGCGAACTGACGCTGGGCGAGTCGGTCATCATGCTCGGCGACCCCGCACCCGACATGGAATTCCTCGACCCGAAGACGGTCGGTGGTACACCGGTGAACCTGCACGTCTACGTGGCGGACGCCGACGCGGCGTTCGCCGCCGCGCTGTCGGGGGGTGGGAGGGAACTCACTCCCATGACGGACCAGTTCTACGGTGACCGCAGCGGGACGTTCGAGGATCCGTGGGGGCACCGGTGGACGGTGGCCACACATGTGGAGGATGTGTCGCCGGAGGAGATGGACCGGCGGATGGCCGATATGTTCGGGTGAGGTCGGGGCCCGCCGCTTGATTTCTTGTATGTGAGGGGTGGGTCTCGAGATGCTGTGATATTGGCCGCTGGCGCGGCGTGGTTCGCGGCCTTGATGTCTCGCGTCCGAGCGGTCGAGACTCGCGCCTTCGGCGCATGCGCTTCGACCGCTCGGACGCGAGACGGCCGCGAACCGTCGCTCGTCGGGCTCGCTCCCTGGTGGGGGCGTTTCGTTGGTCGGTGAGGGGTTGGTTGTATGCCGGGGGTGGCTGGCGATGGTGTGGGAACGAAGGGGGGTCGGGTTGCTGTTGGGGTGGGGTGGGTGAGTGAGTGATGGTGGTGACTGTCGAATCGTTGACGCCGTGAGCGGTGTCGTTGGGATCGTTCGCGGGGTCTGCTCGGCGAGCGGATGGGCCCCGGATGTCCGGGGCACACAGGTCAGCCGCTGACTATCGAGTCACCTTCGACACGAACAGGTTTCGTGGCGAGGGGGCGTTTCGCGGGGCCGGTGACCACGGAGCCGTCGAGGCCGAATTTGCTGCCGTGACATACGCATTCGAGCGCGCCGTCGGTGATCTTGGTGACTTTGCAGCCGGCGTGGGTACAGGTGCTGTCGAGGCCGACGAAGGTGCCTGCGGTGGGTTGGGTGACCACCGTGGCGCCGACGATCACGCCGCCGCCGACGGGGATGTCGGCGGTTTTGGCGAGGGCGTTGGCGGGGCCGCCGGGCTGGGCGGCGGGGGGTGCGGCGGTGGCGGGGGGTGGGGTGGCGGTTTCCCCGTAGGTTGAGCAGGCGGTCAGGGCGGTGGCGGCGGCGAGGATGCCCGCACCGGCGACCACGGTGCGGCGGTCGAGATTGTCGGTCGTGCTGTTGTTCATGGGGGAGTTCCGATCAGAGGATGATGCCGTTGTTCTGGAAGAACCACAGCGCGGAGGTGAGCCAGATACCGATGAGGCCGGTCAGGACCAGGCCGCCCGCGAGGGGGAGAGCCCAGCCGGGCAGGCCCTTGCGGGTGAGCAGCAGCATCTTGGTGACGAAGGCGCCGTAGAAGAAGCAGCCGAGCAGCGAATGCCACAGCACGCGGGGCTCGTAATCCTGAAAACCCAACGCGTACAGGCAGTGCACCGCGACCGGCACGGTCGCCACGACGGCGAGCCGTCCCGACCAGACGTGCGCGGGCCCGAGCCACCGGGGTGAGCCGATCCCGGGGATCTTGCCGTACATGGCCAGGGCCGAACCGAATTGGAAGACGGCCAGCGCCGCCGCCAGGGTGGCGAGCCAGGATTTCACCGCGGTCGGACTGGAGAAGCCCGCGACATTGATCGAGAAGAACCGCGGATCGTGCGCTTTGCCGTACACGCCGAGCGCGACCGCGACGGCCGCGCCGATCAATACGGCCACCACGATGGCGAGTGCCGGTGTGGCGGAACGAGTTCCGGGACCGGGCAGGGTGTTCTCAGCCGACATCGTCGCCACCGCTCACTTTGTTCGCCGTGATCTTCTTGCCGCCGACCAGCGCCGTCGCGTCCGGCGCGAGGGCGGGTGCGGGGGAGGTGGTGCCGTCGGCGGCGCGCTGCACGCCGGTCACCGCACCGGAGGAGTCCACGATCCAGCTCTGCCGTACTCCGTTGTCGGAGTAGACGTAGAGCCCGGCGGGCGGGGTCACGGGTGCGGCGGTGTAATCCCACCGCTTACCCGCGACGCTGACGCTGCCCCCGACCCCGGAACGGGTGGCGGCGCCGTCGAGTGTCGCGTCGTTCTTCCCGGTCAGCTGGAGGCGACCGTTCACCGCGCTGCCACGCAGCCAGGACTCGATCGACGCGCCGTCGCACAGGTAGGCGACCGCTCGATCACCCTCGACGGTGATCTCCAGGGTGAGCGCGCCACCGGCGGCGGGCGCGATCTTGCCGACGTAATCCGCCTGCGCCGGGAACGCGCCCGGTGCGGGAGCGGCGCTCGTCGTCGGCGGTGCGGCGGTAGCACTCGCCGCCGGGGCGACGGTCGTGGTCGCCGCCGCGGGTGTCGCGGTCGGCTGCGCGGCCGTCGGTTCGGGTTCCTTGGACATGTTGACGCTGAGCAGGATGAGGCCGAGGACGGCGACCACCCCGAGGGTGAGCCATGGCCCGAGACGTTTCATTGGATCTCCTCGATTGTCGGCCGATTCCGTATACGGCCGAGCGATCCCCGGACTCGACGCTGGCCGGTATCGCTGTTCAGACTGACAACGGGACAGCGCATCCGCAGGTTCAGATCGAATTTCGACCAACTCCGTTCGGCGTGTCGCCGTGTCGGCGCGGTAATTCGCGTGACGGGCTCCGCCCGAGCGCGCACGGCGCCCCGATGCCGGAGTGCCCGTCGGAATCGGCAGGGATAGTGTCGTTTCGGTGACGACATCCCTCACGGCTGCCTATCGGGCGGCGTTGCCCGCCGAAACCGACTCGCTCGCCGAACTGATGCGGACCGCCGATCCCGCCACGCCGATCCCGGCCTGCCCCAGCTGGTCGCTCGCCAATCTGATGACCCACGTCGGTCGCGGCCATCGCTGGGCCGCCGCGATGATCACCGATCGCGCCACCGAACGCATCGACTTCCGCGCGGTCCCCGACGGTGCGATGCCCAAGGAACCCGACGCCGCCGCGAAGTGGCTGAGCGACAGCGCCCGGCTGGTTCTGGACGCGGTCGACCGGACCGGCGGCCATGTCGAGATCTGGACGCCGTTCGGCCCGCCGCGTCCGGCCGAGTGGTGGATCCGGCGTCGACTGCACGAGGCCACCGTGCACCGCGCGGACGCCCTGCTCGCTCTGGGCCGCGAGGTGACCTTGAGCCCCGAACTCGCCGCCGACGGCATCTCCGAATGGCTCGGCCTGCTCGAAACCGCCCTGGTCGGCAGTCCCGTTCCCGTCCTCCCCGACGGCGCGACGCTGCACCTGCACGCCACCGATCCCGGTCTCGACGCCGCGGGCGAGTGGACCGTCCGCGGGGCGGGAACCGGCATCGAATGGGATCACGGCCACGCCAAAGGCGCTGTCGCCCTGCGCGGTACGGCCGTCGCGCTGCTACTGGCGATCCTGCGGCGCATCCCCACCGACGATCCGGGTCTCGAGATCTACGGTGACACAGCCATTTTCGACCGATGGTTGGACACGACCCCGTTCTGACCGATGCGCCCACGGGAGGGCGCCCGGGCCGATTCGGTTCACGTCGAACCACAGCGCTTTTCATCCTGCCCTGCGTCGGGCACGAATCGCCGAAGCCTGCCCTGTCTGTCGGCGACGGATTCGATCGTCGGATTCGGTAGCGGGCACCACGCGGGCGTGATGCTTCGCCGGGGGCGAGCGAATCCGCCCGCTCCCGCCGATCATCGACGGCGCGGTCAGGCGAGATGGGTTCCGTACCAGTCGATGACCTGACGCCACGCCTCGGCGGCGGCATCGGGCTGGTAGCGGGTACCCGTGTCGTTGAAGAAGGCGTGATTCGCCTCGGGCGCGGTGAAGACGCGGTGCGGCAGGCCCGCGCGTTGCAGGGCCGCCTCGGCGGCGGGACGCGAGGCGTTGACCCGATCGTCCTGAGCGGCATAGATCCCGAGCGTCGCGGCCCGCGTGCCCGCGAGGTCACCGTTGTCGGGGAAGGGGCCGTAGAACGGTGTGGCGGCGGCCAATCCCGGTGTGCCCGTGGCGAGCAGCAGCCAGGTCAGCCCGCCGCCGAAGCAGAATCCGGTGGCGCCGAGCTTCTTTCCCGGTGCGCGTCTGCCCAGTTCCTCCAGGCCCGAGCGCAGATCGCCCAGCAGACGATCCTGTGGTGTGCCGGTCAGCGCGGCGGTCGCCGCGGCCGGATCGGTGAAGGTGGCGGTGCCGCCGTGGTCGGAGAGCAGATCGACGGCCAGCGCGCTGTACCCCGCGCCCGCGAACCTGCCCGCCACCGAACGGTGGTGATCGGTGAGGCCGCGATTCTCGTGGATGACGAGCACCGCGCCCTTCGGTTGCGCCGCCGCTGCCCACGCGCCCTGGAGAGTCCGGCCGTCCTGACCGGGATAGGTGATCGGTGTCGTCGGCAGCGCCGCGGCACTGCCGGGCGGTACGGCGGTCGTGGTCGCGGCGGGAGCCGGTGCGGTGGCCGGTGTGTCGTCACCGGAGGAGCACGCGGCCAGCAGTGCGGTGGCCGCGCCCACGCCGAGGCCCAGTAGACCGAGTCGGCGCAATGCTTCGCGGCGAGGCAGCAATCCCTCGGCGTGGTCGGTGGCGATCTCTTCGGCGACATAGCGCTGCAATGGCTCCACGGGTCAACGGTAGATCGGATCCACCGCGCGCGCCGTGGCGTCGAACTCGCGGTTCACGGCAATTCTCGCGAAATTCACCGTGCCCGTGCCGTCCGCAACCACGGCGGCACGCTCAGCCACGACGGCCCATCCTGACCACCAGCTCGAAGATCGCCAGCACCGCCACCCCCGCGAAGGCGATCGCGATCCCGGAATGGTCGTCACCACTGCCGTAGTGCACCGCGCACGCGATGATCACCACCGCGACGGTGGTGAGGAAGGCGCGTTTCCCGCCGACCGGGTGACCGACAGCCACCGCGACTACAGCGGTCGATCGGTCGGGATATTGACGAAACTCGGCGCGTTCGGATCCAGTAGCAGATGCTGGGGTTTCAGCTCGGAGGCATTGAGCAGCGGCCGGAAGGGCACGGCCTTGGGCGCGTTCGCTGCGAAGACGTCGACCCGCAGACGGTGGCCGGGGCGCAGTACCGCCTGGGTGGGGATGACGGCGATATCGAGTGCGACCGGTTCGCCGGGGACCACGGGCAGGTGACTCGCCGCGGTGATCGGGTTGAACGGCGCGGTGAGATCGCCGTTGGCCGAGCGGGTGCTCCTCGTCTCGTCGATCGCGCGCATCGACGCGGTCAGCTGGCCGGTGCTCAGCACGGTGGAGGTGCCGTCGGGCGCGACGTCGTTGACGGTCACACTCCAGTAGCCGTCGGTGGTGTCGTAGACGGTCGTGAGGTGGGCGTTGATCGGGCCCGAGATCACCGTGTCGGCGGTGACGGGGGCGCTGGTGAAGGTGAGCGCGTCGGTCTCCGCGACCCGGGAATCCTTGGCGCACACGTCGAGTGCGGACGCGATACCCGCCGATCCCTGGGCCGCGTCGCGCGAACACGCGTTGGACAGTCCGGGTGCGACGGTCAGGGTGCGCGCGGCGGCGGGAGCGGTCACGGTGAGCGATCCGTCGTGCAGGCTGTCGATCGTGGTCGTGCTGGCGTCCGGCGACAGGTAGACGCGGCGGTGGGTGACGCCGGGCTGCGGGAATTCGGGCAGCGTGACCCAACTTCCGCCCTGCTCCCAGACCACCACCGGACCGAAGTCATCGATACCGTTGTCGATTCCCTTGAGCCAGTGGTCCAGCCAGGCGCGTTGCAGCACGTCCAGCCGGGGCGGTGCGCCAGCGACGCCGGTGCCCGCGCCGGGATTGGCGTGGTAGGTGTTCCCGACGACGAGTTTCTTCATCGCACCACCGGCGGCCGGTGTGGCGGGCAGTGGAATCGCGTTGTAGATCGTGGTCGCGCTGTTGGCGAAGATGTCGTGCCAACCCCCGTAGACGAAGGTGGGCACCGTGATTCGCTCCGGCTGACCGAGAATGCCCTGCCGGAACGCGCTCGATTCGTCCAGCGCCGATTCCAGCTCGGGCTGCATCTCGTCGATGGCCGGTGTGGTCAGCGCCTGGACGAGCAGATCGTAATTGGTCAGCGGGTCGGAGACGCGCTCGTCGAGCCATGCCCAGTCGAAGGTGCCGCGCAGCATCGACGACACGTCGGGCACCATCTTGGCGCGGTTGATCGAGTTGAGCCACATCGGCAGGAAGGTGGCTCCGACACCGCCACCCGGGGCGACCACGTCGCGCATGAGGTCGCTACCGGGAACGACGGGGAAGATGGCCTTCAGCGGTCGCGGCGCGTCCTCGGCGGCCCGGAGTTGGTTGATCCCCGCGTAGGAACCGCCGGTCATGCCGACGTTTCCGTCCGACCAACTCTGGCGCGCCGCCCACTCGATCACCTCGCGGGTGTCGAGTTGTTCGCGTGCGCCGAGGGTGTCCCACGCGCCCTGCGAGAATCCGGTGCCGCGCACGTCGACGACGACGAGCGTGTAGCCACTGCGCACCAGTTTTCGGTCGACGCCGAGCACCGTCTGCACCGTGCCTCCGTCCAAGGCGTGCAGCAGGTCACCGAAACCGCTGATGGGGGTGCCGGACAGATTGAACCGGTTCGCCAGGTCGACGGTGAGCGGTTGTAATCCTGGCACCGCCAGCGCCGAGTCGATGAGGTTGGCCATGAGTTTGGTGTAGGGCGTCATGGTGACAAGCGCGGGCATCGGCGTCTCGGGAGTGCGGCCCGCCGCGTCGACGGGCCGGTACACGTTCGCCTTGAGCACGACGCCGTCGTTCATGGTGATCGGCACGTCGGATTCGATGCGGATGTCGGGGAAGGGCTGCGGTCCGTCGTGCAGTGCGGTCCATTCCTCGACCGAGGAGGCCAGCGCCGGTGCGGGCGCGCGTGTCGCGCCCATCGCCAGTCCGGCGGCGAGGACCACCGCGAGCGCCGTTCCCAGCACCACCCGAAAACTCTTGGCCGAACAACGTTTCGGAGCCACTCGCGTCCTCCACCTCAGCTGCCGCCGGTCACTGATACCTGTGACCATAGCAATCCGCTACCGGTAAACCGTGGAACCGGATGCGCTGCGGTGTTGTCCGAGCCGGGGCGCCTCAGCGGCGGAAGACGCCGAGTCCTTCCTCGTCGAAATACTCCGCGGTCATGGTGTCGCCCGCGAAAGTCGCCCGGGAGATGGTGCCCGGCGCGGCGTTCTCGCCCAGCAACTCGAAGGTGAAGGTGTCGCCGTCCCAGTGCTTCAACGGGTAGGTCCGGTTCGCGGGGCCGAGCGTCAATGTCAGCGTGCCCGCGTTGTCGGTGACGGTCGCCGGTCCCCAGTAGTCGTTGGCGTAAATTCCGACGTAGGAAGCCAATGGCCGCGGTGGCGCGGGATTCGCCGGTGCCGGTGTACCGACCAGGTCGCCTTCGGGCCGATCCATTCCCGCGAAGGCGTCGCGGTACAGCGCGCGCCAGTCCTCGCGGACCTCGCCGTATTGCAGGATGTCGGCGAATTCGGCCGTCAACGTCTCGGGCACGCCGATCGGCGCGGCATTGGTCAGGGCCACGATCGCCACGTCGGCGGACGGTACGACCAGGAAATTCGTGGCCGCGCCGAGGGCGAAGGCCCCGGAATGGCTGTAGGTGACGCGCCCCGCCGAGGTGGTCGAGACGTTGTAGCCGAATCCGTAGAACCCCGCCCGCGCGTCGGGGGCGGTGGCCGGGGTGGAGATGATCTGGGGGGTGATCGCGGGCAGTAGCGCCTGCGGCGGCGCGAGCAGCATCGTCAGCCACCGGGTCATATCGTTCACCGAGGAACTCACGCCGCCCGCGGGGGACTGCGGGTCGGGATCGCGGACGGCCCGGGCGACCCAGCGGCCGTCGACCGACATATGTCCCACGGCCCGGTTCGGTCGCGCGACGAAATCGGCGAAACGTGAACTCGTCGATGTCATGCCGAGCGGCGCGTAGACGGTGTCGTCGGACAGTCGCGCCCAGTCCGTGCCCGCCGCCGCCGCGACGGCCTCGGCAGCGGCGGTCACACCGAAATTGGTGTACTGGTAGGTGATCCGGAACGGGTCCAGCGGTTCGAGCCGCAATTTCTCCAGCACCTGCCGACGGTCGAAGCCCATATCCTCGAGGCGGTCGCCCGCGTGATCGGGCAGCCCGCTGCGGTGGGAGAACATATCGCCGACGGTGACGTTCGCCGTCACGTACGGATCGCCGAGTGCGAACCACGGCAATTTCGACACGATGGGGGTCTCCCACTCCACCGACCCGGTCCCCACCTGGTGCGCGACCACCGCCGCCGCCACGGATTTCGACACCGAGGCCAGCTGGAACACGGTGTCGGCGTCGACGCGTTCGGCACCGCCCGCCGCGCGCACACCGAACCCCTTGCTGTACACGGTCTTCCCGCCGTGGACGACGGCCACCGCCATCCCCGGTATCCCGGATTCGGTCATCAGCGATTCGACCAGTCCGTCCAGTCGACCCACGGCAACCTCGACGGCGTTGTCCGGCAGGGCCAGCCCGACCACCCGATTGGGTGGCACCTGTCCGGTGGTCGTGGTGGCGGGAGCGGTGGCGGTGGCGGTGGTGGCGTCGTCGGCGGGCGACGCACAGCCCGCTGCCAGGGCGAACAGGGAGATCATGGCTACCGCGCGGAGGCGTCGCGTCATGGCGCAACGGTAGTCCGTACCCGGCCGCGCGAGGAGGTGTCGGCGGTCCCGAGCCGTCTACAGCAATGTTGTCGTTACATTTCGTCGGCGGTCGGCGAGCTTCCGAGAGGTGTCAGGTGCGCAGGTCTCGGTCCGCGGCGGCGGCGAGCACCCTGCGGAAGACGTACGAGATCACCGGCTTCACCACTATCCGGGTGACGACGCCCACGCCGAAGGGCGGTCGCACCTCGGCCACGGTGGTCCATACCACCGACGTGCCACCGTCGACCTCGGTGAAGGCGAGTTTTCCGCCCTCGTGGCGCGAGGGTGGAAAACTGCGCTCGACCAGGTACTCGAATTCGTGTGGCGGTCGATACGCGGTGATGCGTTCGCGGAACCGTCCGATGACCCAGGTCAGCACGCGGACCGCGCCCTCGCCGTAGGGCGCGTCCGTGCCGGGCCGCACCAACCGCTCCCGCAACACGATCGGTGCCCGCGTGTAATTGCTTGCGACGGAAAGCCATTCGAAGACCCGGTCGATCGGTGCGTCGATCACGCGTTCGACAGTGATGGTTTCCATACGAGAACTCCCGACTCGTCTACTACAGCCAATAGTAGTCCGTTCATCGAAAGTGGGAGTGCTGATCGCGCGGACGGACCCGGCCCCCTCATCGCCGCCGGGTCCGCGCGACGGATCACCTGCGGGCGATGGATTCGAAGACGGTGGGGTCGACGAGGGTGGAGGTGTCACCCAGTTCGCGTCCTTCGGCGATGTCGCGCAGGAGTCTGCGCATGATTTGCCGCTGCGGGTTTTGGGGAGTTCGGGGACGATGTGGATTTCGCGTGGTGGGCGGCGTCGAGTTTTCCGTCGTGGAACCATCGGGCGACGGGTGGGTTGGTCCAGTCCAGGATTTGGTGAAGGATTGGTGCCAGTGCAGGCGGTTGGCTTGCTCGGCCCAGAATCCCTCACGGTCGGCGGTAGCCCGCGCAGACAACGAGACATCGGCGTTGGCGGTCACCGCGAACTCGGCGGGGACGGGGTAGGCCGCGGGGACGTCGCGGTCGGTGGATGCGCTGGTCAACGTAGATCTCCTGTCGACGAGACGAGTGGCGCGAGGATCGCCGTTGGGCCCCGGCGCGTGCCGAGGCCCAACGGTGGCCGCGCCGTTGCGGCCGGTCGTTCCCGGCGGTCAGTGCGAGATCGCCTGCTCCGCACCGACACCGGTGAGCGAACGAACTTCCATTTCGACCGCCTTGGCCGGATCCTCGGCTCTGCGCCCGCCCAGCCAGGTGCCGACGATGCCGAGCACGAAGGCCAGCGGGATGGACACGATGCCGGGGTTCGACAGCGGGAACCAGTCGAAATCAGAACCGGGCAGCATGGAGGTCTTCGTCCCGGATACCGCGGGGGAGAAGACGATCAGGACGATGGTCGAGATCAACCCGCCGTACATGCTCCACAGCGCGCCGGTGGTGTTGAACCGCCGCCAGAACAGCGAGTACACGATGGTCGGCAGATTCGCCGCCGCCGCGACCGCGAACGCCAGGGCCACCAGGAAGGCGATGTTCTGCCCGTTGGCGAGGATGCCGAGGCCGATAGCCATGACACCGATGACCACCGCGGTGATCCGCGAGACCCGCACCTGCGCCGACTCGTCGGCATTACCGCGCTTGATGACGCTGGCGTAGATGTCGTGCGCGAAGGACGCCGACGCGGTGATGGTCAGACCCGCGACCACCGCGAGGATGGTGGCGAAGGCGACCGCCGAGATGACCCCGAGCAGGATCACCCCGCCCAGTTCGAAGGCGAGCAGTGGCGCCGCCGAATTCTGTCCGCCCGCCGAGGCCAGGATGCGATCCGGTCCGACGATGGCCGCCGCTCCGTAACCGAGTACCAGCGTGAACAGGTAGAACGCGCCGATCAGGCCGATGGCCCACACCACCGAGCGACGGGCTTCCTTCGCCGTCGGAACCGTATAGAACCGCATCAGCACGTGCGGCAGACCCGCGGTGCCCAGCACCAGCGCCAGCCCGAGCGAGACGAAGTTCAGCTTCGAGGTCTCGTTGGCGCCGTACTGTGCGCCCGGCGCGAGCACATCGCGGCTCGCGACCGCCCTGTTCGTGGATTCGGAGACCGCGTCCTGGGCCGAGCCGAGGATGTCGGAGAAATTGAATCCGTACTTCGCCAGCACCATCACCGTCATCAGCGCGGCGCCGGTGATGAGCAGCACCGCCTTGATGATCTGCACCCATGTGGTGCCCTTCATGCCGCCGACCAGCACGTAGACGATCATCAGCAGGCCGACCACGGCGATCACGACCGATTGCCCCGACTTGGAATCGATATCGAGCAGTAGCGCGACCAAGCCGCCCGCTCCCGCCATCTGCGCCAGCAGGTAGAACAGCGAGACGGTCAGCGTCGACAGTGCCGCCGCCGTGCGCACCGGGCGTTCCCGCAATCGGAAGCTCAGCACATCGGCCATGGTGAATTTGCCGGTGTTCCTCAGCATTTCGGCGACGAGCAGCAGGGCGACCAGCCAGGCGACCAGGAAGCCGATGGAGTAGAGGAAGCCGTCGTAGCCGTAGACGGCGATGGCTCCGGCGATGCCGAGGAAACTCGCGGCCGAGAGGTAATCGCCCGCGATGGCGATACCGTTTTGCGGTCCGGAGAAGCCGCGCCCGCCGGTGAAGTAGTCGGCCGCGGTGTTGTTGTGACGGCTGGCCCGGATGACGACGATCATGGTGACCGCGACGAACAGCGCGAAGATCGCGATATTGGCGACCGGTTCGCCGATGGTCTCCGCCGCGAGGTAATTCGTGCTCACGCCCGGCCCTCCTCGAGCTCGTTGCGGATGGCCGCGGCGCGCGGGTCCAGTTCCCTGTTGGCGAACCGGACGTAGACGGCGGTGATGACGAAGGTGGAGAGGAACTGCCCGAGTCCGAGCAGCAGGCCCGCGTTGATATTGCCGAACACCTCGGTGGCCATGAAGTCGTGCGCGTAGGCGCCGAGCAGGACGTAACTGAGGTACCAGAACAGGAACAGCGCGGTCATCGGGAACACGAAGCGCCGTAGGCGGCTGCGCAGTTCCTGGAATTGCGGGCTCTCGTGCACGGCGGCGAATTCCTCGGCGGTCCGCGCGCGCCGCGGGGCTGGGCCGTCCTTGTCGAGGTCGATACTGGTCATCCGAGGGGTCCTAGCGTGTGACGTGGCTTACGTGCGCTGACCGTAACCGCGCCGAAGTCCGCCGTTGATGGTGTGGCGGAGGTCACTCCGTGAAGGCGCCGATCTGTGCGGTGAACGGTCGCCGGGCCGCGACGAACGGTCGCGGGGCCGCCGAGGCCGACGCGGCGAGTTTCCCGGTTATCTTGTGCGCAAACGGCCTTCGCGGTCCGCGCCCATGCCCAGTCGCTCCGGTGCGTGCATGCGGACGAAGACGCGTCCGACGGTCCGGCTGTCCTGCCCGCGCGTCACCATGCTGACCAGGACCATCGCCGCGAAGGCGAGGGGCACGCTGATCGCCGCCGGATAGCTGAGCAGTGCGGCGGGCCATCCGCCCGCCGGTTCGTCGGACACCCCGCCCGCGACCGAGACGGCCGTCGCACCGCCGGAAGCGAGGCCGCCCAGGATCAGCCCGGTTGCCGCGCCCGCGGCGGTCAGCCCGCGCCACCAGATCCCGAGGACGAGCAGCGGGCACAGCGTCGACGCGGCGACCGAGAAGGCCAGTGCGACAGTCCTGGACAGGTCGAGCGAAGCCACCGCCAGCGATATCGACAGCGGCACCACGCCCGCGCCCAGCGCCGCGATCCGGAAGTCTCGGATCCGCCCGCGCAACATGTCGGTACTGAGCACACCGGCGATGCTGACGAGCAGTCCGGACGAGGTGGAAAGGAATGCCGCGATCGCGCCCGCCGCGGCCAGCGCCGCGAGCAGTTGACCCGGCAGGCCGCTGAGCACCGACCCCGGCAGCAGCACCACGGCGGCGTCGGAGGTCCCGGTGATCAGCAGGCGCGGAACGTAGAGCCGGGCGAACACCCCGAGCAGAATCGGGAACAGGTAGAAGAGCCCGACCAGCGCGATGACGGCCAGCGCGGTGGATCGCGCGGCCCTGCCGTCCGGATTCGTATAGAAGCGCACCAGCACGTGCGGCAGTCCCATCGTCCCGAGGAAGGTCGCGATCATCAGCGAATACACCTGGTAGGTGGGATGACTGCCGCCGAATCCGCCGCCGGGCCGCAGCCAGGTCGCGCCGTCGGCGGGTGCGCCCGCGACCACGGGCACCGCCGCGCCCGGTTCCAGCACGAGTGTGGTGCCCGCCGCGACGTCGTGTGTGCCGGGGTCGAGCCGGACGACCGCGTCCACCGCGTCGCCGTCCAGGGTGCCGGTGATCGTCACCTGTTGCGGCGCGGCGACCCGCACCCTGACATCGGTGGTCACCTCGACGGTCGTGCGCTCGGTGACGACCGGGGGCGCGGGCGAGCCCAATTCCCGGTCCTCGACGAGGAAATACCCGAGCAGCACGAGTGCGGGCAGGGCGACGGCGGTGAGTTTGAGCCAGTACTGGAACGCCTGCACCAGGGTGATCGAGCGCATGCCGCCGCCCGCCACGTTCGCGATGACGATCGCGCCGACGGCGAGCGCTCCGACCCAGCTCGGCACCCCGAGCAGAATCCGCAACGTCAATCCCGCGCCCTGGAACTGCGGAATCAGATACACCCCGCAGATCAGCACGACGACCACCGCCGCCAACCGGCGCAGCCGCACCGAGCCGAGCCGGAACTCCGCGAAATCCGGCACCGTGTACGCGCCGGATCGGCGAAGCGGAGCCGCCACGAACAGCAGCAGGCCCAGATAGCCCGCCGTGAAGCCGACCGGGTACCACAGCGCGTCGGCCCCGTACTTGGCGATCAGTCCGGCCACGCCGAGGAACGACGCGGCCGAGAGATACTCACCGGAGATGGCCGCGGCGTTCCAGCGCGGGCCGACACTGCGCGAGGCGACGAGGAAATCCGAGGTCGTGCGCGCCAGGCGCACCCCGTACGCGCCGATCGCCACGGTGGCGAGGGCGGCGAGCAGCAGGGCGACGACGGTCATGGCCGGTGCGGGCGCCGAATTCATCGCGCCGCCGCGCGCGGGCCACACCCGACCGGTGACGCGGACATGTCAGTCCTCGGCCAGATCGAGGAAGTCCTGGTCGTTGCGTTCGGCCAGACGGACGTAGATCCGGCCCATCGCGTACAGCGCCGGATAGACGGCAAGGCCGAGCAGCAGCCAGGGCAGCCGGACACCGAGGATCACCACCGAGCCGATCGCCTCGATCCGCAAGAGCAGCGGCAGCGAACACAGGATCAGGGTCGAGACCAGCGCGATCCGCAATGCCAGCCCGAGTTGCGCGCGGATCAGGCCCGCGACCATGGCCTCGCCGATCTCGGTCTGCTCGGCGACCTCCACCCTGGTCCGCGCCCGCCGCGCCCCGCGGCGTTCGGCCAGCACCACGCGGGTGCGGACCGGCCGCGGCGCCGGTCCGGTCATCGGTTGGTCCAGATGTGGCGCGGGCCGTGGACGAGGCGCTGTTTGAGCTCGCGGACCTGCCGTCGGCTCACCGGCAGTTCCACGGCCGCCGCGGTGCCCTCGGCGCGCAGGCACACCACGGTTCCCGAACCGATCGCGCGCAATCCGGTCACCAGGCGCAATGCCACCAGATACGACCGGTGCACCCGCAGGAAACCCGCGTTCTCCCATCGGGATTCGAGGGCGGACAGGGGGATGCGGACCAGATGCGATCCGGCGCTGGTGTGCAGTCGCGCGTAATCGCCGTCGGCCTCCACCCAGCTCACGCTCGATCGGTGCACCAGCGTGGTGACCCCGCCCAGTTCCACCGGGATGACCTCGTTCGGATCCGTTCGGGGTTGCCCGGTATCCGGTGTCCGCGCCACGCGCGCGCCGATGATGCGGCGCACCGCCTCGCCGAGACGCGCCTCCCGCAACGGTTTCAACAGATAGTCGATCGCGCCGAGATCGAAGGCGGCCACCGCGCGATCCTCGTGGGCGGTAACGAATACCACGGCGGGCGGATTCGCGAATTCCGACAGGATTCCGGCCAGTTCCATCCCGTCGAGGCCGGGCATATTGATATCGAGGAAGACCGCGTCCACCGGATGGACCCGCAGCAGTCGCAAGGCCTCGGTCGCGTCGCCCGCGGGGTGGATCTCACCGACCTCCGATTGCGCGCGCAACAGATATACCAACTCGTCGAGCGCGGGTTTCTCGTCGTCGACGGCCAGTACGCGCAGGGCGGTCGGCGTGGTATCGGTGGTGCGTGTCACGATCGCTCCATCGTAAAGCGCGGTGCGGTGCGTGCCGATTCCGGTATCCGCACGTCCTCACGCCTGAATTCCGGCGCGGAACTTCGGGACGCGCAGGCCGACCTTGGTGCCCGCGCCGGGCGCGGTCTCCACGACGAGGCCGTAGTCGTTGCCGAACGCGGCACGTAATCGATCGTCCACGTTCGCCAGCCCCACGTGGGCGGATTCGGTGGGACCCGTCGATCCCGATCCCGCCGCGACCGCGTCGAGCGCCCCCGAACGCAGCAGTTCCGGATCCATGCCCGCGCCGTCGTCCTCGACGGTGATCACGCAATCGGTGCCCGCGTCGTCGGCGACGATCGAAATGGTGCCGCGCCGCGCGCCCGCCAGTCCGTGGCGCACCGCGTTCTCGACCAGCGGCTGCAATGCGAGAAATGGCAGGACGACACCGAGTACCTCCGGCGCGATCTGCAATCGCACCTCGAGCGCGTCGCCGAATCGGGCGCGTTCCAACGCGAGATAGCGCTCAATATTGCGCAATTCGTCGGCGAGCACCGTGAATTCGCCCGCCGTGCGGAACGAATAGCGCGTGAAATCAGCGAATTCGATGATCAATTCGCGGGCGCGGTCCGGGTCGGTCCGCACGAACGAGGCGATCGTATTGAGCGCGTTGTAGATGAAATGCGGACTGATCTGGGCACGCAGCGCGCGCACCTCGGCGCGGTCGAGCCGTGCGCGCGAGGCGTCGAGTTCGGCCAGTTCCAGCTGACCGCACACGTATCTGGCGACCTCGGCGATGCCGCCGAGCCGCCCCGGCCCCGGCTGCTCGGTCGTCACCACGCCCAGCGCGCCCGCCACCCCGGCGTTCTCGATCGACAGCGGTTGCGCGACCAGGGTGCGTCCGGCCTGATCGCCGCGTCCCGGCAGTACGACCAGCACGGGGCGCTCGGTCGCGACGGCGCGTGCGGCGGCGTCGGTGAAGCGCTCGACGAGTTCGGCGTGCGGCCCGTTCCACGCCAGCAACACCCCGTCGGCGTCGGCGACGCCGAGTGCCTGCGCGCCGGTCAGGATCCGCAGATGCGGGGCGGCCTCCTGCGCCGAGGCGGCGGTGAGCCCGCCGCGCAGCGGTCGCGCCGCCAGCGAGGCGGTGTGCAATGCGGTGTGCACCGCCCGTTCGGCGGGTGTGGTCACCGACCGGCGCGTACGCGGCCACAACAGCAGTGCCCCGGCGATCAGGGCCGCCCCGACGATGATCGCGACGGCTGTCGTCATCGGGGAGCGCGGCGCGTCGATGGGCTCATCGGCCGATTATCCCGCCGACCGGTCTGTCGGGCGGGCGGCGTCGTCCAGGCGAACGGTGTCGTCCTGTCCTCGGACGACGCCGAGGACAGGAAGCGAATCCCTATGGCCGGTACTTCTTCACCGTGAAGTCGACGCCGCCCGACTCGGGGGCATACGCGTTGCCGACGGTGACGTTGCCGGTGAAATTCCCGATGCCGGGGGCGAAGATCGCGGAGTATCCGCCGTTGCTCCAGTACCCGGGGCCGCGCGCGACGGTGGTGAACGCACCGCTCTGCCCGGTCGTGAGATTGCGCCAGTTCAGCGTGACGGGCAGGCTGCACGCGCCCATGTCGCCGACCCCGACCATATTCGTGCTGACGGTGAACGCGGCGTGGTCGGGATAGCCGTTGCCGCTCACCGAGGCGTCGACCTGCGCGGCGCACGGACCGTCTGTGAGCGCGTAGATGGTGGCGAACGGGCCCTCAACCACGGCCCCCGCCGGACTCGCGCCCGCGAGCGGTACGACAGCGGCGACCGCCGAGGCGGCGGCGAGCGCGAATCCTGTCCTGATCGAAATCATCGGCACCTCTTCGTGTTCGGATGTGGAGTCGGTCGTGCCCGTGGTGCGGCGGTCCTGCGGCCCGGGCGATCACGCGTCATACAGTCTGCCTATCACCGACCCCGGATGCTCGCGGACACCCTTGGCGAGGTAAGGGGTTGTTCGTGATTCGGCGTCGTCGATGTGACGGGTGCGGGGCTCGCGCCGACCGGACCGAAGTTCCCGCGACCGGTCCGGTCCGAGTTTCTGTGACGGTCCGGTCGGCGTTTCCTCGACCGGTCCGGCTCTGGATTCCTCCGGCGGGAGCGGCCGTGGTTCGGGGATCGCGTAGGGTGGGCGGTCCCCGAAAATGCGTCGCCATGGCGGAAATCGGACGGCTACACGGCGAGTCCTTCGACGCGCCGGTGATCTTCGACACCGACACGCCGAGCTCTCCTGCGACGTCCGGGTTCGGCACGCGTGGCGGTCGAAACCTGTCATACCGACGTGCCTAGAATCGCTAGGCCAACCCCCGTCGAGACCCATGGGAGGAAGGACCGTCTTGGCCGCCTCGTCCGGATCGTTCGTTCATCTGCACAACCACACCGAGTACTCCATGCTCGACGGCGCGGCGAAGATCTCGCCCCTGTTCGCCGAGGCGAATCGGCTGGGAATGGGCGCGGTCGGGATGACCGATCACGGCAACATGTACGGCGCCTCGGAGTTCTACAACTCCGCGAAGAAGGCGGGCATCAAGCCGATCATCGGCATAGAGGCCTACATCGCGCCGGGTTCCCGGTTCGACACCAAACGCGTGCAGTGGGGCGATCCGGGGCAGAAGGGCGACGACGTCTCGGGTTCGGGCGCCTACACCCATATGACCATGGTCGCCGAGAACGCGACCGGTCTGCGCAACCTGTTCAAACTGTCCTCGCTGGCCTCGCTCGAAGGACAGCTCGGCAAGTGGGCGCGCATGGACGAGGAGATCATCGCCCAGCACGCCGAGGGCATCATCGCCACCACCGGCTGCCCCTCCGGCGAGGTGCAGACCCGGCTGCGGCTCGGTCACGAGCGCGAGGCGCTCGAGGCCGCCGCCAAATGGCAGGAGATCTTCGGCCCGGACAATTTCTTCCTCGAGGTGATGGACCACGGGCTCTCCATCGAGCGCCGGGTCCGCGAGGGCCTGATCTCGGTCGGCAAACAGCTCGGCATCCCGGCCATCGCCACCAATGACTGCCACTACGTCACCAAGGACGCGTCGACCAATCACGAAGCGCTGCTGTGTATTCAGACCGGCAAGACGCTCAGCGACCCGACCCGGTTCAAATTCGACGGTGACGGCTACTACCTGAAATCCGCCGAGGAGATGCGGGCGATCTGGGACGCGGAAGTCCCCGACGCCTGCGACAACACCGTGCTCATCGGCGAACGCGTGCAGCCCTACGACGAGGTGTGGGCGCACAGCGACCGGATGCCGATCTTCCCGGTGCCCGAGGGCCACGACCAGGCCAGCTGGCTGCGCCGCGAGGTCGACCTCGGGCTGGCGCGCCGCTTCCCGGACGGCGCTCCCCGCGATTACCTCGATCGCGCCGCCTACGAGATCGGCGTCATCCTGGAAATGGGTTTCCCGGCCTACTTCCTCGTGGTCGGCGACCTCATCAACCACGCGCGCGAGGTCGGTATCCGGGTCGGTCCCGGTCGTGGTTCGGCGGCCGGTTCCCTGGTCGCCTACGCACTCGGCATCACCAATATCGATCCGCTGCCGCACGGCCTGCTGTTCGAGCGGTTCCTCAACCCCGAGCGCGTGTCGATGCCCGATATCGATATCGACTTCGACGATCGCCGCCGCGGTGAGATGGTGCGTTACGCGAGCGAGAAATGGGGCACCGACCGGGTCGCCCAGGTCATCACCTTCGGCACCATCAAGACCAAGGCCGCGATCAAGGACTCGGCGCGAGTGCTGTTCGGCCAGCCCGGATTCGCCATCGCCGACCAGATCACCAAGGCCCTGCCGCCGCCGATCATGGCCAAGGACATCTCGGTCTCCGGCATCACCGACCCGGATCACGAGCGGTACAAGGAAGCCGCCGAGGTCCGTGAACTGATCAACACCAATCCGGATATCGCCAAGATCTACGAGACCGCGCGCGGACTCGAAGGTCTGATCCGCAACGCGGGCGTGCACGCCTGCGCGGTCATCATGTCCTGTGATCCGCTCATGGAGGCGATCCCGCTGTGGAAGCGGCCGCAGGACGGCGCGCTGATCACCGGATGGGACTACCCGTCCTGCGAGGCCATCGGCCTGCTGAAGATGGACTTCCTGGGCCTGCGCAACCTCACCGTCATCGGTGACGCGCTGGAGAACATCAAGGCCAACCGCGGTATCGAGCTGGACATGGACACCCTGCCGCTCGACGACGCACCGACCTACGAACTGCTCTCGCGCGGTGACACCCTCGGCGTGTTCCAGCTCGACGGTGGCCCCATGCGCGATCTGCTGCGCCGGATGCAGCCGAACGCGTTCGAGGACATCGTCGCCGTCGGCGCGCTGTATCGCCCCGGTCCGATGGGCATGAACGCGCACAACGACTACGCCGACCGCAAGAACGATCGTCAAGAGGTCAAGCCGATCCATCCGGAGCTGGCCGAGCCGCTGAAGGAGATCCTCGGCGAGACCTACGGTCTGATCGTCTACCAAGAGCAGATCATGCACGTCGCGCAGAAAGTGGCCGGATACTCGCTCGGTCGAGCCGACATCCTGCGCCGCGCGATGGGTAAGAAGAAGGCCGAAGTGCTGGCCGCGGAGTTCGAGGGCTTCGAAGAGGGCATGCAGGCCAACGGATATTCCAAGGCCGCGATCAAGGCGCTGTGGGACACGATCCTCCCGTTCGCCGGCTACGCCTTCAACAAATCGCACGCCGCCGCCTACGGCCTGATCTCCTACTGGACCGCCTACCTCAAGGCCAACTACCCGGCCGAATACATGGCCGGCCTGCTCACCTCCGTCGGTGACGACAAGGACAAGGCCGCGATCTACCTGTCGGACTGCCGCAAACTCGGCATCACCGTCCTCCCGCCGGATGTCAACGAATCGGAGTTGAACTTCGCCTCGGTCGGCAAGGACATCCGCTTCGGACTCGGCGCGGTCCGCAACGTCGGCACCAATGTCGTGTCCTCGATCATCCAGGCGCGCAAGGACAAGTCGAAATTCACCGACTTCTCCGACTATCTGAACAAGATCGACGCCGTCGCCTGCACCAAGAAGGTCACCGAATCCCTGATCAAGGCCGGTGCTTTCGACTCGCTGGGCCATCCGCGCAAGGGCCTGTTGCTGATCCACTCCGACGCCATCGACGCGGTGATGACCACCAAGAAGGCCGAGGCGATCGGACAGTTCGACCTGTTCGGCGGGCTGGACGCCGACGAGTCGGTGTCCTCGGTCTTCAATGTGGCCGTACCCGCCGACGAGTGGGAGACCAAGCACAAACTGGCCCTCGAGCGCGAGATGCTCGGACTCTACGTCTCCGGGCATCCGCTCAACGGTGTCGAACACGTACTCGCCTCGCAGGTGGACACCCCGATCCCGGCGATCCTGGGAGGCGATGTCAAGGACGGCGCCCAGGTCACCATCGGCGGCATCCTCGCCTCGGTGAACCGGCGCATCAACAAGAACGGTCTGGCCTGGGCCTCCGCGCAGCTGGAGGATCTGACCGGTGGCGTCGAGGTGCTGTTCTTCCCGCAGTCGTATTCGGTGTTCGGCATGGACGTGGTCGAGGACGCGGTGGTGCTGGTCAAGGCGCGGGTCTCGGTGCGCGACGATCGGATCTCGTTGATCGCCAACGATCTCGTCGTTCCCGACCTGTCCGCGATCGGTGTCGCCAAACCGCTCGCGGTCATCGTCACCACGCGGATGTGCACCCCGGACAAGATCGGTGAACTCAAGCGGGTGCTGTCACGTCATCCGGGAACTTCGGACGTGCACGTGCGCCACGTCGGGGCGCGTGAGAAGACCACCCTGCTGAAACTCGATGACAGTCTGCGCGTTTCACCGTCGTCCGCCTTGATGGGCGACCTGAAGGCGTTACTCGGTCCTGGCTGTCTCGCGGTCTGATCCACGGCGCGGGACCCGTCGTCAGGCGGGAACCGCGACCCCGAGGGAGAGAGCGCCGACGATCTTCGGCGTGTCCTCGGCGTAGAACACGTCGATCTCGCGGATCCGGTAACCCGCCGTCTCGAGGAGTCCGCGGATATCGCGGTTCAGATTGCAGCCGCCCGCCACGGCCTTCTGGACCGGATTCAGCCGGTTCTGCCAGCGGCGCACCGAGGCGTCGGGCGCGAGTCCGTGTTCCACGAAATGCAGGGCGCCGCCCGGCACGAGTACCCGGCGCACCTCCGCCAGCGCGGCGGCGATATCCGGGATGGTGCACATGGTCCAGGTGGACAGCGCGCTGTCGAAGCTGTCGTCGGGGAAGGGCAGCGATTGGCCGTCGAGACCCGCCCGCTCGATCGGCACCGTGGCCGCCGCGAGACGTTTGCCCGCGAGCCGCCATCCGAGGTCGGCCGGTTCCACCGCGCTGACCGATCCGACCGTGGCCGGATAGAACGGCACATTCAACCCGGAGCCGAATCCGATCTCCACCACTCTGCCGTGCAGTCCGGCGCAGGCGCGTTCGCGCTGCGGATCGTTGGCCTTCAATCCGCACGCCACTTCTATCAGGCGCGGCACGATCCGATCTCCGTAGAATCCCACGCTTCCACTGTGTCAGCCAGGAGGTACGGATGCACGCGCCCGGCGCGAGCCGGTCTCGCCCCGCGGCCGACGGCCGCAGCGCGGTGGCGCCCGACGGCCCGGAGGGGGCGCTCGCCCGGCGGGCCGGATCGCGCCTCCCGTGCGATGCTGGCGCGGTGACTGCCTTCGAGGTGTGGGCTCCGCGGGCGGAGTCGGTGCGGTTGGATCTGGAGGGGATCGCGCATCCCATGACCCGCTCCGCCGAGGGCTGGTGGCGCGCCGAACTGCCCGCCGAATCCGGGACGCGCTACGGCTACCTGCTCGACGACGACCCCACGGTGCTGCCGGACCCGCGTTCGCCCAGACAGCCGGAGGGGGTGCACGCCCGCTCGGCGGTGCACACCGTCGACCCCGATCGCTGGACCGATGACGGATGGACCGGCCGCCCGCTGGCAGGCGCGGTCTACTACGAACTGCATATCGGCACCTTCACCCCGACCGGCACCTTCGATTCCGCCGTCGAGCGGCTCGATCACCTGGTCGACCTCGGTGTCACGGTGGTCGAGGTGATGCCTGTCAACGCCTTCGACGGCAGCCACAACTGGGGCTACGACGGTGTGCTCTGGTACGCCGTGCACGAACCCTACGGTGGGCCCGACGGTCTACAACGGTTCGTGAACGCCTGTCACGCAAGGGGTTTGGCGGTCGCTCTCGATGTGGTATACAACCACCTCGGGCCGTCGGGCAACTACCTGCCGCGTTTCGGCCCGTACCTCACCGACGGGCGCAACACCTGGGGCCAGAGCCTGAATCTGGACGGACCCGATTCCGGTCCGGTGCGTCGCCACATCATCGACAACGCCCTGCGCTGGCTGCGCGATTTCCATATCGACGCGCTGCGCCTGGACGCGGTGCACGCTCTGGTCGACCGCACCGCGACCCACCTGCTCGCCGAACTGGCGACCGAGACCACGGCCCTGGCCGCCCACGTGCGCAGACCGCTCACCCTCGTCGCGGAGAGCGATCAGAACGATCCGCGCCTGCTCACCCCGCCCGCGGCGGGAGGGTACGGCTTGGCCGGGCAGTGGAACGACGATCTGCATCACGCCGTGCACACCGCGGTATCCGGTGAACGGCAGGGCTACTACGCCGATTTCGGCGCGCTGGAATCGCTGGCGAAAACCCTCACCCACGGGTTCTTCCACGCGGGCACGTGGTCGAGTTTCCGTGGGCGCGTCCACGGCAGGCCCATCGACCGGAGCCTGATTCCGGCGAGCGCGCTGCTGGCCTACACGTGCACCCACGATCAGATCGGCAACCGGGCCATCGGCGATCGTCCGAGTGCCTATCTCGGCGACGGCCAACTCGCGCTGAAGGCCGCGCTCGTCCTGTTCTCGGCGTTCACGCCGATGCTGTTCATGGGCGAGGAATGGGGAGCGCGCACCCCGTTCCTGTTCTTCACCTCGCACACCGACCCGGTGATCGGGGCCGCCACCGCCACCGGTCGCAAGGCCGAATTCGCCGAACACGGCTGGTCTAGCGACGAGGTGCCGGACCCGCAGCATCCCGCGACCTTCCTGCGTTCGAAACTGGACTGGACCGAACCGTCGCGCGACGGCCACGCCCGACTCCTCGGCTGCTACCGGGCGCTGCTCGAACTGCGGCGGACCCGCGCCGAGATCACCGATCCGTGGCTCTCCCACGTCGAGGTCGACTACGACGAAGGCGCTCGGTGGATCGCGGTGCGGCGCGGTCCGCTGGTGCTGATCTGCAATCTGTCCGAACTGCCGGTGACGGTCGGATACGCGGGCGCGGCGATCCTGTCCTGGGACGATCCGGAGCAGGCGGACACGGGCACGACGGTGCCGGGGCACTCGTTCACCGTCGTCGACACCGCGATGTCAGGGCAATAACATTGTGGCCTCAGCTGTCCGGGACGGGTCCACCGGACGTGGTACCGGCCGTAACGTTGAATAATGAGCAATGTGGCTTGGTCCGGGGATTTCGTGGATCTACCCGAGGGGGTCGGCGGCAGCGCGAGCGCTGAGTTCGCCCCCCTGGTACGGGCGTTCGCGAGAACTTTCGGGCATCGCCGCGGGGCGGGCGCCGCGCTGGCGATCCACCGTCACGGTGAGACGCTGGTCGACATCTGGACCGGACAGCATTCGGGATCGGTCGGATGGACCGGGCAGACCGGGACCATCGTCTTCTCCGCCACCAAGGGCATCACCTCCACCGTCATGCATCGGCTCGCCGATCGCGGCCTGCTCGACTACTCCGCGCCCGTCGCCGAATACTGGCCGGAATTCGCCGCCAACGGCAAAGGCGCGATCACGGTCGAACAGGTGATGACCCATCGCGCCGGACTGTCCTCGCTCGGCACGGTCGCCTCCGAGGTCTCCGAGATACTCGATCACCGCCTCATGGAGGAACGTCTCGCCGCCGCGAAACCCGACCGGCTGTTCGGGGTCCCCACCTATCACGCGCTCACCTTCGGCTGGCTCATGGCCGGTCTGGCCAGGGCGATCACCGGGCGCGGCATGGCCGAACTGTTCCGCACCGAGGTTGCCGAACCGCTCGGCATCGACGGCGTCCACCTGGGCGCGCCGCCGCCGGGATCGTCGACGAGTTTCGCCCCGCTCGCGGGCAATCAGCTGCGACTCTTCGGCGGACCGCTCGGCGCGCGGATTCTCGGCCGCACCTTCGGTTTCCCCGGTGCCCCCGGCGCAGCGGCCCGCGCCCTGCTCATGCCGGGAGTCGAAGCCATCCTCGAAGGCGACGCCCCACCGATCCTGAACACCGAACTCGGCGCGGGTAACGGTGTGTGCACGGCGCACGGACTCGCGAGCGTGTACGGGGCGCTCGCCAACGGCGGCATGGTCGACGGTCGCCGCTACCTCACCGCCCGCACCATCGCCGAGCTGCGCCGGATCCGCAGCTATCAGCTCGACCACGCGCTGTTCTACGTACCGATGCTGTGGCACCTCGGCTATCACTCGCTGCCGGTTCCCTACGCGCACGAAGGTCTCGGGCATATCGGACTCGGCGGATCGTTCGGCTGGGCCGAACCGCGGCTGGGGCTGTCGGTCGGGTTCGTGCACAACAGGATGTCGGTACCGCAGATGAGCGTCGACCAGATGTCCGCGCTGTGGCTGCTGCCGCTGATGATGAACTGTGTGCGCGGCGCCAAGCGGACCGCCCCCGCCGTCACGCGGGAGGCGGCCGCCTAGCTCAGCTCAGGTCAGATAGCGGTAGGCCGACGAACCCGGATCGAGGCGCTCGCACCGGATGGGTGACTCGCGCATCCGATCCAGCAGCGGGGCGAGGCCGTCGCGTCCGCCGAGTTCGATGCCGACCAGCGCCGCGCCGGTCTCCCTGTTGTTGCGTTTGACGTATTCGAACAGGGTGACGTCGTCGTCGGGCCCGAGCACCTCGTCCAGGAATCGCCGCAGCGCACCGGGCTCCTGGGGGAAATCGACCAGGAAATAGTGCTTGATACCCCGATGCACCAGCGAGCGTTCGATGATCTCGCCGTAGCGCGAGACGTCGTTGTTGCCGCCGGAGACCAGGCACACCACCGTCGATCCTGGCTCGATCTCGATCTCGCCGAGCGCGGTGACCGACAGCGCGCCCGCGGGTTCGGCGATGATGCCCTCGTTCTGGTAGAGGTCGAGCATCGTGGTGCAGATCGCGCCCTCGTCGACGTGCATCATCCGGAACTGCCCCGCGCCCTTCGGTGATTCGGTCGCGGTCAGCAACGGCAGCGACGCGTGCGAGACGACCCGGCTCCCGAATCCGGCCGCCGCGGCGTAGGGCACCGTGCCGATGCGGCGCACGGCCGCGCCGTCGACGAACGGATCGATCGTCGGCAGTGTCACCGGTCCGCCCGCGACCAGCGCCGCCGTCATCGAGGCCGCGCCCGCGGGCTCGACACCGAGAATTCCGGTTTCGGGCGCGCGCTCGCGCAGGTAGGTTCCCACCCCCGCCAGGCAGCCGCCGCCGCCGACCGGAACGATGACCAGATCCGGGGCGGTGCCGAGTTGTTCGAGGAATTCGGCGGCGATGGTGCCCTGCCCGGCGGCGGTGCGCGGATCGTCGAACGGCGGGACCATGGTCGCGCCGGTGCGTTCGACGTCGGCCACGGCCGCGGCGGCCGCGGCGTCGTAGGTCTCGCCGACGGCGATCAGTTCGACGAATTCGCCGCCGTGCACGCGGATACGGTCACGTTTCTGCTTGGGCGTGGTGGTGGGCACGTAGATGCGGCCGCGGATGCCCATGGCCTGGCAGGCGTAGGCGACGCCCTGGGCGTGATTGCCCGCGCTCGCCGCCACCACGCCCGCCGCGCGTTCGCCTGCGGTGAGTTGCACGATCAGGTTGTAGGCGCCGCGCAGTTTGTAGGACCGCACCGCGGTGAGATCTTCGCGCTTGAGGTACACCTGCGCGCCGGTCTCCGCGGACAGCCTCGGGCTGTACTGCAACGGAGTCGGCTCGATAATGTCGGCAATACGCTTCGCGGCGGCGTCGATCTCGTCCGCGGTGAGCGCGGGACGGGAAGAGGACAGTTCGTCGAGGACCAGCGGATCGGACATCCGAATTATGCTGCCACCCGTCGCATCGGGTGGACGCGGCGGGTGGGGTGAGTGTCGCTACACGGGGCCGCAGGTCAGCGCGGCGTGAGCACGAAAACGGGGATCTCCCGGGTGGTCTTCGTCTGGTAATCGGCGTATGCGGGCCACGCCGCGACCGCGCGTTCCCACCACACCGCCTTCTCGTCGCCGGTGACTTCGCGCGCCGTGTAGTCCTCGGTCACCGCGCCGTCGCGAAGTTCGACGTGCGGGTCGGCCTTGATGTTGTAGTACCAGACCGGGTGCTTGGGCGCGCCGCCCAACGAGGCGACGACGGCGTACTCACCGTCGTGCTCGACGCGCATCAACGGAGTCTTGCGCAGCTTGCCGGATTTCGCGCCGACGGTGGTCAGCAGGATGATGGGTTTGCCCTGCAACGAAGCGCCTTCGGTGCCTCCCGACCCGTCGTAGATCTCGGCCTGCTCGCGGGCCCAATCGGATGTGCTCGGTGCGTACTCTCCTGTGAGTGGCATACATCGGGCAACGCAGGCCGGTACCCGAGTGTTCCCACTCGCAAATGTTAGGTGGACCGAACTTCCACGTCCGTATATCCTGATCGAATGGCGACGGTTCACCCTTCTTCGGTCGATATCGCGGGTACCGCATGGCCGGTCTACAAGCTGGAGGCCTTGGCCGCGGGCCTGTTGACCTGCCTGATCCTGGCATTGATCACCGGTTCGGCCCAGCTCGCCGTCCTCATCGGCGCCGCAATCCTGGTCACCCGCTGGTCGATCGGATACGCCACGACCCGCCGCCACCCGGTACGCCGCACCCACCGAGTCCTGTCAGCCCACTGACTCTCCCGGTCGCGACCGCCACAAACACCCGACACCGCCGACCCCACGGCGCAACCTTCCCGAGCAACGGCCGCCGCCCACCCTCACCGTGCGAGCCTCGATAGCAACCCGAACACCCCCCACGGAGCGAGTCTTACGAGGGCCGCGAACCCGCGGCCCCGGCCGCTAAATTTCCCGCAATTCGTTTCGTGACAGCACACCGAGTTTCGGATACGCCTTGTACAAATGATGGCCGACCGTGCGCGGGCTCAGGAACAATTGCGCGGCGATATCCCGATTCGACAGCCCTCGCGCGGCCAGTCGCACGATCTGTAGTTCCTGTGGCGTGAGCCGTGCCGACAGCCCGTCGGCAGGGCGCTGCGCCGCGCCGACGCCGAGCGCCGCGAGTTCGATCCGGGCACGTTCCGCCCACGGGACGGCACCGAGACGATCGAAGGTGTCCAACGCCTGTTCCAGGGGTACGCGCGCATCGATTCTGCGTTTGGCCCTGCGCAGCCATTCCCCGTACAGCAGTTGCGTCCTGGCCAGGTCGAAGGGGTGTCCGCCGAGTCGTAGCGCCGCGCGGTAGCCGGTTTCGGCGTCGTCGCCGACGGTGGTCAGCGCGTGACAGCGGTGCGCGAGCGCCTCGATCCAGCTCTGCCCGGCGGTGTCGGCCCAGGCCCGCAGCCGGTCGAGGGCGTCGCCCGCACGGTCCGGTGCTCCGATCCGCACCGCCGTTTCGACGAGATCGGGCAGTGCGCGCAATCCGATCACGTAGTGCCGCGCGGGTTCCTCGGTGAGTGGTTCCAGCCGGGTCAGCGCGCTCTCCACCCTGCCGCGCCCGAGATCGAGCAGTCCGAGCGCCGCGTGCGTCCACGGTGCGCCTGCCGCCGTCGCACCGCCGAGTTCTTCGACGACGGCCGCGGCGGCCAGGTTCTCGCATTCCGCGTCGGATCCCTCGATCGCGGCCAGATAGCAGAGAAAACTCCGCTGCTGGCTGATCCAATGGGTCTGACCGAGATCCTCGGCGATCCGCAGGCCCTCCGTCGCCGCCAGCTTGCCCTCACGCGGTCTGCCGAGGAAGGACTCGGCCTCGGCGCGGAAGAACAGCAGCGAGGGCAGCGCCGCGATACGTCCCTGGTCACGGCATTCCGCGACGAGTGCGGCGACGAGTTCGGTGACCTGATCGTCCTGGCCGACGACCAGCCCGGCCCCGCACATCTGGACCAGATCTCGTGGACTGTCCGCGCCGTTGGCCCTGGCGTCTGCGGCGGCGTCGTGTAGTGGCACGGTGTATCGACGGTCGATCGCGCCGAGTACGTAGCGGGCGACGGGTGCCATCGGATCGGTATCGTCGAGCGGCAGCTCGGCCCACAGCGCGCTCACTTCGGCGAGTTCAGCTTCCCCGAGATACCAGGCGGTGTGCACGGCCTGCGACAGCATCCCGGCCGCGCGATGGGGTTCGTGTTCGCGCATCGCCGTGGCCGCCCCGAGCAGGAGCCGATGTGCGGCGCGCGGTTTCCCCGCCCCGAACGCCGCTGTCGCGCGCACCAGATCCAGCCGAGCGCCGAGCAGCGGGTCCACGGTCTGCGCGGCCGCCCGTTCGGAGAGTGACCCCGCCAGGTCTACCCGCCCGGTTTCGGCGGCGGTTTCGGCGGCGAGCACCAGTCGGCGGACCCGCGCGCCGGTGTCGGTGCTGAGATCGGCCGCTCGCTCGTAGGCGGCGACCGCGCCGTCGTAGCCGTGGCGGATCCGGGCCCGGTGCGCGGTCGCCTCCAGGGCGTCGGCCGCGGTGTCGTCGGGGCCGGTCGCCGCCGAGGCCAGATGCCAGGCCCGCAGGTCGGTGTCCGCGTCGTCGGTGAGCGCGTCCGCGAGGGCGCGGTGTGCCGCGAGGCGCTGCGCGACGGGCGCGCCCCGGTAGATCGCCGAACGGAGCAGCGGGTGCCGGAACGTCAGGGTCCGTCCATCGCTGCGCACCAGACCGCTCTCCTCCGCGGGGGCCAGATCCGACAGGTCGACACCCGATGCCGTCGCGGCCACGAGCACCGGCCCGAGTTCGGGCGTATTCGCGGCGGCCGCGAGGAGCAGCAGGGTGCGGGTGCGGTCCGGCATTCCGCCGACCCGGCCGTGGAAGGCGACGCGCAGGCGCTCGGTCAGCGGGAGCGGATTCGGTCCCGCGATCGGTGATTCGGCCGCGAGGACGGCGGGCAATTCCAGCAGGGCCAGTGGATTGCCCGCCGCTTCGGCGAGCAGTCGGTATCGCACGGTGGGGGACAGATCCGGGGCCCGCCTGTCGACCAGTGCCGCGGCAGCGTCCTGGCGCAGGCCGGAGATCTCCAGCTCCGGCAGTCCGGTCGCCGGAGAATCGTGATCGCCGGTGCGGGTGGCGAAGAGGATCACCACGCCTTCGGAATCGAGTCTGCGGGCCGCGAACAGCAGGGCCGACGCTGTGGCCCGGTCCAGCCAGTGCGCGTCGTCGACGAGGCAGAGCAGGGGCCCGTCGGCGGCTTCCTCGGCGAACAGCGACAGCACCGCGAGTCCGATCGACATCGGGTCGGCGACAGCCGCCCGGTCCGTCATGCCGAACGCGGCGCGCATCGCGTCACGTTGCGGGCCCGGCAGTCCGTCGACCAGCGCCATACCGGGGCGGACGAGCAGATGCAGTGCCGCGTAGGGCAGTTCGGCCTCGGATTCGATCCCGGCCCCGCGTACCGTCGGAATACCTTGGGCCGCGGCATAATCCAGCAGCGCGGTTTTTCCGATACCGGGTTCGCCGCGCAGTACGAGCGTGCCGCTTCGACCCTGCCGGGCCGCTTCGAGAAGCCGATCGATGCGTTCCTGTTCGGCTTCCCGTCCGTGCAGCATCCGTTCACCGTATCGAGACGGCTCACGACCAGGTACCGATGCGGGCCCCGAAAGTACCTATAGGCGACTGATTCGAGGCGACCGGCTTCGCCCATAACGTAGTCCCGGTACCGAGAGCGTCGGAGAAACCGCAGCTCACCACCATTTTCGGAGGACACCGTGAACACCATTGTCGCGCAGTACCTGCAAGCCTGGAACACCACCGACGCCGCTGCCCGCAAAGCCGCCGTGGCCGAAATCTTCGCCGCCGACGCCGAGTACATCGATCCGCTGATCGAGGTCGCGGGCCACGACGGAATCGACGCCGCCATCGCCGGGGTGCAGGCCCAGTTCCCCGGTTGGGTCTTCACACCGGCCGGACCGGTCGACGCGCACCACGAACAGGTGCGTTTCACCTGGGAACTGGGACCGGCGGGCGCACCGGCCGTTGTCGTCGGTTTCGATGTCGCGATCGTGCGCGACGGTCGCATCGCCCACGTGTACGGCTTCCTCGACAAGGTGCCCGCCGCCGCGTGATCCGAGGCATCCCGTCCCGGTGCGGGTCGTGACGGACGCTCACCGTCGTTGGCCGTGTCGCAGATCATCGCCATAGCGATCGGCTAATAGAGTGTGCCGCATGTCGACCCTCCAAAGAGCGGCCCTGGCCCTTGCCGGGGCCGCCGTCGCGTGTGTGTCGTCCGTGGCGCTGCCGCAGGCGAATGCCGAGATAGTTCCCATGCCGCCGCACGAGAAATCCTTCGTCTCGCCGAACGGGATTCCGTTCACCGTGGGTAACCGGGACGAGTTCATCAACAGGATTCCGCCGCTGAACATGATGGGCACCACCCGCGAGGCGCTGGTGAGCAGTGTCTCCTACGGCCGGATCGACGGCAAGGCGACCGGAACACTGCGGGTCGGCTACCACGTCGGATGCGCGGTGAACATCGGCTCGGGCACCTTCGGCGTCACCCCGAACGTATTCCTCGACGACCTCGACCCCACCACGAATCCGTTCAATATCGTCCCGGTCGCGACACTGACGCTCAATCCCGGTGAGGTGGGCGAACTCAGCATGGCCGAGAAGGCGATGGTGCCGGGCAAGACCATCTACGCCGGTATTCGCGACTATCACATCAGGGTCAACTCCTGCACCGGCCCGGTGACTCTGCGCCAGTTCACCTATGTCAACGTGGCCTCCGAAGAGGCCGACGACTCGGGAGCCGTGTTCGGCGACCCCACCTGGCTCTGAGGTCCATGCGATACGAGCGCGTCCGCGCCCCGGGAGGTCCGGGGCGCGGACGTGTGTGGCCCGCGCTCGGCCGTGGCCTCAGCGCACCAGCAGCGCGACCGGCAGCCGCGCGAACAACTTCTCCAACCGGGCTCGTCCCTGGAAGGTGTGACCGGTGAGACGGTCGGTCCAACTGCCCGACGGCAGATCCAGTGTGGTGTCACCCCAGCCGGATTCGACGAGCCCCACACTGTGCCTGGTGGCCGCCACGATGACCTCCGGCGCTTCGCCCGGCTTGCCTCGGGCGTAGGAAACGAGCCTGCTCGCCTGCTCGCCGGTGGCGAACAACGGCAGGTAGCTGCCGCCGACGAAACATTCCGGCCGTTCCCTGCGCAACCACAGCGCATAGGCGACGATCCACATCTTGACCGCCCCCGAGGTATCCAAAGCCGGTGTGCCGGTGAGCGATTGCAGCATGCCGGTGCGTGCCCCGAAATCCACCGGACGCCGATTGTCCGGATCGACCAGCGAGTCCTCCCAGAGTTCGCAGCCCTGGTAGATATCCGGGATGCCGGGGATGCACAGCTGTAACAGCTTCTGCGCCAGCGAATCCGACCAGGCGTGCGGGGCGAGATCGTGCACCAGATCGCTCAACTCCGCGCCGATGGGCCCGTCGATGACCGTGTCCAGCCAGCCGTGCACCGCCGATTCGAATTCCGAATCCGGCTCCTCCCAGGATGTTCTGGTACCCGCCTCGCGGGTCGCCTTCTCCGCGAACATGTGCAGTCGCTCGCGCAGGCCCGGCACCGAGGAGGCCGGGCGACCATCCGCGGGCCAGACTCCGAACATGTTCTGTAGCAGGAACAGTGCCGTCGCGCCGTCCGGCGCCGGGGTCCGTTCCATCCAGGATTCGACCGACCGCGCCCAGATACTCGCCGCCTGCGACAGCACCCCGATCCTGGCGCGCACATCCTCGCCGCGTTTCGTGTCGTGGGTCGACAGGGTCGTCATCGCGGCGGGCCAGCGCTCCGCGCGTTCGGTGTTGGCGAGGTGGAATTCGTTGAGCGAATGACCGAAACGCGCGGGATTGCCGCCGACCTCCTGCAACGAGACCAGCCGCGCGCCCTGGTAGAACATGGTGTCCTCGACGGCCTTCGCGGTGATCGCCCCGCAGACCTGGCCGAACCGCACCGCCGCCTCGCCGTCCACGGCCAACGCGGTCACCAGGACCGAAAGCGGCGCGGTCAGTTCGCTGTTGCGTTTCTCGACCTCGGCGATCACCGCGCCGGTCATTCCGGCCAGTGGCGCGTAATCCGCCCGGTACACCGGCATGAAGGCGAGCACCTCGATGGTGGCGTTCGTGAGCGCGAGGGTGTCGAAACTCTCGGCGGCGGCGTCACGTTTGATCGCGGCGACCAGTCTGCGCACCTCGGGCGTCAAAATGCTCTCGGCGACCGCGCGTTTGATCCGATGCTCGGTCTCGCCGACCCAGGCGCGATCACTGCCGTGCCCGGCGAACCGGCGTGAGAGCTCGGTCAGCACCGATTCCCCGTCGGGGTCGATCAGCACACCGCCGAGTCCGGCCAGCGCGTCGTAACCGGTGGTGCCGTCCACCGGGAGGGTGGCGTCGAGCGGTTCGCGGTTGGCGAGGATCTTCTCCACCAGCAGCAGGCGATTCGGCCCGATGAGCTGACGCAGCCCGACCAGGTAGGCCGCGGGATCGGATAATCCGTCCGGATGATCGACCCGCACGCCGTCGATGAGATCGTGTTCGCACCACGCCGCCAGTTCGCGGTGGGTGATCTCGAAGACTTCCGGATCCTCCTGGCGCACCGCCGCGAGACTGCTGACCGCGAAGAATCGCCGGTAGGTGCACAAACCCGATTTCCAACTCACCAAGCGGTAGTGCTGTTTGTCGTGGATGCGCAGCGCGTTGTCGCCGTCGGTGCCCGGCGCTATCGGGAATCGCAGATCACGCAGGGCCAGCATCGGTTCCGCGCCGGACCGGTCGACGGTCAGCGAGGCCGGATCGTTCTCGCTCTGCAGTATCGGCAGGGCCAGCCTGCCGCCCGCGCCGTTGGACGAACTCCAATCGATATCGAAATAGTGCTGGTAGGCAGATTCCTTGCCGTTGCGCAGGACATCCCACCACCAGGGATTCTGACGCGGATCGGCGACGCCGACATGATTGGGCACCAGGTCGACGATCAGGCCCATACCTCGACTGCGCACCTCGTCGGCCAGCGCCTTGAGTCCGCCCGGCCCGCCGAGTGCCGCCGAGACCGTGGTCGGGTCGGCGATGTCGTAGCCGTGCGTCGACCCGTGCATCGGTGTCAGGATCGGCGACAGATACAGATGCGAGATTCCCAGCTGTTGCAGGTATTCCGCGATCGTGCGGGCATCGGTGAAGGTCAGCGCGTCCGGCCGCAGTTGCAGACGGTAGGTGCTGCGGATCGAGAGTGCGCGGACCCGGGATTTGGCGCGGACGATCGGATCGGTGTGGTGGGTCTGCTGGGAGGCGTTGGATGTAGTCATATGGGTTGTCCGATTAAGCAGGGCAGCGGAGCACGAGCAGGCAGCGGGCGGGAACCGGCAGGGTCGCCGATGCCGGGTAGGAGGCCTCGGAGAGGCCGTCGGGAATCGAACAGTCCAGTGCCACCGACCATTCGGCGCCGTAGTCGGCGCCGGGCAGCACGAAGTCGAGTGCGGAATCGTGCGCGTTGAAACACATCAGGAACGAATCGTCGGTGATGCGTTCGCCGCGCGGACCCGGCTCGGGGATGCCGAGCCCGTTCAGGTAGACGGTGAGCGATTTGCCGAACCCGCTGTCCCAATCGGCCGGTGTCATCTCCTCGCCCGCCGGGGTCAGCCAGGCGATATCCCTGGCGTGATCCTTCGACCGGATCGGCCTGCCCTCCAGGAAGCGTCGGCGACGGAAGATGGGGTGGGCGGTACGCAGCGCGATCACGTGCCGGGTGAAGTCGAACAGATCCTCGTTGGATTTCAGCAGCGACCAGTCCATCCAGGCGATCTCGGAATCCTGGCAGTAGACATTGTTGTTGCCGCGCTGGGTGCGGCCCATCTCGTCGCCGTGCGCGAGCATCGGCGTGCCCTGGGACAACACCAGCGTCGCGAGCAGATTGCGGGATTGCTTGGCGCGCAGGGCGAGAATGTCCGGATCGTCGGTCGGTCCCTCGACTCCGCAGTTCCACGAACGATTGTGACTCTCGCCGTCGCGGTTGTCCTCGCCGTTGGCCGAGTTGTGTTTCTCGTTGTAGGACACCAGATCCCGCAGCGTGAAGCCGTCGTGGGCGATGATGAAGTTGATACTGGCGCTCGGCCTGCGCCCGGTGGCCTCGTACAGATCCGACGAACCGGTGAGCCGGGACGCGAATTCGCCGAGGGTGGCCGGTTCGCCGCGCCAGTAGTCACGAACGGTGTCGCGGTACTTGCCGTTCCATTCGGTCCACTGTCCGGGGAAGTTGCCGACCTGGTAGCCGCCCTCGCCGACATCCCACGGTTCGGCGATCAGTTTCACCTGGCTGACCACCGGATCCTGTTGCACCAGATCGAAGAACGTGGACAGCCGGTCCACGTCGTGCAGTTCGCGCGCGAGAGTGGCGGCCAGGTCGAAGCGGAACCCGTCGACGTGCATGTCGAGGATCCAGTACCGCAGCGAATCCATGATCAGTTGCAGTGTGTGCGGATGACGCACATTGAGACTGTTGCCGGTACCGGTGTAATCCATGTACCGGGACGGATCCTTGTCCAGCAGACGGTAATACGCGGCATTGTCGATACCGCGGAAGGCGATGGTCGGGCCGAGGTGGTTGCCTTCGGCGGTGTGGTTGTAGACCACGTCGAGGATCACCTCGATGCCCTCGGCGTGCAACGCGCGCACCATCGCCTTGAATTCGGTGACCGCCGCACCGCCGCGCGGGCTCGCGGCGTACCCGTTGTGCGGTGCGAGATAGCCGAAGCTGTTGTACCCCCAGTAGTTCCGCAGTCCCTGGTCGAGCAGCACCCGGTCCTGCAGGAACTGGTGTACCGGCATCAGTTCGATCGCGGTGATACCGAGACTCTTCAGGTGACCCACGATCGCCGGATGCGCGATACCCGCGTAGGTGCCGCGCAATTCGTCGGGAATATCGGGGTGCGTCATCGTCATGCCCTTGACGTGCGCCTCGTAGATGACCGTCTCGTGATAGGGCCGGTTCGGCGGGCGATCGGCGCCCCAGTCGAAGAAGGGGTTGATCACCACGCCGGTCATGGTGTGGCCCAGCGAATCCAGCCCGTAGGTGTGCAGGGACGGGTCGTCGTCGAAATCGCCGTCGAAGGACTTGCCGTACGGATCGAGCAGCAATTTGCTCGGATCACAACGCAATCCCTGTTCCGGATCGTAGGGCCCGTGCACGCGGAACCCGTAGCGCTGGCCCGGCCCGATAGTCGGGAGATAGGCGTGCCAGACGTAGGTGTCGACTTCATCGAGCGGGATACGGGTTTCCGCGCCGTCACGACCGATCAGGCACAGTTCCACCGACTCGGCGACCTCGGAGAACACCGAGAAATTCGTGCCCGCGCCGTCATAGGTGGCGCCGAGCGGATAGGGCGTGCCGGGCCACACACCGAGTGGCGTCAGGTCACCGGGCGATACGTCGGGCTCAGGCATACAAATGACAGTAGCGGCAGTCACGCGATAGCTCTCGCGGGTGTGCGCGGGCGGGCGCGCCCACAGAGGTCATCGAGGGTGCGCGGCCTCCGGTCCGGCGGGTTGGGTGGTCGGGTACGGCACCGGTCCGCGTACAGGCCGGACCCGCGCTGTGAAGTCACGGCGACTGACCGCCACGCGATGCGACAACAGGTGCGATATCCGGTCTTCGGACAGGTCGACCAGGCAGAATCGGTACCGCGTCGGTCGGCGTGCGGCCGGTCGCGATGGTCGGGTCTGTCACGTCGCCGGATTCGAGCGGCCGGATTCTCCGATGACGGACCGTGCGATGACACCGCGTAAGCGGCAACTGTCCGGCTCGCGGTCCTCGGAATCGAGATAGTTACCGACTATCCGCGTGACGAGGGTCTCCCGAGGTTCCCGCCCGTTCGGGTGTGACGCCGTCGTCGCCCACGGCGAGCGGCCATCACCGGGGTGATAACTTGAACACCGTTCAAGCTTGCCTCGGGGAATCCGGGGCTGTCGCTCGACCGCGAGGAATGCAGTGGCACTGACCCCCGACGAGATCACCCGCATCGACGCCGAACATGTCTGGCACCCCTACGGTGGCTTTCCGGCGACCACCGAACCGCTGATCGTCGCTTCCGCCGAAGGTACGCGGCTGACGCTGGCCGACGGCCGGGTCCTCGTCGACGGCATGAGTTCGTGGTGGGCGGCCGTCCACGGCTACGGTCACCCGGTTCTGGACGCGGCCCTGCTCGCGCAGTCGCGGCGGATGAGTCACGTGATGTTCGGCGGGCTGACCCACGAACCCGCCGCGCGCCTCGCGGAGCTGCTCGTGGCGCACACGCCCGAGGGATTGGACAAGGTCTTCCTGTGCGATTCCGGATCGGTCTCGGTCGAGGTCGCGGTGAAGATGTGCCTGCAGTACTGGCGCGCGCTCGGAAAGCCGGGCAAATCCCGGCTGCTGACCTGGCGCGGCGGCTACCACGGCGACACCTTCACGCCCATGAGCGTCTGCGACCCGGACGGCGGCATGCATTCACTGTGGACCGATGTGCTCGCGGCCCAGATCTTCGCCCCGCCGCCGCCACGCGACTACCGACCCGAATACGTCGAGGAACTGGAACGGCTGGTGGGCGCGCACGCCCACGAACTGGCCGCGATCATCGTCGAACCGGTCGTGCAGGGCGCGGGCGGCATGCACTGGCACGATCCGCGCTACCTGCTCGACCTGCGCCGTCTCTGTGACGAGCACGGTGTCCTGCTGATCTTCGACGAGATCGCCACGGGATTCGGCCGGACCGGAGCCTTCTTCGCGGCCGATCACGTCGGTGTCGCCCCCGACGTGATGTGCGTGGGCAAGGCAATCACCGGCGGCTACCTCACCCTCGCCGCGGCCCTGTGCACGACGGTGATCGCCGAGACGCTCAGCGCCGCCCACGGCGGACTCATGCACGGCCCGACCTTCATGGGCAATCCGCTGGCCTGCGCGGTGGCGGTGGCGTCCATCGAATTGCTGCTCGAGCGTGACTGGCGCGGCGAGGTCGGTCGGATCGAAGCCGGACTGATCGAGGGTCTCGCGCCCGCACACGACCTGCCGGGCGTGGTCGACGTGCGGGTGCTCGGTGCGATCGGCGTCATCGAATTGGCCGAACCGGTCGAGATGCGACGCGCGACCGACGCGGCGGTGCGGGCGGGCGCGTGGCTTCGTCCGTTCCGCGATCTCGTCTACTGCATGCCACCGTTCGTCAGCACCGGCGCGGATATCGAGATCATCACCTCGGGCATGCTCGCCGCGGTGGCGGCGCAGGCGGCATAGCGACGAGCGTGCGTTCAGGCGATCCAGGGCGGCACGACGGCCTCGTCGCCGCCCGGCGTTCTCGCCCGCGATCCGGCGGGACCGGTGACGATCGCGGTGAATCCGTCGTCGCCCGCGAGGACCTGCCGCGTCGCGTTGGCGCGCAGCACCACGGTATCTCCCTCTGTCGCGGTGATTTTCGTGTCGTCCAGGGCGATGGTCAGCTGTCCGGCCAGTACGGTCCAGATCTGTTCGGCGTCGATGGTGTGCACCGGGCCGGCGACTCCGGGGCGAACCCGCACCTGCCACAGCGCCTGTCCGGTATCGCCCTGGGTGGGGGAGGCGAGGGTGGTCATCACGCCGCCGGGGGTTTCGGTGCGCCGGGTGTCGGTGTGGCGAATGAGTGTCATTCCCGAATCTCCTTATAATAGACAACGAGGTTGTCTATATGGTCAATGAGGTTGTCTATCATGTCAAGTGATGAGGGCGGCTACGAACTGCCGCTGCGCCTGCTGCTCGGCTTTCGGAGCATCGTCGACGAGGTGCACGCCGAATTGGCCGAGCGGGGGCACGCCGAAATGCGACCCATGCACGGATTCGTCTTCCAGGCCGTCGGTCGGGTCGGAGGGCGGTACGGATGCACCGCAGCCGACCTCGGGCGGGCGCTCGGCGTCTCGAAACAGGCGGCGGGTAAACACATCGAAGCGCTGGAACGCCTCGGTTACCTGCGTCGGGGCCACGACCCGCAGGACGCGCGGCGCAAGGTGTACACCCTGACCGACCGCGCGACCGACGCGCTGACCGAATCCGCCCGCGCCTTCGACCGGATACACCGCCGCTGGGCCGACATCCTGGGCGCCGATCGCCTCGCCGCGCTGGAGGAGGATCTGCGCAAGGTCACCCCGGGAGATCTCTTCCGGTTCGACACCCCGAACTGGTTCGGGGTGTCGTAGTCGACCGGTCGGCGCGACGATTCGGGCCCGATCCGACGATCGCGGACACCGTGGAACCATCGCCCCGGATCGTCGGTCCGGGTCTGGCCCATACCGCCCTGAACGGTGTTCAAGTATGCTGCGGAGCTGTGAATACCGATCTGTCGAGTTGGCTGGACGAACGGGCCGCCGACCGCGCAACCGCAGGCCTGCATCGTGATCTCCGCCCGAGGCCGCCGGTATCGGCATCGATCGATCTCGCGTCCAACGACTACCTCGGCCTGGTGCACCACCCCGAGGTGATGGAAGCGGCGATCGAATCCGTGCGGCGCTGGGGCACCGGATCCACCGGGTCGCGTCTGGTCACCGGCACCACCACTGAACACGAGGAATTGGAAGCCGAACTCGCCGACTTCGTCGGCGCCGAGGCGGGCCTGGTCTTCGCCTCCGGGTACGCCGCCAACCTGGGCGCCGTGACCGCGCTGTCGGGCCGAGGTTCCCTGGTCGTCTCCGACGCGGGTAGTCACGCGTCGCTGGTCGATGCCTGCAGGCTGTCGCGGGCGCGGGTGGAGATCGCGCCGCACCGCGACGTCGACGCGGTGGACCGCCTACTGTCCGCGCGCACCGAGGAACGGGCGCTGGTACTCACCGATTCGGTATTCAGCGCGGACGGCGATCTCGCGCCGCTGGCCGAATTGCACCGGGTCACCCGGTCCAACGGCGCGGTGTTGATCGTCGACGAGGCGCACGGGCTCGGCGTGCGCGGCACGGGCGGCCGCGGTCTCGTCGAGGAGGTCGGGCTGTCCGGCGCACCGGATCTGGTGATCACCGCGACCCTGTCCAAAGCGTTCGCGGCGCAGGGCGGCGCCGTACTCGCGGGCGAGAACGTACGCGCCCATCTGATCGACACGGCCCGCACCTTCATCTTCGACACCGGACTCGCTCCGGCCGCCGTCGGCGCCGCGCGCGCCGCTCTGCGCCTGTTGCGCGCCGAACCGGCGATGGCGGGGCGCGTGCTGGACCGTGCCGCCGACATCGCGCGGATCGCCGGCGTGGGAACGCCGGATTCGGCGGTCGTCTCGGTGGTGCTCGGACAGACACATGTCGCCCACGAAGCCGCCCAGGCCTGTCGGGCGCGCGGCCTCGAGGTCGGATGTTTCCGGCCGCCGTCGGTACCGGAGGGCACTTCCCGGTTGCGGCTCACCGCTCGCGCCGACCTGACAGCCGCGGAGATGGACACCATCGCGACGGTTCTCGGTGAGGTCCTGGCCGGCGCCCGAGGCCTGGACGCGGTGCCCGCGTGAGGCGATCCGCGTCGCGTCGCCTCCCTTCCACGCGCGTGGAAGGGAGCCGGGCATGAGCATCCTGCTCGTCACCGGAACCTCGACGGGTGTCGGTAAAACGGTGGTCACCGCCGCCGTGGCCGCCGCCGCGGCGGCCGATGGCCGTTCGGTCGCGGTATGCAAACCGGCGCAGACCGGAGTCGACCCCGGGGAGCCCGGCGACCTCGCCGACATCGCCCGGCTGAGTGGCATCGATCGCGGCATCGAACTCGCGCGCTACCCGGACCCGCTCGCGCCGGACACCGCCGCCGTGCGCTGCGGGCAACCCCTGTTGACCCTGCGGGAGACCGTCGCCGCGATCCGCGAGCTGGGCGATGCCGACCTCACCCTGGTCGAGGGTGCGGGCGGTCTGCTGGTCCGGCTCGGTGAATTCACCCTGACCGATCTGGCGAGGGAACTCGACGCCCCGGTGCTCGTCGTCGCCGCGGCGGGCCTGGGCACCCTGAACCACAGCGAACTGACGACCCGCGCGCTCTCGGCAGCCGGCGTGCGATGTGCGGGACTGGTCATCGGCGCGTGGCCCGCGGACCCGGACCTCGCCTCGGAATGCAATCGCGACGATCTGCCGAGGGTCACCGGAGTGGAACTCGTCGGCGCGATTCCGGAGGGCGCGGGCGCTTGGGACCGTTTTCGATTCACCGAGACCGCCCGGGGCTGGTTCGAACCGGCGTTTCTGACCGCCCACCGTTGAAGAATGGTCGATCCAGGCCGTCTACCAGGCGATTTGACATCGTGCACACGGCTACGTAACTTTATCCAAGTCAGAGCGACACGGACACCGACCCGGAGCCGCCACGCAGAGCCGAGAGGCTGGGCGAGGCCTGGGAAACGAGGTAGTACGAGGAGCGCCTGGCGATCGCACTGGTTCGGTTGAGATCCTGGATTTGGTTTCGGGTGATTGGCTGCGCTAAGCTGGTTAAGTTGCCTCGCTGATTGATCGAGCGGATTGCTTGTGAGATGGTGTGTGCGTGTGTTCTTTGAGAACTCAATAGTGTGTCGATGAATGTCAGTGCCAAATGTTTTATTTGGTTCCGGCCCTTTCGTACCCCCGTATGGGATGGGTTGGACATTAGTCAGCAAAAGTTTTTTGTTGGCGTTTTGTTTTGCTGGGTTTTCGGACTCTGGTTAGATATTTCTGATTCGCCTTTCGGGGTGTTTCGTGAGTCTTCAACGGAGAGTTTGATCCTGGCTCAGGACGAACGCTGGCGGCGTGCTTAACACATGCAAGTCGAGCGGTAAGGCCCTTCGGGGTACACGAGCGGCGAACGGGTGAGTAACACGTGGGTGATCTGCCTCGCACTTCGGGATAAGCCTGGGAAACTGGGTCTAATACCGGATATGACCTGGGGATGCATGTTCCTTGGTGGAAAGATTTATCGGTGCGAGATGGGCCCGCGGCCTATCAGCTTGTTGGTGGGGTAATGGCCTACCAAGGCGACGACGGGTAGCCGACCTGAGAGGGTGACCGGCCACACTGGGACTGAGACACGGCCCAGACTCCTACGGGAGGCAGCAGTGGGGAATATTGCACAATGGGCGGAAGCCTGATGCAGCGACGCCGCGTGAGGGATGACGGCCTTCGGGTTGTAAACCTCTTTCGACAGGGACGAAGCGCAAGTGACGGTACCTGTAGAAGAAGCACCGGCCAACTACGTGCCAGCAGCCGCGGTAATACGTAGGGTGCGAGCGTTGTCCGGAATTACTGGGCGTAAAGAGCTTGTAGGCGGTTTGTCGCGTCTTCTGTGAAAACTTGGGGCTCAACCTTAAGCTTGCAGGGGATACGGGCAGACTAGAGTACTTCAGGGGAGACTGGAATTCCTGGTGTAGCGGTGAAATGCGCAGATATCAGGAGGAACACCGGTGGCGAAGGCGGGTCTCTGGGAAGTAACTGACGCTGAGAAGCGAAAGCGTGGGTAGCGAACAGGATTAGATACCCTGGTAGTCCACGCCGTAAACGGTGGGTACTAGGTGTGGGTTTCCTTCCACGGGATCCGTGCCGTAGCTAACGCATTAAGTACCCCGCCTGGGGAGTACGGCCGCAAGGCTAAAACTCAAAGGAATTGACGGGGGCCCGCACAAGCGGCGGAGCATGTGGATTAATTCGATGCAACGCGAAGAACCTTACCTGGGTTTGACATACACCGGAAACCTGCAGAGATGTAGGCCCCCTTGTGGTCGGTGTACAGGTGGTGCATGGCTGTCGTCAGCTCGTGTCGTGAGATGTTGGGTTAAGTCCCGCAACGAGCGCAACCCTTGTCCTGTGTTGCCAGCGGATTATGCCGGGGACTCGCAGGAGACTGCCGGGGTCAACTCGGAGGAAGGTGGGGACGACGTCAAGTCATCATGCCCCTTATGTCCAGGGCTTCACACATGCTACAATGGCCGGTACAGAGGGCTGCGATACCGTGAGGTGGAGCGAATCCCTTAAAGCCGGTCTCAGTTCGGATCGGGGTCTGCAACTCGACCCCGTGAAGTTGGAGTCGCTAGTAATCGCAGATCAGCAACGCTGCGGTGAATACGTTCCCGGGCCTTGTACACACCGCCCGTCACGTCATGAAAGTCGGTAACACCCGAAGCCGGTGGCCTAACCCCTTGTGGGAGGGAGCCGTCGAAGGTGGGATTGGCGATTGGGACGAAGTCGTAACAAGGTAGCCGTACCGGAAGGTGCGGCTGGATCACCTCCTTTCTAAGGAGCACTTCTACGTAATCCGTCACATAGGTGAGTGTGGTTGCGTCAGAGACCGTTTCGGGAACATTCGTTTTCCGGCGGACGCTCATGGGTGGAACACTGGCAATCTTCGTCGTCGTATGGTTCTTCCTCAGTGGAGGGCCGGCGTTCGAATATATCGGCACACTGTTGGGTCCTGAGAGAACACGCGAGTGTTTCTTTCATGGGAAACGATAACGATCTGCTCGGATTTCTTGTTCATACCGGGGAGGCTGGAAAGTCTTCTGCTGGTGCGGGGTTCGGATTCGAGTGGGTGTGTTGTTTGAGAACTGCACAGTGGACGCGAGCATCTTTGTTAGTAAGTGTTTAAGAGCGTACGGTGGATGCCTTGGCACCAGGAGCCGATGAAGGACGTAGGAGGCTGCGATAAGCCTCGGGGAGCTGTCAACCGAGCTGAGATCCGAGGATTTCCGAATGGGGAAACCCAGCACGAGTGATGTCGTGTTACCCGCATCTGAATATATAGGGTGTGTGGAGGGAACGTGGGGAAGTGAAACATCTCAGTACCCACAGGAAGAGAAAACAACAGTGATTCCGTGAGTAGTGGCGAGCGAAAGCGGATGAGGCTAAACCATGCGGATGTGATACCCGGCAGGGGTTGTCCGTGTGGGGTAGTGGGGTCATTCTTCTCGATTCTGCCGAGTCGAGCAACAGTCAGAAACCGTTGGGTTAGTCGAAGTGGTCTGGAACGGCCTGTCGTAGAGGGTGAGAGTCCCGTAGACGAAAACCGAGCGGCTGTTGTGGATGATGCCCGAGTAGCAGCGGGCCCGTGAAATCTGCTGTGAATCTGCCGGGACCACCCGGTAAGCCTGAATACTCCCTGGTGACCGATAGCGGACTAGTACCGTGAGGGAAAGGTGAAAAGTACCCCGGGAGGGGAGTGAAATAGTACCTGAAACCGTGCGCTTACAATCCGTCAAAGCCTGTGCATCCTTTAGTGGGTGGTGGGTGATGGCGTGCCTTTTGAAGAATGAGCCTGCGAGTTAGTGGCATGTGGCGAGGTTAACCCGTGTGGGGTAGCCGTAGCGAAAGCGAGTCCGAATAGGGCGGTTCGAGTCGCATGTTCTAGACCCGAAGCGGAGTGATCTACCCATGGCCAGGGTGAAGCGACGGTAAGACGTCGTGGAGGCCCGAACCCACTTAGGTTGAAAACTGAGGGGATGAGTTGTGGGTAGGGGTGAAAGGCCAATCAAACTCCGTGATAGCTGGTTCTCCCCGAAATGCATTTAGGTGCAGCGTCACGTGTTTCACACCGGAGGTAGAGCTACTGGATGGTCTAGGGGGCCTACAAGCTTACCGAAATCAGCCAAACTCCGAATGCCGGTGTGTGAGAGCGTGGCAGTGAGACTGCGGGGGATAAGCTTCGTAGTCGAGAGGGAAACAGCCCAGATCGCCGGCTAAGGCCCCTAAGCGTGTACTAAGTGGAAAAGGATGTGGGGTCGCGAAGACAACCAGGAGGTTGGCTTAGAAGCAGCCACCCTTGAAAGAGTGCGTAATAGCTCACTGGTCAAGTGATCCTGCGCCGACAATGTAGCGGGGCTCAAGTACACCGCCGAAGCCGCGGCATTCACGCAATACATTCACTTCTCCTTGCGGGGGGTTGTGCAGTGGTGTGGATGGGTAGGGGAGCGTCCTGTGGCCATGGAAGCGGCGGAGTGATCCAGCCGTGGAGGCTACAGGAGTGAGAATGCAGGCATGAGTAGCGAAAGACGAGTGAGAAACTCGTCCGCCGAATGACCAAGGGTTCCTGGGCCAGGTTAATCCGCCCAGGGTGAGTCGGGACCTAAGGCGAGGCCGACAGGCGTAGTCGATGGACAACGGGTTGATATTCCCGTACCCGTGTATCCGCGCCAAATGGTGAATCAGTTGTGCTAAGTATCCAAAAGCGGATGGACCTCCTTCGGGAGGCCGGATGTGGCTGCATACGATCCTGGCTGTAGTAGTCAAGCGATGGGGTGACGCAGGAAGGTAGCTGGGCCAGTCAGTGGTTGTACTGGTGTAAGCCTGTAGGGCGAGACATAGGCAAATCCGTGTCTCATGTGCCTGAGAGGTGATGCGTAGCCGATTGAGGCGAATTCAGTGATCCTATGCTGCCGAGAAAAGCCTCTAGTGAGTTGGTACACGGCCCGTACCCCAAACCGACACAGGTGGTCAGGTAGAGAATACTAAGGCGATCGAGAGAACTGTGGTTAAGGAACTCGGCAAAATGCCCCCGTAACTTCGGGAGAAGGGGGACCAACGCTGGTGACGGAACTTGCTTCCTGAGCTGGTGGTGGTCGCAGAGACCAGTGAGAAGCGACTGTTTACTAAAAACACAGGTCCGTGCGAAGTCGTAAGACGATGTATACGGACTGACGCCTGCCCGGTGCCGGAAGGTTAAGAGGACCGGTTAGCCAGTAATGGCGAAGCTGAGAATTTAAGCCCCGGTAAACGGCGGTGGTAACTATAACCATCCTAAGGTAGCGAAATTCCTTGTCGGGTAAGTTCCGACCTGCACGAATGGCGTAACGACTTCTCAGCTGTCTCAACCACAGACTCGGCGAAATTGCATTACGAGTAAAGATGCTCGTTACGCGCGGCAGGACGAAAAGACCCCGGGACCTTCACTATAGCTTGGTATTGGTGTTCGGTACGGTTTGTGTAGGATAGGTGGGAGACTGTGAAGCGGGCACGCCAGTGTTTGTGGAGTCATCGTTGAAATACCACTCTGATCGTATTGGACTTCTAACCTCGGACCATGATCTGGTTCAGGGACAGTGCCTGGTGGGTAGTTTAACTGGGGCGGTTGCCTCCTAAAATGTAACGGAGGCGCCCAAAGGTTCCCTCAGCCTGGTTGGCAATCAGGTGTCGAGTGCAAGTGCACAAGGGAGCTTGACTGTGAGAGCGACAGCTCGAGCAGGGACGAAAGTCGGGACTAGTGATCCGGCACCGGCAAGTGGAAGCGGTGTCGCTCAACGGATAAAAGGTACCCCGGGGATAACAGGCTGATCTTCCCCAAGAGTCCATATCGACGGGATGGTTTGGCACCTCGATGTCGGCTCGTCGCATCCTGGGGCTGGAGTAGGTCCCAAGGGTTGGGCTGTTCGCCCATTAAAGCGGCACGCGAGCTGGGTTTAGAACGTCGTGAGACAGTTCGGTCTCTATCCGCCGCGCGCGTCAGAAACTTGAGGAAGGCTGTCCCTAGTACGAGAGGACCGGGACGGACGAACCTCTGGTGTGCCAGTTGTCCTGCCAAGGGCACTGCTGGTTAGCTACGTTCGGAAGGGATAACCGCTGAAAGCATCTAAGCGGGAAGCCTGTTCCAAGATGAGGTTTCTCACCACCTTCGAGTGGTTAAGGCCCCCTACAGACCATGGGGTTGATAGGCCAGAACTGGAAGCTCGGTAACGGGTGTAGGTGACTGGTACTAATAGGCCGAGGACTTACCAACAAAGAAGCTACGCGTCCACTGTGCGGTATCTGAAACAACACACAGACACTGCGGCAGACACCCGAAAACACTTTCGGTGTGTATGCGAACCCGGAAGACACTGTCTCGACCGTGAAAACGGTGCAGGGAGTGTGGATCCCGGGTTCGTGCACACACGGAGTGTGGTGGGGTGTCGGCGCTGTTGTGTGGATAGTTTCATAGAGTTACGGCGGCCATAGCGGCAGGGAAACGCCCGGTCCCATTCCGAACCCGGAAGCTAAGCCTGCCAGCGCCGATGGTACTGCACTCGACAGGGTGTGGGAGAGTAGGACACCGCCGGAACATCATTGCGAAAGGCCCCCAACACTGTTGGGGGCCTTTCCGCGTTCCACGACTTCTCACCGCTCGTCGGCGCCCTTGCGGCCGAGTGCTCGCCGACTACGGTGGAGCGCGTGGCCACCACCAGAATCGGCAGACATATCGGCGCACCGCGGTCGGTGGTCTATCGCGTGTTGATCGATGCGGACGCGGTGCGGACCTGGATGGTTCCCACCGGAATGACCAGTCGTGTCCACGAATTCGATCCGAAGCCGGGCGGGGCCTTCCGTATTTCGCTGACCTACGACGATCCGACGGCTATCGGCAAGACCACCGCGCACACCGACACGTTCGGCGGCCGCTTCGTCACCCTCGTTCCCGATGAACAGGTCGTACAGGTCGTCGAATTCGAGACCGAAGATCCGGATATCCGCGGCGAGATGACCATCACCTACCGCCTGGCCGACGCGGAGCAGGGCGGCACCGACCTGATGGCACTACACGACGGCCTCCCGCCGGGGGTGGCGCCGGACGACAACGAATTGGGCTGGCGGATCTCACTCGGCAAACTCGCGGAGCTGGCGGAATCGTTGTCGGCCCCCTGATCCTTGGCGGCCATACAAGCGGCTGGCAACAGGCCGCGTAAGCGTTATTTCGGCGCTGTCGCGCTGTCGCGCTGCGGGTGGGGTGACCGTCGCCGATCGCCTGATGGCCGTGGCCCTACGGCCGTCGACAGGTGAGGGTGACGCTGTGGCGTCCCGGCTTGGTTCCAGAACGGTGCGCCGTAGATCGAACTGCCTGATCAGCCGTCGCTTTTCACGCTGTGTCTCCTCGTTCGTGGGTGCCGAACTGATTGAGCCGAACAGGGGTGGGTATCGCCGCCGATGTTGTGATCGGCGCGGCCGCGTGGATCCGAGGGATGTGCACGACGAGGGAGGGGCGCTCGCGGGTCGAGAGGCGGCGGGGACGGAATGGAGGCACAGTGGAGTGATGTCGCCGTTGGACGATCGGCATCCGTCCAGCATTTCGGACTGGGACGATGCGCGACGGAAGGCTCGATTCCGAGCGACTCGCCTCGGACACGACTGGCTGACGTTGCGCCGCACCAGGCTGATGCTGCTACGGGTCGCCGCGCTGCTCGTCGCGGGGCTCATCGTGTTCGCGCAGTACTGGGCGATCGACGTGGCCCCGGAACGCGCGCGTCTGGCACGCACCGAGCCGGCCGTACTGCCTATCGCCGCGCCCGCCGACAGCCGGAACTGGGATACGGTCGTCGTCGACATGGTCGGGTTGGGTGGGCTCAATGCCAGTGATACCGCCGCCGCGCTCCCCTCGCTGAGTCGCATGGGTGTGGTGTGGGCGATCAAATACGACAACCGCGGTATCGATACCAAGGTCATCGCGGATCTGATCACCCGCGCGGCGCAGATGTCGGGTCTGAAGAACGTGATCCTCGTCGGGCACAGTATGGGTGGGGTGATCGCGCTCGAAGTCGCCAAACATATCCACACCGACAGCGATCGGCGGCTGGTGGCGGTGCTGCTGGATTGCACGCCGATGGATCTCAACGCCGTGCGTCCCGAAAGTCGGGGCCGCGGTGAGGATATGGTGCGCTGGATGGGGTGGCTGCCGGGCGCGAGAGAGAGCCGCGGGTTGCGACTGCTTGTCGAAACCTATGCGCGTCGAGAGCAATTCGTCGACGAGACCGGCTACGGACTGCCCGGCATACGGTTCGACGAATTGCGTTCGGTCCTCGACGAGGTGTTGCGCGAGAAGATCTACTCGGCCGACGCGGCGAGTAACGGTCTGATCGAAGCGCAATTCCTGGCGATCGTGGCGGGCGGCGCGGTGAACGATCTGCGTGCGCTGTCCGAGCCTGTCGATGGAAAACCGCCCCCCGCCATCGTTTTCCTGCGTCCGCGCGATCCCGCCGCGGACGGCGTGGTCGACGTCGAATATTCGCACCGGGTCCTGGTCGAGCAGGTCGGTGGCGTAGACGGAACCCTGCTCGTCGCATTCCCACGCAATACGGGCCACGCCAACCCCCGACAGCGGCCCAGCGAGTACAACCGGGTGATCACCGACCAGGTGCTGCCATTCGTCCAGCGCTACCAAGCGCAAGCCAGGGCCACCCAGAACACTGCCGCCCCGCGCTGAGACCATCCTCCCGAGCCCCGAGCCCCGAGCCCCGAGCCCCGAGCCCCGAGCCCCGAGCCCCGAGCCCCGAGCCCCGAGCCCCGAGCCCCGAGCCCCGAGCCCCGAGCCCCGAGCCCCGAGCCCGCCACCGCCACCGCCACCGCCAACGTTGCTGCTGCCGGTGCCACTGACCTCCCGATCGACCGTGACGCGTGGGCCCAGCACCGCGACTCTGCCCGTGTTCTGGTCGGCGCAGGCGCGGGCCGATCCCGGCTGCGCCGATGTCGCCGTCGTGGTCGCGTGCGGGACCAACGAGCCGGGCACGTTCGTCGGTGATCCGCTGTACGCGAAGGTTCGCGGCTCAGCCCAGGTCACGACCGCCTCCTGGAGCATCGAGCGGTGAGCGCCGATCGAACTGGAGTGGCGAGACTGAGCGCCGAGTGCTGGGCGAGCACCAGGCCGAGTTGCAAGGTGGCGAGTACCGCCGGGAATCCGGGGGATGCCGAAATCGGTGCGCTGCGGTTCGTCGACGTCGAGTGACGGGCGACGGAGTAACGAGGGAGGTCGAACCGCCGGGTTCGGAGTTCGAATCAGGGCAAACCAAACCGTATGCAGGGGCGTGGCAACTTGTTTGAATCACCGGCATGTATCGACCAAGTACGATGTTCCCCGGCCTTCGTGGCCGCACGATCGCCGCGTTGCTCGCCGTGGCTACTGTTGCGAGCCTTGGTCTGACCGGGTGCGCGAGTAATGACGAACCGGTCGGTACCACCAATGCTGATGCTCCGCTGCCCACCGAGATCCCCGCCGGTACCACCCTGACCATTGCTGATCAGTCCGAGCGCTTGCAGAGTGCGCTGCGAATTTCGGGCGAGTTGGACAAGCTGCCGTTCAAGGTGCAGTTCGCCAATTTCGTCGGCGGGCCCGCGATCCTCGAGGCGTTCCGTGCCGAGGCGGCGGATGTGGCGCCGGTCGGTGACGTTCCCCCGATCCACGCGTTGATCGCCGGTCAGGACGTGCCGATCATCGCGGCGTACCAGACCGCGCCGAGCGCGATGAAACTCGCGGTGGCGCCGGGGCGTTCGATCACCCGCCTGGTGGATCTGAAGGGGAAGAAGATCGCCTACGCCGAGGGCACCGCTCAGCAGGCGGCGGTATTGCGCGCGTTGAACAAGGCGAATCTGAAACCCGATGACGTGCAGCTCGTCCGATTGCAGTTGGCCGAATTCCCCGACGCGGTCCGGACCGGACAGGTCGACGTCGCGCCGCTCATCGAGCCGAACGTGACCCGGTTCCTTCGTACCCAGGGCGCGTCCTTGATTCCGGATTCGGAGACGACCGGTATCTACAGCGGTCTGGCCTACCTGTACGCCCGGCGTGCGGTGGTGCAGGATCCGGCCGAGGCGGCCGCGACGCGCGCGCTCGTCGGCGCCTATGTGCGGGCCTATCAGTGGGTGAACACCCATCCGGAGGAGTGGGCGCAGAAGTACTACGTGGACAACCAGAAGGTCGGTCCCGAGGACGCGAAGCGGATCATCGATTCGCTGGGCACCTACACGTTCCCGCATCTGGACCAGGCGCTGGTCGACCAGCAGCAGTCGACCATCGATGTGATCGACGCGGCGGGTCAGTCGCCGAGGAAGGTGAAGGCGTCCAACGGCTTCGATCTTCGCTTCGAAGCGGTCATCTCCGAGACCGTGCCCGCGGCGGGAGCCACATTCGTGCGAGAGAAGAACTGATATGGCTATCAGGACGGCCGACGCAGGCGTATTCGGGAGGCTGCAACGCGCGGACAGGGCCGCGTCGACGAAGGTGCTCGCCCAGCGCAGGCCCGCGCGTCCGAGGCTGGGCCCGGGGCGGGCGATCCCCGGGGGAATCGCGATCGGCCCGGTGCTGCTGATCGCGGCCTGGGTGATCGGCTCGGCGACCGGATCATTGGATCCGGAGACCTTGCCCGCGCCGTGGACGGTGGCCCAGACCGCGGGCGACCTGATCGCGGACGGCAGGCTGCAATCGAATCTGCTCACCTCGGTGCAGCGGGCGGGCTGGGGTCTCGGCATCGGTGTGCTGGTCGGACTGGTGCTCGCGCTCGTCGCGGGTCTGAGCCGAGTCGGTGAGGCGGTGGTGGACGGCCCGATCCAGATCAAGCGGTCGATTCCGACGTTGGCGCTGATTCCATTGTTCATCGTGTGGTTCGGCATCGGCGAGGAGATGAAGCTCATCGTCATCACCACCAGCGTGGCGATTCCGATCTACATCAACACCCACGCGCATCTGCGCAGTGTCGATGCCCGCTACGTGGAATTGGCTCAGACCGTGGGGCTTTCCCGCTGGGGTTTCATCCGCAAGGTAGCGCTGCCCGGCTCACTGCCGGGATTCTTCACCGGACTTCGCCTCGCCGTCACCATCGCGTGGCTGGCGCTGGTCGTGGTGGAACAGGTCAACGCCACCAGCGGTATCGGCTACCTGATGACGCAGGCCCGCACCTACGGCCAGATCGACGTCATCGTCGTCGGCCTGGTGATCTACGGCCTGCTCGGCCTGCTCGGTGATATCGCCGTGCGCGCGACCGAGAGGAGGGCGCTGTCATGGCGACAGACCTTGGGAGACTGAACAAATCCGCCATCGTCCGGTTGCGCAACCTCAGTCGTGGTTTCGGTGAGCGCGTGGTGTTGCGCGGGATCGATATCGATATCGCGCGCGGTGAATTCGTCGCGCTGCTAGGGCGCAGCGGTTCGGGCAAGAGCACGCTGTTGCGCGCGCTGGCCGAACTCGACTACGACGTACCGGGTTCGGGCGACCTGACCGTGCCGTCCGAACGCGCCGTGGTGTTCCAGGATTCGCGACTGCTGCCGTGGTTGCGGGTGCTGGACAACGTGACACTCGGTCTCGGCGGATCCGACGCCGCGGGACGCGGGCGCACGGCGCTGGCCGAAGTGGGTCTGGCCGGGCGCGAACGGGCCTGGCCCAAGGAACTGTCCGGTGGTGAGCAGCAGCGCGTGGCGCTGGCCCGTTCCCTGGTCAGGGAACCGGAATTGCTGCTGGCCGACGAGCCTTTCGGCGCGCTCGACGCGCTCACCCGGATCAAGATGCATGTACTGCTGCAGGAGTTGTGCGCCAAGCACAAGCCCGCGGTCCTGCTGGTCACCCACGATGTGGACGAGGCGGTGCTGCTCGCCGATCGGGTGTTGGTCCTCGACGAGGGGCAGATCGTGCTCGATCAGCGCATCGAGTTGGGGCGTCCACGCCGCCACGGTGATCCGGAATTCGTTCGTTTGCGCGAGATCCTGCTCGCCGGCCTCGGTGTCGGTGCCGAAGGGATCCCGTCGAATACTCGCGAGGAAGCGAAACAGCCTTCATGACCGAGCCACGTCAGCTCAGCCTCAACGCCTTCATCTACCCGTCCGGACATCACGAAGCCGCGTGGCGGCATCCGCAGAGCAGGCCGGAGCGGATCTACGACGTCAGTTATTACCAGGAGATCGGCCGGACCGCCGAAGCGGCCAAGCTGGACGCTGTCTTCTTCGCCGACGGCCCGGCGTTGCGCGCCGATGTGAAGCACAACGCGGTTTCCGGACTGGAGCCCATCACGCTGCTCACCGCGATCGCCACGGCCACCACGCATCTGGGTCTGATCGCGACGGCGTCGACCACCTACTACGAGCCCTACAACCTGGCTCGCCTGTTCTCCACCCTCGATCATATCTCCGGTGGTCGCGCGGGCTGGAATATCGTCACCACCGGCACCGATCTCGCCGCGGCCAATTTCGGGCTGGAAGCGCATCCCGATCATGCCGAACGTTACGCGCGGGCAAGGGAATTCGTCGACGCGGTGGTCTCGCTGTGGGACAGCTGGGAAGACGACGCGATCCTGCTCGACAAGGAAGCGGGTATCTACGCCGATCCGGACAAGATCCATCAGATCGACTTCGTCGGCGAACACCTCAAGGTGCGTGGGCCTTTCAACGCTCCCCGCACCCCGCAGGGGCATCCGGTGCTCGTGCAGGCGGGCGCGTCCAACGACGGCCGCGCCTTCGCGGGCAAATACGCCGAGGCCATCTTCACCGCCCACCAGCGGCTCGTGGACGCACAGGCCTTCTACTCCGATATCAAGGCCCAGGCCCGGGCGTTCGGCCGCGATCCCGACCAGATCAAGATCCTGCCGGGCATCAGCCCGTTCATCGCCGACACCGAGGCCGAGGCCAAGAAACTGGAGCGCGAGTTCAACGAACTCACCGTTCCCGACTACGGCCTCAAGCAGTTGGAGTCCATCGCGGGCACGAGTCTGCGCCATCTGCCGCTGGACGGGCCGGTTCCCCTCGAATTGTTCAGCGACGCGGGGGATGTCACCGATAACAGTCGCAGCCGTTTGCAGGTCGTCGCGGGCATCGTGGAGCGGGAACGGCCGACGGTTCGCGGGCTGCTGCACCGCCTCGCCGGTGCACGCGGGCACCGCGTCTTCGCCGGGACGCCCGAGCAGGTGGCCGATACCATCGAGGAATGGTTCCGCAACGGCGCGGCCGACGGTTTCAACGTGATGCCGCCGTACTACCCGGGAGGTCTCGAGGTGTTCGCGCGGACCGTCGTGCCGATTCTGCAGGAACGCGGCATCTTCCGGACCGAGTACACCGGCACCACGCTGCGCGATCATTTCGGGCTGACCAGGCCCGAGAGCCGCTACGCGCGCCGCCCGGCACTGGCCGGGTGAGCGCCGCGAGCTGCTGTACCGGCGCCGGACACCCGGTGCGGTCGGACCGGCTCGACGTCGCGACGGCGGGCCGGTGACCGGCGGATCTATATCCGCCGACACCTCGGTCGCGCTGCGTCGGCTGGCGTGGACGATGTTCGTGCCGATGGCGATCTACAGCGTCGGCTACGGCGCGGCGGGACCGATGTATGTGCTGCGTGCCGTCGATCTCGGCGCCTCGGCGGGCCAGGCCGGTGTGATCGTCGCGCTCACCGGGCTCGGCATGGTGCTCGCCGATCTGCCCGCGGGCGGGATCGTGGCGCGGATCGGTGAGCGCGGCGCCATCGCGGTCGGGTCGGGTGTCGGCATGGTCGGGGTGGCCGCGGCGCTGTGCGCGCCGAATGTCGGGGTACTCGCGGTGGGTATGCTGCTCGTCGGAGCGTCCGGTGCGGTGTGGGGGCTGGCGCGCCAGTCGTATCTGGTGACCGTCGTCGCGCCGGCCGATCGCGGCAGGGCGATGTCGCTGCTGGCGGCTTCCTCGCGGTTCGGGTTGTTCTGCGGACCGTTCCTCGGCACGGTTCCGGTGCATTTCTTCGGGCCGAACGGGGCCCTGTGGCTGCAACTCGTCGCGACCGCGATCTCGGCGGCCGCCATGGTGGCGATCCCGTCGGCGGACGGCGAGCATTTCGACGGCACCGCCCAGCCGTTGCGCGCGGTGATCGTCGAGAACCGTCGCGTCCTCGCCACCTTGGGTTCCTCGGCGTTGCTCGTCGGCGCGGCACGCGCGGCCAGACTCGCGCTGCTGCCGCTGTGGGCGGCACATATCGGAGTGAACGCGGCGACCATCAGTCTGATCTTCGGCGTCGCCGGGGCTGTCGATGTCCTGATGTCGTATCCGGCGGGAATCTGGCTGGATCGCTACGGACGACGCGCGACCGGCGTCCCCGCCATGGCGCTGTTCGCGCTCGGCTACGCCTGCCTACCGCTGACCTCGTCGGCTGTCACGATCGGAGTGTCGGCGTTCATCCTGGGTGCCGCCAACGGTCTGAGCAACGGGCTGATCATGACCGTGGGCGCGGATGTGGCCCCGGAGGCCAGGCGTGCGGAATTCCTCGGGGCGTGGCGGCTCACCCATGACGCGGGGGCCTTCGTCGGCCCGATCGCGGTCGGGGCCATCAGCGTGGTCACGGTGCTCGCGGGATCGGCGGTCGCGCTCGCGGTGACGTCGGTGCTGGGTGCGGCGACCATGTACCGCTGGTTCCCGGGGGTGCCGTCCTCGGGGAATGGACCAGGATCGGCGGGGCGGGCGGCGAGATCGTGACGTCGAGAGTGGGATCGAAATACACACGGGCGGAAAATAGTCCGCCGCGCGGTGTGTGATTTCGGCGATGACGTGGTGAGGGGATTCCCGCCGGGCCGGTACTACGGAGAACCGGCAGCCCGGTCGACCGGATTGTCCGGATAGCGTTCGGGATCCTCGTGGCCGCGCGGTGGCCGGTCGCGTGACACGGTGACCTCGAGTCGACGCTCGATCATGCCGTGTCGGGCCGTGGTGTGCGGCCGAGGTGGGACAGGAGTCGGTCGCCTGCGGTCGCCGCGCTGGATCGGAGCGGGGGAGCGAACAGGGGGGATCGGCCGATGATCGGAACCAATTGGTGTGCGACGGGCAGTAGTTCGTGGGCCAAGCCGTCGGGGATGAGGGTCGGTTGGCCGGTGGATTGACCGAGATCCCAGGCGTGGGCGGTCAATTCGAGGGCGGCGGCCGCACCGAGCACGGTCGTGGGGATCGGTAGGTCGCCAATGGTGACCGGGTGCGGGCGAAGGCGGGTCCAGTCGGCGAGGAGTCCCTCGGCGCGCAGGCGGATCGGTTCCGTGCCCGCGCAATTCGGACGGGGGCGAGTCGGGGGTGGGCCGATTCTGCCGGTGGTCAAGCCCTCCCGAAGGGTCGCGATGGATTCGTCCAGGTGCGCGAGCAACATGCGCAGATCCCAGCCGTGACACGGGGTCGGGACCGACAGGTCGGTCCCGACGTGTTCCAGTGTCTCCCGAAGGAATTCGACTGCCAGGGGCAGCGGAGGGTGGTCGCTGATTTCGTCGGTGGTGGGACCGTCGAACGGCAGGGCGCTCACGGGCGTGTTTTCGGCAGGTCGAAACGTTCGGACAGGTCGCGCGGCGAGCTGCGGCCCTCGACATCGTCGTAGCCGGGCCGGGCCCGCGGCAGCGTCTCCCACACGAGATCCTCGGCGTCGTCGACCGAGCCGAGCAAGCGAGAGCAGTACGCGAGCGGTTCCCGCCGGTAAGTCGTGGTGCGCGCGGCGGACTCGTCGGTGTCGACCATCCGGGGATCCTTCCGAAACGGCAGTACGGTGCCCATGCGGGTATGGACCGGTACCGGACCGGAAATTCATCGGTGACCCCCGACAGCGGGCGCGGGAGACTCAGCGGCGCAGCGCGCCGGTCGCGTCGAATTGCGCACGGCGCCCGCGCATCTGCGAGCGGTACCAGTTCTCGCGATGCGCCCGGGTGACGCGTTCGTGCAGGCGGTCCAGACCCGGCACCGTGCGACGGGCGATCTCGGCGACGGCGACGAACGGGGTGCGGGCCAGTGGCCACAGAATCCAGGGGAACGCGCTGGGCAGGTCGTATCGGCGGCGGGTGATCGGCGACATGTACAGCGCGGTGTAGGCCGAATGCAGCCGGTAGTTGTACGCCTGGCGCAGTCGGCGCAGGCCGCGCTGGTCGGGGCGCGGCGCGAAGGCGGCCGGATAGGATTCGATCAATTCGCGGCCCTGCTCACCGGCGTCGTCGGCGCGCGAGATCATGACCATCGCGAGAATGCGCAGGGCGTCGCCGATGGTCTCGGGATACCAGTCGACGCGCACGCCGAGCAGATGTCCCATATAGCGTTGGAAATGCAGCAGCGCGCGCATTTCGCCGGGGCTGGTGAAATGACCGAGCGGCCACAAACCCAGCGCGGGTGTGATGCTTCCCGCCAGCAGGGTGAGCAGCATATAGCTCTGGCTGATGGGAAGTCCCCAGCGCTGCGGGTCCCATTCCCGGTGTCGGGCAACGCGTTTACGCACCGAGACGTGCATGATCCGGACTTCGAGGGCGGTGGCCCGGCCCGCCGATCCCGGTGTCAGGATCGCGCCGGGCTCGGAGACGTCGATCCAGAATCGGGTCGTTTCGAGGAATCTCCTGAGCGCGTTGTCTCCGGCGTAGCCGCCTGCCAGCGACAGTGGGGTGGCGACGGCGGCCTCGGTGTACATCTCGAGTGTTTCCGCGCCCGCCATCGCGAAGAGCATGGTGCCCCACCGCCGCCAGATCGCCGCGCCCTGTTCCACGAGTTCGGGGCGGACCCAGTCGGGGACCGTCTCGAATTCCCGGAACAACTCGCGCATCGCCTCGTGCGCGTCGGGAACCGCGTCCACGCCGTCGCGCAATGCCGTCTCCAGCTGTTTGCGGCCGCGTTTGGCGCCGGTCTCGCCGTCGAACACCTCGGCGACGAAGCGTTCGGCGGTCGGATCACCGCGGTAGAGGTCGGCGCGGAACGCCTCGGCGATGTCGTCGGCCGGGAAGAGGTCGGTGCGGAACAGCGTCATGAAGCTTTCCCGGATCCGGCGGATATGGCGGCTCTCGCGGCGTTCCCGGTATCGGAACGAGGTCGGGTGGTGTGCCGCGGCGGTCCACGGCGTTTCCGCGCCGACCGGTACCGAGATCTCCATGCTGAACCGCGCTTTCGACAGAGCTGGATGAGGCGACCGGAACCCCGGCCTCGCATACCTTAAGGTATGTCACAACATACCCTCAAGTATGTCGGCATGTCTCGGGCGCGGGCGGCACTGCTAATCTGGGACCGCATCGGAGTCGACGCGCGCTCGCCGCGCCCCGTGAACGGCCGTATCCGGGCCGGTGGAGCGGAACCGGACGCGGGCGACGGCGCCGGAATCGACTCGTCCCTACAACGAGAAGGCGGCGATGACAGAAGCGTCGGAACAGCGCCCGTCGCCCGTTGTCGAGGTGTCCAAACGCAAAGCCGCTGCCGCCGCGCGAAGGACACGGCGCGCGCCCAAGCTCACGGTCTCGAACTGGGTCGACGCGGCGATGTCGGTCCTGCTGAGCGAGGGTGTCGCCGCGATCTCGATTCCCCGGCTGTGTGAACACCTCGGCGTCACCAAGGGCAGTTTCTACTGGCATTTCGACGATCTGGAGCATCTGCTCGAGGCGACGGCCGACCACTGGTGCGCCGCGCAGAACGACAGCGTCCGCGGCTTGCAGGGGCTGGAGGCCCTGTCACCGGATCGGCGGCTCCAGCGCATGGGTGAACTGCTCGCCGGTGACGAGTTGTGGAAGGTCGAGTACGCGGTCCGCGACTGGGCCCGCACCAATCCCAAGGTGTTCGACGCGGTGCGATCCCTCGATCAGCGGATCTTCGCGGTATTGGAACAGACCCTGACCGAACTCGGTTTCGCCGCCGCCGACGCGCGGATGCGGGCCGGAATCCTGTCGTTCATCGGAATCGGATTCGTCCACGGGCGTGAGACGCTGCCGACGCCGAACGCCGAACAGATCAGGGCGACTTTCGATTTCATCACCCGACCCTGACCGGAAGCCGCCTCAGCGCACCCGGGTGCCGAGCAGGTGGCGCACACCGCCGACGAACAATTGCAGACCGAAATCGAAAGTCGCGGTGGCGTCCGGGGTTTCGTCCAGCGGCGAGGTGTCCTCGGCGAGCGCGCCGACCGAATCCATCTGCATGCGCGATTGCTCGTCGACGGTCTGGCCGAGGACGTAGTACAGCAGCGTGAACGCGGCCGATTCGGCTTCCGGGCGTGGCATTCCCGCGCGGATCACGGCGCTGACCATGCGCTCGCGACCCTTGCTCGTGGTCAGCCTCGACGCGTAGGTGGCCGAAACCAGTTCGGCGCCGTCGCGGTAGGTGAGCAGGCAATCGCGCAGCCGGTGGGCCAGTTCGGTGATCTGGGCCGACCACTCCTCGGCGGCGACGGGTTCGTCCATCGGCGCGAGGATCCGGTCGGCGACCGCGCCGAGCAGCGCCTGTTTGTTCGGGAAATGCCAGTAGAGCGCGCCGGGCTGGACCTGTAGTGATCCCGCCAGCCGACGCATCGTCAGATCGCCGAGACCGTACTGGTCCAGGATGGCGATCGCGCCGTCGACCACGTCCGCTCTGTGCAGTTGCACCCGAAGCCCTCCCCGGTGTGGATGTTTGACTCGCTGTCTACCGCTACCCTAGCCTGAACACCGTTCAAGTTGCACGGCCACCTCGGCCGGACGAAGGGATTCGTGCAGTGACCCAGGCACCAGTGACCACCGATATTCTGGCTGTCGCCCGCGAGCAGGTGCTCGTGCGCGGCGAGGGGTTGAGTCAGGAGCAGACGCTGGAAGTGCTGCGCCTGGGCGACGACAGGCTGGAGGATCTGCTCGCCCTCGCGCACGAGGTCCGCATGCGATGGTGTGGCCCCGAGGTCGAGGTCGAGGGCATCATCTCGCTCAAGACCGGCGGCTGCCCCGAGGACTGCCACTTCTGTTCGCAGTCGGGCCTGTTCCAGTCCCCGGTCCGCGCCGCGTGGCTCGATATCCCGAGCCTGGTCGAGGCCGCCAAACAGACCGCCAAATCCGGCGCCACCGAGTTCTGCATCGTCGCGGCCGTCCGCGGGCCCGACGAACGTCTGATGGCCCAGGTCGCCGCGGGTGTCGAGGCGATCCGCAACGAAGTCGACATCCAGGTCGCGTGTTCGCTGGGCATGCTCACCCAGGAACAAGTCGATCAGCTGGCCGCGATGGGCGTGCACCGCTACAACCACAATCTCGAGACCTCGAAGTCGTACTTCCCGAACGTGGTCACCACCCACACCTGGGAGGAGCGCTGGGACACCCTGCGCATGGTGCGCGAGGCCGGGATGGAAGTCTGCTGCGGCGGCATCCTCGGCATGGGCGAAACGCTGGAGCAGCGTGCGGAATTCGCGGCGAACCTCGCGGTGCTCGAACCGGACGAGGTGCCGCTGAACTTCCTCAACCCGCGTCCGGGCACCCCCTTCGGCGACCTCGATGTGCTGCCCGCGTCCGACGCGCTGCGCGCCGTCGCCGCCTTCCGCCTGGCGCTGCCGCGCACCATGCTGCGCTTCGCGGGCGGACGCGAGATCACCCTCGGCGACCTCGGCGCGAAACAGGGCATCCTCGGCGGCATCAACGCCGTCATCGTCGGTAACTACCTGACCACGCTCGGGCGTCCCGCCGAAGCCGACCTGGATCTGCTCGGTGAGCTGAAGATGCCGATCAAGGCGCTCAACGAAACGCTGTGAGCCGCGACCATGAGTAATGTCATGGACATGGACGAGCGCTACAACCCGTTCACCGGCAAACGGATAGTGCCCGGGGTCGACGACGTGGTTCCCGCGTCCGCGGCGATGGGCCTGGAGCCGCCGCGCTTCTGTGAACAGTGCGGCAGGCGCATGATCGTGCAGGTGAGCCCCGACGGCTGGTGGGCGAAATGCTCGCGCCACGGCGTCATCGATTCGGCGCGTCTGGAATACCGGTAGTGGCGGCGGTGAGATCCGGCGGCCTGCGACGCGAAGTGGTCGCTGGACTGCTGACCGTCGCCGGTGTCGTGCTGGCGAGTGCGGTCGGCGGCGCGATCTGGGGGTATCTCGCGCCCGTCGAACAATTGCTGGTCACCGAAGCCGGGCGCGGGGTCGTGCTCACGGGGGAGAGCGTCCACCAGTTCGACGCTCTCGCGATATTCGTCTGCGTCGGGGCGGTGGTCGGTGTGCTGTCGGCCGCGGGGGCGTGGCGGCTGCGCTCGGTGCGCGGACCCGTCCTCCAGCTCGGACTGCTGGCCGGATCGTTGCTCGGTGCCTTCGCCATGCGGACCATCGGCGAGGCGGTGGCCGAATGGCATCACGCCCGCCCCGACGATCCGCCGGTGGGCCAGATCATCGATATCGCCCCCGAACTGGGGAGCGCGCTCGCGATGATCGTCCAGCCGCTGCTGGCGTCGCTGGTGCTGATGTTCCTGGCCGCTCTTAGCCCGTCCGAGGATCTCGGCACCGGATTCGGCGGTCCCTTCGGTGCGACGCGACCGGTGCAACGCTTCGTCCCTGATCTCGATCCCGGGGCTTCGTACACGCCGTACGGCCCGAACGGTGGTCACGGCGGGTATGACCCCGCCGCGGGCACGGTCGCGGTGCGGGAGAGTCGCCCGGCTCGCTGACACGGGAATGCGCCCGGCTCCGGGCGGTCCGACTGCGACTCGACCCCGTCGGGAGTCGCGGATCGGCAACGCTGCGGACCGGTCGCCCATCGAGCCGCCGACGCCCAGGCATGTCGTGGGGCGTCCGGTGATCGACGGCGAATAATCGGTGGAAGCGGGGGAGCGGTGCGGTTACGGTGGATGTCCGCCCCGGGCGACCTTTCGCGGGAATGTGTAGTCGCCGTGGCGTGTTCCGTGAAGACACGGTCGGGGGAGCATCGATCGTGGAGAGGGGGTGTCGTCGATGAAAGCCGAGACGCGTGCCGTGCCCGAACCGGGTGCCGCCCAGCGCGACGAGCGACCGGATCTGGCCGCGTGGCGTCGGCGTCACGCGCTGCGGCAGAGCAGTGCCGCGCAGCCGGTCCGCAACGAGCGGAAGTATCGGCGCGGCGCCAAACATCGCAAACGGTCGATGGATTCCTGACGAAACGGTCACGCAGCCCACGGTGTCCGAACGGTCGCGAGATCGCCGGGAGGCATCTCGAATCGGCCGGTCTCACACGGTGATTCAGGTCGGTGGACGCAGTGCGGCGAACTCGTCGGTGACGCGGATTCCCGAGTCACTGAAACGGTAGAGGGCGGCGGGACGTCCCCCCGCGCGCCCGGGGGCGGCGGTGGCTCCGGTGGGCGTGATGACCTTGCGCCGGGTCAGGACCCGCTGGAGGTTGGTGGTGTCGACGTCGTAACCCAGTGCGGCGCAATAGATCGCGCGCAGTGTCGACATCGTGAACGTCGACGGGGCAAGGGCGAAGGCGATATTGGTGTAGGAGAGTTTGGCGGCGAGCCGGGTTCTGGCGTGTTCCACGACGGTGCCGTGGTCGAAGGACATGGTCGGCAGGGCCGAGACCGGATGCCAGGTGGTGTCGGCGGGGAGCTCGGGGTCGATGGTGAGGGGAACGAGCCCGAGGTAGGCCGAGGCGATGCGGCGCGGCGCGGGGACCCGGTCGGGGGCGCTGAACACCGCGAGTTGTTCGAGGTGGGCCAGTTCGCGCACGTCGACCTTCTCGGCGAGTTGACGCCGGGCAGAGATGTCGAGTTCCTCGTCGTCGCGGAGTCTGCCGCCGGGTAGCGACCAGGTGTCCTTCTGCGGGTCGAGGGCGCGCTCCCACAGCAGCACGGCCAATTCTGTTCGCTGATCGGGTCCGCACGGGGCGAACGCGGCCTCCATTATCTCGACGGCCTCGACAACGCCGCTACCTGCGGTGATGTCCTTCGAGAATCGACGAACCTGGAACACCGCGGTGAGCGTTTCATGGATGGTGCTACTATGGGCCACGTTTTCGATTGTAAGTCGAAAACCTGGTTTGGTGCGAATTACGGCGAAGAGGCCAGCCGCACGAGGAAGGGAGCCATCATGGCGACAATGGGTGCACAGCTCGCGCCTGCGCTGATGGAACAGGTGGTCGACGGACCATCGGGATTCACCGGTGTCGACGCGACACCGCAGTGGGCGGAAGAGGTCAAGCGGCTTGCGCGTGCGCGCAACGCGACGATCCTCGCGCACAACTACCAGCTGCCCGAGATCCAGGACGTGGCCGATCACGTCGGCGACTCGCTGGCGCTGTCCCGGATCGCGGCCGAGGCCGCCGAGGACACCATCGTGTTCTGCGGCGTGCACTTCATGGCCGAGACGGCGAAGATCCTCAGCCCGGAGAAAACCGTCCTCATCCCGGATCAGCGGGCGGGCTGCTCACTGGCGGATTCGATCACCGCCGACGAACTGCGCGCGTGGAAAGCCGAATTCCCGAACGCCATGGTCGTGTCGTACGTGAACACCACGGCCGAGGTGAAGGCGCTCACCGACATCTGCTGCACATCGTCGAACGCGGTCGACGTCGTCGCCTCCATCGACCCCGATCGCGAGGTGCTGTTCCTACCGGACCAGTTCCTCGGCGCGCACGTCAAACGCGTCACCGGGCGCGAGAACATACACATCTGGGCGGGCGAATGCCACGTCCACGCGGGCATCAACGGCGACGAGCTCACCGAGCAGGCGCGCGCGCACCCCGACGCCGAACTGTTCGTGCACCCCGAATGCGGTTGCGCGACGTCGGCGCTGTACCTGGCGGGCGAGGGTTCCTTCCCGGCCGACCGGGTGCACATCCTCTCGACCGGCGGCATGATCGACGCGGCCAAGGCGGCCAAGTCGAGCCAGGTGCTCGTCGCCACCGAGGTCGGCATGCTGCACCAGTTGCGCAAGGCCGCGCCCGGGATCGACTTCAAGGCCGTCAACGATCGCGCCTCCTGCAAGTACATGAAGATGATCACCCCGGCCGCGCTGCTGCGCTGCCTGGTCGAGGGCGCCGACGAAGTGCACGTCGACCTGGAAACCGCCGCTCGCGGCCGTAGCTCGGTGCAACGGATGATCGAGATCGGCAATCCCGGCGGGGGCGAGTGACGGCCCTTCCGGGCGCAGGGCGCGCGCGGACCCGAGGGTCGGCGCGCGCGTGATCTATGGAGGCCGCCGCTGGGCGGCCGCCGGGCCGGGTGGGCCCGGAGCGAGAGGCGTGGAGAGATGACGGCTCCGGTATCGATCGAGTGGGAAGCCGCCGCCGATCTCGTGGTGATCGGCGGCGGTGTCGCCGGTCTGACAGCGGCGCGCACGGCGTCACTGCACGGGGCGCGGGTGCTGGTGCTCAGCAAGGGCGGACCCACCGATACGTCGACCCAGTACGCCCAGGGCGGTATCGCCGTGGTGGCGCCGCAAGAGGATTCGATCGAATCCCACGTCCTCGACACCGTCGAGGCGGGCGCGGGCCTGTGCGAAGTGGAGGCGGTGCGCTCCATCGTCTCCGGCGGTCAGGACGCGGTCGCCGCGCTGACCGATCTCGGCGCGGTCTTCGATCTCGGCCGCGACGGCCAGATCTCGCGTACCCGCGAGGGCGGGCACAGCACCCGCAGGATCATCCACGCCGGTGGTGACGCCACCGGCGCGGAGGTGCAGCGCGCGCTCAACGCGGCCGGACTGCCCGTGCTGTTCGGCGCGGCCGCCTGCGAGGTGGTGACCGGGCCGACCGGGGTGCGCGGGGTGATCGCGGTGTCGGAGCGGGGTTTCGGTGTCGTGCACACCCCGGCGGTACTGCTCGCGACCGGCGGTCTCGGTCAGCTGTACGCGCTGAGCACCAACCCCTCCGGCGCGACGGCGGACGGGATCGCGCTCGCGCTGTGGGCCGGGGCCGCGGTCGCGGACCTGGAATTCGTGCAGTTCCATCCCACCGTGCTCTACACCCCCGGCGGCACCGGACGGCGTCCGCTGATCAGCGAGGCGGTGCGCGGCGAAGGCGCGATACTGGTCGACTCCGCGGGGGATTCGGTCACCGCGGGCGTGCATCCACGGGGCGATCTCGCCCCGCGCGATGTGGTCTCTCGGGCCATCGCCGCGCGCATGCGCGAACTCGGCACCGATCACGTCTATCTCGACGGCCGCGCGATCGACGGATTCGTCGAACGCTTCCCGACCATCACCGCCAGCTGTCGCGCCGCGGGGCTGGATCCGCGCGTCGATCTCATCCCGGTCGCCCCCGCCGCGCACTATCAGTGCGGCGGCGTGGTCACCGATCCGCACGGCCGCACCGGGGTTCCCGGCCTGTACGCGGCGGGCGAAGTGGCGCGGACCGGACTGCACGGCGCGAACCGGTTGGCCTCCAACAGTCTGCTCGAAGGTCTCGTCGTCGGTGAGCGGGTCGGTGCGGCGGTCGCCGAGCGCAGGGATATGCCCGCCGAGGTGACCGAGATCAGAACCCGGACCATGCCGAGGGTGGCGCGCGCGGCCCTGCAACAGGTGATGACGGCCCACGCGTCGGTGGTCAGGGACCGCGACGGTCTCGACGAGGCGAACGCGCGCCTGGAACGCGCTGTCCTGCGCAGTATGTCGACACGTTTCACCCAGTCGATACGCAACGCGACGGGCGATTCCGCCGCGGTGTCACCGGAGGCGTTGGCCGCCCAGCGCATCGCCGATATCGAAGACGGGGCGCTCACCCTGACGGCGCGCGTCCTGCTGCTCGCCGCGGCGGCCCGCACCGAGAGTAGGGGCTGCCACACCCGCTCCGACCATCCCGCGTCGGATCCGGCACTGCGGCACAGTATTCCGATCCGCCTGGACAGCGACGGACATCCCGACGTGCGTCCGATGGCGGGCGCTCCCGAGGGTCCGCTGCTGGCGACCCGGCTCGCCGCCGATCCGGACGCGCCGGAACTGTCGATCGCGGTGCCGTGAGCACGGCGATCGGACAGCGCTTCCGGCTGGATCGACGGGTTTCGGACCATCGGACGACCGACGCTCGGGCGTGCCGCGCCGAGCCGTCCCCACCGCAGATTCGCTTCGGCGAGAACACGTTAGGAGTGCACCCATGACGCTCGATACCGCGTTGAACCAGGACGAAGTGGTCGCGCTGATCCGCACCGCGCTCGATGAGGATCTGCGCTACGGACCCGATATCACCACCGTGGCGACGGTGCCCGCCGACGCGGTGGTCAAGGCGTCGATGGTGTCGCGGCAGCCGGGGATCGTCGCGGGACTCGACGTCGGGTTGCTCGTGCTGGACGAGGTGATCGGCGTGGGCAACTACGAGATCACCGATCGGGTCGCCGATGGCACCCGGGTGGGGGCAGGCGGTGCGGTACTCGGCCTCGTCGCGCCGACGCGGGCGTTGCTCACCGCCGAGCGCACCATGCTCAATCTGGTCTGTCACCTGTCCGGGATCGCCACCGCGACCGCCGCCTGGGTCGAAGAGGTCGAAGGCACCCACTGCCGCATCCGCGACAGCCGCAAGACACTGCCCGGCCTGCGCGCCCTCCAGAAATACGCGGTCCGGGTCGGCGGCGGTGTCAATCACCGGATGGGACTCGGCGACGCCGCGCTGATCAAGGACAACCACGTGTTCGCCGCGGGTTCGGTGGTCGACGCGCTGCGGGCGGTGCGCGAACTGGCCCCCGATATCGCGTGCGAAGTGGAGGTCGACAGCCTGGAACAGCTCGACGCCGTACTCGCCGAGAACGTAGAACTGGTTCTGCTGGACAATTTCCCGCTCTGGCAGACCCAGGCCGCCGTCCAGCGCCGCAATGCCGTCGCGCCGGACACCAAGCTCGAATCCTCGGGAGGGCTGAGCATCGAGGTCGCCGCCGACTACGCGCGCACCGGCGTCGACTACCTCGCCGTCGGCGCGCTCACCCATTCGGTGCGGGTACTCGACCTCGGATTGGACATGTAGGTCGCCGATCAGCGCGCCGCGAGTTCTCACGGGCCGGGGCCGCCTGCCCCACGGTGGGGCCGGTGATCAGCAACAGCAGATCGGTGATATCGCCCGCTGTGTCCCACCGACCACCGGGTGCTGCTGTTCATCCCTGTCGCGAGATGGAGCGCGGGTATTCGAGGCGTTGGCGACATCCGGATACGCCGACATCACGATCGCCCAGGTTCGACCCACGGAGCCGAGATTCGCGCGCGCCGGTCCCACCGTCAGGCGGTCAGCTCACGTTCCAGCGGAGTCCGGAAGCGCGGAATCGCACGGATATCGCCGTACCAGGCCGCCGTCTTCGCGACCTCCCGCTCGATCAGCGCCACGTGCTCGGACCCGACATCCTCGAGCAGACGGTGGACGATCTCGCCGTCCTTGCGCTGCGCCCACCCGCCGACGATCCGGCCGTCGCACCAGATGCTCGGACCGATATTGCCGTTGCGGTCGAAGAGTGCGGGCGCGTGCGGGCCCAGGTACCAGCCGCGCGCCTGCCAGCCCATGGGGGTCGGGTCGAGTGCGGGCAGCAGTGCCGCCCAGGGTTGTTCCGGTGTGGCCACGGGATCGATGTCCTCGGCGAGCAGGACGCCGACGGTGCCGTCGAGGTCGACCTCGACGAGATCGAGTTCGGCCAGGGTTGCCCGGACTTCGCCGAGAGTCCACCCGGTCCACCATTTGATGTCGGAGACCGGTGCGGGTCCGAAGGCGTACAACCATTTCCGCACCAACTCGGCGCGCGCCTGCTCGACCGACAGCGCCGCCACCCCGTCGGGGAGCCAGGATTCGACGGGAGCCCAGCTGTACTGGCTGCTCGTCCAGCTTCCGTTCGGCCGCCCGCGCACGATGCGGCCTTCGCACCCGAGTGTCACCAGCACCCACGTGGTGATATTGGTCGGCCGCGAATAGGCCTTGTCCGGGGCCGCGTTCACCTGGGTGCGCAACCTGGGGACGTCCTTGGACAACTGGGCACCCGTCGCGAGCCCCCGCGCGAGCAGTGCCGCGTGCGTCTCGGCCTCCACCTCGGCCAGCCACGTCGACACATCGCCGTCGATCACGCCCGCCTGTTCGATATAGCGGCCGTAGGTGCGACGTTGCTTGTGCGCGAGCGCGTTCGCGCAGGACGCCTGCAACGCGGGGACCAGCTCGACGGGCGCGACGAACATGGTGCGCCGCATGGCCAGCATCCGGACCAGCGCGCGGTCGTCGTAGAGCGCCTTCTCGAGATGCGCGGGGGTGGCGGCGTGCGAGCGCGCACCGACCGAGAGGTACACGGTCGCGGGATCGGTCGCGTGCAACACCACCAGTGACCGGACGACGTCCGCGACGTCGTCGGTGCGCGAATCGTTCGCGAGCCGGTGCCGCACGGCCAGTCTTGCCCGCCGTTCGGCGGCGTCGATCGAACGCATGGGCGGCATGATAGCCGTGTGGTCCGACAGGTACGCGTGACTACCGGTCGGCGCCGGTCAGAGCCCGAACTGGCGCCGGTCGACCCGCAATGCCTGGCACGCCTCACGGACGGCGGCGACCTCGGCCTGGTCGAAATCGCCGTCGGCGTTGCCGATCAGGATGCCGATCTGTACCACCGCCTCCGCCTCGGTCGACTTCCCGGCGACCTTGGCGATCTGTTGCAGGACGTGGGCGCGTCCGAAGGCGGCGTCGGCGACGAGGCGATTGCAGTTGTCCTCGAACAGTTGCCGCAATTCGTCGGCGGAGAAATTCGACAGCGCGGGTTCGGTGCCGATCAGTCCGGCCACCCGCATCCGCTCGTTCGATTCGATCGAACCGTCGGCGGCGGCGACCAGGGCACACATCCCCATCGCCGCGTCACGGAAGGCGCCGCCGCGCAATTCGTTCTTCTTGGACAGCAACTGCTTGCGCCACTGCGGGGCCTTGTCGACCACGTCCATCAACCGGCCGAAGGTGTGCGCGTTGGACACGATTTTGTTCAAGAAGGCCATGTGCTCTGCTCCCCGGAAAGTGGGTCGGGACCGGCGCAAACGGCGGTCGGGACTCCGTATCGACATCGGCACGCTAGCAGAAGGACATCCGGCCCGCGCGCTTCGATTATCGGCCCGTATTCGACCGGTGTTAATGCTTCGAGCCGGACCGGATCACCGTGCCACCGTGGGATCATTCGGTGATGAGGCGTGGACGCGGATTGCTGGTCGTGTGCTGTGTACTGTGGGGGGCTTTCACGGCGAGCGGCCTCACCGCGTCACCTGCTGCGGCCGAACCCGTCTGCGAGGCCGGGGTGGACGTACGCCCCGTGACGGTCACCGTGGACGGCGAGGAGGCGACCGGCCGGGTGTACGAGCCCTACCGGTGCGTTCCCGGCGATCTGCCGCCGGAGCAGCTGGCGATCGCGGTACACGGGCACACCGGCACCTCGGCCGACTATTCCGCGTATGTCACCTCGATCGCGCACCGCACCGAAACCCCGTTCCTGGCCATGGATCTGCGCAACGACACCGGTGTCTGGCGGACCGGCGACTGGAACCTGTGGGCGGGATGGCGCGATATCGTCGCCTCGACCCTGTGGTATCGGGCCGAGCATCCGGGGATCACGCGGACGGTGCTGTGGGGCTGGAGCCAGGGCGGAATCATGAGCGGGCTGGCCGTCGCGCACGCACCGCGCGGGCTGTTCGACTACTGGGTCGACAATTACGGCCCCGGCGACGATTTCACGATGTGGGCCGCGGGCGGGCTCGTCGATCCCGACCTGCCCGGCCAGATCGAGCGCGACGCCGGAGGGTGCACGCCGATCGTCTGCCCGCAGGCCTACGTCGAACGGTCGCCCGCGCTGCTCGCGGGGCGGATGGATATGCGGCGCGCGTTCCTCGTGCACGGCATCGCGGACACGGTGGTCCCCTACGTGACCAGTGTCGAGATGCGCGCGGCCCTGCTCGCCGCGGGGAAGCCGACCTCGATGTACACCGTCGTGACCGGCCGCGACCTGAACGGCGCGATCGTGCCCGGCGATCACAGCATCGGTCCCGCCTTCTTCGAGGGCGGCTGCGTGGTGGAACGGCTGCTGCTCGGCACCGAACCCGCCGACGGTCCCGACCGCGATTACCTCGTCGACGTGGCGAGCGGAACCGTCACCGCGCCCGGCGCCCCGCAGGGCGCGAAATGCGCGGCATGAGCGCGGAACAGTTCCGGGGGCGGCGTGGTTCTCCATAGGGGGTGAGCACGTCGAGGAGGACACGGTGACGGATCCGGCATATCGGTGGGACGGTGCGGCCATCGATCTCGACGCCTATCTGGCGCGGATCGGCTTCGACGGCGAGCGCGCGCCGACCTCGGCGACCTTGCGCCGACTGGTGTACCTGCACACCACGACGATCCCGTTCGAGAACCTCGAGATCATCCTCGGGCGCACGATCCCGCTCGATCCACCGGCGCTACAGGACAAATTGATCGGGCGCCGTCGCGGCGGGTACTGCTACGAGAACGTCGGAATCTTCGCGGCTGTGCTCGAACGGCTCGGTTTCGGTGTGACCGGCGTGAGCGGACGGGTCACCATGGGCGCCACCGAGGGCCTGCGCCCCGCCACCCACGCGCTGCTGCGCGTCACCACCGCCGACGACGATCGCGTGTGGATGGTCGACGTCGGATTCGGGGCGGGCCCGCTCGAGCCCTACGAATTGGTCCCGAGCGCGGGGGAATTCACGCTGGGCCGGTGGTGCTTCCGACTGGAACGCCGGGTCGGCGAACTGGACACCGAACTCTGGGCGCTGCACCAGTTCGGCCGTGACGGCTGGCTGGAGCGCTACACCTTCGGCACCCAACCGCAGTACCGCATCGATTTCGAGGTCGGCAATCATTTCGTCTCGACCGCGCCGCGGTCGCCGTTCACCACGCGGCCCTTCGTGCAGCGTTTCCTGCCCGACGTGCACTACGTCATCGACGGCACGACCATGACCACCGAATATCCGGACGGTTCCGGCGACACCCGCGAACTCGAACTCGCCGAACTCCCGAAAGTCCTGTCGGAGATCTTCGATATCGATCTGGACGAGGCGGACGCGGCGAAGCTGTCCGAGGGCGGATGGCTGCTCCGCTGACGAATTCGCCGGAATCGCGCTTTCCGACCTGACCTGCGGGTGACCGCGCTCCCGATACAGTCGGCCGGGTGCGTACCCAACGGAAGCTCTTCGCCCTGTTCGCCGCACCCGCGCTGGTTCTCCTCGGCTGCGGTTCCGGTCCCGACCAGCCGCAGACCGTCGCCGGGGATTTCGCCGATGCGCTGACCCGCGCCGATATCGCCGCGGCCGCCGCGCTGACCGACGATCCCGCCGCGGCGATATCGGCACTGGACCAGCTCTACGACGGTCTCGGCAAACAGGTGGAATTCCAGGTCGACTCGACCGACGACGACGAATTCACCCCGGCCGCCACCTGGAAATTCGGCAAAGGCGCGGCGGGGGGAGTGGAATTACACCGCCACCGGGACCGCGCGGGACCGCGACGGCTGGAAGATCCACTGGGATCCGGCGACGATCGCCCCGGGACTGGCGATGGGTCCGCTCGAATACAGCCCGCTCGCCCCGGCTCCCGCCCGGATGCTGGATTCCGCGGGCGGCGAATTGATGACCCAGCAGGTGGTGACGCTGGTGAACTGGCCGCCATCCGCGGCGTCACCCTCGCCCCGCAGACCCGATTGCTGACCACCGACAAGGCGCTGTCCTCGCCGACGCTGTCGGGTCTGGCCGACCTGTGGCAGTCCACCACCGACGCGGCGACGGGCTGGTCGGTTCATCCGGTGAATCCCGATGTGTCCGGACGCGTCGCGGGCGGGGATCCGCGCCCGACCCCCGACATCCGGACCACCCTCGATCCCGCGATACAGCGCGACGCCGAAGCCGCGCTCGACGCGATCGCACAGCCCGCCGCCGTCGTGGCGCTGCGGCCATCCACCGGCGCTGTCGTCGCGATGGCGCAGAACGCGGCGGCCGACGCGCAGGGACCGATCGCGCTCACCGGCCTGTACCCGCCGGGGTCGACCTTCAAGACCGTGACGGTCTCGGCCGCGATGCAGGCGGGCGAGGTCACGCCGGACACCGGGCTGCCGTGCCCCGGCGTGGCCGATATCGAAGGGCGCCGCATCCCCAACGACGACAATTTCGATCTCGGTCCGGTCGCGTTGCACACGGCGTTCGCCCGCTCCTGCAACACGACGATGGCGGCGCTCGGTGTGGGTTTGCCGCCGGACGGGCTGACGACCGCGGCCGCGCAGCTGGGTCTCGGCGTCGACTTCGTCACGCCGGGCCTGACCACGGTGACCGGCAAGGTGCCGACCGCGGACACCCCGGCCATGCGCGTGGAGTCGAGTATCGGTCAAGGCCGGGTGACAGCGTCGCCGTTCGGTATGGCGCTCGTCGCGGCCTCCATCGCGCGCGGATCGGTGCCCGCGCCGGTGCTGGTCGCCGGTCAGCCGGGCGTCGCCGACCGGACACCGCAACCTCTCCCGCCCGCGACCGCCGAACAGATCGAGACGATGATGCGCGAAACCGTGACAGGTGGCACCGCGACGCAGCTCGGCGACATCCCCGGCCTGCTCGGCAAGACGGGCACGGCCGAATACGGCGACAACACCCACGCGCACGGCTGGTTCGTCGGCATCGACGCCTCGGCGGATCTCGCGTTCGCCGTTTTCGTCGCCGACGCGGGGAGTTCGGCGCCCGCGGTGGAGGCCGCCGGACGCATGTTGCGCGCGCCGCGCTAACGTGGCGCGGCAGCGCGCCGGACACCGTGTGGCAGTAAACGCACAGCGTGGTCACCGCCTGTGACGGCCCTCCGCCGGAGCGGCCGGAAATACTTCCGTGCTGACGCATGGCTCGGCCCATAAGCCAGCTACACTCGTCGGCGGGCCGCGTACGCGGTCAATATGCGGGATGTCACGATTTCGAGAAGGTTCGGAGTAGGCGCCATCGATACCGGTCAGTTGATCGCGGAGCATTACCGCCTGGTCGAGCGGATTGGTAGCGGCGGCACAGGCGTTGTTTGGCGTGCCGTCGACGAACGACTGCAACGCTCGGTCGCGGTCAAGCAGATCCACATCAAGGCGAGCCTGCCGGAGTCCGAACGCGACGTGGTGCGTCAGCGCGCCATCCGCGAGGCGCGGAACGCGGCACGGTTCCAGCATCCGAACGCGATCGTGGTCTTCGACATCACCGAGCACGACGGCGATCCGTGCCTGGTGATGGAATTCATGAAGTCCAAGAGCCTGGCGGCCGTGCTGTCCGCGCAGGGCACGCTGCCGTTGACGCAGGTATCGCGTATCGGCGAGCAGGTGGCCTCGGCGCTGATCTCGGCGCACCAGGCGGGTATCGTGCACCGCGACGTGAAACCGGGCAACATCCTGCTCGACGACAACGGCACCGTGAAGATCACCGACTTCGGCATCTCACGCGCCACCGGTGACGTGACGCTCACCGAGACCGGCCTGATCTGCGGCACCGCCGCCTATCTCGCGCCCGAGGTGGCGCGCGGCGCGGACCCCACCCCGGCCGCCGACGTGTTCGCGCTCGGCGCGACGCTGTTCCACGCGCTGGAGGGTGAACCGCCCTACGGCGCGAGCGCCAACCCGCTCGCGGTGCTCTACGCCGCGGCCAACGGTCAGGTGAGCGAACCGCGAAACGCGGGCGCCGCCACCGATTTCCTGTTGCAACTGCTCGATCCGGAACCCGAGCACCGGCCGACCATGCGTACGGCACGCGAACATCTCGCCGCGCTGGCGGATTCCGGGACCGCGCCCGTGCACGCCGGATTCGTCCCCGCCAGTGAGGCTTTCGCGCGCAGGCAGCGCGGGCACGAGGAGGCGGCGACCCGCGCGCTGCGATCCTCGCCGGTCGCCCCGCCGCCGCATCAGCCCGCCGAATGGCACAACCGGCCGACACCGCATCCGACTCGCGGTGGCACGCATCCGAATACGATGGCGCACCCGCGCACCCAGGCCCAGCCGCGTCCACAGCCGCCGCGTAAATCCGGCGGTAAGCGCGGGGCCGTGCTGATCGGCGGCGCGGTCGGCGCCGTGATCGCCGTGGTCGCGATCGTGATCGTCGCGATGAGCCAGTCCGGTTCCGACACTCCCGCGCCGCAGGCCGCTCCACCGTCGGCGTCGACATCGTCGGCCGGTCCCACCACGCAGGCCGCCGTCGCGCAACTCGGCAAGACGCCGAGCGTCGGCGCCGTCGATCTGGGTCCGGCGGCCGAGCTGATCGTCGATTTCTACAGCAATCCGGCGGGTTCCTGGTCGTCGCTGACCCCGGCGGCGCAGAAGCAGTACGGCAGCGAACAGGCGTATCGGGAGTACTGGGGATCACGCACCATCGACACGTTCGCCGGCGTCAACGGCAGTAACCGCGGCACCTACGCGGACGGTTCGCTCGATATCAGGCTGGCCCAGCTGACCATGGACGGGCAGACCACCTCGATGGTGTTGCACGTCGTCGCCGGTAGCGGCGGCAGACTGCTGATCGACAGCGAGACTCGACCGACGGTGGCCTAGCACCACGGCGTTCGATCGGGAGTTCGGGACGGAAGGAACGCGGGACCGACGGCGAAGTCGCCTGCGTCGATACCCGCGCGGTCTACCGGATCCGATCAGGCCATCGCGAAACGCAGCAGGTTCTGCTTGTCGCCCTGCTTGACCTTGCCCTTGCGGTTGAGAACCTCGAGTTGCCAGACCGGGCCGTTGCGGAACGCCCGCGCGACCGCGTTGGCGTTCTCGTTGCCGAGCAGCGAGGGCCAGATATCGGCGACCTGCTGGCTGCTGCCGCCGGAGGCGTCGTAGACCTTGAACGAGATGTTGTTGGCCTTCTCGAAGGAACTGCCCTTCTTGAAGGCCACCGCGACGAAGATGATGGCGTCGATACCGCCGGGCACATCGGCGAACGTGACGGTGACGGTCTCGTCGTCGCCGACGGCCGCGCCGGTCTGCTCGTCGCCGGAGTGCAGCACCGAGCCGTTGCCGAGCGGATCGAGCGAGTCCAGGCCGGCGAACCGGACCGGTTCCGCGCCCTGCATCAGGATGGCGATGAGGTCGAGATCGACCCCCTTCTTCCTGCGTGCCCACCCGAGTGCGCCACCGCTGGTACCCGCCGACGGATCCCAGCTCACCCCGACACTCAGTTTGGTGATGCCGGCGAGATCCGCGGCGCCGTCTTCTTTCTTGAGCGTGATCATGGCATCAGACTACCGGCCTTGCCGAATACCCGTGGGGCACACCATTATCGCTGGTCAACAGCCGAACGGGGACGATTTTCGGCACTCGGAACCGGCCGGGGGCGAAGGAATATCGGTCGACGCGCGCCCGCGCCGAAGACCTGTCGCCGACCCGATCGGGCGGGCGCGCGCGGGCATCGACGGCCCGGCGTCCGCGCGAGCGCGCCCGCCCCGGCTGAGATCCAGGTCACCGCGGCGTCGCGCGGTGAGACCGGGCCGGAAACCCGGTTGATGCCGACCATTAGGCTGGTACCGGACAAAGCCCAGCACAGACAGGACAGCCGACCGATATGACATCCCGCATCGAGCTCGCCCGCGTCGATCTGCGCGGTCGCACTCCTTCCGCTGCCGAGCTGCGCACCGCGCTGCCGCGCGGGGGAGTCGACGTGGACTCGGTGCTGCCCCATGTGCGCCCGGTGGTCGAGGCCATCCGGGATCGCGGTGTCGCGGCGGCGCTCGAATTCAGCGAGCGGTTCGACGGGGTGGTCCCGGCCTCGGTCCGGGTTCCGGCCGCCGAGTTGGCGCGAGCACTCGACGAACTCGAACCGGCGGTGCGCGCCGCGCTCGAGGTCGCGATCGAGCGGACCCGCAAGGTGCACGCCGACCAGCGGCGCACCGACACGGTCACCGAAGTGGTGCCCGGCGGCGTCGTCACCGAGCGGTGGGTGCCGGTGGAGCGCGTCGGGCTGTACGTGCCCGGCGGAAACGCCGTCTATCCCTCCAGCGTCGTGATGAACGTGGTGCCCGCCCAGGCCGCCGGTGTCGAATCCCTGGTCGTCGCCTCGCCGCCGCAGGCACAGTTCGGCGGGCTGCCCCATCCGACGATCCTCGCCGCCGCTCGGCTGCTCGGTGTCGAGGAGGTGTGGGCGGTCGGTGGCGCGCAGGCGGTCGCGCTGCTCGCCTACGGCGGCACCGATACCGACGGCGCCGGGCTGGAACCGGTCGACCTGATCACCGGACCGGGCAATATCTACGTGACCGCCGCCAAGCGGCTGTGCCGAGGACTGGTCGGCATCGACGCCGAGGCGGGCCCGACCGAGATCGCGATCCTGGCCGACGCCACCGCCGATCCGGTACACGTCGCGGCCGACCTGATCAGCCAGGCCGAACACGATGTCCTCGCCGCCAGCGTGCTCGTCACCGACAGCGCGGAACTCGCCGACGCCGTCGACGCCGCGCTCAGCGCGCAGATGACCGTGGTCGAACACGCCGCCCGGGTGCGTGAGGCGCTGACCGGCGCGCAGTCCGGCACCGTCCTCGTCGACGATATCGATCAGGGCCTGCGCGTGGTCAACGCCTACGCGGCCGAACACCTCGAGATCCAGACCGTCGACGCGTCCGCCGTGGCGGCGCGGGTGCGCAGCGCGGGCGCGATCTTCGTCGGCGCGTTCGCGCCGGTCAGCCTCGGCGACTACTGCGCGGGGTCCAACCACGTCCTGCCGACCGCGGGCTGTGCGCGGCATTCCTCCGGGCTCAGCGTGCAGACCTTCCTGCGCGGCATCCACGTGGTCGAGTACACCGAGGCGGCGCTGAAGGATGTCGCCGGGCACGTGGTTGCACTGGCCACGGCCGAGGATCTGCCCGCGCACGGCCAGGCCGTCACGGCGCGTTTCGAGGCGCTGTCATGAGCGCGACCGCTCCGGGCTCGGCCATCGGACTCGACGATCTGCCGCTGCGCGAGAACCTGCGCGGCAAGAAACCCTACGGCGCACCGCAATTGACGGTGCCGGTGCAGCTGAACACGAACGAGAACCCGCACCCGCCGACCCGCGCGCTCATCGATGACGTCGCCGAATCCATTCGCACCGCCGCCGCCGACCTGCACCGCTATCCGGATCGGGACGCGGTGGCGCTACGCGCCGATCTGGCCGCCTACCTCAGCGAGCAGACCGGCGTCACCGTCGACACCGTCAACGTGTGGGCGGCCAACGGATCCAACGAGATCCTGCAACAGCTGTTGCAGGCCTTCGGCGGACCGGGTCGCAGCGCGCTGGGTTTCGTGCCCTCCTATTCGATGCACCCGATCATCTCCGAGGGCATCGACACCGAATGGGTGGAGGCCGAGCGCAGCGCCGATTTCTCCCTCGATATCGACTACGCGGTGGCCGTCATCGCCGAACGTCGTCCCGACGTGGTGTTCGTGACCAGCCCGAACAATCCCACCGGGCACAGCATTCCGGCCGCCGACCTGGTCCGCCTGCTCGAGGCGGCGCCGGGCATCGTGGTCGTCGACGAGGCGTACGGCGAGTTCTCCGCCGAGCCGAGCGCGCTCGCGCTGATCGACCGATTCGCGGCGAAGCTGGTGGTCACCCGCACGATGAGCAAGGCGTTCGCCTTCGCGGGCGGACGCCTCGGATACCTGGTCGCCGCGCCCGCCGTCATCGACGCGCTGCTGCTGGTGCGCCTGCCCTACCACCTGTCGGTGGTCACCCAGGCCGCCGCCCGCGCCGCGCTGCGCCATGCCGACGAGACCTTGGGCAGTGTTGCCGAATTGGCCGCCCAGCGCGATCGCGTCGCCGCGGCACTGACCGAACAGGGCTACGACGTGGTGCCCAGCGACGCCAACTTCGTGCTCTTCGGCCGGTTCGCCGACGCGCCGCGCGCTTGGCAGCGCTACCTGGACGACGGTGTCCTGATCCGCGACGTCGGGATCACCGGCTATCTGCGCGCCACCATCGGCCTCGTCGCCGAGAACGACGAATTCCTGCGCGTCAGCGCGAAACTGGCCGCGACCGAACTGGTCCCACGATGAATCTCAGCGAGGTGACAGCATGAGCAGGACCGCGCGGGTCGAACGCGTGACCAAGGAATCCAGCATTCTGGTCGAACTGGATCTGGACGGCACCGGCAAGACCGAGATCTCCACGGGCATCCCCTTCTACGATCACATGCTCACCGCGCTCGGCGCGCACGCGAGTTTCGATCTGACGGTGCGCGCGCAGGGCGATATCGAGATCGAGGCGCATCACACCGTCGAGGACACCGCGATCGTCTTCGGACAGGCCCTCGGACAGGCGCTGGGCGACAAATCGGGAATCCGCCGTTTCGGCGACGCCTTCATCCCGATGGACGAAACCCTCGCGCACGCCGCGGTCGACGTCTCCGGGCGGCCCTACTGCGTGCACACCGGCGAACCGGATCACCTGCTGCACACGGTGATTCCGGGTGCCGCGCCCGGCGCGCCGTATTCCACCGTGCTCAACCGCCACGTCTTCGAGTCGATCGCGCTCAACGCCCGCATCGCGCTGCACGTGCGGGTGCTCTACGGCCGCGACCAGCATCACGTCACCGAAGCCGAATTCAAGGCTGTGGCACGGGCGCTGCGCGCCGCCGTCGAACCGGACCCGCGCGTGCACGGCGTGCCGTCGACGAAGGGAACGCTGTGAGCACAACAACCGTCGCGCTGCTCGACTACGGTTCCGGCAATCTGCATTCCGCCGAGCGCGCGCTGGTGCGCGCGGGCGCGACCGTCGAGGTGACGGCCGATCCCGAGATCGCCTTGGCCGCGGACGGTTTGGTCGTTCCCGGCGTCGGCGCGTTCGAGGCGTGTATGGCCGGTCTGCGTGCCGTGCGCGGTGAACGCATCATCGGCCAGCGCCTGGCGGGCGGTCGTCCGGTACTCGGCATCTGCGTCGGCATGCAGATCCTGTTCGAGCGCGGCGTGGAATTCGGCGTGGAGACCGACGGGTGCGCCGAATGGCCCGGCACCGTCGAACGCCTCTCCGCCCCGGTACTGCCCCATATGGGCTGGAACACCGTCTCGGCCCCCACCGACAGCACCCTGTTCGCCGGAATGGACCGCGACACCCGCTTCTACTTCGTGCACTCCTATGCCGCCCAGACCTGGGACCTGCCCCCGAGCGAACATTTCGCCAACCCGCGCCTCACCTGGGCCGAACACGGCGTCCCGTTCCTCGCCGCCGTCGAGAACGGCGCGTTGTCCGCGACCCAGTTCCACCCCGAGAAGTCGGGCGACGCGGGCGCACAACTTCTCCGCAACTGGGTCGCCTCCCTGTAATCGCCGCGATACCCGCCGGTTCGGCAGGGTTGTTCGCGTACCCGGAGGTCGTACGGGTACGCGATAGGAGGTCCACACGGGTCACGGGCGGGTGCCGGTCGACCACTGGGGCGTCATATCGACCCGGGACATGCTCCAGCCTTCTCCGGAGCGGACGGCGTCGATGCGGTACACCACGCCGAGGGTGAACGCGGGTTTCGGGGCGACTCGTCCCGGCGTCTCCGCGGCGGGGGTGAAGATCGCCACGATATTGGCGCGGACATCGGCGCTGTCGCCGTGTACGTCGACGATCACATTGCTGAAGAAGTGCTGAATCCGGTGCGCGTCGGTGTGGTTGCGGCGTGCCTGGGCGATGAGGGCGTCGCGGCCTTCGGCGGTTCCGCCGGGAGTTCGCGCGGTGGCGTCGGGGGTGTAGATGGCGCGCAGGTCGTCGAAGCGGCCTTCGTCGAGGGCGCGGCCGAGCCGGTAGACCAGTTGCGTGATCTGGTCGCGGTCGCGGGGTTCGCGCGTTTCGCGCTGCGCGGTGTCATCGGTCGCGGTGGCCGTCGTCGAGCAGGCGGCCAGCAGTGCCAGCGGGAGGGCGGTGAGGGCCACGGCGCGGAATCTGTTCATCGGGGGAACCTTTCGGATAATCGTTGGCCTGTCCAATGTTGGTGAAGCCAACGATATCAGAATGTAGGTCGCACCAACAAGTCTTGTAATGTAGGCGCATGGAAATCTCCGACGAAGGCGCGGCGAGCAGGCTTCGCGCCCTACCGACGAGGCTGGTCAACCAGGTCGCGCTCCTCGCGGACCGGGCCACCGACCGGGCGCTCGAGCACACCGGGTCGCGCAGGCACCACTACGCGCTGCTCACCACGCTCCAGGCGTTCGGACCGGACAGCCAGGCCGAACTCGGTCGTCGCACCCGCATCGACCGCAGCGATATCGTGGCCGCGCTCAACGACCTGGCCGAACGCGAATTCGTCGAGCGCAGCCCCGACCCCGCCGACCGCCGCCGCAATATCGTTACCATGACCGATTCCGGCGCCCGCCACCTCGCGGAACTCGATCGGCGCCTCGACACCGCCCAGGACGAATTGCTGGCCGGATTCTCCGCCGCCGAGCGCGCGCAGCTGGTCGAGTTGCTCACCAGGATCCTCGATCACCACGCGCGCGGCTGAGCGGCATCGGCCCCCGCGGTGACCGCCGTCGCATCAGCGCAGGCCCGGAGCTCGAATGCCACGGGACAGCAACTAAGCTGCTCGGAGTGAGTCTTGTACTGCTTCCCGCCGTCGATGTCGCCAATGGAGAGGCCGTGCGCCTCGTGCAGGGGGAGGCGGGCAGCGAAACCAGCTACGGTTCGCCCCGTGACGCCGCGCTGGCCTGGCAGGAGGCCGGTGCCGAATGGGTCCATCTGGTCGACTTGGACGCGGCCTTCGGACGCGGCTCGAACCGGGAGCTGCTGGCCGGTGTCGTCGGCGAACTCGATGTGAAGGTCGAACTGTCCGGCGGTATCCGTGACGACGAATCGCTGCGTGCCGCCCTGGCCACCGGCTGCGCGCGGGTGAACCTGGGCACCGCCGCGCTGGAGGATCCGGTGTGGTGCGCCAAGGCCATCGCCGAGCACGGCGAACGTGTCGCGGTCGGTCTCGATGTCAGGATCATCGACGGCGAATACCGGTTGCGCGGTCGCGGCTGGGTGAGCGACGGCGGTGACCTGTGGGAGGTGCTCGAGCGCCTCGAACGTGACGGCTGCTCCCGCTACGTCGTCACCGACGTGACCAAGGACGGCACCCTGACCGGCCCCAATCTCGAACTGCTGCGCGAGGTCTGCGCCGCCACCGACGCGCCCGTGATCGCCTCGGGCGGCGTGTCCACCGTCGCGGATCTGGTCGCCATCGCGGGACTGGTCGACGACGGCGTCGAGGGTTCGATCGTCGGCAAAGCGCTCTACGCGGGCCGCTTCACGCTGCCCGAGGCGCTGGCAGCGGTGCGCTGAGCACCCGATGACCGCCGACCCGATCGCCGATCTCTCGGCCCTGCTCGCCACGGCGAGCGACATCCTCGACGCGGCGGCCCCGCGCTTCGTCGAGGGTATCGGCGCGCCGAGCGCGATCAGCAAGGGCGGCAACGATTTCGCGACCGAACTCGACCTGGAGTTGGAACGCACCATCTCCGACCGGCTCGAGCAGCGGACCGGAATCGAGGTGCACGGCGAGGAATTCGGCGGTCCGCAGCTGACCTCGGGCACCGCCTGGGTGCTCGACCCGATCGACGGCACCTTCAACTACTCCTCGGGCCATCCGCTCTCGGGCATGCTGCTCGCGCTGGTGCACGAGGGTGAGCCGGTACTCGGGCTGACCTGGCTGCCGATTCTGGGCAGGCGTTACGCCGCCGCCGCGCTCGGCGGGCCGGTCACCCTCAACGGCACGCCGTTGCCGCCGCTGCCGCGCGGCAGGCTCGCCGAGGCCATGATCGGTTTCGGCGCCTTCAATGTCGACGCCACCGGGCGCATCCCCGGCCGTTTCCGCTTCGATCTGCTCGGTCCGCTCAGCAGACTCTCCTCGCGGGTGCGCATGCACGGATCCACCGGTATCGACCTGGCGTTCACCGCGTCGGGGGTGCTCGGCGGCGCGATCGTGTTCGGACATCATCCGTGGGACAACGCGGCCGGTGTCGCGCTGATCCGCGCGGCGGGCGGCGTCGTCACCGACCTCGCGGGCGATCCGTGGCATATCACCTCCGGGTCGGTGCTCGCGGCCGCGCCGGGGGTGCACGAAGAACTGCTGGACATGATCAGCATGGTCAGCACGGCATGAGCGGTGGGTGCGAAGCTCACCGGGGCGCGGTCCGCACGCGCCGGAACAGACGAATTCGAAGGGTGAGTCAATGACGTTGGCGGTACGCGTGATCCCGTGTCTGGATGTGGACGCGGGACGGGTGGTCAAAGGCGTCAATTTCGAGAATCTGCGTGACGCGGGCGATCCCGTGGAACTCGCGGCCCTCTACGACGCCCAGGGCGCCGACGAACTGACCTTCCTCGACGTCTCGGCCTCCACCGGCGACCGCGGCACCATGATCGATGTCGTCACCCGCACGGCGGAGCAGATCTTCATCCCGCTCACCGTCGGCGGCGGCGTGCGGACCGTGGAGGACGTGGACCGGCTGTTGCGCGCGGGCGCGGACAAGGTGTCGGTGAACACCGCCGCGATCGCCAGGCCGGAGGTGCTGTGGGAGATGTCGCAGCGGTTCGGATCGCAGTGCATCGTACTGTCCGTCGACGCCCGCACCGTGCCGGAAGGCCACCCCGACACCCCGTCGGGGTGGGAGGTCACCACGCACGGCGGTAAACGCGGCACCGGCATCGACGCCGTCGAATGGGCCGTGCGTGGCGCCGAATTGGGCGTCGGGGAGATCCTGCTCAACTCGATGGACGCCGACGGGACCAAGGTCGGTTTCGATCTTCCGATGATCCGCGCGGTGCGCGCGGCGGTCACGGTGCCCGTCATCGCCAGCGGTGGCGCGGGCGCGGTCGAACATTTCGCCCCGGCCGTCGCGGCGGGCGCGGACGCGGTACTCGCGGCCAGTGTCTTCCACTTCGGTGACCTGACCATCGGCGAGGTCAAGGATTCCATGCGCGCGGAATCCATCGTCGTGCGCTGAGGTCGCACGCGGAAGCGCCTGCCCACCCGGGCACTCGGGTGGGCAGGCGCGGCCTGGCGGTTTCGGTTACTTCGCGGGAGCGGGCGCCGGGACGGCGGGATCCTTGCAGTACGGCAGCTCGGCCGGGCACGGCGCGAGAATGGTGGAGAAGTACTGGAAGGCGGCGAACAGCGCCAGCGGACCGCCGACGGTGATCAGGCCGACCATGCCGCCGACCGCGCCGAAGGTGGCCGCACCCAGGACACAGCCCGCGATGGCGGCACCGACGAAGGGCAGCAGCAGGGCGATGACCGGGCTGGCGATCGCGGCGCCACCCGCGGCGCCGAGCAGACAGCCGACGCCGCCGCCGAGCACGGCGCCAACGACCGCGCTGACGGCGCTGCCGATGGTGATGCGCTGGGCGAGCGCGCCGAGCGCGGTCAGGTCACGCGGGGTGAAGGATTCGGCGACCTGATCGGCGGTGACGATCTGGCTCGGCGAGACGGCAGCGACCGGCGTGCCCGCGTCCTTGGTCGGGGTGAGGGTCGCGGTGCGTCCGTCGATATTCGCCGAGATCGGGAAGGCGAGAGCGTCCATCCGGTAGCTCAGCGGCAGGGCCGCGACGGGGGTGTCGCGATCATCGGTGATGACGAGCTGATCGGCGACCACGCGCAGTTTGCCGCTGTCGAGGGTGACGACGGCCGAATCGCCCTGGCGGGTGACCTCGTAGGAGATGTCCTGCTGCGGCTCGGGCGCCGGTGCGGCGTGGCTCGCGCCCGCGCTGACGCCGAGGGCGACCGCCGCCAGCGCGGCGGTCATGATGGAACTGCGGAACTTCATCTGTTTCCTCATCTATCTGATTTCTTCGGGGCCGGCTACGGCGCTGGAGTGCGCCGAAGCACGAAGCGTTGGTGGATCACTTGCTGGTGCGGATCACATCGCCGTTCAGAACCCAGCGGTCACCCTCGAACTTCTGGATTCGCATGGCCTCGAGCGGGAACGCGTCGCCGGGGCCGGTCTCGAGCGTGATGCCGGGCAGCATCAGGTCGATGGTCACGTCGTTCAGGGCGCGCACCGAATCCCGAAGACCTTCGCGGGTCTTGCATTTCGCGGCCTCGAAGGTCTTGGCGAAGCTCTCCGCGACCGCCCAGCCCGAGGTGGTGTACTGGTTGGTCGGATCGGCGCCGGGCGCGTACTTGGCCAGCTTCTCCCGGTACAGGGCGACCGCGGGATCGTTGGCGAACTGCGGATCGGCCGGATCCTTGAGGAACGCCGCCGAGACGATGCCCTGGACGTTCTCGAGTCCGACCGGCTTGAGCGTGGTCATCGGGTTGGAGACCACGGTCAGGATGTGCAGCGGGTTCCAGTCGATATTGCGCGCGTCGGCGGCCAGCGTCTGGGCGGCGAACTTCGGCGTCGCGAAGTTCAGCAGCACATCGGCTTTCGAGTTGGCCAGGTTGCGCAGCTGAGGCTCGACGGTGGGATCGGTGGCCTCGTAGCTCTGTTCGGCCACGATCGAGACGCCGCTGCCCGCGACGTTCTTGGTGAAACTGCTCAGCAGATCCTTGCCGAAGTCGTCGTTCTGGTAGAGGACGGCGACCTTCGCGTCCGGCTTCTGCTGGCGCACGTACTGTGCGAACACCTGGCCTTCGGCGAGGTAGCTGGGCTGCCAGCCGATGGTCCACGGGTGCTCGGAATTCGCGCCCCACTGCGTCGCGCCACCGGCGACGAAGATCTGCGGCACCTGACGCTGGTTCAGGTAGTCCCAGACCGCCGACGAGGTCGGGGTGCCGAGGGTCTGGAAGACCGCGAAGACCTGGTCCTGTTCGACGAGGCGACGGATCTCCTCGACGGTCTTCGGGGGCTGGTAGCCGTCGTCGCGCACCAGGTACTCGACCTTGTGTCCGTCGATGCCGCCCTTCTCGGCGTTGACGTAGTCGAAGTAGGCCCGGATGCCCTTGGGCAGTTCGGCGTACGCGGACGCGGGGCCGGACAGGGGGTAGGCGCCGCCGATCTTGATAGTGGTATCGGTGATGCCGGTGGTCTGCTGCCCCTTGCAGTCACCCTGGCCGATGGTTCCGCCGCTGTCCCCGTCTCGGCCGCCTCCGCAGGCCGTGGTCGCGAACAGCACGGCCGCCGCCAGACTTATCAGGCGAATCGCCCTAGTGCGCATTGGTATTCCCTTTCCGAAGAACTGGCCGACCTCGCCGGCCGAGCCACCACGCCGCGCGGCCGACCAGGCCGGCCAATCCGTTCGGCGCGAGGTACATGACCGCGATGATCAGCAGTCCGAAGATGACGCCGGGTGCGGCTTGATTGATGTCCTGGGCGAAGTTCGGCACGTACATGACGAACAGTCCGCCCAGTACCGGTCCCCACTGGGTGCCGAGTCCGCCGACGACCAGTCCGGCCAGCAGCGTGATCGACAGTCCGACCGCGAACGAGTCGGGGGAGACGTAGGCGATCACCCAGGTGTAGACACAGCCGGCCACCCCGGCGAAGGTCGCGCTCCACGCGAAGGCGAGCGTCTTGTAGAACGCGAGCCGGACGCCGAGTACCTCGGCGGCGATCTCGTTGTCGCGGATGGCGTGCAGCGCGCGCCCAACCCGTGACCGCAGCACCCCGGCGACCAGCAGGAAGCTGATCAGCGTCGTGCCGAGGGCGAGGAAGTACAGCCACTGGTCCTCGGCCAGCCCGGTCCACTCGGGCGGCTGCGGCTTGGGCAGGGTCAGACCCATGGACCCGCCGGTGACATCGTCGAATCGTTTGAGCAGCGGCACCATGAAGATGGCGATGGCCAGCGTCACGAGGGCGAGATAGAGCCCGCGCAATCGCAGGACCGGGATGCCGAGCGCGAAGCCGATGACGAAGGTGACAACGGCCGCGATCGGCAGGGTCGCCAGGTACGGGGTGTCCCAGCGGTCCATGAGCACCGCCGCGGTGTACGCGCCGACCGCGAAGAACGCGCCGTGGCCCAGCGAGATCTGGCCGGTGTGGCCGACGATCAGATTCAGCCCGAGCAGCGCGATCGCGTAGATCATCGCCATGGCGAGCTGGAAGGTGCGGAACGGTGCGAGTTCGAACGGCGCGTAGCAGGCGACGAGGACGACGACGCCGACGAGCAGCCAGTGCCAACGTCCGGCGGTGACGAGCCTGCTCAGCGGGGATTTCCTCGGCTCCGGCACGGTGGGCGCAGCGGGGACGGCGGCAGCGGGAGACTCACTGCGGGATACGGCGGTCATACGCGTTCCACCACCGCGGTTCCGAAGAGACCCTGCGGTCGCAACAGCAGTACCCCGAGAATGATCACCAGCGGGACTCCGACCTTGAGTTCGGTGCCGATGGCGTCGACGTAGGCGCCGGTCAGCGTCTCGGCGACCCCGACGATGACGCCGCCGACGACCGCGCCACCCGGACTGTCGAATCCGCCGAGTGTCGCGGCGGCGAAGGCGTAGATCAGAACCCCGCCCATCATGTTGGGTTCGAGGAACAGCAGCGGCGCCGACAGCACCCCCGACACCGCGCCGACCAGCGCGGCCAGGCCCCACCCGAGGGCGAGTACGGTGCCGACCCTGATGCCGACGAGTTCGGCCGACTGCGGATTGTTCGCGACGGCCCGCATGGCGAGGCCGATCTTGGTGTAGCGGAACAGCAGGTAGAGCAGCGCCATGACCACGGCGACGACGGCCACCACGCCGAGGCTGTTGTATCCGGCGGTCACTCCGCCCGCGCGGATCGCGCCCTCCGGGAAGGGATTCGGGAAGGATTTCACCTGGAACGACCAGATCCAGCCCGCCGCGGCGTTGATGAAGAAGAACAGCCCGACCGTGACGATCACCAGCGTCAGTTCGGGTGCGCCCTCCACCGGCCGGATGATCACCCGCTCGATCAGCATGCCGCCGATGAACGAGATCGCCAGCGTCGCGGGCAGTGCGAGCCAGAAGGGCATACCCGACTCGACGAACTGCCAGGCGAGGAAGGCCGAGAACATGGCCAGCTCACCCTGGGCGAAGTTCACGATTCCGGTGAACCGATAGATGAGGACGAGGGCGAGGGCGAGGCCCGCGTAGATCGCCCCCGCGGTGATCCCCTCGATGAGTTGCTGTAGGAATTCGGCCATCGGTCAGACCTGGTATCCGAGGTAGGACTGCACCACTCGTTCGTCGGCGCGGATCTCCGCTGCGGTGCCGGACAGAACGATTCGGCCGGTTTCGAGGACGTGCGCGTTGTGTGCGGTGGCCAGTGCCAGGTGAGCGTTCTGCTCGACGACGATCACGGTGGTGCGTTCCTCCTGGTTGATGGTGTGCACGATCTGGAAAAGCTCCTGCGTGACCACGGGGGACAGGCCGAGGGACGGTTCGTCGAGCAGCAGCAGTGTCGGGCGAAGCATCAGCGCCCGGCCGATCGCGAGCATCTGCTGCTGACCGCCGGACAATCCGCCCGCCGCCTCGCCGAGGCGTTCCCTCAGAACCGGGAAGTAGTCGAGAACGCGCCGCAGATCGGCGTCGATACGCACGCGGTCGCGGTGCCGGTAGGCGCCGAGGCGCAGATTCTCCTCGACGCTGAGCTGGCCGAAGGTGCCGCGGCCCTCGGGGACATGGGCGACGCCGAGGCGCGCCATGGCGTCCGGCGCGCGGCCCGCGACCGAGGTGCCGCCGAGACGGATCTCGCCGCGCACCTTGACCATTCCGCACAGCGCGCGCAGCAGTGTCGTCTTACCCGCGCCGTTCGGCCCGAGGATGGCGGTGACTTCGCCTTCGGCGACCGAGAAGCTCAGTCCGTGCAGAACCTTCGCGGCGCCGTAGCCGGCGTGCAGATCGGTGACGTGTAGGTAGGGGTCAGCGCTCATGCCGCTGTCCCGAGGTAGGCCGCGATAACGGCGGGATCGCTCTGCACGACTTCGGGGGTGCCCTCGGCGATCACCTTGCCGAATTCCAGGCACACCACCCGATCACACAGACCCATGACGAAACCCATGTGGTGTTCGACGACGACGACCGTGAGATCCAGTTCGTCGCGCAGCGACCGCAACAGGTTCGCGAATTCGCCGACTTCGCCGTGGCTGAGTCCGTTGACCGGCTCGTCGAGCAGCAGCAGTCGCGGCTCGACCGCGAGCGCGCGGGCCAGCTCGATGCGCTTGAGCGTGCCGAAGGGCAGGCCGCTGGCGGGATGTTCGGCGAGGTCGTCCAGATCCAGCCGCGCGAGCAGGGCGTCCACCTCGGCGCGCAGCCGCCGCTCTTCGCGGCGGACCTTCGGCAGTCGCAGTGCCGCCGAGACGAAACCGGCTCCGGCGCGATGGTGCGCGCCGACCAACACATTGTCTCTGACCGACAAATGCGGAAAAAGGCCCAGATTCTGGAAGGTCCGTGCTACGCCCAGGCCTGCCAGCGCGTCCGGTCGCACCCCGCCCAGGTCTTCACCCAGGTAGTGCACGGTGCCCGAATTCGGCGTGTAGCGACGGGTCATGCAATTGAACAGCGTCGTCTTACCTGCGCCGTTCGGTCCGATCAGCCCGACCATCTCGCCGGGTGCTACCGCGAATCCGACATCGTGCAATGCGGTGATGCCGCCGAAGCGGACGGTCAGGTGGGATATCTCGAGCATTCGTCCTCCGGCCCGCGATTTTTTTCGCGGGCGAAATCCGTGCGGGACAACGCGGTTCTGCTACCGGCGTATCTGGTCGTGCCAGCGTAAAATCGCAGGTTGGGAGACACATTGGGCTTTGTGGCTCAAACTCCACCGATGAATTTGTCCTCTGCGGACATGGACGGTTCGCGAATCGGGTGTGTTGACACCCCGGGGCGTCGCCGTGGAGTATCCGACTATGTCATCTGGATCACACCCGCGCGCCACCTCGGATCCGGAGACTGTGTACGCCGAGCGCAGGCGGATCGCAGGCACGGTTTTCGAGCACGCGCGCGATATCGCCGATGCCGGGATCTCCGCGATCACCACTCAGATTCCCGGCTACTCGGCCCGCGACACCGGCTTCCGCGCCGATGTGCACGATCAGCTCGCCCGGTTGAACCGGACCGGCTTCGAGGCGATGCTCGACAAACGCAGGGTCACCTCGGAAGATTTCGCCTACGTTCGCCGGGCCGCGGCGCGCCGGGCCCAGTCCGGACTCACCCTCGTCGACTACATCAACGCCTTCCGGCTGGGGCAGCAGGCCACCTGGAAGACCATGCTCGCGCACGCGGGGGAGTCCCAGGCCGCCCGCGAGGCCACCCTGTCGATGGTCGCCCCGCTCACCCGCTTCTGCGATCTGATCAGCACCCAGGCGGCGCACGCCTACCTGGAATTCCAGCAGTACCTCTCGGCCGAGGTCGGCGGTGACAGCAGGGAACTGCTCGAATCCCTGCTCGACGGCGTGCTGCCCGAGCGCGGCACCCAGTTGGTGACGGCCAACGCGCACGGCATCGTCGCCGATCGCACCGCGCCGATGGTCGTGGTCAGGGCGGTGGTCCTCGGCACGGCGACCCGGCGCGGGGAATCCTCCGATTCCGACGCCGAGGTCAGGCATCTGGTCTGCGCCTCGACCTCGCGCATCGGGGTCAACGGGCTGCGCACGCTGTCGGTGGTGCGCGGCGGCGAGGTCGTCGCCGTTCCGGTTCTCGGGCGCAGCGGCAGCAGCGACGAACTGTGCGAGCGACTGCGGGTGATGCGGGAGAAACTGCGCTCGGAAGGGATCTCCCTCGCCATCGGCATCAGTCCGTCGGTCTCCGAGGTGGCGGGAATCCCCAGGGCCTACCAGCAGGCCCAGGCCGCGCTGGAACTCCTACCGGAGGACGGCGGTGTGCTCGCCCTGCCGCAGTTGAGTCCGTTCCGCTATCTGATGTTGCGCGCCGACGACACCGCCCGTCATCTCGTCGACCCGCGCATCGGCGCCGCACTGACCGACGACCGCACCCGCGGCGGCGTGCTGGCCGACACCATCCGGGCCTTCGCCGCCGCCGATATGAACCTGCGCGAGGCGGCCGACGAACTGCGCATCCACCACAACACCGCCAAATACCGCCTCGGGCGCATTCAGGAACTGACCGGGCGCAATGTCCGCAGTATCAACGACCTGGTCGAACTCCTGGTGGCGATCGAGTTGCAGACCAGCCCCCAGGAGTAGGGCGACGACGTCGCGTCTGCCGCGCCTTGTTATAACGGGGGACATGACACTCGACCCCGATATCGCCGCCAGGCTCAAGCGCAACGAGGCCGGTCTGGTGGCCGCCGTCGCGCAGGAGCGGGCGACCGGCGACGTCCTGATGGTCGCGTGGATGGACGACGAGGCGCTGGCGCGCACGCTGGCGACCCGAAAGGCGACCTACTATTCGCGTTCCCGCAGCGAGTACTGGGTCAAGGGGGAGACCTCGGGCCACACCCAATACGTCCACCAGGTCCGGCTCGACTGTGACGGCGACACGATCCTGCTGGTCGTCGACCAGGAGGGCGCCGCCTGCCATACCGGCACGCACACCTGCTTCGACGCCGACCTGCTGTTGGGCGAGCCCGCCTGAGCCGCGCCGGTCAGCCGCCGTCGTCCGCGGTCCCGGCGGCCGTGTCCGGCCTGGACAGCACCTCGGTCAGCCGGGTGGACAGGAGTTCGCTCAAATCGGCCAATCGCGCGGTCTCGTCGGCGGCCAAGCCGTCGAACACCAGGCGACGCACGGTGTCCAGGTAGCCGGGGGCCGATTCGACCACCTTCAGGTAGCCGTTGTCGGTCAGGACCGCGTGCACGCCGCGTCGGCCCTGGGTCGCGACTCGTTCCGCCAACCCCATCCGCTCCAACTTGGAGATCACGTGCGACAGCCGTGACAGCGACGCGTTCGCCTTGTGCGCCAGATCGCTCATCTGGAGGCGGTGACCCGGTTCCTCGGACAACAGGGTCAGCACCCAGTACTCGAAATGGGTGACTCCGGACTCACGCTGCAACTGCGTATCGAGGGCGCCGGGCAACCGGGTCATGAGCGCGACGATCGCGCGCCACGCCCGCTGTTCGACGGGGTCGAGCCACTTCGTCACCATGTGCCTCTCTCGAGCCAGCGACGTGCGTTCACAAGTCCGATAGTCACTGTCACCTGCGAATATCGAGTTTGCCACGACTTCGCTCGACCGTCTCAGAGTTGCCGGATGTCGTGAGGTCATTCACAGGATGGGTGAAATCTCCACCGAGATTTCCGCACGGTTGCTGCTCGATCGCGTGGAGGTAGCGGTATGGGTCGCCCCTGTTTCGGAGGTGACTGCCGGTAGCCGGTGCCGTGCCCCTTACGGGCGCGCTGAACCGGCCGCTCACACGCGGTTGTCGCGACGGTTCGGTGAGAGTGTCGACGGCCCCAGCCCCGGCGATCGGGGCATTTCGGCGGATCGAGACTGCATCGGCCGATCGTCGGCGCTGCCCTCGCCGTGTTGCTGCCCTCGCCCGAGGCTGGGCATCAGGTGCGCGGCCCGGCATGACATGGAGGGCCGCCGCCCGCACCGCTGATGGCGTTCGGTGTGATGGGGGGTCCAGCAGTTCCGCCGCAGGGCCGGATCGACCCGGTGCCACGTCGAAGGGATCCAGCTTCCCCGGCGCGGCCGACACCGACCTCGTCGCCTCGTTCACGATCGTGACGGCCGAATCCTTGTCGGCGGGCGACCGAATCCCTCTCGATGAGAGGGAGTTTCGCGCCGGGCGCGCGGCACCGGCTACGGATTCGACGGAGGCCGGCGCCGTGTCACGGCGTACGACCCCGTCACGGGTCGCGCGAGGCTGTTCCTATCCGGCGCGCTTGGTCAGGAATTCCAGCGCGTCGTCGGCGTGCACGCCCGCGCGGATCTCGCTGGCGATGACCTTCAGCACGGTGCGGTCGGTATCGATGACGAAGGTCTGGCGTTTGACGGGCGCGAGTTTGCCGAGCAGTCCACGCTTGACGCCGAACTGCGCGGCGACCGCGCCGTCGGAATCGGACAGCAGCGGGTAGCCGAGGCCCTGTTTGGTGGCGAACCCCGCCTGGGTGTCGACGCCGTCGGCGCTGATTCCCACGCAGGACGCGCCGATCTTCTGGAATTCGGCGGCGAGATCACGGAAATGGCAGGCCTCGGCGGTGCACAGGGGCGTGTTGGCGGCGGGATAGAAGAACAGAACCAGAGGACCGTCCGCGAGCAGTGCTTCGAGCGAACGGGGCGTACCGGACTGATCGGGGAGCTCGAAAATTGGGGCGAGTTGACCTGTCTGCATGACTCGGACATTACCCGCCGCCGACGAATTGCCGCGTCGCGGAAAAAGTTACGGCGGAGATCCGGGCACGGGCCCCGGACGGCGACTCCGGTGTGGTTCGGGCCGGGGGCGCCTTCGGCGAACGTGGGTGGACACCGCTCGTCGGCGGGGCAGCCGGTGCTGGGATGATGGGGCCATGCCAGGCGCGTCGACACCGACAACCACGACCCGTGCACAGTTCCACGCCCTCGCCGCGGAGCATCGGGTCGTCCCGGTGACCCGAAAGGTGCTGGCCGACTCGGAAACTCCGCTGTCCGCGTACCGCAAGCTCGGCGGCGACCGGGCGGGCACCTTCCTGTTCGAGTCCGCGGAGAACGGCCGGTCCTGGTCGCGCTGGTCCTTCATCGGCGCGGGCAGTCCGTCGGCGCTGACCGTCGTCGACGGTGAGGCGACGTGGCTCGGCAATATCCCGGTGGACGCGCCGTCGGGCGGCGATCCGCTGCTCGCGCTGCGCGAGACGCTGGAATTGCTGCGCACCGAGCGGCTGCCCGATCTGCCCCCGCTGACCGGAGGCATGGTCGGATATCTGGGCTACGACGCGGTCCGCAGGATCGAACGTCTGCCCGAAATCGCGACCGACGATCTGGGACTGCCCGAGATGGTGCTGCTGCTCGCGACCGATCTGGCCGCGTTCGATCACCACGAGGGCGCGATCACGCTGATCGCCAACGCCGTGAACTGGAACGGCACCGCCGAACGGGTGGACGAGGCCTACGACGACGCCGTCGCGCGATTGGACCGGATGACCTCGGCGCTCGCCGCGCCGTCACCGTCCACGGTGTCGGTCTTCGATCAGCCCGAACCGGAATACCTGCGCAGGCGCACCACCGAGGAATTCGGCGCGGGCGTGCGACGGCTGATCAAGGAGATCGAGGCGGGCGAAGCCTTCCAGGTGGTGCTGTCGCAACGCTTCGAGATGGATTACGACGGCGCGCCGATCGACCTGTACCGGATGCTGCGTGCCTCCAACCCGAGTCCGTACATGTACCTGATCCACATCCCCGACGGCGACGGCGGCACCGCCTTCTCCATCGTCGGGTCGAGTCCGGAATCCCTGGTGACGGTGCAGGACGGCGTCGCGACGACCCACCCGATCGCGGGCACCCGCTGGCGCGGTGTCACCGAGGAGGACGATCTACTGCTCGAGAAGGGCCTGCTGGCCGACGAGAAGGAGAACGCCGAGCATCTGATGCTGGTCGATCTGGGCCGCAACGATCTGGGCCGGGTCTGTCAGCCGGGCACCGTCCGGGTCACCGACTACCGCCACATCGAGCGCTACAGCCACGTCATGCACCTGGTCTCGACCGTGTCCGGCCGTCTCGCTCCCGGGCGGATCGCGCTCGACGCGGTCAACGCCTGCTTCCCGGCGGGCACGCTGTCCGGCGCGCCGAAGGTGCGGGCGATGCAGCTCATCGAGGAATTGGAGCCGACCCGCCGCGGCGTCTACGGCGGCGTCGTCGGGTATCTCGATTTCGCGGGCGACGCCGATACCGCCATCGCCATCCGCACCGCCCTGCTCAAGGACGGCACGGCCTATGTGCAGGCGGGCGCGGGCGTCGTCGCCGATTCCGATCCCGAATACGAGGACGTCGAGGCGAGGAACAAGGCGATGGCGGTACTCAAGGCCGTCGCCGCGGCGAAAACCCTGCGCGCCTACGGCACGGAGCCGGGCGGCCCGCCCGCGCCGGACGGAAGCCGACGATGACGGATCCCGCCGTGACAGATCAGCAGCCCGATTCGAGCGCCGCGCCGAGCGCGGCGCGGCAGGCGCGCAGGTATCCGGTCGGCGCGATCGTGCTCATGGCACTGGCCGCGGCGGCCATGTGGGGTTCTTCGCGCTTGACCTGGGTCACCGTGTCGTCCACCGACGGTCTGACCCAGCCCAGAACCGACGAACTCCTCGGCAGCGACTGGTTCGGCGCGCTCACCCCGCTCGCCCTGGTCCTGCTGACCGCCGTCGCGGCGGTGCTCGCCACGCGCGGCTGGCCGCGTCGCATCGTCGGCATCCTCGTCGGCCTGGTCGCCGCGGTGACCGCCGTGCCGTCCTTCGCGTTGCTGACCGGTTCCGGCGCGACCGAGGAACGTGCCGCGACACTGGCCGAACTGCCGGGGCGTGCCACGGTCACCGACGTGGTCGTCGCGCCGTTCCCGGCCTGGCTCACCCTCGCCGCTGCCGCCGCCGCCTTCGTCGCGGCGGTCCTGCTGGCGCGGATGCCCGAACAGTCCGCGCGACTGTCCGGCAAATACGACAATCCGGTGTTCCGCCGCGCCGCCGCCACCGAGCAGGTCGCCAAGCGGGACGCCGACGCCCCGGCCGGCGGTCTGTCCGAACGGGTGCTGTGGGACGCGCTCGACGCGGGTACCGACCCGACCGAGGAGACCACGGACGAACCGGGCGGCCATGACCGTTGACGTCATCGCGGGCACCGCGCGCCACGCCGCGCGCGGTATACCCGACCGGAGGTGTCGTGGCCGGGCCAACCCCGCCGCGATCGGGAAAGAGCACGCCATTTATTCTTTGTCAGCATCGGTGAGACAGCGCCTGGGGGGATTCTCAGGCAGCAAGTCCGTCTCCCCAGAAAGGATTCGAGCCAGATGACGGTACTCGACTCGATTCTCGACGGGGTCCGCGCGGATGTGGCCGCTCGCGAAGCCGTCCTGGACTTCCAGGCCATCAAAGCCGCCGCGACCCGTGCCTCGTCGCCGCTCGACGGCCGTGCCGCACTCCTGGAGGACGGCATCGGCGTCATCGCCGAGGTCAAGCGATCCAGCCCGTCCAAGGGCGCTCTCGCCGACATCCCCGACCCGGCCAGTCTGGCCAAGGCCTACGAGGACGGCGGCGCGCGCATCATCAGCGTCCTCACCGAAGGCCGTCGTTTCGGCGGTTCCCTCGATGATCTGGACGCGGTGCGCGCCTCGGTGAGCATCCCGATCCTGCGCAAGGATTTCGTGATCGGCCCGTACCAGATCCACGAGGCCCGCGCGCACGGCGCCGACGTGATCCTGCTGATCGTCGCCGCCCTGGAACAGGACGTGCTCTCCTCGCTGATCGACCGCACCGAATCGCTCGGCATGACCGCGCTGGTCGAGGTGCACACCGAGGAAGAGGCCGACCGCGCGCTCGAGGCGGGCGCCTCGGTGATCGGGGTGAACGCGCGCAATCTCAAAACCCTCGAGGTCGATCGCGACGTCTTCGCCCGGATCGCCCCCGGCCTGCCGACCGAGGTCATCCGGATCGCCGAATCCGGCGTGCGCGGCACCGCGGACCTGCTCGCCTACGCGGGCGCGGGCGCGGATGCCGTTCTCGTCGGCGAGGGCCTGGTGACCAGCGGTGACCCCCGCGCGGCGGTGTTGCAGCTGGTGACGGCGGGCACCCACCCGTCCTGCCCCAAACCGGCCCGCAGGGGCCGGTGATGGCGACGGGTTCGCTGCCCAAGGCCAGTCAGGGCGTCCACGAGCGCAGCGCGCACGAGCCCGATCCGGGCGGCCACTGGGGCGTCTACGGCGGTAGGCACGTGCCCGAGGCGTTGATGGCGGTCATCGAGGAAGTCACCGCCGAATACGACAAGTGCAGACTCGACCCGGTCTTCCTCGACGAACTCGACCGATTGCAGCGCGACTACACGGGTCGGCCCTCGCCGGTCTTCGAATGCACGCGGCTGGCCGAACACGCGGGCGGCGCGCGCATCCTGCTCAAGCGCGAGGATCTCAACCACACCGGCTCGCACAAGATCAACAACGTGCTCGGCCAGGCACTGCTCGCCAAGCGGATGGGCAAGACCCGCGTCATCGCCGAGACCGGCGCGGGCCAGCACGGCGTCGCGACCGCGACCGCGTGCGCGCTGCTCGGCCTCGAATGCGTCGTCTACATGGGCGCGGTCGACACCGCGCGGCAGGCGCTGAACGTGGCGCGCATGCGTCTGCTCGGCGCCCGGGTCGTCTCGGTGACGACCGGTTCGCAGACCCTCAAGGACGCCATCAACGAGGCGTTGCGCGACTGGGTCACCAACGCCGACGCCACCTACTACTGCTTCGGCACCGCGGCGGGCCCGCATCCGTTCCCGATGATGGTGCGCGATTTCCAGCGCATCGTCGGCATGGAGGCGAAAGCCCAGGTACGCGCGCTCACCGGCGGGCTGCCCGCGGCGGTCGTGGCCTGCGTCGGTGGCGGATCCAACGCCATCGGCATCTTCCACCCCTTCCTCGACGACACCGACGTCAGGCTGATCGGCTACGAGGCGGCGGGCGACGGCGTCGACACCGGCAGGCACGCCGCCACCTTCACCGGCGGTACACCGGGCGCGTTCCAGGGCGCGTACTCCTACCTCTTGCAGGACGAGGACGGCCAGACGATCGAATCGCATTCGATCTCGGCGGGCCTGGACTACCCGGGCGTCGGTCCGGAACACGCCTACCTCAAGGATGTCGGGCGCGCCGAGTACCGGCCGATCACCGATACCGAGGCGATGGACGCGCTGCTGCTGCTGAGCCGCGCCGAAGGCATCATCCCGGCCATCGAATCGGCGCACGCCGTGGCCGGTGCGCTGAAACTGGGTAGCGAACTCGGACCGGGGGCGATCATCCTGGTCAACCTGTCCGGGCGCGGCGACAAGGACATGGACACCGCGGCCCGCTGGTTCGGTCTGTTCGAGGAGAACGACGAGGAGACCGGCGCATGAGTCAGCAGTCCCGCCTCGCCAACACCTTCGCCGCCGCGCGCGGCGAGGGCAGGGCGGCGCTCATCGGCTACCTGCCCGCCGGTTATCCCGACCTGGCCGGGTCCATCGCCGTGTGCCGGGCGATGGTCGAATCCGGATGCGACATCATCGAAGTCGGCGTCGCCTACTCCGATCCCGTCATGGACGGTCCGACGATCCAGGCCGCCGCAGAACAGGCGCTGCGCGGCGGCGTCCGCGTGCGCGACGTGTTCTCCGTGGTCGAGGCGATCACGGCCGCGGGCGGTCAGGCCGTGGTCATGAGCTACTGGAATCCGGTGCTGAGCTACGGCGTCGACCGGTTCGCGCGCGATCTCGCCGGTGCGGGCGGCGCGGGCATCATCACCCCGAATCTCATCCCGGAGGAAGCCGACGACTGGTTCGTCGCCTCCGCCGCCCACGATCTGGACCGGATCTTCCTGGTCGCGCCGTCCTCCACCGAGGAGCGACTGGTCAAGACCCTGGAGGCCTCGCGCGGATTCATCTACGCGGCGTCGACGATGGGCGTGACCGGAGCGCGCGACATGGTCTCCTCGGCCGCGCCCGCGCTGTGCGCGCGGATCCGCGCGCATTCCGATATACCGATCGGCGTCGGCCTCGGTGTTCGATCGGGCGCGCAGGCCGCCGAGATCGCTTCGTACGCGGACGGCGTCATCGTCGGTTCGGCGCTGGTCAGCGCCGCCGCCGAAGGGCTGGACGCGGTCCACGCGCTCACCGCCGAACTCGCCGAGGGTGTTCGCTCCGCAACCGTACGGTCCTGATCCGCTGCCGTGGTTCGCGCTGTCGCGGCCGCGGTCCGTGGCGCGTGGCGACCGCCGTTTCCGTTCCGGTCTTCGTCGGCTCGCGCGGATGAGCGGCGTGTGATCGGACCGCGACGCTCGCCGGGGGTCGTGCCTCCGCTACGGTGGCGACCGTGACCTTACGAGTCCTGGCAGACAGTGTCGTGGCCAACAGCGACGTGCTGGCCTACATTCCCAGCCCCTCGCAGGGCGTGTGGCAGATCGGTCCGTTCCCGCTACGGGCCTATGCCCTGTGCATCATCATCGGCATCGTCGTCGCCATCTGGTGGGGCGAACGCCGCTGGCAGGAGCGCGGCGGAAGATCCGGCACGGTACTCGACGTCGCGATGTTCGCCGTACCGTTCGGACTCGTCGGCGGACGGCTCTACCACGTGGCGACGGACTGGCAGAAATACTTCGGTGAGGGCGGTGATCCGCTCGACGCGCTGAAGATCTACCAGGGCGGTCTCGGTATCTGGGGCGCGGTCTTCCTCGGCGGCATCGGCGCCTGGATCGGCTGCCGGATCTACCGAATCCCGTTGCCCGCGTTCGGTGATGCCATCGCGCCGCCGATCCTGCTCGCGCAGGCCATCGGCAGGCTCGGCAACTATTTCAACCAGGAACTCTACGGCCGGGAGACCGATCTGCCGTGGGGACTCGAGATCAACCTGCGTTTCGACGACGACGGCAAGCTGGACATGATGAACGGTGTCTCCACCGGCGTCGTGGAGAAGGTCGTGCAGCCGACATTCCTCTACGAGATGGTCTGGAACCTGATCGTGGTCGTGCTGTTGGTGCAGATCGACAAGCGTTTCCGCATCGGGCACGGTCGCCTGTTCGCGCTCTACGTCGCGGGCTACTGCGTCGGTCGTTTCGTGGTCGAACTGCTGCGTGACGACGAGGCGACCCATATCGCCGGTATCCGCATCAACTCCTTCACCGCCGCCCTGGTATTCCTCGCCGCCATCGCCTACTTCGTCTTCGCGACCAAGGGCCGTGAGACCGCGCAGATGCTGCAACCCGACCCCGTGCGCCGTCCGTGGCCGTGGCAGTTCGCCGAACTGCGTGCGGTGGGCGCGAATCCGGAGGTGATCGAACTCGACGCCGAGGCGGAAGCGGAATCCGACGACGACGCGAAGTCCGAGACCGCCGACGAAGCCGAGGCGAAGGTCGAATCCGATACGGACGTGAAATCCACGGAGGACGAGTCGGAGGCGACACCGGTCGCCCTCGGGAAATCCGCCGCCGGAGCGCAATCCGCCACCGCCGCGAAGCCGAGCGAATCCGACGCGACCACCGAGTCCGGAGAGTCCGCGGGAGGGATGACGGCCGAACCGGATTCGGAGGCCGCGCCGAGCGAGAAGAACCCCGCTACCTCGAAGACACCGTCCGCCACCGAATCCGGCAAGTCCGCGGCGAACGGCGTCAACGGCATGAAGAATTCGGCCGCGACCGGCAGCAACGCCTCCACCGCCGCCGAGGGCGACACCGCCGACAGGTCCTGAGTCGCCCCGGCATTCGCGGGCGCGCACGGATTCCGTGCCTCCGGCAAATTTCTCGGCCGAAAAGGCAACGGATCGGTCACGCCGTGCGATAACCGTATCGGGTCCGGCGAACCGTTCGCCGGACGACGAGTCGGCCGAGGTCGGCGTCGCGGAGCCGAAGACAGTAGAGTCTGGCGAAGCCGCCGAGTCGGACACGACTTCGAGCAGGTTTCGGGGTGGAATCCGAGCGGGACAGCCGATTCGGCGCCCGCAGGATCCAGTCGGACACGCTCGTCGTCGAACCCGCCGGTCCGTGGCGAATATGGTCACGGTTTCCGGCGTCCGACAGGACGCGCCACAGGCGGGGGAGCGCCCGCACAAAATGAGGAGGACATTTCGTGACCGACCCCTATCAGCAGAACCCCGGCGGACCCCAGTACGGCCCGCAGGGCACGGGGCCTGACCTGAACAAGCCGGGGGCCGCACCGGGACAGCCGCAGTACAACCAGCCGCCGAGCGATCCCTACGGGCAGCAGCCCCAGTACGGCCAGCAGCCGGGTGGCTACGCGCCCTCGCCGTACGGCGGTCAGCCGGGCGGGTACCCCGGCGATGCCGAAGCGCCCTACGGCCGCGACCAGTACGGCACGCCGTTCTCCGACAAGGAGAAGCTGACCGCGGGTCTGTTGCAGCTGTTCGTCGGCACCCTGGGCGTGGGCCGCTTCTACACCGGCCACACCACCATCGGCATCCTGCAACTCGTCACCTGCGGTGGCTGCGGTATCTGGGCGCTGATCGACGGCATCATGATGCTCACCGGCAAGGTGCCCGACGCCGAAGGTCGCCCGCTGCGCGGCTGACCTCCCGATCGAAGGCATGAGAAGGGCACTCCGCTGCACGGCGGGGTGCCCGTTCGCATTCCCGGGGTCTCACGATCCGGGGTCACCGCGTCGCCTCGACGGCATGTGGATCGGGGATCGCGCGGGCGGGGCGAGCGCGCTGTCACGCCTGCGTAATACCCCGTTGTCAAGGGGCATGGACATCGAAGGTCGGCGAGACCGCGCGGCGACCGCGTTCCCTCCGTCCCCACGAACATCGGCCTTACACGTGACAACTTCGGCGCCGACGCCGGTCGCCACCGGAATGTTGCGCTGTAACTCGGTTTCGCCCGCACACCTGCCACCGAACAGCCCGAGGTCGCGCCCGGTGAGAGTTCTCCCCACGCGGTGCATCGTTGCGTGCGCATTGTTTTCACCCAGGTTTCACCGAGGCCAGCACAGGCCCCGGTACACCAACGGGATTAGGCTCTAACCCGTGATGCGACGGACGAAGATTGTGTGCACGCTCGGCCCGGCCACTGCCACCGAGGACCGTATCCGCGAACTCGTCGAGAGCGGCATGGACGTTGCCCGGCTGAATTTCAGCCACGGGGAACACGCCGACCATGCCGAGAACTATAAGAAGGTGCGTCAGGCCTCCGATCATCTCGGCAGAGCCGTCGGCATCCTCGCCGACCTACAGGGGCCCAAGATCCGCCTCGGTCGGTTCATCGAGGGCCGCACGGTCTGGGCCACCGGCGAAGAAGTCCGCATCACCGTGGACGAAGTCGACGGCACGCACGACCGGGTCTCCACCACCTACAAGGAATTGGCCACCGACGCCAAGGCGGGCGACCGGCTGCTCGTCGACGACGGCAAGATCGGCCTGACCGTCACCGGTGTCGACGGTAACGACGTGATCTGCCGGGTCACCGAGGGCGGCCCCGTCTCCAACAACAAGGGCGTCTCGCTGCCCGGCATGGACATCTCGGTACCCGCTCTGTCCGAGAAGGACATCGAGGATCTGGAATTCGCGCTGAAACTCGGCGTCGATTTCATCGCGCTCTCGTTCGTGCGCTCGCCCTCCGACGTCGAACTGGTGCACGACATCATGGACCGCGTCGGTCGCCGGGTGCCGGTCATCGGCAAACTCGAGAAGCCGGAGGCCATCGACAATCTCGAGGCCGTCGTGCTCGCCTTCGACGCCGTCATGGTGGCGCGCGGCGATCTCGGTGTGGAGCTGCCGCTCGAGCAGGTGCCGCTGGTGCAGAAGCGCGCCATCCAGATGGCAAGGGAGAACGCCAAACCCGTCATCGTGGCGACGCAGATGCTCGAGTCGATGATCGAGAACTCGCGCCCGACCAGGGCCGAGGCCTCCGATGTCGCGAACGCCGTGCTCGACGGCGCCGACGCGGTGATGCTGTCCGGCGAGACCTCGGTCGGCGCGTATCCGATCGAGACCGTGCGGACCATGGCGCGGATCGTGCAGGCCGTGGAGATGGAGTCGACGCGGGTACCTCCGCTGACCCACGTGCCCCGCACCAAGCGCGGCGTCATCTCCTACGCCGCCCGCGATATCGGCGAGCGGCTCAACGCCAAGGCACTGGTCGCCTTCACCCAGTCCGGCGACACCGTGCGACGGCTGGCCCGCCTGCACACCCACCTGCCGCTGCTCGCGTTCACCCCGCTGCCCGAGGTGCGCAGTCAGCTGGCCTTGACCTGGGGCACCGAGACCTTCATCGTGCCGACGGTGAACAGCACCGACGCCATGATCCACCAGGTCGATGTATCACTTCTGTCGATGGGCCGATACGAGAAGGGAGACCTGGTGGTCATCGTGGCGGGGTCCCCGCCCGGTACTGTCGGTTCGACCAATCTGATCCATGTGCACCGGATCGGCGAGGAGGATCATTAAATGTCAGCTGCCCTAGGTGGCACCGTCGGCATCGAATCGACGGATGGGACCGATCTTGACATCCTGCTCGGCCTGCTGGATCTCGAGCAGGTCGACGAGGACGTCTTCGTCGGTCAGCATCCGGCGAAGGTGGCGAGCAGGACCTTCGGCGGGCAACTGGTCTCGCAGGGCATCATCGCGGCGGGACGCACCGCGGGTGATCGCCCGCTGCACGTCGTCAACGCGCATTTCGTGCGCGGTGGCGACCCCAAGCAGCCGATCGAGTACCGCGTGGACCGGCACCGGGACGGCCGTTCACTGGCCAACCGGACCGTGACCGCGAGCCAGGACGGACAGGAACTGTTCGTCATGCTCGCCGCGTTCCAGGAGTGGGCCAAGGGGCTCGAACACGCCCACGACAAGCCCGAAGTGCCGGATCCGGACGGGCTGCTACGGGTAGAAGAGCATTTCGCGGGCTTCGAGGACAAGTTGCAGATGTTCGTCAAGGCGCCGCATCCGATCGATATGCGGTACACGAACGACCCCGCCTGGATCATGAAGGGCACCGGGGAGCAGCTCAATCACAATCGGGTCTGGATGAAGGCCGACGGCACGCTGCCCGACGATCCGCTGATCCACGTTGCGACACTGGGGTATTCGTCGGACACGACGATTCTGGACTCCATCATCACCACGCACGGACTTTCCTGGGGTCTGGATCGCATCGTCGCCGCGACGGTGAACCACTCCATCTGGTTCCATCGCCCGTTCCGCTTCGACGAGTGGGCGCTCTACGCCACCGAATCCCCGGTCGCCGCGGGGTCACGCGGCCTGGCCACCGGCCGGTTCTACTCGCGCGGCGGCGACCTGCTCGCCACCGTGGTGCAGGAAGGCATGATCCGGCATTTTCCGCCGCGTCGCTGAAACGAGAAGGGCCCCGTCGTCCTCGGGTATTCGAGGTGCGGCGGGGCCGTTGTCGTATCCGGGTCGTATCCGGCTGTCCTACAGGCTTTCCCGTTCGGTCTCGAAGTCGAAGGTGTCGCGGCGCTGCGTCCGGATGGTGCGCGGGATCTCGGGACCGGTGATCCCGCCCGCGGTCTCCAGCACCAGCCTGCGCTCCAGCGCCGCCAGCCCGGGCGCGCTCAGGTCGCGTTGCGCGCCGACCAGGCTCAGGGCGATCTCGTAGGTCCGGCGATCACCTGGCTCCGCGTCGGGATGGTCTACGCGCCACTGGGATTCGAGCACGATGTGGACGGGATCCTCGGTGTCGACGGGCAGGGTGAACCGCCACGCGAAGACATCGCGGTCCTCCAAATGATCGTCGACCACCCCGCGCACCGTCTCGACGACACGTTCCAGGGCTTCCGGTGTCACATAAACATGGAGAGAAACATCCGAAATTCGTTTCGGCATGTCTGATTCCTGTCGTGTGTCGAACCATCAACGGCGGAAGTCTGTTCGCCGGGAGTGTAATCCCTCGATGCCCGCCGACGACACAGTCGGGGCGGAATTGTTGTGTGCGTCCCACTCAACGGATGTGCTGTGCCGCCAGGAACGACGCGAGCGGGGCCGAACGGACCGCCGGTCGCATCACCAGCCCCGGGCCCCGCTCGGCATCGCGATGCGTCGGTTCGTGTGGCGCCAGGGCCAGCAACAGTGGGACGAGGGCTTCGGCGATCCGGTCGCCGACCTCGCAGAACGCGGCTTCGGACAGGCCGACCGGGTCGGCGATGTTCTCCCGTCCGACCAGCGACAGATTGTCACGCGACCGGTGCAGCTCGGCGATGGTGCGCGCACCGGTGACCTTGCCGATCCGGTGCGCTTCGAGCAGGGTGAAGGTGCGCGGAGCGGCCCCGAAGGCCAGTGCCGCCGCCTGGTCGCGCAACTGTTCGGTCATGGCGAGAACCAGATCCGCCCTGTCGATCATCTCCGGCTTCAGTTTCCGCGCCCGGAACCCCGCCGGATCGGCGCCCAGGCCGGTGATGGTCTGCGCGGCGAGCGGTTCGACGGGGAAGCCGACCAGCGCGCGGGTTCCCGCGCTCTCCGCGGTCAGCCCGTGTAGCCGGTGTTCGGCCGCGACGGCGCGGGCGACCCGCTCGGCGATCACCGAGCGACAGACATTGCCGTTGCAGACGAACAGGACGTGCATAGGTTCACCGTAATCTGCCCGTTATCGGTCCATCGGGCCGAAAAGGGCGAATCACAGGTGCGCGCCGATATATTCACCTGCGGGTCGGATGCCGTACACGAAACGCACCCGGGTATTCGCACTGTCGCTCGCTACTCGTCACGATCCAGAGCCGCCGGGGCGTTCCGCGACTACTTACCCCACCGTTTCCGATCCCAATCCTGTGTCCCATAAACAGGTCGGTAATGTGGTGTCACTCACTCGGATTCGGTTCGGTAATAAGTCGATTCGGGAACCACCGGCGCGACGCCCGCGGGTTTGTCGTATACCCGCCCCCGCGTGGAGAACATCCGCCCGCGCGATGACACGACCGGCGCGAATCGCGCGAGCCCGGTTCCCGGATCCATATCGTCGTACATGGCGTCGATACCGCCGCGCGCGAAATAGGCCTCGTGCCAGAACCCGGTGCCGCCGGAATCGGCGAGGAATTTCTGCCACCAATCCCGGTGCGGCGCCGAACGCGTCCACCGTTCCAGGCTGTCCAGGTCGCGCCAGTACTGCCGTGCTCCCCAGTGCGGCGGAAAGAGCCCCCACACCACGTCCTCGTGCAGCAACAGCCCGTCGGGCCGGTCCCGATGCGAGCGGTACAGTTTCGGCCCCAATCCCAGCAGGCGCGCGATCCCGCGCGGTTTACGCACCCGCATCCCCAGATAGATGACGACGAGATCCGGATATCCGGACAGATCGACCGTCGTCCTGTTCACACGCATCCGACCCCACCTCTCCGCCGCCGAAGGCGACAGCTGTTACCGGACTCGGCCACCGGCCACCACATAGGGACTACGAACGAGACCTCGCCACGGTTCAACCGACGGGAGAGTGGACCGCGCGGTACGCGCGAACGCGGCCTCGGCGCGCTCATTCGTTTTCGAAGCCCTGACCGGGTATATCGGTGCCGGGCACGTAGCGGACCGATTGCGGAATCGGAGCGGAGAACAGGAAGGGCGGTTGCTTCGCAACCGCCCTTCACCCTGGTGCCGAGTGTGGGACTCGAACCCACACGTCCTTCCGGACAACGGTTTTTGAGACCGTCGCGTCTGCCAGTTCCGCCAACCCGGCGCACCGGAGGAGAACTATAGCGGGTCGGGGGCGCCTATCGCGAACGGGTTGCGACTTGCACCACGCCGTCCGCTCTTTGCGCAGGGTATCTACGTTCTCCGAGAAACTGAAAGGTACTCTCTACATCACTCGAATGCGTACCGGGTGGCGCGATGGCGAGGCCTGGTGTTCGACAGGATCCGGGTCTGCCGCTGTCGCTCCGTCCGGCGTGTCGGGACAGGCATCGGAACCAGAGGGGTCTACCTATGAGCACTGCAGCAGGGGGCGCCGGCACGAAGCGCGACGCCGGGGCGAAGCGGGTCGTCGTCGCCGAGGACGAGGCGCTCATCCGCATGGACCTGGTCGAGATGCTGACCGAAGAGGGCTATCAGGTCGTCGGCGAGGCGGGCGATGGTCAGCAGGCCGTCGATCTCGCGATCGAGCATCGACCGGATCTGGTCATCATGGATGTGAAGATGCCGCGCCGTGACGGAATCGACGCCGCGGCCGAGATCGCGTCCAAACGTGTTGCGCCGGTGGTGATTCTTACCGCGTTCAGTCAGCGCGACCTGGTCGAGCGGGCGCGTGACGCCGGCGCGATGGCATATCTGGTGAAGCCGTTCACCAAATCGGACCTGGTGCCCGCCATCGAGTTGGCGGCCAGCCGGTTCCACGAGATCGCCGCGCTGGAGAGTGAGGTCGCCAACCTCACCGATCGTCTGGAGACCCGTAAGCTGGTCGAACGCGCCAAGGGTGTGCTGATGCAGACCCAGGGTTTGTCGGAGCCGCAGGCCTTCAAATGGATTCAGCGGACCGCCATGGACCGGCGCACCACCATGAAGGCGGTAGCCGAGGTGGTGCTGGAGAATCTGACTCCCAAGTGACCGGAAATTCGCCCCGCATCGGGGCGTGGCCGGAAAACTTTACTCATTCGACACGTAATCGTAAAAAAGAATTCGACACGATGTCGCAGCCATGATGCGAATGTGATGCGGATCTAACGTACCAACGCTATGTTCTGTCCGGGCTGACGTGGTCGGCCTCCTCCGGGAGCCGGGGGGAGCACAGGACGTAGAGGTGAGACGTGCTTAGTTCGACATGGCGCAGTCGTACGACGCGTGGCGTAGTGGTGATCGGCGCGGCCGCCGCGCTGGTGCTGTCGGGGTGCAGTGATAAGTCGACCGACAACGGTGGCGGCGGTGGCAGCGCCGACCTGTCCATCCAGCCGGTCGTGCAACTCGACACCGAAGGCAACGAAGTTCCCGCGAGCGACGGTGGCACCGCGGCGGATCCGGCCGGCGACGGCAAGGCCAAGTGCGCTCCGCTGACGATCGGCATGGCGGGCCCGCTCACCGGCGGCAACGCGGCTCTCGGCATCAACGTCGTGATGGGCGTGAAACTCGCGCTCGACAAGCACAACAAGGCCAACCCGGACTGTCAGATCAAGGTCAAGGAATTCGACACCGAGGGTAAGGCGCAGATCGCCACCCAGGTCATTCCGACGATCGTCAGCGATCCCAATATCGTCGCGCTGATCGGCCCCACCTTCTCCGGTGAGACCAAGGCCACCGGCGGCATCCTCAGCGAGGCGGGTATGCCGACGCTGACGGCGTCCGCCACCAACCCGACGCTGACCGAGAACGGCTGGAAGACCTTCTTCCGCGGTCTGGGCAACGACAATTCGCAGGGCCCCGCGGTCGCGAAGTACCTGACCGGCAAACTCGGCTACAAGAAGATCTGCGTCGTCGTCGACAACACCGACTACGGCAAGGGCCTGGCCGACGCGTTCACCGCCTCGGCGGGTTCGGCGGTCGACCCGAGTTGCTCGGTCGGCGTCAAGGAAGGCGACAAGGACTTCTCCGCCGCGGTGTCCAAGCTGGCGGCCGCCAAGCCGGACGCGATCTTCTACTCGGGCTACTACGCCGAGTCGGCACCGTTCGTGCAGCAGTTGCGCACCGGTGGCGTGACGGCGACCTTCGCGTCCGCCGACGGCAGCAACGATCCCGAATTCGTCCGCCAGGCAGGCGGTTCGGCCAAGGACGCGTACCTGTCGTGCCCGTGCAGCCCGGCCCCGGAGAAGTTCACCGCGGAATACAAGGCGCTCAACGGTCAGGCGCCCGGCGTCTACTCGGTCGAAGGCTACGACCTCACCACCATCGTGCTGAAGGGTATCGCCGCGGGTAAGGTGACCCGCGCGGATCTCGTCGACTATGTGCGCACCTACGACGGCACCGGTGTGGCCCGTCAGTACAAGTGGAACGAGACCGGGGAACTGTCGAACATCCAGATCTGGATGTACCAGGTCAAGTAGTTCGAACTACGAGTATGAGCGGCGTGTGCGGGTCCTGCGAGGACCCGCACACGCCGTTTCCCGACGCGAGAGATACGAATGCCTTCAACCGCTTCGGTCGGCGTGGCCCTGCTTGCCAACGGGTCGATCGACTTCAATGTCTCCGGGGTGGTGGACCAGTTCTGGCGCCTCACCGTGGACGGACTGACTTACGGGTCGATCTACGCCCTCGTCGCCGTGGGCTACACATTGGTCTACGGCGTGCTGCGGCTGATAAATTTCGCCCATTCGGAAATATTCATGTTGGGTATGTTCGGCTCCTACGTGGGGCTGGAATTACTCGGCTTCGCACCGAGTGGTGATGTGTATTCCCAAGGCGTGGTGATGACCATCGTCTTCCTCGGGCTCGCCATGCTGTTCGGTATGGCGGTCTCCGGCGCGGCCGCGGTGGGTTTGGAGCGTGTCGCCTACCGGCCCCTGCGCAAACGCGGCGCGAAACCCCTCGCCTTCCTGATCACCGCGATCGGTATGTCGTTCGTGATCCAGGAATTCGTGCACTATATCCTGCCGAAGATCAAACCGGGTCTCGGCGGCACCAACGCTCAGACCGGCATCCGGCTCGTCGATCCCAAGGTGCAGTTCAGCTTTCTCGGCGCCGACGTCACCAATGTCGCCATCGTGATCGTGGTCTCCGCGGTCTTTCTCGCGATCGTGACCGAAGTGCTGATCAACCAGACCAAATTCGGGCGCGGCATTCGCGCCGTCGCCCAGGATCCCGATACCGCGACGCTGATGGGCGTTTCGCGGGAACGGGTCATCATGCTGACCTTCCTCATCGGCGGTGTGCTCGCGGGCGCGGCCGCGCTGCTCTACACCCTGCGGGTGCCGACCGGCATCATCTACTCCGGCGGATTCATCCTCGGTATCAAGGCATTCAGCGCCGCGGTGCTCGGTGGCATCGGCAATCTGCGCGGCGCGCTGCTCGGCGGGCTGATCCTCGGAATCGCCGAACAGTACGGCCAGATCCTGTTCGGCACCGAATGGCGCGACGTGGTCGCGTTCGTCCTGTTGGTGACCGTGCTGATGTTCCGGCCGACCGGCATTCTGGGTGAAAGCCTCGGAAGGGCACGCGCATGACCGACGTGATCAAAGAACCCATCGGAGAACCCTCCGCAGAACCCACCGCGCCGTCGAAAGCCGGTCTCGGCGACACGATTCGCGACTGGTGGGGCGGATTGTCCCGGCCCGCGCAATGGGCCGTCGGCGTCCCCGCGATCATCGCGCTGGCGCTGCTCCCGCTGTATCCGCCGCCGCTGCTCGACACCCCGGCGGTGAGCTTCGGCGGTGTGATGGCGCAGTTCGCCATGTACGCGCTCATCGCCGTCGGACTGAATGTGGTTGTCGGCCAAGCGGGTCTGCTCGACCTCGGTTACGTCGGCTTCTACGCGGTCGGCGCCTACACCGTCGGCCTGCTCACCAGCCCGAACAGTCCGTGGAATCAAACAGACGGCGGCTGGCTGAATCCGAGCTGGGCCTGGCTGGCCTGCGTACCGCTCGCGATCGCGGTGACCGCGCTGTCGGGCCTGGTGCTCGGCACCCCGACGCTGCGGCTGCGCGGCGACTACCTCGCCATCGTCACCCTCGGATTCGGTGAGATCGTCCGGTTGCTCGCCGACAATCTCGGCGAGGTCACCAACGGCAGTCTCGGACTCTCGCAGATCGCCTACCCGCAGCTCGGCGAATCCGAGACCCGGCCGGGCGGGGTCTTCTCGCCGGGCAATCTCGGTGACACCAGCAGCTGGAATCCGTTCGTGCGGGCCAACAACGGCACCTGGTGGTTCTGGCTCGGCCTGGTGCTGGTGATCATCGTCCTGTTGATCGTCGGCAACCTCGAGCGCAGCCGGGTCGGACGCGCCTGGGTCGCCATTCGCGAGGACGAGGACGCCGCCGAGATCATGGGCGTGCCCACCTTCAAATTCAAGCTGTGGGCCTTCACCATCGGCGCGGCCGTCGGCGGTCTGTCCGGTGCGATGTACGCCGGGCAGGTGACCTACGTCAATCCGCGCCAATTCGACATCATCACCTCGATGCTGTTCCTGTGCGCGGTGGTCCTCGGCGGCAAGGGCAACAAACTCGGCGTGATCGTCGGCGCGTTCCTGATCGCCTACCTGCCGCTGCGGTTGCAGTCGGTGCAACTGGTCTCCGAGGAATCGACGGGGTATGTGCTCCTCGCCCTGGACGTGGCCGCGTTCGTCGGTCTGCTGGTCACGTGGCGTTACCGGGTGCAGCACATGGGTCCGTGGATCCAGCGCGGCGTCATCACCGCGACGGTCTTCACCGGTGTGATGGGTCTGCTGCTGCTCGGTAGTGTGCTGTTGTTCCGCAAGGGCGGCGCGCAGTCGCTCGGTGACCTCAAATATCTGTATTTCGGAATAGCGCTGGTGGTGATGATGATTCTGCGTCCGCAGGGTCTGTTCCCGGCTCGGCAGAAACTGCTGGCCTACGGTCGGCAGGTGTATCGGGCGGTGCGCCGTCCGGCGCCGGAGCCGGTGGCTGCCGGAGCGGGCCGATGACCGGGCCGGGCCCGGGCGGTGCGCTCTTCGACAACGAGGACATGGCGGCGGGATACGCAGATCAGGAACAGATCGGCAGCGCGGGCATGGTCGAGGTCACCGCGGTGCTCCCGGCCCTCGGCGATGCCGAGACCGTCGCCGAGGTCGTCGCGACGAATCGGGCTATCGACACCGAGATCGGTGCGCCGCTGCTGCGAACCGACGAGTTGACGGTGCAGTTCGGCGGCCTGACCGCCTTGAACAAGGTCAGTTTCGAGATCCGCCGCGGCGAGATCCTCGGCCTGATCGGACCCAACGGCGCGGGAAAGACCACCTGTTTCAACGCGATCACCGGCGTCTACCAACCCTCGGCGGGCGCGGTGTTCTTCGACGGCAAACCGCTGACGAAGACCTCGCGCAACGAGATCACCCGCCTCGGCATCGCGCGAACCTTCCAGAACATCCGGCTCTTCGGTGAGATGACGGCGCTGGAGAACGTGGTCGTCGGCACCGACGCCAGGCACAAGACCTCGGTGCCCGGTGCCGTGTTCCGTACTCGGCGGCACCGCCGCGAGGAACACGACGCCATCGAGCGCGGTATGGCACTGCTCGAATTCGTCGGTATCGCACCGCATGCCGTGGAGAAGGCGCGCAATCTGTCCTACGGCGATCAGCGCAGACTCGAGATCGCCCGCGCGCTGGCCACCGAGCCGAAGCTGCTGTGCCTGGACGAACCCGCCGCGGGATTCAATCCCAGCGAGAAGGCGGCGCTGATGGATCTGATCCGCAAGATCCGCGACGACGGGTTCACGGTCCTGCTCATCGAGCACGACATGCGTCTGGTCATGGGCGTGACCGATCGCATCGTCGTCCTGGAATTCGGCCGCAAGATCGCCGACGGACTGCCCGCCGATATTCGCGAGGATCCCTCGGTGATCGCGGCCTACCTCGGTGTGCCCGATGACGAGGTCGAGCAGGCGGCGGCCGACGCCGGGATCGAGATCGCCACGGCGAGTGGCGAATCCGAGGACACCGCGCCCGAACCGCAGGCCGGAGGGTTCTTCACCGTCGATCAGCCGACGCAGAAACTGCCGATCGTGCAGCCGGGCCAGGGTCCGCCGCCGATGTCGGCGGGCGAGCGGCCGGTCCCCGGTGCCACCCGTGACTTCAGCGCGGCGCCCCCGCTGCTCGAAGTCGAGGACATGGTCGTCAACTACGGCAGAATCCAGGCACTGCACGGGATTTCGCTGAAGGTGGCCGAAGGTGAACTGGTCACCCTGCTCGGGGCGAACGGCGCGGGCAAGACCACGACCATGCGCGCGCTGTCGGGCCTGCTGCCGCTGACCAAGGGGCGGATCCTGTTCGAGGGCCGCGACATCACCAAACTGAAGGCCCACGAACGGGTGATCGGCGGATTGATCCAGGCGCCGGAAGGCCGGGGTGTTTTCCCGGGCATGACGGTGCAGGAGAATCTCGACATGGGCTGCTACGGCCGGGGATTCAAACAGAAAGCCGAGTACTCCAGCACCTTGGACTGGGTTTTCGAACTGTTTCCTCGGCTCTCGGAGCGGCGTAAACAGGTCGGCGGCACGCTGTCCGGCGGTGAGCAGCAGATGCTGGCCATCGGCCGGTCGCTGATGGCGCGTCCGCGCCTGCTGCTGCTCGACGAACCGTCGATGGGGTTGGCGCCCATGGTGATTCAGCAGATCTTCCGGATCATCAGCGAGATCAACCAGCAGGGCACCACGGTGCTGCTGGTCGAGCAGAACGCGCAGCAGGCGCTCGCCCGCAGTGATCGCGCCTACATCCTGGAAACCGGTGAGGTGACCAAAACCGGTACCGGCGGTGAACTGCTCACCGATTCGGCGGTGAAATCGGCCTATCTCGGCGTCGGCTGAGTGGTCGGGTCCGGCACGGGAAATCGTGCCGGACCGCGCACGACATGATGGAACACGATGCGTCGACGAAGCTGGGTCAGGGAATAGTCATGAACACGCCGCTGACGACTCGATGGCTGCGGATGCGGCGTCGTCGACGATTCCCGATCCTGGTGGCATTCGGAGTGGTCGGAATTCTGGCCGCGGCGGCGCTGGTCGCCGCGGGAAGAACGCTCGAGCCCAAGGATCCGCGCAGTACGCACCATGCCGCCGCGGTCGAGGGGGTGCCCGGATTCCAGGGCACGGTGACCGAGGATCCGAATCCGGCGCGCGACGGCGCCCCGCCGATCGCGTCCGGTCCGCTGGCCGGCGTGTCGCGGGTGGGCGTCCCGCCGCTCGCGTCGAGCCGAGCGGTCTCGGCGCTGGTCGATCATCCGCTCTTCGCGCAGCATATCGGGCTGGAGCGGGTCGACTGCGCGCTGCCGCGATGGCATGACGACGCGCTGACCGCGCAGGATTTCTACAAGGCGGCGATCGGCTGCCTCGACGCCGCCTGGGAGCCGACGCTACGCGGGGCGGGTTTGCCGTTCCGCACCCCGAGGCTGCTCGCGCCGCAACAGGCCGGATCGGTCAACAGTCCGTGCGCGCCGAACGTCTCCGAGATCCGCGAGGGTTCCTATTGCGCGACCGACGAGACCATTCTGCTGCCGTTCGACACGGTGCGCCCGTTGGCCGTCGGCTCACGCCGTGGCGCGCAACTGGCGGTCGTCGCGCGCGAATACGGCCACCACATCCAGACCATCATCGGGCTCACCCGCGCCTACACCGACAAGCGTGCCGCGCTCGGCTGGAATTCGTCGGCGGGCCAGGAACAGGGCAGGCGCTGGGAGTTGCAGGCGGGATGTTTCTCCGGAATGTTCCTCGGCACCGGTTTCGATCGCGGCGATATCGATGAACAGACCTGGGAGGAGGCCGCCCGCGTCAACCGCTCCGCCGGTGACCGGCCGGGCGAACCGCGTGGGTACGGCACCGACGCCAATGCCTGGGGGTGGTGGAAGTGGGGGTCGGACAAGGGCGACACCTGGGAGTGCAACACCTGGTACGCCGCCCAGGTGAACGTCGACTGAGCGGTGCGCGGCCCGCCCGGGTGTCGGCGTAGTGCCTTGTCGGTGCCGGTCCCTAGACTCGGGGGCGTGAGTTCACCCACGACTGCGCAGCGTCCAGCCACCGGCTCCGGTTCCAGCGACTCCGCCGGTGGGGACCGGCCGACTCTGCTCCTGCTGGACGGGCATTCGATCGCCTACCGCGCGTTCTTCGCGCTACCGGCGGAGAACTTCAAAACGGTGACCGGGCAGACCACCAACGCCGTCTACGGATTCACCGCGATGCTGATCAACCTGCTGCGCGACGAGAAGCCGACGCACGTCGCCGCCGCGTTCGACGTCTCGCGCAAGACGTTCCGCACCGAGGCGTATCCGGAATACAAGGCCAATCGCAGCCAGACGCCCGACGAATTCCGGGGCCAGGTCGAACTCACCAAGGATGTCCTCGGCGCGATGGGGATTCCGGTGATGGCGATCGACGGCTACGAGGCCGACGACGTGATCGCCACACTCACCACCCAGGCGCTGTCGGAGGGTTTCCGCATCCTCATCGTCACCGGCGATCGCGACGCGATCCAGTTGGTCAACGACGATGTCACGGTGCTCTACCCGCGCAAGGGCGTCTCGGATCTGACCAGGTTCACCCCGGACGAGGTGATGACCAAATACGGTCTCACCCCGACCCAGTACCCCGATTACGCGGCACTGCGCGGCGACCCGAGCGACAACCTGCCCGGCATTCCCGGGGTGGGGGAGAAGACCGCGGCGAAGTGGGTGCGCGAATTCGGCGATCTCGCGACGCTGGTCGACAAGGTCGACGAGGTCAAGGGCAAGGTCGGCGACTCGTTGCGCGCCAATCTCAGCAGCGTGGTGCTCAACCGTCAGCTCACCGAGATGGTGAAGGATGTGCCGCTGCCCTACACCCCTGAGCAGCTGGCCCAGCAGCCGTGGGATCGCAACAAGATCCACCAGCTGTTCGACGATCTGGAATTCCGGGTGCTGCGCGATCGTCTCTTCGAGACCCTGGTGCCGCCGGAACCCGAGGCCGAGGCCGGATTCGACATCAGCGGTGGCGCACTCGAAGTGGGCGCCGTCGCGGACTGGCTGGCCGAGCACGCCGTCGCGGGGACCCGGCACGGCGTGTCGGTGGTCGGCACGGGCACGCCGGTCGACGGTGATGTGAAGGCGCTCGCGATCGCGGCGGGCGACGGCGAGAGCGGCTATATCGACGTCACGGTGCTGACGCCCGAGGACGAGGCCGCGCTCGGCGCGTGGCTGGCCGACGCCGCGGTGCCCAAGGCGTTGCACGAGGCCAAATCCGCCGTGCACGCGCTGCGCGGTCGCGGCTGGTCGCTGCACGGCCTGACCAGTGACACCGCGCTGGCCGCCTATCTGGTGCGGCCGGGACAGCGCACCTTCAATCTCGACGATCTCTCGCTGCGCTACCTGCACCGGGAACTGCGCGCGGAAACCGACGAGACCCAGCAGTTGTCGTTGCTCGACGACGAGGACAGCGTCGACGCGCAACTCGCGCAGACCGAGATGTTGCGTGCCAGAGCCGTTCTCGATCTGGCCGGGGCGCTCGACACCGAACTCGGCACGATCGAATCCACCCCCCTGCTCGCGGAGATGGAACTACCGCTGCTCGGCGTGCTCGCCGAACTGGAGAACTCGGGTATCGCGGTCGATGTCGCGCAGCTGGAATCCTTGCAGCGCCGGTTCGCCGACAAGGTGGCCGACGCCGCCGACGCCGCCTACGGGGTGATCGGCAAGCAGATCAATCTCGGCTCGCCGAAGCAGTTGCAGGTGGTGCTGTTCGACGAACTCGATATGCCCAAGACCAAGCGCACCAAGACCGGTTACACCACCGACGCCGACGCGCTGGAATCGCTGTTCGAGAAGACCGAGCACCCGTTCCTGGCGCACCTGCTCGAACACCGCGACGCCACCCGCCTCAAGGTCACCGTGGACGGGCTGCTGAAATCGGTCGCCGACGACGGCCGCGTCCACACCACGTTCAACCAGACCATCGCCGCGACCGGCAGGCTCTCCTCCACCGAGCCGAATCTGCAGAACATCCCGATCCGCACCGACACCGGGCGCGAGATCCGCGACACCTTCGTCGTCGGTCCCGGCTACTCGGAACTGATGACCGCCGACTACAGCCAGATCGAAATGCGGATCATGGCGCACCTCTCCGGCGACGAGGGTTTGATCGAAGCCTTCAATTCGGGCGAGGACCTGCATACTTTCGTCGCGTCCAAGGCCTTCGACATCCCGATCTCCGAGGTCACCCCCGAAGTGCGCCGCCGAATCAAGGCGATGTCCTACGGTCTGGCCTACGGACTGAGTTCCTACGGTCTGGCGGCACAGCTGAAGATCAGCACCGGTGAGGCGAAGGAGCAGATGGACGTCTACTTCGATCGTTTCGGCCGGATCCGCGACTACCTCTACGAAGTCGTCGAACAGGCACGCAAGGTCGGCTACACCCAAACCCTCTTCGGTCGCCGCCGCTACCTGCCCGATCTGGACTCGAGCAACAGGCAGCGCCGCGAGGCGGCCGAGCGCATGGCGCTGAACGCGCCCATCCAGGGCACCGCCGCCGACATCATCAAGGTGGCGATGATCGATGTGCACCGTGCCGTGCGCGAGGCCGGTCTGCGTTCGCGCATGCTGCTCCAGATCCACGACGAACTCGTCTTCGAGGTCGCCGACGGGGAACGGGAGGCGCTGGAAACCCTCGCCAGGGAACGCATGTCCTCGGCCATCGCCCTCTCGGTGCCGCTCGACGTCTCCGTCGGGACCGGCCGCAGCTGGGATTCCGCCGCCCACTGACGGTCGGGCGCGTGAAAATAGCTGTATGGCAACGAATCCACCGCGGCGAGGGTCGCCGTCGGTGGATTCGGCCGGAATTTACCGGAGCGACGCTGGGGAAAATCGGCGGATCGGACTGTCCACCGCTCGCACATTGCTGCACTAGCGTTCGGATCACCGAATTCGCACGCACGCATACCGATCGCCGAGGGATGAAACGACATGACCGTCACCGATCAGTACCTGGAGAACAACTCGGAGTACGCGAGCACCTTCGCCGGACCGCTGCCGCTGCCGCCGTCGAAGGGGGTAGCCGTCGTCGCCTGCATGGATGCCAGAATCAACGTCTACGGGGTGCTCGGACTCGCCGAGGGCGAGGCCCACGTGATCCGCAACGCCGGTGGCGTGATCACCGCCGACGAGATCCGTTCGCTCGCCATCAGTCAGCGGCTGCTCGGCACCAGGGAGATCATCCTGATCCACCACACCGACTGCGGCATGCTCACCTTCACCGACGATGATTTCAAGGCCGCCATCCAGGCCGAGACCGGTATCAAACCCGAATGGGCCGCCGAGGCCTTCTCCGATCTGGAAACCGATGTGCGCCAATCGATCGCGCGGATCGTGGATAGCGCGTTCATCCCGCACAAGGATTCCATTCGCGGGTTCGTCTTCGACGTCGCCACCGGCAAGCTGAACGAGGTGACCGTCTAGCGGTCGCTACGGCCGCGGGCGCAGGCCGAGCATGACATGGGTGACCGTGTCGTCGAGCCAGGCGTCCGCGGCTTCCGGGAACACCAGTCCGGAGCCGAGGAAGGTCGCCAGACCCTGGAGGGCCGCGACGGCGGTGAGCGCGATGCGCCGCGGGTCGCCGGGGATGATCTCGCCGCGGGTTTGGGCGTTCGCGATCAGGGAGACCGGCCGCGCGAAGGCGTGGTCGACGGCCCGTGACATCTCGTCACCGGCGACCGGGCTGTGCCTGCGGGCGAACATGAGCGCGAGCAGCGCGGAGTTCTCGGTGGCGAACCGGAGGTAGGTCAGCGCCATCGCGCGCATCGGCTCGGCGAACGATTCGGCGGGGGTGAGCGCGTCGAAGGACGCGCCGAGCCGTTCGAATCCGGCGACGGCGAGCGCGTCGAGCAACGCCTGCTTGTCCCGGAAATGCCGGGTCGGGGCGGCATGGCTGACGCCGACGTCGCGGGCGAGTTGTCGCAGCGACAGCCCGTCGACACCGGATTCGCGCAGCGTGGTCTCCGCGCGTTGCAGTAACTCGGCGCGCAGGTCGCCGTGGTGATAGGAGCGGGCGCGGGTCAGTGACATCGTGAGTGCAGGATAACAAGATGTAGGCGTTGACTACTTTGTAGGCACTGCCTACATTCAGGTTCATGACGGTCCGGATCTTCACCGCCCCGATCGCGCTGCTCGCGGTCTTCGCGGCGCTGCTCGCCACCATGTACCTCGGCTATGCCAGCAATACGGAGAAGAATCTGCACGACTTCCCGGTCGCGCTGGTGAATCAGGACGTCGGTGAGACCGTCGACGGCGCGCGGGAGAACTTCGGCGACCAGATCGCCGCGGCGCTGGTCGAAGGCGTTCCCGCCGACAAGGTCGATCTGCGCGTCCTCGGAATCTCCGAAGCCCGAGCGCAATTGAAGTCGGGCCGGGTGTACGGGGCCATCGTGATCCCGTCGGATTTCACCAAACGCCTGGTCATCCTCGGCGCGGGCGCGGTCGTACCGGGTGAGATGGAACGTCCGGTCATCACGGTGCACACCAATCCCCGCGTCGGTCCGTACACCACGGGGATCATGCAGCGCATCGCCGACACCGCCCTCGGGCAGGTCGACGACACCGTGGGTAAGAGTCTCACCGAGCGGGTCGAGGCCACGCTCGCGGCCGGTCCCGCCGCTCCAGCGGGCGACCGAATCAGCGGCGCGGCGCGGCTGATGATCGCCGATCCGATCGACGTGATCGAAGCGCCCTACCGTCCGCTGGCCGACGGCGCCGGACAGGGATTGGTCGCGTTCTTCTACACGCTGATCCTGCTCCTGGCCGGATTCACCGGCGCCATGATCATCCACACCCTGGTCGACTCGCTCCTCGGATTCATCCCGACCGAATACGGTCCGTGGTTCGTGCACCAACCCGCCACCGGTATGAGCCGGTTCCGGACGCTGCTGATCAAATGGGCCGTCGTAGGCCTCGCCGCCCCACTGCTGTCGGGGATATTCCTCGGTGTCGCGCGACTGCTGGACGTGCCGGTGCCCGGTCCGCTGCTGCTGTGGCTCTACGGCACGCTGGCCATCCTCGCGGTCGGCGTCACGGCGCTGGCGGTACTCGCCACCTTCGGTACCGCGGGACTGCTGGTCAACCTGGTGCTGTTCGTGGTGCTCGGATTGCCGTCGTCGGCGGCGACGGTACCGCTGGAGGCGGTGCCCGGCTATATCGCCGTCCTCGCGCGCTTCGAACCGATGCATCAGATCTACCTGGCCGTGCGCGCCATCATGTTCTTCGACGGCGACGCGGAAGCCGGTCTGTCCCACGGGGTCTGGATGACCGTCGTCGGTCTCGCGGTCGGGCTGGTGCTCGGGGTGGCGGCGACGCTGACCTACGACCGCCGCGGCCTGCACCGCACAGCCGACGGCGAGGTGAAGCCACCGAAAGTGTTGGCGACGTCGGTCGCGGGCTGAGCCACGTGTGAGGGCGGCCCCGGCGGTGGCCTGTCCGGTGCGACGATATCTCGGCTCGACCGCGGGAACTCGCTGACCGTCGTCGGTGGTGCGAGGCGCTCGAAGCGCGACTCGCCCGGCGCGGCAGCGTTATTCGGAGCGGCGCAGCAATCGCGCCGCTCCGACGCCCAGGTCGATCTCGTCACGCGGCGGCGCGCCGTCGGAGAGATCCTCGCGGTGCATCAACGCCGTCTGTCGCTGTTCGAACTCGTGGTGCTTGGACCCCTGGAACAGCGCGGTGACCTCTTCGAAACCCGCGGCGGCCACCGGGCGGCCCGAACGCCGGGACCAGGGCAGTACACGGCCGCCGGTGAGGCGATTCCAGAGCACTTCGGCGAATGCCAGCGCGATGAGCAGGCAGGCGAGGCCGGGAATGGTCATGGCCACGAGGAGACCCATGTGATCCACGGTACTCGAGTGAGCTGTCGCGGCGACGATCGAACGGCGTACAGCGTGAGCTGCGGCGACGGTACGCGCGAGTAGCGGAAAACGGGTATCGAATAAGGTTGCTATCGCGCTGCGATATGCCTATTCTCGGACGCGTGCCGAATCCCGCCCAGAGCCGCAGCGCCGCGCTGACTGTCGCAGACCGCGACCGCGTGGTGCCTTCGCTAACCGCGAAGGTGGCGCAGGCGCGACTTCTCGTAGTAGCCCGCCGCAGCGGGGTCTGATTCGGACCGGCCCCCTCGCTGCGGGCCGTTGATTGTTGATGCTGGTCCCCTTACACCGACATTCTTCGGGAAGACCTCTACTGCAATGACGATCCTGACTCTCGATACGACCACGTTCATCGCCGCCGCCCCCAAGGGGCTGCGCGCGGAAACCACAGAGCTGACCTCGGCGGAATTCTTCGACCGGTACTGCGTGCAGTCCGGGCCGGTCCGGCTCTCCGATTGGGCGGGCGCGGGCCACGGCTCGGAATGTACCGCGACCCTGGAATTCGATGATCACCTCCGATCGGTCGCGACGACGGGCAGCCCGGTCGCCGCACTGACCTCGGCGCTCTACGACGAGGGCTACCCGGTCGAGATCCTGCAATTCCATCAGCGCCGTACCGCCGACGGCACCGCGACGTTCGTGCGGTGCGAGTTCGACGGCAAGCGCGGCTGGGGCGCCGCCCTCGCCGACGACAGCGGGGAATCCACTGTGCGGGCGATGATTTCGAGCATCAACCGCCTCGACAACCGCTCCTAGTCCCGTCCGGCCGCCCCCGGTTCTCCCGGGCGGTCGAACAGGGAGCCACCTACGCCGACGGGCCCGCGAAGCATCGGCTTCGCGGGCCCGTCGGGATATTCGGTCGGACGCCGATTACTCGGCGGTCGCCTGCTGCTCGGCGAGTTGCTTGCGCACATCGTCCATGTCGAGTGCCTTGACCTGGGTGACCAGATCCTCCAGCGCCGCCGGTGGAAGCGCGCCCGGCTGCGCGAAGACCAGCACGCCTTCGCGGAAGGCCATGATGGTCGGGATGGAGCGGATATTCGCGGCGGCGGCCAAGCTCTGCTCCGCCTCGGTGTCCACTTTGCCGTGCACGACATCGGGATGCTGGTCGGAGGAAGCCTCGAAGGTGGGTGCGAAGCTCTTACACGGACCGCACCACGATGCCCAGAAATCGACGAGTACCACGTCGTTTCCGGTGACTACCTCATCGAAGTTCTTTTGGGTCAGCGTCTGGGTGGCCATGACGTCCTCTCGTTTCGTGTGTCGCCAGATTCCAACGCCCGGCTCACTGTTTATCTTCCACGTCCTCGAGCGTGCTCGGTCCGGTACGGCCCGTCGCGTCGGTGACGAGCCACGCCCGCCGTTGCTCACCGTCCCACCGCCGAATACCCACCACGGTCGCCGGGAAATCACGATCGTGGGCGACGGCGTCGATCGCCTCGCCCAGTCCCGTGACCGGAACCCGGCGCGCGAGGGTGACGTGCGGGGTCCATTCGTCGGGCCGCACATTCGCGGGGATCCCGGGACACGGCGCGACCGTCCGGTGGATCAGGCGGTGCAGCGCGAGCAACGATTCGGTCGGCACGACGTGGCGGACCAGGATCGGGCGCCGCTTCCCGAAGATCAGCAATCCGCCGAGGCGCACCGGGATCGGTGCGAAGGCGCAGCGTTCGAGCGCGCGATCGATACGCGGCCAGATCTCGTGCGCCACCGCCACGGTGATATGCGGTCGATCGGTGGCGCGGCGATGCGCGGACGGGCCGGTGACGCCCGCCTGTGCCAGTGATTCCCACTGCCGCCGGATCTCGGCGTCGGCCGCGTCGTCCAGTAGCAGTTCGACCGATTGCACCATCGTCTTCCGAAACTAGCGCTCCCGGCGTGTCAGCGAGGCGGTTCGAATCGCATACGCGCCCCGGCGGCAGGATGACCGGGTGAACCATGTGAGTGAACCGCTACGACTCGGCCTGATCGAGGGGGACGGTATCGGCCCGGAGGTGGTGCGTGCCGCCCGGTCGGCGGTGGACGCGGCGCTGGTCGCGGTCGGCGCGCCCGCGATCGAATGGGTGCCGCTGCTGGTCGGCCACGCCGCGATCGCCGAATACGGCGATCCGGTCCCGGAGCAGACGCTGCGGGCACTGGAGGGTCTCGACGCCTGGATTCTCGGACCGCACGACAATGTCTCCTACCCGGACGAACACCGGCGCGGTGTCGCACCGGGCGGGGCCATTCGCAAACATTTCGGCCTCTACGCGAATATCCGCCCGGCCAGGGCGTTCACCGGCGTGCGAGCGATCGCGCCCGATATCGATCTGGTGATCGTGCGGGAGAACAGTGAAGGTTTCTACGCCGATCGCAATATGTACGCCGGATCGGGGGAGTTCCGGCCGACCCCGGATATCGCGATGGCCGTCGGCGTGGTGACCCGCCGCGCCTGCGAGTTGATCGCGCACGAGGCGTTCCGGCTCGCCGCTACCCGGCGCAAACGGGTCACCATCGTGCACAAGGCCAATGTGCTGCCGATGACCATGGGACTGTTCCGCGACGTGTGTTTCGAGATCGGACACGCCTACCCGGGGGTGGAGGTACTCGAGGAGCATGTCGACGCCACCGCCGCGCATCTGGTGCGCGCACCCGGCGATTTCGATGTGATCGTCACCGAGAACCTCTTCGGCGACATCCTCTCCGACCTGGCGGGGGAACTGAGCGGATCGCTCGGCATGGCGGCCTCGCTCAACTGCTCGGCGACCAGGGCGATGGCCCAGGCCGTGCACGGGGCCGCCCCCGGGCTCGCCGGGCACAATCGCGCCAACCCGGTCGCGTTGCAACTGTCGGCGGCGATGCTGCTGCATTGGCTCGGCACCCGTGACGGCAACGCGCTCTACGGGTACGCGGGTGACCGTATCCGGCATGCCGCCGCGTCGGCGTTCGAGGCGGGGATCGCCACCGCCGACCTCGGCGGGTTGGCGTCGATGAGCGAATTCACCGAACAGGTCTGCGCCAGGGTGCACCGTCGCTAGTCGGCCACCCGGGCGGCTGTGTTGCTGGCCGCACCGTGGCCCGAAGGTGGTGGTTCTCACCATGAGCGAAGCTGTCGGTGCAGGTAGGAGTCGATTTCTGTGGTGTGGTGCCGCGACGTCTCATGTTTGAACCCGGCCCACCGGGTATGCGACCGGAGTAAGCCGTTCCGAGACCCGGAGGTAGATGTGTCTGAACATGCGAGTGGGCCCCGAGAGGCCGTCGAAGGCGTCATCGAGGATATCAAGGGTCGGGCCAAGGAGGCGGCGGGCGCCGTCACCGGCGACCGCGATCTGAAGGACGAGGGTTCGGCCCAGCAGGACAAGGCCGCGTCACAGCGGGAGGCGGCCCGCAAGGAAGCCGAAGCGGAGTCCGCGCGTGCCGCCGCCGACCTGAACGAGGCGCGGCAGGCCGCCAAGCAGAAGGACAACTGACCGCGATACCCGCGACAAGGGGTGCGAACCGATCCGGTTCGCACCCCTTTCGTCCGTGACGCCGACCGCTACCCCTTCTTGCGCGCCAGCGCCGCCGCCAGCTGCGCTTTGTTCATCGTCGAGCGGCCCTCGATCCCGCGCTGTCCGGCCTCGTCGTACAGCTGATCCCTGGTCGGCCCCTTCGGACCCTCGCGGCCCATTCCTTCGGCATCTCGCACCTCCTCCATCAGCGGGTACCCGGCGTGGTGGCGCGAAACCAGCGCGTCGATGACCGGGAACGTGCTGCCCGAGCGAAACGAACGACGCGCGGGTACAGGTCCGGATGACCTGTACCCGCGCGCCCGCGATGTCTTCGGTGGATCAGTGGCGGAACGCGTCCTTGACCTTTTCGCCCGCGTCCTTCAGATTCGACTTGGCCTGGTCGGCCTTGCCTTCGTTGCGCTTCTCGTCGTCGCCGGTGACCTGGCCGAACTTCTCCTTGGCCTGACCGGCGAGTTCGTCGGCCTTGTTCTTCGCCTTGTCGGTGGTGCTCACGAAGATCCCCTTTCCTGAGGCGAACCGGTCTCGGTATCGACCGGTCTCTTACCGCATAGCCCGGTTCGGGGCGGGCAAACATCCGAGCATCGCGACCACCGATTTCCCGCGACCCGGATCAGGCTTCGTGACCGGGCTCGAGCGCGGCCACCCGGTCGTAACGCAGGGCGGTGATATCGGGTGCCGGAGCGGAACCGGTTTCCGGCGCGAGGACGAAGCCGACGTGGTCGCCGAGATCGTGTTTGTCGAGGATCCGTCCGCAGAACCAGCCCGCGGCGGCGTCGAGGATCGGCAGTGTGGCGGGGCCGGGGTGCCAGTCGCAGTGCGCGAATTTGTCGATGTCGTCACCCGTTTCGGCGCCGAACAGGGTCGCCAGCGAGGTCTGTCGGCTGTCGAGCAGGTGAACCGCGAGGTGGTGGGCCTCGCGGGCGAGGGTGTAGGTGTGGTTCTTCTTGGAAAGGGCGACGAGGAAACGGGGCGGGTCGATACTCACCTGGGTGGCGAACCCCACCAGGCATCCGGCGCGCAGTGGCCCTTTGCGGGTCGTCACCACGACGACCGGGTAGTCGGCACTCGCGACGAAAGCGTCGAGAACCGACCCGGCGTGTGCGCTGCCCTCGGGCATGTCTACTCCTTCGCGTTCGGACAAACCGATGGTAGGGCGGATACCCGGTGCGGCGCCGACGCACCACGAGGATGGCCGGGCACCACGCGGTGACGACACCGGCGGAGGTGCTTGCGCGTGCGGTCCGCAGCGGCGACCATGTGGCAACCTGCTCGCGGATCTGTGGCGAATATCCCGCTGACGTGCCGGTCGCGCGGGAGACCGGTCGAATCGCAAAGGAATGCGAATGGATTCAGGACCGCGCGTGCGGAATTCGCCGACCGAACCGGAGTCCGAGGCCGCCCGGTCGCCACGGGATCCGCACGGCCTGTCGTTCACCGGAATGGTGCTGGCCCTGCTCGTGGCATGGATCTCGCTGACGCCGTCACTGCTGCCACGCGGACCGCTGTTCCAGGGCATCGTGTCGGGCGCCGCGGCATTCGTCGGCTACGGCATCGGGACACTGCTCGCGGCCGTGGCGTTCTGGATGGTGCGCCGCCGACCCCCGCGCCCCAACGGGGCGGTGTGGTCGGGACTGGCCGTGCTCGCGGTGGCGGGTTTGGGGGTTTTCGTGTGGTTCGCCCGCTGGCAGCGGGAGCTGCGCACCCTCATGGAGGTCGACGGTCTGTCCTGGCGCGCCTATCCGACCATCGTGATCGTCGCGGTGATCATCTTCGCGGCATTGCTGCTGACCGCGAGGGCGGTGGTGTGGGTGGCGCGCGCGATCGCGGGTGTGCTCGGCCGGGTGCTGCCGGATCGGGTCGCGGTGGTGGCCGCGTGCCTGGTCGTGGTCGTCGGGACCGTCGGCATTCTGAACGGTGTCGTCGCCGACGCGGGGATGACGCTGCTCAACGACGTGTTCAAGAACGTGAACAACGAGATCGGCGCCGAGATCGACGCACCGGAGGGGCCGGAGCGTTCCGGTGGACCCGGGTCGCTGGTGACCTGGGAATCGCTCGGTCGCCAGGGCCGAATCTTCGTCGCGGGCGGACCGACCGCCGCGCAGCCGGCCACCTCCAGCGGCCGACCCGCGAGCACGCCGGTACGCGTCTACACCGGGTTGGCGTCGGCGCCGACACCGGAGGAGGAGGCCGCTCTCGCGGTCGCCGAGTTGGAGCGCGCGGGCGGATTCCAGCGGGCGCGTGGTCTATCTCCAGCACGCCTCCGATCCCATCACCTGGTGGACACCGGAATTGCTGTTCCGCGAACCGGATTGGCTGCGCGAACCACGCGGCGACGACGTCCTGCCCGCGACGCGCTGGTACCCTGTCGTGACCTTCTTTCAGGTTTCCGCCGATATGGCGGTATCGGTCGATGTCCCGGGCGGCCACGGCCACACCTTCCACGCCGCGATCGCCGATTCCTGGGCCGCCATCGTCGCGCCTGCGGGCTGGAGCGAAGCCGACACGCTGCGACTGCGCGCTGTTCTGACCGGATCGGCGTGATGTGGGCGCGGGGTGTGAATTCGGCCGACCGAATTCGCCGAGAGTAATGCAGTTACTGTGACCTGCCGTTTAGGGTGAATGCGTGAGTCGGCAACGGGACGAGGCGACATGCGAGCAGATCATCGCCGTGGTGATCGAACTGCTCGAGTCGGACGGTTACGACGCCGTCCAGCTGAGAGAGGTGGCCAAGCGGGCCCACATGTCGTTGGCGACTGTCTACAAGCATTTCGCCACGAGGGACGCGTTGCTCGTGGCCGCCGTCGGGCGCTGGATGGCCGTCAACGCGTATTCGGCGGTAAGGCCGCCCGGTCCGAACGAGTCGCTCTACGACGGCATGATGCGCTTGCTGACCTACATCTTTTCCCCGTGGGAGGACAACCCCAAGATGCTCGAGGCGTACTACCGTGCGCGCCACGGGGCGGGTGGCGACGGCCTGGACAACCAGGGGGTGAGCGCGGTAATGCCTATCGCGATCCCGCTATTCGAGGCCGCTGATCCGCGCTACGCGGAGGATGTCGGTCTCGTACTGGCAAATATGTCGTTCGCGCTGATCGGCCGATTCGTCGACAAGCAGATCGAGATCACCGAGATCCTGCCGACGCTGGAACGGGCGGTGTTTCGCCTGACCAACGACAATACTGTCGACGCGACCGCGGCGCGTTCGGGAAGTCGAGTCAACGAGATCGACCCCAACTACTCGTCGCCGTACAATCACTGACTCGTTCCCGCTATCTTTCTGCTATGTGTGACAGATATCACACATGTGATATGCGCAACGGCTGGATTGCAAGCGATAACCCGGTTACTGTTGCCTTCGACAGGCGTCCGAGGAAGCCGATGCACCCCCAGTCCTCAGCATCGCGCGTATGTCCCTCGGCCTGACATCCGAACCCCGCCGCGACCGCGGCACCGACTTCGTGCTGCCTCGATGCCGTACGACGGTCGCCGCGCGCGGAGCGCTTCGGTGGCAGGTCTGTCGTGATCGCACGAGAACGGAATGATAATTATGGCTCGACACATCGCAGAATCCGTCGATCGCCGCATCGGCTTCCGATCCGTTGCCGACTGGCGGGCCGACATCGACCGCCGTCCACTGCGCCGCAGACTCATCGTCATCGCCCCCACGGCGGCCGATGCCGTGCGCGATCTGGGTGGGTGGATGTTCGATATGACCACTGCGGGATGGGAAGTCACCGTCGCCGTCGCCGACCACCGTGATATCCGCTCGCTGGAGATCCTCGGCCTGCTCGTGGTCGATCTCGACCAGGTACTCGACGCTCCGCTGCACGAACTGCGCGCGGACACCATCGCCGTCGCGACCAGCAGTTACAGCTTCGACGACCGGGTGCGTGACGGGGTGCTCGACTGTATGCAACGCGGCGCGACCAGGACCATGTTCTGGGGTGACGAACTGCCGGTGGAATTCGACGACGCCACCGAGACCACGCGGCATCGGGTGAGCGTGGCGGCCCGTGCGTTCACCTCGTGTGCCATGCGGGCGGCGGGACTCGTCGAGGCCACCGCCCACACCGAGACCATCTGGACCGCGCGCGATATCCGCAGGCTCGCCGCGCTCCTTCCCGCGAGCTAGATCCGACCCGGGTCCCGACAGGCCGGGCTCAACCCTCCAAGAGGTGGGGAAGCCCGGCCCGGAACCGATCGGCGTCGATCCGTTTGGCCGGTTCGAATATCGGCAACGCCACGAGCGGGAAGATCGTCGCGCGCGCGGCCGGATTGTCGGCGGCGTCGAGTATCGCGTTGGCCGCCGCCCGTCCCGATTCGTTGGCGCTCTCCATCGTCGCCAGGTCGATATGACTGCGGACGTGATCGCCGCCGAAGAACAGGTTCGGGATCGCGCAGTGGGCGTCGGGGCGGTGATCGTAGGACCCGACCGTATTCACCAGCAGCGGCGTCGCGTTGCGCGTCGTCCCGCCGGACCAGGTGATACCGGGATCGATATGCCAGGAATGAATGTCCTCGCGCCGCAGCCAATCGGTTCCGGTGTTGAGCCACTCCGACAGCTGTGCCCAGACCTCGGCGGCGACCTCGGTCGCGGTGCACTGTTTCGCGGACCGGCCGTACAGGATGCCCGGCGAATCCCAGTCGGAGATGTCGACCGACAGGCATTCGCGAACCGAGCCGTCGCTGTAGCGCGCCGCGAAATCGCCGACCCACATGGGGGCCTGCCGTAGCGCGGTGAGAGCCCACGGCGTGCCGAGCGCGGCGATATGGCCTTCGGGGATCTCGGTCGCCGAGGTCAGGTAGTACTGGATCCCGACCATCCAATCGGTCTGGAGTTCGCGCATACCCGCCAGTCGCGGGTCGGCGTCGATGATCTCGTCGCCGAGCAGGTCCACGGCCCGCTCCACCGGAATCGCGCAGACGAACCAGTCCGCGGTCACCGTGGAGGCGACGCCACGCGAATCCACGACCGTGGCCGAACCGATCACGCCGTCACGCAGCCGCAACGTCGTCGCCCGCTGTCCGAGGACGAATCGGACCCCGCGCCCGCCGAGATAATCCACCCACGGATCGATCCAGGCCTCGTTGGTGGGGCGGTTGAGGACGCGGTCGACACCGCCGGAGAACTGGGGGATGAGTCCGGTCGCGGCGAGTACGAGGGCCTCGCCGATCGTGCCGATGGTGCGCGCGGAGCTGAGATGCGGTTTCGCGGCGACCGTGATGCGGGTCAGCGCGTTGACCAGGTAATCCTGATACGCGCGCGACTTGCCGTTCGCGTGCATGATCTGCTCCCAGGTGACGTACTCCCACTGCCCGAAACGGCGTTCGGGACTCGAGGTGAACCACACCATCATCTGTTCGGCGAAGAACGCGAGTTCGGCGGGCGGTAACTCCGGGATGAAGCTGAACGCGCCGATGATGCTGTTCTGCAACAGTTCCAGTGTCAGCTGGTCCAGTGATCCCGCTTCCACCGGTGCGAAGATCGGTGGCCTGCCACGGAATCCGGCCACCGCCCCCTCGACGCGCACGAGATTGTCGGCGACGCCGTTGCGATTGCCGGGGAACGGGATTCGCGCGCCACTGCGCCGCGATGTGGCGTTGCGCGTTCTCGCTGTCGCGCCAGTAGGCGAAATAGCAGTCGCGCCCACTGGGCTTGTCCGCGAACGGTTCTCGCGAGCCGACCAGTTGCGCCACCGTGCTGCGCCGTCCGTCGGCGCCGACGACGAGAGCGGCGCGCACCTCGCGTATCTTGCCTTCGGGGTCGCGATAGCGGACCCCACGGCAGCGTCCGCGCTCCCAGATGAGTTCCAGGACACGGCATTTCTCGCGGATGTCGACATCCGCCGCGCGGGCGGTCGCGACCAGCGCGGCGTCGAGGCGAACGCGCCGGACGCACATCGCGTAGCCGATTCCGTCTACGGGGGTGAACGCTGTCGATATCACGTGGCCCGCTCCGTCGGCGTGTGCCCGCGTGAGGTGCGGCGCGCCCGCGTCCTCGACTCGCCCGAGCGCGCCGAGTCGCTGGAGTTCGGCGACGCCGGCGGGCCACGGCAGATGCGTCGACAGCGTGTCGGACGGGAAAACGGCGCTGTCCAGGGCGATTACGCGACGGCCCGCGCGGGCGAGCGCGATCGCGGTGGCCGATCCGGCGCAACGCGCGCCGACCACGACGACATCGGTGTCCTCGACGCGGGTAACGGGGGACTCGTTCATCGTCATCGCCTCGTCGAAACTTGTATCGGACACTATGTCCGATACATGGTGTTTCGAAGGCCGCCGAATGTCAACGACGAAACGGTCACGGCACAATGGGCCCCATGGACCCTTCGATCGGACGATCGCCGCGCGCAGCGGCCGGGCGGTGGCCAGTGGACTGCGAATGTCGTCGCTGACCCGCGTGCCACGGGCGTCGCGCAAGCAGTCCGACGATCGCCGAGCCGATTTCGAGCAGCGCGTGCTGCGCGCCGTCGAGGAATTGCTCGCGGACGGCACGCCCTACACCGAGATCGCGGTGCAGAAGATCGCGGTGGCGTCGCAGGCGGCCAGATCGACCTTCTATCGGTACTTTCCCGACAAGAGTCAACTGTTGATCCGCATGGCGGACCTGGCCACCGCGGATCTGTTCGCCGCCGCGGAGCAGTGGTGGGAGACCGAGCACGCCGACCACGAATCCGGGGTCGTCGCGGCGATCGGCGCGATGATCGCGGGCTTTCGGCAGCATCGGTATCTGCTGCTCGCGCTGAGCGAGGTGGCCGCCTACGACCGTGACGTCGGCGCGTACTGGCGCGAGCGGGTCGCCACCTTCGTCGACATGGTTCGCGCGCGACTGGAATCGGATCGTGAGCGCGGCCTGATCCATGCCTCGGTCGATCCGGCGGCGACCGCGATCGTGTTGACGTCGATGGTGGAGCGGTCGATCACCGTCGCGTTCGCGCCGTCCTCGGGAATCGCCGACGAGGCGCTGGCCGCCGCGTTGGGTCGGGCGATCTGGTTGGTGGTCTACGGCGACGCGCCCCGGAAGTGACCGTCACACGGGGCAGTAGACAATTTTTCGAATCTGTATACAGATTCCTGGAACCCGTTCTAGATTGTGCCCATGGCTGCAACGGTCACCGAACTTCTGCTCGCGCGAGCCGACGATGATTGCCTCGCGATCACCTGTTCCGGACGGACCTGGACCTGGCGTGAGCACATCACGGAGGCGCGTGGCCGGGCCGCCGCTATCCTGTCGGTCGCCGATCCCGCGCGCCCGATGCATGTGGGCGCGCTGTTGGGCAATACCCCGGACATGCTGACCAGCCTCGCGGCCGGGGCGTTGGGTGGGTACGTCACGGTCGGGGTCAACAACACCCGCCGTGGTGCGGCCCTGGCCGACGACATCCGGCGCGCCGATGTGCAGATCCTGCTGACCGACGCCGAGCATCGTGGGCTGCTCGAGGGGCTCGACATCGACGGTGTCATCGTGTTCGACCTGTCCTCACCGGACTGGGCGCAACTGCTGGCCGGTGCGGGGGAATTGACCCCGTACAGTGTGCCGGGCGCGTCGGACCCGTTCATGCTGATCTTCACTTCCGGCACCAGCGGGAACCCGAAACCGGTGCGGTTGGCGCACATGATGGTGCCCTTCGCGGGCCCGCCCTTGGTCGAGCGATTCGGTATCGGCGCCGAGGACGTCTGTTACCTGTCGATGCCGCTGTTCCATTCCGCGGCGATCCTGGGCGGCTACTGCGTCGCGCTGGTCAGCGGAGCGGCGATGGCGCCGGCCAAATTCTCGGCCTCGACCTTCCTCGACGACATCCGCCGCTACGGCGCGACCTATATGAACTACGTCGGCAAACCCCTGGCCTACATCCTCGCCACCGCCCAGCGACCCGACGACGCCGACAACCCGCTGCGGGTGGCGTTCGGCAACGAGGCCACCGACCGCGACATCGACGAATTCACCCGCCGTTTCGGGTGCACGGTATGGGACGGATTCGGCTCGACCGAACTGGCGATCATCATCACCCGGGAGCCCGGCACCCCGCCCGGGTCGATCGGGAAAGGCTATCCCGGTGTGGCCGTGTACAACTCGCGGACCGTCACCGAATGCCCACCCGCGCTCTTCGACACATACGGCGCGTTGACCAATCCCGACGAGGCCATCGGCGAACTCGTCAACGCCGACGGCACCGGCCTGTTCATGGGCTACTACGGCGACGAGGCCGCCACCGCCGAACGCACCCGCGGTGGCCTGTATTGGTCCGGTGATCTGGCCTACAAGGACACCGCCGGATATATCTACCTCGCCGGACGCACCGCGGACTGGATGCGCGTGGACGGAGAGAACCTCGCCGCAGGGCCGATCGAACGGATCCTGCAACGCCTCGACGCCGTCAGCCGAGTCGCGGTCTACGCCGTACCCGACGAACACGTCGGTGACGCGGTCATGGCCGCGATCGTCCTGCGCGACAACGCTTCTCTCACACCCGGCGAGTTGACCGCCTTCCTCGGCGAGCAAGCCGACCTCTCACCCAAGGCCTGGCCGCGATTCGTCCGCCTGGCCACCGACCTACCCACCACGGCCACCAACAAAATCCTCAAACGCGCACTCGTCCAGCAAGGCGCGACCGCGGGTGAGGGAGGAACCCTGTGGCGACGCGAATCCCGGTCGACCACCTACGAGGTCGGCGAACCCGTCCCGCGCTGACCCGCCGCCTCAGGAGGGACTGATCAGCCAGTTCAGTTCCGTGCGCAACAGCGAAGGATCCATATCGGGAGCGGGCCGCGTGTGGTAGACCTCCCACCGCACCGGCCCGGCATTGGCGCCCTGTTCCTCGATCCACGATCCCAGCCGATCCCACGCGTCGCCGAGTCCGTCGAAGCCACCGACGTGCACCACCCGCGCGACCCGCCCCGCGGGCAGTCGATCCGCGACGACCTCACCCTGCGGCCGCAACTCCCGATCCACGGCGAAGCCCACATCGAGATCCCACGATTCCTCGGAGATGGACCGGAACAGCGCGTACGCGGGCCCGACGATCGTCGCCCCCTGCTCGCCGATGACCTGCGGCAGCACCTGGAACGACGAGTCGAAGAAGTCCCGCAGCCCGCTCACCGCCACTTCACCCCGAACGATCGCCGTCACCACCTCGCCCACCTCGACCACCACCGGACCGGCCGTCGGATCGACACTGCCGTCGTCGGACATGACTCTCCTCGATGTCGTGGGATATTCCACGAACACAGTAGTCACCGTCCTCGGAACCGCGGGTCAGCCGCTGGACATCGGTCGGTAGCTTCTGCCGTTATGGCGTGGCCTGTTCCATCATCGCCTTCACCCGGCCGACGACGTCGGGGTATCTGCGCAGGTGCGCGCCGCCGTTCAGATCGATGGTTGACCCGGTCATCCAGGACGCTCGGCTCGACGCGAGGCAGGCCACCGCGTCGGCGATCTCCTCGGGTTGTCCGCTGCGGCCGAGGGGGGTGTTCTCCAGGTATTCCTCGATCAGGCCCGGCACCAGCGCGGCCCCCGCGACCAGCGGGGTGTCGACCAGGCCGGGGGAGATCGCGTTGACGCGGATACCGCGTTCGGCGAGTTCGAGTGCGGCGACCTCGACCAGCATCAGCACGCCCGCCTTGGCGGCGCAGTAGGCGGCCATGCCGGTGCCGGGCCGGCGTGCGTTGAGCGAGGCGATACAGATGATGCTGCCGCCGTCTGCCATCTGCCTGCCCGCGTGTTTGAGGACGAGGAAGGTACCGGTCAGACAGACGTCGATGGTGGTGCGCCAGTGCGCGAGTTCGAGTTCGGTGAGTGTGCCCGGCATGGAGAGTCCGGCGCAGTCGACCACGGCGTGCACGCCCTGTTCGGCCTCGAATCCTCGCTGCACCGATGCCTCGTCGGTGACGTCCATGGCGATCGCGGTCACCTCGCCGCCCAGTCGGGTGGCCGCGTCCCGAGCGCCCGCCTCGTTCACATCGGCGATCACCACCCGATAACCCTCCGCCGCCAGGGTGCGCGCGGTGGCGAAACCGATGCCCGACGCGCCGCCGATCACCAGCGCCGAGCGCTTGTCCGCGCTTCCGTCAATAACGTTCATACCGACTCCTCGATCGCTGGAACGGCTGCGTCCAGCCGCAGATGACGGCGCAGGAAGCGCACCTGATGGTCGACCGCGGCATCGAAATACGGATTGCCCGAGAAGAGGTCGAAGTGGTCGCACGGGTAGTGCCTGACTTCGGCCTTCGCCTTGAAGGCCGCCTTCGTCGCGGAATGCGGTGGTGCGGCGCGGTCGAAATCGGCGATCTGCACGAGAACCGGGGCGGTGATGCGGTCGGCCTTGCGATCGGCCCGGTATCCGCCCAGTTCGAGTCCGACCGCGGCGTCGACCTCGTTGCGCCAGGTCGGACCCGCCAGGGCGAGGTAGCTCTCGTAGTAGCCGTCGGCGGTGAGCGCGGCGTGTTCGCCCGGTCTGCCGACCAGCGGCATCATCGTCGGGGTGCGGCCGAACCGCCCGGCCAGCGCGCTGCACACCCCGGTCACCGTGGATCGGGCCATCGCGGCGGCGCCGATCTGGGTCAGCGCGGTGCGGCCCGCGGCGAGTCCGTCGACCAGCGGCACCATCGCGATGACGCCGTGGATATCGGATCGGTCCGCCGCCACCGTCAGCGCGTGGCCGCCGGACTGCGAGATACCCCACAGCACAACGCGCTTCGCATCGACGCCCGGTTGCCGCGCGGCCGCGACGATGGCGGCGTGGTAGTCCTGAACCTGCGCCGTCATCGAGACCCGTTGTCGCGGTTCGCCCTCCGAGGCGCCGAAACCGCGGTAGTCGAAGGCGAATACCGCGACACCCGCCGCCGCGAGCCGTCGGGCGAACGGCGCGAGACCGGAATCCTTGGTGCCGCCGAAACCGTGCGCCATGACGACCACGGGGCGACGGTCGGCGCCGTCGGCACCGAAAAGCCAGGCGTCGCACCTGGTTCCGTGTGATTCGAACGAGATTTCCCGATAGTCCTTCGTCACTGTCGCACTCCCGTGTTCGTCACCGTGTCACTGACCGCGGCCCACTTCGGCGGCCCGAGGACGCGGGATCTCCGCGCGCCCGCGGGCAGTTCGCGTGTCCGCATATCGTGTTCGTAGAGGAAGTAGTCGACCTGCTGGGTGTGGCGGGGGCGGTCGAGCATATGCCCGGTGTAGTGCTGCTGATCGGAGACGATCACCTCGCGCATCCGCTCCGGTTCGGGCAGCCGGTACCGGCCGACCGCGTAGGCGCCGATCAGCCGGGCCTGGCATTCCACGAACGGGAACAGCGCGGGCGTCGACTGGGCGAACCCGGCGAAGACCAAGTCCTCGATCCCCGGCACGAACATCCGCTTGTACAGGTCGATCCGATTGTGGGGCGCGCTGAGGAATTCGGGATCGAAGAACGGGAAGGTGATGTTGTAGCCGGTGGCGTAGATGATCACGTCGAAATCGTCGGCGGTGCCGTCGGTGAAATGCACGGTCTGCCCGTCGAAACGCGCGATATCGGGTTTCGGGAGCACGTCACCGGATCCGAGGCGTAGCGGCAGTTCCACCGATTGGGTCGGATGCGCTTCGAAGAACTTGTGATTGGGTGTCGGCAAGCCGAAGTTCTCCGGGCGGCCCGCGGCGAGCGGTTGGCCCCACTGAGCGATCTTGCGCTGCCACGAATACGGGATGTACGGGCTGGTCCGGTAGTACTTGTCCGCGGGCTTGCCCGCGATGTATTTGGGCACGATCCACGCGCCGGAGCGGGTGGACAGGCTCAGCGTGTTCTGTAGCGCCTTCGAGGACAGTTCGACGGCGATATCGGCCGCGCTGTTGCCGAGGCCGACCACCAGGATCCGTTTTCCGGTGAAATCCATCGGCGTGCGTGGATCGATGTAGTGGTGCGCGTGCATGGTGGTTCCGGTGAATTCGCCGGGGAAGCTGGGGTAGCGCGGATCCCAGTGGTGGCCGTTCGCGACGACGAGCAGATCGAAGTACTGGGTTCCGGTGCGCTGGGTGCGCAGTTCCCAACCGCCGTCGGGCAGGCGGCGGGCGTGTTCGACACCGTTCTCGAACTGGATGTGCTCGCCGAGGCCGAACGCGGTGGAGTAGTCGTCGAGGTACTGCTTGATCTGGGTGTGGTGCGGGAAGTCGGGGAACTTCTCGGGCATCGGGAAGTCCCGGAACGACAGTTGATGTTTGGACGTGTCGATATGCAGCGATCGATAGGCGCTGCTGTGCCCGTTCGGATTGCCGAAGGCCCAGTTGCCGCCCACCCGGTCCGACGACTCGAAACACACGTACGGCACGCCGTAGTCGTTGAGCATCTTTCCCGCGGTGAGTCCGCTGATACCGGCGCCGATGACCGCGGTCCGCGGTTGATACATATCCCGATCCTTCCGAGCCGAGCAGTAGACAGAATTTGAAGAGTGTCTACTAGTAGTCACATTCTCAGATCTGTCCACAACTTGCTAGGGTTTTCGGGAAACTCGATGTCGTTCCCTCGGGAACGCCGAACCGGAGAGCGAGGCGCGTGACCGAAGCACCGACGGCGACGGTGGTGGATCGGCTGCTCGACGCCGCGCAGAAGTTGTTGGCGACCAAGGGGATCCGGGCGACGACGGTCAGCGAGGTCGCCGAGGCCGCGGGGGTTTCGCGTGCCTGGCTCTACCGGCATTTCCCCGACAAGACGGCCCTGCTCGGCGCGGCGATCGTCCGGCTGACCGATGCCTTCTGGACCGACGCTCGCGCCGAACTGGACACGCTCGACACCTTCGGTGAGCAGGTCACGGCCGGTGTGCGTATCGGCCGCGGCGCCTACGACGACCCCGGCACCCTGCTCATGCGATTGCGCCTGGACGAACCGGGGGAATTCGCGGTCTGCGCCGGTGCGGGCGTCTCGGGTTTCGTCCCCGACCTGGCCTCGTTCTGGCGTCCCTACGTCGAAGCCGCGGCGGTGCGCGGCGAGATCCATCCCGGCCACGACCTCGCGGAGGTGTCGGAATGGGTCGCGCGGCTGCTGATCAGCCTCGGCACGATGCCGAGCACCGCCATCGATCCGGACGACGCCGCGTCGGTGCGGCGGCATGTGCGCCGCTACATACTTCCCGCGCTGTCCGCCGACCCCGCCACGACCTGACATTCATTTCAGCAGGAGCAACGCGGACCGCTCCAGGCGATCCGCGATATCCGAATACGATTCGTAACCCATGCCCGCTCTGACCAGCGCGCCCGCATACAGTAATTCCAGCGATTCGACGACTTCCGGATCGGGATCCTCTCCGAGTGCGCGGGAAATACGCTTGCGAATTTCCGCCCCTATGCGCACGCGCAGATGTTCGACATCGGGATCGCGACCGAGCAGTGCACTGTTCACCGCACCGGACAATTCCTGTTCGTCGGCGACGAGCAGGGCGATGCTGCGCAGTTCCGCCACCACGCGCACCGTCGGGTCGGCATCGTCGGAAGCGGGCGAATCCGTGTTGCGCAGACGGCGCCAGAATATCTCCGCGACGAGATGTTCCTTCGACGAGAAGTAGGTGTACGCGGTGGCCGTGCCCACCCCGGCCGCGGTGGCGACCATACGAATGGTCATGCCGGCGAAACCCTCGCGTGACAGGACCTCCACCGCGGCTCTTGTGAGTTTTTCGACGGTGTCGGCCTGCTTTCCCGTCAAGCGCCTACGGGTGGCTTCGACAGTCTTGGAATCGCCTCTGGACATGTGTCTGGATGATACTGTTATGCCTGGTCGGGAGCAATACGCTCCGCTCATATTTTCCCTGACGACGCGGTTCGATTTTTCGCGAATGCCGTGCTCAGGGACCTAGGGTTAGGTCGACGATATGGTGTCGAGTTCTGTTCGATCGTCGGATATTTCACAGTGGGCCGATCTGGCGGCGGATGTTCCCGGATTCATGCCTTTCGAGGAGGGCAAAGCGCTCTACGAGGCGGCCCTGCGATATTCGGCCGACGGGACGATCGTGGAAATCGGCACATATTGCGGTAAATCCGCCATATGGCTCGGCGCCGCCGCGCGTTCACGAAATGCGCAGGTGTTCACGATCGACCACCACCGCGGTTCCGAGGAACACCAGCCGGGCTGGGAATACCACGACACTGCGCTGGTCGACGAGGTGACCGGACGCTTCGACACCGTCACCGAATTCCGCAGGACCATGGTCCGCGCCGGACTCGACGACACCGTGATCGCGATCGTCGGCGAATCCGTGCGCGTCGCCCCGATCTGGCGGGCGCCGATCTCGCTGCTCTTCATCGACGGCGGCCACACCGAGATCGCCGCGCAGCGCGACTACGAGGGTTGGGCGAAATGGGTCGCCCTCGGCTCGGCCCTGGCCATCCACGATGTCTTCCCGGACCCGAACGACGGCGGTCAGGCCCCCTACGGCATCTACCGGCGCGCGCTGGACAGCGGCGAATTCCGCGAAATGTCCTGCACGGGTTCGCTGCGCGTTCTCGAACGGATCGCGGCGCCCGCGCCGGCCTGAACCAGCGGGGCACCGGATTCAGGCGATGACGTATCCGGCGCCCGTCGACGTGACCCCGGCGACCGCGTCCCGGAAGACGGCGTCGCGGAATATCCCGCTGCCCGGCGTAGCGCGCGACAGGGCGTCGGCGGCGAGCACGACCGCGGCGCCGGTCCACGTCGTGCGCTCCTCGGGCCAGCGTTTACCGTCGGCGAACACGAGTCCGGTCCAGTAGGAACCGTCGGCTTCGCGAAGATGCTGCATGGCGGCGAACAGATCGAGCGCGCGTGCGCGCTCGTCGAGACAGTCCAGCGCCATGACCAGTTCGCAGGTTTCGGCCCCGGTCACCCACGGCCGATCCGAGACGCAGCGGATGCCGATATTGCCGACAACGAAATCCCGCCACCGCTCGGCGATCCTGGCCCGACCGGCGTCACCGGTGATCGCCCCGCCGAGGATCGGGTAATACCAGTCCATCGAGTAGCGGTCCTTGACCGCGAAGACCTCCGGACGCTGCCGGATCGCCGAACCCAGTCGCGCGCGGGCCGATTCCCAGTCGGGGCGTTCGATGCCGAGCGCCCCGGCCAGCGCCGACGCGCAGCCGATGCTGTGGTGCATGCTCGAACATCCGGTCAGCAGCGCCTCGTCGAAGATTCCGTTGTCGTCACGCGCCCAATAGATCTGGCCGTGTTCACCCTGGAGTTCCAGGACGTAATCGATGGCGGCGCGCACCGTCGGCCACATCTCGCGGGCGAAGTCGGTATCGCCCGTGCACAGCAGGTGATGCCAGACACCGGTCGCGATGTAGGCGCAGAAATTGCTCTCGGTACCGGCGTCCTCGACGACGCCGAGCCGGAACTGCCTCGGCCAGGAACCATCGGGCCGCTGGGTCGAGGCCGACCACCGGTAGGCGGCTTTCGCCTCGTCGAGCAGTCCGGTCGCACTGAGCGCCATCGCCGATTCGATGTGATCCCACGGATCGGTATGCCCGCCGCCGAACCACGGGATGGCGCCGGAGGGTTCCTGTTCGGCGGCGATGGATTCACCGGTCCGCAGACTCTGCCGCCTGCTCAGTACCCCGGGGACGAACGGCAGTTCACGCCGCGACACGGTCGACCACCGGTTTGCTGAAATACAGCGCGACACTCTTGCCGACCAGTGGGTCGAGCAATTTCTCCGCCAGCCGGGTGGTGCGCGGCCTGCCCATCATGTCCCAGACCAGCAGTCGGTGATAGGCGCGGACCAGCACGTGGTCGTCCTTGCGCACGCCCACAGCGCATTTGAGCCACCAGTACGGCGCGTGCAGCGCGTGCGCGTGATGGCGATGGGCGAAACGCACACCGCGCCCGCCGATCTTGGCGCGCAGTTCGTCGGCGCGATAGATGCGGACGTGACCGCCCTCGTTGCTGTGGTATTCGGTCGACAGCGCCCAGCACACCCGTTCGGGCAGCCAGCGCGGCACCGTCACCACCAGCGTGCCGCCGGGGCGAAGCACGCGGATGAGTTCGGCGATGGCCGCGTCGTCCTCGGGGATGTGCTCGAGGATCTCCGAGGCGATGACGCAGTCGAATTCCCCGTCGGCGAACGGCAGGGCCAGCGCGTCGCCGCACACCGTCCGCGCCGCCGCTCCCGCCGGCGCCTCCTCGGCCTCGGCCATGGCCCGCAGCATCAGATCGACCCCGGACAGTTCCTCGGCGTCCTGGTCGAAGGCGATGATGTCGGCCCCGCGGCGGTAGGCCTCGAAGGAGTGACGGCCCGCGCCGCAGCCGACGTCGATGACGCGGGTCCCTGGGCCGATGCCCAGACGATCGAAATCGACGGTCAGCACGACTGTCCTCCTGCGATGTCGTCGTCGGAGCGGGCCGAACGACGGTCGATGGCCCGCTGGTACACCTGCGCGGTCTGGGCGGCCACCGATTCCCAGCTGAAGACCGACACCGCCCGCTCGCGGCAGGCGATCCCCATGCGGGCCCGCTGCTGCGGGGCATCCAGCAGTCCGCCGAGCGCGCGGGCCAGTTCGAGGTGGTCGCCCGGCTCGATGAGTTCGGCGCACACCCCCGGTTCGCCGACGACCTCGGGCAGCGCGCCGGTCCGACTGACGACCAGCGGTGTCCCGCTGGCCATCGCCTCGACCGCGGGCAGCGAGAATCCCTCGTACAGCGAAGGGATACAGGCGATTTCGGCGGACCGGAGCAGTTCGGCCAGTGCGAGATCGGTGAGCCCGCTGCGGACGTTGACGATATCGGAGAGACCGAGTTCGGCGATCGCCTTCTCGGTGGCGCCGTTCGGTTCCAGTTTGGCGACCAATTGCAGTTCCACCGTGTGGGTCACCCGCAGCCGTACCAGTGCCTGGAGGAGATGGTTGATCCCCTTGAGCGGTTTGTCGGCGCTGGCCACCGCGACGATCCGCCCGGGATGGCGCGGCCCGGCGCCCGGGGTGAACAGTTCGGTGTCCACACCGAGCGGCACCACCTTCAACTGCTCGGGCGCGATATCGAAATCGGCGACGATATCGGCCGCCGACGACGACGAGACGGTCAGCAGATCCGGAATCCGGGTCGCCACCCGCCGCTGCATCCCCAGGAAGCCGTACCAGCGGCGCACGAGCGGTTTCTTGCGCCAGATCGCGGCGGCAAGATCGACCTCGCGATCCTTGGTGATCGGGTGATGGATGGTCGCGACCAGTGGCAGTAGCTGTTGGATGTCGAGCAGTCCCGAGCCGAGGCACTGGTTGTCGTGGACGACGTCGAACTCCCTGGCCCGCGCGCGCAGCAGCCTGGCGGCCCGCAGGCTGAACGTGCGCGGTTCGGGGAAGCCCGCCGTCCACATGGTCGCCAGTTCCAGCAGATCGATCCGGTCGTGGATCTCGCTCGGGCGCGGTGTGCGGAACGGGTCGGGATCGCGGTAGAGATCCAGGCTCGGTACCCGGGTCAGCCGCACCCGGTCGTCGAGATCCTCGGGATAGGGCGGACCCGAGAAGACCTCCACCTCGTGACCGAGTTCGACCAGCCCGGTGCTCAGCCTGCGGATGTAGACACCCTGGCCGCCGCAGTGGGCTTTGCTGCGGTAGGACAACAAAGCAATGCGCACTAGAGGGTTCCTCCGTCGGCGGGCAACTCGATATCGGGCAGTTTGCCCGACAGCCGATCCAGGTATGCCCGCACTTCGGAATCGGATTTGTCCGGCAATCCATACAGTACGTCGGTGACCCCGGCCTCCGCCCACTCCGACAGGCGCGCTTTATCCGGTTTGAGATCCAGCGCGACCACGCGCGGACGCCCCTTCCGACCGGCCTCACGCCAGATACGCTGCAACGATTCGAGTCGAGCGGTGACATCGGTTTCGCCCGGCGTGGTGATCCAGCCGTCCGCCGATTCGGCGATCCACTGGAAGGTGCGCTCGGTCCCCGCCGCGCCGATGAGGACCGGCACCGACCGTTGCGGCGGCTTCGGCCACGCCCAACTGGGGCCGAACTGGACATACTCCCCGGAATAGCTGGCCTCGTCCTCGCTCCACAACGCGCGCATGGCCTCCAGGTACTCGCGCAGCACCGTGCGACGCTTACCCGGCGGAACACCGTGGTCGGTGAGCTCGTCGGTATTCCACCCGAATCCCGCGCCGAGGACGACGCGACCGCCGGACAGGTGATCGAGCGAGGCGATGGTCTTGGCCAGGGTGATCGGATCGTGTTCGACCGGCAGCGCCACCGCCGTCGCGAGTTCGATGCGGTCGGTCACCGCCGCCGCCATCGACAGCGCGACCCACGGATCGAGGGTGCGCATATACCTGTCGTCGGGCAGGCTCGCGTCGCCGGTCTGGGGGTGGGCGGCGTCGCGGCGCACCGGGATATGGGTGTGCTCGGGGACGTAGAAGGAATGGAAACCGGTCTGCTCGGCCGCGCGGGCGGCCGCGGCCGGGGTGATGCCGCGGTCGCTGGTGAACAGCACGATGCCGTAGCGCAGCCGATCGCCGGTGCGCACCTTCTTCTTCTCCTTGCCGACGATCGAGCCGACGACACCGTCGAGGGCGGTGCCCTGCGGCCAGCCGACGTAATGGCACAGGAACAGGGCGGCCTCGCGCAATTGCGTCTCGTCGAGTTCGCCGTTGCGATAGGCCGCGCCCACCTGGATATCGGCGACATCGAAAAGGCCCTGCGCGGCGAGCGCGCCGAGCAGAAGCAGGCGACGGTCACGCACCGACAGCGCGGGACGCGACCAGATGTCGGCGAAGAGATGGTCGGCGGTGACCGCGAAATGCTCGCCGGGCCCGTCCCGTAATTCCCAGCCGTAGACCTGGGACATCTTGGCGAGTCCGCGCTTGCGGACCTCGGAGATCTCTGGGGGCGTGTTGTCGGTCATGAGCGGAAGATCTGTCCGCCGTCGATATTGAAGATCTGGCCGGTGACCCAGCCCGCGTCGTCGGACAGCAGGAACAGGCAGGCGCCGATCAGGTCGTCCGGTGTGCCCATGCGCTTGAGCGGCAGGCGTTTGACCATGTCGTCGACGATGGATCCCGGGGTGACGTTCTTGGTGGCTTCGGTGTCGATGGGGCCCGGCGCGATGGCGTTGACCCGGATGTTGCCGCCGAGTTCGGTGGCCAGCTGCTGGGTGAGCCCGTTGACGCCCACCTTGGCCAGTCCGTAGAAGCCCGAGTACAGCCAGGCGGCGGTGGAGGACTGGTTCACGATCGATCCGCCCTTCTTCCGCATATGCGGCCAGACCGCGCGGGTCACGTTCAGCGCGCCGTCCATGTTCACGCTCATGAACTTCTTGTAGTAGTCCCACGGGACGGTGAGCAGGAGATCGAGTTTCATATCCCCGTAGATGGCCGCGTTGTTGACCAGGTGGTCGATGCCGCCGAATTCGGCGACGGTGAATTCGGCGAGCGCGACCGCGGATTCGGGATCGGAGACATCGACCCGGGCGAAGACCGCGGTGCCGCCCGAGGCGACGATCTTCTCCGCGGTGGCCGTGCCGACTTCGGCGTTGAGATCCGCGACGACGACCTTGGCGCCCTCGGCGGCCAGCGCAGCGGCGTAGGCGGCCCCGATGCCCTGGGCCGCACCGGTGACTATGACGGATTTTCCGGTGAAACGAGACATGTACCAGCTCCTGCTGATCGGTGATGCGAACGAATGGGTCGTTCCGGGGTGAACCCCGGCGATGAGCCGGCTACCCGGCGGTGGCGATCGGCCGGATCATCCGGAGGTGGCGATGAGTTTGGTCTCGAGGTACTCCTCGAAACCGGCGACGCCCATCTCACGTCCGTTGCCCGACTGTTTGTAGCCGCCGAACGGCGCGTCGGCGGAATACCAGATGCCGCCGTTGACGCCGAGGGTTCCGGTGCGGATGCGGCTGGTCACGTGGTCGATCCGGGCGGGTTCGGTACCCCACACCGAACCGGACAGCCCGTAGGGGGAGTCGTTGGCGATGCGGATGGCGTCGTCGTCGCCGTCGTGCGGGATGACGACCAGCACCGGCCCGAAGATCTCCTCGCGCGCGACGGTGGACCCGTTGTCGAGATCGGCGATGAGGGTGGGCTCGATGAAGAAGCCACGGTCGAGTCCCGCGGGCCGCCCGCCGCCGACCACGATGCGTCCGCCTTCGGCGCGGGCCAGCGACAGGTAGTGCTCCACGCGGGCGCGCTGGGCCGAGGAGATGAGCGGTCCGCAGATGGTGCCCGGTGTGGTGGGGTCGCCCGGCCGGATACCGCCCATGGTCGCGGCGGCGGCCTCGATGGCCTGTTCGTAGGAGGCCCGGGGGACCAGCAGACGGGTGGTGAGCGCGCACCCCTGTCCGGCGTGCACGCAGACCGAGAAGGCGGCGAATCCCGCGGCCGCGGCGATATCGGCGTCGTCGAGGATGACGAACGCGGATTTGCCGCCGAGTTCGAGGAAGGTCTTCTTGAGTGTGGCGGCGGCATTGGTCATGACCGCGCGGCCGGTGGCGGTCGAGCCGGTGAAGCTGATCATGTCGACCCGTGGGTCGCTGGTCAGCGCGCTGCCGATCTCGTGGGCCGAGGAGGTGACGATGTTGACCACGCCCGGCGGGATATCGGTGTACTCGGCGATGATCGCGCCGACCGAGGTCGCGCACCACGGGGTGTCCGGTGCGGGTTTCAGGACGACGGTATTGCCCGCGGCCAGGGCGGGGCCGAGTTTGGCGAAGTTGATCTGGTGCGGGAAATTCCACGGCGTGATCGCGCCGACGACGCCGATCGCCTCGCGTCGCAGCACCCGCGAACTCTTGATGCCCATCGGCGACGCGGTGCCCAGATCGGTCTCCCACGCGTAGCTTTCGGCGAGTCCGGCGGCGTATTCGAGATCGTCGACCGGACCTTCGAGCTGGGGGCCGCGAGTCAGCATGAGCGGCGCGCCCACCTCGGCGATGGTGATCTCGCGTAATGCCTCGGCATTGGCCTGCAACGCGGTGCGCAGCTGGCGCAGGCAGTGGGTGCGGAAGGCGTGGTCGCGCGACCAGTCGGTGTCGTCGAACGCGGTGCGGGCGGCGCCGATGGCCGCGTCGAGGTCGGCGCTGTCGGCGTCGGCGGCATGGCCGAGGACTTCCTCGGTGGCGGGGTTCACTGTGTCGAAGGTGCCGCCGCCCCCGGGCCGCAGCTCACCTCCGATGAGGAGCTGCGAACTATCGGCGGTCAGAAGGCTCATGAACTACTCCCACAGTGTCTGGACAGGTGTATGGAATATAGTCCGGACTTTTAGGGGTATGCAAGAACATGTTCTTGTCGCGCAGCGTATCGACATGGGGGGCACCGTGAATTCTCGTCCGCGAGGGCCGCGCCTGTTCCATGATGGATTCGGACGGGCCGTGGAAATTCTCCACTGATCCCCGTTGTCCTGGATCATGGTCGGTGGTACCGTCCAGACACATGTCCAGCTACATGTCTCTAGGACGTTTCTTCGGGACGTCCGCGGTAGGGAACGTGTTATCTGAATCGGGGTGCGCGCGATGGCAGCCGACTCCTCGGAGCCGTCGATACTCGACCCGCACGACCACCTCTGTCACGAGGATCTGTACACCATGGAGGCCGGGTAATGCCACGTTTCGAACCTCATCCCGCGCGCAGGCCGGTCCTCGTCGCGGGCGCGTCCTCCGGCATCGGCGCCGCGACCGCCGTCGCGCTGGCCGCGCTCGGCCATCCCGTCGCGCTCGGCGCGCGCCGGGTGGAGGTCTGCGAACAGATCGCCGAGGGGATCAGGGCCGACGGCGGCCAGGCGTTCGCGCACCGACTCGACGTCACCAGCGGCGAATCCGTCGACGCGTTCGTCACCGCCGCCGAAGCGACGAACGGACCCGCCGAGATCCTGGTCTCCGGCGCGGGCGATATCGAATTCTCGTTGATCGAGGCGATGGATCCCGACCGATTCCTGGACCAGGTGCAGGTGCACCTGATCGGCGCGCACCGGATGACGCACCGCGTGCTGCCGGGCATGCTCGAGCGCAGACGCGGTGATGTCGTGCTGATCAGCTCGGACTGCGCCCCGACCCCGCGTCCGCGCACCGGCGCATACAGCTCGTCCAAGGCGGCCGTCGAGTCCATGGGCCTGCAATTGCGGATGGAGTTGGAGGGCGCCGGAATACGCGCCTCGCTGGTGCGCCCGGGCCCCACTCGGACCGGCATGGGCACACAGGCCGACGCCGAAGTCGTCGGTCCACTGCTCGAGGACTGGGTGCACTGGGGTTTCGCGCGCCACCCGTATCTGCTGCGGGCCGCGGATATGGCGGCCGCCGTCGTCGCCGTGGTCAGCGCCGCGCGCGGCGTGCACATGGCCCTGGTCGAGGTCCAGCCGGAAGCTCCGCCGCGCGAACGGGTCACACCGACCGCGCCCGCCGAAGCGGTGGGGACGCCGTCGTGAAGATCTCCGTGGACACCGATCTGTGCCAGGGCCACGCGGTCTGCCAAGCCGAAGCCCCGACCGTCTTCGCCGTGCCCAAGCGCGGCCACGTCGAAATCCTCGACGCCACACCGGGTTCCGAGCTGAGCGCCGATGTCGGGAACGCCGTCCGCTACTGCCCGACCCAAGCTCTCTCACTCGCCGACGACGGCGACGTCTCCTCCCCGAAAGGTACCGACTGATGCCCGATTTCGACCGCGCGGAACTCGACGAGATGATCCAGCGCTGGATCACCGAGAATCAGCGCTGTGAGGAGAAAGGTGACTGGAAGCCGCTGGCGCAGATGTACACCGTCGACGCCACCTACGGCTGGAACTACGGTCCCACCCAGGAGTTCATGGCCGTCGGCCGCGACGAGATCCGCGATATCGCCCTCGGTCAGGAAATGGACGGACTCGAGGGCTGGACGTACCCGTACCAGGACTTCGTCGTCGACGAGCGCAGCGGCAACGTGATCGGTCTGTGGAAGCAGGTCGCCGACGCGCGGCGGCCCGACGGGCGCAGTTACACCGTCGACGGGATCGGCGGCAGCTGGTTCCGCTACGGCGGCGATTTCCAGTGGTCGTGGCAGCGCGACTTCTTCGACTTCGGCAATGTCTCCGCCCTGTTCATGGAGATGATCACGGCGAACACGCTGTCACCGGGGATGCACAAGCGCATCGAGCGCTCGGTGTCGACCAAGCGGCTGCCGGGCTGGTACCGCATCGGTGAAGCACCGGTCGCGCTGTGGTGAACAACGTGCCGACCAGCAGGTACCAGGGCCTGTCCCGGGCCGACCTGGCGATTCTCGTGCCCGAACTGCTGCTGTGCGGACATCTCATCGACCGCTCAGGCATGGCGCATTCGATCGGCGCGTTCGGTCGCGAGGGGATGGCCCAGATCGCGATCGAGGAATGGCAGACCGCCAGCCCCGTCTACACCCGGCGCATGCAGCGGGCGCTGAAATTCACCGGCGACAGTGTGGAAACCATCTTCAAGGGGCTCCAGCTCGATATCGGCGCCCCGCCGCAGTTCATGGATTTCCGCTACCGCGTCGACGACCACGATCACGGCGAATTCTGGCTCGATCACTGCGGCGCGCTCGCCGACGTGGAACCGATGGGCGAGGAATTCGTCGTCTCGATGTGTCACGACATCGAGGATCCGACCTTCGACGCCACCGCGCTCGCCACCAACCCGCACGCGCAGGTCCGCCCGATCCACCGGCCGCCGCGTCGGCCCGCCGATCGGCGCCCGGTCTGCGCGTGGACCGTCATCATCTCCGATTCGCATGTGCCGCCGCCGATTCCGCCCAACTCGGAACTGGTCGCCGAGTCGGTCGCGGCCGGGGTGGAATTGCCTGCCGTCGCCCCCGCGTCGGAGGGCATGTCCGACTACTCGGGCCCGCTGCTGAGCGATCTGCGTTTCCCGGACTTCTCGCAGTCCGCCCTGGTACGCATGGCCGAAGAGGTCTGCTTGCAGCAGCACCTGCTCACGCTCGGGTTCATGATCGCGGTCCGCTCGCGCGCCGACGCGGACGCCGCCGCCGAGATCGGCCGCAAGCAGTTCACCGGCATCGCGGGACTGGCCTCCGAACGCATCCGCAACAGCCTGCGTCTCGGTGACGACGTCGCGGCGCTGGTCCAGGTGCTGCGCCTGCATCCGGCCTTGAATCCGCTGTCCTACACGGGAATCGAGATCACCGAAACACCCGGTGCGGTGCAACTGCATGTGCCGAACGACACCGGCGCCCATCGTGACGGCACCTGGCCCGCCATGCTCACCCCGGACCGCCCGGGCCCGCTCGAGGCGATGGTGCGCGGGGTGAACCCGCGATTCACGCCGCGGGTCATCTGCGCGTCAGCGGACGGTTTCACCGTCGAGATCACCCTCGGCGACAAAACCTTCCGCGAGGCGTCGGAGGTGGCGATCACCCGGTTCAGTACCGGCGCCGATTTCGCCTTCACCGATCGTGGCATCCCGCTGCCCCTGACGGTCGTGTGACCGGAGATGAAGTGATATGGCCGAGAATTTCGCCGATCTGTTCGAACACGCCGTCGACGCGATGCCCGAGCGGATCGCGCTGATCCACGAGGATCATCGGGTCACCTTCGCGGATCTGGACGCCAGGGCCAACCGGCTGGCACACCACCTCGCGAGCGTGGGTGTCGGCAACGGCACCCACGTCGGATTCCAGATGCACAACAGCGTGGAGACCATCGAAACCCTGATCGCCTGCTTCAAACTCGCGGCGGTCCCCATCAACGTCAACTACCGCTACGGCGCGGCGGAGTTGTCCTACCTGTACGAGAACTCCGATATCGCGGTGCTCGTCCATCACGCCCGCTACCGCGAGGCGGTCGGGCAGGCGCGGTCGGCGGCGCCACTGCTGCGCTACGTGATCCAGGTCGACGACGATTCCGGCGCGGGCGTGCCCGACGCGGAATCCGGTGTCGCGCACTACGAGACCGTCATCGTGACCGGATCGCCCGCGCGTCCGGTGATCGACCGCGGCGGCGACGACCTCTTCATGATGTACACCGGCGGCACCACAGGAATGCCCAAGGGCGTGATGTGGCATCAGGAGGACATGTGGCGGGTCCTCGGCGGCGGTATCGACTTCTACTCCGGTGAACCCGTCGCCGACGAATACCAGCAGTCGCGCACCGGTGCGCAGGGCGACCCGAGTACCTGGTTCGTCCTGCCGCCGCTGATCCACGCCGCGGCCATGATGCCGACCTTCGCGGCGCTGTGGTCGGGCAACGCGGTGATCCTGTCGCCGCGGTTCGAGCCGGGAGCGGTCTGGAAGGCGGTGGCGACCCATCGGGCGCACGTTCTGGTGATCACCGGTGACGCGATGGCCCGTCCGTTGCTCGACAGCTACGCGGCGGAGCCGGTCGACACCTCCTCGCTGCTCGCGATCGCCTCCGGCGCGGCACTGTTGTCGCAGCCGGTGAAGAACGCGCTGCTCGAACAGTTCCCGTCCTCGGTGGTCTCCGATTCGATCGGCTCGTCCGAAACCGGTTTCGGCGGAATCGGATTCGCCCAGAAGGACGACGATCCCGCGCGCGGTCCGCGCGTGCAGACCGGCCGCGGAGCCGTGGTGGTCGACGCCGACGGTGTGCCGGTCGAGTCGGGTGCCGAGGGCTGGCTGGCCAAGAAGGGCGCGGTACCCATCGGGTACCACAAGGACCCCGTCAAGACCGACCGCCTGTTCAAAACCGTCGACGGCGCGCGCATCGTGGTGACCGACGATCGGGCCCGCTCCGAACTCGACGGCTCGATCACCCTGCTCGGTCGAGGCAATATGGTGATCAACACCGGCGGCGAGAAAGTGTTCGTCGAAGAGGTCGAGGGCGTCGTGAAATCACACGACGCGATCTACGACGCCGTGGTCGTCGGCGTCGCGCACGAGCGGTGGGGGCAGCAGGTCGCCGCGGTGGTCTCGCCGGTCGGCACCGAACCCGTCGAATTCGCGGCCGTACTCGCGCACGTGCGACGCTATCTGGCCGGATACAAAGTGCCCAAACAGATCTGGGTCACCGAAACCATCGTGCGCTCACCCAGCGGCAAACCCGACTACGGATGGGCCAGGAACCGCGTCGCCGCCCGTCCGCCGGATCACCGGGAGGACTGATGCCACGGGTGATCCAATGGGCGACCGGCGGCCTCGGGCAGGCCGCGATCGGCGCCGTCCTCGACCACCCAGACCTCGAACTGGTCGGTGCGTGGGTGCACAGCGCGCACAAGGAAGGCCTCGATCTGGGCGAACTGATCGGCCGCGCGCCGATCGGAGTCCGGGCGACCACCGATATCGACGCACTGCTCGCCATCGACGCCGACTGTGTGCTGTACAGCCCGTTCATGGCCGATCCGGCGGTGTTGCGCGCCATCCTGTCCTCGGGCAAGAACGTCGTCACCCCGCTCGGCTGGTTCTATCCGCGCCGCGGCGAACGCGCACGCTACGACGCGCTCTGTCGTGAAGCGGGAGTCACGCTGCACGGCACCGGAATTCATCCGGGTGGCATCACCGAGCGGCTGCCGCTGGTGATCTCGGCGCTGTCCGGCTCGGTGACGGCGGTGCGCGCCGAGGAGTTCTCCGATATCCGTACCTACGCCGCGCCCGAGGTGGTGCGGGACTGGATGCTGTTCGGCGCGACGCCCGACAAGGCCGCGGCGAGTCCGATGATCCAGATGCTCGCGGGCGGCTACAGCCAATCGGTCTGGATGATCGCCGACGAACTCGGGTTCGACCTCGATCCGGATCTGACCGTCACGCACGACATCGCCGTCGCCACCGCACCGATCGACTCGCCGATCGGGGAGATAGCGCCCGGCCACGTCGCGGCTCAGCGCTACCGCTGGCAGGGCACCGTCGACGGAACCCCGGTGATCACCGCCGCGGTGAACTGGTTCATGGGGGAGGAGCATCTCGATCCGCCCTGGCGTTTCGGCCCGGCGGGCCAGCGCTACGAGATCGAGATCGTCGGCGATCCCGGATCGATGACGACCTTCACCGGAATGCACGGGCACGTATCCGATTCGACCGCGCCGAATCCGGGCATCGTCGCCACCGCGATGCATTGCGTCAACGCGATTCCCTATGTCGTCGCGGCCGAACCCGGCCTGCGCACCTATCTGGATCTGCCGCCGGTGGCCGGGCGTGCCGCGGCCGGGTTGCACCGCTCCCGGCGTGACCACGCCCGATCCGCCGTCGAGACAAAGGCTCTACATGACCTACGAAAGTGCGCGGAGTGGTAGCCCGGGGAAAGGGCGAAACCGTCTCCGTCGAAACGATTCTCGTACCGGATCCGGGGGCCCGGTGAGGTCGTCGTCGATATCGAGGCGTGCGGGGTCTGCCACACCGACCTGCATTACCGCGAAGGCGGGATCGGCACGAACTACCCGTACCTGCTCGGTCACGAGGCGGCCGGAATCGTGTCCGCGGTCGGTCCCGGCGTCACCGAGGTGGCCCCGGGCGATTACGTGATCCTCAACTGGCGCGCGGTCTGCGGGCAATGCCGGGCCTGCAAGCGCGGACGCCCGTGGTACTGCTTCGACACGGCCGACGCCACCGGCGTGATGACACTCGCCGACGGCACGCCGTTGAGTCCCGCGCTCGGCATCGGGGCGTTCGCCGAGAAGACCCTGGTGGCCGCCGGGCAGTGTACCGAGGTCGACCCGGCGGCTCCGCCGCAGGTCGCGGGTCTGCTCGGCTGCGGTGTGATGGCCGGGCTGGGCGCGGCGCTCAATACCGGCAATGTCTCGCGTGGCGATTCGGTGGCCGTCATCGGCTGCGGCGGTGTCGGCGCGGCCGCGGTCCTCGGCGCGTCGCTCGCGGGTGCGGCGAAGATCATCGCCGTCGACCTCGACGAGCGAAAACTGTTGATGGCCAAGGGATTCGGCGTGACCGATACGGTGCACGCGGGCTCGGGGGACGTGGTGGCCGCCATCCAGGCACTGACCGGCGGTTTCGGTGCCGATGTCGTGATCGACGCAGTGGGCAGGCCGGAAACCTACACCCAGTCGTTCTACGCGCGCGATCTCGCGGGCACGGTGGTCCTGGTCGGGGTGCCGACGCCGGAGATGTCGCTGGAACTGCCGCTGTTGCACCTGTTCGAGCGCGGCGGCGCGTTGAAATCGTCGTGGTACGGCGACTGCCTGCCGTCGCGGGATTTCCCGATGCTCATCGACCTGTTCCTCCAGGGCCGACTGCCGCTGGACGCCTTCGTCACCGAGACCATCGGCCTCGACGAGGTCGAGAACGCCTTCACCCGGATGCATCACGGTGACGTGCTGCGTTCGGTGGTGCTGCTCTGAATCGTCGCCCGAGCGGGTCGCCCTCCGAGAATTCTCAGAGGGCGATCACCGCTGTCGGCGCTAACCGCGACGCGCGGTCGGCCATCGGTCAGTTTTCCTCGGTGCGTCGTCGGCGGCGATAACGGACCGTGCACGGCTTCTGCAACTGCACCACCATCTTGCTGTGATCGTTGCGGTAGCTCTCCGACGGCTGGGCCATCTCGAACTCCCAGTCCCGCAACAGAATCGAGAAGATCGCCTTGAGCTGCATGAGCGCGAAGGCCGCGCCGACGCACCGATGGCGACCCGCGCCGAACGGAATCCAGGTCCACCGGTTGATCAGATCGGCCTGGTTCGGATCGATGTAGCGGCTCGGATCGAACCGGTCGGGCTCGGGGAAGTCCTCGGCCAGCCGGTTGGAGATCGCGGGGGTGGCCGCCACCATGTCACCGGGGGCGATCCGATGTCCGCAGACGTCGAATTCGCCCTGGGCGATGCGCATCAGGATGATCAGCGGCGGATGCAGGCGCAGGGTCTCCTTCAACACCGCCTCCAGCTGCGGGATCTGGCGCAGCGCGTTGAAGCTCACCTCGGAGCCGTCGGCGTAGAGCTCGTCGAGCTCGGTGACCACCGACTCCAGCACTTCGGGATGGCGCAGCAGTTCGATGATCGACCACGCCGCGGTGCCGGAGGTTGTGTGATGCCCGGCGAACATCATCGAGATGAAGATGCCGGTGATCTCGCTGGCGCTGAAACGCGGATTGCCGTCCTCGTCGGGCACCGACACCAGCACGTCGAGCATGTCGCGATCGGCCTTGGTCGCGGGCGGCTTGGCCTTGCGGGCGTCCATGATGCCCTGGACCAGCGCGACCAGCTCCACGCGTGCCTCGTCGCGCCGACGGAAACTCTCGATCGGCGCGTACGGGTCGACGTAGGCGAGTGCGTCGGTGCCGCGCTCGAGATCGTGGTAGAGGTGCGCGAACCGGTCATCGAGTTCGTTGCGGAACTTGGTACCGATCAGGCACGCCGAGGACGTGTAGATGGTGAGTTCGGCGAAGAAGTCGAGCAGATCGATCTCGCCCTCGTCATCCCAGCCCGCCAGCATCTGGTCGACCTCGCGGGCGATGGTCGCGGCGTGCCCACGCATGTGTTCGGCGCGTAGTGCCTGGTTGTGCAGCATTTCCTTGCGCCGCTCCGGTGGCGCGTCGAAGATCACGCCCTCGCCGAAGATGGGTTTCATGAAGGGGTAGGCCGCGCCCTGGTCCATATCCTCGTCGCCGGCCCGGAAGAAGAATTCGTTGGCTTCCGCGCCGGACAGCATGATCACGTGGCGACCGGCGAGTTCGAAGGATCCGACGTCGCCGCATTCCTCGCGGACGCGACGCATCAGGGCGATGGGGTCGACCCGAAATTCCTCGAGGTGGCCGTGTTCGTGCTCGCCTCCGGACACCCGCCTCGGTTTCAGCAGAGTCATTGGATTCCTTCCCCGAGATTGCTGTCCATACATATGATGGACATGTGTCTGGACAGTACTGTGGCCGGCTGGGCGCGGGCAAGGGAACCGTGGGAGATCCCGCTATGGATCGATGGTCCCCCCAACGAACCGAAGGCGTGCGCGAAACAGCCCGTCGCGCGTCGTTCTCCAAGAGGTGAGTAGTGAATTCACGACAGCACATCGCGTCCGACACGCAGGTCGACGGTCCGCGTCCGTCGACACCACCTCGGCAGGGGTGGGCGGAATGGCTGTGGTCGGCACTACGGCTCAAACTCGCCGGGTTGGCGATGATCCTCACGATCGTCACCGTGGCGGCGCTGGCGATGATCTCCTTCGCGGGCGGTTTCACCTCGACGGTCGCGGTGACGGTCGAGGCGCCGCGCAGCGGTCTCGTGCTCGACCCGGACGCGAAGGTGCGTATGCGCGGTGTCGAGATCGGCCGGGTCGCCTCGATCGACTATCGGGCCGATCGGGTCGCGCTGCGACTGGCGATCGATCCCGACGCGTTGCGCAGGGTTCCGACCAACGCGCTGGTCGAGATTCGTTCCACCACCGTGTTCGGCGCGAAGTATGTCAATTTCGTCGCGCCGCCCGCGCCGTCGACGGCGTCGCTGCGACCGGGTGCGCTCGTGCGGGCCGAATCCGTGACGGTGGAGTGGAACACTCTGTTCGAGCGATTGTCGGCGGTCCTCGCCCAGGTGGAACCCGGTCGGCTCAACGCCACGCTCGCCGCACTCGGCACCGCGCTCGAAGGACGGGGCGACACCCTCGGCGAACTGCTGACCAGAGCGGATTCGGTCCTGCGCGAGATCAATCCGAGCCTGCCCGCGTTGCGACGGGATCTGGCCGCGACCGGGCAGGTCGGCGATCTCTACGCCGACGCCGCGACCGATCTGCTGCGCACGGTCGACAACGCGACATATACGAGCGCGACCGTGGCCGAGAATCAGCAGCGATTGGACGCGCTGTTGCTCGATCTGATCGGACTGGCCGACACCGGTGGGAGCGTCCTCGCGGAGAACGAGCGGCCCCTCGGCACGGCGCTGGATCTGCTGCGCCCGACCGCCGCGCTGCTGAACGACTACTCGCCGGTGCTCACCTGCGTCATCGTCGGAATCGCGCAGGTCATGCCGGAAGCCGAGGGTTTCGTCGGCGGCCTGCAACCGGGTGCCGCGTTCAACACCAATTTCATGTTCCCCGCTCCGCCGTACGAGTACCCGAACGACCTGCCCAAGGTGAACGCGACCGGCGGTCCGCACTGCGACGGTGTCGTGGATCCGGTGCGCGGAAGCCATTCCGACTACCTGGTCACCGATACGAATCAGGGCGCCCCGTACGTGCCGCCGACGGTGAACAGTCCGAAGACCCCGCTGGTCTTCGAGATTCTCTTCGCCGGCGTCGATTCGGGTTTTTGACTCGGTGATCGGGCCGGGGGATCCTGTCGGATCGACAGTCGAGCGGGATCCGGCGGATTGTTTCCGGTCCAGGGATACGGCTGACACGAACTCGTCGGGCTGATAGATGTCTGGACAGCTGTCTGCAATAGTGTTCATGCCGGGATCGTGGCGAAAGCCGTGCGATGGTCGAGCAGGGCCGAGGATCGATCATCAACACGAGTTCCTTGGCCTACCTCGGCGACTACGGCGGGACCGGGTACGCGGCGGGTAAGGGCGCGGTGACCAGCCTGACCCTGGCGATGGCCGCCGAACTACGCGAGTACGGCATCCGGGCCAATAGCGTGTGTCCCGGCGCGAAGACCCATCGGGGCGGGCGGTTTCATCGGGCGATTCAAGCGCCCCGAGACCGCCGTGCTCGGCTACCGCGACCACGCGGAATCCCCGCCATGGAGTCTCGCGGAGCTGCACGACCTGATCGACGAGAACGCGTCGAACAAGCCGGTTGACCCCGGTCAGCGGCGTTGGAACGCCCGCAGTCGACAGGGGATGCCGACATAGGTCGGATGGTGGGGAGCGGCGCCGATCTCGATCCACTCCTGCGTGAGGGTGGCATGGAAGCCTCGGGAGGCTGCGGTGGTCTCGTCCCCGGCGTAGACCAGCAGATCGCCGTCGTAGAAGTCCAGTGCGGCCTGGGCCATGGCGGATTCGCGCGGCGGGTGGACGAGCAGCAGCGCGCGCTGGGCGTGCAGGCAGGCATCGGCGGTATTGCCGAACGCGACATCGGTCCACAGGTGGTCCCACGTCGCGGATTTGTTGTCCACCGCGATCACGTCGGCTCCGGCCTGACGCAGTTGCCACGCCCAGTAGCCGCGGCCCGCGCCGATCTCGAGCAGATCGCGTCCCTCCGATACCTCGCGGATCCAGGAGATGTCGGCGGGGGAGGGTATCGACGACGCGTAGGTGCGTACCAGCAGATCGCGCACGGAATCGCTGAACGCGACGGCCCAGCGATCGCCCGGTTCGACACCCGCGCGCGGCATCAGGCGCAGGAACCGCCAGTACGGGTCGTCCGCGGTGTGGTCGCCGACACCCTTGTCGGCGGGGGTTTCCGCGAGCCGGGGAAACGGCGCCGCTTCCCATTGCTCGATCAACTTCTGCTCGATGAGCGCCAGTCGTCGATCGACAGGTTCGGAATCCGGTGCTGGACTGGTCGCCACATCGAGACCAGCCGTTCCCGGGAGTGTCACCGGATCGGACACGCCGGTGCGCACGGGCGCGCGCTCACGCGCACCGCGCCTGCGCTGCCGCGGCTTCGTCGGTATCGGTGACCAGCGGTGCGGGTGCCGACTGGAATCGCACGCCGCTCGGCTGGACCTGCTGCGCCTGCGGGCCCTTCATGCCGACGACGACTCGGAAATCGACGGGGCAGCCCTCCTCGATCAGATGGCGGAACTCGTCGGGGATGTCCTTGCTCTCGACGAGCAGATCGGCGCTGCCGTCCGCGGCGGCGATGAAGCCGAAATGCTTGGTCTCGTCGAACCATTTCACCGTGCCCTGCATGAATACTCCTGACGTGTACAGAGACATGACTTCGGAAATCGGAGCGGTCAATCTGTGTTCGGGGGTAGTTCGCGTGGCTCACGGTCACGGATTGCTCAGGTGACCCGCCCTCTCGGTGACATCTCCTCGGACAACAGTTCCGAGTGTCGATCGAATCCCGCGGTGCAGCGTTGAAGGTACGCCATGCGCGAGCGGCGCCGATGATCCCGGCACCGGAACGCGGTGGCGCTCGGATTCCGTCGGTATCGCAATAGGTGTGCCGTCCCTCTCGAATATCGGCGGTGATCGTGGAACGAGTGCTCGTCAAGACGTCGATCGAGGTGGGACGCGGTGTTACGCCCGGGGAGCGAATGGGGGAGTGCAGCGGGCAATCGCCTTGTGCCAGTCGTGATTTTCGGGATTCGAGTCTGTTCGGCCCGGTCGTCGTGGACCTGAGGGCTGATTCGATCGTGCCCTCGCGGATCCGCGGAAACGGTTGCTGATAACCGACCGGTTGGCATGACGCAAAGCCTCGGCTACCGGAAACAGTGTGCCGAAAAATTTGATTGATATCAATCCGGTAAATCCGTGATCTGCATGGATCTGCTCGCTAGAGTCCACGGCTATGACCGACGGATATGGCGGCGCGTGCGATGGCACCCCCGTGTGCGATCCACCGGCAATCGAGAGCCGTGGTCGTGGTGGCCGCTGTGTAACGGTGCGGCGCCACTGTCGAAGAGTCAGAGCGATCGTGCATACGAAAACGGGAACCTCCTCCCGTCCGCCTCGGCGACGACCGATCCGCGAGGCGATACCGCGGAGGTGTTCCCCGCAACTTCACGGAGGTACGGCATGAGAAGTGAACAGGTAGCCTGGGCCGATCTGCCGCCCATGTACGTCCCGCAGGCGAGCGAACACGCCACGTCGCAGGAGGATGCCGAATTCGCCGCCCGTCTCGACGGGCTGATCACCGCGTGGGAGTCGGGGCACGGCCGCCCGCTCCAATATCGTTCGCTGGTCGAAGCGCTGGCGCACAGGGGGCAGGTGACCTCCGCGTCCTACGTATCGATGCTGCGTCGCGGGCACCGCCGCCATCCGCGGCCCGAACTGGTCGAGGCGCTCGCCGAATTCTTCGACGCCGACGCGCACTGGCTCCGGACCGGAATCCGCCGGGGGGAGCGGCGCACCGACGTCAGTGCCGTCGCGACCGTCTCGCACTACCCGCTGCGGCGGCTGCTGCTCGCGGCCATCGACCTGTCTTCACCGTCGTTGTCCATGCTCGCCGATCTGGCCGAGCGGATCAGGCCGGGCGACGCCGACCTGCCGACGCTCCGGCACACGGCCCGCCTGACCGACGTGTCGTAGCCGGGCATTTCGCGAGGTGGCAGGGGGATCCAATACCGATTCGCGCCGTATCACCGATTTCTGTCCGGCCGTATAACTTGGGGTAAGCCAACTTTCGGTACGTGAGTGTCCGCGTTTCCCGACGTTTGCTCGGGCCGATCACCTATTTCTCCCCGACGAGCCGTTCACTCGATAACTGCTGTGGTTTTGTCGTCGCTCGGAGCGGCCGAACCCGGCCGTGGACTGCGTCGGCCCGATGTCTCGGGCCGCAACCACGAAATCGAGAAGGATACTTCGTGATCGAAATCTCGCGTATCGCGTCGGTCGCTTGCGCTGTGGTCGCGGTGGTCGTGCCGGTGACCGCGCACGCGGACGAATCCGTCGACCATGACATCGAATACAAGATCACTTCGTCGGATCACCTTGTGAAAACCACACTTACGGGCGGGACCTTCGTGATCGAAGAAGACCACCGCGCCTTCACGGTGCTCGATCGCACCGGCGCGCCGGTCGTCCGCGTGCCGACGCGATTCACGATGGGGGACAGGGAGGTGACGGCCGAACCGGCGCTGGGTGCGAACGGAACCGAATTGCGGTTGGTCCCCGGCGCGCCGAAGCCCTCCACCACCCCCGTTGTCGAACCCGTCGCTTCCCCGCTCGAGGACAACGCCGCGTTGAACGAGTTCTCGACCCGGTTCGGTCTCGCCACCGCGATCGGCGCGATGGTCGGCAGTGCGGCCGGACTCGTCGTCGGATGTGTCTTCGGCATGCCGCTGTTCGGATTCGGATGCCTGGCGGGCGCGGCGGCGGGAGCGGGACTCGGCGGAATACTCGGAACGATCGCCGTCGGTGGTCCGGTTATGGTGGTGTCGGCGGTAGAGTTGCTCAACACGCTCAACGCTCCCGCCGGTTCGAGCAAATGGGCGCAGAACTATTATCTCCAACCGGCGAATTAGTCTGCCCGCCAACCCTCTCTGTCGGTAGCATGATCGCGCTGATATCGGGTGGCAACGGTGATTCGCCCTCGCACTTTCAGCGTTCGATGGACCTACCTCGTCGGAGCCGGTGGTTTGCTACCGAATTCCGAAGCGTTTCGCAGTGCCGCACAGGGCGGTTCGGAGTGGCACGGGGTGAGGATGCACGGATATCGACCCACCAGATCCATTTTTTCGATGTATCAGAGAGGTTGAGTAATGCAGGGAAATCGTGACACGGCGGCCCGCCGGACATTGGCCGCTCGTGCGGCGGTCGTGGCGTTCGCCGGTGTGGCGCCGGTGCTCGCACACTCCGTGGCGACGGCCGCGCCGATCGAGGGACCGGGCGCGGGCACCTCCTACCTGACATCCGGTGACGAATCGGCCTCCGCCCGGGACGGCTCGTACACCGCGATCGCCGAACAGGTGCTCGACGCGCAGACCGCGCGCAACGACCTCACCCACAAACGGCAGGGTCCGTCCGCGTTCGAGATGGTCCACGTCGACCCGGGCCAGCTGCGCGTCCCCGACATCTTCGCCATGGCGCCCCCCGTCGCTCCGATCGAAGCGCCGGAAGGCCAGGTCCGCATCGGGACCATGCAGGTCGGTGTGCCGGACTGGATTCCCGCCGAGCCCATCGATCAGGTCAACGACGCCGCGGCGGGTGCCGAGGCGGGGCTCGCCCAGGTGCTCGACTCGGCCGGCTTCGACCCCGGCCGGTCGGACCGCATCGCCGCGAACGTCCTCGGTTCGGCGGCCATCGGCGCGTCGGTCGGTTCGACATTGGCCAGCCCGATCGCCGCACCGGGCGCGGTCATCGGCGCCGTCTCCGGTTTCATCGCGGGCACCGTCTTCGCGCCCGCCGGATGGTTCGTACTGACACCCGTCGGCGCCGCCATCGGATACGGCATGGTCGCGGCGCCGTTCATGCTCGTCGGCGCGGCGGCGGGCGCCGTCGTCGGCGCGGTCCAGGGGTATACCGACAACACACCGGTGATGCCGCCCGTCCAGTAGTCGTTCCGCCGCAGGGCAGGACGTGACCACTCCCGGGGGTGTGCATCGAAATTGCGTCATATGAGACGTCGAATCACCGGCGGTGGGGGACACGCCCGCACCTGCTTGGCGGATTCTGAACAGTTGGCCCACGCGGCCTCGAAATTGTACTTCGGTGCTACCGGACCGACGAGCACACAGTCGGATCATGCGCGCTTCTTCGAGCGGTGGCCGACCCACGTACCCCACCGTCCTGCGCGAAGTTCTCGGCGGCGGGTCTGCCAGTCCGTGCTGGGTCGGGTTGCGCTCGTATTGCGACACCACAGGGCCGGGCCTCGGCCGTGCTGCGGGCGGGGCCGTGTCGCCGCCGGACCTGCTGAGGCGAGGCCGTGTCGCCGCCGGGCCGTGTCGCCACGTTGTCGCTGGGCCGCGGCCCAGCCGGGGCCGGGTCGAGTTGCCGCCGGGCAGGGCTGAGTCAGAGCCATGGCCGGGTCGGGGTGGGCCGCTGGCGCTCGAATGTGGTTACCGGGGTTCCGCGCACGTCGAGTTCCCGCTCGGCCGACGAACCGATCATCCGGTTCGTCGGCCGCAGAGGAGGGGAGTGCGGCGGTAGCGCGTCCGCGACCGCCAGGTTTCGGGTAAGCGTGCGTCCGTGCGTCCGTGCTCGACGTCACCAAGAACTTTCGGCACTCACCCGACCGACAGGCAGCCCTGCAAGGTTTGGAAATCTCCGGCGAATCCCACACCGCCGGTGCAGGTCGGCACGGTTGTGCCGGGGACCGTCACGGTCGCGCCCGGTCCCGCGATGCCGATGGCGAGTCCAGGCCGTACGCCCGCCGCTGTCACCGTCGCGCCGGGGCCGAGCGCGATCGCCGCGGGGCCGGACAGCGTCGTCGACGTCGATGTCGCGACGCCGCCGTTCTGGGCGATAGCCAGTGACAGGCTCGTCGGGCCCGCGTCGGCCGAGGCGTCGCCGTCCAATCCGTAAGCGGCCGCGGCGCCGCCCGCGCTGGTGGCCGAACAGCTGGCTCCGTCGGCGTCGGCCGCGGTGGCGCTCGTGCCGGGAGCCGGACACGCCGTGGTCTCCGCGTTCGCGGTCGCGGTGCCCAATAGGCACAGGCCGATTGCCGCGGGGGCCACCGCGAGCACCGTGGCCGTTCCTCGGCGGGTGAGGGAAGTGTTCATCGCAACTCCTGCCCGCGATCCCGCCGGTCGACGGATCGGCCGATGCGGACCGCTCGCCCACGGCGATCACGGGAACTCGATCATGCGGATATCGGTGTGCCGCGCCGACGCATCCCGGCGCCGCACCATCCACGGTAGCCGCTATTCGATGCAATTTCGATGCATCCAGCGAATCGGATCCGGACCGAGGCCGGGCCGGAACCTGGTATCGGTGTTCCGCACGAGCGAGACGGCCCGGCGGAAGGCATTTCGCCGGAAATCTCGGCATCTCCGGTTTCGGAAATTCGCTACTGCCCGAAACCGCGGCGGGCTACTATCTCCCGAGATGCTCACCCGGCTTGCCGTAGGTGAGCATCGCCATTTTCCGGATCCCTCGGGAGCGCCCACCCGGCCCCGGCGACTTGCCTCCGACAATCGACGGCACCGAGCCTGTCACCTTCCGCGACGGTCAGCAGTCGGCTCCCGTTCATGCACGAGGAAATCCGTTCGGGTGATCCTCGGCCGACGGATCGTCAGTGCACGCGGGCGCGAATCGAATCGGCGTGCGCGCGCAGCGCGGCGGGCAGGTCCGCCAGATCGACGGTATCGGCGCGGTGTTCGATGACGCACGCCTGCGCCCATACCGCGAGGCTGTACCCGATACCCGCCCGTTCGAGCAGCAGCAGCGTGCGGGCCAGCGGGTCGATGCCGACGCGCACCGCGAGTTCGTCCAGGGCCGCCGCGATCTGAGCGCCGGTGCCGCTGTGACGCGCCCGCCACCACAGATGCCTGCTCGCGGGCCACGTCAATTCCACCAGGCAGTCCAGCTGCTCGGCGGGATCGGATTCGGGCCGTGTGACCATCGGAAGCATTTTGTCCCGTGAGCCGTCGATACGTGCTCATCTTCGGGATCGCGCGGCGTTTCCTGTCCGAAAACCGCTTCGGCGTGCCGCGTCCGATCGGCGGTCGGCGGCCGATATCGAAGACCGGTCCGGTTACCATCCGGAAAACTCGTTCAGGGGGCGCGCCGCACGCCGCGGACGCGGGTTCGGGCATCGAATATCACAAACCCACTGGTCAGGCTGTGAGGTTCGGGGTGCGGCGCTGCGGGTGCGGTGTTTCGGCAGCTCGACGACATGCAACGAGTTCGTGACGCTGTGGGCCCGGTGTCCAGCGCGAAGCGATCCGGTCGCCTACATTTCCGGAAACGGGTGGTGACACCCGGGTTTCCCTTATCCGAAATGTGGAGGGCTGCTGTGTCTGTTCGAACGGTTCTTGGCAGGGGCGCCCTACGGGCCGTATGCGTCGTGGCGGGTGGTGCGCTGATACTGACGGGCTGTACCAACAACACCGAGGAATCCGGCCCGGCCGTTCCGAAGGTGTCGGTGGACAAGGTCGACGCGATCGCGGCGACACTTCCCGAGAAGATCACGCAGTCCGGCAAACTCGTCGTCGGCGTGAACGTCCCGTATCAGCCCAACGAGTACAAGGACGCCGACGGCAAGATCGTCGGATTCGATGTCGACCTCCTGGACGCCGTCGGCTCCGTCCTCGGCGTGAAGGTCGAATACGTCGAGTCCGCGTTCGAGAAGATCATCCCGGCGATCCAGGCGGGCACCTACGACGTCGGCATGTCGTCGATCACCGATACCAAGGAACGTCAGCAGCAGGTCGACTTCACCGACTACTTCAAGGCGGGCGTCCAGTGGGCGCAGCAGATCGGCAAGCCGGTCGACCCGGACAACGCCTGCGGCAAGAAGGTCGCCGTGCAGGCCACCACCATCGAGCACACCGAAGAGGTGCCCGCCAAGAGCGAAGCCTGTGTCGCCGCGGGTAAGCCCGCGATCGATATCAAACCGTTCGACGAGCAGAGCGCCGCGACCAATGCGCTGGTTCTCGGGCAGGTCGACGCGATGTCCGCCGATTCGCCGGTGACGGCGTACGCGATCAAGAAGAGCGACGGCAAGATCGAGGCCGCGGGTTCGGTGTTCGACTCCGCCCCCTACGGCTGGGCCGTTCCGAAGAATTCGCCGCTGGCGAAGGCGCTCCAGTCGGCACTCAATCATCTGATCAAGAACGGGCAGTACAAGACCATCACCGAGAACTGGGGTGTGCAGGAGGGCGCGATCACCGAATCGGTCATCAACGGCGCCGAGAGCTGATCGATGTCGGATTCCGTGCCCGGCACCGTGTCCGGCGAACCCGGACGCGGTGCGGCAGGGGGCGAACCGGAACCGATCAGAGCGGTTCCGCTGCGCCGCCCCGGCCGCTGGATCGCCGCCGCCGTCGTCCTCGTGCTGCTGGGACTGTTCCTCTACGGCGCCGCCACCAACGAGGCCTACCAGTGGAACACCTACGGCAAGTACCTGTTCGACACCAGGATCCTCGCGGGCGTGGTCGTCACCCTCGAGCTGACGGTGATCGCCATGGCCATCGCCGTCGTGCTCGGAACAATCCTGTCGGTGATGCGGCTCTCGCCGAATCCGGTGCTGCGCTCGACCGCGTGGGTGTACCTGTGGATCTTCCGCGGTACGCCGGTCTACGTGCAGTTGGTGTTCTGGGGCCTGGTGCCCTCGCTGTACCGTCAGATCGCTCTCGGCATCCCGTTCGGCCCGCAGTTCTTCCATCTCGACGTGCAGGGGTTGCAGGCGGCCTTCGCCTTCGCCGTCCTCGGGCTCGGCCTGAACGAGGCCGCGTACATGGCCGAGATCGTGCGCGCCGGAATCAATTCCGTCGGTGAGGGGCAGCGCGAGGCGTCGACCGCGCTCGGCATGTCGTGGACGCAGACCATGCGCCGCACGGTGTTGCCGCAGGCGATGCGGGTGATCATCCCGCCGACCGGCAACGAATTCATCGGCATGCTCAAGACCACGTCGCTGGTGACCGCGATTCCGTTGAGTACGGACCTGTTCGGCCGTGCCCGCGATATCTACGGCGTGAACTTCCAGCCGATTCCGCTGCTCATGGTCACCGCCACCTGGTACCTGGTCATCACCAGCGTGCTGATGGTCGGGCAGTTCTACCTGGAGCGCTACTACTCGCGCGGGATATCCAGGCAGTTGACCGCCAAGCAATTGCGGCAATTGGCCGACGCGCGGGGTGTGGTGAATCCGAAATGAGTCATGATCTCTCGAAGGGTGCGGAGGTCGGGGTCGACACTCCGCCGATGATCCTCGCCGACCGGGTGTGCAAGAGTTTCGGTGCGCTCCAGGTGCTCAACGGCATCTCGCTCGAGGTGGCACGCGGTGAGGTGCTGTGCCTGATCGGGCCGTCCGGTTCGGGTAAGTCGACGTTCCTGCGGTGTATCAACCATCTGGAGCGGGTCAACGCCGGACGGCTCTACGTCGACGGCGACCTGGTCGGCTACCGGGAGAAGGGCGACAAACTCTACGAACTGCATCCGCGCGTCGCCGCCGCGCAGCGCCGTGACATCGGCATGGTCTTCCAGCATTTCAACCTGTTCCCGCACCGGACGGCCCTGGAGAACATCATCGAGGCGCCGACGCAGGTCAAGAGGATTCGCAAGGCCGAAGCCGTCGCGAGGGCGAACGAATTGCTGGACCGGGTCGGTATGGGCGACAAGGCGAATGCCTATCCGGCGCAGCTCTCGGGCGGCCAGCAGCAGCGTGTCGCCATCGCGCGCGCCCTGGCGATGGATCCGAAATTGATGCTCTTCGACGAACCGACCTCGGCGCTGGATCCGGAACTGGTCGGCGAGGTACTCGAAGTGATGCGTGAACTCGCCCGCGACGGTATGACCATGGTCGTGGTGACCCACGAGATGGGTTTCGCGCGCGAGGTCGCCGATCGTCTGGTGTTCATGGACGGCGGGGTGGTCGTCGAGGCGGGCGTGCCCCGCGAGGTGCTGGCCAACCCGGAACACGAACGCACGAAAGCGTTTCTCTCCCGACTGCTCTGAAAACTGTGTAGCGACAAGAAATTACGGCTGTGGGCCGGGTGCGCGACGGCGGCCCGGCCCACAGCGTATTCGGTGCTACCGCATCACGGTCCGGGGACGAAGAGGAATCCCACCCCGGCGCCGATGACCGCGCCGATGGCGCAGCCGGCGATCGCGCCGACGACGAAGAACCAGATGCCGAGCGCGATGCCGATCAAACAGCCGATACCGGCGCCCGCGAGAACGGTGATCGGGCCGCCCACCTCGTGGGTACCGGGAATGTCGCGCGAGAGCGGACCGCCGACCGGGGTCAGACTCAGCTTCGTGGCCGAGGCGTCGACGACGGGGGTGACCTCGAAACTCTGTCCCGCGTCCGTGCGCAGTGTCGTCGGAATGCTGCCGACCACCGCGCCGTCGTCCGCGCGGACCTCGACCGCGTCGGGTGTCACGACGAACGTGCCGGAAGCCAACGAGACCAGCGCGCTCGAGTGGTCGGCGGCCAGACTCGCCGTGTAGGCGATCGGGCCGTCGGTCGCGTCGAAGGAGACGTCGGCCAGTCCGGCTTCTCCCTGCGCTGTCGCGGTCGCGATTCCGGTGGCGGCGATGGCCATGAACGCCGTCGTCACCAATTTCTTGATAAACATGGGTCTCCATTCCTTACCGTTGGACGTTCCCCGACGAACGGCACCGGACGATGCAGATGTGATCTTCACGGCGATCACGCGATTTCGAGTGCGAGTTCGCGGTATTCGCTGCCCCCGAATTCCGGTTTGTTTCGTCCCCCACGGGGAACGGCCTCCGATGCGACCGTGCCGCGCTGATCTATTTCTCGGCGACCGGAGACGAGTCGTCGCGCCCGACGCGCGCCACCCCCGGATTCCGGCGTATCCATCGCACCACCGGTCCGGCGAACATCCCGGAAAGCCGGGTGTAGGGCCAGATTCCGACGATGAGCAGCAGGATCAGACCGCGCGCCTGGTAGATGAACGGCGCGTCCCGGATGGTTTCGGTCTGCGGGTGCAGGGTGAACAGCGAGCGGACCCAGGCGAAAAGGGTTTCCGCCGTGCGATAGCGATCCCCGGTCGAATTCGGGTCGAACCGGACGATGATCCCCGAGAACAGGCCCGCCGCCAGCGCGGGCAAGGTGATCCGGTCGAGCGGGGTGACGCTCTCGCGCGGCGGCGCGGCGATCAGATCGGGCAGGAACAGCAGCACCGCGCCTGCCGACGCCGCCACGACACCCGCGCATTCCACGACGACCAGGCCGATGAACAGTCCGCCGACGGGATGGTTGTCGGGCCCGGAGGTGAGCAGGTCGATCACCCGCGCCGCGATCACGAGCGCGAATCCGGTCCGGAACGCCGCCCGACCCGTGCGCTGCGCACGATCGGTGTCGGGCGCGGCGGTGAAGGCACGGAACCGATCGCGGCGGTACTGCCAGACGTGGCCGATGACGAACGAGGCAAATGCCGTGTACGGCAGGATGATCCAGAGCTGCGGCAGCATCGTTCGCGATCACTTTCGGCATCGGGGGCAACGGCGCGCACCACTGTGTCAGGGTGCGCGCCGCCCATCTAGGGGCCAATGGCACCTACCCGGGAGTCAGGCCCCGCGCCTCGGCCGAGCGCGCGATCGGGTCTTGCCGCCACGGCCGAATGCGCTATCGTAGTGATATCACTTTGATACCCGGAGGATGTCATGAAGCTCAGGTCCGCTTTCCACGTCAACGGTTTTCTCGTGCTGTTGGCCTGGTTGGTGCTCACCCTCTTCTTCGGCGCCGCGGCCGCCGTCGGCTATGTCGCCGCGGCGGACGGCGGGAATGTCCCCGCGCTGGTCGCCGCGATCGTGGCGACCGTCGTCGTGGTGGTGCTCCTGCTGCTGGCGACCGGGTTGACGGTGATCAACCCGAACGAGGCGAAGGTGGTGCAGTTCTTCGGCCGCTACATCGGGTCGGTGAGCGAACCGGGCTTCTACTCGGTCGTGCCCCTGACCGATCGCAAGAGCATCTCGCTGCGCGTGCGCAATTTCGAGACCCAGAAACTCAAGGTCAACGACGCGGACGGCAATCCGGTCGAAATCGCCGCGGTGGTCGTCTACCGCGTGGTCGACAGTTTCAAGGCGGCATTCGCCGTCGACGACTACGAGGAGTACGTCGAGACCCAGTCCGAGGCCGCAGTCCGGCATCTGGCCACGACCCACCCCTACGACGCGCACGACGCCGAGCGCACCAGCCTGCGTGACGGCGCCGAAGTGGCGGAGGAACTGACCGTCGAGTTGCGCGAGCGCACCGAGCTGGCGGGTATCGAGGTGCTGGAGGCCCGCATCACCCACCTCGCCTACGCCCCCGAGATCGCCCAGGCGATGCTGGTGCGTCAGCAGGCCGCCCAGGTCGTCGCGGCCCGCACCCACATCGTGGAGGGCGCGGTCGGTATGGTCGGTCTCGCCCTGGATCGACTCACCGCCCAGGGTGTCGTGCAACTCGACGAGGAGCGAAGGGCCGCAATGGTTTCCAATCTGCTGGTGGTGCTGTGTGGCGACCGCGCGACCCAGCCCGTCGTCAACGCCGGCACTCTCTACAACTGAGTCCCGGCATGGTCGAACGCAAGAAGCTACTGCTCCGTCTCGACCCGGCCGTCCACGAGGCCATGGCCAAGTGGGCGGCCGACGACTTGCGCAGCATCAACGCCCAGATCGAATTCGCGTTACGCCTCGCGCTCGAACAGGCGGGACGTCCACCGAGACGCAGGGGCGATGACACCGCGACATGAACGCGGCCAAATACCGCGTTTCCGGGGTGGGAGCGGGCAGGATGTACAGCGATCCACCAGCAATCCCCTACTTCAGGAGCGAGCGATGCAAGGCACTGTCAAATGGTTCAACGCGGACAAGGGCTTCGGCTTCATCGCCCCTGACGACGGAAGCGCGGATGTGTTCGTCCATTTCAGCGCCATCGGTGGCAGCGGTTTCCGCAGCCTCGATGATGAACAGCGCGTGGAATTCGAGGTGACGCAGGGCCCGAAGGGTCCGCAGGCCGATAACGTCCGCCTGCTCTGATCTCGTCGGTCGATGCCACGGACTCGTGACAGCAGCGCCTGCCGGGTCCTGGCATCGCATTCGGCGAACGAGGCCGCAACCTGATCATCGATCGCCTGTCCTCGATCGGGTCGGCCTCGGTAGTAATCCACCGGCAAACACCCGCCCGGCTGTGTGATCGGGGCGGATGCCGTCAGCTCGCCGGTTTGGCGCTGACGAAGATGGCGGTTCCCGGGAAGATCTCGCCGCGCAGCGGACTCCACTGCCCCCATTCCCGGTCGAGCCATTCCGGCCAGTCGGGTTCGACGATGTCCTCGACGACGAGGCCGGCGGCGACGAGTTCCCTGACCCGATCACCGATCGTGCGATGGTGTTCGACGTAGGTCGGTGTGCCGTCCGCGTCCACCTCCACATACGGGGTGCGGTCGAAGTACGGGATGGCCGCGGTCAGCCCGGCCCTGCCCGGATCGTCGGGGAAGATCCAGCGCAGCGGGTGGTTCACCGAGAACACCCAGCGTCCGCCGGGGCGGAGCACCCTGGCCACCTCGCGCATCACCCGCGCGGAATCGGCGACGAACGGAATGGCGCCGAAGGCCGAACAGGCGAGGTCGAAACTGGCGTCGGCGAAGGGCAGATCCTCGGCGCCCGCCTGGACCAGCGGCACCGTCGGTCCGCCGCGCGCCATCGCCGCGAGTCCGCGCTCCAGCATTCCCCGCGACAGGTCCAGGCCGACCGGCAGTCCGCCGTGTCCGGCCAGCCAGCGCGAACAGGGCGCCGAACCGCACCCGATCTCCAGGATCCGCTTACCCTCGATATCGCCGAGCAGGCGCATATCGCCCTCGTGCAGACCCTCCGGACACCAGACGAACTCGCCACCGGGGGAGTCGACGCCGAGGAAGTCGGCGTGGGTCTCGTGGTACTGGATCGCGTCGGCGTCCCACCACCGGCGACTGGCGTGCTGACTGGCGGCGGAACCGATTCGTGTGCGCGCGGTTCCGGTGGTTCCCAGCAGTGCGTTTGCTTGCGCATGGCGATCTTCCGACACGCTGAAACCTTATCCCGGCGTGGCGTGCGGACCGGTTTGCCCGTGCCGACCAAGGTCGCGTACGCTGAACCAGCGAGTGCCTTCTGTACTGGCGTACCGATGTAGTCGAAGGTGACGATCCACCGACGGCTACAGTGTAGTGAGTAACAGGGGGCCCGTGCTGAGTTTCACAGTTGGTGAGTGCGGTACGTTCCTCAGTGTCCGTCGTCGCATCGTCGCGGTGATCTCGCAGCGTACCGAAAGTTCCAATGTCCGCAACCGACCACAATCCGTCCGGAGCAAACCGACACATGCCCACCACCGTCACCTCGCCGCAGGTAGCCGTCAACGACATCGGCTCCGCCGAGGACTTCCTCGCCGCCATCGATGCCACGATCAAGTACTTCAACGACGGCGACATCGTTGAGGGAACCATCGTCAAGGTCGATCGCGACGAGGTCCTGCTCGACATCGGTTACAAGACCGAAGGCGTCATCCCCTCCCGCGAACTCTCCATCAAACACGATGTCGACCCGAATGAGGTCGTTTCCGTGGGTGATGAGGTGGAGGCCCTCGTCCTCACCAAGGAGGACAAGGAAGGCCGCCTGATCCTGTCGAAGAAACGGGCGCAGTACGAGCGCGCGTGGGGCACGATCGAGGAGCTCAAGGAGAAGGACGAGGCCGTCAAGGGCACCGTCATCGAGGTCGTCAAGGGCGGCCTGATCCTGGACATCGGTTTGCGCGGCTTCCTCCCGGCGTCGCTCGTCGAGATGCGTCGTGTCCGCGACCTCCAGCCGTACGTCGGCAAGGAGATCGAGGCCAAGATCATCGAGCTGGACAAGAACCGCAACAACGTGGTCCTGTCCCGCCGCGCGTGGCTCGAGCAGACCCAGTCCGAGGTGCGCTCCGAGTTCCTGCACCAGCTGCAGAAGGGCCAGGTCCGCAAGGGTGTGGTCTCCTCGATCGTCAACTTCGGCGCCTTCGTCGATCTGGGCGGCGTGGACGGCCTGGTGCACGTCTCCGAGCTGTCCTGGAAGCACATCGACCACCCCTCCGAGGTCGTCGAGGTCGGCAACGAGGTCACCGTCGAGGTTCTCGACGTCGATCTGGATCGCGAGCGGGTTTCGCTGTCGCTCAAGGCGACCCAGGAAGATCCGTGGCGTCAGTTCGCCCGCACCCACGCGATCGGTCAGATCGTTCCGGGCAAGGTCACCAAGCTGGTTCCGTTCGGTGCGTTCGTGCGCGTCGAAGAGGGCATCGAGGGCCTGGTGCACATCTCCGAGCTGGCCGAGCGCCACGTCGAGGTTCCGGACCAGGTCGTCGCCGTCGGTGACGACGCGATGGTCAAGGTCATCGACATCGACCTCGAGCGTCGTCGGATCTCGCTGTCGCTGAAGCAGGCGAACGAGGACTACCACGCCGAGTTCGACCCGTCGAAGTACGGCATGGCCGACAGCTACGACGACCAGGGCAACTACATCTTCCCCGAGGGCTTCGATCCCGACACCAACGAATGGTTGGACGGCTTCGACAAGCAGCGCGAAGAGTGGGAAGGCCGTTACGCCGAGGCGGAGCGTCGTCACAAGATGCACACCGCGCAGATGGAGAAGATGGCGGCCGACGCCGCGGCCGAGGCCGCGAACGGCGGCGGTTCGTCCAACTACTCCTCCGAGAGCGGTGGCGGCGCGCAGTCGTCGTCCTCCTCCAGCCCGGCCGAGTCCGCCGGCGGTTCGCTGGCCAGCGACGCCCAGCTCGCGGCCCTGCGGGAGAAGCTCTCCGGCAACGCCTGATTCGAGTAGTAGACACCACGGCGGAAGGCCCCGGTCCACACGGACCGGGGCCTTCCCCGCGTCCCGGCCCCTTTCCTCGCTCGCGATCGAGACCGCTTCCGCATGTCGGGCGGGTACCCTGAGCTGCGATGTCCGATGTCAGCGTGGAGTCCTCGGCGGGCGTGTGGGAGCGCAGGAAGCGCGAGGCGATGAGCCGTATCCAGGCGGTGGCACTGGATCTGTTCGAGGAGTACGGCTACCGGGCGGTGACGGTCGAGCGGATCGCGAGCGCGGCCGGGGTGTCGGCCAGTTCGGTGTACCGGTATTTCGGTGTCAAGGAGATGCTGGTCCTCTACGACGAACACGATCTGCGGATTCTCGAGGCGATCAGGGACAGCGGCGGTGGCGAACCCATGCCGCCCGCGGACCTGATCGCGGCCGCCAGGCTACTGGCGCCGATGCTGATCGAATCGATGCTGACGCGCGAGACCGAACTGCGGCTGCGCAGGCGGATGCGGTACGTGACGACCATTCCGGAGATCGCCGACGCGCAGAACCGGCAGATGCGGGATCTGGAATCACGGATCGTCGCGTTGTTCGCCGAGCGCACCGGCGGAGATCCCAACGATCTGCGGCTGCGCGTCGCGGCGGCGACCGGTGTCTGGGGGATCATCGCCGCGCTGAATCATTGGACGACAGCGGATTTCGTTCGCCCGCTGCGTGAGGTCTACACCGACGCGGTCGACGCCGTCCTCAGTGCGATCGAACGGATTCTTCTCTAGCGGAACCGAATCGCGGCAACCACCAATTCCAACGCCCGAACATCTGCATGAACGCGGGCACCAGCACCAGGCGCACGATCAGCGCGTCGAGCGCGATCGCCACCGCGAGCGCGAATCCGATCTGCTGGAGTTCCAGCACATCCGCGGTGACGAAACTGGCGAACACCGCGACCATGATCGCCGCGGCGGCCGTGATGGGCCGGGCGGTGCGCTGCAATCCCTCGGCGACGGCGACGGCGTTGTCCGGATTGCGATCCCACGCCTCCTTCATCCGCCGGATCAGGAACACCTCGTAATCCATGGACAGGCCGAACAATACGGCGAAGACCAGCATCGGCAGATAGACCTGGAGGAATCCGGTGCTCTCGAAGCCGAGCAACGATTCGCCGATGCCGTGCTGGAAGACCGCGACCGTGATTCCCAGTGCCGCACCGGTAGCCAGCAGATTCAGCAGAATCGCCTTGAACGCCAGCACGATACTGCGGAACGCGAACACGAGGAAGGCCAGCGAGACCGTCAGCACCAGCCCGATCACCAGGAACAGTCGATCGGTGATGCGTTCGGAGACGTCGGCGAAGGCGGCCGAGGTGCCGCCGATGTGGATCTGCGCGCCGGTGACCCCATCGGCCTCGGCACGGATATCGGCGGTCAGTTCGGCGACGGCGGTCGAGTCGAAGGTGTCGCGTGGCACGACGGTGGCCAGCACGCGCCCGTTCGCCTGTTGCGGGATGACCCGGACGACCCGTTCGTCCGCGGAGAGGCCGTCGACGAACGCCGCGACACCGGTCGAGGCCGACGCGGTGAGTGGGCCCTCGTCGGGACCGGTCGCGACGAGAGTGATCGGTCCGAGCAGTCCCGGCCCGAAATTGTCCTCGACGAGGGTGGTGGCCCGGCCGCTCGGCCGTTCCCCGAGCGAGCCGATCCCCATGTCGACGCCGTACTGGATACCGGTGATCGGGAACGCGGCCAACAGCAACGTGCCGACGCCGAGCGCGCCGAACAGCACCGGTCTGCCCATCACCAGGCGCGCCCACCGCGCCCAGTTGTTCGACGCTGTCGCCGAACGGGTCTCGGCCGGTCGCAGCCGTGCGGGCAGTGCGCCGCGATTGATCGCGGGCCCGAGTACGGCGAGAAGGGCGGGCAGTAGCGTGAACGCGGCGGCGAGCGTGGCGACGACCGCGGTGACCACGCCGATCGCGATTCCGGTGAGCATCGGCAACCCGACCACCGCGAGCGAGCACAGCGAGATCATGACGATGATCCCCGACGCCAGCACCGTGCGGCCGGTGGTGTCGAGGGCGACGCCGATCGCGGCCTCGATATCGGCTCGCGCCCTGCGATCCCTGATGTCGCGGCGGGTCGATTCCTCGTTGAACCTGCTGACGATGAACATCGCGTAGTCGATGGCGGTGCCGGTGGCGATCATGGTCGCCACCGAGAGCATCAGCGAATCGAAGGTGAGGAAGGTGGTGAGTCCGAACAGGACGCCGACACCGACCGCGATTCCGGCGACGGTGACCGTGATCGGGATCGTGGCGGCGACCGCCGCGCCCAACGCGAGAACCAGCACCGCCGCCGCGACCGGCAGGCCGATCCCCTCGGCGCGCTGCATGTCGGCGGTCTCGATCGCCATCAGATCCGCCTGGATCGGCGCGTAGCCGGTGATCGACGCTTCGATCTCGCCATCGCCGATGCCCGGTTCGGAGCCCAGCGCGGATTGCACACGGATCGCCACGTCGACCCGCTCGGCCATCGACCCGTTCAGGCCGACGATGCCGAAGGCCGTATGCCTGTCCTCGGAGATCTGGATCGAGGGGATCCCGTCGAAGGGCCCGACCACCCCGGCGACGCCCTCGGTCGCGCGTGTGGTGGCGACGGCGGAATCGACGGCGGCCCGGAATTCGGGTGCGTCGGCGCGGTATCGGTCGGAATGGAAGACGATCACGTCCTGTTCCGCGCCCAGCTGCGAGAAATATTCGGCGGCAAGCTGTTCGACGCGGTTCGAGCCGGATCCGGGCACCGTGTAGTCGGGCGCGCCGAGGCGATCGTGCAGTGCCTGGTAGCCGGCGCCGCAGAGCAGGACCAGCAGCACCCAGCCGCCGAGCACGATCCGGCGATGGCGGGCCATGAACTCACCCCACCGGCCGACCGCCCCCGGTCGAGTCGCCGGTTGTGATCGTTCCACGGTGGCGTGCGTTGTCATCGGCCCTCCCGGAATCCCTACCTGAAAGTCACTATCAGATTTTCCTCAGTCTAGGAACTCCGGCGAGTGAGACGCAAGGGCAATGCCCGGGTGGATCGGTACCGCGTGGTACCGCGTCGTTCGCGCCCAGGTATGCCGTCGCGCCGGATTCGATTCCGTGCGGCATCCGAGACCTGAGCACCGGCTGTCCCGATGGATCGTCGCAGCGGCAGCGGCAGCGGCAGCGGCAGCGGCAGCGACCGTGACCGCGACCGCGACCGCGACCGTGACCGTGACCGTGACCACGACGGCGACCACGACGGCGACCGCGACTGATATGGTGCGATCGGGAGTGCGCGCGCGAGAATCCGCGGTGCGCAACGGATTCGGAGGCCGGGGGCGGTCGTGATCCAGGGGGAGTCCTTGAAGGTCGAGATCACCGACGACGTCGGCGTGTTCGCGGATCGCATCGACGGCATGCTCCGTCGTGATCCGTTGCGGCACACCGTCATCGCCACGGCCGTCGCCAACCGCCGTTCCGGGCTCGACACCGCCTCCGAGCCGTCGGTCTTCCTCTCGGCGCACGACGACGCGACAACGGTCGGTTTCGCGATCAAGGTCGCCGGTCGCGAGATCTTCCTGGGGGAATTGCAGGCCGCGAGTCTGGACGCGGTCGTCGAGGCTCTGGTGCGCGTCGCGCCACAAGCCGGCGGTGTGGAAGGCGTGGCCGACGTCGCGGCGGCATTCGCGCGGCGGTGGACGCGGATCTCGGGGGTGCCGTCCCGGCTCGCGTTCGTCAACCACCTGTACCGATCGGGCCCGCTGCGGTTTCCCGATGTGCCGGGATCCGCGCGGTGCGCCACGGACGCGGATCTGGCGCTGTGCGCGGAATGGCTGTGGGCGATGCACGACGAATCGGGTATCGGTCCCGGCGGCGGAAATACGGCCGCCCTGCGCCGTCGGATCGCGACCGGGCGCTGGTGGTTGTGGGAACGCGACGGCCGCCCGGTCGGTCTGGCCGCGCATCAGGCGCCGGCGCACGGCTGGTCCCGTATCGGCCCGGTCTACACGCCTCCCGGTGAACGCGGTAACGGTTACGCCTCGATCCTCACGGCGCACGTGGCCCGCATTATCGGCACGGAAGGGCTCGGCGCGTGTCTGTTCGCGGCGGCCGACAATCCGACATCGAACAAGATCTATTGCGCCATCGGGTTCGAACTCGTCTGCGATTTCGCCCACTACGCGTTCGGCTGACCGTCACGACCGTCGGGATTCAGGAGGAATTTGTGCTCTCCCAACCTGATCGACCTTCGGAAGATCTCGTCCCGGCACCCGTTCCAATCGGTGCTCTCCGTCCAGGACACCCGAGCCATGGACGAGATCGGGGGCAGTGCGGTCCGGATCAGCCGCGCACCACTGAGCACGACTCGATCCAACTCGGTTGTTGCCAGGTCCGCGTCGGTGAGGTCGGCGTCGGTGAGATCGACGAGATAGAGCCGCGCGTCTCGAAGACTCGCGCCCGTGAGGTCCGCGCCTCGTAGGCTTGCCTCGTCCAGTCAGGCGGCATTCAGTGTCGCGCCGGTCGATCTCGCCGACACCATCACGGTGCCGTAGATGTTCGCGCCGCTCAGGTCGGCGCTGTCCAGCACGGCGTCGGTCATGATCGTGTGTTCGAGGTCGGCTTCGACCAGGCTCGCGCCGCTCAGAATCGCCTCCGTCAGGTCGGCGCCGCGCAGGTCCGCGTAGTTCAGGTTCGAGCCTCGGAATCGCGTGCCCGTCGCGCTCATACGGAGTAATTTCGCGTGACTCAGGTCGGCGTCGTTGAGGTTCGAACCGTTCAGGGTCGCGAGGTCCAGATCGGCACGGTGGAGTTTCGCGTGTCGCAGATCGGCGTTTCGCATGTCGGCGTCGGCGAGAACGGCTCCGGTCAGGTCCGCGCCGATGAGGCTCGCGTCGTCCAGGGTCGCGTATTCGAGGTTCGCGCCCGCCAGTCTCGCGCCGTCGAGGTTCGCGCCGCCGAAATCCTCGCCGCGGAGATCGTGGCCGGACAGATCCGTCCCGCTCGGATCTCGCTTCGTCGGATCCCCGGTATCGACCACCCGCACACCATAGATCGGTCGTTTCGAGTCGACGTGATCCCCCGCTGGAGGATCGTGGTGGTTCCCGGGACGTGCGGCGCGGATCGGGCTCGAATATGGACCGACAGCACAAAGATTCGCGCGTGCGGGATTCGCCGGTAGTCTCCACCGGCATGGGCTCCAATTCGGGTAAGAACTCCTACCTCGACCAGGTCGTGGCGCAACAGGCCGCGCTGGAGGACGATCTGCGCACGCGCAAACCCGCACCGGCCGCGGCCTCGATGCCGCCGCCACCCGGCGCACCGGCACCGCGCGGCGCGATGGCGAAGCGGGCCGAGGCGATCGGCCCGAGCACACCGGGCTCGGGCCCCGGTCCGGTCGAGGTCAGGGTCACCGGATTCTGGCGTCGGCGCACCGTCCTGGTTCCGCCGAATGCCTTTGTCGTGCATACCCGTCGGGGCCGCGGCGAACCGCTGCACATCGGATTGGGTGTGTCCTTCCGGTTCAATCCGGCCACCGATTCCTATCTCGTCGTGCCCGGCGCGATGCAGACGATTCTGATCAACGCCTACTGCATATGCAGCGAACTACAGGGCGTCCTCGTCCAGGGATATGTGCAGTGGATCATCGAGGATTTCGGCACCGCCTACCGAAAACTGGATTTCTCCGACGCCGAGGATCCCATGCGGCTGGTCAACATCCAGCTGCGCGAACAGGCCGAGGCCGCGATCAAGGACAAGGTCTCCACGATGGGCGTGCGTGACGTGCTCAGCGATAAGCAGCCCATCATCGAGGAGCTGACCGCACGGCTGCGCGCGGTCGCCGAGGGCGCGGCGGACGCGGCCGACGGACGCGGCGATCACGGGCTGGGGCTGCGGATCGTCACCGTGCAGATCAAAGAGGCGGTGGTGAGCTCGTCGACGCTGTGGGAGAACTTGCAGAAGCCCTATCGCAGCGAACAGAACCAGATCGCCCGCCTCGCGGAACTGTCCGCGCAGGAGGTGATCTCGGCGCGGGAAACCGCCGCGCACCGCACGGCGGAGGAACGGCGCATCGAGAACGAACGCGAACTCGCCGATCTGCGGGCCGGACACGAGGCGTCCCGTTTCGACAGGGAGACCGCGGAACAGCTGCGCCGCACCACCCGCGAACACGACGATCAGCGCACCGTCGCCGATCTGGCCGCCGAGACGGCGCTGCACGCGCTGCGCCTCGAGCGCGAGCAGCACGCCGAACAGGCCGAGAACCTGCGCGGGCGTCAGGAATTGCGCCGCGAGGAACTGGACGGCGAACTGTCGCTCGCCGCCGCTCGCCGCCGCGCCGCGCACGAAGGAGAACTGCTGGACCTGGAACGAGATCGGGTCCGCGTCAGCACCGCCAACGAGCAGAACAGCGCCAATATCCAGGCCAGACTGATCGACAACCTGCCGCAGATCGTGTCGCAGCTCCCCGCCCCCGCCGAGCTCAAGACCTACCAACTCGGTGGCGACCTGTCCGGCCTGGCACCCCTGCTCGCCCAGATCTCCGGTCTGCTGAAGGCATGGACCGCGACGGACGGCCAGGGGGAGACGCGCGACCGGCTTTCCTCCTGACGCGGTCGCCTTCCGCCGAGGGCGAGCCGACGCCGTCCGTCCGCCGCTGCGCCGCAGGTGGCGGTGGTAGCGCCGCGCCGCGCGTCGGGTAGGGTCTGCGCCGATCGTGAACCTGGCTAGGACATTCCGGCAGAAGGGTTGATCGAACATGGGCGCATCGGGTCCGTTCGGCGGTCTCGACCGTAGGCGCTTCCTGACGAAGGCGATGGCGGCCGGTGCGGTGGGTGCATTGGCCTCGTGGGCGAATCCGATCATCGAACGCGCCCATGCGGCCGATCCTGCGGGGCAGGGCGGGCTGGGCGATATCGAGCATTTCGTCCTGCTGATGCAGGAGAACCGTTCCTTCGACCACTATTTCGGAGCGTTCTCCGGCGTGCGCGGTTTCGGCGAGGCGTCCACCGCCTGGCGGCAGTACGGGTGGACGCCCGGAATCGGTCCCGCCCCGGACGGTTTCGTGAATCCGTTCCGTCTCGACACCACGCGCGGGCCCACGCTGGACGGCGAATGCGTCAACGATCCCGACCACAGCTGGGGTGGCATGCACCGGGCGTGGAACGGTGGCGCGAACGACCGGTGGATGCCGATGTCGATCGACAGCGTCGGACCGGCCAACGCTCCCGCCGCCATGGGGTATCACCTGCGAGAAGATATTCCGATCCATCACGAACTCGCGGACGCGTTCACCCTGTGCGACAACTACCACTGCTCGGTCCTGGGCCCCACCGACCCGAACCGGCTGTACTGGATCGGCGCGACCGTCGACCCCGACGGCGCCGCGGGCGGTCCGCTGGTCGAAACGCCGCTGCTGCTCCCGCGTCATGCCTACAGCTGGCGGACCTACCCGGAGAACCTGTCCGAGGCGGGCGTGGACTGGAAGATCTACAACAATCGCGACTTCGGTCCGCTCGCCTCGGTGCTGCTGGACGGGATGATCGGCTGTTTCACCCAGTCCTCGGACCCGAATTCGGAACTCGCGCGGCGCGGGACAGCCCCGACGTACCCGAACGATTTCCAGGCCGACGTCGCCGCCGACCGGCTGCCCGCCGTCTCCTGGGTGGTTCCGTCGGTGCTCACCTGCGAACATCCCGCGCTGCCCGCCGCGTTCGGCGCTTTCGGCATCGTCCAGCTGCTCGACATCCTCACCTCGAATCCGGCGGTATGGGAGAAGACCGCGCTCATCGTGAGCTATGACGAGAACGGCGGCTTCTTCGACCACGTCGCCCCGCCGACCGCGCCACCGGGAACACCGGGGGAGTTCCTGACGGTTCCCTTGGATCGGGTGTCGTCGTCGGCGGGTATCGCGGGGCCGATCGGACTGGGCTATCGCGTTCCCGGCCTTGTCATCTCGCCCTACAGTCGCGGCGGACTCGTCGCCTCGGAGACGTTCGACCACACCTCGCAGTTACGTTTGCTCGAAACCAGGTTCGGTGTCGAGGTGCCGAATCTGACGGCGTGGCGACGTGGTGTCACGGGGGATATGACATCGGCTTTCGACTTCGGTACCGCGCCGGATCCGACGTCCCCGGTACTGACCGATCCCGGACCGCGAATCGGCGCGGCCGCGGCGCAATGCGGTCCCAATGTCGCGCTCGGCACCGCGAATCTCGGCATCCCCTACCCGGTTCCGCCCAACGCGATGCCGGAGCAGCGGCCGGGTGCGCGTCGGAGCCCGAGTGGGCTGGTATGACACATCCCGGACATGCGACAGTGGCCCGACCCGAAGCGGGTGGGGCCACTGCCCGAAGGAGAGGTCAGCCGGCGGTGGCGGGAACCCAGCGCACGGATGCGAAAGCTGGACGTTTTCGCATGGCCGCGAAACTGTGCCGTGCCGGACTGATCAAAGCGGTGAACCATGAGCGGCGGTGCTCGGCGAGCGCGGCCGCGACAGCGGGGATCTGGATGCAGTGCACGCCTCCCGCCATTCCCAGGCGGTGGCGACCCGACTGGTTGATTCTGGTGCCCAATGAGTTTCCTTTGCTAGCTGGTTCTGGCCTGGATCGCCACGGCGAAGATTAGCCGACAAAAAGGGCGCCGCAGAGTATTTTGCGCGAGTAATTGCCTCGGCGTGTCGGAAGTTCGACGCGCGGGTGCGGGGGCCGGGCGGAAATGTTGCGAATCGGTCTCGGCGTCATCACGGATCGGGCAAAACCGGCGAGTGGAGGTGAATTCGGGATCCGCGATGGGTAATCACGCGCTTCGGAGCGCGCCACTCGCGTCACCGCGGGACGGCGTCGGCACGCGGGTGGTCGGCGGTGCGGGGAATCGCGAATGCGAGACTGTGGGCATGTTGCGGATCGGCCTCACCGGAGGCATGGGAGCGGGTAAGTCGACGGTGGCGCGGATCCTGGCCGAACGGGGCGCGGTGGTCATCGATGCCGACGCCATCGCGCGCGAGGTCGTCGCGCCCGGCACCGAGGGCCTCGCGGCGTTGGCGCAGGCGTTCGGACCGGAGATCCTGGCGGCGGACGGCAGCCTGGATCGGCCCGCGCTCGCGGCCCGCGCATTCGCCGACGAAGAATCCAGGAAGAAGCTGAATTCGATAACTCATCCCCTGGTCGGAAAGCGCACGAAGGAATTGATCGACGCGGCGGAATCCGACGCGATTCTGGTGCAGGATATTCCGCTGCTGGTCGAGAGCGGAATGGCGCCGTATCTCCATCTGGTATTGGTGGTCGACGTCGACGCGGAAACTCGAATTCGCCGACTCGTCGAATTCCGGGGGGTTCCCGAAGCCGATGCGCGGGCCAGGATTTCGGCACAGGCCACCGATGAACAGCGTCACGCCGTCGCCGATGTGCTGCTCGACAACAGCGGCGAGCCCGGTGCGATCGAGCCGGTGGTGCATCGGCTGTGGGAGCGGCGACTGGTGCCGTTCGAACGTAATCTGCGTGCCGGAACGGTCGCGGCGCGGGAACTGCGGCTGGTTCCCGCCGATCCGGAATGGGCGGCCCAGGCGCAGCGGCTGATCGCCCGGCTGGCGGCGGCCTGCGGGTCGGCCGCGATCCGGATCGACCACATCGGATCGACCGCCGTACCGGATCTGCCCGCCAAGGATGTCATCGACATCCAGATCACCGTCGCGGATCTCACGGCCGCCGATGGATTGCGAGATGCGCTGGGAGCCGCGGGTTTTCCGGTCAAATCGCACCTGGCGCACGACAACCCGAAGCCGACCGGGGCCGATCCCGCGGGCACCGATACCGCGCTCTGGGCCAAGCGCGTGCACGGCAGCGCCGATCCGGGACGACCCGCCAACGTCCATCTTCGCGTCGAAGGATCACCGGGGGCGGAGTTCGCCCTGGCATTGCGTGACCGGCTGCGCGCCGACGCCGACCTGCGGTCGGAATACCTCACCGTGAAGCGGAAGGCCGAAGCGGCGGCGGCCGACAGCTCCGGAGAGGCCGCGGCCGAGGCGTACTACGCGGTGAAGGAGCCGTGGTTCGACGACGTCTACGAGCGGATTCGCGGCGCGGCGGACTGAGTGACCGCGCGCTGTCGCAGCAGCGCGACCAGTCGGTCCAGGCTCTGGTCCCAGCCCTCTCGCGCGCCGTCCTCCGGGGCGAGTGGTCCGGGGGCGAGCAGGTGGAAGGTCATCGTGGTCTTGTTCGCCTCGGTTTCGGCGAAGGTCACCGTGGCGACGGATTCGCTGTCCGCGCTGCCGTCACCTGTCGGATCACCCCAGGTGAAGACCAGGCGTTCCGGTGCGACGATCTCGCGGAACACGCCCGCGCTCGGATAGCGGGCGCCGTCGGTGTCGGAGACCATGACCGAGTCGTAGCGGCCACCGACGCGCGGCTCGACGACGATGGTGTCGCGCGGTGTCGAGAACCCGTGCGGACCGGCCCACAGCACCAGTTGGTCGGGATCGAGCCAGGACTCGAACACCAGCTCGCGGGGCGCGTCGAAGGTACGGACTATGGTGAATTCTCGGTCGCTCATAATCGAAAAGTCCTCTCGGCATGGTGGATTCGTGCATTCGGTGTGGGGCTGTGAGGTGCGGCGCTACGCGCCCTTCATCCAGTCGGGGGCGCCGGAGGGGAAGCGATTCCGGAAATCCATGACGCCGACCCAGGTGGGGCGCACGACGATTCGTTCCATGCGAGGCGCCATCGCGCGCAGGAATTCGAGCCGTTCGGCGGCGCCCTCGCCGCCGCCCTTGTTCATCGCCAGCGCGTACTCCGGTGCCAATCCGTCGATTTCGTGAATTTCCGCCCGGCCGCGTATCAGCAGAACTTCCGGTGGTGCGGATTCGGTGTCGATCGTGATCGCGACATCGGGGTGCCTGCGCAGCATTCGCGCTTTCTTCGACGGCGCGAAACCGGCCATGATCAATTCCGACCCGTTCCACCAGAAATTGATCGGCAGTACTCTCGGGGTGCCGTCGGCGGCGGTGAAGGCCAGGCGGGCGGGCAGATTCGCCGCGAGCAGGCGCCGCGCGGTATCGGTCTCCAACAGGCGGATATCGCCCTGGGGCAGTTCGGTCGATGCGGTCATCGGTCGCTCTCCTTGTGCTGTATGCGGCGCAGATGTTCGTCCAGGCGGTCGAAGCGGCCGTCCCAGAACTGCCGGTATCGGTCCAGCCAGTCGGTGGCCGTGCCCAGCGGCGCTGCCTCCAACCGGCACGGGCGCCACTGCGCGTGTTGCCCTCGGGTGATGAGTCCGGCGCGTTCGAGGACCTTCAGATGTTTGGAGATGGCGGGCAGGCTCATCGCGAACGGTTCCGCGAGTTCGGTCACGGTGGCCTGGCCCTCGGCCAGACTCGCGAGGATCGCCCGCCTGGTCGGATCCGCGAGTGCCGCGAAGGTTCTGCTGAGTTCGTCGCCCGTCATGGCTTGTATTTAACCACCTAGCTAATTAACTGGATGGTTAAATGCTGCATCCGACGGAACGGGTTGTCAAGGGTGGCCGAACGAGGTGGAGAACTACTTCCAGGTCAGCGTGATGCCGAGCGATTCCGTCCAGCGCTCCAGCGAATAGCCGTTGGCCGCGATGCCGTCGATCGCGGTGGCGGCACGTTCGATCGCGGCCTGGGATTCGGCCGCTCCGAGCAGTCCCGCGGTGTGGGCGGCCAGCAATTCGTCCACATCGAGCAATTCGGTGTCGCGTCCGGTGCGGACCACGATGTCGAGGTAGTGGTCCACCGAGGTCCAGCGTTCGTCGGTCACCCGGGTGAACTCGCCGATATCGAGGTAGTAGTCCTGATCGCGCTGATGTTCGGGGTGGTAGTGGAAGATCGACACCCGCAGCCCCAGATCGGGCAGCAGCCACGATTCGATGTAGTGGAACTGCGGATGATCGGCGGTCCGTGCCATGTACAGGCCCCACGATTCCACGTGGTACTGCTCGACCGCCCGGACGAACCCCTTGGGGTCGGTATTGGTCAGGCTCTCGAGATCGAAGTACTCGACCTTGGGCCGGTGCACGTCCACTGTTGGTGCCTGCGTCATGTCCTCAGAATCTACCGGTGTACCGCCCGGCGTCGAGTCGGACAGGGCTCGGCCGGGCGGTGGAGATGGCTACATCCAGGTCAGCACGATGCCCTCCGAGGCGAGCCACTGCTCGAGGTCGTGCTCGTGCGACGCGCATCCGTCCACGACCTTCGTGGCCCGGTCGAAGGCCCGCCGGGCCCCCGCGGCGTCGAGGAAACCGGCCGCGTGCGCCGCGAGCAGTTGCTCGGCGCCGTGCAATTCGGCGGGCCTGCCCTGACGTACGACGACGTCGAGGTAGAGGTCGGTCGCCCGCCATCGTTTCGGCGTGACCTCGGAGAATTCGCCGATATCGAGCCGATAGTCGTGTTTGCCGAACCGGGCCGGGCGGGTGTGCTCCCTGGTCGCCCTGATCCCGAGATCGGGCAGCAGCCAGGTTTCGGTGTGACGGCGTTCGGGCCGGTCGGCGGCGCGCGAGATGTACAACCCCCACGATTCCCGATGGCAGCGGTCGACCGAGGTGATGTAGCCCCTGCTGTCGGTGCAGGTCAGGTCCGCGAGGTCGAAATATTCGACGAGCGGTCTGCGGACCGGGTTCCCCGGTGGCGCCTGCGCCGGCTCGGCGCTGCCGCGCCGCAGATCACGGGCCATATAGCCGGCTATTCCGGACATCGTCGGTGCGGCGACGAGCAGGGGAACCAGAACACTCATGGCGAGTCCTTCGGCAGGTCCGGTAAACAATCAGGCTACACCCGGCACGGTCTCGGCGTGCGGTGCGGAAATATCCGGTCGCGGCCCGAATAGAGTTGCCGCCCGGTATGTTTCGCGGCGTACCATGCGGGGCGCGTCGTCGTCGCTGTGAGTCGTCTCTCGTTCCCGGCAGCCGGTCGCGGGTATGGCCCGACTCCGGTGCCGTCGGCCGATTCCCCGTGGTCGGGACCACACGGGCACTGCGGCGGTGCGCACATGCCGGGAAATCTGTCGGTGGGTCCGCCTACGCTGGTGAACATGGCATTCGCAACCGAGATTCCGGCCGAGGGCTACGAGGACCGGGCCCACGGTGAGACGCCGCTCGCGCATTCGGAGTTCCGTCCGGTCGGTGTGATCGAGCGTGCCGACGGCCGCTTCCAGGTCGTCAGCGACCACAAGCCCGCGGGTGATCAGCCCACCGCCATCGCCGAGTTGCAGCGCAGGATCGAGGCGGGGGAGCGCGATGTGGTCCTGCTCGGCGCGACCGGTACGGGTAAATCGGCGACCACCGCGTGGCTGATCGAGAAATTGCAGCGACCGACGTTGTTGATGGCGCCGAACAAGACGCTGGCCGCGCAGTTGGCCAACGAGTTGCGGGAGATGTTGCCCAACAACGCCGTCGAGTATTTCGTCTCGTACTACGACTACTACCAACCCGAGGCGTACATCGCCCAGACCGATACCTATATCGAGAAGGACAGCTCGATCAACGACGACGTGGAGCGGCTGCGTCACTCGGCGACATCGAGTCTGCTCTCGCGGCGTGACGTGGTCGTGGTCGCCTCGGTGTCGTGCATCTACGGCCTGGGCACACCGCAGTCCTATCTGGACCGGTCCGTGCAACTCGAGGTCGGCGCCGAGATCGACCGCGACGCGCTGCTGCGGCTGCTGGTCGACGTGCAGTACACCCGCAACGACATGTCCTTCGTGCGCGGCTCGTTCCGGGTGCGCGGCGACACCGTCGAGATCATCCCGTCCTACGAGGAACTCGCGGTGCGCATCGAATTCTTCGGTGACGAGATCGAGGCGCTGTACTACCTGCACCCGCTCACCGGCGACGTGGTGCGTCAGGTGGACACGCTGCGCATCTTCCCCGCCACCCACTACGTCGCGGGCCAGGAGCGCATGGAACGCGCGGTCGGCGATATCGAGCGGGAGTTGGAGGAGCGGCTGACCGAACTGGAACGGCAGGGCAAACTGCTCGAAGCGCAACGCCTGCGGATGCGCACCCAGTACGACCTGGAGATGATCCGCCAGGTCGGTTTCTGTTCCGGCATCGAGAACTATTCGCGCCATATCGACGGCCGCGGGCCCGGGACGGCGCCCGCCACGCTGATCGACTATTTCCCCGAGGATTTCCTGCTCGTCATCGACGAATCCCATGTCACGGTCCCGCAGATCGGCGGCATGTACGAGGGCGATATGTCGCGGAAGCGGAATCTGGTCGATTTCGGCTTCCGCCTGCCGTCCGCCGTCGACAACCGGCCGCTGACCTGGGAGGAATTCGCCGACCGCATCGGCCAGACCGTCTATCTGTCGGCGACGCCCGGCCCGTACGAGCTGGGGCAGGCGGGCGGCGAGGTGGTCGAGCAGGTCATCCGCCCGACCGGCCTGGTCGATCCGAAGGTGGTCGTGAAACCGACCAAGGGCCAGATCGACGATCTCCTGCACGAGATCCGCGCGCGCACCGAACGCGACGAGCGCGTCCTGGTCACCACCCTGACCAAGAAGATGGCCGAGGATCTCACCGATTACCTGCTCGGCCTCGGCGTCCGGGTGCGGTACCTGCACTCGGAGATCGACACCCTGCGCCGCGTGGAACTGCTCCGCCAGCTGCGGTTGGGCGAATACGACGTCCTGGTCGGCATCAACCTGCTGCGCGAGGGTCTCGACCTGCCGGAGGTGTCGCTGGTGGCGATTCTCGACGCCGACAAGGAGGGTTTCCTGCGCAGCAGCACCAGCCTGATCCAGACCATCGGCCGCGCCGCCCGCAACGTCTCCGGCGAAGTGCACATGTACGCCGACAAGATCACCGACTCGATGCGTCACGCCATCGATGAGACGGATCGGCGCCGGGCCAAACAGGTCGCCTACAACACCGAGAGGGGCATCGACCCGCAGCCGCTGCGCAAGAAGATCGCCGACATCCTCGATCAGGTATATCAGGAGGCCGACGACGAGGTCGCGGTCGGCGGATCGGGACGCAACGCCAGCCGCGGCAGACGTGCCCAGGGCGAGCCGGGCCGTGCGGTCAGCGCCGGGGTGTACGAGGGGCGCGACATCAAGTCGATGCCGCGCGCCGAACTCGCCGACCTGGTCAAGGAACTCACCGCGCAGATGATGAACGCGGCCAGGGAACTGCAGTTCGAACTGGCGGGCAGGCTCCGCGACGAGATCTCGGACCTGAAGAAGGAACTGCGAGGCATGGACGCGGCCGGGCTCAGTTGAGCACCGGCCGGTCCCGATCACACCTGCGTCGCCATCCATTCGTTCACGCGCCGCTCGGCCTCCTCACGCGAGACGTCCTCGACCCTGGTCATCACCGCCCAGCGATGACCGAACGGGTCGATGACGACGCCGTAGCGGTCACCGGTGACGAAGGTCTGCGGCGGTTCCGCGCTGCGCGCGCCGTGCGCGACGGCGCGTTCGATGACGGCGTCCACGTCGGGGCAGTAGTGCACCATCGAGGTGTGCACCCACTCGCCGTTGGGGGCGAGCACGCCGTTGTCCGGAATCGGCATACCCATCTGCAGGATCGAGTCGCCGATCTTCAGCTCGGCGTGGGCGGGTTGGCCGTCGGGCATATCGTTGCGGCTGATCACCTCGGCGCCGAAGACCGCGCCGTAGAATTCGATCGCCTTCCTGCCGTCGGGGACAGCGAGGAAACAGGTGATCGAGTGGTAGCCGTCGGGGATGGGTCGCACTGTCGAAATCTCTGTATCGCTCATGGGGACAACTCTGCTCGACGGTCGAGGCGCGGTCTTGTAAGAAAGCGACACGGTGTCTGACGGGGTCGGGGGCGTTCCGGGCGCGGACGACGTCAAGGGCATCCTGCACCCGGTCGAGCAGGCCAGGCACCGCACGCTGGCGCGGCTGCCCGCGGGACCGTCGGTCGACCGCTTCATCGAGTGGTATTGGTCGGTGCGCTGGGATCTGCGCGGACGCCCGCCGTATTTCGCCGAGGTGCTCTCCTATCCGTGTGTGAACATCACTTTCGAGCGCACCGAGACCCGCACCGGGGGATTCGTCAACGGTGTCGGCACGACCAAATACATTCGCGAACTCGGCGGACTCGGTGAGACATTCGGCATCCGTTTCCGTGCGGGCGGTTTCGGCGCCTATACCGGATTGGATGTCGGCGCGTTCCGTGATTCCGCCGTCGAACTGGCCGAGGTAATACCCGAGGCGGCCGGGCTCACCGATCGTGTGCTGGAGGCATCATCCGATGCCGAACGCCGGGCGATCATCGAGGAATTCTTCGGCACGCGGTCGTGTCCCGACGACCCGACCTATCGGCTCGTGCTGCGCGTCGTCGCCGCGATGGAGCGTGATCTCGAGCTGACGCGGGTCGATCAGGTCGCCGACCGGTTCGGGATCCCGGTACGCACACTGCAACGGATGTTCCGTCGCTACGTGGGGGCGGGCCCGAAATGGGTGCTGCGCAGGTATCGGCTGCAGGACGGCGCGGATCTGCTCGCCCGCGGCCGGACCGAGGACCTGGCCGCGCTCGCCGCCGAACTGGGCTACTTCGATCAGGCGCATTTCTCGCGGGAGTTCACCGCCGAAGTCGGAATGCCGCCGTTGGAATACGCGAAGAATTCGGTACGATCGCGTAACGAAGTTACTGCCAAAGTTTTTCCGCCGGGGCGGTAGCGCGCTGGCGTCGCCGAGACCCCGCTGTGATGAATATCCCAGGGCCGCAACTTGGTTCGCCCGACTTGTGACGGGTCACAGAATTCGATCCGCGGAATTGAATCGGCCCTGGTAGTTCGTGCCCCGTGGATTCTGTCGAGTGACCCGGGCGTGTGAAAGCCGCGACGCCACCGAGTGTGATGTGCTGCGATTTGTGAAATTTCGGGGTGATTTGCCGCTATGGTCGAGCGCAGTCGCCGCAACGGTGCTCCCGACTCGTCCGGGTAGCGCTGCTGCAGGCACCCGACCCACATAGTTGGAGGACTCATGACCGCCTACCGGACCATTGTTGTCGGTACCGATGGCTCGGACTCGTCGTACGTCGCCGTCGAAAAGGCCGCTTCGCTGGCCGGCGCCTCGGGTGCGACCCTCGTCGTCGCGTGCGCCTTCTACCCGACCGACGATCGCGACGTGGCCGCCGCCGCCGATGTACTCAAGGACGAGGCGTACCAGGTACGCGGGTCCGCTCCCACCAGCGAGATCCTGCGGGTCGCCCGCGACCGCGCCACCTCGGCGGGCGCGAAGGAGATCGTCGAACGCGCCATCGTCGGCGAGCCCGTCGAATCGCTGCTCGACCTGGTCAAGGAGGTACAGGCCGATCTGCTCGTGGTCGGTAACCGCGGCCTGAACACCCTGGCGGGACGACTGCTGGGGTCGGTGCCCTCCGATGTGGCGCGCAAGTCGCGTTCGGACGTCCTGATCGTGCACACCGTCCGCTAGACGGCGAATCCGCGAGGCCCCGCATACCGCCCGTTCATCGGTGCGGATGCGGGGCTTTCGCGTGTCAGGCCAGCGCGCCGAGCACCGGCGGCAGCGCCTCGGAGTGCACCACGGTCAACCGCTGGGTGGCGCGGGTCAGCGCGACGTAGAGATCGTTGAGACCGCGCGGTGATTCGTCGAGTATCCGATGCGGTTCCACCAGATACACCCCGTCGAATTCCAGGCCCTTCACGTCGTGCACGGTCAGCACCCGCACCGATTCCGCGGCCAGCCCCGACAATTCGGGAACCAGGTCGTGCGGGGCGATGACGGCCGTGGTGCCGGGCCCGGGCTCCGCGGCGACCGAATCCGCCAGCGCGGTGGGCAATTCGGCCGCGGCGACCCGGATCGCGCGCGGCGCGTTACCCGATTCGCGTACCGAACGCGGTACGGCGGTACCGGGATCGATGGCGGCGAGCACATCGGCGGCGACCGCCATGATCTCGGCGGGCGTGCGGTAGTTGACGGTCAACTCGGTCAGCTTCCAGCGTTGTGCCACATACGGTTCCAGCATCGACTGCCACGACGACGCACCCGCGGGATCACCGGTCTGGGCCACATCGCCGACGACGGTGATCCACCTGTTCGGAATACGCCGCATCACCATGCGCCACGCCATCCCCGACAGTTCCTGTGCCTCGTCGACGATGACATGCCCGTAGGTCCAGGTGCGGTCGCCCGCGGCACGTTCTGCCGTGGTCTGCCTGGCCCGCACGTCCTGGCGCTCGGCGAGCTGACTCGCGTCGATCAGGTCGTAGGCCATCAGGATCTCGGGATCGAGTTCGTCTTCGAGATCCTGCGGGGCCGAACCGGTGAGGATGTCGAGCGCGTCCTGGGCTTCTGCCAATTGGGCGCGCCAGCGACGCCGCGCGCGTTCGCGATCCTCGGTGTCGTCGACGCCGAGCAGTTCGGCGAGCTCGTCTAGCAGAGGCGCGTCGGCGGCGCTGAACTCGCCGTCGTCGTCGCGGACCAGTTCGGCGCGATCTGCGGGGTCGAGCGAGGACGCCACCCGATCCAGGCGTTTCGGATCGGCGAACAGGTCCGCGAGGACGTCCTGCGGCGCCAGGATCGGCCACAGCCGTCCGATCGCCGCCTGCACGGCGGGATCGGATTTCATCTCGTCCCTGATCTCGGCGAGATCGGTACCGCTGAGCAGACTCTGGCCGCCGGACAGATCCGCGCCCATGGTCTGGGCGAGCTGTTCGGTGAGCGCGTCGATCACCGAACTCGCGAAGATCGGGCGCGCCAGGTTGTGCGGACGCCGCGAGGATCTGGCCCGGCCCCTGGCCTTGGTGGCGATCTTGCGGTCCAGCAGCACCGGATAGCCGTCGAAGGCGAGCCGGATCGGGTCGGCCGGGATCTCCTGACGGTCGCGCACCGCCTGTTTGAGCACCTCCAGGATCGCCGTCGAACCCTTCACCTCGCCCGCTCGCAGGGAATCCGCGCGGGTGGCCTTCACCCCCGGGTACAGGTCGCCGATGGTGGACAGGAGCACACCCGTCTCGCCCAGCGAGGGCAGCACCTGCCCGATGTAGTCGAGGAAGGTGGCGTTGGGACCGATGATGAGCACGCCGCTCTTGGCCAGTTGCTGGCGATAGGTGTAGAGCAGGTAGGCCGCGCGGTGCAGGGCCACCGCGGTCTTGCCGGTGCCCGGTCCGCCCTGGACGACGAGCACGCTCTTGTGCTCGGAGCGGATGATCGCGTCCTGCTCGGTCTGGATCGTCTCGACGATGTCGTTCATATGGCCGGTGCGGGCCGCGTTCAGTGCCGCGAGCAGGGCGCTCTCGCTACCGACACCGCCGTCGCCCTCGGACGTCCCGGCCCGCCTCGCCGCGTCGAGATCCAGGTATTCGTCGTTGATCGCGGTCACCTTGCGGCTGCGCGATCGGATATGCCTGCGCCGGATCACCCCGTCGGGGGTGGCCGTGGTGGCGAGGTAGAACGGGCGGGCCAGCGGGGCGCGCCAGTCGAGCAGCAGGGTCTCGTAGTCGTCCTTCTCGTCGAGGATGCCGAGCCTGCCGATATAACGGGTCTCACCGTCGCCGGCGGCGACCGAATCGGTCACATCAGCGGAATCGGCCGCAGTGGCTTCCAAGTCGATGCGACCGAAGCACAGCCCGTGCTCGGCGGCGTCGTATTTGGACAGGTCCTCGTTGTAGAGCTGACTGAACGATTCCCGCTCGGTGCGGGCCTGCGGCGTGCCGCCGGTTTCGAGCAGCACGGCCTTGAGCCGGTTCTTGGCGTATTCGCGCATGCCGTCGAGCCGGTCGTACAGTACGGACAGGTATGCCTGCTCCTGTGCGATCTGCAGGTCGCGGTTCCGCTCGGGAGCGCCGTCGGGCTCGGCACGGTCCTGGGTGAGGCGGTCGGGCAAAACTGAACTCCTTGTCACCGCGATGAGCCGGGCAGCGCGCGAAAAGGTTGTGGCTCGCGCGCGAGTGAAAACAGAGTTGTCGAGTCTACTGTGCTTCCGGCACGTTCGCCGCAACCGCAGGTGGAACCCCGGAAGCCGGGACCGGTTCGAAGTGGCGCACGGTGGGGAAGGGATCGTAGAAATGGTGCAGCAATCGGGACCACTTCTCGTATTCCGGCGATCCGCGAAAGCCGTCGACGTGATCGCGCAGCGTGTCCCATTCGACGAGCAGCAGATACGTTCCCGGCGTCTCGACACAGCGTGACAGCGACAGTGTTCGGAAACCGGGCATGGATTCGATGATCAGGCGTGCCCGCGCGAAGGCCGCCTCGAATTGCGCGGCGCGGTCCGGCCGGACGGGCAGCAGGACGTGTTCGATGATCATGGCGTCGAGCCTAGGAAGCGTGGGTGCTGTTCGGCAGGCGGGTCGCGCCGAGTGCGTCGTCGCGGTTGGTCTTGGCCCGGTACATGGCCAGATCGGCGTCGTGCAGGACGGCCTCCGGCGTGCGGTGCTCTTCCGAGGACAGCGCGGTGACCCCGATGGAGGCGTTCACCTCGATGCGATGCCCGCGCGCGATGATCGGTTCCGACATCTTCGAGCGCACCCGTTCCACGAGCGAGTCGAGGTCGACCGCGCGGGGGGCGCCGGAGAGCAGTACCAGGAATTCGTCGCCGCCCAGCCGTCCGACCAGGTCCTCGGCCCGCAGCGCGCGTTGCAGGCGCTGCGCCACGATCTGCAACACGGTATCGCCGATGGCGTGGCCCAGGGTGTCGTTGATGACCTTGAAATCGTCCAGGTCGATGAAGAGCACCGTCGAGACCGGGAGATCCTCGCTGCCCGCGAGCGCTCCGGCCAGCTGAGCCAGGATCAGCGAGCGGTTGGCCAGTCCGGTCAGCGAATCGTGGGTGGCCTGGTACTCGAGCTGCCTGCGGCTGGCGCGGAATTCGGTGATATCGGCGAAGGAGGAGACGGCCGCGGAGTGTGGATCGCCCGGATTGAGCAATCGGCTGCTCCCGGAGAGCCAGCGCCGCTGCCCGTCCTCGCGGTCGACGCCGAAGACGTAACCGGTGATGGTCTCGCCGGTCGCCAGCGTGCGCGCCACCGGATGGCGCGCGGTCGGCAGCGGTTTGGCGTTGGCGTCGAGCAACACCAGGGGCAGGTCGTCGATGGTCGAGCCGGTCAGATCCCCGGTGCGCGGATTGCTGCCGAAGATCCTGAGCGCGGCGGGATTGGCGGATTCGATCCGGCCGTTGCGGTCGATCACCACCACGCCCTCCTCCAGTTGGGAGACGACGGTGGTGAAATGCTGTTCGGCCTTGCGCTGGGCCGCCTCGGCGGTGCGCTGGGCGGTCAGATCGTGGATGACGACCTGGTAGGCCAGCCGATCGAACCACGGCGTGCGCACGGAGACGGTCTCGACCTGAACGGTGCGCCCGTCCAGGCGCAACAGCGCCATCTCGGTGGGTTTGGACGCGGACCCCTCGTCCTCGAGACTGTCGATGCGCTCGAGCATGGCCGACACGGAATCGGGGTGGACGAAGCGGGTGAGCGGCTGGCCGATCAGCTCGTCGGCGTCCTCGGCCGCGAGTAATCGCACGGTAGCCCGGTTGACATAGACGACCACGCCGTCCTCGTGCACACAGATCCCGTCCGGGGTGTGCTCGACCAGGGACCGGTACCGCTGGGCCAGCTGCTCGGCATCCGCCGAACTGTTCGCCGCCCTGTCCTCACCCACTCGGAACCCCCGATCGTCGACCGTTTCATGGCCATTGGAACACGGGATATTTCTGGTATCTGTACAAGACCACACCGACTTCTGTCTTGCTTCGATCATGTCGTGGGCATTCCATTGTGCGCCCTCGGTGATCATTACAGAAAGCCGGACTTTCCGGGCCCCCGGCCGAGGTGCGTCCGGCCCGCGGACCGGCGGAGGAGCGATGCCATGTCGAGCGCCACTTCGACCACCGTAGAGCACTCTCGCGATCATATGACGATCGCCGGGATAGGGGCCGTCACCGGATACGGCTGGGGCCGCGAAGCGCTGTGGCGCGGTCTGATGAGCGCCAAACCCGCGGCCACCCTCGAATCCGGATACGGGAGCGACGGCGACGAACACGCCTGGGTGGCGTTGGTGCCCGACGGCGGCGATCACGCCGTCAGCAGTAGTCGCTACGGGCGTGCCGTGCACGAGTCGGCGCGCGAGGCGATCGCCGACGCCACCGACCGGGGCTGGCGCGCGGGCCGCACGGTGGGGCTGTTGCACGCGATCGTGCTCGGCGACGTGGTGAACTGGCGCGATTTCTACCTGGTCGACGGCGGCCGCCGCCGACCCCGTGATTTCCTCCGACTACTACCTTCGACGCCGGTTTCGGTGCTCATGCAGGAATACGGGTTCCACGGGCCGTCGATGAGCATCTCGGCCGCGTGCAGTTCGGCCAACGTCGCACTCATCACCGCCCAACTGTGGATCGACAGCGGAATCGCCGACGATGTCATTTGTGTCGCGACCGATATGTCCGCGACACCCGACCTCGTCGACCATTTCGTCCGACTCGGCGCGGCGGTGATCGACAGCGAGCCGCTCGATGCCACCCGCCCGTTCCAGCGGGGCAGCCGCGGCTTCACGATGGCGGAGGCGTCGGTGGCCTTCGTGCTGAGCCGCAGGGGCGAACGTCCGTACGCGGCGGTGCTCGGCGGCGGGATGTCCAACGACGCCTATCACGTGGTCTCGGTCGAGCCGACGCACGAACAGATCTTCGAATGCGCCCGGCGCGCGCTGCGCGATGCCGGAATCACCCCCGAGGACGTCCGGTACTTCAACGCCCACGGCACCGGCACCGCGCAGTGCGACAAGGCGGAACGCGATCTGCTGGCGCGGATGTTCGCCGATCGCCCCGAGGTGTACGCGATCAAACCGCTGACCGGACACTGCCAGGGCGCGGCCGCCGCCGTCGAGATCGCCGCCGCCGCACTGGGTTACGAACGAGGAGTGGTGCCCGCGGCGCCCGTCGTCGCGCCCGCCTACGGGCGTCTGCTCGACGGTACGACCCCCTTCGCGGGCGGTATCACCGCCAAACTCTCCCTCGGCATGGGCGGGCACAATTCGATGGTCGTGCTCGGTCCGGCGCGCTGATCACGCGGTCGGCAGCGGAACCGACCAGCACAGCCGGGTGCCCGGCATCGCGGCCTCGCTGTCGGTATCGCCCGCCGGGCCTTCGGTGGTGCCCGCGGGACCGATGACGAATTCACCGTGTGATTTCTCGGCCCGCTGTTCCAGATTGCGCAGGCCGCTGCGGATCACGTGATTCGGGATACCCCAGCCGTTGTCGGTGACGACGATCGTCAGATTGTCGTCGACGCTGATCTCCACCCCGACCGTGTCCGCGCCGGAATGGCGCACCGCGTTGCTGAGCGCCTCGCGCACCACCGCCTCGGCGTGATCGGCCAATTCGGCCTCGACCACCGACAGCGGCCCGGTCACCTGGACCGTCGCGTGCAACGGCGCGTCGGTGGTCTGTTGCCGGACCGCCTGTTCGATGCGGTGTTGCAGACGCGTGCCGTCCCCGTCGCCGCCGTGCAGGTCGAAGATCGAGGTGCGGATTTCCTGCACCACCTCCTGCAATTCGTTGACCACCGTCGTAAGTCGTTGCCGCACTTCGGGAACCACCGCCTTCGGCACAGCGCCCTGTAGGGTGAGCCCGATGGCGAACAGCCGCTGGATGACGTGGTCGTGCAGATCGCGCGCGATGCGGTCGCGGTCGGCGAGCAGGTCGAGTTCCCGTACCCGCCGCTGGGTTCCCGCCAGTCGCAGGGCCAGTGCGGCCTGATCGGTGAAGGCAGCGGTCAGCTCGACGAGTTCGTCGGTGTAGGGCGGTGAGCCCGCGGGCCGGACCGTGACCAGAACGCCGAGGGTCGAATCCGGCGTGCACAGCGGCAGGATCAACGCGGGGCCGAGATCCTCGATCGTGACACCGAGATCGATCCGCGCGGCGTCGTCGAAGCGCAGCGGAACCCGGCAGGCGAGCGCCTCGCCCAGGGCCGTCCCCTCCGTCGGCACCGGCCTGCCCTCGTGTCCCGCGCTCGGTCCCGACCACTGGCTCAGCAGCAGGTCGTCGCTTCCCTCGGTCTGTTTGCCGGTGGCTCCCGCCAGGAAGGCGCGATGGGATCCGGTCAGCGTGCGCGCGTGATCGACCACCTGGGCCAGCACCCGGTCCGGTTCGGTGCCCGCGAGGAATTCGGTCGCGATATCGCGGGTCGCCTCGATCCAGGCCTGCCTGGTGCGCGCCGATTCGTAGAGCCTGGCGTTGTCGACCGCGATACCCGCGGCCGAGGCCAGCGCCCGCACCAGCACGTCGTCGTCCTCGGTGAACGGCTGCCCGCCCGCCTTCTCCGTGAGATACAGCGCCCCGAACACCTCGTCGCGGATCCGAACGGGCACACCGAGAAAGGTGTGCATCGGCGGATGTCCCGGCGGCAGGCCGATCGAGGAGGGATGTTCGGTCAGGTCGTCCAGGCGCAGCGGTTTGGACACGTCGAATACCGCGCCGAGCACGCCGAGTCCGACGGGCAGCCTGCCGATCTTCTGGCGCGTCCCGTCGTCCATGCCCTCGTCGATGAACTGGGTCACCTGCTGGTCGTGCCCGCGGACCGCGAGCGCGCCGTATCGCGCGTCGACCAGACTCGTCGCGGTGCGGACGATGGCGCGCAGCGTGTCGTCCAGATCGAGGCCGGAGGTGACGGTGAGCATCGCTTCGACGAGGCCGTCCATTCGGTCACGGGAATCGATGATCAGCTCGACGCGTTCCTTGACCTCGCTGAGCAATTCACGCAATCGCAGCTGGGACAGCGTGTCGCGCACCGAGTACAGGTCGCCTGCGCTGTCGTCGGTCATCTGGATCCCCCTCGCGGAAACGCAATTCGCTGCGCTCGATTCAGTCTAATTCCCGGATCAGGGACTTTCGGCCCTGTACGCGACGGCGTCGTCACGGTGGGATGAGCGGACCGGAGGATTAGATAGCAGAGGTGTCCTATGAATTCGTCGCAGCCGTTGTACCTGTCGGAGCAGTGGACCACCGCGGCGGACCCGGACCTCGCGGTCACCACCCGCGGTGCGGTTCCCCCCGCCGATGTCACGAGAGCGGTGCGCGCCATCGGCCGCGTACTGCGCCGTCATCACCTCGACGTACCAGCCAGGGTGCGAGTGACCGCACCCGATGATCTCGATCAGCCGACCGTCGTGCAGGCCAACATCCGGATGCACGATACCCCGACCCGCGTCCAAGTGACAGGTCCGCGCGGATTCGCGGTCACCTTCGCCGTCGAGCGCCTCGACCGCCAGATCAGTCGCCTGGTCTCGCACGAATCGCGGTCGTGGCCCGATCCGGCCCGCCCGCCGCTGGCCAGGGTGACCGAACGGCGCCCGATCGTGCGCCGCAAGGAATGCGCGCTGCTCACCGGCACCCCCACCGAAGCCGCCTCGGTGATGGACGCGATGGATTACGACTCGTACCTGTTCACCGACTCCCAGACCGGTGAGGACGCGGTCGTGCACTGGAACGGTTCGGCGGGTATCGCGCTCGCGCGACAGCGGGCGACGATCGCGCCGGCTCCGTCCGCCGACCAGCCCCTCACCACACATGCGCTGCCGGTGATGGTGCGCCCCGATCCGACGCCGACCCTCACCGAGGACGAGGCGTCGACCTGGCTGTGCCGGTCGGGCCTGGCGTTCCTGTTCTTCACCGACGAGCGGACCGGCCGCGGCAAACTGCTGTACCGCCGCTACGACGGCGACCTGACGGTGGTGGCGCCCGCCTGATCGGCGGACGCCTCAGGATTCGCGCAGCCGGGACGCCAGCACGGCGGCCTGGGTGCGCCGTTCCATGCCGAGTTTGGCGAGCAGCCGCGAGACGTAGTTCTTCACCGTCTTCTCCGCCAGGAACATGCGCGCGGCGATCTGCCGATTGGTCAGGCCCTCGCCGAGCAGGGCGAGCAGTCGGCGTTCCTGTTCGGTGAGCCCCGCCAGTGGGCCGTCGTTCTCGGTACTGCTGCGCAACCGCGCCCGCAGCGCGGCCGCCGCACGGGTATCGAGCAGCGAGCGGCCCGAACCGACCGCTTTGATGGCCTCGGCCAACTCCATACCTTTGATGTTCTTCACCACATAACCGCTGGCCCCGGCCAGGATCGCGTCGAGCATCGCGTGTTCGTCGGTGTAGGAGGTGAGGATCAGGCAGTGCAATCCCTCCATGCCCGCGAGCAGGTCCCGGCACAGTTCGATCCCGTTGCCGTCGGGCAGGCGCACATCGAGAACCGCGACGTCGGGGCGCACACGGGGGATTCCGGTCATGGCCTGGGCGACATCGCCCGCCTCGCCGATCACACTGAGTTCGGGATCGCTGTTCAGCAGGTCGATCAGCCCACGCCGCACTATCTCGTGGTCATCGACCAGGAACACCTTGATCACGCTCGCCTCCCAGCGTTCTCGGACGTCGGCTCACCCCGGGCGGACGACCTCGCCGGGCCTGCTGCCGATATCCCCCTGGGATAACCGTAGCCCTCGTCCTCGATTGCATACGGCGGAATCGGCAGGGCGGTGGGATTGTCGGCGTCGCAGTCTGTTTCGGGCCGTCGACCGCCGTCGGTCGACCCGGTCGAAGTGGTCATCGTATCGAAGCTGTTGGCGTAGTAAGGAATTGGATCACCGCACCGCGCGCTCGCCCGTTTCATCCGGGCCGATCGGTACGTCCGACGGCGGGTGTGCGTCCGGGCGGGTTGCTGCCGCGTCCGCCCGGCCTTTCGCCCGAGCGGGCGAGTGGCCATGGCAATGCTCACATTCGATGTGCGGAGGCTATAACTCGAGCGAACGGCGGCCGACGGTCGGGGAGCGGGAAGGATACTGTGGATGCGGGCACGACTCGCGACGCCTCGGCGCGGGATCGGACTCCGCGTGGTCGGTACGGCGCTGGTCGGGGGAGCGGAGGCCACGGTCGACGAAACTTGTCGGTGGTCGGGTCTAGCATCACGGCGGGGTGGGGTCCGGGTGCCGCCGGGTGGGTCGGTGACCCGCCCGGACACCGTGATTTATACGAACGCCGACACGATCGAGAAGGGACTCACCTGGTGGCGGAACGCCTCACTGTGCGCGGAGCTCGGGAGCACAACCTCAAGGGGGTCGACCTGGATCTGCCCCGCGACAGTCTCATCGTGTTCACCGGTCTGTCCGGCTCCGGCAAATCCAGCCTCGCCTTCGACACCATCTTCGCCGAGGGCCAGCGCCGGTATGTGGAATCGCTGTCGGCCTACGCCAGGCAATTCCTCGGGCAGATGGACAAGCCGGACGTCGACTTCATCGAGGGTCTCTCGCCCGCGGTGTCCATCGACCAGAAATCGACCAATCGCAATCCTCGCTCCACGGTCGGCACCATCACCGAGGTCTACGACTATCTACGTCTGCTCTACGCGCGCGCGGGCACCCCGCACTGCCCGGTCTGCCACGAGCTGATCGAGAAGCAGACGCCGCAGCAGATCGTCGATCAGGTGCTCGCCATGGAGGAGGGCATCAAATTCCAGGTGCTCGCGCCGGTGGTGCGCACCCGCAAGGGCGAATTCGTCGACCTGTTCGACCAGTTGAACACGCAGGGCTATTCGCGCGTTCGGGTCGACGGCGTCGTCTATCCCCTCACCGATCCGCCGAAGCTGAAGAAACAGGAGAAGCACGACGTCGAGGTGGTCGTCGACCGGCTCGCCGTCAAACCGAACTCCAAGCAGCGGCTCACCGACTCGATCGAGACGGCGCTGCGTCTGGCCGACGGCATCGTCGTGCTGGATTTCGTCGACCGTGACGAGCACGCGCACGATCGCGAGCGCCGTTTCTCCGAACGCCTGGCCTGCCCGAACGGCCATCCGCTCGATATCGAGGATCTCGAACCCCGGTCGTTCTCCTTCAACTCGCCCTACGGCGCCTGCCCGGACTGCACCGGCCTCGGCATCCGCAAGGAGGTCGATCCGGATCTGGTGGTGCCGGACGCGGAGCTGAGCCTGAGCGAGGGCGCCATCGCGCCGTGGTCGCGCGGGCAGACCGCCGAATATTTCACCCGCCTGCTCTCCGGTCTGGCCGAGGCCGTCGGATTCTCGATGGACACCCCGTGGGAGGAATTGCCGCTCAAGGCGCGCAAGGCCGTACTCGAGGGCAGTTCTGACCAGGTGCACGTCTCCTACACCAATCGCTACGGACGGAAGCGGTCGTACTACGCCGATTTCGAGGGCGTGATGCCGTTCCTACAGCGGCGCATGGAGAACACCGAATCTGAGCAGATGAAAGAGCATTACGACGGGTACATGCGCGATGTGCCGTGCCCGGTCTGCGACGGCGCGCGGCTGCGCCCGGAGATTCTCGCCGTCACCATCAATTCGGGCGGCGACCGTAAATCCATCGCCGACGTCAGTGAACTGTCCATCGCGGATTGCGCGGAATTCCTCGGGTCGCTGACCCTGGGGGAGCGCGAGACCGCGATCGCGGGCCAGGTGCTCAAGGAGGTGCAGGCGCGGCTGGGCTTCCTGCTCGACGTGGGGTTGCAGTACCTGTCGCTCTCGCGTGCCGCCGCCACCCTGTCCGGCGGCGAGGCACAGCGGATCCGGCTCGCCACCCAGATCGGCTCCGGCCTCGTGGGTGTCCTGTACGTGCTCGACGAACCGTCCATCGGCCTGCACCAGCGCGACAATCGCAGACTCATCGAAACCCTCACTCGGCTGCGCAATCTCGGCAATACGCTGATCGTCGTCGAACACGACGAGGACACCATCCGGGCCTCGGACTGGGTGGTCGACATCGGTCCGCTCGCGGGCGAGCACGGCGGCCGGGTGGTGCACAGCGGCACTTATCAGGATCTGCTCACCGACCCGAATTCGCTGACCGGCGCGTATCTTTCGGGCCGCGAGCGGATCGAGGTGCCGATGGTGCGGCGTCCGATCGACAAGAAGCGCAGGCTCACCGTCGTCGGCGCGACCGAGCACAATCTGCAGAATATCGACGTGTCGTTCCCGCTCGGCGTCGTCACCTCCGTCACCGGCGTCTCGGGCTCGGGGAAGTCGACACTCGTCAACGACATCCTGGCGACCGTGCTGGCGAACAAACTCAACGGCGCGCGGCAGGTACCGGGTCGGCACACGCGGGTCAACGGGCTGGATCATCTGGACAAACTGGTTCAGGTCGACCAGTCGCCGATCGGGCGCACGCCGCGTTCCAACCCGGCGACCTACACCGGCGTCTTCGACAAGATCCGCACCCTGTTCGCGGCGACCACCGAGGCGAAGGTGCGCGGCTACCAGCCGGGACGTTTCTCGTTCAACGTCAAGGGCGGTCGCTGCGAGGCGTGTTCGGGCGACGGCACCTTGAAGATCGAGATGAACTTCCTGCCGGATGTCTACGTGCCGTGCGAGGTGTGCCAGGGCGCCAGGTACAACCGGGAAACCCTCGAAGTGCACTACAAGGGCAAGACCATCGCCGAGGTGCTGGACATGCCGATCGACGAGGCCGCCGATTTCTTCGAGCCGGTCACCTCGATCCACCGCTACCTCAAGACGCTGGTCGACGTCGGCCTCGGTTACGTGCGTCTCGGGCAGAGCGCGCCCACGCTGTCCGGCGGTGAGGCGCAGCGCGTCAAACTGGCCGCCGAGCTCCAGAAACGTTCCACCGGGCGCACCGTCTACATTCTCGACGAGCCGACGACGGGTCTGCATTTCGAGGACATCCGCAAACTGCTCCTGGTGATCAACGGACTGGTCGACAAGGGCAATACGGTGATCGTCATCGAGCACAATCTCGATGTCATCAAGACCTCGGACTGGGTGATCGATATGGGCCCCGAAGGCGGTTCCGGCGGCGGCACCCTGGTCGCGGAGGGATCGCCGGAGGATGTGGCCGCCGTCGCCGACAGCTACACCGGCCAGTTCCTGAAGGACGTCCTGGCGGCCCCGCCCGCGTCGAAGAAAGCGCCCGCCAAGAAAGTGGCGAAGAAGGCGTCCGCGGCCAAGACTGCGACCCCCGGAACCTCCGCGACCGCCGAGGCCGCGGGCACCAAGGTGGCGGCGGCCAAGAAGGCGGCTGCCGAGCCCGCGGCCGCCAAACGTCTGGCTCGCAAGGCGGCCGCGCTGCGCTGAGTCTTTTCACCCGACCCGGTGGGTGCCGCGCGCGAGCGGCCCCACCGGGTTTCGTGCTGTTCAGAGGGGTGCGCTCGGTCACAGTCCGAAACCGGCGAAAAAGTGAAACATCCGTGTGTAAGATTCGGCTCACCTGTTCGGATGTGACCGAACAGTACAGATACGTGAGCCGGATCGGGCGCGTTCGCGGCACCTGCCGACGGGCCGAATCCGGTGTGAAGAAAGGAATTGCATGGAAGGCGTCGATATCGCCGCGTTGGTCGCCCTGATCCTCGGATTTCTCGCCACGGGCTCGTCCATCAACTACACACCGGGCGCCTGAGCGACCGACGAAAGGAATCAGATCATGGACACCGGAAGCGCGGGCTTCAGCGCCCTTTTCGCCGCTCTCGCCAATGCGATCGCCACGGGCTCATCCATCTCGGTGACACCCGGGACGTGAGTGCATGACAGGGTCGGCGCGCGGCCGACCCTGTCACCACGCCCCGGCCCGGGCGGACGATCTCGCCCGCGAATGCCGGAATCCTGTCGGAAATCGGCGTGAGTGTCCGGTGCGGCCGGTTGCCCTAAGCAACCGAATGAATCACCTCCGCCAACCTTTTCGGTTCCGACCACATCGGCCAGTGCCCGGTCGGCAGATCCATCAAATTCGCCGCGACACGCGGCAATTCGCTGAAAATCGGGGCTTCCCCACTGGTGCTCAACTGCCGCACCAATTCCGCCGCGATACTCGTGCACACGACCGTCGTCGGCACGGCGAGGCGCGCGATCGAATCACTCATCCGCAACGGTGATCCCGCGATTCGCGCGGGCTGCGAGACGGCCCTCTCCCTGAACCGCGCCAGCGCGATATCGTCCAGGCCGGTCAGGCTGTTGCCCTCGGCCTCCAATTCCGCCCACGACGGCAATTCGAATTCCCGCGCCGACCCCAGATCGTCGCGCAGCACGAAACCGTTCGGAATCGGCGCGCTGTCCACATAGATCGCGTGGCCGATCCGCTCCGGCACGAGATCCGTCGCCAGGTACACCGGCACCGCGGCACCCGAATGTGCCACCAGCACAGCCTTTTCGGCCGGATCGATGGCCTCGACGATCGTCCGCGCCTGCTGCTCCAATGTCGCGTCGAATCGGGATTCGTCCTCGGGATCGAGCCCCGGCAACGTCAGCGCGCACACATCGTGCCCCCGCCCCCGCAGCTCCTCGGCGACCTCGTCCCACGCCCACGCACCGAGCCAGAATCCGGGGACGAGCAGAATTCGAGTACCCATACAGTCAGCATGCCGCATCCGGCCGACATGCCGCCCGGGCGTTTCGGGATCGGTGCGCTCACGTCCGCGGACCGCCCCGCCGCCCGGAGCGGAGTACTGCCGCCGACATACCCCGGCAGAACAGTCGCCGAGGGCGGGCCGCGCCGGGGAACGGGCGGAACCGGTGTTCGATCCGGGGGCGAGCTGATCGCGGGACGTGGTGCGCAACCCGACCCGGTGCGACACGGTCGAAGTACACCGGGGCTTTTCGCGCCGTCGGCCTACGAAAACATCGCCGCCTGAGCGGTGATCACTCGCGGTCGAACATTCCGATCAGCGCACTCGCGATATCCGCTACCTCGGCCGATTCGCTTTTCGCCACGGCGATCATGAGGTCGTAGGCACGATCCTCGTTCAGGTGATCGACGTCGATTCCGTTGCGCGCCAAGAAGACGACCGCCGCGACGATCGCCAATCGCTTGTTCCCGTCGATCAGCGGATGATTACTCGCGATCGAGTGCAGCAACGCCGCCGCTTTCTCCCACAGCGTGGGGTAGGCGTCGGCGCCGAAGACCGTGGCCTGCGATCTCGCCGCGGCCGATGCCAGCAAACCGGGGTCGCGTAGTGCGTAATCACCCGCCGCGTCGGAGGCGATCGCGCGGAGGTCGGCCATCGTGAGGTAGTAGACCGACGGCTCGGTCATTCGGCGAGTCGATCGAGCAGACTCCGGTGCTTGTCGGCGAAACCTTTCGACAGCGCGCGGACCTGACTGTCCGCGGTTTCGGCCATCGGCTCCGGTACGACTGCCGCCACCCGGCGTCCGTGCCGGGTCAGATGTACGACCGTGCCCGCCTCGGCCGCTGCGATGACCTCGGCGAGGCGTTCTCTGGCCTCGCTGACAGGTAGATCCCAGCTCTCGGGTGTGGGTGCGGCAGTCACGTTCCGAATTGTACGTATGGATCGCATTTCTGTACGAAAGATGGCGGCCGGGTGAGCGGCCGAACGGGTCAGTAGACCGGGCCGGTGTACTTCTCGCCCGGACCCTTGCCCGGTTCGTCCGGGTGCGCCGAGGTCTCGCGGAAAGCGCGCTGCAACGATTGCAGTCCGTCGCGGATCGGGCCGGCGTGCGGACCGAGGTATTCGACCGAAGCGGTGACCAGGCCCGCGAGCGCGGTGATGACGCGTCGGGCCTCGTCGAGATCGCGGCGGGGGCTGGTGTCCGGATCCTCGTCGGCCAGTCCGAGCTTCTCGGCCGCCGAGCTCATCAGCATCACGGCCGCCCGGCTGATGACCTCCACCGCGGGGATATCGGCGAGATCGCGAACGGTGTCCGGCTGTTCAGTCATGGGGAGAAGGCTAGGCGGGGGAGTCGGGGCGGGGTCGAGCGCCCTCCGGTGTGTTGGCGCGCCGATCGCCGTCGTCGCAGGTGGCGGCCCCGGTCGGGGAGTGCCCACCAGGCACGATTCGGCGATAGCGTTCGGCAATGTTAGACTTTTCGGCGACGACCGCCTCGGGCTTGCCTCGGGGCTGATAAGTGGAGCCCGACTCCCACCGTTGCCGACGAGTAATCGTACAGGTCACACGGTCCGGTCGCCCGCCTCGCGAGAGGTCGGGTTCTTCGTGCGGAAGGCATTTTTTCACGCACGGAGGTCGACGTGAGCGTTGTTCGTGCGTCGATGATCGGTCGACTCGGGCCTCGTGGTGGAAATATCACCGCGGGGCTTTCGTGTTGAACAAGGGGTTGCAGTTATTGCACGCGGTCGTCCGACGACACCGTTTGACCTAGGAGGCCCCATCAGCACTGAGACCCGCATCAACGATCGCATCCGTGTTCCCGAGGTTCGACTCATCGGACCTGGCGGCGAACAGGTTGGGATCGTGCGTGTTGAAGATGCATTACGCGTCGCCCTCGAAGCCGACCTCGACCTCGTCGAGGTGGCCCCGGATGCCCGTCCACCGGTCTGCAAGATCATGGACTACGGCAAGTTCAAGTACGAGACAGCGCAGAAGGCGCGTGAGTCTCGGAAGAACCAAGTGCAGACCGTGATCAAGGAGCAGAAGCTCCGCCCCAAGATCGATGACCACGACTACGAGACCAAGAAGCGCAACGTCGTTCGCTTCCTCGATGCCGGGTCCAAGGTCAAGGTGACGATCATGTTCCGCGGTCGCGAGCAGTCGCGTCCCGAACTGGGTTTCCGGTTGTTGCAGCGCCTCGCCTCCGACGTCGCCGAACTGGGTTTCGTCGAGACCTCTGCCAAGCAGGACGGTCGCAATATGACCATGGTCCTCGCGCCCCACAAGGGTGCGAAGACGCGGGTGAAGGCCCAGCAGGAGTCGACGGCTCCGCGACCGCAGCCGACTGCGCCCGCGCAGCCCGCCGCACCCGCACCTGCTGCCGTCGCGCCCGCCGCGGAACAGGCCCCGCCGGCCGCGCCGCAGTAATACCGACAGAACCGGTGGTCCGCGAGGACCACCGGCACGAGACAGATAGAGGAATCCATGCCGAAGATGAAGAGCCACAGCGGCGCCTCGAAGCGATTCAAGGTGTCGGGTAAAGGCAAGCTGCTGCGTCAGCAGGCGAACCGTCGCCACCTGCTCGAGCACAAGTCGACTCGTCGGACTCGTCGTCTGGACGGCACGGAGGTCGTCGCGGCTGCCGACGTCCGTCGCGTGAAGAAGCTGCTGGGTCTCTGACACCCGCTTCGCAGCACACCGCGACCGGATATCTTCCGGTGCCGTACCGACCACATTTCGGGCGCGACGACCGCGCCCCCTACTTCGAACAGGACTGACCAGTGGCACGCGTCAAAAGGGCCGTCAACGCTCAGAAGAAGCGCCGTTCCATCCTCGAGGCCTCCAAGGGCTACCGGGGCCAGCGCTCACGGCTTTACCGCAAGGCCAAGGAACAGCAGCTGCACTCGCTCGCCTACGCCTACCGGGACCGCCGGGCGCGCAAGGGTGACTTCCGCAAGCTGTGGATCGCCCGCATCAACGCCGCGGCGCGCCTCAACGACATCACCTACAACCGCTTCATCCAGGGCCTGAAGGCCGCGGGTGTCGAGGTGGACCGCAAGATCCTCGCCGAGCTCGCCGTCTCCGACGCCGAGGCGTTCGCGGGCCTGGTCGCGGTCGCCAAGGCCGCGCTGCCCGCCGACGTCAACGCGCCTGCTGCGTGAATCGACACGGCGATATCGCTGTGTGCCGAGGCATGACGACGTCATGAGCTCGACATCTTCTCCGGAACGACCCGCGGACGCGCTTTCCGAGCGCAACCCGCGGGTCGTTTCGGCTGTGAAGCTCCATCGCGGGGCGCAGCGCCGCAAAACCGGGAAGTTCCTCGCCGAGGGAGCGAATTCGGTCGCCGCCGCCCTCGACACCGGGCGGGTGCGCGAACTGTTCTACTCCGCCGCCGCCGCGCACCGGGAACACGAACTGGTCGCCGGTGCCGCCGCCCGCGGAGTGCGCGTCACCCTGGTGGGTGATCGCGCGGCGCAGCAGCTCGGCGAGACCGTCACCGCACCGGGACTGGTCGCGGTGTGCGATCTGGTCGACGTGCCGCTGACAGACGTGCTCGCCTCCGGCCCGCGCATCCTCGCCGTTCCCGTCGAGATCGCCGAACCGGGCAACGCGGGCACGCTGATCCGGGTCGCCGACGCGGTCGGCGTCGACGGCGTCGTGCTGGCGGGGGAGACCGTCGATCCGCACAACGGCAAATGCGTGCGCGCGAGCGCGGGCAGCCTTTTCCACGTGCCGGTGGCACGCGGGCGCGATATCGCCGAAACCCTGGATTCGATTGCCGCGTCGGGCATCTCGCTCCTCGCGACGGCCGCCGACGGTGAGGTCGATCTGGAAGAGGCCGACGAATTGCTCGCGGGCCCGGTCGCCTGGCTGTTCGGCAACGAGGCGCACGGCCTCGATCCCGCCGCCGCCGCTCGCGCCGATCACCGCATCCGCATCCCCATCCACGGGCGCGCGGAAAGTCTCAATCTCGCCGCCGCTGCCGCGATCTGCCTGTACGCGAGTTCGCGCGTGCGGCACGCGAAATAGTCGGGCCGGTGGGATTCTCGGGTGTACTGCCCTATTTCGGTGCGCCCGACCCCTCGGCCGCTGATCGCCGTGCCATGTCCCGCTGCATACCGCCCGCTCGCGCGGCCTCCCGTTGCCTCCGTGCTGCCACCGGCTGAACCGTTTTCGGCTCGGTGGCGAAGGCATGCGTTCAATCCGGCCGGTCGACGAGATCGTCGAGTAGTTCGGTCGCCCAGTCGACGGCGATCGCGTCGGGGCCCGCGACCCGCATGGCTGTCATCACCGTGAGCAGCATTCCGGTGGAAAGGAAGCGGCGCGTATCCGCGGTCGGGGCGCCGCTGAGCTCCTTGATCAGGGCGAAGATCTGCCCGAAGCGCTCGCGGACCGGACCGCCGATGGCGGGGTCGGCGCTGGCGGCGAAGCCTTGCAGCATGACCAGCGGTAGTTCGCGTTCGGCCAGGAAGACGTCGTAGGCGGCGCCGAGTTCGCACAACGCCTGTTCGGGTGTGGCGTCGGGTTGGATCGAATTCCCGGCTTCGCGGAACACCTCCTCGATCCGGTCGCACGCGCTGCGGACGGCGGCCAGGAACAGTTGCTGTTTGGTGCCGAACAGCCGGATGACATACGGCTGGGACACGCCTGCGCGCCGGGCGATGTCGTCGGTTTTCGTCGCGGCGTAGCCGGATTCCGAGAAGGCGGTCACCGCCGCGGTCAGTACCTCGGCGCTGCGTTCGGTCGCGGTCATTCTGGGCTTGGTCGAACCGGTCATCATGCTCCTTCCACTCGGCGTTGACATGTTATCAGTGAATGCATACTCTCGATTAGTTATCAGTGAATAACAACTAGTAGGAGTGGGCATGACCGAAACCGACGAAGAGGTCGCCGCGCCCGCGGTCGCCCGCACGTGGCCGCTCGCCGCGGTACTGGTCGCAGTCGGCATTCCGATGTTCATGGTCACGCTGGACAATCTGGTGGTCACGAACGCGCTGCCGATCATTCGCACCGAACTCGGCGCCTCGCTGAGCGATCTGCAATGGTTCGTCAACGCCTACACGCTGTCGTTCGCGTCGTTACTGCTCACCGCGTCGGCAGTCGGTGATCGGCTCGGTCACCGACGTGTGTTCCTCGCCGGGATCGCGCTGTTCACGATCGCCTCGGCGGCGTGCGCGCTGGCCGCGGATCCGTGGACGCTGATCACGGCGCGGGCGGTGCAGGGGCTCGGCGCGGCGGGTGTGATGCCGCTGTCGCTCACCCTGTTGTCGGCGGCGGTGCCCGAACGGATGCGCAGTGCGGCGATCGGCATCTGGGGCGGCATCGCCGGTCTCGGCGTCGCGGTCGGGCCGCTGGTCGGTGGTGCCGTGGTGGAAGGCCTGAACTGGCAGTGGATCTTCTGGGTGAACGTGCCGATCGGACTGCTCGCGCTGATCTTCGCGGCACGGGTCCTCGGTGAATCGTTCGGCGCCGCGCGGCGACTCGACCCGCTGGGGTTGGTGCTCGCGGCGGGTGGCGTGCTCGCGCTGGTGTGGGGCGTGATCCACGGCGCGGAGGACGGCTGGACCTCGGCGGGCGTGCTCGGCGCCTTCGTCGGCGGCACGGCACTGCTGGCGGCCCTGATCTACTGGGAACTGCGCACCCCGAACCCCATGCTGCCGCTGCGCCTGTTCCGTTCGCGCGCCTTCCGGGTCGGCAATGTCACCGGGTTCACGTTCTCGGTGGGCGTCTTCGGCTCGATCTTCCTGCTCGCGCAGTATTTCCAGGTGGTGCAGGGCTACAACCCGCTCGAATCCGGGATCCGCACGATGCCGTGGACGCTCGCGCCGATGGTGGTCGCGCCCATCGCGGGTCTGATCATCGACCGCGTCGGCGCGCGCACCCTGCTCGCCGCCGGACAGTTGCTGCTGACCGCCGCGCTGGCCTGGATCGCCCTCGTCACCACCGTCGATCTCGACTACGTGAACCTGGTGCCCCCGTTCCTGCTCGCCGGCATCGGGATGGGTCTCACCTTCGCGCCGACTTCGACCGTCATCATGGCCAGTGCCGTGCCGCAGGATCGCGCGATGGCCTCGGGGACCAACAGCACGATCCGCGAGGTCGGCGTGGCGATGGGCGTCGCGGTCCTCGCCTCGGTCTTCGCCTCGCGCGGTTCCTATACCTCCCCGCAGGACTACGTCGACGGTCTCGTGCCCGCGGTCTGGGTCGGCGCGGGCATCGTCGGTGTCGGCACGGTGGTCTCGCTGATGCTGCCGCGCCGTATCGAGGCATCGCTCTGACAGGTCTTCGACCGGCGCGTCCGGCGAGAACGGCACCGTGTCGTTCCCGCCGGACGCGTTCGCGTGCGGATCGCTCGACCGGGAAGTCGAATGGCGACCGCGCCCGGGGCGCGACGAACCCCGACGTGGTCGGTGTGTCGGCGCTTCCGCTACGCCGCGCCCGGTCGGCCGGACCGGGTGAACCCGGTCCGAACACGCCGTCGCCTGGGCGGATATCCGCAAATCACGGCGTCGACATGCGTGGTCGACGAGTGGGGCCGCGGGCACCGGGTAATCCATGTGAATCCGAAATGCCCCATCCAATAGGATTCCACCAGCAGCAATGTGGGTGGGCAATCAGCCGAGCCCGTGTGAACCGACCCCAACGGGAGAGACGAACCATCGTGGCCGACGACACGAAAGACGCCGCCGTGCAGGATCCGGCGCTGACCGAGGAGTCGCTGGCCGCTGCCGCGGCGGCGGCCGAGAAGGCGTTCGCTGCCGCCGCCGATCTGGACGCGCTGGCGGTGGCCAAGACCGAGCATCTCGGCGGCAAGGCCGCGATCGCGCTGGCCCAGCGCGCGCTGGGCGGTCTGCCCAAATCGGAGAAGGCCGACGCCGGCAAGCGGGTGAACGTCGCCCGTGCGCGCGTCTCCGAGGCGTTCGAGGCGCGGCGCGCGGCCCTGCTGGCCGAACGCGACGCGGCGGTGCTCGTCGCCGAGGCGATCGACGTGACCCTGCCCGCGCGGCGACTGCCCGTGGGCGCGCGTCATCCGATCACCGTCATTTCCGAGCAGGTCGCCGACGTCTTCGTCGCGATGGGCTGGGAGGTCGCCGAGGGGCCCGAGGTCGAGACCGAGCATTTCAACTTCGACGCGCTCAATTTCCTCCCCGATCACCCGGCCCGCACCATGCAGGACACCTTCCACATCGCCCCCGAGGGGTCGCGCCAGGTGCTGCGCACCCACACCTCCCCGGTGCAGGTCCGCTCCATGCTGTCGCGCGAACTGCCCATCTACGTGGTGTGTCCCGGCCGGACCTTCCGCACCGACGAACTCGACGCCACCCACACCCCGGTCTTCTCCCAGGTCGAGGGGCTGGCCGTGGACAAGGGCCTGACCATGGCGCATCTGCGCGGAACACTCGACGCGTTCGCGCGCGCGCTGTTCGGGCCGCAGACGCGTACTCGTATGCGCCCCAACTACTTCCCGTTCACCGAGCCCTCCGCCGAGGTCGACGTGTGGTTCCCGGACAAGAAGGGCGGCGCGGGCTGGGTCGAATGGGGCGGCTGCGGCATGGTGAACCCGAAGGTGCTGATCGCCAGCGGGATCGATCCCGAGGTGTACAGCGGGTTCGCGTTCGGCATGGGCCTGGAGCGGACGTTGCAGTTCCGCAACGGCATCCCGGACATGCGCGACATCGTCGAGGGCGACGTGCGTTTCACGCAGCCCTTCGGTATCCGGTCCTGACCCTCCTTCGATCGAGAGAGCGAAACGTCAAGTGCGAGTAGCGCAGTCCTGGCTGACCGAAATCATCCAGCGCACCACCCCCGAGTGGTCGGTGACGCCGGAGGAACTGGATGCCGGATTCGTCCGAGTCGGCCTCGAGGTCGAGGAGGTCGACGAACTCCGGCGGGTGACAGGCGATATCGACAAACCCCTTGTCGTCGGCCGGGTCGCCGAGATCACCGAACTGACCGAGTTCAAGAAGCCGATCCGCTTCTGCAAGGTCGACGTCGGCAAACCCGAACCGCAGGAGATCGTCTGCGGCGCGAGTAATTTCGCCGTGGGCGATCTGGTCGTGGTGGTGCTGCCGGGCGGGGTGCTGCCCGACGGTTTCGCGATCTCCTCGCGCAAGACCTACGGTCACGTCTCCAACGGCATGATCTGCTCGGTCGCCGAACTCGGCATCGGCAAGGATCACAGCGGCATCCTGGTGCTCGAGCCGGGAACCGCGGAACCGGGCACCGACGCCAACGAACTGCTCGGCCTCGGCGACACCGTCATCGAACTGAACATCACCCCCGACCGCGGCTACTGCTTCTCCGCGCGCGGGCTGGCCAGGGAACTGGCCTGCGGTTTCGACCTGGAATACGCCGACCTCGCGGTACGCACCCTGCCCGACGACGAGAAGGACGCCTGGGCGGTGCGGTTGGAGTCGTCGTCGCAGTGCACCCGTTTCGCCGCGCGTCGGGTCATCGGCATCGACCAGTCGGCGGTGAGTCCGTGGTGGTTGCAGCGTCGACTGCTGCTGGCCGGAGTACGCCCGATCTCGCCCGCGGTCGACGTCACCAACTACGTGATGCTCGAACTCGGTCAGCCGCTGCACGCCTTCGACGCCGCGAAGGTCAACGGCGCGCTGGTGGTGCGGACGGCCAACCGGGGTGAGACGCTGCGCACCCTGGACGAGGTGGAACGCACCCTCGACGCCGAGGACGTGGTCATCGCCGACGATTCCGGCGTCATCTCGCTGGCGGGTGTGATGGGCGGGGCGACCACCGAGGTCGGCCACGACACCGTCGACGTGCTGCTCGAGGCCGCGACCTGGAACCCGCTGATGATCTACCGGACCTCGCGCAGGCACAAACTGGTGTCCGAGGCGGGGAAGCGGTACGAGCGCGTCGTCGATCCGGAGATCAATATCGCCGCGCTCGATCGCGCGGCCTCCCTGTTGGCCGATATCACCGGCGGCACCATCGCGGCCGAACTGACCGATGTCCGGGTTCCGGTGGCGGCGCCCGCGCCGATCCGCATCGATATCGACCTGGCCGATCGGGTCGCCGGTATCACCTACCCGACCGGTACCTCGGCGCGTCGTCTGGCCCAGATCGGTTGCACGGTCGAGGTTTCCGTCGACGAGCAGACCGGACACGGTCAGCTCGTCGTGACCCCGCCGAGTTGGCGGCCGGATCTTACCCAGCCCGCCGACCTGGTGGAGGAGGTGCTGCGGCTGGAGGGCCTCGAGCAGATCCCGTCCGTGCTGCCCAGTGCCCCGGCCGGTCGTGGACTGACCGCGACCCAGCGTCGCCGTCGTGCGGTCAGCCGCGCGCTCGCCTTCGCGGGCGGAATCGAAGTGCCCGCGCCGCCGTTCCTCGCCGCCGGTGTCTTCGATGTCTGGGGCCTCGATGCCGACGACCCGCGCCGGGCGACCACCCGGGTGCTGAACCCGCTCGACGTCGAGCGCGCCGAACTGGTCACCACCCTGCTGCCCGGACTGCTGGAGGTGGCGGCCCGCAATATCTCGCGCGGCGCGCGCGACCTCACCCTCTACGGCATCGCGCAGGTCGTGCTGCCCGGCGCGGACACCAGGGCCGTGGCGGCGCTGCCGGTCGACCGCAGGCCGACCGACGAGCAGATCGCCGAACTCATCGGCTCGCTGCCCGCCCAGCCGGTGCACGTCGGCGCGGTGCTGACCGGGCGTCGCGAGCCGCGCGGGCCGTGGGGTCCGGGACGTCAGGCCGAGGCCGCCGACGCGTTCGCCCTCGCGGATACGGTCGCCGACGCGGCCGGAGTGACATTCGAGCGCCGCGCGGCGAACTACCTGCCGTGGCATCCGGGTCGCTGCGCGGAACTGCTGGTCGACGGCGTGGTCGTCGGTCACGCCGGTGAACTGCATCCGGCGGTGCTCGAGCGCGCCGGTCTGCCCCCGCGCACCTGCGCGCTCGAACTCGACCTGGACGCGCTGCCGCTGGTCGAGGCGCGTCCCGTGCCCGTGGTGTCCCCGTTCCCCGCGGTCTTGCAGGACGTGTCGGTGAGTGTGGAGAAGACCGTCGCCGCCGCGTCGGTCGAATCCGCGCTGCGCGGTGGTGGCGGCGAACTGCTGGAGGACATCGCCCTGTTCGACGTCTACGAGGGCGCGCAGGCCGGTGAGGGCCGCAAATCCCTCACCTACGCGCTGCGCTTCCGCGCGCAGGACCGGACCCTCACCGAGGACGAGGCGAGTGCGGCGCGTGACGCCGCGGTCGCCGCTGCCGCGGAATCCGTCGGAGCCGTACTGCGCGGCTGATGCCGTCACGGAGACCCCATCCGCGCGGTGGGGTCTCCGCGGCGCGGGGTGAGCGAGAGTTCGCGAATCGCGTGCTCGACGGGCGGAGACCGTATTCGCTGATCACCCGCCGACGCAGCGGAGCCGGTGCGGCCGCTATGTGCGCCGGTGTGGTCAGCGGGGAATTTCGCGAGCCGTGTGGACGGTTCTCCGATAACAGGGACGGCGACGTGACCGGCGTGGCCGTGGCGATCACAGCGGAGGTTCCGATGAGCGTGCGAGCACTGTGGAACGACGTGGTACTGGCCGAGAGCGCCGACACGGTCGTGGTGGAGGGCAATCACTATTTCCCGGCGGAGTCGATCAACAGGGAGTACTTCACCGCGAGCGACACCCACTCGGTATGCCCGTGGAAGGGCACGGCCTCGTACTACACCGTGACGGTCGACGGTCGGCAGAATCCCGATGCCGCCTGGTTCTATCCGGAACCGAAGAGCGCCGCCGAGCAGATCCGCGACCGGGTCGCGTTCTGGCGCGGGGTCGACGTCGTCGAGAACTGACCGGATTTCCGGTCCGGCGAACTGTCGCCGACGGCGCGGGCCGAGTATGAAGAGGACATGCGACATCCAGCCGCCCCGATTCTCAACGCGCTGACGTTCATGCCCGAGCGGCAGGTCTCGCGCACACCCGCCGTCCTCGGTATGTCGTATACCGATCTGTCGTTGCGAACCGACGACGGCGAATCCCTGCACGGCTGGTGGATGCCCGCACCGCGCTCCCGGGGGCACATCCTGTTCGCCCACGGCAACGGCGGCACCATCGGCGATCGCGTGCCGATCTTCGCGCTGCTCACCGAAATGGGCCTGGACGTTCTGGCATTCGACTATCGCGGATACGGGCGAAGCACCGGCCGCCCGACCGAACACGGCACCTATCTCGACGTACGCGCCGCGCGCCGGAGTCTGCTCGGGCAACGGGGCGTCGACCCCGAACGGGTGCTGTATCTGGGCAAGTCGCTGGGCGGCGGCGTCATGCTCGAACTGTGCACCGAGCATCCGCCCGCCGGGCTGATCCTGATGTCCACTTTCACCGGAATCCGCGACGCCGCCCGGTCGGTCTACCCGTACCTGCCGAGCCCGTTCGTTCCCGACGCCTACCCGAGTCTGCGACGGATCCGCGCGCTGCGCGCACCGGTGCTGATCATGCACGGCGATCGCGACGAACTGCTCCCGCTACGTCACGCCGAACGGCTGTACGCCGCCGCGCCCGAGCCGAAGCGGTTGGAGGTGTTCCCCGGCGCGGGCCACAACGACCTGATCGCCTGCGACGGCGGACGATGGATGGGACTTGTGCGTGGCTTCGCCGGGGACGTTCTCGGCACCTGACGGTGTTCGCCGAGGTCATCGGGTCGGGCATGGGTGCTGCGTAACCTGGCCACATGAGTGATTACAGCGATATCGCCGCGAGACTGGCGGCGTTGTCGGACGCGGAACTGGTGGCTGTCCTGCGACCCGTGGTGGCCGGACGGCCCGGCCTCTGGGCGCTGCGAAACGCGCTGGAGGAGTCCTCGGGCGTCCATCATGCGGAACTGATCGATGATGTGAGTCCCACCACCGGTCCGTCGACGTCGCATGACGCGCCCGCGCCGGACCCGGGATCGCGGCAGGTAGGGGGCGGAATTCCGGTACCGGCGGTACCGGTACCGCCGACCGGTATTCCCGGCAGCACTACGATCGGCGGATATTCGCCCTCGGGGGTGCCATCCTTCGACTCCGTTCGCGATAAGGTCGAGCAGCGCTTCGGCACCGCGCAGGGGATGGGCGAACTCGACCGGCAGACCCCGGCGGGCCGCAGCGCCGAAGAACAATTCGAGGCGCGTGAGAAAGCCGCGCGCGACCGTCTGGACCAGATACGGAAATCGGTGCGCGGCAACGACGTCGATTCGTGACAGCGCGGCCCGGACCGCAGATATGGATGGAACTCGATGAGCGAACCGCGTGAGATCGCCGAACGGCTGCTCGACGCCCAAGTGGAATTCCTGCTCGGCGAGGTGACCGGCGACCGCTTCGCGGAGGTCGTCGGCCGCGATATCGAGTCCGTACTCGGGGTCGCCGACACCCTCGTGTTCCGCGAGATCGTGGACATCGACCAGGCGAAGCGGACAGTGCGCACCATCGTCGACCTGATCGGCGGCAGCCCGGTCATCGCGGATATGGTCGGCGTCTTCGCCGATTCGATCTACGACAACATCGCCGAGAACAACGAGTACACGCTCGGTCAGGTGGTCGACCGGGAGCCGGTCGAGGCGCTGCTGGAGAAGATCTTCGCCATGCACCAGGCCCAGGAACGCATCCTGGACCGGCTGACCGAGAGCCCGCTGGTCGCCACCGTCGCCGCGAAATTCGTGGACAAACTCATCAACGATTTCGTCGCCGCTAATCGGGAGCGCGCCGAGAAAATTCCCGGTGTCTCCTCGCTGATGTCGCTGGGCCAGTCGGCGGCCAATCGGGCCAAGAAGGTCGCCGACAACAGTTTCGTCGGGGATCTCGCGGGCAAGGGCGCCCTGTTCGCCCTCAAACGCACGAACAACGCCATCCGAGAGATGTTGCGTGACGCGCCGGTACATTCGGCCGCGATGGAATTCTGGGATCTGCACGCCGACGAGCCCGTCAGCGGGTTGCGCGAATACCTGACCCGCAAGGATCTGAACGAACTCGTCCTGCTCTGCTACGAGATCGCCGTCACCACCAGGGAGAAGCCGTATTTCGGCCTGCTTCTCGACGAATGCGTCGAGGTCTTCTTCCAGAAGTACGGCGACTACACCCTCGCGGCCATGCTGCCCGAACTCGGTCTGACCGGGGACGATATCGCCACCGAGATCCTGCGCTACGGTCCCGCCGTCATCGAGGGCGCCAAGCGCGACGGGGTCCTGGCCGGGCTGATCAGGGAACGTCTCGCGCCGTTCTACACCTCGGAGGCGGTACTCGCGATCCTCGCGGGATGAGCCGTTCGCGGCGCTCGCTCAGCGCGGCCGGTGATCGCCGTTGCGGACCTCGGTGACGGTACGGCTGATCATCTCGCGCATGGTCGCGGTGATCCGTTGCCTGTCGGTGGGTTTCACGGTGACCACGCGACTGCCGAAACTGACGTAGCGGCCGTAGTCCTCGAAATCGGTGATCTGGAAATCCTTACGCCCACCGATATGCCGATTGTCGACGCTGCCGAGCGGATACACACCGATATGGGTGGTCGCCGTGGTCCCGCGCGCGAAGAACCGGTCGAATTCCTCACGCACCGTCGGCCGCCACGCGTCGCGGACCACCGGCGGCGGCTTCTCCAATTCCTCGACCGGAACCTGCATCGGTTTCCCCTGTCCGGCACGGCAATCCGGAATCGCGGTGAGCACGGCGGGAGCGAGATCGTCGGCATCGAGCAGCAGCAGGTCGACCTCGGCGCCGCGGTCGTGGTCGATCCCGGGCGCTTGGACGGCGACCGCCGCGTGCTGGAAATGTGCCCCGCCGTGCGCCCTGATCTTGCGACGGTCGGCGCCGCCACGAAATCCGGCAACCTCTACCCTGGCCTCGGGATTCAGCAGTACCTCCACCGCCCGCACCAGATCGTCGTCCATCTGCGGGACCACGGTCTGCGCGGCGGCCCGGCGCAGACGATCGAAATCCTCCTGGAATCGCTCGGTCGAACGATGCTGGAGTGGGTAGGGCAGCACATCACGCCCGGTCGACTCCCAGAGCACCCGGAATTCGAGCGCGGTGAAACGCCACCGCCGCAGCGTCGTCATGCGAGATTCCCGCCGTTCTGTCTCACGCGCCGATGACCGGCGGGACGGTTCCCGGGAGGGAATCCAGTCCGGTGACCTGCTCGCCGTTCTCCTGATTGATCAGATAGTCCGGGATACCTTTGCTCGACTCGTCGTCCTTGCCGCCGCCGCGCGAACCGGGAGAACCCATACCGCCCATGCCGTTACGCCCCGTGCTCGACGCCGCGGCCGCGTTCGTCGCGGCACCCGCCGACAGACCGGCCGCGACCGGAGTGCCAGTCACCGAGCGTCCGGGCGACGGCGTGGACGAACCGTTACCGGGGCTGCCCGACCTCGGCGAACCGGATCCCGAACCGCCCCGGGAGCCGGGATTGGTCCCCGTCGGATTCGCCGACGCCGGATTGGTCCCCGTGGGGTTCGCGCCCGCCGGATTGGTGGCGGGAGAATCGGATTTGGCGCTCTGCTGCTGCGATGACGGATTCGTCGACTGCGAGGAAGTCGGCGAAGCCTGGTCGGAGCCCTGCGGATTCGTGGGGGTTTCCGAGGGCTTCTCACTCTGCGGATTCTCGGAACCGGACGCCGGATTCGTCGTCGGGCTCTTGCTCCGCTGTTGCGTGGGATCGCCGCCGCCGGTGGGGATATCGGTGTTGTTCGAGGTCGGGTTGGTCGGTTTGGGGATCACCGGGACGTTGGTGTCGGTCTCCTTGATGACGGGGGCGTACACCGTCCGCAAAACCCGCACCGCTTCGGTGTGCGCGGTATCGATCGCCTCCTGGTTGTCGCGCCATCCGCGCCCGGCGATCCAATGGCGGGTGTTCTCGACATTGGAGCGCAGGTCGGGGGCGTGCGGTACCAGGGCTTTGGTCGGCTCCAGACCGGATTTGAGTTCGGCCACCTTGTTGGCGGTCAACTTCGCGGCATTGGACAGTTGCACCGCCTCGGTGCCGTAATCGCTGACGGCCTTCGCTGCCGCATTCCGCGAAGCGCCCCGCCAAATGCCTTCGTCCGTCGCGCGTTTCATCGCGTTGGTGAAATTGTTCAGCGAGGTCTCGGCACGTTTGCCGATCTCGTTCCACGCGGTGGCGAGGTTGTCCACCGCCGCGATGTCGATCCGGTCGACTTTCGCTCGCAGTTCCGCGGTGCCCGGGCGGTCGAAATCATCGGTCCGATGCACCGATTGCGGTCGGTAGGCGCCTTGGAGCCCGATGCCGGACGCATCGTCGCGCACCCCGTCGCGCTGCTGGTTGTACTTGTTCTGGACCGCGGCGGGATCGACACCGGGTTTGCGTTCCTCGCCCGCGATGAAGTCGGTGAGGTTCTCGAGCATGGCGGAGCCGAGGTCGCCAGCGCTCCATTCGAACATTCCGAATCCCATGGGTTATCCCATCGCCTCGGTGTTGGTGTTGAAGTTCGCGGTGTTGGTGACGTCCTGACCGGTAATGCGTTTGATCGACAACGCCATGATTTCCCCCATATCTTTGACCACCTCGATGTGCTCGAGAATGATCTTGTCGATCGAATTGTCTTCGCCGGTGGCTTGGCCGAGGAACTGTTTGACGAGGTCATTGGCCATATCGAAATCGCCGAAGCCGGAGACGTTCTGTGCGTTTCTGGCGTACACCAGAAGGTCATCGAGTTCATCGACGCGCTTGTCGCAGGCGGCCAGGCACTGTCGCGCTGCTTCCTCGCTCTCGAGGTACAACTCGCCTGACCGTGCCTGCTCAGCGAACTGCTGCCAGCGTGATATGTCCTCAGCACTCATTCGATCCCCCCCTTGTGCTCAGTTCGGTAGAACCGGTATTACCGAATCACCGACTCGGTTGATCACGCTGCATGGATCCTCGGGATTACCCGATGACGCCTTATTGGTGATCCGAAGTTGCAGGACACCTTGTTGTGCAGGTAGCAGAACGTCGCAGCCGAGTTCTTTGCTGGCACCGGCAACGCGGAATTCCCTGCCGTTGCGGCCAGCGATTGTCACATCCCGAAAGTCGACGTTGCCGGGCTTCTGCTCGAACTCCGATACAGTCCGGCCGGTGGAGAACACGGTGATGTAGTATCTCGCGCCCTTCCAAGTGCAGATTTTCCAGCCTGACTGATCGACACCTGCTATTCCACGCTCTTCAGATGCCGGGTCGACACCGGCGGACTGAAGCGCATCATCCGGTATCCCCGTGCACGGATCGAAGAGCTCGACCGGCGCGGCACTCACGCTGGTCGGACTCCCACTGGTCGAACTCTCACACGCCATCAACCCGGGCGCGATCACAGCAGCAACCAGCGCGAACTTCCATCGATGCGTCATCCCCACCCTCTCGACCCGCGACGACTCGGATTGCCCGACTTTATCAGGGGCGGACGACACCCGGATCCGGGCGAGACCGCCCACTGTGATCGCCTGGGAAATCGCCGTACGCCTGGGGTTTGACAAAAGCGCCCCGAATGGGCCGGGTGGACGATCATCCTGATCACCCGCTGATCGGCGACTGTTCGCGCGCCGACCTGCCGGTGCCCTCGTGGGAGTTCGCCACGGGTTCGGACTGTGCGCGCTTTCGTCGATCGAGGTCGGCACCGCGGCGGAACGACGCGGCCGGGCCGAGGAAGCCGCTGGATCGGGGATTCCGGTGCGCCGACGCGCCCGGTTCGCGCGTCCGTTCGGCAATCGCTCGAAAGTCACATCGAGCAGGCCTGTCTTGTGAGCGGATGGACATTCCGGAACCTACTGATTACCAGCGTGTTTACAAACATTCCAGGTGTCCGTTTTGTCCGTATTTCGCGTTGACGCGCTTCGCTCCACTGTGGCAGCGTTCTCCTCACTTTCCGTCCGATCGGCGGGGGAGGGCGGTGCGCTGGAGTTCGGAGGAGCAAGGTGGTGCGGTTACCTTTCGGTACGGAAAAGCCCGGTGGCTCAACAAGTGTCGCGCATCACAGTCCCCGTCGGACGCGGCTCCTCCGTACGGGAAGTCCGATGCGGCCCCGCACCATTCGCGGGCAGCTCGCCCGAATCGTGTTGGTATCGCTGGCTTTGGTCTCGGCGCTGCTCGGATTGAGTATCGCCCGGTACGCGGGGGACTACCGGGACAGCGGTGACACCGTCGACGCGGTCGCCCTGGCGCTGACCGTGCAGGACGTGCTGCACGAGGCGCAGCGCGAACGCGGCCTCAGCAACGGCTGGCTCGGCGGTGACGGCAGGTTGCAGAACGCGGTTGTCGACCAACGCGGCAATACCGACCGTGCCCTGCGGGCGCTCGACGACGCGATGGCGGGCATGGCACCCGGTACGGCGCAGGTGCGTTCGGCGGTGGGGCAGTTCGCCGCCCTGGGTGCGACGCGGGTCCAGATCGACGCGCGGCGGATCGCGCGCCCCGCCGCTTTCCAGTTCTATACCGACGGCATCAACGCGCTCAACCACCTGCGGCTCGGACTCGATCAGGCCAGTGATGCCGAGGTCAGGCACGGATTGCAGACGCTCTACGCGCTCGGTGAAGCCAAAGAGCAGACGGCCAAGGAGCGCGGATTCCTCAACGGAGTCTTCGCGGCGGAGGAATTCGCGCCGGGCGAGTACGTGCAATTCCTCGACATCCGCGCGGCGAAGGGCGCGGCGCTGTCGGCGTTCGCCCGCGACGCCACGCCCGCGCAGCAGTCCATGCTCGACGCGGCGTTGCTCAGCGAGAACGCGGTGCAGGCAACGGAATCGGAGAATGTCGCGATCGAATCCGCGGCCGGACCGCTGGTCCGGAAGGTGGACGCGATCGCGTGGTGGTCGCAGATGACCGCGGTCATCGATCAGGAACGCGCGGTCCAGCAGACGATCGGCGACGCGGTGCGTGCCCGCGCGGCCGAATTGCGCCGGGACGCGGCGTTGTGGCTCGGCGGACTCCTCGTCGTCGCGCTGATCGCCGTCGCCGCCGAGATCGCGCTGGTGCTCGCGAGTATGCGGGCCATCGTGCGGCCGTTGGCCGCGTTGGCCGCCGAAGCCGACGAGGTCGCGAGCCATCGCCTGCCCGACGTGATCGCTGCCTGGCACACCGCGGGCGATACCCCGCCGGATCCCCCCGAACCGGTGCGGGTGCCCTCCGGTGCCGGTATCGAGATCGCCGCCGTGGCAGGCGCTCTCGACCGGGTGCAGGCCACCGCGTTCGAACTCGCCTCGCAGCAGGCGGTATTGCGTCGCAACAGCACCGAATCCATGTCCAACCTGGCCAGGCGCAATCAGAATCTGGTGCGCCGCCAATTGGGCCTGATCAGCGAATTCGAGAAGGGCGAGTTGGATCCCAAGACCCTGTCCAACCTTTTCGAACTCGACCATCTCGCCACCCGCATGCGCCGCAATGCCGAAAGTCTGCTCGTGCTGGTGGGTTCGGAGAGTCCGCGCCGCTGGGCCGAGCCGATTCCGCTGGTCGACGTGATCCGTGCCGGTTTGTCCGAAGTCGACGACTATCGCCGGGTGGTGCTGCGGCGCATCGATGAAGTGACGGTCACCGGTGCGGTGGTCAGTGAGCTGGCGCATATTCTCGCCGAACTCATCGAGAACGGATTGGCCTTCTCCCCGCCGGATATGGAGGTGGAGGTCTACGGCCGCAAAACCGGGAACGACTATGTGATCGCGGTCGTCGACCACGGTGTCGGTATGTCGGCCGACCATCTGGCCGAAGCCAATGCCCGGTTGCGCGGTGACCGCGATTTCCTGGTGGCTCCCACCCGCTACCTCGGCCACTATGTGGTCGGCCGCCTGGCCGGGCGCCACGGTATCGATATCGAATTGAATACCTCGCCCGTGAGTGGAATCGTGGCGCGATTGCGCATTCCGCCGGAGATTCTCGTCGGCAACCGCGGTCAATCGGGTGAGAGTGCGCCGATGGGCGAATCTTCTGTTCCACATGACTCATCGACATCAGAATCCGCCGAGTCCGAGAGTGGCGTCATCGTCGCGGTCCGTTCGTCCGACGATGCGAACGGCGAGGCGCACGAATCCGGTGAGCGTCGCCCCGCACATTCCGCCCCCGCCGATGACGTTCCCGGATCTGCCGCCGCGGCGGCCCGTAACGGTTGGGCGAGCGGAACTCCCGCCCACGCGGCGGGGACCTCCCGCACTTCCCGGCGAGCGGACGACCCGCCCGCGACAACGTCCGCTCCGGTTTCCTCGGTTTCGACCGGACGATCCGTGTCGGAGCACGACGAGAACGGGAACCGGCAGGACATCGCTTCACCATCGGCGGCGGGTCGAGTCGCCCCGTCGACCGGAACGGATTCGACACCGCGCGCCGCCGAACAGTCGACGCCGAGCACCACCGCCTGGTGGAACGTCGCCGACGAGGAGAGTCCGGCAGCCGAACCCGCACCCCCCGTCGAGCGCACCCGCAACGGCCTGGTCAAACGCGTCAAACGCAACCGGGGCGCAGCCGCCCCCGCCGCACGACCGATGCCACCGCGTCCGCCGAGCACCCCCATCCCCGACCGCTCGCCCGACGAAGTACGCGGCATGCTGTCCGCGTTCCGCACCGGAATGCAGAAGGGCGTGCAGACCGACGACCGCCCACCGGTGAACCGACCCTCGTCCTCGCGCCCCACCCCCGTGGAGTCACCGGCCGGTCCGGTCCCGCCCTGCGCGAGTGGCCCGGCCTCCGCGCCCGTGCCGCAACGTCGTGCTCCCGTGACGAGTACCGGGCCTCGACGCGGCGGTGCCCCCTCCGCCCCGGCCGGGTCGGTGGCGTCGGATACGCCGACGCGCCCGATCCAGACAGCCCCCGGGGGCGCGCAGCGGCAGCAAGGGCCGTTGGAGGGCTTTTCGCGCCCGGTGGGTGCCGTGCCGCCACCAGGTGACGCACTGCCGTCGGCCACGCCGCAACGGCCGAGAGCGGAGGTACCGCAACGCCCGAGTGCGGCCGTGCCCCCGGCTGCGGTTCGGCCGCCGACCGGAGCCGCGTCGGCGACCGGAAGTGTGCCGCCGAGCACAGCCATGTCGGCGACCGGTGGTGTGTCACCCATCGCGCCCGTGCCGCCGACCCGAGGTGCGCCCATCGCGGCTGTGTCGCCGACCGGAGGTGTGTCTCCCCCCGGAGCTGTGTCGTCCGCCGCGGCCGCGCTGCTCCCCGGGGCCGCTCCGCCGCGCGAAGGCCGACCGGCGTCCTCGGCTGAACACGCGCGTCCGATCGGCACCCTGCCGTCGGATACGGGGTCGGGTCCGGCAGGGATTGTGCCTGCGGGTACGTCGGGCACCGTCCCGTCGGGTACGGGGTCACGTTCGGAGGGATCGGAACCGAATTCGACAGGGTTTGCGGGCGCGGCGCGAACTCCGACCGGCGCGGACCTGTCGAATGCCGCTGCGCGCGGGAACGGGGCCGTCCCGGCGTTCCCCGCGCTGCCTCAGCGTTCCGACGCGGTGCGCTCCGCCGCGTTTCGGGGGCAGCGTGCACCGTCGCCGGGGTTCCGCGCACCCTCGCGCGAAGCCGGGGGAGACTCGCCGCCCGGGAATACACCCGCGGATTCGCCTTCGACATCGACCGGGGCGGTGACGGCGGACGAGATGTCGCGACGGCCGGGCGCGCCACCGCGGACCCCGCCCGTGCGGGGCGGGCAACTGCCACGAACGCGGCCGACGCCGTCGGTCGCGGCACCCGACGAGCAGCCGCGCCTACCGCAGCGCAGGGTGCTCTCGCGAGACGAGGGCACCGGCGCCACCGAGACGTGAACCCGGGCCGGGAACGTCCGCCCGGCGCGGGACCAGTCCTATCGAGATCGAGCAAGGGGAGTTTGTGACCACACATCTGCAGACCGCGACGGACCCGCACGCCTTCAACTGGCTGCTGGCGAATTTCGTCCGCAATACCGACGGTGTGCGCGATACCGTCGCCGTGTCCTCCGACGGACTCCTGATCGCCATGTCGGACGGGCTGGACCGGGCGGGGGCCGATCGCCTCGCCGCGATGGTGTCCGGTTTGGCGGGGCTCGCCAGAAGCGCTTCGCGCAGTTACGAGTTCGACGGACTGAAGCTGATCATGATCGAGATGAAACGCGGTTTCCTGTTGGTCTCGGCGCTCGGTGACGGCAGCTGCCTCGGGGTCATCGCCGACGGCGGATGCGATGTCGGCTTGGTCGGATACGAGATGGCGGTACTGGCGGACCGGGCCGGTGCGCTTCTCGAACCAGCGCTGATCACCGAATTACGAGAGAAGTTGCGCAGATGAGAGATTCCGACCGGCCGAGGCCGCCGGAGCATCGGACGAATCCCGCGACACGGTCCTCGGGGTGGTTCGGGCCGGACGAACCGAACCCGGGTTCGCCGGAGGGCTACGAGCCGGTCGTCCGGCCCTTCATGGTGACCGAGGGCCGGACCACGCCACTGGTGGACGGACTGCGTATCGAGACCCTCGTGCAGGCGTCACGCGCCGCGCTGTCGGCACCGCTGCGTTTCGAACAGCGCACCGTCGTAATACTCTGTCAGGCACCGCATTCCATTGCCGAGATCGCGACGGTCCTGCGGGTGCCGGTCGGCGTCGCTACGGTCGTCGTCAGTGACCTGGCGAGCCGAGGGTACGTTACGGTTCGCCAGGAACCAGAACTTTCCACCGCTGCCATCGAGAGGATCAGAGACCTTGTACGGGCACTCTGAAAATCGGCCGCCCACCGCCGGGGAGCCGTCGGACGAGGGTCCTATGCCCTCCTCCGTGAAAATCGTCGTCAGCGGCGGATTCGGCGTCGGAAAGACCACTTTCATCGGCGCCATCTCCGAGATCGAACCCCTCGTCACCGAGGCCGCGATGACCGATATGGCGCTCGGTGTCGACGACCCGGGTCACCGCACCGAGAAGACCACGACCACCGTCGCGCTCGATTTCGGGCGCATCACGCTGGACAGTTCGCTGATTTTGTACCTGTTCGGCACCCCGGGCCAGGATCGTTTCGTCTTCCTGTGGGACGACCTGATCGACGGCGCGCTCGGCGCGGTGATCGTGCTCGACACCAGTCGGGTCGAGGACTGCTATCCGGTGCTCGACTACTTCGAGGAGCACAAGACCCCGTTCGTGGTCGCGGTCAACCGCTTCGAGAACGGCGAGCAGTTCGAACTGGACGAGGTGCGCGAGGCACTCGGCCTGGAAGAGCGAATTCCGCTGCTGGAATGCGATGCCAGACATCGTGATTCGGTGCGGAACGTGCTGGTGGCACTGCTCGAGCTGGTCCTGTCGAACCGGAACGCGGACCGCCGCGTCGGGGTCAATTCGGCGGGTTGACCGGTTCGCCGGTCCCGCACCGCTAGCCTGGCCGAATGGGCGAGCAGAAGCAACGGATGCTACGCGGCGAGCTCTACCGCGACAGTGATCCGGAACTGGTGGCCGACCGTCGCCGGGCCCAGCGGCTCTGCGACGCGTTCAACAGGACCGACGCCGAGCAGGAGCAGCGGCGTGGCGAACTGCTGCGCGAGTTGTTCGGCGCGTTCGGCGCGGGCTCCTGGATCATGCCCCGATTCCAGTGCGACTACGGTTTCCTCATCGAGATCGGCGCGAACAGTTTCCTGAACTACGACGCGATCCTGTTGGATTGCGCGCCGATCGTCATCGGCGACGATGTCTCGATCGGCCCGCGCTGCCAGTTGCTGACCGCGCTGCATCCGATGAGCGATCACGAGATGCGCAGGCAGCGTTGGGAATCCGCTGCCCCCATCCGAATCGGTGACAATGTGTGGTTCGGTGGTGGGGTGATCGTCTGTCCCGGCGTCACCGTGGGTGAGGACACCGTCGTAGGCGCGGGCAGTGTGGTCACCCGCGATCTGCCCGACCGGGTCTTCGCCGCGGGGAATCCGGCACGGGTCATCAGGTCGCTGTAGTCCGGCCCGGGCGACGGTGAGGATCACGCGGAAAATTTCTTCGCGGCGACCGATGAGCTTCGTGCGCGACCTCCGTCCTCAGTACTGTCCCGCTCGACATCGAGGAAAGAGAATCCCATGAGCAACGGAAAAGATTTCGTCCTGACCCACGTCTCCCTGCTGGTCGGCGACCAGCAGCAGGCCCTGGAGTTCTACCGTGACGTCATCGGCCTCGAGGTCCGCCAGGACATGGCGTTCGGCGGAGGTCGCTGGCTGACGGTCGGCCCGGTGGCCCAACCCGGTGTCGAATTCATCCTGGAGAATCCCGAGATGGTTCCGGTGCCGGAGATGGCCGAGGCTTCCCGCGCCCGGCTCGCCTCGGGTGCGCAGAGCACGCTGATCTTCACCACCGAGGATGTCGACGCGGTGTTCGCCCGACTGCGTGACGCCGGTGTCGCGGTGGGGCAGGAGCCGCTGACCCAGCCGTACGGGGTACGCGACTGCGGCTTCCGGGATCCGTGGGGTAATCATCTGCGGTTCTCCCAGGTTCTGGGCTGACTTTCCGGGTCGAGACGCTCTGCGGGCGACTGTGATCTGTGCGCTCCAGGGCGCTCGCTCGAGCCTTTTCGGCAGTAGGGTCGGAGGATGACCGAATCGCGGATCGAGACCGAACAGGACGCCATCCGGCCGCTGCGCGACGACATCCGATTCCTCGGTGGCGTGCTCGGTGACACCATTCGCGACCACGAGGGCCCCGAGGTCTTCGACCTGATCGAACGCGTGCGCATCGAGGCGTTCCGGGTTCGGCGCGAAGAGGTCGGGCGCAGCGCGGTCGCGCAGATACTCGAAGGCGTCGATATCGCGGTGGCGTTGCCGCTGATCAGGGCTTTCAGCTATTTCGTGCTGTTGGCGAACCTTGCCGAGGATATCCAGCGCGATCGTCGGCGGGCCGCCCACGAAGCGGCCGGTGAGCCACCGCAGAGCTCCTCGCTGGCGGCGACCTATCGGAAACTGGACGCCGCGGCGCTCGACGGCGCGGCGGTCGCCGACCTGCTCGCCGACGCGCTGGTGTCGCCGGTGATCACCGCCCATCCCACCGAGACCAGGCGGCGCACGGTATTCGACGTGCAGACCGCCATCACCGAACTGATGCGCCGCAGGCAGCGCTACACCGAGACCGAACGCGAACGCGCCGCCTCCGAATCGCAGATCCGCAGGCAGGTGCTCGCACTGTGGCGCACGGCGTTGATCCGGTTGCAGCGGTTGCGCATTCAGGACGAGATCGCGGTCGGGCTGCGCTATTACGAACTGACGCTGTTCGACGTGATCCCCGCGATCAACGCGGAAGTGCGTGCCGCACTGCGGTCCCGATGGCCCGGCGTGGAACTGTTGCCGCGGCCCATACTGCGGCCCGGTTCGTGGATCGGCGGCGACCGTGACGGCAATCCCTACGTGACGGCCGAGGTCGTGCGTCAGGCCGCCGGGCAGGCGGCGGGCGTCGCGTTCGGCCGCTACCTGGGGGAACTGGAGGTGTTGGAGAAGTCGCTGTCGCAGTCGTCGCGGCTGGTTCGGGTCAGTTCGCGCGTCGCCGAACTGGCGGCCGCGGGCTACCCGGACCCGGCCACCCACGCCGACGAACCGTATCGCCGTGCGCTGCACGCCATTCGGGTCAGGCTCTCCGCGACGGCGGCGCGCGCCCTCGGCGCCATCGCCGTCGACCACGCGGCCGGGGTGTCGCTGGAGACGCTGCCCGGTGCGGTGACCGGTCCGCAGACCGACGCCGCCGCGGTGTATCCGACTCCGCAGTCGATACTCGACGATCTGGACGCGATCGACGCTTCCATGCGCGCGGGCGGCGACGGCCTGCTGGCCGACGATCGGCTGGCCGCGCTACGGCACGCGGTGGAGACCTTCGGTTTCCACCTTCAGGGTCTGGACATGCGGCAGAACTCGGAGGTGCACGAACAGGTCGTCGCCGAATTGCTGGCCTGGGCCGGGGTGCACCAGGACTATCCGAGCCTGTCCGAACACGCACGGGTGGAACTGCTTTCGGCCGAGTTGCGCACCCGTCGACCGCTGCTCGGTCCGCACGCCCGGCTCGGCGAACTCGCCGCCAAGGAACTCGGCATCGTCCGCGCGGCCCGCGATGTCGTCGATACACTCGGCCCCGAGGCGGTGCCGAACTACATCATCAGCATGTGCACCTCGGTCAGCGACATGCTCGAGGCGGCCCTGCTGCTCAAGGAGGGCGGCCTGCTCGATCCGGGGGAACCCGACGGCCCGCCGATCTGCGCGGTCGGGATCGTGCCGCTGTTCGAGACCATCGAAGATCTGGGCGCGGGCGCGGCGACATTGGCCGCCGCGCTCGAAGTGCCGGTCTATCGCGACCTGGTGGCCGCCGCCGATATGCGCCAAGAGGTCATGCTCGGGTATTCCGATTCCAACAAGGACGGCGGATACCTGGCGGCGAACTGGGCGCTCTACCGCGCCGAACTGGATCTGGTCGAGGTGGTGCGCAAGACCGGGATCCGATTGCGGCTGTTCCACGGTCGCGGCGGCACCGTCGGGCGTGGCGGCGGGCGCAGTTACGACGCGATCCTGGCCCAGCCCGCCGGTGCGGTGCGCGGATCGCTGCGCCTCACCGAACAGGGCGAGGTCATCGCGGCGAAGTACGCGGAACCCGGTGCGGCGCACCGTAATCTGGAATCGTTGATCGCCGGGACGCTGGAGTCGACACTGCTCGACGTCGAAGGTCTCGGGTCCGAAGCCGAGCCTTCCTACGAGTTGATGGACGAGCTGGCCGCCCGTGCGCGCGCGGCCTATACCCGGCTGGTGCACGAGACCCCCGGATTCGTCGAGTATTTCCGGCAGTCCACGCCGGTGGCCGAGGTCGGCGATCTCAATATCGGAAGTCGGCCCGCCTCCCGTAAACCCACCAGTTCGGTCTCGGATCTGCGCGCCATCCCGTGGGTGATGTCGTGGAGTCAGGCCAGGGTCATGCTGCCCGGTTGGTACGGGACGGGGACCGCGCTCGAGGAATGGATCGGCGGTGACGATGCCCGGTTGGCGACGCTGTCTGACCTGTACCGGCGCTGGCCCTTCTTCCGGACGGTGCTGTCCAATCTGGCCCAGGTGATGGCCAAGAGCGATCTCGACATCGCGGCCCGCTACGCCGAACTCGTCGAGAACGAGACGTTGCGCGACACCATCTTCGGCATGATCCGCGACGAGCACGCCCGCACCATCCGTATGCACGCCGCCGTCACCGGCAACGATCATCTGCTCGCGGACAACCCGTCGCTGGCCGAGTCGATCCACAACCGTTTCCCCTATCTGGAGCCGCTGAACCAGATGCAGGTGGAACTGTTGCGGCGACTGCGCGCGGGCGAGGATTCCGAACTGGTCAAACGCGGCATCCTGCTGACCATGAACGGTCTGGCGACCGCACTGCGGAACTCGGGATAGGACACCAGCTCGGAAGGGCACCGTGGCGATCGACGAGAAAGCCGTAGCGACATTCGCGGACCGGATCCCCGGACCCGAACACAAGGGTCTGCCGCCGGCCGCGTGGGGTCGAACGGTGCGCGATTTCCTCGCGACCGCACCGCATCTCGACGATTTCCAGACACCACTGCTGACCCTGGATCGCTCGGTACTCGACGCCAACAGTGCGGTGATGGGCGCGTGGGCCGCCGAAGCAGGGGTGCGTCTGGCACCGCACGGGAAGACCACGATGGCGCCGAAACTGTGGGCCGAGCAGTTGGCCGCGGGATGCTGGGGGATCACCCTGGCCACCGGGTGGCAGGCCCAGCTCGCCCGAGCGTTCGGTGTCGGCCGGATAGTGCTCGCCAACGCGCTGGTCGACCCCGTCGGATTGGCATGGGCCGCCGCGGAATCCGAACGCGATCCGGATTTCGACTTCGTCTGCTGGGTCGACGGTGTCGAGACCGTCGAACTGATGGACCGGCACCTGCGCGCGACATCCGGAGCCGCGCGACTGCGGGTGCTGGTCGAACTGGGCGGTCCACGCGGCCGGACGGGCGTGCGCCGGGTTGAGGACGCGCACGCCGTCGCCGAGGCGGTGCTGCGTTCCGAACGGCTGGTCCTGGCCGGGGTCGGCGGCTACGAGGCGGCGCTCGCGGACGATCGCGGGCCGGAATCGCTGGCCACGGTCCGGTACTACCTGAACGAATTGGCCCGTCTGCACCGGGAATTGGCCGACCGGGGCCGGTATTCCGGTGCGGCGATCGTCACCGCGGGCGGCAGCGCCTATCAGGACCTGGTGGTCGAGCATCTCGCGGGACTCGCCGACGAACAGGGCGTTCGGGGTGTCGCGACCACCGTCGTGTTGCGCTGCGGCGCGTACCTCGTCCACGACGACGGTTTCTACGCCGACATCTCGCCGATGACGCCCGCCCGGTCCGAGCATCCGCTGCGGTCGGCGATGCACGCGTGGGCGCGGACGGTGTCACGTCCGGAACCGGAACTGGCGCTGCTCGACGCGGGTAAGCGCGACGTCCCCTACGACAAGGGTTTGCCGGTCCCGCAATATGCCGTGGTGCGGGGGGTTTCGGTTCCGCTCGGTGTCGACGCCGTCGTCAGCGCCCTCAACGATCAACACGCTTTCCTGCGCCTGCCCGGTGCGTCCGCGTCCGATCTGCCGGTCGGATCCGTCGTCCGGCTCGGCCTGTCTCATCCGTGCACGGCGTTCGACAAATGGCGGCTGATCCCGGTCGTCGACGACGCGTCGTCCGCGCGACCGCGTGTGGTCGACCTCGTGGAAACCTTCTTCTGACCACGCAGGCCGATATCTGGTCGCGACAGCGTCATCTCAGGAGAGCTCGGACCGTCCTGTCCAGATTCGGCGCGGGATCGAAATCAGCGGCGGAGCCGAGCAATTGGTGCAGGATGACCCCGTCGAGGTAGTCGACCAGGATCTTCGCGATCGAGGGGTGCGCGCCGAATGATTCCAGCATGGTCGCGGCCCAGGCGATCAGCCGTTCGTGTCCGCGCCGCACCGACTCCAGCAGGGCGGGTGAGGCCTGCGCCTCCGTGAACAGGGTGTAGCGGGCGAGGGTCCTGATGCGGTCGGTGCCGACGGCGTGTCGGGCGAACAGGGTCATGCCGTCCACGAGTTGGTCGATGGTGGTCGGATCGGGCAGTCGGCTCAGGATCGCCCAATCGAGGTGGTCGCGTTCCTCCATCCGCTCGGCCACCCCGCTCAGCAGGGCCTCCCTGGTGCGGAAATAGTTCGATGTCGACCCCGGCGGCATGGCGGCGGCCTCGTCGACCGCGCGATGGGTGAGCGCGCGCAGGCCTCGGGTGCCGAGTAGTTCGATCGCCCCGTCGAGAACGAGTTCACGTTTCGTAGGCACGGATGAACACTATGCCAGTAGTCCAGACACTGCACTTGTTGTGGAAAAACTACATATGTAGCAATCTCGTTCCGAGTCGACGCGATCGGTCGGCCTGCGCACGGAGGAGGGCACATGTCCGAGGCGGTCATAGTCGGTGGCGGTATCGGTGGTCTCGCCACGGCCGCCGCGCTGTCCCGGCGCGGCTGGAAGGTCGAAGTGCTCGAGCGCGCACCGCGTATCGAAGCGGTCGGCGCCGGACTGTCGCTGTGGCCCAACGCCCTTCGCGCGCTCGATGCCATCGGTGTCGGCGCCGAGGTGCGGTCGCGTGCCAGAGAAGAGGGTTCGGCGGGAATCAGGGACGAGCGAGGCAGACTGTTGTCGCGCACCGATATCGCGGCGATCCGGGATCGCTACGGGCTCCCGATCATGCTGCACCGCGCCGACCTGCTGGAGATCCTGCGCGCCGCCGTCCCGGAATCGGCTGTGCGGACCGGGATCTCGGTGACCGGGGTGAGCGCGGACGGTGCGGTGACACATTCGGAGGGCGAGTCGGACGGGGATCTGATCGTCGGCGCCGACGGAATCCACAGCGTCGTCCGGCGCGCGGTCTGCGGTGACATCACGCCCGTCTACGCCGGGTACGCCGCATGGCGGATGGTGGTCGCGCCGAGCGAGCCGATCGGTGACCTCGGCGAAAGCTGGGGCCGGGGCGAACGTTTCGGTTTCGCCGCGCTCCCCGACGGCCGCGTCTACTGTTTCGCCACCGCGAACCTGCCCGCCGGAACCGAATCCGGTGGACTCGCCGAACTCCGCCGCCGCTTCGGCGACTGGCACGCGCCGATCCCCGCGCTCCTCGCCGCCGCCGATCCGGCGACGGTCCTGAAACACGACATCTGCGAACTGCCGCCCCTGCCGACCTATGTGCGCGGGACCGTCGCCCTGCTCGGCGACGCCGCCCACGCCATGACCCCGAACCTCGGCCAAGGCGCCTGTCAGGCGCTGGAAGACGCGGTGGTCCTCGCGCGCGTCGCCGATGAGGGAGGCGACCTCACCCGCTACGACAGGGAACGCCGCCCGCGCAGCCGGATGATCGCGGTGCGCTCGCGGCGCATCGGCACCGTCGCCCAACTGTCCTCGCGGCCGGTGGTGGCGGTGCGCAATGCCGCGCTGCGGCTCGTCCCGCCGTCGGCACAGGTCAGGGCACTCGCGACGGTACTCGACTGGACCCCTTGACTACCGGGGAAATCCCTCGACGGCACGACGACAGCGGACGGACTGGGCCTCGAGCGCGCTCGCGAGTTCCGGTGGACCGCTGATCAGCGTGAAGTCCAGATCCACCGAGGAGATCACCCACACGAGCGCTTCCGGTGTCTCCGCGCCGACGTGCAGGTGGCAGGTGCTGTCGTCGACGGCTTCGACCACGCCCATACCCGGCCAGACCCGCGCGGTGGCGGTCTCGGCGGACGCGTGCAGCAGCACGGTGGCCTGTTGCGGCCAGGCGTGCTGGGACAGACCGCGCGAAAGATGGGTGGCGACATCGCCTTCCGGCAGTTCGCGTGGCGTGAACCGTGGACCGGTGGGAACGCGCGGTGTCATGCGGTCCACCCGAAAGGTGCGCCAATCGCCGCGGTCGACATCCCAGGCCACCAGATACCACCGTCTGCTGAAATGCACGAGGCTGTGCGGCTCGGTCTTACGGATCGAACCCGCCCCGCCGTGGGAGGAGTAGTCGAAACGCAGCTGCTCACGTCGTTGACACGCCTCGGCGATGGCCATCAGCGTGTCCGGATCCACCCGCGCCGCCGGGGCGCCGACCCGGACCGTCGCGGCGCGCAACGTGGCGACCCGATGCCGAAGTCGCGGCGGCAGTACCTGTTCCAGCTTCGACAGGGCGCGCAACGCCGATTCCTCGATCCCGCCCACACTGCCGTCGGCGGCGCTGCGCAGACTCACCGTGACGGCCACCGCCTCCTCGTCGTCGAGCAGCAGGGGCGGCAGTGCCGCGCCCGCGCCGAGCCGGTATCCCGAGGTGCCCCGGGTCGCGTGCACGGGATAGCCGAGATCGCGCAACCGTTCCACATCGCGCCGAATCGTGCGGCCGGTGACGTCGAGTCGTTCCGCCAGTTCCGCACCGGCCCACTCGCGGTGCGTCTGCAACAGCGCGAGCAGTTTCAGCAGTCGCGCGGAGGTTTCGAGCATGAATCCAGTATGGCGCGAGGTTAGGAACATAACTGTCCTAAGGACCTCCTAGCGTGGATTTCATGAGCAACGACATCAGGCCCTTCCGCATCGAGATTCCGCAGGCACGCATCGATGAACTGCACACCCGGCTCGCCGACACCTTGTGGCCCGACGAACTGCCCGGCGTCGGGTGGGACAAGGGCATGCCCGTCTCGTATCTGAAGCCGCTGGCCGAATACTGGCGGACCGAATTCGATTGGCGCGCCATGGAAGCGCGATTGAACGACCTGCCGCATTTCCACACCGATATCGACGGACAGCCCGTGCACTTCCTGCATGTGCGCTCACCCGAACCCGATGCCGTGCCGCTGGTCCTCAATCACGGATGGCCCGCGTCCTTCATCGAATTCCTGGAGGTCATCGGGCCGCTCAGCGATCCTCGCGCACACGGCGGCGATCCGCGCGACGCCTTCCACCTGGTGATCCCCTCGCTGCCGGGTTTCGCGTTCTCGGGTGTGGCACCGCAGGTCGGCGCGGGCGGGACCGAGCGCTATGCGCAGGTCATCGCACGTCTGATGGCCCGGCTCGGCTACGACCGCTACGGTGCCCAAGGCGGCGACGCGGGTTTCTTCACCGCCACCGAACTCGGCCGCATCGCGCCGGAACATCTGATCGGCATCCACGTCAACGGCCCGATCACCCTGCCGTCCTGGGACGGCGAGGACAGCGCCGAACAGGATCGGGGGACGGGTGATTCCGAATACAGCCCGGAGGATGAGGCGAAACTGTCGAAGCTGACCGGTCCGGACAGTTTCACCAGATACGGCTACGCGATGGTGCAGGCGGGTCGCCCGCAGACATTGGCGATCGGCATGCACGATTCACCGGCGGGACTGCTGTCCTGGCTGGTCGACATGTTTCAGCGCTGGACGAACCCGGCCATCGAACTGCCCGAGGACGCCGTGGATCGTGACGCGTTGCTCGCCAACGTCAGCCTGTACTGGTTCACCAGGACTTTCGCCTCCTCGATCCGGCTCTACAGTGAATCCGAGGCATGGGGAGCGGCGTCGAAGAGTTCGGGCGTGCCCACCGCGGCGGCGATCTTTCCCGGCGATCTGTCCATCCGGAAGATCGCCGAGGAGCAGCACGAGATCGTGCGCTGGACCGAATACGACCGAGGTGGTCATTTCGCCGCCATGGAAGCGCCCGATCTGCTGACGACCGACATCCGCGAATTCTTCCGCACCCTGCGCTGACCCGGATCGCCGCGGCACGATCGGTCGACCGATATCCTCACGCGTCGCCGACCGTGCCGTAGCGTTTCGCCATCGCCAGGGCGGTCGCCGAGATATCCGCGCGCAACTCGGGCGGCGCGAGAATCTCGACGTGTTCGCCTAGTTGCAGAATGCCGTGCAGGAGTACGCGATACGCCTCGGACGCGAGGACGATCTCGACCCAGCCCTCGGCGTCGGGTTCCGACATCGACTCGTAGGCCTCGGTGACGGCGGCCGGTTCGAAGGTCAGGGCGAGCATGCGCAGATGCGCGGGATCGATGCGGCACCGGGCGCGCACCCGCAACATCGACCGCGCGAAATCCTCCTGGGCCCGCGCCCAATGCGCCGACAGCTCGAAATCATCGGGGCGGGTGAAGGTTTCGTCGAGAGCGTGCGCCGCCTCGATCCGCCCGACCCGATACGAACGGATATCGGCACTCTGCCGGGCCACCAGATACCAGGTGCCCGCCTTGAGTACCAGGCCCAGCGGATCCAGTCGACGCTCGACGACACGGTCGCCGCGCCGGTAGCGCACCAGGAGCCGGTGGTCGTGCCACAGCGCATCGGTGACGGTTGTCAGGGTCGGGGTCTGCTCCGGTCTGCGGAACCATCCCGGCGCGTCCACGTGCACCCGTTCGGCGATGCGGGTGGCGCGCCCGCGCAATTCCGGCGGCAGCGCGGCGAGTACCTTCAATTGCGCGGTCGCCAGCACGGTGCCCAGACCGAGGTCGGCGGCGGCATCTGGGAGTCCCGCCAGCAGGACCGCGTCGGCCTCGTCGGAGGTCAGACCGGTCAGGCGGGTGCGATAGCCGTCGACGAGCCGTACCCCGCCCGCGCGGCCCGGCTCGCTGTACACGGGCACACCGGCCGCCGAGAGGGCTTCGACGTCGCGATACACCGTGCGCACCGACACCTCGAGTTCGGCCGCGAGTTCGGGTGCGGTGACCTGCCCCCTGGTCTGGAGGATCAGCAGCAGCTGCACAAGCCGACTCGCACGCACCCCTCGACACTATCCGGCAAACCTGACAGAAGATGACAGGTTTTTGTCGTACGGTCCTTCACATGACCACGTGGAGCGAGTTCACCGCGCAAGCACCCGAGATCGCGAACATCTTCACGCGTCGGCACCGGGCGACGGGCAATCTCTGCATGCTCGCCACCCTGCGCGCCGACGGCTCCCCTCGGATCAGTCCCGTCGAACCGCGCGTCTTCGAGGACATGCTCGTCATCGCCGGGATGCCGGGCACCACCAAATTCAAGGATCTGGCCCGCGACCCGCGTTTCTGCCTGCACACCGCGACCGTGGACACCATGGTCGGCGACGGCGACGCGAAACTGTTCGGCACCGTCACCGACCTGCCCGACAAGGAAGTTCACCGCCGCTTCGCCCAGGCGCTGTTCGAGGAGAACGGTTTCGATATCCGCGGGGAGGAATTCGACCACTTCTTCGTCGCCGATCTGACGAGTGCGTCCACCGTCGAAATCGTGAACGACAAACTGCACATCACGATCTGGAAGCCGGGCGAGGGGGAACGCGTCGTGGAACGCTGAACCGGTCGATCGTGCTGCCCGCCTGGGGATCCGCCCGTCGAGAAGGCGCTTCCCGGTCGATGTCACGGCGCGGGGAAGTACCTGGTGAGGAAATCGTCGAAGGTGTCGCGGGAGATCTGCGTGGCCCAGTCACCCCAGGTGACGTCGAATCCGTGGTCGGCGTAGGGGAGCGGCACGCGTGTCACCGGGACGCTCGCGGATTCGAGTTCGCTTGTCAGAGCGGCCGATTGGTCGAAGGGCACGACATGGTCGCGGGTGCCGTGCATGAGCAGGGTCGGCGGCAGACCGGGGCGGACATACGTGCGGGGTGAGGCGGCGGCGTAGCGGTCCGGATGGACGTCGGGCGCACCACCGAGATAGTCGGTGAGGGTGCGGTGGGAATACTCGGGACTACCGGTGCCGTACCAGCCCGACGCCAGATCGGTCGGCGGATAGAACGCGGCGACAGCGGCGATGGACGTATCGCCGACCGGGCAACTCGGCGCGACGCGTTCGTCGGCGTAGGCCCCCATCAGGGCGAGATTGCCGCCCGCCGAACCGCCCGCGAGCATGACGCGGGCCGGGTCGATCCCGAATTCGGTGGCCCGCTCCTTGATTCGGCCGACCGCGCATCGGATATCTCCCGATGCCTGCTCCCAGCGCGGCGGTGCCGCCAGTCGGTACTCGATCGCGAAAACCGCGTAACCCCGGTCGTTGAGCCATTTGTGCCATTCGGGGCCCTCACCCCGGTCGCCACCGGTGAATCCGCCGCCGTGCACCCAGATCACCGCGGCCCGTCGCCCGTCGACCAGATCGGTGGGCATCTTGACGTCCATCAGCAGGTCGGTGCCGTCGACGGACGCGTACGGAGTACTCAGTGTCTCCACCGGATCGCCGGTATTGGTGCCGCCGGTCAGGTACTTCATGATCGACAGTTGCGTGCCCTGCCTGCCCGCCTCCCGCCAGGAGGCGACGAGCGGTACGCAGGCCGCCACCGTCGCGACGATACAGACCATCCCGACCAGCATGCCCAGGATCCGCAACACGGCAGCGTTGCGTCGCTGCGCGAGGATCAGTCCGATCCCCATGCCGAGCAGCCCCGCCGGAATCAGATAGAGGCCGTAATTGCTGACCGCGAACGACAGCGGTACCAATGATTCGGGAATCGTCGCCGACACGATCACGAAGGTGACCGCGCCCAACGCGACGGCGAGTACCACCCCGGCCAGGGCGATGATCCAGCGAATGACCATGGGCCCCATTAACCCACGCCGCCCCGCCCACCCCCGCCTGGCGCGCCGCCTACCGGCCCTCCGGCGCGTTGTCGTCGCGGTGGACGAGCACCGCGGTCATGGTGTGCGGTGCTGCACATCCCGATAGCTCGGTATCCCGCCCGCGACCGGTGCGCCGTCGCGCACCGCGCGGGCGATATCCACCGTCGCGGCCAACGCCGCCCGATACAGCAGCGAACCGGTGCTCACCCGCTGCACCCCGAGCGCGGCCAGTTCGGCGACCGACGGACCCGTCGTCAGATAGAGGACATTCACCGGCAGTGGCACCGCGGCGACCGTCGCGGCGATCTCCTCGGGATCGCGCAGGCCCGGCACGAAGATGCCGTCGGCGCCCGCGCGGGCATAGGCGTCGGCGCGCGCGAGGGTGGCGTCCTCGTCGAGCTGGAGCCAGTGGGTGTCGACCCGCGCGTTGACGAAGATCTCCGGCGAACGGTCCTTGACCGCCGCGATCAACTCGGCCTGCTGTCCGGGGACGGCGAGACCGGCTTCGCCGCGGCCGTCTTCCAGATTCACCCCGGCGATCCCCAGTTCGGACAACCGGGCGACGTAATCGGCGACCGTTCCCGGATCCTCGCTGAAACCGCCTTCGATATCGACGGTCACCGGCACCGACAGCAGGGCCAGCCGCGCGGCGAGGGCGAGGGTCTCGTCCCGGGTGACGCCCGCGCCGTCGGCCAGCCCGGCTCCCGCCGCGACGCCGAGACTCGTGGTCCCGACGGCGGGGAATCCCTCGGCCACCAGCATCGCCGCCGAACCGAAATCCCAGGCGTTGGGCAGGACCAGCGGCGTTTCCCGATGGTGCAGCTCGTGGAAGGCCTTCGCTTTGGTCATCCTTCGACGGTATCCCCGATCGGGTGCGGCGGTCAGGGGAATATCCGGCTACGGCGAGGCAATCTGGTCGTCGATCCTCGGTTCGCCGCTCGTTCGTGTGCCAGGATTATCGGATGCGCCTGTTGGCAGTCGCAGATACGGGAGTTTCGTCGTCGGCGATCGTCTCGCTCATCCGGGTCGCGCCGGACACTTCGGTCGCGCCGACCGGATTATGGCTACTGGATGGCTATCGCGACTTCGGTCCGGTCGCGGTTGTTGACCGGGACGCGGCGGTCAGCACGTGGGTCGCGGTCGATCGCGATCATCGTGGCCGTCGCCCGGGTCGCGACCGGAGCGGGGTTGATGTCGGAGGAGATCGCCTCGACACTGGTAGCGGCGGGCGCGACGACGGTACTGCTGTTTCCCCTGATCGCGCGGCTGATCGCCGGTCGCGCCGACGAATCGGCGGCGGAGTTCGCCCCCCGTTTATGAATGAGCTTGCATGATCGTGCATAATCATTTCATGGTTGATACGTCGGACGAACCCGTCGTGCGGGTCGCCGTTGCCGGTGCCAGCGGATACGCGGGCGGCGAAGTGCTGCGCCTGCTGCTCGGTCATCCCCGATACCGCGCCGGTCGCCTGGAGATCGGCGCCGTCACCGCAGGCTCGAACGCGGGCAGCAGGCTGGGCGAGCATCAGCCGCACCTGCTGCCGCTCGCCGACCGCGTCCTCGCGCCGAGTACCGCCGAGGAACTGGCCGGGCACGATGTGGTCTTCCTCGGACTCCCGCACGGTCAGTCCGCCGCGCTGGCGAACGCCCTGCCCGAATCGACCGTGATCATCGACTGCGGCGCGGATTTCCGGCTCCGCGACGCGGCGGCGTGGACCAAGTACTACGGCACCGAACACGCGGGCAGCTGGCCCTACGGCCTGCCGGAACTGCCCGGCGGCCGCGACGCCCTGCGTGGCGCGCGCCGGATCGCGGTGCCCGGCTGCTATCCGACCGTCGCCAGCCTCGCCCTGGCCCCCGCCGTCGCGGCGGGCATCGTCGAACCGACGGTGAACGTGGTGGCCGTCAGTGGCACCTCCGGCGCGGGCCGCAAACTCGACGTCGGCCTGCTCGGTTCCGAGGTGATGGGTTCCGTGCGCGCCTACGGCATCGCGGGTGCGCACCGGCACACCCCCGAGATCGCGCAGAATCTCGGCGCGGTCGCCGGAACGGACATCAAAGTGTCGTTCACCCCGGTGCTCGCGCCCATGCCGCGCGGCATCCTCGCGACCTGCACCGCGCCGGTGCGCGTCGACGCCGACCAGGCCCGGGCCGTATACGAGAAGGCCTACGCCGACGAACCTTTCGTGCATCTGCTGCCCGAAGGGGTGCTGCCCCAGACCGGTTCGGTCCTCGGCTCCAACGCGGTCACCCTCCAGGTGGCCGTCGACGCCGACGCCGGACTGCTCGTGGTGATCGGCGCGATCGACAACCTGACCAAGGGCACCGCGGGCGCCGCGGTCCAATCCATGAACCTGGCCGTCGGATTCGACGAGACCGAAGGACTTTCCACCGTAGGAGTGGCACCGTGACAACAGTCGAGAGCGGGAAACTGGTTCGGACCCAGGGCGTCACCGGCCCGCTCGGCTTCCGCGCCGCGGGTATCGCCGCGGGCATCAAGGCCAGCGGAAACCCGGACCTGGCACTGGTGTTCAGCGAGGGCCCGGATTACGCGGCGGCGGGCGTCTTCACCCGCAACCAGGTCAAGGCCGCCCCGGTGCTGTGGTCGCAGCAGGTGCTGTCCTCGGGCCGGTTGCGCGCGGTCATCCTCAACTCCGGCGGCGCGAACGCGTGCACCGGACCGGGCGGATTCCAGGACACCCACCGCACCGCCGAGGAATTGGCGACGGCGCTGAGCAACTGGGGCACCGAGACCGGCGCGGGCGAGATCGCGGTCTGTTCGACGGGTTTGATCGGTGACCGGCTCCCGATGGACAAACTGATCCCCGCCGTCACCGAGATCGTGCACGAGATGGGCGGCGGACTGTCCGGTGGCCTGGACGCCGCCTACGCCATCATGACCACCGACACCGTGCCCAAGGAAGCGGCGTTCCACCACAACGACAAATGGAATGTGGGCGGCATGGCCAAGGGCGCGGGCATGCTCGCCCCGTCGCTGGCGACCATGCTGGTGGTACTGACCACCGATGCCCGCGCCACCCCCGAACAACTGGATCAGGCGCTGCGCAACGCCACCCGGCTCACCTTCGACCGGCTCGACGTGGACGGTTCCTGTTCCACCAACGACACCGTGCTGCTACTCGCCAACGGCGCGAGCGCGGTGACGCCGTCGCAGGCCGAACTCGACGCCGCGGTACTCGCGGTCTGCGACGATCTGGCCACGCAGCTGATGGCCGACGCGGAAGGGATCACCAAGCGCGTACTCGTCACCGTGACGGGTGCGCTCACCGAGGACGAGGCGCTGATCGCCGCGCGCGCCGTCGCCCGTGACTCCCTGGTCAAGACCGCGCTTTTCGGTTCCGACCCGAACTGGGGCCGGGTACTCGCCGCCGTCGGCATCGCGCCCATCACCCTCGATCCGAACCGGATCTCGGTGTCGTTCAACGGAAATCCGGTCTGCGTCGACGGTGTCGGCGCGCCGGGCGCGCGCGAGGTCGATCTGTCCGGCATGGATATCGAGGTGCGGATCGCGCTGAATGTCGGTGACGGGGCGGCGACGATCCGCACCACCGATCTCTCGCACGGTTACGTCGAAGAGAATTCGGCCTACAGCTCATGAACAGCTCACTGCTGCACGATCTCTCGGCGCTGGACAAGGCACACGTGCTGGCGGGAGCACTGCCGTGGTTGCAGAAATTCCGCGACAAGATCGTCGTCGTGAAATACGGCGGCAACGCCATGATCGACGACGAACTCAAACGCGCGTTCGCCGCCGACATGGCCTTCCTGCGCACCGTCGGCGTGCATCCGGTCGTCGTGCACGGCGGCGGCCCGCAGATCAGCGCGATGCTGAAGAAACTCGGGCTGCAAGGGGAATTCCGCGGCGGATTCCGGGTAACCACACCCGAGGTCATGGATGTGGTGCGGATGGTGCTGTTCGGTCAGGTCGGCCGCGAACTCGTCGGGCTGATCAACGCGCACGGACCATACGCGGTCGGCATCTCCGGCGAGGACGCGCGACTGTTCACCGCGACCCGCCGCACCGTCGACGTGGACGGCGAACCGACCGATATCGGTCTGGTCGGCGATGTCACCCGGGTGAACCCGGACGCCGTCCTCGATCTGATCGGCGCGGGACGGATTCCGGTCGTCTCCACCATCGCCCCCGATATCGACGGCGTCGTGCACAACATCAACGCCGACACCGCCGCCGCGGCACTCGCCGAGGGGATCGGCGCGGAGAAATTGGTGATCCTCACCGACGTCGAGGGCCTCTACACCGACTGGCCGGACCGTTCCTCGCTCACCTCGAGTATCGACGCGACGGATCTCGCGACGCTGCTGCCGCGCCTGGACGCGGGCATGGTGCCGAAAATGGAGGCGTGCCTGCGCGCCGTGCAGGGCGGGGTGCCGACGGCGCACGTCATCGACGGCCGCGTCCCGCATTCGGTACTACTGGAACTGTTCACCGGCGAGGGAATCGGCACTATGGTGACGCCCACCGCGAGCCGGGCCCGATCGTGAAAGTACCGCCGACGAAAACCCCTGTCATGAACGAACCTGATACGCGCCGCGAGGTCCGGGGCCGCAGCGATTACGGAGTCGACGAATGAGTACAGCAGACCTACAGCAGCGGTGGTCGGCCGCGCTGATGAAGAACTACGGCACCCCGAAGATCGCGCTGGTACGCGGGGCCGGAGCCGTCGTCTACGACGCCGACGGCAATCGCTACGTCGATTTCCTCGGCGGCATCGCGGTCAACAGTCTCGGCCACGGCCATCCCGCCATCCTCGAGGCTGTCACCAACCAGTTGGGCACCCTCGGCCACACCTCCAACCTCTACGCCAACGAACCGGTCATCGAACTGGCCGAACGGCTGCTCGCGCATTTCGGCGACGGTGAATTCGGTGACGGACACGGCCGCGCGTTCTTCTGCAACTCCGGCACCGAGGCCAACGAAGCCGCCTTCAAGATGGCGCGCCTGACCGGCCGCAGCAAGATCGTCGCCGCCGAGGAGGCCTTCCACGGCCGGACCATGGGCGCGCTCGCGCTGACCGGGCAGGCATCCAAACGCGAACCGTTCGCGCCGATGCCGCCCGGCGTCGTGCACGTCCCCTACGGTGACGCCGCCGCGCTCGAAGCCGTCGTCGACGACGACACCGCCGCCGTCTTCCTCGAACCGATGATGGGGGAGAGCGGCGTCGTGGTACCGCCGCTGGACTACCTGGTCAAGGCCAGGGAGGTCACCGCACGCCACGGCACGCTGCTGATACTCGACGAGGTGCAGACCGGTATCGGTCGCACCGGCAAGTTCTACGCGCACCAGTCCTGCGGCATCGTGCCCGACGTGATCACCCTGGCGAAGGGGCTCGGCGGAGGTCTGCCGATCGGCGCGGTCCTCGCCACCGGCCCCGCGGCGGATCTGCTCACCCCCGGCCTGCACGGCACCACCTTCGGCGGTAACGCGGTCTGCGCCGCTGCCGCGCTGGCGGTCTTGCGCACCATCGACGAGCAGGATCTGCTCTCGCACGTCGAATCGGTGGGCAAACGGCTCAGCGACGGTATCGAACTGCTCGAACACCCCCTCGTCGACCATGTGCGTGGGGCCGGTCTGCTGCTGGGAATCGTCCTCACCCAGGATATTTCGGCCGAGGTCGAGAACCGGGCGCGAGAAGCGGGCTATCTGGTGAACGCGCCGAAGCCGAACATCATCCGGCTGGCCCCGCCGCTGGTGCTCACCGAGACCCAATCCGATAATTTCGTCGCCGACCTCCCGGAAATCCTGGACGGCGCGGCCGACGACGCGAAGGGAAAACCGGCATGAGCGAGGCCACCGCGCGGCTACGGCATTTCCTGCGCGACGATGATATGTCCCCGGCCGAACAAGCCGAAATCCTCACCCTGGCAGCCGAACTCAAGGCGTCGCCGTTCTCGCGCCGTCCGCTGGACGGCCCGCGCGGCGTGGGAGTGATCTTCGAGAAGAACTCGACCCGCACCCGCTTCTCCTTCGAGATGGGGATCGCCCAACTCGGCGGGCACGCGGTCGTCGTCGACGGCCGCGACACCCAACTGGGCAGGGAGGAAACCCTCGGCGACACCGGACGGGTACTCTCGCGCTACGTCGACGCCATCGTGTGGCGCACCTTCGAACAGGTCCGCCTCGACGAAATGGCACAGGCCGCAACGGTTCCGATGGTCAACGCGCTGTCCAACGAATTCCACCCGTGCCAGGTGCTCGCCGATCTGCTGACCCTGAAGGAACGCATCGGCGATCTCACCGGACGCAACCTCACCTACTTCGGCGACGGCGCCAACAACATGGCGCATTCGCTACTGCTCGGCGGCGTCACCGCGGGCCTGAACGTGACCATCGCCGCGCCCTCGAATTTCGAACCGCTGCCGTGGATCCTGGACGCGGCACGCAAACGGGCCGCCGAAACCGGCGCGACCATCACCCTGACCGGCGACCCCATCGCCGCCGCCTCCGGAGCCGACGCCCTCGTCACCGACACCTGGACCTCCATGGGCCAGGAGAACGACGGCCTCGACCGCGTCGGCCCGTTCCGCCCGTTCCAGCTGAACGCCGACCTGCTGGCCAAGGCCGCGCCCGATGCCGTAGTGCTGCACTGCCTTCCGGCCCACCGCGGTGAGGAGATCACCGACGACGTGCTCGACGGACCGCACAGCGCGGTCTGGGACGAAGCCGAGAACCGGCTGCACGCGCAGAAGGCACTGCTGGTGTGGCTCCTGGACAAGCATCGCGGAGGCGCGTTGTGAGCGACCCGACGGCGCGGCGTGATCCGCTGTGCCACAGATCGAACGGGAACCGCCTTCGGACCGAGGGATGCGGCTGGCGGACGGAGCGCGCCGCCCGCGCCACCGGGCGTGAAGGGAGTTCTCGATGAACAAGGAACCTTTCGCCGCGAGACGGAATGCCCTCGTCCTCCGACGCAGGGAGATAGTCGAATCATGACCGGGCGACCGGACAACGGCGGAAGCAGCACAGCGAAAGAAGCCGCTGAAGCCGCGTCGGCGGTACGGGATGCCGTCGTATCGAGGAGCCCGGGGATACCGAGGGGTGCCGCTGTAAAGGGCGCTGCGATCGCCCGCACCCGCGCTGGCCGCCAATCCCGCATCGTCGAACTGCTATCGGCCCACGCGGTCCGCAGTCAGACCGAGCTTGCCGCGCTGCTCGCCGCCGAAGGGATCGAGACCACCCAGGCGACGTTGTCGCGTGACCTGGACGAACTCGGCGCGGTCAAATTGCGTGCGGCCGACGGGGGTGCTGGGGTGTATCTGGTTCCCGAGGACGGTAGCCCCGTTCGAGGGGTCACCGGTGGCACCGATCGGCTGTCCAAACTGCTCGGGGATCTGATGGTGTCCACGGATTCCAGTGGGAATATCGCGGTCCTGCGCACGCCGCCGGGTGCTGCTCATTATCTCGCGAGTGCGCTGGATCGTGCGGCGTTGCCGTTCATCGTCGGCACGATCGCGGGGGATGACACGATCGCTGTCATCGCGCGCGAACCGCTCACGGGGGCGGAGTTGGCGGCAAAGATCGAGGAATTGGCCTGAGCGATCACGAGAGATTGATGGACAGCGGGGCATTGTCGGAGGTCAACTACAGCAGACGACGCCATCGAAACTGTGGTGGGTCTTACCATATACCCCGTGAACAAGACTACGGTCTATCTCCCGGAGGACTTGGAGGCTCGACTGGAAGCCGAAGCTGCTGCGAGCGGCGTGAGCAAGGCCGAGCTGGTTCGTCGGGGGATCGCGTTGCTCCTCGACTCATCGAGTCACTCGAAACGCGATACTTCGTTGCCGGTGTTTCGTAGCGGGCGGTCGCGCGACGCATCCGAGATGGACGACGAAATCTATGCCCATATCAAGCAGCGGGCAGCCCGTCGATGATCGTTGTCGCGGATACCTCGGCTCGAATCCTGCCGACCGACATGTAGTGTCGGCCCGGCTGAATCCGGCGTGCCGCTAGATCAACAGCAGTCTCCGGTTCGGTTGTTCTGTGGCGCAGCCAGGTCGGCTGTGCACGTAGACTCGCGAGTCCGCCGCGCACGGCGCCGAATTCGATCGACATCGGAACCGGTCGAAAGCAGCACTCTCACTGCTGGTCTACGATGTCGGCTGAAAGAATAACCGGATCCGATACATGGGGGACCTTGGGATGGGCGTCGGAGCCTCGCAGGATGAGATCGATCGCATCAACACACAGTTGGCCGAGTTGCGCGGGTCGTCCCGGGCCGTGGACGGCAGCGTCATCATCGAGACCGACCCCAGCGGGCGGATCACCTATCTGTACCTCGCAGACTACGCGATGGACAATGGACCGGATGGATTGGCGAATCTCATCACCGACCGGCATCGGGCTGCGATGAACGATGTCGAGTCGAAAGTTGTCGACCTCTTCGAGTCGCTTCCTGCGCCGGTCAAGCCTGGAGTGGGCTGGAGTTCGGCGCGGGAGGAAATACCTCAGAGCGTCGGCGGTGAATTCGGTTATACCCCATCGCATCTTCGGCGCGGGTGACAGATGTCGTTCGAGATCGATCCGGCTAGAATGCGTGCAATGGCGAATGATGTACGGCATAACGCCGATGTCATCGATGCTGTTATGCCCATCGCTCGCGAGCAGCACGTGAACGCTCGGCGTGCAATGGAGGGTTCCAATTTAGCGACCAAGCTACAGGAATCACTCCAAGCGCTCGACACGGTCGTAAAATACCATACAACGAATGTGCGTAACTTCTGTACAGACACCGACTATGTTGCTGCGGTACAAGAGGAATTGGACCGGGCGCTCGGCGCGCAGATGAACCAGTTGGAGCCGCGATGAGCGGGGTCGATCTACTGACCGTTCCGATCGTCGTCGAGTGGAATATGGCGCATATGGCCCAAGCTGCCATCCAGATGACGGCCTGCGCGGAGATCCTGGAAGCAGAAGCCAACTCTGCCGAAGGTAAAGTCTCACGGTCGATCGACTACTTCAAAGGTTCCGCCGGTGACGCGGCTCGGGTGCGCGGACAATCCGATCGCAATGAAATCACCGCGACGGCGGATCTATTGGCCCAGATGGCAACGAAGACCGCGTCGCTGGCAGCGAGCATCGCTACGAACATCGCCACAATCAAGGCGGGCGTCGCCGACGCCGCGGAATCGCGGTGGGATCTCTTCGTCCGGGACGACGGTGCGGTTCGATCACATAAGTCGAACGCCGAAACTTCGAGCGAGTACGCGCCCTTCGGGGCGGCGGCCGTCATGGTGAAAGAGATCGAGACCGCTCGACTCACTTCGACGATAAAGGACGCGTTGGATTCTATTCAACGTGACGATCAAGAAGGCGCCGAGCAGCTTGTCAGATTTCTCGAATTGCTTCCGGATTCGGTGAAGTTGGGGGTAGCTAAGTCGGTTGGAACAAGTAATCCGATCTTGGACTCTATCCTCGAGAACTATCAGACCGATGCCGCGTCGAAGAGTTCGGAGCTCTGGCCGACCGGATGGGAGCTGGAAGTTCTTCGGCTGAAGTATCCGGACGTCAATCCGTCGATGATGACATCCGAGGAGATGTCTGCCATGAAGACTCTGCTCCTCCGCTATGGAATCGGGGGCGTCGGGGACCATTTCGGGTTCGCGTCCGACGCGACCGACACCGCGAAGTCCACCTTCCCCGCCTCGACCGCGGACGGTCAAGGCGATGCCTTCAGGCATGCGTACTGGAATGCATTGATGACCCAGCGATTCGGCGAAGAGTGGACAACGGAATTCGCCACCGCGCACGAGAAGAGCGGTGGCAATGTGCCGCAACGTGAAGCAATGGATCTGTACAACAACGAGCGTGGTCGTCAAATCGCACTCGCGAACCCCGGTGCGAGCCCGGCCGAATTGCAGCAGATCATCAAGACGGAGATAGAAAACGGCACTCTGCTGGTGTTGGAGACCAAAGATGCCAATGGCACAGAACATGCGCCGAAGCTGGCGTTCAGTAATATCGCGGAAGGTAATACCGGGCTCGCGCCGGGCGTCGGAATACCATTGCCTGGAAAGAAGTGATTCGGTGAGCCGAAGAATTCCGGTACTTGTTGCAGTGATCAGCGCTACCGTGCTTGCGAACACTGGATGTGTTTCCATCGCGGCACCTGACAAACAGAGCGATGCTGCCACCTGCGTGTCAGAGTTCCACCTCGGCGATACCGAAGGGCCGCTCGGGTCCATGTTCAAGTTCAGTGACCGTGCGATAGACGCCGCCGCAGCAGGGACTTCCACGACATTTCGGGAGCTGACGAGGTCGGTCGGCTGGCGCGATGATTGGGATCGCGTCGTCGATGTTCCACAGGACATCACCGCCGCCGAACTCGATCGCCGCGCCGGTACCGCCGGCGTCTGCTGGAAGAGCCTGCCGAGGAGAACAGGTTCGGAATACGACGGCCCGAGGCATGGGTACTATCTGTTCCTCAACGGTAACCAGCCGATTCAAAGTACTCCCTGGTTCGATCCGGGGCAGCGTCCGTTCGATTTTCAAGGTCGCGATCAGATTTTCGCGGACACACCGCTGGTAAGAGCCGGGAGTACGGCCCTCAGGCCCGAGTAAGTTCATACCGCATGGCGGGTCGCCGGCTTTTGGTTGTGCAGGCATCGATGTTCACGGGCGCTGAAGGGCTGCGGTCGGTCTCGTGATGGTGTCGAATCGTTCAGCCGCCAGTGCTGGATCGTTCGATCCATATGTCGGCCGACCGCCGGGCAGGATCGGATGGAGTCGAGCGCTATACGGGGGCATCACGACCCCTAAAGCTTTGCCCTGCAATGGGTATCGAGATCGGTTGCCATCGCGGATTCGAGCTGATCGACCGCCTGCTCGTGGTGAGCAGAGTCTTCAGCAGGTCGCTGACGGTCCGGCCTAGAGCTTGCTCGACCCGCGGCGGCTGGCGAAGTGCTGGTGTCTTCAGATCGGTGAGGATCTGCTCGACCAGAGCTGGGTGATTGCCGCGTCCGCACCGTTTGAGCAGCGACACGATCCGGGCACGGGTGAGTTTCGCCGCGGCGGCAGTAGTCGGGGCAACGGCCAGGACCGCTGTCGCGGCGAGGTGTCGAAGGTTGGCAAAGACCTGCAGCGCCTGGGGTAGAACTCCAGCAGCACTGCGCGTCGGCGGCTGACGTTTGATGCAATGCCCAGATCGCCTCTTGGTGCTGAGGTGCCATTGCCTTGACAGCGCGTCCGTGCTCGGTGACTGCCGGAAGCGGGCAGTGCAATCGCGTAGTCGGCAACTCAATCGCCGAGAGCGGTACTGCTCATCAGCCTCTCGCGCTCAGCCGCGACGATCTCTCGCGCGACCTCTCCGTCGGAGATGTCGAAGGCTTCGGGAGCGCTGTCCGCGGTCTCGGAGACGCGTGCGAACTCGGCGAACAGTTGGCTCTTCCGCGCGAGGATGTCGGTTATTCGCAGATCGACGCCTACCTCGGAGAGGAGCCGGTGGACTTGCACAGATTCCAGCTGGCCCATGCGTCGGGCGCGGGCGATCGCCTGCCATTCGGTTGTTGGCTTGAGTTGCGGCTCGCAGATCACGACGACGGAGGCCGCCTGGATGTTCAGGCCGACGCCTCCGGCAACGATCTGCGCGACCAAGACAGCGCCGTGTCCTGCTCGCGAGAATTTGTCGACCATCTGCTGGCGCGTGGCGGCCGGGACCGAGCCGGTCAATGGGCCGAAGACTCTGCCCGGCAATGCTGCGGCGATGTCATCGAGCACGTCTCGGAAGTGGGAGAACACGAGGACCCGGCGCTCGTTGTCCTCGGCCTCCTCGACAATGTCGATGAGCCGCTGCATCTTTTGGGAACCAGTGCCCGCGCGGAGCGCTGCTTGGCGCATGGCCATGAAATTCCCCTCAGCGACCGCGGCTCGGTAGTGCTGATCGTCGGCCGCCGACAACGGAATCCACTCGTCGACCTCGACGAGCTCCGGAAGCTCGGTGAGGACGTCTTCCTGATTTCGACGGAGATACGCCGGTGCGACCTGCTTGCGGAATTGACGCGGGGCGATCTCGGTGGCGCTCACGGTGAGATCGGGGCGTAGGTAGCCGACTAGGTTGCGGAACTCGTCGATCCTGTTCTCGAGGGGTGTTCCGGTGAGCAGGACTGCTCGCTCGCAGTCTCGTATGAGGGCGAGCGATCGACGCGTACGCTGCGCGCCTGGGTTCTTGATGTAGTGCGCCTCGTCGAACACGAGACAGGCCGGCTTGGCGTTGTCCGGGATCTGCCCCTCCAACCAGCCGAGGATGTCGTAGGTCGTCACGGCGACACCGCCGGTGCGGATCCACGACGTCAGGGAGGCGGCACGGCCGGGGCCGTGCAACCGGTGTGCCCGCAGATCGGACTTCGCGCCGACCTCGCGGACCCAGTTGGTCACGACCGCAGCAGGGCACACGACGAGGAAGTGATGGGCGCCCTTGGCGCGGAGATGGGTCAGTACGGCGAGCGACTCGACGGTCTTTCCGAGGCCCATCTCGTCACCGATGATCACTTTGCGCTGCACGATCGCAAAACGCGCACCGAATGACTGGTATCCGCGGAGCGAGGCCTTGAGGTGGGACGTTTCCAACTTGAGATCCCGGATTGCTTCCACGATCTCAACGGCAAGGTCGCCTTGACTCTTTTCGTCGTCGTCAGGCAGGAAGCCCAACTCGGAGAGCATCGCGTAGTAGTCGGCGGGGCGCGCGATGAAGTCGTCCCACGGGTCGCCGTCGGCTGACGAGCCGCCTCCGGTAAGCAGCGACGCCCGTTGATTGACCGCCGCGATTGCAGTACGTAGGTCTGTTAGAGAGCGCCTTTCGGGTACGACAACGATGTGCGAGACCGTTGCACCCAAGGATGAGACGACAGGCCGCAGGGAATCGGCAGCTTCCAGATCTGAAGTCGCACTCTTGATCGAGCGGGCCGCGTCCCAGGCACGCATGGCCTTGAGCAATCGAGTTGTTGTGCTGGTGCGATTCTTGATGTCGATCCGGACCGGCATCTCATCGACTGTTGTTTGCCAGATCGTTTGTGCGGCGCCGGCCATGCGGTTTCCGATGGTCTCTCCAACGCGCGGGAGGGCGAAGATCCGTCCGCTTTGGTCAAGTACCTGCTGCACGTTCGTGATGCCTGCATCGGTAAGAGCCTTGATATTGAGCCGGCCGTTGGTGGCGTCCTTGAGTCGTTCAACGGGCATCTCCGTGACCAGCTTTCGAGCCTCGGCCTGGCGTACAGCATTGCCTGCGGAGGTGACCACCGAGCGGAATTCGCCTTCGCGTTCGAGGGCTCGGTCGATCGCGGTGATTGACTTGGCTGCCGAAGCGATCTCATGTCGTTCGAGAAGCTCGGCGCCGCGTCCCAAAGCAGGCACCAGCCCGACGCTCTCGGTCAGGATGGACGACGTCCCCAGCGGGGATACCGACTTCTCGTCCCAAGACTCGAGGCGTTCCAGTTCGCTGATGAGGCCTGAGCTGCTGAGACGGCTGTGAAACCCAGCCAACCATTCGCCTGCCTTGGCGCCCGCGTCCTTCTTGTCTCTGCCCGAGAATATTCGTCGAGCACCGACCACCGACTTTGCATCGTGCAGCGCTTGGGCGACTCGATCACCGGTCAGTTCATCGATCGCGAACGTCAAGTCCGGGGAGTAGGCTGGCATGAGATTGCCGCGAGCTATCGCGGTCACCAGGTCTCCATCGCCGGGGTTCAGACTCAGTGTCCTCCACAGGATCTCGTGCCCGCTGGCGCAGGGCCGCAGCGCAGCGGTAAAGATGTCGGTGGCTTTCGCTTGATCGTTGGTGATGTGCTGGCGTACCTCGGCTAGCTTCACCGCGCGCTTCGACCACCCGTTGACGTCCTCAGTGACACCTTTCACGCGTTGACGTTCTTCTCGCTCCATGACCCCTACCAACTCGACCCGACGCTGCCAAGATTATTAACCAGGCCCGACACATACCTACGCGGGATCCGCGGAACTTGTCGGCGGTCTCCGGTAGCGTTCGAGGGCTGTCAAACCAGGAGGTTCGTTCGTGCAGCTTGAAGAGCTGAAGCCCGGTCTGCGTATCGACGGGCTCATCCCCGCTGAGGTCATCACGGTGATCGCCGCGCAGTGGCACGGCACCCATGCGCTCGAGCTGACCTACAAGAACGCCGCTGGCGGGCTCGGCCAGCAGGTCGTCTTTCGAAAGGATCAGGACAAGCTCGCGGTTGCCCAGAGCGGCAGCCGTGCCTTCGATGCCGCCACAGGCGACTTCAAGCTCGTCGCCGAGGCGCAGCGGATCTCCCTCGCAGGGCTGTTCGACCCAATGCTCGCGGTAGCGACCAGCGATGTTCAGCCGCTGCCTCATCAGATCCGCGCCGTGTACGGCGAGTTGTTGCCGCGCACGCCGCTGCGGTTCCTGCTGGCCGACGACCCCGGTGCCGGCAAGACGATCATGGCCGGCCTGTACATCAAGGAACTGCTGCTGCGCGATGACGTGAAGCAGTGTCTGATCATCGCGCCTGGCGGACTCGTGGAGCAGTGGCAGGACGAGCTTTTCTTCAAGTTCGGCCTCCGGTTCGACTTGCTCACCAACCAGCTGATCGACGCCCAGGCCAACTTCAACGTCTTCGAGACCAACCCGCTGCTCATCGCGCGGATGGACCAGCTATCGCGCAACGAGCAGCTCCAGGCCCAACTCCGGGAAACCGAGTGGGACCTGATCGTCGTCGACGAAGCGCACCGGATGGGCGCGCACTACTTCGGCGGCGAGCTGCGTAAGACCAAGCGGTTCCTTCTCGGCGAGATGCTCGGCAAGATCACTCGCCACCTGCTGCTGATGACCGCGACCCCACACTCGGGCAAGGAGGAGGACTTCCAGCTGTTCCTCACCCTGCTCGACCGCGACCGCTTCGCGGGCAAACAGAAGAAGAGCGCGGACGTCAGCGGCATCATGCGCCGCATGGTCAAGGAAGACCTCCTGACCTTCGAGGGCAAGAAGCTGTTCCCCGAGCGCATTGCCGAGACCGTTCCCTACGAACTCACCGCGCTCGAGTACGACCTCTACGAAGACGTCACCCACTACGTGCGGGAGGGGATGAACCGTGCAGACCGGGTCGGCGGCAAGCGCAAGAACACTGTCGGTTTCGCCCTGACCGTCCTCCAGCGCCGCCTGGCCTCCAGCCCGGAGGCGATCTACAAGAGCCTCGTGCGACGCTCCGAACGACTGGAGCGCAAGAAGCAGGAAATCCAGAACGGCACCTATCGCGACACCGAGCCGGATATCAATCTGAGCGAGATCGACGACGGTGAGTTCAACGCCGAAGAGATCGAAGCAGCCGAGGAGGAACTTCTCGACGCTGCCACTGCGGCTCAGACGGTCGAGGAACTCAACGCCGAGCTGATCGAGCTCGCCGAATTGATCAACACCGCGCGTCGCGTCCGCGAAGCCGGGACCGACCGCAAGTGGACCGAACTGTCCAACATCCTCCAGGACAACGCGCTGGTCACCGACGCCAACGGTTGGCCGCGCAAGTTCATCATCTTCACCGAGCACCGCGACACGCTCGACTATCTGCAGGGCAAGATCGGCTCGCTGATCGGTCGTCCCGACGCAGTGCGGGCTATCCACGGCGGTGTACGTCGAGCCGAGCGACGCCAGATCACCGAGGAGTTCACCAAGAACCGCGACTGCCAGATCCTCTTGGCCACCGACGCCGCCGGTGAAGGCCTGAACCTCCAGGCAGCGCATCTGATGGTCAACTACGACCTCCCGTGGAACCCCAACCGCATCGAGCAGCGCTTCGGCCGCGTCCACCGCATCGGCCAGGAGGAGGTCTGTCGCCTCTGGAACCTGGTCGCCGCGAACACCCGCGAGGGCGAGGTCTTCACTCGTCTCCTGGAGAAGCTCGACCAGATGCGAGAGACCTACGGCGGCAAGGTCTTCGATGTTCTCGGCGAAGCCTTTTCCGACATCCCGCTGCGCAATCTGCTGCTGGAAGCCATCCAGTACGGCGAGCGCGCTGATGTGAAGGCGAAGATGCACGAGGTCATCGACGCTTCCGTCGGCGACGGACTCAAGGAGCTGCTCGACGAACGTGCCCTCGCCTCCGAGCACCTCGCAGAGGCCGACCTCCACGCCCTCCGGGCCGCGATGGACGAAGCACGTGCACGCAGGCTGCAGCCGCACTACATCGAGCTCGCCTTCAAGGCGGCCTTCGCCAAACTCGGTGGACGCATCGTCAAGCGGGAACAGGGCCGCTACGAGATCGCCAATGTGCCGCAACACATCCGCTCCGCCGGCACCGGACCCATCGCCACCAAATACGACAGGGTCACCTTCGACCTCAGCTACGTCCAGCCCGGCGATCACACCCGCGCCGACCTCCTCGCGCCGGGACACCCCTTGCACGACGCGGTCATGGGCGAGGCCATCCGCACCTTCGGCGGCGCCCTCAACCAGGGCACGGTCCTCGTCTCCTCCACCCTGGAGGAGCCGCGGCTTCTCGTCGGTGTCATCGAAGAGGTCTCCGACGCGACCGGCGAGTCCGTCTCCCGACGCTTCGGCTACGCCTACGTCGACAGCTTCGGCACCGTCAGCCCGGCCGGCCCGGCGCCTTACCTGGATTGCGTTGCCGCACCGGCTGGTCCAGCGACCGACGCCGCGCGTCGTATGAGTTGGCTCGGGGACGCAGAGGACAAGGCGATGAGTTGGATCATTGCCAACCAGCTCCCGGAATACCTCGCCGAGGTGCAACCGCGTCGACTCGAGGAACTCACCAAGGCACGCGACCTTGTCACGAAGCGGCTGAGCGCCGAGAGCGAGCGACTACTGCTGGACGCCGCAGTGGCCTCGGAGAAGGAGCGCAAGGGCGACAAGCCGAAGGAGTCTTCCGACAGCCTCAACCGCAAGGCCGTCGAACTGGACTCCCGGCTCCGCAAGCGCCTCGCGCTGCTTGACCAGCAGCAGCTGATGTCGACCAAGCCGCCGCGTATCGTGACCGCGGCGCTGGTGCTTCCGATCGAGATGGTCGAAGGCGAGATCCCGGCGGCTGCTCCGATTCACGCCAAGGAGACCAAGAAGGTCGAGCGTCGCGGAGTCGATCTCGTCATGACTCGTGAGCGCGAGCTTGGCCGTAAGCCCGTCGAGCAGGCATTCAACAACAAAGGCTTCGATATCCTCTCGACCGACGCCAACGGCGATACCTACCGGATCGAGGTCAAGGCCCGCATCGAAGGTGCCAAGGACTTCTTCGTCACCCACAACGAAGTCATGACCGGCAAGAACGCCGTCCCCCGCTACCGACTCGCGCTGGTCAAGGTCGATCCGCGCGGCGCTCGGTTCGACGAGGTGCGCTACCTCGACGATCCTTTCGCGCAAACAGATCTCGGCGACTTCGAGGCCACCGGCATCCGGGGAGACTGGGTGAAGCAGTGGGCCAAGGGAAAGCGCCCGTTCTAATGCTCTCGGGTTCTACGAACCACTGAGGCCCACCGAATGCGGATGAGCCATCGGTAAATTCATGCACACATCACACGCCGAGTCTTTGGCGAAGTTCGCCCGGCAACTCGGGCACGAAGGGGCGAGGAACTAGTGCACAAGCGCAAGCTGATTGAGGTGGCTCTGCCGCTAGAGGCGATCAACCGAGAGTCCGCTCGGGAGAAGTCGATCCGGCACGGGCACCCCTCGACTATGCACCTCTGGTGGGCCCGTCGGCCCCTGGCCGCAGCGCGGGCGGTGCTGTTTGCGCAGCTCGTGGACGATCCGAGCGCCCGGCCCAACGAGTTCCCAACGGAGGAACTCCAACGCGAGGAGCGTGATCGCCTCCACCGGTTGATCGAGCGCCTAGTGGGTCGATTTCGAAGTTGTTGGGCAGTACTCGATCTGGTTGAATCGGCTGGTGCGAGCTGCCCCGCTGGTGTTGCGTGATGGTGACCGAGAGATCCTGCAAGCCTGGATCCGGTCGACGACGATGAAGTCCGGACTCGTCCTACGAGCCCGGATCATCACTCTGGCCGCCGATGGTGTGGCCCATGCCGAGATCGCTCGCCGGTTCGATATCTCGCGCCAGACCGTGATCAACTGGCGGTCCCGCTACCAGACCCATGGGATCGACGGGTTGCACGACGAGCACCGGTCAGGACGGCCACGGACTCTGGACCGGGACAAACTGATCACCACCACGTTGACCCCACCTCCGCGCAAATACGGTGTCACGCACTGGAGTTCGCGTCTTCTGGCCGACCATCTGGGTATCGCGCACGGGACCGTGTCGAAGGTGTGGAGCGAGTACGGGGTCCAACCGTGGCGAGCCGAGACGTTCAAGTTCTCCACCGATCCAGAACTCGCCGGCAAGGTCACCGACATCGTCGGGCTCTACATGAACCCGCCAGAGAACGCGATCGTGCTCTGCGTCGACGAGAAATCCCAGATCCAAGCCCTGGACCGGACTGCGCCGACGTTGCCGATGCAGATCGGGATCCCGCAACGGCAAACCCACGACTACGTCCGCAACGGCACCACGACCCTGTTCGCGGCGCTGGAGATCGCTACAGGCAAGGTCACCGGGGTGTGTAAACCCAGGCACCGCCACCAGGAGTTTCTTGCTTTCCTGCGTCACGTGGCCCGCGCCTATCCGGCCGGTGAGCTGCACCTGGTGATGGACAACTACGCCGCCCACAAGAAGGCTGAGGTCCGGGCCTGGCTCGCCGAGAACCCGCGTATCCGAGTGCATTTCACCCCGACCTCGGCGTCGTGGATGAACCTGGTCGAAGTCTGGTTCGGCATCATCGAACGCCAAGCCATCCACCGCGGGACCTTCCGCAACGTCCGCGAGCTGACTACCAAGATCCGCGAGTTCATCAACGGCTGGAACCCGCGAGCGAAGCCCTTCGTCTGGACCAAGACCGCCGAGCAGATCCTGGCGAAGGCTGACCGCCGAAGAACTTCAAATACGGCCCACTAGTCGTCTGGGAGAACCTGCGCGACCAAGACCTCCTGGCTCAGGCTAGAACTGAAATCATGCGATCGACGGCAGGCGATCCGCCGACCATCCTCGATCCTTTTGCTGGTGGCGGAGCAATACCTCTGGAAGCCCAGCGACTCGGTCTGAAAGCTGAGGCATCAGATCTGAATCCAGTGGCGGTACTCATCAACAAAGCGTTGATCGAGATTCCATCGGTGCACCGGGATCAAGCTCCGATCTATCCAGGCCTCGCGGCGTCGGAATTTCGATCGTGGACGGGCACCGAAGGGATTGCCGCCGATGTAAGGGCCTACGGGGCGTGGATGCGTGACGAGGCGGAAGCGAAGATCGGTTCGCTATACCCAATGGCCACTCATCCTGACGGCACCCCAGCCCGTGTGATCGCATGGATCTGGGCACGGACAGTGACCTGTCCGAACCCCGCGTGCGGAATCCAGATGCCCCTGGTTCGATCGTGGTGGTTGGGAAAGAAGCCGGGAAAGGAGGCATACGTCGTACCGAGCGTGGTCAGCGATTCGTCGACGAGTTCCGGCCTGCGGGTCAAGTTTGAGATCGGTCATGGAAAGGCCAACGCTCCGACAGCAACCGACGACGGGACGGTGTCAGGTAGGACCGGAGCTGTCTGCTTGGCATGCCGTGGTCACGCGCCGGTGGACTACCTTCGGGCTGAAGGCAAGGCGTGCCGCGGCGGCCAGCAGCTGATGGCGGTCGTCATCGAAGGCAATCGACGTCGGGTTTATGTCGCGCCAGATGGAAACCAAGAAGCTGCGGCACGGGTTGGAAAACCCGAGGAATCCATCGCGGGCGAGATTGCCGACAATCCCAGGTGGTTCTCGCCACCCGCGTACGGGCTTACCGACTTTTCGGACCTCTTTACCGATCGACAGCTCACTGCACTCACCACCTTTAGTGACTTGGTTGCCAGTGTTCACGCGAAAGCAATCGCCGACAAGGCTGATCCGGCCTACGCAACAGCTATCGCGACGTACCTTGGATTCGCAGTAAGCAGACTGTCCTCTACCAACTCAACCATCTGTCGGTGGAACTCGGCTCCGTCGAAGGAGAGCGTGAGTGACACATTCAGCCGTCAGGCACTCCCGATGGTTTGGGACTATGCCGAGGGAAATCCGTTCTACCCAGGCCCGCCCGAGCTGGCGTGGAGTGTCGGTTGGGTTGCGCGAGCGCTTGAGTGGCTCCCTGCCGGGGGCGGACGGGTGGAACAAGCCGATGCCGCCAGTCGCTCGTTTGAGAACGTGCTAATTGCTACCGACCCGCCCTACTACGACAACATCGGCTACTCCGACCTCTCGGACTATTTCTATGTTTGGCTGAGGCGAAGTCTGCGTTGCTACTACCCGGACCTCTTGTCCACGATGCTCGTGCCGAAAGCCGAGGAGTTAGTGGCAAATCCCTACCGTCACGGAGGGCGTGCAGGCGCCGAGGATTTCTTCGAATCGGGATTTCGGCGGGTCTTTGCCAATGCTCGGAGCACGGCGACTTCCGACCATCCGATTACGGTTTGGTATGCGTTTAAGCAAAGCGAGTCTGATTCGGCCGGCGAGGCGTCGACTGGTTGGGAGACCTTGCTCGAAGGAATGATCCGGTCCGGCTGGGAGATTACCTCTACCTGGCCAATGCGCAGCGAACGCAATGGTCGGATGATCAGCGTTGGGACTAATGCCCTGGCATCGGCGATAGTGTTGTCACTTCGCCCGCGGGCGAGTAATGCGGCCACTACGGACCGCAGAGGTTTTATTGCTGTTCTCGAATCCGAGCTCCCGCGCGCCCTGCGCAGGCTCCAGCATGGGCAGATCGCCCCTGTCGACTTGCCGCAGGCAGCAATTGGCCCAGGCATGGCAGTTTTTAGCCGATTTGGCGCCGTACTCGAACCAAACGGGGACAAGATGACGGTTCGGTCGGCTCTGGCGCGGATCAACGAGATCCTCGACCAGGTGCTCAACGAGCAAGAAGGCGATTTCGATTCGAAGTCGCGCTTCGCGATCGCTTGGTACCGCCAGCACGGCTACGGCGTTGGCAAGTTTGGCGACGCGGACAGCCTTGCCCGTGCTCGCAACACAAGTGTCGACACGATGGATCGCGACGAGATTCTTACGAGCCGTGCCGGCCACGTCCAGCTAATCAAGCCGTTCGACCTGTCGTGGGATTACGACGTCCTCAAAGACATGCACACGAGCAACTGGGAAGCATTGCATCACTTGATCAAGGTGCTGGAGCGCGACGGCATCGCACCCGCCGGCGACTTTCTGCAAGCATCACTCACACGGGCGGATGGCGCCATCGACGCCGACCTAGTGAAGGAACTCGCCCACCTGTTGTTCCGCATCGCCGAGGCCAATGGCTGGACCAAAGATGCACTCAGCTTCAACACGCTCGTCACCAGTTGGCCCGAGATACTCGAAGTCGCGAGGAGCGTCAAAACGCCTGCGGCCGATCAGAGTGCGTTCGACTTCGAAGAGGAGGATGACTGATGCAGAAGCTGACTGCCCACGAACACCCGCTGCGAAAGATCTTCTCGAGTGACTTTGAGTTCAAGATCCCGGAGTACCAGCGGCCGTATCGGTGGGGTAAGGACCAAGCCCTTCAGCTGCTGGACGACCTTGAAGAGACACTGGATCGCGGTGATGAAGAGCCGTACTTTCTCGGCTCCCTCGTACTTGTTGAGCGGGATGATACCGCGTTCGACGTGATCGACGGCCAGCAGCGACTGACAACGCTCACGCTGCTGTTCTCAGTGCTGAGGGATCTCGTGAAGGGAGAGGAGTTTGCTCGAAACCTTGGTGCCAGGGTCTTGGACCCTGGCAACGAACTGGACGGCATCCCGTCGCGCCCACGGCTGACGTTGCGAAAGCAAGACGCGGAATTCTTCCGGAAGTACGTCCAAGAGCCAGGAAACATCGCTGCGCTCGTGGGCCTGAGCGACGCGGCCGCGAAACCGGAGCCGCAGCGGGCAATTCGCGACAACGCTGCAGCCTTCCTAGCCCGCTTGAGTGGATGGGAAGACGAGCGCCGCCGAGCCTTGGCGACGCTTGCAAGCACCCGGACATATCTCGTTGTTGTCAGCACTCCGAATCTTGACAGCGCCTACCGCATCTTCAGTGTCATGAATGCCCGAGGTCTCGACCTCACCCCGGCAGATATTTTCAAATCGCGGGTCATTGGCCAGGTTGCCGACAGGGGCGACTATTCCAAACGCTGGGAGCTTGCTGAGGAGTCGCTTGGAAGTGACTCGTTTACCGAGATTTTTCGGGATATTCGGACGGTCGTGAGCGGGGACCGTGCCCGCCGCGAACTTCTCGTTGAGTTTCCAAGTCAGGTGCTCGATCCGTTCATCGAGAAGGGCGCTGCCGCGAACTTCGTGGACGATCTGCTCCTGCCTTACGCCAAGGCGTTTGAGCGGACCATTGCCTTTGACTTCGGGCCCGGCGACGAGTGGAAGCCTGTCAATCTTTGGCTCAAGCGGCTGGATATGGTCGACAACAAGGACTGGCGACCGTGTGCACTGTGGGCAATGGTCGAGCACCCGGACGACGCGGAGTTCCTCGCTCGATTCCTGAAACGTCTGGAGCGGCTTGCGGCTAGTGGGCCGTATTTGAAGTTCTTCGGCGGTCAGCCTTCGCCAGGATCTGCTCGGCGGTCTTGGTCCAGACGAAGGGCTTCGCTCGCGGGTTCCAGCCGTTGATGAACTCGCGGATCTTGGTAGTCAGCTCGCGGACGTTGCGGAAGGTCCCGCGGTGGATGGCTTGGCGTTCGATGATGCCGAACCAGACTTCGACCAGGTTCATCCACGACGCCGAGGTCGGGGTGAAATGCACTCGGATACGCGGGTTCTCGGCGAGCCAGGCCCGGACCTCAGCCTTCTTGTGGGCGGCGTAGTTGTCCATCACCAGGTGCAGCTCACCGGCCGGATAGGCGCGGGCCACGTGACGCAGGAAAGCAAGAAACTCCTGGTGGCGGTGCCTGGGTTTACACACCCCGGTGACCTTGCCTGTAGCGATCTCCAGCGCCGCGAACAGGGTCGTGGTGCCGTTGCGGACGTAGTCGTGGGTTTGCCGTTGCGGGATCCCGATCTGCATCGGCAACGTCGGCGCAGTCCGGTCCAGGGCTTGGATCTGGGATTTCTCGTCGACGCAGAGCACGATCGCGTTCTCTGGCGGGTTCATGTAGAGCCCGACGATGTCGGTGACCTTGCCGGCGAGTTCTGGATCGGTGGAGAACTTGAACGTCTCGGCTCGCCACGGTTGGACCCCGTACTCGCTCCACACCTTCGACACGGTCCCGTGCGCGATACCCAGATGGTCGGCCAGAAGACGCGAACTCCAGTGCGTGACACCGTATTTGCGCGGAGGTGGGGTCAACGTGGTGGTGATCAGTTTGTCCCGGTCCAGAGTCCGTGGCCGTCCTGACCGGTGCTCGTCGTGCAACCCGTCGATCCCATGGGTCTGGTAGCGGGACCGCCAGTTGATCACGGTCTGGCGCGAGATATCGAACCGGCGAGCGATCTCGGCATGGGCCACACCATCGGCGGCCAGAGTGATGATCCGGGCTCGTAGGACGAGTCCGGACTTCATCGTCGTCGACCGGATCCAGGCTTGCAGGATCTCTCGGTCACCATCACGCAACACCAGCGGGGCAGCTCGCACCAGCCGATTCAACCAGATCGAGTACTGCCCAACAACTTCGAAATCGACCCACTAGTTTCCTATTGCATCAGGCCTACAGCACTCCGCGAATCGCGCGCTATCTGGAACTACTCAACCAACTCAAGGCAGGAGCCGGCCTCGATGCGCGTGCCTTCAACCTCAGCGACGACGAACGTGTGCTCTCGATGACGGCGTTGCGGGGCGAAATTTATCGGATGCAGACGAGACGCGCCAGATATGTGCTGCTTCGTCTGGACGAACTGCTCGCTAAGGTCCCGGGTGCGACGTATGACCACAAGATCATCTCGATCGAACACGTACTGCCACAGAATCCCAAGGATCCGAGTAAGTGGCGCACTGACTTCACTGAACGTTTCCGAGTAGTGGTCTGACGGATCGGTTGCTGCGGCGGTGCTGAAAGATGTTGGGGTGGAACGCGAAACGCGGAACCTCTGGCGTATGAAGGAGGTCCGACTAAAGATCAACTTCACAGAGGTTCCGCGCGTCATGAGTGTCGCATACATCGCCATCCTGCCGTTGCCCGAGTCCACCGTCGCCCACGTCGCGGGCTTGCTGGCCGCGCGCCGCCAGGCCTTGGGGACCCGCTGGAGGGCGTTGACCTGCCTCGAACAGGCAGTGCTGGGGTTGCGGTGGTTCACCGACGGCACCCGTGTCGAGCAGCTCGCCCTGGACAACGCGATCGGCCGCACCACCGCCTACGACAGCCTCCACGAGGTGATCGATACTCTCGCCGCCCAGGCCCCGGCCTTGCACAACGTGCTGCTGGCCGCGAAAGTCGCTGGGCACCAGCACATCAGCGTGGACGGTACGCTCATCCACACCGACCGGGTCGGCCAAGCCGGCCCCACCACCGCCAAAGCCACCTCGGTGCCACGCCGGGTCAAAGTCGACCTCTGGTGGTCGGGAAAACACGGCCGCCACGGCGGGAACATCCAGGTCGTTACCGCCCCGGACGGGTGGCCGATGTGGACCTCCGAGGTTCGTCCGGGACGTGAGCACGATGTCACCGCGCTGCGCGCCCACCCCGAGATGCTGCCCGCGCTCACGGACTGGACCGGTGAAAACCTGCCCGTGCTGGGCGATCTCGGATACTTGGGCGAGGCCACAACGATCACGGTCGCGGTCAAGAAGCCCAAGGGCGGGCAGCTGACCGACGAACAGAAAACGGCGAACAAGGCCCACAACCAGGTTCGCGCGGTCGGTGAGCGCGGTAACGCACTGCTCAAATGGTTCAAGGCATTGCGTCGAGTCAGCTTGTGCCCGTGCCGGATCGGTGCCATCGCCGCAGCCGCGCTGGTGTTGCTGCATCTTCAACACGGCCGCAGCGTCTGACCGTGACACGCCGCTACTCGGAAAGGCTCACTGACGATCAGCGTGCTGATCTCACGCACAAACTCGGCAACCTGCTGTTGCTGAATCACCGGAAGAATGCTCAGGCGAACAACTACGACTACGCGACGAAGAAGGGCAAGTACTTCAAGACGTCAACCGGGTCGGCTGTGTTCGCATTGACCACCCAAGTTCTGGGTTACTCCGAGTGGACGCCTGAGGCCATCGAGGCACGGCAAGAACAGCTTACCGGCCTGCTGGCCAAGGAATGGAAGTTGATTTAGTAATGGCACTGAGTAATCGTGACCGTATCGATCGAATGTTCCAGGTGCTGGCGCCAGCAGTGGATGATTTTATTTCGACCGTGGTCGGTCAGGGCGACCCGTCGCTCGGAGCCGCGTGGACCAAGCTCGTTCAGGCCAAGGACAGCAAAAATGGGGCCCCGTCGACGAAGACGTATGACGCCCTGGACCCCCAGGTGCAGTTCAGGATTCTGACCGAGGGCAACATCACCGCCGGGTTCAAGTCGGGGTGGTACCCCTTCAAGCAGGCTATCGGCCGTACCGGTGAGACTTTTGCAAACGAACTCCGCGAGGTGCGCAACGACTGGGCACACAACGGCACGTTCACCGATGACGATGCCTACCGCGCCCTCGACACAGGCGAACGGTTCCTCAAGCTGATCGGTGCCGCGAAGGAAGCCGATCAGGTCCGAGCTATCCGTCTCAATCTTCGTCGTGTCACCGCCGACAAGGACGACAAGAAGGTACTGAAGGCCGCGGTCGACAACCCCGAGGCTGCTGGCCTTCGGCCTTGGCGTGAGGTACTCCAACCCCACGACGATGTAGCAACCGGTAACTTCCACGCCTCCGAGTTCGCGGCCGATCTCTACAAGGTCGCCACGGGCGGCGAGGTCGACTCCGATTACGCCGACCCAGTCGAGTTCTTCGGCCGTACCTACCTGACCGAGGGTCTCCGCGACCTCATCGGCCGGGCTGTGCGTCGCCTCGCGGGTGACGACAATGTGTCGCCGGTGATCAACTTGCAGACCAACTTTGGTGGCGGCAAGACCCACTCGATGCTCTCGTTGTGGCACGTCGCCGCAGGCCTGCCCGTTGGCAACTTCCCGCAGGAGACCCAGGAACTCCTCACTGCCAATGGGTACTCGGCCATCAAGGTCAACCGCGTGGCCATCGTCGGTAATCACTTCAGCCCGTCGGGCGTCACGAAAGACGACGGCACCCATGTGAACACAATCTGGGGTGAGCTCGCATGGCAGCTTGGTGGCCCGGATGCCTACGCGGTCGTGGCGAAGGCGGACCGCGATAGGACCCATCCCGGCGAGGCTCTCCACGAGTTGCTGGCCAAGTACGCGCCTGCCGTCATCCTCATCGACGAGTGGGTCGCGTATGCGCGGTCACTGGTCGGGCGTGACGACCTCGCTGGCGGCACGTTCGATGACCAGTTCACGTTCGCGCAGTCGCTTACCGAGGCTGCCAAAGGCACCAGGGGCGTGCTGCTCGCGATCTCGATTCCGGCGTCGGAGACCGGGGACGCCCCCGACAAGATCACCGCGGGTAATGCGGAAGAGGTAGGCGGACAGAATGGCCTGGAGGCACTCAAGCGCCTGCAGAACGTCGTTCGTCGTGTGGCGGACCAGTGGCGCCCCGCGTCGTCCAACGAGGCGTATCACATCGTCAAGCAGCGGCTCTTCAAACAGCCGGATGCGTCGGCACTCGCGGCTATAGGCGCGACCTCCCGCGCGTACGTCGAGATGTACCGGAAGTTTTCCGACGACTTCCCGCGCGAAGCCCGCGACGGCGCCTATGAGGATCGGATCAAGCGGACCTACCCGATCCACCCGGAGCTGTTCGACACCCTCTACGAGGAATGGTCGTCGTTGGAACGCTTTCAGCGCACGCGCGGTGTCTTGCGCCTGATGAGCACGGTCATTCATGCCCTCTGGGCGGGTGAGGACGCATCGCCGTTGATCATGCCTGGATCGATTCCACTCGCTACATCGAACGTGAACTCCGAGCTGACGCAATACCTCCAGGACTCCTGGAAGACGATCATCGACGCCGACGTCGACGGCCCCAACTCGGAGCCGGCTCGTATCGATAAGGAGAAGCCGCTCTTCGGTCAGCGGGCGTTGACCAAGCGGCTCGCACGTACGGTTTTCTTCGGTGCGGCCCCGACAATCGCGCCTGGGTCGGTCCACAAGGGCATCGGCACCCAGCGGGTCTTTCTCGGCACGGCCATCCCCGGCGACGTCCCCGGCAACTTTCATTCCGCGCTGACCCAGCTCGGCGACCGTGCCACATACTTCTACTCGGGCTCGGGCAAGTACTGGTACGACGTCCAGCCCAACATCACCCGTACCGCGAAGGATCAGGCTGAGCGCCTGCACAAGGAAGACGTCTGGGCGGAGATCGTTCGGCGACTCCAGAGCCAAGGCCGCAAACGGGGCGACTTCGCCGGCGTTCACATTTGCCCAGAGTCGAACGGGGATATCCCCGACACAGACGAGGCGCGACTTGTCATTCTGCATCCGAAAGTCGCCCATAAACGGGGTACGGATTCTGTGGCAAAGGAATTCGCGCACAAGGCGACCGAGCATCGTGGCAGCTCGAATCGAACGCACCGCAACGCATTGGTCTATCTGGCGGCGGACGAGGCTCGGCTCGAGGAGCTCGATAATGCGACGCGTGACTACCTCGGTTGGACGCATGTCCTCGCCAACGAGGCCGATCTCGATCTGACCCAGAACCAGAAGAACCAGGCGTCGCAGAGGGCGGCTCAGGCCGACCAGACTGTTACCGCCCGTTTGCTGCAGAGCTTCACGTGGGCGCTGGTTCCCGCACAGCCTGACGCGGGCGCGCCGTTCCTGATCAAAGAGACCAAGGTCGAGGGTCAGTCGGACGCTCTTGCAGAGCGCGTTTCGCGGCGCCTGGGCAACGATGGTGATCTTTCGACGCGGCAGGCCGCGGCGACAATCCGTCTCGCGATCGGCAAGATCCCGCAGATCTGGAAGGACGGCCACGTCTCATTGGGTACGTTGTGGGGCCTCTACTCGCAGTACCCCTACATGCCGCGCCTGCGCGATCGGTCCGTTCTCGACGCGGGAATCCTTGACCTGCCGATGATTTGGCAGACGGACGCATTCGCGCTCGCAGCTGGCTACGATGAGGCCGCCAGCCGGTACATCGGTCTCTGGACGCCGGGGGACAACGACGGCGCTCCGGTGGCAACCGACTCGCTCCTGCTTGTCCGCCCCGATGTCGCGGAAATGCAACGAGTACAGGAGCCGGGGCCCGCGCCTGAGTCGGGTACCGGACCGCAGCCCGGCAACGGACCAAGCCCGCAGTCGGGCTCCGGTTCGTCCCCAGTACAGCCGAAGCTGGACATCGCCTGGCCAACCCGCTTCTACGGGGTGAAGACCCTCAATTCCGACAAGATCGCGCAGGAGTTCAAGAATGTTGCCGACGAGGTGCTCGCGTGCCTTCGTTCGGGCGAGAACACAAGTGTGACGGTGCGTATCGAGATCGAGGCGACCGACTCCGAAGGCTTCAACGAGAGCCGTGTGCGAACCGTCTCCGAGAACGCCAGGACACTCAAGTTCGACCAGTCTGGATTCGAGGAGAGCTGAGTCAGGGGGCTGCGGGCTCCGTCCGGCGGACGCGATCACCATACCGGCTCCGTTGTCGCCGCTGGATGCGGCGAGTGCGGCGGAACCGGTTTCGTCGCGTCGGGTGTAGGTGCCTGCGGTGACGCCGAGTTTCCGGCCATCTCGGTCAGCGCATCGATGATCGCAAGGCTACCGGTGCGGGTCTCGGTCCAGCCGGAAGCCGCGCGGCCGATCCAGCTCACTTCGGCGCAGGCGTCGAACCTGACCGGTGGCCGAGTCAAGGGTTGCGCGTAGGGTGTCCGCGGGTCCGTACACGTAATCGCGTACGTCACGGACCTGTCGGGCACCGCCCGCGATTCGCCCTTTCCCGGTCTGCCTATAGCCCCAGACTACCCGCCACTGAACGCGTTCCGCGCGAGAGAAACCCAGCCTCGAACCACTTGCTCGGAGCGTGTGCGGGACGCCGGGAAGTAGCGGTCGTTCACCGGAGGAGAAGATCCGCCGCACCGACGTGACCTTCTTGCCACGGACGCCGACCAGCCGGATTCGGATGTCGTCGGTGTTCGTTCACCGGGAATTTACCCGCGTCCGTGACGCAGTCAGGGACCAGAGCGAAAACTGAGTCGGGACTGCCTGATTCGTCACTCATATCCATCGACTCCGCCCTCTGCACACGCCCCGGGGTCGAACTGGCCTCGACCGGCAGGTGGGCAGATGCACGTCGGAGGTCGCGTCCGAGATCTCACAGCCCTCGGGCCCCACCGAGGCGGCGGTCAGCACCCGGCAGCGCCGATGCGACTTCGCACCGCACCGTCTCGGGAACCAAGCCCGCCCCTGTTGGGGCTGTGAACTGCCCCGCTGTCGACGCCTGACCGACTCCGGAGGTTATCCGCGAGCGGCGCGAGGAATCAGCGTGTGCGAGTGAGTTCGTCGCCGCAGGGCCGTGGACAACCACCACGGCGGATGTCAGCTGAATCCTCGATGAATGGCGGGTCGGCTCAGCGCAGATCGGCGATGAGGACATCCAGAACCGACTCCTCGTGCACGACAACCCCCGCACGACTCATCACCGACGAGAGTTCCGGATCCCACGGGGTAGGTACCGGATTACTCCCCAGTGGAAGCCGAGTGGTCCCGACTCCGACAGCGTCGAGGTAGTCGCGAGCGTTCATCCGCCACAGTTCGGCGCCGAGACCGTGTAATCGGGCCGCGATGGCGATCCCCGGCCAGTCGAAATCACCGTGATATCGAAGTCGGACGCGCTCGGCGAGAGCGGCACCCGCCGATGAGGGATTACCGCTGAAGCACACAAGCGGCTGCCGTACACCGAGTTCGGCCGCTCGTTGCAGAACCTGCGGATTCTCACACGCCGCGACAGTGGCATCGGGAGCGGCCAAAAATGCTGTGACAGATGACAGTTCGGCGAGTGTGAGATGTGTGACCAGACCGAGCTCGGCGCGAGCGCGCATCATCGCCGACCACGGATCATCACCGGGTGGCCGCAGACCCCAGGTGAGTACGGTGCCGGACACGGTGTCGGCGGTGATTCCGGCGAGTTGCCACACCGCGATTCGGTCGCGCGGTCCGACCGGGTCCGGCCGGTCGAAGGCGAAACCCAGGGCGCGGACGGCGAGGCGTCCGGCGAGACGGTCGTTGTCGAGTGCGTGCGCGTCACCGGCGACAGCGGTGGCGAGCTGGCCGAGCATTCGAGGCGGGCTGCTGGGATCGAGGACGGAGGCCACGGCCTTTGCGGCGGTGTCGAATTCGATGCGGGCGGTCTCCGGCGAACGCAGCAGCAGTCCGGTGGCGTGCAGCCACCGAGTCCACAGCCCGACCCACGGCGCGGACAGCAGCCCGTGTTCGTCCAGCACTGTCTCCACTTCTGCCCACAGCGCGGTGACGGCGTCCTGGCGGGCCAGACGTTCGGAAGGACGGTCGCGCAACGGACCACCGGTCAGTTCGGCGATGACCGGAACGAGTCCGCACGCGGCGCTACTGCGCAGCAGCGCCGTGTCCAGTTCACTCAACGACACCGTCCGCCGACCCGCCGCGATATTGCGGCCGAGTAGGCCGGAGAGCCGATCGGCGGCATCGGCGTCCAATTCCGCTCGAATCGTGCCGGTGATCGAATGTCCGGTGCGTTCCAGACGTACGCGCAGCCGCTGCCACAGGTCGGTCAGGTTCGGTGCGCCGAGATAGTCGCGGAAACGCTCGGGCAGGGTCATCGGCGCGGCACCGAGAACAGTTCGGTCTTCTTGTGGCCGTCCCAGTGGATATGGGTGGGAATCACGCTGCTGTCACCGATACGCCGAATTTCGTAGATGTCGAGTGCCGGGACTTCGCGCACGGTGCCCCACAGGGCGTGGCCGGTCATCACGAAGTCGATATCGAGGCGCACCAGCAGGCCCATGAGTTCACCGATGGCGCGTTCGTCGACTTTGGCGAAGGCGTCGTCGAGCAGTACCAGGCGCAGGGCGCGGTCGGCGTCGGGCAGGCCGGACAGGTAGCCGTCGGCGGCCGCGAAAAGGGTGACGTAGGAGACGAATCGGGTCTCGCCCTGCGAGATCTTGGCACGGCGTGAGATCCGTCGGGTCTGGTTCGGTTCGGGGCCGAGGATGGTGACCTCGACGCTGTGCCAGGTGCGATAGTCCAGGGCTTCGCGCAGATGGGCGGCGTAGCCCGTGGCGGAGTCGGAGGCGTGCAATCGGTCGACGCGTTCGCGGACCAGCGCGACCAACTCGTCGTCGTCCCGCTCCGAACGCACCTGGTCGGCGATTTCGACGAGTTCCATGAGACGGCGCAGTTCCTGGTCGGCGCTGTCGAGTTCCCAGCTGATCCTGACACCGATGCCGTGACTGGTTCTCGTACCGGCGAGACTGGCGTTCATGGCGCCGATGAGGTGGTTGGCCTGGCGGACCCGGCGGTGCAATTCATCGGTGACGCTGCCGAGCACGAATTCGGTGAAGACTTCGCGCTCGCGTTCGGTCAGCGCCTGCTGTCCGCGTTCCACCCGGTCGGTGAGGTAGACCAACACATCCGGGATGTTGTGGTGGTGTTCGGCGCCGTCGATGTGCACGAGATGTACTTCGTGCTCGACACTCTGGGATACCTCGAGGTGGCCGGAGGTGTCGGTCCCGAATCTGGTCAGTGCGTTGAGCAGCTGTGTGATGTTCGCGGGTTTGCGGCCACGCAGGCATGCCGTGATGGAATCCGCCACGAGCCTGCATTCGTCGGCATCGTTCACATTGCGGACGGGAAGGATCTCCTCGGCTACCGCGGCGGGGCGCAGACCCGGCAGGTGCAGCCGGGCGTTGCACAGTTCGGCGACACGGCGAAGGTCGTCGGCGCGGTTGCTCAGGTCGGTGTGGGTCAGTTCGAGTCTGGCGGCGATGCCGACCGCGTTCCTGGCTGCGCTGTCACGCGCTTTCTCGCTGTCACGCAACTGTTCCCGGACGCGTTCACGCGCTTTCTCGCTGGCGTCGATCTCCGAATTCAACTGTTGCAGTGGCAGGTCGAGCGCGTCGTGCAAAGCCGCGAGTCCGGTGGCCTGTTCGGACCACTGCCGACGGCGTTGCTCGGCGAGATCCTCGTCCTCGCGGCGTCGAGCGCGCGCGGCGTCGAGTCGGTCGTATGCCGTCGCCGCCGCGGTGCGCGGTCGCGTCACGGCTCGACAGGTTCGAGCCAGTTCTTCGCACGCCATGATCGCGGTATCGCAGGCTTCTCGCAGCGCGGCCAGACTTTCCGCATCGGCCGGTAGGGCCATTCCATCGCACAGTGCCCGATGGTCACGTTCCTGCGCACTCCACAGCGACCGTTGCCGACCCGCCTCTTCTCTGGCGTCGCGTGCCGCGTCGAGCATCTTCGCGGCCTGTTCCGACCGGGTGCGCGCGGCCTCGCGGGCGGCGACCAGGGGCCGGGTTCGTGGGGCGGTGCCGACGTGAGCGTCGAGTCGGTCCCGGCGTTCGCGTAATTCCGTTTCCCGCGCGCGCAACTCGTCGATGGACACCGCGATCTCGGTGAGCCGCCGGTCGATCCGTGCCAACTCCTCGCGGCGGGCGGCGGCCCGCGCGGTCGCGCCGATATGGCGGGCGGTGTCGGGTCGGTGGAGGCCGCACAGCGTGCCGTTGCGCCACCGGCCGTCTCCGGCGATCGAGGTGGTCGCCTGGTCATCCTCCCAACCCACCGCGGCGAGAACCCGCACGACCGCGGCGGCGGCCTCGGGCACGGTCGGATCGTGGCGCAGCACCTGGGAAAGCGGCGAGCTGACCGTGGAAAGCGCTGGGCGGAGCAGTATCTCGCCGTCCTGACCGCGTATGTCACCGTCCTCGGTCAGCGAAGCCGTCAACAGCCCCGATGCCAGGAGTGCGCCTTCGATTCCGGCGCGGACGGGCGGGCTCACCTCGTCGTGGAAGTCGATGGCTCGCCACAGCGGTATCCGGTGGTCGAGGCGCTGCCACGGCGGCATCGGAGGTTCGGGATCCTCCTCGGCCTCGAGTCGGCTTCGCTGTTCGCGCAACGTCCGCGCGGTCTGTTCGTGCTCGCGGATATCGCGCAGCAGATCGGCCGCTCGCGCGGTGAGTTCGTCACGAATGGGCTGGGCCAGTCCGATGGCGAGGCCGGAGAGTTCGTCCGACAGCGAGTCGTCGTCGCTGTCGCCGCAGAGGACCTCGGTATCGGAGAACAGCGCCAGCACCGTCGGGTGGGATCGGTCCGCGTCGGGCATCGAGAGGACGGTTTCCGGTGAGTCGATCCATGCCCGCCAATTCCGGTTCAGCGCGACCGCGAGATCGTCGCGTGTTATCGCGGCATCGATCGCGGCGGCTTCCGCGGTGCGGGCGTCGTGTTCTTTGGCCTCGGCGGTGTCTTCGAGTCCGAGCACCCGAAGGTGCTCGTTGTCGAGTCGGCGCGCCTCCTGCTCACGTCTGACCGCCCTGCTCTTGCGGTCGGTGGCGGCGCGTCCGCAATCCTGTGCACTCGAATGGATTTCGTCGAGGTCTTCCGGGAAGACGGTCAGCGTCGACACCGACGGGCGGGTGATCGACGCGGGCGCCTGGTCCAGCGAATCCATCACGGTATCGATGGTCTCCGGCTCGTCGCGAGTCGTCACACCGATCGAGGCCGGGAGCCGACCGTACGGGAGTTCCACGGCGGCGAGCGCGCTGATCGTCCGGCTCAACGCTGTCGCGGCGTCCTCGACCGCCGCGCGCAGATCGTCGGCCTGTTCGAGGTGATGTCGTGCCGCGCCGTATTCGTCGCCGCGCGCGCGCCGAGCGTTGTTCAGCGCCAGTTCGGCGGACCCACGTGACGCGTCGACGGCTTTCTGCCGCTGTTCGAGATCGGCGACCTTCGTGAACAACGGGGCCGAGCGCAGCGCGGTGATCGCACTGTCCAGTTCGGCGGCGGTCGCCGTCGATTCGACCACCTCCGCGGTGGCGGCGCTCTCGATTTCCCGGAGCTCGCGCAGCTGTCTTTCGAGATCGTCACGGGTATCCCGCACGGTGTCGAGGTCGTCTGCGGCGCGGCGCAACGTAGTGGCGCTGTCGGTGAGAACGCTCGCCGCGTACCCGCTGTACACGGTGTGGAACCGTCGCACATGGTCGAGGGTTCCCACCAGCTGCTCCTGCGCCAGCCGAGTGGCGGTGAGTCCGTCGAGTCGGTCACCGGCCGATTCCATGGTCTGCTCGCTCAGCGGCGGCAGCGCGTCGGACAGGATCTGCGGCAGTTTGCCCTCGTCGATGCGGTTGCCGACATCGGGGGAGCGCAGGGTGTGCAACAACTGGATGAGCCCGGTGAACCTGTCCCGGTCGGCCTCACGGTGCAGTCCGAAAACCCGAGCCCGCACATTCTCGCGATGATGTTCGGCGTCGGTGAGGTTATCGATGCCGATGACCGCGCGCAGTTGATCTCTCGACAACGCGTCACGATTGTCGTCGAGTAGCCGTAGTTCCACCCCGACCCGTTTGTCGGTGACGAAGAACTGCACATCGCTGCGGTGCGCCGACCCACTGTATTTGATGTAGGCGCCCAGCGTCAGGTATTCGCCCGGACGGGCGAGTTCCAGCCACAGGTATCCCACGCGATTGGTTTGACCGCGTGCGCCGGTGCGCATCAGTTCGTCGAGGCTGACCTTCTGGGAGCCGGTGGCATCCATGCGACGTCGGTCGGCGTCGAGCAGAAATGGCAACAGCATCTCGAGCGCACGCGATTTACCGGAGCCGTTGGCGCCGCGCAGAATCAACCGGCCACCGGAGATGGCGAATTCGGAGTCCAGGTAATGCCAGACATTCACGACCCCGGCCCGCGCGAGACGCCAGCGCTCGTTGAAATACTTCGCCGGTTCGGCGCTCAAGACAGATCCCCTGTCATTCGGTCGAAAGAGTGAGTTGAGTGCTGGTCGTGACGCGCGGCCGATACCGGTAGGCCGGTGCGAGCAATCGCATTCCGGTCGGCCGAGATTCGGCCAAGCCCAGCGCCGCCAGTAGGACGACGATGTCGGCTCGAAGCCGGTGCGGGGCACCGGCGTATTCGGCCTTCCATACCCGCTGGTGTCGCTCGATCAGCACGGTCAGCACCTTTTCGACAGTGTCCCAAGCGAATTCGTCGTCAGGGCACGGCTGCCCGTTGTCGCGGTCGACCAGCTCCCCGATCAGCAACAGTGCCGCCTGCTTGACGGTGCCGGAGCCGGGGAAATCGATATCGCTGAGCGAGTCGGCGGGATCGTAGGCGAGCGCGCCTTCGGCGCGGACTTCCAGCGTCAAACCGAAATTGTCATTGAGCAGCCGCGCGAGTTCACTGCGCTCACGGGACAGCACATCGAGTTCTTCCGGGGTCAGATGTTCACGCAGCACCGCCGGATCCTCGGTGAGTCTGCGACGTAACCGTCTGCGCGGTGCGCCGCTTTCCGGAGCCAGCACGTCATCGGGCACGGCGGACGGTCCGATCGCCCGGACCAGCAGATGCGGCAGCAGCGGTCGGCACACGGTCAACAACGCCTCGCCGCCCTTGGCGTCGCCCCACTGCGCGATCGTGCCATCGGTTTCGGCCAGCACTCCCCAGTCGGCCAGCACGGCCAATGCCGCGACCAGCCGCCGACGTTCGGACAATTCGTCGGACAGCGTGATTCCCTGCTCGACCGCATCGGCGCGAATCAGGGCGACCAGCTGCGAGATCAGGATCTGCTCGCCCACTCCGGGCGCGAGCAGGGCCGCGCAGGCCAAGGCGACGAGAGTGTAGGTCTGCGCGTCCAGCGCGACGCCGCTGCGCCGGGTGAGCGTGCGCGGCGGTGCGGTGGCCTCGGGAGGTGTCTTGACCAGTCGCGCGAAACCCGGCTCGATGATGAGGTGATAGCCGAGTTGCGCACCGAATGCCGCCCGCAGGGCTGTGGTGTGCCGACGGATCAGGGCAAGGGATTCCGGAGACCGGGTAGCGGTCACGATCGGCGTGGACAGCAATATCCGCGCCGCTTCGCGGACTCCGGACGCGTCCTGGGAGCGGGTGCCGAGGGTGCGACCTCGTCCGCTGTTCATCGGGCCGTCCGCCGAGCCCGCGCGCTGTCGGCGTCGATGGAGCGGACCGACAGGGTCAGATCCTCGACGGTCAATGTGCCGTCGTGGGATTCGATATGTGTACGGCCGCCGGGCACGGCCTCGAGCACCAAGCCGAGATCGTGGTCGGTGAGCGACGTCGCTTCCTCGGGTTCTGATTGCACGGCCAGCAGCCGCGCCAGCTGATCCAGCAGCACCGCGCGGGCCGCGGGGGACAGTCGGGACCCGTTCAGATCGCCGCACGCGATCAGTTCGGCGGCCGCTTCGCGGTGGCGCTGGGCCTCCTCGCGCGCGGCGGCTTCGACCAGTCGGCGATCGGCGGCGGAGTCGGGGACGCGGGAGGTGCGCCCGCGCGCCACCCGGTTGCCGCGCTCACGCAGCGAAACCGGCACCTCGATCGGGTCGGCCACGGTCCACGAGGTGGTGGGCGTCATCCGCGGATCGGGCTCCTCGGGGCCGAGGCCGAGATGCCGCGCGGGCCACGCGCCGAAAGCGGCAGCGAACAGGCGACCTGCTTCCTCGTCGGAGGACCGATCCAGCCACGATGCCAGTCGCAGCAGATCGGCTCGCCGCGAGTAGCCCGTACGTGAGGAATCGAGTATGCGTTTGGCATTGGCGATCAGTTGCCCGAGCGCCTGGCCTGCCGCGTGGCGCAGTTGTCCAGGACCGGACTCGGCGCCCGAATACCATTGGTGCAGTTGCGTCCAGTCCGTGCGGGAGCGGCCTTCCGAGCGTTCGATCGACACCTGTCCGCCCAGACTCAATCCCGGTAGCGCGTCGAGCGTGGCAAGGAGCTGATCCAGTCGGGGCAGCACCTGCTCGAGGGCACGGGCGATGAGCGGCGCGTGCCGATTCACATCGGCGTTGATGAGATCGACGTAATCCAGCAGCAGGGTTTTGAACCGGGTGTATTCGTCGCCCCCGAGATCGAATCGGGACAGCACACCGGAGAGGTACGCGTAGAAGTCGGTGACGCTGGCGGTGAACAGCCGCTGGTTGTTGAACACCGTGGTCACGATCCCCGCCAATCGTTCGTCCCGTTCCGTGCCACCCACGGAATCCAGAAGCGCCGGGATTTCCCGCAACGCCTCGGCGATCCGGCCCAGGAGTTCTCGGGCGACTTCGCGAGCGCCGTCCGTGGCGGACATGATCTCGAGTGCGCCGCGATGGACCCGCCCGCCCAGGCTGGATACCTGATACCGCGAACGTGCCTTCAGATATTCGGCGACGGTGTTCACTCGCGCGTCCCGCAGCGAAGGCACCAGGTTGCCCCAGCGGACGAGCTGTTTGCAGCGGCTCTCCACCACATCGGCCGTCAGCGCCGTCCCGGCCGAGACCAGTTGGTCGGCGACCGTCGCCGCCGACATATCCGCGAGCAGCGATGCCGTGAACAAGGACATGATCGTGACGTAATCGTCGCGCTCGTCCGCTGTCAGATATCGGTAGAGATCCAGGTTCGCCGTTGCACCCGCTTCCGACCCGGTCCCGACCCGCTGCCCACCCCGCATTCCGACCACGATAGGCGCGGGCGTCGCCGAGCGCGTAACTTCCGCTCCGGATACACGGTCGCGTGCAAGACTGGAATGAGAAAGCAATGTCAATCAGGACGGGAGATTGCTTTTGCTTAGGTCTGAGTCAGGGTTGCCTCGGGCAACAGAACAGGAGAGGGCATGTCGGAGGTCAGCGCGTCCGAGATCTCACGGCTCGCGGGCGTCACCAGGGCGACGGTCAGCAACTGGCGGCGCCGATACGACGACTTCCCCGGCGCCGTCGCGGGCACCGATACCCGCCCGCTGTTCGACCTGCGTCAGGTACAGGAATGGCTGTCCGAGCATGGGATACAGGTGTCGGAATCACCGGCCACCGACCTGCGTACTCTCCTTCGGTCCCGAGAGCCGGGAGCCATCACCGAGGTCATGCGAGCGATCCGTCGCACCGATGACGGCTGGGAGGTGTCGGAACCGGACACGACCGACGCGGAATTCGCGGCGCAGGTCGCGAAGGCGGTGACACGCACGGTCGAGACCGACGGCGCTCGCGTCGCCTTCGACATCCTCGCCGAACGGGCGATGGACGGTATCGCCGCCACCGGGGTCTACACCACACCGCCGGAAGTCGCCGCACTGATGGTCGCGCTGTCGGCGAATCGGTCCGGAGCGCGTGTGCTCGACCCCGCTTGCGGGAGCGGTTCGCTACTTCTCGCGGCTGCCGAGGGCGGCGCCTCCGAAGTATCGGGCCAGGATCTCGTGCCGGTGCAGGTCGAACGCGCCCGGCTGCTGCTGGCCTCGGAACCTGCCGTCGCGGCCGAGATCCGCCAGGGTGACAGTCTGCTCGCCGATGCCTTCGAGGGCCGACGATACGATGCCGTGCTGTGCAATCCCCCGTACGGGCAACGTGATTGGGGTTCCGGCGAACTCGCGCTCGACAGCCGCTGGGATTACGGCCTGCCGCCACGGGGCGAACCGGAACTGGCCTGGGTCCAGCACGCGATCGCCCACCTGAATCCGGGAGCGGACGCCGTCCTGCTGCTGCCGCCTGCCGTCGCGACGCGCACCGGCGGTCGTAAGATTCGGGCCAATCTCGTCAGGACCGGTGCGCTGCGCGTCGTGATCGGCCTACCACCCGGGGTGGCCCAGCCCTGGCATGTCGGTCTACAGATCTGGATCGTGCGAAGGCCGGAGCACGGTGTCGCCGTTCCCGACGCCCTGTTGTTCGTCGACGCGACCGCATTGCCAGATGTCGTCCGCGAGGAGCGGATGGACTGGGATCGCCTCGGCGACAACATCGTCCGGCTGTGGCGGGAATTCGATGGAGGGGATGTCGAGCGCTCCGAAGTATCCGGTGTCGCCGCCGTGATACGGGCGGTGGACGTACTCGACGACGAGGTCGACCTCACTCCCGCCCGCTATGTGCGGTCGTCGCTGGACGGCGGTGCGATCTCCGGTCAACTCACCGCGGCCCTGGACACCCTCGGTGCGGCAGCCTCGGAATTGACCACGATGGCCGCCGGGATCACCGGCTGGTCGGAGACAGTGGGTGTCCCCTGGCGGTTCGTCGCGGTCGCGGATCTGGCCTCGCACGGCCGGCTGAAGTGGATACGCGCCCTACCGGCGAGTGCGGATCGGGCGACGGCCGGAGATACGAGGCCGGTACTGACAGCCCCCGACGTCGCCACCGGCGCATCGGCCTCGGCGACGGTGGAATCGGCATGGCCCTCCGAAGAGTTCGAGGTCCGATCCGGCGATGTCCTGATTCCGACGATACGCAGTGACCGCGGCAGCGCGAGGACTGCGCGGGTCGCGGGGCCGCAGGACGCCGGTGCGCTACTCGGGCCGCATATCCATCTCTTGCGCGTCGACAGTGCCCAACTCGATCCGTGGTTCGTGGCAGGATTCCTCACCGGCAGCGAGAATATCTCCGCGACAAGAACATCCACCGTGCGGTTCGACCCGAGCAGGCTTCGCATTCCGGTCGTCGCGCTCGCGGAACAACGACGGTACGGCGCCGTGTTCCGGCAACTGTTCCAGCTGAGAACCACGGCGGGAGCCGCATTCGCCACGGCCGAACACGTCACCGAACTCATGACGACCGGACTGACCGCGGGGGCGCTCGCGCCGGGCGATCCGAACCCCGCGGGTCGACCATGATCGACAACCTCGGTGACTACGTCGCGTTGTCCGCGACGCTGCGGGACGAACCGATCGCGATGCCGCCCGAACTGGCCGTCGCGACACCACGGGGCGCTGTCTCGATCAGAAATATCGAAGCAGCCTGAGTGTTCCGGTCAGGTCGGATCGCGCTCAGCGGGTCGTAGTCACCCGCGACGACAGAAGGGGGACTGTTCATGACCATTCACCGTCCAGGTGTGCCGGAGGATCTGCCCGCGGCCGAGATACTCTGGGCACGTCGGGCATTGCTCGCGGCTGTCGACGCGAGCTCGGCAGACGAGTCGAAAACCGGTTATCGCAACGGTATCTGGCTCGACGCCGAGGGCTGCACCTCGATGACTGCGGTTGCACGTGGTGGACCATGTCTCGAATGGGGGACGGCCGTTTCGTGCTCTACGGCGAGGACGAAGCGAGCGGTGTGAAGCTCCACGAGCCGAGAATCGATATGCTCGCGGGCGCGCCGGACTGGCTCCCGTTCGAGGAACTGCACGACCGGCTGGAGGGGTACGAGCTGGGCTGTGTCTACTGGTACGACAGCGGTGTCTGGGCTCGTGCTTCCTATCCGGATGATCTCCGCGACGATGGTCTGGACTGCGGGATGAGCCGTTTCGTGGATCGGGAGGACGTGCTCGGCGAGTTGCGTCTCTACCTGATCGATGGCGATCACGGGCCGAGCGCGCACCACCTGCTGTCCGATGCCGAGGCGTATCGGCTGAAAGCCCGCGTGCTGCTGGATTCCCTGCGCGCCGCCAGGCCGACGGATCCCGACGCTGTGGCCCGGGTACTCGTCGCGGCGGGTGTAGCCACCCCGACCGCGTGAGAACGCGGCGGCGGAATCGTGTGCGGCCCCGTCCCGGATGGTCGCACGGCCGTGGTCCCCGGAGCGGCGCGGCTGTTCGCCGGTGCCGACGAACCACACGGCGGCGACAACGCCCGGGGATGATCCGCTGCCCGCGGCGCGATGAATTCGGTGCGGCTCACGGGCGTCCGTGAATTCGATCTGATGCCCGGTTCCGCACCGCGCGGTACAGTCGCCCGTTACATGCGGACGCAATTCCATACGCGGCCGTAGTTCTGGGCAAGTGGGGGAGGCCGTCGGGTGCCAGAGGCAAACGACATCGGCAAACTGCTCGAATTCGTTCGAGCGCTCAATGTTCCGGATTCGCGCCCGCGGGTGTTTCGCACGCTGATCCGTCGCCGACGGCCATTGCCGCGCCCCCTCGTCGGCCTGGTCGACGTGCCGCCCTCGAGTGCGCTCCTGGTCGAGATCTACCGCTGGCTCGGTGAATCCGGAGGTCGGCGGGCAAGTCCGCGTGCGCGAGTGGATCTTTCGGCGGCGGGGTTGCCGCCGGACGCGTTGGCTCCGGATCCCAACGCCACCGGTCAGGAGATCGAGGGGCATTGCCTGCCGATCGTCCAGCGATTGGTCGAGGGCTTCTCCACCGATGACACCGCGATGGGTCCGATCAGGTTTCCGCGCTACCGCACCGCAGACTGGTTGACCCGACAGCGGGTGACCAGTGACGAGACCGAGGCAGCGGTGGAACTGCGTACCCGGTTGCCGAGGTTGCTGCGCAGCGGTTCGCCCGCGAGGTCGGCGGATGGCGCGAGTGAGGCGGCCGCGGGGGATGTGCTGTCGCGCACGGTGTTCGCGGTGCTGGCGCTGTGGCCGGTGCTGCGGCTGTGGTTGTGGATCAGCGGTGGCCGCATCCCCGGCATGTCGAAGGTGACCCGTTGGTTCATGCGCCAGCGCTATCTCGCACCCGAACTGTCGGACAGTTTCCTGGGTTTCGCGACCCGCCTCACGGCGTCGGGGCGCAGCGACGAGAACGACGAGCAGATCGCCAAACTGCTCGTGCACGCCTTCCTCGAGGATATGCGCGCCGCCTACCGTCGTCCGCTCTGGCGCCCGTCCGGCTGGCGGCGCACCGCCTATCCGGTGGCGTTGCTCGGGCCGGTCGCTCCCGACAGCGCGGGCGTTCGACTTCTCACGCGTATCAACGACATCCGCAACGAGACCGGCTTGTTCGATCCGCTGGTGGTGCTGGCCTGTCTGGAGTCGGCACCCGCCCGGCCACAGGCCCGTGACCTCGGTCGGATCGGTGACCTGACCAATCTCGACACGCTGGAGAGTCTCGTCGACCGGCCGTCCTCGGACGTGGAACCGGATCCGCTCCAGCGCTGGCTGCGCAATATCGACCACATGCGCACCAATCGGCTGCCCCACGCCTGGTCGCTGCCGCTGCGGGTGCGACTACCCGACCCGCTGAACGGGACGGTGCGCGACCCGCGCTACGCCCACCTGGCGGTGCCGCCGTCGCCGCCGCCCGCCGCGCGTCGCGGGGTCGTGATGATGTCGGTGCTGCTGCCGGTCCTTCTCCTGGTGGCCGCGACACTCGTGGCCGTGCCCGCCCTGCGCGGGGTGCCGTGCACGCATTGGCCGTGGACGTCGGGCGTCTCGGTGGAAATGCACGAGGGTGAATGCGTCGGTTACAGCGACAACGCCCGTCAGGTGTTCACCGACGACCCCTATCTGAAAGCGATCCAGCGGGAAGTCTTCTGGTTGAACGGCGAGGCCGAGGGCGCGCGCAGGACCAATCCGCGCAGGCCGCTGATGACGCTGGTCTATTTCGCCGGTCTCAGTTATTCCGACGCCAATGCGCGCTACCCGTCGGCGCAGGTCGAAGAATTGGCGGGGATCGCGGTGCAGCAGCGGCTGGCGTTGATGAAACGCTCCGAATCCGAGCCGCTGGTGCGCGTGGTGATCGCCAACGGCGGTACGGAGATGCGGCACGCGCCGCGCGTGGTGGACAAACACCTGCGCGGGCTTTTCGCCGACGACGCGAGTGTGCTCGGTGTTGTCGGGATGGATCGCAGCAGTACCGCGACCCGCACGGCCATCACCCGTCTCGGTGATCTGGGCGTGCCGGTGGTGGCGACGACGCTGACGGCGAACGACCTCGCCAATGCCTCACCCCTCTACTTCCAGGCCACGCCGAGCAACGCCGAACACGCGGAACTCATCGCCGACTACGTCGAGGGCGCGCGCTATCCACGCTCGTCCGACAAGGCGGGGCAGCCCCGTTTCCGGAAAGTGATCCTGTACTACCCGCAGGTTCCCACCGACCTCTACGTGACCACCCTGGTCGACAGCCTGACCGACAAGCTGGCACGGCGAAATATCGAGATCGAACGGCGCACGTGGACCACGCAGCACGAACTCAACCGATTCCCCGCGTTCTGCACACCCCAGTTCGATCGGGAGACCCTGCTGTTCTACGCGGGGCGTAACGACGACTTCCCGGCCTTCGCGGGCTCGGTCGCCAACGGCTGTCTCAGCGGTGACAGTCCCGTGATCCTCGGCAACGACACCCTCACCCGGGTGATCGCCGATCCCGAGGTGAGCAAGGGTCTGCCCCCCGGCCTGACCGTGCGGTATGTCGCCAAGGCCGCACCGGCGATCCTCGGTGGTCGTGCCTGTCTCGAAGGTAGAGCCGAAGTCGGTACCGCGAAGGTGCCCGCCGTGTATGCGGCCCTGTGTGACACGGTGCCCGACCTCGTCGCGGACCTGCGTGGATATCCCGACGTCCTGTGGACGGACAGACCGTCCTGGGCCGGGGATCGTCTCGGACTCGGTTACGACGCTTCTGGTCTTTTCCTCAACACCGTGCGCGTCGCCGAGACCGGTGATCGTCTGCCCAGTCGGTCGGCGGTCGCCATGCAGTTGCGGGATACGGCGGTTCAGGGTGTTACCGGGTACATCGACTTCACTTCCGGGCGCGTCGCGAAGACCTCGTCCCTGGCGGTGCTGGTCACCGAGGCGGGTGGAAAGGTCCCGCACCGGTGTCTGGTGATGTTTCCGATCTCGGCCGGTGAGAAAGGTGCCCCGGGTGGCGATGGGTGCCCGGCCGGAACCGGCAAGACCGGGGCTACCGATAGCGGGGGCGGCGCGAAATCGTCAGATGACAGCGATCTCGAGGACTGGGTGAAGCCGCCTAAATCGGCTGGCTGAATTCGAAGTCGGCGGGATATTGGTGTGCCGCCGACGACGATCGAGCCTTTTCCCCAGGCGATATCCGACAGCGTTCTCATGAATTCTGTGCGACTCGCTCGATCTCGTCGAGTGCAGTTGCTGTGTCGAGGCGGTCATTTCAGGTGCCGGAGTTGACGATCTCGTCGCTACGGTGACCGAGAACGGAGTTGCGGACTGGCCGGGTATGCGCCACCCTGTAGCACCGTGTGGCACACTGCGGTATCGTCGTCCTCATGAGCGTGCCCGAGATCACTCAGCGCGATCTGCGCAGCAGGTCCAGGGAAATCATGGACGCGGTCCAGAATGGGCAGACGTTCACGGTCACCCGCGACGGGCATCAGATCGGCCAACTCGTTCCGCTGCGCCGACGTCGCCGTTTCGTCTCCCGCGACGAATTCGCGGCGATGTCGAGGACCGCTCCCGATGTCGACCTCGCTGTCTTCCGGGCGGACCAGGAACTTACCGTCGACCATTACATGGACGACCCCTATGACCGCTGAATCGCACACTCCCACCCAGGGTTTGGTCGACACCAACATCATGATCCTGAGACGATGGGTGGATCCGGCCGAGTTGCCGGACGAACTGGCGATCACGGCCATCACTCTCGCCGAACTATCCGCCGGCCCGCACGAAGTTCGGCGTGGAGACGAACAGAGTGACTATGACGAACATGCCGAGCGCGCCCGCCGCCTCGATGTGCTTCAACGTGCCGAGCATGAATTCGACCCCATCCCGTTCGATGCGGAGGCGGCACGTATTTATGGACGCGTCAGCGCGGCGGTCATCAGCGCCGGTCGCAAACCGCGGCGTCGTGTTGCCGATCTGATGATCGCCGCGATCGCCATCGCCGAAGGCCTGCCGCTTTTCACCACCAACCCCGACGATTTCAAAGGACTCGAGAACCTGTTGACCGTTGTGCCCGTCACCCGGCCCGTGGTGCCCCGCGAGAACTGACTCGCAGCCGGCGATCCTCGGTGGTCGTGCTTGATCAATCTGGCCCTGTGCGACACGGTGCCCGACCTCATCGCGGACCTGCGCGGATATCCCGACGTCCTGTGGACGGACAGACCGTCCTAGGTCGGGGATCGTCTCGGATTCGGCTACGACGCCTCCGGTCTCTTCCACGACACCGTGCGCGTCGCCGAGACAGGTGATCGTCTGCCCAGTCTGTCGGCGGTCGCCATGCAATTGCGGGACGTGGCGGTTCAGAGTCCTGTGCCCTCCTGCTATCGGCACCCGCAACGAAATGACGGCCGCACATTACGACGCGGCGGGCCGCGGTATCACAGCCGCGCTTCCGACGCGGCGCGTCTCACGGCCTTGTTGACGTAATGATCACATCAATGAATCATGGAGAGATGTTGTATCCGACTCCGCGGCTGACCGAGCAGGACGAGCGGGTCTTGGCGGAGGTCGAGGGCATGCGTGACCAGCTTCGTCATCAGGTGCAGAGTGTCCCCGCGAAATGGACGGGCGGGCTTCGGAAGTTTCTTACCGCCGACGCGGTCGCCGCATCGAACTCGATCGAGGGGTTCAAGGTGTCGACGGTCGACGTCGAGGACCTGATGGCCGGTGAGCAGGATGTGGACGTCTCCGACGAGAACCGCGAGGAAACTCTCGCCTATCAGCGGATGATGACCTACCTTCAATCGCTGCACGACGCGCCCGACTTCCGATTCGACAAGGGGCAATTGAACGCGCTCCACTGGATCTTGCAGGGGCACCGGCATACATCCCGAAAGCCTGCCGGTCGATGGCGCGGCGGCCCGGTCTACGTGACGGACGCGCGTGACCCCAGCATCGCTGCCTACACCGCGCCTCCCGTCGAGCAGATCCCCGCACTGGCAGAGGAACTGGTGGACTGGCTGAACGCTCGCGACGACACGCATGCGCTCGTTCGGGCCGCCATGGCCCACCTTCATCTGGTGTCGATCCATCCCTGGTGCGATGGCAACGGCCGCATGTCACGCTCTTTGCAGACGCTGTTGATCGCCCGGGAGGGTGTGCTGGCGCCCGAGTTCTCATCGATCGAGGCGTGGCTCGGACGGCCGGGAAACACGTGGGAGTACTACCAGGTGCTGGCCCGCCGCGGCGCGCACTACCGGCCGGATCAGGATGTCTCCGAATGGATCAGCTTCAACTTGCTCGCCTACCACCAGCAGGCGCAGACGGTGCGCGCGAGGTTCGAACGATCGGGTCGGGTGTGGGAGCGATCGTCGGAATTCGCGATGCGCTCCGGACTCGACGAGCGCATCGTGTCCGCACTGCACGACGTCGCGATGGCAGGCAGGGTTCGCAGGTCTCGGTACGGAGCGAGCGAGGGGCTGAGCGTGCAGCAAGCTCAACGAGACCTGAAGGCATTGACCGAACGCGCTGTATTGACTCCGGTCGGACGGACGAGGGCACGCTATTACGTCGCGGGGGAACGCTTTCCGGATGCTGTGCTGGAGCTCGCACGAACCCCCAGCGGCTTGGTCGATCCCTATCGTTCGTAGCGGGTGATCGTCCGCGGCGCAGCGGGACGTGGTGACCGCGCTACTCGACGGCGCCCTTGTCGCGTAGGTTCCGGCTTGGGCGGACAAAGTCGACCGCGAGCGACGGGTTTCTGTCTTTTCCGTCGAAGAATGTCCGTTCAGGCCGGCCCCGTCCGCCGCAGCACACCGTGGCCGAGGGGCGTGCGGCGGCGCCGGTCAGTAGTGGCCCGGCGGATACTCGGAGAAGAACTGCTGGAGCAGGGGCGTCGCCAGGTCGAGGCCGAATTTGGTGACTCCGAGGCCGAAGTTGCCGAGGCCGATGACGACGAAACCGAGAAGGTCGCGATTCTGTTCGGCCAGATCCCGGAGGGGTTCGATGATGGTGCTGAACATAGGTCGGTCCTTTCGCATCCGAGCCGGATGGATAGGTCCAGACTTCCACAGCGTGGGGGCGCGGCCAAGGCTGGTTTCGGACACAATATGTGCAGGCAGGCAGAGTGGCCACCCCCGGTTATGAATGAGCTTGCATCATCGTGCATAATCATTTGTATGACGGCGCGGGCCGGTCGAAGAGGTCCCGATGTGCCGGGTCCGGGTCGCGCTCACCGCTCGCAGGCGCGGGCCTCATACTGCTGAGACACGAAGAGAACCGAGGAGCACACAGACATGTCCGATCGCGTCGTACTCGCCTACTCCGGTGGGCTTGACACCTCCGTCGCCATCAGCTGGATCGGCAAGGAGACCGGCGCCGAGGTCGTGGCCGTCGCCATCGATCTCGGTCAGGGCGGCGAGGACATGAACGTGGTGCGCCAGCGAGCCATCGACTGCGGTGCGGTCGAGGCCGTCGTCGTCGACGCGCGTGACGAGTTCGCCGAAGAGTACTGCCTGCCCACCATCCAGGCCAACGCCATGTACATGGGTGAATACCCGCTGGTCTCGGCGATCAGCCGACCGCTGATCGTGAAGCATCTGGTGGAAGCGGCCAAGTTCCACGGCGCCACCACCGTCGCGCACGGCTGCACCGGCAAGGGCAACGACCAGGTCCGCTTCGAGGTCGGCATCGGCGCGCTCGCGCCCGATCTGAACGTCATCGCGCCGGTCCGCGACTACGCGTGGACCAGGGAGAAGGCCATCGCCTTCGCCGAGGAGAACAAACTCCCGATCAACGTCACCAAGAAGTCGCCGTTCTCCATCGACCAGAACGTGTGGGGCCGCGCGGTCGAGACCGGGTTCCTCGAGGATCTGTGGAACGCGCCGACCAAGGACGTCTACGACTACACCGCCGACCCGACCGTCAACTTCGAAGCCCCCGACGAACTCATCGTCAGCTTCGACAAGGGCGTACCGGTCGCCATCGACGGCCGCCAGGTCAGCGTGCTCGAAGCCATCGTCGAACTGAACCACCGCGCGGGCCGCCAGGGCGTCGGCCGCCTGGACATGGTCGAGGACCGGCTCGTCGGCATCAAGAGCCGCGAGATCTACGAGGCGCCGGGCGCGATCGCCCTGATCACCGCGCACCAGGCGCTCGAGCACGTCACCATCGAGCGTGAACTGGGCCGCTACAAGCGTCAGGTCGAGCAGCGCTGGAGCGAGCTGGCCTACGACGGCCTGTGGTTCTCCCCACTCAAGCGCGCGCTGGACGCCTTCGTCCAGGACACCCAGCAGCACGTCTCCGGCGATATCCGGATGGTGCTGCACGGTGGTTCCGTCGTGGTCAACGGGCGTCGCTCGGATCAGTCGCTCTACGACTTCAACCTGGCCACCTACGACGAGGGTGACACCTTCGACCAGTCGCTGGCCAAGGGTTTCGTGCAGATCCACGGCCTGTCCTCGAAGGTCGCCGCGCGTCGGGATCTGAACCAGAAATAGTCGCACGGGCGCGGCGTCGGTGTCATGAAGCCACCGACGTCGTCGGCGTGCTTCGCCCGGCGGCACCGGGCGACGCGATTCGCGGTACCGCTGTCGGTCTACCGGATGACGTCGGCGGGACTGTCGGGCGCGAGCGCGGTGACGATCGGCGTACCGCCGGACGGCCGCCTGGACGCTGATCAGTCACGGGCAGCGTTGGACGACCCCGATCGAGTGGAGATCCACCGGTTTCGGATCGACTCGTCGCAGGAGATCGGTGGGTCACCGACAGTTCGACCAGCGCCGACAGGTCGGTCGGTGTCCACAGATCGGCCGGCGCCGATGGTCGGCGGGCAGCGACGGTCCGGTCGGTGTCGACCGTTCGGCTGGTCACGGACCATCCGGTCCGGCATCGACGGACCGGCGGATCTCGGTCGGATCGGCCGGAACGGACGGTGTCAGGTCGTCACTCCGGAGGTGCTCGGTCTGCGGTAACCGTCGGGTGGGCTCGACCCGGCCCGAACACTTCGACGCACGCCCCGGAATCCACACCCCAGCGGACACTGCACACGGACCCTGCGTGCCGGTGACGTTCGGCTCTGCTGGTTCGATGGTCACGACCGTGTGGCCACCGACCCGGCCACCCGACGACCGACTTCCCCATCCGACCGAAGGAGAGCCAACGATGACATCGAGCGAGCACTCGTCACACAGCGGCACGAACGAGGGTGCGCTCTGGGGTGGCCGCTTCGCGTCGGGCCCCGCCGCCGCCATGGCCGCGCTGAGCAAGTCGACGCATTTCGACTGGGTGCTCGCCCCCTACGATGTCCGCGCGTCCAAAGCGCACGCGCGCGTGCTGCACAAGGCGGGACTGCTGTCCGACAGCGACCTGTCCGGCATGCTCGCCGGACTGGATCGCCTTGCGGCGGAAGTTGATTCGGGTGCGTTCGGTCCGCTGGAATCCGACGAGGACGTGCACGGCGCGTTGGAACGCGGACTCATCGAACGGGTCGGCACCGAACTCGGCGGCCGGTTGCGGGCGGGACGTTCCCGCAACGACCAGGTCGCCACGCTGTTCCGGATGTGGTTGCGCGACGCGGTCCGTCGCGTCGCCTTCGGACTGCTGGAAGTGGTCGACGCGCTCGTCGCGCAGGCGGCCGCGCATCCCGACGCGGTGATGCCGGGTAAGACGCATCTGCAAGCGGCGCAACCGGTTCTGCTCTCCCACCACCTGCTCGCGCACGCGCATCCGCTGCTGCGTGATATCGACCGGCTGCGTGATTTCGACAAACGCGCCGCCGTCTCGCCCTACGGCTCGGGCGCGCTGGCGGGGTCCTCGCTCGGTCTGGATCCGGAACAGATCGCGTCGGAACTGGATTTCACCGCCGCCGCGGCCAATTCGATCGACGCGACGTCCTCGCGCGATTTCGCGGCGGAGGCGGCCTTCGTGCTGGCGATGATCGGTGTCGATCTGAGCCGGATGGCCGAGGAGGTCGTCATCTGGAGCACACCGGAATTCGGCTACATCACTCTCGCCGACGCGTGGTCCACCGGCTCGTCGATCATGCCGCAGAAGAAGAATCCCGATGTCTCCGAACTCACCCGGGGCAAGGCGGGACGGCTCATCGGCAATCTCACCGGACTGCTCGCCACCCTCAAGGCACAGCCGCTGGCCTACAACCGTGACCTGCAGGAAGACAAGGAACCGCTGTTCGATTCGGTCGCCCAACTGGAACTGCTGCTGCCCGCCATCGCGGGCCTGGTCGCCACCCTCACCTTCCACACCGATCGCATGGCCGAGCTCGCCCCCGCGGGTTTCACCCTCGCCACCGATATCGCCGAATGGCTGGTGCGCCAGGGTGTTCCGTTCCGTGTCGCGCACGAGGCGGCGGGCGGATGCGTCCGGACGGCCGAAGCCCGTGGTGTCGGACTCGACGAACTCACCGACGAGGAATTCACCGCCGTCGACGCCGCTCTCACGCCGCAGGTGCGCGAGGTGCTGACGGTGCAGGGTTCCATCGCCTCGCGCAACGCTCGCGGCGGCACGGCCGGTGTGCAGGTCATGGCTCAGCTCGACGAGGTGCGGACGCAGGCGTCGGCATTGCGTGACTGGCTGCGCTGAGATCGGCGACCGGACCGGGATGCCGCACCGGTCAGGTCGACCACGCGTCCGTTCGGCCCAGCAGATTCGCCACCCGTAGCAGCGGGGTGATGTGCTCGGGTATCGCGCGGACGCGGTTCAGGCGTCCCGCCGAGTAGGTCATCAGATCGTTGCCCGCGACGCTCCACAGGGGCACGGCACCCGCGATGTGGGCGTCGATCAGGTCCGGCCCGACCAGGTGGCGGACGTAGCCCGGGTCGCGGCTCGCGATCCAGAAGCGGTTGTCGAACCAGATATTGCCGGTCGCGGTCGGTTTGTCACCGAATATCGAGCGTTGCAGTATTCCGAGCGTGCCGCGCTGCACGACCGCGATCGGCGGATGCGGACGGTCCAGATGTACGACCGTCACGACGAAGTGGTGCGTCCGGGTGGTCGTGCGTGTCGTCCCGTCCGTCGACCGCTCGTTCGTTGTCGTCCGATAGTGATAGTCCGCGACCGTGACTCGCCTGCCGTCCAGCACGCGGGTGAGGACGACGCCGACGCCGCGCGCGTTCGCACCGGGCATCCGCGCTGTCCACAGCGCGTGGGGTCCCTCGGCGTACTGCCATCCGTTGCCCGCCGCCCACTGCCGCAGCGCGTGACGCCTGCGGTGCTCGGCGTGTACGCCGACGACGCCGAGGACCGCGGACAGGACGACGACCAGCGGCACGACGCACAATGTGCCCACCGCCACGTGCATGGGCAGGTCCACGGCCGATCCCCCAAGTTCTCGGTCCCGGGGACGACCCGGTCCCCGCGCACCCGATCGTATCCTCGCTAGGGTGCCGTCATGACCTTTCTGTTCCTGGCCCTCGCGATCGTTTCCGAGATCTCCGCGACCATCTCGTTGAAACTGTCCGAGGGGTTCAGCAAGGTGATTCCGTCGATCATCGTGGTGATCGGATACTGCGCCGCGTTCTTCTTCCTCGCCCAGGCGCTCAAACGCGGTATGGCGATCGGCGTCGCCTACGGCATCTGGTCCGCGATCGGCGTGGCGGCGGTCGCCACGATCGGCGCGCTGTTCCTGGACGAGAAATTGACCCTGGTGCAGGTCGGTGGCGTCGCACTGGTGATCCTGGGCGTGCTGGCATTGGAACTCGGTGGGGCGCACTGAGTTACGCGCTGCCACTCCAGCATGCGGTGGTGAAGCGGCGGATCTCCTCGGCGCGGTCGTCGTCCTCCGGTGCCCGGCCGAGGAATCCGCCGTGTCCGGCCGCTTCCCAGACGTGCAGTTCGGCCCGCACGCCCGCCGAACGCAGCGCGCGGTGTAGGCGGACGGTGTCGGAGAGCAGCATGTCGCGGGTGCCGGAGAGCAGCAGGGTTGGCGGGAAGCCTGCGTGGAAGTCGCCGAACAGTGGTGAGACGTAGGGGTCGCGCAGGTCTGCGGCGCCCGCGTAGAGCAGTGTAGAGGGTGCGGGAGCAGTGAGGATGTTGTCGAGTCCGAGGTTGGTCTGCCAGGTGTCGCCGGATTCGGTGAGATCAGCCGCCGGGGTGGCCAGGACGGCTCCCGCTGGTAGGGGCAGTCCCTCGTCGCGGGCTCGGAGGATCATCGCCGCGGCCAGGTTCGCTCCCGCCGATACGCCGCCGACCATGATATCGGCGGGATCGCGTTGTTCCAGCAGTGCGCGGTAGGCGGCGAGACAGTCATCGAGGGGTGCCGGGTAGGGATGGTCCGGCGGCATCCGGTAGTCGACCGACCAGGACCGGACGCCGACGCGTAGCGCGTTGTCGATGCCCCGGCGGCGGCAGATCTCGCCGCCGCCCTGGGTGAACGCGCCGCCGTGGAATTCGAGGTAGACGCGACGGTCGTCGGGGGCGCAGGTGTCGGGGGTGATGATGTACACCGGTGCGTGTCCGGCGGAGATCTCCTCGACCTCGACCCGGCTTGCTGTTTCGGAGGTGGGGGCCATCGAGAGGGCCATTCGATCCATCTCGGCGATCAGTTTTCGCCAGGCCTCGGTGTCGTCGAGCGCGGGCCAGTCGGGGATGGGGGCCAGTGGGCCGAGTGCGAGGATCGCTCGGGCTTGTTCGCTCACCGAAGTAGGTACCGGGATTTCGCGTTCCTTGATCCGCAATTTCGGTAGCGACCGGTCGATCGTCACGACCGCCTCCTTCGAGAATGAAATTCTGAATCGTGAGAATAACAATCTTGTGGGGTATCGGCAATCATCGATCGCTTCCCGGAAAGCGACGTTCCGTGCTCTCGGGACCGAGTCGGTGCTGGCGCCCGAAAGGGCGGAATGGTCGAGCCCGAGCACTCGAACTCCGGCTCGGAATCACGGCTACGCGCTCGTGCGACGGTCCGCTGCGCGCTACCCCGCGTCGGAGGCGGGCAGTCGACTGGCGACGCCGTCGAGGAACATCGCGACCCCGTGCGCGAACACATCGTCGGCGGGTGCGGCGACATACGCGGCGCCCGCGGTGCGCAGGGCGATGTAGCGCTCGGCGGGCAGGCTGGCGAGCAAGCGGTCGAACCCGTCCGAGCGGGAGGCCCCGAGTGGGCCGCGACCGGCGACACTGCGCTGGATATCGGCCGCTCCCGCGACGAATTGGATCATCGTGGTGGTGTTGAAAGCGGCCTGTTCGGGGTCGCTGCCCGCTTCGAGGAACAATTCCAGCGCGGCGTCGACCAGGCGCAGGGTGTTGGGTCCGTACCCCGCCGTGCCGCGGCCCACCGACGGGGGCAGTGGCTGCGACAGGATGACGCGCCGCGTCTCGTGCATCAGCGCTTCTGCGTCGGCGCGCCAGCCGCGGCCGGTGCGCGCGAGGCGGATGTCGCCCATGACGTGGTCGGCGATCAGCGCGATCAGTTCGTCACGGCCCGCGATGTGGCGATAGAGCGAGGCGCTGCTGGTATCGAGACGTTCGGCGACCCGGCGCACGGTCAGCGCGTCGACGCCGTCCTCGCGCAGCAGGTCCACCGCGGCCGTGACGATCTTGGTGCTCGACAGGCCGCCGTCGCGCGGCCTGCGCCGGTTCTCCGTCGCGGCGCGTTCGACCCACCACTGCGCCGATCCGGGCTCGGGCGCGTCGGGATCCCGGCGGTCGGGGCGGGTCATGGCGCCGTGGACGGCGCGAGGTCGGGTCGGTAGCAGCGCATTCGCCTCCATCCGCTCGTCGGGCAGCACCCTTGACAGTATGCGATCAGCGCTCGCATACTACCGAATCGGAAATGGGAGCGGCGATCGCATTGCGGTGGCGTCGTCACCCCGGCCGCTTCGCACGACACCGCACAGCGCGGCACAGGAGAACACAATGACGTTGTTCGACGCCTTCCGATTCGACGGCAAACGGGTGCTCGTGGTCGGCGGTGCGACCGGAATGGGCGCCGCCACCGCCGAACTCGCGCTCGCCGCGGGCGCGGAGGTCATCGTCGCCGACTGTGCGCCCATCACCATGGCAGGCGTGCGGACGATCGCGCTCGATCTGGCCGACTCCGCCACCATCGATGCCGCGCTCGAACAGATCGGCGGGCCGGTGCACGCGCTGGTGGCCGCCGGGGTCGCCGACGGTACCCCGGGCATCGAGCGGATCAACTTCCTCGGCCACCGCTACCTGATCGACCGGTTGCTCGCCGCCGATCTGCTGCCGTCCGGCGCGGCGATCGGATTCATCTCCTCCTCGGCGGGTCTGGGGTGGGAGTCGAATCTGACGCTGTTGCGGGAGTATCTGTCGATCACCGACTTCCACGACGCGGCGCGGTGGGCGGTGGAGCACGGCAAAGCGGACTACAAGTTCAGCAAGCAGGCGGTCTGCGCCTACATCGCGACGCAGGCACTGCCCTTGCGCAGCAGGGGAATCCGGATCAACGCCATCTGCCCCGGCCCGGACACCCCGCTGGCCCGCGCCAACGCCGCCAGCTGGCTCGGCTTCGGTGCCGACTTCCGCGCGGTGGCGGGAACCGAACCGGCGCGACCGATCGAACAGGCTCGTCCGCTGCTGTTCCTGTGCAGCGACGCCGCCTCCGCCGTCAACGGCATTACCCTGACCTCCGATTCCGGATACTTCAGTTCCGGGATGGCCGGATCGTTCCCCGCCGCGACGCCCGTGGTCAACTTCATGCTCGGGCGATGAGCGCCACACGGCAACCGAAAGAGGTCGTATTCGATGAAAGAACAACGGCGAGGACGCAAGATCGCCATGACACCGGCCGAGGTCGACGCCTTCCTCGCCGAGGAACGGACCTGTCGCGTGGCGACGACCGGCGCGGACGGGCCGCACCTGACGCCCCTGTGGTTCGTCTGGGACGGAACGGCGCTGTGGCTCAATTCCGTGGTGAAGAGTCAACGCTGGACCGATGTCGTGCGCGACCCCAAGGTCGCCGTGCTCATCGACGCGGGCCGTGAGTTCAACGAGTTGCGCGGGGTGGAGGTTCGCGGGGTGCTGACCCCGGTGGGCGAGGCTCCCCGGACCGGCGCGCCCGACCCGGACCTGGCGACCCCCGAACTGTTGTTCGCCCGCAAATACGCGGGCCGCGACGAGATGCACTACGACGGCCGCCATGCCTGGCTGCGTCTGGAACCCACCAAATTCACGAGTTGGGATTTCCGGAAGATGTAGTGCCCGAAGGCTAGCCCTTCTTGGCCAGATTGTGGGCGACCGCGCCCAGCCGTGCCAGCCGCGCGTCGCCGAGCGGGGTCAGCCTGCCGCCGAGTCGATTGGTGACGAATCCGAGCGACATGCCGGTGCTCGGATCGGCGAACGCGCCCGAGCCGCCGAGCCCGAAATGACCGAACGCCGAAATCGGTTCCGCTTTCGACGGTTTCATCGGCACACCGTGATATCCGAGGCCCCACGGAATGCGGAACGCCAGCACGTAGTCGGGGGTGAACACCTGACGGGTGCTGATCGCCTCGATGGTCTCAGACCGGAGCAGTTGGTAGCCGTCGATCGTGCCGCCGTCGGCGAGCGCGCCGTACATCCTGGCCAGCGCGCGGGCGGAGAACACGCCGTTGACGCCGGGCATGACCGAATCGTGCAGGCGCGGATCGGCGACCAGATCGGCGAACCCCTGCGGGGTGGTCTCGGCGGCGGCCGAGGTGAAACGGGTGCGGCCGAGCAAGTTCGCGCTGGCGTCCCAGCTCATACCCGCGATGGTGAGACGCGGGAAGTTGGGGGCGATGCGATGGCGCTCGGATTCCGGCACCCGGAACCAGAGTTCCTCGGCGCCGAGCGGTTCGGCGATCTCGGTGCGCAGGAGTTCGGTGAAATCGGCGCCGCTCACCCGGCGCACGAGTTCGGCGACCAGATGTCCGAAGCTGATGCCGTGGTATCCGCTGGTCACCGTATGTCGCGGATCGGGTGTCGCGGCGGCCAGCGCTTCGGTGACCGCGGCGTCGTCGAGGAACGTCTGCGCCGGTCCCGGCAGCAGACCGCGCAGGCGATGCAGTCCGGCCCGATGCGTCAGCAGTTCGCGGACGGTGATCCGTTCCTTGCCCGCCGCCGCGAATTCCGGCCAGTACTCGGCCACCGGCGCGTCGTAGTCGAGCAGGCCGCGTTCGGCGAGGCGGTGCAGCAGGGTGGACGCGACACTCTTGCCGGTCGAGTAGGCCATAGCCACGGTGTCGTGCTGCCACGGCTGGTCGGGGGCCGCGTAACCGGCCCAGACGTCGACGACGGGTTCGCCGTGTCGGTAGACCGCGAGGGCGCCGCCGCCGTCCGAGGGGCGGCGGAACAGCCGGTCGAATTCGGCGACGAGGGTCGCGTAGCGGCGGTCGACGAATTGCGTGGTCGGAATCGTGGTCATCGGTGGTGTCCTCCCTTCCGTCATCTCGTACAGCGTAAGACCTGTGGTCGAATCGTCATCCCGCCGCCCGCAGCGAGTGGTTGTGCATTTTCCTGAGCGTCACATCAGGAACCGAGATCGCAACACGTCTGTCCTACGGTGGGTCCATGCCTCCACGGAGACGTTCGGCCCTGCTCGCGAGGTTGGTTGTCGACGAGCCGGGTAGGCCACAGATCATTCTCGGCGAACTGCGCCGGGTGATCCTCGACGGGGCGGTGCCGCCGTGTACGGCGATACCGCTGCGCGAAGTGGCCGAATTATTCGGTGTCAGCCACATTCCCGTGCGCGAGGCGCTCAAAACCCTGCTGGGGGAGGGGCTGGTCACCCACGAGCCGCACGGCGGCTACACCGTGGCACAGCTGACCGCCGCCGAACTTCGCGAAATGTACATCGTGCGTGAGACTTTGGAGAACGCGTCGCTCGCCGCTGCGGTCGCCAACGCCAGCGATGCCGACCGCGAGGAACTACGGGAGATCAACGCCCTACTGGAACAGGCGATCCGCGACGACGATCCGGCCGCCTACCACCGGCAGTCCCGGCATTTCCATGTGGCGCTGACCCGGCCCTCACGCATGTTCCGGTTGCTGCACATGCTGGAATCGGCGTGGAACGTCACCGAGCCGGTGCAGTCGATGGTGCATATCGGGCGCGCCGACCGGGTGCGCCTGCACACCGATCACGCGCTCATGCTCGATGCCTTCCTCGCCCGCGACATCGACCGGCTGCTGCTCATCGCCGAAGGTCACCACCGCAGGCTCGAGAAGGTGATCGCGACCCTGCCCACCGACACCGGGCTGCTTGCGCCCGCGGAAGATATATCTGTCGTGCAATAGCCGGGCAATAACGGCGCAATTGTCGGGCAATGCGGGATTCCTACCGTCGAACCATCACAGTTTCACCTTCGGATGGGAATCACCATGACCGAAACACTCGCCCCGGCCGGGTCCTCGGCCACCACACCGGGAGATCCGGGACCGGCGACGCAACCCGTAACGGCGACAAAGGATTACGATCCCCGGCTGACGAACGAGGATCTGGCCCCGCTGCGTGAGCAGAAGTGGGGCTCGTACAACATCTTCGCCTTCTGGATGTCGGACGTGCACAGCGTCGGCGGTTACGTCACCGCGGGCAGTCTGTTTGCGCTCGGACTCGCCAGCTGGCAGGTGCTCGTCTCGCTGCTGGTCGGCATCACCATCGTCTACTTCTTCTGTAACTTGGTGGCCAAGCCGAGTCAGGTGACCGGCGTTCCGTATCCGGTCATGTGCCGCAGCGCGTTCGGTGTGCTCGGCGCGAACGTCCCGGCCATCATCCGTGGTCTGATCGCGGTGGCGTGGTACGGCATCCAGACGTTCCTGGCATCGGCGGCGCTGGACGTGGTGCTGATCAAGCTGTTCCCCGATCTCGCCCCGTACGCGGTGGTCGACGACTACGGCTTCCTCGGGCTGTCGCTTCTGGGCTGGGGCAGCTATCTGCTGCTGTGGGTGGTGCAGGCGTGCGTGTTCTGGCGCGGCATGGAAGCCATCAGGAAATTCATCGACTTCTGCGGTCCCGCGGTCTACGTGGTGATGTTCCTGCTCTGCGGATACCTGATCGCCAAGGCCGGTTGGAGCGCCATCGATCTCAACCTCGGCGAGGTGACCTACACCGGCTGGGACGCGCTGCCGGTGATGCTCGGCGCGATCGCGCTCGTGGTGTCCTACTTCTCCGGTCCCATGCTGAACTTCGGCGACTTCTCCCGTTACGGAAAGTCCTTCAGCGCGGTCAAGCGCGGCAACCTGCTCGGACTCCCGGTCAACTTCCTGCTGTTCTCGCTGCTCGTGGTGATCACCGCGTCGTTGACGGTGCCCGTCTACGGTGAGCTGATCACCGATCCGGTCACCACGGTGGCGCGGATCGACAGCACCTTCGCGATCGTCCTCGGCGCGCTGACCTTCACCATCGCGACCGTCGGCATCAATATCGTCGCCAACTTCATCTCGCCCGCCTTCGACTTCTCCAATGTCAGTCCGCAGCGGATCAGCTGGCGGGCGGGCGGCATGATCGCGGCGGCCGGGTCCGTGCTGATCACGCCCTGGAACCTGTACAACAACCCCGACGTCATCCACTACACGCTCGAGGTGCTCGGCGCGTTCATCGGCCCGCTGTTCGGCGTGCTGATCGCCGACTACTACCTGATCAAGAAGCAGCAGGTGCGGGTCGACGATCTGTTCACCATGTCGACCACCGGAACCTATTGGTACAGCAAGGGTTACAACGTGAACGCGATCATCGCGACAGCCGTCGGCGCCGCCGTCGCGATGTTCCCGGTGCTGGCCAAGGACGTGACCGGGATGCACACCGCCGCGCAGTACAGCTGGTTCATCGGGTGCGGGCTCGGATTCGTCGTCTACTACCTGCTGGCCGCGCGTACCGCGGCGGCGGGCAAGGCCGTCCAGGAGCCTGCCGTGGGGGAGGTTCCTGCCTGATGCGCATCCGTGTCGTCAACCCCAACACGACGCGGGCGATGACCGACACGATCGAGCAGTGTGCCGGGGCCGTCGTCGGCCCCGGCACACTGCTCGACGCGGTCACCAGCGCGATGGGACCGGCGTCGATCGAAAGTCACTACGACGAGGCCCTCAGCATTCCCGGCATCCTCGATGCCATCGCGCGCGGGGAACGTGACGGTGTCGACGGCTATGTGATCGCCTGCTTCGGCGACCCGGGCCTCGACGCCGCCCGTGAACTCGCGGCGGGACCGGTGATCGGGATCGCGGAGGCCGCCATGCGCGCGGCCTCCCACCTCGGGCGTGGTTTCAGCATCGTCACCACGCTGGATCGCACCATCGGCCGCGCGGAGGATCTCGCCGAACACTATGGGATGCGCCGTTTCTGTCGCGGCATCCATGCCTGTGAGATCCCGGTGCTCGCGCTCGACACCGATCCGAACGCGCGCAAGATCGTCACCGAGGCCTGCCGGGAGGCGGTCGAAGCCGACGGTTCCGACGCGATCGTGCTCGGCTGCGCGGGCATGGCCGACCTGTGCGCGCACATACGTGCCGAGATCGGTGTCCCGGTGGTCGACGGGGTCACCGCCGCCACCCTCACGGTGCAGTCGCTGGTCACCCTCGGTCTCAGGAAATCCGGGCGGGGGGAGTTCGCCGCGCCCCCGTGGAAAACGTATCGCGGCGTCCTCCGCCCCTTCGGCAGTCCCTGAGTATCAGGCGGCGACGGCCGAGGTCAGTTCCTCCAGTGCGAGATCCGGATCGGCGACGTCGACGACGATGCGGGTGAATTCGGTGCCCGCCAGATCTATGCGAATGGCACGGCCGCCGAATCGGGTGTCCCAGAACTCTTTCCGGCGTCTACCCCGATAGGTGCCCGCCGCGATCACGCCCGGGAAGAAAGCGCCGGGCGCACGCACCCACGGCGGGCGCAGATCGACTTCGGCGAGGGCGATCTCGGTGATGTCGGACAGGTCGACGGTCACCTGTTCGCGCAGCGAAAGGATCCGGTCCATCCCGAGTACGTTCACCGTCACCTTGTCCTGCGTGACTTCGACCTCGACCATGGTGCACCTCACTTGCCGCTGGAATTGCGTACCCCTCAACGATCCACTGCGCGCCTGGTGTGACCCTGTGGCAAACCTGTGATTTACCCAAGCTTCCGCGCGGATCGTCGGGCGGCCGGGAACTTCCCGCCGATCCGCACCCGTGAGCGGAAGGCGACACTCCGGAGGGAACTACATGTCAGTACGCTGATATGCGCATCAACGAATGTTCGATCGCATCGGGAAACGGCGAAACGCACGCGCGTCACCGAAAAACAAGGCGGGGGACGCCGGTCAGTCGGGCGCGAGTCCGAGCGCCTTCACGATGAATCCCGCTTTGGCGTTCGTGTAGGCCTCGCGGTCATCTTCGTGTCGGTCGGCCAACCGCCGTTTGAGCTGTTCGTAGTCGTCGGCCAGCGTCCCGTCCCGTCTCAGGGCGTCGCGAAAGGCGATCTGTTCGCCCCAACGCGGGTGACCGGAGGTGACCAGGTGCAGGTGGGCGATTCGGTGCTGCCCGGTTTCGTCCGGCTTGACGAAGAAACGACGCCACGGCCGACCGTCCAGTTCCGGCGGCACGAAGCACCAGCCGTCGACGGTGAATCGTCGCGCGGCATCGACAACGACGACATCGAGATCGTTCACCGAGGCCATGAGATCGATGATCGGTTTGGCGGCCAACCCCGGAACCGCTGTCGACCCGACATGTTCGACACCGTCGACCAGCCACGGCGCCAGCAGTTCGATCAACCGCGCGCGCTCGACCCGCGCCCGATCGGCCCACCGAGGATCGAACGGGCGCACGCTCACCCGCTCGTACGCCCACGCCGGAACGCCATCACTCATGACGCCACGCTGACGCGGACAACCGACGAGCGAGGCACGTCGATCTGGTCCGGAGGATCGGGGCCGTGCGCCGAACCGGTCGAGAGTCCGCGTATCCACGGGCTCGTCTCGACTGGTTCGGCGTCGGATACGTCGGACTACCCTTCGGTCCGGTGGTACGCCTCGTCGGCGATCTCCAGCACACCCCCGAGCCAGGGGGAGTAGTTCGCGGGGTCGTCGCACAGACGCATGCGCAGGGCGTCGGGCTGGACCCACGCGAAATCGGCGACCTCGGCCGGATCGGGACGCGGTCGCGCCGAGCCGAGCCTTCCGATGAGGACGTGATCCCATTCGTGCTCGACCCGCCCGCTGTCGGCGTCCTCGGCTTGGTAGCGGAAGACGCCGACCTCGGTGAGGTCGGCGGCCAGGCCCAATTCCTCGGCGAGACGGTTCGCGGCCGCGTCGGTCACCGATTCGCCCGGAGCCGGGTGGCCGCAGCAGGTATTGGCCCAGACCAGGGGGAACCGGGTCTTGACCGCGGCCCGTTGCTGCAACAGCACGCGGCCCGTGGCGTCGAAGAGCAGCACCGAGAACGCGCGGTGCAGCAGTCCCGGCGGTTGATGCGCCTGCGAGACCGGGCACGCGCCGATCGCGTGGCCCGCGTCATCGACGAGTTCGACGGGCAGGGCCTCGCGATCGGTCAGTGGTTCGGCCAGGGTCTCGGTCACCGCCCCACCTTATCGGCGACGATCAGCAGGTATTGGAAGCTACCGTCCCGGTACGCGGTGAGGAAGGGCTCCTCGATACCGGTCGCGAGCTCGGATTTCGTGCGCAGTTCCCAGTACGGAATCGTCGCCGGGGTGAGATCGACCACCGAGATCGGCGCGAGGCCGTTGCGGGCGAGCGCACGGAAATATTCGCTGCGCGGATGGATCATGCACCCGTAGTGCGCGTCGATCCGGCTGACCGAGGACGAACGCCCGCCGGCGACATCGTTGGAGCAGCCGGTGATGCAGGCGTAGCGTCCGCCGCGTCTCAGTAGCCGGGAGAATTCGGCGAACAGGTCGAAAAGATCGACGTACATGGTGGTTTCGTCGGTCCAGATCCCCTGCATCGCGCCGGACTCGAATCCGGTCTCGAGCATATTGCTGAAGTGGAAATTCACCTGGTCGGCGATACCGCGATGCCGCGCTTGCTCATTGGCGAAACCCACCTGGTACTCGGAGATGGTGACGCCGTCCACGCGGCAACCGAACCGCTGATGTGCCATGAAGCTGGTACCGCCGCGGCCGGAACCGCCGTCCATCAGGCGATCACCGGGCCGCACCTGCCCGAGGTGATCGAGCAGCAGGTCGGCCTGGGCTGTCTCGAGTCGATGCAGTTCCTCGACGATGCGTTCCTGCCTGGTGTCCTCAGGACCTTCCAGCACCGAGAGATCGGGGTCACCGATCCCGTAGTGATGATGGTAGAGGCCGTCCACCTTGCCGAGTTCGGTGTTGACGCGGTCGTCGTTGGGATTGTTGTTCCAATAGTCGGCGACGGATTTCTGGTAACTGGTGTGCAGTACGGCAGTGGTGCCGGGGCCGAGCATGGTCATTCGCGATCATCCTCTCGTTGCGGTACTGGCTATTTCACATCCTGATAGCGCTTGCTGCCGGTATGCCACGCCCGGCTGCCGCCCATCCAGGCCCACAATCCGGCAAAAAATCTGTGCAATTCGGGCGAACCCGTCGCGGCGAGCGGGGTTGCCTCGCTCTCGAACCGGTGCATCAGTTCGTCGTGCGCGGCTGCCGTTCGCAGCACCGCCTCCCGTCGTGAGCAGTTCTCCTCGGCGGCGAGAACCGTCGGAAGATTGAATTCCCGGTGCTCGGATCGGTCTTCACGGGCCATCGAATAGAGATCGTTCACCAGCTGACCCGCCAGCGCGGCGGTGGTGACCACCCGCCGCACCACGGGGTCGGTGTATTCCGCTGCCCCGAGTTCGTAGCCGCCGACCACATCGCACAGAGCCATACACGGAAGGAAGCTGTGTGGTTGCCGGTTGGCGAGGTATTCCCATACCGGCGGCATCCGCCCCATCGCCCGCCAGCCCGCCTCCGCACCGAGTGCGATGAACCAGCCCGCGATCTCGGTGCGTAGCCGTGCCAGTTGAGCGGGCGAGGCGTAGCGCGCGAGATGGTCGAACGAGGTACGAAAGGCGCGCAGAACGGGGTCTGCGCGCATCGCCGCCTCCGATTCCGCGAGGTAGCGCACCGGCAGGTGGACGGGATCAATGGCGGCGGCGACGAGTTCGAGCCGCGGCCCGAGTTCGGCGGCGGAGCCCTCCGCTCCTTCCTCGCAGTAGTAGTCGTCGACCGACCATTCCGAGACCGCGCATTTGGCCGCCGCGAGCAGCCGGTCCGGATCGTCGCAATCCGGATGGGCGAGCATGATCAGTCGGCCGAAATCCGCCTCGCGCAACTCCCGCGTCCGGCCTTCGTACAGACCGATGTCGCGGGCCCAGGCGAGGAGTCCGTCGTTCACCAATTCGGCGAGTGCCGGATCGTCACGTGTCGGCGGCGGGCAGTACAGCGGGGGGATGTCCCCGGCGGCGGTAGGTGCCACCCGCTGGCCGTGCCCGATCGGTTCCGATGCGCGAGGTACGCGAACGACCGTCGCGGGTGTGACGGGTCCACCGGGAGGCGGGAGGACCGACGGTGGATGAAAACCCGTCGGATCGACCCCCTGTGCCGATCCGACGGGAACTCGGGGGAATGCGCGCGGTATCGGGATAGCGGGATGATCGTCGGAATGTCCAATCGATGGTGAATCGGACCGCGCCGCCGCGGTTTCGGGCCGCCGGGGTGGGGCGGCAGCGGACGAGGCCGGCGACCGGTGGGTCGCCGTGTGGCGCGGTGCGATCATCGGTGACGGGGTAGCCGAGGCGGGCAGTCGCAGTGCTGCGGTGCCCGGACCGGTGGGGCCGAGCAGTCCCGGAGCGCGTGACGGGACGGGACCGCCTTCGATGGTCTTCGAAACCGCTTCCGCCACTGCGGATATGGGCCGCGCGTCGCCGAATGGATCGGTGGGAGCGGCGGTATCGGCGAGTGACAGCAGGGTCGCGACGATTGATGCCAGATCGTTCGTCACCGGTGGCGCCGTCGCACGGGAGATGACCGACATGCTCCGCGCCCGGTCAGTCGGCTTGCCGGGCGATCTGGATGTTGTCGAGTATCCCGAGGGCGTCGGGGGTGAGCACCGCGGTCGAGTAGTAGCAGCTGACGAGGTAGGTGATGATGGATTGGTTGTCGATACCCGTGAAGCGGACGTTGAGACTTGGTTCGTACTCGTCGGGAATGCCGGTCTGGTGCAGTCCGATGACGCCCTGGTTCTTCTCGCCGGTACGCAGCGCCAAGATGCTGGTCGTATTCGTCGGGCTGACGGGAATCTTGTTGCAGGGCAGTAGCGGAATGCCGCGCCAGGCGGGGACCTGGTGTCCGTCGACCACGGTGGGGGTGGGGTAGATGTGCGCCTTGGTGCATTCGCGGGCGAACGCGGCGATGGCCTTGGGATGTGCCAGCAGCAGGGTGGTGTTGCGGCGCATGGAGATCAGTTCATCGAGATCGTCGGGCGTGGGCGGTCCGGACTGGGTGTGGATGCGCTGTTTGAGATCGCAGTTGTTCAGCAGCCCGAATTCCGGATTGTTGACGAGGTCGTGCTCGCGACGTTCGTAGAGCGCTTCGATGGTGAGGCGCAACTGCTGCTGGGTCTGGTTCATCGGGTCGTTGAAGAGGTCGGCGACGCGGGTGTGGATGCGCAGTACCGACTGGGCCAGGCTGAGTTCGTATTCGCGCGGGTTGGTGTCGTAGTCGACGTAGGTCGGTTGCAGTACGGGCTCTCCGGTATGACCGGAAGTGATCTCGATATCGGCCTCGCCCTTGGTGTTCTGCGGCGGCTTCTCCCGGTGGTGGGCGAGGTGCTCGCCGAGAGCGGGGTGCCGGTCGAGCAAGCCGTCCAGGGCGCCGCGCGACAGCGTGAGCAGGGTGGTCTTGGTCAGGGTTTTGAGGGTGTGGGGCCAGATCGTGTCGGGATCGGTGAGGGTGGCATCGCCGTAGTAGTCGCCCGCGGCGAGAACACGGTGTCGCGTGTGTTCGCCGTATTCATCGGTGCCGATGGTGGCGATCTTCCCGTGCACGATGAGGATGAGCTGGTTCATCGGGTTGCCGAATTCGGTGACGACGGTGCCGGGCGGCAGATCGTGCTGTTCGAATCGGTCGGCGACCGCGGAGAGGGTGTCGACATCGGTGACGCCGTGCAGCGCGGGGATTTCCGTGAGTTCGAGCGGGATGACGCGGGCGTTCGGCCCGTCGATGACGAATTCCACCTCGCCGTTGCCGACGGTGTGGGACAGCCGTCGGTTGACGCGGTAGACGCCGCCGTTGACCTGTGTCCACGGCAGCATGCGGGTCAGCCAGCGTGAGCTGATGCCCTGCATCTGGGGTTCGGATTTGGTGGTGGTGGCGAGCTGGTGGGCGGCGGTGGTCGACAGCGACTGCCGCGCAGCGTTTTCCGTATTGACTGGCATTTCGATGGTCATGCGTGGTCCTCACCTCAGAGATGGCCGAAGAGACGTTCGCCGAAATTTTGCGAATCGATGGCTGTTCGGAATTGCGGAGGGGCACGAGCAGGTGGATACAGTCACTCGAACGAATTGACTTACACGACACTGCGTTCCAGACGAGACGATGCTAGGTCGCGGATACTCGGCGGCGCAGGGGAATTCGCAGAATGGCCGATTCCCGATCATGCGTACGCGACACGCCGTCGACGACGCGGACACACAGAAGATCGGGTCCTGAACCGGGATTCGCTGCCAGATGTCCACGAGATAGCTATCGTGGATTCCCATGTTCACCTGGATGTACGGGTTGCCCGTCTGGTTGGACTTCGTCATCATCACCGCGACGGCGGTGCTGGTGGCGTGTACGGGTATCTGGTTCGCTCGCCCGCTCGTGCTCCGGCTCTTCGGCCCCGAGCCGGGGAAGAACGAGACCGTGACCATGGTGCTCACGGTCGGCGGTGTCTTCTACGGTCTGCTGCTCGGTCTCGTCGCGGCGGCCACCTACGAGAACGCCGACGTGGCACAGGGTCTCGTCGCCGATGAGGCCGCGGCGGTCGGCACCCTGTATCGCGAGGTCAGCGCCTATCCGGAACCTGAACGCGCGGTGCTGCGCCAGGATCTGATCGACTACACCGACAATATGCTGCTCGTGTGCTTTCCCGCGCTGCGCCGCGGCGAGGAACCCGCGGGCGGGACGGCGTTGGTCACTCGGTTCCAGGAACATCTGCTGGCGTTCCAGCCCGAGACCGCCGCGGAGGGGATCGTGCACGCCGCGACCATCGACCAGTTCGCGCGGTTCGACCAGGAGCGGCGGCATCGGATCAACGCCGCCTCCGGTGGCATTCCCGACGTGCTGTGGGCGGTGATCCTGGTCGGCGGCGTGATCAACCTGGTGTTGCTGTGCCTGTTCAGTCTCGATCGCGGTGCGCACCTCGTCCTCGGTGGCCTGTTCGCCTTCTTCCTCGGCGCGATGATCTTCCTGATCGCGATCCTGGACTTCCCGTTCCGCAGTGAACTCAGCGTCGACCCGGAGCCGTTCGAGAGTATGTACATCAACGTGATGGGCGTGACGTGACCGATCTCATCCCAGCGTGACGTGCATGGCGACCCTGCTGTCGGTGAACGATCGGGCGGCGTCGATCCGGTACTCGCCCGGCACCGTGGTCCAGGCGTTCGACGTCTCGTCCCAGATCTCGGAAAGCCCTCGGGGGCAGCGGGATCGAGATGTCGACGGAGGTACCGGCCGCGGCCTCGACGGGAGCGAAACCCGCCAGCCAGCGCCGGGGGCGCGGCACCGAATCGTCGCCGAGGGTCAGATAGATCTGCACGATCTCGCGCCCGTGGCGGTCCCCGGTATTGCGCAGCCGGACGGTGACCGTGTTCGCGTCACCGCAAATCGAGTCGTATTCCCAGGTCGTGTAACCCGTTCCGTGGCCGAACGGGTAGGCGGGTGCGGTGTCGCCGCGATCCCAGGCCCGGTATCCGATGAAAACACCCTCGCTGTAGGGCAATACGCCATCGACCGGTGCCACCTCGGTGACCGGCGCGTCGGCCAGGGTCGCGGGCCAGGTCGTCGGGAGTCGTCCACCGGGCTCCTCGTGGCCGAGCAGCACATCGGCCGGCGCCGCGCCTGCCTCCTGCCCGGGGAACCAGCCGAGCAGGACGGCGGCGACATCGTCGCGCCACGGCATGGCGACCGGCGAACCGGCGTTGACCACGACGACCTGGCCCGCGGACAGGGCGACCCGGCCGCGCTCGACCGGCGGAGCGAAGAACCCTTCGAGTTGGTCGCCGCTGAACTCCTGGGTACCCGCGAAGAGGACGGTGCCGTCGACGACCAGTTCGTGCCGGCCCAGTCCTTTTGTGCCGAAGGCGTGTTCGCCACTGTCGCGCGGTGTGAACGTGCCCGCGATCTCGACGCTGCGCAGGGCGTCGTAGGTGACGCCCTCCGGCACCTCGCCGAGCCAGGTGATGCTGCCGTTCGGCAGGGGATAGGTGCCGATGATCTCGCCCGCCGCGTCACGGACGACCGCCCGCAGTGTGAAGCCGGTGTTCGCCTCGCCCATCTCGTCGCTCGGGTCGGCTCCGACGGCGAAGGTGACGGCGGTATCGGGCAGCGCCGCCGTGAGGCCGTCCAGCGGTGAGACGACCTGTTCGGGATAGACGGTCGCCGAACCGCCGCCGAGGATGCGCGCGTCGATCGCCGCTCGGCCGAGAACCGCGACGTGCCGCAAACCGGTGGCCTCCAGCGGCAGCGCGGGACGGCCGTCGAGTTCGGCATTGCGCACCAGAACGACACCGCGGCAGGCGATTTCGCGGGCGAGCGCGCGTCCGTCGATCGACGCGGGCAATCGGTCGGCGGGGACGGCGGGCGGCACCGCCGCCAACGCGCCGACCCTGGCGGCCAGTCGCAGGACCCGCCGGACCACGTCGTCGACGTCGGCCTCGTCGACCCGGCCCGCCCGGCCCGCCCGGCCCGCGTCGGCCAGTTGCGCGCCGTAGACGGTGACCGGTCCCGGCATCGCGATATCGAGTCCGCCGCGCAGCGCGCCCTCGGTGCTGCGCGCCGCGAGCCAGTCGGAGACGACACAGCCGTCGAAACCCCACTCGCCGCGCAGTACCCCGCGGACGAGTTCGCGGTGTTCGGTCATGGTGGTGCCGTTGACGCTGTTGTAGGCGGCCATGATCGCCCACGGCCGCGCGTCGCGGACGATGGCCTCGAACGGGGCCAGGTAGAGCTCGCGCAACGGGCGCGCCGCGATGGCGTTGTCCACGGTGAACCGGTCGGTCTCGGCGTCGTTGGCGACGAAATGTTCGACGGTCGCCGCGACGCCCCCTTCTTGTACGCCGCGCACAAAGCCGGTGCCGATGACGCCGGTCAGGTACGGGTCCTCTGAGTAGCACTCGAAATGGCGTCCGCCCAGCGGCGATCGATGCAGGTTGACGGTGGGGGCGAGCAGTACGTCGACGCCCTTGCGCCGGGCTTCCTGGGCGAGCAGCCGTCCGGCCCGCGCGGCCAGGTCGGGGGCCCAGGTCGCGGCGAGCGCGGTCGGCGACGGCAGGGCGACCGACGGGTCGTCGCCGGCCCAGCGCACGCCGCGCACGCCGATCGGGCCGTCGGACATGACGATCGATCGCAGACCTACCTGCGGTAACGCGGGCAGCGACCACACGTCGCGGCCCGCGAGGAGCGAGGTCTCGGCGTCGAGATCGAGCCGTCCGACGGCGGCCTCGATCGCCGCGTCGTGATCGGTATCCGACCTGATCATGCTGTCGGTCGCCTTTTGTCGTTCGTCCGGCCGAGGGAGACGGCATCGGGGCACGGGCCACCGCGGAACGTGCGATCGCGGCGCGGCGTGGACAGGAGGAGCCTGCCATGAACACCTAGTGATCGGTAGGTGAAGTTATTGGTTCGTTACCATAAATTCGGGTGGACGCTCGCGGAAATACGTCGCGCGTTTGTCCGTCGCGTACGTTGACGCCCCTCGGCCCGAGCGGCGATTCTCGTTGCGTCTGCCTATCACCAGGTCGGCGAAACCGCACCGCAGAGGATCATTCATGCGCTTCAGCCCTGCCCGTACTCGTCTGCGCCGAGCCGCGAGAGCCGCCCTCGTCGGCGTCGCCGCGATCGCCTTCGTCGGCGCGGTGCTCACCCCCGCGACCGCCCGCCCCGGAACCGACGTCTACGTGGCGCTCGGCGATTCGTACGCGGCGGCGTCGGGGGTGCCCAACCAGACCGCGGGTCTGTGCACCCGCTCGGACCAGAACTACGCGAGCGTGGTCGCGGCCACGCTGCGGCCGACGACGGTGCGCGACGTGACCTGTGGCGCGGCGGTCATCAAGGACATGACCGAGCCGCAGAAGAGTCTGCTCACCGGCAGCGCGATCAACGCACCCCAACTCGACGCGCTCAGCGCGGACACCACCCTGGTCACGCTCACCATCGGCGGCAACGATCTCGGCTTCGTCGATATCGTGACCCGCTGCGCCGCCGTCTTCGCCAACGACCCGAAGGGCGCGCCCTGCGCCGCGGCCTTCGGATCGGAACTGACCGAGCGCACCGCGCGGATCGCCCCGCGCATCGGCGAAACCCTGCGTGCCGTCAAGCAGCGGTCACCGAAGGCGCAGGTCCTGCTCGTCGGCTACCCGGCGACCCTGCCGGAGGAGGACACCGGCTGCGGCACCGATCAACTCATCGCCGTCGGTGATATCGCCTTCGTCCGTTCGACGATGCGCGAATTCGCCGTCATGCTCGCCGCACAGGCCGCGGCCAACGGCGCGACCTACGTCGACACCTACCCCACGACCATCGGCCACGACATCTGCAAGCCGCCCGCCGACCGCTGGGTGGAGGGGCTCATCCCGTTCCAGCCCGCCGTGCCGGTGCATCCGAACGTGCACGGGGAGCGGGCGATGGCGGGAGCCGTGCTCGCCACGCTCGGACTCTGACCTAGCGACTCGCCTGCTCGGTCGTGCCGAGCAGGTCGAGGAACGCCCGGAAGGCGGCCGTCATGTCGACCGCCTCCGGGTCGAGCAACCACTGGATCTGTAGGCCGTCGAGCACGGCGATGAGCAGCGGCGCAGCCTGCTCCGGGGTGAGTCCGCCCGGCAGGCGCTGGCCGAATTCGGCGGCCAGTATCTCGGTGAACACCGCCCGCGCGTTGCTGTAGCGCTGCCGGAAGAACTCCCGCGCCGGATGGTCGGCCCCGGTGACGCTCTCCCCGACCAGCGCGGTGAAGGTCTGCACGAGACCGCGCCTGGACGCGTTGTACTCCACCAGCTGCTCGAGGTGGCGCAGCCGCCAGTCACCGCGCCGCTGCGTCGGAACGGCGGCGGTGTCCCAACGATCGCGCGCCTCCAATACCGCGACCAGCAGTAATTCCTTGCTGGGGAAGTAGTGCAGCAGTCCGGGCTGGGTCAGCCCGACACGCTCGGCGACCGCGGCCAGCGACGCGCCCCGATACCCGCGCTCGGCGATCACGTCCATCGCCGCGCGCAGGATCGCTTCCCGACGTTCCTCGGCCTGAGCGGCCCGGCCGCCCCGCTGTCGCGCAGTCACAGCTGGAGCCTATCGGTGCACGGATCCGGTCACGGCCGACCCATAATGGACAGACGATGTGGAAAGCTCGTGTGATGGCTAGGCCAGGAGCGATCGTGAAGTTGAGTGCGAAGGATTTGGTGAGCTCGGTTCAGCGGCTGATGTCGACCGCGCAGAACGGGCTGGAGGTGATCCGTTTCGGCGGATTGACCACCGATGTGGAGTCGTCCCCCTTCGAGGTGGTCGAACGCAGACGCGTGTATCGGCTGCGTCACTACTTCCCCGACGACGCCACCCCCGGACGTCCGGTCGCGCTGCTGGTGCCACCGCTCATGGTCAACGCCGACATCTGGGATGTGAACGCCGAGGACGGGGCGGTCGGCATCCTGAACCGCGGCGGCATCGATTGCTGGGTCGTCGATTTCGGCTCGCCCGCGACCGAGGAGGGCGGCTGGAAACGCGATCTCGCCGATCACGTGCTCGCGGTGAACAGCGCCGTCGACACCGTCAGCGAGGCCACCGGCGCGCCGGTACATCTGATGGGGTACTCCCAGGGCGGCATGTTCGCCTATCAGACCGCGGCGTACCGCTACGGCAAGAGCGTGGCCAGCATCGTGACCTTCGGCAGTCCCGTCGACATCGTCGCGGGCATGCCGTTCGGACTGCCGTACGGGCTGGTCTCCGATGTCGCGGACTTCGTCGCCGATCACGTCGTGACCAGACTGCCCATCACCGATTCGATGGTCCGTTTCGGCTTCCAGATGCTGGATCCGGTCAAGACCGCGAAATCCCGGATCGATTTCCTTCGTCAGCTGCACGACCGGGAAGCGTTGCTGCCCAAGGAACGTCAGCGTCGATTCCTCAACAACGACGGCTGGGTCGGCTACGCGGGGCCCGCCGCCGCCGATCTGCTCAAACAGTTCGTCGTGCACAACCGGCTGATGTCGGGCGGTTTCGTGATCCGCGACCACCCGGTGTCGCTGGCGGAGCTGAAATGCCCGATCCTGGCCTTCCTCGGCGAGGTGGACGATATCGGTCAGCCCGCGGCGGTGCGCGGCATCCTGCGCGCCGCGCCGAACGCCGAAGTGTACGAAGCCGGTTTGGTGGCAGGACATTTCGGTCTGGTTGCGGGTAGTACGGCGACCAACCGCACCTGGCCGCTGGTGCGGCAGTGGATCGACTGGATGGACAACGACACACCGCTGCCGCCCGAGATCTCGCGCATGACAGAACATGTCGAGACCAACGCCCCGCGTTCGGCGGCGACGCGGGTACTGCACAACGCCGCGGCGCTGGCCGAAGCCGGGGCGGGCATGGGCAAGGCGCTGGAGAATATCGCCAGCAGCGCGGTGCGCGGTTCGGTCGAACTGGCGGGCGAGGCGGCGCGGGCACTGCCCCGGCTGACGCGACTCGGCATGATCCAGCCGAACACCCGGATCTCGTTGGGCCGCTTGATCGCCGAGCAGGCCCGCCGTGCCCCGCTGCGCGAATGCTTCCTCTTCGACGATCGGGTGCACACCAACGCCGCCGTGGACGCCCGCATCGACAATGTGGTGCGCGGACTGATCTCGGTCGGCATCCGGCCCGCCGAGCGGGTGGCCGTCGTGATGGAGACCAGGCCGAGCGCGCTGGCCACGGTGGCCGCGCTCTCGCGCCTCGGCGCGGTGGCCGTCCTGCTCGCGCCGGGCAGCGAACTGGGTCGCGCGATGGAGCGCACCGGTGTCAGGACGGTCGTCACCGACCCCGAGAATGTGTGCCAGTCCGTCGAGACCGGGCGGCGGGTGCTGGTACTCGGCGGCGGCAGCGCGCGCACCCTCGATATTCCGTCGAGCGAGAATGTCATCGATCTCGAACAGATCGATCCGAGTGAGGTGCGACTGCCCGCCTGGTACAGCCCCGACCCCGGTCTGGCCCGCGAGTTGGCGTTCGTCCTCGTCACCGGAACCGGTGACCGGCTGGAATTGAAGTACATCACCAACCATCGGTGGGCGCTGTCGGCCTTCGGTACCGCGACCTCCGCCGACCTGGATCGCAGCGATACCGTCTACTGCCTCGCGCCGCTGCACCATTCCTCGGGTCTGCTGGTCAGTCTCGGCGGCGCCATCGCGGGCGGCAGCCGGATCGCGCTGGCCCGCTCGCTGGTTCCGGAGCGTTTCGCCGAGGAGGTGCACCGCTACGGCGTCACCGTCGTCACCTACACCTGGACGATGCTGCGCGAAATCCTCGACGCCGAGGTGTTCCCCGCGGGTCACGCGCATCCGATCCGGTTGTTCATCGGCTCGGGCATGCCCGCCGGACTGTGGCGGCGCACGACCGAGAAATTCGAACCCGCCCGGGTGCTGGAGTTCTACGCCTCCATCGAGGGAGATGTGGTGCTGGCCAACGTGACCGGTGCCAAGGCCGGATGCAAGGGCAGGCCGGTGCCGGGTACCGCGAGGGTCGAACTGGTCGCCTACGACCCGATCACCGAACGCGTTCTCACCGACGAATCCGGATTCGCCCGCCGCTGCGCCGACAACGAGGTGGGCCTGCTGCTCGGCAAGGCTTCCGAGGGGATGGACATCTCCGACGGCGGCCTGCGCGGGGTTTTCGTCGCGGGCGATTCCTGGATGCCGACCGAGAACCTGTTCCGGCGTGACAGCGACGGCGACTACTGGCTGGTCGACCGCGCCGACACCGTGATCAAGACCGCGCGCGGTCCGGTCTACACCCAGCCGATCGTCGACGCCCTCAACGCCGTCACCGCCGTCGACCTGGAGGTCGCCTACGGGCTGGCGTCCCGCGACGGCACGATCGCGGTGGCGGCGCTGAGCGTGCGCGCGGGCTATCGGCTGTCGCCCGGCGACGTCACCGAGGCGGTTCGCGCGCTCGAACCCGGTCAGCGTCCCGATCTTGTCCACGTCGTCGACGAGATCCCGCGCAGTTCCACCTACCGTCCGTCGACCCGCGCCGTACAGGCGGCGGGCAGACCGCGACCGGGACGGGACACCTGGCGGTACGACCGGTCGAGTGAGACCTACGAAATCCTCACCGAGGACGCGGCACGAACGCTGTTCGCCGACTGACGTTATCGAAACGTGTTGTCGAACAAGGGGTTCACCTGGGCGTGAATCTTCCACCGTGTGCCGAACCGATTCAGCACGTAGCATCCGAAGGTGTGAGCTCGAGCGTCATCTACCGTAATCGGACAACCTACGAACTACTGATGCGGGGACTCTACGGTCGCCATTACGGAGCTCGGTACCGGGCCATCGCGGAACTCGTTCCGGGGGGAGCGTCCGTGGTGGACGTCTGCTGCGGGCCCGCGACGCTGTACAGCCACTACCTGCGTGACAAGGGTGTCGATTACACCGGCCTGGATCTGAACGAGGGTTTCATCGCTCGGCTCAACGAGGCGGGTGGCACCGGGCGGGTGTGGAATATGCATTCCGACGACGAACTGCCCGCGGCCGACTACGTGGTCATGCAGGCGAGTCTCTACCACTTCCTGCCCGATCCGGCCCCCGTCATCGACCGCATGCTCGGCGCGGCGCGTAAACAGGTGATCGTCGCGGAGCCGGTCCGCAATATGGCCACCAGCGACAATCGGGTCCTCGCCGCGGCCGCGCGCCGCTTCACCGACGCGGGTGACGGCGCGCAGGAACACCGGTTCGTCGAGTCGAGCCTGGACCGATTCTTCCGGGCCTACGAGTCGCGCGTGGCGGAGCGGACGCTGATCGCCGGTGGTCGCGAGAAGCTCTACGTGCTGAAGGCCTAGCGCCCTAGACCGTGAAGGCGGTGACCGCGTCGACCACGCGGTCCACCTGCTCGTCGCTCAGCGCGGGCCACAGCGGCAGTCGGACGACCGTGCCCGAGAACTCCGCGCTGTTCGCGCAGGGCACGGGGGTGCGGCCGAGTTTCAACCCCGCTGGACTCGAATCGAGCGGCACGTAGTGGAACGGCGCCGAGATCCCGCGCGCGCCCAGATGCGCGATCAGGTCGTCGCGCCGTTGCTCGGTGGGTGTGCGCAGGTAGAACAAGTGTGCGGTGTGCTCGCGATCGGCGGGAACCCACATCAGCCCGACGTCGTTGCGCGCGGCCCATTCCGGCAGCGCGGCCGCGTAGGCGTCCCACACCCGGTGCCGTCCGGCCTGGATGGTGTCGAATTCGTCGAGCTGGGCGTCCAGGACGGCGGCGTTCAATTCACTCGGCAGATAACTGGAGCCGATGTCCTGCCAGGAGTACTTGTCCACCGCACCGCGCAGGAAGCGGGCCCGGTCGGTGCCCTTCTCCCGGATGATCTCCGCGCGCGCCATCAGGATCTCGTCGGTGAGCAGCAGCGCGCCGCCCTCACCGCAGTGCACGTTCTTGGTGTCGTGGAAGCTCAGCGAGCCCATCGTGCCGATGGTGCCCAGCCGCCTGCCGCGCCACGCGCCGCCGAGTCCGTGCGCGTTGTCCTCGATGATCGCGAAACCGTGCGTGCTCGCCAGTTCCAGCAGCCCGGCCATATCGGCAGCCACACCGCCGTAGTGGATGACGACGACGGCCTTGGTCCGCTCGGTGATCACTGCGGCGACCGCTTCGGGGGCGAGGTTGCCGGTGGCGAGATCGATATCGGCGAAGACACAGGTCGCCCCGCGCAGCGCCATGGAGGTCGCGGTGGAGGTGAACGCGAAACTCGGCACGATCACTTCGTCGTCGGGGCCCAGTTCGAGCAGCAACCCGGCCATTTCCAGCGCGGACGTGCACGAGGTGGTCAGCAGCGCGTGCGGCGCCCCGGTGATGGTTTTCAGCTTCGCCGTGGCGGCGGCCGTGAACTGCCCGTCACCGTGACTGTGGTCGGAGGCGAGGACGGCCTCCAGATTCGCGAGTTCCCGGGGGGCCCGGAACGGTCGGCTGAAGATGACGCGATCAGTGCTCAACCCGGTCGGTCCCCCTGCTGGCGGCGGTGTTCGACAGTTCCCGCGCTCCCGCGGTGTCCGTGGATTCCGGCATGGATACGGAGGCTACCGGTTCGGTCGCGCGCACCGGTCGCGGCGTCGGCGTCTCGACGGTCAGGTAGAGCGGTTTGCCGACGAGGATATGCAGTGCGACCCCGAGATATTCGGCGATCAGACCGAGGGAGAACAGCACGGCGCCCGAACACAGCAGCAGCACGACGATGGTCGAGGCCCAGCCTTCGGGAGCCCAGTCGTTGGCGGTCAGCGCTTCGAACACCACCACCCCGGCCATGACGACACCGCCGAGTGCCAGCGTCACCCCGAGCATGCTGACCAGGCGCAGGCCGCGGGTGCCGCTGCACAGCACCATCTTCCAGAACAGGGAGAACAGCCGTCGGTAGTTGTAGCCGGATTCCTCGCGGCCCTCGGCGCGCAGTTCCACCGGAACCTGCGCGACCCTGCCGACCACCCAGGTCAGCGCGACGTCGAGGTAGACGCCGTTGGAGGCGACCTCGGCCAGCTGACGGCCGATATCCCCGCGGATCAGGCGGTAGCTCTCGAACCGGGTGGAATCGGGGAAGGCGAACACTGTGGCCAGCACCAGTTTGGCGCCGCGCGAGGTGAGGTTGCGCAGGAATCCGTGCGGCCGGGTATTGCTCGGTTTCGAGTACACCAGATCGGCGCGTTCGGACAGCGCCGCGTCCAGGAAGGTACCGATGAACGCCGGGTCGTGCTGGCCGTCCTCGTCCATGGTGACGATCCAGTCGCCCGCGGCGACCGTCATACCCGCGATGGTGGCGGCGTCCTGGCCGAAATTGCGGCTGAGCCAGACCGTGCGCACGTACTTGTGGCTCTGTTCCAGCTCCTGCAACACCACGTCGGAGCGGTCGGGGCCGTTGTCGTGCACCAGGATGATCTCGTCGACGACGAACGGTGTGCCCGACGGTGTCAGGCCGGGGTCGGTCAGTCGATGCAGTTCGGCGACCAGTTGGCCGATCGTGTCCTCGCCGCGATAGACCGGGACGACGACCGATACCGTGTGCGGCCGGTCGGTGCCGGGACGACCGCTCGACGCCGGTTCGGCGGAGCGGTGCGGGCGTGTGGGGGGAATCGGCATCAGCTGGATCGACTTTCGATGACGGTGCGTGCCGGAATTCTCCGCGCAACAGCGGAGCCCGAGCCGCCGTGAACTCTAGCACGGCTGTCGCCGCGCGATCCGGGCCTGATCATCACACCATCATGGTGGCGTCCAGGGGCGATGCCAAGCGTTCCCGCCCCCTGTAGGGTTTGGAACTCGTGACCGATAGTGCAGTAACGAAGGCGGCGCACGAACGACCCGAACGGGTCGACGGGGATGCGGCCTCCGGCTCCGATCCGATTGTCGTGGAACGTGATTCGCGCCGCGACGTGCTGCGGTGGGGCTTCGTCACCACCGTCGGCGTGATCGCGGGATATCTCGCGGTGCTCCTGGCCAACGCCAGGCATTACTTCACCGACGACACCGAATCCCAGTACACGTCGCTGTGGGTCGGGCTCGGCCGTTCGCTGCGGGACGGGAACTTCCCGCTCATGGTGCCCGAGCAGTGGATGGCCGGTAACAACACCATGGACGACGCCGGGTTGTTCAACCCGCCGCAGCTGCTGATCGATCTGATCGCGCCGTCGGTGGACAACGTGGCGCTGTACGCGACCGTGGTCAAACTGATCTTCGCGATCATCGCCGCGCTGGGCGTCTACCGGATCGGACTCGCCTACGGCGGCAGACCGGCCTGGTCCGCGGTCGCCGGTATCGCCTTCCCGCTGTCGGGTTTCTTCCTGTTCTTCGACCAGGCCAGCTGGATGACCGCGCTGACCGGCACCGCGTGGCTCGTCCACGCGTGGGCGTCGGCGGTGCGCTACACCCGCGGCACCTCCGGACCGATCCCGGTCTTCGTCTTCCTCTACCTGACGATTTCGACGCAGTACATCTTCCCCGCCGTCGAGGCCGCGCTGATGCTGCTCGCCGTCGCCGTCGGCGAACTGATCTACCAGCGCAGATGGCGGCCGGTGCTGCGCCTGACGCTCGCGTCGGGCTGTGCCGGGCTCGCGGGCCTGCTCACCTTCCTGCCCAGCATGCTCTCGGCGAAGGTGACCTGGCGCGGCACCGCGCAGATCATCAACGACCAGTTCCTGACCGTGCCGTGGTCGGAATCACTCAACGCGAGCCTGCCCAGTTCCCTGCCCGCCTTCACCTCGTGGTGGGGCTATGTGCAGCCGATGCCGGTCACCTATATCGCGTGGTTCCTGATCCCGGCCCTCGCCTTCGTCGACTGGGAACGGGCGCGCGGAGCGTGGCGGGAGCTGAGCGCGGTCGGACTGTTCGCCATCATGATGCTGATGTGGACCGCGGGCCCGGGATCGGTGGGTCCGCTGCGCTGGCCGGTCCGCGTGCTGCCGATGCTCGCCATCGGTCTGTTGGTCTTGGTCTGCGTGCTGCTCGGACGTTTCGGGACCTTCGGTCGGTCGAAGAACCGGGCGGTCGCCGCCGCGGTGCTCATCGGGCTGCTGTGGGTGCGGACGTTCTCGGCGGATCCGCACGATTGGCTGTGGCATCTGCTCGCCGCGGCCGCGGTCGCCGCGCTCGGCGCCGGCGTCGTCCTACTCGGCCGGACCAAGGGGGTCGCCACGGCCTGCGCGCTGACCATCGTCGCGATGTTCCCGATCGCCTACGTCCAGGTGCACGCCGCCCAGCCGACGCCGATGGCATGGAACCTGCCGGTGAAACGCTCCGACGCGAAGGCGGCGTTCCCGGATTTCACGGGCAACACCATCCAGTTGGCCGATCGCGGCCTGATCGGACCGGCCGACAAGAGCGTGCAGGGCGCGTACGGCTCCCTGGTCTTCGGCAACTACGCCAAGGGTCTGGAGCTGAGCTACGTCAACGGCTACACCCCTACCGGACACTTCTATTTCGGTGAACTGCTGTGCATGCGCTGGGACGGCAGCGTCTGCCCCGACGCCTACCGCCGGATGTTCGCCCCCGAGGCGAGCACCGGGAAACCGCTGGTCGACCTGATGAAACTGGATCGGGTCGTGGTGCAGCGCGCGCTGTTCCCCGACGCCGCGGCCCAGCCCGCGCCGGAGGGCTGGAAGTGGGTGGACTATCCCGGACACGAGAAGTACATCGCGGTCCTCGAACGTCAGGACGGCCCCATCTCGACGGTGAACGGTCGCGTATCGGACGCCGACAAGGTCACCGCGACCTCCCTCTCGGAAACCGATGCCACCAGCCGGGTGCGGGTATCCTCCGCCGAGGGCGGCAGGGTGGTCTTCTCACGCCTGGGCTGGCCGGGTTACCGGGCGACCCTCAACGGTTCCCCGATCGGTTTCACCACGGTCGCCAAATCGTTCGTCGCCGTGAACATCCCCGCCGGAACCCGGAACGCCGAACTGGAACTCACCTGGCGTCCGCCCGGCTGGAAGATCGGTATCGCGACGATGGTCGCGGGCCTGGCCGGTATCGGTCTGCTCCAGTGGCTGTACATCCGCTCGCGTCGCCGTGACGCCCCTGCCGTCTCGGATCCGTCACCGCGCGAGCCGGAACGCGAACTGGCCGACGCGGTCTCCTAGTCCCGGCGTCCCGGATCGAGAATCCGGGCGGACACCGTAATTCCGCCCGGTACCGCCGGACTCGTTCACCGAGTCCGGAATGAGGACCGAACCCGGCACTGTATGGTCTGGGACTCGTGGTGGAAAGCAACGCCCCCGCACGGCGGGACGCATACACGTGGGGTCTGGTGACCGCGCTCGGTGTGATCGCGGGATATGTTGCCGTCCTTTTCGCCAATGCCCGGCATTTCTATACCGATGACACCGAATCGCAGTACGCGCCACTGTGGGTGATGCTCGGCCGAAATCTGCGCGACGGGCATTACCCCACGATGGTTCCCGAGCACTGGATGGCGGGCAACTACGCCATCGAGGAAGCGGGACTGCTGAATCCACCGCAGCTGCTGATCGATCTGATCGCGCCGTCGGTGGACAATGTCGCGCTCTACGCCACGGTCGTCAAACTGATCTTCGCGATCATCCTCGGACTCGGCGTCTACCGGGTGTGCAAGGAATACGGGGCGGCGCTGCCGTGGGCCGCGGTCGCCGGTGTGGCGATGCCGTTCACCGGCTGGCTGTTGTTCTTCGACGAAGCCAGTTGGTACACCGCGCTCACCGGCACCGCGTGGTTGGTGCAGGCGTGGGCGTCGGCGGTGCGTTACGCGCGCGGCCGCGCCGGTCCGATACCGACGTTCGTGTTCCTGTACCTCGCCATCTCGGTGCAGTACATCTTCCCCGCGGTCGAAGCGGGCCTGATGGTTCTCGCCGTCGTCGTCGGCGAATTCGTCTACCAGCGCGCGTGGCGGCCGTCGCTGCGGGTACTCGCGGTCTCGGCGTGCGCGGCCCTGGCCGGACTCGCGACCTACCTGCCGAGCATGCTCTCGGCGAAGGTGACCTGGCGCGGCACCGCCCAGATCAACAACGACCAGTTCCTGACCGTGCCCTGGTCGGAATCGCTCAACGCGAGCCTGCCCAGCACCCTGCCCGCCTACAACTCCTGGTGGGGCTATGTGCAGCCGATGCCGGTCACCTATATCGCGTGGTTCCTGATCCCCGCCCTCGCCTTCGTCGACTGGCGAAAAGCGCGGGAGAACTGGCGCGAGTTCGGCGCGATCGGACTCTTCGCGCTGATGGCGTTGATGTGGACCGCGGGGCCTGGTGCGATCGGTCCGCTGCGCTGGCCCGCGCGGGTGCTGCCGATGGTGGCGCTCGGACTGTTGCTGCTGGTCTGCGTCCTGCTCGGGCGCTATGCGACGGTCCGCGATCCGCGTCAGCGCGCGATCGCGGCCGCGGTACTGATCGGATTGCTCTGGGTGCGGACATTCTCGGCCGCCCCGGACGAGGTCGTATGGCATGTGCTGTCGGTGCTCGGCATCGCCGCGCTCGGCGCTGTGGTCGTATGGCTCGGCCGGACCAGGGGGATCGCCACGGCCTGCGCGCTGATCATCGTCTCGATCTTCCCCATCGCCTATCTCCAGGTCCACGCCGCGCAGCCGACGCCGATGGGGTGGAATCTGCCCGAGAAGCGATCGGAGATGAAAGCGGCCTTCCCCGACTTCACCGGCACTACCCTGCAATTGGCCGACCGTGCCCTGATTCCGCCCGCGGAACGGACACCGGACGGCGCGTACGGATCACTGGTCTTCGGCAATTACGCCAAGGACCTGGAGTTGACCTATGTGAGCGGCTATACCCCCAATGGGCACTACTGGTTCGGCGAGACACTGTGCATGCGCTGGGACACCAGCGTCTGTCCGGACGCGTACCGCAGGGCGTTCGCGATCGAGCCGACCACCGGTAGGAGCATCGTCGACCTGATGAAGGTGGATCGCGTGGTACTGCACAAAGCGCTCTTCCCCGAGGCACGCAACCAACCCGCGCCGACCGGCTGGAGGTGGGTCGACCACCCCGGTCACGACGGGTACATCGCGGTCCTCGAACGACAGGACGGTCCGCTCTCGACCCGCGACGGACGTATCGCCGCGGCCGACGGCGTGACAGCGGTGTCGGAGTCGGAATCCGACCGGACCAGCCGTGCGCGGGTGAACTCCGACCTCGGCGGTCGGGTGGTCTTCGCCAGACTGGGCTGGCCCGGTTACCGGGCGACCCTCGACGGGAACGAGATCCCGGTGCAACTGGTCGGGAAGACCTTCGCCGCCGTGGACATCCCCGCGGGCACCCGCGACGGCGAACTCGAACTGTCCTGGCAGCCGCCCGGCTGGAAACTCGGCGCGGGCGCCGCGCTGCTCGGGGTGCTCGGTGTCGGTGCGCTGCAATGGCTCTCTCTGCGAGAACGTCGTCGTCGGTCCGAGAGCGTCCCCGCCGCCGCGCCCGCCGCCGAATCCATCGATCTCGCGGGCGCGCCGCGATGAGCGCCGATCCGATCGGCAGCGAGACGGCGGCCCACGCGGCGGGAGTCACCGGAACCGAGGAACCGGGACCGCTGCTGCGTCTGTTCCGCAGGCAGGAACTCGCATTCGCGGCGGTCGGCGGATTCAACACCGCGCTCGGCATCGGCCTGACGGTCCTGTGGCTGCATGTGCTCGGAGATCACATCCAGCCCTTCGTCGCGGTCGCGCTCGCCTACGCCGTCGGCATGGTGGTGGCCTTCGGGTTGCACCGCACCCTGGTCTTCCGGGTGCACGGACACGTGATCGGCGACTTCCTGCGATTCTGCGCGGTGAATTCCGGCGGTCTGGTGTTGAACGCGGCGCTGATCCAACTCGCGGTCACGGTCATGCACTTCCCGGAAACCCCGTCGGCGGTGATCGTCATGGGTCTGGTCGCGGTCGCCAGCTTCTTCGGCCACCGCTACATCTCGTTCCACCGTCCGGCGGACGGTGGCGGACCGGATCCGGCGGCCGGGTAGGTTATCGGTCATGCCGGAAGACACCGCCTTGGACGCCACACTGTTGAGCCTGCTCGCCTGTCCCCAGGACAAGGGCCCGCTACTGCTGGTGCGCGGTGACAACGGCGGAAGCCTGCTCTACAACCCGCGTCTGCGCCGCGTCTACCACATCGACAACGGCATCCCGGTGCTGCTCATCGATGACGCCCGCGACGCGACCGAGGCCGAACACCAGGCCTTCACCGCCCAGCACGCCGACGCTTAGCGAACATCGCGGCCCGTTCCGCTCTTCACGTCTTCGCCGGCCGACTCCAGCGGACCGGTGAGATAGCGCTGCAACGTCGGCCCGACCGCGGCGACCAGCGCGGGCAGCGGCATGGAGGCCAGCGGTTCGACTCCGACGAGTTTGCGCGCCACCAGCACACCCATCATCTGCGAGGCGACGAGCGCGACCCTGGCGCGACCGTCGTCCTCGGGGGTGGCGATCCGCAGACGCACGCGTTCGAGCACCACTTCCAACACGAAGGTGCGCGCCAGCGACAGATCACCGCTGGCGAGCATGCTGCGGAACGACGCGATGACACCCGGTCCCGCCGGTGAATCCCAGATACCGACAACCTCGCGCAGAATCGTTGTCCCGAGTTCGTCCGTCGGGACTCCCAGGATCGTCCGCAGTGTGGCCTCCGGGTCGAACGGCAATTGGATCGCGGAGGTGAACAACTGCTGTTTGGTGCCGAAGTAGTGATGGACGAGCGCGGGATCCACGCCCGCGTCGGTGGCGACGGCACGGATCGAGGTCTTGTCGAAACCGTTCTCGGCGAATCGGGCCCTGGCGGCCGCGAGGATCTTCTCCTTGGCCCCCGACCGTCCTCGCCTGCGGCCGGAGCGTCCCGGCCGTTCGCCCTCGGCAGGGTCCGCTGGTCCGCCCTCGGCCGGGTCCGGCTCGTCGTTCCGCGCCGCGTCCGAATCGGGCGACTCGTCGCCGGATCGGCCCACGATGTCGGCGGAGGGCGCGTCGAGCGAGTTCGCCTTCGCGCCAGGGCGAGCGCCGTTGCCGGACCCGGCCGTACTCATGCGGTGCGTCGCCGTAGTGTCGCCGCGCCGAGCGCGAGTGCCACGATCGCGAACGCCGCGACGACCCCGAGGTCACCCAACATCTCGCCGGTCACCTCCGGATTCTGTGAAACCTGTTGCAGCGCGTCGACCGCGTAGCTCAGTGGCATCAGATCGCTGATCGGTTGCAGCCAGTCGGGGAGCTGATCACGCGGAACGAGCAGGCCGCACAGGAAGATCTGCGGCGCGACGACCACCGGCATGAACTGTACGGCCTGGAATTCGGTGCGGGCGAAAGCGCTGGCCAGCAGGCCGAGCGCGACACCGCTGATCGCGTCGACCACCGCGATCAGCACCACCCAGGCCGGATTGCCCGCCGCGTCGAGATCCAGCAGTCCGAACGACACCAGGCAGGCCACCACGGCCTGAGCGGCGGCGGCGAGGGAGAAGGCGGTGCCGTATCCGCCGAGCAGATCGAATTTCGACAGCGGTGTCGTCAGCAACCGTTCCAAGGTGCCCGAACTGCGTTCGCGTTGCATGGCGATCGCGGTGATCAGGAACATCACGATGAACGGAAGGATGCCGAGCATGCTGATGCCGACCCGATCGAACAGCGTCGGACCGTGCGGTGGATGCGGTGCGTCCTGGTAGATGAAGAACAGCAGCGTCATCAGCAGCGCGGGCACCACGAGGATCATGCCGACCGTGCGGTGGTCGTTGCGCAGTTGCCGCAGGATGCGGCCGGTGGTCGAGAGGTAGGGCCGCAGCGGCGAGCGGGCGGGTACCACGGTGGTGGTCATGCGTTCGTTCCCGTCGTGATGAGGGTGAGGAAGGCCTGTTCGAGGTTCTGTTCGCCGGTGCGCTCACGCAGTTCGTCGGGACTGGATTCGGCGAGCAGAGCGCCGTCGCGCATCAGCAGCAGCCGATCGCAATGCTCGGCCTCGTCCATGACGTGGCTCGAGACGAGCAGGGTCGTCCCGTTGGCGGCCAGGTCGTGGAACTGCTTCCACAACTCCACCCGCAGAACCGGATCGAGTCCGACCGTCGGTTCGTCGAGTACCAGCATGTCCGGCTGGGCGACCAGGGCGCAGGCCAGCGACACGCGGGTCTGCTGGCCGCCGGACAATTCGTCGCCGCGTTGCCGCGCGTGCTCGAGCAGGCCGACGGCCGTGATGGCGTCATCGATATCGTCGCGATCGCGTCCGTAGAGCGCCGCGTAATACCCGACGTTGTCGCGCACGCTGATATCGCTGTAGATACTCGGTGCCTGCGTGACGTAGCCGATGCGCCTGCGTAATTCGGGGGAGCCCGCGGGCAGGCCGAGCGCGGTGATCTCACCGGACGCCACGACCTGGGTGCCGACGATACTGCGCATCAGCGTGGTCTTGCCGCATCCGGACGGCCCGAGCAGTCCGGTGATCGAACCTTTCGGGATCGTCAGCGAAATATCGTGCAGGACTTGGCGTTTACCGCGTCGGACGGTCAGATTCCGAACTTCGACGGCCGCGGACGACGAGGGCTGCGACATGGTCGCCTCAATTCATCGAGTGTTGAATTCACTGTGTGATGAATTTAGCGCGCGACACCCGCGTGGGCAAGGGATAGGCCGGAGATCAGTGGAATTCAGTGACCGTGGCGCGGCACGACTCCCGCGCTCCCGCCGGGCTCGACCACCACGAATTGCCCCATCATCGCCTGGTCCTCGTGCCACAACAGGTGGCAGTGATACATGTACGGCGTGTTCGGGTCGGCCGGCCCGTCGAAACGCAGGGCCAGTCGCAGGGTCGCTCCCGGTGGTACGAAAACGGTGTCCTTCGGGCCGGCGAGTTCCGGCGGCGGTGGCGCGCCGTCGACCGTCAGCACCCGGAACCGCACGTCGTGGACGTGGAAGTTGTGCGGCATACCGTCGCCGTTGCGCACGGTCCACGTCTCCGCCGTGCCACGGGTGACAGCGAAATCGATGCGGTTCATATCCATCGGCCGCCCGTTGATACCCGCGAATTCGAGGTCGAACGTTCGCTCCTGTACCGAGTCGGTCCCGTCGGGAGTGGACGAGGCGACCAGGGTGGCGGGGAGGTCGGAGGAGGAGCGCAGGGTGGCGGCCGCGCGTAATTCGAGGATGTCGAAACTGTCGTCGCCGCCGGAGAACCGCTGATTCCAGAAATCGAGACCGGCGTCGAGCGGGCCCGCGCGCAGTACCGTTCGCTCACCCGGTCGCATGCGGACGACGATCTCCGCGCGCTCGCCCGGCGACAGCCGCACCCGGTCGACGGTGATCGGAGCCTCCAGCAGTCCGCCGTCGGTGCCGATCTGCGCGAAGGCCCGGTCATCGGCGAAGCCGAAATCGTAGACGCGCGCGGTGGAGGCGTTGAGCAGCCGCAACCGGACGAGTTCGTCGCCGACCTCCCGATACGGGCCGAGGGTTCCGTTGACCAGGATCTGATCACCGAGGAAACCGGCGTTGCGGAACATGCGATGCGCGCCGTCCAGCTCGTCACCGGCGAAGCGCACGTCCTGCACGATGACCGGGAGGTCGTCGACACCGTACGCACTCGGCAGCGGCAATGATTCCGACGCGGCGTCATCGAGGATGAACATCCCCGCGAGCCCGCGCCGGACATGGGATTCGGTGGTGCCGTGCGGATGCGGGTGGTACCAGAGCGACGCCGCGGGCTGGGCCACCGTCCACTCCGGTGACCACCTGCCGCCCGCCGGGATCGGCTGGTGCGGTCCGCCGTCCATGGCGGCGGGCAGGCGCATGCCGTGCCAGTGCACCGTCGACGCCTCCGGCAGCGAATTGGTGATGTCGACACGGACCCGATCCCCGCGCCGGGCGCGCAGCGTCGGTCCGAGATGGTCGCCGTTGAACCCCCAGGTATTCGTCGGCTCACCCGGTCGGAACTCCGTGCGCCCCCGGCGCATATCGAGTGTGAACACCCGGGTTCCGTCGGGTTCGGTCACGCCGGTGGCCAGCGGCGGGATCGCGAGTTCTCGGGTGAAATCCACCTTCCCGACGGTGGATATGTCCGCGCGGGTGTACGTCAGGGCGACGCACCCGCCCACCGTCGTCGCCACGGCGGTCACGAGTGTGAGGGCACCGAACAACAAGCGCCGCAACGTATGCGGACGACGATCGAGCGAAGGCATGGCTTCACGATAGGAATCGGCGGCATCGCGGCACATCCGTGAGCGTCCCCATTTCGCCCCCGGTCCGCCCTGATTCTCCCCTCGGCATCAGGTGTGATCCACATCACTCCATGGAAGTGTCGCGGTGAGAGGGGGACGGCAGTCCCTTGGTCGTCACCATTCCGAATCGCGACCACCGGGAGCGAACGCCATGAACACCATGAACACCATGAACACCCCCTATCGCCTCGTCGTCCTCGGCGCGGGTTACACCGGCATGCTGGCCGCGGTCCGGCTGGCCGGGCGGACCCGCGGCGGAAATGTGCGGATCACCCTGGTCGATCCGTCGGCCCGCTTCACCGAACGGCTGCGCATGCACCAGATCGCCACCGGTCAGCGGCTCCCCGAACACCGGATCGCCGACATCGTCGACGGTACGGGCATCGAATTCGTCCGGGGCCGGGCCACCGCCATCGACACCGTCGCGGCGCAGGTCACCGTCGACGACACCGTCACCTTCGGCTACGACGAACTGATCTACGCCCTCGGCAGCGGCACGGATACCTCGGTCATCCCCGGCGCGGCCGAACACGCCTGGACCCTGAACGATCCGCGCACCGCTTCGCCGACCGACTCGCGCGGGTCGAATCCCGTGGCGGCGCCGTCGTGGTCGGCGGTGCGGGCCTGACCGGTATCGAGGCCGCGACCGAGATCGCCGAACGCTTCCCCGCACTGCGGGTCACCCTCGTCGGCACCGACGAACCGGGGGCGATGATGGGCGCGAAGGCCCGCGCGTACCTCGGCCGCGCGCCCGACCGCCTCGGTATCACAAGGGTCATCGGGCACCACATCACCAAAGTTCTGCCGGACGCCGTGGAACTCGCCGACTCGACCCTGATTCCGGCCGACCTGACCCTGATCACCACCGGGATGCGGGTGCCGCCGCTTGCCGCCGAATCCGGGATCGACACCGACCCGCGCGGCCGGATCGTCGTCGACGCCACGCTGCGCTCGGTCTCGCATCCGAACATCCACGCCATCGGTGACGCTGCCGCGGTCCGCCAGGCCTGGGGTGAGATCCACGGAACCTGTCAGTCCGGGATGCCGACCGCCGCCTATGTCGCCGACGAGATCGCGCGCAGGTTCCGAGGCAAGAAGATCGCCCCGTTCCGATTCGGCTACATCCACCAGCCGGTCAGCCTGGGCCGCGCGGACGCGGTCATCCAGTTCACGAAGGCCGACGACACCCCGGGCCGTTTCCACCTGACCGGGAAGGCCGCCGTGCTGTACAAGGAAACCGTCAGCCGGAGCCCGATCCCGATCTTCGGGCTGAGCCGCAGATTCGCCGTCCCGGTCCAGCTGTACAAAGGCGGCAGGGCCACCGCGCGGCTTGCCTAGAACCGGAACACAGCGAGGAGCAGCAGCCGATGGACGACGAGCGCGATCCCTTCCTCGAACACCGGCGGCTGATCTTCGCCACCGCCTACCGGATGCTCGGCACCGTCACCGATACCGAGGACGCCCTCCAGGACGCCTGGCTCAGATGGCACGCCGTCGACCACGCCCGGGTCGAACATCCCAAGTCCTACCTCGTGCGCACGGTGACCAACCTCGCCCTCACCCGTCTCACCTCGACCCGCGCGACCCGCGAGACCCGCGAGACCTACGTCGGTCCCTGGCTGCCAGAACCCCTGCTCACCACGCCGAATATCGCGGAGGAGACCGAGTTGGCCGACACCGTCTCCACCGCGATGCTCGTGGTGCTGGAAACCCTCGCCCCGCTGGAGCGCGCGGTATTCCTGCTGCACGAGGTCTTCGGCTACAGCCATGCCGAAATCGCCGAAACCCTGGACAAATCGGAGGTCAACGTCCGACAGATCGCGCACCGGGCCCGCGCCCACGTGCGGGCGCGTCGTCCCCGATACGACACCGACCGAGTCGAAAGGGAACAGGTCACCGCGCGATTCATGGCCGCCTGCGCGGGCGGCGACCTGAATGCACTGATGGATCTGCTCGCCCCCGACGCGACCCTGTGGTCCGACGGCGGTGGCGTCGTCACCGCCGCTCTCCGCCCGCTGTTCGGCAAGGACCACATCGCCCGGTGGACCCTCGGCGTTCTCGCCAAACCCAGCTCGGCGGGCATCACCTTCCGCTCCGCCACCATCAACGGTGAACTCGGCGCGCTGGCCGTCGTGGGCGACAACCCGGTCGCGGCCTTCACCTACGATCTCGTCGACGGACAGATCCGCAACCTGCGCTTGCAGGTCAACCCGCACAAACTGGCCGGGCTGTACCGGGGGACCGACACGCTCGGCTGAGTCCAGGAGATCTCCTCCTCGATCCGTTGTCCGCCGATATGTGCTGTGCCGCAGCGTGATCGAGGCATGCCGCCTCCGGTTCGTCGGACCCACCGTGCACACTGTGGGCGTATCGACCGCCCGAACCCGGAGTGCAGCTATGCCCGAACCTGTCCGCTCGCCGTGGGAAGAATCCCTCGCCGCCGCTTTCTCGCTCGTCCTGGAACGCCCGGTTCTCGAGGACACCGGCGAGTACGCCGCGTGGTACTCCTGCTCGGATCTGTCCTCCGAACTCTTCGATGCGGGTTTCCCGCTCGAACCGCTCGCGGCGGGCGAGGTCGTCGGCGACCCGTTCGCCTCGATCCCGGTTCTGGGGAAACTCTTCGAGGGATGGGATCTGTTCGCCCCGCACTGGTCGATCGATCTGGGCGCGTCCCTGTTCTTCGGCGAGGACGACGAACTTCTGCCCGGGCGCGAAGTGGAGGCCGCGATATCGGGCCGCGAACTGGGAACCGAGCTCATCGCCCGGAAGGTGAAGGCGAAGAAGCTCGCCGACGCGTATCCCACGGTGCTGTTCCGCGTCCACACCGACGGCTCGCTCTTCGGCGCGATCCAAGCCCTGACCGGTACCCATCGGGGCCGCGACCATCTCTTCCCCCTCGATCCCGAAGCGGGTGTGCGCAAGCGCTGGAACAGACGCTTCGCCGAGTTGGACGACTCCGCGTTGGCCGACCACCTGCGCAATCTGTTCCGCACCGAGGACTATGCCCGCGCCTACGGCGCCTACCACCTCGGCACCGACGACCCGTCCCACGGTTACCTCCCGCACCCGGTCACCACGGCCTGGCGGTTCGGTGAGGCCCAGGCATGGTCGGCCGTCACGTCCGCCTCCTGAAGCGGCCGGTAGGCGCACGGGCCTCGAGCAGTCGACCGTCACCGTCGCGCGATCGTCGTCCGGTGGGCGCGTTCTCGATCCGCCGCGGTGTCGTCCGCTGTTCGAAGCCGGTTCGCCGGTGCGCCACGATAGGAAGCCGTCCAGCAGAATGACCCGCTGTGTCCGTTGATCAGCTCGCCGTGCCGCCCGCCGACGCCGCCCGTCGGCTGCTCGGCTCGGTGCTGTGGTCGGGGCCGGTGGGCGTGCGGATCGTCGAGGTGGAGGCCTACGGCGGCGATACCGCCGGACCGTGGCCGGATCCCGCCTCGCATTCCGGTCGCGGCCCGACCACGCGCAACGCGGTCATGTTCGGTCCCGCGGGAGTGCTCTACGTCTACCTCAGTTACGGCACTCATTTCTGTGTGAACGTGACCAGCGGCCCGGACGGTGTGGCGAGCGCGGTCCTCCTGCGTTCCGGCGAAGTCGTGGCAGGGCTCGACACCGCACGCGCGCGCCGCCCGACCGCTCGTCGCGATCACGATTTGGCAAGGGGTCCTGGCAATTTCGGAAGCGCCATGGGGATCACGCTGGCGGACTACGGAACCGATCTCTTCGAGCGGTCCGCCCCCGTCCGCCTGGCGCTGAACGAGCCGATCGCCGCGGAGCGGATCGTATCGGGTCCGAGGGTAGGAGTGAGACTCGCGGCCGACGTGGCGTGGCGATTCTGGTTGCCCGAATCGGCCGCCGTCTCGGCCTACCGGCGCAGTCCGCGCGCGCCGCGACCGGCTACCTGATCCTCGAAAAAGAATTTCGCGCCGTGCGATGAGTTCTCGCGGGGTCGCCCGTCCTACCTGTTGAACGCGCTACCGACTCGGCGCGACCGACCAGAAGGACGACATCATGACCGCCATCACCGCCGCCCCGATCGCCTCCGCCTCCCGTCCCGGTAAGGGCCTCGACCGCACCCTGTGGACCCTGCAGATCGTGCTCGGACTGTTCTTCATCCTCGCCTCGGGCGCCCCGAAACTCGTCGGCCAGGCCGACGCCGCGCAGAGCTTCGCCGCGATCGGCTTCGGCACCTGGTTCATGTATTTCACCGGCGTGGTCGAGGTGGCGGGCGGTGTCGGCCTGATGGTCCGCAGGCTGAGCGGCCCGGCCGCGGTCGGCCTGTCGATCACCACGGTCCTGGCCGCCGCCACGCAGGCGTTCCTGCTCGACGCGCCCGGCCTGTCGATCTTCCCGCTGGTGCTGGCCGTGATCTTCGGCTGGATCGGCTATCAGCGCCGCGACACCATCGCGGCCTTGTCGGCGCGAGTGCGGCGCTGACGGTCCCCACGATCGACCGGCAACCGGCGGGATGACCCCCGCCGGTTGCCGCATTGCGCGTTGCGCGACGGTCGCCCGTCAGGGTCGGCGGCGATCGTCGCGCAACGCACTCCCGGTTCGGTGTCGCTGCCGCCCACCTGCGCATCGGCGCAGGACAGTAGTGCGGAAAGATGGGACAGCGTGAGCGGCGACATCATCGATGAACTGACCTGGCGCGGACTGATCGCGCAGTCCACCGACCTCGACGCCCTGCGCAAGGCGCTGGCCGACGGGCCGCTGACGCTCTACGCGGGCTTCGATCCGACTGCCGCCAGTCTGCACGCGGGCCACCTGGTGCCGCTGCTGGCGTTGAAACGTTTCCAGCGCGCGGGCAATCGGCCGATCGTGCTGGCCGGCGGCGCCACCGGGCTCATCGGTGACCCGCGCGACGTCGGCGAGCGGACCATGAACTCGACCGACACCGTGGCCGACTGGGCACTGCGCATCCGCTCACAGCTCGAGCGCTTCGTCGACATCGACGATTCGCCGACGGGGGCGATCATCGCCGACAACATGGACTGGACCGGTCCGCTCTCGACCGTCCATTTCCTGCGCGACATCGGTAAACACTTCTCGGTGAACGTCATGTTGGCGCGCGATACGGTCAAACGTCGTCTCGACGGCGACGGCATGTCCTACACCGAGTTCAGCTACATGCTGTTGCAGGCCAACGACTACCTCCAGCTGCGCCGCGCGCACGGGTGCCGACTGCAGGTCGGCGGCTCGGACCAGTGGGGCAACATCATCGCGGGCGTGGAACTGAATCGTCGCGTCGACGGCGAATCGGTCCACGCTCTCACCGTGCCGTTGGTGACCTCGGCCGACGGCAAGAAATTCGGCAAGTCCACCGGCGGCGGCAGCCTGTGGCTCGATCCGGAGATGACCAGCCCCTACGCCTGGTACCAGTACTTCGTGAACACCGCCGACGCCGACGTCGTCCGCTACCTGCGGTGGTTCACCTTCCTCTCCCGCGAGGAACTGGACGAACTCGAGCGGGCGACGCTGGAACGCCCGCACGCGAGGGAAGCGCAGCGCACGCTCGCCGCCGAGATGACCACCCTGGTGCACGGCGAGGAGAACACCCGCGCGGTGCAGCTGGCGAGCCAGGCCCTGTTCGGCCGCGGTGAACTGCGTGAACTCGACGAGAAGACCCTCGGCGCCGCGTTGAGTGAGGCCGCCGTGGACGGAGCCGTCGCCGAGATCGCCGTGGACCAGGCGGTGACCATCGTGGATCTGCTCGTGACGAGCGGACTGTCCGAAAGTCGCGGAGCGGCCAGGCGCGCGGTCAACGAGGGCGGCGCGTACGTGAACAACGAGAAGATCTCCGACCTCGAATGGACCCCCGCCGAGGGCGACTACCTGCACGGACGCTGGTTGGCGTTGCGACGGGGCAAGCGCAATATCGCGGGCGTACGACGCGCCTTCGGCTGAAGTTTTCGTGGCTTGGGTCACAGTTTCGTGGCCCAAGCGTCGAAATCGCTCTCGCGCAAGCCTCTGACCAGCGGAATCACATCGGTGTAGTGCGGATTTGACGGCGCGTTCTCCGCCGCGTAACTTAGTCCAAGTCAGAGCGACACGGACACCGACCCGGAGCCCAAACGCCCAGCTCAGAAGCTGGAAATAGGGACCGGGAAACGAGGTAGGACGATGAGCGCCTGGCCAACCTATAGAACACCAGCAGGGACACGAACGACCGAGCGGCTTGACTCCGCGAGGGAGGTCGGTTAGGCTGGAAAAGTTGCCTCACGGAAGTAGTCGGATATAAACCGGCGCGGATGTGTGTGCGTGTGTTCTTTGAGAACTCAATAGTGTGTCGATGAATGTCAGTGCCAAATGTTTTATTTGGTTCCGGCCCTTTCGTACCCCCGTATGGGATGGGTTGGATATTAGTCAGCAAAAGTTTTTTTGTTGGCGTTTTGTTTTGCTGGGTTTTCGGACTCTGGTTAGATATTTCTGATTCGCCTTTCGGGGTGTTTCGTGAGTCTTCAACGGAGAGTTTGATCCTGGCTCAGGACGAACGCTGGCGGCGTGCTTAACACATGCAAGTCGAGCGGTAAGGCCCTTCGGGGTACACGAGCGGCGAACGGGTGAGTAACACGTGGGTGATCTGCCTCGCACTTCGGGATAAGCCTGGGAAACTGGGTCTAATACCGGATATGACCTGGGGATGCATGTTCCTTGGTGGAAAGATTTATCGGTGCGAGATGGGCCCGCGGCCTATCAGCTTGTTGGTGGGGTAATGGCCTACCAAGGCGACGACGGGTAGCCGACCTGAGAGGGTGACCGGCCACACTGGGACTGAGACACGGCCCAGACTCCTACGGGAGGCAGCAGTGGGGAATATTGCACAATGGGCGGAAGCCTGATGCAGCGACGCCGCGTGAGGGATGACGGCCTTCGGGTTGTAAACCTCTTTCGACAGGGACGAAGCGCAAGTGACGGTACCTGTAGAAGAAGCACCGGCCAACTACGTGCCAGCAGCCGCGGTAATACGTAGGGTGCGAGCGTTGTCCGGAATTACTGGGCGTAAAGAGCTTGTAGGCGGTTTGTCGCGTCTTCTGTGAAAACTTGGGGCTCAACCTTAAGCTTGCAGGGGATACGGGCAGACTAGAGTACTTCAGGGGAGACTGGAATTCCTGGTGTAGCGGTGAAATGCGCAGATATCAGGAGGAACACCGGTGGCGAAGGCGGGTCTCTGGGAAGTAACTGACGCTGAGAAGCGAAAGCGTGGGTAGCGAACAGGATTAGATACCCTGGTAGTCCACGCCGTAAACGGTGGGTACTAGGTGTGGGTTTCCTTCCACGGGATCCGTGCCGTAGCTAACGCATTAAGTACCCCGCCTGGGGAGTACGGCCGCAAGGCTAAAACTCAAAGGAATTGACGGGGGCCCGCACAAGCGGCGGAGCATGTGGATTAATTCGATGCAACGCGAAGAACCTTACCTGGGTTTGACATACACCGGAAACCTGCAGAGATGTAGGCCCCCTTGTGGTCGGTGTACAGGTGGTGCATGGCTGTCGTCAGCTCGTGTCGTGAGATGTTGGGTTAAGTCCCGCAACGAGCGCAACCCTTGTCCTGTGTTGCCAGCGGATTATGCCGGGGACTCGCAGGAGACTGCCGGGGTCAACTCGGAGGAAGGTGGGGACGACGTCAAGTCATCATGCCCCTTATGTCCAGGGCTTCACACATGCTACAATGGCCGGTACAGAGGGCTGCGATACCGTGAGGTGGAGCGAATCCCTTAAAGCCGGTCTCAGTTCGGATCGGGGTCTGCAACTCGACCCCGTGAAGTTGGAGTCGCTAGTAATCGCAGATCAGCAACGCTGCGGTGAATACGTTCCCGGGCCTTGTACACACCGCCCGTCACGTCATGAAAGTCGGTAACACCCGAAGCCGGTGGCCTAACCCCTTGTGGGAGGGAGCCGTCGAAGGTGGGATTGGCGATTGGGACGAAGTCGTAACAAGGTAGCCGTACCGGAAGGTGCGGCTGGATCACCTCCTTTCTAAGGAGCACTTCTACGTAATCCGTCACATAGGTGAGTGTGGTTGCGTCAGAGACCGTTTCGGGAACATTCGTTTTCCGGCGGACGCTCATGGGTGGAACACTGGCAATCTTCGTCGTCGTATGGTTCTTCCTCAGTGGAGGGCCGGCGTTCGAATATATCGGCACACTGTTGGGTCCTGAGAGAACACGCGAGTGTTTCTTTCATGGGAAACGATAACGATCTGCTCGGATTTCTTGTTCATACCGGGGAGGCTGGAAAGTCTTCTGCTGGTGCGGGGTTCGGATTCGAGTGGGTGTGTTGTTTGAGAACTGCACAGTGGACGCGAGCATCTTTGTTAGTAAGTGTTTAAGAGCGTACGGTGGATGCCTTGGCACCAGGAGCCGATGAAGGACGTAGGAGGCTGCGATAAGCCTCGGGGAGCTGTCAACCGAGCTGAGATCCGAGGATTTCCGAATGGGGAAACCCAGCACGAGTGATGTCGTGTTACCCGCATCTGAATATATAGGGTGTGTGGAGGGAACGTGGGGAAGTGAAACATCTCAGTACCCACAGGAAGAGAAAACAACAGTGATTCCGTGAGTAGTGGCGAGCGAAAGCGGATGAGGCTAAACCATGCGGATGTGATACCCGGCAGGGGTTGTCCGTGTGGGGTAGTGGGGTCATTCTTCTCGATTCTGCCGAGTCGAGCAACAGTCAGAAACCGTTGGGTTAGTCGAAGTGGTCTGGAACGGCCTGTCGTAGAGGGTGAGAGTCCCGTAGACGAAAACCGAGCGGCTGTTGTGGATGATGCCCGAGTAGCAGCGGGCCCGTGAAATCTGCTGTGAATCTGCCGGGACCACCCGGTAAGCCTGAATACTCCCTGGTGACCGATAGCGGACTAGTACCGTGAGGGAAAGGTGAAAAGTACCCCGGGAGGGGAGTGAAATAGTACCTGAAACCGTGCGCTTACAATCCGTCAAAGCCTGTGCATCCTTTAGTGGGTGGTGGGTGATGGCGTGCCTTTTGAAGAATGAGCCTGCGAGTTAGTGGCATGTGGCGAGGTTAACCCGTGTGGGGTAGCCGTAGCGAAAGCGAGTCCGAATAGGGCGGTTCGAGTCGCATGTTCTAGACCCGAAGCGGAGTGATCTACCCATGGCCAGGGTGAAGCGACGGTAAGACGTCGTGGAGGCCCGAACCCACTTAGGTTGAAAACTGAGGGGATGAGTTGTGGGTAGGGGTGAAAGGCCAATCAAACTCCGTGATAGCTGGTTCTCCCCGAAATGCATTTAGGTGCAGCGTCACGTGTTTCACACCGGAGGTAGAGCTACTGGATGGTCTAGGGGGCCTACAAGCTTACCGAAATCAGCCAAACTCCGAATGCCGGTGTGTGAGAGCGTGGCAGTGAGACTGCGGGGGATAAGCTTCGTAGTCGAGAGGGAAACAGCCCAGATCGCCGGCTAAGGCCCCTAAGCGTGTACTAAGTGGAAAAGGATGTGGGGTCGCGAAGACAACCAGGAGGTTGGCTTAGAAGCAGCCACCCTTGAAAGAGTGCGTAATAGCTCACTGGTCAAGTGATCCTGCGCCGACAATGTAGCGGGGCTCAAGTACACCGCCGAAGCCGCGGCATTCACGCAATACATTCACTTCTCCTTGCGGGGGGTTGTGCAGTGGTGTGGATGGGTAGGGGAGCGTCCTGTGGCCATGGAAGCGGCGGAGTGATCCAGCCGTGGAGGCTACAGGAGTGAGAATGCAGGCATGAGTAGCGAAAGACGAGTGAGAAACTCGTCCGCCGAATGACCAAGGGTTCCTGGGCCAGGTTAATCCGCCCAGGGTGAGTCGGGACCTAAGGCGAGGCCGACAGGCGTAGTCGATGGACAACGGGTTGATATTCCCGTACCCGTGTATCCGCGCCAAATGGTGAATCAGTTGTGCTAAGTATCCAAAAGCGGATGGACCTCCTTCGGGAGGCCGGATGTGGCTGCATACGATCCTGGCTGTAGTAGTCAAGCGATGGGGTGACGCAGGAAGGTAGCTGGGCCAGTCAGTGGTTGTACTGGTGTAAGCCTGTAGGGCGAGACATAGGCAAATCCGTGTCTCATGTGCCTGAGAGGTGATGCGTAGCCGATTGAGGCGAATTCAGTGATCCTATGCTGCCGAGAAAAGCCTCTAGTGAGTTGGTACACGGCCCGTACCCCAAACCGACACAGGTGGTCAGGTAGAGAATACTAAGGCGATCGAGAGAACTGTGGTTAAGGAACTCGGCAAAATGCCCCCGTAACTTCGGGAGAAGGGGGACCAACGCTGGTGACGGAACTTGCTTCCTGAGCTGGTGGTGGTCGCAGAGACCAGTGAGAAGCGACTGTTTACTAAAAACACAGGTCCGTGCGAAGTCGTAAGACGATGTATACGGACTGACGCCTGCCCGGTGCCGGAAGGTTAAGAGGACCGGTTAGCCAGTAATGGCGAAGCTGAGAATTTAAGCCCCGGTAAACGGCGGTGGTAACTATAACCATCCTAAGGTAGCGAAATTCCTTGTCGGGTAAGTTCCGACCTGCACGAATGGCGTAACGACTTCTCAGCTGTCTCAACCACAGACTCGGCGAAATTGCATTACGAGTAAAGATGCTCGTTACGCGCGGCAGGACGAAAAGACCCCGGGACCTTCACTATAGCTTGGTATTGGTGTTCGGTACGGTTTGTGTAGGATAGGTGGGAGACTGTGAAGCGGGCACGCCAGTGTTTGTGGAGTCATCGTTGAAATACCACTCTGATCGTATTGGACTTCTAACCTCGGACCATGATCTGGTTCAGGGACAGTGCCTGGTGGGTAGTTTAACTGGGGCGGTTGCCTCCTAAAATGTAACGGAGGCGCCCAAAGGTTCCCTCAGCCTGGTTGGCAATCAGGTGTCGAGTGCAAGTGCACAAGGGAGCTTGACTGTGAGAGCGACAGCTCGAGCAGGGACGAAAGTCGGGACTAGTGATCCGGCACCGGCAAGTGGAAGCGGTGTCGCTCAACGGATAAAAGGTACCCCGGGGATAACAGGCTGATCTTCCCCAAGAGTCCATATCGACGGGATGGTTTGGCACCTCGATGTCGGCTCGTCGCATCCTGGGGCTGGAGTAGGTCCCAAGGGTTGGGCTGTTCGCCCATTAAAGCGGCACGCGAGCTGGGTTTAGAACGTCGTGAGACAGTTCGGTCTCTATCCGCCGCGCGCGTCAGAAACTTGAGGAAGGCTGTCCCTAGTACGAGAGGACCGGGACGGACGAACCTCTGGTGTGCCAGTTGTCCTGCCAAGGGCACTGCTGGTTAGCTACGTTCGGAAGGGATAACCGCTGAAAGCATCTAAGCGGGAAGCCTGTTCCAAGATGAGGTTTCTCACCACCTTCGAGTGGTTAAGGCCCCCTACAGACCATGGGGTTGATAGGCCAGAACTGGAAGCTCGGTAACGGGTGTAGGTGACTGGTACTAATAGGCCGAGGACTTACCAACAAAGAAGCTACGCGTCCACTGTGCGGTATCTGAAACAACACACAGACACTGCGGCAGACACCCGAAAACACTTTCGGTGTGTATGCGAACCCGGAAGACACTGTCTCGACCGTGAAAACGGTGCAGGGAGTGTGGATCCCGGGTTCGTGCACACACGGAGTGTGGTGGGGTGTCGGCGCTGTTGTGTGGATAGTTTCATAGAGTTACGGCGGCCATAGCGGCAGGGAAACGCCCGGTCCCATTCCGAACCCGGAAGCTAAGCCTGCCAGCGCCGATGGTACTGCACTCGACAGGGTGTGGGAGAGTAGGACACCGCCGGAACATCGTTCACGATAGGGGACCCAGAATCTGGGTCCCCTATCGTCGTTTGAGCACCTTTTCGTGCTCCTCCACGTTGCCCCGTCCACGGCTAGAGCCCGGCGCGTGATTGAATTTGCCATGGAGCCCGTAGCGGCCTCCGGAATCTCAGAAAGGGATCACCGTGTCGGAAGATAACGACGGTCGGAAGTCTTTCCGACGCGGCGACGGATCCGATCGTCCGTCCCGCGGAACCGGCGGCTCCGACAGCGGTCGTCCCGATCGCGGCGCAGGCCGGCCCGATTCGTCCGGTGGACGCGGCGGCGACCAGCGCGGTGGCTCCGGCGACCGCGGCGGGTACAACCGTGGTGGCTCGGGCGATCGTGACGGCGGCACCCGAAGTGGTGGTTTCCAGCGCGGCGAGAATTCGGCGCCGAGGGGCGGCTTCCGCCGCGGCGATGATTCCGGAAGCCGCGGCGGTGATTCCCGTGGTGACAGCTCCGGCGAACGTGGCGGTTTCAAACGCGGCGGCGGTTCCGACGATCGCGGTGGCTATCATCGCGAATCCGGCCGCGGTGGCGGATTCGGTCGTTCCGATTCCGGTGGCGACAACCGTGGTGGCTCCGCAGATCGCAGCGGCCAGCGTGACTCCGGCCAGGGTGGATTCAAACGCGGCGAATCGAGCGATCGCGGCGGTTACAGCCGTGGCGACTCCGGTGATCGTGGTGGTTCCGGTCGCGGGAATTCGAGCGATCGCGGTGGATACAACCGCGACTCCGGCAGTCGTGGCAGCAATGGGCGTAGCGGAGATTCCGCTGATCGCGATGGTTACAACCGAAGTAGCGATTCCGGCGATCGTGGCGGCCACAACCGCGGCGGTGACTCCGATCGTGGCAGCAGCCGCGGCGGCGATTCCGGTGAACGCGGTGGATTCAAGCGCGGTGGTGGCTCGGGTGATCGCGGCGGTGACCGTGGTGGATTCAGCCGCGGTTCCGGCGAGCGGACCGGATCTTCCGGTCGTGATTCCGGTGACCGTGGCGGTTCCGATCGTGGATCTCAGCGTCGCGACGACGACCGCACCGGCGCGCAGCGCGGTGGAGGTTATCAGCGCGGTGGCGACGATCGCGGTGGGTTCAGGCGCGACTCCGACGATCGGAGCGCGGCGAACCGCGGTGCTTCCGGTGACCGTTCCGGTTCCGATCGCGGTGCGGATTCACGTGATCGCGGCGGGTTCAAACGCGCGAGTGACCGCGGCGGGTCCGATGATCGGGGTACGTCGAACCGTGGTGGATCGGGCGAAGGCGGCGGGTCCGAGCGCGGTGGTTTCAAACGCGGCGCGAGTGATCGTAGCGGCGAGAACCGCGGTGGTTCCGGCGATCGCGGTGGTTTCCAGCGTGGTTCCGGTGACCGTGGCGGCTTCGAACGACGAGACGGTGGTGACGACCGTCGACGTGGCGGTGAAGGCGCGCGTACCGGCGGCGGCCAGGGTGGTCGCGGCGGCGAGCGGCGTCCGCCCCGTCCGGAGGAACCGGATCTGCCCGATGACATCCAGGCTTCCGATCTCGACCCGACGGTCCGCCGCGACCTGCTGAGTCTGGACAAGACCAATGCCGAGGCCGTCGCCAGGCACCTGGTGATGGCGGTGCGTCTCATCGACGACGATCCGCGACTGGCCTTGGCGCACGCACGCGCCGCTCGTCAGCGCGCGGGACGTGTCGCCGTGGTCAGGGAGACCGCGGGAGTGACCGCCTATCACGCCGGTGAGTGGGCCGAGGCGTTGTCGGAGTTGCGCACCGCGCGCCGCATGTCGGGCGGTTCCGGACTGCTCGCCGTCATGGCGGATTGCGAACGTGGTCTCGGACGCCCCGAGCGGGCGATCGAACTCGGCCGCAGCGACGAGGCCCGGGAACTGTCCGGTGACGAGGCAGCCGAACTCCGGATCGTCGTCGCGGGCGCTCGCATGGACCTCGGCGAGTTCGACCAGGCCGTGGTCACCCTGCAGGGCTCCGATCTCGACGCCTCCCGTACCGGCTCCTCCGCTGCCCGCCTGTTCTACGCGTACGCCGACGCCTTGGTCGCGGCGGGCCGTACGGCCGAAGGCCTGGAGTGGTTCCTCAATTCGGCCTCCGCCGATCTGGACGGCGAGACCGACGCCGAAGAGCGCGCCGCCGAACTCACCGGCGACCAGTAGGCCGCAGGAGTCGGGACTCGCCCGTCGCACCGGAACCACGAAAAGGTGACGGCCCCGGCTCGGCGGCTGACCCGCGTTCCGCGACCGGCTCGTGTTCGGCACTCGCGCAACGCATCGTCCCCCGGTACGGCCGGGCCGCTCGGGGATTGGCGACGTCCGCGTGGTGGGCGCTGGGCATTCGCTGGTTTACTGTCGTCGTTCCGTCCCGAGGGACCGGGATTTCCCGGGAAGCGGTGAGATCCGGGTGCGGGCGCATCGATCGCACGCTTCCGGTGTGGCTCGAGCTCGACGAGTGGCTCGGTGGTGCTGCGGCGCGACGGTTCTCCGCTGCGGTATTGCTCATCGATTCCGAACCTACGGTGCCGCCTCCCGAATATCCTGAGTGTCCACGGAATCGGTTGATAGCGGCGAATTCGCCTGCGCCACTTTTGTGAGAACTACTCGAATTACTGTGAGGATTCACGATTCCCCCGATTCGGCGTCCTGGCCTGTTGACTTGCGTTTCTCGCTCAGTAAAGTGCGTTGCGTTGCAGCCTATTTCGCCTGTCGAGTGGCGAGAAGAATTCGCGGCGAAATGATTTCGCGACTCTGTCGATCCGCGCGGATCCGCCGCGGCAACGGGAACGCTCGCGAATATCTGGAGGAACCATGAGTTCTCGAACCATCGGCCGCGCCGCTCTGAAAGGTATGCTGATCGGTGCGCTGTGCTCCGCGACTCTGCCCGTGTTCTGGTCGGCGCAGGCGCAGGCCGATCCCGGGTGCGCCGATGTCGCCGTCGTGGTCGCACGTGGAACCAACGAGCCGGGCACCCTCGGCACGATCGTCGGCGATCCGCTGTACGCGAAGGTACGTGGCTCGGCCCAGGTCACGACCACCTCCTATGCCGTGGACTATCCGGCGAACCCGGCCGATCCGACATCGGTGCGGAAAGGAGTGGCCGATGTCGTCGAGTATGTGACGGTCGCGCTGAACAAATGCCCGAATCAGCGTTTCGTCATGGTCGGCTATTCGGAGGGCGCCATCGTCATGCACGGTGTCCTGGGTGAGGCGGCCCCGCTCGTCCCGTCCTCGATCGCGCCGCTCGAATCCCGGTACCAGGCGCCGATCGTCGCGGTCGCCCTGTTCGGCGACCCCGGCCTCATCTGGCGGACGGGAGTGCCGCAGAGACATCGCGATCACACCCGGACCTATTGCGCCTCGGGCGATCCGGTCTGCCAGCTCGGTGGCGCCCTGCCGCTGGCGCACGTCGCCTACGGCGCCGCCGTCGACGAGGCGGCGGGATTCATCGCCGGAAGACTCTGACACCGCACAGACGGTGAGGCGAGCGGTGCTCGGCCTCGCGCGACGGCTGTCCGTCGTGTGACGCCGAGCACCGTTGTGTCGCAGGCCGACACACGACCGCGACCGGCGACGTCGTCCGGCGATCGAATCGCGGGCGCGGCCCATCGGTGCGCTGGCGTAGGGTGCGAGTCGTCTCGGTGCGCTGCCGGGATGGTCGGAACGGCGGTTGTGGGGGCGGACTGCCCCGTGTCGTGTTCGATCGGCACGAGGTGCGACCGGCGGGCGCCGATCGGCCAGGGAGTGAGAGTGGTGTGACGCGACTACGGGATCGCTATGAGGCCCTGCTGCTCGATCTGGACGGAACCCTGTACAGGGGTCCGGTGGTGATCGAGGGCGCCCCGGAGGCATTGGTCGACGATGTCGGCGGGCAACGGCTCGTGTACGTCACCAACAATGCCAGCCGTGCCCCGAAGACGGTCGCCGAACATCTGAGCGAGCTCGGTTTCCCCGCGAGCACCGAGGACGTCGTGACCAGTGCCCAGGCGGCCGCCGGGTTGCTGGCCGAGCGTCTGTCACCCGGCTCGACGGTGCTCGTCGTCGGAACCGATGACCTGGCCCGCGAGGTGGACGCCGTCGGGTTGACGTCGATCCGCCGATTCGACGAGGACGCTCCGGCCGCCGTGGTGCAGGGTCATTCGCCGCAGACGGCATGGCCGGATCTGGCCGAGGCGGCCTACGCCCTGCGCGCGGGCGCGCTGTGGGTGGCGGCCAACACCGACCGGACGCTGCCGAACGAACGCGGTCTCGCGCCGGGTAACGGGTCGATGGTCGCGGCCCTGGTCGCCGCCTCCGATCGGGAGCCGATCGTCGCGGGCAAACCGTACGCGCCGTTGCTGGAGGACGCGCTGACGCGGGCGGGCACGCGCAGCGCGCTGGTGGTGGGGGACCGGATGGACACCGATATCGAAGGTGCGAACCGGGTCGGACTGGAATCGCTGCTCGTGCTCACCGGCGTCAGCACCTTGGACGAACTCCGCGCGGCCCCACCCGAACGGGTCCCGACGTTCGTGGCCGACTCGCTGGCCGCGCTCAACCACCCGCCCCTCGAATTCGATGTCGACGGCGATCCGAGGCAGGCGCTGGCCGAACTGTCGGTCGGCAATCCGGGCAGGGCGGTGACGGTCCGCGCGGTCGATTCGGAAATCCGATAGCGTTGTCACCACGATGAGTACTCCGAAACCCGCCCGAATGGACCCGGTATGACCGCACCAGGCTCGAATGGACCCCGCCCCGGCGTCCCGCTGCCCGGTCGGCACCTGCCCGGCGCGCAGGGGCAGACGGAGCTCGCGGATCCGGCTCGGATCCGCGCCGAGATCGATGAACTGCTCGCCGAACTGGATTCCCGTCCGCAGTGGGGGACTCCGGCGGCGGACAGCGTCGAATCCGGCGCGGATATCACCCGTCGCGCCCGCATCCTGGAACAGGCGCACGATGTGCTCGTCCAGGCGCTCGCCACGGTGGACAAGATCTGAGGTGGCCAGGCGTGCACGGGTGGACGCCGAACTCGTTCGCCGCGGGTTGGCTCGATCGCGAGAGCACGCGGTCGAGCTGATCGGCGCCGGCCGCGTCCTGATAGCCGGAACGGTCGCCGTGAAACCGGCGACCGCGGTGGAGACCGGCACCCCCCTGCTGGTGCGCGAGGAACCCGACGAGGTGTCGTGGGCATCGCGGGGGGCGCACAAACTTCTCGGCGCGCTGGCGGCGTTCGAGCCGCTCGGCGTCGAGGTCGAGGGCAAGAGATGTCTGGACGCGGGCGCGTCGACGGGCGGTTTCACCGATGTGCTGCTGTCGAAGGGCGCGCGCGAGGTGGTCGCCGTCGACGTCGGTTACGGCCAGCTCGTCTGGCGCTTGCAGAGCGACGACAGAGTGACGGTGCTCGACCGCACCAACGTGCGCACAGTGACGCCCGAGCTCGTCGGCGGCACCGTCGAACTGGTGGTCGGCGATCTGTCGTTCATCTCCCTCGGACTGGTGCTGCCCGCGCTCGCCGCCTGCGTCGCGCCGGGAGCGGATCTGCTGCCCATGGTGAAACCCCAGTTCGAGGTGGGCAAGGACCGCGTCGGAACCGGAGGCGTCGTCCGGGATCCCGGGTTGCGCGCCGAGGCGGTGCGCGAGGTCGCCAGGGTCGCGGCCGCGCACGGATTGCGGACCCTCGCGGCGGTGGCCAGCCCGCTGCCGGGACCGTCCGGCAATGTCGAATACTTCTTGTGGCTGCGCAGAGACGGACAGTTCGAATACGACGACGAGCAGGTCGCGGCCCTCGTCGAGCGTGCGGTTGAGGAGGGGCCACGGTGAACGCGCCGACCGCGCACGGCAGGCGGGAGATCCTGCTCGTCTCACATCCCGGGCGCGCCGAGATCATCGAAACCGCGCACCGGGTCGCGAAGATCTTCGCCGACGCCGGTATCGGTCTGCGGGTACTCGCCGACGAGGCCGACAGCACCCGATTCGAATTCGAGGATCCCAGCGCCACCGTACGGGCCGTCGCCGAACCGGGGGGTTATCCCGCGCGGGTGGTCCCGCACGATCCGGGCGCGGCGATCGGATGCGAGATGGTGCTGGTGCTCGGCGGCGACGGCACCTTCCTGCGCGCCGCCGAACTGGCGAGGCCCGCCGCGGTGCCGGTGCTCGGAATCAATCTGGGCCGCATCGGATTTCTCACCGAAGCCGAAGCCGAACACCTCGATGACGCGTTGGCGCAGGTGGTGCGCGGTGATTACCGGGTCGAGGATCGGATGACGATCGACGTGACGGTGCGCGTCGACGACGAGATCGTGGAATCCGGCTGGGCGCTGAACGAGGCGAGTATCGAGAACGCCTCGCGGATGGGCGTACTGGAGGTGGTACTCGAAGTCGACGGCAGGCCGGTGTCCTCGTTCGGCTGCGACGGCATCCTGCTCTCCACCCCGACCGGTTCCACCGCCTACGCCTTCTCCGCGGGCGGCCCGGTGGTGTGGCCGGAACTGGAGGCGCTGCTGGTGATTCCGAGCAATGCCCACGCGCTGTTCGCGCGGCCGCTGGTGACCAGCCCCGAATCCCGTATCGCGGTCGAGTCGGTGGCGACCGGACACGATGCGATAGTTTTCCTTGACGGCAGGCGCACCATCGCGCTGCCTCGTGGTGGCCGGGTGGAAGCGGTCCGTGGCGCGGAACCGGTGCGCTGGGTGCGTTTGGATTCCGCGCCGTTCGCCGACCGGATGGTGCGCAAGTTCCAATTGCCCGTGACCGGCTGGCGTGGCCGACGGCGAACGGAGAGCACACGTGCTGACAGAGATCAGGATTGACGGCCTCGGCGTCATATCCACCGCCACCGCGCAGTTCCACTCGGGATTGACCGTGCTGACCGGCGAGACCGGTGCGGGTAAGACCATGGTCGTCACCAGCCTGCATCTGCTGAGCGGGGCGCGCGCCGACGCGGGCCGGGTCAGGCTCGGCGCCCAGCGCGCGGTGGTGGAGGGCCGGTTCACCGTCGACGACGTCAACGAGAGCGCCCGAGCCGACGTGGCCGGTGTGCTCGAATCGGCGGCGGCCGAACCCGACGACGACGGCAGCATCATCGCCGTGCGCACCGTGAACAGCGACGGACGTTCGCGTGCGCATCTCGGTGGCCGCGGTGTCCCCGCTTCGGTACTCGCCGAATTCACCGCGCCGCTGCTGACGGTGCACGGCCAGAACGACCAACTGCGGCTACAGCGTTCCGATCAGCAGTTGAACGCGCTCGATCAGTTCGCGGTCGACACCGTCGGTCCGCTGTTGGCCAAATACCAGGTGTACCGGCGTTCCTGGCTCGACGCGCGCAACGAATTACTCGAACGCACCGCGCGCAGTCGCGAACTCGCGCTGGAGGCCGATCGGCTCAAACATTCGCTCAACGAGATCGACTCCATCGCACCGGAACCCGGTGAGGACACGCGCATCGTGCACGAGGTGCGCAGGCTCGGCGATCTGGATTCGCTGCGCGAGGCCGCCGCGACCGCGCACGACGCGCTCGCGGGTCCGGCCGATTCGCCCGAAGCCGGTTCCGGCGCGCTGGAATTGCTCGGAACGGCGCGCGGCCGCATCGAATCGGCCGATGATCCCGCGCTCTCGGCGCTCGGCCCGCGACTGGGCGAGGCCATCGCCGTCGTCGTCGATCTGACCACCGAATTGAGCGGCTACCTGTCGGATCTGCCGTCCGATCCCGGCGCGCTGGACTCCCTGCTGACCCGCCAGGCCGAACTCAAGTCCCTGACCCGCAAGTATGCCCCGGATATCGACGGTGTCATCGCCTGGGCCGAGGAATCGCGTACCCGGCTCGATTCGCTCGACGTCTCGGAGGAGACGCTGACCAAACTCGCCGCGGAGGTCGATATCGCCGCGGAGAAGGTCCGTGAATCGGCACGCAAGTTGACCGCGGCGCGGACCAAGGCCGCGGGCAAACTGGCGACCGCGGTCAGCGCCGAACTCGGCGGTCTGGCCATGGGGAAGGCGCGGCTGGAGGTCGAGGTCCGGCCGGTGCTCGCGGGCGCGCAGGATTCGTCGCCGCTGACCGTCGCGGGCAAGGAACTGCACGCGGGCGGCTCCGGTGTCGACGAGGTGGGGTTCCGACTGTCCGCGCATTCCGGCGCGCAGTCGCTGCCGCTGAGCAAAAGCGCGTCCGGTGGTGAGCTCTCCCGGGTGATGCTCGCGCTCGAAGTGGTGCTCTCCAGCTCCGATCACGGCGCGACGATGGTCTTCGACGAGGTCGACGCCGGGGTCGGCGGTCGCGCGGCGGTGGAGATCGGGCGGCGCCTGGCCCGTCTGGCCCGAACCCACCAGGTGATCGTGGTGACCCACCTGCCCCAGGTGGCGGCTTTCGCCGACACCCACCTGGTGGTCCACAAATCCGATGACGGCGAGGGCACGGTCGACAGCGGCGTCCGGGCGTTGACCGAGGACGAGCGGGTCATCGAACTGGCCCGCATGCTGGCGGGTCTGGACGATACCGAGACCGGTCGCGCGCACGCGGAGGAATTGTTGGAGACGGCGCGCGCCGAGCGAACCCCGGCCTGATCTCGGAACCCCTCGCACGCCGGATGGGTTCCGAGGGTTATCAGCGCAGGGCTTTCTGCGCACCCTTGATGAACTGGTTGATCAGGTTCTTCAGTCCGAATTCGAGCACCTTCGCCGGAACGGGCAGGCTCGGCTCGGACTCCATCGTGTACGAGACGAGGGTGCCGTTGTCGGCGTCGGTGAAGGTGATGATGCCGACGTGGCGTTTCACCGGCGCGCCCTTGACGATCTTGTATTCCATGCGCTCGCCCGGGACCAGTTTCGTGGTCTCCTCCAGCAGGCCCACGCCGCCCTTGCCGATGAGGTACTGCGCGCCGACACCCTCGGGGGTGGGCGAGCCCGGCCGCTTGAGCGTGAAATCGACCGGCACGTAGGGATTGATCCCGTCACGTGCGGCGAAGAATTGATAGACGACTTCACGCGGGGCGGCGATGACGGCTTCGACGGTCGTGCTTGCCATGTTGTCTCCTCTACGAACTGTCTGTGACAGGAAGTGTATAGGTACCCTGACGAAATCCCGCGAGACGATATCGCCCGCGGCGAGGGTGTACAGAATCGTTCTGATCGTAAGGATTTCCGGGACGGTCGCGACTGCGCATGATGGATGCCGGGTGCCGGCAGCAGTCGAAGCGAGGGTTCATGTACGACATTCGACGCCTCATCCTGTTGCGCGACCTGGCGGAGCGCAACACCATGACGGCGGTTTCGGAGTTGCACGGCATCACCACCTCGGCCGTGTCACAGCAATTGCGGATTCTGGAAGACGAGGTCGGCACCGTGCTGACCCGGCGTGAGGGCAGGGTGCTTCGGCTGACCCCGGCCGGTCGCATACTCGTCGACCACACCTCGCGGATCGTCGCGGCGCTGGAGGAGGCCGAGAGCGCGGTCGCGGCCACGGCCGAGGCGGTCACCGGGGTACTCACACTGGCGACGTTCCGGACGGCGCAGACCCGGCTCGCGCTACCCGCCGCGGCCAGGCTCAAGCGCGAGTACCCGGCGCTGCGCATTCGCCTGGTCGACCAGATGCCCGTCGACTCGGTTCCCGCCGTGCGCCAGCAGGAGGTCGATCTGGCGATCACCTACTCCTACTCGTTCCGGGCCAGGGATCTGCCGTTCGGACTGTCGTCGGAATTCCTCTTCAGCGATCCGCTCGTGCTGCTCGCCCCGCCCGGTCTCCGTGAGCGCGCCGCGCAGCAGGGGCTGGTCGCCGCGCGCGATGCCGACTGGATCGCGGCCCGCGACGGCGCGCCCTCCATCGTGTCGGTCGTATACGCCTGCGGCGAAGCCGGTTTCGCGCCGAGGATCGAACATCGCAGTGGCAGTTTCGACGGGATGGCGGAGATGGTGGCGCACGGTCTGGGTGTCGCCATCGTTCCGGAAATGTCGGTGGCCGAACATCATCGGGAGTTGATCGCGTGCACCATCGCCGACGGCTCACGTCAGATCGGGGTCACCTATCGCCAGGCATCGCTGGAACGACCGGCCGTGTCGGCCGCGATCCGCGCGCTACGGCTGACCGTGCTCCCGACACAGCTGGCTTCGTGAGTTTCCCGGCGCACCCGCGTGATTCGCCGGTGAATCGGTGACCGATTGGAATCACGGTGATCGAGTCCGTTGTTCCGAACCGTCTCGTGACACAGCGTGAAAGGTGGCCCGGGATGAGCCGGGCGTGACCGGGACGACCATCGCACGGAGGAGACAGCGCATGGGCTCACGACGTCGACCGCTCAAGACGGTAACCGGTGTCAGCGGGGCGGTGAGTGTGTATTCGGCCGCGATCGACCCGGCGGTGTCCACGGTCGCCTCCTCGATCGAGATCGCGAAAATCGCCGAGGCGAACAAATTCGACGCCCTGTTCGCGGCCGATCTGCTGACCTTCGGCGCGCAGGGCGCGATCGGCGCGCAGGAACCGCTGATCTTCCTGTCCGCGCTGAGTTCGGTGACCTCGCACGTCGGCCTGATCGCCACGGTGACCACGACTTTCCACCATCCGTTCAACCTCGCCAGGCTGTTCGGGACGCTCGATCACATCAGCAACGGTCGCGCGGCCTGGAACGCCGTCACCTCCTCGGTCGGTGAGGAGAACTACGGCGACCAGGAGTTGCCGAGCCCCGAGCAGCGCTACGCGCGGGCCACCGAATCCCTCGAGGTCGTCAACGCGCTCTTCGACAGCTGGCGGCCGGGTTCGCTCACCTCCGACGGTCACGGCGGCGCGGTACTCGACCGGGATCTGGTGGTTCCGATCGATTATCGAGGGCAGTTCTTCACGGTGCGCGGACCGCTCAACATCCCGGTGCTGCCGCAGCGCAGACCGGTGCAGTTCCAAGCCGGGCAGTCCGAGGGCGGGATCGAACTGGGCGCGCGGTTCGCCGAAGTGGTGTTCACCTCGTTGCCGACGTTGGAGGACGCCGTCACCTACACCAAGCGGATCCGCACCCGCGCCGCCGAGTCGGGACGCGCGGACGGGCTTCCGCTGATCATGAGTTCCTTCCACGCGACCTACGGCGCGTCCGAGGAGGAGGTCGGCCGGATCGTGCGCGAGCAGGCCGAGGCCTTCGATCTCGACGCGGGACGGGTGGCGCTGGAGGATATGTTCGGCGGCGGTATCGACCTGTCGGGTTTGCCGCTGGACCGGCCGATTCCGGAGCATCTGCTGCCCGAGCTCACCTCGGTCAACCGCAGACGCGGTCGGGTGGAGATCTTCGGCAAACTCGCGCGTTCGGGAAAGACGTTGCGCGAGTTGATCATCGCGAGCAAGGACACCGGGCACTGGGCGGTGGCCAGCACTCCGGAACAACTCGCCGACGCGGTCCAGGAACGCTATGACGCGGGAGTGCTCGATGTCATCTCACTCGGCGGACTCGCCGACCCGCGCACCCGTGACTTCCTGCTGAACGGGCTGCTTCCCGAATTGCGCCGCCGGGGAATCGTCGGTGACGACTACGTCGGCGACACCTTCCGCGCGAATCTCGAACTCCCGCCGCTGCCCGCGATCCCGGACCGATCGCGGGGCCGCTAGTCGCCGGGGCGAACGGTGGTGAGTTGGGTGAGAACGCAGTACCAATCACCGTCGCGTTCGACGAACACGTCCGTGGTCCATTCGTCGGAATCGAACTCCCGGTCGTCGAACCGTGCCGTGTTGCGCACGCGGACCGAGAACACCGCGACCTCGCCGTGACACCGGATCCGGGGTGCGCCGACCCGTGCCATGGCGGAATGTGTCAGCGTGCCCGCGCGCACGAGTTCGAGAAATCGGGTGCCCTCGGTGATGCCGGTCTCGCCGACGAAAACCCATTCGTCGGTGACGAATTCGGCGATGCGGTCGGCGTCGTTGGCGACGATGGCGGTCAGCCAGTCGTCGTAGCGGAGTGTCAGCGCGTGGTCGGTGGAAGTCATATCGCCACGCTAGGACCTCGGCGACCGGTGGTCTTGGACGAATGGAACAGCACGGTTCCGGCGACGCGCTCGCATCGTCGGAACCGTGTGCACGCGGTCTATTGCAGTGCGGTGCGCTTGATCTGTTCGAATTCCTCCGCGGTGATCGCGCCGTCGTCCAGCAGTTTCTTGCCGTTGGCGATCTGCGCTGTCGGATCGGAGCCCGCGACCTGCCTGATGTAGGCGTCCTGGGCCTGTTTCATTTGGATCGTGTCCGCGGTGCGGCGCTCGGCCATGCTCTTGCCGCGCACCACCAGGTAGACCAGGGCGGTGATGAACGGGAATATGAGCAGGAAGACCACCCAGATCGCCTTCGCCCAGCCCGAGGTCTCGTGATCCCGGAACAGGTCCATCAGGATCGAGAACATCACCATCAGATAGGCGATGAAGAAGAAGCTCACCACGATGAACCAGATAATGTCCCAAAAATCCATGTCGTTCGCCCTTCCGGAGGCTGCGGCGCGTGTGCGCCCTCAGCACGATGTGGTCGCGTTGTGATACGACGTGGCATCACTTTCCCGCCCACGCGCCCGGATTTCCTCACACGATGCGGGTGATTCCGGTCGCGATGCCGGTAATTAGCCGAAGTCGGGATCTCGAGGTCGTCACGGCGACACGGACCCTCCGGTCCGATTTCGGCGCGGACGGTATCACAGTGACGAATGTGCGGGCTGGTGCGGCGCGCCTCCATCGAAAGTCGTGTTCCAACAGCCATTATCGGGCCATGAAGATGCCGGCGCTGCTGTCGAGGACGACCGAATCGCTGCCAGGCCTGACCGGGGTGGCCCGGGTCGATCGCAATACTCGTCGTTTGCTGCGGCGCGCAGGGGCCGGTGACGTCGTGGTCATCGACGAGATGGACCTGGATCGGATGACCGCAGACCGCCTCATCGAGGCCGGCGTCGTCGCGGTGATCAACACCTCGCCCTCGATCTCGGGGCGCTACCCCAACCTCGGCCCGGAAGTGCTCGTGGCCAACGGCATCCTGCTGCTCGACACGGTGACCTCGGACGCCTTCACCAAGATCAAGGACGGCGCCAAGGTCCGCATCACCGACGGCGTCGTCTACGCGGACAAATTCGGCAAGAAGGAACCCGAGGTCCTGGTCGAGACCATCGAACTGACCGAAGCGGCGATCGCGGAACGGATGGTCGCCGCCCGCAGCGGTCTCGCGGACCATCTCGAGGCGTTCGCCGGAAACACGATCGAATTCGTCCGCACCGAGAGCGCGTTGCTGATCGACGGCATCGGCGTACCCGAACTCGAACTGTCCATGAAGAACCGGCACGTGGTCGTGGTCGCCGACGGCTCCGACCACGCGGAGGACCTCAAGCGGCTCAAGCCGTTCATCAAGGAGTACGCCCCGATAATGGTCGGCGTCGGGCGTGGCGCCGACACCCTGGTGAAACACGGCTACCGGCCGGATCTGATCGTCGGCGATCCGGACGAGATCACCACGGCCACACTCAAATGCGGCGCCGAGGTGATCCTGCCCGCCGATACCGACGGTCACGCCAGGGGACTGGAGCGGATCCAGGATCTCGGAATCGGCGCGACCACCTTCCCGTCCTCGGGCGCTCCCGCCGATCTGGCCCTGCTGCTCGCGGATCATCACGGCGCGGCGCTGATCGTGACCGCGGGCGCTGCCGCCTCCCTGGACGACTTCTTCGACCGCGGCAGGCGCGACAGCAATCCGGCGACCTTCCTGACCCGGCTCAAGGTCGGCACCAAACTGATGGACGCCAAGGCCGTCGGCACGCTCTACCGCAACCGCATGTCCGGCGTGGCCATCGCCATGGTGGTGCTCGCGGCCCTGGTCGCGGTGATCGTGGTCCTGCTCGCCTCAAACACCGGCGGCGAAACCCTGAACTGGACGATCGACACCTGGAACCGGTTCGCGCTGTGGGTGCAGGGCCTGGCGGGTAGCAGCTAGCGCGATCGGTCCGTCACGAGCGTAGGAGCGTCATGATCTCGTTTCGCCAGCACGCGATATCGATCGTCGCGATCTTCCTCGCCCTCGCGATCGGGGTGGTGCTCGGATCCCAGACGCTCGCGGCGGACATGCTGTCCGGACTGCGCTCGGACCGGACCGAGCTGAGCAGGCGGGTCGAGGAGTACTCCGCGCGGAATCGGCAGTTGACCGACGAACTCAATGCCGCGGATCGTTTCATCGCGGGGTCGGTGGGACGCGTCCTCGGGGGAACGCTCACCGGCCGCAGCGTCGTGGTATTCACCACGCCCGACGCCGATCCGGCCGACGTCGAATCGGTGATCAGGGGGCTGGAGACCGCGGGCGCGCCGGTGACCGGGCGTCTCGCGCTGACCGACGCGTTCCTGGACTCGGGCGAGGGCGACCGGATGCGTGCCGCCATGACCAATGTGATCCCGGCCGGGGCGCAGCTGCGCACCGGCGCGGTCGATCAGGGCAGTATGGCGGGCGATCTGCTCGGGCTTGTGTTGCTGCTCGACCCGGGCAACGGCGCGCCGCGCAGCACCCCGCAGGAACTGAGCCTGGTGCTGGAGACATTGCGCGGCGGGGGCTTCGTCGCCGAAGCGGACGCGCCGATCGCGCCCGCCCAGCTCGCCGTGGTGATCACCGGCAACGGCGCCAAGGCCGCCGAGAACGCCCAGGGGGCCAATATCGCCCGGTTCACCGGCGCGTTGCGCGGTCGCGGCTCAGGGGCGATTCTGGCGGGCCGCGCCGGGGCGGCGGATGATCCCGGTCCGATCGGTGTCATCCGTTCCGACCCGGCGATGGCCGCCGCCGTCACTACCGTCGACAATCTGGACCGCGAGATCGGTCGGGTCACCGCGGTGCTCGGACTGACCGAACAGCTGAACGGGGCCGCCGGGCGTTACGGCACGGGGACGAGGGCGACCTCGTTGACACTCGCCGCGCCACCACGCTGATCGGAATCGGCTCGTATCGCCTCAGCCGCGCTCGGCCACCGCGAGCGCCTTCAACTCCGCGAACCGCACGATATTGCCCGCCGCGCCCCAGGTGCCCTCGGGCTGTTCGTGGATCAGGACCCACACCCGCAGGCCGTCGCTCTCGCCGAGTCCGGCGGCCGCGAGTACCTCGGCGGTCACCTGCTGGACCAGGCCCGCTTTGCGACGGTCGGACAGCGCGCCTTCCGGCACGGTCACATCGACCCGGAACCGGGGCAGCTCGTCCCCGGCATTGACGAATCCGCCGGGCGCCACCTCCTCGACGAGGCACCAGGACTGCGCGCGGAAGAACCGGGTGTCGGGTGCGCCCTCCCAGTGCAACAGCGTGGCGATGAGGGTTTTCTGCAATTCGGCCCGGGTCGGGGCTGGCAGCACTCCGGCGGGAAGTGTGAGTTGGATCATCGGCATGGGAACTCCCTGAGTATAACGACTGTTATATTCCGAAGACGGTACGCTATGACAGTCGTTATAGACAGGGAGATGCGAATGGCCGAGTCGCGGGCACGGGACCGGATGGTGGTCGCGGCGGCCGACATGCTGCGCCGACGTGGTCTGAACGCGACCAGCGTCCGCGAACTGGCGAAACACGCAGGTGCGCCCCTCGGGTCGACCTACCACTACTTTCCCGGCGGCAAATCCCAGCTGGCCACCGAAGCGGTCCGCTTCGCGGACGGTCTCGTCGCGCGGAAGCTGGCGAAGGATCTGCCCGCCGGGCCGATCGTCGCGCTGCGTGAATTCGTCGACATGTGGAGAAAGGTCGTGCTCGACAGCGATTTTCGCGCGGGTTGCCCGGTGCTGGCCGTCTCGGTGGAAGATCTGCCCGATACCGACGATCCGCGCCTGGCCGCTGCCGCCGCCTTCGATCGGTGGACCGGATTGCTGGCCGATTCGCTACGTGCCCACGGCGCGGCCGACACCGTCGCGACCCGGACCGCCACGTTGATCGTGGCCGCGCTCGAGGGTTGCGTCGCGATCTGTCGAGCGCAGCGCGACACGGCGGCGCTGGATCGGACAGCCGACGCCCTGGAAGAGGTCGTGCGCGGTGTCATCGGCCGACCTGTCCGCTGAAACCGGGACCGCGGCCGAAAACGGCACGGCAGCGACTTCCGGGCAAACGGGCGTGGCGGTCGAGCGACCGGGTGCATCCGTGTTACCGTGAAGACCCGTGGGTCAAACACGGATTCAGGCGCGAACTGCCACGAAACATATCTTCGTCAGTGGTGGAGTCGCCTCCTCATTGGGCAAAGGCCTGACGGCTTCCAGCCTCGGTCAGCTGCTGACAGCGCGCGGGCTGCGCGTCACCATGCAGAAACTCGACCCGTATCTGAACGTCGATCCGGGCACCATGAATCCGTTCCAACACGGAGAGGTGTTCGTGACGGAGGACGGCGCCGAGACCGATCTCGACGTCGGACACTACGAGAGATTCCTCGATCGCGACCTGTCCAAGGACGCGAATGTCACCACGGGGCAAATCTATTCGACGGTCATCGCCAAGGAGCGGCGCGGCGAGTACCTCGGCGACACAGTGCAGGTGATCCCGCACATCACCGACGAGATCAAGGACCGCATTCTCGCGATGCAGGGCCCCGATCTCCAGGGCCAGGTGCCTGACGTGGTGATCACCGAGATCGGCGGCACCGTCGGAGACATCGAATCGCAGCCCTTCCTCGAGGCGGCTCGCCAGATCCGCCACGACGTCGGTCGTGACAACGTCTTCTTCCTGCACGTCTCGCTGGTGCCCTACCTGGCGCCGTCGGGCGAGCTGAAGACCAAGCCGACCCAGCATTCGGTGGCGGCGCTGCGCAATATCGGTATCCAGCCCGACGCGCTGATCCTGCGCTGCGACCGCGAGGTGCCCCAGGCGCTCAAGAGCAAGATCGCGCTCATGTGCGACGTCGAGGTCGACGCTTGCATCTCCACCCCGGACGCGCCGTCCATCTACGACATCCCCAAGGTGCTGCATCGGGAAGGTCTCGACGCGTACGTGGTGCGCAGGCTCGGCCTGCCGTTCCGGGATGTCGACTGGACCGTGTGGGGCGATCTCCTCGACCGGGTGCACTCCCCGCGCGAGACCGTCGAGGTGGCGCTGGTCGGCAAGTACGTCGACCTGCCCGACGCGTACCTCTCGGTGACCGAGGCGTTGCGCGCGGGCGGGTTCGCCTCGCGGGCCAGGGTGCAGATCCGCTGGGTGCCCTCCGACGAATGCGAGACCGAGGCGGGCGCGGTCGCCGCGCTGCGCGACGTGGACGCGGTGCTGATCCCCGGCGGTTTCGGCATCCGCGGTATCGAGGGCAAGGTCGGCGCCATCCGTTTCGCCCGCCTGCGCGGTATCCCGCTGCTCGGGCTGTGCCTGGGCCTGCAGTGCGTGGTGATCGAGGCGGCGCGTTCGGTCGGGCTGGTCGAGGCCAACTCGGCGGAATTCGAACCCGACACCCCGCATCCGGTGATCTCGACCATGGCCGACCAGGAACAGATCGTCGCCGGTGAGGCCGATCTCGGCGGCACCATGCGTTTGGGCGCGTACCCGGCGGCGCTGGTCAAGGGATCGGTCGTGGCGAAGGCCTACGGCTCGGACAGCGTCTCGGAACGTCATCGGCACCGCTACGAGGTGAATAACGCCTACCGCGACAAGATCGCCGCGAGCGGCCTGCGGTTCAGCGGCACCTCGCCGGACGGACACCTGGTCGAATTCGTCGAGTACCCGGCGGATGTGCATCCGTTCCTCGTCGCCACCCAGGCGCATCCGGAACTCAAGAGCCGTCCGACCCGCCCGCATCCGCTGTTCGCGGCACTGGTGTCCGCGGCATTGAAATACAAACTGGCCGAACGACTTCCGGTGGACATCTCGGACGAGGAACTGGCCGCGGCCGACCAGAGCTCCTGATACGCGGGGTCGCTGCGACGCGAACCCCCCTCGACGCGCGGCACGCGACGCGCACTGGCGCGGCGCGTGCCGTGTCCGTATGCGGCGGGCCGATCGTGGGTATAGCGTGCTCGGGTGCGGGGATGTCGGCTCGGACGTGATCGGCGGTCCGGTCGACGGGTACCGCGCTCTCGCGTCCGGGAGGTCCGGACGGGAGCGAGTGGGTGTGAGCGCGGGCGGTGACGCCGAGTGGGAGTGAGGCACGGTCGTGACGAAGAACGAAACAGCGGCGGGCAGCCACGATTTCGACACAGTGTCGAGCCGGACCGTCTACAGCGGAGCGATTCTGGCGCTGCGACTGGACCAGGTCGCGATGCCGGGCGGCAAGGTGGTCGAACGCGAGGTCATCGAACATCACGCGGCGGTGGCGGTCGCGGCGATCGACGAGAACGACGAACTGGTGCTCATCGACCAGTACCGGCATCCGATCGGCGCCAGGCTGCTCGAACTGCCCGCCGGACTGCTCGACGTGCAGGGCGAGGATCCCCTCGAGGCCGCGCGGCGTGAACTCGCCGAGGAGACCGGACTGGCCGCGGCGGAGTGGTCGGTGCTCGTCGACGTGGCACTGTCGCCTGGATTCACCGACGAGGCGCTGCGCGTCTACGTCGCACGCGATCTGCGCGAGGTCGACCGTCCGGAACCGGAGAACGAGGAAGCGGATCTGCGCGTGATCCGCATGCCGGTCGGCGCCGCGGTGCGCGCCGCGCTCGCGGGCGAGATCGTCAACGCGACAGCGGTGGCCGGTGTGCTCGCCCTCGCGGCGGCACGCGCCGACGACATCGCGCTGCGCCCGGCCAACGCGCCGTGGCCGGGTCAGCCGACGGGTTTCCTGCGCCGCCAGGCGCGCTCACGATCCGGAGACTGAGATGTCCGACGGGGTACTCGCGCGTGAAATCGCCGCCTACCTCGACCATCTCGCGGTCGAGCGTGGCGCCGCGCGCAACACGCTCGGCGCGTACCGCCGCGATCTCGACCGCTACCGGGAATTCCTGACCCGACGCGGCATCACCGAACTCGACCGCGCGGCCGAATCCGATGTCGCCGAATTCACCGTCGCGCTGCGGGCGGGCGGGACCGGGCATCCGCCGCTCGCCGCGAGTTCGGTGGCGCGCGCGTTGATCGCGGTACGCGGGTTGCACCGTTTCGCGGCCGCCGAGGGGATGAGCGCCACCGATGTCGCGCACGGGGTGAAACCCCCGGCCCCCGGCCGCCGACTGCCGAAAGCGCTGCCCTACGACCAAGTGTCGCGCTTGCTCGAGGCGGCGGGCGGCGGCGCGGCGGATTCGCCCGACACCGCGCCGGGCGCTGACGGCGGTCCGCGCGGTCTGCGTGATCGCGCGCTGCTGGAACTGTTGTATTCCACGGGGGCGCGGATTTCGGAGATGGTCGGACTAGACGTGGACGACCTCGACACCGGCGAACGCACGGTCACCTTGCACGGCAAGGGCGGTAGACAACGGATGGTGCCCATCGGTCGTCCCGCCATCGCTGCGGTCGAGGCCTATCTGATCCGCGGTCGTCCGACGCTGGCGGCGGGTGGAAGAAGCGGGACGAAAGGTAACGGGGGCGCGCTGTTCCTGAACGCGCGCGGTGGCAGGCTGTCTCGCCAGAGCGCCTGGCAGGTGTTGCGGATCGCCGCCGAACGCGCGGGTATCGGCTCGGCCGTTTCGCCGCACACGCTGCGTCATTCGTTCGCCACCCATTTGCTGGACGGCGGCGCCGATGTCAGGGTCGTGCAGGAGTTGCTCGGCCACGCGTCGGTGACGACGACCCAGATCTACACCCTCGTCACCGTCAACACCCTGCGCGAAGTGTGGGCGACCGCGCACCCTCGGGCACGATGAAAACGGTGCGATGCCACCGGGGTCGGGGCGGTGCCGATATGCGCGCGCGGTTCCTCACCGATCGCACACGGGGTATCGTCCGGATCGAAGGTATCCGCAGGCCGCATCTCGCCGCGAGACATCGCGTCGCGCGAAGGAGCGGAATGAGACAGCATGGAGGGACTGCCCACATCGGAGTCGATCGAGCTCGGCGTGTGCTCCGAACACGGTGTCGCGTGTCCGAACGTGGGTCTCGTCTTGTCAAGCGGTAGCGTCTATCGAGAGCTGGACCGTACGAAAGCGAGGTCGGGCCTGATCGGTCTCGCTACGCTCGGCGAGGCAACGGGCAGAAGCATAAGGAGCAGCGGATCGTGACGACAGCCGGTGCGGCGCAGGAGCCGCAGATGGGTGCTGGGGCGCAACCGCTTACAGGCCCCCGTTCGGAACCGTACTCGGACGCCGCGGCGGAAACGCTGTGGGGCAAAGGAGCCCAGCCGGTTCCCGCGGAGAGCGCGGAACTCGGCCCGACGGGCCGTCCGTTGCGCCTGGTCCCGCACCCGCCGCCGCTGGGCAGGCACGGTGACGCGCTGATCGTCGCCATGTGCAACCAGAAGGGCGGGGTCGGCAAGACGACCTCGACCATCAATCTCGGTGCCGCGCTGGCCGAATACGGGCGCCGCGTGCTGCTGGTGGATCTCGACCCGCAGGGCGCGCTCTCGGCCGGGCTCGGCGTCGCCCACCACGACCTCGACCAGACCGTGCACAACCTCCTGATCGGCTCGCGCACCTCCATCGACGACGTACTGATGCAGACCCGGGTCGAGAACATGGATCTGCTGCCGAGCAATATCGATCTGTCCGCCGCGGAGATCCAGCTGGTCAACGAAGTCGGCAGGGAACAGACGCTCGGCCGCGCGCTGGAACCGGTGCGCGATCGCTACGATTACATCCTCATCGACTGCCAGCCCTCGCTCGGTCTGCTCACGGTGAACGCGCTGGCCTGTTCGGACGGCGTCATCATTCCGATGGAATGCGAATACTTCTCGTTGCGCGGTCTCGCACTGCTCAACGACACCGTGGAGAAGGTGCGCGACCGGCTGAATCCACGACTGAGCCTGTACGGCATCGTGGTGACGATGTTCGACGCCCGTCTACTACATTCGCGACAGGTGATGGCGCGCGTCGTCGAGGTTTTCGGTGAGCTGGTGTACGACACCGCCATCTCGCGCACGGTCCGTTTTCCCGATGCCAGTGTCGCGGGCGAGCCCATCACCACGTGGGCCCCGAAATCCGGTGGAGCCGAGGCGTATCGGGCGATGGCGCGGGAAGTCATCCACCGGTCCGGACGGTGAGCGAGGCGAGAACCCCGGCGCCGCAGACGACCACCGAGGACCCGCACGAACCCGATGACGGCCCGGCGTCCGACATCCCGCCGGAGGAACCCGCGCGCGCGGCGGGCTTCCACCTGTCGCTGAGCAACTTCCAGGGCCCGTTCGACCTGCTGCTCACCCTGATCAGCTCGCGCAGGCTGGACGTGACCGAAGTCGCGTTGGCCCAGGTCACCGATGAATTCATCGCCTACACGAAGGCTTTGACCGCGGCGAGCGCGGGAGAATCGGGCCTGCGCGCGGACAAGATCCTGGACCAGACCACCGAATTCCTCGTCGTCGCCGCGACCCTGCTCGATCTGAAAGCGGCGCGGTTGCTGCCCTCCGGCGAGATGACCGATTCCGAGGATCTGGAATTGCTGGAGGCCCGCGATCTGCTGTTCGCGCGCCTGCTGCAATATCGTGCGTTCAAGCAGGTCGCGGAACTGTTCGCGGAACTGGAGGCGGTGGCGCTGCGGCGCTATCCGCGTTCGGTCGGACTGGAGGAGCGCTTCGCCGGGCTGATGCCCGAGGTTACCCTGGGGGTGGACGCCGCGGCTTTCGCGCAGATCGCCGCCGTGGCTTTCCGGCCCAGACCGATCCCTCGGGTCGGACTCGACCACCTGCACGCGCACGCGATCTCGGTGGCGGAGGAGGCGGCGTGGGTGTTGGAACGGCTCAAGGAACGCGGGAAGGGCGGTTGGACGACCTTCGCGGAACTGGTCGCCGACTGCGAGGTGGCGGTGCAGATCGTGGCCCGCTTCCTGGCGCTGCTCGAGCTGTACCGGGGTAAGACGATCGAATTCGAGCAGCCCGATCCGCTCGGTCCGCTCGCGGTGAGCTGGATCGGTGAGCTCGACCCCGGCGCCGAGGAGACCGAGACCATCACGATCGAGGAGGACTACGGGTGAACCAGCCCAGCGCGCACGCGGCGGACTCCACCGAGGTCATCGCATCCGACGCCGCGGAGGTCGCGACCCCCGAGATCTCGGACACGATCACACCCGCCGTGCCCGTTCCCGAGCCTTCCGTGGCGGAGTTCACTCCCGCGACTCTCGACGAGACCGAATTCCGGTCCGCGCTCGAGGCGATGTTGCTCGTCGTCGACGCTCCCGCCCCGGTAGAACAGCTGGCGGCGGCTTTGGACGACACCACCGAGCGGGTCGAGGCGGCCCTGCGCGAGATGTCGGCCGGATTCTCCGCCAGGGGCAGTGGCATCGACCTGCGTTTCGTGGGAGACGGGTGGCGCTTCTATACTCGCAGCGAGTACGCGCCATATGTGGAACGGGTGCTGCTCGACGGCGCCCGGACCAAATTGACCCGGGCGGCGCTGGAAACCCTGGCGGTGGTCGCCTACCGCCAACCGGTGACCAGGACCAGGGTCAGCGGGGTTCGCGGTGTGAATGTCGACGGTGTCATGCGCACCTTGCTCGCACGTGGATTGATCGCCGAGGCCGGGGTGGACCCGGAGACCAACGGCACGCAGTACAGCACGACCGAACTGTTCCTCGAACGGATCGGACTCGCGTCGTTGTCCGACCTGCCCGCGCTGGCGCCCCTACTTCCGGGCGTCGACCTGATCGATGAGATCAACGAGAGCCTGGAGACGGATCCCCGTTACACCAGGCTGAGAAAACCCGCCGAATCCGACCTGGATCTCGGCACCGAGAATTGACAGGACAGATGAATACTTCCGCTCGCCGAGATGGCACACCGGATCGAAGAAAACGTAGCGACCAGCCCGCATCGGGTGGCGCGAATCGCAGCACCGGTTCGCGCGGCGCTCGCGCCGCACAGCGCGGCGCCGCCGCCGAGCGCGGAGCCCGGGACAACGACCAGCGCGGCAACGGCAGGCGCGGCGGTTCCCAGAGCGATTCCCCTCAGCGTGGTTCCGGTCGCGGCGGTTACGGGCAGGGTGACTCGCCCCAGCGTGGTTCCGGTCGTGACGGGTACTCGCAGGGTGTTTCGGCCCAGCGTGGTTCCGGTCGCGGCGGTTATGGGCAGGGTGACTCGCCCCAGCGCGGTGGACACGGGCAGGGCGGCACCGCTTCGGGCGCTTCGGGTGGCCGCGGGCCTTCCGCGACCCCGCAATCCGGTTCGGCGCCGCGTGGCGCACGGCGTCCCGCGCAGGCGCAGGCTCCCGCCGGTCGCAAAGCCAAGAATCCGAAACCGCAGCGTCAGGTCAGCGGACCGCCGCTGCTGAGCAATGCCAAACCGGCGCGTCGCCAGCACGTCGAAACCGACAGCACCGAAACCCACACCAAGATGCCGTGGGGCGAGGGGGAGCGGTTGCAGAAGGTGCTCGCCAAGGCGGGCGTCGCCTCGCGCCGCGCCGCCGAGGACCTGATCGATCAGGGCCGCGTCGAGGTCGACGGGCTCATCGTGCGCGAACAGGGTCTGCGCATCGATCCGCAGAACGCGGTGGTCCGGGTCGACGGAACGCGCGTCATGGTGCGCGCGGAACTGGTGCACCTGGCACTGAACAAACCCAAGGGCTGGCAGTCGACCATGTCCGACGATCTCGGCCGCCCCTGCGTCGGCGATATCGTCGCCGAGCGGATCGCGGCAGGTCAGCGATTGTTCCACGTCGGACGGCTCGACGCGGACACCGAGGGCCTGCTGCTGCTGACCAACGACGGCGACCTCGCGCACCGGCTCATGCACCCGTCGTTCGAGGTGTCCAAGACCTACCTGGCCACGGTGAACGGCGAAGTCAACAACAAGATCATCAGCAAGCGACTGCGCGACGGCGTGGAACTGGAGGACGGCCCGGCCAAGGTCGACCGCTTCCAGGTGCTAGAGATCGGCGAGGGACGCTCCCTGGTGAAACTCGTGTTGCACGAAGGGCGCAAGCACATCGTGCGCAGACTGCTCGACGAGGTCGGGCATCCGGTCACCAGGCTGGTTCGCACCCATATCGGCCCGGTGCTGCTGGGCGATCAACGGCCGGGCACGCTGCGAGTGCTCGGCCGCGACGAAGTTGGCAAACTCTACGAGGCGGTGTCGTTGTGAACGGTGTGGAGGTTCCGGTGCAGAGTGTCGCAGCGGGAAAGCTTTCGGGCACCGAGTCGTTGGTCGTGGCGATGGACGGACCGTCCGGCACGGGCAAGTCGAGCGTCTCCCGCCGGCTCGCGGGCCGTCTCGACGCCCGCTACCTGGACACCGGGGCGATGTACCGGGTGGCGACCCTGCGGGTGCTGCGCGCGGGTATCGACCTCACCGACTCCGCGGCGGTCGCCGCGTCCGTCAAGGAACTGCCGCTGACCATCGGCACCGATCCCGGCCACGAGATCATCGAACTCGACGGCGAGGACGTGTCCGGTGAGATCCGCGGCGACGCGGTGACCAAGGCGGTGTCGGCGGTGTCGGCGGTGGCCGAGGTGCGCGAACTGCTTGTCGCGTTGCAGCGGGAGATCACCTACAGCGCGCAGCGGATCGTGGTCGAGGGCCGCGATATCGGTACCGTGGTGCTGCCCGACGCGGATGCCAAGATCTACCTGACCGCCTCCGCCGAGGCCAGGGCCCAGCGCCGCAATCAGCAGAACATCGACGAAGGACGCGGCGACGACTACGAAGCCGTCCTGGCCGATGTCCAGCGTCGTGACAATCTCGATTCGACCCGCAAGGTCTCCCCGCTGCGCCCGGCCGATGACGCGGTCATCGTCGACACCAGCGAACTGAGCAAGGACGAGGTCATCGACGAGTTGTACCGCGTTGTCGCACATCAGATCACCACGAGCTCGCCGGGAGGCGCCCGATGAACGAAGACGTACTCGCCGGCGACGGCGTATGGAGTGACGAGACCGACTGGGAAGTCCTCGATTTCGCCGAGGAGTCGGAGGAGGGCGAAGAACTCGCCATGCCGACCCTCGCGGTGGTCGGCAGGCCCAATGTCGGCAAGTCCACGCTGGTCAACCGCATCCTCGGCAGGCGCGAGGCCGTCGTGGAGGACATCCCCGGCGTCACCCGCGACCGGGTCTCCTACGAGGCCAACTGGTCGGGCCGGCGTTTCTGGGTCCAGGACACCGGCGGCTGGGAACCCGACGCCAAGGGTTTGCAGCAGCATGTCGCCCGGCAGGCCGAACTGGCCATGGACACCGCCGACGCCATCCTGCTCGTGGTCGACGCCACCGTCGGCGCGACCGCGACCGACGAGGCCGCGGTCAAGAAGCTGCGTCGCTCCAAGATCCCGGTGATCCTGGTGGCCAACAAGGTCGACGATCAGCGGGTCGAATCCGAGGCGGCGACGCTGTGGTCGCTCGGGCTCGGCGAGCCGCGCATGGTCAGCGCCGCGCACGGACGTGGCACCGGCGATCTGCTCGACGATGTGCTCGCGGCGCTGCCCGAGACTCCCCGCGAGGGTGGCGGCGGTGGCGGACCGCGTCGCGTCGCGTTGGTCGGCAAGCCGAATGTCGGTAAGTCGAGCCTGCTCAACAAATTAGCGGGCGACGAGCGTTCGGTGGTGCACGATGTCGCGGGCACCACGGTCGATCCGGTGGACAGTCTCGTCGATCTGGGCGGCAAGATCTGGAAGTTCGTCGATACGGCGGGCTTGCGGCGCAAGGTGTCCAATGCCAGCGGCACCGAGTTCTACGCGTCGCTGCGCACCAAATCCGCGCTGGAGGCCTCCGAGGTCGCGATCATGCTGATCGACGCCTCCCAGCCGATCACCGAGCAGGATCTTCGCGTGATCAGCCTGGTCGCCGACTCGGGTCGCGCGCTGGTGCTCGCCTTCAACAAATGGGATCTGGTCGACGAGGACCGGCGTCTCATGCTGGAGAAGGAAGTGGACCGCGACCTGAACCGGGTGCCGTGGGCGGGCCGGGTCAACATCTCCGCCCAGACCGGGCGGGCCGTCCAGAAGCTGGTTCCCGCCATGGAAACCGCGCTGGAGTCGTGGGACAAGCGGATCTCGACCGGTCGCCTGAACACCTGGCTCAAGGAAGTCGTCGCGGCGACGCCGCCGCCGATGCGTGGCGGGCGCCTGCCCAGGGTTCTCTTCGCCACCCAGGCGTCGACGCGACCGCCGACGTTCGTGCTGTTCACCACCGGCTTCCTGGAGGCGGGTTACCGTCGATTCATCGAGCGCAGGCTGCGTGAGGAATTCGGATTCGACGGCTCACCGGTTCGTGTTTCGGTGCGTGTGCGCGAAAAGCGGGAACGCAAGAAGTAGGTCTGTTTCGTCGGCAGGCCCTGTGACCGGTGTCGTCACAGGGCCTGTGCGATTTCCACCCGGTGCATCGTCGCGGCCCGGCTCTGCCCGATCTGGATTCCGTTGAATCGGATTTCCGCGGCCTGCAATTGGTCGGCGAGTTCGCGTCGGTACTCGGCGATCCGGCGTCCGGACAGATCGCTGAGCGGGAAACCGCGCACTGATTGTAGTGCGGCGGCCAGGAATTCGCGGCCTTCGGCGTCGTCGAGCTGGGCCGCGCGTTCGGTCAGGATGCGGAACTGATGCACGTCGACCCATTCCGCCGGAACGTCGAGGCGGAACACCCCGTCGCCGCTGATCAGCGCGTCGCCAAGGCCGAGCGGGCGCAGCAGATCCCGTAGCACGGCGACGATCTCGTCCAGCGCGGCGTCGGCGTCGGTGGGCGGATCGTCCCACACCCAGTCGATCACTTCCTCGCGCGAGACGGGCTGGCCCATCACCGACAGCAGTGCGGTGAGCAGGCGCTGTTCGCGCGCGGTGCCGAGTTCGGCACGCCGACCGTTCTTCTCGGCCTCGACGGTGCCGAGCAATCGGAATTGCACCACGGAGCGGAGGAACGCGCGGTTACCGATCGCCATGGAATTCTCCCTCACTGCATGAATCGGACCGAAATATCGCGAATTCGGATCCGATTGCACACCTGTCGATTTCAGTACGCGCGGCCGTCCGGGGGGCTTTCCTGGATATCGGAGCGGAGGTAGTGGTCCTCCGCGATCTAGGAGACATCATGAGAGACAACACATTCGATGAGGGGGACTTCAATGCGAAGTTCGCAAAGAGTACCTTCAGTGATGGCGGCGGAGGGTGCGTCGAGGTCGCGTCGGGCAACGGGCGGATCGCTGTGCGCGATTCGAAGGATCCGTCCGGTCCGGTGTTGTGGTTCACGACCTCGGAATGGCGAGCCTTCCTCGCCGGCGTGCGTGCCGGTGAATTCGATTTCGGCACATGACGCCGCCAGGGTGGTGCCGCAGCGGGGTTGCCGCGGCACCACCCTGGCCGGTGTTGCGGAATTCGACATCTCAATCGCCCGCAGACCCGCGGATCTCGACGGCGAGTCCGGCGAGGAACTCCCTGGCGGCGTCGCCGAAGAGTGCCATCCTGCCCAGCAGTTCCCAGCACCGGCGATACAGTTCGATCTCCTCGGGCGCGCGGACCAGCCTGCTCGCGTCGATCAATTCGAGCGAGACGAGGGTGTCGTCGTAGCCGGTGTCGTAGATGACGAAACCGTGCGGAACTGTCGTCGTCGCCTCGATGTCGTTGGGTATGACGCCGATCGAGACATTGTCGAGTGTGCTGAGCGAGGAGATGCGGTCCAACTGGCCGAGCACCACCCGATGCGGACCGGGACGCAGGCGCAGCGCGGCCTCGGTGATGAGGAACTCGTATCGCCTGTCCGAGTCGTACAGTGCCAGTTGCCTGTCGAGCCGGGCCGCCAGCGCGGCCGCGAGATCATCTTTGGCGTAGGGCAATTGGAAGGTCGCGAAAACTCTGCGGGCGTATTCGGCGGTTTGGAGCAGGCCGGGCACCACCGAGGGCTGGAAGGTGGAGACCACGTCGGCCGCGGATTCGCGCTCGCGGACCTCGTGCTGGAGATGTCTGCGCGTCGCCAGTGCGGACCGCCAGGTATCGACTTCGGAATGCGCCGCTTCGGTCAAAAGTCGCAGGGCACGCAGAGTTTCGGGGCTCGCGTCGACCTCTCTGGCCCAATCCAGTACCTGCGGGATCGAGGGAACGGCGTTCCCCTTCTCGATCCGCGAGAGTTTGGATTGACTGATTCCGACCCGATGCGCGAGATCGCGCCCGGAGATCCCGGCGAGATCGCGCAGACGCCGGAGTTCGGCCCCTAGCCGGGCGCGCGGTTCCGTATCGGGGGGATCCGGGTCGGAGACGGTGGACACTCCCACCCCCGCGTCGTTTCCGGCTCGATTCATCTGACCCATGGCGGGTCGAATTGAATCACTACGATTCGCTGTCGTCAAGAATATGCCCTTTCCCGCTGGTCGTGTCGTGATTCACCGCGGATCGGAGTCGTACGGGATCGGTGATCGGCCGGTGCGTCATCGCCCGCGCCGAGGATCGGAATCGCCTGCCCCCGCGTCGATTCGACGCGAACCGGATACCTGCTGTCGGTACGAGCCTTTCGACACCCGTCGGCCGTCACGGGCGGCCTCTTCTCGCTCCGGGACGGCACGGTGCGGGCGTCGTATTCGGTCGTTGCGGGCATGGCATTCCTCGCTTCGAACGCGGCAGGACTTGCGGTCTGATTGCCACATCTTTGCACAAGAATAGCGAGACTGCCGGTCGTGACTCTCTCCGTAATGGCATGGGCGACACGAACTGTGAATGTTTGCTGAGAAACTGGTGTTTCAGACACGCACGATCGATTGCTGAAAGATGTCCGACAGGTATCCGAAAGTTTCGACTCGACCCGGATCGGCGAGCGGATCCCGGTCGGCCCCGTCACCGCATTGCTTTCGTATGAAAGCATTACGAAAATGCACATGTCGGAAGGAGTTCGGGGACTAGGGTGCGGAGGGATCTTTCAGTAACCGCATCATCACTGGTCACGAGTCTTCGACTCGCACAGTATTGGAGGGGATGGCGAGTGGTCGACAGGTCGGGCGGGAGTGTTTCGGGGATCACCTTGATGCCGCCGACGTTCGGGGAGCTGTTGCGCCGGTTGCGGCACGGTCGAGCGATCTCGCGGGAGAAGCTCGCGATCGGCGCGGGTGTGAGCGTCAGCTATCTCACCCATCTCGAGCGTGGTGAACGTGACCGGCCGACGCGGACCGTGGTGGACGGCCTGGTTCGTCACCTCGACGGCGTGCGGGAATTGGCGCGTCACGACCGCAGGCATCTGTTCGAACTCGCGGGCCTGGTCGAGACCGTCGTCCCGACCGTCGCGCAGTTGCGCGCCGAGATCACGCCGGATATGCGGCGGGCGCTCGACCTGCACGAGCCGTACGCGGCGGCGTATTTCGACTCCCGCTGGAATCTGCTCGCCGCGAACGCGACCGTCGGGGTTCTCTTTCCCGGATTGCGCGAGGAGGCCAATATCCTGCACTGGTTCTTCGGTCACGAACTCGCGCGGCGCGCGGTGGTCGACTGGGAGCACGCGGTCGCGCTGTCGGTGGCGGGCCTGCGCGGTCGGATCGGTCGATTGCAGGCCGGTGAGCATTTCGCCGGATTCCTGGGCGAACTCGGGGTGTATCCGGAGTTTCGCGCACTGTGGGAGCGCGGCGACGTCACGTATTTCAGCGAGCACCCGCACCTGCGATTCCGTGATCTGACAACCGGCGAATGCCGCGACTACGACTTCCAGATCTACGACGTCGACAGCGGAAGTTATCCGGGATGGGTCCACTTCTTCGGGGCTAGGTCCGCGTAGTGCGGCTGAAACATGTTCTAGACAATATTGTCATTCTGTCTTAGTCTCGACTCATGCCGACAGAGTTGTCTCACCGACCGCGCTTCGAGCTACGTTCCGGACAGAGTTGGTGTGACCCGTGGCCCATGTATCGGGCACTTCGCGACCACGATCCGGTCCACCACGTGGTCCCGGAGGACGATCCGAGCGGCGACTACTACGTGCTGTCGAGGTATTCCGACGTCTACGCGGCCGCCCGCGACGTCACCACGTTCTCCTCCGCGCAGGGGCTGACGGTGGACTACACCGATCTCGACGAGATCGGCATCCCGCGGCCGCGACCGTTGGTCTTCGCCGACCCGCCCGACCACACCGCCTTCCGCAGACAGGTGATGAAGGGTTTCACCCCGCGTCAGGTCCGGTCGGTCGAACCCGAGGTGCGGGCGTTCGTCGTGGAGCGGTTGGAGCGGCTGCGCGCGGCGGGTGGCGGCGATATCGTCGTGGACCTGTTCAAACCGCTGCCGAGTATGGTCGTCGCGCACTATCTCGGTGTGCCGGAAGAGGATCGGGCCCGCTTCGACGAATGGACCGATCTCATCATGGCCGCGTCGGCGGGTGGCAGCCCGATGGGCGCCCAGGAGGCCATCGGTGAGTTGATGCGGTATTTCAGCGGACTCATCGACCGTCGCCGCGTCGAACCGGGCGACGACACCATCTCCCATCTGGTCGCCTCGGGGTTCGGGGCCGACGGTGACTACGAAGGCATCATCTCGATTCTCGGATTCGCCTTCACCATGATCACCGGCGGGAACGACACCACCACCGGCAATCTGGGCGGCGCGGTGCAACTGCTCGCCCGATACCCGGACCAGCGTCGGCTGCTGATCGAGAATCCCGCGCTGATCCCCGACGCGGTGGAGGAGTTCCTGCGCGTCACCTCGCCGGTGCAGGGTCTGGCGCGCACCCTTACCCGGGACATGGAGATCTCGGGCACCACCATCGCCGCCGGACGCCGGGCGCTGCTGCTGTACGCGTCGGCCAATCACGACGAACGCGAATACGGTCCCACCGCGGGCGAACCCAACGTGCTGCGCAAACCCAAGAGCATCCTCACCTTCAGCCACGGCAACCACCATTGCCTCGGCGCCGCCGCCGCCAGAATGGTCGCGCGGGTCGCGCTGGAGGAATTGCTCGCGCGGTGTCCGGATTTCGGCATCGACATCGAGAACGTGCGCTACGCCCCGGGCAGCTATGTGCGTTGGCCGGATCGGGTGCCGTTCGCGGCCGTGGCATGAGCGGTGGCATGAAAAGCGGTGGTGGCATGAACGACTGGCTGCGCCCGACCCGCGCCGATATCGCCGCCGAGCAGATACTCGACGCCGCCGCGCGGCTTTTCGTCGAGCGCGGTGTGGCGAATACCGGGATGGGCGAGGTGGCCGCGGCCGCGGGATGTTCCCGCGCGACCCTGTACCGGTACTTCCCGAACCGGCAGTCCCTGCGAATCGCTTTCGTCCATCGCGAAGCGCGCCGCGTCGCCGCGGCCGTCGCACGGGAAGTCGCCGATATCGCCGACCCGCGCGAACGGGTCGTCACCGCGATGACGGCCTCGATCCGGTCGGTGCGCGACGACCCGACCCTGATCGCGTGGTTCACCGCCGGGGACGCGGGGATCGCCAACGAGATCGGGCAGACCTCCGAGGTCATCGAGGCGATCGCGGCCGGGCTGCTCGCCGATGCCGTCGCCGACGATTCCCGCCGTTCCCGTTCGGCCAGGTGGGCGGCTCGGGTGATCATGTCGCTGCTCACCGCGCCGGGACGCGACGGTGACGACGAGCGCGCGATGCTGGAACAGTTCGTCGCTCCCGTCGTGGTCGGAGTCGTGGAAAGCCCTGCGGCGCAGGGCTATCGGGACAGCTGACCGGAAATCGGACGATATCCGAGCCGCACATCGTGGGCGACCTCGCCACCCGCGACCGTGACCCGGCTCGTCACCGGCGGATAGCCGCGCGCGACGACGGTGTACTGCCCCTCGGGCAGATCGGGCACCACGTAACGGCCGTGTTCGTCGGTGCGGGCCGACGCGGTCATATCGCCCGCGGCGTCCAGGACGGTGATCTGGATATCGGCGACGGCCCGATCGTCGTCGGCCATGGCCGATCCGGCGAGTACCGCCATCGGCGCGAGGTCGACATCGTGGCGGAGCAGCCCGCTGTCGGGCACGGTGAGGGTCGCGGCGCAGGGACGCATGTGGTCGGCGATCGCCACGAGGGTGTAGGTGCCGGGCACCACGCCCCGGCACAGGTACTCGCCGTCGCCGGTGCTGACGGCGGCCCCGACCACCTCGCCGCCGGTATCGGTGAGGGTGATGGTCGCTCCCGAGATGGGAGTGCCCTTGCGGGCCGAGCGCACCTCGCCCGACACCTCGCCCGACCCGAGCAGGGGGACGTCGAGGCGTTGTTTGCGTCCGCCGACCGTGACACCGACGGCGGCGGGCTGATGTCCCGTCGTCGCCGCGATCAGGACGTATTCGCCGGGCGCGGGCGCGAGAACGGTGTAGGAGCCGTCGTCCGCGCCGGTCGTGCGCGCGCACTGGCGACCGCACTGGTCGATGAGGGTGAGCGCGACGGCGGCGACCGGATGTCCGTCCTCCCGGTGCACCCGCCCGGAGATCGCGCAGCGCTCGGAGGCGCGGATCTCGGTCATCAGGTCGACCGAGGTCGTGCCGAGGGAACCGGTCCCGCCGTTGCGGCAGGTCGCCCCGGCCCCCACCCGTTCCGGTTTCGCCATCATCTTGACCGCGGGCTCCTTGCGCATCGGCCCGTCCGCGCGGATCCGCCGGTCGGTATGACCGCGCTCGACGGTCTTCCGGGCATCTTCCGCCACCGGGTCGACCAGCGCTGCCGCGATGCTCTGTAGCGGGATCTCCTTCATGAACAGCAGCACCGCGCCCGCCAGCACCGCCACGCCCGCGGCGACCAGGAAGACCGACTGCATGGATTCGGTGAAGCCGGTCAGGATCGGCACCCGCAATTCCTCGGGCAGCGCGGCGATTCCGTTGGTGCTGCTCTGCACGGTCGCCAACTGCGCGGCGTCGAAGCCGTCGGGGAGGCGTCCGCCGAACGCGTCGAGGATCCGGTGCGGCAGCAGGTTGAACAGGATCGTCAGGAAGACCGCGACACCGAGGGTGCCGCCGATCTGGCGGAAGAAGGTCGCCGTCGCGGTGGAAACGCCCATATCCGACGGTGATACCGCGTTCTGGGCGGCGATGATCAGCGTCTGCATGCAGCAGCCGAGCCCGAAACCGATGACGGCCCCGCAGGCGAGCGGCTGCCACAACGGGCTGTGATAGTCCACCCCCGCGTGCAGGGCCGCGCCGAGCGCGATCATGAAAGATCCGGTGACCGGCAGCATCTTGTAGCGGCCCGACCGCTTGGTGATCGTTCCGGCGATCTGTGAGCCGACCATGATGCCCGACACCAGCGGCAGCATCAGCAGACCCGCGGTGGTCGGCGCGTATCCGCGTACCACCTGGAAATACAGGGGCACCAGCGCGATAGCGCCGAACATCGCGATACCGACGATGAAGCCGCCCACGGTGGCGACACTGAACGTCCCGCTGCGGAACAGCCGCAGCGGAATCAACGCCGCGTCCTTCATCACGAGTTCGACGAAGACGAACAGGGCCAGCCCGGCCGCGCCGATGCCGTAGCACAGCAGTGCGCGATCGGAATTCCATCCCCATTGCCTGCCCTGCTCGGCCACCAGCAGTAGCGGCGCCGCGCACAGTGTGAGCGTCAGCGCGCCGAACCAGTCGATGCGATGACGCTGACGCCGATGCGGAACATTCAGCACCTTCGCGACCACGAGGAACGCGATCACACCGACCGGGACATTGACCAGGAACACCCACCGCCAGCCCTCGAGCCCGCCGAGTTCGGCGTAATGCGAGAAGAATCCGCCGAGCACCGGGCCGAGTACCGTGGCCGAGCCGAACACGATCATGAAATAGCCCTGGTAGCGCACCCGCTCCCGGGCCGGGACGATATCGCCGATGATGGTGAACGCCAGCGACATCAGACCACCGGCGCCGAGTCCCTGGAACGCGCGGAAAGCGGCCAATTGGTGCATCGAGGTCGCGAAGGTGCAGGCCACCGATCCGAGGACGAACAGTCCGATCGCCAGGAGATAGAACGGCTTTCGCCCGTAGATGTCGGCGAGCTTGCCGTACAGCGGTGTGGTGATCGTCGCGGTGATCAGGTAGGCCGTTGTCGCCCACGCCTGCTCGTCGAATCCGTGCAGACTGTTGGCGATCTGGACGATGGCCACGCTCACGATGTTCTGGTCGAGCGCGGCAAGGAAGATGCCTAGTAGCAGACCGGACAGTATCGTCATGATCTGCCGATGCGACAGCGTCGCGCTCGGATCCGGCGTGGTCGTGGTGGAATTCGTCATTGAAGAGCCCTGGTCCTGTCAGTGGTGTGTCCCCGACGGCATGCCCCGGCGGCGTAGCCCGACGGCATGTCTCCGACGCTGTATCTCCGACGGTCTGTCTCGGAGGTGGAGCCGAGTGCTGCGAGCGAAATACCGACCGGCACGGATTTTCGGGCAAGCGGCCTCCCGGCGCATCGTCGCCCCAGGGCGGACGTGGCCGTACGGCACCCGCGAGTCCCGTTCCCCACCAGCAGATTTGATATGGGCGAACCAGCCGGTCGCGGTGGCCCACTATACATACCGATACCGGGTCGGAGGCCGTGTGGCCGGGCGACAGGCCGAGCGAGGTGTATTCGCGGTCTACGGACCCGGACTACATTCGGAGCGATTGTTCCGGCGGAGGAGGATTCGCGTGCAGTACTACCAGGTGGCCGATGGTGTGTTCTGCCTCCGAGGCACCGACGTCAACATGGTGCTCGCGCGCGAGGGCGGTGCGCTGACCTTGATCGACGCGGGATGGTTGAAGGACGCCGACGCGATCGAGCGGTCGGTGCGCGCGCTCGGCCACCGCCCGGAGGATATCGTCGCGGTACTGCTCAGCCATGCCCATCTCGACCACATCGGCGCGCTGAGGCATCTACACGACCGCTACGGAATCCCGGCCTATACCGCCCCGGCGGAGGTCGGCCACGCGCGCGGCGAGTACCACGAGTCGGCGACACCGCTCGACGTCATCCGCCGTGCCTGGAAGCCGCGAACCCTGGCGTGGGCCGTGCGTATCGCCGCGGCGGGCGGCCTGCGCGAGAACAGCGCCCCGCACATCCAGCCGTTTCCCACCGGAGGCGCCTTGGATCTGCCCGGCGCGCCGGTGCCGATCCCGTGTGCGGGCCACACCTCCGGACACAGCGCGTTCCACCTGCCCGCCGCGGGAGTCGTCGCCACCGGCGACGCCCTGGTCACCGCGCATCCCACCTCGAATATCGAGGGGCCACAACTGCTTCCGGATTTCTTCAACCACTCGACCGGCGGCGCGCTGGACGGCCTCGCCGCCTTCGACGCGATCGAGGCGGACCTGGTCGTGCCGGGCCACGGCCCGCTGTGGAAGGAAGGCATCCGGCGGGCCGCCGAGATCGCTCGCGGCCGAGCCGCCGGGAACTGACTACTCGTGCCGGAGCGGTGGGCCTCCCGCGCGGCGCGAGGCGGCCGTGTCGACGGCGGTGAACGCCGCCGCGGCGAGGATCAGGATCGCCGAAATCAGTAGTGCCACATCGAGTCCGTGGTGGAAGGCGACCTTTCCGGTCTCCAGTACCTCCGACACCTTCGACGCGTACCGGAGATAGGCGGTGATGTCGACACCTTCGGGGATGCGGCCGCGTTCGACGGCATCGATGGCGTCGGGCTGCAATTCGGCGGGCAATCCCAATCCGCTCATCCGGATCCGCAGATCGGAGGTGAGGAAAGAATTCACCACCGCCCCGAGCACGGCGACACCGACCGCCGAACCGACCTGGCGCATCGTGTTGGTCACCGCGGCGGCCATCCCCGAACGCCGCGCGGGCACCCCTGACAGCACCGACGAGGTCAGCGGCACGACGGCGAGACCGAATCCGGCTCCGGCCACCGCCATCGCCGCCGCGAGCGGCGGATCGTGCAGTGGGCCCGCGAGAACCCGTCGGGTCAGCGGGATCCCGCACGCCCCGACCACGCACCCGATGATCATCGGACCGTGCGCCCCGCGTCGCGCCACCCACGAACCCGCTGCCAGCGATCCGCCGACGATCGCGACGGCCATCGGCGCGAAGACCGCCGCGGTGCGCGCGCCCGAATAGGACTGCATCACTTGCAGATACAGCGCGGTGAAGAAGAAGATCGAGAATATGCCGAAATAGACGGCGAAGGCGACGACGAGCGCGCCGCGGGCGGGCGCAGGTACCGGAAATCCAGCAGGGGAGCGCGAGCCCGCGATTCGACGGCGACGAAACCGGCGAAGGCGATCGCGCCGAGTGCGAACAACGACAGCACCGGGGCCGCGGTATATCCCTGATCCGCGCCCGCGGTCGCGGCGTAGATCACCGCCGCCAGGAATAACGCGCCGAGCAGCAGTCCGGCCCGGTCGAAGGGGCCCGGATTCGGATCGACACTCTCCGGGACCGACCACGCCGCGGCGGCGAGTGCCCCCGCGCCGATGATCAGATCGAACCAGAAGATCGAGCGCCGGCCGTAGGTGTCGACCAGCGCGGCGCCCACCACCGGTCCGGCCGCGAGCGCCAGTCCCGACACCGCCGCCCACACCCCGATCGCCCTGGCGCGTGCCCGCTCGCGCGGGAAGATATGCCGCAGCACCGAGAGGGTGCCGGGTTCGGCGGCGGCGGCTCCGACCCCCATGACGGCTCGACCGGCGATGAGCGCGGGCGTGCTCGCCGCGAGCGCCGCGATCACCGATCCGGCGCAGAAGACGACGAGTCCGACGATCATGACCCGCTTGCGCCCCCAACGGTCACCGAGTGATCCGCCCGCGAGCATCAGACCGGCGAAGACCACCGTGTAGGCGTTGACCACCCATTGCAGCAGGACCACGTCGGCACCCAGCTCGCGCTGGATATCGCCGAGTGCGACGCTGACGACGGTGGTGTCGAGGAAGGTGACGAACAGTACGGTGGTGACCGCCGCCAGCGCGATCCGCGGTCGTGCCGTGTCGTGCGCGTCGTCCCTGGACCCCACGCGCACAGGCTACTGGCCGAAGTCGTCGGTCGGAGCTACCGTGTCGGGCAGCGTCACCGTACCGGCGATGCGAAGTAGGGTTGTTGCGGTCGCCTCTCGGCGCGTCCGCGCAGTTCGGGACGGTGATCGCCGCCCCGGAGGGCGTCCGGCACGGCTCGTCCGTGGGTCGTCCGAATCGCCTGCCGGGATGAGTCACAAGGCGTTGTGAATTACTCCAGCAGTTTCGGAACGCGTATTCATCTTTTCCATCGGCGCGAGAATCCGTAGCTTGCGCCGCCGGTGTCGACTTATCGTGGACCGGCGTCTCATCGACGAGGTGACAAGGAGTGGGAATGACGGTTTCAGACAGTAACTCGCTATTCGAGGACCTGCTGGTCTCGGCGAACCGACTGTCCTTCGATCCCCGAAACCCGGCTGTCTACGAGGTCGATCTCGATAACGAGGGTTCGTACGGAATGTCGCCCGAGTGGTCGCCGCTGTTCGGGACCCGGACCTGGGCCTCCCTGTCGGAAGCGGAGCGATCGGAGCTCACCAGAAGTGAGGTCGCTCAGTATCTGGGCGTCGGTATCTGGCTCGAATTGGGGCTACAGGTGGCACTGTTGCGGCGCAATCACAGCGCCGATCCGTCCCGGGCCGACGTCAGATTCCTGCTCAACGAATGCGCGGACGAGAATCTGCATTCGTTGATGTTCGTCAACGCCATCAGCAGTATCGGTGCGCGGTTCTACCCGCGGGACCGGTCGTTCGGCGTTTTCGGTTGGCTGTTCCGCACCTTCGCCTGGTCGGAGGTGGCATACGGAATCATTCTGGCGGGCGAAGAGATGTTCGACGTCATGCAGCGCGACTGGATGGCGAGCGACGATGTCGCCGCCCCGATTCGCCGCACGTCGTATATTCATGTCGTCGAGGAATCCCGGCATATGCCCTTCGCGCGGCGAAATATCCGCGATTGCCTCGCGGGTGCGTCGGCGTTGCGACGGTCGTTCAGCTCCCTGATCATCGCGATCGGAACTCATATCATCGCCAAAGGCCTGATCAACCGCCGGGTCTACGAAGACCTGGGATTCGACTGGGATGTCGTGAAGCGTGAGATCGACGGCAGCGAGCATCACCGGATGATGTTCCGGAAAGCGGCCGAGCCGTTCATCGAATTCTTGAGCAAAGAAGGTCTGCTGACAGGCGGCGCTCGATGGATCTACCGCAAGTCGAACCTTCTCTAGAAATGTGAGCGATCTTGACCCACGTTATTCTGGGCCACTGCTGCAAGGATGCGTCGTGCGTGCGGGTCTGCCCGCAGAACTGCATCCATCCGGCTCCGGGCGAGGTCGGGTTCGACACCGCGGAGACGTTGTTCATCGATCCGCGGTCGTGTATCGACTGCACCGCGTGCGTGGAGGCGTGCCCGGCTTCCGCGATCAAACCCGCACGTGACCTCACCCTGCTCGAGCAGCGTGACGCCCGGCGCAACGAGGCGTTCTTCCTGGGCAGGACGATCATGTCCGGCGTGCCCGCGTCCAGGGACACCGACCGGAAGGCGCTCGGCGGCCCCGGCGGCCGCCTGAGCATCGCCGTCGTAGGTTCCGGCCCGGCCGCGCTGTATTCGGTCCGCGAGATTCTGCAACGGTCGAGTTCGGTGCGCGTCACCGTATTCGAGAAATTCGGCGAGACCGGCGGTCTGCTGCGTCGCGGGGTTTCGCGTCATCATCCGCGAGTTCGCGAGATGGATCGGTTGTACGACGTTCCGTTCAAGGACGATCGCGTTTCGGTCGTCTACGAGACCGAAGTCGGCGTCGACGTCTCGATCGAAGATCTCCGGCGAGATTTCGATGCCGTGATACTCGCCTGCGGCGCTTCCGAGCCCCGGTCGTTCGGTCCGGCGGATCCGGAACTTTCCGGGCGTTTCTACCAGGCCATCGATATTCTCTCCTCCGATAACCGAGGTCTTCCCGTTCCGATTCGTCCCGAAGGGCTCGGCCCGCGGTGTCTGGTCGTCGGTGCGGGGAATGTGGCGCTGGATATCGTCCGCTATATCGCCGAGCGTGGCAGCGCGGATCCGGTCGACGACGCGGTGACCGATGTGGTGATTCTGGCCCGGTCGAATCGCGTGGCTTTCACCCCCGCCGCGTTCGACGAGATCGCAGATCTGGACAATGTGGACCTCGCCATCGATCGGGCCGGAACTCCAGTGGACATATTCGGCTCCGGCCGTTTTCTGCGGGATGTGCCCGGCCTGGTTTCGGTGGACCTCTCGGACCCCGACGATATCGCGGCGAAACCCGGACAGGTCCGGGTGACCTTCTCCTTCGGAAACGAAGTCGTGGATATCCGGCATTCGGACCGAGGGGCGGCTCGCATCGTGACCGCATCGGGGCGAGTATTCGAGTCGAGTTCCGTTATCGGTGCCGCGGGATTCCGAATGAAGGAAATGGACGGCGTTTTCATCGATGAGAACGGCGTGGTGCTCAATCGCGGCGGACGGGTGATCTCTCCCCGAACGGGCGACGCCGTCGAAGGCCTGTACGTGACCGGTTGGGCGAAACGTGGTTCGACCGGCGGAATCGGTGACAACCGGGTGTGCGCTGAAGAAACCGTCGCGCAGTTGGCCATGGATCTCGCGCGTATGTCACCCGACGCGCTGTTCGAACGTTGACCGATCGCCGAGACGCGGGCGAATATCCGCGGCGGTGTTCTCAGCCGGGTCGGATCCGTGGTATTCGACCGGATCCGGATTCGCCCGCCGATCAGGTCTGACCGGGGTCGTTGCGTCCGTGGTCGTAGGCGAGCAGGGCGATGGCTGCCCGGCAGATTCCGGTCGAGGTCGCCAGATCGATCGTCGTCAGCTGCGCGACACGCCGGAGCCGATGGTCGACGGTGTTGGGATGCACATAGAGCCTGCGGGCGGTGCGTTGCCGGTTCATGTCGTTGGCGAGGTAGGCCCGCACGGTGTCGAGGAGTTCGGGATAGCTGCGCAGCGGATCCAGGATGGTGGCGATCCGCCGGGTCACCGACCCGCCCCGGGTGAGTTGGAACTCGATGTCGAGATCCGACATGTGGTACAGACCGGGCGCGCGCTGGCCCGCGTGGATCAGGGTCAGCAATTCGTGCGCCTGATCGGCCGATTCCGGTATCTGCTCGGTGCCGCTGATGACGACCGTCGCGGTGAGGGTGACCTCGGCGGATTCGGTGAGCGCGGCCAGGGTGTCGGCCTCGAATATCGGGGCGTTCTCCTCGCCGAGCGGGACGAGCAGTGTGCCGCCGGTCGCGCTGAGGACGGCGAGGGCGTGCGGGGAGAAGACCGTCGCTATCGCGGCCCGTAGTCGGCGGAGTCGGCGCCGAGCGGCGACCGTGGCGGTGATGCTCACGTCGTTGTCGGCGGGTATCGACAGCGCCACCACCTGGTACGAGTCGGCGACCTGCACGCCGGCCTGGCGCGAGAGCGCGGCGCTGCCTCGGCCGCTGAGCAGAGCCGAGGCCAGGGTCTCGGCGGCGGAATGCTGTTCCTTCGCGACCAGGAGTTGTTCGGCGACGTAGGCGTCGGAGGCGCCCGCGATGATCGCGTTGAGCATCTCGAGCATGAGATCGCCCGCGATCAGCAGTTCGTCGACGTCGGCCGCCTTCGCGGGCGCGGTCACCAGTCCGAACGCGACCCGCACGCCTTCGTGGCAGGCGCGCAGGACGGTGCTGAGCGGCACGCCGTCGTGTGCCCACTGGGTCGCGGCCTCGCAGACGACGCCCAACTGGTCGGGGCCGGGTACTTCGCGCTTGTCCAGCATTTCGGTGACGAGTTCGAGGCAGGTCCGGGTGAGCTGGGTTACGTCCTCGCGCAACTGCTCGGCGGGCAGCGTGCCGGACGGGGCCACCGAGGTTTGGAAGTATCGGAGCACGTGTTCGGCGATCCGGTCCGCGTTGCGCAGCGGTGTCGATGCGGCGCGCCCGCCGATCCGCAGTACCGACCGGGACCGACCGTGGGGCCGGTGCGCCGTGGAGTAGGTCATGACGTGTCGCTCCCATCCCGTGCGGGCGTGCCGACCTGTGCCCGAATGGTTCGGATCATGCGAAAGTGCCGATGTACGCGCGCCGCGAACGCGGCACGACCACCCGGCGCAGTCTGACCTGAGAGTCGCCTCGGATTCGCGTTCGACCTCGGCCACATCGAGTATGGAAACTGCATTCTCTCAGGAGAGAATATAGCAGTCTGACCCCAGAACGTACAGGGCCTCGGGAGAACTGTGTTCCGGGTTGCCGGAAGGTGCTTCGGCGCAGTTGGGACCGCATTCGCCCCGCATTTCCATCGAGGCCGATGTTTGCTGGTCCGAGTCTGTCACCGTGCTCGACGCGGCGGTTTGAGTCATTGCGAGAAAGATGTATTGACTATTCCACCGCGTGGCGGCTGCGGGTATGTCGCATATGAGAATTATATTCTCATATGGTTTGTACGCGCTCGCTGTCCGGTAGCGCAGCGGTCGACGAGTCGAGACCGAACACGTCGTCCCAGTGCCGATCCAGCCGCTGTCGCGCCTGCGGCACCGTCACCGCGCCGAGCCCGCCGTGCTCGTCCTCGGTGAGTAGATCCAGCCTCCGCAGGGTGCGCAGGCCGTCGCGGATCTCGAAATCGAAGGTGGTGTCCCACCGCTGCCGGAACCAGCCCTCGATCCGTTGATCGAGTTCGGCGGCGGTGAGCGGGCGCTCGGCGGTGCGGAGGAAGTGGTAGGCCAGCACGGTTTCCTTCACCTCGGATTCCTCGGCGGCACCGAGTAGATGGTGGAAGACTCCGGCGTCGTTGTCCAGATTGCGGAAGTAGAGGTGTTCGGACAGCGTCTTCATCAGTTCGATCTTGCGGTTCTTGAACTTGGAGAACTGGCGCACCAGATAGCCGCCGAAGGCCGCCAGCCCGGCGCCGAGGGTGACGAGCGCGGTCTGATCCAGCCGCACCGATTCCTCACGGAGACCGACCCAGAACGCGAGCAACAACACCAGCAGTCCCAGCGAAGCGACCAACTTGGTGACCAGCACGATGATCCCCGAGATCACCGCGGGCACGCCGATCAGCAACTTGTCCAGCGGCCTCATCCGCACGCGGACGCGCGGATACAGCATTTCGAGGTCGTTTCTCGGGACGTTCTGGAACAGTTTCAGCAGAACGCCGCCGTTGGGCCGATCCCCGTCCGGCTCCGCGCGCTCGGTGAAGGCGATGTAGACCAGAACCTTGGAATAGCTGGTGAATTCGATGCTGCGTCGCCGCAACCCGTAGAGCGACTTCACCTGCTCGCTGCGCTGTGTCACTCCGCGCCGGAAGAACATCACGGTGTCGATATCGTCGTCGTCGACATCCAGCCGCACCTTCACCAGGGAGTGTTCGGCGAAGGCGCGGTCGATCTCGGCGGCATCGATACGGGTGAAGTCGGCAGCCTCGGCGAGCGCGACGAGTTCACGTTCGACGATCGCCCGCGCCGCCGCCCGGTCCCGCGCTGTCGCCGCGCGGATCATCCGCACGTCCTCGGCCGGATCGACCAGTTGATAGGCATCGAGCGCGGCGTCACCGCGCGCGTGGAATCCGTAGTGCACCAGGGCCGCCAGCAGACGCGCGAACTCCAGGAACGATGCGCGCTCCTCGTCGGGCCACTCCTCGGCGCACAGTGAGATCACCGCGCTCTTGCGAAACGGCAGGAAGTGTTCGGTATCCATCGGCAACTCCTTTTCGGCGGGCGGGCCCGTCGGATTCCATCACGGCATGACGCGGATGATCGACCGCCCCATGGCCGTCCGGATTCCCGACACGGCGCGGGTGCTTCGGCGGTCCGTGATATCAGTCGGCGTTCGTCGGTGATCGGCGCGGTGACTCGGCCCACGGGGGTAGGGGTTCACGCGCCGAACACCACCGCTGCGGTACGCCACGTAGTCGACTGCGCTGCCCGACGCCGGTACGCGCCGCGACGATTCCCCCGACGATCGCGGCCGTCGTATCCACATCCCTGCCCGCCTCGACGCACGCGGTGACGGCGGACGGATAGTCGTCGAGGAAGGTCGCCGCCGCCCACAGCGTGAACGGCACCGTGTCCGCGGCGCTGACCTGCGCGCCGTTGCCGAGCTGATACGCCGCTTCGGCGACCGATCGGCCCAGTAGTGTTCCGGCGCGTCGGATGCCGTCGGCGGTCCGTCCGTCGACCAGATACGGCTCGACCGCCCGCAGCAATTCGTCGGGCGCGCACGCGCTCGCACGGGTCGCCGCCGCGTGACTCGCCGCGACCGCGACCGCCATCGCGCCCACGATCGCTTCCGGATGCCGATGGGTGACCTCGGCGGACAGCGCGGCCTGCGCCGCCGCTCGGTCCGGGTCGCCCGCGAAATACGCACCGAGCGGCGCGACGCGCATCGCCGCGCCGTTGCCCCAGGATCCTCGCCCGTCGAAGCCCGCGCCCGCCGCGTCGGCCCAGGGGCGTCCGTCGCGGATCTCGTGCAGCACGACGACCGTGCCCGCGTCGTAACCGCGATAGGGTTCGCAGCGATCGGCGAACACGGCGGCGAGCCTGTCCCGGTCGATCCGGCCGTGTTCGCGGAGTTCGGCGTACACCGAACAGGCCATCTCGGTGTCGTCGGTCCACGGCCACGGAGGCGTGGGCGTTCGGCCCGCGAGAAATTCGGTCACGGAGGTGCCGGGGACGAAGAACTGAGCTCCCAGCGCGTCGCCGACGGACAGGCCGTCGAGGCTGTCACGGGCGGGATCGGTATTCGGCATGCGGGGGTAATCCTGCCAAGCGGGACTGTCGTCCGCAAGACACTCGCCCCCGCGCGCGAAATCGTCGGCTGGTCAACGCTCGGTATCGGCTCACGCGCTCGCCGCCGGGGCGAACAGGGGCGGGAGGTACTGGATCATCAGCGTCGACCAGGTGAGGTGGGTGATCATCGGCGCTCGCACCCCGCCGGTCCAGCGGCGTTGCGCGCCGAACAGGGCGCCCATCACGGCGGCGGCGAGGACGAGGGCGGGATTGCGGGTGGCGGCGGTCGTGCCCATGTAGACCAGGGTCGACACCGCGATCGGACGCCGGGGGACGGCGGCGTAGACGGCGCCGCGGAAGAAGATCTCCTCGGCCGCGCCGTTGGCGAGCGCGATCAGCAGCACCGGGGGAGTCGGGCCACGTTCGGCGTACTGGAGGACACCCGCGATCGCGTTGCGCAGGAAGGGGATCCGCCGGACGACCAGGGCACAGCCGTAGAAGACGCCGAAGGCGCCGACCCCGATGACGACCGGGGTGAGCACCTGCCGCTTCGAGGGTCCGGCCGCGGGCGGTGTCGCGGCGAGGCCGCCGAGGGTGAAGGTGGCGGCGGTGGCGAGGGTGAATCCGTAGAACTCGGCGCTGTCGGGTCGCGAGGCGAGCGACGCGCCGAGCAGTCCGGTGCCGACGCCCCAGACGCCCGCGGTCGCGAGCCGATACCGGTCGCGTCCGTCGATCATCCTGCGCCACGGACGTTTCGCGCTGCGATTCATGAGGAGGGCCGCACTCCCGCCCGCTCGGCGAGGGCACGCAGCACCGCTTCGTCGTAGCCGATCGGCTCGAAGGGCACCAGCTCCCTGATGGCGGTATCGCGGACGAGCACCTCGTTCACCATCGAGTCGACCAGTGAGCGTCCGGTGCGGTTGTCGACATCGGTGACCAGCGACAGCCACGCCGACGACAGCCGGGGCGACAGCAGGGGAACCGGAACGACCAGCAGCGGCCTGCCCTCGATCGCGGCGACTCGGCGCAGCATATCGATGTATTCCAGGACATCGGGTCCGCCGATGTCGAAGGTGCGCCCGGTGGCTTCCTCCCGGTCGAGGACGCCGACCAGGTAGCGGATCACATCGTCGACCGCGATGGGCTGGGTCCGGGTCCGCACCCAGCGCGGGGTCACCATCGCGGGCAGGTGTTCGACGAGTTGCCGGGTGATCTCCCACGAGATACCGCCGTGGCCGACGATGATCCCGGCGCGCAATGTGGTGACGGGAACGCCCGCGGTGCCGAGCAGTCCTTCGACCTCGCGGCGGCTGCGCAGATGCGCGGACAGCTGGTCGCCGTCCTCGCCGAGGCCGCCCAGGTAGATGATGCGCCCGATACCCGCCTCGGCGGCGGCTCGCCCGAAATTGCGCGCCGCCTCGGCATCGCGGCGCTCGAAATCGGCCGCGGCCAGCGAATGGACGAGGTAGTAGGCGGCCTCGGTTCCGTCCATGGCCGCGCGCAGCGATTGCGGGTCGCCGACGTCTCCGCGTACCGGCGTGCCCGCACCCCGGTAGGTGTCGGGATGCCTGGTCATGGCGCGGACCGTATGCCCGGCCTCCTCCAGCGCCGGGCACAGCCGCCCACCGATGAAACCTGTCGACCCCGCGACGAGCACGGTCATCTCGCATCCTCTCCGTGGTGGGAGTGGACCGGGCCGGGCCGACCCGGGATGGTGCTCCTGCCACACTACTGAGACCGGAGCGCGCCGCGGGCGTCGATCACAGGGTGCGCGCGATGATCTCCTTCATGATCTCGTTGGTACCCGCGTAGATCATCTGTACGCGGCTGTCGACCCACATCCGTGAGATCGGGTACTCGGTCATGTAGCCGTACCCGCCGTGCAGTTGCAGACATTCACTGGCCACCGACAGCGCGCGGTCGGTGGTCCACCACTTGGCCATCGCGACCGTGGGAATGTCGAGTTCGCCCGCGATGTGCTTGACGATGCAGTCGTCGGCGAACACCCGAGCCACCCTGGCCTCGGTCGCCACCTCGGCGAGTTTGAATTTGGTGTTCTGGAAGTTGAAGACGCTGCGGCCGAACGCCTCGCGCTCCTTGGTGTAGCGCACGGTGTGCTCCAGCGCCGCTTCCATCCCCGCCACCGAACCGACGGCGATGATCAGCCGTTCCTGCGGTAATTGCTGCATGAGCTGGACGAAACCCTGGCCCTCGGCGGCGCCGAGCAGGTTGGTGACCGGGATCCGGACGTCCTCGAAGAACAGTTCGGAGGTGTCCTGGCCCTTCTGCCCGATCTTGTCGAGCACGCGGCCGCGACGGAAGCCGGGACGGTCGGCCTCGACCAGCACCAGGCTGATGCCCGCGGCGCCCTGGCTGGTGTCGGTCTTGACGACGACGATGATCAGATCGGCCTGTGCGCCGTTGGTGATGAAGGTCTTCGATCCGTTGACGACGTACTCGTCGCCGTCGCGGATCGCCTTGGCCTTGACGTTCTGGAGGTCGGATCCGGTGCCGGGCTCGGTCATGGCGATCGCGCCGACGACTTCGCCGCCGGCCATCTTCGGCAGCCAGGTCTGTTTCTGTTCTTCGGTGCCGTAGTGCAGCAGGTAGTGCGCGACGATGCCGTTGTGCAGGCTCTGACCCCACGCGGTGTCGACGACCCGTGCCTGCTCCTCGATGAGGACGGCCTCGTGCGCGAAGGTGCCGCCACCGCCGCCGTACTCCTCCGGGATGGACAGGCAGAGCAGGCCGAGTTCGCCCGCCTTGCTCCACAGCTCCCGGTCGACGTGATGCTGCTGGATGTACCTGTCGACGTTCGGTGCGACCTCCTTCTCGAAGAACGCCCGCGCGAGGTCGCGCAGCGCGTCGAGATCGTCGTTCATCCACGGGGACCGGTGCGCGGTCATCGAGACTCCTCAGGCTCGGCACAGCACTGGGTACATATTTGTAACCAGAATTAGCGGGTACAGTGTGTACCAGATGATGCCGGGAGGCAAGGAATACCTCTGAGCGGCCCGAAGGGTCGGCTAGCGTGATCGGTGTGACAGATCAGCGCTGGACCGATACCGCCGTCACCCGGCGTTCGGGCAATCGCGGCGAAGACCGTCGCCTGGCCATCGTCGATGCCGCCGTCGCCGCCATCGAGGAACAGGGGCCCAACGCGCTCACCGGCCAGATCGCCGATCGCGCCGGTCTCAACCGCACCCACTTCTACCGGCATTTCGCGAGCAAGGAAGAACTGGATCTGGCCATCGCCCGGCGCGCGCACGAGGAGTTGACCGAACGCATCCGCGCCGCGCTCGCGATCGACGGCACCCCGCTCGACATCATTCGCGCACCGGTCGCCGAGCACGTCGGCTGGGCCAACGAACATCCCAACCTGTACCGGTTCCTGCTCGGGCGCAACTATCGCCGCGGCAACGACGATTCGAGTATCGGCGGCAGCGCCTTCGCCTCCGAGATCTCGACCGCCGCCACCCGCTACATCCCGCGTTTCGGCGCCGACCGCGCGGCCGCGGACCGGCTGGTCGTGGCGCTGCTCGGTCTCATCGACGCCTCGGTGCGCTGGTGGCTGACCCATCGGGGCAGCACCGAGGAGGAATTGGTCGAAACCCTCGTCGTGGAATCGTGGTTGCTCATCGACCATCGCCTGCGCGCGCTCGGCATTGCCATCGATCCCCGCGCGCCGCTGTCGCCCCCGTGACGTTCAGCGTCGGCCGAACGCGTCGATCGCTCGCATGATCGCCTGTCCCATCGCCGCGCTTCCGGTGTGCCCGGCGATGGGACAGGCGATCGTAGGCGACGACGAGGTCGTCGTCGCGGTCTTCGGGCGGGACGCCGCCACGGAAGATCTCCCATTCGGCGGGCAGCAGCCGGGCCGGCCCGTGGTAGAGCCAGTCGATCTCCTCCAGTCGCGTCGTGGTGACGGCGACGAGCACGATCGCGTCGACGCGTCGCGGAAACCGCTCGGCGTAGGCGAGTGTCAGTGTCGCGCCCCAGGATCCGCCGTACATCAGCCAGCACTCGACGCCGAGATGTTCGCGCAGCCGTTCCATATCGGCGAGCAGATGGTCATTCGATCGGTGGGAAGCCGAGCGCGGGCGGGGTTTCGGCGGTCTCTCGGGTTGTCGCCATGAGGTCCATCCTGGCCGTCGGCGCTCGGACACGCCATGCGCGCGTCGTCGGGGGGTGACGGCGTCGCGGCGCGTACCTGATAATATAAGTAGAAACTTATAGAAGGAGGTTGTCATGACATTGCTGACCGATCCGGCCACCGTGGCCGGCCTGGTGACCCGCGAGGTCCGCTCCGGCTCGCGCGCGGGCACGCCGACGCGGATCGCCGTGGCGCGGCGCACGTACCCGACCGACCAGGCCGATCTGTGGGACGCGCTGACAAACGCCGAACGGCTGCCGCGCTGGTTCATGCCCGTCAGTGGCGAATTGCGGGTGGGCGGGAGCTATCAACTCGAAGGCAACGCGGGCGGTGTCGTCGAAGTGTGCGAGGAGCCGAAGCGGTTCGCGGTGACCTGGGAAATGGGGCCGCAGGTGTCGTGGGTGGAGGTGAACCTCAGCCCCGAGGGGGAGGGCACCCGGCTCGAACTGGTGCACGAGGCCGAGGTCGATCCGGAATTCTGGACGCAGTACGGACCGGGCGCCGTCGGCGTGGGCTGGGATCTGGCGCTGATGGGACTCGGACTGCATCTGTCGACCGGCGCGGCCGTCGATCACGCGGCGGCGGAGGAACTCCACACCACCCCCGAGGGCATCACCTTCATCAGGACTTGCGCGAGCGGCTGGGCGGACGCGGCCATCGGCGACGGTGACGATCCCACGGAGGCGCATACCGCCGCCGAGCAGACCATCGTGTTCTACACCACCGTTCCCGAGGACGGCCCCGAGTCCTGATGATGACGGCGGCGGCGAAGATCTTCGAGGCGCTGGGCGATCCCGTCCGCCGCGGCATCCTCGAACTGGTGGCGGGTGGCGAGATGTCGGCGGGCGCGGTGGCCGAGGCCGTGCGCGCGTACGCGCCGATCTCCCAGCCCGCTGTTTCCCAGCATCTGAAAGTGCTGCGGGAGGCCGGGATCGTGACCGTTCGGGCCGAGGGCACCCGCCGGATCTACGCGATCGACACCGCCGGGATCGAGGTCGCCAGGACGTGGTTGGGCGGCCTCATCCCCTCGATCGAACTCTTCGCGCAGCCGCTCGACGCGCTCGCCACCGAGGTCGCCCGTGGAAAACGCGCGGCGCGCCGAGCCGGGTACGAGCGCGATCGGGGAAGCGCCGGAGGTGAGGACGAGGGCGGATCGCGGCGGTTGGGTTAGATTTCCTCCGGGTGCTCGGCGATGGTCGTACCGGGTCGACGCCTAGCATCGGAAGAGAAGATGCTGGTCATCGGCATTCGCTCGATCGCGTGCGGTCGGCACCGAATGCGGTGAGCGGTGATCACGAGTCACGGAGGTTATCGAGATGACATCGCCGAGAAGGTTCGGTGCGCCCGATGCGAAGAATCGCACGGTCCTGCTGGACGCCGCCGAGCAGCTCATGCTCGACGAGGGCTACGCGGCCGTCACCTCGCGCGCTGTCGCTCGCAAGGCGGGCCTGAAGTATCAGCTCGTCTACTACTACTTCCGGACCATGGACGATCTGCTGCTGGAAGTCTTCACCCGCCGCGCGGAGGAGGGCCTGGCGCGGCAAGCGGTCGCGCTCGCCTCGCCCAACCCGCTGCGCGCGCTGTGGGAATTCAACACAGAGGCCGCGGCCGCCGCGCTCACCATGGAGTTCGCCGCATTGGCCAACCATCGCAAGGTGATTCGGGCCGCCCTCACCGACTATTCGAATCGCTTCCGCGAAGCCGAGATGACAGCGCTACGCGAGTTCATGGAGAAGTACGCCGCGCAGGAGAAGACCTGGCCCGCGGAGGTCGTGGTCGTCGCGCTGTCGGGTGTCTCACGGTTTCTCATGCTCGAGGAATCGCTCGGGGTGCACGGCGGACATGCCGAGACCATGGAATTCGTCGAACAGCGTTTGCGTCAGATGGATGAACCGAGTTCGACCACACCGTGATTCGAGTAATCGATCGCCTGCGTCGCGACGTCGGGACGCAGGCGATCGACTCGGTCGGCCCGGGTACGGGTCAGTGGTGCATCGCCGGTGCGGGACGTGAACTCTCCCTGCTCCCGGCGGGCGTTTCCGGTGCGAACCGCACGCGGCTGTCGTGACGCTCGCGCGGTTTCATGGCCGTGGCGACGAGCAGTAGCAGTGCGATGACGATGACGGTCGTGATGATTCCCCAGAACAAGACGTGTTCCCGCTTCCTCGAACCGGTCCGGGCAGGCGGCCCGCCGGTGGTTGAATTCTGATCTGGCACAGTTACTTCGACGCCGTTGTCTGGGTTCGCTGATTCTGTCATAGAGGTTCCGGCGGTGGGGCGGCGAACCGGCCGTCCAACAACGCCGAGCGTTCGTCGAACAGTCCGGCGTTCTCCGGCGCGGCGCGCTCGCGCGCACGTCGCAGCATGGTCCGCAGACCCGCGACCACCATCGGCGAGCGGGCGGCGAAGAGGATGTCGTCGACGCCGGTCCGGACGAATTCCTCGCATTCGGGCAGGGGGATGACGAGTCGCGGCACGCCGTCCCGGTCGGTCAGGCGCAGCGGTCCGTGCGGCATCGCCGCCACCCGCCCGAGCAGGTCACCCAACCCGTCGAAGGTCTGCACCGCCGTCGCCGGATCGTTCACGGCCGCCGACAACGCGCGTAACGCGACGTCGGCGAGTAGGCGGAAAGCGAACAGCGGATCCTGTTCGAAGGTGCGTTCGTCGCCGAGCGCCAGCCCGCGCAGGACGACCTCGCCCGGAAGTTCACCGCCGTGCACATCGGCGACGGGATCGCCGAAATGCAATGTGGCGCCCGGAGCTTCGCGCAGCACGATGACCACGTCGGCGGATCGGGCGGCGTCGACCAGTCGCTCCATCCACACCCGCTGCAACACCGCGGGCGGATGGGGCCAGGTGACGGTGGCGCGCGGCGGCGGTAGTGGGGTCGCCGGGACCTCGGTGACGTCGGTGACGTACAGGGCGTCGAGCACCTCGCGCCCGCGCGCGGCGATCGAGCCGAGCGCGGGCGCCAGTTGAATGGCGGAGAAGGCACGCAACTGCAATGTCCGCAACAGTGCGATCAGCACGAACAGCAACAACATCGCGAGTACCGGCACGGCCACCGAGACATCGGCGCGCTTGCCGATGCTCAGGGCGGCCGTGACGCAGAACACGACGAGTCCGACGGCGAAGCCGAAGGTACGCCAGACGATCGGGTCGTCGCGGAACAGCATCAGCCGCGGCGAGAACGTGGTGCTCACCCACTGGACGACCAGGAACAGCACGGAGAAGATCAGCGCCACCGCACCGAGGAGTCCGAGTCCGATCGCCAGCAGCGTGTCGATGACCTGGGCGGTGGGCGCGCGCGGCCCGCGACCGATTCTCGGTACCGACGCGCCCGCGCCCAGCCCGGCCAGGACGAAGACGAGCTGGGTCACCCCGGCGCGCAGGCGACGGCGCGCGCGGATCACCCGGGTGGGCACCGTCGGCCCACCGGCTCGACTGCCGGGGCGCGACGCCCCGGCGGCTTCGAGACAACGACCATGCGCCGTGCTACTCGCGCGAGAGCATGGCGACAGCCTCGCGCTCGAGATCGACGTAGGGCTCGCCGCTGACATCGACGGCCACCCGGTGCAGGGTCCCGCCCGTGAACGACCACGGGAATTCACCCGAATAGTCGTCGGTGACGGCTTCGGCGTTGTCGCGGCCCGCGTGCAGGCCCGTCCCGGCGATACTGAATTTGCCCGGCTGAGTACGGATTCGGCCCTCACCGACCTTGCGATCACCGTAGTAGAGGCTGATCAGCCCCCGGGCGGTGCCGGGCGGATCCTCGCCGTCCTTGTCGAAGGACGCGGCCAGGATCAGGTCGCGGCCGGTCGGCAGATCCTCGGTCGCGCTGATCCGCTGTTCCTCGCTGCCGAGGAAGTTGTAGACGTAGTGCAGACGATTGTTCTTCACATAGAGCGCGTGCCCGCCGAATCGGCCACCCTGGGAGAACAGCACACCGGAGGCGGTCGGACCCGGCAGGTCGACCAGCGCGCCGATCGAGTAGGAGCGGTTGCGGATGTTCACCGCGACCGACTCCGGCACCTCGGCGCCGCCGGGGCGGTACACGTAGCGGTTGCGCGGTGGCGCGAGCTGGGGACGGGTGGTGGTGAGGATCTCCACGGCCGAGCGGTCGTCGAGCGGGAACGCCTGGTTCACGCCCGCCTCGTAGAACCACAGCCCGATCAGTTCGGCGAGTCTGCCCGGTTCCTCGGCGGCGAGATCGTGCATCTCCGAGCGGTCCACCTCGGTGTGGTACAGCTCCCAGGTGTCGTCGGGGAAGTGGCTCCAGCCGCTGAGCGTGGGATGGGTGGTGACGGCTTTCCAGCCGTCGTGCCAGATCCCGCGTCCGCCGAGCATCGAGTAGAACTGCGTGTGCTTGGCGGTCGGGATATTGGCGGCGTCGAAGCTGTAGCGCATGCTCACGCCCTGCAACGGCACCTGGGTGTGGCCCTTGACCATGTCGGGCAGTTCGATGCCGAGGCAGTCCAGCAGGGTCGGCACCAGATCGACGGCGTGGTGGTACTGGTCGCGGATCTCACCGTGGGCGTTGATCCCGGCGGGCCAGGAGATGACGCACGGGTCGCAGGTGCCGCCGTTGAACGAGTACCGCTTCCACATCTTGAACGGGGCGTTGAACGCCACAGCCCACCCGTTGGGGTAGTGGTTGTAGGTCATCGGGCTGCCGAGTTGGTCGAGTGCGGCCATATTCTCGGCCAGGTCGTCCGGGACGCTGTTCGCGATCTTGTTCTCGTTGACCGAGCCGTCCGAACCGCCCTCGCCGCTGGCTCCGTTGTCCGAGACCACGACGATCATGGTGTTGTCGAGTTCCTCGATACTCTCCAGATAGTCGAGCAGTCGCCCGATCTGATCGTCGCAGTGCGAGAGGAATCCGGCGTACACCTCGGCCATCCGGGCGAACAGTCGCTTCTCGTCGTCGTCGAGGCTGTCCCACGGGCGGGTGTAGTCCAGCGGCGGGAACGGCTGACCCTCCGGCCCGCTCCTGGTATCGGGGGTGCCGATCGGATTCAGCGGCGGCAGTTCGGTGTTCATCGGGACAAGGCCCATCTGTTTCTGCCGTTCCAGGATCTCCGCGCGCATCGCCTCGTAGCCCGCGTCGAACCGTCCCCGGTAGCGCTCGATCCATTCGCGCGGCGCGTGATGCGGCGCGTGCGCGCAACCGGGTGCGTAGTAGAGGAATACCGGACGGTCCGGGGCGATGGACTTGACGTCATCGATGTACTCGATGGCCCGGTCGGTGATGTCGACGCTGAGGTGGTAGCCCTGTTCCGGCGTCGACGGCTGTTCGACGGGATGGTTGTCGTGCACCAGATCCGGATACCACTGGTTGGTCTCGGCGCCGAGGAATCCGTAGAAGCGCTCGAAACCGCGACCGACCGGCCAATTGCGTTTGGTGGACGCCAGATTCATCTCGTCCTCGGCGCACAGATGCCATTTACCGACCATCGCGGTACTGAAACCCTGGTCGACCAGGACCTCGGCGAGAGTGGCGCATTCCGGGGGAATGTGGCCGTTGCCGCCGGGGAATCCGACCGCGGCCTCACTGATGCAGGCCATGCCGTTGGTGGTGTGGTTGCGGCCGGTGAGCAGACAGGAACGGGTCGGTGAGCACAGCGCGGTGGTGTGCCACTGGCTGTAGCGCAATCCGTTGGCGGCGATCCGGTCGATATTCGGCGTCTCGATCGGGCCGCCGTAGCAGCTCATCGCGCCGAAGCCGACGTCGTCGAGCACGATGTAGACGATATTGGGCGATCCCGGCGCCGCCTTGGGCTGCTCGTACGGGCCCCAGTCCGGGATCGAATCACGGATATCGAGGTTGACCACACCGCGGAAAGGAACTGCCATTGGCGTTCTCCTCATTGATGGACGGCCCCCCGACGGTTCGCCCCCCGATCGAACATAAGCGCCCACCTCCCGGCCCACCTCACCCACGATGGGTGAGAACAACTTTCGGGTTTGGAAATCAGGAGTTGTCCGCTACCGGGCTTCGAACACGGTCGACCAGTCGTCTTTCATGCTGACCACCGCCCAGCCCTCGGCGTCGGCTGCTTCGAGTGCCTGCTCGCAACCCGTCTCGTAATCGAACTCGCGGTCGGGGTCGTCGTGGAGCACCAGCATCCGCAGCGACGGAACACCGTCGCGCTCGGTGAATCGCAGCATCGGGATATCCCCGTTGGTATTTCCCACGGCGAGCAGGGGGCGTCGGCCGACTCGGCTCCAGATACGCACGGGTTTCTCCGGACCGTCGTCGAGGAAATCCAATTCCGCGGTGTGGACGACCGTGCTGTCCTTCCATGCCAGCGAGACGCTGCTGCCGATGACCCGTTCACGGGGGATGCCGTACATCTCCTGACTGATCGGCCGCATGAAATCGCGACCACCGCCGGAGGCGATGTAGTTGGCGAATCCGTTGGCTTCGAGCACCCCGAGCAATTCGACCATCGGCGCGTAGGCGCACGCGGTGTACGGGCGGGCGAGAGTCGGGTGTTCGGTGGTGCGCAGGAACCGGTCGGCCTGGGCCTCGAATTCCTCCACGGTGACTCCCGCGAACGCCGTGAGCATTCCGGAAGCCAGTACCGCGACCTCGCTGTCGTCGCCGCGATAGTGCTTGGTGATCACCTCGTTCAGCCAGTCGTAGTCGCGCGTGTAGGCCGCCTGCCAGGGCTGGCGAGTCCGAAGGGCGGGCACCTTCTCGCACATCGCGACCAGCCGACGCAGGATGAAGTCGAGCTGGATCGGCATCGGCTTCTCACACCACAGCGTGCCGTCGTTGTCGAAGACAGCGACCCGATCCTCGGGCGGCACGGCCTCGGCCGCCACCCGCTCCACGAAATCGAGCACGGCGCGTTTGGCCGCACCCTCCCGCCAACTGGGCAGCGGGTCGCCGCCCGGGGCCGCTGCCGGGGAACTCGAGGAGGCGCGGACGGTAGCCGCCGCCGGATTTTCCACCACCATGGACCGACTCCTTGTTCGAGCTGCCGAGGCACTGGATGCGACTGTGGCGCAGTCGTGGAACCACGGGCATCACCCCCTACGGGTGACACGCGCCGATACGGCCGGGGTTCACCCGTGCCGTGCGAGGGATTTCGGGGCCGCGGCGGTCACACTGGGCGCACAGGCCGGAATCTTCGTCGACGTGTGGAGAGTGGGACCGCATGAGTAGTGGAGTCGCGAACGGGCTACGACACGACGACCATCGGGGCGACGCACCGGGTGCTCGGACAGTTCCTGACCCGGCCCCACACCGCGGGATGGTGTGGATCGTCGGCGGTACCTTCACCATGGGCTCGGACAGCCACTATCCCGAGGAAGCGCCGACCCACCGGGTGTCGGTCGGTGGATTCTGGATCGATCCGCGTCCGGTGACGAATGCCGAATTCGCCCGGTTCGTCTCCCGCACGCGCTACCGCACCGTCGCCGAGCGGACGCCCAGCGCCGCCGACTATCCCGACGCCGATCCCGACCAACTGGTCGCGGGCTCCTCGGTATTCGTCAAGCCGGACCGGCCGGTGCGCATGAACCTCCCGTACCGGTGGTGGCATTGGGTTCCCGGCGCGGATTGGCGGCATCCGCAGGGGCCTGGCACCTCCATCCGCAAGCGGCCCGACCATCCCGTGGTCCACGTCGCCTGGGACGACGTCGTCGCCTACGCCGAGTGGGCGGGTAAGGAGGTGCCGACCGAGGCAGAATGGGAGTACGCGTGCCGAGGCGGACTCGACGGCGCGGAGTTCGCGTGGGGCGACGAATTCACACCGGAGAACACGCTGATGGCCAATACCTGGCACGGCGAATTCCCGCACCACAACACGCGAGTGGACCGATTCGAGGGCACCTCGCCGGTGGGTTCCTTCCCGCCCAACGGCTACGGCCTGGTGGATATGGTCGGAAACGTGTGGGAGTGGACCCAGGACTGGTACACCGCCCACCAGGGCCAGGCACACGCCTGCTGCGTCGCCGTCGATCCCAGGGGCGGCACCGAAGCCGACAGCGTCGATCGGGCACAGGCCGACCGGGCGCAGCCGCGGATCGGCCGCCGCGTCATCAAGGGCGGCTCACATCTGTGCGCCCCGAACTATTGCAGGCGGTACCGGCCCGCGGCCCGGATGGCCCAGGCCGTCGAGACCTCGACGTCGCACCTGGGCTTCCGGTTGATCGCCCGGCCCTGAGCGGGCCGGTCCTACGCCGTCAGAGGCCGCCGAATCCGGCCAGCGGGCTGGTGTCGCAGGCGCGATCGGGCGCGACCATCACCGCGGTCGCCCGCGACGGCGCGGGCAGGCCGAGCGCCACCGACTTGCTGCGGCGCTTACCGGTGCGCGAATGGTCCTTGTCGGGCTGGGGCCGGTTGGCGCCCGCGCCGACCAGTGCCAGTTCGGCATTGCCGCGCACGCATTCCGGATCGGGACCGTCCAGCGGCAGGCCGGTGAAGAATTTCGCGGCCATGCAGCCGCCACGGCAGGAATCGAACGCCGAGCACGAGGTGCAGCCGCCGCCGGTCTGCGGTTCACGCAGGCGGGTGAACAGTTCCGATCCGCGCCACACCGTTTCGAACCCGCCCTTGTCGCGGACATTGCCCGCGAGGAACTCGTCGTGGATGGCGAACGGGCAGGCGTACACATCGCCGACGGGATCGATGAGGCAGACCACGCGACCGGCGCCGCACAGGTTCAGGCCGGGCAGCGGGGTGGAGCCCAGCGCGTTGAGGTGGAAGAACGAATCACCGGTCAGCACCTTCTCGCCGTTGGCGATCAGCCAGTTGTAGATGACCAGCTGCTGGTCGGCGGTGGGATGCAGATCCTGCCAGACATCGGCACCGCGACCGGAGGGCCGCAGCCGGGTGATACGCAGTTGCGCGCCGAAACGGTCGGCGATGGCCTTGAACTCGTCGAGCTGACCGACATTCTGGCGGGTCATCACCACCGAGATCTTGAAGCCGGTCTTACCCGCCGCGGCGAGATTCTCCATGGCCTTCCACGCGGTGGCGAACGAGCCCGCGCCGCGCACGGCGTCGTTGACCTCCGCGGTCGCGCCGTCGAGTGAGATCTGCACGTCGACGTAGTCACTGGCGGCGAGCTGTTCGGCCCGCTCCGGGGTGATGCGCACGCCGTTGGTGGAGAATTTGACGCCGACGCCGTGGTCGACCGCGTAGTCGAGCAGTTCCCAGAAGTCTTGGCGCACCGTCGGTTCGCCGCCGCCGATATTGACGTAGAACACCTGCATGCGCTGGAACTCGTCGATCACGGCCTTGCATTCTTCGGTGCTCAGCTCGCGCGGGTCCCTACGGCCCGACGAGGACAGGCAGTGCGTGCACGCCAGGTTGCAGGCGTAGGTCAACTCCCAGGTCAGACAGATGGGGGCGTCGAGGCCGTATTCGAAATGATCGACAAGTTTCATGATGTTCCCGTCCGCTTCAGGAGGCTGTGCGAAGCGCGATCGTGCCCGACTCGCACAGTCCGGCGAGAGCGTGTAGATACCGGTCGTGGTCGGCGGCGGGGACATCCACGGCGACGAGGGTGCTCGCGGCGTCGGGATGGTTCTCCAGCTCACGGACCACATTCACCAGCAGGGGTGTCTTCAGAAAGGAAAGCCGTCGGGTCGCGTAGTCGTAGACCAGCGCGCCGAAAGGTTCTGGCCGCAACGATACCGACCCCGCCAAGGTGTAGGGCAGGGCCGGGTCGAATGGTGCGGCGGGGTCAGTAGACACCGCACATTCCGTCGATCGAGACCTCCTCGACGAGGACGTCGGCCTCGATCAGGGTGTCGTCGGTGGCAACCGTCTCGTTGGCAGGCGCGTCGCTCATGGGTACTCCTCGGAGGCTGTAGAGATGTGACCGCCAGCATAATGGCACCCAATGACAAAATGGAAGGGGGAGTGCCCGCCCGGCATCGCGGATAGCTGTCGTCTCCATTACCGAATGAACTACAGTAGTGAGGACGGTCCGGCGTGGCGCCGTATCGCGGCTCCGGGTTCCGGCCCAGCGACGGCGGAAGAGGAGCACAGATGGATCTGGGATTCGACGGCGCGGCGACCGTGGTGGTCGGCGGCAGCCGCGGCATGGGGCTCGCCACCGCGCGCTGCCTGGCGCAGGAGGGCGCGCGGGTCTCCGTGGTCGGCCGCTCGCGCGCGGACGTGGAATCGGCGGCCGAGGAGCTGGCCCGTCTCGGCAGTCCCGACGCGGTCGGACTGGCCGCCGACGTCATGGACATCGCGCAGGTCGAGGCCGTCTTCGCGCAACTGCGCCTGCGCTGGAACGGTGAACTCAACGCGCTGATCAATACCGTCGGACCGAATGTGCAGGGCACCGTCGAGGAACTGACCGACGATCAGTGGCGCGAGGCCGTCGACCACGGCGTGCTCTCCATCGTGCACTGCGTCAACGCCGCGCTGCCGCTGTTGCGCAGCGCCGACTGGGCCCGCATCGTCAACTTCTCGGCGCATTCGACTCAGCGGCAGACGGTTTCGCTGGTGGCCTACACCGCGGCCAAGGCGATGGTCACGAGCGTGTCGAAGAATCTGTCGCTCCTGCTGGCCAAGGACGAGATCCTGGTCAACGTGGTCTCGCCCGGCACCTTCGTCACCCCGGCGCTGACCGCGTGGGCGCGCTCGGTCGGCATCGACACCGAAGACCCCTACCGCCTCATGGAGGCGATCGACACCCACTACGGCCACCCCGCGCAACTGCCGCGCGCCGGACTGCCCGAGGAGATCGGCACGGTCGAGGAACAGCGTGCGCCGGTGGTCGGTGAGCGAATGCAGGATGGCCAGCGAGTCGTGGCGGGCTTCGACGACTTCGTCCAGGTAGCGGATAGCGCCGGAATTCACGGCCCTGGCCAGGGGCCCGTCGTTCCAGACGACATCGCCGCCGGAGACGAGGAACCGGCCGACGAGATCGGAACTGGTGAGATCGTCGTGGCAGCTGTTGGTGACCACGGGGCGGCCGAGCAGTTGCCCCATGTGTTCGACGAAACGCGTCTTACCGCATCCGGTCGGGCCGGTCAGCATCACCGGCATGTGTTGCTGGAAAGCCCATTCGGACAGTTGCCCCTCGGTGCCGTTGGCGTAGTAGAGATCGTTCGTCATCGAGTAACCAACTCCCGGTGGATATGGGCGAGTACGCGGGGAAGCTCTTCGGCGCGCCGGATGCGGCGGGAGCGGCGGGGGCCGAAGACCTCGGGCAGGGGATCGACGCGGGTGTATCCGCCGGTCCGCAATCCCGGACTGCTCGGATCGACGAAATGGGTATCGTGGAAATCGTTGAGGCAGTCGACCTCGACGCGGTGGCGGGTGTTGCCGGTGAACACGAAGATGCCGTGGCGTTCACGCGTGAGATCCATGGCCCGGTCGAGTATTTCGTCACCCTCGAGGTCGTGGTCGGCGATCTCGAGATCGGGCAGCATCCGCCGCAACTCCGGGACCAGCCCGGGGAATCGGTCACCGATCCAGCCCGCGGCCACCCCGCCCTCGACCAGCGACAGCGCGCCGAGTTGCCGCGGTGACAGTTCGTGCAGGGCGTAGCGGGCGATCCGGTCCTTGGACGGCGCGCACTGCAATGCCACCCCGCGGCTCAGCGTCGTGCGGGTCCAGTCGGGGCCGACCGGCGGATACGGGACGTGCACGACGCGTCGCGTTCAACCCGAAACCACGGCGTTTCCCGGTCATCAGGCGAACACCCTCGCGGCGGCGTTCGGAGAACGCCACGGCCGTCACCGCGCAACTACGTTCGATCGATAACTCGTGCGCCGCAGCGCTATCGGTCATCGCCGTCACCGTCACCCGCGCGGCCGTCGACGATCGTCGGATCCGCACACGATCAGAAGGTCTCGATATTCTTCATCACCCTGTACCAGAAGGCGATGATCCCGATGACGCCGCCCCACGCGACCGCCAGGCGAAAGATGTCTTGCCACATACCCGTATCTCCGTATCCTTCGGTGCGCCGATGCCCGGCATCGGTCGGCTGATGGTGGTGGCGCCGGACTCATCGCGGCTCCAGACTGCGCAGCACGGTGGTCAGGTAGCTGTCGAGCGCCACGTCGCGCAACTGTTCGGTGCTGGTCGTCGTGGTCAGCAGGGCGTAGAGACCGAGCAGGAAGAACACCGCGCTGTGGTAGGGGTCGACCGCGAGTTCGGCCTCACCCGCGTCGCGCGCGTTCTCCAATATCCGCACGACCAGCACGATGACGCGATGTTCCATCCACTCGTCGGTCAGCGGTCTGGTCGGTGAGAAGTGCACGGCCAGAAGGTCTTTGAACAGCAGGCTGCCCAGCCTGCCTTCCATCGCCGCGACCAGCTGGATCGTCTTCGACAGGGCCGTCGGCAGGTCACGCGGTTCGGCGAGGAAGCGGGTCGGCTGCTGGGCGATCCCGGCTTCCTCCCGCGCCTGCAGTTCGAGCAGGACATGCTCTTTGGTCGGGAAGTGGAAGTAGAAGGTGTCGCGCGCCACTCCGGCGGATTCGACGATCGCGCCCACGTCGGCCTCGGCCATTCCGGTCTCCTTGAACTCGGCGACGGCGGCGTCGAGCACGCGCTGGCGGGTCTGTAGGCGCTGGGCTTCGCGGCCTCGTGGCCTGTCCTGTGTCATTGAATCGAGTCAGTAGAAAGTCGCTGCCGAGATTGGGCGGCGACTCGGGGGACGGGCGGTGGCGCGATCGCCCTCGCCGAGGGCGATATCGAGCGCCGACCGTCCTTCCCGCGCGGTGCGCGCCCTACTCCGCGGGTGCGAGCGCGCGGGCCGCCGCGACCACGCCGCCGTCGACGAGCAGATCCGTCCCGGTGACGAAACTCGCCTGCGGATCGAGCAGGAACGCCGTCGCCGCGGCGATATCGTCCGGGGTGCCGAGGCGGCCGGTAGCCGACATCTCCACCAAGGCGCGCATGTGCTCGCCGGTAGCTCCGTCGAGTTCCTGCTGACCCATCGGCGTGGAGATGATGCCGGGGCTGATCGAGTTGACGCGGGCGCCGCGTTCGCCCCACGCCCCCGCCGCGGCCTGGACCCGAAGAACATTGGCGTGCTTGGCGAGTGCGTAGGCCACGGTCGGATGGCTCAGCTCATCGGAGGACAGGAAGGGTAGCGCCAGCAGTCGCGCGGACGGAGTGGTCGCCAGCGCGCGGTCGTGCTCGGCGAAATGCGCGCCCGCCATGTGCGCCGCCATGCTCGCGACGACCACCCCGGCCCCGCCGGGAGCGATCACCCGGGCGAATTCGTCGAGTACGTAGGCGACGCCGGCGAGATCCACCCGCAGGATCCGCTCGGCCGTGGCCTGCGTCGGCGAGAGTCCCGCCGTGTGGGCGAGGTGGGTGACCGGGCCGAGCGCGGCGGCGGCATCGGCGAGGGATCGCACCGAATCCTGATCGGCCACATCGACCACGCGCGCGGTGACCAGATGTCCGGCATCGCGGAGTTGTCCGGCGACGGCCGTCAGCGCGGCTTCGTCGAAATCGGCGAGCAGTATCGAACGCCCGCTGCCGATGCGACCGGCGATGGCTCGGCCCATGCCGCCGATGCCGATGACAACCGCTACATCTCTGTCCACGGGGACTCCTATCCAGTATTACGAGACGGATCGTATCGTAATGACAGTATGCGCGTCCCCTAAGGTTTCGAGACATGTCGGGTACGCAGCGAGGTCGGCCGCGAAGCGCGCGCGCCCACGGCGCGATTCTGGAAACCGCCCGTGACCTGCTGGGATCCGTCGGCTACGAACAGATGACGATGGAGGCGATCGCGGCGGGCGCGGGCGTCGGCAAGCAGACGGTGTACCGCTGGTGGCCTTCCAAGGCGGCGGTCGTCACCGAAGCGGTCCTGTCCGGCTACCTCGACACCAGCGGAGGCGTACCCCCCGATACGGGCGATGTCGAAGCCGATCTGCGCGCCTGGCTGGATCGGCAATTCCGGCGGATGGACGACGCCGCCTCCGTCGCGATGGTTCGCGGGCTCGCCGCTGCCGCCGCCGACAGCGCCGCCGACGCGGAGCGACTCTACGGCGAACTGACCGGTCCGAGCCGCGATCACCTGATCCGGCGGATGGCCGCGGGCGTGGAGACGGGCCAGATCCGCGCCGACGCCGATCTGGACGCCGCGGCCGACGCGGTGATCGGCACGCTGCTCTATCGCGCGCTGGCGGGTCGCCCGCCGACCGGATACCGCAGCGCCGAGGGGCTGCTCGACCTACTTTTCGCGGGTCTGGCGAATCCGGCGTCGCGGCGAGCATCGAACGAGGTTGCCGAAGGGGCGGGGGAGCGCGGGTAACGGCGCGGCACCGGCGTCGAAAGGACACGGGTCCGGTGACGAAGTTCCCGGTGGGTTCACGTGCCGACTTGCGCGTGCCAGAGATCTGCGTAAACACCGCCCGCCGAGCGTAATTCGTCGTGGGTGCCCTGTTCGGTGATACGTCCGTCCTCCAGGACGATCACGCGATCGGCGTCACGGGCGGTATGCAGTCGGTGCGCGAACGCGATGACGGTTCTGCCCTCCAGCACCGCCGACAGTGATCGCTCGGCGTCGCGCGCGGTCGCCGGATCCAGCAGCGATGTCGCTTCGTCCAGCAGGATCACCCGGGGGTCGGCGAGCACGATTCGCGCCAGTGCCAGTTGCTGTTCGCGTGCCGCGTCGAGGACGGTGGCACCGGGGCCGAGCACTGTGCCCATCCCGTCGGACAGGGTGTCGACCCAGTCGGCGCCGACGGTGCGCAGCGCGTCTCTCAACGCGTCGTCGTCGGCGGTCGGAGCGGCGATGACGAGGTTCTCCCGCACGGTGCCGAGGAAGACGTGATGTTCCTGGGTGACAAGCACGATTCGGCGACGCAGTGTTTCCGGCGCCAGATCCGACACCGACACCCCGCCCACGGTCACCGCACCCGACGACGGGCGGTCGATGCCCGCCAGCAATCGCGCCAGCGTGGTCTTGCCCGATCCTGACGGTCCGACCACCGCGATCCGTTCGCCCGGTCCGACGTCGAGGTCGATATCGCGCAGGACATCGCGTCCCGAGCGGTAGGCGAAACGCACCGAGGACAGTCGCACGCGATCGTCGGCGGGGATCGGGCCCTCGGAGGTCTTCGCGGCGGGCGCGGCAGGCACGCCGACCAGGCGGGCCATCGCCGCGCCCGCGCGCTGAAGTTGTTCGGCGCGACCGACGAGAGTGTCCAGCGGGGAGCCGAGCTGCTGAACGTACAGTGCCGCCGCGACCACCGTACCGAGCGGCACCGAATGTCCGTCGTGCAGAAGACCGCCGATGATCAGGACCACCGTCACCGGCAGGACCCCGGCGACGTCCTTCGACGAATACAGCAGTGTCCGTAGCCGCAGGGTGGTGATCTGCGCCGCCAGGTGGACCGAGGTCGTCTCGTCGCCCGCGCCGATACGCCGCACCCCCATTCCCAGGGCGGCGACCGTCCGCGCGCCGCTCGTGGTGGCCATCAGGGTGTCGGAGATCTCGGTCCCGGCCGCGGCTTCGGTCAGATAGGCGGTTCGGGCGGTACGCAGATACCACCGGCAGACGAACAACAGCAGGGGAACGCCCGCCAGTGCCCCCGCCCCGAGGCGCCAGTCCAGCACGAAGATCACCGCGAGCGGGAGCACGACTCGAATACCCGCGATCAGCATCTCCGGAAGTGCCTCCCGCACCGCCACACCGACCGTTGCCACGTCGGTGGTGCCACGGGTCATGAGATCGCCGCCGCCCGCCTGCTCGACGATCGCGGTCGGCAGCGCGAGCACCCTGTCGAGCAGGTCCTCCCGCAGGTAGGTCAACGAACGCTCGCCGAATCGTCTGCCCGCGTCGATCGCGTACCGGGTGAACAGCATCTGCGCCAGCGCGCAGGCGAGTACCGCAGGCAGGAGCCGATTCACCGACTCGGCGTGCCCTGATCGAATGCTGTCGACGACCGTTCCGAGCAGCCACGGCGGGCCGAGTCCGGCGAAAGCCGCCGCGCCGTAGAGCAATACGACGCGCGCGGCGGTTGCCGGTTCGCGCTCGACCAGTTGCCGGACAGCCGCCCGCACCGCGCGACGGTCACCGACCGGCAGGCGGGCGATCATCGCGCCGCCTCGCGTTCGATCGCGTCCCGGGCGGTCTCGCGCAGCACCAGCGCGCGATAGTCCGGCCGGTCGCGGATCAGCTCCCGATGTGTTCCGACGACGGCGGGCGCGTCGTCGCGAAGGTGGACGACCATGTCGCACCGTTCGAGCACGGTCGGCGAGGTCGTCGCGATCACCGTCGTCCGTCGGCTCCGCGCGGCGTGGATACGCGCCGCGACAAGCGCTTCGGTGTGCGCGTCGACGGCCGAGGTCGGGTCGACCAGCAGCAAGACGTCGGGCTCCGCGCAGATCGCGCGCGCCAGTCGCAACCGTTGCCGTTGGCCGCCGGAGAGGGTGGTCGCCCGGTCCGGTAACACCGTGCTCAGCCCGTCGGGCAGTCCGGCCGCCACATCCTCGGCGGCGGCGACCCGCAGCGCGCCGAGGACGCGCGCATCGTCGGGTTCGGTGGCTCCGGCGATGATCTCGCGCAGGGGACCGACGAACAGGTACGCGTCGTTGTCGACGAGCACGATATGCCGCCGCACCTCCTCCAGCCGGATTTCCCGGAGGGGATTCGGGCCGTAGCGGGCCGCCGAATCGGTGAATCGCGCGAATCGCTCGAACACGGCGATGACGTCGGCCCGGTTCGCGGTGACGACGGCGACCATCCCGGACGCGGGCAGGCGCAGGTCCGCGACCGGGTCGTACAGCTCCCAGGATTCCTCGGGCCAGTGCCGGGTGCCGGTGTCGGCGATATCGTCCCGGAGGGTGAGGACCGCGAGCAGCCTGCGCGCGGACACGGGATAGCGACCGATGTCATCGATGCCGTGCAGGATCGCGGATACCGGTACCGACAGTGTCGCCACATATCCGTACACCGCGACCATCTCGCCGAGCCCGATCTGCCCGGAGGCCGCCATGCGCGCGGCAGACCAGATCACCACCGCCACGAAGACCGTCGGCAGCGCGAGCGCGACCGCTCCGATCCAACTCGTCACCGCGGCGACTCGATATCCCTCCTCGCGCAACGTCGCCGACCGCGTTCGATACCGGTCGGCGAACACCTCCTTGCCGCCGATACCGCACAGCACACGCAGACCCGTGACGATATCGCCGACCATGGCGGTCAACTCGCCCTGCTGCGCGCGGTAGCTGTCTTCGGTCCGTCGCAGGCGTCCGAGCAGCGGTTTCATCACGACCATCAGCACCGGCACGCCCAGCAGCACGACGGCGGCCAAGGCGGGGGAGATGCACAGGAGCGCGACCGCGACCGCGCAGTAGCCGAGGATTCCGGCCGCGCCGGGGCCGACGATCATGATCGTGCGGGTGATCTGTTCGACGTCGGTGCTGCCGATCACGACGATCTCGCCCGCGCCGATCCTGCGGTGCAGCGTGGGACCGAGCCGGGTCACCGCGCGGGTCAGCACCCGGACGGTCCGCCGGTAGGCGTCGGCGCACGCGAGTGTCATCGCCCGGTACTGGAGTACCGATACGACAGCCAGCAGCGCACCCGTACCGAGCAGAGCTCCGGCGAACCCGATGACGGCGGCGCTGTCGCGGTCTCGCACACCGTCGATCGCGCGCGCGAGCAGTTGCGGCGGCACCGTCAGCAGCACCATGTACGCACAGGCCAGCACCGCGCCCACCAGGACACGTCGCCATTGGCAGGTCACCAGCCACCACAGGTAGCGCCAGTGTCCCCCGGTGTCGGGGTCGCCGGGATCATCACGGTTGTCGCGCATACCTGTTCGATACCGCAGACCCGTTCCACCTCGGGCCACCGAGGTGTCGAAACTTCCTAGGCGACCAGGTCGTCGGATTCGAACGGGGCGAAGAACGCGCCCATGCCGTGGCCGTACAGGGTGTCGCCGAGGGCGACGAAATCGAAGGAACGGTCCGGGCGCAGCGGGATTCGGCCGATCGCGGCGAGTGATTCGTGGGTGCCTTCCGGCATCAGCGTCGAGCGGACCTGTGCGAGAACGGAATCGTCCGGCTCCCGCTCCTCGAGTACCGCGATCATCAGGTGCAGGCACAACTGTTGGGCGGGGGTCGCGGGTCGCGGACGTTTGGCTGCCGACAGTTTCGCGGTCAGGGTGTCGAAGGTCTGGGCGATGTAATAGAGGAACACCGGGCGCGGGCTGTGCAGGGTCTCGTGGCGCACCTTGCGGGCCAGCGTCTCGCCCGCATCGATCAGGGTTTCGACGGTGTGCGGGCCGAGTCCGGCGATGGGCGCGGTGCGATCCCGCTTCTTCGACGTGGCCACGGCGACCTCCTGAATACAGCGCGGTGTCTACGAATCATACTGCCGAGCGGGATGATTCGGGGCGAATCGGCGGTTCGCGGGGATTGCGGCCGAGAGTCCGCCGCGGCGTCGGCGAGCGTGCCGCTCCGCCGCCACCTGTTCGCCGTGCCCGGGCCACGTCGTCCCGCCCGATGGTCCGTGCAGGGCGGTGAGATCGGCGGCCTGATCGCGAATCTCGACGAACTTGCCGCGCAGTTGAACAACGCCGCGACCAGTCCCGACGCCAGCCTCGCCGCGATGAACGCGATGCTGCCCACCATCCTGAAACTGACCAGTGGCACCTCGGCGCACGGCAATGTCGACCTCGCCGACTTCGCGGTGGGCGCGCTGCCCGATATCGACCACTCCGCGGATCCGGGCAATCGCCTTCCGGACGCGAGCGATTGGCAGGCGCTGGTCGGCACGCTGACCTACACCCTGCTGAAACTGCGTGATCGCGTATTCGGAGCGGGCCGGTGAGCGGCGGATTCGGCGGATTCGGCGGATTCGCCGCGACGGTGGCCGACGCTCCCGCCCGGATCGTGGTCGGCGCGGTCCGGGGCGGACGGCCCTACAGGCTGGCGCTGTCGGCGGTGGCGCTGGGAGTCACGGCGGTCCTCGGCGCGACGTATCTCGTGTTCGGGGCACTCGGCGTCGGTCCGACGGCCGCCACCTACACCGTGCGCGTGCAACTGGAGCAGTCCGGCGGACTGCTCGCCGGTCAGGACGTGACATTGCGCGGTGTGCCGATCGGTGAGGTGAGATCGGTCGATTTCACGCCGACGGGTGTGGTCGCCGTCGCGACCATCGACGCCGAGGTGCGGGTGCCCGTCGACGGCACCGTCGACGTCACGAGTCTGTCGCCGGCGGGGGAGCAGTACCTCGATTTCCGTCCCGCCCGCGACGACGGTCCGTTCCTGGTGGACGGCGCGGAGATCGCCGTCGACCGGACATCGGCGCCGGTGCCGCTGTGGCAGATGCTCGGCAAACTGGATTCCACACTGGCACAGGTCGATCCGGCGCAACTGGCGGCGGTGGTGGATCAACTCGGCGTCGGCCCGGATGGTCCGCGCAAACTCACCGACATCATCGACGGCGGCATCTTCCTGGTGTCGACAGTGGACTCGGTGCTCCCGCGGACGGTCGCCCCGCTGCGCGACAGCAAGACGGTGCTGGCCACCCTGGGCGACGGTTCGGCGGGCCTGACGGCGTTCTCCCGTGATGCCGCCGAATTCATGCGCGGCGCCGAGGCGAAGACAGGCGGGTTCGTGGATCTGCTCGGCGCCGCGCCCGGCACCCTCGCCGCGCTGGACGCGGTGCTGTCGGACAATTCCGCCGAGGTCGTCGGATTGCTGACGAATCTGTCCACGGTCGCACGGCTGACGAATTCGCGCGTTCCGGCGTTGCGGGAATTCTTCTTCCCGACCATACGCGGCGGGTCCACCTTGGACGCGCTGGTCACGGTGATGCACGACGGCGGCCTGTGGGGACTGGTCAATCTGTATCCGCGGGCCACCTGCCAGTACGAACTGCCGAATCGGGCGCCCGCGATCGCCGACTATCCGGAGCCGTACCTGTACCCGTTCTGCCCGGACGACGACCCGTCCATCCCCGTGCGTGGCGCGCGCAACGCGCCGCGACCGCCGGGCGAGCAGATTCCGAACGGACCACCGCCGGGCGAACCCGCCGACCGGACCGCCTCGCCCACCCCGCTCGGCCCGTTGTCCATCCCCCTCCCGCTGCCACCGACCCGATAGATACGCCACACGCCCCGCACGACCGCGCAATCCGTTCGACGCTAGGAGAGAAAGTCATGAACGAACCCACCGGAACGGCCCTCGATGACAAGGGGACCGACGGGGACGCGACGGTGGAGACCGCGGAACTCGGTATCGGTCGCGAAGAAGACCTCCGAATCGGAGTCCGCCGAACCTGCGGGCGACCCCGCCGCAGCCGCCGACGCGGGCACGGCCGAAACCACCTCCACGCAGCCGGAATTCGTCATGCCGTCCACATAGCAGATTCGTAAGATGATCGCGCTGCTGCTGTGGCGCAAGATCCGGCTGCCGTTGCTGATCCTGGTCGCCGTGGTCGCGGTGGTGCTCGCGGCGATCTTCGGGTGGAACGCGAAGGCGCAGAGCGACGAAGACGACGCGGCCGCCGCGGGTCTGGCCGCCGCGCGGGCCTACGGGGTGACGTTGACCAGCGTCGATTCGGGCAATCTCGACCGGGATTTCACGGCGGTCCTGGACGGCTCGACCGGTGAGTTCAAGGATATGTACACCCGGTCGAGCGGGCAGTTGCGTCAACTGCTGCTGGACAACAAGGCGACCGGCACCGGCACCGTACTCGACGCGGCGGTGAAATCGGCGTCGACGACGAAGGTCGAGGTGCTGTTGTTCATCGACCAGACGGTCACCAACACCGCCTCGACTACCCCGCAGGTGGACCGCACCCGGGTGGCGATGACGATGGAACTGGTCGACGGCCGGTGGCTGGCGAGCCGGGTCACCCTCGTCTGACAAAGGCACGAAATATATTGGTGTACTGGATGTTCAGAAGTCGCTAGTTCGGTGACCGCGCGCCTTCGGACACGCGCTCGTCCCGGTGCTGGAACCGCACCCGATCCCACAGCTTGCGCGGCATCCGGTCGAAGCATTCCCCCAGCGATGGCGCACCGTCGAAAAGCGTTTCGGCGTCGTCGGTATCGCGGACGCCGACGACACGGATGACACCGTCGCGGGCGAACCACGTCGCCGTGATCCCGTCGTGCTCGGTGGTCCGGATATCCTCGCCGCGTGCTCCGGTATCGGTAGGTAGGCGCTTCACAGGTGTCAAGGTAGCAGTGTGAGCGTCGAAAAGAGTTGTCCTGCAACGGCAAAGGCCGAAACGTAGTTTTGCCGCGCGGTAGCGGGGGCAATCGCGGGCCGGTGGCTCGCCGCCCGGGACATTCCGGCCGGCGAGCACTCGGGCGACCGGGATCAGGCCGAGGCCCCGGTCCGGCGCTCCCGATTCGGCCCACACGCGCGCACCGCGTCCAGTACCGCGCGCCCCGACGGCCGGAACGCCGATCGCGGCGGTTCCACCCACACCCGGAATTCGGAGCCTCGCTCGGAAGGGCCTGGTAGTGCGATCGTGCCGCCGGTCCGCACGACCGAGACATTCGAACGGAACATCTCGGCGAAGGATCGGTCGTCCTCCGGTAGATCCGGCTGGATCAGGAACGTCCAGCGGTGGGAACGAGGGTGCGACAGTATCGGCCCGAGTTCGGCCTGTCGTTTCCTCATCTCGGCCTGTACCGCTTGCCCGAGTGCGGTGGGCATGATCAGACCCCACACCGTGGTGGTTGGCATGACGATCCGGTCGGGACGGGACGGATCGAATGCGGCGGGGAGATCACAGATACGCCGGTAGTAATCGCACCGGGAGGACTCGTCTCCCGAAGCAGGGTGGTCCATGCGAAAAGCGCCTTTGCTCGCAGTGGTGGTACATGGTGCTCCCGGCTCGTGAAAACTCCTGATGGGCGGAAGCTTTCGAGGCTTTTCACACCGGTCGCGGGTCAAGCAGACCATTCCGGCGTCGTCCGCGACAAGTTTCGGCCGGAACTTTCTCTCGTGGCCGAATCGCGTTGGGCCACCGGATGGCTACCGGTCACTCGACACGGGATGCCGTTCGGAATCAGGCCGACTCGACCACATCGAGGATCGTCACGGCGACGAGCGCCGGATCATCGATCATCGGCACATGTCCGACACCGTCGAGTAGCAGGAATCGGGCGTCGGGCAGTCGCAGCCGCGCGATCACGCCGTTGACCGACGGCGGAAAGACCCGGTCGCTTCCGGCCCAGGCGAGAGTGATCGGACAGGGGAGCGTGCGCATCGGGGCGACCTGTTCCGGTGTCGACAGCAGATCGGCGGACACGGTGCACGCGCTGACATCGCCCGCGATCTTCGCGGCCTCGGCCGCGCCGATCCGATCGCCGTGTTCGGCGATATTGCGCAACAGCACGCGGCGCAGCGGCCGCACCCGCATGGCGGGTGCGGCCAGTACTCCGCCGACGCGCGCGAGGATGACCTCGCGGCGCAGCGTGGCCGTCGCGTCGCTGTTGCTCGCCGCGCCCGCGTCCCAGAATCCGGCGGGCGAGATCGCGCAGACGCTCGCGGCACGCCCGCGCCGCGCCAGTTCGATTGCCATCCAGCCGCCCAGGGAATTGCCCGCGATATGCACCCGCGCCAGCCCGAGCGCGTCGAGCCGCCGTTCCACGTCGTCGACGAGATGTTCGACGAGCACGGGACGATCGAGCGCGGCCGGACCACCCCGGTGCCCCATCGCGGTCAGGGGGATCACCTCGCGGCCATCGCCGAGCCGGGGAATCACGCGGGCCCACACCGTCTCCGACATCATGACGCCGTGCAGGAGGAGCAACGGCGAGTCGGTGGGTGTCATCTGTGTCCTGCGCTTTCCGGGAGCCCGGCCCGCGCCGACGGCGGACCCGGCGGGTGCCATGGGTATCCCGGACGATAGCAACCGCGGCGCGGCGCGCGTTCCCCGTCCCGCTCCCTCCCCGGATCAGAGCCGGTAGTCGCGCAGCACGCCCTTGCTGATGATGCGCTTCTGGATCTCGCTGGTCCCTTCGCCGATCAGCATGAAGGGCGCCTCGCGCATGAGGCGTTCGATCTCGTATTCGGTGGAATACCCGTAACCGCCGTGGATCCGGAAGCTGGCCTGGGTGACCTCGTTGCAGAACTCGCTCGCCAGATATTTCGCCATACCCGCGGCGACGTCGTTGCGCTGACCGGAATCCTTGAGCCGCGCGGCGTTGACCATCATGAGATGCGCCGCTTCGACTTTCGTCGCCATCTCGGCCAGGGAGAAGCCGATGGCCTGGTGTTCGACGATGGGTTTGCCGAAGGTCGAACGCTGCTGGGCGTAGCGGGCGCCGAGTTCGAAGGCGCGCAACGCTATTCCGCACGCGCGCGCGGCCACGTTGACCCGGCCGACCTCGATGCCGTCCATCATCTGTTTGAAACCGTTGCCGGGTGCGCCGCCGAGGATGGTGTCCGCGCCGGTGCGGTAGCCGTCGAACAGCATCTCGGTGGTGTCGACGCCCTTGTAACCCATCTTGTGGATCTTGCCGGGGATGGTGAGTCCCGGCGAGACCTCGCCGTAGCCGGTGGGCTTCTCGAGCAGGAACGTGGTGAGGTTATCGTGTGCGCGCTCGTGGCCCTCCTCGGTGCGCACGAGCACGGCGACGACCGTCGAGGTGGAACCGTTGGTGATCCACATCTTTCGTCCGTCGAGGGTGTAGTCGCCCGACTCGTCGCGGACCGCCTTGGTGCGGATGGCCGCCACGTCGGAGCCGAGTTCGGGCTCCGACATGGAGAACGCGCCGCGCACCTCGCCGGTGGCCATGCGGGGCAGGAAATGCCGCTTCTGTTCGGGGGTGCCGTGCTGGGCGAGCAGATACGCGAGGATGAAATGGGTGTTGATCACCCCGGAGACGCTCATCCAGCCGCGCGCGAGTTCCTCGACGCACAGCGCGTAGGTGAGCAGTGATTCGCCGAGTCCGCCGTATTCCTCGGAGATCATGAGCCCGAACAGACCCATCTGCGCCATCCGGTCGACGATCGCCTGCGGGTAGGTGTCGGCGTGCTCGAGTTCCTGGGCGTTGGGGATGATCTCTTTGTCCACGAAAGTGCGTACCGTGGAGAGGATTTCGGTCTGGACCTCGGTCAGACCCAGTGTTTGTGCGAGTTTCACGAGGAGATCCGTTCCGGAGAGTCGGTGGCCACGGTGCCGAGGCCGCGCAGTTCGGCGATGGCGTCCTCGGCCAGGGTGAGGTCGTCGCGCAGGACGGCTTCGGTGTGCTCGCCCAGCCTCGGCGCCTGACGGGCGGGAATATGGTTGCCGTTCACCGAGATCGGCGAGCCGGGTGCGAGGTAGTCACCGAGTTCGGGCTGGTTCAGCACGCTGAACATCGGATTGGCGGTGACCCTGGCGTCGGCGGCGACCTCGCGGAAGCTGCGATAGCGATCCCACAGGATCGATGTCGCGCCGAGCGCCTCGGTGATGTCGTCGGCGGAATGCTCACGGAACCAGGTGGTGAACAGACCCGTGAGGACGTCGCGATGCCGGTAGCGGGTGCCCTCGTCGGAGAAATCCGCGTCGAGTGCGGCGGCCAGCGCCGCGACCACGCTCGCGGTGCCGGTGACCTCGGTCAGATCCCGGAAATGCCTGCCCGTCAACGTGACGACCATGAACGCGATACCGTCGGCGCTGGTGAAATGCTGCCCGTACTGCCCGTAGATGGCGTTGCCGATACGCGGTCGGTCGGTCCCGTTGATCGCGGCCTCGGTGAGGAATCCGAGATTGCCCGCGGTCGCGAGCGCGACGTCCTCGAGCGGCAGCACGATACGACTGCCCTCGCCGGTCGCCTCACGGTGGCGCACCGCCGCCGTGATCGCCAGCGCGGCGTACAGGCCGCACGCCACATCCCACACCGGGACGACGTGATTGATCGGGCCGTCGTGTTCGGGTGGTCCGGTGACGAGCGGAAAGCCGATGGCCGCGTTGACCGTGTAGTCGACCGCCGTCGACCCGTCGGCCCGGCCGGGGATCTCCAGGTGGATCAGATCCGGACGGCGTTTCGCCAGCGCGTCGTATCCGTGCCAGGCACGGCCCGCCGCGTTGGTGAGCAGAATTCCTCCGCTCGGCCCGCTCTCGGTGATCACCCGCGCGACCAGTTCCTGCCCGGCGGGTGCGCGCAGATCGGCGACCAGCGAGCGCTTGCCCTTGTTCAGCCCGGTCCAGTAGATGCTCGCGCCGGTCTCGGTGAGCGGCCACCGATGACAGTCGGCCGCTCCGCCGATCGGATCGATCCGGATCACCTCGGCGCCCAACTGCGCCAACGTCATTCCGGCCAGGGGCGCGGCGACGAAACTGGAGATCTCGACGATACGCAGACCGGCCAGCGGTTGCGCCGCGCCGCCGGTCACAGGTTCACCACCGTGCTGGTCCGGGCGCATGCTCACACCACCCTCTCGAAGATCGCGGCGAGACCCTGGCCGCCGCCGATGCACATCGTCTCCAGCCCGTAGCGGCTCTCGCGTCGGTGCATCTCCCTGGCGAGGGTGGCCAGCATTCGTCCGCCGGTCGCGCCGACCGGGTGGCCGAGGGCGATGCCGGAGCCGTGCACATTGGTGCGCTCCAGATCGGCCTCGCCGAATTTCCACTCCCGCATGACGGCCAGCGCCTGCGCGGCGAACGCCTCGTTCAATTCGATCAGGTCGATATCGGCCAGGGTGAGCCCGGCGCGCCGCAAGGCGGCGTCGGTGGCGGGCACCGGACCGATCCCCATGCTGTCGGGCGGAACACCGGCCACCGCCCACGCCTTCAACGCGACCAGCGGCGTGAGTCCGAGTTCGTCGGCCTTCTCCCGCGTGGTCACCAGGCACATCGCGGCGGCGTCGTTCTGTCCGCTGGAATTGCCCGCGGTCACGGTCGACTCCGGATCGATCTTCGCCCGAACGGCTTTCAACGCCGCCAGGGATTCGAGTGTGGTGTCGGCGCGGGGATGTTCGTCGGTGTCGACGATCGTCTCGCCCGTGCGCGACGACACCGTCACCGGGATGATCTGTTCGGCGCTCGCACCGCTCTGCGCGGCGGCCACGGCGCGTCGATGCGAGGTCACCGCGAGCCGGTCCTGTTCCTCGCGCGGAATCGAGTACGCGCGCCGCAGGTTCTCGGCGGTCTCGAGCATTCCGCCCGGGACCGGATAGTGCCGCCCGCCCGCCGTTTCGCGGCCCCTGGACAGACCGTCGTGCACCCGCACACCGCCGCGTGCGCCGCCCCACCGCATATCCAGCGAATAGAAGGGAACGTTGCTCATACTCTCCGCGCCACCGGCGACCACCACGTCGTTCGCGCCGCTGGATACCTGCATGACGGCCTGGATGACCGCCTGCAATCCCGAACCGCAGCGCCGGTCGACCTGCATACCGCCGACGGTCACCGGCAGGCCCGCGTCGAGCGCGATCACCCGGCCGATGGCAGGCGCCTCGCTGTTGGGATAGCAATGCCCGAGGACGACGTCCTCGATGACGTCGGGGCTGATTCCGGTGCGCGCCAGCAGACCTCGCAGGGCGGTGACCCCGAGATCGACGGCGGACAGAGATCGGAACAGTCCGCCGTACCGTCCGATCGGGGTGCGGACGGGTTCGCAGATCACTACTTCACGCATGGATTCGGTCTCCAGGAAAATCGGCGGTCAGAACCGTGTGTTCAACGGGCTTGTCGGCGTCCCCGCTCACGACGGCCACCGAGAGATCGGCGTCGGCAGTGTCGCCGCGGCGGATCCGGGCGGGCTCGGGGCAGAACAGCGGGGCGAGGTTGCGGTGCCGCAGACGGACGGGCGTCGCGTCGGGACGCTCCCCGCGGAGGGTCTCGGCCAGCGCCAGGGTCATCAGCGGACCGTGCACCACCAGTCCCGGATAGCCCTCGACCCCGGTCGCGTAGGGCCAGTCGTAATGGATGCGATGCGGATTCGCGGTCGCGGCGCTGAAACGCATCAACACCGTGGGATCGGTGCGCAACTCCCACTCCCATTCCCGCAGCCGCCGCAGCGGCGCGCCGACCGGTTCGATCGGGGGCGGGAATTCCGGAGCGGTCCGGCCCGGTCCGGCCTCGCGGTAGATCAGGTTCTGGCGTTCCACCACGGCGGCGGTGTCGGCAGCGTTGGCAGTGTTGTTCAGGGCGTACAGCCGGATCTCGACGTCGACGACGACGAGTGAACCGCTGCGTCCGGTCTTCGGCGTCACCGAGACCACGCGCGCCTCGCGCCGCACCGTCGAACCGATCGTCACGGTGCCGTCGATGCGCACGTCGCCACCGGCGAACATGCGGCGCGGCAATTCCACCGGCGGAAGGAAACTGCCGCGCACGGGATGTCCGTCCGGCCCGATCGCCGAGGACATCGGCCAACGCGCGAGCGCGGCCCAGTGCCACAGCGGCGGCAGCGGATCACCGGCGGCGAGCAGCGGCGCTCCCGAATCGAGTACCGCGCCCAGCGCGGCCACCGGGGTCGGATCGACGTATTCCTCGGTGACGACGGTGTGCGGTTCCCACGCGCTCACATGAACCGCCCGCCGGTCACTTCCAGCATGGTGCCGGTCATATAGGAGGACAGGTCCGAGGCCAGGAACAGCGCGACGTTGGCGACCTCCTCGGGTTCGCCCGCGCGCGTCATCGGGATCTCGGCCATCTTCTGATCCCAGACGTGCTGGGGCATCGCGGTGGTCATGGGGGAGCGGATCAGACCGGGCTGGATCGCGTTGACCCGCACGCCGTATCGGGCTGTCTCCTTGGCGGCGGCCTTGGTCAGCCCGATGATGCCCGCCTTGGCGGCCGAATAGTTGGTCTGGCCCGCCATGCCGACCTTGCCCGAGAGCGAGGAGATGTCGACGATGCTGCCGCGCTGCTGTTCGCGCATGATCGCCGAGGCCAGCCGGGTGCCGTGCCAGGTTCCCTTCAGGTGGACCGAGATCACCTGGTCGAAATCCTCTTCGCTCATCTTGCGCATGGTGGCGTCGCGGGTGATTCCCGCGTTGTTGACCATGACGTCGACGGAACCGAATTCGGTGAGCGCGGTGTCGAGCAGTGCGGAGACATCCGCCGCGCTGGTGACATCGCACCGCACCGCACGTGCCACCTCGGATCCGAGGGTCTCGCGCGCGGTACCGGGATCCAGGTCGCCGACCACGACGCGCGCGCCCTCACGCACGAACGCCTCGGCGATGGCGAGTCCGATGCCCTGGGTGCCGCCGGTGACGACCGCGACCCGGCCCTCGAGAAGTGACATGAGCGAATATCCTTTCCGCGTTGCCGCCCACTCGACGCCGAGTGCGCGCTGTCGGCCGCGAGCGGACGCGGTCGGGACCGAGGACCGCCGACCGCGTCCGCGCGGCCGGAGATCAGTATTGGGTCGAACCCAGGTCCACCGAGATCTGGGTGGCCGTGATGTAGCGCGATTCGTCGCTCGCGAGCCAGGCGACGGTGTCGGCGATATCCTCCGCCTCGGCGATCCAGGCGGGCAGGAACGGCGTGGTCATATTCGCCAGCTGCGGATTGGTTTCCAGTGCGCGGCCGAGTGCGGCCACCATGTCACCGCTGCCCATCGGGGTATTGACCGCGCCGGGATGCACGCTGTTGACGCGGATATCGTGTTTGCCGAGTTCGGCGGCCAAGCCGCGCGCCATTCCGGTGACCGCGTGCTTGCTGGCCGTGTAGTGCACCATGAAGGGCTGCATCTTCACTCCGGCGGCAGAGCTGATCAGGATGATGGAGCCGCCGCGCCCGCCGTCGATGATGTGCTGCGCGCCCGCGATGACGGTGTTCCAGGTGCCGGTGACATTGACATCCATCACGTCGCGGAAGGATTCGGGCGTGATGACGTTCCACGGCTCCGGAATGCAGATTCCGGCGTTGGCCACGATGACGTCGAGCCGTCCCAGGGTCGCGACGCCCTCGTCCACGACTTCGCGTAGGCCGTCCAGATCCCTGGTGTCGACCGTGGAGGTGACGATGCGTCGGCCGGTCGCCTCGACCAGGCGCGCGGTTTCGGCGAGATCGTCGGGCGTGGCCGAATCGTAGGGCACCGCTTCGGGGAGCGGGCCCGCGATATCGACGGCGATGATGTCGGCGCCGTCGGTCGCCATGCGCACCGCGTGCGCGCGGCCCTGACCTCGTGCCGCCCCCGTGATGAACGCCACCCTGTCCGTGAGTCGGCCGGTCACATGTGCTCCTCGTGTGTGTCGAGCGTCGGATATCGCTGGGATGTCCGGCGCGTTGACCGGAAGGCGGTCTGTCCCGAAGCGATGCGCGGAACAGGGGCAGTGCCTATCGTATGATATATGGTAAGCACAACGGTAACCTTCCGGGATGTAACTTTATGGTGTTGACGACCTCGAGGCAAGGTGCGCCGCGAGGCCGTATTCCAACCTAGTCGTACCAGTTCGCGGGTGGGCGAGGGAGACTCCCCGTATCACTGTCCCGATCTTGTGTCCGCTGTTACAGTTGCCATTACTGGATGGTTATCTGTTCGCGGCTTCCCCCCGTCTCGACGCGGCGGTGGACCCGGGCCGATCGCGAAGAAGGAGTGCGCGGATGTCGCAGGTCGTCGGGTTTGTCGGGGCCGGGCAGAGCCTGCGCGTCATGGCGTCGAAAACCATTGCCGACCATCGTATTCCGCAATGGCTGACGGCATTGCGCAAACTCCGTCCCGACCTGGCGGTGGAACTCGATGTCGCCAACTCCCGACAGGTGACCGCGGTCGTGCGTGACCGCGAGGCCGAAATCGGGTTCATCGAAGGACCTCGCGCACCGGAAGGTTTGGGCAGTCGCGTCCTGGTCGCCGACGAACTCGTCGTGGTCGTCGCGCCGACGCACCCGTGGGCGTCCCGCCGTCGCGCGGTGGCCTCGCGCGAACTCGCGGCCACCCCGCTGCTGTGGCGGGAGAAGGGGTCCGGAACCCGCGATACGGTGTGGGAGGCGCTGGAGATCCACGGCGCCCCGGCCCGGCCCGCGGCCGAATTCGGCTCGGCCGCGGCCATTCTCGCCACCGCGCGCGGCGGTGTCGCGCCCGCGGTTGTCAGCCGCGTGATCGTGGCGCACGAGTTGCGCGCGGGCACGCTGCGCGAGGTCCCTCTCGCCGATTCGATCGCGCTGACCAGGAAGTTCCGCGCCATCTGGCATCGCAGAACCCCTCCCAGTGGCGCGGCCGAGGATCTGGTCGAACTCGCCGCGCACATCGAGTCGGCGCGAACGAACAGGCGATAGAAGTCGAATCGCGTTCGCCTGCGGCCGCTGTGGTCAGCGTTCGCCTACGGGGTGTCGGCGTTCGCCTTCGACGTTGCGGAGGAAGGATTCGATCAGTTCGATCGCCTCGTCGTGGGCGGTGTCGACGGCGAAGGCTTCTTCCATGCGAAGGAAGCGCGAGACGCTGGACATCAGCAGGACCAGCGCGCCGGGGGTGTAGGTTTCGGCGGGTTTGCCGTAGTCGGCGAGAATCTTGGTCACGGCGTCGAGTTGGAGGGTTCGGAAGCGTCGCGAGGAGTCGGCGATCTCGGTGCGGATGGCTTTGCGGTGGTTGGCGAGGGCGACGAATTCCATGGTCATCGCGGTGTGGGATTGGTCGTGGATGGCTTCCCACAGCGACCACAGTGGTTGGGGTGAGGCCAGCGCTTCGAGTTGGCGGTGGTAGCTGCGTTCGGCCCCGCGACGGAAGAGTTCGATGAACAGATTGTCCATATTGCCGAAGTAGTAGTGGTAGAGGGCGGAATTCGTCTCTGCCCGCGCCGCGAGCCGTCGGGTGCTGACCGCGGCGTAGCCCTCTTCTCGCATGATCAGTTCGGCGGCGTCGAGGAGCGCGGTGCGCGTCGGCGAATCCTCGGCGTCGGAGCCGCGGGCTGGCTTCATCGTGTGGCCTCCCGGATATGCGAGGCGCGAAGCCTGCGGTTGCCGTTTGCGGCCCGGTTGCGCATGCGGCGGGTGAGTGAATTTCGGGCGGTTTCCAGTCTATGGCGGCTCGGGGACCGGCTGTCGGCCGGGCGAGCAGGAGGTCGCGCGAAGTGCTCGACAGCGGACACCGCGCGGGCCGCCGAGCGGCTGCGCTCCGGCGGTGCCTCGGCGATCGCGTGCACGATCCTGCTGACCGCGCGGGCCGCGCCGCTGGTGATGGGGCGGAAATAGCGCACGCTCAGGTCCGAGGTGACCACGCCCGCGTTCGGTGGGCGGGTCTCCAGGGCGAGGGTGCCCGCCGCGATATCGGCGAGGGTCGCGATGAGGCCGCCCTGGAGTCCGCCCGCCGTATTGACCACGTGCGGGGCTACCGGGAGTTCCCAGACCAGGGATCCGTCCGCGCTGCGTTCCTTGCGGTACCCGATGTGGTCGAACAGCCCGCTGATCTGCTGTATCGATGTCATGGTGTCGGCTCACTCCGTAGTTCGTCGGCCGCGTATCCCTTGCGGGACAGCAGATCGCGCAGGCCGTTGATGTCGACTTTGCCCGTCGACCCGCGCGGGATGCTCTCGTCGGATTCCAGCAGCAGCCAGATCGTCGGAATCTTGAACGCGCTGAGCAGATCTCGCGCGCCCGCGCGTATCCGCGCGGCGGTGGCGGCGCGCTCGCAGACCACCGCGGCGGCCACCTGATCGCCGCGTCCCTCGTCGACCGAGGTGACGAACGCGTTCTCGACACCGGCGACGCCACACAGCGCCTTCTCCACCTCGCTCGGGTAGACCGTCGCACCGCTGACTTTGAACATGTCGTCGGAACGTCCGTGGTAGAAGAGGAATCCGGCCTCGTCGACCCTGCCCAGATCGCCGGTGCGATAGAAACCGTCCTCGGTGAGCAGGTCTTCACGACTCCGCCCGCACATGCCGCGCAACATATGCGGGCCGCGCAGCAGGATTTCGCCGATCGACCCGGTGGGGGCGGGGGCGCCGTCCGCCGGGTCGGCGATGCGCACCTGCGTCCCGTCGAAGGCTCTACCGCAGCTTCCGAACGCGGATTCGGGCATATCGGTGTCGGCCGGGTAGCCGCAGTACGGGCCGAACGATTCCGTCATGCCGAACAGGTTGGCCCTGGTGCCGGGGCGGGCACGCTGGTTCGCGGGCAGTAGCGCGTCCAGGCTGCCCGGACGCAGCGCCGAGAGATCGGCGTCGATCGAATCCGCTCGGCGCGCAAGTGCTTCGGCCTGGTCGGGCCAGCCGCGGAACAGGGTGACGCGTTCGCGTTCCAGCAGACGCAACGTCGTCTCCGGTCGGGGAATCTCCTCGGTGACCAGGGTCGCGCCCGCCAGTAGCGCCGAGAGCACGCCGCCGCCGAATCCGCCCACCCAGAAGAACGGCATCGGCAGGTACAACCGGGTGTCGCCGTCGATGCAGCGGCCCGCGAGCCCGGACCGGACCGCGCCGAACGCGTTGCCGTGCGAGTGGATCACGCCCTTGGGCAGGCCACGGCTGCCGGAGGTGAACATGATGGTCAGCGGATCGGCCGCGGTGACGGTCGCGGCCGAACTCCGCGCGACCGCCGCCGCCTCCGGCGTGACCGGCAGCTCTTCGGTGTGCTCGACGGTCCAGATCTGTTGCAGCGCGGGCAGTTCCGGGTGCAGGATCGTCGCGTCGTCGTCGGGCAGTGCCAGGGCGGAGCGCAATCGGTCGGGATAGCGGTGCCCACGGAATTCCTCGGCCGCTACGAGGATCTGCACCGCGGCGACCCGCAGTTGGGCGATCAGCTCCGGGGTCTTCAGCAGGGTGCTGAGCGGTACGAGGACAGCGCCGATCCTGGTGAGGGCGATCGCGATCCGCACCCAGGCGATGCCGTTGGGCATGACCAGGCCGACCCTGGTGCCCTCGGCGATCCCGGCCTCGATGAACGCGGCCGCCAATTGCTCTGTCGTGGTGTCGAGTTCGGCGTAGGTCAGCTGTGCCGTCGGGTCGATCACCGCGGGCTGCCCCGCGTTCGCGACGGCACGCGACCGCACCAGTTCGTCGACGGTACGCGCAACGACCGCCGCGGCGTCGAACAGGTCTGTGCCGGATTCACCCGCTACGGACCGGCGACCATGCCGGTGCGCCTCCCGGCCCCTGTCGGGCCCCCCGATCACCGGTGCCACGGAATCGGTGATCCCGGCGCGAGCCCGCTCGATTTCGACGGGGGAGAGTCGGGGCTCGGTCGGCGATCCGCGTTGTCCGAGGTCGTGGACGAACCCCTCGTCGTCGACCCGCACCAGATCGCCTGTGTGGAACCAGCCGTCGGCGTCGAAGCATTCCTCGCGGCCGCGCTTGTGGTAGCTCTGCATGAGGTATGGGCCGCGAAGACATAATTCGCCGCTCGCACCCGCCGCCACCTCGTCGCCCGTGTCCGGGTCGACGACGCGGACACCGAAGCCGGGTGCGGGTTTGCCGCAGGACCCCGGCTGGTCGGCCTCGTCACCGCCGAGGAACACCACGCCGCCCGACTCGGTCGCGCCGAGCCGATCGACTGCCGCCCTCACATCGGCGGCGTTCGAACAGCGCAGGGTCGCACCCGCCACCAGCGTCGCGAGCAGTCCGGAGGCGAAACCGCCGATCGAGAACAACGGTGAAGCGCAGGAGACGATGTCAGCCTCGGTCAGGCCGCGAATCGCGTTGAGATTCGCCTGATGGTCCAGAAGTGCGCCGTGGGTGTGCACCGCGCCCCTCGCGGTCCCGGACGGACCGGAGGTGTAGACGATGCCCAGCGTATCCGCCTGGGCGACATCGTCTTCCGAGGCGGTGAGCAGCGCGTCGTCCACCGAATCCGCGAGGCGGTGCAGTGCGGCGATATCGCGGACCCGGTCGCGGGTACCGGTGCGGTAGCTGACAGCGATATGGCGCAGTTGCGGAACCGCCGCACAGAGCAGACGATCACCGGTTCCGAATTCGGTTTCGCTGACCACCTCGGTCAGCTGTCGCACGTAGTCGTGGGAGCGATACGTGTGGGCGGCCAACAGTATTCGGATATCGGCGTCGATCAACCGCTCACGCAGTTCCGTGGTGGTGCCGACAGTCGAGAAGGGAACGACCACCGCGCCGATCCGCGCGGCCCCGAGCGCGCCGACGACGAAATCGACGCCGTCGGGATACAGCAACCCGATATGGGTTCCCTTCCCGACGCCGAGCGCGATCAGTCCCCGGGCCATCCGCGCCGAAAGCCGTTGCGCGGTAGCGTAATCGAGGCGCTCGTCATTGCAGATCAGCAACGGATGAGCGGGACGGGTCCGCGCGTGCTCGCGCAGGACGCGGGCCACGGTGCGGGATTCATCGGACATGATCGCCTCGAACGGACGACGTGGCTTCGGTGAAATGACGTCGGACCGCGATCAGATCCGCCTTGCCGGACGGGGTACGCGGAATGGCGTCCACGATCGCGATCTCGGTGGGGATCTCGTAGCGAGCCAGCACGGTGCCGAGATATTCGACCAGATCGTCGGCATCGGCCGAATGCCCGGCGCGCAATTCCACCAGCGCCACCGGTGTCTCGCCGAGCCGTTCGTCGGGTCGTGCGACCACGGCCGCGCCGCGCACCGACGGATGGCTCTCCAGTGCGCCGCGCACATCGTCGGGCATGATCTTGAATCCGCCGCGGATGATCGCCTGATCGGCGCGGCCGAGGATATTGAGGAATCCGTCGGCGTCGATCCGCGCGATATCGGTGGTGCGGATCCAGTCCGCCCCCGACCCGAGTTGTCCCGGCTTCACCTCGAGCAGACCGGTCTCGTCGGTCCGCACGACGGTGCCCGCGTCGTCGACGACGCGCAGTTGTGCGCCTCCGCTCGCGCGGCCGACACTGCCTCGTTTGGCATTCCAGTACTTCTGGTGGTCGGGCAGCGTCCAGCCCGCGACACCGCCGCCGAATTCCGTCGCGGCGTAGGAGGTCAGGACGGGGATGCCGAATTTCTCGTGGAAGGCGTCGGCGTCGGCGGCCGACAGCGGCGCGGTGCCCGAGGTCGCGACGCGCACGCCGTCCAGGTCGGCCCTGTCGAGGTCCGAGTGCAGCACCATACGAAGGGCCGCGGGTACCAGCGACACCGCGGCGGGCCGATGCTTGCGCACCGCCGCCGCCCAGCGGTCGAGCTCGAATCGCGGCAGGAAGACGAAGGGGCGAGCCTCGGTGACGCATTGCAGGATTCGGAAGACCCCGCCGATGTGGACCAGCGGCGCGTTGACGATCGCGACGCCGCGCCGCGGTTGTGTCGGCGACGGCGAGCGGTCGGGCTCGGGGCCCATCACCGAGCGGGCCAACATGTCGTAGGTGATGTCGACCCGTTTGGGCGGACCGGTCGTGCCCGAGGTCAGCATGCGCACCGCGACGCCGGAAACTGCCGAATCGGAACTGTTTTCGGACGGGCAGGCCGCGGGTTCGGCACCGAGATCGGTGATCGTCAGCGTCGCCGTGCCGGATCCGGGCGTGACCAGTGCGGCGAGGTCTTCGGGGCCGCCGACGATCAGCGGCAGGCGCAGCGCGGCGATATCGGCGCGGGTCCGGTCGTCGCCGCGCGAGGGGTTGATCACCACGACGGTGCCGCCGCCGAGCAGCACGCCGAGCAGGGCGGCCACATGTTCGGGCCGATTGCGCAGCAGGATGCCGACCTGGCGCGGCGCTCCCATCCGCGCGTGGACGCGGTGCGCCAGGTCGCCGAGCGCGCGCCACGAATACCCGATGTCGTCGTATTCGACAGCGGGCGCGTCGGGTTCTAGCGCGAGCACGTCGGCGATGCGGCGATTCAGGGAATGAGCGGTCATCAACGGATCCTCGGTTCGGTCGGGACAGCGCGCCCGTCCGCGTCGTTCGCGGCGGCCGCCAGTTCTGCTGTGGCGATCGGATTGCCCAGGCGGGTGTAGATGAGTCCGTGGTCCATCGCGGCACGATAGGGCATGTCGAGCGATTCCCAGATTGCCTTGACGGTGCCCTGCGTCGCCGCGGGCGGTTTGGCCGCGATGGTCGCGGCGATCTCGTGCGCGCGTGCCCAGAGTTGTTCGCGCGCGACGACTTCCGAGACCAGGCCGATGCGCAGCGCGGTCTCGGCGCTCACGCGTTCGTCGTTACCCATGAGCGCGATGCGCAGGGTCTCACCGAGACCGACGCGGCGCATGAGTCCCACCGGTTCCAGCGCGCTGACCAGTCCGGCCGACACGTGGGAGTCGAAGAAGGTGGCCTCCCGCGAGCAGATCACCACGTCGGCCTCGTTGACGAAATAGAACGCTCCCGCCGTGCACATGCCCTGCACGGCACACACCACCGGCTTCCACATCTTCTGCCATTTGGGGCTGAGCGCCTCGCCCGGATCGTCGTGGTGCCACACGCTCGACGGCTGCCCGTAGGGCGTCTTGATGTCCAGACCGGCGCTGAAGGCCCGATCACCCGCCGCGCGCAGCACCACGGCGTGCACCGAGTCGTCGAGTTTGAGCAGATGCCAGGCGTCGCGTATCTCCTCGCACATCACGCGGTTGAAGGCGTTGAGCCGATCCGGCCGGTTCAGGGTGATGGTGGCGACGTGATCTATCTCGTCGGTCTCCACCAGGATCGTCTCGAAACCGGTCGCGCTCGCCGCTGCTCCTTCCGCACCGGGCCCGCCCCCGGCACTCATCGGCACTGCCAATCCGGTGTCCGCTTCTCGATGAAGGCTTCGGGGCCTTCGAGCGCGTCCTCGGTGCGGGTGACGCGTTCGCGGAAGGATTCGGCCAGCATCTCGGCTTCGTGCAGCGGCACGCCGAGTCCCTTGATGATCGCCAGCCGCGTGCCCCGAACAGCCAGTGGGGCATTGGAATTGAGGATGTCGCCGATCTCGTGCGCGTTCGAGCAGACGTTCGTGCTCGACCACCTCGGTGACCATGCCCAGTTCGTAGGCGCGCTCGGCGCTCATCCGCTCGTGCTTGCCCATCAGCGCCATGCGCAGCGCGACCGTGCGCGGCAGCACCCGCGCCAGCCGGACCACCTCCCGGCCCGCGACCAGTCCGATGCTCACGTGCGGATCGAAGAAGGCGGCCTTGTCCGAGGCGATGACGATATCGCCGGTGGTCACCCAGTTCAGGCCCGCGCCGCAACAGATTCCGTTGACGGCGACCAGGATCGGTTTGGTCATGCTGCGGAACGGCGGGGTGCCCTCCTGGGGCGCCTCCCATTGTTCGTAGCTGGACAGGTACGGCCGTTCGGTCAGCACCTTGCCGTCGCCGGGAATCGCCTTGACGTCGGCGCCGGTGCAGAAGGCACGGCCGGAGCCGGTGACGACGAGCAGCCAGACCTTGTCGTCGTTCTCGGCCTCGTCGTAGGCGGCGCGCAGCTCGGTGATCATATGCGGGCTGAGCGCGTTGAGGGCGTCGGGGCGGTTCAGCGTGGTGGTCGCCGTATGCCCGTCGACCTCGTATCCGATGGTGTCGAACGGCATCGTTGTTCCTCCTGGGCCGGGCCGTGCCTGAACCTTACTGTTATATGTACAGTAGACAATACCGTCAGCCCCTGCGAAGGTGGCGGAAAGCGCCGACGAGGAAAGAGGTCCGATGGCCGAGAACGGGCAGACCCTCCCGGGCGACGCGGCGCCCGCCGAGCCCGGGCCGCGCGGTCCCGAACTGCATTTCGGTGAACGGCCGCTGCCGCAGACCGTGGCGGCCGCCGCGGCCGTCCGCAGGCTCGCGGGCGTGCTGTTGTCGCTCGAGCATCCGCACCCGACGGTGGATGCACTCGTCACCAGGATCGAGGAATGGGAACGCGAACTCGCCGCGGCGACTCCACCCGATCCCGCGCCTCGGATCGGGGCGGCGAGCAGCGGCACCCAGCGCGTCTACCTGGACCACGCCGCCGATATCGGCGCGTTCAATCCGTGTTTCCCCGAATACGAGTTCGACCACATCGACGCCGAGAAAGCGCACGGGCGCATCACCTTTCCGCTGGTGCACGAAGGACCGCCGGGCCTGGTGCACGGCGGATTCCTCGGGGTGTTCTTCGACGCCGTCATCCAGCAGCAGAGTTGTGCGGTCGGCCTGTCCGGTAAGACGCGCTCGATGAACATCACCTATCGCCGCCCCACCCCGATTCTGGTCGAACTGGACTCCGACATCACCCGAACAGTGGGGGAGGCGGGTATCGAATCGACGGCCAGGCTGCTGCGCGCGGGCGAGGTGCTGTGCCGAGCGGTCGTGCGGACGGTGGCCGTTCCGCTCGACCCGTTGGGGACATCGCGCTACGGAAAGCGCCGGATCCGCACATGACCACAGAAGGAAGAGGCATACCGGTGACCAGTTCCAGCGCCGCCGACGGCCGGGTTCTCTACGAGGTGGATCCCGATCGTCGGATCGCGACCGTCACGCTGAACAATCCCGCGCAGCGCAATTCCTACGACGCCGCCATGCGCGACGGCCTGGCGCGCTATCTGGACGAGGTGGCCGAGAACGACGACATCACCGTCGTCCTGTTGCGCGGTGCGGAAGGGGTGTTCAGCACCGGCGCGGATATGAACAACGCCTACGGCTGGTACGGCGAGCGCGGACAGGGCAACGGAGCCAACGGCGGTCAGCCCGCAAAGAGCAGGCCGAGCCAGCGACGCAGACTCACCGTCGACCGAAAGTCGTTCGGCTTCTACCACAATTTCCTGGGCTTCCCGAAGATCACCGTCGGCGAGATCGGCGGTTACGCGCTCGGCGGCGGCTTCGAAATGGCGCTGATGACCGATATCTCGGTGATCGCGCGCGATGCCAAGATCGGCATGCCCGCCACCCGCTTCCTCGGCCCCGCGCTCGGCAGCCTGCACATGTTCTTCCACCGGCTCGGCCCGGTTCTCGCGCGCCGGATGCTGTTGACCGGTGACATCATCGAAGCGGGGACCCTCGAGCATCTCGGCGTGTTCACCGAGACCTGCGATCCGGCCGCGGTGACCGCGCGGGCGCGCTACTGGGCCGAGAAGGCCGCCAAGATGCCCGCCGACGGTGTCGTCATCGCGAAGGAGGCATTCCGGTTGGTCGAACAGAGCCAGGTCTACCAGGGTGAGGAAGTGGCGAGTTATCTGTTCCACGCATTCGGCACGAATCTGCAATTCGCGCCGGGTGAATTCAATTTCGTGAAGACCCGCGCGGAACACGGCACCAAGGAGGCATTCAAACTACGGGACGAGCATTTCCATGTTCCGGAACCCGACGCGCCGTAGCCTCCGCTGAAACAAGAGAAGAGGCCGACGCGAATCGCGTCGGCCTCTTCCTCGTATCCGATCCCGGTCCTCTCGCATGCGACGGCGTCGAGTGAGTCCTACCCGGCCGCGGCCGCTTTACTCGCGCGCCGTGGCGTCGATGTCGCCGCGGGTTGCTGGGTGCCGATCAGCGAACTGGCGTGATCGAGAATGCATTTCAAACCGTATTCGAAGTTGTGGTCGTCCGGCGCGCCCGACTTGCGTCCCTTGGCCATTGCCTCGGCGAGCAGTGGCGTGGTCTCGGGTTCGACGACGATATCGTCGTAATACGCGCCCGCCTGCGCGTCCTGCTCTTTGTTCTTGTCGTAGAGACGTTGCAGCACCACCGAGCCGCGGATATGCAGGCTGATCGCGGAATAGGTGTCGAAGGCCTCGTCCACCGACAAACCCGCCTCGACCAGGCTGGCCACCGCGTGTTCGGTCTGCCGCGCGCCCAGCTGGGCGGCGTGCGGGCTCAGCGCGGACCTGATCAGGATCAGATCGCACAGAATGGGATTGCCGAGGAACGCGCTGCGCATGGTGCGCGCGTGGTTGGTCAGCGATTCGCGCCAGTCGCGGGCCTCGATGAACGGCGTGGCGAAGACGTACTGGCTCAGCGCGCGGTCGGTCATCGCGTTGAGCAGGTCGTCCTTCTTGCGGAAGTACCAGTAAATACTCGTGACTCCCACGTCGAGGTGCTTGCCGAGCAGCGGCATGCTCAGACCGTCGATCGACACCTGTTCGGCCAGCTCGAAAGCGCCCTCGATGATGTCCTCTGGATTGAGAGAGCCGCGCTCGCGCCTCGGCCGCTTTGCTGCGGCGCTTCGTTTCGTCATTCCAGATCCCACTTCCGTGAAAGGTCTACTTACCTGAACACGAACACGTCACTTCAGGTCTCGACTGATGAGCCGGTGCCAGAGCTCGGTCCGCGAAACACGTTTCGACTATCCGGTAACGGGACTGAAAGCGGCACAGTAAATCGTACCACGGAGGTTACTGTCGGACTGTTTCAAGGGGCGGGAAGTGGACGGTGAACGGCACCCCGAGCCATTGCCCCGGAGCGTTCCGGAGTTACCTGGCTCACAGTTCGAGAACGTTCTCGAAATGTATTCGGCCACCGGTGACAAGGAATTCCGGTGAGACAACCTACCCGGTCGGTCCCCAGGTTCCGGTGAACACCGGATCGCGTTTCTCGGAAAAGGCCGCGAAGGCTTCCAGGACGTCGCGGCCGGACAGATTGATCGTCTGCGCGCGTGCCTCGTGGGCGAGCGCTTCGCGCATCGTGTGATCGGTGCCGCCGTTCAGCAGTGCCTTGGTCTGGGCCAGGGCGGTCGGCGGACCCGAGGCCAGGCGGACGGCGAGGTCGTCGACGAATGTGTCGATACCGTCGCGGGGTTGGATCCAGGTCACCAGACCCAGGGCGTGCGCCTCCTCGGCGCTGATCATGTCGGCGAGGAAGGCCAGTCGCTTGGCCTGCTGGAGTCCGGCCAGTTTGGGCAGCAGCCAGGAACCGCCGCAATCCAGCGACAGTGCCCTGCGGCTGAATATCTGGCAGAACCGCGATTCCGGCGTCGCCACGACGAGATCGCAGCCGAGCGCCAGATTCCACCCGGCGCCGGCCGCGACGCCGTCGACCTTCGCGATGGTCGGTACCTGGAGATCGTGCAGGCGCAGCACCGTCTCGTTGATGGCGCGCATATCCCGGCTCGGATCAGGGAATTCGTCCATACCGGCGGTGTCGGAGATATCGGCGCCCGAACAGAACGCCCCGCCCGCTCCGGTCAGCACCACGGCGCGGATCCGCCCGCCGAAAGCCACCTCGTGCAGGGTATCCCGCAGCGCGGCCCACATGGCGTTGGTGATCGCGTTCTTGCGGTGCGGGCGATTCAACGTCAACGTCCTGACATTGCCGACATCCTCGATGAGCAGTACAGAATCGTCGGTCACGACGTCGTTCCTAATCAGTTCTGGGAGTAAGCCGTCCGGCAAACTCCTTGGTGGTAGCCGGCTGGTAGGTGAGCACTCGTGGTTCCTGGACATCGAGTCCTGATGAAAGACAGTGCCCCTGCCGGTGGGTCGGGAGAGTTGATCGCTGCTGGGATGTCGTGCCTGCCGCTTCGGCGGCGTGGGCATTGCTTGATTAGGTCGCTGATAGTTCTCCTGCGGGCTGCCGAAGAGGTGGTGATCGATATCGAGTACGGGAGAATCGTTGAGGTTGTTCGTTGGTGATGACTGGGCTGAGGCGCATCACGATGTGGAGGTGATGGACAATTCGGGCCGCCGCCTGGCCAAGGCCCGGCTGCCCGAGGGCGTGGCCGGGATGGCGAAGCTGCACGCGATCATCGGCGACCTGGTAGGCGAGGATGCCGATGAGGTCGAGGTGCTGATCGGGATCGAGACCGATCGCGGCCCGTGGGTGAGTGCCTTGGTCGCCGCCGGATACGCGGTGCTGGCGGTGAATCCGTTGCAAGCGGCGAGGTTTCGTGACCGGCTCGGGGTGTCGAGGGCGAAAAGCGACGCCGCCGACGCGCACGTGCTGGCGGACATGGTCCGCACCCACGCCCACGAGCTGCGCCCGGTCGCCGGTGACTCCGACCGCGCCGAGGCGGTCGAAGTCGTGGCCCGAACCCACAAGAGCATGATCTGGGAACGAACCCGCCACACCCAGCGGCTGCGACACACCCTGCGCGACTACTTCCCCGCAGCGCTGGATGCGTTCGACGACCTCGACGCCGCCGACACCCTGGAACTGCTGGGCAAAGCACCCACCCCGGCCCGGGCCGCCCGGCTGACGATCGCCCAGATCAGTGCCGCGATGAAACGAGCACGCCGCAAGAACATCGCCGACAAGGCCCCGATCATCCAGGCCGCGCTGCGCGCCGATCACCTCGGACAACCCGAGATCGTCACACAAGCCTATGCCGCCTCTGTTCATTCGCTGCTGGCTGTCCCGGGCGTGCTGAACACCCAGATCAAGACCCTCGCCGAGCAGGTCGATGCCCATTTTGGGCAGCACCCGGCCGCTGAGATCATCCTGTCCCAGCCGGGACTGGGGACAATCCTCGGCGCCCGGGTGCTCGCAGAATTCGGTGACGACCCGACCCGCTACGCCAGCGCCAAGGCCCGCAAGAACTACGCGGGCACCTCCCCGATCACCCGCGCGTCGGGCAAGAAGAAAGTCGCCCTGGCGCGGTTCGTGCACAACGACCGCCTGATCGACGCCCTCACCGCCCAGGCCCAGACCGCGATGATGCGTTCCCCGGACGCCCGCGCCTACTACGACAAGCAGCGAGCCCGCGGCGTCAACCACTACCCCGCCCTGCGTCAACTCGCCAACCGACTCGTGGGAATCCTGCACGGCTGCCTCAAAACCGGAACCCCCTACGACGAGGCCACAGCCTGGCCGCTGTCGGCTCAGAAGGCTGCTGCTTGACATTCAACCCTCCTGGGATGTCTTTCACTTGCGCCGCGTCGTGCGCGCCGGAGCCGATCGCCCCGGCCGCACGCATACGAGCGATCTCGTCGGTGGTGAATCCCGCGCCCGCCAGCGCGGTATCGGTATGTTGCCCGAGACCGGGGATCGCGCCCATGGGCGGCTGGAAGCCCGCGATGATCGGCGGCGGCAGCAGGGCGGGCACCGGGCCCACCGGGGTGTCGATCCGCCGCCAGCGGTCGCGGGCGGCGGATCGACACCCCGGTGTGGCGGGTGTAGTTCAGCGCGTACCCCATCAGTTCCGCGGCGGTGTCGAACAGACTCGCCGAGGCCGCCGCGGGGTGGGGCGCGCCGGCCCCGTCCGCGCGCCTGGCGCAGATCACCGCCAGAATCGTCAGTGCCGCATACAGTCCCGAGCAGATATCGGCGATCGGTGGACCCGGTTTCGCGGGTGCGCCCGCGAAACCGGTGACCGCGCATACCCCCGATTCGGCCTGGATCAGCAGATCGTAGGCACGTTTGTGCGACAGGGGGATACCACCCGCCGCGCCGGTGACCAGCGCCGAGCGCCCGGACAGATCGAAGAGGTCGCGGTGGCGCGGTTCAGCGGACATCGAAGGTCACCGGAATCGAGGTCGGGGAGCGGAACGGCTGACCGAAGATGTGCGGGTCGCCGTCGGTCAGCAGGGTGATATTCGTCAGCCGCCGCAACAGCGCCTCCATCGCCGCGCGGGTTTCCATGCGCGCGAGATGCAGTCCGAGGCAGGTGTGCGCACCCGCGGTGAAACTGATGTGCGGAATGTGGGTGCGGTGGATATCGAATTCCTCCGGCCGCTCCCAGCGATTCTCGTCGCGATTGGCCGCGCCGAGGACCAGATCGAGTACGGCGCCCTGGGGAATGGCGACGCCCTCCAATTCGGTGTCCTCGGTGACATAGCGCTGCACGAGGGTCAGCGGCGTCTCGTACCGGAGTCCCTCTTCGATCGCCTGGGGGAGCAGATCGTGGTTCTGCTCGAGGGCGGCGAATTGCTCGGGATGGGTCAGCAGCAGGTGCAGCAGATTCCCGGAGGATCGGTAGGTGGTTTCCAGACCCGCGGGCAACAGCAATCGCAGGAACGAGTAGATCGCCCGATCGCTGAGTTTCTCGCCGTCGATCTCGGCGGTCACCAGATCGCTGATGATGTCGCCGGTCGGATTCGACCTGCGCTGTTCGATATGTCCGAGGAAGTATTCCTTCAGTTCCTTGGACGCCTCCAGCGCGCGCGGGACATTGCCCGCGTAGCTGATGATCGACACGGCGGCCCGGCGGAAGAACGGCAGATCCTCGGCGGGCAGACCGAGCAACTTCGCGATGACCCTGGTGGGGAATTCGAAGGTGAAATCCTTCACCAGATCCGCGCGGCCCTCGTCGATGAATTCGTCGATCAGCGATTCGCAGATCGGTCGCACGACGTCGGGCTCCCAGACCGAGAGCGACTGCGGTTTGAACGCCGCCGACACCAGGTTCCGGTGCGCCCTGTGCGTGCTGCCGTCCATCGCGAGGATGGTCGGCCCCATGAAGACGCCGATCGTCGAGTCGTAGAGCGCGGTGCTGAAGACCTTGCTGTTGCGCAGGGCCTTGTTCACCGCCGTCCAGGACAGCGCGGCGTAGGAATCGGCGGGGCGCAACGATTCCGGGGTCTTGGAGTAGTCCATGACCGTTCCGTGGAAGACGCCGCCCTCGCGCCGTCTCGCGGTGAAGAACGGGTAGGGATCACGCAGATCGAGAGTGTCGCCACTCGCTGCCGATTTGTCCTGAACAGGGCTGTCCACAGCTCACCTCTGACTCGTCACACCGCACGACTCTCGAAGAGTATCTATTACTGTAATAGATACAGTATATGGCCTCAGTTCTCGCGGCAATGTGTAATTCGGGGTCGGCGCGCGGTGTCGCGGTGGGGATCACCGCGCCGGTCGGCGCCGACTGTCGCTCGGATCGTGCCGTCCGGTCAGAGCTCGATCGGCGCGCCGACCGACATCGGTGCGACGAATCCGCCGTCGACGTGGATGTCCTGGGCTTTGATCCAGCGTGCTTCGGGGGAGCCGAGGAAGGCGATCACCGGCACGATATCGGCGACGGTGGCATACCTGCCGACCATGGCCTTGACGGTGTCGAGGACCTCCTTGCCCATCGAATCCTCGAAATCGGTGAGGATCGGCGTCTCGGTCGGCCCCGGGCTCACGGTGTTCACGCGGATTCCGTATTTCTGCCAGGCCGCGGGCGCCAGCCGCTTCGCGAAGATGATCGCGGCCTGCTTCGAGGTGCTGTACACCGGGTAGTTCGGATCCTGGGTCGCCTGCCACTGTTCGACGGTCTCGGCGTCGGTCGCCTCCAGTAGGCCTTTCAGGTCGTCGACGCGCTGTTGCCAGCCCAGCGCCGCGACCGAGGCGACGGTGACGATCGCGCCGCCCTGCCGCAACAGCGGCAGCATCCCGGTGGTGAACAGTCGCATGCCGAGGTAGTTGACCTTCAGTACGTCCGCGGCGAGGGCGGTGCCGGGCACGCCCGCGACGTAGGCCAGCAGATCCGACTGCGGTCCGATCCGATCGAGCAGCGCGGCGATCGCGGCTGCGTCGCGCAGATCACACAGTTCGTGCCGCGAGGCGGGTGTCTCGTTCGGGCGGACGTCCACCGCGAGCACGTAGTCGCCGCGCTCGTGGAAATGCGCGGCCGTCGCTGCTCCGATGCCCGATCCGGCGCCGACCACGACGACTTTGCGTTGCTCGGAAAGCTGCTCGGAAACCATGGGGACCGCCGCTTCGATACGTTCACTGGCATCCATTACAGAATGCTTGACAGTAAGGGTCACTATAAATCACGCTTGTGGTCCACACAACGATCGGGACGTCGCGTGCGCGGCGCCCGGATCGCGGGAAATCCCCAAGAAACGGAAGGGCCGCTGATGAGCATGCCGATCGTCGACGAAGCCGCGAACGTCCTCGCCGACCCGACCGCGTACACCGACGAGAAGCGGCTGCACGACGCGTTGGCGAGGGCGCGTGCGACCGCACCCGTTTCGCTGGTGGAGGCGCCGTCGTACAAGCCGTTCTGGGCGATCACCAAACACGCCGACGTGATGGCGGTCGAACGCGCCAACCACGCGTTCACCAACTGGCCGCGGCCGGTGCTGATGACCGCCCAGTCCGACGAGATGCAGGCGGCCGTGGGGATTCGCACGCTGATCCACATGGACGATCCGCAGCACCGGATCGTGCGCGCCATCGCGGCGGACTGGTTCAGTCCGAAGGCCATGCGCGCGATGGGGGTTCGGATCGACGAACTCGCGAAACGCTACGTGGACAAGATGCGGGACGCGGGCGGTGAATGCGATTTCGTCCAGGAGGTCGCGGTCAACTTCCCGCTCTACGTGATCATGTCGCTGCTCGGCGTCCCCGAGGCCGACTTTCCGCTCATGCTCGAACTCACCCAGGAACTGGTCGGCAGCGACGACGACGAACTGAAGCGGTCGACGCCGTCGGACGAGACGATGAACTCGCTGCTGGAGATGTTCGCCTACTTCAAGACGCTGACCGACGCGCGGCGCGAGCATCCGACCGACGATCTCGCCTCGACGATCGCCAACGCCACGTTGGACGGTGCGCCGCTCTCCGATATCGACACGATGTCCTACTACGCGATCATCGCCACCGCCGGACACGACACCACCAGCAGCAGCATCTCCGGCGGCCTGCGCGCCCTCGCCGAACATCCCGAACAGCTCGATCTGCTGCGCGGCAATCTCGACCTCATCCCGCAGGCGACCGAGGAGATCATCCGCTGGGTGACACCGGTCAAGGCCTTCATGCGCACCGCCGCCGAGGACTCGGTGGTAAACGGCGTGACGATTCCGGCGGGTGATTCGCTGTTGCTCTCCTACGTATCGGCGAATCGCGACGAGGACGCCTTCGTCGATCCGTTCCGCTTCGATATCGAACGCGAGCCGAACAAGCATGTCGCCTTCGGATTCGGCGTACATTTCTGCCTGGGCGCGGGTCTGGCGCGCATGGAGATCGGAAAGTTCCTCGCGGAATTGCTGCCCCGGCTGAAGTCGATCGAACTCGCGGGTGAGCCCGAACTCACCGCGACGACTTTCGTCGGCGGTCTCAAGCACCTTCCGATTCGATACTCGCTGACCTGACCGTCGGCAACACCACCGCAGCACCGCGGGTGCGATACGCGGCACCGACCCATCGACGTGCCCTGGTCGAGGAGTCGGCACAGGAAAAAGGATTCGGAAATGACCAATGCCCAGACCTGGGACGAACCACTCGACGACCTCGGGCGCCGCCGTGCCCTCGCGCAGGCGATGGGCGGGCCGGAGCGGGTCGCCAAACATCGGGGCAAGGGCAAACTCGACGCGCGTGCGCGGATCGAGCGACTGCTCGATCCCGGCACGTTCCAGGAATTCGGCACCCTGGTCGGTGGTGAGGTCCCCGCCGACGCGATCGTGACCGGCTCCGGTCTGATCAACGGGTCGCCGGTGATGGTGGGGGCCGAGGATTTCACGACGCTCGCGGGCACCATCGCGCCGGGCAGCAATTCCAAACGCTACCGGCTGGCCGAACTGGCGGTGCGGAACAAGGTGCCGTTGGTGATGCTGCTCGAAGGCGCGGGATTTCGTCCCACCGGCGCCCACTACGGGCGCACCCCCACCGATCTACTCGCCCAGGCGCAGTGTTCCGGCCGGATTCCGATGGTCACCGGAGTACTCGGACCGTCGGCCGGTCACGGTGCGCTGATCGCGCCGGTGTCGGATTTCGCGATCATGAGCCGTCAGGGCGCGATCTTCACCGCCGGGCCGCCGGTGGTGAAGATGTCGACGGGCGAGGACGTCACCAAGGAGGATCTGGGCGGGCCGAACGTGGCGCTGCCCAGAGGGGTCGTCCACAATCTCGGCGAGACCGACGAGGAGGTCCTCGACGAGATCCGCCGCTATCTGTCCTATTTCCCGTCGAGCGCGTGGTCCTATCCGCCGGTCTATCTGCCCGACGATTCGACCGGCGCCAGGGCGACACCGGAACTGCTGAACATCGTGTCCCGCGACAATCGCAGCACCTACGACATGCGCGCAGTGCTGGACGTGGTCTTCGACGACACCGACTGGTTCGAGGTGCAGCCCGAATTCGGCACGGCCATCGTCTGCGCGCTCGCCCATCTCGGCGGTCATCCCGTCGCGGTGGTGGCCAATCAGCCCGAGGTGCTCGCGGGTTCGATCGACAGTGACGCCGCGGACAAGGCCGCCCACTTCATCCAGGTCGCCGATTCGTTCCACCTGCCGATCATCTTCCTCGCCGACAACCCGGGCATGCTGCCCGGCAGCGAATCCGAAGCCGAAGGGGTGCTGCGCAGCGGTGCGAGGATGTTCGTCGCCCAGACCGCGGCCACCACGCTGAAATTGCACGTCACGTTGCGCAAGGCGTACGGCTTCGGCTCGATGGTGATGTCGTTGATCGGATTCGACAGCCAGACCGCCACTTTCGCCTACCCGGGCGCGACGATGGGGGCGATGAGCGCCGCGGCGCTGAGGGCAGGCAACTGGTCGCCCTCGACACCCGTGTCGACGCGGCGACCGGATCGGGATCGCAGCCGGGGGCCGGTACGACGACGGCGACGATGATCTGGCCCCATTGGGGGTCGGGCAAGCCGATGACGGCGGTCTCGCGCACCTCGGGATGCTCGACGAGCACATCCTCCAGTTCGGCCGGCGCGATGTTCTCGCCGCCGCGGATGATGGTGTCGTCGACCACTTTGACGCCATTGCGAACCGAACTCGTCGCCGAGGTCGACTCGGCCTGCCCGACGACGGCCTCGCGCCGGGCACCCGTTGGGAAGACATCCCCGCCGACTGGACCTGCCCCGACTGCGGCGCCGAGAAGGCCGATTTCGACATGGTGGAGGTCTCACGATGACGGTCCCGCGATCCGGTCGCGCGACGTCGACCCTCGTTTGTCGACAATACTGTATGAAATACTGTAGTTGAATCTCCCATCATGGACGCCGCGCCAGCGGGTGCGGCTCGATAACTTAGCTTGAGATTTAAGGTTGTGGCCCCGGCGTAGCCGGGGCCACACGGGTTTTGCCGACCTCTGGATGTGGCGCGATGTGCCGGTTCTTGCTGCCTTTCGGGCGGCCGGGGCCGGGGCGTGAGGGTTTCGGCGCGCTGGCCGGATTGGGGGTTTTCCGGCGGAGGTGGCGAAACCCGCGACGGACGCGGGCGGGGGTGAGCCGGTGCGGGTCGGTGACGGGTTTCTCCCAGGGGCGGCGCAGGTCGGTGGTGAGGCCGCGTGCGAGCCGCAGCTGGGTGTGGGCGGTGAGGATCAGCCAGGTCCAGCGGTCGCCCTGGGCGGCGGTACGGACCCGGGGCCGGGTCCAGCCGAGGGTTTGTTTCAGGAACCGGAAGGTGTGCTCGATGTCGAAGCGGCGCAGGAACGCCTGCCAGTAGCGGTCCACGTCCGCTGCGGCGCTTTCGGCACGGGATGTCCACAGCCACACCGGTTTCGGGTTTCGGTCGCCGGGTAGCCGATCCACGGTCAACCGGATCAGGGCGCCCTCGATGATCGGTGGCGGACCGTCGAGGTCGGCCCAGGGGCCGCGGTGGGTGAGCCGGGGATGCAACCGGTGCCAGGCAGTGGTGCGGGCGGTGCCGTAGCGAAGGGTGTCGGTGCTGGTCGTGACCGCGGGCTCGGGATGGGTCGCCGGGTCGGCGAGGGTGAACACCGGGCCGTGGCGCGGCGGGCGGCCCGTGCGGGCCCGCGCGGCGGCGGGGAAGCAGAACACCCGATCCGACCGCACCCTACCTACCAGCTCAACCGGCAGATCCGCCAACAGCCACGCCAAGCGGCAGATATCGTAGCCGGCGTCGAACACGATCACGATGTCGCGATCCCCGGGCCGATGATGCCCGGCCGCGCGCAGCCGGGCAACCACGTCGCGGACCTGGGCGGCGGTCACCGCGGTGAGGTCCTCGTCACGGCCGATACGCTGCGCGTCCAGCAGCGCGCACCAGCTCGACGCCCCGGACTCGAGCGCGGCGACGAACGAGTACGGCCAGCCCGGGATCAGCTGCGCGTTGCCCTTGCCGCGCCCATAGGTATGACAGAAACAACGGTCGGCACTGGTCATAGCGTCGGGCCGCAGCCACGGTGACACATCCACCGCCAGCCTGATCCGGCCGCCGCGCTCACACGGGACCGGCAATCCGGTCACCGCCCGCCGCAGCCTGGTGACATCGAGCCGGCCCGCCGCCAGCGCGTCGTACATACCGCCATGACCACGGCGATGCTCGGCCACCAGAGACAACCCGACCAGCGTGGTCACCGGCCCGTCCGCGCACAACACCGCCTCACACAGCTCGAACAACGCATCCGCTCGCGCGCTCGCACACCGGTACAACTCCTGCCGAAACGCCGACAACTCCCCGGCCGCACCCTCGCGACCAGGATCGTGCACACTGTTCATCGAAGCCCTTGGTTCATGAGATTCGTTCTGTAGCAAGATGAATCATCAACCAAGGGCTTCACCCATGATCAACCGGGGCGACCTACCCCAGCTCAGAGGTTAAATCTCAAGCTCAGAGGTTGAGTGATATGGCCAAACCCGTCATCGTCAGCGCCGTCAGGACCGCGATCGGCCGATCCTTCAAGGGTGCGCTCGTGAACGTGTCCTCGGAGACGCTCGCGATCAACATCCTGACCGAAGCGGTCCGCCGCTCCGGGGTCGATCCGTCCGAGGTGGACGACGTCATCCTCGCCGAATTGAATTACGGCGGTGGTGATCTGGCTCGTCACGCCGCCGTGGCCAGCGGTATGGAGAGCGTGCCCGGCCAGGCGGTGAACCGGCACTGCGCGGGCAGTCTGACCTCGATCGCCAACGCGGCCGCCCATATCGGCGCGGGCGCGGAGCGGGTGATCGTCGCCGGTGGCGTGCAGTCGCTGTCGACCTCGCCGCTGATGAAGTGGCGGGTGCCGGGTTCGGACCCGATGGAGTTCAAGGAGCCGTGGATGCCGCCGTCGCATCCGGAGACCCCCGACGCGCCCGCCCTGGACATGTCGATCACCGTCGGCTGGAACACCGCCGAGAAGGTCGGCATCAGCAGGCAGGCCATGGACGAATGGGCTTTGCGGTCGCATCAGCGCGCCGTCGCCGCCGCCGACGCGGGCAAATTCGCCGAGGAGATCCTGCCGCTGAAGATCACGCAGGCCGACGGTTCGGTCATCGACTTCGCCGCCGACGAACACCCCAGGCGTGACACCACCCTCGAGCGGCTGGCCTCGCTTCCGGTCCTGCATCCGGAGATCGAGGGCTTCTCGGTCACCGCGGGTAACAGCAGCGGTATCAACGACGCCGCCGCGGCCGTCACGGTCACCGCCGACGACTACGCCGCGGCGGCGGCATCGGCGTCTCGGCGATGTGCGCGGGCGGCGGCATGGGTGGGGCCCTGGTCATCGAGGTCTGACCGATCGCTTCGCGGATGCTCGCTGCCGGGGCGACCCACGCCGGTCGGCGAGCATTCCTTTTCTTACAGTAATACTTATAGTAGCGTTTTCTATAATAAGGACCAGTGGAGGTACCGGTGTCGGACGAAGTGCTGCTGGAACGCCGCGGGCGCACGTTGGTCATCACGATCAACCGGCCCGACGCGCGTAATGCGGTCAATCTGGCGGTCAGCCAGGGCTTGGCCGAAGCGCTCGACGAGCTCGACGGCAGCCCCGAACTGTCGGTCGCGGTGCTCACCGGAAGCGGTGGGAACTTCAGTGCGGGAATGGATCTGAAGGCTTTCGCGGCGGGCGACTACCCCTATATCCCCGGTCGCGGTCTCGGGTTCACCGGGAAGCCGCCGATCAAGCCACTCATCGCGGCGGTCGAGGGTTACGCCCTGGCGGGCGGCACGGAACTGGTGCTTGCCACCGATCTGGTCGTGGCCGCCAAGACCGCGAAATTCGGCATCCCGGAAGTCAAACGCGGCCTGGTAGCGGGCGGCGGCGCCTTGTTGCGGCTCCAGCACCGCATTCCGTATCAGAAGGCGCTCGAATTGGCGCTGACCGGCGACAATTTCACCGCCGAAGAGGCCGCGGGCTGGGGTTTCGTGAATGTTCTGGCCGAACCCGGGGAAGCGCTCGAGCAGGCGTTGGCGCTGGCGGACCGGATCACGGCCAACGGTCCGATCGCGGTCGCGGTGACCAAAGAGGTCATGGTGAAATCCGCCGAGTGGAGCACCGCCGAGATGTGGCAGAAGCAGATCGAGCTCATCGCCCCGGTGTTCGGAACGAAGGACGCGAAGGAAGGCGCGAAGGCCTTCGCCGAGAAACGGCCCCCCGTCTGGACCGGTCAGTGAGCCCGCGCCGCCCGCGACCTGAGCGCCATCGGCATCCGCGTCAACAGCATCGCCCCCGGCACGATGCACACCCCGATCATGGATTTCCTCGGCGAGGAGAAACTCGGCCAGTTCGCCAAAGCGGTCCCGTTCCCCAAGCGCCTCGGCACCCCGGACGAATACGCCTTCCTGGCCCAGCACCTGCTGGAGAACCCCTACATCAACGGTGAGGTCGTGCGCATCGACGGCGGACAGCGGTTCCAGCCCAAGTAGGCGCCCGACACTCCCGCGGCGGATGCCGGACTCCGAGTGTCGGGACAAGGCGTGATCGGTACCCGGGGTCATCGACGGCCCCGGGTACCGCGCTGTCCGGCTACGCCGGTCGGCAGGGCCCGAACGTGTTGCACGGGAACGATGTACGCCGGACGAGGACCACGGCTGTCGACGAACACCGAGGCGACCCGAGTTCGCGACCGGGTGCGCAAGCGGGAGACAAGTGTGCCGCAAGTTGCCTGGCGCAAGGTGGGATCCACACGGGGCGAACAAGCCCGAGATCCCGCCAACAGCCCAGGAGGCGCCATGACACGCACGCCCGAAACCGCCGTCACCGCCCGTGTGACCCCCGATGTCACCGGTATGAAGATCGCCCATCGCGGCATGCTCGCCGACACCGCCCGATTCGCGCGTATCGCGGGCGCGATCGCCGCCGGATCGGTGTGCGGACAGCGGCGGGCCGATGCCATCGCCGAGTACGTGCACCTGCTGTGCGACTCGATCCACCATCACCACAGCATCGAGGACGACATCGTCTGGCCGATTCTCGTCGCGGCGGCGGGTTCGGCCATCGACGTGCACGAACTCTCCGACGACCACGTCCAACTCGAGGCCGTGCTGGCGACACTGCGCGACCGGGCGACCGGGTTCCGCGCCGCCGGTGCCGACCGGCGAAGGGCGGCGGGCGATCTCTCCGTCGCGCTGGATTCGGCGCACGCGTTGCTCTCCGAACATATCGGTGAGGAGGAGAAGATCGTATTCCCCGTGGTCGACCGGTACGTCGGCGTCGCGGAGTGGGATCGGGTCGAGCAGGCCGCGAAGAAGGGCGGCGATATGAGATTCGAGGTGCCGAGGGTAGTCCGTTACGCCGACGAACGGGAACTCGCGAAGATGCGGGCCGAGGCCGGTGTGGTGATCCGGCTGATGCTGAAGGTGCTGGTGCGCTCCTTCGACAAGCGCGAGGCGATCATCGCGGGCTGACCATCGCGGCCAACGCGGTGGCGACCCGCTCCCGCACTTCGGCGGCACGGGCGCGGTGGGCGGTCGCGGCGTCGGTGTCATCGAGCAGTTCGGCGAGTTCGGCCAGCACATCGTCCATCGGCCCGAAGGTCACCGACGCGGAATTCAACCCGGCGACCGTGCCCGACCAGTGCCGCAGTTCGTCGTAGAGGACCGAGGCCCGGTCGCGCATCCGCAACCGCACCAGCGCGCGGGCCTGGAAGACCGACAGCGCCGTCCAATAGAAATCGCGACCGACCTCGTGGTCGCGCTCGGCCACCACCCGGGCCTCGGCCTCCCGCCCCGCGTCGAGCAACGCGACCACATACACCCACGAGATCGTCTGCGGCGCATAGTGATAGGACAGCGACAGCGGTTCGACCAGATGCGCCGAGGACCCGCGGAACCAGGCGATCACCATCTGTCCGACCAGCCCGATCTCGGCGCCGTTGGCCAAACCGGCGGCGGTGAGCCGCGCCGCCAGGTCGGCATAGCGGCCCGCGGCCCGGTCGAGATCGCCGCGCAGCACGTCGAGTACGGCGTCGAATGCCGACAGCACCACGACCAGTTCGCCGACCCGGCCGCTGGAGGCGGTCTCGAGTCCGAGTCGAACTTCCGAGGCGGCCGACAGCAGATCGGTGCGGGACAGGTGCGCGAGGAAGCGATAGTAGTGCGCGGCGGCGCGGTAGACGACGATGCCGGAATCCGCTGCCACCGTGAGGAATTCCGCGGTGATGGCGGGGAGTTCGGTACTCAGGTCGGGCCCGAGCGCGGTGTACGCGAGCGCGTTGAGCGCGGCGCACGACAATTCGGAATCACCGATTTCGCGGGCCAGGCGCGCGGCCTCGGTGGCGCATTCGATGGTGAAAGGGGTGTCGTTGCCCTCGAATTCGAAGACCGCGGTGACGAGCAGCCGGACCCGATCGGCTCCGGTCGTGCCGGGCAGTGCCGCGAGCACCGCCGAGGTCATCTGGGTATCGGCGAGACGCTGTTCGCGCGTGGTCCAGATTCGCGGTGTGCGCCACGAGGTCAGGGCGAGCAACGCCAGCCGCTCGTCGCCGTCGCGCTGTGCCAGCGACAACGCCCGCGCCCGCACCGAACGCGCGTCCGAGACCTCGCCGCGATGCGCGAGCGCGGTGACGAGCGCGCACAACGCGGTGACCAGGGCCGCGCGATCCGCTGCCGCCGCACCGGGTTCGCCGTGCCCCGCGCTGTCACGCAATTCGACGGCGAAGCGCCACAGCGGCGCGGAATCGGCCCTGAACTCCGAGTCGAACCGGGCCCGCGCCGCCGTCTCGACATGCCCGAGTGCGTGCTCGACCGTCTGCGGGGTCGCGCCGCGTGCCGCGTGATAGGCGAGTTCGTCCGCGTCGGGGCTCGGCAGCGATTCCAGGTAGCCCATGGTGCGCCAGTGCAGTCTGCGCAGGCGCAACGCCGGGATGCTCTCGTAGAGGGCGTCGCGTATCAGCACGTGCTGGAAGACGACCAGGTCGGTGTCGGCGGTGAGCAGACCCGCCACCGCCGCGGTGTCGATGGCGTCGAGCAGCTCGTCCTCGCCGTCGGTCGAACCGGGACTCGCCCACAGCGCGAGCAGGGTGTCGATCGCGGTACTGCGCCCGCAGACCGACGCGAGCCGCAACATCCGTCCGACCTCGGCGGGCAGCCGATCGACCCGGCGCAGCAGCACATCGCGGATACCGCTCGGCATCGAGGTCAGCGCGTCGCGCGCACCGCGCGAGGCCACCCATTTCGCCAGCTCTCCGACGAAGAGCGGATTGCCGTCGGTCCTGGCGCGCAACATCTCCAGGGTCGGGGTGTCCAGCGGGTCGAGACCGGCCGATCGGGCGACCTCCCTGATCCCGTCGTCGGACAGACCGGCCAGTTCGAGCCGGTCTGCGGTGACCGCGACCAGCGCGGCGGCCGTCGCCGAGAGTTCGGCCCCGGCTTCGGACGGTCGATAGGTGGCGACGACGAGCACCGGCAACTGCCGCATCCACGCGATAGTCTGTCGCAGCACCTGCAAGGTCGCGCTGTCGGCGCGGTGGACATCGTCGACGACGAGCAGCACACCGTCCGGGTGGTCCCGGCAGGCGGCGACGACCGCGCGGGCGATGTCGAAGGGGTCGGCGACATCGGCGCCGTCGCCCAATTCGCCGAGCAGTTCGCGCCACGCCCACGCCGCGGGCGCGCCGTCCACCTCGGGGCAGTGGGCGGTCGCCGCGGTCCACCCCCGCGCTCGCAGCCGCGCGGCCAGGGTCTCGGCGAAGGTGGATTTGCCGCCGCCCGCCTCGGCGACGATCCACACCACCCGCAGACCCGACGTCCGGACGGCTTCGGCGGTCCGCGTCAGTGTCGCCAATTCCGCTTCGCGCCCGGCGAATTCGCGTTGTTCGGTTCCGGCGCGGGTATCGCCGCCGCGCGGTTCGGCGACCACCTCGGGCTCGGCCGGGCGGGCGACCAGGGCGGGGGAGTGGCCGAGGATGTCGACCTCGAGTTGCCGGACCGCGGGGCCGGGATCGACGCCGAGTTCCTCGGACAGGTATTCGCGCACCGTCCGCAGCGTCGCCAGCGCGTCGGCCTGACGCCCGAGCCGGTACTGGGCGAGCGCGAGCAGCCGGAACAGTTCCTCACGCGCCGGATGCTGCGCGCATTCGGCCGGAAGCAGATGGGCGACCTCGTCGGCTCTGCCGAGTTCCAGCGCGGTCGCCGCGCGATATTCCACGGCGGACAGGCGCAGCGCGTGCAGGCGCGCGCCCTCGGCCCCGGCCCACGACTCCGACGCGAAGGCGCCGAAGGGATCACCGCGCCACAGCGCGAGCGCGGTCGTCAGACGCCGGTATCGCGCGGTCGGATCGTCATCGGCCTCCGCCGAGATCAGCGCGTCGAACTCCCACGCGTCCACCCCGTGTTCGGGCAGTCGCAGCGCGTAGCCGGGCTGCTCGCTGACCAGGATCCTGGCCGGTGCGCGCGGTGGCCGGTCCGGTTCGAGGATCCGGCGTAGATTCGAGACGTGCACCTGAAGGGCCGCGAGCGCTTTCGGTGGCGGTTCGCCGTTCCACAGATCGTCGATGAGGCGATCGGTGGAGACCACCCGTCCGCCCGCGGCGAGCAGTCTGATCAGCACCGCGAGTTGACGGCCGGTGCCCGGATCTGCCACACCCGCGCCGGACTCCACCCGGATCGGTCCGAGCACCGAGATCCTCACGGTCGACTCCCGTGACCAGCCACGTCCGCTCACCTCTCGCGACCCGCGCCGCGCACCGTTTCGCACGACGATTCCCGACACATGATCGCTCGAGTACGCCCGCCGCGTTGTCCCGCCTCGTCACCCGGTCTGCGCGAGGACACGACGCCGACCCGGCCAATCCACGTACTGTATCAATTACAGTTGAACCAACTTTCGCGCCTGTCGACCTATGGTGGAGTCATTCATGATCTCAAAAGTGCCTGCCGGATACGAGGATCTGCTGCAACGTCCGATCGTCGGTGTGCTCGCGACCGTGACCCCGCACGGGGCCCCCGAACTGACGCCGATGCGCTTCACGTGGGACGGCGCGCGCCTGCGCATGAGTCACACGATCCCGCGTCGCAAGTTCACGAGCTTGCAGGCGAACCCGAACTACGCCTTTCTCATCACCGATCCGGACGTGCCCTCGCGCTGTCTGGAGACGCGGGGATGGCTGATCACCGTCCTCGGTGATCCGAAGGGGGAGTTCTATCGCGAGCTCAATGATCGCTACGGCGACACCGACAGCGCACTGCCCGACGATGTCTACGATCGCGTCATCCTGATCCTCGACGCGACCAAGTTCACCGTGAAGTGATATCCCGCCCCCGCTGTTTCGGCCTCGACACGTGCCGTCGCGGCGGGGTGTGGCGTCGGTGAGCGGCCCCCGACCGTTCCCGAGTGACTTGCGGACCGCGCTACCGATAGGTATACAGTAAGGAATACGTGCAAGCCCGCGACGGCCTGCCGGGCGGTCGCGGCCACCCGGTTGCGGCGATGGGCGCCCTGTCCGGAGCGAAAGGGACAAGAAATGACGAAGCTCGATTATCTGGCGGTCGATGTCGACAACCACTACTACGAGACGCTGGACGCGTTCACTCGCCATTTGCCCAAGGAGTTCAGGCAGCGCGGCGTGCGCATGGTCAACGACGGCAAACGCACGCTCGCGGTGATGGCGGGCAAGGTCAACAACTTCGTCCCGAACCCGACCTTCGACCCGATCATCGAGCCCGGTTGCCTCGATCTGCTGTTCCGCGGCGAGATTCCCGAAGGGGTCGACCCCGCCTCGTTGATGAAGGTGGACCGCATGGCGGACCACCCCGAATACCAGAACCGCGACGCCCGCGTGCGCGTCATGGACCGGCAGAGTCTGGAAACGGTCTTCATGCTGCCGACCTTCGCCTGCGGTGTCGAGGAAGCGCTCAAACACGACATCCCCGCGACGATGGCCTCGCTGCACGCGTTCAACCTGTGGCTCGACGAGGACTGGGGCTTCGATCGTCCCGACCATCGGATGATCTCCGCGCCGATCATCTCCCTCGCAGACCCGGTCGCCGCGGTCGAGGAAGTCGAATTCGTGCTGGCGCGTGGCGCCAAGATGGTGCTGGTCCGCCCCGCGCCCGTGCCCGGTGTGGCCAAGCCGCGCTCCCTGGGCGATCCGCTGCACGACCCGGTGTGGGCGCGGCTGGCCGAAGCGGGCGTGCCCGTCGGCTTCCACCTCTCCGACAGCGGATACCTCGCCATCAACGCGCTGTGGGGCGGCCAGGCGACATTCGAGGGCTTCGGCAAGAAGGATCCGCTCGATCAGATCCTGCTCGACGACCGCGCCATCCACGACACCATGGCCTCGCTGATCGTGCACCAGGTCTTCACCCGCCACCCGAACCTCAAGGTGGTCAGCATCGAGAACGGTTCGTACTTCGTCCACCGGCTGATCAAACGCTTGAAGAAGGCCGCGAACACCGCGCCGTACCACTTCAAGGAGGATCCGGTGGAGCAACTGAAGAACAACGTCTGGATCGCGCCGTACTACGAGGACGACGTCAAGTTGCTCGCCGCGACCATCGGCGTGGACAAGATCCTGTTCGGCTCCGATTGGCCGCACGGCGAAGGCCTCGCCTATCCCACGACCTTCACCGCCGATATCCCGCAGTTCCCGGAATTCTCCTACGAGGACACCCGAAAGGTGATGCGCGACAACGCGCTCGAACTGCTCGGCTCACGGGTTCCCGTCGAGACCGCGTAACCGGCGGCGGGAGAGCCGCTACGCCCCGACGCGGGTCACGGTTCGATCAGGCCGGCGCGGATGGCGTAGCGGGTGAGGGCGAGACGGTCGCGCGGGCCGAGTTTCTGGAGCATGTTGGCGCGGTGCCGATCGACGGTCTTGGTGCTGATGACGAGCGTCTCGGCGATCTCACGGGTCGCATGACCCTCCGCCACCAGTTCGAGCACCTCCTCCTCGCGGGGCGTCGGGCAGGGAACGGCCCTGGCGCACCAATTGCAGATAGTCGCGGACCAGCGCCGTCACCGCGCCCGGATACAGGAACGACTCCAGGCACGCGCCCACGGTTTCCTGTGCGTCGCATGCCTGTTCGCGCAACGGTTCCGGCGCACGATCCACCACGCCTCTGAGCCGAAGCAGCGCGACGGTCAGGCTCTGGCCGATCTCGTCGTGCAGTTCGCGCGCGATGCGCTGACGCTTACCCTCCTGCGCCGTCAGCGCGGCCGCGCCCGCGACCGAACGTTTCGATTCGAGCCGGTCCAGCATCGCGTTGAACGTCTCGATCAGATCGTTGAGATCGCCGTTACCGCTGCGGTCGACCCGGTTCGCCGGATGCGGCGGATCCACCCGGCGCATCGAGGCGATCAACGCGTCCAGTGGCGCGAGACTCGACCGGAGCAGGAAGGCGTTCGCGGCCAGGATGACGGCCAGCCCGATCACCAGCACCAGCACCGGCAACTCGGTCGATCGCACGCGCGCCGACACCGTCGCCGGTGACAGCGCGAGCACCAGCGTCCCGAGGGCGAAGACGAGGCCGTTGATGACGCACACCCGGCGGAACAGCGCGTGCACGGGTGTGCGGCCACGCCGACCCCACCGCTTCCGTGGCGCCGCGAGCGTCGTCATGAATCCAGCATGGCCGCATCGCCGCCGCGCTGTCCATGGGGCCCGATACCCATTCGGTCGCGGCTGGTGCGTGCGTTGGCCCCGGCGGAATGGGTGCCACGGCCGATACCCACGGCGCGCGCGAGGTCCGAGACTGGGGCACGACGCCGAAGACGCGCGGCGGTGAAAGGAGTTTCGCGAATGGATATCGACCGGACAACAGTCCCAGGCACCGGTGTGCTCTTCCACCTTCGCACCCCCGCGGGCGCGCATTTCGCGTTGCTGCTGGAAACCGGCGGCACCCGTCGCCTGCTGCTCTACGGCGAGTCCGACGAGCCGATCGCCGATATCGCACTGCGCGCCGAGGGCGCCGACCGGCTCGCCGACCTCCTGCGCAGCCGCCCGGTCGGCGATCGGCTGACCCGGGTGGAACGACGCCTGGATCTGCTCACCCGCGACCGCCGTGGGATCGCGACCGCGCACCGGTGACCTCGGGTTTCCCTCGATGCCGTGACCCCTTGTGCCGAAAGGTGATTCGGGCCCATCCGAACTTGTCGGTGCCCGCGTCTACCTTCCTCCGCATGACCACTCAGGCTTATTCCTACGCCGCCCCCTCCGGCCTTTCCGACGGGCGGCTCGGCCTCGCGACATCGGGCGGGGTGAGCACCGAGGGCGCGGTCGCCCACCCCCGGTTCTTCAGCGGCCTGCTCACTCGCGGCGATGTGGCGGCGGCGGGTCTGCTCGCGCTCGCCGACGTCGCGCAGACCAGGTACTACCAGCCGAAGCCGACGTCCATGCGCGACCCGGTGGTCACCTGCAACGGCGACCGGTTGCGGATGGAATCGTTCTCCGCGTGCGCGGGGGTCTACGCCAGGCTCGACGTGCTGTCGGAGGCACTCGACGGTGAGGTCACCGCGCGCGGCACCACCAACGTCGACGTGAACGGCCCACTGCGCGAAGCACTCGCGCGTGTCGGCGGGTCCGATCCGTTGCACCTCGCCGTCGGCGCCGACGAACTCGTCGTCACCACGCTCGACGGCGCGACGGTGGAGAAGAAGGTGCCGCTGCCGGAGCGCTGGCTGCGTTCCTTCGCCGAGGTCCAGGCCATCGTCTCCGGTTTCGACCTGCGCGCGGAATTGTCCGCCGCCGAGGCCGTGCGATTCCTGCGCGGACTGCCCCGAGGCGGCGGCCACCTGTGGGTCCAGCCGTCCGGACGGAGCCTGCGGCCCACCGCAAGACCCGCGCCCGGCGCACTCTGCCTGGCGGGCGCCGAACGGCTGACGACCCTGTTGCCCCTGCTGCGCTTCGCCACCGGCCTGCGGCTGTACGGCCCCGCTGTCACCGCGAACTCGGGTCCGGTCGCCTCCGTGTGGGAACTCGAATTGCCCGGCATGCGTTACGTTCTCACGCTTTCCCCGGAGAATCGGCGTGGGTTCTCCGGCGAAGGAGCCGTGCTGGAATCCCTGATCAGCGACGAGACCGCCGAGGACGCCGAAGTCGTCGTCGCGTCGCTGTCCTTCGAACCGCGCCTGGACCCGGCCGACCTCGCCGACCGCGCCGGGCTGCCCATCGCCCGGGTGCGCGCCGCCCTCACCCAACTCGGCACGGGCGGCAAAGTCGGCTACGACACCGCCGAAGCCGCCTTCTTCCACCGCGAACTGCCCTACGACGTCGAGCGCGTCGCCGCGATGAACCCGCGATTGCGCGCCGCGCGCGCCCTCACCGAACAGGGCGCGGTGCGCCTCGGCGACGGCGGGGTCGCCGCCGTGACCTCCGGCGAACACGTCTATCACGTGCGCGTGGAGAACGGGTCGTGCACCTGCGCCTGGTGGATCGACCACAGGGGCGGACGCGGCCCGTGCAAACACGTACTGGCCACCCGCCTGCACGCCGGAAGGCAGGCGTGACGATGAGTGTCTGGGAGGAGATGCGCACCCGCATCCGGACCGGGAATTCGGCCGGAGTCGCGATGCTCGCGGCGAGGATCGACGAGGCGGAGCGCAAGGAGGTGGCCGCCGCACTTCCCGTCTACCTGCGCGAGTGCGCGCCACTGGATTGGAACGACCTGCGGACCATGCCGCTTCGGGTGGCAGGCGCGGGCTGCCTCGGCGGCGCTGCCGCCGTCGCCGCCTGGCTCACGCGTCGGGATCTGCGCTCGGTGAGCGACACCGAAGGCATTGCCGCGCACGTGCTGAGGGCGGTCTCCCATCGGCCCCCCGCCTGGCGACTGGACCTGGCGCGGCGGTTGTCCGATCGGCTGCGCTCGGCCGATTTCATCGGCTGGCGGCCCGATTACATGAGCTGGGAGGTTGCCGCGGGGTTGTTCCTGGAAGCGGAGCAGGCCCCGCCTGCGACCGACGCGTTCGTCCTCGGCTGGTTGAGCAGGCGCGTCTCCACCCCGCCGAGCGAAGACGCGCTCTTCGCGACGATGGCCCCCGCGATCCTCGAGGCGGACGGGGTGGCGGAATACCTCTCGCGGTTCGCGGGCACGGATTATGTTCCCGGCCGGGCGAATCCGATGGACTCCCTGATCACCGGCCTGTTCGAGACCATGAAACGCGACGATCTGCTCGACCGCTGCCTGCGGCGTTTCCTGCGCGGTGGCAAGGCGCGCGATCTCGCGTGGTTCGTCGACCTGCACGATCTGCTCGCTCTCACACCGCAGGAGGCGGCCGCGCGGGTGCGTGACTACCTCCGGTTGCTGCCCGCCTCGGCGTCGACCGTCGCCGACCTGGCGTTCACCCAGGTGCGGGCCGTGGACGAGGCCGAACCGCTCGCACCGGAGATCTTCCGGGAGGCGGCGCAGGCTCTGCTGTTCCGGCCCGAACGCCGCATCGCCAACGCCGCGCTGTCGTGGTTGGACCGCACCGCCGCGAGCCGGGACCGGCAGGGAATGTCGATCGAACTGGCGGCCGGGGTGTTCGGGCACGAACATTCCGAGATCCGCGAGCGCGCCGTCCGGATCGTCACCAAGCGCGTGAAATCCGCCGATCCGCTCACCGCCGAGACGGTCCGGCAGTCCGCGTCGGTCCTGCCGTCGACCGAACGAAGCGCGATCGCCGCCGCCTACGGTGCCGTGGAGGCGGACACGATCGAGGTCCCGGTACTCGCTCCCGTCGTGCCGCGTGACCTCGATCCACCCATCGCCTCGTCCGCCGAATTGCGCGAGGCGATCATCGAGGAGTACCACGGCTGGGATCCGGCCTGGCCCGAGGCGGAACGGCTCATGGCGGGACTGGTCAACCACGGCCCCGCCGCGATCGATGAACTGCGGCTCGATATCGACCAGTACAGCGGGTTCTACCATCCGGAAGGTAACGACATCCTGCTGAACGCACTGCTGGCCGGGTCGCCGCCTCCGGTCGACGACGTGCTCGAATCCGCGCCCGCCCCCGATGCCCTGTTCCGGCGCCGGTTCCGGGAGGCCGCCGACCTGCTCGGCGGTCCGGCATTGCTCGCGACGCCGACGAGCGCCACCGGTCACCTCGATCCCGAGATCTTCGCCGCGCGCCTGCGCGCCTGGGAAGCGGCGGGCAGGCAGCCGGGCCGTTTCGATCTGGAGCAGGCCCTGCTCCGTCTGCCGCTGGACGGAGATCGGGTGCGTCTGCTCGACGGCCTCGTCTCACCCGCCGCCGCGACGGCCCGCGCGTGGATGTCGGCGGACGGCCCCGGCCCCATCGACCTGACCTACCGCCTCGCGAAGATCAAGGCCTGGGGTCCGGATCACTGGGATCGCAGACGCGCCGACGACAGGGTCACCCGCCTGGTGGTGACCGGAACCTGCGCGTCCGATCTGGGTTCGGCGGCCCGGCTCTTCACGTTGGACACCTCCCGCAAGAGATCCGACACCTTGGAATGGTCGGCCCGATGGTGGCCGTCGGTGCTGCCCTCGCACCGCGAGGTGATCGCCGCGCACCTGCTCGACCAAGCGGCCTGCTGGCCGATGGGTGAGTACGAACAGGACGGCACCATCCTCGCGCTGTCGGAGGCGACCGGTGCGACCGACCGGGCGACGGCGACCGTCCTGCTGTACGCGCTGGCCTCACAGCGAGCGATCGACCGGGCCGCCGCCCTGGACGCCTTGCTCGCCCTCGCCGCTCAGAACGCGCTCCCGGCCGCCGAACTCGGCCATCACCTCGGTGTGTTCATCGGCACCGGCGACGTAATCCTCGGCCGCGTGGTGCCCTCGCTCATCGAGGCGGTACGGGCCGGGGCACACCTGTGGCCCCTCTTCACCGCCGCCATCACCTCCCTGCTCCCCACACCGGACACCGCGCCACCCACGGGCCTGGCCGACCTGCTGGCCGCGGCGGGCGAAGCGGCCGACCTGCACCGGATCCGGGGCGCGATACCCGCGCTGACGGTGTGGACGCCCAAATCGCGCTCGACTCGTGCGGCGAAGGAGGCCGCCCGCCTGGACACCCTCCTGACCGGCCCTTGACCGGGCGAACCAGGCACGGCCCGACCGAGCCCCCGCCGGAGTTCCCAGGCCCGTTCCGCACGGCCTATTTCGACTGCCGACAACCATGACCGAGTACCTCCGGTCCGCTACCACCACCCGGTGATGGTTCCGATCTGCCGCCCGAGTTCGGGAGCCAGCGAACGGGCGTAGCTGGCGGTGAGGTGGTGTTCGTCGCGGTAGATCAGGACATTGCCTTCCACCACCAGGCAGCGGTCGGGTCGGCACACCGAATCCGAGAGATCGATCGGGAAGATGTTCGGATGACTCGCATCGGCCGCGATCGCCGGATTCACCGGGTCCAGCACCACCGCGCGGTCGACCCCGCAACTCTGGGCGGTGCCGTGCCCGCCGAGGCAGTCGATCGCGCGGTACAGCACTCCGTCGCGGCGCAGACGGGGCGTATCGCGCATCGCCAGCACATTGAGACCGCGTTCGCCCAGTTCCGACCACACCGCCGCGAATTCGGCGGGCACCTCGTCACCCGCGCCTTCGACGCGGTAATAGGTCGCGAGGGTGAAGACCCAGTCCGGTCTGGTCTCGGCCAGCCGGTCGATCACCTCCACCGACCACTCCCGGCATTCGGGCCACGGCGAGTCGTAGTACACGGGCTGGTCGACGAGGGTGAGCGGACACCCTTCCTTGAGGTAGGTGACGATCCGCAGACCGTGGTCGCGGGCGAGGATCTCGAAGGCGGGAATCCAGTGTTCGGAATGCGAGCCGCCGACCACCGCGATGGTGCGTTCGGCGGCCGGGTCGCCGTAGACGCAGCTGCGCACCTCCCGGTCCGGCGTGATGCAGCCGTCGCGCGTCGGTGGCGGCGAGTCGGCCCAGCCCTCGAGTACCGTCGGGCGCATCGGAGCCGGTTCGAAGGCGACACCGGGCACCAGCGCCGCACCGCCGGGATACTTCTCCAATTTCAGCTCGGCCGGCGGCCTCGCCGGATTCGCGCGCAGGATGACCTGCCAGGTCACAGTCGAGCCCACTACCGCCACCGCCATGATCGAGACCGCGGTGGTGAGCGAACGTCGCACGGTGGCGGAATAGTCGTCGGCGCCCGCCGGACGACGTAGCGGCGTTTCGACCAGCCGCTGCGTGACCACGGCCAGGACCAGCGCCGCCGCGATGACCACGAGACCGTCGGTGAGTCCGGCCGAAGGCGCCCCGTATTCGGACAGGTAGAAGATCAGGATCGGCCAGTGCCACAGGTAGAAGGCGTAGGCCACCGATCCGAGGGCCACGAACACCCTGGTGCCGAGCAACCGGTTCACCCAGGGCCGCCGCGCCGGTTCGGCGTTCATGCCCGCCACGATCAGCGCCACCGCCGACAGCACCGGATACAGGGCGGTGGGGCCGGGGAATTCGGTCGCGCCGTCGATCAGCACCCCGCAGGTCAGCACCCCGGCGATCCCGGCCATCGCCAGCAGCGTCCGCACCACTCGCGGCAGCCGGATCCAGGGCGCCGCGCCCGCCAGTACGGCGCCCGCGAGCAGTTCCCACATCCGGGCGCCGGTGTCGTAGTAGGTCCACGGCTGGTGCCGCTGCGCCCCGTCGGCCGCGTACCAGAACGACAGCGCCGCGCCCGCGACGAGCAGCACGGTCAAACCGATCCGCCACCGGTCGCGCGTCGAACCGCGCGCGATCCACGCCCATACGGCGACGACGAGCAGTATCGCCAGGTAGAACTGCCCCTGCACCGACATCGACCACAGATGTTGCAGCGGACTCACCGACGGATTCGGCGCCAGGTAATCCAGTTCGGCCCTGGCCAGGAACCAGTTCTGCACGTAGAACGTCGAAGCCAGCGTCTGGATCGAGATATTGCCCCACTGGGTGTACGGCCTGGCCGCCACGGTCGCGATCACGACGGCCGCCAGCACCACCACCAGCGCGGGCGTCAGTCTGCGGGCGGTTCGGCGCAAGGTCGCCCCGATGCCGGGGCCGCCCGTCGTCGCGCTGCGGCGCAACAGCATTCCGGTGAACAGGAACCCGGACAGCACCAGGAAGATGTCGACGCCACCGGACACCCGGCCCATCCACACGTGGAACCCGACCACGAGCGCGATCGCGATACCGCGCAATCCGTCCAGGTCGTCGCGATATTCCGGAATATCCTGCGAGACCCGATGTCCCGGTGGATCCAGGGAGGTCGCCGACTCGGGGACGATCGCGCTACCGCGAGTGGCCGCGTCCGGGGATACCGGTACCACGCTGCTCCTTTCCGACCCTCGCGCCGACCCTGGCCGCGAGTCGCCGGCCGGTGAGCGCCGGGTAGTCGAACAGTAAAGATGCCGCAAACGGCGCTCGATGGCAAAACGACTGCGCTCGCACCGGTCTCGCGCCGATCGCGGCGCCGTACGCGTGCGCGCGTACCGGAGTCGACGCCGCTGGGCCGATGACGGGGTGGGGGTCCGGATTCCAGAATTGCTGACGAACGGTGTGCCAGACGCCGCACGACGAGGGGAATTCGCGATGACCGCGCAACTGACAGCCAACCGACCGGTGATCCGACTCCGGCTCCCGCGCCGTGCGCACCGGGGGATCCTGGTCGTCCACACCCTCAGCTCGGTGGCCTGGCTCGGCGTCACGCTGGCGATGCTGACGCTCGCCGTCTCGGCCGTCGCCACCGGTGACGACACCCTCACCAGAGCGGCCTACCGGGCCGACGATCTGGTGGGTGATCTGCTCATCGTCCCGCTCGGTCTGACGGCGGCGGTCTCGGGCGTGCTGCTCGGCGTCGGCAGCAAATGGGGGCTGCTTCGGTACTGGTGGGTGATCGTGAAGCTGGTGCTGACCATCGGCGGGCTGACCGCGTCACTGACCGTGCTGCGCGGCCATCTCGACGACGCCGCCGCGATTTCGGCGGACCCGGCCTCGACCGGTTTCGATCGCCTTCCGGTCACCCTCGCGGTGGCGCTCGCCGTGGCCTCGGCGACCTACACGCTGTGCACGGTGATCTCGGTGCTCAAGCCGTGGGGGCGTCGTACCACGCGGTCCTGACTCGGACCCACGGTCGAATCCTGCGGGCAATGTGACCGCAATGTCGCGCAACTACTTTGGCTGAACCGGCCAGCAGTGCTCGACATTCGGAGGAATGCAGATGCCCGATACCAGCACGCCCCGATTCCTGCAGGGCGCCTTCGTCTTCGAAGGCAAGGGCTTGGACAATCCGCTGCCGCTGGACCCGACGCTGCGTTACGTGGTGCCCCCGGGCGCGATCATCCAGCCGGTGTACTTCCGCGGCGGCAACAGCACCGACGACATGATCTCGGTACTGCTCATGCGCGACGGCAGCCCCATGCGGTACTTCCCGATCGCCGCGAAGGGCGCGACCCACGTCTCGTTGCGCGTGGTGGAAGACCTGCTCGCCGATACCGTGCTCGAACTGTTCGTCGCCGCCCCGGCCGGGGTCGACGGCACCGTGATCGTCGACCTCGGTCTCGTCGAGATCTGAGTCGTGGGAAGGACAGTGCGATGACCGCGACCATGACCGCATCCGGCACCGGCAACGGCGCGTCACCGACGGCGAAAGCCCGTCTGGTGGTCGTCGGCAACGGGATGGCCGGGGTGCGCGCCGTCGAGGAGATCCTCTCGCGCGACGGACGGGAGATGTTCGACATCACCGTCTTCGGCGACGAACCCTACGGCAACTACAACCGCATCCTGCTGTCCAATGTGCTCGCCGGATCGGAGGACACCGACGAGATCTTCCTGAACCCGCTGGACTGGTACACCGACAACGATATCGACCTGCGGGCAGGCGGCCGCGTGGTCCGCATCGACCGTTTCGCCCGGGTGGTCCAGGCCGACGACGGCACCACGCTGCACTACGACCGGCTGATCCTCGCCACCGGCAGTCGGTCGTTCTTCCCGCCCATGGACGGCATGTGGGCCGACGACAGAACGCTCACGGCGGGCATCTTCGGATTCCGCAGCCTCGACGACTGCACCGCGATGATCGATTACGCGGCGGGGCGGAAGAAGGCGGTCGTCATCGGCGGCGGTCTGCTCGGACTCGAGGCGGCGCGCGGCCTCCAGAACCGCGGCCTCGAGGTCGACGTCGTGCATTCGGCGATGACGCTCATGAACGCCCAGCTGGACACGGCGGCGGGCGAGATCGTCCGCAGATCGGTCGAGAATCTGGGGATCCGTGTCCGTACCGGACAGAGCACCAAACGCGTGCTCTCGCGCGACGGCCAGATCACCGGCGTCGCCTTCGCCGACGGCACCGAGATCCCCTGCGACATGCTCGTCGTCTCCGCGGGGATCAGGCCGAACGTCGGTCTGGCCCAGCGCGCGGGCCTGACCGTCGAGCGCGCCATCGTCGTCGACGACCACATGCGCTCGATCGACGCCGACGACATCTACGTCGTCGGCGAATGCGCCCAGCACCGCGGCCAGGTCTACGGCCTGGTCGCCCCGCTCTGGGACCAGGCCAAAGTACTCGCCGACCATCTCACCGGCGCTGACCGCCGCGCGGCCTATCACGGTTCCAGGATGGCGACCAAGCTGAAGGTCGCCGGGGTCGACGTCGCGGCGATGGGGCTCAAGGCGCCCGAACATCCCGACGACGAGTTCGTCCAGTTCTCCGAGCCCAAACACGGCGTCTACAAGACCATCGTGGTACGCGACGGCAAACTCGTCGGCGCCACCCTCGTCGGTGACGTCCGCAAGGTAGCCTTCCTGACCCAGGCGTTCGATCGTGGCCTGCCGCTGCCCGAGGAGCGCATTTCGCTGATGTTCGATATCGGCACCCCCGACGTGGAGGTCGGCGTCGCGGAACTGGCCGACGACACCCAGGTCTGCAATTGCAACGGCGTCAGCAAGGCCACGCTGGTCGGCTGCGTGCAGGGCGGCCAGCAGACGGTGGCGGGGGTGATGGCCGCGACCAAGGCGGGCAAGGGATGCGGATCGTGTAAAACCCTCGTCGCCCAGATCGTGGAATGGGCGGCGGGCGGCGAGATCGCCGAGGATCCGTCGGCGCGCTGGTACGTGCCCGGCGTCCCCTACGAGAAACCGGAACTGATGCGGCTGATCAGGGAGCTCCGATTACATTCGGTCTCTTCGGTTTTCGCCGCACTCGCCCCCGACGGTCGCGAGGACGCCAATTCCAAGATGGGACTGGCCTCGCTGTTGCAGATGATGTGGTCCGATGAATTCATCGATGAACGCGACGCCCGGTTCGTCAACGATCGCGTGCACGCCAATATCCAACGCGACGGCACGTTCTCGGTGGTGCCGCAGATGAAGGGCGGGGTCACCGATTCCGCCCAGTTGCGCAAGATCGCCGACGTCGCCGACAAATTCGCGGTCCCGATGATCAAGGTGACCGGCGGGCAGCGCATCGATCTGCTCGGCGTACGCAAAGAGGATCTGCCCGAGGTCTGGGCCGATCTCGACATGCCGTCGGGTTTCGCCTACGGCAAGAGTTTCCGCACCGTGAAAACCTGTGTGGGATCGGACTTCTGCCGCTACGGGGTCGGCGATTCCACCACGCTCGGCATCGCGCTCGAACAGCGATTCCAGGGTATCGCCGGTCCGGGGAAGATGAAACTGGCCGTCACCGGCTGCCCGCGCAACTGCGCCGAAGCGCTGTGCAAGGACCTCGGCGTCGTCGCCGTCGACGGTGGACGATGGGAGATCTACGTCGGCGGCGCGGCGGGCGCGCATATCCGCAAGGGCGATCTGCTCGCCACCATCGATGCCCCGGAACGTGTCATCGAACTGGCCGGACGTTTCCTCCAGTACTACCGCGAACAGGCCAACTGGCTCGAACGGACCTACGCCTGGGTGCCGCGTGTCGGCATCGACGTGATCCGCGCGGTCGTCGTCGAGGATCGCGACGGCGACGCGGCCCGCCTCGACGCCGAGATGCAGAAGGCGGTCGACGCCTACCGCGACCCGTGGAAGGATCGCGAAGAACCCAGCACCCCTGGACAATTCCGCACCTCGCTGCCGCTGACGGTGCTGCCTCAGGTGCCGATCCGATGACCGGCGACATCGTCGGGCATCTGGACGAGATCCCGGTCGGCGAGGGCCGCGCGTACGCCGTCGACGGAACGCAGGTCGCCGTCTACCGGCTGCGCGACGGCACCGTGCGCGCCCTCGACGCGGTCTGCCCGCATCTGGGCGGCCCGCTCGCCGACGGACTGGCCGACAACCACGTCGTCGTATGCCCGCTGCACGGCCGCGCCTTCGACCTGGCCACCGGGGCGGAGACCGGCGGCGGGCCGGGGGTGTGCGCGTATCGGGCGACCGTGGACACCGACGGCGCCATCCGCGTCGCGGGCGTCACCTGACTCGCACCGCTCGCCGGGATCGAGCAGACCACTGTCGGACGGCAGCCAGGACCCGTGCAATCCCGCGGGCACCCGGATCGGCATCCGGATCGAGGCCACCGGACCCGCCGCGGGGTCCTGCGCGGCCAGGATATGGAACCAGGACGTCATATCGCGCAGATCGGTGCCGAGCGTGCCCCGGTACGCGTGCTGCTCACCCGGCATGAACACCGGCTCGCTGACCGCGAAACGTCCCGCGTTCCAACATATTTCGGTGCCGCGCCGCGGATCGAGGAACATCAGCCCGTCCCTGGTCCGGTCGGTACCGGAGGTGCCCGCGGTGGCGATCACGGTATGCCGCGCGGTGAGGTCCCGGTCATCGATGCGGGGGAATTCGACCGGCCGCATCGCGAGTTCGGTGCGATCGACACCTCCGGTGCGCGGATCAAGTACCGCGCGGACCAGCCCGCCGCGCTGCGGTGTGTCGACATCGGCCAGCCCACCCGGGTGGGCCCACTGCACGTAGTCGACCACGACGGTGCCGTCGGCCTCGTCGTAGGCGTTCGCGAAATGCCACACCCAGAACGCATCGGTCTCGGCCCACCGCACCGCCGTGCCGTCGCGGGGGATCAGCGCGATCCGTGTGCCCCGCGCGGGCCGCCAGTCCAGCAGTGACGCACCGCGCAGCATGCCCGGTACGTCGAAGACCAGCGGACACAGGAACAGCGCGATGTAGCGCGCGGTCAATGCCATGTCGTGGACCATGACCGGCTCGTCGACACCCTCGATCGCGGTCGGCGCCCGCCGCGTCGACCCGTCCGGACCCAGCACCGACCAAGCCAGGTACGGGGCCTGCAACCGGTAGGTGAACAGCACCAGCTCACCTGTCGCCGGATCGATCTTCGGATGCGCGGTGCTGCCGAGCGCCATCGCCCCGTCACAGTCGGTACGGCCGAGGGTGGCCAGGTCTGCGGGGTCGAGACGGTAGGGCAGATCGCTCTCCGCCATCGCCAGCAACCGCCCGCCGTGCGCGACCACATTGATATCGGGCAGCTGACGGCTGGTCCCGGCCAACTCCGGCCCGACCAGTTCCGGACCGGGGGAGTACGTATCGGTGATCCCACCCCACAGCGCGCGGCCCGCCTTCTCCTCCGCGAGCACCATCGGCGTACGCACGAATCGGTTGGAGTACCCGGCGCGCCCCGCACCGATGCGCAGCCGGTGCACCATGCCGTCACCGTCGAGTGGATACACGTACCGCCCGATCGGATCGAACCTCGGATTGGGTCCGTTGCGGAAATAGGTGCCGTTCAGGTCCGCGGGGAGCTCGCCGACCACGGCCGACTCGTCCACATCGACCTCGGTGCGCTGCGGTGCGAACACTCCCGACAGGTGGGCGTGCCCGACCATGTTCACCGGGGGTGGAGCCGGGGATGCGGTGGTCATACGACTCCTCGGGCTGGCCGGTGCCGGCACGGCCTGGTGCCGATCGCTCACCGTCCACGATGCCGGAAATCCGCGCGCGAGGGAATCCCCGCGTCCGGTCAGGGCGCGCAGACCTCCGTCGTGAAATCGGCGACCGCGTCCTCGAGCAGTCGAAGTCCCGTGTCCTCGATCGGATAGTGACCGGCGTCGTCGAGCAGCACGGTGCGCACCGGAACGTGAGTGACGCGCGAGAGGAACCATTCGCTCAGCGGTAGCGGCGACCAGCGATCCCGGTGCGGCTGGGTCAGCAGAATCGGGCACGCGTCGAATTGCTCGGGCTCCACCGCCGGGGTGTAGGTGCTGTAGGTGGCCAGGAAACGCGCCGACGCCCAATTGCCGCCCGAGGTCCTGTCCCGCGTCATTACGCGCAGCGCACCGCGATCGTTGACCAGCGCCGACATCTTCGCACCGAGTCGCATCGGATATTCGACCCCGGCCGCCGGGGTCTTGGCCACCAGACCGAGGAACGGCAGCCCGAGTCGGGACTGGACGATGTCGTGCGAGGTGCTGTCACGCACCTTCTGTTCGCGCTGATCGAGAAATGTCGTGCCGACCAGGCCGCGTAATGTCTCGGCCGGTGCCTTGGCCGCCACGTGATAGGCCAGCATGCCGCCCGCGCTGAGCCCGAACAGCACGATCGGCCGGTCGTCCCGGGTCCGCTCGAATGCCAGGAAATCCACGACGAGATCGACCCAGTCGTCATAGGAGTGCACCGCGCCGGGCCGCGTCTTCGTCAGTCCGTAGCCCAGATTGTCGATGGCGACCGTCTCGAATCCGCGCCGCGCCAGCGGCGCACCCAGGATCAGGCTCATCTGCCTGCCGTTCGTGCCGACGCCGTGATGCAACACCACTTTGGCGGGGGCCTCCGGATCGGGATAGCGGTCCAGGTGCACGGTATTGCCGCGCCATTCCCAGAAATCCTCGGTCGGCGCCGTCGCATCGTTCAGACGCAGCCGCGGCGGCAGATAGCGTTGCAGCGCCCGCCAATCGGACTGATCCCGGTAATAGAGCGGTCTCTCCACAGCGCTGTCCTTCCGTGACGGCATTCCGGCGCGCGTATACCGTGCCGAGCCGAGCCTATGGGTAGGACGGCGGTATCCGGGGGAAGCACGCAAGTATCGCTCGGTTCGACAACGATTCGTGCGGCGAATCGGTTCGCGCTACGACTCCGCGGCGGTATCGCGTGATTCGGCGGGAACGGCGTCCGCGAGTAATCCGGCGATTTCCTCCACCGCCGCGCCGAAGGCCAGCGCATTGTTGACGAAGGCGTGCATGTACCCGTCGAAACGGCGCAGCACCACCGGCACACCGTCGGCCCGCAGGCGCTCGGCATACGCCTCGCCCTCGTCACGCAGCGGATCGAAACCCGCGGTGACGACCACGGCGGGCGGAAGTCCCGCCGTCGAATCCGCGTAGAACGGTGACACATCCGGTCTGGCCCGATCGATCTCCGGCGCCAGGAAACAATTGTCGTAGAAGTCGATATCGTGGCGGGTCAACGCGAAACCCTCCGCGAACGTCGCGCGTGATTCCGATTTCCCCGTCAGTTCGGTCGGCGGATAGATCAGCAATTGCAGCAGCGGATTCGGGCCACCGTCGGCGAGTACCCGCTGACACAGCATCGTCGCGAGATATCCGCCCGCACTATCGCCCCCGACCGCGACCCGCTCGGGCGCGACACCGAATTCGCCCGCGCGCGCGACGATATCGCGGAACGCGGATTCGGCGTCCTCGACGGCGGCCGGAAAGGGATGCTCCGGCGCGAGCCGATAGTCGACAGCGACGACCCGAATTCCGCCGCGGCGGGCCAGGGTTCGACAGAATCCATCGTGGGTGTCGAGATCGCCGATCACCCAGCCGCCGCCGTGGAAATACACGAGCACGGCATCCGCGTGACCGGGGTCGTACACCCGCGCCGCCAGCGGCCCCGCCGCCCCCGCGACCGTCGCCTCCGTGACGTCGACGACCGCGCGGTACCCCGCCCCGATCGCCGACATCCGCCGCGCCTGCGCGCGCCGCCGGGCAGACCCGACTGCGGGATCGGTCGACCGACGCGAGAACAGCCCGGTGACGCGCACGATCAGCTGGGCGTCGAGATCCAGTTCCCGGCCGTCACGCACGATCACCGGCCCCGCCAGCGCACGTTTCACGCCCCGGGGCAGCCGCAGCAGCCCGCGCACGGCCGCGACGGCGATACGGGTGCCGACCCGCTCGGGTGGGAGAGAAGTTTCGACCGTCACGGGCACCTCGTTCGTCTGCGGTACAGACCCGGATGCTACCGGCCACCCGAATATCCGCGGGTCCGCGACCGCTCGCCCGGCCACGGACCCGCGCGCTCAATACACCTGCTCCCCGGTCGGCGGCGGGCGCAGCGCCGCCACCTCGTCGTCGGTGAACAACCGCGAGCGGATCAGGAATCGCACACCCTCCGGCGCTTCCAACGAGAACCCGCCGCCGCGCCCGGCCACCACATCGATCGTGAGATGGGTGTGCTGCCAGTACGCGAACTGATCGGCGCTCATCCAGAACGGCGTCTGCTCGGCGACATATCCGAGCAGGACATCCGACGCGCCGACTCGGAATTCACCCAGGGGATAACACATCGGGGAACTGCCGTCGCAGCAGCCACCCGACTGATGGAACATCACCGCACCGTGCGCCCCGATCAGCGTCCGCAGCATCTCCTCCGCCGATCCGGTGAGTTCGACGCGACGGACATCCTCCGGCATCAGAAGAAGCCGAGTTTATTCGGCGAATAGCTGACCAGGAGATTCTTGGTCTGCTGGTAGTGCTCCAGCATCATCTTGTGGTTCTCCCGGCCGATCCCCGATTTCTTGTATCCGCCGAACGCGGCGTGCGCGGGATACGCGTGGTAGCAATTGGTCCACACCCGGCCCGCCTTGATCTCGCGGCCCAACCGGTAGGCGGTGTTCATATCCCGCGTCCACAGTCCCGCGCCGAGGCCGTAGAGCGTGTCGTTGGCGATGGTGAGCGCTTCGTCGGTGGAATCGAAGGTCGTCACCGAGACGACCGGTCCGAAAATCTCCTCCTGGAAGATCCGCATATCGTTGCGGCCTTTGAAGATCGTCGGTTCCACGTAGAAGCCGTCCGGGAAGTCGGCGACCTTGCGCGGATTGCCGCCGGTCAGGATCTCGGCGCCTTCCTTCCGGCCGATATCGATATAGGACATGATCTTCTCGAACTGATCGTTACTGGCCTGGGCCCCGATCATGGTGGCCTCGTCGAGCGGATTGCCGCTCACGATGGCCCTGGTCCGCTCCACGCACCGGGCTATGAACTCGTCGTAGATGAACGAATGGATCAGCGCGCGTGACGGACAGGTACAGACCTCACCCTGATTGAGGGCGAACATCACGAATCCCTCGACCGCCTTGTCCAAGAATTCGTCGTCGGCGGCCATCACATCGGGCAGGAAGATATTGGGACTCTTGCCGCCGAGTTCCAGCGTGACCGGGATGATGTTCTCGCTGGCGTACTGCATGATCAGTCGGCCGGTGGTCGTCTCGCCGGTGAAGGCGATCTTCGCGACCCGGCTGCTCGAGGCCAGCGGTTTACCGGCTTCGACACCGAATCCGTTGACCACGTTGAGAACTCCCGGCGGAAGCAGATCCGCGATGAGTTCGACCACCTTCAGGATGGACGCCGGAGTCTGCTCCGCGGGTTTGAGGACCACGCAGTTGCCCGCGGCGAGTGCGGGCGCGAGTTTCCATGTCGCCATGAGGATCGGGAAATTCCACGGAATGATCTGCCCGACGACGCCGAGCGGTTCGTGGAAGTGGTAGGCGACCGTGTCGGCGTCGATCTGGGAGATCGCGCCCTCCTGACCGCGCAGCGCCCCGGCGAAATACCGGAAATGGTCGACCGCGAGCGGCAGATCGGCGGCGAGCGTCTCCCGGACCGGTTTCCCGTTCTCCCAGGTCTCGGCCACCGCGAGCGCTTCGAGATTCTCCTCGATGCGGTCGGCGATCCGGTTGAGGATATTGGCGCGATCGGTGGTCGAGGTCCGGCCCCACGCGTCCGCGGCCCGATGCGCGGCATCGAGCGCGAGTTCGACATCCGCCGCCGAGGAACGCGCGACCTCGCAGAACGTAGCCCCGTCGACAGGGGAGGGATTCTCGAAGTAGCGTCCTTCCACCGGCGCGCGCCATTCGCCACCGATGAAATTCTCGTATCGGGCTGCGTAATCGACGATGCTGCCGTCGGTCCCCGGCTTTGCGTAGATCATTGCGGATAACTCCTCGACGAGTGCTGGTACACGGTGGATGCCGTGACGGGTGTCACTATCGTCGGCGAGGGTTGAGGAAACGTTGAGGAGAACTGCCGCGCGATCCGGCCGCGACTCAGTCGCGCAGCGCGTGGTGCGAACGGGCCGCGGCCACCGCGCGCCGCGCGTCGTGTTTGGGCAGTAGCCGCAGGGCGTGTTCGTGCACCTCGATATCGTCGGGCGCGTACCGGCCGTAGCGCAGCGCGAACTCCGCCTCGCCGCTGGACAATACCGCGGTCCGGACACCGACCTCGAGGAACTGCCGCCACCCGAGGATCCCCGGCGTCTCCGACCCCGGCAGCAGCGGACCGCGATAGAGCCGCACCGCGGTGGCCGTATCGCCCGCGGCCAATGCCGCCGCCACATCGACCGCGTCGCAGGAAATCGGACTGACCAGCCGATAGACCCGGTTCGTTATGTCACCGCCGGTCGCACGCTGCAGATACGACATCTCCGATTTCAACGTGCTCGCCCCGACCGGCCGATCGCCGTAGATCGCGAAATGCAATCGCTCGTGCGAATACCCCTCCGGGTCGAGCGCGAGCAGAACCAGGATCTCCAGGTGCCGCGGACGCAATCGGACCGGCGCCCCGTCGCGTGTCAGACTGCCGGTCCCGAGACATCGCAGCGCCACCCCGGACGCCATCGCGCTGCGCGTCTGCAATTTGCTCTCGATGGCGGTCGCCAATGTCCGCACTGTCGATATCGCCAGCGGATGTGAACGATCCCACGTGGTCGACAGGTCGAGCACACCGAGTTGACGACCGTCCGCCGCCCGGATCGGCGCGCAGTAGCAGACCCACCCGTGCAGGGCGGCCACGAGATGTTCGGCGGAGAAGACGATGTGCGGCTGATCGGTCCGCAACGCCAGCGACAGCGCGTTGGTGCTCATATGCGGTTCGTCCCACTGCCCGCCCGGCGCGAAATTCACCCGCTCCGCCCGCCGCCGCATCACCCGGCCGCCGCAGGACCACAGGATCGTGCCCGTCTCGTCGGTCACCGCGGCCACGAAATCGGCGTCGTCGGCGATGGTGCGCAATTCCCCGGTCAACTCGGTGACCGGGGCCCGCAAGGCCGAGTCGGCCCATCGCGCGTCGATATCCCCGGCGCTGGGCGCGCAGTCGCGCGCCGGATCCACGGTGCGCAGCGATCGCTGCCACGACCGCTCGACCTCGCCGCGCGGCGGCGCGTCATCACCGGCGGGCGTGCCCTCCGCCCCGCGTGTCAGCCACCGTGCCCACGCGTCCTCCAGCGCGGCTCGCTGCTGGGACAGGATCCGACGTTGCGCCAACGGTCGCCCCTCACATCTCGTCGGGCAGACCGGGTCCACCGGCCATCGCGAACGCCCGCACATCGGGCCCGGCCACCCGACGGATGAAATCCGAACCAGCCAAACCCTCGGCATCGCCGTAGCTCACCGACAGCTCGACGCCGTCCGCCAACCGATACGGCCTGCTCGCCAGTACGGATCCCAGGATCCGGCGCAGTCGTGAGATCTCCGCCCTGACCGCGACCTCGTGATCGGGGTCTCCGTGCAACGCCTGGCTCAACTGCGTCACCGTCATCCCAAGTCGACCCGAAAGATGAAGTAGTACAAGAATTTCCGCGTGCCGCACCGAGACGGCGCTGCGCCAGCCCGACCCGCTGCCCTGCACCGCGACGGTCGGCGGATCGGTCAGCGCCAGTTCGACGCGCACCGTCAGGCCGCCCGCTTCCGGTCGCACGAGCCAGCCGTCGACGATCTGCTCCGCGACACACATGCCCAGCCCCGGCACGCTCACCGCCTTGCCCGTGCGCGGCACCGGGATCCGCCGGACCGGCGCGACACCGACCGCGTGCGCGACCCACCCGTCGTCATCGACCACCAGCGCGGGCCCCGTGGACGCGGCCATCACCGGCCCCGCCGAGGTCCGCAATCGTTCGAGCCTGTCCTCGTGATGACGCCACAGTTGCGTCTCCGCGAGCCGTGCCGAGGTCGCCACCAGCGCGGTGACCGCCGGATGCAGCGAGAGCGCGGGCCCGCTGATGTCGATGATGCCGAGCAGATCCCCGGCCCGCGGATCGTGTACCGGCGCCCCCGTGCAATACCAGGGGTGCTGGTTGCGTTCGAAATGCTCCGCCGAGAACAGTTGCACCGGAGTGGCTTCCGTGATCGCGGTGCCGATGCCGTTGGTGCCGACCGCGGCCTCGCTCCACCGCGTCCCCTCCTGGAAGCCGAGCGTGTCGGCCTGGCGGCGAACTCGCGTCGAACCGTGCCGCCACAGCACCACCCCCTCGGCGTCGGCGACGACGAGCAGCATATTCGAGTCGTCACCGACGCCGAAGATCACATTCCGCATATCGTCGGCGACATCGGCCAGGACCGAGGTACGTCGACGGATCTCCACCTCGTCGAATCCGAGTACCGAGCGTGCGTTCGTGTGGTCGGGCGCGAGCCCCGCGTCCAGCGCGCGAGACCACGATCTGCCGACGAGAGGCCGGGGCCGCAGGGTCGACCGGCTGCCGCCGATCAACGCGCCGTGCATCCGGATCAACTGGCGGGCGTAGCCGGACAGGTCGGTACCGGGTTCGATGGCGGCGAAGTCACCCACGATCTTCATCCCTCGTCCGTGCGGTCCCGATCGCGCAACCGGGTCTTGCCCGCGTCGGTCGCAACGCGCTGCAACGATTGTGACATTACGCGCCATGCGCTGTGCTGTAGCTCACAGATCCATGCCGAGGAGTATTCATGACCCAGACACTCGATCACATAGTGCGCGACTCGGCGGCTCCGACGCCACAGCAGCGCGTGGACGCCTGGCTGGCCGCCTTCGAGACCGCACTCGCCGCCCGCGATGCCGATGCCGCCGCCGCCCTGTTCGCCACCGACAGCTTCTGGCGCGACCTCATCGCCTTCACCTGGAACATCACCACCGTCGAGGGCCGCGCCGGCATCGCCGACCTGCTGCGCGCCGATCCGGACGCCACCAACCCCTCCGGATTCCACACCACCGAGCCGCCGACCGAGAACGACGGCGTCGTCACCGCCTGGATCGGCTTCGAGACCGCCGCGGGCCGCGGCGCCGGACACCTGCGACTCGCCGACGACGGCGCCTGGACCCTGCTCACCGCCCTGCGGGAACTGAAAGGTTTCGAGGAGGGAACCCGAACCCGCCGCCCCACCGGAGTGCGACACGGCGCGGACCCCAGCCGGGTCACCTGGTCCGAACAGCGCGCCCTGGAAGATCGGGAACTCGGCTACACCCGCCAGCCCTACACCCTGATCGTCGGCGGTGGCCAGGCAGGCATCGCGCTCGGCGCCCGCATGCGCCAGCTCGGCGTGCCCGCCCTGGTCGTCGACGCCCACGACCGCCCCGGCGACCAGTGGCGAAACCGCTACAAATCGCTGTGCCTGCACGACCCCGTCTGGTACGACCACATGCCCTACCTCCCGTTTCCCGACAACTGGCCCGTCTTCGCGCCCAAGGACAAGATCGCCGACTGGCTGGAGATGTACACCACGGTGATGGAGGTACCGTACTGGTCGTCGACCACCTGCAGCTCCGCCCGCTACGACGACCTCGCGGGGGAGTGGACCGTCGCCGTCGAACGCGAAGGCGCGGCCGTCGAACTCCGGCCCCGACACCTGGTACTCGCCACCGGAATGTCGGGCAAACCGAATATCCCCGACTTCCCCGGCATGGACCGCTTCACGGGCGACCAGCACCATTCCAGCGCCCACCCCGGCCCCGACGGATATGCCGGCAAACGCGCGGTCGTCATCGGTTCGAACAATTCCGCGCACGACATCTGCGCCGCCCTGTGGGAAGCGGGTGCCGTCTCGGTCACCATGGTGCAGCGCTCCTCGACCCACGTCGTGAAATCCGAGTCACTGATGGACCTCGTCTTCGGCGACCTGTACTCCGAACGCGCGATCGATGCCGGAATCACCACGGACAAAGCAGATCTCGCCTTCGCCTCGATGCCCTACCGCCTCATGCCCGAATTCCAGCGCCCCCTCTACCGCGCCATCGGCGAACGCGACGCCGAATTTTATCGACGACTGGAACGCGCCGGATTCCGAATCGACTGGGGCGACGACGATTCCGGACTCTTCATGAAATACCTGCGCCGCGGATCCGGCTACTACATCGACGTCGGCGCCGCCGAAATGGTCGCCGACGGCGACATCACCCTCGCGCACGGGGAAGTGCGCGAGCTGACCGAAACCGCCGTCGTCCTCGACGAGGGCACCGAACTCCCCGCCGACCTCGTCGTCTACGCGACCGGCTACGGATCGATGAACGGCTGGGCCGCCGACCTCATCGGACAGGACGTCGCCGACAAAGTCGGCAAATGCTGGGGCTACGGATCGGGCACCACCAAGGACCCCGGACCGTGGGAAGGCGAACTCCGCAACATGTGGAAGCCGACACAGCAGGAAGGACTGTGGTTCCACGGCGGCAACCTGCACCAGTCCCGGCACTATTCGCTGTACCTCGCGCTGCAATTGAAAGCCCGATACGAGAGCATTCCGACACCGGTATACGGACTACAGGAAGTACACCACCGCAGCTGAAAAACTCAGTGCGCACGCGCTTTCCGATCTCCATCACCGATACCGATCTGTCCGACGATCCAGGGCAGCGACCGCCTCTGTACGGTAGAAAGCCGTCCCGCGAGCAAGTCGTCACCTCAGATGAAATCCGTGACGATCACGGGCTCGCCGTGCCGAACCGGCCGGTGGAGTGGGGCGACGAGGACTGGACGTCGATCGGCGGGCCGGTACACCGTAGGCCGAACAGCGACTCGGCGAAGCGGAATAGTGCTTCGAAGGACGACCACCGGTGACCGGTCGTATTGATGCCGAATACGCTGACCCGCCCCGCCACGCGTGGTGGAACCCCCGCGGTGCCCGCCGCCCACGTACCGAACCGGGTCGACCGCGCCCGCCCGAATGGCATGCTGACCGCCATGCCCGATATTCGCCTGGATGTCACCGACGCCATCGCCACCATCACCCTCGACCGCCCGAAACAGCTCAACGCCTTCACCACCGCCATGGCACTCGAACTGATCGAAGCGTTCGACACCTGTGACCGCGACGACCGGATCCGCGCCGTCGTCCTCACCGGCGCCGGACGAGCCTTCTGCGCGGGCGCGGACCTCTCCGCGGGCGCGCAGACCTTCGTCGCCGACCCCGGCGACCCCGGCGACTTCCGCGACATCGGCGGCGAAGTCGTCCTGCGCATATTCGAATTCCGCAAACCCGTCATCGCCGCCATCAACGGCCCCGCCGTCGGCGTCGGCATCACCATGACCCTCGCCGCCGACTTCCGCCTGGCCACCGACACCACCCGCATCGGCTTCGTCTTCAACCGCCGCGGCATCGTCCCCGAATCCTGTTCCAGCTGATTCCTACCCCGCCTCGTCCCGATGCAGACCGCACTCGACTGGTCTACTCCGGCCGCCTCGTCGACGCCGAAGAAGCCCTCACCGCCGGCCTCTTCTACGCCCTACACCCCGCCGAAACCCTCCTCGCACGAGCCGACACCCTCGCCCGCCGCCTCACCGACCACACCGCCCCCGTCTCCGTCGCCCTCTCCCGCCAAATGCTCTGGCGCGGACTGGGAGCCGACCACCCGATGATCGCCCACCGCATCGAATCCCGCGCCCTCCTCTCCCGCGGCGTCAGCGCCGACGCGTTGGAAGGCGTCTCGTCCTTCCTGGAAAAACGGCCCGCCCGATTCCCCGACAGCGTCGACCGCGACGTACCCGACATCTTCGGCCCCGACCTCGCGGTACCGCCGTTCCGACCGTCGCACTGACTCGTCCGCTTTTGCTGCTGCCTATTCGGTCCGGCGAGCCCGATTTCGTGCCGCCCGACATCGATAACGAGATTGCCTTCCTCGCACGTCAACCGCGCCCCGCCGTGCCGCATCCAGCCGATTTGGTCCAGCAGGGGGGTGATGGGGTAACCTCGTCAAGCACCCGCCGAGCGGGGGCAACGGGCTGTGGCGCAGCTTGGTAGCGCACCTGACTGGGGGTCAGGTGGTCGCAGGTTCAAATCCTGTCAGCCCGACAGTGTAAACCCCTTCCGACCAGCATCGGAAGGGGTTTTCTCGTTTCCGGAGAGACGTCGGAATTTGAGCGTTCTCACATAAATCTCACGTTTTCGTTCCCGGTCCGCGTGCCCAGGCTTCGAGGACGGCGCGGTTGTCGGGGACGGTTTCGGGCACGTCGATGTAGTGGGTCTTGGCGACCTCGCGGGTGTTGCCGAGTTGTCGGGCGGCGCGTTCGGGGTTGTCGTAGGCGTGGTCGACGGCGGTGGCTACGCCTTTGCGGAAGGTGCGTGGGGTGACCCAGGCGAAGTCCTCGCCACGTGCCGCGCGCCAGATGCGGCCGAAGTTGTTGGGGTTACGTACCGATCCGTTGCGTGCGGGGAAGAGCAGTCGGTCCGGGTTCGGGCCCGCGGTGACCTCGAGGTCCTTGATGGCTTCGCGGAGGGCTTGGACGGTGTGTTCGGGCAACAGGATCCGTCGCCACCCGTTCTCGGACTTCGGTGCGGGTTTACGCACCCAGCCTCCGGCGCCGGAGCCCTTGACTTCCACCAAGGTTCCGGTGACGTCGAGGTAGGGGTCGTTGGCGTCGAGGTCGATGTCGTCGAGCAGGAGCGCGAAGACTTCGTGGGGGCGCATTCCGGTGCCGGTGATCACGTCGACCACCCAGACCACGGTCCAGTCCCGGGTGGGTCCGCTGGTGTGGGCGGGGGTGCCCGGGATCTCCTCGCCTCGTGCCCACGCCCGTACCTGTGCCCGGAACGCGGGTAACGCGGCGTGGTCCTGGATCTTGCCGCGTGCGGGAACTCGGCGTCGGGTGAAGGCGGCGACGCCGTCGATGGGGTTGGTGTCGAGGACGCCGTGTCGGACCGCGATCTGCATCATCGCGCGCAGGATGATCTTGTGCTGCTTGGCTTTGCGTCGCAGGCCGAGGGAGACGAGGTGTTTGAGGTGTCGGTCGAGTTCGCCGGGGGTGGCCTGCCAGATCTGCAGGTGCCCGATCGAGTTCTCGATCTTGATCGTGGCCTTGTTGGCACGTCGGTCGGTGGAGACGTAGATCTCGCGCCGGTAGTCCTCGATATTGCCCGCGGTGTAGGCGTCGTCGCCGGCGAGTTCGACGAGTAGTTCCTTGGCCAACGCGATCAGCTTGGTGTTGCGCGTGATCTGATCCCGACCGAGCTGCTCGCGGAAGTCACGCATGGCCTCGGCCAACCGGTTTCGGGCGTCGTCGGCGCTGACGCCCATGCGCTCGAGTTGCTGCGCCCCACCCGAACCGTAGTAGCGGACCGTAGTTCTCCAGCGCCCGTTGCGCTGCTTCTTCGGCTTGGTCGGAACCCCGAATGTCCCAACCGGCTTGGGCAACCTACCGCTCATCACACCCTCTCCGATATCAATGATTGCCAACAGTTCACGAGCAGCGATCACATCCAGTAGTTACGTCGCGATGAGCCGTCATGTCGATGCGCTCAGGAGTCGACTCGCACAAGAATCTTGAGCAGGCCACGGGGGACGCCACAAGAGCCAAAAAGTAGCTGAAAAGTAGCCAATCGATTGATTCTTAGGAGCTATTCCGGCCACTGCTGTCGTAGGTGAGGTTGTGGCTCGCCCGGATCGGTCAGTCGCGTCTGACCGATCCGGTGCCTGTTCCGCCGCCGTGGTCGAGTTGTTCTTGTTCCCAGGCCAGGAGGTCGCTGAGTCGGTAGCGGCGATACCTGCCCATGCGGGCGAATCGCGGGCCGCGCCCGGCACTGGCCCATGCGGCCAGGGTCTTCGGCGGGATCTGCAACCGTTGCGCGACATCCGAGGTGCTCAGCCAGACTTCCTCACCCGCCATGGGGGGCGCGATCGTGAGGGATGTCGGGAGCGCTTGGTCTCGACGAGAACGCTGGTTGTGCTGGAAGTATTTGCGGCATGAGAAATACCTCTCTCGGCTTTCATGACGCATCTCGCACTCCACACCATTGAACACCAAGATCGGCGGTCCCCGCCAGGTGCGCCACAGGCTCGTCCTTTGGCACGCGGGTGCGCGCCTTTCTCGACGGCGGCGTGGCAGTCGGTCATTTGCGTTGTGGCGCACCTACAATGGCCGGGCTGAGCGGCTGTGGCGGCACTGCTCAGTGATCAGGGGAAGCGGGCCGCCCGGACCTCTGATTACCGGGCGGCCCGGCTCATTCGCGGCGAGGCCGCGCGTCGATACCTCGACAAGGTCGCTGTCAGGTGTGCGTTCTACGCGCTGGTGAGCGACCCATGTTCGGGAAACATCCGCCGTAGCACCTGGCAGGGGATTCGGAATGGTGCTTCGGGCCGGGCGTGCGTCCCGGTCCGAAGCACCATATTCTGCACAGATCTCTCGCTCCGGCACAAATTCGTTTGTTCGGCCGTCGGGTGTTCGTGTGAAACCCATTGGAGCCGATCGATTGTCCATGGAGGTGGTATAAGATCTTTTAGCGGAACTGTTCGGCGGTTGCCTGCGGAAATGTGGCGCACGGGTGGTCTTTCGAGCTACGTCGGCACGGAAACGTTGATCAGGCCGTGTCCCGGGGGTTCGCATGATTGCTCGCGCTCGGGAGGTGGCGGGTGGTCCGGGGTGTCGGGCGGAAGACGGGTCTGGACGGGGTTTGGGGGTTGTTGTTGTGTGATGGAGTGGTGGTCGCCGGTGAGGGCGGCGACGGCGGCGACTTCTTCGATGGACGCGCGGATGTAGGTGAGGGTGGTGGCGTCGTGTCCGGTGGGTTCGGCGTGTGCGGCGAAGGCTCGGGCGGTGCCGTATCCGAAGTTGCGTTCGACCCAGGTGAGTGTGGTGTAGCGGAGCCAGTGGGGCGATATATGTTGGGTGGCGACCCAATGGAGGGCGTGCGCGAGCCGCTTCCACAGATAGTCGTAGCGGCGGCGGATGATGGGCCTGCCGGGTGATATGGCAGGAGTTGCTTGCTCGGATCAGGGCCGCGGTCGCGGTGTCGGGTGAGTCTGGTCATCAATGTGGGGGAGACGGGCTGCCAGTGCAGGGTTCCGTCTTTGCCTGACAGTCGGATCGAGCATTGGTTGGGATCGGATCCCGTCCGCGCAGTGTGAGCGCGCTCGCGGTGCGGCAGGTGGTTTCGAGGTGGATACGCAGGACGAGGGTGTCGAGGTCCGGGTCGTCTCCTGTGGTGGCGGCGACGTGGTTGATCTGGGTGAGTTGGTGTGCCGACGGGGCACGGCGTGTGCCGGGTAGCCTGCGGGGTTTGTCGAGGTGCACGGAGGGGGCGGTGGAGGTGTCGAGGTGGTGGTCCTGGACGGCGAAGCGGTACAGGTAGCGGATCGCCGAGACCATGTGCTCCGCGGCGGACCGCCCCCGCGGCTGTTGCGGCGTATGACCGCGTTGAGTGCGGTGGCCTCAACGACCTGTTGTAGTTCCAGCGCTGTGGTTTCGTCGAGTGCGTGATCCGGCCATAGGGTCGCGAGTTGATTCCAGTAGGGCCGGTGGGTCCTTCTGGATCCGTCACCGACCGCGGCAGAGACTCGGGGTATGTATTTCGAGAAGGTCGGTTTGTGCCACGTCTCGACACCGTCCGGGCCTGACTCGACAGAGGTGTGGGAATACACACGCTGGCGGCCGTGGTGAGTTCGCTGCCGTGGTCATCTCGTCGCGTGCTGGTCCCCGTTTCTCACGTGTCGAGTCCCGGTAGTATTCCGACTCGACCCGGGGAGGGCCGCCTTGCGTCAGCGGCCATCACGGTCTGAGCTATGGGGGACAAGATGTCGAGTGACGATCTGCTAGTGGACGGTGCGGCGATCATTGCCGCTACTAACTCACTGACCGGGATAAACCAATCGTTGGAGAGCGGGCTGCGTTCGGTCGCGGCCGACATCGAGCAACTGTTACAAGGCGGTTGGATCGGCGAGGCCGCCGACAGCTTCCGCACCTTGTACCAAGAAGGCCGAGCCAATTTCGAGCAGTTGATGACCGAAGGATCCTCGATCATGGCCGCGGTACCGACCGTGGTCGATACCCTCACCAAGTCAGACAACACCCATGCGGGCGATATGCGTACCGTCCAGAGTTCGCTCGACCTGTAGGGGTGTGGGGTGAGCCAGGATGGTTATGCCGTCGACTTGGAGATGCTGGAGACGACCGAGCGACGGTTGGAGGGGTTCGTCGGGTTCGCGAGGGATCAACTGCTCGCCGCAGAGAAGCTGATCGGCTCGACACCAGAGCGGTGGACCGGATCAGCAGCAGACGCCTACCGCGCGAGGCATTCGGACTGGGCAAAGCAAGCTTCGACCGCGATCGAAGCTCTGGACCAGATCCGTACCCGGTTGACGAACGCGCGCACCGCCTATCAGGCGTCGCTGGACGCGAATAACCAGATGTTCGGCTGATGCGCCCAGCACCAGCCGATTAGGGGGACCTATGCCGACCGCATATTACAACTGGTTCAATTTCTTCGAGTTCGCCGCAGCGGCCGATACAGCCTCAGGCAAAATACGCGAGGCGATCGACACCCACGCAGCCGATATCGAATACACTGCCTCGGGCATGGCCGGCGCTGATGAAAAAGTCGGCCAGGTATGGGGCAAAGAATGGGATACGGCGTTCAACCGCTTTCTGCCGGCAGCTTGTCAACTGGCCGACGCCTACGGTGCAATCAGCAATCGAGCCTACTATGCCGGCGTCAATCAAATGTATGCGGAGTGGGTTGCCAACGGACGGACTGGTGCGGTACCACAGCCACCGACCAGCCCGCCTCAAAATGCGGACCAGCGGCAGCCTTATGGAAATATGCCGACTTCGATCGGAGCTACAGGTGATCCGCTGATCAGCAGTATTTCCGGTTTGGTCGAGCAAATCGGAATTCCTTTGCCGACCGGCAACGACGAGAAGTTGAAGAAGGTCGGCACGGCGCTCAAGTCGCTCGCGACGGTAATCCAAGAGCAGACCGACGCGGTGCGGAAGCACGGGCATGAACCCGGTTCGCGAGATTCTGAAGATGCCCACAAGTTGTATGACGAGTACGTCGAGGGGGTCCTCGGCCCTTCAGGGATGCTTGCCTCGGATGCGAACACTCTCGCTTCGGCTTCTACCACATTCGGTGAGCAGATCGTCAGTCAACGCGAAGGCATGAAGAACGAGTGTTACCAGTTCCTGGCCGAAGCGGGCGTCACGATCGCGATCGGTCTTGCAGGCACAGTTGTCACGGTTGGTGGGTCCGATGTTGCCGCCGGCGTTATCACGGCGACCCGGGTTACCGCTTGCGCGAATCGGATTCGAACGACAATCGAACTGCTCATCACAGTGGTTCGGCTCGCACGGTCGACGTTCGCCCTTGTCAAGCTGTCCAATACAGCCATCCAGATGATGACCAAGACCATCCAGAAACCGGTCGTCAAGGTCGATATCGATCGCGATTCCGGCGAACGGAAGCTGACGATTACCTTCCCGAAGTGGAAACAGGAGGCATGGGAACGCTACCTCGCGACCTGTCATCTACGGCCAGGTGGATGTAAGACAATGGAGGAGTGGAGCCGCTTATACGACCAACTAATGGAGAATACAGGCAACGGATCCGAGTGGGACAACGAGGTAAAGGAGCTTCTCGGGTACTCCGAAGAAAATGGATACAAGGCCCAGAAGCATGTGGAGGGTGTCGATGGTCGACGGTACGATTTCGTGCACTACGATGAAAATGGCCTGCCTGACGAGTTGATCGAGAACAAGAGTGGCCGACTGGACCGTGAGCAGTTGACCAAAGACGAGGCCGCGCTCGAAGACGGTTACAAAGTGACCTATAATCTACAGAAAGAGCTTTCGCCGAGCGACCAGGCAGCTCTTGCCAGGCTGAAGTCTATTTACGGCGACCAGTTGACAATAAACCAGTTCTGACGTTGTAGGAGAACAACATGGGAAGCAGTTCGACGAGAAGCGTTCGCGAGAGCCCTGAGTTCAGGAACCTTCAGCAAGACTCCAAATTTCGCAGCTGGCTACTGATGCAGGAAGCCGCGATAGAAATCGAGTTCACCGTATTCGAAGTGCCATCATTGAGCGGTATCGAGTTCACGCGAGAGGGCCTTGTCGCGGCCGAGCAGGAAATACTCGTCCGTTACGCCGATTCTAATCCGTTTTCTGAAGAGAATTACAAACTCGGCACTAGATTTTTGTATTTCATAGGAGAGACCTTTCGTCGAAACTTCGAGGGAACTTGGGTGGCACTTCCGCCTGAGGAACCGAAGGGCATCCCCGCGACCGTCGTTGATGTCGAGTTCAAGTCAACCTTTTTCAACCCAGGCCACCAGATTGGTTTTGTCCTACAACGTCGAACTGGTAAGGAACTCACGCAGATCTACGATCGCGCATTGGCCCGGTACACGCAATGGGTCGACCTGGGCCGTCCCGCGCGAGGGACGTGGGACGGTTATCTGTAAGCAATCAGTTCAGAATGAGTGCACGGAGGCAGGTAGCCGTGCATGCGAGGGTCAGCGGACATCGTGTTGAACAGCGTCGCCGAACGACGGCTATTTTCGATAGTTTCACCCGCTCGGATTCACCGACCGCAACAACATCTGTGAGAAGAGTTTTGAGCGGACGTGTCTGCATGTCCGAGCATGCGAAGGGATTGGTGGCGATGCGGCCGTCGACTGGTCCGTGTTGATGGCACAGCAGCGGACATGGACCTTGCCGACCATGAGATAGATAGCAAAGACGGCCGAAAGACGCGCGTAGCGATTCGCAATGCGGCTGCACGCCGACTTCGCGCTGGGGGCCCGCACTGGCTGGCATTGAAAATAGGGCACGGACACTTCCTTGCTGTCCAAGCCGCTGATCCATTCACTTCAATAGAACCTGATCTTCGTCCCGTGCGCCCCCCGATGCGGGTGATGCCGTCGATGCTGAGGCGCTCGCTGCCGGAGGACTTCGAGCGGAAGCCGCCACACCGATGCGAGTAGGAGTGGCTCGGATCCAGGTCGCTGTCATTCCGGTATATGGCTCGCTAACCGTACGTTTCGAGTACTTTTATGTCTCGATGACCGTTTCGGCAGTGCTCTCCTGTTGGAGGTGCTGCAGCTGGGCCATGTAGGTCGTGGCGCGTTCCTTTTCGGCTGCTCCAATGCGGGTGTACATCGCGGTTGCGTCTCGCAGTTCGTCGATGGCGTGGGCTGGGGATCCCCGCTGGACCCAGCACCGCGCCAGTCCTTCCCTGGCGCGAGCCTCCTCCAAGGGGCTTTGCATCTCGCGAGCTAGTTCGAGCGCCTGCTGGTGGAACTGTTGTCCTTTGGTTGGTTCGCGAATCTGGGTCATCAACGTACCCAGATCGTTGAGGGTTTCCGCTTCGCCTTCGCGGCTGCCGATCTGGCGGTAGATGCTCAGTGCACGTTCGAACAACTCGGTGGCGGATTGGGTGTTGGTACTGGTGGCGGCTTGTGCCCGAGCGATTCCGGCTAGCGCTTGGGCTTCTCCGGCGAGGTTGCCGATTCGCCGGTAGATGTCGAGGGCACGGGTGTGGAGTTCGCTAGCGTGGTCGTGATCGCCGATCTGGTGGTGTGTGCAGGCGATCTCGTGGAGTGCGTTCGCTTCGCCGTGGTGGTGGGCGAGGTCGCGATAGATATCGAGTGCATGGGTTTGCAGGTCGGTGGCGGTGGTGTAGTCGCCGATCTGGCGGTGTGTTCGGGCGAGGTCGTGTAAGGCGCTTGCCTCGCCGAGCCGTTCGCGCAGGGCGCGATACATTCGCAGAGCTTGGGTGTGCAGTTCGATGGCCCTGGGGTAGTCCCCGAGACGATGGCTGGTTAGGCCTAGCCCATGAAGCGCCCCCGCGTGGCCGATGTGGTTTTCCAGGTCGCGATAGATCGTCAATGCTTGGGCGTGAAGCTGGTGGGCAGTCTGATAGTTGCCGATTTGTCCCTCGATCCGACCGAGGTCATCGAGAGCGTTGGCCTCGCCGAGCCGTTCACCGATTCGCCGGAAAATTGTGAGTGCTTGCTGATGCAGGTCGGCGGCGCCTGCGAGGTCGCCGAGTCGCCACAGTGCCCAGCCGAGACTGCCGAGCGCGTCGGCGGTGCCCAGTCGGTGATCGATTCCGCGAAAGATCGTCAGGGCTTGTTGGGACAGTTCGGCGGTGGAGGAGTAGTCACCGAGCAATTGGCGCAGATCTGCCAAGGCGAGTAATGAACTGGCCTCGCCGATGCGGTCGCCGATCTGGTGAGCAGCGGCTGTGGCTTGTTGATGGAGCGATATCGCATGTGGCCGCGGTACTTGGGATCGGAGAAAACTGGAAATCGCGTATGTCAAGCCGACCGTTTGGGCGCGGCGATCGGTGTTGACCGCGAAGTCGATGCAGGCCAGAAGATTGAGTCGTTCGCTCTGCAACCACGTCAACGCTGCTGTCGAATCCGGAAACCCGGGTGACTCCGATGGCGGGGACTCGAGATTCAGGACTACCCGGTGGGATGACCGTGTCAGGTATTGGTTGGCTGTGTGAGCGGTGAATTGGAAGTAACTGAGTAGTCGGTCGATCGGCCGGGCGCTGTGGTCTTCGGATTCGGCGCGAGCGAGGGTGCGGGCGTATTCCCGAAGAAGGTCGTGCATGCGGTATCGCCCCGGGGATGTTTCCTCGATCAGATTGTCGGTGTAGAGGGAGTCGAGTTCACTTCGCGCGCTGTCGAGGGTGATGTCATCGAGGGCGGTAACGGCGTAGGCGTCGATATCGCGTCCTGGGTGTAGGCCCAGACGCCGGAACAGCCGTTGCCGATGGGGTGGCAGATTGCGGTAGGACATGTCGAACGCGGCGTGCACTGCCCGCGGTCCGGCAGCGAGTTCGCTGAGGCGGTTCTGGGTGGTCGCGAACTCGGTCGCCAAGATGCTGATCGACCACTTCGGGTGATGGGCGAGGCGGCCGGCCAGCAGCACGATCGCCAGTGGAAGGTATCCGCACAGGCGCACGATCTGCTCGACCGCAGCATCCTCGCCCGTTCCCGGTACTCGCCGCGACAGCATCCAGAACAACTCGGCAGCACCTGTGGGATCGAGAATGTCGACGGCCAACGGCACAGCGGCGTCGAGTGCGACCAATCTGCTGCGGCTGGTAATCAGAGTCAGGCAACCCTGCCCAGAAGGGAGTAGCGGCTCTACCTGGGCGTGGTCGGCAGCATCATCGAGCACCAACAGAATTCGGTGGGTCGCCGTGTAATCACGCCACATCGTGCGACGACTGGCCAGGGTATCGGGAAGCTGCTGAGGATCAACTCCGATGTCGGTCAGCAGGTCGGCGAGAACATCAGCGGGATCAGTGAAAGCCTTGCCGGGTGTATGTGCGTGCAGATCGACGAAGAACTGGCCATCGGGAAACCGCTCGGCCAGACGATAGGACGCATGGATGACCAACGCGGTTTTACCTACGCCAGCCATCCCGTCAACGGTGTGAATCGACATCACCCGACCACCGCCGGTCTGCCCGAGCAAGGCGTCCAACTCCTCACTGCGGCCAATCAGATCTGGGACATCGCGAGGCAAACCCGCGACCACCGGAACTAACGAAGGCAGATGCTGCCCCTGACCGTGGATGCCCGATGGAACAGGTACCCTCACAAAGCTGGATGCACCAGCGGCACGACGGCTGATCAGGGAAAATGTTTCGAGCCACCTGCTGACCTGAAGGCCAGGCACCCCGCAGGCGTGTACGGCGACACGCAGACGCTCAGCGGTGATGTAGCGGCCCTTGACCATGTCGCCGATCACGGTGCGCGTCAATCTAACTCGTGGCGACGCGCCAGGTACGGTCCGTGCGGTAGCGCTCTCCAATGCTCGGATCGAAAGCCCTGCGTGGTCCATCGCTTGACGTAGAAGTGCACCGAGTTGCTGAAGATTCTCAGCGTGATCGAGATCGACGTCGCGGACCGGGCCCGGACGCGGTATCGCCATCGGTTGCCCTCCACCAGTGTCCGCCGCTGTCCGAGATCTGTCCCGGACATCCGAAAGACATTGATAATAACCGGGTTTCACGGGCCAAAACGAACCGGATCGTCCGGAGTCCTTTTGGACAAACCCTCACCTCTGATCTGCTCGATCCACGCGATGCAGCAGCGTCGCCTCAGAAGTAGGGGGAGAGTATGTGGGCCGAGATCGGCAAAACCATTCGTCGGGCAATTTCAGATTGGGGTGCCACTGCCCGGCTTACGGTATGCATTGTAGTGATCACGCTCGCAACGGTGGCCATCATCTGGACCAGCGCGTTGCCCTGAGCTGCGGTGGGCAGATCCTGCCGGCAATGGGTGTGACCAGCGATGTCTGCGATTGATGCGACAGAAGCAAGTTCAGGCCGTACGTTGCAAGGTGCAGGGAGTTCTTGGGAAGGGGATCCGGATATGCGTGTTGATGTCGAGTTCTCAAGTGGGGCAACGATACTTCGAGGATGGCTGTACCGGCCCGAGGATGTCTCGGGTCCGGTTCCGCTTGTGGTGATGACTCATGGTTTCGCCGGGGTCAAGGAGTGGGTGGTCCCGTTCGCGGAAGTATTCAGTAAGGCCGGTCTGGCATGTCTGGTCTATGACCATCCGGGATTCGGCACTTCCGAGGGGGAGCCGCGGTTCGAGGTCGATCCGCCCGCGCAGATCGAGGGTTACCGCGACGCGATCACTTTCGCGCAATCCCTGGACGGTATCGATCCGACCCGTATCGGTGTTTGGGGTACGAGCTTTTCCGGTGGTCATGTTCTGGTGGTCGCGGCGACCGATCGGCGGGTGCGCGCGGTGGTCTCGCAGGTGCCGACCACCAACGGGTGGGCCAACTTCTGTAGCTTGGTCCCCAGCGTCGTCCATCCCTTGATGCACGCGGCGATCGCCGCGGATCGGCACGCGCGCGCGGCGGGGAAACCGGCGTTGACGATCAAAGCGGCGTCGGATGATCCGACCGAGATGGTCGCGATGCCGGGCCTGGAGGCGTATCAGTGGTTGATGGACAACGGGCCGCAGGTGCCGACCTGGCGTAACGAGGTCACCGTGTCGAGTATCGACAAGTTCCAGAGCTATGCGCCGGAATCGTTCGTGCGTCGGGTCTCTCCGACACCGCTGTTGATGATCGTCGCGGACCAGGACACCCTGGCGCCCGCCGATATCGCGTTGGCGAGCTACGCCGAAGCGTTGGAACCCAAACAGTTGGAGTTGATTTCGGGTCCGCACTTCGCGGTGTATGAGGACAAGTTCGAGCGAGCCTCCAGCACCGCACGCGACTTCCTCGTCACCGCACTGAACACATAGAACGCCGGACTGCCCCTCTGTCAGATCCGACGCACCCTCAAGTTTGTGGGCGGACTGGCGACTGCGGCTGGTCTTTTTGCGGCGGCGTGCGGTGGTGTCGTGCCGTACGCCGCCGTGGTGACCGCGTGGAATCCGGAGGCGTCGCAGCGGTTGCTGATCGGCGTCGGCCTACCGAAGTCGCTGGTCGTCGAGTGAGTTCCAGCGCCGCGGCGATGTCACCGGCGGTGAGGAACCAGGTCCGACCGGCTCTGTGGCCGGGCAGGCGGCCGGCCTTCAGCACCTCTTCGTACCAACGGCGTGATTTGTGCAGTGCGCGGGCAACATCGGGGCTTGAGTAGGTCGTTGTCGTCTCGGGCAACGCGGATGCGGCCGAACCGGAGGAGGGTGACGAATCCGTCGAACCGGTGGTCATCGCGGTCATCCCCCGCCGCGGTGCGGTAGCCGACTGTCGGGCGACTGCCGCTTCGACCACGCCGCTGATGGCCGAACACCGATGGTCCGCGCGCTGCGTGTACCGAGGCCAATCGATACACCTTCTCGATTGCGTATGGATCCGACTCCGGCTATCGAATGTGAATATCTTGTATTGTGCGAGCAAATTCGATCTATTGCGAGAACGAAGGGATGCTGGCGACGCCATTGTCCTGATGGGGTTAGGCGCCGTGATCGAGGCTGTGGGTTTGCTGAACGTCGGGTGCAGCTAGCCGACGCAATAACCACGATTGAGGTTGGTCACTGATTTCGTGTGCCGATCGCGCTTCCTGGATGTCGTGTGGGGTGGTTAGCGGGGGGTGAATGGTGGGCCGGAGTATGGTTTTGCTATCGCTGTGACCAAATGCACAGTCCCTGATTCGTCCATCGGGGCGATGCTGAGGCGGTAGGAGGTCAGTGTGCCGGTGGCCGGATCGCGGTGGTGCAGTAGATCGTCGGTGTGGCGGCCGTAGTTGACGTCGATGCTGGCGGCCCATAGTCGGCGATAGTCGGGGCGGGACTGGAGATGTGCGATGAGTTCGCGGGCTTGGGCGGAGTGGCGGAACAGTCCCAGCATTGCCTTGTCGTAGGCGACGTTGTGGGCGGCTTCGCGTTCCCATTGCACGAAGACCTCTTTCGCGATGGCGCTGAAGAGCCATCGTGCGATCGAGTGGGTTTCCTCGATCCCGGGCAGTGCTGCGAGCCAGGTTTCGTTGCAGGCCAATATGTTCCAGAACGGGTCGACGTACGCCGCGAGTGTGCGTCGTTCTTCCAGGTCGTCGAGGTGTTTGATCCAGTCGTCGTGGCCGCGCACCTGCTGGCACAGCTTGTCCGATGTCGGTAGGAGCAGCGCCGGAGCGCGGAGTTCGTGCAGATGCCGAGTGAGTAACGGTCCGACCTTGTACCCCTCGAGCATCTTGGAAATTGTCTCGAGTTTCGGCTTCTTCGCGTCGGACTCGATCGAGAACAGATACCCCGAACTGATGCCGTGCAGATTGGCTGCGGTGTGGCGTGTGTGGTCCTGATCTTCCCTGATCAGGCGGAGCGTGGTCCCGAACGTCGGGATCCCCGGCGTCGGTACGAGTTTGGGATTCCGGCGCATGCCGGGTTCCCCCTTCCCTGGGTCTTCCCCTGACGGGGCAAGCGAAGATAAGATCGAGTGTTGCCCCCAAGATTTGTGTGTTTCCGTCTTACCAGAGCGGGTAGGGCGCGGCAACACCTCCGGCGATCAGGTAATCGGACGATGTTGCTGCCGAGCTTCGTGAACACTCGCGTTCTCGAAGGAGCCCACCGGAGTGCAGGGAATCGTCTGATTACTCGAGGTGAAGATTTTGTGGTGAATCAGCTGGCAAACTGCCTGCGTACGGGTTAGAAACTCAGTGCCTACTTTTTCGTTAATGAAAAAGTAGGCAACGAAACCCCTGGTGCTTCGGTGGTTTTCGCGGTTTGGTTGAAAGCGCAAGACCGAACCGATCGAGAGGACACCACGATGGACCCGTATCTGATTCTGGGGTGGGTGAACGCCGGATTGTCCGTGATTTCCAACGGATTGTCCGTGGCGGCACAGGCATTGACGCTGATCCTGCCCTTCATCTGATCATGTGACGCATCTCGCATGAAAAGCGGCCTCCCAGTAGCGATCCCGCGCTGAGAGGCCGCATCGTGACACCGAACCACCTGCGCGCGCTCGCGCCATAAATCCGTCGTTCTTTCACCTTCACAGCGAAGGGCTATTTGGCATGCCTGAATTCCTTATACCACCCACCAACACGGCCGCCGTTCCGTACCGAAGAATGCGCTCGTCGACACGGAATCGCCCGTGCGGTGCCATTGTCAGAGGCCGTCGAGTCGCGCTCATCACCGCGGTCCCGGTCGCGATGATCCTTGCCGCCGCCGCGACCGCGACCGCCGCCGAGCCCCCGTCGGCCATCGCCGATCAGCCCGGCGTCACCGGCCCTGCCCAGCCCGGCACCACCGCCCCGCCACCCCCACCGGCTCCGGCGCCCGCGCCCGAACCGGCTGCGCCCGAACCGGAACCGCCGCTGGTCTACTACTCCCAGCCCCCCGAAGTCCGCAACGATGCCCCCTCGCGCCCCGCTCCGCCGCCGGAGGCTCCGGTCGAACCGATCCGGATCGAGGACCTGCACCTGCCCGAACCGGTCGAGCCGGTCGCGCCGATCGAGGCACCGGAGAACACGATCCGGGTCGGTCAATGGCAGGCCCCGCGCCCGGAATGGCTGTCTCCGGAATACGCGGACGTGATCAACGAGACCGCTGCCGGGCTGGAGGCCCAGGTCGCCACCGCACTGGACTCCGTCGGCATCCCCGCCGGGCGCTCGGACCGAGTGTCCGGGGCGACGTTGGCCGGTGCCGGAATCGGCGGCGCGGCAGGAGCGGTCGTCGTGGGCGCGCCGGCCGCTGTCGCGGGTGCCGTGGTCGGTGCGCTGGTCGGCGGCACCATCGGCGGTATCGCGGGCGCGGCCCTGGGCACGGTAGTTCCGGTCCCGGTCATCGGCACGGTGACCTCCGGTGTCGCCGGGACCGCGCTCGGCGGTGCGGCCGGTGCGGCGGCGGGTGCGCTCGTGGCCGGTGTCCCGGTCGCCGTGGTCGGTGCGGTCGCGGCGGGGACAGTCGGTGCGGGCTTCGGAGCCGGAGTCGGGGTGGGCCAGCCGTGACCCTCACCTCCACGACCAGCGCCCGCCGATTAGCCGCCACCCTGGCAGCTGCGGCGATCTGTTCGACCGTGGCAGCCACGACCGGTGCCGCCCCTGCCGGGGCAGTGCCGATCGGCCCCGGCTGCCCGGCCCTCTACATCCTCGGAGTCCAAGGCACCGGTCAGTCCTCACCGACCGCAGACCCGCTCGCCGATACCGGAGTCGTGGGTGCACTGTTGGCGCCCGTGCTCTCGGCGGCTCCCGGGCTGGTGCAACGTTCCTACATCCCCTACGGCGCAGGGTTCGGCGGTGTCGTGCCCGGTGGCGGTCCGGACCCGTACACGGTGTCGGTGACCGACGCCCGTAACCAGCTCGACGCCGCCGCCACCCAGATCGCCGACGCCTGCCCCGACACTCTCGTCGCCGGTGTCGGCTACTCGCAAGGCGCGCAGGCCATGTCGGACTTCGCCGCCGACATCGGCGCGGGCGTGGGGCCGATCGGTGCGGACAGGATCGCGGGGATCGCGTTGTACGCCAACCCCGACCGCGCTCTCGGTGCGCCGGTGATCCCCGGGAGACCGGGACAACTCGTCCCCGATCCGGCACCGGGCACCAGCGGTGCTGCCGTGTCCCAGGTCGCGATCACCAACCCGCCCGCCGGCGGCGCAGGTATCGCCGGGGCGATCGGCTACGGCGATCTGACCGGCCGGGTCGCCGACATCTGCACCGAGGGTGACCTGGCCTGCTCGGCACCGGACCGCGCCGCGTTCCTACGGGTGGGGGCGGAGATCGCCGCCCAAGCCGACCTGCGAAACCCGATCGCCGCTCTGGGCACCCTCAACGGACTCTTGCACGCTGCCCTCGGCGACGCCTGGATGACGGTGCTGCTGGGAGACTTCGCCGTCGGCGGCGGCAATGTCGACTACCTCCCGCAGGAGGGGCTCGCGGCTCGGCTGGTCGAGGCCGCCGACCCCCGCACTCCGGTCCCCGACGGCGATGCCGCGGCGGGCCGGTGGGACGAGATCGTCGCCACCGTCGCCGCGAACCCGATCGTGCTGTTGCCCAAACTCGCTGGTCAGCTCACCGCTGCTTGGGGGCAACTCCTGGCCGACAACGTCGACCTGGTCAACCCGGCAGTGCTGTTGCGCTACGCCGACACCGTCGCCCGCCACAACGGCTACGCCACATCCGGGCAACTCGGTTCCGGGATCGCCTGGATGGTCGCCTTGGCCCACGACATCGCCGGGAGCCGATGATGAACGACACCGCTACCGATGACGAGTTCTATCGGGCACCCGACGTCGACGCCTACTCACTGCCCGGAAAGCTGCTGCGCCGCCGCAGCGTCCCTACTCCGAGTCTGCCCGGCGCGCACCGGGCGTGGCAATTGGTCTACGCCACGCGCACTTCCCGGAAAGCGCCGATTCCCGCCTCCGGAATCGTGATCGCCGCCGGCCCGATCAGCACCACCGACAAGGCTCCGATCCTGCTGTACTGCCCGGTCTTCCGCGGACTCGGCGGCGCCGCAGCCGCCTCGCAACTACTGACACGTGACGAATCCGAACCGGAGACAGAGTTCATCTCCAGCGCGCTGGAACGGGGATGGACGGTGGCTGTGCCCGACGGGCAGGGGATGGGGTTGAGGGGGCTCGGTGCACACCCTTTCCTGGCGGGGCGCGCCGCCGCGCACGCCGTTCTCGACCTGGCTCGTGCCACACTGCGGCTACCGGAGATGCTCGCCGCCGAAGCCCCCTGCGCGGCATGGGGATACGCCGACGGCGGTCGCGCCGCGGTATGGGCTGCTGAACTTCAACCCGACTACGCCCCCGAACTCGACCTGCGCGGCATCGCCGCAGGAGCGGTGATCGCTGACCCGGGCAGCCTCGCCGCGGACGTGGACGGCGGGCCACTGGCGGGTCTGACCCTGGCCGGGCTGATCGGACTCGCCCGCGCCTACACCCACCTGCCGGTCGAGCACCTGATCACCGCCGAGGGGCGCCGCGCGATCGAGCAAGCCCAGACCATGACCGCCGCCGAGGTCATCACGACGTTCGAACAGACACCCCTGGGCGCGTGGTGTGAACGGCCCGACCCCTGGAACGACCCGCTCTGGCGCTACGTACTTGCCAACGAGACCGCCGGGCACGGCACACCACACGCGCGGGTTCATCTCTACCACGGCACCCAAGACATGCTCGTCCCCGTCGCGATGGGACGTGGCCTGTTCGCCGAATACCGCACTCGCGGAGTGGATCTGAGCTGGCGCGAATACAACACCGGACACGCCCAGACTGCAATCGACGGCGCCCGAGAAGCGATATCCCGGCTCGCGAGCTACCTGCGCTCACCCCGGTTGACCCGACCGCCCTTCACCGACCCCCTGACCAACTGAGTAGCGCGCCCGCACTAGCGCTTCCCCTGATGCGGGCGGGCGCCCGAAACGAGGTGAATACCGATGCGTACCAACAAGACCCGCCACTGTACCGTCACCGCCGTCCTGGCGATGCTGAGCATTCTCACCGGCGCCGGTATCGCCGGTGCCGAACCGACCACGCCCGTGAGCGGAGACTGTCCACGTCTGCACGTGTTGGGTGTCCAGGGTGCCGAGGAAGGCACCACCGCGGCCACGGCAGCCAGTGACAGCGGAACGCTGGGCAAACTGTTCGGCTCCGTCACCGGGGTGGCCGGAGATCTAGTGCGGCGAACCTACATTCCCTTCGGCACGGCACGCGACGGCGCGGCACTGGCGTTCGACACCGCAGTCATCGACGCCGCGCAACAGTTGGAGGAGGCGGCGGTCGAGGTGGTGACACGCTGCCCGAACACACGTATCGCCGTCGCCGGGTATGCACACGGAGCGGCCTCGGCCTCGGAGTTCGCTGCCTGGGTCGGTGCGGGCTCATCCGCAGTCCGCCCGGACCAAGTCGCCGCTGTTGCGCTACTGGCCAACCCCGAACGTCGCTCCGGCAGCCCGGTGCTGCCCGGCCACGCGGACTCCACGACCCCGTCACCGGTGCCGGGAACAGGCGGTGACCAGGTCACGAAGATCCAATTGGTGAATCCGGCGCTGACCGGCGCCGGAATCACCGCCGGATCGGCACCGACGACCAGCTACGGGGCACTGACCGGCCGCGTCGCCGATCTGTGCGTGGCCGCCGACGCGACCTGCAACACCACCCCCGGCGGCCCGTTGGCGACCGCGGTCACCAACATCGCCGGTCGCACCGACCTGCGCGACCCGATCGCGGCGATGTCGACCCTGGCCGACGCACTGTCGACGACGGTGTTCCGAACCGCCGTGGATGTGGTGAACGAGGACATCAGCGGCACCAGCCTCGACCAGCTGTCCTACCAGCCCGCCACTCCCATCGCGACGCGCCTGGCCCAAGCCTCTCAAGCGGGCACCGTCGTTCCGACACCGGACGAGGCGCTCTCGGCGTTGTTCAAGATCGGCACGATCGGGCTCAACGCTGTGATCACGGTCGCTCGCACGGTGATCACCCCGGCAGCCGTGGCCGAACTGGCGACCGTCGGCATGGCCGACCCGCTCGCTGCGGTCGCGGTACTGGGCACCAAACTCGCGGCCGCCGTCGTCGAACTCGTCCCGCCACAGACAGCCAACCGCTGGGTCAACGAAGCCTTCACCGCTATCACCACCGCGGTCACCGAACCCAGCGAGCTCTACACCCTGGCCGGGACCGCCCGCTACAGCGACACCGCCGGCCGCCACAACTCCTACCAAACCGTACCCACCACACAATCCGGCGAATCCGCAGTCGCCGCCACCGCGCACTGGTTCACCGCCGCCGCCCGCGACCTGAGCACAGCACCAGCGTCGCCCGCACCGAGCCGGACAGCGACCCCGCTGCCCAGCATCACCGCCACGCCACCGGCGAGTTCGATCCCAGCTACGCCCGGTCCCTGAGACCCCTTCGGGCGGAGGCCGATCAGGGCCGTACCCAACAGGCCGCTGATCCCGTTCCGGCGAGCCGCCCGAAGGGCCCACCAACCCAACTCTGCTGAAAGGAGGTGACACCCATGAACCCCACCACTCACACCGACCACGACCACGGCATCGGATGGCTGAGCCAACACACCGAACCAGTTGCACTGCAACCGACCACCGACGAGCCCCACACCGACAGCGAATGGCAGTGGCTGCACGACCAACCCACCGCTGCGGATCGAACATCTCCAAGGCAGGTCGAGATCCACAACTCCCGCACAGGTCGGACCCGGGTCTGGGTGTGCCTGACCATCGCTCTCGCTGCGGCCCTAGTCATGGTCGGATTCGGCATCAGGTCGGTGACCGAGCCACCCGCTGCGCCGACCGCGATCCCGACGATTACGACCGCACCACCGGCCACCACAGCCCCCGCGGTAGGAGCGTGCGCAGGATTGTCCGGGGCGACCATCACCGACGGAACAGCCGATCCGCACACCGTGACCGGGGTGATCGCCGCATTCGACTACGCCTACTACCGGCAACGTGACGCCGCCACAGCGCTCGGCCTGGTGTCGGCCGAAGCAGGGTTGATACTCGAATCCCTCGCTGCCGGTATCGCTTCGATCCCCGAAGGGACCACGCACTGCGTCGCGATCACCCCGATCGGGCCGACCGCCGCGCAGGTGCACCTGGTCGAGGCGCGCCCCGACGGCCAACGACTCGACTACCTGCAATTGATCAATGCCCGCCCCGACGGTCCCGACCGCATGGTCATCACCAACTTTCAGAAGCAGGGCTGACCGATGGCCGCCCCTCTTCGCCTGCACGCCGACCAGCGTGTCGAACGCCGCGCGAACCGCCTCGACCCCGAGACCGTCGAAGTCCCGACCAGGACCGCGCCGGTGCGCGAGGCGCCGCTGCCGACCTCCGGCAAATATCCACCGCTGTTCGCGGTGATGGGGGCCCACGGTGGCGCGGGGACCTCCACCCTCGCCCGCTGGTGGGCGCCTGCCGCTGATACCGGCTCGGCCTGGCCCGCCTCCACGGCCACCACGCAACGGGTGATCGTCGCCGCCCGATTGTGTATACCCGGAATGGCCGCCGCGGCCGAGCGTCTGCGGGAATGGCACGCGGGACTCGCTCCCGACGGTGTCACGGTGATCGGGCTCGCGTTGACCGCGGCACGGCCGGGAAAGGTTCCCGTGGCGGTGCGCCGCTACCGCAGCGTGATCGCCGAGCTGGTCGAGGCGGTCTACGAGATCGGCTGGCACGACGAACTCGTGGTCACCGAACTGGTCGACCTCGCTCAGTACACACCCTTCGATCCTGCCCCGGCCCGCCGCGTGCGACTGCGTGAGGCCGTCCCCGCTGACGTGCACTCTGCCGGGCACCAGATCATCACCCGACTCGCAGCCGACCGTGGACCGGTTGCCGCACAGCAGAATTCGGAGACAACCTCATGAGCACCGTCGCGGCGCTCGGCGCGGCGGTGACCGTGCTGGCCCAAGATATCAAGGTCACACCCACCGTGCCTCCCGGGGCGCCCCAGTTGCTGAACCTGGTCAACTATCTGTCCTGGATCGTCATGCTCGCCGGGATCGCCGCGCTGATCTACGCGGGCGGAAAATTCGGGTGGGAACGCTTCCACGGCGGCGCGATCGAATCCCCCAAGATCATCCTCGGCGCCCTGGTCGGCGGGATCATCGCCACCGGCGCCGGGGGAATCATGAACGCCGTCGTTACCGGCGGTACATAGCGATGCGTCCGCTCACCGACCCGCCGACCACCACCGGCCTCGGCGCTGGGCCTGACCGGGAGACCGTGGTCGACGCCGCCAAACAACTTCCCACGCAGGTCCTTTCGCCTCTGACCCAACTGTTGGGTTACCTCGCCTGGTGCGTGCTGCTGCTGTGCATAGCCCGCGCGGTCTGGGTCGGCGGGCTCCTCGCGATCCGCGCCTACCGCGAGGAAAGCATCGAAGGACTCATCGGCGCCCTGCTCGGTGCGGCGCTGCTCGGCTCGGCCAGTTCGCTGGCCCTGGCTGTCCTGCCCTCCACCTGATGTCGAGGAGACGACCGACTGTGAATCCCGACCGCATCCACCGCTGGGGCGTGCTCGCCGTGATCGCGTTCACCGGCCCCATCGCCGCCGCGGCCCTGCTCGGCTGCGGCACCGACACCCCCAACCAGCACCACACCACGACAACGGTCGGCGCCGCCCGCACACCACCCACCGGCCTCCGATGGTGGCCCTTCCAAGGCGTGGACCTGCCGGTGACCAACCAGGGACCACGCACGGTCGAATGGGCAGTCGCCTCGGGATTCGATCGCTCGCCCGCCGGTGCCGCGGTCGCCGCGATCCAGGCGACAGTGCGGACCTCGATCGCCACCGATGCTCAATGGCCCCAGATCGGCGCCCGCATGCTCGCCCCCGGACCCGCTCGAGACGCGTGGGCCGTCGCCCGTGCACAGATCTCGATCACCGCCCCCATCCTCGACGGCGCACCGAAAATCCTGGGCTACGTCGTGAGCCGATACACCCTCGACGCCAGCGAAGTCGACATCTACAGCCTGCACCCGGACAACTCACTGACCCGCAACCACACCACCGTGCTGTGGCAACACGACGACTGGCGACTCGCTCTACCCGACACCGTCAGCGCGACCGCGCCGCCGGTGACTGCTGTCGCGGTGACACCGCCGGACCTCGTCGTACTCACGCCGCGCTGAAAGGACTCAGCCACATGCGTTCCTATCGGCCCTTGTTCATCGCCTTCGTCGCGATCACCGCTGTCGTTGTGGCCGTGTTCGTGCTGACCATCACCCGCGACTCCGACCACGAGCAGACCGCGCCCAGCACCCCCGCGGCATCTCCGGCTGCGGTGAAGCCGAGTCCGTCCGAATCAGTGTTGCCGCCGGGCACGGATCTGTTCGGCAACCGCCTCGAGGTTCCCGGCATCGAATCCGGAATCGCGGTACCGCAGATGATTGCCGGTCGGCCGGACCCGGGCAGTCCCGACTATCTGAGCACTCCGCCCGCTGGTTTGCGCTGGCAGCGCGGATGGAGTGGCGCGGCGATGCCGATCTCGAGCAGCGACGGGCCCACCACGATCCGTGACGGCATCGCGACCGGATTCGCCCGCACCCCACAAGGCGCGGCCCTGGCCGCCGCCGATGCCCTGGCTCGCGCGCTCGCCGCACCAGAACCGGTGTGGCAGCAGGTGGTGCGCGACCGCTACTACGGCGGCGGAACCCCACTGCTGGACCGGTTCGCCCGCTCCCGCGAACGCACTCGCGACGCAGGCCGCTACGTTGTGGTCCCCGACGGCGTCCGTGTCCGTCCCGGCTACCGCGACGACCTCGCCGTGGTCGAGTTCGCCGCCCGTGACGATCTCGGGTACCGGGTCGCGACCTGGCCGATGGCCTGGATCGAGGGTGACTGGCGCGTCCGCGTGCCCGCCGACATCGAAACCCTCTGGGGACCAGGTACTTACGTCACGAACCTCGCAGGATTCGGCTCGTGGAAGACCGTGTCATGACAACTACGGTCTACGCGTTCCCGGCTAATGGTCTCGGGCGAGAGCAACTGGTGCCGAATGTCTGTGATGTTCCGCTGGGCCCGCAGCAGGCGTGTGAACAACTCGGACAAGCCGCGCAAGACGCGGCGGGTTCGGTGATCGACGAGCTCAGCGACACGATGGCCGAGGGGTTCGCATTCCTGTTGCGGCTCGCGATCGGCTGGTGGACGGATCTGCCCGCGCCTGAGCTCACTGCGGCCGGAGGAGAACCTGGTCCAGCGCTGATGGTTATTCGGGACTACAGCGGTGGGCTGCAAGTGCTGTTGCTCACGACCGGGATCATATTCGCTGCCGCGCGTCTGGCGTTGGCCAAACGCGGAGGGGTCGCGGGAGAAGCGCAAGAGAGCTTCCTGATGCTCGCTCGCGCCGTGTTCGCGTCAATGGTCTTCGCCGCAGTGATCACTTTGGGTACTCGCGCGGGCGATCAGTTCGCCGACTGGGTGATCTTCGATGCCAGCCGCGGTGACCTGACCGGAGCTGTCGACCGCGTCACTCAAATAGACAGCTCGACAGTCGGTCTGGGGTCGGGCCTGCTGTTGGTGGTCGCGCTGCTCGGGGTGATCAGCACACTGGTCCAACTCGTGATGCTGGTGATCCGCCAAGCCCTGCTGATCCTCGTGGTCGCGGTGATCCCGCTCGCCGCTGCGGCGTCGGGGACCGGCCCGGGGTCGCAGGCATACAAGAAACTTCTGTCCTGGTCGTTGGCGTTCGTGCTCTACAAACCCGTCGGCGCACTCGTCTATGCGATCGCGTTCACCGTCATCGGCACCGAGAAACAGACCGATCCACAGCAGATCCTGCTCGGACTGATCCTGCTGGTGATGGCCGTGGTCGTGCTACCCGCACTGGTGCGCCTGGTCGCTCCGGCGGTCGCCACCCTCGGCGGCGGCGGTGGAGCCACCGCCGTCATGGCCGGTGGTCTCGCCGGCGTCGCGATGGGCTCAGCGGGGGAGGGCGGCGGCGCCCGCAAGGTCAGCGAAGGCGAAAACGCCCCCGGCGGCACGGGCACCGGAGGCGGCGGCGGTGGAGGAGGCGGCGGCGGGAGCGGTCCACCTCCTGGCGGGGGTGGCCGTCCGATGAGCGGAGGCAGCGGCGCATCCGACGGAGGTTCGCCAGGAAGCCGCAGCTCGAGCCCCGACAGCGGGGGCGGCAATAGCGGCAGTAGCAGCACCAGTGGCGGAACTGCCAGGTCCAGTGCGGCAGCGGACAAGACCTCGGAAGGCTCCGGCGCTGCTCCGGGCTCCGGTAGTGAGGCCGGTGGCGCTTCCGGTGCTGCTGCTGCTGGTGGTGGTGTGGCCGGTGCGGCGATGATGGCCACCCAAGCAGTCAAAGACACTGGTACACAAGCTATTTCCTCTTTTGAGGCCCAGACCGCCGATGCGGCTGAAGGTGGCTGGAACGCGGATTCGCTGAGCCCGGGGGAGGTGCGGCGATGACCGCGCGCATGTATGGGCGGTGGGAACGGCCGCGTTCGGCGGGGTTCTTCGGGTTGACGTGGGGTGTGTCGATGCTCGGGCTGGGGTTGGTGATCGTGGTGATGGCCGGGTTCATGCTCACCCGCTCCCTGACCACCGCCCTCGGGTCGATCGTGGCCGCCGCCGCGGTGTTCACCCCATTGGCGATCACCGTCAACGGCCGCACCGGGTGGGAACTGGCGCTGCTGCGTGTCCAGTTCGCTGCCGCGCGGTCTCGTGGCGAGCATCTGTATCGCTCGGGCCGGTTCTCCCGCATACCGGGTATCGCGAAACTTCCTGGTTTGTTGGCGGATTCGCGGCTCAGTGAGTACGAGACCGCGGGTGGTCGCCGTTTCGGGATGCTGCATATCCGCCGCTCGGATCACTACACGGTCGTGTTGCGGGTGATCCCGCGCGGCAAGGAATTGGTCGATCAGTCCCAGATCGATGCGTGGGTGGAGGGTTACGGGCAGTTCCTGGCCACCCAGAGCCGTGGTGGGGAAGTGGTCGCGGTGACCGCGGTACTGGACAACGTCGTCGAAACCCGCCTCAAACAATCCCGCGAAGTCACCCGCCTCGTCCGTCCGGACGCACCGTCGTTCGCGCGGGCGGTGATGGCCGAGGCTGCCGCCGATATCGGTGGGGTGGGGGTGCGGATCGAGGCGCGGATCGCGATCACCTACCGCGCGATCGGCAAAGGCCGCGTGCGCCGCGACGAAGCCGAACAAGCCCGCGAGATCGGGCAACGCCTCCAAGGAGTCCTGTCCCAACTCGCGCGCGCCGGCCTGCCCGCCACCCCGCTGCAAGCCTGGGAAGTCTTGGCGTTGGTCCGCACCCGCTACGACCTGGCCTCCCAGCGGGATGTGGAAGCCGCTGGCGCGCAGTTGGTGCGGACGCAGTCCTGGGATTCGGTCGGCCCGATCGCCCACGTGGACGGCTGGGATCACTATTTGCACGACGGCGCGCGCTCGATCACCTGGGAAATGGACGCCGCTCCCCGGGGTGCGGTCATGGAAACCGTCCTGGAAGAACTCCTGCGCCCCCGCGCGGATGTCCCTCGTAAACGGGTCGCGATCGTCTACCGCCTGCACTCGGCCGCCGAGGCGACTTCGTTGGTCGATTCCGACTTCCGCGATGCGGTCGCCGCGGAGCAGACCGAGCGCGGTATCGCCAGTGCGTCGGCGCGGATCCGGGTCGGCAACACCCAGGCCGCTCGGGAGGAGCAGGCGCGTGGTGCGGGGTTGACCAGGTTCGGGGTGTTGGTGACGGTGACCGATCACCTCGACGGGGATTTGCCGGGGATCGAGGCGTCGGTCAAGGCGATGAGCGCGGCGTCGCGGCTGTCGGTGCGCCGCTGCTATGGCTCCCAGGGTGCCGCGTTCGCCGCGAGCTTGGGTATCGGGCTGGTCCTGCCCGAGCACACCTCCATCTCCAAGCGGGTGACCTTGTGAACGGGTTCACCGAAACTGAAGCGTTTCCGGGGGGAACCCGAGTACCCGCGGTGGCATTGGGGTGCGGGGGCCTCGGGTCGGTGTGGACACAAGGGGGTGCGGGGGCCGATCGGTTATCTGCAACATCACACGCCCTTCGTGGACGTCGAACAGGGCTTTTCCTGCATACGAAACGGGATGGAGCTCCCTGGCACCGATCAAGAAATCCAGCTCGGACTTCCCGTCTTCATTTCAGAGGTGGCTCAATGACTTTCGTACAGCCGCCTCTTCACCCACCAAGTATCGGTCGGGCGAGCTCATCATCGGACCTCGATCGGGCACGAGGCCATGACGATCCCCTCGGACTTAACGCGCAGAGTGTATTTGCCGGTGTCGGTGACCGAAAACGACGCTATCGGTGCGACGCAGGCTCGCCTGACAAGGTCATGTTCGTCGTGTGTCATCCGAATATCGACTGGCTGGGGCTGCCCTTCGGCACCCGAAGGCGACTCGGTGACGATATCCAGTCGGAGGAGCTCGTTCGGTTTAGTTGTGCCACATTCGAGCACGATGACCACGGGGACCCTCAATGGCTGTTCCGGGAAGGGTTTTGGATACCAGGAACAGCCACCGTCGAGCACGTTGAACATGTTGTCGCGCCAGCTGGTCGAGTTGGCGGCGAAGAAGCTGGAAACGCTTACGCCGTTGGTCAAGTCGGCCGCAGTGATCGTTCTGCCCTCGAATCGCACGCCGCCGCCTCCTCCGCCTCCACCGCCGGGGAACTGGCCTGGTTTCCCGTCCAACTCGAGCTCGAGGGCCGGTGGCAGGCTTGCCACGCCAACGATCGTCAGCACGCCGCCCTGACCACCGCCACCGAGTGGTTGACCGCCCTCGCCTCCAACCTTGAAAACGGCTTGGCGGAAGTCCATGTGCACACTTGCCTCGTTGACGACCCCTTGGATGATGAGGCCGTTGACCGCTGCTTCCGAAAGTTCAGCGATTGGTTGACCCGACGCCGCGCCTTCCACCTCGTGCGCTCGTTTGATCTCAAGAAGCCGGTCGACCGTGTAGGTGTCAAGGTTGCCATCGGCGTCGATCTCGATGTGGTGGACGGCGCACAGCAGTATCAAGTTGTCGAAACCGTGTCGCTCTTCCGCGGTTTGGTTCGCGTCATATCGCGGACCGCCGACGCTTTGCGCCTTGATGTGTGCCACTCGCCCCAGAACGACGCCGGTCGGACTGATCAACGGTGTGCGACAACCGGGAAATGCGCACCGGTTCATCGACACAGCGAACAGACGTACAACCGTGGGACGTCGTGGCGCTTTCGGTGGTGTGGCCATGGCTCAGCATTGTATGTCGGCACTTGCTCTCGGCTGGAACGGCTGGCCAGTCACCCGTCCAAAGAGAAGCGCTCAATCCGAGTGTGTCGGGTTGTGTGGTGCAGAGAATGCCTGCAATTGCCGGGCATTGGTGGCCCACCGTATCGCGTTGGTGGCGGAGATCCCGAACATCACCGACAGATGCAGTGGGTCGGCGCCGCAGGAGATGGCTTCCTCAAGTTTGCGGTCGATGCGCAGTTGTTCCAAGGTCGTTGCCAGGCGGCGCAGGTTGGGTATGAAGCCGGCGCTGACCGGTCCGGTGCGCAGCGCGGTCTCTTTGCTGATGAGCAGGTGTGGGTTCGCGGTGCGCGGCCAGCGACTGTGCCGGTGGTCGAGCCATTCGCGAAGCACCGTGGCGGTGATTTCGTCGATCGGGAGGTCGCGCCCGGCCAGCGTGATGCGCCGGTTGCCCAGGTCCACGTCGTCGAGGAGAAGGGCTCGGATCTGGCCGGGCCGGGCGGCGTAGATGGCGGCCAAGGCAACAGACACCCGTGCCGGTGGGGTGTCGGCGGCGCGCAGGGCGGCAGCTATGTCGTTGTCGGACAGTGGTTGCCAGATCCGTCGGACTCGTGGTGCGTGCCAGATCCGGGTGCAGGGATTCTGGAAGATGACGCTGTTGCGTTTGGCCCAGCCGAACAACGACCGAAGCCCTGTCAAGGCGAGCATCCTCGGCTCGCCGTGCAGCCCGGCGAGATAGGTGATGACCTCGTCACGGGTGATCTCACGCAGGTGATCGTGGCTGGCCGACCAGATTTGCAGCGCGGGTCGCGTCCCGTTGAAGTAGGCCATCGCGCTCGCGGGTTCGCGGCGGTGCCAGCGGGGCCCGCCGTCGTGCAGCGTGCGGACCCAGCGTTCGGCTTGATGGGCGATTGCCGGGGCGAGGCCGTCGAGTTTGGTGCCGAGCCAGATGTCGAACACCGCAGGTCGATCATCGACGAGGATTTCCATCGCCGACAGGATGTCGATGACGTGGACGAGCGCTCCGCCACCGTTGCGGCAGAACTGGTGGAACTGGGAGACCCGCACGAGGTCACCGTCGGCGTGTGTGGCCAGCAGCATGATCAGGTTTCGATTGAGCGCATAGCGCACGTTGGGGGCGAAGCCGTGTGCCTCGGCCGTGGTCCAGGCCAAGTGCAGGGCCCAGGCGAGCCACGGATTATCCGGCGGGGCAGTCGATCTCAGATCGACATTGCCACGCCGATAGGTGCGGGGCAGATCTGTCAGCAACATCAGCTGCGCGGAGTCGGGGCTGGGGCGGGACGCGACCGGTGGTGCTTGCTGGGGTCGGCGCCCCTTGGCCCCGCGTTGGCGTGGCGTCGTCGGCGGTGGCGCGTGAGGTCGATAGAGGTCGGCCAGGAACAGCTGATGATAGCGGACTTCAGCTACGTAAGGAGCGAGAACAGTTCTGTCGCGGGCGCTTTCGGCGTCGGCAGCCCGATCGAGCCGGGCCTGACACCAGCACAGGCGGCAGTATCCGTCCCTGAGCGGGACCCGGCGGTGGCAGGCCAGGCAGTCGCCGGTGGGGCGGCGGTAGCCGACAGCGAAGTTGTAGCAGGCCATGCATACACCCTGAGCGTAGGTCCGGCCCCACGCCAGACAATCCGAGCAGCTGGTCACCGAGCGCGCGATCGGCGGCCGGGAACCATTTCGGGCGGCCATCGCTCAGGCCGGCGGCATCGAACGCCCGTCCCGGCGGCGGGGGACCACCCTGGGACGAGGTTGTGCCGCCGCCACGGCCTCGTTGTCGCTGCCGGAGTCTGCGCGGGGAACCGAATTCGGTTCCGGGATAAGCAGTTCGCTGATCTCGCAGACCAGCACGGCGCAGATCACGTCCAGATCGGCGAGCTTGATCGAGGCGGGCTGGCCCGACCACAGGTGCGACATCTTGCCCGCGGAAATGACCAGGCCGCGCTCGGCCAGCAGGCGCTGCAACTGGGAGGCTTGCCAGATGCCGCGGTTGGCAGCGGCCAGACGCAGATTCCACTGCATTCACATCAGCCCCTTCAAGCGCTTGCCGACGCGTTGTTGACCGGCGATCCAGGCGTCATCGATCCGATTTCGGTGCACGTGAACGTATTTCATCGTGGTGCTCACCCATGCGTGTCCATACATCTCCTGGATCGAGATCAGGTCCACGCCCTCCAGATACAGTTGCGAGGCGCAGTAGTGGCGCAGCACGTGCGGCGACATGCGTCCCACCCATTCCGGCAGATACGCGGTCGTCGCCTCGGCCAAGCCACAGCGCAAGGCGTTGTAGCCGACGCGATTTCGCGACCCGTCGGTGCTGATGCGTTCGGTGGGCAGCAGCGGCGCGCCCGGTCGTGTGTGATCGTCGCCGAACTGTCCCCACACGTCCTCGACATACCAGCGCAGCGTGCGGTCGGCACCGTTGAGCAACGGCACCATCCGCTGGCGCGGTCCCGACCCTCGGGCGCCTTTGCCGATGCGGACATGGAGCTTTCCGAAATAACCCAGCTCCCAATGGATGTCGTTCAAATCGAGATGCCTGGCCTCGTTGATCCGCAGTCCGACATCGGCCATCAGGCGCGACGCGGTGTAGTTGCGGGCAGCTGGTGCGAACTTCCTGCACGTCCCCAGCTCCTGCGCCCACCCGGCGAACAAGGTCTGAACTTCCTCGCGCGACGGTGGGATCCGCACCCGGGTGTCCTTGTGGCCACGAGGACGGTTCATCTCATCGATCGGGCATTCCACCACCCGGCCGGTCATCGTATGCAACTCGACCTTGTGCCGGAGCTCGATGAACTCGAAGTACACCGACAACGCCGCACATCGCGCCAACCGCGTGCCGCTCGGCGACTTGCGCAGCACCCGCCCGAAGTAGCTGTCCGCGTCCGACGGCTCCATCTCCCACAACGGGCGACCGAACCAGATCCGTATCTGTTCGAGATTGCTCAGGTTAGCCCGGATCGTCGCGTCGGCAAGCCCTGCCGCCGAGCGCGCGAGTACGAACTCGGCCAGCACATCGGTCTCGAACCTTTCCAACTCCTCGGCCGAGGCCGCCGGCCGAACCGACCGCAGATCCCGGACCGCCGTGACGCCCAACCGATACACCTCGCCTTCACCCGACGTGGAAGGAGCTCGAGAAGCATGAGATCACTTCAGAAAAGCCGAGACAACCTCAACGCGCCGATCGCAGCACATTTCACGGTTAAGGCCCCTGGTCTGCGGCTCACCACCCTCGCCCACCACCAATCGAACCTGAGTGATGGGGAACTCGCATGACCACAAACAAGAACCCACGCCGCAGTGCACGGACCGAGACGGTCGCGGGAGTACGGGTGCTGACCGCGTCCGCACGGGCGGCGACAGAGGCTGCCGCGGCCCGGCCCGGGGTGCGTGGTTGGCGGGCCAGGGCGGCGATATCGTCTGATGATCATCGTCGGGCCTCGGTCGCCCGCCGCACCGACACCGGTGCGGGAGATGGCTTCGACCGATCGACCGCCGAGCTCACCGACCGCGGCTATCGCGGGCCGGGCGGCGGACGCGCTTCCGTCGTGCCGGCGACTCCGGAATGGCGTGCCACCACCGCCCAGGTCGTCGGGTTGTGGCCTTTCGCGGTCGGTGCCAGCGCCCCGACGGTCGGTACCCCGGTCGGTTCGCATTACATCACCGGTGCGCCGGTGCATTTCGACCCGATGTCCTGGTTTCTGAAAGGGTTCATCACCGCCCCGATCGCGTTCGTGCTGGCGCTCAACGGTTTCGGCAAATCCAGCCTGATCCGTCGCATGGTGACCGGTGCGGTCGCGGCGGGGGAGACGGTGCTGTGCATGGGCGACACCAAACCCGACTACCGCGATCTCGTGCAACGCCTCGGTGGGCAGGTCGTCGATGTCGGTTACGGGCACGGCACCGTCAACCCGCTCGATGTCGGTGCGCTCGGCGCGATCGTCGAGCGGCTCACCGATCCGGATCAGCGCCGCCAGGTCACCGCCCGCGTCGAGGCCGGTCAGATCAACGTGGTCGCCGGACTGATCGAACTCGTACGCGGATCACGGGTCGCGGACTACGAAGAAGTCTTGATCGCCGCCGGGCTACGGGAGTTGTACGGCCTGGACAGCGGATTCAGCTACGAGCAGCCCCCACTGCTGCAAGACCTCCTCGACGTGATCTCCACCGGTGGTGACCGGCTGCGTCGCTTCGCCGAGGAAGACGACACGATCACCTACCGTGCCAGCACCAAAACCCTGCGGCGATCGTTGCGTGCGCTGGTGGAGGGTCCGTTCGGGGCGATCTTCAACGGTCCCACCAGCACCCGCCTGAACCTCGATAGCTCGGCGGTGTGTGTGGACGTGTCCCGAATTCCCGAGGGAGACACCAAACTCCTCGCTGCGGTGTTGATGGTCTGCTGGAGTGAGGGTTTCGGTGCCGTCGCCGCCGCGCACGCGCTCTCCGACGCCGGATTGCAGTCGCCGCGCACCTTCGAGGTCGTCATGGACGAGATCTGGCGCGTGCTCGGTGTCGGTGAATTCATGGTCGACCGCGTCGACGCCTTGACCCGACTAAACCGCACCCTCGGCACCGGGCTGATCATGTGCTCCCACACGATCAAGGACCTCGCCGCCTTCGACTCCCCAGCAGCACAAGCCAAAGCGCTTGGATTCTTCGAACGAGCCCGCGCCAAGATCATCGGCCCCGTCGGCCCGGAAGAAATCAACCGTCTCCGTACCGCGGTCGGGATCACCGACACCGAGAAGCTGTTGGTCACCTCCTGGGCCGCACCGCGCCCACCCACCGACGACGACCTCGACCCCTCACGGCGTGAAACCCCGCCTGGGACCGGGTGCTTCCTGTTGAAAACCGGAGAAGCCGCCGAACCAGGAATTCCCTTCCGCATGGAATTCACGGCCTCGGAGCGGAAAACCGACATTCATAACACGAATCGTCGTTTCCAGAACCTGGGTGTTTCTGGGGGAGCAGCGCAGTGACTGTAGATTCCCATGATTTTTGTCGGTAGTCCCATCCATTTGTCGGTGACCTGTCGTTTACGACAGGTCGGTGGGAATCGAGTCCGGCGTGTCATTGCCCTCATATTCGGCGAAAGGAGTTGGGTGTCGGTCATGACTTATGAAGGAACAGCCCACTTTTGGGCCGGTAGCGCGGGTGTCGTCTCGGATTCTGATGTGGCCGTGCGCTTTCGGATGGACAACGGCGAGTTCGTAGATATGACCCTGCGGCGGTTGCCGTTTGACGATGTCTTGGCAGGTAAGCCTGTCCGCGAGTTCCGGTGGTGGAAGGGCAAGCGCCACTATTCGGGCTGGTACTGGTCATCGACGACCGGCGGGCATGTGGTCTACGAGAGTCGGTTGGAGCTGGCGAGGATTCTTCTGGCGGACCATGACGGGGATGTCGTGGCGATCGCTGCGCAGCCGTTTGTCCTGGAAGGAATCGACGGTGGTCGCGTGCGCAGGCACGTGCCGGACCTTCTGCTGGCCAGGGCGGACGGTGGGTTGACCGTCGTGGATGTCAAAGCAGTTGCTCGCCTGTCGGATCCGAAGGTTGCTTCGCAATTTGCGTGGGCACGAGATGTCTGCGAGGCGCACGGCGTCGGCTTCGAGGTCTGGACCGGTTGTGACCCGGTGTTGCTGAGCAATGTGCGGTTTCTGGCCGGTTTCCGGCGACCGGTGACGATCGCGTTGGAATGGGTCGAAGCGGTGATGTCGTTCGCGGTCGATCCGATCGAGTTCGGTTTGCTGGAGCGGAGTTTGGTTCGGATGGCGCCGCCTGCGGTGATCCGGCCGGTGATCTTGCATCTGCTGTGGCGGTCATGGTTGTCGACGGATCTGACGCGAAATCTCGGTCGCTCCACTGTTTTGGCCGCGGCTGCGACCCCGGCGGGGGTCTCGGCATGAACGCGCGCACGGTGAGGGTCGCGGTCGGCGCGACTTTGCTGATCGACGGGGAAGGGGCGCGGGTCGTCGAGTTCGACGGCCGCAAGGTGGTCGTCCGTTATTCCGATGACCGCTACGCCAGCTTCGCGATGGCGGAATTCGTTTCCCGGGCGAGGAGTCTGGAGCCCGTCGAGCGTGACTGCGACCCGGGGTTGGTGCTCGAGGGGTTGACGCTGCAGGAGCGGGAGCAGGCCGCTGAGCGGGGCGGGCACATCCGGGAGGTTCTGAGTGGCTATCGGTCGGGCTATGCCGAAGCTGCGGCGGAAGGCGAACCGCGTCCGGACTATGCGGCGGGGCAGCTGTTGGCAGCTCGGTGCGTGGCGAAAGCGCGGGAGTTATCGGTGTCGATGCGCACGATCGAGCGGTGGTTGGCCGCTTATCGGGACGCGGGGGAGGCGGGACTGGTCGATGACCGGGCGCGCCGGGGGCGGCGGTCGAGGGTCGATCCACGGTGGGACGCCGCTGTCCGGGCCGAGTTGGCGGCGCGAGTGTCGGACTCCACGCTCACCCGTTCGGCGGTGTTGCTACGAGTGGCACAGCGATTGGACCGCGAGCACGGAGTCGGCGTGGTCGCGATCCCGGCGAAGACGACCGCATACCGCAGGCTCGCGGAGCTGACCAAGGGCACCAACGCGGTCAGTGGTTCGGCGAAGGCCCGCCGGTCGATAGCCGATCGCCCGCAAGGGGTTTACGGTCGGCTGCGCGCGAGCAGGCCGGGGGAGTACCTGATCCTGGACACCCAGGATCTCGACGTCTTCGCGATGGAGCCGGTGACGTGTCGGTGGGTTCGCGCTCAGCTGACCGTCGCCCAGGACCTGTTCGATCGCCAGATCCTCGGGCTGAAGGTCACCCCCGTCTCGACCAAGGCGATCGACGTCGCCGGGGTCCTGTTCGAAGCGGTGACCGGTCGGGGTTCCGGGCGTCCGACGCTGGGGCCCGCGCACGGGCTGCCCGATCACCTGGTCTTCACCGAGACCGGCGAGATCTCCGAGATCTGGTGCCCGCCGGAAACATTGGTGATCGACCACGGCAGGGCGTTCTTGTCCTCGCATGTGATCGGGGTCTGCGCGCGGCTGGGGATCTCCATCCAACCGGCGCAGTCGCGCAAGCCGACCGACAAACCGACCGTCGAGCGGTTCTTCCGCACACTGCGCGAAGGGCTGATCCAGCACCTTCCCGCCTACAAGGGCCCGGATCTGCACAGCCGCGGTGAAGGACTCGAGGAGCAGGCATTCCTGTTCCTGCACGAGCTCGAGGACACCATCCGCGACTGGGTCACCACGGCTTACCACCGCGGCGAGCACGACGGGCTCGTGGTCGCGGACTGGCCCGAGCTGGAGATGTCGCCCAACGACATGTTCGCCGTCGGCATCGCGAAGTCGGGCCTGATGCGGATCCCGGCGGACCCGACGCTGGCCTTCGAATTCCTGCGGGTGGTCCACCGCAGCATCCAGCACTACGGCGTCGACATCGGCACGCGCCGCTACAACGGAGCGGGTCTGGACGGGCACCGCAACGCGACCAGCCCCTACGGCGGAGCCGAACCGGGGAAGTGGCCGATCCGGGTCAACGACGACGACGTCCGTTACGTCTGGTTCCAGGATCCAGACAGCGGTGACTGGCACCGGCTGGACTGGGAACACGCCCCGATGCTGGACACCCCGTTCTCTGACGAGGCCGCCCGCTACGCCCGCATCCTGACCCAACGTTCGGATCGCTTCGTCGATCCGGTCGAAGCCCTCGCCGAGGTGTTGGCTCGTTGGGACGTCGGGGAGGTCCTCGACCGCCGCGAGCGGCGGATGGCCGCGCGGCTGTCCGCCGAACGCGCTGGGCTGGCCGCAGCTGCGGAACTGGAGTCGGCCGCCGATCGGACACCAGCTCTGCCTGCCTACGTCGATCCCGGCGCAGCGCCACCCGGCGATGGCGACAACGAGGACGAGATATTCGACGACAGTGAGGATTTCGACAGCGCAGCAGCCGAGGAGTTCTACGCCGACGCGCTGGAGGTGCTGGAATGAGAGGCGGCTACAGCCTGTCCCGCAAGGACGGATGGCAGCGATTCTGCGACACTCCCGGACGCGTCCGCCCGGAAGTCCTGACCCGGAAAGCGCTTGCGGCGCTGGGGGAGGACGCGCTCGAGGAACACAACGACAAGCGGATGGACTGGCACGCCAATTTCGGCACCATCGCCACTCCGCAGCTGAGTCACGCGCGTGATCAGTTGGAGTTGATCGTCGATTCCAACCGCCAGGATTCGGATCGGGTTCGTGGCGCCGCGGTCATCGACGGCCTGCCGGGGCTGGGCAAGACCACACTGGTCAACCTGTTCGGGCGTGACTATCACCGCAAGGCGATTCGGCGCCACGGCCTGGTCACCGATGGCGGTGACGAACACATTCCGGTGTTCCGTGTCGGGCTGACCTCCCACACCACCCTGCGCGAGCTCAACCACCGGATCTGCCAGTTCTACGCCCACCCGGGAGCCGACCGCGGCAACGCCGCCCAGCTGGGCGCCTACGCGCTGGACTGCGTGCTGTCGTGTTCGACCCGCATCGGGATCATCGACGATGTTCACTTCATCAACCAGCAGTCCAAGGACGGGCTGGCGGTCTCCAACCATTTGAAGTGGCTGGCCAACGAGCTCCCGGTGACCTTCATCTATGCCGGGGTCGGGCTCGAGGAGCGGCGGTTCTTCGAAGAGGGGCTCTCGGGCCGGTCGAGTGCGCTGGCCCAGTCCGGGCGGCGCTGGACGCGCATCGGGGTCGGGTTCTTCGAGTTCGACGACCAGTGGACGGCGCTGATCAAGGCCATCGACAAGCAACTGATCCTCACCCGTTGGCGGCCGGGGCAGCTGTCGCGGCACGCGGAATATCTGTTCGACCGCACCGGCGGGCACATCGGGTCGTTGATGACGCTGGTCAACCGCGCCACCGTCCGAGCGATCCGCACCGGCGGCGAGGCGATCACCCGCGACCTGCTCGACACCGTCCCCATCGATGAGACCGCCGAGAAGGGACGGCGCCGCAACGAGGCCGTTTCCCGGCAGCGCAGACCGCGGCGCAAGCCTCCCGCATCCGGCGCGCCGCTGAAGGCGGGGCTGTGATGGCCGTGTTGCTTTCGCTGCCTTTGCGCACCCCGATCCGCGACGGGGAGAGCCTGGACTCCTGGATCGACGCGTTCGCTCGACGCAGTCAGATCTCGCCGCGGGAGGTGCTGCGCGCGTTGGGAATCGACTATCCCGCCCACACCGTCGCGCAACTGCTCGACCACACCAGCGACGCACGGCTGCGCCACATCGAAGCCGCCACCGGCTTGGCGCCGCACCGGTTGGACGCCGCGGTCGCGGCCGGGCTGGCCGGAGCCGCGCACCTGCGGTCGCGGGGCTCGCGTTACTGCCCTGCGTGTTTGGCCGAGAGTGGTGGCCGCTGGCAGTTGATCTGGCGAACCAAGTGGACCGTCGCCTGCCTGCACCACCGGACGTTGCTGCGCGAGACCTGCCCGGCCTGCGACACCATCCCGCGGCGAGGGTTGATCAGCGCCTCACGCGAGCGGCCACCCGCGCGCTGCGAACACATCCTCGACAAGCGGACACAGCAACGCTGCCGCACCGACCTGGCCGACGCGGTCACGGTGAGCGCGACCGCCGAAGCGATCGACGCCCAGACCTGGATCGAAACCCTGCTCGCCCAAGCCCACGATCGCACCGGCGCGCAAGCCCGGGGGATCATCGCCGACCTGCACGCCGTCTGCGCATGGTTGCTGCGCAACGACGAAGCATCACTGCTCGCCGCAGCCGACCGGATGGACCCCGGCCGCACCCGCAGCCGGGCGGCGATGGACGCCTCGGGAGGCGATCCGGCCCTGACCGCGGCCATGCTGATCCGCGCGAAAACGATCCTCGGCCCGGACGAGCACGTCGCGAGCCGCTCGATCCGCCACCTCGTGGACATCAGCGGGCGCGGCAAGAGAATTCCGCCACCGCGAATGAACAACCCCGTCTGGTATTCGGGCACCACCGCTCGATTCCAGAACCGTTATCTACGCGCCGTCGACACCGACCTGGCACCCACCGAACGACTGCGGCTGCGATCCACGTTGCCCGAGGCCGGCCTGCCCGGCGACCGAGCACCGTCACGGACCCACATGATCCCGCAACTGATCTGGCCGGACTGGGCAGGGCGCCTGCTGCCCTCGGAAGGGCATTGGGCCGACCTGCACCGCGGTGTGATGAGCGCAGCACTGCTGATTCCCGGCCACCCCGAACGCAATCAATCCGAGGAGATCGCGGGCTTCAACGCCCGGATCAGCCGCGCCGCCATCGCAATGCCGTTGCGCGGCCACGACCAGGTGATCCGGGCACTGGCCCGCATCGCGGCCTACCTCGACGAGCACGGATCGCCCATCGACTACCACCGCCGACGTCGGCGGATTCCCGGCGAAACGATCGACTGGCGAACTTGGTGGGAGTTGGCCTGCTCGGCCGACGCCCACCCCGGCGACGAAGCCACCGGACAACGACTGCTCAACGTCAACCGCTACCTCAACCAGTTGTTGACCGGCGCCGACCTCGCCGATCCACGACACCGGCTGGCATTCACCGGCAGTGACGACCGCAGCCACCACCTGCGCTTCACCCTCAACATGACCATGGGATTGCGGCAGGCACTGCGCGAACACGCCGCCGCGGTGCTCGCCCGGCTCGACATCGACGAGCCCTTGACCTGGTCGCCGCCCGCCGGTCTCGCCGACGGGCTCACCCTGCCCGGCATCGAGGTCGCTGAACTCGACATCGACAAGATCGAACAGCTGGTCATCGTCGAGAAACGGCGCCTGGTCGACGTCGCCGACATCATCGGAGTCCACATCGAACACATTCGCTTCGCTCTCGAACGACTCGACCGGCCCCAACGAGCCTGGCCCAAAGGCACACCGCCAGGGGCACGGCGACGCGAACAACAAGCCCAAGCGCTGCTGACCCGGGAATTCTTCGAACGCGAACACATCGACGGTCAGCGCAGCCTCAAACAGCTCAGCGCCGAAACAGGATTCAGCATCACCGAACTGTCCCAATACGCGCGACGCCGCGGCGTCACCATCCGCAAGGGACAGGCGCCGACCCGAATCGACCCGACCTGGTTACGGGAGCAATACCTCGATCGTCGACGCAACATGTCCGACATCGCCGCCGAACTCGGCACGATCCACGGCGTCATCGCCAACGCGCTGGAGCGATTCGACATCCCCGCTCGCCCCACAACCGGCGTCGCCAGCTGGACCGAGACCAACCGCACCTACGACAACCTGCCCGACGGCGTCCGCGCAGCCCTCGAAGGAACCTACAACGGCTGGGAACGCCTGCGCCGCTTCCAGATAACCATGCAGTTCCCCGCACTCAAACCCGCCGCCGCCTACCTCGGAATCAAACAGGCGAACCTGGCCAGCCAGCTCGAACTGCTCGAACGACACCTCGGCGACGCACTCTTCACCCGCTACAAACGCCCCACAGCGCAGCAACCGACCACGCTCGGGCGAAACCTGCTCGACGAGCTGGCAAGCGAACCGGTCCACACACAGATGGTCACCGCCCTCGGCGAAACCAACTGCCCACCGATGCCACCACCAACGTCACTCTCCACCATCCGTCCCTTCGATGACCTTGCAGTGCAACCACTCTCGCACTACCGCGGACAGGAAAAGCTACTACGGATCATCGCCGGCCACGGACTCGACACCGAGTTCTGCTGCATCGAAATCGCGGCACAAGCCAACGCCCACAACTCGACCACGAACCGACTGCTCATACGCATGGCCGCAGCGAACTGGGTGACACGACGCGAAGAGACCGAGACCGAACGCGAGACACGCGTGCGCACCAACAGCCGTGCACGCCAACGCATCTACTACCGCTTCACACCCGACGGCCACAAAGCCGCCCTCCGATCACTCCACCTCACAGAAAGCGACAAACCAATGAGAAAGCAACGGCGACAAAACGATGGGAAAACCCATGATTCGCCCAGGAGATAAACGCGGTGACCGCCAACTACGGGCGAAACCTACAGTGACCACATATGCCGATGCGACCCATATCGAGGCATCTGGGCGGTTTTTCACGCCCACAGCGGCTCCCGGCGCGGTGCCTGCGCGTACCGCGTGCCCTGCCCGCAACGCGACAGCGGAGGAACCACGCCCATCGCCCTGTCCGCGCAATTCGAACCGCGCCAGTCTGAGGAGAAAGTCTTTATGTCCCAATGCATTCTGCTGATGTCCAGTGCCCGCAACTCGCTGACCCAACGCGCGGAACTCGCTTTGCGCTTCCGCGGCCATCACGTGCGCACCGCCGTCGTCGCTGACGCGTCCGCGATGGATGACGCAGTCGCAGAAGGGGACTTCGACGTGATCATCTGCCCGTTCTTGACCGCCGCGATCCCGGCGAGGATCTACGAGCACCACCGTGTGGTGATCATCCATCCCGGACCGGTCGGGGATCGAGGGCCCAGCAGTCTGGACTGGGCGTTGACCGAGGGCCGGACCCGGTGGGGCGTGACCGCGATCGGCGCGGTCGCCGAGATGGACGCGGGCCCGGTGTGGGCGTGGCGGGCGGTCGAGGTGGAGTATCCGCAGCGAAAGTCCACGCTCTACAACACGACCATCGCTGACGCCGCCATCGAATGCATCCTCGAGACGGCCGCGCATGTTGAGGACCCCGCATTCGTTCCGGTCGACCAAGCCGACGCGCCGCGACCGGTACCCGACGCTCGGACCCGCGCGCCGATGCGGCAGCGGGATCGCCACGTGCCCTGGACCGCGCCCGCGACCGCGATCCTGGCTCGCATCGACGCCGCGGACGGCGCTCCCGGTCTACGGGTCGAGCTCGCCGGTCACACCGTCCACCTCTACGACGCCCATCCCGGACGCAGCGCAGTGGCAGCCGAACCCGGGACCATCACCGGCCGCCGACACCACGGCATCGAAATCGCTTGCGGTGGACAGGAAACGATCTGGGTAGGGCATCTGCGCGCACGCTCGGAGAACGCGATGACCTGCAAAGGACCAGCTGCCAGCGTGCTCGCCCACCTCGGTGTCGGCCTCGACGCCGTGCCCGTGCGTGAGGAATTCGACAGCCACGACATCGTGTACCGCCGCGACGGTGGGATCGGCACGCTCACCGTGACCGCCTACAACGGTGCCCTGACAACCTGGCAATGCGATCGCCTCGCCGCGGCGCTGCACACCGCGAGCGAGCAGGACACCGATGTGCTCGTCCTGCGCGGTGGCGTCGGGCACTTCTTCCTGACCGGAATCCATTTGGGCGCTATCGAACTCGCGCAAAGTCCCGCTCTGGAGGGGTGGGAGAACATCAAGGCGATCAACCGCGTCTGCCGGGCGTTGCTGGACTGCCCGCAGGTCACGATCGCGGCGATCACCGGCAACGCCGGTGCCGGTGGTGTGGCACTGCCGCTGGCGGCCGACGTGGTCGTGGCGCGTCGTCGAGCGACCCTGACGCCGGCCTACCGGCCGATGGGGCTGACAGGTTCAGAGCTGCACACCGTCACTCTCCCGTGCCGGGTTGGCCCGCACACGGCCGAGACACTGCTGGAACGTGGTGACGCGCTCGACACCACGACCGCCCGCGAGATCGGGCTGCTCGACGGTATCGGCCCCGACGACGACAGCGAGTTCGACTACTGGCTCGACAGGTTGTCGCGCCGATACACCGAACCGCACGTGTACCGAGAAGCCCTGCGCCGCAGGGCTGATCGCCGATCCGAGCTCACCAAACCGATCGACGCGTACGAAGCCGCCGAACTGGTGAACATGGCCGAAGACCTCTTCGCCGATCGACACGGATTCGGAAAACACCGACAGGAATTCCTCAAGGTGCCCTCGGCCCTGCCGACACCGCCGCGTGCCCATGCGCTGGTCGGCCACCAGTCCTGATCCAGCCCACCCAGTCCCGCGCAACCCGAAATTCTCCGTCAGAAGCAGTTCCGGAAAGGAGGAGCACAGCAGATGGATTCGACCTCGAAGACCATAACCGCCACCGCGATCTCACTGCCTATCGCGCTCCTTCTCCTGCCGTTGGTCGTTCTCATCGGCGCCGAACCCGCGACCTCGTGCGCGACACCGCTGGCGGCGGGCGCTGCGGTCAGCGGGTCGACCGGGCAGACGGTGGCGGGGCTGTCCGAGTCGCAGTTACGGCTGGCCCGTGACGGGGTCGCGATCGGCAAGCAACGTGGGCTGGGGAAGTCGGTGATCATCGCCGAGTTGGCGGCTGCGGCGACGGAGTCCTCGTTCCGGAATCTGGCGAACCCGTCGGTACCGGAGTCGTTGACCTACAGCAACGACGGTCTCGGCACCAACCACGATTCGGTGGGGCCGCATCAGATGCGGGCGAGCGTCTGGGGCTCGGTCGGTATCGCCACACTCATGAACCCGACCTACCAGATCAACTGGTTCTACGACCGCGCCCAGGAACTGGGTTCGGCCGCCGAGGCAATGTCACCTGCGGAGTTGGCGCAGGAAATTGAACGCTCCGCACCCAACGCCTACGCCGGGCAACTCGAGCTGGCGCGCCAACTCTACGGTGTATTCGCCGACATCGAAGTCGGCACGACCTCCCGCACACAGGCCGCGACCTCTGCCCATGGATGCGGTTCGGGCTCGGGTACGCCGCTCAGCGCGGCCGAGGCCAGCGAGTTCGGGCGTGCGGTGATCGAGTACGCGGCACGCTGGATCGGCACCCCGTACGTGTGGGGCGGCGGCGACACCAGCGGCCCGACCTCGGGTGGCTTCGACTGCTCCGGACTCACCTTGTACGCGGTCTATCACGCCTCAGGCGGGCAGATCCGGCTCCCGCACTACACCCAAGCCCAACAAGACCACCCCACCGCCCAAGTGATCCCGTTCGCACAGCGCGCACCGGGAGACCTGATCTTCTTCACCACTCCCGGGGATGGGGATTCCCATCACGTCGGGGTCTATTACGGCCGCGACGAACAGGCCCGCGACCTGCTGCTACACGCGCCGCAAACCGGGCAGACCGTCACCATCACGCCACTGAGCGCGTGGGAGGGCGAACGCATGGATGTCCGCCGCTACGCCTCCACCCCGCCTGGAGGTGCCCGTGCCTGATTGCGTCTTCTCGATCATTTCGCCTCGGTATTGCGTTCACGCAGAACCGGTGCGAACGCTGTGGTGGTGCTCAGTCCGGGCTGCCGAACCTGAGCAAGTTGTTGTCGATATCCATCAACGCGAATTCCTGTATGCCCCAAGGCTTGTCCTCGACAGGAGTCACTCGGGCCAGGCCCTCACCGGCGTCCCATCTGCGATGCAGTTCCGTGTCGGTGCATGGCGGATCTTGCGAGTCGGTCGCCCATACCCCGGCGGCGACGAACTCGGCGCGTACGTGGTCGACGTCGTCCACGGCGACGAATGCCGCACCGGCGCTCATCCATGGGTCGTGGTCGGGCGTGTGCGAGTAGTGCAGTTCTATCGCGTCTCGTTGCGCGAACCCGTACTCGGTGCCGTATGCCTCGGTCTCGAACCCGAGTTGGCTGTAGAACTTGAGCGTCGCGGCGATGTTGCGCGACGGGAGGATCGGCACGGCAGGACCTTCGCGACGCCCGATTTTCGACATGGCTCGATGGTAAAGGGCTCAACAGCCCAACCGCCCCGGCACACCGAGAGCACAGTCCATGCCCTCCCGTATCTGGCCCGACGCGACTCGCTCCGACCGGCTCCGGCCTTGATCGCAGCCCTGCCTGCCACTCACCAACAGGGAACGGGGAACCTACACCGCCGCGTCGTCAAATTGCCAGCGCGCCACCCGGTGCTCGCCACTGTCAACAATTCCTGTGCCGCACAGATTAATTCATCCTAACAGTCCAGCATCACGAGGTTGATCATGAACCACGACACTCTCACTGACATCCCGTCCGGTCCCGCGGTTCGCGGTTTGGTTGCTGCGCATGTGCGGCGGTTGCGTCGCTGTACTCGTGTGTTCGAGTTGGAGGATTTCGCTGTCGCGCACGGGTTGAACGCCCCGCCCGACTTCGCTCGATATGTGAGTGCGTTGCGGGTGGTCGCCGGTGTCGATCTGGCCGCGGTCCGCGCGTTGGGCTTCGCTCAACGGCAGGTCGATCCGGTATTGGTCGCCCGCGCCCGCCGAGGGCCTCGCCAGATGTTGTGGTGTGCGGGCACCACCCGTCGTTTCACGGTGGCACGCCGGGGTGGGCAGGTGCTGTGGCGTGACCATCATCCTCCCGACCGTGTCGTGATCAATGCTGTACGGGCGGCGGAATCGGCAGCTCTGCAGGCGATCTGGTTGGCCGGTCAGGCTCTCGGGCGGTCGAGGTGGGACGCGGGCATCCTGCGTTTGACGATGGAGCGCTCCCATGGTCTGGCTTTGGTTGACCTGCATCACGCCGCCGTCGCGGCGAATCTGCTGCTCGAGTTGGTCACCGACCCGATCGACAACCCTGCCAGCCGCAAAACCGGCTCTCGGACTGTGCCCTGGGATCGCAGCGATTTCCTCACCCTCATCGCCTCCGACCGGGAGGTGCGATGAACAGGACAATGTTGTTCGCAACCATCGCGCTGAGCGCTGTGTACCTGACCGGATGCGCCGCACAGTCCACATCGGACGGGAGCGAACAGCACTGCCGTGAAACCGGTTTCGCCGCACCGTTCAACGCAGTCGATCCCTGTGATGGTGAAGCGGTGCTCACCACTGCGCTCGTAGCGGTGTTCGGCTATCGCCCCGTCGAGCAGGCCGATCAACGCGACACCGCCGCCGCGGCACAGCCCCTGCTCACAGCCAGGCTGGCCGAGCAGGCCGAGACCTCGGCAGTAACGTGGGGACCGGTCACCGCCACTGTCTGGCAGCGCTGGCGCGAAGAGCGGACATCGGTCCACACCCATGTGCGGGTCAGTCATGACGATCACCCGCCCGATACAGCCACCACTCTCGCGCGGGTCGCGGTGGTCGAACTCGACGCCACCGGCGCCGCACCGACCACGTTCCCGGTGTACGCCACGGTGAGCCGACCCGGCCCCGCCACAGGCTGGTTGTTGTCGGGATTGCGGGTGCTCTCGTGAGCGGGGATCCGGTCGAGGAGAGCGGCCAGGCGCTGCGCCAGGGCGCGGTGCAGGCGTTCCAGATGGCGCACACGACCGCGGCGTTGATGCGTGGGCGCGGTGGTGAGAGCCGCTCGAAGTCCGAACACGATCAGCGCGTCGAGCTCGCCGCGGCGCGAGAGCGGCGTTCGATCGTCGAGCACAACGTGCGGGTCGGGACCGCGATCGACAAAGCCGGCGACGACCACACGATCGCGCAGGCGCGTGTGGAGGAGATCCGTGCTCGCATCGACCACGGTCAGAAGAACCACGAGCTGGGTCAGGACGAGACGAAGGCTCGGATCTCGCGTGCCGAATCCGATCTGCGGCGTCGTAACCGGTTGGGCCGTCAGGAGTATCGACACAACGAAGCCGTGCACACAGCCAAGGTCGATGCCTATACCGGTCGTGAGACCCGTGCGGGCGAGGTCCACGGCCTCGAGGTCGAGTACAAGCAACTGCTGATCGATATCCGCCGCCGCGCCGCCGGTTTCAGCGACACCCTGACCAGTTCCGGTGTGGTCGGTGACGCCGCGACCTCGACCGCGGCGTTCGCCGCCGCGAATGCCAGCGAGGGCTTGTCCGACGAGCACGCCGCCGACGCCGCCGCCTACGAGCGACGCTTCCACGCAGACACAGGCCGCGACTACCGAGACATCGTCGACGTGACCCTTGAAGATCCGGACCCGGAAACCGCCACGACGACCGCCGCACCGGGGGCGGAGCTCGACCTGGCGGTGATCGATGCCGAGGTCGTCGACATCAGCGGTGATGAGGTTGTCGGTTCGGTGGCAGAGGAGGTCGAGCCGGAATACCGGGTGTCGCTGGAGGCTGTGCGTGAGTTGGCCGAGGAACTGACCCTCGACACCTATCTCACCCACGAATCCAGCGGCTCGGTAGCGGATCCGGGCTCGGAGCCGGATGCGGTCGATGTCCTCGCCGAAGCGGTGGCTGCGGCTGTGGTTCCCGGTGAGAACCCGATGGTGGTCGATCCGGCCGATGAGGTCGTTGTTGATGCCGTCGATGTGGTGGCGGATGTGGGGTTGGAACTGTGACCGGCCATGAAGGTCGGTTGCGGCCGACCACGTGTGGGGGTCGGTGATGGATACACCGAGTCGTTTGCAGGCGCATCTGCTGCGGGGAATCCAGAACCTGGCGTTGGACCACCAGCAGCGCCGCATCGAATTCTCCGTATCCGGTCAGTCGGCGGAGGTGTTGGCGCAGCTGCTGATCGGGGAACGTTCCCTGATCTTGTTGGAGCAGGTCGCGGCGGGCGTCGGTGTGCCCCAGGCGTGGATCGCCTACAGCCGAGCGGCAGGGGAGCGCGGTGACCGGTGGCGTCCCGGTCAGCAGTTGCTGGGTTCGGGATTCGTCGACCGCGACCGCCTGCTGACTGGACTGGGGCGGGAGGTACGCGAACTGCAGCACATGGCCGGGGTCGGGGCGGTGTTCACCCGCCACGGCGGCCTCGACTCCAACGTCGTGGCCCGCTTCCGCCGGGTCATGGGGATGACCTGGCAGCGACTGGGAGCTATCTCCCACGCCCTGGGTTTGACGCGTGAGGAGCAGCATCAGGTGTGGGCGCGCGGTGACCGGCACTGGTCCACCGCGGTCGCCGACCAGGTCCGCACTGCGGACGCCCGCTCGCTCGCGCAGAGCTGGAACCGCATCGTGGCCACCGATTTCAGTGCGTTGACCGTTCCGGTGATCGTGCTGCAAGCCGCCGGTATCACCGCCGAAGATCTGGCCGCGGCGATGCCGATCTCCCCCGACGACATGGTTGCCCACGTCGCCGACGCCCTGGCCGCCGCCGAACAGCGCGCGGATTCCGCGCTGGCGGTGACCGACCCGTCCCGCACGCCCGAGGCCGTCGCGATCAGCGCCGCGGTCGAAGCCGCCGGTGCCGACAACCCAGCACTCGACGTGGCGATGTCCTCGACCGAGGACGGCCTCGGCGACGCCGCCACCGCGATACCCGACTCCGACGTCGATCCCGGGACAGCGCTGTGACCGCGGTGCTGCCGCGCCCCGACGGCGGGATCCACAGTCCAACAACTTTTCACAACAAAGGAAGACCTGTCATGAATTATCCGAACTGGAGTGGTGAGCTATCGGGTTGGAGAGTTGGGTTACTCGCCCGCATCCAGGACCGGACCGCCGACCACGCCCGCGTCCTGCGTCAAGGCTTCCCCGAATACAAGACCGAGTACGGGCGCGGTGACGTGGCCCTGCAACGGTGGCGCTCGAACCTGCGTGACCTCGCTGCGGATCGTGACGAGTTGGCCGTCCGTGCCGCTGCTTCCGGTGTCCCGGAGGCGGCGATCAGCGCGGCGGTGGAGGCGGGGGCGCGGGGGAAGAGATGGGAGCACAACCGGTCGAATCCGCCGACGACTCGTCATGGTGAGGACCCGATCAGGGGGCAGATGATCGCGGCGATGGCCGAGGACATGTGGACTCTCGAGCACATGGCCGCGGTCTCGGTCGCCACCGAGTTCCGGTTCCTGGGTGATGTCATGGACGCCGAGGGACCCCGCCAGTATCTGGTCGGGATGGGCTCGTTGTGGCATCGAGTCGACGCACAGGCCATGCTCGCCGACCTCACCCCGGGCGAACGCGCGGATCTGTGGGGCCGCGACGAACAAGGCTGGCAGCAATTGGTCGAGACCGTGGCCGGATACGACGACGCCCAATTGCTCGAGCAGTATCGGGCGTATTCGTGGCCCGGGATCGAATGGGACGTCATGCGTACCACCGAGAACCTCAACGCCGATGTGAGCAATCTCGCCCCACCCGAAATACGTCCGCCCACACCGGAAGAGCTACTCGACCGCGCCGGGTACTTCGTCCACGAAACCCTCGACCCAGACATCCTCGATGACCACGGTCGCAGTATCGATCGTGCCGTCGACGCCGCCGCCGTCGACGCGACCGCGACTCCGACCTGGGGGAGTAAACCGGTCGGTGAGGTGATCGAGCGGCCCCCCGAACCCGACCCCGCGACCGGACCTGACTGGTGAAGGGACGCAGGCGATGACGACTTCAGAGCCTTCACCGCCGATTCGGCAGACGGTGGTGCAGTGGCAAGCGCACCTGCTGTCCCAGATTCGGCTGCTGGCCGAGGAACACGCCCGGATCCTGGACGCGGGTTGGGAAGGGTTCGAACCGCTCGACCCGCACGGCGGCGCGGAATCGGCGTGGCGTCACCATCTGGACGCTTTGGCCGGGGAACGTGAACAGATCAAACAGACCGCGTTGAGCGCGGGACTGCCGCAAGCGTGGATCACCGACGCCGCCGCGCTCGGCGAACACCACACCCAACCTCGTTTCGACGCCTTCACCCGCGCCGAATCGATGCCCTGGCGTGACGAAGCCGCCCAGGGATTCTTCGTCGACATGCTCGGGCTGGACCTGTGGCATCTGGACCGCATGGCCGCCCTGGTCGCTGAACGCGCCGACCGGATCGCCACCGGCCGCTGGAGTTACGGCAGCGACCCGATAGGGGAGAAGCAGTTCGCGGCGAACATGGACCTGCGCTACCAACGGGTGGTCGCACTCACGCACGCCGCGGCCATCACCGAAACCGAAGCCGGCTTGCTGTGGGGAGATTCGGCCGAACCCTACCGGCGTGAGCATGCGGTGTGGCTGGAGAACAGAGACGAACTCGGGGTGGTCGCGGCATGGAATTCCTACACCAAACCCAGCACCGAACTGAAGATCCCGCCGTATGTTCCCCTCGACCCCGCTACCGGCACCCCGATCGCTGGCGCCCACGCACTGCCACCGACACCCCGACAGATGATCGCCGCCGCGCAGGCATCGCTACGCGCCGGATTCATCGACACCGCCGTCGCCAGCGACACTGCCGAGCAGACCGTCGATACCGTCGACGCCGCATCCGCGATCAGCGCCGCCGTCGACGACGCGCTCGGCCACGATGGCTCCGCAGACTGGGCCGCTGACCCCCACTCCGACAGCGACCCCGAATCCGTGGACGGCAGGAATCACCCCGACGTCGGCAAGGACCCATGAACGGGTGATACGCACGACATGAAAGCCCTTCCAGAGCACTATTTTTCGTCGATGTATCGGTCACGGGTACTGGCCGGGGCATCGAACCTGTATCGCCGGGGACAGCTTCGACATCTCTTCTGTTGATCGGAGGCACCCCATGCCTACCAACACCACCACATCCGACCGAGGCCGACCGTCGTGAGTTGGCCTGATACACCACCGGAATCGACCACCGACCCCGCCTACTACCGCGACGCCGCCGACCCTCGGGAAGCGCAACTGCGCGCGGACTTCACCCGGTTCCATCAACTGCGATTGATCGCACCGTTCGGTGAAACACCCGACCAGGTCACCGAATTCATGAACCAAGCCCACGACCTGGCCGCGAAATGGCGTACCGCCGGACACGCCGAACAGCGGCTGTGGTCCCAACTCGATGCCGCCAGCGCCACCTTCCAGTCACGCCCGGTCACCGCTGTCGCCGCCTACGGCAGACTCGCACAAGCCCAGGCCGACGGCGACCCGACCGTCGACGAGCTGACGTGGCGGACCCTGCGGCAAGCAGCGCAGATCACCGGCCGGATCGAACCCGGGATCAACGGCTCGACCCAGGACGGTGCACGCTCCCGCCCCCAAGACCGATCCGCGGGCCGCACGCCCGACCCGGCCAGCGTCCTCGACCGCGCCCTGGGCGGTCGCGGACCCGAGATCGCCAGCCTGACCGAAGTCGACGCGATCATCGCCGCCACCGACGAACTCCTCGATGCGGAGGAACATTACGGCGACAGCGACGCCGGCGCCGTCGAACGCGAGGTCGCGCAACGAGCCGCGCTACGCCGGGTCCAGGACCTCACCGCCGAACACACCCGCACGAGCGAGCGGTTCGCCGGTGTCGTCAGCCACGACCAGGACCTGCTGGAGCGGCTGGAGGATCTGCTCGGTCAGGTCCGTGACGCGCGGATCGAGGCCGTGACCGCCGGTGCCAGCCAGCCCGACATCGATGCCGCCTACCTCGCCGGACGCGACGGCACCTACACCCACCACAGCACCAGCGAGACCGTCGGCGCCCACGATACGAGCCCCGCAACCGGAGTCGACGCGGCTGTCGCTGCCGCCATGAGCGATCTCGACCCGGCGAGCGAGCAACGCAGTGTCGACGCCGACGTCGACGCCGTGCAGGAGTACGGAATCGATCCCGATCTAGGGGTGGCGGTGTGAAAACTCCAGCACTCCAGTCACTTTCCCTGAACACACCCCGAGGAGTCCGGTCATGATCTCGACACGTGAGACCCGCCGCCGCAACAAGGCCGGGCTCGGCGAGGAAACCACCCTCCTGCTGTTGGTCCTTGCGGTGATCGCGGTCGCGGTCACCGTGTGGGCAGCGTTGGCACTGGGTAGCTGGGGGGCCGGGCTGCCGGTCACCAAACATCCGGTGACCGCGCTGCTGCAAGTCGTCCTCGGCCAGCATCGGTGGCCTTGGCAGGCCACCGTCCTGCTCGTGCTGTTCCTTCTCGCCGAAGCCTTGTCGGTGGTGGGCTGCTGGCGGCTGCTGCGGACACCGAGTGAACTCGATGCCGCCGCGCGAACTATGCAGCGACCCCACAAGATCCGAGTCGGCCGCGTGCAGGACAACCTCGCGGCCAATCAGCGGTTGTTGCTCGACGCGGCACCGGAGATACGAGGGAAAATGGGGCCGCCCTTGGGAAAGACCGTGGTCGGCGGTGTCGAACTGTTCGTTCCGGCCGAACTCGGAGTGACGATCGCGGCGGGCACCCGCACCGGCAAAACGATGGCGTGGGCGATCCCGGCGGTCCTGGCGGCGTGGGGGCCGTGCCTGGCCACGAGCAACAAGCCCGACCTGTACCGGCACACCGTCGGCGGACGCGAAGAACACGGCACGATCTGGCTCTCGGACCTGCAAGGTGTCACCGGGACCCCGGTGTGCGGGTTCTGGGTCAACCTCCTCGGTCAGGTCACCAACCTGCCCGCCGCACGGAAACTGGCCGGGTTCTTCGTCTCCGCCGCCTCCGGATCTGCCTCCCAAGCCGCAAACGCGAAAGTGGATTCGTATTTCGACGGCGGTGCCCAAGAACTCCTCGCGCTCTACATGTTCGCGGCGGCCTGCGCGGACGGGGACTTGTTGCATGTGGCCGAATGGCTGGGCCGTGACCAGGACGCGACCCCGGCGATGATCCTGGACGCCTACGGCCAGGCGCGCCCCGCCGACCGCATCCGTGAATCCCAGGCCCTCTACGCCCGTCAACGCGACGGTCTCTACGACATGGCACGCCGGTTCCTCAACGTGTTGGCCGACTCTGACTACGCCCGCATGATCACCCCACCCGCCCGCACCCACCTACGCGCTATCGAGGAAATCGATGAGCGGACCGGCAAACCCGCCGTCGTGGTGGAAAAGACCGAACAACCCGCCACCCACAACCTGCCCCAATTCGAACCCGCCGAGTTCGTCACCTCCCACGACACCGTCTACGCACTGTCGATGGCAGGACCCGACGGCGCCACACCGCTCACCTCGGCGCTGGTCGGACAAATCCTCGAAGCCGCCCTGACCACCGCGCGTGCCCGTCCGGATGGGCGGTTGGCGGTACCCCTGCTCGGGGTGCTCGACGAGGCCGCCAACTGCGCGCGGATCTCCGAACTGCCGTCCTACTACACCTACGCGGGCGGCTGCGGGATCATCCTCATGACCATCCTGCAAGTCCTCGAACAGGGCGAAGACCTGTGGGGGGTCAACGGTTTGAAGACCATGCGCGCCCAATCCATCGAGGTCTACGGCGGCGGCATCGCCGCAGTCGACTACCTGCAGCACTGGTCACAGATGACCGGACAACACGATGTCGCCGACCGCTCCCGCAGCCACGGCGCCAACGGCGTCAACCGCACCCTGTCCTGGCGCGCGGAACCCATCCTCGACATCTCTCACCTCGCAGCCCTCCCCAAAGACCGCGCCCTGGTCCGGCTCCCCGGACACGGCCCGGTCGTGGTGTCCAAAACCTGGTGGCAGGACACCGAATACGCACCCCAGATCCACCAGTCCCTGCAACGGTTCACCGCCCGAACCGACACCGTCCTCACGGTCTCGGTACCCGACGACGGTGACGGCGATGGCGACGTCGAGGCGGGGGCATCGTGAACGCCACGAATCCGCCGCCCGCGGCCGCGAATCCGAGTAAACCGCCGAAGAAGCAGCCGGCGAAGCCGTCGTATCCGCATTTCGTGGACTTCGCCGAGAAGTGGCTGTTGCCGTTGATCAGTGTGCGCTTGGCCGAGGGGCAGCGGGAGAACACCTACACCTGGTGTGAACAGTGGTGGGAACACCGCCCCGTCGCGGTCCGGATCGCGCACCTGCACGCCGCGTTCGAAGCCTCCCGCGGCCCCGGCGCCAGCGCGTTCGTCGGCACTCATGTCGATGCCCACTTCCGGGTCATCCTCGACGCCGCCAAAGGCCCCCTACACCGCTGCACTCCCCGCGAACACATCGAGACACCCTGGCTGCCCAGCGAACCGGTACCCGCCGACAAAACCGGTCCACCACCTGCCGGTGAATCCGAGACCACACCGCCGACCAGTGAGGCTACGGACAAGGAGCAGAAGAAGCCCCCGCCGCCGCCGAGGTTCGCCCATCACACGCTGTGGGTGCGGCAGTGGCTGCTGCCGGTGACCGCGGTGCGGATCTCGGGCAACCACCGGGAGAACACCTACACCTGGTGCACGCGCTGGTTCGAGCATCACGGTGTCGAACTGCGATTCGCTCTGTTGCACAGAGCGTTCGAGGCCGCGGTGATCGCCGAGGACAAGACCGCGATGTCGAGTCTGTTCACCCGCCAGATCGACCCCGCCATGCGCTTGATCCTCGACGCCGCCAACGGCCCCCTACACCGCTGCAAACCGGGCGACCACCAACTGCTGCCCAGCCTGGGGTCCGCGCGGGTGCCCCGCCACTGGTTCGGCCCGGCGCACGCCCGGATCCCGACCGAACGTCTCGGGTTCGCCCCCGACTTCCGCGCCTACCGGACACCCGGTGAGGGGGGATCGTCGTGATCGAGCCGACCCAGCGGCAAGCCGCCGTGCTCGAGGCGTTGCAGAACCACACCGTCGCCATCACCGAACTCCTTACCCAGGCCACGAAATTCGACGGACCCGCCCCGCAGTCCTGGCTGGTCGACTACCACCACCACGCCGTCGCCCGCACCGACCTCGCCACCGCCGCGGCAGCGGGCGGGGTACCGCCGGTGTGGATCGAACATGTCCAAGCCCGCGGAGAACGTGGGATCGCCTATCGGCCCGAGATGTACCTGCGCGAACCCGACCCCACCGATTGGGACCGAGTGCTCGGCGACCTCACCACCGACGTCACCCGGTTGCGGGAATGGGCGGGCCTGGACGTCGCGCACCGCGACCTGGCCCCGGACTCCCGGGCGGCAGCGCTGCGAACCAATATCGAGGCGCTACGAATGCGCACCGCCGGGGTCGCGAATCTCCTCGGACTCGACGCCGAAGAAGGCGAACTGCTGTGGGGAGACACCACCGTTTGGGCACAGGAAGTCGCAGCCACGCTCGCCGAGGTTCCCGCTGAACAGATCACCCACCGGTGGCACGCCGCCGCCGAGACCGACACCCGCAACTTAACGGGGCAAGCAACCGCGCTCTCGCTGGCCGGTATCGCGGTCGATACCGCTGCCGCGCTGCCCTCGTCCGAGGAACTCTACGAGGCGATCAGCGCCGAACTCGACCCGGTCGCACCGCTGTTCGTCTCCGCGCGCGGCGCCGAGGCCGCGGTCGGTATCGATGCGGCGGTCGCGGCTGCTCTCCCACAAGACCTCGACCCAGCCGTGGCCTTCAGCCACCCGGCCGAACCCGAACCCGTATCCGGCTACGACCCGAGCGACCTCGAGGCCGTCCCGTTGTTCCTGTCCGCAGACGGAGCCGAACTGTGAACGCCGTACCGATGCCACTACGGGTGCGCGATATACCCGCACGACAAGCTGAGGCATTAGTACTGCAACGGCACTCGGTTGAGTGTGTGCTGGTAGATCTGGCATGTGGTGTTGGATCGTGTTGTGGCCGAGTTGGATTCGTTGATGTCTCGGATAGGTTCCCGGTTCGCGCGGTCCGAGCCGCGGCAGCGGGCGCGGGAGTACGTGTCGGGCCTGCTGGCCGGTTTGGAACGCAAGAACGGGTGGACTCTGGCCGAACGCGCTGGTGAGGGGTGCCCGGACGGGATGCAGCGGCTGCTGCGCAAAGCCGATTGGGATGTCGAGGGGGTGCGTGACGATGTGCGGGACTACGTGGTCGAACACCTCGGCGACCCTGACGCTGTGCTGGCCGGTGACGAGACCGGGTTCTTGAAGAAGGGCACCAAATCTGCTGGGGTGCAACGCCAATACTCGGGCACAGCCGGGCGTACGGAGAACTGTCAGATCGGGGTGTTCCTGGCGTACGCGTCGAAGCAGGGGCACGCGCTGATCGATCGGGAACTCTATGTTCCCGAGTCGTGGACCAGCGATCGCGAGCGTTGCCGCGACGCTGGGATTCCCGACGAGGTCGAGTTCGCCACCAAACCCCGGCTGATGATCGCCATGCTCGAACGCGCGTTGGCCGCGAAGGTGCCGTTCGGGTGGTTCACCGCCGATGAGGCCTACGGGCAGGCCGGTTACCTACGGGACTGGTGCGAAGACCACGACGTGTTCTACGTGATGGCCACCCGCTGCGACCACCAGATGGCCACCCGCGCCGACCGTGTCGCGCGCGCCGATGATCTGGTCGCCGAGTTCGGCGGCCGCACCTGGCAGCGGCTCTCGGTCGGCGCCGGCGCGCACGGACCGCGCGAATACGACTGGGCGCGCCGCCAAATCGAGGGCACCTGGGCCGCCGGGCGAGGACACTGGCTGCTGGCGCGACGTTCGCTCACACCCAACAGCAGAGGCGAACTCGAGATCGCCTACTACATCTGTTACGGCCCCGCCACCGCCCGGCTGGTCGATCTGGCCTGGACGGCCGGGTCACGCTGGCATGTGGAAGAGGCGTTCCAGCAGGCCAAAGGGGAAGCCGGACTCGATCACTACCAAGTCCGCAGCTGGCGGGCCTGGCACGCCCACATCACCCTGTCGATGCTCGCCCTGGCATGGCTCGCCGCGTCGAAAACCCTTGCTGCAAAAGGGGAACCAGTGACCTCGACGAGGGCATGATCGCTCTCACGCTACCGGAGATCCGCCGCCTGCTCATCGCGTTCGTCCTCACCCCACGCCATGCCGCCGATCACATCTGGTCATGGTCGACCTGGCGACGACGACGCCAGCACCAAGCCCGCCTCAGCCACTACCGGCGACGCGGACATCCACTTACCTGAGCGCCGAGTGCCGTTGCAGTATTAGGGGAGATCCATCGCCTAGCCTCGGAGAGCAGCCGCCTACGCAATGCTTCCGCGCCCGGGGCGAGCGACCGTGATCGGCTCGAACGCCTCGAACAGATCAACGCCCTCGACCATGATCGCGGCCTACTCGAAATCCGTACCCGCGCCGACGGTGTCCCCGCGAATTGGATCGACGTCGCACGCCGACTCGGCGTGAACCGCCAACCCTGGACCGACACCCAGATCCTGCCCCCGCAACGCCCCACCATCATGCGTCGCAACGGCAGCCGCGTCGCCGCCGATACTCATCTTCTGGCCGACATGGCCGCCGTCGAGGTCGTGCGCGCCCACAAATATCAGCACCACCGCATAACTGCCGACCCAGACTCCGCCGACGCCCACCAGTTCCGGCGCAACATGACCGCAGTGTGGCAACGCGCTGTCGTCACCGCCAACGCCATCGACATGGACCCCAACCACCGCACCCGCCTCATCGAGACCGCCAAGACCGATCTGACTCGACGGGTCAGCGCTTACCGGGACTACAGCCTCGACGACATCGACACCCTGTGGCACCCCTACACCAGCGGCCGCCTCGGTGACGAAGTCCGCAGCTCACTGCGCAAACACCCCGACCGAAACAGCCTCGGCCTCCACACTGGCGAGGACCCGATCCTGCTCTCACCGCAACAGTGGCTCGACCACGCCCGCACCAGCCTCGACAGCGACAGCACCGCCGAACCTGGCGATCGAATCGCCGCCGCGGTGGCCGCCGCTGTCGCCGAGCTGGGATCGCCCGAGTACTGGGACCCGAGCACCGATCCGAACGCCGGTGAACCCATCGGTCCGCAGTACTCGGCAGAGACCGGACCCGACCCGTGACCACAGGTCGATTCTGTCGCGCAACTGCCGATTTCATCAGCGAGTGGGCGTGACTCGGCCTCACGGACGACGCGCCTGCACTCACCCCGACATCCACCGACGCCACCGGCGTCGGCGACCACCCATGATCCGAGACGACCGGTCTCGGATGCGATATTCAGGAGGACATTTCATGACCACCAGCAACGATTCCCTCACCAGCGCCGCCGGTTTGCGCAGCATCGACTTCGGCGAGCATCGAGTCACCTACCTCCCCGACGGGGTGGCCCGGATCGACCCGCACCTGTGGCTGCCCGAGGCCGACGACACGATCTGGTCCGAATATCGCAGTCTGATCGACGCCGACGGCTACCTCGCCGCCAGCGTCGGTGCGGTCATGATCGAACACGGCGACCGGGCCATGCTGATCGACGCCGGATTCGGGCCACTGGCAGTGCCCACCGACGTCGGCACCCTCACCGGCGGCCAACTCCTCAACAGCCTGTCCGCCGCCGGGAAGTCGGTGTCCGGCATCGAATTGGTCGCGATCACCCACCTGCACATGGACCACATCGGCTGGCTGTGGCAAACCCACCCCGACACCAGCGACCTGCTGTTCGCCGGGATCCCGATTCTGGTCGGTGACCTCGAATGGGCACGTCAGGATCTGGCGATCGCAGACCTCACACCCCGAGAAGTCCTCGAAAGCTTCGCATCCCGAGTCCAACCCCTCACCGACCACGACCGTGAGATCTTCCCCGGCGTGACCCCGATCGCCACCCCCGGGCACAGCCTCGGCCACACCGGCTACCTGCTGTGTTCCGGTCCGCGACGACTGATCGTGTTCGGCGACGCGTTCACCACCCCCGCCCAAATCCAATACCCCGAACTGACCGCCCGAGGCGACGACGACCCCGCCGCCTCCCGCCGCACCGCCGCCTGGCTACTGGATGAACTCACCCGCCCCGACACCTGGGGATTCGGAATCCACTTCGCCGACATCCAATACGGCCGCATTACCAACACCCGTGACGGCCAACAGCAATGGACCGCGGAATAGCCCCACAAACCATCACCACCGAGGCGGGCTGCCACGCCCGCCTCGGTGCACGAAGGGAGACATCCATGCTCGGACAACACCTCACGGGACGCCCCCGCGTCGACATCGACCGGCCCCCTCGACGTATCGCCGTCCGCTCCGTGGACAGCGAATCCGAATTACATCGGTTCGTGGGCTGGTCGCAAGAGTCCGGGGTGGGTGACCCGGAGTCCCTGGTCGATCAGCTACTCGGGTCCCACCGCAACGGGCTACTCGGCGTCGCCGCCGACACGACCCCGCACACCATCGCGGAAACCCTCGACAGCCACGGTGTGCCCTCTGCCGCAGCCACCCGCACCACGGTGGCCGTCGCGGTCCTCGACGGCCAACTCGTTGGAGGGATCATCGCCGGACCCGCGGTCTGGCTGCTGACCCGGGTCTTGGCCAACAACCCCGACCAACTGCTGCCCGCGTTGTTGCGCACCGTCGAAATCCAAGTCCTTGCAGTCGATGACCAATACCAACGCCGAGGTATCGGAACCGTACTCGTCCGCGCCGCTCTCGCCGCGGCCCGCACCATGAAAGCCCATGTCCTGCACGGGCAGATCCTCGACGACCCGAGCCTGGCCAGTTTCTATCGAGGCTGCGGACTGACAGTTCATCGCCCAGGAACCGGGATCGACTTCACCGAACTCGCCGCCATCGACCTCACCGTCACCATCGAGGACGAGCAACGATTCCTCACGCGCGTCCTGCGCTGATCGATCCACAGGACTACGCCCACACATCGCCCCGATGGCCGGGACTGGCACGGCGAAATTCTGTGTGTGCAGCACGAGAGTCGCTTCGACGCGGCCCAGTGCTGGGAATGGAGCGATCGGGGATTGCTGTCGAAGGTTCGAGCCCTTGGCGGGGCACCACAAGGATGGGACCGGCGATGAACAGCGGTTTTCCTGGGGCACACTGTCGATTGAAGCAGGATTCGGATATCTGAAGTCGGATTAACCCATTCGCCATTTCGAGACCGGACCGTCGGGTAGGCCTGATCTTTTCATAGTTACGTATCCCCGACGGTCTGCCCGGGAGCTGTATCGCTGACAATTCATTGGAAGGCGTGGCCACCAATACAGTCTCGTCGCTGAAGCCGCTCCACCTCCCGTGTGCGTAGTGTCTGTGTCCGTAGGGGGAATCGACCAGTACGCCGACATCTTGCAAAACCGAAAACTGCTGGTCATCGGCTGATAAGAATATCAAAGCGGAGTTGAAGGCCACGCTACTCAAAGCGCCTTTCGTATTGGGGGTGCCGGACTTCCCAGAAGAGGTGTTCAGAGAGGGGAATCGACCAACACGTTGACCTTCTTCAATGCCGAAAACAGTGCCGACCCTTCACTGGTGTTTGATAGCGATACGGCATTATGGGTGTCGGTGACTCGTACAGGATGCGCGGGTCAGCTTCGGTTGCCCGCAGAAACTTCTCCCTCACCTGCTTCGAGGGGCGAGATTGCGCGGCGACCCCGCGTTTTCGGTCGCGCAGGACCGTGCTGTGCCGTTGTGTTCGCTCGTGTAACCGTTGTGGCGGATCGGTGTAGCGGGAGGGGGCGGGAGTCCGCCTTGCTGGGCAAATATTCTGTAGGGCATGCGTCGTCGCGATCTCGTGCAAGCTCTGTGCAGGTCTACTCCAGATCAGGACAACATCGTCGCCTATCCGGACCACCCGTTCCTTGTCCGCGGTCCCGACGTACTGGCCCGCGATGACGAGGGGTTGGTGGCCTACTTCGTGTACGCGTCGGGCGACCCGAGACCGGGTCTGTCCGCCGGGCGTGCGCGGACGCTGTTGTCTCGGCTTGCCCTACCGAAGAACACCGAGTTCGTGCTGGTGTGCGAGCCACCGACTCGGGAGTTGTCCGACGGGGACGTCGAATTGTTCGATGCGATCCGGTACGGCGTAACGACCGTGCAGTCGCATCGCAGCCGCCTGGAGCCGTCGGGCTACGCCCCGAGGGGAATCGTCGCCGAGCTGAGGCCGTTCCACATGCGCCGCTTCGGTGACGCTTGGGCGATGCGGGATGGCACCGGGGAAGACGAACTGGTGTTCACGCGAGACGCCGTTCCTGAGCGACGGGCGCAAGGGGTGCCGATCTCCTACTTGGGCCGTAATACTGTCGGTCGAAGACACCGCCTGCCGCCAACCATCGACCTTGACAATGGAATTCTCTACGCGGCCCCCCGGACACCTCTACCCACGCGCTCAGCCGTAATCCGCGTTATCGGACAGTGGATCTCCGCTGCGGTCAACCTCGACTACTCGTCGAATTCGGACACATTGTCCGCAGCCGTCGAGGCACTGTACTCACAAGACGCGTACCTGCCGTTGCATCACGCACGTACAGGGCCGGTGATCGAGGGCGTGGCGTCCGACATTCTCAAGCCGTACCGCGCTGCCGCGTTCGCGGGCTTCCAGATGATCAACGATGGGGTATGAGGGTGCCGAAGAAGAACCGTCTCAACACAATGCGTGTCCTTGCGAGTGCTCATCCCGCGCTCAGAGGCTCGCTACTCCTGAACGACATCATCCACGAGCTCAACCGGATCGCGGCTGCTGAGCGCTCCGACAAGACCGACAGTTGGCTGCTGAAGGTCCTTCACACCACCCGCGCACTGGACACCTCGCTCAAGGAAGTGCTGGCACACAAGGGATGGACACCCACAGACAAGAAAACCGGAAAGCCGAAGTTCGGCTTGGGGGCCTATCTCATCGAGCTCCAGATCCACGGCGTTCTGACACCGAGACAACGAGACAATTTTCAGAAGGCCATCGTCGACAAAAGAAATCGATATATGCACCAGGCAGGCACCATGCCGAATCGACTCGAAGCCAACACCATTTTGAATGAGATGGACACATGCTTGTCCGTTATTTTTACGAATACCTGACTCTGTGCCGAGTGAATCGTCGACAGTCGGGACAGCGGCCCCGTCTAACTGCCGAGGTGGCCGCGACGAACGGGCACCTGATCTTGTACCGCGTGCGCGTCTGTGGTCACGAAGCCCCAACCTTCGGGAGATAGCCGGGTTCAAGAAGAGTCGGCGGAATATGGAAGCGCTCGTGATTGTGGAAGCGGCCGTGGTCATGAAGGCAACTGGGGTCACTGACGCGCAACCCGTTGCGCACGCGCGTCTTCTCATCGATGCAAAAGCCGTCATCCCGAGTCGGAGGCGCCTCGGCGGTCGTCGTCACCGCGCTCGGCGCCCCGATCGTCGCGGCAATCAGCGCTACAACCAGGGTGCGGAGTACCGGCGCGGCAGTTGCGGGAGTTATTCGCCCCATCGGGTTCCTTCCGTTGCGGGATCTCACACCGTTCTATCAGCACACGCAGCATGGCAACACCCGCCGATTCCAGGGGCGACTAAACGATCATCGACCGCGACCCCTTCCTCATCGACCGGTCAAATCCCGGTTCGTTACGGCGAGTTGTGCCGAGGTGAGCTGAAATACGTGCACGGCTCGGCACAGCCATCAATCGCGACTGACGGACCGATCCCGAGATGCTTGAGCGAGCCTGCCTGGCCTTGAGCTGAGTCAGATGAGGTGATGACCGATGTAGTCGTGGGCGATCGCTTCGGCGAGGCGGGCGCGGATTCTCGATCTGTGGCGGTAGTTGTTTCGTACGCCCTCGATGATGAGTTCTCGCGCTTTGACGACGGCTACGTCGGCCGGGCCATCGTCGATGCTTTGGCGCACGACGGCATCGAAGAAATCCAGATCGGCTCGGATGCTGATCGCCGGTGAGAGGTCGGTAAAGCCCATCTCGAGGAGTTGACCGCGGAGGGTTGCGATGGCTGAGAGGTCGGTTGGGGCGTCATCGGTGGAAGCAGTGCTGTTGCGTTCGCTGTACTCGACGAGTCTGTTGGTCGCGCGGGCCGCTATCGCCTCGAATTCGGTTGTTCCCAGACCTGTGAGAAACGCCCGGGTCGCGCCGGGGCTCTGGTCGGCCAGGAGGGCTTCGACTTCGCGCCACACGGATCGCGCGATATTGTCGGAACGATCCATGAATGGAGCGAGCGCGTCGGCGAGCCACGTTATGTGGCTGCCGATGGGGCCTTTCAACAGCTTCATGGCGGCCTGCGCCAGGTCCTGCTCGAATCTCGGCGCGTTGGCGGCGAATCCATCCTGAAGGGCATCGATGGCCAGGACCGCGCCGGGCATCACGAGCCGATTCACCGCGTCCCGGTTGTCCACGGTGTTCAGGCGGTTCAATACCGTGTCTCGCAGCCAGTGCCTTTCGGAGAAGATGTAGCCCGCCGCCAGCAGCCAGGTATGGCGCCAGTGGGCGGAGGGGACCATGAGTTCGAGCTTGTCGGCGGCGTCCTCTTTGGCCATGAGGCAGCGTGCTGCGAAGAACTCGGTGAGACTGCGGACCTCGAAGGCAAGGCCATCTCCTCGCGCGACCAACAGAACGAGTCGTTGCCTGGCGAGGTGCAGGATCTTCTCGATCAGGGTTTCTTGCTGCGATTCCTGGTGTCCCTCGGCTTCGAGGATCCCGCGTGCGATGTTCTCCAGTTCATCGACCGGCAGGATCGATTCGGCGGCACCGCCACGCTCGGCGCGCGCGTGGATCGCCAGTCCGCATTGTTCGTGAAGCTGATCGAATTGAGAACGGTACATCTCGAGGACGTCGCCGATGCCTTCTGGCTTGTCGCACTCACGTGCGTAGATGATGTCGTAGTAGTTCTTGAACAGGGCATATCGACTGGCGGGCGCCTGACGCCGTTGCTCGAGCAGGAGACTCAGAATCGTCACTTGCAGCGGTGAGGTCATCAATCGAGCCGTGTCCTCACTGCGCGAGGCCGTGGTCAACCGTTCGACTACTTGTTCCTGCCGGTCGAGGTTGTCCGCGAATCGACACGCCAATAGACGTGAGGCGTAGTGCATCGCGTCTGTGGTTGTCAGCGAAGCGAGATGCAGTTCTTCGTAGTCGATGTCCGGGTCGCGGTCGAAGCCTATCGGCCGGGAGGTGCACACGGTGAAGACATCGGCTCGCAGGGCCGCCATCTCGTTCAGGAAGTCCGCGATCCGCGCTGACACTTCCTCACGGATGACGGCGGAAGCCACCTCGTCCATGCCGTCGAGGACCACGAGCACAGGCCAGGCGTTCAGCAGGCGCTTGGCCTGTACCACGGTGATCGGATCCGACGCGCGGTGGTTGATCAGGCTGACGATGTGCTGGAGCAGGGTCAGGTCGGTGTCTCGGCTCACCAGGTCGGCGAACTTGCTCAACACCACCCGGACTGGAAGGCGGTGCAGGGTCGGATCCGGCAGACCGGCGGCCTCGAAACTAATGCGTATCCGGTTCGCGCGTTCGGCTGTCTGCGCAGTGATCCGGCCGGAGGCTGAGTTCTCCAGTAGTGGCACCCGATAGAGTTGGCACAGCAGTCGGGAGATCGTCGATTTGCCGGAGCCGGGTCCGCCCAGGACCACCATTCGATCTTTCGCGGCGGGTCTATGCGCGGGCGAGAGGACTTGATCGCCTCGTTCGACGAGTGCCTTCAGTACCGGCGAGGTCTTTCGGGAACCCGCCACGGACGAAGCAGGAAGGTCCACAGCGACTTCTGCGAGTGACAACTTCGAGTTGGTATTATCGCCGGATTCACCGAGTTCTACGGTGGTATCGGATTTCATGGCGCCCGCGACGTGGCCGATCCATGCGTGGGCGATCCGCGCGTCGTCCTCTTCGACCTGACCGAGCAGTCGCGTCAGTATGTCTCCGGGCAGGACCAGATCCGCGTAACACCGGCGTATCTCGGCATGGGCCTCCAGTAGGCGGTCCAGGTACTCAGCGTGCCACACGTGGTAGTCCCGGAAGTCGGGCATACCGGTCTTCCGGAGGGTTCCGTCCGACTGCTTTTCGCCCATTTCGCGGTATTGCGAGAACATTCGGTCGAGACGGTCCAGTCCTCCCGTCTGGGAGACGCCGGTCAGCGCGACATTGGTGACGAGGATGAGATAGTCGGGCTTGTTGTGGTGACGCTTCTTCTTCGGATCGATCCAATCGTTGAGCTCGGCGGTGATCTGTTCGAAGAACCACTTTTGGTCCGCTGCCGTTTCACCCAGCCGCTCTTTGTATTTCGCCTGAATCACTCCGTAGCCGTTCCACGTACCCCTGCCCTCCATGGCGATCTCGCCGCGGAAGGTCGCTTCACGCCCACCGTCCGGCCCGGCCCCGAAGATCTGGATTCCGGGCCCGAGTTTGGCCAACGCCAGCGCCTGCACCATGTGTTCGAATCGGTTGCTGCCGAGCCGGGACAGGTCGTAGGTCATGGCGTCCAAAGCTACGTGATCGGATGCCGCTGGCGCGGGTTGACCACGAAAGGTTTGCTCTGAAGGTCTGACCGGCTGAGCCAGACGGTCCGGAATCGGTGCTGTGAACGGCGTGAGCACAGTGTCTTCATGGCCGGTGTGGCGGTCCCCGCACCGTCTCATCGGTGCTGGCGGTGACGGGGTGCCCGTCGAGGGTGGTGCACGCCACCGAGTTCACCATGCCGGTGTGGCCGGTGAGGGTGAGTCGGTGGCTTCGCAGTAGGCGGCGACTGTGGGTGGGGGTGTAGTGCTTGGACCGGTGTGGCCCCGCTCGCGTTCGGCCTTGGACGTTCCACCACCGACCTTGAGATCGCCGAGTCCATCCGGTACCGCCGAGTGTTCCCGTTACCGATTCCGTCGGGATGCGGTACTTTTCGAGGCGGGGTAGCGCCGGGCAATGGATCACGGTGGTGTAGATCGCGACTTGCCGTGACAGCGCTCAACGTTCGACCACGAGCACCGGCCGGGAGCCACGGGATGGAACTGAGCATCTTCAAGATTCCACGAAATTCGCTGGAGGCACTTCGCGCACGTCTCCAAGACGACGGCTATACGTTGATCCACGCATACGCTGACGGCGGATGGGATTCGGAATTCTGGTTCGAGGAGGGCGAGGATGCTGTTACGGGGTGGGTGAAGCGGTACGAGTCGTTCTTCCAGAACCGGGAAGTTCCCACTAGGAAGGAGCATGCGGGCCTGCACATCTTCCACCATGACTCCTCGTGCTATGCCGCGTCCTATGGATCAGGCCATCACCAGGCCCGGTCGCTGTGTGACTACGAGTTCGGTCTCGACCTGGCCAAACGGATCGCCAACGAACGCGATGTCAAGCAAACCGGGACGAAGCGGTCCCACAGCGTCAGGAGGAGGGAGAGCCGGGTCTACCGGTCGCACACCCACCTCGACATCGAGGGCGGCGAGTCGATCGACCAGATCCGTGCGGCAATCATCGGATCGAAGCGGGATATGTACGGGACGGCCGGCAATTTCAGCGCCTCTGCCGCCCTGTCGCCGCCTATCGATATAAGAGGGATCCCCGCGTTTCTGTCGTCTATCGAGACGGAACTGAAAAACCCGGAACAGTTCAGTCTGCCCCGCGAAACACCGGTGAAGGACAAGCAACTGCTGGCCGTACTGGACGACCTCCTCCTCGATGCTATTCTCGGAATCGGCGACCAGGGTGAATTCGCCACAAACAGCTTGGATCTGTGTGATGCCGACTTCAACTCTCTGTTTGGAAAGCCCGGAAAATATGACCTGAAAGCCCGCCACAAGAAGTCGATGCTGTTCCCGGAGAAGGGTTTCGACCACGACCTCACCGTCGCAGACCTCCGCCTGTATATAAGTTCCCGACAACTGACGCGCGACGAAATACTCGCCATAGAGATCACACGGTTCACGGACGACGGTGACTGGCACAAGCCGCACCTAACCTTGAAACAGGCCCTGGAATACACGGTCGACTCGCACAGGGCGACACTGTCCGGCGGCGTCTGGAAGCAATTCAACCAGGACTACCTGGCTTTCATCGATAAATACGTGCGGGAAATCAAGGTCGAGCCGACCGAGGAGATCTTCGAGGTGCTCACCGGAACAGAACCGTCATTCAATGATTCCGATCAGGTCGGCGGGGCGGGTTATAAGAAGGCCGACAAGGATTTCAGTCTGGCGGTGATCGCGTCCGGCACACCGGTCGAAGCATGGGACCTGAGCCTCGAAAAGACCGTGTTCGCCGTGAAGTTCGGCACCGCACAGAAGCTCGGCTATGTCTGCGACCAGGCGACAACGGTCCTGGAACTCATCCGGAACAAAGCCACTGTCACCGACCTAGCCAAACCTGAACGATACTGCCTGTGGCTCGGCTACAAGGCGAAGAAGCTGCCCGCCAACATCGCCGACATCAAATCGGTGATCCTGAAGCAGAAGATTGCCGACTGGGCAAAGCTGTGCCTCGACGTCGGAGTTGTCCCGGTCATCAAACTGAGTAGGCACGCCGGAAGTGACCCGACGCTGAGCTTCTAGAAAATGAGTGGGCCCGATACCTACTAGGTTGTTGTGGGTCATGACGTTGATGACGCCTGCGTGGACGCGGCTGTCACCGGTCGCATGAACTCGGCGACTCTGTCGCGCCAGGCCTGGCGCAGAGTCAGCGCGTTCGGGCGGTTTGGTTTTCCCCCGGATTAGCGGGGAACCTCACATACGGTTATTGGTTATGGGTCTGGCGATGCCAGCACCGATGCTGGCCAAACCTGGACGGCCCCGCGGCCGCTGGCTGGTACGCGGAAATGAAATCCGACGGCGTCCGCGCGATCGTCCGCTGGACCGACGTTGGTCTGGGACCGGGCGATGATCTCGCCGTTGCACGCCTCGAGCCGCTACCGGAACTTGCCCGTCGCGTCGGCGAACAACTCTTGTGCTCGGTCTGCGCCGTGGGGATCGTCATCTGTTTCGCGGGTTCGGCTATAGCGGCCTGGTTACGAGGTTGGTGAGGAGATCCAGCAATGCTCAAGCCGCGGCGGGTGTGGGGTCGGGCGGATTCGTCGGGATTATGACTTCGAGCTCTGCAGGCTCGGTGCCGGCCTCCTCGGCGGGTGGCGTGCGTCGGTGAAGAGTTCTGGGACAGGTCCGGTTTCTGCATTGGGTCCACCTTCGGAAGCGGTGCAGCCAGGGTTGCCTGCGGTGGATGCGATCGGTTGATGTCGTCTGCGGTAGGGAGGTCCGATGATCCGCTGATGTCGTCGGTTTCTCAAGGATCTCTCAGATTGACCCGTGTTGGCCCCCACGGGCTCCTGCCTGCGGTTTCGCGACTCGCACGGCACGGATACAGCTTTGACTCGCATCTATATGCACAGGTCAAAAGGGGTAAATCAATAATAAGCGTTGTGGCCGGAGGGGGGATCGACCAGTACGCCAACCTGTTTCAACATCGAAAACTGCTGGTCATCGGCAAATAGCAGCGACGAGACGATCCCGGATGTCGCAGGTTCGAGCTCTCGGCGGGGTACCACACGGATGGGACCGGCGCTGAACAGCGTTTTTCCTGGGGCATGCTGACGATTGAAGCGGGATTCGACTACTTGCGGCCGGATTAGTCCTATTTCTCAATTGGGTGAATAGTTTGTCGGGCATTCTTATCTTCTTGGACGGGTATGCCCGACAGGGATCACCTTCATGCGACTCAAGGTGACGAGTTGTGGCCTGTGCGAGTACTTGTGACCGCGCCTGCGGTGTAGGCGCGGTCTTGCTATCGTTATGTGGGCTTCGCGTCGACTTTCAGCCATGACTCCTGCCTCGCAACGCTGAGCAACGAAGACGGTTGTGCGGAACGTTCAGGCCATGTGGGCATCGCGTGACGTCGTTCCGGTGGCGACAGCTCGGCGCGGAGTTTGTGTAGTGCAGCCAACTCCTGGCCGTCCGGAGCGGCTGTGAGAGGTCGATTATTCAGCCAACCGAAGCGAGAGATCCGTTCCGCGGCACTCAGTACGATGCTGCGTGGTTCAGGAAGCTGGCCGAGCACGTTTCCAGCGTAGGTAGCAGTTCTGAGACGACTGGTCCGGTGGCGATGCTCCACAGCGCGAGCGCCCACTCTGCTTGGGCAAGTTCATTGTCGAGGGTACCGAGTTGCTCGCGCCACCATTCGGCATTGTGATTGTTCGTGCGGGTTTGGGCATGGAGTTCGGCGGGATGCCCGGTGTTTCCGAACGGCCTTTCGTCGGGCTGTTTCGTGTAAGCGGTTGGAAAGGGGGAGGCAGCGCCGATGATCGCGATCTCGGAGGCAAGCCAGCATCGGCCGGTGTGTGCGTACAGTGCGGCGGCAGTGTTCGTCCACGGGAACGCACCAACGGGGTCGGGTCAACACGACTGTGGACTTGATGAACTGCGCGTTCACCGCCTAAGGAGATTGCGGTACGTCGGGGATAGCGCGCATGTACAGGTTGCCTGAACTGCTGGCCAGCAGGATTGTCGAGTCCGACTGAGTTGTCAACGCTGTCGCGTTGGTAGTGCCGGTGTGGCCAGTTATGGGTGGTCCCATTTCTCGACCTGTCATTGCATCCCACAAGCGCATCGTTTGGTCACCGCAGCCGCTGACAAGGACTGCGGATCCGTCTGCTTTGGTGGCCAATGCCACCGACCAGACCTCGTCAGGGTGCTTGATGAGGAGCGATCGGACGAGTTTTCCGGACTCGACTTCCCAGATCCACACGGAGCCATTCGAGCATCCGCAGGCCACAAGCACCCGACCGTTCGAGCAAGTCGCTACCGAGACCGCGTTCACCCTATCGTGACGGTTGGTCACAGGTTGTCTGATCGGCGCGCCGGTGTCGACATCCCACATCCGTACGGTTCCATCGGTGGAACCGCTGACCAGCAGTATCGATCCGTTCGGCCTGGGTGCGATAGCGACCGATGTAACCGCACCCGAGTGCCCTGCTATTTCTCTCCTGATGGGCCTTCCTCTCATCGAACCCCAGAGCCTGATGGTCCGGTCGCTCGATCCGCTTGCGAGGAGCACATTGTTGTCAGGGAGAGGCACAAGGGCTACCGACAGGACATCGCCGCTGTGGCCCGTCAGAGGATGGCCGACAGGTTCACCAGTCTCTGCGTCCCAGACGCGAATGGTCCGATCGGCCGATCCGCTGGCCAGCAGAACCCGCCCGTCAGTCGCTTGCCCCAAGGTCACGGCGAGTACTTCATTGGTGTGACCTCGTATAGGTGCGGTGAGAGGCACACCCGAAGTCGCATCCCATACCTGCACGGTTCGGTCCGTTGAACCACTTGCTACCAGCGCGGAATCAGCGTCGCGTGACACGATGGCGACAGCATTCACGAGCTGTGTTGATTCGACCGAAGGTGATCCGATCATGTAGCCGACGTCGACGTCCCAGACTCTCACGGTTCGATCGTTGGACGCGCTTGCCAACAGTATGGAATCACCGTGTGGTGCACAGGACACCGATACGATCTCATCGGTGTGTCCGGTCAGCGGCGGCGCGACCAGTTTCCCGGAGCTGACATCCCAAACCCGCACTGTCCGATCAATTGAGCCGCTGGCCAATAGCAGGTGAGCGTTCGGGAGATAGCCGAGCGCTACAGAATTCACCGCGCCTGTGTGGCCCGCCAATGGTGCGCCGATAGGCCCCCCCGACTGGACATCCCAAAGTCGTGCCGTTTGATCGGCAGAACTGCTGGCAAGTATGAACTGGCCGTCGGCCGTAGTTCCGAAGGCTACTGCCAGCACCGCTTCGGTGTGCCCGACAAGAGGTTGTCCGAGAGGCTCGAGCGACTGCACGTCCCACAATCGAATGGTTCCGTCCTCGGCGCCGCTCGCGAGAACCATTGAGTCGGCGGCGCGAGTTCCGAGTGCCACCGAGTAGACGGGCTCGTTGTGCGCGGAAATCGTTTGTTTCAATTGCTCACCTGAAATTACATCCCACATGGTCACGGTTCCATCGATTGAACCGCTCGCAAGTATCGGTGAGCCATCAGAGCGAGTTGTCATTGCGACCGAAAACACTGAATCGCTGTGCTCCAATATTGCTCCCTCAAGCTCTCCCGTCAGGGCATTCCATACCGCCACAATTCCATCGCTTGAGCCGCTGGCCACCAACACTGAATGCTCTGAACAGGTCACCGTTGCGATCGACCACACCGGGCCGACGGCGGTCTCGATAGGTGCTCCGATCGGCTCACCTGTTTCCGCGTCCCAGACCCGCAGATACCCCTCACTGGAGCCACCGACCAGTAATGCAGTCTTCCCGGGTCTGTGTGCGAAGGCGACAGAATTCATCTGTCCGGAGTGCTCGGGAAACGTGCGATGGAACGATGTCGGTTGAGCTGTCGTCCAGCAGGGCTCCCAATCGAGTTCAGGTCTGGTGGTCAGATCCCGAAGTGACTGCGGTTCATCGCGAAGACCGAACTCGGCGAGGATCGTGGCTCGCTCGGCGGCAGTGTGGGCGGCGCGGAGGGTGTCGAGTGCCCTTCGAAGCAGGCGCGTGCTGGGAGTGTTGAGAAGTTTGGTGCTGACGAGTGCACGGGCGAGACGGTCGATATCGGTATAGAGCCAGAGACGCGTGTCGGTAAGTAGTTCGGCCAGGGTGCCAGCGGCGGTGGCATGGGTGGTGAGATGACGGTGCAGGTAGGCGTTGGCGTGTGCCCAGTCCCGAGCTTGGTTGGGCACCGCTTCGACGAGAGTGATCAGAGCGTCGGTGATGGCTGTCTGGACTTGGATGGGATCTATGCCATGTTGGAAGTAGTCGTTGAAGGCTTGGTGGTAGAGGCGGTAGACGGTTTGGCCGTCCTCGCCGGACTCGATGATGTGAGCACCGGCATATTCGAGAACCCATGCCAGGTCGTCTCCGTGATAGCGCGCGCCGACAGGTGCGATGGCGTTGGCGATCGTCAACCAGATATCGCGACGTGGTAGTCCGGCCCCTTGTGCCCATGCGAGGGGTTTGAGCAGGTCGTGTACACGATTGCGGTCGGTTCCGTAGCTAGTGAGGTCGGCGTCGAATGCCTCGGCGACGCCGCCGTTGAATACCGCGTTGGCTTCGGGATCGGATGGGGTGAGGACGGTGCTGCGTCTGATCAGGGCGCGGGTTACCAGACGGGCGAACAGGAAGATTCCGTCGCTTTTCTTGGCTATGACTTCTGCGACGGACTCGGCGAGGTCTGATCGGCCGCGATAGGGAGAATTGGTGGTGGAGTCGAGCAGGCGATGAGACACATAGGTTGTGATCGCATGGGCTGCGCCGGGGTCGGTGTCCAGGCGCAGTATCCGATCTTCTGTGGTGGTGAGAGCCCGGATGAGCGGGCCGTCGGAGCTCCATGCTCCGTCTGGTGTCGCGTGGGTCGGGTCGGCGTGGTCTTCGCGGTTGGGCCGCGTACCCACAATCACTCGTACTCCTTCGAGCGCGGCCAGAGCGACGAGCAGATCGCGAGCGATCCGCGTTTGGTCAGCCGCGTAAGCTTCATCGAGCGCGTCGAGGAGGATAGTGACCTTCCGTCCCTTCTGGAGGGGGAGGAGACCGATAGCGTTGACCAGCGGACCTGGCTCCTGCCATCCTCTGTCCGGTTGAGGCAGGTTGAGCGCGTCGCCGAGAAAGCTCACGCATTCCTGCAGGGTGCGTTGCTTGGCGTGAATACCGGCGTCCACCACATCGGGGGGTGGGAGCTCGATTCCCCCATCGCTGAGCATGGCCGCTACATGACCACGATATTCGGGCATCGATATCGCTGCCAGCCAACCCAGCAGCGCTGACTTGCCGGAGCCCGGTGGTCCTGTGACGATGAGGATTCCGTCTCCATCGAGCAACCACCGCGTGATCCGGGCCTGAGGTTCGGGTCGCGGTGAGTAGTGCCAACCGTCGGCAGTCAGGGTGTCGATGCCACGAAATTTGATGAGGAAGTGTTCGAGCAGGTCGGACTCGGCAAATGCTCGCTGACGCAGAGTTTCCACGATCGCGTCGGGGCGGTACGGATTGTGGCGACGGTTGGGCAAGAACGGGAAGAAGCCGGGGACAGAAATCGCCTGATTGAAATCGGGTTGTTGGTGGGCGTCGATGTCGTGCAGACGTTGTCGGATGGCATCGAACAGTTCGTAGGGTGTGATCAGGATGTCGTGTTGTGTCCAACTGTTGTAGGTGGCAGTCGAGGCCGGGGGGCCATGACGTAGGACGTGTGCCATGGCTTCAGCGAAAACGCCGTCCCGTGCGAATTCTTGGTTTCCGGCCGAACTCAGAACAGCGAGTTGTGGTTCTCGCCCAACCGGATAGGAACGGCTCTTGACATGGCGGCGGAATGTTTCGGTGATCGAGTCCACGCCGATCCCTGCTTTGCAGGTGTCGAGGATCACCACGATCTGTATCGCGGCCTGCTGTGCCAGCACTTCCGCGAGCAGCCGACCGGTCACTTTGTTGGCAGGTTTACTCGGTTCGTAGTCGCCGCAGAACAACGCGATATCATCAACGGATGCCTGAGCATGTCCTGTCCAATACAACAACATTCGGGGTCCGACCGGTTTCCAACCGTTGAGCCAATTGTGCACATCGTGAGTCGCGGTGCTACCGATTCGCGGGTTCTCCATGAAACCGCGTTCATGCAGCACATCGGCGATGAGTTCTGCATGCTCGGCAGCATTGGGCAGGTTCAGCGTGTGGTCACCGTATGCGTCGATGACCACAGTAGTGAACCAGCCGTGCACATCCTGCGCTTCCACCGGACGCGTGCCCTCCTCGCCAATCGCCCGCAGTTCGTTACGGTGTCATCCGATCGTTGTGCTGAGGACCTTCGCTCGACTGGAGCGCTGACATGGCGGTCCTGCCAGAACCAGATAAGGATAGCGAGACTGTCGCCGCTGCACTCGCACAGGCGGGACGGTTGCCGCGTGCGCCTTCGACCGGGTCCAATTGCGCGGCAGCGGACACCGATCGATTGTTGCCGCCGTCACCGAAACCGGAGTCACAGCACGGTGATGAGGTCTTCGACGAAGGCGCGTGGCTGTCTGGTTATTTCCTCGACGCGGATCTGCCACAACCCGGGCGGCAACCGCAACGCAGTCCGGTACCGGTGACCGCTCTCGTCCGGACGAACGGGTATATGAGTGTCGTGCGGGTTGTCGTCGGCGTCGAAAACAGTGGCCTGCAATCGCAGATTCGCCGACCCGCTGGTCACCACGAGCTCCACCGGCCCCTCGGCCGCTGCGGCTTCGGGAAGGTCCAGAGACAGTTCGTCGAGCGGGGCGAGGATGGCGCCGAGTTCGCGGGCGGTGGCCTTGGCGATCACGTCGTCGAGCAGATCTCGGTGCTTGGCCAACGGTCCGTGTTTAGCGGGGCGGAACAGAGCGTGCTCGTCGCGTTCCCACTCCGGCGGGACCGCGCTGAAACTCGACACCGTGCCGTCTCCGGCGTGGTCGATCCCGCGCTGGGTCCGCTGAAATCCGAGGCTGGCGCCGTTGACAGTGATGCTCTGGTCGGTGGCTTGAAGCTTGCCCGCGAACACGTGCAACGCGTACGAACCACTGCCGCCGCTGGCGACCGCCGCATTCAGATCGTCGTGGAAACGTCGACCCCGCAGCACTGTCTCGACCGGGAGGCCGGGGATCTCGATGTCGGTGAGTCCCACTGGTTCGCTGTTCGGGCCGGTGTCGACGCACCTATAGGTGGGCAGCAATTCGGCCACCGACGGGAACGTGCGCGCGACCCGCGCGACTCGTTCGCCCAGTCCAGGGATGCGGGGGTAGAGGTCTCCGGTCAACGCTTTCACCGCTTTGACCGACCCGCTGAACGGGGTGCCGATCGTGATTAACCGCGCGGCATGCACGTGACCGCCCAGCACGTCGAGGTAGTAGCGGGTGATCAACCCGCCCATCGAGTGACATACGAAAGTGATTCGGCTGCCTGGAAACCGGGTCAACGAGTCCTCGACGAACTGTTTGAGATTCGAGGCAGTGTAGGCGTTCGGCAGTCGCCAGTCGTAGGCGAAGGTCAGTACCCGACCGGGGACGGCCTTGGTCAGCCTGTCAATCAGCGTGCCATAGCCCGAGCCGTGCCAGAACCCCGGCCATACATGAATGCCTCGAATCACCTCCGGGCTGTCCAACGCCAACTCGGCGTACTCATCGCGATCCCCGGGCACGGCAGGCAACCGCAATTCATCGAGGACCTCGCTGGTGTGCAGCACACCCCGACGCAACGCTGCGGCGGACAGACTCCACAACTCACGCTGTCCGCGAGCCAGAACACTGCCGGTGATACCCGGCACGATCACAACAACATCAGCGCTCACAGATGCGGCTCCCGCCCTCGACATGTCCTCCAGCGACCCTAAACCAGCCTCCTGGGGACTGTGGATTTATAGGCTCTGTCCCACACTTCGTCGTGAACGACATCTCGATCTTGGGGCGATTTCGGTTCGGGCGCGAGCCCGCCGGGAGCGATGCCCCGGAGTGGACGTGGAGCGACCTGATCTGACCCTCTCAGCCGCAATTCGGCGCGAATCAGCCGCACTATCGGCGTGTTTCAACTCCCGGCGCAGGCAATCGGCGCTCCCAGGTGTCGGCGGTGAGGTTCCTCGACAAGCCTCAAGTCGGTCAACGTGGCGGGATTTGGCGCGGTGGAAGATTCATCAGCACCTCTGCGGTAGGGGCGAGGAGTCGTGCTTGTGCGGGTGCCCACCCACCGTCCTGGATTCGCTCTGAGTGAGTCCGGCCGGTGTCTGAGAGATCGTTCTCTGGTGGAAGGGATCGCGTGAGACTGATTCCGAGTACTAACGGCGAAATCGCGGTCCTGGAAACGTAGTCGCGCAATCGGTGCAGCTCCGTTGCTGGCGGCACCAACTATCGCTGTCGGGGCGTTGAACGTGCATCGACCAAGTCAGGGCCACGCTCAGCGTGCTGTGAGCTGATCAGCTGCGACAAGGGCGAACTGCGGGCTCAAGGTCGCTGGTGAGCGCGATTCACGAGCCGTTCCCTGGGCTGGGGTCACCAATGTCCGTCTCAGGTCGAACGGCAATCGGCATTACATATCGCTGGCGGGTGTGGCTCCGGCGGCGGCGGCGATCTGATCGATTTGTCGTGCGAGGTCGAAGTCGAGTTCGGTGAGTTTGCGTCCGGAGTCGTGGGTGGTGATGCGGAACTCGATGCGTTGCCAGGTGATCAGCATGTCGGGGTGGTGGCTGACCTCGCGGGCCTTGGCAGCGACGTAAACCGCCAGGTGTACGCATTCGTGGTAGCTGTGGGCGAAGGTGCGTGTGATCTCGTGGCCGTCGCGTTTCCAGCCGGGCAGCCCGGTGAGGGCGGTGGCGATCTGTTCGTCGTTCAAGGGTGCGGGCGGGGTGGTCATGGCAGCGACCCTACGACGGCGTGGAGTTCGCTACCGGCTGAGGTATGCGCCCATGCGCTGGCATGGCCGGGGAGGGCTTTCAATTCGCGGCGGAGTCTGGCCGATCCGGTCGTTTCGAGGGCTGTAGCGGCTTTGGTGGCGGCCCAGACGGCGCGCTCGGGGTCGGGGATTTTGGCGAGCGCGGTGGACTGCCGGGCGCGGAAGACCGCGTTGTCGCGGCGGCCCGATTCGGGCAGTAAGTCGATGATTTCGTCCCAGAGGACCACGGCGTCGGTGGCGTCTCGCGTTGTGCCGGTGCGGCCGTAGCTGATCGCGCGTTGGACTTCGACGTGGTGCGGGGTACGGCGGCACGCGTTGCCCCAGGGGTGTTGGTCATCGACTCTGGGGATGAGGGTGGCGACGTAATCGAGGAGGCGGTCGGCGGTGGCGCGGTCGGCGAGCATGGCGTGGCCGTGTGCTTCATGTTGGAGCGCGATGACGCGGCATTTCGGGGACAGCGCGGGTCCGGCGGCTTGGGCGGCTTGGGCGTATTCGACCACGACGCGGCCGTCGTGTTGGTCCAGTGCGAGCATCGCCATGTTGGACAGTGCGTAGGAGATTATCTGCGGGGCACCGGCACGGTGTGCGAGGGTCAAGGTCGTGTGGCGCCATTGCGTGGACGTGGCGAGGTCGCCCGCGTCTTGGTGTAGCCATCCGAGCAGAGCGGCGTAGGCGGCACCGGTTTCGAGTAAGTCGCCGCGTGTGCGGGGATCGGCTCGGCTGGCCAGGCCGATGATCAGTTCAGTTTGAGCGTGCACGGTGGGAATGAGGTGCCGTGGTCCCAGGGCAGCGTCCGCTGTGTAATGCCCGGTGAGCTGGGTGCGGAAGTAGTCCACGAGTTCGGGTGCGATATGCGCGCTTTCGAGTGTGTCGAGAGGTTCGTGGGGCTCGTTGAGCCCGGTTGCGCCGAGGATCAGCCCGGCGGCCGAGCCGGTCATCACCCGGAGGAATGCCGTGCGCTCCACAGGATCCTCGCCTTTCACACGTGGATAGCTGACCTCCACGCTAGCCGTGCTCGGCGCAGGTGCGGTAGTCGTGGTGTCGGGAGGCTGTGGGGGTTGCGTTGGGATCAGTGTGCGGGGGTTGGTTCCAGGGTGCCGTTCGCGCCAGACCGTGTGGCCTTCAGCCACGATCTGCTCGAATCGGGCTCGGTCTTCGGGTGTCGCGCGTCGTTCGAGCGTGGTGTCGAGGATCGCTTGGGTTCGAGGTCGTGGAGTCACCGCGGCGAGGCCGGAGCGCCAGTTGGCGATCGTGGTGGTGTCGATGCCGAGCATCGCGGCGAACTCACGGATCGACCGACGCATCGCCTCCTGCAGAGCTACCGCTTCGAAGCCGGTCCATTCCCGCCCTCTGACCATCACCGCCCCCACCGGTTCAACCGCCTGACCAGGCAAATCCACACGCTATCCGAACAGTATCCCAACGTTGTCCGATACCACTGGAAATCATTCTGAACCACTGTGAATGCGGTACCCGGCATCGGGGCTGAGGCGGCCACCACGCACCCTCGCGCGGTCGACCACAGCATCAAAGCTCCCTTGCCGCTACAACTCCGGCCAGTTCATCGACATCGAAGTCGATGAACTGACAGGCAGAGCCAGTCGTCGCAACAGATTTCGGGGTTCGCTTCATGACCATCACCGCCCCTCGGCCGCCCGCAAACCATGGCCCGCTGTCGCCCTCGCCGCGGTGCCCGGTCAGACAGGAACCGGGACCCTACGGCCTGGACGGTCCCCTCTTCCGGTTATATTCACCGGATTTCGCGAGCGCTCCGCACCGCGTGTATGCCGAGATGCGCCGCTACCACCCTGATTTCGCGCACGTCGAACTCGCCCCGGGAGTTACGGCGACGCTGGTGATCGGGTGGCGGATGGCAGTGGCGATCCTGCACGACACGGACCGTTTCCGGGCGGACCCGAGCCGCTGGCAGGCCACGATGGATCCACGGTGCCCGGTGCTGCCGATGATGGGAGCCCGCAAGAACGCCTTGCGGAGCGACGGGCATGCCCATGCTCTCTATCGGCAGGCCACCAACGCCGCGCTGGCGGGAGTGGACCTACACGAGTTGCACGCGGTGGTCGCCGGACACGGCCACGACCTCGTCGCGGCGGTCGCCGCCGACGGCGCGATGGACCTCATCGCCGACTACGCGGGACCGCTCGCGTTTCGGACGATCAACACGATGATGGGCTGCCCACCCGAGATCGGCGCAGAGTTGGCTCGCGGTTTCGCGATGATGTTCGAGGCCGACACCGACCCCGGTGTGGTCGATGCGGTCATCGATGGCGCGTTGGGTGCGTTGATCGATCTCAAACGCGCCCAACCGGGCCGCGATATCCCGACGCGGTTGATCGCGCACGCCGACCGGATGAGCGAGCAGGAGCTGCGGGAGCAGGTCCTGACCATGTACGCGGCAGCGATCGAACCGCTGCAACACCTGATCGCGAACGCTGCGCTGTTGATGGTGACCGATCGGGGTTTCGGTGACCAGGTCGTGAGTGGGGCGTGTCGGACCGAGGACGCGTTGAACGAGGTGCTGTGTCGGAATCCGCCGTTGGCGAACTTGTGTGTGCGGTATCCGCCTCGGCCTGTGCTGGTCGATGGTGTCACCTTGCCTGCGGATCAGCCGGTGCTCATCGGTATGGCGGCCTGCAACACCGACCCCCGCAACCGTGCCCCCGAGTCCGACCGTTTCGGTCGGGTCGGACGCAACGCCTCACACCTGTCGTTCTCGGCGGGGCCGCATTCGTGTCCGGCCCGCACCCTCGCCTATCAGTGCGCGGTCGACGCCATCGATGAGTTGCTCGATCGGCTGCCCGATCTGCGACTGGCTTGCTCGGTGGAGGAGTTGGTGTGGCGGGCCGGGCCGTTCCATCACGCACTCGAAATCCTGCCGGTGGTCTTCACCCCGACCACGCCGCACACCCACTGCTGACCGATGCAGCCGAGCGACCTCCCGTCCACGTACGACCCGACACCTCTCGTCTCTTGGAGCCCTGGCATGACCGATCTGAAATCCGCTTCCGGCCCGTACGTGCTCGATGTCAGCGGCGCCGATATACCCGGTGAAGCGACTCAGCTTCGCGAACGGGGACCATTGGTTCCGGTTGTGCTGCCAGGCGAAATACGCGCCTGGGCGATCACCACCCCCGACCTGCTCAAAGAGCTGTTCATCGATCACCGGGTGTCGAAGGACACCTACCGACACTGGCCAGCCTTCCTCGCTGGCGAGATCCCGCCAGATTGGCCGCTGATCACGTGGGTCAGCGTCCGGAACATGTTCACCGCGCACGGCAAAGACCATCAGCGGCTGCGCAAACTCGTCGGTCCCGCCTTCACAGGTCGCAGAATCGCCGCACTACAACTACAGGTCCATCAGATCGTCAACGATCTCCTCGACGGGTTGGCTGCGCGTCCTGACGGTGAGGTGGTCGATCTGCGTGAGGAATTCGCCGCCCAGGTGCCGGTCCGGGTGATCACCGGGTTGATGGGCGTGCCCGATCTGCTCCAGCCACGGTTGCGGGTGTGCGTGGAGGAGATCTTCTCCACGGCCCCTCGTCGCGATCCGGCGCTCACCTTCGCCGAGATGCTGGAGTTGTTGACCACTCTGGTGGCGCTGCGCCGCGCGAGGCCGGGCGAGGACATGACCAGTCTGCTGATCGATCACCGCGACGAGGGGGACCGGCTCACCGAAGAAGAACTCGTGCACACGCTGCTGTTGGTGATCACCGCTGGGTTCGAGACGACGGTGAATCTGCTCGACCAGGCGATCTATGAGCTGTTGACCCGGCCCGGACTCCTCGCTCGAGTCCGCGCGGACGCCGTGAAATGGCCGCATCTGATCGAGGAGGCACTGCGCTACGCGCCACCGGTGGCGACCTTGCCCCTGCGCTACGCGGTCACCGATTTCGACATAGCCGACCAACACGTCACTGCCGGTGATCCCATCGTCGCCGCGATCGCCGCCGCCAACCGCACCGCGAACCCGTCTGGTCCCGACGCCGACGAATTCGATCCCAGCAGGCCGACGACCGAACATCTGAGCTTCGGCTACGGACCGCACTACTGCCTCGGGGCCGGTCTGGCCCGTCTCGAGGCCGCTGTCGCGCTGCCCGCCCTGTTCGCCCGGTTCCCGGACCTGACGCTCGCCGTCGAACCGGCGACCTTGACGACGCTGGACAGTTTCATCAGCCACGGCCACCAGGAACTACCGGTGCAGCTGACCCGCGTCCCCGCGTCTGCGAATGGCCGATAGGAAAGGAGTACCCGATGTCGTTCACCTGCCGAGTACTGGAAACCGCCAGGACCGTCGCCGTGGCCGCCGCTGGGATAGTCGGCGCGAAGATCGAGGAGGCGATCACCGACCGGGGTGAATGCGTGATCGCGTTGACAGGTGGCTCGACCCCGGTGGAGACCTACCGTCGGTTGGCTCGTTTGGATGTGGACTGGACACGAATCTGTCTGGTCCAGACCGACGAACGCATGCTCGTCGATCCCGATGTCCGCAGTTCGGCGGGGATCGAGGAGATCTTCGGCCTCACAACGCACGGTGAGCGTGGAAATCGCCCGAACTGGTTTCCGATCCCGGATGGGCCCGCTGAGCAGATCGCGGCCCTCTACGACAAACAACTGTCGGTCGTGCGCCCGGTGGGCGTGCCGGATATCGCGATATTGGGTGTGGGCGTCGACGGCCACACCGCATCGATCTTTCCCCGAGACCTCAACGCGCAGCGTCCCGAACGCGCGATCGCTACGAGCTGCGACGGGCAGCCGCGCGTGAGTTTGAACGTGCCGTATCTCCAGGCTGTGCCAACCCGCCTCATCCTCGCGATGGGACCGGCCAAAGCCGCCGCCGTGGCCGCAATCCGCAGTGCCGCAACCCCATTGTCTCCGGCCGCGGTGATCCTGGGCGACGACGGCTACCTGCTCGTCGACGAGCCGGCCGCGGGAACCCGACCGTGAGGCAGGAAGCGCTCGCTCCGGTCATCGTCTTCGACCTCGGTGGAACCTGGTGGCGCTCAGCGATCCTGAACACCGACGGCGTCCTATTCGAGGTCGAGATTCATCCGGCCGTGACGCGAGCGCGTACCGGCAGCAACGCGGCGTCCCTGCAAGAGTTGCTGATTCGACACGTGCTCGACCGGTCTCGGGAGTTGGCTGCCCGCCAGCCGGATGCTGTGGCTGTCGGGATCTCGATCGGCGCGGCGACCAACGGCCACACCGGGCAAGTCCTGGCCAGCGCCCCGCTATGGGGTGACTGCACCGATCCGGTCGACCTCCACGCGGCGCTGTCCACGGCCGAACCAACGTTGCGGTGGTGGATCGTCAACGATCTCACCAGCCTGGCGATAGCGATCGCCAGCAATCCGCTTGTGCGGGAGCGCGGCCCGAGATTCCTGACCGCGGTAACGGTGAGCAGTGGTATCGGCGCCCGCACCATCAACGTCGAGACCGGCTGGGTGGACCTGGATCCCGTCCACGGAATCCAGGGCGAAATCGGGCATCTCCCCAGCCTCACGACGGCGTCATCACTGTGGGGTGAGCCGCCGGTATGCGACTGCGCGGCCGTTGGGCACGTCGCCGCGATTTCCTCGGGGACCGCGATCGACAAACAACTCGCGGGCCTGGCCGACGTCTTGGGCTTGGCCGACCCTGATACGGGGTCGAGGCTTGCGCGGTTGCGGGCCGGACTCGACGCGGGCTCGGATTCAGCGCGGGCGTTCCTCGACTATGTGACCGCTCCTCTGACTCGGGCGTTGCTGTATCTGATGGCGGTCGATGCCCGTGTCGAGCAGGTAGTGCTGGCTGGTGGGGTTCTCGACAGTCTGGGGGAGCACTACCTCGCGAGTGTGTATCGCAATGCCGAGGCCGACGGGCTGTATCTGATCTCCACCTACCAGCCGACGGTGTTCCGCGACCGGATATCCCGGTGGGTTTCCGATGGTCTCGATCCCCTGCGCGGGGCGGGCGAATACACACGCCGCCGACTCGACGGCGGCCCCTTAGTACCGGGAAAGGAGTGACGAGGAATGGAACGTCAATGGTCGGTTGATGCGACACAGGCGATGTCGTATGCGATCCGGCGCACCCGCGGCTGCCTGGAGCCTGCGAATCCGGATCTGGCCGACGTTGTGGGAATCGACAACCGGCGATCCCTGATCATCGTCGACTCCGCGGTGACCCATCTCTACGGTGACCGCATTCGCGGCTACTTCGGCAACTACAGCGCGCCGTACACGGTGCTGCCGATCGAGACCGGCGAGGTCGGCAAGAATGCCGACACGGTCGGGCGGATCGTGCGCGAGTTCGACAAGTTCGGGCTCAGCCGTCGCCGTGACGCCGTCGTGGCCGTGGGTGGTGGGGTGCTCACCGATCTGGTCGGGTTCGCCGCGAGTATCTACCGGCGCGGTGTCCCCTACGTTCGGGTGCCGACCACGCTGTTGGGGATGGTCGACGCCGCTGTCGGGGTCAAGACCGGTATCAACTTCAACGGGCGAAAGAACCGCCTTGGCACCTACTTCCCGGCCACTCACACCCTTATCGATCCCGACTTCCTGGCAACCCTGCCCGCCCGGCAGATCGCCAATGGAATGGCCGAAATCATGAAAATGGCACTGGTCAAAGACCAGGCCCTGTTCGAGGTGATTCACCGCGAATGGGTCAGCGCGAACAGCTTCGCGGCCGACGCGACGGTGAGCGGGCCGGTGATCGACGCCGCGATCACCGCGATCCTGGCCGAACTCGAACCCAACCTGTGGGAAGACGATTTGCAACGTCTGCCCGACTTCGGGCACACCTTCAGCCCCGCATTCGAACTGGCTGCCACACCGATGCTCTTCCACGGGGAAGCCGTCGCGATCGATATGGCGGTGTCGTGCCTGATCGCCCACCACCGCGCACTCATCGACGAGGAATCCCTCACCCGGATCCTGGCTCTCATGGCCAGGATCGGGCTGCCGTTGACACATCCCTGCCTGAACCAAGACCTCCTCGCCGCCGGACTGGCCGACTCGACCCGACATCGCGACGGACGCCAGAACATCCCCCTGCTCACCAAGATCGGAACCGCCATCTTCGCCCAAGACATCCGCGTCGAGGAACTGGTCGACGCCGCACACGCACTGCACCCCCTCCATGTTCGGCTCGGGCGAGGGTGAGCATCGTGGAAGCCTTGCTCGAAAACAGATCACTCGTGCGCACCGGCACCGCTCTGCAACTGCGGCGCACCAGGTTCCACCCGAGTACGGAGGTAACGCACCGGATGCTGCGGGTAGGAGTATGCGGAACCGACCTACAGATCCAACGCGGTGTCCGCGGCGACCGAGCTCGAATTCTGGGGCACGAAGGCATCGGCGTCCGCCTATCCGACACCGACCACGAGACGATCCCGGCGTGCGAGATCTTCAACCCAGTCGACCGGCACGACCAGGACACGATCCTCGGGCACAGCTACGACGGTCTGCTGCGCGACTACCTCACCACCAGCGGCCACCCCTACTCAGTGGTGGCCGCGCAGGATCTGTTGCCGTTGGACCTCGCACCCCTGACCGAACCGCTCGCTACCGCCCTTTACGGGTGGGAGTTGATCGGCGAACAGTTGCGCCCACCGGGGCGGGTGGCGATCTTCGGTGCGGGCAGCGCCGCACTTCTACTGGCCCTCACCGGAGAACAGCTGGGGTACCGGATCGAACTGATCCACCCTCGGCCCGAACGGGCGCAATTCCTCACCGGACTTTCCATCCTGGGCACGACAGAACTTCGTCCACACGCCGCGGCGGACAGCGCCGACGGCGCGATCGTGTGCCTGCCTCGCGAAGCTGTCCACCCGGCCCTCGACAGCGCCGTCGCGTCCCTGCGCGCTGGAGGAGTACTGAATCTGTTCGGCGGTATCCCCGCCGCGTTCGACCATCCTGACCTGTCCGGCGTGCATCTCGCCGCGATCCGACGGCGCAACGTGTGCGGACACACCCGAGGAAGCGCGAGCGAGCTGGTGAGCACCGCGACGGGAAAACCGGTCTGGGTGACCGGGCATCGCGGCAGCTCCCCACAACAACTCGACGCCGCCCAGCAGCAGCTCATCGACGATCCCGCACGATACGGGGCACTGGTGACCCATGTGATCTCCCTCGAGGAGGCCGCGACCCGTATCCCCGCGCTCGCCGAGCGGGACCGCGCACACGGCGAGCACATCAAGGTCGTCATCGACCCGACCATGACCGAACCGACACGGCCCGCCGACATCCACACCACCGTCGCCCAACACCTCAGGCAGCTGCGATGAACACTCACACCTACCAGCGCATCGACCACGCCGACGGCCTCGCCTTCCTCACCACCGCCCAAACTCGTTATGACGGTTCGGAATCCGAGGGCGAGACAGTGCTGTTGGCTCCTCGTGTGGTCGGCGTGTGTCGATCGGACCTGCGTGAGATCCGCGGTGAACGATTCGGCAGACGCGACTTCGGACACGAAATCCTCGGCACCGTTCTGGACGCCCCACAGGCGCTGGCGGACCTGCGCGGACGCACAGTGCTGTTCGATCCGCACCCGCTGCTGCGTCACCGCACCTCCGGGTTCGCTCAGCTGGTCGAACTCGTCGCCGAACCCACTCAACTACGTGCCGCGCTCGTCCCGGCCCCGCCTGGTGTGCCCACCGAGAGCGCGGTCCTGGGTGAACCACTGGCGTGTGCCGTGCATTGTGTGCGCCGCCTGCTCGCCGTCACCGAAGATCGCGGCACACCCCTCTCCTCGCCGGTGGCCGTCGTGGGGGCCGGGATCGCGGGCACCCTGATCGCGGCGACGCTGCTCGCCCTCGGATACCGGTGCACCCTGTTCAACCGCCGCGCTGACAGAATCCGATTCCTGCTCGACCGCGGAGCCCTCCCGTCAAAAGTTGCCGAAACCGACCTCAGTAGAACGAGTTTCGAACACGTCATTCTGGCCACCGCCCACGCATCACCCGGGTATCTGGACACCAGCGTGCGATTGCTCGCCGAGGGCGGATTGCTGATGCTGTTCGCCGGAACCCGGCCTGGTGACCGGCTGTACGACCTCGACATCGACCAGATCCGCCGCCACGAACTGACCCAGGCCGGGGCCGTCCCCGGCAAACTATTCACCCTCGCCGGGACCTACGGCGCCACCCGCGCCGACTTCACCGAAGCACTCACCCTGCTCAGCGCCCCCACCACCGCAGGGCAGTGGTCGCTGGCGGACTGCGCACACCGATTGATCGCCCGGCGACTGGAACTATCGGAGGCGCCCGCATACCTCACCGCCGCCGCCACCAGCGGATACCTCGGCAAAGCTGTCGTCCACATCACCACCGGCCCGAGCGAGCGGCAATGAAGGTTCCCCGCTACAACTACCCGGCCCAGTTCCCCGACCTGGACACCGTACAAGCCCGAATCGGGCGGGCACTACTCGATGGCGACTACATCTTGGGAGAGTCGGTCGCCCGATTCGAGCAGGCGTTCGCCGACTACCTCGGTGCCGCGCACGTGGTCGGTGTCAACTCCGGCACCGATGCTCTTGCGCTGGCTCTCATCGCGGCCGGAGTCGAGGCCGGTGATGAAGTGATCACCGTCGCGAACACCTTCCACGCCACCGTCGCCGCGATCGTCGCTGTCGGTGCCAGACCGATCCTGGTCGACAGCGAACCCAGGACCTATCTGATGGACCTGCACGCGGTCGAGGCCGCAATCGGGCCGCGGACCTGCGCGATCATGGCCGTGCACCTGTTCGGCCGGACCCTCGACATGGACCGACTCACCGCACTGACCCACCGACACGGCCTGCTGCTCATCGAAGACTGTGCCCAGGCTGTCGGCGCCCGGTGGGGCACGCAACGAGTCGGAACCTTCGGCGCACTAGGGTGTTTCAGCTTCCATCCGAGTAAGAACCTGGCCGCAGCCGGAGACGCCGGCGCCGTCACCACCAGCGATGACAAACTCGCCCAACAACTTCGGATCCTGCGCGGACTGGGACAGGACGGACAAGACAATCACGTCACCGTCGGAATGAACTCGAAACTCGACGCAATCCAAGCGATCATCCTGCACAGCAAACTCGGCCACCTCGACGAATGGAACCAAGCCCGCCGCCGGGTGGCGCTGGGCTACCACGAAAGCCTCACCAACCCACGACTGGCGGGGTCCGCGCTTGCCCAGCCGCCTGGTGATCACGTCCACCATCTGTTCCAGGTCGAGGTACCCAACCGCGACACCATCGTGAAGCGTCTGCGCGGTGACGGGGTCGATGCCGTGGTGCGCTACCCGGTCCCTATCCACCACCAAACTGCCTTCGGTCAGCAGCCGTTCGCACGGCACCACTACCCGAACGCCGAGCAGCAGGCCGCGACGACCCTCTGCCTGCCGATGCGACCGGATCTCACCGAACCCGACATCGACTACGTCAGTGATCGCCTCGAAGCCGCGATCATCAACAGCGAAAGGAACCCCACGACATGACTATTCGCGTCGCGCCAGCCCTGCTCGGAGCCGATCCGCTCAACCTCGACACCGCGATCACCCACGTCGAACGCATCGACGTGCCGTACCTGCACCTCGACGTCATGGACGGGCACTACACCAACGACATCAACTTCGGGCTACGCACCATCGCCGCAATCCGCGAACGCACAACGATGCCCCTGGATATACACCTGCAAACCCTGCAACCCGAACGCTACCTCGAAGCGCTGATCGACATCGGCGTCGAACGAGTGTCGATACACGTCGACGCCTGCGACCGGATCGCCACCGCCTTGGACACGCTGCAATCCGCAGGTGTCGGAAAAGGGCTCGTCCTCAACCCCGACCTGCCACTGCACCGGCTCGAACCGCATCTGGACCGGCTCGACTTCGTCATCCTGATGACCAGCCAACCTGGCACCAGCACGTTCGACCCCACCGTTGTTACGAAGATCAAAGAACTGCGCGCGCTGTTGACCGAACGGTTCCTCGACACCACCGAACTCGTCGCTGACGGCGGAATCACCGACCACACCGCACCACACGTGATCGCCGCCGGAATCGACACACTCGTCGCCGCAAGCGCCGTCTTCCGCGCTGCCGACGCAGACCCGCACGCGGCGGTCGAACGGCTCGCACATGCGAACCGTTCGACCGCACCCCAATAGCGGGGACCGATCCAACAGGTCAGTCGAACACCGTGGGCAACTCGGCCTTGCCCCAATGCTCATGCAGCAATCGGATCTGGCTCGCGAGAACCCGTGTGGTGGACAACTCGGGAAGCTCCTCGACGTCGAACCAACCCACCTCCATCGTCTCGACGGGACTGGGTTCTCCGTCGGAGATCTTCTCGCACAGGAAGAACAGCTTGTAGACGTGATACGGGAATACGGGATGGTGGCCTTGAACGTCACGATCCAGCAAGGCCACCAACTTGCCCGCGCGCACGACCAGCCCTGATTCCTCCTCGACCTCGCGCTCGATCGCCTGTGACGGCGGCTCGAGGATGTCGCACCACCCGCCAGGCAACGTCCATCGCTCATCGCTGCGATCGCGGATCAGCAAGATCCGGCCCGCCTTGTCGAACACACCCCCACGCACGTCGACCTTGGGGGTCATGTACCCCGACTCCAAGGACACGATCTCGTTCAACTGCTGCGGAGTACCGGCGCTGATCAACGACAGCAACTGCATCGAAATCGCACTGGTCTGCTCATAGCGCTGCCGGTCGAACACATCGGTAGCGAACACCAAACCGTTGTTGGCGATCGAGGCCAAAGTCAAAGCAGCAGTACGAATCTGCTCCTCCACCGACGACTGCGGTCCATTCACGAATGCTTCCTTTGCGAGTAGGGATGAACAATACGGCCGCCGACAAGCATCAATCGCTGGATCCGCTGTGCTGGCTACGCTTGCGCGACCTCTGCCGGGTCGGTCAGGTCACGGCTGCAACCGGTAGACCACGGAGTCGCGGGCAGCAAAACCCAGACGCCGATACAGGCGATTCGCCGATTCTCGGGCGGGACTCGAGGTCAAGTCGAGAGTGCGCACGTTGGTGGCACGGGCCAGCTCGATCGCGGCCTCGGTCAACGCCGAACCGATACCCCGGCCCCGCATGGCGTGGTCGACCACGACGTCCTCGATCCTTCCCCGCAGACCCGTCGGAATCGCGTACAACACCAACGTCAACGCGCCAACCACGTCGCCGTCGTGGTGCGCGAGAAACAAGCGTGTGGCAGGCGAATTCACGATCTGCTCCAGCATGACCAGACTCAGCGGCGGTGCCGAGGTGGACAACTGCGAGACAAGCCCGCCCAACGCGGTCAATATGTCTTGTGTAGGTTCGGTCACCAGCTTGACCACCACCGGGCTTGGTTCTACGTGGCCCAACAACACACCTCCTGTTCGATCCTGAATACAGCGCAGTCCTCGGATCCCCCGCGTAGGCCCCCGGCCTCACTGACAAAACACAACCTCAAAATACTGGCGGCGACTGCACAGCCTATCTGTGAACAGTGCGTCCCCGCGGTATCCCTCGGACCGATCGCAGCGCGGAACTCCCGTCGGTGAACTCGGCGATTTCATCGCGGAAGTTCCGACCGTCGGATTCGTTGATGAAGCAGTGTGTCAGCGAATTAGTCAGACTCCGAACCGATTTAAGCGGAATCGACCGCACCTGAGCGGAAACTGGGGTTGCCCTGCGCGCCGCGCCAGGCATGGAAGAGCTGGTCACGTCCATGCTGCGGAAAGACGAGCCCGGTGCAAGGACTCGATCGTCCTCGAAATCAGGGTGCTGCGTGGCGGCATCTCGCTGGCCTTGCCCGGTGGGGTTATCCAGGACCAGCCGGTGGAGTAGTCGGTCGTTGGTAGCCATACCCGTTGGCCGGATTCGAAGATCCGTACACGCTGTTCCTCGAGGTCGGCCAGCGTTCGTGCGCTGAGTTTGCCGCCACGGGCCACCGGGCCTACCAAGCACACCCACTCCCTGTGGGGACCTGGGTAGGTGAGGATCGGCATCGTCGTATGTTTGCTCTCGGCTGCGACCAATCCACGCACAGCGCGCCCTAGATCGGCGGGCATCACGATAGCGCCCACGGTCGCGGAGGCGATCAAAAAGACACGTTCGAGCGAGCACGTCACCGTGAACCCCAACCCGCGATATACGGCCGCGACCTCGGACGTGGAATGACAGTGTTCGAACATCACGAAGGCTTTCGTTCGGTGGACATCGCGCGCGGCACGCTCGAGTGGTGACGGGGGCCGGTGGTCTGTAGGTGTGTGTGCAACATTCGCCTCGCAGCCCCTGAGCCCTGGGCGGGGGGCGATTCAAATCACAGACTGCATCTACCTCTGGATCAGGGCCTGCGCCCGAGTCGGCATGGCATCAGATGGCAGATGTGGACGGTTTCGGCGATAGAGGAGGTCGTGGTCGATCATGCGAGCGATATCGGAGCGGCCGAGATCGGAACTGCTGATGGTGGCTCGGGTACCGCTGGGAGTCACTGGTCCGCGTGGGGGGCGGACTGTAGCGACTGTTGATCGTCGACTGCGTGTAGTCCCTTGAGGACGGCGTAGACGACATCCGGTTCCGAGGCAACGGGGGTGGTGATCACCAGTGCCCGTGCGTCGGTGATGTCATAGATCTGGCCGTCCCCGAGCGAGGCAGTGGGGTTGGTTGATATCGGCATGTTCGGGTTCCCCTTGGGGGGCGGGTGAACGGCGGATGCGGGTGTGTCAGTTGGTTGCGCCACGCAGAACCAGTTCGATTTGTGTGCTGATCTGGAGGTGGTCGGGGTGGGCGTCGCCGGGATGCAGGGTGGTGAGTCCGGCGACCATGGTGAGCAGGAAATCGGCGGTGACCTGGTGATTGTCGGCGCCGGGTGCAGCCGGGATAGTCGCGGTCAGGAGATGGGTGAGCGCGGTCCGGATCCGGGACAGACGGAGACTGTATTGCAGAGGGGCGTCGCCGTCGTGGGCAGCGAGTGCGAGTTCCAGTCGCAGCCATCCCGGACGGTGGATCGCGATCCGCGCCCATCGCGACAGCACAGTGACCAGTTCGGCGTTGTCGTCGGGGCGGGTCCGGTGTAGGCGTTGCAGGGCGTGGTGGCACAGGTGATCGGCGACGTCGTGACCGATATCGTTCTTGCTGGTGTAGTAGCCGCGAACCGTGTCCTCGGAGTGTCCGGCGTGAGTACTGATCCGGGCCAGGCCGGTCTGCTCGTAGCCCAGGGTGAGAAACAGCGTCGTTGCCGAGTTCAGCAGTGCGCGATAGGTGCCATCTCGGTCGCTGTAGGCGCGGTCGCGGGCATCGACAGTGCTCCTCACAGCACTCGGACCTGCTTGGCTGCCGTGCCTTTCGGTCCGAGGCCGGGCTCGTACTCGACCTCCTGGCCTTGGACGAGTGCACGGAACCCCTCGGCCTGGATTTCGGAGTGGTGGACGAAGATGTCGTCGGTGCCGTCATCGGGTGCGATGAACCCGATGCCTCTGTCGCTGTTGAACCATCGAACAGTTCCGCGTGCCATGGATGCGCCTTTCTCTGAGGGGTCCCGGATCAGACCGGGTCGGGACGGTTGTCGCCGAAGTGCATGACGGCGTCGTGGGCGGCGTTGGTGAAGCTGGAGCGGCGTGCCACGGCTGTGGCCATGTCGATGACGAAGCTGGCCAAAAACGTGTACATCAGTGCTTGAAGTAGGGTCCGCACAACGGTGTGCAGGAGCGAGGGAATCGATCGGAAGACGCGCATCGTGCAGGGGCCTTTTCGGTGTGGGTCCTGAATCAGGGTTTGCGTTCGTGTTTTCCGACAGTGCCAGTGGCTTGGGCACGAGAATTGATCCCGCTAAGGAACAGTCGGGTCTTTCGGGAGGAGATCCCAGATCATCGGATCGCTGCCATCGAGGGATCGGGGCTTGGTTCGGTGATAGCGTCGCCCTCGTCGTCGCGGCCCCAGCGGCAGTAGGGGCACCATGGTGTGAGTTGGGGGTGTAGCCAGTGTCCGTACATGCGGGCCACCGCCAGAAGGTCCATGGGCAGGAAGGCCAGGCGCGGGAAACCGGCATAGCGGTTCAGTGCGTAGGCGACGAGGAGGCAGGCTGTGACGCACATCCAATACCGGTGCCATCGCCGGTGGTAGATCCACAGCAGCAGTCGATTTCGGCGAGCGCTCGTGGTCGGGTCGTTCGGCACTTGCTCGGCGCACTGCTCACACAGCGGTCTCGCCACTCTGTGTAGCATGCCGACGCTGATCAGCAGTGAAGTCGTGGCTATCGCGATGAGCAGAGCGAGCGAACTCCACAGGTGGGTGAGACCCGAGTAGAACGGGATGTGGGCCAGCACCATAACCATGACGGTCTCCCGGACCCGGTGTGCTGTCGTGCCCAGTGTCGAGTTGTTCGTGTTGGTGCGGTGATCATCGTTCGTGGACATGGGCTTCTCGCTCGGTGTTCGTTGTGCGGAAGGTGGGACGGTGTGGCGCGTCCGGGACAGCGGTTCCGGGTGGGTCCGATTCATCGAATGACCCGAATTCCGCGCCATCCCAGGGGCAGTTGGACCCGTCGGGCGCGGATCGCGGTGACCAGGTCGGCGTAGCCTTGTAGCGTCTGGGCCATTCGTAGGGCGGCCTCGTGCTGCTGTTCTGCGTTGGTCGCGCGGCGTAGAGCGCACTGTGACTGGGCGAAGACCTGCGCGAAGTGGCTGATCACCTCACCGAGAGAGTGGGTGTGATGCACGGCGTTGACCGGACGAGGCAGATGAAATATCGCCCACTCGTCGATCAATGCCACGACTGCGGTCATACGGTCGCGCATGGCAGGCTCGTCGAACCCGACGGGACGCCGTTCCACCGACAGCGCGGCATTCAGCAATGTCGCGTGCATGTCGGCCAACTCCCGTGACCACGGGATCACCGGCGACTGGCCCTTGACACGGCAACCGGCTACCGCCATGTGAAGTTGTCGAGCGTCGAGCAGACCCAGGGCCGTCCTGCCGGAATCATGATGCTCACCGGTGTTCTTCGGAGTCGGGCCTGTCGCTGCGGCGGGTGTCGTGGCGCTCATCGCGGACTCGCTGCTGGTTCACCTGTCGTGTTGACACGGGTGGGCAATGTGCATCGGGTGATGGTGTGTCCACCGCTGGGATGGCGTCGCACGTTCTCGCACAAAGCGACTAGTGCTTCCGGAGGTTGGTCGTGTCGCGGGTGGGGTTCATCGAGTTCGATGATCAGGGCTCCGGTCGCGGTGTGGACCAGCAGTCGGATCATCGCGTCGGGGGTCGGACTAGGTTCTATCCACAAGGACTGTGGTGTCGTGTGGACTCTGTCGGCGATAAGGGCTACGTAGACCGCGTCGACGCACCCCATAGCCTCGGGCCATCTGTTGCGAGTCAGTGCTTCCGCAGCGTCCAGTTGCGCAGCAGCCGGAATTGCACCCACTCGAGACTCGACCACCACCCGTTCATGCTGCGTGTCGACTTCGGCGACTAGTCCCGAGTCCGAAGCCGATGCGTGATCGGTTGCGTCGAGATAGTGCACGGTGAGCGCTGGCAGGTTTGTGAGCTGGTACAGAGCTGCCTGTCCAGCGAAGTCGAGATTGCTGAGATGCTGCTCCGAGGCAACGATGAACTCGACGTCGGTCGCATCCGGTATCCCCCGCAGGATCCGCCAGAGCAGGTCGGCCCGCCGGTGGGTCGGCGCGAAGATCCGTCCGAGGTCCACTCGCCACGATGGTGCCAGCGCCTTGAGGAGATTCATCACCGGCACGCTGCGGTCGACCTCAGCGAGCATGTCGCGGACGAGGATCTCCGGCGCTACCGGCTCGAAATATACGCGGCCGTCGCCATATCGTTGTTGCGCGGCGAAGTCGTGCACGACCTGCTGGAGCGCGTCGGCGTCATGCCTGGTCAGCATGTCGGAACGGGCATATCCAATCCACATTTCGTGTGACCCCTTAGCTGGTTCTCCTCGAGGAGGTAATGGGAGTGACAGATGATGTTTTGCGAGTGCAGGTTTCAGGATCTGATCGAAGGCGGGTTCCCTCGCCTGACGACGACTCAGGTGTCATGACGCAGTCGTTTGAGGTCCGAATCTGGAGGATGTAACTCCGGCAACGATCTGCCTGGTCGTTTCTGCCGGTTGGGCCGAGATCTACCGCGGTGCCCCGGTCCGGCGCAGATGCGTTGTGGTGGTCAGTGCGTCAACTGCGTTCATAGACAGAGTTAATCGTCGCTGGAGAGCTGCCACCATGACATCGAGCCCGTCAGAATCGGGCATCTTTACGGGTGGCTAGATGACACTTTCGGACATTCGGCTCGCTGAGCCCCGAGCATGTTCGGGAACGGTGCCGGTCGCGTTGGTTGATCCCCGCCGGTGTCGGCGCGAGGTTGTTGCTGCCGTGATGTGGAGTTAGGTGTAGAGGTCCCACGGCTCGCCGTGCCGGCCAGCTTTGAGTGTGGCCAGGCGGTGTGCGTGTTGGACGGCGACGGTCGGGCGGTGTTGGAGGTCGGGCAGGACGCTGGTGACCATGATCAATTCGCGGATGCGGGACAGGGTCGGCCAGGCTGAGTCGTCGCGGACATCGCTGCCGTATGCCTGGACGAATTCACGGTAGAAGTGCTGTCGGTGGAACCGTGTTGCTCCGACAGCTTGGGGGACGAGATCGTATGCGAGGGGCCCGATCCCGGACTCATCGAGGTCGCACAGCACGATTGCGCCGTCGGGTCGATTGAGCAGGTTGCCGGTGTGTGGGTCGCCGTGGATGATCCCGGTTCGCAATCGGGCCCGGACATCCCGGTATCCCTGTTCGGCTTCGTCCCATTGCTCGGTCAGCCACCTTATGTCCGCCCGAGCGAGGGCTGAGGTGTCGGCGTGTGCCAGCCGCTCGCGGGCAGTGGAAAACGGGTCCCAGAGCGGCAGTGCGGTGCGGTCGTCGCTGTCGAGTTCGAGAGCGTGGAGGTGATGCAGCGGTGTCGCTAGATCGGCTGCGGACCAGTCCGTTCGGCGGAGGAGTTCGCGCCAGAAGGTCACGGTGTAGCCGTCGACGCTCAGTGGCTGATCGCCGTCCAAGAGCGTTGCGATAGGCGCGCCCCGAGTTTGCAACCAGCGGGCCACGGTGACGACCCGTTGTCCGCGCGAAACTCCGCTTCGGTCGGAGGCGACGCGCACGACGACTTGCTCACGGGGCAGTCGGTATACGGCGTTGACGGTGTACTTGATCAGTTCGGCGCCGCTGGCGTCCAATCCGATTCGAGCGCATGCCAGCTCGACGATGCGGTGCAGCTCGGCGGCACGCCCCGCCGCGATCTCGGTCGCCACGACCACAGCCTATGCGGTCGTGACTCTCCCGAGGAGTGGGTGGCGTGATGCGTGTGGGATTGCCAGTAGGGTGCCTCGGACCATGTCGGACATGTCGTGGACGTCGCTGCGCGGTGAGGCGTGGGTGGCGCAACGGACCATGTTGGCGAGGCGGTCAGCGACTCTGGCGCTGGTGACCTGCTCGGCCATCTCGATGGCGGTGCTGGCGAAGGACAGACCGGTGTCGATCTCGCCCAGTCGGAAGTGGGCGCTGGCGGCGGTGATGTTGTCGAACAGGATGCTGCGGGCGGGTCGGCTCGGGGCCGAGGCTTGCAGGGAAGCGCGGGCGTTGTCGATGGCGGCGCGGGTATAGCGCTCGGCGATAGGGCGGGGTGCAGTGGTCGCGTATTCGTTGTAGATCACAGCCTGGATTCCGGTGAATTCGCCGGGCGTGAAGAAGACGCGAGTCCAGGGTGCGACGATATCTCCGACACGGGTGATTTCGTCCTCGGCGCGAGCCAAGGCGAAGTGCATGCGATTCTGATCGCCCAGCATCGCGTGTGCCCACGCCTCGTTGGCGTACAGGCGAGCGGATTCGCCGCTGTCGGCGGCGTCCTGAGCGGGAAGTTGGCCGAGCTGGAACATGCGCAGTGCTGTGCGCGGGTCGCGTTCGATCAAACTGATGCGACCCAGTACGTACAGGATCGACGCGACCAAACTGTCCGCGCCCGCTCGGCGCGCGAAGACCAAGGAGAGGGTGGCGTACTGGCGCGCACGATACTGATCCCCGGCATCGTGACTGGCCCAGCCGATCAACCGGGCCAGGTCAGCCGAGGCGACCAGTATCTCCTGATCAGCGGTGTCGTGGCGGCACAACTTTCGCAGATCCGCGGTCGAGCGCAACAGCTCGGCTGCCGAATCGGCCACGGCGAAGCCGCCACGCTGTTGATCGAGCGTCCGCAATCGCGCTGTGGTCGATTGGATGTCGTCGGCGTCCGGCACCTCGCGACGATCGAGCCTCCCGGTCGACGGTATGTCATCGAGTCGGGGTAGCCATGGGAGCAAAGCGGCGGGGGAGCCGACGACCGCTGCGGCGACAGCCTCCATCAGCGTCAATTCTCGCGTGGTATGCAGGCTTGGTGCGTCTGTTCCGATAGACCACGACATCGACGCCGCCGAAGACATGGCATCTGGGGCAGGTCGCGTGAGTACAGATGTTCGGTCGTCCTGGGGGACAGGTGCGCCGATTGCAACTAGCAGGCGTCGATACGGTGTGCTCGGTGTCTGGACATCGCCGTCTTCCCATCGTGCGATTTGGCGTTCAGAACAGGCAATGTTGATGTGCTGGTCGCGGCCACGCGCGTTGATCAGTTCGGCAAAGTCTTTTCGACTGATCTGTAGGTGGTCACGTCGGAACGACCGCAGTCGATCGCCCCAGGATCGATCGTCTGTGCGCGTGCCTGGCTGGGACTCGGCTGCGGAATTGCGGAACGTCGCTGGCTCCACTGGCCACCCCTTAACCTTCGGACTTCAGTCCTGACTCGTTGCCCCTGATGCCTGTGCAACTCAGCGTGAGGTTGCGTCAGCGCATCAGCGGCCCGGATCGGAGCCGAGCCGCCAACGCGAGTCAGTCCAACCCGTCAGATAATTCTGCCTGATAATCTAACCTGATAATCAGATTTGAGGGCAGGAAGCGTTCGATCGAGTTCGTTAATACGGTGGGAGACCATGGCGAGGACCGCGCGGAAAGTGTTGCTCGGACGGGAAATCGATGACCTGCTGCGGCGGTCGCGTGTCACACAAGCCGAGGCTGGCAGGCTGATCGGTGTCGGGCAGTCTCGCATCGCCGCTGCGATCGCGGGCACTGGAAATCTCACCGCCGAAGCACTCGAAAAGTTGATCACCGGACTGGAGATCGGCGATGAGAACTATCTCCAGATCCTGCTCGAACTCCGCGAGGACAACCATCGACGTGGGTACTGGACCTCGGGGTACCGGCGCGCCTACATCGAGGACCTGCGACTGCTTGTCGATCTCGAAGCCGTGGCCGACCGACTTCGCGAAACGGCCGCCGAAATCATCCCCGGGCTACTCCAACACCCCGACTACATCCGTGCCCTGCACCAACCGTTCCAGCCCGACGACCACGACCCGGATGCCATCACAGTCGATGACTACGTCGAAGCTCGAGAAGCGCGCCAGCAGATCCTTTTCACCCGCAATCCACCGGAGTTCCACGCGATCCTGTCGGAGTCCTGCCTACGCCGCATATACGGCGGCGACCAGGTGATGGTCGATCAGATCGGCCACATCATCGAACTGTCCGAGCGGTCCAACATCCAGATCCAGGTGATGCCCTTTACCCACCAAGCGCCCGGCGCCGGAATGGAGGACCGCTACATCCTGGTCCGTGTTCCCTCCCCCGGAGCGGCCGGTGACCTCGAAATGGCCGTCGTCGAAGCGCAGGGCGAGATCCGCTATATAGACGACAAACCTGCCGTCGCCATCCGGGACAAGATCTTCAACCGTCTCACGATGACCGCCCTCAGCCCAGCCGATTCACGGAAATTCATGCACCACCTGCTCCGCGGTCTGCGCAGCCGCCCCACCGTCGCGCGGTAACCGACCGCGCAACCACAACCGAATAGGAAATTGCTCGATGTCTGAATCCGAGTTCGAACCTCGCCACCTCGATACCGCCAAGCCGAGCTCGGCGCGCATCTATCTCCACATGATCACCGGTGAAGTCATCTACGAAGCCGACCTACCGTTCATTCAACAGCTCTACACCGCGATCCCCTTCTATCCCAAGTGGGCTCGACACAACCGCGCCTTCCTCGGCCGCGCAGTCCGGCATATGGTCGGCAACGGCGTCCGGCAATTCCTCGACATCGGATCAGGACTACCAGCAGGTGGGAACACCCACGAAGTCGCCCGCGAGCTCATTACCGACCCTCGGGTGGTCTACGTCGACAACGACGAAGAAGCCATCAACCGAGCCCGCGACCTCCTCTGCCAGCAAGGGCTCCTCGGCACCACCGCAATGGTGGACGCCGACTTGCGCGAACCAACACGCATCCTCGAACATCCCGACACCAGGAGACTTCTCGACTTTACCCAGCCCGTCGGGTTGCTCCTGATATCCGTACTGCCGTGGATCACCGACGCGGATGAACCCGCCGAACTTCTCGCACAACTACGCGATGCCTTGCCACCTGGTAGCCGCATCGCGATGAGCCATGTTTCCCTCGAAGACGCGGGATCCGAAATCAAGGCCCAGGTCGCTGCCGGTGCCTCTGCCTTCACCGATGCGAGTACCCCTGTCACTCTGCGAACCCGGCAACAGTTCTTGGGTTTCTTCGATGGCTGGACACTCACCGAGCCCGGTATCACCTACGCGACCGACTGGCATTCCGACGCCCCCATCGACACTACCGACCACGCACGTCCCTGCAACTTCGCCGCTACCGGCATCCTCCCGTAGCCTGAACTGGTGCGTGAACCGCGAAACGACATGGTCACGCACGCTCGAAAGGAAGCCTCCATGCTGCCGACACCGACCGTGAGTCAATTCCGCAAGGCTGCCGCCAGCTCACCCCAACAGGCATGCGTCATGATCTATCGCGATGCCACCCGAGCCATTCTCTGGGACGACAAACTGGCCGATATCGGCGACCACGAAGTCTCCCCCGAGCAGTGCTTGACCTTCGAGCACGACCAGTTCGAGCAAATCCAACACACCATCCGGACAGGTGAACCGGTACGCAATGCGCTCACAATCACCCAAACAAGTAGCGGAGCATTCATTTTCAGCGCTGCCGCTGAGTTCGCCGGAAGCGCCGGATCGGCCAGATTGCACTTCGATCGCCACGAATACCACGCCTTTATAACCGGGGTACGAGATCGAGAGTTCGAACGAGAACTCTTCACCCCGGTTCCGTTGGATTGAGGTCCGACGGGCCGGTGTGCCATCGGAATCGGATCGTGGGCTTGAACTGCCCGGTATCGCCAATACTGCGCGAGGGCGAACGCTGCGGAGCAAGTGAAGTGTCGTGGACTGGAGCATGGTTGTCGCGCGGTAGGATTCGCGTTCTTCTACGTGGTCATATCCCGAGGTCTGGCGCAGTGTCGTTCCAGGGTTGCGGTTCATCGAGTGGCGTGTCCGTGGCCGTATCGACATCGTCGGTGGTGTGTCGCACCGCGTGCTCGTACTGACGTTGGGCGGGGGTGAGATCGCTGCGGCGGTGTTGTTCGGCACGGTAGCGGTCGATTTCGGTGTTCGTTTCGGCGATAAATGCCTCTGTCCTGGTGTCGAGGTTGTTACTTCCCTGCTGCCGTGCGCGGGTTTCGGTTTCGATCTGATGGGGGCTGGTGGCGAGTACGTCGTCCCAGTGCTCAGGAGTTCCGGCGTAGCCGACGGCGTTGTTGCGTGTCAGGCGAGCTGTGTCGCGGGCGCTGGTGTGTTCGCGTTCGCGGGTGGCTTGTTCGTCGATGAGTTCATCGATGCGGGTGCGCAGGGTGTGGCGTGTGGTCCGTTTGCGGGTGGGTGTCGTGTCGAGGCGTTCACGGTGGGTGGCCAATTCGGTGCGTGTGGCGTACATCGCTCGTGCGGCACGATGGAGTTCATCACTGGCCGCCAATGCGGCACGAATCGCGTCTTGGGCTGCCATATGGCGGGCGACCACGGTGTCTACGTCGGGGTGGTCGGCAGGGGCGGGTAGTGAGGGGGAGTAGATGACGGCGTTGGTAGCGGCCAGGGCGAGTTCTTGTTGGAGTTCGGTGATCCGGTCTTCGAGTTCGCCGTCGGTGTAGGCGAACAACGGATCACCGACGGGCGGCTCGTAGCCGGGGGCGACAGTAGTAGCCGGGTCAGGGAGGGGATGAGCGCGTACCCAGGCTTCGATTCTGGCGCGGTAGACCAGGCTGGGGGTGGCTTGCCAGTCGCGGCGCAGGATGGCGTGCACGGCGGGCAGGGGTTTGGTGGCGGCGAGGTGTTGCGCGCGTGCCGTCGCATGGTGGGTGGGGTCGTGGTCGGGGATGGCAGGTTGGTTGTCCTCGCGGCAGTCTTCGCACAGGCCGTCGTCGCTGCGGCGTGGCGGGATGGGGGTGGCGTCGATGGGTCGGCGTTCGATGCCACAGGACACGCATTCCAGACTGCGGGTGCGGGCGGCACCGGCTTTGTCGTAGTCGAGGGCGTAGCCGTCGGGGACGAGGTCTTTGGCTTCGTCTCGGCGGTAGCTGCGTCCGGCCACTGGGTTTGTGGGGCGGTCATCGACATCGTCGGCGCGCTCGCGACCCGGTCGGCGTTGGTTCGGGTCGCCGGTGAGTCGGCGTACTTCGTCGGCGTCGGGGCGAGCGTAGGGCTGGTCGTCGACTCCGGCGCGGGTGTCCTGATATTCCTGTTCGGCGCGTCGTGCGCGGACTATCGGGTCGGGCAGCGGGTCGCTGATGAGCGTGCGGTCGAGGCGGGCCGTGTGATCGCGCGGGGCTGGATGACTGCGGTCGAATGAGGATCGCCGAGGCGCGGTGTCGGGTTGGTAGACGTGGGGATCTTCTGCGGGCGTGCAGGCATCGATGAGCGCGCGGTGCTGTGGGAAACGTTCACCGGCCCAGTGCAGTCGCGCGCGGGCGACGGGGAAGGCGTTGCGGTAGAGGGTGTCGGCGACTTCGGTGATGACCCAGCGTTGGTCGTCGGTGGCGTGGTGGTCGAATTCGCGGAATCGTTGCACCGCGGCATTGATGTGGCCGCTGTGGAACAGTTCGGCGATCGTCCGGATCGTGTCGGTGTGGCCGGTCTCGGGGTTGCGGTCAGGTTCGGGTTCGAGCGGCGGCATTGGCTCGTCGAATTCGACTTCGGCGTGACTGGGTTCGGAGTCCGGCGGGTGCTCGGGCTCGTGCGTTTCTGTGGTGGGTTGCTGTGTCATGTGTGGTTCGTCCCGTGGTGTGGTGGGCTGGTTTTCTGTGGTGGGTGTGGTGGGGGTGTGGTGGAGGAGTGCGTCGATACGCCAGGCGAGTGCGGCGGCGATCTGGTCGGGACGTAGTGCGGTGCTGTCGTCCGGGGTGGCGGCGGTGAGCAGTTCGTGGGCGGTGGTGAGTAGTTGCAGTGGTGTCCAGTTGGTGTTGGTGGCGCGGTCGATGGCGGCGACCAGGCGTGGCCAGGCGGGATCGTTGACGACGCGGTCGGTGAGGTCGTGGCCGAGGACGTTGTGTAGGTCGGTGATCCAGTCCGGTCGCAGGTTGAGGTCGCCGTCGAGGGCGGAGGGTTCGAGTTCCAGGCGTGACCAGAGCGCGGCGGCGGGCATCTCGTCGGGCAACGGCCGCAATGCGGCGGCCTCGGTGAGCCGGTGGGTGATGTCGATTCCGGCGAGGGCGGCGAGGTCGATGCGGTCGGCGAGGACCGGCCAGTACGGGTCGGTCAGGATCCGGGGCTCGATACGGTCGATCGTGTCGGCCCAGTGGTGGATCGGGCGCGTGATGTCACCGAGCGCGGCCTCGACGCGGGTGTCGAGACGATGCTGGTGTTCGCGTTCGAGGACCGCGTACCGGTTCGGTCCGGTGGGCCGCAGGTCGGTGTCGTCGATGTGCAGGCTGGCACGCCACACCGCCACCTCCGCGAGCACGTCGCCCTTCGTGCCGAGTAGCGGGCGCGCCCACACGGGCGCGGTCACGGGTGTCCATGTCTGTGTGTCGCGACGGATTTGTGTGGCCAGGTCGGCGACGATCCGCGCGCGGGCAGCGACCTGAGTGGCATCGGAGTCGAGACCGGCCGGGACGCCGTGCGTCCAGGGCAGTGGCCCGGTTCCGGCCGAGTGCGTCCCGGTCGGGTCGAGTCGCCAGATCAAGACGGCGGCGGGATCGGCGGCGGTGTCGAGTTCGTGCATGGCGGCGGCGGTGTGGAGTTCATGTATCGGGTCGCGGCCGGAGGCGGCGAGTATCGCGAGGTGTTGGCGCAGGACCGGGTAGGCGGGGCTGTCGGTCAGGTTGGGCACCAGCGCTTCAGCGGCGGCGTCCAGACGAGCTAGACCGAGTTCGCCGAGAGTGTTTTCCGCAGTGACGCCGAGGGAGTCGAGGTAGATATCGAGTGCGCGTCCGAGCCGTCGGTGCGGATCCAGCACGTCCCGCAACTGCGTGTGCGCCGATTTCTGGGCGCCGTCGCGCGCCAGGATCGCCACGATAGTTTCGACGGCGGTGCGTGGATACACCGCCGGTTCGGTCCAGAACGAGCCCTCTTCACCGCTCAACGCGGTCGGAATGTAGGCATCGTTGGTGTGCACACCGCGCGTCATCGCGACATACAGCTGCTGCCTGGTTTCGCCCCCGGTGAGCGCGACGTGACACGAGTCCGCGGTGATTCCTTGCGCGGAGTCGATCGTCGCCGCGTACCCCAACCGCACGAACTGTGGCACGTAGTCGGCCGGAAGACGCACACTCGCGCGCGTTCTTCCGTGCAGGCTCGCGGTGACACTGCCGTCGGAATGCACGGTCTCGACGGTCCAGACGTAGCCGTTGCGTACCCAATCGGCGTCACCCAACCGCAGGCGCGGGTTGTTGCGGCGGGTACGGATCGTGTCACCGACACTCGCTGCCAGGCCGTCGGCGAGCATCACTTCCGCGCCGACAACCCCACCCTCACGCGCGAGTCGGTCGACGCGGGCGCGTTCGTTCAACGCGGTGACGACTTCGTGATTGGCGGCCAGCATGATGGTGTCGCGACCGGCGAGGTGATCGGCGGCCCAGCCGGTGTAGGTGTCGTCGTGGGTGGCGCCGACGTGTCCGGCGTGGATCCTGTGGTTGTCCAGGTACCAGCCCAGCGCTGCCGGATCGCCCTCGCGCAGGCCCAGGCTGGCTGATGCTTCGGCGGTGGAGGCGAACCGCACGACGTGGGTGAGCGTGAGAGTGTGCTCGGGTGCGGCGGTGTGCATGTCGGTGTCCGCGCCGCCGGCCTCGATGCTGGGGAGTTGGTGATCGTCGCCGATGCACCGGATGGTCGCGCCGCGATCGGTCAGGAATTGCAGCAGGCGCAGGCGTTTGAGGGTGCCGAGTTTGACGTGTTCGTCGACGATCACCAACGTGTCAGCGTCGATGTCGAGCACCCACTGCGGCAACGACGCGGGGAGATCCCGCTCCGGTGCGGGATTGTTCGCGCTCGGTGCATGCCGGGTGAGGACGTCGAGAAGTTTGTCGACGGTCTCACACCGCGCGCCGATCGACTCACCGAGCACCGCCGCGGCCGAGGCCGTCGGCGCCAACCCCAGCACTACACCGCCGCTGGAATTCCAGGCCGCAGTGAGTACCGCCATCGCGGTGGTCTTGCCCGAACCCGCTGGCGCGTTGGCGGTATGGACCCGCAGGCCGGAGGTGGCGAACCCTTCGATCACCCCAGCCTGTCCGGCGTTCAACGGCCGATCCGGATTTGCGGAGTTGTAGTCACGCACCGCCGCGGTGACGGTGGCCCGGTCCAGTTGGCGGGCCCCGGCCTGCACCGACAGCTCGATCAGTGCCTTCTCCGCCGCCAACACCGGTGTGGAGGTGTAGATCTGCGAACCCGCGTGTCGGTAGACGCTGGCGCCATCGGCGCGCCGCAACGCTGCTGGAACCCTCGCAAGGTCGGGCTGTGCGGCGATATCAGGGTCACCGCGTGGGATCGAACGAGAAGGGGCGAGAGCTTCGGTGAGCACGGCCGCGGCGACCTGTTCCCAGTCCCTGCTGCGGATCTTGCCACGGATCTGCCGTTCGATCTCGGCACGAACGTTGGCTGCCCGCCAGGTCGAGCGGTGTTCGGCGACGACCTCGAGGACCTGGTCAGCGGTGGCGGCGATCCACTCACCGGTGGCCGTAACTCGTGGTGCGCGCAGCGGATTCAACGCGGTCGAGACCACCCGAGCGAGGGCCTCGCGGTCACCGAGGAGCGCGATCGCTTCGGCCCGCCAGCTGCTGCGTTGCTGGGCGAAGGACCGCAGACCGTGTTTGGTGGGTCGGGTTTCGAGGGTGGCTTGCTGGGCCAGGTCACGCACTTCGCTGGGGATGGGTTCGCGGCCGTGGTGGTGTTGAAAGGTGGCGGACAGTTCCCCGACGCGGGCACGGATCGCGGTTTCGCGCCGCGACCATGCCTCGATGAGCCGGAGGGGGATGCCGACGATCTCGCGGATCGGACGTTTGGTCGGGTCGGTGCCCGGCCGTGGCGCGAACTCGACACCGACGGTGTCCTCGAGGTGGTGCTCGAGGCGGGTGTTGTAGATCTCGCTCACCGTCACCACCACGTGATGCAGGGTGGCGCCGTCCAGAGTGCGCCACAGCCCGTCGACAGTCCGGACACGGTTGGCGATCAACACATGCGTGTGCAGGTCCGGGTCACCAGCACGGCTATCACGGTGGGTGAAACACGCGGCGACGATGCCCTCCACATCGACCTGTCGGACACCGTTTCGGCCCAGGCGAGTGAAGATCCCCTCGCGCTGCAACCACCCCAACGCATCCCCGATCGCCGCGTGGTGGGCGGCCTCGATCTTCTCCGAGATACCGCGCGGGGCCAGCGCCCACAGCGCCGACACCGACTTCACCGGGGAGAAAGTGATGTCGAAACCCGCCACCGCGGTCGTCGGTGGGCGTGAGTTCTTGGCGATCCATCCCGACAGTTCCCGCTCATCCAACGGTGGCCGCTCGTACTCGTCGGTGAACATATCGAACGCGACATACGACCGGATCTGCGCCCGCACCTCATCAGCAATGCGATCGGTTCGCGGTTTTCCTTGCGCGATATTGTGTGCTTCGTACGCCTTCGCGCACTGTTTTCGATAATCGGAAGTGGGTGTGTAAACGCGAAATGGATTGCCGAGACGTGACGCTTTGTCGGCCGCTTTGTGCGCCGCTTGCGGCGTATCACCGATCGTCAGGCGCGCGTCGTAGACATCGTCTTCGATCTGTTCGGCGTTCGGATGTCGCCCCAGTCCGAACAGCGATTTCATCTGCGACTCGGTCACTTCCGCACCCGCGACGATGTCGACGGAGGCCAAGCCGGAGCCCTGCCAAGCACCCGGAGACTCGCCGTGGGCAGAATAATAATCGGACAGCGAGGATCGACCGCGGGAGTCGTTATCTCCTGCGGCTACATTGCGCAGGTAATACTGATAGCCATTGCCTGCGACGACTTTATGGATCGTCGCGGTCATAACTCCATCGAGCACGAAAAGACCCGAAAAGTCGAGGGGATTTAATTAACTATTTAGTGGTTGATCAAGCAACTATCCAGGAGGTGACCGGATCGTTACCGAAACCACCCTCGTGGATGACCCTGAATGCAAGAGGTGTGCTTGAGAAAAGAGGAGGCGGAGGAGGGAAAGGTGATGGGGGCGTGTGGATGTCCGTTACAGTTTTAGTTGGCGAAGTCCAGATGTAGTTGGCGAGTGAGTGGCGAAGTCCAGGTTTTGTTGGCGAGCAGAGTACGCGAAGTGATCGGCTGACCGGTACAGGAGTCGGTGCGATTTTCGGTCCACCGCGTCGCTTCGCTTCGCCGACCGGAGGTCGGCGGTGTTCGGAGGTTCGTGGGCGAGCTGGGTGGTACGCGTTGCGCTGTGCTGCTGGGTGGTTGAGAATCACAGCCCGTGACGTCGGCGGGGCTGAACGTGGTTGAAGGGGGCGCGCGATACGCGCTGTCGGTGTTCGAGTTGTCCTACTCGGCCGATGCGGTCGGCGAGGTGCGGGTTCCGTTGGCGGAGGCGTGGTCGCTGCGGTTGGAATCGCTGCGGCCGGTGCGTCGGTTCCGTTCTTATCGGGGCCAGAGGCATTTATCTGGTCAGTGGTGGTCGGCAACGACGGGGCGGCACGTGGGGTTCGAGTCCTGGCTGGAACGTGACCAGCTGGTGGCGCTGGACTTCGACCCGGCGGTGGTGGGTATTGCCTCGCAACCGTTCTGGCTGTTCTGGTCGGCCGAGGAACCGGCTCCTCGGCCGCGGTCACACGCCCCGGACTATTTTGTCCGCAAGGTCGACGGGACCGGGGTGGTGATCGACTGTCGACCGGTGGATCGGCGCGGGCCGCGTGACTTGGCGGCGTTCGAATCGACTCGCCGTGCTTGCGAGCTCGTCGGGTGGGAGTATCGGCTGTTGGGTGCCCCGGACCCGATCGTCACCGCGAACCTTCGATGGCTGAGCGGGTATCGGCATCCTCGTCATCGGATCTCCGAGATCGCCGAGCGACTTCGTGCTGCGTTCGCTGATCCGCTGACACTGATGGACGGCGCGACGGCGGTGGGGGATCGCATCGCGGTGTTGCCGGTGCTCTTTCATCTGATCTGGCAACACGAACTGAACGCAGACCTTTCCCTGCCGCTGCGCGGGGAGACGATCGTGACGGCGATGCGATGATGGCCCAGAGGGATTCGGTGCTCCGGGTCGGTGACTGGATAGTGTTCGACAACACCGAGCATCAAGTAGTCGCTGTGAGCGGGACCTCGGTCCGGCTGCGGGCCGGTGACGGCGTCGAGACCGTCGTGCTCGCCGCCTATCTGATGGGTTCGGCGGACTTCGAAGTCGTCGGATCCGAACCGCGGCAGCCGATGACACCATTCGGGATCCTGGACTCGCTACCCGAATCGGCCCTGGCTACGGCCCGTGAGTGGGAACAACACATCATCGAGATCACCACCGGCGTCGCGCCGGACGGGGCTCGCCGCGCGACCTACGATCCGCTGACGCGGACACAGCATGAGCGGGACACGGCAAAGGCGGCCGAGCTGACCGACGCGGGTCGGCGGGTCGGTGTCCGGACACTCCAGCGGCTGCGCGCCAACTATGCAGAGCAAGGACTCTGGGGACTGGTCGACCAACGGGTGCTGCGCGAGTCGACGGCGGTCGGTCGGGTCGATGAGCGAGTCGTCACTGCGGTCCGCCGAGAGTTGGACGCGCAGACCGGTGCTTCGACAGGCACGCGGTCGCGGGTGATCCGGCGGGTGAGCAAGGCTCTGGAGGAAGAGCACGGTCCAGACGTGGTCCCGTTGCCGGGCCGCAGCACCTTCTATGCGTTGATCGAGGCGTTATCGACGGGGCGGCACAGCTTCGCCTCGGCGGTGACGCGGCGGCAGGCAGCGAATCGTCCGGCGCGGCCGTTTACTCCGACGTTGGCGGCTCGGCCTGGTGAGCAGATCCAGATCGATTCGACACCGCTGGATGTGATGGTGGTGTTGGAGCCCGGGGTCCTCTCGCGCGCGGACCTGACGATCGCGGTCGACGTCGCGACCCGCACGATCTGCGCGGCGGTGCTGCGACCGGTCGGAACGAAGGCGGTCGATGCGGCGCTGCTGCTGGCGCGGATGCTGGTTCCCGAGCCGATGCGACCGGGATGGTCGGCGACGTTGGCGATGTCGGCGTCACGGCTGCCCCACGATCGGCTGATGTCGGTCGATGAGCGGATGGCGCGCGCGGCAGCCAAGCCGGTGATCGTGGCGGACACGATCACGATCGACGGCGGGAACGTCTTCATCTCCGAGACTTTCACCCGGGCCTGCGAACGCTTGGGCATCTCGATCCAGCGCGCACGCAAACGCACCCCGACCGACAAGGCGATCGTCGAAGCGACGTTCGGATCGATCAACACTCTGTGGTGTCAGCACCTGCCCGGTTATACCGGCGCCAACACCAGCCGCCGCGGGGAACGCGTCGACGAGCAGGCGGTCTGGACGATCCCGGAGTTGCAGGAATTGCTGGACGAATGGGTGATCGCGGGCTGGCAGCCGCGCCCGCACGACAGCCTGCGGGATCCGGACTTCCCGCGCAGAGCGTTGTCGCCCAACGACGCCTATGCGGCGATGGTCGCGGCGGCGGGCTATCTGCCGGTGATGCTGACCGGGCTCGATTACCTCGAGTTGCTGCCGGTGACCTGGCGGGCGATCAACGACTACGGCATCCGCCTCGACTACCGCACCTACGACGCGAAAGCGCTGGAGCCACACCGACGTCAGCCCTCGGGCAACGCCGCGAAGAGGGATCTCTGGGAGGTGCACTACGACCCCTACGATCTGTCGCAGGTGTTCGTCCGCACCCCCAACGGCTGGGTCACCGCCGAGTGGACGCACAAGCCGATGGTGAGTGCACCGTTCGCTGACTTCACCTGGCGCGAAGCTCGCCGACTGCTCGCCCAACGCGGCGTCGACGACACCGACGAGACCAACATCGCTCGCGCCCTCGATGATCTGCTGACCCGCAGCGAGAACGGACCGGTTCGGCCGAACGAGCGCGCCGGCCGCAGAGCCGCTGCCCGCGGCAGGGTCGCTGCCGCGACACATCGCCCACCGACATCCGATGCTGAACCGGTCGAACCGACCTCGATCGAATCTGTTGAGGCGACGGTGATCCCGTTCGGGATTTTCGACGCCGCCACTGAAGCCGAGAAGTGGAGATGACGAGCAGAACCCGCAAACCGGTCCGCCGACGCGAGTCCGCCTACACCCCGGCGTCGTCCGCGAAGACCATCACTGCGATCCCGCCTGACAGCCCGTTGACGACCAAGGAAGGATGGGGCCGTTTCGTCGGGCACACCCCCGCGCCGCCACCGTTGCTCACTGCCGCGCAACTGCTGGGCATGACACCGCAGGATCGCGCCGCACACGAGGACCGATTGTTGGACTACCACGCGGATCTCCCGTTGGTGAACACTCCGACGATCCAGGAAGTGATCTCGGCGGGACGGCTGCTGGTCCAACTCAACCGCCGTCAGATCTCGGCCCGACGCGGGATGGTGATCAGCGGCATGTCGGGAACCGGCAAGACCACCGCGCTCACTCAACTCGGACGCGCACACGAAATCGCGGTCCGCCGACGCTATCCCGGCCAAGGTGAGCGGTTGCCGATCATCTACGTCACCGTTCCACCGGCGGCCACACCGCGGATGCTGGCCGTCGAGTTCGCGCGCTTCCTCGGCCTGGACTTCCCGACCCGCGCCAACGTCACCGACATCACCGATGCCGTCTGCTCGGTCGCCGCGCACACTCACGTCGACCTGGTCCTGGTCGACGAGATCCACAACATCTCCCTGACCAGCCGCTCCGGCGCGGAAGCCTCCGATCAACTCAAATATTTCGCCGAACGACTTCCGGCGACGTTCATCTACGCCGGGGTCGAAGTCGAAGCACAAGGATTGTTCGCCGGTCCCCGCGGCCGTCAGATCGCTGGGCGGTTCACCGTCGTCCCGGCCACGTCGTTCGCCTACGGCACCGCCGAGCAACGCACGCAATGGCAAGCCCTGGTCGCGGCGGTCGAGTCGACGCTGCGGTTGCGCGACCACATCCCGGGAACGCTGGCCTCGATGGCCGAGCAGCTCTACCGCCGCAGCGGTGGCATGATCGGCAGCCTTTCCCAAATCATCCGCGGCGCAGCGATCCTCGCGATCGAGGACGGCACCGAGAAGATCACCAGCAACCTGCTCGACCTGGTCCCGGTCGACTACGCCGCACAACGCAGCAACCTACCGATCGCGGCATCGACATCGAGGACGTCTGCGGCAGCGCCCCGGTGAGGCGCGCGCTTCCGCGGCGCCTGCCGCGCACCGCCGCCCCCGCCCATCATGAGATCGTCGCCTCCTACCTGGCGCGCTTGGCTGCGCTGAACCACCTCGACGGCGACGAACTCTGGAAAAGCGTGAGCGTTCCCGGCCCGACAGCGGCCCGGCGGATCGTGACCGCCGAACGAATGTCGGCACTGACCGGCCGACCAGCCGAGCATCTGGCGGGAGCATTGCCCGAGCTTCGGGCCACCGCGGAGCACTGGCCGCTGTTTCGGCATCGTCCGCAACCGGGCTGCCCACGCTGCGACGCACGCCACCCGGGCGGACCGGTCTGGCGGATCCTGCCGCATCATCGCTACGTCTGCACCCGGCACCACTATTGGATCGGCCCACCCGACAACGACAGTCACGGTCCCTCGCTGCGGGGAAACCGGGAGGTGATCGCGGCCCAGCGCAAACACCTGCGCCTCGTCCAACACTTCGGCCCGGGCGCGACCTACGACGCCGTGCTGACCGCCTTCATGATCTGCGCCCATCGATGGGAAATATTCCGCCCCACCAGCGGACTACACCGGCAACAACAGATCTGGAGAGAACGCAGCTTCCAGTTCATGCCCGCGGGCGCTGAACTGTCGAGTTTCACCGCGTCGAAACTATTCGCCTGCCTCTATCCCGAAGCGGTCGATCTCGCCCCGCTGATCGCCGCGCCCCGCTGGCGACAATTCGCCGCAAGCGGCGGGGACCAACTCACGCGGTTCGTTGCCGAGGTTCGTCGGAGACTGCGTGACCACGACTACCAGCCACAGGCAGAACAAGACGCCATTGCGCACTGGATCGCGACCGACTGCTGGCGACCACCGACCACGCCGCCGAACACCTTCGCCACCGCACGAGGAAACCGCAAACCCAGCCAGGTCGGACGAATGAAACTACCCAGCGCAGAACGGACCATCCGATCCGCGGCATGGTTCGCGCTGAAAGACCGCCGCGGGATGGGTGACGCCGTCCTGCACCACGTCACACTTCGCCCCGTGATCATCCGAGAATGGTCACCCGACATGCAGGAGTTCCGCGGCGCGATTTGGAACAGCCAACGAACTGACAAGCGGTTCAGGCAGCCACAATCCGCCAACTAGACCTGGACACCACCATCAAACATCGTCCAGACCAAGATGGCGAACCGCAGCTCACGAGCAACTCGCACACCAACAAAACTCGGAACGGACAGTGGAAGGTGGAGTAAGGGGTAGATGGGTGGATGAGAGCGAAGCGAGTGGGGAGTGTTCGTTGTGGGCAGGGGTGAGGTGAGGGTATCGCCGGGAGTTGCCGAGTAGGCGGTTGGTGACGGTGGTCCGGTCCTGGGGTTGGTGGTCCGGTCCGCCGCGGGAATGGACACCGCGGCGGACCGGCGATCGGGGGTGGAGTAGTCAGGCCGCGTGGGTGCGGCGGGCGGGAATGACCGTTGCGAGCTCGATGCGGCAGCCGGTGCAGTAGTTGTCGGCGTGTACGACGGTGTGGTTCAGGCATCCTTCGCAGCGGCCGTGGCGTTGACCGGCTCCGAGTCGCACCCGGTTCTTTCGGGTCTTGGTCGGTGTGGAGCGTCGCGAGTGTGTCCGGTCGGCGTCGGGCTCGGTGGTGAGTTCGAACGGGCGGTTCGGGTTGGGTGTCAGTTCGGGGTGGGTGGCGAGGTAGCGGGTGAGGTGTCGGCAGATCGGGTGTGGTGAGGCTCGGTTCCAGACTTCGATGATCAGCGCGTGCGCTGCGGTGGGGTAGTTGGTGGTGAGGTAGTCGCAGCGGGATACCGCGAATTGTTCGAGGGTGAACTTTTCGGGCAGCGGCGCGATCCCAGGACGGTCGTCGGCGCGGCAGCTGTCGCACAGTCCGTCATCGGAGACCAACCGTCCACCACGGGAGTGGAGGGGGCGTTGGTCGGTCATGGCGCGTTCGATGAAGCAGGACACGCACCGCCATCCCATGACCGGCACCATCGCGGCGGCGTCGTAGTCCAGACCGTTGCCCTGGGTCGGGATCTCGGGGCGGGCGTCGTCACGCACCCGCAGTCCGGTGCGCTGGCGGGCGAAATGCTCGGCCTCCCCCCACGCGACACGGTCCCCGCGTCGTCGCGCACCCTGTCGAGCGCGGCGACCCTGCGGCGCGGACTCGGCGTCGGTGTCGTGGTCGGCGAGGTAGTCGGTGGTGGCTTGGTCGAGGGTCTGGTCGGTGTCGCGGCGCAGGTGCTCGTGCTGGCCGAGGACGTAGTTGAGGTATTCGCGGTCCCACCCGGTGGTGGATTCTTCGTGATCGCGGGGCCGCCGCCGCTGCTTCAACTCCCGCGCCCGCTGTTCGTCCTCGACCGTGCCCTCCTTTTCGACCGGCTGATCGTTCGCGGTGGCCGGTTCGTTCGCGGTCGGCCGTTGTCGGTGGCGCTGCGGTGTTTCGGGTTCGAGGGTGCTGTCGTCGGGGTCGGGCATGGAGGTGGCGTCCCGGAACAGGTTCGTGTCTGTGTATTCGTCGACTCGGCGTTCACGCTCGATCAGGCAGGCGAGCATGGGCGCGCGGTGATCGCCCGGAATCGGACGGCTTCGCAGGGCCCGGGTCTGGGTGCGTGCGGCGATGGCGTCGGGGTGGTGGCGGGCGGCGTCGATGGCTCGCGAGGGTCGTCGGGTGGTGACGGCTGGGCGGTAGCGCATCCGCATCGGCATGGGTGGCAGTTCTGCGGCCGCCAGCGACACCTCGACGAACTCGGGTGTGGTGGGTTGGTAGAGGCCGGGGTCGGACAGGGACGCGGCGGCGTTGACCAGGTCCTTCAGATCCTCGTCGACACTGCGCCAGAGGGCGTCGATGCGTTTGTGCGCGGTCTGGAAGGGGTGTTGGGTGAAGGCGTCGGCGATCTGGTCGAGGACCGCGCGTTCGGCCTCGGAGGCCAGGGGCAGGATGTCGGGGAACTTCTGCCGGGCCAGGGCTGGGTGGGTGGTGTGGAGGCCGTGCAGGCAGAACAGCGCGGTCTGGAACAGGGTGGGGAATCGCAGTGTCATGGAAGGGGTTCTCCGTTCGCGCGAGAAACAGGTAACCGACCCCGGTGCTGGCGTGTGCTTTTCGCGACACGAGGGGTGGGCGGCTGGTCGGGTGACCCGCCTGAAGGGCGCCCGACCAGGGTGGGGACCGACACGGCGGAGGGAACGCGCCCCTTGCGGGCGAGCACGAATTTCCGCGCACACCCCCGAACCCGGTCATGCATGTGGTCGTCGCGCTGGGGAAATTCGTGGGCGGTCCGGGCGCGGGCCCGCAGGCGTGGCGGGCACCGCCCTGGTAGCCCTTCAGGAAGGCGGGGCACCCGGGCAGACGAACACCCCGGACACCCCGACCCGACTCCTTCTCGACCCGGCCTCTTCTCAGGCCGCTAACGGTTCGCGGTCGGCGAAGTAGGCGTCGAGGTCGGCCTCGGCCCTGCGGCGGTTCGCCGCGGTGTGGGCGTCACGGACCCGATGACGCAACGCCACAGGGGTCGCGCGCGGGGTGTGGCGGGCGCGTCGGGCCGCGACGGCGTCCGGATCGGTGCGCACGGCGTCGGTGGCCGGACTGGGTGCTGCGACCAGTCGCAGATCGTGTCCGAACTCGGGTATCGGGCGTGCCCAGGCGGCGAGTTCGTCGGCGATAGGGACCATGACCGCTCCGGCGAGCGCGGCGTAGACGGGATTCGGTTCGTCGGGGCGGTATCCGGGCACGGCGCTGAAATCCTGGGAGTGGGTGGTTGGGATCGTGGTGCTGGGCATAGCGGTTCCTCCTCGAGATGGCAGTGAGGCTGGCGGTCGAGCGGTGTCGTTGACAGGTCCGGGGGCGCGACGATGCCCGGCGGCAGCACAGAATCGGCCGCGCCGGGCATCACAAGGTCGGTGCGCTGTGTTAGAAGGACGGCGACTCGCCGGGCCCGCCGAAGGAATCCGATCCGGTGAACGCCCACGGATCCTCGGAGCCGGAACCGGTACCGACACTCGCGCCGACGAGATCGCCGGAGCGCTCCTGCGTGGCGGGCCGTCCGGCCGAGCGACGGTTGTTGTTGTCGCCCGGGTCGGGGTTGCGGGGGACGCGGTTGATCGTGGCGGTGGCGTAACGCAGCGACGGGCCGACCTCGTCGATCTCGAGTTCTATGGTGCTGCGGTTGTGGCCGTCGTCGGTTGTCCAGTTGCGCTGCTTCAGACGCCCACTGACTATCACCCGTGAGCCCCTGGTCAGGCTCTCAGCCACGTTCTCGGCGGCCTCGCGCCAGACATTGCAGCGCAGGAACAGTGCATCGCCGTCTTTCCAGTCATTGCTGGTGCGGTCGAAATACCGGGGGGTCGAGGCGACGGTGAAATTGGCGACAGCGACGCCCGAGGGTGTGAACCTCAGCTCTGGCGAGGCGGTCAGATTTCCTGTCACGGTGATGCTCGTGTCTCCGGCCATAAGGGTGTTTCCTTTTCTGTTCGGTTGGGACACAACGCGTACCGGCCCGCCACGAGGATCGGTGGCGGGCCGGTCGGTGGTTGTGTGGGTTCAGGACTCGATATTGATGTCGCGGTAGTCGATGAGTCCGGCGGCGGCTTGTTCGACCTCGACCAGAGCGAAGTCGGTGTCGCCGGTGCGTATGGTGAGTTCGGTGGCGGCCTCGGACAGAAACCGCAGATACCGCCCGGTGGACTCGCCCCCGTCGCGCCACAGGCTCTTGCCGATCTTCAGTTCGGCGATGGCGACCTGCATGGCGAGCACGATCTTCCACGCCCGATTCGGCGACGCCGCCCTGATCGCGACCACGAGTGCCTCGCTGCTGGCCTCGATACCCAGCAGCGCGCTCACTTGTGCTCGTTCGTCGACGCCGAGTCGGTGAGCGAGGGTTTCGGCGACGAAGGCCGCGGTGTCACGCGGCAGTGTGGCTCCGGCGAGTAAACGTGGCAGGAACTCGTGGCGACGTTCGTTGGCCGCCTCGCCGCGTTCGTTGAGCACGCGTACCCGCCGCCGATCCAACCGTGCCTGCTCCCGGGCAGCCACGGCAGAGGCTTCGGCCTCCGGATCGGGCTCGGTTGCGACGAGGGTGAATCCGCTACCGGGCAAAGCTTTCTCGGGCAGGTAGTAGGTCGGTGTCCACTCGTCGGCGCGGGTGACGGTGTCGACGTGGCGCAACCCCTCGCCAGGTTGGGCGGCGGGATTGCCGCGCGTGTTCCAGTCCACGTCCTCGATCGCGACGTGGGCACCGGTTTCGGTGTCGATGAGCAGTCGGCCGCGTTCGACGGCCAGCCATACCACCCAGAGGGTCGGGTCGGTGTAGAGGTGCTCGACGGTGACCGGCTCGCCCGCCTCGGTGACCAGCCGGTCGATCGGCAGGTATCCGGTGTCGGGGTTGGGTTCGTTGGTGAGGATGCCGAATCCGTAGACCGCGTAGGCGAGCCCGGTCTCGAGCCGATCCTTGGTGGTGGTGCGTTCGTTGTCAATCAGGCGGCGGGTGTAGGCGAAGTTCCAGCGTCCGGCGTTTTCGAGACGTGTCACGGCGTCGGTGTCGCCGCGGGTGTCGTAGTTGGCGATGACCGCGAGTTGGTCGAGATCGAACTGCTGCTCGGCCAGCAGTCGGGTCGCGGTCTGGGACGCGCCGATCGCACCGGTCTTGGTGACCTCGCCACGTTTGCGTGCCAGCCCTTGCGCGATCCGGGTCGGGGTCGCGCCGAGTTCGAGCATCATTGCGATCCCGCGGGCGCGGTCGACCTCGGGTAGTGGGATGCGTCGGTCGTTGAGGGTGATCTGATCCAGCAGGCGCTCGATACGCTGTTCGTTGTCTTCGACATCGGGATCGGCGGGAGTGATCCACACCGGCACCGACTCGAGTCCGACTCTGCGGGCCAACAGGACCCGCAGCTGCCCGTCGTAGACACGGATCTTTCCGTCCGCTCCGCGCTGCGCCAGCGCCGGTGCCCGCACTCCCCGCACGCGGATCGAGGCTTCCTGCTCGGGGTAGTCGTCCAGATCGAAACTCATCCGCACGTTCTCATCGATGATCAGCTCGTGCGGATTCTTGTACTCCGCCACCGCTTCCGGCGGCGCCACCAACTCCACGTCCGCGTTCTCCCCGATGGGGTCGGTGTCGGTGGTGGTGGTCTGGTCGGTGTCGGGCTGGTCGGATGTCTCGATGGTGTCGGCGACGAGGGACAGGGAAGCGGTACTCATCGGTGAACTCCTCGGAAAGTGAGTCGACGCCCACCCGAGGGCGTGAACGCGCCGAGGGCAAGGGTGGGCGTCGATATCCGGATGGGTTGGGTGGGTGCGGGTCTCAGGCGGCGGCGCGGCGCTGGCGGGTCACGTTGAGCGGGGCCAGGCGCAGTACCCCGTCACCGGCAGTGTCGGTGTAGACCCAGTTGCGGGCGCGCCAGTCCGGGAACCGATCCCGCCAGTCCGCGCTGACCCGGTCCTCGGTCAGCGCGGAGAGCGCACCGGCATACCCGCGCTCGAGCAGCTGCTCGTACTCGGTGCGGGTCACGACCTGCACGGTCACAGGATTGGACATGACGGATCCTCCGTGGTGTGAGTCGGGAAGAAGACACCACCCGGCGGGTGGTGCGCGATGAGGGAGAGCGGTCACCGATCACCGACCGGGAAGTGACCGTCGGTGGAAGAGGCCGGATTCGGGCGTCTTCGGCAGGGGTCAGGAGTGTGGACCGGTCGGTCCGGGGCGTTGAATGGCGATGGAGTATTTGCTTTCCTCGACGAGGAGGATGAGCCATCCGTGGTGTGGTGCGAATTCGCGGATCAGGTCGATCAACGGTGGGGTCGTTTCGTCGGGGTCGGTCAGGGTGATGTATTCGGCGAAGTCGTCACCGCCGACCGCGGTGGTGCCCAGGCCGGTGTGGGAGTCGGTCCAGCCCACGGCGTGGCAGGTGATCGAGTGGCCGGGCCGGTGTGGGTCGAGTTGGCGGGGGCGGCCAACCGGTGGAGAGTGATATTCGAGTGTTGCGGTATTCCTGTTGGTAGGCCGGGGTTTCAGGGTGCGTGGGAGAGGTAGTCGGCCCAGCTTGTTTTGGCGAATCGAGCCCATCGGTGCGCGGTCGCGGGGTGAATTCCGAACAGGTCGCTGACCACTGCTGCGTCGAGATCGGTGATGTTGGCCATCATCGCTGTGTTCCTTGCGGCGATGCTTGGAAGCCCGTGTTCCTTCAACAGGACGGCGAGGCCCGCGCTGTTCCGTGGACGGCCGCCAGGCCGGCCGCGGAACAGGTAGGTGGGTTGGTCTCGAGTGACGTGCCGGACCATGGAAGTCAATCCGCCCTGGGTGATCAGCTGATCGAACAGCCGAGAAAGTGTTGGCGGCAGGATGACTGGGTGTTGATCGATATGGAGATAGCTGTGGGTGTCGTCGCGGTGGAGTTGGTCGGCGGTGATTTCGACGATGCGGACCAGGGACAGGGCGTAGAGCCTGATCAACGCGCCAGCGACTCGTACCGGTAAAGGAATGGAGTCATCGGTGAGACAGCGGCGCAGCTGACTCTCCTGCTCGTGCTGATCGTGGAATTGTCTGGGCAGACTGTCTTTTCGTCGTGGGATGTCTATGTCGCCGATGAGGTGGCGTCGGCGAAGCCAGTCGAGAAACACGACGATTACTCCGCATTTGCCGGGGTTGGCGTCGAACCAGGTGTCGATGTGGTGCTGGGTGAGGTCGGCCAGTGGGGTGTCGGTGGTGTCGAGCCATTGAAGGAACAGGGCGGCGGTGCGAATTCGGTAGCGGGCTTGGGCGGCAGCGGCTTCTCGATAGGGTCTGCGGTCGGCTCGCTGGCGGGCGCGGCGCAGGACATACCATTCGGCGAAAGCTCGGATGACCGGCTGGTGCTGGGGCGGCAGGGTCGGTGTGGTGCGTTCGACCCAGAGCTGCAGCTGGGCAAGATTCTCGTTGCGGGGCTGCAGGATTGCGGTGGTGACCAGCAGGTCACGGACTCGTCGAGTGCTGGCGTCCTGGGGAAGTCTGTCGAGCACTGCATGGGAGATTTCGACCCGGTCGACGACCAGTCCTGCCAGCAGCAGAGAGGAGGCGCTGCGTTGGAGCCAGGTGAGCACTGTGCTCGGATGTGCGGTGGTGAGGGCTTGCGCGAGTGGTTGCAGGGCTGGAAGGAGTGTTCCGTCCTTGTCGGAGAGAAGATCGTGGATTCGCTGGGTCGCGACGCATCCCTCGCAGCGGCCGTCGAAGAAGTTGTGGCCCTCTTTGCCGCAGGTCCTGCAGGTGAGATCCAGGTCGGTTCCAGCGCAGACGGCGCAGATATCGCCAGGCCCGACCAGCACTCTGGTGTGTCCGCAGGCGCGGCAGGGCGCGGGATTGGCCCGCCGCTGGTAGTAGCAACGACGACAGACCGGCCCCAATGGCCATGTCGTGTTGGTGATTGCGGTTGCTCCGCAGAGAGCGCAGGCTCGGACCGGTCTGGGGCTGCATGAACTGCACTGGAATTGCCCGCCTCCGACATTGCTGCCATGACGGTGCCGACCACAGACAACACAATCGCCCAGGTGGCGATAGCAACGGCGGCAGATGTCCGGGCGCCCGTTGCCGTCGGCGCGGGCGCCGATCGGACGGATCTGTCCGCAGACGCCGCAGAGCCTCGGCGGGGTGGTGTGGCAGCTGCGGCAGGTTGGTCCCTTGAGGGTGTGGGCGTGAACGGGCCGGGTCCGGCCGCAGTGCGAACACGGTTGTAATTGCTTGGGGATGCAGGTCTGGCAGAGCGCGTCGCCGTTGTCGAGCCGTTTGGCCGGTATCCGGATGCGACCGCAGCCTGCGCATTCGGTGATGAACTCCGGGTCCTTGGTGTAGCAGCGTCGACAGATCGGCCCCTCGCGACGGCGAGCGACGATCTCGCCGTCGGAATGACAACGCGCGCAGGGGCGCAACCGGACAGCGCAGCGGGGGCAGCATCGTCCGTCCGGAGTGAGGCTGTTCAGGACGACGTCGGTTCGTCCGCAGCGGGCGCAGCCCAGCAGCACGACCTTGTCGCCGAATCCGGAAGCCGTGAGCGCTCTCAGCAGCCGTGGCAACGATGTCGGGCAGTGCGGCGAGGGTGTCAGGAACGCGTCCGGATGCTCGGCGATATGACGATCCAGCGTGCGCGCGCCGCCAGGGCTCCAGGCTTTGGCCTGTTCGAGCATGGTCTGGGCGGCCTCCGTGGTCAGTTGGGGGCCGATGGTCTCGTGGAGAATGCCGATCAGCCGCTCCCGCGCGGCGGCGAGGGCTCCCGGGCGGGTCACTGCTTGCCCGGCTTGCGAATCACGCTGCGGCGGGAAGCGATCGGAGTCGGTTCTGCCTGCGCGCCAGCGGTTTTGCGGATCTGCTGATTGACGGGCTCGGGCTGGATGAGGTCGTTGGGAGTGCAGGCGAGAATGTCGCAGAGCGCGACCAGGACGTCCATACTCAGCCGCTGCGGCGCGGTGGTGACCAGGCGATAGACCTGCTCGCGCGACAAGACGATGCCGCGTTCGGCCAGCAACGGGACCAGATTCGAGGTCTGGAACATCTGCTGATCGGCCATCAAATCCCGCAGCCGCCAGCGGTAGCCCATCTTCTTGTTCATGCCCTCACATCCCAAGCGGCGCCCAGACGCCCTTTGAGCGAAGCGAGTAGCAGCCGGTTGCGGAACTCGTCGGACACGCCGGTGTAAATCGCAGTCGTGGCAGCATGCGCATGACCGACTTGCTCCTGGACAAACCTCGGGGGATAACCGAATTCGGTCCAGTGCGTGACGGCCGAATGTCGTAGACAGTGGACGTCGAGGTGCTCCTCGAGGCCCGCGGCGCGTTTGGCCGCGACGAACGCCTCGTTGATCGATCTCGGCGAAAGTCGGCCGATGCGTTCGGTGATCCAGAGTGCCGGATGCCGACCCGGGCAGAACCGTGGCCGCAGATCGGTCAGCCAATAGTCGAGAACATCGACGATCCAGTCCATTTCGGGCACCAGCAGCACGGTGCGCCGCTTCGGCGGCGACCCTTTCGAGGACTTGCCGTATCGGACCATGACCGATCCGAATCCGTTGAACTGTGGTGCTTTCGGGTTTCGGCGCAGATCGACCAAGTCCAGTTTCGATGTCTCGGTGCGGCGCAGGCCGTAGGCGTAGACCGTTTTCAGCACCGCGGCGTCGCGGGCCGCGCCGAGCGCACCTTTCACGCCGCGTTCGACGATCCGGCCCGGCCTGGCGTCGGCTGCGTCGAACAGAGCTTGGACCTCGTCGTAGGTCAACGGTCGACGCCGCGGATCTCCCTCGTAGTCGACCCGGTGAAGGATCGAGTTGCCCTCGTGGAAGACCTGCGCGGGCACCTCACCGAAGCGCTGCTCACACACCTGAGCCCAGCCGTAGCGGGCATCGAGCAGGAATTCCAGGAACAGGCCGATCGTCACTTCGTAACCCCGCGCCGTCGACACCGCGCGCGGACAGTCGCCGTTGCGCAGCTGATCGATGAACGCCTCGCCCTCGACCGGTGTCCACTGCCAGGGATACAAGCCGGTGAACAGGGCCATCCGCCGGATCAGACGCAAGCGAGGCCCGATCGTCGCACCCTTCAGGTATCGGGCCGACTGCTGGCGGCGCCAGCCTTCCAACATCGCCTCGAACACCGCCGGAGCCGGGTCCAGGTGGACCACGTTCCCGACCAGTACCAACCGCGCCGAACCAGGTGGCTGCAAGGTCACACGAGCGTTGTAACCGATGCAACATTGATGTGCCGCGTGTCCAGGCGCAGTTGGGAGAGTCCGGACATCGCAGACACCCTCACAAGATCACCGCACTGACCAGGTGATATCCTGGTGTCCGCATGTGACCAATTGTTGCGTTGAATGCAATTCCGCCTATTTGTTGCTGAGCAGGTAGGTGCCCTCGTCCTTGGCCCAGATCAACGCCGGAACCGCCGGATTCTCGGTGTCGTAGGGAGACCAGGAATGCTCCGGTGCGGCCATCGCGTGCTCGGCGATCGGCCACACCTGATCCAACGGAAACCACAAATCGATCGATGACATCACGGAAATCAACTCCTCATCTGAAATAGCGCGCGCCGATTGGCGGGCCGGGAACGCGGCACACCGTCGGTGTGAAAGGCGGTACCGGGGCGACGCGGTGGGGTGTGTCAGTGCCGGTGTGGGCGGGTCGCCGTGCGGTGCGCGGCGTAGGTGAGGCCGTCGTCGATGGTGCGGGCGGCTTCGATCTCGGTGAATCCGTCGACGCCGACATGACGTGCGGCGGCGTCGAACAGAACCGTGTAGGCGTGGTCGCGGTCGAGCACCCCCGCCCCGACGAGCCGCCCCAGGCTGTTGGCGGCCAGCAGCACCGCCCGATGCCGGGTCCCGGTGCGCGCGTGCGAGATCCGGTCGGCTTGGTTGCGCAGGGCGGCGGCGACGTAGGCGTCGGGATGGGTGATCTGCGCGGCCGATACCGGGAGCGCCGGTGGTGGTGGTGGGCTGAGAAGGGGGATCAGCCACTGCGGCAGCGGTATGGGAGCGCGATCGTCGAGGACCCGGTACCGGCCGGTGGGAAGGACAGATCCGGGGGCGACGACGTATCCGCCCTCGCCACGGCTATCGACCCGCCAGCCTAGACGAGCCACAGTGTTGCGTAACAAGGGTTCTCGCGGAGCCCGGTAATACAGATGCAGGCCACCAGAGGGGGTAGCCACGGTGAACGTCGGCACAGGAAGCGGCTGCCCGGCCTGGTCGGCTACGTCCGCGAGCACGTCTCGTCCGTCGCGCGCTCCGGTCCACGGCGCGGGTGGTGGCTGGTCGTGGCCGGTGTCGAGATCGAGCACGTGCAACGAACTGGGCCCGCAGGCGATGCCGATGTTGCCGTCCGGCCAGCGGTGCCACCACCAGCGGATACGCCGCTCGTCGAGGGTCGCGGCGGCGTTCCAGTTCTCGATCGCGGGTGTCTTGGCGCCCGGGTGCAGTGGGAACACCCGAAACCCGCGCGCCGCGCACGCCAACGCCGCGGGCCACCGCTTCTGCGCATCGGCGAGGTGACCGGTGGAGGGGTGGGCGGTGGTCACGAGGACCTCGTGTTCTTGCGTTGGGAGGCCAGAAGCCGGACGAGTTCGACCACGCGGTCTCGACTCAACCGGAGTTCGACCTCGGCGTCACCATGGTGGAGCAGACGGATCCGTCCGGAGACCGGGTCGTCGGTGCTGCCGTATTCGAGGTGGTCGGGCTGTGGACGCCGGACCGGTGCCAGCAGCGTCGCGAGTTGATCGGCGAGCGCGTCGCGCTGGGTCAGTGCGGCAGCGTCGTGGTGGGCGCGGGTCCGGTAGTCGGCGAGAGTCTGTCGGTAGTCGGGCAGTAGGCGGCTGGTGATGTCGGCGGCGATCGCTTCGGGTGTCCGGTGAGCCGCGACGGTGATGCGATGGTCGGGGTCCCCGGAGTGCCGGTACGCGCCGAACGGGCTGTAGCCGCCTTCGATGAGTAGGCGTCCGTGGCGGCTGCGGCGGTGGGAATCGTCGCCGTGTTCGAGGATCAGTGACTGGTCTTCGGGACCGGCCAGCACGGCATGACGTAGAGCGGTCGAGCGACGCTGCACGCGCCACCCGGGCGCGAGCGCCGTAGCGATCCGCGCGGTGAGGTCGTCGAAATCCATACGCGGTGAACTCCTTCCGCGTCTCGTGGAATGGGGTGTGGTCAGAAGCCGAGCAGTGTTTTGGCGGCGATGAGTTGATCGAGCGCCTCGCGACGGCGGTCGGTCTCGGGGACGGCGGTGTCGCGGATCTTGCGCAGCCGCAGGAACCGGATCCTGGACAGTGCGATGCCGACGGCGGGTGCGGTGGTCTGGTTGCCGGGGTCTTCGATCACTTGGTAGTCGGCGAGGTCGAGCCATGCTTCGTACCAGGCTTCGGCGGGTCGGCCGTCGCGGGCGGGTTCGCGCGGGTCGGCCTCGCGCGGCTGCCAGTACCGGCATTCGCAGACCGGATCGTCGCAGCGGGCGAACCGCACCGCGGGGTTGGCGTGGTAGTGGTGCTGTTGCCCGGCCAGCATCGGGCACGCACGGCGGGAATAGTGCCCGCATTCGGGGTGGCTGCCGGGCTCGATCGCCAGTCCACGCAGGTAGTCGATCGAGCGGATGAACACCACCACCCGGTCGGTAAGTGGTTCACCGCAGATCTGACACCGCTTACCCCACAGCGCCCGGTGTGCGCGGGCCGGATCCAGCATTCCCCACACCGGTCGTGCCGGATCGCGGTGGCTCAGCGTGATGTAGGGGACGACTAGGCCACGCGCCCGACGCGCGTCGGACAGACGGGCAGGGACCGCCACACGATCCGGGCCCGACGGTGACGTGGGAACCATGACTACCTCGAATCTTCAGTGGGAGTACGGGAAACAGCCCCAGGACCGTCCTGGTCACCGGGGCCGGGGCGACGGCGTCGTGGGCTCGATGGGTTCGGCGGACAACCGCACGCACACCCGCCGAACTTCGTGTCCGAGGCTGGTGATGGTGACCTCGATCCGGGCGGTGGGCGCGCCGGGCGGGGTGGGGCCGCTGGTCCAGGGGTGGTAGCGGTCGGTGTCGAGGTCGGGCAGGTTCGTCTCGATCCAGGCGAGCAGGTCGGTGGCGTGGACGATCACGGTTGCCAGCGGCGGCCGGTGTGCGGGTCGTGGTCGTGCACGGCCACGACCGTCGGTGTGCCGGGGACCAGGGTGGTCAGCGTGCGCGCGAGCACGGCTTGGCGGCCACCGGCAGCCCACCAGCCCGCCGCGATGGCCCACCGGGATCCGGTGTGTTCGGCGGGGATCAGGTGCCACCCGAATTCGGGCAGGCCGATCCCGAAAGGATCGGTCTCCCACCTGGGGTTGCCGTCGGGATCGGTTCTGGCTGAGGCCCCGGCGTTCTCGACGCGGATCAATGCCATCGCCAGCCCGGGGTGGTGGGCGGGGATGCCGTCGAACGCGGCGATCGGGGTTCCGGGCCGTGGCGTGGTCGCGAAGGCGGCGTGATAACCCACGACCAGGACCGAGGTGGCGGCCTCGATCTCGGGTAGGTAGGGCACATACCGTGGGTCGGCTCGTAGCCGGGCGGTGTAGCGATCAGTCGACATCGGTGGACTCCCGCGCGGTGACCACTGCGGTGGAGCCGCGGTTGGGGACGAGGTTGGTCATCGCGGTTGGACTCCGTCTCTCGTGGGGGTGTGGGGTGCGAGGGCTTCGATGAAGCGCAGCGGCAGCAGGATCCGGCCGCCGGGCCGCAGCAGGACGGTGTGGTGGCAGCCGACCGCGGCGACGCGGACCCGGTCGTGGCGATGTCCGCCGCGGGTGGTGATCGTGGCCAGCCCCGCGCTGCGGCGCAGCCGGTGCAACTCGACGGTGACCAGACCGATCACCGGATCACCGAGCGCGGCACTGGTGCCGACGGTGGAGGTGACCGTGGTGATCTGTCGGGAGAGCAGCCCACGCAGGCCCAGCAGCAGACGTAATGGTTTGAGAGTGTCGGGCATGGCCGGTGCTCCGTTCCACGCGTGAGCAGAGGGGCCGGTTCGGTGGGGAACCGGTCCCTCTGGGGCTCAGGCGTATTCGAGGTCGATCAGGTCGGCGTAGCGGTCGTGGCCGTCGAGGTCGGGGCAGTCGCAGTGCGGGAACTGGTTCTTGCATTCGGCGCAGAATCCACAGAACCCGCAGTGCGGGCCGACGCCGTCGTCGTCGTTCGCCCCGCAGAACTCGCAGAAGCTGAAATCCCAGCCGGCGGCGTAGCCCCACCGGTAGTCGAGATAGTCACGATTCGAATACCAGATCCCGGCTTCGGTTTCCCAGTGCCCGCGCGCCTCGTTGAAGATGTAGGCGCGGTGGGTGTAGGCGGGATCGACGGTGAGCAGTACGAGTTTGTCGGTGCCCAACCATCTTTCGAGGCCCTCGCGGCCGGTCCAGGAATCCAGCGAACCGAACGGCGCGGCGGGTAGGAAGTCCTCGGCCGCGATCCGGGTATCGGAACGCTGATCGCCCTCTGCCGGGTGCACGTTGGAGGGCAGGACACCGTTGTGTGCCAGCACCGTCCGCTCGTCACCACCGAGACGGAACGGGTGGCAGTTATCGAGGCTGCGTAGCCCGTGGGTGGCGTAGCGGGAGTGGAACAGCGCGGGCCCGTGCGGGTATTGCACACGCAGGGCGGCGAATTCACCGATCGCGGTCTCGGCGTCGAGACTATGGCCGACGGTGATCGTGTCGTTGTCGGTGAGCAGGGCGTAGCCGTGTCCGTGCGGGTTACATTCCGCGCCGTTGCGCAGGGCGTTCATATCGGGGGTGGTGTCGGGTTTGAAAAAGGTCAGCATGCACATGCCAGCTCCTGGAGTTCGGTGAGCAGATCGCTGTACTCGGGCCGCGCGCCCAGCCAGGCGCAGAACGCCGACCATTCCCAGCCGCGGCGGCGCGCGACCTCGGCCGCAGTGAGGGTGCGGGTGTATTCGACCGAGGCGGCGGCGAATCCGAGGGCCGCCTTGACCTGGCGCGGAGCCAGCGAGGAGGCGAAGATCCGCAGTTCGAAGGTGTGCTCGGGGTAGACGTTGATCGCCTGGTAGCGACCGAACCCGGCCGTGGAGCCCTTCGCGAACTCGGCCGCGGCCTCACGCGCCTGGGGGGAGAACTCCGCCCACTCCGAGCCGCGGCGGCGCGCCAGGGTGCAGACCTGGGATTCGTTGCGGTACACGAACTTCAGCCACCGGTAGATGTGGGCGGAAGAGGTGAATCCGGCGCGGGAGACATGGACGTGGATGCCGACCGAGGAGTTGGTGCGGCAGCCCAGCAGCCGTAGTTTGTTCAACAGCCGCCACGGGAAGTCGGTGCGGGCGTAGTCCCACGACATCGGGTGGGTGACCATCTCGAATCCGTTCGGGCGGATCGAGCCGTCCTCCTTCAGATAGCCCAGGCCACCGAGGTGCTCGATCGAGAGGTCGACGGCGTCGGTGAAGGTCGAGTTGGGGGTGATGAGTTCGAGTTCCATGCCGAGGAACAGCGGACCGTCGCCGTGGAAGACCGGGTTCGGGCGGTAGTAGTAGTCGTGCACGCGGTAGTCGTCGCTGCCGCGCGCGCAGTCCTCGCAGCGCGAATCGCAGGTAGGGATGAGCAGTTCGCAGTCGGAGCAGTAGTGGTAGGAGTCGTTGCGGCAGTCCGAGCAGACCTCGCTGCCGCCGTCGACGGTGTAGGTGAAGTCGGTGCGGTCGCCGCAGTCGGTGCACAGGTCGTAGTGCTGTGAGCAGTCCGAGCAGACCTGCGGGCCGCTCACGACCGAGACGAGGTCTTCGGCGAACAGGTCGCAGCGCTCGCAGCGCTGCCAGCCGAGCAGGCAGCGTGAGCACAGGTAGGTGTCGTCGACGGTGTGGCTGGTGTGCCGCGTCGGGGAGGCGCAACCATGGCAGATGTAGGTGTCGGATACGCAGTCCGGGCACCATCGGTCTCCCTCGATCAGGGTCACGAGGTGATCGGCGGGCACGGGCAGTGAGCACTCCTCGCACTGCTCTTCGGGCACGGTGGCGGTGGGCATGGCGGGTCACGACCTTTCGACGGAAACGGCGAAGCCCCGCGCACGGGCCGGGAGTCGGCGGTGCGCGGGGCTTCGAGGGAAGGGGTGCACTCCAGAGGACCGGCAGCGGCGGATCCTCGGGATGTGGTGATGTGTGAGGTGGGTGTCAGCCGTTGGTCGGGGAGAGAGGGGCGGTGCGGTGGCGTCCGCCCGAGGACCGGGTCAGGAAAGCGATCGCTTCCGCGCGGGTAGTGGTGCGTGGTGTGGTGGTGAGGCAGTCGCAGTGGGGGAAGCTCTGCCAGCAGTCGAAACACCACCCGCACGTGTCACAGTGGCGCCCGGATCGGTACAGGTCGACGTGCCCGCAGCCGTCGCAGCGCACGCTCGGCAAGTGTTGCGGTCTGCGCCGTGAGAACGGCTGGTAGGTGGTGTTGGAGTACCAGATCCCGTCTTCCCAGATCCCGGCCTGCTCATTGAGGATGTAGGCGCAGCGGGCGTAGGTGGGGTCGACGGTCAGGATCACCAGTTTGCTGCTGCCCAGCCAGGAGGCCAGACCGCGTGCGCCGCGGTGGGTGTCGATCGACCCGAACGGCTGGTGCGGCAGATAGTCCTCGGCGGCGATGCGGGTGTCCGAACGCGGATCGTAGGCGCGTGGATGCACCCGTTTGGGCAGGGTCCCGTTGTGCGCCAACACCGTTCGCGGATCATGGCCGAATGGGAAAGGGTGGCAGTTGGCCAGCGAGCGGGCGCCGCGGGTGGCGTAGCGGGAATGGAACAACCCCGCCCCCTCCGGGTGTTCGGCGCGCAGCGCGAAGAATTCGGCGATCAGCGGGTCGGGCTCCATGCTGTGGCCGGTGCGGATCCGGCCGTCGATGATCAGCGCGTAGCCGTGTCCGTGCGGGTTGACCGTCGCGCCGGTCCGCAATGCCGTGGGGTCGGGTTGGACGCCGGGTGGGAAGTAGGTCAGCAGGCACATGCGAGCTCCAGGTGACGTAGCTGGTCGGACAGTGGCTGGTAGACCGGGCGTGCGGCGACCCAGGCGGCGAAGGCGTCCCACTCCCACGCGCCGGCGCGGATATCGGCGATGCGCAGGTCGCGGGTGTAGTGGATCGAGGCTGCGGTGAACGCGAGCGCGGCTTGCACCCGCCTTGCCTCAAGAGATGAAGAGAAGATCCGCAGTTCCAGGGTGTGGCGCGGATGCGGGTTGATCGCCTGATACCGGTCCAGCCCGAGCGCGTGGACGTGGTTCTTGGCGGTGTCTTTGACCTTCGCGCGCGCGGTCGGGTCGAACGGGGCGTAACGCGAGCGCCGCCCGGCCAGGCGGGTGAGCTGGGATTCGTTGCGGTACAACAATTTCATCCAGCGGAACATGTGCGCGGGGGAGGCGAATCCGGCGCGGGAGGCGTGCACGTGCAACCCGACTCCGGCATGGGTCGTGCAGCCGAGGTCATCCAGCTCGTCCAGCAACGTCCACGGGAACGACGCCAAGGCATACCGGTAGCTCATCGGGTGTGTGACCAGCTCGAATCCACCCGGCTGGATCGAGGAGTCCCGCTTCAGATATCCGAGACCGTCCAAGTGGTCGGTCGCCACCTCCACGGCGTCGCCGTGGCAGTAGTCGGGGACCACGATCTCGAGTTCCAGGCCGAGGAACAACGGCCCGGTGCCGTGGAAGCGGGGATCGGGTTTGAAGCTGTAATTGCGTACCCGCGCGGGATTGGCGCACCAGTCACAGGAGCCGTATCCGCGCAGCAACGTCCCACATCGGTCACAACTGCCGAATCCGGCCGCGCACACCGTGCACGCCCGCAAACCCCCGGACACGTAGCGGGACGCGGCGCTGTGACGCCCGCAGGCGAAGCAGCGGTCGAAGAACGCCTCCGCACACCTCCAACACACGATGTGATCGGAGTCGGTACGTTCGTGCGGCGCGCTGAGCCGCGCACACGAGACACAGTCGCACCAGCCGGGCGTGCAGTGCGAGCACAGCCGGGTCTGTTCCGCGGTGTCGGACAGTGTCAGCGCCTGCTCGTGGCAGCCGTCACAGACCGCCACCGTGCCAACGCAGGATCCACACACCTGTTGCTGCTCGACGGGGTATCGGGGACCCGCCCGGCGCGTTGCACACACCGCACACGCGGCGGCAAGATCGGATTCGGGCATGACAGAACCCCTTTCGGCGGAAGTGAAAGGACAGCCGGGACCAGCGGTGAACGCCCGACCCAGCGCGGATGGCGGGCGGAAATCGCTGCGGGACAGCGCGTTCGCGGCCATGAATGGGTGGCGAGCGTCGGCCGAGGACCGGCATTCGGAGGACGAGGGCCTCGCGGACGATGTCGCCCGGTGCGGCGGTTATCGGGTGGCGGTGCAGTCGGGATGGTCGTGCAGGCAGGCGTGCACTCCGAACTGGGTGATCCCGCCCGGGGAGTAGGCGCCCAGGGCGAGTGCGCGAGCGATGGCGGTGCGGGCCGGTCCCTGGTGGCGACCGCCGTAGAGGGCGTCGTCGCCGTGAGAGGCGATGATCGTCGCGGTGTCCACGGCACTGCGTGCGCGCTGTTCGGGCATTCATTCCCGCATCGCGGCCAGCATCAGCGGCACGAGGAACAACAGGAAATCGGCCAGGTTCTCCACGAACGGATCACCCTGACCGAAGTGCGGATCGCTCACCCGCACAACGCGTCCCGGCAGACCCGGGAGCGGCGCGGTGCTGTCATCGGTGGGCAGTGGCGGTGTCATCTCCGGACTCCTTCGGCAGTGAGATCGGCGGCAGCGGCACCTCGGGGCCCGGATATGGGCTGTTCCTAGGTGCTCGCGACCTGGCAGGCACAGGACGGAAAGATAAAATAGTGCGAATGAGTGCATGTATTGGATGTGTGCTGAACCGCGGAAGTCGGTGGGCTTAGAGGTGCCTGGTGGTCAACCGGTTCGGGTTTGTCCGGCGCGTGGTCGGGTGCGTGAGCGAGGGCTGTGGGAGGTCTCAGCTGACGGAGACGCCGTAGCGGTCGCTGCCCTTGCAGGCGGTGATGTTGAGGAAGAAGCGTTGGTCGAAGTAGTCGGTGGTGATGTCGCTGTTGTCGTGGTTGTAGGCGTTCGCCAGCGCGCGCAGGGCGCGGCCCACATCGCGCAGGGCCTGGCTCGGCCAGTCAGCGACATGGCCGGTGTGGTGGCGGTCTTCGCGTACCCAGCCCCACTCGTCGGGAATGTCGCGGATCGTGATGGTGATTGACCCGTGCCTGGAGGTGGTGACAGCGAAGCGGATCCCTGCGTGCGCGTCGCCGATGGGGTCGTAGAGCTTCACCTCGCCCTGATCGCCGATCTTGCCCGCGACCTTGCGTAGGGTCTCGATCTCCTCCCGGATCGCCTTGGAGATCACCGAGGTCGCACAGAAACGAGGGACCTCGGTGTACTTCGCGCCGTACCAGGTGGGATCGATATAGTCCGAACGCGTCGGGGTGTCCTGCTGGTCGAGTAGTCGTGCCAGCATGGCCCGCGCGACTTCACGTTCGTAGTCCGGAGTCCGTGGGTGATCGATCAGGGCTTTGAGGGCCGGCATCGAGCCTGCCAGGGCGCGCCTCACTGGTCGAGGGCATGGAGAGTCTCCTTACCGAGAGTCCGAGGGTCTAATCGATGGTTACGCCGACGTCGGTGGCGGCCGCGGCGGCCAATCGTGCGATCCGGGGCAGAGTCGTGGGTGGGAGAACACCCTCGTAGACGGCCTCGAGCAGTCGGGCAGTCACGTGCCCGGGATCGGCCTCGAGTGCGATCGACAGCGAGGTCTGGGTGAGGGCGGTGTCGCCGCGTAGGAATGCGCTGTAGCAGAGTAGGACTGCGGGGTTGGCGCGGTGCGTGCCGGTGAGAACGCGGGTCAACAGCGTCCACAATTTCTCGGCCTCGTGGGCGTGCGCGCCGGTGGCGGTCGCGGGCAGGCACTGCGACACCGCCGGGATGCTGAGCACCGCACCCAACCGTGCGAGATCGGTTGCGGGCAGCGCGGTCTCGTCGGCGACAGTAGCGATGGCGTGCAGTACGAGTTCGAGGTCGCGGCCGTCGTAGCCGGACTCTTCATCCTCGTGTTGCACCTGGGCGCGGCGTCGTAACGCCTCGGCACGAGCCTCGGGAAGCACCGCCGTCACCATGTCGGCGAGCGCGGGATCCGGTGCCGATCCGGCTCGAAGGAACAGCGGGTCGGGCGCAGTCATCAAAACTCCCTACTGGTTGTGGAATGGGAATCGGGTGGGCCTACGCCCTCGGTGTCGTAGGGCGTGGTTACAGTGGCCGGGTGGGCCTGGGGTTCGGCAGGCTCGGAGTGTCGGGTGACTTGTGGGGAGTCGTTGTGGCCGTGGTGTTTTCCTGTCCGTCGTGGTGCGTCGACCATCGCGGCGCGTTGCCCGGTGATCCACCGGGTGGGGGTGCGCACTACGGTCCGGAAGTCGCGGTCAATCTGTACGACCAACTTGAGTTCGACACGACCCGCCAGGTGTGGATCCAGTCGAGCGCTCACGACCGTGAAGGGCACCGCCAGTGCCTGATCGGTGTGATCGACCCGCACGGCGTGGGCGTCGAGTTGAGTACCGCCGACGCGCGCCGAGCCGCACGGATCCTCATCCTGGGCGCGGATCTGGTGCTGGCGCCCGCTGACGGGGCTTGTCCGTCGTGGTGCCTCGGCCACAGCGAAGTCGGCCACGAACTCGGTCTCGCGGCCGTGGAGCATCGCGGACCGTTCATGGTGGTGCGCCACCCGCACCCCTACACCTGCGGTGTCGCGATCGCGGTGCGAGTGAGCGCGTTCGATTTCGATGATCGCCGCGAGGTGTGTCTGGAGTTGATCACCCACGGGCTCGCCACCGACCTGACCGGGAGCGAGGCATGCAAGATCGCTGCCCATTTGCTCAACGCTGCCGACCAGATCGACGCCGGGTAGCGCCCACCCGCCGCCGCTCTGTGAAGGCCTCACCGAGCCCACGCGGGGCGGTGTGAAAGAGGCGTAGCCTGGTGGGCGGACGGATCAGCGGGCTGACTCAACGAATGTTTGTGAGGTTCAGCGATGTCGTCGCGTCGTCCTTCGCGGTCTCCGCGGAATTCTGCATCACCGGAACTGTCTGAACGTCTGGAACGCTCGCGTGAACGGGTGCGTCAGCGCCGCGTGCTCGCCCGCCAGCGCGAACAGACCATCGCCGCGGCGGTGCGGGGTTACTTGCAAGCCTGGCAGGCGATCAACGCGTGCGAGGCCGCTCGTGATCGTGAGGTCGCGGATCTGCGCGGTCAGATCAGCGCGGTGCAGAATCGCGCCACCGAGGAGATCACGCGGTTACGTGCCGAGCAGGCCGTGGTCGCCGCGCTGATCCGTGATCAGGGCCAGAGCGACGACGACGTCGCCGACCTGCTCGAGATTTCCGCGAAGCAAGTCCGCCAGCTGATCAGCACGGCACGGGCACACGCCAGCGACCCTCGGACATCGCGAGGAAGCTCGCAGGATCGCCGAGAACGAAGGCAGGCTCCTCCGGAATCAGAAAGCGGAGAAGTCCCCGCAACCGGGGCTGATTTCGGGACCGGCCCCCTCGATCGAGGCTCGCCTGATTGACCCCTGCACGGGGTGTTCGTCCCCGTGATGTCGGGTTACAGGTTGTGGTAGCCCGCCGCCTCCCACACCCACCACCGGAACTGCTGCGGGCTCACCGGTTGCCGGGCGGGCACACCCGGGGCGGGTGAGTACGGCCAGGACGCGAGACCGCAGCGGTGGCAGTAGAACCCGGCCGCCCATACGGCGTGCGCGCGGGGTCGACCGGCCGCGATGCGGGCGTTGAGGCGGCGGCGACTTCGGGCACCCAGCAACAGGGCAGCCGCTGGAATGCCCACCGTGAACGGGACCGCCATCGTCCCGAGGAAGGTGACGATGTCGTGAGGATTTTCCGGGCGCAGAAACTCGAAGATACTCCCGAGGGAGATCAACGGCAGGATCAGCAGCAGCACACCGAAAACGGTGAGACGGCCCGTGCGAACCTGAGCGGGACCGCGGTCGAACACGCGAGCAAGAGCGCTGGTGTGTGTGCGTTGCATGGTCGCGGTACCGACCACAGGCACCAGTCCACCGGCCGAGACACCGACCCCGGAATACAGGCCGGACCCGTAGCTCGTAAACAGGCCATCGGAGCATAGAGCGGTGATGCTCTGCACCAGATCGAGCCGATGGCACTGCGGGCAGGTGATGTCGAGGTCCATCCGTGGATCCCCCTCCGAAACAATCGCGCCAGGAGTGCGCGTCTGTGGGGCAGGTGCCGTCAATAGATCTTCTCCTTGGTATCCAAGCGGTTGCTGGCTGTGTTGTCGATGGCTGAACGACCTCTGATTCATGGAGATTCCTTCGGAATCGAGTCGGTGAGCGGGGTTGTGGATCGGAGCGGCGCTGCGTCGCGGTCCTGTTGATCGGTCGGATCGCGCGCAGACATTCAGGGGCACCGCTAGGCCGTCGTGCCGGACCGCTGCGCACGGGGTCGGCGCAGGGATGGGTTGGCGCTGAAGTTGTCGTACGGCTGAATGTCTTCCGGCAACAAGGTATGCGCGGACCGGGGCCGCGCCCAGCGAAATGCGGACGAATTGGGCGCTGGCAGAGCCGCTTTCACTGGCGACTGTGGTCGATCACACCATCCGGCGGGATGTGATCGCGCCTCGGAGGCGGCAAGAATAGACAGCGATGGACACATTGGCGAGTAGGGGCGCTGGTCCGGAACTGCACTACACGGTGGAGTTGCGCTGGCGCACGGAACCTCGGGCATGGTGGAAGACCCGACATCTCGGTAGCCCGATCCAGATCGCCGCTGCTCTCGATGAACTGGTCGTACGCGTTCATCTCGATCCCGCTGTCGCGCAGGCGTGCCGATCAGGCGCCGTGCAGGTCTGCTACAGGGCTGTCGGCTGGCAGAACCACGAAATCGTCGAGCAGCGCACCGAAACAATCGGCCTCACGGATCTTCCCACGGTGCTGCACAGCCACGCCGCGGACCTGCGCGAGATGGCAACGATGAACGGTTAAATTGGATTTGTCGTTCGTAGGAATAGCTGCTGGATTGCCTGTCAGCCCCCAGCCCCCAGCCCCCAGCGCACTCGGTCATCGGCCGCTCCGACCCCCGAAGCCGAAGGCACACCGAACCACACCGCGCATCCGGCCTGTCGGTCAGACGTTGCGCCACCAGGCGACGTAAATCACCGGCACTGATCGCAGTGCGTCACACGGTTCAGCGTCGGCGAATTGGTGTGGAGACTCGTGTAGCGGTCCGCCTGGCTATCCAACAAAGTCGACCGGACCGATTGCCGTGCTGCACCTTCCTGGCCTCGGCGTGGCGATGCGGGAGGCTCGAGTGTCGCGTTTGGTTACCGCGTCGGAAGCACAACTTCGGCGGGTGAGCGGTCGTGCCGCAGCCCACGGAAGCTGGGGTGTCGCAGTACTCCGTCTCCGGTGAAGTCTGGTGGAGCGTAGGTATTCGAACCGTGCGCTATTCCCGTGCGGTTGATGCCCGTTCTCCGGCGGATGCGGTGCGGTGTCGGCAGTTCCCTGTCAGCGATGTTCCATTAGGACGGCGATGATGTCGATCCGGCCGCCGCTGTGAGGCAACCTCGTGCGGTCTGATGTCAGAGCTGTCGCAAACTCGGCCACATGGCCGACCATGGCAGGGTCGGTCCGTTGCACTCCCAGATCGTGACGTCAGTGGTAATGCCCGGAATACCCACTCGAACATCGGATTTCGCAGCCGGTGCGACCGAGCTGAACAAGGTGCGGAGTTTGGATTCATCACCGCCGACCCAGAGGACGGTCACGGCCGTGTCGGGAGGGGTGCCGAAATACCCGAAGCCACGATGGGGGCTGAAGACCGCAGGCAAACCAGCACCTGAACGGCTGTGGTCCAGCGCGCTGGCCTGAATGTAGCGGTCGGTGACGATCACGGCGGCGCTTCGTTGGTCTACCGGCAATGCGCGGTAGGCATCGACGGTCGCCGAAGTCAGCTCCGCCCATCCGAACTCGCCATACACCGGTGACGCGACCGCAACTGCGAAATTTGATGCCGGGGTGAGTTCGGATGCGGGACGCCACGGCGTGGTCAACACCACGAACGCCAGGACCGACAACACAACTGTGGGCACGGCCGCGAACACGAGCCACCGCTTGCCCAACGCGGTCAGTTCCACAGCCCCGGCGGCCATCATCGCCACATACGCGCCGACGCCGTAACCAATACGGCCACCGCTGATCGCGAAAACTGCGACGACAAGCAGAAACGCCACACCCAGAAACCGATAAGGACGCAGACGGGGTGACCGGCACAGCCGCCACGCGCCGTACACCAACAGCACACCACCGAGGATGCCGCACATCTGGGCCGCCGCCGGCACGAACATCAACGATCCGGAGAACCCGTTGGTTTGGCCACGGACTACTGCACCCATGCCCAGCTGCGGCCACCCGTGGCGAGCCTGCCAAACGACCGCTGGCGCCGTCGCTACCACCACGAAGCCCGCACCCCACCACAGTGCCGGTCGGCGCAGCAGCTCCCTGGGCCCCAGCCAGGCAACCGCGACGAACACCGCGACCCAGAACACCGGAACGAGCCATTTCACCTGCATGTCCACCGCAGTGACTAACCCGGCCACCAGTAGCAGCACGTCGCGACGGGTGCGGACCCACCGCACGAGTAGCCAAGTGAGCACCACCCACAACGCGGTGTCGATGCTGTTGGTTGATAACGTCCCGGCCTGGCCGAGCAGATAGAACGATGTGCTGCAGGCCGTCGCGGTGAGCACCTGCGCACCGCGCCCGCCACTTAGCTCACGCGCGGTGGCAGCGCCGAAGATCACCACTACCAATGCCGCGACGATCGAGGGAATGCGCAGGGCGGCAAACGATCCTGAAAACAACCAGTCCATCGACCAAGCCAGTAGCGGCAGTACCGGTCCCTGATCTGCGTAGCTGAAGGAAGGTCGCTTGCCGGCGGCTATGAAGTACAGCTCGTCGTAGTAATAGCCGTACCGCGTTGCGGACAGCGCCGCTACCACCCCGGCGAGCGCCGCCACTGCGGAGACTGCACCCACCGCGAACGGCGGGCTCGCATCATCGGTCGCAGAACAAGATTGAGTTGAGTCGAGAACCACCCCTGTCACGGTGCCCGACGCTACCGGCACTGCCAGAAAAAGGTACACAATGACAGCGAACGTGAACCGACAGGTCTGCAAGGCGCCTCGGCCCGGTGGAGCGTGGGTCTTCAAACCGTGAGTAGTTCGATCAGCGCACGACCGCCAACCGCAAACCGGGCGTGCGGCTACTGATGTCGAGCTCGCCGGTCGTGGCGAACAGGCGCCGGGAGGCATTTCGAGGCGGGTGCCGACAAGAGGCTCAGTTCTTCGCTACTAGCCGCGGGCGCGTGTACTGACGCCGTCGAGCAGAACGGTCGTGATGGTCGCACTGGCCTGCTCGCCACCGAGGCTGGTTGCCAAAGTGATTCCGGCTTGCAGGAGGCCTCCGGAAATCGTCAGCATCACGTCCGCGGACATGTCGTTTCGGAGTATGCCGCTGTCGATGCCTCGCTGAAGCAATGATCGGATCGGTTCGGTGATACGTCGGTCGATCTCGGCCGAACTCAGACACTCGTCGCGTTGCCCCCGCAACAATGCCGCGTACTGGCCACTTCCGATGAATGCTCGGGTGATTCGCGCGATGGCTTCGTCGACCGGGACGTTGTGCAGGCCCGCTTCCTCCACTCGAGCGCCCAAGTCTTCGAGCGCGGCATCAGCCATAGCGGCAAACAAGGCATCACGCGTCGGGAAGTATCGATAGATCGTCGCGCGGCCGACGTCGGCCGCTTTCGCAATCTCGGTCATGCTCACAGCGTCGCCGCGTTCGGCCAACACCGCGGCCGCACGCTCCATGATCATCGTCGCCACGTGGTCACGTAGCGCGGGCCGTCTTGTCATGCTGCGAGTCTATCGAGAACCATGATGAGCTGATAGCATCCCATGTCGAGACAATATTGTCTCATGCAGAGGCGTCGGAGTCTCGCAAGTACAGCACCCTCCCAACATTGAGATTGGATGCACATGGCCATCACCGAAGGACAAATCGTCGCGGGTATCGCCGAGGTCATCGAGGAGGTGACCGGTGTCGACCCGACGGAGGTAACTGCGGAGAAGTCGTTCATCGATGACCTCGAGATCGACTCGTTGTCGATGGTCGAGATCGCTGTACAGCTTGAGGACAAGTACGGGGTGAGCATCCCGGATGAAGAGATGTCCAATCTGAAGGTGGTGGGCGACGCAGTCGCCTTCGTTCAACGGATGGAACTCGAAAACTCAACGCTGGCAGCCGAACTCAAGACCAAGTTCGCCGACACCCACGGGCCCGACAGGCAGCCGACTCAGCTGTGACGTTGTGGACCGCGCGAGTGAGCCTCAACCGGACTTTCAGAACAAGCGGCGCGCGCGAATGCGATCACAATACCCAAAGCGCCAGGGGCCAGTCAGCCGCCTCGGCGGCAATATCAATGGTCTGCTGTCCCGAGAGGCGATTCAGTGACGACAGAACTCCGGCCCGACCCCTCACGGATCGAGCTGGGAAGGTTCTACCCACGTCCGCCTGAGATCGTTTGGCGGGCCCTGACCGAACCTGCCCTACTCGAGCGGTGGTTGATGGCATCGACCGGTTTCACTGCGGAGGTCGGCACTCATTTCCTCCTGTCAGTGTCCTCCGATGCGTCGGCGGAGATCGCCTGCGTGGTGCTTGTCGCTTCTCCGCATGAGGCGATGACCTGGAGCTGGATGGATCTACGCTTCGCGCTCCCTCCACGCTGGATTGTGGCCTGGGAAGTACATGCCCAGGGTCGGGGTACCCGACTTGTGCTCACGCACAGCGGGTTCGATATCGACAACAAGCGGCACAAGATGGCACGCAACGCGATGGAGCGCGGATGGCGACAAGTTCTATCGACGAAGCTCGTCGCCGTAATCGACGACCTGTAGTGCGTCGATCGGAGCTCACACCCTATCGACGCCGTGCTCGTGACGGCGGCCGCGATGGCTTCGAAGCCGCGTGCCTCAGTGCCAGCACGTCAAACACTCATCCGACTGGACCGCTGAACGTTGTGTCCTGACGCTGTTTCAGCGGATCGAGCCGCAAGGTATGTAGCCCAGCTGGTTTGAGCGTATTGGGCCCACTTGTGCGCTGTCTGCGGAGCGATACCGAATAGGTCGCTGACCACGACCGGTTCCAGGTCGACAATGTTGGCGATCATCGCCGAGTTACGAGCAGCCAGCGTCGGCAGTCCGAATCTTCTCAACTCTTTACCCAGCGATGTCGTGTTGCGCGGCCGGCTCGGGGGTCGGCCGGGGAACATGAAGGCTGGCACACCCGGCCCCGCACCTGCACGTATACCGCGTCGTTTCAGGCCGTCGCGTTGCCTAGCCGCGATCAGTTCCTCGATCAGAGCAGCAAGTGACGGTGGAAGGATGACCGCGTTCTGCTCGATCATCAGATAGGAGTGAGTCTCGTCGCGGCTGAACCGGTCTGTGGTCAGCGCGACAATGCGGGCCACCGGTATGGCATAGAGCCGGACCAGAGCGCCGACGACACGGACTTCCAGCGGGACTTCGCTGTCGGTCAAGCACCGCCGTAGTTGCGCGGAGTGGTCGTCTTGATCTTGGAACCGATACGGCAGACCGTCCTTCTCGCGAGGCACCTCGATGCCGGTGATCAGTCGACGTGCCAGCATCCATGCCAGAAAGGTGCCCAGGGCTTTGGCGTTGGACACTCCGCCATCGAAGTAGGTCCCGACAGGGTTTACCGCGTGTCCCCAAAGGCCCTCCGGCCCGAGCCCGCGAAACTCGAAACGGCCCATCGGGCGCAGTCACCAGAAGGCGCTCAGGGTCCAGCCGGACAACGTCAGAGAACGCGAAACAACCCCAGTCTGATGCGATTTCGGGCGGCTACCGAGTGTATGCCTGGGTTCTACCCCAAAACGACATGTCTGCCATCGAATCGATCCTTGGTCGCCTACCGATACAGCGTCCCGACGGCGCTCAGGCAGGTGCCGAGCGGGTCGAGTCGACACCCGAGGTGGGCGTGCCCAGCACGTGATCGAGGAGATGGTCGAGGAGTTCGAGCGCGGCTTGTGTGGTGCTGTACCCCTGGAGCATTGCCTGGGCGAGTCCGCCCATGGTCATGAGAACGAGTTCGGCGTCGCGCTCGGGTGCGCGAGGACCTGATCCGTCGGCCCGTTGGGCTCGGCGGAGTTGATCGGTGAGGATCGCGACGAGGGCGTTGGGTGCGGCGAAGGTCTCTTCCGCGGTGACGCTTCTGCCGGTGATCGCCGCGGTGCCGAAAGCGCCGAGCACGATGGCTTCTTCGCGTCTTTGCTCGTCCATGGGTAGCAATTCGGTCAGGACCGCGCGGATCGCTTCGCGGGGTGTGGCGTCCGCGCCCAGCGTGGTCCACCGTTGCGTGAATCGGGCGCCGGTGTCGTGCATGACCGAACGGTGGGTCGCCAGCAGGAACTCGTTCTTGGTTCCGAAGTAGTACTGCACCAGCCGTATCGAGATCCCTGCCTCGGCGGCCGCTGTTTGAAAAGTCACCGCTTCCAGTCCGCCGTCGACGATGACTCGGCGCACGGCATCGGTGATCTGACGGCGGCGCACCTCATGGTCGACCAATCGTGGCACGCGACCTACACCTTCCTCTTCGTCGAACGCTCTCCCACTTGGATGGTACGCCCATACCATGTATATGGTATGTTCATATCAACAAAAAAGGACGAAGGGGATGTTCATGCCGAAGATCGGACGATTCACCAACGAGAAAGCCGAAGCAGCCTTCCATCGCGCCTACGACGCCGTCGCCGCCAAGTGGCCGGTGCCCTCGAGTCAGATCGACGTCGAGACATCGTTCGGGACAACACGAGTACGCCGGTCCGGAAACGGCGCGGGCGCGCCGATCGTGCTGCTGCCGGGTATCGGGGGAAATGGTCAGGTGTGGTGGCGGTTCATCGCGGAACTGTCCCGCGAGCGCGTCGTCTACACACCCGATGTCATGGGATGGGCGGGACACTGCGTACAGACCGCTCCCGTGCGCGACACCGAGGACATCGCGTCGTGGATCGTGCAGATGCTCGACGGACTCGGCGTCGACCGTGCCCATCTGGCCGGAAACTCCCTGGGGGCGTGGCTGGCGGGAGCGGTCGCTGTGCACCGCAGCGATCGGCTGGCGAGTCTGACCATGTTCGAACCGAGCGCGGGCACCTTCGTCAAACCGCGGGTGGGTCTCCTGCTCAAAATACTGAAGGCCGGGATGCGACCTACACCCGAGCGAATGCGCAAATTCAACAAGTGGGCGATGCCCGGCTTCGAACTCGACGACGAGGAATTCGCCCTGGCGTTGGCCACGCTGAAGTTCCGGCCGGGCATGCCCTGGGACCGTCCGTTCACCGCCGAGCAGTTGGCTGCCATCACTGCCCCGACCCTGGTTTTCTTCGGCGCCGAGACAGTTGTCAACGACGTCGAACGCGCTGCGGCCCCTGCTCGTGAACACATCCCGTCGGTCACGGTCGAGATCTACCCGGGAGTCGGACACGACCTACTGTGGTCCAACCCCGAACAGATCATTCCCCGCTACCTGGACTTCGCCGACCATCACGACCACATCCAGGCCTGAAATACCCCACCCTCGACCGATCACCACTCGCCCACCACCTGACAACGCGAGAATCCCGCCACCCATCACTGCAAGTCACAGCTTCAGCTCGGAGCGCCAGTGTCGGATCTCTCCCCTGATTCTGGCCTCCGAAAAGGGCTGCTATCGGGTTGGTCAGTCTGGGAGGGGTATTTCGTCGGCCATGGTGGAGTCGGGGGTTGGGGAACATCGGCGCGAAATGTTCCGGTAGCGCCCGTCCGTCCCTTCGGGAAGTGCAGCTGAGCGCCTGAACTGACAACGGCTGCAGATAGTTTCGTGAGTCGACCATAGGCGAGGAGCCGGGTAGGCCAGCTCGGCCGCCGAGTTGCCGCACATTGTGCGCGGCTATCTGTGGCAACGCGCTAAGCGTGACTTTTCACCTGAACATCACATCTCCCGGCAATGACCGCAGGCCCCCGGCCTGGAACCGATCGATCTCGCCGACCAGGTGCTCGTGCTGTGGTAGTCGCCCGCTACCGTTGCCGTAGTACCGGATCACCACTCGGGGGTAGCGGCGCATCGGTCCGTCTTCGGATGCTGGCCCGATCCGCCGTGGAAGGGGTCTTGTGGACAATTTGCTGGAGATCGCTGCGGCTCTCCTGCCCGGTGTCCGCCTCGACCGGGCGATCCCCGCGGCCGACGGCAACGTCCACGACGTGCTGCTGATCCCGGGCAGCGCCGCCGTCCGGGTCAGCAAGCGCCCTTTGGCCGCGGCCGCCATGCCCCGGCGGGTGGAGGTGTTGCGCCGATTGGCCGGGGCGGGGCTGCCGTTTCAGGTTCCGGAACCGTTGACTCCGGTCACAATGTTCGGTGACCGGGCCGCTGTCGCCGTCTCCTGGATCGACGGTACCGCCCTGCCCGAAGGCGCGGGTTCCGTCGCCCAGATCGCCGAGGTGCTCTCGGCTGTGCGCTCAGTACCTCTCGACGGTGACCTGCTGGCCGTACTCGACACCCGGCCCGAGGGCCGCCACTGGGCGGAGATCATCACCGCCGACATCGTTCCTCGCCTGCCGGGCCGGTGGCAGCCCGAGATCCTTCGCCGCCTCGATGCCGTCTTGGCCTTGGAACCGGTCCCCGACGCCTTGGTGCACGGCGACCTCTGCGGTCCCAACATCCACTGGTCAGCCGAAGGCGAGTTGCTCGGCATCCTCGACTGGGATCTGGCCATGCCCGGCGATCCCGCTCTCGACGTAGCCGCGATGGCCTGGCACGGCTGGGACACCGTCCGCCGGGCTGTGCCCGCCGAGATGTTCCACCGAGCCCACACCTGGGACGCACTCCTCGGTGTCGGCCACCTCGTCGCGTGTATGAACGGCCGTCCCATGACCAACCCCGACAGCTTCGTCCGCGCCGTCGTTCCGTGGCTGGAGTCGCAAGCGAGCCGCCACCCCGAACCCTTCGCCTAGCCACACCGCTCCTCCGCGCAGCAATCACCGCACCCGCCTGCTTAGCGTGACTTTCTCAAGGATGAGCCTCAACCCCCCGGGGCCCGCGTCCACTGTGGAGCCGGACCCATCCGCCTGCGTTCGTCGGTGTGGGGGCACCTGACAACGTTGTCACTCGCGTTGGGTGGCGGTCTTTCGTGTCGTTATGTGGTGCCGATGACGAGGGTGCTGCGGGCGGTTTCGACGACGTCGGTGGTGATGGTGTGGAGTTCGTTGATTTTCATGATGCGTTGGATCTGGGTGAACAGGCGTTGCAGGAGGCGGAAGTTGCCGCTGGTGTGGGCGACCGCGGCGATGGCTTGGGTGTCGGTGAAGTCGTCGGGGTCGAGTTGTAGGCCGAGTTTGTGCGCGGCCTGGGCGGTGTTCAACTTTGTTCACGTGGTCGAAGCCAGGCGCGGATTGTGGTCTGGGCCAAACGGTACATCCGGTCGCCGTAGGCCCGATGACCGTCGCTGACGAACCCGCCAGCCGAATCTCTGAGGTCGTTTACGCCGAGTGGAAAGTCTGCTGGGGGGACGGATTTCGGCAGAGCGGTATATGGAGCCAACGGCGCCATATCGTAGCCGCTCGCGGATCGCCTGTTGCGGCTGATCTGATGCTGAGCGAGGCGGTTCGTCGCTTCGATGCCCTGATCGACATAGAACTGGAGGATTCGAAACTGCCCATCGGCGTGGCGCGGTAAGAGACGCGAGCGATGTTGGAGCACGAATGCGCACACCAAAGGCGCGTGCCATGCGTACATCATGGGGTCTGATTGCTCAACCGCCAACGCGGCGTGCCAGGAGTCGATGCATGGCATCGCAGCACCACATTCGCACGCCGGTACCTCAATTCCAGCCACGAACGTCGGGCTCACGCGCTTGTTTTCTCGGCGGCCGCGGTGAGGTGCCGGTAGATGGTGGGACGGGTTACCCCGAACTCGGCGGCGATCTGGGCCACGGTGTAGCGACGGCGGCCGGTCTCGTCGAGTTCGGCATACATCTGCCGAGCCAGGGTCACCTGACGGGGTCCGAGTTTCGGTTTCTGCCCGCCGGTGCGCCCACGGGCACGGGCGGCAGCCAGACCGTCGCGGGTGCGCTCCGACATCAGTGCGTGCTCGAACTCGGCGATCGCACCGAGGATCTGGAAGAACATCCGCCCGACCGCGGTCGAGGTGTCGATGCCTTGATCGAGCACCACCAGATCCACCTTCCGCTCGGCGAGGTCGGCGGCAAGGTCGATCAGATGCTCGAGAGTGCGTCCGAGGCGGTCGAGTTTGGTGACCACCAGTTGGTCGCCGGGCCGGGTCGCCACCAGCAGCGCCTTGTCCAACTCCGGGCGCGCAGCCAACTTGCCCGAGGCCTTGTCGAGGAAGATCTGCTCGCACCCGGCCGCGGTGAGCGCGTCATGTTGCCCGTCGGAGTTCTGGTCGGTGGTCGATACGCGTCCGTAGCCGATTCTCACGCCGGGAATGTATCGGAAACCCCCGACAGGTTTACCTTGGCGCGTACACGGCATGCGTTACAAACCCCGCCTGCGGAAACACTCTGTCGCGGAGGGTGTCTCGTGAACGATCGTTTTCGATCCATCTCGGGTGTAGTTCGGGGTACCGGTACAACTCGCCGAATTTTTGGGGCAGATTTGCAGGTTCCGGGCGAACCCAACCAGCGTCGACCGTGGTCGCGCCTCACTCGGCAGTACACCGGAGGGCTATCACGTACCAGAAATTACGCCTTGACCAGCATATACGCTACATTTTCCGCCGATACTACGGGAACCGTGAGTTTCCAGAGAAGAGGATTCTTGTGCGCATACATTCTCGGACTTGTTCGTCATGAGGGAGGAGCCGAGGGCGCCCTTCCGGATGCCGGTCGAGGACGTCTTCGTGGTCAACCGGTGCATCGTCATCGGCGGTCGCGCCGAACAGGGTACGGTCGGCGGCGGCGATGTCATCGAGATCTCGGGCGACGACGGCACGGTCACCGCAACCGTTGCGCGCGTGGAATTTCTCTGCTGGCGGGGAGTCGGCGAGCCCACCGGGTGGCCGGGCGACAACGTGGGGCTGCGGCTTCGGAAAGTCTCCCCGGGGCAAATCCGCGTCGGCTGGATCGCGATCGCGGTGCAGCACCCTTGATCGCAGCCGATACCGCTCGCCCGTGTGATCAGATGGCCGGGCGCACGCGCACGGTGCGTTCGGTCTCATCAGCGCCACCTGATGGTGCGAGAACACCGCCATCTACCGCTGCGAGTCACACGCCAGCATGAGACTGCTGGCGTGGTGTCGTAAAACGTGTTGGAAAGTTGTTGCTGTCCAACAAGGCTTGTCGGCCCTTTCTAGTACAGTCCCGAGCCATGACCGATGCCACCTCCGCCGTTCCGGACCTGTTGTTCTCCAAGGGGATCTATTCGATCGTGGCGTGGCGGTGGCGGTGACGCCGGCGTCTTCATCAACGGGTAACTGCTCAACGGCCGCCTCGCCGCGCCCTGTCTGTCCGGAACCCCGTCCATCCAGATCCACCCTTACCCCGGCATGATTCAGGCCAGGGCGCGTCGTGCGTAGCCGAGGCAGCCTGAATTCGGTAGTTGTTTACTCTCCCAAACTCAAATGATTCTTTATTGCCTTGAATAGAAGAATTATTCTCTCAAGCATAGTGCCAGGGTGTTCAATGAGTGGAATAACACCTGCACTGAGAACGACCATCCGTATCCAGGATGGTGTTCCTATATCGTGGAGCATTAGCGATGTTGCAATACCGAGCGACGAGATTATGCAATTTGTGCGAGTACTTCTCTATTGGATGTCCGCACCCAGGTGGCCGGGAAGGCCTCCGGATTCAAGGTTCTCGCGATTCTGAGCCCGGCGGAGAATATAACTACCGGAAACCATAAGGCCCAAAATATCTTATTGAGCAGATGTGGCTCTACCTGAAAGTGTTCTTCCAGTTCGGAAGCCCACAACTCATAATAGGGCGCGCGTAGCTCTTCGGGTAGGCGTCGGCAGTATAAACGCAGCAGGATATAGCCGACTTTTTCGGTGCCGCTATCGCCTTCGATAGGATCTGGCACGGCTCTCCTGAGAATGGAGCGCATAAAAACGCCAGAGCTAGTCAATGAATTCACTGTTCGTCGCCGATCGCTGGTCGCTTTCTCCAAAATGGAACCCGACGCTGGGTGGTGAAGTGTTCGAGAGCGCGGGCTCCCTTGACCGCGCCGGTAGGTGTCATTGTGTAGTACCGATGCGGGCGTCGCCTATCGACCTCCGAGTCTGTCGCCTCGAGATGGCCTTCGATCCAACCAGCCTTCTCCAGGATGGCGAGCGTCGGGTACACAGCGTCGCTGGGGAGGCCGCGTTGGCGCATCAGCTCGAACCCAAAGACTGGTTCATCGGGGGAGGCCAGGAACTTTCGTAGCAACTTGGCCATGGTCCGGGTAACCCGTCCGGGGAGGGTGAAGCCGTGTTCGGATCCTGCGTGTCGATGGGAGTCATCGTTCCGCCTCCTCTGCGGTTGAAAGCCGTATGGGTCATCGCGGATGGTCTAACCATTGTTTCCAGTAGGTTCACGTCGGTTCCAGCTCGGCGAGGGATGGATCACGGTCGATATTGACCAGCATTCCCCACACCGGTCGTGCCGGATCGCGGTGGCTCAGCGTGATGTAGGGGACGACCAGGCCACGTGCCCGACGCGCATCGGACAGACGGGCAGGGACCGCCACACGATCCGGGCCCGACGGTGACGTGGGAACCATGACTACCTCGAATCTTGAGTGGGAGTACGGGAAACAGCCCCAGGACCGACCCGGTCACGTGGGTCGGGGCGGCGGCGTCGTGGGCTCGAGGGGTTCGGCGGACAACCGCACACACACGCGCCGAACCTCGCGTCCGGGGCTGGTCATGGTGACCTCGATCCGGGCAGTAAGCGCGCCGGGCGGGGCGGGGCCGCTGGTCCAGGGGTGGTAGCGGTCGGCGTCGAGGGCGGGCAGGTTCGCCTCGATCCAGGCGAGCAGGTCGCTGGCGTGGACGATCACGGTTGCCAGCGGCGGCCGGTGCGCGGGTCGTGATCGTGCACGGCCACGACCGTCGGTGCGCCGAGGACCAGGGTGGTCAGCGTGCGCGCGAGCACAGCTTGGCGGCCACTGGCAGCCACCAGCCCGCGGCCAGGACCCACCGGGATCCGGTGTGTTCAGCGGGGGTCAGGTGCCACCCGAATTCGGGCAGGCCGATTCCGAAAGGATCGGTCTCCCATCTGGGGGTGCCGTCGGGATCGGTTCTGGGTGAGGCCCCGGCGTTCTCGACGCGGATCAATGCCATCGCCAGCCCGGGGTGGTGGGCGGGGATGTAGGAGACCGGCTGTGCCGCAGCAGTGCCGGGCCCGATCAGCACCGTGGCACCTCCCGGTGCGTTGCACGGGGACCGACGCCGGTGATTGCGGTGAGACGTTGTCGAGCACCCGCCGATTATCCACCGCAGCAGCCACGATCAGCAGTGATAACCGCGCAGGGATCGATATGCCGTGTGCTACGCGATGGGCACAGATCGTGACGGGTACGGTCGTGCACCCGGCCACGCGCCGGACACACCCGAACCGGTTGACCACCAGGCACCTCTAAGCCCACCGACTTCCGCGGTCCAGCACACACAGCAGATCAGCAGCATGCTCGGCGGTCAATCCACAGGTGTGGCCCCCTGTCGCAGTAGCAGTGTCATAGCCCCGGTCAGGACAGATTGGATGTGGCTTGTCACCCGGTCGGTGGCGTTGTCGGTGTCGGCGGCGATGAGCACGACGATGGCCATCACAGCCCAGGCGTTCGCGCCACCATCTGGAACCACGTTTGTACCAAGTAGCAGCCGACGGGCTGAAATCCGGATTGCGCGCGGGCCGCCGCGCACTGCCCGGCCGTCGCCCGCACCGGCACCATCCGCGCTGCTGCGCGCAGACTGATGCACCGCGAGAGGGAGATCACTCCCGAGCTCGGACTGCCCCAGCGATGGCGACTCACCGACACCGCCATCGACCTCAACGATCACCTCCGACGTGCGTCAATTCTCCGACCCGGGGTATCGGCGCAAAATCGCCACTGGAGTACGTTGTGTGATCCCATGCCGAGTGCCTACTCGCGAAGCCGAGATTGTAGGTGGACATGCTATCTTTCGAAGGCATTAGACCCGACACTCGAAGCCGTCACAAGGGACGCATCACACATGCCTAACTACACTGTAGTGATCACTCCCGATTCGGTGGGTGATCAAGGGGAGAGCGGTGATGCGCCGCAGCTCACGGTTCGGGTCGAGGCGACAGCCCAGGATGCGCGGGTTACCGAAATCGCCATCAGCACAACGGCGCCGACCGGGTTGACCTCGCAGAGCCTGGACGTCATCGACATGACCGCGATCGCGACCGCGTTGTCGCTCAGGTTCCCGCCGTCCACCGCGCGCGTCGCGGCAGTGAAGTCGGCCGTCCCGGTCTCGGATCGAGCCCCCGCGTCGGCATCGGAACGGATTGTCCGGGAGGAGATTTCGGTGCCTACACGCACCACGGCAGTGACTTCCGCGGCTGCGGTGCCCGGTGCGACCGGCGAGGATGCTGGAAGGGCGTATCGGAGAATGCCCGACGTCAGCGAACTGCGCGCGGCGTATGAGAATCTGGGGACGGTGACCGCCGTAGCCAAGCATTACGGTGTTCCTCGACATACCGCCCAGGGGTGGATGGGCCGGTTGCGTAAGCTTGACCAGCCTGTGGACGCAGGCTCGGCGACCAACAACTAGACTGTCACCCTGGAACGGACTCGGTTGGTAATGGCAGACAGCTACACGATCGCGATCTCTCACAGTCGAACGGGTATCGTCGTGGCCTCCGCCACGGTCGAGATCGATACCGCTGGAGCGCGATTGACCGAAGTACGCGCCGAACCGAGTGGCCAGGGCTCAGTTCCTGAAGCCCTAGCAAGTATAAACTTTCCGCTGCTCGTTCGAACCGCACGCATGTTGTCGAGCGTGTCCGCTCCTGCGGACCCTTCGTCGGCACCGGCTCCCGTCAGTGCCGACGATTCCGAACCACCGACCTCGCCGCCGATTCCGGGCGGCGATAGCGAACCGAACCTGGCGGACCCGACGTCGCCCTCACCGCTCGTTGGTACCGGCGAGCCGAACCAGGCGAAGACGAACCACGACGTGGTTACCTCCACGGTGGTAGCTGGTCGTCGCGAGGCGGCAAATAGCGACCCGCGCAAGACAATCGCGAGTACCGCGGTTCGAGCGAAACCCTCTCCGGAGGAAAAGGCGGGAGCCCCGGCGGATTTCGGGGTGACCTACTGGAGACTCGGCAGCATCGCTAAAGTGGCCAAGCACTACGACATCCCCCACCATATCGCTCAAGACTGGATCAAATCTCTTCAACAGCAAGGCAAACTGGCCAGTCCCTGGCCATCAAAATCCGCGCGGCCGTTGCGCCCGCGGTGAGGTAGCACCGGTCTTAGCCTCGGTCTGCGTCGCACCGACTCGAAGAAAGCGTGTCGCTCGGTCGTCGACGTGACGAATCATTCGGTCGTGCGCGATGTCGATGGTGTGGACACGACCGCGTCCGCGATCCTGACACCGATCGTTCGCGCATGCGTCGAATGCGATTTCACCGCGTCGGTTCGTGACCCGTCGCCTCGCGGGTGTGGACGCTTGTCTGGTGTTCGGAACGGTCGGTGGCGGGGGTGGACGGTGAACGTCGTCCGGGGTCGCAACATGCGACGGTCGCCGTCGCGTCACCTCCAACCGCATCTGGGTGCCCTCAGGAATCTCGCGGGCCCACCACGAAGGCCACCCAATGGACCTCGTCGGAGAAACCGCGGTACGCCACACCGAGGTCGCGCCTGGCCGTGTGGGCTGGGGACGTTCACCGCGCGAACACCTTATCGGGGTACTGCGGGGTCGCGCCGCGGATGGCCGTGACCGTCACCCGCCGTCTGCTGGGCGTTAATTTTGGTCGTAGGCGTCGACAGGCCCGGCGATACGGTGATCGTGGAAGGGGCGGACGACCCTGCTACGCCAGATCCGCGCACTGCCGGACCCGAAACGAAAGACATCGCGGGTCCTGGGGGTCGACGACTTCGCTCTGCGCCGCGGGCACCGCTACGCAACGATCCTGATCGACATGAACACCCGCCGCCCGGTCGAGGTCCTGCGCGACCGCACCGCTGACACCTTGACCACATGGCTGCTGGCCCATCCGGGCGTCGAGATCATCTGCCGTGATCGTGGGCCGTACCCCGTAGATGGGACCGCCCGGTATTAGAGTCCTTGTTTGGCCTGGTGAGGGCCGAGAAGGGACACTGAGGACATGGCAGGACGCAAGCGGCATTCCGCGGAAGACATCGTGAGGAAGCTGCGCCGTGCCGACGATTTGACCGCGGCAGGGAAGACCGGCGAGGAGATCGCCGCCGATCTGGGTATCTCGGCTGCGACGTTGTATAACTGGCGCCGCCAGTACGGCGGGGTGGATACCGAGGCGGCCAAGGAGCTCAAGGAGTTGCGGGAGCAGAACGCCCGGTTGAAGCGGTTGCTGGCGGATGCGGAGCTGGAGAAGGACGCGTTGCGGGAGATCGGACGGGGAAAATTCTGAGCCCAGCGACCAAACGCCGTGCCGTGGACATGCTCAAAGAGGTACTGAATGTGTCGGAACGGTTCGCGTGCAAGGTTGTTGGGCTGAGTCGGTCGACCTATCGGCGGCTGCCGATCAAGGACACCCCGACCGATCCGGACGCCGGTTTGCGGGCCTGGCTGCGCTCGTATGCGGTCAAGAATCAGGGGCACGGGTTCCGTCGCGCCTGGGCGGCTCTGCGGTTCGACGAGGGCGCGTGGGTCAATATCAAGAAGGTCCACCGGCTCTGGCGCGAGGAAGGCCTTCAGGTCCGGCAACATCATCCCCGCAAACGAGCGGGGGTCTCCTCGGTCCCACCGGTCGAGGCCGATGCACCGAAGGTGGTGTGGGCGTTGGACTTCCAGTTCGACTCCACCACCGACGGTCGGGCGGTGAAGATCGCGTCGATGATCGATGAACACACCCGCGAATGCCTGCTGCACCTGGTGGAACGGTCGATCACCGCCGACCGGCTCGTCGCCGAGTTGGACAAAGTATTCGCCGCGGCCGGCGGCCCGCCGAGGGTATTACGGATGGACAACGGTCCGGAGATGATTTCTCATGCCCTGCAACAGTTTTGCGCTGACAGGGTCGGGATCTCCTACATTCCACCGGGCACGCCCTGGAACAACGGGTTCGTCGAATCGTTCAACCGGCGGCTGCGGACCGAGTGCCTCAACCGCAACCACTGGACCAGCCTGCTCGAGGCCCGGGTGGTGATCGGAGATTTCAAGACCGACCACAACCGGCGGCACCGGCATTCGGCGCTGGGCTACCGGACACCGGCCGAGTACGCTGCGGCCTGCACCCACACCCACCACCCGGTGGGATGCGGAACCAACTGAACACCGCACCAATATCACCTGACTCTATTCCCGGGTGGTCGCGTTATCGGGGACTGCTCAATCGCGCCAGTGCTTACGCCGAAGCCGGGTCACGGGGCGCACCCGATGCGATCCAGGTGGCGGATCGCTGGCACCTCTGGCACAACCTCGGCGAATTCGAGCGCACCGTTGCTCGCCACCGGGCCCATCTCAGCGCAGCGGTCACCCATCACGACGAGCAGCGACTGCCCGATATAGGCGAGATCGCTGCGGCCATGCGTCGCGGGCCGGCCGATCCGTCGCACCGCCGCGACCGCGTCGCGGTCCGCACTCGGGAACGCTACGTGCAGGTCCACGCGTTGCTGGCCGAAGGGCGAAACCATCCGGGCCATCGGGACCCGACTGGGTCTGGCGCGCAACACCGCCCGCCGATTCGCACGCGCTGGGTCGCCGGAGGAATTACTGGTCACCAACGGAACCGGCTACCGCGCGGGTCTTCTCGACGAATTCAAGCCCTACCTACACCGACGCTGGAACGAGGGCTGCACGAACGCTACCCGATTGTTCGAGGAGATCCGCGCCCGCCGCTACCGAGGCCAAGCGAGCATGGTCCGCACATACCTGCACCAGTTCCGGACGCCCGCTCACGTCCCGGCGCCGCCCCCGGCCGCACGTCGGGTCGCGGCATGGATCATGACCAATCCCGCCACGATGATCCCGATGACCTACGGCACCTCGACGCGATCCTTACCGCCAGCCCGGAGTTGCAATCCCTCACCAGCCATGTCCGCGCGTTCGCGGTCATGATGACCGAACTGAAAGGCGAACAGCTCGAACAGTGGATGAGATGCGTCGATGCCGACGACCAGCCCGCACTGCACTCGTTCGTCGTGGCCTGCGCCGCAATCAGGACGCGGTTACCGCAGGCCTGACCATGCACTGGAGCAGCGGCACGGTCGAGGGCCACGTCAACCGGATCAAGATGCTCAAACGGCAGATGTTCGGCCGGGCCAAGCTTGACCTGTTGAGAAAACGAATCCTGCTGAGCGACTGAGCAAGCAGAACTATCGACCTCACGAAATTTGGGCCAGAACCAGGATTGGCGTGCCGTTGACAGACCAGTGGTTTGTCCGAACTGTTGGAGCCTTGGCGCAAGCCGATGGCCATCCACGACCCCGGCAAGATCGTGCTCGATCTCGCGGTCATCCTCGCGATCGGGGGTGATTGCGCCGCGGACCTGTCGTTGTTACGGACCGAACCGGGCGTGTTCGGTTCGGTGGCCTCGGACTCGACCGTGTCACGCACGATCACCGCGCTGGCCGCCGACGCACCGAAAGTGTTGGACGCCATCGCTTCGGCCCGTGCGCGAGCGAGAGCCCGAGCGTGGGCCCTGTCCGGATCCAACGCCCCCGATCATCGGATAGGTATCGACAATCCGGTGATCATCGATATCGACGCCACCCTCACCGACGCGCGGTCGGAAAAACAGTATGCGGCGCCGACATTCAAACGCGGATTCGGTTTCCACTCACTGTGGTCGTTCATCGACCACGGACCCGCCGGGACCGGGAACCCTGCCACAGTGATACTGCGCCCGGGCAACGCCGGTTCCAACACCGCCGCCGACCACAAACGCGTCCTGCACGACGCCCTCGCCCAGCTGCCGTGGCGACCGTCGTGGCGGGTCGGACGGAAAGTGTTGGTGCGCATCGATTCCGGGGGCGGCACCCACCAGTTCCTCGACTACTGCCACCGCCGCAGGGTGCAGTACTCGATCGGGTTCATCCTCGCCGACGACATCGTCGAAGCCATGGACACCCACCTGACCGAACGTGACTGGACCCCGGCCTACGACGCAGACAGGCAGGTCCGCCCCGGCGCCTGGGTTGTGGAAGTCACCGGCATCACCGACCTGTCCGGTCGGCCTCCCGGCATGCGCCTGGTCGTGCGGAAAGAACGACCCCATCCCGGTGCTCAACTACGGTTCACCGACCGCGACAGGTTGCGGTTGACCGCGTTCGTCACCAACACCACCCGTGGGCAACTCCCAGACATGGAACTACGCCACCGACGCCGAGCCCGCTGCGAGGACCGCATCCGCGCCGCGAAAGACACCGGACTACGCAACCTTCCGTTCCATTCCTTCGACGCCAACCAGATCTGGCTCGCGCTCGTCATGCTCGCAATAGACCTGACCGCCTGGATACAAACCCTCGCCCTGCACGACCACCACGCGCGCCGCTGGGAACCCAAAACGCTGCGGCTGCGCTTGTTCTCCGCAGCGGGGCGGATTGCCCGCCATGCCCGCAAAACCCGGCTCCACCTCGTCCGGCACGGGCCTTTCACCGACCTGCTCATCACCGCCGCGACGCGCCTGCAACCCGGCTGACCAGCTACCTCACCTGTCCCGACAACCAAGAAACCAACCACCCCCGGTCCGTGGAACCCGGCAGTCAGCCCGCTACACGGGCTGCCGACCACACCCGCAATCGGGAACTACGATCGAAACACCAATCCGAAGCCGCTCAGGCAAGCACCTCGGCCCCACGAAAGATTGAGGCTAGCCGAGACCTACCCAGCCGACATATGAATCCTAACCGGGGTCGACCGGTGACACCCCGCTCTGAGCAGGATGACTTTCCACGAGTTCGACGCTCGAAGTCACAGCAGTTGTTTGCTGTACGCGACCGCGATATCGCGCCGGCACCAGATTGAGAAGCCCGAGCCGATCAGCAATAACATCCCGCACAGGACCCACACAACCCAGAAACGGGATGGAGCGACACGGGAATCTCCAAGCGATACACGATCTCCCTCGTGGCCTTGGCGGTCGTCGACGTAGCAGCCTTTCGATCGAGCCCAGATGCCACGGGGGTAGGTTACGCCCCAACGGTGTTCTAGAAGCGATACCGCATGATCGGCGCGAGTTTATCGGGCCAGGATCCCCGGTCGAGCGGCAAACTGAGGTCCTGAGAGTCGCTGCGCTCGTGAGGATTTGGAACTTCGGATGTGGGCTCGGCGTCTTGTCGGCGTCGTATGAGGCGCCTCGTGGCAGGGGCTCGACGAGACGACCGCGTCGGGGCGATGGCCGGCGATGGTAAGCCGGACGCTGTGGGCGGATCGCGGCTACGAGCGGGCGGTGGAGTAGGTGCCGAAGTCGATTCCTTGCAGATCCTGGCTCAGTCGGTGAGCGACATCGGTGCGTAGCTCGTTGACGAAGAAATGGCCCCCGTCGAACGATCGGGTCGAGAACGTGCCTGTCGTGTACTTCTCCCACCCGGGAATATCGGCGGGTGGCGTCGCCGGATCACGATCTCCCCAGTAGGCCAGGACAGGGCATTCAAGCCTGTCCTCACCCGCGTGGCGGTAGCGTCCGACGGCCCTGTAGTCGGTGCGCAGGGGTGCCAGGATCATTTCGCGGACATCGGGTTCGCGTATCAGTGCCGCATCGATCGCGGACTGGGCGATCAGTGCGGCGATCATGTCGTCGTCGTTGAGGAGTTCGAGTCCGGCGGAGTGGTTGACATCGGGTGCAGCCCGTCCGGATACGACGAGCGCCGCGACGTCGTGGCGGCCGTCACGCGCATATCGCCTCGCGGTTTCGAAGGCTGCGATGGCTCCCATGCTGTGGCCGAAAAGGATCAGGGGTTCATCGAAGGCACGGGTGAGGGCGTCGTAGGCGTGGTCGGCGATGGCGGTGAGGTCTTCCAGTCCGGGTTCGGCCCGGCGTTCCTGTCGTCCCGGGTACTGGATCCCACTGATGCTCGCGGAGATGGACAGCAAGCGTGCGAGTGGTAGGTAGAAGTTCACCGAGCCGCCCGCGTGAGGAAAGAACACCAGTCGGGCAGCTGGTCCGGAGGCACCGATCATCGGGACGATCCAAGGCTCACGGTTCATTCATCTGCTCCACTCCATGCACGGTACAAATCACGATTTGTGTTTGTCCTGATCCGACGGCCGACGGCGGGTTCGGATGTCGTTTGCGATGACCCTCGGCGGCCAGTCTTGCTCGCGCTTCGCGACCCGGCAGCAGCTCAAGAGGTAGATCGGTGTATCTAGCGCCGCGGGGTTCGTCGGCGCGCAGTTTGCGAACACCCCCCGGCGCGCCACCGGAACATTGTATCAAAAGATGTTGCTCGGCAACATCTTTGAGCTCGGGCTCGGCTTCGTTCCCTCGGGGCGCGCACGGTCGACCTCTCAGTGTCCAGTGTGGTCGGGGTGGTCCAGCGACGGCCTTCGGCTCGCGATGTCGTGCGCCGGTCGTGTGGGCGCGGTGGCGGGCCGGTCGTGGGATCAAACGGCTGCGTCGTCGGCCGTGTCGGGCTTTGCCTCGTGGGTTCGGAGTCCGCCGACGGTGCGTAGTGGTACCTCCTTCCAGAACAGCACCAGAACGAACGCGATCAGGACTACGAGGGTGGACGCAAGGAACACCTTGTCTGTGGAGTTGGCGAAGCCCTCCTTGAACGGGTGGGCCAAAGTCGGGTCGAGCTGTTGGATGACCGAGCTGTCGGTGAGGACCTAATCCACGATCGCCGGGGCGGTGGTCTCCTTCGACAGGCCGAGAACGACGTTCTTGTCGACCGGGTCGGTGCCCTTCACAGCGTCGGTGGCGGCCTGTTGGTAGGTTGAATCGGACCTGACGGTCTCGAGTGAGGTGGTGATGTTCGTGGGCAGCAGCGTGAACAGCATCGACAGGAATACCGCCACCCCCGGTGTGCCGCCGATCTGTCGGGAGAAGGTCGCGGCCGCGGTAAACACGCCCATGTCGGTGGGCGGCAACGCGTTCTGCATCGCCAGGGTCAGTGGCTGCATCAGATTGCCCAGACCGAAGCCGGCGACGGCCATGAAGGCCATGACGATCCGCAGGTCGGTGTCGGCGGTGACGAAGTGCAGTAGGAACAGGCCGGCGGTGAGCCCCGAGATGCCCATCCAGCCGATGAGGCTCTCGGTGACGCAACGTTTGGGCAGTCGCAGCACGGCTGGTCACCACGGCCAGCGTGACCAGGCCGACGGGCACGTTCACCAGGAACACCCAGCGCCAGCTGGTGATGCCCAGGATCTGGTCGGTGCCGGAGAGGACACCGGCGTCGACCGGACCCACCACGCTCGAGGTGCCGAGCACGGCCAGGAAATAGCTTTGGTAGCGGGCACGTTCGCGGGCGGAGGCAATGTCGCCCACGATGGTCAGCGCCAGCGACATCAGGCCGCCCGCGCCCAGTCCCTGCAGTGCTCGGAAGACGGCCAGCTCGTACACGGAGGTCGCCAGGGAGCATGCCATGAACCGACCACGAAGATGGAGATGGCGGCCAGGTAGAACGGTTTGCGGCCGTACATGTCGGAGAGTTTGCCGTAGAGCGGTGTGGCCAGGGTCGAGGTAATCAGGTAGGCGGTGGTCACTCATGCCTGCGCCGAATAGCCGTGCAGCTCATCGGCGATGGTGCGGATCGAGGTCGAGACGATGGTCTGATCCAGGGCGCCAGCAGCATGCCCAGGAGCAGTCCGCTCATGATGACCAGGATCTGTTTGTGGGTGAAGCCGGCCGAATTGATCTCGGGTTCGGCCGCTTCGGCGTGTCCGCTCACGAGGTGTCCTCTGCGGGGTTCGTATTTGGGAGTGAGGGGCTGGGTGGATCGCGACCGGCGGCGGGCACGTGCCGACGGGGCGGCGTGTGGTCGTGGAGCTCGTGTCGGACCGCGGCGGCGGGTGTCCGGCCCAGCGCGAGTGCCGCCCGCCGACGCGGAGGTTCGCCAGGACGCGATCGAGGCCTTCGCGCCGATCGTGTCCGAGTCGACCGCTCGCGCGGCCGTCCTCGCGCGTGGGCGGGCAGGGTCGTGGGCGCCACGGTCGGAGGAGCCGTCGTGAGCGAGTGACCGGGGTCGTGCCCGGACCCGCGGGCCCAGCGCTACAGCGGCAGGACGGGGTGCTTGCGGGGGTTCGGCGGAAGGTCCTTGTATTTCAGGAGTTTCAGGGCCTTGCGGATTTCCAGTCGTGTGGTGCTGGGCTCGATGACCGCGTCGATGTAGCCGCTCTCCGCTGCGATCCAGGGCGTGGCCATGGTGGCGTTGTAGAAGTCGACCATCTCCTGGCGGATCGTCGCGCGTTGTTCCTCGGGGGCCGCGGCCAGCTGTCGTCGGCCCATGATGCCCACCGCGCTCTCGGCGCCCATCACCGCGATGCGCGCGGTGGGCCAGGCGAAGTTTAGGTCTGCGCCGAGCTGTTTGCAGCCCATGAGCGCGTAGGCGCCGCCGTAGGCTTTGCGGATGACCACGGTCACGATCGGGACAGTGGCGCCGGCCAGGGTGATCAGGAACCGGCCACCGCGTTTGATGACGCCGAGTTTCTCCTCTTCGACGCCGGGCAGCACGCCGGGGGTGTCGACGACGAAGATCAGGGGGATGTTGAAGGCGTCGCACAGCTGGATGAAGTGCGCTGCCTTGTCGCAGGCGCGTGCGTCGACCGCGCCTGCCATGACCAGTGGTTGGCTGGCGATCACGCCGACAGGTCTGCCGTCCACGCGCGAGAATCCGGTGATGATGTTCTGCGCGCGTTGGGCGGCGATCTCGTGGAATTCGCCGTCGTCGAAGATGCGCAGCAGGACGTCGTGCATGTCGTAGGAGGCGTTGTCGGAGTCCGGTATCAGCGTGTCGAGGGACCGGTCCGATTCGGTGGTCGTCGGCTCGAGGCCGGGGTTCACCACGGGAGGAGCGTCGAGAACGCTGGAGGGCATGTAGGACAGATAGTTTCGTACCCACAGGTAGGCCCCGGCCTCATCCTCGGCCACATGATGCAGGTTGCCGTACTCGGCTTGGTTGTAGGCGCCGCCGAGCTCGTCGATGTCGACTTCCTGGCCTGTGGCGTCGCGGATGACGTCGGGGCCGGTGACGAACATGTAGGAATCTCTGGTCGCGACGAGGACGTCGGTGTTGATGGGGGCATACACCGAGCCCGCGGCGCATTTGCCGAGCATGATCGAGATGCGGGGGACGAATCCCGACATAGGTTCGAGGGTGCGCCCCATGCGGGCGTACCAGGCCAGGGAGGTCGCCGCCTCCTGGATTCGCGCGCCGCCGGAGTCGTTGATTCCGATGAATGGCACCCGCATCTTGTGAGCGAGTTGCATCGCCTTTTCCACCTTGCGGCCGAAGATCTCACCGACGCTGCCGCCGTAGACGGTCTGGTCGTGGGACATGACCACGACCGGACGCCCGTCGATCCTGCCGTGGCCGGTCACAACGCCGTCGCCGTAGAGGGCGTTGTCACCGGGTTGTTTGGCCAGCGCGTCGAGTTCCATGAAGGTGCCCGGGTCGAGCAGCATCGCGATGCGTTCGCGGGCGCTCGGGATGCCTTTGTTGGCGCGTTTGAGTACGCCGACCTGGCCGGCCGGTTCTTTGGAGACTTCGAGTTTCTCGTGGAGTTGGGCGAGCTTTTCCGTCGTCGTCAACGAACTACTTTCTGTACTGGTGGCTGTGACAGCGGTGGTGCGGATGCGCGGTGTGTTCCCGGCCCGAACGGGGACTGGCGCCGGATCCGGTGCGTGCTGTGGGGAGTGGGGGTGGCGCGCGGCGTGCCGTGGTGGGATGTGGGTCGTTGGGGATTCAGGACAGCGGAGTGGGGAGCTCCTCGGTGGATGGTCAGGAATATCGTCGAAGGCAGATCGCCGAGCTGGTTCCGCCGAATCCGATGCTGAGGCTGACGGCGGTGTCGATGGGATCGGACACCGCTGCCTTCTCCACCCAGTTGAACGAGGTGTCGATCGGTTCGGACAGGTTACGCGTGGGATGGAGCCGCCGCTCTCTCATCTGCAAGACCGTCGCGATCACCTCGACCATGCCGGCGGCGGTGAGACCGTGTCCGGTGATCGATTTGGTCGCGTTGATCCGGGCGGAGGCGAGTCCGCAGTGTTGGAGAGCCTGGAGTTCGATTTCGTCGCCGATGACCGAGCCGGTGCCGTGAGGGTTGACGTAGTCGATCTCGTCGGCGTTGAGTTTCGCCTCCCGTAAGGCTGCCTGGATGACCGAGATCTCGCCTTCCAGCGAGGGGTTGGGGTTGCGGTTGCCGTCGACGGCGGTGCCCGCACCCAGGAACCGCGCGTACGGTGCATGATGGTGTCGGGTGCGGTCGCGTTCCACGACGATCGCGCCACATGCTTCGCCGTAGACGAATCCGTCACGGTGTCGGTCGAACGGTCGACATGCCGAGGAGGCGTCGTCTGCGTAGCGGTCCGAGCCCATCGCGCCCATGGCCCGGAATGCCAGGCATTCCCAGTAGGAGATGTCGCAGAGCGCTCCGACGGCGACGCAGGCGTCCACCAAACCGGACTGGACGGCGCGGATGGCTTGCAGGGCGGCGAGCAGGCCGCTGCCCGAGGCGCCACCGAGGGTGTAAGCGAAGCCGCGGATGGGATAGAGCTGCGTGCAGAACCCGCACAGGTCGGTGTCCATGAAGGTCATGCCGTAGGTGGGGCTCAGGAATTCGGGCGTGTCGGCGTAGCGGGCGTGCAACTGGGTCAGTTCCCGTTGCTGGAGGTTGGATCCGCCGACCACCAGGCCGATACGGTCGGGCGCGACCTCCGACAGGCGCGCGTCGTGCCAGGCTTCGTCGAGCGTGGTCAGCGCGACGCGCGAGGACAACGACGCCGCGCGCAGCACGCCCCGGCGGACGGTGGGAGGCATCGCCACCTCGGCGAGTTCGGCGCCGAGGAAGGGCGTGGCGGGGTGCCCCTTGCCGGTGGGGACCTGGCGGCCGGGGCGCCGCATGACCGAGAAGGCATGGTCGCCGTTGAGCAGGGCGGTGGTGAAGTCGGTCGTGCCCTGGCCGATCGCGGAGGTGACACCGACGCCGGTGATGACGATGTCGCCGGAGCTACTGGTGTGATTTGGCATGGATGGCGATGACAAGCTCGTCGAGGTTCTTCGCGCCCGCCAGTTCGACCAGTGGGATGCGCAGCGACAGCGATTCGAGGGTCAGCATGATGATCTCGGCTCGGTCGATCGAGTTGGCGCCGAGGTCGCGCAGCGAGTCGGTTCGCGAGAAGTCATGGTTCTCGAGTTCGGGGACGACTTCGCGGACGTTGCTGACAACGAGCTCGAAGATGTGTTGGTTCGACATGGTGATTGTTCCTAGTCTTGTTCCCAGGGATATTGTCCGAATTCCACGTAGCGTGCGATCGCGCGTCGGTTCTCGGGGTCGGTGAACGCCGCGATGTTGGTGTTGATGGCATGCGCGCGGGAGACGAGCAGGTGTGTGTCGAGGGTTCGGAGGTAGTTCTTGTGGCGGCGCAGACCGGCCTTGGGGAGGTACCGCAGCCGCAGCAGGTGTCGGGACAGCAGGGCCGCGCTGTCGTCGCCGTGGGCGTCGACGAGCTGCCACTGCGCGGCTTGGGCGGCGTCGATCGGACGCGTGGTCAGCGTCATGTGGTTGGCGCGGGCGAAGCCGATCTTCCGTTCGAGGAAGGGGAGCACGCACGCGGGTGTGAGACCGAACAGCAGCTCCGACAGGCCGAACACCGCTCTGGTTTCCGCGATCACAAGGTCGCAGGCGGCGACGAAACCCACGCCTCCGGCGTTGACCTTGCCGCGTACGTGGGCGATCGAGACGAACGATCCGAACGCCAACGCCAACCATAGGTCGTACAGGGCCGCGGCGTTCGACGGGTCGCGATCGTCGCCGTGACGGTTGTTCGCGGCCTTGACGGCGCGGAAGTCGGCGCCCGAGCAGAACACGTCAGGCAGGCCTTCCAGGATCAGTATCCTGGCGTGTTCCTCGCAGGCCCGAACGACCTCGGCGCATTCCTCGATCAGACGGGAGTCGATGGAATTTCCGGCGTCGGGCCGGTGGATCTGGAGGTGGCAGATCTCGTTGTCGAATCTGACTTTGACGGTGTCGTATCGCGGCGGGTTCAGGAGATCCATTCGTACTCCCGATGGAATTCGGTGATCCTCTTCAGGACCAGGCGTTTGGTATCGAGCGCGATCCGGGATCGGGGGACGATCGATTGATCGGGGACGAAATCACGGGTCCCGAATTTGACGTGGTGAGCGCCGGTGAAGAGCATCTCGTACTCGGGCAGGCTCAGCTCGCATCGCGCGTCGAGTTGTCGGGCGATGTCGAATGCGCGCACTCGGGTCTGGCTCTCGGGTCGAATCACGCCGCTGAAGAATTCCGAGCAGCAACCCGAACCGTAGGAGAAGCAGCCGATGCGCGCGGGGCCGCGCAGTTCGGCGTGGTCGATTGTGCTGGTGAGCGCCAGCAGCGTCGTCGCTCCCATGACGTTGCCGACGCGTCGGCAGTACCGCAGGCCCGGGTGCATCCGGCGTCGGAAGTCCGTTTCGATGTCCTCAGCGCTGGTCTTGGTCGTCTTGCGCATCAGGTTGCGGTGGGCCCCCTTGACCATGCCGGCGAAGGGGGTGTGGAAGGCGAGATAGTCGAAGCTCTTGGCGAACTCGATGTTGCGGACGCGTTCCTGGTAGGCGGCGAAGGCGTTCTCGCTGCAGTCCAGATACGACAGCAGCGACAGCTCGGCGTTGCCCGCTTCGCGGTCGGGCAGTGGACGGCAGGTGTCCATCACCTCGTGGCCGTAGTAGCCGCTGGCGCCGACGTCGATCTGGAAGACGTGCGGGGTGTCGCTGATCAACATGGCGACGGCGCCGGCGCCGCCGGTCGGTTCGGCGAACGACCAGTCGTGCGAGAGTGTCTGGCCGCCTTCGGCGAAGGCCAGGCGCGCAATGTCGGTCGCGATGACCAGGGCTTTCGCGCCGGGTGACGTTTGGGAGAGGACCATGTTCGCGGCCATCTGCAGTGCGGCGACGCCCGAGTAGCACGCGTTCTTCACCTCCAGGAGGCGACAATTGCGTTTGAGTCCGAGCAGGTCGTGGAAATAGGCGCTCATGGATTTGCTGAAGTCGAACGCGGATTCGGTGGCGGTGATCACCAGTTCGATCTTGTTTCGTTCGGCCGGGCTGAGGGCGTCGATCAAGGGTTTCGCCGCGGTCATTCCGTAGGTGATCGGATCTTCGTCGGGCAGGGCGACGGTCTTTTCCTTCATCAGAAGGTTGCGGAACCTCGCGTTGTCGAGTCCTCGATGTTCGGCGAGCTTGTCGACGTCGACATAGCAGGTGCCAGTGAACACGTTCAAGGCTTCAATTCCGACGGTGCGTGTCATCGGTTCTCCTCTGGCCGTCGAGCCGTAATGGCCCGTGGCCCGTGGTGGGCTGTGGTCGACATGGCGTCTGTCTCGGGGTTTTACGGTCATATCGGTGGCAGGTTGCCGGGGTGTCGATCATCGATCCGCCGGGGTGCTCGCGGCCGGCCGCGGGTCGCTCGTCCGGGCGGGTTCACGCGCCTCTCTTCGGATTTTTCGCACCAGCTTGGTGAGGGTGGTTCCCCACCCGATCTCTTCGAATTCCATTCCTGGATAGCGTGCGAGGTAGTCGATGGTCTCGGTCCACCGAACCGGGCTGGAGATCTGTCGCGTGAGAAGCTTTTTGATCGTGGTGCGCTGATAGGGTCGCGCGGTCACGTTCGAGATGACCGGAATGGTGGGTTCGGCCAGGGGGACGCGCTCGAGGAATTCCGCGAATTCGGCCCGAGCTTGGGCCATGTAGTGGGAATGGAACGCGCCGCTGGTCTTCAGTGGTACGAACAGGTGCAGTCCGTCGTGGAACGCCTGTCGTGCGGCCTCGATGTCCTCGGTTCGACCGGAGATCACTATCTGCGAAGGCGTGTTGTAGTTCGCGATATCGACGGCGGTGAGGTCCTCGCGCTCGAGGATGGACCGCACCTCGGTTTCCGAGGTGTTGAGGATGGCTGCCATCGCTCCGCCGGTGGCGCAGGCCATCAGTTTGCCCCGTCGTTTCACCAGCCGCAGGCCGGTTTCGAAGTCGAACGAGTTTGCGGCCAGAAGCGCGTTGAACTCGCCGAGACTGTGACCGGCGACGAAGTCCGGTTCGGGTCCCCGCTCGTCGAGCTTGTCCAGGTAGCACAGCGCGTTCACCACGTATAGCGCGGGCTGGGCGAACTCGGTGTCGTTGAGGCGGTCGTCGGGATCGTCGAGGCACAGCCTTCGTAGGGAGTAACCCAGGATCGAGTCCGCGATGTCGGTCAATGGTGCGAATCTGTCGAATAGATCGGCGCCCATTCCCTTCGTCTGGGATCCCTGGCCGGGAAAGATGAACGTTCTCATGCGGCACCCCCTGCGGTGGAATTCTGAAATTGGCCAGAATGGACGCTGGGTGGTGTCGTCGCGCGGCGTGCCAGCATTGTTCTCTAGCTGTTCGTGATAGCTGTGATGGATTCGGGTAGGCGAACCGGTTCGACGTGGCCGTGGTCCGGAATGCCCGACTGCGTGTTCAGCCTGCCGGCGGAGGGCGGGGTGAGGCCGTGGACCGACGGCGGTCGTACGGCGGTACCCGAGAAGCCCGCGATCGGGCGGGCGCCTAGCTTGTAGCGATCTGGGCCGCCTGCTTGGGCCGCGTCCAGACTCGTGGGTCGAGTCGCCCCGCCAACACGGTGGCCTGGCGGGCTCCCGCGGCGAAGGCCGAGTCCCAGACACTCAATGAGGTGCCGAACGCGTCGATCGCTGCTTGGTCGGCGCTGAAATGCACGACGGACTCGGCACCGAGATCATCGAGTTCGGCCTGGAGTTGTTCGCGTGGAAATCCGTTCGCCAGCGGGTCTATGACCAGTACCTCGCCCGCGGCGTCGGCGACATCGGCGCTGGTGAACGACCACAACCCGCCGTCGAGATAATGCCGGCCGTCGATCACGACGGGAGGGTATCGGCCAGGCAGGGCACGGCTGGCCGCGACCGCTTGCGCCATCGGCACGCCGCTGGCCGCGTCCAACACCCGACGCTGACCGGTCTCGGCGTCCACCGCCACGATCCGCAACGTGGTATCCGGCCATGCGTCGCCGCCGACGAGCGCCGCGATCTGGTCGATCTGGGCGGGCGAGGCCTGCCGTTCGGCCTTCGCATGCCGTCCCAGACGCCGTCGCGCCGCGGTGCGGTCACGCACGCGCCCCGACAATATGGCCAGCGACTCCGACATCAGCGTCAAATTCGTTGGCATCGGCGCTTCGGCGCCTCCGGGGAATCGTGACGCGACCGCGAGGACGTCGAGGTCACGTCCGGTCGCCAGCATCGCCCCGGCGAGCGCTCCTCCCGACGTGCCGACGATCAGCTCGGCATTGCCGAAATCTATTCCCAGCCGCTTGAGTTCGGCGACCAATCCAATCATCCACGCTGTCCCCGATGCCGCCCCACCCGCCAACACCACTGAACGTTGTATCGCGGTGTTAGAAAGATTTTCAGCACTGTAACTCCCCATGGCATCCCACCCTAGGTGATGGGTTCGGGACTGGCAACGCGACCGAACCGCGGGCGCCGGCGGACGCAAAACCGTTAGTGGCACAACGCACATCGCGCCGTCACAGGCATCGTCGACCTCGACCGATCGCCCTGTCGGATCGGGCGCGAGCGTTCTGTCACGGAGTCGCCGCCCGGCGGCGGACGGCGTGGCGGCTGGAAACAGCGTCCACGCCAAAGTGATTCGCGTGCCACCTCGTCGCGTGCCGCCGATACCAGCGCACGGCGCGCGCCCGTAGGTAGGGTCCTGGCGTCGCGTCGCCGTCGGTGAGGATCGGGTGATCAGTTCGAGTTGACAGATTTATGGCGCTGGACGATGCTGAGGATGCGCGGCACAAAGCTGTTGGAGCGCTGCGTAATTCGATAGTAATCACTTACCAGGGGGGGGAGCCTCGTGGTCCTGTATGTTCAGTTTCTTCGAGTGCCAGATTCTTCGCGCGATTGTCGAGTGCTGATGCTGTGACGGAGTCCAGCTCCTAGTCGTTCGACTCGCCGATGAGCCCATGGCCGCTTGTCGCCGTCGTCGGGTGAGGTGTTCGGGTGGGTGGCGTCGTCTTCGGCGTGAAGTAGATACCACCACGAGATGTCTCACGTTGAAACCGACGGCTGTGATAACGATTTCAGGCGCGAACGACACGATTCGGGCGCCGCGTGGACAACGGGTTCGGTGTCGGAACGGTGAATTCGTCATGTCGAGTACGGCTGCGCCGGCTCGATCCCGGTATGTGGCGTATTTCGTGGCATTCGGTCGATAAACGAAGGTCGGTAATTTCTCGTCGATGGCGGCGATACCGTCTCGGACAGCTCGGGTGAACACTCGACGTTCCGCGACGACCTCGAATCCGAGGCGTCAACCATCCGGGATTGGTGTGTCATACGTCGATGGGCCCGTGTTCCGATGATCGGGTATCGCGGCCGCGGAAAGTGGGCGCGACCGATCCTCGTCACGCTAAGTGCTCGTGTCATTCGCGCCTCGTGGCGTGGGGCGTCGATACATGAGCGAATTCCGTGTCTGAGCGCGGATTTGGACGCGCACGCGTGTCCTTATCGCGGCTCTGTTCCGATGACCGGGTTTCCGTGGTGGGAGTCCGTCGGGCGATCGCGCGTGAGGTTGTTCACGCGTCGGTATTTGTAGCTTTGGAGGCGAATAAGCATGATTACGAACGATCGGCAGGGCGGTGCGACCGCCTATCTCCGTTTGCTGGACCCGGCGGTGCGCGCCGATCCGTATCCCGTATTCGCCGACATCCGCGCCACCGGAGCATTCCGGGTGGCGAACTCACCGGTCGTCGTTTTGTCGAGGTATGAGGACTGCGCCGCGATGCTGCGGCATCCGGCCGCCAGCGTCGAGCGGGCACTGTCCACGCTGCCGCTCGAGACCCTTCCGGCCTACGACGGCCCGCCCGGTGCGCCGACCTCGGAGGCGGCACCGATGTTCCTGTTCCTCGACCCGCCCGACCACACGCGGTTGCGGCGACTGTCCACCAAGGCCTTCACTCCCCGTGTCGTAGCCCAGCTGCAGCCTCGCATCACCGAGATCGTCGACGCGCTGTTGGACACGGCGCTGGCCGCCGGCACCTCCGATGTCGTCGCCGACTTCGCCTACCCGCTGTCGGTGACCGTGATCTGCGAGTTGCTGGGCGTGCCGTTGGCCGACGAGGAACGGTTGGGCCACTGGTCGAGCATCGTCTCGCGCAGTCTCGACCCGGCCTCTCGCTTCGCCCCCCAGTTCCGGGTCGACCCGCGTGAACTGCAGCACGCAGCCGCGGACATGTATGCCTACTTCGAGGACCTCACCCGGATCCGACGCACGAGTCCGGGCAGCGACCTGCTCTCGGAACTGATCGCGGCCGAGGAAGCCGGTGACAAGCTCAGTCACAACGAGCTGATCTCGATCTGCGCGCTGCTGCTGATCGCCGGTCACGAGAACACCGCCAACCTGATCGCCAACGCGGTGTTGGCGCTGCTGCGAAACCGCGAGCACCTCGACGCGCTGCGGGCCGACCCCAACCTCGCCAACGCCGTGGTCGAGGAAACCCTGCGCTATGACCCACCCGGGCAGATGGTCGCGCGGATCGCCGCGGACGACCTGGAGATCGGTGGCATCGACATCCATCGCGGGGACATGGTCGTGTTGCTGTTCGCCGCCGCGCATCGTGACGGCTCGGCCTTCCCCGACCCTGACCGGTTCGACCCCACCCGCGCCAGCCGACATCTGGCCTTCGGTCTGGGCCCGCATTTCTGCCTCGGCGCCCCGTTGGCTCGCCTCGAGACCGCCATCGCGCTCAGGCGATTCGCCCAACGTATCGAGTCGCCGCGGCTGCGGGCCGATCCTCCGCCGTATCGACCTCACGTCAACCTGCGCGGCCCGGCGACCATGCTCCTCGAGATCTGAGCCGGCGACGATGTCGGCCCTGAGCGACCGTGCCTCGTGCTCGAAGGTTCGGTGCCGGAGTGCCCGGACCACAGAGCACGCGATCGCTGGGGACGACGGCGTGACGGACCGCGACCACGCGCCCGCGACGGTCGCCGCACCGCTCGAATCCGGTCACCGCGGCGTCGCGGGACCCCGGCGCGCCGGTGCCGCGGACACGGGCTTGGCCGAACCGATCGCCGATCACGACGGTGATCCACCCGGGGGTGCCTCCGACGCGTGTCGAACCTCGAAAACTGCGAGACAGAGGAATTTCCATGGTCGATTCGGCGCATGAGATCGCTATCGTCGGCATGGCGTGCCGATTGCCGGGCGCTGTCGATCTCGAGCAGTACTGGCGACTGCTGCGGGAGGGACGCGACGCGATCGGTGCCGCGCCCGCGGACCGGCCCGGGCTCAGTGAGCGGGCCGGATTTCTCGACTCGGCGACCGAGTTCGACGCAGACTTCTTCGGCGTGTCGCCGAAGGAGGCCAAAGCGATCGACCCGCAGCAGCTGCTCGGCCTCGAACTGAGCTGGGTCGCCCTCGAGGACGCGGGTTACGGCCATCTCGCCGGTACGAGTGCCGGGGTCTTCCTGGGCGCCAGCGGCACCGATTTCGCGGAACTGGTGGCCACGCGCGGTGTCGCGGGTATCGGGCGTCACACTTTGGCGGCGGTCGGACGTGGCGTGACCGCCAACCGGATCTCCAACCACTACGGCTTTACCGGCCCGAGCCTGGTAGTCGACAGCGGCCAGTCCTCGTCGCTGGTCGCGGTGCACCTGGCCTGTGAGGCGCTGCGCGGTGGGGAATGCGACCTCGCGTTGGCCGGTGGTGTGAACCTGATCCTTTCCGACCTGGGCGTACAGCGGATCCACCAGTTCGGCGCCGGTTCGGAATCGGGGGCCTGCCACACCTTCGATGACCGCGCCGACGGCATCGTGCGCGGGGAAGGCGGCGGTATCGTCGTCCTCAAGCCGCTGGCACGGGCACTGGCCGACGGTGACCGGATCTACGCGGTGGTCCGCGGCAGCGCAGTCAACAACGGCAACGCACGACAGGTACTGAGCGCGCCGAGCGCGCCCGCGCAAGCGGCCGTCATCCGCGCGGCGCTGGCCTCGGGCGCCCTCGAGGGTGCCTCGGTGCAGTACGTCGAGTTGCACGGGACCGGCACTCCGGCGGGTGACCCCGTGGAAGCGGATGGTCTGGGACAGACCTACGGCCTGGGCCGCGCGGCGGCGACGCCGCTGGCGGTGGGCTCGGTCAAGACCAACATCGGACACCTCGAAGGCGCGGCCGGTATCGCCGGTCTGATCAAGACCGCGTTGTGCCTGCGGCACGGCGAACTCGTCGCCAGCCTGAACTTCCGTCACCCGAACCCGCGAATTCCGTTGGCGGAACTGGGATTGCGCGTGGTGACCCGCACCGAGGACTGGCCGGTCGCGCCGGTACGCCGCGCCGGTGTGTCCGCCTTCGGTATGGGCGGCACCAACGCCCATGTCGTGCTCGAACAGGCTCCCGCGGCGGCGTCGAGCGCCGACGCGGACACCGATGAGCAGACGGTGGTGTCCTGGATAGTCTCCGCACGTGGTCGCGAGGCGTTGCGCGCGCAGGCCGCGCGACTACGGCGCTGGGTCCAGGAGAACCCGCGGGCACGCCCCGGGGAGGTGGCTCACGCGCTGCGGTTGCGCGCGCCGCTGGAATGGCGCGGCGCGGTCGTCGGTCGCGAGCTCGGCGAGCTGAGCGCCGGACTCGACGCGCTCGCCGGGGCCGCCGAGCGCGGTGAGTCCGGCGAGTCGAGCGTGGTGTTCGCCCGCGGGACCGAACGCACCGTCGCGTTGGTGTTCCCGGGACAAGGCAGTCAATGGCTCGGCATGGCCGCGCAGATGCTCGACGCCGGCGGCGTATTCGCCGAATCGGTGGCCGAGTGCCAGGCGGCTTTGGACCCGTATCTGGACTGGTCGCTGCTCGACGTGCTGCGCGGAGTGTCCGGCGCGGCATCGCTGGAACGTGTCGACGTCGTACAGCCGGCACTGTTCGCGGTGATGGTGTCGTTGGCGCGACACTGGTGCGCGCACGGAGTGCACCCGAGCGTGGTCATCGGGCATTCGCAGGGCGAGCTCGCTGCGGCCGTGGCGATCGGGGCGCTCTCGGTCGAGGACGGCGCACGCGTGATCGCGCTGCGGTCCCAGGCCGGTGCCGAACTGCTGGTGCAACTCGGAGGAATGGCTGCGGTCGGTTTGTCGGCCGAGGCGGTGGCGACACGGTTGACGCCTTTCGGCGATCGACTGTCGCTCGCGGCGGTCAACGGCCCCACCCAGGTGGTGGTCTCCGGCGAGAACGCGGCCCTCGACGAGTTCGTGTCGCGGTGCGCGGGCGAGGGCGTTTGGGCCCGGCGCGTACCGGCGACCTGGCCGGGCCACTCGAAGCTGGTCGAGCGCATCCGCGACCGACTGCTGGCCGAGCTGGCTTCGATCCGTCCGCGCTCGAGCGAAATCCCGTTCTTCTCCACGGTGCACGCCGATTACATCGATACCGCGCGGTTGGACGCCGACTACTGGTACCGGTCGCTGCGCGAGCCCGTGCGCTTCGCCGAGTCGATCGAGACCCTGCTGCGGGACGGCGTGACAGGATTCATCGAGGTCAGCCCGCACCCGGTGGTGTCACCGGCGATGCAGCAGACCGCCGAGTCGATCGGCTTAGCCGACCGGGTGGCGGTGATTGGCACCCTGCATCGCGAGCACGGGGGACCACGACAGTTCCTGGCCTCGCTCGTGCGCGCGCACTGCCTCGGTATCGCGGTCGATCTGCCGGTCGCGGCCACCGCACGCCGACTCGATCTGCCCACCTACGCCTTCCAACGGCAGCGGGCGTGGACCCCGGATTCGGCGCAGGCGGCGACCGGAGATCTGCGTGGCGCCGGATTGATCCATCCCGACCACCCGATCCTGGGCGCGGCGGTGTTGATGGCCGATCGCGATGAATGGCTGTTCACCGGGCGTCTGACGCTCGGGCGGCACCCGTGGCTCGCCGAGCATCGATTGTTCGGCACCCCCGTCGTCCCGGTGGCGGTGTGGCTCGAGGTGGCGTTGGCCGTCGGCGACCGCGTCGGTGCCCCGACGGTGGCCGACCTGCGCGTCGACGCACCGGCACCCACCCACGCGCAGGTGTTGGTGACCCAACTCAGTGTCGCCGTTCCCGATGGCGACGGGCACCGGACGTTCTCGATCCATGTTCGCGCCGCCGACGACTCCGAGGACGCCGAGGAGGCGGGGTGGGTGCGCTGCGCCCACGGCGTGCTCGCACCGGCGACCGATAGCGCGCCAGCGCCGGTGGGCCCGTGGCCCCCCCCGGCTGACCCGGTGCCCGTCGAGGCGCTGTATAACCGGTTGGCCGAACGCGGCCTTGACCACGGGATCGCGTTTCAGGGCGTCACCGCGGCCTGGCGGCGCGGGCACGAGGTCTTCGCCGAGGTCTCCCTCGACGAGACGACGGTCGACTCGGCACACCGATTCGGTATCCATCCAGCCCTGCTGGACGCGCTCACCCACGCCGCCCTTGACGCGTTCGGCCACGCTGAGGACCGGATCTCGACGCCGTCGAGGGCGAGCGAGGTTCGTCTGCACCGCCCGGGCACCACCGCCGTGCGGGTACGTATCGCCCGGGTCGACGCGGACGTTGTCCGGGTCTCGGCCGAGGACACCGACGGCGCGCCCGTGTTGTCGATTCGATCGATGCTGCTGGCCCCGGTCGACCCGCCCGCAAGCGAGAAGCTCGATTCCCTCGCCGCGACCAGTGGCGCACGCGTGAACTCTCATGCCCCCCGTACGCGACGTGCGCTCGCGACGGGTCCACTGGCTCCGCGCCTGCTCGCGGCACCGGAATCCACGCGTGAGGCGTTGATCCTGAGCGTCGTGCTCGGCGAGGCCGCCGCGGTGCTGGGCCACGACAGCGCTGACGCGATCGACCCGGATCAACCGTTCACCGCGTTCGGGTTCGACTCGCTCAGTGGCCTGCGACTACGCGATAGGCTGGTCACCGCGACTGGCCTGGAATTGCCGGGCACGCTGATGTTCGACCACCCCACCCCCGCCGCGGTGGCCCGGCTGGTGCGTTCGCGACTCGAGGGCCTGCTCGGTGGCTCGACCCGCGCGATGGGACGCACCCGCTCCGAGGAGCCCATCGCGATCGTCGGTATCGGCTGCCGGTTCCCCGGCGGAGTCGACTCGGCCGAGGATCTGTGGGACCTGCTGGCAGCCGGTACCGACGCCATCACCGCGTTCCCCGCCGACCGCGGCTGGGACCTAGATCGACTGTTCGACCCGGACCCCGACACACCGGGCACCGTCTACACGCGTGAAGGCGGATTCCTCACCGACGCAGCCGGTTTCGACGCCGGATTCTTCGAGATCGGTCCGCGCGAGGCCGCCGCGATGGACCCCCAGCAGCGGTTGATCCTGGAGACTTCCTGGGAGGCGTTGGAGCACGCGGGAATCGACCCGGCCTCGCTGCGTGACAGCGACGCGGGCGTGTACGTCGGCGCCTGCGCCTCGGGCTATTCGCGCGCGGTCACCGGTGAGTACGAACCGTTCCGGTTGACCGGCACCTCCCACAGCGTGATCTCCGGTCGTATCGCCTACGTTCTGGGACTGCAGGGCCCCGCGGTGACCGTCGACACGGCTTGCTCGTCGTCGCTGGTCGCCCTGCACCTGGCTTGCCAGGCGCTCCGTCAGGGTGAGACCTCCCTCGCGCTGGCCGGTGGCGTGAGCGTCTCGGCCGGACCCGGGCTTTATGTCGACTTCGCCCGCCAGCGTGGCCTGGCCGCCGACGGTCGCAGCAAGGCCTTCGCCGCCGCCGCCGACGGCGTCACCTGGTCCGAGGGCGTCGGCGTGCTGGTCGTCGAGCGACTCTCCGATGCCCGACGACTCGGCCACCCGGTGTTGGCGGTGGTGCTTGGCAGCGCGATCAATCAAGACGGCGCGAGCAACGGGTTGACCGCGCCCAACGGCCCGTCACAGGAACGGGTGATCGCCCAGGCGCTGGCCAATGCCGGCCTGGAACCCTCCGACGTGGACGCGGTCGAAGCGCACGGCACCGGAACGACCCTGGGCGATCCGATCGAAGCCCAAGCACTGATCGCCGCCTACGGAGACGACCGCGCACACCCGCTGCGCATCGGCTCGCTCAAGTCCAACATCGGTCACGCCGTCGCGGCCGCCGGTGTCGGCGGCGTCATCAAGATGGTGCAAGCGCTGCGCCACGAGACCCTGCCCCGCACCCTGCACGCAGATGTCGCGACACCCCACGTGGACTGGTCGGCCGGCCGCGTCGAACTGCTCACCCAGCCCCAGCCCTGGCCAGCCGGTGAGCGCCCTCGGCGCGCCGGAATCTCCTCCTTCGGCATCAGCGGCACCAACGCGCATCTCATCCTCGAGGAATCACCCCCGACACCGCTCGTCGAGGCCACGACCGCGCAGCGCGACACCCTCGGGGACGCGAGTACGAGAGAGCCGGTCGCGGGATCTACTACGGTGCCCTGGGTGCTCTCGGCGCGCAGCCCGCAGGCACTCGCCGAGCAAGCGGCACGATTGGCGCGCTGGCCGAGCCAGGCCGCGACCGACGTGGGATGGTCGCTGGTCACGACGCGGTCGCTGTTCGCGCATCGCGCGGTGGTCTTCGGCGCCGATCGGCGAGGCCTGGTGGCCGGATTGGAGGCGGTGGCCTCGGGTGAGCACGGCGACAACGTCGTCACCGGATCGGCCGCTCGGGGGCGTTTGGCGGTGATGTTTGCCGGGCAGGGCACCCAGCGCGCCGGGATGGGCGCTGGTCTGTACCGGGCGTTTCCGGTCTTCGCCGCGGCGTTCGACGCGATCTGCGACGAATTCGACCCTCACCTCGGGCGATCGCTGCGCGAGGTCGTCTTCACCGATCCCGACGCTCTGCTGAACCGGACCGAATGGACGCAGCCGGCGTTGTTCGCCGTCGAGGTCGCCGCGTTCGCGCTGCTGCGGTCCTGGGGCGTGATGCCCGACGTGGTGTTCGGACACTCGGTCGGTGAGGTCGCCGCCGCGCACGTCGCGGGAGTGTTGTCGCTGCCGGACGCGTGCGCCCTGGTCGCCGCCCGTGGCCGGTTGATGGCGGAGTTGCCCACAGGCGGGGCGATGGTGGCGGTCGCCGCCTCCGAAGAAGAGGTCATCGACCTGCTGTCCGGACGGGAATCGCTGGTAGGGATCGCCGCGGTCAACGGCCCAGAGTCGGTGGTGGTCTCCGGAGCCGCCGAGGCGGTCGAGCAGGTCGTCGAACACTTGCGAGTGCGCGGGCGGCGCGTCAAACCGCTACGCGTTTCCCACGCCTTCCACTCCCCGTTGATGGAACCGATGATGGACCGGTTCCAGCGGGTGGTCGAGCGACTGGAGTTCGCCCCCGCCCAGCTGTCGGTGATCTCCACAGTTAGCGGGCACGCCGGTGGACAGGCGTGGAGCACGCCGCACTACTGGGTCGAGCACCTGCGCCGATCGGTGCGGTTCGCCGACGCCATCGCCACCGTCACCGCCCAGGGGGCGACCACCTTCCTCGAGGTGGGCCCGGACACGGTCCTCGCGGCGATGACCGCGGACTGCCTGCCCGACCAGAGCCATACCGCGATATCGCTGTCACGTATCGACCAGGACGCATCTGATCAGTTCCGCACCGCGCTGGCGCGGTTGTTCACCCGGGGGATCGAGGTGGACTGGCGGCAGGCGTTCGCCGCGACCGGCGCGCAGCGGGTCGATCTGCCCACCTACGCGTTCCAACACGAACGATTCTGGTTGGTGCCCTCGCCGACCACCGCCGACGCCGCGGCGGTGGGTGCGGGGACATCGAGCCATCCGCTGGCGGGAGCCGTGACGGAAATGTTCGACGGGGGAGTGCTGATGACCGGCCGATTGGGGTTGGACACCCATCCCTGGCTGGCCGATCATACGGTCGGGGGCACCGTGTTGCTGCCGGGCACCGCGTTCGTGGAGCTCGTGGTCTCGGCCGCGGACCGTCTCGGGTGCGATCAGATCGATGAACTGACTCTGACGGCGCCGTTGGTGATCCCCGAGCAGGGCGCGGTGCAAATCCAGGTCGTGGTCTCCCAACCCGACCGGATGGGCCGGTGCGAGGTCTCGGTGCATTCTCGGCCCGAAACCGACACGAGCACCCCCCCGACATGGACCGAGCATGCCGCCGGCATGGCGCGTGCGGTCGCTGAGCACAGGCAGCCGATCACCGAGCTGGTGACGTGGCCACCGGTCGGCGCGATCGAGGTGGACCTCAGCGGTGTCTACACCCGCATCGCCGCCGACGGGTTCGGCTACGGTCCCGGTTTCCAGGGATTGCGCCAGCTATGGCGCCGCGGCGAGGAAACCTTCGCCGAGGTCGTCCTGCCCGCCGACCTCGCCGAGGACCTCGACTCCTACGTGCTGCACCCCGCGTTGTTCGACGCGGCCCTGCACGCGATGCTGCCCGCGGTGTCCGGTCACCCGCGTCCGAGCGAGCTGCCGTTCTCCTGGATCGGAGTGCGCATTCACGCCTCGGGCGCGTCGCGGTTGCGAGCGCGACTGGCACCGACCGCCAGCGGAGCGATGTCGGTGTCGCTGGCCGACACCGAGGGCACGCCGGTGGCGACGGTCGAGGCACTGTTAACCAGGCCGATCTCGCCCGATGCGCTGCGCGCGGCGGGCCGACCAGGACACGACTCGCTGTTCCGGCTCGACTGGATTCGTCTCGCCACCACCCACCCCACGACCACGCTCGAGGATTGGGCCCTGCTCACCGCCTCGACGACCACCGGGGTCGATGAGACGACGATCGAGGAATCGCTCAAGGCGGACGTGGGGCGGGTGTGCGCTGACCTGGCGTCCCTGCGAGAACTCCTCGACAGCGGCGAGGCGGTGCCACCGGTGGTGATCGCGGCCTCGCTGTCTGTGGATCCCGAGCCGATCGCCGACACCCATCGACGCAGTGCCGAAGCCCTGGCACTGGTCCAGACATGGCTCGACGACGACCAGTTCGTCGACTCACGACTGATGCTGCTCACCTGTGGCGCCACCGGAGATGTCCCCACCGATCTTGCCGGTGCCGCCGTATGGGGGCTGCTGCGCACCGCGCAGACCGAGAACCCGGGACGATTCCTGCTCGTCGACATCGACGAACATCCCTCCTCGCGCCTGCTGGCCGCACTGGCTGACCTCGACGAACCCGAACTGGCGCTACGCGGCGGCGAGGTCTGGGCACCGCGGCTGGCCCGACTGCCGCTCCCCCTCGCCGGCCGGAGCGACGACGCGTCGGCCGGTGCGTCCTTCGATCCGGACGCCACGGTGTTGATCACCGGAGCGAGCGGGACACTGGCCGGTCTCGTGGCGCGGCATCTGGTGGACGAACACGGCGTGCGACACCTGCTGCTGGTCAGCCGTCGCGGCTCCCACGCCCCCGAATCGGTGCTGCTGCAACAGCAGCTGCAAGCTCGCGGCGCGCGGGTGGATCTCACCGCCTGCGATGTCAGCGACCGCGCGCAGCTCGCCGCTTTGCTGGGGTCTCTGCCCCGACACAACCCGCTGCGAGCGGTGATCCATACCGCCGGTGTCGTCGAGGACAGCACCGTCACCGCGATGAGTCCAGACCAGCTCGAACGGGTCCTGACACCGAAGGTCGACGCCGCCTGGCACCTGCACGAGCTCACCAAGGCGCTCGACCTGACCGCCTTCGTCGTCTACTCCTCGGTGTCGGGCGTGCTCGGGTCGGCAGGCCAAGCCAACTACGCGGCCGCCAACTCCTTCCTCGACGCATTGGCCCTTCATCGTGCCGGGCTGGGACTCCCTGCCACGTCACTGGCGTGGGGCCTGTGGGAGCAGACCAGCGGACTCACCGCTCATCTGGGCCAGATCGGCATCCGCCGCATGGCCCGCACCGGCATCGTCCCCCTCGCCTCGGACGCCGCGATGGAACTGTTCGACTCGGTCCTCGCCGGTGACCCCCATCCGGTCGTGATGCCGGTACGGATCGACACTCGAGGGTGGGCGGATACTCCCGACGTCGTGCCGACGGTATTGCGTGGCCTCGCACGAAGCCCGGGGCATCGCCCCATCGCGGCGCTCACGCAACACCGCGGGCTGCACGAACGGCTCGCCGACCTCACCGCCGCGCAACGACACGGCGAGGTTCTGGGACTGGTCGTCGCTGAGGTCGGGTCGGTGCTGGGATACCCGCCCGGGCGGGCGATCCCACCCGAGCAGCCATTCAAGGAGTTGGGATATGACTCGCTGGCGGCGGTCGAACTGCGTAACCGACTCAAGGCCGCGACCGGAGTGTCTCTGTCGGCCAGTGTCGTGTTCGACTACCCCACCGCCGCCACACTGGCCACCCATCTGCTCGAGCACCTGGGCGACACGGATGACTCGGAATTCGACGTCGATCAGATGCTGATCAAACAAATCGGCCTGTTGGAAAGCATCGTCGCGGACGAGAGATTCGGTAACCACGGCAACAAGGCGATGGAAACGCGCTTGGAACGAGTACTCGCGAATATGCGAGGCCGTGCCTCGACGCAAGCCGACCACATGCAGGAGAGCTTGATAATCGACAGTTCCATCGAAGATCTCTTCGATCTCATCGACGACGATTTTCGATAATTGGACGCATTGACGAATTAGGGCTGGGGATCGTTCGAGAAATGACGAACAAAAAAGAAGCGCTGGAAAGCAAGACCGCCGAATACCTACGCAAGGTGACCTCCGATCTCCTCAAGACGAGAAACCGTCTCAGACGATTGGAGGATCGATACCAGGAGCCGATCGCCATCGTGGGAATCGGCTGCCGATTCCCCGGAGGAGTCGCCTCGGCTCAGGACCTGTGGCGCGTGGTCGTCGAGGGAACCGACGCGGTTTCACCGTTCCCGACAGATCGTGGCTGGCCCGAAGACCTCTACGACCCCGATCCGGACGCGACCGGCAAAAGCTACGCCTTCGAGGGCGGATTTCTGCACGAAGCGGCGCAGTTCGACGCGGGATTCTTCGGAATCTCGCCACGAGAGGCCGCCGTCATGGATCCCCAACAGCGACTTCTGTTGGAAGTGGCCTGGGAGACACTCGAGAACGCCGGCATCGACCCGGCGGTATTGAAGGGCACCGACACCGGCGTGTACGTCGGCCAGATGTATCACGACTATGTCCTGAACATGGGCGCCAATGAGTCCCAGATCAAGACGGAAGGCACGGTACTCACCGGCAACGCCGGCAGTGTCACCTCGGGACGGGTGGCCTACAACCTCGGGCTTCTGGGCCCGGCGGTGACCGTGGACACGGCGTGCTCCTCGACGTTGGTGGCGATGCACCTCGCGGTGCAGGCGCTGCGCTCGGGGGAGTGCTCGATGGCGTTGGCCGGCGGAGCGACGGTGATGTCGACACCGGCCACGTTCGTGGAGTTCTCCCGCCAGCGCGGGCTCGCTCGTGACGGTCGCTGCAAATCGTTCTCCGCCGCCGCGGACGGCACCGGCTGGTCGGAAGGCGTAGGCCTGCTGCTGGTGCAGCGGTTGTCGGATGCTCGTCGTGAGGGTCGTCGGGTGTTGGCGGTGATCCGGGGTTCGGCGGTGAATCAGGACGGGGCCTCCAACGGGTTGTCCGCGCCCAACGGTCCCTCGCAGCAGCGGGTGATCACGCAGGCGTTGGCCAACGCGAGAGTTTCCGCGGACCAGGTCGACGTGGTGGAGGCGCACGGGACCGGCACGAAGCTGGGTGATCCGATCGAGGCCGGTGCGTTGTTGGCGACCTACGGTCAGACCCGGCCCACCGACGCCGAGGGCGTGGTGACACCGTTGTGGTTGGGGTCGGTCAAATCCAACATCGGTCACACGCAGGCCGCGGCGGGTGCGGCCGGGATGATCAAGATGGTGATGGCGCTGCAGCACGGTGTGCTACCGCGGACTCTGCATGTCGACGCGCCGTCGCCGCACATCGATTGGGATGCCGGGGCGGTACGCCTGCTCACCGAGTCGACCGAATGGCCGGTCAACGGTCACCCGCGGACCGCGGCGGTGTCCTCGTTCGGTATCTCCGGGACCAACGCCCACCTGATCCTGCAGCAGGCCCCGGCGGCCGATCCCGTCGACAGCGCTGGTGACGGGGGAACCACCACACCGCTCGAGCGATCCGATGTCGAGGACCCGGTGTCGTCGTGGGTGTTCACGGTCTCGGGCAAGTCCGAGCAGGCGTTGGTCGATCAGGCCGCGCGGTTGCGGGAACACGTGCATACCCACCCTGAGTCGGGTTTGACGGATCTGGCGTATTCGCTGGCCACCACGCGAACCCATCACCCCTATCGTGCCGCGATCACCGTGGATCCCGACACCGATACCGCGCGGGAACGGTTGCTGGCGGTACTGGGCGCGCTCGAATCCGATCGTCCGGATCCGCAACTGGTCCACGGTGTGGTGGGTCCCGCGGGCCGGGGCGCGACGGTGTTCGTGTTCCCGGGCCAAGGCGCCCAACACCTCGGCATGGGCATGGGCCTCTACCAGAGTTACCCGGCGTTCCGCACCGCCCTCGACGACTGCGACGCGGCGCTGGCCCCGTTCACCGGCTGGTCGCTGCTCGCGGTGCTGCGCGGCGAACCGGACGCACCGTCGCTCGATCGTGTCGATGTCGTCCAACCCGCCCTGTTCGCGATCATGGTGTCGCTGGCCGCGTTGTGGGACTCGATCGGCATCACCCCCGACGCGGTGATCGGACACTCCCAAGGCGAGATCGCCGCGGCCCACGTCGCCGGCGCCCTGTCGCTTCGCGACGCTGCCAAAGTCGTGGCCCTGCGCAGTCGTGCCCTGATCGAACTGGCCGGAACCGGCACCATGGCCTCGGTCCTGCTCGCGGCAGAACTCCTCCGAGAACTGCTGGATCGATGGAACGGCGCGATCTCGATCGCCGCGGTCAACGGTCCGGCCAACACCACCGTCGCCGGCGACAACACCGCCATCGCCGAACTGCTCGCCCACTGCGCCGAACACGACATCCAGGCACGCCTGATCCCGGTCGACTACCCCGCCCATTCCGCGCGTATCGACCAACTCCGCGACCGGCTCCTCACCGATCTCGTCGACATCACCCCTCAAGCCCCGACCATCGCTTTCCGCTCCACCGTCGACGGCGAACCCAACCACTCGCCCCACACCCTCGACGCCGAGTACTGGTGTCGGAACCTGCGGGAGACGGTGCGTTTCCACGACGCGGTGACGACGTTGCTCGAGCGCGGACAGCACACGTTCGTGGAACTGTCGGCGCATCCGATCCTGACCGCGTCGATCGCGGAGAGCATCGAAGACCACCACGCCGGTACCGCGCGGGCCGACTCGACCGGTGCCGGTGTGGGGATGGGTTCGGTGGCGATCGCGACGTTGCGCAAGAACCATCCCGACACGGTCGCGTTCACCACCGCGCTCGCCCGCGTGCACGTCCACGGCCACAGCCCGGACTGGACCCGGGTCTTCTCGCCACGAACATCGGCGATCGCGTTGCCCACCTACGCCTTCCAACACCAACGGTACTGGCTCAACGCCGCCCCGATCACCGACGTGACCAGCGCGGGACTCGACCCGGCCACCCACCCGCTGCTCGGCGCGGTCACCGACCTGGGCGAGGACCAGGGATGGGTGTTCACCGGACAGCTCTCGCTGCGCGCTCACCCGTGGCTGGTGGACCACTCGCTGTTCGGGACCGCGGTGGTGCCCGGTGCCGGACTGGTCGATCTAGCCCTGCATGCCGGTCACTACACCGGTTACCCCCGCCTGGCCGAACTGGCCTTGCAGGCCCCGTTGTCGATTCCCGAACACACCAACCTGCAACTGCGGATCACCGTCACCGACACCGGCGACGCGCTCGACGAGCGTCGTATCGTCATCCGTACCCGACCCGACACCGACGGCGGCGGCGGGGAACGACCCGAGTGGACACTGCACGCCACCGGACGGCTCACACCCGACACCGGTGTGGTGGTCGAGCCGTGGGCAGCGACCTGGCCGCCGGCCGGGATCGAACAGGTCGACCAAGCCCGCTTCTACCAGAACCTGTCCGACCTCGGATACGACTACGGGCCGATGTTCCAGGGCCTGCGCACCCTGTGGCGCAGCCTCAACGACAGCACCGTCTACGCCGAGGTCGAACTGCCCGCGGGCACCGACACCACCGGATACAGCATCCACCCGGCGCTGCTCGACGCCGCCCTGCACCTGCTGGGCACCGACGCCGACGTCGCCAACGGCGATGTGTTGGTGGTGCCGTTCGCGTTCGCCGGGGTCAGCCTGCACGCCACCGACGCCACCGCGTTGCGGGTACGGATGACACGTACCGGACCCGAGACCGTCGCCCTGCACACCAGCGACTCCACCGGCGCGCCCGTGGCCACCGTCGAGTCTCTGACCGTGCGGCGCCTGTCGCCCGAAGCCCTGCATCAGGGCGCGACCCGACAGCAACGACCCACCCTGCTGCACATGTCCTGGTCACCGGCCCCTACACCCGACACCACCGGGGTGTTCGAGGCCGGTCGGTGGGCGGTGTTGAGTGCAGGCCCGGTCGAGGGCGCGTTGGGTGCGCTCGCGGTGCATCGTGATCTGGACGCCCTGCTCGAGGTGGGTCCGCTTCCCGAGGTCGTGGTCTGGCCGGTTCCCACCCACGACGGTGTCGATGTTCCGGCGCGGATCCGCGCGGTCACCGGTGAGGCCCTGTCGCTGCTGCAGGCGTGGACGGCTCGCCCCGAGCTGGCCGGGGTCCGTCTGCTCATGCGCAGCCGCGGCGCGGTCACCGTCGGCCCCCACGACCGCGCGCCCGACCTCGCGCAGGCCGCGGTGTGGGGTTTGACCCGTAGCACCCAAACCGAACACCCCAACCATCCCATCACCCTTCTCGACCTCGACACACCCGACACCGATATCCCGGTGGTGCTGGCCGGCGTCCTGGCCACCAGCCCCCACGAAACTCAACTCGCCCTGCGGGGCGACACCATCCACATCCCCCGACTCGTGCCCGCCGCGGTCTCGGGATCGCAGGACTCGTTCGTCTTCGACGGTGAGGGCACGGTGTTGATCACCGGTGGTACCGGGACGCTGGGTGGGTTGTTGGCCGAGCATCTGGTCACCGCGCACGGTGTGCGGCATCTGTGGTTGGTGTCTCGTCGGGGGTCGGCGGCGCCGGGTGCCGCCGAGCTCGCTGGGCGGTTGAGCGAGCTGGGTGCCGAGGTCACGATCAGTGCCTGCGACATCGGTGATCGTGACGCGGTGGCGGCGTTGTTGGCGTCGATCCCGAGTCGTCATCGGTTGACCGCGGTTGTGCACACCGCGGGTGTGTTGGCCGACGCGCCGCTCGCGGATCTGACCGCCGAGCGGTTGGATCGGGTGCTGGCGGCCAAGACCGACGCGGCCTGGCATCTGCACGAGCTCACCGCGGATCTGGATCTGGCGGCGTTCGTTCTCTACTCGTCGGTGGCGGGTGTGTTGGGTGGGGCCGGTCAGGGCAACTACGCCGCGGCCAACACCGCTCTCGACGCCCTGGCCGAGTACCGGCGTGGTCTGGGTCTTCCCGCGACGAGTCTGGTGTGGGGTTACTGGGCCACCGCGTCGGGTATGACCGGTCATCTGTCCGGCGCCGATACCGCGCGTATCGCGCGTAGTGGTTTGAGTCCGGTGACCGACCAGGCGGGTCTGGCGATGTTCGACGCCGCCCTGGACAGCGGTGTGGCGGTGTTGGCGGCCACGCCGGTCAACACGCGGGCGCTGACCCAACAGGCACACGAGGGCACGTTGGCGCCGGTGTTGTCGGCGTTGGTCACGGCTCGTCCGCGGGCGTCGGCGGGTCGTTCGGTCGACCCGAGCGCGGTGTTGATCTCACAGTTGGCGGCGTTGACCTCCGAGCAGCGCCATCGTCACCTGACCGATCTGGTGCGTGATACCACGGCCACACTGCTGGGACATCCGACACCGGACACGGTCGGTCCCGATCAACCGTTCAAGGACCTCGGTATCGATTCGTTGACCGCGCTCGAGCTGCGCAACACGTTGTCGCGGGGGACGGGGCTGTCGCTGACGGCGACCCTGATCTTCGACCATCCCACACCCCACACCCTCGCCAAACACCTCGCCGAACGACTGACACCGACCACGACCACGACCACGTTCACGCCCGCAGCCGCCGTCGGCGTCGGTACCGACGAGCCGGTGGCGGTGGTGGGGATGGCGTGCCGGTTCCCCGGTGGTGTGGCCGGTCCGCAGGATCTGTGGGATCTGGTCGTGTCGGGTTCGGACGCGGTGGGTGAGTTCCCGACCGATCGAGGCTGGGATCTGGAGGGTTTGTTCGATCCGGATCCGGACGCGGTGGGCAAGTCCTACGCCCGGCACGGCGGGTTCCTGCGGGAGGCGGCCGGGTTCGACGCGGCGTTCTTCGGGATCTCTCCTCGTGAGGCCTTGTCGATGGATCCTCAGCAGCGGTTGCTGTTGGAGGTGTGCTGGGAGGCGCTGGAAGCCGCCGGGATCGATCCGGCCGGGGTGGCCGGTAGCGATACCGGTGTGTTCACCGGTATCTGGAGTCAGGAATACGGTTCGGCCGGTTCGGAGTCCGCGGAGGGTTACTCGCTGACCGGGACCGCGACCAGTGTCGCGTCCGGTCGTATCGCCTACACCCTGGGACTGCAGGGTCCGGCGATCACCGTCGATACCGCGTGTTCGTCGTCGTTGGTGGCCGCGCATCTGGCGTGTCAGTCGCTGCGCAGCGGTGAGTCGTCGCTGGCGCTGGCCGGTGGCGTCACGGTGATGGCCACACCGCGGGCGTTCAGCGAGTTCTCCCGCCAGCGGGGACTGGCCCGCGACGGGCGGTGCAAGTCCTTCGCGGCCGCGGCGGACGGCACCGGCTGGGGTGAGGGTTCGGCGGTGTTGGTTCTGCAGCGGTTGTCGGATGCTCGTCGTGAGGGTCGTCGGGTGTTGGCGGTGATCCGGGGTTCGGCGGTGAATCAGGACGGGGCCTCCAACGGGTTGTCCGCGCCCAACGGTCCCTCGCAGCAGCGGGTGATCACGCAGGCGTTGGCCAACGCGAGAGTTTCCGCGGACCAGGTCGACGTGGTGGAGGCGCACGGGACCGGCACGAAGCTGGGTGATCCGATCGAGGCCGGTGCGTTGTTGGCGACCTACGGTCAGACCCGGCCCACCGACGCCGAGGGCGTGGTGACACCGTTGTGGTTGGGGTCGGTCAAATCCAACATCGGTCACACGCAGGCCGCGGCGGGTGCGGCCGGGATGATCAAGATGGTGATGGCGCTGCAGCACGGTGTGCTACCGCGGACTCTGCATGTCGACGCGCCGTCGCCGCACATCGATTGGGATGCCGGGGCGGTACGCCTGCTCACCGAGTCGACCGAATGGCCGGTCAACGGTCACCCGCGGACCGCGGCGGTGTCCTCGTTCGGTATCTCCGGGACCAACGCCCACCTGATCCTGCAGCAGGCCCCGGCGGCCGATCCCGTCGACAGCGCTGGTGACGGGGGAACCACCACACCGCTCGAGCGATCCGATGTCGAGGACCCGGTGTCGTCGTGGGTGTTCACGGTCTCGGGCAAGTCCGAGCAGGCGTTGGTCGATCAGGCCGCGCGGTTGCGGGAACACGTGCATACCCACCCTGAGTCGGGTTTGACGGATCTGGCGTATTCGCTGGCCACCACGCGAACCCATCACCCCTATCGTGCCGCGATCACCGTGGATCCCGACACCGATACCGCGCGGGAACGGTTGCTGGCGGTACTGGGCGCGCTCGAATCCGATCGTCCGGATCCGCAACTGGTCCACGGTGTGGTGGGTCCCGCGGGCCGGGGCGCGACGGTGTTCGTGTTCCCGGGCCAAGGCGCCCAACACCTCGGCATGGGCATGGGCCTCTACCAGAGTTACCCGGCGTTCCGCACCGCCCTCGACGACTGCGACGCGGCGCTGGCCCCGTTCACCGGCTGGTCGCTGCTCGCGGTGCTGCGCGGCGAACCGGACGCACCGTCGCTCGATCGTGTCGATGTCGTCCAACCCGCCCTGTTCGCGATCATGGTGTCGCTGGCCGCGTTGTGGGACTCGATCGGCATCACCCCCGACGCGGTGATCGGACACTCCCAAGGCGAGATCGCCGCGGCCCACGTCGCCGGCGCCCTGTCGCTTCGCGACGCTGCCAAAGTCGTGGCCCTGCGCAGTCGTGCCCTGATCGAACTGGCCGGAACCGGCACCATGGCCTCGGTCCTGCTCGCGGCAGAACTCCTCCGAGAACTGCTGGATCGATGGAACGGCGCGATCTCGATCGCCGCGGTCAACGGTCCGGCCAACACCACCGTCGCCGGCGACAACACCGCCATCGCCGAACTGCTCGCCCACTGCGCCGAACACGACATCCAGGCACGCCTGATCCCGGTCGACTACCCCGCCCATTCCGCGCGTATCGACCAACTCCGCGACCGGCTCCTCACCGATCTCGTCGACATCACCCCTCAAGCCCCGACCATCGCTTTCCGCTCCACCGTCGACGGCGAACCCAACCACTCGCCCCACACCCTCGACGCCGAGTACTGGTGTCGGAACCTGCGGGAGACGGTGCGTTTCCACGACGCGGTGACGACGTTGCTCGAGCGCGGACAGCACACGTTCGTGGAACTGTCGGCGCATCCGATCCTGACCGCGTCGATCGCGGAGAGCATCGAAGACCACCACGCCGGTACCGCGCGGGCCGACTCGACCGGTGCCGGTGTGGGGATGGGTTCGGTGGCGATCGCGACGTTGCGCAAGAACCATCCCGACACGGTCGCGTTCACCACCGCGCTCGCCCGCGTGCACGTCCACGGCCACAGCCCGGACTGGACCCGGGTCTTCTCGCCACGAACATCGGCGATCGCGTTGCCCACCTACGCCTTCCAACACCAACGGTACTGGCTCAACGCCGCCCCGATCACCGACGTGACCAGCGCGGGACTCGACCCGGCCACCCACCCGCTGCTCGGCGCGGTCACCGACCTGGGCGAGGACCAGGGATGGGTGTTCACCGGACAGCTCTCGCTGCGCGCTCACCCGTGGCTGGTGGACCACTCGCTGTTCGGGACCGCGGTGGTGCCCGGTGCCGGACTGGTCGATCTAGCCCTGCATGCCGGTCACTACACCGGTTACCCCCGCCTGGCCGAACTGGCCTTGCAGGCCCCGTTGTCGATTCCCGAACACACCAACCTGCAACTGCGGATCACCGTCACCGACACCGGCGACGCGCTCGACGAGCGTCGTATCGTCATCCGTACCCGACCCGACACCGACGGCGGCGGCGGGGAACGACCCGAGTGGACACTGCACGCCACCGGACGGCTCACACCCGACACCGGTGTGGTGGTCGAGCCGTGGGCAGCGACCTGGCCGCCGGCCGGGATCGAACAGGTCGACCAAGCCCGCTTCTACCAGAACCTGTCCGACCTCGGATACGACTACGGGCCGATGTTCCAGGGCCTGCGCACCCTGTGGCGCAGCCTCAACGACAGCACCGTCTACGCCGAGGTCGAACTGCCCGCGGGCACCGACACCACCGGATACAGCATCCACCCGGCGCTGCTCGACGCCGCCCTGCACCTGCTGGGCACCGACGCCGACGTCGCCAACGGCGATGTGTTGGTGGTGCCGTTCGCGTTCGCCGGGGTCAGCCTGCACGCCACCGACGCCACCGCGTTGCGGGTACGGATGACACGTACCGGACCCGAGACCGTCGCCCTGCACACCAGCGACTCCACCGGCGCGCCCGTGGCCACCGTCGAGTCTCTGACCGTGCGGCGCCTGTCGCCCGAAGCCCTGCATCAGGGCGCGACCCGACAGCAACGACCCACCCTGCTGCACATGTCCTGGTCACCGGCCCCTACACCCGACACCACCGGGGTGTTCGAGGCCGGTCGGTGGGCGGTGTTGAGTGCAGGCCCGGTCGAGGGCGCGTTGGGTGCGCTCGCGGTGCATCGTGATCTGGACGCCCTGCTCGAGGTGGGTCCGCTTCCCGAGGTCGTGGTCTGGCCGGTTCCCACCCACGACGGTGTCGATGTTCCGGCGCGGATCCGCGCGGTCACCGGTGAGGCCCTGTCGCTGCTGCAGGCGTGGACGGCTCGCCCCGAGCTGGCCGGGGTCCGTCTGCTCATGCGCAGCCGCGGCGCGGTCACCGTCGGCCCCCACGACCGCGCGCCCGACCTCGCGCAGGCCGCGGTGTGGGGTTTGACCCGTAGCACCCAAACCGAACACCCCAACCATCCCATCACCCTTCTCGACCTCGACACACCCGACACCGATATCCCGGTGGTGCTGGCCGGCGTCCTGGCCACCAGCCCCCACGAAACTCAACTCGCCCTGCGGGGCGACACCATCCACATCCCCCGACTCACCCACACTCACGCTCTCGTCCCCCCGGAGACCGACTCCTGGCGACTGGACACGACCGGCAAAGGTCACCTTGCGCATCTGGCGCTGCTGCCCGTCGCGACAACCCCTCTAGCGGAAGGCCAGATCCGGATCCAGGTGCGCGCCGCGGGCCTGAACTTCCGAGACGTGGTTATCGCCCTGGGACTGATCGACGACGAGGGATTGGGCGCCGAAGCGGCCGGCGTGATCACCGAAATCGGCCCCGGCGTCGATGACCTGGCGGTCGGCGACGAGGTGATGGGCATCTTCGCCGACGCGTTCGCCCCGACCGCGGTCACCGACCACCGAATGGTCATCCCGATCCCACCGGGGTGGTCGTTCGCGCAGGCGGCGTCCGTACCGGCGGTGTTCCTCACCGCCTACCCGGCTCTGGTCGACATCGCGGGGCTGACCCGCGGCCAACGCGTGCTGATCCACGCCGGTGCCGGCGGCGTGGGCATCGCGGCGATCCAACTCGCCCACCACCTGGGCGCCGAGGTATTCGCCACCGCCTCACGCCACAAGTGGGGTGTGCTGCGGGCGCTGGGAATTCCGGACGACCACATCGCTTCCTCTCGCACCCTGGACTTCGCCGATACCTTCCTGGAGGTCACCGACGGCGCGGGCATGGACGTGATCCTGGATTGCCTGGCCGGCGAATTCGTCGACGCCTCCTTGCGGCTGCTCCCGAACGGCGGCCAGTTCGTCGAGATCGGCAAGACCGACATCCGCGACCCCGACCACATCGCCACCGTCCACCCGAACGTGACCTACCGCACCTACGACCTGGCCGTCGCCACACCCGACGACATCCAGCGGACGTTCGCACACCTCGAGGCCCTCTTCGCGGCGGCCACCCTGACACCCCTGCCCATCACCGGCTACGACCTGCGCCAAGCCCAACACGCCTTCCGCGACATGAGCGCCGCACGGCACACCGGCAAGATCGTCCTCACCACCCCCCACCCCTTCGACGGTGAGGGCACGGTGTTGATCACCGGTGGTACCGGGACGCTGGGTGGGTTGTTGGCCGAGCATCTGGTCACCGCGCACGGTGTGCGGCATCTGTGGTTGGTGTCTCGTCGGGGGTCGGCGGCGCCGGGTGCCGCCGAGCTCGCTGGGCGGTTGAGCGAGCTGGGTGCCGAGGTCACGATCAGTGCCTGCGACATCGGTGATGGTGACGCGGTGGCGGCGTTGTTGGCGTCGATCCCGAGTCGTCATCGGTTGACCGCGGTTGTGCACACCGCGGGTGTGTTGGCCGACGCGCCGCTCGCGGATCTGACCGCCGAGCGGTTGGATCGGGTGCTGGCGGCCAAGACCGACGCGGCCTGGCATCTGCACGAGCTCACCGCGGATCTGGATCTGGCGGCGTTCGTTCTCTACTCGTCGGTGGCGGGTGTGTTGGGTGGGGCCGGTCAGGGCAACTACGCCGCGGCCAACACCGCTCTCGACGCCCTGGCCGAGTACCGGCGTGGTCTGGGTCTTCCCGCGACGAGTCTGGTGTGGGGTTACTGGGCCACCGCGTCGGGTATGACCGGTCATCTGTCCGGCGCCGATACCGCGCGTATCGCGCGTAGTGGTTTGAGTCCGGTGACCGACCAGGCGGGTCTGGCGATGTTCGACGCCGCCCTGGACAGCGGTGTGGCGGTGTTGGCGGCCACGCCGGTCAACACGCGGGCGCTGACCCAACAGGCACACGAGGGCACGTTGGCGCCGGTGTTGTCGGCGTTGGTCACGGCTCGTCCGCGGGCGTCGGCGGGTCGTTCGGTCGACCCGAGCGCGGTGTTGATCTCACAGTTGGCGGCGTTGACCTCCGAGCAGCGCCATCGTCACCTGACCGATCTGGTGCGTGATACCACGGCCACACTGCTGGGACATCCGACACCGGACACGGTCGGTCCCGATCAACCGTTCAAGGACCTCGGTATCGATTCGTTGACCGCGCTCGAGCTGCGCAACACGTTGTCGCGGGGGACGGGGCTGTCGCTGACGGCGACCCTGATCTTCGACCATCCCACACCCCACACCCTCGCCAAACACCTCGCCGAGCGACTGACACCGGATGAGAGCTCGGCTGCCGCGCCGGTGTATGTGGACCTCGCGAGAGTCGACGCCCTGTTGAACGCCGCGAGCGGGGCCGCCAAGGCTGAGCACCTCGAGCGGCTTCAGGAAATTCTGTCGAAACACAAAGGGCCAGAAGACGACTCGAACGGTGAATCCGTCACGGCAAGGCTCCGATCGTCGACATACGACGACCTTTTCGAATTTCTCGACAACGAACTCGGCATCTGACCGAGTCGTCGACGCCGATACCAAACTCTCAGTCCCGAAAGAAGCTGGAATGTCGAACGAAGAGAAACTCAGAGACTACCTGGCACGCGCATCCGGTGAACTTCACAGCGTTCGTCGTCGATTGCGGGAGGTGGAAGCCAGCCGACACGAGCCGGTGGCGGTGGTGGGGATGGCGTGCCGGTTCCCCGGTGGTGTGGCCGGTCCGCAGGATCTGTGGGATCTGGTCGTGTCGGGTTCGGACGCGGTGGGTGAGTTCCCGACCGATCGAGGCTGGGATCTGGAGGGTTTGTTCGATCCGGATCCGGACGCGGTGGGCAAGTCCTACGCCCGGCACGGCGGGTTCCTGCGGGAGGCGGCCGGGTTCGACGCGGCGTTCTTCGGGATCTCTCCTCGTGAGGCCTTGTCGATGGATCCTCAGCAGCGGTTGCTGTTGGAGGTGTGCTGGGAGGCGCTGGAAGCCGCCGGGATCGATCCGGCCGGGGTGGCCGGTAGCGATACCGGTGTGTTCACCGGTATCTGGAGTCAGGAATACGGTTCGGCCGGTTCGGAGTCCGCGGAGGGTTACTCGCTGACCGGGACCGCGACCAGTGTCGCGTCCGGTCGTATCGCCTACACCCTGGGACTGCAGGGTCCGGCGATCACCGTCGATACCGCGTGTTCGTCGTCGTTGGTGGCCGCGCATCTGGCGTGTCAGTCGCTGCGCAGCGGTGAGTCGTCGCTGGCGCTGGCCGGTGGCGTCACGGTGATGGCCACACCGCGGGCGTTCAGCGAGTTCTCCCGCCAGCGGGGACTGGCCCGCGACGGGCGGTGCAAGTCCTTCGCGGCCGCGGCGGACGGCACCGGCTGGGGTGAGGGTTCGGCGGTGTTGGTTCTGCAGCGGTTGTCGGATGCTCGTCGTGAGGGTCGTCGGGTGTTGGCGGTGATCCGGGGTTCGGCGGTGAATCAGGACGGGGCCTCCAACGGGTTGTCCGCGCCCAACGGTCCCTCGCAGCAGCGGGTGATCACGCAGGCGTTGGCCAACGCGAGAGTTTCCGCGGACCAGGTCGACGTGGTGGAGGCGCACGGGACCGGCACGAAGCTGGGTGATCCGATCGAGGCCGGTGCGTTGTTGGCGACCTACGGTCAGACCCGGCCCACCGACGCCGAGGGCGTGGTGACACCGTTGTGGTTGGGGTCGGTCAAATCCAACATCGGTCACACGCAGGCCGCGGCGGGTGCGGCCGGGATGATCAAGATGGTGATGGCGCTGCAGCACGGTGTGCTACCGCGGACTCTGCATGTCGACGCGCCGTCGCCGCACATCGATTGGGATGCCGGGGCGGTACGCCTGCTCACCGAGTCGACCGAATGGCCGGTCAACGGTCACCCGCGGACCGCGGCGGTGTCCTCGTTCGGTATCTCCGGGACCAACGCCCACCTGATCCTGCAGCAGGCCCCGGCGGCCGATCCCGTCGACAGCGCTGGTGACGGGGGAACCACCACACCGCTCGAGCGATCCGATGTCGAGGACCCGGTGTCGTCGTGGGTGTTCACGGTCTCGGGCAAGTCCGAGCAGGCGTTGGTCGATCAGGCCGCGCGGTTGCGGGAACACGTGCATACCCACCCTGAGTCGGGTTTGACGGATCTGGCGTATTCGCTGGCCACCACGCGAACCCATCACCCCTATCGTGCCGCGATCACCGTGGATCCCGACACCGATACCGCGCGGGAACGGTTGCTGGCGGTACTGGGCGCGCTCGAATCCGATCGTCCGGATCCGCAACTGGTCCACGGTGTGGTGGGTCCCGCGGGCCGGGGCGCGACGGTGTTCGTGTTCCCGGGCCAAGGCGCCCAACACCTCGGCATGGGCATGGGCCTCTACCAGAGTTACCCGGCGTTCCGCACCGCCCTCGACCAGGTGTGCGCGGCGCTGGATCCACACCTGGACGTCGCGTTGTCGCAGGTCATGTTCGCCGAAGCGGGCACCGCGACCGCGCAGTTGCTGGATCAGACCGTCTACACCCAGCCGGCGTTGTTCGCGTTCGGTGTCGCCTTGTACCGGCTCTACACCTCGCTCGGGATCGTTCCGGACTACCTGCTGGGCCATTCCATCGGTGAACTCACCGCGGCCCACGTCGCCGGAGTGTTCTCCCTGACCGACGCGGCGATCCTGGTCACCGCCCGCGCGCGCCTGATGCAGTCCTGCCCCGTCGGGGGAGTGATGCTCGCCGTTCAAGCCGACGAGCCGCAGGTACGTTCCCTGCTTGAGAACCACGGGCGGGTCGCGATCGCCGTGGTCAACAGCCCTACCTCGGTCGTGGTGTCGGGAGACCCTCACGACATCGACATGCTCGGCGAGCAACTCACCGCGCAGGGCCACAAGACCAAACCGCTACGGGTCAGCAACGCCTTCCATTCCCCCTACATGGATTCGGCGTTGTCTCCGTTCCATGACATCGCCGCCGCGGTGACCTACCGACCGGCCACCGTGGGGATCGTCTCCACCGTCACCGGAGCGATCGCCACCGACGAGGACCTCGGCTCACCCGAGTACTGGTGTCGGAACCTGCGGGAGACGGTGCGTTTCCACGACGCGGTGACGACGTTGCTCGAGCGCGGACAGCACACGTTCGTGGAACTGTCGGCGCATCCGATCCTGACCGCGTCGATCGCGGAGAGCATCGAAGACCACCACGCCGGTACCGCGCGGGCCGACTCGACCGGTGCCGGTGTGGGGATGGGTTCGGTGGCGATCGCGACGTTGCGCAAGAACCATCCCGACACGGTCGCGTTCACCACCGCGCTCGCCCGCGTGCACGTCCACGGCCACAGCCCGGACTGGACCCGGGTCTTCTCGCCACGAACATCGGCGATCGCGTTGCCCACCTACGCCTTCCAACACCAACGGTACTGGCTCAACGCCGCCCCGATCACCGACGTGACCAGCGCGGGACTCGACCCGGCCACCCACCCGCTGCTCGGCGCGGTCACCGAAGTCGCGGATCAGGACCTGACCGTGTTGTCCGGTCGCCTGTCGACCTCGACGCACTCCTGGTTGGAGGGCTACGCCCTATGGGGAACGGTGGTGCTGCCCGGTACCGCGCTCTTGGACCTAGCGCTGTACGCGGGCGACCGTATGGGACACCCTCGTCTGGACGAGCTCGTCGTGCACGCACCACTCGTCCTGTCCGACCACGCTGTGGTCGATTTGCAGATCGCCGTGCACACCACCGACGCGGACCGGTGCCCCGTCACCATTCATTCCCGTCCGCACGGCGCGGGCGATCTCCTCGCCGAACCGGCCGCCGCGACGGCATGGACGTTGCACGCCACCGCCACCTTGTCCATGGCACCATCCACGCCTGACACCCCGGACGACCTCGCGATCTGGCCGCCGCTCGACGCAGTGGCGATCGACCCGCCGGTGATGGAGGACTTCTACGAGCGGTTGACCGACGATGGCTACGACTACCACGGTCTGTTTCGAGGTGTCCGCGGTGTCTGGCGTGACGATGTCACCGACACCGTCTACGCCGACATCGAGTTGCCGGAGGTGAGTGATCCTGTCGGCTACGGAATCCATCCCGCGCTGCTCGACGCCGCCTTGCATCCCCTGCTCGATAACCATGACCTCTCCGACGCGATCCGGCTGCCTCACGCGTTCGCCGGTGTCACCCTGCACGCGGACAACGCGACCCGGCTGCGGGTGCGGATGACCCGTACCAGCACCGACACCGTCGCTCTCTACGCCGACGACTTCGCCGGCGAGCCGATTCTGACCATCGAGTCCTTGACGCTCAGGCCCGTCGCCGAGGCCGTCCTGTCCTCCCTCGTCAGCCGTCGTCGCTCGGATCTGTGGGCGCTGACTTGGGCATTGTTGCGGACAGACCCGCGCGCCGGGGTGTTCGAGGCCGGTCGGTGGGCGGTGTTGAGTGCAGGCCCGGTCGAGGGCGCGTTGGGTGCGCTCGCGGTGCATCGTGATCTGGACGCCCTGCTCGAGGTGGGTCCGCTTCCCGAGGTCGTGGTCTGGCCGGTTCCCACCCACGACGGTGTCGATGTTCCGGCGCGGATCCGCGCGGTCACCGGTGAGGCCCTGTCGCTGCTGCAGGCGTGGACGGCTCGCCCCGAGCTGGCCGGGGTCCGTCTGCTCATGCGCAGCCGCGGCGCGGTCACCGTCGGCCCCCACGACCGCGCGCCCGACCTCGCGCAGGCCGCGGTGTGGGGTTTGACCCGTAGCACCCAAACCGAACACCCCAACCATCCCATCACCCTTCTCGACCTCGACACACCCGACACCGATATCCCGGTGGTGCTGGCCGGCGTCCTGGCCACCAGCCCCCACGAAACTCAACTCGCCCTGCGGGGCGACACCATCCACATCCCCCGACTCGTGCCCGCCGCGGTCTCGGGATCGCAGGACTCGTTCGTCTTCGACGGTGAGGGCACGGTGTTGATCACCGGTGGTACCGGGACGCTGGGTGGGTTGTTGGCCGAGCATCTGGTCACCGCGCACGGTGTGCGGCATCTGTGGTTGGTGTCTCGTCGGGGGTCGGCGGCGCCGGGTGCCGCCGAGCTCGCTGGGCGGTTGAGCGAGCTGGGTGCCGAGGTCACGATCAGTGCCTGCGACATCGGTGATCGTGACGCGGTGGCGGCGTTGTTGGCGTCGATCCCGAGTCGTCATCGGTTGACCGCGGTTGTGCACACCGCGGGTGTGTTGGCCGACGCGCCGCTCGCGGATCTGACCGCCGAGCGGTTGGATCGGGTGCTGGCGGCCAAGACCGACGCGGCCTGGCATCTGCACGAGCTCACCGCGGATCTGGATCTGGCGGCGTTCGTTCTCTACTCGTCGGTGGCGGGTGTGTTGGGTGGGGCCGGTCAGGGCAACTACGCCGCGGCCAACACCGCTCTCGACGCCCTGGCCGAGTACCGGCGTGGTCTGGGTCTTCCCGCGACGAGTCTGGTGTGGGGTTACTGGGCCACCGCGTCGGGTATGACCGGTCATCTGTCCGGCGCCGATACCGCGCGTATCGCGCGTAGTGGTTTGAGTCCGGTGACCGACCAGGCGGGTCTGGCGATGTTCGACGCCGCCCTGGACAGCGGTGTGGCGGTGTTGGCGGCCACGCCGGTCAACACGCGGGCGCTGACCCAACAGGCACACGAGGGCACGTTGGCGCCGGTGTTGTCGGCGTTGGTCACGGCTCGTCCGCGGGCGTCGGCGGGTCGTTCGGTCGACCCGAGCGCGGTGTTGATCTCACAGTTGGCGGCGTTGACCTCCGAGCAGCGCCATCGTCACCTGACCGATCTGGTGCGTGATACCACGGCCACACTGCTGGGACATCCGACACCGGACACGGTCGGTCCCGATCAACCGTTCAAGGACCTCGGTATCGATTCGTTGACCGCGCTCGAGCTGCGCAACACGTTGTCGCGGGGGACGGGGCTGTCGCTGACGGCGACCCTGATCTTCGACCATCCCACACCCCACACCCTCGCCAAACACCTCGCCGAACGACTGACACCGACCACGACCACGACCACGTTCACGCCCGCAGCCGCCGTCGGCGTCGGTACCGACGAGCCGGTGGCGGTGGTGGGGATGGCGTGCCGGTTCCCCGGTGGTGTGGCCGGTCCGCAGGATCTGTGGGATCTGGTCGTGTCGGGTTCGGACGCGGTGGGTGAGTTCCCGACCGATCGAGGCTGGGATCTGGAGGGTTTGTTCGATCCGGATCCGGACGCGGTGGGCAAGTCCTACGCCCGGCACGGCGGGTTCCTGCGGGAGGCGGCCGGGTTCGACGCGGCGTTCTTCGGGATCTCTCCTCGTGAGGCCTTGTCGATGGATCCTCAGCAGCGGTTGCTGTTGGAGGTGTGCTGGGAGGCGCTGGAAGCCGCCGGGATCGATCCGGCCGGGGTGGCCGGTAGCGATACCGGTGTGTTCACCGGTATCTGGAGTCAGGAATACGGTTCGGCCGGTTCGGAGTCCGCGGAGGGTTACTCGCTGACCGGGACCGCGACCAGTGTCGCGTCCGGTCGTATCGCCTACACCCTGGGACTGCAGGGTCCGGCGATCACCGTCGATACCGCGTGTTCGTCGTCGTTGGTGGCCGCGCATCTGGCGTGTCAGTCGCTGCGCAGCGGTGAGTCGTCGCTGGCGCTGGCCGGTGGCGTCACGGTGATGGCCACACCGCGGGCGTTCAGCGAGTTCTCCCGCCAGCGGGGACTGGCCCGCGACGGGCGGTGCAAGTCCTTCGCGGCCGCGGCGGACGGCACCGGCTGGGGTGAGGGTTCGGCGGTGTTGGTTCTGCAGCGGTTGTCGGATGCTCGTCGTGAGGGTCGTCGGGTGTTGGCGGTGATCCGGGGTTCGGCGGTGAATCAGGACGGGGCCTCCAACGGGTTGTCCGCGCCCAACGGTCCCTCGCAGCAGCGGGTGATCACGCAGGCGTTGGCCAACGCGAGAGTTTCCGCGGACCAGGTCGACGTGGTGGAGGCGCACGGGACCGGCACGAAGCTGGGTGATCCGATCGAGGCCGGTGCGTTGTTGGCGACCTACGGTCAGACCCGGCCCACCGACGCCGAGGGCGTGGTGACACCGTTGTGGTTGGGGTCGGTCAAATCCAACATCGGTCACACGCAGGCCGCGGCGGGTGCGGCCGGGATGATCAAGATGGTGATGGCGCTGCAGCACGGTGTGCTACCGCGGACTCTGCATGTCGACGCGCCGTCGCCGCACATCGATTGGGATGCCGGGGCGGTACGCCTGCTCACCGAGTCGACCGAATGGCCGGTCAACGGTCACCCGCGGACCGCGGCGGTGTCCTCGTTCGGTATCTCCGGGACCAACGCCCACCTGATCCTGCAGCAGGCCCCGGCGGCCGATCCCGTCGACAGCGCTGGTGACGGGGGAACCACCACACCGCTCGAGCGATCCGATGTCGAGGACCCGGTGTCGTCGTGGGTGTTCACGGTCTCGGGCAAGTCCGAGCAGGCGTTGGTCGATCAGGCCGCGCGGTTGCGGGAACACGTGCATACCCACCCTGAGTCGGGTTTGACGGATCTGGCGTATTCGCTGGCCACCACGCGAACCCATCACCCCTATCGTGCCGCGATCACCGTGGATCCCGACACCGATACCGCGCGGGAACGGTTGCTGGCGGTACTGGGCGCGCTCGAATCCGATCGTCCGGATCCGCAACTGGTCCACGGTGTGGTGGGTCCCGCGGGCCGGGGCGCGACGGTGTTCGTGTTCCCGGGCCAAGGCGCCCAACACCTCGGCATGGGCATGGGCCTCTACCAGAGTTACCCGGCGTTCCGCACCGCCCTCGACCAGGTGTGCGCGGCGCTGGATCCACACCTGGACGTCGCGTTGTCGCAGGTCATGTTCGCCGAAGCGGGCACCGCGACCGCGCAGTTGCTGGATCAGACCGTCTACACCCAGCCGGCGTTGTTCGCGTTCGGTGTCGCCTTGTACCGGCTCTACACCTCGCTCGGGATCGTTCCGGACTACCTGCTGGGCCATTCCATCGGTGAACTCACCGCGGCCCACGTCGCCGGAGTGTTCTCCCTGACCGACGCGGCGATCCTGGTCACCGCCCGCGCGCGCCTGATGCAGTCCTGCCCCGTCGGGGGAGTGATGCTCGCCGTTCAAGCCGACGAGCCGCAGGTACGTTCCCTGCTTGAGAACCACGGGCGGGTCGCGATCGCCGTGGTCAACAGCCCTACCTCGGTCGTGGTGTCGGGAGACCCTCACGACATCGACATGCTCGGCGAGCAACTCACCGCGCAGGGCCACAAGACCAAACCGCTACGGGTCAGCAACGCCTTCCATTCCCCCTACATGGATTCGGCGTTGTCTCCGTTCCATGACATCGCCGCCGCGGTGACCTACCGACCGGCCACCGTGGGGATCGTCTCCACCGTCACCGGAGCGATCGCCACCGACGAGGACCTCGGCTCACCCGAGTACTGGTGTCGGAACCTGCGGGAGACGGTGCGTTTCCACGACGCGGTGACGACGTTGCTCGAGCGCGGACAGCACACGTTCGTGGAACTGTCGGCGCATCCGATCCTGACCGCGTCGATCGCGGAGAGCATCGAAGACCACCACGCCGGTACCGCGCGGGCCGACTCGACCGGTGCCGGTGTGGGGATGGGTTCGGTGGCGATCGCGACGTTGCGCAAGAACCATCCCGACACGGTCGCGTTCACCACCGCGCTCGCCCGCGTGCACGTCCACGGCCACAGCCCGGACTGGACCCGGGTCTTCTCGCCACGAACATCGGCGATCGCGTTGCCCACCTACGCCTTCCAACACCAACGGTACTGGCTCAACGCCGCCCCGATCACCGACGTGACCAGCGCGGGACTCGACCCGGCCACCCACCCGCTGCTCGGCGCGGTCACCGACCTGGGCGAGGACCAGGGATGGGTGTTCACCGGACAGCTCTCGCTGCGCGCTCACCCGTGGCTGGTGGACCACTCGCTGTTCGGGACCGCGGTGGTGCCCGGTGCCGGACTGGTCGATCTAGCCCTGCATGCCGGTCACTACACCGGTTACCCCCGCCTGGCCGAACTGGCCTTGCAGGCCCCGTTGTCGATTCCCGAACACACCAACCTGCAACTGCGGATCACCGTCACCGACACCGGCGACGCGCTCGACGAGCGTCGTATCGTCATCCGTACCCGACCCGACACCGACGGCGGCGGCGGGGAACGACCCGAGTGGACACTGCACGCCACCGGACGGCTCACACCCGACACCGGTGTGGTGGTCGAGCCGTGGGCAGCGACCTGGCCGCCGGCCGGGATCGAACAGGTCGACCAAGCCCGCTTCTACCAGAACCTGTCCGACCTCGGATACGACTACGGGCCGATGTTCCAGGGCCTGCGCACCCTGTGGCGCAGCCTCAACGACAGCACCGTCTACGCCGAGGTCGAACTGCCCGCGGGCACCGACACCACCGGATACAGCATCCACCCGGCGCTGCTCGACGCCGCCCTGCACCTGCTGGGCACCGACGCCGACGTCGCCAACGGCGATGTGTTGGTGGTGCCGTTCGCGTTCGCCGGGGTCAGCCTGCACGCCACCGACGCCACCGCGTTGCGGGTACGGATGACACGTACCGGACCCGAGACCGTCGCCCTGCACACCAGCGACTCCACCGGCGCGCCCGTGGCCACCGTCGAGTCTCTGACCGTGCGGCGCCTGTCGCCCGAAGCCCTGCATCAGGGCGCGACCCGACAGCAACGACCCACCCTGCTGCACATGTCCTGGTCACCGGCCCCTACACCCGACACCACCGGGGTGTTCGAGGCCGGTCGGTGGGCGGTGTTGAGTGCAGGCCCGGTCGAGGGCGCGTTGGGTGCGCTCGCGGTGCATCGTGATCTGGACGCCCTGCTCGAGGTGGGTCCGCTTCCCGAGGTCGTGGTCTGGCCGGTTCCCACCCACGACGGTGTCGATGTTCCGGCGCGGATCCGCGCGGTCACCGGTGAGGCCCTGTCGCTGCTGCAGGCGTGGACGGCTCGCCCCGAGCTGGCCGGGGTCCGTCTGCTCATGCGCAGCCGCGGCGCGGTCACCGTCGGCCCCCACGACCGCGCGCCCGACCTCGCGCAGGCCGCGGTGTGGGGTTTGACCCGTAGCACCCAAACCGAACACCCCAACCATCCCATCACCCTTCTCGACCTCGACACACCCGACACCGATATCCCGGTGGTGCTGGCCGGCGTCCTGGCCACCAGCCCCCACGAAACTCAACTCGCCCTGCGGGGCGACACCATCCACATCCCCCGACTCGTGCCCGCCGCGGTCTCGGGATCGCAGGACTCGTTCGTCTTCGACGGTGAGGGCACGGTGTTGATCACCGGTGGTACCGGGACGCTGGGTGGGTTGTTGGCCGAGCATCTGGTCACCGCGCACGGTGTGCGGCATCTGTGGTTGGTGTCTCGTCGGGGGTCGGCGGCGCCGGGTGCCGCCGAGCTCGCTGGGCGGTTGAGCGAGCTGGGTGCCGAGGTCACGATCAGTGCCTGCGACATCGGTGATCGTGACGCGGTGGCGGCGTTGTTGGCGTCGATCCCGAGTCGTCATCGGTTGACCGCGGTTGTGCACACCGCGGGTGTGTTGGCCGACGCGCCGCTCGCGGATCTGACCGCCGAGCGGTTGGATCGGGTGCTGGCGGCCAAGACCGACGCGGCCTGGCATCTGCACGAGCTCACCGCGGATCTGGATCTGGCGGCGTTCGTTCTCTACTCGTCGGTGGCGGGTGTGTTGGGTGGGGCCGGTCAGGGCAACTACGCCGCGGCCAACACCGCTCTCGACGCCCTGGCCGAGTACCGGCGTGGTCTGGGTCTTCCCGCGACGAGTCTGGTGTGGGGTTACTGGGCCACCGCGTCGGGTATGACCGGTCATCTGTCCGGCGCCGATACCGCGCGTATCGCGCGTAGTGGTTTGAGTCCGGTGACCGACCAGGCGGGTCTGGCGATGTTCGACGCCGCCCTGGACAGCGGTGTGGCGGTGTTGGCGGCCACGCCGGTCAACACGCGGGCGCTGACCCAACAGGCACACGAGGGCACGTTGGCGCCGGTGTTGTCGGCGTTGGTCACGGCTCGTCCGCGGGCGTCGGCGGGTCGTTCGGTCGACCCGAGCGCGGTGTTGATCTCACAGTTGGCGGCGTTGACCTCCGAGCAGCGCCATCGTCACCTGACCGATCTGGTGCGTGATACCACGGCCACACTGCTGGGACATCCGACACCGGACACGGTCGGTCCCGATCAACCGTTCAAGGACCTCGGTATCGATTCGTTGACCGCGCTCGAGCTGCGCAACACGTTGTCGCGGGGGACGGGGCTGTCGCTGACGGCGACCCTGATCTTCGACCATCCCACACCCCACACCCTCGCCAAACACCTCGCCGCTGAGTACGAGAAAGCGGAGGGAGGGGGCCGAAACGACGATACGGAATTGCACGTTCTGATCAATTCAATTCCGATCAGCAAGATTCGTGACGCGGGCCTATTGGAGACCCTTCTCGAATTGGCCGGAGTGAGGGCATCGTCCTCCGCCGGCGCGCCGGAGAAGTCCGAAAGCGAAGACACCATCGCGCGCATCCAGGAAATGGACAACGAAGCCCTCATCCGTATGGCTTTCGGGGAATAGACGAACGCTCCCAGGAGCGGTGTGCCGGAACGCATGATCGAGAAAGAGTGGACCTACCCTTGACAAGTTCGGACAACAGACTGGCCGAAGCGCTTCGTGCCGCGTTGGTCGACGCGGCGAATCTGCGAGTACGGAACAAAGAACTCGCCGACTCCTTGACCGAACCGGTCGCGCTGGTCGGCATGGCGTGCCGGTTCCCCGGCGGCGTGACCGAACCACAGGACCTGTGGGATCTGGTCGTGTCTGGCTCGGACGCGGTGGGTGAGTTCCCGACCGACCGGTACTGGGATCTGGATAACCTGTACGACCCGGACCCCGCGGCACGCGGGAAGTCGTACACACGCGAGGGCGGATTCCTCTACGACGCCGACGAATTCGACGCGAGGTTCTTCGGGATCAGCCCTCGCGAGGCGTTGGCCATGGATCCGCAGCAGCGGCTGCTGTTGGAAGTGTCATGGGAGGCGATCGAGCGAGCGGGGATCGACCCGAAATCGTTGAAGGGCACCAACACCGGCGTTTTCACCGGGTTGATGTACCACGACTACACGGTGCGCGGATTGGAGGTTCCCGCGGAGGTCGACGGCTACCTGGGTACCGGCGGCACCGGCAGCGTGGCCTCGGGCCGCGTCTCCTACGTGCTGGGACTGGAAGGGCCCGCGGTGACGGTGGACACCGCGTGCTCGTCGTCATTGGTGGCGTTGCATCACGCGGTGGCCTCGGTCCGATCGGGCGAATCCGGGCTGGCGCTGGCCGGCGGCGTGACGGTGATGGCGACCCCGGGAACGTTCGTGGAGTTCTCCTATCAGCGGGGTCTGTCCCCCGACGGACGTTGCAAGTCGTTCGCCGCGGCCGCCGACGGCACCGGATGGGGTGAAGGTGTCGGCGTACTGCTGGTCGAACGCTTGTCCGACGCCGAACGCAACGGGCACGAGGTGTTGGCGGTGATTCGCGGTTCGGCGGTGAATCAGGATGGTGCGTCGAATGGTTTGACCGCGCCGAACGGACCGGCTCAGCAGCGGGTGATCCGTCAGGCGTTGGCCAACGCGCGGGTGGCGGCGTCGGAGGTCGACGTGGTGGAGGCGCACGGGACCGGCACGACGCTGGGTGATCCGATCGAGGCGCAGGCGTTGTTGGCGACCTACGGTCAGGACCGTCCGCACGATCGTCCGCTGTGGCTGGGGTCGATCAAGTCCAACATCGGACACGCGCAAGCGGCGGCGGGCGTGGCAGGCGTGATCAAGATGGTCATGGCGTTGCGCGGGGGTGTGTTGCCGCGCACGCTGCACGTGGACGCGCCGTCCCCGCACGTGGATTGGTCCTCGGGGTCGGTCGCGTTGTTGACCGAGCAGCAGCCGTGGCCAGAGGTGGATCGCCCACGACGAGCGGCGGTGTCCAGCTTCGGCCTGGGCGGCACCAACGCCCACGTGATCCTCGAGCAGGCACCGGCACGAGACTCAGCGCCCGCCGTGTCGACATCGCCCGTTGACGGCTCCGCGGTGGAGGAATCCGCGGTGGAGGACCTCGATACGCGCACGGCGACCGCGTCGGCGGCGGCGCCGCTGGTTGCGTGGGTGGTGTCGGGTCGCAGCCGGGAGGCCTTGGCGGGGCAGGCGGCCCGATTGACGCGGTTCGTGAACGAACGAGCCGAGCTCCATCACGTCGATATCGGACCATCGTTGTCGGCGCGATCACGGTTCGAACATCGGGCCGTCGTACTGGGCCGAGCCCGCGAGGACTTGCTCGCCGGTTTGGTCGCGGTGGCTGAGGGTCGGTCGGTGGCCGGTGTGGTCGAGGGGGTGGCCGGTAGCGGTAAGACGGCGTTCGTCTTTCCGGGCCAGGGCGCGCAGTGGTTGGGCATGGGGCGGGAGTTGTATGAGGCTTTCCCCGAGTTCGCCGTGGGGTTCGACGCCGTGGTCGCGGAGCTCGATGCCCAGTTGGGGTGCTCGTTGCGTGAGGTCGTCTGGGGTGATGACGATGCGCGGTTGAACAGGACGTTGTTCACGCAGGCGGGGTTGTTCGCGGTCGAGGTCGCGTTGTTCGGGTTGCTCGCCAGTTGGGGTGTGCGCCCGGACTACGTCGCGGGGCATTCGGTGGGTGAGCTGGCCGCGGCTCACGTGTCGGGGGTCTTGTCACTCGAGGATGCCGCTGTCCTGGTCGCCGCGCGTGGCCGGTTGATGGACGCGCTGCCGGCGGGTGGGGCGATGGTGGCCGCGCAGGCCAGTGAGTTCGAGGTGGCGCCGCTGTTGACCGACGAGGTCGGCGTGGCCGCGATCAACGGACCGGAGTCGGTCGTGGTGTCGGGTGTGGAGACCGCCGTACTCGAGATCGCGGCGAAACTCCGTGCGCTGGGGCGGCACGTGAAACAGTTGGCGGTTTCTCATGCGTTCCATTCCCCGTTGATGGAACCCATGTTGGCGGAGTTCGAGACCATCGCCAACGGCATCTCCTACGAGCAGCCCGAGATCTCGATCGTGTCCACGCTCAACGGTGAACTTGCCGACACCGGTTTTCGTTCGTCGCGCCATTGGGTCGACCACGTCCGGATGCCGGTTCGATTCGGTGACGCGATCCGGTGTCTCGAACAGCTGGGCGTGACGAATTTCGTGGAGGTCGGCCCGGCCAGCGGTTTGACCAGTGTGGTCGAACAATCGACGGTCTCGTCCGAAGTGGCGTGTGTGTCGGTTCTCCGCAAAGGGCACGAGGAACCGAGGTCGGCGCTCGAGGCTGTCGCGGCGATCGAGGTCGCTGGTGGTGCGGTGGACTGGAATCGGGTGCTGCGGGGGCAGGGTCGTCGGGTGGATCTACCGACGTACGCGTTCCAACGTCAACGGTATTGGCTGGCCGGGGCGCAGGCCTCGACCGGTGACGCGGCAGGTCTGGGTTTGGTGTCCGCCGATCATCCGCTGCTGGGCGCGGTGGTGGAACTACCCGGTGACGAGGGGTGGTTGTTCACGGGCCGCTTGTCGTTGCAGTCGCACCCGTGGTTGGCCGATCACGCGGTCGCCGGGTTTGTGTTGCTGCCGGGTGCGGCGTTCGTCGAACTCGCGTTGCGCGCCGCCGAGGAGGCTGGTTGCGACGGTGTTCGCGAGTTGACGTTGTCGGTGCCCTTGGTGATCCCGGCCGCCGGCTCGGTCACTCTGCAGGTACGCGTCGGGGCCATCGACGACACCGGCAACCGACCGATCACGCTCTGGTCCAGAGACGATTCCCAGCTCGCGTTGCAGACGGTACACGCACAAGGCCTGTTGTCCTCCCAGGCCACGACACGAACCGTCGAAACGGCACCATGGCCCCCGGCCGACGCGACCTCCGTCGATATCGACGGGCTGTACGACCGATTGTCTGACAGGGGATACGACTATGGCCCCACATTCCAGGGACTTCGCGCGGTGTGGCGCCGAAACGACGAAATCTTCGTCGAAGCCGCCCTGCCCGGTTTACCCGACACCGCCGCCGAGAACATCGGGATTCACCCCGCGCTTCTCGACACGACGCTGCACGCGGTGTTCGCGAGTGGCCTAACTCAGGAGCTGGTCCTGCCGTACGCGTGGAGCGGTGTGACTCTTCACGGTGCGGGCACGGGCTCGGTGCGAGCACGAATCGCCACCACGGGTGCCGATTCGGTCTCACTGGAGGCCGCCGACGAGGCAGGCCGACCCGTACTGTCGGTCGAGTCGCTGATATCGCGACCCGTATCCGCCCGCGAGCTCGCCACGGTCGGGTCGGCGGCCAACCGGGACGGGCTGTTCCGCGTGGAGTGGACACCCGTGCTGGTCGAGCCACGCGAGGTTTCGACCGGTTTCTGGCGAGAGCTCGAGCGAACCGACGCCGTGCCCGATGTCGTCGTATACGCATGCCCCGACGGCGACGACGCTGAGTCGGTCCACGCCGCTGTCGCGGAGACCCTGGAGGTCCTGCAGCGATGGCAGGTCGAGGCCCGTTACCACGCGTCGACGTTGCTGATCGTCACTCGCGGTGCGGTCGCTGTCGACGGTGAGGACATCACCTCCCTGGCTGGCTCCGCGGTATGGGGACTGGTGCGTTCGGCACAGATGGAAAACCCCGGTCGAGTAGTGCTGGTGGACTGCGACTCTTCGATCGACCCCGGCCGCGTGCTCGTCACGGGTGAGCCGCAGACCGCCGTCCGATCGGGGACCACGCACGCTCCCCGCCTGACGCGCGTCGCGAAGGACCCGCAGACCGTCGACACCCTGCCCGAGATCGGGCACGTGTTGATCACCGGTGGCACCGGAACGTTGGGCGCGATGGTCGCCCGGCACATGGTGGTCAAGCACGGGGTGCGCTGGTTGACGTTGACCAGTCGTCGAGGGATGAGTGCACCGGGCGTCGAGGAATTGGTCACCGAGCTGTGCAGATCGGGGGCCCGGGTGGATGTGGTGGCCTGCGATGTCGCCGACCGGGCCGCCGTCGACGCATTGATCGCGAACATTCCCGCCGACGGGCCATTGGCGGTGATCCACGCAGCGGGCGTACTCGACGACGGTGTGCTCGGATCGTTGACACGAGATCGCGTCGAGGTCGTGCTGAAGCCCAAAGTCGATGCCGCGTTGCATCTGCACGAGGCGACGATCGGCCGCGACGTGTCGGCGTTCGTGCTGTTCTCGTCGGTAGCCGGTGTGATCGGAAGCCCCGGACAGAGCAACTACGCGGCGGCCAACAGTTTCCTGGACGGTTTGGCTGCTCATCGCCGAGCCAACGGATCGCCCGCGCAGTCCCTGGCCTGGGGGCTGTGGGCCGAAGCCAGCGGCATCACCAGCCATCTGGGAGACACGGACGCGGTACGCATGAGTCGTATCGGCATGGCGCCGATGTCATCGGAATACGCATTGAACTTGCTCGATCGCGCCCTCCTCGAGGGCGGAAACAACCTGGTGGCCGCGCGGTTCGACTCGGCGACGCTACGGATGCAGGCCGCGACGGTTCCACCGCTTCTATCGGGTCTGCTTCCCACGATTGGACGTAGTACTCATCGCGAGAGCGGCGCCGCGGATCTGGCGCAGCGGATCGTCGGTCTCGGGGAGACAGAACGATTGGAACTGGTTGTCGACGTCGTATGCCAGCAGATCGCGACGGTACTGGGACACAAAGACACCTCGACCATCGAAAACGACCAGAAATTCCAGGAGCTCGGATTCGATTCCCTCACCGCGGTCGAGATGACGAACCGGATGAAGCGCGTCACCGGCCTCCCTCTTCCAGCGACCTTGATATTCGATTATCCGACCGTCGAGTCGCTCGCCCACCATGTCATGCGGGAAATATCTCGAAATGCGTCGAACCTCAGGCGAGGGGAACTCGTCGAATTCGACAGGTTCGAGAGAGGTCTCGACAGCGAGACGATGACCCCCGCGGTCAAGTTCGAGCTCGTCGGAAAGCTCGAAGAACTCGTGAAGAATCTGACGAAGGACACGATTCCAGGCCATGCGGGTGGCGTTACGGATTTCGCGGAAGCATCCGCCGAGGATCTGTTCGCCTTCTTCGACAATTCGAAATAGAGGGACCTCGGCACGGCGCCGGTCACGCTCTGCCCGCCGAGGGCGGGTTTGGAACTCAGGTCATAAGGATCAAGAAATGCCTAACGAAGAACAATTGCTCTCCTATCTCAAGCGCGCCGCCGCGGACCTTCAGGACGCGCGAAATCGTGTGCACGAACTGGAGTCGGCCGCCCATGAACCCATCGCGATGGTGGGCATAGGGTGCCGGTTTCCCGGGGGTGTGGGGTCCGCGGAAGACCTGTGGCGCATGGTCGCCGACGGAGTGGACGTGGTGTCGGGATTTCCGACCGACCGGGGGTGGCCGACCGACCTGTACGACCCGGACCCGGACGCGGCGGGGAAGAGTTACGCGCGAGAGGGCGGGTTCCTCCACGACGCCGCACAGTTCGACGCGAGGTTCTTCGGTATCAGCCCCCGCGAGGCGGTGGGGATGGACTCCCAGCAGCGGTTGCTGCTGGAAGTGGTGTGGGAAACCCTGGAGCACGCCGGCATCGACCCCGCCGCGTTGAAAGGCACCGACACCGGCGTCTACATCGGGCATATGTACCACGACTACGGGTTGCAGGGAGCAGCGGAAGGTTCGGTGCTGACCGGCAACGCCGGCAGCGTGGCCTCGGGCCGCGTCTCCTACGTGCTGGGACTGGAAGGGCCCGCGGTGACGGTGGACACCGCGTGCTCGTCGTCATTGGTGGCGTTGCACCAGGCGGTGGCCGCCGTGCGCGCGGGGGAGTGCACGCTGGCGTTGGCCGGTGGTGTGACGGTGATGGCGACACCGACGACGTTCGTGGAATTCTCTCGCCAGCGGGGTCTGGCCGCCGACGGACGTTGCAAGTCGTTCGCCGCGGCCGCCGACGGCACCGGATGGGGTGAAGGTGTCGGCGTACTGCTGGTCGAACGCTTGTCCGACGCCGAACGCAACGGGCACGAGGTGTTGGCGGTGATTCGCGGTTCGGCGGTGAATCAGGATGGTGCGTCGAATGGTTTGACCGCGCCGAACGGACCGGCTCAGCAGCGGGTGATCCGTCAGGCGTTGGCCAACGCGCGGGTGGCGGCGTCGGAGGTCGACGTGGTGGAGGCGCACGGGACCGGCACGACGCTGGGTGATCCGATCGAGGCGCAGGCGTTGTTGGCGACCTACGGTCAGGACCGTCCGCACGATCGTCCGCTGTGGCTGGGGTCGATCAAGTCCAACATCGGACACGCGCAAGCGGCGGCGGGCGTGGCAGGCGTGATCAAGATGGTCATGGCGTTGCGCGGGGGTGTGTTGCCGCGCACGCTGCACGTGGACGCGCCGTCCCCGCACGTGGATTGGTCCTCGGGGTCGGTCGCGTTGTTGACCGAGCAGCAGCCGTGGCCAGAGGTGGATCGCCCACGACGAGCGGCGGTGTCCAGCTTCGGTATCAGCGGCACCAACGCCCACGTGATCCTCGAACAAGCGCCGGCGCCAGAACCAGCTCAGCCGGAGGAACCCGACCTCGCCCAGGCAGTCGGGCCCTCGGCGGCGGCGCCGCTGGTTGCGTGGGTGGTGTCGGGTCGCAGCCGGGAGGCCTTGGCGGGGCAGGCGGCCCGATTGACGCGGTTCGTGAACGAACGAGCCGAGCTCCATCACGTCGATATCGGACCATCGTTGTCGGCGCGATCACGGTTCGAACATCGGGCCGTCGTACTGGGCCGAGCCCGCGAGGACTTGCTCGCCGGTTTGGTCGCGGTGGCTGAGGGTCGGTCGGTGGCCGGTGTGGTCGAGGGGGTGGCCGGTAGCGGTAAGACGGCGTTCGTCTTTCCGGGCCAGGGCGCGCAGTGGTTGGGCATGGGGCGGGAGTTGTATGAGGCTTTCCCCGAGTTCGCCGTGGGGTTCGACGCCGTGGTCGCGGAGCTCGATGCCCAGTTGGGGTGCTCGTTGCGTGAGGTCGTCTGGGGTGATGACGATGCGCGGTTGAACAGGACGTTGTTCACGCAGGCGGGGTTGTTCGCGGTCGAGGTCGCGTTGTTCGGGTTGCTCGCCAGTTGGGGTGTGCGCCCGGACTACGTCGCGGGGCATTCGGTGGGTGAGCTGGCCGCGGCTCACGTGTCGGGGGTCTTGTCACTCGAGGATGCCGCTGTCCTGGTCGCCGCGCGTGGCCGGTTGATGGACGCGCTGCCGGCGGGTGGGGCGATGGTGGCCGCGCAGGCCAGTGAGTTCGAGGTGGCGCCGCTGTTGACCGACGAGGTCGGCGTGGCCGCGATCAACGGACCGGAGTCGGTCGTGGTGTCGGGTGTGGAGACCGCCGTACTCGAGATCGCGGCGAAACTCCGTGCGCTGGGGCGGCACGTGAAACAGTTGGCGGTTTCTCATGCGTTCCATTCCCCGTTGATGGAACCCATGTTGGCGGAGTTCGAGACCATCGCCAACGGCATCTCCTACGAGCAGCCCGAGATCTCGATCGTGTCCACGCTCAACGGTGAACTTGCCGACACCGGTTTTCGTTCGTCGCGCCATTGGGTCGACCACGTCCGGATGCCGGTTCGATTCGGTGACGCGATCCGGTGTCTCGAACAGCTGGGCGTGACGAATTTCGTGGAGGTCGGCCCGGCCAGCGGTTTGACCAGTGTGGTCGAACAATCGACGGTCTCGTCCGAAGTGGCGTGTGTGTCGGTTCTCCGCAAAGGGCACGAGGAACCGAGGTCGGCGCTCGAGGCTGTCGCGGCGATCGAGGTCGCTGGTGGTGCGGTGGACTGGAATCGGGTGCTGCGGGGGCAGGGTCGTCGGGTGGATCTACCGACGTACGCGTTCCAACGTCAACGGTATTGGCTGGCCGGGGCGCAGGCCTCGACCGGTGACGCGGCAGGTCTGGGTTTGGTGTCCGCCGATCATCCGCTGCTGGGCGCGGTGGTGGAACTACCCGGTGACGAGGGGTGGTTGTTCACGGGCCGCTTGTCGTTGCAGTCGCACCCGTGGTTGGCCGATCACGCGGTCGCCGGGTTTGTGTTGCTGCCGGGTGCGGCGTTCGTCGAACTCGCGTTGCGCGCCGCCGAGGAGGCTGGTTGCGACGGTGTTCGCGAGTTGACGTTGTCGGTGCCCTTGGTGATCCCGGCCGCCGGCTCGGTCACTCTGCAGGTACGCGTCGGGGCCATCGACGACACCGGCAACCGACCGATTGAATTGCACTCGAAAACAGATACCGGACCATGGACTTCCCATGCGCGAGGGTCCCTGCCCTCCCGGGCCGGAATCGATCTGGATGTCCAATCGCCCAGCCAGGCGCACTGGCCCGTCGACGAATCCGCGGATACTCCGGTTCGACGAGGTCTCGCGCGTATCCGACACGTATCGCGGCGAGGGTCGTATATCTACGTCGAGGTCGGACTAGCCGACATGGACCCCGACGCGAAGAAATATCGAATCCATCCCGCGCTGTTGGATGCCGCGCTCCACGGCTTGTTCGGCGCGGACAGCACCGAAATCGAACACTATCCCTTCGCGTGGGAAGAGATCAGCCTTTCGCAGTCCGGAGTATCGGAATTGAGGGTATCGGGTCGAAAGACGGATACTAACGACTGGGATATCAGTCTCTATACACTGTCCGGTGCGCGGGTGGCATCGATTTCCGAGCTGACCACCCGAGCGCTCGACGTCTTCGAGCTACGCGAACTATCCGCAGCACCGATGAGTTCGATCGACGAACTGGAACTGGTGGGGCATTCGGGAGCATCCCATTCACCGGATCGAAACCTTGACACCTTCGCATCCCTCGAACTGGAAGTTCAGTACGGAGCGGCCGACACGTTCCGTGAGATGTTCTTCTCGACCCCGGAAGCGGCCCGGCAGACCGTGTTGGACGAGCTTGTTGTCGAGAAGGTATGCGCCGTATTGGGATACGACGATCCGCCCGCCACGTTGGATCGAAACGCAGAGTTGAACACTCTGGGCTTCGATTCGGTGACCTCGATCGAACTCAGGAACCGTCTGAGGAAGACGACGGGGGTGGACCTGCCGGCGGAACTCATCTTCGAATTCCCGACACCCGGTGCCATCGCCGGTCACCTCGGAAAAGAACTGCACTCGAAGCGCTGATGGTTCCGCCCGTACAAAGGCCTAGGAGTTGACTATGACCGGATCGGCGACCAGAAGTGCCGCCAACGACGATCGTATCGCCATCGTCGGCATGTCGTGCCGACTGCCGAAAGTGTCCGACGTGTCGGCGCTGTGGCGATTGCTGGCCGAGGGCTCAGACGCCGTCGGCCCGGTGCGCGACGATGTGAAACTGGTTCGCCCTGAAGTCGCCGACCTTCAGTTCGCCGGCCTATTGGACGAGATCGATGCTTTCGACGCGGGATTCTTCAATATCTCGCCGTACGAGGCCATCGGCATGGATCCGCAACAACGTCTCATGCTCGAACTGTGCTGGACCGCTCTGGAGCACGGCGGCATCGTCCCGGAAAGCATCGCGGGCAGTAGGACCGGGGTATTCGTCGGTGCGATGAGAGACGAGTACGGCGAAGTCCTGGGTCGAGACGATGTCGGGAAGGTGGCGAGGCACGCCATGGCTGGAACCAGCCGTGCAGTCATTGCCAATCGCGTCTCCCACTATCTGGACGCGAAAGGGCCGAGCCTCTGCATGGATGCCGGGCAGGCGTCCTCACTCGTCGCCTTGCATTTCGCGAGGCAAAGCCTTCTCCTTCGAGAAGTCGATCTGGCGCTCGTCGGCGGAGTGAATTTGATGGTCGGAGCCCAGAGCGCTAAGCATTCTGTCGATTTCGGGGGGCTATCCAAACACGGGCGATGCTATACATTCGACGATCGGGCGGACGGGTACGTACGAAGCGAGGGTGGTATCGTCCTCGTCCTCAAGCGACTCTCCGACGCGATAGCGGATGGCGATCACGTCTTCAGTGTCGTACTCGGCAGCGCAGTCAACAACGACGGAGCCACGAACGGATTGGCATCACCCAACAGTGATGCCCAATCAGAAGCGATAGCCTCGGCTCTGCGTGAATCTGGTGTCGAGAACACCGATATTCAATACGTGGAGCTACACGGTACCGGCACACCGGTTGGAGACCCAGTAGAGGCTGAAGCGCTGGGAAAAGTGATCGGTACGGCTCGCGATGGTTCCGATAACCTCCGCGTCGGCTCCATCAAAACGAATCTGGGACATCTCGAAGGCGCATCAGGTCTGGCTGGTCTGCTCAAAGTCGTACTCAGCATTCTGCACCGGAGGCTCCCCGCAAGTCTGAACTATTCGTCCAATGCGAAGATTCCGCTGGAGGCGCTCGGCCTGAAGGTGCAAACCGAACTCACGAATTGGCCGAACCCCGAGGCACCTCTTATCGCGGGCGTCAGCTCGTTCGGCATGGGGGGCGTTAATTGCCATGTAGTCGTGAGTGATTCGCGTACCGGCGAGGCGACGACGGTCGGTGTCGTTCATCCAACGACTGGTTCATTGCCGATACTGCTGTCCGCGAAGGATCCGCTCGCGCTCAGGCAGTCCGCGCTCGACCTGCACCGGATGATCCTGGAAGCGGACGACCCGCGCGTGGACCACGTAGGCCTTGCCTGGTCACTCGCAAAGCACAGGTCAACCTTCGATTGCCGGGCCATGATTCTCGCCGAGAATCGGAGCGAATTGCTGCGCGGGCTGGAATACGTTTCCACGGCGTCGTCGGCAACGAACATCGTAGGCGGGACATGCGCGGCCGATACGGATGTCATCTTCGTGTTTCCCTCGGAGATTGCTGATATAGGCCCACTGTCGACGACGCTCGCACGCGATTGGACCGTCTTCCGTGAGCACCTCGATGCCTGCGCGAGAATTTTCGATCCATTGACCGAGACCTCGCTTCTGAGCGCCCTACTCGATGGTTCCGAACCAACTCTTTCCGATCGCCTCGACGTTCGACAGGCTGCGCTGTTCACGTTCGCGACCGGTCTTGCACGAATTTACATGTCGATAGGAATCAATCCATCCATCGTCGCGGGAGATCGGGAAGGAGAATACGCCGGCGCCTATATCGCGGGGATACTGTCGTTGGCGGACGCCGCAAGGAACATCCTGCTCCGGTCCAATCGAGTTCTCTACAGACCTGATGAGGACAGCCGAGGCAAGAGGGACGACGAGCCGTCGGGTGACATCAATTGGCGGCCAGAAGTTCGTGGATTCTACCTTTCGTCGACAGGATCCATCCTCGATACAGACACTTTGGACGGGTTCGAGGCCTTCAAGAACCTGGGAACTCCACTGGATCTCTCGAATCTCGTTGATTCGGTAGAAGCGAGAGATCGAGCGATGATTGTCGAAATAAACTCACGACGGACTTTCCTCGAACCAGCTGTGAGTGGCATCGCGGCAATCGGACGTATGGAATCACACGACGACCCGACCGCGCAGAGCGACAGCATCCGCCGGTCTCTCCTAACCTCTGTCTCCCAGCTCGGAGTGAGAGGGCATACTGTTGACTGGGCCCAAATCGTGGAGACGCTCGTGGTGCCGGTTTCGCCAGCACGGTTGATACTTCCCGCTTATCCCTTTCGGAGGGCTCGGTACTGGCCTAACGAAGACACGGGACATGCGAAGGAATCGCTCGAACGGATCGACCATGCTGACCCAGATTCCTCGAAGACGTCGAATCTGAACACTCTGATGAATACATACATCGCAGATCTCCTCGGATACGCCTCGGGTGGGGCGGTCGACTCTCGTCGGACATTCAAAGATTTGGGATTCGATTCGGTAAGCGCGCTGGCATTGCGTAATAAACTAGTCGACGCGACCCAAATGAACCTTCCATCCGGAATAGTGTACGACTATCCGACCCCGGAAAAATTGGCGCGATTTCTCTCAGGGCAGCGAGATGATGCAGGTCCCGCACCCGTGACAGGACGCATCGATGATCCAATCGTAATCGTGGGAATGGCATGCCGTTACCCGGGAGGAATCGCGAACCCTGGAGATCTGTGGCGTTTGATTGCTGAAGGACAAAACGTCGTAGAGGAGTTTCCGATCGACCGAGGATGGGATCTGAGGGGCCTGGCGGAACAATGGCAACAAAGCCATGGTGCTGAGCTCGTGCAGCGCGGAAGCTTCTTGGACGATGCATTCCTATTCGACAACGAATTCTTCGGAATCAGCCCACGCGAGGCTGCGATAATGGATCCTCAGCAAAGACTGTTCCTCGAATGCGCATGGGAAGCGCTGGAAAACGCGGGCGTGGTTCCGGAGTCGATTCGCGGCAGCCGGACCGGTGTCTTCGTGGGAGCGATGGCTACGGACTACGGTCCGCGTTTGCACGAGGTTCCGGCTGGCTACGAGGGCTACGCGCTGACCGGACTGAGCAACAGCGTGGTGTCGGGTCGTGTGTCGTATGTGCTGGGGTTGGAGGGCCCGGCGGTGTCGATCGACACCGCCTGCTCGTCCTCGCTGGTCGCGTTGCATCAGGCGGTGGCCGCGGTACGCGCGGGCGAATGCGCGATGGCACTGGTCGGCGGTGTCACGGTGATGTCGTCTCCCGGAATCTTCGTGGAGTTTTCGCGGCAGAGGGGGTTGTCCGCGGACGGGCGATGCAAATCCTTCGCCGAGGCCGCTGATGGGACCGGGTGGGCCGAGGGTGTGGGTGTGCTGTTGGTGGAGCGGTTGTCGGAGGCGCGTCGTCGTGGGCACGAGGTGTTGGCGGTGGTGCGGGGTACCGCGGTCAATCAGGACGGTGCCAGTAACGGGTTGACCGCGCCGAACGGTCCCTCGCAGCGTCGGGTGATCCGGCAGGCGTTGGCCAACGCCGGGGTCGCGGCTACCGAGGTCGACGTGGTCGAGGCGCACGGCACCGGGACCCGGTTGGGTGATCCGATCGAGGCCCAGGCCTTGTTGGGCACTTACGGTCAGGACCGGCCCGCGGACGATCCGTTGTGGTTGGGGTCGATCAAGTCCAACATCGGTCACACCCAGGCCGCGGCCGGTATGGCCGGGGTGATCAAGATGGTCGAGTCGATGCGTCGCGGCCTGATGCCCCGGACGTTGCATGTGGACGCGCCGTCCTCGCACGTGGACTGGGACGCCGGGCAGGTCCGACTGTTGACCGAGGACCGTGAATGGACCACGCGGCGGGGTCGTCCGCGTCGGGCGGGGGTGTCCTCCTTCGGTGTCAGTGGCACCAACGCCCACGTCATCCTCGAACAAGCACCCGAAATCCCTGAGCGGGCCGACGAACCGCGCGTCACCGGCCACGACGGTACGGATCACAACCACAGTCACACCGATGCCGGCGGTGATTCCGACACCGGTTCGGGTGTGGTGTCGTGGGTGGTGTCGGGTCGTAGTCGTGAGGCGTTGCTGGCTCAGGCGTCCCGGTTGCGGGAGTGGGTGTCGGTGCGTCCGGAGTCGGTGCCGGGCGATGTGGCCTGGTCGTTGTTGTCGCGGTCGCGGTTCGAGCATCGGGCGGTCGTTACCGGCACCGATACCGCGGAGTTGGTCGCGGGCCTGGACGCGCTGGTGGAGAACACTCCTTCCGCGAGTGTGGTGTCGGGTGTGGTGCGTGCGGTGGGGAAAACGGTGTGGGTGTTCCCGGGTCAGGGCGCGCAGTGGACGGGGATGGGTCGGGGTCTGTACGAGGTGTTTCCGGTGTTCCGGGCCGCGTTCGACGAGGCCGTCACCGCGTTCGAGGAGGCTTTGACCGCTGCCGGCGGGAGCCCTGCCGGGGTGGGTGCTGGTGTGGGGTTGCGGGAGGTGGTGTGGGGTGAGGACGAGGCGGTGTTGAGTCGGACCCTGTATGCGCAGGGTGGGTTGTTCGTGGTGGGTGTGGCGGTGGCGCGGTTGCTCGAGAGTCATGGGCTGCGTCCGGATCATCTGATCGGGCATTCGGTCGGTGAGATCGTGGCCGCGCATGTGGCCGGGGCGTTGACCCTGTCCGATGCCGCGCGTCTGGTCGCCGCGCGGGGCCGGTTGATGCAGGCTCTGCCCGAGGGTGGGGTGATGGTCGCGGTGCAGGCCACCGAGGCCGAGGTCACCGCGCTGCTGGAGGACGGTGTGGAGATCGCGGCGGTCAACGCCCCGAACGCGGTCGTGGTCTCCGGCACCACCATCGCGGTCGAGCGGGTCGTGACACGGTTGGGTGAGGCCGGGCGGCGGGTGAACCGGCTGCCGGTCTCGCATGCGTTCCATTCGGTGTTGATGGCTCCGATGTTGGAGGAGTTCGCGGCGGTCCTGGCCACGATCTCCTTCACCGACCCCACCATCGCGTGGGTGTCGAACCTGGACGGGCGGCTCGTGGGTGAGCGTGCCGGCACGGTCGAGTACTGGGTGCGGCACGTGCGGGAAGCGGTCCGGTTCGGCGACGGTGTCGACACCCTGCGCGCGTCGGGAGTCGACACCTATGTCGTGGCCGGTCCCGATGGTGGGCTCAGCGTTCTGATCGATCGCTGCCTCGAACACCACCACACCGCCATCGGTGACGCGGGACAACCGGCGGTATCGCCGGTGGAAACGACCGTGACCGCGGTGCTGGGCAAGGGGCGCGACGAAGCCTCGACCTTGTCGATGACGCTGGCACGACTGGAGACCTCCGGGGTCGCGGTCGACTGGACCACGCTCTACCCCGGTGCGAAGCGAGTGTCGTTGCCTTTCTATGTGCTCGCCGAATTGGAATCCGATTCGAGTGTGACCGGTTCGGGTGTGGTGTCGTGGGTGGTGTCGGGTCGTAGTCGTGAGGCGTTGCTGGCTCAGGCGTCCCGGTTGCGGGAGTGGGTGTCGGTGCGTCCGGAGTCGGTGCCGGGCGATGTGGCCTGGTCGTTGTTGTCGCGGTCGCGGTTCGAGCATCGGGCGGTCGTTACCGGCACCGATACCGCGGAGTTGGTCGCGGGCCTGGACGCGCTGGTGGAGAACACTCCTTCCGCGAGTGTGGTGTCGGGTGTGGTGCGTGCGGTGGGGAAAACGGTGTGGGTGTTCCCGGGTCAGGGCGCGCAGTGGACGGGGATGGGTCGGGGTCTGTACGAGGTGTTTCCGGTGTTCCGGGCCGCGTTCGACGAGGCCGTCACCGCGTTCGAGGAGGCTTTGACCGCTGCCGGCGGGAGCCCTGCCGGGGTGGGTGCTGGTGTGGGGTTGCGGGAGGTGGTGTGGGGTGAGGACGAGGCGGTGTTGAGTCGGACCCTGTATGCGCAGGGTGGGTTGTTCGTGGTGGGTGTGGCGGTGGCGCGGTTGCTCGAGAGTCATGGGCTGCGTCCGGATCATCTGATCGGGCATTCGGTCGGTGAGATCGTGGCCGCGCATGTGGCCGGGGCGTTGACCCTGTCCGATGCCGCGCGTCTGGTCGCCGCGCGGGGCCGGTTGATGCAGGCTCTGCCCGAGGGTGGGGTGATGGTCGCGGTGCAGGCCACCGAGGCCGAGGTCACCGCGCTGCTGGAGGACGGTGTGGAGATCGCGGCGGTCAACGCCCCGAACGCGGTCGTGGTCTCCGGCACCACCATCGCGGTCGAGCGGGTCGTGACACGGTTGGGTGAGGCCGGGCGGCGGGTGAACCGGCTGCCGGTCTCGCATGCGTTCCATTCGGTGTTGATGGCTCCGATGTTGGAGGAGTTCGCGGCGGTCCTGGCCACGATCTCCTTCACCGACCCCACCATCGCGTGGGTGTCGAACCTGGACGGGCGGCTCGTGGGTGAGCGTGCCGGCACGGTCGAGTACTGGGTGCGGCACGTGCGGGAAGCGGTCCGGTTCGGCGACGGTGTCGACACCCTGCGCGCGTCGGGAGTCGACACCTATGTCGTGGCCGGTCCCGATGGTGGGCTCAGCGTTCTGATCGATCGCTGCCTCGAACACCACCACACCGCCATCGGTGACGCGGGACAACCGGCGGTATCGCCGGTGGAAACGACCGTGACCGCGGTGCTGGGCAAGGGGCGCGACGAAGCCTCGACCTTGTCGATGACGCTGGCACGACTGGAGACCTCCGGGGTCGCGGTCGACTGGACCACGCTCTACCCCGGTGCGAAGCGAGTGTCGTTGCCCTCGTATGCGTTCCAACGCCGACGGTACTGGCTCGACGCGGCCACCACCGGTGGCACCGATGCGGTGTCGTTGGGGTTGTCGGGTGCCGATCATCCGTTGATCGGGGCGGTGCTGGTCTTGCCCGAGACCGACGGGGTGGTGTTGACCGGGCGGTTGTCGTTGTCGACGCATCCGTGGCTGGCCGACTACACCGTGAGTGGTGTGACGTTGGTGCCGGGCACGGGCCTGATGGAATTGGCCTTGGCGGCCGGCCACGAGGTGGGCTGCTCGACGGTGCTGGAGCTGACACTGTCCGTTCCGTTGCTGCTTCCCACCACTGGCGGGATACAGATACAGGTGCGGGTCGGTGAAGCCGACGAATCGGGTACGCGGCCGGTACGTGTGTACAGCCGCCTGGAAGGTGACACGGCCACCCCGTGGACGTTGCACGCCGACGGATCGTTGGGTGTGGTGGTGGCCCTCGCCGAGACCGACCCGGCCCTGGCGGTGTGGCCGCCGCACGAGGCGATCGCGGTCGATGCGACCGATGCCTACGAGTTCCTGCTCGATCACGGCTACGGGTACGGGCCGGTGTTCCAAGGTTTGCGGTCGGTGTGGCGGCGTGGGGAGGAGTTGTTCGTCGAGGCGGTGTTGCCCGAGACCGGGGGAGACGGGTCCCGTTACGGGATGCACCCGGCGTTGCTGGACTCGGTGTTGCACGCGGTGGCGCTCGACACGATCCGAGATCCCCACACCGACACCGGCACCGGTCTCGGGTTGCCGTTCTCGTGGCTGCAGGTGGCTCTGCACGCCGAGGGCGCCGGCGCGGTACGAGCCCGTATCCGTCCCGCCACCGACGGCTCCGACGGTGTGTCGATCCTGGTCACCGACACCACCGGCCAGCCCGTGCTCACGGTCGGGTCCCTGGTCACACGCACCGTCGACCCCGCACAGTTGGTCGCCGCCACGACCAGCGACCCTCTGCACGTCGTGCGCTGGAACCCACTCACGACCGGACAACTCGCGCTCGGCTCGACCGCGAGCACCGAGGCCGTGGAGGTGTTCACCGGAGCCCGGGCGTTCACCGACCGGCTTGATGACGCCCCCGGCGATATGCCTTCGATCGTGGTCCTCGACCTCACCGACACCGACACCGACACCGGTGTGGTGGCTCGTGCGCATGTGTTGGCGTGTGAGGTGTTGGTCGCGGTGCAGGCCTGGCTGATCTCGAACAGGTTCGCGTCGAGCACGTTGGTCGTGCTCACGCGTGGCGCGGTCGGTGCGACTGGGGAGGCGCCCACCGATCTGGGCGCTACCACGGTGTGGGGTTTGGTTCGTTCGGCGCAGTCCGAGGACCCGGGCCGGGTCGTGTTGCTCGACACCGATTCCGGGATCGACACCGGAGTCGGGATCGGGATGGTCGCGGCGGCTGTGGCATCGGGCGAACCACAGGTCGTGGTCCGTGACGGGATCCTGCACGCGGCCCGACTGGTACGCCTGCCCGAGACCGCATCGACCGGGTCGGAACGGACCGACTCGGATTCGGCGGGTGTGTCGGGTTCGGGGACGGTGGTGGTGACCGGTGGTACCGGTGGTCTGGGTGCGGTGCTGGCTCGGCATCTGGTCCTCGAACACGGTGTCGGATCGCTGGTGTTGGCCAGTCGCTCGGGCATGGACGCGGCCGGCGCCGAGCAGTTGGTGGCGGAGTTGACCGGGCTGGGCGCGACGGTACGGGTCGTGGCGTGTGATGTGTCGCGTCGTGACGAGGTGACCCGGCTGCTGGCCGCGGTACCCGAGGACTTCCCGTTGGCCGGTGTGGTGCACGCCGCGGGCGTGCTCGACGACGGCGTGATCGCGTCACTGACCCCGGACCGGATGGCGAGGGTGTTCGCGCCCAAACTCGACGCCGCCGCGCATCTGCACGAACTGACCCGGGACAAGGATCTGGCGATGTTCGTCCTGTTCTCCTCGATCGCGGGTGTGCTGGGTGCGCCGGGACAGGGCAACTACGCGGCGGCCAACGCGTTCCTCGACGGACTGGCCACCCACCGGCGAGCGCACGGGTTGCCCGCGACCTCGATCGCGTGGGGCCTGTGGGACTCCGACACCGGGATGACCGGAGCCCTGGACCATGCCGACCTCGACCGGATGAGCCGTAGCGGTGTGCTGGGGTTGTCGACCGAGCAGGGCCTGGCCTGGTTCGACACCGCGATCACCGGCGACGAACCGGCCGTGGTCGCGGCGCGCCTGGACCGGTCGGTGCTGGCGGCACGAGCGCGTGCCGGGGCGGTGGCACCGTTGCTGGGTGAACTGGCCCCACCCACGCGTCGCCTCGCGGTCACCGATACCACCGGCGGTCACGACGGACTCCGGGCACGGATCGAGGGACTGACGGCAGCCGAACAGTTCCAGCTCATCCTCGACACGATCCGCGCCCAGGTCGCGGTCGTCCTGGGACACGACGGGCCCGACGCGATCGACCCCGAACGCAACTTCCAGGAACTGGGATTCGACTCCCTCACCGCGGTCGAGACCCGCAACCGACTCAACACCGCGACCGGACTCCGCCTCCCGGCGACCACGGTCTACGACTACCCCACACCCCACACACTCGCCCAACACATTCGAAGTGGGATAGTCCGGAACGAACGGCCTACAGAGAGTAGCGCGGCCTATTACCTAGATGGACTTGAAGCAGTTTCGGATAACTTGACGGGTCAGGTATCTGATGTAGAAATCATCACTCGACTTGAGAAACTCATTGCAAAATACCGAAGCAATACTCAGCCTTCGGAACGTGCTGGGGCGCGTGAGATCCTGCGCTCGGGGTCTACGGATGAGCTACTGAACTTTATCGATACGACACTTATGCGATAGCGAAGTCGATGTCGTTATAGCGCGACATTCTGGGCGGTTGTGGCTCAGCTCCGTAATCCAGTAGGTCCTTAAGCGGTTAGGAAATTTGATGACAACGCAAGATGCTCTCGTCGAAAGATTGAGGTGGGCTGCATCGGAGCTGTACGAAGCCAAGCAACAGCTTCACGAGCTGGTGTCGGAGCCGGTGGCGATCGTGGGTATGGGGTGCCGGTTCCCGGGTGGGGTGTCCTCGCCGGATTCGCTGTGGGACGTGGTGGCCGCGGGACGGGACGCGATCGCCGACTTCCCGGCGGACCGTGGCTGGGACGTGGAGGGACTGTTCGATCCCGAACCCGGGGTGGCGGGTAAGTCCTACACCCGTAGTGGTGGGTTCCTCTACGAGGCGGGCGAGTTCGACGCGGGATTCTTCGGGATCAGCCCGCGTGAGGCGCTCGCGATGGATCCCCAGCAGCGGCTGTTGCTCGAGACGGTGTGGGAGGCCCTGGAACACGCCGGGATCGCCCCGGAGACGTTGCGCGGCAGCAACACCGGCGTCTTCATGGGCGTCGGCGACGCACGCTACGCACTGTTCGGTGGTGGTGAGGATTCCGGGGCGGAGGGATACCTGTTGACCGGATCCCTGGCCAGCGTGGTGTCGGGTCGTGTGTCGTATGTGCTGGGGTTGGAGGGCCCGGCGGTGTCGATCGACACCGCCTGCTCGTCCTCGCTGGTCGCGTTGCATCAGGCGGTGGCCGCGGTACGCGCGGGCGAATGCGCGATGGCACTGGTCGGCGGTGTGATGGTGATGTCGACGCCGGGATTGTTCCTGGAATTCTCCCGCCAGCGCGGATTGTCTCCCGACGGGCGGTGTAAGGCGTTCGCCGAGGCCGCTGATGGGACCGGGTGGGCCGAGGGTGTGGGTGTGCTGTTGGTGGAGCGGTTGTCGGAGGCGCGTCGTCGTGGGCACGAGGTGTTGGCGGTGGTGCGGGGTACCGCGGTCAATCAGGACGGTGCCAGTAACGGGTTGACCGCGCCGAACGGTCCCTCGCAGCGTCGGGTGATCCGGCAGGCGTTGGCCAACGCCGGGGTCGCGGCTACCGAGGTCGACGTGGTCGAGGCGCACGGCACCGGGACCCGGTTGGGTGATCCGATCGAGGCCCAGGCATTGTTGGGCACTTACGGTCAGGACCGGCCCGCGGACGATCCGTTGTGGTTGGGGTCGATCAAGTCCAACATCGGTCACACCCAGGCCGCGGCCGGTATGGCCGGGGTGATCAAGATGGTCGAGTCGATGCGTCGCGGCCTGATGCCCCGGACGTTGCATGTGGACGCGCCGTCCTCGCACGTGGACTGGGACGCCGGGCAGGTCCGACTGTTGACCGAGGACCGTGAATGGACCACGCGGCGGGGTCGTCCGCGTCGGGCGGGGGTGTCCTCCTTCGGTGTCAGTGGCACCAACGCCCACGTCATCCTCGAACAAGCACCCGAACCCGATCTCCCCGGTCGGGGTGGGGACAGCTCCCCTGAATCCGTTTCGGACACAACCGGTTCGGGTGTGGTGTCGTGGGTGGTGTCGGGTCGTAGTCGTGAGGCGTTGCTGGCTCAGGTGTCCCGGTTGCGGGAGTGGGTGTCGGTGCGTCCGGAGTCGGTGCCGGGCGATGTGGCCTGGTCGTTGTTGTCGCGGTCGCGGTTCGAGCATCGGGCGGTCGTTACCGGCACCGATACCGCGGAGTTGGTCGCGGGCCTGGACGCGCTGGTGGAGAACACTCCTTCCGCGAGTGTGGTGTCGGGTGTGGTGCGTGCGGTGGGGAAAACGGTGTGGGTGTTCCCGGGTCAGGGCGCGCAGTGGACGGGGATGGGTCGGGGTCTGTACGAGGTGTTTCCGGTGTTCCGGGCCGCGTTCGACGAGGCCGTCACCGCGTTCGAGGAGGCTTTGACCGCTGCCGGCGGGAGCCCTGCCGGGGTGGGTGCTGGTGTGGGGTTGCGGGAGGTGGTGTGGGGTGAGGACGAGGCGGTGTTGAGTCGGACCCTGTATGCGCAGGGTGGGTTGTTCGTGGTGGGTGTGGCGGTGGCGCGGTTGCTCGAGAGTCATGGGCTGCGTCCGGATCATCTGATCGGGCATTCGGTCGGTGAGATCGTGGCCGCGCATGTGGCCGGGGCGTTGACCCTGTCCGATGCCGCGCGTCTGGTCGCCGCGCGGGGCCGGTTGATGCAGGCTCTGCCCGAGGGTGGGGTGATGGTCGCGGTGCAGGCCACCGAGGCCGAGGTCACCGCGCTGCTGGAGGACGGTGTGGAGATCGCGGCGGTCAACGCCCCGAACGCGGTCGTGGTCTCCGGCACCACCATCGCGGTCGAGCGGGTCGTGACACGGTTGGGTGAGGCCGGGCGGCGGGTGAACCGGCTGCCGGTCTCGCATGCGTTCCATTCGGTGTTGATGGCTCCGATGTTGGAGGAGTTCGCGGCGGTCCTGGCCACGATCTCCTTCACCGACCCCACCATCGCGTGGGTGTCGAACCTGGACGGGCGGCTCGTGGGTGAGCGTGCCGGCACGGTCGAGTACTGGGTGCGGCACGCGCGGGAAGCGGTCCGGTTCGGCGACGGTGTCGACACCCTGCGCGCGTCGGGAGTCGACACCTATGTCGTGGCCGGTCCCGATGGTGGGCTCAGCGTTCTGATCGATCGCTGCCTCGAACACCACCACACCGCCATCGGTGACGCGGGACAACCGGCGGTATCGCCGGTGGAAACGACCGTGACCGCGGTGCTGGGCAAGGGGCGCGACGAAGCCTCGACCTTGTCGATGACGCTGGCACGACTGGAGACCTCCGGGGTCGCGGTCGACTGGACCACGCTCTACCCCGGTGCGAAGCGAGTGTCGTTGCCCTCGTATGCGTTCCAACGCCGACGGTACTGGCTCGACGCGGCCACCACCGGTGGCACCGATGCGGTGTCGTTGGGGTTGTCGGGTGCCGATCATCCGTTGATCGGGGCGGTGCTGGTCTTGCCCGAGACCGACGGGGTGGTGTTGACCGGGCGGTTGTCGTTGTCGACGCATCCGTGGCTGGCCGATCATGCCGTGGGTGGTGTGGTGTTGGTGCCGGGTACCGGTTTCGTGGAGATGGTGCTGCGTGCCGGTGACGAGGTGGGTTGCGCGGTACTGCGTGAGCTGACCCTGCTCACGCCGTTGGTGGTGTCGGCCACCGGTGGGGTCCAGCTACAGATCGTGGTGTCGGGTCCCGACGAATCCGGTGACCGGGCGGTGTCGGTGCACTCGCGGTTGGACGGTCGCGACGGGTCCGGGGAATGGGTGATGCACGCCCAAGGCCTGATCGGTGATCGGGCAGACGATCTGGGACATCACGACAACGAGTTGGCGGTGTGGCCGCCGCACGAGGCGATCGCGGTCGATGCGACCGATGCCTACGAGTTCCTGCTCGATCACGGCTACGGGTACGGGCCGGTGTTCCAAGGTTTGCGGTCGGTGTGGCGGCGTGGGGAGGAGTTGTTCGTCGAGGCGGTGTTGCCCGAGACCGGGGGAGACGGGTCCCGTTACGGGATGCACCCGGCGTTGCTGGACTCGGTGTTGCACGCGGTGGCGTTCGACACGATCCGAGATCCCCACACCGACACCGGCACCGGTCTCGGGTTGCCGTTCTCGTGGCTGCAGGTGGCTCTGCACGCCGAGGGCGCCGGCGCGGTACGAGCCCGTATCCGTCCCGCCACCGACGGCTCCGACGGTGTGTCGATCCTGGTCACCGACACCACCGGCCAGCCCGTGCTCACGGTCGGGTCCCTGGTCACACGCACCGTCGACCCCGCACAGTTGGTCGCCGCCACGACCAGCGACCCTCTGCACGTCGTGCGCTGGAACCCACTCACGACCGGACAACTCGCGCTCGGCTCGACCGCGAGCACCGAGGCCGTGGAGGTGTTCACCGGAGCCCGGGCGTTCACCGACCGGCTTGATGACGCCCCCGGCGATATGCCTTCGATCGTGGTCCTCGACCTCACCGACACCGACACCGACACCGGTGTGGTGGCTCGTGCGCATGTGTTGGCGTGTGAGGTGTTGGTCGCGGTGCAGGCCTGGCTGATCTCGAACAGGTTCGCGTCGAGCACGTTGGTCGTGCTCACGCGTGGCGCGGTCGGTGCGACTGGGGAGGCGCCCACCGATCTGGGCGCTACCACGGTGTGGGGTTTGGTTCGTTCGGCGCAGTCCGAGGACCCGGGCCGGGTCGTGTTGCTCGACACCGATTCCGGGATCGACACCGGAGTCGGGATCGGGATGGTCGCGGCGGCTGTGGCATCGGGCGAACCACAGGTCGTGGTCCGTGACGGGATCCTGCACGCGGCCCGACTGGTACGCCTGCCCGAGACCGCATCGACCGGGTCGGAACGGACCGACTCGGATTCGGCGGGTGTGTCGGGTTCGGGGACGGTGGTGGTGACCGGTGGTACCGGTGGTCTGGGTGCGGTGCTGGCTCGGCATCTGGTCCTCGAACACGGTGTCGGATCGCTGGTGTTGGCCAGTCGCTCGGGCATGGACGCGGCCGGCGCCGAGCAGTTGGTGGCGGAGTTGACCGGGCTGGGCGCGACGGTACGGGTCGTGGCGTGTGATGTGTCGCGTCGTGACGAGGTGACCCGGCTGCTGGCCGCGGTACCCGAGGACTTCCCGTTGGCCGGTGTGGTGCACGCCGCGGGCGTGCTCGACGACGGCGTGATCGCGTCACTGACCCCGGACCGGATGGCGAGGGTGTTCGCGCCCAAACTCGACGCCGCCGCGCATCTGCACGAACTGACCCGGGACAAGGATCTGGCGATGTTCGTCCTGTTCTCCTCGATCGCGGGTGTGCTGGGTGCGCCGGGACAGGGCAACTACGCGGCGGCCAACGCGTTCCTCGACGGACTGGCCACCCACCGGCGAGCGCACGGGTTGCCCGCGACCTCGATCGCGTGGGGCCTGTGGGACTCCGACACCGGGATGACCGGAGCCCTGGACCATGCCGACCTCGACCGGATGAGCCGTAGCGGTGTGCTGGGGTTGTCGACCGAGCAGGGCCTGGCCTGGTTCGACACCGCGATCACCGGCGACGAACCGGCCGTGGTCGCGGCGCGCCTGGACCGGTCGGTGCTGGCGGCACGAGCGCGTGCCGGGGCGGTGGCACCGTTGCTGGGTGAACTGGCCCCACCCACGCGTCGCCTCGCGGTCACCGATACCACCGGCGGTCACGACGGACTCCGGGCACGGATCGAGGGACTGACGGCAGCCGAACAGTTCCAGCTCATCCTCGACACGATCCGCGCCCAGGTCGCGGTCGTCCTGGGACACGACGGGCCCGACGCGATCGACCCCGAACGCAACTTCCAGGAACTGGGATTCGACTCCCTCACCGCGGTCGAGACCCGCAACCGACTCAACACCGCGACCGGACTCCGCCTCCCGGCGACCACGGTCTACGACTACCCCACACCCCACACACTCGCCCAACACATCCAACAAGATTTGTTCGGAGTCGATTTATCTGCGTCGGCAGAAATTCGACCAGACGAACTATCGATTACCGATTCGGTTATTCGAAACATGTTGACCAGCATACCGATTTCCAAATTGCGTAAATCGGGTGCTCTGGACACTTTGTTGACACTGGTTGATTGCGAAGTGCTGGAACGCGACAGCGGGCCGGTCGACGCGTCGGATTCCGTTGCGATCATGAACGAGCTCGAGCTGATTAATCGTGCGCTTGAATATTGACGCTACTTTGACGCTCAATAATCGATCTTTTTGAATAATGGTAAAGAAGGATTTTGATATGGAGAACAGCCGGGAACGCCTTATCGATGCGTTGCGCTCCGCGGTAAGCGAAGCGGAACGACTCAGGTCGGAGAACTATGAGCTCACAACGCGAGCGTTGGAGCCGGTGGCGATCGTGGGTATGGGGTGCCGGTTCCCGGGTGGGGTGTCCTCGCCGGATTCGCTGTGGGACGTGGTGGCCGCGGGACGGGACGCGATCGCCGACTTCCCGGCGGACCGTGGCTGGGACGTGGAGGGACTGTTCGATCCCGAACCCGGGGTGGCGGGTAAGTCCTACACCCGTAGTGGTGGGTTCCTCTACGAGGCGGGCGAGTTCGACGCGGGATTCTTCGGGATCAGCCCGCGTGAGGCGCTCGCGATGGATCCCCAGCAGCGGCTGTTGCTCGAGACGGTGTGGGAGGCCCTGGAACACGCCGGGATCGCCCCGGAGACGTTGCGTGGCAGCAACACCGGCGTGTTCACCGGCGTGATGTATCACGACTATCCCGGTAGCGAGGCGGCCGGCGCGGTGGTGTCGGGTCGTGTGTCGTATGTGCTGGGGTTGGAGGGCCCGGCGGTGTCGATCGACACCGCCTGCTCGTCCTCGCTGGTCGCGTTGCATCAGGCGGTGGCCGCGGTACGCGCGGGCGAATGCGCGATGGCACTGGTCGGCGGTGTCACGGTGATGTCGACACCCGCGACGTTCGTGGATTTCTCACGCCAGCGCGGACTGTCCTCGGACGGGCGATGCAAATCCTTCGCCGAGGCCGCTGACGGTGTGGGTTGGGCCGAGGGTGTGGGTGTGCTGTTGGTGGAGCGGTTGTCGGAGGCGCGTCGTCGTGGGCACGAGGTGTTGGCGGTGGTGCGGGGTACCGCGGTCAATCAGGACGGTGCCAGTAACGGGTTGACCGCGCCGAACGGTCCCTCGCAGCGTCGGGTGATCCGGCAGGCGTTGGCCAACGCCGGGGTCGCGGCTACCGAGGTCGACGTGGTCGAGGCGCACGGCACCGGGACCCGGTTGGGTGATCCGATCGAGGCCCAGGCCTTGTTGGGCACTTACGGTCAGGACCGGCCCGCGGACGATCCGTTGTGGTTGGGGTCGATCAAGTCCAACATCGGTCACACCCAGGCCGCGGCCGGTATGGCCGGGGTGATCAAGATGGTCGAGTCGATGCGTCGCGGCCTGATGCCCCGGACGTTGCATGTGGACGCGCCGTCCTCGCACGTGGACTGGGACGCCGGGCAGGTCCGACTGTTGACCGAGGACCGTGAATGGACCACGCGGCGGGGTCGTCCGCGTCGGGCGGGGGTGTCCTCCTTCGGTGTCAGTGGCACCAACGCCCACGTCATCCTCGAACAAGCACCCGAAATCCCTGAGCGGGCCGACGAACCGCGCGTCACCGGCCACGACGGTACGGATCACAACCACAGTCACACCGATGCCGGCGGTGATTCCGACACCGGTTCGGGTGTGGTGTCGTGGGTGGTGTCGGGTCGTAGTCGTGAGGCGTTGCTGGCTCAGGCGTCCCGGTTGCGGGAGTGGGTGTCGGTGCGTCCGGAGTCGGTGCCGGGCGATGTGGCCTGGTCGTTGTTGTCGCGGTCGCGGTTCGAGCATCGGGCGGTCGTTACCGGCACCGATACCGCGGAGTTGGTCGCGGGCCTGGACGCGCTGGTGGAGAACACTCCTTCCGCGAGTGTGGTGTCGGGTGTGGTGCGTGCGGTGGGGAAAACGGTGTGGGTGTTCCCGGGTCAGGGCGCGCAGTGGACGGGGATGGGTCGGGGTCTGTACGAGGTGTTTCCGGTGTTCCGGGCCGCGTTCGACGAGGCCGTCACCGCGTTCGAGGAGGCTTTGACCGCTGCCGGCGGGAGCCCTGCCGGGGTGGGTGCTGGTGTGGGGTTGCGGGAGGTGGTGTGGGGTGAGGACGAGGCGGTGTTGAGTCGGACCCTGTATGCGCAGGGTGGGTTGTTCGTGGTGGGTGTGGCGGTGGCGCGGTTGCTCGAGAGTCATGGGCTGCGTCCGGATCATCTGATCGGGCATTCGGTCGGTGAGATCGTGGCCGCGCATGTGGCCGGGGCGTTGACCCTGTCCGATGCCGCGCGTCTGGTCGCCGCGCGGGGCCGGTTGATGCAGGCTCTGCCCGAGGGTGGGGTGATGGTCGCGGTGCAGGCCACCGAGGCCGAGGTCACCGCGCTGCTGGAGGACGGTGTGGAGATCGCGGCGGTCAACGCCCCGAACGCGGTCGTGGTCTCCGGCACCACCATCGCGGTCGAGCGGGTCGTGACACGGTTGGGTGAGGCCGGGCGGCGGGTGAACCGGCTGCCGGTCTCGCATGCGTTCCATTCGGTGTTGATGGCTCCGATGTTGGAGGAGTTCGCGGCGGTCCTGGCCACGATCTCCTTCACCGACCCCACCATCGCGTGGGTGTCGAACCTGGACGGGCGGCTCGTGGGTGAGCGTGCCGGCACGGTCGAGTACTGGGTGCGGCACGTGCGGGAAGCGGTCCGGTTCGGCGACGGTGTCGACACCCTGCGCGCGTCGGGAGTCGACACCTATGTCGTGGCCGGTCCCGATGGTGGGCTCAGCGTTCTGATCGATCGCTGCCTCGAACACCACCACACCGCCATCGGTGACGCGGGACAACCGGCGGTATCGCCGGTGGAAACGACCGTGACCGCGGTGCTGGGCAAGGGGCGCGACGAAGCCTCGACCTTGTCGATGACGCTGGCACGACTGGAGACCTCCGGGGTCGCGGTCGACTGGACCACGCTCTACCCCGGTGCGAAGCGAGTGTCGTTGCCCTCGTATGCGTTCCAACGCCGACGGTACTGGCTCGACGCGGCCACCACCGGTGGCACCGATGCGGTGTCGTTGGGGTTGTCGGGTGCCGATCATCCGTTGATCGGGGCGGTGCTGGTCTTGCCCGAGACCGACGGGGTGGTGTTGACCGGGCGGTTGTCGTTGTCGACGCATCCGTGGCTGGCCGATCATGCCGTGGGTGGTGTGGTGTTGGTGCCGGGTACCGGATTGTTGGAGTTGGCGTTGGCGGCCGGCCACGAGGTGGGCTGCCCGACCGTGTCGGAACTGACGCTGCAGGCCCCATTGGTGCTGCCCGCCGTCGGCGGGGTGCAAATACAGGTGTGGGTCGGCGAAGCCGACGGCTCGGGTGCGCGGTGGGTTCGTGTGCACAGTCGCCCGGGAGATGATGCGGCCACCCCGTGGACGCTGCATGCCGAGGGGTTGCTGAGTGCCGTGGTTCTCGACACCTTGGCCGTGGAGTCATCAGCGGCATGGCCGCCGGTCGACGCCGTCGAGGTCGACATCGCTGATGCCTATGAGTTCTTGCTGAATCGCGGATACGTCTACGGACCGGTATTCCAGGGACTTCAGGCGGTGTGGCGTCGTGGTGCGGAGGTCTTCGCCGAGGTTGCGCTGCCCGAACAGGCACACGTCGAGGCGACCCGATTCGGTATTCACCCAGCTCTACTCGACTCGGCCATGCATTCGGTGCTCCTCGACGACAGCGGACCGCAGGACACGGTTCTGCCGTTCAGCTGGTCCGGTGTCACGCTGCACGCCAGCGGAGCATCGCAGATTCGGGTGCACTTGACCCGTACCGGCGACAACGCGATCTCGATGCGGATCGCCGACTCAGCCGGTCGACCTGTTCTCACCGTCGACAACCTGGCCTCGCGGCCAGTGTCGCCCGCCCAACTGAACGCGAGTACCGACTCTCTCTTCCGAATCGAGTGGACACCGCGGTCGAGTACCGCCGACGTGTCCGTCGCACTCGTCGAGATAAACATCGCGGCAACGTTGCCGTCAGGTCAGCCGCTGCCGCCTTGGCTTCAGGCCACGATTTCCACCGACACAGCCGATCTCGAGATGCCGGCGGCTATTCGCCTCGTGACGGGCGAGGTGTTGGAGGTACTTCAGCGATTTCTGAGTGATGATCGGTTCGCTGGGACGCGTTTGGTGGTGGTGACGCAGGGTGCGGTCGTGGCGGACGCGGCGGATGTGGTGGATCTGGCCCAGGTGCCGGTGTGGGGTTTGGTGCGGGCCGCGCAGGCGGAGAATCCGGATCGGATCGTGTTGGTCGACGTGGATGGCACGGACGAGTCGTGGCAGACGCTGTCGCGGGTGGTGGCCGTGGGCGAGACCGAGTTGGCGATCCGGTCCGGTGAGGTGTTGGTGCCGCGGTTGGCTCGTGCCGTCGTCGATCTTGGGTCGGGTCCGGTGTTCGATCCCGAGGGCACGGTGTTGATCACCGGTGGTACGGGTGGTTTGGGCGCGTTGGTGGCTCGGCATCTGGTGGCCGAGCACGGTGTGCGTCGCCTGTTGTTGATCAGCCGTCGTGGTTTGGAGGCGGTGGGCGCGCCGCAGTTGGTGGCCGAGCTCGCGGCGTTGGGTGCCGAGGTGGTGGTGGCCGCGTGTGATGTGGCCGATCGTGCCGCGCTGGCGGGGCTGCTCGCCGCGATTCCGGTGGCGTATCCGCTGATCGGTGTGGTGCATGCGGCGGGTGTGGCCGACAACGGTCTGGTGGGTTCGTTGACTCCGGATCGGATGGATGTGGTGCTGGCGGCGAAGGCGGACGCGGCGTGGTATCTGCACGAGTTGACGGCCGGGGCGGATTTGGCGGCGTTCGTGTTGTTCTCGTCGGCTGGTGGGTTGGTGCTGACCGCGGGGCAGGGTTCCTACGCGGCCGCGAATGTGTTCTTGGACGGGGTGGCGGCGCATCGTCGCGGTCTGGGTTTGGTGGCCTCGTCGTTGGCGTTCGGTCTGTGGGATACCGAGACCGGTCTGTCGTCGGGGTTGAGTGCCGCGGATGTGGAACGGATGCGTCGGCAGGGTCTGCCCCCGCTCTCGATCCAGGAGGGACTCGCCGGCTTCGACGCAGGCCTAGTGGCCGAGTCGGACGCGGTGACGGTGGCGTTGCGGGCAGACGTGGCGGCGTTACGTTCACGGTCGGATCTGCCGGCGTTGCTGCGCGGGCTGGTGCCCACACCCGCCCGGCGAGCAAAAACGTCCACGACTTCGGCCTCGAACACGTCCGGATTGGGCAGGCAACTGCTGGGACAAGAACCCGCGGAACGTCGACGAGTGTTGCTGAACCTCGTACGGGACAAGGTCGCCACGATCCTCGGCCACAGCGGAGCTGAGGCGATCGAACGGGACCGGGCATTCAACGAGCTGGGGTTCGACTCACTGACCGCCATCGAACTGCGCAACAGTCTCAACGAGGCGACCGGGCTGCGGCTCCCCGCCACCCTGATATTCGACTATCCCAACGCCAATGCCGTCGCTGAGCATCTGGCAGCGGAATTCACCGGTAGCACCGTGCCGTCGGCCTCGACGGTGGCGACCCGTCACGACAACGACGAGCCGATCGCGATCGTTGCGATGGCATGCCGCTACCCAGGCGGAGTCACCTCTCCGTCGGAGCTGTGGCAGCTGGTCATCGATGGCGTCGACGCCGTTACGGATTTTCCGGCCGACCGCGGCTGGGATATCGGGCGACTCTATGACCCCGAGCCGGGCGCAGTCGGAAAAACCTACGTACGACGCGGTGGATTCCTCGACGGCGCCGCGGAGTTCGATCCCGCGTTCTTCGGTATCTCGCCCCGCGAAGCGGTCTCGATGGACCCCCAGCAGCGTTTGCTGCTCGAAACCTCCTGGGAAGCCATGGAGCGCGCCGGAATCGACCCGGCGACACTGCGAGGCAGCCGAACCGGGGTCTTCGCCGGCGTCATGTATCACGACTACGGACTGGGCGCCGCACCCGCCTCGAGCAGCGGCGGCAGCCTGGTGTCGGGTCGGATCGCCTACACGTTCGGATTCGAAGGCCCCGCCGTCACGGTCGATACGGCCTGCTCGTCATCGCTGGTGGCACTGCATTGGGCCGTCCAGGTCCTGCGTTCGGGCGAATGCGACCTGGCGCTCGCCGGCGGCGTAACGGTGATGTCGACACCGGGCATGTTCATCGAATTCTCCCGACAACGAGGACTGTCACCGGACGGGCGGTGTCGCGCGTTCTCCGCCGACGCGGACGGCACCGGGTGGGCGGAAGGTGCCGGCGTGCTGCTGGTCGAGCGGCTTTCCGACGCCCAACGCAACGGCCATCCGATCTTGGCCGTGCTCCGGGGAACGGCGATCAACCAAGACGGCGCTAGCAACGGAATGACCGCGCCCAACGGTCCCTCGCAACAGCGTGTGATTCGCCAAGCCCTGGCCAACGCCGGATTGACGACCGCCGACGTGGACGTCGTCGAAGCCCACGGCACCGGGACATCCTTGGGCGACCCCATCGAAGCCCAAGCCTTGCTCGCGACCTACGGCCAGAACAGGCCGCAGGACCGACCGCTGTGGCTGGGATCGTTCAAGTCCAACATCGGGCATGCCCAAGCAGCCGCCGGTATCGGCGGCGTCATCAAGATGGTGCAGGCCATAAACCATGGCCGCATGCCCCGCACTCTGCACGCCGACGAGCCGTCGCCGTACGTCGACTGGACCGCCGGCGCAGTCGAATTGCTGCATGAAGCGCGAGAATGGGAGGCCACCGGACGGCCGCGTCGCGCAGGCGTTTCTTCGTTCGGCATCAGTGGAACCAATGCGCACGTGATCCTCGAGCAGGCCCCACTGGTGGTGGCCGAGTCGAAACCGGAGTCGGCGCCCCAGCCCGCGATCGTGCCGTGGGTGATCTCCGGTGCGACCACGACGGCACTGGCCGAACAAGCACAGCGGCTGCGATCGTGGGTCGCTGAGCGCCCCGCCCTCGACATCGCGGCAGTGGGCGCTTCGTTGGCGGCCCACCGCGCGATGTTCGATCACCGCGCGGTCGTGCTGGGTACCGATCGCGAGGAGTTGCTGCAGGCGCTGACGATGGTGCCCAACCAGCCCACGGGCACGGGTATCGCCGGTCGTCGTGCCTTCTTGTTCGCCGGTCAAGGCTCACAGCGGGCCGGGATGGGCCGGGCGCTCGCGTCCGCGTTCCCCGTGTTTGCGTCCGCGCTGGCCGCGATAGCGGAAGTGCTGGATCCGTTGGTGGGTTTCGATGTTCGTGAGGTGATGTTCGCCGCCGACGAGTCGGAACTGGCCCTCGACGACACCGGTGTCGCGCAGCCCATCCTGTTCGCGTTCGAAGTGGCGATGTACCGACTGTTGGTGTCGCTGGGTGTGACCCCGGATGCGCTGATAGGCCATTCGGTCGGTGAGCTGGCCGCCGCGCACGTCGCCGAGGTGTTGTCGTTGGCCGACGCGTGTGCCCTGGTGGCCGGTCGCGCGCGCTTGATGCAAACGTTGCCACGTGGTGGTGCCATGTTGGCCGTCGCCGCTTCCGAAGCCGACGTCTCGGCTGTGCTGGCGGAGATCACCGACGGCGTGATCGGTATCGCCGCGGTCAACGCTCCCAAAGCCCTGGTGCTGTCCGGGGATGTGACCGCGGTGGACACCGCCGCGGAGATGTTCGAGACTAGCGGGGTACGGACGCACCGGCTGCGAGTGTCGCATGCGTTCCATTCGCCGTTGATGGAACCGATGCTGGCGGAGTTCAGGGAACTGGCCGGCAGGCTGACCTATCACGAGCCAGTTGTTCCGATGATGTCGAACGTGTCCGGTTCGATCGCCGAAGCGGGGCAGTTGTGCGTGCCGGAATACTGGGTTGAACATGTGCGGCGGGCGGTGCGCTTCGGCGACGGAGTAGCCGCAGCATGGGCATCGGGCATACGGACGTTTGTGGAAATCGGCCCCGATGGAGTGTTGACGGGGTTGGCGCAGCAGTGTATCGAAGATAGGACGGGTGGGGAGGTCTTCGTCGCACTAGTGCGAAGTGATCGTGATGAAGTACGGGGGCTGGTGGAGGGGCTGGGGCAACTACATACCACCGGTGTGTCGGTGACCTGGAGCGAATACTTCGGCGCGGGCACTACCCGGGTGGAACTACCAACGTATGCGTTCCAACGACAGCGTTACTGGATCACCGCCACCGCCGGGACAGGCGACCTCGCGGCGGCCGGGGTGGGCGCCTTCGCGCACCCGCTGTTGAGCGCGGCGATCCACACCGCCGACTCCGGTGGCATGGTCCTGACCGGGCGCCTATCGGTGGCGACTCATGGTTGGCTCGCCGACCATGCCGTTTTTGGCACGGTGCTGGTGCCTGGATCCGGTCTGCTCGAGCTCGCGTTGGCCGCCGGCCAGGAGGTGGGCTGCCCCGTCGTCGAGGAACTGACTCTGCAGACGCCCCTGGTGCTTCCCGCCGACAGCGCGGTACAAGTCCAGGTCAGCGTGGGCGGACGCAATGAATTCGGCTCCCGAGCCCTACGCATCCACAGTCGCGGTGGCGGCGACGACCATGCACCGTGGACACTGCACGCCACGGGCATCCTCAGTCCCGCATTGGCGGATGCGACCCCGCCGGACCTCGGTGCATGGCCTCCGGCCGATGCGACCGAAATCGATGTGACAGCACTGTACGACGGACTGGCCGCTCGTGGACTGGATTACGGCCCAATGTTCCAAGGCCTGCGCTCTGCATGGCGCTCGGCGACAGACGTTTACGCCGAGATCGTGCTACCCGAGCAAATACATCATGACGCCGCTGGATTCGCGGTACACCCAGCCTTGCTGGACGCCGCCCTGCACACGATCGCACTCGGCCAGTTCGTCACCGCGGACGCCGTCGATCAGCCGTGCCTGCCGTTCGTCTGGTGCGATGTCCGCCTACACCGCACAGGTGCCACCACGCTTCGAGTGCGCGTGAGCGGATCCCACTCACCGAACACGATTACTCTCTCCGTCGCGGACGCCACAGGTGCTCCGGTTCTCCATGCGCGCACATTGAGTCTGCGCCCGATCGCCTTTGAACAACTTGCGTCGGTGCGTCGCTCCGACGACACACTCTGGCAGGTGGAGTGGACGCGTCTTACGGGGGCCGCCGCGGCCCGGGCGGAGATCGTATTAGTTGGCTCGCAACCGCTCGCCAACCGGACGGAGAGGTTCACGCCAACGCGTTTCGATGACCTGCAGTCCGTCGCGGCGGCGGCGAGAACACCCGCCTGGGTGGTGTACTGCGCGAACACCGCGGCCCCGGAGCTCCCCCATGCTCTCCGCGACACGCTGCTGGGCGTACTGGCACAGATACAGCGATTTCTGAGTGATGATCGGTTCGCTGGGACGCGTTTGGTGGTGGTGACGCAGGGTGCGGTCGTGGCGGACGCGGCGGATGTGGTGGATCTGGCCCAGGTGCCGGTGTGGGGTTTGGTGCGGGCCGCGCAGGCGGAGAATCCGGATCGGATCGTGTTGGTCGACGTGGATGGCACGGACGAGTCGTGGCAGACGCTGTCGCGGGTGGTGGCCGTGGGCGAGACCGAGTTGGCGATCCGGTCCGGTGAGGTGTTGGTGCCGCGGTTGGCTCGTGCCGTCGTCGATCTTGGGTCGGGTCCGGTGTTCGATCCCGAGGGCACGGTGTTGATCACCGGTGGTACGGGTGGTTTGGGCGCGTTGGTGGCTCGGCATCTGGTGGCCGAGCACGGTGTGCGTCGCCTGTTGTTGATCAGCCGTCGTGGTTTGGAGGCGGTGGGCGCGCCGCAGTTGGTGGCCGAGCTCGCGGCGTTGGGTGCCGAGGTGGTGGTGGCCGCGTGTGATGTGGCCGATCGTGCCGCGCTGGCGGGGCTGCTCGCCGCGATTCCGGTGGCGTATCCGCTGATCGGTGTGGTGCATGCGGCGGGTGTGGCCGACAACGGTCTGGTGGGTTCGTTGACTCCGGATCGGATGGATGTGGTGCTGGCGGCGAAGGCGGACGCGGCGTGGTATCTGCACGAGTTGACGGCCGGGGCGGATTTGGCGGCGTTCGTGTTGTTCTCGTCGGCTGGTGGGTTGGTGCTGACCGCGGGGCAGGGTTCCTACGCGGCCGCGAATGTGTTCTTGGACGGGGTGGCGGCGCATCGTCGCGGTCTGGGTTTGGTGGCCTCGTCGTTGGCGTTCGGTCTGTGGGATACCGAGACCGGTCTGTCGTCGGGGTTGAGTGCCGCGGATGTGGAACGGATGCGTCGGCAGGGTCTGCCCCCGCTCTCGATCCAGGAGGGACTCGCCGGCTTCGACGCAGGCCTAGCACTCGGACACGCAGTATCAGGCACGGCGACCCTCTTGTCGCTGCGAACAGACCCCATCGCGTTGCGCGCACGAACCGATCTTCCGGCGCTGATGCTAGGACTGGTGCCGATCTCCTCTCGTCGGGCGCTACCCCGCGCCGACCAGACGTCGGGACTCGGCCGCGAATTGGCTGGGCTCGACCCCGCTGAACGTCGCGCGCTTCTGCTGGAGCTGGTACGAACCAAGGTCGCCACGGTGCTCGGGCATGATTCGGCAACTGCGGTCGAGGCAACGAAGGCGTTCCAGGAACTCGGATTCGACTCGCTTGCTGCGGTGGAGCTGCGCAACGAATTGAACACGGTGACAGGCTTGCGACTGCCGGCGACACTGGTCTTCGACCACCCGAATTCCGAGGCGGTGACAGATTTTATCGATCGTGAGCTGACAGGATCGGCCGAGTACACAGGCTCCGCCGTAGTGACCGGTACGAGCCATGAGCCGATCGCGATCGTGGGTATGGGGTGCCGATACCCCGGTGGAGTGCTGTCGCCGGAGGACCTGTGGGCGCTGGTTGCCGACGGTGTGGACGCGGTGAGCGGTTTCCCGATCGATCGTGGATGGGACCTCGAAGGCCTATACAACCCCGATCCGGAGGCACGAGGTACGTCGTATGCACGTGATGGTGGGTTCCTACACGACGCGGGTGATTTCGACGCGGGGTTCTTCGGGATCAGCCCGCGTGAAGCGACCGCGATGGACCCCCAGCAACGGTTGCTGTTGGAGGCCTCGTGGGAGGCGTTGGAGCACGCGGGTATCGACCCGATGAGCTTGCGGGGCAGTCGAACCGGGGTCTTCTCGGGAATGATGTACCACGACTACCTCCCTCAGTTGTCCGACGTGCCAGGAGAACTGGAAGGGCTACTTGGCACCGGCAATTCGGGCAGCGTCGTGTCCGGTCGAGTCGCTTACACCTTTGGGTTCGAAGGTCCTGCCGTGACCGTCGATACCGCCTGTTCGTCGTCGCTGGTGGCACTGCATCTGGCCGCTCAAGCGCTGCGTTCAGGCGAGTGCGATCTGGCTCTCGCCGGCGGTGTCACGGTGATGGCCAGCCCCACTACCTTCGTCGAGTTCGCGAGGCAGCGCGGATTGTCTCCCGACGGGCGGTGTAAGGCGTTCGCCGAGGCCGCTGATGGGACCGGGTGGGCCGAGGGTGTGGGTGTGCTGTTGGTGGAGCGGTTGTCGGAGGCGCGTCGTCGTGGGCACGAGGTGTTGGCGGTGGTGCGGGGTACCGCGGTCAATCAGGACGGTGCCAGTAACGGGTTGACCGCGCCGAACGGTCCCTCGCAGCGTCGGGTGATCCGGCAGGCGTTGGCCAACGCCGGGGTCGCGGCTACCGAGGTCGACGTGGTCGAGGCGCACGGCACCGGGACCCGGTTGGGTGATCCGATCGAGGCCCAGGCCTTGTTGGGCACTTACGGTCAGGACCGGCCCGCGGACGATCCGTTGTGGTTGGGGTCGATCAAGTCCAACATCGGTCACACCCAGGCCGCGGCCGGTATGGCCGGGGTGATCAAGATGGTCGAGTCGATGCGTCGCGGCCTGATGCCCCGGACGTTGCATGTGGACGCGCCGTCCTCGCACGTGGACTGGGACGCCGGGCAGGTCCGACTGTTGACCGAGGACCGTGAATGGACCACGCGGCGGGGTCGTCCGCGTCGGGCGGGGGTGTCCTCCTTCGGTGTCAGTGGCACCAACGCCCACGTCATCCTCGAACAAGCACCCGAAATCCCTGAGCGGGCCGACGAACCGCGCGTCACCGGCCACGACGGTACGGATCACAACCACAGTCACACCGATGCCGGCGGTGATTCCGACACCGGTTCGGGTGTGGTGTCGTGGGTGGTGTCGGGTCGTAGTCGTGAGGCGTTGCTGGCTCAGGCGTCCCGGTTGCGGGAGTGGGTGTCGGTGCGTCCGGAGTCGGTGCCGGGCGATGTGGCCTGGTCGTTGTTGTCGCGGTCGCGGTTCGAGCATCGGGCGGTCGTTACCGGCACCGATACCGCGGAGTTGGTCGCGGGCCTGGACGCGCTGGTGGAGAACACTCCTTCCGCGAGTGTGGTGTCGGGTGTGGTGCGTGCGGTGGGGAAAACGGTGTGGGTGTTCCCGGGTCAGGGCGCGCAGTGGACGGGGATGGGTCGGGGTCTGTACGAGGTGTTTCCGGTGTTCCGGGCCGCGTTCGACGAGGCCGTCACCGCGTTCGAGGAGGCTTTGACCGCTGCCGGCGGGAGCCCTGCCGGGGTGGGTGCTGGTGTGGGGTTGCGGGAGGTGGTGTGGGGTGAGGACGAGGCGGTGTTGAGTCGGACCCTGTATGCGCAGGGTGGGTTGTTCGTGGTGGGTGTGGCGGTGGCGCGGTTGCTCGAGAGTCATGGGCTGCGTCCGGATCATCTGATCGGGCATTCGGTCGGTGAGATCGTGGCCGCGCATGTGGCCGGGGCGTTGACCCTGTCCGATGCCGCGCGTCTGGTCGCCGCGCGGGGCCGGTTGATGCAGGCTCTGCCCGAGGGTGGGGTGATGGTCGCGGTGCAGGCCACCGAGGCCGAGGTCACCGCGCTGCTGGAGGACGGTGTGGAGATCGCGGCGGTCAACGCCCCGAACGCGGTCGTGGTCTCCGGCACCACCATCGCGGTCGAGCGGGTCGTGACACGGTTGGGTGAGGCCGGGCGGCGGGTGAACCGGCTGCCGGTCTCGCATGCGTTCCATTCGGTGTTGATGGCTCCGATGTTGGAGGAGTTCGCGGCGGTCCTGGCCACGATCTCCTTCACCGACCCCACCATCGCGTGGGTGTCGAACCTGGACGGGCGGCTCGTGGGTGAGCGTGCCGGCACGGTCGAGTACTGGGTGCGGCACGTGCGGGAAGCGGTCCGGTTCGGCGACGGTGTCGACACCCTGCGCGCGTCGGGAGTCGACACCTATGTCGTGGCCGGTCCCGATGGTGGGCTCAGCGTTCTGATCGATCGCTGCCTCGAACACCACCACACCGCCATCGGTGACGCGGGACAACCGGCGGTATCGCCGGTGGAAACGACCGTGACCGCGGTGCTGGGCAAGGGGCGCGACGAAGCCTCGACCTTGTCGATGACGCTGGCACGACTGGAGACCTCCGGGGTCGCGGTCGACTGGACCACGCTCTACCCCGGTGCGAAGCGAGTGTCGTTGCCCTCGTATGCGTTCCAACGCCGACGGTACTGGCTCGACGCGGCCACCACCGGTGGCACCGATGCGGTGTCGTTGGGGTTGTCGGGTGCCGATCATCCGTTGATCGGGGCGGTGCTGGTCTTGCCCGAGACCGACGGGGTGGTGTTGACCGGACGGCTGTCGTTGTCGACGCATCCGTGGCTGGCCGACTACACCGTGAGTGGTGTGACGTTGGTGCCGGGCACGGGCCTGATGGAATTGGCCTTGGCGGCCGGCCACGAGGTGGGCTGCTCGACGGTGCTGGAGCTGACACTGTCCGTTCCGTTGCTGCTTCCCACCACTGGCGGGATACAGATACAGGTGCGGGTCGGTGAAGCCGACGAATCGGGTACGCGGCCGGTACGTGTGTACAGCCGCCTGGAAGGTGACACGGCCACCCCGTGGACGTTGCACGCCGACGGATCGTTGGGTGTGGTGGTGGCCCTCGCCGAGACCGACCCGGCCCTGGCGGTGTGGCCGCCGCACGAGGCGATCGCGGTCGATGCGACCGATGCCTACGAGTTCCTGCTCGATCACGGCTACGGGTACGGGCCGGTGTTCCAAGGTTTGCGGTCGGTGTGGCGGCGTGGGGAGGAGTTGTTCGTCGAGGCGGTGTTGCCCGAGACCGGGGGAGACGGGTCCCGTTACGGGATGCACCCGGCGTTGCTGGACTCGGTGTTGCACGCGGTGGCGCTCGACACGATCCGAGATCCCCACACCGACACCGGCACCGGTCTCGGGTTGCCGTTCTCGTGGCTGCAGGTGGCTCTGCACGCCGAGGGCGCCGGCGCGGTACGAGCCCGTATCCGTCCCGCCACCGACGGCTCCGACGGTGTGTCGATCCTGGTCACCGACACCACCGGCCAGCCCGTGCTCACGGTCGGGTCCCTGGTCACACGCACCGTCGACCCCGCACAGTTGGTCGCCGCCACGACCAGCGACCCTCTGCACGTCGTGCGCTGGAACCCACTCACGACCGGACAACTCGCGCTCGGCTCGACCGCGAGCACCGAGGCCGTGGAGGTGTTCACCGGAGCCCGGGCGTTCACCGACCGGCTTGATGACGCCCCCGGCGATATGCCTTCGATCGTGGTCCTCGACCTCACCGACACCGACACCGACACCGACACCGACACCGGTGTGGTGGCTCGTGCGCATGTGTTGGCGTGTGAGGTGTTGGTCGCGGTGCAGGCCTGGCTGATCTCGAACAGGTTCGCGTCGAGCACGTTGGTCGTGCTCACGCGTGGCGCGGTCGGTGCGACTGGGGAGGCGCCCACCGATCTGGGCGCTACCACGGTGTGGGGTTTGGTTCGTTCGGCGCAGTCCGAGGACCCGGGCCGGGTCGTGTTGCTCGACACCGATTCCGGGATCGACACCGGAGTCGGGATCGGGATGGTCGCGGCGGCTGTGGCATCGGGCGAACCACAGGTCGTGGTCCGTGACGGGATCCTGCACGCGGCCCGACTGGTACGCCTGCCCGAGACCGCATCGACCGGGTCGGAACGGACCGACTCGGATTCGGCGGGTGTGTCGGGTTCGGGGACGGTGGTGGTGACCGGTGGTACCGGTGGTCTGGGTGCGGTGCTGGCTCGGCATCTGGTCCTCGAACACGGTGTCGGATCGCTGGTGTTGGCCAGTCGCTCGGGCATGGACGCGGCCGGCGCCGAGCAGTTGGTGGCGGAGTTGACCGGGCTGGGCGCGACGGTACGGGTCGTGGCGTGTGATGTGTCGCGTCGTGACGAGGTGACCCGGCTGCTGGCCGCGGTACCCGAGGACTTCCCGTTGGCCGGTGTGGTGCACGCCGCGGGCGTGCTCGACGACGGCGTGATCGCGTCACTGACCCCGGACCGGATGGCGAGGGTGTTCGCGCCCAAACTCGACGCCGCCGCGCATCTGCACGAACTGACCCGGGACAAGGATCTGGCGATGTTCGTCCTGTTCTCCTCGATCGCGGGTGTGCTGGGTGCGCCGGGACAGGGCAACTACGCGGCGGCCAACGCGTTCCTCGACGGACTGGCCACCCACCGGCGAGCGCACGGGTTGCCCGCGACCTCGATCGCGTGGGGCCTGTGGGACTCCGACACCGGGATGACCGGAGCCCTGGACCATGCCGACCTCGACCGGATGAGCCGTAGCGGTGTGCTGGGGTTGTCGACCGAGCAGGGCCTGGCCTGGTTCGACACCGCGATCACCGGCGACGAACCGGCCGTGGTCGCGGCGCGCCTGGACCGGTCGGTGCTGGCGGCACGAGCGCGTGCCGGGGCGGTGGCACCGTTGCTGGGTGAACTGGCCCCACCCACGCGTCGCCTCGCGGTCACCGATACCACCGGCGGTCACGACGGACTCCGGGCACGGATCGAGGGACTGACGGCAGCCGAACAGTTCCAGCTCATCCTCGACACGATCCGCGCCCAGGTCGCGGTCGTCCTGGGACACGACGGGCCCGACGCGATCGACCCCGAACGCAACTTCCAGGAACTGGGATTCGACTCCCTCACCGCGGTCGAGACCCGCAACCGACTCAACACCGCGACCGGACTCCGCCTCCCGGCGACCACGGTCTACGACTACCCCACACCCCACACACTCGCCCAACACATCCAACAACAAATCGGAACCGGCATGGAACAAGTAGTCGATGTGCGAGATGAAGCTCATATTCGCAAGGTTCTTGGCCGAATCCAGATTTCCAGACTGCGAGATGCCGGACTGTTGGAAACCCTTTTAAGGCTTGACAGCGAGCTGGATTGGGACGGCCCAAATTCGGCTCTCGTAACTGCCGAAATTGTCGCAGAAATGGATGAGGAAGACCTGGTTGGCCGGATTTTCAACAGGCGAAATTGAGGCGCCGCTCAGGCCTGTTGTGAAGCCAATAACTGCCAAATTTATCCAAAATCTTGAGGGGAACCTAGTGCTTACGCGCGAACAGCTTGTTGAGGCGCTGCGGGCATCCGTAGTTGAGTTGGAACAGCTTCGCTCAGAGAATCATGAGCTCACGTCGCGGGTGTTGGAGCCGGTGGCGATCGTGGGTATGGGGTGCCGGTTCCCGGGTGGGGTGTCCTCGCCGGATTCGCTGTGGGACGTGGTGGCCGCGGGACGGGACGCGATCGCCGACTTCCCGGCGGACCGTGGCTGGGACGTGGAGGGACTGTTCGATCCCGAACCCGGGGTGGCGGGTAAGTCCTACACCCGTAGTGGTGGGTTCCTCTACGAGGCGGGCGAGTTCGACGCGGGATTCTTCGGGATCAGCCCGCGTGAGGCGCTCGCGATGGATCCCCAGCAGCGGCTGTTGCTCGAGACGGTGTGGGAGGCCCTGGAACACGCCGGGATCGCCCCGGAGACGTTGCGCGGCAGCAACACCGGCGTCTTCATGGGCGTGGCCGATACTTACTACGGGTATGCCCATGGCGGTGAGGATTCCGGGTCGGAGGGGTATCGGCTCACAGGGGGGGCCGTGAGTGTGGTGTCGGGTCGTGTGTCGTATGTGCTGGGGTTGGAGGGCCCGGCGGTGTCGATCGACACCGCCTGCTCGTCCTCGCTGGTCGCGTTGCATCAGGCGGTGGCCGCGGTACGCGCGGGCGAATGCGCGATGGCACTGGTCGGCGGTGTCACCGTGCTGTCGACGCCTATCAACTTCGTGGAGTTTTCGCGGCAGAGGGGGTTGTCCGCGGACGGGCGATGCAAATCCTTCGCCGAGGCCGCTGATGGGACCGGGTGGGCCGAGGGTGTGGGTGTGCTGTTGGTGGAGCGGTTGTCGGAGGCGCGTCGTCGTGGGCACGAGGTGTTGGCGGTGGTGCGGGGTACCGCGGTCAATCAGGACGGTGCCAGTAACGGGTTGACCGCGCCGAACGGTCCCTCGCAGCGTCGGGTGATCCGGCAGGCGTTGGCCAACGCCGGGGTCGCGGCTACCGAGGTCGACGTGGTCGAGGCGCACGGCACCGGGACCCGGTTGGGTGATCCGATCGAGGCCCAGGCCTTGTTGGGCACTTACGGTCAGGACCGGCCCGCGGACGATCCGTTGTGGTTGGGGTCGATCAAGTCCAACATCGGTCACACCCAGGCCGCGGCCGGTATGGCCGGGGTGATCAAGATGGTCGAGTCGATGCGTCGCGGCCTGATGCCCCGGACGTTGCATGTGGACGCGCCGTCCTCGCACGTGGACTGGGACGCCGGGCAGGTCCGACTGTTGACCGAGGACCGTGAATGGACCACGCGGCGGGGTCGTCCGCGTCGGGCGGGGGTGTCCTCCTTCGGTGTCAGTGGCACCAACGCCCACGTCATCCTCGAACAAGCACCCGAAATCCCTGAGCGGGCCGACGAACCGCGCGTCACCGGCCACGACGGTACGGATCACAACCACAGTCACACCGATGCCGGCGGTGATTCCGACACCGGTTCGGGTGTGGTGTCGTGGGTGGTGTCGGGTCGTAGTCGTGAGGCGTTGCTGGCTCAGGCGTCCCGGTTGCGGGAGTGGGTGTCGGTGCGTCCGGAGTCGGTGCCGGGCGATGTGGCCTGGTCGTTGTTGTCGCGGTCGCGGTTCGAGCATCGGGCGGTCGTTACCGGCACCGATACCGCGGAGTTGGTCGCGGGCCTGGACGCGCTGGTGGAGAACACTCCTTCCGCGAGTGTGGTGTCGGGTGTGGTGCGTGCGGTGGGGAAAACGGTGTGGGTGTTCCCGGGTCAGGGCGCGCAGTGGACGGGGATGGGTCGGCAGCTGTTGGACTCGGCACCGGTGTTCGCGCGAAAGATGGCCGAATGCGACGAGGCGTTCGCCCGGCTGGTCGACTGGTCGCTGATCGAGGTGGTCCGGGGGGAACCGGACACTCCGCCGCTGGATCGGGTGGACGTGGTGCAACCGGTGCTGTTCGCGATGATGGTGTCGTTGGCCGAGTTGTGGCGATCGGTCGGGGTCGTCGCCGACGCGGTGGTAGGCCATTCCCAGGGCGAGATCGCGGCCGCGCATGTCGCCGGGGTGTTGTCGTTGGACGATGCCGCCCGCGTGGTGATCCTGCGCTCGGCAGCGTTGGTGGAGTTGGCCGGGGATGGCGGCATGGTGTCGGTGTCGATGCCGGCCGAAGCCGTGGAAGAGCGACTGGGTGCCTATGAGGGGCTCGCGGTCGCCGCGGTCAATGGCCCGACCACGACCGTCGTATCCGGACAGACCGCTCGACTCGAGAGTTTGCTGGCCGACTGTGAGCGTGACGGAATCCGTGCGCGTCGTATCTCGGTCGACTATGCCTCGCATTCCCCGCAGGTCGAGCGGCTTCGTGACCGGCTCATCGGCATGTTCGCCGACATCGAGGTGCGCCGATCGGAGATGGCGTTCTACTCCACCGTGACTGGTGCGGCACACGACACCAGTGGGCTCGACGCCGAGTACTGGTTCAGGAATCTTCGTGAACCGGTGCGTTTCGACCGTGCGGTGCGAGCCCTGCTCGACGACGGCTACGGCGTGTTCGTCGAGGCCAGTCCACATCCTCTGCTGATGGCCAGCATCGAGGAGGCCGGTGAACAGCGCGACGACGGGGCCGTTCCCATCGTGGTCGGTTCGCTGCGTCGCGACGAGGGAGGGATGGACCGGTTCCAGAAATCGGCGGCCTCGCTCGAGACCTCCGGGGTCGCGGTCGACTGGACCACGCTCTACCCCGGTGCGAAGCGAGTGTCGTTGCCCTCGTATGCGTTCCAACGCCGACGGTACTGGCAGCATCCCAGCGGCATCGCTGACTTGGAAGCATTGGGCTTGGTAGGTTCGTCGCACCCGCTGCTGGGGGCGGTGATGACGATGCCCGGTTCCGATGTCACCGTGTTCTCAGTTCGTCTGTCGGTGGTTTCGCATCCATGGCTGGCCGATCACAGGGTATCCGGACAGGTGGTGGTCCCGGGTGCGGTGTTCGTGGAGTGGATGTCGGTAGTCGGTGACCACATGGGTAGCAATGCGGTGCCCGAGTTGATGATTTATGCACCGTTGGTATTGCCCGCGCAGGGCGCGGTGGCGGTGCGGATCGTTGTGGGAGCGGTGGCCGGCAACGATGCCCATACGGTTCGGGTGTACTCGCGTCCGGATGCGGTGACTATGGACCTGTCCAGCGATACGACCTGGATCCTGCACGCCGAAGCGACCACTACTCCAGAGGCCCCCGCCGGTACCTTGCACGCCGGCGATTTGAGTGTTTGGCCCCCAACAGGTGCGGTGCGTATCGAACTCGACGAGCACTACGATCGCCTCGCCGACGCCGGATACGACTACGGACCTACATTCCAGGGTCTGCGGGCGGCCTGGCGGCGAGGCGATGACCTCTACCTCGAAGCCGCTTTGCTTGATCCGGGATCGGATACCGACGGCTACGCGCTGCACCCAGCACTTCTCGACGCGGTCCTGCAGGGCATGGCGATGGCCAGCACGGCGGCCGACTCGAGTCCGGACGATCCCACCGACGGACCAGGCATGCCGTTCGCATGGCAGGACATCGAGTTACACGCGGTGGGTGCCACCTCGGTCCGCGCACACCTGGCATTCGGCCCACGCACGGAATCCGGTCCCGGCGCGGTGTCGATCCGCGTCGTGGACGAGGCCACGCAACCCGTACTGACAGTTGGCTCACTCACAACGCGCCCGGTTCGACCAGACGACGTCCGCGCCCAGAGCGAGCGGCTGTTGGAGGTGAGCTGGATCCCACACCACACCAATCAACCCGCGACGGCCGAGGTGACGATCCTCGCTTTTGACTCGCTCCCCTCGTTCGAGGCTTGGGCCGACGACACGGAGACGATTCCCTCGGCAGCGGTCCTGGACTTGCGCGGCAGGAAACCCGGCGAGGACGAAACGGACCGAGCGCACCGTCTCGTACGTGAAGCGCTCGCTGTCGTGCAGGCATGGTCTGGTGAGCTGCGTTTCGCCGACAGTCGGCTGGTGGTGGTGACCGCCGGAGCGGTAGCGGTGGCAGATGAGCCGGTGACCGATGTGGCGGCCGCTGCGGTGTGGGGGCTGGTGCGCTCGGCGCAATCGGAGGACCCCGATCGAATCGTATTGGCAGACATCGATGGTGCTCGCACCTCCGAGATGCCCCCCGCTGCCCTCGTGCGGATTCTCAATTGCGGAGAGCCGCAGGTGGCCGTGCGTGATGGCGCGATTCATGTGGCACGTCTCACGCGGCTGCCCGCCGCGACCATCGCCGATGCCGAGCCGGATATGCGACTGTCGAGCGGTTCGGTCCTAATTACCGGTGGCACTGGCGGACTGGGCGCGTTGATCGCACGGCATCTGGTACTCACTCACGGTGCTCATTCACTGGTTCTGGCCTCACGCCGTGGCAAATCCGCACCCGGAGCAGAGGATTTGGTCGCGGAACTGACCGATTTGGGTGCCCATGTATCGGTGGTCTCCTGTGATGTGTCGACCCGGGCCGGGGTGGAAGCGGTTTTGGCGGCGGTGCCGCGAGAGGCACCGCTGGCGGGAGTTGTGCACACCGCGGGCGTGATCGACGACGGCATGGTGTCGACATTGACGCCGGAACGCCTGGATACTGTGTTGGCGGCCAAGGCTGATGCCGCGTGGTGGTTGCATGAGGCCACCCAAGGCCTGGATCTGTCTTTGTTCGTGCTGTACTCCTCGACCGCTGGTGTGTTCGGTGGTGCGGGACAAGGCAATTACGCTGCCGCCAACACCTTCCTCGACGCGCTCGCGCAGCACCGGCGAGAGCAGGGCGCGGCAGCGGTATCGATTGCATGGGGGGTGTGGGACTCCGGTTCTGGGATGGGCGCACGACTCCGTGCTGAAGACACCAGCCGCTATGCGCGCGGCGGCTTGACGGGGATGAGCGTCGAACAGGGCCTCGCATGGTTCGATGCCGCCCTAATCCAGGATCGCGCGAGCGTGACCGCAGCCGAACTCGACACCAGAACCCTGGGGTCACGCGCTCGCACGGGCACGTTGGCCCCTCTCCTAGGTGCACTGTTCCCGCAGCCACGACGTTCCGCCGCCGTCTCGGGCTCCAACCTGCCCGCACTCCAGCAGCGAATCGCGAGGGCGACCGAAGCCGAAGCAATCTCCGCCGTCCTGGACTTGGTTCGAGCTGAGGTGGCATCGGTGCTGGGGTTCGACGGTGGTTCGGAGGTGAAGGTGGATCAGAACTTCCGCGAGCTGGGGTTCGATTCGCTGACCGCAGTCGAAATGCGGAACCGGCTCAACCTGGTGACGAGTGCGCGGTTGCCGGTGACACTGATATTCGATTACCCGACACCAGAGGCGGTCGCGCGATTCATCGCGAGCGAATTGCGCAGCGATCCGGCATTCGGCGCGACCGAACCGGTGGCCCCCGCTACCCACGTGGTGGGGTCCGAGGATCCGGTGGCCATCGTGGGAATGGGCTGTCGTCTTCCCGGAGGGGTCGCCTCTCCAGAAGGCCTGTGGCAGTTGCTGATCGACGAAGTCGACGCGATCTCCGTGCTCCCGACCGATCGCGGCTGGGATATTGAGAGCACGTTCGACCCGGAGCCTGGAGTTCCCGGCAAGTCCTACGTACGCGAAGGCGGATTTCTGCACGACGCGGGCTGGTTCGATGCCGGCTTCTTCGGGATCTCCCCGCGGGAGGCGATGGGGATGGATCCGCAACAGCGGGTTCTGCTCGAGACGGTGTGGGAGGCGCTGGAGCACGGCGGAATCGACCCGAATTCGTTGCGCGGCAGCGATACCGGCGTCTTCGTCGGCATAGGCAACATGGGATACGGCGTGTCGGTCCACGCTGAATCGTCGGGATACGAGTTGACCGGTACGCCGTTGAGTGTGGCGTCGGGACGTGTGTCGTATGTCCTAGGGCTGGAAGGACCGGCGGTATCGGTGGATACCGCGTGCTCGTCAAGCTTGGTGGCTCTGCATCAGGCGGTGCGGGCATTGCAGGCGGATGAGTGCTCGATGGCACTCGCGGGCGGTGTGACCGTGATGGCGAGCCTGGATGAGATCGTATGGTTCGCCCAGGAACGCGGCCTGGACGCGGATGGCCGGTGCAAGCCCTTCGCCGAGGGCGCCGATGGCACCGCGTTGGCCGAGGGCGCGGGTGTGCTGGTGTTGGAGCGGTTGTCGGATGCGCGACGACGCGGGCACGAGGTACTCGCGATTATCCGCGGTACGGCCGTCAATCAGGACGGCGCCTCGAATGGATTGACCGCACCCAATGGTCCCTCGCAGCAGCGAGTAATTCGCCGGAGTCTTGCCGATGCCGGACTGTCGTCGGTGGATGTGGATGTCGTGGAGGCACACGGGACTGGTACACGTCTGGGTGATCCAATCGAGGCGCAGGCAATCTTGGCAACCTACGGTCAGGATCGCCCGCTGGATCGTCCGGTGTTGCTGGGCGCGTTGAAATCGAATATTGGTCACACACAAGCGGCTTCGGGTGTAGCGGGTGTGATGAAGATGGTACTGGCGATGCGCCACGGCATCGTGCCGAAGACATTGCACGCGGACGAGCGGTCGTCGCGGGTGGACTGGGACACCGGGCAGGTCCAGCTGACGATATCGGCGATGCCGTGGCCAAAGACCGACCACGTACGCCGCGCGGGTGTGTCCTCGTTCGGTATCAGCGGCACCAACGCCCACGTGATCATTGAACAGCCCCTCATCGCTGTCGATATCGAGTCGGAATCGCCAGCACACATTAATGATTCAAATTCCATCCCAGTCGCGCCGTGGGTCCTGTCGGCGCGCTCAGAGCCTGCGTTGCGAGCGATGGCGGCTCGCCTGGTGTCCCATATCAACGCGAACCCGGAGCTCGATCCTCGCGATGTGGGCTGGTCACTGGCGTCAGGACGCGCACGAATGGACCATCGTGCCGTGATCATCGGCGCCGATCGCGCAACCCTGGTGGCGGGGGCGGCGGCACTGGCGGCGGGCACGACCGATACCACTGTGTTCTCGGGATTCGAGCGGCCGGGCAAAACGGTGTGGGTGTTCCCGGGTCAGGGCGCGCAGTGGACGGGGATGGGTCGGGGTCTGTACGAGGTGTTTCCGGTGTTCCGGGCCGCGTTCGACGAGGCCGTCACCGCGTTCGAGGAGGCTTTGACCGCTGCCGGCGGGAGCCCTGCCGGGGTGGGTGCTGGTGTGGGGTTGCGGGAGGTGGTGTGGGGTGAGGACGAGGCGGTGTTGAGTCGGACCCTGTATGCGCAGGGTGGGTTGTTCGTGGTGGGTGTGGCGGTGGCGCGGTTGCTCGAGAGTCATGGGCTGCGTCCGGATCATCTGATCGGGCATTCGGTCGGTGAGATCGTGGCCGCGCATGTGGCCGGGGCGTTGACCCTGTCCGATGCCGCGCGTCTGGTCGCCGCGCGGGGCCGGTTGATGCAGGCTCTGCCCGAGGGTGGGGTGATGGTCGCGGTGCAGGCCACCGAGGCCGAGGTCACCGCGCTGCTGGAGGACGGTGTGGAGATCGCGGCGGTCAACGCCCCGAACGCGGTCGTGGTCTCCGGCACCACCATCGCGGTCGAGCGGGTCGTGACACGGTTGGGTGAGGCCGGGCGGCGGGTGAACCGGCTGCCGGTCTCGCATGCGTTCCATTCGGTGTTGATGGCTCCGATGTTGGAGGAGTTCGCGGCGGTCCTGGCCACGATCTCCTTCACCGACCCCACCATCGCGTGGGTGTCGAACCTGGACGGGCGGCTCGTGGGTGAGCGTGCCGGCACGGTCGAGTACTGGGTGCGGCACGCGCGGGAAGCGGTCCGGTTCGGCGACGGTGTCGACACCCTGCGCGCGTCGGGAGTCGACACCTATGTCGTGGCCGGTCCCGATGGTGGGCTCAGCGTTCTGATCGATCGCTGCCTCGAACACCACCACACCGCCATCGGTGACGCGGGACAACCGGCGGTATCGCCGGTGGAAACGACCGTGACCGCGGTGCTGGGCAAGGGGCGCGACGAAGCCTCGACCTTGTCGATGACGCTGGCACGACTGGAGACCTCCGGGGTCGCGGTCGACTGGACCACGCTCTACCCCGGTGCGAAGCGAGTGTCGTTGCCCTCGTATGCGTTCCAACGCCGACGGTACTGGCTCGACGCGGCCACCACCGGTGGCACCGATGCGGTGTCGTTGGGGTTGTCGGGTGCCGATCATCCGTTGATCGGGGCGGTGCTGGTCTTGCCCGAGACCGACGGGGTGGTGTTGACCGGGCGGTTGTCGTTGTCGACGCATCCGTGGCTGGCCGATCATGCCGTGGGTGGTGTGGTGTTGGTGCCGGGTACCGGTTTCGTGGAGATGGTGCTGCGTGCCGGTGACGAGGTGGGTTGCGCGGTACTGCGTGAGCTGACCCTGCTCACGCCGTTGGTGGTGTCGGCCACCGGTGGGGTCCAGCTACAGATCGTGGTGTCGGGTCCCGACGAATCCGGTGACCGGGCGGTGTCGGTGCACTCGCGGTTGGACGGTCGCGACGGGTCCGGGGAATGGGTGATGCACGCCCAAGGCCTGATCGGTGATCGGGCAGACGATCTGGGACATCACGACAACGAGTTGGCGGTGTGGCCGCCGCACGAGGCGATCGCGGTCGATGCGACCGATGCCTACGAGTTCCTGCTCGATCACGGCTACGGGTACGGGCCGGTGTTCCAAGGTTTGCGGTCGGTGTGGCGGCGTGGGGAGGAGTTGTTCGTCGAGGCGGTGTTGCCCGAGACCGGGGGAGACGGGTCCCGTTACGGGATGCACCCGGCGTTGCTGGACTCGGTGTTGCACGCGGTGGCGTTCGACACGATCCGAGATCCCCACACCGACACCGGCACCGGTCTCGGGTTGCCGTTCTCGTGGCTGCAGGTGGCTCTGCACGCCGAGGGCGCCGGCGCGGTACGAGCCCGTATCCGTCCCGCCACCGACGGCTCCGACGGTGTGTCGATCCTGGTCACCGACACCACCGGCCAGCCCGTGCTCACGGTCGGGTCCCTGGTCACACGCACCGTCGACCCCGCACAGTTGGTCGCCGCCACGACCAGCGACCCTCTGCACGTCGTGCGCTGGAACCCACTCACGACCGGACAACTCGCGCTCGGCTCGACCGCGAGCACCGAGGCCGTGGAGGTGTTCACCGGAGCCCGGGCGTTCACCGACCGGCTTGATGACGCCCCCGGCGATATGCCTTCGATCGTGGTCCTCGACCTCACCGACACCGACACCGACACCGGTGTGGTGGCTCGTGCGCATGTGTTGGCGTGTGAGGTGTTGGTCGCGGTGCAGGCCTGGCTGATCTCGAACAGGTTCGCGTCGAGCACGTTGGTCGTGCTCACGCGTGGCGCGGTCGGTGCGACTGGGGAGGCGCCCACCGATCTGGGCGCTACCACGGTGTGGGGTTTGGTTCGTTCGGCGCAGTCCGAGGACCCGGGCCGGGTCGTGTTGCTCGACACCGATTCCGGGATCGACACCGGAGTCGGGATCGGGATGGTCGCGGCGGCTGTGGCATCGGGCGAACCACAGGTCGTGGTCCGTGACGGGATCCTGCACGCGGCCCGACTGGTACGCCTGCCCGAGACCGCATCGACCGGGTCGGAACGGACCGACTCGGATTCGGCGGGTGTGTCGGGTTCGGGGACGGTGGTGGTGACCGGTGGTACCGGTGGTCTGGGTGCGGTGCTGGCTCGGCATCTGGTCCTCGAACACGGTGTCGGATCGCTGGTGTTGGCCAGTCGCTCGGGCATGGACGCGGCCGGCGCCGAGCAGTTGGTGGCGGAGTTGACCGGGCTGGGCGCGACGGTACGGGTCGTGGCGTGTGATGTGTCGCGTCGTGACGAGGTGACCCGGCTGCTGGCCGCGGTACCCGAGGACTTCCCGTTGGCCGGTGTGGTGCACGCCGCGGGCGTGCTCGACGACGGCGTGATCGCGTCACTGACCCCGGACCGGATGGCGAGGGTGTTCGCGCCCAAACTCGACGCCGCCGCGCATCTGCACGAACTGACCCGGGACAAGGATCTGGCGATGTTCGTCCTGTTCTCCTCGATCGCGGGTGTGCTGGGTGCGCCGGGACAGGGCAACTACGCGGCGGCCAACGCGTTCCTCGACGGACTGGCCACCCACCGGCGAGCGCACGGGTTGCCCGCGACCTCGATCGCGTGGGGCCTGTGGGACTCCGACACCGGGATGACCGGAGCCCTGGACCATGCCGACCTCGACCGGATGAGCCGTAGCGGTGTGCTGGGGTTGTCGACCGAGCAGGGCCTGGCCTGGTTCGACACCGCGATCACCGGCGACGAACCGGCCGTGGTCGCGGCGCGCCTGGACCGGTCGGTGCTGGCGGCACGAGCGCGTGCCGGGGCGGTGGCACCGTTGCTGGGTGAACTGGCCCCACCCACGCGTCGCCTCGCGGTCACCGATACCACCGGCGGTCACGACGGACTCCGGGCACGGATCGAGGGACTGACGGCAGCCGAACAGTTCCAGCTCATCCTCGACACGATCCGCGCCCAGGTCGCGGTCGTCCTGGGACACGACGGGCCCGACGCGATCGACCCCGAACGCAACTTCCAGGAACTGGGATTCGACTCCCTCACCGCGGTCGAGACCCGCAACCGACTCAACACCGCGACCGGACTCCGCCTCCCGGCGACCACGGTCTACGACTACCCCACACCCCACACACTCGCCCAACACATCCAACAACAAATCGGAACCGATGCAGAGTTTGTTTCCTACAACGTAATTCAGCATCTGGAGCGAATAGAAATTGCATCGGCGCAATTCTCACTTGACGCTGCTACGGCGAGAAGCGTTGTGCGCCGCCTCGAGACTTTGATTGACAAATATCGAGAAATCGAAGATCGGCCTGAGGAAAGGGATGCTCGAGCGATCATGTCTTCTGGTTCAGGAGATGAGTTGCTTGACTTTATTAACGCTCAATTCAAAAGTCGTTAGAAAATCCAGAAGGCGCGAAATGGCTACTGAAGAGAAGATTCTCGAAAACTTGCGGTGGGTTACTGCCGAGCTTTATGACACTCAAAGGCGACTGAATGAATTGGTGTCGGAGCCGGTGGCGATCGTGGGTATGGGGTGTCGGTTCCCAGGTGGGGTGTCCTCGCCGGATGCGTTGTGGGAGTTGGTGGCCGCGGGACGGGACGCGATCGCCGACTTCCCGGCGGACCGTGGCTGGGACGTGGAGGGACTGTTCGATCCCGAACCCGGGGTGGCGGGTAAGTCCTACACCCGTAGTGGTGGGTTCCTCTACGAGGCGGGCGAGTTCGACGCGGGATTCTTCGGGATCAGCCCGCGTGAGGCGCTCGCGATGGATCCCCAGCAGCGGCTGTTGCTCGAGACGGTGTGGGAGGCCCTGGAACACGCCGGGATCGCCCCGGAGACGTTGCGTGGCAGCAACACCGGCGTGTTCACCGGCGTGATGTATCACGACTATCCCGGTAGCGAGGCGGCCGGCGCGGTGGTGTCGGGTCGTGTGTCGTATGTGCTGGGGTTGGAAGGCCCGGCGGTGTCGATCGACACCGCCTGCTCGTCGTCACTAACGGCGCTGCATCTAGCCGTACAGGCATTGCGTTCGAATGAATGTGATCTGGCTCTTGCCGGGGGTGTCACGGTGATGTCGAGGCCGGGTACTTTCGTGGAGTTTTCGCGGCAGAGGGGGTTGTCCGCGGACGGGCGATGCAAATCCTTCGCCGAGGCCGCTGATGGGACCGGGTGGGCCGAGGGTGTGGGTGTGCTGTTGGTGGAGCGGTTGTCGGAGGCGCGTCGTCGTGGGCACGAGGTGTTGGCGGTGGTGCGGGGTACCGCGGTCAATCAGGACGGTGCCAGTAACGGGTTGACCGCGCCGAACGGTCCCTCGCAGCGTCGGGTGATCCGGCAGGCGTTGGCCAACGCCGGGGTCGCGGCTACCGAGGTCGACGTGGTCGAGGCGCACGGCACCGGGACCCGGTTGGGTGATCCGATCGAGGCCCAGGCCTTGTTGGGCACTTACGGTCAGGACCGGCCCGCGGACGATCCGTTGTGGTTGGGGTCGATCAAGTCCAACATCGGTCACACCCAGGCCGCGGCCGGTATGGCCGGGGTGATCAAGATGGTCGAGTCGATGCGTCGCGGCCTGATGCCCCGGACGTTGCATGTGGACGCGCCGTCCTCGCACGTGGACTGGGACGCCGGGCAGGTCCGACTGTTGACCGAGGACCGTGAATGGACCACGCGGCGGGGTCGTCCGCGTCGGGCGGGGGTGTCCTCCTTCGGTGTCAGTGGCACCAACGCCCACGTCATCCTCGAACAAGCACCCGAAATCCCTGAGCGGGCCGACGAACCGCGCGTCACCGGCCACGACGGTACGGATCACAACCACAGTCACACCGATGCCGGCGGTGATTCCGACACCGGTTCGGGTGTGGTGTCGTGGGTGGTGTCGGGTCGTAGTCGTGAGGCGTTGCTGGCTCAGGCGTCCCGGTTGCGGGAGTGGGTGTCGGTGCGTCCGGAGTCGGTGCCGGGCGATGTGGCCTGGTCGTTGTTGTCGCGGTCGCGGTTCGAGCATCGGGCGGTCGTTACCGGCACCGATACCGCGGAGTTGGTCGCGGGCCTGGACGCGCTGGTGGAGAACACTCCTTCCGCGAGTGTGGTGTCGGGTGTGGTGCGTGCGGTGGGGAAAACGGTGTGGGTGTTCCCGGGTCAGGGCGCGCAGTGGACGGGGATGGGTCGGCAGCTGTTGGACTCGGCACCGGTGTTCGCGCGAAAGATGGCCGAATGCGACGAGGCGTTCGCCCGGCTGGTCGACTGGTCGCTGATCGAGGTGGTCCGGGGGGAACCGGACACTCCGCCGCTGGATCGGGTGGACGTGGTGCAACCGGTGCTGTTCGCGATGATGGTGTCGTTGGCCGAGTTGTGGCGATCGGTCGGGGTCGTCGCCGACGCGGTGGTAGGCCATTCCCAGGGCGAGATCGCGGCCGCGCATGTCGCCGGGGTGTTGTCGTTGGACGATGCCGCCCGCGTGGTGATCCTGCGCTCGGCAGCGTTGGTGGAGTTGGCCGGGGATGGCGGCATGGTGTCGGTGTCGATGCCGGCCGAAGCCGTGGAAGAGCGACTGGGTGCCTATGAGGGGCTCGCGGTCGCCGCGGTCAATGGCCCGACCACGACCGTCGTATCCGGACAGACCGCTCGACTCGAGAGTTTGCTGGCCGACTGTGAGCGTGACGGAATCCGTGCGCGTCGTATCTCGGTCGACTATGCCTCGCATTCCCCGCAGGTCGAGCGGCTTCGTGACCGGCTCATCGGCATGTTCGCCGACATCGAGGTGCGCCGATCGGAGATGGCGTTCTACTCCACCGTGACTGGTGCGGCACACGACACCAGTGGGCTCGACGCCGAGTACTGGTTCAGGAATCTTCGTGAACCGGTGCGTTTCGACCGTGCGGTGCGAGCCCTGCTCGACGACGGCTACGGCGTGTTCGTCGAGGCCAGTCCACATCCTCTGCTGATGGCCAGCATCGAGGAGGCCGGTGAACAGCGCGACGACGGGGCCGTTCCCATCGTGGTCGGTTCGCTGCGTCGCGACGAGGGAGGGATGGACCGGTTCCAGAAATCGGCGGCCTCGCTCGAGACCTCCGGGGTCGCGGTCGACTGGACCACGCTCTACCCCGGTGCGAAGCGAGTGTCGTTGCCCTCGTATGCGTTCCAACGCCGACGGTACTGGCTCGACGCGGCCACCACCGGTGGCACCGATGCGGTGTCGTTGGGGTTGTCGGGTGCCGATCATCCGTTGATCGGGGCGGTGCTGGTCTTGCCCGAGACCGACGGGGTGGTGTTGACCGGGCGGTTGTCGTTGTCGACGCATCCGTGGCTGGCCGATCATGCCGTGGGTGGTGTGGTGTTGGTGCCGGGTACCGGTTTCGTGGAGATGGTGCTGCGTGCCGGTGACGAGGTGGGTTGCGCGGTACTGCGTGAGCTGACCCTGCTCACGCCGTTGGTGGTGTCGGCCACCGGTGGGGTCCAGCTACAGATCGTGGTGTCGGGTCCCGACGAATCCGGTGACCGGGCGGTGTCGGTGCACTCGCGGTTGGACGGTCGCGACGGGTCCGGGGAATGGGTGATGCACGCCCAAGGCCTGATCGGTGATCGGGCAGACGATCTGGGACATCACGACAACGAGTTGGCGGTGTGGCCGCCGCACGAGGCGATCGCGGTCGATGCGACCGATGCCTACGAGTTCCTGCTCGATCACGGCTACGGGTACGGGCCGGTGTTCCAAGGTTTGCGGTCGGTGTGGCGGCGTGGGGAGGAGTTGTTCGTCGAGGCGGTGTTGCCCGAGACCGGGGGAGACGGGTCCCGTTACGGGATGCACCCGGCGTTGCTGGACTCGGTGTTGCACGCGGTGGCGCTCGACACGATCCGAGATCCCCACACCGACACCGGCACCGGTCTCGGGTTGCCGTTCTCGTGGCTGCAGGTGGCTCTGCACGCCGAGGGCGCCGGCGCGGTACGAGCCCGTATCCGTCCCGCCACCGACGGCTCCGACGGTGTGTCGATCCTGGTCACCGACACCACCGGCCAGCCCGTGCTCACGGTCGGGTCCCTGGTCACACGCACCGTCGACCCCGCACAGTTGGTCGCCGCCACGACCAGCGACCCTCTGCACGTCGTGCGCTGGAACCCACTCACGACCGGACAACTCGCGCTCGGCTCGACCGCGAGCACCGAGGCCGTGGAGGTGTTCACCGGAGCCCGGGCGTTCACCGACCGGCTTGATGACGCCCCCGGCGATATGCCTTCGATCGTGGTCCTCGACCTCACCGACACCGACACCGACACCGGTGTGGTGGCTCGTGCGCATGTGTTGGCGTGTGAGGTGTTGGTCGCGGTGCAGGCCTGGCTGATCTCGAACAGGTTCGCGTCGAGCACGTTGGTCGTGCTCACGCGTGGCGCGGTCGGTGCGACTGGGGAGGCGCCCACCGATCTGGGCGCTACCACGGTGTGGGGTTTGGTTCGTTCGGCGCAGTCCGAGGACCCGGGCCGGGTCGTGTTGCTCGACACCGATTCCGGGATCGACACCGGAGTCGGGATCGGGATGGTCGCGGCGGCTGTGGCATCGGGCGAACCACAGGTCGTGGTCCGTGACGGGATCCTGCACGCGGCCCGACTGGTACGCCTGCCCGAGACCGCATCGACCGGGTCGGAACGGACCGACTCGGATTCGGCGGGTGTGTCGGGTTCGGGGACGGTGGTGGTGACCGGTGGTACCGGTGGTCTGGGTGCGGTGCTGGCTCGGCATCTGGTCCTCGAACACGGTGTCGGATCGCTGGTGTTGGCCAGTCGCTCGGGCATGGACGCGGCCGGCGCCGAGCAGTTGGTGGCGGAGTTGACCGGGCTGGGCGCGACGGTACGGGTCGTGGCGTGTGATGTGTCGCGTCGTGACGAGGTGACCCGGCTGCTGGCCGCGGTACCCGAGGACTTCCCGTTGGCCGGTGTGGTGCACGCCGCGGGCGTGCTCGACGACGGCGTGATCGCGTCACTGACCCCGGACCGGATGGCGAGGGTGTTCGCGCCCAAACTCGACGCCGCCGCGCATCTGCACGAACTGACCCGGGACAAGGATCTGGCGATGTTCGTCCTGTTCTCCTCGATCGCGGGTGTGCTGGGTGCGCCGGGACAGGGCAACTACGCGGCGGCCAACGCGTTCCTCGACGGACTGGCCACCCACCGGCGAGCGCACGGGTTGCCCGCGACCTCGATCGCGTGGGGCCTGTGGGACTCCGACACCGGGATGACCGGAGCCCTGGACCATGCCGACCTCGACCGGATGAGCCGTAGCGGTGTGCTGGGGTTGTCGACCGAGCAGGGCCTGGCCTGGTTCGACACCGCGATCACCGGCGACGAACCGGCCGTGGTCGCGGCGCGCCTGGACCGGTCGGTGCTGGCGGCACGAGCGCGTGCCGGGGCGGTGGCACCGTTGCTGGGTGAACTGGCCCCACCCACGCGTCGCCTCGCGGTCACCGATACCACCGGCGGTCACGACGGACTCCGGGCACGGATCGAGGGACTGACGGCAGCCGAACAGTTCCAGCTCATCCTCGACACGATCCGCGCCCAGGTCGCGGTCGTCCTGGGACACGACGGGCCCGACGCGATCGACCCCGAACGCAACTTCCAGGAACTGGGATTCGACTCCCTCACCGCGGTCGAGACCCGCAACCGACTCAACACCGCGACCGGACTCCGCCTCCCGGCGACCACGGTCTACGACTACCCCACACCCCACACACTCGCCCAACACATCCAACAACAAATCAGCGGAAATGCTCCAGCAGATCTTGCAGATGGCGAGATTAATATTCGAGAGATTATCAACGGGATTCCTATATCTAAATTAACAGAGAATGGAATTCTGAATGTTCTTCTGGCTATGGCTGAAACGGGGATATCCCAAGATTCTGAGCACTCTCAGGCTATCGCGGCGATAGCTGCGATGGAGGAAGAAGCCTTGATTAGCCGAATTCTTGGTGATTAGGAGCGGCGACGGTCGCATTCGTTGCTGCTCAACTGGAAAATCTTGATCAACTCTACTGAACAGGCTAATTGATCGTTATGGATAATTCACGAACGCGTCTTGTCGAAGCGTTGCGTATATCTGCGCTAGAGGTTGAAGAGCTCCGGTTCGAGAGCGGCAAGTTGTCGGAGCCGGTGGCGATCGTGGGTATGGGGTGTCGGTTCCCGGGTGGGGTGTCCTCGCCGGATGCGTTGTGGGAGTTGGTGGCCGCGGGACGGGACGCGATCGCCGACTTCCCGGCGGACCGTGGCTGGGACGTGGAGGGACTGTTCGATCCCGAACCCGGGGTGGCGGGTAAGTCCTACACCCGTAGTGGTGGGTTCCTCTACGAGGCGGGCGAGTTCGACGCGGGATTCTTCGGGATCAGCCCGCGTGAGGCGCTCGCGATGGATCCCCAGCAGCGGCTGTTGCTCGAGACGGTGTGGGAGGCCCTGGAACACGCCGGGATCGCCCCGGAGACGTTGCGTGGCAGCAACACCGGCGTGTTCACCGGCGTGATGTATCACGACTATCCCGGTAGCGAGGCGGCCGGCGCGGTGGTGTCGGGTCGTGTGTCGTATGTGCTGGGGTTGGAGGGCCCGGCGGTGTCGATCGACACCGCCTGCTCGTCCTCGCTGGTCGCGTTGCATCAGGCGGTGGCCGCGGTACGCGCGGGCGAATGCGCGATGGCACTGGTCGGCGGGATCACGGTGATGTCGAGGCCGGGTACTTATCTGGAGTTCTCGCGGCAGAGGGGGTTGTCCGCGGACGGGCGATGCAAATCCTTCGCCGAGGCCGCTGATGGGACCGGGCTAGCCGAGGGTGTGGGTGTGCTGTTGGTGGAGCGGTTGTCGGAGGCGCGTCGTCGTGGGCACGAGGTGTTGGCGGTGGTGCGGGGTACCGCGGTCAATCAGGACGGTGCCAGTAACGGGTTGACCGCGCCGAACGGTCCCTCGCAGCGTCGGGTGATCCGGCAGGCGTTGGCCAACGCCGGGGTCGCGGCTACCGAGGTCGACGTGGTCGAGGCGCACGGCACCGGGACCCGGTTGGGTGATCCGATCGAGGCCCAGGCCTTGTTGGGCACTTACGGTCAGGACCGGCCCGCGGACGATCCGTTGTGGTTGGGGTCGATCAAGTCCAACATCGGTCACACCCAGGCCGCGGCCGGTATGGCCGGGGTGATCAAGATGGTCGAGTCGATGCGTCGCGGCCTGATGCCCCGGACGTTGCATGTGGACGCGCCGTCCTCGCACGTGGACTGGGACGCCGGGCAGGTCCGACTGTTGACCGAGGACCGTGAATGGACCACGCGGCGGGGTCGTCCGCGTCGGGCGGGGGTGTCCTCCTTCGGTGTCAGTGGCACCAACGCCCACGTCATCCTCGAACAAGCACCCGAAATCCCTGAGCGGGCCGACGAACCGCGCGTCACCGGCCACGACGGTACGGATCACAACCACAGTCACACCGATGCCGGCGGTGATTCCGACACCGGTTCGGGTGTGGTGTCGTGGGTGGTGTCGGGTCGTAGTCGTGAGGCGTTGCTGGCTCAGGTGTCCCGGTTGCGGGAGTGGGTGTCGGTGCGTCCGGAGTCGGTGCCGGGCGATGTGGCCTGGTCGTTGTTGTCGCGGTCGCGGTTCGAGCATCGGGCGGTCGTTACCGGCACCGATACCGCGGAGTTGGTCGCGGGCCTGGACGCGCTGGTGGAGAACACTCCTTCCGCGAGTGTGGTGTCGGGTGTGGTGCGTGCGGTGGGGAAAACGGTGTGGGTGTTCCCGGGGCAGGGCGCGCAGTGGACGGGGATGGGTCGGGGTCTGTACGAGGTGTTTCCGGTGTTCCGGGCCGCGTTCGACGAGGCCGTCACCGCGTTCGAGGAGGCTTTGACCGCTGCCGGCGGGAGCCCTGCCGGGGTGGGTGCTGGTGTGGGGTTGCGGGAGGTGGTGTGGGGTGAGGACGAGGCGGTGTTGAGTCGGACCCTGTATGCGCAGGGTGGGTTGTTCGTGGTGGGTGTGGCGGTGGCGCGGTTGCTCGAGAGTCATGGGCTGCGTCCGGATCATCTGATCGGGCATTCGGTCGGTGAGATCGTGGCCGCGCATGTGGCCGGGGCGTTGACCCTGTCCGATGCCGCGCGTCTGGTCGCCGCGCGGGGCCGGTTGATGCAGGCTCTGCCCGAGGGTGGGGTGATGGTCGCGGTGCAGGCCACCGAGGCCGAGGTCACCGCGCTGCTGGAGGACGGTGTGGAGATCGCGGCGGTCAACGCCCCGAACGCGGTCGTGGTCTCCGGCACCACCATCGCGGTCGAGCGGGTCGTGACACGGTTGGGTGAGGCCGGGCGGCGGGTGAACCGGCTGCCGGTCTCGCATGCGTTCCATTCGGTGTTGATGGCTCCGATGTTGGAGGAGTTCGCGGCGGTCCTGGCCACGATCTCCTTCACCGACCCCACCATCGCGTGGGTGTCGAACCTGGACGGGCGGCTCGTGGGTGAGCGTGCCGGCACGGTCGAGTACTGGGTGCGGCACGCGCGGGAAGCGGTCCGGTTCGGCGACGGTGTCGACACCCTGCGCGCGTCGGGAGTCGACACCTATGTCGTGGCCGGTCCCGATGGTGGGCTCAGCGTTCTGATCGATCGCTGCCTCGAACACCACCACACCGCCATCGGTGACGCGGGACAACCGGCGGTATCGCCGGTGGAAACGACCGTGACCGCGGTGCTGGGCAAGGGGCGCGACGAAGCCTCGACCTTGTCGATGACGCTGGCACGACTGGAGACCTCCGGGGTCGCGGTCGACTGGACCACGCTCTACCCCGGTGCGAAGCGAGTGTCGTTGCCCTCGTATGCGTTCCAACGCCGACGGTACTGGCTCGACGCGGCCACCACCGGTGGCACCGATGCGGTGTCGTTGGGGTTGTCGGGTGCCGATCATCCGTTGATCGGGGCGGTGCTGGTCTTGCCCGAGACCGACGGGGTGGTGTTGACCGGGCGGTTGTCGTTGTCGACGCATCCGTGGCTGGCCGATCATGCCGTGGGTGGTGTGGTGTTGGTGCCGGGTACCGGTTTCGTGGAGATGGTGCTGCGTGCCGGTGACGAGGTGGGTTGCGCGGTACTGCGTGAGCTGACCCTGCTCACGCCGTTGGTGGTGTCGGCCACCGGTGGGGTCCAGCTACAGATCGTGGTGTCGGGTCCCGACGAATCCGGTGACCGGGCGGTGTCGGTGCACTCGCGGTTGGACGGTCGCGACGGGTCCGGGGAATGGGTGATGCACGCCCAAGGCCTGATCGGTGATCGGGCAGACGATCTGGGACATCACGACAACGAGTTGGCGGTGTGGCCGCCGCACGAGGCGATCGCGGTCGATGCGACCGATGCCTACGAGTTCCTGCTCGATCACGGCTACGGGTACGGGCCGGTGTTCCAAGGTTTGCGGTCGGTGTGGCGGCGTGGGGAGGAGTTGTTCGTCGAGGCGGTGTTGCCCGAGACCGGGGGAGACGGGTCCCGTTACGGGATGCACCCGGCGTTGCTGGACTCGGTGTTGCACGCGGTGGCGTTCGACACGATCCGAGATCCCCACACCGACACCGGCACCGGTCTCGGGTTGCCGTTCTCGTGGCTGCAGGTGGCTCTGCACGCCGAGGGCGCCGGCGCGGTACGAGCCCGTATCCGTCCCGCCACCGACGGCTCCGACGGTGTGTCGATCCTGGTCACCGACACCACCGGCCAGCCCGTGCTCACGGTCGGGTCCCTGGTCACACGCACCGTCGACCCCGCACAGTTGGTCGCCGCCACGACCAGCGACCCTCTGCACGTCGTGCGCTGGAACCCACTCACGACCGGACAACTCGCGCTCGGCTCGACCGCGAGCACCGAGGCCGTGGAGGTGTTCACCGGAGCCCGGGCGTTCACCGACCGGCTTGATGACGCCCCCGGCGATATGCCTTCGATCGTGGTCCTCGACCTCACCGACACCGACACCGACACCGGTGTGGTGGCTCGTGCGCATGTGTTGGCGTGTGAGGTGTTGGTCGCGGTGCAGGCCTGGCTGATCTCGAACAGGTTCGCGTCGAGCACGTTGGTCGTGCTCACGCGTGGCGCGGTCGGTGCGACTGGGGAGGCGCCCACCGATCTGGGCGCTACCACGGTGTGGGGTTTGGTTCGTTCGGCGCAGTCCGAGGACCCGGGCCGGGTCGTGTTGCTCGACACCGATTCCGGGATCGACACCGGAGTCGGGATCGGGATGGTCGCGGCGGCTGTGGCATCGGGCGAACCACAGGTCGTGGTCCGTGACGGGATCCTGCACGCGGCCCGACTGGTACGCCTGCCCGAGACCGCATCGACCGGGTCGGAACGGACCGACTCGGATTCGGCGGGTGTGTCGGGTTCGGGGACGGTGGTGGTGACCGGTGGTACCGGTGGTCTGGGTGCGGTGCTGGCTCGGCATCTGGTCCTCGAACACGGTGTCGGATCGCTGGTGTTGGCCAGTCGCTCGGGCATGGACGCGGCCGGCGCCGAGCAGTTGGTGGCGGAGTTGACCGGGCTGGGCGCGACGGTACGGGTCGTGGCGTGTGATGTGTCGCGTCGTGACGAGGTGACCCGGCTGCTGGCCGCGGTACCCGAGGACTTCCCGTTGGCCGGTGTGGTGCACGCCGCGGGCGTGCTCGACGACGGCGTGATCGCGTCACTGACCCCGGACCGGATGGCGAGGGTGTTCGCGCCCAAACTCGACGCCGCCGCGCATCTGCACGAACTGACCCGGGACAAGGATCTGGCGATGTTCGTCCTGTTCTCCTCGATCGCGGGTGTGCTGGGTGCGCCGGGACAGGGCAACTACGCGGCGGCCAACGCGTTCCTCGACGGACTGGCCACCCACCGGCGAGCGCACGGGTTGCCCGCGACCTCGATCGCGTGGGGCCTGTGGGACTCCGACACCGGGATGACCGGAGCCCTGGACCATGCCGACCTCGACCGGATGAGCCGTAGCGGTGTGCTGGGGTTGTCGACCGAGCAGGGCCTGGCCTGGTTCGACACCGCGATCACCGGCGACGAACCGGCCGTGGTCGCGGCGCGCCTGGACCGGTCGGTGCTGGCGGCACGAGCGCGTGCCGGGGCGGTGGCACCGTTGCTGGGTGAACTGGCCCCACCCACGCGTCGCCTCGCGGTCACCGATACCACCGGCGGTCACGACGGACTCCGGGCACGGATCGAGGGACTGACGGCAGCCGAACAGTTCCAGCTCATCCTCGACACGATCCGCGCCCAGGTCGCGGTCGTCCTGGGACACGACGGGCCCGACGCGATCGACCCCGAACGCAACTTCCAGGAACTGGGATTCGACTCCCTCACCGCGGTCGAGACCCGCAACCGACTCAACACCGCGACCGGACTCCGCCTCCCGGCGACCACGGTCTACGACTACCCCACAGCCCACACACTCGCCCAACACATCCAACAACAAATAAACCCGAACGCGGAAAGTTTCAGTGATATCGATGAGGGAGAGATTCGTCGTCGTCTCGCATCCGTGCCGTTAAGTGTGCTTCGAGAAAAAGGAATACTGACTTCCTTGCTCGAATTGACTGTCGATATCGAAGAGTGGTATCCAACTGAAGAAATGGACTATGATCTCGTAGATTCGATGGACTCTGAAAGCTTGATTAAGCACGTCATTCAAAATAGCGTAAGTTCTCGATAAGGATCATGGTTATGTCTGTCTCGATTGACAAACTTACTGAAGCGCTACGGATTTCGGCGCGTGACAACGCGGTTCTGAAAGCAGAGAAGAGAAAACTGCAATCGTCGGTGTCGGAGCCGGTGGCGATCGTGGGTATGGGGTGCCGGTTCCCGGGTGGGGTGTCCTCGCCGGATTCGCTGTGGGACGTGGTGGCCGCGGGACGGGACGCGATCGCCGACTTCCCGGCGGACCGTGGCTGGGACGTGGAGGGACTGTTCGATCCCGAACCTGGGGTGGCGGGTAAGTCCTACACCCGTAGTGGTGGGTTCCTCTACGAGGCGGGCGAGTTCGACGCGGGATTCTTCGGGATCAGCCCGCGTGAGGCGCTCGCGATGGATCCCCAGCAGCGGCTGTTGCTCGAGACGGTGTGGGAGGCCCTGGAACACGCCGGGATCGCCCCGGAGACGTTGCGCGGCAGCAACACCGGCGTCTTCATGGGCGTCGGCGACGCACGCTACGCACTGTTCGGTGGTGGTGAGGATTCCGGGGCGGAGGGATACCTGTTGACCGGATCCCTGGCCAGCGTGGTGTCGGGTCGTGTGTCGTATGTGCTGGGGTTGGAGGGCCCGGCGGTGTCGATCGACACCGCCTGCTCGTCCTCGCTGGTCGCGTTGCATCAGGCGGTGGCCGCGGTACGCGCGGGCGAATGCGCGATGGCACTGGTCGGCGGTGTCACGGTGATGTCGACACCCGCGACGTTCGTGGATTTCTCACGCCAGCGCGGACTGTCCTCGGACGGGCGATGCAAATCCTTCGCCGAGGCCGCTGACGGTGTGGGTTGGGCCGAGGGTGTGGGTGTGCTGTTGGTGGAGCGGTTGTCGGAGGCGCGTCGTCGTGGGCACGAGGTGTTGGCGGTGGTGCGGGGTACCGCGGTCAATCAGGACGGTGCCAGTAACGGGTTGACCGCGCCGAACGGTCCCTCGCAGCGTCGGGTGATCCGGCAGGCGTTGGCCAACGCCGGGGTCGCGGCTACCGAGGTCGACGTGGTCGAGGCGCACGGCACCGGGACCCGGTTGGGTGATCCGATCGAGGCCCAGGCCTTGTTGGGCACTTACGGTCAGGACCGGCCCGCGGACGATCCGTTGTGGTTGGGGTCGATCAAGTCCAACATCGGTCACACCCAGGCCGCGGCCGGTATGGCCGGGGTGATCAAGATGGTCGAGTCGATGCGTCGCGGCCTGATGCCCCGGACGTTGCATGTGGACGCGCCGTCCTCGCACGTGGACTGGGACGCCGGGCAGGTCCGACTGTTGACCGAGGACCGTGAATGGACCACGCGGCGGGGTCGTCCGCGTCGGGCGGGGGTGTCCTCCTTCGGTGTCAGTGGCACCAACGCCCACGTCATCCTCGAACAAGCACCCGAAATCCCTGAGCGGGCCGACGAACCGCGCGTCACCGGCCACGACGGTACGGATCACAACCACAGTCACACCGATGCCGGCGGTGATTCCGACACCGGTTCGGGTGTGGTGTCGTGGGTGGTGTCGGGTCGTAGTCGTGAGGCGTTGCTGGCTCAGGCGTCCCGGTTGCGGGAGTGGGTGTCGGTGCGTCCGGAGTCGGTGCCGGGCGATGTGGCCTGGTCGTTGTTGTCGCGGTCGCGGTTCGAGCATCGGGCGGTCGTTACCGGCACCGATACCGCGGAGTTGGTCGCGGGCCTGGACGCGCTGGTGGAGAACACTCCTTCCGCGAGTGTGGTGTCGGGTGTGGTGCGTGCGGTGGGGAAAACGGTGTGGGTGTTCCCGGGTCAGGGCGCGCAGTGGACGGGGATGGGTCGGGGTCTGTACGAGGTGTTTCCGGTGTTCCGGGCCGCGTTCGACGAGGCCGTCACCGCGTTCGAGGAGGCTTTGACCGCTGCCGGCGGGAGCCCTGCCGGGGTGGGTGCTGGTGTGGGGTTGCGGGAGGTGGTGTGGGGTGAGGACGAGGCGGTGTTGAGTCGGACCCTGTATGCGCAGGGTGGGTTGTTCGTGGTGGGTGTGGCGGTGGCGCGGTTGCTCGAGAGTCATGGGCTGCGTCCGGATCATCTGATCGGGCATTCGGTCGGTGAGATCGTGGCCGCGCATGTGGCCGGGGCGTTGACCCTGTCCGATGCCGCGCGTCTGGTCGCCGCGCGGGGCCGGTTGATGCAGGCTCTGCCCGAGGGTGGGGTGATGGTCGCGGTGCAGGCCACCGAGGCCGAGGTCACCGCGCTGCTGGAGGACGGTGTGGAGATCGCGGCGGTCAACGCCCCGAACGCGGTCGTGGTCTCCGGCACCACCATCGCGGTCGAGCGGGTCGTGACACGGTTGGGTGAGGCCGGGCGGCGGGTGAACCGGCTGCCGGTCTCGCATGCGTTCCATTCGGTGTTGATGGCTCCGATGTTGGAGGAGTTCGCGGCGGTCCTGGCCACGATCTCCTTCACCGACCCCACCATCGCGTGGGTGTCGAACCTGGACGGGCGGCTCGTGGGTGAGCGTGCCGGCACGGTCGAGTACTGGGTGCGGCACGTGCGGGAAGCGGTCCGGTTCGGCGACGGTGTCGACACCCTGCGCGCGTCGGGAGTCGACACCTATGTCGTGGCCGGTCCCGATGGTGGGCTCAGCGTTCTGATCGATCGCTGCCTCGAACACCACCACACCGCCATCGGTGACGCGGGACAACCGGCGGTATCGCCGGTGGAAACGACCGTGACCGCGGTGCTGGGCAAGGGGCGCGACGAAGCCTCGACCTTGTCGATGACGCTGGCACGACTGGAGACCTCCGGGGTCGCGGTCGACTGGACCACGCTCTACCCCGGTGCGAAGCGAGTGTCGTTGCCCTCGTATGCGTTCCAACGCCGACGGTACTGGCTCGACGCGGCCACCACCGGTGGCACCGATGCGGTGTCGTTGGGGTTGTCGGGTGCCGATCATCCGTTGATCGGGGCGGTGCTGGTCTTGCCCGAGACCGACGGGGTGGTGTTGACCGGGCGGTTGTCGTTGTCGACGCATCCGTGGCTGGCCGATCATGCCGTGGGTGGTGTGGTGTTGGTGCCGGGTACCGGTTTCGTGGAGATGGTGCTGCGTGCCGGTGACGAGGTGGGTTGCGCGGTACTGCGTGAGCTGACCCTGCTCACGCCGTTGGTGGTGTCGGCCACCGGTGGGGTCCAGCTACAGATCGTGGTGTCGGGTCCCGACGAATCCGGTGACCGGGCGGTGTCGGTGCACTCGCGGTTGGACGGTCGCGACGGGTCCGGGGAATGGGTGATGCACGCCCAAGGCCTGATCGGTGATCGGGCAGACGATCTGGGACATCACGACAACGAGTTGGCGGTGTGGCCGCCGCACGAGGCGATCGCGGTCGATGCGACCGATGCCTACGAGTTCCTGCTCGATCACGGCTACGGGTACGGGCCGGTGTTCCAAGGTTTGCGGTCGGTGTGGCGGCGTGGGGAGGAGTTGTTCGTCGAGGCGGTGTTGCCCGAGACCGGGGGAGACGGGTCCCGTTACGGGATGCACCCGGCGTTGCTGGACTCGGTGTTGCACGCGGTGGCGTTCGACACGATCCGAGATCCCCACACCGACACCGGCACCGGTCTCGGGTTGCCGTTCTCGTGGCTGCAGGTGGCTCTGCACGCCGAGGGCGCCGGCGCGGTACGAGCCCGTATCCGTCCCGCCACCGACGGCTCCGACGGTGTGTCGATCCTGGTCACCGACACCACCGGCCAGCCCGTGCTCACGGTCGGGTCCCTGGTCACACGCACCGTCGACCCCGCACAGTTGGTCGCCGCCACGACCAGCGACCCTCTGCACGTCGTGCGCTGGAACCCACTCACGACCGGACAACTCGCGCTCGGCTCGACCGCGAGCACCGAGGCCGTGGAGGTGTTCACCGGAGCCCGGGCGTTCACCGACCGGCTTGATGACGCCCCCGGCGATATGCCTTCGATCGTGGTCCTCGACCTCACCGACACCGACACCGACACCGGTGTGGTGGCTCGTGCGCATGTGTTGGCGTGTGAGGTGTTGGTCGCGGTGCAGGCCTGGCTGATCTCGAACAGGTTCGCGTCGAGCACGTTGGTCGTGCTCACGCGTGGCGCGGTCGGTGCGACTGGGGAGGCGCCCACCGATCTGGGCGCTACCACGGTGTGGGGTTTGGTTCGTTCGGCGCAGTCCGAGGACCCGGGCCGGGTCGTGTTGCTCGACACCGATTCCGGGATCGACACCGGAGTCGGGATCGGGATGGTCGCGGCGGCTGTGGCATCGGGCGAACCACAGGTCGTGGTCCGTGACGGGATCCTGCACGCGGCCCGACTGGTACGCCTGCCCGAGACCGCATCGACCGGGTCGGAACGGACCGACTCGGATTCGGCGGGTGTGTCGGGTTCGGGGACGGTGGTGGTGACCGGTGGTACCGGTGGTCTGGGTGCGGTGCTGGCTCGGCATCTGGTCCTCGAACACGGTGTCGGATCGCTGGTGTTGGCCAGTCGCTCGGGCATGGACGCGGCCGGCGCCGAGCAGTTGGTGGCGGAGTTGACCGGGCTGGGCGCGACGGTACGGGTCGTGGCGTGTGATGTGTCGCGTCGTGACGAGGTGACCCGGCTGCTGGCCGCGGTACCCGAGGACTTCCCGTTGGCCGGTGTGGTGCACGCCGCGGGCGTGCTCGACGACGGCGTGATCGCGTCACTGACCCCGGACCGGATGGCGAGGGTGTTCGCGCCCAAACTCGACGCCGCCGCGCATCTGCACGAACTGACCCGGGACAAGGATCTGGCGATGTTCGTCCTGTTCTCCTCGATCGCGGGTGTGCTGGGTGCGCCGGGACAGGGCAACTACGCGGCGGCCAACGCGTTCCTCGACGGACTGGCCACCCACCGGCGAGCGCACGGGTTGCCCGCGACCTCGATCGCGTGGGGCCTGTGGGACTCCGACACCGGGATGACCGGAGCCCTGGACCATGCCGACCTCGACCGGATGAGCCGTAGCGGTGTGCTGGGGTTGTCGACCGAGCAGGGCCTGGCCTGGTTCGACACCGCGATCACCGGCGACGAACCGGCCGTGGTCGCGGCGCGCCTGGACCGCTCCACGCTGACTACGAAACCTCGCAGACGCCGCGGCGGTGACCAAAGAGTCAGCGACTTGCTCGATCGTCTGAATGGCCTCGACGAGGGTCAGCAGGAGGCGCTACTGACAGGACTGGTTACCAATTCGGTCGGGAAGATTCTGGGATATGAGCCAGATGCAATCACCGATACGCCGTTCGCGAACTTGGGGTTCGATTCCCTCGCGGCCTTGGAGGTGAGGAACCTTCTGAACTCGGCGACCAATCTGAAGTTGCCGATCGAGGCTGTATTCTATTTCGACAACGCCAAATCCTTGGCGAGATATATCCTCTCGGAGCTGAATTCTCGACGGGACATCGATGGAGCGAAAAGCGAATCCGGGAACAATGGAACCGCTTCGGATCTCTCGATGTCGGATGGCGCAGGGAAAGAGACGTTGTACGGTTGGTTCAAGAGAGCGGTACTCGCGGGGCGCGCTCGCGAAGGTATGCACCTCCTGCGTTCTGCAGCGCGACTACGGACTGCCCTTTCCGGCTCCGCTGAGGTGCCGGTGACGACGGCCTCGCTTAGTGACGGCTCAAATGCGCCGCAAATCGTTCTGATATGTTCGCCCGTGCTTACCGGGGGGGTTCAACAGTACGTGCGGTTCGCCTCCGCGTTTGGCGGCAAACGTAAAGTTACGGCGGTTCCATTGCCAGGGTTCAAATCCGATGAGTCTCTACCCGATTCGCCATCGGCGGCCATAGAGGCGATGGCCACGGCTGTCGGAAGAGTTGTCGGTAACCAGCCGTTTGTTCTGGGTGGAGTGTCCACGGGCGGCAATGTCGCCTATGCGATCGCCGACCACCTGTTGTCGAAGAGCGGCGAGATGGGTCTGCAAGGTGTTCTCCTGATGGATAGCTTCAATGTGGAAGGCGGTCGAATCGAATTCCCTCTCGAAGCTATGGTGCAATTCACGCTGAGTGAGGAGCAAGCATTCGGAGGGTTTGATGATTCTCGATTGACCGCGGTAGCGACATGGTTCGAGATGCTGCCGGAGTTCCATAATGGACCCATAGATACAAGCGTGCTTTTTGTGAAATGCCTTACTTCATCTACTGGTTACGGAAATTCTGATGTAGGTGACGGCGCGCAAACATTGGCGGAACCCTGGAATGAATTTCATGAGGTGCGTACTATCGAAGCGGATCATTTTTCGATCATGTCCGATGATTCCGAATCTGCCGCACGAATCGTTGACGATTGGCTAACGATGATCTCGGAGCGACCCGGCATGTGATTCGAACGTATCCGGGGCAGGACGACAGGAACGTAGGCGTGCCGCTCGTGGAACATGAACGTTGGGCGGCGGAAACGCGCATTCGGCGATCTGCTCAATCGGCCCCTCCACGACCCAAGGCCGTGAAGGGGCCGACGCGGTGCGGACTTCGACACGTTCGGCCAGATCCTCGCCAGGAAGGATGCATGACATTCGATCGTTTCCGATGAGGCTCAGCGCGGTATCCGAAAGACGTTGTAGGACGGTGGCCGCAGGACGACGCCGATGCGCGAAATGCAGTGGATCGGGTCAGCGTTGAGATGCTCGGTAGCCGACCGTCGGGAGGGTGGTCGGAGCTGAATCGGGCGTTCTGGACGGTGTGATCCAGTAGCGGACGCGCAGTGGGCGTCCGCGCAGAAAACCGGGCAGCACGGCGAGGCCGATCCCGATGAGACTCTCCACACCGCTGCAAGGTTGGGTGGCAGGCCGGGTCTGCGAATCCCCCGCGATGTGGAGATCGATTTCGTAGCCAGTCGGCGCGGCGATCGAGACCCGCCACTATTCGAGAACCGGACACTGGAGCAATCACATGCGACCGGGCGGGCGAGTGGCTCACCCAGTCGCTACGGCTCACTTCAATAGCATGCGAGTATCGCGGATCACTCGACTGGTCGGTTGGCGATTCGCGTCGATGAAGAAGTGCCCGCCCGGAAAGGACTTCAGTAGGAAGCCGCCGGAGGTGCGAGCCCCACCGCTGCATCTGTTCGAAGCTCGCGTCGGGATCGTGATCGCCAACCATCGCGACGATTCGGCTGTCGATCTTGTCGTCGATGCCCGCAACGGTAGGTCTCGATAGCCCAGTAGTCGTTCCTGACGGTCGACAGGATAAACGCGCGGAACTCCGGATTCTCCAGCAGCGCCGATGGTGCACCACCGAACTCCACCAGATGCGTGGCGAGTTCCCTATCGCTCAACAGATGTCTACGCACTCTGACGGCGCTCGCCGAAATTCCCCACCTGTGCTCGCCGAAATTCCTCGCCCGTGAGCGGTGTCGATTATAGGGGTTGGCGGTTGCCGGTGGTGGCTCGGCGGAGGTGGTCGGCGGTGGCTTGGTGGTCGCGGAGTCGGTAGGAGTCGCCGTCGAGGTTGATGACCATGGACCGGTGTAGGAGTCGGTCGAGTAGGGCGGCGGCGACGGTGTTGTCGCCGAGGATTTCGCCCCAGGAGCCGACGCCGCGGTTGGTGGTGATCGCGATCGAGGTTTTCAAATATCGTTGCGAGACAACCTGAAACAACGCGGAGGCGGCTTCGGCGGGGAGGGGTAGGTAGCCGAGTTCGTCGATGACGAGCAGGGCGGGGCCGGCGTAGAAGCGCATGGTGGTGGCCCAGCGGCCCTCGATCGCTGCGCGGTGGCAGCGGGCGGCGAGGTCGGCGGCGGTGGTGAAGTAGGTGCGGTAGCCGGCGTGCGCGGCCGCGCGGGCGAGGCCGGTCGCCAGGTGTGTTTTTCCGGTGCCGGGGGTGCCGATGAGTAGAACGTTGGTGGCGGTTTCGAGGTAGCGGCAGGTGTCGAGTTCGTCGAGTAGTGGTCGGTCGATGCCGGAGGCGGCGTCGACGTCGAAATTGGATAGCGAGGCCGGGGTGGGTAGGTTCGCGAACCGCAGCCGTCCGGCCAGGCGCCGGGCTTCGGTGTCATCGACCTCGATCCGTAACAGCTTCTCCAGTGTCGCTGTGGCCGAAAGGTTCTGTGTGGTGGCGTCGTCCAGGACCGAGGGCAGTGCTTCGGCGGCGGCATGCAGCTTCAGAGTGGCCAGATGTGATCGCAGTTGTTGGTAGCGGGTCGCGGTCTCGTCGGCGCCGACGGCTTTGGTGGTGCGGCGGGCTGTCTTCTTCGGCGCGGGGGCGCTCATTTGCGGCTCCTGGCGGTGGCGGCGCGCTCGTAGGCGGCCAGATCGGTGAGGGTGGCATCGGCGGCAGCCGTCGCGGCGTTCGAGGGGTCGGCGGTGGCTCGTAACGCCGCGGCGGCGGCTCTGGCAGTGGCGCCGGGTGGGATGCGTTGCTTGCGGCGGTGGGGTCGGCTGGTGTTGGCCGCGGCCATCGCGGTGGCGTCGAGTGCGACGACGTGGCCGTGGTCGCGGACCGTGGCGCCCAGGCCGTCGGCGGCGCGTTGATGGCGGGCGATCACGATGCCGCCGGTGGTGGCGATGTCGATGTGGTTGCCGCGCAGCGGTTGTGCGACGACAACGGTCGCCGACGCCAGTTCCGGTGGCACCGAGTAGCGGTTGCCGCGCCAGGAGATCATCGCCTGCCGCGAGGCGACCCGAGGTTCGGCGAGGATCGCCGGATAGGGTTCGGCGGGTAACGGTCGCAACGGTTCCCTGGCGGCGACGGTCGCGACGCTGGCGCGTCCGTCGGCGGTCGGCCGAAGCCGGGTGTCACCGCGCAGCGAACAGAACTTGTCCAGCCCTGTTTGGGCTTGCTCGACGGTTGTTTCGTCGGCGAGTGTGCGCCACCAGCGTTGCGCGGCAGTGTGATTAGCTTTCTCGACCACGCCTTTGCGGTTCCCGCTCCGGGGCGGGCAGATCACCGGAACCACGGCGTAATATTTCGCGACCGCGGCGAACGATGCGGTGAGCTGACCGCTGGAGGGATGGCAGACCGTGGACATGCGGTCGAACCGCCACGACCCTGTCACCCCGCCCAGACCGCGAGCGACGCGGTCGAGCCCTTCGATCAGGTGTGGCTGGTCGGTCGATGGTGCGAGATAGCCGCGCCAGCGGCCCGAGTGGGCCAGTGACCCGACCAGCAGGTGCGCGTTGGCGCCCCACCCCCAGGAGGCGGGCGGATTCGGCAGATCGACCCAGTCCCATTGGGTTTCACCACCCGGTGGATGCGGGATGACCGCGTTGGGGCGTTCGGTCGCGGTCCGACAGGCCTGGCAGACCGGCCGCAGTTCGCGGGCGCGGATGTTGCGTGTCAGCGACTGATACGACAACGGGAAACCGAGGGGCTCGAGCTCGTCCATCAACGTCTGCGCCCACAAGTGCGGGTCCTCGGTCAGGCGGGCGCTCACGTAGTCGAGGAACGGTTCGAACGGGTCCGGTAGATGCCGTTTCCGTATCCCTGGGGTGCGTTCCCCGGCCAGATAAGCTCGAATCGTCTTACGGTCACGACCGGTATGGCGGGCGATCTGGGAGATCGTCCAGCCTCGGGCGCGTAGGGCACTGATTTCCACATCTTCCTCACGTGTCAACATGGAAAAGCGGGCCTCCTCCGATCGAAAGCGCTGGTCAGGTGTGGTAACCATCAGCATTGGAGGAGGCCCGCCCTTCACGGCGGAGCCACACGGACAAATGGGGAATTTCGGTGAGCCTCAGCGGGGAAATTCAGTGAGCGCCGTCAACTCCCGGGATCGCCGCAGAGGGCGCACGTCGATCGGAAGCATCCGAGGTCGCGCTTCGGTGTGTCGTTCGAGTCGCCGACATGTCTCGAAGGCCACGACCGAACCCATGCTGCGTCCGAACAACGAGAAGTTGCGCCCACCAACCGTTTCCATCAGCTCTGGGAGCAGGCCATCGACAGGATCAGCGATACTTCCCAGGAGAGGTTCGAGTCTTCTGTCTTGCCGACCTGGGTATTGCATCGAGAAAACATCGTATTCCGGGCCGACGGCCTTGGCCAACGGGCCGGAGGAGATCGCGGAGCCGCCAGGTGGGGTAGCGAATCAAGATGTGCGCACCGTCTCCAGACACCGGCGACAGGCGACGAAGCCAGCTATTGCCCATGAGTTAGTACTGCAACGGCACTCGGTTGAGTGTGTGCTGGTAGATCTGGCATGTGGTGTTGGATCGTGTTGTGGCCGAGTTGGATTCGTTGATGTCTCGGATAGGTTCCCGGTTCGCGCGGTCCGAGCCGCGGCAGCGGGCGCGGGAGTACGTGTCGGGCCTGCTGGCCGGTTTGGAACGCAAGAACGGGTGGACTCTGGCCGAACGCGCTGGTGAGGGGTGCCCGGACGGGATGCAGCGGCTGCTGCGCAAAGCCGATTGGGATGTCGAGGGGGTGCGTGACGATGTGCGGGACTACGTGGTCGAACACCTCGGCGACCCTGACGCTGTGCTGGCCGGTGACGAGACCGGGTTCTTGAAGAAGGGCACCAAATCTGCTGGGGTGCAACGCCAATACTCGGGCACAGCCGGGCGTACGGAGAACTGTCAGATCGGGGTGTTCCTGGCGTACGCGTCGAAGCAGGGGCACGCGCTGATCGATCGGGAACTCTATGTTCCCGAGTCGTGGACCAGCGATCGCGAGCGTTGCCGCGACGCTGGGATTCCCGACGAGGTCGAGTTCGCCACCAAACCCCGGCTGATGATCGCCATGCTCGAACGCGCGTTGGCCGCGAAGGTGCCGTTCGGGTGGTTCACCGCCGATGAGGCCTACGGGCAGGCCGGTTACCTACGGGACTGGTGCGAAGACCACGACGTGTTCTACGTGATGGCCACCCGCTGCGACCACCAGATGGCCACCCGCGCCGACCGTGTCGCGCGCGCCGATGATCTGGTCGCCGAGTTCGGCGGCCGCACCTGGCAGCGGCTCTCGGTCGGCGCCGGCGCGCACGGACCGCGCGAATACGACTGGGCGCGCCGCCAAATCGAGGGCACCTGGGCCGCCGGGCGAGGACACTGGCTGCTGGCGCGACGTTCGCTCACACCCAACAGCAGAGGCGAACTCGAGATCGCCTACTACATCTGTTACGGCCCCGCCACCGCCCGGCTGGTCGATCTGGCCTGGACGGCCGGGTCACGCTGGCATGTGGAAGAGGCGTTCCAGCAGGCCAAGGGGAAGCCGGACTCGATCACTACCAAGTCCGCAGCTGGCGGGCCTGGCACGCCCACATCACCCTGTCGATGCTCGCCCTGGCATGGCTCGCCGCGTCGAAAACCCTTGCTGCAAAAGGGGAACCAGTGACCTCGACGAGGGCATGATCGCTCTCACGCTACCGGAGATCCGCCGCCTGCTCATCGCGTTCGTCCTCACCCCACGCCATGCCGCCGATCACATCTGGTCATGGTCGACCTGGCGACGACGACGCCAGCACCAAGCCCGCCTCAGCCACTACCGGCGACGCGGACATCCACTTACCTGAGCGCCGAGTGCCGTTGCAGTATTAGGCGGACCACCGAACTCCAAGGCCGCCGAGGTTTTTCGACAGGCTTGTGTGAATCCGGTGCTGGCAGCAGCGTCCGCGGTTTGAGGAACCGGGGCAGTCGATTGAACCGTTGCGCGGCTCGCGAGAGCCGCACCGGTTTCACGCTACCTCCACCACACCGACGTCGTGGTACTGCATGACACCCAAACCGCGCTGCTTGCGGCACCCCTCGCGGCAGCCGGCCACCCGGTGATATGGCACGGTCACGTCGGCAGCCGTCTGCGCAAAGAGCTGGCCGACCAGTACTATCGCTGTCCGCCCCTCGCTCAGCCACGCCGACCGCTGCATCTTCTACCTCAACGAATACGCACCCCCGCAGCTGGTCTGCAACAGCCGCACCGCACTGCCCGCCATCGATCCCAGCTCCGCCAAGAGCGCCACCCTCGCAACCGCCGCGTGCGCTATTCGTTACCCGGGACCTGTCTCAACCATCGTCGAGCGAGACACCGGCGACCCGACGGGGATCACGGCGAACTCGCTGTGCGCGGTTCAGATTCCCCGCTGGGACCTTCTGAAGGACATTGGCGGAGTCATGCGCGCGTTCTGCGCGCACGCGCGGACACACGACCGCTTCCATGGACTAGTTGTGGGCACCGTCGCCTAATCCGACAGTGAGAGTAGCGAACTGGCGCACTGCCGGTGACTGGGCCCAGTCGGCGGCGGACATCATCGTGCAGAGGAGCTTGCAGGAAGGCTTCGGTCTCACCGTAACCGAAGCCATTATGCGCGCCAAACCGGTCCTCGCGAGCCGGGGCGGTGGCATCTCCGCGCAAATCGAACACGATCACAATGGACTACTCCTCGACGACCCGGCCCGATATCAGCGCCTGTATCGCCGCTCTGCAGGGCCTTGACGACTCCGCGCGTAGGCGGCGACTCGGCGAGAACGCTCGCGTGCGCGCGCTGAGCCGCTACGCGGTCGATCGGCAACTGCGTGGCCTTCCACGCATTTTGCCGGCGCGCTCGATGCTCCCCGCTGACCGACCAGGTCATCGGCCAGGCGCGGTCCGAATTCCGGCGGTGGGCAGGATCGTGGCAGGCCCCTTACGCGGCGCGGCGCACGAATAGCTGCTGAGTGACTCGTGCGACGAGAACGTTTGCGCTGGAGATGATTTCAGTGCTGTGCGAGGTGATCGACTTGTTGCCGTGGTCGGTAGCGGCACGGATCGCGGCCGCCTCCTCGGGGGAGAGCGACATCGTGGCGGTCACCGATTCGCGGCCCGGTGCGACGAACTCGATGCTCGCGCCACTGGTCCAGATGCGATACCCGGCGCCGAGCTGACCGCCTGCCATCATCCCGAAGAATGGGTCTGTCATCGCGTAGAGCGTGCCGCCGTAGGCCGCCTGGTTCGGGTTGCGGTTCCATGGGCGAATGCGGTGGGTGACCTCCACTCGTGTCCAGTCCTGCGCGACATGAGTGACGTGGATTCCGGAACCCAGGAACGGCGGATACACGTTCATCATGCGACGCAGCACCCGAGGGCTGGGCATCGACCGTATGACCGGCCGCGTAGCGGGAGGATCGGATGAGCGTGGCGCTGTGGGTTTGGACATCGGTGCGTCCCTTCGGCAATTCATCTTGATAGTCGTTGTGGCCCAGTTGCTTTCAGCGCCACGCCCCACGGGCACCCTACCCCATTCGAGGTGGAGGGTGCCTTGGTCGCACTGGTCCGGCGTCGGCGTCCGTTCCGACACTAGGCGGACCGGATGTCCGGACCAGTCGAGCACTAGAGCGGCATGAGATGGTGCTTGCGGGGAGCGTGCGACACGGTTTTGTCACGGAGCAGACGCAGCGCCTTGCGGATTTCCAGTCGGGTGTGGGCCGGTTCGATGACCGTGTCGATGTAGCCGCGTTCGGCGGCAGTCCAGGGGGTGGCCATGGTGGCGTTGTAGAAGTCGATCATCTGCTGGCGTAGGGCGGGCCGCTCGTCTTCCGGGACGGCGGCGAGTTGGCGGCGCTGGGTCAGGCTGACTGCGGCCTCGGCGCCCATCACGGCGATGCGCGCGGTGGGCCACGCGAGGTTGATGTCACCACCGAGTTGTTTGGATCCCATGACGGCGTAGGCGCCACCGTAGGCTTTGCGCACGATGACAGTGACGATCGGCACCGTGGCTTCGGTGACGGCGTAGAAGAATCGGCCACCGCGCTTGATGACGCCGATCTTCTCCTCCTCGACGCCGGGCAGCACACCCGGAGTATCGACGATGAAGACCAGCGGGAGTCCGAAGGCGTCGCAGAGTCGGATGAAATGCGCCGCCTTGTCCGAGCACCGGGCGTCGATCGCCCCGCTGGCCACCAGTGGCTGATTGGCGACCACACCGACGCTGCGGCCATCGACGCGCGCGAAGCCGGTGATCATGTTGCGGGCGGCGGCATCACCGACCTCGTGGAAGTCGCCGTCGTCGAAGATCCTGGCCAGGATGTCGTACATGTCGTAGCCGGCTCGATCGGAATCGGGAATGATCGAATTCAACTCGCGATCGCTGTCGGTGAGCGCGGGTTCGAGACCAGGATTCACCACCGGTGCCTGGTCGAAGCAGTTGGACGGCATGAAGCTCAGATAGTCGCGCGCCCAAGCGAATGCCGCGCGCTCGTCGACAGCGATGTGGTGGATGTTGCCGTTCTGGGCCTGGTTGAACGCGCTACCGAGCTCTTCGAGGGTGACCTCCTCACCTGTGGTCTCCTGAATGATATCGGGACCGGTCACGAACATGTAGGCGGATTCGGTCGCTATCAGCACATCGGTGTTGATCGGTGAATAGACTGCTCCCGCAGCGCATTTGCCCAGCATCAAAGACACCTGTGGCACCGCGCCGGACATGCGTAGTTGACGACGACTCAGTGCCGCGTACCAGGCCAGCGAGGTCGCCGTGTCCTGTACTCGGGCGCCGCCGGAGTCGTTGATCGCAACGAACGGGCACCCGACGTCGGCCGCCAAATCCATCGCCGCCGCGACCTTGCGCCCGAACATCTCCCCGATCGAGCCGCCGTACACCGTCTGATCGTGCGAGATCACCATGACCGGACGCCCATCGACCGTGCCCCGGCCGGTGACCACGCCGTCACCGTAGAGGGCATCGATATGTCCAGGTTGGCGCACGAGCGCCCCGACCTCGATGAAACTACCTGGATCCAACAGCATTTCGATACGCTCACGCGGGCTGCGAATGTTCTTCGCAGCGCGCTTGGCGATGCCCGCCGCCCCTGTAGGTTCGCGCGCTGCCGCCAAATGCTGTTGCAGCAGAGCAAGTTTCGCCCCCGTCGTCTCCACCGATGAGTCCTCCCTCGTACGGGTTGCCGGTTTCACCCTCATGGCCGACATTAGCCGTAATAAACGAGTGCACAACTATGTGTACTGCAATAGACTGAAGGCCGTGTCGTCTACAGCAATGCACCGCGGCGCCTCGAGCTACCAGGCGCGAGCCGGCCGCGCGCTCGAACAGCACACCAGGGCGATGATCGTGGCCGCCGCCGAGCAGGTGCTTATGGACAGGATCGCCGCGCCCCGCCCGGGCAACCCGATCGAGCGGCTCACTCTCGCCGACGTGTGCGCCAATGCCCGAGGGTATGTTCGACGCGACGGCACGGAGGGCCCGATCCCGAAAGCCACCATGTGGAAACACTTCAAGTCCTTCGACGCTCTGGTCGCTGCGGTCATCGAGAACTTGACAGCCGACAACCGGCCGGTCCCCGAGCAGATCGCAGCCATCGCGGCGCGCGGCGAACACATCGGCATGCAGAACGACAGGGTCGATGCGCAACGATTCGAGGCGCGGTTCTCTGCCCGCCACTACGACATCGTTCGTCTGGAAGCGCAGTTCGAGCACGCGTCGACCAGCGATGAGCACTCCGACATGCTGTTCTGGGCAGCCGAGCTGGCCGAACGCCACCTGCAACATCGACGCCGCGGCGATCAGCAACCGGTCGTCGCGGCCCGCGACTGGGCACGCCGGGGAATCGCCTTGGTCGATCCGGTCGTCCGACTGGATTCCATGATGGGGATACGCTGCACACGCGCGGCGGCAGCCGCCGAGATGGCGTTGTGTCGGAAACTCGACTACGAGCCCACAGGGTTGAGCCGCATCCGGTCCATCAAGGAAACCGAGATGGGCTTCGCCGCCGCCCTCGGCTGGCGGCTACACCACGAACTGGCGCGATTCCACGCCGAGCACGCCCGCGCTCTCGCCGAAGAAGACCCAGACCGTGAGATGCGCGCGCACCACATGATCGCCACAACGCTGATCGAGCTGTGCGGCCCCACCCCGAGCATCACCCGGGAGCCGCAAGACTCTCTCCGAGCACACGAACTCGCCGACGTGATCGTCGGGCTACGCCGAATCCACATGGCCTACGCTACCCATCCCGAACATCGGCAGCTGTACACCACCATCTTCGGTGACGACATCGACCACCAAACTCGAAAGTTGTTGGCTTGCTTTCCCGCAACCACGACTGAACGGCACCGCCACGAAGGCAACGTCCGGGCGCTACTGCGCCTCAACGATCTCAGTCGCCGTTTCGATCTCCACGACTCGACCGACGAATTAGACCGGATCCGCTCGACCGGAGAAGCCTACGAACAGGCGGCGATCGATCTGCTCCGAACCGCCGAATACGGCACCTTCCGAGACATCCTGGTCGCGCGTTATCTGATCGTGAAAGCGCGGTCGCTGGCCGAGCCCGAGGAAACGGTGAGCGAGCCGGCCAAATGCAAGAGCATCGGCCACTCCCTTGTCCACCCGCACCCTGCGGCGCTGTTCCAAGCCGCGATCCAGTTCTACGACCACACGGCTTCGGCGAGCCCACGCGGCGCCAGCGGCATTCTCCGCACCAGGGCAGCCCACGCTAGCACCGACCTAAAGAGGGCAAACTCGTCGCGCAGTGTGACCGATAGTGCAGCCGCGCCACCCATCAGCGAATTCGACACCATCGCCGAAGCGATCAACGACCTCGTCCTGATCACTATCAGCCGCCGCGATCGTTTCACTGACACCGAAATCGAACAGCTCATCGACATGATCGATCCCATGTACTACTACATCACCGCTGGACGAAATTGACCGATCTTCGCGATCTGGCATAACCCGAACCGGACGAATCGACGTCGTCTGGATCGGTTCCTGTAGGCCGGAAGCAGAGCGTGGGTCGCTCACAGACTCGGTCATGACATCCATTTCGGCTCGAAGGGTGGCACTCCTGCTAGCGCCTTTGGGGCGCGGTAGACAAGAGCTCGACTTTCGGGGCGTGGCTGGCGGCTATCGGCGACCGTCACAGCGCCCAGGGTTACCAGCACCCGGGTACCGATCCCGTGGTGATCCAGACTTTGCCTGATGTTCTCCGCCGTCGGGTCGAAGCCGGAGGAACGTCCCCGCCAGGCGGTGCCCTTGGGCACCGCCGACCTGCAGAGCCTGGTGACCGCTATCGCCGACGACGCGCACGGTTGGGTCGCCCAGATCGTGGCGCGTCGCGATATCGCGTCGGTCGTCATCGGATTCAGTGGCGCGCTGCGCCGCGAACAGCGCGCAAGTCTCGAGATCCACTTCGCCCCGGCCGGAGATCAGAGTCGCGGCGAGATGGAGAGCAGGCCCCTGTGGACATCACGCAGGTCCTGCGGACGCGGTTGGCGCGCCGGGGCGGGCCCACCCAGTGGGCGATCAGGCGGATCAGGATGCGCATGTGCACGTCGGGTGAACGGTCGACGTCAAAGCCGATGTGGTGAAGTCACCCGTCGTGAGCGATGGGCGAGGAGGCGTCGGCGGCGGATGGTGTGGGTCACGGTGGCGCCGGTACCGGATCGCTGGTCTGATGCGGTCGCAGGAGGTGATAGTCGCTGAGCCACCCGGTCGAGCGGTAGTCACCGCGGCGGGTGAACAGCGCCGCGCCTCGTCTGTCCTGGTCCGCGGACGGCGTCGTGGTGGTCGCGTCCTGGCCGTGAGGTGCCGAGACGGCGCGAAAGTTCGATCCCGACCAGGTGACGAGTGTGGCCGCCGTGGTGCTGCGTGCTGTGACGGTGCCGTCGTTGTCGGTGAGCACGCTTCCGGTGGTGCGGTCCCTGAGCAGCGTCGCGTATTCGGCGGGATCGAGCTGGCACCCCCGTGGGCGTCCGGTTTCACTCCAGTCCGGACCCGCCAAGCCGCGAGTGGTGGCTGCGGTCCACAGGTCCAGGACGATCTCCTCGGCGTAGGCCGCCGTGGCCATCTGTTCGCACATCCACAGCAATCGACCCGCGCCGCGAGGCGGCTGAACTCGACGCCATCGGATGCGTCGGCCCAGATCGGCGGCGACGATCGCGACCCACGGATGGACGGTGGCGAGGAATCCCTGGCATCCCAGCCAGTGCAGGTATCGAGGGGCTTCCTCGAGCACCGGCGACATCGTCGAATAGGGGACTCCGCCGATGGTGCGGGCGTCGGCGCGAAAGGCGGCGGGAGAGTTCGCGACCGCGAGCATCGCCGCGCGAGCCAGGTCGCCGGGACCGTACGCCGCGGTCGTGAGGTCGTGGGGCTGCTGGTCGTTGAACGCGCCATGGTCGCGGCTCACGATTCCTCGTGCCCATTTCAAATGGAGTACATGGGGTTTGATCGCCTCACTCACCGCGGCGTGGGAGAGTTTCGGGACCTGCGTGGCCAGGGCGTCGATGAGAAGGCGCTCGGCGTCCTCGGCCGATTCGGGAAGATCGATCGAGGACAGGTGCTCGCGAAGGTCGTGGCAGACGGTGGGGGACACCATCAATCGACCGGTCACCATACCGAGCTCGGTGGCGAGAAATCCGTCGTCGCCCTCGCCGGTGGGGACTCGGCGAAGGAATTCCGTGTCGAGGAGAAATCCGACGGCCTGGCGCAGCGGTGTAATGTCGTGGCTGCCCTGATGGTAGGACAGGGTGTTTTTCCACCATCTGTGGGCGTCGGCGACCGAGCCGATGCGGTGTTGGATCGCTTCTGCCAGGACATGTTCGGCCACACTCGAGTGGATTTGGGAGTCGACGCGAAATCCCGCTAGGAGTTGGCGTTGCCAGATCGCGCGCTCGGTTTCGTTCACCAAAAGAAACGCCCACCCTTGACGTTCGCCGGCGCCCAAGCGTCCGGCTCGGCCGAACATCTGTTGCACGGTCGCGACATCGATCGGTTTCATGCCGACCTCGGTGTCTTGGACCACCACGGCACGCGCCGGCAGGTTCACGCCCGCCGCGACAGTGGAGGTCGCGACGAGAACGTCCAACTCGCGCGCGCGGAAACCGTTTTCGGCCTCGCGCTTGTGTTCCCAGCCCTTGTAGTGCAGGCCTATGCGGGCGGCCTGACATGCGGCGTGCACGGCGTCGGCGTCGTCGGGGTCCACGTCGAACACGTTCACGCCGCGGTTGGCGGCGATGATCAGCGCGGTGCGCCGGACGCTGCGTTTGCTGCCGCAGAACACCAGGACACTGCCCTCGCCCTTGGACACGGCATCGACGATCGCTGCGGTCACGCGGATCTTGGCAGCTTCGGTGACGCCCCAGTCGGCGTGGTCGGCCACCATCGGCAGCTGCCAGGTCAATCGGGTGGGTCGCCATCGCACGCGCACCGTGCTGGCCTGAAGCCAGGACGCCAACTGATCGACGTTGGCGACCGTCGCGGACAAGCCGACGATGCGGACTCGGGATCCGTCGTCGCGTACGCGCGCCAGGATCGCCTCGAGGAACGACCCGCGAGAACCGTCGCCCAACAGGTGGATCTCGTCGACGACGAGGCATCCGACCTCGGCGAGGGCCTCGCGCATGGACGCGGTCCTGCTGAGGGCTTCGAACTTCTCGGTCGTGGTGACCCACAGATCCGCAGCCCGAATCCGTTCGGCGTCGACGCGATGTTCTCCGGACAACCGTTCGACACGCAGTCCTCGACTGCGCCAGCTGTCGAGCTCGCGGTTGAGTTCCTCGGTGAGCGAGCGCTGAGGTACCAGCCATGCCGCCTTCTTACCCTGCTCGAGGACCGTGCGCAGGACCCCGACCATTCCGATGACGGTCTTGCCGGCACCGGTCGGAGCGACGACGATCAGATGGTCGTCATCGTGGATGATGCGTGGAATCGCCTCGGCCTGTGCGGGATTCATGACCGGATAGGGAAGAAAACGCACCCACTCCGCAGGAACGACCGTTTCGGCGCGAACCGAGCGCATCGGACCGGCCTCGGTGTCGGCGTGGTCGTGCCACATAAGGTCGAACCCGTCGCGTGCGGCTTGGGCCGCGGGCCCGGTCAACGGGTGCGACGATCGCGCGCTGCGACCGGCGATGGCTATCGTGACGCTCAGTCGCCGTGGTGGATTCAGATCGTTGATGAGCTCTTGCTCGCGCAGGTATCGTACTGCGCGGTAGGGGATCCGCTGTGCGAGAAGAGATTCCCGCAGTCTGGCGAATCTCGGGTCGGCGGGGATCAACACGCGTATGTCGGTTCCGGCCGGGGGGATCGGAACCACCGTGTCGGGGTCGCAGATCTTCATCCACAGGATCGGTGGCGCGGGGTCAACGGTGCCGGGCACCTCTTCTTCGACCGGCATCAGCGCGATCACGACCTCCATGGACGGCCCCACCCGGCATGCCAGAGCGTTGCCTGGCGCTGTGTGTGAGATGTGACGAAACGTGTACGACCTGTCCACCCTAACCGACCCCTACGACATCACACCGTCGGTCGGATCGTCACAGGTTGGAAAGCGTTGCCGGTCGAGGCTTAAAACCGGTCGTTGACGGGTTCGATCACCGGGAGGGGGTGTTTATCAGCGTCACTGTCGCTGGTTTGCGCATCGTGGTTGCGGTGATCGGTGTGCGCTAGAGCGAGAAGCGCGACGGTCGACTGCGCCATGTCGCTACGTGTCGCGCTGTTGCCGTTCTTGTCGTCACACGAGCGTCGTGGGGCTGTCGCGGAGATCGTTCGTGAGGTCATGGCTGATCCTGGCGTGACAGTGGACGAGATCAGAGAAGTCGTCCGTGCTGTCGCGGCTGTCCCGCGTCAAGTAGTCGGCAGGTTTTCGGTCTCGGGAAAGTTGGGGGTCAAGGGGTCGGCGGTGCCGAGGTGGACGGCCAGGAGCTGGTTCCAGGAGATGGCCTCGTGCGGGCGGAGCGTGTTGTACTCGACTCGGTAGGCATCGGCGTGCTCCACCAGGTCCAGGACGTCGTCGATCTCCTCGAGGAACAGCCGCTCGTACTTCAACGAACCGAAACCGCGTTCACGCGAACCGTTCTGGCCCGGTGACCTGACCCGGGTGCGGACGTGGCGCAGTTCGGGGTGCGCGGCGATGAACGCCTCGAAACGGAACGAACGGAAAGGGCCGCCGTTGTCGGTCACGATCGTCACCGTGGGCACCGGGACGCTCTCGGCGTCGCGGCCGACCGTCGCGGACAGCGGGTGCCCGAACCTCTGCTCGTAGTCGGCGAGGGCGAGCTCGATCGCGGTGATCGCGTCGTGCTGGTTCGCCGTCGGCGACACATGCCAGGGATACTCATATTTCGACCAGTAGTCCCGGCATCCGGCGATCCTCCACGTCCCGCCGGCGGCGGTCTCGAACTCGCGCAAATCCAACTGCCACACCTGATTCGGTCCGTTCGGCTCGACAGCGAACACGGCCTTGCGGCGGGCGGCGAGCCGGCGGCGCTCCCGCTGATACGCCGCCGGCAGCAGCAGGCCCTCCTCACGCAGGCACCGCAGCACCGTGGCCTGCGACACCCGGTGCCCGTCGTAGCGGCACATCGCCGACACCTTGCGGTGTCCCCACGCCGGATGCGCCAACGCGTGCCGGCGCACCGCCTCACGGGCCTTCTCCCGTACGGGGGCGAGGCCACGCTCCGATAGCCGGGACCCCTGCTCGGGCGCGGGCCTGCTTACGGCGCCACGTCCGTTCGGGCACACCGACCACCGCACAGAACCTCGTGGTCGGCATGCCCGCCTCGACGCGGATCACCTCGAGGTCCTCGAAGGGCCCAACCGGCCCTGCGCGGACTTCTTCCACACCGGCGTCGCCAGATGCGCCTGTCCCAACGCCTGGGTCAGATCAGCGATCTCGGCTTCGAGCTGCTGCTCTCGGGTCGAGGACCCGGACTTGCCGGCTGTCAAACCGGCACGGCCCGCCTCGAGGAACTGCCGTTTCCAGTTGCCCACCGACTGTTCGGACACCTTCGCCCGCCGGGCCGCCTCGGCCACGGTCAACTCACCAGCCAGGACCGACAACACGATCCTCGCCTTCTCCTCGGCCGCAACAGCCGACGGTTTCGCCATGATTCAGACTCTCTCACTGGTCAAACCCGCAAACAGCGGGCCCTGCCACAATGCCTGACGCGCGACACTAGTGGGTTGATTCCAAAGTAGTTGGGCAGTAAGCGATCTGGTTGAATCGGTACGTGCGAGCTGCCCCTCTGGTGTTGCGTGACGGTGACCGAGAGATCCTGCAAGCCTGGATCCGGTCCACGACGATGAAGTCCGGACTCGTTCTACGAGCCCGGATCATCACCCTGGCCGCCGACGGTGTGGCCCACGCCGAGATCGCTCGCCGGTTCGATATCTCGCGCCAGACCGTGATCAACTGGCGATCCCGCTACCAGACGCACGGGATCGACGGCCTGCACGACGAGCACCGTTCAGGACGTCCGCGGACTCTGGACCGGGACAAACTGATCACCACCACCTTGACCCCACCGCCACGCAAATACGGTGTCACACACTGGAGTTCACGCCTGCTGGCCGATCACCTCGGTATCGCGCACGGGACCGTGTCGAAGGTATGGAGCGAGTACGGGGTCCAACCGTGGCGAGCCGAGACGTTCAAGTTCTCCACCGATCCGGAACTGGCCGGCAAAGTCACCGACATCGTCGGGCTCTACCTGAACCCGCCAGAGAACGCGATCGTGCTCTGCGTGGACGAGAAGTCCCAGATCCAGGCCCTCGACCGGACCGCACCGACGTTGCCGATGCAGATCGGCCTGCCTGAACGTCAAACCCACGACTACGTCCGCAACGGCACCACGACCCTGTTCGCGGCCCTGGAAATCGCTACCGGCAAGGTGACCGGCGTTTGTAAACCCCGGCACCGCCACCAGGAATTCCTCGCTTTCCTGCGCCACGTCGCCCGCGCCTATCCCGACCGTGAGCTGCACCTGGTGATGGACAACTACGCCGCCCACAAGAAGGCCGAGGTCCGCGCCTGGCTCGCCGAGAACCCACGTATCCGAGTGCATTTCACCCCGACCTCGGCGTCGTGGATGAACTTGGTCGAGGTGTGGTTCGGCATCATCGAACGCCAAGCCATCCACCGCGGCACCTTCCGAAACGTCCGCGAGCTGACGACCAAGATCCGTGAGTTCATCAACGGCTGGAACCCTAGAGCGAAGCCCTTCGTCTGGACCAAGACCGCAGAGCAGATCTTGGCCAAGGCCGACCGCCGAAGAACTTCAAATACGGCCCACTAGGCATCGCCTCGAGGAGGATACGACGCCGTGCTCGGGACTCAAATCCGTCGTGGATTGCTGTCGACCGCTCCGAGGTAGTAACCAGCGAGTCCTTCTCTGTCGAGGTCGACCAGCCGAACATCGCCACCTGCCCGATTCCCCGCCGGGACGTGCACGTGGACGAAGCGGTCGTCCCGTCGTTGCTGTTGGATGATGACGCCCGGACCATGGTCGAGGGCTCGGGGTGGCGGCTGGCGATAATCGGACTGCATCGCCTCCCGGCTGACGGAAATGAGTTCCTGCTCAGCCGTGAGTGCAGGAAAGGTCGGGAAGAACTCAACATTGCCCCAGCCAGCTGCGAGGTTCCACACCATGCCGATGAATCGGAAGTTGTGCCCTTTCATGATCTTGAGTACTCGGCTGCGAACGATACCGCCGTCTTCGTAGAGCGGGCATGAGGGAACACGGCCTTCAGCACGAAGAATCATGACGAGTTCGCTCAAGATCTCGGCCTGCCTGATCTCGTCGGCTTCTCTCTGCTGCTGTGCTTTCGTCGCTTGAGCGGCCTTGGCTCCAGCTTCCTGATCGCGTTGTACTCGAAGTCGCTTCATCTGCTCGTGCGCATCGCTCACCGTGGGGTCCCCTCCTCATGCGCCTTGGCCGAACGGCGCGGCGTCCTCAGCATCATCCTGCTTAACACCCTAAATGCAAACAGTGTGCTCATTTCAAAATCAACATAGTGAAACGTGCAGGTAGAGACCATATTAGGGACAGTAGAAGCGCGGTGAGCAGAGTAGCGGAGGAAGGCACACAGAGTGTGTGAATGAGAGGAAGTAGGCGGTATCAGGTCGGTGCTGGTGGTGGGTCTTCCAAGACCCCATCGGCGGCAGCGGAATTCGCTTCCACACCTTGGCCGGGACCATCCAATTGTGCTAGCTGGAAGAGGCATCAGGCGGTCCGGTCGGGGCCTGATGCTGATCGGGGGTCGGCGGGATGGGATCGCGGGGGTCGGCGTCAGCTGTGTCGAGGGTGGCAGCGAGGGCGTAGGCGGCGTGGACGAGCGGCTGACAGGCATTCAGGAGTTCGGTGAGCGCGGCGGGGATTCGGGCGGCGTGCTGCAGGATAAGCACGATGACGGCGATGCTGGCGAGGATCTCGGTAATCATGCTGGTCAGCGTGGCTCGATCGTCGGATTCGGTGCATCCGGTGCGGGCAGATCGCGCCCAAGCCGAGGTTGGCGGACCGGGGCGAGCATAGTCTGCCGAACAACACCGAACATGGCCCGAGGAAAAGGAGGGAGTGGTGGTGACAGACCCGCACGACATCCACACCCGGGAAGACTTGCAGCAGGCACTGCGGGCGCTCCACACCGGCGCCGCCATCAGCTACCAGAAACTTGCAGTGGCTGTCGGAGTCACGGCCTCCCACAACACGATCCACGACTGGGTGCACGGCAAGACCTTCCCGCAGTGGGCGAACCTGGCTCCGGTCCTGCAGGCCTGGGGCATCACAGAGCCCGGGTCACTGCGAACGTGGAAGGCTGCACACACCCGGGTCGGTGATGACTCCCGGGACCGGTCAGGGGTATGGCTGACCCAGGTGCGGGATCCATTCGCGCTGGAAGTGCACGAACCGATCACCGTCACCGACGTCAGTGGCGGAATGGAGATGTTGCCGCCCTACATCGGCCGCGCCCACGATGATCGTCTGGCCGCAGTGGTAGAGCTGGCACTGGAAGGGAACAGCGGGATCGCGGTCCTGCTCGGGGATTCCTCGACCGGCAAGACCCGCGCGTTGTGGGAGGCACTGGACCGGCTGCGTGGGCGGAGTGGGTGGCGGTTGTGGCATCCATCGTCGTCTCGCCGCGCGGAACTGAGCGAACAATTGGAACGCGTCGGGCCGCGAACGGTGGTGTGGCTCAACGAGACCCAACGCTACTTCCTGCCCGCGAGCGAGCAGGAACGCGGCCGTCTGGCCGAGCAGTTGCGCATGGTCCTTGCCGATCCCCGACGGGCGCCGGTACTGATACTGGGCAGCTTGTGGCACGAGCACTACAGCACCTTGTGCAACGATCCCGGCTCGGCGACCCGCAAACTGTTCGATCCGGCCGTGATCAAGGTACCTGCGAGATTTACCGGTGCCGATCTGACCGCGATGCGTGCCGCTGCAGACGGGGATCTGCGGCTGAAACTGGCATGCAGGCGGGCCGAGGACGGGCAGATCACCCAGTATCTGGCCGGTGGGCCGGAACTGATCCACTTCTACGACAAGGAGGCGAGCGCGACGGGGCGGGCGGTGATCGAGGCGGCGATGGACGCGGTGCGGATGGGGCATCCCAACGTGTTGCCGTTCACGCTGCTGCGCGATGCCGCCGCCGGCTATCTCAGCGACGCTACCTGGGATTGTTTGGAACAGAACTGGTTCGAGGCCGCCCTGGCCGAGACCAGCCGATCGTGTAAGGGAGCACGCGGCCCGATCACTCCTATCCGCTCTCGTCCCCCGGGCGCACGCAGTGGGCGGGAGCGGCGGGACCGTGTCGGTGATGCTGAAGGGGAGCCGGTGTATCAACTGGCCGACTACCTCGATCAGCACGGCCGACGCACCCGCCCTCATCTGATCCCGCCGATCGGGTTATGGGAAGCCGCCGCCCACGCCCACCACACCCACCAGCACACCCTCGCCCAAGCTGCCTGGGACCGCGGGATCTACCGCGACGCCGCCCAACTGTGGAAGAACGCCACCCGCCATGGCCACCCACGCTCCGCCCAAGCACTCGTCACCGCTATGAACACCCTGTTTCCTGACGACCCGCAACCTGCCGCCTGGGCAGTCGCACACACAGCCCTCGACTCAGGTGGGGTGGCTGGGCTGCTGGAGAAGTTGTGGGAGATCGGAGCGCACGAACAGATACAGGCGCTACTGGCCCGCGACCCTGCCACGCACGCCGCTCTTAGCGACCCAGGCAATGTGGCTCGGGTCTTGGGCGGGTTACAGAAGACTGGAGCGCACGAACAGATACAGGTTCTGCTGGCCCGCGACCCCGCCGCGCACGCCACCCTTGACAACCCGCTCGGGGTGGCCTGGCTGCTGGCCGAATTGCGGGAGACCGGGACACCTGAACAGGTGCGGGCGTTGGCCGAGCGCGCCGCCGCACACGCTGTTCTCAGCGACCCGGTCAGGGTCGCATGGCTATTGCGCGAGCTGCGAAGGACCGAGGCGCACGATCAGGTACAGGTTCTGCTGGCCCGCGACCCCGCAACGCACGCCACGCTCGATGAATCAACCGGGGTGACCTGGCTGTTGCGCGAATTGCGAGAGGTCGGGGCGCATGATCAGGTACGGATCCTGCTGGCCCGCGATCCCTCGACGAACATCACTCTCACCGACCCAGACCAAGTGAGGGGGCTGCTGCACCGATTGGGCGAGGCCGGGGCACAGGAACAGGTGCAGGTTCTGCTGGCCCGCGACCCCGCAACGCACGCCACGCTCGACGACCCGTTCGGCGTGGCCGGGCTGTTAGCCGAGTTTCGCGAGGTCGGGGCGCATGATCAGGTACGGGTGCTGCTGGCCCGCGACCCCGCAACGCACGCCGCCCTTGCTGACCCAGGTGGTGTGGCCTGTCTGCTGGGCGAGTTGGGGGAGGTCGGGGCACATGATCAGGTGCAGGTTCTGCTGGCCCGCGATCCCATCGCGCAGGTCGCCCTTGCTGACCCAGGTGGTGTGGCGTGGCTGCTGACCGAGTTGCAGGACGCTGGGCTACACGAACAGGTACAGGCGCTACTGGACCGCGATCCCGCCGCACACACGACCCTCGCCGACCGGTCCTGGGTGGCGCAGTTGCTGACCGAGTTGGGGGAGGTCGGGGCACACGAACAGGTCGAGAAGCTCTCCACTCGACTACCTGCAGCGGGCATGTTCGATCAGTTCCTAAAGGTTGCGCCTGATCGAGAGGCGTTTCGCTTTGGCGGGGAGCCGCAGGAGCACACCCCTGCCCAGCCGTGGTCGTGGCTCGACATCCTCGAATAGCAAGACCTCATCTAACGATGATGAACCAGTGCACAACGCGATCGATTGAACCGACGACCTTTCGCTTACAAGGTCAGCAATTCAATACCGCTGCTCCGCACGGGTAACGGTGCGCGATGCTGACCGAGCTGCCCGCCCAGGTCGACGGCGCGGTCCTCGGGTGGACGGTCGCGGCCGCCGTGGGTCTGCGGGCACTGCTCCTGATGCTCGCCGGAATCTATGCCGTCCTACACCCGGACGCGAAGCGACGCCGCGACGCCGCGACGCCGCGACCGTACTCGACGCCTTGCTGCGCACCTGGTGGTCCAGATCGAGGAAGTAGACACCCGTCTCCGGTGGACCCGCGCCGCCTCGTTCCCGTGGAGAGATCCGGCGGCGGTGTCGGTACCTTGTGTGACACTGCGGTTCAACAGCTGTCTGGCCAGAGGGAGAAACAGATGGCCGCCGTCGATGACCGCCCCGAGGTGCGGTTGGTCGCGCACTGCCGCCGTTGCCACGGCTGCCTGCTCTCGCCGCGTTCGGTCGCCGAGGGTATCGGGCCGACATGCGCGATCCGGGAACGTGCCGAACTGCGTGCCGCTGCTTCCGTCGAGCTGACGCTGTTCGACGTCGCGGCCTGAACGTCTCAGCCGTTGGTGGCGTTGCCCGCCCGGATCCGGCGGCGAGCGCGCCGGTATTCGCTGGGGCGGCCGTAGACCAGTTGCAGCGTGATCCGTAACTGCGCGGCCTTCCACCGGTCGTTGGTGCCTACCGGTTTCGGCCACAACTCCACGACATTCCCCCGATCGCCCATGACCATGATTCGGTGCCGACAGCCACCCGGATTCCCGCCGCCGGGGGGCCGGATTTCGCAGAGCCGGGCGCGGTTCAGTCGGTGGCGGGGGTGCGGGACACGATGGTGATGTCCAGGTCCTGCACGTGCCCGCCGCCGGCCAGGTGTTCACCGGTCACCGCGCGGTGAGGGTGAGATTGACGGTGCGCCCGGCGATCCCGCGTTCGGCGACCGCGATGGCGAGGTAGGCGTCCACCGCGCGGTCACGGCCGATGGTCGAGTGCAGGGCGTCGTCGAAGCCGCCGGTGTCGCGCAGCCAGTTCAGGTAGTGGCCGACGCGTTCGCGGTAGGTTTCGCGGGACCGGGCAGCGAGGTCGTCGCGGTCGGCCAAGGCCGCGGTGAACCTGGTCAGGATGGGCGACGCCGCGATCTGCACGCTCGACAACTCGCCCGGCGCCTGATCGGCGACCACCCTCACCACTTGCTGTCCTCCCGAGCCGACCGGTATCGAAACTCTAGGATGACAGGGACGACCGACAGATACGCCGGTGACGATTAGCGGCGGCCCGGGAGCGCACGGTCGCCGCTAATCGGTTCCACCGCGAGATGCAGCGGGGAAAGTCAGCTGCCTACCTGGGGTGGGCTGGGCTTATCCCCGCACTTCGTCTGCCGGGTCGGGCGGTACCGGGCGTGCTCGAGGGCCCCGCAAGGTCTGCGCTGGGTGTTCGAACTCGGCATGTACCGCGTCGATCAGGTGCTGGGGGATGTCGGGGTAGGCGTCGATGATGTCGCACAGTAGATCGTCCACGTCGCCGGGAAACCCCAGATCGATGCACTGCCCCTGCCCCGACATCGCCTTCGCGAGCTGGTGATCGAAGATGGCCCGCTTTTCCTCGGCGGTGGGTTTGGGATACCTCATCTCGGGTTCTCCTCGGTCGGGGTGGAATTCGAGGCTTCGACCCGGACGGCGGCGGGGGTTGCTCGGTAGCTCTGCAGGCGTTGCACTTGTCGTTCGAACTCTGTACGCGCCGCATCGATCAGGTGCTGGGGGATGTCGGGGTGGGCGTCGGCGATTTCCCACATCAGGTCGTCCACCTCCGAGCAAAGCCCCGATCCCCTGCGGGGACCATCTCCCGTTATCGAGTTCGCGAGCTCGAGATCGAAGCTGGCACGCAGTTGCTCGACAGTGGGCCGACGACGCAACATCAGGCTCCTCCACGGTTCATCGGATAGTCCCAAGCATCGACTCGGGACAGCACCGGTGTGCGGCACTGCCCGCCCGCAGTCTGGTCGGTTGGGTGGTCTCATCCTGCACGACTGGCGCGTATGACGCGCGTATTATGCCTAGTTGTGGGTTACGACTGGCCGGAATGGGCTCTGGATCGTCTGCGCGGCATGCAGCCGTGGGAGGTGATGCAGGTGCTGACCGGGAAACGTCCACGCTGGCCGCGCCGCGGCCGCGACGGCACCGGCGCGTCCATCCTGACCATATGGGGCCGCACCAACGCCGGTAGAGCGCTGAAAGTAGGCGTCTACCAGGTGTCGGCCTGGCAATGGCATATCGCCTCGGCACGAGACATGACCCCCGCCGAACTGGCCGAATTCCAACAGTGGGAGGAGACCCGCCGATGACCGAACAACAGCACTACCCGGTACCGACACCCGATCAGGTCGACGCCCTCATGGACAACCCCGACCTGACCTGGGAAGAGGTCCCCGCCACCGAAGCACCACCCGTGCTCACCGAAGCCGACGCCGAGGAGGTGATGGTGGTCCGGTCCCTGCGCATGCCACTGGAGCTGGACCGACGCATCCGCGCCGAAGCCGAAGCCCGCGGCGTCACCTGGTCCGAACTCCTCCGCGACTGGGCCGCCATCGAACTGGCCGCCCTGTCCGACGACCAACCCATCTCCCGCGCCGACGCCATGCGCGCCCTGGCCTCCATCCCACCCCGCCGCACCGCCTGACAACCTGCGGTACCGACCTTGACAGAGAAACAAGAGCGGTACTGCGCGGCGAAGGAACCTGCGCGCTGTTACCGGCCGCGGGAGATGCCGCGGCGCCGGACCGGGCGGTCAAGCACGGTCGGGTGCTGGGCCGCGTGTGCTTCGCGTTGGGCCGCGATCCTGGCGGTCTCACGCGCGATCAACAACCTCGCACGCGTGTCGACGATCTGGGAGCGAGCCCGGACGCTGAGGTTGCTCAACGTGTCATGACGATCCGAGTTCGCCGCGACCGTGGCTCGTAGCTCGTTGTTCAGCGCGGTGTAGTGGCGCTCGAGTTCATCGAGGTGCTCGATGGTGAGTTTGCCGAGGTCGAGCAGCCTCAAATGTTCGAGCAGGTCCGCGAATCGTCTTTCCAGACTGTCCATCTCGATCCCTCCCCCGATCGGCGCCTCGTGGTGCGGTGGGACGCACGCCGATGTAGTTCAATGGTAGAACTTCTGCTTCCCCACCCGGGGTCCCTGCGTCGCGAAGCAGCCGACTGTTGATCAGTGGTGTCGGTCTACGGCCGAATCGACCGGCTGACAGCGCGCCGAGCAGCGCACTGCGGTAGCTGCCGAGGTGGTCTTCTTGTTCGCCTCGCGGCCTGACCAGATCCACCTGCACGGCCCGTGGTCGACGACTGCACAGAAAGGGCCCTGCCGGATCGTCTCGGCAGGGGCCCTTACTGGTTATTCGACGGCGGATACACCGCTGTCAACCGATGCTGTGCAAGCGGATCCGGTTTGCCCGCACGCACCGCCGGAAAGCGTTGCGTTGCCGCACTGAACTTTCCGGCATCACGTTCACTATGCGAAGGCCAGCTCTCAGCTGACCGGGACCACGACCGACCCGATGACCGAATACACACCGCCGCTGAAGTTGAGTTGCTCGGCGATGACACTGCGCGATCCAGTGGCAGTCGGTGTCCAGTCGATCGTCGCGACCAGATTCGGGCCTACGGGCGCGATCCCGATTTCGGTGATATCGGCGTTACTCCCAGTCTTGCGGTCGATGAACCGCACCGAGGTGCCCGCAAGCAGAGCTGTCGCCGACACGGCGTACGTCTGCCCCACAGTGTGAGTGTTGCCCGCGACAGTCACTTTTCCGTTGGTGATGTCCGCTGACGCACCAGGCGCGGCCAGCACGAGCGCCGCTGCCGCCCCACTAACAGCGACACCGAACAACCGAGTACGAGTCTCGAGACCAAGCATGGGATTCCCCTCCATCGCCCTCGGCGCTACAGCCATAGCGCCGAGGGCGACGATACCGACAGGTACTGACAGACGACCTCGACCGATATCGGAGCGAAGAAAGATCCCGATGCCGTCACCCCACGGCTAGAGATCGCTGCAGTTGACTCCTCTGGACCGGACAGCTTCCTCGCGAGTGCGACTCGACCGGCCGACACCGCCCACAGCCGATCCTGGCCGCCGATAAGGGCAGGGAATCGGAGGCTAGACCCTGCGGGGTCTTTGGTGTCATGTGCCGGGGCGGGGGCTGGGGTGTGTCGACGAATTTCGGGGTCACGGTGCGGGACTCTCCAACTGAGAGACCGACCAGGATGTGAAAGAAGTTGTGCTGCTTGAATTTATAGCGATTGCGTCCATGTGGGTGAATGTCGTTTTGAGACAGGGGTTCGGATAGGTTGTGCAATTGACCGCCGCGACCAGGCGGCAACGAGCGGGTAACCGAGTGGGAGGTTCGGCGGGGTGGATCCGACGATCATGGCGGCAGCGACAGCTGCCGCGTCAGCAGTGTCGGCTGGTCTGGTGGCGGGGGTGACCGCGACCGCGCAACAGGCGGTCACCGACGCCTATCAGAAGGTGAAAGGTGTACTGACCCGCAAGTATCCGTCGGTGGATGTCGAGATCGTCGAATCACGCCCGCAGGTGGAGTCGCGGCAACTGGTGCTCGCCGAGGAACTCACCGCCGCCGGCGCCGACACCGATACCGAACTCACCGCGCTGGTACAGCAGCTGTGGCATGTCATCGAGCAACATTCCCCGAAGGCCGCCGACCTCGTGGGTGTGAAGTTGACCCGCGTCGAGGCCGGGGAACTCGAGATCCGCGGTATCAAAGCCGCCGGTGCCAGTGGCGTGATCGCCGATCAGGTGAAGGTGACCGGGAAATTCTCGGTGACCGATGTCCAGGTCGCTTCGGAGCTGCCGGACCCTCGGTAGGCGCGGCGGTACCCGGGCCCACACCCACCGCGCACCATCCTGTTCTTTCGGCCACCGATGTCGCGGTCGGCCGCGATTTCATCACCCAGACGCGGGTAATGCAGGTGCCGGTCGAGGCGTACCGACCTATCGCCGAGGTCGAGGCGCCCGCGGGGATCGATAATCTGGAGTCGTGGCCGGGATGGTTCGTCGGCCGCGAGAACGAACTCGATCAGCTGGATACCGCGGTCACCGCTGGCGGGCCGGTGGTCGTGGCTGCGGTGCACGGTCTGGGCGGGGTCGGCAAATCCAGCTTGGCCGCCTACTGGGCCGGCACCCGCCCGCACGGGTGCGCGCCGATCGTGTGGATCCGCGCGGACTCCCCGGCAGGGGTCGAGCAGGGGTTGGCCGGGTTCGCGGCCCGGCTGCAGCCCGCACTGGCCGAGGCGCTGACCGTCGAGGACCTGGCGGAGCGGGGGTTGCAGTGGCTGGCCAGCCATACCGGGTGGCTGCTGATCCTCGACAACGTGGAAGACCCCGCTGACATCGCCGCCATATTGGCGCGGGCCCGGACGGGCAGGGTGTTGATCACCGGTCGTCTCTCGGTGCCGTGGCAGGCCGACGCGGTGGTGATCTCACTGGATGTCCTCACCTCCGACGAAGCCCAGCGCTTGTTGACCGGGTTGATCACCGCGGGCGGCCCGCGTGATCTCGATGGTGTCGCGGAGTTGTGTGAGGCGTTGGGGTATCTGCCGCTGGCGGTCCAGCAGGCCGGGGCGTATCTGGCGCAGGCACGCTTCACCACCCCACGCGCCTACCTGCAGTTGTTGATCGACCAGCCCGGGCCTACCTTCGACCGGGTCGCGGCAGGGACCGAGCCGCAGCGCACGATCGCCCGGATCTGGCGGGTCACCCTGGACCGCATCGCCGAAACCGAACCCGCAGCGGTGGAGTTGCTACGGACCCTGGCCTGGTACGCACCCGACAACATCCCCCTCACCCTCTGCCGCAGCACGACCGATCCGGCGACCAGCGACGCCGCACTCGGCCTGCTGGCGGTCTACAGCATGATCACCCCCGACCCCAGCGGTAGCGGGCTGTCGATCCACCGACTGGTCCAAGCAGTGGCCCGCACCCCCGACACCACCGACCCGCACCGCGACCCTGCCGCGATCGAGCGGGCCCGCACCAGCGCGACCGGCACATTACGCAATTGCCTACCCGACCATGAGGATCCGGCCACCTGGCCGATCTGGCGCGCATTGGTGCCGCACATCGCCGCTCTCACCAGTTACATCCATAGCGACGCCACCCCGGATCTACTTGTCGCGGAGATCCGCAGCCTCGCCGGGCGGTTTCTGCTCGACCAAGGCGTGCACGTGAGCGCGCTGGCCTACCATCATCAGGCCCTCATCGACTTCGATCAGGTGCTCGGTGCCGACCATTCCAGCACCTTGGAGTCCCGGAACGATCTTGCAGAGGCCTACAAGTCCGCAGGCCGGACAGCAGAAGCGATCCCACTGCACGAGCAGAACCTCGCCGACCGCGAGCGGACCCTCGGTGCCGACCACCCCGACACGCTGACCACCCGCAACAACCTCGCCTTGACCTACGAGTCGGCGGGACGGGTATCCGAGGCGATCCCACTGCACGAGCAGAACCTTGCCGACCGCGAGCGGACCCTCGGCGCCGACCACCGCGACACCCTGCGGTCGCGCAACAACCTCGCCAGCGCCCACCAGTCGGAGGGTCGGGTGCGCGAGGCGATACCGCTGCTGGAGCAGAACCTCGCCGACTTCGACCGGGTCCTCGGTCTCGATCACCCCGACACATTGACCTCCCGCGGCAGCCTCGCCTACGCCTACCAGGCGGCGGGGCGGGTGCGCGAGGCGATCCCGCTGCACGAGCAGAACCTCGCCGACAGCGAGCGGGTCCTGGGTGCCGATCACCCCAACACTCTGACCTCCCGCGGCAGCCTCGCCAACGCCTACCAGGCGGCGGGTCGGGTGCGCGAGGCGATCTCGCTGCTGGAGCGGACCCTCGCCGACTTCGAGCGGGTCCTGGGTGCCGATCACCCCGACACATTGACCTCCCGCGGCAGCCTCGCCAGCGCCTACCAGGTGGCGGGGCGGGTGCGCGAGGCGATCTCGCTGCACGAGCGGACCCTCGCCGACAGCGAGCGGGTCCTGGGTGCCGATCACCCCGACACATTGACCTCCCGCAACAACCTCGCCAGCGCCTACCAGGTGGCGGGGCGGGTGCGCGAGGCGATCTCGCTGCTGGAGCGGACCCTCGCCGACAGCGAGCGGGTCCTGGGTGCCGATCACCCCGACACATTGACCTCCCGCAACAACCTCGCCAGCGCCTACCAGGCGGCGGGGCGGGTGCGCGAGGCGATCTCGCTGCTGGAGCGGACCCTCGCCGACAGCGAGCGGGTCCTGGGTGCCGATCACCCCAACACCCTGACCACCCGCAACAACCTCGCCGCCGTCCAGTACCAGCCAACAAACCGGGCAGAACGGCGGCACGCGAAGAAAGGTGGAAGCCCAACTCGTGGAAAGAAGAGGCGAGGGTAATGGTTGATGACCAGACGATTCGTGTCAGAAACAGTTCCCTCGACACCTTCACCGCCACCACAGACCAGGCGTCGTGCATGCATGAGCGGCTACACAGCAGACTGCCCGGCGTCGCTGTAGTAAATGCGGTGTCGGGGGGACAGTGAACCTGCACGGACTCCTCGGACCAGTCGGCTCATGGAAGCCAGCGACCCGCCCAGATCCGACAAGGGGACTTCTGCTGTCGGTTTGGGGTAGAGCCCATCTAGACGTGGGCCGCGGGCATGAACGACGTCAGGCTGAAGTCACTCGACACAATTCCGGACGGTGTCCGGATGATCTCTTACGCCTCTGATCCGCGGGTGGAACGGTGCGCGAAGCGCCACTGGTGTGGGGCTGGGGTACCGATTCGCCCAACGAGTCTCGCCGCCCTGCCCTGCCGCATAGGTGAACCGCTGGCCGCATCGCCCACAGACACCCGGTCCCGTCACGCGGCAGCGGTCCTGATCACAGGTCGGATGAGGCTGTATTCGATGTGTTGAGTGCTCGTAACAGTCTCATGGAGCTACGATCCCGGGGTGTCGTTCCTGCTTGAGGTAGCCACGAACCTCCTTGCGAATATTGTCTTTTGGCTGCTACTTGGATTTCTCTTCTTCATGGGCAGCCGTACCGTTGAAAGCAAGATGGTCCGCTTCTTCGGCTTGGGCCGAAGCCGCCAAATCCAGGTGTTGCTCTCAAATCTTGCGGAACCCTACCCCGACGGCAGGCCCCGGTACTCCCTGTCGCTTCACGAGTTTCAGGCGGCCCAGAGCGTGCACAAACTGTTCGGCGCCGCACCCCTGCGGCTTCCCGAACTGGTGCGTGGGCTGGTCGATGGAATCTGGCTACACCGACAAGTCCAGTGCCAGGTCGATGTCAGCCCGAACACCTCGTCTTCCATTGCTGCGGAGACCGCCCTGGCAAAGAGCTGCATTGTCGTTGGCGGGGCTTCCCGCAACTCCGTCCGTAAGTACGGACTTGAGGATGCAACAGCGAAGGCCACGCTTGCCGGCGAAGGCTTCCCACAGCAACCGGTGCCCATCCCCGGCGAGGAGGTGACGGTCACGATCCGCCACGGTGACGGCAACCTGCAGCAGATCAAAGCATGCAAGAACCTGGCCGTGATCGAGAAGGTGAACCGCACAGGCGGTCACGTCAACTTCTTCTGCCACGGCGTTCGAGCCGACACGTCCTGTCTCGCCGTGGAGTACCTCGTACGAAATTGGAAGCAGATCGCCAAAGACTTCGGCGATGCCGATTTCGTTCTCGTACTGGGTGTTCCCTGGGAAACCGAGTACTTCGTCGGCTATCTCGAGCCCACACGCGAAGCAGCCGTCTTCACAGCTCCGTCCACGCCAGGAACCAGCTAACACACGATCCGGGAATTCTCTCTTGCCGAGGTTACTCGGCATGTCCGGTGTCTGAGGCTGTGCAGGGCACCGTCCCGGCCTGAGGCCAGGCAAGATGACCAGGCCGGAGTAGGCAGCCATAGTCAGGAGCACTCACTCCCGGGTTCCCGACAGGTGACTCAGGCGCGCAGATAGGCGTAGACAGTCTCGCGACTGATCCCGAATTCCCTAGCGAGCAGGGATTTCGGTGCTCCGGCAGCAGCGCGGTCGCGCAACTGATCAGCTTGTTCGGAGGTGAGGGCGGGTTTGCGACCGGTGTAGGCACCGCGAGTCTTGGCCGCGGCGATACCCTCACGTTGACGCTCCAGGATCAGGGAGCGTTCGAACTCAGCGAAGGCCCCCATCACCGACAGGAGCAGGTTCGCCATCGGCGAGTCCTCCCCGGTGAAAGTCAGCGACTCCTTCACGAATTCGACCCGCACGCCCTTGCCGGTGAGCAGCCGCACGAGCCGCCTCAGGTCGTCGAGGTTGCGGGCGAGTCGGTCCATGGAGTGTACGAGGACGGTGTCGCCGGCGCGGACGAAGGCGAGGAGTTCGTCGAGTTGCGGTCGCGCGGTGTCCTTCCCGGAGGCCTTGTCGGTGAAGGTGCGCTCCACCTCGATCCCGTCGAGCTGCCGGACGGTGTTCTGATCGACGGTCGAGACCCTGATGTAGCCGACGCGCATCCCCGAAAGTCCTTCCCGCATCCGATATGTCAGGTTGGACTCTAAGAATCCAGCAGACAAGTGTCAAGTAATGGAAAAACGGACTCTATTCTGACGAAGTTCGTTCCCCGTGAGCGGTGTCAGTTTGGGCTCTACCTCAGTTGGGCATTGTCGTAGGGTGGTGCTGCGGGTCGCCGAGGGCCACCTGCCCCGCGGAACTCACCCCGGATCGACAATCCAGTGCTGCGTTTCCCAGAGCCGGTGCGTGGAGTGGTGCGGAGGCGGTGGGGTTATCGCGGCGGATGGGTGGTGGTCAACCGGGTGGTCTTGGCGGCGGGGTCGGCGGCGGCGGGGATGACGACGATCGGTGTAGGTGTGCCTAGGGGTTTGCCGTGTTCGTCGAAGGAGAAGGTGCCGCTGCAGCCGGGGATTTCGCCGAGTCTGAGGAGTTGGCTGCGGACCTCGTCGTGTGTGGGGTATTTCTCGGAGGCACGGCCGGCGGTTATGGCGGTGTAGATGGCCCGTCTGGCGGTGAAGACGGCGTCATGGGCCAGGCAGGTGTAGGCATCGGGCTGGTCGGGGTGGTCGGGGTGGTCGGGGTGGTCGGGTTTTTTGTTCAGGAGTCCGGATCCGTTGAGGGCTTGGAGGTATCGGAGGAATCCGTCGCGTTCGCCGTCGGGATTGTGGGGGTCGAGGACGCCGGCGGTGACGATCGTGAGGTTGGCGTCGGGTAGCTCTTTGACCATGTCGTTGTCGTTGTCGATGTCGGTCAGCGCCAGAACACCGGTCATGACGACCAGGGGCTCTGTTTTCTTGCAGGTGCGGGCAAGGAGGTCGGCGATGAAATGCTTCAGGTCGGGGACGCGGCCGGCGTAGAGGATGACGCGGGGAGGGTTCTTGCAGATGCCTTCGACGATATGGAAGAACTTACTGGGCGGCTGTCCGGGGCTGGGGTTGTATTCCCCGTCGAACCCGAGGGCTTCGCCTTCTCTGATCCATGTTTTGAGTTGGTCCTCGAAGTTCCCTTTCAGCGAACCGGCGTAGAGGTCGCCTCGACCATTATGGGAATTCTTGTCCCACACGACCTGGGCGGAGCCGCGCCCGTATCGGGGTCCCAGGTAGTCGGCGAGCGCGGCGACGAAGTCGTGGGTGTCGGGTGCCACGCGGATCATCCCGTCGATCTTGGTGTGGTCGAAGTCGTCGGCGGTGACGGTCGCGCCGATGACGGGGATTCCCTTAGCCGTCAACTTCTTCGCGGCTTCCTGGGTGTAGTCCACGCTGGTTCCCAGAGCGATCACCGCGACCAGCCGGCCATCGGCCAGCCGGCCCAGCTTTTCAAACGCGGTCTCCCATAGGTTCTGCCGACGGCCGGAGTTGGCCAGCAACAACCGTATTGGTGGGAACCGTTCGCCCGCCCCCGAGCCTGACTCGTTGACCCGCTGCTGGGCGACGGCGGCGCCGATGAGCATCTGACGCACCTGTTCGCTGGTCATCGGTCTAACCTGCTCCGGCTGCCCCGGTTGCTGTTGTTTCGGTGGACTCAGTGGACCGAGAAGCGCGACGTCGACGTAGCTACCGCTGTCGCTGTAGGTCGCTGCTCGATTCTGGGTCGCGATTCTTTCGATGGCCTCGTTCAGCTCGGGATCGAATTGGTCGGACAACTCCGACCCGGTGACCCCGACACACTCTGCGGGCTCTGCGGGCTTTCCGGGCTCCGCAGGCGGGCTTTGCATCGACAGCCCATCCGCAACACAGGGATCGTCAGCCGAGCGAAGCCACGCCACCACCACCCCGGCCACCAGCACCAGCACCAGCACCAACCCGATCGAGGCCGCGAGCCCGAGCCAGGCCTTGACCCGCGCCACCAAACTGTTGGTCGGCGCGGGATCTAGTTCCGGGTCGTTCACCGGCGACGGCGGCGCTACCGGCACCAGCGGAGGCGGCGCGCCTGGATACCAGTTGTTGATCATGGTCACCGGCCGGGAATTATCGGTATGGGTGATCGAGAAGTCGCGACCGGCGTTCACCCCGTCCAGGTCATAGACCGGCGACCCATCCCGCTCGGGTCCCCCGCCCCGCCGCCCCCACTTTCCGCTCACGGGTGTGAGGCACCACCGCCGTGCCCGGCGTCGAGGTCCTTGAACGACATGTCCCCCTTCGAGGCCAGATCACGCGCCCGCACCGCCGGGCCCGGCGCTCGGATCCCCTCGAACCGCATCGCCCCGTCCGAACGGGCATTGCGCAGATCGACACCCGCCACCGGTGGCGTCCCCGCCGCCGGTGCGGATCCGGTCAGCTGTATCCACAACGACACCGCGAACACCGCGACGGTCAACACCGCCACCAGCGCCCACACCCACCACGGGCCGCCGCCGGTCGCGATGTTCACCGCGACCGCCAACGCCGTCGACAACACCGCCGTCACCGCCGTGGGCGCTACCACCCGCGACCACACCGACCGTCCTGAAACCACACCGACCTCCCCACCGAAATACTTGCCGGACCGATCCTCACATCCCACACCACGACAACCGGCCCCGTTCACCCCGAATGCCGCATACACGCCCCCGATCGTTACAGACCCTGCCGCGCAACCCCTTTCACATCCCGGTCGGTCGCTCGAATCCATCGAACACGGGCAGGGCGAGCCGAGCGGTACGGGACAGCAGGAGCCATCGTCGTTGCGGTCTGCGTTGACGGTGGGGGGTGCGTTGGTATCGCAGGCAGCGGTGCTCGTGCCGGTCCTGTACTACTTCGGGTCGGTCTACACACGGGCGTGGTACGGCTATTTCGGAATCGACCCGGGACTGCTCGGGTTCTCGGTCACCGACTTTCTCCGACGCTCGATCACTCCCGTCTTCTGGCCGGTCGTGGTCGGAATGGTGACACTGCTGGTTCTGGTGTCGGCGCGCGAGGCGCCGGTGATACTCGCCCGCAGGACACGCCACGAGCGCCGCGTCCTTCAGGTCTGGCATGTGGTAGCGATCGTGTTCGGCGCTGCGATGGTCGCACTGCCCCCGATCATCAGAATCCTCGGTGTGCCGTCATGGTTCCCGCACAACAACTACCTCCTGCCGGGATCTCTGGTCATCGGCAGCGTGCTGTTGGGCTACGCCACCACCCTGTACTCGAACAACCCCGACCTGTGGCGCACTCCACCGCGACGACCGCGCCGTCTGACACGCCGACGGACCCGGGAAGCGAACCGGTCGAGCACGGTCGTCATCATGATCGCGCTGTTCACAATCGGATTAGCAGGCTCGTTCTGGACCGTCGGGCAATACGCCTCCGAGCAAGGACTCGACGATGCCCGCAGCACCACCGATTCCGGGTTCCGCGATCTCCCGTCGGTCGTGGTGTTCAGCGTCGACGGACTGGGCATCACCGGCACCGGAGTACAGACCAGAGACATCGACGTTCCCGGCGAGAAATACCGCTACTACTACAGCGGGATACGACTTCTCCACCAAACCGCCGACACCTACTTCCTGATCCCCCAACAGTGGAAACCCGGACACGAACGAGTCCTCCTCATCCCGCGGGCTGACACCATCCGCATCGACCTCGACGCCAGACACGGCAAATAGCGTCCTCACCTGCCCACCTTCAGCGCGTCCCAAAATGGCGCAGGACCGGGCCCGCTGGCCCCGCCCATCACCACCGGCGAATCCGACACTCGACCAACACTTCGGGTCACTCCGGCGAGCCGGTCGCCAAAGGCACGGCCACTGCTGGATCGAAACATTCACGGATAACAGGCCGTTATCTGCAGTAACTCCTTAGCGTGACTTCTCTCGCCGATGTTCCCGGACCCCCGATCAGCTGCTGATGGCGGCTTCGGTCCAGAAGGCTAGTGCTGTGCGTATCTTCGCTGTACTCGGATGGTCAGGGTGGTCGGATTCGGGCAGCTGTTCGAGCTCGCGGAGCAGTTCGGCGTAGCCGTCTCGCGCCCCTGCGGGATCACCGGCGCGACCAGTGAATTCGGCCAGGTTGTCCTGGAGGATGTGCGTCTCAAGAAGATTTTCCTTACCGTAGAGGCGCAGCCGGATCGGCAGCAGTTCTGCGCACAGGTCGCGAGCGGCCGCGTACTCTCTGTTCTCCCCGAGCCAGTAGGCCAGATTCGCCTTGGTCACCAGCGTCGCTGGATGTTCCACGCCGGAGATTCTCTCCCGGTCCCACGCCACTGCGCGGTTGAGTTCGATAGCGCCGGGGAGGTCACCGCAACGCCCCATCCACCAGGCCAGGTTAAGTCTGGCCCACAGGGTATCCGAATGCTCGGGGCCCAGCGCTTCGACGAAGACGGGCACCAACTCCGTGGATATCTGTAATGCCGCGGCAGGATCACCGGCCTCGCCGACCCACCGTGCGTACTGGTCATGGGCACGCACCACGTCGGCATGTGTCGGTCCCAGTACCCGTTCGAGCGCGGGCAGGAATTCGGTGTACTGGTCGCGTGCGCCGACGATGTCACCGGTCTGCCCGATCCAGAAACCCAGGTCGGCCCGCAGCTGGACGACTTTGCGATGTTCAGGGTGGGTGATCCGAGTCTGCAGCGACAGCAGTTCGGTCAGAATCGCGACGGACTGTTCTGCGTCGCCGAGCTGGCCAATCCAGTCGGCGAGTTGTTGTCGCGCGGCGATGGTTTCCTGGTGCTCCGGTCCGAAAACATTCGTGCAATGCGCCGCGAGCGCGGCGAACATATCCCTGGCGGTGTGGGGGTCTCCTGCTTGTCCGGTCCAGTGCGCTAGCCGCGATCTGGCCGCGAGAAGGTAGGTGTTGTCGGGGGGCAGTGCTTCTTCGAAGGTCATCAGCCATCCGGTCCACGAATCGCGGTTGTCTACCGGCCGCCTTCGGGTGTCGAGGTGGTCGAGGAATTCCAAGGCACGCTCGGGGCTTCCGCTCGACAAAAGGTGACGTGGTGCTGCGGCGAGCGCGTATGCGTCGATGTCGGGTTCGTGTGCGGGCTTCTGTCCCGTTTCGGGGGCGAGGAGGTTCGCGAGCACGACATGGGCAGTGCGCACCACTTCGGCTCCGCCGACAGCGGTCATCAGCGGTTGGGTGAATGCGAGATGCGCCAAGCCGACTTTCTCGTCCTGCTGGCCCGGATGCCCGCGAGCGACCAGGATGCCGAGATCGACGATGACATTGTGCAGATGGGGCAGTGGGGTCGAAACGCCCAGTGTTCGCAGGGCAGCGCTGAGCAGTAGTAGCGGGGCGGCCGGTCCGACGCCAACTGCCGTGAGCAGCGCCACCAGCGGCCCAGATACCGCCGCGTGAGCAGGACGACCGGCGGTGGTGTGAAAACGACGCTCCACCAACCTGTCGAGGTTCATCATATGGTCCTGATCGGAGGTCCAGTCGATCTCGGCGAGGAGCCGGGGTATCAGCCAGCCGCCTCCTGTCACATCAACGGCGATCCCTGCCAGCATCGCGTCGAGGCCGGCAGGCAGTTCCCTGTCGGCGCTGGCAAGTGCGGCAATCACCTCCGGTAGCGACGGTGACAGCACCGGGAAGACCCGCGCGTGGGCGAGTTCGGAGCGGGTTTCCACACCAGTTCCGGAGCGAATACCGATAATGACCCGCACGTGAGGCAGCCGTTCGTCGGTGCTGAGCGTGGCCACCGCGGCGACAATGCCGTCGCGGCCGGCTTCCTCTGGTTGATCGAGTCCGTCGATGAGCAATCGGATGCGTCGGCCGGGTGCGCGAAGTTGCTGCAGTGGGCGAACGATGGCGATCTCGAATTCGCTGAATCGTTCGTTATCGGTCAGCGCTTCGAGCACTCTCGCGCGTGCAGAACTGAATTCGGTGCCGAATCTGGTATCCAATTGGGCCGTGACCTCGGCGATCATCGTCTCAACCGAGCTGGTCAGATCGAGAAATACTGCGGCGGTGACGAATTCCGGGCTCAGTCCGCCCAGCGCTGGTACCAGCGCTGGGCGCAGAAGCAGCGCCATGATGGTGGACTTGCCCGATCCCGCCGGACCCACGACCGCCTGCAAACGGTCGCCTGCGGATTCGACCATCGCCGCGAGGATCTCCTCCACTGCCGTGGTCGGCGTAACCGAGTACAGCAGGTGGTCCACCAAACCTGCAGAGGGTCTTCCGGTTGCCGCGTCACGGCTGCGAGCCCGATTCGGTACGAGCCATAGTCCGAGATCGCCTCGCTCTACTCGGGCGCCGTTGAACGACAGGTGGCGCGGTGTCTGCCACTGGCAGGCTGCGTTGATCGCGGGGGTCAGGTCACCGCACAGCAGGTTGGTGCCGCTGGTGTCGAGACCGGAATCGAAGGTTCGTAACAAAGTCTGGGTAAAGCAGCCGTCGTAGGCATTGCCGCGATCCGAAGCCACCAGCAACTCCCAACGTCCTGCGGCTTTCTCCATGATCCGCACCCAGCGGTTGCCCGCGCCAAGCGACCCGCTCCCCGCCTCGCAGGCGTCTACAAGCACGATCAGCCCGTCCAGTGTCTGGGTCAGGCCCAACTGTTCGGCAACCACATTGACAAGATGCAGGCCAGCATCCGAGTCGATAGGCTGCTCGGAATCGCTGGCAAGCAAGTAGAAGTCGTCATCACCTGTGGTGAAGCCGTGACCGATGAACGCTACAAGCAATGTGGCGCGGAAGTTGTCAGCCTGCCGGAACGCCGCCTTCAAGAGACGCTTGAACTGGCCTATCGTCGGGTCGAGCACCGGCCCATCACTGAGCGGCAGCCACCGGCCGTTGGTGGTAAGAGTCGAGTAGAGCGCTGTGGCGAGTTCGCTGGTGAAGCCGAGGTGCCCGAACTCCGCGCTTTCCGACCCGATAATTAGGGCCACTCTGTCTGCCATAGGTAAGACTTTCTTGTGAGCTCGAACTTCGCGGGGCACGATCGTGTACCGACGTCGAAAGGATTCGCACGTGGCAACCATCGTCCTGGTTCATGGCATCGCACAGGAACAGGAGTCGGCCGACACCTTGGAGGCGAAATGGTTGCCTGGCCTGGCCGGTGGGGTGCGCAACCATGGAGACCTGGAATTGGCTGATCGATTATGGCGCAACGGAGTACCGGGCGAGGTGAGCACTCGCATGGCGTTCTACGGCAACCAGTTTCTAGTGAAAGGCGCACAAGGCACCGTCCCAGGACAAGTGGACGATGCTCAACTTGAACTCATGGGTCAGCTCGCTGAGCAATGGCTGACCACTGCAGCCAAGCATGCGAGCTACGACAGGGATCGACGCACCGCCCAGCAGTTGACTGCGGTTCCGCCGAATGCCCGCGCGCAGGGAATCAAGGCCACGATGCGCCCTGTGCTCAACGGTCTGACACAGCTTCGCTGGTTTGCGCCGTTGGGCATCGGACTTGCCGAGAAGTTCGTGTGGCGGGCACTCTCCCAAGTCGCCCGCTACTTCACCGACGACGCCGTCCGACAGTACGCCCAGGATCAAGTGCTCGCACACATCGGACCCGACACACGCCTGGTCATCGGCCACTCACTCGGTTCGGTTGTCGCTTATGAGGCTCTGCACCGCTGCGACCATGAGGTCGCGCTGCTCACGATGGGCTCGCCTCTTGGGCTGCGCACCGTTGTGTACGACCGCCTGCGGCCCCAGCCTGTCTCGGTGCCGACCGCAGTGACACGCTGGGACAATCTCGTCGACCGTGATGACTTGGTCGCCGCCCACCTCGACCTAGCGCCATTCTTTCCGCCTGCCCACGGTGCCACCGTCGTTCCTGTGACCGCGGCCGCACTCGACAACGGCGCCGCGCCACACGACTCGACTCACTATCTCGTCAAGGCCGCTACGGGGGATATCGTCGCGAAGGCGTTGACGAGATAGCACATTGACCGGACCAAGAGAGGCCGACTCGCTGCGCGGGTTCGCAGTCATGATGTTCGGCTCGCGCGTCGGCTCCTACCCAACGAGCAGGCTCGCCGGGTAGAGGCGGCGGGCGAAGCTATGGTCTTGGTCGTGTCAGACTGGCCTGTCTCCGTCTCTCTGCCGAGGCGGACTCCAGTCCCACCGACTATCAGCCCGGAAAAGGCTCTGACCAGCATTTCCGTTGCAATTTCGGCGAGTTATACCGGATCCCCAGCGAGGATCGTCGAAGATTGAACATGCACGGGCGGGAACCCCGAGCAGCGAAACCCGCGCTGTGGGTCCACATCGACGAGGAGGAGATCCATGACCGGGCTGCGGATCGCAACGTTCAACCTTGAGAACTTCGACGAGACCCCCGCCGATGTGCGGCCCTCGCTCACCGAACGCATCGCCCTCATGAAACCCCAGATCCACCGGCTCCGCGCCGATATCGTGTGCTTCCAGGAAGTTCATGGCCAGGAACGGCCGGGCCAGCCGCGAGCCCTGCTGGCGCTCCGGGAATTGTTGGCCGACACGAACCTCGATGGCGCCACGCTGGTTAGCAGCAAACCCGACAACGATGCCGTCTACGACGAACGCAATCTGGTCGTCGCCACCCACCTTCCCGTGCTCGAGCACCAGCAGCTGCTCAATGACCTGGTCGCCAAGCCCACCTACAAGCGGTTGACGGCTGTCCCGCCCGACACCACGGCGATCGAGATCGGGGTGGAGCGGCCGATTCTGCACGTGCAGGTCGACATCGTCGGCGTCGGGGTCCTGCACGTGATCGATGTGCACCTCAAATCCAAGATCCCCACCACCATTCCCGGCCAGAAGATCGACAACTTCACCTGGCGTTCCGCCGACGGCTGGGCCGAAGGGTACTTCCTGTCCTCACTCAAGCGCATGTCCCAGGCATTGGAGGTGCGTCGGCTTGTCGATCAGATCCTCGACGCCGATCCCGGCGCCCGGATCGTGGTGGCCGGCGACTTCAATGCTGAACCGGACGATGTGCCTGTGCTCGCGATCCGAGGTGATGTCGAGGACACAGGCAACGGCGCTCTGGCGGGCCGGGTGCTCGTGCCGATCGAGAAAACGGTCCCGGAATCGGCGCGGTACACGCTCTTCCACGAGGGCCGAGGCCAGATGCTCGACCATCTGTTGGTCACTCGAAATCTGCTGGCCGCCTATCGCGGATCAGAGATCCACAACGAGATCCTCCACGACGAATCGGGGGCCTTCGCTGTCGATACCAAGTACCCCGAATCCGACCACGCGCCCGTCGTCGCCGACTTCGAATTCGACTGATACCCGGGTCATTGCCGCAAACTTCGTGCGCGGGACATCTCCGCTGGCAACCGGTGGGGTGGACTGTCGGTAGTCGAACGGGTTTCCGAACATCCCCTCCTGTGGGAACGGCGAGCCTGCTTGTGACTCGCAGCGCTAGATGGCGGTGATTTCGCGTTGTCAGGTGGCGCACCTATGCCGGGGTGAGCCGATGCCGGTACCGATTCGCTCGAGGTCGTATGGAGATCTGCGTACCCATGGGAGTGGTCAGGACAGGATGTCGGCGAACATCTTTCGCTGGAGCGCGGGGATGGCGCGAGCGGCCCGGAATGCTAGTTTTCCCGCGGTTCGGGCGATCGGGTTGTCGGAGACCGACTGTTCGGCGACCGTGAGCGAGTGGCGAACCGCGGCGAAGCCGTAGTCGGTCATTTCGGCCTCGTAGGTGTGGATGGATTCGAGCAGCCCTCGTTTACGGTTCTCGGCGGCGATGAGGTTTCGGCACAGCAGACGCGCGTCGCGTAAGGCGGTGTTGGCGCCGATTCCGCCGTAGGGAGTCATGCTGTGGATGGCGTCACCGAGCAGGGTGACGTTGGTGGATTCCCAGGCCGGGATCGGTACCGACGTCTTGATCGGGATCGCTGTTGCTGTCTCGGGGTCGGAATCGTTGACGAGGGTGCGTAGTTCGGGCGCCCAGCCGGTGGTCATGCGGACAGCGAGTTGATGCAGGTCGGTGGTGCTCAGTGTTTCCGGGTCGGTGTCGTAACGTTCGCGTTTGGCACCGAATGCCCAGAACACGTAGGGCTGGGTGTCGTCGAACAGCGATTCGGGCACCGGTCGGTCTTCGCCGCCGAGCACGTTGGTGGCGTCGGTGGGGAGGGTGAATTCGTGCGGCGCGAGGAACATGCCGCAGCCGCGTGGCGGTATCACGGTGAGCGGGTTGGCCAGCAGCAGTGGGGGCAGTCGGTCGCGTGCCTGTTCGGTCAAGGCGTATTTACCGGCGATCGTGACGATGCCGGTGTCGATACGTTCGGCATGGGGCAGATACTGGGCGCGCACGCGTGAGGTGCCCCCGTCGGCGCCGACGAGTACGTCGCCTACCTCGGTGGCGCCGTCGGCGAAGTGTGCGACGACTCGGCCGTCCGCGCGGCGCTCGTAGTGGTCGAACACACTGCCGAAGCGCACGGTGTCGTGGAGTTCGGCGAGCAGGATCCGGCGCAGGGTGATGCGGCTGATGCCGTAGTGGCCACCGCCGGCTGGATCGAACGGCTGCTCTCGCGGGTCGAATTGCAGGATTTGCTTCATCTGATCGGTGATGAAGCCGAATCCGTTGCCGCCCTTTCCCGCGCAGGCGGCGAAGAACGAGTACAGCCGTGGTGAGAGCAGCTCGGCGAGTGCGGTGCTGCCGTGCGGGTCGATATGGATGCGGAAGCCTTGCAGGCGGTCGGTGCGTTCTACCTCGCGTTCGTGTACCGAGACGCTGACGCCGGCGCGGTGTAATCCGTTGGCGAGTGCGAGCCCGCCGATTCCGCCGCCCGCGACGATCACATGCAAGGGTTGGTTCGTTGCCATGACACTTCTTTCGTGTGTCAGATTCGGCTCCAGCCGAATCGTCCCGGACCGCGCTTGTGCGCTTTCTGCTGTTGTGTGGCACCCACCGCCGACCAGTTCTCGATCATCCGGTCGAGAAGCTCGGTCAGGGTGACGATGTCGCGTTCGGACCAGTCGGCGATCACCGCGGCGAACACTTGATCGCCGGTTTCGATGAATTGGGCGAGTTCGGCACGGCCTGCCTCGGTCGCCTCGATCAGTACCGCGCGGCGGTCGTTCGGGTCGGGCAGGGTCTTCACCAGCTCGGACTCGGCGAGTGCCTGGACGTGTCGGGTGATGGACGAGGGCAACGCGTCCACGCGCTCGGCGATATCGCCCGCCCGCAACGGACCCGACTCCACCGCCGCCTGCAGTACGCCGACTCGCACCGGGTCGAACGCGCGCGAGGTACCCTGCCGCATCGCTTCGGCGAAGCGGGTGACAGTACGGGCCAGCCGCGCAACCTCCGTAATGTTTGCTTCCATGAAACAACTATAAAGGTTGTTTCTGTGAAACAACAGTGTCTCGCGCGCCGCTACGGGAGATCCGGGGAAGGCACGGCAGGCGTCTCACCAACGATCGTTGGTGAGACATGACGTCGCGTTCGTCACGCCGCTACCTCCTCGGCGAGTGCATTGAGGACATGACAGGGTGTCGATCTGTGTTGACCTTCTCCGACGACTTCCTCATGCCACAGCAGGGAACGATCCGATACTGGCACGCGGATCCGAACGATCCGCAAGCAGAGACCTGGAGCGTTGCCGTTCCGCTGGCGACCTTCTCGGCCGCCGATATATACGACCCACTCACGTTCCAGCTGGGATCGGAGGGTCCGGAGATCATCGATACCGCAGTACGGCTCGACTTCATCGAGCTACGAGGGTCCACCCTGCAGGGCTTGGACCAGCAGACATTCACCTTCCCGGTCAATCCTGAGGACGGATTCATCGATGCCAGCGTCTACATCGGCGGCGGGCACTGCCCGGTAGAGGTGACACGCATCGAATTCGGGCCCGTTTCCGGCGACCTGGTGACAGCGACCCTGCACGCGTACTTCGACTTCAATGCCGAAGCGGTCGAGATCGAGAATCGAGCCGCAGTCCTGACCACCGAACTTCGCCTCACCGGATAGCGTCCAATTGACAGTCATATACACCAAGAATCCCTGCGAGAACACCGCAAGATAGCTCTGCAGGTCACACCGTCAGCGTTCGAGCGGTGACAGGGCGAGCATGGCGGCAGCGACCTGGTCGGCCGCGGTCTGGGGCAGAGCGGTACCCATGTCGTCGAGGACGAGCAGTCGTGCCCCGGGGATTTCGGCGGCGAGGACCTCGCCGTTGCCGACCGGGAAGAAGGGGTCAGCGCGGCCGTGCACCACGAGCGTGGGTATGTCGAGCTCACCGAGCCGATCCCGCCAGCGCGGGGCGCAGTCGATCCGAGAGAACACCATCCCGAGTTGGTTCGCCTGGTGTACCGCGGGATCGCTCGACGGTGTCCGGTCCCAGATCCGGGCCGCGGTCGCCCGCGCGTCCTCCGGATCGTTGCCCATCGGCAGGGCCCCCGAGGCGGCGAACGCCGCAACAGCGTCTCGGTCGGTCCAGTCCGGCCGTGAGCGGGAGAACAGCGCGCCCATGATTGCGAGGTCGTGGTCGGGTAGGTCCTCGTCGACCGGGCCCGGCGCCACCGGCCGGGTGCCGACCAGGGTCAGTGCGGAGAAGATGTCCGGGTGGTCCAGCGCGGCGATCTGAGCGACCATCCCGCCGACGCCGATTCCACCGAGATGGGCGGTTCCGGCACCGAGAACCTCGACCAGCGCGGCCGCGTCGGCGACGAGATCACGTAGGTCGTAGGCCGGATTCTCCGGGTCGAGGGTCGTCGACTCGCCGGAGTCACGCAGGTCGTAGCGGACCACGCACCGTCCGTCCGAGGCGAGCCGCTCGCACAGCGCGTCGGGCCAGGACAACATTGTGGTGCCACCGACCAGCAGGATCAGCCGATCATCGTCGTCGCCGAAGCTCTCGATGCCCAGATCCACACCGTTCGCCCGCACCGAGGTCGTGCCCAACCCAAACGGTCTCGTCATACCTGGACTCCTATCGGTCGGTACGCCCAGAGGTATCGACGATAGATTCACCCGAAAGTCATCGGCATGGCCCAGATCGTGTCCAGGTATTTTTCGCAAGGCGAAACGTCCCGCTGAGCGGTCGGGACGAGGGGTGCTGTTCGGAGGCTCTATTCGGGCCAGGGCATGAGGTCGTCGATGTGGGCTTCTACCGCTGTGGCGACGCTGAGCGCTGTTTTCTCCGCGTGCTTGTACACATCGGGTGCCGGGGGGCGAGGCTGTCGCCGGCGGCGGTGACTTTGACCTCGAGGTTGCGGGTTCGGAAGATGACCCGGGAGAACGCGCCGGGCGCTCCGAGTTGCGCGGCGGTTTGCTGGTGGGCGTCAATTCCAGCAGCAGGTCGAGGTATTCGACCGCAGCGTCCTTGGCGGTGCCGTTCCAGCGGGCGCCGACCGATGCCCGTGCGGTGCTCAGCCCGTTGCCGTCATCGCTGCCGTCGATGGACATCGTCAATTCCGTGACCGCTGTCTGCCAGGCCCCGAGCACGGTGGAGACATCGTTGGGTTACCAGGCCGCCACGCTGGTGACCGCGGCGGCCAAGGTCGGCAACACCGCGGTACGTGCCCAGGTCGAGCTGATCCGCAAGATGCTCGGCAGTACAAGCGGCTACTGGGCGAGCGGGGCGGCGATCATGGCGCGGACCTCGGCGGCGCCGGTGGTCGGCACCGGGCGGCCCTGTTCCAGGTCGGCCACCACCGCGAGCATCCGCTCGTGGGCGGCGGTGCCCTGGCGCTGGGTGAGGTCGGCGACCACCCGCCACTCGGCCAGTACCGACAGCACACCGGTGAGGTCCAGCGACTCGGCGTCCGCGGTCACCTACGAGCAGGCCGACGAGGTCGGCCAGGTACTCGCGGGGATGATTCGATTGTCCGGTCCGGGCGCGATCGAATGTACTACGCAGATGAACGATTCAGTTCCTGCCGTGCGTGCCGCCACCCCCGCCGACCTGGCCCCGATGAGACAGGAATGAGAAGACAGTGCGAATCGATCTGTTCACCGGCCCACGCCGGGAAATCGAATGGTTGTTCCGGCAGGCCGAGGACTCCGAAGCGAGACTGCGCGACTACATCGATCACGGCCAGGTATGGGTAGCGGTCGCAACCGACGGTGAGATCGTCGGCCACCTCCAAGCAGTAGCGGATCCGGACGGATCACGCTGGGAAGTCCTCAATACCGCGGTCGCCGAGCATCAGCGCGGAAACGGCATCGGCACACGCCTTCTCGAGCGGGCGATACAGCAGGCACGCCGAGCCGGCGCACGCCGGATCGAACTCGCCACGGCCACTGCGGACATCGGCAATCTGCGGTTCTACCAACGCTGTGGCTTCCGCATGAGCCATGTCATACGCGACGCCTTCGGCCCGGACACCGGATACCCCGAACCGACCGTCATCGACGGAATCCCGCTACGGGACCAGATCTGGTTCGATCGCGAACTATGAGGTCCGCCCGCCAACACATTCGGGCCGAGAGGAATTCGTGCTCGGTCTGCGCGCCGACCCTCGCACGGAGAAGATGCTGCTACCCGGTGATCGGCGACCACGACGAGAATGGCCGATCGGGGGCCCGCGGGAGTCGTCCCGGTCTGTAGCGAGCCTGCTCGGTTGCCCGCCTCGTCTCATGCGAAGTGTCGCGTGCCCGCGCGGCCGGTTCACGGTGCAGCAGTGCCGGGTCGGTGTCCGGCGTGGCGACCGAGGCGGTGGCGCTCAGTGATAGAGCAGGCCGCCGACTGGAACAGCAACGAGGTGGCCAGTCGCCGGAACGGTTCGAGCCAAGGCGAGACCGATGTCGACCAGCAACGAACGGCGCAGGTGAGCGACGTCAGGAAACGCGTCCAGACCGACTCGGCGGTCTCGCCGTTCGGGGTTCCCGTAGAACTCCCCGAATTTCGGGCGGATTTGAGGTCCCGCAGCTAACGGCGGGGTGGTAGCCCTGGTTGCGGCTCCTCCTACTTCGGTGTGCCAGAGGCTGATCGAGTAGTAGAAAATGCACCTTGACCAGCATATGTGTTGTATTTTCCGCCGATACTACGGCGACCCCGTTTTGCCGGGTCTTTGTCATGGCTGGTTTGCTGCGGAACTTTCTGGGCTCGTGGCGGGCTTTGTCTGCGCGGTTTTTGGGAAGAGGTGGAGTGGGGGCGGGGTCAGGGTTGTGGGGTGGTGGTGATGGATCCGAGTCCGGTGGGGGTGTAGCGGCCGAGGGAAGCGATTTCGGTGAAGGTGCACAGGGTGCGGAACCAGGCGAGGGTGTCGGGGTGGTGGTGGTGGCATCGGAGGTCGATGTCGAATTCGAGGGGTGTTTGTTGGATGACGGCGGCGGTGGTGTGGGTGAGTCGGGTCGCGATCTGGTGGGCGGTGGCGGGGGCGCAGTGGCGGACTGTGTGCAGGGTGACGCTGTCGCGGAGTTGGTCGAGGGTGTCGGGGGGGATGGTGAGGGGGGTGGGGGTTTCGGCGAGACCGGGTGGTGTCCAGGTGGTGAGTAGTGTCCAGCGGTTGGTGATGGCGTCGAGGAGGTGTGTGGCGGTGAGGTAGTGGGTGTGGTCGCGTTTGAACAGGACTCCGGATCGGGTGCGCAGGCGCGCGGTTGTCCAGGTTTCGGTGTCGGTGTGGTGGGTGAAGTGGTGGTGCAGGGCAATGGCGGTGATGGTGGTTGGGGTTGCGCGGGAGGCGAATTCGATGATGCTGGTGCCTTGGCCCCAGTTGAGTCGGCCGGTGGCTGGTGGGGTGCGTGGTGGTGGCCAGTGGTCGGACAGCCAGGTGAGTTGGAGGGTGCCGGGGGTGTGCGGTCCGGGGGGATCGAACCAGAGTGCGCGGGGTTTGAGGTCGTTGTCGTGGCTGGTGTTGTGGGTGGCGTGCTCGCCGAGTAGTTCGAGTCCCATTTCCCGGATCTGGGTGCCGCGGGGTGGGCGCATGCGGTTTCCGGTGAGTTGTCCGCGTCGGTAGGTGAGATCGAAGGTCCAGGTGCGCATTTGACCGACTCTAGGTGTGTGGGTACGGGGTGCTGTGGTGGTAGCGGATCAGGATCGTGGCGCCGGGTGCGTTGGTGGGTGGTAGTGGGTGCAGTGGGCCGGGTACGAGCAGGTCGGTGCGGTCACCGCAGGTGGTGGCGACCGCGCGGGAAACGATGTAGTAGACGTCGGGGTGTGGTGGGGGCAGGTTGTCGACGGTGTCGCCGAGGACGCGGTCGTGTACCGGGATCGGTAGTGGTAGCGGTGGATATCCGGTGGTGGGGTGGTCGGTGACTCGGGCGGGCGGGTCGGCGGCGGGAAGCAGGACAGGGCCGCCGGTGGTGGTGTGCAGGAGTACGGGATGTGGTGTGCAGTTGACGAGGTGGGCCATGGGTGGTCTCCGGTCAGGTGGTGATGGTCAGTCGGACGGATCGGTTGTGGGCGGCGGGGCCGGGCAGCAGTGTTCCGTCGGGGGCGAGGTCGGGGACGAAGTCGGGGAAGTCGGTGCCCGCGCCGTGGGTGATGATCCGGTCGGGGCTGATCCCGGCGTCGGTGAGGAGTCCGGCGACGGCTCGGGCCCGTGCCAGGGACAGGGCGATGCGGTCGGGGTAGTGGCCCAGCACGCCGCTCGAGCAGGTGCCGGTGACGGTGACGGTGGAGTGGGGATGGGTGCGCAGGTGCGCGAGGACGGGGGCGAGCGCGGTCGTGGCTGCGGCGGGGTCGAGGAATTGGGCGGTGTCGGGGGCGAATCCGATGACGTCGTTACCGAGTATCAGCGGGTCGCTGGTGGTGAAGGTGACCGGTGGAGGTACCGGGACCTGGTCGACTTCGGGGACGTCGGTGCGGGGCCGGGTGTCGGGTGTGGTGGCCAGGACGGCGACACAGGTCGCTCCCGCGGCGGTGGCGATCGCGGTGTAGGTGGTGGTGAGGCGGTTGATCTGGGTGTCGGTGAGCGGTGTCTGGGGTGTGGTGGTGGCGCCGAGTCCGGCGAAGAGCACGGTGACACCGGACAGGTCGGGCAACTGCCCGGTGCGTTGCAGGTAGTTGGCGATCTCGGCGGGTTCGGCCGACAGGACCCCGGGCTGCCGGAAATCCAGGGGCGGGGAGGTTTGCAGACCGGAATCGGCGAGGATCACCACGGGGCTGCCGTGCCGGGAGTCGCCGCGGGCGGCGCGGGCGGCGACGGCGAGCGCGGTGAGATCGTCGGCTTGGGTGGTGACGGCGCGGGCGCGGGTCAGCGCGCCGGTGAGGTCGCCGAGTGTCTGCTCGACCTGCTGTTCGCGGGCGGCGCTGTTACCGGCGAGATCCAAGGATGCTCGCCGCCACATCGTTTCGGGTGCGCCGTCGACACGGATCAGGTGCAGGCCCGCACCCGCGCCGAGGGCGTGTGCGATCACAGTGCGCAAATCCCCGTCGAGACGGGGCGTGGCCGAGTTGGCGCGTCCGGCGGCGGCCAGCGCGAGTGAACCGCTGTCGATCGGGCACGTCACCGGATTGTGGGAGGGCGCGGGGGAGCCGCATCCGAGAAGAGCGGACAGACCGAGCAGTACGGCGACCGCGAGTCGGAGGGCATGCGAAATGCGTTGTGTCATCGGAGTTCCTGACTGTGCGTGGGCGGGTGTCTTCGTGTGCTCGGCGTTCATGTCGGGGGCATATCGTTGTGGCGGGGAAGGAGTTCGGTGGTGGCGTCGGGGCGTGCGTGAGCGCGGGCCAGGTGGTGGCGCACGACCTGTCGTGCCCGGGCGAATCGGTCGTTGAGGGCGGCGTGCACGCGCTCGGCGCGCAGGCCCCGGTCGTGGGCGGTGGCGGCCTGGGTGTCGTAGCGCCGCCGGGCGTCGGCGTGGTCGGCGGCCAGTGATGCGGCGGTGTCGGTGGCGCGGTCGGCGTGGCGGCGGGCCAGATGCAGGGCGATCGCTTCGTGGCGGGCCACGGCGCTGTGACCGATCCACACCGCGAGGGCGGCGAGCATCCCCATCACCGACACGGTGAACCACCAGTCCGGCCACAGCGCGGCCGCGCGCGCGGAATCGCCTATTTCGCGGGCTTGTTCACCGGTGAGCGCGGTCAGGGTCTCGGCGGTGGCCCGGTTGAGCGCGGCGCGGGCGGCGGTGTCGGCCAGGGCGGTGGCTCGCCGCCACGCCACGGCGACCAGGGTGCCCAGCAGCATCACCACGAGCACGACACCCAGGACGCCGAAGGCGGGGTTGAGTCGGGTGCCGCGACCGACGCTGCTGATGGTGTGGCGGTAGGTGCGAGCGTGTGCCAGGCGGGTGCCGACGACGTGCCACAGCACCGTGTAGACGAGCAGGTAGGCGATGGACCCGATCCGGATCTGGAGGTCTCCGGCATTCGGCATGATCACCGCGATCGCCGATTCGATCAACGGCACCTCGAGAAACGCCGCGATCAGACACACGGTCATCCAGGCGGCTTCCAGGGCGCACACCCCCGCCAGCGGTAATGCGAGCAGCCGCCGTAAACCGCGGTGCTCGGTGCCGGTGAGTACCGCGTTGGCGGTGTGTTCGCCGTGGTCCGGTGGCAGTTCGCTCGGTCGCGCGAGCGCGGGTTTGCTGGGGTTCATGACCTTCTCCTGCCCGGGGGTGGATGCTTGCCGTGTTCATCAGGGACAGCGGTCGATGACGCCGGGTTGCGGGGGCGCGCAGCCGGATTCGCGGTGTCGTCCACGTGAGGGGTGCTTGACGGATCGGGCGGGGTTGCTCATGATGGTGTGCGAGTCGCAGGTGGCGGCTCGCACAACTGCATAGAAGTCGGACAGGTGGCGCCATCGGCGCTGACCAGCAGTGCCGAACAACGAAATGAGATGCCATGTCTCGTTCGGTGTCCGACCACTCCGACTTCTCCTTCGATCTGCCGTGCTCGCGTACCGAGGCGATACCTTTCTGCGCCTGCGACGCGGTACGCGCGGACTTCGCCGACATCGCGATGCTGGTGGCCCGCAAACTCCGCCGTGTCGATCGCGACGACCCGGCCACGGAGACGCAGTTCGAGCGCTGCCTGGCGTTGCTGGTGCGGGCGGCGAGCTGCCGCGCGCATCCCGAACCGGCCCGCACCGTCCCCAAACGGGTACGCCGGGCGGTAGGCGAGTACCTGACGGGCCCGCAATCCCACCGCGGCACCTTGCGCACCGAGGTCGTGACCGTTGTGCACTGGGCCACCCGCGATTACGGCCGCTACGCACTGGCCGGTACCGGATACACCTCCCGCCCGGAACGTAAATTCGCTGCTTTGACCGACGGTGAGGGCGTCGCGTTGCTCAGCCCGGTGCAGGTGGCGGCGATGACCTTGCTCGTGCGGGGTGTCGTCGCTTTCGGGGACCGCTGCGCCGCGACGATCGTGCTCGGGATCGCCGAGGACGCCGTCGCGGTGTCCTACCTGCGCGACACCACCGCCGCCGCCTATCGCAGCGCGATCTCCGGCAACGACGCCCCGGTCCTGCTCGGCATCGACACGCCGGCGCTGTCGCGGGAGGTGGCACGGATGCGACGCCGCGGGCTGTGGCGGCGGGGAGGGGCCGCGGCACTGGAACTGTTCGACGCGCTGATCGGTGACGCGGCAGGGATCATGGCCGACAGTGTGGAACGGATGCGTGAGAGCACCGGCCACGAGGCCACGGCGGCCGGGGCCGTGCACAGTGCCGTGTTCGGCAGCGGGACCGACGAACTGACACTGCTGCTCGAGATCCGCGACGACGGATATCGACTGCCCGGCGGCCGGGTGATCGACACCGCGGGCCGTCGCGCGATCGACTTCCGTATCGACGCGTTGATCGACCTGGTCGCCTGAACAGTCAGGAAGCGGATCCGGCGTCGGATATCCTGCGAGCTCGCTGCGGAGAGGGGAAATGCGTGCCGACGCCGACCGCCATGATCGCCACGGTGGGTTTGAACCCGGTACCGGTGGTGCTGGCCGTGCTCACCCGCGAACCCACCCAGGTGACACTCGTGCCCAGCACCACCACGCAGGGCGAGGCCGAACGTATTCGTGACCTGCTCACCGAGCTACGACCCGAACTCGACATCCGGGTCCAGTGTTGCGGGGCCGCCGACGAATTCCCACCCACCCTGCAAGCGTTGCGGGCGATCGCGGATCGGACACCGGGGCCGTATCTGCTCGACTACAGCGGCGGCAACAAGATCATGGCGGTCTCGGCCGTGCGAACCCACCTCGAGCGCCACGACGGGGGTGGACAGCGATGGCGTTCGGTGGTCGACGACACGACCGGCACACTCGTCACCGGATCGACCGAGATCGGCGCGGGCACCCTCGACGTCCGCTCCACCGGGTTGACCCTCGCGCGCATCGCCCGCCTCCACGGATACGAGATCACCCCCGGCTACGCCGGTTTCGCGCCGGCAACGGTCCGAGCCGAGGACTGGTGGCGGTGGGCCGACGCGATCAGCCGCAAATCCGGCCTCCCGGAGGCCGCCCAGCGCGAGGCGATGGTGCGGGCACTGCCCGAGGAACTACATCCCCCGGCCACACGCCAAGGGGATGGCAAGCCGCGAGAGATCGCGGTGTGGGTCAGCTGTTCACGCATTCTGCAGGAGTTGTGCGGTGACGCCGATATCGAGGTGGCGTTCGCGGTGAACCCGAGAATATCGGGTTCGGCCACGGCCGCCGACTTCGATGTGGTGGTGCGACACGGGCACCGCGTCCTCGAGATCGAAGTCAAGAGCAGTGCCTTCGCGGCCCGCACCGTGCTGGGACAGCGGGTCGCCTACGCCCGCATGGTCTTCGGCTCGGCCACGACCGCGGCCGTCGCCGCTCCGCGAGGCCACATCGATTCCGAGAACACGACAGTCGTGGAATGGGACGAGGTATCAGCGACCGCCCGCCACCTCGAGACGCACACCGCCTGGATAGGCAAGGTCCCGGCATGGCAGCTGAACTCCGACGGCCCCGGCGAACTACACGACGGGCTGCGCCACTGGCTGTTCCCACCCGCCGCCGCGACAACAAACCGTGCGGACGATTGCACCGGACGTCAACTCGGAGTGGTGATACCAGCCCTCGGCACACCACTGGCCGTGCACGCCGCGATCCGCGCCGGACAAGCAACGCCTGTCGCCGAAAGCGCGGCGACCACAGGCCACCAGACCGGCCCGGTCACCGGGCTCGTCGCCGCCGACGACAGAGATCGCGACGGAGCCAGAGCGAGATTCCGGCGATGGCAGCCCGCCCCCGCCCGGTTCGTCGAGATCAGCGGATTCGGTGAGGCCCAGGTCTACGAACGGATCAAGGGCGGCAACGCCGACGCGGTGGTCATCACTCCCGGCCCCAAAGGGATCGCGGCCGCGCTCACACGACTGTCCTACGAGCACGACATCCCGATCCTGCACATCGGATTGGACGGGCGCCGCCACGACCTGGACGGCGCGCGCACTCCCGCGCACACCCCCGACTGGGACGCCGTACTCGCCCCCCGATACGAACCCGTGCACGACCTCGCATCCCCGCGGTTCGCCCGGATGCTCTCGACCCTGCTTCCCGGTACTCGAATGTGGCAACCTGCCTCATCACAGTCCTCGACGGTCACCGCCGAACTGATCATCACCGGCGACCGCGGATGCTGCTCGATACACGCCCTGGACCTGCGCCACGCGGTGGCAACATCGCTCGCGGGAGGCACGAAAATGGCAAGCGGCCAACGCAAGACAGCCGTGCGGAACTTCCGCCTCGATGTGCTCTCACGCTCTGCGGACGTAGCAGCGTTGGTCGGGGATCTGCACCGGCCGCTGCTGTTCCTGTACAACGTGAGTGGCGACGACTCCCATCACACTGCGGTCCAGGCCACCGCCCTGGCTCACCAAACCGCAGGCCAACCCGATCCGGTGTGGGAGCGCTGGCAACGCACCGAACGATGGCTGCCACCCGGACTCTGGTCGGTCGAACACGATCGGTTGCTGTTCGACAGCGCCGCTATCGGTGAACATCTCGGCGTGTCCACACCGACCACCGAACCGAAATAACCGGCCCCGCGCGATGCTCGCGCGACAGGTCAGGCTTCGGCTGTCCCTGAGAGAAGTGGTGTAGGAACCACTCACTCGGGAAGGAACCGGTCATGCCGATCGACCAGCCACCGTCCACGCCGCAGACCAGCGAGATCCGGCACGCGGACAAGTACGTCAAGGAACAGGAGAAGATCCGCCGCCGCCGAGAGGAGCGACGCCGCAAATCACTCGACGCAGAGTCACGGCGCCGAACCTCGGAAACCAAACAGCAGAAGTGATCTCACCGTGGTGTGGCCCGACGCGCTCATGCGCTCCGGGCCACATAACGCACCATTCGGAAGTATGGCTCGCGCACGACCGCGATACCCGCCGGGACACCGGAGTGCCCGAAACCCTTGAAACACCCCTGGAAGGCGAAACACGATCGAAGCGGATCTATTGCGGAACGCGACGACAATCATTCGCGTGGACACAGCCAACGGACCGATCGCACATGTACAAACCCCCTCACCGAACACCTCGCCGCGAGCCTCCGCGGTCCTCGCTACCGGCAGCCCCCCACCCGCGACACGCCCGAGATACCAGCCTCCTGGGGTGCGTGCACTCGTTTCCACAGGTCACAGCGCTACGGTCGAGAGTTCGCACGCGTACCACTCAAAATGGGCGAGGTGCGTGTGAACCGCCCACATCATCGCAGGTCAACAGGGGCAAATTCGGGGTAGGGTTGACGCGCGTTGCCTCCCGAAAGAGAAACGGGAGGCGCCACATGGGCCTGCCTTTTTCTTTGTGGTTGGCGGCCATTGGCTCCTGAAAGTGGGTAGAAACGACGGGTTTACGCGAGTTACTCATGTCATCTGTTTGACGAGGATGCCGATGATGTGTACCTCGTAGTTTGGTTCGGGCCCCTGTCCCTGATTGTTGGAGGCGACAGGCTAACGGGTTGCCCCTCCGGTTGAGATCAGTTCCGACTACACCGGTTTCGCGCCGACCACGGTCCGGGCCGAAGAGTGGTGGCGGTGGGCAGACGCGAACAGCAAGAAAGCGTCCCTACCGAAACCCGAGCTCGAGGCGATGGTACGAACGCTTCCGAGCGAACTACAACTCCCGTCCAAACTCAAAGGCGAGGGCCGACCGCGAGAGATCGCGGTATGGGCCAGTTGTTCACGCGCCCTGCCACAATTGTGCGGTGACGCCGATATCGAGGTGGCGTTGGCGGTGAGTCCGACGGTGTCGGGTTCGACCACGGCCGCCGACTTCGATGTGGTGGTGCGACACGGGCATCGCATCCTCGAGATCGAGGTCAAGAGCAGTGCGTTCGCGGCCCGCGCCGTAGTGGGACAACGGGTCGCCTTTGCCCGCATGGTGTTCGGTTCGGCCACGACCGCGGCCGTCGCCGCCCCGCGCGGGCGGATCGGATCGCAGAACACGACGGTGGTGGAATGGGAAGAGGTCGCCGCGACGGCCCGCCACCTCGAGACCCACACCGCCTGGATCGGCAAGATCCCGACATGGCAGCTGAACTCCGACGGGCCCGGCGAACTCCCTGACGGGCTACGCCACTGGCTGTTCCCACCAGCAGGTTCGGGAACAACCATTGAGGGCGATTGCACCGGACGCGACCTCGGAGTGGTGATTCCCGCCCTCGGCACACCCCTGGCCGTGCACGCCGCGATCCGCGTCGGGCGAACCGCGCGGATCACCGAAGGTGGGGCCATCACGGACCGGCACGCCGGCGCGGTCACCGGGATCGTCGCCGCCGATGACAGACAGCGCGAGGGAGCCAAGGCGAGATTCCGGCGCTGGCAGCCCACGTCGGGACGGTTCGTCGAGATCGGCGGATTCGGTGAGGCCGAGGTCTACGAACGGATCCAGGGCGCCAACGCCGACGCGGTGGTCATCACCCCGGGGCCCAAGGGCGTCGCCGCCGCGCTGACACGACTGGCGTACGAGCGCGGCATCCCGATCCTGCACATCGGATTGGACGGGCGCCGCCACGATCTCGACGGCGCGCACACGGCCGCGCACACGCCGGACTGGGACGCCGTACTCGCCCCGAGATACGAGCCCGTGCACGACCTCGGATCCGTGCGGTTCGCCGCGACGCTCGCGAGGCTGCTGCCCGATGCTCGACTGTGGCGCCCGAGCTCACCCCAGCTGTCGACGGTCACCGCCGAGTTGATCGTCACCGGCGACCGCGGATGCTGCTCGATACACATCCTGGACCTGCGTCGCGCGGTCGCGTTGACCTGCGCGGGGGACGCGAAATCGGCAAGCAATCGCAAACGAACCGTGCGGGACTTCCGCTTCGACGTGCTCTCCCGCTCCGCGGACGTGACAGCGCTGGTCGGGGACCTGCACCGGCCCCTGCTGCTCCTGCACAACGTGCGCGGCGACACCTCCCATCACCACGCGGTCCAAGCCACCACCCTGCCGCAGCACACCGAAACGCAACCCGATCCGGTGTGGGAGCGCTGGCAGCACACCGAAAGATGGCTACCACCAGGACTCTGGTCGGCCGAGCACGACCGACTCCTGTTCGACAGCACCGCCGTCGGTGAACATCTCGGCGTATCCATAGCAACCACCGAACCGATATAGCCGAACCGCGAGGGTGGTCGCACGGTTCGGCAGGTTCGGCTGTCCCTGAGAGAAGCGGTGTAGGAACACCCACTCTGGAAGGAACCGGTCATGCCGATCGACCAGCCACCGTCCACGCCGCAGACCAGCGAAATCCGGCACGCGGACAAGTACGTCGAGGAACAGGAGAAGATCCGCCGCCGCCGAGAGGAGCAACGTCGCAAATCTCTCGACGCCGAGTCACGACGTCGAACCTCGGAAACCAAACAACAGAAATAAGTCTCACCGTGATGTGGCCCGTTGCGCTCATGCGCACCGGGCCACATCAGACACCATTCGGGAAGCAAGGGTCCGCGCACGACCGCAACACCCTCGCCCGAGCCGCGAAACGAGTACCCATCGACCAGACCGATGGCGTCGGGCGGCAGGTCGAGTCGCGGCGGATACCAGATCTGGCCCGCGGGCGCCCGCCTCCCGCAGCACCTACCCAGGTGCCCGCCCCCCGATGGACCCCCGCAACTGAAGTCGATCGAGGTAGTCGGACCCGAGTCAGCGCTCGGTGACCGCAGCGCCGAATCCGCGCCATTACAGGCGAAAACCTACCGCCAACGAGTCAGCGCCAGATGCCGGACCCCGCACCGACCAGCGAGTAGCCGACCGGAGACCGCCACCGACCCCGGGCAGGCACCGAACAATCCAGCCAACACCACGCACGGATAATCCTCACCCACCACGACATCGCCGAGCCAGCAGTGATCTCCGCAGCCCAGCCCCCACCTTGCTCCGATCGCAAACCTGGGTCCGGTCCGGTCGCGAAACCTGACACCGCCTGCTGGAGTGTGGTTTTCGTGGTCGCCGATCTCGACAACTCCGCACCGAGGCCTGTCAGCAGGCCCGGGAGCACAGACAGATAGCGAATCGGCCCCCCAACTGGACTGTTTTCGATGTCGTCACCTCCCTGTTGCGGGTCTTCTGATGCGGAACGCGACGACAATCATTCGCGTGGACACAGCCAACGGGCCGATCACACGTGTACAAGCCCGCTCACCGAACCCCTCGCCGCGATCCCCAGCCGAGGTCCTCGCTACCGGCAGCCCCAGCGCGCGACACGCCCGAGATACCAGCCTTCCGAGGTGCGTGCACTCGTTTCTGCAGGTCACAGCGCTGCGATCGAGAGCTCGTGCGCGTACCACTCAAAACGCGCGAGGTGCGTGTAAACCACCCACATCATCGCAGGTCAACAGGGGCAAATTCGGGGTAGGGTTGACGCGCGTCGCCTCCCGAAAGGGAACAGAAACAATAGTCGAGAGTGTGGTCGTCATATAATCACCTCCGTTGACGCGCGTCGCCTCCCGAAAGGGAACAGAAACTAGACGGTGCTTGCCATCAGTGGTTCTCCTTGTTGACGCGCGTCGCCTCCCGAAAGGGAACAGAAACGCTGTAGCCGTGCAAGGTATGCTCCTTCGTTGACGCTCGTCGCCTCCTGAAAGGGAACGGAAACGACGGTTGTTACGCGAGTTACTCGTTTGTTTGACGCGGATGCCGATGATGTGCACCTCGGAGTTTGGTTCGGGCCCCTGTCCCTGATTGTTGGAGGTGACAGGTAATCGAACTTCGAGGTGGGTGAAATGGGTAACGCGCTGTTGGCTGCCGTCACTGCTGATGCGAATGTGCTCGCTGCGTGGGAGGTGTCGCGGAATCGGCTTCCTGACGAACCGGTTCCGCGGGAGGAGGTGGCGGCGTTCACCGCGAATCTGCTGGAGAATCTGCGTGGTATCTCGACTGTGCTGCGTGACCGCTCGTGGGTTCCTGGGCCGTTGCGTGTGGCGACCATTCCGAAAAGTGATGGCAGTGAACGGGTGCTGCATATCCCGCCGTTGGTCGATCGGGTCGCTGAGCGTGCGATTTCTGCGGTTCTGACTCATCGGATCGATCCGTATCTACAGCCGGACAGTTACGGATTTCGTCCGGGTCTCGGTGTGGATGATGCGGTGGGAGCGCTTCGGGATCGGGTCGCCGACGGTGACCGGTGGGTGATCCGCACGGACTTCGCCGACTGCTTCTCCACGATTCCGGTGGCGGAATGTCTGGCCGAGTTGGCTCGCGTCGTCGGCGAGGACGACGTATTGGAGTTGGTGTGCCGCGCTGCGCGACGTCGGGTCGGGCCGGTACCGGGGAGGGGCGTGGCTCAGGGTTCGCCGCTGTCGCCGTTGCTGGTGAACCTGTATCTCGACCAGTTCGACCGCGCTGGCTGGGACGCGGGTATCAGCATCATCCGCTACGTCGATGATCTCGCCGTAGCTACGGGTTCGCGCACCGAGGCGCGACGTCAGTTGAGTGTTCTGCGCAGCGCGGCACAGCGTTTCGGGCTGAAGTTGTCCGCGGACAAGACCCACATCGTCGATGCTCGGGAAGGTGTCGAATATTTGGGGCGTGTAGTGCGCGCGAGCGCTCGCACTGTGGCCCCGTTGGCTGATCCGGGACGAGCGACGTTGCATGTGACCCGACGCGGCGCCGCTTTGCGGGCGTCGGGCAACAAATTCGTGATCACCGGCGGCGGGGTCAACTTCAAGCATCCGGCAGCGCGGACCAGGATGATCGTCTGCGGTGATCGTGTACTGCTCACCTCCGCAGCGCTGGGATTGGCCGCACGTTCGGGTGTCGGCGTCGTAATTGTCGACCCGTACCACGAACATTCGATATTCCTGTCCACCGATACCGGCCGCCACGATGTACAGCGTGCGCAGTACGCCGCCGAAACCGACCCGGCCCGCCGACACGAGCTGGCAGCGGCGATCGTGCGGGGCAAAATCGCGAACTCCCGTGTTCTGCTCACACGCACCAAGGCACGGCGTGAGCGGATCGACCCCGACGCGGCCGCCCGCTTGCATCGGCTGCGCGCACACAGCGCCGCCGCGACCACCATCGCCGGACTGCTCGGCATCGAGGGCGCCGCCTCACGTGTCTACTTCCACGCCTTGGGGCAACTACTCGGCCCGGAATGGAAGTTCACCGGCCGCAGACGTCGCCCGCCGCGAGACCCCGTCAACGCCATGCTTTCCTACGGTTACACCGTCCTGGCCGCGGAAGCCCGCCGCGCGGTGGAACTGGCTGGGCTCGACCCGACCCGCGGATTCCTACACACCGCTCACCGTCGCCGCCCCAGCCTCGCTCTGGACCTGATGGAAGAGTTCCGGGCACTGCTCGTCGATACCGCGGTGCTGCGCCTGATCGCGCTCGGCGCTGTCACTCCCACAGGATTCACCCTCACCGGAGCTGGCTGCCGAATGGATCAACCCACCAAACGAGCGCTTATCGAAGAACTCGAACGTCGCATGCTCACCCGCGTCGTTCACCCCGTTCGCAAACAGCCCATGCACTATCGGCAATGCCTTGAGGAACAAGCCCAACTGCTCGCCCGGGCCTTGGTGACTCCGGGTCTGGACTACAACCCGATGCCCTGGCGGTGAACCAATGGCGCGCGCACTGGTCTGCTACGACATCAGCGACAACAACCGCCGCACCGCGCTGTCGGCACTGCTCACCGAATTCGGGCCCCGAGTGCAACTGAGCGTTTTCGAGGTCGAGTTCACCACCGCCACCCAGCGCCGAACTCTCATCGACGCCATCCGCGGCATCATCGATACCGACACCGATCAAGTCCGAATCTACGAACTCCCGCTGCTCGCCACCTCGCGAACCGTCATCGGAAATCGGGTACTCGAAGAGCGGCGCGCCTTCTACGTCATCTAAACCCTACGGTTCGCGCGGGCGATGACCGCAGACCGGGACGCGGTGGGTCGATCGCGATCGCCAGTACCTCGATTGCGTTCCTTCGAGCGGTGGAGATTCCGACCTGCACATTCGGAGGTCGCTGCGCCACGTGCGGCCCATCGACCCCGCCCGCTGGGTCTATATCCCAGCGACAGCAGTTCAATCGCATGTACGCGTTACCTACAGGCCGGCCACCGGAACTCTCGATGTTCGCGACACACCCGAGGGTCACGCCATTTCGAGAGGTGCGTGCAAGCATCTTTGCAGGTCAGGAAGCTGGAGTCGATAGTTCGATCGCGTGGGGCACCAGAAGCGTGGGGGTGCGTGCAAACGAGCTGTGTCACCGCAGGTCAGGAGGCATGAATTCGGGGTAGGGTTGCACCGCAGGGCTTCCCGGCAGGGAACAGAAACGTCTTTCGACATAATGTCTGTCCTTTGGTAAGGTTGCACCGCAGGGCTTCCCGGCAGGGAACAGAAACCGAATGCACCACAAATACGTCGTGAAATCATCTGGGTTGCACCGCAGGGCTTCCCGGCAGGGAACAGAAACCGTATTCGCGAGAAGTCATTGCTTTGCCTTTCGTATGGTTGCACCGCAGGGCTTCCCGGCAGGGAACAGAAACCAGTGCGAACAGAATCAGCAGGTACAAAGTCTTCGTTGCACCGTAGGGCTTCTCGCCAGGAAACAGAACGTTGGCGTACATGACCGTGTCACCTGCGGCTTGTTGCATCGCAGCGTTTCCGGCGGGTGAATTCGTAGTCTCGATAGGTTGAGTGCGGAGTGTGCCGATATCTGATGGCCGCACGGCTGGCCGGTGCGATGCGCCACAGAGATTTCAGGGGGTGGCCGTCTCGACGTCTTGGGGGGTTGCAGCGGAAATTTGCGGATTCGCGGTCATTCAGTCGGGTCGCCGTCGGACCTTCGGGGGAGGGTTCGAGTTGGTATACCGCAGAATTTTGTGCCGGTCGGGGCTGTGCCCGGGTCGGGTTCATCGGTGAGGTTCGGCGGGGGCGAGTTTCGGGGACCCGGCAGTTGCTGCGGTCATTTCTTCGGCGAAGCGGTGCCGCGCTGACCCGTCGCAGCGGGTAGTGTTGTCGGCGAACCATTTTCCTCGCGGGGAACAGAAACACATATGTTGGAATAGGCGGTATGAGGTGCGACCGGCGTACGCGGTTCGTCCCTGATGTTCGAGGTGTCGCTTCCCTCGAAAGGTTCCGCTCATGCCCGTATTTCGTTCCATCGGTGTCAGTCCGTCGGCCGTGGCCGAGCCCTACGATGTGATTCGGCCGATGATCGGTAGTCATCCGCGCTGGTGGCGGCGTTGTTCGGCGGGGTGGGCGGGTCGTCGTGACGGGCGGCGCGGGGTCGATCCGGATCCCGATACCGGTGTCACGCCGTATCTGCACATGCTGTGGGCTGCGTGCGCGACGATGGTGGAGTCCGAGCGGTTACGCACCGCTGCGGCCTGTGCGCCGTTGGACGCCGAACGTGCCCGGTTGGTGCAGATACGTGAGCGTGCGTTGTGCGCGCTGACCGACGAGGACCCTGACAGTGCCCGTCGCTCACCCGTGGATCGGGTTGCCGAGGTGCGTGCCGCCCGCGCCCGCGCCGCGCTTGGTGCACGGTGGCAACACAGCGTCGACTCGGCGACCGAGCAGATCGCGGTGCTCGACGAACGCCGCGCGGACCGGGTCGTGGTGGGTGAGTTACGGATCCGGTGCTGTGTCGAGAACATCGAACAGCTCGTCGCGTACTACTGGCGGGCGTTGCAACGCGCCCACCCCGAATTGCCGCAGCTACGCGCCGGATACGGGGTGCCCCCGGTGGTGGTGGCGCCGCATCCGATGCCCCGCTAGGTGTTTGTCCCTGACCGAGAGGGTGTGGGCATCTTCGCCCACACCAGTTGCGGGAGGTTCGACGATGAGATGGATTCCGAGGCGCGCACGCCACAGCCGGGCAGTGCGGTTCGACGCCGCGAGCAGTCCGGCGCTGCCGTGTACGCCGGTACCCGGTTACGCAGAACTCGAGGCCGACGCGCTGGCGCGTGCGTCGGCGCTGACCGAGGCGGGGGCGAGCGACGAATTCTGCGGGTACGTGCTCGACGAGTTCTATCATCGTTGGCACGCTGAAGCCGTGGTCGCGTCCGAGGCGGCCGCCGACGATCAGCGCCGCGTCGACCGCGCGCTGATCGACGCGGCCGCCGAACGGCTCAGCCGGACCGGGACCCGCGCGCAGGTCGGTGCCGATCGTGCCGCCCGGTTACGGGCACAGGCGGATTCACTGTGGGCCGACTACTTTCCCGGCGCCGACCGGGAGGGGGATTCGTCGTCGGGGTGCGCGAGGTCGAACACTTCGAGCATCGGGCGTTTGTAACGATGCTGGGCCACCGACATGGGGGCGGTGTGCTCGGGGGCGGGCCGGTTACGCCACCGAGCCGCGGTCAGGCTCGCCGCGACGTGCGCAGGCCAGGCGCGGCCGGTCTCCTCGACGAGGACCCACGCGCCGGCATCGGAAGGGGCGGCGCGCGGGTCAGTGTCGGTGTCGGGTTCGTCGGCGGCCCTCCAACCGAGCGCGGTGTAGAGGGATTCTATGGCCGCGCTGGTGTCGATCTCGGAGAGCCCGTCGGTGGTGAGGTCGGTGTAGCGGTCGGCGCACAGCGCATGGGCGCGGACGGTGATCCGCGCCGACCCGAGTCCGAGGGGTTGACCGCCGCCGAGTTTCATCGCGAACGCGGGCTGGTCGTAACTGTCTGTCTCGGTGGGGAATTGCAGCGCGAACAGCACGGCGCCGAGTTCGGCGTCGGTGAGGTTGGTGAATCCGATCCGGGCCAGGAATGTGGTGCCGATGGGCAGGGGTGCGATGTCGCTGCCCACCGCGGCGAGGGTGGCCTCGACGTCACCGCCCTCGCCGAGGAATTCGGCCAGCATCGCGCGTTGGGCTCGGTCGGCCGCTTCCCATCCCTGGGCGCCGTCGCCGGACCAGTGGCCGCGATGCCAGTACACTTCGCGGCCGCGGTATCGCGGTGCGCGGTTGCTGTAGGTGATCGCCGGTTCGGCACTGGCGCCGCCGCGTTTTCGTGTGTCGCCGCCGTGCGGGCGTAGCCGGGTGTGGGCGGCTTGCGGGTTGGGGGCAAGCAGCGCGATCCGGCGACTGGGCAGGGGTGTGACCGTGCCCAGGGCGGTGGCGTGGCCGATGCTCAGGCGGGCGGCGATCTGCCTGCTGCCCGCGACCGCGCCCAGCAACGCCACCACCGCGTCGTTGTCCCCGACGTCGTCGGTGAGCGTGGTGGTCCAGGATCGGTCGACACCCTGGGCCGGTGGTGTGCGACCGTGTGCGCGGGCGACGGTGTCGGCGACGGTATGTCTGGCACGCACCGCGAAGCCACCGCTGCCACCCAGGCCCACTACCCGACCGGAGCTGACGTCGAAGAACACCGGCCAACCCTGCGGGCGGTCGGCGGGGCCGGGTGTCTGTTCCCAATAGTGGCCGCGCAGTATTCGCTCGAGGGTGTCGAGCGCTTCTCGCGTCACCGGTATCGGGGTCTGCTCGCCCACGTGTGTTCCGGTGGGGTCGATCGACAGCATCGCACCCGTAGGTGCGAGCAGGTAACAGTTTCCGGCGTTGTCGTGCAGGGTGCCTGTGCTGTCGTGGCGGCCTTCGCCGCGGCTGCGTCCGTCGGCGTCGAGGTTGGCGAGGTTGGTCGGAAACAACATCATCGGCCGCGCGTGCGGTTGCGGCGTCTGCTGCCAGTCGTTGTCGAGATAGTGCAGGAACTGTGCGGGTGCGCCGTCGGCGGCACGGGGGGCGGCGAGAGGGAATCGGTCGGGTGCGGTGGGATCGCTGCTCTCGCACCGTCGGCGGGCGTTGTCGCGGGCTGCGGTTTCGGTGGCGCCGATCGCCGCGGCCAGTGCGCGCGGCACACCTCCCACGGTCGCGTACACCCACACCACCCACACCGTCGTGCCATACAGAGCCCGCAGGACGGTGCGGGCGTCGAAGGCTTCGTTGCCGGTCGGGGTGTGTCGGGCGCGTGCGGGCTCGATCAGGTCGTGGCGCACCATGTCCCAGCGGACGCCGGGCACCTTGCGCAATCGGCGCGTGCCACCGTCGGGTGTCGGGACGGGAAAGAGGAACTGGGGGCTTTCGGTGACGGTGGCGGCACCGGTGACGGCGTCACGGCACAGCAATCCGACGCGTTGCTCTCCCGGTTTCGCGTTGCTGCGACGGTTTTGGTAGGTATGGGCGCGTACCTGTTTGACCGGCGGGTCCTGAGGGGAAGTGACGGGGTCGCGTTCGAGAACCGGAAGGGGGTCCTCGGCGGGCAGTCCGAGGCCGCCGCCGAGGAGTTCGCCCAGCCGCGCGCGGAGCATGCCGCGCAGCGAATAGCTCGGGATTCCGAAGCGGGGTCCGTCGGGTCCGGGCCAACTCCAGGGTCGTTCGTCGCTGGTCGGGCCGAGGTGGATGGGTGAGAGGGCGGTGATCCGCAGATCGAGGTAGCCGCTGCGGGTTGCGGGCAGTACCCGGTCGAACGAGGCCGTCGGGTCGGCATCGATGTCGGTGTCCAGGTCCGACCACATCGTGGTGGCGGTGACGGGGTCGGCGAAGGGAATGAACGTGTACGGCGCGGTAGTGGCGGCAGGGCCTTGCCGGGCTTGCGCAGGCCGCGCCCGCTCGCCCTGCTGCGCGGCGGCGGTGGGCCGGGCCGGGCCGGGTATCGAGGCCGGTGTCGGGCGGGTGCGCCGCATGTTCCCCGGGTTCGGCTTCGGAGTCGAGGCACTCTCGGCGGCCGGGGCGGGGGTGGGTGGTGTTCCGCGACGAGGCAGGTGCGCACCGGGTTTCGGTGCGGTCGAGGCGGCGTCGGAGTCAGCGGGCATCGGCGTTGTCCACCGGGCGTGGGGCTTTCGAGCTGTATCCGGTCCACGTCACCGCCGCGACCCGCACCGCACCGGTCTCGGGGTCGGCGGCGAAGTACTCGCGGGTCTGGGCGTAGCCGTGACGGCCCGGTGCGAATCGGTACGGCAGCACCGCGAACTGACCGGAACCGTGCTCGACGCGAGTGAATCCCCGCTCGTGGGTGACGGCTTTTCCGGTGCTGACCAGGTAGGAGCGTTGCCTGCTGCGCAGCCAGGCGTGCTCGGTGGGTTGTGGTGTGGGGGTGCGCCAGCTGCCGTGCCAGTCCTGCCCGAGCCGGGTGATCAATAGCTCGGTGTCGCGACCGTAGATCCGGACCTGTTCCAGGCCGTGTTCGGGCCCCGACGCCGGACGCCCTGCACCGTGATAGGCATGGGATCCCCACTGCCAGCGTGCGCCGTCGAGGTAGGCGATGTCGTAGCCGTGCTGGTAGGCGGCGAACAGATACCGTGCACCGGTCCCCGTCACCGGGACGACGGGGTCGGTGCCGGTGACCGCGGCCAGTACCGCGCTCACTTCGCCGGGGTCGGCCGCGCGGATGGCCAGTCCGTTGGGGTGACCGTGTTCCTCGCTCATGGCGAAACCTCCCGAATTCTGTTCACCAGCGCCGCGACATCGTTTCGTAGGCCCTCGTCGCCGGCCAGGGCCGCCCACCCGTGATGTTCCCGCGGTGCTGTGTCGCCGTCGGCGGGGGTGTGGATCCAGTGCAGGGTGGCCGCGTCGACGCGGCGCCGGTGCGGTCCGGTCATCGGTAGCAGGCCGTCACGGAAATCCTTGGTGATCAACACCATCAGGCCGCGGTCGACCGCGGTGAGCGCACGCACGGTGATCCGGACCCGCCGTTGCCCGCCACACGCCATCGACACACTACCCAGGCGCCCGGAGATCGGGGCGCGGAGCAGCGGATTGATCGCGGTCCGTGGCAGGCTCACCGGCGTCGCGCCCTCGAACACGGCCTCGTCCACCGCGATCCGCGCCGCGGCGGGAGCGCGACGCGGGCGGGCTGTGCCGGTATCGGTGTCGGTCGTGGGGGGAGGGTCGGCGGGGTGGGGTCCGAACAGATCGAGCACCAGGGCGCGGGCCCGTTCGCGCGCGGCCCGCACATCCCAGACCGCGGGCCCGCTACCGGCGCCGGTGGCGATGTATTCCACCGCGCGGTAGGCCGCCGCGCGCAAGCTCGCCTTGAGCGCGGGGCCCGAATCCCACAGTGCCGTCGACGAGGTGTCGGCCAGCGCGGTGGTGGCCGCGAGTATGTGGTCGTCGAGGGTTTCGTCGATGTGGATCGTCGCGGTGAGGGTGAGGTGGTCGGGCAGGTCCACCGACGGCGCGGTCAACGGGGCCCGCAGCGCCGCGTTCGGGGCGCCGGCGGCTCGGGGGTGCAGCGCGGCGAGCAGGCTGTCGTGGACCGGCCCAGAGGTGAGTTCGGCTTTGCGGGGGTAGGGAATCCGGTACCAGGCGAACCGATCCTGTTCCCGTGCGGTGAGCGCGAACCATCGGGCAGCCCACCCGCCGGCCCGTATTCCACCCCATCCGGCGTTCGTGCGCCGACCGACCCGGACCAGGCCCTGTTCCAGGACGGTACCGGCCAGCAGTGTCAATTCCTGGAGGTGGCGGGCCCGCTCGGGATCGTCGCCGGGCAGCCACAATTCCCACAGCAGCGACAGTTCGGTGCCCGCCGGCAGTGCTTCGTCGGTGAACACCGCACCGGGGTGCACCGTGCGTCGGGCCGGGTCGACGGTGTTGCCGGTACGGATCTCGGTAGCCGTCGCGACGGCGGCCAGCGCGTCGTGCGGGCGCAGCGCGGCCTGTCGGGTCGTGGTCCCGAACAGGGTTTCGGCGGCGCCCTCACCGGCGAGTTCGGTGACCCGGTGGCGCAGGACCCCGGCCAACGTGGGTGCGGCGATCATCGGCGCACCGGTGCCGGGATCACGCCGTACCAGGGTGTCGACGAGCAGATCATCGGCGGCCGTCGCGGCGGTCGCGGTCGCCGAGGACAGTGACAGGGTCGCGGTGATCACCAGCAGATCACAGGCCGGTGGTCGTCCGCCCGCCCCGGCCAGACGCTGCACGGCCCTGTTGTCAGAGTCCTCGGTCACCGCTGTTCCTCCCGGGTCGCGCTGCGCAGGGTCACGATCAGCGCGCGTGCCAGCTCCCACACCGCCGCGTCGCGGGCGAGCGCGTCGGCTTCCTCACCCGGCCCGATCATGATCCGCGCGAATTCGTGCTCGAGGTCCCAGGATTCACCGATCTCCGGTGGCAGCGCCGCCCACGCGACGGTCGGGGAACTCGCGGCGGCGATGAGCCAGGCACGCAGATCGAGGTCCCCGATCCGGCACCGTGACAGCGACTCCACCCAGGGCGGCGGGTCCGTCTCGCCGGGGGCCGTGGTGAGGTCGGTGAGCAGGGCGGTGCGGTCACGCACTCCCGAACGGAGCCGCCTCAGCGCCGACACCCCGATCTCGGCGGCCGCGGGCATGGCGGTGACCAGTGTGAGCGCGCTCTCGCGTGCCCACCGGGCGGCGACCTCGCCCGACAGCTGCCCCTGCAACAAGGCCAGCTGGGTGGCCGCGACCCCGGTCGGTGGTCGCGGGGTCACCGCGGCACCGAACGGCAACCGCAATACCGGTGGCGTGGGCTGGTCCAGACACGTCAACGGGCCACCGATGTCGGTGCCGGTCATAGGCGGCACCATCGCGAGGATGCCCAACCCCTCGACGGTGCGCGCACCCACCCGATGGGCCAACAGCCGACGCCAACTCGACGCCGACACCTCACCGGTGGTGCGTAGCGTGATCACACTGCCCGCGCCCGCCGCCCATTCGGCCGGACGCATCCGCCCGTACCCGCGATGCGCGCCACCCACGCGCACCGTGTCCAGCGACGCCGACACCGCGGTGGCGGGCAACCCGAGACGAGTGAGCAGCACATCGACACGACCGGTCACCGCGCCCGGATCTATCTCGCCGGTATCGGGTGCGGTGACCAGCGCCGGTGACCGCAGCACGAGGGTGACCCGCGCCCCCGACGGGCTATCGGTGACCGGCCACGGATCGGCCAGCTCGGTCAGCGCACCGACCGACACGCGCGCGTCACCGCCGTAGGAGCCCTGCGCGCCCGAACCGAAAGACACAGCAACACCGGTGTTCTCGGTGTCGAGGAGGTCGCGGATGCGTTCACGTAACGCGTCACGCTGGACCGGGGTGCCGCGCAACCGCAGCCTGGCCTCGAACACCTGCTGGGGGTCCAGGGTGGTGAAGGCGATCGGTCCCATACCCTCCCGCGTACCGCCCTCGCGGGGGCGCGCCAGACGCACATCGGTGGCGGTGGCCACGGCCGCGACCCACCACGCGCCCGCCCGGTGCCCGACCAGTCCCCGCACAGCGTCACTGTCCGGGTCACTCGGTGACACCGTGCGGGCGTCGAGGACCTCGTCGGTGTCGTCGCTGCGCAGCATCACCACCGGTGCGGGGAACGCGCAGAACCACTGCCCGGCCGTGGGGTCGGTCAGTACCGGGAACGCGGGCGCGGCCGCGACATCGCCCGACACGATCAACTGCGCCAACGCGTCGCGGTCGCTACCGCAGGCCTGGGCCAGCACACCCCGTATCACGCTGGGGTTGATCACCGTGGCCGTCGTCGGCGCCAACACCGGCCCGTCGGTCGGCACCAACAGACGTTCACCGAGCACGAAACGCAGCGGCAGGAAACCGAATTCGTTCACCGGTCGATCTCCTCGAACGCGCACGCCACCGTCGCGGCCTCGTCACCGTCGATCCGGCAACTCACCCGACCGTAATTGTCGGACTCCCCGTCCCCGATCTGGGTCAACGCCAGCACAGCACGCGCCAACACCCGCAGATGCCGGGGCTGCGGGTCACCGCGCCACCGCAACTCGGCCTGCAACACCACCCCGGGCCGGATACCGCGCAAGTGCCGCAGCGAACCGTCCACCGGCGCACCGTCGGCCCCGATCGCGGTCTGCCCGACCCGCACAGTCAAAGCGTCCCCGATCCTGGTCGCCAACAACGCACGCCCACGCGCCCGATACCGCCGCTCACGCTCGGCCAGAGCCGACGCGACCCCGGCGCGGGCCTGCCGCGGCCAGGTCGCGGCCCCCACCTCCAGAAGGCGACGCTCGGTGCCCGCGGAAAACGCTCCACCGAACACCTCGAGCGCGGCATCGACGGAGCCCGGCCCTTCCGTCACCAGCAGCGCGGCATCACGCAGCCGCGCCGACATCCGATTCTTCGGCACATACGGCACACCATCACCGTCGCGCACCGTGTCCACATCGACCGCCCGCGCGTCGACCGGTTCGATCCCCACCACACACACCGTGTGCACCGTGACCTCCAACAGCACCGGTGGCCGGGTGAGCCACGACTTCACCATCGCCTCCGCCTCCGTCGCCTCCGTCGCCTCTGCCACCGTTGTCATGGGGTCACAGCCTCGTCCCGGACGCGCACCCCGGCCTGGATCAACATCAGATGATCATCGAGAAGGTCGACCGCATCCAGGATCACACCCGAATCCCGCGAGACAAGATCCGCCGCCGACGATCCGGCCACCGCACGCGCCCGATTCAGGCTACGCAGCGCCCGATCGACCGCGCCGGGGCGGGGATCGACCGCGGCATCACCCAACCGCTCACGGCACCAACCATGATGGTCGTCGAAGACCGGCCCACGCAGGCTGGTCTCGCCGGTGCCCAGCCACGAGCGCGTGAACTCGGCGAAACTCCCCGACGTTCTCTGACTGGTGAACAGGTAGGGCCGTGCGGTGGTGCTGTGGTCGCGTCGCGCCACCACGGTCTGCGCGTCCACCCCGCCCCGATACCAGTCCACGCCGTGGTGAGCCACACCCTCGTCCTCACTCACCCGCCGTGCCGCGGCTTTCGCGTTCTCGCACAACACCGCCGCCGACTCGTGCGCGCGGATCAGCGGATACCCCACCGCGACAACAGCGATACCGATCCCGACTGTCAGACGCGCGCCGAACAAACCGGCCAACACCGCCCGCGGATCATCGGCGGCCACCTCCGGGGCGTCGAGCCAGTCGGTGATCGCGCACGCCAACGACCACACGATCCGCGACTCACACACCAACACCAGATCATCGCCCGCCAGCACCCACGGCCGCAACGGCAACAGCCACGGCCCGTCCGCGGACTCGCGATGCAGCGGAAAACTCAACGAAGCCGGAAAACCCGACACCACAGGCGAACCGGAAGAGTCGGCGACCAACGCCCCGACCACCGTCGCCACCAGATGCTGTCCCAGCGCCGCCCCGAGTTCGGTCAACGCCGCACTCGCGGCCGCCACCCGTGACCCGTCGGGATCGTGTCCGGCCAACACCCGCAGACGCGCCCCGACACCGTTGAGGTCGGCCACCAACACCGCCACCCGACTCGTCTCACCGACACTGCGCCCCAACTGATCCGTGCGAACCGGAAGTTCCAGATCACCGGCGAACACCGAATCCGACCCCGTCAGCAACTCCGCCTGCTGACGGCCATGCCAGACCGCCCCCCACTTCTCCGCGCGTGGCACATCCCCCGCCCACGGCACATCGTTCTGGTCGACGCCTTCGGCGGCGCGGCCCGTCACCGCGCACATCAACGCCCCCCACGGCGCCGCCCCCGCCAACGACGGCAACTGCCGGTGCCGCGCTGCCCGCACCGCATGCCCGGCTCCACGCACCGACTCGACCACCGCGGCCTCATCGGCACATGAATCCACCACGACCACCGCCCGTAACCCGTCACAGGTATCGGCCACCTCGCGGGTGAACCAGCCGACGAAATCCGCGGCCCGCCCCTCCCGCACGACCACCGAAAGCCGTCCCGCCGCCGCGTAAACCGTCTCCACTCGACCCTGCGGCCACCGCGCCGCCACCCCCGCGACGCCTGCGGTGGTGAACTCGTTGATCATGCTCGACCGGCCGATCGTGTCCTTCAACGTGCGCGACCCGAAAACGAACCGCTGGATACCCACCAGCTCGATATGCACCACCGCGACCACCCGCAACCCCTTTCCGGAAAACCCGAACCGACTGTAGCCGCCGACAACGGAAAAAGACGCCCTCACAACCGAAGTCGACTGTTCAACCGACACCGGCCAACAGGCCACGCAGCCCGGGCCGCCCCGATCGCCGCGCAGACCGAACATCGACGTCAGGACACCGGTTCCCGCGAAGGCCGACCGGATGAACGCAAACCCATCAACCGTCCTCTGTCGAGCGGGGTCCAATCAGCGAGGCCCTCAACCGAACACTCGAAATAGGACAATAGCTCGAATATCTGAAAGTAAACGCAATGCCCGCCCTGCAACAACGCTGCCGTGCAGCAAGAAACGCTCGATCATGCGATTCCAGAATCAGATCAAGACTTCCCGAAACTCGATCGAACAGCATCTTCACCTTGCGTTTTCAATCCCCGTCTGGAGTAGCGCCATTCGGCAATGCTCCATCGATCCGAACGCCCATAAACCCAAAAAGGCGTGCTCTATCACCTGCGAGGAAGTTCTTGCATGAAACGGGCCCGTACGTGAGTCAAGGGCACGATGTTTTTCTCTCCTCCGGCGGCGCTGTACTGCAACTCCCGAGACAAACTGGAGCGAGTTACGGATAAGCGTTTCTGTTCCCCGGGGGGAAGCGCTGTTCTGCAACGGAAGGACGCAAATGTCGAGTCAAGATGACGCAAACCGTTTCTGTTCCCCGGGGGGAAGCGCTGTTCTGCAACCCAACACAGGAGGCAGTATGGCCGCGCAAGTGGCGTTTCTGTTCCCTGGGGGGAAGCGCTGTTCTGCAACAAAAATCCAGTGGGAGTACGCAAGATCGAATCGGGTTTCTGTTCCCCGGGGGGAAGCGCTGTTCTGCAACAAATTCATTGCGACACTGGCAGCCGCCGCGTGGTTTCTGTTCCCCGGGGGGAAGCGCTGTTCTGCAACAGCTCTCGGATTTTACCCCCTCTGACCTGCATGTTTCCAGTCGGTTTTCGCGCACCCCCCGGTTTGGGACGGTTCTGCGTGACCCACATGTAGCCGCATGGCTCTGACCTGCGGAAACGCCTGCACGCACCTCTGCTTGTTTGTGCAGGTCAGCGGTTGGCGGCGTGGTCGGGGTGGATTTCGGGGTCGAAGGTGTGATGCACAGTGTCGGCATCGGTCAGATCACGTAGAGGCGCGGCGTTCTTCCGGGACGCGATCTCCGACGATGGTGCGGGATGAGGCGTGCATCGGCATATCGTAGCCCCTGGCACGGGCGGCCCTATCGACCCGGCAATCCGGATGGCAACCTTCGTAAGGACCGCCGCCGCCCTCACCACCTGATCCCACCGACCGCACCTTCGAGGCGACCATCCGTGGTGACCCGCAACGATATCGACGGCGAGACCGTCGTCACCGACGACCTCTGGCTCGTCGACGGCCCGCACACCCGAGAGGGCTTCTTCCAGGCCATCCGCGCGCTCCAGCACCTGATCCGCTACGCCAATCACGCGACCCTCGACGCCGCGGCCCAGGTGTTGCCGAACCCCGAGGACGAGGCGATCGCCGTGCGCGGCTTCGGCGAGGCACTCGCCGGGTTGCCGCAACTGTGCGAACAACTCGCCGTCCGCGCGGAGCGCTTCGCCGCTACTCCGGGGCTGAGCGCCGACAGCACCGCCGAACATCCACCCGAGGTCCAAGCCGCTCTCGCCGCGGAAGTCCTGCGGGAACTGGCGAGCGCGACCGAGCGCCTGCACCGCCTCGCCACCCAGGCGGCACGACCACTGAACACCCTGCACCCCGTCACCACCGACTAGCACCGCACCCACGACCGTCCGGATGCTCGTGCCGATCGGAATGCGAGGTCGTTCGACGATGGTGACGAATACGCCGACAGCACAGACGAATTCATCGAAGGGAACCGTGATGGCCGCGTTGCCGACCCAACCGGAAATGCTTCGCCGCGCCTCGGCCGAACTCGACCACGCCCGCAACGCACTGTCCGACGGCGCCGCCTGGCTGCGCTCGGACTGGACCCCGGTCGGCACCGTGCTGCCCACCGGGGTCGGCGACGCATGCGTGACCGCCCGCGACGAGATCGCCGCGGCCAAGAACGCGCTCGACCGAGCCAAGGACGCACTGGACCGGGCCCTGGACCACTACCAACCCGACATCGACGCCGAACCCGTGGACGCCACCCGATGAACCGCCACACCGCAATCCGCGCCACCGACCACCAGCCGCCCGACGGCGGCGCACCCACCCCGGACCGCAGATCGATCACGGCTCGCGATCGCCGCGCGACTCCCCCCGGCATCGAACTCCGATGACCGGCCAATCACCGGCCGAACCCACCGAAACGATCGTCACAGTGACGAAAATCGGGCAGGGTCAAGGTCCCGCCGATTACGCGCCGACATTGCGTCTGGTGGCCGAATCAGACGCCGCCGATCCGGCGATCGCCGCCGCCGACGCCGCGCTCGAGCGGTACTTCGCGGCCGCCGACGCCGACAACACCGTGCGCACCTACGACTCGGTCTGCCGCGACTACATCGCCTGGTGCGAACAGGCCGGACTGGCGGCCTTGCCCGCAACGCCCCGCACGGTCGCGCGGTATCTGTCCCAGGCCGCCGACGACACCGAACGGAACTTGTCCGCCAACACGATTCGAGTGTGGCGGGCCGCGATCAGCAAGGCCCACAGAACAGCCGGGCTGCCCGACCCCACGACCGACCCGATCGTGACTCGCGTCGTGAAAGGCATCGGCATCGACCGCGCCGAGGCCGGACGCACCCTTCGTCAGGCCCCGCCCGCGACATTGCCCATCATCCAGACCGTGGTCACCGCCATCCACGCAGACGGCGCACGGCACGACAGCACCTGGTGCGAACGCGTCGCCGCCCGACGCGACATCGCCCTGATCGTGCTGCTCTACGCCGCCGCACTGCGCGGCGACGAGGCCGTCGATTTCACGATCGGTGACCTGAGAATCGTCGAGGGCCCCGACGGCGACGACGACGAACAACTGCGCATCCGTTTGCGAGGCAGCAAAACCAGCCGCGGCGAGATCACCGAGAAATTCCTCAGACGCGGCACCACCGATGCACTGTGGTGCCCGTGGTGTGCGCTGCTGCGGTGGCTCGACGTCCTCATCGTCCACGACGACGCCACCCGCGAAGCCAGAAAGTATCTGCGGCACAAAGGAATCGACGACGAGAAAGCTGTCGAGGACACCGCGGTCGTCGCTGTCGGGAAATTCGTGATGACCGACCACACCGACCCGCACGAACACCGCTGCGACGATATCGACGCATGGCCGACGCGCCACCTCCGAGCACCGCTGTTCCGTCCGCTGTACCAGGGCGGACACCCACGCCCGGACAATCTGACGGTGCGGTCCCTACGCCGGATCCTGACCGCCCGCGGCGCCGCCGCCGGAGTCGGATTGCTGAGCGGCACAGTCCCCGCGCCGGCGTTGCCACTCACATGTTCGACCAAGGCGCCCCCGTCGAACTGGTGATGGCTCTGACCGGGCACAAACGGATGGAGACCGCGCTGGCCTACGATCGCCGCCGCGCGCAGCGCAGCGCTGATGCGCCCACCGGGCTGTAGCGATTCCCGCATCCGACCGTCAGATGAGATCCTCCCAGCTCCATGAGGAAGCGGCTGCCCCGGTCTCGGGATCTCGTCCGTACCGTATGTAGCGTTCCGGGCTTCGCACGTACTTAAGGAACAGGTCGAAGTCTGCGACCGCAGGAAGCCGCTCGACCAGACGCTGGGTCTGCTCGGTCCACCCGCCTATAGCCAACTCGTCCAGTAGAGGCCTGATTGAGGTTTCGCCATCGAGGGTGATCTCGGGCAGGGCGCGTTCGATCAGATTCTGCGCGTGCTCGGGGAACCCGCCCTCGCGCAACTCTTGAAGCAGGGATGCGATTCCGTACGGTTGACCGAGGGTGATCTCGGGCAGGGCGCGTTCGATCAGATTCTGCGCGTGCTCATCCCATTCGCTTTTACGCAACTCTCGAAGCAGGGATGCGATTCCGTCCGGTTGACCGAGGGTGATCTCGGGCAGGGCGCGTTCGATCAGATTCTGCGCGTGCTCAGGGAACCCGCCCTTGCGCAACGCCTCCATCAGCCACCCGAGATCCCCCGGGCTATCGAGGTCGACCTCGGAAACGACGCGTTCGATCAGGCGTTGTGCGTGTTCGGTCCATCCGCCCTCGCGCAACTCCCGCAGCAGCCAACTGAGAATTTCCGATTCATTTAGGATTATCTCCGGCATAGCGCGCTCGATCAGGAATTGCGTGTGTTCGGTCCATCCCACCGCGCTCAAAGTCTCCATCAGCCACGTGACACTGCCCGGCCCAACGGTGACCTTGGATCCGACGTGCTCGATCAGGTGTCGTGCGTGTTCGGTCCATCCGCCCTTGCGCAACTCCCACAGCAACATCCCGAGAGCGAATGGGTCATAGACGGTGATCTCGGGCAGGGCGCGTTCGATCAAGCGTTGTGCTTGCTCGGTCCATCCGCCTTCGCGCAACTCCCACAGCAACTCCCCGAGACCCTGCGGGTCATCGACGGTGATCTCGGGCAGGGCGCGTTCGATCAAGCGTTGCGTTTGGTCGGTCCATCCGCCTTCGCGCAAGATCCGCAGCAGCGACGCGACAGGTCCGGGCGTTCCCCAAATAGGTTGGCTTATGAGCCAGTCCGCCAACTGATCGTTGTCTGGATGTGCGGCTCGGAGCATGTAGAGCAACCTGACAGCGGCGTTGGTTTCTCCGGCACGAGTGGCCTCTACCCACAGTTGTGCGGCGTTGCGGTAGAGGCCGCGACTTGCCGCGCTATAACCGATATCGGCGCGGTCGCCAGGGTGGGTATAGACGGTGAGAGCTTGCCAGAACGCGGTGGGCGCCGGGGTCTCGGCCCGTTCGGTGCGTCCGTGTTGGTCGAGGTAGTCGGCCAGTAGATATGTCGTCTTGCTCGTTGTTCTCACGTCGGTAGGCAAGGTGGTAAGGGGGCGGGAGGACAGCGGCATGGCGGCAATCGGTGTCAGCGGTCCGCTGGCACCGTTGCAGGACCGGGTCGTTTCCTTGAGAGCCTGCTCGAGCCAGTCAGGTGCGGCGGCGACGGTGTTCCATTCGCTTCGAGTCAGGTAGGCGTGGGTGGCGTCGGCGAGGAGGCCGTGGGGGATTTCGTTGCGGTGGCCCATGCGGCGGGCGTCCATTGCGATGCGCACGATCGCTTTCGCTGCGATGGTGAGTTCACGGCTATAGCGGCGTACCAGTTCCGGGCCGCCCGCCAGGTACTGGGTGACGCGGTCGTCCTCGGCATGGTCGGCCGCGAACCGCATCCGCGGGTCGACTTCCGCGGCCGCCGCCAACTCGGTCGGGTCGGCATCGGCGAAGGAGTCCGGAACCTCGAGCACCGTTGTGTGGGCGTTGTTCTCGAGCAGTGCGCGGACCTGGGAGGCGTGCGGGCGGCACAGTTCGGTGTAGTAGGCGCGCCACAGCGTGCCGACCACCAGCACGGGGGCCTGGGAAGTATCGGCGAGCAGATCACGCAACGCGACCGCGGCAATCTCATCGCCCGGCCGTCCATCACCGCCGAGGAACTCCTGGGATTCGTTGAGCCACAACACTGTTCGTCGCCGCACCCGCCCGATATCATCGGCAAGCGCGGCACGCCGGGTAGGACTGGTCGGATGCCACAACCGCCAGCCACCCTGCTCACGCAGCGGCGCGAGGGCTTCCCACAAGGTGCGGGTTTTGCCGGTGGAGGAGCCACCGTGCAGAACGACGAAACGGCTATGCCCGGCCACGGCCTGCCCGACGACATCGGCGATGTCCTGATCGTGACGCCGAGGCACGTAGCGGGTGAGTAATTCGGCATTTTCGTGTCGATCGCTGGTGGTGATCGCCTTGTGCACACCCAATTCGATCGGATCCAGGTCTGTGGTCAACAGATCGCCGATGCCATCGCCGACATCATGGACTGGCTCGGAATGGACGACCGTATCCAGAACGGGACTGACGTTTGCGCGGTCGGCACGACGATCGGCGTGGACAACCTGAGACGCCTTACGTCGCCGTTCCTCCCACTGCTGCGGCACTCGGCCATCGAACTTCATGGGAGTCCGCGCATACAGGACCCCGAGCATAAGTTTGAACTTGTCGCCTTCGCGGGGAATTCGGCGGGCCTCCCTGTCCTCCTTGAGCCAGCCCTTGATCGTCAGCGGCGGCACGACCACGCCGTAGTTCTTCTTGATCTCGGCGGAGATCGCCTTGGCCCGCAGGCCTCCCGCGGCCGCGTGCAGCGCACAAAGGTTCTCGACGTAGTCGTCGTAGGCCCTGCCTTCACCGCCGCTCACCGTCGACGTGCTCCGTTCGCCGTCGGTGCTGAAATCGGGCGACTCGTAGCGAGTCGCTGCGAGTCGCAAACCTGTTGTGCCTGCATACAGGCACTGTAGCCGGACAGCAGAACGGTTGCGGGGCTCCACATCCGCTGCAATGGACCTCATCGGACCCCACCACCAACCGAATGAGGAAGCACCTGATGACCACCACCGTCAAAGCCCTGCTGTTCACCGGGATCGCCCTGCTCGCGGTCATCGTCGGACTCGGCGCCGGAATCCTCGCCGAGGTCGACGGTGCCACTCTGGCCGCCGCCATCCGCGCTGGCGTGATCGGCTTCGGCGCCACCGTCACCCTCGCCATCGCCACCATCATCGCCTACAAGACCCTGTAGCCAGCCCACCTCACAGGGAACGTGCCGCGCTCCCCTCTTCAGGGAGCGCGGCACAATCATTTCCGCACCAGCCCGACCGGTCCACCGCCACGCCGAGGGAACCCGTGCCCGACCGGATCGAAGAATCCCCGATCCCTGCCAGACTGGAACACGATGACCGACAACGATGGCGATCCCCCGGGCACCGCGCTTCGCGAACACGGACCGGTGATCACGCTGCTGCCCCGCGTGACCGGTCTGAGCACCGAGCACGCCCGGGAATGGCGACATTTCGCCCGATGGGCCAGCATGGGCGACCGGGCGGTCCTGCCCACCGACACCAGCACGGTGCTCGCCTACCTCGCCGCGTTCCCCAACACCGCGACCACCCGCCGCGCGCGGCTCACCGCGCTCAACGCCGCGCACCACCTGTCCGGGAAACCGATCCCCGGCCACGCCGAATCCGTACGCCAGGCCATCAACCCCGGCCGCGCGCAACGCCTCGCGGCTGCCCGTGTCCGCGTCGACGAACTGCTGCCCGAGATCCCCCGAACCGGGTGGACCGCAGGTTTGTTCGGCCGCCGTGACGCCGCGATCCTCGTCCTGGCCGCCGCCGGACTCGGATTCGACCAGATCGCCGCCCTCGACCAACACGACATCCGCATCCACGACGACCGCGCGGTCGTCGGCCCACAGCCACTGGTCGAACTGCACGCCACCGGTGACCCGGCGACCTGCCCTGTCGCGATCCTGCGTCACTGGAGCGAACTCGTCGCCGTCGCAGCACAGGCCACCGGCCCCTATCACCTCGAACGCATCCTCACCGAACAACCCGGGACGAGCCCGCTACGCCCCGCGCACTATGACCGGCTGCCCTACATCACCGGATTCGACGCGTACGGGAACCCGAACGATGTCCCCGATACCCTCGATCGCCTCACCGGCGCCACCCTCGACGCGCTGGCTGCCGCGCGGCTCGAGAACGCGAAGATCGCCGCCAGGGTGCGTACTGCGGTCGACCTCGATGATTCCTACCTCGAGCGCGGCCTGGCCGCCCGCGCCCGTGACCGTGAAGCCACCGCCGACATCGAAGACCTGCTGGCACGCCTGGACGAAAAGATCGACGCCGCACTACAACGCAGCGCCGACCTGCTCAGTCCGCATCCCGAACCATCGGCCCCCACCACGGAATCCCACCCGTGACCACCAACGCACCTCCGGCCATCGGCGCAGCCTTACGGCCGCGCCATCGATGCGAAAGATTCCCATGAACGGCCACCGCACCGGCATCCCCGAGGTCGGCGCGCCGAGCGATGCCGCCGGCGGGAACGCCCCGGGGATGGTTGACAGCTCCGGGCCGTTCGCGTTGACCGATCTGCGGTGCGGTGCGTGTGCTCGACCGCATGTCCTCGATCTCGGGACCGGGTGGGCCGAGCACGCCCCGGACGCATACGACTGCCCGCGGTGGGAGTCGGTGATGCCGTTGTGGCAGTTGCTCGACCGCGCCGGGTTCGATCTCAACCCCTCCGGGGCCGAGCGGCCTACGCGTAACGGTCGACCGATTCCGTGGCTGACACCGGTCACCGCCGCCGGTCCGCACTGGCGGTTGATCCACCGCGGCCGCCTGGGCCAGGCCCAGCGCCACGGGCTCTGCCAGGTCTGTGGCCTGTCGGTCACCGACGACGAGGCGATGCTCGTCGTCGACACCGACGGCTGGTGTCTGACCTCCGCCGCGCTGCACCCGGCGTGCGCGAAACTATCGAGCGTGACGTGTCCCGTCGTCGCCCGCACCGGGATCGTGCGCGCGGCGAATAGCGGCAGTCTGCGCCGCGACGGCGAAATCGCCCCCGAGATCGGCATGACCCAACGCTGGCAACTCCTCTCGCACCCACGATAGCGACCCCTCACAGGCGATCACGACTACCCGAGCGACCGAACCAGTCCACGTGCCATGAGTCCGCTCGAACCCCACCACGATCCCCACCTGGCACCAACCACTGGTCGAAGGAGAATGGCCGCGAGCGAATGTACCGGTGCGGCCACCCCACGTCGCTCGTCGTAGACATCGCCGGGACCGCGGGTGGCTACCGCCGCACTGCACGGGTATCGGATTCTGGTCGGGGCCGGGCGAGGACCGCCACGTCGCTGCCGAACCCGACAACGATGCCCCCATCCCAACACCCCACAGCGCGCGGTGGTGACGGGCAGTCGATCACCGCCAACACGGTCTGACTTCCCGGATCCCACACCCGCACCGTCCGATCCTCGCTGACGGTGGCCACCGCAGATCGACCGTCCACGGTCAGAGACGCCACCGCCGACACCCGGCCGGTGTGTCCGGCGAGCACTGTAGAAGCTCCGAAGACTCGAGCTCGACGGAACCACCGGAATCTGGAGGACCTGGCCCGTTCGGTGGCGGCACTGAGATCCCATACCCGCACCGATTGGTCGTAGCTGGCGGTGACGGCGACGGGGCGGCCGTCGATCTCGGTGCATGCCACCGCGTACACCGTGTCGGTGTGTCCGGTGAGGTGAGCTCGTTGCTGTCCGGTGCTCAAATCCCAAACCCGCACGGAATTGTCGTCGCTGGCGGTGACGGCGACGGGTCGGCCGTCGATCTCGGTGCACGCCACCGCGTACACCGTGTCGGTGTGTCCGGTGAGGTGGGCGCGTTGCTGTCCGGTGCTCAAATCCCATACCCGCACCGAGTCGTCGTAGCTGCCGGTGACGGCGACGGGGCGGCCGTCGATCTCGGTGCATGCCACCGCGTACACCGTGTCGGTGTGTCCGGTGAGGTGAGTAAGTTGCTGTCCGGTGCTCAAATCCCAAACCCGCACAGTGTGGTCGTTGCTGCCGGTGACGGCGACGGGGCGGCCGTCGATCTCGGTGCATGCCACCGCGTCTACCCAGCCGGTGTGCCCGGTGAGGTGAGTAAGTTGCTGTCCGGTCCACAAATCCCATACCCGCACCGACTGGTCGCCGCTGCCGGTGACGGCGACGGGTCGGCCGTCGATCTCGGTGCACGCCAGCGTGAACACCGCGCCGATGTGTCCGGTGAGGTGGGTCTGTACGTGCCTCGGGGTCGCGGTCGAACGCTTCTTGCCGCCGTCCTCACGTGTGGCGATTGTCTGATCCGGTGTACGTATCGGCGAGGTTGATCCGGCTTGCCGACGGCGGAGGTGATTGAGCAGAGTACCGAGGCCAGCGGGGTCGATCTCCCATATCCGCACCGACTGGTCGCCGCTGCCGGTGACGGCGACGGGGCGGCCGTCGATCTCGGTGCACGCCACCGCCAACACCAGGCTGGTGTGTCCGGTGAGGTGGGCGATCTGCTGGCCGGTGCTCAAATCCCATACCCGCACCGGACTATCGATGCTGGCGGTGACGGCGACGGGGCGGCCGTCGATCTCGGTGCACGCCACCGCCAACACCCATTCGGTGTGTCCGGTGAGGTGGGCGCGTTGCTGTCCGGTGCTCAAATCCCAAACCCGCACCGATTTGTCGTTGCTGCCGGTGACGGCGACGGGTCGGCCGTCGATCTCGGTGCACGCCACCGCGTACACCGTGCCGGTGTGTCCGGTGAGGTGGGCGCGTTGCTGTCCGGTGCTCAAATCCCAAACCCGCACCGATTTGTCGTTGCTGCCGGTGACGGCGACGGGTCGGCCGTCGATCTCGGTGCATGCCACCGCCGACACCAGGCTGGTGTGTCCGGTGAGGTGGGCGCGTTGCTGTCCGGTGCTCAAATCCCAAACCCGCACGGAATTGTCGTCGCTGGCGGTGACGGCGACGGGTCGGCCGTCGATCTCGGTGCATGCCACCGCCGACACCTGGCTGGTGTGTCCGGTGAGGTGGGCGCGTTGCTGTCCGGTGCTCAAATCCCAAACCCGCACGGAATTGTCGTCGCTGGCGGTGACGGCGACGGGTCGGCCGTCGATCTCGGTGCATGCCACCGCCGACACCTGGCTGGTGTGTCCGGTGAGGGTAGTGAGGTGAGCGTGGTGGGTTTGGTTTCCGGTGGCCCAGAGGACGTGCCAGTTCAGGCCGCGGTTGAGTTGGTGTTGTTGGTCGGTGGCGTCGAAGCGTGCGGCGTCGATGGCCAGGAGTTGGCGACGGCGTATCGGGCGCAGGTAGCGGTGGTGGTCGGCCGAGCAGCGGTAGATCGAACGCGTGAGCAGCCCGGTAGTGGTGGTGACGGTGTGCAGGGCGTCGAGCAGGGGTGCGGGTTGGGCGTGGACGAGGTAGTCGATGTCGGTGACGAGGTCGTCGACGAGCCCGGCGTGGGTGGCGTGGGTGGCGAGGTGGGTCAGAGTGTAGGGGTGCGCGCGTGACCAATCGGTGTCCGGGTCGCCGGTGGTCAGAGCGTGTCGCCACAAGGTCTGAGTGAAGATGGTGTGGACGTGGTGTGGGTCGAGGTCTTCGGTGAGGTGTTCGGCGAGGGCTTGGTGGTAGAGCCGGTAGGCAGAGCGGTCGTTCTCCACAGCCTCGACGACGTATGAGCCAGCGGTGCGGCGTAGCCACATCAGGTCGTGATCGGTGTAGTCGACCCCAGACAGCGCCGAGGCGATCGCCGCCCACAGGTCTTCCCATGGCAGGCCTTGGCCTTGGGCGAATGCCAGGGGCCGCAGCAGATCCCGCGCTCGCTGCGCGTCCTCGCCCAGGCGGGAGTCCAGGTCGTGGCGCATCGCCTCACCGGGCAGCCGTGGCAGCCCGGCACGCCATTGGGGGTCGGTGGGGTCGGGGACGGTGGCATCAGCGGCCAGAGTCGCGGCGACGATGCGGGCGACCAAGAACGAGGGATGGGCTTGCTCGGCGACCGCGAGCGCGACCGCACGCAACACTCCCGAACTCCGTTTGCGGTAGATACCGTTGGGGTCGGTGCCGAGTAGTGCCCGCGCGGCGTAGGTGGCCAACGCGTCGCGGTCAGCGTATTTCAGTGCGTCCAAATCGATTTCGTGGTCGCGGTCGGTGCCGAGGCGGTCGAGCAGGTAGGGGCGTGTCCCCACCAGCAGTCGTATCCGCCCGTTCGCGTGCTCGAGTAGCGGGCGCAGCAGTGAGCTGATGAGTTGTTCGGGGTCGGTGGCTTCGTCGAGACCGTCGATGAGCACCGTGAACACCCTCGCTCGTCCGGTGAGTCGGTCGAGGAGTTCTCCGACGGTGGCCGCGGACAGGTGCGCGGCGGCGGCGATCCCGTCGCGGACCTGGTCGAGGGTGAGGTTCTGGGCGTAGATCACCGCGTCGAGCACGCCGACCGCGGGGATGGCTTCGGTGGGCAGGGCGAGGGTTTCGGTGGGGACGGCGCGACGGTATTCGGGGTGGGCCAGGGTCGCGATGATGCCGAGGACGGCAGTTTTGCCGGAGCCGGGGCCAGCGGTGACGGCCAGCAGCGGCCGGTCCCGGTCCGGATCACGCAGCCAGGCGGTGATCTCGGTCAGGGCGGTGTGGCGGCCGGAGAACCACCAACTGCGCCCGTCGGTGCTGCCCATCGCCCGCAGCAGCAGTCGGTCACGGAACTCGACCTCACGCCGCCGCTCATGTTCTGCGCGTTGCGCGTCCAACTGCACCGCCAGATCGACCTGGTTGAGTTTCGGGTCGTGGCGCGGGTTGGGCAGAAACGGCGGGATCGCGCCGTTGACCCTCGCCAGGGTCGCCTCGATCGTCTGCCCCTCGGCCCGATCATCGGTGATGCTGATCGTGGTGATCACCGTGTCCAACGGCAAGGTCGGAGGGCTGTAGCCCGCGACGGCGAGCGAATCGACAGCGTCGGTGAACAATCGCGGGAACATCCCCGCTCGCGCCCACTGCATCGGCTGGGTGGAACTGACCACCACCACCCCGTTACCGGGCTCCTCCCCCCAATGTCGCGTGCAGGAGGTCAACGCCGCCCCCGCGAAATCGGCGCCGCCTTGGCCGGAGTAGCAGGTGTCGAGCAGGACCAGCAACCGCCGCACTTCGGTGCCCAGCAGCATTTGTCGTGCCAGGTACGCAGTGGCGATCGCGCCTTCGATATCGGTCGGGTCGGTGTCGGCGGTGATCAGCACATGCTCGCCGGTGGCGTCCAACCGTTCACCGTGGCCGGTGTAATACAGCACGATCAGGTCGTCGGCGCGTCGCTCCGGGGACTTGCAGAACGCCCGCAACTCCCGCAACAGCTGGGTCGAGGTCGGGTTCATCCCGAGGGTATCGACCAGGGTGTAGCCGAACCGTTCGGTGAACAGCGCGATCATCTGTGCCCGCGCCTCCCCCAAACCCGGTGTGTCCCAGCCGGGGGCGTCGGTGTGGGCCGCGACCGCGGTCGCGAGCAAGTATCTCCGCGGCCCTTTCTCGGGGGTGTGGTCAGTGGGCATGCAGGCCGTCGGTGATCGCTTGCCCGGTCAGCCGGTCGGTCAGATACGGGGACGCGTCGTGGGCTTTGGCGCCGTTGTGGACCACCGAATCCCACACCCGATGGGTGAAATCGGTACCGAACAACGGATCCAACTTCTTCACCAACGCCACCACATCACCCTCATCGGCGATATTCGTCCACATCATGCCCGCCGAGCCCGGCCACACCCCGACCCCGTCGGCCGGTGCCGGGTGCAGGCGGTCGAAGATCAGGTTCGGGATCCCCAACGGCGACCCCAACGTCACCAACGCCCGCACCGGATGTCCCGGCATCGAACACAAGGTTTCGTAGGCGACGATCGAACCCAGCGAATGTGCCACCACCACCTGCGTATCCGCGGTGATCACCGACCGGATGCGGTCCTGGATCTGTTCGCGCAGGTCGGGTTCGTACAGGTAGCGGCGGACCTGTTTGAGGTTGCCGATCATCGACCGGACCGCGATCCCGGCGAAGAACCGTGACCGCGACAACTGATGCAGGATCGCCTGCACCGGCACCGGGGTCGGCAACAAACTGTCATCGCCGGGCAGACGCACCGCCGGATCGACCGCGGCGGCGGCTTCCCACCACGCCCCCAACAACTCCTGCTCGAATCCGGTCTCCACATCGGCGGGCCCGTAATACGGCTCCCCCGGCGACAAGAACGCACCGTCGCGTCGGAACAGATCGCCGTAGAACCCGGCCGCCACCTCCGAGGAGTCCAGAGTTGTTGTGCCGCAGCGTGTCAAGCCGCTGTTGAGCGCGGGTAGCCACTCTGAGAGCATCTTCGGCTCACCGGAGACCTGCGCACCGATACCGTGCACCACCACCACACGCGCCACCACACACCCCTGCTCGGCATCTCGAAGAAACGGTCGAACCCCTCGACAACCTATCGCGGCCACCACCATTCGATGTGACCAACCAACGATTCAGCGCCCGAACAGCCACCGCTCGACCATGTCACTGCGCGCCGGCCCCGCGGATCCGGTCCAGGACCGTAGGAGATCGTTGTAGCGCTGGTAGGCCGACGCGGACCAACCACGCGGCGGCAACGACACCCAACCCAGATCACGCAGGGCCCGTGCGACGCGTTCATCGAGGATGTGGCAGGGATGGTCCGGGTCGCCGCCACCGGCGAAATAGAGGAACTTGGTGAAGAACGACGGACCGAGGAAGCCGATCGCGTTGGCCCGATCACCCGGCCGCAACACCGCGTACGCCCCTGCGGGATCGGTGCGGGACAGTCGCGCGGCGGCGTGTAGCAGGTCGGCGGCGCGGTCCGGATCGGCGGCGACGGCCCGGATCCGGTTGCGTCCGTGACGGGCACGGCTGCCGGTACCCCACGCCAGGACGTTCCACAACAGCCGCAACACCTCGTCACGGCCGTCGATATCGGTCGCGAGCTCGAACAACTCACCGCGGGAAATCCTCGGCCCGAGCACACCGTCGGCGTCCAAGCCGTGCACGGCCAACTCCGCACGCCACCAATCGGCCACCACCTCGATGGTGTGGCCGTGGATGTAGCTGTCGGGCACGACTCCGGAGACGTCGATGCGCAATTGTTCGGGTACCGCGAGGCTGTGCAGGTCGGTGGCGGTCACACCCAACCCGTCGTCGGCCACCGCGACAGCGTTACCGTGCGCCACGCACATCGGTCCGCGTCGAACGCACCAGAATCGGGATCTGCCGCGGCTCGATACCGAACTCGCTGCTGTCGCGGCCGTGTGGCACCGACTGCGGGACGGTCTTTTCGGCGGTCGGTAATCTGGCAGGGTGCGCACGCCCGACATCGAGCAGGCCATCACCTTCACCGCCATCATCGGCTCGACACCGGTCGTGATCGTGCTACCCCGATTCCGCAGCGTGCACATCGCCGAATCCGGCGCTCTGGTCACCGTGGACGCTTGGACCACCGCTCTGCTCGAGCACGGTGCGCAGTCGATGCTCGACACCGACTTCCTCGGCGACCCGACGCCGGGCTGGACGGCCGCTATCGGTCCGGGCGTGACCACGGTGCGCATCACCGGTCCGGCCGGACTCGGCGAGATCTACTCCGGCGAACTGGAAGCCGACACGGCGTGGCGGGAGCGGGTCGCGGGGTTGCACCACATCGGCGCGGGCCTGGTCGTCATCAGCGGCACCGCCGACTCGACGACCCCCGACGCGGCGCAGGAAATGATGGAATCCGAACGAGCCGCGTGGATCCGCGCCGCCACCGTGCTGGCCTGACAGGACGGAATTTCGACCCCAATATCCGCCATATCCGCCCGAAATTCCGCCGATGCTCCCATGTCAGGATTTCCTGACAGACAGGTAGGGTGTCAGGAAAACCTGACATCTATCGAATGGGGACGATCATGGGGCGAGAGACCGACGACGGGCGCCACGAGGGCGTGGTGGTTCATGTCTTCGCCGATGGTTGGTACGGCAGCGGCTGGGGAGGTGGACCGAAGGTCACCGAACGTGCCGACGACAGTCAACTGCATATCGACGACTGGCAGACCCGGTCCTGGGATGAGGTGGTCGCCTTCAGAGCAATCTGCTCCGACCTGAGCCACCACAGCAAGCGGTGCTGGAGCGGGCCGACCTGGACCAGAGTCGCGACTGCGGAGGAGGCCGATCCTGCACGCCGTCGCGTGTACGCGCCCGACCCTTACGGTCTCGACGAGGCCGCCGAGGACCAGATCATGGTCGACTGGCTCAACCACATCGCGCCGACGCGCGGCACCTACGAGATCGAGCTGGCCGCACGCGAGGTCGCCGATGCGCAGATCCGGCTCACCGATGCCGTACGCGAAGCCCGGGCAGCCGGCGCGTCGTGGGAGGCGATCGGCACAGCCGCGGGCATGAGTCGCCAGTCCGCACATGAGCGCTGGGCCAAGCCGGACCGGCTCATTCCACCTGTCAGGCGATGAGCGCACCTCGAAAGGCTGCCGCGCCGTTCCGCTGAGATAGGGTGCGGCAGAACCGAAAACTCAGCGGGGACGAGAGGTTCCGTGCGGGCGGCTACTTCTCTCCGACGGTATGCTGGCCCGGGGCCAGGTCATCCCAACCGCACGAGCCCGCCCTCGCTGTCTGTGACTCGGCAGACAGCCGTATATCAAACGTTGTGTGTTGCCAGCATCTCCCGGGGTTTCCCATCACGCCCTACCAGCATGCCGACAGCACCGCCGAACTCCGACAATTCGTCCTCCGGCATATCGATCAGGTTCCGAAGAATAGCGTCTGCCGATGCTTTGACTCGTGCAGTGTCGAATAGATCTGCGGGCGGTGTCTGGCGATGGACCCACAGTCTTCCCTCCGAGACGCCGAACCGTAACCCGCGGACATCCGGTCGGAGCGTATAGGCGGTATGAATCAGTATCGCCAACAAAGCCCTGACCTGCATCGGATGTAACCTCAAGCTTTGGGCGGCCACAAACGCAGGATGAGAACGAAGCACCTCTAGTGTGCCCTGATCATCGATTGCGCCCAGTATCGTTGTCGTGCCGAGTCGGAGCATCGCCGGATGTGGCCAACCTATCGGGAAGGCTGTATCGAAATCGCAGATGCCGCAGTTCACCTCTTGCGACTCGAATACGAAGAAGGTCGAATGGCCGTCAGGGACATAGACCACGTCACGAACTTCTTGGAGCAGTAAATGGAGGCGCTTCAATTGCTCGACATCTCGCTTGACCGCGATCGTGGCTGAATTCGGGTCGCGCTGGTCTTGCTTGAGACGCAGATCGTTTCGCCGGAGACCGTACGCGATTTTCGCCAGCCACGTTCGCACTGTTCGCTCAGGTAACGCGTCTACGTACGTCGGCCCCAATTTGAAGGCTGCGAAGACTTCACTTTCTATTTTGCTCAGATGGGAGCCGTTGCAGTCCGAACATGCCGGGATCAGGATCTTTCCGAGACCGATAGTAGTGGCGTTAGGCAATACAATTTTCGGATGTCGTTTACGAGTCGTCAGATCGCGCTGGAGCCACCTCGGAAAAACGTCCTCCCTCGTTTTCGTGTCGGGAGTCAGTAGCAGTCCGCAGACGAAGCATTGATCGTCATCGAGCCCTTGGCCCTCCCAGGGGCGATAGTCGACCCCGCCCGCGATCATGGCCCGATACAGTGGGTTCTCCGGAACGACATGCGGTACAGGGTCTGTCACCGTCTCATTGTCGCAAGCCGTCGGTGGCGTCGCTATCGGTTTACTGCCACCCACCAAAGCCCACCTGGTCGGCCACGACGCTATCCGTCTATGAGGCCGTCGCGGTGATCCGCTGCCTGGGCAACGCAGCCAAGGGGTCCTGTCCTCGGGTACCCGCGAGGTTGCCGATTTCGGACCCCTTCGACGTAGAGGCACGATCAGCCTGCCGAGCGGGATCGCGTCCTGTGATGGGATGGAGGCTCCCCGGAAGCGCAGTGACGGGTGCGCCGAGGCGAGGCCGACGACAACGCGGAGTCTCGACGGCGGCCGAGAGCGTAGGCCGACCGCCCCGCGCCCATTCTCCCGGGCGCCACGTGACGGCGCGCGTGGCCAAGGCCGAAATCTTCTGGCCCGCAGGCCGTGCTGGAGCGGACCGGACTGGGATCGACCCGTGCGACGAGTCTGTGCGCGGTTAGGAGATCGTTTTCCGATTTCGTGTCGGGGCGGGCGGTAGCGTGGGGTGGTGGGGTCGGCTTCGGGTGTGCACGAGATCTGTGATCGTTACGTCGAGGAGTTCGCGGCCGTTGATCCGGTCGCGGCGAGCTTGTTCGGTATTGCCGGGTGTGAGCATCGGCTGACCGATTATTCACCGGCCGGATACCAGGAGCGTGCGCGGATCGGGAAACGCGCGTTGCTGGCGGCGTCGAACGCGGCGCCCGACGGTGACGGGGAGCGGGTCGCGCGGGCGGCGTTCACCGATCGTCTCGGTCTCGAGGTGGAGACGTTCGAGGCGGGTTTGGCGGGCGGTGATGTGAACGTGATCGCGAGTCCGGTGCAGGACATCCGGATGGTGTTCGATCTCATGGCAACCAGGAGCGTCGAGGACTGGGCGGTGATCGCCCACCGACTGGCGAGGGTGCCCGACGCGCTCGCTGGTGTCCGGGCCTCGCTGCTCGAATCTGCCGCACGGGGGCAGGTTTCGGCACGGCGGCAGGTACTGGCGACGGCACGTCAGGCTCGGAGTTGGGCCGGTTTCGACGGTGGCGAGGGGTTCTTCACCGCGTTCGTTTCCGGAGCCGATGTGGGTGCGGCGTTGCGCGCGGATCTGTCGCGTGTGGCGGGCGCCGCGGACCGCGCCTACGGTGACTTCGCCGCATTCCTGCGCACCGACCTGGCACCACGCGCCCCGGTCACCGACGCGGTCGGCGAAGACATCTACCGCTTGCGGTCGCGCTACCACTTGGGTGCCGAGATCGACCTGGCCGAAGCCTATGCGTGGGGGTGGGAGGAATTCGCCGGGATCGAGGCGCAGATGGCGGCCCTGGCGCATCGACTGTGCCCCGGCGCCACGCCCGCGCAGACCGCGGCCGTGCTCGACGCCGATCCTCGATATCTGGTGCGGGGCCGGGCCGGGTTCCAGGAGTGGATGCAGCAGCTGTCCGATCAGGCATTGAACATGTTGCGCGGCACCCACTTCGAGATTCCGGATGCGTTGATGGATCTGGAGTGCCGGTTGGCTCCACCGGGTGGCGGGCTCGGCGCCTACTACTACGGTCCCAGCGAGGACTTCGCCCGTCCGGGACGGATGTGGTGGTCTGTGCCCGCCGACCAGGACGAGTTCAGCACCTGGCGTGAGGTCAGCACCGTCTATCACGAAGGAGTGCCGGGCCATCACCTCCAGATCGCCACGGCGGTCCACGCGAGCAGCACACTCAACAGGTGGCAGCGCACCATGTCGTTCACCTCCGGACACGGAAAAGGGTGGGCGCTCTACGCCGAGCGGCTGATGCGCGAACTCGGCTACCTCGAAGAGGGTGCTCTCTACGGCATGCTGGCCGACGCGCTGTTCCGGGCCGCACGCGTGATCATCGACATCGGGATGCACCTCGAGTACCGCATCCCTTCCGGCACCGGTTTCCACGAACACGAGAAGTGGACACCGGATCTCGGACTCGAATTCCTGCTGACCCGCACCGTCGCCGACTCTGCCTGGGCCCGCGACGAGATCGACCGATACCTCGGATGGCCCGGACAAGCCCCCGCCTACAAGATCGGCGAACGCTACTGGCTCACCGCGCGTGAGCAAGCACGCACACGAGACGGCGCGAGTTTCGACCTGCGCGAATTCCACACCCGAGCGCTGCGGATGGGTGGCATGGGCTTGGACACCCTGTGCGCCCAACTCGCGACGTGATCAGGAGCAGTGACCGGCCGGGAACCGGCGCTGACGCAGTGACACCTGAGGCTGACCGAAGACCAATCGAATTGCGCGTTGACCATAACCCGTTTGTGTGACAAGGGATTAGGCTGTTCGGATGCGTGTTGTCGCTGACAGAAGCGAGTTGCGATCGATCCTCGCGCGAGCCACCGGTGTCGACGGCAAGGAGCACGACCGCCGTGCGCCGGTCTACTTCGCCCATGGCGTCGTCTCCGCGCAACGAATGAGCATGTGGGTCGAGGGTGACACCGTGATCCTGGGCTCCTGGGTCGGTGAACTCAAAGAGCAGTACAGCGCTTTCTATTCGAACACGGCGGCGGTCCAGGGACTGCTCGGCTTGGCCGACCATGGTTGGAAGGTGCGAGCCAACCTGCATCTCGCCTACTTCCGTTGCCCGCCGGGTCGACGGTGGTACCCGAAAATGCTGCCGAGCGCCGAGGATTACGTCCATCGCTGGACCCGCGATCTGAGTCCAGCGGGCAGCAAACCGCGGGAAGCGGTCGCAGACCCGGCGTTCGAGCATTGGCTCGTCGACGAAGGGTTTGTCGACGCCGAGGAACTGCTCGGACTGCGGAACTGGCTGAACGGTCACCGTTTGCCGAAGGTCGATGTCCGCCCGAGCATCGAGGTCACATGGTATTGCGACGAACCGCGTCCCTCGGTGCCAGCGATCCGGCGGGCGATCAACGAATTCCTCACGGCGATAAGGGAACCAGTCTTGCCGTGAGCGCGGTGGTCTCGGCGTCCGGTGAGCAGCGCGTCAGTTCGGGAACTGCTCGAGGGCACCCCGAAGACCGGCGGTGAACAGGTGAGCCTCCGACAGGGTCAGCCACCCGACCCAGTTGTCGATGTGTCTGCCTTGCATCGACATTTCGATCCGTCTTTCTCGTCGGTCCTGGAGATCACTGGCGTTCGGCCGCACGACGATCGTGTCGGTGGTCCACTCCTGTCGAACCGTCACCGTTGTCGGTTCGCCTTCGTGGTGTCGCCACTGGTCTGGATCGGGGTCGTGGTCGGATTCCGGGTCGTGATCGGTGATGCACCACGGTGGGCACGCACTGCCCTGCTCGGGAGTCGCGGCGTGCGCGGCGGCGACCCGCTCGACCGCATCGGCGACCGCTCGGGTGTCGACGGCACTCATCTGCACCGGTATTGCTTTCGGGGCGTCGCACAGTTCGACGACAGTCATGCGGGGGCCGAGGTAACTCTCATCCGCCACCCGATAGTCCTCGTAGGCAGCCAGCCTGACGAACAACGACGCCGGGTCCCCATCGACCGCGTACTCCGATTGCTCCCCGAAATGACAGATCACGTCCACCGGTTCCCCCGGATCCACGCCCCAATGCTCGATGCACCACCACGGGCACGGTCTCGACTCAGCCGTTGTCGCACCGACCATCTCGCCTCCCTACCAGAGCCGTACACGGAGCCTGTCGCGCCGGGCCGCCAGGCCAACCGACCAGGATACAACCGAACGCGTGTGCGGGCAGGCTGGCAGGTTGCGAGATTGCTGTGGTCGGCACAGGCGTGTCCGCACCCTGAACTTTCCTCAGCGGCGGACCGGGAATTCTGTTGCCATGGAACGCGACGACGACCGCATCGCTGGGATCCTCACGTGCGTGGACTCTTTCCTCGCCGACAAGCCCTATCCGGGCTCGGTCGGCTGACCTGCCGGTCCGACAGCACTTCGCGGCCGACCCCGTCATCGGGCGATGAAGGAACCATCGAATGGCTCGAATTCCGCTGTTCCTACCACCCGATGCGTGGCCGATCCCTCTCCGATTGCCGGATTCGGTAACGGAATCCGAACGCGCCGTCTGGATCCGCACGGCGCTGACCAGCTAGTCGACGGGCATCGTTACGGTCGGCGGCTCCGAACGCGCGCCCCGGCAAGCGCTATCGTTCGATGCTGCGGGCTCACGTCCAGATCGGTGCCCGAGGCGGCCGCCCGGATGGTGTCGACATCCGAAGGACGTGACCACACCGGAGTACGCGCGGCTCGGCGATCCGGTCCGATGTCCCCATTGTGCGCGTCGCCGTGGATGATGCCGTGGGGTAGGGGCGGGAGTCGGTGGTAGCGGTCTTCGACGACGGCCCATTGTTCGCGGAGCCAGTCGAGGTCCTCGGCCGGGAGCGCCGGGTCGGCGTCGGCCAGTCGTTGGGTTGCAGCGCGCGCAGCGGCTCGGCCAGATGATCACCGCCAGCCCTGCATGGCCGGTCCTACGCTGCCTCCGGAGAACTCATCCTCGTCCCCAGCGTCATCCCCGACCTCACCAGCCGACCCGCCGTCGCCGCCGAGCGCACCCGACGTCTACGCACCCTCCGCGCCAACGACAACACCATCTGGCAGCCCTACAGCTGATATATCGCAGTACTGCGTCTGCTTCGCAGGTGCCGAGGGCAGGGCGCCGATCGGGTTCGCGGTGCCGACAGTCGACCGGAGTAGGCTTCGGCAGGTGAAGGCCCTCGCCACGCTGGTGGCCGTCGTCATCCTCGGCGCATGTGGATGCGCGAATTCGACCGGCGGCCTTGAGACTCCCGGCGTGCTGAGCACTTCCGCTGCCGCTGCCACCTGGCCACCGAAAGTGCCGGTGCAGTCGCTCGGTACGGAATTCTTCGTCAAGGTCACCGATGGGCTCGGCGCGAACCCGCCTGGTCCCGGCGTTCTCGGGATCACGGTGGCGCGGACGAACTCGCCGGTGACCCGGCAGGATTTCGCGGCGCCCATCGATCTGTCTGCGGTGCGGGCCTTCGATGTCGCGGTCCGGCAGTTCGCGGGCCATCCCCCCGTCGAGCTGGCTCACCTGCGCGCGGTCACCGACCGGTCGACGGTGCTGAGTCCGCAGGCATGGGTGGGCGGCGCAGCGTCGACGGGCGAGCTGCTGGATCCCGGCGACAGTCGCAGCGCCACGATGGCCTTCGTCGTCCCGGCCGGGGAGCACTTGACCAGGATCGTCTTCATGCTCGACGACGGTGTCACGGATACGAGTCCGAGCTGGGCCGTCGACTGACTCGGCGGCTCGATTCCGAGCCTTCGGCTTCGGCCTCCGGCGGGACGCCGCTAGGTTCTGTGCCGAAGTCGAGTGAGGTGGTTGGGGTCGGGTCTCATCCGTGTCGTAGCCATTGGTTGATGGTGGCGACGTGGATCGTGGCCAGGTAGCGGACGGCGAGTTTGTCGAATCGGGTGGCGACCGCTCGATGCTGTTTGAGTTGGTTGATGCCGCGCTCGACGGTGTTGCGGTCACGGTAACGCTGCGGGTCGAACGCCGGTGGCCGTCGGCCCGCGCTGCCGCGATGTCGGCGATGGCGGGCTTGGTCGGCGGGGACCGGGATCGTGGCCTTTATCCCTCGCCGCCGCAACCAGTCCCGGTTGGCTCGACTGGAATACGCCTTGTCGGCCAGCACCCGATCCGGGCGACTTCGAGACCGGCCGAGCGTTCTTGCGACCTCGATCCCGTCCAGCACCGCCACGAAGGGCGGGCTGTCACCAGCCTGACCGGCGGTGATCAGCATCGCAAGCACCCGGGTGCCCTGATCGCAGGCCGAGGCCAAAGTCCTCGATCAAGACCAGACCGGCAGCACTTACCTTGGTGCAGGCCATGATTCGTGAAACATCGTGCTCGGTGTGCGCCGTCGAGTTCCCGCCCGAATAGGACCGTCCATCGCGGACTAGGCGCCCCGGTACCGCGAAATCCCCTGACCACATTCCGATCCGGCCCAGGCACGACACGGAACCCACGAACGTGGGGGAACCGCGCCGGTGCCCGCGTCGCCTCGAACAGCACATCCACCCGAAAGGTGAGGGTGCCGAGACGACGAACGCCCACGATGACCCAGCACCCGCCCACAGGCACGCGGACCGCGCAACCAAGGCAGTGCGGCACGGTCGACGAAGCCCGGAATCGAGCGTGCCAGCTCGCCGCAGTGGTGTGGGGCACGGTGAACACCGCCCAGCACTCCGCAACCGCTCCCACCCCGGACGAGAGTCGCTGTCGAGTTGCCGCGACGGAGCGCGATCGCATAGTCAAGCGACGCCGCACCGTCTCCTGCGGGTCACGGCCACCGCGACCGCAGGGTTGAGTCCATCAGAGTGGTGTACGACCAGACGCCAGCAAAGTCTGAGCGTGTCGTAGCCGGAAAGAGGACGGTCACCGCGTGATCCTTCAAGAGACCGACCAAAGTCACTCGAAGGAGAACCACGCGATGACCTCTGTCCAGCCTATCGACCCCTCCAAGATGCTGTCCGATCAACTCGCCGTCGCCAGCCCTGATCTGCTGCGCAACATGATGTCCACCTTCATCCAAGCCCTGATGAGCGCCGAAGCCGACGCGGTCTGCGGCGCCGGTTACGGCGAGCGATCCGACGAACGTGTCAACCACCGCAACGGCTACCGCCACCGAGACTTCGACACCCGCCTCGGCACCATCGACGTCGCGGTTCCCAAGCTGCGATCCGGTAGCTATTTCCCCGACTGGCTGCTCGAGCGCCGCAAACGCGCCGAACGGGCCCTGACCTCGGTGGTGGCGACCTGCTACCTGCTCGGAGTCTCGACCCGCCGCATGGAGAAGCTGGTCGAATCACTCGGTGTGACAAAGCTTTCCAAGTCCCAGGTCTCGATCATGGCCGCCGAGCTCGACACCCAGGTCGAGGCGTTCCGCACCCGCCCCCTCGACCAAGGCCCCTACACGTTCGTCGCCGCGGACGCACTGGTGTTGAAAGTCCGAGAGGACGGCCGCGTGGTCAACGTGCACGCTCTGGTCGCCACCGGCGTCAACGCAGACGGCTACCGCGAAATCCTCGGCATCCAGGTCACCAGCGGTGAGGACGGGGCCGGATGGTTGGCGTTCTTCCGCGACCTGGTCGCCCGCGGCCTTTCCGGGGTCGCCCTGGTCACCAGCGACGCCCATGCCGGGTTGGTCGCGGCGATCGGCGCGACACTGCCCGGCGCGTCCTGGCAGCGCTGCAGAACCCACTACACCGTGAACGTGATGAGCATCTGCCCGAAAACGTCGTGGCCCTGGGTTCGCACCCTGCTGCACTCGGTGTTCGACCAAGCCGACCCGCAATCGGTTGCTGCCCAATATGATCGGATGCTCGACGCACTGACCGAGAAACTGCCGAAGGTCGCCGCCCACCTCGACGGCGCCCGCGCTGATCTGCTCGCGTTCACCGCTTTCCCGAAACAGATCTGGCGTCAGATCTGGTCCAACAACCCTCAGGAACGGTTGAACAAGGAAATCCGGCGACGCACCGACGTCGTCGGTATCTTTCCCGACCGCAACTCGATGATCCGTCTCGTCGGCGCGGTCCTGGCCGAACAACACGATTCTCAATGGAGATGGCAACCCGCCGAGGCTTTTGTGGGAGATGTCCTGTCAGGCCGCTGTGCCTACCGAGAGACCGGGAGTGGGCGAGTACGGGCGCTCGTCGCGCAGCAGTGCCCACAAGACATTGACGCGTCTGCGGGCCAGGGCGAGCACGGCTTGGGTGTGACGTTTGTCTTCGGTTCTCTTGCGGTCATAGAACATTCGGGATTCGGGGGTTGTTCGGATGCTGACCAACGCCGATTGGTAGAAGACTCGTTGCAGTCCACGGTGATAGCGACGAGGTCGAAACAGGTTACCCGATATTCTTCCCGAGTCCCGCGGTGCCGGCGCCAACCCGGCCATGGCAGCGAGCTTGTCGGGCGAGGCGAACACGGACATGTCTCCACTGGTGGCCACGAGGAACTCCGCGCCCAGCAGTGTCGCGATGCCCGGCATGCTCGGCGCATCGGTGGCGCCGAAATCGGTGCTCGATGAGCTTGTCGATGTGTTTGATCTGTTCATCCAGGCGAATCACCTCTGCGGCCATTTCCGCTATCAGCTCAGCAGCCAAATACTGTCCCGGCAGCATGGTGTGCTGCGTGGCGGCCGCTGTCACGACGGTCTCGGTCAGGGCCGCTGCGCTGCGCACTTTCTGCGAGCGCAGCCACCGCTGCACTTCATCGACTCCGGCGCGGCGGATGGCCTGCGGACTCTGGTATCGGGTGAGCAGGACCAAAGGGCCACGATTGGTCAGGTCCAAGGCGCGTTCCAACGCAGGACTGACCGCCAGCAACTGCTGATGTAATCGGCTGATCAGCCGCACACGATCCCCGGCCAGGTCTCGTCGGCGCGCCACCAGCATCCTCAGTTCCACGATCAGCTCGTCATCGACGCGCACCGGTGTCAGATCCCGACGCATACGGACCTGATCGGCGATAACCGCAGCGTCCTTCGCGTCGGTCTTGCCCGATCCGCGGTAGCCGTCAGATGCCCGATTGACTTGCCTGCCGGTGATATAGGACACCGACTGCTCGCGCAGATGCAGCAACCTCAGCAGCAGCGCCGATTCGCCGCCGACGATGTCGACGGCCCAATCGAGCCGCTCTGCCAACCCGACCGTTTCATCGATGAGCTGCGTCAGCGCGGTTTCGTCGTTGGCCACCCGACGCGACAACAGCTGATTGTTGTCCTCGTCGATGACCACGGCGTGATGGTGTTGCTTGCCGATATCTACACCGATCCAGGCACGACCCAATGCTTTTCTCCCTCATCCGATGCAGTTTCGTTCTTGCCACTCAGACGACCTCGCCGTCAGGTCCCTACGCAGCGATGATTCGCAATTCTCAATCAGCGGCCGGGATCGTCGATGGGCGCCGGGCGGCCAATCGTGTTGAGCCACAACTTCTGCAGACGAATGGAAGCCATACCCGACACCCGGTGGGAGCCAAAACCCTACGACTGGCCCGAGCTACCCGCAATAAAAGGTAGGGACGAATGGATCGAAGGCCGCCGCTACCTCGGCCTCGACGTCCTGGCCCGCTCCCGCGGCCTCACCGACCCCGCCACCGAACAGGAGCAAACCCCCGAAGCGCTGACTGCCTGATCAAACAGGATCACGCGGCGACCATCCTGCTACACCATGCATTTGGACTTGACCGACCGCAGTGTGGTGGTTCGCCCAGCATCGGCTCGCCCAAAAGTATTATGGGAAAGTGGGTTAGGGGGTCCAAGACCGGCGACCGACTCGGCTGGCGTCCGGGTTGACGAGCAGTGCAGCAGTCGCGCGGCAGCCAGGAACCCCCCCGCGGTGACGAGTGCACACGCATCGCCGCCGCTCACACACCTCGTCGCGCCGGTCTTCTGCTGGAGGGTACGGCGAGTCCGTTCGCGAAGGGATAGTGATGTCGGTCGATTACACCGAACCGGTCGAGACGAAGCTGATTTCGATGCGCGAGGAGTACCAACGGATACTGCGATCGCCGCGCCGGTGGTCGTTGCGGGAGCTGTTCAGCACACCGGAACTGGACATCGTCGAATACTGTCGCGATCTGACACCGAATCGATTCGGCGAGTCGGCCTGCCGGGAGGTGGAACGGTGGTGCCGCGAGCACGAGATCTGGCTCGAACCTGGCGCGACGCATTACAACAGCATGACCCCCTACCTGCATCCGAACACGATCACCCTCGAGCGGATGACGGTGATCGGCCTGTTCAACGCCATCCTGTACTGGCTCAACGACACCGTAGGACGGGACAAGCACGCGCATTTGTCCCGCGCGCAGCAACAGCAGGCCCGAGCCACCATCGACCGCCTGTGCGACATGCTCGAAACCGGTGATCTGCCACCGGAACCTGTACCCGTCGAGGCCGCCACCCACGAATTCCTGCAACGACTCAGCCGCGACGCCGACCCGCGCTGGCTGGGGACCACCCTCGCTTCGACCGTCGCGCATCTGCGCCCGGCGAACCGTGATCAGAACGCCCGCGCCTGCGGGCAACTCCTCGACGTGGGGGACTACATCGCGCTGCGCGCCGACATGTCGGGCATGTATCCGGTGCTCGCGTTCTGCGAATACGGGCGTGACACCTACTTGCAGTGGGGGCCGATCGCCGCTGCCGGGCTCGACACCGACCTGAGGCGACTACGGGACCTGACCGTGCGGATCGGGGGCTTGATGAACGACCTTTTCTCTTTTGAGAAGGAATGCATCACCGGCGGCGCCGACTCCAACCTGGTCCCGATCATCCTGCTCAACTCCACAGACGCGAATCTGGCCGACGCGATCGAGCACGCCGCCGCACTCGTGCGTGAGCAACTGACCGAATTCCACGTCCTGCGTACTGGACTCACCGCGCGCTGCGCCGCACTCGCCGACACCGCGCTGGGAACCAGCATCGGCGAGCACATCGACGACCTCACCGGCGCGGTGCAAGCTACCTGGGAGTGGCAGGTGCGCACCGCCCGCTATAAGCGCAACTCCATCTTCACCGAAAACCACGAGCACTGAGCCTGTGGGTAGGGGATCGCGGACCCCTGCCGGAAGCGCTCGGCACGACCGTTGGCAGCGGCTGGCGCCGACATCAGATTCGGGCGGTTCCACACTGGCGGAGTCCGGAACAGTGCCGGGAGCCACGTGGTGCGGGCGCTGGCGGTGGCGGGCGCCGGGCGCACGGCCTTGCACGGCTACTGTCCGAGACGGTCGTAGACCGGAATCAGGCGAGGCGGGACGGCATGGACCAAATCTGGACCCGTCGCACAATATATGCGGTGCTGTGTGCTTGCCGCGGTCCCGTCCGTCGCTCGGCTTGTGGCTCTGTCAGCACTTTCGGGTGGGATGCGATGGTCAGCGGCCCTGGGTGGTGCGGCGTGCGGCGAGTGCCGCGGCCCGCGCCGAAAAGGTCTACCCCGTCTGGTCACCGAGCGCTGCGAACGTGCCACGACGATGCTGCGGACCGCGCGCGCCGCCTACACCGAACTCGACGAACGTGGTCAGGCCCTCGCACGCCTGACGGCCGGTGGCTCTTACAACAGCCCGCTCTCCACAGCCGAGCGTGTCGCGTTGTGGTGGGGTGTCCCGCGCTCGCTCGTCGTGGCCGAGTCCGGTCTCGACGACGGGATGGCCCGCGTCCATCGGAAGGTCGATCATCCCGACGCGGTGCACACCCCCGCTCTACCTCGACGTCACTGCGGTCGCCGAACGCATTGGCACGAACCCTGCGGCCATCCGCACCTACCTCAACCGCGAATTGATGCCCGAACCGGCGCCGATCACCGCCGACAAACCGATCTGGGAATGGCGCGTGATCGAGCAGTGGCACCGCGCGCGACGCGGGCAAGGTTGGGCCGCGGACATTACCGCAGACCTCACCGGTCATCGTCGATAGATCTCATCGCCGATCAGACCCGCAGAATGCCGGCTGGGCACGTCACCCGCGGACCGGTACTTTGTGGCCTTCGGCTTCCGATTTCGATCATGCGGCGGCGGTAGACCGATTCCTCCTCGGCGTGGCTGATGGCGTCCACACACGCGGGTCGTTTTGCGCCGTGCGCTCTGGCGGCCGCGGTGGTCGGGGATGGAACAGGGAAGTACCTGTCCAGCCCGGCGACCGGGGTACAGCTGAGCGGGGCTGCGCTGGACGCGTTCGTTCCGCGCACGACCTGGGGATTGTCAGGCGATGAGGGAGGGGCGGGTTCTGGCGAACCATCCGTCGGGTTCGATAGCGGGCGGGATCGTCGGTAGGGGAGTTGATGGTGTGTCCGGTTGCTGCGGCCACAGCACCGTCGACGTTGCGGCGCCCTGGCGGATCGCGTCGGTGTCGAGCTCAATCCGGTGTTCGGCTATCTGTCGGGCGGGCCAGGCACCGATGACCGACAGCCGTCCCGGGGGAGGAAGCGGGGTGAGGTAGTAGTTGGCTGTGGCGAGCAGTGTGCTCCCGCCGCTGGCGGAGGCCATCAGTGTCGGAGTGTCAGGGTCGGTGGGGTCGCCTGGCCAGTTGGTGACGGTGCGGCCGTCGGCGAATTCGAGACCGATGAGGAATTGGTCCTTGGTTCCGCCGGGGTAGCCCGCGAAGGCACCGAGGGCGGTGCAACGAGCGCCGGGACGGACGTGGAGCTGGAAGTGTAGTTCCACGCCGTGCCGGTAGGCGCGGGCCCCTGCTATCGCGACCGCGATGTCGTCGGTTCGCAACAGGATCGCCTGCACGGCAACCGCGGTAGGGATCTCGTTGGTTGGTCGAAGTTGCGTCCGATGCTCCGGAATCGTCGGTTGTGGTTGATGTTCGGTCGGCACCGATTCACCCATCTCGGGCACTCCTGTCATCGAAAGTCGTTCTGCGAGCGCAGACCCTCCGGCCGGGCGGGATTTGAACAATCGAGATTGGTACCGACAGTTCAGGACCGATGTGTCCAGGTGCGCTGTTGCCGGACAACGAATCCGTCAGCGAGATAGGCCGCTGTCTGGTCGCCGTGGGCTGCTCATTCGTTGATCCGCCGGTACAACCCACGGTTTGGGTTGGTGGGTGCTGTCGGCGAGTGTCGAACCCGAGGCACGTGGTCTTGGTCGACCAAGAGCTTCTGTAGGTGAGCTGGAACATCCGTGCGGTTCCTGGTCAGCCCGGGACAGATCGGGTAGTCTGTGGGTAGTCTGACGGGTGTGGCGATCGAATGGTACTGGGCACTCGCGCAGTTGTTGGCCCGATCAGGCGTTGATCCGGACGACGTATTCGACCTGGTGAATGCGTGGCTAGCTGGTCGGCAGCGGGTGTGGTTGCGGACTGCCGGTGACCCGGTCACGGGACTGAGTTCGCTGGTGGTCTGGGGCCGTGCCGACGATGGGACCCCTTTGGTGGTCTACGCACGGCGTCTCGGTCGCGACATCGAGGTGTACAACGCCGAGTACCTGACCGCCGATCAGGTCGAAGACTTCGAGAAGTGGGAGGCGACCCGCAATGACTGATCCGTTCGAGAACATGAGCCCCGCCGAGGTCGCGGCGATGGCCAAGCGACTCGAGTTTACCGATGAACCCGTCGACCCACCGATTCGGACCGGCCCGGACACCGACCCTGTCCTGATCCCGCGTTCGGTGAAAATGACCTATGACCTCGACAAAGCGTGCAAGCGTCGCGCCGCTGAGTTGGGCTTGTCGCAGTCGGCGTACATACGCTCGCTGATCGAACGCGATGTCGCCGAAGGCAAAGCGGGTGAGCAACGACCGGCGTGGGTGCGTGACCTGCTCGGGGTGATCGCTCGCCGCGAGCACGAGGACGAACACCGCCAAGCATCCTGAGGCAGCGGTCTGCGGTGGCAGCAGGTTAACGAGGCTCGAGCTGCTGGGCGCTGGCGTGGATGCCGTTTCGGAACAGGATCGGCAAGATCACAGCGTGGATCTCGATGGTTGTTGCCGCCGATGTGGATCCTTTCTTCGGATAGGTCATTTCGGTAAGTGTGGTTCGAGTGCCTGCGCGAAGTGTTGTGCGATCTGGCATGGCTCGCCGATTCGTGTGCCTTCGTCGCTGAGCCATCCGGCGTTGACTTCGAACATGCCTTGTTGGGCGTCGAAGGACACGTAGCAGGTCCCTGGGTCGAATCGTTCGTTGGACACCAGGCCTTGGCGCTTGTTGACTCGGGTGTGGCCGACGATGACCGCGTTCTCCTTCTTGCGTAGTTCGTAGAGGGTGTGGCTGGTGGAGAACAGGGTCACGACCAGCTTGGCGGATCCGTGCTGGCGAACATCGAGAGGTCGCCAGTTGCAGACCCGCCACGATGCGGGACCTTCCGGTGCGTCGGTGACGACATGTCTGGTCGCCGGGTCCAGACCGGCTGATCGCAGGGCCTCGTCGAAGTCTTCTCCCCGGCACGGGTTGAACACGACGATCTGGTCGGTGTCCCGGACGGCCACTACCGCTTTCCCGGCCACGGTGGTCGTGCAGCCGGGCAGCAGGAAGGACACAGCAACGCAGACAATCAAACTGCCTCTACCCCAACGCATTCGAATCACAATCCCCCGATCGAGGCGGCCACCCCGCCGTGTCGAGCCCGAAGACTACCGCAAGCATGCTCAGCGGTGAGGTCAGTGCGTGACCGGAATCCATCGAGCGATGCCGTCCTGGTCGGCGACGGTGCCGAACTGGCGGTCGGCGAAGTGACCGCCAAAGCTTAGCGTCGCGGGCTGCTGGAGCAGCAGCGTGTCTTGTTCGTGATTCGGGAGGTGGCGGGCATCCGGTTGCGCGAATCCGGCTGTGGGCGATCGCCGCGTGTGCGATGGGTTGATCAGTGCGCGCGCTGAGGGGGACTACACCGCGGACCTGTGAGCGGCCTCTAATCCGAGCTCAGCGGGTGTAGTTGTGTCCAGGTCGAGGAGGCCCGCAGGAGGGCCGCGGGGACTGTCGAGGCGGTCAAGGTGCCGGTAGAACGCTGGTACAGCGTGGTTGCGTCGGGTAGGACGAGCCAGTGTCCGCCCAGGCGGGGTGTCGCCTCGATGTAGATCTCGGCGTCAGTGAGCGGTAGACCGCGAATGGCAATTGGTGGGGCTGCGAAAGTGTCCGGTGTGGGCTGATGGGGGCGTGATGTGGTGGACGGTCTGCGCGCGATGGTCTGCTTGGCGTGTGGGATCTCGCTCGGTGTAGTGCGCGCGCTCCGGGCGGTTGTCCGGAGGCCGTGGCGGTCGGTGCCGGTGCATGTTCTCTTCGATTGCGTGCGGACTGGGATTGCTTGGCTGGTCGTTCGCGGTGCGCGCGGTGGACGAGAGGTGCGTGCGCTAAGCCAGGCGGCCCAATCCGCTCGTTCGCGTCGATGGCGCGCGATGGTGTTTTGACGACGTGCTGGTAGCCCGTGGGCGCGCGCGATGTGGTCCAGTGTCGTGGATCCCGCACGCACGGTCTTGTGGGTGTGGTGGATGAGTCCGGTGGTGGTGAGTGTGGCCAGGGCGGTGTATCCGGCGGTGCGGCCGAGTGCGGCGGCGGCGAACGCGTCGGCGGGGTTGGTAGTTCCGTCGAGGATGGTCTCGTAGAGGCGTCGGCATCGCAGGCCGATGACGCGCCAAGCGGGGTGGACGGGTTGGATAGGGGTGCGTGCGATCCGCGCGCGGCTGGTCGGGATGGGCGCACCGGCGAGGTTGGCGGTGATGAGGGCGTATCGGTCGGCTAGGTGGCCGGTGGCGGCGCGTATCCGCAGTATCGGTGCGCCGGGCAGGTCGCGGATTTCGCGCAGGATCTGCCAGAGGGTGGTTTCGGGCATCCCGCCCGCCATCAGGGACAGGGACCGGCCGCCGAACTCGACGGTGGGTGTGCCGCGGTGCACGGCGCCGTTGAGAGTGCTGGCGTGAGCGAGGGCCTGTAGGGCAGCGTGTGCGGTCCAGCGTTTCGGGGAGTTGGGCCATTGTGCGTCGGTCCAGGCGATGGCGGAGGCGAGCCAGCGTCGTTGCGGTCCGGTGTGTTTCGTCGCTCGAGTCGGCCCCCCTGTGTGCTTTATGTTCTTGTGCGCGTGGGACAGGAATTCGGGGGCGTGTCGTGATGTCCAGTGGCAGGCGCTGTTCCAGTCCCGGCGTAGCGCTCGATGAGATTGGGCTCCGTAGCGGTGGTAGGCATCGGCCAGGCCGGTCCAGGTGCCGCCCTGGGAGGGAAGTTCGGCGAGCAGGTCGGTGAAGCTGTAGCCGCGCAGGGCGGCGGCGGTGAGCACGGATTGGCGCGCGGCCGAGCGATCGACGCGCCCGTTGGGTGCGCGCCATCGCTGCTGCGGTGCGTGGCCCTCGCGCGCGAAAGCGAGCACCACTGCGGGTATCGGTGTGTGTCGTCGATAGCGTGCGCGCAGCCGCGCATGATCACCTGCTCCCTCCCATGCCCGGCTGGGGTCATCCGGCGGGGTGCCGTTGCTGGTGGGCGCGGTTGCGCGCGAACCCGCGCGCGATGTGCGCGACCCCGCGCGCACTCGATCGTCGTCACGCGCGGCCGAGGGACCGCTGCCGGTGTTGGTACTGAGGAGTCGGGCGAAGGATGGCCAGAACGTCACGGGGGAGCGGACGGTGAGTGCGTGGGCGGCGTGGTCGAGTGTGCCGTCGAGTGTGCGGAATCCGTAATCGCGGCAGCGGGATCCGGGTGGGGTGATGCTGCCGGTGCGGTCGTTGAGCATCGGGGTGATGTCGAGGCTGGGTAGCCGGTCGGCCAAGGCGCGTAGGACGGGTTCGATCTCGGTGCGGGGGAGTGTGGTGCCTTCGGCGAGGGGGACCAGGATGTGGCGGCCGCCGCTGGTGGAGCGATCGGAGACGGTAAGGGCGCCGCAGGCGTGTAGCAGGGTCAGGCAGTGCTCGACATGGTGGTCGACGGTGGCGGGGCTGTGGCCGTGTTTGGCATCGAAGTCCAGGACCAGCAGTCGGGTGCGTCCGTGGAGGTAGATCGGTACTGCCGCAGGCTTATCGGGCAGCTTGTGGGTCAAGGTTTGCGCGCGGTCAGCGAACCGCGACGGCACTGCGGTGGGGTTCCACAACCGCATGGAACGTCGGGCAGCGATCAACGGCGCCAGCTCCGCGAACACGTGCCGCGCGGTCTCCATCTGCTCGTCGCCCACTACTCCGGTACGACTGGATCGGTTAGCGTCGACGACCTCGGTGGGCGGCTCGTACGAGTATGCGGAGGGCGTGGTCGTGTGGGTTGAATCGTGGTTTGGGCATGGGCTAGCCTCGGAGGTGCCAGTCATGGACAGCCTTCGCGTTGTTTTGGTGTGAAGTCCCCAGCGCCAACTGGGGTTTCGATTTATTGGTTCTGTTGGGCCATCTCGGTTTCCGAGGCGGGTGCGATCCCTCGCAGGCGGATCGCACCCACACCAACCGTCGCCGGTCGACCGGAACTGATCAGGCAGGCTTCTGGTCGGCAACCACCTCCAATCGCGGCCCCACGACAGGGAATCCGAACTGCACCGCGCGGGCGATGATCCGATCGACGGTGGATCGCCGCCACGTCGCTCCCGTACGGGTCGACATCGCGGTAGCGACGGCGTTCGCGTTCATCCCCGTCGCAGCGAGTTCCAGAATGTCGATGATCTCGTCGACCGTCTTCTCACTACGCCCGGTCGCGACCAACTTTTCGGCGATCCGCGCCAGGTCCTGACCGAGTACCGCCGCAACGTTGTTGCCACCCGAATCGTCGGTCTCGGCACGATCGGAGGGCAGATGCGTGAACATCGCCTCGGCCTCGTCCTCGAGGTGCTGCGGGAGGCGACCGGTACTCCGATGCTGGGTGTGTGCAGGCTCGAGATCGATCGTCGCGACATTCTGCGTGGTTCTGTCTGTGGTGCTGACCTGCTCGATGAGTTCGGCGTAACGAGTGGTCAGCCATGCGTGCAGCCACATCAACACCACGACCATGACCGGCGCGACCGCGTACTCCGCTGCCCTGCCGAAATCGCCTCGAACGAGGTGTGGGCCGCAGTTCAATCCGACGGTGCCGGTGAGCAGCGCGGCTTCGAAGAACACGATCCTGGCGCGGTCGACGCGGTGGCCGAGTCGGGCTGCGGTGGCGGCCTGGGCCATGATCTCGAGGATCGGTACCGAGATCATGGCCTCGATCCCGAACGACAACGCCCACAACAGCCACCAGGTCGGTCCCGGCGTGATATCGGCGGGTGTGAGGTTGCGGCCGACGTTGACCGCTGACCACAGCAACCCGACTCCCATCACACTCCGCAACAGCAACGACGAGCGCTTCGCGCGGTGGTGTAACGCCCCGACCAACGCGTCTGGGTTCGTCGCTCGCGCACGCTCTGCCCGGGCATTGGCCAACCAACGCAGTTGGCGGGTGTCCTGCTGTCGTAGCCGTCGCGCAATCCGCTGCACTCGCGCCTGCTCGGCCAACTCGCCACGCACCGAACGCTTGCGCTGCCGACGCCGCTGGGCACGCTCCCAGCGGGCCAATCCTTGCTCGGCTTCGATCTCGGCGACTGTCATCGCCTCGTAGAGTTCCGAGACCTCCTGTAGGGGAACGCAATCGCGGGCGACCTCGACCGATCGTCCGAGCGCCGCGGGATCAGCGAGTTGGTGGCTGGGTGATAGCGACTTCGGTGTCATGGATCCTGCCTCGGGCCGGAGGGAAGGTCATTGAGGTCGGCGCCGGATCCGGCCGCACCGTGGCTGCGATTCGAGTTGGACAAGCCTTGAGAATTTCGTCGAGCGTTGGCGGCGAAGGGACTGGTCGGGGGCGATATGGTGGCGGATTCCATGGTGCGTTCTCTCTGTTGCCCGGATTGGTGTGGACGCGGGTCGGTTCGTATACCGCAGGTGGACTTTGTGGTTCGGTGCTGGAGGCTGGATGCTCGGGCACTCACGACGGCGTGGCCCCGACCGTGTTGGTATCGAGGTCTGCCGCAGTCCGGAACTGAGCGAGGATGAGGTCTGCGGCGCGCGTAGCGCCATGACACCGACGCGGTGGATCGTGTTTTGCGGGCCTGGCTACGGGGACCACATGGGGACCACACGTCACGCACAGTGCTGAACATCCTTCTGCCGCACGCGGATACTGCCAACCGGCGGAATGTGCGTGACGTGCACAAATGGCCGGTCGGCAGTCCTGGGTTTCAGAGGTCCTGACAGGGTGGTTGGGCGCGATCACATCGCTGACAAAGGCAGTTGACGGAAGCGGCAACGGCGTCGGACTCGAGACCGCGAACGAAAACCTCAAGGCACGCTGGACCGGTACTGCGAGCGAATCTGCGACCAGCTACGTCGGCCGCTTGGTCACCGCATCCCGTGACGAAAAGACCCAACTACAGGCGATGTACGACAAGATCAACGACATCGGCGCCTTCGTGTCGAAATCCTATTCCGCGAACATCGCGCACATCCACAACTATGCGGCCCGCCTACGTGAGAACGAGGCAAAAGAGTACGACATCCGTGCCGGAGGCTTCTTCCCGGGAGGAGGTAGTGGTACTTCAATTTTCGCCGAAAAGAGGAGCATTCTGGCGGACTTCACCACAGAAACAGCTGCCGTCTTCAAAGATCTCACCGAGTACATGACCGACATCGGCGGCTCGGTCGATACCATCGTCAGTCTGATCGCCGGCGTCGAAATCCCGGGAAATATCGCACCGTCGGCAGGCGATCCCGGCTCCTGGCAGCCTCGTAACCCGACCGGCCCGCCCTGGGGAGTGCCGTCATGACAGCCGTCACACGCCGCGCCGCCACCGCACTGCTCGCGATCATCTTCACCGGAGTTCCCGCCTGCGGCACAGACAACAACGGCGGTGGATCGACCCCGAACACATCGGTGATGTTCGCCGCAGCCCCCAGCGACTGCGGCTCTCTCATCGCCGAAATCGAGACTCAGATCGCGCGATTCACCGGTGACCTGTACCGCACCGACCTGCAATACCAGCCCGGCGGAGTCGACGACCCACCCAGAACCGAAACACTGACCTGTAGCGGCGCCTACCCCCGGACCGGTGGCGATGCGGCTGGATCAGGTTCGACGCAGGTCACGTTGCGGACGGTCTATCTGGGCTTCACGGTCACGACCAGCGACCTCGGCCTCGAACCCGGGTATCGACTGCGCCTGTCCGAAGAATCATTCACCAGGACCAGACCCGACAAATACACACGCTGCGACAGCATCGGCGAGGACTGCTACATCGTCACCGACACCACACCCGGAACAGTCTCCACCGCACTACATTTCCGGTCGAGAAATCTCGATGTGCTCGTACGCCTGTCGACTTCGGTTCCACTGGACACCACAACGCACCTGGACGTGACGGCAGACAGTTTCCACGCCCGCGAAATCGCCCATGCGTTGGCGGACAATCTCGATGAGATAGTGCCGCGATAGACCTCGGAACAATCCCGGTCGCGTCGCCTCTCGTACAGAGGCGGCGCCGCGGCTGGGACGGCACTTCCCTCTCTGCGGGGTGTGCTTGCCATCAGCCAGCTGTGATCGCTACCCGGGGGTAGGGGAGCATCCGGCAGAAAAGTAGCGCTAAGCACTCGCTCGCCCAGCGGTGTTGGGCTGTAGGTGATTTCATGGCGCTGGGCCGTACCCCGTAGATGGGACCGCCCGGTATTAGAGTCCTTGTTTGGCCTGGTGAGGGCCGAGAAGGGACACTGAGGACATGGCAGGACGCAAGCGGCATTCCGCGGAAGACATCGTGAGGAAGCTGCGCCGTGCCGACGATTTGACCGCGGCAGGGAAGACCGGCGAGGAGATCGCCGCCGATCTGGGTATCTCGGCTGCGACGTTGTATAACTGGCGCCGCCAGTACGGCGGGGTGGATACCGAGGCGGCCAAGGAGCTCAAGGAGTTGCGGGAGCAGAACGCCCGGTTGAAGCGGTTGCTGGCGGATGCGGAGCTGGAGAAGGACGCGTTGCGGGAGATCGGACGGGGAAAATTCTGAGCCCAGCGACCAAACGCCGTGCCGTGGACATGCTCAAAGAGGTACTGAATGTGTCGGAACGGTTCGCGTGCAAGGTTGTTGGGCTGAGTCGGTCGACCTATCGGCGGCTGCCGATCAAGGACACCCCGACCGATCCGGACGCCGGTTTGCGGGCCTGGCTGCGCTCGTATGCGGTCAAGAATCAGGGGCACGGGTTCCGTCGCGCCTGGGCGGCTCTGCGGTTCGACGAGGGCGCGTGGGTCAATATCAAGAAGGTCCACCGGCTCTGGCGCGAGGAAGGCCTTCAGGTCCGGCAACATCATCCCCGCAAACGAGCGGGGGTCTCCTCGGTCCCACCGGTCGAGGCCGATGCACCGAAGGTGGTGTGGGCGTTGGACTTCCAGTTCGACTCCACCACCGACGGTCGGGCGGTGAAGATCGCGTCGATGATCGATGAACACACCCGCGAATGCCTGCTGCACCTGGTGGAACGGTCGATCACCGCCGACCGGCTCGTCGCCGAGTTGGACAAAGTATTCGCCGCGGCCGGCGGCCCGCCGAGGGTATTACGGATGGACAACGGTCCGGAGATGATTTCTCATGCCCTGCAACAGTTTTGCGCTGACAGGGTCGGGATCTCCTACATTCCACCGGGCACGCCCTGGAACAACGGGTTCGTCGAATCGTTCAACCGGCGGCTGCGGACCGAGTGCCTCAACCGCAACCACTGGACCAGCCTGCTCGAGGCCCGGGTGGTGATCGGAGATTTCAAGACCGACCACAACCGGCGGCACCGGCATTCGGCGCTGGGCTACCGGACACCGGCCGAGTACGCTGCGGCCTGCACCCACACCCACCACCCGGTGGGATGCGGAACCAACTGAACACCGCACCAATATCACCTGACTCTATTCCCGGGTGGTCGCGTTATCGGGGACTGCTCAGCGCGGTGAGTGATGAGGGCGGCGGCTACGGCCGGTTCGGGGCTTTGTCCAGGCAGGACATGGAGCGGCACTGCTACCTGGATGACAAAGACCGTGGGTTGATCGCTGCCCGCCGCCGCGACTACAACCGGCTGGGCTTCGCGGTCCAAGCGATCACAGTGCGGAACTTGGGGATGTTCCTGCCCGACCCGCTGGATGTGCCCGGTGAGCTGGTCGAGTACCTCGCTGAGCAACTCGGGGTGGAAGATCCGTCCTGCGTGAAGCGGTATACCGACCGCAAGATGACGCGGCCCGATTGCCGAGATAATGGGAGCGTCCCCTCCGCACTGGCCGCGGAGGGGACGCTGCGTTATCCGGGATACTCTGGGCTTCCAGGCCGAGGACTACTCGCCGAGCCGGTCGTCCGCATAGACGACCATCGCGTCCCGCTGATATTCGGCCAGGCCCTCGGCGATCTTCTCGTAGTTTGCCTTGAACCGCTCGTCGTCCACATACATCTGCCCCATGCATCTGTATGCGTCCCTGCTCGGGGTCCAGAAGCGGCATATGTCCTGGTATTGCGTGTGGATCTCCGCCTGGACCGCCACGTCGCAGACCGGGGTGTCGGCGGCCATGAACTCGGCCATACGGATCATCGCCGCGGTCAACTCACGCTGCATGCGCTCGACGTCCTCGGCAGTCATCGTTGCGGTGTTGCGCCGAGACTGCTCGAACTCCTCCGGCCAGCGCTCGCGGGCCTCGTTGTCGTACTGCGTGTGGTCGAAGCCCTCGAACAGATTTTCCGGGCGGTTGATCTTGACTGTCATTTCCGTCTTCCCTTCGAGTTCGGCGATGGTGCGCGCCACGGTGTCGGCCATCCGCGCCAGGCGGTTGCGCTCTCCGAGTAGGCGGATGTGTTGCCGTTTGAGGGCGGTGAGTGTGTCCGGCTCGGAGTCGACCGCCTGCGCGATCTCGGCAAGGCTCAGGCCGAGTTCGCGCAGGACGAGGATCTGCTGCAAGCGCAGCAGTTGCTCCTGCTCGTAGTAGCGGTAGCCGTTGGTGCCCACGCAGGCGGGCTCGAGCAGTCCGATGTCGTCGTAATGCCGCAAGGTGCGGGCGGTGACGCCCGACATTCTTGCCACATCCGCGATCGACCAGCTCATGACGCTTCCCATCGGTCCGTGAGGTCGGTCCGTCCGGCCTCGTCTTCGACCCTAAAAGTTGCCGTTACGTGAAGGTCAAGCGGGAATGCGCCGAAGCAGCTGAGAATTCGATTCATCCACCGCATCGATGATGACGACGACAAACTCGTCATCATCCCCGCCGGCACCGACGACCCGGCCCCGGCCGTCGACGCCATCGCGGCCGCCGTCGAGTTCCCGATGTCACCGGCCGCGCCGACGCGAGGCCGGGTCGGTAGCGGCCTGCCAACGCCCCAGCGCCTCGGCCGACACCTTCGTGTACTTCGCGAGGCTCCGCACGGAAGCGTGCCCGGACAGCGCCATCAACATCGGTGTCGACGCGCCGGTCTCGGCCGCGTGGGTGAGCTTGCTGTGTCGCAGCTGGTGCAGCGTGAACGGGCCGCGCTTCATCCCTGTGGTGTGCTCCTCGAACAACGTCGCCGCCCGCCGGTACGACAACCGGGCGCGCTGCGTGCTCGGGTCGATATCGGCCAGCGCCACAGACGGTTTCGCCCTGCGGTCGGTGAGAAACAACGGGCCGCGCTTGCGTCCGCCGATCAAGCGGGGCAGTAGCCGGGCGGTGCCGGTCTGCCAATAGATCACGTCGCGGGCGCCGCCCTTGCGGACCACGGTCGCGCAGCGGTTCACGGTGTCGAGATCGGAGACGTCGAGCGTCAGGATCTCCTCGGCACGGGCCGCAGACTCGTACAGCATCGTCCACAAGGTGCGCTCCCGCAGCGGCGCATCCGAGTCGAGCAGCTGGTCAACCTCGTCGTGGGTCATCGCCTTGCTATTGTCCGGCGGGGCAGGTCGCGCCTCCAGGCGCACCAGCGGATCACCGACGAGCCACTTCTGTTTGCGCCACCAGGCGCACGCCGACGCCAGCGCGGTCAACCGGAGGTTGAACGTCTTCGGCGACTTGGCGCCCCATACGAACACGAACCAGCCCGACACGCGCTCCGGGTCCAACAGCGCCACATCGGTGTCCGCGCCGAAGTCGCGCACGAGCCGATCCACCGCGGCCGCGTAACCGCGTCGGGTATTGGCGACGGTGATCGTGTCCAGAAACATCTTCGCCGCGTCCGCCAACCGGACCCCGGCCGCCGTCGTCGGCAGTGTGCTCAACGTCCCCACATCGACCGCCTCGCGCACTACGGCAGATAGTTTCCCGAGTCGCCCCGTCCCGAACGTGCCGTCGCGCCAGGACGACTCGCAGTCTACGGCAGATAGTGAGCCACTATCTGCCGTAAATCCTTAGCGCTACTTTTCTGCCGGATGCTCCCCTACCCCCAGTACCGCGGTGGGGCCGTCGGTGATGATCCGTTCGCGGGTGAAGGCGATGTCGAAGGATTCGCCGATGCGGGTCATCAGGGTGATGTAGGTGTCGATGCCGGTGTGGGTGCCGCCCCAGGGCAGACATGCAGGTTCGGTGATGGTGAATCGTGGGTGCAGGATCTCGGTCAGGGCGGGCCGGTCGCCCTGACCGGCGACGGCCAGCAACCGTCGCACCAGGGCGTCGGGTCGCGGGCCGTCGCTGTGTCGAGCGGGCATGGTTCAGGCCGCGAGCATGGTTTCGAGCCCGACCGGGTCGCCCAGGTAGAGCTTGCCCGCGCCGGCGGAGGCGTCGTCGGGCCAGATGACCTGCTGTCCGGCTTCGATCCCGGTGAGGATGCGTGCGGCGACCTCGCCCGGGTCGGCCTTGTCGGCCTCGACGCCCGCAAGCATGTCGGTGTCGATGCCGCCCGGGTAGGCGCCGATCACCTCGATACCCTGCTCGCGCACCGCGGCCCGCAACGCTTGGGTCATCGAATGCGCGGCGGCCTTGGACGCGCAGTAGCCGGCCATCGGCGCCACGGGCGCCAACGCGATCAGGGTGAGCACATTGACCACCGCCGCCGCACCGCGTACGCCGCCCGCGCGCAGTGACGGCAACCACGCTCGGGTCACGCGCAACGCGCCGAGGTAGTTGGTGGCCAGATCGCGTTCGAACAACGCGAGGTCACCGGTGAGCACATCACCGAATCCCAGCACACCGGCGTTGTTGATCAGCAGGTCGACATCGGTGGCCGCCGCCGCGGCGGCGGCGACACTGTCGGGCTCGGTGACATCGAGCGCCAGTACCCGCACCCGTGGGTCGCGGCGGATATCGGCGGCGACGTTTTCGGGGTCGCGGGCCGCGACGTAGACGGTGGCGGCGTCACGACCGAGCAATTCGGTGACCAGTCGGGCGCCGAGGCCGCGGTTCGCGCCGGTGACCAGGGCGGTGGATCCTGAGATTCGCACTTATGGCTCCCATGTGGAGGGATTTTCGAAGGACACTCTGAACTTATCCGCTCACCCTTGCGCCTGACGATGCCAGGGCCGCTGCGCTGGCTGCCCGAGATCCCGGCCGCGCTGAACCCCGGTGAGCAGGACCACCACCACCTCGCGGTACGCGCGAAACAGATCACCACCATGGCCGAACAGATCGCCACCCAGGCACGGACCACCACCGGTGACGCGGTCCCGTTGTGGGCGCGACGCCTCCGCGAAGCAGACCCGGCGCTGACCGCCGAACTCGCGATATGGCGTGCCGCGCACGCGATCCCCGATCTCGACCGCCGCCCCACCGGCCCCCGGCAGTACGCGGCCGCCGACCGGCACGAACAGCAGCGCCTGGACCAGGGTTGCGGACGTAGTCGGTATCGGAGATCCGCAGGCGGCGATGGTTGCGGCGGGTGGTGATGATGTCCCCGGCCGAGGCCGAGTGCCCATCCGCGAGCGGGGTTTCGGCGCCGAGGTATTCGAAGCGCCGTTCGGCCTGGTGTAGGCGTTCGGCGCGGGCCAGGGCGTTGAGTTCGGCGACCAGGGCGCGGGTCGGGGCGAGCATCGCGGCGTCGCGGCCCTGGGAGTGATCGACGCGCCAGGGCGAACTCTGAGGTTCGCCTGCCAACACATTCGGCGAGTTCTACGGGAACCCCACGTCGTGGCGGTTCGAGGCGGACACTGAAATGTTGGGACCGGGGAGATAGACCCTCCTCGGTCCCAACGCTGTGAGGGCGTGGGTTACAGGCCGTGAGCCCAGCGACGCCGCGCCTGCGGAGGGGCAGTACGGGGTTTGTCGATCATCGACGCCCTGCAAGGAGTACAGGTCGCCGTCATCGCCGCCGCCGGCGGAGACCCGCCGACGATCACACCGATGCCCCGCCCGGTCAGCGCCGTCGACCTGGCGCGAGACCAGCGTCGCGACGAATCCCTGCAAAACCTCATCAACCAGTTCACCACACCCGCCTGGGAGGGCTGATGATCTACACCGCCGTACTGCCCGCACAGGCCGCCGCCGGCGCCGACGTCACAACATTAGCCGGTGTCTACTCGCCGGTCTTCTACAGTGGCGACACCATCACCGATATCGAAATCGTCGCGCCACCCGCATATTCCACCGTTACCGGAGCGGCCACGAACAACGTCACCATCACCACACGACAGGTGCGCGCCGGAACCGTGATCCAAACCTTCGGATCGGTGACGACGGCAACCGGTGTGAATCTCGCCGCGGAGATACCGATCTCGGTGCCGATCACCGCGCAACCGGTGTTCTTGCCCGGCGATGTCATCGACGTACGTATGCATCAGAACGGCACCGGACAAGCGATCGGTGCCGGGTTGTGGGTGTGCGTCTACGTCAGCTGAACGTGGTCAGGGGCGAATCGGCAGGGTAGGTAGCCATCGGTCGAAGACATCGTCCTCGGTGTGATGCTTCCAGGAGATCTCCAGTAGGAAGCGGGATTTCGGGGACTCCGGCGGAAACCATACGAATACTCGGGCGGTATCGCTCACCCGCATTTGTGGTGTACCGATCAGCGCCTCGGGGAAGCTCGGATGGTGCACGGGCCGGTCCGGCCGCGTTCCCGGGGCGATTTCGACGCTGTGCAGCACCGCGTCGTGACTGCCGAGGTCGACGATCACGAGGTAGGGATCGGGATGATTTTCCTTACTGCATCTGATTTCGGGGGCAGAAGGATAGTCGACACCGGCGCAGTAGTAGCCGGGTTGCCATGCTTCGCCGGATTGCCGTCTCGGCAGTAGATCGGGGAATGCGCGCAGGGTCTCCTGGTGTGCTGATCCCCATGGGGTGGTGCCGAGATCGAGCCAATCGCCGATGGCTTGCCGATTCGGTACGACCAGTGTGAGGGCGATGATGGTCGCCGATATCAGGCCTACCGCCGCGATGGCCCGCCGCCATGTCAACTTCACGCTCTCCAAGTACCACGCGTGGCGAGGGTTAGCAATAGCTGGCCCGATCCGCATGCGGCAGGCCGCCACAGTAGTTCGCGTCCGAATCCGTCACCGGTGGTCCCGATGGGCCACCAATTGGAGCAGTAATGGCACCACAACCGAACCCACCCGTACCGAAGGGGCCTGCCCAGAGCCCTTCGTTCTTGGACGAGTACACGCAATCATTAACGGCCCCAAGTCAATCCGTACCGAGCAGACCCTCGTCGTTCGAGGATCTGGCGATGGGAGGCCGAGGAGGTCAGTCGAGCGGACTGGACGACTACATCGACTCCCTGACGACCACGCAACCATCGCAGAACGTGCCGCGGACGTTCGAGGAGATGATGGTAGGCCCCGACGGTTCGCGTGCGCCGACCGGATACACGTCGCCCGATCCTGGTCCGAACCTCGTCGAGCAATACCTCGACTCGCTGACCTCGCGTCGACCGCCGGAGGAGGGGTCGTCGGCCGATCTCGTATTTCTGCTGCGGGCGTTGGCGGCCCCGGAATCTCCGAACAGTACCGCGGGCGAGGATCCGTACGCTTCCCAGAGATGGCGTATGGATACGCCCATCGTCGGCGAAGTCGCGACATCTGAGGCGCAAGCGGCATATCTGTATTTCCTGTCGAAGGGCTACGAAATGTCCTACAACAGGCTGGATCATTTCACAGGAGCCAGCGGCGATCCATATTATCTCACTCCAGAGGAGATCGCGAAGATATCGGGTACAAAGCGTGTTTCGGACGCAAACGAAGTGCAGCGCCTAGCGGCGATCGATGCAGCGGTCGAGAAGGCGAGGCAGGATCCGTCGTTGTACGGAAAACCGCAGGCTATCAATGTGGGTGAGACCGAAAACATGCGAAGTCTTGATAATGTCGACAAGGATGTACCGATCCAGCCTTGGTACATCGTCCAGAGCAATGGTTTCGCCGACGATGTTCAATTCTCGCTCGGAAATTTCTCGACCAATACCACGGGTGTGGTCGTTGTTACCGGCCCGTCGGCGGATGGTAGTGGGATCGACTACGACATCATTTATCAGCACAACTACTACGACAGATACAATTTCGATGAAAAGCGAGTTGACTTCGGCAACGGCCTCGGGGACGCGGTTCCTGCAGCGGTTAACAACGATATGGAGCAACTTCACAATCGAGGTTACGCTCAGAATTTCGATCAATCGGGATCCACGTCGGTCAATGTTGAACACGGAACTAAACCGGCGCACCGCGCCTCGGGCGGCGAGATATCCGGTCCGGGGTCGTCCATCGGCGACAAGATCCCGGCCTGGTTGTCGGACGGCGAGTTCGTGATGAACGCGCGTACCACATCGGTGAACCGCCCATTTCTGCAGGCGCTCAACGCTGATCCGCAGTTCTTGCAGAAGATGCTGGCCTCGCAGTCAGACCAGGGCCGGCGTAGTTCCGGAAACGCGTATGCACCGCCCACGGCGCCGGGACAGCCGGCGACGGTGAATATTTCGATGTCGAGCAACGAAGACATCATCAGCAGATTGAAAGTGCTTGCCATCCAATGGGAATTGTCCCGTTCGTGATGGTGGCTCGATGAATGGATTGAGGTGAATCTGTGGCACCGAATGCTGCGATGATCACGGTGACCGGGGTGGATGGTTCGATATGGACGATCGCTGGTCAGGGTCGTGGTCGTGAGGGTGTGGAATTGGCGACGTCACCGAGCGGTTTGTACGACGCTCCGGTGACGACGATCTGGAATCAGTCGGCCTTTCAGGTCGGCTCGTCGTTCGGTGGATACCGGACCAACAAACGCGATGTCGTGTTCGCGCTCAACATCTCCGAAGCGGCGGGACGGTCGTGGGAGGCGGTGGATTCGGCCTGGCGCAAAGCGTGGGCCTACGACCGGGATTCGACGTTGACGATCACCACCGACTTCGGCACGAGATCGTTGAAACTGCGCATGTCGGAGCAGCCGGACTTCAAACCGGACAAAGACCCGCATCTGAAGCGGTGGGGCAAGGTCGTCATGACCTGCACCGCGGGCAATCCGTGGTGGGTGGAATCGAATGTCACCAGCGCGTGGGCCGCGACCATCTCCACGACCGCCCCGAGTACCAGCCAGAGCGGCACCTTGAGTATCGCCAATCCGACCGATCAGCCGATGTGGCTGAAATGGGTGTGTTCGGCGCCGAGCAAGTGGACCCTGCCGGACTTCTCCTGGGGTGCCAACGCCGCTGACGCGGCGCGCACGATCACCCTCCCGGTCACCGCGACCGGCCAAGACCTGACCATCGACACCGATCCTATGGAGGAGATGATCGTCGCGGCGGATCGGTCGCAGATCTGGGCGTTGATGAACGGTGTCAGCTTCCTGTACCCGGTGCCTCCCTATACCGCGGCCACCAATGTCACAGTGACGGTGACCGGGGCGCCGGTCGGCGCGTCGGTACTGGTGGTGCAGCCACGCAACTGGTCACGTCCGTGGGGGCTGCAGTGACGACCGTGACCGATCTGCCCGCGATCTATGCGGATGCTCACAAGGCCAGGGCGACTCGTAAACAGCAGCGATACGGACGCCCGCTGGTGCGGCTGTGGGACGGCGACTGGAATCTGCGCGGCATCTGCGGCGCAGAGATCAACGCGGACTTCCGCTGGGTGCTCAACCAGTCCGGCACCGGGATGCTCGTGCTGCCCTACGACTATTACCTGGCCGAGTGGGCTGTCGACATCAACGGACGCGCGACGCAGAATGTGCACATCACCGTCGACAAAGACGGTGCGCGCTGGGACGGCAGGCTGGAGAAGGCGGTCATCAAGACCGACGAGCACGGTGTCACCACCGTGGAGTTGCTGTTCATGCACTCCTATCAGGAACTCAAACACATCTACTGCTGGTCGAACCCGTTCCTGCCCGCAGCGGTGCAGATCCCCCGCGAGTTCATGCTCGCCGGCCCCAGCGTCTGGGTGCTCAAGACCGCGCTGCACCTGAATCTGCTGCGACTGGAATCCTCGCTGTCGGCACCGATACCCGAGGATCCGATCGACTCCAGCCAATGGGGCGGGCTCGATCAGTCGAACTGGGCCGTGGTGGTCAAACCCGGTGAGTTCGACTCCGACACCTCGATGTGGACGATCTTCGGTTCCCGATTCCGGAACTTCCACGAAGCTGCCTCCGGCGCACTGGAATCCGCGCAACTGGCCGTGGTCACGCGGCGCTGGTTGCGCGGTGATCCGCCGCCGTGGCCGGGTGCGAACCTGCGCCACGGCTGTCTGGTCATCGATATCGTCGACAAATCCGGATTCTGGACCGGCACCAGCACCGGCGGCGACGTTTGGGACGGGCTGGCGCACACCATACAGGTCCTCGACAACACCCTGCTCGACTACAGCCCGGATGTCCTCCCGGATCAGAACGCCCCGGCGCTGTACAAGAACCCGGGATGGATGGGCACGTTGCCCTCGAATCCGTGGGTGGTGTACCGGCAGAACGACCACACCGGTATCCAGACCTCCCAGTTCGTGATCAACCCGTCCTCGGCCACACAGATTCTTACCGGTGGTCATTCGATGCCGGGTGTGAACGAAGCGATCTCCTCGGCGATCCAGTTCATCGGCATGGTCACCGCGGGCGCACTCGGCTCAGTGGCCTATGTCGGTCCCATCATGGCCGGCATCGCCAACGGCACGACCGCGGTGGTGAACACCATCGCCACCGCGTTGCTCTCGGATACTTTGCTGGCCTGGATGCAGTTCAGTTCGCCCCAGCGCGAAGCGAATTCGGGCTGGTCGCACTACTACGAGCATTTCGAGAACAGCGCCGACCGCGCGTACACCCTCGGCTCGCTGCTCACTCTCGGTGAGGGTTTGTGGAAGACACGGCGGCACTTCACCCACAAGTTCACCGTCGCCAACGGCGAACCGTATCTGATCGGCGACCAGGGCCAAGGGCACTTCTTTCTCGGTGATCGGGTCGGTTCCACCGTCAAAGGCATGCCGGAGGGCTCGGTCTACGTCGACCAGGTGACCGAACTCGAACTCGCCTGGTCGCGCACGGCTAGTCCCGCCTGGCAGATCACCATCGGTTCGGACCGCGATCACGACATGCCGTTCGCCAAGTCGATGCGGGTTGTCTCCGACATCGTCGACGACATCCATTCTCTGGCCGTCCAGATGTGATCCGTCCAGGCCGGTCATCCATTCTTCTATTTGTCGGAGAGAACTATGCCCATTCCTTTGCATGAGGACTGCGATCCTGACGACCCGTACGAAGCGTTCGTCTGGGCGCTGGTCGGTTTGCCGGGGCCACGGAACTCACCGCTTCTGGTGCATCCCGATGTGCTTCGGCAGTGGTCGAAACACTTGTGGGACCTCGGATTTCGCCACTACCCGGACGAACAGACCAAACAATTCCACCCGCCCGCACGGGGGGTCACACACTGGCTCAACGGCGCGGGACAATGGGCCGAGAAGGGCGCGGTACAGCCGGCCGAGGCCTCAGCCCCCGATGTCTCTCATCTGACCCCGGACGAGCGGGCATATCTGGTGCAGCAGTTGCGCGAATCCGGTGAGCTCAAACACCTGGTCGATCCTCGCGATCTCGACACCAACCACGCGCAGGTCGGCACTGCTCGAGCGTCACTGCAGGAGGTGACCGATGACGAGCCCCGATAAGAAGGTCCCCTCCGGTGCGTACACCGGCGGCTCGATCCGCAGTCTGCAGTCGGTCACCTGGGCCGCGGCACAGCAATCCATCCTGTCCAGTGTCATGGGGTCATTCGCCGGCGTGGACGCGGTCGGCTCGAACCTGAACTCGGTGACCAACCGTGCCCTGAGCGCCGCGAACTCGGCACAGGTCGGCGCCTCGGACGCGCAGTCGACAGCGAACGCCGCGCAGAACACCTCCGCGTCCAACGCCTCAGCGATCGCCAACCTGCAAACCGGTCAAACCCAGAACGAGGTCGGGGGCGCGGCGGTCACCGACGTCTTCGAAATCTGGGACACCACCAAGTGGGATGTCTTCAAGTGGAACAACAGCGCGACTGCGGTTCCCGACATGGTCATCGTCGGAAACCAGGCGGGTATCGCCAAGGGTGGCAACACCGGTACCGGTGGTGACTTCGCGCTGTACAAGACGCCGTTGATGACCGATGCCCAGTCGGTGTCGCTGGTGCTGGGCCGTGCCAACCAAGCCGGTAACTACACCGGCAGTGGCCTGCTCATCCGCGCGGCCGCTGACCTGTCCACGTTCGTCATCGTTCAGATCGGGACGACGAAAGTGATGTTGCAGCGCGGCACGCTGGTGGGTGGGACCATGACCATCACCAACTGGGTCGAGAAGACGGGGCTGACACTCAGCACGGGCGATACCGTCACGGTCGCTGCGACGGGCTCGGCTTATGAGGTCTTGGTCAACGGCGTCAGCCGACTCGGCTACACCGATACCGCGGTCACGTCACCGGTCGGCGCGAACAACCGCTATGTCGGTTTCTACAGCGCGTTCTACGCCGAGACAGGCTGGGGTGGCACGACCATGTACTACGGATTCGATGCCGAATCCTTCGCCGCGGCCGACACCACCTCACCACCGGTGGTCGGAACCGGCTGGTCGCTGTATCGACAGAGCATCACCGCCGTCACCCAGAGCGCGGGAAGCAACCGGTACGGCACGATCTTCGACACCGTCCGCCAAGCGAACAAGATCAACGTTCTCGACCTCGGTTCCGGTCAGATCCAGATCACCAAACCCGGCTGGTACATCATGAACGTCAGCGCTCAATGGAACCAGCCGTGTGGAACCGGCTACCTCTACAACGTATCCCTGTGGAGCGCACCCAATCCCGGCGGACTGTGGAAACTCGTCCGCGGCGGTGGTGAAACCGAAGGCTCCGTGGTCTACCGCTCAGCGGGCACCTTCGTCGTCTTCGCCGGCGAGGGGACCGTTTGGGCGCCGGGCTATTACATCGCCGGCTCGAACGGAATGTACGGCGACACCTCCGGCACCCGAACCTATTTCGACGGCACGCTCTGCTCCTTCTCCTGAGACCCAAAAAGCTCAGCGCAGCAATGTCATCAGCATCCGCGTCGACCTAAGCCTCGATCCACCGACGCGGGTTTCGGGTTGGTCTGTGCGCCGGAGGCGCGCGGACCAGCGGGTTTCGGGCGTGGGGTAGCCGCTGGTCTGCCCAGCATTTCCACTTTGTATCGTTCGGGGCCGTGTGCGGCGGGTGGTCAGATGGCGGGTGAGATCGGCGGGCTGTAGCCGATTGTGTTGTGCCACAAGGTGAGCCATCTATCCACCTAGGGCCAGTGGCGGGGTAGGTGCAGGATCGGGCGCCGTTGCGGCCGGGCCAGGCGGGCGGGGATGTTGACGATTTTGCGGCGCAGGGTTGATCCTCGCGCCCGGCCGAGGCGGCCGCCGGCCAGCGTGCCGGTGGCACGCAGCAGGTTGTGGGCGATCGCCGCGCACAGGACCCAGGCGGAGTTGGCGCCGAAGCGCCCGGACGGAATATGCGCCAGCGGGCCGTCGATCAGGTCGGCGAACACGGTTTCGATGACGGCGTGCCGGCGGTGGGTGATATCGACATCGGCGACCGACTCCTTGGAGTTGGTGAAGAACGGGTGATATCTCCAGATCGGGAATAGCGTGTCGGGGTAGCGGGCGTCTTTGACACGACGCACGATCAGCCGGGCGGTGACCCGGTCCTTGGTGGAAGCGAAAGCGGTGTAGGAGATTTCGGCAACTTCGGCGTCGGAGATCCATTCCCCGGTGTCGGGATCACGGACCGCGCCGGGATAACGAACGGGGGTCCATGCGTCCTCCGCGATCGCTGCGATCGCGGTGTTGACCGACGTGTTCTTGGTCAACACCACAGAGAACTGCGCATCGGCGCGCAATGCGGCGCGCGCGACCTTACGGTTGCCGAACGCGGAGTCCCCGCGCACCACGATCGTGCCGGTCGCTCCGGCCGAGCGGGCGGTGCCGATCGCGGCGGTGACCATCGACGCGGCTCCTTTGCCGGAGCCGGTCTTACCGGCACGTAACCGCATTCCGGCGATCGCCGGGGCGGCGAGGTCGGTGCTGATCGTGGACACCAACGGCGAAAGTCCTTTGCGCAGAATCTGTTTGCCCGCGATCTTGGTGTGCCCGTAGGAGGCGCCCTGTTTCTGGCGCCCGTAGACCGGGCGCAGCAGCGAGTCGATGTCGACGAACGCACGGGTCTCGATTCCGGGCAGCAGATCGACGCGAGCAGCCAAGGCGATCAGATGTTTCCGCATCACCGATTCCAACTGCTTGGCGTGGCCGAAAGTGAACTCCCGCAAAAGAGTTCCGACTGTCGAGGGCGCATACACGTTCTCGAACAGTTTTTTCATGCCGCCGCTGCGCAGCAGGTCGATATCGTCGATACTGTCCGCGCCCGCGCACATTCCCGCGATCAGGGTGGCAAGCTTGGGCGCCGGGTTCGCCGATCCCGACTTGATCCGCGACGCGTCGATGACGACCTTCTCCGTCAACAGCCTGGTCAGGCCGGTTTGCTCGGCCAACATCATCACCGGCACCAAACCGGCCACCGACACGAGGTTGTCATCATCGAACCGCGCCGAGTCCGCGGCGAACGTGTGGAACAATCGCACTGAAAGTGTCTTTCGGATCTGGTCTTGATTGTTGTGTGAGAACTCCAATCCTCCCAGGTCAGAAGGCACTTTCTTTATTTCAACACGCCCTTATCGCCGATTTCATCGGTGGATCGAGGCTAAGGCGCCCTATCGAATTCGTGCTTGGGCTCCGAGCATGCGCACATCACGCCAACCCAACCGGCCCCGCTGCCGTGACGGCAGTCGGCGCACATTCGTTGGATGTCGCACCTCGCAATCGGCCCGAACATTCGGCGTGACGAGGTAGGTCTCGGCCGAATCGTCGAACCGAATCGTCTACGAAACCGATGGACGGGGCGCAACCATGAAAGGAACCCTATGACCATATCGAACGATCCCGGCTATCTGGGCTATCAGCCCACACTCGAACCGTTGAAGCTGACCACGGGCGCCGGCTTCGTACAAACGATCCAACCCTCCGACGGAGCCGTATTCCCGTCAGGCACAACGGTATCCATCGTCCTGACCGCACCCGGCGGTAGTTCACTGGGCACCTGGTCGGCCACCGTCACCTCGACAGCGGCGACCTGGAACGTGGCAGCAGCGACCTGCAACGACATCCCCGCCAATTCGCGCTACACGATGCTCGTGACCTACCCGACCGCGCCGGTGACCACCTACGCCTGGTTCGCGGGCATCGTCGTCAGAACCTAGCCCACCACCATGTCCCTCGCGTATGCGAGGACCAACGAAACAACCCTCCGCACAACATCTCTCGAGGAGCCACCATGGCCATCGCCGTCACCGCCACCAAGAACGCCCTGTGCACCGCTTACGCCAACATCGCCACCACCGTCTACGTCTCGGTCCACACCGCGGACCCCGGCACCACCGGCACCAACGAGGCATCCGGCGGTTCGCCCGCCTACGCGCGTATCGCCACCACCTGGTCCGCCCCGGCCAGCGGACAGATCACTGGCAGCCAGGTCACCATCAACCTGCCCGCGGGCACCTACACCCACGCCGGACTGTGGAGCGCCGCCACCGGCGGCACCTTCATCGACAAGGTCGCCATCGCCTCCACCACCCTCGGAGCCCAGGGCACTCTGCTCGTCACGCCCACCTTCGCCATGAGCTGAGTGCACCGACCCCGCCTGAAATGGTTGGGCCACAATTGAATAGGAAGGCGAAATGACAGCCTCACAACGGCTGATCGTGGCAACGCTCCCCGCACCACCGACCGTGGCTCCCGTCATTCCAGCGCCGTCGACCGGCGGGACAGCGCTACCATCGTCGCCGGTCGCCCACATCGACGGGACGCGAGTACCGGTTGTCCCGGCATTCGTGACAGCGTTCTTCGCAGGCACAGGCGTGCCGACAGTGCTGTTCAAGCCGTCCTCGCCCACGATCACTGCAGGTAGCGGCGTGGGCTCGCTGACCGCGACAGCAAGGTACTCGCAGTCCTGTGTTCCGAATTTCGGCGGCACGGGGTCCGCGACGGCGCGTGTGGCGGGCGGAGTCGGCAGTCGAATCGTGGTGAACGCGTCATTCGGGGCGGATACCAATGCCTCGAGTGCCAGCGCAGGCTTGACCGGTCTCGGCGTATTGGCGACGGCAACGGCCGTGTATGCCGGTGCGCGGCCGGCGTTCTATGCCCGAGGCACCGCCACGGCATAGGAAGGACGACACCGCTAGAAGGCGACCGCGTACTCGTCCAGCGAGTCGCCGGTTCTGCTTCTGTGCGTGTCGAAACCGCTCGGTGCCGCGCTCGGCCGATGGTCGAGCGCGGCACCGGCCTGCTCTGTCGCTGACATCTCCGGTGATCACGTCGCATCGAAAGCTTATATACAACAATACTTTTGGAGGAAACCGCAGTGGCAGATACCGCATGGAGGACGGCAGGACTGCCAGCGTCGCCGTCGGCTACTCCGACCAGCCCCGGCCCACCCGTGAACACAGTCGCTTTGCCCTCGGCGCCGACCTCGGTTATCGCGGGCCGCGACATTCCGATCATCCCGCCGTTCATCACCGCAGCACTCAACGGTACCGGGGCGCTACTCACAACAGCGAAAGCCTCTACAGTTCTGGCGGTGACAGCGGGCGCTTCCGGGCAACTCACCGCCGCGGTCGTTGCGCGACCAACAGTTGCTGCTGTGCTCGCCAGCACCGGAACCGCCACAGCCGCGGTAGCCGTCGGTAGCACGGGTTCAGTGCTGGTTTCGGCTCTCTTCAACGGGGCTGGCTGCGCCACGACGGCGAACGCGCTGTCGAGCAGTGCCGGCGAACTCTCGGCTGCGGTCGTGCCCAAAGCCTCGGCGGCACCGGTGTTCTACGCGAAGGCGACCGCTATCGGGGTAACCAACACCCCACCCGCACCAGTAACCGCCGCACTGACCGGCACCGGAAATCTGACGGCTGCCTCAGTTCCCGGGTTTCGGCCGTCGGGAATGAACAAGAGCGGAACCCAGACCGGTCCCAACGCCCAGAATGCCTGGATACAGGTGACCGGATGGACCGCAGACACCACCAACTATCCCGGCTCGACCGTGAACACCAATGCCTTGGTGAGCCAGGGAAACAAGACATCGGCGACCGTCACCGCCAATGTCTCCTGGACGGCGAGTACCTTCCCGAACACGATCGCGGCGCGTCTGAAGAAGAACGGCACCGTCATCGCCACCGGTAGCACCGCCAACCCTGCTGTGGCTAGCGCCACCGTCACTGTCGCAGAGAACGACCAGATCACCCTCGAGGTCAGTGACGGTTACAGCCTGGCCAGCCTCGCACCAGCGACCATCAACGTCACCGGAACCTACGTGCGCATCACCTGAGGCGACACACCGTTGCGAACGGCTCGTCGACACGGGCACCGATGGCAGAAGCATCTGAATGAGAAGGACCGCGGCGGAGTCCGCCGGACCGCCCCCCGAAATGCTGTGCTCGACCCCAGGGTCGAGCACAGCATTTCTGTTTCCGCCCCCGAACCGCCACATGTCGGTGCCCGGTCGCGGAAATGCCAGCCCGCAGTGGTTCTCACCCACCGCAGCTCACCAAACTCCGATATCGAGGTGATGGGACATGGCTCCCAACGAACCGAACAAGCCCGCAGACCTGCAGATGCCCGACACCACGGGCAAGAAGGAAGGTGATACCTGGAAGGTGACGGAGAACGGCGTCGAGGTCACCTACACCATCCCGGCTGGCAACGGTAACCAATCGGTCGACCGAACCTGGACGAACAGCGCAGGCGGCACCAGCACCAACCGCATGGTCGACGACGGCGCCGGTGGATTCCAATCGTGGACCGACAGTACCAACGGGCCCGCCACCTACATGAACAAGGGGCAGGGCGGTACGACCGACGGAGTCTACGGCCAAGTCTACGATCCCGGAAACTCGACATCCGGAGCGGCCGATGTGGGATTCGGCGGCAACCCGAATCTCAGTCAGGTCGAGGCCGTGCGGTACGACGAGAACGGAAATCCGGTCGACCGCCTGAACAGCAGTCGCAATTCGCGTGGCAACTGGGACAGCGTGGGGTTCGACTCCGAGGGCAACAGAACTCTTTTCGGGGATATTCCCGACGGCAAGGGCGGCTTCGTCCAGGGTGCGTTGGTTGGTCAGGTCAACCAGGAGGGCTACGGCTGGTCGACCGATCCCGAGGGAACCCGCTGGAATATCGCGCCCGACCCGAGTGGTGATCCCGGTGCGCTACTGCACTGGCGTACCGAAACTACCAAAGACAGCAACACTCTCTCGATCTATGTCGACAGCCGTGGCGTAGAGAAACGTGAAGTCCGCGGCCTGTGTTCCAACGAAGTGCTCTCCGTCGGGTATCTCGACATCGACGGCGTGTACACCCATTTCGACTATTCGAAGCAGACGAAGTCAACCTACAACCCGCACGACTATACGCTGACGGTTGTTCAGGTCGACGAGGGCCCTCAATGGTCAAGAACAACAACTCCTTCGGGCGAGCGTTCGCGTGAAGCTGCAGGGCCACTGCTGGGCCGCTCCATTTACGGCTCGCAGGACCAGGACTATGACCAGGTCTATGCCAACCTGCAATACCTACCGATCGATGACGAGCTCCGCCAGAAGGAAGTCGACCGGCTTCTCGCCGCCGGTATCCCTGCCTCCCAAGTGCAAAACGTACTGTGGCAAAAAGCAGTCGATGCCCGCAGTCGTCTGGCGAGCGCTGGCATCTCACTGCTGACCGTCGAACAGGCAAGAGCGTTGGAAGCCACCGACCGGTCCTATCCCACAGACCCACGCCGCCCCTTCGTACCCGTGAGCCCCAACCACAAATTCAACGAAGGCGACTTCCGCGAACTACTCGGCGACTTCACCGGCCTCAATGACCTCCAAGAGGGACTTTTGGACGGCAACTACGGGCAAGCCGCCTTCGGTGCGGGCATGACGATCCTCACCTTCACCCCAGGAGTTGTCTTCAAGCCTCTGGGAAAGGGACTCAGTTACCTCGGCGGGAAACTCTTCGGTGAAACCGAGCAGGTACTCGCGGCTGAACTCGGCACGCTCGGCAAATCGGGTGCAACCGGTGGTCGGGCCGGCGCGGCGGGGGCCGAGGGTTCTCCTGCATTCAATGCGCCCTGGAAGCTGAATCCAGAAACCTCGCCGTTCATCCCCGAGCCTGCCAATCCCTACAATGCGGGCACACATCTCGGTGCGGGTGCAGGTGCGCGTGCAGGTGATGAGGCCGTACCTGCCATCCTCGACTACCCCCGTGGGGAACTGCCGTGGAATGCCCGCGAGGTCCCCGTCCCGCGTGAGGCCACTCTCCCGCCGAGGGCGGTGCTTCCGGATCGACCAGGAGGCGGTTACGGCACACGGCCCCCGTGGAGCAGAACCGACCCGGCGGGCATCGACGGCCCCAACATCAGCGACCCTCGTGCCGATCCTTTCGGATCCCGCCCGCGCCCGGGCAGTGACATCCCGCGCCGATTCCCCGGTGAGCACGGCGGTTCCGGTCCGAATCCCGGCGCGGGCACGGGGGTGGGACTGCCGAAGGGCAGGGGGTTGCCGCCGGGAATCACCCGTGAAGGAAAACCGGGAGGACCGACGTCGTGGAAAAATCAACAGGGAAAGTATACGAAGAAGGAACCCTGGGACGCGTCACAGTCTGATGCGGCACTACCGGGAAAATTGCTCGACGACCCCATCGCGCGGATTCCGATCGACTCGTTGCCTGCACGGGAGCAATGGATGCTCGGCGAAGTGGACGCCGCGCAGAACGCGAGCAAGACGGCCCGCGACCAAGACTTGGCCGAGATCGAGGCAATGCTCGACAGCAGGCAGACCAAGCTAATGGTGCCCGACGGAAAGGGCGGTTCCCGGGAGGCGACGGTCAAGGACTTCTCCGGCGAGAGAATCAGAAAAACACTTGTCTCGCTCGATGAAACCCAACAACTCAAACTCACTGATCCCGAATCCATACGGCTCGCGGAGTTGGCCAAGAGCTTGCGCGAGCAGCGGCTGGCGGTCAGTCGTCTGCCCGAGGTCCGTGGTGAGATCGGCGGCGACTACTACGCCAGACAAGCGAATATCGATATCATCCACGAGGGTTCGGGAAACTACACGGCTGACCGGCTCGGTGTGGTGACACTCCCGGACGGCACTCGTCGGGTCGTGTTGCTGGAATACAAGGGCGGCGAGTCGGCGACACAGTTCGGCTCCCGCCAGATCGATGTGGGCCTGGACAAACCTGTGTCGTTCGAACAGGGCACCCTGCCCTACGCGCAGGACGAGTTCCTGCGGCCGGACTCGGAGGCGCTCGCGGCGTTGCGCGCCTACGACGAGAAGAACGGCACCGATCTGGCCAAGCAGTTGCTGTCGGGACGACAGGACTTCGATTATGTGCTCGTACATACCGAGCCGAATACGGGAACCATCACCGCCTACAACGTGGATCCGCAAACGGCGAAGAACTTCACCCTCGGCCAACCCGACGGCCCACCGCCCCCGAGCGCGACACCGATCACGGCAACCACCGGAGGTATCGACGGCTCCCCGCCGAACTGGCTAGACGGTCTCGCCCTACCGGATCTACGCAATCTCGCAGCCTGGCTGGCGCCCGCGCTGCCGGTGATCGCGCCGCTCGTGCCGCGACAGGCTGATCAGTCCCTCGTGGTGAACATCAGCATGCCCGCTATAGATCAGCGGCGTGTACTCGATCATGAGTCCGCGGCCGTCCTCACCCACGGCGCCTACATTCGGTGACACGACTCCCGACGCGGTGAACCGGCGAGAATTCGGTGCACCGCCACCATTCATCCGATCGGACAGGAAGTAGCCTGCACCCATGCACACCGACATCGAAGGCGCGACCCGCATCGCCCGGATCGCAGCCGAATTCGACTGGAAGTGGCCCCTCGACGACCCCACCCCGCTCTGCGACGCCGCAGGATGGGAACCCGTCCGAGAGAACGGCGTCATGTGGTTACGCACCGACCTCGCGGTGAACAGACCGGAATGCTATGTGTATCTGGAGAACAAGCACATCGTCCACTTTGCGGCGCCGGTCACCGATGTCGCCGACTTCCGGGCACCCAGCGAAGAACGAATGCCTCCCATCCTGCGAGGTTTCGAGGACCTGGCGGAGGCTTTCGTCAATACTCTCGGCCCGCCCGCACGCTACGAACCAGGTATCGAGGCGATGATCAGATGGGATTACCCAGGGATAATCGTGCTACTCGACGCGAGCTTCGTGGCGGTCACCCTCAGCCTCGTTCGCCCCGAATATCAAGCCGACCTCGACGAATACGCCGAGCGGGAAAGACTCGGCTTGATCGAGGACATCTGAGCAGCATCGTTTATCTTCACGGCCGGAGTAGGTCACGGCCCGTCCGGCATTCGCGTTCGCCTGCTCGGAACCGATCTCATGGTCCAGTTCCAACCGGTCCACCATCTACGCTGGCCGACTTCGAGCACGCATTCCAATCGGACGGTCTGCGTGGCTCGGAGCCTGTCGCGAAGGGGGCCTGACCTGCCCCTTGGTCCGCAATGTCTGTCGGAGAGAAGGGCCACGGTGCCGCCATCGCCGAACCGCCGTGGTCGGCGAGAATCTCAACTGGTGGGACAACGTGGTCGTGCGCGTTTTCGGTGGGCCTCGGCCAAGACACCCCCAGCGCCGGACCGCCACGGTCGGCGAGAATCTCAACGTTCTCGGGCAGGGCATCGGATGCCTCGACCTGGACCAGCGCCGGGCGGTGACGTTCGGCGAGAATCTCAACGATGAATACGGCACGTATTTCTCCGGTCTCGGATTCACGGGCCAGCGCCGGGCGGTGACGTCCGGCCAGAATCCGTGCCACCGTGGGCCACCAAAGACTGTACGGACCATATATGTGGCGCCGACGAGTCGCATACGAAGAACCTCGATCTCCGTGAGGCACGGAGCACCTCATCGATCCGGTGCGTCCGGTGACGTGGGCCGATATGAGGCGAGACGAATCACTGGCATTCAATATCACGATGCACGATGCGATGCGCGAGATGAGCACGCACGCCGATGAAGGTCACGTCCTGACATACTCTGCTCACATTGCTCACATACGGTGACATCGTCGTGTACGGGAACGCGTACGGGAATATTGAAGGATATGAGGTAGGAATGGATCACAACCTCCAAGAGCGGCGGATCGCCCAAGCGCTCGGCGACTTCGAGAAGTCTTCCGAAGTGAACGAATCGAAGGGGGAGTACTGGTTCGTACACCGCGATGTGCTGTTCGAAAAGCCATGTCCGGACTATTTCAGATATGCGTCGACCGAACGAGTATCTCAACTGCGGCATGGAAAACTTTTCATGATCGGGCGTTTCGTTTGATCGACAACAGTCGATGGGCCTTGGAGAACTACATCGACACGACTCTGGACAAAGCCCTCCATGCAACTGTGCAAGAATGGGACAGCTGGACCATCGCCTGTGAGTACCGGTCGTCGGTGCAGTTCATAATGAATGAGCTCGACTGCAAAGACCTTGTCGACCCCCACGAGCGAGAAATCTTGGAGGAAGCCGACGAAAATCTCCGCAGGTTCGCACCGCTGCTGATTCCTCCGCAACCGCCCTTGCCGAACGGCATTCCCGAAACACACAGGTGGTGGTTCCTTCCGGTCATCCGACCACACGAACCTCGGCTGGGGGATGCTGACAATTGAAGCAGGATTCGGATATTCGAAGTCGGATTGATCCCATTCATTCATTTCGAGACCTGACTGTCGGGTGTGGGTCCTAACCAGTTTCGGGAGTGAGCCATCCGGCAAACACCTTGGTGGTGGCCAGCCGGTGGGGCTGCTGCATGAATAGGTGACAGCGATCTGGCTTGCCGTGAGGTGATTAGGATGTCATTGTGCCCAAGCCCTATCGGCACACCGACTCATTATGAACTGATCTGTAAGTGACAATATCGTCAGCGCCGTACCTGCGCCGTCAGCGCCGAATAGGGATTCTTCCTCGGCATCATCGTTTGCGGCACGAATCCGTCGAGGAAGGTGAGCGGTTTTCGTAACCGATTCCACACTCTGCCACAAACCTTTCCGATGCCGACAGGCACGACGAGCAGGTCGCCGACATGCCTCGCGCCGACCGCGCACTGTCGTTCCGAGATCGGCTGCCGGTCAGGCACCGAAACGTTAGGAAATTACGATGGCACCGGAACCTGTCGACCCCACTCTGAACCCCGCGGGCACGCCCATACCGCTGTCCGCCATTCCCGAGCTCGCCCTGCAGGGCGAGAAGAATATCGATATGCAGGAACAGGAGCACGGCAGCAGTAAATTATCCGTCCTGGAACGTATTGCCGCCTACCCCCGGGAGTATGCCGCCTACATCGCGGTGAGGCAGCTCTGGGCGTCTCAGAACTGGGAGCTGGCGGGGAGACTGCTCGACGAGTTCTGGGAGAACCATTCCAGTGCCTCCACGGATCCGCGCCGCGGCGGCACTCCGATCCGATTATCCGATGATGAGATGCGCGAGACGATCAGCACACCATGGGCGAACAAGGCGATCTTCAACGGGCAGACCTACGTCGGAAGTATGGGCGGCGACCAGTGGGAGGGCCCATCGGACGCGGCGCATCCGCACGTCAACGGCATTCAGGATGAGATCGACCTGGCAGTCGCCTACGCGAACGAGCATCAGCAGTACGGAGCGGCGCTGGGATTCCAAGCTCCCTGGCTGGTGACACCCAGCGACATCAACAACGGTGAACCGGAGGGTAGTTGGAAAGGAGACGTGCACAACGCGTTCGGTCACTACTATCTCGGATCCACCGGTGTGATCGTGGTCGAACCGCCGGGCCCGGACGGCACCCAGCGGTATCGTGTGTGGTATCAAACTCAGGCGTGGAAGTACTACAGCTTCAAGGACGTTCCCGATGGCGGCGGGTTCGACGTGCACGATCTGGGTGCGAGAATGAACAACCAGATGCGCCAAGCGAACCAGGACGGTTTCGCGAATAATTTCCAGGTCGCGGGATCGACAGGTCTGCTGTACCAGGATGGGCGGACGAACGCGGATGGCAAAGCGCCGCGCTATGACCCAGAGTCTCCTATTCCGTGGCGTGATGCAATCGACGGCCCACCCGCACCTGGCAGTGGTGCACCAAGTCGACCGCTACCACCTAAACCGACACCCCCGCGGGTAGAAACCACGCCGCCCAAGCCGCCACCCGCGACGACACCGCCACCGCCGTCCGAGATGCCGCCGCCCGCACCCGCGCCGAAGCCGCCACGCAACCCCTCCATCGACGTCTCCGCGCCCCTCGGCTCAGGTCTTTCCGTGCTCGCGCACCTGCTCGGGCCGATATCCCTTCCCGCGTGGACCCGTCCTCCAACGGTGGTCGGGCCCGGATCGACAGCGAACTCCGCTCTGCGCGCCCGCGATCAGAAGCTCACCGTCAATATCTTCCGAGCCGTCGACGACTCAGCCGATCGGGTTCGCGCGGAGACGGCCGCCGTCCTGTCCTTCGGCGCCCACATCACATGACCACCGGAGTCCCGCATCGCGGTCGGCGCGATCTACACTGGTCGCCTGACATAGCGATGGGTGGGGAAGATGCTGCGCTGGTTGCGGACCGGAATGATCGTGGGTTGCGCGTCCGCGCTGGTGTCGTTCACCGCAGGTTGCGCGCCTTCGATGGATGGGCCGCAAGGTTTCGAACCGCGCTCGGCGACATTCGCTTCGGCCGAGGAAGGTTGGGTTCTCGGGCAGGTCGAACCGTGTTTCACGGCTTCGTGTCCGGCGATCCGGCATACCGCCGACGGAGGCCGCAGCTGGCAGTCCGTCTCGGTATCCGGATTGCCGGAAGTATCCGGAAGCTGGTGGCCACGAATCTATTTCACCGACAGTCGCAACGGGTGGCTGTTCGCCACCGACCGGGTGTGGCGGTCACACGACGGTGGAACGAGTTGGCAAGCGCAACTCCCGCTGTCGGGCACCGGAGTGCAACCGGCGGCAATGGTTTCGGACGGTTCGAGGGTGATGTTGGCGGCCGCCGCGAGTAACAGACTCACGCTGGTCACGGCCGAGGTCGACTCCGATGTCTCGGAAGCCACCTATCCGCTCGGTGCGGGCACGGGAGGACGGTCGCCGTACGTCACGATGACCGGTCACGGTTCTGCCGCCTGGCTGGCCTACTACCGCGACCGGTACCTTCGCCAACCGAGTAGCCCGACCATCCCGTTCGTGGCCGGTGGTGCCCGACTGCTCGACGGTGCCTGGTCGAACTGGTCTCCGCCGTGCCTGGCAGAGGACAACCAGCTCACCGATCTGACGGCGCTGTCGGATCGAACCCTGGTGGCGGTATGCCGTACGAATATCGACGACCCTGCGGGTGAGAGCCGCCTCTACCGATCCGAGGACGCGGGCCTGACCTTCACCGACCACGGTCCGATTCCCGGCAGGCGCGTAGCGTTGCTCGGCGTCGCCCCGAAGGGGCCGACGATGGCGACCGGCCTCTCCCACGAGTGCCCCACCGACGCGGCCAACGCCATCCTCGTCTCCGACGATGACGGCCTGACCTGGCGAACCACCTATACTCCCGCCTGCGTCGGCGAGTCCACTGTGACCTACGACGACACCGCGATGACCACGCCGCTCCAAGGGTTCGTGCTGGAGACCAGGTCGTTCCCCAGCGACCGAGTCACACCGGCGCGTGCCGAACACCGACTGCTGATGACTCGCGACGCGGGCAGATCCTGGGCCCCGGTCGCGTTCTCGGCCTGACCCACAAAGACGCGGCCGCTGTTGGGGACTATCCGCCGTAGGGCTCGTACCCTGTTGGCAGCGAATGAATTTCGTCATCACGTCCATCCGAGGCACGTGCGCCCGGGATGGGGACAATCAGGTGATGGCAATACCGACGAGACCTCCGATGGTGGATCCGGCGAGGATGCCCCGTATCAGGATGGGATCCCGATCAGCATCCCGACGATGATTCCGAGGCTGGTGCGGCGAAGCACATTGAGGTCGGACCCTCGTCAACATCGGTCCGAAGCGTCGTCGTCAACATCGGTCCGAAGCAGTGAGCGGAGGGGAGATACGAGCCGAGACGCACCTCGTCAGCTCGGTGTCTGCATGCTGCAGACAGCTGCGAACTTGTGGTCTCTTTCCCTGGACAGGCGATAGGCTTGTTCGGTGGGTGAGGGCTGGTTTGCGTCCGGTGTAGGCGCCGCGGGTCCTGGCCGCAACGATGCCTTCGCGTTGGCGCTCCAGGATGAGGGAGCGTTCGAATTCGACGATGGCGCGTACTCGCCGGTGGCGGTCTTCTCATCGACGGTCTTCCGTTCACAGCGATGCGGCAGGTGACCGAGGTTCCTTCGGTTTGTGCACTCACGCCGAGGATGACGTAGGTCGAGCTGTTGACGAACTTCTTCGTCCATGGCGCCGTAGCGGCGCCTGTTGCTGCATCGCGGAGTTGCCATCGACATAGGTCACCGACGGCAGGGTAGGGGGTGTCGGAGATGATCTCGTGGACAACGCTGACGCCAGCGGGCTGCGGCCTGCGACTGTCTGGACCCACTGTTCGAACGTCGTGATGACCTCGGCGGCGTTCATGGTCTAGGCTTGCTCGATCGCGCGGCGCCCCTCGCAAATGTTCTCTACCAGCATGACTGGGAAATCTTTCGTTCGAGGGTTGACTTCTGATCTTTCTTACGTGAAGCTTGGTGCAGCGCCTGATCTGCGCCCGAAACTCCCAAAAGAACTTCGGTAAAGCGGATTTGGCTTTCGGCTCTTCGAGCCCCCGATCCCGATGTGTGGCTCCGTGACCCGAGTGGTCCCGGAGCCACGGTCGTTTCCACGCCGGTGCTTCCCCGAACCGCCCGGCGTGCGTGCGCGGCACGCCCCCGCAGCAGGCGCACCCTGACGACGCGAATCCTCAGGCGACCCAGCTCCCTGCCCGCCCCTCGCCGGGAACCGGGCTCTCGAACTGGAGGCCCCATGCCCGACCGCTGAGCGACCTGCTCGTCATGGCCGCCCACACCACCCCGACGACACCTCGTACGGTCGACCACGCGCACACCACGATGCGAGTCCGCCGCGCCTGCACCGTCGACACCCGCCCCGACGAGGCCGCCGCCTTCCATCTCTTGGTCGCCGCAGGCCGCCTCACCCCACCTCCGCTCGAACCCGCTGACCAGCCCGGACCCCGACCCGCCCCGACCGCTCCCACGCGCCCGACCGCCGCGGCCGCAGCCGAGGTAAGCATCAGGGCGCACCGCCCCACCTCCAGGTCCCATCTACCCGGGGGCGGGGTGCCACCTCGACCACTCGACCAAGAGGTGGCCGGCCATGCCTCTCGACCCCACCCCGCGCGCCCCTTTCGAGGCCGAGTACCTCGCCGACATCCGTGAACACCTGGGCCCGGCCGTCGCCTTCCGTCTACACCGAGACCGCCCCACCCTCTGCGACCTCATCGCCGCGCCCTACTTCCTCGGCCACGACCCACTGACCGATCTCCCGTAGGCCACCGGATCGGTCCGAATCTATCCACGACCCGACCCTGATTCCACCGCGCACCGTCGCCACCGTCTCGCGAGCCGTGAGCCGTGGCGGACAACTAGTGCGCATCTGATGATTTGGAGATTTCCATGGAGAAGACCACCGTCCTCATCGGCTACCTGATGGGCCAGGACTTCTACATCCCCGGCTTCGTGCGGATCGACGAAGTCCGAGTCGTGGACGACATCGGCCGCGCCGAGTTCTACGTCGTCTACGACGACCAGGCGGTGGACACCGTATCCCAGGTCGTGGTCACAGCCTCGCTGGAACCTGTGTCCGCACCGGCCATCTCACTCGGCCTAGCGCGCCGGTTCGGCGATTCGTGGTTCTACCTGTCTTACACGGCGACCACGGTCAGCACGCTGAACATCCAGCGCACCCTCACTTTCCACACCCGCGGCTACCAGACGGAATTCTTCGTCAACGGCTTCCTTGCCATCGATCGCGTCGAACCGATCGGCGAATTCGACCATTACGACATCGTCGTCCGCTGCAACCCCTCCCTTCCGGAGGTCAGCAAGCTGACGGTGATCGTGAACGGCCCACATCGCGAAATGTACAGCGGCGACGTCGACTTGGGCGTCCTCTACATCGACGGCCTGCCCAAATATGCCCGCTACAACCAGCAGATCGTCGCCCCCTGAGCGCAGCCCACGTGGGGTGCCGATCTCGCGCGATCCGCGAGCGCTACCGCCGCAACCGATACATCCAGCAAGTTGTCGCGCTCCGAGCGCACGAAGGAGTCAGTACTCATGACCAATGGTGACGTTGTCGAAACTGTGGAGTTCGGTGGCACGGCCTACACGCGCACGGAATCCGGCCAGCTGGTCACACCCGAGTTCCTGGCTCTCATGCAGAGTGTGCTGACCGGGAAAATCGAGCGCCCAGCTGATCTCGATGACATCGACCCCGAGGTGAAAGCGCTGGCCGACGAGTTGTCGGTGATCCACCTGCCTGAATGGCGGCGTGGGGCGGGCGCCACCGTCGAGCCCACCGTCACCAGGATCCGTCAGGCCAACCGCGTCGCCGAATACCTCGTCAAACGCGGAGTGCGCCTGCATCCCGAGTTGGAGGAGATCCGCTGGTCGCCCACACCCGGCGGCCATCCCGGCGCGTTCGACACCGGCGTGCACATCACCAAGGACGAGCACGGCCAATGGCCCGTGCCCGACCCGGAAAGCTTCTACGACGTCGACGACATCGTCGTCAACCAGGCCGAGAACGGTCTGTGGTGCGCTGTCCACCCGCGCGGACTTGTCCATGAAGCACCGACCAAGTCGGAAGCCCATGCGGGTCTGGTGACCCAACTCCTGCGCCGCATCGAGGAGGTGGGCTGACTGTGCCTATTCCGGCTGCTTTGGCATGTTCACGTATAGTCTCGTTCCGATCGGATCGGACCCCTCACAGGCTTGGAGTGCCCGGGATGAAGTTCTACAAGATCTACCCGGAGTGCCCTGCTGGTTTCGAGGGAGTCGAGTGGGATGAGAGCTTCGACCCGCCGCGCCAGATTTCGGCACATCTGATCTTCGCCGCTCCGGTGTTCGCTGAGCTGATCACTTCCTATGGTGGAGCATTCGCGGTGACTGAACCGCTGGCCGAGGCCCTCGCGAAATCGGGCCTGACTGGATTTCAGTTCGGCCCGCTGTCTGGAGAAATCAGCCCTGATTTATCGAAAGATACACCTCCGTTCGAGATCCCGGCGTTGCGCGGCCTGGTCATCACCGGTCGAGCGCTCGCCGATGACTTCGGTGTGAAGATGTTGGGTCTATTGATCCTTTCTGAGCGTGCGGTCGACTTCCTCACAATGCGCAACGAATCGTTCGGGAAGTATGTCTATGAGCTGAGCTAGCCCGCTGGGCAGGGTAGCGAGCACTTGAACCGTCCTCGGGTACTGCCTCGAGCGTGAAGCTCATAATTATGCGGTTGGCTGGATCGGGCTTAGCTCTGGCGCCACGTCATCACCATGTTGCGCTCAGCCTACCGTCGGCGTAGTTCGTATTGTGTTACCAATTCCGAGTGACGTTGCCATTTGACTAAATTAGGCCAAACTCTGAATTAGCGTTTTCAACGCGCATGTGGTTCGCGCGCCAATCTGTCATTTCCCGGCTCGACTACGGCGGTCGCCCGCCTACTCCAGAGCGATTTCGTCGTACTCCTGGCGAAAGATGCGCAGTCGATTGGAATGAACCCGTTCATCCCATTAGGGTGTCCGAATCATTAATGCACGAGGCGTTAGCGTGCATATTTAATAATTTCGATTGTTCGAGCCGAGGCACAAATGAATAACGCATATACCGACGATGGTGATCGTCCTCTTCGGGCGATGAGACGCTTTCTGCGATCCCGGTTCGAGTCGGTATTATCCGAGAGTCTTGCTGCGGAGATCTTACCGACGCTGTCGGGAATCCGACGGGATGACGTGACGATCACTCCGATCAATATGTCGCGAAATATCGTGGGCGATTTCATTGGTCAGAGGGTTGATCTGATCGCGGATCGGCGCGATAGCTCAGGGGTCGGTGAAAGTGCGCCAACATCCGAAGTCAAGAACTTCCATGGGTTGACCCCTCATACCGCTGCGCGGTTACTGGACAGAATTCAGACCCGCCGTTCTATGGTCGGGCAGACTGACCGCGTATCCAATCCTGGCGAGACGGTATGGGACCGGACCGGCATCTTCTCGTTCCTTGGGTTGCATCAGGGACCGACATCGATCGCTGATCCCGGTGGTTTAAGCGAAGACGGAGAATCGGAAGCTGAAGCTTCGTCCGATGGGGCTCACGAAGATTCGACGCCCAGTGGCACCGATATTCCGGAGACATCTGATGAGAATGAGTCTCCTCCGGGTAAGGAAAAGAAGCTGCCAGCGGCGCATCCTTGGAACCCGAAAATGCGCCTACCTGTGGACAAATTTCCGCTCCCCGAAGAGGGGGAGGATCTCTGGGAGCATTTCGACGGGCAGGATGAACATCGGCAGAATTATTGGATAGATACAGGAATTCCTCCTTGGGGTAAGGAAATTCATCATGCCGTAGAGCAGGATATGTGGAAGATCCTCGAGGGTGTCTTCCACTCTAGCGAAAAACATATGGCTTGGAATTTGCGGGGGATTTGGGGAAGCGACGCGGCAGTGCTTCATCAGAGTAACCTTCGGGTAGTTTGGAATATGATCTACTCCCGGTTGCGGGAACTGGGCCTGATGCCGCCTTTGAATCGGGCGGGGCGCCCTATGTCGCTGTCGCGCGAGGAGCGTCAACGGTTACGTGAGGCGTTGATCTTCTGGGCCATGGTGGTCGACCTGCTTTTCGGTTTGAAATTCTACCCCAAAGCGTCGTTGGTGGAAGACCCGGACTTCTTCAAGTATTTGTTGGAATTGGGTCTCACGCCGGAAGAAATAGCTTTACTGGAGGAGCTACTCAAGAATAAGGACTACGAGGCGGTGCAGCGCATACTCCAGCGCCTTCTTCAGCGATGGGATGGGAAAGTCAATCCATTCCGTAAGTTCACGCCTTCAGTGCGGCCGACGATGCCGCGCTATGCGCCCAGGAGAAAGCGAAACGGCGGTTCTCCAGATCGCTGGGATGATGAAGATGACCTATGGGAAAAGGAGTTTCGCGAGATCGCGCCGCGCCCGAACGCTGTGCATCCGCAGGTCGTGGTACCGCGTGGAGGTCGCGGCGCTCGAACGCCACCACCGATTCTGCAACGGCCTGATGTGCCGTCGGAGGCACCGCCTGTGCCTGAGCCCGATATCCGACCCACTTCGCCGCCGGCAGAACTTCCGGGTACCGGAACCGGACAGCCGGAACAGCCGGGCTGGCAACCCCCGCAACAGCCCGGACTTCCCTCGGAACAAGAGCCCGAACCTTCGCGACCTCAGGAGAACCCCGCGCCGGCGGAGCCACCGCGCCCTCAACCTCATGGAGCACCTGAGGGTTACCGCTTTTACCCGTACAGCGATGGATACCAGTTGAAGCCGCTCAATGAAGGAAATCCCTCCTATCCGAATCCGCAGGATCTGCCCGATCCGCCACTGGGTCAGGGATGGATCTTCGATGGTAGGTACATGAACCTGGTTCCTCTGCCGCCGGACCAGTGGTACGACCCTCGCTACAAACTCAATCTGTTGCCGCCGCTGCCTCTGGACACACACTGGGAGCACCGTTTCGGATTGAACGAAGAGGGCAAGGACGTCGTGCCGGAATGGCATGTTGTCCCGAATATCGGTGTCCATCCATTGCACGGTGAACGTCAGTGGTATCCGCGCTATACAGAACCGCCCGGTGGGTGGAAATGGCACAGCAACGGCAAGGGTGGGTGGTATCTCCGGATTCCGGATGAGAAGGAGAAGCCGACTCCGGACCCGGGCGGCGGGAACGGGAGCCCCAAACTCGACTGGCGGGACATCGTCCTCTTCCCGGGATGGTCCAGGATGCGGGTGCCGTTCGGTTTCCGAGCGCCCTTACGTTTCCCGATGCGGATGCCGATGGCGTCGTACGAGGGGCCGACGAACGAAGTGCCGGAAGTCGAGGCCGAGCCGGAGACCGCACCCGCGCCCGCGCCTTCTCAGGTGCCACGTTGGGATCCGGCGCCGTCTCCTCGGGTGACACCCGCGCCTGCCGTCCCGCAGGCGCCCGCGGTGCCGGAACCAGCGCCCGCGCCGACTCCGCAGCAGCCGCCGCCGACTCGACCGCGTCCCGATCCTTCGACGCTGGTGTAGATCTCGGCACGACCGATGCAGGGGGCGGCCTTCGCCCGCACCGGATCGAAAAACTCGTTCCTACCTCGAAGAAAGGCGGTCACTCGATGGGTGAACGTATCGTGTTCCCGGATATGGAGAACGCGCTCGCCGATTTCCTCACGACCGAACTCGGCGCGCTGTCCGATACCGCGGAAGTCGTCGTCGACATCCCTGATCCGATTCCAGCGCGGGTGGTCCGTGTCCAGCGCAACGATCGCAAGAAGCGCGTCGACAGGGAGGACCGCGAAGGTATTCGCGGTCCGAATCTGATCCTGGACCGTCCACGCATGGTGCTCGACTGCTACGACACCGGTGGTGCGTCGGCGCAGTTGGCGGCCACGGTGCGAGCCATTCTGGCCGCTGCCTCTCCGGGCTATGTCGGCGGCGTCTGGTGCGATTGCATCGATGACGTCGGTATCGAGAACAGCACCGAACCGGAGGATTCCTCCCCTCGGCACACGATTGTCGCCGACTTCTACGTGCGGGGATCCGTCCTCGCCTGACACTCCGGTGTTCCGGGGTACAACTGAATACTCATCCCGAGGGCCTGCGCAAATCCCAAGGGAGATAACACAATGGCTCTGCCTTCCAGCAAGTTCATCGGTGCGGGCACCCCGAACATCGCCGTCACCGGCGGCGTTCTCGTCGGCCCGCTCGGTTCGCCGCTGCCGACCTCGGCGTCGGATGCCATCAACGTCGCGCTCAAGCCGCTCGGTTACGTCTCCGAGGACGGTATCGAGTCGAAGGGTGAGCGCAAGCTCGAGACGGTCAAGGACTGGAACGCCGACATCATCGCGCAGTTGCAGACCGAGCACTCGGTCCGTTTCGGCCTGACCCTCTACGCGGTGTGGGACCGGGATGTGCTCAGTGAGGTGTTCGGACCGGACAACCTCACCGTCACCGCCTCGACCAGCACCACCGGCACCCTCGTCAAGGTCGAGGAGACCGGTTCGGTGCTGCCGTCGCGTGCCTGGGTCTTCGACATGAAGAACGACACCAAAAAACTGCGGATCGTCCTCCCCAACGCGAGGATCGCGCAGGTCACCGAGAAGAAGTTCGTGTCCAAGGAATTGGCCGGTTTCACCATCACCGTCGAGGCGTTCAAGGACGACTCGGGCGTGAAGGCGTACCGCTACCTGGACGACGGCGTCTTCACCTCCTGAGAGCCCCCAGTGGCAGCGGGGTACCAATCATCATGCGCAGGCCCGCCCCGCTGCCGCTGGGCCCTCGGATCGCCGCGATACGCGGACACAGTCACATCTATCGAAAGGGGCGGTGCACCATGGAGAAAGCACCCGATTCGACCCACGCACAGGTCGAGAACGACTTCGTTCGCATCATCGCCGGCATCGAGGTCCGGCTTCCGTCATTGAGCTATCTCAAGCCCGGTCTGGTCCGACGAATCCGCCGGATGCACGACATCGACGCGCTCTACACGCTGATCGAGATGACCGTGTCCGCCGAGGCGCTGGCGATTCTGGACGACCTCGACCAGCGAACCTTCCAGGCGCTCCTCGACGAATGGCGTGTCCATTCCGGGGTGAGCCTGGGGGAATTCTGAGCCTCGATGCTCTGCTCGAAGAGCATGCCGAGGCTGTCGAATACCATCTGATCACCGTCGGCGTCCGATTGCGGACCCTGGGTACGGACGCCTTGACGTGGCGTGACCTCAAGGTACTGATCCGTCACGCACCCGCGGACTCCGCCTTGGCGCGCTCGCTCTACAGCGAAGAACACCAGTGGCAACTCACCCAGTACCTACTCGCCGATATGGCCGACTCCCTGCGCTGGCTGGTGTGGTCGAAGACCGCCGCCGCTCAGGACGGTCGTGATCGGCCCGAACCGATTCCGCGCCCGGGGTTGAAGCCCGCCGTCGAGCGAATCGGAACCGCCGCGGGCATCGAGGTGATGGATGCCTTCCTCTCCTGGGGACACCAGGGCGCTGCGCTGAATTGAGGACGGTGCCCGTCACCGGCCCTTCGAACGTTTGGAAGACAATGGCATCTGGACACACGGAATCCGAGAACAGCGAAAGTCGGTCCAGTGGACCGATCACACATCCGCGCTACGGTGACCGGAACAGCACGGCCGCGATCGTGACGCCCGTCGGCGCACAGGTCGACGGAAACGGCGACCTGCCTCGCCGAGTCGCTCCCGCGGGCAATGATCCGATGATCCGAGCGGGCGGTGACAGCAACGACGCGCACCGCGACCCGCCCGGATTCCTCTCTCGCCGCGGCTTTCCGCGGGCAGGCGAAACCGCTCGATCGAGCGTCGCGTTCGGCTCGCTCGGCGCGTCCGCGCCCGGAGGGAAGGAAGCTCTCCGTCCCACGGCGGGGGCGTCCCCGATTCCGCAGGCAGGTTTCGATCGACCGAGGTCGATGCTTCCCGGCTTCCCTCACCCGGTCGTCTCCGGGGAGGCTGCGGCAGAACCGCCGGATGTGTTCACACCGCAGGTATCGACGCCAGTACCGCCGGCCTCTGGGATGACCGGCGATCCGATCGGCCTCGCGGGCGCTGTCGCCGGCGGTCACCACCCGAACGTGTTCACCTCGGGATCGTCGCGACTGTCCGATGTTCCGCATGCGGCGGCCGCGATGCCGGGCCTTCTCGACTCACCGCTCGCCGCAGCCCAGCACTCTCTCATGCCGTCGGCCGAGGGAGCTCACGGCGCCATCGGAAAAGCTTTCGCCCCAGCTGATTTCGCGGGCCACGTACAGCCGACCGCTCTGCTGGCGCAGCTGGCCGGTCCCAGCATCCCACGCCGAGCGGCGGGCGGCCTGGTGAGCGGGCCTGGGACATCGACCAGTGATGACATCCTGACCTGGCTCTCCGACGGCGAGTTTGTCGTCAACGCCGCGACGACAGCACGACTGCTGCCGATGTTGGTCGCGATGAACAGCGGCTGGGACCCGGGGGCGGCGGGCGGCGGCCAGTCGCCCGCGTTCCTGTCCGGCAGCACGTGGGGGCCGAGCGGCACGGCGCGGACCACACCTTCCCCTAATCTCAAAACCCTCGAACTGCCGGGGCCGGTCCTCGACGACTACGCCGAGGCGTCGTCCTGGGAGAGCCTCGACATGGCCGGGGTGGTCGAGGGCGGGCTGTCCTCCGCCATCGCCGGCGGACTCCAGGACGGTCTGTTCGGCGCGATCAAGGGCGGGGTCACCGGTGCCGCGGCGTCGGCGGGCAGTCAGGTCGGAGCGGCGATCGGCACCGCGTTGGGTGCCGGACTGGGACCTGCGGCCCCCATCGCGACTGCCGTGGGTGGCGTAATCGGCTCGACCGTGGGTCAGCTCGCGGCCGATACGGTCTTCAAGCCGGTCGAAGTCGTCGGGCAATACGCCGCCGACACCGCCAAGGAGGTCATCGGAAGCGGTTTCGGTCTGGTCGACCTGGCCAAAGGACAGGGCGGACGAACCGTGCGCCAGGACATCTACAACTTCAACGGCATGGACCCCAAGAGCGCTTCTATCGCGGTCGAGCGGGTCCGCAGGCGTCGCACGCTGGCCCAACAACGCGGAGGAGGTTTCGGGCGATGACCCACCAACTCTTGAATTCCCACAGCACGAAGGTGGTCGTGTGGGACATCAACGGACGGGTCTGGCATGTGGCCGGACCCAACAGCGGACGCGAAGGAGTCCGGCTGTCGCAGCAGTCCGGGTTCATGTTCGCCCCGACACAATTGCTGGTCTCCGAGGGGGCCAGACAGGATGGCGCGACCTTCTTGCGGTCGGTCCGCTCGAAGAAGGAATTGGACTTCCTGGTGGTGATTTCGCCCGTCGGGAAGATAGGTTCGGAACACCGGGTCCGAGATTTCCACGCTGTGCACGATGCGTGGTTCCGCGGCTGGTCCACGGACAAGCCCGTCACAGTCGGGTATTTCACCCGGCATCAGGGTTGGCGCTTCCAACAAGTGCAGCTCGACGCCGCGCCGGAGATTGTCGGCGACACCGATCCGGCGCATGACGCGCTGGCCCTCTATCGAATGTCGGCCACCGCGATGGACCCGCTGGAACGCCATTTCGAGGAGACCGCGGTGTGGACGAACACACTCGGCCTCAACGAGGGGACGGTGCGGGCCCGCAATGCCGCCGATCAGCCCGCGTGGCCGCGCTACACGATGAACGGTCCGGGGCGCTGGTCGATTCTGGACCCGGTCGGCGGAGATACGCCGCGCCTGGTGCAGACGCCGACGCTGCTGGCGAATCAGACGTTGCGCATCGACACCCATCCTCGGCATCGCACCGCGCGTCTGCACACCGACGGCAATACGGCGGGGGTGAACGTGTGGGCGCAGTTGGCGGGTCGCCGCTGGCTGGCCGCGCTGCCCGCGTGGAGTTCCACCGACCTCCTGGTGCAGGTCGAGGGCGGTAACACTGCGTCGAGTCTGATCGTCGCGGTGACGCCCCGGTCCTCGAGGCCGTTCTGATGAGCGCCTGGGATCCGCACGCCGAGTCGCGGCGGATGGACGAGGTCCGCATCGAGGAGCAGGAGCAGTTCCGCGATCCGCCCGTGCTGGTGCGGTATTGGGACAAGTTCATGCGCGAGGTCGGCGAGGAGCACAGTTACCTGTCGCTGGAGTTCACCTATCCGCGCAACGCGGCGGGCGGTCTGAAGATGATCTGCCCGCGCGACATGGTGCATTTCGACCACCTGTTCAACAACGAGTTCGGCGAGGACGCCACCATCCCGATCACCGTGGACACCAAGGGTTTCCGCTGGGACGGGTACGTCACCAAAGCGTCGATAGTGCGGGACGAGCAGGGCTTGGAGACGGTCGACATCGAGGCTATCCACTGCTGGAACCACATCGCGACGATCTGCTGCTGGGCGAATCCGTTCGCCCCGATCCTCGCGCAGTTCCCACGCCATCACATCCTTTTCGGCCCCGCACGCAGCATCATCACCACGTATCTGACGACGAACCTGATGCGGTTGCAGGCACCCGGCTGGGTGCCGAGCCAGGACGCGGGGTCGCCGGAATGGGGCGGGATCGGCAATTCGCTGTTTCCGATCGCCGTGGTTCCGGTGGACCCGATGACCGACACCAGCCGGTGGAACGCCGCCTCGGCGCGATTCGACATGGCGGACAAGCTGTTCGGGCCGATGCTGGAGGATTCCGGGGTCAATCTGACCGCGCGGTTCTTCCTGCCCGGCGAGGACGAGCAGCCCGCGCCGGAATACTTCTATCTGGACCGACCCACGGTGGTCCTGGAGACAGTGGACAAGTCCGGCGTCACCGGTCCCACCGGCACGCTGCTCGACGGAATCACCTCGTGGATCGAGGAATTCACCGAGGACGGCACCACGCCGGTCCGCTACCCGAACTTCGAGTCGACCACCGAATACGAAGCCGTCTACGGCCAGTACGGCAGGCTCGGCACGTTCCGGAACTTCCCGTGGGTCTGGTATTTCGAGGGCGAGTACTCCGGGATCGGGCCGTCGGAGGTCGCGCTGCACAAGCCGACCGCCACCGACGTCATCATCGGTGGACGCTCACCCGGCTGGGTCAACGCGGGCATCGAACTGGCCATCAAGGGTCTGTTGTCGCTGATCGGGCTGGACTGGCTGTATCGCGGGCAGCTCAACGACGTCTTCCTGGCGTGGATGGTCTATCGCGACACCGGCCGGGTGCACCGCGCGGGACCGTACGCGTTCCGTGAGCTCTACATCACCGGCAGCGACAAGGCGTTCACGCTCGACGGCCTGGTCGCGGGCTTGCAGGGCCTGCACCTGACCCGCGGCTACACCAGCAAGCGGGTCACCGTGGAGGACAACGCGCCCTACATCCTCGGCAAGGATTTCGAACTCGGCGACCAGATCGGTTTCGCCATCGGCGACCAGGTCTTCACCGACTTCGTCACCGAACTGACCTTCGTCGACAGCCGCGAGACCGCCGCGACCTGGCAGATCGTCGTCGGCGACGGCGCCGACGAAGAGGACTCCACCGTCAAGGCATGGCAGCGCCTCGGTCGCGTCGCCGCCGCCATCAAGGATCTGGCCACCGACGTGGGCGCGGACCTGGACCTGCTCATCTTCTGACTTCCCCCACGAGGAGGAACCCATGGCGGACATCTCATTCCCCGCCCACATCACCGTGGTCCGGCAGGCCGACGTGGACGGCCTGCCGATCCTGACCGCCGAAGCGGCGGTCTCGCCCGAGGTCGCCGCACTGCCGCTGCCCGCCGGACCCGCCGGTCCGCGCGGTCGCCGCGGCCGCCCCCGCACCACCTTCCACAAGATGGGTGCCATCGCGAACGCCGCGGCCCGCCCCACCGGACTCGGCGCCGAGGACCGCGGCAAGTGGTGGCACCGGCTCGACACCGACGGCATGGACCTGTGGACCGGCAGCGCCTGGTCGCACTCACCCGGCGCGGTTGGACCACAAGGGCCCGCGGCGTTCGCGAACACGCTCGAGGTCATCGGCACCGAGCACAACGAGAACCGCACCGAACCGGCCATAGAATTCACCGGGACGGACGGAAACCAGCAGGTCAAGGTGACCGTTCCGGCCGGTCTGCGCGGCCCGAAGGGGCCTGCGGGCGCGTCCGGACAGATCACAACGTCACCGGATTTCGACACCGCGACGACTCCGGGCGCGGGCGGCGTGTTCGCTTGGGACGCCGCCATGCGCAAGTTCCGGTTCTCGCCCGCACCGCTCGGTGCTGGGCCCTGGTCCTGGTACCAGGAGGACTTCATTGCCGAGACGGTCACGGCCGTCAGCCGGATCGAAGGCGGGGTGTTCACCATTCCGGCGCAACCCTTCGTGTGGCGACCGGTCGTGCACGGCCATTTGTACGCGTATTCGGTGAACAACGGCGCGCAGAGCGTGGAACCGACCGTGCGATTGGGTCATTCGCAGGGTGCGCTGGTCGCGGCGGGCGTCGCGTCCGCGGGCGGGTGGATCTACGGCCCGGTCTTCCCGACCTACCGGGACGGCACGACGACCCAGGTGCTTTCGCCGAGTTCGACCTTCGCCACGGTGCCCGCCGGACAACCGGCGACTCTCGTCGTCGCCAGCGAACGGGTCGGCACCGGGACAGGCAACATCGGATTCAGCCCCTCGCGAGCGTCGCTGGTCGTCTTCGCCGAACCTATCGAATGAGGTGAAATGTCAACCATAGGCGAATACTTCGCATCGACACTGATCCGTGGAATCGACGAGGGTGTCGATGATCCCGCGATCGTGCAGGCCATGCACGGAACTCCCCGTGATGGCTCGCTGGAACTGATGACGGGCACCCAGGGCCCGGTCGGCCCGGCAGGCGATTCCGCCGCGCCGTTCCGGTGGGAGGGCGATATCGCTGACCAAGCGGCATTGACCGCGCTGTCGGCAAAACTGACCTCGGCGCACGCGGGCAAAGCCTGGCGTGTACTCACCACGAGGGCGCTGGTGTACTGGAACGGAACGGGCTTCGACTCGTTCACCGACGCGTTCGGCGCGGCCGGACCCGACGGACAGGTGTGCACCGTGACCCTGGGCACCGTCGACACCGGCGCGGTCGGGTCGACGTTCCAGGCCACGCTGGTCGGCGCCGCCCCGAATCTGACGTTGAATCTGACGGTGCCGCGCGGCATCAAGGGGCGCAAGGGCGAAGCCGGGGGACCGGGTGCGATCCGGCAAGCGCCCGACTACACCGACGGAACGCACCTCGACCGCGCCGTGCCGGTATGGAATTCCGGCACCCAGAAATGGGTCCCGCGTGCGTATCCCGGACTGCGCGGGCCGTGGAGCATCGTGGAGAACCAGGCTTGGGACGGCGGGGCCGGATTCGTCGCATCGCAGTCCGGAATCACCACCGCGACGAAAACCGTCGCCCAATTGAATATCCCGGCGCAGGACACCGCCTGGCGACCGATGATCTCGGGTGGTGTGGTGGTGCGGTCGGTGGAGAACTCCGACCAGTTCACGACCCGGATCGACGCCGAGGTCCGCATCGGTTCGGCCACCGGCCAACTGGTCGCGCTCGGTGCGGGTGCGGTCACCGGCGCGACCACGCGCGCTCGCTTCCAGCCCTACTACGGTGTGCGCGGACTCACCCCCGACAGCACCACCGGAGTGATCGGCGCGGGTCAGCCCGCGACCTTGTTCGTGGTGCTGCAACGCAATTCCGGTGGCAGCGCCAACTACGACTACACCATGGCCGGTTCGCAGATCATGTGCACGGCCCGACCCGTGGGGGCAGTGTGAGCACCGACAATCCGGAGCAGACCGTCGTCTACGACGACGACGTCATGATCACCATGCGCGGCGTCGCCGATTCGGTGGGGCTGCCCTACACGATCAATCCGTTCGAGCTGATCGACCAGGAGGCCCTGGCCGAACTCCGTGAAGGGCCTGCCGGTCCGACCGGGGCCGAGGGCGCGCCCGCTTGGCCGTGGTCGTGGCAGGGCGACATCGCCGACGAGGCAGCGCTGTTCGCGCTACCGCTGACCACCGCCGACGCCCGGAAGGCGTGGCGACTGGTCGCGAGCGACGTGGTGTACTTCTGGACGGGATTGGAATTCATCGGCTTCGAGGACGCCTTCGGCACGCCCGGTCGTCGCGGCGCGCCGAATCCGCTGTCGGGAAAGGTCCAGGCCGGTGCGGCGGGCTCCTCGGCCGCCGCGTCCGTCACCGGTACCGCGCCGGGGCAGGTCGTCGAGGTCACGATCCCCCGCGGAGTGACCGGAGACGTGGGTGATCCCGGTGCGGCGGGCCGTATCCAGGACGCCGCCGACGTGCAGATCGACGCGACCTATCCGCTCGGCCAGAATTTCGTACTGGCCTGGGACGCCGCGACGGCGAAGTTCCGCCCGGTTCCCAACCCGCGCCCACGCGGCCCCTGGGTGCTCGGCGAGAATCAGTTCACCGGCGGCAAGAACCTGCTGGACGCCTCCAAAGTCGTCGCCACGGTAACGATTCCGGCGCAGCCGAATTCGTGGCGTCCGCTCGTCGAAGGCGCGCTCGGCCTGCAATCCGAACAGCCCACTCGATGCGATATCGAAGTCCGCATCGGCGGCCCCGACGGCGACCTGGTCGGCTACGGCTGGGGCCATCTGGTCTCCCGTTTCGGCCACGTGCTGATCTCCGGCAGCCATCAGTACCCGATGCAGCCGGGTTCGACCATCGGCGTGGTTCCCGCGAACCAGACGATCACCCTCTACGTCGTGGTCAAACGGGTCGCGGGCGCGGGCAGCTACAACATCTACACCAATTACTCGCAGTTGACGGTGCGCGCCCAGCCGATGTGACCTGGCTGACGATTCCCTCCTTCCCGGCACGCCGTTCCCGGCTGCCCGCTGTCCGAAAGGCATCGATCCATGGCCGATCTGCCCCCGCTGAAATATGGCAAAGTCGTCGGGCGATTTCTCGCCAACGTCATCGACGGACCCGATATCGGCGACCATCCCGAATTCCCGCCGCTCACCGGTATTGTCACCTTCCTCGCGGACGCGCCGAAAGTCCTGGTCGCCGCCGCCGAACCGAGTCCGGCGACCTACGTCCAGTTGCCGCGCCACTACGAATGCTCGCTCGACGAATTCGGCTACCTGACCTGGCGCGGCAAGCGCGGCGTGAGCCTCGTCGCACCCGGCGCGGCCACCAACCCGTCGGAATGGACGTGGCGGGTCTCGTTCGACCTGTCCTACGACGGTGAGCGCGTCGCGCTGGACCCCTTCAGCTTCGCCGTCCCCGAATACGTTTCGGGGCCCGACGCGGAGAATCCCGACATCGCTTCGACCGGACTGGTGGATCTGACCCTGGTCTCCCCGGTGCCCGCTTCCGCCGGCAGCGCGGTGGTCCGGGGGCCCGCCGGTACCGGAATCACGATCGACGGCCAGGTCACCACCTATTCGGCCTTGCCCGCGGCCCCCGCCGAGGGCAAGCAGTACGTGGTCCAGGCAGACGGCCTGCTCTACGTCTACCACGCCGCTACGGGCGGTTGGACCCCCAACGGCCAAGGCATCGCGATCCGCGGCCCGGCGGGCACCACCACCTGGGCTGGAATCACCGGCAAGCCGACCACTTTTGCGCCGACCATCGGGTCCACCTCGACCACCGCGGTCGCCGGCGACGACTCGCGCCTCACGAACGCGCGAACCCCGGTCGCGCACACCCACCCGGCGGGCCAGATCTCCGACTCCACCACCATCGGTCGTTCGCTGCTCACCGCCGCCGACGCCGCCGCCGTGCGGACGACTTTGGCGGTCGTCGCCAACACCGACACGCGGCTCACCGACGCCCGCACGCCGACCGCCGCGGGCCAGGCATATGACGTGGCCTTCAAATCGCACAGTGGCAATCGCGCCGCTGGCGTGGGCAACACCATCCCGGAAGGTCTTCGCCTCGAACGCGCGGTCAAGTTCACCTCGGTGACCTACCGCGGCGAGACGGCAGGCACCGGCAACCTGGTGGTCGAACTGCGTCGCAACGGCACCACCGTGACCGGCACCTCGGCGACTATCGCGGCCGCCAACCACACCGCCGACACGACCGTCACCGGTGACTGGAACTTCTCGGCGGGCGATCGGCTCACCGTGTATGTCACCAGTGTCGACAGCCCGGTCGGCCGCGGCCTCCAGGCGAGCCTGAAGGGGGCCACCCTCTGATGGCCGGGATGCATGTCGGCGGACCGGCGCTCGTCCTGGACCCGGTGCTCGAATCCACATCCGTCGAATCGGGCGGCATCCCGGAATGGGCCACCATCGACTCCGGCTACCCCGGCACCTACCAGCCGCCGGTCGTCCCGCAGGTCGAACTGCTCGTCGGGGGGACCGTGGTCGCCGTCGGATCGCAGGCCGAAGGCGAGGTCACCACCTTGACCGTGTCGTCCGACGTCGTGATCAACGCGGGCGAGGTGCTGACCGTGCGGGTCGCCGAACCCGAGGCGGAGGGGGAAGCCTGATGCCGTTGATCGTCGCCACCGGCATCGTCGGCCTCGATCCGATGGGCATGAACAAGAGCGGTGACCAGGCCGTTCCCGCGAGTTCGACCGACCTCAAAGTGATCAACTGGACCGCGCGCAGCGGATACTCGAACACCGTCATCACGAACAACGAACTGATCGCCAACGGCGACGGGGCGGTGGTCGTGCGCTGCGGGGTGAGCATCACCGGCACGTTGTTCGTGACCTCCCGGCGATTCCAGCTCATGCACAACGACACCGCGGTCAAGACCGTGGACTCCGACCAGGCGACGGTGGCGCTGTCCGACACGCCGATCACCCTCGCGTTCGGAGATCGGCTGTGGCTGCGCATGACTCAGCCCGCCACCTATTCCGCCACGATTGTCGGTAACGTCAACACCTACGTCTATTACGACCTCGCCTGAGCGGCGGGTCCGAAGCTGACGAAGAAAAGCAGAAGCCCAAGTCGTGAACCGGCGATCCGCTCTGGCTGGCCGACGCGCTGCGCCAGGCGGCGCCAATTCCTCGACGATCCCGAAGGCGGCACGACGTGTTCGATGTCCGCGTGCGCTGTAATTAGAGCACCTATCACCCTGTCAGCCGATCACCACGCGGTCCCATGGCCGGACATCTGGCCACCGGTGCCACCTACGGCGCGAAGACCATCGTCGCGCTGGTCAGCGATCCAAGCCGCATACGCCCTGTAGGCGGGCGGTGCCTGCCAGGAGCGGGTCAGCGGTGTTTTCTGCGTTTGGCGCGTGAGCTGGATTTTCGTTTCAGGGCGGTCGGGCTGGCGCGATCGGGGTTGCGCTCGGTGATAGGGGCTTCGGTCACGGCGAGTAGTTCCTCGAGGCCGGTGTCGTCGGGGTGTCCGCATTCCCGTAGCGCGGCCACGATGTCGCGGGCCTGCGCGGTTGGCAGGTCGGCGAGTATGTCGGCGATGGCTTCGGGGCCGGCGGCTTCCATGAGGTGGATGAACTGTTCGGCCATCGCGCGCAGTCCTTCCTCGGCGTCGAGTTCGTCGGGGGTGATCTCGTCATCGGCGATCAGCAATTGCACGACGGTAGGGCCGAGGTGGCGGTCCGCGCGTAACCCGTGCAGGAACGCCGATCGGTCGGGCATGGTTTGGGCGAGCACGTCGAGCATCGCGGCCGCTCGGGTGCGGAACGGACAGGCGCGTATGCCGTCGAGCAACAGTGGCAGTCCGTGCTCGGGGCCGCCGTGGGCGGCCAGCCAGCCGGTGATTTCCGCGTGGGCGGTCTCCTCGCTGTAGTGCTCGGCGACCATGCCGAGCAGTTGGGCGGGTTCGGTGTCGGACAGTTCACCGACCAGCGGCGCGGATCGGCCTTCGCGGAGCAGCCTGGCACGTACCGCCTGGGTTGCCAAGGGTGTCAGCGCGATCAACTCGACCTCGTCCGCGACGGGGCCGAGCGCGGCACGCAATCGTTCCCGGGCCTCCAGTGGCAACGACATCGGGTCGTCGAGATCGAGGTCGGATCGATACATCGGATCAGGGTGGCCGACCGTCAGCTCGACAGCGCCGAGTTCGGCCAGCTCGTCGAACAGTCGCCGTGTATTCGAGCTGACGCCTTCACGCCATCGTGTCGCGGTCGCGGGGTCGAGATCGTCGAGGTAGTACGTCGCGGCGCAGGCCGACCACACACTTTCGGTCAGGCGGATGACCGGTATCGGCTCGGGCAGGCCGTAGACGGTGTTGAGTACGTCGGGCAGCACGTCGTCGAGGATGCTGTCGAGCATCCGGGTGTGTTCGGCCGCCCACGGGGTCGAACGTGTGAGGAGGCCGAGTTCGGGTTGCGCGTCGAACGCCGCGGTCCACAAGGCCAGGCCGTCGCGCAGCAGTGGCGCGGTTTTCGCTACGCGCACCAACCTGTTCTTCACCACCCGTACCAGCCGGATCTTCTTGGCCAGTTCGATCAGGCGAGCGAGGCCGGGCAGTTCGGCGCTGCTCTTGGTGCGAAACACCCGATCACCGATCTTCGGGCCGAACGTGTCTCCGGTATCGAGCAGCGTTACCAGTTCGCGGGCGTCAGCGAGTCTCAGGTTGCCGGTCGTTGTCAACACCCGACCGTCGCCGACCCAGTTGATCAGTGCCCGCAATCGGGTGACGATCAGGGTCTGTTCCGCGGCCGCGTCGAGTTCGGACTGCGCCGGAAGCGAAACCGGTAATTGGGCGACGGCGCGTTCGAACCTGCCGTCACCCTGGCGGTCATGCCTGCTGATGATATGCGCGAGCACCTCGTCGTCGTGGTCGATGCGGCCCGCCTCGACGTCGTCGAAGAATCCGCTCATGGCGGAGCTGTCGGTGGGATCGATACCGTGTCCCATCGCGGTCATCACCCAGAACTTGGCCATACCGAAGTTGCTCTGCTCGGTCATCGCGGCGGCGAATTCCGGGACGGACCGCGTGATGGCCGCGTCGAGGTCGACCCGTGGATCGCCGGTCGGATCGGTCAACCCGGTTGCGTGTAGGTACTCGATGAGAAGGCGAAGGGAGTCCGGTAGTCCGGCTGCGTCGCGCACGTCGGTCGACAGCGTCCTCGGCGCGTAGGACAGCAGGAATTCCTCGGCCAAGGCCGCGGTCCAGTAGCTGAGCCGTCCGTCGATACTCTGGTGTCGGAAATCCAACGCTGCGGCCAGCGCGAAAGGATCGACGGAGGTCCGCCGTTCGGCGGCCCAGGCTTCGCATCGCCGAATCAGCAGATCCTTGGCCGCTTCGTAGGTCTCGATATCGTCGGGCTCGAAGTAGGTGCGCATCGGTGGTACATCGTCGCGCTCGTCCGGCAATCCGACAAGTCGCGTCACTGATGTGCACTTCTCCGCCTTTCGAACAGGCGCAATAGGATCTGCCACGAACCCGCCTGTTCCGGGCTCGACGGCCGTCGTGGCTTGCCCGACGGCCTTGGCGAAGGCATCATCGACCTGCTTGTGCGCGTCCGGGCAGGTGGAGACACAGTCCACTGCGACCGTGGTGGCCCCTCCGATACGTTCGATTCCGAACTCCCGCGGCGATGGAAACTGTCTGCGGCGCTGTTCAATTCGGCGGTTCCGATGTTGCCGCGGTTCGCCCTCCGCCTGGCCGCCATCTCGCTGTCGAGTATCTGCTCGGCACTGCGCAGCGATTGAACAGTCTTGGTCAGGATATCGATATCCGCCGACAGCACACCGTCATCTCAACGCACCCCCCGCCCGCGCCGCGGCCACGTTACCCTGACACTGGATGGATGGCACCGAGCGTGCGCGTCTGCCTCCCGACGAGTCATAGAGGCCGCACGGTTGGATTCGGTTCCATATGGAGGATTGTCGGCGACCTACCGATCTCGATGGCCGAATCGTGAATGTGCCTGTGAGATCGTCGAGTTCTGGCACAGGTCGTAGCGCCTCGCGCAAGCGGCATGCGGGGTAGGGAACGCGCTCGGCGTTACCTGGAGCGGAGGAATGCGATGAACGGCGAGGTTTCGTGGTTGGTGGTCGCGGGTCGATGTTGTCCCGAGCCGCGGATTGGATGTTCGTCACTGGTGCGCTGTCCGGCGAGCCGATCAGCGTTGGGGACGAGGTATCTATCCGCGACAGTGACCAGGAGACGGTCACCACTGTCGAATCCGTTGAACTGCACAGTCGGCCCGGCAAGACGACGATCATGTTGGGTGCCGATCTCCGTTCTATCGTCGCCGCCGGAACCCTTGTCCAACGCTGGGATTGACGTGCTGACGCTGAAGTAGCTCATCGCGGACAGGACACCCCGAACTCGTGTTTCCCCGCCGACGGCGAGCCGATCGGGGTGCGCGATATCCGATGCCGGACAGGTTCCCCGAGGGCAGGCCTCGCACGATCTCGGCGGTGACCTCGGCCGGATGACCGGACATACCGCGCGCGGACACCGAATACGTCACCGCGGCCATCACCGGCGCCCGCGCGGATGAGCCGAGTACGCGGCGGGCCGAATCGTCGGGTATGTGGTGTCGCGGAAGAAGAACGAAAGTATGGATCTCTCCGTAAGAAGGTTCGCCCCGCGTGCGTACCCGTACCTCGGGCACGAGTCGGCGGCGGTGGCTGTTGGATGGATCGGTCGACCGCCCGAGAGTGACCACCCCGAAGGGCGACTCGAATAGGTCACTGTCGCGGTGGATTCGACGAGGACCGGCGGGGATCTCCGATGAGGTGTCTGACCTGGCACGGTCTTGGTCGAGGGCTGCTCGGTGTTCGAGCCGGGTTCTGCGGCCGTGGCGATGCCGGGCGGGACCGGCCGACCAGCTGGCGGCGAGACCGTGCCGAGACGGGCAGGGCCTGACCAGCGAAGGCTGGGCGAGAGGGAATCAGCGCAGTGTGCGGTCGTCTACGTCGAAGTCGCCCCAGGGGGATCGGCGGGCGACTGCGGCATATCCGTTGCCGGTGCGAAGGGTTCGGACCGGCCATCCGTCCGGACGATCGCCGATACATGCTGTGGCTTTGGCGACCCACCGTGCTCGGGCTGGGCGCTTGTCGTCGGAAGGCGCAGCGGGGACCGCGGGGTCGGCGCGCCAGCCGGGGCAGGTGTGGTCGAGGGCGTCCAGAACCGCGTGTTCGCGTCGAGTGCGGATCGGGCCTTCCCATTCGCAGCCGCAGCAGGCACCGCGGCATATTTTGTCGGCCCACGCACTGACAGGTAGGGACACAGGCAGCGCAGATCAGCCACCAGGACGGTCGCTCGGCATCCCTCGGTGGTGTCGCTGGGGTCGGTGCCGTAGGGCAGCCACGCGTGCGATCGCGTGATGCACCCGAATCGTCCTTGGCGGTCGGTCCATTCCTGGAACTCGCTCGCCCGGGCCGCCAGCCCCCGCGCGCCGCTGGCGTACAGGCACGGCACACTTTTGGTGGCGAGGTCAAGGTCGTCGTGGACGGGGTCGAGTTCGTTGAAGAGTGCGAGTCACAGAGACCTCCTTCGGAGGCTGAGTTGGGCGACGAGGCGGCTGTGATGTGGGTACCGGTGGCCGAGGAGGGGCAGGTGTCGGGTCCAAGCCGTCGTTGGACGGCCGCCGAAGTGCCTGGTGTGGAGCCGATGTCGAATTGACAAATTTCCGTCGGGCCGCGAGGGTGGTCGCGGCGACGGCCTCGGGGGCCCGTCGGATGGATGGGGGTCTCGGATGCCAGCTCACCAGAACGGCGTTGTGCTCGCGTGGGCTGTCGGATTCCATTGTGAGGTGCAGTGATGGCGGGCGGGTTCTACAACCACCTCGATGACCCGGACGAGTTCTGGGACGAGGAGCCTCTCGTTCCGCAGAGGCCTGCCGCCCCTCGATCTGTGCTAGTACTGCAACGGCACTCGGTTGAGTGTGTGCTGGTAGATCTGGCATGTGGTGTTGGATCGTGTTGTGGCCGAGTTGGATTCGTTGATGTCTCGGATAGGTTCCCGGTTCGCGCGGTCCGAGCCGCGGCAGCGGGCGCGGGAGTACGTGTCGGGCCTGCTGGCCGGTTTGGAACGCAAGAACGGGTGGACTCTGGCCGAACGCGCTGGTGAGGGGTGCCCGGACGGGATGCAGCGGCTGCTGCGCAAAGCCGATTGGGATGTCGAGGGGGTGCGTGACGATGTGCGGGACTACGTGGTCGAACACCTCGGCGACCCTGACGCTGTGCTGGCCGGTGACGAGACCGGGTTCTTGAAGAAGGGCACCAAATCTGCTGGGGTGCAACGCCAATACTCGGGCACAGCCGGGCGTACGGAGAACTGTCAGATCGGGGTGTTCCTGGCGTACGCGTCGAAGCAGGGGCACGCGCTGATCGATCGGGAACTTTATGTTCCCGAGTCGTGGACCAGCGATCGCGAGCGTTGCCGCGACGCTGGGATTCCCGACGAGGTCGAGTTCGCCACCAAACCCCGGCTGATGATCGCCATGCTCGAACGCGCGTTGGCCGCGAAGGTGCCGTTCGGGTGGTTCACCGCCGATGAGGCCTACGGGCAGGCCGGTTACCTACGGGACTGGTGCGAAGACCACGACGTGTTCTACGTGATGGCCACCCGCTGCGACCACCAGATGGCCACCCGCGCCGACCGTGTCGCGCGCGCCGATGATCTGGTCGCCGAGTTCGGCGGCCGCACCTGGCAGCGGCTCTCGGTCGGCGCCGGCGCGCACGGACCGCGCGAATACGACTGGGCGCGCCGCCAAATCGAGGGCACCTGGGCCGCCGGGCGAGGACACTGGCTGCTGGCGCGACGTTCGCTCACACCCAACAGCAGAGGCGAACTCGAGATCGCCTACTACATCTGTTACGGCCCCGCCACCGCCCGGCTGGTCGATCTGGCCTGGACGGCCGGGTCACGCTGGCATGTGGAAGAGGCGTTCCAGCAGGCCAAAGGGGAAGCCGGACTCGATCACTACCAAGTCCGCAGCTGGCGGGCCTGGCACGCCCACATCACCCTGTCGATGCTCGCCCTGGCATGGCTCGCCGCGTCGAAAACCCTTGCTGCAAAGGGGAACCAGTGACCTCGACGAGGGCATGATCGCTCTCACGCTACCGGAGATCCGCCGCCTGCTCATCGCGTTCGTCCTCACCCCACGCCATGCCGCCGATCACATCTGGTCATGGTCGACCTGGCGACGACGACGCCAGCACCAAGCCCGCCTCAGCCACTACCGGCGACGCGGACATCCACTTACCTGAGCGCCGAGTGCCGTTGCAGTACTAGCGCCGCCCGCCTCCGCCTCCGCCCCCGCGCCCGTGCCGAAACCCTCACCGGTACGGCAGCAATCGGTTCCACCACCGGTGGATGACAGCGCCGTGAGCACTGTCGAGTCGGTCGTCGTGCCCCGTGTCGGTTCGTCGTTCGTTTCGATGGAGCTCGACCGCGGTTGTCTTCCGGTCCGTGTGGCGATGAGTGCGCGGTGGACCGGTCATGTCACTGCGCAGGAGGCCGGTGAGGAACTCATGGCCGCCTATCGAGCTGCTGTGTCACAACGCATCGAGAGGCTGAGTTCGTCGGGGCGTTGGCCGACTCCGCAAGAAATCTCGGAGTCGGCGACTCCGGATCTCCGAACGAGCATGATGGTCCTGCTGGAAACTCGGACCTGGGAGCAGTACGCGAGTGTGTCCAGCGGCGTGGTCGACAGCGGCCGATACCGAGCATCCGGACGGATCGCGGTCGACGGAGGACATCCGGTCACAGTGACCGCTGATCGCACCTATGTACGTTCGATCGAGGTACGCAGCGATTGGGCCGCGACGGCCCACCTGGACGCCATCGGCGACGAGATCCTGTGGTGCGCTGACCAGATCCGCTCGATGCGCCCGAGATTCGTCCCGCGCGGGGACTATTCACGTCATACCGATGCTGACCTCGAAGAGCAGTTGGATCGCCACCGACTGCGACTCCTCGACGAAATGAGGCGATGATGGCCGACAAACTGACAATCGGTTTGCAAGTGATGCGATCGGCTGTTACCGAATGGGGCGAAGGCGCAAAACATCTCAAAGCAGCAGCGGATACGACAGCGAAACTCGAGATCACCGCGTCCCAGTCCGGAACATTCGCCGATGCGGTGAAGAAGTACCAGCCCGCCCCGGGCTATTTCCGTGACAGGTTGAACGAAGGCGCCGCAGTGTTCGAGGATATCGCCGCAGCGCTCAAGTACGCGTGTGACGCGTATGAATATGAAGACCTGAACTCCAAAGGGAAACTGGGCAAGCTCGAGGAAGAGATATGACACAGCCCGACAGTGATGCCCAAAGAGGTTTCCGGGAAAAGATAGCCTTCATACGGGAGAAGAAGGACAGAATCGGCGACCTTCCAGAGAAGGTCGACACCTATGCTGGATACCTCGTCATGCACGTCAGATCCAACTCGTACACCAACGTACTAGTGAACCCCCTCGGGCCGTTCACTGCCGAAGACACCGTGGATCAGATCTGGAGCGAACGTGACAAGATCAAAAATGCGATAGGCGAAACCTGGGACAAACTCGACGAACTCGACCCGGATCTCGAGGTGCCCCTCAAGTTCATCGAAGTCGCCAACGAGTGGCGCACAATGCGAGGATACGTGATAGCGGCAGGCGCCGATTTCAACGAAACCGCCCTGGCCGGCGAATGGGAAGGCGCCGCGGCGGGAACGTACGCGGAAATGCGAACGAGGCAACAAGTCCCGTTGGATAGCTTGCCGCTCGATTTCGACAAGATCGCCAGCAGTCTGGAAATGATCGCATCCTCCGAGCTGACACTGTACGGCGATCTCGCCACGAAAGCGCAAGAGCTCATAACGAAGGTCGAAGAAACAACCGTCGACTATATCAAGTCGCTAATCGATTTCAGTTCATTCGCGGGCATTGTTGCCAACCTCAAGGCGCTGACAACAGTCACGGAAGCGTTGAACAGTTTCATCCTCGGTCTCGTGAGGAGCATGGCCGACGCCGCGAAGAACAATATGATCGAGGGGAACAAGATCGCCCAAATCGTGGATACGACAAAGGGATTGCCCGACAACAAATGGCCCACCGGTGCCAAGAAAGCCTACGGGGAGGGAGCCGAAGGAATCCGGGAGGCTATCGGCGACGGGTCGACGCAAGATGGTGACGCGTCGGATTGGACGGTGAAACAATGAGGATCGGGCCGGCACTCATGGCCACCCTCGCCACACTGATCGTGGCGACCGGATGCACTCCGTCGTCTCCTCCTCCAGCGTCAACGACGGCACCGGCGCGACCGACGATGACACAGGAACAACTGTGCGAGGCGCTGAAGAACTTCTTCACCACCGAACTGCACCTCACCGACATACGAACCATCCCGACAGTCTCCGCCGACGCCCGACTCTCCGGGGGCGGCATATGCGAAGTCGCCCAAGGACAGAACGCGGCCGGTCACTACCAGGCGCGGCGCGAGCCCAACGACCCGGACCCGACCCAGGGACGCGTCGGGTATCAGAAGGCGTCCGAGCTCGGCGACGCCGTGTGGGTCTTCGACCGGCGAACCGACGAAAAAAACCCTTGGGGCACAGTCCGGTTCGCTACACGTATCAACGAATGGAACGCCATTCTCGAGGTCCGGGAAACCGACGTCCATACCGCAGACGGCCCACTGCACCTCACCGAAGGTGACAAGCGCACCTCTGTCCGATTCCTCACCGAACTGACCACGCAACTGGCCAACTGAACGCCAGCGGCACTATGGGTCATGGTCGGGCGGGGCGAGTGCGTCGCCGGGGCGGGTCGTGTCGGACACAGACCGCGCCGGTGGTCGCGTACACCTCGATGACCAACTCTGCGTGGCGGGTGGGCCGCAGGCCGATCAGTCCAGTGCCGAGCGGATGGTCGAATTCGATGATGCGCTCGTTGGCCTGCTGAAATCGTGGGTTGGCGCCGTCGGCGATCACGGTCGGAGGGATCGACGTCGCGTTCTCGCGGGGAATGGGCCTACCGTGTGAGGGTGATCGGATCACTTCGCGGGCGTTGAATCGGGGGATCGCGGCGACGATTTCGTCGATGTGGTGACCCAGCGCCGCGAACGCGGCGAGCGGGTCTGCGGGCAGTCGACCGGATATGGGCGGTGCGGCGGGCAGCGCGCGGACCGCCTCGAGGAACTCCAGTGCCTGTTCGAGCGCGGTGAAGCGGAACCGAAATCGTCACCGGCCCCGACTGGGTTTGTACCGTCTTCGAGTTCTTCCCGTTCCGGGAATTCCCGGAACCCCGTCCCGCCGGTTCACCGGCCTCGTAACCCAGATGCGCGGTCATTTCCGCGTCCAAGGCCCGCTCGAGCACCTTCTTCGTCAACTCGTTCAACAGACCCTCGATGCCGGCCTGCGGGCCGGCATCCGACGCCATCGCCTCGGCCACCATCGAGTCCAGCTGCGCCGCTGTGAAGACCTCCGAAAGCTTCTGCACAGCAACCCGATCCGACCCCACCGACGATATGTCCTTGCTCACAAATCACTCCTTCAACCGCCCATCCAGGGCAATACGATCATGGATCGCCCCGACTTACACGGTTGTCATGACAGCTCCCTCTGCGCTGGGCCGATGCGATACGAGCCGGACAGCCGATTCCCAATCCGACGGGAACCGGTGCTCAAGGCGTTATCGATCCCAGAGATGTAGCCGCGGTGGCTGTTCGGGTGTTGACCTCACCCGGGCACGACGGACACGTCTACACCTTGACAGGGCCGCAACTGCTGAACGTGCCCGCCATGGCGAAACAACTGGGTCGAGTCCTCGACCGCGTGATCGAGACCCTCGACATCCCCCTCGATGTCTACCGCGACCACCTCGAGACCCACGGAATCGACCCCGCGTTCGTCGAGAGCGCTGTGAACGGTGCCCGCCTCATCGCCGCGGGAGGCAACGCCACGCTGACCCATGACCTCGACCGTGTGCTCGCCAGACCGGACAACACCTTCGCATCCTGGGTCCGCGACCACCGCGCCGCATTCACCGACTGACCTTCTCCACACCGGCGAACCAATGATGGAACAGGCGCCCCGCCGCCATCAACACGACCGCAAACATGGGGCAGGACAATGCGTGGGGGCGACATGAATCGCGAATCGCTGCGCGATCGCAAGCGACTGCGCACCAGGCAGAAGCTGATCGGTAGTGCGCTCGACCTCTTCACCGAACGAGGATTCGAAGAGGTGACGCTCGACGAGATCTGCGACGAGGTAGACATTTCCACTCGTACGTTCTCCCGCTACTTTTCCGGCAAGGAAGAGGTCGCGATCGCCCCGCTGCGAGACATGTGGTTCGCCTTCCTGGACAACCTGACCCGACGCAGACCTGCACCTGGTGCTTTGCTCCAGATTTTGCAGGAAGACCTGCTGCACGCGATCGAACAGATGCCAGCCGGTGACTGGGAAAAACGTATGGGCAAGTGCTGGCGGGTGGCTGATGCCACGCCCGCCGTCAGAGCGAACGCTCTACTGCTGTGCGACCAGATCCCCCGCGAGGTACTGGTTCACCTTCGTAGTCGTTTCGAACTCGGAAACCTCAACGAGCCATACCCGATATTCGCGCTGGACATCCTGGTCTCGGTAGTGCGCTGTGCCTTCGATCGATGGATCGCTCACACCGGCGAGCCCGACAAGACAGACCTCGAAGCCCAGTTCCGTACCGTTGCAGCCGCAGTGCCCAGCTCGCTGAACCTTCCGCTCGCGATACGTCCGTCCGGTCACGACTGATTTCCGGCACTGACCTACGTCCAGCGACGGCTGGCGTGACCACCATGCCATGTCGTTCATCGCCCTGTGCGGCACGTCGATCAGAACAAGGTGTCACGCACCCGTAGCGGCCGGTACCCGGTCGCGCCCAGCGCGGCGAGTTCGGCGTCGATGTCGATCTCGATCGCGCCGAAAAATTTGATGTTCTCACTGTGTGTCGGGTTGATATGAAGCGCACCGTCGACAGCACCGCCGGGGTGAACTGCCGCAGATACGAATACGAGGCGGCGAGTGCGGCCAGATGTCCGTGGTCGCGGGTCAGTCGGGGTTTGGCCTGCGCGCTCGCCGCGCGCAGCCGTTCCTACCCGACCCGCTCGCCACGGATCAGGCCGCCGATCTCCTTGTCGCCGATCCCGAGTCGGTGATGATGGCCAGGGGATCATCGAGCAGGGCGTGGCGGTCCTCGCCGGTCTTGCCGCGCTCGGCCAGCTGCTGCTACATACGGCGTTCAGCGGCACCGAATTTCGCCGAGATCGCCCGATCGAATAATCCCATCACCTGGTCCAGCACATCGGTGGCCGACTGAGCCGGCCGTCAAGAGGATCGGATACCGACGTTGCGGGTCACGGCGTTCCAGGGCTTGGCCGGTCAGCCGACGGCCCATCGTGGCAGGGAAACGGCGTCGCTCCGCGGGCTCACCGACATATCCAGCTCATCGGCGCCGAAATCGCGTCGGAATACGAGTTTGTCGACCTCGGTGCGCTCCGCCGTCGCCGACGCCTCGACCGGCCCGGTCGACAGCCACCGCAACCGCGACGTCCCGACCGAGGCGTCATTGACCAGCATCGTGTCGAGCTGCGCGCGCCGCTCGGCGGAGAACGCGTCCGCGAGTCGATCGTAGGTCTCGGTCTGGGCCTGGGCGCGAGCGTGGGCGACCCGCTCCATCACCATCACCGGCCGAACCACCCGCGCCGACACCAGATACTCACACCCAACCGGAATACCACGCCGGGGAATCGTGCTCCATCGCCCGCGCCAAATCGAATGCGGGGCATTGACCGGATGCACGGTGGTCGCGGTGTTCGACGCAGGAAGGCACCAATGGGATGGATTCGTCACCCGAATGGCCCGGTGACCCGGGCGCGATGGTCAGGTACGGGGTACGGCTGTGGAAAGCACGGTCATCGAGGGCACCTCCGCCGGAACCGTGGAGTTCACCGGGCGTATCAAGTCGGTCGATCTCGAAACCCGCACAGCTGTCGTCGTCATTGTCGCGAAGTCGGCCGGTCGCAAGATTTTCGGCCTCGCCAGCGCGGATGTCCGCCTCCGATAGCCGACCACCGCAATAGCTCAGAAGTTCGGACCGTTCCCTGCACCGCGCCTGCCGCAGGCAGGCCGGTTTGTCAAAGCAGGCAATACGCCATATCCGTTGTTTTCCGCGCAGGTCAGGAACCCCGATTCCGCCGAGGCATCGTGCCGCGTGCCGACACGATGCCTCGGCTTTCACGAGAGGTGAACGTCAAGGGCTAAATCAGGAGGGTTGCGCGCGTACTTCTTCCAGTCGCGCGAGTGTCGCTTCGAGTTCGCCGCGCAGAATGGATTTGGCGGACTCGCCGTCCTCGCGTTCGATCGCGTCGACCAGGGCGGTGTGGGAATCGTCGCCGTGGTTGGGTTCGTGTGTGCGCAGTTCGGCGAGTTCGAGCAGATCGATGAGGCTGGATCGCAGCAGGGGGACGAATTCGGTGAACAGGGTTGCCAAGGCGGGGTTGTGCGCGGCCGCGACGACCGTGCAGTGCAGTGCGATGTCGGCGTCGATGAATTCGGCGTTGCTGCCGGTCGAGGCCTGGCGGCGGTGTTCGAGGGCTGCGTGTAGCGCGGTGAGGTCCTCCGGTGTGCGGCGGTGCGCGGCAAGGTCGGCGGCTGCGACCTCGAGCACGTTGCGTACTTCGTAGACGTCGGTGATGGCGGATCGACGTAGGCGTTCCGGCCAGGTCTCTACGGTCGTGTCGGCGATGACGAAGACTCCGGCGCCTTGGCGGGCCCGTACGAGGCCTGCGCCCGCGAGCGCGCGTATCGCCTCGCGGACGGTGGACCGTCCGACGCCGAGTGTCTGTGCCAGTACGTTTTCGGGGGGGAGTTTGGTGCCGACGGGCCAGCGGCCGGTGGTGATCTCCTCGCGGAGCCGCTCGGTGGCTTGATCGACCAGCGGGCTCGGCCGCAGTGTGTTCAGCGACATGTGGCTGCGTTGCCTCTTCGACTTTGGCGTTGTTTGTCCGATATCTACCAGATTTGATATCTACCAGGTGCCGACACTGACCAGGTTGTCTGATGAGCGGACACCCTGATAGGGTACCGCACGTGATGTCCCACGTTCTCCGATTCCCCCTTCTTCTCGGTTGCCGTTACGGGGTTTGAGATCGACCGGCACCCTGTAACGGGGTTCCGGCATGCCGGTCGATCTCGAACGAGACAAAGGAATTCTGTGAGCATCGCCCGACATTCCACCTTCCCCGGCCTTCGAACCCCCTCTGGTGCGATCCCGGTCGACGCGCCCGCGTGGAATCCGCAGCGTCCCAGCGGCATGCCGCACCATCGGTACAGTCCCGCCCACGATCGGGTCCGTATCGCCCTCGGCGACTCCGAGCGGGAATGGCCGACGCGCCTGATCACCGCTCCGCCGTTGTGGGTGCCCGTCGACCTGCGCGATGGCAATCAGGCCCTGCCCGAACCGATGGACACCGAACGCAAACGGCGCATGTTCGACCTGATGTGTGCCATAGGCTTCAAGGAGATCGAGGTCGCTTATCCCTCGGCGAGCCGCACCGATTTCGATTTCGTCCGTCACCTCGCCGAGAGCGGGGCCGTGCCCGACGACGTCACCATCAGCGTGTTCACCCCGGCCCGAACCGAACTCATCGACCGCACCATCGAATCGGTGGCGGGGCTGCCGCGCGTACTGATCCATATGTACACCGCGTGCGCGCCCACCTGGCGTGATGTCGTTCTGGGACGTGACCGTGACGCGCTGCGCGGCATGATCTTCGACGCGTCCGAGCATCTGCGTCGCCGCGCCGACGACCGACTGTCCGGGGCCGAGGTCCGATTCCAGTTTTCCCCGGAAGTCTTCAACCTCACCGAACCCGACTTCGTCCTCGAGATCTGCGACGGCGTCACCGCGCTGTGGGATGCGAGCGTGGACCGGCCGGTGGTGCTCAACCTGCCTGCGACCGTCGAGATCGCCACTCCGAATGTCTACGCCGACCAGATCGAGTACATGCACAAACATCTGGCGCGCCGCGACGCGGTGGTGCTCTCGGTCCATCCGCACAACGACCGGGGGACCGGTGTGGCCTGCGCCGAACTCGCGCTGTTGGCCGGAGCGCAACGCGTCGAGGGTTGCCTGTTCGGCAACGGTGAACGCACCGGGAACGTGGACCTGGTCACGCTGGTGCTCAATCTCTACACGCAGGGCGTGAACCCGATGATCGACCTGTCCGACATCGACGCCGTTCGCGCTGTCGTCGAGGAATGCAACCGGATTCCGGTGCACATCCGTCATCCCTACGTCGGGGATCTGGTGCACACGGCGTTCTCCGGCACGCATCAGGACGCGATCTCCAAGGGCTTCGCTCGGCGTGCGCAGCAGACCGAGTCTTCGGGCCGCTCGGATTCCGAGATTCCTTGGGAGGTACCGTATCTGCCGATCGACCCGGCGGATATCGGCCGCACCTACGAAGAGGTGATCCGGGTCAATTCGCAGTCCGGCAAGGGAGGTATCGCGCATCTGTTGCAGACCGGCCACGGGTTGGATCTGCCAGCGCGTATGCGCCCGGATTTCTACACCACCGTACAGCTGGTCGCCGACGAGACCGGACGGGAACTCTCGGGGGAGGACCTGTGGAAGTTGTTCCACGCCACCTACCTCGCCCCCGCCCATGACGGTGCGTACCTGCTCGAAGGCTGGGAAACCCGACGCCAGGGCTCGGCGCACGAATTCACCGCCGAGTTGGTGACCGCCGCCTCGCGGACGCCGATTCGCGGCGCCGGTAACGGGCCGCTGGCCGCGCTCACCGACGCGCTGAGCCGCGCCGGTATCGCCATCGATATTCTCACTTACAGCGAGCACGCGATCGCGACCGGGCCAGATGCCCCTGCCGCCGCGTACGCGCTGTGCCGGATCGGTGAGCGCGAGATCTGGGGCGCGGGCTGGGACACCTCCATCCTCACCGCTTCGGTGCATGCGGTCATGGCGGCGGTCAACCGAGCCGACGACTGAGTCGTACCCGCTGCGGTCCGCAGTGGCGACCGTGAACAGATCTCATGGCGTCGGCGTGCTCTGGTTCGTCTCCTGCCTGCGCGGATAGCCGCCTTCCGAATTCCATGAGTGCCCTGAGCCGGTCGGTTCCGTCCCCGCGGAGCCGACCGGCTCTTCGTCGCGGTTTGCCGAAGGAAACAGAGGAAGATGCCGACGAATAGGTCGGAAAGGTGTTATCGGACAAATAGCACATAACCGCGTGGTTGAAATCTGTTGCCAGACAAAGGTATTGCCGTTCCAGAATGATCTCGTTAGGATAGTCCTCAGATGACCTGAGAAACTGACAAGTGATTATCTACGTGCGAGCATGTGCGGGGGGATAGGTCCATGAAGCGTGGGCAACTCGGTTTTCTTACGAGCACACATCTGGTCGATGATCTCTACCAGGGGGCGATTCCCGCCCTGCTGCCCTTCCTGATGACAGAGCGCGGTTATTCGTACGCGGCGGTGTCGGGGCTGGCATTCGCGGCAAGCGGTATCTCCAGCCTGTTCCAGCCGTTGTTCGGTTTCATAGCCGACCGCAGCATGCGCACCTGGATGGTGCCGGTCGGATTCTGCGTCGCGGCGCTCGGAGTTTCGGCGGCGGGTCTGGTCGACAGCTACTGGATCACCTGGTCACTGTTCGCGCTCTCCGGTATCGGCCTGGCCGCGTATCACCCCTCGGCCACCAGTTACGCGCGGGCGGCAGGCGGCTCGTCCCAGACGGCGATGAGTGTCTTCGCCGTAGGTGGCACCTTCGGCAGTGCCTTGGCGGCACCGGTCGTGGCGGTCGTGATCGGTGGCATCGGTGTATCGGCCAGTTGGCTGCTCGCGATCCCCGCCGTGATCTTCGCGCTGCTATGGGCGCTGAAGGACCCGTGGATGCGATGGCGTGGCCACGAGATCGTGCCGCCGCTCACGGCGGTGCGGGCGCGCGGCGACAGTGTCACGGTGGACGATTGGCTCGGATTCGCCCGACTGGCTGCGGTCATCGTCGGCTGGTCCATCCCGTTCATCGCGATCAACTCCATGGTGGCGCTGCACGCCGAACGCGACCTGCACGAGTCCAAGGCCGTGGGCGCGGCGGTGCTCACCGTCTACGTCGCCGCCCAGGTGATCGGAATGCTGGCCGGCGGCTGGATCGGTGACCGCTACGGACGCATGACCGCTATCCGTTGGGGATATCTCCTGGCCCTGCCCGCCCTGGCAGGGGTCGCGCTGGCACCCTCGCTCGCTGTGCTGTTCGTGTGCGCGGCGTGCTTCGGCGCGGCGATGTTCCTGCCGTTCGCCGCCCAGGTCACCCTCGCGCAGGACTATCTGCCCAACCGCCCCGGCACCGCGAGCGGATTGGCTCTGGGCGTAGCGATCGCCGCCGGCGGATTGTTCATGCCCGCCCTGGGGTGGTTGGCCGATGTCCACGGCCTGCCACTCACCCTGCTCGTGCTGGTGTTCATTTTCGTCGTGCCGACCGCGCTGGCGCTGAATCTGCGGAATCCGCGGCACGCCGAGCCTGCCCAGGCGACTCCCGCGACCAGCGACGCACCGACTCGCTGAGTACACCTCTCCCGTATCTCGGACGGTAGCGCCGTCCGTTTCGTCTCACGCGCCCGACAACGGTGAACACACCGAAGGAGAAGACTGTGAAGATCGACTGGAACAACCATGAGGACCTACCCGGTCAAGGTATCGCTCTAGCCCGCAAATTCGCCTTCGGACAAGAGATGTCGTGTCTGCGGGTGGAGGCCGACCAATCCGGTGAGCTGAATCTGCCGCCGCACTGGCACAACAACGAGCAGTGGATCGTCGTCACCGAGGGTGCCGTCCGATTCGCCTGCGAGGGTGTCGAATACGAGCTGGAAGCAGGTGACGTTGCATACATTCCCTCCGGCCGCAAGCACACCGCGACCTATGTCGGCCCGGAAGGTGCTGTGCTGCTGGAGTTCTCGGCACCGCCTCGCCTCGACCTCGCACCGGGTTCGGTGATCCCCTCGTCCATGCGTTACAACCCGAGCCCGTTCGGTGGGGACGAGTGAGAACGGATGACCATGCGCAGCAGCAGTGTGTACGGACCATCTGTCCGGCCCAGCAATATACACGACGCGTTCGCTCGCGTGGCCGAGGCCAACCCGCACCGCGTGGCGGCGCGCGACGGTGACCGGTCGCTGACCTACGGTCGTATCGCCGCAGACGCCCGGCGCGTGGCCACCTGGCTGCGACGGGCCGGTGTAGGCAGCGGCGATCTCGTGCCCGTGATATCCAACCGCGACATCGACCTCCCCGCGGTCCTGCTGGGGATTCTGTCGACCGGCGCCGCCTACGGCATGCTCGATCCCCGGTGGCCCGCACTCCGCCACGCCCACCTCCTGGACAGTGTCGCCCCGGCGGTCGTCGTTGCCGAGACCACCGCGGCAGCCGAACTCGACACCAGGGGCGTACCGCTGGTGACAACCGACGAACTGCTGCGGAGTCCGGACCAGCCGCAGCCGAGGATCGTGGTGCATCCCCAACAGGGTGCCGCAGTGTTCTGGACCTCTGGCAGCACCGGCGCGCCCAAGGGAGTTCTGTCACCGCACCAGGCCACCACCCGATTGTTCGCGACTCCACCCTTCCTGGAATACGGACCGGAGCCCGTGGTGATCCACGCTGCGGCCGTTGCCTGGGACGCCTTCAGTCTGGAATTATGGGGCGCACTACTACGCGGCGGTACGCTGCTCGTCCACGCGCGAGATCTCCTGCTACCCAACGATATCCGCGCCCATATACGTGACGGCGCCGCCACCCACCTGTTCCTCACCCCGGCCCTGGCCGAGGTGGTCGTGGGCGGTGATGTGGACTGCCTGGCCGGACTGCGTTGTCTGATGCTCGGCGGCGACAAACCCGATCCCCATACCTGCGAACGCCTGCTCAGCACCTACCCGAACCTCAAGCTGATCAATGGCTACGGACCGGTCGAATCGTGCGTGTTCGCCACCACTCACCCCATTACCACCGCCGACATCGCCCGCGCACAGCCGATTCCCGCTGGATCCCCGGTTCCCGGCACCGGCGTGCACATCGTCGCCGACGACGGACCCCTGCCCGCAGGGGAGACCGGCGAAGTGGCGTTGAGCGGAACGGGTATCGCACTCGGATATCTCGGGGATCCGGCGTCGACCAAAGCCGCGTTTCGCACCCTCGACATCGACGGCAGGCCTGTCAGGGTCTATCTGACCGGTGACCGCGGCCGCATCGACGCGGCGGGCCTGCTGCACTTCTCCGGACGCGGCGACAGCCAGATCAAGGTATCCGGTCACCGCATCGAACCCGCCGAGATCGAAGCCGCCGCGCGCGCGGTCGGTGCGCGCCGCGCGGTAGTACTGCCCCGACACGACAAATCCGGAAACCCGCAGCTGATCCTGTTCGCCGAGGTCCACACCGCAGAGCTGACCGAAGCCGGATTGCACGCTCGGCTCCGGGAACATCTGCCCGCCTACATGATTCCCGCCCGCGTGCACATCTTGACCGATATGCCACTGCTGGACAACACCAAGATCGACAAGAAGCGTTTGACCGAGCAATACGGCTTCCCGGCATGATCTCTCCCGGAAGGAATACCGCTGTGGCTGAGCCGACTCGCGCCGAAACACAGATCACGATGGTGCTGGACGCCATCCAGAGCAAACGCAGAATCGAACGAGTGCTGGAGGCGGCCAACGCGCTGCTGGCCCGATACCACACTGACACCGACCACCACGACCGCCTGACGAGCTGCTTCGAGCTGATCCGCCGAAATATCACCCCCGATATCGAAATCGTTTACGAAGCGACCACTCTCGGCGAGATCGGCATCGCCGGAACCAGTGAGGACACGCCCCTCTTCCGCTCAGAACTGACCGGAGCCGCTGGCGCCGTCGGCACGATGACGGCCCGCTACACCACACCGTCCCCCCTCGGTCTCACCGCAGAGGAATGGCATGCCGCGATGGGCGTGCTGGCGGGCATCCTCGGTCTCGGTCTCGGTGGGAGCGCCGGATGCCCGCGGTGACCACCCGCACCGCGCCGCTCACGGAACCGAACTGGTACCGGCATCTGCCCGCCGGCCGCGACGTGCACCTACTCCACGAGGGCGTGGTGGCCGTGACCGGCAACGACGCGGTCCACCAGATCCTCGCGCACCCCGCAGTCGTCGCCGAGCACCCGCTGAAAGCTTCATCGCGGGCTCTCGGACCCAACGTTCTGGACGCGGACGGCCCCCAGCACAGAGCATTTCGAGCTCTACTGGCGCCGGTGCTCTCGGCGGGGCGCATCGATGACTACGCGCGCACACTCATGCCGCGCCTGATCGACGACCTGACAGAGGAATTGGCGGGCGTGCGCACCAACGAGTTCGACGCCCGCTACGCCCACAGGATTCCCTACGGACTGGTGTGCGCGGTCCTCGGCATCGACACGGCGCTGGAGGAGCGCTTCCACACCCTCACCAGACCCCTAGCCCAACTGCTGGACTACCCGACCGTGGAAACGCCGCAGACCCATCGGTGCGCGGCGGAATTGCTCGACCTGATCGAAGAGCAGCGAATCGCCCGCGATGGCTCAGGGACCTCGCTGCTGGAGACGATCGAACGAACCCGCGACCGCAAGGCGATCACACTGAGCGACAGCGAGGTTCGCTCGACTGCGGTCCTGTTCTTCATCGCGGGCACCGAAACCTCGAGCGCCTACATCACGTCGCTGGTGTACTGCATCGGCCGAACAGTATTCGGCCTCGAGGAATTGCTCGACAGCGAAGTCCGAGCCCATTTCCTCGAAGAAGTACTGCGGTTGTACCCGCCGGTGCAGACCGTGGTCAGGTTCGCCGCCGAGGACATCACCCTCGACGGCGTCACCGTGCCCCGGCACTCCGCGATACTCGCCTCGATCGCCGCCGCCAATCGCGATCCCCGCGTCTTCGCCTACCCGGATCGGCTCGTGATTGGCCGCGACACGAAACGATCGGCACCTTTCGCGGTGGGCGCCCACGCCTGCCCCGGCGCGGTACTGGCCAAGACGGAATTCGGTCTGCTCACCGCCCGGCTGGCCGAACGATTTCGCGAGATCGCGGTCGTCGGCGACGAACGGCGCATCGAATCCCAATCCTTCTCCCATCCAGTGGATTTCACCGTCCATTTCCGCGTCAAGTAAGGAATCGACATGACCACCGAAATCGAGCGACTGCGTTCCTGGCTCGCCGGACTGCACGAGGTACCGGTCATCATCGACGACGATATCGATCTGATCGAATCCGGGTTGGTGACCAGCCTGCAATTCGTGAGCATGGTGATGGAGATCGAACGACTCCACGGCTCCCGGCTGGAACCAGGCGTGATCACCATCGAGAAGATGCGCACGCTGCGGGCGATCGACGCCGCCGTCTTCCGGTCCCGCACCGAACTGACCCTATGACCGAGGACTCGGCCCCGGTCGCGGTCGTATCCGGAACATCCTCGGGTATCGGTGCAGCCGTCGCGGAGATACTGCTCGAACGCGGCTACTCCGTCCTCGGATTGTCCAGGCGAGGAAATCCCGCCCTGAGCGATCGATCCGGCTACGTCGATTCCATTGCCGATCTGCGTGACCCCGACAGCGTGCACCGGGCCGTGGAAGCGGTGCCGGAGCTGACCACCCGATCCCTGCGAGCGGTGATACTGAACGCAGGCCACTCACCCGATCCCGCGGAGTTGACCGCGCTTCCCTGGGACACCGCTGTACACGCTTTCACAGCCAACGTGGCGACCGCATTGAGCGTTGTGCAAGGCACAGGGCAATGGCTCAAACGGTCGCGGGGCGGCTCCCTGGTATTCGTGGGCGCCAGCCTGGCCAACGGCTACAAGCCCGAGCGCTTCGCCTATGCCGCTAGCAAAGCCGCCATGACCACGTTGATGCGGGCGTGCTCGGTGGAATTCGCCGAGGACGGCGTCGTCAGCAACGAAGTCCGACCCGGTCCGGTCGCCACACCCATGACCATGGCCGGATTGGACGACGGAATCACCGACGACGTCCTACAGGTGATCAACCAGGGATTCGGCACCGATTGGCTCAAGAGTTCCCGCACCGTCGCGGAATGGATCGTGACCATCGCCGAATTCCCCTCCAACGGACCGACCGGCCAGATCTTCAACTACAGCCGCAAAACACTCTGACCATACTTCCCGGATCTCCACCCACCTCGGATAGGAAAACTCATGACCGCGACACTCGCCAATCCCTCTGCCTCACAATTGATCGATCTGTTCAACAGGGCTTCGCCCGGGATGCTCGTCACCACCTCGGACGGTGCGGTCGTCCTGGCGAACAAGGCCGCCACCGAACTGCTCGGCACGGGGGCCGCCGCAGGCGCCCACCTGCCCGCAGCGTTGGGTATCACCGACTACGACGTTTACCGACAGGCCGCGCAGCCGGTCGAGAACATCGCCGTTGCCTTCGACGACCCGAATTTCCCCACCGGCTACGCCAATATCGGTTTCGGCCGGGTAGCCGACACCGAATATGCGTTCTGGGCGTTGCGGCCAGTAACCTCCCATCCCACTCCCGCCCCGCGGCCCAACGATGGCGCTGACACCGCCCAGGCGTGGATCAACCGGGTCGACCGCGACGCCCACACCTACATCCCGGTCGACGCAGACGCGGTGCCGTTGATCCAGGGCTACTACGACACCTGCCCTGTCGCCATCCACCTCATCGCCGTGGACGGCACCGTCGTCCACGCCAACTGGAAGGACATAGCCCTCGTTGGCGCGAGCGCCGATCCCACCTCCTACATCGGCCATCACATCCGCCGGATCTATGCGGACCAACCGGTGGTGGAGGACTTCCTGGGCCGGTGGGGCGAGGACGCGCCGATCATCGACTTCCGCGCGGACTTCCTCGATCGCAGCCGCGACAACGCCCGCGTCCCGGTCGTGATCTTCTCCACCGCGCACGTGGAGAACGACACACTCCAGAACACCCGATGCTTCGTCTTCTCCGATTCCCAACCCACCCGCCGCCGCGACCGAGTGACAGCCCTCGATCTCGAGTTCTGACCCGGATCCGATCCAGACACGTGGACGCGCCTGTTCACCTAGCTTGAGTTTCAACCTTCAGGGGTCGGACTGTTGGACCCAGGTTGATCTTGGATGAAGCCCTTGGGTGATGATTCCTCTTGCGACAGAACGAACTTCGACCCAAGGGCTTCTTTGAATATTGTGCACGACACTGGTGCGTCCGGTGTGCTCGGGGACCTGTCGGGATTCCGGGAGGAGTTCTATCGGTGCCTGACTTCGCGATCGGATGCGTTGTTCGAGCTGGCTGATGCGGTGTTGTGTGCCGATGGGCCGGTGCGGTCGTTGCCGGAGTTGTCGCTGGTCGGCGAGCATCGCCGCGGACACGGCAGTGTGTATGCGGCGCTGGATCGGGGCCGGGTCGAGGTCGACCGCTTGCGTCGGGCGTTGGCTGTGGTGCCGTTGCCGCGCGCAGCCGGTGGCAGGTTGGTGCTGGCAGTCGACATCACCAGTTGGTTGCGCCCGGAAGCGCACACGTGTCCGCAGCGGATGTGGTGTCACACCTATGGCCGTGCCCGTAATTCGCATCTGTTGGTGGCGGGGTGGCCGTACTCGGTAGTTTGCGCGCTCGAGACCGGCCACAGTTCCTGGACCGCGCCATTGGACGCGGCGCGACTGGCGCCGGGCGATGACGCGGTCACGGTCACCGCTGAGCAGTTGCGGACCGTGATCGCCAATCTGGTCGCCGCTAAGGATCTGTACCACGTCGAGGGCCACATGCAGCGATGGCTGCGGCTCGATCGAATCCCGTAACGTTTTGAGCGCCAATATGTTCTTGCCCTCGTTCACCAGTCGCTCCACCTGGGCGTGCGTTGCTTTCGGTAGGGCGGCAAGGACCGCGTACGCCTCGCACCAGGTACAGGGTCTATCGGTCACGGTGCCGTACACACGAGTGCGTTGGCCGCACCCGGCGCATTGCCAGTCCGCTGTTGTGTTGTCCACCCGTGCAGTCTGGCACCAGGCACGGGCTGACGACTGCCGTGGAACCTGGTCCACACGACGAAGTTGGGGAGCGGAGCGGAGGATTCGGCCGTGGGGCCGATACGTGAAGCAAGGCCTCCGGACATAGAGCCCGTGCACGGGGGTGGGCGAGAAATGATCAAGACCTGTGAGTTTGTCGTCGCGGAGCCGTTGGACCCTACCTGGGGGTACTGGTTGATCAACGCATCAAACACCGCGCCCAGCGTGATGTCGGGGGTTGCGGCTGGATTCAGTCAAGACCGATATGGGGGTATCGCGATCGCTGGGCATGTAGCGATTCAATGCAAAGCAGTGAACGAGATACTCAGTGAATTGCCAGAGGAGTCACGGCTCAAATACGAAAGCGCCGACTCGCTCCGGCGTAGTTTTATCGATATCTGTGGTTTCGGTGACTTCCAAGTTCCGCCATATACAGGATTGACTCACGTTATAACCGAAGTCGATCACGTCGAGTCCGCAGTCCGGTGGTTCATTGAACGTTTCCGAGTAGTGGTCTGACGGATCGGTTGCTGCGGCGGTGCTGAAAGATGTTGGGGTGGAACGCGAAACGCGGAACCTCTGGCGTATGAAGGAGGTCCGACTAAAGATCAACTTCACAGAGGTTCCGCGCGTCATGAGTGTCGCATACATCGCCATCCTGCCGTTGCCCGAGTCCACCGTCGCCCACGTCGCGGGCTTGCTGGCCGCGCGCCGCCAGGCCTTGGGGACCCGCTGGAGGGCGTTGACCTGCCTCGAACAGGCAGTGCTGGGGTTGCGGTGGTTCACCGACGGCACCCGTGTCGAGCAGCTCGCCCTGGACAACGCGATCGGCCGCACCACCGCCTACGACAGCCTCCACGAGGTGATCGATACTCTCGCCGCCCGGGCCCCGGCCTTGCACAACGTGCTGCTGGCCGCGAAAGTCGCTGGGCACCAGCACATCAGCGTGGACGGTACGCTCATCCACACCGACCGGGTCGGCCAAGCCGGCCCCGCCACCGCCAAAGCCACCTCGGTGCCACGCCGGGTCAAAGTCGACCTCTGGTGGTCGGGAAAACACGGCCGCCACGGCGGGAACATCCAGGTCGTTACCGCCCCGGACGGGTGGCCGATGTGGACCTCCGAGGTTCGTCCGGGACGTGAGCACGATGTCACCGCGCTGCGCGCCCACCCCGAGATGCTGCCCGCGCTCACGGACTGGACCGGTGAAAACCTGCCCGTGCTGGGCGATCTCGGATACTTGGGCGAGGCCACAACGATCACGGTCGCGGTCAAGAAGCCCAAGGGCGGGCAGCTGACCGACGAACAGAAAACGGCGAACAAGGCCCACAACCAGGTTCGCGCGGTCGGTGAGCGCGGTAACGCACTGCTCAAATGGTTCAAGGCATTGCGTCGAGTCAGCTTGTGCCCGTGCCGGATCGGTGCCATCGCCGCAGCCGCGCTGGTGTTGCTGCATCTTCAACACGGCCGCAGCGTCTGACCGTGACACGCCGCTACTCGGAAAGGCTCATTGATGACCATGCATTACTGTGGCTATCGGAACGCGATTCTCAAAATAAGCTCACCACACTTGCGCGTGCACCAAGTCCGCAGGCGCCCGAAAATATTTCTGCCCGTCGCCTTCGTGCTGTCGTGGCGCTGTGTATCGTCAACAAAGATTTCGCGGATGCAGCGTCGCTTGTAGAATGGTATATCCGACGGAACAAGCTCAATTTCCTGGATTCGCTGGAGAGAACGTTGGCCTTTGATACCGCGTTGTCCGAGCTATACCCGCAGTACAAGACAGAGCGGGGGCGGACGGGTATTTAATGCTACGAGGCCGCTGGGTCAGGTTGGTGCTGGTTGACGTGGCGGGTGGTGGCCGAGCTGGATGTGTTGCTGGTGCGGATCCGTGCGTGTCAGACATCCCGGGAGCTTGGATGTGAGATATTGTCAAATCCTGTGGATTGGCAAGTTTCAGGCGATCTCCGTTCGGGTGGTGTCGGCCGGGTCGGCTGGTGATGTCGGGGTGATGTTGCGGGGGCGTTCGAGGAGTTTGCCTTTGTGGAACAGGGCACCGTTGCGGACGAGTGCGACCAGTTCGGGTGCGTTGACCTTGCGCCAGCGGCCTTGGGCGGCCTCGATCAGCTTGTAGGCCATGGCGATTCCGGCTGCACGAGAGCCTGGCCCCCTTGGTGACCTTCGTGCGTAACCGCACGGTGGCGAAGGTGGATTCGATCGGGTTCGTGGTCCGCAGGTGGATCCACTGCTCGACCGGATATTTGAAGAACTCGAGCAGCACGTCGAGATCGTCGGTGATCTTCTTGACGGCTTTCGGGTATTTTGCGCCGTAGTCGATTTCGAAGGCTTTCACCGCGATTTGCGCTTTGTCGATATCCTCGGCGTTGTATATTTCTTTCATCGCCGAGATCGCAGCGGGATGCGCCGATTTCGGTATTGCGGCAAGGACATTCGCACTCTTGTGGGACCGTAAGGTAATAACGTGTTGTTCTGTGCTGCATGGTGTTTCGATGTGTTATGGCGGTGTTGACGGGGACCGAGGAACGGCTTGGGTGGCGGTTCGAGGTGTTGTTGCCGCATTTGAACGAACGCCAACGGCGTCTGGCGTTGGCGACGGAGGCGCGGTTGCTCGGCCACGGTGGAGTACGAACGGTGGCCCGCGTCGCCGGTGTCAGCGAAACCACGGTCCGCAAGGGTGTTTTCGAGTTGGAGTCCGGCGATCCGCCGCTGCCGCGGTGGCGGGTGCGACGTCCGGGCGGGGGCCGCAAGCCTGCTGGGCAGGTCGATCCGCAACTCGTGGTGGCGTTGTTGAGGCTGGTCGAGCCCGATGAGCGTGGTGATCCGGAGTCGCCGTTGCGGTGGACGACGAAGTCGTTGCGGCACCTGGCCGAGGAGTTGACCCGCCAGGGGCATCCGGTGTCCGCGCCGACAGTGAGGAAACTGTTGCGGGACAATGGGTTCAGTCTTCAAGCCAACGCCAAGACGCTGGAGGGAAAGCAGCACCCTGATCGAGACGGCCAGTTCCGCTATATCAACGAGCAGGTCAAGACGCATCAGGCTGCCGGTGAGCCGGTCATCAGCGTCGATTCGAAGAAGAAGGAACAACTCGGCCGACTGCCCAACGCCGGGCGGGAGTGGCGACCACGGGGAGAACCAGTCGAGGTGGAAGACCACAGCTTCTTCACCGGCCCGAATGTCGAGCAGGCGATCCCCTACGGCATCTATGATCTGGTCACCGACGCCGGATGGGTCAACGTCGGCGTGGACCACGACACCTCCGCGTTCGCCGTGGCCTCGATCCGCCGCTGGTGGCAGGGGCGAGGATGCCTCGACTACCCGCGGGCGAGCAAGCTGTTGATCACCGCGGACGCCGGCGGATCCAACAGTCACCGCTACCGGCTGTGGAAGGCCGAACTGGCGGCGTTGGCCGCCGAAACCGGTCTGGCGATCACGGTCTGCCACTTCCCGCCCGGCACCAGCAAATGGAACAAGATCGAGCACCGCCTGTTCTCCCAGATCACCATGAACTGGCGCGGACGCCCGCTGACCAGTCACGAGGTGGTCGTCAACACCATCGCCTCGACACGCACCCGCACCGGGTTGCGTGTCCACGCCGAACTCGACACCCGCGACTACCCACTCGGGATCGCGATCAACACAGAGCGGTTCCAGGCGTTGCCCGTGCTCCCACACGACTGGCACGGCGCCTGGAACTACACCGTCCACCCGGCATTGGCCGAGATCCCGGTCACCGCCGAACGCCGTGCCCACCATCGGGCCGAGTTCCTGGAACTGCTCACCGACCCGCGGTTGACCGGAATGACCCGCGACGAACTGGCGGATCTCGCCGCAGGTTTGGCTCCGGCTCAAGCCGCTCGCGCGGCGCAACGCTGCTGGGAACAACGCGGCGGCCGACGCCGCCGAGCCCCCGGAGCGGGCGGCAAACGCCTGCTCACCGACGCCACATGCGTCCTGATCACGATCGTCTACCTGCGGCAGGTCTGCTCACAACGGGTCCTGTCGGAACTGTTGGAGGTCAACGCCAACACCATCGGCGAGGTGATCGCCGAAACCCGAACCCTGCTCGACGAACACCGATACCGCGTCGCGACCTCGACCCAGCTGCGCTTCACAACGTCAACGGCTTTCCGAGACTTTCTCCACCACACCCCTGTTCCACGGGCGCAACCACACGCGCAACTGCCCGAGAGGTTGTCCTCACCGACGTTGACCGGGCTCAGCCGACGACAACTCCATGACCTCGTCGAGCGACTCGCGCCGAGACAGGCCGCACTGGTCGAACGGCATCGCCACACCCGACGTGGCGGCGAGCGCATGCCCGCCGCCCGCGGCGGGGTGTTCCTACAGAAGATCACCGACGCCGACCGGGTTCTCGCGACCGTGCTGCATAAACGCCGGCTATGCAACCGCGAGGTACTGGCCGAACTGTTCGGCGTCAGCCCACGCACCATCGGCACCGCGCTGCTTCAAGTCCGGCCCCTCCTGGAACACGACGGGATCACCATCACCCCCGCTGCCACCCGATACCGCAGCGTGACAGACCTTCTCGCCGCCATACCACCCTCGGAGACCATCGCCACCGACTCGCCACGTTGATTTCTTACGGTCCCTATGAAAGTTGTATTTCCTTGCTGAAGTGGAGAACTGGATGGATCAGGCGTGTGGGGTCCAGTCGGCGTCGAACTGGCCGGGGCCGCGAAGGAACGCCGGGACCGCGCAGGCATCGCCGGCCGCCGGGGCGTCGTCGGTTTCGGCGCCGACGGCGAGGATGCCCTTGACGGTTCGGTAGGTGGGGTCAGCGACCTCGATCGCGCGAGCGCATGCGGCTTCGAGCCGGTCGACGCCGTGTTCGCGGCGCGATCCGAGCACTCCCTGAGCGGCGCGCAGGTGGTAGATCGCGTTGGGAGACAACAGGTCGTCGATCGACAACTCGCAGGCCGGGCCGACCTCGACGGCGATCTTGCGGCACCAGGTCGGGCCTTGCAGATGGAACGCGATCTTCTCCGGCGGATAATGGTCGGGGTTGGTCGCCCGACCCGACAGCCGCAGGACATGAGTGGCCACGACGTGCTGGTCCCGGAAGATCTGCACGACATCCCCGCAGACGCGGGCGTGCAGGGTCTGCCCGATCAACCGCCACGGCACCGAATACAGGGCTTTGCCGACCTCGACGTGGGTGTCGAGACCGACCTTCCCGGTCGACCAGCGGGTCGACACGAACGGCGTGGCCGGTAGCGGCAGCAGGGCGTCGCGTTCGATCGCTTCGAATACCCGCAGCGGCTGGGCGCCGTCGAGGGCCCGGGAGTGCCGCAGCCCGGCGACGTCGGTGCTCCAGCCGGCGGCGTCGTCCTGCATCTGGGCGAGACCGGTGAATTCTCGCCCCTGCCAGAAGGAGTCGCGAACGTATTGGATGATCCGTTCGACGCGTGGCTTGTCCTTCGGTTTGCGGACTCGTGCCGGGTCGACCAGCGTCCCGTAGTGGTGGGCGAGTTCGGCGTAGGAGCGGTTCAGACGCGGGTCGTAGAGGTCGGGCTTGTCGACACCGGTGCGGAGGTTGTCGATCACCAGGCGGGCGGGAACCCCGCCGAAGAACTCGAACGCCGCGACATGGGAAGCACACCACGATGATTGGTCCATCGAGGTCACCGGTTGCACGAACAACATGCGCGAGCACGACAGCACCATCACGAACCCTTGGACCGTGACCCGCCGGCCCGCGACGGGATCGAACCAGGTGCCGAGTTTGCCGTAGTCGATCTGGGCTTCGCTGCCCGGCGCGACCGGCGGGCGGGGCACGGTCACCCTCGCGCGCGCCGCCTCGTCGGCGAGGTTGGCCGTGATCCACCGGCGGACAGAGGATTCCGACACGTCCAGGCCGTGGTCGTCACGCAGGCGCTGCGCGATCGTGGCGACGGTGACCTTGTGGCCGAGCCATGAAACTTCTCCTCGCCATCTGTGTCGTTCCTCCTCACCAGCCGTGGACTGTCGAGAACGAGCGAACATGTGTGCGAGACACGCCGACCGGCGACACACCGCCGGGTGGAGGAATTACGTGACGGCCGGGTGGAGGAATACCGTGACGGGGAAGTGGGGGAATTCCGTGACGGAACTACCCCTCACCTGGGGGAATTACTTGACCGCTGACAGTCCGGATGCCGACCGCGATGTATTCCCTGCGTGTCGTGTCGTGTCGTGTCCGCGAAACGCGCAACCAGCTCCGGCGAACCGATCGCCGCAAATCCCAGCGGTTCGGGCCACCGCGAGAACGGTCCTGCCATCAGCGCGGTGAACGGGTTGTTGGTGAAGGAGTTACGCGGGTCGCTTGAGATAGTGACCGGAATACCGAGGGGGTGGGCAAACCCTCTCTGTCAGGCTGTGGTGAGACACTCGGATGTCCCCGAGTTCACTGTTTGAGGGCATGACTGGAGCAGCAATCCCGTGAGTAGCCCGAAGCCCGCACCCGCTGGTAGGCCAGTCGATCCGGCGCCGAAGCCGACGCGGCGGACCTTCACCGCGGAGTTCCGCGACAAGATCATCGACGAGTACCGCGACGCCCCACACGGGGAGAAGTCCGCGGTTTTGCGCCGCGAGGGTCTCTACCAATCCCAGATCGCCGAGTGGACCCAGGCCCGCGACACGAGGCAATCCGGCGGTGCCACCAAGCGTGCCGTTCGACCCTCGGGCGATGCGGCCGCGCGCCGGGAGAACGAACGTTTGACGCGTGAGAATGACCGCCTGGCAAAGCAGTTGAAGCAGACGGAGGCCGCGCTCGAGATCATGGGAAAACTTCACGTGCTTTTGGAATCCATCTCCGAGAGCACGGGCACACCGCCGCGACCGACCAAGCCATGACCGACGCCTACGACGACCTGCGGGCCGTCGAGGTGCCCATCCGCCGGGCCTGCACGCTGATCGGGCGGTCACGAGCCACCCATTACCGGCATCAGCGGCCACCGATCCAAGGACCCGAACCCGCTCGGGCGGTGCCAGACAACGGTCAGGCACTCACCGCCGCCGAACGCGCCCATGTGCTCACGGTGATCAACTCACCGCCCTACGCGGACCTGGCGATATGCCAGATCTGGGCTCGTGAACTCGATGAAGGCAACTATTGGTGCTCGATGTCGAGCATGTATCGCATCGCCGCCGCCGCGGGTCAGAACCGGGAACGGCGACGACAGGCCACCCATGCGGCGAGGGTGAAACCCGAACTCCTCGCCGACGGCCCGTCGCAGGTGTGGACCTGGGATATCACCAAGCTACGCGGCCCTGCCAAGGGTGTCTGGTTCCACCTGTATGTACTCATCGACATCTACTCCCGCTACACCCCGTCCTGGATTGTGTCTCGTCACGAAAGCGCTGAACTGGCACAGGAATTCATCGACGAGGCCATCGCCCGCAACGGTGATGTCCCGCACACCGTCCACGCCGACCGCGGCCCGTCGATGACCTCGGGGCTGGTGTCGGAACTGCTCACCGATCTCGGTGTCACCCGATCTCATTCCCGGCCACGGACATCGAACGACAACCCTTTCAGCGAGGCGCAATTCAAGACCCTCAAATACCTTCATGATTTCCCGAAATCCTTTGCCTCACTGAAAGACGCGCGCCTGTTCCTGGAAGGATTCTTCAACGAATACAACCACATCCACCGCCACTCCGGCATCGGCTGGCACACCCCCGCATCAGTCCACTTCGGCACCGCCGACACCATCGACGACGCCCGTCAGATCACCCTTACCGCCGCCTACCACGCCAACCCGGCCCGGTTCGGTCACCGACCCACCCCACCGAAAATGCCAGCCATCTTCTACATCAACGAACCCGCACCCGAACCCCAAATCAACTGATCAGCACTGTCTCATTTGACTTGACAAATTCCGAAATGCTGCCTCCTGCACGCGGGTTGTGCCAAGAGGAGAGTTCGCGGGCCGTGGGTACGAACAGGGTGCTGAAGTGGTTCATCCGCTTGTCGAGGGACGACCGGAGTGATGGTTTGCCGAACATGCCCGGCTCGTCCAGGTCCGACACGAAGGCCATCTCATGAAACATCAGTCCGGCCTTGTCCTGCAGAGTCATCCGGGAGAGCAGGTCCTCGATCCGCTGGTCGACGGTGAGGGTGGCGTCCTGATACGGAAACCGGGACTCGGTGGAGGTCACAGATTAAACCCTTCGTGATCAATTGTCGTTTCAGTTGGCCCGTTTGACCGGGAGTATGGCAAAAGCCGCGAACAGGACCACCACCAGCGAGACGACCCACACCATGCTGTAACCACCGGTGAGCGACACCACCAGTCCGGCGACTACGGGGCCGATCGCCTGACCGAAGTTGCCGGCCAGGTTGGCCATGCCGAGGTCACGGCCCGCGGTCTTCTTGTCGGGAATGACATCGATGAACAGGGCCTGGTCGACCACGATGAACGCACCGAGCGCAATGCCACCGATCACAGCCTGGACGTACAGACCCGGCACTGTGGCCCACGCCAATGGGACCAGCATCGAGGCAGCCATGAGTATCGATGCCCAGAAGACGAAGGGCTTGCGTCGGCCAATCTTGTCCGACCACCGGCCTACCAAGGTCATCGTGACGAGCATGCAGGGCAGGCCCGCGAGCTGGAGCAACGGGGCTGTCTTCGTCGCCTCGGTCACGCTGAGCGAGGGTTGCACGTAGCTCTGCAGCATGTAGATCGAGAACGCGTGGGAAACAGCGTAGCCGAACATCATCACGATCTTGGCGATCCATACCCAGCGGAAGTCGCTGTCCCGCAACGGAATCACGAATGCCTGGAAGAACTTTCTCCAGTCCATGGGCTGGACCTCGAGCGACATCGAGGACCGGTCACGTGCGAAGTACGCGAACGCCAGCGCACAGACAACGAGCATCACAGCGAACGGGTAGTACGCGTCCAGACCGAACCGGGAGAAGAGGACACCACCGGCAAGCGCGCCGGCGACGCCCCCGAACATCGCGCCCAGCCCAGAGATCGCGGAGGCTGTGCCGATCCTCGTCTCGTCGACCCTGTCGGCAACGGTCGTCAGCAGCGGCCCCTGGCCAACAGTGATGACGAGCTGGCCCAAAGCCCAGCAGACCGCGATGACGAGGATCGTCGAGGAATGCCTCAACCCCACCAGCAGCATGCTCCCGAGAACGGCTCCGCCCACGATCCATGGGGCCCGGCGCCCCCAAGGGGACCGCATCCTGTCCGACAGGACCCCTGTAATCGGCTGAATGAACATACTGATGAACAGACCGATAGCGGTGATGACGGACAGGCTCTGGGCGCGCGCGCCCTCGAACTTGTCCAGGACGCCGAGCAACCGCTGTTGCTCCCCCGTGGGGTTGATGGCGCCTGCATCCACCTGCACCTTCAGATCGCTGAGCTGCTGAAGATCGACGCCCGCGTCGGCGCCGGTGAAGAACCTGTCGAATTCGATGCCCTGCACATGGTTCGGTAAAAGGATGCCGCTCACGGCACCCCACGTGATAAAGAAGCCCATCAGCCCGAGGGCATAGAAGAGCAGGTAGCGCTTGAACGGCTTCCCACCCGTCAGCTTGGTCGAGGTACCGGCTTCCGGGGGGGCGCCGATGCTCTTCAGAGAGGCCGGTTCCGGCGTGGTGAGCGGATCGCTCATGGTGCGGTCCTTCTTCAGGAGGATTTCAGACCACCCGCGGAGGAGTCGTTCCGCACGGAAGTACTCCTGCCCGGGAATGGCGTGGGAGATGGATCCGTGACGGCCTGTGGGTGCGCGAATGTGCCCTGAAGGCGGATGAGGCGAGTTCGGGGATGCTTTCTGTCCCGGCAGGACATGCGCCTAGACCACGCTCAATTGCCGCTTCACGGGTTCGCACCCGTCCGCGGTCACGGTGATGTCGACCAGTCCCGGCTGATGGTCGGCGCGGATCACCGCGAGGGCCCGTCCGTTGAACGTTCGGTGTGTATTGCCGGCAAAGCCTTCGGTAGTGATGGGCTCTGCGCTTCCGAGCCCCAGCAACGTGGCAGCACCTTCGACCACTACCGTGACGCTGCGGTCCGCCAGCGGCCGTAGGGTACCGGCGTCGTCGGTGATCGAGACCGGTATGTAGGCGAGGTCGGCGCCGTCGGCACGGAGGCTGGTGCTTTCGGGTTGAACGGTCAGACGGATTCCGGTACCTGCGCTGTGGAGGGTGCGACGGCCGACTTCACTGCCGTCTTCGGCGTATGCGATCGCGGTCAGTTGCCCCCGCTGGTAGGGAAGGGTGAACCTCGAGAGATATCCCTTGTCCGGCCCTGAGAGAGCGCTTCCCACGGTGTGACCGTTGAGTTGCAATTCGACGCGCACAGCGTCCGCATAGACCTCCACGGTCGCGGGACGTCCCTCGCATCCCTCCCAGCTCCAGCTTGCGATGGAGTTGGTCGCCCGCCAGCCGGTGGACATCACCTTCTCGCCGGAGTGGTTCACCGGCTCGACAGCTATGTGGGGACCTCTGCTGAGATGCCAGCCGATCTCGTCGAGGTAGGACTGGGTCTGCCGAAACCCCGTGATATCGATGACCGGCTCCCCGGCGAGCAGAGCAGGATAGGGATGGTAGATCGCTCGCTTCGTCGTGCCGTACTGTTTTACCGCGATGCCGGCTTCGCCGATGTAGTCCCAGCCCGTCCAGGCAAAATCGCCGATCACGTGCGGAAGCGACGCGATCTTCCTCCAGATGACCGCTGTGTGCGCTGCTCGAGTCTCACTGCCGACGATCACCCGCTGCGGGTGCAGCCTCGCGTCGAGTTCGTACCGTCCAACCATGTAGTTGTAGCCCGCGACGTCGACTTCCGCGTAGATTTCGCGGGTGCGCCTGTCGACCGCCGGAAGCCGGACGATGTGCTCGAGCATCCTGTCGAGCACGCCGATGAGAAGGTTCAGGACGCGGATGAGGTTCTTATTCGGGTTCTCCTCGCCGGTCTGGGCGGCTTCGGCCTTCTTCGCGATCTTCGCGTCGTCACGCGAGGCGATGAGGTTGAGAAAGCCGTTGACGCTGTTCGTGGTCAGTCGCGTAGGGTCGAGTTCGCGCGTCTTTTTCGCAATCAGACGGTTGATCGCGACGCCGCGCGGTGTCACTGTCTCCGAGATCTCGTTTCCGATCGAGTACATGATCACCGACGGGTGATTGAAGTCGTTGGCGATCATGGCTTCGAGGTCGCGCTCCCACCACTGTTCGAACTGCTGGCTGTAGTCGTATTTCACCTTCGGCAACAACCATGCGTCGGTCAGTTCGTCCATGACGAGGATTCCGTGCCGGTCGCAGGCGCGCAGCAGTGCTCGCGAGGCGGGGTTGTGCGCACTTCGTATCGCGTTGAATCCGGCCTCTTTCAGGATGCGGACCCGTCGATCCTCTGCCGCATAAAGTGTGTGGGCGCCGATCACGCCGTGGTCGTGGTGGATTGCGGTTCCCCGCAGCTTCACCGATTTTCCGTTGATCCGCAGTCCGTTCCGGGCGTCGGCGGTTACCGTCCGAATCCCGAACTCTTCGCGAGCGAGATCTATGGTCTGCGCTCCGTCTATAACGCTGACCTGGACCTCGTGCATGCGCGGCGTCTCCGGTGACCACAACGCCGCGTCGACAATCGAGACCTCTTGGCGGAGCACCGCCGTACCGCGAGCCGGAACAGACAATTCACCGGTCACCGGTTCGAGGGCGACCCCGTTCGGATCCGTGACCTCAACGGCAACCGTAACGGTTCGTTCACTCGCCAAGCCATTGACGATAGAGGTCTCGACACTGACGATCGCCGTCGAGTCCGAATGCGACCGAGAAGTGACGCGCACGCCTGTCGGGGTGATGAAGACGCGTTCGCCGACCATCAGATGGACGGGGCGGTAGATGCCACTTCCGGTGTACCAACGGCTATTCGGCTCATCCGAATTATCCGCCACCACTTCGATTGTGTTCTCGGCCCCGAATTCGAGGAAATCATCCAGTACCACATGAAACAGCGCGTACCCCGAAGGGCGTCCACCGGCGAGTCGGCCGTTCACCAACACCTGTGAACGGTGGTAGACACCTTCGAACTCCACGACCACAGTTCGATCACGCCAGTCCTCGGGAGCGGTGAACGACTTCGAGTAGCGGTACACACCACCCGGATAGAAGCCGGTGTTCCCCCCGTTCTTGCTGTCGGGGTCACGCTTCTCGAACAGCATGGCGTCATACGGCAGAGTCACCGGGCCGACGGAATTGTCGCCCGAGGACCCGTCGTCCTTTCGGACATACCAGTGCTGATCGAAAGATTCGCGGATCACGAGTTTTCTCCTAACCAATCAATGAAGCCCGAAGTGCGTCATCAGTTGCTGGCTGGCGACGATGGACACGTCGATCACCTCGACGGCGCGCTGCCGGCGACGGCCTCGACGTTCACCGTTGGCAGGAAGGTACGGTCCGCGGGGCGCAGGATGCGTCGATCCCCGGTAACTTCGATCGAGGCATCCATGCGATGGTCGTCCGACGAAGAGCCGACGAACAGGTCGACAGTCGCCGGTTCCACCGCGATGCGGTGGTCGAGTCCACTGAACGCGAACTGGTCAGCAGACACACGCAAGGTCACGCGCGCGGATCGGCCCGGGTCCAGTTGCACCCGGGCGAAGCCCGCGAGTTGTTGCGCGGGCCTGGTCACCACCGCGGCATTGACCCTGATATAGAGCTGAACTACCTCGGCTCCGGCGCGATCGCCGACGTTGGTCACCGTCAGGGCCACTTCAGCCACTCCGTCGGTGCTGATCCGAGGAGTCACCTCGAGATCGGTCAGGTCGAAGCGGGTGTAGCTGCGCCCGGAACCGAAGGAGTACAGCGGTGTCGCGGACATGTCGCGATAATGCATTCCCCGGATGACCGCCTCGCGGCGATACCCACTGTCCGCGCGCTGGTAGTGGTAGATGGGGACCTGCCCGCCGTGGCGCGGGATCGTGTAGGGCAACTTCCCGCCGGGATTGATCTCTCCGAACAGTGCCCGCGCCAACGCACTCGTGCCGGACTGGCCCGCGAAGGACGACACCACCAAAGCGCGTGCCTGCAGTACGGAAGGGGGCAGCGGGTAGGGGCGGCCTTGTACGAGGACAACGACCAGGGGTGTTCCTGTAGCGGCGACGGCGTCGGCCAACTCCTGTTGCACGGCGGGCAGCGCGATGTCGGCGGTGTCGGTGCCCTCACCCTCCGTTCCGCCGCCGATCGCGGCGCTGTGCCCGCCGAGAGCGAGAACGACGATATCGGCGTCGCGGGCGGCCGCTACCGCCCGGTCGATCGCAGCGTCGTCGAGACGCTCCGTCAGCCCGCTTCCGGCCTCGACGACCACGTCGGCGCGCTCAGCGATTTCCTCGGCCAACGACCGAACCCCGTACCGCAATCGGACGTAATCCTCACAGCCCAGATCGGCTGTCTCCGGGCCTTCGGCTTCCGCTCTGAACGAATCGGTGCCTACCAGATTTCCCAGGCCCCCCGAAGCCATGAAGCGATACATCTCCCTGCCCACGGGGTAGGTGTAGGTAGCGAACTGTTGGTGCGCCTCATGTCCGAGCGGCCCGATGACCGCCACTTTCGCTCCGGACTTCAACGGCAGAACACCGTCATTCTCGAGCAGGACGATACTTTGCTCGGCCAGCTCGTCAGCGACTTCGGTACCCTCGGCTGTCGTGGCGGTGACGTGGACCGGCCCCTCCGGCACGTAGGGAGACTCGAAGAGGCCGAGCTCGAATTTGGCGGTCAGCAAGCGCAGCACCGAGGTGTCCAACTCCGCCATCGGCACTCGCCCGGCCTCCACCTCGGCCGCCAGAGTCTCGCCGTACGCGAAAATAAACGGTGCCTCCAAATCCAGGCCCGCATGCAGCGCCATGCGCGCGACTTCGGCCTTGGTGGTTGCTACGCGTTGCCGGTCGAGCGCGTGCTGCATGGCCATATAGTCCGCGATGACGAAGCCGTTGAAGCCCATCTCCTCGCGAAGTAGGTCATGAAGCAGCTCGCGGGACACCCCGGCGGGGATGCCGTCCACATCGCCGTAGGAGGTCATCACCGACCGCAGCCCGGCGACATTGATCGCCGCTTCCACGGGCAATGCCATCACTTCGCGGGTGAATCGACTACCAGCTTCGAACGACGACGCGTTGAGTCCACCCTGACCCAAGCCGAACCCGAGGAAGTGTTTGGCCGTGGCCAGCACTCCCTGCGTCAGATCCGTACCCTGCAACCCACGCACGAACGCGACGCCGAACGCAGCGGCCAACTGTGGGTCTTCACCGTAGGTCTCATGTATGCGGCCCCAACGCGGATCGAAGGCGATGTCGAGCACAGGGGAAAGCGCGTGCCGCAGGCCCAGTCGGACCATCTGCTTGCGGATGACCTCGGCCATCCGCTCGACAAGGTCCGGGCTCCATGTCGACGCCAGCGCGATCGGTGTCGGAAAAACCGGATGCCTGGGCGCGACCACCCCATTGAGCGCCTCGACCTGGAACAGCGCCGGAATGCCCAGCCGAGTCCGCTCGGTCAGGAATCGCTGAATGTCATTGACTCCGCTGGCGATGCGGGACGGATCCTCGGTCTGCGGACACACCAATCCACCGATACCTGTGGCCAGCATCATGGTCGCGTTATCTTCGATCAAGCGCCCTTCGCCGAGCACCAGCATCGACATCAGGCAAGTCAGCTGCCGAGCCTTTTCCGCGACTGTCATCTGCTCCAGGAGCAAGCGGGCCCGTTCGTCCGCTCCCAGCGATGTGTCGTGGTGGTCCTTGATCCCTGTCACCATTGTTCACTCCAATTCCACACAGACGGTCGAGGGTTGTCGAGATGCGCCGCCAGCTCCAGCGATCCAGCCGCGAGAACCATTTTGAGGCTGCACAGGGCGTAACCGAAGCCAGTATCGGTAACACGGTGTAACCCATGTTTGACTGTAGGACAACTGCTGCCCGACGTCAATGAATGCCGCGTGCCAACCGCCCGCTGACGACACTGAGATCGTGTACACCGGTCGGCCGCACGACCAGGGCCGCGGCCTCGGCCAGGAGGAGATGGAATGAAATCAGTTGGGGACAACGCAGTCGGCGTCATTGCCGAACTCGCCCCGAAGACGGCGCCGGCCCCCGGGCGAGCGACGAAGCCTCCGAGTGACGGGCTGATGACGACCAGGAGAGTGCGTACCGGAGGTGACCGCCGGTACGCACTCGGCCCGGGCGTTGGGCTCGGCTCGCGATGACCGACCGTAGTGAACGATGGACCCGATTTCGCGACCGACAACGTGAGGATATTGCCAATGCGGTAATAGCGGCCGTGTCCAACTCGCGAGAGGAGCCGCTGAACGTTACCGAAGTCGTCGACCTCGCGGGAATCAGCAGAAAGACGTTCTACAAGTATTTCGACAGCCTTCCTCCCGCGCTCGTCTATACCCGGAGTCAGGTGCGGCGCGGACTCACCGAACACGCCGAAGCCGCCGTGGCCGATGCACCGAACGGACGCGAGCGGTTTCTCGGGCTGCTAGCCGATCTCGTCAGCGTGGCAAATCGAAGTCCGGACCTGATTCGCTTCATCAACTACTTCGATCACACGTTTCGCGGCAAGGAGCAACAACACAATCAACATGAGCAGGAGACATACATAGCGGCCGACTCCGAGAACGTCACACAAGCGTTCCTGACCGGTCAGGCTGATGGATCAATCCGCACGGATCTCGATCCCTCGACGAACGTCTTCGTTATCGGGAATTCAATCATCGGCCTGGTTCAACGATTCGAAGTCGCCACGCACGCCGACAACCCCGACCTGATGCAGTCGTCGATCGACCTACTCGTCGATGTGTGGCGTCGCCATCTCGCCCCCGGCCCCGGCGAGCGGAGTCCCTGACGTCTGCGCGTATACGACACGCTGTGCGCGCAACAACTACTCGACTCGAGCGCCGTCCGTGAACTGTCGAGCTCGTGCAGGACCGGCTGCGCACGGGGTTTGGCGCAGGGATGGGGTGGCGCCGAAGTTGTCGTACGGCTGAATGTCTTCCGGCAACAAGGGATGCGCGGACCGGGCCTCGCCAGCGAAATGCGGACGAATTGGGTGCTGGCAGAGCTGCTTTCACTGGCGACTGTGGTCAATCACACCATCCGGCCGGATGTGATCGCGCCTCGGTGACGGCAAGAATAGACAGCGATGGACACATTGGCGAGTAGGGGCGCTGGTCCGGAACTGCACTACACGGTGGAGTTGCGATGGCGTACCGAACCTCAGGCATGGTGGAAACAATCGGTCTCACGTATCTTTCCGACGTGCTGCACAGCCACGCCTCGGCCCTACGCGAGATAGCAACGATGAACGGCTAGATATGTCGTTCGTAGGAATAGCCGCCAGATTGCCTGTCGAGCAGTTGATCTTCGACGGTGGCTGTCGGGGCGCTGGAACTCTCGCACGGACGGCATGGACCATCCCCGCGTGCGCGGGGCCGACTTCAAACCCGCTGTTAGTGGTTCGGGGTTTTCCTGCATTCACGGTCGATCACGCGTAGTCCCTTACGCGCGCCCTACCTGCGGTAGCGCTAGGTCGTGTTGCACGCTGGTTCGCTGGGGATCCCGCGCAGTCGCTCCGAATTCTTGGTGTTGGTTTGGGGAGGGTCAAGTCTGCCCGGCCGGTGTGCACAGGGCGGGGCGTGTCGGACACGGCTGGACCGTCGAGGAGAAGACAGCGAGTCAGCAGGCGAATGGGTAACACGATTGCGGCTGCGCGGGCGCGGCGGTGGAGGGCACCGCGGTGGTCTCGGTCGGCTCGTAGGATCCCATATGGGTCAGTGTCAGCACGACCAGCAACAGGACAACACCACCGGCGAGGCCGCCGAGTGACCAGAGGATCACCATGGGTGATGCGCTGCGGTAGCCGTGGACGTACGGGGAGCGGTGACCCCGCGACGGCGGGCGTCGGTCGGTGACGCGGCTATGGCCGCGCACGTTACTCCCGCCGATCTTTCCCCTGCGCGAATGCGCCCGCACCGCTTCATACCCCATGACGCCAGTATGACGCCAGGGCACGACGCGACCGGTCGGTCGGGGCACCACGGCGAAGATCGTGACGGGTGCCGTGGGCTCGCTGCGACACTGCGGCATTGGCACCTGGAGACTGGCCGGGTGACGATCGAGCCGCTGCGCCAGCAGATGATCCCCGACGTGATCGCCTTGATGGAGCTGGGCGAGCCTTTCATCACGGCGCGAACGTATTCCGACTACTGGCTCTACGCGACTCTGTTCTCCTCGACCTGCCCAGTGGCGCTCGTCGATGGCGAGGTGGTCGGCACGGTGATCGCGTTTCGCAGCCAAGACGATCCGAGCGAGGTGTACGTCCAGGATGTGATGACTCATCCCGATCATCGCAGGCGCGGCATCACCCGCCAGTTGATCGCCCGCGTGCAGGAACGGGCGCGGGCGATGGGCTGTTGTCGGATCTATTTGACCTCCGAGCCGCACAACAAGGCCGCTCACCGGGCATGGTCGGCGCTGGGGTTCGGCAACGTTTCCGGCGACCGGATCGTTGACGGAGTGTCGGTCATCACCGATTTCAAGGGCCCGGGAAAGGCACGGGCCGTGTACGAGCTGACGATCGCACGGTCACCAGGCACGGCCGAGTAGTCAACCAACAGCGACAATCTCGTTGCGGCCCGCACGACACTGCTCAACCGAGATCCTCGGATCGGGCCGAACCGGGTCCGGTGGACAGGAGGGAGCAGTGCGGTCGACCTGTCGTGACGTGCGCATGGGCGGCTGGGCGCTACATTGCACTGTCCTTTCATGCCGCGATTGAGGTCACCTCAGGCTGCCGTTTTCGTGCTGTGGTGACGTCTTCGATGAATGGGTGTCGAACGCCGCCTGTCGACCGCGGCGCCCGGCCGGCAGCTGAGCGGAACCATCGTTCGGACGTTCCGGCGTAGTTTGTCGAATCCGAGGAACGGGGACGAGCTCCTCGTACAGGGATGCCGGGGGTGTGAATCCCTCGATGGGCCGTGGTGGTCAGCGGCCGAAGGTGCGGGCGGTGGCCAGGGTGGTGAGGCGGTTGTCGTTGCCGGTGTCGCGCAGTTCCACCCGGCCGAGGCCCTCGTGTAGGTGGGCCGAGGCGATGATCGGGCCGACCCTGGCGCCGAGGAGGTAGCGCAGGCCCAGGAAGCTGAGGGTGTCGCCGGGGGCGAGGGAGAGCACGGCTTCCTCGGCGGCCAGGGCGATGAGTCCGCCGTTGATCGTGTCGGAGGCGTTCAATGCCTCGATCGAATGCGGCAGCACAACCTTTCCGGGGCTGAGGCGTTCGCAGCGGGCCCGCTCGGCCAGCGGCACGGGGAGCCGGTCCGGGGTGGGCGGGAGTTCGATGGTCAGTGTCGGCGGCAGTTGGACGTCCGGGTTCGGGGCGACCATGAAGGAGGCCGCCCCGACGGCGATCGGCGCGGCGTCGATGCTGAATTCGAATTCGGCGACGAAGACCGAGCGGCCGACCTTGACGACCTTGCCGACGGCGTGCACCGTGCCCGCGCTGGGCGCGGGGCGGTACAGGTTGACGTCGAGTTCGAGCGTCACCGGGACGCGCGGGCCCATCACCAGCGAGGCCAGCAGACCCGCGACGATATCGGCCCAGGTCGCCAGTACCGAGGTGCGGAGGATGTCGGTGCCGGGCACGTGCATCTCGGGGGTGATCTCCGCGGTGCCGTGGAGTTCCTCGCCCGCGCGCCGGGTCACGAATGCCAGTTCGCGAATGATCTGTCCGTGCCCGTCCAGGCTGCCGGTCACACTCGTCACGATTTCTCCTCGAATACGCCGACCGCCGGCATCGCGGCGCGCAAACTGGTCCCAGAGTTCGATGAATTAAACTAGAACGAATTGAATCATTAGTCAATTTTGTGAACATTCGGAGTTCGGCGGGCCGTGGCAGCGATAGGCCTCTCGTCGAGGTCGAACCGAGGCGTCGGTCTGGATCGGGAACGGGGCGAGCACTGGCCTTGGGCTTGGCCGCGCGAGGCGCCGAGCTGGCGCTCTCCGATGTCGATGCGAGCGGATCACCGCATTCGGCCTCGACAATCTGACGCACGGCGCGGCCGGCGCGGGGCTACGCCATATCCCGACCATCTCGTGACAACCCACGATTACCGATGCGCTCAGGCCTCAATCCGCTGATCATCACCGGATGTCTGGTCGTTCTGGTGGTCGGTGTGTGGCTGACCCGACCGGCCCGGTTGTGTCAGGCCAGTGCCGCGCCGCCGTCTATCGCGAGCGTGGTGCCGGTGACGTAGGCGTTGTCCAGGATGAAGAGATAGGCTGCTGCGGCTTCCTCGGGGGTGCCGACACGCTGCGTGAGCAGTGCGGACGCGGCGTCGTGGAGGAAGGCCTCCGGGTCCGGGACACTCCTGTCCCATAGTTCGGTGCGGATCACGCCGGGCTGGATCACGTTGACGCGCACGGGGGCGAGTTCGACGGCGAGTGCCCGGGTCAGGGCCTCGATTCCGCCGGTGATACCTGCCGCGAGCGCGGTTCCGGCCAGGGGGCGTTTCGCGAGGACGCCGGAGCTGAATGTGATCGAGCCGCCGTCGCGCAGTCGTGGTGCGGCGTACTTGGCGGAGAGCAACGCGCCCCAGAAACGGCGTTCGAAGACGGCCCTGGCCTCCTGCGGGCTGGTGTCGATCAAGGGCTTGATCAGCAGTGATTCACCCGCGGTGTAGACGAGGTGGTCGAACTCCCCGATCTGCTCGAAGAACTCGGCGATGGCGTTGCCGTCGGCGACGTCCAGGCGTCGGCCTTCGGCCGGCGCGCCGAGTTGCTTCGTCGCGGCGTCCACGCGGTCCTGATTACTGGAGGCGATCACGACCTCCGCGCCGACCGTGGCGGCCTGTTGGGCTACCGCGAAGCCGATGCCGGAGGTTCCGCCGATGATCACGATCTTCTTACCAGCCAGAGACATGGGATCCATTCCTTCGTCGATGCAGTGCCGATCCGGCAACCGGCAAGGCTTGAACCTACGCCTGTGCATCGAGACGGTGAATGCCTTGAAGTCTCTGATTCATGTCATATCGTCTCGCCTCATCGCTACTAGAGTGGTGCTGTGGACATTCTCAGCGACACCCTCGAAGTCCTGCGTACCGGACGCTCGATGGTGACACGCACCGCCGCGCACGCCCCGTGGGCGCTGAAGTTCCAACCCGTCTCGGGAGCCGGATTCCACGTGGTGGTGGAAGGGCGCTGCCATGTGCTGGCACCGCACGGCCGACCGCTCGCGCTCGGGCCCGGCGACATCGTGTTCCTGCGGCGTGGCAGCGGGCACACATTGTGCGACGCGCCGGGCCGCGATCCGGTGGACTTCGTGCCCGAGCGTGTGGACCGTTCCTCTCCGGTCGGCCAGGTCACCGTGGACGGCCCGGGCCCGCGCACGGTACTGGTGTGCGGTGCGTACGCGATCGACGTCGATCGCCCGCATCCGCTGTTCAGCGATCTACCGGAGCTCATCCACCTGCCCGCGGTTCCCGGCCGTCACCCGGTGCTGCGCTCGGCGGTCGATCAACTGTGCGCCGAGTTCCATGCGCCGCAACCGGGTTCGGACGCGGTCGTCACTGCGCTGGTCGATCTCCTCCTGATGTACATCCTGCGGTCGTGGTATTCCGAACTACCGAAGGAGCCGGCCCGGGGGTGGGTGGCCGCGCTGACCGACCCGGTAGTCGCCCCGGCCCTGAAGGCGATCCACGACGATCCCGGCCATCCCTGGACCGTGGAATCGCTGGGCGCCCGGGCCGGGCTGTCTCGCGCGGCGTTCGCTCGCCGTTTCGCCTCGGTGGTCGGCGAGCCGCCGTTGGCCTACCTGACCAACTGGCGGATGGCCACCGCGGCGCGGTTACTGCGCCGATCACAGACCCCGCTGAGCGCGATCGCGCAGCACACGGGGTACACGTCGGAATTCGCCTTCGCCAAAGCATTCAAACGACACTTCGGATCGGCGCCGGGGGCCTACCGCAAGCAGGTCGAGACGGCAGACGGCGAACCACGCGGAGACAACGGACGGTGAGACAGCGCCGACCGACGACTTCGACAACAGACCGAAACCGAAGCGACGAAGCACGCGCGCCCGCCATGCTTGGATGAGAGATATTGCTGGGGAAGAGATTCGATGCCTTCGACCACGTCCTCGAAGCGTCGGGATCGAATCGGTGTGGTGAACAGTGCTCGCGAGGAGAGCGTCCACGACCAGTTCTACCCGTCACCACAAGTCAGCCACACACCGTCGAGATTCACCTCGACACCCTGGGCGATTCTTACTCTCCGCATCGAATTCACCGGTCTGACATCACATGACGTCGGACCGAAGCTTCCGGGAGCCGAATGGATCAGGGGGATGAGGAAGTGCAATCGTGCGCCGAGCCATCGGCACACGAACCGGATTCCTGGCTCGGTCATGCGGGCTCGGTGACGATCGTCGCGACTTCGGCCATCAGCCTCGGGATATCGCCGTGCTCGTGGGCGAGCACCCATTCCACGATCTGCAGTGTCGCTTCGATGACCGGGCGGACGCGTGCGAGGCGACGGACCGCGAATCCGTTCAGCAACGCGTCATCGAGCACGTCGTTGCCGAGCAGGAGTTCTGCCAAGACCTGGGCGTCCTCGAGCGCCATGGCAGCCCCTTGAGCGACGGTTGGCGGGCAGGTGTGCACGGCGTCACCGATGAGTACGACCCGGCCACGGTGCCAGGGGCCTTCGGCGAGATAGGACTCGAACCATGTGTAGTGGACACGCGAGGTCTCGGTCAGGGTCGGGCTTATCACATCCCAGGGGCCGTGGTACTCCTCTGCGAATCGACGCATGACAGCGAGGCGTTCGTCGGCGGTGAGGGCCGTGCGGTCTTGGGCGTCCTCGGTGAAGAACGCATACATTTCGTGCTCGTTGATAGGGCCGTAGCCTGCGATGTAGGAGGGGCCGCCGTAGCAGACCTCGGTGTGCGTGATCGATTCCGGTCGCGGGACGATCGCTCGCCACGCGCCTAGGCCGGTACTTCGAATCTCGGCGTCGATTCCGAGATATCGCCTCGTGTGGGAGCGGACGCCGTCGGCGCCGATCACCAGGTCGTAGGTGCCCACCGAGCCGTCCGAGAAATGTGCTGTGACCGAGTCCGGCTGCTGCACCAGGTCGGTGAAGGTGAGTCCGGTACGTACCCGGATCGGCAGTTCCGCGACGCGGTCGATGAGAATACGCGCGAGGGTCGGTCGATCGATGCCGAGGGTGGCGGGCAGATCCGGTCCACCGGTGCGTGTGGAGGGAACCCGGGCCAGCAGCGTGCCCTCGGCGTCGGGAGCTCGCAGGCCGAGCCAATCTTCCTGGACGTATCCGGCTCGGCTGATTCGTTCCCAGATTCCGAGTTGGTTCAGGACTCGCAAGGCGTTGCCTTGCAGAGTTATTCCTGATCCCAAGGCCGTGATGTCGGGGTTGATCTCGATCAGATCGACCGTGACGCCCGCTTCGGCGAGCAGGATCGCACCGGCGGCGCCGGCAGTGCCACCGCCGACGACCAGGACGTTGTTGAGTGCAGGCATCGTTGCCCTTCCTTCAGGCAGGGTGGTTCTGGTGGAACCGGGTCACGACTCGTAGGGGTGAACGGCTTCGTTCGGCTGGAATCGGAATTTGTGGCCCCACATCTCCGGTCGCTTGCCTTTGCGCAAGTTGATGAACAGTGGTGACCTGCGTTCCAGATCATCGATTTCCAAACCGCCCCATCCGTATTCGATGAAGAAGCCGGCCGGGGAATGGAGGTAGTAGGAGATGACTTGGTCGCCGATATGGCGCCCCAGATTCATCAGCAGGTCGGGGCACTCGTCGCCACCGAGTACATCGAAATAGGAGTATCCGACGTCGTCGAAACTTTTCGACTCGAGGTACACATGGTGCAATCCGAGTGAATTCGGTACTTCCACGAAGGCGACGCTGTGGTGGCGGGGATTAGCTCGCAGGAACCACATTTCCCCCATGGGCGGGTTGAGGGTGATGATGTCACTGGTCTGAAAGCCCATCGCGTCGAGGTGGAAGTCGACGGCCTTGCGTACGTCGGGTACCGCGAAGACCACATGCCCCAACCCTTGGTCGCCAGTGACGAATCCGGCGTGCGGACGCGGTGGGTTCCAGTCCCGATACCCGGATTCCTGGTAGCAGAAAAGTTCGTACGGTTGTCCGAAGGGGTCCTCGAATCGCACCAACTTGTCGACTCCGCGGGATGCGGCGACCTCGATGTCCGCGAATTCGGGCTTGGCGCCGGCCTTCTCCAGGCGAGCCATGGCAGCATCGAGATCGCGGTGTGAGAGGACCTCCCACCCTACGTAGGCAAGTTTGTGTTGTTCGCCGGGATGAAGGGAGAGTCGATAGTCGGCCTCATCGATCTTGACCCGGACCGCCCCGTCGTCTCCATCGGGGCCGAGCATGCAGCCGAGTACCTCGGGGGCCCAGGTGCGCCATTTGTCGTAGGTCGGGGATTCGATTCCCACATAGCCGAGCTTCGCGATTTCGCTCATGCCGTATCTCCTATGGTGTTTCGCCACAATGTGACGCAAGTCCTAACAACGACCGTATGGCTCGTGGAGGTGGTCGCGGAAATAGTTGTTTTCGATTGCTCGCATTCGAGATTCGAGATGGTTCGTCAAAGGTCCAAGGTCAGGTGATGGTCGGCGGCCCTGGATACACAGGTGACGACCTGTGAGCCGGCGTCGCGTTCTGCGCGCGTCAGGATGGAGTCGCGGTGCTCGACTCGGCCGCTGAGCACCGCTACGACGCAGGCGCCACAGATGCCGGCGCCGCAGGAGAATGGCACATCGATTCCGTTGGCGCGAAGGGCGGTGAGCAGCGAGGTTTCAGCGGGTACGTGAATTCGCTCGCCGCGCCGAGCGAGCAGGACGTCGCATGACGCGCCGCCGGTACGCGATGGTGCGTCGAACCGTTGTCGGTGCAGACTCACCCTCGGATGCTGTGCTGCGGCGACTTCGGCTCGGTCGACCAGATTGCTCCCGCCACAGACGTATACGGCCGCGCTCGGGGCGGCTGCGGCGAAGGTGCGATCGAGGTCGTACTCCGACACGACTGTCGCACGCGGGCCGAGAGATGACACTTCCCGGCGCAACGGGCCTTCTTCGTCATCACGCGACATGTACACGAGTGACCACGGGTAGATGCGCGCAGCGGCGATCGCTCGTGCCATGGGTAGTAGCGGGGCGATCCCGGCGCCGCTGGCGAGGAAGGCGAAACTGCTCGCGCCGACGAGCCGGAACCGGTCGTGAGGTCCTCGGCAACCGATCCGATCGCCGGGGGCGAGATGGTCGTGAATGTATCGCGAGGCGCTGGCTTCGGTGCTGTTCTGACGGAAGTGCTCATGTCGCACCAGTACGCGCCACCGAGTTCGATCGGCGGGGTCACCGCACAGCGAATAGGGACGGATCCGGCTCTGCGGTAACACGAGGTCGATATGTGCACCCAGTGGCCACGCGGGTAGGTCGGTGCCGTCTGGCGAGCAGAGGACGAGTTCGACCATTCGATCGGCGACTTTGCGCTTGGCCAGCACTACCAGGTCGAGCATCACGGGTCAGCGGGGTAGTGACCGCGGATGGCCACGCCGGTTCCGGCTGCGGGAACCGGGTTCACAGCTGTCGTCGCATCGGCCGGGGCGGATGTCACGCGGTGACCTCGAGATGTGCGGGAGCGGGGAGTGGCCCGAGTAGCGCGGTTCCGTTTCCGCTGCGGATCGCTGCCTCGGACGTGGCATCCAACGCGGCCGCGGCGAGACGTTCGAGTGGGTCTTCGACGCCCATATCGAAGGGATAGTCGGTGCCGATCAGGACACGTTCGGCGCCGACCGCCGATACCAGGGCGCGCAGCCCGTCCGGTGTGTAGACCAGCGAATCGAACCACAGTCGGGGTAGGTAGGAGCTTGGTTCATCGCAGCAGGTATGCGAGTCGGGGCGTGCCTGCCAGGCATGGTCACCGCGTCCGAGATAGTACGGCAGATAGCCGCCGCCGTGGGCGGCGAGGATCCGCAGTCCCGGATGGCGGTCGAGCAGGCCGGAGAAGATCAGATGCGAGAGTGCGATGGTGGTTTCCATCGGCTGTCCGATGATGTTGGAAAGGTAAGCGGTGGCGAGGCGTTCACCCAGGGTGCACCCCCAGGGGTGGATGAAGACGACGGCGCCGAGTTGCTCAGCCCTGCTCCAGAACGGTTCCAACAGCGGATCCGCCAATCCCCGTCCCGCCACATCGGTCGATACCTCGACGCCGCGCAGCCCGTTGGCCATGGCTCGGGTGAGTAAAGCCACCGCGAGGTCGGGGTGCTGTAGCGGTACGGTGCCCAGTCCGATCAGTCGATCCGGGGCGGCGGCGCAATGGGCGAGTACGCCCTCGTTGGTGAGTTGACCGAAACGGTCCGCGACGGCTCGGTCCGCCCAGTAATGGTGCATGGGCATCGGGCTGACGAGTTGGATGTCGATGCCGGAAGCATCCATTCTCGACAGTCGGGCGAAGGGATCGGTGAGTGCGGGCGTGAGCGCCACGATCTGTTCGCGGTTGACCGCGGCGGAGGTGACCCCCGCTCCGCGAGCATCCTCGGCGCGTTGCCGGATGAACCCGGGCTCGTCGGCCAGTACGGCGTCCGCGGCGGAAATTACGACATGAGCGTGGACGTCCAGGGTCGGGTTCATCGGATGATCTCCGTGACACAGGTGTTGTGTTGGCTGCCCAGCCCGGTGATGGAGGCCTCGATGAGGTCCCCCGGGCGTAACCAGCGCTGCCACCGTCCCCCGTTTCCTGCCGGGCTACCGGTAAGTATCAGATCGCCGGGATACAAGGTGGTCGCCGCCGACGCGGCAGCGACCAGAGTGGGGACGTCGAAAAGCAGGTGATCGGCCGTATCCTGTTGTTTGCGTTCGCCGTTGAGATCCAGAGTCAATTCCAGATCGCGATAGTCGCCGACGAGTTCGGCGGGTACGACGAAAGGTCCGGTGGGAAGGAAGGTCGGACGGTTCTTGGCTCGCATCCAGTCCCCGCCGAGCGGTTGGTGTTCGATCGGAAATTGGAGGTCGCGCGCGCTGATGTCGTTGCACACCGTGTAGCCCGCGACGTAGTCCAGTGCCCGCTCGCGTGTCACTCGGCGCGCGGTCGCGCCGACGACGATCGTCAGCTCCACTTCCCAGTCGACCTGAGCGGATTCGGGCGGCAGGAGTACATCGTCGTCGGGGCCGCAGATGGCCGCGGGCAGGCCGGCGAAAAAGAACGGGCTGCCGATGCGCGCTCGCTCGTCCATCATTTCCTCGGCGGCGCGGCGCAGCTCGTCCGGTGAGCGCTCGTCGTCGGCCGCGCGTCCCGAAATCATGATCTCGGCGACATGGGTGCGGTAGTTCGCGCCTGCCTGAAAGATCTGACGCGGCTCGAGAGGAGCCTGTACGCGGAGCTCCGACAGAGGAATTCCGTCGGCGCCGAGAGCGGATTCGACCAGGTCGGGCAATCGTGACCGGACGAATTCCCAGTTCTCCAATAGGCTTCGCACCGTTACGGGGCCCTTGACCAACCGGTCGGGCTCGAAACGCAGCACTCGGTCTCCGGTGATCAGCCCAGCGAACTGGTCGATCCCGTCGGTGAACGTGCCGAGGGCGTAACCCTCTACCCAACGCGTCACTGGGCGCTCCTCTCGCTCTGAGATCGACGCTAGTGACCTGAGGCACAGGCCCGGAAATAGTCTCTCTGAATACGAGGTATACGAGTCAGTTGGTCGATGCGGGATCGAGGGCTTCGCTGTGGGCGGTGGAGAGGAGTTGTTCGCGCAGCCAGCGATGTCCGGGATCGGCGTCGTGACGTGAGTGCCAGTAGGCGGATTGGCGCAGCGGCCGGAATTCGATGTCCGGTTCCAGCAGCGTGATTTCGGCGGCGGCCGCGACGCGACGGCCGAGCCGTTCGGGCACGACGGTGACCAGTTGGGTTCGGGCGAGCATGAATGGGAGGAGTGTGAAGTTGGTGACGGTGGCCTCGACCCGTCGTGGGATGCCTGCCTGCTCGAGATCCTCCTCGATGACGCTGTACCCGGCGGGTGGTTCATAGGCCAGATACGGATATTCCGACAGCAGCTCTGCCGTCAGTCGCTCACCGGCGCGTGGATGCTCGGCCCACACGGCTCCGACGAATCTGTCCGACAGCACCGGGGTACTGGAACATTCGATGAGGCGATCTATCCCGGTCAACCGATCGGGCAGGATCGCGAGGTCCACTTCGTCGCGGCGCAGGGCGTTGAGGTATCTCTCGTGTATCGACGTCAAATTCAATCTGATGTCGGGCGCCAGGCTCGCGATCCTGCCCAGTAGCGGCCGGATCAGTACGACGCCGATGTAGTCGCTCGCGCACAGAGTGAACACGCGACGGTTAGATGCCGGGTCGAATTCTGTCGGACGCACGATCGTCTGCTCGATGGTGGCGAGGACATCGCGCACCGGTTCGATCAGCGACTCCGCGCGGGGCGTCAGCCGCATGTGTCTGCCCTGCTTGATCAGCAGCGGGTCGCCGAGAACCTTGCGTAGCCGTGACAAAGCGGTGCTGGTGGCGGGCTGGGTCATGTGTAGCCGTTCGGCGGCACGGGTGACATTCTGCTCGCGCAGCAGCGCGTCGAGAACAACGAGAAGATTCAGGTCGACTTGTCCGAGCTTCATCAGTCACCACCAACCACTCCGACGGCTGTGTCGCCGTCACGCATCTGTGTGAGCCGTCACAGTACCCGACAGTCGGAGGCTTACCGCCGTGCCGAGAGCGGGTATGCGCTGCATTTATGCCTGGCAACCGCGCTGTGTATTTCCGCGGTGATCGGGGTCTCCCTAGCATCGGAACGCGAGATGACAAGGAGGTCGCTATGGGGTCTGCTCCGGGGCAACGCGCCCGAGTACTGGTCACCGACTACACCTGGCCGGATCTCGCGATCGAAACCGATGTGCTCTCCGGTGTCGACGCGGACGTGATCGTCGCCGAGCGCGGCGATACCGATGAGCTCGTTCGGCTCGCCGAGGACGTCGACGCCATCCTCACTTGCTTCGCGAAGGTGCCCGCCGAAGTACTCGACGCGGCACCGCGCTGTCGCACCGTGGCACGCTACGGCGTAGGCGTGGACAACATCGACGTCGCGCACGCGACCCGGCTCGGCATTCTGGTCAGCAACGTGCCGGACTACTGCGCGGAGGAAGTCGCCGACCACACGCTGTTACAGGTTCTCGCTCTGGCGCGCAAGCTGGTTCCACTGACACGGCAACTCGCCGCGGGAGACTGGGACGGCAAATCGGTCGGCACACCGATGCGATTGCGCGGCAAGGTATTCGGCCTGGTCGGCCTCGGCGTGATTGGGCGGGCCCTGGTACCGCGAGCTCGAGCGCTCGGGATGGATGTTGTGGCCCTGTCCCGATCCGGCGCCGTGCCCGTCGGTGTGCGTGTGGCCGGGTCGCTCGCCGAATTGCTCGCTGTGGCCGACATCGTCTCGCTGCACGTTCCCCTCACCGCCGACACGCACCATCTCATCGGCGCTCCCGAGCTGAGCGCGATGAAGTCCACCGCGGTACTGCTCAACACCGCGCGGGGACCGCTGGTCGATACCGGCGCTCTGGTCGACGCACTGGTTGCCGGAGAGATCGCCGGAGCGGGATTGGATGTCACCGACCCGGAACCACTTCCGCCCCACCACCCGTTGCGTACGCGCGACGATGTCGTGCTGACCCCGCACATCGCGTTCTCCTCGGACGGCTCGCTTGCTGAACTGGCTCGTCGCGCCGCCACCAATGTCGCCGATGTGCTGCGCGGACGCCTGCCGGGGGATGTCGTGAATCCCGATGTTCTGTCCAGCTCTGCGCTGCGCGCGGACCTGGAGCCGCGGTCGTGACCGCGGCTGCCACCGACAGCCGGGCGCTGACAGTCCATCTGCTCGAACGCGGACTGATCGACGCCGATGACGAAATCGACATCAGTCCACTGACCGGGGGCGTCTCCAACGATGTCGTCGCAGTGCGGGGGCAACGGTGCGATTTCGTGGTCAAACGCGCTCTCGACCGACTGCGGGTCGAGCAAACCTGGCTCGCCGATCCGGCCCGGCTCGATACCGAAGGCCGGGCATTGCGAGTCGCCGGGAGTGTGATCGCGGATCGGGTGCCACGGGTTCTCGATCTCGACGACGGGTACCTGGTGATCGAGCGGGCCCCGCACCGCTGGCGCATGTGGAAAGAAATGCTGCTCGATGGTGTCGTACACCAGCACATCGCCGAGCAACTGGGTCGCGCTCTGGGGATCTGGCAGCGGGAGACGGCCGGGAACGCCGTCGTCGCCGCCGATTTCGCCGATCGCACCGCGTTCGTGCAACTGCGCCTCGACCCGTTTCACCGTGCTGTTCGCGATCGCCATCCCGATCTCGCGGTCCCGATCGACCGGACCGTCTCGGCGATGGATCAGGCGGCGGTATGTCTTGTGCACGGGGACTACACCCCCAAGAACGTGCTGGTAGACCCGGACGGGGCTGACCTGTGGGTCATCGACTGGGAAGTCGCCCATCTCGGAGATCCGACCTTCGACCCGGCCTGGATTCTCGGGCACCTGCTGCTCAAGACTCTGCATCGCCCCGTGGTGGCACCGGGATACGCGGCCGCGGCTCGAGTTTTTCTGGATGCGCTCACTCGAACACACGATGCCGCGATCGACCTCGATCCGGAACAGCTCATCCGTCAAACCGGCTGCCTGCTGCTGGCAAGGGTCGATGGCAAGAGTCCTGTGGACTACCTCGACGACGCCGCCCGCGACCGTGCCAGGACATGGGCGCGCCGCCTCCTGATGAATCCACCCGTAACCGTCACCGATATCTGGGAGCTCTCTTCATGACCGATACCACCATCACCGGCCTCTTCGCCTGGGAGGCATTGGATTCGCGAGGAAAGCCCACGGTGGGGTGCGAGGTGCGGCTGTCGGGAGGCGCAAAGGGGGAGGCGACGGTGCCCTCGGGCGCTTCGACGGGGCGCCACGAAGCACGCGAACTCCGTGATGGGGGAGTGCGGTACGGCGGCAACGGTGTTCGCGGTGCGGTCGCGAACGTGATGGGCGAGATCGGCGATGCCGTTCGTGGGCTCGACGCCGTCGACCAACCAGCCGTCGACGCCGCTCTGCGCGCCGCCGACGGTTCGGTGGACCTCGGAAGGCTGGGCGCGAACGCTGTTCTCGCTGTTTCGGTGGCGAATGCGCTGGCCGCCGCGGACGCCAGGAGGCTTCCGCTGTATCGAGCGGTAGCAGAGCCGGGCGCCGCGCCCCTGCTACCGTTGCCGATGATCAATGTCATCTCCGGTGGCGCCCATGCCGGACGCTCGATCGACGTGCAGGACTTTCTCGCCGTCCCGCTGGGCGCGACATCGTTTGCCGAGGCCGTGGAGTGGTCTGCGCGCGTGCGGGCGGGGACCGCCGATGTTCTCGCCGATCGCGGGCACAACGTGGCCCTGGTCGCGGACGAGGGCGGGCTCGGTCCTCGGCTGCCGAGCAACCGTGCGGCATTGGATGTGCTGATCGAGGGCATCGTCCGTGCTGGACTGCGCCCGGGCGACGATATCGGAATCGCCATCGACGTCGCAGCGACACAGTTCCACCAGTCCGACGGCCGCTACCGACTGGCCGCCGAGCAGCGCGAACTGGACTCGGTCGAACTGGTCGCGGAACTCGTAGGCTGGTGTGCGCACTATCCGATCGTCTCTGTGGAAGACGCACTCGCCGAGGATGACTGGGACGGATGGCGCCACGCGACCGAGCATCTCTCCGGCAGGCAACTTCTCGGTGACGATCTGTTCGTCACCGACCAGCGACGCCTGCGCCGCGGCATCACCGAAGGCGTCGCCAACGCGGTTCTGGTCAAGCCGAACCAGACCGGCACCCTCGATGACGCCCGTGGCGTCGTTCGTCAGGCACACGCCGCCGGCTATGCCACCGTGCTGTCGGCTCGGTCCGGGGAGAGCGAGGACAGCTGGCTGGCCGACCTGGCCATCGGTTGGCGCACCGGGCAGATCAAGGTCGGCTCGACGACCCGCTCCGAACGCACGGCCAAGTGGAACCGGATACTGCGGATCGAGGCCGAGCTGGGCGCCGGGGCCGAGTACCTCGGCGCGGCAGCTTTGGCTTTCAGCGGTATCGGGTAGAGCCTGGCTCGGCCGACCCCGTGCCGACCATGGTGCGGCTGTTCGCCGGACGGTGAGTGCGACATATTTCGGAACGGCGATGGCCCGATCGTCTGCGCCTAGAGTGCTGCGAGTCCCGCTTCGGCCACGGTCTGGTCCTGCTCACCGGAGCCGCCGCTGACGCCGAGGCCGCCGACGACGACTCCGTCGCGGGTGAGGGTACGCCGCCGGCGAAGATGGTGACGCGTCCGGCGTTGGCGGCGTGGATTCCGTAGAACTGTTGTGTCGGTTGGGAATTGTCGCCGAGGTCTTTGGTCTGGATGTCGAAGGCGCGGGAGGTCCACGCCTTGTTGTCAGTGAGAACACGGTGAAATTCCACATCTCGAATATCTTCCGCAAGCTCGGGGTGGGCTCCCGAGCCGAGGCCGCCGCATGGCTGCTCGAAGCGAGGGTGCCGTTGACATCGGGTTTTCCACCGCGGCATCTGTGACGTTCGGCTGACGTGGATGATCACGCGACGGCGTGCCCACCGAGCGCCTCGACCTGTGGGTGACATCGGGACCGACCGGGTTGCTGAGCGGCGGTCGGTGCCGGACGCTACCCGTGGGGCGCGGGTAGCTGTCGTGCGACGTGCCGGATCAATGTGCGCAGGAAACGGTGCTCGGGCTCGTCGGTGAACAGTGGATGCCACCACATCGCCTGGGTCAGTTGTCCGAGATCGACGGGGCAGGGGTAGGCGTGGAGTCCCTCGTGCATGCCCGGGATGTCGAGCATGCGCCGGGGGATGAGTGCTATCCGGCTACTGCCTGTCACGAGGCTGGGAACGGTCAGGAAGCTTTCGGTGATCACTTGCCCGTGCGGTTCGATGCCGAGCATTCGCAGTCGCCGCGCGGCCGGTGTCGACGCGGTTTGGCTGTGGTAGACCAGGACCCACGGCCGGTCACGAAGGTCGTCGATGGTGAGTTCGTGCGGGGCGTGTTCGCGATCGGTGACCACGACCCAGTCGTCGTGGAAGATCGTCTCGTTCGGCAGATCGGTGACGAATCCGTGGGGGACGAGCAGCACATCGTGGGCGGTGAGCGTGTGCTCGGCGCGCGCGACCAGGTCGGGAATCGACGGTAGCCAGCGCAACCGGGCGTGCGGGGCCCGAATGCCGAGCAGTTCGGTGAGTGGTCGTCCCAGCAGTGCGGTGGTGTAGTCGCTGGTGACGATCGAGTACTCGCGGGCGGTGTCGGTAGCTTCGAAGGTGCCCCGGGCCGCGAAGACTCTTTCGACACCGGTCAACGCGATCCTGGCGCGTTGGCGAAGGTCGACACCGAACGGGGTGAGTTGATACCGGTTGCCGACACGATGCAGTATCTCGTCGTCGAAGTGTCGTCGTAGCCTGGCGAGGGCCGCCGAGACCGCGGGCTGTGTGACCCCGAGGTGTTCGGCCGCGCGGGTGACGCTCTGATGGTGGACCACCGCGTCCAGCGTGACCAAGAGGTTCAGATCGAGGTTTGCCAGCGCGCGGTCGGACGGTCCACGCCTCACCTCGGCACCGTCACTCGAACCTTGAGCCATAAATGGAGCTTATACCCGGCATACCCGAATTCGACTTCCCTGATAGTGGCGCAGGTCCCAGAGTGGAGTAGGTCACCAGTCGCCCGCGCCGCGGGCTTGCTCAGGGAAGTGATTCGATGCACCCTCTCTCTGTTCGGTCCGTCCTTGTCATCGGTGGCGGTCTCGCCGGTTCGGCTGCCGCGATCTTCCTGGCTCGTGCGGGCGTGCGGGTGGATCTCGTCGAGACCAACGGCCGTGGTCACACGGTCGGTTCCGGTATCACATTGCAAGGCAACGCTCTTCGTGTACTTCGTGACCTCGGAGTCTGGGAACGAGCGGCCGCGCGCAGCTGGGGTTTCGACACCATCGGCATTCGCGCCACCGACGAGGCCGGGACACTTCTCGCGGAAATACCCGACAACCGCACCGGCGGCCCCGATCTGCCCGCCGCGGTGGGCATGCAACGCCCGGTACTCACGGCCATACTGCACGACGCGGCGGAGACCGCGGGTGCGAATCTTCGCTTCGGGACACAGGTCGACAGTCTGGGCGACGGCACCGACGAGGTCGAAGTCACTTTCGGTGACGGTTCTCGAACGCGCTACGACGTGGTGATCGGCGCCGATGGCCTCCGGTCGGCCACGCGCCGGGCACTCGGCTTCGACAGCGAACCGCGGCCGGTCGCGGCTGACCGACCCCGACGCGATCAATTACACCTGGTTCGAACAGCACGTGATCGACGGGCCGTGGAACCGGGGCCGCGTCGTGCTGATCGGCGACGCGGCGCACGTGTGCCCGCCCACCCTCGCCCAGGGCGGGGCCCAAGCGCTGGAGGACGCCGCGGTGCTCAGCGAACTGCTCACCACCGAACCGGTCGATGAACAGTTGTGGCAGCGGTTCACCGAACGCAGGCTCCCACGCGCGAAGGCCGTCGTGGAGGCGTCGGTGCAACTGGGGCGCTGGATGCTCGACCACGATCCCGACGCCGACGTCCCAGGTTTGATGGGCCGCATCGCCGCCCTCGTCACCAACCCGACCTGACCCTTCCAGCAGTGGAGTTCCCATGACCGGATATGCCCTGACCCACCTTCGGCACGTCGCGCTGGCGGTGCCCGACTTCGACAAACAGCTCGACTTCTACACCCACCGGTGGGGCCTGTCGGTCGCCGCGACCGACGGCGACGTCACGTACCTGGCGGCCGAGGGTTCGCCGGAGCAGTACGTCGTCCGCATCCGCCGCAGTAGCGACAAGCGCCTGGATCTGGTCGCGTTCGGCGCCGCTGATCCCGCCGCGGTCGACGCCCTCGCCGAGAAGCTCGGGCGCGGGGGAGCACGGTTGATCGGTGAGCCCGACCGGCTGCACACGCCGGGTGGCGGGTATGGCTTCCGATTCTTCGACAACGATGGCCGCACGATCGAGATCTCCACCGAGGTCGAGGCGCGCTCGCACCGAAAGATCGAAGAAGGCGAGTCGATTCCGGTGAAGCTGTCCCACGTGGTCGTCAACTCTGCCGATCCGGAGTCCACCGTCGCCTTCTACGAGAAGTATTTCGGCTTCCGGACCTCCGACATCCTGATGCATCCCCGCATGGGGAACATGATGTGGTTCCTGCGCACCAACGACTGGCACCACTCCATGGCCGTCGCGCGAGGCCCGCATCCCGCACTGCACCACGCCTCCTTCGAACTGCGCGGCATCGATGAATACATGCGCGGTACAGGCCGGATGTTGCGGACCGGGGTGGAGAAGATCTGGGGTCCCGGCAGGCACAAGGCGGGCGACAACACCTTCTCCTACTTCCTCGACCCCAACGGCAACACGATGGAATACACCACCGCACTCGAAGTGGTCGACGAGGACAGCTGGCATCCGCACATCTACGACTTCACCCGACCGGAGGTCGCCGACCAATGGGGCACCGCCAACGCGATGGACGAATTCGTCGCGGCGAAGTCGTTCAACGATCCCGACAAGGGACTGTTCGTCGCACCGCCGGTGTGAGTTCCGACCGTCCTATCAGAAAGGCTCGCAATGCGATTCGCCACCATCCGTTTCGGTGGATCGGCCCGTGCCGCCGTCGTCGCCGATGACCGTGTACACCTGTTCCCGGACGGCACAACGGTGCTGGATCTGGTCCGCAGCGGGCTCGAGGCGGCGCTCGAAGCCGGACACCGTGTCCTTGCCGATGCATCACCGCTACCGACCGATCGGGTCGTTTTCGAGGCTCCGCTTCGTCCGCCGACGATCCGGGACTTCGTCACCTTCGAAGAACACGTCGAGGGCGTACGCGCGGCCGTGCAGGATCGCGGTGGCGTTCCCGAATCCTGGTACGTCGCACCGCATTTCTACTTCACCAACCCTTACGCCGTGAACGGGCCGGGCGCGGTGGTGTCGGCACCGCAAGGATGTCGGGAACTGGATTTCGAACTCGAGGTCGCGGCGGTGGTGGGAGCGGCCGGTCGTGACCTGAGCGTCGAGCAGGCCGCCGAACACCTGTTCGGGTACACGATTCTCAACGATTGGTCGGCTCGCGACCTGCAACGCGTCGAGATGCAGGTGGGCCTGGGCCCGGCCAAGGGCAAGGACTTCGCCAACACGCTGGGCCCGGTGCTGGTGACCGCCGACGAGTTGGCGCCGCGACTGGATTCCGACGGGTTCCTGCCACTGCTGTGCACCGCACATGTCAACGGTGTCGAGGTGGGCCGCGACGTGCTCTCCAACATGGGGTGGACCTTCCCGGCGATACTGGCCTACGCCTCCCGCGACACCGTGATCGCGCCGGGCGATGTGCTCGGATCAGGCACTGTGGGCAACGGTGGTTGCCTGGCCGAACTCTGGGGTCGTCGAGGCCGCCTGGATCCGCCGCCGCTACGTGCGGGTGACACGGTGAGCCTGACCGTCGACGGTATCGGCACCCTCACCAACACGGTGGGCGCACCCGCGCCGCAGGCATTGGCCCTGCCCGGTGCTCGGCGTCGGGATCGCGCCCGGCACCGTGCCGAGACTGCGGCGACTCGATGACCGGCCTACCTCCGACAGTTGTTGTGACCGGCGCGGCGGGTGGAATCGGCGCCGCGATCGTGGCGCGACTCACCGCCGACTACCACGTCGTCGCGCTCGATCACGCCGCCGGACCCGGCGTGCAGACCTTCGATGTCACCGAAGGCGAGAATTGGAAGCGATTGGCCGCGTCCCTACCGAGTCCAGTACACGGCCTGGTCAACTGCGCGGGTGTGACCCGACGCGCGCGGCTGCCCGAGGTGACGGTCGCGGATATGACCGACACCTACGCGGTGAACGTGCTCGCACCCCTACTCGCCATCCAGGCCCTCGCCCCACGGATGCGGCCGGGCTCCTCGATCGTGAACATCGGTTCGATCGCCGCGCTCACCGGCCACTACCCGGTGGCCTACACCGCCAGCAAGTGGGCGGTGCGGGGACTCACCCACACCGCGGCATTGGCGCTGGGAGAACAGGGAATTCGAGTGAACATCGTGCACCCCGGCTTCATCGACACCCCGATGACCGCGGGAGCTCCCGCCGCGTTCCGATCGGCATCGATCGGCGAGACCGCGCTCGGCCGTGCCGGTGCCGCCGAAGAGGTCGCGGCGACCGTGCGGTTCCTGCTCGGCGCTGATTCCGGCTACATCACCGGCAGCGAACTCACCGTGGACGGCGGGGCGACCTCCCACGGCGGTGTCAAATCGATCTCCGATGCGCTGCGGACAGCGCCCACCCCGACATGAAACCGAGGACCGATATGGCCGACACCGAAAAGCTCAGGGCAACAGATGAATTGGACCGCGCCGATCCGGAGGGGGCGATCGCCGAGGCGGCTCGTCGCTGCTCGAACTGGGGACGTTGGGGCGACGACGATGTGTACGGCACGCTGAACTTTCTCGACGACGCCGCGCGGGTCCGCGCCGGCGCGCTGATCCGACAGGGTCGCAGTTTCAGCCTGTCGCAGCGCTTCGACATGGACGGCCCGCAGAAGGGCTGGCGTCGGCGCACCAATCCTGTCCACACGATGCTGGACACCGGCACCGATGCCGAGGCCGGCATCCAGGGTTTCCCGCACGGTATCGGTGGAGCGGACGATGTGGTCGCCATGCCGCTACAGTGCTCCACCCAGTGGGACGGGCTGGGCCATATCTTCGACCACGGCCGCGCCTGGAACGGTCGCCGCGCCGGGGAAGTGGTGACTTCGGCCGGTGACGCGGTGACCGGCATCGAAACCGTCGCCGATCGGATCGTCGGCCGCGGGGTCCTACTCGATGTCGGACGCGCTATCGGCGTGGACGCGGAATTGCCGGACGGGTTCGCCATCACCGCCGACCATCTCGAGGAAACGATTCGGGCGCAAGGCGCGACCGCCACCGTCGGGCGCGGCGACATCGTCTGCGTGCGCACCGGACAACTCGCGCGCACCCGACGCGAAGGATGGAACGACTACGCGGGCGGCCCCGCGCCCGGTTTGTCGTTCACCACCGCGGATTGGCTGCACCGCAGCGAGATCGCCGCCATCGCCACCGATACGTGGGGTTTCGAGGTACGCCCCAACGAATTCGACAACGCCTTCCAGCCACTGCATCAGGTGGTGATACCCAACATGGGCCTGTTCGTCGGAGAAATGTGGGATCTGGACGCGCTGGCCGAGCACTGTGCCGTCGACGGCGTCTACGAGTTCTTCCTTACCGCCGCGCCTCTGCCTGTCACCGGGGCGGTCGGCGCGCCGGTCAACCCGATCGCGGTCAAGTGAGCCCGGCATCGCGGAGCGCAGGCCGCCTTGCCGGGAAGGTCGCGGTGATCACCGGCACCGGAAGCGGCCAGGGGAGGGAAGCGGCACTGCGCTTCGCCACCGAAGGCGCGCTCGTACACGGCTGCGATCTCGACGCCGAGGCGGCCGCGGCCACTGTGGACCTGGTCGCGGCGACGGGCGCGACGATGCGCAGCTCCCGCCCGCTCGACCTCACCGATGATGCGGCGGTGCGCGAATGGATCGACGGCATCGGTGCCGCGCACGGACGCATCGATGTCCTGTACGCCAACGCGGGGCTTGCCACGTTCGCGCCGATCCCCGATATCACCCCCGGGGATTGGCGATACATTCGTGCGAACTGCATCAGCCCCGGCATGATCCGCACGTCGCAATCGGAGGCCACGCTCCTTGCCGCCGATCATCCGATGCGCGAGATCGCCTCGGCGATTCCGCTGGGGCGCTTGGGTATTCCCGCCGATGTCGTCAACTGCGCGGTCTTCCTCGCATCCGACGAAGCCGGCTACATCACCGGCGCGAATCTGGTGGTCGACGGTGGCTGGTCGGCCGTTCTCCCCTCCTGTTGAATCACGACGAATAAAGGACGATTTCCGTGTTCGAATATTTCCCCGGTAACTACGTCTGGAACCTCAGTGTCGTCGCGGCACTGAACAGTGGCGGCTACATCGATGAGGTGGATCGGGCCTGCCGACCGATCCGCGAGGCCGCGAACCGTGGCGAGGACGCGGGCACCGACGAATTCCTGGCCTCGTGGACCGCCGTCGTCGACGCCCTCGTCATCGCCGCCGACACCGACCGCGACGCCGGACACACCGACTCCGCCGGCCACGCCTACGCCCGCGCCGCGAACTATCTCATCCACGCCGAGCGGATGCAGAGCCCCCACACCCCGGACCGCAACGCGATCTATCGTCGCGTGCTCGATCTGGTGCAGCGCTGCTTCGATCTCGTCGATCCGCAGACCAGCAGAGTCGCGATCCCGTTCCGCGATACCACCCTGCCCGCCTACTTCACCCGTCCCGACATCGACGGACCGGTGCCGTGCATGATCATGTGGAACGGGCTGGACAGCACCAAGGAACACATGTACCTGTCCGGGTTCGCGAAGAAGCTGGCCCACCGCGGCATCGCCACCTTGATGGTCGACTGCCCGGGCAGCGGGGAGGCTCTGCGGCTGCAGGGGTTGACCGCGCAGATCGACACCGAGGAATGGGCGGCGGCCTGCGTGGACCACCTCGAGACAGTCGCGGGCATCGCCGTCGATCGTCTCGGCTTGGTCGGCTGGTCGCTGGGCGGCTACTACGTGCCACGCGCGGCGGCCTTCGAGAAACGGCTCGCGTTGTGCGTGGCGTGGGGCGCCAACCACGACTGGGGCAAGGTGCAGCGCCGCCGCGTCGAGCGCGAGGGCGAACGCCCGGTGCCGCACTACTGGAACCACGTCATGTGGGTGTGGGGAGAAACGGATCTCGACACCTTCCTCGCGCATGCCGACGGTGTCACCCTCGACGGAATCGTCGAGCAGATCACCGTCCCATTTCTCATCGCACACGGGGAGAACGACCGTCAGATTCCGCTGGAATATGCCCGTCGCTCCTACGAACAGGCCATCGCCAGCCCGAAACGCCGACTGCGGGTCTTCACCGCCCGCGAGGGCGGCGCCGAACACATCGGTCTCGACAATCTGCCCGTGGTCAGTACCTTCATCGCAGATTGGATCAGCGACACCTTCGCCGAACTTCCCGTCTGCTCGCCGCGCGCTGTCCTCGCGCGCTGACCGGATTCGGGCCGGTCACCGCGGGCACGGGGGCGCTACCGTCGCGCTCGGGACCGGGCGGGTCCGTCGACCGGATACAGGAGGTAACTCCTGATCATCTGCGACAGTCGTCGGACGTAGGTGTCGTCATCTATGGGTGGGCCGAGGAAGGCCCGGCCATAGGTTGTACGCATCACCAGAGACGAGAAGATCATGTCGAACGACATCCGTATCGCCGCCTCCGGATCGGGGTGCGCGATGTCGTCGCGTGCTTGGATCAGCACCGCGGTGACGGCCTCTCCCAACGCTCGGGTATTGATACTGCCGCGTCGATAGATCTCGGGGTGCACGCCTCCTATGAGAATCACCGAGCGCAGGAACGCGGCGTGGGATGTGAACATCTGTGCAATCGCGGCGACAGTCCCGTGGATCAGTTGCTCGGTGTCGCATTCCTGCCAGCGTTCGACGCTCAACAGAGTGTCCTGGCTGCGGAGGAGGCCGCTCAGGCCGTGTTCGTAGACCGCGAGGAACAACCCTTCCTTGGTGTTGACCCGCTCGTAGATGGCGCGGGGGGCAACGTCGGCACGCTCGCATACGGCCGCGATCGTGAACGCGTCATAGCCGCCTTCTTCTATGACGGCGACCCCCGCGTCCAGGATTCGCGCCCACGACTCTCGGCTCCTCTGTTGTTTGGGCAATCGGATGGCCAGATCGCTATCGGGCGAGACCGCGTCTGAGGGAGATGTCGTCACGACAACATTCTTCCTTCTTCGGTCCGCTCATCTCGTCAGGAGGGTCTTGACAAATCGTGACGTGAAGCACATGATCGATAAACCGTAGTGATAACTACGATTCTAGCTTTCTTCGTGGCCGGCTGTGGCGCACCTCGCCCACCAGGACCGAAGGGTCCGCATCCTAGGAGGACTCGCATGCTCATCGTGATCGGTCGTGCGCAAGCCGCGCCGGGGCGGCGCGACCAGCTCGTCGTCGCCGCCAAGGCTGTCGCCGCCGCATCCCTCGGTGACGACGGTTGCGAATCGTATGGCTTCTACGCGGACCTGAACGACGACCGCACGATCGTCAGCGTCGAGATATGGCGCGACCGCAGTGCGCTCGACGCCCACATGGCACATGAGCACACTCGGCAGTTCCTTGCTGTCGCACCGGATCTCGTCGCGGACGAACCGGTGCTGACAGTGCATGAAGTGTCTTGAATGTCGCGCCCGGCCGATTCCACTGATCCGTGGGCGTCCGGCCGGTCGCCCACGGATACCGTCCAATCCACTCTCCACGAAAGTCTTGGTTTCCCATGAGCAAATCTGGCGCGACGCGGGGCCGGGTCGCAGTAGTCGGTGCGGGCCCGGCGGGCATGGCCACTGCCCTCTCCGTGCATCAGGCCGGTCACGATGTCGTCCTGCTCGAGCGCTACAAACGGGCACGCGCCGCGGGCAATATTCTCAACCTGTGGCCGCCGCCCATCAAGGCACTCGGGCTGCTCGGCGTCGATATCGATGACCTCGGCGCGCCGTGCTATTCCGAGTTCCGCAACGCCGTCGGACGGCGCCGGGTGAAGATCGATCTGTCGGAGGACGTCATCCGCGAATACGGCGGTGGCTTCATCGGACTCCTCCGGCCCGAGTTGTACGAACGGCTCCTCGCGGCGCTACCGCCCGGGGTGCTTCAGGTCGATCGAGGGGTGGCGAGCCTCGAGCAGGACGAGGCGGGTGTCCGCTTGCATTTGGCAGACGGCTCCGTGGAGGAAGCCGATGTGGTGATCGGCGCGGACGGCATCGATTCGCTCGTGCGTCGCACGTTGTGGGGTGAGTCGCCCAAACGTGAACACAATCTGCACGTCTTCGGCGGCTTCACCTTCGCTGATGACATCGACGCTCAGCCCGGTCTCTGCATCGTCTCGCACAGCCGTGCGGTACAGGGATCGTGGACAGCGATCCGGAACAAGGGTCGAAACGGCTATCAGTGGTGGGTGCTCGAGGCGCACGACGGCAAAGAGGAGTTCGTCGGGGATTTGCACACCAGGGCGACGACATTGGGTTCCGAATTCGCCTTCCCGCTTCCGCAGTTGATCGCGGCGACCAAACCCTCCGATGTGCAGCGTTGGGTCATTCGAGATCGTAAACCGCTCGCACAATGGTCCAAGGGGCGCGCCACCCTGGTCGGAGACGCGGCGCATCCGACTTCTCCGTACGCGGCCTACGGAGCCGGCATGGCCACCGAGGACGGCTATTTCCTCGGCCGCCGCCTCGCCGGGGTCGATCTCTCGGACTACCGGGCTGTTCGCCAGGCGCTGGATGCGTTCGAGACTCCTCGCAAACCCCACACCGCGCGTCAGGTGCAACAGGCCTACACCCTCGGCCAGATGTTCCATCACGCACCGCGTCCGCTGCGGCCGGTGCGGGATCTGATCCTGGACCGAACGCCATTCCTGCAGAAGGTAGTCGGCGAGTCCAGCCCCGTGGAGATCCTCAAGCAGATCGAGATCATCGATCGAACCGAACTCGACTTCCGCTCGGTCGTCGGCTGACGGCACGTTCCGTTGCGACGACCAGATCAAGGAGCTTCAGATGTCAGATCAAGCACCTGCGGTGCGAGTGACTGCCGAGTCCACGCTGCGGATCACGGCCAAGGAGTTCGTCTCCGACGGTGTCGTCGCGTTGACGCTGCGCCATCCGGACGGTCGTCGGCTTCCCGATTGGTCGCCGGGCGCGCACATCGATCTGATGTTGACGACAGGCATCACGCGGCAGTATTCGCTGTGCGGGGATCGTTGGGATCCGTACAGCTACCGGGTCGGCGTGCTTCGTGAGCCTTCAGGGCGAGGTGGTTCGGCCTTCGTGCACGACACGCTGACGGTCGGTGATGTGGTGGGAGTGGGTGGCCCGCGAAACAACTTCGCTCTGGTGCCCGCGTCGAAGTATCTGTTCATCGCTGGAGGCATCGGGATCACCCCGATGATCCCGATGCTCGCCCAGGCCGAATCGATGGGTATCGAGTGGCAGCTCCTCTACGGCGGCCGCACTCGTGGTTCGATGGCGTTCCTCGATGAGCTCGCCCCGTACGGCGACCGGGTGGTCGTCGCACCGATGGACGAATGTGGTCTCCTGGATCTGCCGACGTGGCTCGACGCGGCGGCGACCACCGCCGCGAGGGTCTATGCGTGCGGTCCGGGCTCGCTGCTGGCTGCCGTCGAATCACGTTGTGCGCAATGGCCTGTCGGAAAACTTCGCACGGAACGCTTCGTGCCCGAGGAGCGCGCCGCGCCGGTGCGCGACGAGGCTTTCGAAGTCGAGCTCGCCCGGAGCGGATTGAGGGTGAGGGTCGATCCGGAGGTGAGTGTTCTCGATGCCGTACAACGTGCGGGTGTGAACGTGCTGTCCTCGTGCCGTGAGGGCACCTGCGGCACCTGCGAGACGACAGTATTGGCCGGTACCCCGGACCATCGCGACTCCCTCCTCGACGACGACGAGCGCTCGGCCGGTGACTGCATGTTCATCTGCGTGTCCCGGTCGTGCTCGGACACACTCGTACTCGATCTCTGATATGACCCCCCGCGAAGGCAATACGATGACGACATTCGTCTCCAGCACCGATGTACCCGTCAGCAACGCCGACCCGTTCGGTCCGGATATCCTCGATAACCCGCTGCCGTTCCAATCGGAGCTGCGCGACGTCGGGCCCGTGGTATACCTCGACCGTTACGACGTCTTCGCCATGGGCAGGTACGAACAGGTGCACGCGGCACTGACCGACTGGCAAGGATTCCAATCCGCAGCGGGTGTGGGATTGACCAACTACCTCTACGAAAAACCTTGGCGACCACCGAGTTTACTGCTAGAGACCGACCCGCCCCATCACGACGCCCCCCGCGCGGTGCTCAGTAAGATCCTCGGACCTCGTGCGCTCTCGAGACTTCTGGTCTCATGGCTGGCCGACGCCGAGGACCTCGTCGACAGCGTTCTCGAGGCTGGAACAGAGTTCGACGCCGTCACCGAGCTCGCCGAGGCGTTTCCCTTGCGCGTATTCCCGGACGCGGTAGGGATTCCGGACGAAGGACGGGACAAGCTGTTGCCCTACGGTGACCACCTGTTCAACACATTCGGCCCGGCGAACTCCCTTGTGGAGAAGGGCGCTCCCCGCATCGCCGAGATAGCGGGCTGGGTCGACGCGCAATGTGCCAGGAATATGCTCTCCGACGATGGCTTCGGCGCGCAGATATGGGCTGCCGCCGACCGTGGTGATATCACCTACGAACAGGCTCCGCTCGTTGTTCGTTCGCTTCTGTCCGCCGGAGTCGACACCACTGTCAATGGTCTTGCCGCGCTTCTCCACGGACTCGCTCGGTACCCGGAGCAATGGGCTCGGCTGCGGGCGGCCCCGGAGACGCTGGCTCGCACGGCGTTCGACGAGGCAGTCCGATGGGAGTCGCCGGTTCAGACGTTCTTCCGCACCGCCACCCGCGATATGCGGGTCGGAGGGGCGACGATTCCGCAGGGTCGAAAGATCCTTATGTTCCTCGGCGCCGCGAACCGGGATCCACGCCGCTGGGAGAATCCGGATGATTTCGATCTGGCCAGGAATCCTTCCGGACATGTCGGCTATGGAATGGGTATCCACCAATGCGTCGGCCAACACGTCGCACGCCTCGAGTCCGAAGCATTGCTGAGGGCACTGGCGGCTCGCGTGGAGTCGATCGAGCTCGCGGGCACCGCGAAGAGGCGCCTCAACAACACCCTTCGCTCGTGGGAATCGATTCCCGTCGAGATCAGGCCGCGCTGATTCGATGGCCGACTGTGGTGGCTGTCGCCTTCGCGGTTGCGTCGCGACCGGCCCCGATCGGAAAGGATGGTTCGATGTACCGCACTGTGACCGTTGATCGGCTCCCCACCGCAGGTGATGTGCACCTGCGGATCTGGCTGGCCGACGTTGTCTTCGACTACGCGGCCGCCGCAGAGGCGGTGTACAACCTGATTCGCGATTGGCGTCAAAAGCATTGGTACACAATCGAATTAATCGAAGATACCGTCGAGAACTGCCTATTGCTCCCGCGTCTGCCGTGCGAACGATTGTTCGTCGGACAGGAAGAACGGCGAACGCGAGGAACGATTCGATGAGCGGTATCGCGGTGAACTGTGTTGTGGACGGTCCGGATGACGGGGAACCCGTGGTCTTGAGTGGTTCGTTGGGTAGCGACGTGCGCATGTGGGAGCCGCAGGTCGCCGATCTGGTCGCTGCCGGGTATCGGGTCGTGCGTTACGACCACCGTGGCCACGGTCGATCCCCGGTACCTCGAGGTCCGTACATGCTGGCTGAACTCGGTGAAGATGCTCTGGCGCTGTTGGATCGGCTCGGAATTCAGCGAGCGCACTTCGTCGGTCTGTCGCTCGGCGGGATGGTCGGCATGTGGCTCGGCGAGAACGCGCGGCACCGACTTCGGACGCTGACACTGTGCTGCACCTCGGCCGACCTCGGTCCGGCCAGCGGTTGGTCGGAGCGGGCGCGGAGGGTACGAGTCGAAGGCACAGGCGCCGTTGCGCGAGCGGTGGTGGAACGCTGGTTCACGCCACAGTGGCGGGTAGCGAATCCCGACCGCGTCCCATTTTACGAAGCCATGGTCGCAGCGACGCCTCCGGAGGGGTACGCGTCGTGCTGTCAGGCGATCGAAACAATGGATATAGCGGGCAGCCTGTCCTCGATCACTGCGGCGACCCTCGTCATCGCCGGTGAGCAGGATCCGGCCACGCCATCCGAGCACGCTCATTCGATCGCGGCTGCGATTCCGTCATCACGTATCGAAAGCGTTTCTCCTGGCGCGCATTTGAGCAATGCGGAATCGCCGCAGGCGGTGAACGACTTGATTCTGGGGCACCTCGCGGCGAACCGCTGACAGTCGACCGGGCAAGTGGTCCGCCGAACTCGTCCTTTGCCTCCGACGCCCTGCCGGGCACGACGGAGTTCACAGGTCCCGCACCCGCAACGACCGCGAAATGCCTTGGGCGGCAACCATGAGGGCGGTGGACAACCGGGGGCGGTCGCGTTTGAGGTCGGGTACGACGATTCCGAGCGCGGCGACGACCTCGCCATCGGGTGCGCCCTGTCGGATGGGGACCGCGACCGAGCAGGCGCCCAGGGTCATTTCCTCGACGGTCGTCGCGTATCCGTCACGCCGTATACGGGCCAACTGGTCGGAGAGCTGCCTGGGTTGGGTGATCGTGTACGGGGTTATGCGGGTGAGCGAGGACAGGACAGAAGTCCGCACTTCCGGCGCAGAATGCGCCAGCAGGACTTTGCCGACCCCGGTAGCGTGCAGGGGGAGGCGACTGCCGACTTTGCTCACCACCGGCACCGATGTGTGGCCGGAGAGCCGGTCGAGGTACAGCACCTCTTGGCCTTCGCGCACTGCTAGATGGACCGTCGCCAGGGTGGCCCCGTACAGATCGTGCAGGAACGGTGAGGCCACCTGGCGCAGTCCTGTCTGGACCGGCGCCAGAAGACCGAGGTCCCAGATCATGCGCCCGATCGCGTATGTGCCACCCGAGGATCGCGTCAGCGCGCCGCCGTCGACCAATTCGTTGACCTGGCGGTAGGCGGTGGAGAGCGGTAGATCGGCCCGCTCGGCGAGTTCGGTGAGGGTGAGGGCCCGATGCTGCTCATCGAAGGCGCCCAGCACAGCCAGCACGCGGGAGATCACGCTCTCCCCTTGTCGCGCAGTGCCACCGGCCACAGCACTCCTCGCCGTTTTCTCACTGAGTGGAAGTTCAGCATAGACCTCAGCGGTATCGACACCCTAGCGTCACGCGCATGAGTGCCCCACCGGCCGTACCCACCGCCCCGTTGTCTTCTCAGGCGGAGATCACCGCGGAGATCGCCCGCGCCCACTCGTCGATCGACCGTGATCGTGGTCGACCGCTGTTGGATTTTCCGGCGTATCGCAGTTCGCTGTCGCGGCATCCGACCGGTGGCTTGCGGCCTGTGGATCCGGAAGGGGCCGAACTTGTCGCGCCGGTGTTCGGACACAGCGATGTCGACCCGCTCGAGGCTGATCTGACGATCCAGAACGGGGGTGATCCGATAGGCGAGCGCATCCGTGTCGAGGGCCGGGTTCTCGATGGAGACGGGCGTCCGGTGCGTCACCAGTTGGTGGAGATCTGGCAGGCGAACGCGGCGGGTCGCTATATCCACAAACGTGATCAGCACCCGGCTCCGATCGATCCGAGTTTCACCGGTGTCGGACGGTGCCTGACCGATGCGGAAGGGCGCTATTCGTTCGTCACGATCAAGCCGGGGCCCTACCCGTGGCGCAATCACCGCAACGCATGGCGACCAGCGCATATCCATTTCTCGCTGTTCGGTACCGAATTCACCCAGCGGCTGATCACGCAGATGTACTTTCCCCAGGACCCACTCTTCGCATTGGATCCGATCTATCAATCCATCGCCGATCCCGCGGCGCGCGCACGTCTGGTCGCCACCTACGACCACGAGATCTCCGAGCACGAATGGCTGCTGGGCTACCGCTGGGACATCGTACTGACCGGCAGTCGGAACACTCCGGTGGAGAGGGTGGAGCACCATGGCTGAGCTCTCGCCGACACCGGGCCAGACTATCGGACCGTTCTATGGATACGCGCTGCCGTTCGACCGTGACAACGAACTCGTGCCGCCCGCTCATCCCGACGCGATCCGGTTGTACGGCACCGTGTTCGACGGAAACGGGCAGCCGGTGCCCGATGCGCTGATCGAAATCCGACAGGCAGGGCGGGATGGACGGATTCCGCTCGTGGACGGGTCATTGCGACGCGATGGTCTCGCCTTCACCGGTTGGGGCCGCGCCGCGGTGAACGCGGCCGGGGAGTACTCGTTCACGACCGTGCTTCCCGGCCTGACCGAGGCGCGGAAAGCGCCGTTCTTCTCGATCGTGATCTTCGCGCGCGGACTGCTGGACCGACTGTTCACCCGCGCGTATCTGCCGGACCATGAAGCGGTCCTCGCGTCCGACCCGCTGCTGGCACGACTGGTGCCCGACGAGCGAAAACGACTGGTCGCCGAGCGAACCGGTGAGAACGCCTTGCGTTTCGACATCCATCTACAGGGCGAGCGGGAAAGTGTCTTCTTACACTTTCCCGAACCCGGAGCGACGACATGAACCTGCTCGCACCCGGAAGTCACCGGGCCGTGGGTATCGCCGACGATCAGGCCTTGCTGGGCGCGATGCTGAGGGTGGAGACGGCCTGGCTGTACGCCTTGGTCGAGGTCGGCGTGGCGACATCGGTGCAGGCCGACGCTGTCGGCTCGGCGGCCGAAGGGTGGTGTGTCGATCTCGGGTCCTTGATCGTGGATTCCGAGGCGGCGGGAAACCCCGTGGTGGCACTCGTGACCGGACTGCGGTCGGCCATCGAGGACACCGGCGCGGCCGCGCTGGTGCATCGAGGTCTGACCAGTCAGGATGTGCTGGACACAGCACTGGTCCTGATCGCGCGAGACGCGCTGAACCAAGTGTACGGGGACCTGCACGCGACGGCGCGCGCGCTGGCAGGACTGGCCTGTCTGCACCGCAACACAGTGATGCCGGGCCGGACACTGGGACGCTACGCCGTCCCGATCACCGTCGGTTTGAAAGCGGCGCAGTGGCTTTCGGCGGTACTCGATGCCCTCGAGTTGGTGGAGAGAAGTCGCGATCGACTCCCTGCCCAGTGCGGCGGTGCGGCGGGAACCCTCGCCCTGGTCGGAGAACTGACCGAACAGCCGCTGGCCGCGGCCGCGGCATTCGCGCGCGTCCTGGGATTGGCCGATCGGGGGGTCCCGTGGCACACGACCCGGACGCCGATCACCGGCATCGGGCACGCGTGTGTCACCACGTGTGACGCGCTGGGGGTCCTCGCCGCCGATCTTCTGTTGCTCTCACGCCCCGAGGTGGGGGAGTTGCACGAAGCGCGGGTGGCGGGTCGAGGCGGTTCGTCGACGATGCCACACAAACAGAACCCGATCCTTGCCGTGCTGGTGCGTAGTGCGGCGTTGCGGGCGCCGCAACTCGGCGCCCAACTGCATCTGGCCGCCGCCGAGGCGGTGGACGAAAGACCCGACGGAGCATGGCATTCGGAATGGAGCGCGCTGCGCGATCTGCTGGAGTTGACCGTGACCGCCGCCTCACAGGCAGTCGAGCTCGTCACCGGACTCGAGGTCGACACCGATACCATCGCCCGCCACGTCGCCGAGAACGCCGATGACCTGCTGGCCGAACGCGGACCGGGCGGCGGCGACCCCGCCACCTACATCGGCTCCGCGCACGTATTCGTCGATCGCGTCCTCGACCGCTTCGCCGCGGCAGCCGACAAGGAGCACCTAGTGACCGACCCCTACGACACCGGAATGAGTATCCGCCGCCAGGTACTCGGTGACGCCCACGTCGACCGCGCCGAAGCCGCGAAAAGCCCGTTCACCCAAGACTTTCAATCCCTGATCACCCGTTACGCGTGGGGCGAGATCTGGGCGCGCCCCGGTCTGGATCGCCGCACCCGCAGCGCGATCACCCTGACCGCTCTGCTCGCCAACGGTCACTGGAGCGAGTTCGAAATGCATGTGCGAGCCGCGCGCCGCAACGGGATGAGCGCCGAGGAGATCGCCGAGGTCATCCTGCAGAGCGCGATCTACCTCGGCGTTCCCGTCGCCAACCACGGATTCGCCCTCGCCGCACAGGTGCTCGCCGAACCGACCGATTCGACAACATGAAGGAAGAAACCATGGCCGGACGCATCCCCATCAGGACGAGGATCGGTATCGTCGGCGCGGGCCCCGCCGGACTGATGCTCTCGCATCTGCTGGCGTCGGCCGGAGTCGAGTCGGTCGCGATCGATACGCGCAGTCGACAGCAGATCGAGACCACTCAGCGCGCGGGGATTCTCGAACGCGACAGCGTCCGCCTGCTGGTCGACTCCGGTGTCTCGGACCGAGTGCTGCGCGAGGGGCACGAACACACCGGCATCTCGTTGCGCTTCTCCGGTATCGATCACCGCATCGACTTCCAGGAATTGATCGGCGCGTCGACTTGGCTGTACCCCCAGACCGAAGTCTTCACCGACCTGGCCGACGCCCGAGCACGCGATGGTGGTGACATACGATTCGGAGTTCGCCACACGGAAATTCTCGGCATCGACGATGCCCGGCCGCGCGTGCGCTTCACCGACGCCGACGACATCGCCTACGAACTGCGGTGCGACTATCTGGTCGGCGCCGACGGCTCGCGCGGACTCAGCCGCAACCAGGTCCCACCCGCACACCGCCACCAGTACTTCCGGGAATACCCCTTCGCGTGGTTCGGCATCCTGGCCCAAGCCCCCCCGAGCGCAAACGAACTCGTCTACGCGCACTCCGATCGCGGTTTCGCCCTGATCAGTCAACGCACCGAATCGGTGCAGCGCATGTATTTCCAATGTGCGGCACAAGAAGACGTCGATGACTGGTCCGACGACCGCATCTGGTCGGAGTTGCAGGCCAGAGTAGCGGGAGAAGACGGATTCGTCCTGAAGCAAGGGCCGATCATCGAGAAGACGGTTCTACCGTTCCGCAGCTTCGTCCAGGAACCGATGCGTTGCGGCACCATGGTGCTGGCCGGAGACGCCGCGCACACCGTGCCGCCCACAGGCGCGAAGGGTCTCAACCTGGCACTGGCCGACGCGCGGGTCCTGGCCGAGGTACTCGAACGCGCGATACGGAACAACGATTCGAGCGTCCTCGACGACTACACAACACGCGCCCTCGAACGCGTCTGGAAAGCCCAGCACTTCTCCTACTGGATGACCACCATGCTGCACCGACACCCCGACAGCAGCGACTTCGACGCCCGACGACAACTGGGAGAGCTGCACTCGGTGATCTCGTCCGAGGCGGGGTCACGCTATCTTGCCGAGGCATATACGGGCTGGCCGTCGACCTGAGCGCCATTCACCCACCGCCCGTGATGGAGTCGATGATGACTGCCGAATCTTCGGTACTGATGCGGGCACTGGTGGTGCTCGAGGCATTCGACAGCAGTCATATGGTGCTGAAGCTGTCCGATCTGATGGTGCGTACCGGATTGCCGCAGACCACTTTGTACCGCTATGTCGTCGATCTGGTTGCCTGGGGCGCTCTGGACAGAGTGCCCGGCGGGGGCGGATATCAGATCGGGCTGCGCATGATCGAAATAGCCTCGTACTGTCCGCGCAGCCGCCTGCTGCGGGATGTGGCGCTTCCCTTCATCGAAGACCTCTACGAGGTCACCCATCAGAATGTGCAACTCGCTGTCCGCGATGGTACCGATGTGGTGTACGTCGAGCTGCGGGCCGGGCGCGGGGCCGTTGTCGTGCATACCCGGGTCGGTGCGCGCTGGCCTATGCAGACGACCGGCGTCGGTCTGGCGATCCTCGCTCATTCCCCGAGTGACCTGGTGGAAAAGATCACCGCTCGACCGATGGTGGCGTTCACTCCCAAAACGATAGCCACGCCCGAACGGCTGCGTTACGCGATCGCCGAGGTACGGCGGACCGGTGTGGCGGTGAGCGACGGCCAGATCACCCTGGACGGATACTCCGTCGCCGCGCCGATCTTCGGTTCCGGCGGTGATGTCGTCGCCGCGTTGTCGGTTGTCGTGCCCGCCGGTGACACGCGTCGTGCGCTGTGGGCACCGGCGGTGCGGACCGCGGCGAACGGCATCACCCGTGGTCTGGGCGGACGCTGACTTCCATCGAACGGAAGTACACCTTGGTTCGCGTCGATCCTGCCCACAGGCTGTGTGACACAGCCCACCCGGCATGCGCGTCGTCGGGGAACCCGAGGAGATCGACAATGAGCCCTTCCACCGCTTTCGTCCGCAACCAGTGGTACGTCGCCGCCTACGGCGAGGAGATCGGCCACGAACTGTTCGCCCGGACCATATGCAACGAGCCACTGGTGTTCTTCCGTGCCGAGGACGGGCAGGTGGTCGTGCTGTCGGACCGGTGCGTCCACCGCAGGTACCCGCTGTCGAAGTCCCGACTGGTCGATGGTGACCGAGTCGTCTGTGGCTACCACGGATTCACCTACGACCGCGGCGGAGCCTGCGTGGCTGTTCCGGCTCAGACCCGCGTTCCGCGTACCGCTCGCGTCACCGCGTATCCGGTGATGGAGCAGGACTCGTTCGTATGGGTATGGATCGGTGATCGCGACAAGGCCGATCCCGCCGCCATTCCACGCGCACCGTGGCTGGTCGACCGAGGCTGGACGACCATCCGTGGGCTGGAGACGATCCAGGGCCGACACGCGCTGTTGATGGACAATCTCATGGACCTGTCCCACGAAACGTACCTGCACGGCGGCTACATCGGCACACCCGAAGTGGCCGAAACCCCGATCACCACCGAAGTCGACCAGGGCGCGGGCGTGGTCCGGGTGAGCCGACACATGGACGACGCCGAATGCCCTCCGTTCTACGCGAATTCCACGGGGATCACCGGTCGCATCACACGATGGCAGGACATCGAGTTCCAACCACCATGCCTCTACCGGCTCCACAGCCGCATCGCGCCGCAGGGACACTACCCCCCGCACGACTACGAACCCGGACGCGACGCCGATCGAGACGGCGGTGCGTTCCACACCGAGATCGTGTACGCGCTGACCCCGGAAACGGAGCACTCGGTACACGACTTCTGGATGGTCGCACGCGATTTCGCTCTCGACGACCAGGGTGTCACCGAGTATCTCCACAAGAGCAACCACACCGTCGTGATGCAGGATGTCGTCGCGTTGGCCCTGGTCGAAGAAGTCATCGCCGAAGAGGAGCGTGTCGGCGGCACCTATCAGGAGTTGTCGATCAACATCGACACCGGCGCACTCGCGGCTCGGGGGCTGATGGCCCGACTCGCCTCGCCAGACAGTTCCGAAGTGACGGCATGAGCACTCGATACCGCGTCGAGTGGTATCCGGGCACCGATCGACTTCACGGTGTCTGCCATTGCGGTGCGGATCATTTCGCCGACGACCCGGGCCGGATGTGGCAGTGGCTGCTCGCCCACCCGGTCGGGCACCAGCTCGCCGACCTGCCCCTCGACGACGCCTGTGCTGATCCGGACCACCGCGTGAGTATTGACATCGAGTGAGTTGAGACACATTATGAACGTAGTGAACACTACGGTTCTAATGCGCTACGGGGAAGGAGTCGCAACTGGGTAGGCGGGCGTTCGGGGAATCGAAAGTGATTGTCATGGAACGTGCTCCAGTGTCTTCGGGGTCGCTATGACTCTCGGTGACTGCCTGTGAAGTCGATCGTTGGCAGCCGGACCTCTCTGCCTCTTCTCGCTGACACCGAAGACCTTCGATGATCGCTCACCCCGAGTTGTGGGTTTCCTGTCGCCCGTATCGCTGACGAGAGTCCTTCTTCCTCGGCTGAATCGCTCGGTCCGTATCGGCGTATGGTGCGGCCGGTCCATATTTTCGGTGTCGGCATTTTCTTTACCTCGATATGAACGCCGTGGAATTGTGATGCCGCGATGAAACCTGGTCGGATTCCCGAATCGGTGGCTCATTCATAAATGTTCTGTCGCTGCTGCGCTTCGGGGCCTTCGTGTGGAGTTTGTTCTGTGCATGTCGCTGTACTTTCGTGACAAATCAAACGGATGGTATTGACTATTCGGCATTGTTCTGATTACTGTTGCGGCCTGCAACAAGAGGGGGAATCTCAAGTTAAAGGTTGGAAATGAAAATCCGTAAATCTGCCGCTGTCCTGGCTACAGTCGGTGTCATCTTATTGGCGTGCGACGCGATCTTCTACTTCGGAGCGTTGCCTGCCTTCGATAAACTTCCCGGCAACCTCGACATCACCATGAACTACGAAGGCCATGCCTCGATGTTGAACTCCGAAGCGCTGGCCGCGGGAGATGTCGCTCACGCGATGCTGGAAAACCTGCCCATCACCGTCCAGCGACGTATGTATATATCTTCGACCACGTCGGACACGGCGATCTACCATGAAGAAAGCACGATCGCGGGTCTCAACGGCTTGACTTTGAAGGGCACTCATGTTTATGCCGTCGACCGGCACTCCCTCGGACGAGCAACGGCACCGTCCGATGCGACCGTCGAGGAGCATTCAGGTCTGACCGTCGCGTTTCCGATCGATCCCCCGGCGGATGATTCGTTGCAACTGTGGGACGCGTATACGCAGAAGCCGACACCGGCGAAGTATCTCGGATCGGACACCATATCGGGTCGCGACGTCAAGCGATACGTCATGACGACGGAGGGGCCGCTCGCAGACCCGGCGCTGCTGCAATCGTTGCCGCCGGTTCTCCCGAAAGCGGTGGTCGAACTAATGCTGCCGGTGCTGTCGGTCGAGTCGCGGAATGCGTTGGAGACATCGTTGCCCGCCGCCGGTGACATGCTCCCGATCACGTATCGTTCGTCCGGCAAACTGACGCTCGGTGTCGATACGCAGCTCGGCTCGCCTGTCGACGGAGCGCAGCAGCAAACCATAACGGCGGTCGCTCAGGTGGGTGACCGGGCGATCGACCTGCTGCCGATGATGGTCACCGATGTGAAGATCACCGAGGATTCCAGGAATTCCGCGGTGGATACGGTTCGGTCCGCTGGTCGAAAGCTGACTCTCGTCACAATTGTCGCTCCGCTCGTCCTCGGGTTCATCGGAATTGTTCTAGTGCTGGGCGGACTCGTGATCAATCGACGTCGTAAATAGGAATGGGATAATTGAAACGATCTATCTTCTCGGTCCGTTTCCGTATCGTGGTGATTGCTTTGATCCCGTGCGTCACACTATTCGGACTGGGCGGCGGCGCCACCGTGTACCTCCTGGACAGGGAGATACACGCCGAGGACTGGGCGATCCAGTTGAAACAGATCACACCGCCGATAGCCGCGGGGATCGAGGCATTTCAACAAGAGCGACGGCAGTCGATACAGCGCATTGCCGGCGACGATTCCGCCACCTACGGTCTCACGGTCGCGCGATCGGAAGTGGACAATCTGCGAAAGATGCTGGAGTCGATAGGGGCTTCTCTCCGAGATATCGATGCCGATGCCCTGGGGGCCGAGATGACCGAGTTCTGGAACATCTTCGGAGAGATTTACGATATTCGCGCACGCCTGGACGCGGGGACGTTGTCTCAGGAAGACGCCTACAATTTCTACAACAGGGTGATCGACGCCTATATGGATGTCGGATCGATCTCTCACCGCCGAGCGCCCAATGCGGAGACTGCACTGCGTCTTTCCCAAGCGCTGGCACTGTCTCGCGTCGCGGAATTCGTGGACCGCGGTACGGCCGTGCTGTCGTACGGGTTACTCCCCGGGGACTCTCCGACGGCCGCGCAACTGTCGGAGTACGCGGCTGTGACCGGCTACTATCACACCGAAAGTCAACAGATCATCCGTCGTGGCGATATGTTCGAGAGAACGCGGTTGCAGGCAGTGGTCGGCAGTGAATCGTGGCGGCGGCTCGATCTCATGATGGAAGCTGTCCTCGGTCGAGGAACCTCGGGTCTCGACGGTCGGACCGTCGAGAGTCGTTCTGCCCCATCCGGAGACGTCCGTCGGCCTGTCACGGCGAGCGAGTGGGCGGCTGCCGCCACGACGGTCGAGTCAGAGTTGATGGCCATTTGGGGAGAACAAAACCAACGCATCCAACAGACGGCAGCCGAACTCGGTGCCAAATCCGCTCGTGAGGCCCTTTTTCTCGGTGGCGGCGTTTTCGGCATCACCCTCGTCGCCCTCCTGGCAGCACTGGTGTTGTCCAACCGGCTGATCGGACGGTTGCAACAACTGCGCCGAGATACATTGGCGCTCGCGGACATCCGACTTCCCGACGTGGTGCGCCGTCTGGGAGACGGCGAACGGGTCGACCCGGCAACCGCGATTGTTCCGCTCGATTTCGGCGACGACGAGATCGGACAGGTCGCCGAGGCATTCAACCGGGCGCAACTCGCCGCGGTCGGATCCGCGACGGCAGAGGCGGAAACCAGAGCCGGTGTCAACGCGGTGTTCCTCGACATAGCTCATCGGAGCCAGGTCATCGTGCGGCGGCAACTCGAGGTTCTCGACGAGGCCGAACGACAGGTCGAAGACCCGGTGCAGCTGGGGATGCTCTTCGAGCTGGACCATCTGGCGACTCGTGCCCGGCGCAACGCCGAAAATCTCACGATCCTCGGCGGTGCGCAACCCGGTCGGCAGTGGCGGAACTCGGTGCCCTTGATCGACGTCGTACGAAGTGCCATCGCCGAGACACTCGAGTACACGAGGGTGAGCGCGAAGCGTATGCCGGACGTCGAGGTGGTCGGCGGTGCTGTCACAGACATCGTCCATCTGATCGCCGAGCTGGTCGACAACGCGACGGGCCACTCCCCGTCGACTTCTCCGGTTGTCGTGTCGGGGGCTGTGGTCGCAAAGGGCGTTGCGGTGGAGATAAGCGACCAGGGTCTCGGCATGTCGCGGTCGGAATTGGACGAAAGCAACGCACTGTTGGCCAGCCCTCCCGCCTTCGGTCTCGCGACTGTGTCCGGAGAGTTTCGCCTCGGTCTGTTCGTTGTCGCCCGACTCGCGATGCGCCAGGGTGTCGCGGTCAGGTTGACCGAATCCGACTACGGCGGAATCCGTGCCGTCGTGTTGATACCGTCGGGCGTGATCGCCGAAGCGGCGGTTCCTCCGGAAGGATCGGTGATGATCCCTCCGGGCGCGCACTGACCTCACGGAGAGTCGGTATCGACCGGGATGCGCGCCACGGTCGATGCCGCTCGTTGGATCAGCTCGATGAACCAGCGGTGCCCCGGGTCCAGACGTCGCGACGGGTGCCACCACGCCACCTCGGTGACGGGTGCCAGCTCTTGGGGTAGCTCGACTCGTCGCAGTTCGGTGTTGGTATAGCGCGAAGCCAGACGCTCGTGCAGCAGCACCAGGAGGTTGGTGCCCACGACGAGTTGACCGAGGATCGTGAAGTTCTCGACACGGACCGCGCAGTGCCGATCGACGCCGAGCGCAGCGAGCGCGGCGTCGGCAGGCGAGGCCATGAGGACTTCTTGATACGGCATGACCCATCGCGCCCGCCGTACCTCATCGATGGTGAGGGCTTCGCCCACTTGCGTGTTACCTGTCCAGGTGGCACAGAGCCACCGGTCCTCGTACAACTCCACGCTGGACATCTCCGGAACCGAAAAAAGCCCGCGCGGCGCGATCAGGATGTCGATCTCGCTCAGGGACCGAACGGGATCGGTCACTGCGGTGTGATCGATCGTCCGGAAGTCCAAGACGACGTCGGGAGCGGCTTGCGCGACTTCCGCCACGATGAGCGGCGCCAAGACGGTCAGCACCGCGTCGGAGCAGCGGACGACGAAACGTCGTCCGGTGGTGCCGGGGTCGAACTGGGGCTGTGCCTTCAGCACTCGCTGCAGGTGGTCGAGAGTCTCGCCCAGCTGGTCGTAGAGTCCCTGTGCCAGCGGTGTGAGCTCGTATCTGGTGCCGACCCGATCCAACAGGGGGTCGTGGAAGTGCCGCCGAAGACGGGCGAGCGCCGCGCTGGTCCCGGGCTGGCTCAGCCCCACCCTCTGGCCTGCCCGTGTCACGTTCCGCTCTTCGAGGAGCGCGTGTAGCACGACCACGAGATTCAGGTCCAGGCTCGGCAACTCCATATTCCGGATACTAGGCAATCGCCGTGGGCAGTGTGTGACCGCCGCCATAACGCGGCTGGATACCCCGACATTCGAATACAGCGTTTCCGCCGAGCGGTGGAACGGGGACATGCTGGTCGTGTGGCAGGCGTTACCTCGACTCACATAGGAGTAAGTCAGATATGCAGTCGACCGGCATCACCATGATCGACCACGCGGGCGAGTGGGCATTGGCTCGTTTGTCGGATCGTCCGGGGCGCGTCTTTCCCGCTCTCGTCCGCCGCGACCGGGTGCTCGATCTCTCCACCAGACCCGAGGTCGGCAGTCCTACATCGACGGCTGAGCTGCTGGATCACTGGGATGATGTCTCTGCTGTACTCGACAGGCTCGCCCAGGTGCGTGACGGGTGGGAACCGTTGTCCGCGCACGAGGTGCTGAGCCCGGTGGAGCCACGTCAGATCTTTCAGGCCGGTGCCAACTACCGAACCCACGTCATCGATATCGCCGCCGCGCACCACGACGGTACCGACGGTCGGACCGTCGAACAGGTCCGTGCCGACGCGGCCGCCGAGATGGACGCGCGTCTGCTGCACCCGCCCTATGTCTTCCAGGGGCTGCCGAGTGCGATCTGCGGCGCGTACGACGAGGTAGTGCTCCCGGCCGACGGTACAGAACCGGACTGGGAGCTGGAACTCGCCGCCGTCATCGGTCGTCGCGCCCGGCGGATTCGTCCCGAGGAAGCCCTCGACTTCGTTGCGGGGTGGACCATGGTCAACGATCTGACGTTGCGGGAGAAGATCTTCCGTAAGGACATCCCAGCTCTGGGCGCGGACTGGCTCGCGGCGAAGAATTCCCCCACTTTCCTGCCCACGGGACCGGTGCTCGTGCCGCGCCGGGTGATACCCGACCCCGGCGACCTTCGCATCGTGTTGAAGTTGAACGGCGAGACCATGCAGGACGAGTCGACCAAAGACATGATCTTCGACGTCGCGCGGATCATCGCGCACTGCTCCGAGGTGGCCACGCTGTTGCCCGGAGATCTCGTACTGACCGGGAGTCCGGCGGGCAACGGCAAGGCCCGCGGCAGGCTGCTCCGGGCGGGCGATGTCATGGACTCGACCATCGGTGGGCTCGGATCCCAGCGCAACCGCTGCGTCGACGAGCAGGAGCGCTGATGGTCACCATCGATGTACACGCACACCTCGCGATCCCGGCGGTCGACAGCCTCATCGAGGGCCATCCGGGTCTGCTCGAACAACGCAAGGTCGATGGAGCGACACTCGGACCGGCCTCACTGGCGGTGAACCTGGAACAGATGGGTGACATCGGGCCCCGGCTCGTCGGTCTCGATCTGCGTCTGGAAGCGATGGACGCGGCTCGTGTGGACATCCAGGCCGTCAGCGCGGTCCCGCTGCCGCACGCATGGGCCGACCGTGAACTGGCCACTCGCCTCGTCGCCGTCGGCAACGCTGGGGTTTCCACCTTCTGCGCGCGAGAGCCCGCTCGCTTGTTGCCGATCGGCACCGTCTCGTTGCAGCACCCGGATCTGGCCGTGGAACAGTTGCGCGCCGCAGTCGGTGATTTCGCGATGCGTGGCGTGCAGATCTCGACGTCGGCCGGTCCGGACCGCGAGCTGGACCATCCCGATCTGGCCGAATTCTGGGCGGCTGCCGAGGAACTCGATGTCGCCGTGCTCATTCATCCCTGGGGCTGCACGCTCGGCGCGCGCCTCAGCGCGTACTACCTGTTCAACAGCGTCGGGAACCCGACCGAAACCGCGCTCGCGCTGTCGCGAATCGTCTTCTCGGGACTGCTCGAACGCCACCCCCGTCTGAAGGTGTGGTCCGCACACGGGGGCGGCTACCTGACCAGCTATATGGTGCGGGCCGACCACGCGTGGTCGGTCCGACCCGACGCCAGGACGACCACCGAGGCGCCGTCGGCACTGCTGCGGCGAACCTATGTGGACTCACTGGTCTATACACCCGAGCAGTTACGCCACCTCGTCGCGACGATGGGGCCGACACAGGTGACCCTCGGGTCCGACTACCCGTTCGACATGGGCGTCGAAGATCCGGTCGATCGTCTCGAGGCAACTGGGTTCGATGACGCCGTGATCGAGGCGATCCGCGGTGGCAACGCGGCCCGGCTTCTCGGTCTGGATATCGCCACCTCGCCCCTCCCTCAGGAAGCGCAACTATGACCGACCGGCTCATCACCCACCTGCGTCACGTCGACCTGGCCATACCGGACTTCGACACACAACGGGAGTTCTATACCAACCTGTGGGGCCTCACCCCGGTGGCCGAGGACAACGGGATCGTGTTCCTGGCCGCCGAGGGATCTCCCGAGCAATATATCGTGCGGCTCCGCAAGGACTCCGAGAAGCGGCTTGACCTGATCTCCTACGGTGTCGCCTCGCGCGAGGACGTCGAGACGATGGCCGAGCGGCTCGGTCGCGCCGATGTCCAGTTGATCAGCGAGCCCGACACCCTGCACACCGCCGGCGGTGGTTACGGTTTTCGCTTCTTCGACATCGACGGTCGCACCATCGAGATCTCGGCCGATGTCGCGATCCGTCAGCACCGCAGGATCGAGGAGCGGGAGTCGATCCCGGTTCGCCTGTCGCACGTCGTCCTCAACTCTCCCGACCCGTCGCGCACGCAGACGTTCTACGAGCAGCACCTGGAATTCGCGCTCACCGACACGCTGACCCACCCGCATCTCGGCGAGATGATGAAGTTCATGCGGTGCAACCCCCAGCACCACAGCTTGGCCATCGCGAAAGGGCCGCACGTATCCTTGCACCACGTGTCCTTCGAGATGCGCGGCCTCGACGAATACATGCGCGGCACAGGACGATTGCTGCGTGCGGGGACCCGGTTGCTGTGGGGGCCCGGACGGCACGCGGCGGGTGACAACACCTTCAGCTATTTCATCGACCCGCACGGCAACACCGTGGAGTACACCACCGAGCTGGAACTGCTCGATGAGGACAGCTGGCACCCGAGCCTCTACGACGTTTCGCGGTTGGAGAACCAGGACCAGTGGGGGACCGCCAACCCCTTCGGGGAACTCGTCGCCAAGGAGAGCTTCAACGACGTCGACCGAGGGCTCTTCATCGCGCCGCCTGTATGAGTACCCGCCGACAATCACTCACCCGATACGTATACCAACTCAGGAGGCATGTCATGCCCTCAGTCGACCGCGTCCTGGTCGTCGGCGCCGGTAGTGCGGGTGCCGCGGTCGCCACGCTGCTCGCGGATACCGGCGTCAGTGTCGATCTGATCGAGGCCAAGTCCGATATCTCGGCTCTCGGATCCGGTATAACACTGCAAGGCAACGCATTACGTGTGCTCGATAGGCTCGGTGTCTTGGACGCGTGCCTGGCCGAGGGGTGGGCCGGCGACGCCCTTGTGCTCCGGGCGCCGGATGCCGAAGCCACCGTGCTGGCCGAGCTCGCCGAACATCGCTCGGGCGGTCCGGATCTGCCGGCCAGCATGGGCATGTACCGGCCGGACCTCGCTCGCATTCTCGTAGCACGCGCCCAACGGGCCGGTGCCAAACTTCGATTATCGACCACCATCGACTCCCTGCGGCAGGACGATACCGGGGTGGACGTGCGGTTCGCCGACGGCTACGCCGCGCGCTACGACCTCGTTGTGGCTGCCGATGGCGTGCGCTCCGCGACACGCCGATTGCTGGAGATACCATTGGAAACCCGCTCCGTCGGAATGGGTGTCTGGCGCGTGTTCGCGCCGCGTCCGCGCGAAGTTCTCGGCTCGCAGGCCTACTACGGTGGTCCCTGCTACACCGCAGGCTATACGCCGACCTCGGAATCCATGCTCTACGCGTTTCTGACCGAGGACGCCCAGGACCGCACCGTGTTGTCACCGCAACAGACCGTCGAGACGGTCAGAGAACTCATCGCCGCCTACCACGGTCCGTGGGATGAGATCCGAGCGTCGGTTACCGACCCCGCCCGCATCCACTACACCTGGACCGAAGCCCATCTGCTCGCCGCGCCCTGGCATCGCGGCCGCGTTGTCCTGATCGGTGACGCCGTCCATACCTGTCCACCCACCCTGGCTCAGGGCGCCGCGATGGCCCTGGAGGATGCGGCAGTCCTCGTGGAAATGCTCGCCACCGTCGACAACGTCGACGAGGACCTGCTCACCCGGTTCGCCGAGCGCCGCCTCCCGCGCGTCGAAGCTGTGGTGGACGCCTCGGTGCAGATCGCGCGGTGGCAGTTGGACGGCATCGACGGTGACGTACCGGGCCTTATGGGTCGCATCGCGGCCATGACCAGCGAGGAACCGTGATGCAGGACTTCGATATCACCGCAGAACACGGCCGCGATCCCGAAGCCGCGATCGCACGTGCCGCGAAGCGGTACAGCAATTGGAACCGCTGGGGCGTCGATGACGGGATCGGCACCGTCAACTTCATCGATGAGAACAAGCGCAGCACCGCCGCGTCACTGATCCGGCACGGCCGGACTTTCAGCCTCTCGCTCCCCTTCGACGAGAACGGTCCGCAGTTCGGCTGGAAGCGTCGGGTCAACCCCGTCCACACCATGATGTCGACCGGTATGGATACCGCCGAGCAAATGGGATTGCCGCACGGCCTGTCCGTGGCGGACGACGCGGTGTTCATGCCACTTCAGTGCAGCACCCAGTGGGACGGACTGGGCCACGTATTCGATCACGGCATCGCATGGAACGGCCGCGTCGGCCGCGAAATCGTCACCAGCGAAGGCGATGTCGCCACCGGCATCGAGCGCCTGTCGGCGCCTGTCCTCGGCAGGGGGGTGCTCCTGGATATCGGTCGTGCCCTGGGGGAGAACGGTGAGCTGCCCGACGGCTGCCCCATCACCAGCGCCGACATCGAGGAGACCATGCGCAGGCAGGGGACGAGCTCGCAGGTGGGGCGCGGCGACATCGTGCTGATACGTACCGGCCAGCTCACCCGCGCGCGCCGGGGCGTCGCGGCGGGTGAGGGATGGGGCAGGTACGCGGGTGGCCCCGCGCCGGGTCTGTCCTTCGAAACCGCGGGGTGGCTGCATCGCACCGAAATCGCCGCCGTCGCCACCGACACCTGGGGCGTGGAGGTCCGGCCCAACGAGTGGCCCGAGGCGATGCAGCCCCTGCACCAGGTCGCCTTGCCGCATATCGGTCTCCTGCTCGGCGAAATGTGGGACCTCGACACACTCGCGGCCGACTGCGCGGACGACGGTGTCTACGAATTCTTCCTCGCCGCGCAACCGTTGCCCTTCACCGGCGCGGTCGGCTCGCCGGTCAACCCGATTGCGGTGAAATGATATGCGCCTGACCACATTACATACGCCAGCTGGCGCTCGCATCGGTGTACTGGACCACGACATCATACGGATACTCGATATGGGCGCCACCTTGCTCGATGTGATCCGCGGGGGAGAGGAAGCACTCGCCGATGTGGCTCGTCAGGCCCGATCGGGCCAGGCGGTCGCGGTCGAGCACGCCACCTTCGCGCCGCTTCTCGATCCCCCGAGTGTGCGTGATTTCCTCACCTACGAACAGCATCTCGCGGAACTGGCGGGGCACGTTCCGGAGGAGTGGTATGAGAAGCCGCTGTTCTACTTCTCCAACCCCGCCGCGATCGTCGGTCCCTACGACGAGGTTCCGATACCGCCATCGGTGACGCAGTACGACTACGAGCTGGAGATCGCCGCGGTCGTCGGCCGCGCCGGTGCCGACCTCACCCCCGAGCAGGCGCAGCGGCACATCCTCGGCTACACGATCATGAACGACTGGTCGGCTCGCGACTTGCAGGTGCACGAGTTCAAATTCCCCATGGGGCCGTCGAAGTCCAAGGACGGCGCGATCACCCTGGGACCCTGGCTGGTCACGGCCGACGAAGTCGCCGACAGATTCGAGGAAGACCGGCTCGCCCTCACGACATCGGTATGGCTCAACGGTGTACGCGTAGGTGGCGACAATTCGGCGAATATGGCCTGGTCCTTCGCCGAATTGGTCGCCTTCGCCTCGCGCGGCACAGTCGTCAGGCCCGGTGATGTGCTCGGATCCGGAACCTGCGGCACCGGTTGCCTCGCCGAGATCAAACGCACTCTGGGTGCGTCGGCCCCGGACTGGCTGAAACCGGGCGACGTCGTCCGCATCGAGGTCGAGAAACTCGGAATGATCGAGAATACTCTCGCTCCCGGACCGGCACCGACCGCTATTCCTCCCGGCCGCCGTCGAATTCACGCTGCCCCGCTCGAAGCGGGTAGCGGTCGACCAGATCCAGCAGAAGAGGTGCACCCGTGAAAATCGAGAACGCCGTCGCCGTCATCACCGGGGCGGGAAGCGGCATCGGTGCCGCGCTCGCTCGGCGGTTCGTCGCGGAAGGGGCCGCCGCGGTCGTGGTCAGCGACCGTGACGGTGCCGCGGCAGAGAAGGTCGCGCGCGAGATCGGCGCGACCGCCGATCAGACCGACGTCACCGATGAGCACGCCGTCGCCGCTCTGGTCGAGCGGACCCTGGCCCAGCACGGGCGGATCGATCTCTTCTGCTCCAATGCCGGGTGGTTCTGCGGTGGCGGGGTGGAGGTGGATACCGAAACCTGGCAGCGGGTCTTCGCGGTCAATGTGCTCGCGCACGTCTACGCGGCCCGCGCCGTGGTGCCCTCCATGCTGGAGCGCGGCAGCGGTTACCTGGTCAATGTCGCTTCGGCCGCAGGGCTGCTCACCACGCCGGGCGACGCGCCGTACACGGTGACCAAGCACGCGGCAGTGGCATTGGCCGAGTGGCTTGCCGTCACCTACGGCGGCCAGGGCATCGGAGTCAGCGCGGTATGTCCGCTCGGAGTGGCGACGCCGCTGCTGCTCGACCCCCTCGACGCCGGCCGGTCATCGGCACGAGTCGTCGCGGCATCGGGCGAGGTGCTGACACCGGAGGATGTGGCCGAATCGGTCGTGCGAGGCGTCGCCGAGGAGCGGTTTCTGATCCTGCCGCACGCCGAGGTCGGAAAGTTCTGGATGCAGAAGGCCGCCGACCCGCAGCGCTGGCTGGCCGGGGTCCGGCGACTGGTCGACTCCGTCGAAGCCCAGTGATCCAGGTGCGCGGCTGTTCGGGAGGTCAGCCGCGCCCCCGTCAGAGTGCGCGTATTCGCGACTCGATCAGATCCGCGACCGTGTTCGGTCGGGTGAGCGCCGGACTGTGCCCACCGTCCCAGTCCACCCGATATGTCGCCCGGCCCGCCATCGCGCGCTGGAGTTCGGGATGCACGACCTCGTCGGCGGTACACACGACGTAGGTCGACGGCACCCGATGCCAGGAGATCGCGTGCGGAACACCTCGAAACAGCAGACGTGAGACCGGTCGTAGCTTCGCGGCCGACCGCGCGGCGACTGCGGTGTGTGCGTCGCTGTAGAGCAGTCCCGGCCCGAGTGCCGGGTCCAGCGACACTTCGCCATTTTCGGTGTCGAGCCGCATCGCTTCCCCGATCCGGCTGTCGGGAAGCCCTCGATCGGGAAGTGTCCGGCTGATCGATTCTCCCGAATCGAGCTGGTACGCCGCGATATACATCAGTTCTCGCACCAGGGGATGGGCACCGGCCTCTGTGATGACCGCTCCGCCGTAGGAATGTCCGACGAGCACCGCCGGACGAGCGAATCGGTCGAGCGCGGCCCGTGTCGCGGCGATGTCGTCGGCCAACTCGGTCATCGGGAGTTCCACTGCGACAGTGTCGATCCCCCGCGACTCCAACGCCGCGACGACAGCGTCCCAGCACCACGCGCCGTGCCACAGACCGTGAACCAGTACAGCCCCGGCGGTGTCGCTCACGACCATCGCGGCCGACGCTTCTCCGCGAAAGCGGTCCGGCCCTCCACGTGGTCGGGATGCTCGGCCGCGGCACCCTGATGACGCGCTTCGATCGCGAGAGCCGCCTCGAAGGAGACCTCGCCGACGGTGCGGAACTGCTTCTTGGTCAGCGCCAGCGCATACGCCGGACCGGATGCCAGCAATTCGGCAAGGTTGTGCGCGCGAGCGGCGAGTTCGTCGTCGGGAACCACCTCGTTGAGCAGCCCGAGGGCGTGCGCCTCCGCGGCGCCGATCGAGCGGCCGCTCGCCGCGAACCAGAAGGCGCGGGCATACCCAAGCTCACGGACGAGATACCACGAGACGGCGCTATCGGGGACAAGCCCGACCTTGCCGAAAGCGCACGCGAATGAGGCACTCTCGGCGGCGAGGCGCTGATCGCAGGCCAGCGCCAGCCCCATCCCTGCGCCGACGGCCGGGCCGTTGACCGCGGCGATCACGGGTTTGGGCATGTCGGCGATGATCTGGACGATCGGGTTGTAGGAGCCGGCGACCGTTTCGTCGGCGTGCACCAGTTCGTCTGTCTCGGAGAGATCTTGGCCGACGCAGAATGCCCGACCGGTGCCCGCGAGGACGACGGCGCGTACCTCGGTATCGGCGGCGACGTTTCTCAGCGCGTCGATGAGTTGCCATCGTGTCGTGTGGTCCAACGCGTTCAACTTGCCGGGTCTATCGATCGAGACCGTCGCGATCGCGCCATCCCTCACCACGGTGACATTCACTGGACACTCCCCGCTTGGTGGCTGTCGGCATCGGGATGGATGACGCTGTGTTCGCGGCCTGCGACGGAATAGCCGCGCTCGGCATAGGGGAAGCCGTCGAGTTCGGTGTTCGCCGGGCGCATCTGGTAATACGATCGGATCTCACGAATGAGGCCGTCCTCGCCGGTGAACCACTCCGCGCCGCGGGTGGCGACTCGCTCGGTGCCCCCGTCGGGCGTCCACCACATCGTCCATTCGATCACGGACTGTTCCGGTGTGGCGCAGATACTCTCGACCACCCAGCGTGCGTCGATCATCCGCGTCACCTTGCGCCAGTAGCGTGCAAGATGCTCGGCCCCGACGACGGCTCGCGACCCGGTATTCGGTGTCAGGAACCAGTGCACTACGTCGGGGTGCAGGGTCCGCATCATCAGGTCGACGTCTCCGTCGGTACAGCCGTTGTAGTAGTCGGTGATCAGCGCGGTCCATGCTGTGGTCGTGGCCGCGGCGCGCGGTGGAGAGGTAGTCATCGCGTGGTCGGTCCTCATCGGTAGGTGTGGAATCCGGCGCCGGTCTTACGCCCGAGGCGTCCGGATCCGGCCAGCTCACGCAACGTCTCGGCAGGTGACAACCGAGGATCATCATCAACCGCTGCCATCGACTCGAGTGCCGCGATGGTCACGTCGATGCCGATCAGGTCGATCAACGCCAGCGGCCCCATCGGGTGCTCGGCGCCTCGCCGCAGAAGCTCGTCGACCTCGTCGACGCCGCGGCCGGATTCGTGAAGGCGCACGGCATCGTTGAGAAAAGGAATCAGTAGCCGGTTGACGATGAAGCCGCGCGAATCGGCACACGTCACCGGGGTTTTCCCGATAGCACGCACCCAACTTCCGGCGCTGGACCGCAGAGACTCGGCCCCGACGACATCATCGGGCACCACGACTTCGACGAGTTTCATCACCGCGGCGGGGTTGAAGAAATGCAACGCGAGGACAGGTCGCTCCGCCGTGAGGAACGGCCGGAGATCGGCCACTTCGAACGACGACGTGTTGGTCGCGACCGGCACGTGAGTGGGGATCGCCCTGTCGAGCTCCGACAGCACCGCGGCCTTGACGTCGAGATCCTCGGCGACGGCCTCCACCACGACATCGACGATCGAGAGGTCGGCGGCGTCGCCGGTGGTCCGCAGCCGCGCGAGCGCATCGGTCGCGGCTGTCTCTCCGAGACGGCCGCGCTCGCTCGCCCGCGTCAGACTCGCCGCCAGTCGATCCCGCACACGTTCACCCGACTCGGGGGAACGGGTCAACGCTATGACCTCACGGCCACTGCGGGTTACGGCCTCGGCGATCCCGGTGGCCATATGTCCGCTGCCGAGGATCCCGATCGAGCCTGTCCAGTCCGCACCGACCGCGGCCACCTCGACCGGTCCCGGGGCGACAGCCGGGGGCGTCCAGGTGATGCCGAATTCGCGTCGCTCGTCGGGGTCCAGCGTGGCGATCAACTCGAGCGGACCCTGGCGGTGCCCGGCCCCGAGTCGCATCGCCGCGTCGATGTCCGCGCCGGATGCGGTGCCGCGCTCCGCGAGAAGGATCGCGTCACGGAGCAGCCCCGCGAGCGCGTCGAGAGCTTCTCGTCGCGGTGGCACGACTTCCGCTGCGGGTTGGGGCATCACTGAGACCTCCTGCTCGACGACGATGACGCACGTCACGTCCCACTCAGTTTCCGACCGATGGCATTCGGACGGAAACGCTGATCCACGATGCGATGCCATCGCTGCCGGCGATACCCCGACTGGTCGTGCGGATGTGGTACGTGATGGAGCAATCGAAGAACCGGATGGCTTACCAGTCGAATGAAGCGTTTCCGCCGGATGTCTCTTTCCGGCATCCTCACTGTCAGCGGTGCGTGATCGACGCCGTAGGCACGAGGGCAGCAAGGAGGCTGGGACGTGGTCGAGATCGTGGCATCACCGCGTGAAGCGGTGGCGGGAATACCCGACGCAGCGACGGTGATGATCGGCGGGTTCGGCGAGGCCGGGCAACCGCTGGCGCTGGTCGAAGCGCTGATCGACTCGGGGGTCACCGACCTCACGGTGATCAACAACAACGCGGGCAGCGGGGATGTGGGCCTCGCGCGACTGATCGGTGCCGGACGGGTACGCAAGATCATCTGCTCGTTTCCCCGGCAATCGGACTCCTGGCACTTCGACGACAAGTACCGCAAGGGTGAAATAGAGCTCGAGTTGGTGCCCCAGGGCAACCTCGCCGAACGGATCCGTGCCGCCGGCGCCGGGATCGGCGCCTTCTTCACGCCTACCGGTTACGGCACGCTTCTCGCCGAGGGTAAGGAAACCCGCGAGATCGACGGCAGGCACTATGTGCTGGAGTACCCGCTGCGCGCCGACTACGCACTGATCAAGGCGCAGATCGCCGACGAGCGGGGGAATCTCGTCTACCGCAAGACCGCTCGCAACTTCGGCCCGATCATGGCCGCGGCCGCCGATACGACGATCGTGGAGGTCGCCGAGATCGTCGCGGCGGGTGGGCTCGATCCCGAACACGTGGTGACTCCCGCCATCTACGTCGACCGCGTGGTCCGGGTGGCATCTCTCCGCGAGGCCGAGAACTCGGCCGTCGCCGCACAGACAGGCGCAACCCGGTGACCGCTATCGACCCTGAAGCCCGGCGTGGTCTGAGCAAGATCCAGATCGCCGAGATCGTTGCCCGCGACATACCGCACGGTGCGTACGTGAACCTTGGTATCGGACTGCCGACCCAGGTCTCCAACCACCTGAAACCGGATAGCGCGGTGACGCTGCATACCGAGAACGGCATGCTGGGGATGGGCCCCGAGGCCCGAGCGGACGAGATCGATCAAGACCTCATCAACGCCGGTAAAGTTCCAGTGACCGAATTGTCCGGGGCATCGTATTTCCACCACGCGGATTCGTTCGCGATGATGCGCGGAGGACACCTGGACGTCTGCGTCCTGGGCGCCTATCAGGTCTCGGCGGCGGGCGATCTCGCCAACTGGCACACCGGGCGACCCGAGGATATCCCCGCGGTAGGTGGCGCGATGGATCTCGCCATCGGAGCCAAACAGACCTTTGTGATGATGAACCTGCTGGACCGGGCCGGGAACTCCAAATTGGTCGCAGAATGCACCTACCCGCTGACCGGGATGCGTTGCGTCAGTCGTGTCTACACCGACCTCGCGGTTTTCGTACTGGACCTGCGCACCGAGGATCCGCAGGTGGCCGTTCGTGAAACGTTCGGCACGACTTTCGATGAGTTGGTCGACATCGTCGGGCTACCGCTGGTGGACGCGAGCGTCCGGTGAGCCCGCGGCGGTCGTCGATCAGCCGCCATAGCCGCGAAGCAGTGGTGCGAGTCCGGCCGTATTCGAGCGGTGACATCAGTGCTGTTGTGCGGCTATCTGAATCCCCCCGGTGAGTCCGGAGACTTTCTGATTTGTGAACTCAGCGGTTGGCTGTGGTTCCGTGTTGAGCGTAGTAGAGGGTTTCGAGTTCGGCTGGTGGGATGTCGCCGCAGTATTCGTAGAGTCTGCGGTGGTTGTACCAGTCGACCCATTCCAGGGTGGCGATCTCGACGTGTTCGACTGTGCGCCATGGTTTTCGGGGTTTGATCAGTTCGGTTTTGTAGAGCCCGTTGATCGACTCGGCGAGGGCGTTGTCGTAGCTGTCGCCGGTCGAGCCGATCGAGGCGTCGATCCCGGCTTCGATCAGCCGGTCGGTGAAGGCGATCGAGGTGTATTGCACGCCGATCCGGACCGTCGAAGCCTGCTTGGTGCGCCGGTGCCACGTTCGGTGGCCGTGCCGCGTCCGGTCGACGATCCACCAGGTCCCGGAACTCCCCCTGTCCCGGGTCGGGACTGCTGCGGCCACCTCCGCCAGAGGTGCCGACCTGTGTGCTCGGTTCTTCGGGGCGTGCGCGTCTAGTGGATTCCGTTCGCCGGCCGGTGCGACGCACATGGTCGACGAATCGGCGGCGGAGGCAGCAGGGTTCGTCGATGTCAGCGCGGTGCCGACGAGTGCTGGTCGGTGTGACCGCGGGGGCCGCCGAGGAGGTCGAGAACTGCGGCTCTTGCCTCGGGATGGGCTCGGGTGTCTTCGAGTTCTATCAGGGCGCACTCGGCGTTCGCGGCAATCCACAGGCGCGCCGCGGCACGGGGGCGCGGCCAGCCCATCGCGACGAAGTCCGGGGTGAGGAACTCGACGTTGCTCTGATTGCGTCGGATGACCTCGTCCTGAATCGGTAGCAGGGCGCGTGCCTCGAGGATGAGGGCCCGCACACCTCGGTGGCGCAGGCACCCGTCCAGATAGGTTCGCGACACTATGGCCAGGCGATCGCGTCCGGGAGCGCTCGCAGTGACAGCGCGCTGAACTCTGTCGAAGAGCTCGTCGTGGAAGCTGCGGTGCAGCGCGACGAGGTAGGTGGCGCGGTCGCCGAAGTGGTGGAAGAAGGTCCCCTTGGAGACTCCCGCGGCCTCGACGAGCACGTTGACACTCAGACCATCCAGACCTGTCGTCTCCGCCAGCGCGTATCCGGCATCGAGCAGCAAAGCTCGCGTGCGCGCCTTGGCGGCCTGGCGAGTGTTGCCGACTGGCGAGACGGACACGATGCCTCCTTTCGATGCGGACTGACCGCCCGAGGGCCGAGCGACGCCCTCATCTTCTCTCGCGCAACGACCTTGCAGAAACCCGAATAACCTCCTATCGTATATGTGACCGACCGGTCGGTCAATGAAGGAGTGACATGCCCGCAATCGAACTGTCCACAGGTCCGGTGTCCTACAGTGATGACGGCAGCGGACCCGCGGTCGTGTTGTTGCATGCCACGCTGCACGACCGCACCGACTACGACGCCGTGGCGGCCGCTCTGGCCTCGACCAACCGGGTTATCGCCCTGGACTGGCCGGGGCACGGCGCTTCCCCGTCACCGCCCGCGCCTCTGCGTGAAACAGCGGTGCTCTACGGCGAAGTCCTCGAGGAGTTCGTCCTCGCCCTCGGACTGCAACGCGTCGTGGTCGTCGGCAACTCTGTCGGTGGTTATGCCGCCTGCAGTCTGGCTCTCACCCACCCCGAGCGCGTCGCCGGTCTGGTTATCGCGCAGGGCTCGGGATTCGTACCTCCTACACCGCTCATCAAGGCCTTTTGCCGCCTGCAAGGCCGACCTTGGGCGGTGCGAATGGGCTTCCGTCACAGCGTTCCCCGCTACATGGCGCCGCGAAGCGTCCACGACGAACAGATCGTCGAGAGCGTGATCGCCCGCTCACAGACCCGTGAAGGTTCGCGCACCGCCGCGAATCTGTGGGCCAGCTTCAACGACTCGCGCCAGGACCTTCGCGCGCGAGCAGTCGACATCACCGCCCCGACCCTGATCACCTGGGGCATGCTCGACAAGAGCCTCAAAGTCCAGTGGGGTAAGGCCATTCACACGGCGATACCACATTCGACCTGGGTCGAAATGGACACAGGTCACGTCCCTTTCGCCTCCGATACGGCGGCATGGCTGTCGATCGTGGCCCCCTTCATCGCCGAAACCCACGCCGCAACGAGCAAGCACCAGCAGGCACGACTCGATCCCATCGACGACGGCAAGCAATAAGAAGCACGGTCATTGCCGAGATCGGACGATCACCGGTCCTCGCAGACAGCCCGCACCCGGGAACGCCCGCACCCGGGTAGGTTCTCGTCCAACTCGGCGCTGCGGCCCTGCACCCCGTCGACGTCGACATCGTCTCCGGCACGCACCCGCACGGAACGCCGCAGACTCCCTATATCCCCGGCGTCGCGGTCGTCGTGGCCGGCTCTGCTGATCTCCTCGGCACGCGCGTTCGCCTACACGGCGCGGGAGGGTTCGGTCCAGGCACCCCCGATGTCGATTTCGTCATCGGCGTGGCGAAGATGGTGACGCGTCCGGCGTTGGTGGCGTGATCTGGCCCGGCTCGATACCGAAGGCCGGGCGCTCGCCGTCGAACTCGCCCCCGTGCGCGTCAACGTGATCCAGCCCGGCGTGATCCGCACCGAACTATGGGACAGGAGTGTCCCGGACCCGGAGGCCTTCCTCCACGACGCCGCGTCCGCACTGCTCACGCAGCGTGTCGGCACCCCCGAGGAAGCCGCAGCAGCCTATCTCTTCATCCTGGACAACGCCTACGTCACCGGCACCACGCTCGCGATAGACGGTGCCGCGCCACCCACCAGGCCACCACCGCCCTCAACGCCCGCGCACGCCCTGGGGCCGGGGACGCCCCGCTTCGGGTGAACGGTGTGGACAGGTCGGCGATCACCCGCGGTTACCTCAGTCGATAACCCAGCACGAAGTCGACGGCGTATTCGGTCACGCCATCACTGTCTCCGTCCAGGAGATGACCGCCGTCATCGAGGGCAAGCATCCGCACCTGCGCCGGACCGAAATCGTAGGTCTCGACCGTGGCGCCGTGTTCGAATCCGCGGCCGGGATCGGCCTCCTGACGCAGCACGCGAGGTCGAGGATGACTCGCCATCGCGAGGGTCGCGGAGTTGGCGCCGACCCACTGCCCCACCGCCATCCGCCCGAGCGGAACAGTGCTGAGGGGATCGGTGTTGCTCTCTACCACCAGAACCGGCAACGGGCGTGCGCGAGAACCCATTTCGGCGTGTGCGGCGAGCCCGGTGGTATCCGTGCCGCCCGCGTAGGCCCCAATCCCGGCGATGATCGGTGGCTGCTCCGATGCTGGTCACTCTCACGTCTCGAGTTCCAACACGCGTCGGCTTCGGCGACCGCGACGACCCTGCCATCACTATGATCGGCGGCACATCCTGAAGAAGGGCGTATCGGGCGGACTCCGGATCAGTCGGTCTGTTTCCGGCGTTGACGAAGGGCGCGCATGGATACCTGTGAGCCGCATCCGGGACTGCAATAGCGGGCGGCTCGGTTACGGGTTCGATCGATGAAGCCGAAGTGGCACGGCGGGTTGCAGCATGCCTTGATGCGCGCCCATTCGCCGCTGTGCGCCGCCTCGGTCACCGCGGCCAGAACGGTTCCCAAGACACCGGGGATACCCGTGGAACCCGCGATGAGATGTGCCGATTCAGCGGTGATGACGGTTGCGAGCGGGTATCGGACGCCGGTGTGTGCCAGATGTTTCTCTGCCTCGATTATCTGGGCGTCGGAGAGGTCATTGTCGCCGGCGTGGGCCAGTAGAACTGTCACCAGAGCGTCACGAAGTTCGCGTGCGGCCGCCGCGTCGGAATCCGTCACCACCGTGCCGCTGTCGAGAAGGCTGTGTGTCATCGCCCAGTCGGAGAGTTCCGCGGCCGTGCCGAAGGTCTCGACGCGCCCGGCGCCGTCGGCGCGGGTGTTGACGAACTGCAACACCAGTTCGGTCGCGTCGCGGCTCCATGTCGATGAACCATGCATCACGTTCACTCCTACACGGTACAGCCCGATGAGTCCATATCTGATTCGATGGCAACTTTATCTGGACTCCAGCTTGATTTGTTGTGATCTAACTGATTACGCTCACAACATGACGATTTCAGCTAACACTGTTCCCGTATGGTTCATCACCGGAGCTTCCTCCGGAATCGGGCGCGAACTCGTGCGCCAAGCACTCGAAGCGGGTGAGGTGGTAGTGGCGCTCGCCCGAGACACAAGCCCCCTCGGCGATCTGGGCGAATCCGATCGTTTACTGACAATCGACGCGGATGTGCGCGACGAGACGGCGGTACTGAACGCGGTCGAGCGGACGGTCGCGCGCTTCGGCCGCATCGACGTCGTGGCGAACAATGCGGGGTATGGACTGTTCGGCGCGGTAGAGGAGGTGGACGACGCTCGAGCGCGGGCGATCTTCGACACCAATGTCTTCGGTGTGCTCAACGTGCTGCGTGCGACGTTGCCTGTTCTGCGAGGCCAGCGGTCGGGTCATATTCTGCAGGGCTCGTCCTACTATGGCCAGACCGCAGATCCCGGCGTGGGCCTGCTCGCGGCGACGAAGTACGCGGTCGAAGGGCTTTCGGACGCGCTGGTAGCCGAGGTGGCCCCGTTGGGCATCCGTGTGACTCTCGTTCAACCGGGACTTACCGCGACTCCCTTCCTGGGCAACCTCGACGCCGCCGCGACGACGCATGTCGACTACGACCAGACGGTTCGCGCTGTGCAGCAGGCGATCCAGGCGTTGCCGACGTCGGCGTTCTCCGACGTCGATCGGGTGGTGGCCGGTATCCGTGCAGCCGTGGCCAGTGACAATCCGCCCCGACGACTCGCCCTGGGGGTCGCCGGTGCCGACAATATGCGCGCGGCGCTCGCCGCGCGCATCGTCGACCTCGACGAATGGGCCCCGGTCACCAACACCGTCGATGCTTGACGCCCGAGTTCGCTACCCCCGGGCAGGATCAGCGCAGATATAGGCACGGTTCTCGCTGCGCCCTTCCACGGATCGGTCGGTAGGTCCGCCTGAGCGACACCCTGGCCATGAGGTCTCCGGCTCGTTGGTCATCGAGTCCGGAGACCTTGTCGAGATACCAATGCGCACAGCGGTTTTCGCACTATGGATCGACAGGTCGGCCATTCGGGAGGTGTGTCCGAAGCACTGCCCACGATGGTGCCGATGTGCTGCGGGGACGGTCGCATGCGGCCGACAGTGCTGTATTTGGATGGCAGCGATGGTTGCATCGTGATCATTCTCGAGGGTTGTTCGAAGGACCGCGCACCCCTGTCTGCTGGTGTGTTGCCCCCTGTGAGGTGGCACAGGATGTGTTTGCCTGCTGGGTGAGGGTGAAGCGGGCGCCGCAGGGGTCGGTGAGTGCTCCGATGACGTCGGTGTCGGGTGTGGCGCCGAGTCGTTCGGCATGCTCGCGGGTTGTCGTCGGGTCGGCGACCGGGAATCGGATCAGCCATGGTGAGGGGCGCACGGGCGTAGCGACGGGGGACCACGTGGCGATGGATTGTCCGTTCGTGGTGATGGTGCCGTCGGTCCGCAGTCGCCAATCCAGTACGGCGTGCAGGAATGCCCGGGATCCCTGCGTGTCGTCGACGAACAGGTGGGCATCGATCCTTGTGCCTCGGTGTTGTCGAGGTTGCCACATCGAGAACGGGATCCCCTGAGGACTTCTGGCCACGGCTCCGATTCCGGCCTCGCCCGCGACGGTGGGCGGGACGAGGATCGTCGCACCCGCGGACTGGGCGGTTCGGGTGATGGCATGGATGTCGAGAGTTGTGACGTAGATGGTCCAGTACGGTGCGCCGTCGTCTTCCGCTCGCCCCAAGGCGGCGATGGGCTCGTCGTGGAGTGAGGCGATGCGGTAACCGGTGTCGTCGGGATCATCGATGGACCAGCCGAGTAGTTGCTGGTAGAAGTCGGCCGCGCGGTCGGTGTCGATGACGCCGAGGTCGATCCAGCAGAGATCGTGTGTTGTCACGCGGGCCTGCCCAGTGCGTTGAGCAGGAGGGTGGTGAATTCTTCGACGTCCTGGTCGCTTTGGGCGGTGATGAGGGTTTTGTCGATGTGGGTGCGGTCGGGGGTCCAGGTGGCGCCCGCGTTGGTGAGGTCGGTGGCGAGGCTGGGCCAGGCGGCGAGTGTGCGGCCTGCGACCAGGTCGGCGTCGATCAGTGTCCAGGGGGCGTGGCAGATGGCGGCGATCGGTGTGCCGCTCGCGTCGGCTTCGCGTAGGAACCGGTGTGCCTTCGAATTCAGACGCAGGATGTCGGGATTGGCGACGCCGCCGGGTAGGACGACCGCGGTGTAGTCGGCGGCTCGGGCGTCGGCGATCGTCAGATGCACCGGGTGGCGGCCGACTCGATCGAGATGACGGTAGGTATGGACGTGTCCGGTGGTCGGGGCGAGCAGCACCGGGTGGAATCCCGCGGCCGCGACGGCCTGCCAGGGGTGGACGAGTTCTCTGTCTTCGACGCCGTCGTTGGCGACGAGGAAGGCGACCGCGCGTGCTGTGGAGTGAGGCATCTGGCTGGTCCTTGCTTCGAGGGTGCGCATCGGTGGCCCCGACCTCGGGTCGGGGCCACCTCGGGTCTGTCAGTGGGTATCGGCGGTGATCGCGGCGATGAGGGCTTCATCGGTGTAGGCGACGCCTGCGATTCCCCATGCGCCGTCGGGTGCGTTGAGGATGTTGACCCAGGTGTCGGCCCGTTGGTGGCCGGTGACGGTGAGGACGTCGACGATGTCGGTGGCGGCGGCGATGAACGCGGCTCGGGTTGCGATGTCGGGCAGTCCGATGTTGGGCAGTTTCAACTCGACCATCACCACCGGTCGGTTGATTCCTCCGGCGTAGACGTGTTCGGGATCCAGGAGGTGGACGGTGCCGCCCACGATCGAGGTGAAGGCCACGTTGCCGGTGGCGCCACTGACCTCGACGAGTGCGGCGGTCAGTCGGGGCAGGATTTCGTGTTCGCCGTGTTCGGTGAGCACGCCGAGTGGGGCGGTGACGGTGATGGGCATGGGTGTCCTCCTACAGTCTCTCGCTAGTACGTACGTACTAGCGAGAGGAAGTGTGCAGTAGGATGGCCGTACTAGTCAAGCTTCGGGAGGTTTTCGTGTCCGTCGATACCCGATCACGGATGATCGATGCCGCTGTTGCGGCATTGCAACAGCGCGGCGTAGCCGGGATGTCGTTCACCGAGATCCTGTCCACCGCCGGTGCTGCGCGCGGGGCGATCTATCACCATTTCCCCGGTGGCAAGAAGGAGCTCGTCGCCGAGGCGGCCCTGCGTAACGGCGCCGATGTGCGGGCGGTGCTGGCCGAGGTGCCCGGTGACAGTCCCGTCGCGGTGGTGGAGAACTTTCTGGCGACGGTGCGTCCGGTCGTGCAGGCATCCGCCGCCGGTGGTGGATGCGCGGTCGCGGCGCTGACCGTGTCCCCGGAGGACGAGCAGTTGCGCGAGATCGCGGCTCGGGCGTTCGATTCCTGGACTACGGCGTTGGCGGAGCGGCTGATCGCCGCGGGCGTCCCGGATCCCGGTTCGGCGGAGAGTCTGGCCGCGATGCTCATCGGCCTGTTGGAAGGAGTGCACGTCACCTGCCGTGCCGCGGGCTCGATAAACCCGTTCGAGCAGGCCGCACGGGCGGCGATCGAACTCGTGCGCGTACGTTACTCGCCCTCGTAATATATCGACGCAGTCTCGCCTGACTGCACCGCGAGCCGTCGCAACCTCAGTTGGTAGGTCCGCCTGGCCGACACCTCCGGCCATGAGGTCTCCGGCTCGTTGGTCGTCGAGTCCGGAGCCGCGGTCACCGCCGCCATCACCACCCCGCCCGGCAGCCACCTCGTCCTGGTCGAAGCGCAACCAGGTGTTCCGAGAACAGAGCCGGCGACGCCACGCTGATCTCTGCCATCGAGGCGCGTGGGGCTATGACACAAAGCGCCCGAGGAGCTTCGACTTTGACGATCGAGGACCTGGCGGCTACTGCTTGATCTACGGCACCGCGGACGCGGGGGTGATGGGACACGAAACCCCGACGACCACGTGGCCGCGGTGTTGAAGCGGCACGGCTATTGCCTGCCGATCGCGACGACAACGCCGGAAGCGGCCTTCCTGGTCCTTCGTCGCCGATCGGATGTCGCGACCAGCTTCTACGCGGTGAAGATCTTTCCCGAGAGCATCGCCGCCGCACTGGAGGAACCCGAGATCAGCGCCGCGGTCACGGGCAAGTTCGTGCTGTCGACCCGGACAGACGAAGCGTTCGCGCAGTGCCTCGACCTGAGGGTCGAACCGCGCGAGAAGGTGCTGGCCACCCCGGGTTTCATCGAGCTGCTGACCGAACGCGTGGTAGCGGCGCTCGATCGGACCAATTCCGAGTTCCGGCAGCTGCGCATCGTGCGCGGTGATGCCGCTGTACCGGTGGTCACGCCGGAACCCTTCGGCAGCGACCGCTTCCACTTCGAGATCAAGCACAGGTACTCGGGAGATAACGCTTGATCCGGATTCGACCGCGCCGGGGACAGCGCGCTGCTCGTCCCCGGCTTCGGCCATCGGATCATCGACTCGTGGCGAGTCCGCCCCGCGGCGGGTACGCGGTCACCAGGCCGGGACTTCCAGTGTGCGTTCGATGGAGCTATACCGGCTGCCGCTCGCCGCGGTCGGCGACCGCGGCGGCTACCCACGAAGCGCCCGGGTCTTGTTCCTGCGGGTCGGTCATGGTGCGGCCAGATTCTCGGCGCGATCGGGGTGGTCGAGTTTCGCTGTAGGCCAGGCGTAAGTGGTCTTCGAAGGCGTTGTGCAGGTAGCTGCTGCCGACATGGCTCTTTCTGTTGTGGCGCAGCATTTTTCCGGTGCCTGTGTCAGGTGGTGGCATGTTCGAATCCTGTCAGCGCGGACAGGGGCAAACCCTTTTCGACCAGCATCGGGAGGGGTTTGCCATTCACCCGCCAGGGGCGGGAGCGCCCATGCGGTGATACCCGCGACGGTCCGTGACGAGGCCGTTTCCACCACTGTCATCGCCCACCGCGTTCGTTCGATCATCACGTGCGTCCTTCTGGTCTACGGCAATCGACACCAATGCGATGGTGGAGCCTATTTCCGAAGCGCAGCGGCAGCAGCCCGACAGGCGATCGAACCGAGCGAATCCACCACCGCACCCACCCCCGGCGCGACAGCCATAACTCATGCTACGACCGCTCACCGACGGACCCTTGTCGCTCGATACGCGCACGGCGGTGGGAGATCGCAACTCGGAGAAGCGGTAATGAAGCGGCGTACTCGGCGCAGCAGATCCAGTTTGTGAATCTCCGGGCCGACGGGTTCCACCGGCCCTCGGAATATCGCGGTGCTGGTGGCAACCACCGGATGCCGAAGTAATTGCGGCCCTTCGAAATAGGGGCACGGGGTCGGTCTCTGTAGTGTCGCCGAGTCCGTCGATCCCATGAGAGGCGAGTACCGAATATGTCGTCGCAAAAGAAATCTGTGAACGGGTTCGAGGCCGCCGGGTTGGCTGTGGCCGCCGCCGCGCTGACGACCGTCGCATGGTCGAGTACCGGCACGGCCTCGGCTGCCGAGGGCGATAGCTGGATCGTCACCGTGTGCAGGGTGTGAGCCCCGATATCGTCGACTTTCCCTACTCCGGTCAGGTGGTCGGGGCGCAGTACAAGGGCACCCCGTATTTCACGATCCATGCGGGTGGCAGCATCTGGGGTGGGTACGGAACGGAAGTCACGCTCAACTGGACGAACCTGACCACCGGTGCGTCGGGGTCGGAAACCGGAAGCGGCTCAGTTGGTTTCGTGATCGGCAACGGCAGCACCATCCATTTCGACCCACCCACCGGCGCCGGTACGATCCGGACCGATTTCGTGGTCCGCAACTCCGGATTGGTGCCCCAACAGGTCACCTGCTCCGGGATCTCCGAAATCTCGTAGCGGAACCGCGGCTGGTCCCGGCTCGGTGGGTCGGGACCGGATGCGCACGGGCACATCGCCGAACCGGCAGCCTGCGCCGTCAACTGGAGGCTATCGCCGGATCGGAGACCACTTTCCTCGGCGCCGCCCCCGACGACGTGCTTGTGGACTATGCGATGGCGTGGCGGGAACGTCGCTGCGCGACCTCACGATTCGCGCGATCGGTCACCACCGTGCGGGCGATCGGCACACCGCCGTGGCTGCTCGGCCCACCGTCAGACGGCACCGGTTCATCGACTCGGACGTCGGCCGCTATCCCTATTCGGGTGAGTTCTGCGGTTCGAGGCCGAGGTCGATCGGGGTGTCGAGTGCGGTATCGGCATCGACGCTCGCCTCCACGAGAGCATCGACGTCCGCGTTCAACTGCTGCGCGAGGTGTGGATCGGCGGGCAGGCTCACATCGATGGTGCCGGTGAAGAGTTCGTCGCCCTCGCCGATCGTGTCGGTGCCGAGGAGGGTGTTGAGACTGTTCACGGCGGTCCGGCCGAGTTCGAGGATGTTGTCACCGGGGGCGCCGATGACGAGGTGGACTACGTTCTCGCCCGGGTCCTTGCGTAGATGCAGGATGCCGGTGTCGATCGAGCCGAGTTCCACCTGCTTGCCGTTGATCTTCGCTTCGACCTTGCCGGTGTCGACGGCGAGCGACAGGTCGGAGACGGTGGCGGTCTTGTCGCCGTGAGTGAGTTTGGCCTGGCCGGTGAGGTCGATCGTGCCGGAGGTGATCTCGCGGTCCGCGATCTCGATGGTGTCGCCGACGACCCGGAACCGGGCGATGCTGTCCAGGCCGAGGTCGGGATTCACCGCCAGGGTCGTCTTTCCCGTGATGATCCGGAATTCGCTCGGTTCGGGGGCCGCCGTCGTCGGCGCGGCGAGTAGGAAAGCGGTGCAGACCGATCCGATGGTGACGGCGGAACTGGTCAGCAGTGACCTGGACAAACGCACGGGCAATCCTCCTGGGTTTCGCGGCCGTTGGTTCCCTTGATCTTCGTTGCCGTACGTACTCCGGATCGCCCGACAGTGTGGGGCGCTCGCGGCGTCGACGGGGAATCGGGCCGTCCGCGACGCCGTCTGCCTGCGGTGTCGGCGAGTGCTTGGAACGTCGTTGGTCCTCGCCCGCACAGTGATGACACGGCCGCTGCGGCGGCACCTCACACCCGAAAAGGACCCACGATGTTCACCATTTCCGCTCTCCGTCCGCGACGTTCGCTGCCCGTGACGCTCGGCGTCGCCGCGGTGCTCGGCACGAGCCTGGTGCTGCCGGGCCTCGCTTCCGCCGCGCCCGTTCTGGCCTACGGTCCCTACACCTGTGCCCAGAATTTCGTCTGGCGTGAAGCGTTCGACGGCGACACGGTCTGTGTCGGCCCGGGCGATCGTGACATCGCTCGTGCCGAGAACGGTCAGGCGTCGGCGCGCCGCAGCCCGACCGGCGGCGCCTACGGCCCCGACACCTGCCTGCCGGGTTTCGTCTGGCGTGAGGCGCGGCCCACCGACCACGTCTGTGTCGACCCGTCGCGGCGTGACCGCGCGGTCACGCAGAACTCCGAGGGTGCTTCACATCTCGCCGACGCGACCCAGCTCCCCGCGGGCAAGGTCGCCACTCGCTCCGACCTGATCGCGGGCGGCGGCCGGATCTACCTCGACGGCGGTAAGGGGCTCACCCCAGGTGGTCGGGTCGAGTTCTACGCCGCGGGTGTCAACGGCACCGCGGTGCGTCCGCTCGGCACCAGAACCGCCGACGGCAAAGGGGAATTGCCCAGGGAGAACACCGCTCTGGCCCAGGTCCGCTGCGAGCTGAAGCGCGACGAGACCGCGACCATCGTCGTCCTCGATGTCCGCACCGGTGTCGCCACCACCGCGGGCACCAGCTACGCCTACAGTTGCTGACCGCCGCGGGAGGACCGTCACAGCCAGCCGAGGCGTTCGGCCGCGCGCACGGCTTCGGCGCGGGTACTGGTGGCGGTCTTGCCGATCACGGACGACAGATGATTGCGGACCGTGCCTTCGGACAGATGCAGGCGTTTGGCGATGGTGGCCGCGGTGGCTCCGTCGGCGGCCGCGGCGAGCACTTCGCGTTCGCGGGCGGTGAGCGGAGAGGTGCCCGCGGTCAGCGTCTCGGTGGCCAGTGCCGGATCGACGACGCGCAGTCCCATGTGAACGCGGCGGACCGCGTCGGCGAGCTCCCTGGCGGGGGTGTCCTTGACCACGAATCCGCTCGCGCCAGCGTCGATCGCGCGACGGAGATAGCCCGGGCGGCCGAAGGTCGTGACCATGAGAATGCGCACATCGGGGTATCGCTCGTGCAACGCCGCCGCGACCGTGATCCCGTCCAGCCCGGGCATTTCCACATCGAGCAGCACCACATCCGGCGTGGTGCGCGCGACGGCGTCGAGGACTTCGTCACCTCGACCGACCTCGGCGACGACGTCGAGATCCGATTCCAGTCCCAGCAGCGCGGCGAGGGCGCCGCGCACGAGCGCCTGATCGTCGGCGAGCAGTAGCCGGATCATGCGCGGCCTTCCTGGTCGGGCGGGTGATACTCGACCTGCGAGTTCGAGCTCGCAAGGGAGATCGCGATGGCCTCGGCCGCTGGCAGGCCGCCAAGCGCGCGCTGGGTGGCACGACAATCGATATCGGCGTGTATTCGTGTGCCTGTATCGCGCTGTTGGCAGGCCGGTTCATGCTGTCGTTCCTGTTGTGGCTGGTTGCGATCGCGGTCCTGGTGGTTGATGCGGCATTGCTGGCCGGTTCGAGCCGACGATCCCTGGCCGATCGTATCGCCGCGACCGTGGTGGTGCGCGCCGGGCTGTACCGGAAGTCGTGGGAGACGGCCAGGGAGAACGAGGTCATGGCACGTGGAATCATGCACGCGCAGAATGGGTTCGGTCACATGCAAGGAGTGACGCAGCGGATGGGCGATCCAGAACAATTGCGGCAGCTGCGTGAAATCGGCCAAGACGTCGGCCGTCGGACCGCGAGTACTGCTCGGCAGGCCGTTGCGTCGGAACGCGGGCAGCAGGCGCAGCGCGTCGCGAAGTCCGCTGGCGCGAATTTGAAGAGAGCATATGACAGGCGGCATGGGAGCGGGAATCGTTCGGTTTGACCGAAACGGAATTCACGGCGTCCGGTCCGTCGACGCCGACCGGAGAAGCTTCCCGAGTTCAGGTTCGATGGTTGAGCGAACGGACGGCACGTAGCCGCCTCCCCCCGACAGGAGTCGTCGCCTCGCCATATGATGCCTTGTACGACTGTCGATTTCGCCATAATAGGGAAAGAGAGCTCAATGGAAGCGCTCGAGCTGGCAAATGATCGGCGATCGGAGTCTCTGACGGAGGCCGTGCGGTAGCCGACGGCATGACGCTTGGTCGTGCAGACGGCGGCCGCGCTGAACAACCTCGCACGTGTGCACGACGCCGACCGAACGATCGAGGTGCTCGTAGGCTCGGAGGGGCCGAGCGGTGGGCGGGCGGTCCCGACAGCGTGGTTTCGGTCGACAATCCGAACTCCGGCGGCACGGGGAGGTACAGCACTGCGGTCGAACGCGCCCACATCGAGCGCTTCGGGCCCGGCACGCCGTATGACACCGCTCGCTCATGCGGGGACCGGCCCTGCCGCAGCCGATGCGAAGATGGGGCTGGCGACCGAACGCTCGTATTCGGCGGCAGCCGGAAAGGAATCTGCATGCGCACGGATATCGATCCGGACGAATTGGGACACGGCAGCTTCTACAAGATCCTGACCAGCGTCGTGGTCCCCAGACCGATCGCGTGGGTGTCGACCCGCTCGGCGGCGGGTGTCGACAATCTGGCCCCGCATTCGTTCTTCACGGTCTCGTGCGTGCAGCCGCCGATGGTGCAGTTCACCTCGGTAGGTAAGAAGGACTCGTTGCGCAATGTGCTGGAGACCGGGGAGTTCGTGGTCTGCCTGGCGAGCGAATCGATGTTCGAGCGGGTGAATGCCACCGGGACGAACTTCCCGGCCGAGGTGTCGGAATTCGCCGAGGTCGGGCTCACCCCGGAGCCGAGTGCGACCGTGGCGCCGCCGCGTGTCGCCCAGTCGCCGGTCGCCTTGGAATGCAGGCTCGAGCACGCGCTCGAACTCGGTGATTCGACCGTGGTCATCGGCCGGGTATCGCACGCCGCGATCGATTCGGATGTTTTCGAGACCGATACGCGTGGCAACAGTCTGCCCGCGATCGAACGGCTGCGTCCGCTGTCCCGGCTCGGCCACAACGAATGGGCGACGATCGGGGAAGTCCTCGATATCACCCGAATTCCCTACGACCGGTGGCCGGGCCATTTCCATCGCGAGGATTGACGGCGGTGCCTATGCGCTCGGACCCGCCGACGTGCGAGATGCCGTCAGCAGACTCAACCTGACGCCTTCGCCGAGGCTGGTCGGGGTTCGATAGCAGGGTGTCGGGCGAGGCACTCGGTCGCCGACGCGGTCGGACGCGGCGCGACGGTCCTGGTCGGAGGTTTCGGCGTCCGCCGGGGATCATCGGCGAACCGATCGCGCGGCGGCGATCACCCGCTCGGTTCCGGGGGCACCGGTCGCGATGCGCAGACCGAAGCGACGGACCGCGTCCTCGAACCCGCGTTGCCGGTCCAGCGCGCGGGCTCGCAACGCGGTGTACGACTCACCGTGTTCCGGAGTGACTCGTACCGACAGTTCGAGCAGATCGAGGTCGGCGATCCGCCATCGTTGGGCGTCGACCGCCAGATCCCCCACGCGCAGGTTGCTCCATTGTGTGGACGCGATCGGTCCCATGGCGAGGAGGCGGTCGATCGCGACGCCGGGTGGTGTGCAACTGACCAGGAATCGGCGCTGTGCGGGGGCGAGGTCCGTGGTGACGTCGGTGCCGAGCACGGTGGCGTCGTGTAGCGCTCCGGCCGGTCGCTCGCTGACCACGGAGGCCGACAGTTCACGACGTTCGCCGTTCCAGTTCTCGTCGACGCGATATCGCAGCGCGACGTCGGTGAAGGACGCGCTCCAACTGCCGAGTAGTTGCTCGGGTAGGCAGGGGCACAGCGTGACGGTGAGGTCGTCGCTCGGTCCGCTCCGCAACCGGATGATGATCCCGTTCGACAGCAGAGTCGACGTCGCACCACCGTGGGGCCGAGGTTCGGCGAACCAGACGCGGCGGTCGATCGAGGGACGACCCGTGGTCTCCAGTCGGGTCAACGCGGCCGCGACGTCACCGTCGAGGTCGACCTCGATGTCGATCGGATTGATCACCCGAGCACCTTTCCCGCGTTGCACCCCCGCAGCGCCGTCGAAGACAGCGTTGTCCGGATCGGGCGGGTTCGGCGCGCGTACCGCGCTACCCGATTACTCGGATCGGCACTCCTCGCCATCGTCCGACCCCGGCGATACCGGCCGTGACCGCTCGACTGCTCGGACCGGACGGGTGGCTCGGGGGAGTGCGTCGACCTCGAGCAGTCCACGACTCCGCCGCGACGATCGGGGTGTGGAGTAGCCGACTACTCGTGACGGGCACGGCACCACGTCGAAGACTGGGAGCCGATTCGATTTCGGGCACGTCAGAGCCCGTGCCAGCCACCCGGAGGTCCTTCATGGTCAGCACAGAATCGACGCATCCGCCGCGCGTGACCACCCCGCGGCCACCACCACGCCGCCCGTCGCCCGTCGCCCGCGTGCTGGTCGCCGCCGCCGAGGCGATCGATCGCGGGATCGGCTGGTTCCGACTGCCGACCCCGGCGGGTTTGGCCGTCCTCGTCGGTCTGCGCAGCCGACTGCGCGCGGACAATCTCTTCGACACCGGACCGCATCCGGACGGACCGCTGTCGCCGGACGAGCCTCCCGGGAGCACGAACCCGCGGGCGCGAACCATCGACGGCACCTACAACAGTCTCACCGATCCGCGCGCGGGCTCGGTCGGTTGCCGGTTCGGGCGCAACGTCGCCCTGGAACACACCTACCCGGAGGATTCCGACCGGATATTGGAACCCAATCCGCGCCGGATCAGTCGGGAGCTGTTGACCCGTGGACAGTTCCAGCCCGCCACGACCTTGAATCTGTTGGCGGCGGCCTGGATCCAATTCGAGGTTCACGACTGGGTCAGTCACGGGGACACCGACACCGAACCGTGGCGCGTGCCGGTGGCCGATCGGGATCCGTGGCCGGACCCGCCGATGACGATCCTGCGCACCCCCACCCTGTCCAGCCCCGAGCCGGGCGGCCCACCGACCTATGCGACGCGCGAATCCCACTGGTGGGACGCCTCCCAGATCTACGGCAGCACACCGAAATTCGCCGAGGCGCTGCGGACGGGAAAGCGGGGCCGACTCGAGGTCGACGAGCTGGGGCTGCCGCCGCTGGATGTCGAGGGCCTGATGGATCTGTCCAGTACGGCGGCCAACGCCTGGGTCGGTCTCGCGCTGCTGCATTCGTTGTTCATGCGCGAGCACAACGCGATCTGCGAGCGGCTCGCCCGCCGCTACCCGGATATGGACGACGACCGGCTCTACGACACCGCCCGCCTGGTGAATTCGGCATTGCTCGCCAAGATCCACACCATCGACTGGACGCCCGCGATCATCGCCCATCCCACCACCGTCGCCGCCATGCGCGCCAACTGGTTCGGTGTGCTGGGGGAGCGGATCGCGCGCCGGTTCGGGCGGATCAGCGGCAACGAAGTCCTGTGCGGCATACCCGGGTCCACTGTCGAGGACCACGGCGTTCCGTATTCGCTGACCGAGGAATTCGTCGCCGTGTACCGGATGCATCCGCTCATCCCCGACGATTTCGTGGTCCGCAGTCTCGCCGACGACAGTGTCGTCGCCGAGCACACCCTGCCCGATCTGGGGATCGCTCACATCCGGGAACGCCTGGCCGAGACCTCGATGGACGCCCTGCTCTATTCGTTCGGTCGCGCCAATCCCGGCGCGCTGACCCTGCACAACTATCCGATCCATCTCCAGAAACTCGAACGCCCCGGCCATCCGGTGATGGATCTGGCGACCGTCGACATCCTGCGCGTGCGGGAACGAGGAGTGCCGCGCTACAACGAGTTCCGCCGACAGATGCGCCTGGCACCGGCCGCCTCCTTCGAGAAGTTGACCGACAACCCGGTGTGGGCGCGCGAACTCGCGCAGGTCTACCGCGACGTGGAGGACGTCGATCTCATGGTCGGGCTCTACGCCGAACCCAAACCGCCCGGATTCGGTTTCAGCGATACCGCGTTCCGGGTGTTCGTGCTCATGGCGTCGCGCCGACTGTCGGCCGACCGGTTCTTCACCACCGACTTCCGTCCCGAGGTTTACACCGAGGCCGGTATGGCCTGGGTCCGTGACAACTCCATGCGCAGCGTGCTGCTGCGTCATTTCCCCACCTTGGCGCCCGCTCTCGCGGGCGTCGCCAACCCGTTCGCTCCGTGGCGGAGCGTCGCTCCCCGACACGGCACAGCCTCGCGACACAGCACAGCTCCGCGACACAGCACCGCCTCTCGGCGGGAGTAGGAAAGGAAGCGACCACGATGACCGATCTCGTTGCACCGCACACGACCGAGCAGGCCTACCTGCGCTACCGCGACGACCTCGAACACCCACGTCCCGACGAAGAAGACGATATCGACAAGATCATCACGGTACTGCGATCGAATCTCGAAAAGGCCTACCGCACATACAAACACGGCCTGCGTGACGCGCACGCGAAAAGTCACGGCATCCTGCGCGGCGAACTCACCGTCCACGCGAACCTGTCGTCCGAACTCGCCCAGGGGCTGTTCGCCGCCCCCGCCACCTATCCGGTCGTCGCCAGGCTGTCCAGTACCTCGGGTGTGATCCGCAGCGATCAGCTGCGCGGCGTGCGGGGGCTGGGAATCAAGGTCATCGGCGTGGACGGCCCGCGCATACTGCCCGACGACAGCGCGAGCACCCAGGACTTCATCATGGTCACCCACCGTGAATTCCTCTTCGCCGACGCCCACGCCTACCTCACCCGGGGAATGCCGACCGCGTGGGTGCTGGCCCGGCTGCCCGACGCCGTCCTGCAAACGGGCAGCACCGTCCTGTCCGCGCTCGACGCGCACGTGCTGCGACGCATCGGACGCCCGGTCCCGCCCAACCTGGGCGTATTCATCCGACCCAACACCCACATCCTGGGCGAGACCTTCTACTCCTCGGCGCCCCTGCGCTACGGCGACCACGTCGCGAAAATCCTCTACACCCCGGTCTCACCGGAGGTGAGCGCGCTCGCGGGCACACCGGTCGGCCACGACGCGGGCATCAATGCCCACCAGGACATGATAGTCGACTTCTTCGCCGAGCACAGCGCCGAATACGAGTTGCGCGTGCAGTTGTGCACCGATCCCGAGACGATGCCGATCGAGGACGCCACCGTCGCGTGGCCGGAAGCCGGTTCACCGCACCGCCCGGTGGCGACCATCCGCTTCGGCCGCCAGGACCCCTACACGCCCGAGCGGCGAGCTTTCGGCGACGACGTGCTGTCCTTCAATTCCTGGCGCGGGCTGGAATCCCACCGGCCGCTGGGATCGATCAACCGACTCAAGAAACGCGTCTACGAGGCGTCGAGCAACTACCGTCACCACGTCAACAACGCCCCCCGCGTCGAACCCACCGCCGACCGACTTCCCCGATGACCACCGCGCCGCTCCTGCCCCCGACGCCGTCCCCGGCGGCGGTGGTTGGGGCAGACGCCGCCGTAGGGCGTTTACCTGCGAAAACCCATCCCGGAGTGGGCGCGCGGGAACTAGAATTACTACTCATGGGGGACCGCTGGCAGCTCCTTGATCGCCCCGCCGAATACCGAGCCGTTCGCACCGCGTTGACGAACAGCGAGGGCGGCGGTGCCGTACTCGTCGGCGCCGCCGGGATCGGCAAGACCACCCTGTCCAAACTCGTGACCTCGACCTTGGACGCTCCGGTGCGGTGGGTGGCCTGTACCGAGTCGTCCCAGGCGATTCCGCTCGGCGTATTCGCCCCGTGGATCGCTCCGACCGCCTCCCGCGATCCCATCGCGCTCCTCGGCTCGGCCAGGGAGAACCTGCTCGCCGAACCCCGCACCGTGATCGGTGTCGATGACGCGTATCTGCTCGACAAACTCTCCGCGACGCTGCTGCACCAGATCGCCGTCGACCGCGCCGCCCCCATCGTGGCCACGGTCCGCACCGGCGAACCGGTCCCCGACGCGGTCACCTGCCTGTGGAAGGACGGCTATCTCGAACGCGTCGAACTGCGACCGTTGACCAAACAGCAGTGCGTCGCGCTCGTCGAAACGGTCCTGGACGGCACGCTGGAAGGGCTCAGCGCCGACGTCATGTGGGAGTCGTCGGTCGGGAACCCCCTGTTCCTGCGGAATATGGTCGAGGGCGCCGTCGAGGCGGGCACCCTGACCGAAGTCGACGGGGTGTGGCAACTACGCGGCCCGACCGCGGTGCCTTCGGGACTGGTCTCGCTGCTCGAGTGCAGGCTGGCCCGGTTCGGCGAACCGGTCATGGACACATTGAAGATGCTGGCCCTCTACGAGCCGCTCGACATCGACGTCCTCGCCGATCTCGTCGGCGAGGACGCGGTGGATGCCGCCGAGATCTCCGGCCTGATTCGCACCAGCAGCGACGGCCGCTCCGTCAGCGCCTGCTTCAGTCATCCACTGCTCGGTGACGTGGTGCGCCGCCGGATCGGCACCGCGGCGGCCCGCAAGCGGCGCGGCCGGATCGTGGAGATGCTGCGCGACCAGGATCTGAGCACCGCCTCGCACCGCATCAGACTCGCTCAATTGTGCGTGGACAGCGGCCAGGCCATCGACAACGACCTGTTGATCACCGCCGCCAAAGACGCTGTCGCCCTGTCGAATCTGCCTCTGGGCGAACGCCTGGCGCGGGCCGCGTTCGAGCGCGGCGGTGGGCTGTCCGCGGCCGAAGTGCTCTGCCGCGCCGTGCTCTGGCAGGGCCGTCCCCAGGAAGCCGACGACATCCTGGCCGATTTCGACCCCGACCGCCTCGATCAACTGGAACTCGTCCAGTGGGGTATTCCCCGGGCGAGCCTGCTGTTCTGGAGTATGGGCGATGTCGCACGCGGCCACGAGATCATGGCCCTGCTCGGCGATCGCGTCGAGCATCCCGCGCTGCGTCTGGTCATCGCCGCGGCGAACGCGGCCGTCGCGGTCCACGAGAACAAGATCACCGCAGGGATCGAAGCCGCCGAACGTGTACTGGCCGAGCCGAGTCCCCCGAAACAGGCGATCGACTGGGCCGCGTTCGCCCTCGGTCTGTCGATGCCGATCGCCGGGCGCGGCGGCGATTTCGCGCCGATCGCGGCCAGGAGCCGGACCCAGCAGAAGACCACCGACGGCATGATCCGGGATATGGTCCGCTACGGCGACGTGATGGCACTGACCCTCGTCGGCGACCTCGACCTCGCCGAGCAGCGGGCCGCCGAATACAGTGAATTCTCCTCCTGCGCACAGTTTCTGGGCTGGGCGATCGCCAAGATCGGGTGCAGTGCGGTCGCCACCTACCGGGGCCGATTCCGCGAGGCGATCACCTCGTTCGAACAGGCGCTCGCCGCGCTGAACGCCGAATCCGCGCTGCCCTGGAAGCTGCCCGCGCAGTTGCTTCTCGTCCGCGCCTACGCCGCCCTCGGCGACGCCGTCGAGGGCGAACGTGTCCTGGCCGAGGCCGACGAACACACCGGACCGCAGCTGGCCCTGCACGAACCGCAACGCATGATCGCGCGTGCCTGGCTCGCGGCGAGTTCCGGAAGTCAGCACTGCGCGGTCGAACTCGCCCGCAAAGCCGCCGATATCGCCCACAGCTCAGGGCAGTACGCGTTGGAAGCCGAGGCGCTGCACCACGCCACCCGATTCGGCGACCGAACGGTGGCCCGACGGCTGGCCGCACTCGTCGGTCGCGCGCAGGGGCCGGTGGTGGCGATCTATGCCCGGCACGCCGCCGCTTTCGAACGTTCCGACACCCAGGCGCTCGCGGCGGTCAGCGTCGAGTTCGAGAACATCGGACTACTGCTGTCGGCCGCCGACGCCGCGGCGCAGGCCGTGCCGATCCACGACCACGCGGGCAGGCGCCGACTCAGCGCCCAGGCCGCCGCCCGCGCGCTCGACCACGCCGCCCGGTGCGACGGCGCGACCACACCCGCCATCCAGGCCGCCGCCCACCCGCTGCCGATCACCGACCGCGAACGGGAGATCACCGCCCTCATCGCGCGCGGACTGTCCAACCGCGAGATCGCCGAGCGGCTGTGCGTCTCGGTCCGCACCGTCGAAGGACATATCTACCGGGCCTGCACCAAACTCGACGCCGCCGATCGCGACCAGCTCGCCGCGTTGATCTGGGGCGACCTCACCCGGTGATCCGTTTCGCGCCGGCGAACGCGCGACTTCGGTCGACGGAATTCGAGTGGTCCGTTACTCGCGACCCGCGCAGGAAACGCGACCACGCTGAGAACACCATCCACAATTCTCCGGCGAGGTGACCTCATGGAAATCGACAGCGAAATACGGACGACCGCGCGGTGTGACCAGGTGAACGCCGCAGCCCGACGATTCGCCGACAGTGCCGAGCGTCGCGACGAAGTGGCCCGTCAACGTCGGGCGACCGATTCCGATGTCGTCGACAGCAACGAACAGATCATCGCCCGCGCCGATCGCCTCCTCGTCAGCGGTGAAGTACCCGCGCGGGCCGTGATCGAACTGGGCGGGCAGGATCCGGCCGGCAGTATTCGCTCGCTGGAACGCGTGATCGGCTTCGCCAACGAACTCCAGGCCGTCAACTTCCTGGCCCGAGGCAGCCGCGCAGCCGCCGCCGTCGCGCGGATCTCGCTGGTCGACAAAGGCCGCGAGATACCGATGGGCACCGGGTCGATGGTGTCACCGCAACTGTTGCTCACCAACAACCACGTCCTGCCCACGCCCGCGGACGCCGAGTCGGTCGTGGTCGAATTCTCGGCCGAAGCGGGCCTCGACAACGTGCCGAACACGACGGTGCGCCATCGGCTCGCACCCGACGATTTCTTTGTCACCTCCGAACATCTCGACTACACGCTGGTACGTGTCGCCTCGGGACCGGACGGCGACGCCCCCGGGACGGTGTTCGGCTGGAATCCGTTGATCGCCGACTCGGGCAAGATCGTGATCGGCGAGGCGATGAATGTCATCGGTCATCCGATGGGCAGGCTCAAGGAGATCTCGATTCGAGACAACCGGCTCGATCTGCAACTCGACGATTTCCTGCATTACACCTCCGACACCGAGCCGGGAAATTCGGGCTCGCCAGTTTTCAACGATCAATGGGAGATCGTCGCGCTGCACCACTCGGGCGTTCCGAAGAAGGACGACAACGGTCGGTTGCTGCGCAAGGATGGCAAGCAATGGCAACCCGGCGACGGTGACGACACCATCGACTGGGTCGCCAACGAAGGCGTCCGGGTGAGCGTGCTGCTCCGCGACCTGGGATCCAGGCGGTTCGATCCCGCGCAGCGGAAACTGCTCGACGAACTCGGACCCACCGCGAAACTGTCGTCCGAATCCGCCGCGGCCGGACCCGAATCCACGGCACTGCCACATCTTTCGATCACCGAGAGCGCCGTGCGCGGTGCGCCTGGCAGGCCGAGCGCGTTCGGCGGCCGGCGCAGTGTGATGTTCCTGCACGGTCGAGGGCAGGAGAAGCGCGTTCCGGCCGATCTGCGGCGCACCTGGGCCGCCGGGTTGAACAAGGGACTGACACTGGCGGAGCTGAGCCCGGTCGATCCCGCCGACGTGTATTTCCCCTACTACGGTGACCAACTCATCGCGAGCATGAGCGCGTCCGAATCGATCGTCGACACCGGGTCCGAGCTCTACGAGAGCCTGGTCGAGGAGGCGGCGCACCGCGCGGGCATGCCGAGCACCGCCGCCGTGCCCGTCGCTGAGGAAGGTTTCGGCACCGTCGTGCTCGGCCGGGTCCGCGATCAGCTCGGCTGGATCGCCGCGCGCAGCCGCCTCGACTCCGTGCTGATCGGGGCTCTCTTCAAGGATGTCGCGGCCTATCTCGACGACGAGCAGGTCAGGAAGAGCGTGTTGGACACCGTGCTCACCGAGGTGCCGACCCGGGGCGAACTCATCCTCGTCAGCCACAGTCTCGGCACCGTGGTCGCCTTGGATCTGCTCACCCAGCTGCCGCGCGAGGTGGAGGTGAGTCTGCTGGTCACCGCGGGCAGCCCGCTCGGCATGGACGCGGTCCATCGCAAACTCCTCATCGGCGGCCCGAACAGGCCCGAGCGCGTGGGGGAGTGGCTCAATACCTGGTACGCAGGTGATCCCGTCGCCATCGGCTGCCCGTTGCGCCCGACCTGGGGACCCGGTCTCCGGGACCTGCCCGTCGAGAACCCCGAGGAGCGCGCGCACGATATCGACGAATATCTCGCGCATCCGGAGGTGGCAGCGGTCATCGGAGGAAAACTGTCCGCCTGAAGGAACATCCGGCGCCGATTTCGAGTAGTGCCTTACCCGCGTTCCGGACGGCCGGTCGCGTAAGAGTCCTCGTAGCGCCATCGCGCACGGCGAACCGATCGCCTCCGTGTCGGACGACAGGAAATCTCATGAACAACGATGTGAAATTACAAGGGCACACCCCGGTTTCGAGCGCCGGACCGCTCGTCGAGGCAATCGAACAATCGCCGGGCACCGGGACCGGCCCCGGCATCGCCTCGGCCGCGGGCGATATCGAGGATATCGAGGGGTATGTCCTGTCCGGCGGCCGTGCCGAAGCCGAATCCGCCGATGTCGCAGAGCTTTCCGGACTATCCGACATCGCCTGGGCCTCCTACCGCGCGCCCGAGGTGCCGGTCGAGGAGAGCATCATCGGCATCGACGACCGCGTGCAGGTGACGGCCACCGCCGACTACCCGTGGCGCGTCCACGCCTCGCTGCTGATCACCGCGGCGGACGGCTCACGCTGGGTCGGCACCGGCTGGTTCCTCGGCCCGCACACTCTCGGCACCGCCGGGCACGTGGTTTTCATCAAGAACAGCGGCGTCCCCGGCCGTGACGGCTGGGTGCGATCGATCCAGGTGATCCCGGGACGCAACGGCGCACAGCAGCCGTTCGGCTCGGTCATCGCCTCGGGCGGCGCGTTCCGCTCGGTGACCGGCTGGACCGTGAACGGGGATCAGAACTTCGACTACGGCGCCATCGTGCTACCGACCGACCTCGGCAATACGACGGGATGGCTCGGTTTCGGCAGGTACAACGACGCGACCCTGCTGGCCACCACGGCCAATATCGCCGGATACCCGGCGGACAAGCCCGCGGGCACCCAGTGGTACCACGGTGCCCGGGTGACGGCGGTCAACGCGCAGAAGGTCTTCTACGAAACCGATACGATCGGCGGCCAGAGCGGCAGCGCGGCGTATCGCCTCGTCGACGGGCAGCGGATGGCGTTCGCGGTCCACGCCTACGGAGGCTCGACCGCCAACTCGGGAACCCGGATCGACACGTCGGTGTTCAACAACCTGCTCGCCTGGCGGGCATGACTCCCGCCCTCATCCGGGGCGTGGTCGACTCGCCGGTCGGACCGGTCGCGTTCGCGTCGGTCTACCTCGAGTCCGCGCCCGCGCCCGTTCCGGATGTGGCCGCGATGACCGGCGAGGACGGCGGATTCGTCCTCGCCGGGGTCGGGCCCGGCCGATACCGGATCGGGGTCAACGCCCCCGGCTACGACCCGCGCCACGTCGAATTCGTCCTCGGCGTCGATGACCGCTTCCTGCGCGTGCGAGTCGAATGAAATCCCCTACTCAGCAAAGGATTACGACAGTGAACAGAACCAACGACGTGCTGGCGCACGAACGGGTGAGTCCGGTCGAGGCGCCACTGCAACGCGAAACGAGTAATGCCGAACTGATCCAGGTCGACGCGCTGATCCGGGCGACCGAAGCCAGGCGCGCCTTCGGCGTGGCCGGGCGGCGCACCACGGTCGCCGTGCTCGACACCGGACTGCGCACGACCCACCGCGATTTCGCGGGCCGGGTTCGCGCGAGCCGCAATTTCACCGCCGACAACGGCGGCGACCCCGACGACGCCACCGACGGCCAAGGCCACGGCACCAACGTCGGTGGCATCATCTGCGCGGGAGACCTGCACATCGGTATGGCACCCGAAGCGGGCATCGTCGCGGTCAAAGTGCTCGACGATGCGGGCAGTGGATCGTTCACCGCCATCCTCGACGCCCTGCGGTGGGTATTCGACCAGCGGGCCGCGCTCGGCATCACCGCGGTGTGCATGTCGTTGGGAGCCTCCGACAACAGGACCACCGACACCGATCTGGCCGGTGACGCCATCGGCGGCGCGATGGCGGACCTCACCGCGGCCGGAGTGGTCTGCTGCGTCGCGGCGGGCAACGACTTCTTCGCCCACGACAGCGCCCAGGGAATGAGCTATCCGGCGATCTTCCGCGAGACCCTCAGCGTCGGAGCGGTATACGACTCCGACGTCGGGCCGTTCTCCTACGAGTCCGGCGCGCGGGTCACCGAAAGCGGCCCGGACCGGATCACGCCGTTCTCGCAGCGACTGCACGAGAGCGTCGGCGGTGCGTGCGCCACCGATATCTTCGCCCCCGGCGCACCGACCACGTCGTCGGGAATCGCCGGTGACACCGGCGAATCCGTCCAACACGGCACCAGCCAGGCCACACCGGTCGTCGCGGGCGTCGTGCTGCTGCTCCAGGATCTGCATCTGAAGGTCACCGGGACACCGCCGAGTGCGGCGGATGTGCGCCGCTGGCTGCTGGCTGGCGCGGTGTCGATCAACGACGGCGACGACGAACGCGACAATGTCCGCAACACCGGATTGGACTTTCCCCGGATCAGCGCGGTGGGCGCGTTGGACGCCTGCGCTCGGGATATCGGTGCGGAGGTCGGTGGAGTGGTGGCCGCCGCCGCGACGAAATAGCCCCCGGGGGCGATCGGCGCGACCCCTCAGCGGTGGCGGAATCGGTCACCATGACGGTCCCGCCGCCGACGGATTCCACCGCACCGGACAGGCACGCACCTCGTGGCGCATTCGGGTGGCCAGTCCGGCCGCGAACCTGGTCGGTGGGGCCTACGGCATCGGTGCAGGGGGCGAAACCCCGGTAGCCGGTCGCCGTTTCGCCCGCGCCCGTCGGAGCAGACCTCGGATCACGGGGAACCAGAGCAGCGCGACCACCATCAGCGTGAGCGCGTGCCAGGGGAGTCGCCACCACCATGGGGTCACCGTGGAGAACGTGGTCGTCGAGTCGGCCGACGGCGCGGCGAAGGACCAGGCGAGGAAGCTGTCGCCGATGGGCAGGACGCCGAACGCGTAGCGTTTCGAGTCCCCGAGGGTGACCGGCATGCCGAGGCTTTCGCCGAGGCCGGTGAGTGGACCGGACAGGGATCGGTCGCCGTTCGCCCTGGCCGCGCCGATGCCGACCACCGTGGCCGAGGCGCTGATGCCGAGGAGCAGTGGTCCGGAGTCCACGTCGCCCGCGCCGTCGCGGCCACGCGGGTACTCCCGCACTCCCGGCAGGCCGAGTGGGGTGTCGACGAACAGTCGGCGGAATAGGCTGTACTGCTGTGCCGCCCACGCCGCGTCGATCTCGGGCAGGAACCGCTGGATGATCGACTGCGACGAGCCGCGCGCACCCTCCGGCGTGGGTGCTGCCATATGCGGCAGCAGACCCGTCGCCGGGTCGAGTCGGGCGCGCGCGGAGGTGAGCCATCGGGCGATGACCGCGTCGAAACGTGATCCGACGATTCGATCGTGCAACCGCAGCGCGGCCATCGCGACGACATTGTCGACCGGCCAGGCTTGGCCCGGATAGGCCGTGAGGAACGGCCCGTCGGTGTCGAATGCCGCCGCGAGCGCCTCGCAGTCCGCGGTGAAGCGCGCGGTCTCCGGTGCGTCCGCACCGGCGAGTTCGACGACGGCTCCGCGCAACCGACTGGACCATCCGACGTAGAAGACGCCGTACGCCGGGCGTAGCCGCGCGTCGAAAACCGCTCGCCCGGTGGGAGAGTCGACATGTCGCAGCGCCCAGCGCGCTTCCCGCAGCGCCTCGTCCCGATAGGTCGGGTCGCCGCGCGCGATATCGGTCCACGTCAATCCGTAGAGGACGTAGGAGAAGACGTACCCCTCGGGGAACATGCCCTGCATCTGCTCGGCCGAGCCGGAATCCAGTTCCGCACGGATGAAGCGCAACTGGGCGACCACATCGGTGCGCGGCAGATCGTCCCGGTACATCCGAACCTGCGGGATGAGGAGCAGCAGTGTGAGCAGCGCCGCGGCGGCGATGTACATCGCTCTCGAGGCGGTTCGCAAGGAGATCACCTGTCGACCCTAGGGATTCCTCGACACGCGAGCCGTGTTCGGGTCGCGACGGCGGTATGCGCGATAGATTGACCACCGTCCGTGTTGAACATGAATTTCGTTATTAACCTCGGAGAGGAGTGTGCGGCGATGAAAATCGCTTTCGTCGGCAAGGGGGGTAGCGGTAAGACGACGCTGTCCTCGCTGTTCATTCGCCATCTGGTCGAGCAGGGATCGCCCGTCCTGGCAATCGACGCCGATATCAATCAGCACTTGGCCGCGGCCCTCGGGGCCGAGGAAGAGGAGTCGCTGACACTGCCGACCCTGGGGGAGCAAATGCCCCTGATCAAAGAGTATCTGCGGGGCGACAATCCGCGCATCGCCTCGGCGGAGGCGATGATCAAGACCACCCCGGCGGGCGCGGGTTCCCGGTTGATCGGCGTCGTGGAGGACAATCCGATCTACCGCGCCTGCGTGCGCGAGGTCGGGGGAGCCAGGCTCATGGTGACCGGTCCCTTCGCCGAGGACGATCTGGGTGTGTCCTGCTATCACTCGAAGGTCGGCGCGGCCGAACTGCTGCTCAATCACATGATCGACCGAGCCGGGGAGTACGTGGTCGTCGACATGACGGCGGGCGCGGACTCGTTCGCCTCCGGGCTGTTCACGCGTTTCGACCTGACCGCGCTGGTCTGCGAACCGACGGTGCGCAGCGTCGGTGTCTATCGCCAATATCGCGACTACGCCGCGGATTTCGGCATCGATATCGCGGTGGTCGGCAACAAGATCTGCGACGAGGACGATCTGGCGTTCCTTCGTGAACACGTCGGTGAGAACCTGCTGTGCTGGCTGGATCGCTCGACGCACGTGCGTGCCGCCGAACGCGGCGAGGTCCGTCCGGTCACCGAACTCGAACCAGGTAACCGCCGCGCTCTCGCGACGATCCGCTCGGCCGTCGACGCCATCACGCGCGACTGGGCGGCGTATCAGCGGCACGCGGTCGAGTTCCATATCCGCAACGCCGAAGCGTGGGCGGGTGTCGAGTTGATCGACCAGGTCGACCCCGACTTCGTGCCGCGGCCGGACCTCGACCTCGGGTCTGGTCTCGAGGTCGCCGCTCCGCGCTGACCGTGCCGGTGGTGCTGCCGAACATGACCGGCGTCGCTGGACATTCCGCGCCGATACCCGAATGCTGTTCATGCGCCGGGATACCGCCGTGTATACCGATTCGGCAGCAGACCTGAAGGAGCAGCCTCGATGACGATCCGTCGTACCCGAATCCACGCCACCGCGATCGTGCTCGGGGTCGCGCTGTCCGCGACACTCGGCCTGTCTTCCTGTAGCAAGTCCGAACGCTGGTGCGAACTCGACCGCGGCGACGTCCTCGTCGAGAACTATCACTGCGAACAGAACCAGGCGGGCTACGAGTGGGAGCCCGACCACGACAAGCCGAAGGTCAAGAAGAAGCCGAACAAGGCGAAGAAGCACTAGAACCGACCGATGCGGCCCTGACTGTCACCGATCGGGCGTCGGATGGATGTCCGCGTCGGCGCACGCGCGCGAGCGGCAACGACCATGGCGATCCCCTCTACCGAGGAGCGCGATCGTGAGTCGAGCCGAGGAACCTTTCCGGGATGCGCCGATCTTCGACGCTGATCAGCACATGTACGAGACGCCGGAGGCGTTGACGAGGTTTCTGCCCGAGGAGTATTCGCGTGCGGTGCAGTTCGCGCAGATCGGTCGCCAGACCCGGATCGTGATCAACAACAAGGTCACCGGTTTCATCCCGAATCCGACCTTCGAACGTGTCGCGGCCCCGGGCGCGCACGAGAAGTTCTTCGCGGGGCTCAATACCGAGGGGCTGACGCTGCGGGAGATGCAGGGACCGGCGATCGAGGCGCCGCCCTCGACCCGGAACCCGGCGGACCGGGTCGCCGAACTGGATCGTCAAGGGGTGGTCGAGGCGCTCAACTACCCGACCCTGGCGAGTCTGGTCGAGCATTCGGCCGCCGACGACCCGCAGTTGACCCTGGCGATCATCCACGCGCTGAACCAGTGGATGGTCGAGCACTGGTCCTAGAACTACGAAGATCGGGTCTTCTCGACGCCGATCATCAACCTGTCCGAGGTCGACGCCGCCCAGCGCGAACTGGCCTACATCCCCGACCGCGGCGCGAAGGCCGCCCTGATCAAGCCGGGTCCGGTCAACGGGTTGCACGGGTGGCGTTCACCGGCGCTGCCGGAATTCGATCCGTTCTGGCGTGATGTCGAATCCGCCGGTCTGCCGATCGTGCTGCACGCCAGCTATCCGCCGCTCGATGATTACATCGCCAAGTGGGAGCCGTCGCATACGGCGAATTTCATGGCGCAGAGCCCGTTCCGCTGGATGGCGCTCGGGCATCGCGAGATCGCCGACATGATCACCAGCCTGATCTGCCACGGCACGTTGACCCGCTTCCCGAACCTGCGGATCGCCAGCATCGAGAACGGCAGCGGTTGGATCTATCCGCTGTTCCACGATTTCGCGGATCTGTACAAGAAGATGCCGCGGAACTTCCCGGAGCATCCCCACGAGGTGTTCCGCCGCAATATCTGGGTGAGCCCGTTCTGGGAGGGTTGCGTGGCCGACGTCGTCGATACCGTCGGCTGGGACAAGGTCCTGTTCGGGTCGGATTTCCCGCATCCGGAAGGACTGGCCGAGCCGAAGGGGTTCTGGAAATACGCCGAGGGGATGGACGTTCGGCGTACCTACGATTTCATGGGCGACAACGCGCGCCGTTTCCTGGGGTTGCCCATCGCCAACCCCGATCCCGCCGCGCTCGAGAGCGGGAGTCCCATCCACGCCGCCTGAACCGCCACGGGCCTATTCGGGCCGCGTCGCGCTCGCGTCCTCGGCGTCGAAGTCCCGGAGAGCGCGGCGCAGCAGTTTGCCGGTCGCGTTACGCGGCAGTTCGTCGAGGAAGATCACATCGCGGGGAACCTTGTGCCGGGCGAGGTTCGCCTTGACGTGATCCCTGATCTCACTCGGGTCGCCCTCGGCGCCGTCGGCGAGTACGACGAAGGCGCGCAATCGTTTCCCGAAATCGCGATCGTCGACGCCGACGACGGCCGCCTCGAGCACGTCGGGTCGGGCGACGAGCAGATTCTCCACTTCGAGCGGGTACACGTTCTCGCCGCCGGACACGATCATGTCGTCGTCGCGACCGTCGATGAAAAGCCTTCCCTCGGCGTCGAAATGGCCGACGTCACCGCTGGAGAGCAATCCGTCGACGGATTCCTTGTGCCTGCCGTCGGTATAACCGGCGAAGCTGAGTCCGCTGGAGACGAAGATCGTGCCGACGACACCGGGTGTCGTGATCCTGTCGCGCTGTTCGTCGTAGATCGCGACGCGGCAGCCGACCGACGGACGGCCGACCGTTCCCGGTGCCAGCCGCATATCCTCGGGCGTCGCGACGGCGGCGACGGCCACTTCGGTCGAGGCGTAGAGGTTGTAGAGCACTTCGCCGAACGTCTCGGCCGTGCGGCGGCTCAGGTCCGGCGAGATCGATGATCCGGCGGCGAAGATCACCCGCAGCGACGAGGTGTCGTATTTCGCCAGTACCTCGGGTCCGAGGTCGATGATCCGTTGCAGCATGGTCGGGACCACCACGAGGGTCTCCGCGCGGTGTTCGGCCACATCGGCCAGTGTCCGGACCGGGTCGAATCCGCGTTGCTCGAACACGATCCTGTTGCCGAGCGCCCAGCCGAGGGTGAGCTGCGACAGACCGGTGCCGTGGAAGATCGGTGCGGCCATCACCAGGGTGCCGCCGCGTGGAAGCGGCACGCGATCGAGGAATTGTGCCGATTGCAGCGGCGAAACCTTGTCCCGTGGAGCCCCTTTCGGGGTGCCCGTGGTCCCGCTGGTGAGGATGACGAGGCCGCCGGGCTGCGCCGGGGCGGGCAGCGGGTCGGTCGAATTCGCCGCGATCAGCGCGTCGATGACCGCCGCTCCCTCCGGGACGTCGCCGTCGACCCAGGTGAGTACACGCGGTGTCTCGGTCCCGATCGCGCCGAGCAGTGCGGTGAACTCGCTGTCGTGCATGATCGCGCCGACCTTCTCGCGTTCGGCGACGGCGGCGAGTTGCGGTCCGGCGAATCCGGTGTTCATCAGCAGCACTCGCGCGCCGAGTTTGCCCGCGGCGAGCAGGGTGAGCACCATGCCCCGATGGTCACGGCACAGCGCCGCGATCACCGTTCCCCGACCGATCCCGGTGGCGGCGAGACCGCGGGCGAGCGCGTTGGACTGCCGGTCGAGCTCGCCGAAGGTGAGCGGCCCGCGTTCGTCCACGATCGCCTCGGCGGCGGGATCCAGGCGCGTCGAATGGGCGAGCACCGTGACGAAAGGCCCGTAGACGGCGGAATCGCGCATCGTCCTGATCATCTCGCCGGGATGACGCCAGTCGAACATCCCGCGTCTGCTCAGGACTCCGACCGCCGACACCGCGTCGGTGACCGGTCGCAGCGCCGTTCGTGGGGACCGAAGTTCCGCCTTCACACAACACCTCCGTGGTCGATCGGCGGCCCGGAGTACGCCGGGGTCCGACTGCCCGAGAGCTTAGCGTAGGAAAGAATTGCTATTTACTTATTGCGGGGAGGTGCTTGCCTCGGGCCGTCGGCGGTGAAAGGATGATAGAGAATTTATCTCATCAATCGTCGGAGTGTGCGATGACGCGATCGACCCGAACCACTCCGGCCCCGGACGGCTCGGACGCATCGCTCGCGCCGCGGAGGCGGTATCTCGCGGGCCCCGCCGCGCTGCTCGGCGGCGGCGCGAACGTGATCATGCAGTTGAGCACGGCCCCGGTCGGGCGCGGCGTGGTGGAAAGCACCGTCGACAGCGGTCGGTACAGCCTCCATCCCCGCAAACGCGGGCGCACCACGCTGACCTACCTCGCCGTGGCGATCCTGGGCGACGACGAGGACCGCGCGGCGTACCGCGCGGCCGCCGACACCTCGCACCGGCACGTGCGTTCGGGGCCGGACAGTCCGGTCGAATACAACGCCTTCGATCCGCGACTGCAATTGTGGGTCGCGGCGTGTATCTATCGGGGCGCTCTCGATTCGCTGACCTACCTGTGCGGACGCCTGGACGACGACTTCGCCGACGAGCTCGATCGCGAATCCCGTCGGTTCGGCACCACGTTGCAGATGCGTCCGGAGATGTGGCCCTCCGATCGCGCGGCCTTCGCCGAATACTGGGACGTGCGATTGGCGGAGATCTGCGTCGACGACGAGGTGCGGAGCTACCTGCTCGACCAGGTCGTCGATCTGGCGCCGTACACGCGCCGCGAACGTCTGGCGCTGCGGCGGGTCAACCGATTCTTCACGACGGGCTTTCTCCCGCAACAGTTCCGCGATCTGCTCGGCCTGTCGTGGGGCCCTCGCAGACAGCGGATCTTCGAACTGATCATGCGGGCGATCGGGGTGGTCCTGCGCGTGCTCCCCGAGCGGGTTCGGCTGTATCCGTTCGAGACCTACCTGCACGATATGCGCCGCCGCAGGGCGCTGGGCAAACCGCTGGTGTGAACAGCGGTGGAATTCGGTCTCCGAAAGAATGTCGGCTAACTTCCAACGTCGCTATTCGACATCGCTTGGTGTGAACAGCGGTGGAATTCGGTCTCCGAAAGAATGTCGGCTAACTTCCAACGTCGCTATTCGACATCGCTCAATGTCTTGCCGACATCGGCCAGGGTCATGGGTGAGCCGTAGTCGGTCCGGAACTTGTACAGCGGTGTGTTGCACCGGAAAAGGCCGGTGTCGGGTGTGAAATCGGCGGGCCGCCACCCCTCGGTCGTCGCCTGTTCGACGTTGAAACAACTCTTCGGCACGAGGGGATTGGACAGATCTATCCGGCCCTGGAGGCCGCCCGCCGTCCATGACGTCTCCGAGGACGCCGCGTCGTACACGCATCGGCGGGTGAGGTTGTCACCGCATTCGGCCGCCGACATCGCGAACAGCAGCCACGCCGAGATCGCGCGCAGCTGCGGGAAACTCATTCTGGTGTTGGGCGCGTACTCATCGAAAATGGCCTTGACCTGGTGGGTCGCGGTGACGGTCTCGGCCTTCTCGAACGGCACGACACCGCCGAGATCCGCGACATTGTTCTGGAAACCGATGGACGCGCCCGCGTCCTTGAGAAATGTGGGGGAGTAGTTGTTGTTGGTCGCGTCGATCCAGTCGGGTCGGTGGCCGAGCGTGGTGAGCGCCTGCTCGAGTTTCGCGAGTTGGCTGGGTTCGCCGTTGAAGACCAGGCCGCGCACACCCCTGTCCTTGATCGTCTGGGCGATCGGCATCCAATTCGTCATGCCGACGATGGGGTGCGGGTCGTCGTAGACGATCGTCGCCCCGAGCGCCTGGAAACTCTCCCTGCCCTTGTCGGCCAGCACCTTCGACACCGGGGAGTCGGCGGTGACGAAACCGATCTTTCCGATCGATTCGGGATAGGCCTCCTTGACCAGCCAGTGCCGGAAGCCGGTGTAGATATCGTGGCGCGGGAGCGCGGTGGGTGAGGCGCTGAACTCCAGATCGGCTCCCACGCTGCGTGGTTGGACCACCTGGGCGGGGAAACTCGGAAGCAGGCAGTTCAGTCGTTCCCGCACCCCGAGCGCGTCCAGTCCGGCCCCGCCGCCGACGATGGCGAAATCCTCGTCGCAGGATTGGAGCATGCGCTGTCGGACTTCGGTGAGGTTGGTGTCGCGGACCGCGACCTCGATCCTGCGGCCCTCTATGCCGCCGCGGGCATTGCACCAGGACGCGAATGCCATTGCCGCGTCGATGAACTCGGGATTCTTGGTGAATCCGAAGTCGGTGAACACGCCGACGCGGATGGTGTCGGCGGTGACTCCCCGGGTAGAGGCGCGCGTCGGTTTTCCGTCCCGGCACACCGGGCCGAGGTAACCGAATTCGCTCGACAGTGTCGATATCGGCGAATCGTCTTCCGCGAGTCCGGTGTTCGTCGTGCCACAGCCTGCGACCAACAGTGCCGACACCACAAGCACGAGAAGTCTTCGATTCATCCGCGCAGCCCGTTGCTCACACTGCACTTGCTACACCCCGCGCCCCCGTGATCGGAGCGTTTTCGAACAAATTCCCCCACTGGGGAAAATAGTGTCCGCTGATGTCTACCCGAACCGACTCCGGTCCTCGGAAGGGTTGGTTCAGGTGGTGCCCGCGCTCCTGCCCGAGGAGATCGTCACCGCCTCGCCGTTGAAGTGGCGTCCACGCTCGGAGGCCGGCAGCAATGCCACTTCGGCGATCTCGGCGGGGTCTATCCAGTCGGAATTGGGCGGACCGGAGGCCACCATCGCCATGATGTCGGCTCTCGTGGGATTGTCCTTCTTCGGCATGAGCTGTCGATTCCGGCATTGGCGACCAGGATGTCGATGCGACCGAACTCGTCGATCGCCCGCTCGGCGACCGCGTTCATCTGATCGCGGCTGCGAACATCGGCCTTGATCGCGACGCACCGACGGCCTGCCTTCTCGACCGATTCGACGGTCGCGGCGAGATCGTCCCCGGTGCCGAGCGGATACGGCACGGTCGCGATCTCCTCGTCGATATCGCATACGACGATGTCCGCGCCCGCGTTCGCCAGGGCGATCGCGTGCGCGCGACCCTGCCCCCGCGCGCCGCCGGTGATCACCGCTACGCGGTCGTCGAGTTCTCCCATGCTGAGCTCCTCATCGAGTCGGCCACGTCGCCGCCACGGCCGCGCTCACGAGTTCGTCGGCCGCGCCGGGCGATGCTGGCTGTACGAGCGTATAGCAGGGTGCTCGCCGATGTGGAGAATCCGCGCGCCGATTCTGTTGCGCGGCCGCGGTATGTGGGTCACGATCGGCGGATGGGAATGAAACGTGTGTCGGTTCTGACGGGCGCGGTGCTCGCCGCGGCCGCTCTGGGTTCCGGAATGGCCTCGGCCGCACCGCATTCGACGGATACGTCGCGAGCGGCCGTCGCCAGGGCCTACATCTATGCCCTCGTCTCACATGACGCGAGCGCGGTGCCCTTCGCGCCCGACGCGACACGGGTCGAAGCGGGTTTGCAGACCGGATACTCCGGGCCGCAACTCGCGAACGACCTCAATCACGGCGTGCAGTACCGGGTGATCCAGGGGATTCGGGATCTCACCATGGACGAGGCCGGTGATGTGGTCACCACCCGATATCTGCTCGATTCCGGCGTCGGGGGTGTCCGGCTGCTGACGGTGGAGATCACCGAGACGTTCGTCATTCCCGACGGGACGATCCACGCCATCACCGCCACCATCGTGCCGACCCTGGGCTGAGTCCCCGGATACGACAGTGCCTCCCCGCCTGACGGTGGGGAGGCACGTGTGTCGGTACGGATCAGTAGGCGCCGTTGACGTTGTCCATCGAACCGTAGCGGTGCGCGGCGTAGTTGCAGGCCGCGGTGATGTTGGCGACCGGGTCCCAGATGTCGAAGGGGGTGCCCTCGACGTGGTAGGCCTCGAACGTCGGGTCGATCACCTGGAGCAGGCCCTTGGACGGGATGCCCGCGGCGGCGTTGGAATCCCAGAGGTTGATGGCCTGGGGGTTGCCGCCGGATTCGCGCATCACGTTGCGGTGGATGCCGTCGTAGCTGCCGGGGATGCCGCGCACGGCCATGATGTCGAGCGCGTGGTGGATCCAGCCGTCGAGGTTGTCCGGGTAGATCGGGGCGGGCGGCGCGAGGAACGGCAGCCCGGGTAGCGCGGGGAGCGATGGCAGGCCCGGCAGTTCGGGAAGGCCGGGGATCGGGAAGTCGATCGGGGTCGCGGCGACCGGGGTGACACCCGCCGCAACGCTGTCGTCGGCCTGAGCGGTCACGGCGGAGCTGCCGAGGGCGATGACGCCTGCGGCGGCCACGGCGACGGCGACGCCGCTACGCAGCGACGGGAGACGGAAAGCGGGAAAGCGGGAATCAGGCATGTGCGAATCGGTTCCTTGATCGTGTCCGAAGGTGTTCGAGCCGGGTTCGGGCAGTGCTGATACGCGACGGAACTCGTCGATATGTCCCGTCCGAATCGGTGGTGCATATGCTGTTTTCGGATTTTGTTGTGAAGCAGGCGGCCTGCGCGCGACGCGGGGGAGGTGCCCGGTCGGTGCCGAGAGGTCCGCCGTCGCGGGGGAGAATGCGATCACGGCTCGTGCCGCCGGATTCTCCGATGACCGCGCTGTGCGAAACGCATCTGCCGTGCGGTCGTTTTCGAATATGTGTGGATTTACTTATCGGTCCAACCGAAGTTCGGGTTGTGCTCGACCGGATCTCAGCTTGATCACAATAGATTAATGTGAGATGAATGAAAGATGAACAGAAAGGATTAGCGATCTTGGAAAGCCCAGGTCATGTCCCATGAATCGGCGCGTATGCTGGGAGTTTGCCGATAAACCTTCTGTGACCGACACCACAGAAATAGAAGTCGAACCGTGATCTTCGGATCGCATTCCGGTAACCGGGCGTCGAGAGAATTCGTCCGGTGACTGCCGAACGCGCGATACCGGTTCGAGTCGAGCGGCGGTCGCCGTCGCGTGCCGGGCCGTCGCGGTCGGTGTCGACCGGAGGGCGGGCATCCGGGGAGGTCGAAGGCGACCGCGCCGGGAGAGGGGCGCGGGCGGAGTCGCCGACCGGCAACACGCCGTTGACGGGCCGTTCGCCCCCTTATCCGGGGATACGGGCGAGTAACAGTCGAACGCTGTGGGCAGATGACGAATAAAGGTGCAGACTACGCGGAACTGAGAAAATGAAACCCCCCGCGCCTGTCGACCGGGCCTACTGTGGAGGAAGGAGCGGCGAGTGTTCAGCCGCATCGCCATCGTCAATCGAGGAGAAGCCGCCATGCGGCTCATCCACGCCGTCCGGGATCTGGCCTCGGAGACCGGGCGACCGATCGAAACCGTCGCTCTTCATACCGATGTCGACCGCAACGCGACATTCGTGCGTGAAGCCGATATCGCCTACGACATCGGTCCGGCCGCCGCGCGTCCGTACCTGGACCTGAAAGCGCTGAAGACCGCCTTGCTCGAGACCGGCGCCGACGCGGCGTGGGTCGGCTGGGGTTTCGTGGCCGAGGATCCGGCGTTCGCGGAACTGTGCGAGCAGATCGGGGTCACCTTCGTCGGCCCGAGCCCGGAGGCCATGCGCAAACTCGGCGACAAGATCGGCGCGAAGCTGATCGCCGAGGAGGTCGGCGTGCCCGTCGCGCCGTGGAGTCGCGGCGCGGTCGAGACCGTCGAGGACGCGCTGGCGGCCGCGGCGCAGGTCGGCTATCCGCTGATGCTGAAGGCGACCGCGGGCGGCGGTGGCCGCGGCATCCGGGTCATCACCAACGCGGACGAACTCGTCGACGCCTACGAGCGCACCCGGCAGGAAGCCGCGCGCGCCTTCGGCAGCGGCGTGGTGTTCCTGGAGAGGCTGGTCACCGGCGCCAGGCACGTCGAGGTCCAGGTGATCGCCGACGGTCAGGGCACCGCGTGGGCGCTGGGCGTGCGCGACTGCTCGGTGCAGCGGCGCAACCAGAAAGTCATCGAGGAGTCGGCCTCGCCCGTGCTGCGCGCAGACCAGGTGGCCGACCTCAAGGCCTCGGCCGAGCGGCTGGCGATCGCGGTCGATTACTGCGGCGCCGCGACCGTCGAATTCCTCTACCACCCCGGCGACGAGCTGTTCGCCTTCCTCGAGGTCAACACCCGCCTCCAGGTCGAGCACCCGATCACCGAGTACACCACCGGCTTCGATCTCGTGCGCGCCCAGCTGACGGTGGCCTCCGGCGGCAGGCTCGAGGGCGAGCCGCCCGCCGAACGCGGCCACGCTATCGAGGCCAGGCTCAACGCCGAGGATCCGGATCGCGATTTCGCGCCCGCCCCCGGCCGCATCGTCCGCCTGGATCTGCCCGCCGGGCCGGGCATCCGCGTCGACACCGGTGTCAGCGAGGGCGATGTCATTCCCGCCGACTTCGACTCCATGATCGCCAAGATCATCGCCTACGGCCGCGACCGCGACGAGGCGCTGGGCAGGTTGCGCCGGGCCGTGGCGCAGACCCGGGTGGTCATCGAGGGCGGCGCGACCAACAAGAGTTTCGTCCTCGACCTGCTGAACCAGCCCGAGGTGATCGACGCCAGCGCCGACACCGGCTGGATCGACCGGGTGCGCGGCGAGGGACGGTTGGTCTCGCACCAGCATTCCGCCATCGCGCTGGCGGCCGCCGCCATCGACGCCTACGAGGAAGAGGAACGGGCCGAGCGGCACCGGCTGCTCTCCACCGCCTCCGGCGGCCGTCCGCAGGTGCAGCACGAGAGCGGCCGTCCGCTCGATCTCAAACTGCGCGGCGCGGGTTACCGCGTGCGGGTCGCCCGGATCGGCGCGCACCGCTTCCGGATCGGCATCGAGGCGGGCGGCGAGGTCCACACCGCCGACGTCGATCTCGAGCGTTTCGACCGGCACACCGGCCAGATCGTGGTCAACGGCACCCGATACCGCCTGATCACCGGCACGCACGGGCCGATCCATCTGGTCGACGTCGACGGTGTCGCGCATCGCGTCAGCCGTGACGAGGGCGGCGTCGTCCGCTCGCCCGCACCCGCGCTCGTCGTCGCCACGCCGCTCGCGGTCGGCGCCGAGGTCGAGGCGGGCGCACCGATTCTCGTGCTCGAGAGCATGAAGATGGAGACGGTGCTGCGCGCGCCGTTCAAGGCGCGGCTCAAGGAATGCGTGGTCTCGGTCGGCAGTCAGGTGGAGACCGGTGCGCCGTTGATGCGGCTGGAACCGCTCGTCGACGACGCCGAGGCCGAGGACGTGGCGGCGTCCGGATCCGTCGAACTCGACCTGCCCGCCGGGTCGGCACGGGTCCGCCCGCACGAGACCACCGTGCGCGGTCAGGAAGACCTGCGCAGCCTGCTGCTCGGTTTCGACGTCGACCCGCACGACGACAGCCGGGTACTCGGCGACTACCTCGTCGTCCGCAAGGAGGCCATCGCGGACAACCGCAGGCCGCTGGGCGGGGAACTGGAACTCGTCGAGGTGTTCACCGACCTCGCCGACCTGAGCCACAACAGGACCTCCGGCGAGGACGGCGGCAACAGCCACGTCCACAGCTCCCGCGAGTACTTCCACACGTATCTGCAGAGCCTCGACGTCGAACGGGCCGGTGTGCCCGCCTCGTTCCAGGCCAAACTCGCCAAGGCGCTCGGCCACTACGGCGTCACCGATCTGGAACGCACCCCCGAACTCGAAGCCGCGGTCTTCCGCATCTTCCTGGCCCAGCAGCGCCCGTCGGCGACCGTCACGGTCATCACGACACTGCTGCGCGAATGGCTGACCGAGCCGGTGCCGGACCGGGCGCTGCGCGAGCCGGTCGGTCTGGGGCTGGAGCGGCTGGTTGCCGCGACGCAGGTGCGTTTCCCCGCGATCGCCGATCTCGCGCGCGGCGTGGTCTACGCCTGGTTCGGCCAGCCGCTGCTGCGGCGCAACCGTGCCCGCGTGTACACCAACGTCCGTAACCATCTGCGCCACTTGGACGCCGAGCCCACTTCGCCCGATCGCGCCGAGCGCGTCGCGGAGATGGTGAGCAGCACCGAGCCGCTGGTCCGCCTGCTCGGGCAGCGTCTGGTGCGCGGCAACCTCGACAACAGCGTCATGCTCGAGGTACTGACCCGCCGGTACTACGGCAACAAGGGTCTGCGCGATGTGCGCACCCGCGAGGTCGGCGGCTGCGCGTTCGTGATCGCCGAGCGCGACGGACTCAGCCTCGTCTCGACCGCGGTGAGCTTCGACGAACTCGACACGGCCGTACGCGGACTCATCGAGGTCGCGGGCAGCGCCGGGGTCGTCGACGCCGATATCTACCTCGGCTGGGAGCGCCAGCCCGACGATTTCGACGCCATGGCGGCGGCACTGCACGAGGTCTTCAGCGCGCACCTGCTGCCCGCCCAGGTACACCGGATCACCGCGACCGTCGCGGGCAGCGGCGGCGCGGTCATGCACCACCACTTCACCTTCCGCCGGTCGAGCACGGGCATGGTCGAGGAGCGGTTGATCCGCGGCCTGCACCCCTACATCGCCCAGCGCATGCAGATGGAGCGCCTGCGCAAATTCGACCTGACCCGTCTGCCGTCCTCCGACGACGACGAGATCTACCTGTTCCGCGCCGTCGCGAAGGAGAACCCTTCCGACGACCGCCTGATCGCGTTCGCGCAGGTGCGCGACCTGGCCGCGTTGCGCGAGCACGACGGCAGGCTGCTCGCCCTGCCGACGGCCGAGGCCACCATCGCCACCTGCCTCGACTCGATCCGCCGCGCGCAGTCGCGGCGGCCGTCGAACAAGCGGTTCAACACCAACCGCATCGTGATGTACATCTGGCCGCCGATCGACGTCACCCCCGCCGAGCTGGAGACCGTCGCCGGACACGTGCGGCCGACGACGGCGGGCGCGGGGCTCGAGGAGATCCTGCTCATCGCGCGCCAGGTCGACCGCAGGACCGGTGAACTGACCAAAGTCGAGATCCTGGTCTCCTTCGACGCCACCGGCAACACCCGGGTGCTCGTCGGCGAGCCGTCCGACGAGCCGGTCGAGCCGATCGACGCCTACCGCCAGAAGGTGCTGCGGGCCAGCAGCCGCAACACCGTCTACCCGTACGAATTGACCGGTCTGCTCGGTGATTTCGCCGAATACGATCTGGACGCCGACCACGCTCTGGTGCCGGTCGATCGGCCCAAGGGCCAGAACAAGGCGGCGATCGTCGCCGGTGTGGTCAGCACGCCGACCGAGCGCCATCCCGACGGTGTCAAGCGCGTCGTGCTGCTCGGCGATCCGACGAAATCCCTCGGCGCGCTGTCGGAACCGGAATGCCGTCGCATCATCGGCGCGCTCGATCTCGCCGATCGGCTGCGGCTGCCGCTGGAGTGGTACGCGCTGTCCTCGGGCGCCAGGATCTCGATGGAGTCGGGTACCGAGAACATGGACTGGGTGGCGGCAGCGCTCAAGCGGATCGTCGAATTCACCCAGGACGGCAACGAGATCAATATCGTCGTCACCGGCATCAACGTCGGCGCCCAGCCGTACTGGAACGCCGAGGCGACGATGCTCATGCACACCAAGGGAATCCTGGTGATGACGCCGGATTCCGCGATGGTGCTCACCGGCAAGCACGCGCTGGACTTCTCCGGTGGCGTGTCGGCCGAGGACAACTTCGGCATCGGCGGTTACGACCGGGTGATGGGCCCGAACGGTCAGGCGCAGTACTGGGCGCCGGATCTGAACGGCGCGCGCGAAGTCCTGATGTCGCACTACGACCACACCTACATCGCTCCCGGTGAGCAGGCGCCGCGGCGCGCGCGCACCGACGATCCGATCGACCGTGACGTCCGCGACTTCCCGCACGTCATCGAGGGCAGTGATTTCACGACCGTCGGCCAGATCTTCTCGGCGGCCTCGAATCCGGATCGTAAGAAGCCCTTCGACATCCGGACCGTCATGCGCGCCGTCGCCGACCAGGACCATCCGGTGCTGGAACGGTGGGCGGGCATGGCCGACGCCGAGACCGCGGTGGTGCAGGACGCGCACCTCGGCGGTATTCCGGTCTGCCTGCTCGGCATCGAATCCCAGGGTGTGCAGCGGCGCGGGTTCCCGTCCACCGACGGACCCGACACCTACACGGCGGGCACCTTGTTCCCGCGGTCGTCGAAGAAGGCCGCGCGGGCCATCAACGCGGCCAGCGACAATCGTCCGCTGGTGGTGCTGGCGAACCTGTCGGGCTTCGACGGCTCCCCGGAGTCGATGCGGAAACTGCAGCTGGAATACGGCGCCGAGATCGGCCGCGCGATCGTGAACTTCCGAGGTCCGATCGTTTTCTGCGTGATCTCCCGCTACCACGGCGGCGCGTTCGTCGTGTTCTCGAAGGCGCTGAACCCGAGCATGACCGTGCTCGCGCTGGAAGGTTCGTTCGCCTCGGTCCTGGGCGGCGCGCCGGCCGCCGCGGTGGTGTTCGCGGGCGAGGTCGACTCCCGCACCGCCGCCGATCCTCGGGTCCGTGACCTGGAAGCGGGCGTGTTGCACGCCACCGGCACCGACCGGGCGGCGCTCACCGCCGAACTCGACGGACTGCGGTCGTCGGTGCGTACCGAGAAACTCGGCGAGGTCGCCGCCGAATTCGACCGCGTGCACAATATCCAGCGCGCCGTCGAGGTGGGTTCGGTCGACGCGGTCATCCGCGCCGCCGAACTGCGTCCGCGCATCATCGAGTCCATCGAGGCTCACCTGGCAGGCTGATCGGCGAGCCGTCGACAAGGGCGGCCACCATCGGTTCGGTTCGTGTTCGTCTGTGACACGGCCGAATCGGAGGTGGCCGCCCTTTCGTCGTTGTCGGCGGTCCCGCGCGCCTGTCACATCGACAATGGCCGGTGCGGTACGAATACCGTGATCGAACAGTTCGGCTGCTTATTCGGATTCGTACACATCGCGGGGAATTCGCGGCGATCGCCGTGCGAATCCGTTGGTGAAAAGTTCCCATTCGACTATCACTCGACCGGAGCGTGATGAACCGCAAGCCTTCGTATGTTCTCGTCCTCATCAGCACCATGATCATCGCCTGCACCGGTCTCATCGGCGCCACGGCGGGTGCGGCACCGGGGGAGGTCGCCGCGGGCGGACTGCATATCGTCGCCGCGGTGGACTCGAATTCCGTGGTCCCCGCCGGTGATATCGCGATGAATGTCCCGTTCGTCCACTCGGTCAAGGTTTCCGGGGACTTCTCGGTCGTGATCGACGGCGCCGCACTGCGCGGCGGCGAGATCGTCGCCGGATATCTGATCGGCTGCGCGGTGGACATCTCCAATGGTATTTCTGTCGGTATCTCCCCGAGTGTGGCCGTCGGCGTCGGGATCGCCCCCTCGGTCGGCGTCGATTTCGGCGTCGATCTCGGTTTGGAGATCGACGCGCCGCCGACGGTCGGGATCGGCGCGGGCGTGAGTTTCGCCATTCAACCGTCCATCGCGATGGAAACGGGCCTCGCCGGTGAACTCGCGGTGAACCTGGCGCCGGGCACCGTCACGGCGGCGGTGATCGGTGCGACGGAACTGGACTCGGAAGTCGAGTTCCCCTACACCTTCGCCCACGGCAATACGCCGCTGAGCGTGAACGGGTGCATTTCCCCGGCCTCGGCCATGCCGTTCGTCACCGTGCGCGCCGACGCGAGGAACGCCACCGCCCAGACGACGGGGTACGGCGCCGCCTTCGGGTTCTGATCCTTCGGGTTCCGAGGCGTGCTTCAAGGACGTTCGGAGTCCTTGTTCGCGAGAATGTCCGGGCCGTAGGTCTTCTCGAGCAGGGTCCACGGGTCGGCGTAGTCGCCGCGTCCGTCGCGGCGGCGCTGCACGGCCATGAGCAGGCGGATGGCGGGCCGCAGGAGCGGGCCGAATGTTCGCAGCAGCAGCGTGCGGGAGCGTCCCCGGGAGTGGGCGATCCACTCCCGGGCCTCGGACCAGGTGTGCCGCTGGAAGTCCAGCAGTGCCTCGGACTCGGTGGTGTCGAACCAGCCGGTGAACGTCCATCCGCGATCGTCGGTGGGATCGCCGGGCAGACTCACCGACGGACCGAGGCGGCCGAGTCCGATGGACTGGGTCATGTCGTCCTCGAGTTCGCGCTGTAGCTTGCGGCAGGACTCGTCGCCCGCGATGAGCAGAGTCCTGCCACCGATACTGTCCGCGCGGTCCACCGCGTTGGCGAAGGCCAGGGCGACATCACGGGCGTCGACGGCGTGAATCCGGTTGTCCCTCGGTGTCGCTCGGATCAGGACCAGGTGGGTCCGGCCCGCACTCGACATCCCGTCGGGGGAGATGACCCCGCCCAATCGCAACACCGCGTACGGCAGGCCGCTTTCCTTTCCCGGATCCAGCGGGCCCGCTGGGTTGTGCATGCCTGTCAGTCCTCCCTGTCGGTCCGGTGCGCGCCGGGAACATGTCTGGTCATAGGGTGGACGGGTGAGCGGTGAAGCACGCGGGGTATCCGATGCCGCGGACGGCGACGCCGGGCCGCGTCGGCGCGGTCGGCCACGGCAGCTCAGTCTCGAGCGGATCGCCTCGGCGGCAAGGAAAGTCGCGCCGGAGGCGCTGACCATGCAGGCCGTCGCGGACGAACTCGGCGTCGACCCCAAAGCACTCAACTATCACGTCGGTGACCGTGAGGGCCTGCGCGAGCTGGTGGCGCTCGACATCTTCGAGACCGAACTCGCCCGTGTCGCCCTGCCGGTGGACCGTGAGTGGCGCGAGGTCGTGCGCTCGTATGCGGTGGCACTGCGTGACGCGGTCGTCCAGGTCGGCGTCCTGGCCTCCTCGGTCCGACTGTCCGGCGCACGAGGGCTCGGCACCCTCGCGCCGGTCGAGCGTGTGCTCGAAGCGCTGGTCGGTGCCGGTTTCGATATCCACGACGCGCGTATCGCGCTCACGCTGATCACGGAGACGAGTTTCTCGTCGGGGCTCAACGCGGTGCTGCTCGCACAGCACCGCGTGCATCCCGACGTCCCCGGCGTGCTCAGCGCGCTGGAGACGGTGGACGAACGCGAACTGCCCGTGTTGCGGGAGGTGATCGCCGACCAGGAAGCCGACGACGACCAACTCGATTTCAAGATGACCGTCATCCTGGACGGGCTCGATCGCCTGCTGATCCGCAAACGGGCGTCCGGGTAATCTCCGCTACCGGAGGTCGGCCATGGATTTGCCGACATCGGCCAGCGTCATGGGTGCACCGTAGTCGCCCTGGTATTCGTAGGGTGCGACATCGCAGCGGTAGAGACCGGTGTCGGGCCGGAAATCGGCGGGTTTCCAGCCGTCGGCCGTCGCCTGCTCGATATTGAAACAGCCGCTGGGCGCGTCGCGATTCGACAGGTTCACCGGCGCCTGCAATCCGCCCGCCGTCCACGCCTTCTCCGAGGAAGCCGCGTCGTAGACGCACCGGCGCGTGAGGTCGTCGCCGCAGCTCGCCGCGGATTTCGCGAAAAGCAGCCAGGCCGATATCGCCCGCAATTGCGGGAAGGTGATCTCGGTGCCGGGCGCGTACTTGTCGAACATGCTCTCGACCTGTTTCATCGCGGGCACGCTGTCGGCCTTCTCGAAGGGCACGACACCGCCGAGGTCGGCGACATTGTTCTGGAAACCGATCGAATTACTCGCCTCTTTCAGGAACGCGGGGGAGTAGTTGTTGTTGGTCGCGTCGATCCAGTCGAGCCGGTATTCGATCGACGTGAGCGCTTCCTCGAGTTTCGACAGCTGACGTGGTTCGCCGTTGAAGATCAGCCCACGCACGCCTTTCTCCTTGATCCCCTGTGCGAACGGAGCCCAGTTCGACACACCGGCGATCGGGTACAGGTCGTCGTAGACGATCGTGGCCCCCTGGGCACGGAAACTCTCCTTGCCCTTCTCTCCGAGCACTTTCGAGACCGGCGAATCAGCGCTGATGAAGCCGACCTTGCCGAGGGAATCCGGGTACGCCTCCGTGACCAGCCAGCGCCGGAATCCGGTGTAGCTGTCGTGGTGCGGGAGCGCGGTGGGCGAGGCGCTGATCTCGAGATCGGCGCCGACACTGCGTGCCTGGGCGACCTGGGCGGGGAAACTCGGAAGCAGGCAGGACAGTCGATCCTTCACGCCGAGCGCGTCGAGTCCGGATCCGCCGCCGACCAGGGCGAAATCGCCACGGCAGGCTTCGATCATGCGCTGGCGGACCTCGGTGAGATTCGTGTCGTGGATCGCGAGCTCGACGGTGCGCCCGCCGATCCCGCCGTGATCGTTGCACCACCCCGCGAAAACCTTCGCGGCGTCGATGAATTCGGGATTCTTGGTGAAACCGAGATCGCTGAAGACACCGATTTGTATGATGTCCGCCGTGACGCCCTGGGCGGAGGCCTTGGTGTGCTGGCCGCTACCGCACACCGTCCCGAGATCGCCGAATTCGCCGGTGCCCGTCGCGGTCGACGGTCCTTCGTCGTTCTGCTCGCCCCGTCCCGCGCATCCGGCGAGGAGCAGGGTCGAGACCGCGACGAGGACGATCAGCGCTCGATTCGGCGACATCCGCTTCGCCCGCCGCTGATACCTCATGCCGGGGAGGTGATGGCGCGGGGCAGTGTGAGCGGCAGATCGTTGTAGGTCACGATCCCCGGTGCGGCCGTCACGACCGCGGGGATCGCGTGGATGGGCGGCATGGCGGTCATGATGTGGCCCAGGACCATGAAATCGGCGATCGTCTCGGCTTGGAAATCGGGCGGCGGGAGGAATCCGACGGTCATGTTCACCGTCGGGCGACCCTCGACGGTGATCTTCCAGCCGTCGCCGTCGAGTTTCCAGTCCGGTTCCAGTGTCTGGCCCTTACGCCAGCGGACATTGATGTCGACGACGGTCCGGCCCTCGACGCGGCCCTGCCAGCTCGCGTGCACCCCGGCGACGCAGCCCTTGTCGATGGTCCACGACGCCATGACCAGATCCTCGGTGGTCTGCGCGTACTCGGCCTCGCACACGATCTCGTCGAGGACCACGCCGAGTGAATCCGCCACCAGCCGAACGGCTTCGGCGAACACGGCGGTGCCCGCGGCGGCCATGCCCGGCAGATCGGGATCGTCGATCGGGGTGCCGAATCCCACCGGCCGCTCGGTGGCGGGTGAATCGTAGAAGGTGGTGTCGGCCGATTCGGCGATGACCACTTTGTCGACCCGGTCGCAGGCATTGGCCGCCACGATGGCCAGCAGCTGGGCGAAGCCGGGACTCACGCCGGAGCCGAAGAGTGTCGACCCGCCGCGCACGCACGCCTCCGCGAGCCGATCGCGACCCTCACCCAGGTTGTGTCCGGTGATGAAGGACGCCGTGGTCACCATGTTCACGCCCGAGGACAGGATGCGAACGGCTTGGTCCACGTCGAACCACATGGGGTTGTAGACCACGCAATCCGGTTTCGACGCGAGTAGGGCATCGATATCGTCGGTGGCCGTCACGCCGAGCGGTTCCCCACCCGCCAGCTCGCCGATATCGCGCCCGATCTTATCGGGCGACCAGGCGAAACAGCCCACCAGCTCGATCGCGGGGTTCGCGGCGAGCGCCCGCACCGAGCTGGTCCCCACATTCCCCGTCGTCCACTGGACGACCCGGTACTTGGTCGATGACATCACTACCTCTTCCTCGCTGAACACGACGCGTGTGCCGGAGCGACGGCTGCCCGCACCGCTCCTGCTTACACCTCGTGATCCGGTCCGCGGAGCATTTTCGCCCATATTTTTCCCGATCGGAGAAAAATGGTGTCGGGGTCTCCGGTGGGAGGCGCGTCCACGTAGCGCGGATCCCAGCGACGGTCAGGGGCGACCGAGCGCGACGGCCAGGAAGTGCGGGCGATGCCGGGTCTTCTCGTATCGCTCCGGATCGACCCGCCGCGCTTCCTCGGTCGCGCGCGGCTCCGCCAGTTCCTCCAGCGTGAATCCGGCACGCAGGAGTTCGCCGAGGAACGTCTCCAAGGTCATCCGCTGGAATCGGATAGCGCCGTTCGCCAGTGGCAGCTCGACATGGTCGTCGGCGAAATATGACCCGCCGAAATGAATCCAGTCGCCGGTGGGGTGGGTAGTGGAGACGAGCAGGCGCCCACCGGGGCGCAGCACCCGCCGGATCTCGGCGAGCAACTGGGCGCGCGCGGCCACGTGGTGATAGACGAGCGCCATCACGGCCAGATCGAACGAGTGATCCGCGAGGAAGGTCAGCGGCTGCTCCAGATCGTGACGGTGCAGGATCGCGTCGTCGCCGAGCCGCTGTCGCGCCGCGTCGAGCAGAGTTTCGCTGCCGTCGATCCCGGTGAACCGCGCCGCGCCACGTTTCAGCAGTTCCGTGCCGTAATGGCCCGCGCCGCAGCCGATATCGAGGACCTGCGTTCCGGTGACGTCACCGGCGAGCCGCAACATGGCGGGCCGATCCGTGTGGGCGTTGTGGACGTTGTCGGTGGCCAGGGCGGCGAACTGTTCGCCCAACTCACCGTGGTACGCGGTATCGGCGCTCATCGGACCATTGTCGCCCAATCAGGACAGGTAGTCCTCGAGTCCGCCGTCGCGGACGGTGTCGACGGTGAAGCAGTGGAATCCGCCGCCGAACAGGCGACGATGGCGGTGCTGGACCGGAACGACCGTCATGCCGCGCGATTCCAGGAGTCCGACGAGTTCGGTGTGCGCGGAATTGACCAGGACGGTCTCGGCGTCGATCGAGAGCACGTTCATGTCTATGTACTTGCTGGTGAGCACCAGGTCGTTGTCGTCGTAGGGCGGGAACTGGTCGGCGGTGGGCTCGGGGTAGTAGACGCGGTCCCATTTCTGGAGTGCCGCGGGCAGGCGGTCCACGATCTCCGGTGAGCGCGCCAGCAGCAGACCGGGCCGCAGCGGCAGCACCGTGCTGTCGATGTGGTCGTCGCTCAATCGGTAGATCCGGTGCAACCGGAATCGATCGCCGAGATGCCGATCCAGCCATTCGTAGGCGAGTTGGTGATTCTGCGTCGAGACGTTGACCAGCACGTCCTTGCCGAAACGCAGGATCTGGGCGGCGTCCATCATCATCTCGAAACCCACGCGGTAGGGCGAGTCGTCGGGAAGCGCGCTGGGCGTGAGGGGTCCGTCGAAGGAGCCGCCACCCTCGACATAGGAGAAGTCGAACGATCCGTCGGTCATCAGCGGACGCGGCATCACCGACCAGCGCGCGCCCTGCTGGAAATAGTCCATGAGAACCGGTTTGAGCAATTGGTTCTCGAAATAGCGCGAGCGCATCATCGGCGGCGTCTCGACGATCTCGTCACCCATGATGATCACGTTGTCTCGCACGTTCAGCGCGGGAATCATCGCCGCCGACCAGGCCGGAGTTCCCACCTCGGGAACGTTCGGCCCCAGATCCAAGGGACGGCGAACGGTGATCGACAGGGATTCCAGTGTTCGGACGAGACCGTCGATATCCTCGTTCAATTCGTCGACGTGCCGCTGCGCGATGGTGATTCTCGACCGTGCGTCGCTGCCCTCGGGCGGCGAGAACGGCGGATAGAGCCAGGGTTTGCGAGCGAGATCGTTGTCGATCGAGATGTTCTCGTGCAGGAACATGTCGAAGGTGAGTTCGCGTTCGTGTGTGGTGTAGTTCGATCCCGAGCCAACGATTACTTCGCGTAGCGGGGACCACTCGTCATAGCTGTTCAGACGCACGTCGATCTCTTTCGTCGCTTCGATGGACCGGATTCGATCAGGTTAATGCCGCGACGCGGTCGCGCCGTATCGTTCCGGCATCCCCGCCGGGGCCTCGCCTCGGTGGCGCGGCGTCGCTCGCGGATCCGGAATCGGCTCCGGGGTCAGATAGTCGACCTGCTGGCCGTAACCGTTCTCGTTCGCTTCCGCGAAGGGGCGCGCTCGTCGGGGTATCGCGATATTCACTCTCTTGAGCCAGCGGTCGGTGCCGTCGAAACGCGCGGTGAACGGAACCCGCCCGTGCACCACCACGTCGTTGTCGATGATCGCGACATCACCGGGTTCGAGCACCACGCGCCGGGTGGCCCGTTCGAGTTCGCTGCCGAGTCGCCGGTAGGCGGCGCGGAATTCGGGGTCGGCCCCGGGCAACGGCGTGTAATCCGGGTCGTAGCGCAGGCATATCCCGTCCGCGCGTTCCCACAGCGTCGGCACCGCCTCCGCCGCCCCCCACCGCGCCGGATCCCCGTAGGTGAGGTCGGGCAGGATCGGAACGGTAGGGCGCGAAAGTATTTCGCGATCGGCCGCGGACAGGCGCACATCCCGGATCGAGGCGACGGTGGTGGCGACCGCGTCCCTGTTGCGGACGCAGCCGAGCAGGAAGACGTGAGACCGGTGCGGGTGGAAGGAATCCTCGGTATGCGGGCTCAACAGGATCGAACTGCTCGCGCCGGTCTGGACCTTCTCGTGTCCGCGCGCGGGCATGACATTGTTGACCAGACGTCCCTCCTGTTGGCCGCGCCACCCGAACGGACGTCCGATCATGCACGCCAGCAACAACATCTGTAGGTCGACGGGCAGACTCGTCGTGTCGTCGATCGCCGCCCAGATCGGCGGGGTCCGGCCGATCGAACGCTCGCCGATCAGGATTCCACGGATCAGGCAGACCCCGCCGTCCGTCGCCGGAGGAGCGATCACCTCGCGCAACTCGCCGTCGATACTGTCGGCCAGCACCGAGATCGCCTGCCGACAGCGAGGATTGGACAGGCTGCCGTACGCCGCGGCGAGTGTCGTGCCCAGTTGGTGCAGGAACGCCCGCGAATTCGTGCTCAACATGCGCGTTTCGAGCGAACGTGACCCGCTGTCTGCGGCGACCTGCATGCTGATTTCCCCTTTGCGTGTGCGCTACCCGTCGACTTCGCACGGTTCCGCGACGCTGCGCTGGAACCCGATGGGGCACACGGGCGCCCGACCGACTCGCAACCATGAACGGTGTCGACCATAACCGAGCGCCGGTTGGTTAGGCAAGGCAGTCCTAAGCTGGGTTGGTGTGTCGCGGAGCCATCGAATTGCTCACCGGCCCAGTGATATTCACGGAGAGGTCGATCGCGGGAGGGCTGCCGGAGCCGGTGCGTCTGCCGAATCCGCTGTCGGTGGACGTTCGTATCGCGACATTGCGCGCCCAGGACGGGACAGATTTCCGGTGTCGCGCACCGTTCGGTCGAAAAGCGGCGGAACCCTCGCATTCCATTCCGGGAACGCGCGTCGTGGCGTTTCCGCGGATATTCGAGGCAATAGCCACGGTGAATAGCGGGTCACCGGATTTCCTACTCGGCGATTCAATCCGCCCGGTCATCCGGTCCGAATCAGAAGAAGAGCCTTCCGCCTCCCGGAAAAGAGATCTCATGGTCATATCGAAGCCTGTCTCGCATCGTCGGCCCTCCCGCCGCACCGCCGTATTACTGGTGGCCGGTGCGTTGCCGGTGGCCGTCGCTGTCGCCGCCGCTCCCGCATTCGCCACGCCGTACGGCGAACCGTCGGTCGTGGCGTCGGAACCGGTCCGGGCCACGCCGATCGATGATCCCGCCCCCGAGAACGCCGCGCCGCCGCAGGCCCCGGTCAATACCATCCGTATCGGTGATATCGAGGTCGGCAGGCCCGATTTCATCACCCCCGAACAGGCGCAGCAGATCAACGACGGTTCCGAGGGCGTCGAATCCTCGCTGTCGGACGCGCTCGATTCGGCCGGTGTCGATCACGCTCGCTCGGACCGGATCGCCGAGGATGTCATCGGCGCGTCGGTGATCGGCGCGTCCGTCGGATCCACCCTCGCCAGCCCGCTCGCCGCGACCAGCGCCCTGATCGGCGCCGCCACCGGCCTCATCGTCGGCTTCCCCTTCCTGCCCGCCGGACTCGTCGTCATGCCGGTCGTCTGCGCGGCGATCGGCTACGCCGTGATCGCCGTGCCCGCGGCCGCGGTCGGTGCGGCGGTCGGCGCCGTGGTCGGCGCGGTGGAGGGTTCCGTCGCGCCGCTGCCCGAGCCCGCTGCGCCCGAGCCCGCGGTGTGATCGTCCCGCCGCCCGCTTGCCCTGGGCGGCGGGCATTCCGCGCCGAGCGTCGGCCACACGGGTCGACGCGGCGCTTCTCTTGGGTGTCGTGTCGTTGCCCTATCCAGGCGCTCGCCCACTCGGGGATAGTTGGCGCATGCGCGTTGACGGCTCCGTAGGTGAGGGTGGACAGGCGACACACCGGATCACCGTGGCCGAGGGGGTCGCGTTGTCGGCGGAGGTGGCGGGTGCGGGCAGCCCGCTGGTCCTCGTCCCCGGCGCGGGCGGCGACCGTTCGACCTGGGACGACCTGTGGACGACGCTCACCGCGCGGCACCGCTGTGTCCGCTACGACCTGCGCGGCTGTGGCGAGTCGGAGGATCACACCGTCGAGACGTTCCGGCACGCCGACGATCTGGCGGCGCTACTCGACGGCCTGGAACTCGAGCGGGTGTCCGTGGCCGGTGTCTCGATGGGCGGCCGGATCGCCGTCGACTTCGCGTTGTCCCATCCGGATCGGGTCGACCGACTGGTCTTGATCAGCCCGAATCTGGCGGGCTGGGACTGGTCGGAGTCGTGGCGGGCACGCTGGCGGGAACTGACGCGCACCGCCGTCGACGGAGACCTCGACACGGCCAGGAAACTCTGGTTCCAGCACCCGTTGTTCGAACCCGCCCGCCGCGATCCCGAACTGGCCGCGCGGTTGTGGGCGGCCATCGCCGCCGACACCTGCCGGGTGTGGCTCGACGCGGACAGGGAGACGCCGCCCGACCGGCCCCACGTCGAAAGTCTCGGCGAACTGGGGATCCCGGTGCTGCTGATCACCGGCGAGCGCGACGTGGAGGATCTGCGCCTCATCGCCGAGATCGTCACCGCGATGGTGCCGGGACTGCGTCGCGTCGACCTCCCCGACACCGGGCACCTGCCGCATGTCGAACGTCCGGCGGAGACCGCGGCCGAGATGGTGGCCTTCCTCGACGTCACACCGAACCGAACGGTGACCGCTACCGCCGCCGGGTGATCAGACGCTCGTCGGGCATCAGATAGGTGATCGACAGATCGCGGTGCGCGATCCCCTGACCGCTGTCGTGGATCGGGCGCACCGCGTCGAGCAGGCCGACGCAGGTCAGGTGCTCGGCGGGATGGACGCCCTCCCCGGCATCGAAGCGCAGCGTCGTCGCGCCCTTCGCGGTGTCGGTGCTGGTGACCAGGCGATAGCGTAGCGGCGGGTCGTCGGTCGTGCGCGCGCGCCAGATCGAGCGGTAGCCGATTCGAGGGCCGAGAGCGCGGTCGACGATCACCTTCTCGACGGCGCCCGCGTCGTCGACGCGCACCTCGACCGACACCGCCGGGTTCACCCCGGTTCGCCCGCGCCCGCGAAGACCGCGTCCTCCAGCGCGTGCAACCCCGCTTCGTAATAGTCGGCGACCGCCGCGACGGCCGACCTCGCCGCGACCTCCGTGCCGCCGATACCGATGTCGCCCAGGGCGTTCCACGGATACACCCCGGCGACGGGGAGGTCGAGTTCCTCCTCGAGTTCGATCCGGCGGATATCGGTGGTCACCTCCGACAGCGAGCGCAGGATCCGGGTCGCGATGGCGGTCTGGAAACCGCCCGTCGCGTGGAAGGTCGAGCCACCGGCCCGGCCCGCCGCGCGGAGGTCGGCGACCAGCAGGTCCGCACCGGGCGGCAGCGCCGACACCACGTCGTAGCCGTCGCGCAGCAGGCGCGTCACCACCTCTTTCGGTGCGTCCGTGGCGATCTCGGCGAGGGTCGGCACGTACAGGACGCACGCGGTGCCGTCGGGTACGGGCAGCGCGGGCGTCGTCAGGCCGGTCGAGCGCAGGTCGGGACGGCGTTCGATTCCGGCGACGAGCCGATCGGCGACCGGTCCCGTGCCGAGTACGGCGACCGCGACGGTGCTAACGCGTTCTCCAGTCGGTAGCGCGGGGTCAGATCGGGCATCGCGACTCCCGGTGGCGCGGCGCACAATTCGGGCAGCGCGGCGAGCATGGCCCGCACGGAGATATCGGTGACCGCCGACCAGTCCGCGCTGTAGGCCTCGTCGTCCATCTCGTTGCGCATCTCGACCCCGCACGGAGTGCCGTCCAGGGTGATCACATGTCCACCGGACAGACTGCGCGGATGGTCCGGTCCGAGATGGGCGTTGCCTGGGCCGACGTGCCAGCATTCCTCGTTGGTCATGAAGAGGCGATCGCCGATGTAGCCGCGATAGGTCATGTGGATGACGCCGACGGTGCCGGGTTCGATCACCGTGCCGCCCGCGCGCACCGTGACGCGCGCGGGTACGGCCGACACCACGTTCTTCCCCGATTCGAGCGGATCCACCACGTCGGCGTCCGCGCCGCGCAACAGCGACGGCGTGGTCGGCGCGAGTCCGACGAGTTCGCCGATATCCCTGCCGTCCTTGTGCGGACTGAAGACCTTGACGCCGACCACATCGAATTCGGGGGATCGCAGCGCTGCCAGGAGCGCGCGCCCACCCATGTCTCCCGGCCCCCAGATGACGAGCCGATACGGACGTGTCACAACCGCCTCCTTGCCATGGGAGGCATGTGTAACACGCCGAAAGAAGTTACACACCATTCTTCTAGCAATTTCTCTTGCCAGAATTCTGTTCGGTCGAATACGGTGTGGAGAAAAGAGGTTTCCGCTGATTCCGGGCCGAGCCGCGACGAGAAGCTAGCAGCGATTCGCCGGTGTTCCGCCTACCGGGAGTCCTCGGCTCCCTCGGCCAGCGCGGCGAGATTCTCGATCGAGGCGAGCAGTTTCTCCGCTGTCGTCGCCTTCGCGCGCACCAGACGTTTCGGATCGGTCAGCCGCGACCAGTCGTAGGTGTGGGTGACCCGGGTGACGCCGTCCCCGACGCGTTCGAGCTCCCAGCGCCACAGATGCCCGGGCGGCTCCTGGTCCGGTTCGGAAGGCAGCCAGGCGATACGTCGCCCCTCCTCGAACTCCACCACCCGGTTGTGGCGCACCGCGCCGTTGGTCAGCGCCATGACGAAGACGTCGCCCGTGCCGCGAACTCGCTGGCCCGCCGCGGCCTCGTTCAGATTGTCGTTACCGTCCCATCGCGGCTGCTGGGCGGGATCGGCGATCAACTCGAAGATCCGGTCCGCGTCGGCCGCGATCTCGCGTTCGGCCGACACGATGTGCGGTAGCTCGCTGGTATCTGTCATGGCTCGATCGAATCACCCTCCCGCCCGCGGTGCCAGCATTCGGTCACCACGTGAACGTAAAGTGGAGTCATGGCACTGACTTCGCGAGAACGACAGGAGTTCCTCGCCCAGCCCCATATCGGCGCGCTCGCGGTCGCCGCGAGTCCGGACCGCGCCCCGCTCAATGTGCCGATCTGGTACCAGTACTCACCCGGCTCCGAACTCTGGGTACTGACCGGGGCGCATTCGACGAAGATCCGACTGCTGGAGGCGGCTGGGCGTTTCAGCCTCATGGCGCAGGTCGTGACGCCGACCGTCCGCTACGTGACCGCCGAGGGTCCGATCACCCGCACCGAACCCATGAAGGACGGCATGCTGCGCGAGATGGCCGCGCGCTACCTGCCCGCCGAAAAGGTCGACCCCTACCTGGAATTCGCGCAATCCCACGGCGACCAGGTCGCGGTATTCATGCGCCCGGACCACTGGCTCTCCGCCGACATGGGCGCGATCTGAGGAAACCGTCGGCGGCGAATTCCAGGCCCATCACGGCCGACTCGATCACGCGAGCTTGACCCGCCAGTGCACCACGCCGCGCAGGGTGATCGAACTCGCGACCGCGTTGGGGGTAGACCTGCCGGAATTGCCGCGCTGAGCGGGATCGGCTGTGCCGCTGCCTTTCTCGAAGCAGAGGTGCGCCGTGACCGGGTCTCGTCCGTGCGTTTTCCGCTCGCGTCGAACACGCCGATACGCCCGATCGGCCTCGCACGGCCGCATCGGTAGGGTGGCGCGTATGCAGGTCGGGCAGCCGAGTCGAACCGCGATGGCAGTGGCGCACGCGCGGGCATACCACCAGGTCGCGGACGAGCCGAGGGTTTTCACCGACCCCCTGGCGGTGCGGATCATCGGTGAATCCGCGGCGCGCGCGAACGAATTCGACGACGGCCTCGATCAGGACCTGGCTCGTCGCCGCCGATTGTTCATCGCGGCGCGGAGTCGATTCGCCGACGATGTGATCGCCGAGGCCGTCGCCGCCGGGACCGATCAGGTGGTGATCCTCGGTGCCGGACTCGACACGACCGCGTACCGCTATCCGCACCCCGACGTGCGATTCTTCGAGGTCGACCACCCCGACACCCAGGCATGGAAGCGGCGGCGCCTGGCCGAGACGGGCATCGCGATTCCCCCGTCGCTGACCTTCGCCCCGGTCGATTTCGAACAGTCGACCCTGGCGTCGGGGCTCGCGTCGGCGGGACTCGCCCGCGCCCGCCCGGCCGTGTTCGTCTGGCTCGGCGTCACGATGTATCTCACCCTGCCGTCGATCCACGACACGCTGCGCTACATCGCCGACCAGGACGGCACCACCGAGGTGGTGTTCGACTACCTGTACCCCGCCGCCACCGCGACCCCCGAATACGGGACGGCGCGGCGGGAGCGCGCGGATCGCGTTGCCGCGGTGGGAGAACCGTGGCTCAGCTACTTCACCGCGGACCGGATTCACGACGACCTGGCGAACGCGGGATTCGCGCGGGTCGAGGACCGGTCCGCGGCGCAGTTGCTGGCCTCCTACGGGATCGGAACGGGGTCGAGTTCTCCCGACTCGGGGCCGCATCTGATTCGGGCACGCACCTGATCGGCCCTGGGGGCTCTCGGACGAGTTCGAGTCTCGCCGCTGGGGGAGGGACAGCGCGTGCGGCGGAACCGGGCGTGCGTTGTTCGGTCGGCCGCTCGGAAGGACTCGAGCCCGCCCTGGTCGGGCGTGTGCTCGGGGCGGCATACCCGACTGTCGGAGGCCGACCTCCGCACAAACGCGCCCCGTTCAGAGCGCCGCGGTCCGGTCGACGGTGAAGTCCTGGATGAGGGCGGCGAGTTCGATCGGACGGTCGCCCTGGACGGAATGTCCGGCGTCGGCGACGATCTCGATCCGCGCATCGGGCTGGCGGCGCAGGAATTCGGCGGTGTCGGCGTCGTCGACGACCGGTGAACGCGCACCGCGGACGAGCATGGGCGCGGTGGCGAGCGCGGAGACGTCCTCCCACAGCGGGCCGAAGTCGAGTGTGCCGTCGGCGGTGGGACGTATCCGGTCGTAGCGCCAGATCCAGCGGCCGTTGTCCTGTTCGCGCGCGTTGTGCAGGATGCCGCGACGCAGTGACCGGACCGATCGGCCGGGGTTGTGCGTGACGGTGCGTTCGAGGATCTCGTCGAAGGACGCGAAATCGGCGGGGCCGTGGACGAAGGCGGTGATGGCCGCCGTCTTCGCGGGATGGTCGCCGGTGCCGGGGGTGACGTCGACCAGGACCAGACGTCGGACCAGGTCGGGGCGGCGAGCGGCGAGGCGAAGTGCGGTCAAACCGCCCAGGGACATGCCCACGATCGCCTGCGCGCCGGGCGCGAGCGCGTCCACGGCGGTCGCGACGGCTTCGGCCAGACGGTCGGGCGTGTAGTCGTGATCGGGCCACCAGTCGGAATGGCCGTGGCCGGGCAGATCGATCGCGACCAGCGGCCGGTTCAGCGCCAGCGCCACCGTGTCCCAGGTATGAGCGTTCTGCGCGCCGCCGTGCAGCAGGACGAGTTCCGGTTCGCCCTCACCCCAGCGCAGGGCGCCGATATTCGCTCCGTTGCCGATACCGGCGGAAGTCCTGCGCACCCGCGGGGCGCCCGACCACGGCAGCCCCGCCTCCTCCGCGTTCTCGGCGAACAGTCCGAATTCGTCATACTCCGACATACCCGACAGTATGCGTCGGCGCCGTCGCGATGCCCAGGTATCGCGACGGCTCGAGTCGAAGGTCGGTGGCAGGCCCGATCAGCTCACGACACTGTCGACGATCAGTGGCGCGCCGGTGGCGGCCACGACCTGTTCGGTGGTGACGCCCGGCGCGAGTTCGCGCAGGACCAGGGTGCCGTCGCCGGGGATATCGATGACGGCCAGATCGGTGATGATCCGGTCGACGACGCGGCGGCCCGTCAGCGGCAGGGTGCACGCCTCGACGATCTTGGGGTTGCCGTCGCGGTCGGTGTGCTCCATGAGCACGATGACCCGTCCCGCGCCGTGGACCAGATCCATGGCGCCGCCCATACCCTTGACCATCTTGCCGGGCACCATCCAGTTGGCGAGGTCACCGTGGCGTGACACCTGCATACCGCCGAGGACGGCGGTGTTGATGTGACCGCCGCGGATCATGCCGAACGACAGCGCGGAATCGAAGAACGCGGCGCCGGGCAGGACGGTGACCGTCTCCTTGCCCGCGTTGATCAGATCCGCGTCGACGGCGTCCGGTGTCGGGTACGGCCCGGTGCCGAGGATGCCGTTCTCCGAATGCAGGGTGACCTTGACATCGGGGCTCAGGAATCCGGGAATCAGTGTCGGCAAACCGATTCCGAGATTCACGTACTCGCCGTCGGTGAGTTCGGCGGCGGCGCGCGCGGCCATCTGGTCGCGGGTCCACCCTGTGCGTGTGGTCATCGGTTCGAACCCTCCTCGACGGTGACGGTGCGCTTCTCGATCTGCTTGTTCTGCGTTCCGGTGTGCACGATGCGCTGCACGAACACGCCGGGCAGATGGACCTGCGCCGGATCGAGGGTGCCCGCGGGCACCAGATTCTCGACCTGGGCGATGGTGACGCGGCCCGCCATCGCGGCCAGCGGATTGAAGTTGAGCGCGGATTTCTCGAAGACCAGATTGCCCGCGGTATCGCCGACGGCGGCGTGAACGAGGGCGTAGTCGGCGGTGATACCCGTTTCCAGGACGTAGCTGTTACCGCCGAAGGTGCGCGTCTCCTTGGGCGGGGACGCCACCGCGATGGTGCCGTCGGCGGCATAGCGCCAGGGCAGGCCACCGTCGGCGACCGGGGTGCCGACACCGGCCGGGGTGTAGAACGCCGGAATACCGGCGCCGCCCGCGCGCAGCCGTTCGGCCAGCGTGCCCTGCGGGGTGAGTTCTACCTCGAGTTCGCCGCTGAGGTACTGGCGCGCGAATTCCTTGTTCTCGCCGACATAGGAGGCGACCACACGTCGAATGCGTCCGGCGGAGAGCAGAATGCCGAGACCGTGCTCGTCGACGCCGCAGTTGTTGGAGAATATCTCCAGATTGCTCACGCCGGATTCGGCGAGCGCTCGGATCAATTCGTCGGGGATACCGCACAGTCCGAAGCCGCCGACTGCGATAGATGTGTCGTTGCCGATATCCGCTACGGCAGCGGCGGGGGTCGTGAAGACCGTGGCGCCCATGTCGTTCCTTCCGGTCGCGTCGATGCGTCCATTCAGTGGTCATCCCGATCGGGATCTGTCGATACTCAACCGTCAGCGTGACCGCATTTCAAGCGGAACGGTGGAGATGGGAGCACATTGCTCGCGACGTGGACGGCTCCGGTTCCAGCGTTCACTGAGTGGACGTATACTGGTGGGGTGGACGATCGGCAGAAGCCGCAGGTGATCCGGCGGGCCACCGCGCTGTTGCGCGCGCTGGCCGCCGCCGAGCCCACGGGCGCGACGACCTCGGAACTGGCGAGCGCCACCGGACTGGCCCGTCCGACGGTACACCGCCTGCTGACGACCCTGGCCGACGAAGGGCTCGCCGACCGCGACCACCGATCCGGCAGGTGGTCGATCGGCCCGGAGTTGTATCTACTCGGTTCGCTGGCCGCCAGCCGCTACGACATCGTCGACATCGCGCGGCCGGTATTGCGGGATCTGGCCCGCACGACGGGGGAGAGCACCTTTCTGTCGGTGCGTCGCGGCGACGAAACCGTCTGTGTGGCAGCCGAAGAAGGAAGTTTCCCGTTGCGTTCGCACGTCCTGCACATCGGTATCCGGTTGCCGCTGGGTGTGGCGTCGGCCGGGCTGGTCATCCTCGCGCATCTGGCGCCGCGCGATGTCGCGGACTATCTCGACCGGGTCGATCTCACCGAGGCGTGGGGCGAGCGCCATGCGAGGGGCGCGGTGACCGAGCGGTTGGTGCGCACCAGGGAGACCGGCTACTCGCTGAACCCGGGACTGCTGGTCGAGGGCAGTTGGGGCATGGGTGCCGCGGTATTCGACGACCGCGACGAACCGGCGTGGGCGCTGAGCGTCACCGGGGTCGAGAGCCGTTTCGGCGTCGACCGCCGCCCGCACCTCGGTGAGTTGCTGTTGCGGGAGGCGCACCGCCTGACCCGCGCGTTGCGGCAGCGCCATCCGGTGGGCGACACGTGAGCGCTCGTCCGGACGGGGCGGGCATTCGCGCGGCGGGCGTGGGTCAGCGCGGAATATCGAGGACGGCCGGGATCCCGGTCGCGGCGAGGGTTTCGGCGGTCACCGTGGCGAGGTGACCGATCCAGGCGGTCACCTCGTCCGGGTCCGCGGCGAATCCGAGCATGGCCGAGGGGTGGAAGAGGGCGAGCGCGTCGCCGTCGTCGAGATGGAAGGTGATGTCGACGGCGGTGTCGCCCCTGGTCACCGTCACCGCGGTCACGGGCGGGTTGGCGAGATCGTGCGCGCGATGGAGCACGTGCGGGTCGGCGTCGTCGATGCGCACGGCCGAGATGTCGATGATATTGCGGTACTGCCATTTCCGATGGGAGTCGCGCGCGTCGTGAATGGCGAGGACGAGTTCGGGGAAGCGCTCTTCGGCTACTCGGACGGTCATGGGTCGCGGTGTCACCGGTGGTCCCCGGCCGGCGCCGATGGCGCGGACCAGCGGTAGAGCACATGTGACTGTCTCATCCACCCACCCTAGACATTCATCCCACCTGCGGTGTAGTCGGTCGGGCGACCGATTGTTCTGCCGCACATTACATGCGAACATCATTGTTTTCTTGTGTCGGCACCGATTCACGGCCTGGTTGATTAGGTCACCCTAAGTTAGAGTGGTGCGATGGGCGAACCGGTGTCGTTGGGTGAGGTGCAGGAAACACTGCTGATTCCGCTGTACGGGCGGGCTCGTGACGCGCGGAACGAGAAAAGCGTGCTCGGCGACCGCAAAGCGGTCGATCTGGTCGAGGCCATCGATTACGACTTCGAGAAGTTCCGCGGTCCGTCGCTGGCCGGGTCGGTGCTGCGGGCATCGATCTTCGACGAGTACGTCCGCGAATTCCTGCGTCGGCATCCGGACGGGACGGTGGTCGATCTGGGCTGTGGCCTGTCGACCCGGTTCGATCGCCTCGACAACGGGCGGGTGCGGTGGTTCGACCTGGACGTCGAGGACACGATGTCATTGCGGCGCACGTTCTTCGACGACGGCGACCGCTACATGATGATCACCGGATCGATCTTCGACACCGATTGGTACGCCCGGGTCACCGAACCGGCTCGACCGGTCTTCCTGCTGAGCGAGGCCGTCCTGCTGTATTTCCCCGATGCGCGGGTCCACGAAGTGTTGCGCCGCTTCGCCGACACGTTTCCCGGTTCGGGACTCGCGTTCGACACCAGCGGCCCGGCCATGATGAACACCCAGGACCGCAATCCGGTGTTCCGGGCCGTGTCCGCCCGCATGAAATGGACCTGCGCTGATCCGACGACGCTGGAACAGTTCGGTCTGCGACTGGTCGAATCCCGCACCTTCGCCAGCCCGCAACCTGGGGTGGCGCGCACCTGGCCCGCGAAATACCGCTACGGTCTCCGGCTTCTGGGCTGGGCGCCGCCGGTGACGACCTACAAACTGAACCTTTTCACCACGCTCGGCGAGCCCGCCTTCGCCTGACGCTCCGCTCGGGAGCGAATCTGCTTGCGAGTGCACCGTTATGTGCCGACAGTGCACACGCGCTGCCCCGGACCCGGTTTCGCACTAGCTTGAACGACTGACCGGTTTTGAGTGAAGGGGGTCGCGGTGACGGCTCCACGGGAGGAGGCGAGGTGGTAGTGGTGTTCCGGTCTGCGGACTACGCGCCGCACGAGCCCGTCGCGGCGGTGACGCGCCGCCCGGTGGGCGCCAATGTCGACGGCTACATCGCCGAGGAGTACTTCCACGAGGTGTTCTGCCAGGACGTGTCGGCGGCGGTGGCCGCCGATTTGTACGCTCACCAGAGATCGGCCGCGCTGGCGGCCGATCTCGAGCCGAGCGGCGCACCGTCCTGGGCCGACACCCCGAGTTGGTACCTGATCTCCCAGCAGGACCGGGTGATCCCGCCCGCACTCCAGAAGATGATGGCCGGGCGCGCCGCACCCGGCCGCACCAGCGAGGTCGACGCCTCCCACGTGTCCACTGGTGTCGCAACCGGGCCGGGTCGCTGACGTGGTGCGCGCCGCCATCACCGCGACTTCCTGACCCCGGCGGGTACCGGACCGGCAGGTGTCCGGTACCCGACCGAGCCGATGCCGGATTGATCAGTTTCGAAGAAGCCCGCGGCCTTCCCGCTTTCCTACGATGAGAGTCGTTCACCTCGACCCCGGTAGGGAAGGAAACGGCAATGGCCGAAGCGCAGAAGACCACCCGGGCAGCCGCGCGGAAGAAGTCCTCCGTCGGGTTCTCCGACGAGGAGAAGGCCGCCATGAAGGAGCACGCGCAGGAGCTGAAGACGGCCGCGCGCCGCGGCTCGCGCGCGTCCAAGGTCAACGGCGAAGCCGACGTGGTCGCCAAGATCGCCGACATGGCGGCCCCCGACCGCGCCATGGCCGAGAGAATCCACGCCATCGTCGGCGAGGGCGCTCCCGAACTCACACCGAAACTCTGGTACGGCATGCCCGCCTATGCCAGGGACGGCAAGGTCGTCCTGTTCTTCCAGAGCGCCGAGAAATTCAAGGCGCGATACGCCACCCTCGGTTTCAACGACATCGCGGCCCTCGACGACGGCACCATGTGGCCCACCGCCTTCGCCCTGACGAAACTCACCCCGGCCGTCGAGGCCAGGATCACCGAACTGGTGCGGAAGGCGGCGGGCTGAGTTCAGGGTCCGTTCAGCGTGCCGAATCCTGGACCAGGACGGGTTCCTCGAGCAATTCCGCTTGTCCGGCAACGACATTGGTCAGGATCGCACGTGCCACGCGCAGCAGTTCGGCCACCTGCGGCGAGGTCAGGGCGTAGGTCACCGACAGGCCCTCCCGTCGCGCGGTGACCAGACCGGTGCGACGCAGTACGGCCAGTTGCTGCGATAAGTTCGCGGGCTCTATTCCGACCTCGGGCAGCATTTCGGACACCGCGTGGTCGCGTTCGCTCAGCAATTCCAGAACCCGTATTCGCACCGGATGTCCGAGTGTTTTGAAGAAATCCGCTTTCATTCGGTACAGCGGCTGTCGCGCACCACCCACGAAAACCTCCGACCCCGCACACGGCGTAACCAAATATCTTTCCGATCCCGATGACTCGACTGTCCGTCGGCGCCGACAGACCCGCGGCACGGCTCGTTCCGTGGGGATTCGCGGATGCGACGGTTGTTCGCCGGGCGGACCTCCGAATCGGATCCGGTGCACCGGCGAACGGCCGAGCGCTGATGGAGGTTACCACCGGGCATATCGATCCCGGTGGGGATTCCGGCGCTCCGGTGCGACAACAAATGTCGGGCTCGAGATGATTCTTCCGATGCGCGGATCACGTGCCGAAAGAATCATACCGACCGGTCAAAAGATTCAGATTTCGAGTTCTGCCTCGATATCTTTGAGCCGGTGTCGCGCCATCGCCAGATTGCCGCGCGACCGGTCGAGTGCGAGATAGAGGAAAAGGCCCTTGGCCCGGCGACTGCGCGTCGGTCGGATCAGATGGTATTGGGTCGCGAGGGTGATGAGCACATCGTCGATCTCCTCGCTCAGCCCCAACTGCTCGATGGTGCGCATCTTCGCGCGGATCACCTCGGTATTGCCCGCCGACGCGACCTCGAGGTCGAAGGACTTCGATCCGCCGAGCACCCCGAGCGGCATGCCACTGCCGTAGTCGACGACGGCGGCCCCGATGGCACCGTCCAGCATCATCATGTCCTTCAACGCAACTTCCATGTCCGCCAAGGTCTTTCCTCTCTCCCACGGTACGAACGGCTTCGTGCGGGCCGACGCTACCGAGAAGGGGGCGGGATAAGGGGCGATCGATGAAGAATTCCGCAAGGTATGCAATTGGCAAGTTGTGCAATCAGATCGGCGTCGTCACAGGTCCCGGCGCGATCGGACGTACCGCCGAGCGCCGCCGTCTCGTCGGCGGGGCGTCAAGCCTACTGAACGTCGAGTGCGACCCCGTCGTCTAACGCGGAACAACACGCATGGTGGTCTCGGCCGCGCCGGGGCTGTTGATCGAATCGACGATCGAGGCGGCGTAGCGGCGGTACTTGTCGCGGTAGGCGGCATCGACACGGTCCTTGACCGCGGCGCCGACATCGGTGAATGTGACGTCGGCATCGACACCCGGCGCCTGCAGGTGGCCCTCGTGGCGGCCGCGGGTGGCGCGGTACCAGGCGGCGCTCGATCCGTTCACCGACCGGATGTAGACGTCGTCGCCGTCGCGCACCGCCCAGATGACCCGTGGCTTGTTCAGTGTTCCGTCGGTGCGCCGCGCGGCGATCTCGATCTCGTCGACCCGTTCGATCGTCGCCAGTTGGTCGTTGGTCCAAGTGCTCATGGCATCCCCTTTCGATTGACGGGCTCCAGTCGCGGCGCCCGAGTCCACCGTCGGATACCCCATGATATTTGCCGACAGTTCGCTGATGTGGCGTGATTCGCACACCCGTCTATTGCACCTGCGCGACCGGGGCTCCGGCAGTGACCGCTGGTCCAGGTACCCGCGGTACCTCCCCGGACCCGCGGGCGCGCTCATGCCGTGGATGACATGCGCCCTGCAACTCGACGAGGCCGAACGCGCGGCCGGACTCGAATTGCCTGCCACCCGGGCTGCCGCCGTCGAGCAGGCCGGCGAATTCTCGGCCCGCACGCTCGAATAGGCGGCTCCGCGCCCCTCGATCGGCGCGAGTATCGGCGGCGGCGGGTTCGCGTATTTGCCTGGCACACGGGCTTTTACGCCCTCGGATCGGCGAAACACGCGACCCGACCGGGTCATTGCCACTTGCCCGTGGCATGGCATCGGCGCATGATGTCAGGCGGGGTCAACACTGGCTCGCCAGTCGCCATACCGCTCAGCCGAGGAACGTGATCATGATCAACAAAGCCACACATGCGTTTGCCGTCACCGCCATCGCGCTGTCCATCGGTGCGATCGCCGCTCCCGCCGCTTCCGCCGCACCCGCCACAGCGGAACCGTCCGCCACACCCATCGGCTCGGTCGCGCTCTGCCTGAACATCCCGATCCCCCCGTTCAGCATCAGCGTCTGCCTCTGACCTCCTCCGGCGCGCCGCGGATCGTTCGCGGATGCCGAGAAGTCCATCGACGCGAACTCGACCCGCACGGTCCGGTCCGCGCGGTACCGCTGCCATGATGACGTGATGCAGCTGGACGACGAACTCCTCTACGCCGTCGCCCCTTTCGCGGAAACCCTCGGTATCCGGATCGAGGAGGCGAGCGCCGAATCGGTGCGGGTGCGGCTGGCCCATCGGGAGCAATTGGGCACGATGGCGGCGGTATGCACGGCGGCGCGCTCATGAGTCTGTGCGATATCGCCGCGGCGCTGTGCGCGGCCGCCCAGGTCGAACCGGGACAGGTCACCACCACCGCGGAATCATCGACCTACTTCCTCGCCCCGCTGCGGGGTGATTCGGCCACCGCCGTGGCACGGCCGGTCCGGGTCGGCCGGGCGCTGATCTGTGTGGAGGTCGATGTGCACGACGCGCAGGGCCGCCACTGCGCGCGCACCACCCAACTGCTCGCGGTCACACAGTCCTGACCGGCGCGGACACCGTCGTCAGACGATTTCCACGTACAGCGTGTAGGTGGCGTTGCCGCGCGTGGGTGCGACGGTCACCCGGTAGAAGCCGTCCGACGGCAGCACGATCCGGGTCCAGGCGTCGGAGACGACGATCACGGGTCCGTCGGGGCCGGAGATGCTGAGATTCGCGTTCCCCTCCACCGAGGTCAGGGTGCTGTCGAGTACCTGTCCGCGGCGCGCATCGAAGAAATAGCTGTCGGCATCGCCGCGCACCACCGCTCCGTCGACGACCGCCGCGCTGGTACCCGGCGCGAATTCGACCTCGGTGTAGACCCCCGCGTGCGCGGTGCCCGCGAAAGCGACGGCGACGGTGGTCGCGACGGTGGCGAGCGCGATCGCGGAGGCGGCGCGCACGGTGCGGATGCTGGAGGCCATGGTCGGTGTCCTGTCGTGGGGGCGATGTGGATGTCGCCGGTGGTATGCGATGCCACCGACTCTGGCCGCCGCGACTTGCCGATACCTGAAAGGCCGGTTAACGCGCTGGTCCGGCACCCGGCGCCCGTTCGCGGATCGAGTCGGGCACGCCACTTCGGCGGACACCGCGCGTCAGGGATTGGCGGCGCGATAGGCGACGGTCTGTGCCGCCACGATGCGCACCAGATCGCCCAGTGCCATCTCGACGTCGGCCAGATGCAGGCCCCAGTCCGCGTCGGGAACGGCGGGCAGATTCGGGCTGCCCGGATCCGCGGTCGCCATGAGCGCGGTCGCGCCGTCCTGGTGGATACACCGCACCCGGTAGGTCTGCGCGGGGACCAACCACGGTGTCGACGCGGCGATCGCGCCCGGACCGAGCGCAAGCGCGAGTTCGACGCCCATCGGGCTCGGCACCGGTTGGGCGCGCAATATGGTTGCCGCGGTGCGTGATTCGTTGAGTTCCAACGAGGCCGGATTGGTGCAGGCGAGTTCGTAATCCGGCCCGTACGGCTGCGGCGTCGCCTCCGGGGTCACCGGGTTGCGGCCGAATCTGCTGTCCGGCGGCGGTATTTCGTCGAAGGTCTGCCAGGCGAGCGCACACCCGGTCTGAGCCTCGCTACGGCACAGCGGCAGGTGCTGGAAGTCGCCGCCGACATCGCTGTTCTTGCGCACCACCGTATTTCCGCCGAGCAGGATCGCGGACAGGATTCGATCGCGCATCTCGGGCCGCGGGTCGATTTCCTCGCGGATCAGCTGCCGCAACATGCGGGTGCCCTGCGAATGGCCGATCAGCACCACCGGTCGGGACGGATCGTGTTCGGCGAGGAACTGCTGCCAGGCGCGTCGCACGTCCGTGTACGCGATGCGTGACAGTTCGGCGCGCTGTTCGGCGGTGTAATCGTCTTCGTCGGCGAGCGCGCCGAGGGTGCGCTGGCGGTACACCGGCGCGTACACCTCGCACACCTGGGAGAAGCGCGCCGCCTGCTGGGCGGCGACGGTGCGCAGTTCGGGTGTCACGGTGGTGTCGGCGTTGGGCGTCGACTGCAAAGACACCGTGGGGTACACGTAGAAACAGTCGACGCCGGGATCGGCGGGCGCGGGCGCCTCCTCGCGCAGGTCCGGTTGTCCCGCTCGCCGCACGGTCGTCGCGGTGCTCGCGGCACACGGGTCGTCGGCCAGGCCGGGACGGCACAACCACACGACGCCCTCGTCGGGTGCGGCGCTCGCGCCGACCGGCACCCAGGGAATGACACCGATGCCGCAGACCACGGCCGCAACCGCACGCCACCATCGACTATCGCGCATCGCCTCCGCCTTCACAGTGTCGGTCCCGCCATCGGCCGCCGTGGATCTGCGTCACCGCGCGGGGGAGATCCGGGTCGGGTCATCGTAGCCGTCCGGTTCTTCCGTTCCCGGGACCGAACCGAGGTCTTCGGGTCGGGGGGCGCGGGTGCGCCGGAGATTCGGCCGACGCTCGCGTGCGAGTATCGGGGTCATGCCACGTATCGCCACCGCCGACGTCGTCCAACGAGCCGAACTGCTCGAATTCCTGCGCCCGCGTCACCGTGCCGTACTGGAGACGAGACGCGCCGACGGCAGTCCCCAGCTCTCACCGGTCACCTGCGGCGTCGACTCGGACGGCCGTCTGGTGATCGCGACCTATCCGACCCGGGCCAAGACCAGCAATGCCCGCCGAGATCCCCGGGTCTCGCTGTGCGTGCTGTCCGACGAATGGAACGACGCCTACGTGCAGGTGGACGGACGCGCCGAGGTGCTCGACATGCCGGAGGTCCTGGACGGACTGGTCGACTACTTCCGCTGCATCTCCGGCGAGCACCCGGACTGGGCCGAATACCGGGAGGCCATGGTCCGGCAGAACAAATCGCTGATCCGCGTGCACATCGAACGCTGGGGTCCGATCGCCACCGGCGGTTTCCCGCCCGAGCGGTAGGCGGACGGCGTTCGATCACCGCGAAAAGCTCGCGCCGCGACCGGGTTCGGCCCGAGTGGCGTCGGACGGGAACGAGTTCCGCGCGCGCGGAGAGCGCGAAAAACATTCCGCCCAGCCCGTTTTCGCGGGTCCGCCTGTTACCTCACCGTGTCGTACCATCTACCGGGGTCCTGCGTAGACCCGGCAACGCGCTCCGTCGCGGCGTCAGCGCGCGCGGAGTGTCGGCGATTCACCAAACCTGTAGTGCACACGAACACATTGGGGAGGTTTCTCACTTGAGTACGCAGCAGTCCCGGGAGATGTCGTGCCCGGTCGTCCACCACTCGCCGATTCCGGCAGACGAACACCGGATCCCGCTGCACACACCGGAATTCGCCGCCGATCCGCACCGATACTATCGCGAGATGCGCGGTCGCTACGGCAGTTTGGCCCCGGTGGAACTCGCGCCCGGCGTACCGGCCACCCTGGTGATCGCCTACCGGACCGCGGTGCGGATCCTCAACGACCCGGAACGTTTTCCCGCGGACCCCAGAACCTGGCAGCAGAGCGTGCCGTCGGATTGCCCCGTCCTCCCGCTGCTCGAATGGCGGCCGATGGCGAGCAGATGCTCGGGCGCGGAATTCACCCGTTATCGCCAGGCGATCACGGCCGGTATCGACTCGGTCGACCTGTTCTCGCTGCGCGGCGTCGTGGAGAAACGCGCCGTCGAGCTGATCAATTCGTTCTGCGCGGACGGGCGTGCCGATCTGATCCGGCAGTACGCGTTCCCCTTGGTGTTCGATGTCATCAACCATATGCTCGGATGCCCGCCCGAGATCTACGACCAGGTCGCGGCGGGGACGAGCGCGCTCATCGACGGTGGGGACGCCGAGACGGGAAATCGGCTGCTCGGCGAGGCACTGATGAATCTGGTGACGCTCAAACGGGCCGAACCCGGTCGCGACATCCCGTCGACGTTGCTGCGACATCCCTCCGGCCTCGACGACATCGAGGCGTCGCACCACGTGTCGCAGATCTATGGGGGCGGCATCGAATTCCAGCTCAACCTGATCGTCAACACGCTGCTGTTGATCGTCTCCGACGTCCGCTTCGGCGACAACGTCCTCGGCGGGAATCTGTCCTCCCGCGACGCACTCGACGAGGTGCTGTTCAACGATCCGCCGGTGGCGAATCTGCTGGTGACCTACCCGCGCCAGCCGATCGTCATCGACGACGTCTGGCTGCCCGCGCACCAGCCGGTGGTGATCAGCATGGCCGCGTGCAACAACGATCCCGAAGTCCGCAGCACCGAACTCACCGGCAATCGCGCCCATCTCGCGTGGGGTGTCGGCCCGCACGCCTGCCCGGCGCAATCGCTGGCGTATCTGATCGCCGAATGCGCGATAGATCAACTGCTCGACGTCCTGCCCGAGATCAGGATCGACCTGACCGACGGGGTCCCCGCGTGGCGACCCGGCCCGTTCCATCGTGCTCTGACCGAGTTGCCCGTCACTTTCCCGCCCGCCCCGCCGCTCGCCGTGTGACCGTTCGTATCCCTCGGCGATGTGATCCCGCCGACGGATACGGACCGAGAGTCGCGTCGCCGGGCGGGATGTCGCGAGGATGGAAGCGTGCACAGTAGTCAGATCGTGACGGTGTTCCTGGATCTCGTCGTCATCATGGCGGTGGCGAGGGTTCTGGGGTGGCTCGCCGAGAAGATCGGCCAGCCCGCCGTCATCGGGGAGATCACGGCGGGAATCCTGGTCGGCCCCACCGTCCTCGGCGCCGATCTCTCGTCCGCGTTGTTCCCGGACGAGATCCGTCCCTATCTGAGTCTGCTCGCCAACGTCGGTGTCGCCGTGTTCATGTTCGTGGCCGGACTCGAACTCGACCGCGGCATGTTCGCGGGCGCGCGGCGCTCGATCTCGGTGGTGTCGGCCGCCGCCTATCTGTTCCCGTTCGTCCTCGGATGCGGTGTCGCCGCGATCGCGCTGTCGCGCCACGCCACCGGCGACCGGTTGAATTTCGCTCTCTTCGTCGGCTGCGCGCTCGCGGTCACGGCCTTTCCGGTACTCGTGCGAATCCTGCACGATCGTGGGCTGATTCGCACCCGGCTCGGCCAGCTCAGCCTGGCGTGCGCCGCGCTGGTCGACATCCTGGCCTGGTCGGCGCTCGCCGTGGTGCTCGCCGTCGCGCACCCGGCGGCGGGCACCCAGTGGCGACTGTTCCTGTTGATACCCCTGGTCGCCGTGACCTGGTGGGTGGTGCGACCCGCCCTCGCGCGACTGGCCGCGGTGGGCACCGAGCAGACGATGATCGTGGTCGGTGTCGGCGGGGCGCTGCTTCTCGGCGCGGTCACCGAATGGATCGGGCTGCACCTGATATTCGGCGCGTTCGCCTTCGGTGTCGTATTCCCCCGCACCCGCAGGACGAGTGTGGAATCCGGCGCGCGGGTCCTGAGTTCGGTGCTGCTGCCCGGATTCTTCGTGGTGTCGGGTCTGGCCGTCGATCTCGGATCGCTGGACCGTACCGCGGTCGGCGAACTGACCGTCATCGTGGTGGTGGCCGTCGCGGGGAAACTGCTCGGCGTCTACCTGGCGGGACGGGCGACCGGGCTGTGTCCGCGCCCGGCCGCCGCGCTCGCCGCGCTGCTGAACACCCGGGGTCTGACCGAACTGGTGATCCTGAATGTCGGGCTCGGAATCGGAATCATCGGGCCGCAACTGTATTCGTTGCTGGTGGTGATGGCGCTGGTGACGACGGCGATGACCGCGCCCGCGTTGCGCGTCATCGGTGTGCCCGAGCGGCTCACCGACGAATTCGGAGACGACGAAGACAGCCGCGAGGAATCTCCCGCGGAGCGGGCGTCGGCCGAATCCGCCGCCGGAGAAGACGAAACCGCCGCACACGACGAATCGCGTGCGGCGGAGTCCGGGGGTAGGCACTAGACCCGGGCGGCCACCTTCGGCTGCGGCGCCACGCCGGGCAGCACCCGCTTGACCGGGATGGTCGTGGCGAGCACGGCGCCCAGGATCGCCACGCCGCCGCCGATCAGCAGGCCGACCCGGAAACCGTTCTCCGTCGGGAGCATATGTCCCCCGACCGAGAGGGTCATCTGCGCCAGGATCGCGCCGACGACGGCCGCCGAGATCGAGGTGCCGATGGCCCGCATCAGGGTGTTGAAGCTGTTGGCCGCGGCGGTCTCGGAAACCGGGACCGCGCCCATGATCAGCGCGGGCATCGCGCCGTAGGCGAAGCCGACGCCGGTATTGATGATGACGGTCGCCGCGAGGATCCCCCAGGTGGAACCCATCAGAATCAGTGAGGCGGCATAGCCCGCGGCGATGACGGCGCAGCCGGTGGCGAGGGTGAACTTGGGGCCGCGCAGGGCCGAGAGCCGCGCGCCGACCGGGGAGATCACCATCATCGTCAGACCGGCGGGCGCCATCCACAGGCCCATGGAGAACATGGACTGCCCGAAACCGAATCCGGTGGATTTCGGCAGTTGCAGCAGCTGGGGGATCAGCAGCGCCTGGGCGTACATCGCCATGGAGACGACCACCGAGGTCGCGTTGGTGAGCAGGACCTGGGGGCGGGCGGTGACACGCAGGTCGACCAGTGGCTGGCTGGTGCGCAGTTCGTAGCGGCCCCAGATCAGGATCGCGACGATCGCGGCGGCGAACAGGCCGAGGATGGTCGCGCTGGTCCAGCCCCAGGTCGCGCCCTTGGAGACCGCGAGCAGCAGGCAGACGAGTCCGATTCCGAGTCCGATCGCGCCCAGGTAGTCGAAACGTCCGGCGGGGCCTTCGGTGGGGATCTCGGGGATGACGAGGTAGATCAGGACGCCGACGATCGCGGCGAGCACGGCGCAGCCCCAGAACAGCATCCGCCAGTCGCTGTTCTCGACGACGGCGGCGGCGATGGGAAGTCCGAGCGCGCCGCCGATTCCGAGGCTGGCGCTGATCAGGGCGATGGCCGAACCGAGGCGTTCCGGCGGCAGCAGGTCGCGCATCGCGCTGATGCCGATCGGGATGATGCCGACGCCCATGCCCTGGAGACCGCGGCCGATGATCATCGGCAACACCGAGGTGGCGGTGGCGCACACGATCGATCCGACGATGAGCGGGACGATGGAGGCCAGCAGTACCGGACGTTTGCCGTACATGTCACCGAGTCGTCCGGCGACCGGCGTGACGACGGCGCCGACGAGCAGCGTCGCGGTGACCACCCAGGTGGTGTTGGACGCGGTGCTGTGCAGGATCTGTGGAAGTTGACCGAGTAGCGGCACGACGAGGGTCTGCATCAGCGCGGCGACGATGCCCGCGGACGCCACGACGGCCAGGACGGCATCGGGCCGGACGGTGGAGCTGGGTGTGCTCACGGACATCTCCCTTTGCTGACGTTAACTAACGATGTGCATCGTACATGCAATATGCATTATGCATATTCTATGTGTGATGCACATATCATGCATGATGCATGGCCTATGTGTCCTGCATAACGCGTGGTATACCTGGTATCGGGGAGTTGTCCGCGGTGTCTCGCGGAGCTGTCGAAAGGACCGCAATGGACAAGGCCATCGACTCGATCGAGTTCGAGACCATGCTGTTCGGCCGATACAGCCTGGCCTCCCGCAAAGGTGACGAGCGCAGTCTCGACCGCAGCGTCTACACGCTGCTCGCCCGGCTCCACATGGAGGGGCCGATGACCATCGGCCAACTCGGCGAGGCGCTCGGCCTGGACGATTCGACCGTGAACCGGCAGACCGCCGCCATGATGAAGGCCGGTCTGCTGGAGCGGATCGCCGATCCCGACGGCGGGTTGGCGCGCAAGTTCCGCGCCACCGCCGACGGTGAACGTCAGTTGGAAGCGCAACGTGCCGAGAGCATTCGGCACCTGGACACCATCCTGAGCGATTGGGCTTCCGAGGATGTCGCGATCTTCGGCGCCTACCTGGAGCGGTTCAACACCGATATCGAGCGGCATCACGGGCGGCCGTGGCCGCGCCCGGCCGGCTCGCTGTCGGTCACCCGTTTCGGCCGGGGCGTCACGGGCTGAACCGCCACGCGATCCGAACACGTGATCGCACGGAGACGCTCACGCCACTTCTCTCACACGGGTAACGGCGTACCTGCCAACGCATCTCGCAGCAGTGCGAGGCGCGGGACCGGTACCTCCAACAGTGGAAGACGCACCGTCGCATGGGCGATGATGCCGCGCTCGGCAAGGGCAGCCTTCGCCGTCACCGCCCCGGGGGACACGCGCACGAGGGCATCGGCCAGCGGGATCAGCCCGGCCTGGATCGCCCGCGCCGCGTCGAGATCGCCGTCGCGGACCGCGCGGATGAGCGCGCCGTTGCGGTCGGCGACGATATTGCCCGCGACGCTGACCAGGCCGGCGGCGCCGCACGCGAGGTAGGGCAGGGCGAGTTCGTCGATACCGCAGTAGTACGCCAGTGGACTCGACGCCATGATCGACATCGCCTCGAACAGGTCGCCCTTGGCGTCCTTGACCGCCAGGATCCCGGGGTGGGCGGACAGTTCGATCAGCGTGCTCGCGTCCATCGCGAGACCGGTACGCGCCGGGACGTCGTAGAGCATCACCGGCAGATCGGTGGCATCGGCGACGGCCACGCAGTGCGCGATCACCCCGGCCTGGGTCGGCCTCGAGTAATACGGGCAGACCAGCAGCAGCGCGTCCGCACCGGCGGCCTGCGCGTCGCGTGCGCGGCGCACACTCGCGACGGTGTCGTAGGTGCCGATTCCGGCGATCACCCGCGCTTGATTCTTCGATCGCGCGACCACGGTGCGGACGAGACCGGCGGATTCGGTCTCGGTGAGTGTCGGTGCCTCCCCGGTGGTTCCGGCGACGACGATGCCGTCGCATCCGGTGGCGAGCAGGTGGTCGACGAGTCCGGTGACGCCGGATCGGTCGAGACCGCCGTCGGGACGCATCGGGGTCACCATGGCGACGAGGTTCGTGCCGAAGAGTCGGGCGGCGGTGGTGTTCGGATCGGTCATGTCTCGATCGTGCGCCCCTCGATAGATGCGGTCCAGCGATGCTTTCTTGTCGATATTGCGTAGCCTTGCTTCATGATCGATGTCGGTGCGCTGCGAGCGTTGCGGGCCGTGGCCGCGTCGGGGACGTTGGCGCGTGCGGCCGAGGAACTCGGGTTCACGGCCTCGGCGGTCTCACAGCAGATCAAGCGGCTGGAACGGCAGATCGGTGTGCCCGTGCTGGCGCAGGCGGGGCGCGGGGTCGTGCTCACCCCGGCCGGGCAGGCCGTGGTCGACTCCGCGCCCGAGGTGTTCCAGGCGCTGGAACGCTGTGCCGAAGCGGCCCAATCGGTTTCGGAAGGCGCGCCGCGCGGGACACTGCGCGTCGCCGCGTTCTCGACCGCGATCAGGGGGCTGCTCGCGCCCGGCGTGGCGCGCCTGTCGACGCGGTGCCCGGATCTGCGCGTGCTCATCACCGAACAGGATCCGGACCCGGCCGTGCACAGCGTCGACACGGGTACCGCGGACCTGGCGCTCGTCCACGACGCCGACGGACTGCCCGCGCCGTTGCCGCCGTCGTTGACCCAGCGTCACATGCACACCGATATCGGCGACGTCGTCATGGAACGCGCGCATCCGCTGGCCGAGATCGACCGGCCACTGACCGCGGACGACCTCGCGGGCCACGCCTGGGTGACGAGTCCGCCGGGCACGGTGTGCCACCAGTGGTTCCGCCGATTGTTCGCCGACACCCGCGCCGAACCCGATGTGCGCCACCTGGTCGACGATTTCGCCACCCAACTGTCGCTGGTCGCCTCCGGCGCGGTCATCGCCCTGATCCCCCGTCTGGCCCGCCCGCCGCTGGGAGACGGACTCGTCGCGCGTCCGCTGCGACGGCAACCGACCCGCGACGTGCACGCGGTGTGGCGGCACAGCGCCGATGCCAGTCCGGCGATCCGGGCGGTGCTCGCGGAACTGACGCTCAAGCAGGTGCCGCGGGGGCGGGTATCAGGGAGTGGCCGCGGTCCGCTGGTCCAGTAGCAGTCCGAGCAACCCGGACTCGCGACTCTGGGTGTCGAGCATGTCGCGGGCCGCCTGTTTGACGATTCCGCTCGACAGTTGTCGCTCGGCGGCCTGCGCCATCTGGATGCCGCCGTAGTGGTGGCGTCGCATCAGGCGTAGGAACAGGATCTCGGCGTCGGTGCCGCGCGCGGCGGACAGGGCGTCGAGTTCCTCCTGTGTCGCCATCCCCGGCATGGTCGTCGGCGCCGGGGGCTCGGCCGCCGTGCTCGTGGCCGCGCCGCCGTGCGCGTGCCCCGGGTGTGCGGACTTGTCGGGCCCGGTGTCGACGTGCATCCACGCCATCGGGTGCGGGTTGGTGGTGACGACACGGGCCATGCGCAGCCAGCCGAGCATCATGCCCAGTTCGAGGCGCTGGGTGTCGGCCAATTGCTGGGCCAGCGCCCTGACCGTCGGGTCCGCCGCGCGGTCCAGGCGCTGGGTCATCGACAGCGCCTGATTGTGGTGGGCCACCATGTCCTGGGTGAAGCCGATCTCGGTATCGCTCATCACCGGTGGCGAGGCGGTGTCGTCGGACAGCACGAGCGGTCCCAGCGCCGCGCCCACGACCAGCAGCAACACCGCGAAACTGGTGAGCGCGGCGCCTTTGACCCAGTCGGCTCGGGTCATGAGCCGACGGTGGATTTCTGGTCGGCGGGCGGCGTGTAGACCGAGGGCGACAGTTGCAGGGTGAGGAATCCGTTGTCGGCGCACGTCGTCCACAACTGGTTGCCACGCCATTCGGGGGGCGAGAAGCACCAGTCGGTGGACAGATCCCCGAACGCGACCATGCCGGACCGGCTGCCGATCGCCTGCGACAGGTCGAACTGTCCCTGCAGGATCGTCTGGATCACCGTCGGCGCGGCCAGGACCGGCGGTCCGATGATCGAGGCGAGCGCATGCGGCGAATTGGTGAGTTCGGTGTTGTCGCCGGTGCGTGCGGGCGGGTTGTAGTAGGCGATCTCGCGCACCGAGCGCGGATCGTGGACGTCGAACACACGGATTCCCGACGACAGCCATCCGCAGGCGAGCGCGGTGGGATTCGCGGGCCGGTCGGCGGCGCAGTAGTGCGCGTCGTATGCGAACAGCGAACCGCCCGCCGCCGAGGCCATGGCCACGTCCTGGTTGTCCGGCAGATCGATTTCCAGTTTGATGGAATTCACCAGTTGCGGACGGCTGCCGTCGCGCACGTCGAAGATCTTGACGCCGCCGGATCCGGCCTCCTGGACGGAGAACACGTAGGGCGTGCCGTCGTAGGTGACGGGAATATGGTGCTGTGTCGCCCAGCCGTCGGTCCACGTGATGTGCGAGAGTTCGCGGACCCGGGGGTCCCGGTCGCGCCGCTGCACGGCCGAGACATCGAGGACCATCATGCCGCCGAAGTTGTTGGCCAGGTACAGGGTGTTGCCGTCGGCGCTGAATCCGAGACCGTGCATCGACAGTCCGGGCAGGCTCTGCCAGATGACCCGGGGCGCGGCGGGGTCGCTGAGGTCGACGGCGCTGACGAGTCCGGGGGCGACGCCCGAGGCCCAATAGGTCTTGCCGTCGGGGGAGAAGCCTCCTTCGTGCGCCGTAATGGGCAGTGGCATACCGAGATCGGTGCCCGGGCCGGGATTGAGCAGACGTGGGTGCGCGCAGTCGGAGATGTCGTAGACCGAGAGCAGTCCCGCGCCGGTGAGCACGGGAGCCCCGGTGCCGACGAGAAGTTTGCGTTCGTGGTTGACCTTCAGGCTTTCCCAGGTGCCCGCGAGCATGGCGGGTTCGGTCAGCGTGGCGGTGAGGACGGGCGCCGACGGATTCGAGACGTCGAGTACCTGCACGCCCTGCTCGCGGCCGAGCAGATTGCCGGGGAAGAAGGTGCCGACATAGGCGCAATGGTCGAAGGTGGTCGAGGTGATACCGCCGCCGACACCCGGGTAGCCGCCGAGTCTGGTGATATTGCAGCTGTAGCCCTCGGTACTGCGCTTGCTGTCCCGGTCGGCGGCGGGAACATCGCCCTGCAAGCCGGTCTCGGGACCGGAGGCAGGGTCCGAACCTGCCCCGCACGCGGCGCGACCGACGGCGACGGTGCTGAGACCACCGATCTCGGTGACTCGGCCCGGTGAACCGGATTCCGGTTGCGCGGAGAGGATTCCGGTCGGAAGCAGCAATGCGGCGGCGGCCGCGATCACCGAAATCCGTCGAGCACGGAGCCAATGCTGTGATCTCATAGTGTCCCTCGGCGGTGAGGGAGCCTTTCGTCCGGATGGCACGCGGTGCGGCCGCGATGTCCCCGGTTCCCTGATGTGGGCCGGAGACGCCGTGGTGCGGAGTCTGTCGAGGGTGCGACAGCGATCCACTAACCGGACTTAAGTATCCGGTAGGAGTGTCGGTAAGTGTGCTACCGGTTACGTTCGGAGTCAATGATGTTACGGATCACATCACGAATCCCGACCTCGGCGCGGTAGGCACCGTGGTTCGAGCGAATCGATCCGGTGCGGTACGTTGGCGCGATGACATCGGCAGGCCGTGCCAACAGGGGGCCGAAGGCCGCGGCGAGCAATCGCGCGGCACTCATTCGGGCGGCACGAGAAATATTCGCGGAGAACGGCTTCGAGGCCGCGCTCAGCTCGATCGCGCGGGCGGCGGGCGTCGGTCAGGGCGTGCTGTATCGGCACTTTCCGACGCGGGAGAGTTTGGCGCTCGCGGTTTTCGAGGAGAACATCCTCGAAGTAGAGGAACTCGCCGCCGATCCCGGCAGCACCGTCGACGACGTGCTGGCGGTCATCGTCGATCAGCTCACCCTGTCGGCCGCGTTCATCTCGATGTTCGATCCGACGGGAACCGACGATCCGCGACTACTCGAAGTCTCGGGCAGGCTGATCGAACTGGTCGCGCACAAATTGGCCGATCCGGCGCAGCGGGGATCGATCCGCGCGGACGTCACCGCCTCGGAAGTGGTTCTCGCGGTGGCGATGCTGGCGGGAATACTGACGAAGGCCGACGTGCAGGCCAAACGGGAAGTGGCCCGGCAGGCGTGGGGTCTGCTGGAACGTGGACTGACCAGATGAGTCGAGTGTCCGGTCCGGCCTACCCCGCCCGCGAATTCAGGAAATAGGGGTGCGTGGTCGCGCCGTGGCAAGTCCGGGGCGACTGGGTGGGCGGTGGCGGATACCCGGTTCGGGTTTGCCCGGCCGAGCCGGTGCTTCGCGCCTGGTGGCCGGATCCGTCGGCGCGGCGGGTCTGGTCTCGGTGCGGACGCCGGATCGGGCGGGCACCTGGACGGTGCCGTGCCATCCGCAGGGCAGGCCGCAGGTGGGGTGGACCGTGGACTCGATGCGACCGTTGTCGAAACGACGGGTGGTCGCCGTGGCCTGCGCGTGGTACCCGCAGCTCGGGCATTTCTCGAAGTAGTCGAGCACATCGCTGACGCTGATGATGACCGAATCGGCCTCGGTTTCGGGTTTCTGTGGTGCGGTGGCCTGCTGCCACGGGTTGCGCTGGGCGTGAGAGGCCCACTCCGGCGCCTCCGATCGCACCGGGAGTGCTGGGAATCTGCTGGTATCTGCTTGGTCGGGCACGATTGCTCGCCTCGTTAGGTGGATGTCGACTGTGAGAGTCCTTACCCGGTTGATGGTAATCAGCTTCTTGAGTGACGTAAACAACATTCTCAAAATTGAATATCTAGCTAGCGGGAACTAGACACGAAGATTCGGGCACGGAGGGCGTCGAACAGACACGAACGCGATCCGGATATTGTTTTCCGGTTAGCTGCCCGTTCATGGTCGGTCACCGACGAGAGGTCGGACCGCGACCGTGGGGCGCCGCTCGACCGGGTCTCGGCGGACCGGGTCAGTTGAGTATCGGGGTGAACTGCGGCAGATCGACGCTGGTCCGGATTCCGGGCGGCGCCGCGCACAGGTACGGCACCGCGTTCACCGCGCGGTTGGCGGTGTAGCCGGGGGAGACGGCGCCCATCATGTCCAGGGAAACGGGAAAGCGCAGGTCGACGTCGAGCGGGGCGTCACCGTCGACGTCGATGTGCCAGCCGGTGGGTCGCACGGACCATTCCGGTTCGAGATCGGTCGTGCAGTACCACATGGCGCAGAACTCGATCAGCGGTGTGCCGTCCCGGTAACCGGTGATCGTGATGCGTTGGGCCGCCACACTTCCCGGCGCCAGGGTGCCCGCGGCGATGCGGGTGCGATGCCTGGCGGTCGCCACTTCGCCCGCCACGTCGACGGTGTCGAGCGGTAGATGCAGCGCGTCGGCGAGCAGGCGCAGCGAAGGCTCGAAATTCGCCCGCAGATGGTCGAGTCGATGCTGGTCGAACGCCGTGGGCGGTGCGCCGAAACCCATGACGTCGAACAGGATTCCCGGTGAATCGCGACGGGACAGATCGGCGAATTCCCGAATGGTCAGACGTTCGAGGCGGCGCTGGATCGAGGCGAGCGCGATCGGGACGGCCTCGGTGATGAATCCGGGGCTGCTTCCGGTGCTGTGAATCGAGGAATTGCCGAGCCGGCACGCGGCTTCGACCTGCGCGCACAACTCCCGGTCCATGCTGGGCGGATGGTGGAACTCGCCTCGGGTGGTGACGATATTGAAGCCGGAGGTGAGCAATCCGCACACCTGCTCGGCATCGAACGCGCGCGGCATATACAGCACACAATCGGCTTCCAGGGCGAGGATCTCGTCCATGTCGCCGGTCGCGAGGACGCCGGTCTCACGCTCCAGGTCGCACAGGGTGCCCGCGTCGACGCCGACCTTCTTCGCACCGTGCACGTAGACGCCGACCAGGTCCAGATTCGGATGCTCGAGCACCGCGCGTAACGAGCGCGCGCCGATATTGCCGGTGGCCCACTGGATTACGCGGTACGGAGCGGCCGTCGTTCGGGTCATGCCCCGAGTGTAGGGCCATTCTCGCCGTGCGAGAATGAAATTCTCCTCAGAGCTTGCCCGCGAAGCCGAGCGCGCAGAAGTTCCAGACCTCGTCCGCGGTGATCGGATTGAGTGTCTCCTCGTCCTCCGCGCCGGTGGATTGGGCGGTGAACATGACGGTCTGCATCACCATGGCGGCCATCCGGCGGGCATTGACGTTCGAACGCAGCTTGCCGTCGGAATCCGCTTCGGAGAGCAGTTCTGCCAGCAGCGCGAGCAACGGCGCGTGCGCGATCTTGACCTGCGCGGGATGGGTGACCAGCAGCTGCGGCGCGAAATCGGTGAACAGCGGGCGCTGCGCGGTGGGGTCGGGCCGACACAGCTCGAACAGCAGGCGGACGGCGATCTCGAGCCGGTCGTAGGGGTCGTTCTGGCCCGTGGCGGCGGCGCGGATCTGCTCGGCGGCGCGGCTCAGCGCGTCTTCGAACAGCGCGAGCAGAAGTTCGTGTTTACCGTCGAATTGCAGGTAGAAGCTGCGCAGCGACTGCTTGGAGCGGTCGACGACCTCTTGGACGGTGAAATCCGTCGTGCCCTTCTCGGTGATGATCGCCTGTGCCGCGTCGAGGAAGCGCTGTACGCGCTGTTCGGCACGGAGTTTCGCGGTCCGGATGGACCGCTCGACGGCGCGCTGCTTCCAGGCCGGCTCTTCACTGGCGCTGGTCACCGGGCTACCGACCCGCTGTCATGCTGAGAGAACATGATTGCACTGTACCGGAGAACGTGCCAAGATTGTTGCGCTCATTGCAGGCGTTTCGAGGGTTTTGAGATTTAGCCTTACAAAATCGAGAATTATGTTCTCTTCTTGCTCGTCACGAGGGCCGGAAACGTAGCAAGCCCTCTTGCGCGAACGACGCGACCAGGATGCCGTCCTCGGTCAGGATGTCGCCCCGGCCGAAGCAGCGACCGTGCGCGACCAGCGGGCTGTGGTGCCGCAGGAGCAGCCAATCGTCGACGCGTACCTCGCGGTGGAACCATACCGAATGCGTGATGGTCGCCGAGGTGAAGTCGGTGCCGGTCCCCGTCTGGCCGATTCCGTCGAGCGGGCGCAGAGCCGTGCCGATCGGACCGAGGTCGGTCGCGTAGGCCAGGATCGCCGGATTCAAATCGTCCTCGACGCCCGGTGTGCGCATCCAGAGTTCGTAATCGGGCGGGCCGACCTCGGTGGAATCGAGGTCGCTCGTCGCCCGCGTCTCCCACGGCATGAGCGCGATGTCGCGGCGGTGCTCGGGGCCGGGCAGGGCGGGGATGCCGTCGACGGTCTGATGTTCGCGACCCTCCTCGCCGACATGCATCGACACCATGGCGGTGGCGATGACGTCGCGTTTCTGTCGCGCGGTGATCGTCAGCGAGGCGTATGTCCTGCCCTCCTGCTGGCGCTGCACGATGTAGTAGACGGGGGAGTCGCTCTTGCCCTCGTTGGCGAACAGCACATGCAGGGATTTCACGACCTTCGACGGGCACGCGCGGGTCGCGGCCCGGACGAACTGTCCGAGCAGCTGTCCGCCGAACAGTCGGTGATGCTCGATCTGCTGACAGGGTGCCTCGAAGACGGTCAGGGTGCTGCGCCGGGCCGGGGGCGGTTCCGGCCGACCGCCGTCCTGCGCCGACGGGGTCGTCGGTCGGAGACGGAGATCGAAGCAGGTCAGCAGGTCGCTCCACATATCGGGCATGACTCAGTGTAGGACAGCCTTGCCTATCCAAGAACTGGGCTCTTCCGGTTGGGGCAGTCGCCAATCGCGTGCGTCCCGGTAGAACATGTGGTTCAGGAGCGAGAACGCGGTTGCCGCTACACCGGATCGAAGGACGAGATCCGCCAGTCGTCGTCGATCTTGGTCAGCGATACCCGCACACTGCTCGCGGCCATGGCGGGATCGGGTTTGTCCGCACTCGTGGTCGTCTGATTGATGAAGACCAGCACCACCGCCGAGTCCGGCTTCAGGTCCGAGACCGCGGCGCGCACCACGGCGGCGGTGGTCTCGACCGCTTTCTGTTTCGCCGCGGGCGCGACGATCTGCTGGGTGAACTGCGAATAGTAGGTCAGGAAGTCGCCGGTGAGATGGCCTTTCGCCGACGCGAAATCGCGGTCGAGGGTGTTCGGCCCGTACGACAGCAGGGCGACGGTGCCTTCGGAGGCGGCGGCGACGGCCGATCGCGCGGCGTCCTCGCCGGTCTCGCGGTCCGGCTGGTACTGCCGTACCGCCAGGGTGGTCGCGGTGGCCACCGAAACGAGGACCGCGAGCGCGAGCAGGACCATCCAGGGCTCGGCGCGGAGCCGGCCGACTATACGTGCGATCACGGTACGAACTCGACTTTCGACATCTTGATCTGACCGTCCACTCGCGTCACTGTGACGCTGAGTCGCCATGCGCGAGGCTCCTGCGCGGCGCCCGCGGAATTGGTGACCCGCGAGGTCGCCGCGACCAGTACCACCGCGGTGTCGTCGGTCATGGACTCGACCGCGACACCGTTGACCGTCCCCTCGGTAGCCACCTGTGACTGCCGGATGACATTGGTGAAATCGTCTGCGCGGCTGCTGAAGTCCTCACGGAAGGAACCGGTGGAATTGTCGAGCACGCGCTGCACGTCCTCGGCCGCGCGATTGAAATCCAGCGTGGTCAGTGCGACGACCCCTTGCCGTGCCGCCGCGCTGAATTCCGCGGTCCGGCGATATTCCTCGGACGCCGTGTGGTGATTCCACACGAAGAATCCGCTGGCGGCCAGGGCGACGACGACGAGTGCCACAGCCGCCGTCACCACGGCGACGCGGCGGCGGGGTGACGCGTCTCGGCTATCGGTCGGCAACGTTGCCGAGGTGGTGGTCTCCGGGTCGGCGAGCGCGATGCCGTCGGACGGGACGGCGGCCTTCTCGATCGTGATATCGACCGAATCTGTCCCGGTGGCAGTCTCGGTGGTCGCGGTGGGGATCGCGGTGCCCTCGATATCCGACGGTGCGGCGGTGTCGGCGTCTTCCGTACCGGTCTCGGAGCCGGTGACCGCGTCGCTGGGAGGCATGTCCGACGAGAGTTCGCTCGCCGCGTGTCGACGCAATCGCGCGGCGTGAGCGCGGGCGCGGGCCGCTTCTGCGGCGGCTTCGGCCGCCTCGGCTTCCGCCTCGGCCTCTTCCAGTGCCAGAAGCAGTGTGCGCGAATCGGATTCGGCGGTCGCCGTGGTCTCGTCGGATTCGGCGCCACGCACGCCGGGTGGGTCGAGAGCATGGTCGGTGAGTGGTTGCATCGTCGGTCCCTCGACATCGTGACGGATCGCGAATTCCCGGGCTGCGGGCGTGCGCCCGTGCGGGCTACTGATCGGTCCGTCATGTCAACTTTGACGAGAATGACGTTACCACTCCGTTGTGAATAAGGTCATAAATTTCCATACGGAACTCTAGCGACTTGCATTCTGACATGCGGAAATAACATTCCTCATTTTCGCGAACATCATTCCGGTCAAAGGTCTGACGGCGGTCGTTGTCGCTCGAGCGGTCACCGCGCGTCGTTGCTCGCCGCGTCCGACAGGTAGGTCGCGTGCCCGCCGACGACGGTCAGCGCGACCATATCCGAGGCGAGTTCGGCCAGCGCCTGCCCGGGCGCCGCCGTGAGCACACACAGATCACCCGGCTGCCCCACGTCCACGCGTCGCGCCAGGTCCGGGCGTTGCGCGGATCCGCAGAAGAGTGCCAGCGCCCGCTCGGCCGAAATCCGTTCGGAGGGAACGAGGATCTCGCCGCCAACGGTCCTGCGGTGCACGGCGGCGCGCATGGCGGCCCACGGATCGCCGTCCCCGAACGGCATATCGGTGGACAGCGCGAGCCGGACGCCCCGGTCGAGCAGCGAGGCGACCCGCCACAGCATCGGATGGTCCCGCACGGGAATGTCACGCAGATAGGCCTCGCCGCGCTCGGCCACGAAATTCGGCTGGGTCACCACCGTCACGCCCAGTGCGGCGAGCACGTCGAGGTAGTCGTCGTGGATCAGCGCGCCGTGTTCGATGCGGTCACGCAGGTCGTGGCCCGCCGCTTGCAGCGCCGCGACGGTCACCGCCAGTTGGCTTTCGGTCACGCAGTGCACGGCGATACCGCGATCGGCGCGATGACAGCGCGCGGCCCGGTCGGTGAGATCGCCGAGATCGAGGGTCTCGTCGTCGAGGATGATCTTGACCGGACCGATCGTCACCCCGGGCACGGCGGTGACGCCCAGCGCCGCCAGGCTGTGCGGTCGTTGCGGCAGTTCGCCGCTGTGATGCGCGGCGGCGAGCGCGTCGATATCGGCTCGGCTCTGACCGGGTGTCGCGTCGGTGACACCGGTGACGCCCCACCTCGACAGGGTCGCGCCGAGCCGGGTCAGACGATGTTCGACCGGGGGAAGGGCGTGCCCGGGGTCGGTGTCGACGCGGAACAGCCTGCCGTCCGGATGGTCCGGCATCCCGAGCGCGGCCAGACCGGGGGAGTTCACGATCCACAACGCGCCGCTGCGGTGCTGGACCCGTACCGGCCTGCGGGATTCGATCGCGTCCAGGGCGCGGCGGTCGATATCGCCCGCGACGGATTCGTGATAGCCCACGGCCCGGATCCACCCGTCGACATCGGCGGTGGCGGTGCGCAGCGCCACGGCGAAAGTCTCGGGATCGGTCGTCCACGGCGGCCCGACCCGCGCCGAGGTCTGCGCCGCCGCGGACGAGCGGAGATGGACGTGGTGGTCGTGCAGACCGGGCACGATCGCGCCGCCCGCCGCGTCGAAAACCTCTTCTCCGCGCTCCGCAGGCAACCGTTCGGCCATCGCGACGATCCTCGCGCCGACCCGCAGATCGACGCGCCTGCCGTCGAGAAGGGTGGCGCGCTGGATCAGCACGCCGCGAGCCTGCCGGCGACCAGCCGTCGCACGGTGTCGGTATCCGCGCCGACGGCGCCCGCGCGCGGTCCGATATCGGTCGGGCGGGCCGGTGCGAGTGCGGGGAACGTCGAATCGCGCGGTGCGCGCGGCAGTGCCGCGTAGGTCGCGGCGACGGCGGCCATGGACAGTTCGACGAGTTCGCCGCCGCCGCGTCCGAGCGCGTCGAGCACCGCCGCGGCGGCCTCGAGTCCGGTGAGCGGATCGGCGATGGCGTCGCCGCAGAAAACGGGCCGACGCGGCGCACCGCCGACCAACCCGCCCGACACCGCGGCGTCGTCCCCGAAAGCCACGTGATCGGCCGCGGGGCCTTCCGTCCCGTGGCCGGTGATCCGGAGCCAGACCCGGCCGGAGCGCGCGGGGATGTCGTGCGGTCCGAGACCGCGCCGTTCGAGTGCGGCGGGACGCGAACCCTCCAGCACGATATCGGCGACCGCGAGCAGATCGCGTAGCGAATCGGCGTCGGTGTCCAGATCGGCTGCCCAGCAGAGTTTTCCGCCGTTCATCCAGTCGAAGAAGGCCGGTTCGCCGCCACGGGTGCCGTCGGGGCGGCGCGGACTCTCGACCTTGACCACCGTCGCGCCCGCCTCGGCGAGCAGTCGGGTGCACAGCGGTCCGGCCCACATCGACGTCAGATCGACCACGAGGCCTCCGGCGACACCGCGCGCGGGTCCGCGCGGGCCCGCGCGCCGGATACGCGGTGCTGCCGGGGCGGTTTCACCGAGTGTCGCGGCGGGCAGGCCGAGGAGTCGGGCGCGCTCGGTGATCTCCTCGGCCGGACGTCGCGCCGCCCACTCCCGGATCGCGGGCCACGGATCGGATTCGACGGCATCGGATTCCAGCAGCGCGGGCACGGTCTCCACATCGGCCGCCCGCGAGAGGGTCAGCGCGCACCACCCGTCCAGCGCGGCCGACAGCGCCGTCGCCCCGCCCGCCGACATATCGCCACGGCGTCGCAGCCCGAGCAGGGCCGCGCGGCCCGACAGGAGATTCGGTACGTCGATCGCGACACCGGTCGTCACGGTGATCCGCCGTCCGACCTCCAGCGCCCGCGTCAGCACAGGGGCGCGTGAGAACTCGGGCGTCCCATCGGGTGTCCCGGTCAACCACGCGAGCCCGCTGCTCGCCCACAGCGCGGCGGCCTCGACCGGTTCGACGGTGTCGTCACTCGGCGGGCAGGCCCCGGCGTCGCGCTCGTCGGTGATCTCGTCGTTCGGCTCGGAGTCGCCGCAGCGAACCCTCGGCTTCGCACCCCCGGGGGCACGCCCCCGGGTCGGTCCGCCGGTCCCGCCCATCGGATCAGCCGCCGATCTCATCGATCAGACCCCACTCGAGTGCCGTCGTCGCCGTGATCGTGCGGCCGGTGAGCACCAGGTACGCCGTGCGCCAGCGCCCGATTCTGCGGGTGACGCTCACCGTGCCGCCCGCGCCGGGGATCAGGCCGAGTTCGAGTTCGGGGAGGCCGAAGATCGTGTCGGGGTGGGCGCGCACGGTGCCGAAGAACGAGGCCATCTCCAGTCCGCTGCCAAGGACGCGGCCGTGCACGAAGGCCCGGCACTCGCGCCCGAGCCTGCGGGTCAGTTCGTCGATCGCCTGCGCCGGGCTGTGCCTGGTGCGCGCGACGTGGGAAGCCGCCGGGTCGACGAAGGTGCCGAATTCCGCGAGATCGCCGCCGCTACAGAACGACGGTCCCGCACCGCGCAGGTGCACCGCGCGCACGGAAGGGTCCAGCCTGGCCACCGTCAGCGCGTCGAGCAGACCGGCCCTGGTGCGATTGTCGAAGGCGTTGTGCCGGTGCGGACGGTTGAACGAGACCTCGAGGGTGTCGCCGTCGCGTGCGCACAGCACCGCCTCGGTGGTTTCCTCGGCGATGAGTTTCGGCCCGCGTTCGTCGAGCCATCGCCGGAATTCGGGTCCGGCCTGCAATGTCGAGTAGGCCAGCGATTCCAGGGCGAGCCCCGGCCACAGTTCGGTACAGGCCGCAGTGGCGCGCAGGACGTCGTCACAGATCGTCGCGGCCAGCGGCGACCGCGCGCATCGGGTCTCGATCTCCTCGAGCGTCTTGTCGACGGAGTCGACGGTGACCAGGCGCGGATCGCTCGATTCGCTCTCGGTCAGGGCGAATGTGGCGTGGTCGAGCCATGACTCCGGGGCGGCGGGATCGACGCCGACGGCGATCACCGGGCCGGACGGCATCGCCTCGGTGATATCGGGCGCGGTGCTCGGTTCTATCACCCGGATCACGGTATTTTCCGGCCTTCCCTGGTGCGGTCGTGGTCCTGATCATGATGCCACCTCCGCCCTTTGCACTGGTCCGATGCCGGGCTCCCGCACTTTTCGGCCTACGGGTTACGCTCGTTTGCATATGTTATTCTCCGAACAGGAGAATGCCACTATCACGCGGATCGACCGGCGGTCCGCGCCGAGTGCCGACAGCGGTATGCCGAGGCGATGTCGATCGGTGGCGCACTGAGAGGCGACTGCATGAGCATTTCGTTGTTGCTGGACATGGCGGCGTCGAGCGCCCCGGACCGCGTCGCGGTCGTCTCCGACGAATTGCGTTGGACCGCAGGGCATTTGAACACGCTGACCGAAGGCGGCGCCGGGGTCATCCAGGGATCGGGTGCGCGCACCGTCGCCTACGTCGGCACCGGCGGCGCGATGCTGCCGCTGCTGATCTTCTCGTCGGCGCGTGCCGGTGTGTCGTTCGCGCCGCTGAACTACAGGCTCAGCGGGGTGAAACTGCGCGAGCTGATCGATCGGCTCGAGGATCCGCTGCTGATCTGCGACAGCGATTACGTCGACAGCGTCGGCGGCTACCAGGGCCGTCTGCTGCGTTCGGAGGATTTCCTCGACGCCGCGGCCTCGGCCGATCCGGTATCGGAGATGCCCGAGCCCGACGACGTCGCCGTGGTGCTGTTCACCTCGGGGACGACCTCCGCGCCCAAGGCCGTGGAACTGTCGCACAACAACCTGGTCAGCTACATCACCGGCACGGTCGATTTCGCCGCAGCGGACCCCGACGACGTGGCGTTGATCTGTGTTCCGCCGTATCACGTCGCCGGTGTGAGCGCCGCGCTGTCGAATCTGTACGCGGGCCGCAAGATGGTCTACCTGCGCAGTTTCGATCCGGCCGAGTGGGTGCGGCTGATCAACAACGAACGCGTCACCACCGCGACGGTCGTGCCGACCATGCTCGATCGCGTCATCACCGAGATCAAGCGCGCGGGCACCACCCTGCCGACGCTGCGCAACCTGGCCTACGGCGGATCCAAGGTGCCGCTGCCGCTGGTGCGCACGGCGCTGGAACTGTTGCCCGAGGTCGGCTTCGTCAACGCCTACGGGCTGACCGAGACCAGTTCCACCATCGCGGTATTGGGCCCGGAGGACCATCGCGCGGCGCGCGCGTCCGATGATCCGGCCGTGGTGCGCAGGCTCGGTTCGGTCGGACGCCCGGTACCCGGAATCGAGGTCGAGATCCGCGACGAACTCGGCGCGGTGCTCGGCCCGGACGAACCCGGTGAACTGTTCGTGCGCGGTGAGCAGGTGTCGGGCAAGTACACCGGCATCGGTTCGGTGCTCGACGAGAACGGGTGGTTCCCGACCAAGGATGTCGCGGTGCTCGACGCCGAGGGCTACCTGTTCATCGGCGGCCGTTCCGACGACACGATCATTCGCGGCGGCGAGAACATCGCGCCCGCCGAGATCGAGGACGTGCTCGTGGAACATCCCGGTGTGCGCGAGGTGGCGGTCGTCGGCGTCGAGGACGCCGAATGGGGGCAGATCATCGTCGCCGTCGTGGTGCCCGAGGAGGGCGCGGATCCGGATCCGGAGGAACTGCGCACCTACGTGCGTGGCACACTGCGTGGTTCACGCACCCCGGATCGGGTGGTGTTCAGGGACGGCCTGCCCGCGACGCCGACCGGCAAGGTGCTGCGGCGTGAACTCATCGATGAACTCACCCTCGACGCCGCTGTCGGCGGCGCGGGTCAGTAGTACCGGTCAGGAAGGATGATCATGATCAAGAACGGTTCTCGGCTACGCAGCCAGGTCTGCGATACCGAGGTCATCGTCGTGAAGTCGTCGGACAGCCTCGACGATCTGCGCGCGGGCGGCGTCGCCATGGTGGCGATCGACGGCGAGAAGGCCGCGGACGCGGCGCTCGACGCCGAATTCGCCGACGGCGCGGTGATGGGCAAGCGCTACGTCGACCAGAGCGGCGCGGAGGTGCTCGTCACCAAGGCGGGCGCCGGCAGTCTGAGCGTCGGCGTGACCAAGCTGGCGCTCAAAGAGGCCAAGCCGCTGCCCGCCAGCGACTGATTCCCGGATACGACGATGGCACCGCCCCGGTGACGGGTGCGGTGCCATCGTCGTTTCGGGCTACCCCCTCGCGGTGGTCACCATCTCCTCGATATCGATGAACTTCACGCGCGGACGGGTCACCTCGGCGCCACGCTTGCGTTCGGCGGCGTCGATGGCCCGCCAGCCCTTCCAGTCGACCGCGTCGACACCGCGTTCGGCCAGCAGTCCGCGCAGTGCCGCGCGGTCGCCGACCTCACGGTGCAGAGCACCGCGGTCGAAATCTGCGATGAGCTGGGCGACGGTTTCCTCCGCGCAGCCGCGATTGGTCCCGATGACCCCGCGCGGCCCGCGCTTGATCCAGCCGGTGACGTACACACCGGGAACCGGAGCGCCGTCCGCGCCGATCACCTTGCCGTTCTCGTGCGGCACCGTCCCGGTCGCCTCGTCGTAGGGCAGACCCGTCACCGCCGAGCCGCGGTAACCGATCGACCGCAGCACCAGCGAGGTCTCGATGACGGTCGATTCGCCGGTTCCGGTGCGCGCGACGCGCAAACCCGTCACCACGTCCTCGCCGACGAATTCGGTCGGCGAGCTGTCGAACCGGAAGACGATGCGCTTGTTGCCCGGTGTCGGGGTGCGCTCGGCGAACTCGCGCGCGATATCGAGTTTGAGCCTGGTCTCCACGTCGTCGTCGGGCCTGCTCTCGGTATCGCCGCCGTCGATGACGATGTCGATCCCCGGCAGATGTCCGAGCGCGTGGAACTCACCGAGGGAGAACGCGCCGTCGCGCGGTCCGCGACGGCCCAGGATGACCACTTCCTCGATCTCGCTGCCCGCGAGGGCCGCGAGCGCGTGCTCGGCGATATCGGTGCCGGTGAGCGCGTCGGTGTCGAGCAGCAGCATCCTGGCGACGTCGAGGGCGACATTGCCGTTGCCGATGATGACCGCGCGCCGCCCGGACAGATCGAATTCCCGTGCCGCGTGGTCGGGATGACCGTTGTACCAGCCGACGAAATCCGCGGCGGCGTGGTGGCCCGCGAGCTGGTCCCCCGGGATGCCCAGGTCACGGCTGGAGGACGCGCCGACCGCGTAGATCACCGCGTGATGGTTGGCGAGCAGATCCGCTTGCGTGATCGCCTGCCCGATCTCGACATTGAGATAGCAGCCGAATCGGGCGTTGCCGAAGGCGCCCTCGAAGTTCTTGACCACCGATTTGGTGCGCTGGTGATCGGGGGCGACGCCGGCCCGGATCAGCCCGAACGGCGTCGGAAGCCGTTCGAACAGTTCGACTTCCACGCCGTCGACGCCGAGCAGTTCGGCGGCCGCGTAGCAGGCGGCGGGGCCCGCGCCGACGATCGCGACGCGCAGCGCGCCCCGGTCGACGGCGGGCGGGCGGCTCATCGGCATGATCATGGCCGGTTCGAGCGGATTGTGCCGGAAGTATTCCGCGTTGATGTCGAGGAACCGCGCCATGCCCTCGGGGAGGTCGAATTCGGAGTAGACCGCGTCGACCGGGCATTCGTCGGCGCACGCGCCGCAGTCGATGCAGGTCTCGGGATCGATGAACAGCATCTGGGTGCCCGGCGACCCGTCGGTGGCGCTCGGCCGGATGCAGTCGACCGGGCATGCCGACACGCAACTGGCGTCCTTGCAGCAGTTCTGTGTGATGACGTAGGTCATCGGTCGGCCTCCTTCGAAGGTGACGGATCGGGGCCCGCGTCGCGGGCGCTGGCGCGCCGACGGATCACGAACGGAACCGCACTAGTGCTTCCTGGGCGAAGGAGGCCACGAGGGTGCCGTCCTCGGTGAGCGCGTCACCGCGGCCGAATGCCCTGCCGTTGGCCAGGATCGGGCTGTGCTGGCGCATCAGCAGCCAGTCGTCGGTGCGCATCGGGCGGTGGAACCACAGCGTGTGCGAGGTGACCGCGGACAGGAACCGGGTGCCGTTGCCGACATGGCTGATGCCATCGACGGGGCGCAGCGCGGTGCCGATCAGGGTGAGATCGGTGGCGTAGGCGGCCAGGGCGGGGGCCAGGGTGGGGTCGACCTCCGGCGTGCGCATCCAGAACTGGAATTCGGCGGGGCCGGTGCCGGTGCTGTCGAGATCGTCGTCGGCGCGGACCTCCCACGGGATGAGGCCGAATTCGCGAGGCGTGCTCTGCTCGGCCGCGCCGCCGACCGCGTCGACGGTCTGGCGGTCGAGCCCTTCCTCCGGGGCGTGGATCGAGGCGACGGCCGAGGCGACGACCTCGGTGCCCTGGGTGGCGTTGATGGCGAGGGTGCCGAAGGAGCGGCCCTCGTGCCTGCGGATCACCTCGTAGCGCACCGGCTGATCGGCGCGGCCCTCACGCGGGAACACGGTGTGCAGCGATTTGACCGTCTTGTCGGGGCTGGCCAGACGCGCGGCGCTCAGCAGTTGCGCGAGGATCTGACCCCCGAAAACACGGTGGTACTCGAGTTGCTGGTTGGGGCCCTCGTAGTACAGGGCACCGGAGACTCCGGCCGAGGTCGCGTCGTCATCGACGGCGATTTCCTTCAGATCCAGGCACGCGAGAAGGTCGCTCCACATATCGGACATGCGAATAGTGTAAGTGATACTCTCTCTGACTGAGAGGGGCATTCTCCATGACGGTAGCGGACTGGCGACAACGCACCCGGGTTACCGTCCGCGGAGGCTCACGCGCCGAGAGCGAGGCTGGATCGTGCAACTGACCTTCGACGAGACCGTGGAGGCGTTCCGCGCGGAATTCGTCGCCTTCCTCGACGAGCATCTGCCCGACGAATCGGAAGCGACCGAACGGGCCCGCTCGACCTCCCACATCCCCGAATGGGCGCGGCGCTGGCAGCGCCTGCAATTCGACAACGGCTGGCTGGCGCCGGGCTACCCGCCGGAATTCGGCGGTCGCGACGCCGGGGTCATCGAGCAGTACGTGCACCGCGAGGAATTGGCGCGTCGCGGCATCCACGAGAATTTCAACCCGCAGGGACTCGGCATCATCGCCGCCTCGCTGATCACCTTCGGTTCCGCCGAACAGCGACGGCGCTGGGCGATGCCGATCCTGCGCGGCGATATGACAGCCTCGCTCGGCATGAGCGAACCCGGCGCGGGTTCGGACCTGGCCGGTCTGCGCACCCGCGCCGTACTCGACGGCGACCGGTTCGTCGTCAACGGCCAGAAGGTGTGGACCTCGGGAGCCCACGACGCCGACGTCCTGCTGACCTTCGTGCGCACCGACCCCGACGCCGTCAAACACCGTGGCATCTCGGCCCTGCTCATCCCCACCGATTCGCCCGGGGTGCACCGGCGACCCTTCGCCTCGGTCTGCGACCGCGACGACCTCGACTTCAACGAGGTCTTCTTCGCCGATGTCGAGGTGCCCGCCGAGAACCTGGTCGGCGAGCTGCACAAGGGGTGGGCGGTGGCGACCGGATCACTCGGACACGAACGCACGCTGCTGTGGCTGGCCTTCGCCGACCGGCTCGGCAGTCTGGTGGACGAATTCGAGCCCGACGGCCCCGTGCAGGCCGATCAATACGCGACGCTGGTCATGGACAACTACGCGCTGCGCCTGCTCGGCTCCGGCGCGCTGGCCAAGGCCGCGCGCGGCGTGGACGACGTGGCGGGTATGTCGGTGCTGAAACTACTCGGCTCGGAAGCGGCCCAGCGGGCCACCGAAGCCGCGCTCGACGCCGCGGGGCCGGACGGGCTGGCCCATCCCGGCGTCACCGGCAGGCGCAGCGCCCTCAATCTCGAGGACGTGGCCGCCGGATGGTTCGACCGCTACGTGCGGACCTTCGCCGGAACCATCGCGGGCGGCACCTCGGAGATCCAGCGCAACATCATCGCCGAGCGAGTGCTCGGACTGCCCCGGTAGTCGCCGAATCCGCTATTCCGAAAGGGAGATGGCGTTGCGCGGACACTGCACCACCGCGTCGCGCACCCGCGGTTCGATATCCGGGGTGAGTTCCTCGCGCAGCAGTTCGAGCCGATCGTCGTCGTCGAGATCGAACACCTCGGGGACGATTCCCGCGCAGATGCCGTTGCTCTCGCACAGCACGGTGTCGACGTGGATCCTCATCGCGATACCTCCGTGGTCTGTGTGACGGCCGAGGGACCGTCGGCACGCGCGGCGGTGCCGGGGGTTTCGATGATGGCGTGCACCGGGCAGTCCAGTAGCGCCCGCATGACCGCGTCTCGGTCCGACGGCGGGATGACACCGTCGCCGACCAGGACGGCGTAGCCCCAGTCGTCGAGCGAGAAGTACTCCGGCGCGTGTTTGGCGCAGATGCCGAAGCCGTCGCACATGGTGCGGTCGAGTCGGATCTTCATGCGTGGGCCACCGCTTCCACTGCGAAGGGGCGATCGGCGGTGTAGGCGCCGGATCGGCATGTCGGACAACGATTGTCGAGGTGGTCGACGACCTCGACGGGGAAACGGGCGAGCAGGGTCGCCGCGGTGTTGGTCGCGCCGTCGAGGGTGCCGCACGCGCCACGCCCGCGCAGCACCACCGACCAGCGCTCGAGCCGGGCCAGATCCTCGGTGCCCGCGACGCCGTCGCGAAGCGCGCACAGGGCGGCGGCCATGGCGGCGGTGCCGTTGAAGCAGGAACCGCACTGTCCGGCGTTCTCGCGGTCGAAGTAGCTCATCACGGCCGCGGCGACCGCGACGGGGCATTCTGAGGTGATCAGTGAGATCGCCCCGCACCCGAGTCCGCTGCCGAGCGCGCGCAGCGCGGCGTGGTCGAGCGTCGCGCCGAGTACGTCGCGGTCCAGCATGCCCGCGAAGTAGCCGCCCATGAGCGCGCCGCGCACGTCATCGGGCGAAATACCCTCCCAGGACAGCAGATCGGTGAGCGCGACACCGTGGGGGAGTTCGTAGAGCGCGGGCGCGCGTCCGGCGACGGTGAGCGTCGCCAGGAAGGTTCCCGGCGAGGTGGCCGTGCCCTCGGACCGGAACGCCTGCCCGCCGTAGCGCTGGACGAACGGCAGGTTCGACAGTGTCTCGACATTGCTCACCACCGTCGGGACACCGGCGACGCCCTGCTCGAAGGGGCGGGGCGGCTTGTCCTTGGGCAGCGCGGGCCCGCCGTTGATGGCCTGGACGGCCGCGGTCTCCTCACCGGCCACGTACGCGGGTGCGACACTGACGACGCGAACGACGAGATCATCGAACGCGGCCTCGGCGACGGCGGCCTCGATCCGCTCGGCCGCTTCGGGATCGGAGACGTAGACGAAAGCCCGTCGCGCTCCCACGACCGCCGCGGCCAGGCGCAGTCCGTCCAGGATCAGGTGCGGGCGGTGGCGCAGCAACCATTTGTCCTTGATGGAGGACGGTTCGCCCTCTTCGCCGTTGGCCACCACGACGGTGTCACGGCCGCGCAGACCGGCCTCGCGGACCGTGCGCAGTTTGACGGCGAGCGGGAACCCGGCCCCGCCTCGACCGAGTAATCCGCTGCCTTCGACCTCGGCGAGCAGATCCGTGGTCGAGGCCAGGGCGCGGTAGCCGCCCTGTGCGCGGTATTCGGCCGCACTCTCGATGCCCGGCGCGGCCCGCAACAGACGCGGGCGGCAGCCGGGGGCCGTGGCAACGGTGAGTGAACCGGATGGTTCGAACGCATCGTGCATGGTCACCTCCTCTGGCTGATTTCCTGGTTAAGCTGGCCGACATGAGGACGGCGGTGCTGCGTATCAATATCGACCCGGCCGGTGAGCTCACCGATGAGCAACTGGCGCAAGGGGTCTCGGCGTTGCGCGCCGGGGTAGCGGCATGGGAGGGCGAGGTGCTGGGCGGTGACCTGCCCGCCGCGCCGCCGAATCGGCGCGAAGTGCAGTTGCTCGTCGCCACCGACGACGCCGACGGCGCACACCGGGCCGCGCTCGAACTGTGCGCGCGGGCCTTCGGCACCGAACCCGCCGCCGGTGTGGTCACCTTCATCAGCCGCGGCACCGACGACGACGCCCACGGCGTCCTCGCCGGATTCGGGCTGACCGCAGAGGTCGTGCGGACCCAGGACGCCGACGGGTTCGACGTCGTCTCGGTGATCGTGGCGAAGGAAGATCTCCTGCGGGTGCCGGAGAGTCGCCTGCACACCGCGCTCGAGGCCTCGCTCAACTGCGAGGTCACCGTTCTCGCGAAGTGAATCGCGCGCGGCCATCAGCTGCTCAGGAATCGCAGGATGGCGGGCGCGGCGAGTACCCAGGTGTCGAACAGGTTGTAGCGGTTCACTTTTCCGGACGCGCGATCTTCCATCGCGCGTTCCCACGCGTCCTCGGGCCACGGCGGGTCGATCAGGACCGAACCGCGGATCAGGCAACTCACCTCCAGCGAGGTGCGTTTGGGGTGGTCCAGATCGTTCTCCCCGCCCCGGATGATCATGGTCGGCACGGTGATGCCGTCGAACAGTTCGTCCTCGACGCCGGGAATGGTCTGACCGGGTTTGGGGACGTAGGCGTTGAGCCAGCGCAGTTGCAGTTTCACGAACTCGTCCCGATCCAGCGCGAGCAATCGCTCCTTGTTGGCCGGATTCCGTTCGATCAGCTCACGCCATTCGCGCAGCCGCACCAGACTCTCCACACCACCGCCGCGCGCGGCCTGCAAACTCGGCATGATGTAGTACGAGCCGAGATTGAACGACCCGTACACACCGCCGACGATATTCCACAGCACCAGTCTCTCGACCAGTTCCGGATACAGGATCGCGGTGATCATCGAATCCCGCGCACCGCCCGATCCGCCCGCGAGCACGCACGGCCCGGTATCGAGCGCGGTCAGTAGTCCGTGCAGGGTCTGCGCGCGCATATGCGATTCGCTCTGCCCGTAGAACTGCACATCGGAATCACCGCAGTTCGGGCGGTCCCACAACAGCACCCGATAGCCGCCGTCGACCAACGCCCGGGCGAGTGGCCGCAAACCGGGGATATCCATGCCGAACCGCCCACCGGGGGTCAGCACGATCAGTTCGCCCGCCTCGCCCAGTATCTCGTAGGCGACGCGGCCACCGTTGATCTCCACCGAGCCCATCACGGTCTCCTTCGACTGTTACTCATGCCGTCACGACGACGTCGTCACCGACGATCCGCACCGGATAGGTGCGGATACTCCACTCCGGCTTCACCGCCGTCGTTCCGGTAGCGAGTTCGAACCCCCACTGGTGCCACGGACAGAAGATGAATTCCTTGTCCCGCACCATGACCGCGTCACCCGGCACGCTCTCGTCGACGACCGTGCGCCCCCTGGTCCGACCCGAACACAGCGGACCGCCCTCGTGCGGACAGTAATTCGCGATCGCGTAGTAGGTGCCGCCGACGTTGTAGACGCCGACACCGTGCCGCCCGATCGGCACCACCTTCGACTTCCCGGGCGGGATCTCGTCGACGGTGGCGACGACGTGCTCACGCCCCTGCGCCAACCTGCGCTCACCGGCGGGTCCCGAGGTGTCCGACACTCAGAACACCCGCCTCTGCCCCTGGAGCACGGGCACCGTCTCCGGGAGGTGGTAGGTCTCGATGCCGTTGCGGAACATCACCCGCTCACGCGCGTAAGTAGGTAAATGTTTCGCGAGCCAACTGGGATCGTCGAAGGTCCAGTGCGGGTAGTCGGAGGAGAAGAGCAGGATCTTCTCGCAGTCCATCCACTCGAACGCCCGGGTCAACTCGGTCTTGTCCTCGGGGTAGTCCAGCGGCTGGGTGGTGAACTTGATGTGCTCCTTCACGTATTCCGAAGGCTTGCGCCGGATTCCGGTGAAGGATTTACGCGCCTCGTAGATGGCGTCCATCCGCCACATCAACGGCAGGATCCAGGTGAAGGCGTGTTCGACGAACACGATCCGCAGGGTCGGGAACCGGTCGAAGACACCGTCGAAGATCAGGCTCATGATCTGATTCGCCGCGAGCAGCGAGTAGGTGACCATGAAATCGTGGTTGTAGCTGGGGAATCCGACCGGGGTCATCGGCATCGTCTCGAACGCGCCCCGCGCCAGATGGCAGCTGACCACCAGGTCGTGCTTGGTCGCCGCCGCCCAGATCGGGTCGTACTTCGGATCACCCCACGCCGGACGGGGTTCGGCCTTGATGAGGATCTGGGACATGTAATCGTGACCCGCCCAGTGCTCGATCTCGCGGACCGCGCCGACCGGATCGTCGATCGCCGCGCAGATCGAACCACGCCACCGGGTGTGCCAATTGTTGTGCGAGTCGAGCCAGTGGTTGGCCAGCCAGTGATTGACCCCGGTCGCCAACGCCTGGGTCGCCTCGGGCAACCGCGCGGCCTTGACGGTCGGCTCCAGGATCGCGATATCCGAACCCGCGTCCAGGATCAACTGACGAAACGCCAGATCCGGGTCACTGCCCGGGAATTCACCGTTCTCCGGGAACGAATCCACCCGCATCGCGTACGCGTGGGCGTAGTCGGGCGCGTCGTAGAGGATGGTGTCCCCGACGCGATGACTACGAAAGTACGACGTGCGATACGGCTCGGGAATGTACTCGAGAAGTTCCCCGCGCCGCGGCACGGGGTGGACGTCCGAGTCGACGACCCGGACGGCGACCTGCTCGGCGGCCGGTACGCGTGCTTGCTGATGGGCCAAGGTCATGGTCGTCTCCTTGCAAGGGACCGAAAAGCGACTACCGGGTGCCCGACGGAACTGGAATTTCGATTCCGTAGAGTCCGGCCGCGTTGCGCCAACAGAGCTTCTCGCGCTGTTCGGCGGTGAGTGCGGAAGGCAGCGTGTCGATATCGCCGCTGTGCCAGTGTGGATAACTGGACCCGAACATCACCATATCTTCTTTGCCCGTGAATCCGAGCCATTCACCGGCGAATTCGGTATCGCCGGGACCATCCAGGCTGCCCTGGACGAAGTACACGTGGCCGGGCAGATAATCGCTGGGCATGCGCGGCGCCCAGGGTGTCTGCTCGAGATGCGGGCGACCGAAGGTGTCCATACGCCAGGTGAACGGGGTGAGCATATCCGCGGCCCCGTCGGCCCACACGAATTTCAACGCCGGGAATCGTTCGAAAACGCCCTCGGCGATCATGTTCATCAGGTGGTAGATGTAGTTGAGCGACTGGAAGCCCAGGTACTGCTCGTAGGTTCGCGGATGTCCCGAAGGCGTCGGCGCGAACCCGATGCTCTCACCGGTCTCCACGTGCGCCGCCACCGGAAGTCCGGCCGCGGCCGCGGCTTCCCACAGCGGCCAGAACTGCGGTTTGCCGTAGAGCTCGCGTGATTGCAGCGGGATGCCGATCTGGACCACGCCCGGATGGTCACCCCACTTGTGGATTTCGCGCAGCGCGCCCGGGATGTCCTCCGGATTCACGCGGATGGTGCCGCGGAACCGGGAGGCGTATTCGCCGGTGTCGAGCCAGCGGGTCACCAGCATCTCGTTGTGCGCGGCCAGGACCGCGGTGGTGAGATGGCGGTCGGGCAGGATGCCGCGGGTCATGGGATGCAGGATCGCGATGTCGACGCCGCGTTCGTCGAACAGTTGACCTCCGACGAACTCCGGATCGGAACCGGGGTATTTGCCGCGGCCCTCGGGTTTGGTCCCGGGGGCGTATTCGCCGCCGGGAGCGCCGTACCAGTCCATCTCGGCATCGGGGATGCCACGGCTCTTGTAGGGCTCACGCAGGAAACCGCGCATATCCCTGTTGGAACCGAAGAAGATGTGCACGCTGGCATCGATGACGGGGATGCTCGAACCGTCCGCGGTGAACTTCATCGAATCTGCGCGACTTCCGGACGTTCGGTGACCGGCGCGGCCAGACCGTATTTCTCGCAGGCCAGTTGCAGGGTCTCGAGTGTCTCGTCGAGGCCGGGGCCGAGACGTTTGCCCGGGGTGAAGGTGGCGGGGAGTTTACGCATGCCCTGGATGACACCGATGGTGTCGTAGTGCACCGCGCCCTCGGGGTCGCAGCGGAAATCGGGCATGCGGTCCAGCACGGCGGTGAGCATGGATTTGAAGACGGTGCGCGCCACGTTCGAGCCGATGCAGCGGTGGATGCCGAGTCCGAAACTGAAGTGCCGGTTGCCTTTGCGATCGAGGACGATCTCGTTCGGATCCTCGAAGATCGAGGGATCGCGGTTGGCCATCGCCCAGGACAGCCACAGCCGTTCACCCTCTTTGAACCGGGTGTTGTCGATCGTCACGTCTTCGGAGATGGTGCGTCCGTCGCCGGGCGCGGGGGTGTAGAAGCGCAGGAATTCCTCGGTGGCGGGGTCGAGCAGGTGGTCGCGCTCCTCGCTGAGGGTGGTGCGCTGTTCCGGGTTCTCCGAAAGCCATTCCAGGGCATGGGCGGTGAGCGCGGTGGTGGTGTCGAAGCCGCCGCCGATGATCAGGCCGAGCATGCCGAGCAGTTCGAGGTCGGGGGCGGGCTCGCCGTCGATGCGGAGCTGGGCGAGGCCGTTGACCAGGCCGGGGCGCGGGTTCTGCTTGATCTCGTGCATGTTGGTGAGCAGGTCGAGACCCATCGCGCGGTGCATCTCCGCGACGCGGGTGACATCGGGTGAGTCCTCGGGGGTGTAGACCGCCGCGTGCACGGGCTCGCTGTAGATCGACCACTGCTTCAAGGGGATGCCGAGCATGGCCAGCGTCAGTACGGCCGGGACGATATTGGCGAGGTCGTCGACGAAATCGATACTGCCGGACTCGATCTTCTCGTCCAGGGCGGCGCGCGTGATCTCGTCGATGAACGGTTCCCAGCGCTTGACCGCGGCGGGGGACAGGTAGGGGTTCAGGACCGCCCGATAGATGCGGTGTTCGGGATCGTCCATCTCGAGGATGCCGCCGCGAACGACCGAGACGCGCTTGGCGTAGGGGATGGAGATGCCCTTGTAGCCGCGGCGTTCGTTGTTCAGGTCGTGGTCATTGGAAACCGCTGGGCAGCGGGCGAGTTCGAAGACCGCGTTGCCGCTGGCGGCGACCCAGTGCCCGCCGTGGGTTTCGGTCCAGGCCACGGGACATTTGGCCTGCATCTCTTCGGTGATCTCTTGGAATTTGTGCCGGTATTCGGGGGTGTGCCGGTCGAAGTGGTACTGGGTGCCCTTACGGCCTTCGTCAGTGGCGACGTCGTCAGTGCTCACGGTGTTGTCTCTCTTTGATCACGGTGTCGGCCGCCCCGCGAATGACAGGTGCTCGCCGCTCGAATCCGGTTGTCCACCTAAAGATATGCGCCGCACCGTCAGACGGCGCGGCGCGATCAGGTCGTTCAGATCTTGAAGTCGTACCACTTCAGGTAGCCGCCGCCGTCGACGCGCAACTGCACGCCGGTGACGTAACGACCTTCGTCGGAGACCAGGAACAGGATGGCGTTGCTGATGTCCTCGGGCTCGATGTACGGAATCGGCATCGCCTGCTGCACACCGAAGACCGGCTCGGCATCCGCGCGGGTCGGGTGCTCCAGATCCGGGCGGAACGAGCGGTACATCGGCTCGCTCTGCAGCATCGGGGTGTTGCAGTTGGTCGGATGCACGGTGTTGACGCGGATTCCGCGCGGTGCGATATGGGTGGCGAGGTCGTGGACGTACGACGCCAGCGCACGCTTGGAGTGCACGTAGGCCGCGCCGCCGAGATCCTTGCCGGGCACGTCCACCTTGGAGGTGTCCATCAGCGCGGCGGTCGAACCGGTCGCGACGATGGCGGCGCCTTCGCTCAGGTGGGGGAGCGCGACCTGGATGGCGTTGATGGTGCCGACCAGGTTGGTGTTGATGACGTCGGTCCACGCGTCGATCTGCGGCTCGCCCTTCATACCGGCGATGCCCGCCTGGGCGATGACGATGTCGAGCCTGCCCAGTTCCGCGATACCGGCCTCGAGCGCGGCCTTGAGCTGCGCGGCGTCACGCACATCGGCCTTGGCGGTGAAGCAGCGCTGCCCGGTCTTGGTCACCAGGGCCGCGGTCTCCTCCAGATCCTCGGGCGTCGCCAACGCGTATCCGACGGTGGTCAGGCTCTCGCACAAGTCGATCGCGATGATGTCAGCGCCTTCTTCGGCCAGTCGCACAGCGTGGCTACGACCCTGGCCACGCGCGGCGCCCGTGATGAATGCAACTTTGCCCGCAACACGTCCCACAGTGATCCCTTTCTATCCCCCAACCGATGCGCAAGAATTTTACTTCCGCTATATGAGAACGGTACTCTACCCATAGATTGCCTGCAAGACTCCGGCATCTACCTGGCGAATTGATGCCATTCTCGCTGCGGATACGCGCGCTCCCGTTCACACTCGTTCGAGGCGGTGTCGGTGCATCGCATATTAGTTCCTCTCGCGTACTGAGAATGGTGTTTTCACATGCGAACGATTCCCTCTGAACTGCGGACCCGATACGAGCAGGAGGGCTGGTGGACCTCCGATACGCTCGGTGACCTGCTGAGTCGCAGTCTCGCGCCGGCTCGGGACAGAGATTTCCGCGTGCACTCCGATGTCAGGCCGTGGTCGGGCACGGTCGGCGAGGTCGAACTGGTCGCGCGCAGGCTGGCCGCGGGCCTGCGCGCGCGGGGTATCGGGTCGGGCGATGTCATCGCCTTCCAGCTACCCAACTGGATGGAAGCGGCGGCCACCTTCTGGGCGTCGGCCTTCCTCGGCGCCGCGGTCGTGCCGATCGTGCACTTCTACGGGCGCAAGGAACTCGCGCACATCTTCGAGACCGCCCGGCCGAGCGTCTTCATCACCGCCGAGCGCTTCGGCCGGATGATCTACGAACCCGATGTCTGCGCCGACATCCCGGTGGTCGGCGTGGTCGGGCGCGATTTCGAACAACTGCTCGCCGACGAGCCGATGACCGGCACGCTGAGCACCGATCCGGCCGCGCCGGCGCTGATCGCCTTCACCTCGGGCACCACGAGCGCGCCCAAGGCGGTGGTGCACAGTCATCAGACGCTCGGGTGCGAGGCCAGGCAGCTGTCCGAGCGCAATGTCCGTGACCGCAGCGTCCAGCTGACCGCCGCACCGGTCGGTCATTTCATCGGAATGGTCGGCGCGTTCGTCATCCCGGTGCTGCACGGTAAGTCGATCCACCTCGCCGACGCCTGGGATCCGAAGCGGGCGCTGGCGTTGATGAAGGACGACGGCCTCGCGATCGGCGGCGGTCCACCGTATTTCGTGACGAGTCTGCTCGAGCATCCCGATTTCACCCCGGAACATCTGCGCGGGGTGCAGTACTTCGGGCTCGGCGGGTCGGCGGTGCCGCTCGCGGTCACCCGCAGGCTGGCCGCTCTCGGCATCACCGCTTTCCGTGCCTACGGCAGCACCGAACATCCGTCGATCTCCGGGTCGCTGTTCGACGCGCCGGAATTCGAACGGTTGGCGACCGACGGCAGGCCGATGCCCGGTGTCGAGATCAGGTTGGCCGAAGATGGCGAAATCCTGAGCCGGGGGCCGGACCTGTGCGTAGGGTATCTCGATGAATCGTTGACGGCGAAGGTCTTCGACGCCGATGGCTGGTACCACACCGGCGATATCGGCGTCCTGCACCCGGACGGTCACCTCACGATCACGGATCGCAAATCCGACATCATCATTCGCGGTGGCGAGAACATCAGCGCGCTCGAGGTGGAGGAGTTGCTCCTCGGCATGCCCGAGGTCGCCGAGGCGGTGGTGGTCGCCGTGCCGGACAACCGATTCGGTGAACAGGTCGGCGCCGTGCTGCGGTTGCGGTCCGGGCATCCCATGCCGTCCTTGGACGGGGTGCGGCAATATTTCGAGGCGGCGGGTATCGCGCGCCAGAAGTGGCCGGAGCGGCTTTTCGAGGTCGCGGAGTATCCCCGCACCGCCAGCGGGAAAGTCCAGAAACATCTGCTTCGGGCAGCTATTGCGGACGCGTCGCTGTGAGAATACGATTCTCTTATTAGAAGATGGAGGTTTTCATGAGAAACCCACCCTCTACCTGGGACGATACTGTCGACGTTGTCGTGCTCGGCAGTGGAGCCGCCGGTCTGACAGCCGCTCTCAGCGCCGCCGTCAACGGCGCGGAGGTGGCCCTGTTCGAGAAGTCCGCCACCATCGGGGGCACCAGCGCCGTCTCCGGTGGAATCGCCTGGATTCCCGCGCATGGCCGGTCTCCGGACGGAGAGCTGACCGCCGAGGCCGCTTTGAGCTACTTACGCGCGCAAGCATTCGGCTCGATGGACGACGAACTGGTCGACACCTTCGTGCGCACCGGTGCGGCGATGGTCGACTTCGTGGAGGAGCACAGCGGCGTCCGCTTCGAAATCGCCGATGGTTTCCCGGATTACAAACCCGAACTGCCCGGTGGCAGACCAACGGGCGGACGCTCGCTGAGTCCGGTGGCCTTCGATCTGACCAGGCTCGGCGAGTGGAGCGACCGCATCACCGCGTTCCCCGCCGACTGGAGCAATGTCGGTTTCGACGCGGAGACCAGGGCCAGGCTGCACGTCACCGTCGACAACGAGGCCGGTGATCCGTGCGTGGCGGGCACCGCCCTGGTCGCCGGATTGCTCGCGGGTGTACTCGCGGCGGGCGTGCGACCGCGCACCGACGCGCGCGCGGTCGAGCTGATCGCCGAGGACGGCGCCATCGTCGGCGTCCGGTTCGCCACGGCGACAGGCGAACTCGCCGTTCGGGCGCGCGGCGGTGTCATCCTGGCCACCGGCGGTTTCGAATGGGATCGGAACCTGGTCAAGGCCTATCTGCGCGGGCCGATGCACGGCGCGGTGTCACCGCCGAACAACACCGGCGACGGTTTGCGCATGGCCATGGCGCACGGCGCCGACCTCGGCACCATGAGCGAAGCCTGGTGGGTCCCCATCGTGCGGATCCCCGGCGACACCATCGACGGGCAACCGCGCAGCCGCAGCGTCCGCCTCGAACGCACCCGACCCCGCAGCATCATGGTCAATCGCGCGGGCACGCGGTTCGTCAACGAGGCGTCCGAGTACAACTCGATGGCGGGCGCTTTCCACTACCTCGACCCGCGTGGCGGGTACGTCAACGATCCGGCCTGGATCGTCTTCGACGCGATTCACCTGCGGCGCTACGGATTTCTCGGCATCGCGCCGGGTGATGCGGTGCCGGACTGGTTCTGCGAATCCGCGGATCTCGCCGAACTGGCCGCGAAGACCGGTATCGACCCGGACGGCCTCACCGCGACCGTCGCGCGCTGGAACAGCGCCGTCGCCGACGAGGTGGACCCGGACTGGGGCCGCGGATCGAGCGCCTACGACGGGTGGTGGGGCGACGACTCGGCCGCCACCGCCGCGGGGCGCACCCTCGGACCGCTGGACACCGGGCCGTATTACGCGGTGCCGGTGACCGTCGGCGCGATGGGCACCAAGGGCGGACCGCGTACCGATCGCGACGGCCGGGTGCTGCACGTCGACGGGCACGTGCTGCCCGGTCTGTTCGCGGCGGGCAACGCGATGGCCGGTGTCACCGGCCGCGCCTACGGCGGCGCGGGCGGCACCATCGGCCCTGGGATGACGTGGGGTTTTCGCGCCGGATATACGGCGGCGACCGGTAAGTCGGTCGAGTGCTGACACACAGACGGGCGACTGCGCCGGGGAGATGGAGGTAGCGAGTGGCCGAGTACGAAAGCATCTGGAGCGACCTACAGGGTGTGTCCTTCACCCAGGGATACCTCGACGTGGGCGGAGTGCGCACGCGGTACCTGCACGCCGGTGACCCGTCGCTGCCGACCTTGGTGTTGCTGCACGGGTCCGGCGGTCACGCCGAGGCCTATATCCGCAATCTGGAGGCGCACGCCGAGCATTTCTCGACGTGGTCCATCGACATGCTGGGGCACGGGTACACCGACAAACCCGGTCATCCGCTCGAGATCGCCCACTACGTCGACCATCTCATCGCGTTCTTCGACGCGATCGGGGTCGAGAAGGTGAGCCTGAGCGGTGAGTCGCTGGGCGGCTGGGTCGCGGCGCGTGCGGCGTTCGACCACCCGGACCGCGTCGACCGCCTCGTGCTCAACACCGCGGGCGGTTCCCAGGCCGATCCGGTCGTCATGGCGCGCATCGTGACGCTGTCCATGGCGGCGGTGAGCGATCCGACCTGGGAAACGGTGCAGGCCAGGATCAAATGGCTGATGGCCGACAAGACCAAGGATTACGACGATATCGTTGCCAGCAGGCAGCGGATCTATCGTCAGCCCGGTTTCGTCGCCGCCATGCGCGACATCATGGCGTTGCAGGACCCGGAGATCCGTCAGCGAAATCTGCTGGGGGAGAAGGAGTACGGCGGCATCAAGGCGCCGACCCTGGTGCTGTGGACCAGTGACGACCCGACCGCGGACGTCAGCGAGGGACGGCGTATCGCGTCGATGATTCCCGGCGCGCGTTTCGAGGTCATGCCCGACTGCGGGCACTGGCCACAGTACGAGGACGCGAAGACCTTCGACGCCATCCACCTCGACCATCTGCTCGGCGGTCGGCCGTGACCGAGGAATGCACAGCGGATGTGGTCCTGGTCGGCGCGGGACCGGTGGGACTGACCCTGGCCAATATCCTGGGCCGCCACGGCGTTCGCGTCCTGGTCGTCGAGGAACGGGCCACCCTGATCGACTATCCGCGCGGCGTCGGGCTCGACGACGAATCGCTGCGCACCTTCCAGTCGATCGGGCTGACCGATCGAATCCTCCCGCACACCACACCGAACCAGATCCTGCGATTCGTCGACGCCCGACGCAAACTGCTCGCCGAGATAGCGCCCACCGACACCTCGTTCGGATGGCCGAAACGCAACGGTTTCGTCCAGCCGCTCGTCGACGCCGAACTGCTCGCCGGTCTGGACCGCTATCCGAGTGTCGAGATCCTGTGGCACCACGCCATGCGGTCGTGCGCGGACGCGAGCGAGACGGTGCGCGTGGTGGTCGACGGCCCGCGGGGGTCCTCGACGATCGCCGCGCGGTACGTGGTCGGGTGCGACGGCGGCCGGAGCGCGACCAGGCATCAGATGGACGTCAGCTTCGAGGGGACGACGTCCTCGACCCGCTGGCTCGTCGTCGATATCGCCTCGGATCCGTTGGGGCATCCCAATATCGAGGTCGGGGCCGATCCGGCACGGCCGAATGTCTCGGTCTCGATCGCGCACGGCATCCGGCGTTTCGAATTCATGATCCACGACGACGAACCCGACGAACTGGCCGAGGATCCCGCGTTCGTCGCGAAGATGATCGCGCCGTTCGTGCCGTACCCGGATCAGGTCGATGTCATCAGGCGACGGGTGTACACCCACCATTCGCGTATCGCGAGCGCGTTCCGGCGCGGCAGGCTGCTGCTCGCGGGCGACGCGGCGCACCTGATGCCGGTCTGGCAGGGCCAGGGATACAACAGCGGGATCAGGGACGCGGCGAATCTGGGCTGGAAACTCGCCGCCGTGGTCAACGGCCACGCGGGCGACGCCCTGCTGGACAGCTACGACCAGGAGCGGCGCAAACACGCCCGCGCCATGATCGACCTGTCCACGATGGTGGGCAAGGTCATCTCGCCGACCAACCCCGGGGTCACGGCTTTCCGCGATGTCGCGGTGCGGATCGCGGCGGCCATACCGCCGGTGAAGCGCTATGTGCTCGGCATGCGGTTCAAGCCGATGCCGCGCTACGACCAGGGCGCGGTGGTGCACAAGCACACTCGCTCGCCACGCTCGGCCGTCGGCACACTGTTCATCCAGCCGCGCGTGGACACCAGGGATCGTTCCGATGTACCGCTCGACGAGGTGCTCGGCCCGTGGTTCGCGGTGCTGTGCTGGAACAACCGGCCCCGCGAGGTACTCGGCGAGGCGGCCTTCGCGCGATGGAAATCGCTGGGCGCGGTCTTCGTCGCCGCCAGGCCCGCGACACAGCTGCACTGGACCGGCCACGACGATCCCGATGTGGTCGTCGTCGGCGACCGGACCGGTGCGCTCAAGAGTTGGTTCGACGGGCAGTTGGATTCGGTGCTGTTCCTGCGTCCCGACCGCTGTGTGGCCGGTGCGTGTATCGCCCAACTCGCCCCCGAATTGAGCGCGGAGTTGTTCGCCGCGCTCGGTCTGACCGACGGAGGTGACCATGCCGCTGGCTCTGTGCTGCGTCTCGCACAGCCCTCTGCTTGATCTGCCGGGGCCCGAGGCCGAACTCGTCGACGACGTCGGCGGCGCGCTCGCGCAGGCGCGCGAATTCGTGCGGGCCTGGGATCCGGAACTGGTGGTGACGTTCTCGCCCGATCACTACAACGGCTTCTTCTACCGCCTGATGCCGCCGTTCTGCCTCGGCACCTCGGCGCAGGGCATCGGCGACTACGGCACTTACGCGGGTACGCTCGACGTGCCCGAGCAACTGGCGGGCGACTGCGCGCAGGCGATACTCGACGCGGGCGTGGACATTTCGGTCTCGGCGACGATGGACGTCGACCACGCGACCACCCAGCCGTTGCAGCGACTGCTCGGCGACGCTCGCGCGCTTCCGGTGATCCCGATCTTCGTCAACGCGGTGGCGACACCGCTGGGACCGCTGCGTCGCGCCGCGGCTCTCGGCAGGGCGGTCGGCGAATACCTGGCGTCCCTGGACAAGCGGGTGTTGCTCATCGGCTCGGGCGGACTGTCGCACGATCCGCCCGTTCCCGCGCGAGCCACGGCCAGCGGCCCGGTGCTCGACCGGATCGTGCACGGGACGCCGCAGACACCGGAGCAGCGCGCGGCCAGGCAGACGGCGGTGATCGCGGCCGCTCGCGACTTCGCGGTCGCGGAAAGCCCCCTCAAACCCCTCAATCCGGACTGGGATCGGCTGTTCCTCGATCTCGTCGACGAGGGCAGGCTCGACGCGTTCGACGACTGGGACAACGCCACGATCACCCGCGAGGGCGGCAATTCCGCCCACGAGATCCGCACCTGGGTGGCCGCCTACGCCGCCCTGGCGACCCAGGGCAGCTACCTGACCGGTGTGCGCTACTACCGCGCGGCCCCGGCGCTGATCGCCGGATTCGCCGTGCGCACCGCGATTCCGGACACCGACCGGACCACGCGGGCGAACGACAGGAGAAGACAGTGATGTCCGAGACGTCCGAGACCTTCGACGAATCCGTCGACGTCCTGGTGATCGGCTCGGGTGGCGGCGGTATGGCCGCGGCGCTCACGGCCGCCGACGCCGGACTCGACGTGCTGGTAGTCGAGAAGGCCGATCGCTACGGCGGTTCCACCGCGCTGTCCGGCGGCGGCATCTGGGTGCCCAACGCTCCCGCGCAGCGTCGCGACGGATACTCACCCGATCCCGAAGAGGTCGTCACCTACCTGCGGACCATCACCGAGGGGCTGGTCACCGACGCGAGGTTACGCGCGTATGTGGAGCAGGCGCCCGCGATGATGGAATTCCTGGAGAAGTGCGGTCCGTGGCTGGAATTCGTGTGGAAGCCCGGCTACGCGGACTACTACCCGGAATTGCCGGGCGGCTCCGAACAGGGCAGCACGATCAATGTGCCGCCCATCGATCTGCGGGTGCTCGGCGACGAGGAGCAGAACCTGCTCGCGCCACTGGCGTTGGCGCCCAAGGGCATCTGGCTCGGGCCGAAGGATCTGCGACTGTTCTATCAGGTGCGCCAGAACTGGCGCGGCAAGGCCGTCCTGCTCAAACTGCTGTGGCGGATGTTCCGGGCGCGTGTCTTCGGCGACCGGATCGCCGCCATCGGGCAGTCGTTGGTGGCGCGGTTGCGACTCGCGATGCGGGACAGGAATATTCCGCTCTGGCTCAGCTCTCCGATGAGCTCGCTCATCACCGCGGCCGACGGTTCGGTGATCGGCGCGGTGATCGAACGCGGCGGTAAGCGGTTGCGCGTCGAGGCCAGGGGCGGGGTGATCATCGCGGCGGGCGGGTTCGACCACGACATGGCCTGGCGCAAGGAGCACCTGCCCGAGATCGAGGACGACTGGAGTTTCGGCAATCCGCTCGCGGTCGGCGACGGCATCCGCGCGGGACAGCAGGTCGGCGCGGCCACCGAACTCATGGACGAGTCCTGGTGGTTCCCGGCGATCCAATGGCCCGACGGCCGTATGCAATTCATGCTCAACGAACGCATGATGCCCTCGCAGTTCATCGTCAACGGCGCGGGCGAGCGGTTCATCAACGAGGCCGCGCCGTACATGGACTTCGGTCACGCGATGATCGAGGGCCAGCGCTCCGGCGTCTCGCACATCCCGTGCTGGCTGATCACCGACGCGCGCTCGTTCCACCGCTACGTGGTCGCGGGACATCTTCCGCTGCCGAAGATTCCGTTCGCGCCGGTACCGACGGGCCGCAAGATCCCGCAGGCCTGGCTCGACTCCGGGGTGGTGCGCGAGGCGAACTCGTGGGCCGAACTCGCCGCGCGGATCGACGTGCCCGCCGACGCGCTGCGCGCCACCGCGGAGCGATTCGACGTGTTGGCCCGGCAGGGCGAGGACCAGGACTTCCACCGTGGCGTGAGCGTCTACGACAACTACTACGGCGACCCGACGCTGCCGAACCCCAATCTCGCGCCGCTGGGCAAACCCCCGTACTACGCGTTCCGCATGGTCCTGGGCGATCTCGGCACCTCGGGCGGGCTCAGCACCGACGAGCACGCCAGGGTGCTGCGCGAGGACGGCGGCGTGATCGCCGGGCTCTACGCGGTCGGCAACGCGTCGGCCCCGGTGATGGGTCGCAGCTACGCCGGCGCGGGCGCGACCATCGGTCCGGCCATGACCTTCGGCTACATCGCGGTGAAACACATTGCCGCGCAGACCGACACCGCGCCCGACACGGACGACAACATCCGGCCCGAGCCCGCCGCCGCGGCCGCCGACACCGACTCGCCGTTCGATTCCATCGGAGGAAATAGATGAAGGTATCCCTGTTCTACGAGTTCGCCCTGCCGCGGCCGTGGGCTGCTGATGACGAGCAGAAGATGTTCCAGGAGGGTTTGAAGGAGGTGGAGGCCGCCGACAAGGCGGGCTTCTCGACGGTCTGGCTGACCGAGCACCACTTCCTGGAGGAGTACTGCCACTCCACCGCGCCCGAGATGTTCCTGGCCGCGGCCAGTCAGCGCACCAAGGACATCCGTCTGGGGTTCGGCATCATGCATATGCCGCCCGCCATCAACCACCCGGCGCGCATCGCCGAACGTGTCGCGACCCTCGACCTCATCTCGAACGGCCGGGTGGAGTTCGGTACCGGTGAGTCCTCCTCGGTCGGCGAGCTCGGCGGCTTCAACATCGACCCGGCCGACAAGCGCGATCAGTGGGAAGAGGCCGTTCAGGTCGCCATCCGCTGCATGGTGGAGGAGCCGTTCACCGGTTTCAAGGGTGAGCACATCCAGATGCCGGCGCGCAATGTGGTGCCCAAGCCGTTGCAGCGGCCGCACCCGCCGGTGTGGGTCGCCTGTACGCGGCCCTCGTCGGTGCAGATGGCGGCGCAGAAGGGTATGGGCGCACTGAGTTTCGCCTACACCGGTCCCGAGGCGCTGGGCGAGCGGGTTCGTGGCTACTACGACGAGTTCGAGAATGCCGCCGCCCCGTCGATCCCGGTGATGAACCCGAATATCCTCGCCATCGGCGGCGATCTGTCGATGATGGTGGCTCCCACCGACGAGCAGGCCGTCGAGCGGCTCGGAATCGGTGGCGGGTTCTTCTCGTTCGGGATCATGCACTACTACATGACCGGGATGCACACCCCGGGTCGTACGAAGGTGTGGGAGACCTACGCCTCGGAGGTCGCCAACGACCCGACCCTGGCCTACGGTCCCGGCCGCGGCGCGATCGGTTCGCCGGAGACGGTGCGTGAATTCCTGCGCAGCTACGAGGCTTCCGGTGTCGACGAGATCATCCTGCTGTTGAATCCGCGGGCGCACGAGGCCACGCTGGAATCCATCGAGTTGATGGGCAAGGAGGTCCTGCCGGAATTCATCGAGCGTGACGCGGCGGCGGTGAAGGCCAAGGCCAAGCGGATGGAGCCGATCCTGGCCAAGGCCGAGACGCGTCGTAGGCCGTGGGCCGTTCCCACGATGGACGAGGAGTACGCGTTCGGTGGTCTGCCGACCGGTCGCGGTGGCTCCTTCACCGCGAGCGAGATCCCCGAGGCGATGGAGGAGATGGCGGCGGGCCAGGCCCAGGCCGCCGAACGCGCCGCGGGAGAAGCGTCATCATGACCGCGAGTGTGGGTGCCTGAACATGGCACCCATCCACGAATTGTGGCGCTACGACGGTAAACGAGCCGTCGTGACCGGGTGTGCCTCGGGAATCGGGGCATGCCTGGTCGGCCAGTTACGTGAACTGGGCGCCGAGGTGGTCGGGCTCGACGTGGTGCCGCCGTCGGTGGAACTCGACGAATTCCATCAGGTGGATATGGCCGACCGCGCCGCGATCGATCGCGCCGCGAGCGCGATCGGTCCGCGGGTCGATTCGCTGTTCAACGTCGCGGGCGTCTCGTCGGGGATCGGGAATCCACTGCGCGTGGTGACCATCAACTTCCTCGGTCTGCGGCAGTTCACCGAGGCGCTGGCGCCGCGGATGAAACCGGGATCGTCGATCGCGAGCGTCTCCTCGCTCGCGGCCGCGTCCTATCGCGAGAACCAGGACAGCGTGCGCGGACTGCTCGACACCGGCGGCATGGCCGAGGGCGCCGAGTGGTGCGAGCGGAATCCGGATGGATTGGCGGACGGCGGATATCGCCTCTCCAAAGAGGCGATCATCCTCTACACCATGGCGAACGCCGCGACGCTCGGCGCTCGCGGCATCAGAATCAATTGCACCGGACCGGGAGTGACGGAAACGCCGATCCTGGATCAATTGCGAACGGCCTACGGACCGGAATATCTCGACGATATCCCCAAACCGTTGGGCCGGGTCTCCGATCCTTCCGAGCAGGCGGCTGTGCTCGCCTTTCTGAACAGCGCAGTGGCCAGTTATGTGACCGGTCAGGTGCTGTGGGTCGACGGCGGCAATGTGGCCGGACGAATCACGGCGGAGACGACCTCGCCGTGACACATCCAACGACTCGAACAATGCGAGCGACAAACGTGGAAGGAGCAGCATCGTGGCCAGTTTGACCGATTTCCGGCGGGTCGCCGATGGTGTGCGGAACTGGGGCCGATGGGGCGCCGCCGACGAACTCGGAACTCTCAATTTCATCACCCCCGGCAAGGTCAGCGAAGCGGCCGGTCTGGTCAGGCACGGGAAAGTCTTCCCGCTCGGCATCGATTTCGGCTCCAACGGACCGCAGGGCGCGTTCCAGTTCCGCCAGAATCCGGTGCACGTGATGACCGTGGACGGCGGCGACGCGCGGACCCTGGTCGAATACGGGCCGAAATGGCTGTCCAATACCGTGGGACAGGAGCTGAGCAGCTTCTTCGACGGCGCGCAGAATCCGTTCCGCTTCAACGACGACATGATCATCATGCCGTTGCAGGCCGCCACCCAGTGGGACGCGCTGTCGCACGTCTACTACGAGGACAAGCTCTACAACGGGTTCCCGGCGGACTCGGTCACCAGTCTCGGCGCTTTCCACTGCGGTATCGACAAAGTGGACAGCAAGGGCATCACGTCGCGGGGTGTGCTGCTCGACCTGGTCCGGCACCGCAAGGCCGACACCTATCTCGCGCCGGGTAGTCCCATCACACCCGAGGAATTGGACGAGGTGGTGGCGGCCCAGGGCGTCACCGTCGGCAGCGGCGATATCGTGCTGATCCACACCGGATGGCAGGCGCGGTACCTGGAGACGGGCGACCGGGGCGAATCCTATTCCGGCCTGGATTGGCTGTGCGCGTCGTGGCTGCACGAGCGTGAGGTCGCCGCGGTCGCGGCGGACAACCTCATGGTCGAGGATCCGACCTCCGGCGTCGACGGCACCTTCCTGCCCATGCACATGCTCTGCCTGCGAGACATGGGTCTGATGCTGGGCGAGTACTGGGATCTCACCGCGCTCGCCGCGGACTGCGCCGCCGACGGCGTGTACGAATTCCAGCTCGTCGCACCGCCTTTGCGAGTCGTCGGCGCGGTCGGCTCGCCGATCAACCCGATCGCCATCAAGTAGTGAGAGCACGAGGTAACGGTCATGACCGCAAGTACAACCAGCGCCGTGGATGTCACTGTGACAGGTGACGGGCGTACGTTCGTCGTCGGAATCGGCGGCACCCTGCGTGCGAACTCGTCCACCGAGCGGGCGCTGCGGCGCTGCTTGGCGGCGGTCGAGCAGCAGGGCGGGCGGACCGCGCTGTTCAGCGGCGAGGACATCAACCTGCCGATGTACAGCCCGCACGACGAGAGCCGGACACCGCAGGCCACCGCCCTGGTCGAGGCGTTGCGCGCGGCCGACGCCGTGATCGTCGGATCGCCCGGCTATCACGGCGGCATCTCCGGGCTGGTGAAGAACGCGCTCGACTACGTCGAGGACATGCGCGCCGACCCGACCGTGTACCTCGACAACAAGCCGTGGGGCTGCATCACCTGCGCCTACGGGTGGCAGGCCGCGGTGGGCACGCTCGGCCAGCTACGGGTGATCGGCCACGCGCTGCGGGCGTGGCCGACACCGCTCGGCGTGGCGATCAACTCGGCCGAGCAGATCTGGGACAGCGCGGGCGAATTGACCGATGCCACGGTCGAGAGTCAACTCGAGATGCTGGCTACCCAGGTGCTGACCTTCGCCCGCAGTTCGGGGGCGAACCCGTGAGCGGCCCGGCCGCGGTGGACCTCGCGGTCGAGGCGGTGCGATCCGGACGGATGGTCATCGTCGTCGACGGCGAGGACGATTCGGCGACAGGCAATCTCGTGCTCGGCGCGGGACATGCCTCGGCCGAAGCCGTCAATTTCATGGCGACCCGGGGCCGCGGCCTGATCCGGGTCGCCATGAGCGCGGCGCGGCTGGATGCCCTCGGCATCCCGCCCGCCGACACCACCGCGACCGGGCCCGCTCGTGACACATTCCGCGTGTCGGTGGACGTGGCGGCCGGAACCGCGCGCGGTATCAGCGCGCGCGGTCGCGCCGAAACCATTCGCGCGCTGGTCGACCCCGCCGCCACCGAACGGGATTTCACCCGCCCCGGGTACGTCTTCCCGGTCGGGTGCCGCGAGGATGGTCTGCTCGCCGCGGCGGGAGAGCCGAGGTCGGTGACCCTGCACGCGGAGGCCGCGGTCGAACTGCTGGTGTCGGCGGGGCTGGAACCGGCCGCGGTCCTGTGCGAGATATGCGGTGTCGACGGTGAATTGGCGCAACTGCCGGAACTGCTCGAACTCGGTGGGGCGCACGATATTCCGGTGATCGGCATCGCCGAACTGATCGAGTACCGCCGTCGCGAGCTGTGCCGAGTACGGCGGGCGGGGGAGGCCCGGATACCGCTGGAGGCCGGGCAGTTCCGCGCGATCGGCTACGTCGACGGTACGGGGCGCGAACATATCGCGCTCGTCCACGGCGATCTGGCCCGCGCCGAGGCTCCGCTGGCGCGGGTACAGAGCGAATGCCTGCTCGGCGACGTGTTCGGGTCGCGTCGCTGCGAATGCCGCGACAGTCTGCGCCGGTCGCTGGCGCTCATCGCCGAGACGGGTGACGGCGTGGTGGTCTACCTGCGCGGTCCCGACGACGTGGTGTCCCGCACGCCCGCGACCTGCCCGCGCGCGTCACCGGACCTGGACTCACGAAATACGCTGTTGCACAGTGATATCCGATCCGCCGGTGATATCCTGACGGACCTCGGCGTGCACGCTGTCCGTTTGCTCGTCGATACCGCCGACACCGTCGACCTCCCCGCGGATATCGCGGTGGTCGAACGTGTCGACATCGTCGCCGATCCGCTGTCGGACGGAGCCGGTCGGCTACCGGCGGACCGCGCCGTCCGTCACACGGGATTCGGTGGGCCGGCCGCGAGTCGGACGGCGGTGAACGGGGTTGTGGTGAATGGGACTGTGGCGACGGGAACCGTGGTGAGCGGGTCTACCGCGACCGGGACTGCGGTGACCGGGACTGCGGTGACTGGGGTCGCGGTGAACGGGACCGCGGTGAACGGGCCCGCGATCGACACGGTCACCCGAACGACGGTGGACGCGGTGAACAGAGTGGGGAGTGCGACATGACGGTCGAACGGAGAACCGTTGTCGTGGACGGGTTGTCCACGAGTTATCTCGAAGCGGGCGCGGGCGATTGTGTCGTCCTGCTGCACGGCGGCGAATTCGGGGCGAGTGCCGAACTCGGCTGGGAACACACCATCGAGGCGCTCGCCGAACGCTATCGGGTACTCGCGCCCGATATGCTCGGGTTCGGCCATTCGGCCAAGGTCATCGATTTCACCGACGGCCGCGGAATGCGCATCAGGCATATCGCGCGATTCTGCGCGGCGCTCGGGGTGAATTCGGCGCATTTCGTCGGCAATTCGATGGGCGCGATCATGTTGCTCGTCGACGCCACCTCGGAATTCCCGCGACTGCCGGTACGCAGTCTCGCCGCGATCTGCGGTGGCGGCGAGATCCAGCGCAACGAGCACATGCAGGCGCTCTACGACTACGACGCGTCCTCGGAGGCGATGCGCCGCATCGTGACCGCGCTGTTCCACGGGGCCGAGTACCCGGCGGACGAGGGGTATGTCGGCAGGCGTTTCCTGTCCAGCACCCTGCCCGGCGCCTGGGAAGCGGTGGCGGCGGCGCGGTTTCGCAGGCCGGGCCTCGACGCGCCGTCGGCCCCGTCGAGCGAGCGTGCCTACGAGCGCATCTCGGTGCCGACCCTGATCGTGGAGGGCGGCGGCGACAAACTGTTGCCACCAGGGTGGGCGGCGGAGATCGCCGGGCGGATCGCGGGGGCGCGGTCCGTCGTCATCGATGGGGCGGGACATTGCCCGCAGATCGAACAGCCCGACGCGGTGAACACGGTGCTGCACAAATTCCTCGACGCCACGGCGACCGCCGTGTCGCCGACGAAACGAAAGGAATGAGGGCCATGGCCGACGAACTGTCGGGAAAGGTCGCGATCGTCACCGGCGGCAGCGTCGGAATCGGTCGCGCGATCGTCGAACGCTTCCACACCGAGGGCGCACGCGTCGTCATCGCGGACACCAATCGTGAACGCGGTGCGGAACTGGCCGAAGCGTGCGGGACCGGCGCGATCTTCCGGTACGTGGACGTGGCCGACCTCGAGCAGATGGCAGGCCTGATCACGTTCGCGCTCGACACGTTCGGCGCCCTGGACGTCATGGTCAACAACGCCGGGATCTCCGGCACCCTGCACAGGAGCATCCTGCACGACGATCTGGCCGACTTCGCGCGGGTGATGTCGGTCAACGTCCTCGGGGTGATGGCGGGCACCCAGTTCGCCGCGCGGCACATGGCCGAGAACGGCGGCGGCTCGATCGTGAACATGTCCTCCATCGGCGGCATCCAGGCCGGTGGCGGTGTCATGACCTATCGCGCGTCCAAGGCCGCGGTCATCCAGTACACCAAGTCGGCGGCGATCGAGTTGGCCCAGCACGAGATCCGGGTCAACTGCATCGCGCCGGGCAATATCCCGACCACGCTGCTCGCGTCGTCGGCGGCGGGGATGTCGCCGGAGAAGGCCGAGCGTTTCGCGGCGGTGGTGCGCGAGACGATGCGCGCGGACCGGCCGTTGGACCGGGAAGGGACACCAGAGGACGTCGCGGAGGCCGCCCTGTATCTGGGCAGTGAGCGCTCCCGCTACATCACCGGCACGATTCTGCCGATCGACGGCGGCACGGTCGCGGGCAAACCGGTGCGGCGTCGGGCGGATTCGAACGGGAAGTCGGTATCGGGCCGTGCGTGAGCGACACGACATCCCGACAGCGCGGCCCGGGTCACGCGAAGTCGGCCTCGCCGCCGCCTTCGCACTACGCGAGGCGCCACGATGATCCGCGTCGACGCGATCATCGCGATCTACCTCGCGCCGGTGGCGGCGCGACCTGGACCGGACGTGAACACGGTCGGTGCGAACAGGGAAGTCGCGCCATGACAGATGTACTCGTCGTCGGCGCGTCGGCCGCGGGTCTGACAACCGTGGAAGCATTGCGGCGCAACGGATTCAGCGGGCGGATCACGCTGCTCGGCGCGGAATCGCATGCGCCCTACGATCGTCCGCCGCTGTCCAAGCAGATCCTGTCCGGCGCCTGGACACCGGATCGGACGATGCTGCGCGCCCCCGAGATCCTGTCGGCGCTCGATGTCGAGCTGATCCTCGGCGAACCGGCGCGCGAACTCGACGCCGCGAACCGGACGGTGCGCACCGCGACCAGGACGATCACCGCCGAACACATCGTCATCGCCACCGGCGCGCACCCGCGCACCATGCCCGTCACGGCGGGCACCCGCGGTCCGCACGTGCTGCGTACCCTGGACGACGCGCTCGCGCTGCGCGCGGGACTGCTCGCCGGTTCGCGGCTGATCGTGGTCGGCGAGGGTGTCCTCGGCGCCGAGATCGCAGCGACCGCACGGGACATGGGTCTTGATGTCACGATGACCGGCCCGCAGCCCGCGCCGATGGCCGCGCAGCTGGGCGAACTCGCCTCCGGAATGCTCGCGGGGTTGCACACCGAACGCGGGGTGCGGCTTCGCCTGGGCCAGGGCGTCACCCGGCTCGTCGAGGACGACGGCGCGGTCACCGGCGTCGAACTGGCCTCCGGGCAGACGTTGTCCGCCGATGTGGTCGTCGTCGCCATCGGCGCGGTGCCCGCCACCGAGTGGCTGGAGGGCAGCGGACTGCGGCTCGACAACGGCGTCGTCTGCGACGCCGAGTGCCGTGCCGCCGAAAACATCTACGCCGTCGGGGATGTCGCCCGCTGGCAGCACGCGGGTTACGGCGGACCGATACGCCTGGAGAACCGCACCAACGCGACGGAACAGGCGATGGTGGTGGCCGCGAATATCGTCGGCACGCACCGGGAGTACCGGCCCGTCCCGTACTTCTGGACCGACCAGTTCCAGACCAAGATCCAGGTCCACGGTGTCATCGCCGCGGACGCGCGCACCACGGTGGTCGAGGGCGACCCGGCCGACGGACGTTTCGTCGCGCGATACGAGCGCGACGGCGTGGTCACCGGAGTGCTCGGCTGGAATATGCCCAAGCAGTGCCGTGCACACCGGCAAGGCGTGGTCGACGCGCTGGCCGGCGACGCGCTCGAGGCTCCCGTCACAGCCCGGCGGGCCGCCTCGTGATCGAACGGAAAGGGAATTCCCGATGAAAGTGACTGTCGAACAAGACAAATGCGTCGCGGCCGGGCATTGCGTCATGCACGCGATCGATGTGTTCGATCAGCGCGACGAGGACGGCATCGTCGTCCTGCTGGACGAGAACCCGCCCGAGGAACTCGCCGAGGACGTGCGGCAGGCGGCCGCGGTCTGTCCCGCCATGGCCATCCACATCCAGGAATGACCGATATCTCCAGGATCTCCAGCTGCCGCCATCGCGGCTCTACCTCACAGGAGTGACCGTGTCCGACACCACCACGACATCAGCCACCACCGCCACCGAGATTCCCGACTATCCGATCGAGAAGTCGTCCGCGTGCCCGTTCGCGCCCGCCCCCCGGATCAGCGAGATGGCGGCCGCCAAACCACTGCACCGGGTGCGCATCTGGAACGGGAGCACACCGTGGCTCGTCACCGGATACACCGAGTTCAAGGCGCTCATGGCGGACCCGAGGGTCAGCGTCGACGACCGCAGGCCGGGGTTCCCGCACTGGAACGAGGGCATGCTGTCCACCGTGAACACCCGGCCCAGGTCGGTGTTCACCAGCGATGGTGAGGAGCACACCCGCTTCCGGCGGATGATGACCAAGCCGTTCACGTTCAAGCGGGTCGACGCGCTGCGGCCCTCGATCCAGCAGATGACCGAGGAGCACATCGACCGGATGCTGGCCGGGCCCAAGCCCGCCGACCTGGTCGAGGCGATCGCCCTGCCGATTCCCACGCTGATGATCAGCGAAATGCTCGGCGTGCCCTACGAGGATCACGAATTCTTCCAGCAGCACGCCACCGTCGGCGTGGACAGGTACGCGACCAAGGAGCAGGCCGCCGCGGGCCGGGCCGGACTCGCGCGCTACCTGATCGACCTGATCAAGGTGAAGCTGGAGAACCCCGCCCAGGACGTCGTCTCCGATCTCGCCGAGCGGGTGCGGGCCGAGGAACTCAGCATGAAGGAGGCCGCCCAACTCGGCACCGGCCTGCTGATCGCCGGGCACGAGACCAGCGCGAACATGATCTCGCTCGGGGTGCTGGCGCTGTTGCGGAATCCGGAACAGTTCGCGTTGCTGCGCGACACCGACGATCCGAAACTGGTGGCCAACGCGGTCGAGGAACTGCTGCGGTATCTGAGCATCATCCAGAACGGACAGCGCCGCGTCGCGGTCGAGGATATCGAGATCGCGGGGGAGACCATCCGGGCGGGCGAGGGCATCATCGTGGACCTCGCGCCCGCGAACTGGGATCCGGCCGCGTTCCCCGATCCCGAGAAACTCGATATCGCCCGGCCCGCGCGTCACCACGTCGGATTCGGATTCGGTGTCCATCAGTGCGTCGGCCAGCAGTTGGCCCGCGTCGAATTGCAGATCGTCTTCGAGACCCTGGTGAAACGGGTGCCGACCCTGGAGTTGGCGATTCCGTTCGATCAGGTCGAGTTCAAACACGATCGGCTCGCCTTCGGCGTGTACACGCTTCCCGTCAGTTGGTAGAAGTTTCAGAAAGGCGAGATCCGTGATCACCACCGCGGCCAGCGACGTCCATTACGACCCGTACGACGTCGAGCTGAACAATGATCCGTACCCGATGTTCAAACGTCTCCGCGACGAGATGCCCCTCTACTACAACGAGGCGCACGATTTCTACGCGATGAGCCGTTTCGACGACGTCAACGCGGGCCTGATCGACAAGGACACCTTCATCTCCGGTCGGGGCGCGATCCTCGAGCTGATCAAGGCGAATATCGAGATCCCCTCGGGCGCGCTGATCTTCGAGGATCCGCCGGTCCACGACATCCATCGTGGACTGCTCTCGCGCATGTTCACCCCGCGCAAGATCATCGGGCTCGAGGCCAAGATCCGGGAGTTCTGCGCGCAGAGCCTGGACCCGGTCGTCGGCACCGGTCGTTTCGATTTCATCGCCGACCTCGGCGCGCAGATGCCGATGCGCACCATCGGTCTGCTGCTCGGAATTCCGGAGGAGGATCAGGAAGCGATCCGGGATTTCGCCAACGAGCAGATGCGCACCGAAGAGGGGCAGCCGATGAAGGCGGCCGCCGACGGCATGGTCAGCGGCGATATCTTCGCGGCCTACATCGAATGGCGTCGAGAACATCCGTCCGACGACATCATGACCGAACTGCTGAATGTCGAATTCGAGGACGAGAACGGGAACTACCGGCATCTGACCCGGGAAGAACTGCTCATCTACGTGAACGTGGTGGCGGGCGCGGGGAACGAGACCACCACCAGGCTGATCGGCTGGGCGGGCAAGGTGCTGGCCGAACATCCCGACCAGCGCAGGCAATTGGTGGAGAACCCGAAACTCATTCCGCAGGCGATCGAGGAACTGCTTCGCTTCGAAGCGCCCGCGCCGCATGTCTGCCGCTACGTGAACCGCGATGTCGAATTGCACGGGCGGACCGTGCCCGAGGGCAACGTCATGATGTTCCTCATCGGCGCGGCCAATCGCGATCATCGGATGTACGCGCCGGACGGCGATGTCTTCGATATCCACCGCAAGACCCGTCAGCACCTCTCGTTCAGCGTCGGCACCCATTTCTGCCTGGGTTCGGCACTGGCGCGACTGGAGGGCCGGGTCGCGCTCGAGGAGATCCTCAAGCGCTTCCCCGAATGGGATGTCGACATGTCCGGCGCGAAACTGTCGCCCACCTCGACGGTTCGCGGCTGGGAATCCATGCCCGCGTTCACCGCGTGATCAACGGCCGAGGCGGACGAAGATGTTGAGTGGTGCGACGCGCGAGCGACTCGCGTCCGACCTGGCGCGAGCCGAACAGAGCGCGATCGCGATGGCGCCGTTGACATCCGGTCATCCCGAGATGGATGTCGTCGACGCCTACGAGATCCAGCTGATCAATATCCGGCAGCGGCTTGCCGCGGGCGCGCGGGTGGTCGGGCACAAGGTCGGTCTGTCGTCGAAGGCCATGCAGGCCATGATGGGCGTCGACGAACCCGACTACGGGCACCTGCTGGCGGACATGCTCGTCCGCGAGGACGAGCCGGTGCCCGCGGGGCGCTACCTCTACCCTCGGGTCGAGGTGGAGGTGGCGTTCATCCTCGCCGAGGATCTGCCCGGCGCGGAATGCACCGTCGAGGACGTGCTCGCGGCCACCGCCGCGGTGGCGCCCGCGATCGAGTTGATCGATTCCCGGATCGTCGACTGGTCGATCGGGTTGTGTGACACGATCGCCGACAACGCCTCCTCCGCGGGTTACGTTCTCGGCGAACAGCGCGTCGCCCCCACCGATATCGATATCGCCGGGGTGGACGCGGTGCTCACCCGCAACGGCGAGACCGTCGCCGAGGGCCGCTCGGACGCGGTGCTCGGCGATCCGGCGATCGCGGTCGCCTGGCTCGCGCGCAAAGTCGCCGATTTCGGCGTGCGGCTGCGCGCGGGCGACATCGTATTGCCCGGCTCGTGCACGCGGGCGATCGACGCACGTCCCGGCGACGAATTCGTCGCCCACTTCGGTGGTCTCGGCACCGTCGGTCTGACATTCGAATAGAACACAGGGAGCACGATGACGGCCAAAGCGTCGGTTGCCATAGTCGGGTCCGGAAATATCGGGACCGACCTGTTGTACAAACTCTTGCGGTCGCAGCGGCTGGAACCGCGCTGGATGGTCGGCATCGATCCGGACAGCGAGGGCCTGGCCCGCGCCCGTGACCTGGGCCTGGAGACCAGTGACAAGGGCGTCGACTGGCTGCTCGCGCAGTCGGAGAAGCCCGATCTGGTCTTCGAGGCCACCTCGGCCTACGTGCACCGCGCCGCCGCGCCCCGCTACGCCGAGGCCGGGATCCGGGTGATCGATCTGACCCCGGCCGCGGTGGGGCCCGCCGTCATCCCGCCCGCCAATCTGCGCGCGCACCTGGACGCGCCGAACGTCAACATGATCACCTGCGGCGGACAGGCGACCATTCCGATCGTGCACGCGGTCGCGCGCGTCGTCGATGTCCCCGTCGCCGAGATCGTGGCGTCGGTGTCCTCGGCCTCGGCGGGGCCGGGTACCAGGGCCAATATCGACGAATTCACCAAGACCACCAGTCGTGGCGTCGAGACGATCGGCGGCGCCGCGCGCGGCAAGGCCATCATCGTGCTCAACCCGGCCGAGCCACCGATGATCATGCGCGACACCATCTTCTGCGCCATCCCCGAGGACGCCGACCGCGACGCGATCGCGGCCTCGATCCACCGGATCGTCGCCGACGTGCAGACCTACGTGCCCGGCTATCGGCTGCTCAACGAACCGCAGTTCGACGACCCCTCGGTCAACTCCGGTGGCTACGCGCTGGTCACGACCTTCGTCGAAGTCGAGGGCGCGGGCGATTACCTGCCGCCCTACGCGGGCAACCTCGACATCATGACGGCCGCGGCGACCAAGGTCGGCGAGGAGATCGCCGCACAACTGTTCGCGACGGACGAAGGAGTACGGGGATGAGCGATATCTGGGACATCCGGATCACCGACACCTCCCTGCGGGACGGTTCGCACCACAAGCGTCACCAATTCACCAGGGACGAGGTGTATTCCATCGTCCGCGCGCTCGACGACGCGGGCGTGCCGGTGATCGAGGTGACGCACGGCGACGGACTCGGCGGGTCGTCGTTCAACTACGGATTCTCCAAGACGCCCGATCAGGAATTGATCAAGCTGGCGGCCGAGACGGTGACCGACGCGCAGATCGCCTTCCTCATGCTGCCGGGTGTCGGCACCAAGGAGGATATCGAGCAGGCGCGCGACAACGGCGGCACCATCTGCCGCATCGCCACCCACTGCACCGAGGCCGACGTCTCCATCCAGCATTTCGGCCTCGCCAGGGATCTGGGTCTCGAGACCGTCGGCTTCCTCATGATGTCGCATACGGTGACTCCCGAGCGGCTCGCCGGTCAGGCCCGGATCATGGCCGACGCGGGCTGCCAGTGCGTCTACGTCGTCGATTCGGCGGGCGCGCTGGTCCTGGAAGGTGTCAGCGACCGGGTCGCCGCCTTGGTCGCCGAACTCGGCGACGACGCGCAGGTGGGTTTCCACGGCCACGAGAATCTCGGTCTGGGCGTGGCGAATTCGGTCGCGGCCGTCCGGGCGGGTGCGAAACAGATCGACGGCAGTACCCGCCGTTTCGGCGCGGGCGCGGGCAATGCCCCGGTGGAGGCGCTCATCGGCGTCTTCGACAAGATCGGCGTGAAAACCGGTATCGATTTCTTCGATATCGCCGACGCCGCCGAGGACGTGGTCCGCCCCGCGATGCCCGCCGAATGCCAACTCGACCGCAATGCCCTGATCATGGGCTACGCCGGGGTGTACTCCAGCTTCCTCAAACACGCCATCCGCCAGGCCGAACGCTACGACGTCCCCGCGGCCCTGCTGCTGCGCCGGGCCGGTGCGCGCAAACTCATCGGCGGTCAAGAGGACCAGTTGATCGATATCGCGCTGGAGATCGTTCGCGAACGCGCGGCGGCGGGCGATATCGCCGAGCGTTAGTGCGAAGGAGCGGAATTCGTTCGCGCGGCCTCGCGACGGGAGGAGGCCGCGCGAACGCCGAGCCGGGCGGCGCCGGACCGTGCGTCCGTCGCCGCGCCGTCCGGCACCGCTACGGCCGAACCCGCTCGGTGATCGGCGACGGCGCGCGTCCGGCCACCGCGTCGTCGACCGTGCCCGCCGACGGCGAGATCGGTCCGTCGTCATCGGCCGCTCGAATACACGTGACGCGCAGGTATCGGACCGCCTGGCAGGACGGACAGTGGAGTTCGTATTCGCCGAGGGCCGGAATCGGACCCGGCATCCAGGTCACCTGGAGGGCATCATCGCCATGCTCGGGACAGTCGATACCGTCGGTGACTCCGGCCGACACCTTCTCGGCGGCGTCGATCCACGCTCGTTCTGTCCCGTCGGCCATCGTGCTCCCGTCGCAAACTCGCTGTCGCGGCCGATATCTCGGCAGCGGTACTCGGTCGATCGCTGTGGTGGGCCGGCGTGGCCGATGCCTCCGAGCGTGCGATCGGGGTGATGTTCACTTCGACGCGGCCGGTCTGTCGTGGCGGGTGGGGGCGTTGCCGATGACGCCCTGTGCCTCGAGCGCGGCGATCTCGTCCTCGCCGACCCCGAGTCCACGCAGCAGTTCCCGATTGTGCTCACCGAGCAGTGGCGCGGGTCGCGCGTGGAAACTATTCGGCCCCAGGGAGAATCGCACCGGAACCGTGCTGTGTCGAGCGGTCGGGTTGACCGGGTGTCCGACAGCTTCGAAGAATCCGCGTGATTGGAGCTGGGCCAATTCCACCTGCCGATGCGGCTGCATCACCTCGGCGACGGGAACGCCCGCGCCCCAGAGTATTTCGACGATCTCGGTGGCCGTGCGGGTCCCGCACCAGGCCGACAGGTGTTTGTCGATCAGGTCGTGCTGTTCGCGCCGACCCGCCGCGACGGCCAGTTCCGTGTCCATCGCCCAGGCCGGATCGCCGAGCGCCGCGCACAGTGCCGACCACTGCGCGTCGGTTTCCACCGCCACCGCGACCCAGCTGTCGTTGCCGCCGAATTCGTCGGGTTCGGCGGTGCGATACAGGTTCTGGGGCGCGGCCGCCGGTCCGCGATTGCCCGCGCGCTGGAGCAGCGCGCCGTAGGCGGAGTATTCGATGACCTGTTCGGCGGTCACATTGAGCGCCGCCTCGACCATCGCCGCCTCGACCAGCACGCCTTCGCCGGTGCGGCGGCGATGTTCCACCGCGAGCAGCAGCGCGTTGAGCGCGTGCACGCCCGCGTTCGGATCGCCGATGGAATACGGCTCCACCGGATTCATGTCGGGATGACCGGTCAGCCAGGTCAGGCCGGAGGTGTCCTCGATGACGTAGGCGAAGGCCGGATTCTCCCGCCACGGGCCGTCGAGCCCGAAACCCGGCATCCTGACCATGATCACGTCCGGGCGCAGCGCGCGCACCGCCGGATAGTCGAGCCCGATCTGTTCCAGGACGCGGGGGGTGTAGTTCTCCACGATCACATGGCAGCCGCGGACCAGTTCGGCGAGCAGTTCACGTCCGCGTTCGGTGCTGAAATCCAATGTCAGGCCCTTCTTCCCGGTGTTGAGACCGGAGAAGATCGGAGATTTCTCCCACCACTGGTCCTCGGTGACCGGCACGCCCGCGATGAGCCGGGTGCCGTCCGGGCGTGCCACGGACTCGACGTGGATCACCTCCGCGCCGAGCATGGCCAGATAGTGGGTGCACGACGGTCCCGCCCAGAAAGTGGTCAGGTCGAGGACACGCAGCTCGCGGAACGGCAACGGGTCCGGCGCGCGTCCCGCGTCGGGCACCGTACGGCGCGGTGGTTCGGCTCGATAGTGTCCGGTGTGCTCGCCGAGGCGCGGGGCGGGTCCGGGACCGCGCAGGAGTTCCGGCGTGGTGCGGAAGGGGCGACCGGGCTGGGTGAATCCGTCGCGCGGATTGGTCGTGAAGAACTCCCGCGCCCGATGATGATCCATCCGCGCGACATTCTCCCCGTTGGCGACCGGCCCGTTCGGTATCCGGAAAGCCGTTGCCAGATCACGGATATCGGCCACGGTCTGTTCGGCGAGCCAGCCGTTGATCTCGGGCGCCTTCTCGGAGGCGCGCTCGGTGATCGACGGCGCGATGCCCTCGTCGATCCATTCGGCATGTCCGACCATGGCGCACAGATCGAACCACTGCTGGGCCGTCCCGCAGCCGAGCGCGACCATGCCGTCGGCCGCCGAGGCCACGCCGGGCACGCTGAGCCTGCGCTGTGTGCGGAACGGACGCCCGAGCGCCTCGTGGAACGAGACGGGGAAGTAGGTGAGACTCAGGATCTGGGTTTCCAGTATCGCGAGATCCACCAGTTCGCCGACATCGGTGCCCGCGGTGCGCATACGCGAGGTGAGGGTGGCCGCGGACGCGTAAGCGCCCGCGAACCATTCCCCGATGCGACCGCCGACGTGCACCGGAGCCCGATCGGGCGCGCCGCGCCCGAGTCCCATGATCCCGCCGGACCACGCCTGGAGCGTGAAATCCGTCGCGGGCCGGTCCCGCCACGGGCCGTCGAGCCCGAACGGGGTGATCGTGGTGACGACGAGGTGGGGGTGCTCGCGCCGGATCTCGGTGGGGGACAGGCGCGGATGATCGGAGACCGATGTCCCCGACGACCACACCACCACATCCGCCCCGGCCAGGAGCGAGGCGAGGAAATCGAGATCGCCCGCCACGGCGACGTCGGCGACCACGCTGTCCTTGGTGCCGCTCAGGAAGGCGAACAGCGCCCCGTCGTCCCCGTCGGCGATATCCGCGCCCGACGCCGACCACCGTCGCAGCGGATCGCCCTCTGGCGGTTCCACTTTCACGACCATCGCGCCGCCTTCGGCGAGCAGTTTCGTGCAGTAGGCCCCGGCGATCCCGGTCGAGAGATCGATGACGACGACACCGCTCAACGGCGGTTCGGTCCGCGATGCCGACGTATCGGGGGCATGTTTCGACGCCATCTCACTCCACCTGTCATTCCCGCGTGAACGCGCGGGTCACGAATCCTGTTTCCCGGTCGCCTTTTTCGCGGCGGGCCTGCGCGCGGGTGCCTTCTTCGCCGCGGCCTTTCGCACGGGAACCGTCTTGCCCGAACCGTTACGCCCGGATTTGCTCAGCCGGAAGTCGGGCGGGTACTTGCTGTCGACGTCCTTGACCGCGTTGTTGAGTCCACCGCTGATCGCGTCGTCGAGCATGAGGTCGTTGTCGTCGGGCCGGACATAACCACCCATGGATTCGAAGAAGCCGCTGAGCAGGCTGCCCATGTACTCGCCCTGGTGCTGCTTCATGATCTCGAAGAACACCTTCTGCATGAACACGGTGTCCGTGGGGCGGGTGCGGGCGCAGGCCAGCGCGTACTTCTCCGTCTCGGCCTCCAGTTCGTCCCTCGGCACGACCTTGTTGAGGAAATTGCAGTCGTACATCTCCGAGGCCGTGAACGGCCGACCCGTGAACACCATCTCCTGGAACCTGCGCATACCCATGGTCTGCACCCAGGTCCACATGCGCGGACCCCAGCCGTAGTACCGGAACGACGGATGTCCGAACAGCGCGTCGTCGGAGGAGATCACGAGATCGGCGTCGGCGGCCTGATAGAAGTGCCAGCCGTAGCAGTAGCCCTTCACCTCCAGGATGCTGATCTTCTTGAACTCCTGCAACGTCCGGCACCCCGCCTGCGCGTTGGCGTACCACTGATTGATCGTCGCGCCGTGCCGGAAGGAACCCTTCGGCGGGTACTCGACCTCGTCCGGGCCGATCTTGTACTCGCCCAGCCGCGGCCCCGGATCCGGGGAATCCTGTATCTCCATGAATTCCGGCAGATCCGCGCCGGTTCCGAGATCGTCGCCGACTCCGCGAATGACGAGCACCTTGACCTCGTCGTCCACGCTGGAGCGATGGATCAGATCGGCGTAACGCAGCCGCGCGGCCGTGGTCGGCGCGTTGAGGTGGTCGGGCCGATCGAAGGTGATCGTCGCGATCCTGGTCTTCGGATCCTTCTCGTAGCGAATGATCTCTTCGGCCGACGGTCGGTCGGAACCGGGCATCGGGGCTCCTACTCTTTCCAGTACGGGCTCGAGGTGAGAACCTCGCAACCGGTGTCGGTGATGAGCACCGCGTCACGTCCGAAGACCGCGCCGACCCCCGGCTGCCACACGTACCCGGTGACGGCGAGAACCATGCCGGGCTCCAGCTGTTCGGCCGCGGCGGTCGCCCGCAGATGCGGGGAGACGACCGGGGTGTCGAAACCCATGCCGAGTCCGCGCGCCACCGGCATCGGCGGCAGCGGTTCGCCCGCGTGCTCGTAGACCGCCAGCAGATCGGAGGCGAGAGCTCCCGGTCGGCACGCCTCGAGCAGCCGCGACCACAGGGCCTCCGAGCGCCGATACAGCTTGCGCGCGGCGTCGTCGGGTTCGCCGACCGGGATGGTGCGGCCGACCTCGCCGATGTACCCGTCGCCGAGAACACTCGAGGAGAAGGCCACCAGATCGCCCTCGCGCGCGGTGCGGTCACCGCTGGCGCGGCGCCACGGATGCTCCTTGGATGTCACCCAGGTCGAATCCTGGGTCGCGGGCGTGCTGATGCCGCCCGCGGTCATCGCCTCCAGCAGGATGCCGGTCAGATCCTGTTCGGTGCTGCCCGGGCGCAATTCGGCCACGGCGGCCGCCAGACCCGTCTGCGCGACCCGCAACGCGTCGCGCAGGATCTCGATCTCCGGCGCGGTCTTGATCCGCCGCGCCGCCCGCATCGCGAGTTCCCCGTCGACGATGTCGGCCTTGGGGAAGGCCATCGGCAGCAGGGCCGCGTAGCCGGGCGACAGCGCGTCGGTGCCGACCCGCTGCGCGGTGTCGGCGCCCTCGATGCCGCGCAGGACGGCGACCAGGGTCATCGGATTCCACGCCAGGCCGTACAGGTGCTCGTGTGGGATGTCGTCGGGAATGCCCTCGTCCCACGAACTCAGCAGGTGCACGTCACCGCTGCTGCGGACCAGTGTCGCCACCGGGCCGAACGGTCGCGTGCCCGCGACCCACAGCTGTGGCGCTCCCGCGACGTACCTGGCGTTCGCCTGTCGTCCGAGCACGAGGATATCCAGGTCATGGGCTCGCATCTGTGCCAGTGCGCGATCGCGCCGCCCATGCCGCAGGGCGCGATCGTCGGGCAGTACCTCAGTTCCCATAGGGCGCATAGGGGTAGTCGGTGAGGGCGGTCCAGCCCTCTTCGGTGATGACCACGATTTCCTCGCTTCGATAGCCGCCGGTGCCGTCCTCCCAGACCACGGGCTCGAAAACGAGCACCATGCCTGGTTTCAGGACGAAACCCTCGTCGTATTCCTGGCCGAGATCGGTGCCGAGCATGGGCATCTCCGCCGCGCTCACGCCGATACTGTGTGACAGATAGAAATGCGGCAGCCACGGACGGGTGCCGCCGTTCGCCGCGATGGCCGCGGCGGTGAGATCCGCGCCGGTGTTACCGGGACGCAGTTTGTCGAGCACCGCGGTCATGATGTGTCGCCACTGCTCGAACTGCGCCTGCTGGCGCGGGGTCGGATCCTGTCCGACGATCCAGGTACGCCCGAAATCCGAGCAGTAGCCGCCGTAGGTGATGCTGACATCGGTCCACAGCACATCGCCCGCCGCCAGCTCGCGCTCGGTGGTCAGCAACGGCAGGGCCAGATCACCGTGGGTGGTCCAGACGCCGTCCTGTTTGCGATCCGGCATCACCTGCCAGATGGCGTCGAGCATGGTCGCGGTCGCGCCGAGCTCGAAGGCCCTGCGCACGAAACTCGCCGACAGATCGATCTGACGACGTCCCGGCGACAGCGCCGCCTGCACATCGACGATCGCCTGCTCGGTGATCCGGCAGGCGGTGCGGATGCAGGACAGTTCGTCGGGGGTCTTGATCAGTTTGGCCGGGCCGATCACCGCGGCCGCGTCGCGGGCCGGGCTCGCGGGGAACAGCAGATGCGGCGCACGCATCATCGCGCCGGTGCATTCGTCGACCGCGACGGTCGCACCGCCAGGCACGATCTCGCGCAGCAGATCCACGAAAGTGTCGACGCCCTCGTCGAATTCGAGATACACCGGGCCGTGCAGGTGGTCGGCGGGCAGATCCGACTCCTCGGCCGCGCCCTCCCGGAACGGGAGGAACAGGTGCGGCCACGGATCATCCGCGACGACCACGGCGACCGGACGTTCCACGTGGGAGACGCCGGCGTCGCCGAGCGGCCAGCTGGTGCCGGTCGCGTAGGCGACATTGCTGTTGTTCAGCAGGATCAGCGCGTCGACGCCCTGTTCGGCCATTGATGCGCGTAAGCGCGCCCCGGTTTCCCTGCGCATCCGAGCACGGTCGGGGGTATCCGGTATGACGAGGGACGAGGGAGTCGCGGTCGCGAACGTTGTCATAGAGTGTGCGTCACTTTCCGAGGCGGGCATGGCTCAGAGGCCGAGGAAATCCTTGATGTTGCCGCTGACGACCTTGGCGGCGGCTTCCGGGCCGACCGCGTCGACGACGGCCGTCAACGACTTCTCCGAATAGCCGAAAGTGCTTTCGTTGTGGGGATAGTCGGAGGACCACATGATCCGGTCGATGCCGATCTGGTCGGCCAGCGACAGTCCGAGCGGGTCGACCATGAACGACGCGCGCATGTTGTTGTCCCAGTAGTGGCGCACCTCGTGCTCCACCGGACGGTTGAGCATATGATGGTAGGAGGCGTTCAGATGCTCGGCGTCCTGGAGCGCCGCGGGAATCCAGTTGATACCGCCCTCGAACCAGCCGATGCTCAGACTCGGGTGCCGGTCGATGATTCCGCTGAAGATGTACTTGCCGAACATCTCCCGGAACGGCGCCAGGTTGTGCATCATGCCCACCGCGACGCTGTTGAACTCGCAGGGTGCCGCCAGTGGCGCCTCTCCGATGTGGTGGGAGACCGGAACGCCGGATTCCTCGATCGCGTCCCACACCGGGATCATCGAGGTGCTGCTGTAATCGATCCGCTCACCGTCGCCGTTCTTGCCTGCCGAGAGCGGGAGCAGGAAGGTCTTCAGGCCCAACGACTTCAGTTCGCTCAGGGTCCTGGCCGCGCCGTCGGCATCCCACCAGTTGATGAGGCCGACGCCGTAGAACGAGCCCCCGGACTCCTCCTGCAACTGGGAGATGTACTCGTTGTACACGCGGAAACACAGTTCGCGGACCTCGGTGTCGGGGTAGAACAGCAGCGCGAGCAACGCGTTCGGGAACGCGAGTTCCTTGGCGATGCCGTCGCCACGCAGATCGGCGGCGCGCGCGGGCATATCGGCGCTGCCCGAACCGGCCAGCGGGTCGTACTGCATCAGCACGTGGCTGAAATCGCCTGCGACGAAAGACTTCCCCTTGCGTCCCAGCATCCAGGCGCCGTCTTCGTACCAGACCCGCGGCGCGCGGTCCTTCATCCCCTCGGGGAAGCGCTCGAAGAAGATGTCGTCCGCCAGGGAGATGTGGTTGTCGGCCGAGAACACCTCGGTGCCCTCGGGCAGGCCGACGTTGCCCTCGGTATGTCCACGCCGATCCTTGGGCGGTGCGAAACCGCCGGGGGGATACAGCGAGGGGCTGCTGGTGGAAACCGACATCGTGAGCCTCCAGGGGGAGTGAGTCGTCGCGGAACGTGTCATATCTGCGCGCGTGCGGACCGTCGATCGGTGCGGTGTGCGTCGACTCGCGTCGGGGCCGTCCGAGGACGCGCACCGCGTCAGGTGCCGCGGGAGCGGCGTACCAACCAGATGATAGACGCGATTCCATTTGAGGGGAATGACATTTTCATTTTCAGTTGTGCAGACTCTCGGATCTGTAAAATTTGCGGAGAGATAATGCCAGCTCAAGCAATGAGAATAGCATTTCCATAAATGAGAATAAGATGGCTCGGTAGGTGTTTGCGCACCGTGTGGAATGCGCGGCGCGCCGCGCGAACCGCCGTGTGACGAATGCTGATGATTCGGACGCCTGAGACCCTTGTCACAGGGTTGAAACCGGCCTACCGTATGTTCACTAGGTTAGTTGAACGGGGTTCGCAATGACATCACCGCGCCCGTACGAATCCTTGCTCGCCAAGGGTGAGGATCGTCGGCAACGCATCTTGGCTGTCGCCCAGCGGATGCTCACCCGCAGCGGTTGGCGCAGTACGACACTCGCGCAGATCGCACGGGAGGCCGGGGTCACCCCGGCGGGACTCCTGCACCATTTCCAGTCGAAGGAGCAGTTGCTGCATGCCGTACTCGATGCACGTGACGCGGACGACGCCTCCGTCTCCGACCTGACCGGTGACCTGATCGAAGAAATTCGCAAGGTCGCCGATCGCATCGAGCGCTCACCGGAACTGGTGGGCACGTTCGTCGTATTACTGGTGGAGAACCTGCTGCCCGAGGCTCCCCTCCACGACCGGCTCCTCAACAGGTGGAAGGTCGCCGTCGACATCGTCGCCGAGACCATCCGTCACCACCAGGAGATCGGACGATTCCGGACCGATTTGGATCCTGACATTCGGGCTGTGGAAATCGTCGCCTTCATCAATGGAATGGAGCTCTCATGGCTGCTCGATCACACGATCCCGCTCACCGAGGTGTTCAACGAGTACACGAGGTCGCTGGCTCAGGACTTCGCCCCGGTAGCGAAGTCATGAGGTATCGCCTCGACGTCGTCGGCACCAGCGTCGCCGACGTGGTGCAGAACGCGGGCGGCTGGCTGTTCGACCGCGCGGTGGCGGGCTGGGACGTCACCGTCATGGTTCCCCGCGCCGAGGACACCCGGCCGCTCCAGATCCTCGGGGCGGAGATGCTGGACCTGGAATCGGTACTCGCCGGGGGTGGTCGCGGTCGCAGGCCGCAGGCGCTCGCGGTGGCCGCCGATATCTGCGAACTCGACTCCCGTGCGCGCAGCGGACTGCTGAAAGCGTTGGGCCACGGCGGAATCGAGGTCGTCGTCTGGGGCGAGGGCTGGCCGCTGGGCAGTGACCACGGCGTCGATCCGGTGCTGCACCGGCTCAGTCTCGCCGCCCAGGCCTTCAAGGCGCACGCGCTCGCCGCGGGTGCGGTCCCGATGTCCGCGGTCGGTTCGACGGAACTGTTCCGCAGCGGTGTCCTCGATCATCCTCCCGTCGGTGCGGATCTCAGCCCCGTGGGCTGATCCGCCACGATCTCCTCGCGTGCGGCGATCTCCGGTAGTCCATCTCGGAGATCGCGCCGTGAAAGCCGCTGTACCCCGGTAACTTCCGGCTGTCCGTCTCACGGACAGCGATTTTCCGGGCAGCGTGCGGACCGCCCCGTCACCGGACGCGGCCTGCGCGCCGTCCCTGCGTGTCCGTGCACCGTCCAACCGACCACTTACGCGCGTCCACCAGGGAAATCCATCTCTCACGGGTATTGAATTCTCGGATGAGAGATGTGACCCTGTTCACGAATGAGAATGGCATTTTCATCGAATCTCGAGTGGGGCTGATGATGCACTCCGAAACCAGCACAGACCAGGCGGCCGCCGCGGGGCAGTCCCCGGCGCGCGAACGCAGGCTGTTGATCGACGGCAAACTCGTCGGGGCCGCCACGACGTTCCCGACGATGAATCCCGCGACCGCAACGGTTCTCGGGCACGCGCCCGACGCCACGGTCGAGGACGCCGAGGCCGCCGTCGAGGCCGCGCGCCGCGCGTTCGACACCACCACCTGGTCGACCGACGCGAAATTCCGCCTGCACTGCCTGGACCAGCTGTACCGGGCGCTGCACGACAACAAAGAGGAATTGCGCGAGCTGACCATCGCCGAAGTCGGCGCGGCCCGGCTGTTGACACCGGGACCGCAGGTGGAAGGTCCGTTCGAGATCGTGCGCTACTACGCCGATCTGCTGCGCGACTACCCGTTCAGCGAGGAACTCGGCGAGATCGAGTCGCGCGGCATGAAACACCGGCGGTGGGTCGAGAAGGAAGCCGCCGGTGTGGTGGCGGCGATCATCGCCTACAACTATCCGACCCAGCTCGCCCTCGCGAAACTCGCTCCCGCGCTGGCGGCGGGCTGCACGGTCGTCCTCAAGGCGGCGCCGGACACCCCGCTGGTCACCCTGTGGCTCGGCGAATTGATCGCCGAGCACACCGATATCCCCGCGGGTGTGGTGAACGTGCTCAGTTCCTCCGAGGCCGCGGTCGGGCGCGCGCTGACCTTCCACAGCGGCGTCGACATGATCACCTTCACCGGGTCGACCGCGACCGGACGCCGCATCATGGCGGCGGCCAGCGAGACGGTCAAGAAGGTCTTCCTCGAACTCGGCGGCAAATCGGCCATGGTCGTGCTCGACGACGCCGATTTCGCGGCGCCCGCGATGTTCTCGGCGTTCAGCATGGCCTCGCACGCGGGGCAGGGCTGCGCGCTGACCACGCGGCTGATCGTGCCGAGGCAGCACCACGACGAGATCGTGGAACTGGTCGTCAACGGCTTCTCCAATATCCCCTACGGCGATCCGTCCCATCCGCACACCTACATGGGTCCGCTGATCAGCCAGGCACAGCGCGACAAGGTCGACGGCATGGTCCGACGCGCGATCGAGGCGGGCGCGACCCTGGTGACCGGTGGCGAGCGGGTCGACCCCGGCTACTTCTACACCCCGACGCTGCTCACGAATGTGCACCCCGACAGCGAGATCGCCCAGGAGGAGATCTTCGGGCCGGTCCTCGTCGTCATCCCGCACGACGGTGACGACGATGCCGTCGCGATCGCGAACAACTCGATCTACGGTCTGGCCGGCGGCGTCTTCAGCGGTGACGAGGCCCGCGCGCTCGCGGTCGCGCGCCGAATCCGCGCCGGTGCGTTCATGATCAACGGCGGCATGTACTTCGCGCCCGACACCCCGTTCGGCGGTTACAAACAGTCCGGCATCGGCCGCGAGATGGGCCGGGCGGGGCTGGAGGAATTCCTGGAGAGCAAAACCTTCGCCACGGTGGTCCCGTGAGGTCCCCCGGGTATCCCGTGACGATCACACCCCGGGGACCGGCGGTCTGATGGCGTCGGGGGGAAAGTGGTCTCCGGCGATCGCGCGCGGCTACCGGACACCGTTGCAGATGGTGGGCGGGTTGTTCGCGATGTCGGCCGACGCGATCAAATTCGCGTTCCGGCGGCCCTTCCAGACCCGCGAGTTCTTCGAACAGTCCTGGTTCATCGTCCGGGTCTCGATGGTGCCGACGCTGCTGGTCGCGATCCCGTTCACGGTGCTGGTCAGCTTCACGCTCAATATCCTGCTGCGCGAACTCGGCGCGGCGGATCTGAGCGGGGCGGGCGCGGCGTTCGGGGCGGTCACCCAGGTCGGTCCGATGGTGACCGTCCTGATCGTGGCCGGTTCCGGCGCCACCGCGATGTGCGCCGATCTCGGATCGCGCACCATCCGCGAGGAGATCGACGCCATGCAGGTCCTCGGCATCGACCCGGTCCAGCGACTGGTGACCCCGCGCATGCTCGCCTCGGGACTGGTGGCGCTGCTGCTGAACAATCTCGTCTGCATCATCGGCATCCTCGGCGGCTACGCCTTCTCGGTGTTCGTCCAGGACGTCAATCCCGGCGCCTTCGCCGCCGGAATCACCCTGCTGACGGGGATCAACGAGGTCATCATCTCCTCGATCAAGGCACTGCTGTTCGGTCTCGTCGCCGGTCTGGTCGCCTGCTATCGCGGGCTGATCGTGACCGGCGGGGCGAAGGCGGTCGGCAACGCGGTCAACGAAACCGTTGTGTACGCGTTCATGTCGCTGTTCGTCATCAATGTCGTCGTCACCGCCATCGGTATCCAGATGACGGTGCGCTGAGGAGCACACCATGACCCTGATCGCGCGATATCCCGTGGCCATCCGTCGAATACGCATGCCGATCGTCGGCCTGCGCCGCATCGGCGACCACACCCTCTTCTACTCGAAAGCGTTGGCGTACGCCCCCCTCGCGGCGTGGCGCTACAAACGCGAGACCATCCGCCTCATCGCCGAGATCAGCATGGGCACAGGCGCTCTCGCGGTATTCGGCGGCACCGTCGTCATCGTCGGATTCCTCACCCTCGCCACCGGCGGCACCCTCGCGGTGCAGGGATACAGCTCGCTGGGCAATATCGGGATCGAGGCGCTGACCGGATTCCTCTCCGCCTTCATCAACGTCCGCATCTCCGCCCCGGTGGTGGCCGGGATCGGCTTGGCCGCGACCTTCGGCGCCGGTGCCACAGCGCAATTGGGGGCGATGCGCATCAACGAGGAGATCGACGCGCTGGAATCGCTGGCCATCGATCCCATCGCCTATCTGGTCGGCACCAGAATCGTCGCGGGCATGATCGCCATCACCCCGCTCTACGCGCTCGCGGTCATCGCCTCCTTCATCGCCAGCCGCTTCACCACGGTCTTCCTGCTCGGTCAATCCTCCGGACTCTACGACCACTACTTCTCGACCTTCCTGAACCCGATCGACCTCATCTGGTCGTTCGTGCAGGCCATGCTGATGGCGTTGACGATCCTGTTGATCCACACCTATTTCGGCTTCTTCGCCAGCGGCGGACCCGCCGGTGTCGGCATCGCCGTCGGCAACGCGGTGCGCACGTCGCTGATCGCCATCGTCTCGGTCACCCTGCTCGTCTCGCTGGCGGTCTACGGCGCCAACGGCAACTTCGATCTGTCGGGGTGAGGCAATGTTCGACAACTTCCTACGTCCGTTCGTCGGTCTGCTGACGGTCGTGGTCGGCGTGGTGATCGTGGCCGTCTCGGTGATCATGTTCGGTGGCGGTTTCACCGATACGGTGGCCGTCACCGTGCTGTCACCGCGCGCGGGCCTGGTGATGTACCCCGACGCCGATGTGAAGATGCGCGGCGTCACCGTCGGCAAGGTCGACGCGATCGACGAGCGCGCCGACGGACTCGCCGAGATCCGCCTGGCCATCCGTTCCGATCAACTCGCGCTGATACCGGCCGACGTCACCGTCGAGATCACCTCCACGACGGTGTTCGGCGCGAAATTCGTCCAGTTCATTCCGCCCGCGCGTGCCACGACCCGGACCATGTACGCGGGCCAGGTCCTCGACGCCGAACACGTCATGGTCGAGATCAACACGGTATTCCAGCAACTCACCACGGTGCTGGCCGGAATCGAACCGGAGAAGTTGAACCAGACCCTCGGCGCGATCGCCGCGGCGACCGGCGGCCACGGCGACCAGGTCGGGCTCATGCTCAGCGATCTGGAGAGTTTCCTCGGCAAGCTGGAACCCGGATTACCCACCCTGCGCACCGATCTCGCGCTCGCGCCCGGCGTGCTGAACACCTACGCCGATTCCGCGCAATCGCTGGTCGACACTGCGGCGAACGCCACGGATATCAGCCGCACCCTGGTCGACCAGCAGCGGAATCTGGACGCGCTGCTCGTCGGGTTGATCGGTCTGGCCGATGTGGGCACACCGGTGCTCGGCGCCAATGGCGACGCGCTCGCGACGACCCTGCGACTGCTGGTGCCGACGACCTCGCTGACCAACGAATACAACGAGTCGCTGACCTGTTCGCTGGACGGGTTCGGGAAGCTGGCGTTCTCGCGACCGGTCGATGTGCCGGGGCTGGGGCTGTCCGCGAACTTCCTCTGGGGCACCGAGCCCTACCGGTATCCGAACCATCTGCCGAAGGTCGCGGCCACGGGCGGGCCGCAGTGTTCGGTACTGCCCGTGCCCTACGAGGGCAAACCGCCCTACGTGGTCGCCGACACCGGCGCCAACCCGTTCGAGAAGGGAAATCAGGGCGTGCTGCTCAATGTCGACACACTCCCGCAGGCGCTGTTCGGACCGCTCGGGCCGCCGCGATGAGGGATGCCAGGAATACGCCGCTGCTGAAATTCGGGGTCTTCGCCGCGGTCATGGTGGTGCTGTCGGGATGCCTGATCCTGGTCTTCGGGCAATACCGGACCGGCTCGACCTTCGAGTACGGCGCGGTCTTCGAGGATTCCTCCGGCTTGCGCTCGGGTGACACCGTCCGGGTCGCGGGTGTCGAGGTCGGCGCGGTGCGCGAGGTAGCCCTGCGCGAGGACCACACGGTGAGCGTGCGATTCGACGCCGACCGGTCGCTGGCGCTGACCACGGGCACCACCGTCGCGGTGCGCTACCTGAATCTGGTCGGCGATCGCTATCTCGAACTCACCGAGGGGCCGGGCAGCACCGAAATCCTTTCCGAGGGTGCGCAGATCCCGCTGGACCGCACCTCGCCCGCGCTGGATCTGGACATGCTGCTCGGCGGTCTCAAACCGGTCATCCAGGGATTGAACGCGAAGGACGTCAACTCGCTCACCTGGTCACTGCTCGAAATCGTCCAGGGCAGAGATGGATCGCTGGATTCGCTACTGGCCAGAACCGCGTCGTTCACCTCGACGCTCGGACGCGACAACGTCGTGGTCGAGCAGGTGATCGACCACCTGAACACCGTCATGACCACCCTGGCCGCCGAAGGCGGTCGTTTCACCGAGACCATCGACCGGCTGGAGCGACTCGTCGGCGCGCTGGCCCGCGATCGCGATCCCATCGCGGCCGCCATCGACGCGCTCGACGACGGCACCGCCACGATCGCCGATCTGCTCACCACCGCGCGACCGCCGTTGGCGGGCACGATCGACGAATTGGCCAGGCTCGCACCGCTGATCGACGACGACAAGGACCGGCTCGACGACGCGTTGCAGCGCGCGCCCGTCAATTTCCGGAAGCTGGTCAGGGCGGGCGCGTACGGGAATTTCATCCAGTACTACATCTGCGCGGTCACGGTCCGGGTGACCGACGAATCCGGTCAGGTGCTCGTGCTGCCGTGGATCGAACAGACCACAGGAAGGTGCAGCCCGTAGCCATGCTCCAGTATCGCGGTGAACATCTGTTCCGGCACGGACTCGTCGGCGTCGTCCTCGTGGTCTGCGTCATCCTGGTGGGATTACAGTCCCAGCAGTTCATCACCTGGGCGACCACCGTCCGCTACGAGGCGGTGTTCACCGAGGCAGGGGGACTGGCCGTCGGCGACGACGTGATCGTGTCCGGGGTCAAGGTCGGCCGGGTGACGAAGGTGAGCCTGGACAACGGGGACGCGCGGGTGATCTTCGCGGTCGACGAGGACATCAGGCTGGGCGACCGGACCTCCGCCCAGATCAAAACCGGCTCGCTGCTCGGAAAGCGGATCCTCACACTGCGTTCCGAGGGCGAGAACCCGCTGCGGCCGCTCCAGGTCATACCCGCCACGCGCACGTCCTCGCCGTATTCGCTGACCGACGCCGTCGGCGATCTGACGACCAATGTGTCCGAGATGGACACCGAATCGTTGAATCGGTCGCTGGATATGCTGTCCTCCACGCTGGACCGGATCGCCCCGCAGGTCGGTCCCGCGTTCGACGGCCTGACCGCGCTCTCGAAATCGGTCAACAGTCGCAACGGCTCGGTGCGCGAACTGCTGTCGGCGACCTCCGAGGTGACCGGCATCCTCGCCCAGCGTGGTCAGCAGTTGAATTCGCTGTTGCTCAACGCGAATTCGCTACTCGAAGTCCTGGCCGCGCGCAGGCAGGCGATCGTCGAACTGCTCGCCAACACCGCCGCGGTATCGCGCCAACTGTCCGGACTCGTCGCCGACAACGAGGCCGAACTCGCGCCGACGCTCGACCGGCTCAATTCGGTCGTCGCCATGCTCGAACGTAACCGCGACAATATCGCCGCAGCATTGCCAGGACTCGCGAAAGTGGCTCTGACACAGGGTGAAGCGGTCTCCGGCGGGCCGTTCTACAACGCCTACGTGGCGAATCTGATCCCAGGGTCGTTGATCCAGCCCTTCATCGATCAGGCCTTCGGTGTGCAACCGCAGAGCCAGATCCCGCTACCGCACCCGGAGCCGCCACGATGACGAACCGAATCCTGCGCATCGGCGCGGTGCTCGTCGCCGCGGCGGTGCTGCTCGCCTGCGCGATCACCGGATATCGAATAGTGTTCGGACCCAAGCAGATCAGCGCGATCTTCACCAGCGCGACCGCCATCTACGAGGGCGACGACGTCCGGGTGTCCGGGGTGAAGGTCGGTCGGATCGCGGCCATCGAACCGCACGGGACCACCGCCGAACTCGTCCTGGAGGTCGACCGCGGCCTCTCGATACCGGTGGACGCGAAAGCCGTGATCGTCGCCCAGAGCCTGGTCGATTCACGCTATGTCCAGTTGACTCCGGCCTACCGCTCGGAAGGGCCGACCATGGCCGACGGCGCGGTCATCCCGGTCGAGCGGACCGCGGTGCCGGTCGAATGGGACGAGATCAAGACCCAGCTGACGCGCCTGGCCACCGACCTCGGCCCCGGCGCCGATATCGCGGGCAGTTCGACCGGTCGATTCATCGACAGCGCGGCGAACGCGATGGCGGGCAACGGCGACAAACTGCGCGAGACACTGACCCAATTATCCGGTGTCGGGCGAATACTCGCCGACGGCAGCGGCGATATCGTCGACATCATCGGCAATCTCCAGCAGTTCGTGTCGATCCTGCGCGGCAGCACCGAGCAGATCGTGCAGTTCCAGGACCGGCTGGCCACACTGTCCAGCGTGCTGGACGACAGCAGGTCCGATCTGGACGCGGCACTGACCGAACTGTCGGTGGCCGTCGGCGAGGTGCGCCGATTCGTCGCCGACAACCGGGACCGGGCGAGCGAGCAGGTGCGGGGGCTGGTGGACGTCACCCAGAATCTCGTCGACAACCGGGACGACCTCGAGCAACTGCTGCATATCTTCCCGACCAGCATGGCGAATTTCTACAATATCTACAATCCGGAAACCGCCACCGAGGCAGGGGTTTTCGTATTGAACAACTTCTCCAATCCGATCCAGTTCGTGTGCGCTTCCATCGCCAGCATCGAAACGGCGACCACGGAGGAATCGGCCCGTAGATGTCGTGACTATCTCGGCCCGGTGCTGAACCTGCTCAACTTCAACTACCTGCCGTTCCCGCTGAATCCGCTGCACGGTCCTTCCGCGCGCCCGGAGAATCTGATCTACACCGAACCCGACCTGGTGCCCGCGGTAGTGGACACCACGGGCCCGCCGCCCGCTCCGCTGCCGAGCCTGGCGGACATCCTGTTCCCGAGCGGAAGGTGAACATCGTGTCACGCAGCAGAATTCGGGATATACGAGGTGGCGCGCGGACGGTCGCGCTCGGTGTGTGCGTGGTGCTGGCGGCCACCGGATGCGGCTGGCAGGGAGTGAATTCGCTGCCGTTGCCCGGTGCGCCCGGCCGCGATGCCGACGCGACCGTCATCGAGGTCGAGATGGCGAATATCGGTACCCTCGTCGCGAATTCGCCGGTCCTTATCGATGACGTCGTGGTCGGCAGCGTCAGCACCATCGCTCTGCGCGGCTGGCACGCCGTCGTGGAGGTCTCGGTGGATTCCGATACCGTCGTCCCCTCCAATGTGGTCGCCTCCATCGGACAGACCAGCCTGCTCGGTTCGAGCCATCTGGCGCTGAACACCCCGCCGGGGGCCGCGCCGAGCGGACGTCTGGCCTCCGGCGCGACGGTCCCACTGAACAGGACCTCCACCTACCCGTCGACCGAACAGACCCTCGCGTCGGTATCGGTCGTGGTGAACGGCGGCGGGCTCGGCCAGATCGGCGACATCATCGACGATCTCAACGACGCGTTCGCCGGACGCCAGGAACAGATCGGCGCACTGCTCACCCGGCTCGACACCTTCGTGGGCGCGCTCGACGCCCAACGCGGGGAGATCGTCGCCTCCATCCACGCGCTCAACCGCCTGGCGGGCACCTTCGCCACGCAACGCGATGTGCTCACCGAAACCCTGCGCACCCTGCCCGCCGCGCTGGACGTCCTGCTCGAACAGCAGCCGAACATCACACTGGCCCTGGACAAATTGCGGACGCTGAGCAATACGGCCGGTTCCGTGATCACCGAGGTGCAGTCCGATCTGGTGACGAATCTGCGCAATCTCGAACCGACGCTGCGTTCGATCGCCGATGTCGGCCCGAAACTCGATGCCGCGCTGGCCTACGCGACGGTCTACCCCTACGGGCAGAAGACCATCGACCGGGCGGCGCGCGGCGATTACCTCAACCTGCACGCGACCGTCGACCTCACGATCCCCCGGTTGCGGCGCGAGCTGCTGATGGGCACCCCGTGGGGTGATCCGACGGCGGTCATCCAGGCCGCCGTCGGCGATCCCGGCTACGCCCGCCAGACCACGAACCCGCTCGGCGTCGGCATCACCCCCGACCCCGAGCCGCCGACCGGCGGAGGCCGCTGATGCTGCTCTCACGTTTCGTCCGAACCCAATTGGTGCTCTTCTCGATCCTGTCGGTCATCGGACTCGTCGTCATGGCCACGGTGTACATGCGCCTGCCCACACTGTTCGGGGTCGGCACCATCGACGTCACGGTGAATCTCACCGATACCGGCGGGCTGTACCGGTTCGGCAATGTGACCTATCGCGGTGTGCAGGTCGGCAAGGTGACCTCGGTCGAACTGACCCCGGACGGGGTCCGCGCGCGCCTGGCCATCGATGGGGGACAACGGATTCCGGCCGATCTGGAGGCCGAGGTGCGCAGTGTGTCCGCGGTTGGTGAACAGTACGTCGACCTGCGCCCGCGGACCGACTCCCCGCCATATCTGCACGACGGTTCGGTCATCGACTCCGCCGACACCGCCGTGCCGCAACCGGTGGGTCCGATGCTGGACAGTCTCAGCGCCTTGGTCGCCACCATTCCGCGCGAACAGCTGCACGCGCTGCTGGACGAATTGTTCAAGGGCGTCAACGGCGCGGGCTACGACCTGAATTCACTGCTCACCTCGGCGCAGGTGCTGTCCTCGGATCTCAACGGGGTCGGTGACAAGGCACGGACCTTCCTCGAGGATGCCGCCCCGCTGCTCGACAGCCAGGCGCGCACCGCCGACGCCATCCGGATCTGGACGAGGAGTCTGGCCGGGGTCACCGGGCAGGTCGTCGCGAACGATCCGCAGATCCGCACCCTGCTCGACACCGGCCCCGGATTCGCCAGGGAGGCGACGGACCTACTCGATTCGGTGAAACTGACGTTGCCGATCCTGCTCGCCAACCTGACCAGTGTCGGTTCGCTCGCGGTCACCTATCATGCGGGACTCGAGCAATTGCTCGTTCTGCTGCCGCCGTCGATCTCGATGATCCAGGCGGTGCAGCCGTCCAACAACGCGTCGGGTCTCGGACTCGGAACCTTCCGTCTCGGCGGGCTGTCCGATCCACCCGCGTGCACGGTCGGCTTCCTCCCGCCGTCCTCGTGGCGCTCACCCGCCGAGGTCGACACCATCGACACCCCGGAGGACCTGTACTGCAAATTGCCGCAGGATTCCCAGATCGCGGTGCGCGGCGCGCGCAATATCCCCTGTGCGGCGGTCCCCGGCAAACGCGCCGCGACGGCCGCCATGTGCAACAGCGACGAGCAATTCGTGCCGCTGGCGACCGATCAACCGCTGCTCGGCCCGTATCCGACCGACCCGAATCTCGAATCCCAGGGTGTCCCAACCGATTCCCGCCGCGTGCCCGCCGAGAACCAGCCCGCGCCGCCCGCCGCTCCCGCGCTCCCGGGGCTGTCGATTCCGGGCCTGACCATTCCGAGTGCGGACACCGGCCGCCCGGCGACGCGGGAGCCGACGATCGGTGTCGCGCAGTACGATCCGCGCACCGGCAACTACCTCTCGCCGGACGGTTCGATGCACCAGCAGACCGACCTCGTCTCGTGCCCGACCCGGGCGTGGACGGATATGCTGCCGCACTGACGGATTCGGTGCCACGCATCACCCGCCGCCTGCCGCTCACCGAATTCGCCACCGCCATGACGCTGTTGGGCGAACACGAGCCTGGCTGTGGTGAGTTCGGCCGCGCGGGCGGTAGCGCCCGAAACGTCCACCGACGACGCGCGGCCGACTCACCCGGCGGCTACGGGCGTGTCGAGGCGGGAGGGTCGACTGTCAACTCGGCCGCGACGCGGTCACGGTGCGCCGCGCCGCGCCGGGATCACCCGGCTGCTGGTAGCTGCGGGCGATGAGCGCGGCGCGCAGATACCACAGGCCCGCCGCCTCCGAGGGATCGAACCCGGTCAGTTGCCCGATGCGTTTGAGCCGGTAGTCCACGGTATTGGTGTGCACGTGCAGAGCGCGGGCGGTGCGCTGACGATTGAGATTGTTGCTGATGTGACGTTGCAGGGTCTCGAACAGATCCGGATGCTCGTCGAGCGGGGAGAGGATGGTGCGCAGGCGTTCCAGGCCGGGGCCGGGGCGGGTGAGCTGGTATTCCAGGGCCAGATCGTCGAAGCGGTACAGCCCGCGCACACACCGCAACCGCTGCACCATGTCCAGCAGTTCGTGCGCCTGGTCGGTGGCCGCCGGAACGCGTGCGGTGACCGCGTCGACCAGCGTCGCCGCGATCGGCACCTGGGCGCTGCGCGAGAGTTGTTCGATCAGGTGGTCGAGGGCTTCCCCGCTGACCAGGCCGGTCGGCAGCAGGATGGTGCCCCCGTCGATGCTGAGCAGCGACAGTGCGCTGTCGCCGCAGCGTTTGGCGAGTTCGGCCTGCACTCGACGCAATTTGCGGCGGGCGACGACCTTGCCGTCGAGTCGGGCGTCTGCCTCCTCCGGATGCGGGGGAATCGACACGGCCAGCACCGAATACGAGGCCGCGATCTCGATGCCGCATTCCCTGGCCATCGTCGAGGTGGCGTGTCCGCCGAGCAGTGCCGAGGCGAGGGTGTGCGCGGCGGTGTGGTGCTCGCCGACCACCGCGCGTAGCTCGCGGACATAGGCGTGCGAGACGGTGGAGGTGATGATGTCGAGAATTTCCAGCAGTCGCCGTCCGACGGATTTGAGGCTGTCGAAATCGGCCGCGGTGGCATCGGCGAGGATCAGATCGAAACCCAGTTTGAATCCCTCGTGCACCGCGTGATGGATGGTGTCGATCGGAATACCCTCGCGCGCCCAGCCTTCCGCGCCGATTCGCAGCTGCTGGGTCTTCTCCGGGATATCGCTGCCGTCGAGCATGCTGACCGCGAGTTCGAGGCAGGTGCGGGTGATGGTCGTGATATCACCGTTGATCGCCTCGCCCGGCAATGTCCGGCACGGGGCGACGTTCTCGATGAAGTGGCCCACCATCTTTCGGGAAAGAGCGCGGACATCCTTCAGTGACGAAGTGACCGGCTGGCCCGAAACAGTCAAGTCCGGCTGGGCTGTACTGGCGATGGTCATCGTGAACTCCCTTTCGTCCCCGCACCCGGCGAAGCACATCACGGTAGCGCGCTCGCGGCGCCGATCGCGTGGGCGCGAAACGGTTTCTGAGATCTGTCGAAGCGTGACCGAGCTCACCTGTGATCGTTCACAGCGTCGATGGTGTATTCGTGAATCCGCCACGATGAGCTGGACAAACGTCCGAGTTCCGAGCGGAGTTGTTCTACGGGGCGATCTCGGCGGCCGCGGCGGCGTCGACGAGAACGAGCGCGAGTTCGATTCCGGCCTTGAGGATCGAATCGGCGTCACGCCCCGGCATCGGGCAGCGCTCGGTGGCGTCGGGAACGTCCACCCCGCTTCCGCATTCCTCCTGCGGGCCCATGCGCATGCCACTCCTCGTCGTGACGTTTCTCCGAGTATCGACGGTACGTGCCGCCGCCATGGCGTTCGACCCCGCCGCCGCGTTTCATTGAGAGAACGAATCACGGTCGCCCAGGATTGTGAATCCTCCCTATTGCGTTCGCCGTCGCGCCGTCACCGATCCGGGCGTTCCGGCCCGGCGCACCGCGCCCGCGTGTTTACACTCAATAGAACAGGTTCCAACGGGAGGTCGCGAATGGCCGCACCCTCGATCCCTCCGGGTTTCGATTTCACCGACCCCGATCTGTGGGCGAAACGCAGGCCCGAGGCGGAATTCGCCGAATTGCGGCGCACCGCGCCGATCCGGTGGAACGCCCAGCCCGACGGCGTGAGCGGTTTCGACGACGGAGGTTACCGGGTAGTCACCAAACTCGCCGATATCAAGGAGATCTCCCGGCGACCCGAGGTGTTCTCCTCCGCGGTCAACTCCTGTTCTACAGCTCGGCCAATTTCGACGAGGACGCCTTCGCGGACCCTTTCACCTTCGACATCCTGCGAAACCCCAACCCGCACGTCGGTTTCGGCGGCGCGGGCACGCACTACTGTCTCGGCGCGAATCTGGCCCGCCTCGAGATAGACCTGATGTTCGACGCGATCGCCGACGCCATGCCCCGCATCACCCAGGCCGCCGAGCCCGAACACCTCCGTTCGGGCTGGATCAACGGCATCGAACACTGGCAGGTCCGGTTCGACTGAACCGCTCGCCGGAGCACTACTCCGCGAAATTCGTACACTCGAACTCATGACCCTGCGGACGCACGTGACCGTCCTGCCGCCGAGCCTGGTCGAGATGGCCACCAGGCACGTGCGGTCCGCCGTGCTGAGCGGAGCTCTCGAGCCGGGGGAGCGGATCATCGAGGAGACGCTGTGCGCCCGGCTCGGGATCAGCCGGGCTCCGGTGCGCGAAGCGCTGCGACTGCTCGCGCAGGAAGGTCTCGTCGAACATCTGCCGCGCCGTGGTTTCCGGGTGCTCGTGTGGTCGGCCACCGACATCCTGCAACTGTTCGAACTGCGCAGAGTCCTGGAACGTCACGCCATCGAGAGCGCGCTGCCGCTGCCCGCGCACGGTGACCCCTTCGGCGCGGTGCGCACAGCACTCGACGAGATGCGTACCGCCGATGTCTCGGACGACACCCTCGAACGCGACAACGCGCACCGCCGCTTCCACCTCGAGGTCGTCGCCCTGGCGGGAAATCATCAGCTGAATCTGGCCTACGCGCCGGTCCTGCTGAAATTGCAACTGCCGATGGCACGCAACCTGCGCGAGGAAGCCCGCGTCGCCTCCCGCCGCAACGGCATCCGACGGCACGCCGAACTGCTCGAATCGCTGGAATCCAACGATCCCGACATCGCCTGCGCCGCCCTCCAGCGCCACGGCGAACTGACGTATCTGAACCTGGACATCTGCTGAAGGGCGGATAGATCCCGCGTGCCACCGCGCCCGTTGTCCTGCGGCTCGCGGACCGTGTCGGTGGGCACCGGTAGCCTGCTGCTCGTGCCGTATACCGCTCCCGTCGATGTCCTGCTTCTGCTCGCGCGCGGCGGGGAGGTGCTGCTCGCCCGTCGGCAGAACACCGGGTATTCGGACGGAATGTGGAACCTACCGAGCGGCAAACTCGAGGACGGCGAAGACGTCGTCGCGGCCATGATCCGCGAGTCCGACGAGGAGATAGGGCTCCGGCTCGAACGCGAGGATCTCCGCGTGGTCTCGACGGTGCACTGGCGGACACCGGAGGGCGGCGGCCGGGTCGGGTTCTTCTTCACCGCGGACCGCTGGGACGGTGAGCCCGAGAATCGTGAACCGCACAAATGCTCGGACCTGCGATGGTTCCCCCTCGACAGACTGCCCGCCGAGACCGTTCCCTATACCGCCGCGGGCATCGACCTGTACCGGCGCGGTGAGAATTTCGGTGTGCCCGGATGGGAAACCGCGATCCGGTGACCTCGCCGGTCCATCAAGGGGCGGGTCGCCGCACGAGAATCGTCGCCGTCGTCATGCGATTCTTGTGATGTGGACTCGGACGCGGCGGAACTCCTCGACATCCTCGAACAGGTACTGGCCCACGTTCGGTCCGGTCCCCAGGATCTGGTCTGGCAGTCGCGCTACGAGGACGAGGCCGAACTCGTCGCCGATCTCACCGAACAGTGCCAGCGGATCCGCCGGGGCGATCGGATTCGCCTGCGCTACCTGAGAACTCTGTTCCTCGCCACCGGCCCCCTGTGCGAGATCGCCGCGAGCAGCGGATGGCTGGAATCGTTCACGGCTCTCGGCGCGCGATTCGACCGGGTCGCGGAAGGCGGCCGACCTCGCTGAGGAGTCCGCGAGCCGGCGGTCGGCGTTGGTGACTCGGCCCGGTGTGCCGGAGAGAACGCCCCTCCCTTTCGTCGTCGACCCTTCGCGGTCGGCCCGCTGATCGAATCCGGCATGGCCGCGGCGCTTACGCGCGGTGGTACGCCCATCGATATCTGCTAACACAGCGGATACATTCGGAGACCATCGGCTTCACACATTCTGTCGACAATCGACAGATGCTGAATCCCGGGCCTACGGTGGCGGAGATCCTCGCGTCGCACGAAAGTGGCAGTGGCGCACCGACCAGCACCGCGGCGCGTGTCGCGGATGCGATCGCGGCGCGCGGTGACGACGGCACCTGGATCACCCCGGTGCCGCGCGAACAGTTGGTGGCGGCGGCCGCCGCGATCGAATGCAGGCCGGGCGCGCGCACCCTGCCGCTGTACGGAGTTCCGTTCGGAGTGAAGGACAGTATCGACGTCGCCGGCTGGCCGACGACGCTCGCGTGTCCCGATTTCTCCTACATCGCCACCGAGACCGCCCCCGCGGTGCAGCGCCTGCTCGACGCGGGCGCGCTGTTCGTCGGCAAGACGAATCTGGACCAGTTCGCGACCGGATTGAACGGCACGCGGACGCCGTATCCCGTTCCGCGCAGCGTCTTCGGCGGCGATCTGATCTCCGGCGGCTCGAGTTCGGGCTCCGCGCTGGCCGTCGCGCTCGGGCAGGTGCCGTTCTGCGTCGCCACCGACACCGCCGGGTCGGGCCGGGTTCCCGCCGCGCTCAACGGCATCGTCGGCTGGAAACCCTCACGGGGGCTGATCAGCACGGTCGGGCTCGTCCCCGCCTGCAAGTCACTGGACTGCCTGACGCTGATGGCCTCGCGGATCGAGGATCTGGATCGGGTGTTCGAGGTCATCGCCGCGCCCGATCCGGACGACCCGTGGAGCCGCGTGCGCGGCCCCCGCTACCGCGGCGAGCGCATCCGAATGGGGTTGCCGCCGGAATCGGAACTGGAATTCTTCGGCGACGACGCCTTCCGGGTCGCGCACCTCGGTATCCGCGAACGCCTCGGCAGACGCGGATTCGACACCACGACCACGACACTGCGACCGTTCCTGGACGCGGGCGAACTGCTGTACCAGGGACCGTGGGTCGCCGAACGGCTGGTGGAATTCGGCGACTTCCTCGCCGAGAAGCCGGAGTCGATCCTTCCGGTGATCCGCGAGATCTTCACCAGCGGTTATCAATTCAACGCCGTCGATGTCTTCCGCGCCCAACAGCGACTCCAGGAGTTGCGCGCGGTGGTCGGACGGATGTGGGCCGAGATCGACGTCGTCGTGGTGCCCACCCTCGGCACCACCTTCACCGTCGATCAGGTCGAGGCCGATCCCATCCGCACCAATACGATGCTCGGCCACTACACCCACTTCGGCAATCTGCTCGACCTCACCGCCGTCGCGGTGCCGATGGGAACGGCCGCCGACGGCCGCCCGGTCTCGGCGATGGTCTTCGGCCCGGCGCAGTCCGACGACACCGTGCTCGCCGCGGCCGCCCGGATGCTCGACGAGCCGCGCCCGGTCGAGGCGCACATGGATGTCCGGCTCGCACAGAAAGAACGAAGATGACCGCACCCCAGCACATTCCGGCGACACCGACCCCCTTCTCCTTCGATCCGAGCACCACCGCCCTACTCGTGATCGATATGCAACGCGACTTCCTGCTACCCGGCGGATTCGGCGAAAGTCTCGGCAACGATGTGGAACTGCTGCGCAGTGTGATCGACCCGCTGGCCCGGCTGATGACGGCGGCGCGGTCGGCGAACATCCCGGTGATCCATACCCGCGAAGGTCATCTGCCCGACCTGTCCGACTGCCCGCCCGCGAAACTGCGTCGCGGCAACCCCTCCCAGCGCATCGGTGATCCGGGACAGTTCGGGCGCATCCTGGTGCGCGGCGAGTACGGACACGACATCGTCGACGAACTGGCCCCGCTGCCCGACGAGGTCGTCATCGACAAACCCGGCAAGGGCGCGTTCTACGCCACCGACCTCGGCGCGGTACTGGCGCGGAACTCCATCGAATCGCTGCTGGTCACCGGTGTCACCACCGAGGTGTGCGTGCACACGACCGTGCGCGAGGCCAACGATCGCGGCTACGAATGCCTGGTCGTCTCCGATTGCGTCGGTTCGTATTTCCCGGAATTCCAGCGCGTCGGACTGGACATGATCGCCGCCCAGGGCGGCATCTTCGGATGGGTCGCCGATTCGGCGACCGTCATCGACGCACTCGCCTCATCGACCCCAGCGCATACCTCCGCGTAGCGAAAACGACAGCATAAGGAAAGCCGATGTCCGTCGATACGAAACTCCCCGACGAATCCAGTCCCGTCGCCAAACTGTCGCTGCCGTGGTGGACCCGAGGGGATACGAACGCCTTCTTCGGGCTCTCGTTCAATATCCTCGTCAATGTCCTGACCCTCACCACGTTGTCCATCGCAGTGGTGAAGATCCCCAGCGGTGACGTGCTCGGCACGGTACTGCCCGCGCTCGGCGTCGCCCTGGTCCTGGGCAACCTGTACTACATGCTGCTGGCGCGCAGGCTGGCGAGGCGTGAGAACCGCGATACCGTCACGGCACTGCCGTACGGGCCCAGCGTCCCGCACATGTTCATCGTCGTCTTCGTGGTGATGCTGCCGATCTACCTGAAGACCAACGACGCGTTCCAGGCCTGGTCCGCCGGTTTGGCGTGGGCGTTCATGATCGGCGTGATCGTGATGATCGGCGCGTTCGTCGGCCCGTTCATCCGCAAGATCACCCCGCGCGCCGCGATGCTCGGCACCCTGGCCGGTATTTCCATCACCTTCATCGCGATGCGGCCCGCCGCCCAGATGTGGGAGGCGGCCTGGATCGGGCTCCCGGTGCTGGCGATCATCCTGATCGGCTTCTTCACCGACGCCAAGCTGCCGGGCAATATCCCGGTCGGACTCGTCGCACTGCTCGTCGGCACGGCCATCGGCTGGATCGGCGGCTACATGTCGGCTCCCGATGTGTCCGAAGCCGCGCGTGATATCGCGCTCGGCCTGCCGGATCTGCGTTTCGACCTACTGTTCGACGGTTTGAGCAATCTCGCGCCGCTGCTGGCCACGGCGATTCCGCTTGGCGTCTACAACTTCACCGAAGCCATGAGCAATGTGGAGAGCGCGGCCGCGGCCGGGGACAACTACAACCTGCGCAGCGTCCTGCTCGCCGACGGCCTCGGCGCCATCATCGGCTCCGGATTCGGCTCGCCCTTCCCGCCCGCCGTGTACATCGGGCACCCCGGCTGGAAGGACGCGGGCGGGCGCACCGGATACTCCCTCGCCAGCGGCGCCGCCATCGGATTGATGTGTCTGCTCGGCCTTTTCGGTGTCCTGTCCACCATCCTGCCGATTCCGGCCATCGTGCCGATCCTGCTGTACATCGGTCTGCTGATCGGCGCCCAAGCCTTCCAAGCGGTGCCACGGCTGCACGCGGTCGCGGTGGTCGCGGCCCTGCTGCCCAACCTCGCGGAATGGGCGGTCGGACAGATCGACAACGCATTGAGCGCGGCGGGAACCTCGGCCGACAAGATCGGCTCGGACGCGCTCGGTCAGGCCGGTGTCGTCTACGACGGTCTCAAGACACTGGGTTCGGGCGCGGTCCTCGCGGGCCTGGTGCTCGGCGCGATCGTCACCTTCGTCCTGGACAAACGGTTCGTCGCGGCGGCGATCGGCTCGGCCGTCGGCGCTGGGCTCAGCTGGATCGGACTCATCCACGCGCACGAAGTCGATTGGGCGGCAGCGCCGCAGGTCGCTTTGGGCTACCTGTTCTTCGGCCTGGTGTGTCTGGCCTACTCGTTCCTGCCGAGCGCGAAGAAGGCGCCACCGGCGGAACCGGAGGAGAAGGCCGAACCGGAGGTCGCGACGGCCTAGTGAACGACATGAGCGCCGCCGCACCCGAATCGGGTGCGGCGGCGCTCATGTGCGGTCACCAGGTGCGCTGATCGTCTCCGTCGTCGTCGGCCCGGTCGGCGGCGTGCGCGTGTTCGCCGCACGAGCGGTCGATATCGCGGCCGATGCGGGCGTGCGCGTCGCTGAGCGCGTCACCGAGGGCGGTCGCGTGTTTCTGCGCGTCGCGGAACCGGTGCGCGGTCCACACCGCGTCGATGCCGTTGAGTGTGCCCTCGGTGGCGCATTCCTGTGCCCACCGGTCGAGCAGCCAGTACAGTCGCCGCTGTTCGTAGGCCATTTCGGTGAGGGCGCAGACGAATTCGTAGCGCCTGTCCAGATCGGCCGAGTCCAGCTGGCCCGAATGTTCCACCGCGTCGGTGAGATAGCGCCCGACGGTGCCCATGAGTTCGATGGCCCGCGCGACCCGGGTGGGCGGATACGACCAGCCCTGGTCGGTGAAATAGCCCATCGCTTCCTTGGTCGCCGCCGCACACGCCAGATCCTCGGCCGTCGGTTGCCGCGCAACGTCACTGGTCATGTCGGCACTGTAGGGGTCCGATTCGCGCGCCGGGGTCGATGACTCGCCGGGGAGCCGTGCGCGGTTCGCCGCGTCGCCACTGCCGTCGCCTCGCATATATCAGCTGGCCTGTCGCGCGGGAACGGCCCAGAACTCCGTGACAGCAGGCAATTCCATGGTGTCGGCGAAGGGGTCGGCGCGTAGCCGGGCGATGAATTCGTCAATCGATGCGTATCCGGCGCGGGCGATACTCGCCAGCAATTGCTCGGCCGGGGTGCATTCCTCGATACCGCTCATGGTGGTCCTTCGATCAGAATCTACGCCGCAACGGTCTTGTGCTGGTCAGGTGGGGTCGGGTGAAGCCTGAACCCGTGAACCCCACCTGACCTACTCAGCGATGACGGGTGCGTTGGGGGCTTCGCTACCCGTCCTGCAACCCCGGGGTTACCGAGGTGGACCCACCGTATGCCACGAACTTGCTCTCGCGGGCCGGTTCGGGCGAAGTACACGATCTCGTAATCTGTCCGCGACAGACCTCGTAGGGCGCCGACCGGTCGGTTCGTGACGGCACGCGCGGCACGCAGGTAGCGCCGATGGCAGCTACGCTGCTGTTATCGTCGTCGCTTGTCGGATGACAGCTACCTCTGGGCATACGACGCTCGATCGGAACGCGCCCGATTTCGCCCCCGTTGTCCCGCGGAGGTTCGATGAGCACGCCAGATCTGATCTTCACCGGTGGTCCCGTCATCACCGTCGATCCCGACCGTCCCGTGGCGAGCGCCGTCGCGGTGACCGGCGATCGCATCACCGCGGTCGGCGGCGAGGAGGTGCTGGCGACACGCGGTTCGGGTACCGAGGTCGTCGACCTGCGTGGGCACTGCCTCATGCCGGGGTTCGTCGAAGCGCACACCCACCCGACGCAGGACCAGATGCTGTACTCCGACACCGTGATCGACATCCGACCGGTCACCACCTGCCCGACCGCCGACGAGGCGCACGCCACGATCACGCGCACGGTGGCGAACGCGCCCGCCGGTCGTCCGCTGATCTTCTACGGCGTGGATGTCCTGTTGCAGACCGGGTTTCCGGAACCGACACGGGAATGGCTGGACGAACTCGGACCCGATCGGCCGATCATCGTGTGGCAGAACTCCGGTCACCTCGCCTGGGCCAATTCGGCGGCGCTCACCCTGGCCGGCCTCGACGCCGACACCCCCGATCCGGTGGGCGGATCGTTCGAACGCGACCCGCACGGCAGACCGACCGGCAAGGTCTACGAGGCGCCCGCCGTTCTCGCCGTGGTCGCCCCGATCCTGGCCGGGGAACTGACGGGCCCGCAACTGCTCGCCCGCCAGCACGCCGATCTGGCGGCGCGCGGGGTCACCCTGTGCAGTGATATGGCGTTCTCCGACCAGATGCGCCCGCTCACCGCGGAGCTGTACCGGCGGGGCCTGGCGAAGGTGCGCATGCGCGTGTACGAGATGTCGAGCGTCGACGGCGTGACCTACTGTCCGTTGAGCAACGGCGACGATATGTTCCGTCAGGTCGGCATCAAACTGTGGGTGGACGGGTCGCCGTGGATCGGCAATATCGATATCTCCTTCCCGTACCTGAACACCCCGGCGACCGCCGCGCTCGGACTCGGGCACGATCATCGCGGACATTCCAATTACACCGAGGAACAACTGTTCTCGATCGTGCGCGCCTACTATCCGCTCGGCTGGCAGATGGCGTGTCATGTCCACGGCGACAACGGCGTCGACATGATCCTCGATGTCTACGACGAGGTACTCGGGCAGTATCCGAGGTTCGATCACCGCTTGCGCTTGGAACACTGCGGCGCGATGACGAGCGCGCAGTTCGAACGCGCGGCACGGCTCGGGATCACGTGCAGCCTCTTCGTAGACCATCTCTACTACTGGGGCGACGTCCTGGTCGATGATCTGTTCGGCCCCGAGCACGGCGCGCACTGGGTGCGCGCCAGATCGGCGCTGGACGCGGGGATGCGGATCTCGTTCCACAACGACAGTCCGGTGACCGAGGAGGAGCCGATGCGCAATATCGCCGCGGCCGTCACCAGAACGTCGCGATCCGGGCGCGTTCTCGCCCCCGAGGAGCGCATCTCCATCGACCAGGCGCTGCGCGCCCAGACCATCGACGCCGCCTACCAGCTCTTCGCCGACGACATCACCGGTTCTCTCACGCCCGGGAAGTATGCCGATCTCGTTGTCCTCGAACATGATCCGCGTGTGGTACCGGCCGAGGACCTGGCCGATGTCGCGGTGCTCGGCACCTATCTGAACGGTGTGCGGACCTTCTCGGGCTGAATCCGCCGTCGGGACTCAGTACGGTGTCGCCCGGCTCGCCCACTGCGCGGCCAGTTCCCCGGCCCGGGCGGCGGGGAAGGAGATCCTGGCCGGATCGCCGTCGGAGGTGTAGCGCCGCTCCGGGGTCTCGGCGAGTCGATCCAGCCAGTACGCGGAATCGAAATCGACCTCGCCCCGACCGGATCTGATCCGAGGCACCGCGATCGGGTCCACCGGTCCGAACGGGGACGGCGCGGGCCCGGCCCCGACCAGCATCACGGCCTCGAAGGAGTACGAGGTCCCCGCCCAGCTGCCCTGCCTGGCCAGGGACCGATCGGCGGGAGCGAGACCGAACGGCAGCGCCATGGTGCGCACCCGGACACCGGAAACCTCGATGGCACGGACGTTCTCGGCCAGTTCACGCTGCACGCCGTCACCATCCAGACGGGCCAGCGCGGCGTGACCGGCGGTGTGCGCGCCGATCTCGTAGCCGTGCGCCGCGAGCCAGGTCAACGCGGGAGCGCCGAGGGTGAACGGGTCGTCGTTGACGTAGAGGGTCGCGGTCGGGCCGAAATCGGGACGGCTCGCGCCGAATTCCTCGAGAATGCCGATCGCGCATTCCGGCGTCGGCCGCCCGTCCGGTGTGAAGGCGAATTGGCTGACGGTGGAATCATCGAAGGTGAGAACAACCGGGTGGGTGCCCGCAGGAATATCGATGCGACCGGAAATGTAATCGGCGGCGGTCACCGGGCGATAGCCTTCTCGGTACAGCTGGTCGAGTTCGGCGCGGAATTCCTCGGGGGTCTGATCGTATTCGCCCGCCGGATTCGCGCTCACCTGGTGGTACATGAGGATCGGCACCGCGCCCAACTCGTTCGCGGCGACCCGGGCCGGGTCGACGAACGTCGGAGTGGGTTCGGCGACCGTCGTCGAGACCTGTTGTTCGGGAGCGGCTTCGGGAGCGGCTTCGGGAGCGGGCGCGGTCGCGCATCCGGCGACCGCCGCGACCAGCACCGACATCAGGATGGGTCGTATTCCGGGGACCGTGCGCACCGCCATCGGGGTGACGGTACCCGCCGGATGAATTTCGTTCGCGGGATATACGCGAAAACCACGACGCGACCGAATATGCCGGGGATAGTGGGAACACTCGGTACGAAAGTTGGTGTGGGCGTTGTTGGAAAGTGTCCGGCAGCCGGGCCGTCGGCGGTTGGTGGCGGTGGCGGTGGCGGTGGCGGTCGTGTCCTCGGTGGTGGTCGCCTCGGTGATAGTCGGAATGAGAACCGAACCCGACGGGCTCACGGTGACCGGTCTGCCGGAAGGAATCGTCGGGGCCGCGCAGCTGAGCACCCTGGAATTCCGGGTGGACACGCGAGGACACGACGCGAAGGAATTGCGTCTGGAACTCGACGGTGCCCCGGTCACGGGCACGGTCGACGGCGAGGCCGTCGTCTTCCGTCCCGGCCCGCTCGCCGACGGGGAACACCGGCTCAGCGTGGAGATCCCGCGCGGCGGACCGTCCGGGTGGTTGCGCGCGGGCCCCGGTTTCGACGAGACCTTCACCGTCGACACCGCCGCTCCCCAGGTGGAACTGGCCCCGACCGCGCCCGTGCGTTCCTATCGGGAGCCGGTTTCGGTGCGCGGCAGGATCATCGGCGCGCAGCGTGCCTCGATCGGGTCCGAGCCGGTACCGCTCGCCCCCGACGGCACATTCGACATCACCCTGTCGCGCGCGCCGGTGCGCGCGGAACTGGTCGCGCTGGACGCGGCGGGTAATTCGACCACCGTTCCCCTCGCCGCCGCGGCCGCGGTTCCCCGGATCAGGGCCGTGCACGTCACGGCGCACGCCTGGTCACACGAAGGGCTGCGCGAGGATGTCCTCGAACTGGCGCGGTCCGGGCGCATCGACACCGTCCAACTCGACATCAAGGACGAGGACGGCGTGGTCGGCTACGACTCCCAGGTGCCGCTGGCACGGGAATCCGGTGCCGTCGAGGCGATCTACGACGCGCCGTCGGCCCTGCGCGTGCTGCACGACATGGGCCTGCGCGTGGTGGGCCGGATCGTCGCGTTCCGGGATCCGGCCGTCGCCGAATGGGCGTGGCACGCGGGCCGCCCGGACTGGGTGATCCAGAATCCGGGCGGTCAGCCGTACTCGAGCAAGTACGGCCCGATCGCCTTCACCAATTTCGTGCATCCCGAGATCCGCCGCTACAACATCGCTCTCGCGGTCGAAGCGGCGCGGCTCGGCTTCGACGAGATCATGTACGACTACATCCGGCGACCCGACGGCCCCGAATCGTCGATGGTATTCCCCGGCGCCACTGTCGACGTCGCCGTCTCCGTCGCGGATTTCCTGGGGGAGAGCCGCGGCCCGGTGCACGACGCGGGCGCCTTCCAGAGCGCGGCGGTCTTCGGCATCGCCTCGACCCGGCCGCAGCAGATCGCCCAGGACATCCCCATGATGGCGCGGCACGTGGATTACGTCGCGCCCATGCTGTACCCGTCGCATTGGAACGCCGGGGAGTACGGCGTCGCGGACCCGAACGGGCAGCCTTACGACATCATCGTCCGATCACTCGACGACTTCCGCAGGCAGACCGAGGGAACCGGCGCGAAAGTTGTTCCGTGGCTCCAGGATTTCAGTCTCGGGGTGAACTACGGACCCGCCGAGGTCCGCGCTCAGATCGACGCCTGCGCCGCCGCGGGTATCGACAGCTACTTCCTGTGGAGCCCGAACGTCCGCTATCACCTCTAGCGACTCGCGGCGCGAATTCTCCACCGGGGGAACGAGAAGCGTCGCGATCGCGTCCGCCCAGTAGCGCAGTGTCGTCACCTCCGCTCGCGCGGAGTCGCGCAGCGGACGCGCCGCCGCCGTTCCGCGCAGCACCGCCACGGTCAGGTCGCGCACCTGGGGGTAACGGGGATGGGTGACGATGTCGGGGCCGAAGAGGTCGTCGATGACGCGGTACAGGTCGCGCCCGGCCCGGCGTTCGGCAGCGCGGAGCAGCGCGGCGAGCGCGGAATCACCGCGCGCCGCCGCCCACAGCTCGAATTCGGCCGTGGCGGCGGGGCCGGTCATCGCCTCGTACAGCGCGGTCAGGGTTCGCGCGATCGGGTCGCCGGGGTGGTCCCCGCGTAGTGCTACCGCGCGCACGACCGCTTCGTTGCGTTCCACCAGGTGTGCGACGAGGGCACGGAGCAATTGGTCCAGGGTGGGGAAGTGGTGCAGCAATGCGCCACGGGTGACCCCGGCCGTCCGCTGGACCGCGAGGGTGGACAGCGCCGCGTATCCGCGCTCGATCAGCAGCGTCGTCGCGGCGTCGAGGATGCGCGCCCGCGTCGCTCGTTTCTGTTCGTCCCGCTTACCCGTCATCGGTTCCCTCGGTCGTCGCGCCCCGAGAATTTCACAGTCAATATTGACTGTCAAATGATCGTGGACAAGACTTCGACCCGTCGAATATTCCCCCCGCCGAGTCCGGGCACGAGAGGAAAACCAGTGACAGACAACCGATTCCAGGCGGGCTCCCGCCCCGCGGCGTGGTACGAGAACTGGACCGAGACACCGGATTCGCGCTGGCACGACCGCGCGCGGGCGGAATCGGAATGCACCTACCCGACTCTCACCTACGAGGTCGACGGCAGGATCGCGCGTATCACCTTCGACCGGCCCGAGCAGGGCAACGCGATCACCCCGGACACACCACGCGACCTGGCGCACGCGGTGGAACGGGCCGATCTGGATCCGCGCGTACATGTCATCCTGCTGTCGGGGCGCGGCAAGGGTTTCTGCGGCGGGTACGACCTGAGCATGTTCGCGGAGGACTCCTTCCGGATTGCCGATCCCGCCGACGATGTCACCGGAACCGTGGTCGATCCCGTCGTGCAGGGCCGCAATCACGATCCCGCCGCGACCTGGGATCCGATGGTCGACTACGCCATGATGAGCCGGTTCAACCGCGGTTTCGCCAGTCTGCTGCGCGCCGACAAACCGACCGTGGCGAAACTGCACGGTTTCGCCGTCGCGGGCGGCAGCGATATCGCCCTGTTCGCCGACCAGATCATCTGCGCCGACGATACGAAGATCGGTTACCCGCCGACCCGCGTATGGGGTATCCCGGCGGCCGGGATGTGGGCGCATCGCCTCGGTGATCAGCGTGCCAAGCGGCTGCTGTTCACCGGTGACTGCCTCACCGGCAAGCAGGCCGTGGAATGGGGTCTCGCCGTCGAGTCCTGGCCCGCCGACGAACTCGACGAGCGCGCCGAAGCGCTGGTCGCTCGCATCGCGCGAATGCCGGTCAACCAGCTCATGATGGCGAAACTCGCGCTCAACTCGGCCCTCTACTCCCAGGGCGTGCTCAATTCCGGCATGATCTCGACCGTCTTCGACGGTATCTCCCGCCACACCTCGGAGGGCTACGCCTTTCAGACGCGGGCGGCCACCGTCGGTTTCCGCGAGGCCGTGCGCGAACGCGACGAACCGTTCGGAGATCAGAAACGTTCCCGGTCGTGAGCGTGGTCGGCGTTCACATATCTCCTCGATATCGCGATATACGTCGGTAGGCTCGCCTGACCGGTCGCCGACGTGAGGCGACGCGCGTCCCCGGTCGAATCGGATCGATCACACGAATGTGAGAAGCAGGACGGATGGATATTCACGAAGTTGCGGGTTCGGGCATCGGCGAGCAGCGCGAATTGCTGGACAGCGGCGCCGTCTCGGTGACCGAACTCGTCGAGGCGACACTCGAGCGGATCGACAGGGCGAGCGAACTCGGCGCCTTCATCCGGGTACTGCGCGAACAGGCGCGGGCCGAGGCGGCGGCCCGCGACCGGCAGCGCGTCGACGGTGCGGAACTCGGTCCGCTGCACGGTATTCCGGTTGCCGTGAAGGACGAGATCGATGTGGCCGGGGTGGTCACGACATTCGGTACCCGTGCCAATCGCACACCGGCCGCGGCCGATGCCGAGGTGGTGCGGCGACTGCGCGCGGCGGGGGCCGTCATCATCGGCAAGACCGCGATGCCGGAATTCGGCCAGTGGCCCTTCACCGAGTCCAGCACCTACGGGATCACTCGCAATCCGTGGGATCCGACCCGCTCGACGGGCGGTTCGAGCGGTGGGTCGGCGGCCGCGGTAGCCGCAGGGCTGGTCCCGGTCGCCCTCGGCGGCGACGGCGGTGGTTCGATCCGGATTCCGGCCGCCTGCTGCGGCCTGTTCGGGCTGAAACCGCAGCGCGGCCGGGTGTCGGTCGCCCCGCACGAGCACCTGTGGTGGGCGCTCGGCGTGGCGGGACCGTTGACGAGGAGTGTGCTCGATTCCGCGATCGTCTACGACGTCATCCGCGGCGGCGCCCCCGCCGACCGGTTCAGCGCCCCCGATCCGATCATGTCGTTCGAGGAGGCCGCGCGCCGAACCGATCGGGTGCTGCGCATCGGATACAGCACGCGCTCGCCGGTGCCGATGGTGAAACTCGATCCGGAGCACCGGAGGGCGGTGGAGCAGACGGCCGCGCTGCTCGCCGGTCTCGGCCATACCGTCTTCGAGGTCGACCCCGACTATCCCGATCCGACGCCCGCGTTCTTCCCGCAGTTCTTCGGCGGTGTGCGCGCCGAGGCCGAGTCGGTCGAGTACCCGGAACTGCTCGAACGACGTACCAGAGAGACCCTGCGACTCGGGGCCTGGGCGCGGCGCGGGGTGGTGGAACGGGCGATCCGCAAGGGCGAGGCGCTCACCCGCAAGGTCGATCGACTCTTCGACGAATGCGATCTGCTGCTGACCCCCACGCTCGCGATCCGCCCGCCCGCGGTCGGTGTGCTCGACGGTCTCGGCAGCGTCCGCGCCCAGCTCGCCGCGATTCCGATGGTCGCCTACACCGGTTTGTGGAACGTCACCGGCAATCCCGCCGCCTCGGTGCCTACCGGGGTCGCCGCCGACGGGCTGCCGCTGTCGGTTCAGCTGATCGGACCGGCCAACGGTGAGACCACGATCCTCTCGGCGGCGGCGCAGTTGGAACGGGAACGTCCGCAGGCGCGTGCGTCGTACCGGATTCCCGGCTGAATTCGGGGACGAATGCCCTGGTGGGGGCCTCGTGCGCGGGCGGATGCCGCCGAACCGGACAACCCTGCGCAAACAGTGATGTGCGTCACGTCGTCTCGGTAGCCTGATCCCACCCGGCTGCTCGTTCCTGAACCGCGGTGGTCCAGCTCGTGCGAGGTGCCGCGGCTAGAAAGGCGCCTCGACCATGAGCTCCTCGTCGATACCAACCACCTCGCCGACCCTGCTGACCGGGCTCTGGCAGCGAAAACTCCCGCACTATCCGGACACCCCCGCCCGTTCCTGGTATCTGGCCGTCGTGGTGATCGCCTCGATCGCGCTGTACTACCAGCTGTTCGTCACCGGGGCTGTCGGCAACGAGCTGATCGACTACTTCGATCTGTCGTTCGCCTATTTCGTCTGGATATTCATCATCGGCGCCGCGTTCGGCGCGGTCGCTTCGGTGCTCGCCGGGCTGCTCGACCGATGGGGGCGAGCCAATATCGTCGCCTACGGCGTGGTGATCTGCTCGCTGCTGACGCTGTTCGCGGTGCCCGCGGTGACCACCAAGGAGGCCTACCTGGCCGTCTACATCCTGGTGAGCATCGTCGAGGGCGCGGTGCTGGTGGCGACGCCCGCGTTGATCCGCGATTTCTCCCCGCAGCTGGGCCGGGCCTCGGCGATGGGGTTCTGGACGCTCGGACCGGTGATCGGCGCGCTGGTCACCACGGCGATCTCCACCCGCACCCTGGACGCTCATCCGGACTGGCAATTCCACTACCGGGTCTGCGGTGTGATCAGCATGGTGATCGCGGTCGTCGCGGTGATCGGTCTGCGGGAGCTGAGTCCGCCGCTGCGCGATCAGATCATGGTGTCGCTGCGCGACAAGGCGCTGATCGAGGCGCGCGCCCGTGGCCTGGACGTGAACGCGCTGGAACGTGACCAGTGGAAACAGATGATGCGCGTGAACATCGTCGGCTCGGCGCTGGGCATCAGCCTGTTCCTGGCGTACTTCTACACGATCGTGTCGTTCCTGCCGGTGTACATGGCGACCAATTTCGGATTCAGTCCATCCCAGGCCAACGCGCTCGGCAACTGGTACTGGGGTCCGAACGCCATCGCGCTCGTGCTGGCGGGAATCGCGTCGGACTATCTGAAGGTGCGCAAGCCGTTCATGATCGTGGGCGCGCTCATCAGCATCGTCGGCCTGTTCGTCTTCATCGGATTCACCGACGAGCCCGATACGGGGTATTACACCTTCGCCGGGGTTTTCGTCGTCATCGCGATCGGCACCGGTATCGCCTATTCGACCTGGATGGCGAGTTTCACCGAAACCGTCGAAGCGCGCAATCCGGCCGCCACGGTGGCCGGACTCGCGGTGTGGGGCGGCATCCTGCGCGGTGTGGTGACCCTGGTGCTGTTCGGGCTGCTGATCGTGGTGAACGCGGCGGGTCCGTTGGTGAACCACGGTCCGCGCCTGGGCGAGATCCAGGAGAAGTACGGCTCGGAGCTGGCCACCATCCAGATCGTCGGCACCGAAACCCTCGCCGCGTTGCAGAAGAATCCGGGCGATCAGGCCGCGCAGGTGCGGGCGCTGTCGGCGTTGAGCGGCGCCACACCGGAGCAGGTGCAGACCACGCTGGCGCTGAACGCGAAATACCCGCAGGAATTGCAGACCCTCCAGGCGATCCAGCCCGAGACCCAGGCGAAGCTGGCCGAGAATCCCACCGACGCCACCGCCGGGCTCGCGGCCGTCGGTCAGGTCTCGCAGAAGTTCGGCATCCCGGTGGATCAGGCGATCGCGCGACTGACCGCGACCCAGCAAATTCCGAGGGATCAGCTGACGGTCGCCGCGACGGTCGGCCCGAAGGTGGCGACGGCGGCGTCGCAGTTGGCCGCCGTCGGCGGCATCGCACCCGACGACGCCGCCTACCTGGCCGAGTACGGTCCGGAAGTCGCTCAGGCCAAGGAGGATTCGCCCGCGCAGTGGGAACTCTGGTGGTGGATCTGCCTGCTGGCGCAGGTGGCCTTCCTGCCGTTCGTCTTCGTCATGGCGGGACACTGGAGCCCGAGGAAGGCGGCCGCCGCGGCGAAGGAACACGACGAACTGGTCCAGAGCGAATTGGCGGCACTCACCCCCTAGGAGAATCGCGATTGCTTCGTCGCGGTACTGGTTCTTTTGCCGAAGAGGTGCCACTCTTAAGCGGTGACACTATCTCCGGATAAATCGCCGGGTTCCGATCCCGCCAGCGACAAGCTGGACGCGCGGGTGTACAAGGTTGCGGGCGTGGTCGTGCTCGGCGCGATCATGTCCATCCTCGACATCACGGTCGTGACTGTCGCGATCCCCACCTTCCAGGCCGAGTTCGACACCAGCTACGCCATCGCCGCGTGGTCGATGACGGGCTACACCCTGGCACTCGCGACGGTCATCCCGCTGACGGGATGGGCGGCCGACAGGTTCGGCACCAAGCGCCTCTACATCATGGCGCTGACGTTCTTCATACTCGGCTCGCTGCTGTGCAGCACGGCCTGGAATATCGAGTCGCTCATCGCCTTCCGGGTGCTCCAGGGCATCGGCGGCGGCATGCTGATGCCGCTCGGCATGACGATCATGACCCACGCGGCGGGCCCGCAGCGGGTCGGCCGGGTCATGGCCGTACTCGGCGTGCCGATGCTGCTCGGCCCGATCAGCGGCCCGATTCTCGGCGGCTGGCTGATCGACACGTTCAGCTGGCACTGGATCTTCCTCATCAACCTGCCGATCGGCGTGGTCGCGCTGATCCTCGCCTTCGTCGTCTTCGATTCCGACCGTCCGGAACCGTCGGAATCCTTCGACTTCCTCGGTATGCTGCTGGCCTCACCGGGTCTGGCGCTGTTCCTGTTCGGCGTCTCCTCGATCCCGGAACAGGGCACCATCGCCTCGGCCAGGGTGCTGATTCCGGCGCTGCTCGGCGTGACGTTGCTGGTGCTGTTCGTGCTGCACGCGTTGCGCACCGAACATCCGCTGATCGATCTGCATCTGTTCCGCGACCGGGCGATGACCTTCGCGGTGCTCACCATGGTGCTGTTCGCGATCGCCTTCTTCGGCGCGGGCCTGCTACTGCCCAGCTACCTGCAACAGGTCAGGGGCGAAACCGCGCTCGCGGCCGGTCTGCTCATCGCGCCACAGGGCATCGGAGCGATGATCACCATGCCGATCGCGGGGCGGCTCGTCGACAAGATCGGCCCCGGCAAGATCGTGCTGACCGGCATCACCCTGATGACCATCGGCATGGCGTTCTTCACCCAGCTCGAGGCCGACACGGCGTATCCGATCATGATGGTCGCGCTGTTGATCATGGGCTTCGGCATGGGCTGCACGATGATGCCGACGATGACCGCGGCCATCCAGACGCTGACGCATTCGCAGGTCGCCCGGGGTACGACATTGATGAACATCGTCAACCAGACCTCCGGCTCGATCGGCACCGCGATCATGTCGGTGGTGCTGACCAACCTGCTCCAGGACAAGCCGGACGCGGGGGCCGCGATCGCGTCGAATACCGACCCGTCCCTGGCCGCGAAACTGCCGCCGGGCACCATCGAGTCCGGTTTCGATCAGGCCGCCGACGCGTTCGGTTCGACCTATGTCGTCGCCGTGGTCGTGCTCGCGCTCACCCTGATCCCGGCGTTCTTCCTGCCGAGGACCAGGCCGAAGAATCCGGAACTCGCCGCGGACACGCCCGCGGCGATGACGCACTGAAGGGCGATGCGCTGAGAGCGTCGGCGTATCAGCCGGTATGAACGACCGAAATCCGGGTCGATGAGCGTCTACCGACGTCACCGACCCGGATTTCGGCGTTTCGCAGTCGCTCCGGCTCAGCCGTACAGCGCGACGAAACGTTGTAGCGACCGCTCGATATCGCCCCGCACCGCCCGCGCCACACCCGCGCCGATCGGTCCGAACAGCGGCGCTCCGCCGAGTGCGATGTCGACGGTGACCTCCGAGCCCGCCCCCTTCGGCGCGACCCGGAGTTCGAGGCCGAGTTTGGTGCCGCCCTTGCCCGCGCCGCTGAGCGCGAGTCGGCGGGGCGGTTCCGCCGCGTCGACGGTCCATGTCACCCGGTTCCGCAGACCTTTCACCGTGGCCACTCCGACGAGTTTCGTGCCCTCGGTCAATTCGGCGGGAACCTCGCCGCGCCACGCCTCGTGCATGGTCAGCCATTTGTCCAGATCGGCCAGGTTCGAGGTGTGCGCCCACGCCTGTTCCGGCGGGATCGGAACGTCGACGGAGACCTTCAGCTTTGCCATGCGCGCATGGTATCCGGTACCGCGGGTTTGGGTATTCGGCCGCGCGACGGCCCGTTGTCATCGATTGTGTCGTGCGTCACAGAGGAAATGTCTCGCCGTGCGGTCGTGTTATAGAGGTTGCCACATCAACCAAATGCGGCGACAGCACAGCAGAGGAGCGCTCCATGACCGCCGGAACCACGACCGCCCTGTCCGCGGGTACCTGGGTCATCGACCCCGTCCATTCGCTCGTCGGTTTCTCCGTCCGCCACCTGATGGTGAGTAAGGTGCGCGGCCGATTCACCGATTTCTCGGGCAAACTCGTCATCGGCGAGGACGGTTCGGCCTCGGCCGAGGCCGAGATCCGGATCGACTCGGTGACCACCGACAATCCTCAGCGCGACGCCCACCTGCGCACCGCCGACTTCTTCCATGCCGAGCAGTTCCCGGTAGCGAGTTTCACGTCGACCGGCTTCCGGGTGAAGGGCGACGCCTTCGTCGTCGACGGAGACTTCAGCTTCCACGGCGTGACCAAGCCGGTCTCGCTCGAGGTGGAATTCCTCGGCGTGAATCCGGGCATGGGCAACGGGCCCGTCGCCGGTTTCGAGGCCACCGCCGTGGTCAGTCGTCGTGATTTCGGCGTGGATATCGATATGCCACTGCCGGACGGCGGCGGCGTTGTGGTCGGTGACAAGATCACCCTCTCCCTCGAGGTGGAAGTCGGCCTCCGGAGCTGATCCCACCCGCACACGCGTATCCCGGCCGGGGTTCACCGAATTCGGTGAACCCCGGCCGATTGCTTTGTGTTCGCGGTGGGTACGGGCGGACATGTTTCCGTTCGGACGCGTGATCCGCACCGGCTCAACTTCTTTGCGTCTCATGGTTACGTCGTGCGTTCGCGAGGTTGCTGCTAGGGTGGGCGGGTCGTCGGGTTCCGGGCTGTGCGGGAGCGCTCCGTTCAGTTGGCGATCGATTGTCTGATCGCCTGTCCCACAGGCACTGTGGGTCGGGACTCGACCGGCGATGACCCGCGCCGCCCGGTCGCCGCTACGGGATTCGGAACCTCCGATGGTGAACGGTGAGGTGACCCGATCGCGGTGGTGTATCGAGGTGGGCATCGTGATCGGCAATATGTGTTCGGCAAATATGTATTGGGCAAACGTGCGGAAGGTGAGACGGAGTTCGGTGGCAGCAGGCTGTGGGATTCGACGCGGACCATAGGCAACTGGTTCTCGGGGGGAGGTTGAACCTGTCGACGACGAGAGAACTGATGAATGTGGATATCGCCGTAGTACTGCCATGGATCCTCGCCCTTGCACTCGTGCTCGCGGTGGCGGGGTTTTCGGTGAATACCGGAAGACGCCAGAGAGCCCGGATCGACGAGCTCGCGGCGAGACAGAGCGCGTACGAGGACGCACTCGAGGCGTTCGCGGTCAAGACCCTACCCGCGGTGACCGAGGCGGTGCGGCGTTTCGAGCCCTCCGCTCCCGCCGTGGAAATTCCTGTGGGACTGGAGAATTCGCGACTGGCGCAGGGACTGCGCTGGATCGGCGAACGATTCGACGAGGATCTGCGTCGGGTGCAGACCGAGACCCGCGAGATGATCGCGCACGAGGCCGAGGAACAGGCCAGGCTGGTCATCAAGCACACCGAGTCCACGGTGCGATCGGAGGTCGCCACCTCGGCCCGTGAGGCGACCAGTGGCGCGGTGCGCTCCTTCGGCACCTCGGTGGTGAGTCTCGGCGCCGACGTGAGCCAGGTCGTGAGTGCCGCGCTGCGCGAACATCGCGACGACGAGGTATACGCGACGCTCACCAGGATCGACCACACCGTGCAGCAGATGATCCGTCAGGCGCAGTCCTACGTGATCGTCTGTGGTGGCCTGCCGGGACGGCGCTGGCCCGCGCAGTCGCTGACCGACGTGGTCGGCGGCGCGGTCGGCCGTGTGCGCGACTACCTGCGCGTCCGGCCGAACCAACTCGACCGGGTCGTCATCAGCCGTGCGGTGGAACCGTTGGTCCATACGCTCGCGACGTTACTCGACAACGCGTTGCGCTATTCGCCGCCAACCTCTTTCGTCGACGTCAGCTTCCAGACCGGCCATCACGGCGTCACCGTCATCATCGACGACGCCGGTGTGCGCATGAACTCCGAGCAGATGGAGGAGGCCAGGCAGATCCTCGCGAACGAGCGTCCGGTCGACATCCACCAGCTCGGCCCGGCTCCCAAGGTCGGTTTCCCCGGTATCGCGGCCCTGGCGCGACGCTACGGATTCACCGTCTACATCGATGGGCCGAACGCCTACGGCGGTATGCGCGCCATGGTGTACGTGCCCGAGGCCCTGCTCGCCGCTCCGACCAGGTCCGACGAACCCCCCGCGCCCGCCGAACCCGAACCGCAGGTACTCGAACCGGCCCTGGTGCCCGCCGCCGCGGAACCGGCCAGTGAGGAGAGCGAATTCGCCGTGCACGACATCACCAGCGGCGGTCTGCCGAAGCGGCGCCGTCGCACGGTCGCGTCCGCGTCGTCGGCCCGGCCACGTACTGCCCGATCCGATAACGCGACGGCGTCGGGACCCGCTCGACCGGATATCGCCGCAGCGTGGCAATCGGGTTCCAAGAGCGGCCGCGCCGCCGCGGACGACAACCCCGCGACCGCTCCGAACAGCATCGCGACCGAACACCCGGAAGGGACGACACCCTGATGAGCACACCGAACACGGCCGCGACCGATAACAGCAACAAGCTGGGGTGGTTACTCGAGGATCTGAACGCTCCCGGGGTGCGATTCGCGGTGCTGCTTTCCGACGACGGATTACGGATCGCGCACTCCGCGGGTATCACCCGCGACAACGCCGAGCGATTCTCGGCGGCGGCGTCCGGGCTGCGCTCACTGGGTAAGGCCCTCGGTGAGTTCTGCGGCGGACCGGAGACCAATCTGCGGCAGGCGATGACCGAATACGACGACGGGATGATCTTCATCACCGCGGCGGGCGAGGGTGCGCTGCTGGGGGTTTCGACCACCGGGGAGATCGACGTCAGTCTCATCGCCCACCGCATGAACGAGTTGGCGGCCAGAGTCGGTCACGAGCTAGGCAGCATGTCGCAGCGGAGAGCCGATAGCGACCGGCGATGACCAGATCCCGCCGCGATCCCGACCTGGTGCGCGCCTACGTGCGCACCGGCGGGCGCTTGCGCCCGACCCGCGAACTGGATCTGGTCACCCTGGTCATCGCGAAAGCCGATCCGACGCCCGGTGCCGCGCCGGACGTCGTTCGGGTGATGAACCTGTGCAGCAGGCGCGGCGCGCTGTCCGTCGCCGAGATCGCGGCCTATCTCGATCTCCCACCGTCGGTGGTGAAGATCCTGGTCGCCGACCTGATGGACAGCGAGCATCTGGTCACACCGACCCCGGCCGAGAATCTGCCGGAGATCGCCCTGTTGGAGGAGGTACTCAATGGGCTCCGTGCTCTCCCGGCCTGAGCGCGCTGTCGACTACGTACCGGAGACGGTGACACGTTCGGTCAAACTGTTGGTAGCGGGCAATTTCGGGGTCGGAAAGACGACGTTCGTCAGCAGCGTCTCGGAGATCAAGCCGCTGCGCACCGAGGAGACCATCACCGAGGCCAGTGTCGGCATCGACGATATGGTCGGGCTACCCGGCAAGGTGAACACCACCGTCGCCATGGATTTCGGGCGGATCACCTTGAATCCGCAACTGGCGCTGTACCTGTTCGGCACGCCTGGACAGCAGCGATTCGTGCCGCTGTGGGAGGAATTGGCGCGGGGCGCGCTCGGCGCGCTCGTCCTGGTCGACACCCGCCGGATCGAGAAGGCCGACGAGGTGCTGTCGGTTCTCGAGGAGCGCGGGGTGCCGTATTCGGTGGCCGTCAACCGATTCGAGGGCGCGCAGAGTTATCCGCTCGACGAGATCAGGGACGCACTCGACCTGACCCCCGATACCCCGTTGACCGCCCTCGATGCCCGACATCGCGGCACCTGTCTACAGTCGTTGATCACCCTGGTCGAATTCCTGTTCCATCGCGTGGAGACCCGTCGTTGACCCTTTCTTCTGTCTCCGGGCGTTGTCCGGTGCCCCACGGATCGCCGATCGATACCGACGGCCCGCGGGTTTCTCTGTTCGACCCGGAATTCGCGCAGGATCCACACGGCGCCTATGACCGGATGCGCGCACGTTACGGTTCACTGGCCCCCGTCGAGCTCGCTCCGGGTGTGCCCGCCACCTTGGTGATCGGCTATCACACCGCCGTGCGCGTCCTCAACGATCCCGAGCATTTCCCCGCCGACCCGCGTACCTGGCAGCGCGATATCCCGGGGGAGTGTCCGGTGCTGCCGATGCTGGAGTGGCGGCCGAACGCCCTGCGCAGTGCGGGCGCCGAGCACACCCGCTACCGGCAGGCCAATGTCGAGGCCATCGCGGCCATGGATCTGCACGCGCTGCACGCGGTGGTCGAGCAGATCGCCCTTCCGCTGATCAACGGGTTCTGCGGGGACGGCGCCGCGGATCTGATCAGCCAGTACGCATTTCCGCTCGCGTTCGCGGTGCTCAACGAGATGCTCGGTTGCCCGCCCGATATCGGGCAGCAGGTGGCCACCGGGATGGCGGCGATCTTCGACGGCGTGAACGCGGCGAAGGGCAATGTGATGCTCGCCGACGCGCTGCTGGAACTGACCGCGCGCAAACGCCGTGATCCCGCCGACGACATCACCTCCCGGCTCATCGCCCACCGGGCCGGGCTCGATGACGTCGAGATGGTCCACCAGCTCGCGACCCTCTACGGCGCGGGCATCGAGACGCAGCAGAACCTGATCGTGCACACGGTGCTGCTGATGCTCACCGACGAACGTTTCAGCGGCGGCATCCTCGGCGGCAGTCTGTCCACCCGCGACGCGATCGACGAGGTGCTGTTCAGCGATCCGCCGATGGCGAATTACTGTGTCACCTACCCGCGTCAGCCGATCCTCATCGACGATGCCTGGTTACCCGCGCACCAACCCGTCGTCGTCAGCATGACCGCGTGCAACAACGATCCGGCGATCACGACGCGGCGCGAGTTCTCCGACAATCGGTCGCACCTGGCGTGGGGTGTCGGACCGCACGCCTGCCCCGCGCGTTCGCTGGCGTACCTGGTCGTGCAGGACGCCATCGACCAGTTGCTCGACGCGCTGCCCGAACTGAGTCTCGCGGTGGCGGCCGAGGAGTTGATGTGGCGGCCGGGACCGTTTCACCGCGCCCTGGTCTCGCTTCCCGTCGACTTTCCGAAATCGGCTCCGCTGTACGGGAATTGACGGATCGGCCGCGGCGCCCGTAGATATCGGGCGCCGCGGCCGACGGTCAGAGTTGGGTGAGCGAGGCGAGCAGGGCGAGCGCGGGGATGGTGCCCTGCGTCGCGGCGGCTTTGACCATGCGACGGTCGGTGGCGAGCAGGACGAGGGCGGCCGCGACCATCGATCCGCACCCCATCACGATCAGCGCCCAGCCCGCGGCCTCGACCGAGCGGACGAGCAGGGCGCCGACGAATGCCCCGACGGCCAGGAAGAGATTGTAGAAGCCCTGGTTGAAGGCCCACGGGCGGACGGCGGCGAGGTCGGTGTCCGCCACCCCGAAGATTCCGCGATGCACCTGGGGGATGCCGAATCGCAGCGTCTCCAGGGTGAAGATGTAGACGTGGAGGACGGCGGCGAGAATCGCCAGGATCTGCACGATCGCGAGCAAGGGAACTCCTCTGGTGAACACGGCGGATTCGGTGCTGGGAGAACGGTAGCGCCGTGTCGGTCCGCCGTGGCGCGCCGCGCCGTTTTCGACAGTGGCGCGCCGCGCCGTTTTCGACTACCGCCGAGCCTCGTCGGCGAGGTAATCGCGCGCGACCAGCGCCAGGCAGGCCGCCGCCGCGAGCACCCCCGCGGCGAACATCACCGGGTAGCCGAGCCCCGCGGACCGGTGCAGCCGGGCCAGCAGAGCGGGGATCCCGAATCCGAGGTAGGACACGGAGTAGAACACCGCGGTCAGCCCGGCGAGATCGTCCGGGCGCGCGATCCGTTCGATCTCCTGGAGACCGGCGACCATGCCTTGTACATCACCAGCAGCGGCGTGAATTCGTTACCGCCCCAGGCGATCGCGAACATCGAGGCCGCGACGGCCCGCCGGTGCCGGTCGACGTCGCGACGGCGGGGGAGCGTAGGTCGGTGAGCGTCGCCATCACAGGCCCGAGAGGGATAGTCGGTGCACCGTGGACAGGTGCGCGACGAGCGCGGTGGCGAAACCGTCCGCGTCGCCCGCCTCGATCAGGTCCGCGAGTCCCGCGTGCTGGTCGATGATCGCCGCCATATCGGTGGCGCCCCGGTGCAGCGCGAGACTGTTCATCCGGCGCTGCCGTTCTCGCAGTGAGTCGTAGAACCCGGCCAGCAGCGGATTGTCGGCGGCGACCACGTAGGTGCGGTGGAAGTCGGTGTCCTCCAGCGCGAATCGTTCACGGTCGCCGGACTCGGCGTCGGCTCGCTGCCGGTCCAGTGAGGCGCGCAGGGTCGCGATCAGCGCGGTTCGGTCGCGTACGGCCACCGCACGCACCGCCGCCACCTCGACGACGTAGCGCGCGTGCGCGACATGTTCGGCTTCCGCGACCGGGATCGGCACGACGAGCGCCCCGCGCTTCGGGTAGAGCCGCATCCAGCCTTCGGTCTCCAGCCGCAGGAAGGCCTCCCGCACCGGTGTGCGTGACATGCCGAGATCGCTCGCGACCTCACCCTCGCTGATCAGCTGACCGCCCGGCAGGACGCCGGTCAGGATCCGCTCCTTGACCTCGCGATAGGCGTGATCGGCTGATGAGTACGTCTTGGACACAAGTTGCATTCCAGGTTCCGTCCGCCGGACGACCCGCCTGGGGTGCGACATAAATACATCGCTGACAACTTGATCGTGCACAATGTTTCTGGAACGATCATCGACATGAGCATCCCGGTGACATCGGACCGAACATCGCCTTCCCGCTCGGTCGGGGTGATTCGCGTGATCGCCCGCCTGGGGCTGGGCGCGAGTCTCACCTTCGCCGGAATCAGCCATCTCAGCTTCTCCCGTCAGGAATTTCGCGCTCAGGTGCCCGCGTGGGTTCCGGTCGACGAGGATCTGGTGGTACTCGCTTCGGGTGTCGTCGAGATCCTGCTCGGCCTGGCCCTGCTCTTCGCCGTCCGCCGGTGGCGGCCGATCGTCGGTGTCGTCGTCGCCGTGTTCTTCGTCGCGGTCTTTCCCGGCAATATCGGCCAGTGGCGCGAGCACGTGGACGCCTTCGGTCTCGACACCGACGGCAAACGGTTCACCCGGTTGTTCTTCCAGCCCGTCCTGATCGCCATCGCGCTGTGGTCGACCGGCGGCTGGTCCTGGTTACGTGACCGATTCGGGCGATAGCGGCCCGGGTCACCGGGGGACGGGCTCGTGCCAGTTGTAGGTGAGTTCGGCCGCCCGCGACCACTGCCGGTATTCGTGCTCGCGCCGATCGGCCGCCGCCGTGGGTTGCCAGCGCGCCGCGGTGTGGCGATTGCGACGCAGGCCCGTCATATCGGGCCACAACCCCACCGTGAGTCCGGCGGCGTAGGCGGCACCGCGCGACACGGTCTCGGAGAAGAGCGGACGTTCCACCGGAATGCCGAGTGCGTCCGAGATCTGTTGCATGAGCAGGTGATTGGAGGTCATGCCGCCGTCGACGCGGAGTTCGGCGAGCGCGTGACCGGAATCGGCGTTCATCGCGTCGACGACCTCCCTGGTCTGCCAGGCGGTCGCCTCCAGGACGGCCCGCGCCAGATGCCCCCTGGTGATGTAGGAGGTGAGTCCCGCGATGACGCCGCGCGCCTCCGCCCGCCACCGTGGCGCGAACAGGCCCGAGAACGCGGGAACCACGTAGCAGCCGCCGTTGTCGGCGACGGTGGCGGCGAGGGTCTCGATTTCCGGGGCGGCGTCGATCAGGCCGAGACGGTCACGCAGCCACTGCACCAGGGTTCCGGTGGCGACCATGGAACCCTCCAGCGCGTACCTCGCCGGTTCGTCACCGATCCGGAAGCCGACGGTCGTCAGCAGACCGTGGGTCGAATACACCGGTTCGGTTCCGGTATTGGCCAGCAGGAAACTGCCGGTGCCGTAGGTGCATTTCGCCTCGCCCGCCTCGAAACAGGTCTGCCCGAACAGGGCGGCCTGCTGATCTCCGAGAGCGGCCGCGATCGCGATACCCTTCGGCGCTATCGCGGTATGCCCGTATATCTCGGCGTTGGAACGGATTTCGGGAAGCATCGCCCGTGGCACGCCGAAGAAGGTGAGCAGAGGGTCGTCCCAGTCCAGGGTGCGCAGATTCATCAGCATGGTGCGTCCGGCATTGGTGACGTCGGTGACGTGCACGCCGCCGTCCGGGCCACCGGTCAGATTCCAGATCAGCCAGCTGTCCATGGTGCCGAACAGGATGTGGCCGCGTTCGGCTCGTTCCCGTAGACGTTCGTCCCGGTCGAGGATCCAGCGAATCCTGGGGGCGGCGAAATAGCCGAGCAGCGGCAGCCCCGACCGCCGGGTCACCTCGGCGGCCCCGGCCGAACCCGCCAGCCGGGTGACCAGGTCCTCGGTGCGGGTGTCCTGCCACACGATGGCGTTACCCACCGGGACGCCGGTGCGGCGGTCCCACAGCACCGTCGTCTCCCGCTGGTTGGCGATCCCGATCGCGACCACCTGCGCCGGGGTGATCCCGGCCGCGCCGATCACCCGCCCGATCGACGCCTCGACCTGCCTGCGGATCTCGGTGGCGTCGTGTTCGACCCGTCCCGCGGCCGGATACAGCTGCCGGTGTTCGCGCTGGACGATCGAAACCTGTTGTCCGGTGGCGTCGTAGAGGATCGCGCGGCTGGAGGTGGTGCCCTGGTCGATCGCCATGACGAAGCGTCCCGTGCTCGCGGCGGCCGACATCATCGGGCCCCGGGCCGCGAGGCGGTCAGATCACGCGAAATCCCCGCGGCGGCGACGACGACCAGTTCGATCAGACCCGGTCGCGGCACGGTCCCGCGTTCGGTGATCCGGTCGATCGTCCCGACCAGTCCGATCGCCCCGACCACCCGCCCGCCCGCGTCCCGGATCGGCGCGGCCACCGAGGCCCGCTCGGAGGAGAACTCGCCGATATCGGTGGCGTGGCCACGTCCTCGCACTCCCGCCACCTCGGCGGACAGCGCACGTGGCGCGACGAGGGTGCGACGGGTGAACGCGGGCAGCGTCGCGCCGGCACCGCTTTCGGTGAGGCCGGGGGTGTACGCCAGCAGTACCTTGCCCAGGGCGGTGGCGTGCAGCGGCAGCTCGGCGCCGATGCGCAGGGTCTGCGCCGTGTCGTCCGGGCGGAAGACGTGGTGCGCGATCCGCACATTCGTTTCGTGCAGCGCCCCGATACGGACCGATTCCGCCGAACGCGCGGCGAGCGCGTCGGCCCGGTTCATCGAGTAGGACCGCAGCACATTGGTATCCAAGGGTCGGGAAGCGAGCCCGAGGGCGACAGCGCCGACCCGATACTTCCCCGACCCCGCTTCCTGCTCGATATACCCGACCCGCACCAGGGTGCGGAGCAGGCCGTGCGCGGTGGTCTTCGGTAGATCCAGCGCGGCCGCCAATTCGCCGACACCGATGCCGAACGGGGCCTCGGCCACCACGTTCATGATCGCGGCGGCCCGTTCGATGGATTGGATCGGCCCGGGCACGGTGTCCACTGTAGCGGGCGGAATGCCGATGCCGTTCGACATTGTCGAACGGCATCGCTTGCCCGTGCGGGGCGGAGTGCCTACTTTCGGGTACGACTCGCTCGGCGGGAACGCTCACACTCCGCCGTCGAGCGGAAACTCCTGCCGAAACGACCAGAAAGACGAATGCGCGCACCATGATTCGAGCCGGAAAGAATTTCGCCGCGGCCGACCGGTCGCCGTTCACTCCCGTTGCCCTCGGTCCGGAGCAGCGACAGCACGCCCTCGACACCATGGCGAGCACCGAACTCGACGTTCTGGTGATAGGCGCCGGTGTCGTCGGCGCGGGCACGGCGCTCGACGCCGTCACCCGTGGACTCACCGTCGGACTCGTCGAAGCCAGGGATTACGCCGCCGGCACCTCGAGTCGGTCGTCGAAACTGATCCACGGCGGACTGCGCTACCTGAAACAACTGGACTTCCGACTGGTATTCGAAGCCTTGCGGGAACGATCGCTGATACTCGGCACCCTCGCTCCGCACCTGGCGAAACCGGTGGAATTCGTCTACCCGCTGGAACGGCGGGGCCTTGATCGCGCCTGGGTCGGCACCGGCGTCGGCGTCTACGACCTCCTCGGCGCGGGACGCGGCGTGCCGGGCCACCACCGCCACCTCGGCAAACGCGCGACACTGGCCCGCTTCCCCGGAGCCAAACGCGGCGCGGTGCACGGCGGAGTGAGTTTCTACGAGGGCCAACTCGACGACGCCCGCCACACCATGATGTTGTCGCGCACCGCCGCCTCGCACGGCGCGCTCGTCGCCTCGAGCGCGCGGGTGGTCGATTTCCTCCGGGAGGACGGCCGCGTCGTCGGCGCGCTCGTCCACGATCTCGAATCCGGGCGATACCTGCGGGTGCGCGCCGCCCGCACCATCAACGCGGCGGGCCCGTGGACCGACGAACTCCAGGACGTGCTCGGCACGCCCGGCGACTTCCGGGTCCGCACCTCCAAGGGGGTGCATATCGTGGTACCGCGCGACCGCATCGATTCCGAGACCGGCCTGATCACCGAAACCGAGAAGAGCCTGCTGTTCGTCATCCCGTGCCCGTGGAGCGATCAGCACTGGGTCATCGGCACCACCGACACCGACTGGGAACACGGCCCGGCACATCCGGCGGCCACCAGCGCGGATATCGATTACATTCTGGCGCAGGTGAATCAGCTGCTCGAGACCCCGATCAGCCGCGACGACATCGTCGGCGTCTACGCCGGACTGCGTCCGCTGCTCGCGGGCACCGCCGCGCAGACCACCGCGCTCTCACGCGAACACGCTGTCGTGTCACCGGCCCCGGGGCTGGTCGTCGTGGCGGGCGGCAAATACACCACCTACCGGGTAATGGCCGCCGACGCCGTCGACCTGGCCGTCGCGGATCTGCCCGGTCGCGTGGGACCTTCGCGCACCGCCCGGGTGCCGCTCGTCGGCGCGCACGGCTATCACGAACTGACACTCTCGATTCCCCGACTGGCCGCCGAACTCGGCGTCGACATCACCACCGCCGAACATCTGCTCGGCCGCTACGGCAGCGCCGTCACCGAAATCCGCGATATCGTCGGCGCACATCCGGAACTGAGTGCACCACTGGGCAATTCGCGCTACCTGGCGGCCGAGATCGTCTACGCGGTCACCCACGAGGGCGCACTCCATCTCGACGACATCCTCACCCGCCGCACCCGCCTGTCGATCGAGACGGGAACACGCGGCGCCGACTCGGCCGCCGAGGTCGCCCACCTCGTCGCCTCACACCTGGGCTGGGACGACGCGAGGATCGCCCGCGAGATCGCCACCTACCTGGCCCGCGTCGACGCCGAACTGCGCGCCAACACCCGCCCCGACGACGAATCCGCCGACGCGATCCGCGCCGCAGCCCCCGATTCCCGAGGCCCGTTCGAATCCCTCGCCGACGACCGGATTCCGGTGTAGCGGACCCTGTTCGGCTCGGGTGCGACCTGCGGCATCGACGCGCTCATTCCCGGTAGTCGATGCCGTGCGGACGTCCGGCCTGACCTGATGCGCGGAAATCGACTGCCGGATCATGGACGGTTCGATCGTCAGAACGCGTTCGGACGTATGTGCTCGAAGATCAGGATCGTCTCCGTCGACGCCACCGCGGCCCGCTTGTTCAGCTCGGCCAGCACGAAATTGCGCAGTTCGTCGGTGTCGGAGGTCGCGACCTGGATGAGGAAATCGTCGGCGCCCGCGATGAGGTAGACGTCGAGCACTTCCGGGAGCGCGGCGAGTTCGCGGCCGAATTCGGCGAGGTGAGCGCGTGAATTCCCGTGCAACCGAACGGCGATCATGGCTTGCAGGCCACGGCCCATCGCGGCCGGATCGATATCGGCGTGGATACCGCGGATGACGCCGCGCTCGACCAGCGCGCGCACCCGGCCCAGGCAGGTCGACGGCGCGATACCCGCGGCGGCGGCGAGGGCGTTGTTGGTCATCCGGCCGTCGCGCGCGAGTTGGTCGAGCAGAACCCGGTCGATATCGTCGAGGGGTGCGGCGCCGCGTCGGGCCGGGGTAGCGGGGCGTTCGATCACCGAAGGACGACGGGGGCTTCGGTGGCCCTCGGACGCGGGCACCGCGCCGGTTGTGAGCACCCGCATACCGTACCGAATACCGCGCGAGCGATCCTCCGGCATACGGGTGACCTCGTCGTCGGATCCGGCGCCGCCCAAAGGTGCTGTGCCGTGCCGCGGACGAAGTTGCGTCGTTGCGCCCGTTCGCCTTTGCCGTGTCGTGGCGGTGCGTGTTCGCGGCGCGGCGCGTCGAACCGGGATACCGCGGTCCGGCCCTCGGATCAGGCGCGCTCGCCCGTCGCTATCCCCGCGGCATCCGCGGCGGCGGTGAAGACCTCCTCCAGCATCGCCGGGGTCAATCGTCCGGTGAAGGTGTTCTGCTGGCTCACGTGATAGGAGCCGAACAGGTGCAGCGGCGCGCGATCGGCGTCGGCCGGTGCGAGCAGGACCCGCGCACCGTGCCCGAACGCGGGCCGGGGGCGCGGCACGATCCACCTCGCGTCCGCGAGTACGGGCATCAGCGCCCGCCACCCCCACCCGCCGAGGACGACGATCGAGCGGACCGTCGGCGCGAGCAACTCCAGTTCGGTGCGCAGCCAGTGGCGGCACCGGTCACGCTCGTCCGGGGTCGGCTTGTTGTCGGGTGGCGCGCAGTGCACCGGCGCGGTGACGCGGGCGCCGAGCAGGCGGAGACCGTCGTCGCGGTGCACGGCGGTCGGCTGGTTGGTCAGGCCGACCGCGTGCATGGCGGCGAAGAGCATGTCGCCGCTGCGGTCACCGGTGAACATGCGTCCGGTGCGGTTGCCGCCGTGCGCGGCGGGTGCGAGGCCGACCACGAGCAAGCGCGCGTCGTCGGGTCCGTAGCTGGGCACGGGCCGTCCCCAGTAGGTCTCGTCGCGGAACGCGGCGCGTTTGTCGCGCGCGACCTGTTCGCGCCATGCCACCAGGCGCGGGCACGCGCGGCAGTCGGCGACGGCGGCGTCGAGGGCGGCCATGGTCGGGTACATCGGCTGTTCAGCTCCACTCCGACGGTCGGATCGTCACCCCGGTGCCCGGCATCATCTCTGCAGCGTAGGCGTCCGCGCGGGTCACGACTCGGCGCGGGCGTATCGAAGCTGTCACGGTCGAGAGCTACTGGGCCGGCGATGGAACCGACCGGTTGCGACTGAATGTCGGACGGCGGTAGTTTGCGGTGGTGGCCGCACCGCAGGGGCGGGGCCATGTCGCGAATCAGTGCAACCGAGTAGTCCGTGGGTGCCGAAGTCTCCGAATATTCGGCCCCCTCCGTGATCCGGGCGCCGATCCGGTGCCGCCGACGCAGCGAGGTGGACATGACCGACCCGTGGCCCCGTTCGATGAATTCCTTCGACGATATCTTCCAGCGCTTCTTCGGACCGGGTTCGACGGCCGAGCCACCGGTGCAGCGGATCGATACGGAACGCTCACGCTGAGCCCGGCCGCCAAACTCGCCCTGCGCGCCGCCCAGCGCAGCGCCGCCGAGGCGGGCAGCAGCTATATCGGCCCCGAGCACATCCTGCTCGGCGTCGCGTCCTCGCCGGACAGCCCGGCGGCGCAGGTGCTGCTGTCGGGCGGCAGGAAGCAGGCCGCGGCGGGCCGCGTGCAGAGCCAGACCCCGACCCTGGACGAATACGGGCGCGACCTCACCGCCGACGCGCGGGCCGGAAAGGTCGACCCGGTGGTCGGCCGGGCCGAGGAGATCGAGCAGACGGTGGAGATCCTGTCGCGGCGGCGCAAGAACAATCCGGTGCTGATCGGTGATCCCGGCGTCGGGAAGACCGCGATCGTGGAAGGGCTCGCCCAGCGCATCGTCAACGGCGACGTGCCGGGCACCCTGGCCGATCGCCGGGTGGTCGCCCTCGATATCGGTTCGCTGGTGGCGGGCAGCAAATACCGGGGCGAATTCGAGGAACGGCTCACCAAGGTCCTCGACGAGGTGCGCGCGCATTCCGACGAACTCATCGTCTTCATCGACGAACTGCACACCATCGTCGGCGCGGGCAGCGGCTCCGAGGGGTCGATGGACGCGGGGAATATGCTCAAACCGGCCTTGGCCCGCGGCGAACTGCACGTGGTCGGCGCGACGACCATCGACGAGTACCGCAAGCACATCGAGAAGGACGCCGCGCTGGAACGCCGCTTCCAGCCCGTGCTGGTGAAGGAGCCCTCGGTACTGGACACGGTGGAGATCCTGCGCGGACTCGTCGACGTCTACGAGGAACATCACCAGGTGCGTTTCACCGACGAGGCGCTGGTCGCCGCCGCCGAACTGTCGGATCGCTACATCGCCGACCGCTTCATGCCGGACAAGGCCATCGATCTGATGGATCAGGCCGGCGCGCGGGTCCGGTTGCGGATCAGGACCCCCGATCCGGACCTGCGCTCGGCGGAGGAGGAACTGGCACGGCTGCACCGGGAGAAGGACGCCGCGGTGGCGGCCGAGGACTACGAGAAGGCCAACGCGCTGAAGACCGAGATCGCCGACGCGGAAGGGGCACTCGCCGACGTCGGCGCGGGGGAGATGCCGGAGGTGACGGTCACCGATATCGCCGAGGTGGTGTCACGCCACACCGGCATACCGGTCGCGGATCTCACCGTCGAGGAACGTCAGCGCCTGCTCGGACTCGAGGACGCGCTGCACAAACGCGTGGTCGGGCAGGACGAGGCGATCGTCGCGGTCGCCGAGGCGGTGCGGCGCGCGCGGGCCGGGATGAAGGATCCGAACCGCCCGATCGGCTCGTTCCTGTTCCTCGGACCCACCGGTGTCGGCAAGACCGAGCTCGCGAAGGCGCTGGCCGAGGCCGTCTTCGGCGACGAGGACCGGCTGATCCGATTCGATATGAGCGAATTCCAGGAGAAGCACACCGTGTCGCGTCTGGTGGGCGCGCCTCCCGGATATATCGGCTACGACGATGCCGCCCAGCTCACCGACGCGGTGCGCCGCAGGCCGTATTCGGTGATCCTGTTCGACGAGATCGAGAAGGCGCACCCGGATGTGTTCAATGTGCTGCTGCAACTGCTCGATGACGGACGGGTCACCGATTCTCGAGGTCGCACAGTCGATTTCAAGAATACGATCGTCATACTGACCAGCAATATCGGTTCCGATCTCATCCTGTCCGCGTCCGATCCCGGCGCGATCGAAGAGCAGTTGACCCAGCGTCTGCGCACGCGGTTCCGCCCCGAATTCCTGAACCGGATCGACGACACCATCATCTTCCATCGCCTCGATCAGGAGCAGATCCACCACATCGTCGATCTGGTGCTCGACGGCACCCGACGGCTGCTGCACGCCCAGGACATCGAACTCGACGTCACCGAACCCGCCGTGGACTGGCTGGCCGAGCACGGCTACCAGCCGGAATTCGGCGCGCGCCCACTTCGGCGTACCGTGCAGAAGGAGTTGGACAACAAATTGTCGAGGCTGTTGCTCGACGGCGCGCTGTCCTCCGGTGACACCGTCCACGTCGACGCCGACGACACCGGCCTGGAACTCGCCGCCGTGCACGGTGGCGGCGGGCACCCGGTCGAGAAGTCGGTCTAGACCGCCCGGTGTGTCGGTCGGATGACGCGGATGGGTCGTGCGCCGGCATCGCGATGCCATCGTGGAGCAACCGGCGGGCGCTACGGAAATCGCTCGGGGAGTTGTGCATTGGGTAGAACAAGCGGTGCCGTTCGCGACGAGGCGAACGGCGGGCGGAGTTGAATCCGCGCGAGGATCTGCTGCGCCGTCTGCTGGAAGCGCTGCACGATCTTCCCGATGACGAACGGCTCGTGCCGATGTCACGGGCCCATCAGCGGCACCCGTCGGACACCACCTACGGCGACCGTACCGCCCTGGCCGACCTGTTCTCCGACCGCGTCGAACGCTACGGCGGACAGGTGTATCACCTGATCGAGCCCGATATCCCGAATATGGTGTGCGATATCCTCGCGACGCACGGGGTGAAATCGGTGGTGGCGCCGCAGGGGCTGCCCGAATACTGGCTGTCACGGTGGTCGTCCGCGACCGGACACCGCGTCATCGATGACAGCCCGTTCCTGCCCCAGGAGGAACTGTCCGGCGCCGACGCGGTCGTCACCACCTGCGCCGCGGCGGTGGCCGACGCGGGGATCATCGTCCTCGACGGCAGTGCGGGGCAGGGGCGGCGCGCACCGACCCTCGCGCCCGAATGTCACGTGTGTGTGGTCCGGGTCGAGCAGATCGGCGCGACCCTGCCCGAGGTGATCGACCGGCTCGACCATCGCCGCCCGATCACCTGGTTCGGCGGGCCCGCCGCCACCGCCGATCCGCGGTCCGGGGAGGTGGGCGTCCTCACCGCGCCGAGAAAACTCATCGTGCTGATCATCGACCCGGCGGTCTGAACCGCTCGGGGAACCGGACCGGCGCAGGCCGTCTCGATGACGACGGGACGCGCATGTGACGTCCTTGGTCCTGTTCGCCGGTGACTTTCGGCCCTGATCGCGACGACGCCCGTCCTGATGCCATGGTGGCCGGTCGTCGCGGCCGAATCCCCGAACGTCACAGAGAGGCGGGATATCCGTTGGCACGAGATCTGACCCAGCGTGAGATTCTCAGCGAGTTGGAGCCGGTCGCCGAGACCTGCGTTGACCGGCATCTGGCGCTGGCCAAGGACTGGCAACCGCACGACTACGTGCCGTGGGACGCGGGGCGGAATTTCGCGCTGCTCGGCGGAACGGACTGGGAGCCGGAACAATCCGCGCTCGGTGAGGTCGCCAAGGCCGCCATGGTGACCAATCTGCTCACCGAGGACAATCTGCCCTCCTATCACCGGGAGATCTCGCGGAATTTCTCCAGGGACGGGGCGTGGGGCACCTGGGTCGGGCGCTGGACCGCCGAGGAGATGCGCCACAGCATCGTCATCCGCGACTACCTGGTGGTGACCCGGGGCGTCGACCCGGTGGCGCTGGAACGGGCCAGGATGGCGCATATGACCGACGGATTCGCCTCGGGCGCCACCGACGTCGAGGTCGACAGCGGCGCCGGATTCCTGCATTCGGTCGCCTACGTCTCGTTCCAGGAACTGGCGACGCGGGTCGCGCACCGCAATACCGGCCGCGTCTGCGAGGACCCGATCGCCGACCGCATGTTGCAGCGCATCGCCGCCGACGAGAACCTGCACATGATCTTCTACCGCACCGTGTGCGGCGCGGCACTCGACCTCGCGCCGGATCAGGCCGTCGAGGCGATCGACCGGGTCGTCCAGAATTTCCGGATGCCGGGGGCAGGCATGCCCGATTTCCGTCGCCACGGTGTGCTGATGGCCAAACACGGCGTGTACGACCTGCGCCAGCATCTGGAAGAGGTGTTGTGGCCGGTGCTCAGGCAGTGGAATATCTTCGAGCGCGGCGATTTCGGAGCGCGCGGCGAACGGGTGCGCGACGGGCTCGCCGCCTATCTCGACCATCTCGAGCGGGTCGCCGTGCCCCGTTTCGAGGAGCAGCGCGATCGTGCCCTGGCGCGGGAACGGGCCCGCGCCTGACTCCGCTCACTCCAGCGGCGTGACGCCGAGCAGCACCGTGACGACCTGACGCAGGCGATCGACATCGCCGCGGATGCCTGCCGCGCGATCGTTGTAGAGGAACGCCTCGCCGAGCCGGACCAGCGAGTAGGCGAGCAGGGACGGCTCCAGCGACGGCTGGTAGCCGTCCTCGGTCATCGCCCTGCCGATCAAATCCTCTATCGCGGCAACGATCTTCGGCTGCACCGGACCGTCGCTCGCGGTGAGGATGCGCAGGCCGGACATGGGTTCGTGTTCGAAGTACCGCCGGAACGGTTCGTTATCCGATTCCCACCGGACGAGGCGGCCGTAGACTTCGAGCACTCGTGCCGCGCCGCGGGTGCGCCGTTTGACGTCGGCTCGGTCGAGCATGCGCTGGTGTTCGTCGACCAGCATGGCGCCGAGCAGTCCGTCGCGGGAACCGAACCAGCGATAGATGGAGGCGCGACTGAGTCCGAGTTCGGCCGCGATGGCTTGGACGTCCACCCGTTCGCCCGCGAGGAACGAACGGCGGGTCAGGTCGAGGACCTGCTCCCGCGTGGCGGAGGCCGGCCGTCCGGGAGAACGTGTGGACGGATGCCGCTGGGAGGTGCTCACCGCGAGAATAGTACAGCTGAATTGCTGTGTATCGAACCTACGTGCGGGTAGTTTTCCGGTCCGACACCCACCGGCCAGTTAGAGACGCCCAAATGAAGATGTATTTTATGAAGTGTCGTCTCGACCCCCTTCGACCCCAGGAGTCTCCATGAGTGACACCCGAACCGCCATCGTCACCGGCGCCGCGCGCGGAATCGGCGCGGCCACCGCCCGCAAACTCGCCGAGGACGGATTCGCCGTCGCGATCCTCGATCTTGCGGAGGCGGCGGGTAAACCCGTCGTCGCCGATATCGAAGCGGCCGGCGGCCGGGCGCTCGCGGTCGGCGTCGACGTTTCCGACGAGGCGTCGGTCGACGCGGCGGTCCAGCGCGTCGCCGACGAACTCGGCGCACCGACCGTACTGGTGAACAATGCGGGCATCACCAGGGACAACCTGCTGTTCAAGATGAGCGTCGCCGACTGGGACGCGGTGATGGGCGTGCACCTGCGCGGTTCCTTCCTGATGACGCGGGCGACGCAGAAATACATGACCGAGGCCAAATGGGGCCGCGTGGTCAACCTGTCGAGCACCTCGGCGCTCGGCAATCGCGGTCAGGTCAACTACTCCGCGGCCAAGGCGGGCCTGCAGGGCTTCACCAAGACGCTGGCGATCGAACTGGGCAAATTCGGCGTGACGGCCAACGCCATCGCGCCCGGTTTCATCGAGACCGATATGACCCACGCGACCGCCGAACGACTCGGTGTGACCTTCGAGCAGTTCCGTGACGGTCTGGTGCAGCAGATCCCGGTGGCCCGCATCGGCCAGCCGTCCGATATCGCCAACGCCGTCTCCTACCTCGTCAGCGAGGGCGCCGGATTCGTTTCCGGACAGGTCCTCTATGTCGCCGGTGGACCGACCGACTGATACAGGGGAACCAGACACAATGCGTACGTTCAACGGAATCGCCGAACTCGAGTCGGCGATCGACACCCATGTCGGCTACAGCGAATGGCACACCGTCACGCAGAAGCAGATCGATCTGTTCGCCGAGGCGACCGGTGACCACCAGTGGATCCACGTGGATCCGGAGCGGGCCGCGAGCGGTCCGTTCGGCACCACCATCGCGCACGGCTATCTGACGTTGTCGCTGCTTCCGATGCTGGTCTCCCAGGTCTATCGGGTCGACGGGCTGAAGATGGCGGTCAACTACGGCTCCAACAAGGTGCGGTTCGTCTCCGTGGTGCCGGTCGGTAGCCGGGTGCGCGCGAGCGTGGAACTGGTCGGCCTGACCACCACACCGGCAGGCACCCAGTTGGCGGCCAGGGTCACCGTCGAGATCGAGGGCGGCGCCAAGCCCGCCTGCGTGGCCGAGACGCTGTCGGTGCTGGTGGGCTGAGTTTCCGGCGCGGACTCACCGCGCGACCCGTGGTCCGCACCCGCCCCGAACCGATACGATCGGGGCGGGGATGTCCTATCCCCGGACAGGGCTTGCTGGACGATTCGCGTGCGATCGACTGCCGGTAGCGCGCGGACCACGGCGTGCGCCGCGCGGAAACGGGCGGCGCGGAACGAGGACCGCATGAGGGACCACCGCACGAGGGGCCACCGCACCGACCGAGCCGGGATCGACTACCGATCGCCGGTCCTTCGTGCCTCGGTCACCGGTGTCGCGGCCCTCGCCTGCGTCCTCGGCGGATTGCTCCAGCCGCCGCACGCCGCCGCCACCGTGACCAGGATCGGGGTACTTCCCGATATCAACTACGGGCCGCTCACCAATTACGGCACCGGCTGCTCCTACACGATCGAGGCCGTCCTCACCGACGCCGTCACCCCGGTCTCGCTCTACGACAACGGAATTCCGCTCGCCACCATCGCACCGACCGGCGGCGTCGCGCTCGCGACCTGGATTCCCACCTCGCGCGGCCCGCACACCCTCACCGCCGTGCAGGCGCCGCAGGACGGTCAGGTTCCCGGCGTGAGCGTCTACGTCGGGGTCGGCATGCCCATCGGCACCTCCTGCCTGGTCGTGTGATTCGCGTGCGACGCCGCGACCGATGAGAGCCGATCACCGCACGTCGGTACGTCTGCGGAACGTGTCCGCGCGCTCTACAGTTGATCGGCACGCACGGGTGGTTCCTGTCACGCGGAGGGGTAGATGACGGCCGAGCAGCCGCCGCTCACGGTGGGATCACGGTTCGGCCCGTACCGATTGGATCGCCTGATCGGCCGCGGTGGCATGGGCGAGGTCTACGAGGCGTACGACACCGAACGCGACCGGGTCGTCGCGATCAAGGTGCTGCCCGAGCAACTCGCCGACGACCCGATCTACCGCGAGCGGTTCCGCCGCGAATCCCACAGCGCGGCCAGACTCAAGGAACCGCACGTCATCCCGATCCACGACTACGGCGAGATCGACGGTCACCTGTTCATCGATATGCGTCTGGTCGAAGGTGACAATCTGCGCGCCGTGCTGCGCGCCGAAGCGCCGCTGGCACCCGCGCGCGCGGTCGGCCTGATCGGGCAGATCGCCGCCGCGCTCGACGCCGCGCACGCCGACGGACTGGTGCACCGCGACGTCAAACCCGACAACATCCTCACCACCACACGCGGTTTCGCCTACCTGGTCGATTTCGGCATCGCGCATTCCAGCGCCGACACCGGACTGACCTCCGACGGCGCCGCGGTCGGCTCGTTCCACTACATGGCCCCGGAACGGTTCACCTCGCGCGTGGTCACCCGAGGCGCCGACGTCTACGCGCTCGCCTGCGTGCTCTACGAATGCCTCACCGGGGCACGCCCGTTCCCGGTCGGCACCGACGCCGCCGTCATGCGCGCCCACCTCGGCGAACCCCCGCCACGACCGAGCATGATCCGCCGCGACGTACCCCTCGGTTTCGACGCCGTCATCGGCCGAGGAATGGCGAAGAATCCCTCGGATCGTCACGCCACGGCGGGTGAGCTGGCCGACGCGGCCGAGGCCGCGCTGCGGACCGCGACCGCCGCGCAAGTGGATGAGGAACCGACCAGGGGCGGCGCGGTGAGCGGACCGGTGGCGACCGAACGCGCGCAGCCCCCGGGGCGGTACTCGTCGGGGTCGATGCCCCGGTCGGCCGAGAGATCGGAGTCCGACAGGGGTGCGGTCGGGAGGTCGGAGTCGGACAAGGGCGCGCGTCGGGCGTGGGATCCAGGTGGTGCCGGGTCGGCCGATGAGTCACCGAGTCCCAGCCCGGACGAGGCGATTTCGCACGCGGATGACGGTAATGAGACGTCGTCGCAGACCGTGCGCGGTGAAGCGGATACGCACGCATCCGGGCACAGCGCGCGAGGCGGTCAGGGTGGGCGATCGGGAGCCGTGGGCCACGGTGGTCGAGGCGTGTCGGGACTCGGTGAGGATGGGGGAGTGACGTCCCAGTCCGGCCACGGTGTGGGCACCGGGTCCGGTTCTGGTGACAATGCATCGCCTGCCTCGGGAGCGTCACCGGCGGCATCGTCGGAATCAGCCTCTGCCTCTGCCGCGCCACCGTCCTCTGCACCGGGCCACACCCCGACGCAGGATTCGGGTTCGGCACCGAAGCGGGGGGCGGGATCAGGTGACGATTCCGGACCGCCCACGGGCACGCCCGTGCACGGCGCAGGCTCGGACGTAGAGGTCGGCGGGGCCGCCGACGAAACCGGCGGCGGCGATGGTCGCGTCGATGTGTCGCGATGGGACGGGTTCCGGGGGAGACGGCCCGTCATCGCGGTAACCGCGGCGGTAATCCTCATCGCCGCAACACTTCTCGGTACCTGGTCGATGGTCGGTCGCGATGACGGCGGCACCGCCGTCGCCGACGGCACGGCACTGCGCGGACCGGATCTCGATCTGCTCGCGGCCCTGCCGGGGGCCGGGTATCGCCGCGCCACCTGCGCGCATCTCGACCCAGACACCACGACCACCGCCGTGGTCTTCTGCGACGCGAATCCGGCGGTGTCGGCGCCGACCGCCCGTTTCCTGCGATTCCGCGATCTCGACGCGCTGCGCGAGTACTACCGCGAGGTTGTCCTCGACGGATTCGCCGCGACCGCCTGCCCGGTAGATCCGCCGGGGCGTGACGCTCCGTCACCGGTCGACGGCAAGGAAGTCGGCCGTCGAACCTGCCTCACCAATATCGTCGACGATCCGTCGGTGCCCAAACCCGGTCTGGCGCTGACCAACGAGTCCGAACTGTCTCTCGCGTACTATTTCTGGCCCGATCGGGCCGCGACGCCGTTGCGCGACTACGCCGCACGCGCGGGCCTGCTCCAATTCCGAACCGGGGACGCGGCAACGGATCCAGATGTGTTCACCGACGCCGATCTCGCGCTGCTTGACCGGGTCGGACCGCCCTATACGTCGGCCACCTGCCGCCATCTCGCTCCTCCGGTCGGTCTGATGAACGCCACCGTCGCGTGCGGTGCGCCGCTCGGATCTCCCTCGGCGCAGTTCCTCGGCTTCCCGGATCGCGCGTCCACGACGCGGATGTATCAGGGCGTCCTGAACCAGTTGGCTGGCCATGCCTGCGGCGGCGGACCCGGCCCCGACAGCGTATGGCGCGCCGACTCCGCCCCGGTCGGCCGAATCTTCTGTTACGTCGACGGCCCCCCGGCAACCGGTGCCCGGACCTGCCTGGTCGGAGCACACGACGAACACGCGATGATGGTGGGGGTGTGCGCGCTGTCCGAGGACAATCCCGAGAACGGGCCGAGGACCGAGCCGGACCTGCTCGCCTGGTTCCAGCGCGGATTCGGCTAGCGGGCCGTCACGAACCTAGACGCCCGGTGGCCTCATCGGCGCGCGCGGTACCAGTGCGAACACCAGTTCGCTGTCACCGATCCGGAGGACGGCCCCGTCGACGAGCGCCATGCTGTCGATCACGCGGACACCGTCGACGAAAACGCCGTTGGAGGACAGCAGGTCCTTGACGACGTAGGCCAGACCCGTGTCGACGACCACCGCGTGATGGCGGCTGACCCTGCCGTCGTCCAGGGCGATGTCGTTGTCCCGCAGCCGCCCGATCCTGGTGAAACGTTCACGGACCGGGTAGTCGTTGCCCGCGTCGTCGCGGAGCACCGCGAGATGGTCACCCGGTTTCTGGTCGACGATCGTGGTCATTCGGGTCGCCGACGCGGTGCCCGCCGCGTGTGCGGTCAGCGGTTCCTGACGCAGGATGCGTTCCTCGAGTTCCCGCAGGGGCGGGCTGGGATCGATGCCGAGTTCGTCGGCCAGCGTCGTGCGCAACCGCCGGACGGCGTCCAGCGCGTCGGACTGCCTGCCGTCGATGTAGAGCGCGGTGATCAGCTGCTGCCACAACGGTTCTCGCAGCGGGTGCGCCCCCACCAGGTGCGAGAGTTCCGAGACCACCGCGCTCGCGCGGCCCTGCGCGATATCGGCTTCGGCGCGGGCCTCGATCACGCTCATCCGGTCGTCCTCCAACGCGGCGGCGTAGGCGTCGGCGAAGGCGAGTCCGCGCAGATCCCCCAGCACCGCCCCGCGCCACTGCCCCAGCGCGCTGGACAGCGATTCGCTCGCCGCCCGGAAACGGCCCGCCGCCAGCGCCCGGACACCGGCTTCCTTACGTGCCCGGAACCGGTGGACGTCGCATCCGTCGTCGGCCACCGAGAGGCGATAACCTCCACCGACCTGCGAGAGGACCGAGCGAGCGTCGATACCCGCGTCGCGAAACGGTTTCCGCAGATTCGACACGATGGTGTGCAGGCCGACCCGCACATCCGGCGGCGGATTCTCCTCCCACACCGCGTGCGCGAGCGCGTCCACCGACACCGGACGGTTCGCGTTGATCACCAGATAGGCCAGTGCCGCGCGCTGTTTCGGCCCCCCGGTCGCCCGGACCTCCCCATCGATGGTGAGTTCCACCGGCCCGAGCACGCCGAATTGCGCCCGTACATCAGCCATGCCGAACTCCTCCCGACGCGGTCCGTCCGGCAACCCGGCACGACAGCGTCACCGTATCCGCGCTGCCCCGACCTGCGGCGAACCAATCGTATATGCGCGGCCGGAGCGCCTTCCACCGAACGGGCTCACGCGCGAGGGGTGGATCAACCGCGGCAGACGCTACCGACAATCCGGCAGGCGACGTCCGAACGGCCCCACGCGCGAAAGGACGGATCAGCTCGCGGCAGTGGCCACCGACAATCCGGCAGCCGACGCCTCACCCGGGAGCATCGCCGCCAACGCTGCCGCCGCCCGCGGGTGCCGTTCCAGCAATGCCGTGACCGAGCGGTTCGGGCCGGGTGTGAGTTCCTGCCATCCGTCCTCGTGCCCGAGAAGCCCGGCGAGGGCGTCGCAGGCGCTGGGATGCGCACGCAGCAGATCGCCCGCCGGGCCGCCCGAGGCGACGACCACGGCGGCCGGGGCGACGGACGCGGTCTTCGCCCACGGCGGTGTCCAGGATTCGACGGCACCGCGTTCGCCGGGGAAGGTGCGGCCCGCTTCCCTGGTCAGGGCGGGAATCAGTTCGGCGGCCTGACCGCGCAGGGTGGTGATCAGTTTCGGCAGCCAGGGCAGCAGCACCGAATCCGGTAGACGACCGAATGCCTTGGACAGCAACTCGACGATGAAGGGTTTCAGCGTCGGCACCGGGTCCATGGCCTGGACGAATCCGCTGAGGTACTGCGGGAACGCTGGGACGACGAGCGGATTCGCGAGCATGTCGTCGCAGCGGGCGCGCAGTTCGGCCTGGGTGAGCAGACCCAATTGCAGGCGAGTGGCCCACAGCAGCGCGACCTTGGCGGGCGCCTCGGGATGGGACTGGCGGACGGCCAGTTCCAACTGGGTGTGATCGCAGCCGAGCGACAGCGCCAGATTCTCCATGCCGAACAGGAATCCGAGCATGGCGGCGACGGGCCTGACACCGGTCTCGTCGTCGGTGAACGCGGTGGGGAGCAGGGTGCAGTAGTGCGCGTAGCCCGCGGTGACGAAGGTGCCGCACCATTGCGGCAGACCGGCACTTGTCGAGCGGAAATAGTTGAGCAGCAGCCGGATTCGGCGCAGCACCTCGGGCGCTTCGTCCACCGACCGTTCCGCGGCGAGCAATTCGACCGCGCGAGCGCCGAGTTCGTCGGCCAGTCGCGCCGAGCCGAGGTATACCAGTGCGTCCTCCACCGCGGCCAGCGCCCCGGCGGCCGTCGCGTCCGGATCGTTGACCGTCCGGCGCAGGCGCTGCTCCAGTACCTGTTCGATGGTGACGCCCTCGTACCCGAGTTGCACCAGATCGCGCTGGTACTTGCCGAGCGCGAGATCCCAGCTCTCCTGGATGGAGCGTTCGCCGAGTTCCCGCGTGCCCATGATGGGCCGGGCCGCGCCCGCGGGCAGCAGCCTGCGCAGCATCCACAGCAGATCCGAACACGGCCGCAGCAGCGGATCGGATTCCAGGTCGAGCAGGGTGCGGCGCACCCCGCGATCGGTCGGTACGACACCGACCGGCTTCAGCCGATCGAAGACGTTCTGCGCGAGCGGCGGCAGCGCCGCGTAGCCGACCTGTCCGATCCGGTCGCCGCCGAGCAGGATCTCGCACAGCCTGCGCACGTCACGGCGACCGGGGACGTGATCCTTCTCGATACAGGTGATCGCCGCGTCCTGGAAGTCGTACGGTGTCGGGCGCGCCCGATTGCGCATGCCCGCCAACAGGATCGAGGTCTCGAAGATCGCGATGGCGTCGGCGGTGCTGGCGAGGTAGCCGTTGCGCCGCGCGAGCCGCACGATGTCGACCGACCACTCCAGCAACTCGGACTCGTCCAGATCGTCCAATCGCGGTGGGCGGGAGAGGAAACCGGAGAGCTGGTCGGCGACAGCTGGCGACTCGGACCGTGCGATCGCCTTCGTCTTGCGCGCCGACGCGGCTTTCGCGGTCTGCTGCCCTTTCAGCGCGAACGGCCGCAACTTGCCGCGCCGGACCCCCTTGGCCCAAGTGGCGGCGGCGATCGACACCGAACCGGCCGCCAGCCCGAACTGTTCCTCGATCGCGGAATGGCTCGACGGGATCAGCCCGTACTGCCAGACGGTCGCCGAGCGCGGGGTGATCTCGTAGGGCGCGTCGGCGGCGAGTCCGAATTGTTCGACGTGACTGGCCGCGTGAAACGCCCCGCACACGTAGAGACACCGTGCGGGATCGGATCCGGTGGCCGCGAGATGCTCGCGCATCCGCGTCCACATATAGCGTTCGCGGTCCTCGTCGTGATCGGTTCCGGTACGGCGCAGGCGACGGAACAGGCTGCCGATCAGCACCATGACCTGCCGGTAGGTGTCGTAATCGGCGCCTGCCAGCGGCTGTTCGACGTACTGATCCCACCATTCCGACCAGTGCCGCACCTTGCCGTGGTGCAGCAGATGTTCCTCGAGTTCGGCGAAATGCGGTCGCAGATCACCGATCTCGATCCCCACCGCGTCACCGTGCAGGGCTTCCTCGGTCTCGCCGCCGTCGGCCGGATCCCGCTCGGTGGTGGGTGACCACTGGAAGACGTGGTCGGTCGACCGGTCGACCAGCACCAGTTCGACGCCCGGGGTGTTCAGCGCGTAGGCGATGGCCTGGTATTCGGCCGAGGCCTCGGTGATCGGCGCGACCACCGAGAGCGGGGCCCACGTGGCCGGGAAGCCGTCGGGCTCCCCGGCCCAGGCCTGCAACGCGACCGGCAGGGTGCAGTTGCGCAATTCCTCCAGGATCGGGCGCAGATCCTCACACAACTCCAGGTAGATGACCTTGGGCTGCTTGTCGTGCAGCCGACGCACCATGGCCAGCGCCGAGGCGGGCGAGTGATGGCAGACCGGGAAGATCTCCAACTCCTCGCGCAACGCCCGGTCGACATCGTCGACGATGCCGGCGAGGATATCGGCGACGACCCCCGGTTCGGCCGCGAATCGCGTCGCGGCCTCGGTGAGCTGCTCGCGCAGCGGAGAGAACGTGCTCACGAGAGCCTCGCGATGGCGTCACGGCCGCCTTCGAGGAATTGCGACCAGTCGCCGCCGATTTCCTTGCTGCGCGGCTCGACCACGCCGTGCCAGAACTTGTTCAGGATGGCGAGATCCTCGGGTGTGCGCCTGGCCAGCGACCCGACCAGCGAACCGGCCAGGGTGTGCGCGCCGAGGGTGGTGTCGCCGAAGAACTGACTGTGCAGGATCGCGTCCTCGAGCACACCGATCTGCTCGGCCGTCGACAGCGCCGATTCCAGTTTCTCGTCGTCGCTTCCGGCCGCGGCGGACGCCGCGCGCAGATCGGCGAAACTCTCCAGCAGGATATCGAGCAGCGTCGGCGGCAATTCCAATTCGATCTGATGACGGCGCAGCAGTTCCGCCGTCCGGAACCGCACGATCTCGGCTTCGCTGCGCTTGTTCGTGACCACGGGGATGCGGACGAAATTGAAGCGGCGCTTCAACGCCGACGACAGATCGTTCACACCCCGGTCGCGACTGTTCGCGGTGGCGATGATGGAGAATCCCGGCTGCGCGAAGACGATATTGTCGTCGTCCAGTTCGGGGATGGAGACGTATTTCTCCGACAGGATCGAGATCAACGCGTCCTGCACAGCGCTGGTCGAACGCGTCAATTCCTCGAAGCGGCCGATGACGCCCTGTTCCATCGCGGTCATGATGGGGGACGGGATCATCGACTCCCTGGACTGCCCCTTGGCGATGACCATCGAGATGTTCCACGAGTACTTGATGTGGTCCTCGGTGGTGCCCGCGGTGCCCTGTACGACCAGGGTCGAATTGCGGCTGATCGCGGCGGAGAGCAATTCGGCCAGCCAGCTCTTGCCGGTGCCCGGGTCGCCGATCAGCAGCAGACCGCGGTCCGAGGCCAGGGTGACGATGCTGCGTTCCACGAAACTGCGGTCGCCGAACCATTTCTGGTCGATCGTGCGGTCGAGTCCGTCGGCGCGCTCGGAGCCGAGTACGAACAGCCGCACCATTTTCGGGCTCAGTCGCCACGCGAACGGTTTCGGTCCGTCATCGATCGATTCCAGCCAGTCCAATTCCTCGGCGTACTTGACTTCGGCGGGTGCGCGCAGAGCGGTGTCGGTCATGGTGGGGAGATCTCCTAGTCGAGAAAGTTCTTGAGTTCGTTGACGAGTTTCTGGATGCGGCCCGAGATCACGGGGGTGCCCATGGCCTTGAATCGCTCGCGGAACCAGGGATTGACGCTCTGGTGGCCCGAGCTGTTCACCGATCCGACGGGAATGAATTTGACGCCGCTGCGGTACACCGCCTGCATGCTCTCGAACAGCGGTTGCGACCGGTCGAACTCGTAGAAGTCCGAGATCCACACCATCACGGTGTTGGCCGGATCGCTGATCTTAGGCTGGGCCATCGCCATCGCGACCGGCCCGTCGTTGCCGCCGCCTAGTTTGGTGCGCAGCAGCACTTCGAACGGATCGTGCACCCACGGTGTCAGATCCAGGGCGCGGGTGTCGTAGGCGATCAGGTGCACGTCGACCTTCGGCAGGCCGGCGAAGATCGAGGCCAGGATGGTGCAGTTGACCATCGAGTCGACCATCGACCCGGATTGGTCGACCACCACGATCATCTTCGCGGGCACGGTCCGTTTCGCGGTCTGGCGGTAGAACAGCCGGTCCACGTACAGACGTTCGTCCTGCGGGTTCCAGTTGGTCAGGTTCTTCCAGATCGTGCGATCCACATCGAGATTGCGCAGGATCCGCTTCGGCGGCACCGAGCGGTCGATCGTGCCCGCCGAACTCTGCTGCACCTGCGTGCGCAGCACCTCGGCCACCTGATCGACGAATTTGCGGATCAGCGCCTTGGCGTTGGAGAGCGCGACGCCGGACAGATTGGCCTTGTCTCGCAGCAACTGCTCGATCAACGACATGCTCGGAGTGAGTTGCGCGGCCAGTCGCGGGTCGGCGAGCACTTCGCGCAACCGCATCCTGGCCACCAGATCGCCCTCGAGACCGGCGAGTACCGCGCGCATCTCGGGATCCGCACCGGCGCCGAGGGCGCCGCGCAGCCAGCCCGCGTCGCGCTGCCAGCCCGAGAGCTGGGTCGCGCTGACATTGCCCGAACCCGTGGCGAACACGTTGAGCAGCAGTTTCGAGATCAGCGCGGCATTGCGAACCTCGTCGGTCGCCACCGGTTCCGGCTCGTCGCTGCCCGTGGGCTCCTGGATCTCCTCGCTGGGCGCGGACGACTCCTCGGCGGCGGAACCGTGCCGACGCGGCGTGATCTCGGTGCGCAGCGTTTCCAGATCCCCGGTGAGCTCGGGAAACCGCTGTAGCACGGTGTCGATCGCGATACCGGGATCGAGCAGTGCCGCGGGAAGTCCGAGATCGTCGACGATCGCGACGCTGGCCGACTCGAGCGTCGACTGCGGCTCGTTGTCGAATATCCGGGCCAGCAGACGCCAGTAGAGAATCTGGCGCCGGGTTTCGTGCGTGGATTGACCGATATCGTTCATTTCCGCAGCAACCGTCCCGCTCGTTCCCGCAGTACCGCGACCGAATCACCGGATTTTGCCAGCGCCTTCACCGCTTTCGGGTCGGTCGGACCGAGTGCCCAGTCCCCGTTGTGCGCATCGACGGCCGCGCCCTTGACGGTGCGCCGCACCGCGAGCGGCCGCAGGATCCAGCGCCCCGCGTCCCAGCGCACCAGACCGACACATGCCGTGGAACTCGTCACGATCGCCGGGGTGAGCGGTCCGCAGCCGGGCAGCAGCTCGAGGTCGAGGGCCAGGCGGTGGCCGTCCAGTTCCACCGCCCCGTCCTTGACCCGATAGCCTTCCAGCAGAACGGGTTCGGACAGATGGACCGGATCGCGTTCGAGCGGCGCCACCGCGGGACCGATCGCCTCCGCCAGCGCGACACGCGCGGTGGTGAACGGATCGGCGGGGGCGTCGAGTGCGGCCCTGTCGTCGTGCCACAGCAGATCCCCGCCCGCGGTGATCGGCAGATCGGCGACCACGAGGCTGCGGTGTTCGGCCAGCGCGCGCAGGAGTTGCGGGTGATCGCCGAGCAGTTCCCAGATCGCCGGGCCGACGATCGTGTCGACCTTGGCCGCGCCGACGCTCACCCGTACGCGCCGGGCGGGCCCGTCACCGGTTTCGAGCACGCAGTGGACCTGTGCTTGCACGGCGGTGCCGTGTTCGTGGATATCGGCGCCGAGGATCAGCAGACGCCCGGAGACGGTGCGCGCGGGCAGCGCCTCGGTGCGACGCCAGGTCGACAGCAGCGCCCGAGTCCACAGATCGGCCCAGCGCCGAGTGGGCAGCGTGTCCAGGGTGGCGACGGGGCACGCGGCGCGCAGCTCCGCGGTGAATCCGTCCAGCAGGACGGCGAGACGCCGCAGCGCGGGGTGGGCCCACAGCGCTTCGACGGTCCGATCGGCGGCGGCGACCAGGTCGTGGTCGACCCCGCGCCACCCCGTGATCGCCACCTCCTGCAACCAGGACCGGCACCCGAGGACGAGATCGTCGGGCGGGGTGAGCTGATCGGCGGTGTCCCAAGGGGATCGGGTTCGCCCCAGCGCCGAGTCGAACCGCTCGGCCAGCGCGTCGTGGACCGCGCCGAGCAGCGCGGCGCGTCCCGCCGCCACCGCGGACAGGTCCTCGGGCCCGATGGAGCCCGCACCCAGTTTGCCCACCGCGTCGGCGACCGCGGGGCCGAGCGGCGAACCGCTCACCGCCGCCGCCAGCGCCGCCAGCGCGCCCGCGTCCTGGTCGCCGAGGCGTCCGAACCCGTTGACGAGCGCGGTATCGATACCGGTGACGATATCCACGACATCGGCCACACCGGTGGGGATCTCGGTCAGCGAGGCAATCTGTACACCGAGCATCAGCGCGTCACCCCCGTGGTGGCCGGGAACCACTGCAACTCCGGAATCGGCGCGGTGCTGCCGGGGAATTCCAGGTAGGCCAGGTGGCGCAGGAACCGGCTGAAGACGACCGCCGCGGGCGCGGGCTCGTGCACCGGGTTCAGCGCACCGATCAGATGGCCGTCCTCGGGGACCTCCACCCGCAGATACCGGGCGACCTGGTCGATGCCGTACTGCACTATCGCCTCGCTGACCAGCGCGGAGATATGTTTGCACGGATACGATCCGCGCAGACCGCCGCACGGCCGATTGTTGTTGGTACTGCAACTGAGTCCGTGGTCGCGTGCCGAGATCGACGAGACGTAGACCCGTGCGATATCGGATCCGCTGGACACCACACCCTGCAACCGCCCGTCGGCAAGCTCCACGAAGGGGACCTTCGCGAGTTTGCGCGGAGCGACCGCGGGCAGCATCCGCACCACCGACGCGCGCTCCCGTTCGCGCTCATCCGAATCCATTCGCTTCCCTCCCGTTCCTCATCATGGTGATCAACCTACGGGAGGGCACCGACAAGTTCGCATCGCCTCATCATCCACGGGTAGTGTTGTCCGACAGTGGCTTTCGTTCGGTCAGCGATTGTCGGTGCCGACTGCTACGCTCAGCACGGTGTTCTTGCAGTACTACTTTGCACTCGGCGAATCCGACACCGCCGCGGTGCGACGGGTGCGCGAGACGGTGCGCTATTTCCTCGGGTGCCGGGAGGTGTCCACGGCCGAGTCCGAGCACGGTTTCCTGATCGTTCCCGGGCATCCGGTCGATCACGGCGCGCTGGCGGATCTGATGGCCGAGGCGGTGCGCAATGTCGGCCGGGCCACCGAGGTGCCGGACCGGCATCTGATCACCCCCATGCTCGGCTTCGATTTCGCCTGTGCCTGGGACAAGGCGACCGCGCCGGTCTGCCCGCGCTGCCGTACCCCGCTCGACGGCTGGGACGAAGAGGACTGGATGTACGGTGCCGAACCCTTCGAAACCTGCGGGTCCTGCGAGTACACCGCGCTCGCGGGCGACTGGGATCTCACCAACGCCTCCTTCGCCAAGACCAATTGCGCTGTGGCCCTGCTCGACTGGCCGAATCTGTGGGAATACGCGCGCGAGGTCCACGAACACGCGCTCGGTCTGATCGGCCGTCGCGCGCGGTACCTCTGCGGGACGGTGGGGTAGCCCCCGCCGCCGTGGCGTCCGGGCCGTGGCGCGTCGGCTCACCTCGGCGCGCGCCGCGTGATATCGAGGACCGATGACAACGACACGTTCCGCCTACGACGTGGTGGTGGTCGGCGGCGGCCACAACGGTCTGGTCGCCGCGGCCTATCTCGCGCGCGCCGGCCGTTCGGTCCTGGTGCTCGAACGCCAGGATCACACCGGTGGCGCCGCGGTGTCGGCACGTCCCTTCGCGGGAGTCGACGCGCGCGTGTCGCGGTACTCCTACCTGGTGAGTCTGCTGCCGCGCCGGATCGTGGACGATCTCGGACTGCGATTCGAGACCCGCCGCCGCCGGATCTCCTCCTACACCCCCGTCGACACCGGCGGCCTGCTGGTCGACACGGGCTCGGCGGCGCGAACCGGGGAGAGTTTCGCGCGGCTCACCGGTACGACGCGCGACTACGACTCGTGGCACGAGTTCTACGGCGCGATGGGACGACTCGCGCAACGCGTCTTCCCGACCTTGACCGAACCGCTGCCGTCCCGCGAACGTCTGCGGAGCCTGGTCGACGACCGGCGCACCTGGGACGCCGTCTTCGAACGACCTCTCGGCGAGAGCATCGAAGACCGCTTCGCCGACGACACCGTGCGGGGCGTAATACTGACCGATGCCCTGATCGGCACGTTCACCCACGCCCATGACCCGTCGCTGCGCCAGAACCGCTGTTTCCTGTATCACGTCATCGGTGGCGGAACCGGCGACTGGGATGTGCCCGTCGGCGGCATGGGCGCGCTCACCGACGCCCTGGCCTCGGCGGCGCGCACGGCGGGTGCGGAGATCGTCACCGGACACGAGGTGACCGGGATCGACACCGACGGTGTCACTTCCGAGGTCCGCCACGTCGGCGGCACGGTGGGCGCGGGATACGTCCTGGTCAATGCCTCGCCCTACGACCTGTCACGATTGCTCGGCGAACCCCTGCCGACCAAACCCGAGGGCGCGCAACTGAAGATCAATATGGTGGTGCACCGGCTGCCTCGGCTGCGCGACGCCGCGGTCGATCCCGCCGACGCCTTCGCGGGCACCTTCCACATCGCCGAATCCTACGAACAACTCGAGCGTGCCTACCGCGAGGCCGCGAGCGGCGCCCTGCCGTCCGCGCCGCCCTCGGAGATCTATTGCCACACACTGACCGATCCCTCGATCCTGACCGGCGACGCCGCCGCGCGCGGCATGCACACCCTGACCCTGTTCGGCCTGCACACCCCCGCCGGTCTCTTCGCCGACGACCGGGAAGCCGCGAAGTCCGCGCTGGTCGACGCCACCCTGGCGCAGTTGAATGCCGTACTCGCGGAACCGATCACCGATTGCCTCGCCACCGATGCCGACGGCAACCCCTGCCTGGAAGCGAAATCCCCGCTCGACCTGGAGCGCGATATCGGCCTGCCGGGCGGCCACATCTTCCATCGGGATCTGGCGTTTCCCTTCCGCACCGAGGACGCCGCCGACGCCGCCGCCCGCTGGGGTGTGGCGTCGGGACACGAGAAGATCCTGCTGTGCGGCGCGGGCGCGGTGCGCGGCGGTGGAGTCAGTGGTATTCCCGGACACAACGCGGCGATGGCCGTTCTGGAATCCGAATCCGGCCGCTGAGGAGGCCGTTGACAATGTCGCGTCGCCGGTGCAACAGTTGCTGAGCAGTCGATCAGTATTTGTCGGCGACAGGACATCGGACACCGTCGTGTTCGAGCCGCGACCAACGAGGTGGATCTTTGAGTGGGCGGGTAGAGGGCAAGGTCGCCTTCATCACGGGTGCGGCGCGTGGTCAGGGTCGTAGTCATGCGGTGCGTTTGGCGCAGGAGGGCGCGGATGTCATCGCGGTGGATGTGTGTGCGTCGGTCAGTGGTACGGATTTGATTCCGTCGTCGACGCCGGAGGATTTGGCCGAGACGGCGGAGTTGGTGAAGGCGCAGGGTTGTCGGGTCGTGACCGCGCAGGTCGATGTGCGTGATTTCGACGCGTTGTCGGCTGCTGTGGCCGGTGGTGTCGAGGAGTTGGGTGGGCTCGATATCATCGTGGCCAATGCCGGTATCGGTAATGGTGGTCAGACGTTGGATCAGTTGAGTGAGGCCGATTGGTCTTCGATGATCGATATCAATCTGGCGGGTGTGTGGAAGTCGGTGAAGGTGGGTGTGTCGCATCTGTTGTCGGCGGGTAGGGGTGGTTCGATCATTCTGACCAGTTCGGTGGGTGGTATCAAGGCGTATCCGAATACGGGTCATTACATCGCGGCCAAGCATGGTGTGGTGGGGTTGATGAAGACGTTCGCGGTGGAGTTGGGTCAGCATTCGATTCGGGTGAATTCGGTGCATCCGACGAATGTGAATACGCCGATGTTCATGAACGAGGGGACGATGAAGTTGTTCCGTCCTGATCTGGAGTCGCCGGGTCCGGAGGATATGTTGCCGGTGGCGCAGTTCATGCATGTGTTGCCGATCGGGTGGGTGGAGCCGGTCGATATCAGTAACGCGGTGTTGTTCCTGGCGTCGGAGGAGGCTCGTTACATCACGGGTTTGCAGATGACGGTGGACGCGGGCAGCACCCTCAAGTAGGAGCAGTACCCTCGCGAAGTACGCCGCGACATTCGGGCTGCTTGCCGCTATGGACGGTGGGCGGCCCGTTCTCGTGTCCGTGCCCGCCTGCTCGAGATCTCCACAATTCGACCAGGTTCCAAGCACATCGACTTCCTAGGGTTGCGCCCATGGAGAGTTTGTTGCTCGGTAGGGGAGAGACCGTCGATTTCGCGCGGTGGACGCGGGAATTCGAGGCGAAGGCGATCGCGCGCGGCACGGTCGGTGACCCGGATTGGCCCCGTGGCGCGCGTCTGGATCCCGCGGTGATCCGCAGTATCCAACGGTTCCAGGTCGGTGAGAGCGGCGACGGCGCGAATCTGATCGCCAAGGCGGGCCGTGCGGGAGACACCGAATACGCCGCGGCGGCAGAGCTGTTCATCGCGGAGGAACGCAATCACGCCCGTCTGCTGGGACTGCTGCTCCGCTCGGCAGGCGCTCCGACCATCGCGAATCACTGGACCGATATCGTGTTCACCCGGCTGCGCAGGGCGCTCGGTCTCCGGCTCGAGTTGATGGTGCTGATGGTCGCGGAAGTCGTCGCACTCCAGTACTACCGCCTGCTGCGCGGCGGAACGTCCGATCCGCTGACCACGCAGGTCGCCGCGTTGATCCTCAGCGAGGAGAAACGCCACATCCCGTTCCACTGCCAACGCCTGCGCGCGGACTTCGCGACGAGTTCCCGAGCCGTGCGATGGGTGGCGCTGTCGGCGTGGTCGACGGTCCTCTTCGGCGCCACGATCGTGGTCGCCTACGATCACGGGCCCGCGCTTCGCGAGTTCGGTTGCCGTCGTGGAGATTTCGTGCGGCAGGTGCTCGGCCTCTTCCGGACCATCGCGCCGACGGTCATCTCACCGTTCGGTCGGGCCGTGCGCTGATCATCGCGCCGGGAATCGCAGGATCCGGTCGTCTCCCTCGCGGACATCGCCGCGTCCATCGGTATTCGAGGTGATGAGCCAGAGCGCGCCGTCCGGGGCGACGTTCACCGTCCGCAAGCGTCCGTAGCTGTCCCGTAACAGGTCGCGCGGGTCGACGAGTCCGTCGCCGGTGATCGTCGCGGTCCAGAGCCGTTCACCGCGCAACGCCGCGACGTACAGGGTGTCGCCCGCGATGGCGATCCCCGACGGAGACGCCTCGGAGGTCGACCAGGTCAGTTCCGGGTCGACATAGCCCCGTTCGCCGCCGCCCCCGCCCTCCACCGCGGGCCAGCCGTAGTTCGCGCCGGGCCGGATCAGGTTGATCTCGTCGAGCCGGTTCTGTCCGAATTCCGCGGCGAACAGACGTCCCGACCGGTCCCAGGCCAGGCCCTGCACATTGCGGTGTCCCAGGCTGAACACCGGTGACCCAGCGATCGGATTGTCCGGTGCGGGAACACCTTCGGGAGTCAGGCGCAGAATCTTCCCGTTCGGGCTGTCCCGGTCCTGCGAGCGCGCGGTCTGCCCGGCATCACCGGTGCCGACGTAGAGCATGCCGTCGGGACCGAAGGCGATGCGACCGCCATTGTGATTGCCCGCCTTCGCGATTCCCGTGAACACCGGTTCGGGTGTCCCGTCGAGCCGGAAGCGGACGATACGATTGTCGTACGCTGCGGTGAAATACGCGTATACATAACGGTTTTCGGCATAGTCGGGGGAAACCGCCAACCCGAGCAGTCCGCCCTCGCCCCGGGCGACCACCCCGGGAACCCGATAGACCTCTTCCGGCGCGCGCCCCGGCGCGATACGCAGAATCCGGCCCGAATCGCGCTCGGCCACCAGTGCCGCGCCATCGGGCAGGAATGCCAGCCCCCACGGCACGTCGATATCCCGGGCGATTTCCTCGCCCGTCCCGAGATCGGGGATGCCCGACGGTGCGCTGGGGGCCGTGCTGCTCACCACCGTCGTGGTGTCGGGCGCGGTCGGTGTGTCCGAACAACCCGTGAGCGCGACCGCGAGACCGACGATCGCGATCGCCACCCGTCGCCGCGTCGCCGATCCGATGGTCGTCGCAGGTGGAAGCGTCGCTCGCGGGGAAACCGTGTCCGCGCGCCGGTCCCGGCTCGTCATCTCGGTCGCCTCGATCCCGTCGTGGTTGCCTTTCCCGACGATATCCGTCCACGGTCGCGTCCGCGCGACGCTGCCGACCGTCTCCGCGATCACGCCGCCGGGCGCCACGGCCGAAATCGCCGACCGACACGGCTTCGCCGGGTGACGCAGACGGTGCGTGCCGGACTACAGGCCGCCGATCCCCGCGAGCACACCGAACGCGGCATCGGCCGCCCGCCACAGCGCGTCGATCTCCGCTGCGGCGGCGGGTGCGAGAACGGGATCTTGCAGGGCGAGCCCGTTGGCGAAGATCACCACGTTCGCGCCCGCGTCGGCGAGCCGGAGCAGCGCGCCGCTGCCCACCCCGGCCCCGAATACGGCATCGAGTCCTTCACCGAGAAAGTAGAACCGCCACAGCGGACCGAGATTCCCGCCGTACACCCGCTCGGTCTCCGCCACGATCAGTTGTCCCTGCTGCGCGATGACGTCAACGATACGGAAATAGTCCGCCGCGTTCGCGGGTGTACCACGCACGGCCGCAACGGAATACGACAGATCGACACTCAGGTGCGCGTTGTATCCCGCCATCGCGACCTGCGCTGGCGGCAGTTCGCACTGCCGGGTGAGCTCGAAATAGCGCGCCCACTGCGCCTGCACCGGCGCGCCGGTGAATTCGGCGTGCACATTCCGGAGAAACCGCGAAAGCAATTCCAGACTGATCCGATGCGCCCACTCCGGATCGTCGAAAACCCCGGACGAACGCTGAAGCGGCATCACCGCCGCCCGTTCCACGGCGTCGAGCCCCAACGGGAACCGACCACGCCGATCGCGATGGCGCACGAAGATCTCGGCGATTCGCCGATGATTCTCCACCGCCCGCTCGAGCCGCTCCATCGACGACCCGCGCAGTGCGTCGGTATCGGACAGCTCGACGATCGTCTCGACCTCGTCGCGCCCCAGTGCGGAGCCGCAGGCCCGGTCGAACGGTGCGGCCGCGACGACTGGAGACCCGAGCGCCACCAGCACCGCGACCAGCACCACGAGCATCCCCGTCCGCAGCCCGACGGCCACCGTCCGTTCGCCACATTCGAGCTGAATTGCGTTGCGGTCGTTCGTCATCGCGGCTCCGAGTGCACTCGTCGGGGTGATGCGGGGTTGCCGATGCGCGGAGACCGGACACCTCGAGTGATCGCACGGTCCGGCCGCGTAGGAGCCTATCGAAGATCACGGCCCCGAGCACGTCAGCGATGACGTGTCGCTCCCGGGGGGTGCGACCGATGCCAAGGAGGCGGGAAGTTCGGACTCGGCACTCGAGCAGTGTCGCGATGCCGCCCGTTCTGCGCCGGACATATGCGGCGTTGCACGCCGTGTAGCGGCGGCAGTCCGCGCTGCACTGTCTCCGATCGCGCGAATATTGTGTACCACGAACGCTTTTGGTAGGTTGTAGATGCTGGCGGGGGAGTGTATTCCGACGTTTTCGGCAGCGTACACAAGGGGAGTTCGGTCTGCTGTGTAGGTCGAGCTAGCGGTATCTGTTCCGTGTGATCACGTATGAGGACGATATCTGCTTCAACCGTTACGGAGGGGATTGCACTATGCGTAAGTTGCTCTATTTCGTGGTGTCCGTGAGTGCGGCGGCGTCGGTGATCGTGGGGACCACGGGTGTCGCCGCGGCGCAGACCCTCACCGAGTACTGTATCGCGGGCGGTGGCAGGGTTGTCACCCAATACAATCCGCCGAAGGGGACGATAACGATCTGCCAAGGTGGGCGGCTTGACGGACACGTGTTGTCGGTCAACCGCTAGGGCCTGAAGCCCGGGCGACGTGGTGCGCCCAGGCGTGCCGCAGCGGATGGTTCATGAACTACTGGACCTTGCGCAGTACTCCGGTCATGGGGCCGGCGAGACCGGATGTCGTATAGGACAATGAGCCGTCTGCCTGCAACGTCAGCGTGGATTGGGAGCCGTCGTCGAGACAGCCGCCGCCGTTCTCGGTCAATCGGGCAGTCAGAACTATCTCTGTCTCGTTCGCGGAATTGAGGCTTTCCGCGCGCACACAGCGCGCGCCCGCCAGCTTGCCGGTGTTCGCCGACTCGCCGACCTCGTCACCGATTCCGCCTTCACCGAGGACCACTTCGATATCGAAGGTGAACACGGCGTCCTTCGCGGTTCCGCGCCAGCTGCCGAGAAAAGCCTGCGGTACATGTGTATCCGACGAGGCGCTGGTCGACTCCGGTTCGGTGATGTCGGTCGATTCGGTGTCGGTGGACTCCTCGGTGCTGGTCTCGGAGCTGTCGGCACTGTCTTTCGAATCGTTGTGCAGCCGGGTGCCGATGAAGAAGGCGCCGAAGGCGACGGCGATCGCGACGACGAGGAGTCCGGCGATCAGCGCGGCACGTGTGCGGTTCTTCGTCGGCGGCGGTGGTGCGGACTGGGCGTCGTATCTGCCCGGCTGTGGCATCGATCCGGGCTGCGTCGAGCCCTGCGGCGTCTGCCACACCGGGGACGGGGGCGGCGTGTTGTGCCGGGTGGGTTCGTGACGACCGGGGGCCGAGGGATCGCCTCCGGGGCCGTACCCCGTGTGCTGTCGCGGGGGCCCCGTGTACGGGGGCTGTGCGGTCGGTGGCGGTGTGAAGGACCCGGAACCGGTTGCGGGGGAGTGTGATCGGATCTCGTGGGGCAGGTCGTGGGGGCCGGAGTCCAGGTCGAGCAGCTGCACGGCGCGGCGGCTCACCTCGTGTACGACCGGACTCGGGAGCCATCCGCCGTCCCGGGGGACCCCGAGCAGGTCGAGTTGCTCCATCAGTTGCCGGGGCGTCGGCCGTGCGGCGACATCCTTGGACAGGCAGGACGCGATGAGCGGTCTGAGGCGTTCGGGGACGGCGTCGAGTCGCGGCTCCTCGTAGACCACCCGCCACAGCATGTGCACCGTGTCGCCGGTCCCGAACGGGCCGTGTCCGGTGGCCGCGAACACCAGAATCCCACCGAGAGCGAATATGTCGCTGGCGGGCACCACGGATTCGCCCGTCACCTGCTCCGGACACATGAAACCCGGCGAACCGATCACCTTGCCGGTCGTGGTGAGCGCGGTGTCCTCGACGGCACGCGCGATGCCGAAATCGATCACCTTCGGACCGTCCAGCGCGAGCAGCACATTCGACGGTTTCAGATCGCGGTGCACCACCCCCGCGCCGTGGATGGCGGCGAGAGCTTCGGCTAGGCCGCGCGCGAGCACCTTCACCGCGTCCTCGGTGAAGGTGCCGAACCGCTCTACCGCTTCGGAGAGGGAGAAACCCGCGACGTAGCCGGTCGCCAGCCACGGCGGATTCGCGTCGACGTCGGCATCGAGCACCGGCGCGGTGAATCGCCCGTCGACCCGCCGCGCCGCGGTCACCTCGCGCCGGAAACGCATCCGGAATTCGCCGTCGCCGATGAGATCGGGCCGGATCACCTTCACCGCGACCGTGCGCCCGCCCGCGTTGCGCCCGAGATACACCCGGCCCATCCCGCCGGAGCCGAGCACGCCCAGCAGCCGGTAGTCACCGATCCGTCGCGGATCGTCCATGCCAAGCGGTTGCATCGCGAACGTTGTTCCCTTCGAACGGACCGAACATTCGAAAGGCTACCCACCCGGCCCGCGGTAGGCGTCATCCGCGGACATATCGACCGTCGCTCAGAGCTGTGAGCTCACCTCGGAGGCGATGAGCTCCAGGTGCGCGAGATCGTGCAGATCGAGGATTTGCAGGTAGATCCGGCTCGTGCCGACAGCGGCATAGGCGCCGATCCTGTCGACCACTTCGGCGGGCGAGCCCGCCAGCCCGTTGGCCTTCAACTCCGCCACGTCGCGCCCGATCGCCTCGGCACGCCGCGCCACGTCCGCGTCGTTCGCGCCGACGCACGCCACGAGCGCGTTCGAATAGACCAGATCCTCGGGCCTGCGTCCGCGTGCCCGCGCGGCCGCCCGCACCCGCTCGAACTGCCGGGCCGAATCCTCGGCGGACGAGAACGGCATATTGAATTCGGTCGCGTATTCCGCCGCGAGCGCCGGGGTGCGGGTCGTGCCGGTGCCGCCGATGACGACGGGGATCGGATCCTGCGCCGGTTTGGGCAGCGCGGGCGAATCGGCGAGCCGGTAGTACTTGCCGTCGAAATCGAAGGTGTCGCCGAGTTTGGTCGACCACAGCCCGGTGATGATCGCCAGCTGTTCCTCGAGTCGGGCGAATTTGTCGGCGGGGAACGGGATGCCGTAGGCGGCGTGCTCCTCGGCGAACCATCCGCTGCCGAGACCGAGTTCCACCCGGCCGCCGGACATCTGGTCCACCTGGGCGACCTGGATGGCCAGCGGGCCGGGCAGTCGGAAGGTGGCGGCGGTGACCAGGGTGCCGAGCCGGATGCGCTCGGTATCGCGCGCGAGCCCGGCCAGGGTGATCCAGGCGTCGGTGGGGCCCGGCAGCCCGTCCGAGTCGCCCATGGCGAGATAGTGGTCCGAACGGAAGAACGCGTCGAACTCCAACTGCTCGGCGGTCTTCGCCACGGTCAGCAGCGCATCGTAGTTCGCGCCCTGCTGCGGCTCGGTGAAAATGCGCAATTTCATGGATTCCGACACACACAACCTCCAGCGAATTCGCGGTATTTGTGTGTTCCATGTGATCACACCTCGTCGTAGACGGGCGTGCGGGGGCGGACGGTGCTCCGCCGTCGCGCGCCACTCGGCATCCCGGTCGGTGGAGTGGTCGGGTCGCCACGCCTCGACGACTCCGGGAATTCCGTCCCGCACGACGTAGGTCGCGCGGGTGTGGACCGGCGCTCCGGGTCTCTCGACGTAGGGCACGACCCGGAAGTCGTTGCGCCACAGCTGTCGGTCGACCTCGACGCGGACGTAACCGCGCTGGGCGTTGAAGAATCTCAGGTCCGGGTTGGCGTCGAGCAGACGCCGTCCGTGGTCGTAGATGTCGACGCCGTCACCGCCACTGGTCAGCGAGGTGCCGGTGAATTCGGTGCCGACCACGGGGGAGTCGGGATCGGCGTAGTCGCGGCGCAGGTCGCAGGCGTAGTTCTCGTGCCGGTCACCGGTGATGACGACGAGGTTGCCGACGTCGCGGTCGGTGGCGGCGCCGAGCAGGGCGTTGCGGTCGGCGACGTAGCCGTCCCAAGCGTCGGTGGACACGGCGGTGGCCGGTCCGGGGTCGTGATCGGTCTGGCCCAGCGGCACCTGGTTGCCGATGATCTGCCAGCGGGCGCGAGAGCGTGCGAATCCGTCGACGAGCCAGTCCCGTTGCGCGCCGCCCAGAATCGTGCGGTCGGCGGCGGTGCGGTCCTCGCGTTCGGTGGTGATGTCTCCGTTGAGACTGCTCTGCCGGGTGCGGTACCGGCGGGTGTCGAGCATGGTGAAGTCGGCCAGATCGCCGTAGTGATAGCGACGGTGCAGATGTATGTGGGTGCCCGAGGGTCGTTGCGCCAGGCGTAGCGGCTGGTGTTCGTACATGGTGCGGAACGCGGCGGCGCGGCGCGCCCGGAACACCACGGGGAGGATGTCGATATCGGCATCGATCCCGGAGGAACCCGCCGCCCAGTTGTCGTCGACCTCGTGATCGTCCATCGTGACCAGCCACGGAAACAGCGCGTGGGCGCGTTGTAGTGGTTGCTCGACCTTGGACAGCGCGTAGCGCAGCCGGTAGTCCGCCAGGTCGCGGGCCTCCGGGCGCAGGTGCGATTCGACCGTCCTGCCGGTGCGCCGACCGGATACGGCGTCCTCGTAGACGTAATCGCCCAGGTGCACGACCAGATCGATGTCCTCGGCGGCGATGTGCTCGTAACCGGTGTAGTAGCCGTCGCTCCAGGCATGACAGGACGCGAACACGAAACGTAGTCGGTCGGGGTGACTGTCGTAGGCGGGCGCGGTTCGTGTCCGGCCGACCGGTGAGATCGCCGAACCCGCGCGGAATCGGTAGTAGTACCAGCGATCCGGCGCCAATCCGTCGACCTCCGGGTGCACGCTGTGGGCCAGTTCCCTGGTCGCCACCGCCGCGCCGCGACGCACGACCCGGGCGAACCGCTCGTCCTCGGCGACCTCGTATTCCACGGTCACCGGCCTCATCCCCATACCGCCCGGCGCGAACGGATCGGGGGCGAGCCGGGTCCACAGCACGACGCCGTCGGGCGTGGGGTCACCCGAGGCGACCCCGAGGGTGAACGGGTCGCCCGACATTCGTGGGGCGCGGAATCGGCTGCTGCTGACCGCCGATGTTCCCACCAGTAGCGCCGCCGATCCGGCGGTGCCGATATTCAACAACTGCCGACGGGACAAGCTCGTACTCGACGGTACACGAAAAGCGGAGGACCTACCTCCGATTGCCGTCGGGCGTGCTCCTACCAGGAGATATTCGGTGCTTTCGCCGACGATCGGGCTCGGTGGGTAGCCCGCCGTGACGCTCGTGCGTGCGCCCCGGATCGGTCGCTCAGACGGGCGCCGCGCGTTTGACGATCGAGGTGATCGGCGCGGTCTCCACGTGCCGCACCCCGTCGATCGCGCCGATGCGTTCGGTGAGATAGCCGAACAGTCCCTCCGAATCCCGGCACACCGCGACGGCGACGATGCTGTGCGATCCGGTCGTCGCGCACGCGTGCGCGATCTCCGGGTGCGTGGCGAGCGCGCGCCCCACCGCGAGCAGGTGTGCGGGAGCGACGTCGAGCCAGAGCGCCGCTTGGACCGGGAACCCGAGTACGGCGGCATCGACTTCGACGTCGAAGCGCAGAACCCGGTTGCGGCGCAACTCTTCCAGTCGCCGCCGTACCGCCGAATCGGACCAGCCGAGCCCACGGGCCAGGTGCTGGTAGTCGGTCCGGCCGTCGCGTGCCAGCGCGGGCAGTAGACGGCGGTCGAGATCGGTCAGCGCGACCCGGCCCGATTCCTCCGATCGCGGTGTCGACAGCGCGAGAATCTGATCCGGGGTCAGCGCGGAGGTCCGGCCCGGCCACTGTCTGTCGGTCAGGTGGCGCAGCAGTCGCTGGGTGTCGAGCGAGACGACCTGCGGCGCGCGACTCAGCGACGCCACCGGCGGCGGCTGTTGGCCGTCGACCCGCAGGATCGCGGTCACCTCGCTCCCACCGGACAGGACGATCACCCACGCCGTGTCCGGTCTGCGGGCCAGTTCCCCGGCGACGGCGGCGGCACCGCCGGGACGCACGCGGATCCGGAGGAACCATTCGGCGTATCCGATCCGCCCGCTGTCGGGAACGCCGGTGACGCGGGCGAGTCCGTGCGCGCGCAGGCGAGCGAAACGACGCGCGACCGTCCGGTCGGCGACGTCGAGAACCTCCGCGATCCTGCTGAACGGCGCGCGCCCGTCGACCTGGAGCGCGTGCAGCAGTCCACGATCGACGGCGTCCAGGGTGACCGAATCCACCGCTCCAGACTAGGACAGTGTCGGATTGCGGCGTGGCGGCGATATTCCGGTGACGCGCACGACGCCCGGCCGCAGGCTCGCAGCCATGACAGAAGTATCGGGTTTTCACCACGCCGGGATCGTCACTCGCGATCTCGACGGGCTGGCACGGCGCTACACCGAACTCGGATTCACCGTGAGCCCGCACTCGCGGCATCTGCTCGGTGCGGGCCCCGGTGAGCCGACGGTGCCTGGACGCGCGGTCGACCGATGCGTCCTGTTCGGTGACTCCTCCATCGAACTGCTCGGGATCGTCGACGAATCCGCTCCCGATCCGTGGCACACCCGCGCCATGATCGAGCGCTACGAGGGGCTGCGCCTGTTGAACCTGGAAACAGCCGATGCCGTCGTCTCCGCCGAGCGGTTGGCGGCGGCGGGGTTGCGCACCTCCGGGGTGCTCGATCTGGCCCGCGATGTCGACACCGAGGACGGCGTCCGCACCGTCCGGGCGAAGGCGGTGCGTATCGACCCGCGCTCGACACCGGAGGGATTTCTCGGCCTCGCTCAACATCGCACGCGCGACCACGTGCACCGGCCGCGCTCTCTCGTCCACGACAACGGGGCGCGCGGGATCGGCGCGGTTCTGATCGTCGCGAGCGAGGACGCCTTCGACGCGATCGTCGACCGCTACGTGCACATCCTCGAACTGCCCCCGTACGAGGAGGGACCGCTGACGCTGCTCCGAACCGGTCCCGTCCACATGGAATTCGTGCGGGCCGCCGATGCCGAGAAGGTACTGCCGGGCGAACCGGTTCCCGCCGACTCCTACCTCGCGGCCATGACGATCCGCGTCGCCGACGCCGCCGAGGCGCGCGATATCGTCGAGGACCACGGCATCCCGATCCAGCCGACCGGTGACGGATTCTTCGTCTCGGCGCGCGATGCCTGCGGGGCGGGCCTGTTCTTCACCGGATGAGGCGGTGGTGTCGGGTGAGCGGTGGTCGCGGGAACGGTGGCGGCGATCCCTGGATAGCGGAGTGGAACCGCGCTACTCTGATCGACGTTCGGCCGAGGGGTGCAGGTGGGATGCGTACGTATCGGAAATGTCGGGGCGAACAATCGCCAGCGGTGGCCTTGTGCACGGATGGACATCGAAGGTGGTCGGGCCCGGTCGCGTGAGCGGATAGGAGGGCGACGGTGGACGTCGATGACGCGCGCCGTTTCGCGGCGCATGTATGGCAGCGTCAGGATTCGACGCGATCCGAACGCCTGGCCGCGGTGAAAGCCGACGCCCACGCGCGCGGAAAGGAACCGTTCGATCTCGGCCGTCTCGAATCATTGTGCGACACAAGCGACTCGGGACGCGTGGACCCGACGCACTGGCGCCAACGCCGCTTCGAGTTGATGTACTACAGCCATCCCGAGATGATGACGATCGAGGATCTCGCCGAACACATCATGGTGGCACGGGGCTGGATGCAGTGACCTCACGGCCTCGGGCGCGCGGTCACATCTCACGTCCGAGGAACGCGGCGAGTCGATCGGCGGGGTACTCGGAGGATGTCCGGACCGCCGGTCCGAAGAGGCCGACGCCGTCGGCGCCGCGGTGACCGTCGAGCACCCAGGTCCGGCGTGGGCGAGCAGTCCGTCGGCCAGTTCCGGATCCAGATTCGTCGAATGTTCCACCGCGCGAGCGAGATCCCAGCCGTGGATGAACTGGTCCTGGGTCGACATGACCAGTAGCGCGCTCGCGGAGAGACGGCCGCCGAACAGCGAGGTGTCGGCGCGCAGAGTTTCGAAGGCGGCCAGCGTCTTTCGAATGCCGTCGTCGTACGCGTCGAGATAGTCGCCGATGGTGTGGTCCTCGCCGGTGTCGGCGACCCGATCGGTGATGCCGTCGATCGCGTCGCGGGCCGCGCGCGCCGCGTCGATCACGTGGCGGATCAGAGCGCCCACGTTCCAGGAAGCGCATGGCGTCGGCGCGTCGAACTGGTCGTCTCGGACGACCGCGAGAACGGCGCGGGTGGTGGTGAACGCGCGCCGTAATCCGCTGGTGTTCATGGTGCGTCTCCCTGGTCGGCGCGCCTCGAGCTGAGGCCTCCGGACAGCATTAATCTATGTATGTATAGACACTATGTTCGGAATTGTTGCTACGGTTTCGCGATGGTGACCGCAGGTGAATCGACCCCGCGACGTCCGCGCCGGGGGCAGGGAAGATCGGTGCGACAGCATATTCTCGACGCGACCAGCGAGTTGCTGGCCGAGCGGTCCTTCAACGAGTTCAGCGTGGCCGACGTCCTGACCCGCGCCGACGTGGCTCGCGGCACCTTCTATTTCCACTTCGGGAGCAAACACGAGGTACTGGCCGAACTCGTGCGCCGGACCGTCGCGCGCGGACACGCCGCGGCACACCCGTCACTCGGACACGAGGCGGAAGGTGAGCGGCGCAACACGATTCGCTACGGGGTCGCCGAGAGTGCGCGGCTGTGGCGCGAACACCCGCACATCCTGCGCGCGATCGTCGAGAACTGGCGCAGCGACCCGGGTTTGGCCGAATTGTGGCTGGAACAGATGAGTACGTTCACGGCCACGACCGAGGCCAGATCGGAGGCCGACGCCGCGGCCGGGGTGCTGCGCGACGATATTCCGGACACGAAGGCGCTCGCGACCGCGCTGACCTGGCTCGGTGAACGTCTGCACTATCTGGCGGCCATCGACGTCGCGCCGTTGAACGATGAGGAACAGTTGGTCGACGTGCTCACTCATATCTGGATGAGCACCCTGTACGCGCGTGACTGAGCACGGGGAACGCAGGCCGCCGATCGTCGTCGTGATGGGGGTGTCCGCGTCGGGCAAGTCGACCGTCGGTCCGCGCCTGGCCGCCGCGCTCGGGATCGACTACGCCGACGGCGACGATTTCCACCCGGCGGCGAATATCGAGAAGATGGCCGCGGGGGTCGCGCTGACCACCGCCGACCGGATTCCGTGGCTCGACGCCGTCGCCGCCTGGCTGGCCGCGCATCGCCTCTCGGGCGGCGTCGTCGCCTGTTCGGCGCTCGAGCGCGGGTATCGGGACCGCCTGCGCGCGGCGGCGCCCGCCTTCTTCGTGCATCTCGATGTCGACCGCGCCGAACTCGAACGCCGAATACGTGCCCGCGGTGGTCATTTCATGCCCGCGACACTCCTGGACTCCCAACTCGACACCCTGCGACCGCTCGCCGCCGACGAGCGCGGTCTTACCGTCGACGCGACACGTCCACCGGCCGAACTGGTTCCGACGGTGATAGCCGCGCTGGCCGCGCGCGCGGGCTAGCCACTCGTCAAGGTCGGGGGCCGGCACGATTCACCCGACACCACCGGAATACACACCCCGGTCGCGTCCGAGAGCAGCAGGCCGCCGCCGACCACCAGTGCCGCGACGGCGATCGCGCCGAAGAACAGCACCCACAGGATGCCGGGAATGCGGGTGAGCCCGGCCAATTGGTCGGCGTCGGAGCCGACGTTGTGCGGTGTGTTGCGCAGTCGCCGGGAACGTCCGCGCTGCAATTCGATCACCGGCCGTGCCCCGGCGAGGAGCAGGAACCAGGCGCCGAGGAAGGCGACCGCGGCCTGCACGGTATCGGTGCCGAACCACGACACCGCGAAAATCGTCGCGCCGAGCGCGAAGACGGTGCACAGGCCGTAGATGTTGCGCACTTTGATCAGCACCGCGGCGAGCAACACGATGGAGGTCCACAGCATCAAGGTGATGCGCTCCGCGCCGAGCAGCGCCGCGAAACCGAGGCCGAGCAGCGGGGGAGCGGGATAGCCCGCCATGGCGGTGAGAATCATGCCCGGGCCGTAGGGTTTTCCGCTGGAGACGGTCAGACCCGAGGTGTCCGAATGCAGGGTGATGCTGTCGAGGCGGCGTCCGGTGAGCAGCGCGATCAGGGCGTGCCCGCCCTCGTGCGCGATGGTCACCACATTGCGCGTGATCCGCCACAGCGGCCCGTAGGCCACGAGGACCAGGGCGACCAACCCGGTCACGACCACCAGCCACCACGGTGGCGGTACTTGCGTTGTCGTCAGCCGATCCGCGATGGAGGCGCCGCGATCGACCAGTTCCGCTCTGTCCACCGCCGCACCCTATCCGCCGAACCGCGTGCCCGCTCGGGCCCATGTTCCAGGATGCGGTCTGCCGCGGTGTTCCGTCGCCGATCGCGCGGATATGCCCGCGGGTCGGGCGTGGCGCGGGATCAGACCCGCACGATCCGCTCGGTCTGCGCCGATTCCCGCGCGGCTTCGAGCAGTCGAGTGGTGACGAGCGCGTCGTACGGGTCGACGGGGACCGGTGTGCCGTCGAGTACGGCGGCGGCCATCGCGGCGTAGAAGGCGGGATAGTCACCGGGGAGGGTGGGCTCGGGCGCGAGATCGGGTTCCGCGCCGAAGGACCCCCACCGATCGGATTCGACAGCGCCCCAACCCTCGTCACCGGGACGGCGTCCCGCGCGCAATGCCTCCTCCTGCGGATCGAGTCCGAAACTGCGATAGCCCGCTGTCGAACCGAGCACCCGGAATCGGGGTCCGAGCAGCGGTGTGACCGCGCTCGCCCACAGGTGTGAGCGCACCCCGCAGGCGTGGGTGAGCGCGAGGAAGACGTCGTCGTCGGTCCGGATCCCCTCGCGTCGTCGGTCGAGTTCGCAGTACACCGAGTGCACCGGACCGAACAGGGCGAAGGCCTGGTCGAGGAGATGGCTGCCGAGATCGAACAGCAGCCCGGCGCCCTGCTCGGGCGCCGCGCTCTCGCGCCAGCCACCCTTGGACACCGGCCGCCACCGCTCGAACCGGGATTCGAATCGTCGTACCTCGCCCAGTCGCCCGGAAGCGATCAGGCCGCCGACGGTCAGGAAATCTCCGTCCCAGCGCCGGTTCTGGAAGACCGACAGCGCGACACCGGCCGATTGCGCGGCGGCGAGCACCTCCTCGGCCTCGGCGGAGGTCACGGCGAACGGTTTGTCCACCACGACGGCGACCCCGGCCCGCAGCGCGCGCTGCGCCAACGGCGCGTGGGTGTCGTTCGGCGACGCGATCACGAGCAGATCCAGCGCGCCGATGTCCTCGAAGAGCGCGTCCACGTCCGGTACGACGCGCACGCCCGGATGATCCCGGCGTGCCTGCTCGGCCCGCCGCGCCGACCTGGTGACCACGGTCGCCAGCCGCGTCCGCGGCTCCGCGGCGATCAGCGGCGCGTGGAAAACCGATCCGGCGAGTCCGTATCCGACGACGCCGACCTCGAGGATGCTCATCACCGCGACGCTACCGGCCTCGCGGCGGTCCGTATCGCAGCCGGGAGATCTGTCGCGCGAGGTGTCAGGACGGTTCTCGCGGCGTTGTCTCGGCGGTGTTGTCTCAGCGGCGTCGTCCGACGGTGAGCGTCGCGGACCAGTGCCGGGTCAGCCGGTCGTCCGGACGTTCGGCCAGGCGGCGGCGGATCTCGCGGTACAGGTACTCGCGCTTCACCGGGGACATCGCGATATGGCCGGAGAAGGTGTCGAGCAGTGCGATATAGGAATCCGCCGAATAGTCGATCGACCACAGGTAGCGGTGTGACGCGGTCACCTCGAAACGGCCCGAGTCGACGAATTCGTCCGCGGTGGTGTCGATCCGCTCGTCGGGCGGGGGCGGCGGCCACGCGGGGACACTCTCGCCGATCTCGTCGTAGACCCGCTGGATCTCGGTGAAGAACGGGTCGAATCCTTCGGGAAAGGCATGATCGGCGGCCCATACCGCGAGATGACCGCCGGGGCGCAGCAGCGCGGCGGCACGTGCGTACTTCACGGTCGGGTCGACCCATTTCCACGCGGTGGCCGCGTAGATCAGGTCGAACGCGACCTCCCGTCCCGGATCCCATTCCTCGAACGCCGAGGTGATCACCGAGACCCGAGGGAATTCGGCCAGCCGTCGCCGTGCCGTCGCCGCCATCGCCGCACCGAGTTCGACCGCCGTGATCGCGAAACCCGCTCCGGCCAGCGCGATGGTGGCTGTGCCCGGACCGCAACCGATTTCGAGCAGCGCGGCGGAGGGGGTCACCCCGGTCGCGGCGATCAGGTCGGTGAACAGCGCGTCGGGATAGCCCGGTCGCGCATCCCCGTAATGTGCTGCGGCGGTGTCGAAAGTCGCGCGCAGTACCTCACGATCGGTGCCCATGCGTTCATGGTAGAGGTGGATACCCGGCCGCCTCGTCGGGAGTCGGTCCAGTAGTCGGGGAGTGGCCCTGTTTTCGGGAGCCAGTAGCCGTCAGGCTGGAGTGATGTTGTTTCGGCGGCTCGCCGCGCTGTATTCCGGACTCTGGTTGTACGGGTTCTCCATGGCTGTGATGGTGCGGGCCGGACTCGGGCTGGATCCGTGGGACGTCTTCCACCAGGGGATCGCGGGGCACGTCCCGCTGAGTTTCGGGGCGGTGACGGCGGTCACGGGAGTGGTCGTGCTGCTGGCCTGGATCCCGCTGCGACAGCGGCCGGGGCTCGGGACCGTCAGCAATGTCGTGGTGATCGGGATCTCGGTCGACATCGGATTGTGGCTGCTGCCGCAATGGCACGAGCTGCCGGTGCGGCTCGGCGCGATGCTCGTGGCCGTGGTGCTCAATGCCGCCGCGACGGTGCTCTATATCGGTGCGGGGATGGGACCGGGGCCCCGCGACGGACTGATGACGGGTCTGGTTCGCCGCACGGGTCTCTCGGTTCGGTTGATACGCACGGGTATAGAGGTGACGGTGCTGTCCGTCGGCTGGATACTCGGCGGCAGCGTCGGGATAGGGACGGTCGTCTACGCGTTGGGGATCGGGCCGCTCATCCAGCTCATGATCCCCTCGGTCCACGGCCGCCTGCCGGGCTTCCGCGCCGAGGACCCCGCCGAACCCGTCGCGGCGGGGGCGGATCCCGCCCCGGCCTCGGCAGATGCTCAACTCGCGGCGGGCGCGGATTCCTCGGTCGCGAGCGCGGCTTTCCATTCGCGGAAACCTTCTTCGGTGCGGCCGCGTCGCCAGTAGCCGGAGATCGAATTGGCCCACTCGGCGGAGACGTTGCGTTCGCGTCGGATGTAGCGGCGCAGATCCCGCATGACAGCCTGCGCCTCGCCGTGGATGAAGACCTGGACCTGTCCGTCGTTCCACGGCGCCGCGCGCACCGCCTCGGCGAGCGCCTCGCCCGGTTCGCGACTGCCGCGATGCAGCCAGGTGAGTTCGACGCCGTCCGGCTTGACCAGCGGAAGTTCGTCATCGGGCTCGCCGACCTCGACGAAGACACGTCCGACGGCGGAGCTCTCCATGGCCTCCAGCGCCGCGGCGATGGCGGGCAGCGCAGCCTCGTCGCCCGCAAGCAGATGCCAGTCGGCGTCGGCGCGCGGCGAGTACGCTCCGCCCGGTCCGTAGAGATCGATGGTCTGGCCCGGTTCCGCCGTCGCGGCCCAGGGGCCGGCGACACCCTCGCCGCCGTGATAGACGAAATCGGCGGCCAACTGTCCGGCGACCGGATCGACCGAGCGGACGGTATAGGTGCGCAGCACCTCGACGCCGTCGCGGTCGAAGATGAATTTCACGTAGGAGTCGGTGAATTCGCTGGGACGGAACGCGGCGAAGCCCGGTCCGCCGAGGTGGACCCGGATGAGATGCGGGGTCAGCCACTCGGTGCGTTGCACGGTGAGGGTGGTGCGGGGTCGCGCCAAGATTGCCTCCGAAAGTTCGATAAATTAGGTATGCCTAACCAACAGTACCCGTCGCTCACGGTCGACGGCAGGGTGATCGGGTTCGGTTCAGCGTGACGCTTACCGCAGACACGCGGTGTTCCACGGGCCAGGATGACGATTCATGACGCAGACCGTGCCGACCCCCGCCCACATCGTCGCGCAGCGATACCGGGGCGACGCCCCGGCCGATCCCGCGCACTGGAATCCGGTCCTCCAGGTTCTGCACGAGCACCGATCGGTGCGCAGGTATCTGCCCGATCCGGTCTCCGACGACACCCTGCGGCTGCTGGTGTCCGCGGCCCAGTCGGCGCCCACCTCGTCCAATCTCCAGGTGTGGAGTGTCGTGGCGGTCCGCGATCAGGAACGCAAAGCGCGCCTGGCGGCGGTGGCGGGTGATCAGCGACATATTCTGCAAGCGCCGGTACTGCTGGTCTGGACCGCCGATTTCGCGCGGCTGCGTCAGCTCGCGGGCGACCGGGATGCCCCGCTCGACGGCGCGGACTACCTCGAGTCCAGCTACGTAGGTTTCATCGATGCCGCGCTGGCCGCGCAGAACGCCGTCGTCGCCGCGGAATCGCTCGGGCTCGGCACCGTCTACATCGGGGCGTTGCGCAACAAGCCCGAGGTCGTCGCGGCCGAAATCGGTCTGCCCGAACATGTTTTCGCGGTCTTCGGTCTCGTGGTCGGTCACCCCGATCCCGCCGAGGACGCGAGGGTCAAGCCGCGCCTGCCGCAGCAGGCGGTGCTGCACCACGAGACCTACGGCCTCGAGACGCAGCGCGATCACGTCACCGAATACGAGGGGCGGATCGCGCAATTCTATGCCGAACAAGAACTTTCGCATTCGTGGACCGATCGGGTGCTGACCAGGCTCGCCTCCGAGGCGAGCCTGAACGGACGGCACACGCTGCGTGAATCCCTGTTCAAACAGGGATTCCGACTGCGCTGACCGCGAATCGGGCGGTCGGCGACGCACGCGGGCCCCGATCGCGCGGCCCGCGATCACGCCGACCTCGATCACGCGGCGACCTTCTCCTTGACGAGTTCGAAGGAACGCACCCGATCCTCGACGTCGTAGACGAGCGTGTTGATCATCAGCTCGTCGGCGTCGGTGCGTTCCATCAGTTCGCCGAGCTGGCGCCGCACGGTCTCGGGTGAGCCGAGCGCCTGGCCTTCGTGGCGCGACAGGATGAACTGCCGCTCCCGGTCGCTGAGCGGATATCGCGCCGCCTCCTCCGGGGTCGGCAGCGCCTGCGGCCTGCCACCGGCCAGATGCAGGAATGCCAGGTCGCGCGGCAGCGCCAATTCCTCGGCCCGCTCGTCGGTGTCGGCGCAGACCACGGCGACCGCGACCATCGCGTACGGCTCGTCCAGATGTTCCGAGGGCCGGAACTGCTCGCGATACAGCGCCAGCGCCGGTTCGGTATTGGCGGCGGAGAAATGGTGGGCGAAGGCGAACGGCAGGCCGAGCAGCGCCGCCACCTGCGCGCTGAAACCGCTCGAGCCGAGCAGCCAGATATCGGGCTGCTCGCCGAGTCCGGGTGTCGCGGTGATTCCGGCGGAGTCGGTGCCGCGGAAGTAGCGCAGCAGGGCCGCGAGTTCCTGCGGGAACGAATCGGCGTTGAGTCCCTCCCTGGTGCGCCGCAGCGCGAGCGCCGTCGCCTGATCCGTACCCGGCGCGCGTCCGATGCCCAGATCGACCCGGCCCGGATGCAGGGCGTGCAGTGTTCCGAATTGTTCGGCGACAACGAGCGGCGCGTGATTGGGCAGCATCACACCGCCGGATCCGATACGAATGGTCGAGGTGGCGGCGGCCAGATGTGCCAGCAGCACGCTCGGGGCCGAACTCGCGATCCCGGGCATGTTGTGGTGCTCGGCCACCCAGAAGCGGTGATATCCGAGCGCCTCGGTGCGCTGCGCGACCTCCGTCGTGGCCGCGAGCCCTTCGCCCGCGGTACGACCGGCCTCCACCGGCGCCAGATCCAGAACTGACAGCGGGACGTCAAGCAATGCGGCTCCTAGTCGTGGGATGACATCAAGACCCAACGTCATCGGACCCGCGCCTTATTTCACCGCCGCCGGATCGACGACCGCCCGGCCCGGCATCATCGCCGCCGCGGCGACCATGACCACCGCCATCGCGGCGATCGCGAGGAAGACCAGGTGCACCGCTTCGGCCAGGATCGCGGGCTCGGGGTGGTCGGTGTCGCCGATCCGGGAATTGACCATCGCGCCGAACACCGCGACGCCCACGGCGCTGCCCAGCGAACGGGCGAACATGTTGGCCGAGGTCACCACACCGCGTTCGGCCCATTCGGCGCTGGTCTGGGCGGCGATCAGGGTGGGGGTCGCGACCATGCCCATACCCGCGCCGACCAGGAAACACGACGCCGCGACCTGCGCCAGCGTGGAATCCTCGGTGATCAGCAGTGTGCTCGCGGCGCCGAGGGTGGCCAGTCCGCTGCCGATGAGCGCGGTGCCGCGGAAACCGATACGCAGGTACACCTTTCCCGCCTGGGACGCGGCCAGCGGCCAGCCGAGGGTGAGCGCGCCGACCGTGAGACCTGCCACCAGCGCCCCGGTGCCGAGGACCCCCTGGGTGAAGGTCGGGACATAGGAGGTGAGTCCGAGGACGATCGCGCCGACCAGCACCGACACCAGGCTGCTCGCGATCACCACACGCCGGGTGAAGACCCACAGCGGCAGCACGGGATTCTCCGCGGCGCGTTCCACGAGCACGAACAGCACCAGGACCAGCGACCCGGCCGCGAAGATCCCGATACTGATCGGCGAGGACCACGCCCAGGCCTGACCACCTTCGAGCAGTCCGAGAATCAGCGATCCGGCCGCGACGGTCAGCAGGCCCGCGCCCAGGTAGTCGACGCTGGTGCGCGTGCGCGGCGCGGTCTCGCGGAAACTGCGCAGCAGCATCCATCCCGCCACCGCCGAGAGCGGCAGATTCACCAGGAAGATCCACCGCCAGCTGACGTACTCGGCGAAGACGCCGCCGAGCAGCGGGCCGAGCACCGCGGACATCGCCCAGACGCTGGCCAGATAGCCCTGCACCTTGGCCCGTTCGGACAGTGTGTAGAGGTCGCCCGCGATCACCATCGTCATCGGCTGGATCGCACCCGCGCCGATTCCCTGTACCGCGCGGAAGATGATCAGCAGCACCATATTTCCGGCCAGGCCGCACAGCAGCGACCCGAGGGCGAAGACCACGATGCCGAACAGGATCACCGGTTTACGCCCGACGGTGTCGGCCAGTTTGCCGTAGATCGGCACCGTGACGGCTTGGGCCAGCAGGTAGATCGAGAACAGCCAGGGGAATTGCGAGAAGCCGCCGAGACTGTCGGTGATGCTCAGGACCGCCGTGGCGATGATCGTCGAATCCAGCGCGACCAGTCCGGTCGACAACATCAGCGCCGCGAGGATCGGTCCCCGTTCCGATCGGAATCCGATGGCCGAATCCGCCGAATCCACTGTTCCGATCGCCACCGGCGGCCCCTCTCGCTCATTCATCCGACCATTCGGACGAACGTATCCGCGACGAGGCTATTCCCGCACCGAATTATCCGGTCACGGCACCCAGGTGATGCGGCCGCCCTGGAAGTCCTGCGCCTTGCCGCCCTGGTAGTCGTATTCGTCGCTGGTCGGATAGCCGTAGCGGCCGTTCTCCGCGCCCGCCCGGACCCAGTCGTCGCGCAGCGCGCCCCAGACGGCGTGGGCGCCGGTACTCGGCGAGGAGTAGATCGCGCCGCCGGTGAACAGGTTGTATCTGCCGTTGTTCTTGGCGGCGGCCTCGTCGGTCAGCGGGTATCCGAGCGGGCCGCTCTCCCAGCCGGTGGCCGCCCATTTGTCCCGGATCGGTCCGCCGACCTGGTGCGCGGCGGTGCCGAGCGACCAGTAGATCGATCCGCGTTCGAAGTGGTTGAAACGCCCGGAACCGGACGGTGTGACTTGCTCGGCGGTAACCGGGTATCCGAGCGTCCCGGTCTCGGTGCCGAGTTCGGTCCATTTATCGCGGATCGCGCCGTTCACCGAATGCGCCCCGGTATCGGGCTGCCAGTAGATCGCGGCATTGCGCGCGAACGTCTGGAACTTCCCGCCGCGCGCCGCGTCGGCTTCGGGAGCGGTCGGATCGCCGAAGACCGCGGGTCCGCCCTGCCGGTCGTATTCCACCTCGATCGCGCCACCGACCTCGAAGGGGCCGATCGGCCGTGCGCCCGCCGTCGTCGCGGTCAGCATCAGACCTGCGGCCACGGCGGACAGCGCCAACGCGCCGCGGCGGCGCGATCCGAACGGAGTGTGTGTGCGAAGTGGCCGTGCCATAGAACTCCCCTGGAGACGTGGAATCGGTAGCCGTGGGTTTGCGCCCGACATTCGGCAATGCTCACCCGAAGCTACCAGCCGCAGTGTCGGTGCCGGGCACGGCCCGTGTGGTCCCGCGCCGGGGCGACGGCAGGTCCGCCGCCCGCGATCTGTGCGTCCTCGCGCGGCACGGGCGCGAACAGTCGCGGGTGAATCGGACCGATGATTCTTGCCGCACCGTGTCTCGCTGGAGAAGGATATCCGCCGGAGGACCCGGCCGCCGGGTCTGTCGGGCGTAATCGGCCCGCACGGCATTCCGCTCGGGAAGCAGGCACGGGCCGATGGAAAGCCAAGTAGTAGAACATATCCGAGAATCCGGCTACCCAGACGCCTGGCGGCGACGTGGATTCGTACCACGATCGAACGCGTCGACGTTCCCGAAGCCGGGCAGCCGAAGTGACTGTCGAATCTTGTTGACGCATCCGGCTTGCCGCCGGTTCGGTACTGATACCGTGGATGGCCGGTCGGGTTTCGGACGACTGGTGGGTACGCGCGCTCGATCGCTTCGATCTGTGAAACTGCCTGTTCCGTAGGCACTGTGGGTCGCTTCGGACGATCCGCCGCGTCCTGCCGCGGTCCCGGTGCGCGATCGGACCCCACGTCCGGGGTCACCGGGGTCACCGGGGTCGGCGGTGCGAGGGAAGGTCGAGCGGGACAGTTGAGGCAGACACCGACACTCGCCCCCGTCGCCCGGGCGACATCCTGTTCCACCACTTGGAGTCATATCTTTTGAGCAACCCACGTTCAGCCGCATTCACGCCCCGAGCCGTCGATTCGGGTCTGTGCCCGGTCCAGCACGGATCGCCGGTCGACACCGACGGACCCCGACTACCCCTGCACACGTCCGAATTCGCCGCGGACCCACACGCCGCGTATCGAGAGATGCGCAGGCAGTACGGATCGATGGCCCCGATCGAAGTCGCGCCGGGTGTTCCCGCGACCCTCGTACTCGGTTATCAGACCGCACTGCGGGTTCTCAACGATCCCGATCACTTCCCGGCCGATCCGCGCGGCTGGCAGGACAGCATCCCCGCCGATTCCCCGGTCAAGCCGATGATGGAATGGCATCCGAACGCGTTGCGTAACAGTGGCGCCGCGCATACGCGCTACCGGCAGGCCTACGTCGGCGCGATCGACGGGATCGACCTGCACGCCCTGCACGCCAAGATCGAGACGATCGCCGTTCCGCTGATCAACGCCTTCTGCACCACCGGATCGGCGGATCTGGTGTCCCAGTACGCGTTTCCGCTCGTCTTCGAAGTGCTGAACCAGATGGTCGGCTGCTCGCCCGAACTGGGTCAGCGCGTGGCCACCGGTATGGCGATGCTCTTCGACACCGTCGAGGCGGCGCGCGGCATGGAGATGCTCAGCACGGCGCTGCTCGAGTTGATCGCGCTGCGGCGCGCCGAACCCGGCGACGACGTCACCTCCCGCCTGGCCCACCACCCGGCAGGTCTGGACGACACCGAGATGCTGAGTCAGCTGATCAGTTTCTACGGCGCGGGTATCGAACCCCAGCAGAATCTCATCGCCAACACGTTGCTGCTCATGGTCACCGATGAACGGTTCGGCGGCAATGTCCTCGGCGGCGCGCTCTCGACCCGTGACGCCCTGGACGAGGTGCTGTTCAACGACCCGCCGATGGCGAATTTCTGCACGACCTATCCGAGGCAGCCCATCCTCATCGACAACACCTGGCTGCCCGCCCATCAGCCGGTCGTCATCAGCCTGTCCGGCTGCAACAACGATCCCGCCATCCGCGGCGGTGACCGGACCGGCAATCGCGCGCACCTGGCCTGGAGCGCGGGCCCGCACGCCTGTCCGGCCAAATCCGTGGCCTACATGATCGTGCAGGACGCCATCGACCAATTGCTCGATGCCCTGCCCGAATTGGACCTCGCCGTGCCCGCCGACCAGTTGGCGTGGCGCCCCGGCCCGTTCCACCGTGCGCTCGCCGCGCTGCCGGTCGTCTTTCCACCGTCTCCCCCGGTGAATCCGTTGTAAGGAGTTCCTCCCCATGGAAAATCAACCGATCGCCCTGGATCCGACCGGCGCGGACATCCAGGGCGAGTCGAGCAGGATCCGGGCCGCGGGACCGGTCGCGGCGGTGGGATTACCGGGCGGTGTGACCGCCTGGTCGGTGACCGACGCCGCGGTCCTGAAGAGTCTGCTCGCCGATTCCCGCGTGTCCAAGGACGCGCGTCAGCACTGGTCCGCGTTCATCAACGGTGAGATCACCGAGGCGTGGCCGCTGCACGCGTGGGTCGCGGTCGACAATATGTTCACCGCGTTCGGCCCCGAGCACCGCAGGCTGCGCAGGTTGGTCTCACCCGCGTTCACCCACCGGCGTTCCACCGCGCTGCGCCCGAGGATCGAGGAGATCATCGCCGAACTGCTCGATCGGCTCGGGCAGGTCCCGAACGGTGAGCCCGTCGACCTGCGCCAGGCCTACGCCTATCCGGTGCCGATCCGGGTCATCACCGAGATGATGGGCGTGCCCGACCATCTCGGCCCCGGCATGCACACATGTGTCGACGGCTTCTTCGACATGTCCTTCGGCCCCGAAGAGGCGCTGGCCAATTACCTGGAGATGTACCGGCTCGTGAGCGAACTCGTCGCCTACCGGCGCGAGACGCCCGGCGACGACGTCACCAGCGTCCTGATCGCCACCCGTGACGAGGACGACGGTTCGCGTCTGACCGAGAAGGAACTCGTCGACACCCTGATCCTGGTCATCAACGCCGGACACGAGACCACCGTGAACCTGCTCGACCAGGCCATCTTCGCCCTGCTGACCCACCCCGAGCAGCGCGCCGAGGTCGTCGAAGGCCGGGCCTCGTGGTCCGACGTGGTCGAGGAGACCCTGCGCTACGAGGCGCCCGCGGCCCACATCCCACTGCGCTACGCCGTCGAGGACATCGAGGTCGAGGGCATCCTGATCCCCAAGGGCGAGCCCATCCTCGCGTCCTACGCCGCCGCGGGCCGCGACCCGGGTGTCTACGGCCCCACCGCCGCCGCCTTCGACATCCACCGCGCTACCAAGGACCACCTGTCCTTCGGCCACGGCGCCCACCACTGCATCGGAGCACCTCTCGCCCGCCTCGAGGCCGCCATCGCCCTCCCCGCCGTCTTCACCCGATTCCCGAACCTGCGCCTGGCAGTGCCCTCCGAGGAGCTGGACCCCGTAGGCAGCTTCGTATCGAACGGCCACCGAACCCTCCCCGTCTACCTGACCTGACGTCAGATCCCACCCCCGCCTGCCGCAGCCCCCTCGTCCGCCGGTCGTAAGGTCAACGGCGAGTTCATCTCCCGGTACACCCGAACGCCCGCTTCACACCTCTCCCAGCCCCCCCACGGAGCGAGTCTTACGAGCGACCGTTCGCGGCCCGTCTCGCGTCCGAGCGGTCGAAGCAATGCGACGAAGTCGCGAGTCTCGACCGCTCGGACGCGAGACAAAGGGGGCCGCGAACCCGCGGCCCCCGGGCCGCCAATTTATCGGCCTATGTCGGCCTGGTCGATCGGACAGCTCACCGTGCGCGGTACGTCGATCCGGACATCGCCGATATGCGGGCCCGCTGCCGAGGTCGAGACTCCTGCTATTCGCACACTGTCGGTGGGAACCGATTGATCCCCGAGAATGTCGAGTGCGCCGACGCCGGCCAGAATGATGATCGCGGTGGCTAGAAGTAGCTTCATGACCTGCTCCCGCTGGTAGGGCGAGTTCGATTGCCGAGTCCCGAGTCACTCGTGCGTGTCTCGTATCTCGTTCCGGTCGCTGAAAATTTGCTCACAGGAACCGTAAGTCCGAATTCCTATGATGTTCAAGACACAGAAGGGTCACAGAAGTGATAGTCGGGGGTGTCGTAACTCCGGAAAAATGCGCTGACCGGCTATTCGTCACCTGGTCATCGTTCGATGCCCGGGTAACGGAATTCGAGTTATCGAGACGTGACGGATTATTCACGTCCTCGCGGTGGCGTCTTCGACCGCAACGGAGTTGTGACTGTTTCGGTTGCTCGGCGGCGCGATGAGTTCGGTGAGTTGTTCGATCGCGGCGGAGACGGCGGATCCGGCCGGTAGTCGGAGCGAGCCGGGTAGTGGTTCGCGGGCCCAGCGCCATCCGAATCCGCGGTCCGACATCGGGAGGATCACCCGCCGTCCGCTGGCGCGGACGCGGACGCCGTAGGCGGTGAGGTCGGGGGTCGGGGTGGGGCGGGTCGGGGGTGCGATGAGGAAGGTCCAGGTCGTGTCGCGTGGGTTCGCGACGACCGGCCCGACGTCGCTGTCCCGGAGGATCTCCAGTACCCGTGAGCCCAGGAGCGCGGGCATGTCGACGGCGTCGAGTCGCGCGCCGCAGACCACGGTGGGCCGCGATTCGGAGAGTTCGACCGGTAATCCGTATCGGTGGCGCAGCAGGTGGGCGACATCGTGTGGGCTGTAACAGGTTTCGAACACGGTACCTCTCCGGTGGAGTGATCGTGGACGCCCTCGGCCGGGTGGTGCGGCCGGGCCTGGATGGTGCGTCGATGACACCACTCGCCCGTTGCGTGATCATTTCCACGACATTGCCCGGCCATTGCTGTCCGCTCGCCGTATCCGACCGTGACCTCGGCGGCGGTCCGCCCCTCTCGATTCCCTGGGAATTGTTGCGGCAGTGAGGGTTAACGCACGGCCGTCTCGGGCGCCCGGTGAGGTCGGGGGCTCGTCCGGCCGTCGGGTCAGGGTGGAGGCATGGTCGCATCGACGCAGATCGTGCTCGCCTCCCGTCCGGAGGGGGCTCCCACCGCGGCGAACCTCCGCACCGAGTCGGCGGAGCTGCCGCCGCCCGGCGACGGGCAGGTGCTGTTGCGCACGCTGTACCTGCCGCTCGATCCGTGTATGCGAGGCCGCATGAGCGCGCCGAAATCGTATGCCGCCCCGGTCGAGGTCGGCGCCGTCATGGTCGGCGGCACCGTGTCCGAGGTGCTGGAGTCGCGCGCGCCCGGACTTTCGAAAGGTGATGTGGTGCAGTCTTATTCGGGCTGGCGGACTCATCAGGTCACGCGGGGGAAAGGGCTGCGGGTACTCGATCCGGATCGGGCGCCGGTGTCGACGGCGCTCGGCGTGCTCGGCATGCCGGGTTTCACCGCCTACTCGGGTCTGTTGCGGATCGGTCGTCCCGCGCGTGAGCCGCTGGTGGTGGCCGCGGCGAGTGGCCCGGTGGGCTCCGCCGTCGGCCAGATCGCGCGTATCGAGGGCGTGCGTGCGGTGGGGATCGCGGGCGGCCCGAAGAAGGTGGCCTACCTCTCATCGCCGACTACAACACCGGGAACGCGCTGGAGGGGCCGAATCGACGGCTCGCCTTCTACTCTCGTATTCTGACCGGGAGTCTGACGGTTCGAGGATTCATCCGGACCGAGTTCGTCGACGAGATGTACGACGATTTCCTGACGGATATGTCGGGGTGGACCGCGGAGGGGCGCGTCAAGTACCGCGAGGATGTCGTCGACGGCCTCGAGCAGGCTCCGGAGGCGTTCATGGGACTGCTCGAGGGACGCAACTTCGGCAAGCTTCTGGTGCGGGTCGGGTAGGGTCTTTCCCGACCGCTACGAGAGTTCGAAACGCCCGCCGAATCCGCGCAGGGCAGATCGGCGCTCGTGAGGATTCCCGGCGCGGCCGCGACCACGCTGCGGATCGCGTTGAGCGCCGGTAATCCGGTGACGGTCATGCCGATCGACGCGAAGTCGTCCGGATTGTCCAACCGCGCACCGGCTTTAGGGAAGATCATATGTTGCTCTCTGTGAAAAAATAACAGAAGCATCTGTGAAACTGGTTCGCGCGGGATCCGGACGCGGTGGAGTTGCCACTAGGATCGGGTGGATGACGGATCCCGAGGTGCTCGGCAGGCGCAGCAACAGGCGCGGACTCGCCACCAGGGAGTCGATGCTCGACACCGCGCTGCGGTGTCTGGCGACCGGTGATCCGGCGGCGGTATCCGGTAACCGGATCGCCAAGGAGATCGGCGCCACGTGGGGGACCGTCAAGTACCAGTTCGGCGATATCGACGGATTGTGGGCGGCGGTGCTGGGCTACATCGCCGAACGCCGGGGCGATATGCCGGTCGGCGCGCCGTCGTCCGCTTCGCTGCGCGAACGGGTGGCGGCGATCGTCGACACCATGTACGACGGGCTGACCACGGGGGATTCGCGCGCCATCGAGAATCTGCGCGCCGCGCTACCGCGTGATCGGGAGGAGTTCGAACGCCTCTATCCCCGTACCGCCGCCGAATTCGCGTCGTGGGGCCGGGCGTGGTTGGAGACCTGCCGTCGAGGGTTCGCCGGACTCGATGTCGATCCGGATCGGGTGGCCGAAGTCGCCGCGTTCATCCCCGGCGCTATGCGGGGGATCGTCTCGGAACGCCAGTTCGGTACCTACACCGACCTCGATCTCGCGCGACGCGGACTCACCAATGCCATCGTGGCCTATCTGCGCCCCGACGCCGAGCCGGCGCGATAGCCGCGCACGGGTGAGTCCGCGAGGCGACGGTCGACGCGGTTCTCAGCGCGCCGCAGAGACCTCGGGTGATTCGCCCCGTCGTAGTGGCGCGATTCGAACCAGTAGGTCGCCGTGACGGTGGCGTAGCTGGCGACGATCACCGCCGCGATCGCGGCGATCGAGAGTAGGAGCAGTGCGACGAAGTGATCCATGGTGGCCTCCCCGGAAATAGGGTGCTCTATGGCGTCTACAAGGGGTTTGGCGCGACATCGCGCCGAATCGGGTGTGAACCCGGACGAGCCAACTGCACTCCGAATCCTAGAACGCTACGCCTCTCGGCGCACGGGACACGACTGTGAGCCGAGTCATGTGCGGACCGGAGTGTCGGTTCAATCGCACCGACCCGATGCTGTTCAATTGGTGAGGTCAACGAGTTTCTGCGTGCGCCTGTTCTCGTCAATCCCCTTTCGAGCATCACCTCGTCATCCGAAGGAGCATGACAGTGAGCACGATCCTCTGCGCGCTACATGAGACGGTCCTCGCGCAGGTCGGCAATCCGACCCCGGAGGCTCCACCGCTGGCGGACAAGCTGTTGCAGATCGGCCGGTATTTCACCTGGCTCGTTCAGTTGTCCGGCATCACCGCCATCACCTACGGCGGCGGTCGCTTCGCCTGGGAGAAATGGAACGGCGGCAGCCTCCAGTCGCCGAAGATGGTGGCTGGCGCGATGGCAGGCGGCGCCGTCGCGACCAGCGCGGGCACGATCATGAACTCGGTGATCTGACCCGCATTCGACAGTGCACACGACCGAACGTCGCCCGTGGACTCCGCGGGCGGCGTTCGGCGTTTCGGGGTCAGGGCAGGGCGCGGTCGTCGAGGGTCATGGCGCCCGCGCGAACCAGCACGGCGCGGGCCCGGCGGCGGACGCGGCAGGTGTCCACCGAACAATCGAGGTGCCGTTGCATCTCGCGATGGGCTCGGGCCACGGTCATCGGACCCGGTTCGATACGGCAGTCCATGACGACGGTGCGAAGCGGGAAGGCTGTGTTCATCGTGAGCTCCTGGTCGGACTTCGGAGTGATCAGCGGGGGCGATGTCCGCTCGCCGGGACAAGGAATTCGCGGGGTGGTCGCCCCCGGATCGGTCGATCGCGCGAGGAATTCTCACGTTCCGGAATCCGGGCGTTGCGAGGGCTGGACCTGTGCGGATCCGGTCGGGCTCCGGCGTGGCCGATCCGGCGCGTCCATACGGACGATTTCGGTTTCACATTCTCGAACTTGTAAGTTAGTCGACCCGAACATTAAGATTTCGCCGTATGAAGATTCGGCACCGCCGTCGGCGGCTCGCGGCCACGGGCCGGTTGCTCGCGACGATCGCGTTCGGTTTGTCGGCGATAGGCGCGAGCGCGTGCGGCAGTGGCGCCGCCGACGGCGATCGACCGGTGGTCCTGACCACGTTCACGGTGCTCGCCGATATCGCGAGCAATGTCGCGGGCCCGCACCTCGAGGTCGAGTCGATCACCAAGGCCGGGGCCGAGATCCACGGCTACGAGCCGACACCGGGGGATATCAGGAAGGCCACGCGCGCGGATCTCATCATCGACAACGGGATGAACCTGGAAGCCTGGTTCGCCCGGTTCGTCTCCGAGGTGAGGGTGCCGCACGTGGTGGTCAGCGAGGGCGTCGCACCGATCGAGATCGGTGAGGACGCCTACCGGGGCAAGCCGAATCCACACGCGTGGATGTCACCGTTGAACGTGCTCGTCTACGTCGACAACATGGTGCGCGCTTTCACCGATCTCGATCCGGGACACGGCGCGGATTTCCGCGCCAACGGCGAACGCTACAAGGCTGAATTACGCGGAGTCCACGAGGAATTGGTGCGGACGCTGAGTACGCTGCCCGCCGGACAGCGTGCCCTGGTGACCTGCGAGGGCGCGTTCTCCTACCTGGCCCGTGACACCGGTCTGACCGAGAAGTACATCTGGCCGGTCAACGCCGAACAGCAGGCGACACCGCAGCAGATCGCCTCGGTCATCGATATGGTGAAATCCAACCGGGTGCCCGCGGTGTTCTGTGAATCCACGGTGTCCGACGCGCCGATGCGCCGGGTCGTCGAGGCTTCGGGAAGTTCGTACGGCGGTGTGCTGTACGTGGATTCGCTGTCGGAGGCCGACGGTCCGGTACCGACCTACCTGGCGCTGATCCGCCACGCCGCGCAGACCATCGGCGCCGCGCTCACCGGGCGGCAGTGACATGCGGGAAGCAAGTGACACGCGGGAAGCAAGTGACACGCGGGAAGCAAGTGACACGCGGGAAGCGAATGACACGCGCGAAGCGGGCGAGGCGCGGGAGCCGAGCGAGGTGCGGGAAGCGGGCGAGGCGCGAGAAGCGGTGAGCGCGATCCGGGTCGACGGCGTCACCGTGCGCTACGGCGAAGTGCTCGCCCTCGACGACGTCGCGCTGCGACTCGAGCACGGGCGGGTCTGCGGCCTGGTGGGGATGAACGGTTCCGGGAAGTCGACGCTGTTCAAGACCATCATGGGGTCGATCGAACCCGATCACGGGACGGTGCTGGTCGACGGCGTCGCCCCGAAGGCCGCGCGCCGCGGCGGCGTTCTCGGCTACGTGCCGCAGAGCGAGGACGTCGACTGGAGTTTCCCGCTGTCGGTACGCGATGTGGTGATGACCGGGCGCTACGGCCGGATGGGGTTCACCCGCCGCCCCCGGCGCGCGGACCGGGAAGCGGTGGCCGAGGCGCTGGAGCGGGTCGAATTGACCGACCTCGGCGATCGGCAGATCGGGCGGTTGTCGGGTGGGCAGAAGAAGCGGGCCTTCGTCGGTCGTGCCCTCGCCCAGGGGGCGACGGTGCTGTTGCTGGACGAGCCCTTCGCCGGTGTCGACAAGCGATCCGAAGCCGCCATCACCGCGCTGCTACGCGAACTCGCGGCGGCGGGCGCCGCGGTCCTGGTGTCCACCCATGACCTGCACGCACTGCCCGGCCTCGCCGACGAAGCCGTGCTGCTGATGAGAACGGTGCTGGCGCAGGGGGATCCGGAGACGGTGCTGCGCCCGGAGAATCTTGCCGCGGCCTTCGGCCTCGATGTGCTCAACCGTGTGTGAACGGCCGAAGGTGAGACGGGCGCAATGAGTTTCGAGGAAATCTTCATCGACCCGCTGCGCTACGAATTCATGGTGCGGGCGCTGGCCACCACCGTGACGGCGGCGGTGGTCTGCGCGGTGCTCTCGTGCTGGCTGGTGCTGATCGGCTGGTCGTTGATGGGCGACGCGGTCTCCCACGCGGTACTGCCAGGGGTGGTGCTGGCCTATATCGTCGGCCTGCCCTTCGCGGTCGGCGCGATCGTCTTCGGATTCCTGGCGGTGGCACTGATCGGGGTGGTGCGGTCGACCAGCCGCATCAAGGAGGACGCCGCGATCGGCATCGTGTTCACGACGCTGTTCGCGTTCGGGTTGGTACTGGTCTCGGTGACGCCGAGTCAGACCGATCTCAATCACATCGTGTTCGGGAATCTGCTCGGGGTCAGCCGATCCGAACTCGTTCAGATCGTCGTCCTGGCGGCGCTGACGCTGACGGCGCTCGTCCTCAAGCGGCGCGATTTCACCCTCTACGCGTTCGACCCGGTGCACGCCCACGCGATCGGCCTGAACACCCGTTGGCTCGGTATCGCCCTGCTCGGACTGCTCGCGCTGACCTCGGTGGTGGCGTTGCAGGCGGTGGGCGTGGTGCTCGTGGTCGCGATGCTCATCATTCCCGGCGCGACCGCGTACCTGCTCACCGACCGATTCCAGCGCATGCTCGTCATCGCCCCCGCGGTCTCGGTCGCGGCGGCGGTGACGGGCCTGTACCTGAGCTATCACCTGGACACCGCCTCCGGGGCGATGGTCGTCGTCGTCCAGGGGCTGACCTTCACGGCGGTGTACCTGTTCGCACCGCGACAGGGTGTCATCGGTCGCCGGATCGCGGCCGCGCGTCGTCGTGCCACCGCGGGCGCGGTGTGACCGCCGGTGCATCCCCGTGATTCGGCCGCATCGGGTTCCGCGGCCGAATCACGGGGATGTGTGCTCGGGGCTCGCGCCTTGTAACGTCTGATCCGGACGAAGGGAACACCGGTGCGAATCCGGGGCTGTCCCGCAACTGTCACCGAGGAGTAATCCGCCGATCTCGTTGCCACGACCTACCCGGGTTGGAAGGCAGGCGGTGCGCGTCGATCCGGGAGCCAGGACACCTGCGTCCACGGTAGAGGGATCGCACCACGAGGATGGCCATGGACAACTCGAGATCGACCGTGCCCGCATTGCGGCGCCGGACATTCCTGCTCGGCGCCGGAGCGGCGGCTCTGGCCGCGTCGGCGGGCGGATCGCTGATCGGCTGCGCCGCCGACGACGCAGCCTCCGCGGGACCGCAGGGGCCGCCGCGTCCCGGCGGGCGACTGCGTTCGGTGATCGCGGGCAGGTCGGCGAGCGTCGACGTACTCGATCCGTATCAGGCGGGCAGTTCGGCGGGCGGCGCGGTCTCCAAGAATGTCTGGGACAAACTCGTCGCCTACAACAACGATCTGACGCTGCGCTACCGGCTCGCGGAATCGCTGACGCCCGACGCGGACGGCAGTCGGTGGCGGATCGCGTTGCGTCCCGGTGTCGTCTTCAGCGACGGCACACCGCTGACCTCCCGCGACGTCCTCTGGAGTTTCGAGCGGATGCTCGACCCGGCCAAACATTCCGCCGGCGATCTCTCGATGATCGACATGTCGCGCACCAGGGCCGACGGCGAACTGGGCGTCATCGTGGGGATGAAATCCCCACTCGCCGATTTCGGTTCGGTGCTCGCGGGCTGGTACTGCTACGTCATCAAGGACGGGACGACCACCTTCGACGCGCGGACGCTGCCGGTGGGCACGGGCCCCTTCGCACTGGCGAACTGGTCGCCCGGCGATCGAACACTGTTGCGCCGCAACGACCGGTACTGGGACGGGCTGGTGCTGCTCGACGAGGTCGAGATCATCCAGATCGCCGAGACCGAGGCCCGCGTGAACGCCTTCCTGTCCGGGGAAGCCGATATCGTGCACGAGATGTCCTATCTCCAGGCGCGCACGCTGGAGAACGATCCGGATATCACCGTCGTGCTGCATCCGTTCGGACTCATGGATTCCTTCCAGATGCGCGTCGACCTCCCGCCCTTCGACGACGTGCGGGTGCGCCAAGCCATGCGCCTCGCCGTCGATCGGCAGGCGATGGTCGACACCGTGTACTACGGCTATGCCGAGTTGGGCAACGACATCTACGGCAAGGGTGCGCCGTTCTACGACGATTCGCTGCCGCAGCGCGCCTACGATCCGGCGCGGGCGCGCGAACTGCTGCGCCAGGCGGGCAAGGAGAACCTCACGGTCACCTTGCAGACGGCCGACGGCATGCCGGGCATGATCGAATCGGCGACGCTGTTGGTCGAGCACGCCAAGGCGGCCGGAATCACCGTGAAACTCGAATCCGTACCCGCCGACACCTATTTCACCCAGGTTGCGGGGAAACAGCCGCTGACCCACGTCGGTTGGTGGAACTACAGTCTCGACTACTTCTACGGCCAGACCATGACCACCGGTTCGCCGAGCAACGGCACCGGATGGCGGAACGCGGCCTGGGACGCGAAATTCACCGAGGTCAGGGCGACACTCGACCAGGAGCGCCGCCGGGTACTGTATCACGAACTTCAGGAACAACTCTGGAACGAAGGCGGATACATCCTGCACAGTTTCGCCAAACGGCCCGACGCGGCGCGCAACGATGTGGGCGGTGTGCGGGCGGGGGTGCCCGGCACCGACGACTGGGCCAACTACACGACCACGTGGTTGGCGCGGTAGCGAACGCCGACGGTCGTGATTCGCTACGTGATCGGGCGCGTCGGCGGCGCCATCGTGGTGCTGTCGCTGGTCGCGCTCGCGGTGTTCTGCCTGTTCGAGTCGCTGGATTCGGATGCGGCGACGGTGATCCTGTCGCGTGTCGGCGGGGCCGACCCCACCCAGGAGCAGGTGGCCGCGCTGCGCGCCGAACTGGGACTGGACCGGCCCGCGCCGGTCCGGTTCGGCGAATGGGCGAAGGGATTCGCGCACGGCGATTTCGGTGATTCGCTGATCTCCGGTCGACCGGTCCGCGAGGTGCTGCTGAGCCGATCGGGCAACAGCGCCGTGCTCGCGGTGATCACCGCCGCGCTGTTGATCCCGCTGGCACTCGGGCTCGGGCTGATCGCAGGCGCGCGTGCGGGTTCGCGCACCGACCGGGCGGTCAGCGTGAGCGCGCTGACCGCGGAGTCGGTGCCGCCCTTCGTTTCCGGTGTGCTGCTGGTGGCCGTGCTGTCGTTGACGCTGCATGTTCTACCGGCCGTCTCACTGGTTCCGACGGGTACCGCGGTGACCGCCCGACCCGAGATCCTCGTCATGCCGGTGATATGTCTGCTGACCGGGCTGGCTCCGCATCCGATTCGCATGGTGCGGGCACTGACGGCCGAGGTCATGGACTCGGCCTACATCAGGACCGCGCGAGCCAACGGGATCGGGCAATGGCGGCTGATCCTGCGCCACGCCGCTCCCAACGCGGTATCGGCCTCGATCCACCCGCTGGCGGGGTCGGTGGTCGGTCTGCTCGGTGGAATAGCGGTGGTGGAAACGCTTTTCGTGTATCCGGGGCTCTCCCAGGAGATCCTGGCCGCGGTCTCGGCTCGCGACTTCCCGTTCGTGCAGTCCGCCGCCGTGCTGATGGCCGCGTTCGGGATCGGGATCTACCTGCTCGCGGATCTGCTCGCGTTGCTGGCGGGACCGCGCGCCAGGCATCTGATCGTGGCGGGGCGGTCGTGAAGGGGCACAGATGGATCCGGACCGGATGGGCCGCGATCACGGCGGGCGTCCTGCTGCTGGCGCTGCTCGGTCCGGCGCTCGCCCCGCATTCGCCGACCGCGCCGGGTGGTCCGCCCTTCCAGGCGCCGAGCGCGCGGCACCTGCTCGGCACCGACGTGGTCGGGCGCGATGTGCTGTCCAGGATCATGCACGGCGGACTGCCGCTGCTCTCGGTCGCGAGTCTTGCTCTGGCCGTGGCCTATTCGCTCGGTGTGACATTCGGGCTGCTCGCCGGACTGCGTCGCCCGGCCGACCGTTGGATCATGCGACCGGTCGACGCGATCGTGGTGATGCCGTGGTTCCTGATGCTCGCCGTCATCGCGACCGCGATCGGGGCCGGGCCCGCCGCCATCGTGCTGACCTGCGCGCTCGCCTCGGTGCCGTGGATCATCCGGATCGTGCGCACGGCCGTGCTCGAGGTCGTGCCCACCGGGTACGTCGAGTCGGCGCGGGCGCGCGGCGAACCGCTGTGGCGGCTGGCGCTGGTGGAGGTGCTGCCGTCGGTGCGCTCGGTGGTGCTCGCCGACGCCGGAGTGCGCGTGTCGATGACGATCTCGATGGTCGCGGTGAGCGGATTCCTCGGACTCGGCCTGCGCCCGCCCTCGGCCGACTGGGCGTTGATGATCACCGAGAACCGTCCGGGATTCGTCCTCCAGCCGTCGGCGGTGCTCGCACCGGCCGTGCTGATCATGGCGCTGGTGGTCTCGGTCAATATGGTCACCGACCGGGCGCTCGGCCTCGACCGGCCACCGACGCGATGGGCTCCGGTGCGGACGCGTGCCGACGATATCGGGCTGGAGATCGAGGCGCTGACGGTGCTCGGGCCGGGCGGCGACCCCGTACTCGACGACGTGTCGGTCCGGGTGCGGCCCGGCCGCGGACTCGCGGTGATCGGCCCGTCCGGCGCGGGCAAGTCCACCTTGGCGTCGGCGGTGCTCGGTGCGCTGTCGCCCGGACTGTCGGCCTCGGGGACCGTTTCGGTCGGTGCGGGAGCGAGCGGCCGCAGGACTGTCGGGTACGTGCCGCAGGATCCGGCGTCGGGTCTCAATCCGGCCCTGCGCGTCGGGACCGCGATCGGTGAGATCGCCCGCCTGCACGGCGGTACCGACCGTCGGGCCGCCGTGACCCGAGCGCTGCGGCGGGTGGGTCTGGCCGACGATCGCGCGTTCCGGCGCAGGTTCCCGCACCAACTGTCCGGCGGACAGCAGCAGCGCGTGCTGCTCGCGATGGCCCTGGTCGGCGAACCGGCGGTGCTGGTACTCGACGAACCCACCACCGGCCTGGACGCCGGGACCAGGACCGAACTCGTCGACACGGTCCGCGAGATCCGCCGCGACACCGCGATCACCCTGCTCGTCATCACCCACGACCTGTCCACCGTGGCCCCGCTGATCGACGATGTTCTCGAACTCGAACGGGGCGCGGTGGTCTCGCTCGCGCCCTACCGTGCCGAAAAGCCCATGGCGGCAACGGTATCGACCGCTCGGTATATCGCCGTCGACGCCGCGCCGGTGCTGCGCGTGACGGCGCTGCGGGTCGGATATCGGCACGGCAACCGGTTCGGTGCGGTCGCCGACGGACTGGTTTTCGGTGTGCGGCCGGGGGAATGTCTCGCGCTCACCGGACCTTCGGGCGCGGGCAAGACCACGGTGGCACGGGCACTGGCCGGATTGCATCCGGCCGAGGGCGGCGAGGTGGAACTCGACGGGCAGCGGCTGGCCCGCGACGTCGATCGGCGCACCGTCGACCAGCGTCGCGCGATACAGCTGATCTCCCAGAATCCGGCGACCTCGCTGAATCCGGCGTATCGCGTCGGCGCGCAGATCGCCAGACCGGCGCGGCTGCTGCGCGGTATGGACGAACGGGACGCCGCGCGCGAGACCGAACGTCTGCTCGAGGCGGTGCGGCTGGATCCGGTTCTGGCACAGCGCCGTCCCGAGTCGCTCTCGGGCGGTCAGCAGCAGCGGGTGGCGATCGCCAGGGCACTGGCGGCGGGCCCGCGCGTGCTGATCTGCGATGAGATCACGGCCTCGCTCGACGCGCGTACACGCGAAGTCGTGCTCGATGTGCTCGACGAACTGCGCGAACAGGGTCTGGCACTGGTTCTGATCAGCCACCAGTCCCGGGTGATCGAGCGGCTGGCGGACGCGACCCTCGCCGTCGACGGTGCCGCCCGCGTGGTTTCGGCGCGGAGGTGAACAGTGGGTATCCCCACGTCGACAGGGGGAAACCCGTGTCGGTGCGTACAGTGCAGATATGCCCGAAACGCATCCCACACCCGTGGTGCGTGTCGAAGCGGCCGAAACCTCCGGCGGTGCTACCGCGATCGCGGGGGGAACCGACACCGACCTGCTCTCGCTCGCCGCCCAACTGTGCTTCGCCCTGTACTCGACCTCACGTGCCATGACCGCCGCCTACCGGCCCTTCCTCGACGTGATGGAGGTGACATATCCGCAGTACCTCGCGTTGCTGGCGCTCTGGGAACAACCGGGGATGACCATGAGGGAACTCGGGGAACGACTACATCTGGACTACGGCACGGTCTCACCGCTGATCCAGCGGCTCCAGGCACACGGTCTGGTGGAAAGTGTGCGCAGCCCGCATGATCGGCGCGCGGTGCAGCTGCGCGCCACCGATGCCGGTCGCGCACTACAGGATCGGGCGCGGCAGATGATCGAATCGGTACTCACCGAGGTGGCCTGGCCACTGGAAACCGTGATCGCGTTGCGCGATCAGGTGAACGGTCTCGGCGCGCGACTGGACGCCGTCGTCGGCGCGCGAAGCGCCGCGGAGACGGCGGACGTGGGATCGAACACAGCCGTTGGTCCGAAATAGATGCGTTAGCCCGTGCCGCTGGTGGTAGCCCGGTGACAGACACCAGGCGCCGACGATGGGAGGGTTTTCGCTGATGGGCGACAATCGCGGTGCGGTGCGCGAGGTGTTGCCGTCCAAGGATCAGCTGCTCGCGGCCCTGCGAGGGCACTATCTGCTCGGACCGCTGTGCGCGCAGGCGTTCGGTCTCGCCGAATTGCACAGGCAGCGCCGCGGTCATCCGGAGCGGGCCGCCGAGATCGATTACTACCGCGGGGAACTCATCGACGAGATCGACGAATGGGCGAGGCTGGCCCTGCCCGACCCACGTCCCGGTGTACGCACGGTCGCCGAACCGCTCGGCGTGACGATCGATCGGATGGCGGCGGCCTCGGATCTCGCCTTCCACCTCCTGATGACGATCGACCCCGGCAGCGACGAGATGCACGCCGCCTGGACCCACCTGGCCGAACTGGAGATCGCCTACGGCGAACTGTCCACGGCGCTCTCGGCGGGCTACCGCGCCCTGCCGTGGAATTGACCCGGCGCCGGTCACGCGACGACGGGCCGCGTGTTGCGACGGTACCGGCACTGCCCGGCGGTGATCGCTAGTGTTGATTCGGTGCGCATCTTTCTGGCCGGGGCGACCGGCGTGATCGGAGTCCGTCTGGTGCCGCTGCTGATCGAGGCCGGACACGAGGTGGCGGGAATGACCAGGTCCGCGCGGAAGGCGGACGAGATATCCGAGGCCGGGGCGACGCCCGTGGTCTGCGACGTGTACGACCCGGCCGCGCTCACCGGGGCGGTCGTCGAGTTCCGGCCCGATCTGGTCATGCACCAGCTCACCGATCTGCCCGACGATCTCGCGCGGCTTCCGGAAAGCGGTGCGGCCAACAGCCGGATCCGCACCGAGGGCACCCGCAATCTGCTCGACGCCGCGGCGGCCGCGGGCGCGAAACGGTTTCTGGCCCAGAGCATCGCCTGGGAACCGCCCGCCGGTCGCGGCGCGGAGATCGCGACGCACGAGTCCGCGGTACTGGAGGCGGGCGGCGTCGTGCTGAAATACGGCCAGTTTCTACGGTCCGGGAACGTATTACGAATCCACTCCGCCCCCGCCGCCCCGCGCGCACATCGATCACGCCGCCACGGCCACCGTCGCGCTGCTGGAGGCGCCGAGCGGGGTGGTCGTGGTGGTGGACGAGCCCCGATAGCCGCGACGGAGCATCCGGTGACCGATCCGTACCTGCATCGGCGTTTCCCCGAACTCGCCGCCCACCTGCCGTACCTGAGTCTGGGGGAGGGGCCCACGCCGGTGCGGGAGTTGGCGCTGGACGCGGGCCTGCCCGTGTGGTGCAAGGACGAGAGCGGCTACGGGGCGGGCGGCTGGGGCGGAAACAAGATCAGGAAATTGGAATGGCTGCTGCCCGAAGCGCTGCGGCGCGGTGCGCACACCATCCTGACGGTCGGCGGCACCGGAACCAACTGGGGTCTCGCGGTGGCGCGATACGGTCGTGAATACGGGATCGACACCGTCCTGGCGCTGGTGGATCAGCCGACCGACGACCATGTCCGGGCACAGTTGGCCCGGCTGGAGAACTCCGGCGCCGTCCTGCGTTTCACGCGCACCAAGGCGCGCACGATGGTGGCCGCGCCGTGGTTGATGCTGCGCCACGCGCGCGGTGCGAAATTGCCGTACTACCTGCCCGTCGGCGGTTCCTCGCCGATCGGCGCGCTCGGCTATGTGGAGGCGGCGTTCGAACTCGCCGATCAGGTCGCGGCGGGCGAGTTGCCCGAGCCCGCCCACCTGGTGGTACCGGTCGGATCGGGCGGAACCGCGGCCGGGCTCGCGCTCAGGCTGAAGTGGGCCGGTCTGCGCACCCGCGTGCTCGGCGTCGTGGTCAACGACAGCCTGCCGCTGGACGCGCGACGGATCGTCGGGCTGGCCGAGCGGGCCGGCGCCGTGCTCGTCTCCCGAGGTCTGCGTGTCGAGCCCCCGGTCGTCCGGGCCGACGAGGTGACGATTCTGCGCGATTGGCTCGGTCCCGGCTACGGTCACCCGACACCGCGGGCGGTGCGCGCCGCCGAGCGCGCGGCCTCGGTCGGATTGCGGTTGGAAACGGTGTACACGGCGAAGGCGTTCGCCGCCGTGCCGGAGTTGATCGCGCGCGGTGCGCTCGGTGACGGCCCGGTGCTGTTCCTCAACACCTACGGTCCCCGTGCGGACCCGCCGGGCACCGATCCATTCGCGACACAGAGATAGTAGCGTATCAAATAGTTCCCGGGCTCTCGTCCGGAATCGGACTATCGCGAGAGGATGTACCCCGTGCGCTCGACGTTGATCTCCCGACGGGATCTGGACTTTCTGCTGTACGAATGGCTGCGGGTCGAGGAACTGACCTCCCTGCCGCGGTTCGAGGAGCATTCCCGGGAGACCTTCGACGGCTTCCTGGATCTCTGCGAGGATCTGGCGACGCGCCATTTCGCCCCGCACAACAAACGCAACGACAGCAACGAGCCGACCTTCGACGGCGAGCGGGTCACCATCATCCCCGAGGTGAAAGCCGCGATCGAGGCGTTCACCAAGGCGAATCTGCTCGGCGCGGGAATGGACGAGAAGATCGGCGGGCTGCAATTGCCCTCGGCTGTCGAGGCCGCCGGTTTCAGCTGGTTCCAGGCCGCGAACGTCGGCACGGCCGCGTACCTGTTCCTGACCGTCGGCAATGCCAATCTCCTCGCCGAACACGGCACCGCCGAACAGATCGACCGGTTCGTCCGGCCGATGGTCGAGGGGCGTTTCACCGGGACGATGTGCCTGTCCGAACCGCAGGCGGGTTCCTCGCTCGCCGACATCGTCACCCGCGCCGAGCCGCAGTCCGACGGCACGTATCGGCTGACCGGCTCCAAGATGTGGATCTCGGGCGGCGACCACGAGTTGACCGAGAACATCGTGCACCTGGTGCTGGCCAAGATTCCCGGCGGGCCCGCCGGGGTCAAGGGCATCTCGCTGTTCGTCGTTCCCAAATTTCTCGTCGACGCGGACGGTTCCCTCGGGGCGCGCAACGATGTGGTGCTCGCGGGGCTGAACCACAAGATGGGGTATCGCGGGACCACCAATACGGTCCTGAACTTCGGTGAGGGCGCCTTCACGCCGGACGGCGCGGCGGGGGCGGTCGGCTATCTGGTCGGCGAACCGCATCGCGGCCTGTCCTACATGTTCCACATGATGAACGAGGCGCGCCTCGGCGTCGGGCTCGGTGCGACGGCGCTCGGCTACACCGGCTACCTGAAATCGCTCGACTACGCGCGCGAACGTCGTCAGGGCCGCGCGGCCACCGCCAAAGATCCCGCGACGCAGCAGATCCCGATCATCGAGCACGCCGACGTACGACGCATGCTGCTGGCCCAGAAATCCTATGTCGAGGGCGCGCTCGGCCTGCTGCTGTACTGCAACCGGCTCGTCGATCTGCGGCGCACCGAGACCGACGCCGAGGTGGCGCGCGAACACACGCTGTTGCTGGAGATCCTCACCGGTGTCGCCAAGAGCTGGCCGTCGCAGTGGTGCCTGGAGGCCAACAATCTGGCGATCCAGGTGCACGGCGGCTACGGCTACACCCGCGAATACGATGTCGAACAGCACTATCGCGACAATCGCCTCAATCCGATCCACGAGGGTACCCACGGCGTCCAGGGCATGGATCTGCTCGGACGCAAGGTCGTCCAGTACGACGGCGCGAGTCTCGGGGTGCTCTCGGCCCGGATCGCCGACACCGTGGCCGCGGCGACCGGGCAGGGCGGCGACGCGGCCGAATTCGGCGCGGAACTCGCCGCCGTCTGGCAGCGGCTGGTGGCCGTGACCAGCGCGATGTTCGGCGCGGGCGATCCGGCCGCCGCGATGGCCAATTCGAGTGTGTACCTCGAGGTGTTCGGGCATATCGTGCTCGCCTGGATCTGGCTCGAACAGTCGCTCGCCGCGCAGGGCGCAGACGGCGATTTCTACGACGGCAAGCGCGCCGCGACCAGGTACTTCTACCGCTACGAACTGCCGAGGACCGCACCGCAGCTCGACCTGCTCGAATCGCTGGATCGCACCACCCTGGAGATGCGCGACAGCTGGTTCTGACCGCGTCCCCGCGCATCGGCGGCGAATTGGAATCGACGTGATCCTAAGTCGCCGCCGGTGATGGGGGTGGCGTTAATGCCGTTCACCCATTCATTCCCGCAGGTAGAGCCCGCCGCCTACCGGCGCAATAACATCCCCTGAATCGGCAGGGGTCCGCCGTGGCCCAGCGGGGTCGCCCCGTCCCGCTATCGTCGCTATCCATGCAGGTCAGCGACCGACAAGGGGATGAGATGGCGGCGGAACCAGCGCCCGTACGGCGCCTGCGCGCCGATCAGGCGCGCCGTGTCGCCGACGTTCTGCGTCATCAGATCCACGCGGGCGCCTTCGACGAGGTGCTGCCCGGTGAACAGGAACTCGCCGCCGAGTACTCGGCCTCGCGCAACACCGTGCGCGAGGCGCTGGCCCTGCTCAAGGACGAGGGTCTCATCGACCGGGTGCCCAAGGTCGGCACCAGGGTCGCGCAGCGCAAATACGATCACGGCCTCGACGCGCTGCTCGGCCTACAGGAAACCCTCAAGGGGCACGGCACCGTGCGCAACGAGGTCCGCGCCGCCATGCACGTCACCGCACCGCCCGCGGTGGCGCGGCGACTCGGCGTCGCGCCGGGGGAGCGGGTCGTGTACCTGGAACGGCTGCGCCACCTCGCCGATCTCCCGCTGAGTCTGGACCTGACCTACCTCGTGCCCGATATCGGCACCGAGGTGCTCGGCCACGATCTGGAGACCACCGACATCTTCGTACTCCTCGAACAGATCAGCGGGCAGTCGCTCGGTTCGGCCGATCTGGCGCTCGAGGCGGTCTCCGCCGACCCGCACACCGCCTCGACGCTGGAGATCCCCGACAGCGCACCACTGCTCATGCTCGAGCGACTCACCCGACTCGACGACGGCAGGCCCGTCGATCTGGAGTACATCCGCATGCGCGGCGACCGAATCACCATGCGCGGCAGTCTCACCCGCAGCACACCGGAATGGAAGGTCATCTGATGGCACTGGCGAATCAGCGCGGCGATATCCCCGTCACCATCGACGAATCGCTGTGCATCCAGGGATGCACGCTGTGTGTCGAGATCTGCCCACTCGACTCCCTGGCGATCAACCCCGACAACGGCAAGGCCTTCATGCACGTGGACGAGTGCTGGTACTGCGGACCCTGTGCCGCTCGCTGTCCCACGGGCGCGGTCACCGTCAACATGCCCTATCTGCTCCGTTGAAAGATTCTGGAAATTCGATGAAACACCTTGCGCCCCTTGCTCTCGCAGCAGTCATCACCGCCGCGCTCGCCGCGACCGGTTGTTCGCTGGACAGTTCCGGCGACACCCCGGCCGGCACCGTGAAAGTCGTGGTCGGCTACCAGTCGAAGACCATCAACACCGTCACCGCGGGAACCCTGCTGCGCGCGCAGGGTTATCTGGAGCAGCGGCTACAGAAGATCACCGAACGCGGTGGCGCGAAATATCAGGTGGAGTGGCAGGACTACGACACCGGAGCGCCCATCACCGCGCAGATGGTGGCGGAGAAGATCGATATCGGCTCGATGGGCGATTACCCGCTGCTGATCAACGGCTCCAGGACCCAGGCCAACGAACGCTCGAAGACGGCCTTGGTCTCGGTGACCGGGTACAACCCCAAGGGCGCGCTGAATATGGTTGTGGTGCCGACGGATTCGGCGGCCACCAGCCTGAACGAATTGTCCGGTCAGAAGGTCTCGGCCAGTGTCGGCTCGGCCGGTCACGGCACCCTGGTGCAGGCGCTGTCGCGGGCGGGCATCGATCCGGCCAAGGGCGTGGAAGTGCTCAACCAGCAGCCGCAGGTCGGTGCGACGGCACTGGAATCGCACCAGGTCGGCGCGCTGTCGCAATTCGTGGCGTGGCCGGGTCTGCTGGTATTCCAGAACAAGGCGAAACTGCTCTACGACGGCGCGGAACTGAATGTGCCGACCTTCCACGGCGTGGTCGCCCGCCGCGCCTACACCGCCGAGCATCCCGAGGTGCTGGAGGCGTTCCTCGCCGCACAGCTCGACGCCACGAAATTCCTCAACGACAAACCTTTCGAGGCCGCGAAGATCGTCGCCGACGGATCGGGCCTGCCCCAGGAGGTCGTCTACCTGTACAACGGGCCGGGCGGCACCTCCTTCGACGTCACGGTGAAGCCGAGTCTGATCGACGCGCTCGAAGGTGATGTGCCGTACCTGAAGTCGATCGGTGACTTCGCCGACCTGAACATCGACGGATTCGTCGACGAGACGGCGCTGCGCACCGTCTACGGCGCACAGGGGTACGGCGACTACGACCAGGCCAAGGCCTCCACCGTCAATCCGAGCCGGGTGACCGGCACCGATCGCACCTGCGGCCGCACCGTCGACGGCGCGCCCACCGCGGGCGAACTGTGGCTCGAAGGCGCCGACCGGCCCGAACCCGCCGCCGACGCCACCTGCCTGCTGCGCGCCGTCGCCGCCGCGAAGGCGAAGGGCACCGTCATCCGCGCCGCCTACATCCCCGACGCCGAACTCGGCACCCGCTGGTTCGCGGACAAGGCGAGCTGGCTGCGCGAGGGGCAGACCTACCTGCCCTTCACCACGCCCGCCGCCGCCCAGCGCTACCGCCAGGTCCATCCCGCCGCCGTGGTCGTGTCCTACGACCAGGCCGTGACGGAAGTCCGTGGATGAGCACCGCGGCTGTGGCGGGCCCTACGGCCGACCGGACCGGCGAAACCGTCAAGGGTTCCCGGGGTCGCCGCGTCTCCGGCTGGCGTACCAGGGTGATCCAGATCCTGTCGGTGGCGACGGCGGTCGGGCTGTGGCAGCTGCTGACCGCGAACAATGTGCGAGCGTGGCTGCGCTTCGACACACTGCCCACCGTCACCGAGATCGTCGCCGAATTCGGTGAGCAGTTCGGTCGCGACGAGTACTACCTCGATATCTGTCAGTCGCTGATCCGCATCGTGACCGGATTCGGTCTGGCGGCGGTGGTCGGCGTGCTCGTCGGTATCGGTCTCGGACGTTCGGATCTGCTCGCCGCGGTGTTCGGACCGCTCACCGAACTGGTCCGCCCGATTCCGGCCATCGCGCTGGTGCCGGTCGCGATCCTGCTGTTCCCCAGCGACGAGTCCGGCATCGTCTTCATCACCTTCACCGCCTCGCTGTTCCCGGTGCTGGTGAGTACCAGGCACGCGGTGCGCGCGCTGCCGACGATCTGGGAGGACGCGTTGCGCACACTCGGCGCCTCGCGCACCGATGTGCTCGTGCGCGTGGTCTTCCCGGGGATCCTGCCCGGCATCTTCAGCGGGCTCTCGGTCGGCATCGGCGTCGGCTGGATCTGCCTCATCTCCGCGGAGATGATCTCGGGACGACTCGGCGTCGGCTACCGCACCTGGCAGGCGTACACGATCGTCGACTACCCGGCGGTCTTCGTCGGCATGATCACCATCGGCATCCTCGGGTTCGGAACCTCGGCCCTGGTCGAATACACCGGTCGCCGCGTGACCCGCTGGCTGCCGGGAGAGGTATCGCGATGACAACGACCACCGCACAGACCTCGGCCCCGGTCCATACCGGAATGAGCCTGAGCCTCGATGATATCCGCATCTCCTACGGTGGCGAGCCGGTGATCGACGGTCTGAACCTGACCATCGCCCCGGGCGAGATCCTCGTCCTCGTCGGCAAATCCGGCTGCGGCAAATCCACGCTGCTGCGCGCCATCGCCGGTCTGCGTCCGACCCAGGCCGGGCGGATCGGGGCCGACGGCGCGACGGTCACCGGACCCTCCGCCGACCGGGCGCTGGTCTTCCAGGACGACGCGCTGCTCCCGTGGCGCACGGCCCGCCAGAACATCGAGCTGGCATTGCAATTGCGCGGTGTCGCCCGATCGGTGCGCAGACAGACCGCCCGGCACTGGGTGGAGGAGATCGGCCTCACCGATTACGCCGACTACCTGCCGCGCGATCTGTCCGGCGGGATGCGTCAGCGTGTCCAGTTGGCGCGCAGTCTCGCGGGCTCACCGCGCGCGGTGCTGATGGACGAACCGTTCGGCGCCCTCGACACCCAGACCAGAGCCACCATGCAGCGCCTGCTGATCGACACCTGGCGTGCCCACCCCACCACGATCGTCTTCGTCACCCACGATCTCGACGAGGCCCTGCTGCTGGGCGACCGGATCGCGGTACTCGGCGGCGGCGCGCTGCGCGCCCTCGTCGACGTCCCCGAGCCGCGTACCCCGCTGGATCGCCGGTCGGTGAAGGCCGAACTACTGGAGAAGCTGTGAACATTCCGGAACTCGACGACCGGACCCGGCTCGATTGCGACGTGCTGGTCATCGGCGGCGGCACCGCGGGCACCATGGCGGCGCTGACCGCCGCCGAACAGGGCGCGAACGTGCTGCTGCTGGAGAAGGCGCACGTCCGCCATTCCGGCGCGCTGGCGATGGGGATGGACGGTGTCAACAACGCCGTCATCCCCGGCAAGGCCGAACCCGAGGACTACGTCGCCGAGATCACCCGGGCCAACGACGGAATCGTCAACCAGCGCACCGTGTATCAGACCGCCACCCGTGGCTTCGCCATGGTGCAGCGGCTGGAGAAGTACGGGGTGAAATTCGAGAAGGACGAATACGGCGAGTACGCGGTGCGGCGCGTGCACCGCTCGGGTTCCTACGTCCTGCCGATGCCCGAGGGCAAGGATGTGAAGAAGGCGCTGTATCGCGTACTGCGGCAACGCAAGATGCGCGAGAAGATCCAGATAGAGAACCGGCTGATGCCGGTGCGGGTGCTCACCGACGGCGGGCGCGCGGTCGGCGCCGCCGCATTGAACACGCGCACCGGCGAATTCGTCGCCGTCGGCGCGAAAGCGGTGATCCTGGCGACCGGTCCGTGCGGGAGACTGGGACTGCCCGCGTCGGGCTACCTGTACGGCACCTACGAGAACCCCACCAACGCCGGTGACGGCTATTCGATGGCCTATCACGCAGGCGCCGAGCTCAGCGGTATCGAATGCTTCCAGATCAACCCGCTCATCAAGGACTACAACGGGCCCGCCTGCGCGTACGTCGCCAATCCCTTCGGCGGCTACCAGGTCAACGCGCACGGTGAACGTTTCGTCGATTCCGACTACTGGTCCGGGCAGATGATGGCCGAGGTCAAGGAGGAGATCGAATCCGCGCGGGGCCCCATCTATCTCAAGGTGTCGCACCTGCCCGACGAGACGCTCAGCACGCTGGAGGGCATCCTGCACACCACCGAGCGTCCCACTCGCGGCACCTTCCACAGCAACCGCGGCCACGACTACCGCACCCACGACATCGAGATGCACATCTCCGAGATCGGTTTGTGCAGTGGACATTCCGCCTCCGGTGTGTGGGTGGACGAAAACGCGCGCACCACCGTCCCCGGTCTCTACGCCGCCGGTGATCTCGCCTGCGTGCCGCACAACTACATGATCGGCGCGTTCGTCTACGGCGATCTGGCGGGCGCGCACGCCGCGGGCACCCTCGCCGAGGTCGACGCTCCGACCGAACTCCCCGAAGACCAGCTCGCGGTGGCGCACGAACTCGTCTACCACCCGCTGCGCAACCCGGACGGTCCGCCGCAGCCGCAGGTCGAATACAAATTGCGCCGTTTCGTCAACGACTACGTCGCCCCGCCCAAGACCGCCGCGAAACTGTCCATCGCGGTGGAGACCTTCGAGCGGATGCGCGGCGATATCGCGGACATGGGCGCGCGCACCCCGCACGAGCTGATGCGCGCGGTCGAGGTGTCGTTCATCCGCGACTGCGCCGAAATGGCCTCGCGCAGTTCGCTCACCCGCACCGAATCCCGCTGGGGCCTCTACCACGAACGGGCCGACCTGCCCGAACGCGACGACGTGGCATGGCGCTATCACCTGAATCTGCGCAAGACCGACTCCGGTGAGATGGAATTCCTCAAACGTCCGGTCGCACCCTACATCGTCGCGGTGCCCGGACTGGACGATCTGCCGTCGGCGGACGAATCCGTGGTGATCGTCGCCCAGCCGGAACTGGTCGGTGGACGCGCGCCCCAGGACGTCGCCGCCGTGGTGCCCGAGCGGGTGCCGCCCGCTCCGCCGTCACCGCGCATCGTCACCCTGCTCGCCCTGGATTCCCCGACGGTGGAAGACCTTTCGAGTTATCTGAGCGATCCCGATCCGGTGGTTCGCGTGGCCGCGCTCTCGGTCCTTACCGAACACACCCCGGAACGGTTCACCGACGAACTGGTGCGCGCGCTCGACGACGAGGCGTCCTCGGTGCGCCGCGCCGCGACCGAGAGCCTGCGCGAACTGGTGGAGGTTCTGTCCTCGGCCGACGGATTGGCGCAGCGGCTGCGGTCACCGGATCCGCTGGTCCGCGCGACCGTCATCGACCTGCTGCGGGCATTGCGCGCGGGTTCGGCAGCCCAGTTCACCGCGGGTCTGACCGATCCCGATCACCGGGTTCGTATCGAGGCCGTGCGGGCCTCGGTCTCCTTGGACGACTGGCGCGGCGTCGCGTCCGCCGTCGGCGACGAGAACCGCGAGGTCCGCATCGCCGTCGCGCACGGCCTGGCCGCCATCGGCGCGGGCGGGGTCGACGCCGTGCGCGTCCTGGCCGCCGACACCGACCCCTTGGTGCGGGCCGCCGCCTACGCGGCCTTCGCCCAACTCGGCGCCACCACCGAGGATGTCTCGGAACTCGGTGTGGCCCTGGGTAGCTCGGCCTGGCAGGTCCGCGTCGGCGCGGCCAAGGGCCTGTCCGGCGCCGCCGTCGACGCGGCCGTCCCCCCGCTGACGACGGCACTGCTCGACCCGCACCTGGACGTACGCAAGGCCGCCGTCCTCGCCCTGGCCACCTACGGGGACGACAACGCGGCCATGGACGCCCTGAGGACGGCGGTCGACGACGGCGACGCCGACGTCCGTGCCTACGCGCGCCGAGCGCTCAGCCACGCGGCGGTGTAGTCGGGCATGCGGGTGCGGTGCGCGTGGGCATGGCATGGCATGAGGGGATGCCCACGCGAGGGTGACAGGCGCCGCACCGGTTGCTAGACCGCGGTGCGGCCACCATCGGCGGGCAGTATCGCGCCGTGGATGAAACCGGCGGCGTCGCTCACCAAAAGCCTATGGTCTCGGCGATTTCGGTCGGGTGGGCGACCCGTCGCGCGGGTGCCTGCGCGGCCAGCGCTTCGAGTCGTTCGCTGCCGTAGTAGGCCGTGGTTCCCTCGGTGACGGTCGGGCCGGGGGCGACGGCGTTGACCCGCACGCCGTGCGGGCCGAATTCCGCTGCCCAGGATTTGGTGAGCAGTTCGAGCGCGGCCTTGCTGGACGCGTAGACCGCCGAGCCCCGGCTGCCGAATCCGGCGACCATGGTGCTGACATTGACGATCACGCCGTATCCGCGCTCTGCCATCGCCGGGGCGACCGCGCCGACCAGGAAGAACGGCACCTTCACATTGACCGCGTAGCAGGCGTCGAAATCGGATTCGGCGATCGCGGCGGTGGGCCCGAACACCGCGATGGCGGCGTTGTTGACGAGGATGTCGATACGGCCCGCGACCCCGAGCGCCCCGTCGACCAGTGCGCGCGCACTGTCCGCGTCGCCGAGTTCGGCGCGCAGGAAATCGGCGGTGCCGCCCGCCGCGCGGATCCGCTCCACGACCGCGTTCCCGCGCTCGCCGTCGCGCCCGGTCACCAGCACGTGTGCGCCCCGCTCGGCCAGCAATATCGCAGTGGCGTGACCGATTCCGCTGGTCGCCCCGGTGACCAGCGCGACCTTTCCACTCGAAGACATCGGGTCATGGTACGACCACCGTGGATCACCGGTCGAGGTCTGCGGCCCACGGCAGACGGAAAGCGGCGACCGGCCCCACATTCCCCGGATCGGGTCCTCGGTCGACTCCGGGCGCGCGGCGATATTCGGCTCTTCTCGGGCGGCGGTGAATTAGGTTAGCGTGGTGGAAGCGGCGGACGTGCTGGAGATCTGGCGGGAGCTTCGGGCCGTGGGGGTCGAGGTCTGGATCGACGGTGGATGGTGTGTCGACGCGCTGCTGGGGCGGCAGACCAGGGAGCACGGCGATCTCGATATCGCGGTCGGCCGCGCGGACGTCGGTCGACTGCGCAGGGTTCTCGCCGCGCTCGGTTACGCGGCCGAGGACGGCGAGGACTCGACGGAGTGGAATTTCGTGATGAAGCGGGATTCCGGCGCGTCGGTCGATATCCACGTCTTCGAGTTCGACGAGGACGGTCATCACGTGTACGGGATCGCCTACCCGAGCGACTCGTTCACCGGCGTGGGTGCGATCGAGGGCGAACCGGTGCACTGCATCACCCCGGCGCGGATGTTCCAGTTCAAGACCGCGTACCCGCCCGCGGCGAAGGATCTGCTCGATGTCCGGGCGTTGAGTGCACGGTTCGGATTCGACCCACCGGCCGACTACCGCCCGAGCGACGGTGAAAAGGGCTGAGCGTCCCGAGTCATCGGCCCGGGTCGGTGATCAGATGGTGCCGACGGGCGAAGGCCGCGGCTTCGGTGCGGGTCGCCACACCGAGTTTGGCCAGAATGCGGGAGACGTGCACCCCGACGGTGTTGGTGCTGATGAAGAGTTGCGCGGCGAGTTGGCGGTTGCTCGAACCATCGGCCACCAGTCGGAGCACCTCGAGCTCACGGGGGGTGAGACCGTAGGTATCCGATTTCGGTGTGACGCCTGCTCGGTCGGGTGGGGTGTCGAGGGCCAGACCGGCGCGGTCGGCGGTGTCGCGGATCCGCTCGGCCAGCGGTGTGGTGCCGAGTTCGGCGGTGAGTCGGGCGGCCGAGCGCAATGCCGTGCGGGCCGCCGCGCGATCGCCCGACCGCAATTCCGCCGCGGCACAACCGAATAGCGCGTGTGCTTGCTCGTAGGGCTGGGGGATGACCCGCCACGCGTCGACCGCGGCACGCCAATCGCCTACCTCGGCGAACATGGTCGCGGTGTAGACCGCACGGTGCGCGGACGATACCGGAGACGTGCACGGCAACATCTCGGCCGATTCCGCGAGATCCGGTAGTTGGTCCGATATTCGGGCGGCGAGGACGAGGAGCGGCCAGGTTTCGTTCGGGTGCCGGTCCGGTGCGCCCTCGGCGAGGGCTTGCCTCACATGGGCCGCCGCGGTCACCGGATCATGCTGTGCCAGCGCTGATCCCGACAGCACCATACCCAGTTCGATGCGATACTGCCCCACGCAGGTACCCGGTCCGAGGTGGGTCCGTGCACGTTCGGCGTCGAGCGCCGCTTCCGCGTAATCGCCTCGGGCGACGGCGATTCGAGCCTGACACAGGTGCAGCGCGGCCGTGCTCAGCGGGGCAGGGGTTCCGCGAGGGTTTCGCGGATCAGTTGCGTCGCCTCCGGCCACCGCCCGAGCGCGGTGAGCACCTGCGCCCATTTCACCAGCAGGATCGGTCCGCGTTCGGCGAATCGGAAAGTGTCGTGCGCGATCCGCAGACCGTCCTGGATCGTGCCGATCGCGGCGTGGTGTCGCGGTTTTCCGGGACGGCGATTTCGCGATCCGCCGCTTCGCCGAGCGCACGCACACGGTGACGCACTGGTCGGAGTTCTACTCCGGCGGCCATTTCCCCGCACTGGAAGTCCCCGATCTGCTGCTCGACGACATCCGGGCATTCTTCGGCGCGCTGTGAGCGGCGACCGACCGGCCGCGCGAGTCGTGTCCCGCGCGGCCGGTCGGTGGTCACCGAGCAGGTGTCGATCATGTCAGGTCGGCCAACCTGCCCAATATGGCCGCGGCCATCGACACCGGGTCTCCGTGTTCGGGCCGCAGGATCAGATCCGGCTCGGCGGGAATCTCGTACGGGGCGTCGATGCCGGTGAAACCCGTGATCTCGCCCGCGCGGGCCTTCGCGTACATCCCCTTCGGATCGCGGGCTTCGCAGATCTCGAGCGGCGTGTCGACGAAGACCTCGACGAACGGGATACCCGCGGCGAGATGGGCGGCGCGGACCGTCGCGCGATCGGCCCGGTACGGGCTGATCAGCGAAACCACCGCCACCACACCGGCTTCGGCGAACAGGTGGGCGACCTCACCGACCCGCCTGATGTTCTCGGTCCGGTCCTCGGCGGAGAATCCGAGGTCGGCATTGAGTCCGTGCCGCAGATTGTCGCCGTCGAGCAGGAACGCGGGACGCCCGCTCGCGACCAGTCGACGTTCCAATTCAACTGCGACGGAGGACTTTCCGGAACCCGACAGTCCGGTGAGCCACACCGTCAGTCCACGGGTGGCGCGTTCGTCGCGGCCGACGGCGGTCGAATGCCACACCACCCGCGCCGAAGGCAGGGTCGGGCCGGTGATCATGCCCGCCGCGACGGTGTTGTTGGTGGTGTCGTCGACCAGGATGAAACTGCCGGTGGACCGATTGCGGCGGTAGGGGTCGAAGAGCAACGGGGTGCGGGTCCGCAGCTGCACGCGCCCGATCTCGTTGAGCGACAGGCTCTCTACCGCTTCGTCGCGATGCAGCGTGTTGACGTCGAGCCGGTAGTCCAGGCTGCGGATCTCGGCGGTGGCGGTGCGGGTGGTGTGGCGCAGGGTGTAGGTGGCGCCGGGGGTGAGTCGGGTCTCGTCGGCGAACCAGCAGACCATCGCGTCGATATCGCGGCCGACCTGCGGGCGGTTGGCCGGGCGGCAGATCATATCGCCGCGCGAGATATCGAGTTCGTCGGCGAGTTGGACGGTGACGGCCTGCGGCGGGAACGCCTCGGCGATCGGCACCCCGCCCGGTCCCCAGATCGCGGAGACGGTACTGGTCAGCCCCGACGGCAGCACCGTCACCTCGTCACCCGGTTTGAAGACACCGCCCGCGATCGTGCCCGCGTAACCGCGGAAATCCGCGGCGTGCCTGCGGGTCACGTACTGCACCGGGAAGCGCGCGTCGATCAGATTGCGATCGGAGGCGATATGCACCTCCTCCAGGTGGTGCAGTAGCGGGGTGCCCTCGTACCAGGGCATACTCGTGCCCCTGTGCACGATGTTGTCGCCCTGTAGCGCGGAGACCGGCACGAACGCGAGGTCGGAGATTTCGAGTTTGGTGGCGAAACCGGTGAAATCCCCGCGGATCTCCTCGAATCTCTCCTGCGACCAGTCGACCAGGTCCATCTTGTTCACGCACAGCACCAGGTGCGGGATGCCGAGCAGCCCGGCGAGGAAGGCGTGCCGCCGGGTCTGTTCGACCACGCCCTTGCGCGCGTCGACCAGGATCAGCGCGACATCGGCGTTGGACGCCCCGGTCACCATATTGCGGGTGTACTGGATGTGGCCGGGGGTGTCGGCGATGATGAATTTGCGTCGGGGCGTGGCGAAATAGCGGTGGGCGACGTCGATGGTGATGCCCTGTTCGCGTTCGGCGCGCAGTCCGTCGGTGAGCAGGGCCAGATTCGTGTACTCGTCGCCGCGATCACGGCTGGTGCGTTCCACCGCGGCGAGTTGATCGGTGAAGATCGTCTTGGAGTCGAAGAGCAGGCGGCCGATGAGCGTCGACTTGCCGTCGTCGACGCTGCCCGCGGTGGCGAGGCGCAGCAGGGTGGTGGCCATCAGAAGTACCCTTCTCGTTTTCGATCTTCCATGCCCGCCTCCGAGATCCGGTCGTCGGCCCTGGTCGCGCCGCGTTCGGTCACGCGGGCCGCGGCCACCTCGACGACGACCTCGTCGGGGGTCGACGCGCTCGATTCCACGCATCCGGTGCAGGTCGCGTCGCCGACGGTGCGGAAGCGCACGGTCGCCTCGTAGGGCTGTTCACCGTCGAGCAGTTTCAGGAATCTGGTGTGCGCCAGAAGCATTCCGTCGCGTTGCACCACCGGTCGGCGGTGGGCATAGTACAGCGGCGGCAGGTCGATGCCCTCGGCGGCGATATAGCTCCAGATGTCGAGTTCGGTCCAGTTCGACAGCGGGAACACCCGAATGTGTTCGCCGGGACGGTGTTTGCCGTTGTAGATGTTCCACAGCTCGGGGCGCTGGCTGCGCGGCTCCCACTGCCCGTATTCGTCGCGGAAGCTGAAGACGCGTTCCTTGGCCCGCGCCTTCTCCTCGTCGCGCCGTGCCCCGCCGAAGATGGCGTCGTAGCCGCCCTCGCGGATCGAGCGCAGCAGCGTCGTTGTCTGGAGCCGATTGCGCGAGCCGCGCGGTCCGGTGTCCTCGACGACGCGACCCGCGTCGATATCGTCTTGCACCGCGCCGACCACCAAGCGCAGACCGAGTCGATCGACGGTCGCGTCGCGATATTCGATCACCTCGTCGAAATTATGTCCGGTGTCGATATGCAGCACCGGGAAAGGTAGCGGCGCGGGCCAGAAGGCCTTGGCGGCGAGGTGCAACATCACCACCGAATCCTTGCCACCGGAAAACAACAGCACCGGCCGCTCGAATGTCGCCGCCACTTCTCGGAATATATGTGCCGACTCGGCCTCGAGCGCGTCCAAGTGCGGCATCTCGTAGGTGCTCACCGTCGACTTCGCGTACTGGCTCACCTTTCAAAACTAGAACACGTTTCGGTCTTTGGTCAACGGGGCGCCGCGATGATTCGCTCCGGGGCGCGACCGCCGGAATTCTCGGTCACGGTGCGGGCCGCCTCGATCAGGGCGCCGCCGCGACGTTCGATCTCGGCCCCGGTGATCGACGCGCCGACGTACATCGTCAGCACCATGTTCTGCCTGCCGTCGGCGTCGAAGGTCGGCGCGGCGAGCAGGCTGACCGGATGTTCCTTCCTCGGCCGTAGATCGGTGCCGAGATAGACCCGCTCGCCGAGACTGGTCACCAGTTCGCCGACCAGTTCCCGCAGCTCGTCGGGCAGATCGCGCGCGGCGACGCCCGCCAGCAGGCCGTACAGGCGCCTGCCGTGGGCGGTCAGGCTCTCGATGAGATATCCGCGCTCGCGGCATTCGGCGACGACTCGGCGCAGGCGTGTCTCGTCCTGTCCTACCGGCACCGTCGGCGGGGTGGCCAGCCACGCGTCGAACGCCGCGTCGGTATCCCAGAGGACGTACATCAGTCCGACGGGCGGGGCGAACGCGTACGAGGCGCCCACCTTGACCATCCCGGGGCCGGTGCCCTCCAGTACCGCGATGCGCTCGCCGACCACCGCCGAGGCGGTGCAGGTGGTCCGGTAGCGCGCGGTCAGTTTCTCCAGTTCGGCGCGGGCCACCGCCGAGATCGCGAAACTCCGCTGTGCGACCCGTCCGGCGGCGATGAGTGCCGGACCGAGGCCGTAGGTCAGCGTTTTCGGGTCGCGCACCAGGTAGCCGCCCGCGGTGAGTTCGGTGAGTATGCCCAGGCAGGTCGGTTTCGCCAGATCGAGCGCGCGGGCCATTTCGGACAACCCGCAGCGATTCCCGCGCTGTTCGACGAGGAAATCCAGGATCTGCACCACGCGCGCCGTCGGCGCGGACCGCCGGGCGACCGGGGTAGCCGAGGAAGTCATTGACCACTCCTAGAACACGTTCTAATCTTTCTCGTATCGGAATGTACCAGAGCGGTACATATATGGAACACCGGGAGAAGTCTTTTGCTGACCCAGCCGTTCGCGGAGTCGATCGCCGCCGCCGAAGAGATCATCAAAGCCACCCCGCACATCGACACCGAGCAGGATCTCATCGAGGGGTACGACTATCTGGCGGGCAGTATTCGCGCGTCGCTGCAATTGGCGTGGGCCTACGATCGCGATTTCCCGTTCTTCGCGATGTCCACCGGCCCGTACACGAAAATGGGCCTGGACAATCCCGACACCCTCTACTTCCACTCGTTCGTGCGCCCGGACGCGGAATATGTCGTCACCGGCACCCGCGGCACCACCCGTGACCTGAGCTTCCAGGTGCTCAACGGCAACTACTCGCCGGTCGACGTGCCCGACAGCCTCACCGCGTTCGACGATCGCGATCTCGAGATCGCGGCGGACGGTTCCTACGAGATCCGCTTCGGACCCGGCTCGAGCAAACCCGGATACGTGCAGCTCGGCTCCGACGCCGCCATGCTCGTGGTGCGCGAGGTCTCCAGCGACTGGAACAGCGAGACCGCGGGCACGATCCGCATCCAGCGGGTCGACCGGATCGGTGACGCGCCACCCGCCCCGACACTGGAGGTGATGGGCAAGCGTTACGCGGTCGCCGCGCGCATGCTGACCTCGCGGTTGAACACCTTCCTCGCCTTCCCGCAGTGGTTCTACCTGAACCTGCCGGTGAACACGCTCACCGAACCGCGTCCGACCCCGGGCGGGCTGGCCACCCAGTTCTCCTCGGTCGGCCACTACGACCTGACCGACGAGCAGGCGATGATCATCACCGTGCCGAAATCCGACGCGCCCTACCAGGGCTTCCAGCTCGGCAGCATGTGGTACATCTCGCTGGACTACATCAATCACCAGACCAGCCTCACCGCCGATCAGTCGCAGGTCGATCCGGACGGGATGATCCGCCTGGTCGTCAGCGAGCGCGATCCGGGTGTGGCGAACTGGATCGAGCGCACCGGCCACGCGCGCGGATACCTGCAATTCCGCTGGCAGCGGCTCTCCCGGGACCTCGGCCCCGAGGACGGCCCGACCGTCGAACTGGTCTCGGTCGACGAACTGCCGCAACGGCTCCCGTTCTACGAGCAGGCGCGAATCTCGCCCAAGGAATGGCAGGCGCGGATCGCGGCCCGCCAGGTCGCCGTCGCGGAGAGGATGCTCGGCTGATGTTGTTGCGGGACAAGGTCGTCGTCGTCTCCGGAATCGGCCCCGGCCTCGGGCGGTCGATCGCCGTACAGTGCGCGTCGGCGGGCGCGGATCTGGTGCTGGCCGCGCGCACCGAATCGCGGCTGACCGAGGTGGCGAAGGAGGTCACCGAACTCGGCAGGCGGGCGGTGGTCGTGCCGACCGATATCAACGACGAGGCGGCGGTGGCGAATCTGGTCGAGACGGCGCGCGACGCCTTCGGCCGGGTCGACACGGTGGTCAACAACGCCTTCGCCATCCCGCCGATCGCGGATCTGGTCGATGTCGATCTCGAGCAAGTGCGCGCCGGTTTCGAGACGAATGTGCTGGCGGCACTGCGGCTCACCCGATCGTTCGTGCCCGCGCTGGCCGAATCGAAGGGGTCGGTGGTGATGATCAACTCCGCCGTGCTCCGGCATTCGCGGTTGACCTTCGGTCCGTACAAGATGGCCAAATCGAGTCTGCTCGCCCTCGCGCAGAGTTTGGCGACCGAACTGGGACCGCGCGGTATCCGGGTGAATACCGTTGCCCCCGGCTATATCTGGGCGGGCAATCTGAAGTGGTACTTCAACTACCTGGCCGAGCAGCGCGGTATCACCGCCGAGGAGATCTACGCGGAGACGGCGTCGACCATCGACCTGCGCAGGCTGCCCGAACCCGACGAGATCGCCGAGGCGGTGGTCTTCTTCGCGTCCTCGATGGCGCGCGCGATCACCGGGGCCTGCCTCGATGTCAACTGCGGCGAATACCACCACTGAGGAGACGGCAGAACATGATCGGCAGAGACGATGTCGGCACCGTCGACGATCTGCACGCCTCGGCCACCAAGGTGGTCGGACTGGACGATTTCGGCGATCCGGGCTATCGCGAGGGACTGCGGGTGCTGCTCGAGTCCTACGCGAAGGACGCCGAGCTGACCCCCTTCGGCAACAAGGTCAATCGCGCTTTCTTGCGCGGCGCGCTCATCGCGCGATTGCTGAGCGAGTCGGCGTGGCAACGCTTTCCCGAACACGCGGAGGTGGTGATCGATCGCCCGATCTTCGTGACCGGCCTGCCCCGTTCGGGCACCACGGCGGTGCATCGGCTGCTGAACGCCGACCCGGCGCATCAGGGCCTGGAGATGTGGCTGACCGAGATGCCGCAGCCGAGGCCGCCGCGTGAGACCTGGGCCGACGATCCGGTGTACCAGGGGATCGAGGCCGCCTTCGCGCGGCATCACGTGGAGCATCCGGAATTCATGGGCGTGCACCATATTTCGGCCGATCAGGTCGAGGAGTGCTGGCAGTTGCTTCGCCAGTCGGCCATGTCGGTGTCCTACGAATGTCTCGGCTACCTGCCCGGCTATTCGGAGTGGCTGCGCGAACAGGACTGGACCGACGCCTACCGCAGACATCGGCGCAATCTGCAATTGATCGGCCTGCCCGACGCGGACCGGCGCTGGGTGCTGAAGAATCCGAGCCACCTGTTCGCGCTCGACGCGATCTTCGAGGTGTACCCGGACGCGTTGATCATCCAGATGCACCGGGACCCGAGCACCATCATCGCCTCGGTGTGCAGCCTGAACGAGCAGGCCTCGGCGGGCTGGTCGGACAAATTCCGCGGCGCGACGGTGGGGGCGACGCAACTGGACCTGTGGGCGCGCGGGGCGGACCGGTTCCTCGCGGATCGTCGGCGCTACGACGCCGCGCAGTTCTGCGACGTCTACTACGACGATTTCGTCGCCGACCCGATCGGCACGGTCGGATCGATCTACGGCCATTTCGGGCTGGCTCTCAGCACCGAGGCCGAGGTCGCGATGGCGGTGCTGCACACCGAGAGCACCTCCGGGGCGGCCCGGCCGGTGCACCGGTACACCCTCGATGATTTCGGACTGACGGCCGAACAGGTCGACGCGCGTTTCGGCGCGTACCGCGAAGCGCATTTCCCGGGTCGGTGAGAAATCGGATCCCGCCGGTCGATCGGCGGGATCCGCGCGGTGCGGCGCCGCCTACTGCTGACCGGGTTTCAGCACGATGAACAATCCGTTCGCCTCTGCGCACAGCCGCTCACCCGCGTGGACGGTGCCGCGGACGTAGACCTTGCGACCCTCCATACGCTCGGCCCAGGTATGCACCCGCAACTCGGTGTCCAGCGGCGTGATCGAGCGGTAGTCGATGGTCAGCGAGCCGGTCCTGGTCACATTGCCCGAATGCACCGCCGCCGCCATGCCGAGCAGTTCGTCGAGTGCGATCGCGATCTGCCCGCCGTGCGCAGCGGCGTTTCCGCCCAGGTGGAAGGGGCGGAATGTCACACGCGCGTCGACGCCGTCGCGACTCGCCTCGACGATGGTGATCGGCGGCAGGGAGATGTTTCCGCGGGAGGGCAGATCGAACCGGGTCCAGGTGGGCGAGGACCATTCGTCGGTCACCGACGCCTCGAGTTTCTCGTTGAGCTTCTCCAGGATCGCGATGGCTTCCAACGCCTCGTCGTCGGGGGGACAGGCGAGCCGCGCGCGGTCCATCAACGTGCGGACCTGCTCGATCAGGGCGCCGAAGTGCGGCCCGCCGCGTGTGGTGTCGGCGGAGTGCTCCTCGATCAGCTCCATCATCGGCCGGAAACCGCCTTCGTGGTGTTCCTCGCTCGGTAGGGCGGGTCCGGCCTGCTGTTCGCTCATGAGAACCAAGTTATCGGTTGCCGGTGGAATGCTCACGTTCGGCACCCGTCGACCCCGTCACAGTCGAGTACGTCCGCCGAGGACAACTCCACCGGTCCGACATCGGCGGGACCGGGGCGAGGCGGCCCGCACGCGGGTGAAAGCCGTGCCCTACGCTGGGTACCCGTTGATCCATCAGGACTTGCGAACACCCCCGCGATGCCCGAATCGGTCCGGCTCGAGCGTCGGTCGATGCGGGCGCGTGGCCGGCGAAAGGCGTTGTACCGATGCGTATTACGGCGGTCGTCTTCGATATGGACGGCGTACTCATCGATTCCGAACCGGTATGGGAACGAGTGCGCCGCGAATATGTCGCCGAAAAGGGCGGGCTCTGGCTACCCGATACGCAGAAACGTCTGATGGGGATGAGCACGGGGGAGTGGTCGGAATATCTCAGCACCGAACTCGGTGTCGGAGACAAGCCCGCCACCGTCGCCGAGGATGTCATCGAGCGGATGGCGGCACATTACGACCGGAAGGTGCCGTTGCTGCCCAGCGCGGTGGCGGCGGTGCAGCGGTTGAGCGAGAACTGGCCGCTCGGTGTCGCGAGTTCTTCGCCGCGCGCCTTGATCGACACGGTGCTCGGGCGTACCGGCCTGATCGAGTTCTTCGATGTCACCTTCTCCACCGAGGAGGTCGACCGGGGCAAACCCGCGCCCGACGTCTACGTCGCGGTGGCCGGATTCCTGCGCAAGAAGTCGACCGACTGTGCGGCGGTGGAGGATTCGAGTAACGGCCTGCGGGCCGCGCACGCCGCGGGCATGCGCGTCATCGCCGCGCCGAGGCCGGAGTATCCGCTCGACCCCGATGCCCGCGCGTTGGCTACCCACGTCATCGACGGACTCGACGAACTGACGCCTGCGCTGGTGGCCTCCGGAAGCTGAGCCGGTCTCAGACCCGATAGGACGCGAGCAGGGCGCGGGCGGCGGCGGTGAGGTCGGCGTCGAGCCAGTCGGGCAGGGTGTCGGCGTGGGCGTGCCTGCGCAGGGCGGCGTAGGGCAGATCGACGATCGCGCGGCTGACGGCGTCGAATTCGCGGTCGGTCGCGCGGCCGAACAGGTCGTGGGCGATCCGGCGCTGCTGATCCATGAGCGGCGCGTTCATCTCGCTCAGACGGGCCCGGAAATCGTCGTCGGGTCCGCCGTCGAGCAGGTCGCTGGGCCGCAGGTTCAGCAGCAGTCGCGCGTCGTCGGGTAGTTCACGACCGAATTCGATACTCGCGCGTGCCATCGCGACCCCGGCCTCGACCGCGTCCGGTTCCTCGGACGCGGCCAGGACCCGCGACTGGAAGCGTTCGAGCGCCCGCAGCCACGCGGCGGTCAGCACCCCGTTGCGATTGCCGAAACGGTGATAGAGGGTGCCCACCGGCGCGCCGCTGGCCGCGGCGATGGCGGCGACGCTCGCGGCCCGAGGCCCGCTCTCCAGGACCAGGGTGCGGGCAGCGTCGAGGATCACATCGGTGGAGTGCTTGCGGGGCGGGGCCATGTACTAGTACGTTCCTTCTATATGGAGCGATTGTCCTATATCGATGAGCATGCCAGAACCGTCGACGCGAACCGCGACCGGACCTGGAAAGCGCTGCTGAAAGTCGTCTGCGCGGACCCGGGCGATCCGCGCACGGTGCCCACCGGATTCGTCCTCGACTCGGCCGAGGAACCGAGCAGGCTCGCGCTCAGCGGCCGACACCCGTTCTCCCGGTACGCGCTGATCTTCGAACTCGACGACGAAGGGGCGACGACCACCCGGCTGCGGGCCACGACCCTGGCGGAATTCCCCGGGATCTCGGGCCGGATCTACCGCGCACTGGTCATCGGCACCGGCGGGCACCGGATCGTGGTCAGGCGGATGTTGCGCCGAATCGCGGACGCGGCATGATCCCGGGGCTGGTCTGGGGCGCGACCGAAGCCGAGCGCGAGATTCCACTGCCCTGCGATGTCGAGCGGCCGGGCGGCACACGATCCGACCGCGCCGTCAGCGTCGACGCCCCGCCCTCGGTGGTCTACGCGTGGTTGTGCCAATTGCGCGTCGCCCCCTACAGCTACGACCTGCTCGATAATTTCGGCGAGCCGAGTCCGCGTCACCGCGATCCGGCGCTGACCGAACTCGAACGCGGGCAGCGATTCATGTCGACGTTCACCCTGGTGTCGTTCGTCCTCGGCGGACATCTGACCCTGACCTCCGGCCGGGTCTGCGTCACCTACGCGGTGCGCCCCGAGGGCGCCGGCACCCGCCTGCTCGTGCGGGTGCGCTGGGGACTCCCGCGAATTCTCGCCGCCGCGCTGTCCCTCGGCGACCTGGTAATGATGCGTAAGCAACTACTGACGCTGAAGGAACTCGCCGAACGCGAAGCGCGAGCGACGACCGCGACCGGCTGACGGGTGCTCAGTGCGGGACGTCGAGCCGCGACACCCGGGCTCGCGCGGACCATCGCCCCCGGTCGTGTCCGACCTCGACCGGGTGGGAGAAGGCGGTGGTGATGTTCTCCGTGGTGACCGTCGCGTGCGCCGGACCCGCCGCGACCGTGCGCCCGTCGGCGATGAGCAGGGCGTGGGTGGTGGTGCTCGGCAGCTCTTCGAGATGGTGGGTGACCAGGATCGACGCCACATCCGGGTGGGTGTCGTCCAAGGTGTCGATGGTCTCCAGGAGTTGTTCGCGGGCGGCGACGTCGAGACCGGTCGTCGGTTCGTCGAACAGCAGCAGACGGGGTTCGGAGATCAGCGCCCGCGCGATCAGGCTGCGGCCGCGTTCGCCTTGGGACAGCGTGTTCCAGGTGGCCTCGGACTTCCCCTTCAGCCCGACGGTCTCGATCATCGCGTCGGCGCGGCGCGACTGATCCGCCGTCGGGGTCCATCGCATCGGAGTGTCTATGGTGGCGGTGATACCGGTCAGGACGACCTCGCGCACCGTGAGGGGAGAACGCAGGGGGTGGCGCGGATTCACGTGGCCGATGGAATGACGCAACTGGGCGAGATCGACCCGGCCGAGCCGGTGGCCGAGGATGTCGACGGTGCCAGTCGTCGGAAAGGTCACGGCCGCACAGAATCCCAGCAGCGTGCTCTTACCCGCGCCGTTCGGTCCGAGCAGCGCCCAGTGTTCACCCGCGCGCACGGTGAGCGAGATCCCGTCGATGATCTGTTTGCCGTCGCGGCGGAAGGTCACCTCCGCCAGATTCAGCACGGGTCGGTCCTCGGTCACGGGTCGCGCTCCTGGCTCGGCGGATTGCGCGGCGAGCGGATGCCCGCGCAACTGGTCGACCATCGGCACGTCGTCGGGTGTGCCAAAGGTCGGTGCCAGGGTAGTCGTCCTCGTGTGCGGGGAACCCGCCGACCTGTCGGCTCGGGCCTCGCTCACCCGGGTCGCCACGTCGCGGACACGACCGGCGCGGGCCGGACCGCCGATCCGGGTACGGCCCGCGTACGCCGCGACTATTGCAGGACGACGATCTTCGCCTGCCCCGAGACGACGATATTGTTCGCGTCGACCAGGGCCGCGCGGATCTGCATCAGTCCGCCGGTGTCCAGCGGCGCTTCGCCCTCGGCGGGGACGATGGTGATGGTGGCGGTCTGGGGTGTGCCGTCGCAGACCACGGCGTTCTGGACGCCGAGGGCCGCCGGGCGTTCGGCGGTCGGTTCGCCGACCATGGCCTTGACGCTGGTCACGCCCGCGTCGGCGTCGCAGCTGTAGTCGACACCGACGGTGCCGGTGTTCGCGCTGATGACATCGATGGCGTTGGCGGCGGACGCGGGAGCGGCGAGTGCCACCGAGGCCGCGCCGACGGCGACGAGCGCGGCGGAAGTGTGGGTGAGGGTGCGGAGATTTCGAGTGGTCATCATGGATCTTCGTTCCTCCTGTGAGGTGGGACGGATCTCTGACACGACGAAAGCGCGTACGGCCCTCATCCGGCAACGACACCCCATGATCCAGCCCATCGGCCACGCTCGTGGTCGAATCACACAGACAGCGGCGTCATCGTGCTGCTGTCCGCGCTGGTGGAGGGCGTCCGTGGCATCACGGTCGACCGTAACCGCCTTCTATTCGGCGGTACCCGCTCGCGACGGGTCCATGCGCCGAGTGCGGCGTTCGACATAGAACTGTGCCGCGCGCCGGATCGCGTCGACGGTGGGGCGTGGCCGCCAGTGCAGTTCCCGCTCGGCCTTGCCGTGATCGAGCGGCGAGGTCCACCGCAGCAGCTGGACCGAGGTCGGGGTGATCGGAGAGTCGCGGCGCAGCACCCTGCGCACGACATCGCCGACGGCGAGCAGCATCGCGGCGGCGGCGTCGTCCACGTCGACCACGGCCGAACCGATACCGCGGAAATGCACCGGCATTCTGCCCAGGGCCGCCATCGCCACGAGCGAGCCGTGCGGTGTCGGTTGCCAGTCGTCGGGCCCGTCGGTGTTGGCGACGCACATCGCCACCGCGGGCAATCCGTGCTCGCGGCTGTACTCGAGTACGAGCGCTTCTGCCGCGCAGCGGGATTCGATATAAGGACCGCCCCGGCCGTTCCAGTTGTACGGCGTTTCCTCGGTGGCGGGAGACCTCGCGTCGCCGACGGCGATCGTGCCGATGGGGTGCTGGTGAAGACGAACCGGCGCAGGTCCAGTTCGATCGCGATGTCGAGCACTCGGCGCAGGCCGTCGACATTGGTGCGGAACAGCGGCGCCGGGTCCCGCAGCCAGGCGCGGGTGTCGACCACGCAGTAGTAGACGGTGTCGCAACCGGTCATCGCCGTCCGCACGGCCTGCTCGTCGAAGATGTCGCCGTAGTGTCGCTCGACGTCCAGGCCCTCGAGCGGCCGGGTGGGGCTGCTGTGTCGCAGCAGTACCCGCACCCGGTCGCCGCGCTCGACGAGGTGTCGTGTCACGTGCGAGCCGAGGAATCCGCTGGCGCCCATCACGAGGACGGTGCGCCTGCTGTCGTCCGCCTGGTTCGGTGTCACGTCGACTCCCTGGGTCTCCGGCATTACTGTCAGGAATACAGTAATGCCGATCAGCGGAGCGGGCGGCGGTACGCCCAAGATCACCGCGCGACGCGACGGCGCCCGTCGCCGACCTTGCCGCACCGCCGGTTCGGTGCGCGATTTCGCCGGTGGGCACATCGTGGCCCGGCCGCATCGGGCACACTGGGCGCGATGAGCGACGACCCGGACGAGGAATCCGGAATCCGTATCCGGACCGGTGACGGTGCCACGCTGCCCGTGCTCACCGATCCGGTACTGACCGGGCTGTTGGACGCCACGGCCGAGACCGAGCGTCCGTTCCTGGATGTCACCCGGGGCGGCGAACGGATCAGGGCCGACCTGCTGCCCGACGGGATGTATCGGATCGCCCATCGCGCGGCCGTGGCCACCGACGAGTTCGAGTTGTACACCGGCGACCCGATATTCCTGCGCGACATCGTGTTCGCCTGGATCGACCGCGATCCGTGGTGGTCGGACCGGGTGGCCTGGTCGCGTATCGACCCGGTGATCGCGGAACTGGAATCGGTGCGCGCCGAAGTTGCGGATCTGCTGGACGGTTTCGGCGCGCTCGACGCTCTGACCGGCGCCATGGACGACGCGCTCACCCGCGCCGACGAACTGCTCGCCGGTGCCGACGATCCGTCGCGGTCCTTCGACAGCGAGGACATCGGCACGGCGACCGTGCCGCTGGACGCGGGCGACGGGTTCGATACCGACGACCCGTTCGCGCGGATCGATGCACTACTCGCGATGGATCTCGACGACCCCGGCCCGGACTCGCCGCCGGACCTCGGCGATACCGATTCGGGCGCTCTCTGATCGCCGAGATCGACGCTCAGATACCGGGCCAGCCGTAACGCGCCGGACCGGCGGCCAAGCCCGCCGTCGCGTGCGCGGGCATGGCGGCGCGCTGTTCGGTACGGCTGTGCGGGACAACCGGAGTCGCCGCCGACGCCGCTTCGGCACGCAAGGCGTCCATGTCGAGCCACCGTGCCTGCTGGACGATCTCCTCCAGCGCGTCGGCGGCCAGGAAACCCGGCTGGGAGAAGACCAGCATGCCCTCGCGGAACACCATCAGCGTGGGGAAACGGTCCACCTGCGCCATCTCGGTGAGTTCGGTTTCGGCCTCGGTGTCGACTTTGCCGTGCACGATTTCCGGATGTTCGTTCGACGACGCCTCGAACACCGGCGCGAACTGGCGGCACGGTCCGCACCAGCCCGCCCACCAGTCGACCAGCACGATGCTGTTGCCGGTGACGATCTCCTCGAAGTTGTGCTGAGTCAGGGTCACTGTCGGCACGGGGTCTTCCTCCCTGGCATTCGATTCGCGCATCGGATTTTCGCACGGCCACGCCGAATTCAGGAAGGGGGTTCGGTCCCGCGCTGTTCGGAGGCGAGGAAATGCGCGATATCGACGGTGCGGTGGTACAGATCCCGGTAGTGCCGATAGTAGGGCTCGTAGCGCGCGGTCTTTTCGGCGTCGGGTTCGACGGTGCGGACCACCGGATTCCATTCCGAGGTGTCGACGCCCGCGGCTTCGGCCGCCAAGCGCGCGTCGCCCAGGCACGCGCCGACGGTCTCGGCCGGAAGTCGCTGGGCCACACCGGTCACATCGGAGACGATCCTGGTCCACAGCCCGCCCCTGGTGCCGCCGCCGACCGCGATCAGACGTCGCGCCCGCCCGCCCGCCTCGGTCATCGCCTCCATGTTGTGCCGCACGCCGTAGGCGATGCCCTCCAGCGCGGCGCGGTACAACTCGGCCCTGCCGTGCGCCAGGGTGAGACCGGCGATCACCCCGCGCGCGTCCGGATCGAACAGCGGGGTGCGTTCGCCCGCGAAATAGGGGAGCAGCAGCAAGCCCCCGCTACCGGCGGGCACCCGCGCCGCCGCTTCGGTCAACTCGGTGTAATCCCCGCCGACCAGTCCGCGCAACCAGTCGGTGACCGCGCCCGAGGTGGCCATACCCGCGGCCAAGGTGTAGGTCCCGGGTTCGACGCCGCAGGTGCCCCACAGGCCGGGGTGCGGGCGCGGATCGGTGAGCACCTGCACCAGGAACATGGTGGTGCCGTACATGATCATCGCGTCGCCCGGCGCGCGGACGCCGACGCTGGCGGCCTCGGCCCAGGCATCGATGGTGCCCGTGGTCACCGGAAGTCCCGGCGGGAGTCCGGTATCCCGCGCGGCGCGTTCGGTGACACGCCCGATCACTTCGGTCGGCCAGCCGAGTTCGGGCAGCGCGAGTCCCGGCGCGACGGCCGCGCACATATCCGCCGCCCACTCCCGCCGGTACAGGTCGTACATGGGCACGCACTGACTGGCGGAATGGTGGTCGAGGACGTATCGGCCGGTGAGCCGGTGCACGAGAAAGGAACTCGCCATCAGCAGCATGGCGGTGCGGTCGGTGACGTGCGGTTCGTGACGGGTGAGCCAACGCCATTTCGGCCCGACGGCCTGACTCGTGAGCGGCGCCCCGGCGCGGGCGAGGACCGTGTCGGCGCCGAATTCGGCGTTCAGATCGGCGATTTCGCGGGTCGCGCGGGTGTCGACGCCGTAGAGGATCGCCGGGCGCAGCGGATTCCCCTCGGCGTCGGCGGGAAGCAGGCACGGTCCGATTCCCGAGACCGCGAGGCCGTCCAGCGCGGCGCCGTCGCGGCTCGCGAGCAGTTCCCGGGTGATATCGCGGAAATCGGCCCACCAGACGGCCTCGGCGTCGTGTTCGACCCATCCCGGCTCGGGCCTCGAGACGCCGTGCGCGCGTTCGGCTTTCGCGACGATCACGCCGTCCTCGCGTACCAGCGCCCCCTTGGAAGCCGATGTCCCGATATCGATGCCGAGAAACATGACGTGCCTCCCGATCGGATGCCACGGCCGCGGCCCGCCGTGTGGCGGCCGCCGTGAGGAGCCTATCGCCGAGGTCGCGGCAATGCCCGCAGGAAGGTTCAGGCGGTGGTTTCCGTGAGCAACGCGGCGGTCACCGCGTCCAGTCGCCGCGCGGCGTCGGGGTCGAAATCCTTCCCCGTCAGCGGAATCGGTGTGCGTCGCCGGAAGGCGCTGACCGGTGCGTACGGAGGTGTGTCCACAAGTTCGACGACGGGAACGATGGCCTTGGCGACCGACTGTGCGAAGAACACCGCCGCCGCCTTGCTGACCAGTCGTTGCGTGGTCGGCAACGAGTCGGCCATGGACGTGCGGGTGAACAGCGGGTTGTAGAGCACGTATCGGGTCCGCGCGCCGGGATGACGCTGCGGGAAGTGGATGCCGAGCAGGTCGATGCACCGGGAAGCCTGCATCGCCGCGCGCCTACCGCGGTAGTCGTCGCGCAGTTGCAGATCGTCCCAGGCGATGGTTCCCGGCAGTCCGCCCGGACCCGCGATATTCATGATGACCGGGGCGGGCGCGGCCTCCAGCAACGGGACGAGTCCGTGACCGAGGATGTAGCCGCTGAGATAGGCCGGTGCGAAGGTGCTTTCGAATCCGTCGGCGGTCTCCACGCGCTGGGGACGGAAGTGCTGCGCGCCGAATACGAGTCCGTCCACGGTGTCGGTGAGGGCGGGCACCTCGGTGAGCACCCGGTTCGTTACCTGCGCGAATTCACCCGACGCCTGGACGGACCCGACGCGGAACTGCGCGCCGAGCTGGTCGGCGCGCTGCTGCTGGGACTCGGGGTGATGCGGGTGGTGGTCGGCGCGCCCGCGGTGAACGAGGCCTCCTACGGGCAGACCAGGGGGCTCGTCGCCGACATGGTGCGGGTATTGACCGGTGAACGTCGCGGGGACGGCGAAGGCGCGTCACCGGTCGCGGCGCGACATCCGAAACGGGGCGTGGCCGGAAAGAATTCGGTATCAGGTTCGGATCGAGACACTCGCCACGCGTAACTCGGTGGACCGAGAATGCCTGCGGTATAGAAGAGTTCGCGGATCGCGCGTGCCGGACGGCGCCGGTTCGGTGGGGGTTTGGCGTCAATCCCCCTAGACCGTAATTATTTACGATCGAGCGGCTGGATCGACATGGCATTCCCGTCGCGAAGCCCGATCTTCGGAGCAATATCGCTCACGGCCCGGTAACGCGATTCTCGCTGGTCACGTTCGCCCAAGGCGTCGGAGCAACTCGTGCGCATACCGGCGCGTATGTGTCGCGGATCATGTCGCGTACCGGTCGGTGTCATGAAACATGTTGGGCGATAGTGATATACGACTTGATCACGGAACCGATCGTGACTTGCGGCGCGGGGTACGGTGTGCCCGTGGCGGAGTGGATCAGCGTGTACTGCGGGAGCCGGATCGAACTCGACGTGAAGGAATTGCGCGAGGAATTGGCGACCGCGGACCTGAAAACCCTGGCGGAAGCGGTATTCGACACCGACGAGGAGGCCGCGCGTGCGCTCGAGTCGGCCGCGGGTCAGTTGCGGATAGAGCGGCACGGCGCCGAGATCGAAGTGCACTGGAAGTCCGCCGGACGACCGTTGCAGATTCGCGCCGTGTCGGGAACCGCCGCGGAGGGGGATATCGCGGAAGTGCTGGCCCAACGGCTGCCCGCGGGGTCGGGACCGGGCCCCGATCGCGTGCGCGCCCAGCTGGCCCGCTCGCGGCAGGTCGTCTACCTGGAGATGGGCGTCAACGAGGCCAAAGGACTCGGCGCGGTATTCGGCGAGGTCCTCGCCTTCCGCCTGGCCGCGGCGGGTGACGGTCTGGTGTGGCTGTTCGATCGACAGTGGGCGGCCCCCGACGACCGGGCGGTGCCGATCTGGAGTCACACCTGACCGTCGGCGGTCAGGTGTCACGCAGCGCGGCCACCCCCGGGCGCTCGCGGTGTCGGGCGGCCGCGGTGAGCGCCTCCGCCGCGGTGCGGGTCGCGCGGATGTAGGCGTCGCGTTCGGATCTCGTGGTGGCCGCGCGCAGCGGGCCGAGCTGGATCTCGTAGGTGGCGGCGCTCGAGGAGTCGAAGACGGGCGCGCCCAGATAGCTCAGCGGCAGTATCGCGTCGGAATCCAATTCGTCCCTGGTGAACGGCCGTGAGGTCAACGCCGCGAGTTGGCGCAACGCCCGGGTGCGCAGATGCGATTGCAGTAATTCGGTGCCCGCGGCCGTGAGCAGATCGGCCAGCAGATCCACCATGCCGTTGTCGTCGGCGCGCGGACGGAAAAGCGCGACACCGCGATCGCGCACCAGGGTGAGTAGGGCGGCCGCGCCACGGCGGTCGGTATCGGGAGCGGTGGCAAGCCAGGTGTTCTGCTCGGCGGCGTCGCGCCACGGCATGACGGCGGCCCCCGCCGGGAACTGCAACGGAATGCGATGTCCCAGTGGGATTCCCGGAACCACCCGATCGGGTCCGTGCCTGATGTCGAGAACGGTCAGTCGATCCGCCGAGATCCGGCTCAGGGTCGTGCCGCATCCGGTCTCGGCGGCGAGCGCGGCGAGGATGTCGCCGACGCCGGGCGGCAGCGGCGGCTCGGCCAGGCCGGTCGGAACGGTGCCGATGCGGTAGCCGCGCCGGGGATCACGCATGACCCAGCCCGCCGAATCCAGTTCGGCCAGCACGGCGGTCGCGGTGGCGCGGGCGATATCGAGACGTTCGGCGATGGTGGCGACCGGCAGCGGTTCGGGAGTCGAGGCCAGTAGCGCGACGATCTCGACGACGCGGCGGGTAGGTGGCGACGCCGAACGGTCGTCCTCGGGTTGCGCGCGGTTCTTTCCGGTCGGCGCGGTCATACGGTCTTTCATGGCCAACCCCTTGTGTGATCTCTGCGAGCAACCTTACGATGTCGAATATATGTCATGAGGTGTCGAATATTCGTCAGATGAACGGGTGGATCGCATGATTCTGGACAGATTCCGGATAGACGGCAAGGTCGCCGTCGTGACAGGTGCGGGACGGGGACTGGGCCGCGCGATCGCGGTGGCATTCGCCGAAGCGGGAGCCGACGTGGTCGTCGCGGCGCGGACCGAGAGCCAGCTCGACGAGGTGGCCGACGCGATCGCCGCGGTCGGTCGCAGGGCCCACGTGGTTCCCGCCGACCTGAACGATATCGACGCCGTCGCCGCACTCGCCGCCACGGCGGTCGAGCAGTTCGGCCGCCTCGACATCGTGGTCAACAATGTCGGCGGCGCGATGCCGTGCACACTGCTCGGCACCACGCCGGACGCGCTGGAATCGGCCTTCCGCTTCAACGTCACCACCGCGCACGCGCTTGTCCGCGCCGCGGTGCCGCGGATACTCGAGACCGCGGGTGAGGGTTCGATCGTGAACATCACCTCGACGATGGGTCGGCTGCCCGGGCGCGCCTTCGCCGCCTACGGGACCGCGAAGGCGGCGCTGGCGCACTACACGAAACTGGCCGCGCTGGACCTGAATCCGCGCATCAGGGTGAATGCCATCGCGCCGGGTTCCATTCTCACCTCGGCGCTCGAGATCGTCGCCGGCAACGACGCCATGCGCACCGAGGTGGAGTCGAAGACGCCGCTGCACACCATCGGTGAACCGGAGGATATCGCCGCCGCGGCACTGTATCTCGTCTCACCGGCCGGAAAGTACCTGACCGGTAAGGTGCTCGAACCCGACGGCGGCCTGATCAGCCCGAATCTCGACCTGCCGATTCCGGACCTGTCATGAGCTGTCGCGTAGTGCAGTGGGGCACGGGCAATGTCGGTAGGCACGCGCTGGCGGGCATCATCGCCTCGCCGGATCTGGAATTGACCGGCGTGTGGGTCTCCGGTCCGGACAAAGCCGGTCGGGACGCGGGAATCCTCGCCGGACTGGATCATCCGGTGGGAGTGATCGCGACCGACGACGCGGCGGCGGTGATCGCGGCGAAACCGGATTGCGTCGTCTACTGCTCGATGACCGACAACCGGCTGATGGAGGCCATCGAGGATCTGCGGCGGCTGCTCGCCGCCGGGATCAACGTCGTCGCCTGCGCGCCGGTGTTCTTCCAGTATCCCTACGGCGTGCTGCCCGCCGAACTGCTGACGCCGATCGAAGAGGCGGCACGCGAAGGCAATTCGTCGCTCTGGGTCAACGGGATAGATCCCGGTTTCGCGAACGACCTGTTACCGCTGGCGCTGGCTGGCACCTGTCTGCGCATCGATCAACTTCGCTGCGTGGAGATCGTCGACTACGCCAGCTACGACAATCGCGCGGTCATGTTCGACATCATGGGTTTCGGCAAACCGCTCGACGAGGTGCCGATGCTGTTGCAGCCCGGTGTGCTCTCGCTGGCGTGGGGCGGCACCGTGCGTCAGCTCGCGGCGGGCATCGGGGTCACCCTCGACAGTGTCACCGAGGTCTACGAACGGATCCCGGCCCCGGAATCCTTCGATATCGTCACCGGCCATATCGCCGAGGGAACTGCTGCCGCACTGCGTTTCGAAGTGCGCGGCATGGTCGGCGACGAACCGGTGACGGTGCTGGAACACGTGACCCGGCTGCGCCCCGATCTGTGCCCGCAGTGGCGCCAACCCGCGCACCGGGAGGGTTCCTACCGGATCGAGATCACCGGAGACCCGTGCTACGCCATGGATGTCGTCACCTCGAGTCCGCGCGGCGATCACAATTTCGCCACGCTGCTCGCGACCGCCATGCGCATCGTCAACGCGGTACCCGCCGTCGTGGCGGCCGAGCCCGGCATTCGCACCGCGCTCGACCTGCCGCTGATCACCGCCCCGGCCACCCGGCGGGGTTAGGCGCAATGCCGCGCAGTTTAGGTGGTTGGTGGGTGTGTCAAGCGAGTCGTGTTGTGGGGCGCGGTATGTCGTGAAATGAGACAGCGGAACTACTGGTAGAGAGGTTTCGTCCTCCAAGACAAACCATCCACCGGGAGCTCCGCTGTCTGTTCAGTCTGTCATCACACGTGCGCCGAGGGTCGCGGTGGGGGTGTTCGCGCCGGGGCATCTGGGTGAGTTGACCCAGATCGTGCCGTTCGAAATGGTCGATGCCGCATTGGAATCGGCGCGGGCGGTGCAGTCGAGGGTGCGGGATCTGCCCTCGCGTGTGGTGGTGTATCTGCTACTGGCCGGGGCATTGTTCGCCGATATCGGCTACACGCAGGTCTGGGCGCGGATGATCGCGGGTCTGGATGGCCCGGCCCCGGCCCGCCCGGGTTCCTCGGCCCTGACCCAGGCTCGTCGCCGGGTCGGGTCCGCGCCGCTGCGGGAGTTGTTCGGCCTGCTCGCCGGGCCTGCCGCCGGCGCGACCCGGTGGCGCGGACTGCTCGTCTGTGCCATCGATGCCACCACCATGTTCGTGCCCGATACCACTGCCAATCTGAGTACCTACCACCGTCAAGGCAGCGGCAACGGTGAGTCGGGGTACCCGATGCTACGACTGCTGACGGTGGTGGCGTGTGGCACCCGCACCGTCATCGATGCCGTGTTCGGCACCCACGGTATCTCCGAACAGGCATACGCCCCACAGCTGTTCGGGTGCCTACGAGAGGGCATGCTGTTGCTGGCCGACCGCAACTCCGCCGTCGCGGCATTGATCACCCAGATCGCCGAAACCAAGGCCGACCTGCTGGTCCGTGCGAAAACAGGCCACGCAGTCCCGATGATCGAGCGCTCGGCCGACGGGTCCTGGCTCACGCTGAAAGGCCAGATCGTCGTGAGGGTGATCGACGCCGACATCGAGGTCGCGCCACACGGTGGGCCACGGCGCACCGAACACTACCGGCTGCTCACCACACTGACCGACCACCGCCGCTACCCCGCGATGGAACTCATGCGGCTCTATCACCAGCGATGGCAGATCGAAACCAGCTACGCCGAAATCAAATCGAGCATCCTCAACGGTCGAGTGCTACGCGCCCGCACCCCGAACGGGATCGACCAAGAAGTCTACGCCCTTCTGGTCACCCACCAGGCACTGCGCATCGCCATCGCCGACGCCACACACGGTCATCCCGGCCCCCTGCACGCCAGTTTCACCATCGCGCTCAACACCGCCCGCGACCAACTCATCCACGCCGCCGCAGTCATCGCCGACACCGCCATCGACCTGGTCGGACGCATCGGCCGCGCGGTCCTGGCCGATCCGATACCCACCCGCCGACCCCGGCAAAGCCCCCGCGTCGTCAAACGCGCCATCTCCAAACACCGCGCCAAAGGCATCATCGACCGCACCAACTACCCGAACATCGACATCACCATCAACCTCCGAAAACCACCAACTTGACATCAGACCAACCCGCCAAACTGCGCGGCATTGGGGTTAGGCGTCGCCGAGCACCTCCAGTGCCCGGTCGACGTCGTCGGCGCTGTTGTAGAGGTGGAAGGCGAAACGCAGTCCGCCGCCCCGCGCCGCGACCACGATATCGGCCTGTTCGAGACGGGCGGCCGATGCGCTCGCGCCCGGTACCGAGACGATCGCCGATCGTCCCGGTACCGGCGTGTACCCGCGCTCGACGAGTCCGGCGCGGAACCGGTCGGCGAGGCCGATGTCGTGCGCGTGGACGGTCTCGACGGTGAGTTCTTCGAGCAGGCTCAGCCCGGCGCCCGCGACGAGGATGCCGAGCCAGTCGGGGGAGAAGTCGAAGCGCCGCGCCGAATTCGCCAGCGCCACCGGCGCGTACAGTTCGGCCCAGCGATCGGCGGCCGCGTACCAGCCGGGGGACAGCGGTCGCAGCGCGGCGGCGGCCTCCGGACCGACGGCGAAGAACGCCACGCTGCGGGCGCCCATCATCCACTTGTAGGTGGCGCAGATCCAGTAGTCGGCGTCGGCGAATCTCAGCGGCAGCCACCCCGCGGCCTGGGTCGCGTCGACGAGCAGGCGGGTCCCGTGCGCCGATGTGGCGGCGCGCAACCGGGACAGATCGGTGACGCGGCCGTTCGCGGACTGCACCACGCTGACCGCGACCAACCCCGTCTCCGCCCGCACCCGATCGGCGAGGTCCGCCAGCGGAACGAAACGGACCGAGAGGTCGCCGCGATGCAGGAAGGGCATGGAGACCGAGGAGAACTCGCCGTCGGCGATCAGGACCTCGGCCCCCGGCGCCAGCGCGTCGACCACCGGGCCGACGAGTCCGGCGGCCGTGCCGCCGAGGCCGATGTCGTCGGGGGTCGCGCCCGCGAGCAATCGGGCGAACCCCGCGCGCACGGTCTCGACGCTCTCGTCGTCGGAGGCGAGCCCGCTACCCCGCCCCGCCGCCCATCGCACAGTCGCCTCCCGCACGGCCGCGAGGCCGCGCGCGGGTGGCAGCCCGTACGCGGCGGTATTGAGATAGGTGGTCTCGGAGCAGAATTCGGCCGGTGCGAGCGACTTCATGGACTCAGCATGTGATCTCGTCGCCATGCGTGTCCAGCGCCGGTGCCGCGAAACTGGACCTTTCCTCGGTGGCCGCGCGAGAAATATATTCCCGCGATCAAGTGCCAACCATTCGGTATAATTAACGTTCCGCCATCTCCTGGCAAACGTGACGTCGCTGCGTTAGCATTGTCCGGTGCTCAATTCGGTTCCGCCGACCGTGTCGAATTATCGGTCCATTACCTCGGCCTGTCACCGGGAATGCGGTGGATCGAATTACCTCCGGTTCCGAAGCGCGGCGATCCGCCGCCCGACGCTCGGAACAGCGGGTGAGGTAGGAACTTTCATCGTCGGGTGATCGGTACCGCGTACCGTCCGACTTTCACGGCATATCTCTTTCACGGCTCGGAATATCATCGTCGATTCATTCCGCGAAATAGTGTGATCGGTGTTCGCCGGAGAAATTCTCACACAATGATGTGAACGGCGGACAACGGGATCCGGACGCCGCCGGACGACGGACAGCGATATTCGACGAGGGGAACGAATGTGCGTAGCTCGAACGGTCGGACCGAATATCCGCGCCGGGTCGGGGTGGTCGAGGATCACGCGGTGACCATCGCCGGTCTGCGTCAGATCCTCGCCGACGAGCCCGATGTCGAGATCGTCGCCACCGCGGCATCGGTCACCGAACTGCTGGCTGTCACCCGTGACCTGCACCTGGTGGTCCTGGATCTGCGTCTCCCCGACGGCTCGTCGCCGATCGCCAATGTCGAGCAGCTCCGCGCGGCCGGAGTCGAGGCGCTGGTACTCACCTCCGGCGACGAACCGTTCCTGGTCCGCGCCGCCGCGCGCGCGGGAGTTCTCGGTGTCGTGCGCAAATCCGAACGTGACGATGTGATCGCCGCCGCCGTCTGCGCCGCCGCCGTGGGCGAACTGGTGCCGAGTATGGACTGGGCGGCCGCCATCGATTCCGACGACAGTTTCGCCGAGGTCGATCTCAGTCCACGGCAGCGCGATGTGCTCTCGCTGTACGCGTCGGGCGAACCGGCGGCCCGCGTCGCGAAACTGACCGGGCTGACCGCGGATACGGTCAACGCCTATCTCGGCAGGATCCGCCAGAAATACGCCGAGGCCGGTCGGCCGGCTCGGAACAAGACCGAATTGTTCAAGCGCGCGCTGGAGGACGGTTGGTTACCCATCCCGAGACGTCGGAGATGACAACCCGGGGAAACGATTCCGCCGGAATGCGGATCACCCGGCTGTTCGCCCGGTTCATCGGATCGGGGTACGTGTTCTATCTGGCGCTGATGTTTCGCGACATCACCACCCAGGCCGCCGCGATGTCGACCTGGTGGACCTGGATCGCGGTCCCCATGGTGTTCGGGCCGCCCATCGTCCTCGGTCTGGCGTCCTTCCACGGCGACCCGACCCCGATGTACCGCGCCGCCGCCGCGACGGCGCTGCTGTTCGTGGTCGCCGCCCTGCTGTGGCCGCTGGCCTGGGACGGCACATTGCTCGCCGCGGACGCGTGGATCTCGACCATCCCCGGCCTGGCCGGGCTCGCCGCGGCTCTCACCTGGCGACCGCCGTGGGCGGTGGCGCTGCTGGCGGCGGCGGTCGTTCCTGTGCAATTGATCAACCACTACTGCCGGATGCCCGATCGCAACGGTCTCTTCCTGCCCGATCTGATGTTCGCGCTCAGCTTCTGCCTGATCTTCGTCGCCGCGGCGCTGATGGCGATGCGTACCGGCAGGCTCCTCGACCGGACCAGGACCGCCGCGCACGCCAGCGCCGCCGCGGCAGCCGCGGCGCAGTCGCGCAGTGTGCAGCGCGCCCGATTCAACGCGCTGATCCACGACTGGGTCATGTCGTCACTGCTGGCCGCCGCCAGGCGCACCGCGCGCGAGGAGGTACGCCAGCAGGCCGGACTCGCCCTGGTCAAACTCGGTGAGAGCGAACCCGACGATATCGAGGGCTACACGACCGCCGTGCTGATTGCGCACCTGCGCACCGCCGTCGCGGACGCGGACGACACCCTCGAGGTCACGGTGCACACCCACGACGATGTCCGGGACGCGTCCTTCCCGTCCGATCCGGTCCGCGTTCTCGGCGCCGCGGTGACCGAGGCGATCCGCAACAGCGTGCTGCACGCGGGCGTCGACGCGATTCGCCGGGTCGACCTCACGGTCGAGCCGTCCGGTATCGATATCGTCGTCACCGACGACGGGATCGGGTTCGATCCGGCCGCCGTCGCGCCGCACCGGCTCGGACTGTCGGTCAGCATCATCGGGCGGTTGCGCCGATTGACTGGCGGGACGGTCGATGTGCGCTCGCGGCCGGGACACGGCACCACCGTCCGTATGTCGTGGCGGGCGTGATGAGCGAACCGGGCGTCCCGGTGCGCGACGCGGGCACCCTGCTGGGGATGAACACCCGCGCGGCGTGGGTCATCGCGGGCTTCTACCTGTGTTCGGAAGCGGCACTGGCGATCACCTCCTCCGGCGACGTCGACCGAGTGTGGCCGGTGTTCGTCGCGCTGGCGCTGACGGTACTCGCGACCGCGACGTTGATCGCGGCGCGCAGCGACCCGCTCGCGCCGATACTCACCCTCGCCCTGGCGATCTCGGTTCCGGTGTGCAGTCTGCTCGTGCTGTGTGAACTGCCGGTGCCACCGACCTCCGCGGCGCAACTGTGGCCGTTCGGGTCCGGTACGGTCACCGCGACCTTCCTGTGCGTGCGAGGACGCGCCGCCGCCGCGTGGCTCGCAATGACGGCGATGATCGGGGTTTCGGCGCTGTGGTCGGCGCGCACCGGTCAGGGCGTCGGCCACGGGGTCGAGATCTCGATCATCAATCTCGGGCCGCTGTTCATGGCGACCTTCTTCGCCTACACGATCCGTCCGGCCGCCCACGAGATCTTCGCGCTGCGAGAGGAATCGACACGGCGGGCGGGCCGGGAAGCCGCGGCGGCGGCCGCCTTGGAAGAGCGCCGAGATCAGACGCGGCGGGTCGATCGGCTCGTGCGCCCGATTCTCGAGACGATCGCGGGACCGGGCCCGCTCGACCACGAGATCAGGACCGAATGCCGTTTGATCGAAGCGCATCTGAGGGACAGCCTGCGCGCGCCCGCGCTCGATGTCGCCCCGGTGACGGCGAAAGCCCGCGCCGCGCGACGCCGCGGTGTCGATGTGGTGCTCGTCGACGATCACGGTCTCGACGGCGTGACCGCGCGGGTACGGGCACGCCTGGTCGATGTGGTGGCCGCCGAACTCGAGCGCGCGGACGCGGGCAGCGTGAGTATCCGGATACTGCCACCGCGCCGTTCGATGCTCGCGACGATCGTCGTCAACCATCCGGTTAACGGGATTCGCCGGGTGGAGGTCGGCCACGACGCCGGTCTGCGCACCACCTCTACCGGGAACGACGAGGAAGATCGTTATCCCGGCGAACGATGACACCAACTCTGGGGTCAAGGAACTGGAATCTGCTCCGTCAGTGAGCAATCCACTAGCATTCAGGTGAGGTCGGCGCGTGTCGTGATCGGGGAGACCGGTGCCGGACCCGAATATCGACGGAAGAAGGAAGATCATCGTGTCGTTCGTTTCCGCTGTCCCGGAATCAGTGTCGTCGCTGTCGGCCGCGGGTGCCGCCACCCCGCGCCGCCGTCGTATCACCCCGCCGTTGAGCCCGCGGGAGATCGAAGTTCTGCTCGCGTGGATCGCGAGCGATTCCAAAACCGAAGTGTGCCAGAAACTGTACATCTCCCCGGGGACCGTCAACACCCATCTCGTCCGTATCCGGGACAAGTACGAACGCGCGGGCCGACCCGCGCCGACCAAGGCCGCGCTGATGGCGCGCGCGCTCCAGGACGGCTATCTCGATCTCGACGAGATCTGACGAGATCCGAGGGGAACAGAACGGTCCGGACACGACGACGGCGACCGGGTTGTCCGCTTTCGCCGTCGGAAATCCGGTGTCAGTGCGAGAAGGCGGCCGAGCCCGGCCCGGATCCGATGCCGATGGGGGCGCCTGCCTGCTGGAAATCGGACGTGCCGAAGGGGATCAGGGTTCCGGGACGCGGATTCGCCTGGAGGAACGCGGGAAGCACCTCGGTGGCGTCGAATCCGGCGATCGCGGTGGGAACCAGCGGGCGTGCCTGCGGCCCGAGGCTGCCGACGTACATCTTGGCACCGTCGGCGGTGAAGCCGACCGAGACCGGGGCGTCGACGGGCACGGTGCCGACTACCCGGTCCGTCGCGATGTCGACGACCTGGACCGCGTCCGAGCCGACGGTGGCGACCAGCAGTCGGGTGCCGTCGGGGCTGATCGCGCCCGCCACGGGCGCGCTGCCCGCTCCGAACGAGATCGCCCCGGTTCGTTGCCAACCGGCGGTGTCGATGACGGACACGTTGTCGCCGAGCACATTCATCGAATAGAGCTTGCGGCCGTCAGGGGAGATCGCGGCGGCGTAGGGGACCGACCCGTCGATCTGGATGCGCTGTCCCAGTTGGAATCCGGACTCCGGGTCGAACGCGGCCGCGGTGGAATCGGCGAACACGGCGTAGACGCGGCTGCCGTCGGGCGCGATGGCGGCCGCGAACGGTATGGCGGGCAACGGCATCGAGCGCAGCAGCGTGTCGGTCTTGGTGCTCAGCACGTCGATGGACGGTCGCGCGGTCAGGATGTACACCTGGTCGCGTACCGGATCCGCGATCGGCTGGGCGAGTCCGTCGGTTCCCGTGATCGGGATACGCGAAGTGACCGCGTTCGATTCGCGATCTATCACGGCGATGTCGTCGGTGCCGACGAACGGCGGATTGAACGCCTGCACGTAGAGCTTGCGGCCGTCACGCGATGTCGTGACCGACGAGGCGTGTGGGCCCGCGTTCTCGATGCGCTGGACCACGCGGTCCGCGGCGGTGTCGACCACCAGCACGGCGCCCTCGCTCACCACCGGGACGTAGGCGAAGGGTCCGGTCCCGTCCGCCGAGGCGTTCGGAGCGAAGATCGTGAGCCCGACCGCGGCCAATGAGACCGCGATAGACCTGAGTGCCATCCCTGGACCTTTCCGTGTCAACCGCAAGAGGTCACTATTGCGTGGAAATGCCACGGCCGCAACAGGTCGTCACCATTCTCTGGGATTTCCTCCGGCTTTCCGCCGTCGCGGTCACCGGTCGGACGAGGCCCACATATTGCTCAGCAGTTGGTAACTGGGTGTGTCGGCCAGGGCCTGTGACGATTCGTAAACCCGCCGGTAGCCTGTTTCGCTGATACGCCAGCGGCCGTCGTCGTCGCGGCGGTACCGGTCGGTGTAGTACCCGGCGCCCCTGATCAGGACGCCGTATTCGGTCGCGATGACGGTGTCCTCGAAGGCCCAGGAACCGGTGGCGGTATCGCCGTCGACGGTGATCTCGGGGTGATTCGCGATATGGACGGTGACGAGGGACGGGCCGAGATTCTGCCGCATGAAATCGGTGATGGCCTCGCGTCCGTCCAGCGTCAGCGGTTCACCGAGCGCGTGGGTGCCGTATCGTCCCGCCGCGTCCTCGGTGAGGGTGTCGGCGAATTCGTCCCACTGTTTGAGGTCGAGTGTCCGGAAATAGCGGTATTTGAGCTGCCGAACAGCTTCCACGGCGGCGAGGTCCATGCCGACAGCGTCGCACGCGGTTCGCCACCGCACAAGAACGTGTTCTAATTCCGCGTTTCGCTCGCCGTTCGCCCGGGTGAACGGCGGCGAATCGGGTACTCGACAGTCGAGCGCGGGTGACCCGAGCCCGGCTCGGCAGATGAGAAATCCATACGGCACGTCGAGGAGCCATCGTGACCGACAGCCCGATCGAACCCGACAACACCCATTCCGACCTGACTCTCGACCAGCAGGCGGCGCTCAGCGCCGCCGTCGAGCGCCTGCGCGGCGAATTCGACGATATCGCGGCCGACGACGATATCGACGTCATGGTGCGCGCCGCGTACGCGCATGTCGCCGACCACGCGAATATCGACAATTTCCTTCCCCTGCTCGCCGAGCGATACACCCGCGAACTGTTGAAGGCCGCCGACGCGGAGCAGCACGGCACGAGAACGTCCGCCGAGGTGTAGTCGTCGGACGACGATCGCCGGGCACCGTACGGTGCCCGGCGATTCGTGTGTCGGTCCGACGACGCGGTCGGTCTCAGTGCGGAATGGAGTCGATCAGCGCACGCGCGCCCTGGCGCAGTAGATCCGCGCCGACGAAGAAGCCCAGTGCCTGCGGATCCTCCGCGACGCCCCAGTGCATGGCGTCGAGCCAGCGGCTGCCGTCGAGGTCGAACACCTTGCCGTGCAGGGTGAGGCGGCCGGTGGCATCGGAGGTCGCGTAGCCCGCGATGGGGGAGTTGCAGTGGCCTTGGAGCGCGTGCAGCATCGCCCGTTCGGCGTCGGCGTGCCGGTGGGTGACGGCATCGTCGAGCCGAGCGCCGAGTTCGAGCAGTCGGGTGTCGTCCTTACGGCACTGCAACGCGATGACGCCCGCGCCGATCGGCGGGAGCATGACGTCCAGACCGAGGGTTTCGGTGATGCGGTGCGCCTGGTTCACCCGGTGCAGGCCGGAGACCGCCGCGATCAGGACATCGATATGTCCCTCTTCGAGGCGGGCCAGCCGCGTATTGACGTTGCCGCGCAACGGTTTCACCGCCAGGTGCGGGTAGTGCAGCCGCAATTGCGCGCTGCGCCGGACCGAACTGGTCCCGACCACGGTGCCCTCCGGCAACTCGCTCAGCGGAGCGCCGGTGCGGGTGATCACCGCGTCGTGTACATCCTCGCGCGGCAGATACCCGGCGAAGGCGAGTCCCTCGGGCACCGGGATATCGCCCGGGATGTCCTTGAGGCAGTGCACCGCGAGGTCGGCGTCATCGGCGAGCAGCGCGACATCGATCTCCTTGACGAACGCGCCCTTGCCACCGAGTTTCGACAGATCGCCCATCCACCGGTCACCCGCGGTGGTCAATTTCACGATCTCGCTGTCCACCCCGAGACCCGCGAGTAGGCCCGCGACCTGTTCGGCTTGCGCCAGAGCCATCGGACTTGATCGGGTCGAAATGCGAATAACGCGCCCACGCGACATTCAGGGGACACTACTCCGCCGCGATCGGGGGCGAACAGAGGGGACGCGCGCGCGTCGGCCGTATCGGCGCTGGTTCGGATGTCCGTGCAGGGGAAAAGAGTCGAGGACTGTTGCCTGTATCACCCTAACCCACCGACGTCTCGGCGTCCGCGAGCCGGGACGCGAGCGCGCGCCCCGCGGCGCGGCCGGAGAAGATGCAGCCGCCGAGGAACGTGCCCTCGAGCGCGTTGTATCCGTGCACGCCGCCGCCGCCGAATCCCGCGACCTCGCCCGCGGCGTACAGGCCCGCGAACGGTGTGCCGTCCGGGCGCACGACCTGGGAGTCCAGGGTCGTCTGGAGGCCGCCGAGGGTTTTGCGGGTGAGGATATTGAGCCGGACCGCGATCAGCGGGCCGTGCGCCGGATCCAGGATGCGATGCGGTTTGGCCACCCGGCCCGCCTTGTCGCCGAAGTACCGGCGCGCGTTGGTGATCGCCATCAACTGGGCGTCCTTGCTGAACTTGTTGCCGATCTCCCGGTCCCTGGCGACGATCTGCGCTTCGAGCGCGTCGTGATCGAGTCGCGGGCCGCGGGCGATCTTGTTCATGCCGTCGACGAGTTCGCGCAGGGTGTCGGCGACGACGAAATCGACGCCGTGCTGTTTGAACGCCTCGACCGGACCGGGCGCGCCCTTGGCGACGCGGCTCTTCAGGGTGAGTTTGAGATCCTTGCCGGTGATATCGGGGTTCTGTTCGGAACCGGAGAGCGCGAACTCCTTCTCGATGATCGACTGGGTGAGCACGAACCACGAGTAGTCGTAGCCGGAGGCGAGGATCTCCTTCATCGTGGCGTTGGTGTCGAATCCGGGGAAACACGGTGCGGGCAGCCGTTTTCCGTTCGCGTCGAACCACAGCGAGGAGGGGCCGGGAATGATGCGGATGGCGTGGTCCGGCCAGATCGGATCCCAGTTGACGATGCCTTCGGTGTAGTGCCACATGCGATCCCGATTGACGATCGCGCCGCCCGCGGCCTCGGTGATCCCGAGCATACGGCCGTCGACGTGGGCGGGCACACCGGAGATCAGCGTCTCGGGGCACGGCCCGAGACGGTCGGTCGGCCAGTTCCGGCGGATCAGTTCGTGGTTGTGGCCGATTCCGCCGGAGGTGACGACGACCGCCGACGCCCGGAACTCGAATTCGCCGACCACCTCGCGCGAGGACGCGACACCGCGCGCGACATCGGAATCCTCCAGGACACCGCCCTTCACACCCACCACCGCGTCACCCTCGACGAGCAGCTCGTCCACCCGGTGCCGGAAACTGAACCCGGCCAGACCGCGCCTCTCGGCGTCGAGCACCGGTTCGGCGAAGACGCGCAGCACCTCGGGCCCGGTACCCCAGGTGAGGTGGAAACGCGGCACCGAGTTGCCGTGCCCGTCGGCGAAAGCGCCGCCGCGTTCGGCCCAGCCGACCAGCGGTGTCACCCGCAAACCCAAGGCGTGCAGGTAATCCCGCTTCTCGGTGGCGGCGAACCGGACGTAGGCCCGCGCCCACTGCCGGGCCCAGTGGTCCTCGTCGTCACGATCGAAGCCCGCCGAGCCGAGCCAATCCTGCAACGCCAGTTCGTAGGAGTCCTTGATCCCGAGCCGGCGCTGTTCCGGACTGTCGACGAAGAACAGGCCACCCAGCGACCAGAACGCCTGCCCGCCGAGATTGGCGCGGTTCTCCTGATCGATCAGATGCACCGTGCGGCCCGCCGCGGTGAGTTCGTAGGCCGCGACGAGACCGGCCAGACCCGCGCCGACGACGATGACATCGGCCGTGCGCGCGAATTCGGGACTGCAATTGGTCATGTTCATCCTTCGGGGGTGGTGGGCGGTGTGGTCGCCGCGGGCGCGCTGTACGCCAGGACCACATGTCGCAGTAGGTCGGTACGCGCGCGCCGCACTCGGCTGTCGAGCGGTTCCATGAGCACCTGGATCGCGGTGCCGTCGTGCACGGCGACGATCGCCCGCCCGAGCACGACCGGATCGGCGACATCGCGCCCGAGTCCGGACAGCGCCGCGACCACGGTCGGGACGAGCGCGGTGACGATCGCCTCCTCGCGGTCGGCCATCGCGGTGCGCAGGGCGGGCGTGCGCAGGGCGTGCGCGGTGAACTCGGCGCTGATCCGGAACCAGGCCTCGTCGAGGTGCACCGCCCGCTCCAGCCGGTGGATGGCGTCGCGCAGGTCGCCGACGCCGTCCGCGCCGATGCCGTCGAGCGCGGCGCGCAGATCGTCGAGCATGGCCGCCGAGCGCTGTTCCCAGATGGCGAGGAACAGTTCGTCGAGCGAGGCGAAATTGGAGTAGAAGGCCCCCCGCGTGAAACCTGCCCGGTCGCAGATCCGCTCGACCGACGCGCGCCCGAAACCCTCCTCGGCGAAGACGTCGTAGGCGGCGGCGAGCAGGCGGTGCCGGGTTTCGCTACGCCTGCGCGTGACGCGGCGCGGTGCGCTCCGGGTGGTCGGCGATGGCAGGGCGTTCTCCTCGGGCAAAACGGATATTCCGGTCATTTAGATACAGTTCTGTATCGAATACGGAACTGTATCAGCCCGCGCCGCCCCCGGGTGTCGGTTCGGTGGGATTCGGGTGGCGGCGCCACCCTCGGCCGACCCCGCGTACGGACCTTCCACCGGCGCGGTCGATCTCGTCCCGTAGTGAAATCGCCCTCCGCACAACGATTGAGCGTTGAGCCGGTCTCGCTTCGGTCCGATTCCTTGACGCCGACCGGTGCCGTCCCTACCTTCGCGGATATAGCCGAGTGGCGCTTGTCATCGACAGGCGCCACTCGGCGTCTCACAACGGCGTGAGTGGGTGATCACGATGGCAATTCGACACATCAAATTCTCCGAGAAGTGGCGTCCGGTACGGGCATTCGCGGTGGTGGTCCTGGTGGCGGGGGTGACGAGTCTCGGCGCTACGGCCCTGGCGAACGACTGCGCGGCGGTGGACGTCGTCGTCGCGAGGGGGACCGGAGAACCCGGGTGGCTTGGCAGCGTGGTCGGTGACCCGCTGTACGGCGAACTGGTACAGGCACTTCCGGTCGATTCCACCGCGTACGCGGTGAATTATCCCGCCGACCTGACGGTTCCGTCGTCGGCGGCCGACGGTACGACCGATATGGTGAATCACCTCGTCCGGCAGTCCGAGGACTGCCCGGATCAGCGTTTCGTCCTGGTCGGTTACTCCCAGGGGGCCGCGGTCGTCCACGGGGTACTCGGTACCGCCCTGGTCGCCTGGATTCCCGGCGTCCACGTCCTGCCGATACATCTCGAATCGAAGGTCGCGGCGGTTCTGCTGTTCGGTGATCCGCTGCGCGCGGTCGGCTGGCGCGTCTCGGATCTCTATCTTTGGCGAACCGGAAATTACTGTGTGAGCGGCGATCCCATCTGCGGTGGTGGCATCGACTTCCGCACGCACACCGATTACGGATGGGCGTTCGGACCCGCGGCGTGGCTCGCGGCCGAACACGTCTGATCCGCGACCGAGCACGGCGACGCGGGGTGGAGGGCACTGCCTCCACCCCGCGTCGCCGCGTCGAGGTGAATTCGTTTCGCTACCAGTGCAATCCGGGCACGATTCGCGCCATGCGGGCCGCCGGGCCCGGTAACGCCATCAACGGCAGCAGCACCGGGGCGAGTACGCCGAGCGCGGTCCCGGTGGCCGAGGACTTGTCCGCGCTCTCGGCGCGCGGTATCGACGAGACCCCGCGCGCGGCATCGGATTCGCCGAACCGACGGAAACCTCGATGCATGATGGACCGCTTCACCGACGGCATCAGCAGGTCGACGGCCTGGGCGAACGTGCCGACGGGGGGTGTCGATGCGATCGGGGCGCTCCTCGAGCGCCCTGACCACGATGGCGGCGGCCCGGTCGGGATCGGGGACGGGCAGCGAGCGGTAGAGGTCGGTCGGCGCGATCATCGGGGTGCGCACCAGCGGCATCCGGATCGAGGTGAATCCGACTCCGGCGTCGCTGTTCTCGACGGCGGCGATCTCACTGAAATTGTCCAGCGCGGATTTGCTGGCCACGTAGGCGGCGAAGCGCGGCACCTTGGTCTGCACCGCGATGGAGGAGATGTTGACGATATGGCCGAAGCGGCGGGCGCGCATGGAGGGCAACAGACCCAGGATCAGGCGCACCGCGCCGAAATAGTTCACGGCCATGGTCCGTTCGAAATCGTGCATCCGGTCGGTGGGAACACCTTCGTCCTGACTGATGGGGAACTGTAATGGGTCCGGTTCGGCGGGAGCGAGCCGCGAGGTCGGCGGACGCTGTGTGAATTGTCACCGCGGGCCCGATGTGATTTATTTGTGTGACAACAGTTTTCATATACACATCGGAGTTATTGATGCGCCGGTCACATCGGCGCGAACAGAATGTCGAATTACTTCTTTTCGACGCGAGGGGTGGGAGCCTGCACGTTCGGGCGGGAGGTCAGGAAGGATTCGAACGCGCCGAGGTCGGTCGGGCCGACGGTCTTGTCGGTGCCTTCGGTGAAGACCGTGAATCCGTCGCCGCCGGAGGCGAGGAAGCTGTTGGTGGTGATCCGGTAGGTCGCGACCGGGTTGAGCGGTTGACCTCCGATGCGAACGCTCGCGGCCACGACCTTCTGATCCTTCGGCGCCGAATCGACGTAGGTGTAGGTGAGGCCCGCCGGGGACAGCACCGTGCTCTTGGTCCCGTTGCTCCATTGTTGCTCGAGCAGCCGCAGCACCTGCTGTCCGGTGAGGGTGAGGGTGACGACCTGGTTCCCGAACGGCTGGACCGTGTAGATGTCGCCGTAGGTGATCGGACCGGCTTTCAGGTCGGCGCGCACACCACCGGGATTGGTGAACGCCGCGACGGCGGTCGAGGGAGCCGAGGTTGTCGCGGTCAGCATGGAATCGGCGACCACGCTGCCCAGCGGTGACTCACCGGCCGGGCCGGGATCGTGCGGCAGGGCGACGGCCGTCGTCCCGACCACCCGCGCCGCACGCGGGCGCGCCTGTTCGGCATAGAAATTCACCAGCGCGGTCGCGTTCGCGTCGGGGGTGACCTCGCGGGTGACCACCCGGTTCACCGCCGAGGCCTGCACGCCGTCCGCGCCGAACCGCAGGGTGACGTCGGTGATCAGCCTGCCGTAGGAGGCGGCCTGGGTGACCACTTTCCCGTCCACCGCGCAGACGTAGGGCTGATGGGTGTGGCCGGTGAGCACCGCGCGGACCGCCGGGTCGGTCCGGGTTGCGAGCGCGGTGACCTCCGGCCCGACATTCGCACACCCGTTGTAGTCGACCGGGCCGGTCCCCGCGGCCTGCTGCGCGCCGCCGTCGTGCACGAGCGCGACTATCGTCTCCGCCCCCGCCGCCTTCATCTCGGGAACGTAGGCGTTGATCGCGCTGACCTGATCACCGAAGTTGTAGCCCCGGATCCCTTCCGGCATCACGATATTCACGGTGTCGGCGGTGACGGTGCCGACGACGCCGATCTTGCGCCCGCCGACCTCGACCATCGTCCAGGCGCGCAGCGCGGGCGGGAGTTTGCCCGACGCGTCGGTGACATTCGCGGCCAGGAACGGGAATTTCGCGCCGGTGAACGGCTCTCCGGGCGTGCAGCCGTCCGGGGCGCACCCACCCCGCTGCAACCGCCCCAATTCGATGACGCCGTCGTCGAATTCGTGATTGCCGACCGCCGAGGCGGCGACCCCGACCGTATTCATGAACGCGATGGTCGGCTCATCGTGGAACAGGCCCGATATGGGCGGACTCGCGCCGATATTATCGCCCGCCGACACCACCGCGCTGGCGGGATAGGCGGCTTTCAGCCTGGCCAGGTGCGTCGCGAGATACACCGCGCCACCCGCGTCGTATCCGGCGATCTTGCCCGTCGACCCCTGCGGCGGCTCGAGATTGCCGTGCAGGTCGTTGAACCCGAACAGGTGCACCTCGTCCGGTTTCACTCCGACGAGATCGTCGGTCGAGATCAGTGGGGCACCGCCGGATGTGGTCGCGGGCGACCTCTCGTCGGTGGCGGGGGCGCACCCGGCGAGCATGCCGAGAGCGAGGAATCCGATGACGACACCGGCGATGGAACGGGACTCGCGCATACGCGAGACTTTCCCACGCGTCGCCCGTTCATGCACCGGACACGGTGTGTCGTTCCGACCAACGTTCGGTGTGCCGCGAACGACGTGCGGCCGTACACTCGAAGAGTTCGATCACGGGTCCTTCGACGGCCGGTTCGTCGACAGCGAGGTGGTTCTCATGTCGTCGACAACGTATCGGCAGGCGCCGACGGCGGTGCTCGATACGTGGCTGTGCCTGGCGGCCGGAATCCTGTTCGGCGGGGCGGGTACGGCGGTGGTGGTGTCGGCCCTGCTCGCCTACGGCGCGGAGAACGCCGCGAATCTCGATCGGTTCGAGCCCGAATTCGGGCTGGTGTTCGGAATCCTGTGGTGCGCGATCGGCGGGGTCGGGCTGTGGGCGGCGCGCGAGATCTGGCGCACGACCCCACGCCTGGTCATCACCGCGGACGGATTGAGTCACTGGCACGGCGGACTCGTGACCGCGTTCGACTGGTCGGAGATCGAACTGATCCATATCGCGGGCGGGCGCAGGATGACGGTGGTCGCGCGCCATTTCGATCCCTACCGCATCGATACAGCCGACCTGTCCACCTCCGCGGACGCCGTCGCCGACACCATCCGACGCTACCGGCCCTCCGCGCCGATCGTGCGGTAGAGCCGCCGCGCGGTCCGGGAATCGGGGACGGTCACGGCCCACAGGTCGTGGTCGGCGCGGCGTCCGGTGACGCCGACGAAATCGTGCAGCCGCCCCTCCCACTCCATGCCCGCGCGTGCGGCCAGCTCGGCGAACTCGATGTCGTCGGGTTCGATCTCGGCGGCGACGCGGATCATGCGCAGGACCGTCAGCGCGTATTCCACGACGAGCCTGATGGCGATCGTGCGGATCCTGCGTGTCGAGGAAGGGGGCAGCGTCGGATCGGTCCACGCGAACAGCCGGGCGTGCCGGTTGAACATATCGGCCTCGAACAGGCGCACCTCGCCGGCGAACGCGCCGTCGTCCTCGATCGCGAGCACCAGGTCGGGCGGGGGAGCGTCGCACCGGGGACGCGCCAGGCCGAAGGTCCATCCCCTCGGACGTGCCGTACCGGCCCCGATGGGCCGCCATCGGGCCGCCCCGGTGGTGAGATCGGCGTGTTCGGGACTGCGCACCGCCAGACCGGGATGGCGCGGGTCGGTGAGCCGGATCCGCTGCGCGTACCACAGCGGGTCGGCCGAACGCAGAACCCGGCCCGCGTGATACCTGGCGATCGCGACGAGCACCTCGGTGCGGCGCGGTGGCCGGATATCCGGCAGTTCCGGTGGCGGCTCGCTGCGTGGCGGCCGGCCCGAGCGGTGCCGGATCCAGTACTCGGTCAGGCCTTCTCGCGGCGCGGTCCGGTCGGTGATGGCCCACAGTTCGTGATCCTGCGGCGCGCCGCCCGCGTCGAAGTACCTCGCCATGAGCGCCTCGCGGCGGAACCCGAGCCGCTGCGCTCCGGCGCCGGTCGCGGCATTCGCCGGTGAGATCGGCGCGGTGATCCGCCGCAGACCCGCCGTGCCGAAGGCGAAATCCACGATCAACGCCGTCGCCAGCGCCGCGATGCCGTGCCGCGCCAGCTGCGAGGACATCCAGAGCCCGAGTTCGGCACTGCCGGAATCGAAGTCGATGTGGGCCAGTTCGACCTGCCCGGCCAGCAGGCCGTCGACCTCGATCACCAGCCCGAGTCTGCGGGCGGCGCGCTCGCCCGCTCGGCCCGCGAGATATTCGTGGACCCAGTGTCGCGGGGTGTGGCGCGCGGGCCAGTCCAGCGGCGAACTCGACCAGAACGGTTCGATCCGGTGCCGGTCGTACAGCCGCAGTTGCCGCCATCGGGAGTAGTCATCGATCCGCGGCGGCCGCAGGACGATGGTGGCGCCGTGCAGGGTGACCGGACCGAGCCTGACCCGTGACAGAGGGGTCGGATGGTCGGTCACGGGTCACCCCTTGGGTCGCTGGCGTCCCAGCGGGGAGGTGCGGACGGCGCCATCGGTGGAGACGGTCAGCCTCCAGTAGCCGCCGTCGTTGTCCTTGAGCACGACCCCGCCTTCGGGCCGGTCGGAAAGCCACGCTCCACTGGATAGTACGGCCGATCGCACATCGCCGTCGGGCCCCTGGGCCTGCATGATGTCGGCGTCGCCGCGTCCGGCCCTGCCGACGATCGTGCCCTCGAAGCGCGGTGCGCGCATACTGCCCCGCCCGAGCACGTGCCAGCGGTCCGGGAACTGGGCAGGCGCGAAATCCTCTCCGGCACTGGAGATCAGGTTGACGGCGGTACCCTCCGGGCAGCCTGCCGGATCGATCCGCAATTCGATCGGATGCCGTTCCAGGTCCGGGTCGAACACGATGTTGGCGAGGTAGGGCTGGCGGCAGTAGACCAGGTCGATCGCGACCGAACGGGCCGCGACCTTGCAGTTGACCATGCCGAACTGGGCGGGCCCGCCGCGCTCGCGGTCGCCGACCGACACCGCGATATCGGCGCCCTCGAACCAGACATTGGTCAACCACCAGTCGTTGGCGGCCCCGTCGATGGCGAGGTGTTTGTCGGTGGTCCTCGGGTCGTGGTCGGAGACGAATTCGACATTGGTCAGCGCCAGACCGGCGTTGTGATCGTTGCCGGTGCCGAGCACGCCGATGAAATTGCTGGTGAGTTTGGACGAGGTCACATAGTTCTGGATGCACGAGGTGGTGATGCCGACACCGAAATTGTTGATATCGCAGTTGATGAACGCGGTGCCGCCGGTATTGCCCTCCAGCACCACGCCGCGCTGGGCCAGGAACTGTGGGTGATTGGTGCTCAGATGGTTGCCCCGGATCACCACCGCGTCGAAGGAACACCGGAAACATTCGGTGAGGACGACGGCGGTGGAGCGGGGGCCCGACATGTAGATCCCGAGCCGGGAGAACCGCACCCTGCTGCGATTGCGCAACGAGATGAGCGTGGTGTCGGTCTCGCAGACCAGCGTCGAGATGTCGGGGCCGTCGCCGAGCACCGTGGCGAAATCGGGCAGTTCGGGGAAGGCCGTCACCCGGTAGTGGCCCGCGGGCAGGTAGAGCACCGGGGGGCCTTCGGACGCGGCGACCGCGGCGGCGATGGCTGCGGTGTCGTCGGCGAGGCCGTCACCGACGGCGCCGAAATCGCGCACATTGCGTGCCGCGGGCGCGTCGGTCACCGTGGGGGAGCGGAACTCGGTATCCGGTTGCTCCTGCTCGGCGGTCGCGCACGCGGCCAGTGGCAGCACGGCGGCGGCGCCGAGGGAAACGGCCAGCAGTCGTCGTCGACGGATGGCGTCATCGGTCATTGTGCAGTCTCCCGACCAGTATCGCAGGCCCCTTCCCGGGTTCCGTACGCTACCGCGTCGATCCGGGCACGCTGCGCGGAGGCCGCGCGGCGCGTGCCTCGTCGACCGTTCGCCCTCACCCGAGAACGCCGTTTCGGACTCGACATCCGGGCGAGGGCGTAGCCGGATCAGAGGGTCCAGGGCTTGCCGTAGGTGATCACGGTGTCACCGTCGGCGCTCACGAGCTTGACGAACGGCCGGATATTGGTCTGGCCGAGCACGCCGGTGATGGTCGCGTGGAATCCGGACAGCCGGATGAAGCCCTCGGTGCCCGAGACGTCGCCGCCCGCGCATTCGATGGTCTGGATGCCGGGGCCGAAACCGGCCTCGAGCTGTACGCCCGCCTTCGGGATCAGGCTGTCGATCTTCAGCACGCCGATATCGGCGCCACCGAGATCCACGCCGAGGCCGGGGGTGGAGTACTCGAATTTGATCTTTCCGCCCACCGTCGCGGGGTAGCCGACCTGATAGCCGAAGGTGATGTGGCCCTTCCAGTCGCTCGCGTCGGGGCCGGAGATCTTGAAGCCCGCCGACCCGTTGTGGAACCACTCCCTGGTCAACGGGTTGCTGTCGAGCGGCGGCACGGAGTCGATCTTGGTGTCGGCCTGGATCGCCTCGACCGTGCGCTGGGCCCGGTCGACGATGGAACTGCTGTTGTCGACCGCCGCGGCGGCCGATCCGTTCCCGAATGCCAGCCCCGCGGCGACGATCGAGGCCATGGTAAGAACTCGTACGCTCCGGGATCGGAGCCGGGTGGTTTCCCTCATCAGATTTCTCTCTTTTCCGGACTGTGTGCTGCGTCACCATCGGCAAATGAGATGCGGCGCAGCGAGTTCAAACTAGCCGATCGGCCCCCGTCACGGCCGGTCGAGTCCGACAATGACCGCTGGGGGCGCGCTGGGCCGAAGGCGGGGGCGGGTCGATTCGGACATAGCGGCACCCGGTCGTTCGTGGCACGATGACGCGGTGCGTATCGAGCAGACGGAGCTCGCCGACGTCTTGCTGCTGATACCGCAGCCCTTCAGGGACGATCGGGGCCTGTTCACGAGGACTTTCGACGTGGAGATCTTCGAGGAGTATCTCGGCGTGCCCGGTGCGGGCGCCGCCTTCCTCCAGGATTCCCAGTCCCGTTCGGGCCGGGGTGTGGTCCGGGGTATGCACGGCAGGCGCGGGCGCGGCGAGGCCAAACTGGTGCGGTGCGCCAACGGCGCGGTGTTCGACGTGTTGGTCGACATCCGTCCCGGATCGCCGAGTTTCGGTCGGCAGCAGGCGTTCCGTCTCGATGACGCCGAGTTCCACCACCTGTACGTACCGCCGGGATTCCTGCACGGATTCCAGGCACTCACCACCACGGCCGACGTGTGCTACCGCATCGATCGGCCGCACGACCCCGCCGAGGACATCGGCGTCGCCTACGACGATCCGGATCTCGGGATCGAATGGCCGCTGCCGGTCAGCGTGGTCTCGCCGCGCGACGCGGCCGCCGGGAGTTGGGAGCAGGTGCTGCGGATGGTGTGGCAGGGTCACCGTGGCGCCGACTCCCAGACCATCCACGGCCGCTCGCCGCTGTGGTAGGCCGCGTCGAGTTCGGCGCGTTCCTTGAAGGTGTCGGCGGGCTTCCAGAACCCCTGGTGCTGGTAGCCGAGGAGTCTGCCCTGCCCGGCGAGCGCGCCGCAGGCGTCGGCGACGAGATCACCGCCCGGTGGCAGTAGGTCGAAGATCCTCCGGGTCAGGACGAAGTATCCGCCGTTCTCCCACAGCGGCATGCGCGAGATCGGCATGATCTCCTTGACCTCGCCGGTCGGCGTGAGGTCGACACAGTGGAACGACTGCTGTGGTGGCACCACCAGCATCGACGCGGCCGCGCCCGACGCGGTGAACCGCTCGATCATGGCGTCGAGTGGCGCGTCGGTGAGCACGTCGGCGTAATTGGCCAGGAAGACCTCGTCCTCGCCGAGATGTCCGCGCACCCGGCGCAGTCGCTCCCCGATGGCCGATTCGAGTCCGGTGTCGACGAAAGTGATCGACCAGTCGGCGATGTCCTCGCTCAGCAGTTCCACCCGGCCGTCGCGCAGCACGAAGTCGTTGGAGACCGATTCCTGGTAGGTGAGGAAGTAGTTCTTCACGTGCGCGGCGCCGTATCCGAGGCACAGGATGAAATCGGTGTGGCCGTAATGCGCGTAGTACCGCATCACATGCCAGATCAGCGGTCGATTGCCGACCATCTGCATGGGTTTGGGCACCACGTCGTCGGAGCCCTCCCGCATCCGCATGCCGTACCCGCCGCAGAACAGCACGACCTTCATCGGGTTACCTCCCTGTGTCTGATGTGTGAATCTACCGCGCCGGAGGGGATTTCGATCGCCCGAAAAGGTGACGGCTTGCGCACCGCCCACCGGCCACCGCGGATCGGTCCATAGCGATCATGTATCGCCGATGTCCGGGGCTCGGCCGACGAGGGCGGAATCATCTGTGTGGTAGCGGGTTCCGGACTACCTACCATCCGGTTTGCCGGGTAGCATCCAGCGGGCTACCGGCGCGGCTTTCGGGGATTTCCCGGGCAGGGGTCGGAGTCCGGTATTGTGCGCGGTCGGATCGGATGATCTTCACCCTCTCCGCTAACTCGCGGAATACTTTGTGCCCCTTGTCATTAGATGTGTGAATCGGAATGTGGTCTGTAACAATCAGCTGTCGGGCGCCGAATGACCGAACACCCCGGGCGCCTCGTGTTTGCCGAGGGGACCGGTCGATGTCGATCGGGGGCGACGATTCTCTCCCAGGGGGAGGTGTGTGTTCATGAGCTTCGAGCTCTCCGAGGGCGATGACCTCGATGTGCCGGTGTCCGCCGCTGTGTCGCCGCGATCGAACCGGGAACGCTGGCAGGCCGACTATGTGAGGCGCTTGGAAGCAACCGATTTCGCGGTGATCGTGGCGGCGGTGATCCTGGCGCAGGTCATCCGGTTCGGTGGTCCGGTGGCGCCACCGCTGGCGTGGACGCTGCCGTACGAGGTGGGATACACCGTCGTCTCCGTGGTGCTCGCGGTGAGCTGGATGGGTTTCCTCGTCGCGTGCAATACCCGGTCACCGCAGGTGATCGGCAGCGGTACCGAGGAGTATCGGCGGCTCGTCTCGGCGACGCTGCGGCTGTTCGGCGTGCTCGCGATCATCTCGCTGATCTTCCAGATCGAGTTCGCGCGCGGCTATCTCGCGATCGCGCTGCCGCTCGGCCTGCTCGGTCTGATGTTCAGCAGACTCGCCTGGCGGCTGCGGATCCGGTCGCGGCGGCGCGGTCGCGGCGACTACCTGACCTCGGTGCTGGTGGTCGGGCCGCCGGAAGCGGCCCAGGCGATGGCGACGGCGTTCTCCCGCGATCTCGCGACCGGATACAAGGTGGTCGGCGTCTGCGTGCCGGACGGGATACCGGGCAGCGCCGGATTCGGCCTGCATGCCACCGACCGGACCGTCTCGGTGGTCGGTGACGACCGCTCGGTGGTCGACGCGGTGCGGCGCAGCGGCGCCGACACCGTGGCGGTGACGGCCACCGACTACCTGGGTCCCGTCGAACTGCGCCGGATGGCCTGGGCACTCGACCCCCTCGGGGTGGAACTCGTGGTCGCTCCCGGCGTGGTCGACATCTCCGGGGCCAGGCTCACCAATCGACTCGTGGCGGGCATGCCGATGCTGCATATCGCCAAGCCCAGGTACGACCGCGCGAAATCGACCGGCAAGGCGGTTTTCGACCTCGGTTTCTCGGCGGCCGTCCTCCTCGCGATCCTGCCGGTGCTCCTGGTCATCGCGGTGGCGGTCAAGGCGACCAGTGCCGGTCCGGTGTTCTACCTGTCGGAGCGGATCGGTCGCGGCGGCACACCCTTCCGCATGATCAAGTTCCGCAGCATGTACATCGGCGCCGATCGCGACGTGGTCGATCTGATCGAGCACAACGGCGGCAATCCGGTGTTCTTCAAGTTGAAGCAGGATCCGCGCGTCACCCCGGTCGGACGATTCCTGCGCAAATTCAGCCTGGACGAACTGCCGCAATTCCTCAATGTCCTGCGCGGTGAGATGAGCGTGGTCGGCCCGCGTCCGCAGGTGCAGCGCGAGGTCGACTCCTACGACGGGGAGATGCGACGGCGTCTGCTGGTGAAACCGGGTGTCACCGGACTGTGGCAGGTCAGCGGTCGATCCGATCTCTCCGTCGAGGACGCGGTCCGGCTCGACCTGTCCTACGTCGAGAACTGGTCGATGGTGCTGGATCTGCTGTTGATCGCCAAGACGATCGGCGCGGTCGCGCGGGGCGAAGGCGCCTACTGAACATCCCTCGCGGAATCGGGCGGCCGATTCCGCGAGGGAACGCGAATTCAGCGTCGGTCGTAGACGCTCGCGTCGTCGAGCATCGCGGCGCGCAGCATTGGTTCGGGGACGCCCATCGCCTCGACCAGGGTGAGCGCGTCGGGGCGCAGTCGGTCGACGAGTTCGTTGACGCCGCGGCGCACCGCCTTGGCCCGTTCCACCGACATGAACCGGTGCATGATGAACCAGGCCGAGTTCTCCTCCACCAGGGAGTAGACGAACAGATCGCAGACGGCCTCGGCGAGGTGGCGGGCGTCGTCGTCCTCGATATCGGCGAGGCCGTCGATGAACGCCTCCAGGACCAGGCGGTCGATATGCGCGGTACCGGCGGCCAGGATGTGATCCTGGGCGTTGTTGAACGCCTCGAACGGGCCGGTCTCCTTCGCTCGCGCGCGCAACCGGTGCGCGGCGGTGCGGACCAGGTAGTCCTCGCGATCGGCGAACAGTTGCAGCTGTACCGAGCGGCGTGACAGGTCACCCTCGTCGACCGATTCGTCGTTGCGGTCGCGCATGGTCTGGATCATCTGCCGCACCCCGGAGCGCTTGCGCACCACGTCACCGGCCATGGTCGCGGCGAATCGGACCCAGCCGAGCGCGTCCAGATCGCGGACCTCGTCGGCGTAGGCGGTGAGCAGTTCCTTGGCGACCAGCTGGGTGAGCACGACATTGTCACCTTCGAAGGTGGTGAACACGTCGGTGTCGGCCTTGAGCGTCACCAGCCGATTCTCGGTGAGGTAGCCGGCGCCGCCGCAGGCCTCGCGGCATTCCTGGATGGCCCGGGTGGCGTGGCGGGTCTGGGCGACCTTGAGTCCGGCGGCCCGTTTCTCCAGCGACCGCTGTGCCTCGGGATCGAGATTCTGTCCGGTCTGGACCAGATGCATGCGCCGCACCAGGTCGTTCTGGGCGAACGCCAGCGCGAACGAGCGCGCGATCAGCGGGAACAGCCTGCGCTGATGGCTGCGGTAGTCCATCAGCAACGTCTCCTCGCCGGTGTCGGGGTCGGAGAACTGACGCCGCTCGAGCGCGTAGCGCACCGCGATACTCAGCGCGACCCTGGCACCCGCCGCCGCCGCGCCGCCGACGCTGACCCGGCCGCGCACCAGCGTGCCGAGTGTGGTGAAGAAGCGCCGGCTCGGATTCTCTATATCGGAGGTGTAGCTGCCGTCGGGAGCCACGTCGGCGTAGCGGTTGAGCAGGTTCTCCCTCGGCACGCGCGCCTGATCGAACACGATGCGCCCGTTGTCGACCCCGGGTAGACCGCCTTTGAGGCCGTCGTCGTAGGTGGTGACGCCGGGCAGATCCGCCCCCTGCTCGTCTCGGATCGGCACCAGCAGACAGTGCACGCCCTTGTTCTCACCGTCGGTCACCAGTTGGGCGAAAACCGCCGCCATCCTGGCGTGCTCGGCCGCGCCGCCGATGTAGTCCTTGCGGGCCGACGGTGTGGGGGAGTGGATGACGAATTCCTCGGTGGCCGGATCGTAGGTCGCGGTGGTCTCGATATCGGCGACATCGCTGCCATGGCCGGATTCGGTCATCGCGAAACAGCCGAGCAGGTCGAGGGAGATCAGCCGTTCGATGTACTCCCGGTGCCGTTCGGTGCCGAGATTCTCCACCGCGCCGCCGAACAGCCCCCACTGGACGCCGGATTTCACCCACAGCGACAGATCCGCGTAGGCCAGCATCTCCAGGCCGGTCACGGCGGCGCCGGGTTCGCCGGTCCCGCCGTTCTCGCGGCGGAATCCACGCTCGGCGATGCCCATGGTCGCGATGGTGCGCATCTGCTCGAGGACGCGGGCCCGCGCGGCCTTGTAGTCCAGGTGCGGATCACCGGCGAATTCGTCGCCCGCGAGCTGTTTGCGTGCCTCTTCCCTCACGTCGCCCCAGGGGCCGTCGAGTGCCGCACGAAGGTGATCTGCCGTCGATGAGCTGCCGGTGTCCATAATCCGACGATAGCCCGCACGATCGGAGGCAAACCGCTGTCACGACAACTGTGATCCAACTCTTGCCGCACGACTGAACAAGTGTTTAAGATGCCAAACATGTGTTCAATCGAGCTCCGGATCGCGACGATCCGGTATCGCGAAGATCCGCCGGTCCGATGACCTCGGACCTGACAGCGGCCGCGCGTATCCGTGACGCGGCGATCGACGTCTTCGGTGCGAACGGATTCCAGGTCGGCGTCAGGGCGATCGCCGCCGCGGCGGGGGTGTCCCCGGGGCTGGTGAACCACCACTTCGGCTCCAAGGACGGATTGCGCGCGGTCTGCGACGAGAGAGTCCTCGAGATCATCAGGGTCGAGAAGGGCAAGGCCATCGCGGCGCCCGGCCCGACGGGCATGATCGACGCCCTGGCCGAGATCGAGGTGTACGCCCCGGTCGTCGCCTACATGTTGCGCAGTTTCCAGGCGGGCGGATCGCTGGCCGAATCACTGCTGGAGCACATGATCTCCGACGCCGAGAAATATATGCAGGACGCGGTGGACGCGGGCAGGCTCAAACCGAGCCGCGATCCGGCCGCCCGCGCCCGCTACATCGTGCTCTGCCATGTCGGAGCCATGAACCTGTATTTGCAAATGCGTGTGCAGCGTGACGGAAAGATCGACTACCGCAAGGCGATTCGCGATATCGCCGAGGAGACCACCTTCCCTGCGCTCGAGCTCTACACGCAGGGAATGCTGACCGATTCCACACTGCTGGACGCACTCGACGAGGAGCGATGATGGCCGATTCAGCTACTGCACCGGTAATCGAGATCACTGATCTCCGTAAGACATTCGGACATGTCGCGGCCCTGGACGGGCTGAACCTGTCGGTCGACGAGGGGGAGATCCACGGTTTCCTCGGGCCCAACGGCGCGGGGAAGTCGACGACGATCCGGGTGCTGCTCGGGATCCTGCGCGCCACCGAGGGTCGTGCGAGACTGTTCGGCCGTGACCCGTGGACCGACGCGGTCGCCCTGCATCGCGAACTCGCCTATGTGCCGGGCGATGTCACGCTGTGGCCGTCGCTCTCGGGCGGGGAGACCATCGACCTGCTCGCCCGCATGCGCGGCGGTATCGACCCCGGGCGGCGGGCCGAGTTGATCGAACGGTTCGACCTCGATCCGCGCAAGAAGGCGCGTACCTACTCCAAGGGCAATCGGCAGAAGGTCGCGTTGGTGTCGGCCTTCGCCTCGAATGTGGGACTGCTGCTGCTCGACGAGCCGACCTCGGGCCTGGATCCGTTGATGGAGCAGGTATTCCGCGAATGCACCCGCGAAGCGCGGGAACGCGGCGCGACCGTCCTGCTCTCCAGCCACATCCTGTCCGAGGTGGAGGCGCTCTGCGATCGGGTGACCATCATCCGGTCCGGCCGCACCGTGGAAAGCGGATCGCTGTCGGAGATGCGCCATCTCTCGCGTACCTCGATCACCGCCGAATTACTCGGCGACCCGGGCGATCTCACCAGAATCGACGGGGTGGACGATATCGTGCGCGACGGTTCGACACTGCGCTGTCAGGTCGACGGCGAACATCTGGGCGAACTGATCCGGGTACTCGGCGACACCGGGGTGCGCAGCCTCACCAGCGCGCCGCCCACCCTGGAGGAGTTGTTCCTGCGCCACTATCACGTCGACGGGGTCGACGTGGCGGTCGAGAAGGTGCGGGCATGACCGCCGTCACCGCCGAACGCGGTTTCACCGCACCGGTTCTGCGCGGATCGACGGATTTCGCCGGTACCGCGCAGATGTTGCGGCTCTACCTGCGCCGCGACCGGATCGTGCTGCCGCTGTGGGTGCTCGCCTTCGGGCTGCTGCCGACCTTCTACGTGTCCAGTACCGAAAGCGTGTACAGCACCCAGGCCGAACTCGACAACTACGCGAGGTCCATCACCGACAGTCCCGCGCTCGTCGCGATGTACGGCCCGGCCTTCGGGACCGATATCGGCTCGATCGGGCTGTGGAAGGCGGGGCCGTTCTACGCGCTGATCGCGATCGCGGTCATCCTCACCGTCATCCGGCACACGCGGGTCGAGGAGGAGACCGGTCGCGCGGAACTGGTCGGCGCCACCAGTATCGGCCGCTACGCCGGACTCACGGCCGCGCTGACCATGACGGCCGTCGGCTGCGTACTCGTCGGCGTACTTGCCGCGCTCACCTTGCTGAGCAGCGGCCTGCCGCTCGTGGGTTCACTGGCCTACGGCGCCGCCCTCGGCGGTTCCGGGCTGGTTTGGGCCTCGGTGGCCGCGATCACCGCGCAGGTGAGCACCGGCGCGCGGATCGCGCGTGGAATCGCCTTCGCCGCGCTGGGCACGGCGTTCGCGCTGCGCGCGGTCGGTGACGCGGGCAACGGCGTGCTGTCCTGGTTGTCGCCGCTGGGCTGGTGCATCAACATGCGTCCCTACGCCGACGAACGCTGGTGGGTGCTGATCCCGCTGCTGACTCTCGCGGTACTGAGTACCGCCGCGGCGTACCTGCTGCTGGGTCGCCGCGACACCGGATCGGGACTGCTCGCCGAGCGGCCGGGCCCGGCGCTGGCCGCCGCGTCGCTGTCCGGCGCGACCGGTCTGGCCTGGCGGCTGCATCGCGGCAGCCTGCTGGCCTGGTCGGTCGGATTCCTGCTCTACGGCCTGCTGATGGGCGGGGCGATCGACAGCGTCGGCGACATACTCGGCGACAGTCAGCAGGTCAAGGACGTGCTGGCGCGAATGGGCGGCACCGAGCAGTTGCAGAACTCCTTCATCACCTTCGCCGTGTCCTTCCTCGCCATCGCCGCGTCGGCCTATTCGATCTCGGCGGTGCTGCGATTGCACGAGGAGGAGGCCACCGAGCGTGCCGAGACCACCCTCGCCGGTGCCGTCGGCCGCGCCCGATACGCCTCGAGTCACCTGCTCTTCGCGCTGCTCGGCCCGGTGGTGCTCTTGTCGATCGCGGGTCTGTGTATCGGCGGGGTCTACGGCGCGATGGACGGCGGGTTCGCCGAGAAGATCGGTGACGGACTCGGCGCGGCGCTGGTCCAGGTGCCCGCCGTGTGGGTGATCACCGGAATCGCGATGGCCGTCTACGGCCTGGCCCCTCGGTTCGCCCCGACGGCGTGGGGCGTGCTCAGCGCGATGCTGATCATCTTCTTCCTCGGAGCGCTCGACGGACTGCCGCAGTGGCTCATCGATGTGGTGCCGTTCGTGCATCCGCCGAAACTGCCCGGCGCGCCGTGGCAGTGGTCGCCGATCCTGTGGCTGCTCGCCGTCGCCGCGGTGCTGGTCGGTGTCGGGGTCGCCGGATTCCGCCGTCGCGACCTGCGCTGATCTCGGTGCTCAGGTCGTCGGCGGCGCGTACTCGGCCAGGCGACGGTCCGGGCCGTCGTAGGCCGTGAGTCCCAGTTTGCCCGCGAGTTTGCCGATGTAGCCGCGCACGACATCGGCCTCGAGGTCGGGAAGTCCGAAAACGACCTCGGTGACGCCTGTTTCGGCCCACCGGGCCAGTTGGTCGGCGTCGTGGCGGCCCGCGAGGGCGACGATCTCCGGTGTGCCGTCGCGACCGTTGTCGCGCCAGATCCGGTGCAGCAGTGCGATCTTGTCGTCGAGTACGCCCTCGGTCGGCGTGGTGAGCCAGCCGTCGGCGTTCTTCGCCAGCCAGGTGAAGGATTTCTCGCCGCCCGCCGCGCCGAGAATCACCGGGATGTGCTTGCTGGCGGGTTTGGGCCACGACCAACTCGGACCGAACGTCACGAATTCACCGTCGAACGCGGCTTCCTCGGTGGTCCACAGCGCGCGCATGGCCGCCAGATGTTCCCGCAGCACCGTGCGGCGTTTACCGGCGGGCACGCCGTGATGGGCGAGTTCGTCGGTGTTCCAACCGAATCCGACACCGAGGCCGACTCGTCCGCCCGCGAGATGGTCGAGCGAGGCGATGGTCTTGGCGAGTGCGATCGGATGGTGCTCGGCGGGTAGCGCCACCGCCGTCGACAGGGTGATCCGGTCGGTGACCGCGGCCGCCGTCGCCAGCGCCACCCACGGATCGAGGGTGCGCAGGTAGCGATCGTCGGGCAACGTGGCGTCGCCGGTGGTCGGGTGCGCGGCCGCGCGGACCACCGGGATGTGGGTGTGCTCGGGCACGTAGAACGAGTCGAATCCGCTCCGCTCGGCGGTGACCGCCGCCACGGCGGGCGAGATGCCCCGATCACTGGTGAACAACACGATTCCGTACCGCACCGGCTCCGCTCCCATCGGTCGAATTAGAACAAGTTCTACCACTGTCCCGATGTTCGCACCAAGAGTTCGCGCGCCGAGCCCGATCGACTCGAATCCGATATCCGGGCGTTGAACCGGCTGGTCGGTTGTGATCTCGACACGCGTTTCCCAGGCGCGGATGCGCGATCGCCGGGTCGTTGACTACCTTCGCGAGCATGGGTCTTGACGCACTTCCGGGAGCAGGCGAGACGATATCCCCGTCCGGGCACACCGGTCGCCGGGGCCGATTACGCGGCAGGCGGGTGCTGCGGGTGCCGGTGGTCACCCAGGCGGTCGGCCTGCTCGTCGCGGACCGGCAGGCGATGGCCGACACCATCGTCTCCGCCCCCACACCCCTGCAACCGATCGACCTCGCCGACGACGCGCGCGTCGCCGAGGTACTCGATCTCGCGGTCCGGGTCGGGGAGGTCGTGCTGGCTTCGGGGACCGGCGTGATCGACACCAGCGCCCAGGTCCGCTTCATCGCGGCCACCTACGGCCTGGCGCGCTGCGATATCGATGTCACCTACGACGCGATCCGCATCTGGGCCGATCGGGGCCCACGGTTACCGCCCGCGAGCACTATGCGGGTGGTGCACTACCGCTCGCTGGATTTCACCAGGCTCGCGGCCGTCGACCGGCTCACCCGCCGCATCCGCACCCAGGTCGTCGCCCCCCACGACGCTCGCGCCGCACTCGACGCCATCACCACCGCACCGCACCCCTACCACCGCTGGACCGCCACCTTCGGTTGGTCGCTGCTCGCCGCGGCCATCGGCGCGCTGCTCGGCGGCGGCTGGTTGGTTGCCGCGGTCAGTTTCGGCACCACCCTGCTCATCGACCGGGTGAACCGGGTACTCAACGGCTACGGTCTCCCGTTCTTCTTTCAACACGTGGCGGGTGGCGCCGTCGCGGCGACGCCCGCCATCATCCTGTCCACCTTCGCGGAACCACTCGGGATCACCGCCGATCCCACCCTGATCGTCGCCGCCGGGATCACCGTGCTGCTCAGTGGTCTGCAATTGGTCGGCGCGGTGCAGGACGCGATCACCGGCGCGCCCATCACCGCGTCGGCGCGACTGCTCGAGGTCATGATGATGACCGGCGGCATCGTCGCGGGCATCGTGTTCGCCCTCAGATTCGGACAGGTACTCGGCGCGACGGTGCCCTCCATCGAGATGAGCGTCGGGCGCGACATCACCGATCTACCGGTCAAACTGGTCGCGGGCGCGGTGGCTGCGTTCGCCTTCGCCCTGGCCTGCTACGCGGAACGACGCGCGCTGGCCGCGGCCGCGATGGGCGGCGCGGCGGGCATCATCTGCTTCCTGCTCGTCCAGCAGGCCGGATTCGGGCCGATCATCTCCTCCGCCGTCGCCGCCACCGTGGTCGGTCTGGCCGGTGGTCTGATGGCGCGACGGTCGTTGACGCCGCCACTCGTCGTCGCGGTCGCGGGCATCACGCCCCTGCTGCCTGGTCTGAAGGTGTACCGAGGGCTCTACGCCGTGCTCACCGACGAACTCCTGCTCGGGATCAATCAACTGCTCGCGGCCTTCGGCGTCGGCTGCGCGCTCGCGGCGGGCGTCACCCTCGGCGAATGGTTCGACCGCACCCAGTTGCGGCCGCGCATCCTGCGCCGATTCGGTTCGCTGCGCAGGCCGATCGTGCGCGGGCGCAGGCGCGCGTCCGCCGCGGGGTAGATCCCGGTTCGGGGCGGCACGTTCGTCCCGGACCGAACAACTGTGCGCGGGCGGTCGAACCGGTATGGTCGGTGCGACTGGTAAGGGTATCCATAGAAGATGCTCGCGGCGACGGTGAGGTGGTTCGGATATGTCGGATGAAATAGTGACGTTCTCCGCTGCGCTCCGTTCGGCGACCGCCCGGCAACACGCAGAGGCCGAGAATTCCTCGTTCATCGGCGAAATGCTCGGCGGGACGCTCGGCATCGCGTCCTACCACCGCTATACCGCCCAGCTGTGGTTCATCTACCGCGCGCTGGAATCGCACTGGGAGGTGCTCGCCGACGATCCGGTCGCCGGGCCGTTCATCCGGCCGGAACTGGCGAGGACACCCGAACTCGAGCGTGACCTCGCGCACCTGATCGGACCGCGTTGGCGCGACGAACTCACCGCGTTGCCCGCGACCACGGCCTACGCCGCGCGGATCGAGGAATGCGCACGACAGTGGCCCGCGGGCTATGTCGCCCACCACTACACCCGCTACCTCGGTGACCTGTCCGGCGGACAGGTGATCCGCGGTACCGCCGAGAAATTGTGGGATCTGCCGCGCCGCGGCGACGGCGTGCGGTTCTACGTCTTCGACGGCATCGACAACCCGGCCGCCTTCAAGCGCGAATACCGCCTGCTGCTCGACGGGTTGGCGGTCGACGACCTCGAACGCCGCCGCGTGATCGACGAGGGACAGCGGGCGTTCGCCCTGAACACCGCGGTCTTCGCCGAACTCGCCGTCGAATTCCCCGCCCGCCGTCCTTCCTGAGAGTGACGGGCCCTATCAGCCCGGGCCGTAGCTCAGGATCGCCATGATCACGATCCACACCACCCACGCGACCCCGATGACCATCCCGATGGTCAGCAACGTACGCATGAAGGCTCGGCCCATATCGATGTCACCGGCCTCGGTCGGATACAGCTTCCACGGGCTGTACCAGGGCGCCTGGATGAGCGGCGGTTTCGCGTCGCGCTCGGCCTGGGCCAACTCCTCGGCGTAGGCCTCGGCCTGCGCCTGCTGCGGGCCGCCGTGCCACAGGGTGATATCGATCGGCCCGATGAAGCCCTCGTGCAGCAACTCCTGCGGTGCGGGCAGATACGGCAGGATGCCGAGTCCGCGGAACGCGACCGCGACGTCGTTGGCCGTCCACAGATGCTTCTCCGACTCCGACAGCACCTCGAAATAGTGGCGCAGCCTGCCCGGATCGTTACCGAGGATGACATCGAAACTCGGGTCGTTCCACGCCTGCTGGATCTTCAGCTGCGCGCCGCGCAACGGAACGATGAGCGCCACGCCGTGGACCGCGCGCTGGCCCAGGCCGCGCGCGGCGAGCCAGTTCTGCAGGGCGAAAGTGTGCTCACGGGATTTGTCCAGCGGTGTGCGCCGGTCCCTGCCCTCCAGGGTCGCCGCTTCGCCGTCGATCGTCCACGGACCGTTGAGCGGAATATCCAGCACACCGTCCTGGCGCGCGGACAACGCCTCCGCCTCGATCACCACGCAACTGGTCGGCGTCCAGACCACCGCGTCGAACTGATGCAGTCGATCCTCGTGGAACAGACTGCAATTGATCGTCGCAACCCCGTGCGGGCTGCCCGGATCCTTCCAGGTGCGCAACCAGTCGATCAGTGCCCGTTCGGCATTCGTGCCTGCCGGGTTCTGCACTCGCACGAGCATTCGCGACCGCCCTTCACGTCGTCACTCGACAGTGCACAGGATACGAGCAATTCGGCCACCCGCGCCGCAGACACGGTTAAGCGGGCAGTTCGGCGGCCAGTTTTCCGGCCTGCACCGCGGCGACCAACTCGGCGTGATCGGCCTCGGTGCGGTCGGCGTAGCGGACCGCGAACGCGCTGACCGCGTCATCGAAACTCTCGTCGCCGTCGAGATATCCGGAGGTCGAGCGAGGATCGAGGGATCGCGAATGCGCCCGTGCCAGCAGCGCGCCCGCCAGCCTGCCGTAATCGTCGAGATCATCGGCGTCGAGTCCGGCCGGATCGATCGCGCCTTTGAGATTGCGGAACTGGCGCACGATGAACGGCAACTCCCGCTCGCCGAGCGCGATCGAGGTCCAGCCGAGCAGGATATCGGTCTCGGCTTGAACATGCCTGGCACCCTGGACGATTCGCTCGCCCTCGTGCCGCTCCGGACGCGGTGGCAGATACGGGGCCAGCGCCGAGGGGATGGACTGCTTCAGTTGCAGCACCAGCGATTCCCCGTCGTTGCCGTGCAGCAGCGCCACATAGCTGTGCAACCCGACGCTGCCGGTGCCGACGATACGGAAAGCGATGTCGGACACGGCGAATCGGGTGATCAGATTACGTCGCGACTCGCGCAGCGTGGCGACGTAGTGTTCGAGACCGTCGATCACCGCCTCGGCGACCTGCTCGTCCACGGCGGTGAGAACCGGGGGGTCGCTCACGAATCGATGTTTGCGGACACCGGTCTCGTGGTCATCGATATGCTCGGTCCACTTCGAGGCCACCTTGGCGCTGGTGTTCTTGCGCGCCTTCTTGGCCGCCTTCTTGAAATTGTCCAGCAGATCGTCGGCCTTGGCCGCGCTGAGCACCGACTCGTCCGGCAACGCGGTCCACGACTCCATGAACGGCATCTCGGCGAGCCGATCGATCGCGGTCCGGTAGGAGGTCGCCGCGTCACGCGCCGCGGCCCGGCAGGCGTCCTCGGCGACACCGGACTCCCGGCCGGCCAGCACGAGACTGGCGGCGAGACGTTCCAGGTCCCACTCCCACGGGCCGAGGATCGTCTCGTCGAAATCGTTGATATCCATGACGATTTCGCCGCGCTGGGTGCCGTACAGGCCGAAATTGGCGGCGTGGGCGTCGCCGCAGATCTGCGCGTCGAGCCCGCTCACCGGACTGTGCGCCAGATCGGCCGCCATCAACCCCGCCGCACCCCGGTAGAAGGTGAACGGTCCCGACATCATCCGGCCCACCCGCAACGGGACCAGATGCGGCAGCCGATCGGCATGGCTGGCCTCGAGGAATTCCAGCACCCCCGGCCGTCGCGGGCCGACGGCGCCGCGGTCGCGCGCGGTCACCGGGACACGCTCGCGCAGCGCGCGCCCACGAGCCCGCACCTCTTCGGCGGGGACGAAGTTCCGTAGGTCGCTACGGTCGCTACCACTGTCTGACACAGATCGGAACTCTAGCTGGGAGTTCTCGCGGTTGCCTACCGTCGGCGGCCGAGGCGTCGCTCAGGTCGTCGGGGTCGGGTCGGCCCTGCCGGCTCGCAGGGCGGGGTCGACGGGGGTGAGCGGGAGCAGCAGGGCGCCGGGGGCCGAGTCGGGCACCGCGGGACGGCCGGGCGGCACCGGGTCGATGCGGTGGTACGGGGCGCCGAGGGTCGGGCGCGGGTCGGGCTCGTCCTTGTTGGGCCAGAAGGCCATGGCGCGTTCGGCCTGAGCGGTGATGGTCAGCGACGGGTTGACGCCGAGGTTGGCCGTGACGGCCGAACCGTCGGCGATATGCAGGCCGGGGTGTCCGAATACCCGCTGGTATGGGTCGACGACGCCGGTGTCGGGGGTATCGCCGATGACGCAGCCGCCGATGTAGTGGGCGGTGGCCGGGATGTTGAACACGTCCATCACCAGACCGTGCGTATCGCCGTCGACCTTCGCGCCGAATCGGCGGCCGATGTCGTGGGCGAGGGGGATCCAGCTCGGATTCGGCTCGCCGCCACCCGCCCTGGTCTTCAGCAGTCCGCGCTTGCGGTAGGAGGTGAGCGAATTGTCCAGCGACTGCATCACGAGCAGGATCACCGATTTCTCCGAGGCGCGCCTGGCGTCGAGGCTGCGCGCGAACACCACCGGGTGCAACACCATCGCGAGCAGGAACCGCAGGAAGCGGAAAGCGCCGCCGTCCACGATCGGCACCGACATCGGGAACAGCGCGTTCTGTCCCTTGCCGTAGTGGCAGACCTCGACGTGGGTGTCGGCCTCGGGATGGATGGAGGAGGTGATCGCGATGCCCTCGGCGAAATCGGCGCGCGAACGGCTGACCACATTCAGGATGGCCTCGGAATTACTCCTGGTCAGCGCGCCCAGCCGCGGCGAGAGGTGGGGGAGCACCCGCTTGTCGCGCATCGTGTGCAGCAACTTCTGGGTGCCGAGCGCCGCGCCCGCGAAGACGACCTGCTCGGCGGTGAACGTGGTGCGCTGCTTGCGGATCCAGCGGTCCGAACGCTCGGTCCGCACCGCGTATCCGCCGCCGGGTAACGGCCTGACCTCGGTGGCTGTGGTCAGCGGATGTACTTCGGCGCCCGCCTGCTCGGCCAGGTACAGGTAATTCTTCGGGGTGGTGTTCTTCGCGTTGTGCGGGCAGCCGGTGAAGCACTGCGCGCAGTGCACGCAGCCGCGTCTGCGCGGGCCGACACCGCCGAAGTACGGGTCGTCGACCTCGGCGCCCGGATCGTCCTCGTTGAAGTACACCCCGACGCGGGTGGGGTGGAAGGTGTCACCGACTCCGAGATCGTCGGCGATCTCCCGGATGACCCGGTCGGCGGGGGTCATCCGCGGATTCGTCGTCACCCCGAGCATGCGCTGGGCCTGGTCGTAGTAGGGCGCGAGTTCGTCACGCCAGTCGGTGATGTGTGCCCACTGCCGGTCGGTGTAGAAATTCGGCAGCGGTTCGTAGAGCGTGTTGCCGTAGATGAGCGAGCCGCCGCCCACACCGGCGCCCGAGAAAACCGCGCATTTGCCGAGGACGCTGATGCGCTGGGTGCCGGTGAGGCCCAGGCGCGGCGCCCAGATGGATTTGCGCACATTCCAGTTGGTGCGCGGCAGCTCCTCCGGATCCCAGCGCCTGCCCGCCTCGAGTACGCCGACCCGGTACCCCTTCTCGGTCAGCCGCAGCGCGCTCACGCTGCCGCCGAATCCGGAACCGATCACCACCACGTCGTAGTCGTATGCGGTCATGGGCTTCCTCCCGTTCGGCTGACAGGCCAGCTGAGATGGTTTCACAGTCATTCTTTCACCACGTCGAATGTGACATAACCCGTCGATCCGGGCGGATTCCGCGAGGGAGTAGGCGCGCCCGGATGGCGGTGGCCGGGGGCGGTGCGGTATGCACTGGGCTGTGACAACCGAACCGGGAACGACGGAACCGCACGGGGACGCCGACGCGCCCACCGGCATCCGGGCCGTATTCGCCGACCGCGTACTGACCGTCCCGAACGTGCTGAGCGTGCTGCGGCTGCTCAGCATTCCCCTGTTCCTGTGGTTGCTGCTGGTCGTGCGAGCCGACGGCTGGGCGTTCGCCCTGCTGATCGCCAGCCCGGTCACCGACTTCCTCGACGGCAAACTGGCCAGGCTGCTCGACCAGTCCTCGCGCCTGGGCGCGCTGCTCGATCCGTTGGTGGACCGGCTGTACCTGGTGACGACGCTGGTCGCCTTCGTCATCCGCGGGCTCATCCCGTGGTGGGTGGCGGTGATCCTGGTCGGACGCGATCTGGTGCTCACCCTGACCCTGGGCGTCTACCGGCGCCGCGACCTGGAACCGCCCGAGGTGATCTATCTGGGCAAAGCGGCGACGTTCGCGCTGATGTCGGCGCTGCCGTGGCTGCTGGCCGGAGAGATGGACTGGCCGCTGGACGGTTTCGGTCGTGCCTTCGGCGGCGCCTTCCTGATCTGGGGTACCGCGGTCTACGTCTGGACGGGTCTGCTGTACCTGGGCAAAGCGGTCGCGGTGGCGCGTGCGATACCGGCTGTGCCACAGCGCTCCCCGTAACCGAGGCGTCGGGTCGGCCCGACGGTCCGGTCTCGAATAGAGTTGCGTGCGACCTTGACGAAGAAAGGACGGCCTTGTGACCCAGACCCCCGAGGATCTGCGCTACACCGAGGAGCACGAATGGGTGCGCCGGATCGGCCCGACGATAGTCCGGGTCGGCATCACCGACTACGCCCAGTCACAGCTCGGTGACGTCGTGTTCGTGCAGCTGCCGGACGCGGACAAGGACGTCGCCTCGGGAGACAGCATCGCCGAGGTGGAATCGACCAAGAGCGTTTCCGATATCTACGCCCCGTTGACCGCGAAAGTCGTTGCGGTGAACGAGGAACTGACGCAGTCACCGGAGTCGCTGAACAGCGATCCCTACGGTGACGGATGGCTGTTCGAATTGGAGGTCGCCGACGCCGCCGGCCTCGACGACACGCTTGCCGACCTGCTGGATGCCGCGGGTTATCAAGGAGTTATCGGGGGCTGAATCAGCCTTCCCTGTTCTACCTGCACGGGCACGGCCCGGCAGGGTACGGTCAATGCCAACAGAGTCCGGCGGTCGATGCCGGTGTTCTCGTGACACGACGTGTCGTGTCAATGAAGGCATCACCTGCTTGTATGGATAATCAGGTTCGAGGAGGAGAGAAACGGTGAGCGAGAACAAAGACCCGGGTTACCAGGAGACCGCGGCCGAGACGACGTCGGTCTTCCGCGCGGATTTCCTGAACGAGGTCGACGCGTCGCGCTCCGCAGAGCCGACCGGCGAACAGCCGGTCCAAGGGGTCGAGGGACTGCCCGTCGGTGCGGCCCTCCTGGTCGTCAAACGTGGTCCGAACGCGGGCTCGCGGTTCCTGCTCGATCAGCCGACCACGTCGGCCGGTCGTCACCCCGACAGTGACATCTTTCTCGACGACGTCACTGTCAGTCGTCGGCACGCCGAGTTCCGGCAGGACGACGACACGTTCCAGGTCGTGGATGTGGGCAGCTTGAACGGCACCTATGTGAATCGGGAGCCGGTCGACTCCTCGGAACTGCAGAACGGTGACGAGGTTCAGATCGGAAAGTTCCGGCTCGTCTTCCTGACCGGTCCGCGCGCGCAGGTCAACGAGCCGTCGGCGGGTGCGGGCTCGCTATGAGCACGCGCGACGAGTGAATCGGATGCCTGCGCACGGCGCGCGTGACGCCGCCGAGCGCAGGCCGGGTGGAGACAATCGGGGCAGTGACAAGGGCGGGACGGTGTCGGCGATCATGAAAGGCTCGGCACTGTGACAGGTGCGGCGCAGTGGGCGCGCGGAGGTATGTCCATCGGCTCCGTCCTGGATCTGCTGCGTCCCGACTTTCCCGATGTCACCATCTCGAAGATCCGCTTCCTCGAGGCCGAGGGCCTGATCCGGCCCGAACGGACTCCGTCGGGATACCGCAGGTTCTCGGTCGCCGACTGCGAACGGCTGCGGTTCGTGCTGACCGCGCAGCGAGATCAGTACCTGCCGTTGAAGGTCATCAAGGAACAACTCGAGGCCATCGACAGCGGTGCGGCGACGCTCGGTTTCCGTGAGGCGCGGGCCAGGGCCGTCGGTGGCGGCGGCGTCGAGCCGGTGCGGTCGGACGATTCCGGACACCCGGCCGAATCGGGCGACCGTTCCGCTCGGGTTGCGGGTCACGCGCCACCCCGTAGGCTCGGCGTCGTGCCCGGTGAGATTTCACCCGACGAACTGCGGTTCGATCACGAAATCCGGCTCACTCGTGCCGATCTGCTCCAGCAGGCGGCGATCGACGAGAAATTCCTCAACGACCTGATCCGCGCGAATCTGATCGTTCCCGGCGCCGCCGGGTTCTTCGACTCCGAAGCGGTCACGTTGGCCCGAACGGCCAAGGCGATGGCCGAATTCGGCTTGGAGGCACGGCATTTGCGCGCCTTCAAGCTGGCGGCCGACCGCGAGGCGGCCCTGGTGGCGCAGATCGTCGCGCCGATCGCCAAGAGTCGTGACGCCGGTGCGAGGGCACGGGCCGAGGAGACCGCGCGTGAGCTCGCGGCCCTGTCCCTGACCTTGCACACGTGCCTGGTCAAGGCGTCGGTGCGCAATTCGCTCGGCGGCTGAACGGCGCTGCCGATCCCACCTCGCGGGACGCGGTCGCGCACCGCGCGGTCGAGGCCGGGTCCCCGCGTGTATTCCACCGTGACAACACGCCGGTTTCGGCTCCGTACACCGATCGCAGCACTGCTCCGAGTTCGCTTAGACTCGGTATTACGGCGAGCTCCGCAGCGGTCATGCCGGGCGGCCGGCGAGTATGGGAGGCAGTGCGATGAGTGAGATGCGCGTAATCGGCATTCGTGTCGAGCAGCCGCAGAACCAGCCCGTGCTCTTGCTGCGCGAAGTGTCCGGGGACCGGTATCTGCCGATCTGGATCGGGCAGGCCGAGGCGACGGCGATCGTGCTGGAGCAGGAGGGGGTGACCCCGATCCGCCCGCTGACTCACGATCTGATCAAGATCTTGATCGCCGAGCTCGGGCGCACCCTCAAGGAAGTGCGGATCGTGGATCTACAGGAGGGCACCTTCTACGCGGATCTGGTGTTCGACAACGAGTTGACCATCTCCGCGCGTCCCTCCGATTCGGTTGCGATCGCCTTGCGGGTCGGTTGCCCGATCTACGCCGAAGAGGCGGTGCTGGAGGAGGCGGGGCTGGTGATGCCGGACGAGCGCGAGGACGAGGTGGAGAAGTTCAAGGAGTTCCTCGAGTCGGTTTCGCCCGATGATTTCAAGGCAACCGATAGCTGAACGGTATGGCTATCTTCTTGCCCTGAACTACAGGTCGAGACTTTTACCGCGCGTCGCGTTTGGATCGATGATGCTGCTCCCAGGAGAATCAGTGGGAGTAATCTCGATAGTTGGGCCATGTCCGTTACGGCGGGTTGATGGTCGTCACGGAGCCGGGTCATCGATGAGGCAAGGCGTCGGCGAAGCAAGGGAGTGGTCAGTGGCAGAGCAATCGCAGGATGTGGTACAGCCAGGCCTGTTCCCGGATGATTCGGTACCCGATGATCTAGTCGGCTATCGCGTCCCCAGCGCGTGTCAGGTGGCAGGCATCACCTACCGGCAGCTCGATTACTGGGCGCGCACCGGACTGGTCGTGCCCTCGATTCGCGGCGCGGCGGGATCCGGCAGTCAGCGGCTGTACTCGTTCAAGGACATATTGGTCCTGAAGATCGTGAAGCGACTGCTCGACGCGGGCATCTCGCTACAGAACATCCGGATCGCGGTGGATCACCTGCGCAGCCGGGGCGTTCAGGATCTGGCGGGTATCACCCTGTTCTCCGACGGCACCTCGGTCTACGAGTGCGCCTCGCCCGAGGAAGTCGTCGATTTACTGCAGGGCGGTCAGGGCGTCTTCGGTATCGCGGTCAGCGGCGCCATGCGTGAGCTGACGGGCGCGATCGCGAATTTCCCCGCCGAACGAGCGGTATCGGCGACCGAGCGGCCGGAGGACGAACTGGCCTACCGGCGCAAGGCGCGGATGAACGCCAAAACCGGCTAGATCCGGTTCGGACCGTCCCGGATGTCACCGGGGCGGTCTTTCTGTCGTGATCGCCCTCGCGGCATCGAGTGACGAGGGCGACACAGACCTGGAGGCCGTGTTCGGCGGCCCTTCCGCATAAACTGGGCGATGCGTCGCCGCCGTGCGGGAGAGTTCCGGTCTCGACATGAGTCCGGGCGCCGAAGGAGCAGCACCTCCCCGTCAATCTCTCAGGCAACCGGACCGTACGGGCTTCGGCGCCTCTGGAAAGCGGTGGCCGCGTGCCGCCCGCCCATGGGGAAAGGGACGACAGGTCCCGAATCTCTCAGGCTCCACGACAGAGGGGGAGGGCTGGTACCCGTCGGCCACGTGGTCGACCCGCCCGACCCTTGGAGCTGACGTGACTCGATCTTTCGCCGACCGCCATATCGGACCGGACCGGGCGGAACTCGCCCGAATGCTGCCGGTGGTCGGCGTCGGCTCACTGGACGACCTGGCGACGGCCGCGATCCCCGCGCGCATTCTCGACGACACCGCCACCGCCCTGGCCGGGTTGCCCGCCGCCCTGACCGAACACGAGGTGCTCGCCGAACTGACGGCGCTGGCCCACTCCAATACGGTGGCCACGTCGATGATCGGGCTCGGGTACTACGACACGCTCACCCCGCCCGTCCTGGTGCGCAGTCTGCTGGAGAATCCGGCCTGGTACACCGCGTACACCCCGTATCAGCCCGAGATCAGTCAGGGCAGGCTCGAGGCGCTGCTCAATTTCCAGACCATGGTGTCGGATCTGACCGGAATGGATGTCGCGAACGCGTCCATGCTGGACGAGGCGACCGCTGCCGCCGAGGCGATGACGCTGCTGCGTCGCGCGGGTAGGTCGAAATCCACCAGGCTGCTCATCGACACCGATCTGTTCCCGCAGACCAGAACCGTGCTCGAGACCCGGGCCGAACCGCTCGGCATCGAACTCGTGGCGGCGGATCTGTCCTCGGGCGCGCTGCCCGACGGTGATTTCTTCGGTGTGCTCGTGCAGGCACCGGGGGCGTCGGGCCGCGTGGTCGATTGGCGCGAGGTCGTCGCGGCGGGCCACGAGCGCGGCGCACTCGTCGCGGTCGGCGCGGATCTGCTGGCGCTGACACTGATCACCTCGCCGGGCGAGCAGGGCGCGGATGTCTGTTTCGGCACCACCCAGCGTTTCGGCGTCCCGCTCGGTTTCGGCGGCCCGCACGCCGGTTACCTCGCGGTGCGGCAGGCCTTCGCGCGTCAACTGCCGGGACGGCTGGTCGGCGTCTCGGTCGACGCCGATGGGGATCCGGCCTACCGGCTCGCGTTGCAGACCCGTGAGCAGCACATTCGCCGAGAGAAGGCCACGTCGAACATCTGTACCGCACAGGTGCTGCTGGCCATCGTCGCCGCGATGTACGCCAGCTACCACGGCGCCGACGGGCTGCGCGCGATCGCGCGCCGGGTGCACGCGCACGCGGCGGCCGTCGCCGCGGGACTCGGCGGCGCGCTCGTGCACGGCGATTTCTTCGACACCGTGCTCGCCCACGTGCCGGGCGGCGCGGAAGCCGTTGTCGCCAAGGCCAAATCGCGCGGTATCAATCTGCGTCTGGTCGATGCCGATCACGTCGGCATCGCCTGTGACGAGGCGACGACCACCGCGCACATCACGGCCGTACTCGAATCCTTCGGCACCGCGCGCTCATTGGACGCGGCGGCACCGGCGCAGAGTCCTGGCGCCGCGATCGAGACCCGAACCACCGAATTCCTGACCCACCCGGCGTTCACCAGCTATCACACGGAAACCGCGATGCTGCGGTACCTGCGCAGGCTCTCGGACAAGGATATCGCCCTGGACCGCAGCATGATTCCGCTCGGATCGTGCACCATGAAACTCAACGCGACCGCGGAGATGGAGCCCATCACCTGGCCCGGATTCGCGCGTGTTCACCCCTACGCGCCGGTCGAGGACGCGCCGGGTCTGCTGAAGGTCGTCTCCGATCTGGAGAACTGGCTGGCCGAGATCACCGGCTACGACGCGGTGAGCCTGCAACCGAACGCGGGTAGCCAGGGCGAGTACGCGGGCCTGCTCGCCATCCGCCGCTACCACCTCGATCGCGGCGACGCGCACCGCGACACCTGCCTGATCCCGTCCAGCGCGCACGGCACCAACGCGGCCTCGGCGGCCATGGTCGGCATGCGGGTCGAGGTGGTCCGGTGCCGCGACAACGGCGACGTCGATCTGGACGACCTGCGCGCCAAGATCGCCGACCACGCCGAACGGCTGTCGTGCATCATGATCACCTACCCGTCCACGCACGGTGTCTACGAACACGAGGTCGCCGAGTTGTGCGCCCTGGTGCACGAGGCGGGCGGCCAGGTCTACGTCGACGGCGCGAATCTGAACGCGCTGGTCGGACTGGCGCGCCCCGGACATTTCGGCGGGGACGTCAGCCACTTGAATCTGCACAAGACCTTCTGCATCCCGCACGGCGGAGGCGGTCCCGGCGTCGGTCCGGTCGCCGTGCGCTCGCATCTGACCAGGTACCTGCCCGGCGACCCGCTGGAATCCGGTTCGCACGCGGTGTCGGCGGCGAAATACGGTTCGGCCTCGATCCTGCCGATCACCTGGGCCTACATCCGGATGATGGGAGCCGACGGCCTGCGTCGCGCCACCTTGTCGGCCATCGCCTCGGCCAACTACATCGCGCGCAGGCTCGACGAGTACTTCCCGGTGCTCTACACCGGCGACAACGGCATGGTCGCGCACGAATGCATCCTGGATCTGCGCGAGATCACCAAACGGACCGGCGTGACCGTCGACGACGTGGCCAAACGTCTGGCCGACTACGGCTTCCACGCGCCGACCATGAGCTTCCCGGTCGCGGGCACGCTGATGGTCGAGCCGACCGAGAGCGAGAACCTCGCCGAGATCGATGAATTCGTCGAGGCGATGATCGCGATCCGCGCGGAGATCGATCAGGTCGCCGCCGGTGTCTGGCCGGTCACCGACAATCCGTTGCGCGGCTCGCCGCACACCGCGGCCAGCCTGGTCGGGGAGTGGAATCACCCCTACAGCCGCGAGACCGCGGTCTACCCGCGCGGTCTCACGCACGCGCGGGCCAAGGTGTGGCCCTCGGTGCGGCGTATCGACGGTGCCTACGGCGACCGCAACCTGGTGTGCTCCTGCCCGCCGCCGGAGGCCTACGCCGACTGAACGCGCTAGGGACTGGTCAGGGCTTTCACCACCGTGCTGGCGAAGGTGAGGTTGTCGGAGGTGGCGACCCGGGTGTACGTGCCGCCCGTCTTCTCGGCGAGATCCCGCATGGTTTCGGTGGCGGTACCGCCGATGACGACGATATCGATGCGCACCGGCCGGGATTTGTCGGTGGCGGCGGCGATATCGGCGAGCAGTTGCGCGCCGGTCATGCTGGAATCGTCGTCGGGGCCGTCGGTGACGACGAGCAGCGAATTGGTCCGGCCCGCCGCGTAGTTCGCGATCGCGGCCCGGTAGGCGGCCAGCACGGTCGGGTAGGCCTGATCGGTGCGGCTGTCACTGGCGCGCACCTTGCCGAGCGCGGTGTCGATGGCGGTGCGCTGGGTGGTGGTGAGCGGCGCGGTCGAGGCGAGCACGTCATAGGGTTTGGCCCCGTCGAGGTTCTCGGCGAAGGTCCACACTCCCAGGCCGAAATCCGGCGGCATCACGTTCATGGTGGAACGCAGCGCGCCGAGACTGTTGGAAAGCCTGGTGCCCGAACCCTCCGAGGTCGACATCGAGGCCGAGATATCGAGCACCACCGTCGACTGCACGCCGAGGACCGGATCGGCGAGGGTCGCGGCGACCTTGTCGAGCGCCTCGCGCGAAGCGCCGGTCCCCGTCGCGGTCGTCGGCGGCACGGTGAAACCGGCGTCGGTGAGCAGCGTCGCCTGTTGCGGCGCGCGCAGGTATTCGGCGAACACGCTCGCGATCAGATTCTGGGTCTGGTCCACCCACGATCCCGACATCATCGCGGCGGGATGGTCGGCGACCGGCGCCGCTCCCGCCGGTCGATAGGCGACCAGGCCCGGCCGGGTCCGCAGTTGCTGTTCGGTAGCGGCTACCGCGTGGATATCGGCCTTCTGCTGCGGCAGCGCCGTCGCGATGGCGTCGAGCGCGTCGCCGGTGCTCGTCGCCTGCGGTGCGCCCGCGGCCAATCCGGAGACCGCCGCGACGACCTGGCCGGACTGCGCGGCCTCTGTGGTGAGCGGATCGGTGCCGGAGACCGTCGCGGCGACCGCCGCCGCCGCGGCCACGGTGGCGTCACCCTCGGGCAGCGCCATGCGCAGGCCACCCCAGTCGGAGAGCCCGATCTGGTCGAGTGAGCCCTGTTGCAGCGTGGGCAGATCGCTCCAGGCGACCTGCGCCTGCTCCATCGACTGCCGCAGTTCCTCGGTGACCGCCAGCGCGACGGGACTGGCCGCGACGGAGGTCGGCTCACCCTCGATCAGTCCGGGCACCCGTGTCGCCTCGATGGAACGCGAGGAGGTCGGGATCCACAGCGCCGGCTGTGGTCCGAGCGTGCCGTTCCACACTCCGCCCGCGATGAAACCGGCGCTGATCGACGCGGTGGGGCGCGCCGTGACCAGCACCTTCGCGCAGTGGTCGCGGATCTGCGGCGCGGTCGCGTTGTATCGGTCCGCGATCGCGCGCACCGGCGCTTCGATATCGGGGTCGACGGTGACGAACAGCGTCGATTCGCCTTCGACGCATTCGGCCGCCGCCGCGCTGTCGCGGTCGGTGGCGCGATCCCGGAACTGGAACCAGGCGAAGACGGCTACCACCAGCAGCACGACTGTCACCGCTGCGATAACCGGACCTTTGCTGACGCCTCGGGAGTTGATTCCGCTGCGATGAGTGCCCACGACGGTCAGTGTATGTTCACGTCGACCGGTGCTCTACGGGGAGGCCCAGGTCATCGGTACGGGCGGGTACGGGCCGCCGCCGCGCGCTCGCGCGAGGACGGCGGCCCGCCGCGCCGCGAGTCGTCTCACTCGCGGATGACCCGCCCGCGATCGAATTCGTGCCCGCCCCAGACGCCGGATTGTCCGGTGCCGGAGGCGAATTCGCCGCAGGCCGTGCGGATCGGGCACCCGGCGCAGATCTCTCGGGCGTACTCGAAATCCTGCGACGGGTACGGAAACCAGGCCTCGTGATTCGGGTCGCCCCGGCACGCGGCGCGGTGCCACTCTCGGCTGTCCGAAACCGGGAGCAGGTCGACGAGCGTCAACTCGTCGGTGCGGGTCGGCTGGGTACGGACGGTCATATCCTTGCTCCTCTCGGATCGGTCAGGTGGTGGCCAACTGCTTCCAGACGCGGCGCTGCCGCTTGGCCAGGTGGTCGGGGGCCTTGGGCTGCCACAGCAACCGCATGCCCGCTTCCTCCGGGGTCCGGTCGGCCTTGGCCGAATTGCACGGCGCGCAGCAGGCGACCAGATTGCTCCAGGTGTTCGGGCCGCCCCGGCTGCGCGGTCGGATGTGGTCGACGGTGCGGGCCCAGTTCGCGCAGTACCCGCAGCGGTGGTTGTCGCGGCGCAGCACGCCGGCCAGGGTGGCGCGGCTCTCGTCGTGGACGAGCACGGTGTGCTCGATGTAGACGTAGCGCAGCAGGCGGATCGTCTCCGGCAGCGCGATCTCCAGATCCTTGGACCGGATCGGGAAGTAGGGCTCGTGGTCGGCGATCGATTCCGCGGCGCCGCTGGTCACCAGTACCACGGCACGGTCGGCGCCGATCTCGTCGAGCGCCTCGTAGGACGCGTTCAGGACGAGGACGCCGGTGTGTATCCAGTTGGACGCGGTCAACGCCACCCGATCGGTGGCATGGCGGAATATCATGGGGATCACCATGTTTCGTGAAGAGCAGCGGATATTGCCGGGGGAACGGCTTCGGTCAGCGACCGGACCGGAGGTGGCCGGATACCGGATCCGCCAGGCCGATCACGTTCGGGTTCTGTGAATTCGACAAGCCACCTCCTCCTCTCCTGATGCTCGAAAAGATCACCCCGCTGATCGGGGTGATCGTCGATGAATTACATGGTGGCACACGGATCGTGCCGTTGTCGGCCCATTTATTTCCGGCCGGATCGCGCCCGGTCTCAGTTGCCGGTGCGTACCAGCGTGGCGGCGCCGAACGAGACGTTGAAGCGGTCGCACCACAGATCGGCGCTGACGAACGCGGCGAGATCCAGTTCCGCCGGAACGGCGTAGTTCTGGTTTCCCTTGTTGCCCTTGAGACTTCCGAGATCGACGTGATGTCCGTCGTCGAAGGTGAACCAGTCGTCGGTGACGGTCTGGTCGGTGAGCCAGACTCGCACGTCGGGTCCATCGGAGGTGTCGAGATCCTCGAGGCGCAGCACGCGGCTGCCGTCGGGCAGGCGCAGGACGCGCACGGTGCCGGAGGTGTGGTGTTCGTGCGAGACGAAGGTCCCCTCGGCCAGGACGACCGGGCCCGCGACCGGAGCGGCGGTGGACCCGGTGGCGACCGCCGCGGTGGGCGCGGCCTCGTTCACCGTGGTGTCGACGATCAGCTTCCACGGTTCGAGCAGCACGATCGCCGTCGCGCCGAACGCGACGACCACCGCGGCGACGATCCACGCGAGCGGTGACCGGACCACCCTTGCTACCGAAACCATGACGCACTCCTCGAATTCGTGACCATCGCTGTCGACACCATCGAACCGCGTGGACACCGCGTGTGTCGTGATTCGGCCCCGATGGTCACGGTTCCGTCATGGGTCCTCAGCCGAGCGGTCCGCTTCCGAGAACGACCCGGCCGGTGAACTGTGTCTGCTTGGCCCTCGGCAGCGGATGGAACAGGCTGCCGTGCACGTCGCGGTAGCGCATCTCGAGTTCGCAGGTGCGCGAGTAGCCGACGCCGCCGACGGTTTCGATGGCGAGGCGGACCGTGTCGATGAGGTTCTCGGCCGCGACGGTCTTGCGGCTGAGGGTGCGCGCCGCGTGATCGTCGGTGTTGGCGAAACCCAGATTGTCCGACGTGGCGAACATCGCGTCGACGAGATCCTGCGCCGTGATGTGGGCGTTGGTCATCTCGCCCGCCAGTTGGCACAGGTGCGGATCGGTGCGTCCGGCGACGAGCGCGGTCGCCAGTTCGACCGCCCCGTCGGCGATTCCGAGGTAGGCGGCCATCACCAACGGCATGGCCGCGCCGATCACCACGTTCAGCAGCGGCGGCCAGAGTTCGGCGGGACGGATCAGCGATACCGCCGCGTCCGGCACGAAGACATCCTCCAGCACGACCGAATGCGATCCGGTCGCACGCAGACCCAGTGTGTCCCAGGTCTTCTCGATCCGGATGCCGGGGGCGGCCATCGGCACCGCGCAGTGCAGCACCCGCGGCCCGTCCGGCGCGTCGTCCCAGCGGATACTGGTCACCAGCACGGTGCCCACCTCGCAGCCGCTGGCGGGTGATTTGCGCGCGCTCACCCGGTAGCCGCCGTCGACGCGCTCGGCCGTGCCGCTCGAGCCCACCCAATCCGAGGCGCCGGTGCTGACCAGGATCGCGCCGTCGGCCACCTTCCGGAAGACCGGCGTCGCGTCCGCGCCGTGATTATGCCGCCACACCTGGGTGGCGACCAGATGCGAATGCATGGCGAAGGTGACCGCGGTGGAGGGATCGTGTCTGCCGAGTTCGCGCAGGATCTCGCCCGCCTCGCGGTGGGTCGCGCCGCCGCCGCCGAATTCGATCGGCACCAGCGCGGCCGCGAGTCCGGCCTCGCGCAGCCGGTCGAAGGCCGCGGCGTCGATCTCGCCGGTCCGGTCGCGTTCGGCGACCCCGGGGCGCAGGTTTTCGCCGATCCGGCGCGCCGAGGCGGTCCAGTCGGTGGTGGTCTCGGGAATCGTGGAAGTCGTCATGTTTCGAAGCTACGAATTCCCGCGATAACCGAATAGTCCAGAAAGTGGACTTACCCGGTTCAGAAAGTGGACCCCGCGACCCCGGAGGTGATCGTGTCGGAAACGACCCAGAGCTACGGCCAGTACTGTCCGATCTCGCGCGCGCTGGATGTGCTCGGTGATCGCTGGTCCCTGTTGATCCTGCGCGATCTACTCCTGGGCACCACCCGGTTCAACGACCTGGCCCGCGGCCTGCCCGGGCTGTCGCGCAGCCTGCTCACCAAACGTCTGCGTCAGTTCGAGCGCTCCGGGCTCATCGAGAAACTGGGTACGAACTACGTGATGACCGACTCGGGCCGGGAGTTGGAGCCGATTCTCTTCGGCCTCGGCGAGTGGGGCGCCCGCTGGACCTTCGGCGAGCCGGATCCGCGGGAACTCGACGCCGACCTGCTGGTGTGGTGGATGCACACCCGTCTGGACACCTCGTCGTTCCCCGGCAAGCGGCAGGTACTCGCCGTCCGCTTCACCGATGACATCCGCCGCTACTGGATCGTGATCGAAGCGGGTGACCCGTCGGTCTGCTCCGCCGACCCCGGCTACCCCGTCGACGTCACGATCACCTCGGACGTGGGTTCGCTCTACGAGGTGTGGCTCGGACGGATCCCGGTCGCCCACGCCCAGCGCACCGGCCTGCTCCAGTTCAGCGGCCCGCCCGCGCTGACCCGCAGGATGTCCTCGGTGCTGCGGTTGAGCCCCATCGCCCCGTACACGGAATCCGCGTTCGACGCGCGGCTGAGCAGCGTTCCGGCGTGACACCTTCCGGCATGACCCCGGCGCACGGCGTCATCGTCGACGCGCCGTGCCGACGACGAGGGGCACGATGGTCGGCATTCGTGTCGGCATACGGGTACGCAGGATCACCTCGAGGTGGAAATCGGTCGCGCCGAGCAGGGATTCGAAGTCGCGGTTGGCGTGGCAGCCGTCGGCGAGGCGTCGTTGTACCGGGGTGAGCAGGTCCTGTACGGCGGCGCGCACACCGGTGCCTCGGACGTGTTCGTGGAACAGGAACTGCCCCCCCGGCCGCAGCACCCGGTGTACCTCGGCCAGGGCGCGATCCGGGTCGCGCACCGAGCAGAAGACCAGGGACGCGGTGACGGTGTCGAAGCTGCCGTCGGGGAACTCCAGGGCGTGCGCGTCACCGTCCACCACGGTGATCGGGGCGGCGGGGGAGTGGGCGAGTACCGTGAGCCGGGTGCGCAGCGCCGGATTCGGTTCGAGCAGAACCAGTTCGGTCAGATCGTCGGGGTAGTGCGGCACGGACAGACCGCTTCCCGCGCCGATCTCGAGGGTCCGGCCCCGCGCGCCGGCGAGTTGGGCGCGACGCACACCTGCCTGACCCGCCCGCTCGACGCGGGCCATGAAACGGGGATACCAGCTCGCGAAGAAGCGTTCGCCGAACGTTGTGGTGGTCATGGTGGAAGTCTGCTGCGCGGGTCACCCCGCCGTCATGGCCGTTTCGGGCCATCATCGATGGCCCGAACAGGTGATCCGGGATTCGGGAAGGTGATGTGATGCTGCGTGTCGAGAATCAGGTCGTGCGCTACGTGAAGACCGCCCACGGCGACATCGCCTGTGCCGAGGTCGGCAGTGGTCCGCCGCTGCTGATCGGCGGCTGGTGGTGCGGCCACCTCGCCCTCAACTGGGAGGACCCGCTCTTCCGCGCCTACGTCTCCCGGCTGGCCGAACGATTCACCGTCGTCAGGTACGACCAGCCGGGGCGAGGCCTGTCCGCCGCCGCCGGGTATCCGCGCGATCTGGAGGACGAGATCACCGCGACGGCCGAGATCGTCGACGCGCTCGGAGTGGACCGCTTCGCCGTGCTCGGCGCGTCCTCCGGCGCCGCCGTCGCGGCGGGCCTGGCCGCGCTGCTGCCGGACCGGGTACACCGGCTCGTGCTCTACGGCGCGTTCGCCGACGGGGCCGATATCGCGCCGGAAAGCGCGCGCCGCGCGATGGTGAACGCCGTCTCCGCGCACTGGGGGCTGGGCTCGCGGCTGCTCGCCGATGTGTTCGTCCCCGACGCCGACAATGCCGAGCGCGAACGTTTCGCCCGCTTCCAGCGTCTGTCCGCCACCGCCGAGCAGGCCGCGAGATCGTTGGCCGCCACCTACGAGATCGACGCGACCGAGTATCTGACCGCCGTCACCGCCCCGACGACGGTCCTGCACCGCAGGGGCGACCGCGCGGTGCCGTTCGCGCTCGGCGTCGACGTGGCGCGCCGGGTCCGCCGGGCGACCCTGGTCGAACTGCACGGCGAGGATCATTTCCCGTGGCGCGGCGACGCCACGGCCGTCGCCGACGCGACCCTGCGCGGACTCGGACATCCCGTGCGGTCACGTCCCGCCCTTCCCGGTCCCGAGGCGGTGACCGATCGCGAGCGGGAGATCCTGCGCCTGGTCGCGGACGGATTGACCGACGTCCAGATCGGCGAACGGCTGACGCTGAGTCCGCACACCGTCCACCGTCACATCGCCAACGCCCGCACCAAACTCGGCGTCCGATCCCGCGCTGCCGCCGCGGCGGCGATCAGGAGGGACCGACCGGGCCGGTAACCCGTACCCACGGCCGATATCGGTGGGTCACCGCGCGAGCGATAGGATCGACGCGATTGTTCGGCCGACCGCCGACAACCCGCGCGACCCGCCGACCGAAGGACCATCGGGTACCGGCATCGCGGACGAGAATGTGCTGGCAGCGCGCCGACCGGACGCGCACGGTGCTTCCGTCACCCATCGCGCCGAGTAACCACTACCGACGGGTAACATTGACCCCGTCTTTTCACACCCGGCTTTCTCAGAAGTGAGGCAGTAGATGACAGAGCGGATTCAGGTCGGCGGGCTCCAGGTGGCCAGTGTTCTTCACGAGTTCATCGAGAACGAGGCGCTTCCCGGGACCGGCGTGGACTCCGCCGCGTTCTGGGCCGGTGCCGAACAGGTGATCAACGACTTGGCGCCGCGCAACCGCGCCCTGCTGGCCGAACGCGACGAGATCCAGGGAAAACTCGACGCCTGGCATGCCGAGCACCCCGGCGCGAACTACGACAAGGCCGCGTACAAGAGTTACTTGACCGAGATCGGGTACCTACGCCCCGAACCGGCCGGATTCCAGATCACCACCCAGAACGTGGACACCGAGATCGCGACCACCGCGGGCCCGCAGCTGGTGGTGCCGGTGATGAACGCGCGGTTCGCCATCAACGCCGCGAACGCGCGCTGGGGCTCGCTCTACGACGCGCTCTACGGCACCGATGCCATCCCGGAGACCGGCGGCGCCGAGAAGGGCAAGGGCTACAACAGGGTTCGCGGTGACAAGGTCATCGAGTGGGCGCGTAACTTCCTCGACGATTCGGTGACGCTCATCACCGGTTCGCATATCGGATCGTCGTCGTACACGATCGTGGACGGCGAACTGGAGGTCGGCCTCGAGGACGGCACGAGCATCGGCCTCGCCGACGCGTCGCAGCTGGTCGGCTACCTCGGCGATCCGGCATCCCCGACCTCGATCCTGTTGAAGCACAACGGTTTGCACATCGAGATCCAGATCGATCCCGAATCGCCGATCGGCAGCACCGACAGCGCGGGCATCAAGGATGTCGTGCTGGAATCCGCGGTCACCACGATCATGGATTTCGAGGATTCGGTCGCCGCGGTCGACGCCGAGGACAAGGTCCTCTGCTACCACAACTGGCTCGGCCTGATGAAGGGCGATCTCAGCGAGAAGGTCGTCAAGGGCGACAAGACCTTCACCCGGACCATGAACCCGGATCGGGTCTACACCGCACTCGACGGCAGTGACCTGGTGCTGCACGGCCGTTCGCTGCTGTTCGTGCGCAACGTCGGTCATCTGATGACCTCCGACGCCATCATCGACAAGGACGGCAACGAGGTGCCCGAGGGCATCCTCGACGGCCTGATCACCTCGCTGGTCGCCGTCCACTCGCTCGACGCGAACACCGAGCTGAAGAACAGCCGCACCGGCTCGGTCTACATCGTCAAGCCCAAGATGCACGGTCCCGACGAGGTCGCCTTCACCAACGAGCTGTTCGGACGCGTCGAGGATGTGCTCGGCCTGCCCCGCAACACCCTCAAGGTCGGCATCATGGACGAGGAGCGCCGCACCACGGTGAACCTGAAGGCCTGCATCCAGGCCGCCGCCGAGCGGGTCGTGTTCATCAACACCGGCTTCCTCGATCGCACCGGGGACGAGATCCACACCTCCATGGAGGCCGGGCCGATGGTCCGCAAGGCCGAGATGAAATCCCAGCGGTGGATCACCTCCTACGAGGACTGGAACGTCGACACCGGCCTGGTCACCGGCCTGCCCGGCAAGGCGCAGATCGGCAAGGGCATGTGGGCCATGCCGGACCTGATGGCCGACATGCTGGTGCAGAAGATCGGCCACCCGAAGGCGGGCGCGAACACCGCCTGGGTGCCCTCGCCCACCGCCGCCACCCTGCACGCGACCCACTACCACCTGGTCGACGTGTTCAAGCGGCAGAGCGAGATCGCCAAGGGCGGCGCCCGCGCCACCGTCGATCAGATCCTGGAGATCCCGCTCGCCGCCGACCCGAACTGGTCGGCGCAGGACAAGCAGCAGGAACTGGACAACAACTCCCAGAGCATCCTCGGCTACGTGGTGCGCTGGATCGACCAGGGCGTCGGCTGTTCCAAGGTGCCCGACATCCGCGATGTCGGCCTGATGGAAGACCGCGCCACCCTGCGCATCTCGAGCCAGCTCATGGCCAACTGGCTGCGCCACGGCATCGTCACCGCCGACGAGGTGACCGCCAGCCTGGAGCGGATGGCCCCCGTGGTCGACAAGCAGAACGCTGGCGACCCGAACTACCGGCCGCTCGCGGCGGATTTCGCGGGCAGCGTCGCCTTCCAGGCGGCCAAGGAATTGGTGCTGGAAGGCACCAAGCAGCCCAACGGCTACACCGAGCCCATCCTGCACCGGCGACGCCGCGAGGCCAAGGCACTGAACTGCCTGTGAAACCGCTGGTCCACCTGATGTGACACCGGGCGATCCCCGGCCGGACGATCCGGCCGGGGATCGCGTGTTCACCGGCTGCACAGATACCGATACCTATCCGTTACCCTGGTCGCGACACTGGAGATCGTCGGAGATTGGGTAAGTATGGGAAGCGTTGTTCTCGACATTGTCGCTCTGGTCACCAACCGCGCCGCGTCCTTCTGGAATTGGATCGCGACCGGATCGGCGGGATTCCCCCCGCTCTGAGAGTGCCGATCGAACCGGAAACCCCCGTCCGCCCTTCGGGATCGTGGCCGGGGGTTTTTCGTCGGGTCGGGGCTATGTCGAGCGCGGTGGCCACGACGCCGTTATCTTCTGTGTATGAGCGTCGGTGAACGGACCCGTGTACGTGTCCCGTTCTGGTTCGTCTGGTGGATGGTTCTGGTCATCGGCGTCGTGTTGGTGCTGTGCCTGGTGTCGGTATGGGTGATCGCCATCGAGGGAACGCAGACGAGCAAGGTGGTGCTGTCGGCCCTGCTGGCTGTCGCGGCGGGGATCGCGGCCCTGTCCGCCCTCGTCGGACTGTTTCGCTATCGCGTGGTCGTGCTGAGTCTGACCGCCCCGTTGCTCATCGGTCTGCTGGCGGCGGCGGTCTGGTACGAGATTCCGCAGAAGGGCGCGTGGCAGCTGTCGCACGGCATTCTGGAGGATCAGGCCGTCGACTGCTTCAATCCCGGTGAGCGCACCCGGCTCGGGGTGTACAGCATCCGCTATATCGACCGCCGCGACGGCGGCTGCCTCTTCTATTTCGAAGGGGACGAGAAGAATTCCGAGGGGTTCGGATATTTCCCCGACAGCCCGCCGCCGTATATCGGCCCGCCCGCCGAGCGCGGCATCGGCTACGAGCCCTACCGTATTCCGTGGTACCGCTTCGTCGACAATTCCTGAGCTTGAGATTTAAGGTTGTGGCCCCGGCGTAGCCGGGGCCACACGGGTTTTGCCGACCTCTGGATGTGGCGCGATGTGCCGGTTCTTGCTGCCTTTCGGGCGGCCGGGGCCGGGGCGTGAGGGTTTCGGCGCGCTGGCCGGATTGGGGGTTTTCCGGCGGAGGTGGCGAAACCCGCGACGGACGCGGGCGGGGGTGAGCCGGTGCGGGTCGGTGACGGGTTTCTCCCAGGGGCGGCGCAGGTCGGTGGTGAGGCCGCGTGCGAGCCGCAGCTGGGTGTGGGCGGTGAGGATCAGCCAGGTCCAGCGGTCGCCCTGGGCGGCGGTACGGACCCGGGGCCGGGTCCAGCCGAGGGTTTGTTTCAGGAACCGGAAGGTGTGCTCGATGTCGAAGCGGCGCAGGAACGCCTGCCAGTAGCGGTCCACGTCCGCTGCGGCGCTTTCGGCACGGGATGTCCACAGCCACACCGGTTTCGGGTTTCGGTCGCCGGGTAGCCGATCCACGGTCAACCGGATCAGGGCGCCCTCGATGATCGGTGGCGGACCGTCGAGGTCGGCCCAGGGGCCGCGGTGGGTGAGCCGGGGATGCAACCGGTGCCAGGCAGTGGTGCGGGCGGTGCCGTAGCGAAGGGTGTCGGTGCTGGTCGTGACCGCGGGCTCGGGATGGGTCGCCGGGTCGGCGAGGGTGAACACCGGGCCGTGGCGCGGCGGGCGGCCCGTGCGGGCCCGCGCGGCGGCGGGGAAGCAGAACACCCGATCCGACCGCACCCTACCTACCAGCTCAACCGGCAGATCCGCCAACAGCCACGCCAAGCGGCAGATATCGTAGCCGGCGTCGAACACGATCACGATGTCGCGATCCCCGGGCCGATGATGCCCGGCCGCGCGCAGCCGGGCAACCACGTCGCGGACCTGGGCGGCGGTCACCGCGGTGAGGTCCTCGTCACGGCCGATACGCTGCGCGTCCAGCAGCGCGCACCAGCTCGACGCCCCGGACTCGAGCGCGGCGACGAACGAGTACGGCCAGCCCGGGATCAGCTGCGCGTTGCCCTTGCCGCGCCCATAGGTATGACAGAAACAACGGTCGGCACTGGTCATAGCGTCGGGCCGCAGCCACGGTGACACATCCACCGCCAGCCTGATCCGGCCGCCGCGCTCACACGGGACCGGCAATCCGGTCACCGCCCGCCGCAGCCTGGTGACATCGAGCCGGCCCGCCGCCAGCGCGTCGTACATACCGCCATGACCACGGCGATGCTCGGCCACCAGAGACAACCCGACCAGCGTGGTCACCGGCCCGTCCGCGCACAACACCGCCTCACACAGCTCGAACAACGCATCCGCTCGCGCGCTCGCACACCGGTACAACTCCTGCCGAAACGCCGACAACTCCCCGGCCGCACCCTCGCGACCAGGATCGTGCACACTGTTCATCGAAGCCCTTGGTTCATGAGATTCGTTCTGTAGCAAGATGAATCATCAACCAAGGGCTTCACCCATGATCAACCGGGGCGACCTACCCCAGCTCAGAGGTTAAATCTCAAGCTGAGGGCGCTGGCTTTCCGATCAGGCGGGAACCTGTCCGCCGAGTTGGACGAGCATGACGCCCATGATCCCGATCTCTTGACTCTGCGACTGCAATGTCGCCCGCGCGGCCTCCTTCACCGCGCCGTGGGTGAGTAGGGCGTCCGCCGCGACGGCCATCCGCACGCCGCCCCGATGGTGGCGAATCATCAACCGCAGGAACAGTATTTCGGCCTCCTGTCCGCGCGCGGCGGCCAGCGCGTCGAGTTCGGCTGTGTTCGCCATCCCTGGCATGCCGGTCGAGGGGTCCGACTCGGTACGCGCCGCGTGGTCGTGCCCTGTGGATTCGGTGTGCATCCACAGCATCGGCTGCGGTGACAGCGGACTCGCGTCGGCGAGTCTGAGCCAGCCGAGCATGGTCCCGATCTCGGTCCGCTGCGCGTCGGCGAGTTGATCGGCGAGCCTGCGGATATTCGGGTCGATATCGGGATCGAGCCGTTGGGTCATCCGCAGGGCCTGCTCGTGGTGGGCGGTCATATCCTGGGCGAAGCCGATTTCCACCGCGGTGAGAATCGGTGTGTCGGTGTGCCGTTCGGGCAGCGCGACCGGCCGCAGCGCCGCGCCGAGCACCACCAGGGTGAAGGCGACGGCGACAGCGGCGGCTACCCGGAACGGCGGGAACCGGTGGGACATATCAGGATCCGACGGTGGACTGTTGGTTCGCGGGCGGACTGTAGACGTCGTTGTGCAGTTGCAGCACCATGAAACCGTTGTCGGCGCACGCGACGTAGAGTTGGTCGCCGCGCCATTCCGGCGGCGACATACACCAGTCGGTCGACAGGTCGCCGAAGATGTTGTCGGTGCGCGAAGTCAATGCCGTCGACGGATCGAAATCGCCCTCGAGGACGGCTCGTACGGCCGGTATCACGCCGAGGGCCGGGAATCCGATGACCGACGCCAGCGCGTGCGGCGAATTCCACAGATCGGCGAAGCGCCCGGTGCGGGCCGGTGGATTGAAGTAGGCGATCTCGTGGATATCGCCCGGATCGCGCACATCGAAAACCCTGATACCGGAGGAGATCCATCCGCAGGCCAGCGCCGTCGGATCGTCGGGGCGGTCGGCCGCGCAGTAGTGCGATTCGTAGGCGAACGCACCGCCGCCCATGGACGATCCGATCGCCGCATCCTGATTCTGCGGCAGGTTGATCTCGAGTTTGATCTTCGTCGTCACCTTCGGCGCGGTGTCGTCGGAGACATCGATGAGTTTGACCCCGCCGGAACCGCCCTCGTCCACCGTGTAGAGATAGGGTCGGCCGTCGTAGGTGACCGCGATGCTGTGCTGGGTCGCCTGGCCGTCGGTCCAGAAGATCCGTCCCAGATGCCGCACCTGCGGCGCCGGTTCGCGACGCTGGATCGCGCCGACGTCGAGCACGGTGAAACCGCTCAGCGCCGAGATGTACATGCGGGTGCCGTCCGGGCTGAAACCCATTCCGTGCGATTCGATTCCGGTGAGCCCCTGCCAGATGACCCGGGGGTGCACCGGATCGGAGATGTCGACGGCGCTCACGAAACCAGGCGTGAGGCCCGAAGCCCAATAGGTCGTGCCGTCCGGGGAGAATCCCGCCTCGTGGGTCGTGATCGGCAGCGGCATCAGCAGATTCGTTCCCGCTCCGGGATTCAGCAGTCGCGGGTACGCGCAGTCGGAGATGTCGTAAACGGACAGGTAACCGACACCGACGCCCGCGGGAACCCCGGTGCCGACCAGCAGTTTGCGATCGGCATGGACTTTGAGGCTCTCCCACGTGCTGCCGAGCATCGCGGGTTCGGTGAGTGTCACGGTGGGGCGGGGATTCGCGGGATCGGAGACATCGAGTACCTGGACACCGCGTCCCTCGGCGAACAAATTCCCGGGGAAGAACGATCCCATGTAGGCGCAGTGCTCGAAACTCGTGGAGGTGATGCCCGCGCCCCGGCCGGTGTAGTTACCGACCATCGACATATTGCAGCGGTAGCCCTGGGTACTGCGACCGCTGTCACGATCGGCGGCCGGAACGTCGCCCTGGAGACCGGATTCCGGCATGGACCCCGGCCCGCACTCCGCGCGGGGAACCGCGGTGCGGCCCACGTCGAGGAATTCCCGCACGGCGTCGCCGCCGATGAATTGCGGATTCGCGGAGACGCTACCGGGCAGCATCATCGCGGCGAGGACGCCCGCGACGAGCAGGGCGAGGGGTCTGACCCGGCCCATGGTGGTCAGTGAGCGCATCATCGCGGCTCCTCCGATGTCGTCGTCGGCACTTCCGGAGGCATCTGACTGGGACAGTTGCTCCAGGAACTGAATGGTAGTAACAGCCGGTAACTTCGGGGCCGATTTCGGCGAAATCGGGCAGCGGAGGGTTTTCGGTGCGGTTCGGCGAAGGTCAGACGTTGTCCACGGTCCGCAGTCGCCTCGCGAGCAGGGATTCGCAGCACGCGAGCAGGGATTCGCGCAGTTCGGCGGCACGCTCGGCCAATACCGCCTGCGCGCGAGCGTATTCCGCGCGTCCGGCCGGAGTCTCGATCCGAACCGGTTCGTATCCGAATTCCGTGAGGTCGTAGGGGCTGGCCCGCATATCGAGTTCGCGCGCCGCGCAGGCGAGCTGGAAACATTCGAGCAACAGATCCGAGGGGATCAGCGGCACCAGCTTGAAACCCCATTTGTACAGATCCATATTCGCGTGCAGGCAGCCGGGTTGTTCGCGGGCCACCTGGTCCTCGCGGGTGAGCGGGATCGCGTTGCGGGGCACGGCTTCCGGTGTGAAGAAGCGGAACGCGTCGAAATGGGTGCAGCGCAACGACATCGATTCGACGGCCGCGTCGGTTCCCTTGTGTCCCAGACGCAGCGGCACCTGCTGATGGCGGACGTCGTCGGTGCGGTACACCATCGCCCACTCGTGCAGACCGAAACAGGACAGCTGTGCCGGGCGGGAAGCGGTGGCGCGCAACAGGTTCGCGACGAAGTCGACGGTGTCGGCCCGCCGCTCGAGATACGCGGGATCGGCGGTGTGCGCGCCCGGGTGTGCCGACGGGAACTCCGCCGACTCGTCGCGATCGAGACGGACGTACCCGCGGGCGCCGTCGTATTCCTTCGCGTCGGCGAGCGCGACACCGAACCCCGGGTGCCACCGGCGTAGTTGGGCCGGTTTGTGTCCGTAGTAGGTGAACAGGAAATCGATCACCGGATGGGTCGAGCCCGCTGCCCGGCGGCGAACATAGGGCCCGACGAGTTCGTCGACCGCGGCGGCGTGCGCCTGCGCGTGCGCCCGCCACTCGGATCGATCCAGTACCCGCACCGCGCTCACCGACCGCGGCGAACTCGCCGGTCGCCGTGCGCGATCGGCACGGCGGCGACCGGCGCGAACCGTCGCATCGCCGACGCGAGGCCCGGATCCGGAATCATTCCGCGCCCCGGTGCGTCACGTCCCGCACGGTGCCGACGAACTCCTCCACCAGATCCTCCAGCGCGACGATGCCGACGGTATTGCCCCGGCTGTCGACCACCCGTCCCAGATGGCTGTTGGTACGGCGCAGCCTGGCCAGCGCCTCGTAGAGGGTGGTGCCGGTGCTGACGGTCGGCAGCGGACGAATATCGGTGCGCGGGATGGGGGTGCTCGGGCCCGCGCTCTCGTCGGCGACCTTGTCCAGCACATCCTTGACATGGAGGTAGCCGACGAGCGAGCCGTCGGTGGTCTGCACCGGGAAGCGGGAGAAGCCGGTCTCGCCCACCGCCGACTCGATATCCCCGAGCGTGGTCCCACCGCCGCGCAGCGGCACCGATCGCGTGGAGCCGAGCGGAACCATCACATCGGCGACGGTGCGGTCGGAGGTGCCGAGGGCCTGGGTGAGCCTGCGGTGCTCCTCTTCGTCGAGCAGTCCCTCCGACCGGGATTCGCCGATCATCTCGGCGAGTTCCACGCTGGACACGGTCGCGTCCAGCTCGTCCTTGGGCTCGATGCGCAGCAGTCGAAGACTCAGATTCGCCGCCAGGTTGTAGAAGGCGATCAGCGGGCGGGCCAGCCGCAACCACATCAGGTGGACCGGAACCAACAGCAGCGCGCTGCGTTCGGGCCCGGCGAGCGCGATGTTCTTCGGGATCATCTCGCCGAACAGGATGTGCAGGATGACCACGATGGTCAGCGCCAGCGCGAAGGAGACCGGATGCAGGAGCTGATCGGGCAGTCCGACGACCTCGAACGGCACTTCGAGCAGGTGCGCGACGGCCGGTTCGCCGACGCGGCCGAGCAGAATCGAGCAGATGGTGATGCCGAGCTGAGCGGCCGCCAGCATCATCGACAGGTTCTCACCCGCGCGGATGACCGTGTCGGCATTGCGTTTGCCCTGTGCGGCGAGCGCTTCCAGGCGATCGCGGCGTGCCGAGATCAACGCGAACTCGGCGGCGACGAAGAACGCGTTACTGGCGAGCAGTACGACCGTGAGCAGGACGGCGAGCAGATCACCCATTGCTGTGCTCCGTGTCGTTCACGTGGTCGGGGATGGTGTGTGTCGCGATATCGGCCGTGTCGGACCGCTCGTCGTCCGGGATCGCGTTGCTCGCACGCAACACGTCCGCGGTGACCGGGATCAGGCGCACCCGGTCGATACGTCTGCCGTCCATCCGTTCCACCCTGGCGATCCAGCCGCCGTGGTCGGTTTCGTACGGATGCCGGTTGTGCGCGGGCGAATTCGGCAGCACCACCTCGTCGCCGGTTTCCGGGATGCGGCCCAGGCGGGTCAGCACCAGGCCGCCGAGGGTTTCGTACTCGCCCTCCGGTGCGTCGTATCCGGTGGCCCGCGAGACCTCATCGATGCGGAGCAGTCCGGAACAGTCCCAGCCGTCGCCGACGCGCCGGACGTCGCGTTCCTCCTCGTCGTGCTCGTCGCGCACGTCACCGAGGATCTCCTCGATCAGATCCTCCATGGTGACGAAACCCGCGGTACCGCCGTATTCGTCGACCACGAGCGCGATCTGCATGCCGTCGGCGCGTACCCGCTCGAGCACTTCGTCACCGTCGAGGCTGGCCGGCACGATCGGCACCGGACGCGCCAGGGTCTGCAACGCGATGCTGCGACGCTCGCTCGCCGGATGGGTGAACGCCTGCTTGACGTGCACCACCCCGAGTGTGTTGTCGAGATCGCCGTCGATCACCGGGAATCGCGAGTAGCCGGTGCGGCTCGCCGCGGCGATGAGGTCGGCGATGGTGTCGGATTTGTCCAGCGATTCGATTTTCACGCGCGGCGTCATCAGTTCCTCGGCGCTGCGCTCACCGAATTGCAGCGAACGGTCCATCACCTGGGCGGTGCGCTGGTCGAGCGCGCCGCGCAGCGCGGAGGTGCGTACCAGCGAACCCAGTTCCTGGGGTGAACGGGCCGAACGCAATTCCTCGGCGGGTTCGACGCCGAGATGACGCACCACCCAGTTCGCGGAATTGTTCAGAAAATGGATCATCCACTTGAACACCGTCGAGAAGGCGATCATCGGCCCGGCGGTCATCCGCGCGGTCGCGAGCGGTTTGGCGATGGCGATGTTCTTCGGCACCAATTCGCCATAGATCATCGATAGCGAGGTGGCCAGGACCAACGCCAGGGCGAGTGAGATCCCGTTCTGAGCCCCTTCGCTCATACCGGTCGCGCCCAGCAGCGGCGACAGCAGTTCGGCCAGCACGGGTTCGGCGATAAAGCCGGTGATGAGCGTGGTGATCGTGATGCCGAGCTGAGCGCCGGACAATTGGAACGACAGTGTGCGATGCGCTCGGCGGACCATGCGCGCCGGCGCGTCCCCGTCGCGGGCGTGCGACTCGACGGTGCTGCGTTCCAGGGCGGTGAGGGAGAACTCGGCCGCGACGAACAGCGCGGTGCCCGCGGTGAGGGCGATGAACCCGAGCAGGCTGAGAACGGTGAGTACGACGGCCACGATCAACACCGCTCGTCGAGCGGACAGAGCGCTCTGCTGGGGGCTGATACAGGGGGGATTGCGTGGACTGCTGCGGGAAGGAGAGCGCCGGGTTCGTCACCCGGCTCGGTAGAGGAGCCCTCCTGTGCGGCGCCCTCGGACGCGGGTGACAACTTGTTCCTTTCGGCATGCGGGAGTTCCGTTGCCGGAGAGACCGGCAATCATCATGTTACCGGCACCATGTTACCGGCCCACTCGTCGTGACGTGTGGGCCGGTGTTGTGTGTCCACTGCCGCGTGTCGCTCTACCAACCGCTCGGCAGCGGGCGTCCCTCCGCGAAACCGGCCGCCGACTGCACGCCGAGCACAGCCTTGTCGTGCAATTCCTCGAGGCTGCGCGCGCCCGCGTAGGTGCAGGCGCTGCGCACTCCGGAGCAGATGTGGTCGATGAGATCTTCGACACCGGGGCGCTCGGGATCGAGCCGCATCCTGGAACTGGAGATGCCCTCCTCGAACAGCGCCTTGCGCGCGCGGTCGAAGCCGCTGTCGGTCGCGGTGCGTGCGGCGACGGCGCGTTTGGACGCCATCCCGAAACTCTCCTTGTAGGCGTTGCCGTCGCGGTCGACACGCAGGTCGCCCGGTGATTCGTAGGTCCCCGCGAACCAGGAGCCGATCATCACGTTGGCCGCGCCCGCGGCCAGGGCCAAGGCCACGTCGCGCGGATGGCGCACGCCGCCGTCGGCCCAGATGCTCACGCCGAGTTCCTTCGCCGCGCTCGCGCATTCGGCGACCGCGGAGAACTGCGGGCGGCCGACGCCGGTCATCATGCGGGTGGTGCACATGGCGCCGGGGCCGACGCCGACCTTGATGATGGTCGCGCCCGCCTCGGCCAGATCGCGGGTGCCCCGCGCCGACACCACGTTGCCCGCCGCCAGCGGTACGCCGAGACCCAGATCGGAGACGGCCCGCAACGCCTCGAGCATCTTGGCTTGGTGACCGTGCGCGGTATCGATGACGAGCAGGTCGGCGCCTGCGTCGACCAGGGATTTCGATTTGGCCGCGATATCGCCGTTGATGCCGACCGCGGCGGCGATCCGCAACTGCTCACGCTCATCGATATTGGGCTGGTAGATCCCGGCGCGAATGGCCCCGGTACGGGTCATGACGCCGGTCAGCGTGCCGTCCGCGCCGGTGAGCACCGCGAGGTCGGCGTGCGCGGCGTCGAGCAGGTCGAAGATCTCGCGCGGCGAGAGCGACGCCGGTGCCTGGACGAAATCGGTGACGGCGACATCGCGCAACCGCGCGAAGCGGTCCACATCGGCGCACGAACTCTCGGTGACGACGCCGACCGGCTTACCCGCCTCGACGACGACCACCGCGCCGTGCGCGCGCTTGTGCATGAGCGCGACGGCCTCGGACACCGAACGTTCCGGATCGAGTGTGACCGGGGTGTCGGCGGTGAGCGAGCGGCTCTTCACGAAGGTGATGGTGTCCGACGCGGCGCTGATCGGCAGATCCTGCGGAAGTACGACGATGCCGCCACGGCGGGCGACGGTCTCCGCCATCCTGCGACCGGCGACCGCCGTCATATTGGCCACGACGATCGGGATGGTGGTGCCCGACCCGTCGGTGGTCGACAGATCCACATCGAACCGGGACGCGACATCGGTCCGATTCGGAACCAGGAAGATGTCGTCGTAGGTCAGGTCGTACGGCGGCTGATGCCCGGGGAGAAACTGCACTTGAACGATACTAACCGGCCGCCGATGCCGACGTGCAATTCTTCAGCATTCGATTCGGGAGATAGATCACACCCGGGTGGCGTTCAAACCTCGGCCTGCACGCGGGAGAGCCGAATCGTGGTGGCGCACATGACGACTACCGACACGGCCACGACGACGAGCCCGAAGGTGTTGGTACGGAGACGTTCATCGAGCACCGTCGCGCCGATGAGCGCGGCGACCATCGGTTCGGCGATGGTGACCGCGGGCAGGGACGCCGCGAGCGGTCCCACCTGATACGCGCGCTGCTGGAGGTAGATGCCCGCGGTCCCGGCCGCGACCAGCGCCCACAGCTGCCAACTCGACAGCATCGGACCGAGGCCGTCATCGGCGAGATCGGTGACACCGGTGGTCAGCGCGGCGGCCACACCGAACAGCGCTCCACCCGCCGCCCCGAGGAGCATCGCGCGCCGCCCCGGATCGGAACTTCCCGTGCCGATCGCGACGGCGCCGCCGATCGCGCAGAGCACCACGATCAGCGTGACACTCCAATCACGCAGCGGTGCCGTGGAATTGCCCTCGGTCGGATCACCGACGAGCAGGAAGACCGCGAGCGCCACCGTCAACGCCAGTGCGGTGGCCCAGGTGCGCCCGGTGATCCGGCGTCCGTTCAACCGGGCCGACAGCGGCAGGGCGAAGACGAGCATGCTGACCAGCAACGGCTGCACCAACAGGACCGAGCCCAACGCCAACGCGACGACCTGCATCGCGTATCCGCCCACATCCCCGACGATCGCGGCCCACCACCGCGGATTGCGCATCAGCGCCCGGATCAGGCTCGATCCTTCGGGAACAGCGGCCGCCGCGCGTTGCTGCGCCACGGCCGCCACCGCGAACAGCGCGGCGGCGACCAACGCACAGACGACGGCTCCGAGCGGATGATGTGACACGCCGCTCAGTGTGCCCGGTCGACGGCGATCGTTGGCAGAAGGCGTCTCGCGGCGCGTCGTCCCCGTCGGACGCGCCGCGAATCCTCACCCACAGGTACGCGGTCGATCCGGACATCGGACCACGGCGTGAGCACACCGAGGTCGGTGCCGCACCGGTGGTTCTCCTCGCGTGTTAGTTCGCCCGTCGATTGCCCTGCGCGGCGGACCCCTGCGGACGTCCGGCGCGTCGGCGTCCCTGGCCCGGCGTGTCGGAGCGGGTCGGGCGGGCCGTGTGGGCCGCGCCCGCGGTATGTCCGGATGCCGCGCCCGAGCCCCGCCCGGCGGTTGCCGTGGCGGCGGCCCGACTCGACGAGGGTGCCGCGCCCTCGCCGCGCACACCGTTGGATCGGGTGGCGCGTGCGTCGGCGTGACCGGTCGAGCGCTGGGCCGAACCGGAGTCACGTCCGCCCGTCCGTGCCGAACCGTCGCCGCCGCGCCGCGAAGCCGCGCCCGCGCCGCGAGCGCCCGATCGTCCCGAGGACGGACGTCGCCCGCCACGGCCGGAAGCGTCCGGTGTGCCCTCGGGCGACCAGCCGCCGCTCGGATCATCGATATCGGCGCCAGCGGAGCCGCCGCGCCGACCGGTTCCGGACGAGCGCCGCTTGGTGGTGGCGCCCTGACGGGCGGGCTGCTGCGGGGGAGCGGGCGCGACCAGCGCGATACCGGAGGGCGTGCGCGCCCCGGTGATCTGCGCCAGTGTCCGATCGCCCGGTCTCACGTCGACACCGACGATGTCGACGCCCGCCTTCCTGGTCATCTTCTCGACCTCGGCGCGCTCCTCGGCCGAGACCAGCGTGACGACGACACCGTCCTCACCGGCACGGGCGGTACGGCCGGCGCGATGCAGGTACGCCTTCGATTCGGCGGGCGGATCGACATGCACGACCAGCGAGATACCGTCGACGTGGATGCCGCGCGCGGCCACATCGGTGGTGACGAGCACGGGGGTGCTGCCGTCGGCGAAGGCGGCCAGGGTCCTGGTGCGGTTGTTCTGGGCCTTGCCGCCGTGCAGTGCGCCCGTGGCGATTCCGACACCGCGCAACTGCTTGGCCAACCGGTCCGCGCCGTGTTTGGTGCGGACGAACATGATCGTCAGGCCCTCGCGCGCGGCGATCTCCGCGACGACGGCGCGCTTGTCGAATTTGTCGCGCACGTACAGCAGGTGGTGCGACATGGTCGACACCGACGCCGACGCCGGCGCGGTGGAATGGGTGACCGGCGAACGCAGGTAGCGCTTGACCAGTTTGTCGACCTCGCCGTCGAGCGTGGCCGAGAACAGCAGGCGCTGACCGTCTTTGGGCGTCCGGTCGAGCAGTTTGGTGACCTGGGGCAGGAAGCCCATGTCGGCCATGTGGTCGGCTTCGTCGAGTGCCGTGATCCGCACGTCCGACAGATCCGCGCACCGCTGGGCGATCAGATCCTCCAGTCGGCCCGGGGTCGCGATCAACAGATCGACGCCGCGCGCGAGGCGGTCGGCCTGGCGTTTGATCGGCGCGCCGCCGACGACGGAGGCCACCCGTAGCCCGAGTGCGAGCGCCGGTTCGTCCAGCGCCTTCTCGATCTGGGCGGCGAGTTCACGTGTCGGCACCAGGACCAGGCCGCGCGGACGACGCGGGGCGCTGGATCCGCCCGCCAGCGTGGTCAGCATCGGGAGCCCGAAAGCCAGGGTCTTGCCGGAGCCGGTCGGACCGCGTCCGAGGACGTCCTTGCCCGCGAGCGCATCGGGCACGGTCGCGGCCTGGATCGGGAACGGGGCCTCGATGCCGCTGCGGTGCAGTGCCTGCACGAGCACGGCGGGGAGGCCCAAGTCCGCGAAGGTCACGGCGGATGCCGAGGCGGCAGGGGGAGAGGAGGTCAACGGGTGCCTTTCGTGAGCAGCGCGATAGTCGGCGCTGGGTCCGGAGTGGTGGACGCCGTGCCCACCGCACGGTGCGCCACTGTGGGCACTCGTGTCGCGAAAATGTTCGGCCGGACGACCCGGCCGCGAAGTCAGCCGTGGAAAAGCCGACTGAGTTCGACCAACCAGGGTACCGCGACAGCCTGAGTGGGAACCACCAGGATGGCCACCGACCCCAGATACGCGGCCGCGGCGATGCGCAGATCGCCGATTCGGCCCCCGAGTCGCTGGATGCGGATGAGGGTGGTCGGACCGCCCGCCGCGAGCGCGCCCTGCGGTGCGGTCGACTTGGCGCAGGCGACCAGAGCACGGGCCAGCGGCGCCGGTCCGGTGACCTTGACCGCCGAATCGTCGGCGAGCAGTTCTATGAGTAGTTTCACCGAGCCGAGCGCCGCCCGGCTACGCACGACGACGGGAAACGCCTCGTGCACCGCGGTGAACGCCTCCAGCACGAGATCGTGCCTTGCTCGCAGATGGGAACGTTCGTGGCTCACGATCGCGGTGACTTCGGCGTCGTCGAGATTCGTGAGCGTGCCCTCGCTGAGGACGACGCGCTGGCGCAGGCCGGGCAGGCAGTAGGCGATGGGTTCGGTTGCGGCCAGCACGCGGATATCGGCCGCGCGGCGATACGGTCCGCTCTGATCCAGCAGGTCGACCAGCATGCGGTGATGGGCGCGTCTGCGGCGGGTGTGGACGCCGACCCGGACGACCGAGAAGATCAGCCGCGCGCCGACCAGCAGGGTGAGGGCGAAGACGAAGACATAGGCGAGCCACAGGGGGAGTCCGAGCGCGTCGATCTCGCGCGTCGGTGACGTGGTCGGTCGGCCGTCGGGGCCGGGGACGAGAAGTTCCGCCGCGATCGCCAGGCCGGAGCCGAAGGCGCTGAGCACGGCGGCGAGCGCGATGGCCTGCCACAGAACCAGAGCCGCACGTGGTGTCCGGTACGGCCACTTCGCTCGGCTGAGCAGCGCTGGAGCAGGCCCCGCGAGAAGCAAAGCGAGACCGGCGAAAACCGGCGCGGTTGCGTTCATCGACTCAGCTCACTGCGTTGTGGGGCCAGAACGTTCACGGCGTTGTGAACGTCGCGCCGACGGTATCAGGAACCTTCGGTAGCTTCGAGCTTAGCGAGTGCCTCGCGCAACGCGTCCGCCTCGTCCGGGCCGACCTGTTCCACGAAATGCACCAGCGCGGCGGCACGACTGCCCGCCGCGTCGGCCTGCTGCAACGCGTCGACCATGAGACTCGCCACCAATTCGTCGCGGGTGTGCACGGGTGCGTAGCGGTGCGCGCGATCGTCACGCCGCTGCACCACCAGATTCTTCTTCGCGAGTCGCTGCAACACCGTCATCACCGTGGTGTAGGCGAGCTCACGACGTGCGGCCAAGGCCTCGTGTACCTGCCGGACCGTCTGCGGTTCGTCGCTGGACCACAACTGGTCCATGACCGCCTTCTCGAGTTCACCAAGACCTGCCATCCCCTGAGTTTACGGACCCAACGACGCAATTGCGTACTACACCTTGTCGTAACTGTCCGGTAGCTGTGTGGTATTGGTCATAGTTCGGGGAGGAACGGTCAGAAAGGACGGCCCGACTCCAGCACATGCCTGGCTCCGATCGGAACGATCATGGGTCTACCCGAGACCGGATCCTCGAGCACCGACGCGCGCAATCCGAAGACCTCGAGAAGCAGCTCGGCGTCGATGATCTCCGAGGGCGCACCCTGGGCGACCACCCGTCCGGCGTGCATGACGACCAACCGGTCGCTGTAGCGGATCGCCAGATTCAGGTCGTGCAGCACCATCACGACGGTGCGGCCCATATCGTCGTGCAATTGATCGACCAGATCCAGCACTTCCAGCGAGTGCGCGAGATCCAGGTAGGTCGTCGGCTCGTCGAGCAGCAGGATATCGGTGCCCTGCGCCAGCGCCATCGAAATCCAGGCGCGCTGACGCTGACCGCCGGAGAGCTCGTCGAGGGGGCGATCGGCGAGATCGGCGATCCCGGTCTGCTCGAGCGCGGTCATCACCTCGGTCTCGTCGCCCGAGGACCACTGCCGGAACCAGGTCTGATGCGGATGTCTGCCGCGCGCGACCAGATCGGCGACCGTCAGACCCTCCGGCGCGACCGGTGTCTGCGGCAGCATGCCGATCACCTGTGCCACGTCCTTGGTCTTCATCGTGGAGATGGCCTTGCCGTCGAGTACCACCCGGCCCTCGCGGGGCCGGAGCAGTCGGCCGAGCGAGCGCAGCAGGGTCGATTTGCCGCAGCCGTTCGGTCCGATCACGGTGGTGACGACGCCGGAGGCGATTTCCAGGGTCAGCCCGTCGATGATGACGCGGTCGCCGTAGCCGAGGGTGATGTCGTCGGCGACGAGCCTGGACGCGTCCGATTCGGGTGCGGTGGTCATGACAGGGTCGCCTTCCGATTCATACGCACGAGCAGGTAGAGCAGGAACGGACCGCCGACGGCGGCGGTGACGATACCCACCGGAACATCCACCGGGAACACCGTGCGCGAGGCGATATCCGAACCGACCACGAGAAGAGCGCCGAACAGCGCCGAACCGATCATCGGTTCGCCGGGCGTATGCAGCACCCGGCGCGCGATCTGCGGCGCCGCCAGCGCGACGAACACGATCGGACCCGCCGCCGCGGTGGCCGTCGAGGCCGCGACCACGGACGCGCCGAGCAGCAGGGCCTGCTGGGCCTGGATCCGCACGCCGAGCACCCGGGTGGTCTCCGGGCCGAGCCGCAGTGCGGCCAGGGTGCGCGCCGACATCGTCGCCACCGTGAGGACGACCACGAGCGCGATGGCCGCCGGGATCAGACCGTCGCGGTCGGCGCTGTTCAGGGAACCGTTGAGCCACATCTGCGCTCGTGACGCGTCGGTGAGCGAAGCCCGGGTGATCACCCAGTTGATCCCGGCGACGAGGAGCGCGTTGACGCCGATGCCGATCAGGACCAGGCGCAGTCCGGTGGCACCGGATTCACCGGAAGCCGAACGTCCCCACGCCAATACGTAGATCGCCAGTGCCGTGAGCAATCCGCCCAGCAGCGCGGCCAGCGATACGCCGACACTCGCGGCGAACCCCGACACTCCGCCGGTGCCGATGATGGCGACCGCGCCCAGGCTCGCGCCCGAGGTGATACCGAGCATGTCGGGACTGGCGAGCGGGTTGTGCAGTATCGACTGGGTGATCGCGCCCGCCAGACCGAGGGCGGCGCCGACCACCACCGCGGTCATGGCGCGCGGCATCCGCGACTCGAGGATGATGAAGCGTTGCGAGCGGGTGCCGCCGCCGGACAATACGTCGAGTACGCGTCCGAACGGGATATGCGAGTCACCCGTGGTGATGTCGACACAGAAGAGTACGAAGACCAGTACGGCGAGCGCGACGGTGATGAGGACCATGGTCGGGCGCAGCACCAGCGATATCGGTCCGATCCGCAGCGCCGGTCTGGCCTTGCGCAACGGCGCGGCCTCTGTTCCTACGGTGGTTGTCACGAACGCACCCCCCTCTCGCTCCGCGCGGTCGCTGTGAGTTCGATCATGATCACAGGCTCGCCAGCTTCCGGCGGCGGACGAAGGCGATGAAGAACGGAGCGCCCACCACCGCGAGCATGATGCCGACCTCGAGTTCGCCCGGCCGTGCGACGACACGTCCGACGATATCGGCGCTCAACAACAGAAGCGCGCCGAACAGACCCGAGTACGGAATCAGCCATCGATAGTCGGGTCCGCTGATTCCACGTGCCAGATGCGGTACCACCAGGCCCAGAAAGGCGATCGGACCGATCGCGGCCGTCGCGGCGCCACACAGCAGGACGATCGCGGCCAGTCCGAGGGCACGGCTGCGGCCGATGTCGACCCCGAGTCCGCGTGCCACGTCGTCGCCGAGGCTGAGCAGGTTCAGACCGGGCCCCGCCGCGACGGCGAGCAGAACCCCGACCACGAGGAACGGCAGTACCTGCCAGAACACCTCGGCATCGCGGCCCGCGACGCTGCCGACCACCCAGAAGCGGAAGGTGTCGAGGGCTGTCGCGTCCATGAGCACCACCGCGTTGGTCATGGCTTGGAGGAACGCGGCCACCGCGGCGCCCGCCAGCACCAGACTCAGCGGACTGGCCTTGCCGCCGCCGATGGAGGCCGCGGAGAACACCACGACGCCCGCGATCAGCGCCCCGGCGAAGGCGAACCAGATGTACTGCTCGGGGGCAGTGAACGCGAACAGATGCATGCTCAACGCCGCGAGAAACGCGGCGCCGGAGTTCAATCCGAGCAGACCCGCGTCGGAGAGCGGATTGCGGGTGTAGCCCTGGATCAGCGCGCCGGTGATGCCGAGTGCGAGTCCGCAGACCAGCGCGAGCGCGGTGCGCGGGAGTCGGAGGCCGCGGACGATTTCCGCCTCGGTCGAGCCCGCGGGGCAGTGGAAAGGTCCACCGGAGCAGGTCAATCCGTCGCGCACGGCGTCGAACGCGGTCGACGGCGGCAGCAGTCGCGTGCCGATGGCGACGCTCGCCACGGTCGCGAGCAGCAGCAGCGCCGCGAGTGCCAGGAGTCCGATCAGGCGACGCCGCCTCATGGTGCCAATGGGTGTCACGGCGACAAACTTATCCTGCCTCGAAGGTGATCCCGGGGTTGCTAGGTCTGGTAAGCCTAACCTATCTTTTGAAACGACTCCATGATGTGGCCGACCCCGAGGAGGTTCGATGATCGAGCCCTTGACTGCCTGCACTGCCCGCCGTACCCAGCAGGTATTCGGGCACTCCTGTAATCGGCTGCGAGCTCTCCAGCCCGAGCACCCCCGTGTCTATGCCGTCGCGGCGATGGCGGAGCAGGGCAAGCGCCGGTGGTGGAAATTGTCGGACGGATTGCAGGAGGGCCGGATCGATCTGATGTTCCGGCGTCACGCCGCCGAGATGATCAGCGCCGACACCGCGGCCGACGTGGTCGCCACCGCGCTGATCCACGCGATCGTCGGTCGGGTCGCGGCGCTGTTGGTCGCCGAGGGCGCGGCATGGGACCCGGGACTGGAGAACCTGTGGGTGCACAACGACAACGACGGGGGCATCGATTGGGCGGGTCTGTCGGACACGACGATTCGGGTGATCGACGGTGACCGCAGGGCCGGTGAGCCTGGAGTCGTCGTACTGCCCTGCGAGCAGGCGATGTCGGTGTGGCTGGCGCATCGCTGTGTCGCGTCGCTGTCGCTGGTCCAACACGGGCTCGCCCGGTGTTCGGGTCTCAATGCCCGTCGGTTCTGGTCGCTGGTCGGCGAATCCATCGTCGGCGCGGCGACCTACGTGCCGGATCTGGCGCGCACCGATTCGGTGGCGGGCGCGCGGCGCGGACAGGGGCTGATGACCGCGCTGGAGGATCGGGGACTACCGATTCGGCGAGGCACTTGCTTAGTTAGGTAAGCCTGACCTATGCTGAGTTCGGCGTAAGGATCGAGCGAGAGTCCCGAGGGCTGCGGTGACCCCCGATCCAACTGCCGCGGCGGGCCTGTACTTCGGTGGAGGCCCGCCGCTCTGTTCCCGGAGGCCCTATCACGGACGAGCCCGGTGTGCGGGCGGTTCGCCGGGGGATGCCAAGGTGGATATATGACGCAACAGGAGTACCAGGGCATCAGCTCCCTCGCGGATGTCACGCCCGAGTTCATGACCAAGGCCAGCGAAGGCAGTTTCGCCGACGTGGTCGGACTCCGCTACACCGAGATCGGCCCCGACAAGGTGCGCGGCGAGTGGATCGTGAAACCGCATCTGCACCAGCCCGCGGGGATCGTGAACGGCGGCGTGTACTGCACCGTCATCGAGACCTTGGCCAGTATCGCGGGCGGGGTGTGGTTCGGCGAGCGCGGCACCGTCGTCGGGGTGAACAACAACACCGACTTCCTGCGCGCGGTCCGCGAGGGCACGCTCTACGGCGAGGCCACCCCCGTGCATCGCGGACGCACCCAGCAACTCTGGCAGGTCGTCATCACCGATGAACAGTCGCGCGTGGTCGCACGCGGCCAGGTGCGACTCCAGAACCTGGCGAAGACGGACTGACGCTCGGTACGCATCCTGGGAACGGGCGTGCCAAAATGACCGTCCACCCCTTTCGTCCGAACCGGTGAGGAGCCCGGATGCGACTGTCGCCGCACGAGCAGGAACGGCTGCTGTTGAGCTACGCGGCCGAGCTGGCACGGCGCAGGCAGGCGCGCGGGCTCAAACTGAACCATCCCGAGGCGATCGCGTTGATCACCGATCATGTACTCGAGGGCGCGCGCGACGGGCGTTCGGTCGCGGAACTGATGTCGTCGGGCCGCACGGTGCTCGCCCGCGCGGACGTCATGGAAGGCGTCCCCGAGATGATCCACGACGTGCAGGTCGAGGCGACCTTCCCCGACGGCACCAAACTCGTCACCGTGCACCATCCGATCGGCTAGGGGCGAGCATGATTCCGGGCGAATACCTCTGCGCCGAGGGCAGTATCGAGCTGAACGCGGGCGCGCCTCGCGTGGAACTCGATGTCGTCAACACCGGTGACCGGCCGGTGCAGGTCGGCAGCCACGTGCATTTCCCGCAGGCCAACGCCGCGCTGGCCTTCGACCGCGACGCCGCGCACGGCCTTCGCCTCGATATCCCGGCGGGCACCGCCGTGCGATTCGAACCCGGCCTGGCGCAGCGGATCCGCCTGGTACCCCTCGGCGGCCTGCGTGAGGTCCACGGCATCGGTCCTACGCCGCCCGGCCGCCTCGATGCCTAGCGCGCGTACCCGCCACGGCGGTGGCCGCGACGGAACCACTCCGGTCGTCTCTGTGCGGCACGGCATCTCGGAAGGCAGGGCATGAGTGAGCTGAGTCGGGCTCGGTACGCCGAGCTGTTCGGGCCGACTACCGGAGACCGGATCCGGCTGGCGGATACCGATCTGTTGATCGAGATCACCGAAGATCGCAGCGGCGGACCGGGACTCGCCGGTGACGAAGCCGTCTTCGGTGGTGGCAAGGTCCTGCGCGAATCCATGGGCCAGTCCCGCGCGACCCGTGCCGACGGCGCGGCGGACACGGTCATCACCGGCGTCGTGATCCTCGATCACTGGGGAATCATCAAGGCCGACCTCGGAATTCGCGACGGGCGCATCTGCGGCATCGGCAAGGCGGGCAACCCCGATACCATGTCGGGTGTGCACCCGGATCTGGTCGTCGGCCCCTCCACCGAGATCATCGCTGGCAACGGCCGCATCGTCACCGCTGGCGCGATCGACTGCCACGTCCACTTCATCTGCCCGCAACTCATGGACGAGGCACTCGGCGGCGGCATCACCACCCTCATCGGCGGCGGCACCGGCCCGGCCGAGGGTTCCAAGGCGACCACCGTGACCCCCGGCGCCTGGCATCTGGCCCGCATGCTGGAGGCCACCGACCACTGGCCGCTGAACATCGTGCTGCTCGGCAAGGGCAACACGGTCAGCGAAGAAGCCATGTGGGAGCAATTGCGCGCCGGCGCATCGGGTTTCAAACTGCACGAGGACTGGGGATCCACCCCCGCCGCCATCGACGCCTGCCTGCGCGTGGCTGAGGCGTCCGGCGTGCAGGTGGCCCTGCATTCGGACACCCTCAACGAGGCCGGATTCGTCGAGGACACCCTCGCCGCGATCGCGAACCGCGGCATCCACGCCTATCACACCGAAGGCGCGGGCGGCGGCCACGCACCCGACATCATCACCGTCGCCTCACATCTCAACGTCCTGCCGAGTTCGACCAACCCGACCCGCCCGCACACGGTCAACACCCTCGACGAACACCTTGACATGTTGATGGTGTGCCACCACCTCAGCGCGTCCATCCCGGAGGACCTGGCCTTCGCCGAGAGCCGAATCCGCCCCTCCACCATCGCCGCCGAGGATCTGCTGCACGATCTGGGCGCGATCTCCATGATCGGCAGCGACTCCCAGGCCATGGGCCGAATCGGCGAGGTCGTCATGCGCACCTGGCAGACCGCGCACGTCATGAAACGTCGTCGTGGCGCGCTGCCGGGCGACGGTGCGGCCGACAACGCCCGGGCACAGCGCTACGTCGCGAAATACACCATCTGTCCGGCCGTCGCGCACGGTCTCGATCACGAGATCGGCTCCGTCGAAGTCGGCAAACTCGCCGACCTGGTGCTGTGGGAACCGGCCTTCTTCGGCGTCCGCCCGCACGCGGTGCTCAAGGGCGGCATGATCGCCTGGGCCGCGATGGGCGACGCCAACGCCTCCATCCCCACCCCGCAACCCGTCCTGCCGCGCCCCATGTTCGGCGCCGCGCCCGCCGCCGCCGCCGCGACCTCGCTGCATTTCGTCTCCGAACAGGCGATCGCCGACGGGCTCGCCGACCGTCTCGACGTGCGCCGGAAACTGGTGCCGGTCAAGAACGTTCGCGCCGTCACCAAAACGGATATGCCCCGCAACGATGCCATGCCCAGCATCGAGGTCGACCCCGACACCTTCACCGTGCGTATCGACGGTGAGGTCTGGACCGAACAGCCCGCCACCGAACTGCCGATGGCACAGCGCTACTTCCTGTTCTGAACGACCGGTTCGGCGGCGTCGGGCCGCGCCGCCGAACCGCTCGGTCAGACGATCGCGTACGGGTGCGCCGCCGCACGGCCCTGGAATGACAGGATCCGAAGGTTCTGGACCCGGCCCTCGCGGATCTCGATCGCGCGACGCACGGTTTCGTTGCCGTCCCAGGCATCGGGGCCCGCCATGACGATCGGCAGGAATTCCAGCAGCGCCTCGGAATTCTCCCAGGTGGCGGAATTCCACAGGTACGACGGACTGTGATCGACGCCGTAGTAGTGCAGACCCTCGCCGACGTCGAACATCGGTTCCGCGAACGAGGTCGGACGCGCCCATTCGAAGCCCATGCCGCTGTCACAGGAGACATCGATGAACAACGTCCCGCGCGGAAACAGGTGCAGATCCTCGTTCATCACGAACATCAACGGCTCCTCGGTGTCCTGGAGGATGCAGTTCACGACGACGTCGTAGTTCGCGAGCATCTCCGCCAGCGGCCCCGGTTCCGGTTCCTTCAACGCCAGAATCCGAGTCGGATTGGCCGGGTCGCGTACGAAATGCTGCATCCGCACCGACGCGAACGGTGAGGCCACCGCCGAGACACTGCGTTGCGTCAGAACCGTCACGTCACTGATGCCGAGCGCCGAGAGCGCACGCACCGCGCCGCGGGCGGTGGCGCCGAAACTGATGACCGCCGCGCGCATCCGCCGCCCGTAGTCTCCACTGGACCCCCGCAGTTGGAGGGCGTGCAGAACCGAGCAATACCCGGCGAGCTCGTTGTTCTTGTGGAAGACGTGGACGCTGAAATTACCTTCCTTCGTCCAGTGATTCATCGCCTCCCAGGCGATCAGGGTCAGACCGCGGTCGACGGCCAGCTGCGTCATCCGCTCGTCCTGCACGCAATGCGGCCACCCCCAGACCACCTGCCCCGGGCGGAGGTTCTCCAGGTCTTCGGCCAGCGGTTTGGGCAACAGCACGATGTCGCACTCGGCGAACAGCTGTTCGCGGGTGCGATGCCCCGCGACCAGCGGCGCGAGACGCTCGTCGGAATAATCGAACCGATCGCCGTAGCCGTGCTCGAGGTAGATGCGCTCGCGAAGCCCCGGGTCGATCCGGTCCAGGTGCGCCGGGTGGATCGCCAGCCGGTGCTCGTCGTCCTTGCGGGATGTTGCTACGACACCGACGGATAGTTGCTTCACCTAACGAGCCTACGCGCACCGTTCCGCCCCCCGAGCAGCAGTGCGGTCGATCGTCACCCGGCCGAGGGAACGGGTCGGCCCCGAGTCGCGTCCTACACTGTGGGGCAACTGTTGGGCCCGGACGGGAGGCATCGATGGGACGACGGACGACGGCAGCGATGGCGGTACTGGGCGGGATGTTGCTGGTCGCCGGGTGCGGTACGGACAGTGCGGGAAAGGCGACGCCGAGCACATCGACCGATACGTCGGCCGGTACTGCCGCACTGTGGGATCCGTGCACCGCGATCCCGGACTCGGTGTTGCTGAAGGTCGGTGTGGATCCGTCATCGAAGGAATCGGGCGCCGCGGGTGTGGAAGAGCCGGGTTGGAAGATATGTTCCTGGGACAACTCCGATTTCAATCTCGCGGTCTTCTCCACGGGAATCGATGTCGATGAATTCACGAGTAAGAGCGGGAATGTCGACTTCGCGGACATAAGGGTCGGTGAACGAAGCGGGGTCCGATACCACCGGTCATCCGATAAAGGCGGCTACATCTGCGATCTCGTGTTCCCGGTAGAGCAAGGCACGGTGAGCGTCATGGTCTCCAATCGTGTCTCATCCAAGAACAAGGTCGATCCATGTGTCCGCGCCGACGCTGCCGCAGCGACGCTGCTGCCGGTGTTCCCGGGCTGATCGGGAGGATTTTCTGATGGCGGTCGAAGACGAAGTCCCACTGTGGCGGTATCTGTCGGGGGAGGCCAAGGAAGGCCGCCTGTATCTCGACGAGTCGGTGGCCAAGAGTTGTCGCGACGCATGCAACGAGCAGATCGGGATATACGAGGATCTGCTCAAAGATCTACAGATCATGAGTACCGTCAGCGGATTCGGAAGATTCGACTGTTCCGACGAACTGGCGAAGATGTTCGGGCAGAAGGCGATCAGTGGTGATGGCGATGTGCATACCGCGTTGATCGAGCATATCGAGGTGCTCGGTCTGATTCGCGATACGATCCAGATTTCGGTCGAGCGATACGAGGCGCAGCAGCAGGCGGCCGCAGCAGGCCAAGACAAGTTGCTGAACTGATCGGGGGGACAGATGGGCTTGCCGTTCATGGTGGCGATTGCCGCGGTGCTACTCGAAGAGGGAAAGTCGGGTCCGCCCGATGTTTTCAGAGACGAGAGTGTGGAAGCGACTCAGGCGCGCAACCGGATTCGAGAAGTCATGCAGACCGCCGACGGAGTCGAGTATCAAGGGCCCAAGGTTCCCGAGAGCGCCTACCGTGATCCGGACGGTCTGGGAGATCTGTACGATCGCGTCCAGGAAATGAGACCCGAGCAACTCGCGGCGCTCCTCGATCGCTGGGAAAACATCCGGAACAAGCTCGATTCGAGCCTTCCGACGTTCAAGAACGAGATTCTGGCGGCGGTCGCGGAAAAGTGGCAGGGTTCGACGGGCGATAAAGCCGCTGAGGGGATCACCAAGTATGTCGACAGGTCGGCTGATCTCGTTGGTTCGGTTCAGTTGGTCTCGGAGAAGGTCAAGCTCGTCCGATCCGCCGTGGATATCACGAAGGCCGCGGTTCAACAGGCTCCGGACACGACGTGGAGTAGCAACGTCGCGAGCTGGGTTCCTGGGCCGACGTGGAAACTGAACCAGCATCGTTCGGAACAGTTCCATGACGCCAATGTGAACGTCGTACGGAACGTCTTCTATCCCGCCGTCCGCGAGGCCGATACCCAGGTCCCCCTGGTTCCGAAACCGTACAACCCGATCCACGAGTCGCCCGACCAGCCGATCTCGTCGCGCCCGACGAGCGAGCAGCCCGTACGGCAGCCGTCCCGGGGTACCGGAGGACGAGCGGCCGAGAACACTCCGGCCGATGGCGCGAATACTGGAGAGGGCACTCCGAATTCCTCTGTGCCCGCGAACGGAGAACAGCAGACCGCCGGGGACCGGACGGCGACGGATCCGTCCGGGACCACCCCGGCGTCCACTGATCCGGCATCGGCCGCGCCCGCGTCGTCCACGGATCAGAATCCGACGCGAACGGGCGACGGGTCACGCGGGAATTCGGCGTCGCCGGGTCCGGGAATCTCGGGCACACCGGCCGGGTCGGGCTCACCGAACACCGCCGCGCCGGGACGCGGTGCTTCCGGCACTCCGGGGGTAGCGGGGACCGCGTCTTCGGCCAACAATGGTGGGCGCTCCGCCACCGGTCGTTCGGGAACGACGGGGACGCCGGGGATGGGCGGTATGTCGCCGCGCGGTAAGGGCGAGGATGACAAAGAGCGCCGGGCGAAGGATTATTTGGTCAATCAGCAGAACGGTGAGGAACTGACGGGATTGGATGAGGCGAGCCGCGCGAGAACGGTGCCGCCGGTGATCGGCGAATGAGACCACGGGAATGGGTCTTCTCCCCGTTGGCCTTCAAAGTATTGTGGCGTGCCGCGGACAGGGATGTTCTGCCCTATCCGCTGCAATATCGCTCGACTTTCGAGACGGTCGCGGAGCATGACGAGGCCTGGAAAACGGAAGCCAACGGTCTGCACCGAATTCTCGACGAGGAACTGTACGGAGCACTGCGGGTGCTGGCCGAGCCGGAGGCCAGGGTCGAGGTCGCGGGTGCGGTGAACGGTGACCGGCTGCGGGTGCACGCGGCGCTGCACTACCAGCACGCGGTGCTGCTGGAGCAGGAACCGACCGGGTCGCCGTATCGAGGCGGCACCGTGCGGATGACGATATTCGATGCCCGCCGACTGTCGCACCGCATCGTGACGTTGTTGCCGAACGCGCCGCGCGGGCGCGGTCCCGGACTGGAGATCTCCCGCTTCGATCTCGAGGCCGAGGACGGCGGCGTGTACCGGCTCGACCACGACGGTGCCGCACGATCCTCGCTCGTGCGAGCGAAGCGATTCTTCGAACGCCCGCGTGACCTGGTCGTACACGTCGCGGCCTATGCGGGGCCCGCGTGGGACAACCGGCCCGCGCCGTCGCGCGGATTCCACGTGATGGACTATCCGGACGGGCGTTATCTGGTCCGCAACGGCGCCACCTTGCAAGCGGTGCCGGTCGACCGGATGGGATTGCAGATCGATCTGGAGCGTGTCGTCCGCTTCACGGTGACGAGTCACCGTGAAGAGCACGACCCCAGCTACCGCTGACGCTAGGACGCCGCGCGGATGGCGGCGGTGACGACGTCCGCGACACCGCGCATACCCTGCACCGTCGGGTGATAGGGCGTCAGCGTCTCGCTGGCGACGACCGGGTCGAACCAACGCACGCCGACCGGGGCGCACATATCGTGCCCGAGCGAGGCGGGCTTGGTATCGATGTAGGTCGCGCCCTGTTCGGCGGCGGCGCGGGCGACGACGGTGTTCAACCGATCGAACGCGCGCTGGATGGTCGAGGCGTCGGAGGGGCGCAGACCGACGAGTTCCGGGCATCCACCGTCGCGAACATAGAGGGGCCAGCCGTCGACGAAAATTCTCGCGTTCGGCGCGAGTTCGGTGATGCGTCGCAGTGCGGCGGAGTACGCGGGCGCGATGGCGTCGATGGACGGATCCCACGACGGGTCGGCGCAGCTGCCTCCGCGTATGCCCGCGAGGTGGCAGCCGAGCACATACCTGGTCATCTCGGTGTCGTTGGCGCCGATATGGACGGTCACCAGGCGGGTCGCTGGGCCGAGCGCGTCGAATTGCGGTGCGATGCCCGCCGCTTGGTAACCGGTGAGGTCCTTGATCTTGGCGGAACTGCAACTGCGGTCGTCGACGCGGAGTCCGAGGTCCGCGGCCACCAGTTTCGGCGTGTTCACCGTGGACTGCGCGCATTGCAGGGGTGCGCCGGTATCGAAATGCTGCACGCCGGTGGTCGCCGCGCCCGAGTCACCGAGGGCGACGTATTCGGCGCCGCCGTTGTCGGCGGAGGCGGCGGGGGTCGCGAGCGCGGCGACCAGCATCAGCAAGCCCGCGGTGAGTGTGCCGATGCGCCTGCGGTTCGTCTTCATGGGTCGTGCTCCGTGAGTCGTCGTTGAAAGTGAAACCAAATAGTTCCTCTTATTCGTACGCTACCGCCGCGGGGCGCTCGGGGGAGGGGGTTCGGTGGACTCGCTCGGCCGGATCGTGGGGTTCGGTCGTGTCATGGGCCGAGCGCGCGGGACTGTTGCGGGGCCGAGATCCTCAGCCGCCGAAGGGCTCGGCGACCGTGCGGCCCCACAGCACGAAAACCGCCAGTGCGAGGTAGATCAGATTGAGCACGATCACCGCGTATTCGCCGTGGCGGAGGTGGGTGATGATCGCGCCGATCATCAAGGCCGTCCAGCACGCGGCCGTCACCGGCACCATCACCGGTGCGATGTCGAGCACGGCGGGCAGGATCAACCCTGCCGCGGCCAGGATTTCGAGGACTCCCAGCGTCTTCACGAATCCGGCGGTGGCCTCGCCGGTCCAGGCCCCGCCCGGCGTCGCGGCCAACTTCTCCTTCGGCACGAAGGTTTTGGTGATGCCGCCGACCAGGGCGACCGCGGCCAGCAGTCCGGTGCAAATCCACAGGGCGATGTTCATGTGTTTCTCCTGACGAAGGGGTTCGAGCACAAGACACCGGCGACACGAAATCTGTGACGGCCTGGATAGGGGAGTCTGGTCTCACGCTCACGGGTTGCTCGTGGCAGTGAGTGACGACAAGAGCAGATGGCAGTACTTGGCGGAAGAAGGCCAAGGCGGGTCGGCTGTATCTGGATCGAACGGTGGCGCGAGAATGTCGTGCTCACGCTCACGGTCGGCGTCGACGTGCGCTAACCCGAACTGTTGTCGGACAGGTCTGAGCTACCGATACCTCAACATCGCCCTATGTAGATATGCGCATTGAAACATGTGTGCACGTGAGAAAGTTCACCCTGCCGACCTACGACGTCACGTATGACCAACCGGCAGAGGACGTCACCCCCGAGCCGTGCAAGCTTCTCGACACCTGCGAATCGCACCACCCGGGAGCCCGACCCGAACGGGACACGCGACAGTCCGCCATGGTTGCGCGCCCACTGATTCTGTCGCAACGCCGACGCCCGCCGCGGTGGCAGACTGCGAATATGACAACACCTGACTGGGCGGACGTAGACGGCTACATCGTGAACAGCGTGGTGCGGGATCCGGACACCGAGGCGGTCCTGGTGGCGAACGCCGAAGCCGGACTGCCCGCGATCGATGTCTCGGCGGCGCAGGGCAAGTTCTTGCATCTGCTCGCGCGGTCGACGGGAGCGCGACGGGTGCTCGAAATCGGCACACTCGGCGGATTCAGCACCATCTGGCTGGCCAGGGCGGTGGGGGAGTCGGGCCGGGTGGTCACCTTCGAGTACGAGTCGCTGCACGCGGAGGTCGCGCGGGAGAATCTGGAGAAGGCGGGTGTCGGTGACCGGGTCGATATCCGGGTCGGCGCGGCGCTGGACAACCTCCCCGTTCTGGCGGAGGAGAAGCCGGAACCGTTCGACCTGGTCTTCATCGATGCCGACAAGGTGAACAACGCGAACTACGTGCGCTGGGCGCTGCGGTTGACGCGTCCGGGTTCGGTGATCATCGTCGACAACGTGGTGCGCGGCGGCAAGCTGGCGGAAGCCGAGTCGGCCGACCCGGCGGTCCGCGCGAGCCGCGAACTGGTCGAATACCTCGCTGCGGAACCGCGATTGGACGCGACGGTCGTGCAGACCGTGGGGTCGAAGGGATGGGACGGCTTCGCCTACGCCGTGGTCGGCGACGAGTAGCGATTCACCGGCGTCGCGCCGACCCGACCGTGTCGGCGCGACCCCTCGGTGACGAAGTCGACCATCACGCCGACCGATCCGGCAGGCGGATCGTCGAATCACGCACCTCGCGAACGCGTTCAGGGAACGAGTACGACTTTCCCCATCGTGGCGCGGGTTTCGAGCGCCCGGTGCGCGGCCGCCGCGTCGGAGAGCGGGAACCGTTGCACGGCCGGACGCAGCCGTCCCGCCTCGGCCTCCGCCAGTGCCCGTTCCTCCAGCACGCGGATATCGCCGCCGACGCGTTGCAACATGGGTGGCCCGAGCACCGTCTGCGAGGTGATCCCCCGCTCGGCGAGTTCGTCCTCGGTGAAGACGATGTCGTTCGGCCCCTGTCCGGCGTATCCGTAGATCAGATGGAGACCGCCCTTGTCGAGCAGATCGATGGCGGCGCGTGCGGTCGGGCCGCCGACGGCGTCGAAGACCTCGGTGAGTCCGCGACCGTCCAATCGGGCCCTGACCTGATCCGGCCAGTCCGGCAGCAGATAGTCGACGGCCACATCCGCGCCGTTGGCGGCCACGCGCTCGACTTTGTCCGGTCCGCCCGCGAGTCCGACGACGGTCGCCCCGGCATTCTTCGCGTACTGCACCAGCAGTGTCCCGATTCCGCCGGCCGCGGCGGTCACCGCCACGACGCTCCCCGGGCCGAGGTCGGCGAATTGCAGGATCCCCACGGTGGTTCGGCCGGTGCCGATCATCGCGACGGCCTCGGCCGCCTCGAGATCGTCCGGAATATCGTGCAGCCGTGCGACATCGGCGACCGCCAGTGCGGCATAGCCGCCCGGTGCGCCGCCGAGATGGGTCACGACCGATCGGCCGAGCAGGGCCGCGTCGACGTCCGCGCCCACGCGATCGACGATCCCGGCCACTTCGCGCCCGGGAATCGTGGGCAGTTCCGGTACCGGAAAGGGGCCGGGCAGACCCCGGCGCAGAGCGGTATCGACAACGTGAACCCCGGCCGCCGCCACCGAGATTCGCACCTGGCCTGGGCCGGGCGCCGGATCGGGGACGGTCTCGTAGCGGAGGTTGTCGGCGGGCCCGAAGGCGTGGAGCCTGATCGCGTACATGAACCCCACTGTGCAACCTGAACCGAGGTTGGGGTCAAGCCGGGGTGTCCGGTGTGAACAGGGGGGCCCGCGCCCGCACGCGAGCCTCGAAACCGTCACAGAGAGTGGTCAATCCGGCATAGAGCAGTTCTTCGGAGGTGAGTTCGCTGACCCCCGCCCCCTCCAGATCGGCGAGCGCGGGTGGCGGAGTCCACATCGGACTGCCGTCGAGCAGCGCGCGTAGCCCGTTGTTGGTGTCCGGCTCGATGCCCTTGCGGGTCATCAGCGCCTGGCTGATCTGGGGGAGGGTCGCGCCGGAGATGTAGTTCCAGACCGAGAACGACATCTGCATCGCCTCGCGCGGGGTGACGTCGAGTTCTCTGAATCCCTCGACCAGCCACGCCAGGCAGGCGAGTCCGGCGGGTCCGAAGCTGTAGCGGGGCGTCGCGAAGGCGAGGATCACCCACGGGTGGTGCTGGTACAGCGCCCAGTCGATCTCCGCGGCGATACGCACCCGATCGCGCCACGTCCAGTCCCGGCCGGTGGGATCGGGGTAGGGGTTGAGCCGCGACACCTCGTCGGTCATCGCGGCGAGGAGTTCGTCCTTGTTCGCGACATGCCGGTACAGCGACATCGCGCCGACACCCAGGCGGTCGGCGATGCGACGCATGGACAGCGCGTCGATCCCCTCGGTGTCGGCGAGCGCGATGGCGGTGTCGACGATCGCGTCTCGGGTGAGCTTGTGCTCGGTCATCCCATGACTCGCTTTCGCTTCTCGGTCCGCATGCGTACACTGTACTCGTCGGATGCGTACGCTGTACGCGACACGGGAGAGGATGACGCGATGACACAGGTGGAGGCAGTGCGGCCGAAGGAGCCCACGGGTTCCGGAACCCGCCACGCCCGGCTCGGTCTCGCGGTGCTGTTGCTGCCGGTGCTGCTGGTGTCGATGGATATCTCGGTCCTGTTCCTCGCCATGCCGACCCTGACCCTGGATCTGGACCCGTCCGCGGCGCAGCAGCTCTGGATCCTCGATATCTACGGCTTCCTGATCGCGGGCCTGCTCATCACCATGGGCAATCTCGGTGACCGGGTCGGGCGGCGCAATATCCTGCTCGCGGGCGCGACGGTATTCGGTATCGCCTCGGTCCTCGCGGCGTTCGCGCCCAGCGCCGGTGTGCTGATCGTCGCCCGCGCGCTGATGGGCGTCGGCGGCGCGACCCTGCTGCCGTCGAGTCTGTCGCTCATCTCCGGTCTGTTCCCCGACGCGCGCGAACGTGCCGCGGCCATCGGGGTGTGGACGGCCTTCTTCGCGGGCGGTTCGGCGGTCGGGCCCATCATCGGCGGGCTGCTGCTGCACCATTTCTGGTGGGGCGCGGTCTTCCTCATCAACATCCCGGTGCTGCTCATCCTGCTGGCCTTCGGCCCGTTCCTGCTGCCCGAACAACGGCAGGGCGCGCTCGGTCCGCTCGATCTGCCGAGCGTCGCGCTGTCGATCGGCGGCATCCTGCCGCTGGTCTACGCGATCAAGCACGCGGCGGCCGACGGCGTCGATGTCGAGGGCGCGGTCATCCTGGTGATCGGTGTCGTCCTGCTCACGCTGTTCGTGCGGCGGCAGCGCCACCTGGCCGAACCGCTGCTGGACCTGCGGCTGTTCCGGCGCGCGCAGTTCTCGGTCGCGATCGGTTCCAGCCTGGTCGGCATGATGTCGCTGGCGGCGCTGAGCTACCTCACCAGCGTCTATCTGCAATCGGTGACCGGGCGCGATCCGTTGCAGGCCGCGCTGCTCGGCATCCCGATGGCGGCGGCGGTTTTCGTCTTCTCGATGAGCGGTGCGCGCGTCGCGCACCGCGTCGGGACTCGCGCGACCTTCGCGGCGGCGCTACTGGCGAGCGCGCTCGGCAATCTGATGCTGCTCGGTGTCGGCGTCGACGGCGGCATCGCCTGGTATCTCGTCGGCTCGACCATCGCGGGCGTCGGATACGGCCTGGCGTTCACCGTGGTCTCGGATGTGGCGGTGTCGTCGGTCCCGCCCGAGCGCGCGGGGTCGGCGGTCGGCATCTCGGAGACCAGTTTCGAACTCGGCAATGCCCTCGGCCTCGCGCTGCTCGGCTCCCTCGCGGCACTGGTGTTCCGTTCGGGTGGCGACTACTCCCCGACGCTCGGGGAGACGATCCAGCATTCCGGTGATCCGGCGGTGATCGAGTCGGCGCGCGAATCCTTCGTGAGCGGAATGCATGTCGCCACGACGGTCGGCGCGCTCCTGCTCGTGGCGATGGCGGCCGTCGCATTGGTGGCGACCGGCAAGCACGACCGCCCGGCGACCGCGTCGGCGCACTGACGGCGCGCACCGCCCCGGCCGGTCAGCGCCCGAACACCGTCGAGACGATATCGGCGGCCCACCGGTTCATCGGCGCCACGATCGTGCGGTAGGTCCAGCGGACCGGCCGGGTGACCAGCACGTCCCACACGATGGCCAGCGCACCGAAGACCGGCCGCAGGATCATGCGGTAGACGAACCCGCACGGCGCGACCACCAGAACACCGACCACGATGGTCGCGATCCGCCAGCCGAAGCGCAGGGTCGCGCGCAGTGCGCGCCACAGCGGAAGCAGTATCCAGCGCCACAGCGCGCGCAGCGGGCGATAGACGAGGTAGTCGAAGATCAGCCAGCAGACCCCGGCGACGAATTTCGCCACCGGGCGCAACACCCGCCGCCACAACCAGCTCGCGGCGGGACGAAGTACCCGCCGCCACAGCCATTCCTCGACCGCGCGTCGCAGTGGCCGCAGGACGAAATCGAGAATCAGCGCGAACAGCGGGGTCAGGACGAGTCCCCACAGCACCTGGTGCAGCACCAGATCCCAGAGGATGTTCTTCAGGAAATACCAGGCGGGACGGATCACCCAGTGCCACACGAACCCGCACAACGGCGCGAGCAGATATTCGAGGAAGAACACGAGCACCGCGACGAAAACGCGGCCGAGCAGTTTCAGGCCCTCCCAGACCAACCGCAGCGGTATGAGGATCACGACCGCGATGGCGCGCGCGATCCACTGCCCCGGAGAAGTGGGGTCGGAAGAGCCCCCCTGTGTCGACATCGGTCCATCTTCGCGCGGATCGTCGCGTGCCGAAAACCGTCGTACTACTCCGACGCGTCGGGTAGAAATACTCGTTCTCCGGCGGCGGGCGGGGTCCGTCCGTCGCTGTCGCGCGATTCCGCGTCCATCCATCTGGCGCGCCGTGGCGACACGCCGAGGCTTAGGATCGTGCGGTGCGGGAGAGCGAAGTGACGAGTCGGGCGATGCTGTTCGCCCTCGCCGATTCGCGACTGCCGATCGGCGGGCACGTGCATTCCGGTGGGATCGAGGAGGCCGTGTCCAGCGGTGTGGTTCGCGATGTCACGACCGTCGAACTGTATCTGCGGCGGCGCGTGCGCACGTCGGGCCTGATCGCGGCCTCGCTCGCCGCGGCGGTGTGTTCGGGCGAACTGACCGCGACCGTGGCCGAAGCCGAGGCCGACGCGCGCACGCCGTCACCGGCGGCGCGGGCGGCGTCGCGGGCGCAGGGCAGGGGATTGCTGCGGCTGGCCAAACAGCTGTGGCCGCACAGTGATTGGGCCGCATTCGGTCCACGTCCGCATCTGTCGACGGTTTTCGGCGTGGTGGGTACAGCCTGTGAGGTCACGCCGACGGAGATCGCGGGCGTCGTCGTCTACACCACGTTGACGGGTGCGGCCACCGCCGCGCAGCGGCTGCTCGCCCTGGATCCCGCCGCCATCGCGGCCTGCACGGTGCGTTTGGCGGAGCTGTGTGACCGCACGGCCGCCGAGGCCGTCACCGGACTCGCCGCATTGTCCGACCCGCTGCAAGATGTACTGACCGAGCGGCACACCCACCGCGATATGCCGCTCTTCGCCAGCTGACCTCATCGAGAAAGGGAACCGCCACATGCCTCCGCACCTGATCGACGGTGAACCGCACGATCATTCACACGATCGGCCGAAACGGGAGCGCACTCCCGGCGAGGCGCTGCGCATCGGCATCGGCGGTCCGGTCGGATCGGGAAAGACCGCGTTGGTGGCCGCGCTGTGCAGGCAATTGCGCGAGGAATTGTCGCTGGCGGTGTTGACCAACGACATCTACACCACCGAGGACGCCGATTTCCTGCGCAAGCACGCGGTGCTGCCGGACGAGCGCATCACCGCCGTGCAGACCGGTGGCTGCCCGCACACCGCAATCCGCGACGACATCACAGCCAACCTCGACGCCATCGAGGATCTGATCGCCGCGAATCCGCCGCTGGATCTGATCCTGGTCGAATCGGGCGGTGACAACCTCACCGCGACCTTCTCCTCCGGCCTGATCGACGTGCAGATCTTCGTCATCGACGTCGCCGGTGGTGACAAGGTGCCGCGCAAGGGCGGGCCGGGTGTGACCTTCTCGGATCTGCTCGTGGTCAACAAGACCGATCTCGCGCCGCTGGTCGGGGCCGACCTCGGGGTCATGGAACGCGACGCGGCGAAGGTGCGCGACGGCAGGCCGACCGCGCTGATCTCCCTGACGGCCGATCCGGCGGCGACACCAGTGCTCGCCTGGGTCCGCGAGCAGTTGCGTCTGGTGAACGAACAACCCGAATCCGCTGTTGCGCACTGAGTTACGCATCGTCGCCGCCCTGGGCACGCTGCCGGAGATCCATGCCTACGGCGGCCTCGCCGCCCGCAGGACCGGGCGCGACACGGTCCATCTGATCGGCACCGCGGCCACGCCGCTCGGTGGCGACGAACTCGACATCACGATCGTGGTCGGTCCGGGTGCGAGTCTCGTGGTGCGCTCGGTGGCGGCGACGATTGCCCTGCCGTCACCCGCGACGACGTTCTCCCGTTCGCACTGGCGCTACGAGGTCGCCGAGGGTGGCAGCCTCGATATCGATCCCGAACCGATGATCGTCGCTGGTGGTGCCCGGCACCACGCCCGCACCACGGTACTGATCGCGCCCGACGCCGGGATCCGGGTGCGCGAGCGCGTCCAGATCGGGCGCTCGGGCGAGGAATCGGGGGGCTGGATCGGCGATGTGATCGCCGATGTCGGCGCCGTGCCGCTGCTGCGTCATCGTCTCGAACTGGGCGCCGACAGCGCGTGCGAGGACGGGATCGCCGCACCGCGCGCGCTCGACAGCGAACTCGTCTACCCTGACGACCGCCCCGCGTTCACCGACGGTCTGGTCACCTCCCGGCTGCCGTTGGCCGCGGGCGGCACGCTGTTCACCAGGGTTGGCCGGGTTCTCACCGAGAATCGGTCAGGGCGGGGGCCGACAGGTCCTCTCGGCGAACCGCGTCCCGCCGCCGTCGTGCCGTGCTGACGCTCGGTTCGCCCGCGGTTCGCAGTCCACACCGACGAGGTCGACGACGGGGTCGACGCGCGGTGCGCGTGTTCGGAATCGTGCACGGTCCACAGTCGAAACATGTGGCCGAATATGGTTCGTCACGGGTTTTCGTAATCCGCTCGCGCCGCGCAATTTATTTGTACGAAGTTATTTGCGGAATCTCGACGACGAGAGCGTAACAATAGGTTTCACGGCCCCGATTCCTATTTCGTTCCGATAAATGGGCATGTGGTTTCGAGGATTCGGACCAAGATCGGCGATATGGCCGATACGCGCTGGCCAGCGCGGTGTCGATGCGATCGGGAGCGGGCCGCGGCCTCGGTTGATTCGGGTACGTGGAGTTCGGGCCGTCGGTAACTGATACGCGGTGCCGGACGAGGTGCCGATCGGGCGATCGCAATTGTGCGTTCTTTGCCGACGGTGGTCGGCGCGGGTCGGTCGTGATGTGTGAACCGCGAGGCCACGACCCCGGATTCCGTCGAGTTCTGTTGCGGGCTATGGGCGGCGTGTGCGCCGCCGTAGCCGAAGTCGTTGCGCCCGTTGCCCGTCGCGGGACGGCGGGTCGACGTTTGCCCGGTCGCGTCGATGTGGACGGAAATCCCGACCGGCGCGTCGGGGCGGAGGATAGCGGAGCGGCTGCGGCGGGTCGGCGGCGCCTCCCGTCGGCCGTCTCGTCGCCCGAGGGCGGCTCCGTCGCATTGTGTCGCGCACATCCGAGACCGAAAGGTATTCATACCGTTCGGTATTCGGAATCGCGCCGTTCTACGGCGTCGAAAAATGTTGATACCGGAGGGTTTTCTTACGGCGGTTGCTGGGAAAATGCTTTGGGTACCGAGAATTCTTTGCCGATTCCTTTACATGCGTCGCGCGCATTGTGTAGCGTCTCGAACCCTGAAACCCTTTACAGGACAGGGCCGGAGCGCGGTGATCGGAATAGACGGCTGCCTGCAACGCATCATGGAGATCCCGGGGGCGAGCAGCGTGACGCTGGTGGACGGTGCGAGCGGTCTCGCGATCGCGGCGGCGGGTAGGCACGAATTGGTTGACCAACACGAGGACGCGGCGGCGACCACGGACGTGATTCGAGCGGTGGTCGGATGTCCGGCGTTGACGACGGCTCGCGAAGGTGACGACATCACCGAACTGATCGTCTGCGGCACACTCGGCTACCACCTATTGAATCCGGTGCCGGGGGATTTCGACGGGCGGCTCTTCGTCCACGTCGTCTTCGACGGCGATACCGGGAACCTGGCCATGGCGCGTTTCCAGCTGCGCGGCATCCTCGCCGATTTCGCCGAGGTCGGTCATGGGCGTTGAACTCGCGGGCGAGTTGCGCCGGTTGGAACGAGAGGAGCGGACCGGAACGCTGCGCGCGGGCGACGGCACGTTCCACCTCGCGGGCGGAGCGATCGCGTTCGTCGATTGCAGGCGCACAACGGGTTTGGATCGCCTGGTCGTCGACTCGGGGGTGGTCTCGGCCGAGGATTGGCACCGCGCGGGCGCGGGTGACGCGGGCAAACTCGTCGGTCGGCCACGGCTGGAGGCACTGGCGATGCTGTCGGTGTACGACGCCGCGTACTTCCTGCTCGCCTCGCCCTCGGTGCCCGAATTCCGGCCCGCGCCCGCGCACTGGTTGGCCCCGGTCTGCCGGATTCCGCCGCGGGAACTCGTTCGCGAATGCGCGCGCCGCGGCGATCAGGAATCCGGGCCGTGGCCCGCGGATCTGGTGGATCGAGCACCGGTGGTGCCGGTCCGCGCGGGCCGTCGACGTCGTCGGGCCCTCCCGTGCGGTCAGGCCGAGGTACTCGCCGCCGCGGATTCCCGTCGCAGTGTCGCCGGTATCGCCCGTGCGCTCGGCCGCACCACCTACGGATGTCTGGTAGCGGTACGGGATCTGACCGCGGCGGGCCTGATCGAAGCGCCGGTGCCGCATCGGGCGGTCGAGTTCGCAGACGGCTTACGAGCCGCCGACGTGCGTCCCGGCGCCGTGCTCCCCGACGCTGCGCCGATCGAAGAGGCGCTGACAGACGCTGCGCCGCCCGATACCGCGCTCACCGACGCCGCGCCGACCGACGAGACGCGCTGGAACACCGAGCGGGTGATCGCGGGCCAGGTGGCGGTCGCCCCGGGGGGTGTCATGACCACTCCGCTGCCGCGGCGCCGTGTGCGCTCCGCGGTGCCGGAATCCGTTCGCGACCGGTGGGAACCGGTCGACCGCGACGTGCTGACCCGCATTCTCGCGGCGTTGGAGGAGCTTGCGTGACCGCGCGGAGAAGACTGCTCGGCGATCTGATGGGAAGGTTGACCAAGGTGGCGGTGCCCGAACCCGATCCGAATTCGGTGGTGCTGGGAGAACTGAAGGCATTGCGCGAGCGGGTACCGCAATTGACCGGCGCGCTGGTCGCGTCGAGCGACGGTCTGTTGATCGCGCACGACCTGCCCGAGAATATCGAACCCAATGGGATGGCCGCGCTGTCCGCGTCCCAGCTCGCCCTGTCCTACCGGCTGGCGACCACCGCGCACGGCGGTGGATTCCACGAGGTCGTGGTGCGCGGCACCGAAGGCCACGTCGTCGTCTACGCGGCCGGTTGGACCTCACTGACCGTGCTCGCCGGACCGGATGCCAATGTCGGCAGGCTTCACCTCGAGTCGCGCCCCGTCGCGCGCACGATCGCGGACCATCTGGCGGCCGCGTCCAACGATTCCCGAAAAGTTCAGGTAACGAATACCGAAGTATGAGAAAGGAATCGGCATGTCCAATATGGATCTGTCATTGAAGAACATGATGGTGATCGACGGTGCGCTCGGCGCCGCGGTCGTCGACTACAACAGCGGTATGGCGCTCGGCACGCTGGGCAGCTCCAAGGCCCTCGACCTCCAGGTCGCCAGTGCGGGCAACACCGAGGTGGTGCGGGCGAAGATGCGCACCATAGAACAGCTCGGGCTCAACGAGGACATCGAGGACATGCTGATCACGCTGTCCGCCCAGTACCACATCATCCGGCCGATGACCGGCCGCAAATCCAAGGGTCTGTTCCTCTACCTCGCACTCGACCGCAGCCGGGCGAACCTCGCGCTGGCGCGCCACCGTCTCAAGGGCATCGAGGAGGAACTGGAGGTGTGACCGGTTCGCTCGTGGGGCTCGGAGCGGGGCCGCGCGGCAGTTCGGGCGCCGTTCGCGCGCCCAGGTCGCTGCCGCGACCGGCGGGTGCGTCGCCGAACGAGCACAGGGTGGGATCCGGCATACTCGCCGACGCCCACCCTGTTCGGTACCTGTGACCGTCAGCCCGCTCGGCGGTCGGCGGCCTTCTCGGTCGCGAGACGCCCGTTCTCGGCGGGCGGCGCACCCAGTGCCGCCGCGAGTTCGTCGGCGTCCTCCTGATCGGCCTGGACCGCTTCGACCGCGAGCCGGGCGAAAACCCACTGCTCGGTGGCGGCCATCTGGCCCCTGCTGCGGCCGAGGAACGTCACGAACCACTGGATGACGGTCACGATGCGGCTGCGGTATCCGACCAGGTAGTACAGGTGTAGCGCCAGCCACGCCAGCCACGCGATGAACCCGCCGAATTCGAGCTTGCCGATCTGGCAGACGGCGCTGAAACGCGACACCGTCGCCATACTGCCCTTGTTGAAGTACTTGAACGGCTTACGATCCTGCGGCGCTTGGCCTTTCAGGCCCGCCTTGATCTGCTTGGCCGCGTAGGTGGCGCCCTGGATCGCGCCCTGGGCCTGGCCCGGCACATCCGGCACCGACATCAGGTCACCGACCACGAAGACGTTCGGATGGCCCTTGATGGTGAGGTCGGGCTCCACGATGACGCGTCCGGCGCGATCGGTCGCGGTGCCGTCGGAGCGCTCGGCGAGCATCTTGCCGAGCGGACTGCCCTGCACACCCGCCGACCACACCTTGCACGAGGATTCGATGCGGCGGATCGTGCCGTCGGCGTCCTTCACCGTGACGCCGTGCGCGTCGATATCGGTGACCATGGCGTTGAGTTGGATCTCGACGCCCATCTTCTCCAGTCGCCGCTGCGCCTTGCCGCCGAGTTTCGGTCCCATCGGACCGAGTACCGCGCCCGCGCCCTCGATGAGGACGACCCGCGCGTCACGCGGATCGATATTGTGGAAAGTGCCCTCCAGCGTGCGGTCGGACAGTTCGGCGATCTGCCCGGCCAATTCCACGCCGGTCGGGCCCGCGCCGATCACCACGAAGGTGAGCAGGCGGTCGCGCATCTCCTGCGTGGTGGCCAGTTCGGCGCCCTCGAACGCGCCGAGAATGCGCGCGCGCAGTTCGAGCGCGTCATCGATGGTCTTCATGCCGGGGGCGTAGGTGGCGAAGCGGTCGTTGCCGAAATACGACTGCTGCGCGCCGGTGGCGACGATCAAGCTGTCGAAGGGGGTGACGGTGTTCTGGTTCAGCATCCGCGACGTGACTGTCCTGGATTCGAGATCGATATCGATCACGTCACCGAGCAGCACGCGCGAGTTCTTCTGCTTGCGCAGCACCAGCCGCGTCGCGGGCGCGATCTCACCGACGGACAGGATGCCGGTGGCGACCTGGTAGAGCAACGGCTGGAACAGATGAGTGGAAGTCTTGGAAATCAGGGTGACGTCGACGTCGGCGCGCTTGAGATGTTTGGTGCCGAACAGGCCACCGAATCCCGATCCGATCACCACCACCCGGTGACGTCGGGTCTCGACATCCTGTGTGCTCATCGTCGTGCTCCTAGACAGACCTGGGGCTCTTCCCCGGCGGACGTATTCCTTGACCCGACCAACGGTAGTCGGCTCGAATCCGACCGGCACGACGAGCACCCGGTTCGTGATCTTCGGTTTCGGGCCGAACTCACCGGCGGCGGGCGTCCACGGTGAACCGCGCGCCCGGCTGACCTCACGAATCGGGCCGCGCGTGGCGAGGACGCGCGCACGGCCCGAATTCAGGCGGAAACCCCGGTTCCGGGAGGAGTCAGCGGCCCGAGAGCAGCAACTCCGCGACCTTGGTGTCGGTGTCGGCGCCCTCGGTGTAGCCGCCGTCGCCGCCGAGCGAACTCATGATGGCGAGGGTGTAGCGCTCACCGGGTCCGGCGAACCCGACCGAGTTGACCACCCAGCCGCCCTGTTCGGCCGACCAGCCGTTCTTGAGGCCGGGACGCATCCGCGCGCCCGCGCCCCAGACACCCCAGTGCTGGTTGTAGTCCACCGCGCGCATGCGGTCGAGCAGGTAGTTCTTGTCGTCGGGGTGCATGCGGTTGAGCACGTAGTCCATCAGCCGGTCCAGATCGGCCGCCGTACATTTCTGGAACGACCAGTCCGGGAACAGCGCGGTATTGGTCGGTTGCGGGACCAGCGAGGACATGCCGTTGGCGCGGAACGCGTTGTTGAACGCCATCCGGTCCAGACCGGCGTACTTGTTCCACAGCACATCGGTGGCCCGGTCGTTCGAGGTCGCGAGCATGGATTCCATCAGGCCGCGATCGTCGGGGCCCAGTGTGATCGCGCCGACCCTGGCACGATTGAGCAGATCGACCGCGATGGCCAATTTGATCGTCGACGCGGTCCAGACGGCGTTCTCGGCGCTCTCGTTCGCGTACACCCCGCCGCTGACCCGATCGCGCAGCACGTATCCGGTGACACCGGGCCGGGTGCGCAGGTAGTTGTCCGCCGCGTCGATCCGTGAACTCATATCGCAGTCGAATCCCGCCAGGCAGCCGCGCACGGGGGTGAGCGGCGCCGCCTGGGCTCTGGATAGTCCCGAAGCGGGAATCAGCGCGGGCGCGCTCGACAGCAGGATCGCGGCGGTGGCGAGGACACAGGCGGATGCGGCCACGCGGGACGGTGTCCGGGTGACGGTCGAGGGGTAACGCACGAGGGTTCACAATGGCACATCGGCGCTCCGGACGCACGTCTTGAGCTAGTTCGCCCGCTGTGCTACCGGAGATCGTCGCGCATTGCACCGCAGTGGTTTTCGCCGCCGCGGTTTCGCGGCGGCGGGTTCACCGGAACGCGGCGAGCAATTCCTCGACGGTGCGACCGTTGAGACGGTAGCAGTGCGCGAAGGCCTCCGCGTGGCGCTCGCGCGGCCAACTGTTCACGACGACGCCGCGGCCGTAGAAACCCGAGTTGACCAGTTCCCACCGGTCACCGATCCGGCGCACCGTGAAACCACCTCGGGGCACCAAGGGAATCACCCTCGTCTCCATGAAACGCGAAACCAGCCTTTCGATCCAGCTCTGCCGTTCCTCCCCGGGGCAGCACTGTCGCATACGGGTCGACGGGCTTCGTGCGACACGGCCGAGTGGCGCGTTCACCTGTGGCTCATGTCACTTCGCGCCGGACGGGGCGCCTCGGTTGCGCGATGGTCGCTGGCGTATAAACGACCAATGCCGCTGCACATCCACCGGGCCGAGCGCGCCGACGCCCTGGCGGACGGGCTCGCCGCGCTGCTGGCGACGCCGCTCGCGGATCCGTTCGCCGCCGAGGTGGTCGCGGTGCCCGCCAAAGGCGTGGAACGGTGGCTGACGCAACGTCTGTCGGCGGTGCTCGGGGTCACCCCGGGCGGTGCCGCCCGCGACGGTGTCGCCGCGAATATCGCTTTCCCCTCGCCGTCGACGCTGGTGACCTCGGCGCTCGCGGCCGCGGGCGGTATCCGTCCCGAGGACGATCCGTGGGCGCGCGAGCGCCTGGTGTGGGCGATGCTGCGGGTGATCGACGCGGCCGTGTCCGAGCCGTGGGCCGCGGTCCTGTCGCGTCACCTCGGTGTCGCCGACCCGGCGGGCGCCGACCATCGCGCGGGCAGGCGCTACTCCACCGCCGCCCATCTGTGCGGGCTCTTCGAGAGTTACGCCGCCCAGCGTCCGGCCATGATCGCCGAATGGGCGGCGGGATCGGACACCGACGGCGCGGGCAGGCCGGTGCCGTCGGATCTGCTGTGGCAGCCCGAGCTGTGGCGGCGGTTGCGGGCCGAGTCCGGTGCGCCGAGTCCGGCCGAACGGCTCGCCCCCGCGTGCGACCGGCTGCGCGCGGAACCCGGTCTGGTCGAACTGCCGCAACGGATCTCGCTGTTCGGGGTGACCCGATTGCCCGCCGACCAGCTCGCGGTACTCGACGCCGTCGCGGCCGTGCGGGACGTGCACGTGTGGCTCGCGCACCCGAGCCGGGCCATGTGGTCGGCTCTCGACGGGTCGCCCGTCGCCACCACACGCGCCGCCGACACCTCCGCGACCTCGGTGCGTCACCCGTTGCTCTCGGCCCTCGGTCGCGATGTACGCGAATTGCAGCAGCGCCTGTCCGGCGTCACCGGCTCCGACGAATACCTCGGCGGTGCGGTGCCCGCAGAGCCTTCCCGGCCCGCGCCGACCCTGCTGGCCGCGGTGCAGGACGATATCCGTGACGACCGGTGGCCGCCGAGTGTCCGCGACAGCGCGGACGACAGCCTGCGCATCCACGCCTGCCACGGCCCGACGCGGCAGGTGGAGGTGCTGCGGGAAGCGTTGCTCGGACTGTTCGCCGCCGATCCGACGCTCGAACCGCGCGATGTGCTGATCATGTGCCCCGAGGTGGAGGTCTACGCGCCACTGGTCAGGGCGGCCTTCGGGGCCCGGTCGGCGGGGTCGGGGGATCCCGACGCCGCGCATCCGGCGCAGCTGCTGCGGGTGCGGCTCGCCGATCGCGGGCGCGGTGTCACCAATCCACTGCTCTCGGTGATCGCGGTCCTGCTCGAACTCGCCGACGGGCGGGTGACGGTCACCCAGGTGCTGGATCTGGCGTCGTCGGAAACCGTGCGCAGGCGTTGCGGATTCGATGACGACGGGATCGAGCGGCTGCGCGAGTGGGCGGCCGAATCCGGTGCCAGGTGGGGGATCGGGCAGCGACAGCGCCAGGCGTTCGGTCTCGCGGATTTCGGGCAGAACACCCTCAACGGCGCGGTGGACCGGATCCTGCTCGGCGTCACCGCCGACGAGAGCACCGACGACTGGCTGGATCTGGCCCTGCCGCTGGGTGATGTCGACAGCAACGACGTCGATCTGGCGGGCCGCTTCGCGGAATTCATCGACCGGCTCGCGGTCTGTCTGCGTGATCTGCGCGGGCCCAGGCCCGCGCACGAATGGGCCGCGGCGCTGGGCCGCGCGCTCGACCTGCTCACCGACGTGCCGGAGAGTCAGGCGTGGGTCCGGGCCGAGGCCAGGCGCGAACTCGCCGCAGCCACCGAACACGCGGGCGACGTGTCGCTGCGGCTGCCCGATGTCGGCGTGCTGCTGGCCGGGCGGCTCGCGGCCCGGCCGACCCGCGCGAATTTCCGCACCGGCGAACTCACCGTCTGCACCATGGTCCCGATGCGGTCGGTGCCGCACCGGGTGGTGGTGCTGCTCGGCCTGGACGACGACGTGTTCCCGCGTGCGGGCGGGGTGGACGGCGACGATGTCCTCGCCCGCGACCCGCTGCCGGGGGAACGGGATGCCCGCAGCGAGGACCGGCAACTACTGCTCGACGCGATCACGGCGGCGCGGGAGAAGTTGCTGCTGTTGCACACCGGCGCCGATCCGGTCAGCGGCGCGCCACGGCCGCCGGCGATTCCGGTGGCCGAACTGCTGGACGTGCTGCGCGGCTATCTCGGCGGCGACCTGTCCGAGGTCGCGATCCGCCATCCGCTCCAGAGTTTCGACCGCCGCAACTTCCGCGCCGACCGCCCGTTCAGTTTCGACGCGGTCGCGCTGGCGGGCGCGCGGGCGGCCGACCGCCCCGCCCACCCGCGCCCGGCATTTCTCCCCGACCCGTTGCCGACCCCCGAGCTCGGTGACGTGGCGCTGGCCGATCTGGTGTCGTTCGTCGAACACCCGATCCGCGCGTTCCTGTGGCAACGGCTCGGCCTGCGGGTACCCGAACACCAGGAGGACATCGCCGATCGCCTTCCGATCGAATTGGACGGCCTGGCGAAATGGGAACTGGGCGAACGTATGCTGAACGCCCGGCTGACCGGCGCCGATCCCGCCGGTCTTCGGGCCGCGGAATGGCGGCGCGGGGTCATCCCGCCGTTCGCGCTCGGCGCGGCCGTACTCGACGAGATCGAGCGCACGGTCGACAAATTGGTGCGTGCGTCGGCCGCCGACTACCAGGTTCCCGCGCGGGCGGTGGATATCGCGATCGATCTGGGCAAGGGACGCAGGCTGACCGGAACGGTGCCCGAGGTGCGCGGGGAAACCCTGGTGCGCACCACCTATTCGCGCCTCGCCCCCAAACATCGGATCACCGCGTGGGTTTCGGTGCTCGCGCTCGCCGCGACCGAGGACCGCACCTGGCAGGCGATCACCACCGGACGAGGCCAGTTCAGCCGTCCCGCATGGCGTTCCGCGCTCACCGCGCCGACCGCGCCCGCCGCGGTGGAGATCCTGCGGGAAATCGTCAGACTGCGCGACGCCGGGCTGACCGAACCGCTGCCGATCGCGCCCACAGCCACCGCCGCGTACGCCGAACGTCGCTTCCGCGGTGCGAGCACCGAAGAGTCGTTCGCCGCCGCCGAACGCGAATTCAACGGCGGTGCCAACGGTCCGGGTAAATTCGGCGATCATACCGACCGCCACCTGCGCTACATCTGGGGCGCGGCCCCGCACCTGGACGACCTGACCGCCGTCCCCGCCCCCGCGGGCGAAACCGCCGAGAGCACCCGCTTCGGCGCGCTCGCCCGCCGCCTGTGGGCCCCGTTGCTGGCCGCCGAGATCCAGGGCAGCCCGTGACCGGGCCCGACGGCACGACACGGCAGGGCCGAACGGACACGCGCGGCGGTACGGCCCCGCCGGGCGCCGGTATCGAGCGCCGCGACGCGCGGGCAGGTTCCCGTGGGTGGCGGCCCATGCGCAGTAGGCTGTGCGCGGCGCGGGGGAGTGTTCGGGGGCGGTCGGTAGACGGTGGAAGCAGGGATCCGGAATGACGGTGCAGGACGCGGATCTCGCGTTGCCGGTGCCGGGGGCCGTGAAGTCGGCGGAATCGTTCGATCCCTTCGGGCCGTTGCCCACCGGAACCACCGTGCTGGAGGCGAGCGCGGGTACCGGTAAAACCCACGCGATCGTCGGACTCGCGGTGCGCTACGTCGCCGAGATCGGCATCGATATCTCGCAGTTGCTGCTCGTCACCTTCAGTCGCGCGGCGACCCAGGAACTGCGGGAACGCGCCAGGGATCGGTTCGTCGCGGTCGCGGCGGCACTGGCCGATCCCGAGACCGCCCGTACCTGCGACGACGGACTCGTTCGGCATCTGGCGCAGGTCGACGCCGAGCAGGTGTGGCGCAGGCGGGCCCGGCTGCTGGTCGCCCTGTCCGAGTTCGACGCGGGCACCATCGTGACCACCCACAGCTTCTGTCAGCGCATGCTCGACGAACTCGGCCTGGCGGGTGAGCACGATCCCGGCGCGCGACTGGTCGACACCGTCGACGAACTCGTCCGCACCGTCGCCGACGACCTCTACCTGCACCGGTACGCCCGGACCGAACCGCCGTTCCCGCTCTCCGACGCGCACACCCTCGCGCTCGCCGCCGTGGGTGACCGCCACGCCGCGCTGATCCCCAGGGACGAGGGCCGGATCGGCGAGCGGGCCGCGTTCGTGGCCGCGGTGCGCGCCGAGACCGAGCGGCGCAAACGGTTGGCCGGACTGCGCGATTTCGACGATCTGCTCGTACTGCTGCACGACGTGCTCGCCGACCCGGCGCACGGCGAACGTGCGTGTGCCCGGATCAGGGACCGCTACCGGGTGGCCCTGGTGGACGAGTTCCAGGACACCGATCCACTGCAATGGGACATCCTGCGCCGGTCCTTCCACGGCCACACCACCATGGTCCTGGTCGGGGATCCGAAACAGGCCATCTACGCCTTCCGGGGTGCGGAGGTGCTGAGTTATCTCGACGCCGTCGCCCACGCCGACAGCCGCCTCGGCCTCACCACCAACTGGCGCAGCGACGCCGGACTGCTCGCCGCGCTCGACCACCTCTACGGCGGTGCGGCACTGGGCCATCACGACATCTCGGTGTATCCGGTCGCCGCGACCCGGCCGTGGACTCGATTGACAGGTCCCGCCGAACTCCTCACCCCGCTGCGGGTGCGATGCCTGCCGCGCACGGGCGCGGGTCCGCTGAACAAATCCGGTTTCCCCGTGGTCGGTCGGCAGCGCGCTCGGGTCGCCGACGATCTGGCCGCCGATATCGTCCAAGTGCTCGAATCGGGATCGCGCATCGACGCGGGCGTCGCAACCGATTCCGCGGCGACTCCGCCCGACACCGCCGCGACGGCGAGCCGCCCGATCGGCCCCGGCGATATCGCTGTCCTGGTTCGCACCCGCTCCCAGATCGACGTCGTGCGCGCGGCTTTGGACCGCGTCGGAGTCGCCTCGGTCCTTGCGGGCGGCACCAGCGTCTTCGCCACCCCCAGCGCCACCGACTGGCTGTGGCTGTTGCGTGCGCTGGAACAACCGCACCGATCCGACCGTGTCCGACTGGCCGCCTGCACCCCGATCCTCGGGGTGAGCGCCGTCGAAATCGACAGCGGCGGAGCCGATCTGGTCGGCCGCGTGAGCGCCCAGTTGCGCGACGCGTCCCGGCTCTTCGCCCGGGCCGGATTCGCGGCGGTCTTCGAGAAACTGTCCGCGGAAGCGAATCTCGCGTCCCGATTGCTGACCGTCGAGAACGGTGAACGGCAACTGACCGACCTGCGCCATATCGCGCAACTGCTCGACCAGGTCGCGCTCACCGAGGGCTTCGGGCTCACCGCGCTGACCCGGTGGCTCGGCGACCGGGTGCGCGATCCGGCCTCCGGCAGCGTCGCCGACCGCAGCCGTCGCCTCGACCGTGACGCCGCCGCGGTCCAGATCGCGACGGTGCACGCCAGCAAGGGACTCGAATTCCCGCTCGTCTACCTGCCTTTCGCGTGGGACAGCGCGAAGAATCCGTATCCGGCCACGCTGCTGTTCCACGACGAGGACGGCGCGCGGGTACTCGACGTCGGCGGACCGGACGCCGCCGGATACGCCGAGCGCAGGCAACGTGCCGAGGCCGAGGAGGCGGGCGAGGAACTGCGTCTGCTGTATGTGGCGCTGACCAGGGCCGAATGTCAGGTCGTCGCCTGGTGGGCGCCCGCGGCCACCACCGCGGCGGCCCCGCTGCACCGCATGATCTTCGGCAGGCCCGACGGCGGCGACACGGTGCCGAACCGGGCGACGGTACCCGCCGACGCCGTGGCCGCGCAGACACTGTCGGCCTGGGCGGCCACGGCCGCCGACGCCGTGTCGGTGACCGCGGTGCGGGCCACCGACTCCGTCGAGATCCGGCGGGTGCGCACCGAGGCCGCGACCGGTGAACTGGCGGCGGCGCGGTTCGACCGCGTCCTGGATCAGCATTGGCGGCGCACCTCCTACTCGGCGTTGACCGCGGGCGCCCACGAATTCGTGACCGACAGCGAGCCCGAGGACGAACGCGGACCCGGCGACGAACCCGCCGACGCGCCGATCCTCGAGGACGAGCCGGTCGCCGGGGCGTCGTCGCTGATGAACGCGCTGCCCTACGGCGCGGAATTCGGCACCCTGGTGCATTCGGTCCTCGAACGTGTCGACACCGACGCCGCAGATCTCGACGCCGAAGTACATGCCCGGTGCCGTGACGCTGTCGAGGAGTCGATGGCCGATTTCGATCCGGAACTGCTGGGCGCCGCGCTGGTCGCGGTGCTGCGCACGCCGCTCGGATGCGGCGCGCTCGCCGATTTCGCCGGTCGCGACCGACTCGCCGAACTCGATTTCGAACTGCCGCTGGCCGGTGGCGACGTGCTCGCGACGCGCCCTTCCACGCTGCGCCGGATCGCGGATCTGCTGCGCGCGCATCTCGGCGCCGACGACATCTTCCACACCTACGCCGACCAGGTGGAAACCCTGGAGGACACCCCGCTGCGCGGCTATCTCACCGGCAGTATCGACGCGGTCCTGCGTGTCACCGACGGCGCGGCACCTCGTTTCGTCGTCGTCGACTACAAGACCAACCGGCTCGGCACCGGCGACCTGACCGTCGATCATTACACGCGCGAACGCATGGCGGCGGAGATGCTGCGCTCGCACTATCCGCTCCAGGCGCTGCTGTATTCGGTGGCCCTGCACCGGTATCTGCGCTGGCGGTTGCCCGGCTACGATCCCGAGCGGCATCTGGGCGGCTGCGCCTACCTGTTCGTGCGCGGCATGATCGGCCCGGCGACCCCGCCCGGATGCGGCGTCTTCGACTGGGATCCCCCGCCCGCGTTGATCCTGGCGCTGTCGGATCTGCTCGCGGGGGAGATCTCGTGAGCGCGGTGGCCGAGGTGCGGCTGCGGCGGATCCGGGTGTCGGAGTCCGGCGGAACCACCGCGATACGGAAGGTTCCGGTGCGCCGGTGACATCGATCCAGGTGGCCCAGCGCGGCACCGGTCTGCTGCGAATATTCAACGAGGCGGGCGTGCTGTCGGCGGCGGACGTGCACGTCGCGCTGCGGTTGGGCAGGCTCGGGCGCGAATCGTCCGAGGAGGTGCTCTTCGCGGCCGCGCTGGCGGTGCGGGCGGTGCGCTCGGGATCGGTATGCCTCGAGCTCTACCGCATGCGCGATATCGGTGTCGACGCCGACGAGGACCGCGAGACGGCCGGTATCGATCCGACCGCGTTGCCGTGGCCCGATATCGAGGCGGTGGTCGCGGCGTTGCGGGTGAGTCCGCTGGTCGTCGGCGGCTCGGGCGGGCCGCTCACCCCGCTGCGGGTCGTCGCGGCCGAGGCCGGTTCCGACGCGGGACCGCTGCTGTATCTGGACAGGTATTTCCAGCAGGAGCAGACGATCCGCCTGGTGCTCACCGAACGGGCCGCCCACCATCCGGTCGTCGATCCCGATATCGTGCGCGCGGAACTGGATCGGCTCTTCGACGGTCCGCACGGCATCGCGACCGATCGTCAGCGGCTGGCCGCCGCATTGGCGGCCACGCACTGGACCACGGTGGTCGCGGGCGGTCCCGGCACCGGGAAGACTCACACCATCGCGCGCATCCTGGCCTTGCTCGACGCGCACCGCAAGGCCGATCCGAAGGCCCCCGCACTGCGCATCGCCCTGGCCGCGCCCACGGGTAAGGCCGCGGCCCGATTGCAGGAGGCGGTGCGTGAACAGGCGGGCGAACTCGGTCTGCCCGAACTCACCGCGGCCACCCTGCACCGCCTGCTCGGCTGGCAGCGTGGCCGCACCGCCCGGTTCCGCTACCACGAGTTCAATCGGCTGCCCTACGACGTGATCGTGGTGGACGAGACCTCGATGGTCTCGCTGACCATGATGGCGAGTCTGCTCGCCGCGCTGCGCCCCGACACGAGGGTGGTGCTTGTCGGTGATCCCGATCAGCTGGCCTCGGTGGACGCGGGCGCGGTCCTGGCCGATCTCGTCGCGGGACCGGTTGTCGGCGAACCCAATCCGATCCTGGACCGCATCCTGGGCGGCCAGGCGACCGACGGTGATCGCGACGCGGAGGCGCTGTCGACGCTGGAGCGGACCCGATTGCGCGGTGGCATCGTCCGGTTGACGCGCGGTCGCCGATTCGGCGGCAGGATCGCCGAACTCGCCGTCGCGGTCCGGGCTGGCGACGCCGACACCGCCCTGGAACTACTGCGCGCGGGCGGACCCGAACTGTCGCTGTGCGCTCCCGATCAGACCAGGGCCGTCCGCGCCGACGTCGTCGCCGCGGCCGCCGCGGTGACCTCGGCGGCGCTCGAGGGCGACGCGGCGGGCGCGCTGACCGCGCTGGAATCGCATCGGCTGCTGTGCGCGCACCGGCAGGGACCGTTCGGCGTCGAACGGTGGGACCGGATGGCGGCGGAATGGGCCGCCGCGGGCGGTGCGGGTCCCGAATCCGCGCTCGCGCCCTGGTATCCCGGCCAGCCGCTGCTGGTCACCGCCAACGACCACGAGGCCCGTATCTACAACGGCGACACCGGTGTCATCGTGCGGCTGCCCGACGGATCGCTGCGGGCGGCACTGCAACGCGGCAGCACCCCCTACCTGGTGCATCCCACCCAGTTCCCCTCCGTGGTCACGGTATTCGCGATGACCATCCATCGCAGCCAGGGCAGCCAGTACGACACGGTCTCGGTGGTCCTGCCCGAACCGGAATCCACCCTGCTGACCAGGGAACTGCTCTATACGGCGATCACCAGGGCGCGGCGCCACGTGCGCGTCATCGGCACCGACGAATCCATTCGCGCCGCCATCGCTCGCCGGGTGCTGCGCGCCAGCGGGCTGTCGCGACGCGGTGTCCAGGAACCGGCGGGCACCGGGTGAAGCGTGCTCAGCCCACGTCGAACAATCGCGCCGCGTTCCGGTAGCAGACCTGCCGCAGCCAGTCCTCGCCCAGCTCCAGCCGTTCCAGCGCGTACACCGAATGTCCGTACGGATACGGAATATTCGGGAAGTCGCTGCCGAAGAGGATGCGCTCGCCCAGGTCGTGCAACCGTCCCCGTTCGGTGACCGGGTAGGGGGCGTCCGCTTCGCTGAAGTCGGTCCAGACCATCGTGGTGTCGAGGTGGACGCCCACGTATTCCTGTGCCAGGTCCAGGAATTCGGAATATTCGGGGGTGCCCATGTGGGCGACGATCAATCGCAGGCGCGGGAAGCGCCGCAACAGCGCGGCGATGGGTCCGGGTCCGGTGTAGGTGCCGGGAGCGGGGCCGGAACCGCAGTGCACGAGCGCGGGAATTCCGCTGTCCTCCAGCAGACCCCACACCGGGTCGAGCAGGGGATCGTTCGGGGCGAAGTCGCCGACCTGGATGTGCACCTTGAAAACCCGCGCGCCCCGGTCGATCGCGGTCCGCACGTATTCCGGTGCGCCCGGCTCGGGATAGAAGGTCGCGGTGTGCAGGCAGTCCGGTGTCCGTCGCGCGAATTCGGCGGTCCACTCGTTGAGCCACGCCGCCATCGCGGATTTGTGCGGGTACACCAGCGCGGTGAAGGCGCGAACGCCGAAGTCGCGCAGGGTCTTCAGGCGCACCTGTTCGTCGTCGCGATAGGTGATAGGCCAGTCCTTGCCCGTCATCGGACCCACCGCGTCGAAATACGCCCACACCTTGCGCAGTACCTGTTCGGGCATGAAATGGGTGTGGACGTCGATGATGCCGGGCAGCTCGAGCCGGGAGCGGAAATCGGCGAGATAGGCGTTGTCGTCGTGGCCGGTCATGACACCTCCTGGCGTGCGGGCGGATGCACCGCCCGCGCGAAATCGCCGACCCGGGTGATCAGCCGATCGAAGAAGACCACCGGATCGGTGCCGATCACGATGTCGGCGTTGGGTTGCCTGCCCCACATCCCCGCCCAGTCGGCGACCGTGGTCGCCCTGGTGAGTGTTCCGGTCAGTTCGACGTCCACCGTCGCGGGCCGCAGCACCGCGAGTGCGGGATCGATGGCCACCGCGGCCGCGAACGGATCGTGCATGTGCGCGAGGTACCCCTGGTCGTGATGACGGTGGAATTCGAAATAGAACCGCACCGCGTCATCGATGTGGCGCACCACCGGATTCGGCGAGGTGGAGCGCAGTCCGTCCGGATCGTGCGCCGAGACGGGTCGGTCAGGAGGGCATCCCGCCCGCTCCGCGAGCCTGCGCAGATGCTCGGGGAACATCTCGATGGTTTCGGTGATGTCGAGGGCGCAGATGATGGGCCTGCGATCGGCGGGAGCCGAGGAGAAGGCGTCGAACACCTCCTTGGCGGCCTCGGGGTCGACGTGCACATTCCATTCGTTGGTCGGCGTGGTGTTGCCCGGATGGTTGAACGCGCCGCCCATCACGACGAGTCGTCGCAGCAGGGTCGGGAGTTCGGGTTCGATCCGCAGCGCCAGCGCGAGATTGGTCAACGGGCCGGTGCACAGTCCGATGAGCTCGCCCGGATGCGCCCTGGCGAGCTCGACCCACATCCGCGCGGCGGAGCGGTCCGAGAGCGATCGCGTCGATTCGGGAAGTTCGGCGTAGCCGATGCCCTGCGGACCGTGGGTGTCCTCGGTGGTTCGCAGCGGAATCGCCAGCGGTTCCGGCGCGCCGAGCGCCACTTCGATGTCGGGGGCTCCGCACACGTCCAGCCACGCCAGATTGTTCGCGGCCACCCGGTCGGCGGGAACGTTGCCCGCGGTGGCGGCGATTCCGGCGATCTCGGCATCGGGGGAGGCCAGCAGGTACAGCAGGGCCAGTGAGTCGTCGATGCCGGTGTCGACGTCCAGGATGATCCGCGCTCGCACAGCACGAGACTAGCGACCGTCCGGACAACCCGGCCCGGTGGCGTCGCCAGTGTTAGGACATACGTCTGGTACATATGTCTAAGACGTGTTGTAGGCTGTGGGGATGGGCAACCGGGAAGACCTGCTGGCGGGAGCGCGCAAGGCGATCATGGAACGCGGCGTCGCCAAGACCACCGCGCGCGATATCGCCGCGGCGGCGGGCGTCAGCCTCGCCGCCATCGGCTACCACTTCGGCTCCAAGGAACGGCTCATCACCGAGGCACTGGCCGAGGCGCTGGGCACCGGCATCGGCGACGCCATGGACGCGTTGATCCGCACCACCGCCGACCTGCCGATGACCGAGACGTTCGCGGCGATGGTCGACGGTCTGCCCGCGATCTTCGCCGAACATCGCGAGGGCATGTTGGCGAGTATGGAGAACCTGCTGCGCGTCGCGCGGTCGGACCGGCCACAGTCGTTCATGTCCGACAACCTGGCGGGCGCGTACGCCGATATCGCCACCGCCCTTCGCGAAACCCATCCCGAACTCGACGCCACGCAGGCCGACGCCGTCGCGGAACTGTATTTCGCGATCACACAGGGATTCTCGGTGCTGTGGATCATCGACCCCGGCGGCGCGGTCCCCGGCGGCGGGCGACTGGTCGAGGCGTTCCACGCCGTCGCCGGGACCGCGACGCCCTAATCGTCGCGGTCCCCGGCCTGCTCGCCGGTATCGAGGACCGGCACATTCCACAGTTGCCGCAGGGCCACCACCGCGATGACGAGCGAGGCGATACCAGCGATGGCCGCGGTGATGTGGACGCCGTGCAGGTAGGCCGTGCGCGCCGCGCCGAGGACCGCGTCACCGAGGTCACCCGGCAGTTCCGACGCGACCCGCGCGGCCGCGCCGAGCGTGTCACGGACCGAGTGGACGTCGTCCTCGGACAGTCCGGCGGGCAGCGTCGTGGCGAGGTCACCGCGGTAGATCGCGATGCTGACGCTGCCGAGGATCGAGATTCCCAGTGCGCCACCGAGTTCGGCCCCGGTCTCCGAGACGCCCGACGCCGCGCCCGCCTGTTCGGGCGGCGCCGACCCCACGATCATCTCGGTGGTGATGCCGAAAACCGGTGCCAGTCCGAGCGAACAGACCACCGACGCCGCCAGCGCGAGGCCGTATCCGTCGCCCGCGCTCAGTCGCGTCATCATCAGCAGACCGACGCCGGTCAGCGCCAGTCCGCCACCGATGAGATAGGCGGGGCGCACCAGCGGCATCACGCGCGGGGTCAGTTGCGAACCGATCAGGAAGCCCAGGCCCGAGGGCGCCATCACCAGGCCGGTCGCCAGTGGGCTCATGCCGAGGACGAGTTGGAAGTACTGGGCGACGAACAGGAAATACCCGAACGCGACGAAGACCCCGATCATATTGATCACCAGTGCGATTCGGAACGTGGGGAGCCGGAACAACCGTAGGTCGAGCATGGGATCGGAACTGCGCAGCTGTCTGCGGGTGAACACCACCGCGAGCAGCGCGCCGCCCGCCAGCGCGAGCGCCGGGCCGAGGCCGAGACCGTCCTGCGCGATCGCCTTCATACCGAAAACCACGGCGATCATCGTCGCCACGCACAGTGCCGCGCTCAGCGGATCGAGCCGCCCGGCCCCCGGATCACGGAATTCCGGCAGCACCCTGGGGCCGAGGACGAGCAACAACACCATCACCGGCACCGCGAGCAGGAAGACCGAGCCCCACCAGAAGTGTTCGAGGAGTACGCCGCCGAAGATCGGCCCCACCGCGCCGCCGGTCGAATACGCGCCGACCCACACGCCGACCGCGATCGACCGCTGCCTGGCGTCGCGGAACATGTTGAAGATCAGCGACAGCGTGGACGGCGCGACCGTCGCACCGGCGATACCCAGCAGCGCGCGACAGGCGATGAGGACCTCGGTGCTGGTCGCGAACGCGGCGACCACCGAAACCACCGCGAACAGCGCCGCGCCGAACAGCAGAATCCGTCGCCTGCCGATCCGGTCGCCGAGGGTGCCCATGGTGATCAGCAGGCCCGCCACCATGAACCCATAGATATCGATGACCCAGAGCAGTTGCGCGCTGCTCGGATGCAGCTCGGCGCTGATCATCGGCACGGCCAGGTGCAGGACCGTCATATCCATGGCGTAGACCAGACAGGCCAGTGCGAGCACGGTGAGCCCGACCCATTCGGTGCGTCCGGCACGCGGCAGCGTCCCGTCCGGGGTGAGCACGGGCGAGACGGAATCCACGAGGCTGTCTCCTTCCGGGAACGGTGACGGGCGAGTCACCATTGCACCGCCGGAAGGCGACCGTTCGCAAAGGGTTTTCTACCGGCCGATCAGCGCGTGCGCACCGGCCAGGACGGGTAGTTCCTGCCGTAGTCGGGGGCGGGCCACGCGTAGTCCGGATATTCGACGAGGGCGGGCGCCGCGGTGGTGAAACTGCCGTGCCTGACCACGGCGTCCGGGTTGGGCGGTGTCGCCGGGGGATGGTTGAGCGTGCGTCCCGGCGCGGTCAGCAGCCAGGACGCGGTGCGCGCCAACGACACCCGCACATCCCGGCCGACACCGTCGTAGGTGCGCGCGGCCAGCGCGTCGATGATGCCCGCCGCCAGCAGATATCCGGACGCGTGGTCGAGTGCCTGCGCGGGCAGGGTACCCGGCACCGACGGCGCGCCCTCGGTGATGGAGATACCGGTCGCGGCCTGCACGATGCTGTCGAATCCGCGCCGTCCGCCCCACGGACCGCCTTCACCCCACGCGGAGACCCGGCCGTGGATCAGACCCGGTCGCTGCGCGGGGGTCAGGCCCGCGCGTTCGAGACAGCCGGGGCGATAGCCGGTCACCAGGACGTCCGCCGAGACCAGCAGATCGTAGAAAGCCGGGTCGCGCAGATCGAGCCTGGTCGAGAGTTTGCCCTGGCAGGTATCCACGTACTGCCACGGAATCTCCGGCAGGAACGGCGGATCCACCCGCAGCACCTCGGCGCCGAGCAGCGCCAGGGTTCGCGTCGCCACCGGGCCCGCGACGACCCGGGTCATGTCGAGCACGCGAATGCCACGGAGGGGCTGGAACGGGGTGGCATCCGAACGCGCGATACTGCTCGCCCGGTCGTGGCGCGCTTCGATCGCGACCAGCGGGCCGTGGGCCGCCGCCTCCGCTTCGGGCGTGCCCGCCCATTCCTCTTCGGTACGGACCCGGACCGCGATCGCGCCGTAGGCGGCGGCGGTCTCCTCCACATCGGTTGCCCGGCTCATGGCGAGCTGGGCTACCGCCAGATCTATGGGCGCGTTCTCCGCGAGACCGAGCGCGGCAAGTAAGCGAGTTCTGTGGTGCGGATAGTTGGCGTGGGTGCGCACCCAGCCGTCGAAGGTGGGGAAGAAACCGGACAGGTCGGCGAACATGGCGGGCTGCCTGCCGTTCGCGCGGACTAGTCGGTCGCTGGAGAAGGCCGCGGCGATGCGCACGGGATCGATCCGGTGCGCCATGGGGGCGAGGCCGTGCGCGTCACGGATGCGGTTCGACGCCGCGGTCAACGCCGCGATCGATCCGGCCGCCAACGACCAAACCGGCAGTGTCGCAGCGAGATTACCGCCAGGGTCCGGGACCGGGGTGATGGCGGAAGTGGGGACACCGATGCCGGCTTCGTAGTCGTGGACCAGCCGTGCGTGATCGTTCACCACCACGACAGTAGTAGTTCCCCACCCGAAGCGTGGAGCCCGAGTCGGCCGGTCAGGCCCGGCAACCCCGGTGCAATGCCTCGGTCGCGCGCCGACGGCGCAGCAGCAGATATCCCGCCCAGGACGTGACGACGCAGATGGCGACCAGCACGCGCACCAGTCCCAGCGCGCTCTCCGGATAGATCACGCCGGTCAGGTAGTGATCGATGAACCCGCTCGAGGGCAGTCCGTCCTCGCCCGCGCGGCGGCGCGACCAATCCTCCAGGTGGGTCAGCGGGCAGTCGTAGCCGACCAGGATCGTGCCGAATCCCCACCCGACCGCGAGCAGATGCAACCAGAGGGTGCGCGGCCACCGCCACGCCAGGAAACCGCCGACGACCACGTAGGCGACGAAGGCGAAATGGAGGACCGCGGTGGCGTCGGCCAACAGCCGGTACAGCATCCCACCAGCATAGGCGTCACCAGGGCGAGGTCCGGTAGTCCTTCAGGAAGCAGCCGAACAGGTCGTTGCCGTTCTCGCCCTGCACGATCGGGTCGTAGACGCGGGCCGCGCCGTCGACCAGGTCCAGCGGTGCGTGGAAACCCGATTCGGCCAGGCGCATCTTGGTGTAGTGCGGACGTTCGTCGGTGATCCACCCGGTGTCGACCGCGGTCATCAGGATCGAATCCTCCTCGAACATCTCGCGAGCGCTGGTGCGGGTCAACATGTTCAGCGCGGCCTTCGCCATATTGGTGTGCGGGTGACCCGGCCCCTTGTACGCACGGGAGAACTGACCCTCCATCGCGGAGACGTTCACGACGTACTTGCGGCGCGCCCCCGCCGCGGCCATCGCCGGTCGCAGCCGGGAGACCAGGATGAACGGCGCGACCGAATTGCACAGCTGCACTTCGAGCAGTTCGGTCGGATCCACCTCGGTGACCGTCTGCACCCAGCTGTTGCTGTGCGCGAGATCGGGCAGCAGACCGCCCGCGTCGATCGCGACGCCGCGCGCGATGCGCTCGGGGGTGGCAGACCCGGCGACCAACGCCAGTTCCGCCACATCGGCCGCGGTGAGCGTCGGCGCGAGGGAGGCGGTGAGCGCGGTGGGGTGGGCCTGCATGGTCTTGCCGAAGGTGACCACGTCCGGCAGCGCGCCCGCGGGCAGCGGACCCGATTCCGCGTCGACCAGCGCGCTGTAGGCGCCCGTCGACCGGCGCACGGTCTGGGCGGCGTTGTTGATCAGGATGTCGAGCGGACCCTGCGCGGCCACATCGTCGGCGAGGGCGACCACCTGGGCCGGATCGCGCAGGTCGATGCCGACGATGCGCAACCGGTCCAGCCAGTCGGCACTGTCGTCCATGGCGGCGAAGCGGCGGATGGCGTCGTTGGGGAAACGGGTGGTGATGGTGGTGTGCGCGCCGTCGCGCAGCAACCGCAAGGCGATGTACATGCCGATCTTGGCGCGGCCGCCGGTGAGCAGTGCCCGTCGACCGGACAGATCGGTTCGCGCGTCGCGCTTGGCATGGCTGTCGGCGGCGCAGTCCGGGCACAACTGGTGGTAGAACGCGTCGACCCTGGTGTAGTGCTGTTTGCAGATGTAGCAGGGGCGCGACCGTAACAGGGTGCCCGCGCTCGCACCCGAGGTCGACGAGGTGAGCGGGATACCCGCGGTCTCGTCGTCGATCCGATGGGGCGAGCCGGTGGCCGTCGAGGCGACCACGGCCCGGTCGGCCTCCGAGATCGCGGCCCTGGCCTCGTTGCGCCTGCGCTGCTTGAGCTTCTTGAACATGTGCCCGACGGCGCGCTGCACCGCGACCGAATCCGGATGTTCCTTGTCCAGTTGTCCCGCCTGTTCGAGAACACGCAGGCAGGCGGCAAGATCATCCGGATCGATGGCCGGGTCGGTCGGAAGCGGCGACATGGTGTTCTCGGCCATCGGAATGCGGGGCGATCCTTCGTGAACGGGGGCGGTTTGCGCGTCCATTGTCGCATTCGCCCTGCGTGCCCGGCCGAACGCCTCCGCCCACCGCTTTCGTCCGGCTACCGGTCGGCGGCGTCGGCGCCGGGGTAGGGCACGTCCGCGTCGAGCAGATCCTCCACGAAATTGGCGATGGCCTCGGCGACGAGAAGTGGTTCGGTCACCGGGAGCCAGTGATCGGCCGGGATGGAATTGCGCCAGAGCCGATCCACCCAGCGTGCGCTGCCGTAGTAGAGAAACGGCGGGACGAAGACGTCGGTGGTGTCGACCACCAGTTGTACGGGCACGGCGGTACGGCGTTGCCGGGGGCGCAGCAGGTGGTGCGCGAGGTTGACGCAGGCGATCCGCGCGCCCGTCGCCAGATCCGTCCGCCAGGTCGGCGCGGTCGTCGCGTGGGCTCGGGCGATGCCGCCGAGTTGTTCGATGACCCAGGTGCGCACCCGCGGCGGGAACGCGATGCGCTGCGCCGCGATCTGTGCCGAATTCGCGCTGTGGCGCCAGAACTTCCTGTCGGTCAGCAATTGCGCCGCGTAACCGGGATCGCGGATCAGTTCGCGCAGGGTGATGCCGACGTGGTCGAGATTCGGTCCGGCGATGGCGGTGAACGAGGCGATCCGGGTGTTGGCCCGCGCGTCGCAGACCGCCTCCCAGATCTGTACGGCTCCCCAGCCGTGCCCGCACACGTGCACCGGTCGATGCGGACTGACCGCGTCGACGAGGGCGAAGAAGTCCTCGGCGAGCAGATCGAGCCGATAGCCGTGCGGTTCGTCGGGTCGCGAGGAGCGTCCGTGTCCGCGCACGTCGTAGGTGATGACCCGGAATCCGTCGGCGAGCAGCACCGCCACGTCGGTCCAGACCCGATGGGTGTCGGAGAGTCCGTGCACCAGCACCAGGGGTTCGTCACCGCGCCTGCCCCATTCGTAGACGGCCAGGTCCACCCCGTGCCCGCGCACGGTCGTCGTGCGAACGGGACGATGGGTGCCCGCCGGATCGGGGGTGTCGAACGGTCGATTCATGTCGGTGTCGCCTCGGTCGCTGAGCTGTCGTCGGCGGATGCGATCCATCCGCGTGTACCGCCGGTACGTTCACCGATAGTGACAGTGCGAACGATCTGCCGCAATGTTTCGACGGGTAACGACAGGCTTCCGGTCTGCTCGCACCCCGCCGATCGTACCGCCGGTACGATAGGCTCGCGCTGTGGCCCGCATCAACGCCCGACCCGTGTCGCGCACGGTTTCCCGCGAGGAGATCGTCGACGCCGCGATCCGGGTGATCGACAGGGAAGGCCCCCGTCCGAGCATGGACGACATCGCCCGCGAGGCGGGTATCACCAAACCGCGTCTCTACCGCAGGTTCGCCGACAAGGCCGACCTCTACACCGAGATCGGCGACCGGATGGCGAAGGCGGCGTCGGCGGGCGCGGGCCGGGATCTGACACTCATCGTCGCGCCGCCGCGCGTCGCGCTCGGGCGGGTGCTGACCGGCTACGCCGACAGCATCCTGGCCCATCCCGACGTGTTCCGTTTCCTCGGCCAAGCGCAGGTGACCCAGCAGGCGGACGGCTCGGTCCTGCAATTCGACCTCGGCCGGGCCGCCGCGGCCCGGCTCACCACACAGGCTCGCGAATTCGCGCGATCGCTGCCGATCGACCCGGCGGGTATCGACTACCTCGCACGCGCCGTGGTCGGGGTCGTGGTGGCGGTGACCGATCTGTGGCTCGGTGACGCCGGACGGCCCGCGCCCGAACGCACGGCCGAATTCGTGGATCAAGCCACCGAATTCGTGTGGGGCATGATCGACGGTTTCCTGCGGCGGCAGGGCATCACCGCCGATCCCGATACCCCGATACTGACCACTCTCGCCGCCATCGGCGGATTCGCCCACCCCGCGGGCTGAGCGTCCCCACCCATCCGGATCCGGATCGCGCCGACTTCTGCCGCGATTTGTTGACATCATGCCAATAGTGGTGGAATCTGAGGGCGAGGGTCCGGCGCGGAGGTCGGATCCGTGGCGTCGTCCCCGCGCGTGACCGTGGGGACACCGCGTTCCGGCAGCGAGGCAAAGGATCGGCGAGATGGCACGTGCGGCATGGAGTGACGACGAGGTCGAGGCGGTTCGCGAACTCGCGCGGGCATTCTTCGAGAAGGAAGTCGTCCCGCACGAGGAGAAATTCGTCGCGCAGGGACATCCGGATCGTCACCTGTACAACCGGGCGGGCGAACTCGGCCTGCTCTGCCCGTCGGTTCCGGCCGAATACGGTGGCGGCGGCGGGACCTTCGCGCACGAGGCCGCGATCATCGAGGAGCAGGCCTTCGCGGGCGACGGGTCGCTCGGACTGCCGGTCCACAGCACCATCATCGCGCCCTACCTCCAGCATTTCGGTTCCGAGGAACTCAAGCGGCGGGTGCTGCCCAAGGCGGCCGGCGGTGAGATGGTGCTCTCCATCGGCATGACCGAACCCGGCACCGGGTCGGATCTGCAGAACATCAAGACCAGGGCCGTGCGCGAAGGCGACGAGTATGTCATCACCGGCTCGAAGATCTTCATCACCAACGGCTGGCTCTGCGACGGCATCATCGTCGCCGCCAAGACCGACCCCACCAAAGGCGCCTCGGGCGTTTCGCTCATCTTCGCCGAGGTCTCCGACGACACCCCGGGTTTCGAGCGTGGTCGCATCCTGAACAAGATCGGCGGCAAGGCCCAGGACACCGCCGAACTGTTCTTCGACGGTCTCCGGGTGCCCGCCACCAATCTGCTCGGCGAGGCCGAGGGCCAGGGTTTCTATCAGATGATGCAGTTGCTGGCCCAGGAGCGGCTGGTCACCGGCATCATCGCGGTCGCGATGATGGAGAAGGCGGTCGCGCTGACCGTCGATTACACCAAGGGCCGCGAGGCCTTCGGCAAACCGCTGTTCGCCATGCAGAACACCAAATTCGAACTGGCCGAATGCGCGACGCTGGCGCGGGTCAGCCGCACCTTTCTCGACGATTGCATCACCAGGCACCTGCGCGGCGAACTCGATATCCCGACCGCGGCGATGTCGAAGTACTGGCTCACCGACCAACTCGGTATCGTTGTCGACCGCTGCCTGCAACTGTTCGGCGGCTACGGCTACATGACGGAGTATCCGATTTCGCAGCTCTACACCGGCGCCCGCGTTCTGCGCATCCTGGCGGGCAGCAACGAGGTGATGAAGGATCTCATTGCCAGATCGCTCTGATATCCGCGACCCGGCGGCGGCGCCGGACGCCGTCGTCGAGCCCGCGCCGCGCAGGCGCAGGCTCGAACCCGACGAACGCCGCGCGCAGATCCTCGCCTGCGCCATCGACATGTTCGGCGAGCGGCCCTACGCGGCGGTGTCCACGGCCGGGCTCGCCCAGCGCGCGGGAGTGGCGCGCGGGCTGATCAACCACTATTTCGGCAACAAACGCGATCTCTACCTCGCCGTGGTCCACCGGATGGTGACACTGCCGAGAATCGACGACATGGTCGTGCCGACCGGCACCGCGCGCGAACGCGTCGAGGCGAGCGTGAACTGGCTGCTCGACACCATCGCCGAACACGGCAACACGTGGGTCAAGGTGACCAGCCACGAGGGCGTCGGCAACGATCCCGAGGTGCAGCAGATCCTCGACGAAGCCGACGACGCGGCCGCCGAACGGATGCTGCTCATGGTCGGCATGGCCGATTCGGCCCACGGTGCGCAATTGCGCGCGCTCGTCCGTGCGTTCGGTGGACTCGTGAAAGTCGCGGGCCGGGAATGGATCGTCCGCGGCACGCTGCGCCGCGACGAGGTGCACGCACTGTTGGTCGACATGCTGACGACTCTGGTCAGCGAGACGATGCCGCGGGTCGACAACGGCCGCTGATCGTCGATGCGCGGCATGCGAATACGCACCGCGCGCCTTTTCGGGCCATTCGAACTTTCGGGGTCGGTCGATTTCAGCAACCGTCACCGCATTCGTCGAAAATAGAGTTTGCCGGTTCGTTACGGCCGGTCCGCTCGCGGCCTCCCCGGGTCTGTTTCGGATATCCGTCCGGGGATCCGCTAGCAGCTGATCCGGGAATTCGGGCCAAATGTTGGGTTCTGCCCCTATTCTGTGACCTTATCGAGGCGGGGTTCGGGCAGCTTGAGGTTCCTGCGCGAATGGTTGGACGCGAAAGGGACGTGAGTATGGCAAGGGTGCAGCAGTGGGAGGACCGCGAACGCGAGCGTGAGCGGTGGGCCGAACCGGAGGAGGAGCGCTGGCCGCAGGTGCGGCCCGAGGACCGCGACGGCGGCGACTTCCGTCCGATCGTCAATCCGTACGCGATCGTCGCCCTCGTCGCGGCGTTGCTGGCACTGTTCCCCATCGCGATCATCTTCGGACTCATCGCCTTCAGCCATCCCAAGGGCAAGGGCATGGCCACGTTGGCGGTGCTGCTCGGGCTGGCCGAAGTGACGGCCGTCGCCGCGTTCATCGTGCTCGGCGGTTCGCTCGCCGACGGGATCGGCACGGACGACATGCCCTTCGCCGCGCAGGCCGACGCGTCGCCGGTGGCGACGACTACGACGGTGGTGTCGCTCGCGCCGACCACGCCCAACGCGCTACCGACCGCCGCGGTCATCGCCACCACGCAGATCGCGGCCACCAAAGGTACCGGCTGTGCCGAAGCGCAGGTGGGAGCGATAGGCCAGAGTGCGGACGGCGGCACGCTGCTGTGCCTGGCGGTGACCGGATCCACCGGCAAATACCAGTGGGCCGGTCCGTACAACGTCGGCACCGGCCAGTTCGACGCGGGCACCACCTGCGATCCGACGGTGTCGAAATCCGGCCGCACCGCCGACGGGCGCGCGCTGGTGTGCGAGGGCACCGGGCGCAGCGGTAAATGGACGGCCTGGACGGAGTAGTCACTCCGTCCGCACGACCCGGCTACTCCGCCTTCTTGGCCCGGCTCGGCTGCACCCGCGGCGGTTCGTTGGGCATCTTCGGATACTGCGGCGGCCACGGCGCGTCCATCAGTCCCGAGGCCATATCGCGTGCGGACATCTCCAACAGCGGTTCGATCGATTGCGGTGCGCGCCGCGACCACGGGTCGCCGAATTCGGCCAACCGGGCGGGGACGGTGGCGATGGTCAGTTCGTCGGGGACCACGGTGTCGAGTTCTGACCACGAGATCGGCGTGGACACCTGAGCGCCCACTTTGGGCCGCGCACACCATGCGCCGAATACCGTCTTGTGCGGCGCGTTCTGATTGAAGTCGACGAATACGCGCGTTCCGCGTTCTTCCTTCCACCATTGCGCCGTGATCTCTTCGGGATGTCGTCGTTCCAATTCGCGCGCGAGCGCCACCGCCGCGGCCCGTACCTGATAGCCGTCCCATTTCTGCTCGAGGGCGACGTAGATGTGCAATCCACGCGAGCCCGAGGTCTTGACGCGGGATTCGATGGCCGAGTTCGCCGAACAGTTCCCGGGTGCGGACGGCGGCGCGGCGGAGATCGTCGAAGGCGATGCCGGGGGACGGATCGAGGTCGATCCGCAACTCGTCGGCGATCGTCAGATCGTCCACGTGATTGGGCCAGACGTGGAAACCCAGGCAGCCCTGGTTGACCGCCCACAGGATATGCGCGAGATCGTGGGCGACCAGCGCGTCGCTGGTGGTGCCGTTGGGGGTGGAGACCTCCACCGTGTGCAGCCAGTCCGGCGCCGATTTCGGCACCCGCTTCTGGAACCACGACTTGCCCGACGCGCCGTCCGGATAGCGTTCGAGCAACAGCGGGCGGTTGCGCACGACGCCGAGAAACGGTTCGGCGACCGCCTGGTAGTAGCGGACCAGATCCAGCTTCGTCTCACCGCGTTTGGTGAAGTAGACCTTGTCCGGATTGCTGATCGTGACGGTTCTGCCGTCGACCTCGATATCGACCGACTCGCTCATCCGGTGGACGCTTCCTCGAAGATGGTGCTCAACTCGGCCGGTGCGACCTCGTCGAGCTGGGCGTAGGTACAGGATCGCGGGGTGCGATCGGCGCGGAACCGCACCAGCCTGCCGCCGTGGCGCAACCGCCCGGACTGGACGTGTTCGTAGCGCACCTCGGCGACGAGCTCGGGGCGCACCGCTTCCCAGGACAGATCCTTGCCGCCGGTCCAGCGGCTCACCCCGCCCGGCATCTTGCCGTCGGCCTTGGCCTGCGCCGCCGCGTCCGCCCATTCCCGCCACGGATGATTCTCGAGCGCGTTCTCCCGCAGCGGCGCCAGTTCGTCGACCAACTCCTTGCGCCTGGCGGCGGTGAAACTGCTCGCGACCCCGACATGGTGCATATGCCCCTCGTCGTCGAAGAGCCCGAGCAGCAGCGAACCGACACCCTCGCCGTCCTTGTGCCAGCGGAATCCGGCGACGACGCAGTCGGCCGTGCGTTCGTGTTTGATCTTGAGCATGATCCGCTTGTCCTGCATGTAGGTCGCCGCGTCGGATTTGGCGATCACCCCGTCGAAACCCGCGCCCTCGAATCGGGTGAACCAATCCTGGGCGACATCGGGATCACGGGTGAGCGGGGTGAGGTGCACCCGCGCCAACGCCGTGTCGAGGATCGTCTCCAGCAGACGCCTGCGCTCGGCGAACGGCTCCTCGGTCAGATCCCGGTCGCCGAGGGCGAGCAGGTCGAACGCGACGAAACTGGCCGGTGTCTCCACGGCCAGTTTGGCGACCCGGGACGCGGCCGGATGCAGCCGGTTCTGGAGTGTGTCGAAATCGAGGCCCTGATCGGTGACGACCACGATCTCGCCGTCGATGACGCATCTGTCGGGCAACGCCTGCTTCAGCAACGCGGCGACCTCGGGAAAGTAGCGGGTCAACGGGCGATCGTTACGGGAGCCCAATTCCACCTCGTCGCCGTCGCGGAACACGATGCAGCGAAATCCGTCCCATTTCGGCTCGTAGCTCAGCCCTGGCTCGCGTGGCACCGAGGGCGCCGTCTTGGCGAGCATCGGCCGAACGGGTGGCATCACCGGTAGGTCCACACGTTCCTCCTCGGGTCGTCGGTCACCCATGTAGACGTCGACGGCCGAGAGAACTCATCGGTACGCCGTCGAGCACGATCGTATGCGCGGGGACCGACATCGACGCCGCATTCACCGCCGAGAGCCGCGGTGCGTCGATCGGCGCCGGACCGTTCACCCCTAACGGGTGAGGTCAGCGGGGGTGGGGCATGCGAAATTCGACGGGTGGCCGGGTCGGAACCCGGCTCGTTTCGGACCTGGAGTCGACGGGAGGAGCGGCCGATGGCCTTCGTTTCACCGGAAGGCGGCGGCCATGAGTGAGCTGTTCGGGCAATTGGTTCCGGAGATGATCGGGCTGTTCATCACCCCCGCCGCCGTCGTCGGCTGTGTACTGCTGCTGCAATCGGGCAACGCGGTGCGCAACGCGTTCAGCTTCGGCGCCGCGTTCCTGCTCGTCTATCTACAGATCGGCCTGGCGGGGCTGCTCGGTGGCGCCACCGACCCGCACGCCACCTCGACGACGGTCGCGCACTGGGTCGGATTCCTGGTCGGACTGATGTTCCTGGCGATCGGCGCGGTACTGCTGCTCCGTCATCCCAGCCGAGCTCCCGGCAAGCCGCAGTGGATCACCGAACTCGAATCGGCGGGCCCCCGCAGGGCTTTCGCCGCCGGACTTGTACTCGCCGTACTCAACCCGAATCTGTTCATCATGTTGTCCGGCATCAGTGTGATCGCCCAATCCGGTTCCGGCCCCGCCGTATCGATCTTCGCGACGGGCCTGCTGCTGCTCGCCGCCGCACTCGATTTCCTGATCCCGATCGGCATGTATGTGCTGATGGGCGATCGCGCGCGCTCCGGGTTGGGCGCGGCCAAGCAGTGGATGGTCGAGCACGACCGAATACTCGCGGTCTGCGTATTCGTCGGCTTCGGCCTGCTGTTCACCGGCCGTGGATTGGCGGCACTGCGATGAGTACAGCCACCGAGGTGAATTCAGGTCCCGCGCGGTCGGATCACCCGCTGTCGGAGAGGAGATAGGACATGCGCGTTCGCAGGCTTCCCGGTCGACTCGGGGCGGTGCGGATGTACCGCGAACTGCCGATCCGAGTGGATCTGCCTTTGGTGTTCGACGAACTCGACTACCAGATGGCGTGCCAGACCTACCTGTGGGCGCTGCCCCTGGTCTCCTACGCGCAGTGGCAACAGCAGCACCGCGAGGTCTTCGGCGCGGGTGACTACGACGTCGTCCACTACGTGACCTACACCGACCGCCTCGGGTTGATCACCGCGAACGCGACGACGCCCTACGTCGTCGGTTTCCTCGATCTGTCGGTGACCGGCCCGGTCGTGGTCGAGATCCCGCCGGGCCCCGTCGCGGGCGGTATCTCGGATTTCTGGCAGCGTGAATTCGGCGTCATCGGCGAGATGGGCCCCGACGAATGCAAGGGCGGGCAGCACCTGATCGTCCCGGTGGGCGAGGAGGTGCCCGAGACCGACGAGGACTATTTCGTGCACCGCGCCACCGGCACACACGTGATGGTCGGATTGCGGACCCTGGATCCCGACCCCGCCGAAGCCGCCGAACTCGTGCACGGTATCCGGATCCGGCCGCTGACCGGCGACGCGCCGCAGACCCAGGTCATCTCGCCCGAAGACCGGCGATGGAGTGGGGCGCAGCCACGCGGAGTCGAATACTGGGCGCGGCTGCACGATATCTACCAGCGCGAGATCGTCGACGAGCGCGACCGCTTCTACCTGGCCATGCTGCGCCGATTCGGCATCGAGCGCGATGCACCGTTCGAGCCGGACGAATCGCTGCGCAGGCTGCTGACCGAGGCCGCGATGGCGGGGGAGTTGATGGCCCAGGCGAATTCCTTCGCCACACGCTCACCCGAGGCGCGGTATTGGCACGATCGGCGGTGGGAACTGCTGCTGCGTCTGGACCACTCCGATCAACGCGGTCCCTACTACGACCAGTTGCTCGAGCGCAGCGCGTGGTTCTACCAGGCGGTCGGATTCTCCGAGGCGATGAAGAGTCAGACACCGGGCAAGGGACAGGCCTACCTGGCGTCGTACAGCGATGCCACGGGTGACTGGCTCGACGGCGGCGGCTTCTACACGCTGCGGGTGCCCGCCGACCCGCCCGCGGCATTGTTCTGGTCGGTCACCGTCTACGACGTCGCGACCCGATGCCTGATCAACAACCAGCAGCAACGCGGTGACCGGGGCTCGCTCGACACCGATATGGTCGTCAACGCCGACGGCTCGGTCGACCTGTTCTTCGGGCCCTCACCGCCCGCGACGGGAACGACCAACTGGGTGCAGACGGTGCCGGGCCGACACTGGTTCACCTATTTCCGCTGCTACGGTCCGCTCGAGTCCTATCTCGACCGCAGCTGGAAATTGGAGGACGTCGTCAGGAGAGGGTGACGCGGCTCAGGTGTCGAGCCAGCCGTGTTCTTCGGCGAATGTCGTCAGGCGCTCACGAATGGTGAGAATCTCACCCGCGGTGAGGGCGGGACTGGCATCGAGCAACAACTCGGTGATGAGACGCTGGTGTTCGACGGCGGTGAGCTGACCGGTGTGCGACTTTTCCTTCTTGTGCCGGGGCGGCGGCCCGGAAGGCGCACCGCCGACGGCGGTGAGGTTGATCGCTTTCGGGCCACGGTCGCCCTCGGTGACGTCGAATTCGAAAACCCGGCCCTGACGTAACTCGTCCTCGTCCAACCCGATGTCGTTCACATGGACGAACACGTCGGGCCCACCGTCTTCGGGCCTGATGAACCCGAAACCCCGCGAACTGTCGAAAGACACCAACTTACCGATGGACACCAACACCCGCTCCTCGCCGCCGTCACTTCCGGGCCACTTTAGCCCGCATTATCCTCGACGTTGTTCGAAAGCGCCTTTTGAAGCGAGTTGAACACCGTCAATCCCTGGCCGACCATTCCGTTCACCAATTCACTCACACCGTCGGGGCCGTTGAGGACCGTCAGGTTCGCATTGGACAGACCCGCCGCCGCCTGCTTGACGATTTCGGGCAACTGCTCGATCAGCAACTGGTCCAGCGCGATTCGATTGTTGGACGCGGCGGCCTCGGCCTGGATCCTGGTCCGGTCGGCTTCCGCCTCGGCCAGGATGCGCACCCGTTCCGCCTCGGCGAGGGCGGGTTTGACGACCTCGTACTGCAACTGTTGTTCGCGCAGTTCGGCCTCCTTGCGGGCCTGCTCGGCCTGCGCGGTCAGCACTTCCTGCATGGCGATCGCCTGGGCCAGCGGACCGGACTGCGCCGCCTCCGAGTTCGCCTTGTCGATATCGCGCTGATATTGGGCTTTGAGAATCAGGGTTTCGCGCTGGTACTCGGCTTGCCTGCGCAGCGATTCCTGTTCGGCCTCGGCCGCCCGCTGCGCGGCCTGGGCCTGCGCGATCTGCGCGTCCCGCTGCACCGCGGCGTTGTGCGGCGCGGCGAGGGCATTGATGTAGCCGAGATTACCGTCGTCGATGGACTGGATCTGGAACGAATCCACCCACAGCCCGATATTGCCCATCTCGACCTTGGACGCGATGAGTACTTCGTCGGCCAGTTTCTGGCGTTCCCGGATGATCTCCTCGACCGTCATCGAGCCGACGATGGAGCGCAGATGACCGGAGAAGATACGCCCGGTCAGCACCGACATCTCCTTTTCCTGTTCGGAAAGGAATCGTTGCGCGGCATTGACGATGGAAACGGTGTCGTTGGCGACCTTGAACGCGATGACGGCGCGTACGTCGAGCTGGATCGCCTGTTTGGTGACGCAGCGTTCCTTGATCTCGGCCTCGAACATCGCCAGCGACAGATAGCTGACCTTGCGGAACAGCGGCACCACCCATGTGCCCCGCCCGATGATCACCCGAAACGGCGCGTTGTCCTTGACCTTGGCGCCGCTGACCAGCATCGCCTCGTCGGGGTCAGGTACGTGGTAGCCCAGCACGTCGAACTCCTTCTCTCAGATATCCCGCTGCCGATCCGGCGCGAGCGGAATCCACGGCACGACATCGACGATGCGTCCGGGATGTGCCTCGATGATCAGCACGGTGCTCCCCGCCGCGACCGGCTCGTCAGCTCGCGCGATATACGATTCCGTTCCCCCGCGAATCGCGACCAGGACTTCTCCCAAACCCCCGGCACTGCGAATCGGCGACGTCATCGTACCCGTCAATCCCGTCACGGGATCGGTCATCGCGTGGAACTCCTCCAATGGGCACCGGAACCCGCTCAGCCTACGTGTACTCCGGGCATTCGGGGCGTGCCGCGCAGCGCCCGAGCATGATCGACTCCGTGGCAAGTGGATACACGTGGTCTCACGTATCGTCCTTGCATGGGTGGACGGCTGGCACTGATCGTGGGATCGGAGTGCGCGGCGTTGGGGGAGCTGGGTTTCGTCGCCGAACTGGCGATCGGACTCGAGGCGAATCTGTCCGAATCCGGGGGCTGGCTTCCGGCGAGGTCGGTTTCCGGACCGCTGCTCGATCCGACCGCGGCGGAATTGATTTCCGCCGTCGACGAGGCGTTCGCGGCGGCCGACGCGCAACAGGCGACACTGCTGATCGGTTTCATCGGCCACGGTGTGGCGACCGGGGACGCGGATTTCTATCTGCTGAGCCGTGATTCGCCGCCGGTGCCGACCTCGCGCACCGCCTTCCATCTGACCCAGGAGATCAGGGAGCGGTTGAACCGCTCGACGCTGGACGGTCTCGTCGTCCTGGTCGACGCCTGCGAGACCGAACAGGGCGTGCTCGGCGCGGCGGGGCGCTGGACGGATCTGCTGGCCAGATCGGCCGGACGGATGGAACTGCTGGTCGCGGCGGGTGACGGACCGGCTTTCGCGGGATGTTTCACCAGAACCCTGCTGAAGACCTTCGACGCGGGCCTGCCCGCGCGGGGCGAGAACCTGCTGCCGTCCGATCTCGTCGGGCCGGTCGCGACGGCGTGCACCAGGCAGCAGCCCCAGCACCTGTCGTTCACCTCCGGAGCCGTCTCCGGGCACGGCGGCGATCCTGGATTGTGGCTGGTGCCCAACGTGGCTCGGCGCGGTGATGCCGTAACTGGCCGGGCCGCAGCGGGTTTCGTCGATCATCTGACCAGAAGACTGCTGTTGACGGTCACCGTCCGCGAAACACTCACCGAGATAGTGGAATCCGGGGCGCATCGGCTGCGCGCGGTGGTCGGTCCGCCCGGCGTCGGCAAGTCGACGCTGCTGGCCATGCTGATCCGGCCCAGCCTGGTCGACACCCTTCCGGTCGCCCCGGAATACATCACCGCGGCCGTCTTCCTCACGGTGAACAGTTCGTTCGCCGCGGTGTCGGCCGAACTGGCCGCGCAGTTGTCGGCGCGACTGCCCGGTTTCGCGGCCGCGGTCGAGACGATCAAGCGGGCGGCCGAGGCCGGCGTCACCGAACTGGACGCCTTCGACATCGAGGTGTGCAGGCCGCTGTCGCGACTGGCGGGCGACGGCAGGCGGACCACCATCGTGCTCGACGGGCTCAATCAGGCGGAAGAAGGGGTCAGGCGGTTGCTGATCCGCGCCGTCGCCCAGTTGACGACGCGTCCGGCGCTGCGTCACGTGCGGGTGATCATCGGTTTCCGGGAGGGTGCGGGAGTCGAGGACGATCCGGCCCTGACCCATATGCACCGTATCGCGGTGGTCGAACCCGCCGCCGACGATATCGCCTCGATCGTCGGCACGGTACGTGCCGACCCGGCCGATGTCGACCGGGCCGACTGGGTGCGCTGGATCGGCGGACTGCTGGTCGACGCCCCCGGCGGATCAGGTGACGCGGGCGTGGCGGCGGGCGGTTGGCTGCTGGCGCGACTGCTCATGGAGACCGCCTCCGATATCAGCGGCCAGGTGTCGGGTGGTGTCGGGTTGGACGGCATCGTCGCGCTGCGCGTCGAGGAGGCGGTGCGGGCGGCGGGTCCCGAGGGGGTCGGCGCGCTCGGACCTCTACTGGCCGTCCTGGTCGCTGCCGGTGTCGGCCCGGTGCTGCCGATCGAATTGCTCGACGGCGCCATGGCCTCGCTCGGCGCCGACCTGGGCGCCTCGCGTATCCGCGACCTGGCGGTGGGACTCGGTGTGCTGGTGACACGCAGCAGACCCGGTACCGAATACGAGACTCTCGGCGTCACCCACGGCGTGCTGCTCCCGGCCCTGCGTGCCGAAACCAACCGTCTCGGTGTGGATCTCGCCGACGGGCACTGGGCAATCGGCCGTGCGATCGCGTCGAGCCTGCACCCGTCCGCCGTCGCCTACGCCCGCAGTTCCGGTCCGCGCCACAGCCTGGCGCACGGTGATTCCGCCGCCGCCGTCGCGTTCCTCATCCGGTTGGAGACCCCGCGCGCGGCGGACAATCGGGATCTGTGGGCGGCGTGGCTGCCGTCGTTCCTGGCGGCGGTCGGCCCGGACGATCCGGACAGCCTGCACGCGCGGGGCAGTCTCGCGCGCTGGCGCGGGGTCAGCGGGGATATCGCGGGCGCGATCGCGGAAACCGAGGCCCTGCTCATCGACGAACAGCGCCTACTCGGTCCGACCCATCCGACCACGCTGACCACCAGGAACAATCTCGCGTGGTTGCGCGGTGAGAGCGGCGACCTCAACGGCGCGGTCGCGGAATTCGAGCGATTGCTCGCCGATCAGCGGCGCACGCTGGCTCCGGGGCATCCCGATCTCTTCCGCACCCGCAACAATCTGGCCTACTACCGCGCGCACCGCGGCGATCTGGCGGGCGCGATCGACGAGTTCGAACGTCTCTATGACGATCACCTGGTCCAATTCGGGGCCGACCATCCCGAGACGCTGGGCATTCGTGACAATCTGGCGACCTTCCGCGCCGAGAGCGGCGATCTGGCGGGGGCCATCGCCGATTACGAGCGGCTGCTCGCCGACCGGATCCGGGTGCTCGGCACCGAACATCCGGTCAGCCTCGACACCAGGGACAGCCTGGCCTGGTGCCGTGCCCGCAGCGGTGACCTGCGCGGCGCGGTCGCCGAATTCCAGCGGCTGCTCACCGATCAGCTCCGGGTGCTCGGCCCCGACCACCCCGACACCCTGATGACAAGGGACCATCGCGCCTACTCGCGCGGGAAAGCCGGTGATCTGGCAGGCGCGGTGCACGAGTACGAGGCGTTGCTCACCGATCGGCTGCGAGTGCTCGGCGCCGATCACCCCGAAACCCTCGGCACCAGGGGCAGTCTGGCCTCCTACCGCGCCGACAGCGGTGATCACGCGACGGCGATCGCGGAATTCGAACGCCTGATCCCGGATCAGCTGCGGGTGCTCGGTCCCGATCATCCCGCGATCCTGGTCATCCGGAGCAACCTCGCGGGCGTGCACAGCGGTGTCGGCGATTTCGCCGGTGCCGGAAGGGAATTCGAGCGGCTACTGAGCGATCGGCTCCGGGTGTTCGGTCCCGACCACCCCGACACCCTGGCCACGCGCAGCAATATCGCCTACTGCCGAGCGCGCGGCGGCGATCCGCGCGGAGCCGTCGCCGAATTCGAGAATCTGCTCCGCGATCAGCTGCGGGTGCTCGGTCCCGATCATCCCAATACGCTGATCACGCGCAACAATATCGCGCTCAACCGGGGTGAGGGCGGCGATCTCGCCACCGCCATCGCGGAATTGGAAGTGCTGATCATCGATCAGTTACGCGTCCTCGGTCCCGATCATCCGAATGTGCTCGACACCAGGCACAATCTGCTGACCTTCAGCCTGCTCGTCCGCGACGCCCACGATGTCACCGATCGGCTGGAGGATCTCGTCGCGGACAAACTCGTGGCGCTCGGCGCCGACAATCCCGGCCTGCTCGTCACCCGGACCGTGCTGGCGAGTCACCGGGCCGACAAGGGCGACGCGGAAATCGCGCTCGCCGATTTCGAGCGGCTGCTGACCGACCGCCTGCGCGTCCTCGGGGCCGATCATCCCGCGACCCTGGACACCAGGCAGCAACTCGCCCTCCTGCGCGGTCGTCTCGGCGACGCGGCGGGCGCTGTCGCCGAACTGGGGGAATTGCTCGACGCTCGGCTCCGACTGGTGGGCGCCGATCATCCGGCGACCCTGGCCACCCGCAACGATCTGGCGCGGTGGCGGGCCGAAAGCGGCGACCGCGCGGGCGCCATCGCCGATTTCGAAGAACTGTGCGACGGTCTGCTCGCGATTCTGGGACCCGAACACCGCACCACCCTGCAGGCGCGCGGCAATCTGGCCCACCATCGGGCCGAGGGCGGTGATGTCGGCACCGCCCTCGCCGAATACGAAACGCTGCTCGCCGATCAGATCAGCGCGCTGGGACCGAACGACCCCGACACCGTGTTCACCCGCGAGAATCTCGCCTACCGCAGGGCGATGCGGTGAACACCGTGCGGAACGGGGTCGAGCCTCACGGGTTCATTTCGTACGTGCCCGCGTAAGCGGCCACTTCCTCGTCGACGCGGCGGGACCGATCGGCGTCGATGATCGGCTTGCGCAACACGCTCGTCGCCCAATCCTGTTGCGCCACAGTCGATGACGACTTGCCGAACACGCCGATCGCGTACTGGGAGAAATCGCGCACGAAGATCTCGAAGATCGAGTCGACGATATCGTCGGAGGTGCCGACGATCGCGGCCTGCTCCAGGATGAGCTGACCGTAGGGGAGCAGGGTGAATAATTCGCCCACCGCCAGTTGGTAATCCAGGTCGCCGATCTGTTCGTCGGTCGGCGGCGCCTGGACCGGGAATTGCGTGAAACTCTCGGCCAGTTCCAGGAACAGCGCCACATTCGGCAGGTGCCGGAATCCGGCGAACGCGGTGCGCCAGTCGGCGAATCGGACCTTGCCGAGCCCGGCGGCTCCCGGCTGGCGGAACAACGCCTCGTCGTCACCCGGGTCACGACGCACCGGGACCGGGGGCAATTCGGCCGCGTTGTAGAGGAATCCCGGCATGAACTTGAGCGTGAGCGCCATGTTCACGTGCGCCGTACCCTCCAGGCGCGCCATGGAATCGATGGTCGCGCGTGCGACGGCGAAGTAGCTGTCCTTCTCGAAACCCCTGGCGGAGATGACATCGGAGAGTTCACGGAAAACCCGTTCACCCTCCCTGGTGACCTTCATCTTGCCGATGGAGTTGAACATCACGAAGCGCCGATCCTCCGGCGTGGAACTGCGCATGTAGTCGATCGCGCGCTCGTGGTAGAGCTTCATCGCGTTGACGCGGATATAGGACTCGGAAAGGATCCGGCGCACCTGCCCGAATTCGGTGACCGGATGACCGAAGAGGATCTTCGTCGACGCCTGATTGATCGTCTCGTGGAAACAGTGCTGCACGATGCCGAGCGTCACCATGCCGATATTGAATTTGCCGCAGTTGACGGCGGCGAGGGCGACATCGAACGCGCGCCGTCCCGTGTGCAGGACGTCCTCGGCGGAGACCGGATAGTTCACCAGATCGTAGGCGCTGACGTAGTTCTGGCCGTGCACCACGTTCTTGACCAGGACGTAGTCCGGGTGCGCGCTGTCGGCCAGGAACCACACGTAGGCGTCGGGCCCCTCCAGGTCGGTCCGTCGCCCGATGGTCGGCACGAGTCGCGCGACATTGCCGTTGCCGATGTAGTACTTGCCGCCGGTGGCGGTGAATCCGCCGACGCCGTCGGGGGTCAGCAGCATGTCGGTGGCGTAGATATCGGCGCCGTGGTCCTTCTCGGAGAGACCGAACCCGATGATGCCGCCGCGGTCGAGTTCCTCCGCGGCGCGGGCGTGCGCCTTGCCGTTGCGGCTCTGCCAGATGGTGGCGAGCCCGAGGGTCGACACGCCCCACGCGTACCAGTACTGGGAGCCGTAGAAGCCGGTGATCTCGTTGAACCGGGAGATGAACGCGGTATCCCAACGTTTGTCCGGATCGGCGCCCGCGTGCGCTTTCGGTGTCGCCATATAGGCCAGGACTCGGGATTCGGCCAGGAAGGCCATCCAGTCGTCGTACCACTCCGCGCGGTGGGCGTCCTCGGTGAGCGCGACTTTGCCCTTGTCTTCGAAGAATCCGACGACGGCGGTCAGCAGTTCGCGTGTCTTCGGGTGGAATTCCGCGAAGGTCTCGGTTCTCGGATTGAACAACGGCATGGCGGCACTGCCTTTCCTCTGGCTTGTCCACATGTGATGGCGGCTGCCCTCACACTAGAAGTGATGGCAGTCGTGGTCAAATGCCACCCGGTCTCTTTCCGACGTCACGAGGAACTGTGGAAGGCTGCACACGGAGAGAAGAGGAGAAGTGATGGAGTCGCCGCCCGCCGACACCGCGCCGCAGACACCGGCGCTGACCTATCGCGCCCCCACCGAGGACGACCACGCCCGCGTGCCCGCCGTCCTCGACCGGTGGTGGGGTGGACTGGGAGGCGACGACGGCGCCCGACAGCGCGCGGGCCTGCTGCCGCGACTGTTCTTCCAGCACTTCACCGAGGCCGAACAGAGCTTTCCCGGCTACGACGGCCCCGGCACGACACGGGTGACGTTCGTCCGGGTACTCGAGCCGTAGCCGGATCTAGCCGTAGATGCCGCGGTAGGCGGTGATGGTGGCGACGCAGTGGTCGATGATCTGGTCGCGGCCCGCCCGCAACGATCCGTTCAGCCAGGCGGAGAACATGCCCGCGTTACCGCTGGCCATCGTCACCGCGGCGAGCCTGCGTCGTACCGGATCCTCGATACCGGTGAACAGGTGGTCCTGGATGAGCCGGGTGAAGGCGGGCATCACCGCGATCGTGGTCTGGCCGAGGCCGGTGCTGGAATAGGGCTCGACCAGGAACAGCCGGGATTTGCGCGGATCCTCCAGCACCTTGTCCACCAGCAGTTCCGACAGGGCGCGATCCCTCGTCGGATCGTCGGCGACCGCGAACGCCGTCATCGGTTCGAGGAATTCCTCGGCAACCTGCCGGTACAGCACGTCGAGCAGTTCGTCACGGCTGGTGAAACTCTCGTAGAAGTAGCGGTCGGTGAGATTGGCCCGCCGACAGACCGCGCGCATCGTGACCCCGGCGGCGCCGGCCTCACCGATCAGGTCGAGCGCCGCCTCCAACAGTGCGATACGGCGCGCCTCACGTCGCTCGGTGAGCGTCGTCCCGCCCCAGATGCGGGGACCGGCGTCCTCTGATTCCTGACCTGTCTGCACGGTTTCACAGTAATGCGCCGTGGTGGGTGCGCTCGAATCCTGGCCTCGCGGGCCCGGCAGTCCCGGCTCACGCACCGCTTTCCATCGGAAGTCCGGCGTCGCGCCACGCGGTGATACCGCCGTCGAGACCGGCCGCGTCGATGCCTGCCCGGCGCGCGAGCGCGGCGAACCGCAACGACACCTCGCCGACCGGACAGACGAACACCACCGGTCGTGACCGGGCGAACGGCATACCCTGGGCGAACATGTCCTCGAGTTGATCGTCGCGAATATTCAGCGCGCCGGGGACGTGGCCGATCCGGTAGGCCATCGCCCCCCTGGTATCGATGACGAGGGGGTGTTCCCCTGCGTCGAGCCGGACCAGTTCGGCGGGTGTCAGCACCGGTGTCACGGCGATTTCCCCGGCGCTCGGCGGGGTCCGCCGCTCGGGCTTGCCGAAGAGTTCGGGTCTGCGCCGCTTGATGTAGGACAGATACGGTTCGATGCGGTCGCAGACGAGGACGACGGCGACGATCGGATCGTCCGCGCGGTCCGAGAGATCCAGTCCGCCGAGGGTTTCCAGCGCCGCCGCGTAGGCCGCGCCGCTGGTCGGACCGGCCAGGACGCCGTAGCGGGTGGCCAGTTCCAGAGTCGCGTCGATCGCGGCGCCGGATTCCACCGTCACGATGTGATCGTAGAAGTCGGGTCGGAAGAGTCCGACATCCCACATCTCGGTTTCGGAGCGGATGCCGGGGATGAAATCGGACCGTTCGGAGACCACGGCGACGGTGCGCAATTCGGGATTGTGTTTGCGCAGGTAGGTCGCCGCGCCCCGGGTGGACCCGGTGGTGCCGAGCCCGCCGATCAGATAGTCGACGCGCACGCTGCCGTCGTCGGACAGATCGTCGTGGATCTCCCGGCCGGTGCCGACACTGTGCGCCTCGACGTTCTTCTCGTTGGTGTACTGCGACGGATGATGGTACGCGCCGGGCTCTTTGGCCATGGTCGCCTCGATCACCGAATACACGTCGTTCGGGGTCGTCGGATCCGGGCATTCGGACAGTCCGGGAAGTTCGACGATATCGGTGCCGAGGATCCGCAGCAGATCACGGACCTCGCCGACCTTGATCCGATTGGTCACCGCTCGCAGCCCGATACCGTGCATCGCCCCGAGGACGCGCAGCGCCTTGGCGGTATTTCCGCTCGACGCCTCGATGAAGCCGCGGCCGCTCGCGGCGATATCGTCGAGTTCGTCGCGGATCATGGCCCAGGCGACCCGGTCCTTGACCGAGCCGAACGGGTTGCAGGACTCCAGTTTCGCGTACAGTTCGACATTCTCCAGACCGTGCACCCCGGGATCGAGGCGCAGCAGCGGGGTGTCGCCGATCAATTCGGTGATGTGGTCGTAGCGCATCAGATCGCCCCGTTCACCCGGGGAACACCGAGGCGTTCGGCCGCGACCGTCACGTCGGGTTCGTAGTCGGTGTCCAGGCAGGCGTGGAAGACGCCGTCCCGTCGCGTCACCGCCACTTTCGCGGGCGGATGATGCCGGGAGGCGGCGGCCGCGGACAGATCCATGTGGTAAGCGGCGGTATTCGGGAAGGCCAGCAGATCACCCGGCCGGGGACGCCGCGGCAACCAGACCATGTGATTGGTGATCAGATCCCGCTCCAGACACAGGCGTCCCGCGATGTAGACACCGACCGGACCGGTGTCGGCGGTGGCGCGCAACCGCCAGGACGATGTGCCGTCGAATTCGGCGGGCGTCGAACCGAATTCGTCACCGGCACGTGGCAGCAGGATCGGATCCACCATGACCTCCTGGTCGGCGGGCGTCACCGCGTCGCGGCTGATGTCGACATGCGCCAATTCGGTACCGTCGGCGGTCTCCTTCGTGAATTCCACGCGGGCCACGGTGATTCCGGCGTGGTCGACCAGCGCCTTACCCGGCTCGGTCCACAGGGTGAGCAGATTGTCGGTCGCGACCTGCGCGACGCTGCGCCCGCCGTGGTTGTCCAACGGCGCGGTGAGCAGATCGTCGAGCAGACGATCGGCAGCGACGGTGTTGGCGTACTTGTGGAATACGGGTACGCCGTGCACGGCGGCGCCGTCGACGTGATAGCCGAACATGTTGCCCGCCCAGCTCATCGGCGCGCCCCGGCCGAGCAGGGATTCGCGCAGAAGTCCGACATAGGCGTCGAATCGATCCGCGTCGGCGGTGAAGACCTGCCGGAGTCCGCCGCCGATATTCACGACCGAGGGGCTGAGCCCGTGGCCGTACGCCTGTTCGACCAGACCGAGACAGACGTCGAAGGCGCGCACCCGTTCGGCCTGTTCGCCGGAGTCGAGATGGAAGGCGAAACCGAGGAAAGCGAGTCGGTCACGATGGGCGCGCAGCAGATCGAACGCCTCGTCCATCCGGGGCAGCGGCACCCCGAATCGGCTGATCGGCGTGCCGTCGAAGCCCGAGATCCGGAGCAGGACCGGCACCGCCGCGTCGGCGAGTTCGGCGATCCGGCCCAACTCCCACAGATTGTCGACATTGATCGTCGACCCGGTGCCGACCAGATGCCGCAGGAATGTCTCGCCCTTCGGACCGGTCACTTCGATCCGCGCCGATTCGAACCCCGCGTCGACCGCCTCGGCCCACTCCCACGGCGAAGCGACGTCGATCGAGATCCCCGCGCGCTCGGCGACCCGGACGAACGCGCGCGACTGGTTCACCTTGTGCGCGTAGCAGATCCGGTGCCCCGGCACGCGATGATCGAGCACGTCTCGCAGCCGCGCCAGATTCTCGGAGTAGACCTGCGGGAACAACAGATGCACGGGTGATCCGAAGGTGGATACGATCGCCTCGACCGTTTCTCGGCTGTCGAGGAACGCGCGCACCATCGGGTGCAGTTTCGCCGGTAACGTCGGCGCCGATGGGGTCATCCCGCGGTTTCCGACACGTGCGTGGTGACGGGCCGCGTGACGGAAGGCTGCTCGGAAACCGGGTTGTATCCACCGTCGCGGATCGACTCGAAGGCCCGTGCCCGGTTGCGCGGGCTACGGAATTCGGCGACCACTCGCTTGCTGATCAGATCGACCTCACCGACCGCGATATCCATGGACTCGAGGACGCCGGTGATCGTTCGGACGCAGTGTTTGCAGTTCATATCGGGGATGTAGAAGATCCGATCCTCGGCGAGGACGGGGCCCTCGGCGGTCGACTCGTCGATATCCCCCGCGATCTCCTCGATATCGCATCGCACGACCATCTCCTCGAAAACGGCAACCAGGCGTCGCACCACCACCGGAAGGACGCTGTAGTGCGCACCGCCGATTCGATGCGGTACGGCCGCCGGACAGGCCGGTCGGGTGCCGGCGGGCAACAGCGCGTACTGGCGGGAGATGAGGTCGAGGTCGTCGTGGTACTTCGTGATCGCGTCGGTGACACTCAGCCCCTCGACGCCGGTCGCGCGCCGCATGACCGCGTGTGCGTCGGCGATGGTGGCATCCTTCATCGCTCGAAGTGTCGCCACGGATTCGGCGGTGTAGCGCACGGTCCCGTCCGGTTGGGGCGCGAACGTCACCGGGATCATCCCGCGACGGTAGGTCGAGGCCTGTAACTCCCAATACCATCGGGTCGCGACCGCGGGGAAGATCCCCGAATCGCGCATCCCCCTGGCGAATTCGACAGCATCGCGATAGGGGGTCTGCCCTGCCAGCAGCGCGTGCTGGGCAAGCGCGCGACCGGCCGCCTCGATCCCGACCCGGAAGATCTCCAGCGGATCGTGATCGGTGGTCGTCGCCTCCAGGACCTCGTGTTCGGGCGGGCCGAGCGCGGACATCCGTCGGTGCAGAGCGGTATTCGCGGTAAGCGTGTGCCAGAGGTCGAGCACCGTCTCGCGCACGGCGATCGGGACGATCGGTCCGAGACCGTCCGCGCGGTAGTGGCCGGTATTGGGAATGCCGTCACTGTCGGTCCACGCGATACGGTGGGTCGCGGTGGTGACCTGCGCGGTTCGGCACGGACGCATGAACCGTTCGAGGTACAGCCGCTGCGAGTAGGTGAGATGGCTGGCCGGTTCGGTGCGCAATTCGGCGCTGCCGAATCGGATGCGCCGGGGCTCCGGGGCGACCGGTGGCCTGTCGAACAGGCCGGGCTGGGCGAGTTCGGCCAGGATCCGGGACGCGGCCCTCCTGTCGTAGCGCGGGGCGTCGCTGCTCACGAAACCTCCTGGGCGATGGTCCGCACGCACCGGATGAACCGGTCGATCTCCTCGGCGGTGTTGTAGATGTGGGTACTGACCCGCACCGAGTCGACATCCCTCGTGCCGTCCTCGTCGGACACGGTGCAGTGCAGGCCGGTGCGTACCAGGAAACCGAGTTCACTGAGGACGAAACCCGCGTCGGCGGAAGTGATTCCGGTGAGCGTGAACGAGACGATGCCGTACCCGACCTCGCAGGCCGCATAGGCGGGTCCCGGCAGGAAATCCAGTCCGGGCACCTGCCGCAGTCCGTCGATCAGCCGCAGGGTGAGCGCGCGATCGTGCGCGGCGATCACCGCGAGATCGAGGGATTCCAACACATCCAGGGCCGCGCCGAGCGCCAGGATCCCGGGAATATTGTGGGTGCCGCCCTCCATCAGCTCCGGCATCCCGGTCGTGGTGAGACCGGTTTCGGTCAAGCGGACACCGCTGTTGCCGCCGGGCAGGAACGGCAGCAGGCGATCGTGGATCCGGCGGTGGCAGTAGAGAACTCCGGTGCCCGGCGCGCCGAACATCTTGTGCGCGGAGAAGATCGCGAAATCCGCGCCGAGTTCGGAGACGTCGACCGGCAGATGCCCGCCACTCTGGCTACAGTCGAAACACAGCAGCACCGACGGGTCGATCCGGCCGCGCAACTCCTCCAGGGTGGTCCGGCCGCCGAAGACGTGGTGCAGATGACTCGTGGTGACGAGGCGGGTGCGTGCCGTGGTCTTCGCGAGGATGTCGTCGGTATCCGCCTCGCCCGTCACGGTCATCCGATACGGAATCAGGGTGATCCGCCGCCCCGAGCGCGCCAGCAGTTCGCGCAGATGATGCCAGGGATAGACGTTCGACACGTGATCGCCCGGGTTGTAGAGGATCTCGTCACCATCGCGGAGTTCGGCGAAACCCCACGACAGGGCGACCGCGTTGAGCGCGGCGGTCGCGCCGGAGGTGAACACGATCTCGTCGGGATGGTCGGCGCCGACGAATGCCGCGGTGCGCGTGCGGATCCGGGACAGTCTGGTGCCGAGCGCCGTCGCCCACGGATAGGTGCCGCGCCCGGCGTTGGAGGTGTGCGAGGAGTGATAGCGATGGACGGATTCGATGACGGCCAGGGGTTTCTGGGTGGTGGCCGCGCTGTCGAGGTAGACCTCGGTCGAATCCGCCAACGCGGGGAACATCTCTCGGACCGGCACGGTGAGACCGGGGGAGTGCGCATCCCCGGGCGGCCATCGCGTGGCGGTGGACGTGGTCGTGGGCGGGGCGGCGCGCGACCCGGGCGCGGATGACCGCAATGTGACGCTCCCTTCGCAGGACGCGCTGGACTTCACCAACGATACGCACATTTCCGTGGGCCATCGAAGATTTCAGGTGGACAACATGTTTCGCGCGCACGGCACCCGGTCGCCGCGTCCGATGCCCGCGACGAGCCGACGACACCGATCAGTACTGACCCTGCACGTATTCGACGAGGCGCTGGCGTTCGGTGGCCAGTTCGGAGATGGCGCTCTTCACCACGTCGCCGATACTGACGATCCCGACCAATCGGCCGTCGTCGACCACCGGCAGATGCCGGATGCGATGGTCGGTCATGATCCGGCGCAGACCGTCGACCCGGTCGTCGGGCGCGCACACCCGCACATCCGCGGTCATGATCTCCGCGACGGTGATATCGAGTAGTCGTGCGCCGTGTTCGTACATGCTGCGGACGACGTCACGCTCGGAGACGATGCCCGCGATCGCGCGGCCGTCGGACGAGACGACCACCGCTCCGATATTGTGCGCGGCCAATGTGGCGAGCAGTGCGCGCACCGTTGTCTCGGGCGCGACGGTCGTGACGTCGGCGCCTTTCCTGCGCAGGATTTCGGCGATTCGCATATTCACACCATCCAGGGGCACGGGGTTCCAGGATCCCCCGTCACGCCGTGGCCGTCCAGCACGAATTCGACACGGTATAGCGAGACGGTATATCTCAGAGACGTCGGGTCACGCTACGGTCGAGGTCGCGGGCGAGCAACGCGATCGCCGCCTGCGAGATACCCGACGAGGTCGCCAGGTCGATCGTGGTGAGCTGGGCGATGCGGCGCAGTCGATAGTCGACGGTGTTGGGATGGACGTAGAGCTGACGCGCGGTCAGTTGCCGGTTCATGTCGTTGCCGAGGTAGGCGCGCATGGTGTCGAACAATTCCTGGTGGGCGTCGAGCGGCTCCAGGATGGTCGCGATCCGCCGCACGGCGGGTCCGCCGCGTGTCAGCTGATACTCCACCGCCAGATCGTCCATCTGGTACAGGCCCGGTTCGCGTCCGCCGACCCGCACCAGATTGAGTAGTTCGTGTGCTTGATCCGCGGATTCGGGTACCTGATCGGTTTCGGTGACCACCACGGTCGCGGTGATCGGCACCCCGGCGGCCTCGGTGAGCGTGGCCAGGACGTCGGCCGTCAGGGTCGGGCCCGCGTCGGAGACGGGGATGAGCAGTGTCCCGCCCTTGGTGGAGAGCAGGGTCAGCGCCCGCGATTCCAACGAGGTGGCGAGTTCGGACTGTAGCCTGCGCAGTTTGCGCCGTGCGGCGACCTGGGAGTCCACCCGCGGATCACGCTCGTCGGCGTGTTCGGGGATGGACAGCGCCACCACCTCGTAGGAGTCCGCGATCGGAATTCCGGCCTGCCTTGCCAGCGCCGAGCTGCGGCGCCCGCTCAGCAATGCCGAGGCAAGCGTCTGGGATGCCGTCTGATGTTCCCTGGCCACCAGGTGCTGTTCGTCGACGTAGGCATCGGAGACCGCGACCGTGATCGCCTCGAGCAGTTCGAGCATGAGATCGGTCGCGACGAGGAGTTCGTCGACGTCGTCGGCCTTGGCGCGTGCGGTGACCAGGCCGAACGCTATGCGTAGGCCCTGGTGGTAGGCGCGCAGGATCGTACCGAGCGGCACCGCCTCCCTCGCCCATTGCGCGGCGGCCTCGCGCACTTCGCCCAGGCGCGCGTCATCGGGGACCGAGCGCCGGTCGAACATCTCGGCGGCCAGTGCCAGACAACTCCTGGTCATCTTGGTGACGTCTCCGCGCAATTGCTCACCCGGCAGGGTTCGGCACGGTGCCATACAGGTGGCGAAGTATCCGACCATGCGCGAGGCGACCCGGTCTGTGTTCTGCAGCGGCACCGACGCGGGTCGGCCGCCGATCTCGAGCGCCGAGTCCGGCGTTTCAGCGGACAGGTCCAGCGTGGAGAAGGTCATACGTCGCTCCAGTGATTCTCGGGCGTAATACATCTGCGTCCGAATTGTTACATCACTATACGAAATAGTTATGAACCTGGCGAGGGTTCATGGGACATCTTCTGGTACTGGAGAGTTCTCGCAGGGTCTGCGGGACCCGTTGCGGGGGAATCGGATCGAGGGTCGCCTACAAGAGGGCGGCGGCCGCGGGCTTGCCGCGGTCGCCGACGCCCTCGAGGGGGTGGTGGGGGTCTACCCGCCGGCGCGCTCCGCTGCTCCGCCGCTGCGGATTTCGTGCTCGATGGCTACCGCGGCATAGTGCTGACCGCTCGCACGCAACTGGGCGATGCGGTGATGTAAGGCCTCCGTGCCGTAGACGGCGGCGATGTCGGCGATGCCGAGCCTGTGGGAACGGTGTGGTGACTGGTCCAATGCGCGCCTCTGGACTACTGGCGCACCCGAAATCCGCTCGGCGACGTCGGCGCGGGCTCCGGATGCGAAATCCCCTGATCTAACGCGCTCGAGTGTAGGGCCGTGTGTGGTACAAATGCAAGCACATTTGTACGAACATCCGTGTGCGCAAGTGGATTTGCGAGCTACTCGTCGTCGAGGCCGGCGGAGAGATACGCGGCCGCCGCGAGCCACTGGCGACACTGTGGTCCGTGAACCTCGTGGAGGGTGAGGATTTCGCGAGCGCGACGGTAGGTGAGGCCGCCCGGTTCGGCGCCGCAGTCGCTCACCGCTCGTTCCGCGACGGTGCGGGTCCGTGCTACATCAATACCGACGCCGTTGATTCCGGACGAACGGGGAGCGCGAAATGCCTGGCTCATATCGACCGCCCCTCGCTTGCGGCTCGGGGGAGTCGAAGTGCGCGGTGACGCCGGAGAGTTGTCTCGGCGTTATCTCCCCGTTTCACGAGAACGAGTTTATGCGTTCGCACGTTGCGGATGCAAGTACATTTGCAAGAACGCCCACGGTATTCGGAAAAAGCCGCCTGGTATGAAAATAGCGGTTTCCGACCTACCGGTCGGAAACCGCCACGGGCTGCTTCGAATTCGCGGGGAAGCAGCTCAGACTTTGCGGGCGACCGCGCCGTAGGCCGAAATGGGACGGGTCTCGCCGACCTCGGTATCCGCGGCACGCCACTGGGTGATCGAGGTGAAGCCGGGCTCGACCAGGTCGAGGCCGTCGAAGACGGCGCGGATCTGGGCCTGAGGCCGTGGAACATACGGTGTGCCACCGGTTCCGGTGTAGTTCTCGCACAGGGTCACGTAGGCCGGACTGTCGTCACTGCCGTCCCACATCACCAGATGGCTGCCTGCGGGGACGGCGTCGAGCACGGTGTGCACGATGCGCAGCAGTTCGTCGTAGGACTTGGCGTGGCCGAGCACGCCCATGAACATGACGGCGATCGGCTCGTTGAAATTCAGCACGTTGCGGGCGTCGGCGATGATCTGCTCGGGGAAGTGGTAGTCCGAATCCACGTATGTGGTCACACCTTCGGGGGTCGTGCTGGTCAGTAGCGCCCTGGCGTGGGTGAGGACGAGGGGGTCGTTGTCGACGTAGACGACCTTCGATTCGGGTGCGACGCTCTGCGCCACCTGATGGGTGTTCTGCATGGTCGGCAGCCCGGTGCCGATATCGAGGAACTGGCGGATGCCCACCTCGCCCGCGAGGTAGGTGACGGCGCGGATGAGGAACTGGCGCGACTGCACCGCCATGGTGGTGATGTCGGGGTCGACCTCGATGCCGGCATCACCTGCGATGCGGTCGATTTCGTAGTAGTCCTTGCCACCCATCCAGTAGTTCCAGATGCGGGCCGAATGGGGAATATCGGTTCTGATCAAGGGGGAGTTGTCTTCTGACATTCTTCTGGCTCCTCAGCAAGCGTGTTCGGCGGCACGCCGTGAAGGGTGTCGCGAATGGCTGGTACATCCGATGTGCACTGTGACAGTACAAGATTCGGGTCACTCGAGCGGCCCGGATCGGTGACCTGAGCACGGGATTCGTGTGGCCGCAATGGAATGGCTCAATAAAGCCGACCGGTAGGTCTGATCTATTCGGTGCGCCACGGTGAACTCCGTGCTATCGTCCTCGCGTCCGTGCGGATGCAAGAACGTTTGAGCGTGCATCTGCAAGTCCGAAAACACGATTCGTCACTACACCGGTGTGATCCGAGGAGTGGAAAATGCCCGATACATCTGTGCGCAAGATCGAAAGCGCTTGGCGCAAGAGTTCGTTCAGCGGTCCGAACGGTGGGAACTGCGTGGAGGTCGCCGAGGCGTCGGGTGGCATGGTCGCCATGCGCAACTCGCGCGATCCCGAGGGAAGCGTGCTGTTCTACACCCGGCCGGAGATCGACGCGTTCGTTCGCGGTGCCAAAGCGGGAGAGTTCGATGATTTGACTAGCTGAAAGGTAACATTGCGGTCGGTGCGGTGTGTCCTACAGGGGTGCGTATGTGACACACTGATGGGCAACCTCGAGTATCGGAGACGAACTCCATGATCGCAGAACCCGATGACGACGGTCGTGTGCAATCAGTTGTCGCGGAACGTGGTCCGACAGTGCTTCGGATCGCGCTCGGTGGACAACTACGCAGACTCCGGGAGAGCAAGAGTATCTCCCGAGAGGATGCCGGTGAGTCCATCCGTGGATCGCACGCGAAGATCAGTCGCCTGGAATTGGGCCGCACCGGCTTCAAAGAGCGTGATATCCGCGACCTGCTGACGCTGTACGGTGTCATCGATCCGGAAGAGCGCGACGCATTCTTGGATCTGGCGCGGAAAGCGAACGAACCCGGCTGGTGGCACCGCTACAGCGATCTGCTGCCATCCTGGTTCAGTACCTATCTGGGGCTGGAGCAGGCGGCGGGCAAGATCCGTACCTACGAAGCGCATTTGGTGCCCGGCCTGTTGCAGACGCCCGAATACGCCAAGGCGGTCCTCACGCTGGGCACCGACGACGCCGACACCGATCGTCGCGTCGCCGTCCGCCAACGCAGGCAGCAATTGCTGTTCCGCCCCATCGAACCGCCCATCGTGTGGGCGGTGATCGACGAGGCGGCGCTGCAACGGCCCGTCGGCGGCGCGGCCGTGCACCGCAAACAGATGGAACATCTCATCGAGCTGGCCGACGTTCCGAATATCACCATCCAGGTACTTCCGTATTCGGCCGGTGAACATGCCGCCGCGGGAAGCTCTTTCAGCATTCTGCGTTTCGCCGAGCCGGAACTTCCGGATATCGTCTACCTGGAACATCTCACCAGCGCCCTGTATCTGGATCGCAGGCAGGATCTCGCCCAGTATCTGTCGGTGATGGACCGGTTGAGCGTCCAGGCGTTGCCGCCGGAGAAGTCGATCGACATGTTGCGGAAGTACGCGACCGAGCGCTGATACCGGCCTGAAAGAATTGGGTGTTTGCCGATCGAATCGGCAAACACCCAATTTCTTTGTGCGGTGACGAGCGAGGTTTTCGTGGCACACGTCGACTTTCGCGGACCGTGTGGCTGCACAGGGCAACGAGGACACACAACGGTCCCGCCGAAATTCTCGCGGCGCTATTCCGCGTGCCTCTGACGCGTCGATAGTCGATATGTCGACACGAAAAGGCTCATCGGCCTCCACGGCGGTGTGGAAGCCCGACGGCGTGCGGCGGCGTCGGGTGACGCTACTGTTTGATGAAACTGGAGGCGATGCGCCAGAACGTGGCCGGCTGCAAGGCCTTCATATCCCAATCGTCGGCCATCGCGTGCGCGATGGAGACGATCCGGTCGATATCGAAATCGTTCCGGGTGGCGGCACCGGTGGATTCGACCGCGTCGATGACGAAGGCGACCGCGGTCTCCCGCGAGTACGCGATATTTCTGTGGCCGTTGCGGGCCGCATATGTGCTCATAGTTGTCATACCGTTCGCTGGCTGGTCGGCCAGTGCGGCGTCGGCGTACCCGAGCCTGCCGCCGGAAAGTGGTCGGTCCATCTGAAAACCCCTGACATGTGGCGGCAGCAAACCATTGGCGACTCGGCCGTCGGTTCGCACACACGGCCTCCCCTGGTTGTCCCCTGTAAAGCTCTGCGGGACTGAGTTTAGGACCGTCGACCGTGGGTATGCAAGTGCATCTGCACGATCGATTGCATTCGCACGAACCATTTTTCGGGGCGGATTATGAGGTCTGCTCAGCCGAACCGGACGGTTCGTCGAAATATCGACTGTCGATTTGTGACATAACCCTGTCCGGCAGGGGGTGGATCGGGAGGAGGGCGCTGCGCCGCCGCTGTCGATGCGACGTCCGGCTCCGAAGGGTGGTGACCGTCCGTCGGGTGAGGTGGCGGCGTGACGCCGATGCCGGGGCATCCGCAATCCGACACCACCTCAACGGCTATGGCTATCTTTCAGCTAATGGCTGCGGCGATCGCATCGGCGAAGGGGGTGTCGCCGCCGACGAGTTCGAGCGTGGCGCCGGCGGTCGCGGGGGTGTGCAGCAATTCGGCGATGGTGGCGGCGACATCGGCGCGCGGTATATCGCCACGGCCGATCGGCGGCGCACCGAGCCGGACCAGTCCGGTCCCGATGGTATCGACCAGGCGGCCCGGCCGCACGATCGTCCAGTCGAGATCGCGGCGCCGGAGATCGTTCTCGGCCTGCGTTTTCGCGTCGATATAGGCGGCCCACACCTCGTCGGTGCCCGCGGCGGGCGGCTCGCCCGCCCCCATGGACGAGATCTGCACGAACCTGCGGACACCTGCCGCCTCGGCGGCGTCGGCGAGCAGTACCGAACCGTCGCGGTCGACGCTGTACTTGCGCGCCACGCCGCTGCCCGGACCGGCTCCCGCCGCGAAAACCACTGCGTCGGAACCCTTCACGAGCGCAGCGAGTTCGGCGGGAGTGGTCGATTCCAGGTCGACCACGACCGGCCTGGCTCCCGTGGCGAGGACCTCGTCGGCGTGGCGTGGGTCGCGGATGAGACCGTCCACGGTGTCCCCGCGACGCGCGGCCGCCTCGGCCAGCAGCAGCGCGATCTTTCCGCGGCCGCCTGCGATGACGATATGCATCGATCGATCCTTCCTGTCGTAGGTTTCGGTGCTTCCGGTATCCGGGGATCGACCGCGCCGCCGGGCTCAGCGTTCGGGACCGCCGGGATTACACGACGCCGCAACGGTGCCCTGATAACCGACGGCCGGTCGCCACGGTTCGAGATTCCAGCTCGGCTTGTTCGGCTGGACCAGCCTCGCCCAGTCCCAATGGCAGACGAATTGATCACGCATGCCGGGGGTTTCGGCGTCGGGTGAGTGCGCGAGCACTTCCTGCCATGCGCGTTCCTCGTTGCCCGCCGACGTGGTGCGCCTACCCGCGGTGGTCGGGTAGACCAGCAGTCGGGGGCCGTCCACGCTCTCGATCCACTCCACGCGATCGATGAGCGGAAGGTCGGCGTACGGGTCGAATGTCGGCAGTGCGACCGTATCGGTGCCGACGGGAGGGGCGGCCGATGTCGTCGCCACGATCGTCGTTGTCGTCGGCGCCGGGGCGGCGACGGAATCGGCGGAATTCCCGGCGCCGCATCCGGCGGCGACCGATGACATCGCCAGCGCTGCCATCATCACGGCGGTGGCCCGCGGGGAGCGGGTTCGGGGGGTTCCGGCTCGGTGCCGGGCTCTCGGTGTCACGTCCATCCTCTCGATCCTGGCGGTGCCTACTCGAGCGTAGCCATTCCCCGGCATACCCGTGACCGTCGTCGCCGAGCCACAGTATGTGGTGGCTTGCCGAAATAGGCTCGCGGTGGTGATAGTCGATCGATGAGGTGGACTCGGAGAATTTCGGGCACTGCGGCGATGGCGCTGGCGGTGACGGTCGCGCTGTCCGGCCAGGTGTCGGCGGATCCGGCCGACAACCCGGGTTCGGTGATCGAGGTGGGACCGCTGCCGGACGAGGCGTCGGTGCCGCAGGCGAGTGCCGCACACCGCCTGATCTACCGATCGCGCGGTCCGCGCGGTCCCATGCTGAGCGCGGGCGCGGTCTATCTGCCGACGGGAACGCCGCCACCGGGTGGATGGCCGATCGTGGCCTACGCGCACGGCACCGTCGGCATCGCCGATCATTGCGTTTTCACGCTGCGCCCGCGCGACTACTATCTGAAGTCGGTCTATCCGGCGTTGCTGGCGGCGGGGTACGCCGTCGTGATCTCCGATTACGTCGGTCTCGGCACACCGGGCACGCACCCGTACCTGGACGGCCCTTCGCAGGCGCGCAGTGTCATCGACGGGGTGCGGGCCGCCCGCGCCACGGCGCCCGAGCTGAGTTCCCGCTGGGCGGTGCTCGGACAATCCCAGGGCGGCCAGACCGCCCTGTTCACCGCGCATTCCGCCGCGGACGACGCCCCCGAACTCGATTTCCGCGGCGCGGCTGCCACCGGGGCCCCGTCGAATCTGGAACTGCTCGCCCCGCTGTTCGGTCCGTGGATACCGCGACTGCCGCTGCGCAACACGACCGCCTATTTCGCCATGATCGTCGCGGGACTACGGGCGACCGCGCCCGAATTGGATATCGATGGTTATCTGACGCCCACCGGCGCCGCGGTGGTGCGCGTGGTGGAGGAGAACTGCGTCGCGGACGCGGACGCGCTCGTCCGCGATATCGCCATCGGCGATATGCTCGCGCGTCCGCTTCGCGATCCGGCCCTGCTCGAGGCGGTGCGGGCGATGCTGGAGATTCCGATGACCGGGTACGCGACGCCGTTGTTCGTCGGGCAGGGGCTGACGGATCTCGAGGTACCCGCCCCGCTCGGCGCCAAGTTGATCGCCGACCTGACGGCGGGCGGCGCGGACCTGCGGGTCGGCATCTATTCGGGTGATCATCTGGGCGCCGCGAGCCAGGCCTTTCCCGATGTGCTCGCGTTCCTGCGTGGGCTGTTCGACCGGCTGTGAGGCGTTCAGCGCCAGAGCGACCGGCACGGTAGTCGCCGCAGATCGGGGCGGATCATGCCGTCCACGGTGACGGTGAGGCCCGCGTGCACCGCGGCCGTGGTGAACTCCCACGCCTCGGTCCGGGTCGCCGCGTATTCCAGGACGAGGGCGTCCTCGGGAGTCGTGCCGTCGAAGTAGACGGTCACCCGCTGGGTTGGAACTTCCCGCGCGCCGTTCGTCGCCGTGCCGTTCGTCGCCTCGGTTGTCGCAGTGCCGTCCATGCCACCGTCTCCCTTCCGACCAGGCGTGATATCGCCCGCTGTCTACGAAGGTAGGTCGACACCATGGTGAGGAACATGTTCCTGCCGGAGCGCTTGATAAGTCACAGCGCGTCTCCGCGAGCGCTGGGAGACTCACCAGCGGCCCTTCTTCGATCCGCACAATCGAACCGGCGACGTCCTGTGAATTGTCAACACATACCCCACGAACACTGGCGCTCGGGTGGGCCGGTACCGAGGACTGTCCACGACGTCGGCCGATGGGGAGGTACACGTCGTGCGATTCCGTTCGACGAATTCCGAGGGCAAGCCGATCGCCGCGACCACGACGGTGCTCACGCCACGCGCGCACCGCGAAGGCGGTCCGCTGCTGTCGTTCCAGCACATCGTCAACGGACTGGGCGCGGAATGCTCGGTGTCGCGGGTGCTCTACACCGGCGATCCGAATCTGGTCGTCCGCGAGGCGCCCGGGTGGAACGTCCTGCTCGCGCGCGGTTGGAGTGTCCCGCTACCCGACCATCCGGGGCCCCAATTCGCCTACGGCGCGGCCAGACTCGGCGGACAGATCACCCCCTCGACGGGATCAAGGCGGTCAAGCAGGTCGCCGAACTCCGGGTCGCGAAGAGTCCGGTCGCCATGGCGGGCTATTCCGGCGGTGGCATGGCGGTGGCATGGGCGGCGGCCATGGCGCCGCGCTACGCGCCGGAGTTGGAGATCGCGGGCGCGGCGATGGGTGGCGTGCCGATGAACCTGGTGAAGATGATGGAAGGACTCGGGCTCGGTGCGCATCCGGTCTTCGGACTGGCGCTGGCCGCCGGTCTCGGACTGGAACGCGAATATCCCGAACGGTTTCCGCTCAGCGAGCAGCTCAACGAACGCGGTCTGGCCGCGCGCGACGCCATCGCGAACAGTTGCACCAACGATCTCATCGCGACCGGCGCCGGACACGGCGCGGTGGATTTCGCGAAGACGACCACGATGATCGGTATCAGCACCGCCCGTGCGGTGGTGGAGGAGAACAGTCTCGAACTCTACGACGGGGTGCCGAGAACCCCGGTCTTCGAATGGCATTCGCCCATCGATGCCCTCATCCCGGTCGACTCGGTGGTGAACACCGATCGGCGCTGGTGTGCCGCCGGAGTGCGGGTGCAGTCCGAACAGATTCCGGTGCCGGACCATCTCACCGCCGCCGTCATCGGCATTCCATCGGCGCTGAGCTGGCTGGACGCCAGATTCCGTGGGGAGTCGGCACCGACCAACTGTTGAGTGCGCCGAGTAACTGTTGGGGACACAGTTTTCGGGAATTCGGTTCTCCTTGTTGCGATTCGGCGTCGTGACACGCACAACTCGAAAACGGTCGGGCCTGCGCCCGGGCGTGTCGGGTTAGCCTGAGTGCTCTGCGACCGGCACGACAAGGGGGCATTTCGAGGTCGAAATCCGCACACGCCGGGGCGCAGCGAACCCGCAATCGCACCCAGAGGCGTGTGCTATGAGATTTCTGCGTGTCCTGTTCCTCACGATGCTGCTCGTCGTTCCGGCCGTGTCCGGTCGAGCCCATGCCGAGCCGCCGCCGCCCGTGATTCCCGGATTGCCCGCGCTGCCCGACCTTTCGGGCCTGCCGCCGCTGGTCGACACCTCGGGTTCGATCCTGCCGGGCCTGCAACAGTGGATCGACGCGGTGATTCCCGCACCGCCCGTCGTCGCGGCCGCACCACCGAATTCACCGCAGGTGGAGGTGGCGGACGGTCAACCCGAGTTGGCGGCCCTGCGGGCGGCAGTGCTGCCGTCCCCGGTGCGCGATCCGATCTTCGACGAATGGCCCGCCGATCTAGACACTTTCGCGCCGGGACAGTTGATCGAGGTGCGTGATGTCAGCGCCACCGCGGGCGCGCTCGTCCTGATGCCGTTCGATCGGGCGCTGCTGTTGAAATTCCGTACGACCGATGTCTACGGCAGACCCTCCTTCGCCACCGCGACACTCGTCACGCCGCTGGGCGCGTGGCCGGGGCCGGGCGGTCGACCGGTGTTGGTGAACAATCTGCCGATCAACGGACTGGGCCGGGACTGCACGCCCGGCTACACGATGGCCCACGGCTGGGACAGCGATATCAGCGTGACGGACTACATTCCGCCCGCGATCCAACTCGCCCTGCTGCGTGGATACGCGGTCCTGGTTCCCGACCACGAGGGACCGCGGATGGCCTACGCCGAACCGGTCGTCGCGGGTCACGCCATCCTGGACTCGATTCGCGCGGTGCGCGGACTGCTTCCGGACGATTTCGGGGACAGCGGCTTCGGGCTGATCGGCTACTCCGGAGGCGCGATCGCGACGCACGGCGCGGTGAAGGTGATGCCCGACTACGCACCGGAATTGGTCGACGTCGTCGTGGGTGCCGTCGTCGGCGGAGTTCCCGCCGACTACGAGATCCTGTCGCGCAGTATGAACGCCAATCTGGCATCGGGGGTATTCATGGGCGCGGTGCTCGGCATCGCCCGCGAGCGCACCGAGATTCTCGGCCGGATGAACAATCTCGCGCAGTGGATCGCGACCTCGCCGGTGAAGGATCTGTGCGCCGACGTTTTCGGCGCCGCGGGCCTGCTGCTGTTGCCGATCGACGTCGCGGCGAATTTCCCCGATCCGCTGAATTCGGAATTCGCGGCGCAGATCTATCGGGAGACCAGGATGGAGGGCATCAAATCGCCGGTGCCGCTGTATATCTACAACGGTGAGCAGGAGTGGTGGATCCCCGCAGAGGGCGCGCGGAACCTGTTCCGAGAGCAGTGCGCACTCGGGGTGAGCGCCGTCTATCGCAGTGTGCTCGGGGAGCACGTCATCGCGGGCGGGCTCGGTTTCCCCGAGGCGATCCTCTGGATGGACGAGCGTCTGCGAGGGGTGCCCGCGCCGAACGAGTGCTGATCGGAACGGCCGATAACGGGGTGGATCGTTGCGTTCGGGCGTCGGCGCGCGATCTACCCACGTGAGCGTCTCTACCACCGTCACCCCAGCCATGACCCCGTCCGAGCAGGCAGCAGCCCTGGTCGGACGTCGCTACCGGATGGTCGATCACTACGAGGTGGGCCGGGAGAAGATCCGCGAGTTCGCCAGAGCGGTACGCGACGAGCATCCGGCGCACCGGGAGGAGGGCGCGGCCGCCGCGCTGGGGTACGACGGCCTGATCGCGCCGCTGACCTTTCCGGCGATCCTCTGGATCACCTTGCAGCGCATGTTGTTCGAGTCGGTACTCACCGGCTACGACCTCGGCCAGGTGCTCCACACCGAGCAGCGGATACGGATGCGGCGTCCGCTCGTCGCGGGTGATCGGCTGCGTTGCGATTCCCACGTCGAGTCGTTCCGGCGGTTCGGCGACAAGGATTTCATGGTCGTCGAGAACCTCCTCACCGACCACTACGGCGAAACGGTGCAATCCGCGCACACGACCGTGGTCGCGCAGACCGGGGCGACCGTGGCAGGCGAACTCGCCCGCGCCGTCGACGGGGTCATCCTGAGCGGCGGATCATCGAGCGACCGGCGTGCCGCGCGAGCCGACATCGATCCGTTGAGCGCGGCAGGCCTGCTCGAGTATCACGAGCAGGTCGACACGGATCGGCTGTTCGCGCTGCCGCCCGGTCGCCGCTCACGCAGTGTGCCCACATTCGAGGATCTCGCCGTCGGCACCGAGCTGCCGCCGTTACGGGTGCGGCTCACCCGTGGTGACCTGGTCAACTACGCCGGTGTCTCCGGTGATGCCAACCCCATCCATTTCAGCGACGAGGTCGCCCAGGCGGCCGGACTGCCCGCGGTGATCTCGCACGGTCTGCTCACCATGGGGCTCGGCGCGGGTTACCTCACGTCCTGGCTCGGGGATCCGGCCGCGGTGACGGGGTACTCGGTGCGGTTCGCCGGATTCGTTCCGGTCGAATCGGACCGGCACAGCACCATCGAATTCGGCGGCAGGGTGAAGGCGATCGATGTCGGCAGACGTTCGGCCACCATCGCACTGACGGCGACGTGCGAACAGCGCAAACTGTTCGGACGCGCCACCGCCGAAGTACTGCTGCGCTGATCCGGCCCGATCACGGCAGGACGGGAACCAGCACCTCGGCGGTGCGCGTCAGCAGATCGCAGGCCGGAGTGGCGGTCGCCGGATCGGGCCGCACGTCCAGCCGCAGCCGGATCTGACCGCCCGTGGCCGTGGTGAACGCGAGACCGCAGTCCACGGTGGGGTCGGCGTAGTCCGGCCGGTAGCGCACCCCGGCGCGTCCCGCCACCGTGACCTCGGCGAAGTCGTGTGCGCCGGGTGCCTCGCGCACATCCCGGGCCGACTCGCGATCGGCCGAGAAGATCCGCAGCGCCGTACTCGCGCCGCTCCAGCCGCACCCCGCCCACTTCGGTCCCGGCGCGATGGCGATATCCCTGCGCTCGGACGCCGGGTCCAGCCCGACCCGACCGATCATCGCGTCGGGGATCTCGGCGCAGGGATCCCAGGACGGACCGGCACCGGACGCGGCGGTCGGTGCGGTGGCGGCGCCGCACCCGGCGAGCGCGACGCAGCCGATCAGCAGCGCGACGCGAAGTACCCGCTGCGCGAAGGAGGTACGCAACCGCATGCCGATCAGGTCATGATCGTGAGCGGCAGTTGCCCGGACCAGCCGCACGGCAGCTCGCAGCTGGCCCACACCGTCGCGCGCAGCGGGCTGTCGGTCCGCACGCCCCTGGCGTCGCTCGCTCGCGCGGGATATCCGCACGCCGGGCATTTGCCGAAGAAATTGAGTATCTCGTTGCTCCGGATGATGATGCCCGGTGAGCTGTGCGCGTTCATGTTTCGAGCTGGTCGAGGGCTGACATATCTCGAGATTAAGGCCGGTTCCGCCGAATCGGCGCTGTTCGGGACACTTTCGTCGTACTCACAGCGACACTGCTCGAGCGTCGTGAAATGTACAGTAGCGCAAGGGATGCCGGAGGCCGCGGCCTGCGCGCGGCGGCCCTTCGCTCAGGGTGTGCCCGGCGCGACCGTGCCGATGATCGGCGGGTCGGCGGCACCGGGACCGATGAGCAACCGCTTGAGGATCTTGCCGGTCTCACCGCGCGGCAGCGAACTGAGGAATGTGACATCGCGCGGCACGGAGAATCTACTCAGCCGATGCCGGATGTAACTGCGAACCATATCCGAATCCAGGCCCGAACCTTCGTGTTTGACGACGAACGCGGCCAGACGTTGGCCGTACTCCAGGTCGGGAACGCCGACCACGGCGACTTCGCTCACCTGGGGCAGGTAGGCGAGCGCCTCCTCCACCGGTCGCGGGAAGACGTTCTCGCCGCCGGAGATGATCATCTCGTCATCGCGGCCGTCGATGTAGAGCCGACCCGTGGCGTCGAGATAGCCCAGGTCGCCGGTGTCGATCATGCCGTCCGCCTCGTTCGGCGGCGCCGAGTTGACGTAGCCGTCGAAGAGCATGTGGTTGCTCACGAAGATATGGCCGGTCGCGCCGACCGGGAGCGGCTTCAGATCGGGGCCGAGTACCGCGACCCTGGTGCCGAGCGGAGGTCTGCCCGCCGTGGTCGGCGCGGCGCGCAGATCGGACGGGTCCGCGACGGAAGCCCACGACACCTCGGTGGAGCCGTAGACGTTGTAGAGGATGTCGCCGAAGCCGTCCATGAAACGCAACACCGTGTTCGCCGCCAGCGGCGCACCGCAACTGGCGACCACCCGCAGACTCGAGGTGTCGTAGCGCTCTCGGATATGCACCGGCAGTTCGAGAATGCGGTGCACCATGATCGGCACCGCGATGAAGGTGGTGACCCGATGTTCGGCGATGAGTCGCAGACAGTCCTCGGCATCGAACTGGGCGGGGAGTACCACCGTCGCGCGCAGCGCGGTGCTCAGCTGCAACGCGGCCAGACCCCAGGTGTGGAACAGCGGTGCGGGGATGAGCATGGTGTCGTCGATGCGCATCGGTATGCGCGACAGCAGGGCGGCGACCGTGGCGAAACCCTTGGGATGCGGCCTGCGCGCGCCCTTCGGGGTGCCCGAGGTGCCCGAGGTCAGCACGATCAGCTTGCCCGGGTGCGTCGGCCTGGGAAAGGTCTCGTGTCGCTGTTCGATCAGGTCGTCCACCGTGAGGTGGCCGGTGCCTGGTGCCCTGATATCGCTGGCGTAGCGTGCGATATCGGAGTGCAGGTACTGCACGAGGTGATCGAATTCGGCGTCGACGAACAGTGCGGACAGTTTGTCGCGCTGGACGACTTCCTCGATGCGGCGGGTGGGCAGACCGGTGTTGAGCAGGGCGACGTCGACGCCGAGTTTGCCCGCGGCGACCATCACCTCGACCATGCCGCCGTGATTCCTGGCCAGCAGGCCGATCGCGTCGCCCGCGGCGAGTCCGTTCGCGTGCATGGCGGCGGCGAGCGCGTTCGTGCGACGGTGCATCTCGTCGAATGTCCTGGTGACATGTCCGTCGACCATCGCGGCCCGGGCGGGGGAGTAGGCCGCCGCGGCCGCGTAGCCGCCCGCGAGATTGAAACCCCACTCCGACAGTCGCCGCAGTTGTTTGATGCCGCGATCGATCCGGTAGGCGCGCATCACTCCGCTCGACACGATCTGCTTGGCGACCTCGGCACGCCTGCGCACCGGCGAATCCTCGCCGTTGACCACGACGGAGGTGTTCGCGCCGAGTACCAGATCCTCGATCCGCTGTAAGCCGTTGTGGGTCCAGTCGGCGACGACGGCGTTGGACATGTCCGCCAGCGCCGGATGCATGCGGGTCGGTGCAAAGAAGGTGATGATCACGCGGGTGCGCTGGTCGTCTCCGAGTAATCGCACGGAGGCGAAACTGCCCTCGGTGGGGCACTGTAGTTCGAACCCGTCGCGGATGCGGCCGATCACGACCCGCACGGTGTGCGTGCGGATGCCGAGTTCGGCGGTGCCGACCCGGAAGCGCAGCATCGTGTGTCCGTCGACGCTCTCCAGCGGTTCGCACGCTCCGATGCCGGGGAAAATCCTGGGATACGTCTGCGGCTCCAGCAACAGATCCCATACTGCGGTGCGATCGATCGCGAACTCCGCGACCACGTCGATGACATCGGTAACCACTGGCGTGCAATTCTCGTCGGCCGGTTCGAACAGCTCGGGTCGGCGGAGAATTCATTTGTAACCCTGGATTCAACTGCGGTCAAGCAGCCATGATCAGGGCTGGTGGAAGGCTTGTCGGCGGTCACGACGCGGCTCGAATCGGACTGTGCTCGGACACTATTCGATTATCTCCGGTCGTTCCGCGCCGGATATTGCGCCGAAGTTCCCGCGGGGTCGGCGCCCGCATTTCCGCGACAATTCGTGACAACTCACAAACCTCGCGGCGGATCCGCCCGTTTCACCGCGATGTCGTGCGGCTATCCGTCCTGCATGAGGGTCCGGAGCGCGGAGCGGGCGTCGTCGTCACCGGTGACCGCACCGCGAATCAAATGTCTCATTGGGACAATAGTTGTAGGATGGTGCCATGGGTACCGACGATGACGTCGACCATGGGTGACGTCGATCCGGACGGTCGCAGGCTGCGCACCCGCCGCAGTCGCGAGGCCATGTCGCGTGCGGCGTTCGACCTGCTGGCCGAGCGCGGCTTCGGTGCGCTCGGTGTCGAGGAGATCGCCGAACGCGCCGGTGTGACCCGGCGGACCTTCAGCAGGCATTTCTGTTCGATCGAGGAAGCCGTCCTCGGCGATGTCGACCAGGACGTGCACCGGCTCAACGACGCGCTGTCGCGTCGTCCGTCCACCGAACCGCCGCTGATCGCCTTCCGCGGCGCGGTCGACGATTGGCTGACCGCGGAATACGGCGGAGTCGACGCCTCACGGTTGATCCGTCGGTGGGAATTGTTCCGGCGGATCGAGTCCGAACCCGCGCTGTTCGCCGGCTATCAGCGGATCAGGGCAGAGGGCGGGCAGGAGTCGGTGCGCATCATCGCCGCACGTCTCGGTGTCGACGCGGGATCGGATCTGCGTCCGGCCGCCGCGGTCGCCGCGGGATCGGGCATGCTGCTCGCCGCGTCGAGGGCATGGGCGGACGGCGAAGACCCCGCGGCGCTGCCCCGGCTCGTCGACCGATTCTTCGCGACCCTCGGCGCGCTTGTCACCGAAATCCGAGTCGAGGAGTCACGGTCATGACGATCGGGTCTGTCGATATCGTCCGCCGGACCTGCCGCCGCGTCGGCCTGGACCGCAATCCGATGCGCAGGCGCGAGGACCGATGGCAGGCGGTCGTCGCGCTGTTGCTCACGGTGGCGGCCGTGGCGGTCGTGCCGCTGGCGGTACTGCTCATCGGGCGGCCGATCTACGGCACGGATAGTCGTGCGGTGCAACAGGAGACCGCCCGGCTGCACCGGGTCGACGCGACGGTGACCGAGGTCGGCAAGGCGCCGCTGTACGCGCCGATCACCCCGGTGCAGGTGTCGTGGCGCGACCCCGACGGGACCGAACACGCCGGTGACTACCACAGCGACGTCATGGTGAAAGTCGGTGCGGTGGTGCCGATCTGGTTGAACGACACCGGCCGTCCGGTGCAGCCGCCGTCGCCGACGCGGCCGTTGAGCCGCGCGGTGCTCACCTGTAGCGCCGTCGTCGCGACGACGGTATTCGCCTGCGCCGCCGCCTATCTGCTGGTGCGTCGCGGTCTGGATCGACGACGGTCGCGGCTCTGGGAAACCGAATGGGAGACCGTCGGCATCAACTGGGGCGGTCGCGACGCGAACTGACCGCGCGCGACCGGCCGGTCGACGATCAGACGGGAAAGAGGCTGTGCTTGCGCGGATTGTGCTTGCGCACCGCGTCCTTGTCGCGCAGCAGCCGCAGTGCCTTGCGGATCTCGAGCCGCGTCTGGGACGGCTCGATCACCGCATCGATGTATCCGCGTTCGGCCGCGATCCACGGGGTCGCCATGGTGGCGTTGTAGAAGTCGATCATCTGCTGACGAACCGCGGGCCGCTGGTCGGCGGGGGCGGCCTCCAGTTGCTTGCGCCCGATGATTCCCACCATGCTCTCGGCGCCCATGACCGCGATCCGGGCCGTGGGCCAGGCCAGGCTGATATCGGCGCCGAGCTGCTTGCAGCCCATGACCGCGTAGCCGCCGCCGTAGGCCTTGCGGGTCACGATGGTCACGATCGGCACGGTCGCCTCGATGACGGCCCGGAAGAAGCGTCCACCGCGTTTGATGACGCCCGCCTTCTCCTCCTCGACACCGGGCAGCACGCCAGGGGTGTCGACGACGAAGATGATCGGCAGTCCGTAGGCGTTGCAGAGCCGGATGAAATGGGTCGCCTTGTCCGAGCACTGCGCGTCGAGCGCGCCGCCGAGCACCTGCGGCTGGTTGGCGACGACGCCGACACTGCGCCCGTCGACGCGGGCGAAACCGGTGATCAGATTCTGCGCGGTCGCCGCGGCGATCTCGTGGAACGCCCCGTCGTCGAAGATCCGCAGCAGGATCTCGTGCATGTCGTAGCCGACCTTGTCGGCGTCGGGAATGATCGAGTCCAGTTCCAGGTCGTGCGCGGTCAGCTCCGGCTCGAGCCCCGGATTGACGACGGGCGGCTGTTCGAGGCAACTCGACGGCAGGTAGCTCAGGTACGACCGAACCCAGTCGAAGGCCGCCTGCTCGTCGGGCGCGACATGGTGGATGGTGCCGATCTCGGCCTGCACGGCGGCGCCGCCGAGTTCCTCGGCGGTGACGGTGTGGCCGGTCACCGCCTTGATGACCTCGGGTCCGGTGACGAACATGTAGGACTTCTCGGTCGCGACCAGCACGTCCATGTTGACCGGGCCGTACACCGAGCCCGCGGCGCATTTGCCGAGCATGACCGCGACCATCGGCACGAAACCCGACAGATCGCCCTGGCGCACGCACATCAGCGCGTACCAGGCCAACGAAGCCACCGCATCCTGGATACGGGCGCCGCCCGAATCGTTGATCGCCACCACCGGGCAGGCGTTCTCCTGCGCGAATTCCATCGCGGCGGCGACCTTGCGGCCGAACATCTCGCCGACCGAGCCGCCGTGCACCGTCTGATCGTGGGCGATCACGACGACCGGCCTGCCGTCGATCGATCCTCGTCCGGTCACGACGCCGTCGCCGTACATCGCGCCGGTGGTGCCGGGCATACGCATGAGTGCGCCCATTTCCACGAACGACCCCGGATCCAACAGCGCGCGAACGCGCTCCCGAGCGCTGGGTATGCCCTTGCTCTTGCGTTTCGCGATGCCGGTCTCGCCAGCGGGTTCCTCGGCGAGCTCCAGGATGTCCCGGAGTTCCTCCAGCTTTTCTCGCGTACCGCTCATTTGTTCTGCGTTGTCCTTCGAACTCGGTGTTGCTGCCCGTCCGTCGGCGTGAAGCCGTTTTCGGGTGCGGCGCTCGATGCTAGTCGTGATGAGACGCGCAGCACAGCTGTACTGGGAAACTGATGCGACAGCTCACGGCGGTGTGCGCTCCACTCACTTCAGGGTAGCGGCGCGTGCTCGCGCCGCACCGGATGGTCCTTGTGCTCGATCCCGATAGATCGGCCTTCCGCTGGTGACTGTTACAGAGCATGCCGCCGACGCCGGTCCCGAGTTCTACCGTTGCTGCTGCGCGGCGTCGGAATCTGCGCGGCCGACGCCGCGCACCCGCCACCTCGGACGCGCTCCCTGCGCGTCGCGGGGGTCGTGAACGCACCGCGCCGCGGTGGCTGACGAGTTGCTCGTCAATTCGCGAAAACTATTGCGAATTCCGGTATCGGACGATTACCTGAGACAGTTGCGAACGCCGTCGGGCGAAACGTCGTGATCTGCTTGTGATTTCGCCCAAGGCCGGGTGTAAAGCCTGATGAGATACCAAGTTCGGGGTGTGCGGAGTGTAATTCCAGGCGATGGTGGCTAGTCTTCGGTAGTCATGGTGGGTATGAAAACCGGGTCCGGAATCAAGACCTTGGAGAGCAGACTCGTCGAACATCTGGCATCTCGTCCACGTGGCGCCGCGCACGGTGATCCGACGGGTGATCTGACAAGAGTCACGCGCAACTGTCTGGCCGCGGCGGTACGAACGCTCGGTCCACGGTCGACGCCGGTCAGGCAACCGGACGAGATAGCCGGATCCGCGGTGCGATGGGCGCGCGAGGGCATCGCACTGGAATCGGTCCTCGGCGCCTATCACGACGGCATTCGCTCCGGCCTCGAATTCCTGGCCGCCGCGGCGGGCGACGGCGACGCGGAACAGGTGGTCGCGGGCACCCGGCTCATCGTGCAGGCGCTGGAAATGGTGACGGTGGCCGCGTCGGCGGCCTATGTCGAGGAGCATCGGCTCGTCGCCAAGGAGCACCAGACCGCGGCCCAGACCCTGGTCTCGGCACTGCTCGGCGGGCACGGCGTCGCCCAGCTGGCCAAGCAGACCGGTATCACGATCGCCCCGGTCTACCAGGTGGTCGCGGTATCGATACCCCGGCATCCGGACGAGAAGCGGCCCGGCAGCGGTCACGCGGCCGCCCGCAGGAAATTGCGCAGGGTCCAGTCGGCGCTGGCCGACCCGTTCGGCTCCCGCGCGCTGGCGCTGCTGTCCACCGACGGGGGGACCGTGCTGGTACCGAGCGAGGCGGCGAGCGCGCTGACCCCGCTCGCGATGACGGCCGAAGTACTGGAACTGGTCAGCGCGGTCGCCGAGGTGCCGTTGACCGCCACGGTCGTCGCGGGACGCACCGAGCGCATCCCCGAGCTGGCCGCCCGCGCACACGAGTTGCTCGACCGGGTCAGAAAGGACCGAAGACCGCCCGGACTGTATCCGGTCGAGTCCACCGACCCCGTGGTCGAAGCCGACGCCGTGGGGATCGGCGACCGCTGAACCGGCCGGTTGTGACCGGTCGACCCCTCCGAACTCCGCGATTGTGATACCGACCAGCAGCTGGGTAATCGTCTTTCGAGACGGGCTCGGCCGACCTAGTCTCACAGTGTGCCCGGACTCCACGTCAGGCAGAAGGAGTTGCGAGTGAGTACCCCGTCGACCAGCGTCGACGTGCCGTGCGTGCGGAAATCCGACACATGGCGCGGCACGGACGTTACCTGTCCCGAAGTCCTTTCGCCGCACGGTGTTCCACGCCGCGACCGCGGGCATCCCGCCGCCGGGACCGCCACGGATCGGCGCCGGGGAACGGCCCGCATGGCCTGGGTGGCACAACGCCGCTCGGTAGCGCACACTGCCTTCGTGATCACACTGCTCGACGAGGGCGCCGCGCCCTTCCGCCGCTGGGAGACCGCGGAAGCCCGCCGCGCGAATCGGACCGCCCGCGTCTCATGAGCACACGAGTACCGATCACCACCGCCGCCGTCATGGCCGCCGCCGTCGCGGCCTCGGTCGCCTTCGTCGGCGCGCAGGTCAGCGATGCCGAACCGACGAATCCGGTCCCCTCGGTCACGCCTCCGCCGCCGATCGACCCGAAGATGACCCGCACCGGGCTGCTGAGCAGCGAGAACATGGGCGGCAGGCACGAACGTCTGCATATCGCGTCCGCGGCCATGCGCCGCGTCATCGACGTCGACGTGCTGCGCGGCGCCGGTGACCAGCCGCGACCGACTCTCTATCTGCTCGACGGTGTCGACGGCGATCCGGTCTCGGGATGGCTCACCAAGGGCGGCGCCGCCGAGTTCTTCGCGGACAAACCGGTCGACGTGGTGCTGACCAGCGGCGGCACCGGCAGTATGTACAGCGACTGGGAACGCCACGACGCCGCGCTCGGGCTCAATCGCTGGGAGACCTTCCTCACCACCGAATTGCCGCCCATCGTGGAATCGCTGTTGCGATCCGACGGCGATCGCGCGATCGCGGGCGTATCGATGGGCGCCCAGGCGGCCATGATGCTGGCGCAGCGCCATCCGGGACAGTATCGCGCGGTCGCGGGGATGAGCGGCTGTTATTCGACGGCGGACCCGCTCGGCCACGCCGTCACCAGTATCACCGTGGCCTCACGCGGCGGGAACGCGGACAATCTCTGGGGTCCGGCCAACTCCCCGGAATGGGTGGCCCACGACACCGTGCTCAACGCCGAGCGGTTGCGCGGGACCGCGGTGTACCTGTCCGCAGCCTCCGGTGCGCCGACCCACGCCGACCTCGTCGCGGTGGCCCAGTCACCCGATATCGTCGACGCGCTGACCGTCGCGGGCGGTGGCGTCGCGCTCGAGGCGGGCGCGCGGGCGTGCACCGAGCGGCTTGTCGCGCGACTCGGCGAATTGCGTATTCCCGCGACCGTCGACTACTCCGACGCGGGAATGCACACCTGGGTCGATTTCCAGGCGCAGCTGCCGCGCGCGTGGAAGGTGCTGTCGACGGCGTTGGGGTTGCCGGGAGCACAGTGACCCGTCGCGGCGGAATCAGCCGGGACGCCCCGCGTTGACACAGGTATGACCTCGGCACCGCGGGACGTCCTACCGTCGAGACTTTCGCGAAAGCCCCTGGGGCGAGCCGTACGTCATGATCTCGGCCGTCGTCGTCATCGCGGACAGCGTCGAGGAAGCCCACCGGCTGTTGCTGCCCGAAGCGTGGTCGTACGTCTACTCGCGCACACGCGGGGAGTTCCCCGCGCTGACGGTGCCGGAGGAGATCGAGCGACTCGAGTTCACCGAACGTGAACGCCGCCTCTACGACGACGCGCTGCGTGATCACATCCACGGCACCGAGGAGCAGGTGGCGGATGCCTTGGAGCAGTTGATCGCACGGACCGGCGCCGACGAAATCCTGGTCCACACCAGCACATACGATCGTCGCGCCCGGCTGGAATCACATCGGCGCCTGGCGCGCCTGTTCGGTCTCGCCGCACCCGAAACAGACTCTCGCGCAGGCTAATCCGGGAGCCGGAGATCGGCGGCGGCGTAGCTGAACAGCCCGCGATCATCGGCGTGCACGGTGACGGTGACCGACGCGCGCCGGTGTTTGACGTCGACGGCGGTGACGTGGCCGTGGAATCGCAATGTCGTCGAGTCCGGGGCGGGCAGGCCGAGATAGTGGGTGTGGCGCGCGGCCTGGGTACGCAGCCGGGTGATTCCGATGTCCGCGCCCACGGCCTTGCCGAGATAGGTGGAGACCAGGGCGAGTTCGATCGTGCTCGGTGTGGTGTCGGTGGCCCCGGTGAGCCGTGCGTAGTCGGTGAGGTCGTCGTGGGTCAATCCGACATCCCAGCGCGGCAGTTCGGATCCCACGGTGAGTCCGTCGAGCGCGATCGGCTTCGGCGTCGCCGCCGATCCGCGCGTCCGCGCCGCGCAGACGTGGCTGCGGACGACCCTCGGCTCGGATACCGGCCCGCTCGCGCCGCCCATCCGCGTCAGCAACGATGTGGTCGCGGTCTGTTTGACCGCACCCTGCCGATCGACGAGGACGGATTTGATCGACAGCACGTGGTAGTCGGCGAAATGCCGGAACGCCTCGACGGCGGTGCGACACGTCAGCCGATCGCCCTCGACGACCGGTCGCCGGAACTCGACCACCTGGTCGACGTGCAGAATTCGATCCGCCACACCGTCGGGAACGAACTCGGCGAGGATGTCGCCCAGTACCGGGGTGAGTACGGTCGCGGAACACGAGGGCGGGGCGACGAGGGTGGGTGATTCGTACCCGTCGGGAAGTCCGCTGAGCCGCGTCGACGGCACATGTCGTACCGCACGCGAGAATTCGCGGATCAGGTCACCGTCTATCGGATGCGGTCCCGTGGTGAGGTGGCGATACACGACCGGTGACGGCACCGCCTCGGCGTCGCGCGCCGGGCGAAGGGCATGTGTTCGGCGTAGGCCGGGGATCGTCTCCGACATCGCGACTCCCGTCGATCGGCCGTGGAATGGCTACCGCGGTGAAATCTGTCTGCCCATGCTGTTCCCGAAACGGCGGCGGGTGAACAGGATCGGTCGATCGTGAGGACAACTCACCGTTCGGCGACCGCGGTTTTGGTAGAACAGTGCGCTCGGCGACGCGGTTCCTATGTGTGATTTGTGCGCGGTACCTAGCGCGTGTCGGTGTCGTTGATGAGCTGTCCAGAGGCGGTTCGTTGTCTGGGAGAACGGGGTGGTGCGGACCTAGCGTTCGGGGCAGTTTCGGTCTCTTTCGACCGAAGTCGTGGCCCACCGGGCCCGGAACACCGATGTTCTCCAGGAAGGCAATCGAATGAAACGACGTATCCGCCGTCGTGGTTCGACAGTTCGGACCAGTGCCGCTGTCATGATGGGCGTTTGCGTCCTCGCCATGAACTTCACGGCGGCCTCGGTGCGAGCCGAGCCGCAGCCCGCGCCCACCGAACAGAATCTGGCCGACTACATCGCCGCGGGCCGCAAGGCGGAGCCGGTGGCGGGTTCGGGGTCCGCGTGCAACTCCGGCAGTGGGGCGGGTTCGGGAAACGGCTCGGGCGACTGCTACGGCGGTTCCGGGAGCAGTTCTGGCCTGTCCGGTGGATACGCCAGTGACACGGTCGGTTACGGCCCGCCGCAGACGGCCTGGCTGTCGGCGTTCGCCTACGGCATGAGTCATCCCGATGTCGCGCCGCCGGGCACCAACGACTGGAACTGCAAGACCACCGATCCTGATCGCAGGCCGGTCGTCGCGCTGCACGGCACGTGGATGAACGCCTACAACGGTTTCGCCTACATGGGCCAGCCGATGAAGGACGCGGGATTCTGCGTGTTCACCTTCAATTACGGTAGGTCGTCGCTGATACAGGGCGGCGGAGTCGGCGCGCTGCTTCCCGGGGTGATGGGCACGGGCTACATCCAGGACGCGGCGAAACAGGTCGCCGTCTTCGTGGACCGTGTGCGCGCCGCGACCGGCGCGTCCGAGGTCGATATCGTCGCCCATTCCCAGGGCGGCTCGATGGCGAATTGGTACGTCAAGTACGAAGGCGGTGCGGACAAGGTTCGCAAACTCGTCACCTTCGGCGCGACCCATCACGGCACCACCCTCGACGGCATCGGCGCGCTCGGCCGTGCCATCAACAACTTCGGCATCGACATCCTCGGTTTCGTCGAATTGTTCGTCGGGCACGCCGGAATTCAGCAGACCGTCGGTTCGGATTTCACGAACCGGCTGAACGCGGTCGGCGATACCGTGCCGGGTGTCGACTACACCGTGGTCGGTACGAGGTACGACGAGGTCACCACGCCCTTCGACTCGACCTTTCTGAAGGCGGGCCCCGGCGCGACGGTCGACAACATCGTTCTGCAGGACGGATGTGATTCCGATATCTCCGACCACCTGACGTTCATGTATTCGCCCCGAGCGCTCTCCATCGCGCTGCGCGCGCTCGATCCCGTCGGGCATCCGCAGTTGACGTGCACATTCAATCCGTGGCTGATCGGCGGTGGCGGTTCACTCTGATCCGACGCAAGACCCGCGTCGCGCCGTCGGGATCGAGACCACTCTCCACGATCCCGACGGCGCGACGCATCGCCCATCGGCACGGCCCCGGTCGGCTGTCGGTTCCCCGACCGCTCCCGCCCCGGCCCGTCCGATGGAGATGCCCACCGAGCGGACTCCGCACCGTCGCTCGGTGGGCATCGGGCATTTTTCAGGGGGCCACAATGGATCGTGCGCGGGACCGGGGAGTTCAGCGAACGGCGGTCTGACGGATTCGATGGGGTGCGCGGGCGGATTTGTCCGGTCCGTGCCGAGAGGTCACTCTCGACCATTTGTGAAAATCTCTCTACTCACAGATGCGTGAAACCGGGTGTCGAATCAACGGCTGACTTCTTCCGATCCGAACACCTTTCCGCTCCGAATATATACTCCTCGATCGAGTAAAAGCGACCGGTTGGTCTGAACTGTTCTTACCGCTCAATCGAGCAGTACAGCAAACTATGGTCAACCCTCTCCGCGTGCTCGCGGGTATCGGGTGATGACAAAAGCTGTTCTGGGCTGCGGGTATGGTGTCGGCGAGACGAACGGCATCCCGGCGATGTGCTGCTGTAACGCCTCTGCCACGCGAAACGAACACGATGTGACCGGTATTCCCGTCGCAACCGTGTCGTAGTGTGCGTCTACACTGACGGAATCCGGCCGGTTCTCCGGTGCTCTACGAGCTCGATCGCTTCATGCACGTAAAAATTGCGCGTTTCAAACAGGGATGTCGGCAATATTTGGGCAATGGAGGTGGGGAGTCGCTGTAGCTAGGCCGATCAGGACGCGATTGGGCGTCCAATTGCGGGCGTACAGGTTATACGCGGTTCGAGATCGGCGCTTCGAGATCAGGGGTGGCGCCGCGTCAAACGGATGAACTCGCGTACTCGGGGAAATTCGGATGCGGAACGCACGGGTATCGCGCTGTGCTTCTGTGCCTCCGAATATGAAAAAGGGGTCACACGAATGAATCAGAAGTCCGACGTTTCCGGTGGCACGATCGTGGATCTCATTCCACTGTCGAGGGCGCAGTACGGCATGTGGCTGGCCGATACTCTGCCCGGCGGACCCCCGGTCAATATCGCGCACTACCTGGAGATCGAGGGCCCGATCGACCTCGACGCGTTCGCACGCGCCGTGAACGATGCCGGGCACGAGATGGAATCGCTCCTGGTGCGCGTCGTCGAGTCGGACGGTCGCCCTTATCAATTCGTCGACCACACCATGGAGTACGACGAGCCCGTACTCGATTTCAGCGGCGACGCCGACCCTGTCGCGGCGGCGCTGGAGTGGATGAGCGCCGATTACAGCACCAAGGCGCTCGATCTGAGCCGCGATCAACTCGCCGTCACGCGACTCATCCGGGTCGGACGGGATCGGTACTTCTGGTATGCGCGCGCCCACCATCTCGTCGTGGACGGATACGGCGCGTTCAATTCGCTGACCCGCTGCGCCGAGCACTACAACGCCCTACTCGAAGGGCGAGCGCCCGCGCCGCTGGTGGCGGCGACACTGCACGATGTCGCCGAGGCCGAGCGCGCCTATCGCGAGAGTCCCAGATTCGAAGCGGACAGGGCATATTGGCTCGACAAGGTGTCCGGCCTGCCGAAACCGGCGAGCCTGTCGGGGCGCACCGCGCGCTGGGCCAAGGACGACCGCGTCGCCGGTCAGGAACTCCCGTCGCACCTGTCCGACGCGCTCGATCGTTTCGCCGAGGATCTGCACGCCTCCGAAGCGCAGGTCGTGATCGCCGCTTTCGCCGCGTTCCTCGCGAGGATGACGGGCACCGACGATGTCGTGCTCTCGATGCCGGTCTCGGGGCGCGTCACCAAACGCCTGCGCAACGCCGCGGCGATGCTGGCGAACATGGTGCCGATCCGCTTCGCCGTCGGTGCGAGCACCACGGTCGAGGACATCGTGCGGGCCTCGGTGTCCGAACTGGTCGCGGCGATGCGGCATCAGCTGTACCGCTTCGAGGATCTGCGCCGCGAATCGGACGCGCTCGACGCCTCGGCGAACTCGTTCGGTCCGATCGTCAACATCCTGTTCTTCGACTCCGAGATCCGGATGGGATCGGCACTGGGCCGGTACCGCGCGCTCACCTCGGGCACACTCGACGACCTGCAACTGAACATGTATCGCTCGGGCGCCGACGCACCCCTGCTGATCGAACTGCACGGCAACGGAAACCTGTACGGGCAGGACGAACTCGAGACCCACGCGGCCCGATTCATCGAATTCCTGCGCAGGCTGCTGGAATCGCCACGCGGTACCCCGATCGCCGCCATCGATCTGCTCGACACCGCCGAGCGGAGCCGTATCGTCGGCGATCTCGCGGGCCGCGACGGCGCGAGGCCGTCGGAGACGCTGGTCGAATTGCTGGCACGGCAGGCGGCCGCGACGCCCGAGGCGATCGCCGTCACCTCGGGGGACATCTCCCTGACCTATCGCGATCTGGACGAACGGTCGAACAGGTTCGCCCGCAGGCTCATCGCGCGCGGCGTCGGCCCGGAATCGCTCGTGGCCATCGCGATGCCGCGCGGGGCCGAGGTCGTCGCCGCCACCCTCGGCGTGCTGAAAACCGGTGCGGGATATCTGCCGTTGGATCTCGCGCATCCGGCCGACCGGCTCGAATACATTCTGGCCGACGCCGATCCGATCCTCACCGTGACCAGCGGTGATGTCCGTGACCGGGTGCCGGGCGATCCGGCCAGGGTCGTGCTCTTCGACGGGACGGGCCGCGCCGACGGCGATTTCGTCGCTCGGCCGATCATCGATACCGATCGGATCGCGCCGCTGCGTTCGGATCAGCTCGCCTATGTCATCTACACCTCCGGCTCGACCGGACGTCCCAAGGGTGTCGCGATCACCCACCGCAGCGTCTCCACGTACCTGGTGAATTCCTGCGCCGAGGCCGGAATCCGGGCCGGGGACGTCTGGACCTTCTTCCATTCGTATGCCTTCGACTATTCGATCTGGGAGATCTTCGGACCGCTCGTCACGGGTGGACGTGTCGTGGTCGTGGACAGCCGGACCACCCGGTCACCGGCGGACGTCGTACGCCTGGTCGCGCGGGAAGGGGTGACGGTTTTCAGCCAGACCCCCTCGGCGTTCTACCAATTCGCGGCCGCGCGACAGCGCTACGCCGACGCGGGCGAGCCGGACGGTCCGCTGTCGCTGCGGCTGGTCCTGCTCAGCGGTGAAGCGCTGCAACCGGCGCTGCTCGCGAACTGGTACGACCGGAACCCGGCCCTGCCGACGCTGGTCAACAGTTACGGGATCACGGAGACCACCGTCTTCGTGACCTATCTCGGCCTGTCGTCGAATATCGCCGTCGCGGGCGCGCCGAGTGCGATCGGTCCCGCGCTGCCGGGCTTGCGCACCTATGTGCTCGACCAGCGGTTGCAGCCGGTGCCGCTGGGCGCCTGGGGTGAGATCTATGTCGCGGGCGAACAACTCGCCCGCGGCTACCTGAACCGCCCGTCGTTGAGCGCGAGCCGGTTCGTCGCCGACCCGTTCGGGGAACCCGGCGGTCGGCTCTACCGCTCCGGGGATATCGTGCGCTGGAACAACCTCGGTGAGCTCGAGTACCGGGGTCGCGGTGACCAGCAGGTGCAGCTGCGCGGGTTCCGCATCGAACTCGACGAGATCCGCAACGCGCTGACCGGGCACGACAGTGTCGCTTCCGCCGCGGTCATCGTCCGCCATCCCGACACCGAGGCCGCGGGCCTCGTCGGATACGTCGTGCCGGAACCGGGCACGACCTGCGACCCGGAAACCCTGCGCGCGCACGTCGGTTCGGTGCTGCCGGAATACATGATCCCGGTGGCGATCGTGACCTTGGACGAATTGCCGCTCACCGTCAACGGAAAACTCGATCTGCGCGCACTGCCCGAGCCGGTCTTCGAATCCGCCGCACCCTATGTCGAGCCGCGTACCGTCGCCGAGGGGCTGATCGCCGACGTCTTCGCCGAAGTCCTCGGCACCGACCGCGTCGGGGTGCTCGACAGCTTCTTCGACCTCGGAGGCAACTCGATCACCGCGACCAGCGCGGTCGTGCGCATCGCGGAGGTGATGGGTTGCGAGGTCTCCGTGCGCGACCTGTTCGGCCATCCGACCGTCGCCCGCCTGGCCACGCGGCTGAGCGAGGCCGAGCGCACGACCCGGCCGCCGCTGCGCGCGGTACACCGGAGCGATCCCATCCCGCTCGCGCCCGCGCAGAACCGGATCTGGATGCTCAACCAGGCCGACCCGACATCGGGCGCCTACAACATTCCGCTGGTCCTGCGGTTGACCGGCACACTCGATATCGCCGCGTTGCGCGCGGCGCTGACGGATGTGATCGAACGCCACGAGACCCTGCGCACGGTGTATCCCGTCGTGAACGGGCAAGGCGCACAGGTCATCCTGCCCGCCCACACCGTGGTCGCCGAGTTGACGCCGATGGTCGGCCCCGACGATCCCGACGAGATGAAAGCCCTCATCGGCACACTTGTCTCCGCGGGCACCGACCTGCGCACCGATCCGCCGATCCGGATCACCCTGTTGTCGACACCGGACCGTGCCGAGCACGTCCTCGTCGTCGTCCTGCATCACATCTGCTGTGACGGCTGGTCGTTGCGTCCGCTCGCGGCCGATGTGGCGGGCGCCTACGCGGCCAGGGTGGAGGGCAAGTCGCCGGAGTGGCGTCCGCTGGATGTGCACTACGCCGACTACAGCATCTGGCATCGCGCACTGCTCGGCGACGAGAACGATCCGGCCTCGCTGTCCTATCGTCAGCTCGACTACTGGACCCGGCGGCTGGTCGGAAAGCCTCCGCTGCTGGAGATTCCCGCCGACCGTCCGAGACCCGCGCGTCCGTCGCTGCGCGGCGAGGTCGTCACCGCCGCGATCGCCGCGGAGACCTTCGCGGGGATCGAGCGGCTCGCGCGCGCGTCGAATGTGACCACTTTCGTCGTCGTGCACGCCGCGCTGGCGGTGCTGCTCGCCCGGCTGTCGGGGGAGCAGGACATCACCATCGGCACGCCCGTCGCGGGCCGGGGTGAACGCGCGCTCGAACCGCTTGTCGGCATGTTCGTCAATACCGTTCCGCTGCGCACCGAGATCCGTTCCGACGAGAGCTTCGCCGCGTTCCTGACGCGGGTCGGCAACGACGACGTCGACGCGTTCGCCCACGGTGATCTGCCGTACGAGCGGATCGTCGACGCCGTCGAACCGCGTCGGTCGATGGCCTACGCGCCGCTGTGCCAGGTGTATCTCGTGCTCGAGAATACGGGTCGCGCGAAGGTGGCACTGTCGGATCTCACGGTCGAGGTGCTCGACCGTGACGCGGAGCCCGCGAAGGTCGATCTGATCGTGACCGTCGCGGAGAACGTCTCGGACGGCGGCGATGTCGTGGTGCGGATCAACTACGCGACCGACCTGTTCGACCGGGAGTCGATGGAGGTCTTCGCCGAACGCTGGACTCGGCTCCTCGCGGAATTCGTCGCCGAACCGCGTCGGCCGGTGGGTGCGGTGAACATCCTGTCCGCGTGGGAGCGGCAGGCATTGGTGCCCGCGTCGGGTGTGGCGGGTGTGGGTTCACATGTGCTGTGCGACATGCTGTGTGTGCGTGACGCCGACGCGGTGGCGGTGGTTTCGGGTTCGCGGTCGGTGTCGTACGGCGAGTTGGACGAGTGGTCCTCGCGGTTGGCGCGATTGCTGATGTCCGAGGGCGTCGGTCCGGGCGACGTCGTCGGCCTGGTGATGGGCCGTTGCGCGGAGTTGGTGGCGGGGATGTGGGCTGTGACGAAATCGGGTGCCGGTTTCGTCCTGGTCGATCCCCGGTATCCGGTGGAGCGCGTGGCCGGGATGCTGGCCGACGCCGGTGTCGGTATCGCGCTGTCGGTATCGGAATCCCTCGCGGTCGTGCCGGGCGGGGTGCGGGTCGTGGCGCTGGACGGACCCGCCGCGCGGGCCGATCTCGCGGATTACTCGCCCGAGCCGGTGACCGATCTGGATCGGGTGCGTCCTTCGCGGGTTTCCGATGTGGCCTATGTGCTGTTCACTTCGGGGTCCACGGGTGTCCCCAAGGGCGTGATGGTGACCCACGAGGGTCTGGCGAATTTCGCCGCGGAGCAGGCGGTTCGGTACAGCGTGGACGAATCGTCGCGGGTGCTCGCGGTGGCGGCGCCCGGATTCGACGCGGTGATGCTGGAATTGCTGATGGCGCACGTGTGCGGCGCCGCGCTGGTGGTCGCGCCGCCCGAGGTCTTCGCCGGTGCGAAACTGGCGGAATTGATCGCGGGGGAGCGGGTGTCACACGCCTTCCTGACGCCCAGCGTGCTGGCGACCATGTCGCCCGAGGGGCTGGATGGCCTGCGGGTGCTGGTCGCGGGCGGCGAGGCCGTGTCTGCGGAACTGGTCGAGGTGTGGGGCACCGGTCGCTCGTTGTTCAACGGGTACGGCCCGACCGAGACCACGATCATGGTGGCGATCTCGGATCGGCTGCGTCCCGGGCACCGGGTGGTGCTCGGCGGCCCGGTCCGCGGTGTGGAGTGCGTGGTCCTCGACCGTCGGCTGCGACCGGTTCCGGCGGGCGCCACGGGTGAGTTGTATGTCTCGGGACCGGGTTTGGCGCGCGGGTACATCGGACGTGGCGGTGCGACCGCCGGAGTGTTCGTCGCCGCGCCGTTCGGCACGGGGGCCCGGATGTACCGGACCGGCGACCTTGTGCGGTGGGTCGACGGCGGGGTGCTCGAGTTCATCGGGCGCGGCGATTTCCAGGTGAAGGTGCGTGGCCAGCGGGTCGAACTCGGCGAGATCGAGGCCGTCCTCGCCACACATCCCAGCGTCGCCACCGCGATCGTGGTCGGTGTCGCGACCGAGGCCGGAACCAGGCTCGCCGCCTACGTGCTGCCCGCCGTCGGCACCGTGGACACCGCGGAACTGCTGGGCTACGCGGGCAACCGCCTGCCGTCGCACATGGTGCCGGACGCGGTGCTCGTGCTCGACGAGATGCCGCTGACCTCGGTCGGCAAGATCGATCGTGCCGCGCTGCCCGCACCGGTTTTCACCGGTGCGGCCGAATACGTGGCGCCGCGCGACGCCGCCGAGCGGATGGTGGCGCAGATCTGCGCCGAGGTACTCGGCGTCGAGCGCGTCGGAATTCTCGACAGCTTCTTCGAACTCGGCGGCAACTCGTTGACAGCCACCAGGTTCACCGCGCGGCTGGGCGCCGAATTCGGTGCCGAGGTCACGTTGCGCGCGATCTTCGAGGCGCCGACGATCGCGGAACTCGCGCGTCATCTGCGCACCGCGTCCGCCCCGGCGCGCGAACCACTCGAGCCGCAGCGCCGTCCGGATCGGATTCCGCTCTCGCCCGCACAGGCGCGCATGTGGTTCTTCAACCGGTTCGACCCGACGTCGGCCGTCTACAACGTGCCGATCGTCGTCCGTATGTCCGGGGAACTCGATATCGCCGCGATGCGCGCCACGATCGGCGACATACTCGACCGCCACGAGTCGCTGCGGACCGTCTACCCGGACAGCGACAGCGGCCCGCACCAGGTCGTCCTCGCCGTCGACCAGGTGCTGCCGGATCTCGAGCCGGTCGGTGTCGCGGACAGCGAGCTCGAGGCGTCCATCGCCGCGGCGGCGACGATCGGCTTCGATGTCACCGCCGAGGTGCCGTGCCGGATCACGCTGCTGCGCAGCGCGCCGGAGGTGCACACGCTGGTCATGGTTGTGCACCACATCAGCATCGATGGTTCCTCGCTCGCACCGCTCGCGACGGATCTGATGACGGCCTACCGCGCGCGGGTCGGGAACTCCGCGCCGCAGTGGCCGCCGCTGCCCGTGCAGTACGCGGATTACGCGCTGTGGCAACGAAAGCTGCTCGGCGCCGATAACGATCCCGACAGCCCGACCGCCGCGCAGACCGCCTACTGGCTGTCGGCTCTCACCGATCTGCCCGAGGTACTCGATCTGCCGACCGATCGTCCGAGGCCCGCCAAACAGTCGTTCCGCGGCGACACCGTCACGGCGGCACTGCCCGCCGATCTGCACCGCGCCGTGGTCGCGCTGGCACGTCGCCACGACGCGACGGTTTTCATGGTGATGCACGCGGCGTTCGCCGCGCTGTTGGCACGGCTCTCGGGCACCGGGGATATCGCCGTCGGCACGCCCATCGCGGGCCGCGGTGAGCCCGGGCTCGACGGTCTGGTCGGCATGTTCGTCAACACCCTCGTGCTGCGTACCCGGATCGAACCCGACGCGACCTTCCTCGGGATCATGAACCGGGTACGCGAGGCGGATCTGTCGGCGTTCGAGAATGCCGACATCCCCTTCGAACGTCTCGTCGAGGTGCTCAATCCGCCGCGCACGACCTCCCACGCTCCGCTGACACAGGTGGGATTCTCCTTCCAGAACATCGAGATCCCCACCGTGAGTTTCGAGGGGATGACGGTCTCGGCCCACATGGCCGATCCCAGTGTGGCGAAATACGATCTGCACCTGAGCCTGGTCGACAGCATCGGGCCCAACGGTGAACCGGCGGAGATGGCCGTCGAATTCAGCTATGCCACCGACCTTTTCGACGATGTCACGATCCGTTCGATATTCGACAGGTACGCGCGGCTGCTGCACGCGGTCGTCGCCGAACCCGATCGGGTGGTCGGCGATGTCGACCTGCTGACCGCCGAGGAGACCGGCACGCTGGTCGCGCACTCGACCGGCCCGATCACCGACGAGCGGCCGTCGACGATCGCCGAACTGTTCGCCGCGCAGGTCGGCGCCCGCCCCGACGCCACGGCGGTGATCGACGCCGATACCGGCGAACAGCTCACCTACCGTGAATTCGGCGCGCAGGTCGACGCGTTGGCTCGGCAGCTGAACGGCCGCGGCGTCGGCCGGGGTTCGGTGATCGCGGTGGCGATGAATCGGTCCGTGGATCTGCTGCGGACGCTCTACGCGATCCACCGGGCGGGCGCGGCCTACCTGCCGCTCGACCCGGACCACCCGGTCGAACGGATCAGGACCGTGCTCACCGCGGCGCGGCCCGACCGGATCATCGTCCGCGCGGCCGATCCGGTGCACCTGCCCGACGAGGTGGCGCCGTGGACGCTGGAGGAACTCACCGACGCCGACGCGACCACCTCGGCGGTGGGCGGAAACGAGTTCGGGCCGCCGCCGCATCCACTCGATCTCGCCTACGTCATCTACACCTCCGGTTCGACCGGCGTCCCCAAGGGCGTCGCGGTACCGCACGGCGCGGTGGTGAACCAGTTGCGCTGGCTGCGGAATCACTACGGGCTCGGCGGCGACGACGTGATGGTGCTGCGCACCCCGGTCACCTTCGACCTCTCGGTCTGGGAGTTGTTCTCCGCGTTGACCTGTGGCGCGGCTCTGGTCGTCGCCGGTCCGAACGCGCACACCGACCCCGCCGCCGTCGTCGCGCTGATGAACGAATACCCCATCACCACGGTGGATTTCGTGCCGTCGCTGCTCGCGGCCTTCCTGGAGACTGCGGGCCCCGACACCGTTCCCGACGACTGCCGGGTGCTCTGCATCGGCGAGGCGCTTCCCGTCGAGACCGTCCGTCGTTTCCGCGAACTCAGCGGTGCCCGGATCGACAATCTGTACGGCCCGACAGAGGCCGCGGTCAGCGTCACCGCGCACCGGATCGACTCGCTCGACGGCACCGCCGTGCCCATCGGCGTTCCCGAGGCCAATGTGACCGTGCACGTGATGGATTCGCGCCTGCGGCCGGTTCCGGTCGGGGTGACGGGTGAGCTGTACCTCGGTGGCGCCCAGCTGGCACGCGGATATCACGGACGGCCCGGTGTGACAGCCGCGGCGTTCGTCGCCGACCCGTTCGCGGACGGGGGCGCCGCCCGGATGTACCGCACCGGCGACCTGGTCCGCCGCGACGGCGCGGGTGTCCTGCACTACGTCGGCCGCGCCGACACCCAGGTCAAGGTGCGCGGTCTGCGGGTCGAGCTCGGCGATATCGAAGCCGCCCTCGTCGCCGTCGACGGTATCGACGCGGCCGTGGCGCTGGTCCGCGCCGCGGGCGGCGAACAACGACTGATCGCCTACGCGGTAGCGGGAGAATCGTTCGACGCCAAGAAGATTCGCGGCGAGCTGATGTCGAGGCTGCCCGCCTACATGGTGCCGTCCCTCGTCATCAGGATCGACGCGGTACCGCTGACGGTGAACGGCAAACTCGACTACCGAGCGCTGCCGACACCGGACCCGAGCCATTTCGCCTCCGAATACCGGGCACCGTCAGGTGTGGTCGAGCAGAGCATCGCCCGGGTCTTCGGCGAGCTCTTCGACCGGCCCGAGGTCGGCGCGGACGACAGCTTCTTCGAACTCGGCGGCAATTCGCTGATCGCGACCCGCGCGCTCAGCCGCATCGGCGAGATGGTCGACGTCGCGATTCCGGTTCGGGCCATCTTCGAGGCCCCGACCGTCGCCGGTCTGGCCGAACGGATCGCGCACCTGCGTTCGGTGCCGAACCTGCCCGCACCGACCCGCAGGCAGCGCCCGGCGCGCGTGCCGCTGTCACAGGCACAGACCAGGATGTGGTTCCTCAACCAGTTCGAACCGGAATCGGCCGGATACGTCGTGCCGCTGGCGATCCGGCTCACCGGCGACCTCGATGTGGCGGCGTTCGCCGCCGCGTTCGGCGATGTCGTCGAACGCCACGAGAGCCTGCGCACCGTCTACCCCGCGATCGACGGGGTCCCGTCGCAGGTCGTGCTCGACGCGGCGGAGGTCGTCGGGCGACACGACCTCACACCGATCGCGCTCGACGAGCACGAACTTCCCGCCACGTTGGCCGAATTCGTCGGGGCCGGATTCGAGGTCTCGGCCGAGGTGCCGCTGCGCGCGGCGCTGTATCGGCTCTCGGACCGGGAATGGTTCGTCGCGATGGCGATGCATCACATCAGCTGCGACGGCTTCTCGGTCGCGCCGCTCGCGAACGACGTGATGACCGCCTACCAGGCCCGCGCACTCGGCAGGCCGCCGCAATGGGCCCCGCTCGCCGTGCAATTCGCCGATTACGCACTGTGGCAGCTCGACGTTCTCGGTGCCGCGAACGATCCGGCGTCGCCGGTCGAGCGTGACCTCGCCTACTGGCGGTCCCGGCTCGCGGGTGTGCCCGATCTGCTCGAGTTGCCGTCGGACCGACCGCGGCCCATCGAGCGGACCCAGCGCGGCGCGGTACTGCGCGCGAGGATCCCCGCCGATCTACAGGGGCGGATCGAATCGCTGGCGCGGCGCTCGGGATCGACGACGTTCATGGTCGTCCACACCGCGCTCGCGGTGCTGCTGTCGCGGTTGTCGGGCAGCGATGACATCACGATCGGGGTGCCGCACGCGGGCCGAGGCGATCGGTCGCTGGACAACCTGGTCGGCATGTTCGTCAACACGTTGGTGATGCGGACCCGGGTCGATCTCGACGACTCGTTCACCGAGGTGCTCGAGCAGGTGCGCCATGCCGCCCTCGAGGCGTTCGACCACGCCTCGGTGCCCTTCGAGCAGGTGGTCGACGCGGTGAAACCCGCACGCTCGACCTCGCACACGCCGCTGTTCCAGGTGATGCTGGCCTACCAGAACATGGCGCGCGCCCGACTCGAACTGCCGGGACTCACTGTCGAGAACGTCGATCCGGGCGACAGCGCCGCGATCTACGACCTGCTGCTGATGGTGGCCGAGGAACACGGACCGCACAACGAGCCCGCGGGAATCTCCGTGCGGGCGACCTACTCCACCGACCTCTTCGATGAACACACGGTGCGCCACTTCACCGAACGTCTGATCCGGATTCTCGACGCCGTGGCGACCGACAGTGAATCGGCGGTCGGCGCGGTGGCGCTGCTCGACGAGCAGGAGCGGTCGCACGTCCTCGAGCGTTGGAACGACACCGGGGGCTCGTGTGCTCCCGGCGCCACCCTGGTAGACGCCTTCGACGCCCAGGTGGCACGGACTCCCGACGCCGTGGCCCTGCGCGTTCCCGGTGGAATCACCTGGACCTACCGGGAGTTCGACGCGCGCGTGAATCGCCTGGCCCGTCTGCTCATCGCGCGTGGCGCGGGACCGGAGCGGGTGGTCGCGGTGGCGATCGGCCGCTCGGGCGAACTCGTGACGGCGTTGTACGCCGTGATCAAGGCGGGAGCGGCGTTCCTGCCGATCGATCCCGGTAATCCCGCCGCCAGGATCGCGCACGTGCTCGACACCGCGAAACCGCTGATCGTGCTCACGACCTCGTTGGACGGCACCGACCTGCCGGAAGGAGTCGACACCGTTCCGGTCGACGGGCTGGACCTGCGCGGGCTGTCGGACACACCGATCGCCGACGGGGAGCGCCGGGCCACGCTGCGGCCGGACAACACCGCCTATGTGTTGTTCACCTCCGGCTCCACCGGAATCCCGAAGGGCGTCGCCCTCACCCATGCCGCGACCGCGAGCCAGCTGGAGTGGGCCCAGCGCCAGTGGCCGCACGACACTTCCGATGTCGTGCTCCACAAGACCCCGATCACCTTCGATATCGCCGTCTGGGAGTTGTTCTGGCCTTTGCGGACCGGTGCGCAGATCGTCGTGGCCGAGCCCGACGGGCACCGCGACCCCGCCTACCTGGCGCGGGTGATCGCCGACCAGCGGATCACGACGGCGCATTTCGTGCCGTCGATGCTCGAGGTGTTCACCGAATTCGTCGGTGCCGCCACGCTTCCGGCTATGCGCCGGGTGTTCGTCTCGGGTGAGGCGCTCTCGCGCCGCGTCGCCGACGACGCGGCGACGGTGTTCACGCACGCCGACACTGTGAACTGGTACGGCCCGGCCGAGGCGGAGGTCGTCACGTCGGTGCGGCTCGGCGAGGATGCGGGGGATTCGGGCACCGGTGCGATGGTGCCGATCGGTGCGCCGATCTCCGGGATGCGCGTCTACGTCCTCGACGCGGGCCTGCGTCCGGTGCCGGTCGGCGTCGTCGGCGAATTGTATGTCGCCGGTGTGCAATTGGCGCGCGGGTATCAGGGCAGGGCAGCACTCACCGCAGGCGCCTTCGTGGCGAATTCCTTCGGTGCACCCGGACAGCGTCTGTACCGCACGGGTGACCGCGTGCGGTGGACCGAGTCCGGGACGCTGGAATACCGGGGCCGCAGCGATTTCCAGGTGAAGGTGCGTGGTCAGCGCGTCGAACCCGGCGATATCGAAGCCGCGATGCGCGCCATCGACGACGTCGCCCGCGCGGTGGCGATCGTGACCGCCGAGCGGATCGTCGGATACGTCACCCTGGTGCCGGGGGCGCGCGTCGACGGCCGCGAGATCCGCGACCGCCTCACCCGTTCGCTGCCCGGCTATCTCGTTCCGGCCGGTGTGCGGGTTCTGGAATCGATGCCGCTCACCGCGAACGGAAAACTCGACCGGGCGGCCCTGCCGCGACCGGTATTCGACGACCGCGAGGAATTCGTGCCGCCGCGCACCGACCGCGAAGCGGTACTCGCGGGGACGGTCGCCGAGCTCACGGGCGCCGATCGGGTGAGCGTGAGCGCGAATCTGTTCGAGATCGGCGTCAATTCGCTCTCCGCCGCCCGGCTCGCGGCGCGCGCGCAGACGGCACTCGGCGTCGACGTGGGTATCCGTGACATCTTCGACGCCCCCACCGTCGCCGGACTGGCCGAACTGCTGGCGACGCGTTCGACGTCGACAGAGCTGCCGCTCGTCGCGTGGCCACGTCCGGCCGTGGTGCCGCTCGCGAACGCCCAGCGGCGGATGTGGCTGCTCAACCAGCTCGATACCTCCTCACCGGCCTACAACATCTGCTTCGCCGCCCGACTGACCGGCCGACTCGATATCGACGCGTTCCGCGCGGCCTTCCTGGACGTCATCGGCAGGCACGAACCGCTGCGGACGGTCTACCCGGTCGTGGACGGTGAGCCGTGCCAGTTGGTGCGGGAACTGTCGGGTATCGGCGTCGAACTGGTGCCCGCACCGCTCGCGGTCGCCGACGAGGCCGAGATGACGGCCCGGATCGGTGAGACCGTGCGGGCGGGATTCGATGTCGCGCTGGCGGTCCCGCTGCGCGTCCGACTCCTGCGGACCTCCGAGCAGGAGCACGTGCTGGTCGTCGTGGTCCATCACATCGCGGCGGACGGCGCGTCGATGCCCCCGCTGGCCCGTGATGTGTTCTCCGCGTACGCGGCTCGTACGGCGGGCCGTGCGCCGGGGTGGGAACCGTTGGCGGTCCAGTACGCCGATTACGCCCTGTGGCAGCGGGGTTCGCTCGGTTCGGAGGACGATCCGGCCTCGCAACTCAGCACGCAGATCGAATACTGGTCCCGCACCCTGCGCGACGCGCCGGAACTGCTCGACCTGCCGACCGATCGGCCGCGTCCGGCCACCATGTCGATGGTCGGCGGCAGCGTCCGCTTCGACATCCCCGCGCGGCTGCACGACGACATCGTGCGGGTGGCCAATCGCGAGGGTGTCACGGTCTTCGTCGTCCTGCACGCGGCGCTGGCGATCCTGTTGGCGCGCACCGCGCACAGTTCCGACATCTCGATCGGCACCCCGGTCGCCGGGCGCGGACGGCGTGAACTCGACGATCTGGTCGGCATGTTCGTCAACACGGTCGTCCTGCGTACCCCGATCCGTGAGGACCGGACCTTCGCGCAACTCCTGTCGGAGATCCGCGATATCGATCTGGAAGCCCTCGCACACGCGGATCTGCCCTACGAGCGACTGGTCGAAATCCTCGATCGGCCTCGATCGGCGGCGTACTCCCCGCTGTTCCAGGTGATGTTGGGGTGGCAGCACGCCTCGGCGTCGCGCTTCGAATTGCCCGAGATCGCGGTCGAACCCCTCGATCCCGGTATCGCGCAGGCCAAGACCGATCTCACCGTCCTGGTCACCGAACGGCTCGAGGGCGACCGTGCCGCGGGCATCGGCGGCGAGATCGTGTACGCCGAGGATATTTTCGATGCCGCGACCGCACACGCCTTCGCGGACCGGTTCCTTCGCATCCTGGACGGCCTCGTCGCCGATCCGGCACGTCTCGTCGGTGCGGTGTCGCTGCTCGGCGACGAGGAAACGGCACGACTCGTGCCCGCGTCCGGTGGTCCGGTCGGACTCGCGCGGCTCTACCCCGATCTTCTCGCGGATTCGGTCGCGGCGGCCCCCGACGCGATCGCCCTCATCGGCGTCACCGAGACGTTGACCTACGCGGAAGTCGAGGACAGGGCCAACCGGCTCGCCCGTCACCTGCTGACCATGGGACTCGGGCCGGACGATTTCGTCGCGCTCGCCGTCCCGCGCTCGGTCGACTATCACATCGCCATGTGGGCCATCGCGAAAACCGGCGCGGCCTTCGTCCCGGTGGACCTGCGGTACCCGGCGCGTCGCATCGACCACATGGTGCGGGATTCCGGCACGAGTATCGGTATCACGCTGACCGGGTCGCTGGCGGCGTTGCCGGACGGTGTCCGGTGGGTGGCCCTCGACGATCCGGACACGGCCTCCGAGATCGCCGCATGCCGTGCGACCGCCGTCACCGACGCCGAGCGCATCAGGGCGCCGCGGATCCAGGACGCGGCGTACGTGGTCTACACCTCCGGGTCGACCGGTACTCCCAAGGGCGTCGTCGTCACCCACGAGGGTCTCGCGGGTTTCGCCGCCGAACAGCGCGATCGTTACCGGGTGGAGCGCGATTCCCGGGTGCTGCACGTGTCGGCGCCCGCGTTCGACGCGGTACTGCTCGAGTCGCTGATGGCATCGCAGGCGTCCGCGGCGCTGGTGATCTCACCGCCGGATATCTTCGGCGGCGCCGAATTGGACGACCTGATTCGCGAACACGGGGTGACGCACGCCTTCCTCACCCCCGGTGTCCTCGCGACGATTCCGGCGACCGGCCTCGAATCGGTGCGGATGCTCGCGGTCGGTGGCGAGAAGGTCGGTGTCGACGCCATCGCGCCGTGGGCGGCGGGGCGCAGGCTGCACAATATCTACGGGCCGACCGAGACGACGATCGTCATCACCATCAGTGACCCGATGCTGCCCACCGACTCCATCACCATCGGCGGTCCGATCCGTGGTGCGGCGGCGGTGGTTCTGGACGCCGGGTTGCGTCCGGTGCCGGTCGGAGTGGCGGGGGAGCTGTATCTCGCGGGCCCGCAGCTGTCGCGTGGGTACCTGAACCGGTCAGCGCCGACGGCGGGCGCCTTCGTCGCGAATCCGTTCGGCGACTCGGGTTCTCGCATGTATCGGACCGGCGACATCGTGCGCTGGACCCGCAGCGGAGCCCTGGAATACATCGGCCGCGTCGACTTCCAGATCAAGATCAGGGGTCAGCGCATCGAACTGGGCGAGATCGACGCCGCGCTGATCGCCTATCCGGCGGTGGCCGCCGCGGTGACGGTGGTCCGCAGCGGACCGGGCGGTCAGCCCGCGCTCGCGGCCTACGTGGTCGCTGAGGCCGGAAGCGCCGTCGACCGGGTCGACCTGCGCACCCGGGTGTCGACCGTGCTGCCCGCGCATATGGTGCCCGCCGTGATCACCGTGCTGGACACGATGCCGCTCGCCTCGACCGGCAAGGTGGATCGCAGGGCCTTGCCCGAACCCGATTTCGACAGTGCCGTCACCGATCTCGTCGAGGTGTCGGGCGATCTGGAACGGACCGTTGCCGCCGCGTTCGCCGAAGTGCTCGGGATCTCCGCGGTAGGCGCGACCACGTCGTTCTTCGCGCACGGCGGCGATTCCATCATGGTGATCCAGCTGGCGTCGCGGTTGAAGTCGGCGGGTGTGCTCGTGACGGCCAGGGATATCTTCGAGCGCAGGACGGTGCGGGAGCTGGCGCGAGTGGCCGGCGCCGCCGACCGTCGGGCGCTCGAGGAGTTGCCGGGCGGCGGTGTCGGCGAGATTCCGGCGACACCGATCGTGTCCTGGTACCTCGAACGACTCGGTACCGCGGACCGGTTCGCGCAATCGGTCCTGGTGCGGCTGCCCGGCGTGGCCCGCGTCGAGGACGTGACGGCCGTCGTACAAGCGGTGCTCGACCAGCACGACATGTTGCGGGCCAGGTTGCGCGACGGGCGTCTCGAGGTCCTGCCCGCCGCCGATGCCGCGGGCTCGGTGCTGGTCCGGACGTTCGGCGAGGCGCAGGCTCCCGGTGGGGACGGCTTCACCGCCGTGCTCGAGGCCGCGGCCGCCGAGGCGGCCGGACGTCTGGATCCGGCGGCGGGACGGATGGCGCAGATCGTCTGCCTGCTGCCGGAACCGGGTGTCGACTCCGACGGCCGCGCCCTGATCGTCATCCACCACTTGGTCGTGGACGGCGTCTCGTGGCGAATCCTGGTGCCGGACCTCATGACCGCGTGGCAGCAGCACACGCTCGGCCAGGGCATCTCGCTGCCCGCGCAGGGCACATCCATGCGCCGCTGGGCACACGCTCTCGCCGAGGCCGCCACGGCTCGAGCGGGCGAGATCGACCTGTGGGAGCGGACGAGCGGCGCCGTCGATCCGCAGCTGGGTTCCGCCGCGTTCGACCCGGCACTCGATATCCAGTCCACGGTCCGCCAGGTGACGATTTCCATGCCGACGACGGTGACCTCGGCGCTGCTGCACGCGGTGCCGGAAGCCGTGCACGGCAGTGTCGACGACGCGTTGCTCGCAGGACTGGCCGTCGCCGTGGCACGGTGGCGCGCTCGGAGTGGCGTCACACACACCGGCCTGAAGGTGCTCGTGGAGGGACACGGACGCGAGGAACGGATCGCCGAAGGCGCCGACCTGTCGCGCACCGTCGGTTGGTTCACCAACGCCTACCCCGTCGCGCTGGAAGTGGGCGACACCGGAACCGATATCCGCGCGACGGTGAAATCGGTCAAGGAGCAGTTGCGCGCGATCCCGGACAAGGGGATCGGGTACGGCCTGTTGCGGTACCTGAATCCGGACACCGCGGGCAGGCTCGCGTCGACGGCCGAACCGCAGATCAGTTTCAACAATCTCGGTCGGGTCGGCGTCGATGTGACGACCCTGTCCGAATACGCCTGGAGCCCGGCGGACGAGGAATTCGACCGCAGGGCGGCGTTCGACCAGGACATGCCCGCCGCCGCGGCCCTCACGATCGACGTCCACGTCGAGGAGACCGAAACGGGTCCGCGACTGTCCGCCTACGTCGGCTACGCCTCGCGTCTGCTCGAGCACGACGACGTGGTGGCACTCGCCGACGAATGGGTTGCCGCCCTGATCGCGATCGCCACCGAATCGGAGCTGGACCGCGATTGGGGCCTGTCCCCGGCCGACGTCCCGCTCATCGAACTCGGTCAATCCGATCTCGACATCTTCGCGGACAGGTATGGGCCGCTCGCCGACGTGTGGCCACCGGCCCCGCTCCAGGCGGGCCTGCTGTTCCACGCCGACCTCGCCGTGGGCGGACTCGACGTCTACACGGCGCAATCGGTGCTCACGCTGGAGGGCGCGCTCGATCAGGACCGACTCGAGCGCGCGGTGTCCGCCTTGCTCGAGCGCTATCCGAACCTGCGGGCGGCCTTCACCCGGACGACGCGAGGCGTCGCCGCGCAGATCGTTCCCGCCGAAAGCGCGATCTGCTGCGCCAGGGCGGACGCGAGCGGGGACGAGGCGGCAGTGCGGGCGCTGGTCGAGGCGGAGCGCACCCGCGCGTTCGATCCCGCGTTGCCGCCGTTGCTGCGGTTGCTGACGGTCACCGCCGGACCGCGTGACTTCCGTCTGGTGCTGACAGCGCACCACCTCCTGCTCGACGGTTGGTCGTTGCCGCTGCTGTGGCGAGAGTTGATCGGGCTGTACGCGGTCGACGCTCGGCACGAACTGCTCCCCGCCCCGGCGAGCTACCGCGACTATCTGGCCTGGCTCGACGGTCGTGACCTGTCGCAAAGCCTCGACGTGTGGCGCGAGATGTTGCGCGAGGTCGACGAGCCGACGCTGGTGTCGGATTCGGCGCTCGGGACGACGGCGGATGTCCCTGTCGATCTCGAGGTCGTCCTCGATCGCCGCGTCACCGCGGAACTGGAGGAATTCGCCCGTTCCCGTTCGGTGACGATGGCGACGATGGTGCAGTTCGCGTGGGCGGTCGTTCTCGGGAACCTGCTCGGCGTGGAGCGAGTGGTGTTCGGCAGCACCGTATCCGGGCGTCCCGCCGAGTTGCCGGGCGTGGAATCCATGATCGGTCTGTTCATCAATACGGTGCCGGTGGCGGTGCGGGTCCGCCGCGACCGGACGATCGAGCAGTCGCTGGCGAACCTGCAGGCGGACAACACCCGTCTGCTCGATCACCACTACGTCGAACTCTCGCGGATCATGTCGGCCACCGGCGCGGCGGCGCTGTTCGACACCCTCGTCGTCTTCGAGTCGTACCCGGTCGACAGCAGTGGGCTGGGCGAGGTCGATATCGACGGCATGCGGGTGGTCGGCGCGACGGGAACCGACGCAGCGCACTACCCGATCACCGTGCAGGCGCATCTGCTCGAAGAACTGCACCTGCGGGTCCGCTATCAGCGCGCGTCCGTCGACGACGGCACGGCCGCGGGTCTCGCCGCGCGTCTGGAAACCGTATTGCGCGCCGTCACCACCGATCCCTCGGCGCTGCTCCGCGAGGTCGACCTGCTGTCGGCCGCCGAGCACCGCGCATCGGTTCCCGCGTCGGGCGTAGACGGTGTGGCGCCGCGCGTGCTCGGCGATGTGTTGTGCGCGGGTGATCCGCAGGCTCCCGCGATCGTGTCGGAGTCACGGACGGTGTCGTTCGGCGAGTTGGACGGATGCTCGTCACGGCTGTCGCGTTCGTTGATCTCGGAGGGCGTCGGACCCGGCGACGTGGTCGGACTCGTGATGGGCCGCGGCGCGGAACTGGTCACCGGGATGTGGGCGGTCGCGAAGGCTGGTGCGGGTTTCGTCCTCGTCGATCCCCGGTATCCGGTGGACCGCGTCGCGGCGATGCTGCGGGACGCGGACGTGCGCACCGTGCTGTCGGCGTCGGTGGACGCGAGCGCGGTGCCACAGGACGTTCGGGTGGTGGTCTTGGACGATCCGGCCCTGGATTCGGAATTGGAGAGGTACTCACCCGCGCCGGTGTCGGATGCCGACCGGGTGCGACCCTGCCGGGTCTCCGACGTGGCGTACGTGCTTTTCACCTCCGGATCGACCGGTGTGCCGAAGGGGGTGATGGTGACACACGAGGGGTTGGCGAATTTCGCTGTCGAGCAGCGTGATCGGTACGACATCGATAGCTCCGCGCGGGTGCTCGCCGTCGCCGCTCCCGGTTTCGACGCGGTGGTGCTGGAACTGTTGATGGCGCACGCGTGCGGCGCGGCGCTCGTGGTCGCGCCCCCGCAGGTGTTCGCGGGTGCCGAACTGGCCGAACTGATCGCCCGCGAGCGGGTATCGCACGCGTTCGTGACGCCCAGCGTGCTGGCGACGATGTCGCCGGAGGGGCTGGAATGCCTTCGGGTGCTGGTCGCGGGCGGCGAGGCGGTATCGGCCGAACTCGTGGCGGTATGGGGTGTCGGTCGGTCGCTGTTCAACGGATATGGGCCGACCGAGACCACGATCATGGCGATGATCTCGGATCGACTGTCCCCGGCGGACCGCGTCGTGATCGGCGGGCCCGTTCGCGGCATGCGGTGTGTGGTCCTGGATCGGTGGTTGCGTCCGGTTCCCGAGGGCGTGGTCGGCGAGTTGTACGTCTCGGGACCGGGTACGGCACGCGGGTACGCGGGCCGAGGCGGGGCGACGGCGTCCGCGTTCGTCGCGGCGCCGTTCGGCCACGGCGAGCGGATGTACCGCACCGGTGACGTCGTCCGGTGGTGTGACGGCGGAGTGCTGGAATTCGTCGGGCGCGGCGACTTCCAGGTGAAGGTGCGCGGTCAGCGGGTGGAGCCCGGTGAGATCGAAGCGACCCTGCTCGACCACCCCGCGGTGCGTCAGGTCGTGGTCGTGCTCCGTGCGGACGACCGCGGTGTCGACCGGTTGGCCGCCTATCTCGTCGCCGACGCCGACACCGATACCGCCGAGGTGGCGGCTGCCGCGCGGACGCGACTGCCCGGGCACATGGTTCCCGAGGTCTTCGTCGTCCTGGCGGCGCTTCCGCTCACCAACACCGGCAAACTCGATCGTCGATCGCTGCCCGCACCGGATTTCGTGGATCGCCGCGAGTGGGTCGCTCCGCGCACCGATATCGAATGCGTGGTGGCCCAGGTGTTCGAGGACGTGCTCGACGTCGAGAAGGTCGGCGTGCTCGACGGTTTCTTCGAACTCGGCGGCAATTCGCTGTCGGCGACGCGGGCGGCCGCTCGGCTCGGTGCGGCCCTCGGGACGCGCGTCGGCGTGCGCGACCTGTTCGAAGCGCCGTCGGTCGGCGTGCTCGCCGCGCGCCTCGCCACCCTCGACCGGGTCGAGCGGGCGCCACTGACCAGGCGTGCGCGCCCGGATCTGGTGCCGCTTTCCCCCGCGCAGCAACGCATGTGGTTCTTCAACCAGTTCGACACCTCGGTGGCGGCCTACAACGTGCCGCTGCTGGTCCGGCTGAAGGGCGAACTCGATATCGACGCGATGCGGCGCGCGTGCGCCATGGTCGTCGCGCGGCACGAATCGCTGCGTACCAGGTACCCGATGACGGGGGGAACCCCGCACCAGGTGATCGTCGACGCGGCGGAGATCACGCACGTTCTCGACCCGGTCGTCGTGGACGAAACGCAACTGATGGCTCGGGCCGCGGCCGCGGTGTCGGTGAGTTTCGATGTGACCCAGGCACCCCCGGTCCGGCTGGATCTGTTCACCCTGAGCGCGACCGATCACGTCCTGGCGATCACCGTGCACCACATCTGCGCGGACGGGCAGTCGATGATGCCGCTCGCCAGGGATGTGGCCGCGGCCTATGTGGCGAGCACGCACGGCACCGAACCCCTGTGGCCCGAACTCGCGGTGCAGTACGCGGACTACTCGATGTGGCGTCGGGAAATGCTCGGCGACGAGAACGATCCCGATTCGGTGATCTCCGAACAACTGCGGTATTGGCGGGACACGCTCGCCGGCCTGCCCGAACTGCTCGAACTGCCGACCGATCTGCCCCGTCCGGCGATCGCCTCCATGCGCGGCGGCGCGGTCGACTTCGAGATCTCCTCGGCGCTGTGGTCGCGGATGGACGAGATGGCGCGTCAGGCGAACGCGACGGTGTTCATGGTGTTGCACGCCGCGCTCACCGTTCTGCTGTCGCGGCTCGCCGGTGTCGACGACATCGCCGTCGGCACACCGGTTTCCGGCCGCGGTGAACGCGAACTCGACGATCTCGTCGGGATGTTCGTGAACACCGTCGTGCTGCGGTCGCGGGTCGCGTCGCGGCAACCGTTCGCGGAGTTGCTCGCCGCGACGCGCGATGCCGACCTGGCCGCGTTCGCCCACGCGGACGTGACCTTCGACCAAGTGGTCGAGATGCTCAATCCGCCTCGGTCGACGGCGCACCTGCCGGTGTACCAGGTGACCCTGGACGTCCAGAATCTGCGCGCCGCCGCGCTGACGCTGCCCGACCTGGTCATCGAGCCGATCGAGCACGGATACGAACAGGCGCAGGCGGATCTGAACGTCAAACTGGTCGATCGCTACGACGACAAGGGCGCCAGGGCGGGGATGTCGGGCCGTCTGACCTATGCCAGTGATCTGTTCGTCGAGGAGACGATGCATCGCTTCGTCGACGCGTTCGTCCGGATCCTGGAGACCGTGACCGAGGAACCGGCTGTCGTCGTCGGTGATATCGGCCTGGTCGACGCCGCGCAGCAGCTCGAGATCCTCGCGGCGGCGGGCACCGACGGCATCGCGGTGCCGGAAGTGACTCTGGCGCGGCTGTTCTCGGACAGCGTCGCCGCGCACCCGGACGCGGTCGCCGTGAGCGACGGCGTCGTGCGGCTGACCTATGCCGAGCTGGATCGCCGTGCCGAGGCCGTGGCCGCGCGGTTGACCGAATGCGGCGCGGGTCCGGAAACACTGGTGGCCGTGGCGCTGTCGCGGTCGGTGGATCTGGTCGTCGGGCTGCTCGGTGTGATCAAGGCGGGAGCGGGATATCTGCCGCTCGATCTCGCCTACCCGCGCGAGCGGGTGCGGTTCGTCCTCGAGGACGCCGCGCCGGTGGTGGTGCTCACCGCCGCGGCGACGGCGTCGGACGTACCGGAATGCTCGGCTCCGGTGGTGTTCGTCGAGGACTGCGGACAGGTCGGCCTGCGGACACGGCGCACCGCCGTGCCCGAGGCCGGACCGGACAATGTCGCCTATGTCATCTACACCTCGGGATCGACGGGCAGGCCGAAGGGGGTCCTGGTGAGCCACCGCCAGGTGGTCACCCTGTTCACCAGGGCCGCCGAGCGTTTCGATCTCGGTCCGGACGACGTGTGGACGATGTTCCATTCGTACGCCTTCGATTTCGCGGTCTGGGAGATGTGGGGCCCGTTGGTTTCCGGCGGACGCGTGGTGGTCGTCGACCACGACACCTCGCGGGCGCCGGACGCGCTGGTCCGGATACTGGCGCGGGAGCGGGTGACGGTGCTGAGCCAGACACCGTCGGCGTTCTACGGTTTCGCCGACGCCGAGCGTCGGTACCGGGAATCCGAGGGTGCGGCAGGAGAACTCGCGCTGCGGTACGTGGTGCTCGGCGGCGAGGCGCTCGACACGTCCAGGCTGACCGATTGGTTCGCCGCGCACGAGCCGGACGCGCCGCGCGTGGTGAACATGTACGGCATCACCGAGACCACCGTGCACGTCACCTATTCCGAACTCGGCGGCCCGAACTCGGCGGTGGACAGTTCGGCGGTGGACAACGCGGGAATCGGCACGCCCCTGCCGGGTCTGCGCGCCTACGTGCTCGACGATCGGCTCCGTCCCGCCCCGATCGGGGTCGTGGGGGAGATGTACATCGCGGGTGACCAACTCTCCCGCGGTTATCTCGGCGCCCGCTCGTTGGCCGCGAGCCGTTTCGTGGCGAATCCGTTCGGGCCCGCGGGCTCCCGGCTGTACCGTTCCGGCGACACCGCACGTTGGCGGCGCGCGGCGGACGGCCTGGAGTTGTCCTACGCGGGCCGCGCGGACGCGCAGGTGCAGTTGCGCGGATTCCGTATCGAATTGGGTGAGGTGGAATCGGCGCTGCTGCGTCATCCCGCCGTGACCCAGGCCGCGGCCGCGGTGCATCGTCACGAACTCGGCGTGGATCAGTTGATCGGCTACGCGGTGGTGGACGGGCACGGTATCGATCCCGGCGAGATCCGCGCGACGGCGGCGCGGGTCCTGACGAGTTACATGGTGCCCTCGGTGGTGATGGTGCTGCCCGAACTGCCGCTGACGATCAACGGCAAACTCGATCGCAAGGCATTGCCCGGACCCGATTTCGGCGAGTCGGTCATCGAATTCGTCGCTCCGCGTACCCGGTCCGAGAAAGTGCTCTGCGAGGTCTACGAGAAGGTGCTCGGTGTCGCGCGGGTCGGTGCGACGAACGGATTCTTCGACCTGGGCGGTAATTCGCTGCTCGCGACGAGCGTGGTGATCGAATTGCGCTCCCGTGGCGTGACGATCTCGCTGCCGTGGATGTTCGACGATGCCACGCCGGAGGCACTGGCGCGCCGAGCGGACGAGGCGGAGGGCGGTTCCGGCCTCCAGGTGCTGCTTCCGCTGCGCGCCGGCGGGTCCAAACCCGCCATCTTCGGTGTCCATCCCGCGGGCGGCCTCGCCTGGTTCTACGGCGGCGTGGTCGAACATCTCGACCGGGACCGGCCGGTGTTCGGGTTGCAGGATCCGCACGTCGTCGCGGGCGAACCGTGCGCGGATTCGGTGGACGCGCTCGCCGAGCGGTATGTGGCCGAGATTCGCCGGGCACAGCCGAACGGGCCGTATCACCTGCTCGGCTGGTCGCTCGGCGGTGAGATCGCCCATGCCATGGCGGTGCGCCTACAGCGTGACGGCGATCAGGTCGGCACCCTGGCGGTGCTCGACAGTGTCGTCGGCTGGGCCGACGGGCAGCCCGATCCCGGCATCGTCGCCATCAACGGCCACACGCCGGGCGAGCTGATGGCGGATCTGCTCGGCGGCTGGCGGGAACTGTTCGACCTCGGCGACGCGGTGTCGGCACAGACCCACGAGCAGGCATGGGGTGTTATCCGCGATCAGATCGTCGCCACCGGGATGTTCACCGCCGACCAGGTGGATCGGTTGATGACCAGTTTCGAGACGGCAGGCGATATCGCGCGCGACTACCGTCCCGAGGTCTTCGACGGCGACATGGTCGTGTTCACCGCGGGCCGGGACCGCAGCGACCACGACGCCATCGCCAGGACGTGGCGGCCCTACGCCACCGGCGAGGTCCACAACACGGTGGTGGACGCGCGCCACCTCGAACTGACCCATCCCGCCGCGCTGGCCGTCGTCGGCCCGATCCTGGAGCGGTTCATGACGGGCGTCGAGGAGGCGGCGCTGTCCGCGACATCACGGGAGTAGCGCCCGGCGACGAGAAGCCCGGTCGCCCGCACCGTTATGCGCGATAGGTGCGGGCGACCAGGGCCGATCGTAGGTACCAGAGTCCGGACGGCTGCGACGGGTCGAATCCGGTCAACTGGCCGATCCGTTTGAGGCGGTAGTCGACGGTGTTGGTGTGCACATGCAGGACCCGGGCGGTGCGCTGCCGGTTGAGGTTGTTGGCGATGTGCCGCTGCAATGTCTCGAGGAGTTCGGGGTGCGCGTCCAGCGGATCGAGGAGGGAGCCGAGATATTCGCGGCCGGGGCCGGGGCGGGTGAGCTGGTATTCGAGCGCCAGCTCGTCGAAGCGGTACATGCCGGGGACGGCTTGGAGTCGCTGCACCATGTCGAGGAGTTCGTGCGCCTGGTCCGCGGCGTCGGGGATCTGCGCGGGGGCCGCGTCGATCATCGTCGCGGTGATGCCGACCTGGGCCGCGTGCGACAACTGGGTGATCAACGCGTCGAGTTCGACGCTGTCGAAGGTGGCCGACGGTACGAGTACGGTGCCGCCGTCCACGCTGAGCAACGACAACGCGTTGTTTCCGCACCGGGTCGCCAGTTCGGCCTGTACCCGCCGGAGTTTGCGGCGTGCGACCACCTGGCTGTCGACCGCCGGATTGTGTTCCTCGCGATGCGGCGGAATCGCCACCGCCACCACCGCGTAGGAATCCGCGATGGCGATGCCGCATTCCCGTGCCATGGTCGATGTGCTGTGCCCCCCGAGCAGCGCCGAGGTCAGCGTGTGCACCGCGGTGTGGTGTTCGCTGACGACCGAGCGCAGTTCGCGCACGTAGGCGACCGAGATGGCGGAGGTGATCTGGTCGAGCATCTCCAGCACGGCCTTGGCGCCGACGACGAGGTTGTCGTAGTCCTTGATCGAGGCGCCCGAGACGACGAGGTCGAGCCCCATCTTGAAACCCTCGTGGATCGAGTGGTGGATGGTGTCGATCGGTACACCTTCGCGTGCCCATCCCGCCGCGGCGTCCTGGAGCCGCTGGAGTTTGGTGGGGATGTCCTTGCCGTCGAGCATGCTGATCGCGAACTCCAGGCAGACCCGGGTGATCGCGGTGACGTCGCCGGTGATGGCGTCTCCGGGTAGCGTTCCGCAGGGCACCACGTTCTCCACGAAGTGGCCCACCATCTGGCGTGACAGCGTTCTTATGTCCTGCAGCGGTGACGACATCGGCTTACCCGACAGGGTAAGACTCGGTCGCGCCGAGCTATCGACGGCCATTGACGACTCCTTCCGCCCCCTGAAATTAGTGTGCAACGCATTCACACTAACTGTGGCGAGGGGGGAATGGATCGATTCGGGTGGTTCTGAGAGTCCGAGAGCGGAACTGCCTCGAGGAGTCTTCGCCCGCGTCGAGGCACCCTGTCTACCGATCGGCAATGAGAGGTGTCACATTTGCCGGCCGGATGCATGGTTTGCCGCCTGTTTCAGGCTGCTCCGGAACGCTCTTCGCGATCGTAAAAACACCGTTAACAAATTGTAATTGCCCTGGTAGCTGTGGTATCTCCAATTTTCCATTTTAAATACCGAGGAGTTGGTTTTTGTTATATGCCCCACGGTGCGATGAACTGACCGTGAACAGCGGGGTTTCGGAAATTCGGAAGTTCTCGCGCCTTCGGGTGCTTGGTGTCCCGAAATAAAGATGCCCACAATTGTTGGAGAAGATTGTCTGGGACGCGTTGCGCCCATGTGCCCGGCGCAATGTGATGGCATGCCGACTCGCATGCGGCGAAAAAGATTGCCATGCACTTGGCTATGGGTGAGAGGTGCTGTCCGGCAGCACATTTGGAATTGCAGGCATTTGATCTGCGGTGTACAGATTGGGACATGGCGCAACTGTGATCGCTGACAGGTGCGTGAAGTGACGAGATATGACGCGTGACAGTCTCGGTTATCGATGTCGGAGGGTAGGTGATCGCAGTCTTGGGTGGCGTTGAATCATGCATCGACCAGGGATTAATTGTATTTCATCCCTCGTCGGGCACCGCCGTCGCAGGTGCGGTGCCCGCCGCGGAATCGGTGGGCTCCGAGGTAGCCGGAGGGGAAAATAATCGTGTCCGATGAAATTTCCGAGCGCGTCGGTGAACTCTTCCGCGCCGGACTTCAGGTGGCATACATCGATGTCGACACGCCATTGCTGGACTATAGCCTGGACTCCGTGCGATCCGCCGAGATCGTGATCGAACTCGAGCGCGCCTTCGGTGTCGAGCTGCTCGACGAAGAGGTCGCCACGCTCTATACCGCGCGTGACGTGATCGACTGTGTTTCGGCGAAGTACCGCAGTCCCACCGAGTTCGGGGCATAGGGGCCGTGGCATCGATAGCGCGACGGATCACGGCCCGAGTCCCCGGGGAACCGGACGTGACGCGGGAACTGTTCGACGATTTCGCCCGGCACAATCGTCCCGGGCTGGCGCGGTTGCTTCGCGCGTGTCACCTGGACGTGGTGTACGCCGGCGCCGAGGGCGATCACCTGATCGGGGCCGACGGCACCCGCGTCCTCGACCTGGTCGGAGGCTTCGGAGCTGCGCTTTTCGGCCACAATCACCCGGCGCTGGTGCGTGTGGCGACGGCGCGGTTGAACCAACAGCACCCCTTCGTGTCCCAGGGCAGCATTCGGGCGGGGGCCGCCCGTCTGGCCAGAAGGCTCTCGGATCTGGTGGGTTCGACGACCGGCCGGGACTACGTGGTGACCCTCGGGTCGACCGGTGCCGACGCGGTCGAGGCCGCGCGTGTCATCGACGAGATCGAGGCCAGGGGACCGGTGTACGTTTCGCTGGCCAACGCGTTCCACGGGAAGTCCGCAGGCGCCTTCGCCCTGACCGAACAGGCCGATACACCGGCGCGCGGCTCGACGGGATCGCGAGCCGGTGGCCGAGTGTCATCGCGGGCGTGCGTGGACGCGGCCTGCTCCAGGGGATCGAAATCCTGCCGCCGAGAACGGAATCGACCGGCCCCGGTGTGCTGGAGATCAGCGAGGACCTCACCGTGCTGCGCGATTGCCATATCGTGCTGACCGCGACGAATTCCGCCGTGCCACTGCTGACTCCGGATCTGCTCGCCACCGATCACTCGGTACTGGTCTACGACCTGGCCGTCCCGGGTGACGTGCATCCCGACGTCGCCGATCTGCCCGGGGCTCCGGATGCCTTCGCCGCCATGACCTGCCCGGACTTCCACAACACCCGCGATGTCCCGCTCACCGAGTTGTCCACGCAGCTCAAGGCCTTCAGCGTCGGATGCGACGAGATCTCCATCCTGGAGATGAAGGCGACCGCCATGTATTTGCAGATGACGCTGTTCGGTCCGGTGGAACGGCATTTCCTCGACACCTGGTCTCCGGATGTGCTGGTGTTCGAACATCATCCGCTGATCGAACTCCAGGTCTACGGACCGCTGTATATGGCGCTGGCCGGGCCGGATTGGAACGGCCACGACCGCGAACACGAGATCGCGGCGGTGCAGGAGCGGCATCGCCCCGGAACGTTCGACGACATTCTGGCCTGGCAGCACAGCCAGGCGGCCCGACTGGGCAGCGCGCGGGACATCTGGTCGCTGCTGTCCGAGATCGCCGACCTGGTCGGACGCAATATCACGGCGTCGGTCGCCGGATTCGCGGCCCGATTCCGCACGACCCTGCCCGATGCGTGCTCCGGCTCGATGTTCCGCCCGAGCAGGCAGTGGTCCGACGCGCGCTGCGATCCGGCGAGGGCATGGAGGAGGCGCACGAGACGGCGGAACGTCTGGCGATGCTGCGCGAGGGATACCTGCGGGTTCGCGACACCCTGGCCTCGGCATTCCCCGAGATCGGATTCCATCGCATCGACACCGCCGACGGCGTCGATCCGGACGAGTCGGTTCGCGCCTGTGTGAGGGAAGGAAAACTCTTCGGACGAGTGCGCAAACCCGTTCCACCGCCGAGATCGAGTCGCGGGTCCGTGCCATCGTCGGCGAGGTGCTGTGGGTCGCCGCGGACGACATCCGCGCCGCCGCGCAGCTCATCGACTACGGTCTCGACTCGCCGACCGCCATCGAGCTGACCATCCAGCTGGAGCAGGCGTTCGGTATCGAGATTCCCGAGGACGCCGCGTCGCAATTGAACAGCGTCGACGACATCGTGGCGACCGCGCTGGCCAATATCGCCACGCATACGCCGCTTCGCGTCGAGATCCGCGGCACCGATTGGGAACATCGGACGCCGATCACGAATATCGGGGTGATCAAGAGCGTGCATTTCGCGGGCGGCATGTACTACGACACCCCGGTGACCCGTGCCGATGGCCACTTCGACGTGAATATCTGGGACGCCGTGGGACGAGCGCGCATCCTCGCCCTCATCGCGGGGCTCTACCGCGGCAAGTTCAGCACGTCGTCGGCGGCGATCTGCCATCGTGACACCGCCGTCGAACTGCGTCCCGACCGTCCCGCCCCGTTGGAATTGGACGGCGAGATCACCGTCGTCGAATCCGCCCGCCTGGAAGTGCTGCCGCGGGTACTGAAGGTGTGCGCGGCGTGAGCGTCGTGCTGGTCACCGGCGCGGCCAACGGAATGGGCGCGGCGACCGCGAAATATCTGGCGGGCCTGGGCTACACGGTCGAGGCGTGCGATCGCCTCGACGGCGACGGTCACGCCACCGTCGACGTCAGGGATACCGAGGCCGTCGACGCCTGGGTGCGGTCGGTACTCGACCGGAACGGGCGCATCGACGCGGTGGTCACCTTCGCGGCGTACGGCGTCGTCGGTTCGGTCGAGGAGACCGGTCCGGACGAGGCCGCCGACCTGTTCGACACCAATGTCCTTGGCACCCACCGCGTGGTGCGCGCCGCCATGCCGACCATGCGCGCACAGGGCGCGGGCCGGGTGGTCGTGGTGAGTTCGGGCGCGGGAGCAATCGCCGAGCCCTACGGCAGCTGGTACTCGGCGACCAAAGCGGCGGTGGAGCGTCTCGGCGAGGCGCTGCGGATGGAGGTTTCACAGTTCGGCGTCCAGGTCTCGGTTCTGGCCCCGGGGTGGACGGTCACCCCGATCATCGATGCGTCGGTGCGGGTCACCCGGCCCATCGCCGAGTACGACGCGGATCGCGGCGCGGTGCTGACGAGGGTGAGCGGATACCTCGCGCAGGGACAGCGGGCCGACGCGGTTGCCAGAAAAGTGCAGGAGATCCTGTCCGCCGCGAGACCGCGCCAGACCTATGTGTGCGGCAACGACGTTCGGCTCTCCTTCTGGACAAGGCGACTGGTGTCCGGACGGATGTACGAACGCCTGGTCCGGGGCTATTACGGGATTTGACGCCGGAAATGCCCCGTTATGCCGGTAATATCAGCCCGCCGGAACGGCCCCACGAAACCGGGGGCTTGCTCGGCACGCGTCGTGCCCTGGATTGTTGGGAGCAGTGTCCTCTCCCGCGGTCGTCCACCGGGTGCGACGCGGTAGGACACGCGACGACGACCAACGATAGGGGCAGGCGATGCGACCGGCTCTGAGATGTCTTGTCTGGGAACTGGACAACACCCTGTGGGACGGAGTGGTGTGCGATGCGACCAGTTCCGCGCCCAGACCCGAGGCGCTGCGCACCATGGCGATACTGAGCGACCGGGGCATCTGGCACGCGGTCGCCAGCCGCGGCGATCGAGAGGAAACGGTCGGCAAGCTGTGCCGGGAGGGCGTGCACGAGAGGTTCGCCGCCTTCGAGATCGGCTGGGGCCGTAAATCCGCGTCGATCGTCAGGATCGCGCGGACACTGGGTCTACGACTGGACACCGTCGCCTTCATCGACGCCGAGCCGGTCGAACGCGCGGAAGTGGCCCGCGCGCTCCCCGAGGTCCGGTGCTACGCCGCCCGCAATGTCGATGTGATCACCGCCCTCCCCGATTTCCGACCGGTCCTGCGGATCGGACCCGACCCGACCCCGCCGCTGGGTTTCGCGCGCGTCCCCGCGTTCTGACCGGACTCCTACGGGTCGGGCAGTACCGCGATTTCCAGGGTCCGCAATCTCCGCGGATCGGCGACGACGTCGTACCCGCTGATCCGATCACCGTCGAAGGTCATCCGCAGGGCCAGTAGCAACCGTCCACCCGGCGCGAGGACAACACCGGGCGCGTTGTCGATCCACGCGGCGACCGCGAACCGAGCCCGCAGCCGCAAGACCACGGTCTCCTCGGCGACCGCGTCGGCGCCGCGCACTTCGGTAGCCATGCCGGGGCGGAGGGCGGAGAGGTCGGCGGTACGGACCACATCCGGCGCGAGAACGGCGACCAAGGCGTCGAGATCACCGCCGCGGGCCGCCGCGAGGAAGGCTTCGACGACCCGGCGCTCGCGGACCCGCTCGGGATCGCCCGCCGCTGCGGGGCCGTGAACGCGGCGTCGGGCACGGCTGGCGAGTTTCTTCGCGGTCGCGGCGCTGCGGCCGACGACCGGCCCGATCCGATCGAAGGGAACCGCGAACATGTCGTGCAGGACGAAGGCGATACGTTCGTCGGGCCCCAGCCTCGCCAGGACGACGAGCAACGCGCGGCCGACCGAATCCACGAGGACCGCTTCGGTTTCCGGATCGACACCGGCCGTGTCATCGAGTTCGGCGATCCGTTCCAGGGGATCCTCGCGCCGCGTTGCCCGTGCTCGCAGCATATCCAGGCAGATCCTGGACACCACCGTGGTGAGCCAAGCGTTCAGGTTCTCGATGGCATCGGAGTCGGCGGCAGCGAGCCGTAGCCAACTCTCCTGCACCGCGTCCTCGGCCTCGGCCGCCGAACCGAGCATGCGGTAGGCGACGGCGCGCAGACGGTCACGTTCGGCCTCGAAACGCCGCGCTCGCACGTCCTGATCGGTCACCGGTCACCTTTCCCGCTCGGCATCCGTCTCCGATACGACGGGCGCGACCGCGCTCGGGCCACGGGGGGTGTCGAGCACGCACCCACGATGGCAGATCGCACACTGTCGACCACCGGAGGGTATCCAGTCATGTCCATCGCCTATATCGTCGTCACCGTTCTCGCGGCTCTGGCCGCAGCCTTCGCCTCCGGATACGACCTGGTCGCCGCCGACCGCGTCCGCGAGACCATGCTCGGCTACGGCCTGCCGTTGTGGAGTCTCGGTCCGCTGGCCGTGATCAAGGCGGTCGGCGCGCTGGGATTACTCGCCGGACTGGCCTTCCCGAGCCTCGGAGCGGCCGCCGCCATCGGTCTCGTGCTGTATTTCGCGCTCGCGGTCGCCACCATCGTGTGGGCGCGCGCCTACGCCGACATCGGTTATCCGCTACCGTATCTCGCGCTCGCGGCAGGCTCGCTCGCCCTGTTCGCCTATGCCTGACCGGACCCGGTCAGGCGAGCAGGAAATCGGCGGCGCGTGAGCCGACGAAGACGCTCGGCGCGTGGGTGTGACCGCGGATCAGCAGCGGCATCACCGACGCGTCGGCGACGCGAAGTCCCTGTACGCCACGCACTTCCAAACGCGGGGTGACCACACTGGCCGGGTCGGTGCCCATTCGGCAGGTACCGGCCGGGTGGTAGAGGGTGTGCGCGTAGCCGCGGATCGCGAGTTCGATGGTGGCTTCGATGTCGGCGGGTGCTCGCGGCGGGTAGATGACCGGTCCGAGAACGGCTTTCAGCGCGGGCGCTTCGGCGAGGCGCGCGCACACGCGCAGGCCCGCGCGCATCGCCTCGTGATCGGCGCCCGCGCTGTCGGACAGGTAGCGCGGGTCGATCGTCGGCGCCGCGGTGGGGTCGGCGCTCGCGAGCCCGATCCGGCCGCGACTGTGCGGACGCAGCAGCACGCAGGCCAGGATGACGCCGTGTTCGGTCGGGTCCCTGAGCCCTTCGTAGTAGAAGGGCGCGGGCGTGTAGACCAGTTCCAGATCGGGCAGGTCCAGATCCGGGGCGCTGCGGACGAAACCGTAGGCCTCGCCGACATTGGAGGTCAGCATGCCGCGGTGCCGGATCAGGTAGTCCAGGAGCTGCCCCGGTTTCTCGGCGTCGAACAGGGAATCACCGTCGACGCCGTAGCCGATTCCGGCGACCAGGTGATCCTGGAGATTCGCTCCCACCTCCGGGGCGCTGTACACCGGGCGGATACCGTGGCGCGCCAATTCGTCGATATCGCCTATCCCCGAGAGCATCAGCAGTTGCGGGGTGTTGACGGCGCCGCCGCAGAGCACCACCTCCCGTCGTGCGGAGACAGTGTATGTCGCTCCGCCCGTGCGGTATTCGACACCGGTGGCGCGGGTGCCGTCGAAGAGCACGCGGGTGGCGAGCGCGTCCCCGAGCACCGTCAGATTGTCGCGGCGCATGGCCGGTCGAAGGAACGCGTCGGCGGCGCTGCACCGGCGACCGCCGCGCTGGGTCACCATGGTCTGGCTGAAACCGTTGGGCTGCGGCCTGTTCGGCGGTTCCACCGGATAACCCAGTTCCCGCGCGGCCGCCAGATACGCGGCGGTCGACGCGCGCGGGCTGCGCTGCTTGGAGATGTGGAGCGGTCCGGCCGCGCCCTCGTCGGGATACTGTGCGTCCTCGACGTTCTCGACGCGCCGGAACGCGTCGATGGCGGCGGCGAAATTCCACTCCTCGCCCGCGAGCAGGGCCCATTCGTCGTAGTCGGCGCGGAAACCGCGCACCCACATCATCGCGTTCATCGAGGAGGAACCGCCGAACATCCGCCCGCGCGGCCAATAGATCCGCCGGTCGTCCAACCGCGGCTGCGGTTCGGTCAGATAGTTCCAATCCAGTTCGGAGCGGAACAGTTTGGCGAAGGCCGCCGGAATGTGGGCGAATTTGTTCTTGTCCGGCGGACCGGCCTCGAGGACGACCACCCGGATGCCGGGCGCGGCGCTGAGCCGATCCGCGAGCACGGCGCCGGCCGAACCCGAACCGACGATGACGTAATCCGCGACAATCTCACCCTGGTGCACAGTCCCCACTTCGATTCGACCCGACCTACGCCAGAACATACGAGCATCGGGCGGTGCGGTGGGTTCGAATCGGCCGAACGTGACCGAAGTTGCCGCGACGGTGCTAGTGCAGGATCAGCAGCGCGGATTTCTCGATGCGGTCGGCGATCTCGGAATAGGATCCGTACCCCATACCCGCCCGGACCAACGCCCCCGCGTAGAGCAGTTCCAGTGATTCGACGACGTCGGGATCGGCGTCGGAGCCCAGCGCGGTGATGATGCGTCGGCGGATCTCCGCGCCGATGCGGATACGCAGGTGTTCGACGTCGGGATCGCGCCCGAGCAGGGCGCTGGTGACCGCCCCGGACAACTCCTGTTCGTCGGCGACGAGCATCGCGATATCGCGCAGTTCGGCGACCACCCGGACCGTCGGGTCGGGATCTTCGCTGACGGGGGAGGGCGCCGCCATCAGCCGCCGCCAGAAGATCTCGGCGACCAGATGCTCCTTGGAGGAGAAATAGGTGTATGCCGTCGCGGTTCCCACCCCGGCGGCGGCCGCGACCAGACGAATCGTCATGCCCGCGAACCCCTCGCGGGCCAGCACCTCCACCGCCGCCTTGGTGAGTTTGTCGACGGTATCGGCTTGTTTGCCGGTGAGGCGACGACGGGTCGCCTCGCGGATGATGGACTCGGGCTCGGACATATGTCTGGATACTACCTCGTCAGCTCTTCGCGGCCGCGATGCCCGCACGCCGTCCGTAGAAACTGCCGTCGCCGAGTGACGCGCCGCTGACATAGCCGCCGGTCGCGATCCCCGACGTGCACCGTCCCGCGGCGAACAGGCCGGGAATGGGGTCGCCCGCCACGTGCAGGACCCGGGAATCCAGATCGGTGCGAAGTCCGCCCAGGGTGAACCCCGCGGTGAAACCGCGCAGATCGAAGGCCGCCAGCGAACCACGCAGCGGGCGCACCCATTCCGGCTTCTTTCCCAGCAGCGGATCCGAGCCCTCGGCGGCGTGGCGGTTGTAGCACTCCACCGTGGATTGCAGCGCCAGCGTCGGCAGACCCATATCCGCCTCCAATTCGGCGACCGTCTCGGCCGCCCATTTCGGCGGTTGCCGGAAGAACGGGGTGGCGCTCACCGTCGCCAGTGCCTGTTCGTAGGACTCCTCGTCCAGGATCAGATACGCCTGGTTGTCCTGCTGCATCAGCGTGAGCTGCCCGATCCGGCCGCCGTAGGTGTCCTCGGGGACGTAGCGCTGGCCGCGGCCGTTGACCAGGATGCCCCTGGCCAGCATCTGCGGATCGGCGAAGAAGGCGACCTCGGTCGCGTCCATGTGGGCGAGATCGGCGCCCAAGGCCTGCGCCAGCCGGATGCCGATGCCGTCGTGTTCCTCGATGGCCGCCGCCGGTCGACCGATCAGTCGTGGCGCGTAGCCCTCGATCATCTTCTCCTGGTAGGCGAAACTGCCGGTGGCGAGCACCACGCCGCGTTCGGCGCGCACGGTGATCTCGTCCCCGAAGCGGGTCGCGCGCAGACCGACGACCCGGCCGTCCTCGTCGACGACCAACCTGCGGAGGCGGGTGTCGAATTCGGCGCGCACGCCGAGGGATTCGGCGGTTTCGGCCAGCGGTTTCATCAGCATGTACCCGCCGCTGCGCTGCCCGATCCGTTTGTCGACCATCTGCGGGACATGGCCGCGCGGAGCGGGTTTCGCGATGGCGTTGAACGGCGCGGCGTTCTCGCCGCCGGAGTACATGAGACCTTCGTCGTGCGGGGGCTCCCAGCCGGGCTCGCCCCAGAACGCCTCGCGGAAGGGCACCCCGTTGGCCACCAGCCAGGAGTAGTGCTCGACGCTGCCGCGGCAGTAGTCGGCGATCTTCTCCTTGTCCGCGCCCGCCCCGATCGCGGCGAGCAGGAATTTCTCCATGTTCTCGGTGGTGTCGTCGAAGCCGAGGGCCTGCTGCAACGGGGTGCCGCCGCCGAGGTAGATGAACCCGCCCGCCATCGCGGCCGCGCCGCCCCAGCCGCCGGTGCGTTCCAGGATCAGCACACTCGCGCCCGCGCGAGCGGCCTCGATCGCGGCGCACACGCCCGCGATGCCGTATCCGGCGATGACGACGTCGGCGGTATGCGTCCAGTCGGTGACCTCGGCGGCGGGCAGCGGGCGAAGGGAGGTGTCGGCCATCTGTCGGGAGTCCTTACTTCTCGGTTGTTTCGGTCTGTGCGGCCATGTCGCTCACGCGGGCGATCCGCCGGAGCGCTTCTTGGTGGCGATCGGGCCGGTGCCGACGCCCAGGCCGATTCCGAGGCCGTCGATCGCGAGTTCGGCGAAGGGCAGCGCGACACCGAGGCGTTCGCCGAGTTCCATCGCCAGCGACAGATCCTTCTCCCCGAGGTCGCGGGCGTGACTGAGGATCGGCAGCCAGAAATCGCCCTCCTCGATCGCGGCCGTGGTGTCGCGCAGCATGATGGCTCCCGCGCCACCGGTCACCGCGTCGGAGTGGCGTACCACCTTGCCGAGTGCGGCGATGTCGAGACCGGCCGCCTCGGCCAGGCGCTGCGCTTCGGTCGCGGCGGTGAAGGCCGCGAAGTGAAGCAGGTTGCGCGCCAACTTCATACGTGTGCCCGCGCCGACCGGACCCGCGTGCACGATCAGGTCGGCGAACGCGCCGAACGGCTCACGCACCCGCTGGAAGGCGGTTTCGGTGCCGCCGACCATCACGGCGAGCACGCCGCGATTGGCGCCGGGCGCACCGCCGCTGACCGGCGCGTCCACGAATTCGACGTCGTGCGAGGCGCAGATTCCGGCGAGTTCCTCGGCGGTGGCGTCGCTGATGGTGGAATGCACGGCGATCACCGAACCCGGTTTCGCGGTCCGCAGAATGCCGTCGGGTCCGTCGACGACACCGCGCACCTGCGCGTCGTCGACCACCGCGATGCTGATGACCTCGGACTGTTCTGCCACGGCCGCCGGTGTCTCGGCCGCGTTCGCCCCGGCGTCGGTGTAGGTGACGACGACTTCGGGACGCATATCGCAGACGGTGAGCCCGCCCGGCCGGTCCAGCAGCCGTTTCGCCATGGGCGCGCCCATATTGCCCAACCCGATGAAACCCACGCGATCGGTCATGCCCGCGACTCCTGCCTGCCGTCGGAGATCTGCCCGGTACCCGAGCATGTGTTGTCGGACCACGCGGGCGCGTTTGCCGCGCCGCCGGTCGGTGCCGCGTCGGCGACGACGGCGGATCTTCCCGTGAAACGGGTCATGCGGGACTCCTGAGCTGTCTGGACACGTGTACGGAAATATAGGCTCGTCGCGTCGGATGGCGCAAGAACAGGTTTCAGAATGTCCCGTCGCGGTCGGGTGGATCCGATGTGGAACAGTTGCCGATCGTCCGGGTTCGCGCCGGTAGATCGCCGGGTTCGAGCATCAGCAAAAGCGAGCATTGTCTCGGACCGGTTGCGCTGGTAGTGTCCAGACACATGTCCAGCTATGTGTCTCCCAGTGGCTCGGCGGAGCGTCGCTGCGTAGCGAACGCGTACTCGATTTTCGGAGGTGCACGATGACCGCCGCGTCGTTGGAGCCGCTGACCTTCGATCCGTACGACTACCGCTTCCACGACGACCCGTACCCCACGTATCAGCGGCTTCGCACCGAAGCGCCGCTCTATCACAACGCCGATATCGGTTTCTACGCGCTGTCTAGGCACGCCGACGTCACCGCCGGATTCCGCGACCATCATCGGCTCTCCAGCGCCAACGGCGTCTCGCTCGACCCGGCCGCGTGGGGGCCGCACGCGCACAAGGTGATGTCCTTCCTCGCCATGGACGACCCGCGTCACGTCCGGATGCGCAAACTCGTCTTCAAGGGGTTCACCCCCAAGCGCGTGGCGGCGATGGAAGACAGCATCAGGGATCTGACCGTCGCGTATCTGGAACCGGCGCTGGCCGAACGCCGTTTCGACTGGATCGATGAGGTCGCGGGCAAGCTGCCGATGGATGTGATCTCCGAACTGATGGGTGTGCCGGTCGCCGACCGGGCCGAGATCCGCCGACTCGCGGATCTGGTGGTGCATCGGGACGACGGGGTGCTCGACGTGCCCATGGCCGCCGCGCACGCCTCCATCACCCTGATCACCTACTACACCGATCTGGTCGCCGACCGGCGCAGGAAACCCGCCGACGACCTGACCTCGGCGCTGCTCGACGCGGAGATGAGCGGCGACAGGCTGACCGACGAGGAGATCATCGGCTTCCTGTTCCTCATGGTCGTCGCGGGGAACGAGACCACGACCAAACTCCTCGGCAACGCCCTGTACTGGGCCGGAATGAATCCGGGGGAGTACGCGGAGGTGGCGGCCGACCGGGACCTGGTCTCGGACTGGGTCGAGGAGACCCTGCGCTACGACGCGTCCAGTCAGATCCTCGCGCGCACCGCGACCGTCGATATCGAATACCCGTACGGCACGATTCCGGCGAATTCCAAGGTGCTGCTGCTCATCGGATCGGCCAATCGCGATACCGAGGCCTTCGACGACGCCGACAGTTACCGGATCGGCCGTCCGGGTAAAGCCGCGCTCACGAGTTTCGGCGCGGGTGTCCACTTCTGCCTCGGCGCCCATCTGGCCCGTCTCGAAGCGAATATCGCCCTGGGTGAATTCGCCGCGCGGGTCCGGCGCTACGAGGTAGAAACAGCGGGCATCGAGCGGGTGCATTCCACCAGCGTCCGCGGATTCGCCGAACTACCGATCGTTGTGGAGGCAGGCTGATGCCACGTTTCGAACCCCATCCCGAACGCAGGACCGTCATGGTGGCGGGCGCGTCCTCCGGTATCGGCGCCGCGACCGCGATCACGCTGGCCGAACTCGGGCATCCGGTCGCGCTCGGCGCGCGCCGGGTCGACAAATGCGAGGAACTGGCCGCGCGGATCCGGGCCGACGGGGGCACCGCTTTCGTGTATCCGCTCGACGTCTCCGAAACCGGTTCCGTCGACGATTTCGTGACCGCCACCGAGAAGGAACTGGGTCCGGTCGAGATCCTCGTCTCCGGCGCGGGGGATATCGAATTCGGGCTGGTGCACGAAATGGATCCGGCGCGATTCGTCGACCAGATCGGTGTGCATCTTGCGGGCGCGCAGCGTCTGGCGCACCGGGTGCTGCCGGGCATGATCGAGCGCAGGCGCGGTGATTTCGTGCTGATCAGCTCCGATTGCGCCGACCAGCCGCGCCCGCGCACCGCCGCGTACAGCGCAGCCAAGGCGGGGCTGGAGGCGATGGCCGGACAGTTGCGTATGGAACTGGAAGGCACCGGTGTGCGCGCCTCACTGGTCCGGCCGGGGCCGACGCTGACCGGCATGGGGATGACCTCCACCCCCGAGGTCGTCGGGCCGATGTTGCAGGACTGGAAGGACTGGGGATTCGCCCGGCATCCGTACATGCTGCGCGCGAGTGATCTGGCCGCCGCGGTGGCCGCGGTGGTGAGTACCCCGCGCGGGGCGCACCTGGTGCTCGTCGAGGTGCAGCCGGAAGCGCCGCTGCGTCCGAAGGAGGAGGCGAAGGAGTGAGAATCCACGTCGACCCCGATCTGTGCCAGGGGCACGCCGTCTGTCAGGACGAGGCGCCGGAGGTGTTCTCCGTGCCCAAACGCGGCACCGTCGACATCCTCGATCCGTCGCCGGGGGCGAGCCTGCGCGCCGATGTCGAGCGCGCCGTGCGCTACTGCCCGACGCAGGCACTGTCGATCGCGGCCGACGAAAACGGCTGACGCTCGGATTCTCGGCAGGCGCGAACCGAGAACGTGTTCTAATTTCATTGCGCGGCCGACCCCGCATCCCGGATGCCGAGCCCCAACGGAGAGAGTCGATGAGTACAACCGAAACCCGACCCGGTCCCGTGGCGACGCTGCCCGCCCGGATCACCCCGGAACTGATCGCCGGGCTGACCGCGCTGGTCACCGCCACCCCGGCCGACAGCGCCGACGCCCTCCCCGCCTACGACATGATCGAGGTGTACACCGGCGCGACGGTCGGCCCGCTGCCGCAGTCACGACCCGACGACGTTCTCGCCGCCTACGAGAAAGCCCGTGCGGCACAGCGGGAATGGGCCTCCTGGCCGCTGAAGCGCAGGCTGGGGGTCTTCGAACGCGCGCACGAACTGCTGGTGCGCGAATGCGAGACCGTCGCCGATCTGATCCAGATCGGCTGTGGAAAGACCAGGCGCATGGCGGTCGAGGAATCCTGTGACGTCCCCATGGTCATCAGCCACTACCTCAAGACCGCGCGCCGGGTCCTGCGTTCCACGCGCCGCGGCGGCCCGGTGCCGCTGTTCACCACCTCGACCGAGGAACATCGCCCGAAAGGCGTCGTCGCGGTCATCGCGCCGTGGAATTTCCCGTTCGCCATCGCCCTGTCGGATTCGGTGCCCGCGCTCATCGCGGGCAACGGCGTCGTGCTCAAGCCGGACAACAAGACCGCGCTGTGCGCCCTGTTCGGTGTGGAACTGCTGCGGAAGGCGGGGCTGCCGGAGGGACTGTTCCAGGTGGTCTGCGGCGAGGGACCCGACATCGGCCCGACGCTGATCGACAACGCCGATTTCGTCATGTTCACCGGATCGACCGCCACCGGGCGCGTGGTGGGGGAGAGCGCGGGCCGCAATCTCATCGGATGCAGCCTCGCGCTCGGCGGCAAGAATCCGATGATCGTGCTCCCGGACGCGAACCTCGACGAGGTGATACCCGGCGCGGTATTCGGCGTCTTCGCGAATTCGGGCCAGGCCTGTATGCATATCGAGCGCATCTACGTACACGAGAGCGTTCACGACGAATTCCTGCGCCGATTGGTCCGGGCGGCGACCGATCTGAACGCCACCGTGGGCGCGGCCTACGACTACACACCCGAATTCGGATCGCTGGTCTCCCCGCAGCATCTGGCGCGGGTCGCGGCCCACGTCGACGACGCGCGGGACAAAGGCGCGACGGTACTGGTCGGCGGTCAGGCCCGCCCCGATATCGGCCCCGCCTTCTACGAGGCCACGGTGCTCACCGACGTCACCCCCGATATGGCGCACGCGACGCTGGAGACCTTCGGGCCGGTGGTGAGCGTCTACCCGTTCACCGACGAACAGGAAGCGATCCGGCTGGCCAACGACACCGAATACGGGCTCAACGCCAGTGTCTGGAGCCGCGACCTGTCGCGGGCCGGGCGCATCGCCGGGCAGTTGCAGGCGGGCAGCATCAATATCAACGACGGTTTCGTCACCAGCTACGCGTCCAAGGGCAGCCCGTCCGGCGGGGTGAAGCAATCCGGTGTCGGATCACGCCACGGTGACAGCGGGTTGCTGAAATACACCGATTCGATCAACGTCGGCGTGCAGAAACGTCAGGTGCTCGCCGCGCGGTCGGGTCAGCCCTACGACCGCCAGCTCCGGATCACCCTGGCCACGCTCCGTTTCATGCGCCGCACCCGACTGCGCTGATCCGGCACACCCCGGCGGGTGCCTCGGCGAGAATCGGCCCGATGGCACGCGGGCTGATTCGCCGATCGCGTCGGCGGCGGATCAATCGTGTTCGCGGGCCATCTCACGCAGTGTCGCGACCCGGGATTCGAGATAGGCGAGTTCGGTCTCGTCGACCACGGTGCGCTGGATGCCCGCTTCGACGAGGAAGGCTCCCTGACGGTGGTCGTCGATCACATCGACATCGATGACGACGGCCGCGTAATCCTCGGCCCCCGGCATCGGATCGGCCACCACCCGCGCGGTACCGCGTGCGCACAGCGCCACGTCACCACCGCCGATGATGGTCAGCGCCACCTCGGCATTGCTGCGCAGCCGCAGCAGCGAACCGCGATTTCTTCGCAGGCTCAACAGGATTCGGCGATCACCCGCGCGGACCGGCCACGAGACCGGAATGGCGTGCAACGACGGTGCCGCCGTCACCAGCACCGCGATGGTGTCCAGCGGCCATTCCGGCAGTACCCTCAGTTCGGGATGCCCGACCGGTGCGGTCGGTGGATCGGCGGGGAGCTGTCGATATTCCCGGGCCTCGGCCACCGCATCCCCCGCCATCACGCGCTCGCTCCGGACTCCGATCGAATCACCCATAGCACCAGTGTATGCCGCCGTACCGACAGTTGCCCGGCGTGCGAGCCGGGTGCGGGGCAGGCACGCTCTCGCGTGTGACGAGCGCGCGGGAGTCGCGGCACCGGGGTTCGGATGTCCACTGTGAGACGACATGGAAACGGGCCTCGCCGATTGGGATTCGTACGGCGTGTCCTGGCGCGTCGAAACTTACTTCGACCTGCGGTATGTCGATCCGGCCTATGTGCTGTAACTTACTGCCCGGGAAGAGGGTTGACCGTGTGCAGCGGTCGACGTGCTGAACCGCAGTGTGGTTCATGATGTAGTGGGAGTGTTTGTCTTGGCAGGTCGGCATCGACGGGTACAGAACTCCGCGGCACGCAATGCCGTGAAGCCCATGGTGAGCGCGGTGCCGATCGTGCTAGCCGTGGTATGCGCGGGCACCGCGAACGCCGATCCGGTACCGACACCGCCCGGCGTCAGCCAGCCCGAACAGCCGATCCAGCCGAGGGCGATCCCCGCGTCACCGTCGCAGCCCGGCGTCACCATCACCCCTTCGGTCACCCCGCGGCCCGCGGGCCCCGGGGCGGGCCCGGCCATCGTCGAGCCGGATGCCCCCGTCGCTCCGGTCGATCCGGTCGATCCGGAGGTCGACGCCGGGATCCAGCACGCCGAACCCGCCCCTTCGCGGTCGAACCCCGCGCCGCAGAACACCCCGTCGTCTCCGCAGGCCCTCCAGGAGTCGCCGGAATCGCCCGACACCATGACCATCTCGCCCGAGCCCGCTCACACGTTGCGTGTCGGCGCGTTCAGCGCACCGGTTCCGCGTGAGGTTCCCGCCGACATGCTGGCCGGGCTGAACAGCGGCATCGCCGGTATCGAAGCCCAGTGGTCGGCGGCGTCGCAGTCGGTGGGCATCGACGCGAATCGTGCGGGCACCATCGCCGGGGGCGCGCTGCTCGGCGCCGCGGTCGCGGGCGTGCCCGCCGCGGTCGTCGGCGGGGTCGGCGGCGGCCTGATCGGCGCCGGTGTCGGCTTCGGTGTGGGCGTGGCCGGGACCGCCGCGGGCGGTGCCATCGCCACCGCTGCCACGGCGGTGCCGTCGGGTGGTGTCGCCGCACTCCCCGTACTCGGCGCGACGGCGATCGCCGCGGTCCCGATCGCGGCGGGCGCGATGGCGGTCGGCGCGGGTGTCGGCGCCGTCGTCGGCGCGGCCGCGGTCGGCATACCGGCCGCACTGGTCGGAGGTCTCATCGGCGGCGCGGTGGCGTCCCAGATCTGATTCGGCATCACCGCGCGCGGCTCATTCGAAGGGCGGCTGCGTATGCATGACCCAGCGCCCCTTGCTGTTTCGCTTGGCGTTGCGCAGTCCGGTATCCGCGGCGTCGAGCAGCGATTCCGCGTCGGCGTGGGCCAGTGAGGTGACCACGGTCCCGATACTGGCCGAGATCTCGATCTCGATACCGTCGACGACGACGGGCTCGTCGAAGGCGGCGAGCATGCGGTCGGCGAACAGGGAGACCTTGTCGCCATCGGTCGGCGGCTCGATGAGGGCGACGAATTCGTCGCCGCCGAGGCGGCACACGAAACAGCCGCTCTCGTGGACGGCGCGGTAGAGGCGGTCCGCCGCTTCCGACAGCACCCGGTCACCCACGCGGTGGCCGTAGTGGTCGTTGACGTGTTTGAAATGGTCGAGATCGGCGAAGCACAAACCGGTTCGAGCGTCCACGTCCGCGTCGGTGATCAGCTCCTCGATCCGTTCGAGCAGGAAGCGCCGGTTCGGCAGGCCGGTCAGCGGGTCGTGCCTGGCCTGCCGGTGCAACTCCTCCTGGAGCAGATGCCGTTCGGTGACATCGGCGCCGATGGCGAGCAGGCAATCGGGCCTGCCGTGCGATCCCCTGACGTAGGTGATGGCGAAGGTCATCCATCCGATGCTGCCGTCGGCGCGGACCAGCCGTTGGTCGAGTGTGACGGTGCCTTCCCCCGCAGGGACGAGCTTCTCGTACAGCAGGGTGCGAATGGTGTCGCGGTCGTCGGGGTGGGCGAAATCGTAGACGGAGATCCCACGCAGATGCTCGACGGGAATACCGATCATATCGGCGAGGGCGGGGTTCGCGTCGACCAGTATGCCGTCGGTGTCACCGATGGCTATCGCCACACCGGTGCTGTCGAACAGGACGCGGAACCGCGCATCCTGTTCGTTCACCTCGTCGACCTTGCGCTGGTGTCCCTGGCCGAGTCCGGCCAGCAGGCCACCGAGCCGGACACCGGCGTCGGGGTGAGCGCTACCCTCGGCGAGTGCGTGCAGGACCGGCGCGGACAGGATCGGGACCATCGGGTCGGTGAAGTCCGCAGCCCAGAGCGCCGCGCCCACCCCGACGCCGACGGTCGCGTCGAACGGCTCGGCGTCCAAGGCCGCGGCCAGCTGATCCACGAGGCCGGATAGTCGACGACTGTCGGCGCTCGTGTCGGTGCGCTCGATGCCACCGGTGGCAAGGGCCTGTCGCCAAGTCCGCGCCAGCGCGGCACGGTCGATGTCGTCCACCACATCCCCTCGGCTTCGCTTACCCGCGGCTTTCCGGTCGCCGAGGGCGGTGTGCTGCGTCTTTCGACCATAGTCGGTCGACGGAACGGCCGTACGGAAGTCCCGGTCAGGACAACGACGGTCAGGTCATCCGGTTCTCGACGAAGATCGACGCACCCTTGTATCTGAGGGTCGTGAACTGCCAGACCCACGTGGCTCGCACGCACCCCGACATGTCCTCGACCTGGGTGCCGACCATAACAGCGACGTCGCGTTCCGGCAGCGCGTCGCACAGGGCCTCGATCCGGGCGCGGAGCGTGACGAATTCGATCAACCGTTCGCGCACGATGCCCGCTGCCGCCTCGACGGCGTCGGCGAGGCGGGCGCCCGGTGTGTTCAGCAGCCAAACCGAGACGAGATTGAAATCCGCCCCGTCGCGGATGCATTCCTTCTCGAATGAGAACAGATCGTTCATCAACGCCCCGATGTCGGCTGTCAGCCGCCGGAGCCGGGCCAGGGGTTCGCCGAGCCCTGCCGCGCGGATCCGATCCCATCGCAGATACTCGTCGCGGCCGAATTCGCACAGCGCGATCGCGGGATACATCCCGGAGACATCGCCCCTGAGGTCGATGTACTCCGTCACACCGAGCACTCCGCCGTGGGCGCGCGCGTTCTGATCCCTGATGGCCGTATTCAGATGGGAGCGCGTGGACTCGAGGAATTCGTCGAGCCACGCCGCGTCGGCCGAATCGGCCAGCAGCGTGAGGAATTCGGCCGCCGCCGCCTCGACCGGATCGGGATCGGTCGCGGCGGTGCGTGTCTCGAGTAGCGCGGACAGACGTTCGAGGGTTCGGGTCGCGCGGCGCTGGTCGAGGGTGGTCAGATTCGCGAATTTCTCGCGACCCACGGTGTCGTTGAGCCAGAACAGGATCGCGTTGTAGATCCCGATGGTCGTCATGCGCTCCGGGGAGATCGTGTTCGGATGCAGGTAGGGGGTCATGCTGTTGTAATGCGTCCCCGCGGACTCGAGCCAGATGCCGTATCGGCGGCAGAAGCTCTCGGTCTCGGCCAGCGCGACGGCCGCGAACCGGTTCGGTCGGAAGTCCGCGCAGAACGCGGCGATATCGAAATCGGGGGTACTGAACAACCGTTGCAACGACCACCCGTCGCCAGCCAGTAACTCCTCGTACTCCGCCCGCATCGCCACGAGCTTCGCCTCGACCTCGGGTAGGCACTCGACCACCGCGAACCCCCCTCATCACATCCGCTTTCATAAAGGTAGCCATGAAACAGACTGGACGCACGTTCAAGGGGGTGTCGGGTCAGCGGGCCGGTGTCGACGCCACCGGGTGGGGGAGTTCGAAGCGGGCGCGGACGGTGGATTCCGGGTAGTCGGTGGCGACCGCGCCCTCGGCCCGCAACAGCGGAACGACCTGTTCGACGAAGGTGCGCAGGTCGTGCGGGAGGGTGGGCGGCTGGATCGTGAAACCGTCGACCACGTCGTCGCGCCACCAGTCGAGGATCTGCTCGGCCACCTCGGCGGGGGTACCGAGAACGAGCCGATGGCCGCCGTCGACGCGACGGGCGAGTTGACGCAACGTCAACGGCTCGGCGGACACGAGATCGTGCAGCGAACGGGTGAAACCGATCGGGCCCCGCTGATTCTCGTCGGAGTGGAACAACTCCGGTACGACGATGCCGTCCGGATCGAACGACAGGCCGTGCCGGTCGGCGAAGGCGCGCACCAGCGAGAGCTCGTCGGCGTGGCCGTTGAGGTGTTCGTGGCGACGTAATGCCTCGTCGGTGTTGTCCGCGACGATCGGGACGAGACCGGGCAGGATGCGTACCGTCTCCGGATCGCGATCGTGCGCCGCGGCCCGCTCCCGCACCTGCGACCCGAACTCGCGCGCGGCATGCTTGCCGAGCAGCGCGGCGTACACCAGGTCGGCGTGACGGCCCGCGAGATCGATCCCCGCGTCGGACGCCCCGGCCTGGGCGATGAGCGGATGACTCTGCGGCCCGAGCGGCACATTGAGCGGGCCGCGCACATCGAAGAATTCGCCGTGGTGGTCGATGGGGCGCGCCGAGTCGCCGGACCACAGCGGGTCGCCGAGTGCCGAGGGGGTGTCGACGGCGGCGTGGTCCCAGCTGCGCCACAGCTGCTTGACCACCGAGACGAACTCCTCGGCGCGGCGGTATCGCTCCGCGCGACCCGGCAGCGGAGCCGATCCGAAATTGGCGGCGATATCCGGATTGAAGCTGGACACCACATTCCAGATCACCCGGCCGCCGGAGACGTGATCCATGCTCGACAGCCGCCGCGCCAGGTTGTACGGCGAGTTGTAGGAGCTCGACGCCGTCACCACGAACCCGATATCGGGCACCCGTGCGGCGAGCGCGGTGAACAGCACGATCGGGTCGAGCGAATGTAGCGGCCTGCTGGTGTCCGCGCGTTGCAACGCCGGATGGTCGGAGAGGAATACGGCGTCGAAGCCGCCTTCGTGAGCCAGCCGGGCCACCTCGACGTAGTGGTCGAAGGAGAGGAACCGGTCCCACGCCGCGTCCGGGGCCAGCCACGAATTGCCGTGGTAGCCGGTGCTGTTCACACCGACATTGAGGAACAGTCTGCGAGAGGGCATGTCGATTCTCCGTTCGGACAGGGATACGTGGGCGGTCAGCCGCCGACGTCACTGGGCACACGTTGGTGGACCGCGACCGAATCCCGCGCCCAGACCGCGTGCAGGCGCGCGTAGCGACCGTCGCGCGCGAGGAGTTCGGCGTGCGTGCCCTGTTCGACCACGGTCCCGTCGTGGAACAGCAGCACACGATCGGCGGTTTCGGCGGTGTGCATCCGGTGCGCGATGGTCACCGTGGTCCGGCCGTGGGTCAGCCTGGCCAGCGCGTGCTGCACCCGCACGTCGGTGCCCGCGTCCACCCCGCTGGTCGCTTCGTCCAGAACCAGCAGATCCGGGTTCACCATCGCGGTCCTGGCCAGGGCGACGAGTTGGCGTTCCCCCGCCGAGAGCGCTTCGCCGCGTTGACCGACGCGGGTATCGAGCCCCTGGAGCAGTCCGCGAATCCAGCCGGTGAGGCCGAGCCGCGCCAACACCGCGAGCACATCGGCGCGGGAGGCGCCCGCACGTCCGAGGGCGATGTTCTCCTCGACGGTGCGATCGAACAGGAAGGCCTCCTGCGGGACGATGGCGACGCGTCGCGTGAGCGCGTCGTCGGAGATCTCCGCGATATCGATATCCCACAGCGTCGCCGTGCCCGATCCCGGCAGCAGCTGCCTGGTCACCAGTTTCGCGAAAGTGCTCTTACCCGAACCGGTCGCACCGACCACGGCGACGTGCTCACCCGCCGCGATCCGCAGGTCGACATCGTGCAGCGCGGGTCTGCCGGTCACGTAGGCGAATCCGACCCCGTGGAATTCGACGGTGGCGGGCCCTTCCGGCAAGGCGGTCCGGCTGCCCGTCCCCGACACCTGATCCAGATCGAGTATCTCGACCACGCGGCGCAAACCCGCTTCGGCATTGCGCGCGTCGGCGAGACTGCTGACCGCGAACTGCATCGGCCGAACGAAGAACGTGACCAGGAACAGGAAGGCCACGACATCGCCCGCGCTCAGACCGAACCCGACCCCGAACACCCCGACCCCCGCGGCGGTGCCCGCGACGAGTACCGCGGTGGTGATCAGTCCGCTGGCGACCTCGCCGATGGAGATGTTGAAACCCATCGGCCACAGGGTGCGGCACTGCGCGTCGCGCACCCCGTCGATCTGCGCGGCGGCGCGTTCGCCCATACGCTCCTCGATGCCGTATCCACGGATGGTGTCGATGCCGACGAGTACCTCGAGCAGCCCCGCGTAGAGTTCGCCGATGCGTCGACGCGCCGTGTCGAACCGTCGGCCCACCCACCGCTGCAAACTGTGCCCGGCCAGCGGGACACCGAGACCGATCAGCAGGACCAGTACCGCGGGCGGCCAGGAGTAGACCAGCATCACCGCCAGCGCCAGCAGCATCTGGGCGATGTTCTGCACCAACGTGATTCCGCCGGACTGCGCGTACAGGGTCACGACGTCGACATCGTTGGTGACGCGCGCGACCAGTGCGCCGCCGGACTCGGCCCTCGGGTCGGCGGGCGAGAGCCGCAGAATGCGGGCGAACGCCGCGACCCGCAGTTCGTACAGCGCCTGCTCGACGGCACGGATCAGTCGGTGGTTCATCAGCGCGGAGGCGAGCATCGCCAGCAGGACCGCCGTGACCCCGACGGCCACCGCGCCGGTGACCACCCGCGACCGGGTCGCGGCGTCGGCATCGGAGAGCAGGGCGTGGTCGAGCGCGTACTGGATGGTGACCGGGATGACGATGCGGCCCGACGCCGCGACCGTCGCGAGCAGCAGGATCAGGACCAGGGAACGACCGGAGAACGTCGTGTCGCGACGAACCCGCCGAAGCAGGGCGGCCGTGCCGTAGGCGCGTTCGGGGGTGGTCCGCTCGTACTCGGAGGTGCTCACTGTGCCTGCCGAACGGCGAGGCCGGGTTGGGATCCGTGACCGGGCGGCGGCGGGTCAGCGTAGACCGCGTCGACTTCGAGCCCGTGACGCTCGCCGGTCCGCGTCGGGAATCGCCCACCGGTGGTATCTGTTTCGTGAACCTCGGCGTCGTCACCGTCGGCCCGGTAGGCGCCGAGCAGCGCGCGGTAACCGGGTTCGGAATCGAGCAGTTCCTCGTGTCCGCCCAGCGCCCGAATCCGCCCGCCGTCGAGGAAGACAACGGTGTCGGCCAGGGCGATGGTGGCTGCGCGGTGTCCGACAAGCACGACGGTGGTTCGCCGATCATCGCCCGCGTATTCCGCGCGCAGGGCGTCGACCACCTCGCGTTCCACCAGCGGGTCGAGCGCGGAGGTGGCGTCGTCGAGCAGCAGCAGACCGGGCCGCCGGAAAACGGCCCTGGCCAACGCGATCCGCTGACGCTGTCCACCGGAGAGTTGCACATCCTCACCGAGGACGGTGTCGGCGCCGTGCGGTAGCCCGGCGACGAATCCGGCCGCACCGGCGATGCGCAGCGCCCGATCGAGTTCGGCGTCCGCGTCGTCCACGGTCCGCGGCCGGGATGGTTGCGGTGTCGTCCCGTCGCCGGATCCGGTCGGTCGCGCGTCGAGGACGACGTTGGCCCGCACGGTATCCGCGAACAGGAACACGTTCTGGGTGACGAGCGCGGTACGTCGTCGCACCGCCTCCGGCGCGACGAGTCGGGTGTCGACGCCGTCCACCGACACCGTGCCGCGATCGGCTTCCAACAGGTGGGCGAGCAATGCGAGCAGCGTGGTCTTGCCCGCGCCGGTCGCCCCGGCGACGGCGACGACCGTCCCCGGGCGGACGGCGAGCGTCAGATCCCGCACGGCGGCGCGATCGGCGTCCGCCCGCCCGCCGCCCGCGTCGCGATAGCCGAAATCGACGTCGGCGAGTTCGAGCGCCACCCCGTCCGGTTGCCACGAGGGCGCCGACCGGCCGTGGGCGGGCCGCTCGGTCGCGGTGAGAATCTGGTCGACCCTGGTGTGTCCGGCGACCCCGAGTGGCAGCACACCGAGGAATCGGGCGATGACATTGAGCGGAATGGCCGTGGTGATGAGTAGATAGATGACCTCCACCAGGGCGCCGACTCCGAGATGGCCGGCGCCGACACGGGCCACCCCGACGGCCAGGATCACCAGCGCGGCCAGCGGCGGCATGAGTTCGATCGCCGGATCGAAGATCGCACCCGCGTTGCCCATGCGACGATTCGCAGCCCGTGAGGCGTCCGCGGCCCGCGCGAACCGATCGATCTCGCGTTCGGTGATGCCGAGGGTCCGGATCACCTGGCGTCCGGCGACCGCCTCGTGCGCGAGCCCGCTGACGACGGCGCGTTGTTGTTGCGCTGCGCGCGCCCGGGGCGCGAGCACCCGCTGATACAGCAGGTTCGCGGCGAAGACCAGCGGGATGAGGATCGCCGCGATCAGCGCCAGCCAGGGATCGACCAGCGCGATATCGGCCATGACCAGCAGCAACATGCCCGTCATGCCGACCGCGAAGGGGAAGTGCTGCATCGGATCCCACGCGGTCTCGGCGTCGGAGACCGCGCGCGACACCAGTTCGCCCGCCGAATGCCTGCGGTGCCACGAGACGCCCAGCCGCAGGTACGCCGCGGTGATGGCCTTTCTTGTCGCGGCCTCGTTGTGGTACTGGACGATGCCGGTCGCGACGCCACGGGAGATGATCGTCAGGATGCGCAGCAGCGAGACCGCGAGGACGAACAGCGCGCCCGTCGCGGCCGCGCCCACCAGGAATCGATCCTCGGCGAAGCCCGCGACGACGACGTGTTCGGTACTCCAGCCGATCGCTTTGGCGGCCAGCACCATGCACACCGCGTTGGTGAGTCCGGAGCCGATCGCTATCGCGGCCGCTCCCGGAATGCGGGCACATCCGCGCGCCATCATCGCCAGTCCGGTACGCAGGGTGCGGACGTCGCCGCCGGTCCCGGTATCCGCTCCGGCGAGCAATGCGCCTCTGCCGTAGCTCATGATCGGGAAACCTCCTGCTTTTCGAACACACACGCCAGGACAACAGTGCGCGAAATTCGTTGCCTCGGGCAATGAACTGGATCAGGGTGATCTAAAATTCTCGGAAACGCCGTCAAGGGAAACTTCAAGAATGGTGTAGACAATCTTGCCGATCGCAACCCGTCAGGGATTTCCCCGTCCGTCCTAGCCTGGTCAGGACATGTTCTCCCCGAGCGAATCAGGTGGTGGGTCCGATGACAATCGCGGCGAAAGAACAGATTTCGACGGAATCGACGATCACGGTAGCGCCGCAGTCCGGGTATACCGGCGCTGAGATATCCGGTGTCGACCTTTCCGAGGAACTTTCCGATCAGGTGATCGCGGAAATTCGGCAGGCATTGTTGCAGTGGAAGGTGGTGTTCTTCCGCGATCAGACGATCGGGCACGCGGAACAGATCGCCTTCGCCCGCCGGTTCGGAAAGGTCACCCCGGCCCATCCGTACGAGGAGAACCCGCCGGAGGGTTTCCCGGAGATCCTGCCGATCGACAGCCGTCGCTACGGCACGCAGTACGGGCGCAAGCGGACCTCCTACGACAGCAGTTGGCACACCGATGTCACCGCGCTGATCAATCCGCCCGCCTTCTCCATCCTGCGCGCCGACATCCTGCCCCCGTACGGCGGCGACACGGCCTGGACGAATCTGGTCGCCGCCTACGAGAACCTGCCCGCCGAGGTGCGCGCCTTCGCCGACGTCCTCGACGCTGAGCACACCTTCGAGAACCGCGCGACCCAGGGCAGTGCGCGGGCGGCGGTGATCGACGGCAAGCCGTTGCGCACCTACCATCCGGTGGTGCGCGTGCATCCGGAAACGGGGGAGCGGGCGCTGTTCGTCAGCCCCGGTTTCACCCGCAAGACCAAGACGGTGCGCAATCTCGGCCCTCGCCTGAGTTCCCACCTGCTCGACGCGCTGTGGGAGGAAGCCACTCGCACCGAGTACACGGTGCGCTTCCGCTGGGCGCCGGGCAGCGTCGCGTTCTGGGACAACCGCGCCACCGCGCATCTCGCCATTCCCGACGCGGGTCATCTCGGCTACGACCGGGTGCTGTACCGGGTGACCATCGAGGGCGATGTCCTCCGGGGCGTCGACGGGCGGCTCTCCGAATCGCTCGAGGGCGAGGCCTTCCTCGGCGCCTGACCGCCACGGACGGCGAAGAACCATGAACGGCAAGGGGATTCGGCCACACCGTAGGAACGCGGCCGTCGGTATCGCCGACGGCCGCTCGGCGTGTCAGGCGCACCCTCGACCCGGCGTGTCCAGTCGGAGTGACTCTCGCGACACGGCGCGTCGGAGATCGGATCCAGCGCGACAATGGTGGTCCGCGGCGTTAGCATTGGCGCAGCCGATAACGGTGGATTTGCCGAGCCGAGGTGGTTCGAATGACAAGTGCAAGGCCGCAACCGGTTGCCCTCAGCGACGACGCCGCGAGGACACTGGCCAATGCGACGAAATCCGTTCCCCAGATGGAGTCGATCAGCCCCCGCTGGCTCGTTCATCTGCTGAATTGGGTTCCGGTGGAGGCGGGTATCTTCCGGCGCAACCGGGTCACCCACGAGAACACCGTCGATATCCAGTGCGACAATTTCGATGAATCCCCCCTGCCGGACACCTTCGTCGATTACGACCGTGAGCCCAGGGAATACCGCCTCAAGGCGGTGCACACCATCATGGATGTGCACACTCGCGTCTCCGATCTGTACTCGAGCCCGCACGATCAGATCGCCCAGCAGCTGCGGCTCACGATCGAAGCGATCAAGGAGCATCAGGAAGGCGAATTGATCAACAGTCCGGACTACGGACTGATCGCCAACACCGCGGAGAAACAGCGGATCTCCACGATCGGTGGACCGCCGACCCCGGACGATCTGGACAATCTGATCGCCCGCGTGTGGAAGGAACCCGCGTTCTTCCTCGCCCACCCGCAGGGAATCTCGGCTTTCGGCAGAGAATGCACCCGGCGCGGGGTTCCGCCGCCGACGGTGAGTTTGTTCGGATCCCAATTCATCACCTGGCGCGGCATTCCCATCATTCCCTCGGACAAGGTCCCGGTCGAAGGCGGGAAGACGAAATTCCTCCTGATCCGCACCGGTGAGTCCAGGCAGGGCGTGATCGGTCTCTATCAGCCGGGGCTTTCCGGCGAGCAGGGCCTCGGTCTCTCGGTGAAGTTCATGGGAATCGATCGCAGCGCGATCGCCTCGTATCTGGTGTCGCTGTACTGCTCACTCGCGGTACTCACCGACGATGCGGTGGCCGTGCTGGAGGGAGCCGAGGTGGACAAGTTCCATGACTACGCCCCGTCCTACCACAAGTGACCAGTCGGGCGCGTCGGAGTCGGCCGAATACGCCGCTGCGCCGGGTCCGCTGTTACCCGACGAATCGACCATGAATCGGCTGGCCGCGCAGATCTTCGCGGCCGTGCCGTCCGCGTCGCCGCGTGTGACGGCACTCGCCGCCGCGCCCCCGGATCCGGCGCCCCGGGCGGTTACATCGCCGTCCGTGACCCCGCCCGGTGGGGCCGCCGCGCCCCCGGGTGGGGCGACACCGGAGCCGACCGTGCCCGGCTGGGAGATCGACCCGGCCGGTCCACCCGCGCGAACGGCACCGGTCGGCGCTTCCCCGTCGACCGCCGTCCCGCCCGCTCCCGTGAGCAACGCGTCCGAGCCGAGTTCTTCGTCACCGCAATCGCTTTCGTCACCGCACGGTTATTCGGGAACGCCGGTCACCGGTATTCCCGCCGCCGGTGCCGCTGTGCCCGCGCCGACCTACGCGAGCGCGGCGAACGTCGCGCCGGAATCCGCGGCCCCGGCGACCGGTGTGATCGGCTCCTACGCCGAATACTTCACGCCGCCGCTGCCCGCGTTCACCGATCTGCTCCCGCCGACCCGGGCGCTGGATTCGGCGGGTTCGGTGCCGATCGCGGGTGCGCCCGCTTTCTATTTCCTCGACCGGCCGACCGAGCAGGTCCAGGCGCCCGCGCCGTCGTCGCCGTTCTATTTCCTGGAGTCGAACGCGGGCCGAATCGCGCCCGACCCGCGTCCGCCGTTCGACGTGTACGCGGTCCGCAACGATTTCCCGATTCTGCGGGAGCGGGTCAACGGTCATCCGCTCGTGTGGTTCGACAATGCGGCGACCACGCAGAAACCGCGCGCGGTCATCGACCGTCTCGCGTATTTCTACGAGCACGAGAATTCGAATATCCATCGCGCCGCGCACGAGTTGGCGGCGCGTTCCACCGATGCCTACGAGAACGCACGCGATACCGTCGCGCGTTTTCTCGGTGCCTCGTCCTCGGAGGAGATAATCTTCGTCCGCGGCGCCACCGAGGGGATCAACCTGATCGCACAGACCTGGGGCCGCGCCAGTATTCGCGAAGGCGACGAGATCGTCATCTCACATCTCGAGCATCACGCGAATATCGTGCCGTGGCAGATGCTCGCGGCGGAGACCGGCGCGGTGCTGAAGGTGATCCCGGTCGACGAGAACGGGGATCTGCTGCTCGACGAATACACCCGTCTGCTCTCCGACCGCACGAAACTCGTTTCGGTGGCCCACGTGTCGAACGCGCTCGGCACGGTGACCCCGGTGCACGCCATCGTGGACCAGGCCCACCGCGCGGGGGCGATCGCGGTGATCGACGGCGCGCAATCGGTGCCGCACACGCGTGTCGATATGCGTTCGCTGAACGCCGACTACTTCGTGTTCTCCGGGCACAAGTTGTACGGGCCGACGGGTATCGGTGTGGTCTACGGTAAAACCGAAGTGCTGCAAGATGTTCCGCCCTGGCAGGGGGGCGGCAACATGATCAGCGATGTGACACTCGAACGCGCGGTGTTCCAGCCGCCGCCGGGACGTTTCGAGGCGGGCACCGGCAATATCGCCGATGCCGTCGGTCTCGGCAGCGCGATCGAATACGTGGAACGTATCGGCATGGAGAATATCGCCCGCTACGAGCACGATCTCCTCGAATACGCGACACCTCTGCTCGCGGCCGTTCCGGGTGTGCGACTGGTCGGCACCGCACGGGAGAAGGCGAGCGTCCTGTCGTTCGTGATGGCGGGATTCGAGCCACTCGAAGTCGGAAAGGCATTGAACGAGAAGGGGATAGCGGTGCGCGCCGGACATCACTGCGCGCAGCCGATCCTGCGCCGCTACGGCCTCGAGGCGACCGTGCGTCCCTCGTTCGCCTTCTACAACACCTGCGAGGAGATCGACCGGATGATCGCGACCCTCATCCAACTCGCTCGTTCTCGGCGGTAGAAACTCGCAATAGCTGATAGATAGCGAAGGGTCCGTTCTCGCCTCGTACCGAAGCGGGAACGGGCCATTTCGCTGGCTCAGACCGCTTTGTTCAAACCGGCGTCCACCAGGACGTCGGTCCCGGTGGTGCTGGCCGAACGCGGGGAGCACAGCAGCACGATCGCGTCGGCGACCTCCTGTGGCGCGATGAGCCGACCGGTCGTCAGCCGCATCATCCGCGCCGCGCCGCCGCCGAGGACGCCGGCGCGATCGGTGCCCGTCGCCGCCGCGATGACATCGGCGGCGCCGCCGTCCTCGGTCCACCAGGGCGTGACGACCGGCCCGGGGGACACGGTGTTCACCCGGATGCCCTGCGGGCCGAATTCCTCCGAGAGGGCCTGGGTGAGATTGCGTACACCCGCTTTCGCCACCCCGTAGTCGACATTCGTGCCGCTGGGCACGTGGGCCATGGTCGAGGCGATATTGACGATCGTGCCGCCACCTCGTGCCAGCAGGCGCGGGATCGCGGCCCGCACCGCCCGCACCGTCGTCATCAGGTTGAAGTCCAGCATCGCCTGCCAGTCGGCGTCGTCGAGGTCGTGGAAGGAGAAGCGCGGCAGCACCGCGCCCCGCGGCGGGCCACCGGCGTTGTTGACGAGAATATCGAGTCCGCCGAACAGTTGTTCGGCCCGTTCGACGGCCCGCGCGGGGCCATCCGGGGTGGACAGGTCGACGGCGACGTGGGCGAACCGATCACCGGCGAGTTCGTCGAGTTCGGGGGTCGAACGCCGCGACGCGGCGACGACGAGTGCCCCTTCGGCGTGAAGGGTCCGCGCGGTGGCGAGTCCGATTCCCTTCGACCCGCCGGTGACCACCGCGACCTTGTCCTGCAACAGAAGATCCATGAGCAGAAGTCTCGTTCGGCGCCGGACGGCGCGCTGGCGGCTTCCGGTCGCCGCGTTGGTGCGCGGGGATGAGGCATTGACATAATGCAACATGATTTCTATCTTCGTTACATGCGGGATGGATTCGACGATGTGGACGAGGCGATCATGGACGCCGCGCTCGAACGCATCGTGCAGGTCGGAATCCGGCGCGCCAGCCTCGAGGACATCGCCCGCCGGGCGGGTATCAGCAGGGTTACCGTGCATCGCCGGTTCGCGGGTAAGGACAATCTCGTGGAGGCCGTTCTGGCCCGCGAGACCCGGCGGATGCTCGCCGAGGTCACCGCGATCGCGGCGACGGACTCCGGTGTCGACGCGCAGATCGAGGAGACGATGCTGCATGTCCTGGTGCAGACCAGAATCCACCGGCTGATCGCCGAATTGCTTCGCGTCGCCCCCGATGAAGTGCTCGGCTTCTACACCGTCCAGGGAGAACGCCTGGTGGCGATCGGGATCGACTACATCGTCGGGATGCTCACCCAGGCGCAGGCCGCGGGGCTCGTTGCCCGATACGACCCCCGACCCGTCGCCGAACTCGTTGCCCGCCTGGCGCATTCGCTGATGCTCACACCGGGTGGCGGCAACGTCGACTTCGCCGATCCGGACCAGGCCCGCGCTTTCGTCCGCACCGCCATCGTGCCGTTGATGAGACACGGCATCGCCACACCATCTGAGGAAGTCAACGATGACCACTTCGCCGAATCCGCCTACTCGACACCCCGATCGGCCCCGTAGACCGCCCGGTCTCGGACCGATCGCCCTGCTGCTCGGCATCGGCGAGCCGTCGTCGGACCGGTGGCGTCGACTCGGCGAATCCCTCGTCGTTGGCGACGAACCGATGGATCGGCTCGTCGACTGGATGTACGCCGAAGGCATGGGGACCACCCGCCCCCTGTTCGAACAGGCGCTGCGCACGGGAATCTCCAGCGTCCCCGACGCGCCCGAACCTCTGCGCGCGTTCTTCACCATGGTCGAGACCACCCCCGACTGGGTCGATCCCGAATTGCTGCGGCGTGGCGAGCGGGTCTTCCGTTCCGGCGGTTCCGACGGTCTCTATTTCGCGCGCGATGTGTCCTTCCTCGGTGGATACCTCGCCTCGGGTTTCAACAAGACGCTGATCCGCACAGGTGCGCTGGAGAAGGGCCCGGCCCGGCGATTCGCCGAAACCCTGCAATGGGCCATGGATGTGTCCACCGAGAACGGGATGGACCTGTTCGGCCAGGGCTACCGCTCCACGCTGCATGTGCGTTTCATCCACTCGATGGTCCGCCGCCACGTCGCCGCCATGCCGGATTGGCGCGGGGACGACTGGGGCCTGCCCATCAATCAGACCGATATGGCGGCCACGCTCGTCGGCGCGCTGCTCGCTCCCTTCGTCGGCGGCATGGTGCTCGGCATCGTCCCGTCGCGGGCCGACACGGTCGCCGCCGCCCACCTGACCCGCTACGTGGGCTGGCTGATCGGCGTCGAAGAGCAGTGGCTGCCAACGGGTTTCCGCGACGGCGTGGAGATCCTGTACCACTGCCTCGCCGCCATCACCAACCCCGACGAGACCAGCCGCCAGCTCGCCGTCCCGATGGCCGACGACCCGTTGCGGTGGTCCTATCCCAACCTGCCCGGCCTGCGCGGCCGCATCGCCCGCGCCCAGCATCTGTCGGTGACCACCGCGTTCCTGGGCCCGAAGGCGATGCGCACACTCGGCCTGCCCGCCTACGTTCCACCCTGGTACCCGGCACTGCGCATCCCGGTCAACCTGGTGCGCAGCGCGTTCGTCCGCTTGTCCCCCGGCGGCACCGACCGGGCCGCGATCCAGGGGCGACGCGAACAGGAAACGTTCCTGCGCAGGCTGATCGGCGAGACGAAGGCCACCATCGGCGAATCCGCGCCGCCGCTCGAGAAGATCGCGTAATCGCTACCCGGGCGTCTTCCTGAGCAGATCGAGTGCGAATTCCGAATACTCGCGCGCGATCTGCTCCGGGGTGGACGGGCCGTCGATGCGGAACCACTGTGACAGCGACGTGCACATGGTGGCGATCGCCCGCCCCGCGTCGCGCGGGCGTTCGGTCCGCAGGGTTCCCTCGGCGACGGCCGCGGCGATCTCCTCGTCGAGCAGATACTGGATCTCGTTGCGGGAGTGCGTGATGCGACGCCGGTTCTCACCCTTGAGGCTGCGCATCTCGCTCGCGCCGATGAAGGCCAGCGCCCGGCGGTGGGTGTGGTAGAGCGCCAGCGCCTCCACGATCAGCGCGACCCGTTCGACGCTCGTCGCACCGTCGGCGCGCGCGGCGCCGACCCGCCAGTGCAATTCGTCCATGGTGATGTCGAGGACGCGAACGAGCAGTTCCTGTTTGTCGCGATAGCGGTGATAGACGCCGGGCACGCTCATCCCCGCGCGATGGGCCAGCGAGCGCATGGTGGCCCCGTGATACCCGGTCTCGACGAACGATTCGATCGCCGCGTCGAGCACCGGATCGATCGACAGCGGCGGGAATTCACGCCAGTGCCTCGCGCCGTGCCGCCGCACCGCCGCCGCCCGTACTCCGGTATCGGATTCGCGGCCGCGCGCGACAGGTTCGGTGCCGCCGACCAGGTCGCGCACGTCGACGTGCAGGGCGTCGGCGAGTACCCGCAGCCGCTCGACGCTGACCCCGGTCTTCCCGCTCTCGATCGCGCTGATGGTCGCGGTGCTCAGGCCGAGCCTGCGCGCCAGTTCGCGCTGGGAGACCCCGGCCGCGCGCCGCGCCGAACGAATCGATTCGTGAATATCGGACATCATCGCCGGTTCTGCTCCGATCTGTTCAGGATTCCTGAACATTTTGACGTGCCGAGCGCGAACATGCCAGTGTATTGGCCCATGGGGACCGAACGATCGTTCTAACCGATTCGGTGGTCCACCGCCCACCGCCGCCCACGCTGGAGGAGTTTCCGATGCCGATCGACCTGTCGTATTCACCGGAGACGACCGCGCTGGTCGATAAGGTGCGGACCTTCGTCCGCGAGGTCGTCCTCCCGATCGAGGACGAGCACGTCGGCGATATCGCCGCGGCCGGCGGGGACGCGATACGGGTCGAACTGCAAGCGCACGCGCGGAAGGCGGGCGTCTTCGCGCCGCACGCACCGGTCGAATACGGCGGACACGGTCTGAACATGTCTGATCGCGCACCGGTCTTCGAGGAGGCGGGCTATTCGCTGTTCGGTCCGACGGCGCTGAATATCGCGGCCCCGGACGAGGGCAATGTCCACATGCTCGCCCATATCGCCGACGCGGCACAGAAGCGGCGGTACCTGGAACCGCTGGCACGCGGTGAGGTCAGGTCCGCCTTCGCGATGACCGAACCCGCGCCCGGCGCGGGTTCCGATCCCTCCGCGCTGACGACGCGGGCGGTACGCGCGGACGGCGGCTGGCGGATCTCGGGCCACAAATGGTTCATCACCGGAGCGGACGGCGCGGGATTCTTCATCATCTTCGCCCGTACCTCCGGCGAACCGGGTGATCGCGGCGGCGCCACCATGTTCCTCACCCCGGCCGACGCGCCCGGCCTCCGGGTCGGCAGGCATATCTCAACCCTGGACAAATCCATGCTCGGCGGCCATTGCGAGGTGTTCTTCGACGACCTGTTCGTCCCCGATGCCGGGGTGCTCGGCGAGGTGGACCGTGGCTTCGAGTACGCGCAGGTGCGGCTCGGCCCCGCCAGGATGACCCACGTGATGCGCTGGCTCGGCGCGGCCAGGCGCGGGCACGACATCGCCGTCGCGCACGTCGCGCGGCGGCGGGGATTCGGCGCGAAACTCGGGGATCTGGGCATGGTCCAGCAGATGGTGGCCGACAACGAGATCGATATCGCGGCGACCAGGGCGCTGCTGACCCGCGCGTGCTGGGAACTGGACGCCGTTGAGACGGCGGCGAATTCGACCTCCGTGGCGAAGACCTTCGCCGCCGAGGCGATCTTCCGGATCGTCGACCGCAGCGTCCAGATGTGCGGCGGACTCGGGGTTTCCGACGATCTGCCGCTGGCGCGACTGTCCCGCGAGGTGCGCCCGTTCCGGGTGTACGACGGACCGTCGGAAGTGCACCGGTGGGCGATCGCCAAACGGGTGATCGGCGCGGCGAAGCGCGCCGCGCGCGAGACCGAATCGAAGGAGAACCCGTGACTCTGCCGGGTATGGACGTCGCGGCACTGCGCGACTACCTCGTCGGCGCAGGTATCGACGTCGAGGGCGAGCTGCGGGTCGAACTGATCAGCGGCGGGCGTTCGAATCTGACCTTCAAGGCCTGCGATGACCGCTCGACCTGGGTGGTGCGCCGTCCGCCGACGAGCGGACTCACCCCGTCCGCGCACGACATGGCGCGCGAGTACACCGTCACCAGCCGACTGGCGGGCACCTCCGTCCCGGTCGCGGCGGCGGTTGCCTTCGATGCCGACGGCACCGCGCTGGGCGCGCCCATGACGGTCGTGGAATACGTCGATGGCAGCGTGATCCGCGACCGTGCCGATCTGGCGACGCTCACCGACGCGCAGGTCGAGGCGAGCGCGGATGCGCTCGTCGCCACCCTGGTCGACCTGCACGCGGTGGACTACCGGGCTGCGGGTCTGGAGAATTTCGGTCGCCCACACGAATTCGTCGCCCGCCAGGTCGCGCTGTGGGCCCGGCAATGGGATCGGGTGAAGACCCGCGAACTCCCGGATTTCGCGGCACTGCACGCGGCATTGTCCGAGGCGATTCCCGCGACGTCGGACGCGTCGATCATCCACGGCGATTTCCGGATCGACAATACGATTCTCGATTCGGGGTCGCCGGATATCGTGCGCGCCGTCGTCGACTGGGAGATGTCGACACTGGGTGACCCGCTGACCGATATCGCGCTGATGTGCGTCTATCGCACACCGGTATTCGATCTCGTCCTCGGCGCGGACGCGGCATGGACCAGCCCGCGTCTTCCGTCGCCGGACGTTTTGGCACAGCGATACGCCACCCTGTCCGGGCGCGATCTCGCGGACTGGAATTTCTATCTCGCTGGCCAATTTCAAACTCGGCGTCATCGGCGAGGGCATCACGCACCGCGCGCTGCATGGTTCGGACGTGGGCGGGGACGCCCGTCGCGCCGCGGAGGCGACGCCGGAATTCATGGCCGCCGGATTACGCGCGTTGCGGACCGTCTCGCGCACCGGACATCGTTCGACGGAGTCACTGTGAGAAACGTACTCGACCTGTTCCGACTCGACGGCACGGTCGCGATCGTCACCGGCGCGAGTTCGGGCCTGGGCGCCGGATTCGCCCTCGCGCTCGCCCAAGCGGGCGCGGATCTGGTTCTGGCCGCCCGCCGGACCGAACAGTTGGAGTCCGTCGCCGCCCGGGTGCGCGAACTCGGCAGGCGCGCCCTCGTCGTCGGCGCGGACGTGTCCGATCCCGATCGGTGCCAGGCCATGGCCGAGGCGGCGATGACCGAGTACGGCCGCATCGACATCCTGATCAACAACGCCGGTATCGGAACGGCGGTCCCCGCGGTGCGGGAGCAGCCCGACGAATTCCGCAAGGTCATCGACCTGAACCTCAACGGCGCGTACTGGGCGGCGCAGGCCTGCGGGCAGCGGATGACGCCGGGTTCGAGCATCGTCAATATCGCCAGCGTGCTCGGCCTGATCAAATCCTATGCGCCGCAGGCGGCCTATGCCGCGAGTAAGGCGGGGCTCATCGGCCTCACCCGAGATCTCGCCCAGCAGTGGTCGGGCCGCCGAGGTATCCGGGTGAATGCCATCGCCCCCGGCTATTTCGCCAGCGAGATGACCGCCGCCGTGCCCGCCGACCAACTGCTGACCTTCGTGCGACAGACCAGCCCGTTGGGCAGGCTCGGCGAACAGCACGAACTCGACGCGGCCGTCGTCTTCCTGGCGAGTCCCGCGAGTTCTTACATCACCGGGACGACCCTCGCGGTGGACGGCGGTATGTCGGGGCACTGACTCCGACGAGCGAGTCGGTCCCGGAACGGTATCCGGGACCGACTCGCTCGCGGAGTCCGCGTTCGGACCGACTCAGATACGGTCGCGCGCGGCCTGGACCTCGTGCTTGACGATCATCCCGTCACCGTCGCTGTCGAGAGTGTCGAACATGGCGATGATGTCGTGCGGCTGACGTCCCTCGTTCTGGTAGTGCGCGAAGAATTCGTCGCGGGTGACGTAGCCGTCGCCGTCTCGGTCCATGAGTGCGAAGGCGGCGAGAATGTCGCGATTGTCCATTCGGTGCTTCTCCCAACTTCTAGGCGAAGTGGTCGAATACCACTTCGCGACAGGTGGTCGAGCCGTAGTGGAAAACTGACGCGTCAAGGGTAGGCGCACAGGGGGGCGATCGGTGGCGAATTCTTCGATATTTCTGCACGCGGTGCGGCATGACATCGAATGCGTACCTGCGTGACGCGGTATTTCCGGCCATTGTCACAGATCGCGAAACGGCGTTCGTGAGGCGTCGATCGCGAACGTCGATCGCGCCAATCGAATATCGCGCGGGACCGGCGTTCGGCCGGGGAATGGGTGAGCGTTGAGAAGCCGATGCGGATGCGCGGCGAATTCGGCACTTTGTACGGCAGGGAGGAAGATCTCATGACCAGCACCCAGGCCAACGGCAGCGGACTCACCGGAACGGTCGCGTCGCGAGCCGGTGAACTGACGGAGGTGTTCGAGCGGGGCCTGCGGGAGAATCTGGGCGTCGGCGCGTCGCTCGGAATCCGGCAGGAGTACGTGGGCGACGGTCGTACCCGCTACTATCTCGACCCGAATCCGGCCACCATCAACGCGATGTTCACCGTGCACGGCGGCGTGCTCGCCACCCTGATGGACACCGCGATGGGCAGTGCGGTGTTCACCAGGCTCGCCGACGGTGTCGCGTACACGACGCTGGAACTGAAAGTGAATTTCATCCGGTCGGTCACGCTCGACGGCAGCAGGCTCACCTGCGATGCCGAGGTGGTGCACGTCGGGCGGCGCACCGCCACCGCCGAGGGTCGGATCACCGACGCGGGCGGGAAGTTGATCGCGCACGGTTCGACCACGATCCTGGTTCTTCAGCCGGGGAGCTGACCCGACGAAGGGGCCCGCGACACGATGTCGCGGGCCCCTTCCTCGTTCGCGGTCAGGCCACGATCCGGCACTGGTCGATGAATCGCACCAGTTCGTCGACCCGATCCGTGCGGGCGTCGACCGCGCGGTCGATCACCTTCACCAGATGTTCATAGGCCTCGGTGTGGTCGTATTCGGCCACGTCCGCGATCTTCAGCGCCCAGCGCCAATACCCGCGCATTGTGTCGGCGAGCGGCATCCGGAAATGCGCCACCACGTCGCGGATCGGTTCGACGACGGCGTCACCGTGCACGCGCAGATAGCGCCCGACCACGTCGGCCATGAAACTGAAATGCCGTGCCTCGTCGCGCGCGAGCCGCGACAGCACCGTCGCGAGCACCGGATCGCCCACCACGTCACGCAACTGCTGGTAGTACATCTGCGTCGCCTTCTCCTGCACCAGCGCGTAGGCGAAGAACTGCACCGGATGCTCGTAGGGCAGGTCGAAGGGACGGCGACCCTCCACCGCCAACGCGGTGCGAAGGGCGTCGCGCTCGGCCATCCCCGACGCCCGCTGGTAGCGCGTCAGCGCGCGGGCATGGGTGTCCTCCTCCAGGGCCCAGCGGACCGTGAAGTGGTACAGCTCGCGATTGTGGACGAAGGTCGGCGCGTCGACGGTGTCGTCGACCGGGAAATACCGGTGGTACACCTCGAAATAGCCGGGCAGGTGATCCTCGATGAGCGTGATGAACTCGACCGCCGAGCGTTGCCCCTCGCTGAGCAGCCCCGCGTCGGCGCGGCTCCAGTCGACGGCGGTCTCCACATCCCAGCCACGGGCAGCGGGGGAGGCGGCGAGGAACCCGTCGACGGCATCGGCGATATCGCCGACGGGGATCAATCCGGACTCGATGTCCATGGTCGTCGTCCTCCGGTGTCAGCGGCCGTTGCGGCACACCAGCGCGTAATGCTTGGTGGTGTACCCCCAGCCCGCGTTGGCGATCTCCAGGTAGTGCCGCAGCCGCTGGGCCATGCCCGCCCCGTGCGTGTCGATCGTGGCCGCGTTCGCCTCGACGTTGGCGATCCAGTCCTCGATGGTGCGGTGGTAGTCCTCGGTCAGATCGTCCACCGAGATGATCGAGAAGCCCGCGCTCTCCGCAGCGGTGACCAGATCCGACAGCGGTCGCAGATCGCCCCAGCCGAAGATGTCCTCGCGGACGAAATCGGTACCGGCCCTGTCGTCGAATCGGGCCCGGATCGCGGCGTTGCGGAAGCAACTCTCCGAGACGTAGAGCCTGCCGTCGCGGCGCAGCACCGCCCGCGCGCGCCGGAACACCTCGTCCAGGTCGGGCATGTGCACGATCGACCCGAGCATGGTCACCGCGTCGAAACCGCGCGCGGGCAGGTCGAGACGTTCGAAGTGGCCGACCCTGGTGCGGACCAGATCCGCGACGCCGCGGGCGGCGGCCTGTTCGGCGATGTAGCCGTGCTGGCGCGGCGCGGGGCTGACACCCAGCGTCTCGCACCGGAGTTCGGCCGCCATGTACAGGATCAGCGAACCCCAGCCGCAGCCGATATCGAGCAGCCGTTCCCCGCCGCGCAGGCCGAGCCGGTCGGCGACGAAGCGCAACTTGTTGCGCTGGGCCTGTTCGAGGGTGTCGTGCTCGGACAGGTAGCGGCCCGCGCTGTACTTGCGCAGCGGGTCGAGGAACTGGCCGAAGATATCCGGGTCGAGGTCGTAGTGCTGATTGGTGTCGGCGATCGCGCCGGGCGCGCTGACGCTGTCGGCCGTGACGCTGTCGACGCTCACGCGGCGGCCTGGCGCAGTTCGCTGTCCACCACGGCGACGACATCGTCGAGTGTGGCCATGCCGAAGACGGCCTCGTCCTCGAGTTCGATGTCGTAGGCGCGCTCGATCTTGGCGACCATGCGCAGCACCCGCACCGAGTCGACGCCCGCCATCGCGCGCAGGTCGACATCGGGACGCAGTTCGGTCTCGGCGATACCGGTTTCGGCCACGGCGATGGCGGTGATGGTGCGCAGGATCTCGTCGGGGGTGTTCGCGGTCATGGCAGGACTCCGTTCGTTGCGGGGCGGTTCATTGCGGGACGGTCGTGCGATTCGGGGTCGAGAGCGTGTGAGAGCAGGGCGACCTCGTCGTCGTCGAGCGTCAGCTGATGGCGCACGTCGCGGAAGTCGAAGGGCTGGTAGGTGGCGGTCGATCCGGCGCACAGCGCTCCAGACGCGTCGAGGATTTCGGCGTTGCCCTGGATCAAGGCATCCGAGGCGCTACCGGAAAGACTTGCCACGCAGGTGTATTCGTGATCCACGAGCAGCGGTGTGACGAACCGGGTGCGCTGCGAGACGGTGAACGCGGGCGTGTGCCGTGCGAGCACGATCAGATTCCCCATCACCTCGTCGCAGATCACGCCGGTCAGACCGCCGTGCACGACACCCGGGTAGGACTCGAAGGATCGACCGAGCCGGAACCGGGCCTGCAACCCGTCGGGATGGGCGGTGAAGACCAGCCGCAGGCCGCCTTCGTTGTGTGGGGAACACCCGAAGCACCGGTAGTCGGGGATGACCGACCACGGTACGGCGATGGTTTCCTGATCCATGGCGTAGACCGGCTCAGACCAGCGCGTCCGCGAGCGCGCGGCGCACCCGGGCGTTACTCGACAGATCGAGGCCGGTCATATTGGCGAAGGTGCGGCGGACCTTGTCGTGCAACACATCCAGTTCGCCAACGGCTGCGACCTGTTCGAGGAACAGCTCGAATCCGGTATCGATGGTCTCGTGATCGCCGAGTTCGGTGATCCCGGATTTGAAGGTGCTCACCGGATGTTTGATCTTGGCCTCGGAGCTGTAGACGTAGAGCGTTTCCAATACGGAGGGCAGCTCTTCGGGTCGCCGCTTCAACCGTTCGGTGGCGTAGTGGATGAATTCGCGGGCATGGCCCGCTTCGTCGCGGCTGGCGTCGAGCAGCAGATTCTTCAGCACGGGCTCGCGCACCCAGTTCGACACCGCGCGGTAGATGTGGTTGACCGTCAGCTCGGAGATGATGTTGGTGGCCAGGGTGGCCGAGGGGGTGGTGCCGGGGGCGTAGGGCTCGCGCATGGAATCGACCGCCTTCTCGTCGACGGCCTCGCCCACCGCGCCGAGCCACGACCGGAAGGCGTAGTGGTGCTGCACTTCCTGATAGCCCCAGACCACGGCGAAAGTGGAGAAGTCGTAGTCGTCGACGAATTCGTTCATGAATCCGTGGACGGCGGCGATCACATTGGATTCGCCCATGGTGGCGCTCTTGGCCAGGGTGATGTACTCGGGGCGGACCAGACTGCGGTCGATCGCGTCGAGATCCAGGTCGGCGAGGCGCCAGTGCAGCCGCTCGTAATGGCGGAACACGTCGTAGCTGTGCATCGTGGCTCCAGATCGGTAGGGGCGGTGCGGAAGTCGCCGGAGGGGTTCAGTGGCCGGCGGTGAGCAGGTCACGTGCGGCGAGACGGCGGAGTTTGCCGCTGCTGGTGCGGGGAATGCTGCGCGGGGCGACGATGTGGACTTCGACGGCGGCCAGGCCGAGTTCGGCCGCGATCCGGTCGCGGATATCGCGGGCGAGCAGCTCGGCCTCGGCGCCGGTGCGTTCGGATTCGGCGATCAGCGCGATGATGTCGGCTCCGCCCGGATCGGCGGCCGCGGTGCACCGACCTTTGTAGATGCCGGCGAGATCGCCGATCGCGGCCTCCACGTCCTGGGCGTAGTAGTTCGCGCCGCGCACGGTGATCATGTCCTTGCTGCGGCCGGTGACGAAGAGTTCACCCGCGCGCAGGTACCCGAGATCGCCGGTGCGCAACCAGCCGTCGTCGGTGATGAGGCCCGCGGTCGCGGCCGGATCGGCGGACAGATACCCCGCGGTCACCGCGTCACCGCGGATCAGGATCTCGCCGACCGCGCCGTCGCGCAGTTCGGTTCCGGTATCGGGCGCCACGACGCGCAGGGTGAGTCCGGCCACGGCCGAACCGACGCTCGCGACCGCGCGTGCGCCCGCGGCGTCGGAGGGGACGGTCTCGGCGCGACTGTCGTCGCAGAGCCGGGCGCGGTCGACCCATTCGAAGACCGGTGCGCGGCCCAGCGGCGGGAAGGCGACGGCGAGCGTCGCCTCGGCCATGCCGTACACGCCGAACATGCTCGACCGCGCGAACCCCGCCGGTGCGAAACGTTCGCAGAACGCGGAAACCACGTCGTGCGAGATCGGTTCGGCTCCGTTGAACGCGATCCGCCAGCGCCGCAGATCGAATTCGGCGACCTCTTCCGGCGAGATCGCGGCCAGCAGCGATTCGTAGCCGAAATTCGGCATCGCGGTGATGGTCGATCCGCTCTCGGCGAATTCGGCCAGCCAGCGCGTCGGATCCTTGACGAACGACATCGGCGACCACACGTGCGCCGGGATACCGCGAAGGACCGCCGACAGCGTGCCGAACAGACCCATGTCGTGGAACAGCGGCAGCCAGAATCCACCCTTATCGTCGAGGCTCAGGTCGATGCCGGAACGGATGGCGGCCAGTCCGCTCAGCACGTTGCGATGGGTCAGGCGAACACCTTTCGGCATCGCCGTGCTGCCGGAGGTGAACTGCACGATGGCGGGTTCGTCGCCCCGCATCCTCGGCAGTGCGGTGTCGGTGTCCTCGGTCTCGTCGGCGAGGCGGGCGAGCGCACCCGCGTCGAGCAGTTCGGCCTCGACCACGTCGGCGACGAGGGGCGTGAGATCGGCGAAGCGATGTGAGACGAGGAGGGTGTTCATTCCCGCCGCCTCGGCGATGGCGGCCAGTTTCTTGGGATAGCCGCCGGTCTGTTTCGCGCCCGCGGGCAGCGGAAGGGGCGTCGCCGCACCGCCCGCCGCGGCGACGGCGAACAGGCAGATCAGGAATTCCGGTGCGTTGGGGCACAGGATGCCGATCGGTTCACCGCGCCGGATCCCGCGCCGGACCAGCGCGGCGGCCATCGAACGCGCCGCCCGATCGAGTTCGCGATAGCTCAGCGATTCGGAGACCGACCAGAACCGGGCGTGCACCAGGGGGTGGTCGGCGGCGACGCGGGCCAGCAGGCCGTGCAACGTTTCGGCCGAATCCGCAGAATTCATGTTTTCCACGACAACAGCGAATTGTGACAACTCTTTGAACGCATCATGAATTGAACGGTTCGATATGAATCCGCGATCACGCCATTGTTCCGGGTGATCGAGTAATTCCGCTATGGCGCGATCGAAACAGTCGATTGCCGAGGCGTCCCCGCCGGTCGATGGCACGATTGGTCTCGAATGCGCTGGGCTGCAAGCCGTTCCGAACGGCCGGGGTGCGGTGCGATTTTCACCTATTTCTGTATCCAGGAGTTGCCGGTGATTTCCGACCATTCCGCGAGTGCGGCGCCGACCCCCGTGCAAATCGCGGTCCTCGAGAGTATCGCGCCACATATGCGGCACAATCCGTACGGCAGCTACGAGATATTACGCGCCGACGGCCCGTTCGTCCCGGGACCGCACGACACGCATCTGGTCACCCGGCATCGGGAGGCGCAGGCGATCATGCAGGACGCCAGGTGGAGCCATGCCGAGGAACCCGAACTCCTGCACGGCGACAGCGATGTCGAACTGCCGGGGTCGTTCCTGTGGATGGAACCCCCGGAGCACACCCGATTGCGCGGCCTGGTCGGCAAGGCGTTCACCGCTCGCACCATCTCCGGCATGCGTGAGCGCGCCGAGCAATTGACCGGGGATCTGCTGGACAAGATCCTCGCGCAGGGTGAGGTCGACCTACTCGACGCGCTGGCATACCCCCTTCCGTTGACCATGGTGTGCGAACTGTTGGGCGTCCCCGAGGAGGCGCACGAGCACGTCAGGACCATGTCGACGGGTATCGCTCGTGGGCTCGATCCGGATGTGCTGCTCTCCCCGGACGAATTGGCCGCGCGGACCGCGGCCGTACACGCCTTCCTGGAATTCTTCGGCGACCTGGTCGACCGGCGGCGCGCGGAGCCACGAGCGGATCTGATCACCGCCCTGGTCCAGGCCGACGACGCGGGCGCCGGACTGACCCGCACCGAACTGCTCGGCACCCTGTTGATCCTGGTCGTCGCGGGCCACGAGACCACGGTGAACCTCATCGGCAACGGCGTACTGGCCCTCATCCGCCACCCGGAGGAATTCCAGCGACTGCGTTCGTTCCCGGAACTCGCGGAACCGGCGGTCGACGAAGTGCTGCGCTACGACGCACCCGTGCACCTGACCACCCGCACCGCCCACGACGAAATCGCCGTGGGCGGAAGGACATTCGCCCCCGGTGACGCGGTGATCGTCCTCCTGGCCTCGGCCAACCGCGATCCGCTCGCCTTCCCCGACGCCGATCGCTTCGATATCGCCCGCTACGCGCGCGGTGCTCGCCCCGAACGGCACCTGTCCTTCGGCCTCGGCCTGCACTACTGCCTCGGGGCACCGCTGGCTCGGCTCGAGATGTCGGTGGTCCTGCGAGCTCTCGCGAGCCGGGTCGAGTCGATGACGCTGCTCGAGGAACCGCCGTACCGACCGAATGTGGTCGTGCGCGGCATGTCGCAACTTCGTGTCCGAATGGAGCCCCGATGAGCACCGCACTCCCCACCGGCGTCACCTTCGACGCCTGGCAACCCGATCAGCACGCCGATCCCTATCCCGCCTACCGCCGGGTGCGCGACGCGGCGGCGTTGTTCCCGTTCGAATTCGGCGACGTGCCGGTCACGATGGTCACCCGCTACGAGGAGTGCGCGCAGATCCTCACCGGCTCGGATTGGGGGCACGGGTACAGCGCGGGTATCAGCCCGTTCCGCGACACCACCGCGGCCATCCCGGGGTCGTTCGTCCGCATGGACCCGCCCGAACACGGCCGCTATCGCAAGGTGGTCGCGAAGGCGTTCACGCCGAAGACCATGGCCGAGATGTCGCCGTTGGCGGGCCGGGTCGTCGGCGAACTGGTCGATCGCGCGCTCGAACGCGGCGAACTCGACATCCTCAACGATCTCGCCGTGCCGCTGGCCGTGGCGATGGTTCCGGTACGCCTGCTCGGCGCCGACCCCGCCGACGGCGCGCTGTTCCGCGAATGGCAGCTGGCGATCGCGCGCGGCAGCGACCCCGATTGGCTGCTCGGCGAGCAGGACGTCGCGGCCCGGGGCACGGCGGCGATGGAATGTATGGGCTATTTCGCGCGGGTGGTCGCGCGGAAGAAGGAGCAGCCGAGTTCGGATCTGCTCGGCGAACTCGTCGCGGCCTCGGCCGCGGGCGTGCTGACCGAACCCGAGGTCATCGGCATCGCGCTGTTGACGCTGGTCGCGGGCATGGAGACCTCGATCAATCTCATCGGCAACGGCATGCTCGCGCTGCTGCGCAACCCCGACCAGGTGGCGATCCTGCGCGAGAATCCGGACCTGATCGCGCCCGCCCTGGACGAGATGATGCGCTACGACCCGCCCACGCAATTCACCATCCGGGTCGCGCTGGCCGACACCGTGGTGGGCGGGCGTACGTTCCGCCGTGGTGACGGGGTCGTGGTGCTCACGGCGTCGGCGGGTCGCGACGACCGGGTGTTCTCCGACGCCGACAGCTTCGACGTCACCCGTTACGCCGGAAACCGGCCCGCCCGCAAACATCTCGGCTTCAGTCTCGGCATACACTTCTGCGTCGGCGCGCCGCTGGCCCGGATCGAAGCCGACACCGCCGTGCGGACCCTGTTCGAACGGACCTCGTCGGTGGACCTGGCCACCGAACGGATCGATTACCGGCCCAGCCTGATCCACCGTGGGATCGCCGCCCTCCCGGTGACGCTGACACGATGAGTGCCGATGGCTCCGGGCACGCGGTCGTACTCGGCGCGGGAATCGCCGGAATGCTCACCGCCCGTGTGCTTTCCGACCATTTCGCGCGGGTCACCCTGATCGAGCGCGACCCGCTCGACGAGGAGGGCTCGCGCCGGGGCGTCCCGCAGGCGAGGCATCTGCACGGCCTGCTCGACCGTGGCCGCACCATCATGGAGGAGCTCTACCCCGGGTTCACCGCGCGGGTGGCCGGACTCGGCGCGCCCACCGCCGAGGCATTGCTCGGCACCCGCTGGTATCTCGGGGGCCTTCGGGTCACCCCGACGTCCACCGGGCTGACCTCGCTGATGGCGACGAGACCGCTGCTCGAATCGGTCATCAGGGACCGCACGCTGGCGATTCCCGGCGTCACACTGCGTGATCGGACCACGGCGAAGGCCCTCGCGGGCACCGCGCGTGAAGTGACCGGGGTCGTCGTCTCCCGCGACGACGACCCGCGCACGCTCGCCGCAGATCTGGTGGTCGACGCGACCGGACGGGCCTCGCGCGCACCGGAGTGGTTGCGAGCTCTCGCGGCGCCGGTCCCGCCGCAGGATCAGGTCGAGGTCGATCTCGGCTACGCGTCGCGGTTCTACCGGCGCAGTCCCGGCCAGCTCGACGATCACAGCTCGGTCATCATCTCGACCGGACCGAACGGGCGCGGCGGGGGCGCGATCCGCGTCGAGGACGACCGCTGGCACGTGACACTCGCCGGAATGCTCGGCGATCATCCGCCGACCGATCCGGCCGCCTTCGCCGCCTTCGCGGCCACGCTCGCCGCACCCGACATCCACGGCATCATCACCGCCGCCGAACCGCTCGGCGACATCGTGCCCCACCGGTTCCGGCATTCGATACGACGCCGGTACGAACGCTGCGGCGCGCCCATCGACGGATTCCTCGCCCTCGGTGACGCGGTATGCAGTTTCAATCCCCTCTACGCGCAGGGGATGTCGGTCGCCGCGCAGCAGGCACTCGCGTTGCGCGACTGCCTCACCGCCTCGGGCACGACGGATCTGCCCTCGCGTTTCTACGCCGCCGCGGGCCGGATCATCGACGTCGCGTGGCAGATGTCGACCGGCTCGGATCTGCGCTACCCGGGTGTCGTCGGCGACCGCACGGCACGGATCCGTGTCACCAACGCCTACGTCGGCGCGGCCCATCGCGCCGCGCATACCGACCCGAAGGTGGCGCGGACCTTCCTGCGCGTCGCCAACCTCGTCGAGCCACCGGCCGCGCTGCTCCATCCCGCGATGGCGGGCCGAATACTGCTGCGTGGCAGTCGAAACCATCGTTGACCGATCGTTCGAACAGGAGGCACCACCCGCTATGACTTCCGAGACAACGGTCGTCGCGGAACGCGACGCCGCGATCCAGGACGCACTCGTGAAACTGTTCGGCCCCGAAGGCCGATCCGACCCCTATACCCCCGGCCGCGTGCTGCGCGAGGCTGGCCCGGTGCATCAGACCCCACTGGGCCACCGTGTCCTGACCCGCTACGAGGATTGCGCCGCGGTGCTCTCGACCACCGCGTGGAGCCACGCGGAGGAAGCGGGGATGATGCATCCGACGGTGTCGCCCGAAGACGCACCCGAGGAACTGCCGACCTCGTTCCTGTGGATGGAACCGCCGGACCACACCCGGCTGCGCAATCTGGTGACCAAGGGTTTCACCCCGCGTATGGTCACCCGGCTGCGGCCACGGATCGAACAGCTCACCGAACAGTTGGTCGACAACGCCCTCGAGGCGGGGGAATTCGATCTCGTCGAGATGATCGCCTACCCGCTGCCGCTGGTCATCGCCTGCGAGCTGATCGGCGTCCCCGAGGAGGCCTACGCCCAGGTACACCGATGGTCGCTGGACCTGGCGCGCGGTTTCGACCACGACTACACGCTGCCCGAGGAAGCGCTGCGGGCCCGCAGCGCGGCCTCGCGCGGTTTCATGTCCTACTTCCGCGAATTGCTGAACGAGCGCAGGGCCCGTCCCACCGACGATCTGCTCAGTGTGCTGTCCCAGGTCGAGGACCGCGGTGACGTGCTGACCGAACAGGAACTGCTCGCCACCTGCATCACCACCTTCGTCGCCGGTCACGAGACCACGGCGAACCTGATCGGCACCGGCATGTTGCGGCTGATGCGCAATCCGGACCAGATCGCCGCCATGCGCGCGAACCCCGGCCTGGCCGCCTACGCCCCGGACGAACTGCTGCGGCTCGAGCCGTCGGTGCAGATCACCACGCGCGCCGCGACGCGCCCGATCACCGTGGCCGGGCACGAATTCGAGAAGGGGGAGGGTGTCGTCGTCCTGATCAACTCGGCCAACCGCGACGACGCGGCCTTCACCGACCCCGACCGCACCGATGTCTCGCGCTACGCCGACCGGATGAAACCGGCCAACAGGCATCTCGGTTTCAGTCTCGGCATCCACTACTGCCTGGGTGCGCCGCTGGCGCTGCTGGAGATGGAGGTACTGCTCGACGTATTGCTGCGCAAGGTGCGCGGCATCGAATTGCTTTCCGACACGCCGCCGTTCAAGCCGAATGTCGTCATTCGCGGCCTCGAAGCGCTGCCCACCGCGTTCACAGCCGATTAGCCGCGCCGTCACCATCGTGCCGATGGACAGCGGATTCGGTTCACCCATCCGCAACTGTTTGGGCAGGTGCTGTGCGGGCTCGGTTCATTCTCGGTTACTTGGCGAAGCTAGCGTATCGGGTACCCGGAAGGAGTCGGCATGGAGTTCCGACATCTGGTCTCGTTCATCGCGATCGCCGAAGAGCTGCACTTCGGCCGCGCAGCGCAGCGCTTGCATCTGACGCAGCCCAGCCTCAGCACACAGTTGCAGAAGTTGGAGAAATCGCTGGGGGTACAGCTCGTTTCACGCAATTCGCACGAGGTGAAGCTGACCCCCGCCGGTTTCGAGTTCGAAAGCCAGGCACGATTGATCGTGGCGCAGATGGAACGGGCCACGAAGTTGACGAAGGCTACGGCAGCCGGGCGGGCGGGTTCACTCAATGTCGGGTACAACCTGCCTGCCAGTCGACACGTGGTGCCGGACGCATTGGAGCGGATGACCCGCAGACATCCCGATATCGTGGTGTCACTTTTCGAGAAGCGCACCGGACCGCAGCTGGCGGCCCTGGCGGACGGCTCGCTGGATGTCGCCCTGGTCTACGGGCATCCGAGTACTACCGAATTCCGGTATCGGCGACTGCTGCACCGGGTTCCGCTCGTCGCGGTCGTGGGCCGCAGGCACCGGTGGGCGGACCGGCCCGGTGTGCCGTTCGCCGAATTGGACGCGCAGGAATGTGTCCTGTTCGCCCGCGAGCAGTGTCCGGCGATGTACGACGCGATCTTCCAGGCGGCGGCGGACAAACGGATCTCGCTGGAGGTGGTCCACACCGCCGACGACCCGGGGGCGACGGCGCATATGGTCTCGGTGCGCCCGGTCGTCGGTTTCGCGTCGCTGCCGCGCGCGGTGTCGATGGGCATGGGCGCTCCCGACAGCAGCACGGTGGCGGTGAAATTATTCGATCCGGTTCCCACACTCGATCTCTACGCGGTATGGCTGGCGGCCGAGGCGAATCCGGCGGTATCCCTGTTTCTCGAATGCATAGAATCAGCCGAAACCCCACGAATCGATATTGCGCGCGCGGCAACCGCATGACCACGTCGATAGAATTTGACATTCGCGCGGTCGCCAAGGAGGTATAGCGGAGACATCATTCGACATCGCCGAGAAGAATTGGCGTTGTGAATAGTGTCTCGATCACCGAAAACGGATCAGATCTGGCGGACCACACCGGTTTGTACTCGGTGATATCCGCGGCGGCGGCGGGGAATCCGGAGCGGAATTCCCTGTCCACCGCGGACGGAACCGTGCTCACCTGTGCCGAACTCGACACGGCGGTGCGCGCGGTCGCCTCGGCGCTGCTCGCCCGCGGTGTCGCGGCGGGTGACCGGGTCGCGGTACTGGGGCGGACCACACTGGAGTGGGCGCTGCTGGACTGCGCGATCCTGGCCGTCGGCGCCGTCCTCGTTCCCGTGTACCCGACCTCGTCGCCGGTGCAGATCAAACACATCCTCTCCGACAGCGGCAGCGCGCATTTCGCCGCCGAGGACGCGACCGACGCCGAACGGCTGACGGCGGCGGGCGCGACGGCTGCCTGGACCTTCCCCGAGATAGCCACCTGGACGACCACGGCGGTCGCCCCCGAACTCGACGCCCGCATCGCCGCGGTCCGCGCCGACGACCTCGCCATGATCGTGTACACCAGCGGCACCACCGGAGTTGCCAAGGGCTGCATGATCACCCACCGCAACATGTACGTCTCCTCGGCCAACACCGTCCGCCAGACCGGCGCGATGTTCGACGGAACCACCGTGCACGCACTGCCGCTGGCACATGTCTTCGGTCAGACCATCCTGTTCGCGTGCCTGGTCGGCGGTTCGCAGACCTACCTGCTGCCCGGCATCCCCGACCTCGTACCCGCATTGCCGCGGCTGCGCCCCACCTTCCTCGCCATGATTCCCTACGGGCTGGAGAAGATCCGAAAGTTCTGTCGCACCCTGATCACCGAAGAGGCCGAACAGGAGGCGGTCGCACGCGGACTCGATATCCTCGGCGCCGGCGCGGCGCCGGAATCCACCGACAATCCGGTCGGCGCGGCACTGGGCGGCCGGCTGCGTCACGTCATCTCCGGCGGTGCGTCCCTCGACGATTCCACCGCCGGTTTCTACGCGGGTTTCGGTGTGGTGATCCTGAACTGCTACGGCCTGACCGAGGCGGCGACCGCCGTGACGGTCAACGCCCCCGAGACCAATCGCCTGGCCACCACCGGTCGCCCGATCCCGGGGACCTCGGTCGGCATCGGCGCCGACGGCGAGGTGCTGGTGCGCGGTCCCCATGTGTCGCCGGGGTACTGGGGCGCGGCCGCCGACCAGCGGCCCGTCGACGACGAGGGCTGGCTGCACACCGGCGACCTGGGCGAGCTCGACGACGACGGTTTCCTGCGGATCACCGGACGCAAGAAGGAAATCCTGGTGACCTCGACCGGTAAGAACGTCGCGCCCGCCCCGCTCGAGGATCGGGTCCGGCTGCATCCGCTGGTCAGCAATTGCATGGTGATCGGTGACGGCCGCGCCTACGTCACCGCGCTGGTCACCCTCGACGAGCCGCAGGCCCAGCGCTGGCGCGCGGCGAATCCGGCGGGCGATCCGTCCGCGGCGGTCCGGGCCGCGGTGGACGAGGCGAATTCGCTCGTCTCACGTCCGGAATCCATTCGCGAATTCCGGATCGTCGATGGCGATTTCACCGTCGAGAACGGTCTGCTCACCTCGTCGCGGAAGTTGCGCCGCGCCGCGATCGAATCGGCCTATTCGGACGATATCGATCAGCTCTACCTTTCCCGCGGGTGAATTCGCGGGAAATCATCCGCGTGATAGCCGGGACCGATCGGCCGATGAATTACGACTCGGCCCACTGGTTCCCGGCCATTCGCGCCGACAGACTCGAATCGTCATTCGACTACCGAAAGTGATGCCACCATGTACGACGTCATTGTTGTCGGAACTCGCGTCGCGGGCGCACCGCTGGCGATGCTGCTGGCCAGGCGCGGCTACCGGGTGCTCGCCGTCGACCGGGCCACCTTCCCCAGCGACACCCCCTCCACCCACTACATCCACCAGGCCGGCCTCAGCCTGCTGAACTCGTGGGGCCTGCTCGACCGGGTGGTGGCCACCGGATGCCCGCCGGTGCGCAACCTGAACTTCACCTACACCGATATCGTCATCAACGGCATGGCCGACCCGTCCGCCGACGGCATCGACGCGGTGTACTGCCCGCGCCGCACCGTCCTGGACAAGATCCTGGTCGAGGCGGCCGGTGAGTCCGGCGCCGAGGTCATCGAAGGTTTCGGCGTCACCGAGTTGGTCTTCGACGGCGATCGGGTGGCCGGTATCCGCGGCCGGGTCGGCGAGGGCGCCGAGCAAGAGTTCCGCGCGCGGCTGGTGATCGGCGCCGACGGGTCGAATTCGACGGTGGCCAAGCAGGTCGGCGCGCAGGAGTACGACGGCTCCGCCGCCGCGTGCTTCATCTACTACTCGTACTACGAGGGCGTCGACTGGGGGATGCAGCACCGCACCGGTTTCGGGGAGCAGCAGTTCGCCGCCTGGCCGACCAACGACGACCAGTACCTGGTCGCGGTGATGCGCAAGCGCGACCGTTTCCGCGAGTTCCGTGCCGATCCCGACGCCAGCGTGCAGGAGATCATCGACCAGATCGACCCGGCCATCGGCGCGCGCTTCCGCGACACCGCCGAGCGCGTCGAACAGTTCCGGCCGATGCTCTACCCCGACAACTACCGGCGGCGTTCCTTCGGACCCGGCTGGGCACTGGTCGGCGACGCCGGCTACCACAAGGACCCGTTCACCGGCTGGGGCATCACCGATGCCTTCAAGTACGGCCAACTGCTCGCCGACCTCGCCCACGAGGGCCTGTCGGGCGCGCGCCCGATGGACGAGACCCTCGCCGAGTACGAACGCGAACGCGACGCGCAGAGCGCGAGCACCTACGAGCTGACCCGCAGCATCTCCGAACTCACGCTGACGCCGTACTACGACTCGGTCTTCCGGGCCACCAGCATGAGCCCCGACTACTCGAAGAAGTTCTTCGGTCTGATCGCGGGCCTGTACCCGCCGGACAAGTTCTTCGGTGAGCAGCAGCTGGCCGACCTGTACGAAGAGGTCGGATTTCCCGAGGCCGACCGGCACGTGACCAATACCGAGGCGCTGGCATGAGTGCGGCCGGTCTGGTCGCACTCGGCGACAGTTTCGTGGAAGGCCGGGGCGACCCGGCCACGGGCGGCGGCTACCGGGGCTGGGTGGCGCGCCTGGGCGGCCAACTCGGTATGCGCCCCGCCGCCGTGCGCAATCTCGGCGTGCACGGCGCGACGACCACCGCGGTGGTCGCCGCCCAGCTGCCTTCGGCTCTCGCGGCGCGTTCGAACGTCTACGGCGTCGTCGTCGGCGTCAACGATCTGGTCAGCGATTTCGAACCCGACCGATTCGCGGAGAATCTGCGCACCATTTTCGGCACGCTGTGCGATTCGGGCGCAACGGTTTTCACCGCCAGCTACCCCGACATCCCCGCACGCCTCCCGGTGCCGGACGGTTTCCGCGGACTGCTGCGCGAGCGGTTCGACTACGCCAACACCACCCTGGCCGAGGTCACCGCGAACACCGGCGCCGAACTGCTCGACATCGCGGCCCGCCCCGAATGGGAACGGGCCGAGATGTGGACCGAGGACGGCCTGCATCCGAGCCCGCTCGGCCACCGACTATTCGCCGCGGGGGCGGCCGAGGTCATCGCCTCGGCCACGGCGACCAACGTCGCCGCCTGACCCGCATCGCTGCTCGAGAGGAATTTCCTGTGACGGACGACAGACGACTGGCACGCAACCCGATCGCCATCGTCGGGATGTCGGGCCTGCTGCCGCGGGCCCGCGACCATCGCGAGTACTGGCAGAACATCGTCGACGGCGTGGACTGCACCGAGGAAGTGCCCACGTCGCGATGGAGCCTGGACGACTACTACGACCCGGATCCGACGGCCGCCGACAAGACCTACTCCCGGCGCGGCGCCTTCCTGCCCGATATCGATTTCGACCCACTGGAATTCGGGCTCCCGCCCAACCAACTCGAAGTGACGAGCACCATGCAGACGCTGAGCCTCGGTGTCGCGCGTGACCTGCTCATCGACGCGGGCGCGGTGGATTCGGCCTGGTACGACCCGAGCCGGACCGGCGTCGTCCTCGGCACCACCGGCCCGGTGCCGCTGATGCATCCGCTGGCAGCCCGGCTCTCGACGCCGGTCCTGAAGGAGGCGGCGCGTTCGGTCGGCCTGTCCGACGACGACGCCGACGCGATCGCCGACAAATTCGTCGCCGCGTTCGCGCCGTGGGAGGAGAATTCCTTCCCCGGTCTGCTCGCCAATGTCGTCGCGGGCCGGGTCGCCAACCGGCTCGGCCTGGGCGGCATCAACTGCACCGTCGACGCCGCCTGCGCCGCGTCGATGGCCGCGATCCGCACCGCCATCGCCGAATTGCAGGACGGCCGCGCCGATATGGTGCTGACCGGCGGTGTCGACACCGAGAACACCATCTTCATCTACATGTGCTTCAGCAAGGTCGGCGCGCTCTCGCCGACCGGGCGGATCAGCCCGTTCTCCGACGAGGCCAACGGCACCCTGCTCGGCGAGGGCATCACCATGCTCGCGCTGCGTCGCCTTGCCGACGCGCGCCGCGACGGCAATCGGATCTACGCGGTCATCCGCGGACTCGGCTCGTCCAGCGACGGACGCGCCAAGAGCATCTACGCCCCGCGCGCGGAGGGACAGCGGCTCGCCCTGCAACGCGCCTACGCCGACGCCGAATGCTCGCCCGCCGATATCGAACTCATCGAAGCGCACGCCACCGGCACCGCCGTCGGCGACAAGACCGAACTCACCGCCCTCAAGGGCGTGCTGTCGGACGCGAGCTCCGAAACCGGCTTCGCCGCGCTCGGCAGCGTCAAATCCCAGATCGGGCACACCAAGGGCGCCGCGGGCACCGCGAGCGTCATGAAACTCGCGCTCGCCCTGCACCAGAAGGTGCTGCCGGGCACGATCAATGTCGACGCGCCCAACGCCGAGATCAGCGCGACCGAGACCCCGTACTACGTGAACACCGCGACCCGCCCGTGGATTCTCGATCCGCAGCGGCCGGTGCGCCGGGCCGCGGCCTCCGCCATGGGATTCGGCGGCACCAACTTCCACCTCGTGCTCGAGGAAGCCGACCAGGCACGCGGGCAGGTCCTGCACCGCACCCCCCGCGCGCACCTGTGGCACGCGCCCGATGTGGCCGGACTGATCGACGCGGTGCGCAGCGTCGAACCGCACGACGGCGGTGACATTCCCGAGGATCACGCCCGCGTCGGCTTCGTCTCGGTGGACGACGACGGCGCCGACCATCTGCGCGAACTGGCCGTCGATGAGTTGATCCGCGACCCGGAAGCGAGCCACTGGGACCATCCCGAAGGCGTGTACTTCCGCGCCGCCGCACTGCCGAACCGCAAGATCGCCGCGCTGTTCGCCGGTCAGGGCAGTCAATACGTCGACATGGGAGCCGCGGCGGCACTGGACAATCCGCCGGTAGGCACGGCCTTCGACACCGCGAACGCGGCATTCGCGGGTGCGGCGCGTCGACTGTCGTCGGTGGTGTTCCCTCCGCCCGCGTTCGACGAGCAGACCCGATCGGAGCAGGAACTGACCCTGCGCCGCACCGAATTCGCCCAGCCCGCGATCGGCGCGATATCGGCGGGACAGTTCCAGGTACTGACCGAATTCGGCATGCGCGCGGACGGTTACCTCGGCCACAGCTTCGGCGAACTGACCGCGCTGTGGGCGTCCGGCGCGCTCGAGACCGAGGAATTCCATCGTCTGGCCCGTGCTCGCGGTGTGGCGATGACCCCGGCGGACGGTGTCGACGCGGGCACCATGATGGCGGTGGGCGCGACCCGCGAGACCGCCGAGGAACTCATCGCCGATATCGACGACGTGTGGATCTGCAACCACAACGCCCCCGATCAGGTCGTGGTCGGCGGGGGAGCGGCCGGTATCGCCGCCGTCGCGGCACGCAGCGCCGAACGCGAGATCGTCACGCGCGAACTACCGGTGTCGGGTGCGTTCCACACGCCCTACGTCGGTCACGCCGTCACGGCCTTCGCCGAAGCCGTCGCCGCGGTGCGGATCGGCGAGCCGGACGCGACGGTCTACGCCGATACTCCCGGCGTGCGATACGGCGCCGACAGCGCGCACAACGGTGCGATCCTCACCGAACAGCTCAGCAAACCGGTCGAATTCGCCGCGGCGCTGAACGCCATGTACGACGACGGCTGCGCGATCTTCGTGGAATTCGGTCCTAAACAGGTACTCACCTCACTGGTCCGGCGCACCCTCGGCGACAAGGTGATCGCCATCGCCACCGATTCCGGACCGGTCGGCGACGGCAGTCTCGCGCTCGCCCGCGCCGCGGTCCGGCTGGCCGTGCTCGGTGTCGATCTGCGCGGTCTGAACCGTCACGGCGCGCTCCCGCGACCCGCCGTCACCGCGAAAGCCGGTATGACGGTGCCGCTCTCGGCGCCGGAGTACGTCCCGTCGAGCCGCAAACAAGCCTATGCCGAAGCCCTCGGTGACGGCTATCGCGTCGGCGTGACCGCGCCCGAACCGGTTCTCGCCCACGCCGCCGCCGTCCCCGAACACCGTCGAGAAATCGAAAGGCCAGTCGTGCCAGCACAGTCCAACGGTGCACCGCAGACCGCCGTGCATCCGTCCCCGCAGCCGCGTGAGCCGTTCGCAGGCGATGTCTACGCGCCCGTCCCGGCGGTCGACGCGCTCGACACCGCGCTGGTGCAGCATCTGCGGACCCACAACCAGTATCTGGACGGTCAGCTCGATATCGCGCGCGGCCTGGCGGGCGCGTTGAGCAGCGGCGCGCTGGACGAGTACACGGTCCGGGCGATCGAGGCCGTCAAGGACCACGGCGTCACGATCAGCGCCAGTCACACCCACGCGGTCGATGTCCTGGTGCAACTGGCGGAGCTGGAAGGTGGTGGCCCGGCGTCCGTCCGGACGCCGTCGCGCCGGGTCGCTCCGCCCGCCCCGCAGGTGTCGCAACCGGCCGCCGTGACCGCCCGGGAGAGTTTCGCGCCCGCCGCGCACACGCCCGCCGCCACGCCTGCCGACGTGAACATCGGTGTGCCGATGGTCGTTCCGTCGGTCGAATCGAACGGGTCCGCACCGGCACCAGCACCGGAAGTCGTACCGACCGCCCCGGCGAAGGACACCGGTGTGTCCGCCGACGAACTCCGTCGCGCACTCCAGGAGGTCGTCGCGGACAAGACCGGCTATCCGGTCGAGATGGTGGATCCGGGCCGCGACCTCGAAGCGGATCTCGGCGTGGATTCGATCAAGCGCGTCCAGGTGATCGGCGCGCTGCAAGAACGCTTCCCGCACCTGCCGAATCTCGGTCCCGAACAGCTGGGCACCTTGCGCACCCTGGATCAGATCGTGGATCTGCTCGGTGTGTCCTCGACCGAGCCGCAGAGCGTCCCCGTGGTGGGCGAGGACCCGAGCACCGTGGACGGCAATGCGAACCCGTCGGAGGAGGAACTGCGCCGCGCCCTGCGCGAAGTGGTCGCGGACAAGACCGGATATCCCGTGGACATGGTGGATCCCGGCCGCGATCTGGAAGCCGATCTCGGCGTGGATTCGATCAAGCGGGTCCAGGTGATCGGTGCTCTGCAAGAACGGTTTCCGCGATTGCCGAGCCTGGGGCCGGAGCAACTGGGAACCCTGCGCACGCTGGATCAGATCGTGGCCGAGTTCGCGGCGTCGACCGGCGGTGATGTCCACCCAAAAGCTGAAGCCGCGGCCTCGACGCCGCGGCATCTCGTCGAGTCCGTCGCCCTGCCGCCCGTGGACGTGGCGGTGGACCGGTACCCCGCGCGGGCCGAGGTCCTCGTGGTCGATCTCGCCGACAACGAATCCGATCGAACAGCGATCGAAAAGGCCTGTGCCGCACGAGGCTGGCGCGTCAGCACCGTCGGCTCGTCCACCTCGGATCACACCGATGCGGTGGATATCTGCGTGGTTCTCGTGGGCGGGCGGGCCGACGCGGAACAGGCCGGACGTCGGTTGACCGATGTCATCCTCACCGCGAAACACGTGCTCCCCGGCCTGCTCGCCGCCACCGGCCCGGTGGCGTTCGCGACGGTCACCCGACTCGACGGCGCACTGGGTTTCCTCGGCACCGCCGACCCGTTCACCGCACTCCTCGGCGGCGCGGGCGGCGTGGTGAAAACACTGGCCGCCGAACAGTCGGCGATCTTCACGCGCGCGCTCGACCTGGCACCCGGCGTGACCGGCGAGCAGTTCGCCGCGACGATCCTGACGGAACTGTCCGACAGCGCGCGCGACACGTTCGAGGTCGGCATCGACGCCGCCGGAAACCGTCGGACCCTGGTTCCGAGCGGATACGCCGGGGCGCGCACGGTGACGGCGGTGCGCCCGGTCGACGAACAGCCGCCGAGCGTGCTGTCCGCCGACGATGTACTCGTGGTCACCGGGGGAGCGCGCGGCGTGACCGCCACCTGCGTTCGCGCGCTCGCCGACCGCGGTCCCGCACGTTTCGTCCTGCTCGGGCGATCCGAACTCGCGCCGGAGCCGCAATGGGCCGTCGAGGTGGACGATCCGGATCTCAAACAGGCGGCACTGCGCGCGTTGGGCGGCACCGGCGTCACCCCGCGCGATATCGAGCGGCACTGCTCGGTGATCCGCGCGACCCGCGAAATCCGTTCCACCCTGCGGGATCTGGACGGTCGAGCCGAATACATCGCGGTCGACGTCACCGACCCCGAGGCCGTGCGCACCGCGCTCGCGCCGTGGAGAGACTCGATCACCGGCGTCGTGCACGGTGCCGGTGTGCTCGCCGATTCGATGATCACCGCCAAGTCCGAGGAGTCGATCGACCGCGTCGTGCGACCCAAGATCGGCGGACTGGCCGCTGTGCTCGCCGCCGTGGGCGAGTTGCGCCACCTGATCCTGTTCACCTCGGTGGCGGGTCTGTTCGGCAACGCGGGCCAGTCCGACTACGCCGCCGTCAACGAAGCCCTCAGTCGATTCGCGGTGAGTTATCGGCACGCTCATCCCGACTGTCACGTCACCGCTGTCGACTGGGGTGCGTGGGACGGTGGAATGGTCACCCCCGAACTGCGTGATTTCTTCGTCGATCGCGGTATCGAACTGCTCGCGCCCGCCTCGGGCGCCGCCGCGTTCACCGAGCAGTTCACCGAGGAACGGGCCGCCGACACCGTGGTCCTGATCGGACCGGCCACACCGCTGTCACGCGCGGAATCGGCCGTGCGCGAGAGAATTCGCGCACGGCGCGGAGTGACCGGGCTGACCGAGGAACCCGTGATCGCCGCACACCGCATCGGTGACCACATCGTCCTGCCCGCGACCTTCGGTCTCGGCGCGATGATCAACCTCGCCGAACGTCACCTGCCCGACCGGACGGTGATCGGCGTCCGGGACTTCCAGGTGCTCAAGGGGATCGTGTTCGACCACCCGATCGACGAACTCCACCTCGAACTCGAACCGGCCGATGACAACGGCGTCACGGTGCGCGCGAGCGTACTCGGCACCACCGCAACACATTTCCGTGCCTTACTCACCCTCGCCGAGCACCCCGACACCCCGCCCCGAGTCTCGGTCCCCGACGGCGTCCGAGCCCCGGCCGACGAGATCTACCGCGACGGAGTGCAATTCCACGCCCCCGCCCTCCAGGGCATGCGCTCGATCCTGACCGCCTCCGACGAGACGATCGTGCTCGAATGCTCACTGCCCGCCACCACGGTCGCCGCGGGCGCGTACGCGGGCAGACTGCACGACCCGGTATTGGCCGACCTCATCCTCCAGGGACCACCGGTACTCGGCCACCGCCTGCTCGGTTCGGCCTGCTTACCACTCGGAGTCGGACGAATCGACTACTACCGCCCGCTCCCGTCGCACGAGCCGTTCCTGCTGGTCGTGGACAACCCCCGCGCCGGAAAGGTGGACGCCCGTATCGACGCGACCGCCGTAGGGACGGACGGCACAGTACTGCAACGCTTCTCGGACGTCACCGTGGTGACGACACCCGATCTGACGGAGAAGTTTCGAACCTCGGTGAGGCAGTGGATGTCATGACAGTTCTCGACTTCGACGGAATCCCCTTCGATCCGGTCCCCGCGCCGGGCGCACCGGCAGGTGCGAACGCTGGAGTGCAGTCCGCGCGCGGCGGGCGGGAGCCGGGACCAGGTACGGACGGGGAGTGCAGGTCGGTCACCGGCACCGGCACCGGCACAAACGGCGACGGCGTCATCGGCGGTGATTCGGTCTACTCTGCCGGTCTCCGCGGTGGCACGGAGCGCAACCCATCGCCCACAGGCGTCGGCGACGCAGCGCACAGCGCAATCGGCACACCCGACGGAGTCGTGGCGCGCAACGTGGTCAGCGGGTCCGGTGGGAACGTCGTGCACAACGCAGTCGGCGGACCCGACCGCGATGTCGTACGCAGAGCGGTCGGCGAGCTTCGCGCGGGTGTCGTGGAAGCCCACCGCGCCGCACTCGCCGCCCAGGTGGCCCTCCAACGCGCCATCTGGCAACGATCTGGGCCGCCGTCGGCACCCGGCACGCGGCCGTTCGCTCCTCAGGCCGCCGTAGCAGCTCAAGGGTTCGGGATCGCGACGGCCGGTGCGATCGGCGCTGAACGGGCAGGCGTACCCGGCACTTCGGCAGCTGAGGCGTTCGGAACATCCGGCACTACGGCAGCTGGGGCGTTCGACCGTCACCTCCCTACACCCGGCGCTCACGAGGTAGCATCATCCCTCTCCCTGTCGCGGGCCGCGTCACACCCCGGTACCTCGAGTGCACCGGAAGACGCCTTCAAACCACCCGCTCGCTCGGCGGTCACCCACCTCGACCTGTCCGGCTTGCGTCGACTCGCCGCCGCCGATATCGCCGGGGTACTCGGCCCCGGCTACCGGCGCGGTGCCGCCGAGGTGACAGCACGTCTGGCTGCCACATCCCCGTTGGTACTGACGGGAGTGGAACGAATCGAACTGCGCGGCGGTGGCGGCAAAGGTCTCGTGGTCGCGACCTTCGACGGCGACCCGCGCGCCGCGGTCGTCCAGGCGGCCGAAGTATTCGCCCTCTACACCGGGATGTGGTTGTGCCTTTCACACGGTGACCTCGTCTCGGCGGTCGGTATGGACGCCACGGGCGAGAACATCTCGGGCACCGTCGAATTCGTCGTCACCCGTATCGATCTCGTCCCGCGCCCGCACGTGACCGGGTCCGCTCGGGTATCCGGTGTCGCCGATCCCGTCGAGGTGACGGTCGCCGTGGTCGAACCCGCGGGAGCATCGGTCGGCCCGGGAGCCGCGGCCACCGGCCTGCTGCTCAACGAATTCCACATGACCCATCTCTCGCGCGGCGACCAGGCCATCGCGATGGGCCCCGAATTCGCGGAGTACACCGGCGTACGGGCGACCCGGCTGCCCACCGGCGGACTGCTGCTCGTCGACCGCGTCATCGAATTCGACGGCGAGCGCGGCAGATTGGACTCCGCCTCCTACACCACCGAATACGATTCGCCCGCCGATTCCTGGTACTACGCCGACACCGCCAACGACTCCGTGCCGCATTTCGTCTACATGGAGACCTCATTGCAGGCGGCACTGCTGATGGGTTACTACGCGGGCCCGACGCTGACCCAGGCGGGCACCACCCTGAGCCTGCGGAATCTGGGCGGCACGGCGACCGTGCTGCGCCAGGTCGACCTGCGCGACGCCACCGTCGAACAGTCCTCGCGCCTGCTGAGCACCACCATCCTGCCCGGCTCCTCGCTACAGACCTTCGACTACACGCTGAGCGTCGACGGCGAACCGTTCTACCGGGGCGAGACCATGTTCGGGTATTTCAGCGATCAGGCACTGGCCAATCAGACCGGACTCGACGCCGGGAAGACCAAACCCGCGTGGCTGTCCGAGAATCCTTCGGCTGCCGTGCGTTCCGTCGACGTGGCGGCGCGTCGGGCGGATCCGTCCGCGCCGCTGTGCGCGCGCCGCAACCTGACCCTGATCGACAGTGTCGACGTGGTCGACGGCGGCGGCGAATTCGGCGAGGGCTACCTGCATTCGCTGCGTGTCATCGACCCGTCGGACTGGTATTTCGCCCGGCATTTCCACTTGGACCCGGTCATCCCGGGTTCGCTCGGCGTGGAGTCGGTGATCCACGCGATCCAGGAATGGATGCTCGACGCGGGCTACGCCGACACCATGACCGACCCCGTCTTCCGCATCCCCCGCGACATCGCCTTCAGCTGGCGCTATCGCGGACAGTTCCTGCCGACCGATGGCACGGTCGAACTCGAGGCCCACATCAAATCCGTCACCCGGACCCGCGACGGTGTCGTGGTCGTCGCCGACGGATCGCTGTGGAAGCCGGGCCTCCGCATCTACGAACTCCTCGATCTCGCCGTCGAATTGACCGATCGGAAGGTGACGCGATGACCGCGACACGGACGGCCGCTGTCGCCGCGACGGCCGCCGATATCGGCGCGCTCCTGCTGGACCTGCGGCGCCCGTGCTGGATCATCCGGCACGGCGACCGCGTCGTGGCCACGGCCGACGAGACCGTCGCCGCGGGCGCCCGAATTCTCGCCGCGGTCGGACCACTTCCACCGGAACAGCTGGGCGACAGTGGATTCCGTGCCGCGCACGGTGTCCGCAACGCCTACGCTGCGGGGGCCATGGCGAACGGTATCGCCTCACCCGCGCTGGTGTCGGCGATGTCGCGGGCCGGGTACCTCGCGTCCTACGGCGCGGCGGGTGTGTCACCCGGGATCGTGGACGCGGCGCTGTCGCGGCTCGCCGCCGAACTCACCGACCGGCCGTTCGCCTGCAACCTGATCCACAGTCCGTCCGAACCGGCGTTGGAGCGGGCGATCGTGGATTCCTGCCTGCGCCACGCGGTGCGCTGCGTCGAGGCGTCGGCATTCATGTCGCTCACCCGCGAGGTGGTCCGCTACCGGGCCGCCGGGCTGACCACCGACCGGGACGGTCGCGTCGTGGCCCGCAATCGCGTGATCGCCAAGGTTTCCCGGGTGGAGGTCGCCGACCTGTTCCTGCGTCCGGCGCCCGCGCACCTGCTCCGGGAACTGGTCGAACGCGGCGATCTCGACCCCGACCAGGCGCGCCTGGCCGAGCGCGTGCCGATGGCCGACGACATCACCGCCGAAGCCGATTCGGGCGGGCATACCGACCGCCGTCCGCTCACCGTCCTGCTACCCGAGTTGATCGCGGCTCGGGATCGCCTCGCCCGGGACCTACCGTCCGCGGCGGCCGTGCGGATCGGCGCGGCAGGCGGAATCGGAACACCCGCCGCCGCGGCCGCCGCCTTCGCGCTCGGCGCGGCCTACGTGGTCACCGGGTCGATCAACCAGGCCGCCGTCGAGGCGGACCAGTCCGAGACCACCAAGAAGCTGCTCGCCACAGCGGATTTCGCCGACTGCACCATGGCGCCGTCCTCGGATATGTTCGAACTCGGCGTGCAGGTGCAGGTGCTGCGGCGCGGCACCATGTTCGCCGCTCGTGCGCACCGGCTCTACGAGACCTACCGCGAGTACGCGGGCGTGGACGCCCTGCCCGGCGCGCTGCGTAGCGAACTCGAGACCACGATCCTGCGGCGACCGCTCGAGGCCGTCTGGCAGGACTGTGTCACCTTCTTCACCGATCGTGACCCCGCCCAGCTCGTCGGCGCGGCGGAGGATCCGAAACGCCGTATGGCACTGATCTTCCGGTGGTATCTCGGGCTCTCGTCCGGGTGGAGTATCCGGGGTGAGGCCGAACGCGCCGCCGACTATCAGATCTGGTGCGGGCCCGCGATGGGCGCGTTCAACAGCTGGACGGCGGGCACCTACCTGGCCTCACCGAACAACCGCACCGTCGCCGATGTCGCCGACCAGATGATCACCGGCGCCGCCTATCTCACCCGGATCGCGCAATTACGCACCGCCGGTGTGCGTTTGCCCGCCGACATCGCCCGATTCGCGCCACGACCGAGCGAGGAACGATGACCGTCACGGATACCGAGATCGACACTGCCACGGAACCGTCCTGGATGCTGTGCCCGCGTTGCGGAGCCATCGTCTACGCCAAACGCTACGAACGCGCAGGCCACGTCTGCCCGGAATGCGACGGGCACGGCGCGCTCACCGCCGACCAGCGTATCGACTCACTGCTCGACCCCGCGTCGGTCGAACGGATCGACTATGCCGAAACCGTCACCGATCCACTGGAATTCACCGATTCCCTCAGTTACGTCGACCGGCACGCTCGAGCCCGCGCGGCCACCGGCCTCCCCGACGGAATCCGTTGCGCACGCGGCACCATCGACGGCGCGCCGGTGGTTCTCGCCGTCATGGATTTCCGTTTCCTCGGCGGCAGCCTGGGCGCGGCGGTCGGTGAGGCCGTCACCACCGCCGCCGAGACCGCGCTCGAGTCGCGCATCCCGCTGGTCCTGGTCACCGCTTCCGGCGGCGCGCGTATGCAGGAGGGCATCCTCGCCCTGATGCAGATGGCCAAGACCAGCCAGGCGCTGCGCGCACTCGACGACGCGGGCATCCTGACCATCTCGGTGATCGCGGACCCTACCTACGGGGGTGTCGCCGCGTCGTTCGCCACCAGCACCGACATCATCATCGCCGAACCGAAGGCACGCCTGGGCTTCGCGGGCCCACGGGTGATCAGCCAGACCATCGGCGAAACTCTGCCGCCGGGCTTCCAGACCGCCGAATTCCTGGTCGAGCACGGCATCGTCGATATGATCTGCCATCGTTCGGCGCTGCGCGACCGACTCGTCCGGCTGCTGAGAATGGCCGCCGATCGCGGTCGACGCATCCCCGCCACCGAACTCCAGCCACCGATCATCAGCGATCCGGCGTCGCTGCCCGAACGCGATCCCTGGGAATCGGTGCGCGCGGCAAGGGAATTGGGCAGACCGACCACGCTGGACTATTTCGCCGCCGCCTTCGACGAATTCGTCGAACTGCACGGTGACCGGATGTCGGCCGACTGCCCGGCCATGATCACCGGCCTCGCCCGCCTCGACGGTGTCCCGGTCGCGGTCGTCGGTACCCAGAAGGGCCACACCGCCGCCGAACTCACCCGTCGCAACTTCGGCATGCCGACACCGTCGGGCTACCGCAAATCGGCGCGCCTGCTGCGCCTCGCGGCGAAACTGGGCCTCCCGGTGATCTCCCTCGTCGACACCGCGGGCGCGTATCCAGGAGTGACCGCCGAGGAACAGGGTCAGGCCGTCGCCATCGCGGAATCCTTGAAACTGTCGGCGGGACTGCCCGTTCCGGTGATCACCGTGATCACCGGCGAGGGCGGCAGCGGCGGCGCACTGGCGCTGGCCGTGGCGGATCGGGTGCTGGCGCTGGAGAACGCGGTGTACTCGGTCATCAGCCCGGAAGGCTGCGCGTCGATCCTCTGGAAGGACGCGGCGGCGGCCCCCAGGGCGGCGAAGGCGCTGCGCGTCGACTCGACCTCCCTGGTCCGGCTCGGTGTCGCCGACGCGGTCATCCCCGAACCCGAGGGCGGCGCGCACCGCGACCCCGCCACCGCGGCCGCCAACCTCCGCCAAGCGCTGCGTCACGTGCTGATCGGCTGCGGTTCGCTCCCGGTCACCGAACTGCTCGCGCGCCGCCACCACCGATTCCGTGCCTACGGCACCATCCGACCGACGATCGAGGAGTTCCAATGACCGAGTCCGTGGCTACCGAACCGCTCGGCCGGGCGCTCAACGCGGCCGACGCCGACCAGGCTCTCACCATTCTGTCGCGTCACGCGCTGACCGTGCGTGACGCCACCGCCCCCACCACGGTGACCGTCGCCAACGGTCCGATCTCGCTGCGTATCAGCTGGGAAGCGCATCCGTCGTCCCAGGAGAGGGTCGCCGCGTCGGCGAACGGCACCGCTCCTGGCAACGGCGTCGGACCTGCCAACGGTGCGTCGGTGAACGGCACCGCCCGCGTGAACGGCGTCGGGCCTGCGAACGGTGCGTCGGTCAACGGCGGTGCCCCGGTGAACGGCGCGGCCGCCGACGGGCGACCGTCTGCCGCGGAAAGCGACTCGGACAATGAGACTTTCGTGATCGCCTCCGACACCGTCGGAGTGTTCTACCGACTTCCCGAACCCGGCGCAGCACCCTTCGTCACCGAAGGAGACATCGTGCGATCCGGCCAGCAGGTCGGCATCGTCGAAGCGATGAAACTCATGATCCCGATCACCGCGACCACCTCCGGCCGGGTCGTGGAATTCCTCGTCGACAACGGCGCAGCGGTGGAACACGGCGCGCCGCTGATGCGGCTCGAGGTGACCGGGTGAGCGTCGGCGCGATCAGGAAGGTACTCGTCGCCAACCGCGGCGAGATCGCCGTGCGTGTCCTGCGCACCTGCGCCGAACTCGGTATCGGGACGGTCGCCGTGTACTCCTCGGCCGACGCGGATTCGGCGGCCGTCCGCATGGCCGATCAGGCATTCCGCATCGGTCCCGGCCCCGCCAAACGCAGCTACCTGCACATTCCGGCGATCATCGAGGCGGCGCGCGCCACCGGCGCCGACGCCATCCACCCCGGTTACGGATTCCTCTCCGAGAACCCGGATTTCGCCGAAGTGTGCGAAGCGGAAGGTTTCGTCTTCGTCGGCGCGCCCGCCACGGTGATGGCCGACCTCGGCGACAAATCGACCGCACGCACACTGATGGCTGCGGCGGGCCTGCCCTTGCTTCCGGGCAGCCGCGACCCCCTCGATTCCGCCGACGAAGCCGCCGCGCTCGCCGACGACATCGGCTACCCCGTGATCATCAAAGCTGTCGCGGGCGGCGGCGGACGCGGTATGCGGGTCGTGCGCGAATCCGGAGATTTCGCGGCGGCCTGGCGTGAGACGCGCGCCAACGCCGCCGCAGTCTTCGGCGACGACCGCCTCTACGTCGAGCGCTATCTGGATTCCGCCCGCCACGTCGAAGTGCAGATCCTCGCAGACCACCACGGCACTGTTCTCCATCTCGGCGCACGCGACTGCTCACTACAGCGTCGTCACCAGAAACTGGTGGAGGAATCACCCGCCCCCGGCCTGTCCGACGAGGTGCGTGACGCGATCTGCGCCGCGGCCGTACGCGGAGCCGCGGCGGTCGGCTACGTCGGTGCGGGCACCTTCGAATTCCTCCTCGATCCGCTCGGCCGCTTCTACTTCATGGAAGTGAACTGCCGCCTCCAGGTGGAACATCCCGTCACCGAGATGGTCACCGGAACAGACCTCGTCGCCGAACAACTCCGCATCGCGGCGGGCCTACCCCTGACCCTGTCACCCGACGTCCTCACCCCGCGCGGCGTCGCCATCGAATGCCGCATCAACGCCGAAGATCCCACCCGCGAATTCGCGCCCGCCCCCGGCACTCTCACCGAGTGCGTCTTCCCCGGCGGCCCTTTCGTCCGCGTGGACACCCACGTAGCCCCCGGCTACACCATCCCCCCGCACTACGATTCACTCCTGGCCAAGATCATTGTCTGGGCCCCCGACCGCCCCGCCGCCATCGCCCGTATGCGCCGCGCCCTCACCGAAACCAGAATCTCCGGCGCGAATATCGCCACCACGGCCGAATTCCTCCACGACGTCCTCGACCACCCCCGCTTCGTCGCCGCCGACCACGACACCGCCCTCATCGGCGCGATCACCGAACCCGCCCGCATCGGCTCCTGATACGAGTCGATACGAGTCCGCTGCACCGCTTACTCCGGGTCGGCGAACCTCAGGAGCACGAACATCGTGCACGCGATCGTCGCCTCCTCGATGTCCCGCCGACCCGGGTACCGGTGTCGGCCCGTGGTGGCAGTATGCGGGTGTGGGTGACTTCTTCGAACGAATCGTCGACCTGGACGTGACCTCGGCCGACGCGAGCGCACTGGCCGAGCACATGGTGGACTGGATGGTGTCGCGCGGTTGGCTGCTTCGGGAGACCTCGCGTGACGCGATGTACAGCCTCCAGGTCGACGAAGGCTATGTGCCGGGACCGGATTGGCCGCAGCTGACCCAGGAATGGGGCGGCGACTGGATTCCCGGCCCGGTCGCCGTCATCGTCGGCCGCCACGACCACTACCCCGGCCAGGGTGCCACCGAACCGGCCTCCGCCGTATGCCCACGCTGCCGGGCCGCCACCGTGATCATCGACTACCCCCAACAGTGGAAAGCCGATCCCGCCGTGTGGCAGCCGTTCTCCGACGCGATCGACGACTGGAAGCGAACAGGCACCGGATCGGCGACCTGCCCTTCCTGCGCCACACCGAGCCCCATCACCACCTGGCGGTGGGCCGACGGTTTCGCCCTGGGCGCCCTCGCCTTCGATTTCTGGGGCTGGCCGCCCCTCACCGAGGATTTCGTCACCGAATTCGCCACCCGGCTCGGGCACCGGATCGAACACCACACCGGCAAGTTCTGAACCGGGGGCCTATTTCTGTAACGATGGACGAACTGTTCCTCGCGGTGTTCCGGCGCGGAGCCGAGGCGAACCTGGCACGACTGCAACGCGCCGCGGAGGCCGAGAACCCGCTGCGCGCGCTGTGGGAGATCACCAGCGAACCCCGTCAGGGCACCCTGAACATCGAATTCATCGCCCTGGCCAACCATCGCGAGGTCATCCGCACCGAACTCGCCTCCTACACGCGTCAATTCCGGCAACTCCAGGAAGCGGTATTCGCACGCGTACTCGACACCAAGACCCGACGCGACTCCGACATCGAGCCCACCCCCGCCGCGCTCGGTGTCCTGATGGCCGGACTGTCGCGCATCCTCGCCATGGACGACCTGCTCGGTATCGACGACGGTCACGCCGACGTACTCGCCCTGCTCGACGAATACCTGACCGGCTTACAGGGGCCCGACCCGACACCGTGACAACCGCCGCCGGTACCTCTTGCGATCAGCGCGAGTGCAACCGTCCCCGCGGCGGACATCCCGCATTAGCGTCGGCTCGGTTGGGCAACCGACTATCGGCAGGATTGTGATGAGCTCTGTTACCTCGGTGATCACCGCCGCGGACCTGGGGGCCGCGCTCGACGCGGGCTCCGACGTCTTCGTTCTCGAGGTCCGTCGCGACCCCGCCGCGATCCCCCGCGCGGCGAATCTTCCCCTGGCCGACGCCCCGGTCGCCGGGCACATTCCCGGCGCACACGCCGTCGATTTCGCCGAACTGATCGGGCCGCGCACCGAGACCTCGGGCAACGGTCCACTGCCCGAGGAAGAACAGGTACGAGAACTCGTACAGCGTTGGGGGATCAGCGATTCCAGCCTCGTCGTGGTCTACAGCGCGGACACCCCGTCGAGCGCTTCCCGTGCCTGGTGGGTGCTCCGCTGGGCCGGATTGGCCGATGTGAGCTACCTCGACGGCGGCGTCCACGCGTGGCAGGCATCGGGCCGAGAACTCACCGATACCCGCCCGGGACCGACAATCTGCGCGACGGCTACCTCGCCGACGACGACACCTTGAAAACCCTGTACGCGCCCTACCTGACCGGTGCGCCGATCGGTTCCTACTGCGGCGGCGGTGTCGCCGCGACCCCGGACGTGCTGGTGCTGAGCAAGCTCGGCATCCCGGCGGCCCTGTACCCCGGTTCGTGGTCACAGTGGACCTCCGACCCGTCCCGTCCGATCGCCACCGGTTCCGACCGCGGCTGCGCCGTGATCTAACGGGTGTAGCCGTTGCGGTCCGCCACGCGCTCGTCGTGTGCGGTCTGTCACGCTTCCTCGCGAGATGTTTCGGCGGCCGTTTTCGTCGTCGGCCCATTCCTCGAGCCCGTACGCTCACAGAAGCAGATGCGCCAGCGTTTCATCCGGAGTCTCCTGGTCGGTCTTCGTGCCCCAACCGCAGCGGTCCATCATCCACAGGAACGACGGCTTGATCCCGTAGGCCGCGAAGTCTGCACGGCCTAAGGTGTCACCTCGCCTATCCCGGCAGATCACCCGCCGTGATCCACCCCGCGACGATCGGCGCGATGGTCGCCGAATCCTCCACCCACCGGAAATGGTCGCGATGGCCGATGTCGGAATCCTCGTCGATATGCCATCGCGAGATCCGGGCGGCGGGCATACGCGACACCAGGAAATCGACATTGGATTTCGGGCCGAGCACATCGTCGGACAGCGAGATCGGCAGTACCGGGAGCGTCATCCGCGACAGCAGACGATTGTAGCGGCGCTTGGTGCCCTTGGGACGGTAGTAGCTGGTCAGCGAATGCACCGACCAGTCGACCATGACCCCGCCCGGCATCGGCGCCGGGATGAGAACCCCGCCGGGCCAGTGGCCCTTCCACCGCGACACCAGGCCGATCCACTGGATCTGGCTCAACGCCTCGTACCAACGACGCGGGCCGAAAGCCCACCAGAACACGGTGCCTGTGCCGATCGTCACGACCCCGGCGACCTTCTCGGGTTCGGCCGCGGCGAACAGCAGGGCCAGCTGTCCGCCGAGGCTGTGGCCGAACAGGTGCAGCGGTGCCGGCGGAAACCGTTCTCGCACCGCGGCGACCAGTGCGGGCATATCGATTTCCAGCATTTCGCGATAGCCGAAATCGGTGTGCTCACCCAGCGTGGGCACGGCCTCTCCGTGCGCCCGCAGATCGCAGGTGGCGACCGAAAGGCCTTGGGCGTGCAACGACTTCGCCAACGCGAGATAGTTGCGTGCCTTCATCGCCATCGCGGGAATGATCAGCACCACCGGAGCGTCGGCTTTCGGACCGGGCAGGAATCGAACGGTGAAGTTCACGCCGTCCGAGGTCGGCACCGACACCGACTCCAGCGCGGTGAATTCGGATTTCGCGGTGCGAGCCCCCGAGGTCACCGCAGTGCCTCCGTCGCCGTCACATCGCAGACGTAGTCGAAGGTGAATTTCGCGACCACGACATCGTTGTCGTCGAGCAGTATCGCCTTGCCCGCCAACTCGAACCGCCCGCCGCCGACCGCGCCGAGGACGTCGGCGCAATCGCGCTGATCCACGGTCGCGACGGCGCGGATGCGGCCCACCGCGGGCTTGCGGTAGGAGGCCGTTCCCGCACGAAGTACCAGTCGTTCGATGGTGAACAGCCGGGTGGCGGCCGCGCCGACGAAGGCCGCGGCGCCCGCGATGTCGGCGGCGGTGAACAGCGCGCCCGCGTGCACCGTGCCCATGTGGTTGCGGACGGAGTCGACGGCCGGGATCTGCACCACCGCGCGGTCGGGGCCGATCTCGGTGACGAGGGTGCCGACCCGTTCGGCGAAGGGCACCATATCCTGCGAGACCGCGCGCAGGTATTCGTAATCGACGGCGTCGTAGTCGAGTTCGGGGTAGGCCGCCGCGAATCCGGCGATTTCTCGTGTGGTCATCTCTGTTGCCTTTCCTCGGTGGTCCGGGTTCAGCGCGCTGGACGCAATGCGCGGCGGGCGATCGACCACCGCAGCACTTCGGAGGGCCCTTCGTAGATCCGGAAGGCACGTGCCTCGACCAGGAACCGGGCGACCAGATGGTCCTCGCAGACACCGAGCCCGCCGTGCAACTGCACCGACCGGTCGAGCACTCGCCACACGGCCTCGGACACAAAGGTTTTCGCGATCGAGGTCTCGTGCTTGGCCTGCGAGGACGCCGGACCCTGTTCGTCGATGGTCTCGGCGGCCTGACGGATCAGCCCGCGCGCCGCCGCGATATCGATCTCGCTGTCCGCGATCAGCCCTTGGGCCAGCCCGTGTTCGGCGATGGGCACACCGAAACCGGTGCGCGTGCCGATATGTTCGATGGCGAGCCGATGTCCGCGCACCGCGAGACCGAGCCAGTTCATGCAGAACACCAGCCGCGACGGAGCCAGCCGCACCTGCGCGAGCGCCAGTCCCTGCCCGACCTCGCCGAGCACCGCCGAATCGGGTACCTCACAGTCCTCGAAGACGACCTCGCAGTGCCCGCCGGGCGCGCTGCTGTGATCCAGCGTCTGCATCCGCCTGCCGACCCGCATACCGGGATTGTCGGCGTCGACCAGGAACATGGTCGGTCCGTCGTTGGTGCGCGCGACGCAGATGGTGAAGGCCGCGCCCTGCGCGCCGGTGGTGAAATGTTTCGCGCCGTTGATGACCCAGCCGCCGTCGGTCTCCTCGGCGAAGGTGCGCAGCATGCTCGGATCCGAGCCCGCGCCCGGCGCCGGTTCGGTCATCGCGATCGCCGAGCGCACCTCGCCCGCCGCCAGCGGCGCCAGGTAGCGCTGCTGCTGTTCCGGGTCGGCCACGTGGGCGAGCAGGTGGATATTGCCGTCGTCGGGGGCCCACGCGTTGACCGCCAGCGGGCCGATGAGGCTGGCGCCGGCCGCCTCCAGCACGCGGGCCTGGGCGCGGGTATCGAGACCGAGTCCGCCGTAGCGCGGGTCCGACAGCGGGCCGAACACGCCCGCCTCCTTGGCCTTCTTCTGCAATTCCAGACGCAGTGCGTCATCCATTACCCGGCCGTCGGCGACAACCTCTCGCTCGACCGGAAAGACGTGGTCACGGACGAATTCTGTGGTCTTTTCGACCAGGTGCGCCACTGAGGTCATGCGGCCAGTGTCGGTCGCGCCCGCACGGGGTGCGCCGCGCGATAGTCAACGTCGATCGCGTGAATCGACTGCGCGAACCAGGTGGCTGCCGTTCGCGGCCCTCGGCGACAGTGGCCCTATGACCGACTTGCCGGTACGGATCACCGCCCGTCGCGACGAGGCCACCGCAGTGTTCGCACTGGAACTCGCCGCCGTGGACGGGGGCGAGTTACCCTCCTGGTCGCCGGGAGCCCATATCGATGTCGCGGTGGGGGACCTGGGCGTGCGCCAGTACTCCCTGTGCGGAGACCCCGCCGACCGACGGCGGTGGCGTATCGCGATCCTGCGCGAACCCGACGGCCGCGGCGGCTCGGATCTGCTCCACCACACCGCGCACCCCGACAGCGAACTACGGGTATCACTGCCCCGCAACAATTTCGAGTTGAAGGCCGAGGATCGCTATCTCTTCGTCGCGGGCGGCATCGGGATCACCCCGATCCTGCCGATGGTGGCGGCAGCGGCGCGCTCCGGCACGCCGTGGGAGTTGTACTACGGCGCGCGCACCCGGCAGCATATGGCCTTCGCGGACGAAATCGGGAAGTGTTACCCGAAAGCGAAACTCGTGGCCCAGGACGTCGACGGACTGCTGCCGTTGACCGCGATTCTCGACGAACGCGCCGACGCGACCGTCTACTGCTGCGGTCCGGAACCCCTGCTCGACGCCGTGGAAACCACAGGGGCGCAACGCGGTATCACCGTGCGGACCGAGCGGTTCGTACCGCGTGCGGTCGACACGACCGCCGACCGGGCCTTCGACATCGAGCTCGCGCGTGACGGGCGCACCCTCCGGGTCGGTGCACGTCAGAGCATCGTCGACGTTCTGGAATCCGCGGGAGTCTCCGTCGTCACCTCCTGCCGCGAAGGCACCTGCGGAAGTTGCGAGACACTGGTAGTGGCGGGGGAGATCGAACACCGCGATTCGATACTGACCGACGAGGAGCGGGCGCGCGGGGAAACGATCATGTTGTGCGTCTCGCGGGCCGGTTCCGATCGGCTCGTGCTCGATCTCTGACCCGCATCGGGGCGTCGTCACCGCCCCGGACCGACAACCGCAGGGAGGACGTCATGGTCGATATCGAGGCAACCGACCGGATCGTCACGCTCGACGACGATTTCTTCGCAGATCCGCACGCCCAGTACCGGCAATGGCGCGAACAGGGTCCGGTGCACCGCGTCCGATTCCCCGACGGCGCGCTGCGCTGGGTGATCGTCGGGTACGCCGAGGCGCGGGCCGCGCTGTCCGATCCGCGTCTGCGCAAGGACGCGCTGCGCGTGGAGGAGTTGCTGAGCGCGAAACGGCGCACCGCCGCGATGAGCCCGCAGTGGCTCGCGCTGACCACCCACATGCTCAATGCCGATCCGCCGGAACACAATCGGCTGCGCAAACTGGTCAACAAGGCGTTCACCGCCCGCAAGGTCGCCGAACTGCGGCCGCGCATCGAGGAGATCACCACCGCGCTGCTCGACGACATGTCCGCACACGACGAGGTCGACCTCATGGCGGAGTTCGCGACACCGCTCCCGGTCACCGTGATCTGCGAACTGCTCGGCGTGCCGTTCGCCGATCGCGCCGACTTCCAGGAGTGGACCAAGGCGCTGGTCGGCGTCCTCGGCCGCGACGAGGAACGTGCCCGCGCCGCCTCGGCGATGGTCGCCTACCTGCGCGACCTGGTGCGGGCCAAGCGCGAGGATTCCGCCGAGGATCTGCTGTCGGCGCTGGCGCACGCCCGCGAGGACGGCGACCGGCTCACCGACGCCGAACTCGTCTCCATGGCGTTCCTGCTGTTGGTCGCCGGTCACGAGACCACCGTCAATCTGATCGGCAACGGCGTGCACGCGTTGTTGCGCGACCCATCCCAGCTCGCCGCCCTGCGCGCCGACCCGTCTTCGGTCCCCGCGGCCGTCGAGGAGTTCCTGCGGTTCGACGGCCCGGTGGATATGGCCACGATCCGATACACCGAGGAACCGGTACCGGTGGGGGACACCGAGATTCCCGCGGGAGAACTCGTCTACGTCGCCCTGGCGGCGGCGAACCGCGATCCCGACAGATTCCGTGAACCCGATCGTCTCGACATCGACGGCGACACCGGCGGTCATCTCGCGTTCGGGCACGGCATCCACTTCTGCGTGGGCGCGCCCCTGGCCAGGATGGAGGCATCGATCGCGTTCACCGAACTGCTGCGGCGCTTTCCTGACCTGACCCTCGCCGAGGGCGCGACTCCGCGTTGGCAGGCGAGCACACTGATCCGTGGTCTGCACGACCTTCCGGTGCGACTGCGCCACTGATCGACCAGATGCGTCGCGGTGACGCTGCCCCGAGCGTGAACGGATTTTCGGCCGCGCGGGGGAGTAGCGTCACCGGGGGGCGGGGCAGTCGATCCCGTCCACCGTCTCCGAGGAGCTGATGAGCGTGCGGGCGTGGGAAGCCTCGAATCCGGATTTCGCGGCGGCGGTGACGGGAGCGGTGCTCAGCATGCCCGCCGCGCGCCACCTGGGTTTCGAATTCGGCCGCATCGCGCCGGGCGAAGCGGAGATCATCCAGGCGCATCGGGTCGAACTCACCCAGCACGACGGATATTTCCAGGGCGGCGTACTCGGTTCACTGGCCGATTTCGCCGCCGGGTCCGCGGCGGGCACCCTGCTGGAACCCGGCTGGGTGAATATGACCATCGACTACACGGTCAAGATCCTCGCACCGGCGAAAGGCCCGACGGTGACGGCCCGGGGGAGGGTGATCAAGCCCGGCGCGTTGATCACGATCGCGGCGGCCGAAGTGTTCTCGATCGGCGTCGACGGCGAAACCCTGTGTGCCACCGCGTTGGTGACCATGCGCAACGTGGAGTTGTTCAAGGCCCGAACACCCTGACGGCTATCGCGTCATTGATATCGCGGCTCACCGGTTTACCGGCCCATCCGCGTGCGCGATGGTGTGCGTGACGTACACGCAGCTGGAGGGCGCATGTGTTCTGCCATTCTCGACATCTCCACGGCCACGGTCGATCCGGACGAATATCTCAGGGAGCTGATGGCGTGGCATTTCTCCGCCGACACCGGTAGTCCCTACTGGCTGCGCCGCGCGCGCACCCTCGATTTCGATCCCGTCACCGATATCCGCACCTTCGCCGACCTGACCCGTTTCCCGAACGTCATCGACGAGTTCCGTGACGTGGCGGTCGAGGATCTGATTCCCCGCGGGCTGACCGGGGCCGACGCGGAGATCGCCGGAATATTCGAGAGCGGCGGGACAACCGGGGCCCCCAAACGTTTCGTGATGTTCGAGCGGTGGATGGAATTCGCGCTGGGCTGGGACGAATTCCACTACGCGGACCTCGGTGTCGTGAACACCCTGGCCATCGCGCCGAGCGGCCCGCATATGTTCGGCGAGTTCGCGACCCGCCGGGCCCGCAGACACGACGGGGTCAAGTTCACGATCGATCTCGACCCCCGCTGGATCAAACAGCTGATCGCCCGCGGGGCCACCGACGAAGTGGAACGCTATGCCGAACATCTCGTCGACCAGGCGGCCGACATCCTGAAGTCCCAGTCGGTGGGAATCCTCATCACCACCCCGCCCCTGCTCGAACGGCTCTCCCGGCGTGAAGAACTTGTCGACGCCATCCGCAAGCAGGTGAAATTCATCTGCTGGAGCGGAGCGCATATGGACGCCGATTCGCGCGACATCTTCCGGAACGAGATCTTCCCGGGGATTCCGCTCAAGGGTCTGTACGGCAGCACGACCATTCTGGGCATGTCACGCGAGCGCCCCGAGGAACACCCCGACGGGTTGGCCGTATTCGACACACCCAGTCCGTATATCGCCTTCCGCGTCGTCGATCCGGAGACCGGAGACGATGTCGCCGTCGGCGAACGCGGGCAGGTCGTCATGAACCACCTCACCAAATACGCGCTGCTGCCCAACAATCTGGAGCGGGATATGGCGACCGCGGTCGAGGCGTTGCCCGGTGCGCTGGGCTGTGCCGTCGCCGATGTCGGCCCGGTTCGAACCTTCAAGGACCACTCCGTGATCGAGGGCGTGTACTGATGCTCATCCACATCGACGCGCTCGGTCCCGCCGGACCGTTCCGCTCCCGTGAACGCAAACCGCTGACCTCGCTCGCGGGAACCCTCATCGGCGAGATCAGCCAGGTGCCTCCGCTGTATGTGCGACGCACCCTCACCGCCATGCGCGCGGCCCCGGTGCTGCCGACCGCCGACCGGCTCGCGGCACTGGAGAAGGCCGCCGAGATCTTCCTGCACGGCACAGTCGGCGGGCTCGACCCCGACGCCTTCGAGCGACTGGTCTCGACCGCGTCCGGCGTTCCGCTGGTCGTGGTCCGTCAGTCGGTCGCATGGGTCGCCGATGTGCTGCGTTCGCAGCGCGCGACCCGCGAACTGGCCATGCCACGCGGAGCCGTGGACGAATGGCACGCACCGCAGACACTCGACGGCGCCGCCGTCTGGACCCGCAAGGGCGATATCTTCGCGGTGCACGCGGCGGGTAACACACCGGCCGTGCACGGACTGTGGCCCGAAGCGCTCGCCATGGGATACAAAGTGGCCGTTCGTCCTTCGACCCGCGAGCCGTTCACCGCGTTCCGTCTGGTGAGCGCCTTACGTGAGGCCGGCTTCCCCGACGACGTCCTCACCCTGTTGCCCACCGACTACGACGCCGCCGACGTGATCATCGCCGAATCCGATTTCGCGATCGTCTACGGCGGACAGGACGTCGTGGACAAATACGCGACCAGTTCACGGGTGCTCACCCAGGGACCGGGCCGCTCCAAGATCCTGATCACCGACGAGGTGGACTGGCGAGCCGAGATCGACATCCTGGCGGCATCGGTGAGCCACCTCGGCGGCACCGCGTGCACGTGCGCGACGGCGATACTCGTCGAGGGCGATCCCGAACCCGTCGCCGTGGCGCTCGCGGAGCGTTTGCGCGCGATCCCGAGTCTGCCCGCCGACCACCCCGACGCGCTGCTCACGGTGGGCACCACGGCCTCCGCGCGCGAGGTCGACAGGTATCTGCACGCGGTCGCCGGTGACGCGACCGCGATCCTCGGTGGCGATACGATCGTCGACGAATTACCTTCCGGTGGAGCCGTTCTGCGCCCGGCGGTGCATCTGGTCACCAGCAGCACCGCACCGCAGTTGAATATCGAACTCGGATTCCCGTGCGTATGGGTCGGCCCGTGGAACGCGCGCGACGGCGTCGCGCCGCTGCGCGATTCCCTGGTGCTCACCGCGATGACGTCCCGCGTCGATCTGATCGACGCCTTGCTGGACGAGCCGTCCATCACCAACCTGTACCTCGGTGACAACCCGACGACCTGGCTGCGGCCGGGCGTGCCGCACGACGGGTATCTCGCCGAGCATCTGATGCGAACGAAGGGAATGATCAGGTCGGCGACGGTCCCGTAAGCAACTTCGCCGCACCGGAACACATTTCGGTGACCACATCCCGCGCCGATTCGACCGAGGTGATCATGCCGACGCCCTGCCCGGCGTCGATCGGCGCGATTCGCAGGTCGACGGATTCGGCCGCCGCTCGAACCGAACCCCGCGCGTCCCCGTCCGTGCGCAGAGCGTCCTCGTCACCGGCCCAGCGGTCGGTGAACTCGTTGCGCAGCACCCGGGCGGGGAAGCGCGTCGGCCAGGGAAGTTCCATGGCGATATCGAAGACGGAGGTGAGGACGGTGTCGCTCCCGTCGGCGGCGATCATCGCCCGCCTGCCCGTGTCGTGGAGCAGCGATTCGGAGCAGGCGGCGAGTCGGGTGCCGAGCCACGCGCCGCTCGCGCCCGCCGCGAGCACCGCCGCGAGGCTCGCGGGGGAGCCGATCCCGCCCGCGGCCAGCACCGGAACCGACACGGCCTTCAGGACGGTGTCGAGCAGCGGCAATGTTGTCATCTCGGGAGCTCCGTGCCCGCCGCCCTCCGAGCCACGCGCCACCACGACGTCGATTCCGGCGTCCTCGGCCCGCCGCGCGTCGTCCGTGTTGTAGACTTGGGCGGCGGTGCGGATTCCCGTGCTCGCGACGCGGTCCACCCACGCGCAGTCGTCGGCGAAGCCGACCGTGATCAGCGCGGGCCCCGCCTCGATGGCGACATCGAGCAGTTCCGGTTCGGCCTCGAGGACCCAGCCGACGAGCCCGATGCCGAATTTTCCACCGAGTGCGGCGGTGAACGGGAGTTCGCGGCGCAACGCCGCGACCGACCCCGCACTACCCATGCCGATCAAACCCAGTCCGCCCGCCGCGGTGACCGCGGCGGCGAGTCGGCCGCCCGCGACCCCGCCCATCGGGGCGTTGACCACGGCGACGCGCAGGCCCCACGCTTTAGACCACGGGGTGCTCGACTGTTCCGGTAGCGACGACATGCGTCCATGGCATCACACGGCGTCGCGATGGACTGTGCTCACCCCCGCACCGGCTGCGGTCGGTAGAGCGTGCGCTCCGCGGTGGTGACCAGGCGTTCGGTCGCCTCCGCGACGGTGAGACCGCGCCCGGTGACGAGCAGGTCCAGGCTCTCGAAACTGCTCAGGGTCCACAGAACGTCGACGGCCCAGTCCACCGAGACGTCGTCGCGGAGCAGCCCCGCCGAGGCCAGCCGGTTCGCCAGGTGTGTGACGCCGCCGCGCCGGTCCTCCTCCATCGCCCGCACCGCTTCGGCGGCCGAGGACGGGTCGATGCGGTCCATCGCGTGCAGCACCCGGTAGATGTCGAGATCGCGGGATTTCATCCGGCCCGCCGCGGCGAGAGCCTCCCGCAGATGCTCGCGCGGATCGTCGGCCGCGACGGCCGCGGAGAGTTCACGCAGGCCGGTGCGCTCGTAGAGGTCCATCACGAAGGCGTCGAAAAGTCCTGCGCGCGAGCCGAAGTCGACGTAGATGGTGGAGCGTGACACCTTCGCGGCCCGAGCGACCTTCTCCAGGCTGACCGGTTCGGTCGGTGCCGCGCGGAGTTGCTCGCCGACGGCGGCGAGGATGCGTCGTCGCGTCTGCTCCGCGGCATCGGCCCGCACGACCTGCTCGTATCTGCGTGTACCCATGACGCCATCTTCGCATATTTCACTTGACAACCTGTCCGGCAGAAGTCGTATATTCGAGAAGACGACCTGTTCGATGAATTCGAGCGGGATCGCCACCGACAGTCGATGACGGCGCCGGACACCTTCACCCAGAGGAATCCCATGGATATCGCGCTCACCGCGCTCTCGATCACCTCGGCCGTCGCGCTGACCGGGTCGGCCGCGGCCACCCTGGCCCGCACTCCGGCACTCGTCGCCGTCATCGCCGGTGTCGGATTCCCGGAACATCGGATGTGGTTACTCGGCGTGCTCAAACTCGCCGCCGCGGTCGGCCTGCTCGCCGGGCTCGCCTACCGACCACTCGGCATCGCCGCCGCCGTCGGCCTGGTCGCGTACTTCTGCGCCGCGGTATGGATGCACCTGCGCGCCCGGCGGTACGACCTCGCCGGACCGATCCTGTTCCTGGCACTGTCCGGTGCGACGCTGGTCCTGTCCGTCTACGCGACCGCATGACCCCGGCCGCGAAAGGAGAACGAGTGTCCACCGATCGACTGCGATCCACCCGGTTTCCGAAATCGTCGCGGTACCACCCCGATTGGATCCGATCGAGTGTGAGCGGAGGAGCCAATTCGCTGTGGCTCACCGAATGGCTGACCAGCGCGATGGACCTGAGGCCGGGTATGCGGATCCTCGACCTCGGGTGCGGACGGGGCGCCTCGTCGGTCTTCCTGCACAACGAGTTCGACGTCGAGGTCTGGTCCACGGACCTGTGGTTCGGCGCCGACGATCGGCGCCGCCGCATCGTCGACGCCGGTGCCGCCGACGCGGTCTTCCCCGTCCACGCCGACGCTCGCGCACTCCCGTTCGCCGCCGACTTCTTCGATGCCGTCGTCAGCGTCGACTCGTTCCCCTACTACGGAACCGACGACCTGTATCTCGGCTACCTGGCGCGCTTCGTCGCACCCGGCGGTCAGATCGGCATCGCGGGCGCGGGCCTGTCCGCCGACTTCACCACGGTGCCCGATCACCTCGCACCGTGGTGGGAACCGAGCATGGCGTGCCTGCACACCGCCGCCTGGTGGCGTGAGCACTGGGCGCGCGGCGGAGTCGTCGACATCGAACTCGCCGACACCATGCCCGAGGGTTGGACGTTCTGGCGGGACTGGCAACTCGAGGTCTCTCCGGACAACGCCGTGGAGATCGATGCGATCATTGCCGACGCGGGCCGTCACCTCGGTTACGTTCGGGCGGTCGCACGCCGTCGCCCCGAGGTGGTGCTCGACGAACCGATCACGACGATTCCCACGTACTACGAGCGGCATCCGGTCTTCCGGTCGGATCCGGTCGACCGACTGTGATCCGTACGGGCTCACCGCGATCGACAGCGCCACGGTGCACGTCGTGCGGCATCCACCTGCCGCGGATTGGGCTCACCCACCGTGAAAGGCCTCGGCTCGATCGGAAATCCCGTCCACAACGGTCTGTTCCTGATCCTGTGTGACGCGCACGCACGATTCGGCGGCTGGGACGTCTACGGCGACGAACTCGCCGACGAGGGCAGTAAGTCCCTGGTGCTCGATGGCGCGCGCGCCTACGTCGAGGAGGCCCACGGCGACGGACACCACGCGGTCTATCGCGGCGATGACGGAACCCTGTGGATCACGCCACCGGTCGAGCCCGGGGTGCGGCCGATCCCACCGGACGGTCTGGAGCGCGACCCCAGAACCGAAACCGTCCCGGTGGGGACCGTCGATGTGCCCAGCGGAACCCTGGTCATCGCGTTGGCGTATCCGCCGCTCAATATGACGACCGAGGGCGATCACGCGGGCGTCACCCACGGAGAAGGTGAACATCTCGACGTGGTCATCGGGCCCTGCGCCCTGTCGATCACACGCGAGCACACCGCCGAGGGACAGGTCCTGGCGCTGCGCGTCGATTCCTGACGGGTGGACGACAAACGCCCGATACCGTCGGTGCTGTTCGGTGCTGTTCGGTGCTGTTCGGTGCGGACCTCTCGAGATCCGCGCCGCCGAATCAGCATGGCCCGCAGCACAACACCGCCCACGGCGATCCGCAGAAGGCGATCCACGGACCGCCGATCCGCCACTCGCGACTGGAATTTCCGGGCCTTCCGGCGGCCGACAGCGGCGCTGGATCGCTGACGCCGGCCTGATCGTGCTGCGCACCCCCGTCCGCAATCTATCGTGCTGCGCACCGTCCGCAATCTGATGGCGGCAACGGCCCGGTCTTCAACGACGGCGGCCGACCGCAGTTTCGGTACGTCGGTTCGAATCGCGCGAAATGTCAGGCGCTGGCACCCTTGTCGGCACCGCGGATCTCCACGATCGGCAACCTCAGCGCAGCAGGGGCGCTCGCCGGCACTACCGGTCGCGCGGGGGCGATCGGTGAAATCCGCTGGTACCCCGCCTCTTGCGACGGGCGGTTGTCCAATTCGCCCTTGTTCGGCCAGTAGGCCGCCGCACGCTCGGCCTGCGCGGTGATCGTGAGCGACGGATTCACACCGAGATTCGCCGAAACAGCCGCACCGTCCACCACGCTCAGCGTCGGATAGCCGTAGACCCGGTGATAGCCGTCGATCACGCCGTGTTCCGGGTCGGCGCCGATCGCGGCCCCGCCGAGGAAGTGGGCGGTGAGCGGGATATTGAAGATCTCGCCCCAGCTACCGCCCGCGATGCCGCCGATCTGGTCGGCGACCCGACGTGTCACGTCGTTGCCGACCGGGATCCACGTGGGATTGGGTTCCCCGTGCCCCTGTTTGCTGGTGAGTTTGCGCCCGAACACACCCCGTTTGGTGTAGGTGGTGATGGAGTTGTCCAAATGCTGCATGACCAGCGAGATGATGGTGCGCTCACTCCAGTTCTTGGTGCTGAGGAAACTGATCAGGTGCATCGGGTGCCGCAACACGAGCAGCACGAACCGCAGCCAGCGCGGAATACGACCGCCACCGTCGACCATGAGGGTCTGCAACAGGCCCATCGCGTTGGACCCCTTGCCGTACCGGACCGGTTCGATATGGGTGTCGGGGGTCGGATGGATCGAGGACGTGATGGCGACACCCTTGGTGAAATCGACGCCGGGTGTCACCGTCTTCGTCGCCGCACCCACGATCGATTCGGAATTGGTGCGGGTCAGCATGCCGAGCCGATCCGACAGCCCGGGCAATACGCCCTTGTCACGCATCTCGAACAGCAATTTCTGGGTGCCACGGGTACCCGCGGCCAAAACGACGTTGGCGGCGGTAAAGGTCTGGGGCCGCTTACGAACCCAGGCACCGGTACGCGCGGTCGACACATTCCACGTGCCGTCCGGCAGCGGCCGCAGATCCGTCACCGTCGTCATCGGAACAACCTGTGCCCCCGCCTTTTCCGCGAGATAGAGGTAATTCTTGACGAGCGTGTTCTTGGCCCCGAACTTGCAGCCGACCATGCAATCGCCGCATTCGACACACCCGGTGCGATCCGGCCCGACCCCACCGAAATACGGGTCGGCCACCGTTTCACCCGGCTCTCCGAAGAACACACCGACCGGGGTCTGCACGAAGGTGTCGCCGACGCCCATATCGTCGGCGACCTTCTTGAACACCTCGTCGGCCGGGGTCATATGCGGATTGCGCACCACACCGAGCATCTTCTGCGCCTGCTCGTAGTACGGGGTGAGCTCGGCGCGCCAATCGGTGATATCGCGCCACTGCGCGTCCTGGAAAAACGGCTCCGGCGGCACATAGAGTGTATTCGCGTAATTCAGCGAGCCCCCGCCGACACCGGCGCCACCGAGGATCAGCACATCACGCAGCAGATGGATCCGCTGGATGCCGAAACAACCCAGCGCCGGCGCCCACAGGAATTTACGCAGGTCCCAGCTGGTTTTCGGCAACTCGTCGTCGGCAAAACGCTGCCCCGCCTCCAACACCCCGACCCGGTACCCCTTCTCCACCAGTCGCAACGCGGTGACGCTGCCACCGAATCCGGACCCGACGATCAACACGTCGAAATCCGTCGCACGCTGGTCCATATGGCACTCCTCGATCATCTCACCAGTGACAACGCCCACACTACTCCCGAGTAGGTTAGGTCCTCGCCCCCGGCTTTTCCACCCCGAGGAACGTTTACGGAACGCTTTCGGTCACGGACCGGTCCAGGACGGCCGTGAAGTCCGGCGCCAACGTCGGCTGGTCGATGTAGTGCGCGCGGGTCACCGCGTTGCTCGCGTGACCGAGCTGGGCCGCGGCCAGATCGGGTCCGTGCTCGTGCGCGATCATGGTTGCCACCGTTTTGCGGAAGGTCTGTACCGTCACCCAGTCGAACTCCGGGCCACGGGCCTGCGACCACCGCCGGTTGAAGTTGCGCGAGTCCATGATGCCGCCGATGCGGTTGGTGACGATCAAGCGTTCCGGGTCGTCGGACGCCTCCGATGGAATCTCCGCGCGCAGTCGCAGGAGAAGCCGAGGATCGAACCACGCTCTGCCGAGAAGCTAAGACCCAGCTCTCACTTCGCGAGGTCCGAGATCACCACACCGTTCGAAGGCCGAACCTGTTGCCGTGAGGTGGATTGCACCCGCCCGGACAGACCTGTTGATTCCCTCCGAGCTGCAATAATTCAAGTATCTGTCTGGTTCCATCCCACTTCATCTCCACGGCCCACCCGACATGCTCCAATGGCCGACGCGACGGCCAGCATCAGTGCCGGGTCGCCAACCATCCAGTCAGCTTATTTTTGGCAATCGATGCTGGGCGCTATCCGGCCGCACGGTTGTATGCCGCAATACGAACACCTGTTCGATTGCGAGGTGGAGGCGCGGTGGCAGGCGGTCGATCCGAAACACCACTGACCGGACTCGCAACGTCGAACAGGTCGCACGCCGTCTGGTCGGGGACCTTCTCGAGATGAACTTCGCGGAACCATGACGTCGTCGACCGGGGATCGGTCAGCTCGGTGCCGACGCGCCGCTGCATTCGGACACCCGTCAGGGCTTGAAAATCGTGATCGTCGGCAAAAATGGCGAAAGCCTCCGCGGCCAAGCCGGTCAACGTAGGGACCTTTCGACCACGACGAACTCCACCTGAGATGTCGATGACCCTGTACTGTCCGTCCTCTAGTAGTACTTTGTTAGGTTGGCGTGTCGGCTCGAGTTCTGTGGCGATTCTCGAGACGATGCCCTTGTGGACGTCGCGATCGTGGCTCGTGTGGGTGAGCAGTTGGATTCGTTTGTGGGTGAGGTGTTTTCCTCGCTCACGCGTAAGGATCAACGCGCCACGGCGGGGTTGTATGTGCAGGGATTGATGTTGGATGGGCGCCGCAAGTCGATGCAGCCGATGGCACAGCGGCTCGGCGTCGATCATCAGCGGTTTCAGCAGTTCCTCACCAATTCTCCCTGGGACGTCGATTCGGTACGGAAAGGGTTGTCCCGCAAAGCATCTGATCTGATCGGGCCGGATGCGTGGGTGGTCGACGATACCGGGTTCGCCAAGGACGGCGACTCGTCACCGGGGGTGGCCCGCCAGTACTCGGGCACCCTCGGCAAAGTCGGCAACTGCCAGATCGCGGTCAGCGTGCACGCCGCCTCCGACACCGCCTCGTGCCCGTTGGATTGGCGGTTGTTCCTGCCTTCGAGTTGGGACGAGCACACCGCCGAAGAAGGTGGCGATGCCGCGGCGATCACCTCGCGGCGCGCCCGCGCCGCGATACCCGCCGCCGAACGCTACCGGCCGAAGTGGCAGATGGCATTGGAGATGATCGACGAACTCATCTCCTGGGGTCGGAGACCGCCGGTGCTGGTCGCCGACGCCGGATACGGCGGGGTCACTGCCTTCCGGGAGGAGTTGACCCGACGCGGTCTGCACTACATCGTCGCGGTCAAACCGGTCACCGCCGCCCAGTCCGTCGACGCGGTCTGCGAAACCGTCGAGTATTCCGGGCTCGGGCGCCCACCCAGCGGCAAACCTCGCTACCGTCTACCTGCTACGACCTGCAAGAACCTCGCCATCGCCGCCGGTGCCGAGGCATTCACAGAAGTGGTCTGGCGCCACGGCACCCGCCGCGACGCCGACAACCCCACCGCGTCGATGCGATCACGATTCCTGGCGCTGCGGGTGCGTCCGGCCAACCGCAACGTCACCCGCGACAACGACGGCAGCCTGCCCGAAACCTGGCTGCTGGCCGAATGGCCCACCGGAGCCGGCGAACCCACCGACTACTGGCTCTCCACCCTGCCCATCGACACCCCCATCACCGAACTCGTGCGCCTGGCCAAGATCCGCTGGCGCATCGAACACGACTACCGCGAACTCAAAACCGGCCTCGGACTCGACCACTTCGAAGGCCGCTCCTGGCTCGGCTGGCACCACCACGCCACCCTCGTCACCGCCGCCCACCTGTTCATCACCACGCTGCGGCTGACCGCCCCAAAAGCCGATGGGCAGAACTGACCCTCTACGGCATCATCCGCGAAATCCAACGCGCACTTGCTATCTGGATCGGTACCTGCCCACTATGCCACCACACCTTCCCAACCTAACAAAGTACTACTAGGGGCTATCCTCAAAGTGGTTGTGGTTGGTGTGCTTTGATCAGCATTCTCGCTGCGACGGCGAGGTGACGCGACGCAACGACGAGCCGCTGCTCGCGGAGGTCTTCGACATCATCGACAAGCGCTGCACCGGTGCGCTTTCCACCCGCGAGGTCGCCGAAGCGGTCGGCATGACTTCCCGGCCACCTGACCACCATCGTCGGCCGGCGCACCGGACGAACCGTCGGGGAATGGATCACCGAACGACGTATGTCCCAAGCACGTCGACTGCTGCTCGACACCGACCTGTCCATCGGCGAGATATCCCGGTGTACCGGATCTGGCCCACTTTTCGTGATGGGCGTGCCCCCGAAAGCTGCGATGTCATCGTTGAGCAGCTGTGAGGAGCACCCGTTTGCGTAGCAGTGGAAGTCCCGCCCGGCCGAACATCTGTCTCTTGATCATCTTGATGTTTGATTGACCCGCCCCTCGACGGGACCGGAGTTCCAGGGCGTGGTCAGGCCGGCGACGACAGCATCGAAGTCGGACTCGAGCCCGTTGGCGAAAGAGGTCAGGCTGGGCAAGGAGTCGGCGCGGACTGCGGTGATCCAGTCCGGTAGGCGTTGCCCCTGCAACGTCGTGACGATTTCACCGAAAGCACGGACGTGTTTCGCGGCAACTCGTAGCTGGGAGCACTGTTCCAGCACGGCTTTCAGTCGTGGACGATCATCCTCACCGAGCGTGTCGGGGTGGCGGGTGAGCCATCCGGTGACCTGTCGGACCGTCGGCGGCCTCGCTCCGATGGGGGCAGGGCTGTCGCGGTGTCGTTCCAGGTAGCGGCGCACCAGCGAATAGCTGCCGGGGTAGCCGTTGTCCCCGATGCAGATCCAAAGCGTTGCGACAGCCCACATCCCAACGCTGACGCATGTAGGGCTTGAACGGGTCGAGCTTGCTGGGACGCGGGCCTTTCCATTTGCCGTCGACCAACTCCTGCCAGGTCGCGGCACGAGCGTAGCGCTGCACCGTGAGGACCGAGTTGTCGCCCGGTCGCACGCAACCGATGAAGGAACCGATTCGGTCAGCCTCGCCGGGTCAGCGGCCGCTGCGCGGTTGGCTCAACAGCGCGCGCCCGCGTTCCGGGGTGAGGCTGTACGCCAGCACCGGGTCGGCGAGCAATGCGACCGGGGTGATGTGATCTGGCGTACGGGGCTGCCAATGCGCCATCGCGGCCTCGAGCGCATGCCACAGCGCCGCCGGGTCGGAGTGGTATTGCGCGAGCGCCTTTCGTACCGCGGCGTCGAATGCTTGGTTGCCGTAGGAGAGCTGGTAGCCGGGCCGCTCTACCCGTGCCCGGTGCCCGTCGATGGCACGTTTGATCTCGCCCCCGGGGTCGTCGACCATCTGGGCACGGTCGAGCGCGGAGGCATACCAGGGTTCTTTGTGTGCGTGTTGCAGGAACATGCATGGCACGAACTCTTCGGTGAACAGTGGACCGGTGAAGAATCCCTCCGGAACGGGTGCCAGCGGTAGCACCCGTGAAAGGATCCGGCAGGCATCGTAGGGGGAAGAGGTGCTGAGGAACATCTGGAGCTGGGTTTGTAAGACCGTGGCGCGTGACTGGCCGAAATGCTGGGCCTTCTCCAGGGCCGCCATGGCTGTGTCGATGTCCCCGGAAAGGGCTTCGCCTCGTGCCTGTTCGGCCACCAGATCCCAGTTGTCACGGGTTTTGCCCGCCGGCTGACGTATTTGATGAAGGCTTTGGTAGTTCGATTCCATGAGGGCGGTGAACGTGGGATACCGCTGCGGGAACGACCCCCAGGAAAACACGCTGTAGGCGGCCCATTCGCCGTTCTCGTCGCGGTCGGCCGGGTCGAGGAACAGGACTCCGACGTCGGCGTGCAGCGAGATCAGTAGTCCGCGGCTGAACGGGTTACCCGGCGCGTCGACTGGTGGCTCAGTGATCAGGTCGGCCCAGGACTCCCAGGTTGGTTCGAGGTCACGTAGCCATCCCAGATTGGTGGTGTCGCGCATCTTCTGCACGAATTCCCCGGCATGGCGCCATCCATCGGTGGTCAGCAGGAAGCTGCGATAGGAGGGTGGCAACCGCAGGCCGAGGCGCTGCTCGACCGCGGCGATGTCGGCCTCGGTGGCCGGGGTGTACCCGAGCCAGCGCTGCTGCACCACCTCGGGATCCAACTCATCAGGATCTCTGCTGGCGATCCATTCCTCGCTCCACAGCTCCAACCACGGTCTCCAGTTCATTCCATGAACGCTACGACCAGCCGCCGACAAGTTCGGCATGGGTGCAGGCCGAGATCGTGGTGAGGTACTGGCCCTTCTTCGACATATCCGCAAATGCCGCATATCGCGCGGTTCGAAACGGCCACAGTCTCTTTCAAGGCCCGTCGAGGTATACCGAACCAGGCCGAGTTCTACTCGGCAATGGTCGGGATGTCACAAGGCAGAGGCTCGTCCGGAGATGGACCTGAACGTAGGGATGCCGAGTTCGGTTCCTGTCGCCGTTTGCTTGAGCGTGGCTGTCAATGCTGAGCCAATGTTGGATCTGGCACAGACTTGGTGATTGCCTGACTCGGGATGCATAGGGGCGGTCGATGGTTCATAATGTCGCAGGTGTTCTGATCTTGGTCTGATGAGGGTTCTGTTCCCGCATTTGGAAGGTCTGCAGATCGAGGAGATCCGTGCGGCGGGCTCGGTGGTGCGGATCGAGGCCGTCGCCGGTGAGGAGCCGGTCGCCTGTTCTGGCTGCGGGACGCTGTCGGGGCGGGTCCACAGCCGGTATCGACGTCAATTGTCGGATACCTCGATCTCCGGTCGGGAAGTGGTGATCGTGTTGCGGGTCCGCAGGCTGTTCTGCGGCAACTCCTACTGCAGCAAAACAACTTTCGCCCGGTGTACCGGCTTTTCCGACCCGGCGTATTTCGCCCGCCTGTTCAACCGACAGCATCGACTCCCACCACGCCGCTGGCGTAACCAACCGGGACAGACCTGCTGGCCCACCGCAGCGGCGGACTGCCGGCCGGGCATTCGCGGGCCGCGGTGGAGCGTTCGAGATCACCGTTGCGCGAGTAAGGGCGCGTTGACCGCTTCGGCGATCCGGACCGCCTGGCGAGTGGGCGCCACGTCGTGGGTGCGGATGATGGCCGCGCCTTTGGACGGCCGGGTAGCCACGCCTGCCGTCGGATGCCAACGGCTACGTCGGCACTATCAGCTATGGCGGCACGACCTGCCTCGGCGGCGGCGGTGGCGCGATCGGCCGCTCCTCGAAGGGACACAGTTTCTCCTTCGGCTCCATCGCCGGTTGACGTTGCGCGAGTTCATGATGCCGCCGATGCGGTTGGTGACGATCAAGCGTTCCGGGTCGTCGGACGACACCCTGATCGCTAGCCTCAATCTTTCGTGGGGCTGACGTGCTGGCCTGAGCGGGTTCGGATTGGTATTTCGATCGTAGTTTCCCGATTGTGGGTGCGGCAGTCAGCCCGCGCAGCGGGCTGACTGCCGGGTTCCACGGACCTCGGGAGGGTTGGTTTCCTTGGTTGTCGGGACGGTGGAATGGCTGGTCATCCTGGTTGCAGGCGTGCCGCGGCGGTGGTGAGTAGTTCGGTGAAGGGTGCGTGGCGGGCGAGGTGGAGTCGGGTTCTGCGGGCGTGACGGGCGATGCGTCCGGCGGCGGAGAACACGCGTAGCCGTAGGGTTTTGGGTTCCCAGCGGCGTGCGTGGTGGTCGTGGAGGGCAAGGGTTTGCATCCATGTGGTCAGGTCAAGGGCGAGCGCGATGAGTGCGAGCCAGATGCGGTTGGCGTCGAAGGAGTGGAACGGCAGATTCCGTAGTCCGGTGTCCTTGGCGGCGCGTATGCGGTCCTCGCAGCGGGCGCGGCGGCGGTGGCGCAGTTCCAGATCGGGGAGTTGACCTCGGCGGGTATTGGTCACGAACGCGGTCAACCTGAGTCCGTCACGGTCGGTGAACCGCAGTTGGGCACCGGGATGGGGGCGTTCCTTCCGCACGATCAGCCGCATGCCCGGTGGCCATCCGGACAGGTCGGTGAGGCCGGTGACTTCCACGACCCAGGCGCCGGGCCGGACCTGGCCGTCGGCATCGTAGGCCGGGGTCCAGTCACGGTCGGTGAGGTGGGTGTCCATGGCTTCGACGATGTCGTCGGTGAGGGTGAACCCGATCGAGTATTGCAGTCGGCGGCGGTGGCAGTAGTCGAGGAACTCATGGGTTCCACCACCGGAATCGGTGCGCACCAATACCTTCCGTCCGACCCGCCATGAAGGCTGCCATGGCATTTGGGCGAGGGCGTCGGACAGGACTCGCTTGTGGTCTGCGGCGGTATTGGAACCGGCGTTGCCCGGGCGCAGCATTACCGCGGCGGGTTCCCCGGTCCCGTCCGGGCCGTGGTCGATGAACGACCACAGTGAATGGAACCCGAAGCCACGTTTGAATGTCGGTGCCGCACCCTGCTTCTCCGAGTGCGAGTCGGTCAGGGTGGCATCGAGATCGATGATCAACGGAGTATCGATGCCGATCCGGTGATCGGGGGCGTCGGATCCGGCCAGGGTCCAGGCTCGGGCGCGAGCGTCGGCACGGGCCGAAGCGATAGCAGCCAACACTTTCGGCGCCTCGGCCGCCAGAGTGGAGATCGTGCGCGACACGGTCGGGTCCGAGGCCACCGAACCGAACACCCCCGGTTCGGCCCTCAACAACGCCAGATCCGCGGCGCAATCACCACCGATCGCGAGGCAGACCGCCAGATCGAGCACGATCTTGCCGGGATCGTGGATAGTCATCGACTTGCGCCACGGCCTCAACTTTTCCGATAAACCGCCGGTCAACCCGATCTTCTCGGCAGTGCGCAGCAGTAGCGTCGCACCTGCGTGTGACACCACGCCCGAACCTTCACCATCGATACCCAGCCGCGGATACGGCGATATAGACTCACTCACCAGAAAGGTGCTCCAGACCCTCGAGAAATTCAACTGTCGCAAGTCGAATTATCGCAGGTCAGAGCACCTTTCGCCATTCCTGCCGCAGGTCAGAAGCTATTTCCATGACTGGGCGAGGCTAGGGCATCGAGTTCTGTACGGCCGAGCCGGGGCGGCCGTGGGCCGCGACGCGTTCGATACTTGCCATCCGACCTTGTGGTCTCCGGTTACCGCAACGGTCAGGAATCGAGAAGCGCTGGTCGCCAGGTCGTCACTAGCGTCATCGACACCGAGGCTCATCCGGTGTCCCACCGCGCACGGGCCGCACAAAACACACAGAGGAGATCTCGATGACCTGGAGCAAGCCGACCCGGCAGATCCACCGCTGGATCGCTGTCGTCTTCGTGGCGAGTATCGCCGTCACCGTCGTCGCGTTGGCGGCGGGAGGGCCGGAGTGGTTCTCCTACCTGCCGCTGGCCCCGCTGGCCTTGCTTCTGTTCTCCGGGATCGTCCTGCTCGCGATCACCTATTCGACCGTGCGCCGCCGAAAGAGCGAGGGCGCCGAAGACCAACCCGTTTCGCTTCTCGGACAGGTGCACCGCTGGTCGGGGATCGTCTTCGTTCTCACGATCCTGGCCACCTTCGTTGCCCTCGCCCCCGCCGACCCCATCGTCTGGGTCTCCTACCTGCCACTGATTCCCCTGGCTGTGCTCCTGATCACCGGCGTGTCCATGTTCGTGCAGCTGTACCGCGCGAGGCGACACGGCCTCGCATCTCGGTAAGACTGATCCAGGCGGAGCACACCAGCCGGACGCGGGGCACGAGCAAATCGGCGCACGCGATCTCGCGGTCGTGTCCCAACCCTGTCCCGGCGAGCGGCCGTCTACGCGGTCGGCGTGAACGCCTCCACAGTCGGTCCGACCGCGTGCGGCGTCATCGCGCTCTCGGCGATCGGAACGGGCCACCACCCCGGCCGAACTCACACAGCCGAACCGGCGGCGTCGGGCGTGGATCGGCGAAGCGTGTCAGGTAGTGGTGGGCTCGGGGCCATGGGTCGTGGGCGAACTCGGCGCGGGTTCTGTGCCAGTGGCGGGCGCAGAGCTCGTCGAGATCCATGTGCAGCGGCCGCGGCCGATAGTCGGCGTGGGGCTCGGCTGCCCGCGACACCTCGATCAGTTCGGCTTCGAGTGTCCAACCGCAAGAATCGAACGCCCAGGTGCCGTCGGTCACGTACACGTGAGACGGGTCGGGCCGGTCCTCGGGCCACAGACCTACTGCGGTCCACCCCTCGGGATGGGCCTCGAGAAACGCGTACGCCAGGATGTGGCAGGCGCCGGCCGCGAAGAACCACTGATCGGCCCGATCCCACGCGAGCTGCTGATCGGCGCGTTCCAGTGGAGTCCGCCGGAAGACCGAGCATGGAACGTACACCCCGCCAGCGTATTACGTGGTACTGCTACGTTCCGCGCGAAAGCCCCCTGACGGCGAACCACTGCGGACTTCGCCGTGCTGAACGCATCGGCGGGCTATCGCCGTACATCGACGGTTGGATAAGCGGACGAGTCGGTGGTTGACTTTCGAGATTCACTGATGAAATCGCGTGGGAATTTATACATCGACCTATGAATGGATTCGTCGATGTCTATCCGGGTTCCCCGGGACAGTGCGGGAAATCCGCCACGATATCGACGAGCAGATCGCTGTCGTTGTCAGAGCCGTCGAACGTCGAGAGCCGTCTCCATCGCGGTGCGGTCATGGGCCTCGACGAAATATGCCCCGGCATCTGCGTTTTCGGCGACCGCTTCGATGAAGTCGGTTCCGCGATACAGCAATCCGGCACTGTCATCGGTGGCGTACGCCGCTGGTATCACGCCAGCGCCGACGAGTTCGTGCAGCAAGGGGCGGCGCTGGGCTTCGGAGTCGTAATGCACGCCGTTGGCGTACGGCACGAAAGCCAGTCCGTTGGTGACCGGTTCCAGTCGAGGACCGAACGAATCGGTGGTTCCGCCCGCGTGCCAACAGATCGACCCGGCGGAGATTCCCGTCAACACCACGCCGGCCTGCCACACCGTCCGCAGCGCGCGGTCGACCCCGTGCAAACGCCACATCGCCAGCAGGCCCGCGACGCTGCCACCGAACACCCACACCACGTCTTGTTCCAACAGGTGAGCGGTGATGTCTTCGACCGAGGGCATCGGGAACAACGACACGTGCGACGCCACGAATCCACGGCTCTGCGCCGCCTCGGTCAGGTAATGCAGCGCAGCCTTGTCGTCACCCATCGCCGTTGCGAGCAGACATATCCGCGGCGCCCGACCCGAAACTCCCGACAGTTCCACGGCGAAGTCCGTCAAAGGGGTGAACGTGAATCGGGTGCGTTGTCCGGCACCAATTCCTCCGCTGGTGGCCAGAATGGTCGGTGCGTCGGCAGGCATACATGCGAACGTAATACGCCCGTCTTGCCCGGGACAACCGAATACATCGGCGGTCAGCGGCGAAAGTCCTGGTCAGCGCCGAAGCGGCAGAGCTCGACGACATCATCGATCTCGCCGGCTTTGGGCCGGCTGACGCGACGGGGGGTTGGCTTGCGAATTGTCTCGAGATCTCGGTGCAGTTAGGACGTCAACTGTCCTATCTCCTCCGCATACTCGAATCATGAGCCAAACGGAATCGACTGCGGGACAGCTGGATCAGGCCGACATCACCGACTACAACGATCCGGACGCGCCGTGGAACCAGGCGTGGGACCAGGACGGCGGCATCGCCGATTGGAATGATGATGTGATCAAGGAGTTCCGGGAGAACTCGGGCAAGGTGGGTGGCGCTTACGCGGGCGGGGACCTCATCCTGCTCACCACCATCGGAGCCAAGAGCGGCAAGCGGCACACGACTCCGCTGGGCCCCCTGTACCGGGACGACACCATGTACGTGAGCTCGTTCATCGAGGACAAGTACCCCGCCTGGTGGTACAACATCAAGGCGAATCCGCAGGTCACCATCGAACTCCGTGACAAGACCTACCGGGCGACCGGCACGGTGCTCGAAGCCGAGGACTACATCGAGTTCGCGGCGTGGGTGCTGGCCGACAACCCGCTGCTGGCGGACTTCCAGTCCAAGGTCGACCGGCCGATTCCACTGGTCGTGCTGACCCTCGACGGCGAGGGCTGAACGCTCCCCGGAACCTCCGGACACGGCCTGTCGACACCGACCACGCATCTGTTGTCGAATCCGACCGATGAAGAGGTCGAACTGATCGTGGAGCAGGAACTGCCTAAATCTGCCGTCGGCATCGGTGGCCACTACTCCGGCTTGGTTAGGCGCAGGTCACCTGTTCCGTCCGACCGGAAATTCCTCGCGACGCGATTGCGAAATCACCAACCACCCTGTTGTCGCCAGCTTTCCGGGGATTCGGCCAGCGGATCTGGCGCCGACGGATAGGCCGGGGCGGGTTGCGGCACGCCGGACGGCGGGCCATAGACGGGAGCGGCCTGGCCGCTGTAGGGCTGCTGCGGATAGCCGGGCTGCGGCGTACCGAACTGCGGCGTACCGAAATGCGGGTTGTACGGTGGCGCGAATCCGGGCTGGGGTCGACCGGGCGGCGGATAGCCGGGGCGCGCAGACGACGGTCGGTAGGCCAACCATTTGGACGTCGCGGGCACCAGGGCCAGAATCATCGTCGCGATCGGGAAGATCACCGACACCAGTGCGCCTTCTCCGCCGAGTACGGGGCCGACCTCTTCGGGGCCGATAATGCGCACTATTCCGATCACGCCGACGATCCTCCACAGGATCGTCCCCGCGCAGCCCGCGACGGCCAGCGCGCGGCCCGACGCCTTGCGATTGAACAACATGATCGCGCCGACGGCGAGAACGATCGCGGTGATGATGTGGCCGACCCCGACAGCCACGGCGACCACGGAGGGGAAGGTGTAGTAGCCGCGATAGCGGAGTAGGTCGAGCAGATCGATTCCCGCGAATTCCACACCGCCACGGGCGACGCCGATCACGAGAAGAACCACCGCGCCGCCGAGATTGCCCAGCACCCCGAGACACGCCGACACGCCCGCGATGATCGCGGTGGCACCGCTGGGCGCCGGGGCCGAATTGCCACCGGGATTCGGACCGTAGGCCCCCGGATACTGCTGATACGCCACTGTTCTCCCCCTCCGGCGCTGCCCGTCCCGGCGCGCGTTCGGCTCAGAATAGAGCAATGCACCCCCGCGGTGCGGCCGGCCCGCATACCGGCCACGCTGGTGTTGCCCCACAGTCTGGCCCGAAATCAGCACCGCACAAGGGGATTCGCTCGAAGGCCAGTCCTCGGTGACATCGTGACCGCCGGACCGTGTATCGCAGCGTCGGCGTGACTTCCGAGGGGCAATTCCCGGTCCCGAGCGAGACTCTCTCTCGGTGACGTCACCCCGGCGGGCTTCGTGGAAGTCATCTTCACGATGCTCGCAATTCCGAACCGCGCAGCGGTCGGCTGATCGTGTTGTCATCGCCGTCAATGCGCCGCTCGGCATCAACAGCACCTGAACGCCGCGTTTGAGCGGTCCAAACCCGGCTTCGAGCGACCGGAATCGGTGATCAGGCAGTCCAGCAGTGCCGCGACGGCCAGTGCAGGCCTTGGCGTCGAAACCGGTGACCTCGTACTGGAACCGGTTCTGTGGTCCGCGTGGTCGTGTCTGCTAACGTCGATACATAGTAGATCTAGGTATCGGAGTCCGGTGCATATCGACAAAGACTTGGTAGCGGCATCGGCGACGCCGCTGGTGCTCGGGATACTCGCCGACGGCGATTCCTACGGGTACGCCATTCTCAAACGCGTCAACGAGTTGTCCGGCGGGCGTATGCAATGGACCGACGGAATGCTCTATCCACTGCTGCACCGGCTGGAACGGCTGGGCTATGTGACGTCCAGTTGGCAGTCCGCCGACAGTGGGCGGCGGCGCAAACACTATGCGATCACCGATTCGGGCCGGGCCGCGTTCGCCGAACGCCGCACGCAATGGGCGGTCGTGGCCGACGCGCTCGGGCAGGTCTGGCGCAGTGTCGAGCAGCCGTCGGCAGTGGCGAAGGGGTGGGCGTGATGGGTACCGATGCCGAGCTGGAAGCGCAGATCGGGCAGTGGCGGGGATATGTCCAGCGGCATCGTGCGATATCGGCCGCCGACATCGAGGAGATGGAAGACCATCTGCGCGAGCGGGTTTCCGACCTCACCGGCGTGGGGCTGGCATCCGACGAGGCGTTCCTGGTCGCGGTCAAACGGATGGGCAGCGTGGACTCGATCTCGCGCGAGTTCGCGCGCGAACATTCCGATCGGCTGTGGAAACAACTGGTACTGCTGCCGACCGAACCCGAAGGTGAGGCCGACCGTCCCAAGCGTGAGTTGATCGTCGTGCTCGCCCTGGCCGTCGTCGCGGCGCTGACGTTGAAGGTCGGCCTCGCGGTACTCGATGGTGCCGCGGTAGCGCGCAATGTCAGCCTGTTCGTATTACCTTTTGTCGCTGGATATTTCGCGTGGAAGCGGCAGGTGTCGCCGCGTGTCGCCGCTGGGTTGCTGGTGCCGTTCGCGCTCGCGGCCGTCGTACTGAACGTTTTTCCCTTCGACCCGGATGGCTCGACCGAGGTCATCGCCGCGATCCACGCGCCGATCGCGTTGTGGTTCGTGGTCGGTCTCGCCTACGTCGGCGGGCAGTGGCGATCCGACCGTCGCCGAATGGATTTCGTCCGATTCACCGGCGAATGGATCGTCTACCTCACCCTGCTGGCCTTCGGCGGCGGCGTCCTGACGGGGCTGACGGTGGGCGCGTTCGACACGCTCGACGTCGACATCGAATGGGTCATCGAAGACTGGGTGGTGCCCTTCGGTGTCGCGGGTGCGGTGATCGTCGCGGCGTGGCTGGTCGAGGCCAAGCAGAACGTGGTGGAGAACATCGCCCCGGTACTCACGCGGGTGTTCACTCCGCTCACCATCGTGATGTTGTCGGCGCTGCTGGTGGCGTTCGCGACCAACCGCAGCGTGATCGACATCGACCGCAATCTGCTGATCCTGATGGACCTGATCCTCGTGGTGGTGCTCGGATTGCTGTTGTACGCGATCTCCGCGCGCGATCCGCTGGCCTCACCCGACACCTTCGACCGGCTGCAACTGGTCCTGATCCTCAGCGCCCTCGCCGTCGACGTGGTGATGCTGGCCGCGATGCTCTCACGTATCGCGGAATTCGGCTTCACCCCGAACAAGACGGTGGCACTCGGCATGAACCTGGTGCTGCTGGTGAATCTGGTGTGGTCGGCGCGGCTGGGCTTCGGGTTCGTCCGTGGTCGGCGCGGGTTCGTCGACGTCGAACGTTGGCAGACCCGGTACGTGCCGGTCTACGGTGCGTGGGCCGTCGCCGTGATCGTCGTGCTGCCACCGATTTTCGACTTCGCTTGAAACACGAAACCGCTGCCGTTCCGCCGAAACGGCCCACATCATCGGGTCGCCGTGCGGTCCGGTCGTCCAACAACCCCCGCGTCACCGCCGCGCCGCGGATATGGAACCAGCTCACGGTGCACGTTCCAGCCGACTCACACGCGGGCCGAGCAAGTCGGCGGGGAATGCTCTCCGATCGGTTCAGGGTGATTCGGCCGTCGCCGTGCCCCGCCGGGAACTGATCTCTATCAGGTCGATACCGCGGTCGTTCGCGGTATCGGATCCGTCGTGAATACCTCGAGTCGGTTGGCGGGTCCCCCTTCGGGATATCCCGAGTCCGGTCGTATTGCCGACGAGTACGTCGTACACCGCGTACCGCTCGGGTTTCTCGCTCACGCACGCTCCGGCGGGTTCATCACGATCGCGGCCTTGCTGAAATCCCGCCGGCCTAACCAGGTTTCGGGTCTGCGGCCGTCTCGGCGCGAATACCGTCGAAAGCATCGGCGCAACGAGTCAGTAGGTCCTGAAGGGTGGCACGCTCCTCGTCGGTGAAGGCCGCACCCACGGCACGCTCCACGCGGATCGCACGCACATCCGCGTCCCGCATGACCTCCGCGCCGCGTTCGGTGAGGCGGGTCTCGAGTACATTGCGGTGCCACTCGTGCTGGCTGCGTTCGATGAGACCCCGCTCTTGCAGATTGTTCAGGATCGTGTTCATGGTCGGCGGGGTGACACCGCACAGCCGGGCCAACGCGGCGGCCGAGATACCCGGATTCCCGGTGAGAAACAGTAGGGCCGAATACTGCGGCACGGTGACGCCCGCCGGCTTCAACGCCGCGTTCTTGGCCACCGTGAGTGCCTGTTCAGCGCGTTTGATGTAGGACCCGAGGCGCTCCGAGGGTGGCATGGACGTCATGAACGCATCGTATCTGCCCGCCCTGTCATTCGACTCTTGACGTGCATTAGAGCTCTAATATAACTTAGAGCTCTATTTTAGAGATGACCTCATATGTACTCGAGCCAACCGAGGCAGGACCATGTTCCACACGCGCTTCCGTCATCGCTTCGCCCTCTCCGCCGCAACGACTTTCACGGTCCTGGCCGCCGCCTGCGGCTCGGACGCTGCCCACGAGCCGATCGAAACCGCCTACGAGCTACCCGGCGATCGCGTGTATCCCGAGGGCATCGCCGCCGATCCCCGGACCGGGGACACCTACGTCGGTTCCTACAGCACCGGCGCGATCTACCGTGCGACCTCTGCGGCAACCACGGCCGAAGTCTTCTTGCCCGAAGGCGCCGACGGCCGTCACACCGCCAACGGGCTGGAGGTCGATCGCGCCGGTCGGCTGTGGGTGACCGACTCGACCGCGGGCGTCACCGTCTACGACATCACCAGCCACGCCCTGCTCGCCCGCTTCGACGTTCCGGGATCGGCCCCACGTTTCGTGAACGATCTCGCCATCGCTACCGACGGCACCGCCTATCTGACCGACTCGGTCCGCGGTGTCGTCTACCGGGTCACCCCGCGACAACTGGACGAGACCATCACACACGGCACCCGAACCGATCTGCCGGTGGGATTCGACCTGAGTGGAATGCTGACGCCCCGTGATCCCGGCGCGTTCAACCTCAACGGGATCGTGGTCGACCCCGCCGGGGACTACCTACTCGTCGTCGACATGATCCCCGGTGAGCTGTACCGCATCACCCTGACGCCCGACGCCGTCATTCCGATCCACAAGGTCGTGCTGCGTGGCGGCGACCTCACCCACGGCGACGGCCTGGAACTACAAGACAACACGCTATGGGCGGCCCAGAACACGCTCAACACGATCAGCCGATGGTCGATCACGGACAACGGCGCAACCGCGACCCGCACCGACGCGCTCACCGACCCCGCTTTGAACATCCCGACCACCCTTGTCCGGCTCGCCGACCGCACACTGGTCGTCGCCTCCCAATTCGACCGCGGCGGGCCTATGGGGTCGGGCACGCCCACGAGCTTCCGAATCGTCGCCGTCGACGGCATCTGAGCAACGTCCGCGCACGCGCCCCGACGGCTGTCAGAGCCGTCGCATGCCGCGGAGAAGTTGCACGAGGGGGAGTGAAGAACTGAGGCCGACACGGAGTTCGGGGTGGACCGGGCTGAGATTCAGAATGACGGCATATCGAACACCGTGGTCGCGCCATTCACTCAACTGATCGAGGATCTCCGACGGAGTTCCGGCCAGGCAGGTGTCGCGAACAAGCGACGGCGGCACCCTGTCGATGTGGTCGAGGGCGTGGGTCTACGTCTTCTCCACCGGATTCCAGCGCGACAAGGGCATCATCCTGCGCCGCGTCCGCGAGGACCGGATCACCGAACCCGATGCCTATATCGGTTGGGGTTCACGTGATGGACAATGGAATTGGGGGAATCCGCCCACACCGGCCCTCGAACACGAGCCGTCTGCCGAGAAGTTCGGCGAGATGTGCGTGCGCCCGTTGCGAGGTTCGGCATGGGGCGAGGAAGGTGACGGGAAGGTCGCGCAACTGTACGGGCCGAGCATCGTTCCGGGATCCACGCTCGATGACGGACTGCAATTGCTGGTGTCCCAGTGGAAGACCGACGAGGGGTGGCCCTATCGGGCCATGCAGTTCGAGGTTCCTGTCGGATAGGGACCGGACGGCGTACCGAACGGGGCGAACAGCGTCATACCGACGCTGTTCGCCTCCGCGCCGCACTCCGGTTCGAATGAGACTGTCGCCAAAGAGGTTTCAACCACGGCAGATCGGCTGAGCCTGATCGCGGTCGAAGCGGGAGTATCGTTGGTGCTGTCGACAGTGCTTCGGCGCTTCGTCGTTCAGTGCTGGTTGTCCGAAGGGATGCGCGGGTGGTGGGCGATGGTGGGAAGCGTGACAGGGCGGGCAATCGGGCAGGTCGGGGCCTGTTCCGGACGATGCTGGTCGTCGATCGTGTCGAGGTGGGCAGTTCGCAAGGATGCGTAACCGTCCGGGTCGGTGATGTCGAGGGTGATCCGGTCGGCATCGTCGTTCCGGGCGAATCGGTGCCCGGGCTGCTCGATACCGTCGACCGAGCGATCCTCGAGGCCGAGGACCAGTACTGGGATGTGGTGGTGCCGTATGTGCGGAGCGTGGGTGCGGCCGATCAGGAAGAGGTGGCGCGCGCGTTGTCGGCGTGGCATCGGGAGCAGCGGTGGGAACAGGCTGCGATGGACGCGCCCGCTGAGGACGTCATGTTCCTGTTGAGCAATGCCGGTCACGTCGCGGTCGGAGCCAACCCTCCGGCCAGCCCGATCCCGGTACTGGCCATCTTCGACCCGCTCCAGCTACGCCGGATCAGCCCGGCGATACGAGCGGCTTCCCGGCAAGCCGTGCTCGAGACGGCGACGCGCCCCGCGCTACTGCGGGTCCGGGCCGCGCACGAGGTTCTCGGTGCCCGGCCCTGGCGTGAATCCGACAGCCGTGAGGCGTCATCGCAGGCCGAGGCCTCCGCCGACATCAAAGCCCGGTATACCGCGCACGTGCGCCGCTCACCCCGTGGCGGTCCGGCCTGAACGGCCCACGAGCGAACCGATCCGCCCGACAGATCGAACTCGGGAATCCAGCTGGGCTCCTCCAGGGTCGCCGCGCCGACGACTAGCCTTGTCCGGTGACCATTACCGAGTTGCCGTTCGGATCCTGGCCGACTCCCGTCACGTCCGAATCCGTCGTCTCCGTCGCGGTGCGGTTGTCGGAGGTGCGGGTGGACGGGGCCGACGTCTACTGGTCGGAGGGGCGTCCCACCGAGGGCGGCCGTACCCAGATCGTGCGCCGCGGTGCCGACGGCACCGGTACCGATCTGCTTCCGGAGGGAATGGACGCGCGGACCGCGGTCCACGAATACGGCGGTGCGGCCTGGTGGGTCGCCGACGGCGTGGTCTGGTTCACCAACTGGGACGACCAGCGGGTGTACCGGCTCGAGCCAGGGGGAGTGCCCGTTGCCTGGACTCCGATTCCCGCCGTGCCGCGCGGTGACCGGTACGCGGACGGGGTATTCGCCCGCGACGGCGTCGTGGCGGTCCGCGAACGCCACCCTGCCGACGGTCGCGGGGCTGTCGATGTCCGCAACGAGATCGTGCGTCTGCGCGCCGACCCCTCCTCGGAGCCGGAGGTCCTGGTGAGCGGCCCGGATTTCGTCGCCGCGCCTCGACTGAGCCCGGACGGTGCTTCGCTGGCGTTCTTGTCGTGGGATCACCCCTCCATGCCGTGGGACGACACCCTCCTGCGGGTGCGTGATCTCGCGACCTCGACCGACACTGTCGTCGCGGGTGGCCCGGGGGAGTCGGTGCTGGAACCGCGCTGGCAGTCCGACGGCTCGCTGCTGTTCCTGTCCGATCGCAGCGGGTGGTGGAATCTCTACCGCTGGACTCGCGGCGGCGCGGTCGCTCCGGTGAGCGAACTGGACGCCGAGATCGGCATTCCCGCTTGGCAACTGGGCTCGGCACGTTACGCGGTACTCGATGACGGCGACATCGTGTTCGCGCGGTGGCGCGACGGCTACGACGGCCTCGGGATGCGCCGCGCGGACGGGTCGGTGATCGATCTCGACCTCCCCTTCTCCGTGATCACGGCGGTCGAGCGTGCCGGTTCGGATTCCATAGTCGTGGTGGCGGGTACGCCCACCGCCGAATTCGGCGTCTACCGCATCGAATTCGGTGTCTCCGCACCACGAGTCGAAACGCTGCGTGCGCCGCGTGAGATCGCTCTCGGCGTCGCGGAGATCTCCGTCCCGGAGCCGATCGCCTTCCCCTCGGAGGACGGTTCCGGTGTGCGGCGGACCGCGCACGCGCTGTTCTACCCGCCCGTGCGCAGTGGTTACGGCGGGCCGAGTGGAGAGTTGCCGCCGCTGCTTGTCGTGATTCACGGCGGCCCGACCTCCCACGCGCTGCCCGTTCTGTCGCCGAGCATCCAGTACTGGACCAGCCGGGGATTCGCGGTAGTGGATGTCAACTACGGCGGATCAACCGGATACGGCCGGGCCTACCGTGATCTACTCAAAGGCGCGTGGGGCGTCGTGGATGTCGCCGACTGCATCGCCGCGGCCCGCTGGCTGGGCGAACACGGTCGCGTGGACCCGCACCGGCTGGCGATCCGCGGCGGTTCGGCCGGAGGCTTCACGACCTTGGCAGCCCTGACCAGGACCGATAGTCCCTTCACCGCGGGTGCCGATCATTACGGCGTCGCGGATCTCGAGGCGCTCGCGGCCGAGACACACAAGTTCGAGAGCCGCTACCTCGACGGTCTGATCGGCGAATATCCGGCCGAACGCGACGTCTATCGTGACCGATCGCCGATCCACCACGTCGACCGCTTCCGCAGTCCCCTGATCGTCCTGCAAGGCAGCGAAGATCCGGTGGTGCCGCCGAACCAGTCGCAGATGATCGTCGACGCGCTTCGAACCCAGCGGATCCCGGTGGCCTACCTGGTCTTCGACGGCGAACAACACGGCTTCCGTCGAGCAGAGAACATCCGCCGCGCCCTCGATGCCGAATTGAGTTTCTACAGCCAGGTTTTCGGTTTCGCCCTGCCGCCGGAGGAGGGCATCGAGCCGGTCGACGTCGAAAACCTCACCCGGTGAGCGGAATGGTCCAGGAGCAGCTGATCACCTCGGTGCGCAAGGTCGTCGAGCAGGTGGAGAAAGCCGACGCCATCGTGTACGCGAACTTCTACACGGGTGAACTGAAGGCACACAGGACTTTTGCCATCGATACGGTCGGTGAGGTGAAGCTCGGCAAAGCTCGACGTTCCTGTTGATGTGGGCGTTGGCGATCTTCCGCTGACCGGACCCTGCGGCAGACCAACTCGGCGATGCCATCGCGACCGAGAAGACGCGCCCGGAGTTGATGAGCGCGGTGGGCAGCAGGAATTCGAAGCGCAGATCGAGCGGCTCACCGGGCTCCATCGGGATTCCCGGACCAGCGGGTATCGGCGGCGGCAGCTGGTTGAGCGCCGATCGGGGTGCTGGTTCACACCACCGTGTCGGTGATAGTCGGTACCCGACTCGATGGTGTGGACCTCCACAGGCCGACTGTGCCGCCGACCTGCCCCGCCGATCAGTGTCAGTGTTGTGGCGGTGACGGCCGTCGTCGCGCGGAGCGGCGTCCGAGAGCGCCGATGATCAGGTCGATCGCCAGGAACCCGAGCAATGTCACCCCGAGCAGCGGCAGGAACCACCCGACCGCGACCGCGAGTACGGCCGGCACGAGAATGCCTGCGAGCGGGGCCTGGGCGATGCCGCCGCGCAGTGGTGGCCGTCCCAGGGCCCACGCGGCACCCCGGGTGGGGCGGCGTTGCCACCACATGCGGTAGCCGCGCACGATCACCGTGATCGATACGAGCGCCACCGCCAAGAGCAGGAGTTGGTTGAGCAGGCCGAACAGGATCCCCATGTGCCCGCGGATGCCCCAGTCGGCGAGTTCGGCGATCAGCGAGTAGTCGCGGTGGTAGTCGACGGCGCTGGTGACCTGCATCGTGGCCGGATCGATCGCGGCCGAATCAGTGGTCAGCCGATAGGCTTTCGCGGCTTCGGCCACGCCGATGGCCTGACCGGGCTCGGTGGGCACGGTGATCTCGACCGGAGCCGCGACTCCGGCCCGGTCCGCGACGGAGACGACGTGGTCGAGGTCGACACCGGCGATATCGACCGGCTCCGTGTGCATTCCACCGTGTCCATCGTGCGCGCCGTCGGTCGCGGCGGCGGCACCGGTCAGGTCGGTGTCGAGTTGGGGGCGCTGCCAGGACATCGCCGCGCGCAGGTCGGTGACGTGTTCACCCGCGTACGGCGACCAGGTGATACCGGTTGCCGACAGGAACAGCAGCGCCGCCGCGATCCACACACCGGTCGCGCCGTGCCAGTTCAGCGTGCGTGCGCGGCCCTGCACCGACCGGTCGACGCCGATCAGACGGGCACGTCGGCCACGGACACGGTCGGTGCGGAATTTCACCCACCACAGCAACAATCCGCCCAGGACCACGACCCACAGCCAGGACGCGGCGAGTTCGCTGTAGAGGTTGCCGAACTCTCCCAGGTGCAGATCGCGGTGCAGGACATCGACCCAGGTGCTGAACGGCAGCGACCCGAACCACGAGGTCTCACTACCCAACACCGTGCCGGTGTAGGGGTCGACGAACACCGCCTTCAGTTCCTCCGCACCCAGGGTGGGGTCGGTGAAATGCACCCGCGTCGTCGCTGTCGAGGACGCGGCGGGAAGAACCGCGCTGACGTGCAGGTCCGGGTTGGCAGCTCGAGCCGCGGCCACCTGCTGCGAAAGCGGCAGCGGTGCGGCACCGGCGGATTCGACGGTGAGCAGATCGGCATAGATCAGCTTCTCGATGACCGGCGACAGCGCGTACAGCCCGCCTGTGACCGCCGCGATCAGGATGAACGGTGCGACCAGCACACCGCGTAGAAATGCAGTCGCAGGATCAGAGGCCGCCAGCTACGCGCGGCCGTGGAGTTCCTCGTCGAGGATGCGGGGGCAGGCGCCTCGGATGGATCGGCTGCCGCTGTATCGGTGGTGGTTGGCACGGTTGTCACCGACCGGGCGCGATCGGCGCCGTCGACGGATGGTTGCGGCGAGTCGCCGACACCGGCGGTTGTGGAAGACATGAAGATATAGCTCTCTCACGGCACAGGGAACTGGCAGTCCCTCCGGCGCTTGGCCGGAGTCGACATCGGCGGCATCACGTGGCCGCCACCACGAACACGTCCACGCCACGCTCCGGGACCGATCGGTTGATCATGATCGGCGCGAATATCGGCGCGCGATGGATAAGCCGTTCGGCAGCCGAAGGCGGCCGTCGAACGCGTGCGAGAACGTCGGCCGCACCGCGTCCTCCGGTAGAAAGCAGCACTACCTTCCGGCGCGGGAACTTCCGACCTACCCGGACCGTCTCACAGGACGGCCGTGGTCACCGGCGGTCCGCGGTTACCCGATCCCGAACTCAGCAGAAGTCCGCCGGGCGCGGCCGGATTGCGTGCTGACACGGCGAAACGTACGGGCTCGGGGAGGGTTCCGATGTCGTGGGCGAGCAGCACCAGCCACCGGCGCACCGACAACAGCGCCGCCCGTGCCAAGTGTTCGGCGACGCCCAAGGTGATACCGACGGTGACGGCGAACACGAGGTGGCTGAACAACATCGCCGGTGTCAACGCGATCGGGTGGGTGTGCTGTGAGGTCATGGCCAACACGAGATGACCGAGCATTTGGCCCGCACCGAGTTGGGCGACCAGTACCGGCATCCGACGTCCCGCCGGCCGGGCCCCCGTGACACCGACCGCCGTGCATCCTGCCACCAGCAGTACCAGGGCGCTGTCGGTCGGGACCATCCCGCCGCCGATGCCGTGTGCGGCGAGGGCCGCCCCGCCCGACACCGCGCCCGTCATCGCGCCGCGCAGACGCGCAGCCAGGACGGACGCAGCGGACATGTCGGGAACGATACCGCCCTTGCCGCTACCTCGCCCCGGATAGATGCGGGCCGAACGAAACCCGCGGTGCCGATCGGAGTGTCGACGGCGACACCACGGAACTCGGGCGGCGATCTCGTGGCACGCCCCCGCCGGGTAGTGACCGGTGCGATCGCCGAAGTCGGTGCGCTGGAAATGATCTGTGCCGTACTGTGTTTGCCGATACCACGTGCAGATCAACACTCGAACGAGGTCGTGTTTTGGCTCTGATCGCCCGATTTCCGTCACCGCCGTCGACCCTCTCGGGGGTAGATGTGGGGGTGGCACACGAACTACCGTGGCGGGCGGATCCGGACGGGTGGATGTCGTCTGTCATCGATCCGGTTCGAGAACTTGGGCATTCGAATATGACACGTCTGGAACTGTTGTCGCCCAACAGATCCGCATCGGCAGAGGTGGGTGGCCGTGCTGCCGGTATCGCGGCGTAGCGACGCGGGGCCCACGGGGACCGCGCAGTCGCGGGTGTCGCTGTTCTCGGAGCGGTTCGCCTCCGCGCCGCATGAAGGCTACCGATACATGCGGGAGACGTACGGTTCCATCGCGCCGGTATGGCTTGCCCCGGGTGTGGCGGCCACCTTGGTGGTCGAATGGCAGGCCGCGGTGCGAATTCTCAACGACCCCGAACATTTTCCCGCCGATCCGACCAGGTGGGAAAAGACCGCTCGTGCGGACAGCCCGGTTTTCGAGGTCTTGCGGGGGCGCCGCAACGCCTTGCGATGCGCTGGAGTGGAGCACAGCCGCTATCGCGCGACGATCAAGGCGGCTCTCGCCGAGACGGACCGGTTCAAGGTGGAGCAAGCCGTCGAGCGGGCCGCGGAAAGTCTCATCGGCGAGTTTCACGCGGCGGGCAGCGCGGATCTGCGTGCGCAGTACGCGCTGCCGCTCACCGTTCGGGTGATGTGCGAACTACTCGGCCTCACCACCCGCCAAGCCCACCAGGTATGGGCCGAGATGGCCGCCATGATGGACGGTGTCCCCGAAGCGGGCGAACGGTTCGGGGCGGCCCTGTACGAAGCCGTCACGAGCAAACGCGCCCATCCCGCCCAGGACATGATGTCGAGGCTGATCCAGCACGAGCACGGCCTCGACGATATCGAGGTCGTCGAGCAGACGGCGTTGCTGCTGGGGCCGGGTACCGAGACCACCTGCAATCTCATCACCAACGCGGTACTCATCGCGCTGACCGACGAACGATTCGCCGGCGGGCTGCACGGTGGTTCCCTGGTGACCAGGGACGCGATCGACGAGGTTCTGTTCACCGACACCCCGCTGCCGAATTTCTGCATCACCTACCCGCGTCAACCCCAACTGATCGATGACGTCTGGCTTCCGGCCGACGAGCCGGTGGTGATCAGCATGGCCGCCTGCAACTCCGATCCCGCCCTCGAACCCACCAGGGGGTTCGACGTGATCGACCGGTGGGGCAACCGCTCCCACCTGTCGTGGGGTGCGGGACCGCACGCGTGCCCGGCGCAGGACATCGCCGGAATCATCGTCCAGCGCGCCATCGACCAGCTTTTCGACGTCCTTCCCGATCTTCGGCTGCCGCCCGACGAAGTGCCCCGATGGAGGTCGGGGCCGTTCCACCGCGCCGTGGTCGCGTTGCCCGTCGTCTTCCCACCCGCTCCCGCCGTGTTCCCGGCGTCGCCGTGATCGGCTCACAGGAGGTTTCATGATCGCGCGTGCCCACGACCCGTTCGTCCTCACCGGCTCCGCGTGGACCGAGGAACTGGCGTGCCTGCGCGCCCGAGGCCCGATCGCTCGTGTCCGGCTACCGGGCGATGTGGAGGCATGGGCGGTCAACGACGCGGCCACGCTCAAGAAACTGCTGACCGATCCGCGAGTCTCCAAGGACGCCCAACAGCATTGGCCCGCACTGGTCAACGGCGACATCGCCCCCGATTGGGTGATGTATCCGTGGGTGGCGGTACGCAGCATGCTGACCACCTACGGCGCCGACCACAAGCGTCTGCGCGCGATCGTGACGCCGGTGTTCACCCGCCGTCGCCTCGAGACTTTGGGCCCGAGCATCGAAGCGATCACGACCGATCTGCTCGACCGGCTCGCCGTGCCGCAGGTCGACGAAATCGTCGATCTGCGTGCGGGTTTCGCCGACGAAGTGCCGATCCGGGTGATCTGCGAACTGATGGGCGTAGCGCCGGGACCCGCCGCGGAATTGTGCGCCTGCACCACGGCCATCCTCGACACCACGCTCACCCCCGAACAGGCGGGAGCCAACTTCGTCACGCTGTATCGGGTACTCGACGAACTCATCGCCGACAAACGAGCGAATCCGGGCGACGATGTCACCAGCGCACTGCTGGCCGCGCACGAGAAGGACGAGACAGCGCTCAGCGCGCGCGAACTCGGCGACACCTTGATGCTGATCATCACCGCCGGCTACGAAACCACCACCCACCTGCTGGATCAGGCGATCGTCGCCGTGCTCGGCGACTGTCGACTGCGTGCGGACCTGACGGGCGCGCGGGTGCCGTGGACGAACCTGGTGGAGGAGATCCTCAGGGTCCAGCCGCCGATCGTGCACATGCCGTTTCGTTTCGCCGTCACCGATATCGACCTCGGCGACGGCGTCCGCATCGCTCAGGGCGAAGTCATTCTCGCCTCGCTCGCGGGGGCCGGACGTGACCCGAGTGTCCACACCGATCCGGATGCGATCGATCTCGATCGTCCACACAGCGACCACCTCGCATTCGGCTACGGCTCGCACCACTGCCTCGGCGCACCGTTGGCCCGCCTGGAAGCCGCGATCGCCCTGCCGGCGCTGTTCGCGCGATTCCCCGACATCGAACTCGCCACCGATCCCGGCGATCTCGAACACATCCCGAGCATCGTCGTCAACGGCCACCGCGCCATCCCGGTCCGCCTGAACCAGCGTTGACATTCGCGGTCGATGACCATCGACCCCACCGTCGGGGGCCTGCGCCGATCGGCCGTGGAGAGTTCTCGATGGGACGGGGTAGCGTGGTGGAAGCCCTCTCGGCGCAGGGTCGATTCGGCTTCCGATGTGATGGCTCCGGCGTGGATGCCGACAACGCCGGACAAAGACCTGATTGCCGAAGTGCCGACCTAATATTGTTGCGCCGCAACAGATCTGGCTCCAATCGCGCACTCCGCGTCGCTCGAGGCCATCAACGCCGTGACCCACCTGGGCGCCACCGTAGCGGTGCCTCCGGGAATCCGGAGTGCTCGTGAACGTTGCACGACCCACCGGCACGAACCCATCTCCATGGAGCAGTGCCGCCGATGTCGCCGTCGACATCGGACAGGTTCGGCCGTGGCAGCGCGCCTGCGGGCCGCCGAGCCGAGCGCCGGGTCCTGCCGTGGGCGACCGGGTCCGTCGGCACCTGTGTGCCGTAGTGGGCTGTGGCGGAGCGTATTTCACTGACCGGTTCGTTGCGTGTCGGAGTTTGCGCTTGCCCGCTGACAACGATCGACCTATGCTCGGTTTCGCGATTCGTCGCCGTAAGCGTTCAACGTCAATCAACGCGCCGGTCCGCCATCAGGTGGGCGGCTCGTTCGACGTTGTACGGAGTGTGCGATGACCTTCCCGAAATTTCCCGCCCGGTACGCAACCGTGATTTTGCCGATGCTGCTGTCGATTCTGATGACCTGCATCGTGTCGGCGATCAGCACAATGATGAGCGACGGTATCGATCCGATGCTGTGGTTGCGATCCTGGGCTGTTTCCTGGCCGGTGGCCTTCCCCACCCTGCTGCTGGTCTTGCCGGTGGTTCGACGTGCGACGGCGTTGCTGGTTCGGGCGCCGGAGCAGGGCTGAGCGATCCGGGAACGTTTCGCGGCGTCGTCGTCGGGCGAGGCAGATGCGGTGACAGGTGATCGAACCCGTGACGATACGAGGGGGTACCGATGAACTCCGTTGCCGTCGAACTGTTGTGGCAGTTGGTCACGTCGGCCACGGTTCGCACGGGCGGCGAGGATCGTCGCGGTGCAGTGTGGCGATCCATCCGTCGTGTGCGCTTCCTGGTTGGACGAGGAGTTTGCGTACCGTGCCCTCGAGGCGGAAACCCAACTTCCACACTGTCTTGCGACTGGCCCAATTGCCCACGACGGCCTGCCAATGCATTACCTCGATGTCGTCGTGCGTGAACGCATAATCCAGGACCAGGCTCACCGCTCGGCCCATGAGCCCCGCACCCCGTGCGGCCGGATGCAGTCCGAATCCGATCGTGGCGGTGCCCACCCCGGTCGGTCGGTAGTCGACGGTGCCGCGGAATCGCGGTTGTTCCCCCGCTGCGGACGTGGTGATCGCCCATCCGCGGCGCGAGGTCGGCGTACCTTTTTCCCACTCGCTGGCAGCGCGCTGTAAGAAGTCGTGCGCGTCATCGCGACCGTACGGCCGCGGGACCGTCGTGTAGCGCACCATCTCGACGTCGCGGGCCTGCTCGACGATCGCGTCGAGATCCTGCTGTCGATGCGCGCGCAGCGTGACCTCGCCCGAGGCGAGGACCGGGACATCGTCCGGGTATCGGAAGGCCATGATCACAGGACAGCAGAAACCGTCGACCACAGCAATCGAATTCGACAGCGAGGGGATCTCACGCCGGGAGCGCCCCCTTACCCTGGGATGATCTCTAGGACAGGAGCCTCCCGATGGCAGAGCGACGTTATCTGCATTTGAACCTGGTAGCCAACGACATCAACTTGCACCAGGGCGCCCACAAATACGAACGAGCCCAGGGGATTGCCGAGCGTGGCACGTTCGAGCGTCTGCTCGAGTACGGCAGATTCGGGGACGAGGGCCTGTTCACCGCGTTGTTCGTCGGCGACATTCCCGGCATGCAGGGTTCCCCGGCGTTCGACGGGGGACCGGCGGAGCCGATCACCGCGCTGACCGCGATCTCACAGCACACCGAACACGTCGGTCTGATCGCGACGGCCTCGACGACGTTCTACGACCCCTACAACCTTGCTCGGTTGCTGGCCTCGCTCGACCAGGCGTCCGACGGCCGCGCCGGATACAACGCGGTCACCTCGGTGATCGACCGGTTCGCGCTGAACTACAGCCTGGAGAATCACCTCGACCGCGAGGCGCGCTATCACCGCGCCGACGAGTTCCTACAGGTCCTCCGTGGGTTGTGGGACAACAGATCGGTGCGCCGTGATCCCGACGGCCTCACCCGTTTCTACGCCGAACCGATCGATCACCGGGGCGCCCTGTTCCAGGTCAGCGGACCGCTCAACATCGCGCCCAGCCGACAGGGCAGGCCGCTGATCGCCCAGGCCGGTGGGTCGGGATCGGGCATCCGGGTCGCCGCCAAACATGCCGATATGGTGTTCACGAACTCCTCCACCCGCGCGAGCGCCGCGATCTACCGCGAGACGTTGGACAAGGCGCTGGTCGAACAGGGGCGAGCGCCCGGCTCCGTTCCACCGATTCCCGGTCTCATTCCCTATCTCGGACAGACGACGGCGGAGGCGGAGGAGAAACTGCGGGAACTGGACAGCTACGTCGATTGGGAACCCCTCGCGCCTTTCGCGTTGGGACAGTTCGGCATCGAAGTTCCGCTCGGCGACCTCGCCGAACCATTCCCCACGCATCTGCTGCCGCGCCCGGAAGACGTCGAGGCCACGATCAAGAGCACGTTCGGCAACTACGTGGGACTCTACAACTGGATCGAGGAGCGTCCGGGCGTGACCGTGCGCGAGGTCGTGGCGCAGGCGGTCGGCCGCGGCGGCGCGACGCACCGCAAGTTCGTCGGCACCTACGACGACCTCGTCGACGACTTCGCGGCCTGGCACGAGGACGGTAATGTCGGTGGCTTCAACCTGATGTTCTCGGCGGGGTCGGCGGCCATTCGGGAATTCATCGACGAGGTCGGTCGTGCCCCGCCTCGTCGACCGCGGCATCTATCGCGGTACTCCCGCCGACCGCCCACTACGAGAACGATTCTGAACCGCCACAATTTCGTGCGGTAGGCGACCCGCGGCGATCCGTACGAGGAGCGGCAGGTTGGGAGATCACCTGCCGACTGGTCGACGGTTCAGATCACGGCGTGGCTCGAGCGGTGATCTCGCGAGGACCGAGGACGTGACTGTCCGCCCCGGAGACCGCGACGGCGATCATGGCGCGACCGATTTCACGATTGTTGTTGATCATGTTCGGTGCCACCCGCCTGAGCAGCGGGATGAACGGTCCGATGATCGCGTACCCGACGCGGTACAGTCGCGTTTTGGAGACCGCGCCGTCGGTCGGGTAGACGAATCCGGGCCGGAACATATACGCGCGGAACGGAAGTGCGAGCAGATCGTTTTCGGTCTTCCCTTTGACACGCGCCCACATCGAGCGGCCCTTCTCGGTGCTGTTGGTGCCGTGCCCGGAGACGTAGATGAAAGTCAGTTCCGGGTTCGCAGCTGCCAGCGTGCGACCGATTCTCATGGTCAGGTCGTAGGTGATCCGGCGGTAGTCCTCTTCTTTCATGCCGACGGCCGAGACGCCGAGGCAGAAGAAGCAGGCATCGAACTCCGGCAGGTCGTCGGCGATCGCCGAGAGATCGGCGGGATCGGGCTGGACCAGTTCGCGCAGGCTTTCGTGCTTGATGCCCAGCGTGCTGCGGCCGACGGCGAGGACCTGCCCTACTCGCTCGTCCGCGAGGCACTCGTTGAGGACCCCTCGGCCGATCATGCCGGTCGCGCCGAAGAGGATCACTTTCCGGTCAGACATCGTGCCTCCATGGTGTGGGGATCTGCCCAGGTTGTGCGGCGAGGTTCGGGCCGCGTGTCATGTCAGGCATCGGCAGGCGCGATCAGGGTGGCGACCGCGTTCAGCACGACGGTGCGGCGTTGGTGTTCGGGCACCAATCGCACGACATCTTCGGCCGGTTGGTGCCACATGTTCGCGACCGTCAGCACCAGGGCGAGGATATGCGCGGCAGGCTGGGCGGTGGTCACCGTCCCGCGTCGCTGAGCCGCTTCGATCGCCTCGACCTTCGCGCGCATCGACTCGGCCACCGCCGCGCGTTGAGCGGACTCGCCACGCAGCAGGTGATACCACATCAGGAACCGCACGACCTCGGGATGAGCCAGCCCGGCGTCGTAGAGTTGACCGGCGTACTCCGGCAGTCGGTCCGCGTCCAGCGGCACGGTCGCCATCGTCATCTCCACGATCATGTCGAAGACCGCGTCGAAGAGTTCGTCTTTGCCCCTGTAGAACGAATACACCAGTCCCGCACTGAATCCCGCGCGCTTGGCCAGCCGATCGATACGTGCTCCGGCCAAACCGAATTCGGCGAACTCGGCCAGCGCGGCGTCGAACAACAGTTGCCGTTTCGCTTCGGGGTTCCTGGTGCGCACGCCGTCAGCGTAGTTAATGAACGTTCATTCAACAAGCGAGGCGTGGCCCGCATGGCGCATTGGACACCCAGTGAGTTCCTCGGTTCGGCCGGACGTGACCAGACCTCCGGCACCCCCAGGGTCCGCGAAACTCCCGAAAGGCGCGGACGATGCCGGGCTGGGCGCGCGACTGTGGGCCGACAGTGAACGACTCACCGAGGTCGCCTTCGAACCCTGACATTGCTCGGGAAGGGGCGCGAAAAGTGTTGCGCTGGTTCACTCGACGGACACCCTCCCGGTGATTCCGGGAAGTGCTCGGACCCGGGTCTCCTTGACGATCGGTCAGCTCTGCCGTCATAGTGGTGGGGCATTCCTGACCGATCGGTCAGGACGGTGGATCGAGAGGGTGGTTCGGCATGTCCACGATGCGAGCGGTAATGGTCTTCACCTCGGGTGGTCCCGAGGTGTTGCGGGTGGAGGAGATCGACCGACCGACTCCGGGAACCGGCGAGGTATTGGTCAGGGTGCACGCCGCCGGGGTGAATCCCGCGGATCTGCGCGGGCGCAGCGGGTTCGCGGATCTGCCCGCGCAGTACCGGCCCTCGATCGCGCGGCCCTCGGTGCCCGGCGCGGACGTCGCGGGCGAGGTCGTCGCCGTGGGCGCGGAGGTTACCGATATGGCGGTGGGGGATCAGGTCTATGGTCTCGTACGGTTCCCGCCGTTCGGCGGTCGGGGCTACGGCCGCACGCATGCCGAGTACGTGAACGTGCCGGTCGCCGATCTCGCTCCGAAACCGAAGCGGCTCAACCATATCGAGGCGGCGGCGGTGCCGATGGCCGCGCTGACGGCGTGGCAGCAGATCCACCGATACGGCGCGGTCGCGCCGGGTGAGCGGGTACTGGTCGTCGGTGCGGCCGGTGGGGTGGGACATTTCGCCGTGCAACTGGCTCGGTTGCGGGGCGCAGAGGTCGTCGCGGTCGCCTCGGGTCGGCACGAGGAGTTCCTGCGGGAGTTGGGGGTCGAGAATTTCGTGGACTACACCGTCGGGGACCCGATCGGCGCCGTGGGCACCGTGGATGTGGTGATCGATTGTGTCGGCGGGGTCGATGCCGGACGTTGGCTGTCGGTCATCGCCGACGGCGGCCGTTTGGTGCCCATCACGCTGGGGTTCTATCCGCCCGAAGAGCTTTCGCGGCGCGGTATCGAGCGAGTCGGCGCGCAGGTGCGGTCCAGCGGCGCCGATCTGTGTGAGCTGAACGAACTGTTCGACGACGGCAGGCTGGTCGTCGCCATCGACAGCGTCTTTCCGTTCGAGGATGCACGTGGCGCGCACGAACGCGGGGAACGCGGGCACGTCCGAGGCAAGATCGTTCTGGAGATGGTGGCGGGCGGGCGGTGACCGCTCGACGCCGTGACGAAATCCTTGCCGCCGCCCGGGAATTGTTCCTCCGCAGGGGCTATGCCGCGACCTCGATCGCCGATATCGCCGCGGCGGTCGGGGCCAGCAAGGCGGCGGTGTTCTACCACTTCAAGACCAAGGACAGTATCGCCGCCGAACTTCTGGAATCGCCGTCGCACGCGGTGACCCGACTGATCGAGCGCGCCCGGGAGCGGCAGTTGAGTCCGGCGCAGATCCTCACCGACTACATCGAGGGCGCGGCCGAAACAGGCGCTCTCTTCATCGCTTTCGCGACCGACCCGTCGGTGGCGGACCTCATTCCGCAACACGACGCCGACGCCGCGTGTCGCCAGATCATCGAACTGCTCGCTGGCCCCGCACCGACTCCCGCCGATCGTGTGCGCGCCCGAGCGGCCTTCGCCGTCGCCCAAACCGTGGTGTCCGCGCTCCAGGAGAACGGGGGCCTGCTCGACGTCGAGGTCCGCGACGAGATCCGTGCGGCCGCGCTGCGCGCCCTCGGTGCCTGATGACCGGATCATCGGCCACGGGACCGGACCGGGATCGGTTGCACCGCAGGGCGGCTCAGCAGGGGGCTGTGCGCTCTCCAGAATGCCGGGGTCACCGGCGACTCGAAGCATTGTGCGAGGCGGTCGCCGTGGCCCACGGTAACCTGTCGGCCGACTCGGCGTCGGCGTGACGCGGTGTTCCAGCCGTCGAGCATTTACGGCGATCTTCTCGTCGAGCCGACCGGTGCGGGTCAGAGTTGCCGGCTGAGGAGACGACGGCCGTCGTCGTGGAAACCGCGCGCGAGGTAGTAGCGCAACAGATGCCCGACATCGCGGCCGTTGGGCGCTACGACCAACTCCAGCGACGCGCATCCTCGTTGGGCTGCCCATCCGGCGCTGTCCTCGATGAGCCGACCCGCCAGCCCACGCCCGCGTGCCGTCGGTGTCACGAACAGATCGTCGAGCACGGCGATGTGCCCGTTCTCCAGACCGAAGCCGGTGGTGGTGACCGCATAGCCGAGCAACCCGGTCCCCGAATCCACGACGGCGACACGCGCCGAGGGCCAGGCGAGCAACGTCGCCACGTTGTCACCCAACTCCTGTTCATCGATGGCGACACCGTCCCCGGTGTAGAACGCATCGGCCAAAGTCGCCACCGCTACCAGATCGAGCGAGGTGGCAGCTCGCACCGTCGCAGATGAATTCGTCATACCCGCAGTACATTCGTTCGGCCCGGATCCGACAACCGATTTCACCCGAACTCGAGGCCGACGATACTGTCGGCGGGTACTCCCGCAGCGATGGCTGTCGTGCTCGTCGCGGAACCCGTCGGTGCTCAACGCGCCGACTTCAGTGATTTGCAGGCCTGGATCTCGTTCGCGAGCGCGTCCTTGTCGCTGGTGTACACATTCACCGTGCACTGATGGAACCTGTCGCCATCGGCAACCATCGCGGTCACCAGCACATTCGACGACGACTGCGTCGCCACGTAGAACCCCTTACCGCCCGCGATATCGACATCCTCGAGTACGACGATGTCGGGCGCGCCGGTACCGCCACGCGCGAATTCGCGACGACTCGACACGAATTCCGGTGACGTCGGGAACATCTCGGTGCGCACCACGAGGTCCTGGGCCGCTTTCGGTTCGCCCCCGCGCGCGAAGACGACCTTGCTGTCGGATTCGGTGGCGGTCGTGCCCGCAGGCGGCGAGAAGCAGAACCCGCTCGCGGCCCGATACGGGCAATCCTTACCCGAGGATGCCGCGGTCGTGGTGGCGGTGGGTTTGTCCGCCGCATGACTGTCGGTTCCGCACGCGGCGGCGGCCAGGCACGCGACCAGCAGGAGCAGGCTTTTGATCTTCACGCTGTCTTCCTCACCGAGCCGGTCGCTGTCGACCGACCCTTCGGCTCTCGTTCGCACACGCGAACTCATTCGGGACGGGGTGTGGTCCGCAAACACAGACCGCGCGACAGTGTCGGCGAAGCGCTGCGGCGGTCACGGCGAGAAGTGTTGTTCGCGAGTGCTCGCCGTGTCATGGCCGATTCCGGCCATTATCACGATCGGAATGGGGCTGATCCGTCCGAACCGCGTCACGCGACCGAAACTGGAGTTGGACTCCGGTCGGGTGAATTGCCCTGGCGGACAGCACCTCCCGTCAGCTATTCCGCTATACCGGCGGACAGGCTGACGATGCGATCGCCCCAGTGCCGGTACCAGCCAGTCGCCGGACGTCGCCATTCCAGGTCGGCCGGCAAGGCACAAGTGACCGCGTCGCACGGATTCACACGCGCAGCATGATTCACCTCGGGGCGCATCGACATCGATCCGCGCCGCACCCGTATCCATCTGTTCGACGCCGAAGAACACAGGCATCGAACGCGCGGCTTCCACCGGTGCGCGATAGGCCGGTGTAAGAAGATCAAGAACAATTTCCGTTGACGTGGGAAGGGATACCGGTGAATACCGAGATCAGAAACGCCGTGGTGACCGGTGGTGGTCGCGGAATCGGCCGCGCCATCGCCACGGTGCTCGCCGCGCGCGGCGCCGCTGTCGCGGTGTGGGACCGGACCGTCGCCGACGCGGAAGAGACCGTCGCGTCGATTCGCGCAGCGGGCGGTACGGCGGTGGCCGTTATCGGTGACGTGGCGGATTCGGCCGAGGTAGCCGATTCCGTGAAACGCACTCGTTCCGAACTCGGTCCGATCTCGATTCTCGTCAACAATGCCGCTGTCAGCGAATACGTGCCTTTCGTGGATATCACCGACGACGCCTGGGACAGAATGATCGGAGTGAACCTCAAGGGTCCGTTCCTGGTCACCAAGGCGGTGGTGCCCGATATGCTCGCCGCCGGTTGGGGTCGGATCATCAATATCTCGTCCTCGTCCGCGCAGAGTGGAGGACCGCTGATCGCGCACTATGCCGCGTCGAAGGGCGGTCTGATCGGACTGACCAAAGCGCTGGCGATCGAATACGCGGAGACCGGCATCACCGTCAATCACGTCCCGCCCAGCTCGATCGACACCCCACTGCTACGCGACGGCCTCGACCCGGACGAAGTCGCCGCGCTCGTCCCGATGAAGCGAACCGGTCAGCCCGACGATATCGCCTACGCGGTAGCGTATTTGGCGTCCGAACAGGCCGGATTCGTCACCGGACAGACGCTCAGCGTCAACGGCGGACGGTATCTCGCATGATGAACGCGGGCCGTCGATGCGGTGCCGGTAATACCTGAGCGGCAAACGCCCGATAGTTGCTGGATTTTACCCCGCACGGAGGTCCCCGCCGTGCCGCAGGTTGGACTACGCTGTGTAGTAATCGGCAAGCAGGGAGACCCGAGTTGGACGACGTCGACGTGATCGCTCGGTTCTGTGCCGCAACCGAGGCGGGCGACATCGACGCCGTGATCGAGACTCTGGCGGCGGACGCGGAACTGGTCTCACCTCTGGCCGGTCGCGCGGTCTTTCGCGGTCACGACGATCTGCGTGTGTTGTTCGCGGCGTTGTTGCCCACCCTGTCCGGGTTGACCTGGCGTCACCAGGTCGGCGGTGCAGGCACGGCGGTCGCTGTGGCGGAGGCTCGCGTGGTGGGTGTGCGTATCGGGGACGCGATGTTGATCGAGCAGGACATCGACGGCCGAATCCGGCGGCTGACCCCGCATATCCGGCCTTGGCTGGGTTCGACCCTGTTGGCAGCGATGCTGGGACCCAAACTAGCCCGCCACCCCGGGGTGGTACGACGCTCCCTCCGACGAAGCTGAACACCCCTACCCCTGCAATCAGCTCCGTAGAGGCCGACGTGCGGCAAACGAGATCCGCGATGATGCTCTCCGGCCAATGGCGTTACTCGGGGCGGGCGTCGAGCGGGCTGGCAGTTATCACCGTCGAGCGGCGCTGCACGGACGATCGTAAGCAGTCGGCAATGCGGGCAATGGAATAGGGCGTCTTCGGGCCGGTTCGACCGTGTGACAAGTGCCGGGTCGGTGAACAGTAGGAAATGGTGGTGCGGGCAGAGTGGTCTCCGGTGTTGACTGGCTGGTGGTTGCTTCATTTCGAGAAGGTTCGGTGTGGATGCCTACTCTGCGAGTGCTCACGGCCCGGACGCTGTCGTTGCTGGCAGGCGTGGTAATCGGTTCGGCAGCGTCGGGATGCTCCTCGCCGCCCGAATCCGACTTGCCCGTATGGCCGTCGGGCGTCGAACAACCGTCGGAATATCCGTTCGGAGATGTGGTCATGGTGCGCGACCAACGGGCATGGGGCCCTGTTTTCGATTCGATGGCGTCGGGGCTGGGGAACGAGCGGATCACTGTCGTTCATCTCACGGTGTCCGCCGAGATCAGCGTCGAAGTCTTGCAACGGGAGTTCGACGAGCAGATGATCGAGGGGCGGGGATGGCGGCTGGCACCGTATCCCGACCCCGCCGGCGAAGCGTGGGTGCGCGGTTACCGAAGCTCGGACGGTCGGCACATGCTGGCATTGGTCGGACTGGAACCCCAGGTCGGGACCGGCGTGGCCCCTTTGACGGCAATAGGTACGTTCTCGCGGAATTCGTAGTGGTTCGAATTGCTGGGCCCGCCGGTACTACGGCAAATCCGGACGAGGGGTAACGGAAGGAGGTCGCCTGAGTGGTCGGGCGCCCGCTGTCGGATGACGAATGCGACCGGCTCTGGCGAGCATGGAGTCCCACCGAGGCCGCCGAGCGGCTCTCGGACGCGCCGCAGTGCTGGTACGTGGCAGCAGGGTGGGCGCTGGATCTGTTCGTCGGAGGTCTCGAACGCGAGCATTCCGATCTCGAAATAGGCGTTCCACGTGCACGATTCGCCGAGATCATAGACACGTTGCCCGGCTACGAATGGGATGTCGTCGGTGACGGGCACGCCTGGCCATTTCCCGAGCAAGCCGACAACCAGCATCAGACCTGGCTGCGTGAACCGGCGACCGGGCTCTATCGTCTCGACGTGTTCCGCGAGCCGCACCACGGCGATCGATGGGTGTGTCGCCGCGACGCCTCGATCACCGTGCCCTACGACGAGCTGATCCTGCGCACCGCAGACGGCATCCCTTACGTCATCCCCGAGGTCGTGCTGCTGTTCAAGGCGAAAGCTCGGCGCGCGAAGGACGAGTCGGACTTCCTGCGCGCGCTTCCGGTGCTGGACCGAGCACGGCGATCCCGACTGTTCGGGTGGCTGTCGCGAGTGCACCCCGGCCATCCCTGGTTGGAAGAACTCTCGGATCACGAGCACTGACCACTGCTTCCAGCACCGAGCCGCGCCCCAGGGTCGCGCTCTCGGGTGACATGCCGAGCGTCCGAGTGTTCGGTCCGGACTATTCGCCGACGGCTGACCTGCGATGTCCGACGCGCTGGCGTGTGAAGTGGAATCCGGAGCCGCTGTAGAAGTCCGTCAGGCGCTCGCTACAGAACAGGGAAATGACGGGTATGCCCGCCAAGACGGTGATGAGGGCTTCGTTGAGACTTCGATCACGCTCCGAAACGCTAGCGCGGTCGGTCCCTTGACGTCTCGAGAGGGCGCGAGGACTTGTGACGGTCGAGGCGGCGAGCCAGTAGGCCCGTACTCTCACGGGTTGTGCCGTCACCGTTGCAAGACACGCTGTTTCTGCTCCTGATGGAGCCCGAGCGTCCGGCACCGCTGCGCGCTGCCGCCGCCGCACTGCCGCACTGCCTCGCGGAGTTCTTCTCGATCGTGGGGGAGATCCCGCTCGGCCAGGACGGTTTCCCCCGCACCGTGTGGAACGAGGGCGGCGGAAGTCACGTGATCGGCGAGGTGACCGATGATTACTGGATCGTCGGCCTGCCCGATCTCCTCGCCGACTACTGGGCCGCCGACGTCACCTCGCTCGCTACGTTCCTCGAGTCGGGCGTGCACACCGACCCCGCTGCCGCTAATGATGTTGATACAGAATCGATCACCGAGCTTCCTCCGGGACCGTTGCGTGGCCCGTTGCGTCTGCTGTTCACCAACGAGACCCGCGACGGTCGCGCTTTCGTCGAGTTCGACGGCAGCGACGACCCTCCGGTGCACGAACATTTCGCCTCGACCGGATGGGACGCCCCGCCGCGCCCGTTCTCCGCCTGGTTGTTCACCCTGTTCGCCGACGGGTACGTCTTCCACGACTGGGCCCCGGGCTCGTTCTGGGGCCCGAATGCCGACCTCGCGCGCTCCGAAGTGAAGGCGCCGCTCCAACTGTTCAAATCCGGCCTGTGGCTGCGTGCCCGCGGCCCGCTCACCGACGAGGCTCGCGCGGCCCTCGTCGCCGAGTTCTCCGAACACGACGTCCGGCCGTACGACGACTCGGCCCTCGAACAATTCATCGACGACGATGCCGCGATCTGGATCGTCGGCGCCACCTACTGGTGGCTGTGGGCCGACAACGCCGCCGCGCTCGCCCGAATCGCGACGCTCGCCCGCACCCGTGGCGTACTCGGTGCCTTCATCGCCGACACCCGCGATGCCCGCACCGTGCTCGCCGACCTCGGATGACTTCCGGATCTTTCCGCTGCGCGCTGTTCGATCGGCGGTGTCGTCTTGTTACTCGGGGCCGAGCTCGCCGAAATCGACACTGCGCTCGATGATTCGGGCGTCCGAGATCCGAAGTCGATACGTTCGTGTGACGGTGAACCGCAGATTACTGGCGCGCAATGTCCGACAGGGCAGGCCGTCGTCTCCGTGCAGAACGAGGTCGCTGGTGTGCCGCCCGGTCATGTCGGCGCGCACCACGACCCTGGATTCGTCGGCCGACAATGCCCGGATCGTCCACTTCAGATCACTGAAGGTGCGACGCAACCACATCGAGGTCGCATACACCGCGCCCGGGCCGGTGGCCCGGCACGCCGGGGGTGCGTAGTCGCCCGGCCGGTTGACGGCCTGGGGCGCGATGATCGTCGCGAAGTCGTCGATGGTCCCGTGGTCGAGCAGGGAGACCGCCAGCACGCCGAGGATCTTCGCCCGCACCACCGGATCCGTGGCCGGACCGCGCAACACCGTGCGGCTCGACATATCCGGGTCTCGATGGTCGACGGTGGTCATGACCCCGCTCCGATCGTGGGCACGACGCTCGACGGTGCGAGGAATCCGCCCGTCGCGATTCCCAGCACGAACACGGCGGGTACCGCCACCGTCATCCGGTCGGATCGACGGAATCGCCCGAGCGGCCCGACCGCCCCGACCAGGACAGCGAGCGATACGGCGGACAACATCGCGGTGTTGATCAGCATCGATGAAGGCTGCTGCGCCGTGGGTTCACCGGTGAAGCCCGCGATCGCGAAAAGGGTGACGGAGGCCGCCACCCAGTTCACCGCCGCGATCCGGCCGGAGACGGCGACACACTTGATCGCCGTCGTGGCGAGTGCGACATAGGTCCCGGCGAGCACCGCGAATACGGGCGTGGTCACCTGCGGAACCTGGGCATTGATCAGCGCGAGGACCAGCCCGGTCGGCCACAGCGCGTGCAAGCCGTACACGGCTCGCCGAGTGGTCAGGTGGCTCATAGAGGGGCTCCATTTCATAAGACAGGGCGACTTATGAAAGAGTGACTTTGGTCGGACGGCTTGTCAACTGAAATGTGGAAGAATGACCGCGTGACCAATGGCGGACACGACCGATCCGCAGAGTGCGCGCTGGACTCGGTGTCGCATTCACGACGCCGTCGCCGTAGCAGACGATCCGCCGACCACCGCCCGGTGATCGGTGCTGTCTATCGGCGGGAGATGCGATCTGGCATACGTAGTCTGTTGACGTGCAACTGTTTTGGAAGGGCCTGAGCGTGGTGTTCATGTTCGGGTTCGGGATGGCGATGATCTACATCGCGTTCCACGGCGTTCGTGAGACGTGGGAGCGGGTGTCGCTGTGGATGCGGGGGCACCGGGCGCGTGGTGTCATCGTGTCGGTCGACGAGAAAAGGGATTCCGACAGCAAACCGGTGTACTGCCTGACCGTGGAGTTCGTCGCGCGACGGAGAACGCCGGGTCGTTTCCTTGCCCGATCGGGTGTACGGTCGTCGGCGGGCCGGTGAGCGCGTGGTCGTGGAATTTCGGCCCGGGGACCTCGATCACGTCGTCGCTCTGGTGCCAGGCCAAAGGGTTCTGAGCCTGGTCTTTTTCCCGATCTTGCTGGTGTTATCGTCGTTCTCCGGGCGTCGTAGCTTCCGCTCGCGGATATGGGGGTCGGGGTGTCGTTGCGCCCACGTGGTCAGCGTGTCGAGCGGTCGGGCGCGGTCGATGGGTTCCGCCTGGCATATGACCGGTTCGGGACCGGTGTGCCGGTGGTTCTGCTGCACGGTTGGCCCAGCGACAGGACCGAATACCGCGACGTGGTCCCGCTGTTGAACACGCTGGATGTCGTCGTGCCGGACCTCCGTGGTTTCGGTGAATCCGACAAGCACCCCGGGGACCCTTCGACCAATTACAGCGCCGAGGCGCAAGCACGCAGCGTGATCGGACTCATCGAGGAACTGCGCTTGGACCGGCCGGTGCTGGGCGGACACGACATCGGCAGCCGGATCGCGGTCGCGGTGGCGCGCCTGCGTCCGGATCTGATCCGGGAACTTGTGTTGACGCCGCCATTGCCCGGTATCGGCGCACGGATCCTGTCACCCGAAGCCCAACAGCAGTTCTGGTACGTGTCGTTCAACCAACTCGCACTCGCCGACGAACTCATCGACGGCAAACCCGATGCCGTGCGTGCCTTTCTGCGGCACTTCTGGTCGCAGTGGTCCGGCCCCGACTTCGCCCTCACCGATCACCACCTCGACCACCTTGTCTCGATGTACTCCCCGCCGGGCGCGTTCAGTGCCTCGGTGGCGTGGTACCGGGTCGGTGCGGGGGGAGTGGCCCGTCTCGCCGCCGAACGCGCGCCCACCACGGACGAGCGTCTGGCCGTACCCGCCACCGTGCTCTGGCCGTCCGACGATGTGTTGTTCCCTGGCAGTTGGGCCGATCGGCTGACCGAATATTTCGCCGACCTGCGGATTCACCACCTCGAGAATGCGGGGCATTTCATCCCGTTGGAGAGCCCACATATGTTCGCCGCCAACATTATTCGTGCCGCACGGCGAGACGTCGAGTTCGAGACCTGGATCGTCCGAGTTATCGGCTCGCTCGCGCGGCGTCGATCGGGATGATCGCCACGACCGTGTCGCCGTGCACGACGTGGTAGTCGTCGTATCGGTCGACGGTGGGGTCGCAGTGCGGCGTCACCAGTTCGATCCGATCTGCCAAGCGCACCTCGGTGCCGGGTGGTCGGGTGATCGCGCCGTGCTCGTCGCCGAAGAAGGCGTACGTCGAATCGCTGAAGGGGGCGGTTGCCGGTCGTGGGGCGGGGCCGTCGGTGGCGAATGCCTTCAGTCCGGCGTCGATGGTGACGATCGGCCCGTAGGGTGTCGCCCCTGCCAGACACAGCGCAGCCCATCCTCCGATCGAGTGACCGATCGCCGTGACCTCGGCCTCGGGGGACGCCTCACGCTCGAGGGCCTCGATGAGATCACGCAGGCGGGAGACCAACTCGACGGTGGACGGTCGCGGGGTGTCGAACCGTCGGAAACATGGCGCGACGACACGACATCCGTTGTCCGCCAGCGCCTCCAGTAATGGCAGGTGCCGGCCGGGATCGCCACCGGCTCCAGCGGCGAAGACAACGACGCGCGTAGACAGCGCAGGGCCGAGGGTGAGTAGTTTCATTCGTCATTCCGTTCCGAAACTCGGGTCGAAGCGGATTCCGTTTCGACCGGTCCGCGAGGGGATTCTCAGGAAAATGTTCTCCGGGGTCGTTGGGGTGCGTGCGAGCCCGGTACCCTACCGGCCGAGTCGGTAGCGGCATTTCGAACGGTCCCAGAGGCACCGCGACGCCCCGTGCAGTGTTCCGGCAGCGCGTCGATCGCGCCGGGTTCTTCGGGGAAGCCGGCGGGGGAAACGAGGCGAACGGTGTCACCCGGGCGAAGTGGTGGCCACGGTCGTACCGCGGATTCGCTCGATCGGTTCATCACCGACCGACGGTAGCGTCCGGTTGCATCGGTGGCACCGTCTCGCGAAAGATGGAACGAATACGTTGTGGCGTCGGATATTTGGACGCAATCGTGTGGTGAAGCAGCTCAGGGTGGGAGGAGCCGGCCCGCCGGTGGAAGCGCGTGCCGGGGTCTCCGGATCGATAAGCTGCGGTCATGACCTTGGTGAACAGCCCCCTGCCGACCGACATCGACCGCTTGTGGGAGCGCCGCGTACAACTCGGCCCGGCCGATCAGGACGCCCACGCCACCGTCGTCGCGGCGCTCGAGCTGTTGGATCGAGGAGAAGCCCGTGTCGCGCAGGTCGACCCCGATACCGACGACGTGCTCGTCGACGTGCGCGCCAAGCGGGCGATCCTGTTGTCGTTCAAGGTATTCGACATTGTCGAGGCCAGTGTCGGCGAGTTCAGGTATCGGGACCGGATGCCGTTGAAGCAGCGGTTCGACGGCGTGCGGGTGGTGCCGGGCGCGATCGCCCGATGGGGCAGCTATCTGGCTCCGGGGGTGGTGCTGATGCCGTCGTTCGTCAATGTCGGCGGGTATGTGGCGGCAGGCTCGATGGTCGATACGTGGGCGACCGTCGGGTCCGGCGCGCAGATCGGGCGCAATGTCCACCTGGCAGGCGGCGCGGGCATCGGGGGAGTGCTGGAACCACCCAATGCCGCCCCGGTGATCATCGAGGACGACGCGTTCATCGGCTCGCGGTCGATGGTCGTCGAGAGCGCCCGTGTCCGCACCGGCGCCAAACTCGGTGCCGGAGTGATCCTGACCAGATCGACACGAGTCTTCGACGCCGAGACCGGCGACGAGTTGCCGCGCGGCGAGGCCCCCGCCTGGTCGGTGTGTGTCGGCTCGACCAGGATCAAGAAATTTCCCGGAGGAGAGTTCGGGATGCCGTGCATGCTCGTTCTGAAGCGTCTGCCCGAGGGCGGGAGCCACGACAAACTCGCGCTCGAGGAAATCCTGCGCGACCACGGCCTGGCCGGGTGATCGCACGTAGCCCACGGCGTGGATCGGCCTACCGTGTCGGTGCCCGGGTCTAGGGTCGTGAGCCGAGACCGAAGGGAGTCACAGATGGTTGAGGCGCGGACCTATCCCGCGGGTGTGACGTCGTGGATCGATGTGGACTGCGGCGATGTCGAGGTCGTGAAAGGGTTCTACGGCGGACTGTTCGGCTGGACCTTCGCCGACGCGACCCCGCCGACGGCGCCGTGGCGATATGTCATCGCACAGTTGGATGGCAAGGACGTCGCCGGGATCGGAGGTCCGGCTGATCCGGGGGCAGAACGGCCTGCCCCGGCGACGTGGAACACCTATGTCGCCGTCGACGACGCGCAGGCGGTTGCCGGGCGCGTGGTGGACGCCGGTGGGAGTATCCGCGTGCCGCCGACTCCGGCGGGTGAGGGTGGAATTTCCGTCGTGTGCGTGGATCCGGTCGGCGTCGAGTTTCGACTGTGGCAGGCCGCACGTCGGCTGGGAGCGCAGATCACCAACACTCCCGGCGCGTGGAATTTCAGCAACCTCCACACGGCCGACACAGCCGCGTCGCATGCCTTCTACACCGAGGTTTTCGGCTGGTCCATCGATGATCTCGGCTTCTCGACGATGATCCGTCGCCCCGGGTACGGAGATCATCTGGCAGCGACCGTCGATCCGAATATCTACGAACGCCAAACCGGCGACATGGTGCCGCCGGGCTTCGCCGACGCGATCGGCTGGGTGGTGCCGCTCCCACCCGACCAGACGCCGCATTGGCATGTCGCGTTCACCGTGGCCGACCGCGACGAAACCGCCGCCGCCGCAGACCGACTGGGCGGAACCGTGCTCGCTACCAGCGACAGCGAATGGACCGGGGACGCCTTCATCCGTGACCCGCAGGGCGCGACATTCACAGCGAGCCAATTCACGCCGCCGTCCTGAATCCCCTGTCTTCCGGGGCGCGAGCAAGTCGGGCCCGACCCACCACAAGCCGTGTCACGGGTCCGGAACCCGTGACACGGCTGTGGTCGTACGGTGGGCCCGTTCGATCACGCGGCTTCGAGGGCCGCGGTGATCTTGCGGGTCATCTCGGTCATGGTCGGGCTGGGTTGGGTCTGATGGACTGCGGCGGCTTCGATGGCGACGAGGACGGTGCTGCGGAAGTTGTCGGCTTCGGCGGGGGCCTGTTCGCGGAGCAGGTTCATGGCCGCGGTGAGGGCGGGCAGTACGTGGTCGGCGAGTTCGGCCACGGTCTTGCCACCGAGTTCGATCCTGCCCGACTTCTCGGCGAGCACGTGCCCGATCGGTCCGGTCGCCGAGGTCAGGGCGACGGTGCCGTTGGTGGCGATCCTGTGCGGTTTCGCACCTGCGGCGGCGAGCAGGGAGACGGCGCCGTAGGCGGCGGTACGCAGGGTGGTCTTGTCCTGGTCGGTGAGGGTGATGGACATGGTGGGTGCTCCTTGTAATCGGTGGTGCTGGAAGATGTTCGGACGGTGGGGAGGTGAGCGGTTATCGGTGCTGCGCGTCCTGCGGGGCCCCGGCGGTGACGGTTTCGCGGACGGCGTCGGTGATGGCGCGGAAGTCCTTGCGCAGCAGTGCGCCGTGGTTGCTGGCGACCTTGGCGCTGACGCGGATGTGGGGGTTGCGGGCGGTGACGGCGTCGAGGCTGGTGCGGATCTTCTCCTGTTCGTCGCCGCGGCTACCGAACGAGGTGCCCGAAGCGACCACGTAGCGGGTCGGGACGGTGATGTTGTTCAGGACGGGGCCGAGTTCGCGTTCGCGGGAGATGACGCCGATCTCGATATTGCTGTCGGCCTGTTGCGCGGCGGTCATGCGGGGTCAGGCCGGTGGGGCGCAGTAGCGGAAGGAACCAGCCCATCCTGCGGAACAGTGTGCGGATGCGTTTCTCCATGGCGTCGTCGAGCCAGTCGTAGGGGAACGCGCCGTCGACCAGGACCGCGCCACGGGTGCGATCGGGATTGCGGCTGGTCCAGTGGGCGGCGAGGTACGCCCCGTAGGACCAGCCGACCAACAGCGGTCGTTCCACTCCCCGGGCGGCGAGGACGGTGTCGATGTCGCGCAGGCAGGTGGCGAAGGAGTAGTCGGCGGATGTGCGCGATTTGCCGCGGGCCCGCTCGTCGAAGGTGATGTGGCGGAAATCGGGGCCGAGGTCGGCGATGACTTTGCGCCAGTATCCCTGGGTGGCGAACTGGCCGTTGAGGTAGACGACGGGGATACCGGGACCGCCGGTGTCGGTGACCGCCAGGGCGGTGTCGTCGACCTGGACCATGCCGGTCCATCCCGAGTCGCTGGAGGACGTGTTGTTCTTCGTCATGGCAACTACTTTCGGCGCCGGCCCTGTCACGACCCTGACAGCGGTCTGACACGACATCCGAGCCGGTATGTCACCCGGTCAGCGCTGTGACAGGCCGGTGTCAGGGCGTGCGCCGATGGTTTGTGTCATGAGTGATTCAGCGATCGCGGTTTCCGGACTGCGGAAGAAATACGGGGACAAGGTCGTGCTCGACGGCATCGATCTGGCTGTTCCCGAGGGCACGATCTTCTCCCTGCTGGGTCCGAACGGCGCGGGGAAGACGACTACGGTGAACGTGTTGAGCACCTTGACGAAGGCAGACGGCGGGTCGTTACGCGTCGCGGGCCACGACATCGCCACCGAGGCGAGGGCGGTGCGCGCGGCGATCGGAGTCACCGGTCAGTTCGCGGCCGTGGACGAACTGTTGACGGGGCAGGAGAACCTGCGATTGATGGTTGACCTCCACGGGCTTTCCACCAAGGTGGGCAAGCAGACCGTCACCGAGCTGCTGGAACGTTTCGACCTGACAGAGGCGGCGACCAAACCTACGTCGACCTATTCCGGGGGTATGCGCCGCAAACTCGACCTGGCGATGACACTCGTCGGGAACCCGCGGATCGTCTTCCTGGACGAGCCGACGACGGGACTCGACCCGCGCAGCAGGCGCACCATGTGGTCGATCGTCGGTGACCTGGTCGCCGGCGGCGTCACCATCTTCCTCACCACCCAATACCTCGAGGAAGCCGATCAGCTCGCCGACCGGATCGCGGTACTCGACCAGGGCCGCCTGGTCGCCCAGGGCACCCCGGCCGAACTCAAACGACAGATCCCGGGAACCCATGTCCGGCTCCGGTTCACCGACACCTCCCGGCTCGACGGTGCCGCGCGACTGTTCCCCGGCGCCACGCGGGACGACGAGGTACTGACCCTGCGGATTCCCAGCGACGGCGGGACCGCATCGCTGCGCGCGCTGCTGGACCGGCTCGACGAATACGGACTCGCCGCCGAAGAGTTCTCCGTGCACACACCCGACCTCGATGACGTCTTCCTCGCCCTGACGGGCAAAGCCGCGGAGGTAGTCGCGAAATGAACGCCAAATCCCCTTCGATCGTCATGTTGCGCCGCAACTTCACCCATATCGCCAGGAACCCGACGTCGGTGTTCAACGCGGTCCTCATGCCGATCATCATCATGCTGATGTTCGTGTACATGTTCGGCGACGCGTTCGACGTCGGCGTCGACTACATCGACTACGCGACACCGGGATTGATCCTGTTGGCCGTCTGCTACGGGCTCGGAGCCACGGCCACGGCGGTGAACTCCGATATGACGACCGGCATCATCAACCGGTTCAAGGTCATGGACGTCTCGCGCGGCGCGGTGTTGACCGGCCATGTCGTCGCCAGCGTGCTGACCAACATCGTCGCCATCGCAGCCCTCCTCGGAGTGGCCTTCCTCCTGGGGTTCGGTCCCTCGGCGAGTGTACTCGACTGGCTCGGCGTCGTCGGCCTGGTCGTGCTGCTCGGTTTCGCGACCGGATGGCTCACGGTCGCTTTGGGTTTGGCGGCGAAATCGCCGGAGACGGCGGGACTCGCCTCCGTGCCGCTGGTCATGTTGCCGTTCTTCAGCAGCGCGATCGTCCCGGCCGACAAGATGGGGCCCGGCCTGCGGCAGTTCGCGGAATACCAGCCCTTCACGCCGATCATCGAAACCCTGCGCGGATTGCTGGACGGCGCGCCCGACACCGGCGACGCGATCACCGCCATCGCCTGGTGCCTGGGTATCGCGATCGTCGGATACTTCTGGGCGCGTTCCACATTCACGAAGCGAGCGTGACCGCGGCCAGGTCGTGCCAGCTCGCCCGTGCTCCTTCGGCAGTCGCCTCGGTGAACCGTGTTTCACCGAGGCGATCTCGCGTCTGCTGTTCGATTCTGGCCAGATCCGGTTGCGAACGATCCGCCAGCCCGCGCACACCCGCGGCGGCCACGAGCAGTCGTGCGGCCTGCTCGTGGTGCTGTTCGCGCAGCGCCAGATCGGCGATCCCGACCAGTATCTGAGCGATCAGCGGTGCGTGGCCCGCCTCGGACGCCGCCTGGAAGGCCGCGACCCGGTGTGCGCGGGCGGCGTCGAGATCCTCGGCGAGGTAGCCGAGCAGATCCCGGGTCACCGCGCGGATGATCGCCCGCTCGGCGTCGTCGCCGAGCATCGCGGTGGCGATATCGAGTTGTCCGCGTGCCTGCTCGGCGTGACCGCTCCAGCGCGCGAGTTCGGCCTTCGCCAGCGCGAGTTCGGCCAGCACGGTCGGCCATGCGACGCGTTCGGCGTGACGCTGCGCCTCGGCCATCGCCGCCGCGCTCGCCTTCACATCGCCTGTCAGCCAATATAATTGGGCCTGCCGCGACCGGATGACCACGACATCCTCGATGGCCCCGACTTCGGTGACGACCGCGACCGCTTGTTCGTAGTACGCGCACGCACCGGCGAAGTCGCCCCGCACGGCGATCCGATTCGCCAGCTCGGTGAGGGCGAACGAAATACCCCACCGGTCGCCGATCGCGCGGAATTCGGCCAACGCCGTCTCGAGACAGGCGTCGGCGTCGCGGCTGCCGTGGCCGAGTTCGATCCGCACCTTGCCCAGTTGCAGCCGCGCGACCGCCCGCACCCAGGGATCCTCGTCGCCCAGCATCGACTCCCACGCGGGCACGAACGCGTCGGGCCCGTGCAACATGCGTTCGAGTGGGACGGCGAATCTCGGTGCCGGATGGCGACTCTCGACCCGCTGGCTGAGTTCGTGGGCCTTGCGAATCCAGTCCTGTGCCCGGTACTGGTCACTCTCCCGACCGGAGGCCACGAACTGCACGACGAGCCCGTACACCACGGCCCGGATCTCGTCGGCGACATCGCCGGGCAGGTCGACCGCCGCCATGATCAGCTCGTTGCCTTCGGCCTTGTGTCCGCCGAGCCACCAGTACCAGCCCGCGGCGGCGGCGAGCCGCATGGCGCCGTCCGCCTCGCCCGCCGCGAGCGCACCGCGCATGGCGGTGGCGATATTGTCGTGCTCGGCCTCGAGTGTCGCGAGCCATTCCAGCTGCTCGGCGCGGCGTAGTCGTGGTTCCGCGATCTCGGCGAGTTCGGTGAAATACGCCAGATGCGCGCGGCGCGTCCGGTCCGATTCCGCCGCCTCCGCCAGTCGCTGTTCGGCGTACTCCTTGATGGTGCCGAGCATCCGGTAGCGCGGTGCCCGATCACCTTCGGTGAGCACCAGTGACTTCTCGGTCAACGCGGTCAGCAACTCGAGCACGTCGGCGGAGTCGACGCCGTCGTCCGCGCAGACCGACTCGGCGGCTTCCAGACTCGCGCCACCCGCGAAGACCGAAAGTCTGCGCAGTACCGTCCGTTCGGCGTCGGACAGCAGCTCCCAGCTCCAGTCGACCACCGCGCGCAATGTGCGGTGCCGTGGCAGCGCGGCCCGACTGCCGCCGGTGAGCAGGCGGAACCGGTCGTCGAGCCGGTGGGCGAGCTGGTCGAGGGACATCGTGCGCAACCTGGCCGCGGCGAGTTCGATCGCCAGCGGCATCCCGTCCAGTGCCCGGCAGACCCGCGCCAGCATCGACAGGGTGTCGGCATCGGTCGTGAGGTCCTTGCGCACCGCGCGAGCACGGTCGAGGAGCAGCCGGATGGCCGGAGCGGCTTCGATCTCGGCGAGGTCGGCGCCGTCCGCGGGCAGGACCAACGGTGCGACCGGCCACAGTGCCTCGCCGGTGATGCCGAGCGGTTCCCGGCTCGTCGCGAGGATCCGCAGCCGCCTGCACTCGCCGAGCACCCGATGGGCGAACGTCGCCGCCGACTCGATGACGTGCTCGCAATTGTCCAGGATCAGCACCATCGTCCGCTCTCGCAGCGCGGCGATCACCCGATCGGTCGGCTCCGCGTCCGGCGCCTCGCCGAGCAGCGCGTCGCGCAGTTTGAGCGCGGCCAGCGTCGCCTGGGCTACGTCACCGCCGGGGCCCAGGGCCGCCAGTTCGACCAGCCAGACCCCGTCGGGCAGGTCACCGACCAGCGTGCGGGCGGTTTCGGTGGACAGTCTGGTCTTTCCCGATCCGCCCGGCCCGATCAGGGTGGTGAGCCGATGTTCGGCGACGAGTTCGCGGACCGCGGCGATATCGGCGTCCTTGCCGACGAAACTGGTCAGCTCGGCCCGTAGGTTGGTCTCGCGGTTCTCCTCACGCCGTCCCAGCTCACCTCGCAGCAGCGCGAGGTGCAGTGCGGCGAGCTCCGGCGCCGGGTCGACACCCAGCTCCTCGGACAGGGTTTCGCGCGTGCGCTCGTAGACCAGCAGCGCGTCGGTATCGCGTCCGGTCGCGACGAGAGCGCGCATCAACGCGGCGACCAGCCGTTCCCGCACCGGATTCGCCGCCACCACGTCGGTCAGTTCGGTGACCAGATCTCCGCCGTGACCGAGGCCGATCTCGATGTCGAACCGATCCTCCATCGCCGTCAACCGCAGCCCCTCGAGGCGGGTGACGACCGCGTCGAACGCCGCACTGTCCTGGAGACCGACATCCTGCATCGCTGCCCCGCGCCAGAGCGCGAGCGCCTCGCGCAGCCGTCCTACCCCGTGGGTGCCTTCGGCGGTGCGGACTTGGGCGACAAGGCGTTCGAACCGCACGGCGTCGACCGCGTCCGGCTCCACCCGCAGTCGATAGCCGTCGGTCCGACCCTCCACCGAACCCTCCGGGAGCACCTTACGCAGCCGGGACACCAGACGGTGCAGGGCGTTCGCCGCCTCGGCGGGCGGGCTCTCACCCCAGATCCAGTCGATCAGCGTCGTTCTCGGGACCGCGTGACCCGGTTCGAGCGCGAGGGCGACCAACAGCCCTCGCAGCCGCGCGCCCGGCACGTCGGCGAGAGCGCCGTCGTCCGTGCGTACCTCGAATGGTCCAAGAATCCCGATCTGCACTCGGCCGATCTTGCCACGGGCGATCAACGGGCCTGCGCCGCTGACCGGGGCGCACACGTCGCGGCCACCGGACTCGGTCGGTGTCAGCACGCTGACAGTCCCGTGTCAGCGCCGTCGGCGAGTGTTGCCACCACAACCGCCACGAAAGGAAAATACGATGAGCCGAACGGTTCCCGTCCCGCAGAGCCTGCCCATGGACCGCGACGCGGGCCCCTTCGACCCGCCCAGCGCGATCACCCGACTGCGCGAGGCGTACCCGGTCAGCTCCCTGCTGTTTCCCGACGGTCACCAGGGCTGGCTCGTCACCGGCTACGACGCGATCCGCGCCGTGATGGCCGACACCCGGTCCTTCGAGCGTGTCCCGCCGATTTCCCTGACCCTGTTGCCAGAGGGCTGGCGGGCGTCGAGGCGATCGGACGCGGGTTCATCGGTCGCGGTAGAGGCCGCGTTCCTGGCCGCGTTCGTGGTCCCTGGCAAGGATTTCCGACGGGGGTTCGATGGATCGTGCTCGGGCGGCTTCCTCGACGGGGAACGCGTGCCCGAGTTCGGCGAGGCGTGCGACGGTGATCTGTTCGACGGTGAGTCCTCGTAGAACGTTGTTGGTCAGGATCGCCAGATCCCTTTCGCGGGCGTCGTGCTCGACCTCGACCGGTGGCCTACCAGCGCGTTGGTAGACGTGCGCTCTGGCTTCGTGGTCGTATCCGAGTGAACGTCCGTATCGGACGGCCCGGTATTTCTCGAGGTCGAGTTGGGCTGCCTGGTCGGGGTCGATCATCAGTTGCCGGGCTTCGCGTTCGGCGGATTGGACGCGTGCGTCGTGTTCGGGGGTGCGGACGGCGGCTTTGGCTTGGACTTCTCGCACGTGCTCGAGTCCGCGTTGCTGGGCGCGTTCGTTGTGGGGGGTGAGTTCTTGTATCCATTCGTGGCGTTGGACTTCTTTGCCGATGTTGTCGAGTTGGCGGACGGTTTCCTCGCGGCGGGCCTCGCGGTTGTGCTCGAGGATGGGGGCAAGACTTGCGATCTGTTCGGGGCTGGTTCCTGCGGCGGTCAACATGTTGCGTGTGTTCTGGCGTTCGCGTTCGCGGATCTGTTCGAGTCCCGCGCTCAACGCGGTGTGGGCCTCGCGTAACTGTTCGGGGTCGAGTTCGCGGCCCTGCGCGCGGGAGGCAGCGACTTCGAGTGCCTGGGCGGTGATGGCGTCGCGAACGGCCTGGCGGGCGGTGTCGAGGTCTCTGCCGCGTTCGAGCGCTGCGGCCATTGCCAGCGTGCGCAGTTGTTCGACACGTTCCCGCTCGACACTCGGAATAGACTGTGTACTAACAGTTTCCGGTGCTCGTTCCGGGGCGCGTGGTTCGTTGACGTGGGCTCTGGTGTCACGGCCGGTCTCGGGTCCACGTTCGGGGGCGTTGGTGCGGGCCTGCTGCTGGGTCTTGTGTTCGCGTGCGAGCTGTCGAACCTGGGGTAGCTCGAGTTGCTGCCCGCGCTCCGATTGCAGTCCCTGTGCCCAGATTTCGCGGGCGTCGGCGCGGGAGATCACGTGGTGGGTGAACCGGTCGGGGAAATCGCGGGCTAGTGGGTCGATTTCGAAGTTGTTGGGCAGTACTCGATCTGGTTGAATCGGCTGGTGCGAGCTGCCCCGCTGGTGTTGCGTGATGGTGACCGAGAGATCCTGCAAGCCTGGATCCGGTCGACGACGATGAAGTCCGGACTCGTCCTACGAGCCCGGATCATCACTCTGGCCGCCGATGGTGTGGCCCATGCCGAGATCGCTCGCCGGTTCGATATCTCGCGCCAGACCGTGATCAACTGGCGGTCCCGCTACCAGACCCATGGGATCGACGGGTTGCACGACGAGCACCGGTCAGGACGGCCACGGACTCTGGACCGGGACAAACTGATCACCACCACGTTGACCCCACCTCCGCGCAAATACGGTGTCACGCACTGGAGTTCGCGTCTTCTGGCCGACCATCTGGGTATCGCGCACGGGACCGTGTCGAAGGTGTGGAGCGAGTACGGGGTCCAACCGTGGCGAGCCGAGACGTTCAAGTTCTCCACCGATCCAGAACTCGCCGGCAAGGTCACCGACATCGTCGGGCTCTACATGAACCCGCCAGAGAACGCGATCGTGCTCTGCGTCGACGAGAAATCCCAGATCCAAGCCCTGGACCGGACTGCGCCGACGTTGCCGATGCAGATCGGGATCCCGCAACGGCAAACCCACGACTACGTCCGCAACGGCACCACGACCCTGTTCGCGGCGCTGGAGATCGCTACAGGCAAGGTCACCGGGGTGTGTAAACCCAGGCACCGCCACCAGGAGTTTCTTGCTTTCCTGCGTCACGTGGCCCGCGCCTATCCGGCCGGTGAGCTGCACCTGGTGATGGACAACTACGCCGCCCACAAGAAGGCTGAGGTCCGGGCCTGGCTCGCCGAGAACCCGCGTATCCGAGTGCATTTCACCCCGACCTCGGCGTCGTGGATGAACCTGGTCGAAGTCTGGTTCGGCATCATCGAACGCCAAGCCATCCACCGCGGGACCTTCCGCAACGTCCGCGAGCTGACTACCAAGATCCGCGAGTTCATCAACGGCTGGAACCCGCGAGCGAAGCCCTTCGTCTGGACCAAGACCGCCGAGCAGATCCTGGCGAAGGCTGACCGCCGAAGAACTTCAAATACGGCCCACTAGACCGATGACCAATTCTCGAATATCAGGCGATATCGACTCACCTTCGACGGAGCGCAGGATGTGTTTGTGAACTTTACCGGACTCGATTAGTTCTCTGACGACTTCCAGTTGCCTCCGGTCCTTTTGTCCCTCGATCCTTCCCGACTTTTCTTCGATGGTGTAGGTGAGGCCGTCGCGTTGCTTTACTTTGTCGAACTTGATCTTTCCGATATCTGACCTGTATGTGCTGGATTCTTGAGCGTAGCCGTTTTCGCTGTCGCGAAAGAAGCGCGCGGTTCCGTTCTCGAAAATCCTTCCCCGCTGGTTGCTGTCGAATTTGTCGCGGTCTCTGTCGTATCCATCCGGCAAGAATTCCCCCCGTTGCAAATCTGGAGGCTTATATCACATGGAAGCGTCCTCTCGGCGCTTGTCCTCGTGATAGGTGGCATACTCTCGAAATATCGCGGCCATTTTGGAGAACATGCCGTCATATACTTCGGGGTGGTAGTCGATCATGCTTCGCATCAAACCCCAAACGGTCTCCTCGTCCTCGTCGTCGGTATCGAAACGCAGAGCCGGGTTCACGTGGTCGTAAAAAGACTTCTCGCGGCCGAACCATTCGAATTCGATCCATTCGGCTCCGGCATATCGGATGAAGCATTCGCCCATGAAGCAGATGAACGCGTCTGCGATGTCGGCGTTCTCGGGTGCCATCGCGGTCGCCAGATCGGGGAACAGTTCGGCGATGACAGGATCCAGTCGTTTCACCTCCGGCGAGTCCTCGGGCCAGGGTTGCAATGGAAGCTGTTGCAGCCCTGTGTGTTCCATGAACTTTTGGACTTGTGCGGCGTGGCGGTCGGGGTCGACCCATTTGCCCCACGCGGTCTGTTCGACCTCGAATCCCAGGTCGAGTTGTTCGTCGGTCATCTGGTGCTCCGTCCTGTCCGGTCGTGTACGCGATGCACAGCGTAGGGGCAGTGCCGCTGCGGACGGGGAATTCCGGCGCGGAGGCGTTGTCAGTGGTGGGGGTTCCAGCTGCCTGCGGCGGGGATGGTGAGGGTGGGGACGATCAGGGTGCAGGTCAGGGCGAGGGCTTTGGGGCTGGGGCCGAAGTGGGCGAGGGTGGGGGCCACGATGATGGCCGCGTGGTGCTTGTGAGCGGTTGCCACGATCAACGCGGTGGGCATGTAGGTGTGGGCGTCGACGGTGAGAGTGTGGGTGAGGGTGAATCCGTGGTGGCGCACCAACGTGGTGATGAGTAGGTGGGCGGCAGGATCGGCGGGGCTGTGCTCCAGATTGATCAATCCGATTGCGTTGCTAGGCAATAGTGTTCGCTCCTTACTTCGAGTATTGAGGGTGGGAACCCCGGGGTGGTCTCCGGTGCCTGCGCGGGCACTGCGACGACACCGGAATGCGGGTTTGCCAGCCCCGGGGTTCTCCTGCCCGCACGCCATTGACAATGGGTCGGTGAGCGGCGCGGTGTCACCGAGCGGTCGGGGTGCGGGAGTCTGCCGGGGGGTGTCAGGCGTAGAGGCGAGTATGGGCGTTGGTGTCGGTGCGTTCACGGGCGGTCAGGCATACCCGTATGGAGTCGAGTACCGCCAACCCGGAGGGCCGGAACGCGCTGTGTGCGGGAGTGATCCATGCCCGGTAGAAAGGTCCTCGATCCGATGGCGAGGGCAACATGATGTCCGCACCGTCGCGGAGGATCTTGACCTGGTCGCGCCATAGTGGCAGGTCACGGACGGCGATCCGGGCAGGGATGTCGGAACGGGTAAGGAATGTCCACTGCGCTTGGCGAGGGTGAGAGATGACCGGCCCGCCTCCGTGCTGGCAGCGATCGAGATCCATCTTCACTATCTGCGCGAGTTCGGCGGGTAGCTGGACCGCCCAGACAAGTCCGGCGCGGACTCTGATACATCCGGTGGTGGGATCGACGTGCGCGGGTAGGTGACAGACACGCCGGTAGTACTCACAGCGTGTACTCGGAGTATCGACGCTCACGAGCGGTCCGATTGCTGCTGGGCGTGGGCGATGTCATCGATAGCGTGGACACGGGCGGTGAGCTCGGCGACCGAATCCGCGGGCGACCTCCTGACGTAGGAGGCGGATTCGATGCTGGTCAACAACCCTTCCGAGGTCAGACGGCCCAGCAGTTGCGCAAACTCTTCGGCCGTGGGGACGTGGCGGGTGTACCAGTCCAACCACCTGCGCGCCTCGTCGCCCCACGTCGGCGGTGGCGGCTCTTCCTGCTTGAGGCTGGCCGCCGAACCTATCAACCGTTCGTCGTCCGGGTTGCCGCGCAGGCACGCGAGGTGGGTGTAATCGTCATCCTGCGTCGTTCGCTCCGACCCTATGCGAAGTGCGGCCCGCGCCCCGGCGACCGTTCGCTCCGCGACAGCGGGCGATGAGGCGCCGCTACCGTCCGTTTCTGGATTGAGCCAGGAAAACCCCACCATCTTCACACCCCTACGCGGTTCGATTGCTTGGAAGGCAACCCCGCGCCGGGGCCGAATGGGGATAAACCCGGCGGGGGTGCCGGTTCCCAGCGTCACAGCGGGAACCGGCTGCCGACAATGGCACTTTCCGGGCGGGGCCGGGGAAGTGCCACAACCGATACCGGCTGTGGCCGTTAGTATTCGAGCTGTACCAAGTCGGCCAGTTCGCGCATTTCCAGGGTGAGCGTGCGGCGCTTGGAGATGATAAGGCCCAGCAGATCACGGACCGAGCGCTGTTCGACCAGCCACGGCCGCGCATCACGTGACAGGCCCGCCAGTACGTCGAAAGCGGCGTCATACCGACGTAGGGCGACGTGAGCCGACGCCACGTCGATCAGGTGCCGGTTCCGGTTGTCCGACGTCGGGCGCTGGTCCTGGGGGATATCGCGAGCCAGGCGTAGCGCGACGTCGGGCCGGTCGTCCACCACGGCGTTCTCGACCCGCTTCATAGCCACAGTGGCCGGGTCGAATGTCGTCCAATACTGGTGATAGGGGCCAGATTCGGGCCGAAGCGCCACGGCCCCTGCGGCAGCCAGTCTCATCATCTCGTCTGCTTCGTCGGGCCGGTTGTCGCGCACCGCCGCCGCCGACCCGCGAAGCAACAACCACCCCCATGTCGACAGTTCGCGCGTCGTCGCCTGGGACAGCCGAGGTTCCACCCGGTCGGCCCACTCGGAGACGAGAGTGCGTACCGTCTCGAATTGCCGTTCCACGATCAATAACCAGCACAGCGTGATCACGGCCGACGCTGCATCCAGGACGTTGCCGGTCGATTCGGCGTCGGTCAGGGACTGGTTCAGCGCGATCCGCGCTGGCTCCGGCTGGCGGGTCTGAACCATCAGCGATCCGACCAATTGCAATGTGCGCGAACGCAATAGAGGCGGGGATGAACCGGCGTCACGAATGAGTCGTGGCAGGATGCGGGCCAGGCGTTCGTATTCGTTGTCGTGGTACAGCTTCGTGGCGTGCGCCAGCGCCGCTTCCATGCTGCGCACTGCTACCGGCTCGGCGGCTGGGGCGTCCAGCATCGACGCCAGGGCGTCGTGAGTCGGCGTCCAGAGTTCGCCTCCGCCGTTCTCACTGGACGGCGTTGAATAGGGGCCGGGACCAAGTAGGGCCGTTACCGGGCAACCGAGCGCGACAGCGAACCGGCGCAAGGTGTCCACGCGGGTGTCATCGCGTTCGCCCTGCTCGATCTTGCGAATCAGGGAAAGGGACACACCCGAGGACTCAGCAAGCTCTCGCTGTGTCAGTCCGCGCCGCTTCCGAACGGCTTGGAGCCGTTCCCCAAGGTCCATGTTCCAAGGCTACGGACTGCGAACACACGCCGTGCCCCCGGACCGCAGTCCGGGGCACGGCGTTCGACATCCAGCTTCGGCTGCTATCCGTCAGCTAGCCGCCGGGTGGACACCTGCCGGGCACCTACAGGGACGATCGGGATCGCTAGCCCTTCGACGGTTAAAGTGTTCGGGTTGTGGATCGTTAGGCCCGCTTCCCGACCCTCGAACTCGCCATCCCCGCCGACCAGGTCAAGCTCAGGACCGACATGAATATCTACGGCGTCCACGAACTGCCGGTCACCTGGACGAGGAGTTGACACCGATGCGTATCGCCGCGAATCGGGACCGCTGTATCGGGGCGGGCATGTGCGCGCTCATCGCGCCGGAGGTCTTCGATCAGGACGAGGACGACGGCAGGGTGCGTGTGCTCGCCGCGCGAGCGGAACGCGATCACGCGGCGGTGCGTGAGGCCGTGGCGGCGTGCCCGGCAGGGGCGCTCGAAATCGATGAATCCTGAGCTCCGCCGTCACCGGCCGTCGGGATATGTTGCCGCTCGGATCATTTCGGGTGTCTTGTGGTCCGGCGAGATGGCGCCGTCGGGGGAGGTCGGTTGGCCGGTGCGATGTGGGGCTATGTGACGTGGTCGGCTGCGAGCCGGTCCAGCCACTCCCGGAGAAGTTGCTGCTCGGCGCCGGTGAGTGTCGTTTCCTCGGGGAGGGTGGCGCGCAGGGCGCGGGCCGCGCCCGCCGGTCCGGTGTCCCGCACGGCCGGGCGCTCGTTGGTGACGGCCGTGACCATGGCCTCGCGCAGAGCCGTGAGCAGAGCCGGAATCCGCTCGGGCTCCGGCAGGGACAACCACGTGAGGACCGCGCCCCGACCGGTGGCGTGAATGATCCCGGCCGCGAGTTGCTCGTCGACACGTAACCAGCCACCCGCGGCGAGCCGGCGGACCCGTCCGCGCAGGATCTCCAATCCGGCCCGGAACGCGGACGACTCGCGTCCGGCGGGTTCGCTGTACATGAGGGTGTAGAGCGCGGGGTTGGACAGTCCGAACTCCACCGCCAGGTCCCAACCGGCCCGCAGGTCGTCGATGGGGTCGGCCGGGTCGGGATCGACCTTTTTGCTCGCGACGAACTTCGCGAAACCGAACTGCGCCACCGCTTCCAGTAACCCGTCCTTGTCGCCGAAGAGCCGGTAGATCGCCGGTGGTTGCAACCCCGCCGCTTCTGCCACCGCACGGGTGGTCACCGCGTCACGACCCCCGCGTTCCAACAGCTCGGCGGCAGCTTCGATGACGCGCTGCCGATGCTGTTCGCGCCCCGAAGCGACGCCGTCGGGTTCGACGGCGGTCGTGGGCTTGCCTCTCGGCGTGGGCGATCTCATGAATCAACGATAACGCCTGACTGTTTCCATCGGTGGTATCGTTGTTATCGAAAATTCGTTTCCAATGGAATCAAGCGAGGGCTGCATGATCATCGTGACCGGAGCCACCGGGCTACTCGGCCGTCGAATTGTCGAGAACCTGCTGACGCGGGTACCGGCCGACCAGGTGGGCATCAGCGTCCGCGACGTACGTAAAGCCCAGGATCTGGCCGACCGCGGCGTGCGGGTGCGACAGGGGAACTTCGCCGACCCCGACAGCCTGGCCCACGCTTTCGAAGGCGCCACGCAAGTGCTCATCGTCTCGGTCGACAGGCTCGGCGCAGAAGCCATGCGGCAGCACCGGGCCGCCATCGACGGTGCCGTCGCGGCAGGCACACACCGCATCCTCTACACCAGCCATATGGGTGCCGCCCCGGCCTCGCGCTTCGAAGCCTGCCGCGATCACGCCGCCGACGAACACATGCTGCGGACCTGCGGCGTGCCGTTCACCTCGCTGCGCAACGGGTTCTACGCCGACAGCGCGATGCGGTTCTTCGGACAGGCCGCCGAGACCGGACAACTCGTGCTCCCCGCCGACGGCGCGGTGAGCTGGACCGCACACGCAGACCTCGCCGCCGCGGCCGCCGCCATCCTCGCCGACGAAGGCCGATTCGACGGCCCCACACCGCCGCTGACAGCCGCGCGGGCCATCGACTTCGAGGAGATCGCCGCGATCGCCGGTGAGCTCACAGGCCGAACCATCCGACGCGTGACCGTCTCCGACGAGGAGTTCCGTCAGCAGATGGTGAGCTACGGCGTCCCGGCCGAGCAGGCCGACATGATGGTGGACATCTTCGCCGCCGGTCGAGCCGGTGAATTCGCCGCCGCCGACCCGACATTGGCGACGTTGATCGGCCGCGAGACCATCGGCTTCGACACGGTTCTGCGCGAGGCATTGTCGGCGAACTGACCGCCCGCACTCGGATGGCTGGTCCGGACCTGCGTGTGGACTCGCATCGAACGAACGGACTCCGCGTGACGCTGAACGAATGCGTGCGCCACGACGCCAATATTCCGTCAAGAACGGATCCGTACCGGTCAGGGATGTGTCAGCGACCGTCCCGGCCTGTACCACCCGGCGTATGCCTGATATCGACCCCGCCTGACGAACAGTGGGGACGCTATCAGGAGACACCGTGACGTTGCTCGAAATCTTCCCGTCGCTGCGGTCGGGAATGCCCTCGCGCCTGGACTCGGCGGTGTGGCCGCGTGAGACGCACTACGACGACGCGGGCCGCGTCACCGTGGGCGGGGTCGCGCTGGCCGATATCGCCGATCAGTACGCGACACCGACCTATGTCATCGACGAAGACGAGGTCAGACAACGCTGCCGCGCCTACCGCAGGGTGTTCCCCGACGCCGAGATCATCTACGCGGGTAAGGCCATGATGATCCGTGCCGTCGCGAAATGGGTCGGTCAGGAAGGACTTTCGGTCGAGGTGTGCTCGGCGGGCGAACTGGCCATCGCGCTCGCCGCGGGAATCGAGCCGGGACGGATCGTGCTGCACGGCAACGGAAAGTCCTTCGACGAACTCGAGGTTGCGGTACGGGCGGGCGTCGGGCGGATCGTGCTCGACTCGCTCGCCGAGATCACCATGCTCTCGGCCATGGTGAACGGTACGCAGAAGGTGCTGATCCGCCTGTCGCCCGGAATCGACGTGCACGGGCATCCCGCGGTGAGAACCGGTGTCACGGATCAGAAATTCGGGTTCCCGATCGCAAGCGACGCCGCCACCGAGGCTGTCGAGCGGGTGCTGCGCAGGCCCGAACTGGATCTGATCGGCTTCCACTGCCATCTCGGCTCGCAGATCCACGATCCCGACCACTACGGCGAGGCGGTGCGGCGGATGATCGCCGAGATGGCGATGGTGCGGCGCGAGCACGACGTCATCCTGACCGAACTCGATCTGGGCGGTGGACACGCGGTCGCCTACCGGGGCGGGGACGCGGAGATGAATCTCGCCGAACTCGCCGATGTCATCGACGACGCGCTCGACTCCGCGTGCGCCCGTCATCGGTTTCCGCGCCCGAGGATCGCACTCGAGCCGGGCCGAGCGATCGTGGCCCGCGCCGGTGTGACCCTGTATCGCGTGCTGTCGGTGAAACATGTCGAGGGCGGCCGGACGTATGTCACCGTGGACGGCGGTATGGGCGACAACGCGCGCGTGGCCCTCTACGGTGCGCGCTACAGCGTGGTCGTGGCGAATCGGCACCCGGATTGTGCTCAGATGACCGCGACGGTCGCGGGCCGGTTCTGCGAAGCGGGTGACATCGTCGCCGCCGACGTACGCCTTCCGGTCGACCTGCGCCCGGGCGAGGTTCTGGCAGTCCCGTGCACCGGCGCCTACCACCACAGCCTGGCGTCCACCTACAACAGCGTCGGCAGGCCACCGATCATCGCGGTCGGCGGTGGTCGATGCCGCGAACTGCTGCGCCGCGAAACCATCGACGACCTGCTGCGCCGCGACATCGGCCACTGACTACCCATGTGACGGCGGAGAGCGACGTCGGGAGCCTGTGCGGCGCGACAAGCCCTCCGCGAACACCGGAACGTGCTCGCGACCGCAGGTTCCCGGTCGCGAGCACGTCTTCGGTGTCTGATCGTACGACGTCTGCCGCCCTGAGTCGGGACTCGACCCGAACGGAGGTTTCAGGAGATCTTGCGGCGGTAGGTGGCCATGGCGAAGAGGTAGGCGAGGACGAGGATGCCGACACACCAGGCCAATGCGATCCAGATGTCGGTGCCGACGGGTTGCTGGGTGAACAGGTCGCGGATGGCGTTGATGATGGAGGTGACCGGCTGGTTTTCGGCGAAGGCACGCAGCGGACCGGGCATGGTGTCGGTCGGGACGAAGGCCGAACTGATGAAAGGCAGGAAGATCAGCGGGTAGGAGAATGCGCTTGCCCCGTCCACGGTCTTGGCGGTCAGTCCCGGGATGACCGCCACCCAGGTCAATGCGAGGGTGAACAGGAGCAGGATGCCCAGAACCACGAGCCAGGCGAGTATTCCCGCACCGGAGCGGAAGCCCATGACCAGGGCGACCAACACGACGACCACGAGCGAGATCAGATTGGCGACCAGCGAGGTCAACACGTGTGCCCACAGCACCGAGGACCGCGCGATCGGCATGGACTGGAATCGTTCGAAGATGCCACTCTTCATGTCGAGGAAGAGCCGGAACGCGGTGTAGGAGATGCCCGAGGCGATAGTGATGAGCAATATGCCGGGCAGCAGGTATTGCACGTAGGAGTCCGATCCCGAGTCGATCGCGCCACCGAAGACGTAGACGAACAACAGCATGAACGCGATCGGCAGGATCGTGGTCGTGATGATGGTGTCGACGCTACGGGTGATGTGGCGCAGGGATCGTCCGAGCAGCAGGCCGGTGTCGGCGAAGAAGTAGGTGGTCATTGTTGTTCCTTGCTCGTGGCCGCCGTACCGCGGTCATGGGAGGGGACACCGTTTTCGTCGCCGACGAGGGCGAAGAAGACATCTTCGAGGCTGGGCTGCTTCTCGACGTATTCGATTTTCGCGGGCGGCAGGAGTGCTTTGAGTTCGGTGAGGGTGCCGTTGACGATGATCCGGCCCCGGTGCAGGATCGCGATCCGGTCGGCGAGTTGTTCGGCCTCGTCGAGGTATTGGGTGGTGAGCAGTACCGTGGTGCCGTGTTCGGCGAGTTCCTTGATCGCCCGCCATACTTCGATGCGCGCCTGGGGGTCGAGCCCGGTTGTCGGCTCGTCGAGGAAGATGACCGGTGGGTTGCCGATGAGGCTCATGGCGATGTCGAGGCGACGTCGCATGCCTCCGGAATAGGTCGAAACCTTCCGTGTGTCGGCGTCGGTCAACGAGAACCGTTCGAGCAGGTCGTCGGCGATGGTGTCCGCGCCCTTCAAGTGGCGAAGTTTCGCGATCAGCACCAGATTCTCGCGGCCGCTGAGAATTTCGTCGACCGCGGCGAACTGTCCGGTGAGGCTGATGGATTCGCGTACGTTGCCCGGTTGGGTGGCGACGTCGAACTCGTTGACGGTGGCGATTCCCGCGTCGGCCCTGGCCAGGGTGGACAGGATTTTCACGATGGTGGTCTTGCCTGCCCCGTTGGAGCCGAGCAGTGCGAAGATGCTGCCACGGGCGACGTCGAAGTCCACCCCGCGCAGTACATCCAGGTCGTCGAAGGACTTCTTCAGTCCTCGGACGTGAATCGCCGGTGCGTGCTGTGTGGTCATCGAAGGCCCTGCTCTTCTTTTCCGTTGTCACCGACGTGCTCGATGGCTCTGACGAGCCGTGCCCGTTCCCGGTTCATCCAGGACTCTTCTCGGTAGTTGCGCGCGAACGTCTCGATGAATTCCACCGGATCCTCGCCGACCACATCGTGTATCGGGGTCGCGTCCGCGGCGCTCTGCTCGAACAGATCGGCGAGGTCTTCGAACATGGCGACCCCACCACCCGCTCCGGCGAACATCAGGTACCGCTCGAACGCGTCGACCGCGGTGCGGTAGGTCTCGGGCAGCTGTTTCGTGCGCGCCCTGTACTGCCGCCACCGCTTCTTCTCGCCGAGGTCACCGATCACTTTCGAGGTGAGCTTCGAGATGTCCATGGTTATTTGTCTCCTTTGTCGCGGAGCTGTTCGAGCCGTTCGGTGAGGAAGCTCCAGGTCCTCCAGAACTCGTCGAGATATTGCCGTCCAGCAGCGTTGAGGGAGAACACCTTTCGTGGAGGACCCTTCTCCGAGGCGACCTTCTGCACGTCCACCAGGCCCCGCTTCTCGACTCTGATCAGCAGGGCGTAGATGGTGCCCTCGGCGATATCGGAGAAGCCCTGCTCGCGCAGCCATGCGGTGATCTCATAGCCGTACGCGGGGCGGTCGGACAGGATCGCCAGCACGATCCCTTCCAGCGTTCCCTTGAGCATCTCCGTCTCCTGCTTGCTCATGAGCACTCCTTCCAGCTACTAAGTATTAATGACTACTGGTACATAGTTACACTGAGTAGTATCTCGCGCAAGCATCTCCTGCGTGGTTGTCGCAACTCGGATCCGAGTCGAATCAGCCTGGGGTGTGGCCCATCTCGTGCCTCGGGTCGACGTGGACATTCCGTGTGGATCGATCGGGTGTGGGCTTAGTATAAGTAGATGTATACGTACGATCTGTGTACTAACTATAAGTAGACATATACGTAGACGCAAGTGGGTGGTCGACGTGGCTTCACCGTCAAGGCTCCGATCAGGCAGGACGGGGGCAGGCCGATCGAGCGACTACGGGTCCGCACGTGAACTCGCCGAACGCTTTCGCTCGGCGATCACTGCGTCCGGCAAACATGAACCGGCCCCGAACTCTTCCGGAATCGCGGGCCGGTACCGGGTCATCGATGGAATAATCGGGGCCGACCGTCACAGGGCGACGGCTGGGGGTACATGGGGACGCGAAGATCAGTGCTGCGGGCGGGGCTGGTCATGCCGCTGGCGGCGGCATGCGCTCCGAATATCCTGCTCGGCAACCCCGGCGCGGTGCGGATCGGAGTGTCCCGGAGCGGGTCGGAGCTGGCCGCGTTCCGGAAAGTTCTCGCGCAGTTGGCGTTCCAGCAGTCGTGCTGACCGCGATCCTGGAGGCGCCCGATCGGTTGCCGACGCAGTCGTCACCGGAGCGCCGCACCGCGTCACTGCTCCTGGTGGACCTCCAACTGTTGGGGATCATGGAACATCTGGGTGCGGATCGGTATTGCCTACGCAAAGTTCCGCGGACACCACTCACCGGATCTGCGGAAGCCGATCCAGGGTGGCAGGCGGCTCTGGCCGCGCTGGTCGGCTACTACGCCGACCGTGCGTCCCGTTGGGCGATCGCCCTCGAATCCACGGACTCCGCCGCGGGAGCACGCCTGTGGTTCGAAGCCGAAGAGCCCTACCTGCGTGCCCTCTTGCTGGGTTGCGCGAACTCACTTTCGGCAGAACGCATTTCGATCGCGGCGGCGACCGAGTTGGCCAGGACCTCCGATGCGCTCGACGTCTGGTACTCCCGAACACTCTGGTCGCCAGAAGAATTCGAGCTCGCGGCCCGTATGGCCGACATGGGGGTCTTGAAAAATCTCCCGTTGCACAAAGAACTGATCCAACTGCGTGCGGACGGGCTCGACGATCCGCCGTCGGTATATCGACCCCGGGGACTCTCGACGAGTCTGTCGGCCCGTTGGGAGCACCACGTGGCCCTACGTCGCCTGGTCACGGTGTCGGCGAGCCCGACGGAACTGGCGGCCTGCGAGATCCGACTCGAGGCGGCCTGGTGGTTGCTGCCACGAGCCGACATCGCGGCCCAGGTGTGCGCCCTGAACAATCTCGCGATCGTGCATCTGCACCAAGGCCGCCTCGATGCCGCCGAGGACCGCCTGAACCTGGCCGAATCGCTGACCCGAACCGGCCGAGACCTCGGCGGTCGTGCTCACACACACGAAATCCTCGGCGCGCTGTGGTGGTCGCGTGGCGAGCGGGGCCGAGCACTGCGCGACTGGCACCGGGCACTGACCGGCTACCGGGCTCTCGTCGACGATCACGGCACTGCTCGCTGCCTCCAGCACCTCGGCTCCGCATTGATCGTCGCTTCCGAATACGGCAGCCTCTTGCTACCGCCCGAGCTATCCCTGATCCGTGCCGATGTGGTGCGCCAAGCCAGCGGCTGGCTCGCTGAAGCCCGCAGATTGAACCCCTCCGTGAACTTCGCCGAAGCCTTCGCGAACGAAGCGCACACAGAGCTCGGCGGTGCCGGCCCGCTGCCGAGCGTCGGGACGGTTCAGACGCAGAACACCCCCGGCGCCCTGTCCGCGATAGACCACTGGCCACGACTCGACTCCGAGCAGCGAAACGGGTAGTCGACCGCTTGAGAAGTGGGCCTGCTGCATGACCAGGAGACAGTGCCGCCCATCCACGCAGCACCGACCTTGCGTTTTTCCACCGCACGCCCGCTGACGTCGATGCCGTTGACAACCGCGGCACACCGGCGCGCCGGTGGCATCGGAGAAGACGACAGTAAGATCGGCAGAAGCGTTCCCGCTGAGGCAGTTACAGCATATTTTCTGGAGGAAGGACCCCGATGACGACTGGGACCACCGAGGACACGCCGCAGGCGCCGCCGACGCCGCCGACTCGGGCGGAGCAACTGCGCGCGGTGGCGACACTGATCAAGTCGGGTGGTCTCAAACCGCTTGCCGTCTACACCTACGGCCAGCAGAAGACGGCCGCGAAGACCACCATGTACAAGTATCTCGGCAAGGGCGTCGTGGCGGGGACAGCCGCGATGTACCGCGTGCTCCTGCCGACCGTGACCGCGCCCGGCGAAGGGACGTTGCGCGACAAGCTGATCGAGCTCGTCGACAGGCAGGCGGTGGTCATCCAAACAGCGCCGTTGAGCAAGGTCGCCCTGACCTGGTTCGCCGCCGGCGCCCCGGCCGAGGCCAGTGAAGCGATGACCAAGGCCGCCATGTTCCGCATGGGATTGAACCACTACTACCGTCAGCCGTTCGAGGAACTGTTCGCGACCGAAGAAGGCCGCGCGGTGCTCGGCGACGACAACGTCCCCGCCGCGGTCGCGCAGCTGGTCGGCCCGGTGGCGTACGGGCGGCTGGTCGGTGCCGCCCGAACCACCCACAGCGACCATGTCCGCATCGTGGACGAGTTCCTCGCCGCACGTCCGGCACCGAAGGCCGAGACCGACATCGTGGTCGCGGACGAGTCGAGCGACACCGCGACCGTCGCGGAGTCCTGACGCGAGTCCGATCCCAGCGGCGTCCGACAACGGTGTTGCCCCGTTGGGGTGGTGGCGAGCAGTCGGGCGTCGCTGGTCCCCGAACGCTGCACCGGCGGGCATGGATATCAGGGCCGGTGGCCTTGGCAGAGGAGCCCTGGATCACCGCTCCGCAGCGGTCCGCTGGCCGCCGCCGCAGGCAGGGGCGGCCGAGCTCGGGAGCTACCTCCACAGCGACTCGTAGAGCTCCTCGATCTCGGATACGGACGCGATTCGGGGGTTGTTGTCGGGTGATCCCGAAGCTTTGGCTTGGCGCGCCATGATGGCGACCTTCTCCCGCCACGAACTCTGGGAGATTCCGTATTGCCGTGGTCCAGGAACCTCGAGATCGATGTTGAGGTCTCGCAGACCTGTGACGAGTCGCGCGGCGGCCTCGGAGTCGGACAGGCCATCGGTGGCGATTCCGAGCGTGCGTGCGCAGGTGGCGTAGCGCGCGGGCGCGGCGTCGACCGAGAACGCGGTGATGTCGGGCATCAGCATCGAGTTGGAGAGCCCGTGTGCCACGGTGAAATGCGCGCCGAGGGGACGGCTCATTCCGTGCACCAGTGCGACGCTGGAGTTGGAGAACGCGATCCCCGCCTGGGTGGAGGCGAGCATCATCTGCGCTCGGGCCGAGGCATTCGACGGGTCCTCGTACACGGTTCTCAGATTCGTGAACAGTGTGCGCATAGCGGTCAGCGCGAGGTCGTCGGTGAACGGATTGGACTTTCGGCTGACGAAGGCCTCGACGGCGTGCACGAGTGCGTCGACTCCGGTGTCGGCGGTGAGTCGTGCGGGCATCTGCATGGTCAGTTCGTAGTCGACCAGGGCGATGGTCGGCAGGAATGCCAGTCCCGCGCAGAGCATCTTCTCGTTGGTGGCGCTGTCGGTGATGATGGTGAATCGGGTGCATTCCGAGCCCGATCCGGCGGTAGTCGGTATCGCGATGAGCGGGAGCGTCGGGGTGTCGGTCAGGATCGGAGCCTTGTAGTCCCCCATGGTGCCGCCGCGTGATCCCAGCAATGCCACGGCCTTGGCGGTATCCATCGGGCTGCCGCCGCCGATACCGACCACGCAGTCGAACTCGCCGCCGCGGAACACCTGGACGGCTTTGTCGACGGAGTCCGTGGTGGGGTCCGGTCGCACATCGGAGAAGACCTCTGCTCGGATCCCCGCCTCGTCGAGTCGGGACACTATGCGGTCGAGGAACGACTGTGCGGCGAGGTAGGGGTCGGTGATGATCAACGGACGCGACAGCTCCGCGTCCGAGAGGACCTCTGCCAAGTCGGCGGAGCAGCCGCCGCCGATGCGGAGAAGCCGGGGTAGCGCGATAACGGATGACATGGTGGCAGTCTCTCAGGTGGTGCCCGAGTATCGAGGGTTCACACAGGAGATGGGTCGAGCGGGCGCGCTCGGTGAAATCGAGGGTGGAGTCACCTTCACCGCCTCGCCGGTTGTGCCGCGCCCACGTGGCGGTGGAGGAAGGCGATCTGGTCGGTGACGAACGCTTCGTGTGCGGGGCCGTCGTAGATGTCGAAGTGGTCGACGCCGGGGTAGAGGCGTAGTTCCGCGTGTGGCGCGCTGCGGGCGGCGCGGATGGCTGGGCCGGGTGCGGCGACTCGGTCCTGTTCGCCGACGCACACCAGCCACGGGCAGTGCAGGGTGCGCGCGTCACGAGCGGGTCGGAATGGTCGGCCGAGTAGCCAGCGGGCGCTGACGCGGTTGCGCCAGCGGGAGTCCTCGCCGATCGCGACGACGTGGCGCCAGCCGTGTTCGCTGTCGGGCGCGTTGATGAACGCGGGTTGGTCGGGTTGTCCGACTGCGGGCAGATAGCCCCCTCGGGCCGCCGTCAGTAGTGTGCGCAGTCGCACCGACAGTGGCCCGCGGTAGGCCTGCGAGAGGATGTCGAGGAACGGCACCTGGCTGATCGCGGCGGCGATGCGGAGGTCTTCGGCCGCGGCGGCCAGTGCGTTGCCGCCGCCCATCGACGAGCCGAAAGTGACGACTCGGCGCGTGTCGACTTCGGGGCGTGCACGGGCGTACGCGATCGCGGCGCGCCAGTCTTCGAGCTGGCGGGCGGGCACGAACAGGTCGGGTTCGCCTTCGCTGTCGCCGAATCCGCGGTGGTCGAACACCAGCGCGGCGAATCCCGCGTCGGCGAAACGTTCGGCGAACGCTCCGAGCCGGTCGCGGCGGGTTCCCGAGAGGCCGTGTGCCATGACGATCACGGGGCCGGGCTCGATCGTGTCGTCGGCGGGATACCACCAGGCGGCACACCGCTCGTTGCCCGAAATGAAGGTCGTGTCTGCGCGGGGAGTCATGTTGTCGAGTGTGTGCTGTGAGAGAAGGCAACGCTGGCAGAAATTGGTCGCGGCGTTCACCCGGCCGCGAGGTGGTGGCTCCTCCGACACATCGAACCCTGATCGAGTGATCGGGTAGGTCAACTGCCTCGGTGAAGGGGTGATCCGGTCAGGCTGTTCGCGACCCTGAGAGCAGATCGAGGCTGCCGGTTGCGACTCGCCGAGACTCAGGCCGCGGCACGAAAGGCGCTGGGGCTCATACCTCTGTAGCGCTTGAAAGCGGCACTGAAGCCGAAGGAGTCGGCGTAGCCGACGGCCTTGGCCACCTGGGCGACGGTGAGGTCGGAGGCGGTCAGGAGGTCTTCGGCCTCGTCCATGCGGTATTCGGTGAGGTAGCTCAGCGGCGGGCGTCCCATGAGTTGGGCGAAGCGTTTGGCGAAGAGGGCGCGCGAAACTCCGGCCTGGGCGGCGAGGGAGGCCACGGTCCAACTCCGGGACGGGGTGCCGTGGATGGCTTCGAGCGCGGGAGCGACCACGGGATCGGCCATGCCGCGGTACCAGGTCGGGGCGGCGGAGCCCGCGTGGGCGAACCAGGTGCGCAGGGTGCAGACCAGCGCCCAGTCGAGGAGACGGTCCATGAGTGCCTGTGAACCGGCGGCGTTGGTGGCGGAATCGACGGCCGCTTTCTCCAGCCAGTCGCAGGTGTCGACGTCCTCGCGGATGACGAGTACCGGGGGCAGGGCGCGCAGTAGGCGATCGGGACGACGGCCCGAGGTTCGGTAGGCGCCCACGATCAGCGCGGTGGCCTCGGCCGAATTCGTTCCCCAGTGGATTCCGGAGAGTTCCTCGGCGACGCATTCGGGATCGGCTGTGAAGCAAGCGATTTCGTATTCGATGTGGGGGCGGTTCAGCGAATCCGGGTGATCGGCGAGGTGGAAGGGTTCCGGGCCGCGCACGATCGCGGTGTCACCGGGCTCGACCGGCCGCTGGGTGCCGTTGGCCAACACCAGCACGCCGCCGCCGTGCAGCACCGTGACCATGGTCAGTGGGGCGCGGTCGGCGAAGCGGATGGTCCACGGCGCTTTCAGTACGGCGTGACTGACGGCCGAGCCTTCCGCTCGAATTCCGTTCAGGAGCGAACTCACCGGATCCATGCCACGCAGTGTAGACGAAATCCTATCTATTGAAGTGTTTCTCCTATGGATCGTCCACGCGAACAAGGGTGTACTGGACACATCGCAAAGTCAGACGCCACCGCCAGTCAGGAGAAATACCTTGCAGCACAACGGTAGTGAGAACCACGGTCGTACCGCTCTGGTCGTCGTCGCCCATCACCGCTCCGATTCGCTCACCGCGCACACCGCCCGCCGGACGACCGCGCAACTCGAGGCGGCGGGCTACCGAATCGACCTCCTCGATCTCCAGGCGGAGGGATTCGATCCGCGCATGACCGTGGAGGACCAGCCGGACTGGGGAAACCGCGAGAAGCCGTATTCCGACGAAGTGCAAGACCATATGCGGCGCATCCTCGCCGCCGATGTGATCGTCACCGTATTCCCGGTCTACTGGCTGAGCGTTCCCGCCATCCTCAAGGGCTGGATCGATCGGGTGTGGAATTACGGATTCGCCTACGGCCGCAGCAAACCTCGCCTCGCAGGAAAACGAATCCTGTGGCTGGGTCTGGGCGGAATCGCGGGCGACGATCCGGCACTGCCGGATATGCGGGCCGCCCTCGAAACCCAGCTCAACGCGGGCCTGGCCTACTACTGCGGCTTCGCCCATTCTTCGGTCGGGATACTCCCCGACGCCGAGGAACGCCGTCAGCGCCTCGACGCCGCGGGCAATTTCCTCCTCGACGAGGCCAGCGCGGGCGCCGAGCGCACCGCCCAGTACGCCGCATTCGACCGCCGAGCAGCCGAATTCGTGGAGCAGTTCATCGTCGCCGACCGCGTGCCGGCCTGACACGTCGGGTCGGAAGGGTGCAGGCGGGTCCGAGGCTATCGGGAACTGGTCGAAGGAGTGTGGACGATCCACCGCCCCCCGCCGCGTGCTTTCGCTTCGTGCAGACTGGAATCCGCGGTGCGGAGCAAGGTTTCGGCGGTGACTCCGGCGACCGGCGTCACTGCCGCACCGATGCTGACCGAGACGTTCAATCGGTGATCGTTGACGGTGATCGGAATCGAGACGACCGACGACAGGCGGTGTGCGATGAGGCCGACCCGGTCGGTGTCGGCGGGAGGCGCGATGAGCGCGACGAATTCGTCACCACCGAGTCGTGCGATGAAGCAGTCGAATTCCCGTTCGAGGTCACGCAGGCCGGAGGCGACAGCGGTGAGGACCTTGTCGCCGGTGTCGTGACCGTAGCGGTCGTTGATGTCCTTGAAGTGGTCGATATCGGCGAAACATATTCCGACCCGGTCGGTTTCGCTCGCGTTCGCGGTGCTCATGGAGGTGATCTGTTCGAGAAGGTATCGGCGGTTGGGCAGACCGGTCAGCGGATCGTGTCGGGCCTGTCGATGCAGATCGTCCTCGAGGTCGAACCATTCGGTGATTTCGGCACCGACGGCTCCGAGATAGTCGGGTTGTCGGCCCGTGCCTCGAATGTAGGTGACGACGAACGCCGCACGCCCGACGGTACCGTCGGCGCGCAGCAGGCGGTGGCGCAGGGTGACCGAACCCTCTCGTGCCGGAACCAGATGTTCGTAGAGCAGGGTGCTGATGTCAGCGCGGTCGTCGGGGTGCGCGAAGTCGTAGACCGATATCCCGCGCAGTTCCTCGACGGAGGTGCCGATCATCTCGGCCAACGCCGGATTGGCATCCAGAATATTTCCGTCGAGATCGCCGAAGGCCACCGCGACGATGGGGCTGTCGAACAGCACGCGGAATCGCGCGTCGCGATGCAGTCCCGCGTCGTGGCCGGTCGGATCCGTGCGCCCGGTGCGCAGCGCGTGTTCTCGACGCTGATAGCCCTGACCGAGCGCGGTGACCAGTACGGCGAAGCGAATCGTCGCGTCCGGGCTGACGCTGTTGCCGACGAGGTCGGCCAGCACGCGAGCGGAGATCGCAGGCACCCGGTCGTCACCCAGTCGCGCGTCCGCCAGCGCGGCGCCGACGTGTGAACCGATGGTCGCATCGAACGGTTCGGCATCCAGTGCGGCGAGCAGATCGATCACCAGGTCGCGTAACAGCAAGCGCCCCGGTTCGTCGGATATCGGCAGATCCATCGCGTCGGACAATGCCTGCCACCAACAATCTGCCAAGCCCGCGGTCTCGATGCGTTCACCCACATTCGTTGTCGACGTGCCGCGCGATCCCGCGCGCGTCGTCACCAGTGGCGCGCGTTCGTCGGGCGTGAAGGTTGTCGTGCGACTGTTTCATCGGTGCACCCGATTATTGCAGCGACCACGCTTCGGCGACCTGCGGGCAGGCGGGCGAGTACTTTCGCCGGTGTGGGGCGAGGGCGTCACGCCATCCGTGACCGGATTTCGAGCGGGACTGTTCGGTGCGGCGTCGCGATCGGAAGATCCCCGCATTCCAGCCCGCCCGAAATCGGGAGTCGGATGCGTCCGTCGATCGACCGGGCGCACCCTGATCCGGGCCGCTGCCGCACCTTCGTCGACCGTGATCCGGTCGGCTGTTTCCGGTACAGCGGTCGGTTCGTCCTACGATACCTCGCTGTGTTCGAGAGGGGCTGCTACGGGTTCACGGGCACATCCTCGGCCGTCGTTCGGTCAGCCCGCGATTTCGGCGTGCTTTTCCAGGAATGTTTCCACTGCGGCCGGATCTTCCAGTGGCAGTGGGTAGATCAGCAGTCGGTCCACGCCGAGTTCGGCGTAGCGCCGAGCGTTGTTCGCGTCCACCTCGACCGGATCGATCTGCATGAAGTTGATCTGTAGCCGTCCCAGGTGCGCGGGCCGGGGCACCTCGGCGGCGGCTCTGCGCAGGCCGTCGAGATGAACGATCAGGTCCTGCGGTGAACTGCCGGTGCCGATCCATCCGTGTCCTTTGCCGACCGCCCGCCGATAGGCGGCCGGGCTGTGGCCGCCGATCACGACCGGCACACCGTCGGGCCGTACCGGGCGTGGGTGGGTGTCCACGTGCTCGAAGTCCACGTACTTTCCGTGGAAGGCCGGTTCCGGCTCGGTCCACAGTTGCCGGATCGCGTCGAGGTATTCGTCGGTGCGCCCGCCGCGCTCGGACAGCGCCACTCCCACCGCGGCCATTTCCGGCTCGAGGTAGCCGGGCGCGACACCGAGCAACAAACGGCCCCGCGACAGTACGTCCAAGCTGGCGGCCTGTTTGGCCAGCACCACCGGATTGCGTTGCGGCAGAATCAGAATTCCGGTGCCCAACTCCATCCGCTCGGTCAACGCGGCCACAAAGGACAGATGCATTAGCGGGTCGAGAATCGGGTCGGTGGGCGCCATCGGCGAGTCGGGCACCCGTGGGCTGGGTAACACCACGTGGTCGCCGACCCACCAGGATCGATAGCCCAGCTGCTCGGCTCGCCGCGCCAGCCGCGCGGTGTCGAGCGGACCCAACGTCGCCTTGGCACTGAGGCCGTACACGCCCAGCTTCACGAATCCATACCTCCCTCGATACCCGTCTACCGATGCCACGACCGCTACGCGCTGCCGTGAAACAGTTCAGACCGCCTGTCGATCCGCGGCGCGAAATCACCGCCACTTATTCCTGCGAGTCACGGCCACCGGATTCGATACCGGAGCTACGACTTCCAGACGTAGACGAAACCGCTGAGCGCCGCTTGGGTGTTGGTGAGCTACCGGAAGCACGGATTCGGCCGAGAAAACAGGAGCCTGTCTCCTTTACGGCTATTGCTCAGCTAGTCAATTTGGATACTAGTTTCTCCGCGAAAGATGTTCTCAGGCAAGGCTTATTGACATTCGTGATAACGACTTCGTTCGGTGAAACACTGGCATAGCAACAAGGTGATAACAGGTGAAACCGTGACCGGAATTCTGTGGCCGAACGCTGGATTCGGGAGGTTAATGGAGGTACCGAAACCGCTGAACACACAGGCGCTTTCGGTGTCGGAGAGTCCGATTCAGTATCGACACAATCCATAAGGGGGAGGGCGTCATGCCTACCATCACTTCGGTTTCACCTGCGTCCGGTCCGTCGACCGGCGGCACGAGCGTGGTCATCACGGGCACCGGGTTCGGGGGACCGACCACGGTGCGGTTCGGTGCGACCGCAACCACATTCACTCTCGATTCGGCCACCCAGAAGATAGGTAGATCGACCGATTCGGGCGTACCCGTGGAATGCGAATCATTGGCCTGTGAAGCGAACGCTACGAAGAGCGCTGGTCGTGCTGGGGTGCGCGGTGATCGTCCTGCTGTACAACCCGATTGCCGCTCCGGCGCATCCGATGCCGGGCACCAACGTGCTGCTCGATGTGCGCGAGACAACGATCGACGCCGAATTGTCGATACCCGCAACCGATCTCGCGCGGGCCAGCGGCATCGATGTCAACATGCGCGCGCGCCTGTCCGCCGACGACTCCGCCGGATTGGCGAACTATCTGCGCGACCATGTGCGGCCCACCACGCCGGACGGCGTGCCGTGGTCCGTCCGGATCGGCGACATGGATCTGGACTACGCCGACCGGTCGGCCACCGGTTCCTACAAGGAACTCGTCGTCCACGCGGAGTTGACCCCGCCGCCGGGCGTCGACATGCGGCGATTCGTCTTGGGCTACGACGCCGTCCTCCGCGAGGTCGCCACCCACATCGCCATCGTCTCGGTCCGTCAGGACTGGCGAGCCGGGCAGGTCGACACAGGTAACGACGCCAGGCAGGTCGGTGTCCTGCGCACGGACGCGGCGTCCATGACCGTGCCGCCTGTGCCGGTGGATCTGACCGATGCCGGTGTGTGGCGGGGATTGGCCGCGATGGTGGTGCTCGGCGGCCATCACATTCTGGAGGGCACCGACCATCTCCTGTTTCTGTTCACCCTCCTGCTGCCCGCGGCGCTGATAGCCAGGGACGGTCGTTGGCACCCGGACAACCGCTGGCGTCGCGCCGTGCGGCACATTCTCGCTGTCACGATCGCATTCACCGCGGGGCACTCGGTCGCGCTCGTGGTCAGTGCCCTGAGTCGGGTGGAGATCCCCGCGGCCCCGATCGAAACACTCATCGCCGCAACGATCCTGGTGGGCGGCGTACACGCCGTCCGGCCGCTGTTCCCGGGCCGGGAAGCTGTCGTCGCCGGGATATTCGGGCTCGTCCACGGTATGGCGTTCTCGTTCACCCTGGCCGAACTGAAGTTGTCCACCGGCCAATTGGCGCTCAGTGTGCTCGGGTTCAATGTCGGCATCGAGGCCATCCAGTTGCTGCTGGTCGCCCTCGTCTTGCCGTCGCTGCTGGTACTGGCCACCACCCGAGCGCAGCCGGTACTTCGCGTCGGCGGCGCGGTCCTGGTGATCATCGCCGCCCTCGGCTGGGTGTTGGATCGACTCGGCGTCACCAATCCGATCGCCGATGCCGCGGACCGTGGCGGCACAATGCTTTTCCCGATCATCATCATCGCGGCCGTGATCGCCGTCGTGGTCCTGGTCACCCAGGCGCTGAGACGACGGTCGCCACTCGTTGTGGCCGAGATGGTTCCGTCGGAATGAGGCGTCGCGCCGGTTGCGGGAATCAGCTGGTGCTCTGTGAACTCATTGGCGCGGCGATACTTTCGAGGATCTGCCCTCGGCGCGAACTCCGAGAATCAGCTCGACGACTCCACCGAGGATCATCATGATCGCGCCGATGCCGAAAGCGAGCGCGGTCCGGCCGGGGTCGCCGTCACCGGTGAGTTCGGCGAAGACCAGCGGCCCGGCGATGCCACCGACCGCGGTGCCGACGGCGTAGAAGAAGGCAATGGCCATGGCCCTGGTTTCCATCGGGAAGATCTCGCTGACCGTGTTTCCCCGCAGGGGAGTCCGGTAACAGGTCGAAGTCACCTGTCCGCGCGGCAGCCCCGGTGGTCCCCGTTGCCCGGTGGTGCGGCGTGTGGTGCACGCGACGCGTCGAGTTGTGGCGTTGCGTTCCGCCCGGTGGCGTCGGGCTACCCGGGTGGCGGATCGGTGGGCTCGAGTCCGGTGATCAGTCGCTCGACGAAGGCGATCAGTTCCGCGTGACCGAATGTGATGCCGAGCGACTGTTCGTTGACCAGGATCGAGGCGAAACTTCCGAGCATGATGGACAGGAGGACCGGTGGCAGGTCGTCGGGGTTCACGCCGCGAGCGCGCAGCAGGAAGGTGAACGCCGCTTGCTGGATCTCGCGGAATCGTTCGATGTACTGCGCGATCTCGAGCCGGATCTCCTTGCGGTGATTGGCCATTGCCATGAACTCCATGAGGAGTTTGCCGCCGAACGGTCCGGTGCTCGCCTCCCACAGCGTGTGCAGCGGGAATTCGGTCGTGAGCGACTGTCGTTGCCGTTCGAGATTGGCTTCGGCGCCGCGTCGGAAGACCTCGAGGAACAGTTCGTCCATCGTGTCGAAGTAGTAGTAGACCACGGGGCGGCGGCCGCGATTTCCTCAGGCAGTCCCCACCGTTTCATCGGCTGCGGCGGGATCGAGTCGGCGGGCGGCGGCCCTTCGACCCCGCGGTGGGCCAGCGCCGTCCAGGTCATGCCCGGACAGATCGCGTTGACCCGCACGCCCTGAGTGGCGAAATCCATGATGATCGGCGCCAGTCGCAGACGTGTGCTCGGCTTGGCAGGCCGCGAAGCCGATATCGCCAGCATCAGCAATGTGCCGTTCGCCGCGGGACGGACGCCGCAGCAGGAGGCGGTGTATCGCACCGGCCACGTGCGTGCGGCGGCGGGCGACCGGTTCGGTGACCTCGACATCGAGAGTTCGCCGTTCTTCACCGCGGTGACGACGGATTCGGCCGAGGCGTCGGGGCGCGCGAAGCGCTGGACTGGGGCGCGGTCGCGGAGGTGCACCCCAAGGATCGCCTGCTCGATCGGGTCCGGGAACTGGCCTACGAACTCGCCAAACGACCGCCGATGGTGCTGCGGTACACCCGACAGCTGTTCACCCACGAACTCAAGCGGGCGTTCCTGGACCGGATGGGGCAGGGCATCGGCCTGGAGACCTACGCCCAGCGCGAATTCTTCCCGTTCGGCGGCGGGATGGAACCCCTCGACCGGGCATGGGACGACAAGCCCTGGTCGCAGAGCCGGTAGACGCATCGAGTGCCGGAGGTACGCCATGCACGCACTGGAAGGCGTCCGGGTCCTCGACCTGGGCACCTACTTCGCCGGACCGTTCTGCGCCACCGCCCTCGGCGAATTCGGAGCCGAGATCATCAAGGTCGAGCGGCCGACATCGGGTGACAATCTGCGACGATTCGGCAGCGACACCGAGTGCGGCGACACGCTGTTCTGGCTCAGCGCAGGCCGCAACAAACGCTCGGTGACGTTGAGCCGCGCGGCCGTGAAATGCTGCGCGAGCTGATCCGGGTCTGTGACGTCGTCGAGAACTTCCGCCCCGGCGTCATGGAACGGTGGGGACTGGGTTTCGAGCAGATCCAGGAACTCAACGAGCGCGCGATCATGCTGCGGGTCTCGGCCTACGGTCAGCATGGTCCGTACCGGGACCGGCCGGGCTTCGCCCGTGTCGCGCACGGATTCTGGGGTCTGGCCTACCTCGCGGGTGAACCCGACGGTCCACAGCGCTGAGTGCGCGACTACATCGACCGCGGGCTCGCCGTGGCCGCGCGGGTGCGCACCGGCTCCTTCGGCATCAACGAGGGCTGCATCACGGGCCCGTTCGCCCCTACGGCGGGGTCAAGACCAGCGGTTACGGTCGCGAACTCGGAAAGGAGGGCCTGGACGGCTACCTCGTGACGCAATCGATTTCCCGCGCCGCGCAACCGGTCCGAACGACCTGACGCGCATCCGGCCGTTCGGCGGACACCTGCCGTCCGCGACGACATCCAAGGGGGCGTCGCCGTGGAGGCGGTACGCCACCCGGTGTCCTCGATCTGAGACACCCGAGATTCGTGTACCGGAGCGGAAACGCGGAACCGGTGCCGTCGCGACGGAGTGTGCCCGGCGCGACACGTTGCGAACCACCGCCACAACTCGGGCCGCGTTTGCGCCGATCACCCGCACCGGACAGCCACGCCCCATACTGAGGTCTACAACATAAAATTGGAGTCTCGTGCGCACACTCGGCCGACCGATCGACATCCTGATCGTGGAAGACGATCCAGGTGACGAGTTGATGACCATCGAGGCCCTGGAGGAGAACCGGGTCGGCAACACCTTGCACGTGGTCCGTGACGGGCAGGAGGCCCTGGACTTCCTCTACCGCACCGGGGACCACGCCGACGCGCCACGGCCGGGGCTGGTGCTGCTCGATCTCAACCTGCCCAAATACAGCGGCCGCCAGATCCTCGAACGCATCAAAGCCGACCAGGATCTGTGCGACATTCCCGTGGTCGTGCTCACTACCTCCTCCTCGGAGGACGACATCGTGAGCAGCTACCGAAGCCACGCCAACGCCTTCGTCACCAAACCGGTCGACCTGAGCCAGTTCCTCGACGCGATCAAGAAGATCGATGACTTCTTCGTCCAGATCGTACGACTCCCCGAACATCCCCGATCCTCGCCCGGCAGCGGGCCGCGGTAGTCGCCTGTTCACGCAGGCCGCCGATAACGCGGGTCAGGGCGCGCGAGACCTGCCTTTGGGAGACACCGGCCCGTTCGGCGATCTGGGTCCGGGTGACCTCGGCGGGTTCGACAAGACGGAACCTTTCTCGGTGTCGCCGTCGACGGTACCGAGTCCATCGACGTCGCCGCGGAGCCGACGAGAGGTGTCAGCAGGCGGGGGAGTGGGTGTCGGTGAGCATGGTGAGGTCGATCGTGTCGGCCATAGCCCGGTAGCCGGCGGGGCTGGGGTGTAGTCGGTCGGGGCTGGAGTAGATCTGTCGGAGCACCGCGGGATCGGCTGGATCGCGGAGTGCGGCATCGAAGTCGACTATGCCGTCGGCGCGGTTCTGTGTCCGAATCCAGGTGTTGATCTGTTGACGGTCGGTTTCGCTGCGTGGTGCCAGCAGGACGCCGTCGACCAGCGCGTCGGAGGCGGGAAGGAGTGTGCCCAGCCAGATCTTCTTACCGCTGCGGTGGGCCGCGGTGATGAGTTGTTCGTATCCGGCGATCATGGAGGCGACGTCGGGGGCCGGTGGGAGCCCGAGATCGTTGATTCCCTCTTGGACCAGTATCGCGGCGACCCCGGCTTGGTCGAGCGCGTCGCGTGGGAAACGTGACAGTCCACTCGGGCCGAGCAGTAGTGGTTCACCGCTGGTCAGCACACGGTTGCTGCCGATTCCGGCGTTGACCACCGAGATCGGGATGTTCGCGGCGTCGAGTCGCCGCTGTAACAGGTCGGGGTAGCGGCCGTTGGTGTCGGCCACCGCGCGGTCGGCCGGTACCGAAAGCACGGTCGCGCCCACGAAACCGTCGGTGATGGAGTCGCCGAAGGCCACCACGGCCCGGGTACTCGCCGGTGCCGACACGTCGAGTGCCTCGACGTAGAACCACGCTCCGGTGGTCGAGGAGAACTGTTCGGAGGCGGGCTGTGCGGTCAGGTCGCCACTGCCGTGCGGGGAGTAGTAGGAGGTGGCATTGGCGTTCCAGTGCTTGGTCGGTGGACCGGCGGCTCCGGACACGTGGATGCTGACGGCCAACGGGGCGAAGGAAGAGACCACGAAGGAGATCGGGTCGCTCGTGACATCGTTGCCCGCGGGAACAGTGATCGATGTCTGCCCGTCGAACCTCACCGGTGCGATGTCGCCCACCACTGAGCCCGAGACCTGGTTGCCGATGCTGACTCGGTCGAAGGTCACGGGGGTGAGCCCGAATCGGTTGGTCAGATGCACACGCAGCTGCGTTCCACCCAGGTGAGGGGTGATGATCATGCGGAAAGTCTGATCATCGACCGTGAGCGGGGTCGGTTGTCCCCAGGCGTCGAGCGGGGTCACCGAATCGGTGGGGCTGGCCGTCCACGATGCTACGAAATGCTTTCCAGTACAGTTGGATTGCGCGTGGCCGACCGCGGGATCTGCGCCGACTCCGACCAGCGCACTGACCAGCACCGCCACGGCGGCAGGCACGGTCAGCGCAGATGGACCCGAAGCACGGTTTCGCCGCGGTGTCGGACCGGGAAAATTCATCGTCGAGCTCCCATTCACGTCGTCGTGAGGTATCGCCGGGTATTTCTGGCACACCGTGTCGAGTAGGTCGATCGGCCGTGATGTGCGGTCGGTGCGTCTCGGGTCATCGTCGTGGCCCACGCCTATCGGGACATATCGATCTGTCTCAATCCTGCCGAACCGAATGAGCCGTGCGCCCGAACAGTCGAGAGTGTCGCGACCGCGGATTCTGTATATCCGGAACTGCCTCGGTGCCAGGGACCCGGCGTCGGCGGGTGCGCAACCCGATCGTCGGGTGTAGCCGCGGCCGGTGTGGCGTGGGCCCCGACCTCCCGCGCCACCGGTCACGCGGGCCGCGGCCACCGTCATGGAAGCACCGCCTACTCGCACCCGAGCCGATCGCCGTGGGGGTTCGATGCATTGCGGCCCTTCCGTTGACACCACCTCGGCGCGCTCGTCGAGATGTCCGTGTGACGTGGCGGTGTCACCGAACCGATGCGCCGCGACGTGCACAAATGAACAGTAACGCGGTTACTGCCGGCGGGGAGCCAGCGATCCGCGAATTGTCGAAAACCATATGCAGCGCTGAATAGATTTGTGATGCATGTGTGGTGAATCCTCGCGTAGGCAAACGTCGTGATGCCGCGACGGCGGCGTGGAAGCGACCGCAGTCCAGATCGTGCGGAATTCGACGCTGATGTCGTCGGCCGCCGCGTTGATCGGACGGTATTCCGGCTGCTCGGCGTCATAATCCGTCCCAACTTCCGGGGTGATTGTGTCGGTGTGTCGTTCAGGTCGTCCAAGCGCCGTTGGCGACGGCGGTCTCGACGAAGGTTCGGAAGTCGCGGGCGGGTCTCCCCAGCGCGCGTTGCACACCGTCGGAGACGTGGTTGTCCATCCCGCGGCGGATAGCTCCGACGGTGTCGGCGAATTCCGCGGCGTCCGCGGCGGGCCATCCTTGTTCGGTGAGCTCGGCGATGAACTGTTCGTGGCGCAACGGGACGTATTTCAGGTCACGGTCGGTGGCGGAGGAGATCTCGGCGGCCGCTTCGGCGAGCGTCACCGCCTGGGAGCCCGAGACCTCGTAGATCTGTTGGTGATGGCCGTCTTCGGTCAATGCCGCGACCGCCACGGCGGCGATATCTTCGGCGTCGACGAAGGTCGCCGCGCCATCGCCGCCCGGAAGTCGCAACTCGCCCGCCAGCACCGCGTCGAGGAAGAAGCCCTCGCTGAAATTCTGCGCGAACCACGCCGGGCGCACGATGGTCCAACGCAGCCCCGATTCCCGCAACGCTTCCTCGACATCGCCGAGAAGTTGTCCCACGCTGCTGTTCGCACCGGCATAACCGGGGGTGTCGATGCCGCGGCCGGACAGCCCGACGACCCGCTCGACGCCGAGCTCTCGGGCGCGAGCGATGAAGGGCTTCGCGACCGGATCGAGCTCGTACGGAACCAGATACACCGCCTCGACCCCTTCGAGAGCGGTGTCCCATGTCGAACGATCCGCCCAGTCGAACCGAGGTTGAGCCGAACGTGAACCCGGGCGGACAGGGACGCCCTTCTCGCCGAGCTGGGATACGACGCGCGAGCCGGATTTGCCGGTCGCGCCGGTGATCAGGATGGGTTGCTTTGTCATGCCTCGAGTCAAACCGCCGAGGGGGTGACTCGGCCATCTCTAGAACACTCGGATGGATTTTCGAGCGTCTATATTGAGAGGTGTGGATGGGCTCTCGGAGCTGCTGGACGGGGTTCGAGCCCGAGGGGCGTTGCTGACGCAGTCGATCCTGAGTTCGCCGTGGTCGCTACGGTTCACCAGCGCCGCCGAATTGAGCACGGCCACGACGCTGAGCGGCCGGGCATGGATCACGCCGTCGACCGGTGAACCGGTGATGATCGAGGCGGGTGACATCGCGATCATTCGGGGACCGGCCCCCTACATCATCTCCGACGATCCGACGACCTCGGTGCACCGGGTGATTTCGGTGGCGGACTACTGCGCCGAGTCCACCGCACGGCTCGGTGAGGAGCAGCGTCCAGCGCAGCCGCGGACATGCGGCAACGTCGACGAGGGCGGCGCGACTGTGCTGAGCGGCGCCTATGAGAGTGCCGTGGGAATCAGCGAACGACTGCTGGAAGAACTTCCACCCGTGCTCGTCGTCCCCGAATCCGATGGCGAATATCCGATTCTGGACATCATCGCCCGCGAGATCCCGCACGACCGGTCCGGACAGCAGGCGGTGCTCGACCGTTTGCTGGACCTCATGCTGACCTCCACCCTGCGGGCCTGGTTCGACCGTCCCCAGCGGCACGCCCCCGGCTGGTACCGAACCGGAGACGACACGATCGTCGGCCAGGCCCTGCGACTACTGCACGACCAACCGGCGCGGGCATGGACGGTCTCCGAGCTGGCCGCTCGCCTCGGAGTGTCCCGGGCGGGCCTGGCTCGCCGTTTCACGGCCGAAGTGGGTGAGCCACCCATTGCCTATCTGGCGGGCATGCGCGCGGCACTGGCGGCCGATCTGCTCCGCGAGACAGATCTGACCGTGGCCGCTATCGCGCGAAAAGTAGGCTACGCCAATCCGTTTGCTCTGAGCGTGGCCTTCAAACGTCGTCGGGGTATCACTCCCACCGAGCATCGGTCCATCTTCAGGCCGGGTACTCGCCCCCGGGTACTCGCCTCGTATCGAGATGACGGCGCCCTCCGCTGATGAGGTGCAGAGCACGGTCGCGCCCGATCTCGTCCAGTACGGCGAGGTCTTCTTCGGAGAGCGAGAGGCGGGCGGCGATGTTCTCGCGCAGATGCGCGATCGAGCAGGTGCCGGGGATCAGCAGGATATTCGGCGACCTGCGCAGCAGCCAGGCCAAGGCGACCGACGTGAGGCCGACGTCCAGTCGGGTGGCGACCGCCGAGAGCGCGGAGGAATGTACGGGGCTGAACCCGCCGAGCGGGAAGAACGGCACGTAGGCGATGCGTTCGAGGGCGAGTCGGTCGATCAACTCGTCGTCGTGGCGGTGGGCGAGGTCGAACATGTTCTGCACGCTCACGATCGGCGCGATGCCCTGCGCTTCGACAACCTGCTCGGCGGTGGCGTTGCTGACACCGAGGTGACGGTCAGATCGCCCAGAGCCCAGGTGTCGCCGGGCAGTGAAGGGGAGAGTGTGCTCATGCCTATTTCTTTCGCATCGACTCTGCGGAGGAGGCGTGGCGCCGGACTTCATATTGGATGTGCAACTTCCTGGTGGGAAGTGGGCACTTCGAAGTGCGTTGGTGACCCGCGGGTGACGGGAGTAGACGATGGGTCCGACCACGGCGGTCGAGAAGAGCCGGGGCCACGATGGAGTACAACGCTCTCGTGGCCGCCTGCGCGAACCGAATATTGCTCGACCGTGACGGCGTGCGGCTGCTGGAAAACCTGTACGTCGAAATACTTCTGAACGTTCGGTGTGCGCACCTGTTCCTGCCGGTTCGGCTCTCGTCGTTGCCGAATATCTCACCCCTTCACCCTGCGTTCGTTTCACTCGATGACCGGGGGGTATTGCACGACAGGCAACGCCGGTCTCGGCCGGTGCGCAGGTTCGGCACGCGATCTACATTCACGGGACGCGCCATGTCCCGGGATCCTCGACCGATCACGTCCCTGACCAACCGAATGCTCTCCGGCATCCTCGCGCCGAGGGCCGAAGTACACGACCGCCTGCTTATCGAGGGGCGGTGACGAACTGTGCGACGAATATCCAGGAGCGGATGGAATGCGTAACTTTGTGTGCGGCACGTGCGGACAGCTGCTGTCGTTCGAGAATTCGGTGTGTCTGCACTGCAAGAGCCGGGTGCGGTTCCATTTGCCGAGTCGAACAATGCTGGCACTCGATCAGCACGGCAGCGTCGAGGTCGATGACACCGCCTGGCGTAGCTGCGACAATCTGTCTCTGGCACGATGCAATTGGCTGGTTGAGGCAGCACAGGCCGACCCGTTGTGTCGGTCCTGTCGGCTGACGCGGACGCGACCGGCCGACAACGATGTCGAGGGTCTACGGGCGTTCGCCGACGCCGAAACCGACAAACGCCGAGTAGTGCTCGAATTGACCGAACTGGCACTGCCCATCACCGGACGTGAAGACGATCCCGACACCGGCCTGTGTTTCGATCTGCTCTCGAGTAGTGCCGAGCGAGTCACGACCGGACACGAGGATGGTCTGATCACCATCGACCTCGCCGAGGGTGACGACGTGCACCGCGAACAACTGCGGGTGTCGATGGAGGAGCCCTACCGCACCATGGTCGGGCACTTCCGCCACGAGATCGGGCATTACTACCAGACCGTGCTGGTCGGTACCGGGGAGCACCGGTCCGGATTCGAAGCGCTTTTCGGCGATCCCGACACCGACTACCAAGAGGCGCTTTCGCGCCATTACGACCAAGGGGCCCCGCAAGGTTGGAAGTCGGAATTCGTCTCGTCGTACGCGACGATGCACCCCGCCGAAGACTGGGCCGAGACCTTCGCGCACTACCTCCACATCCGCGACACCCTCGACACGGCGGCGGCGTTCGTCATGGCACCGGCCGCTTCGACCTTGGACTCACTACTGCCCGGCAAGGTCGGATTCGAGCGGATCATCGAATGGTGGCTGCCGCTGTCATGGGCACTCAATCAAATCAACCGCTCCATGGGCCACCAGGACCTCTACCCGTTCGTCCTGCCGCAGCGTGTGCTCGACAAGATGCAGTTCGTCCACGACCTGATCGTCCCCGGCAACTGAGACTGGTCTGACGACCGAGCGGCCACATCCCACATCGAAACCGGCCGGATCGGGGAGTGAGGGGACCGGTACCGCCGCCACGCGCCGACGGTACCGAACCTTCCCGATGGCCTCCGCCGCAGTCGCCCGGCTGATCCGCTCGGTGTCGGACTCTGTGCTCCTACGCGGCGGACCGTCGAAGAATTCAGGGCGTAGTTCAGGGGGAGCGGGTGCGGGTACTTGTAGTCGCAGTCGCCGCGTTGCGAGCAGCTGATCGCGATGTGACGCCAGGTGTCCGACCCGACCTTGCCGTCGACGGCGATCTTGACCGACCCCTGGTACTTCTTCACCGCTGTCTCGCTCGGTAATTCGAGGAAGAAGTCGGTGTCTATCGGGACCTTCGTCCGCCAGTAACACCGCAGCAGTCCCGTCCGGACACTGCTGGCCACGGCCTGACCGGTGCTCGTCGGGGGCGGTGTTGTCGGGGCCGCGCCATCGGATCTGTGAGCGGTCGGCCAGACAGCGATCGTCATCGCCGCCACGACAGCGACGAGGATTGCTCCGATGGCCGTGATGCGGCGGCGCGGAACAGGCACCGGACAGGGGAAACCGCTACGTCGTTGCCCGCGTGCGGAATCCGTGACCGCGAGCTCGACGGCCCGTACGAATTCCGCGCAGGTCTGATACCGCCGCTCCGGCTCTTGTGCCATCGACCGTGCGATCACCTCTTCCAGTTCCGGTGGCACATCGGGGCGCACCCGCACCGGCGCAGGCGAATCCAGCACGGTCGGGGCACCGCCGGGCGACGGTGGAGCCCCCTGCGGATTCGCCCCCGTGATCAGCGCCGACAAGGTCGCGCCGAGCGAATAGATGTCCGCCCGACGGTCTACCGCGAGCCCCCGCGGCACCTCCGGCGCGGCCAAAGCGGGAGTGCAAGCGCGCCAACCTGTTTCGGTGACGGTCTCGGCCTCTTCGACGGAACGAGTCAGTCCGAAGTCCGCGATCAGCGCCCGTTCACCGTCGTCGTCCTCGGTGACCAGGATGTTGGACGGTTTGACATCACGATGCAGCAAGTTCTGCGCGTGCACGTGACGCAGCCCCTTCGCGGCGTCGCATATGATGCGCGCCGCTCGGTCCGGCGCCAATCCTCCGGGCTCCCTGCGCATGAGTTCGGCCGCGTCCGTCCCGTCGACATACTGCATCGCCATCCACAGGGCATCGCTGTCGTCGCCCCGGTTGTAGACCGAGTCGACATTCGGGCCCTGGGAATACGGGCCACGTGGTCAGGCACCGCTGTGCCCACTACCTCACCCCCGAGCCTCGGTGTCAAGACAACTTTGTCCGACCCGGGTGGTTGACCCCGGAGTGTCGGGGTGAGCGAACCTCGCGTTCCTCACGACCCGCACCCGGGTCGTCGCAGCAGCTCGCCGAACTCGGCCGAGTTCGGCGAGGTCCGGTCGTTGTCCATCGCGGACTGTCTCTCGGTGGCTTCGGTCGATATCGCGGTGTGGCTGGTGGCCCGGAGGAAAGATGTCAGCGCGTTGGTCGCCAACTCCAGGGGCAGCAGCGCGGCCGGTTTCATCGTGGACTCGCCGTGGGAGACCTGACGTGAGGTCATCCAGGAGACGGCGGCGACACTGCGCCGACGGGTTCTGCCGTACCAGCGCAGCGCTCGAGGCACGGTGCGCTGGGATGCGAGGGCTCGGCGCAGCACCATCGTGTCCAGCAGAGCCTGATTGGTGCCCTGAGCCAGCGTGGGCGGCATGGTGTGAGCCGCGTCGCCGAGCAGCGTGATGCGGCCTCGTCCCCAGTCACGCGGTATCGGATGTCGGAAGTGCGGAAACGGCGATCTGCTCAGGTCATCGTCGGTCAATGCCGCCAGCACCCGGTCCACCGATCGGGACCAACCCGCGAAATGCGAGCGGATGGTGTCGATCGGGGAGTCGGGTCGCACGAAATCCGGGGCCCAGGGCAGGTCGAACCACCATTGGAGGTGACCGTTGCCCGCGGGCCAGAGGCCGAGGTTTCCACCTTCGCCGATGATGATCACCGCGACGTCGCTGTCGGCGATATCGGGCAGTTCTATCAGCCCCTGCCAGCTGCACCAGCCGGTCGGCTCCGCGTCGTCGGCGTCCAATACCGCGCGCACCGTCGAATGTCGCCCGTCCGCGCCGATCAGCAGATCACCTTCCGCCGTTGTGCCGTCCGCGAAGTCGACTCGCACGCCGTCGGGGCTGTCGGTCAGGGCGACCGCGCGCGCGTCGAGTCGGATGCGATGCATCGGGAAGTCGTCCAGCAGTCGTTCGAGGAGTACCCGGCGCGGAACCATGCGGGTGGGCGCTCCCAGTTCGGCGTTCAACGCGGTCACGTCGAGCGTGGCGACACGGCGTCCGGCGGCTGTCGACACGTGGACAGCGGAGAGGAGTTGACCGGCTCCGGTCATGTCGACGCCGAGTTGGGTGAGCACTCGGGCGCCATTCGGCCAGATGGTAATCGCCCCACCGGCGGCTCGTACCGCGGAGGCTTGCTCGAAGACCGTGACATCGTGGCCGTCGCGCAACAGCGCTCGGGCAGTGGCTATTCCGCCGACACCGGCGCCGACTATCAGTACCCGCTGCGCGGATGCCGTTGGGATGCTGTTTCCAGGTCTCCGACCTGATATCGACTTCCACATGCCTCAACCACGCGCGAGCGGTCGGATCGGTTCATTCGACGCGCAGCAGGTGCCGCACGGCCGGGATTCGTCCCCGAAGGGCCGCGGCCATACGGCCGGGCGTCACTCCGCCCATGGCAACCGTGGTGCGCACCAGGTGAGATCGGTCCGCGAAACCTGTATCCGCGGCGATCTCGGTTCCTCGATCATGATTCCATGCTCGCACCACACACACCTCGATCTCCCGTGACGCTCGACTCGCCCACAGCACGTAAGGCTCGCCGATGAGAATTCCGAACTCGGTCTGCACCGCTCAGCAGTGGAGAATCCACGAGATAGCGTCGGATTTCACCGTCGAAGACGTCTGGGCGTTGCCGACGCCGGGCGGCCCCGACGACCTGCACCGTCTGGTGGAGTGGTTCACCTCGGTCTATGAGACCGACACCGAGTGGGTGGCCGAAACGGCCAACAAGACCGTGCACGCCGCGATGCATATCGGTTGGGTACCAGACGATTCCGGGCCCGGGTACCACGGCCGGATGGCGGTACTCGTCAAACCCAACGGCCTGTTCGGCAGGGTCTACATGACCATGATCGTTCCGTTCCGCTACATCCTGGTCTACCCGGCTCTGCTGCGGTTGATCGCACGCAGCTGGGTACATCAGGCCGAGTCGCCGCCCGCGTGAGGAGACCGCCCGCGACAATGCCTCCAGGGGCTCGGAGGAAACGATGATCAGCCGCGGCGGGAGAGATCGTCTCCGAGCGCGGCGTGGGCGTCTTCGAGTGTCTCGCAGACGTGCAGCAGGTCCGTGAGGCCGGTGAGGCTCATGGGGCGCAGGGTGGCGGAGCTGTTGGCGACGACGACGAGTCGGTCGCGCTGGTTCGTAGGCCGCACGTATTCGGCCAAGACCGCGAGTCCGGCCGAGGCGAGGAAGGTCACGTTCGACAGATCGACGACGACGCCGTCGGCCCCCTCGGCAGGGACGGCGCGCAATGCCTCTTCGATTCCGGCGTGCAGTCGGGGCGCGGTCAGCACGTCGATCTCACCGCTCACCCGGAGCACTCGCACGGCACCCATCGCCTCGACCGCTGATTCCATCTGCGTGCCGGACTGATGCGACGACACCACACCCTGCTGTTGTGGTTCATTGGAGGTCACGAGGCGAGTTTACATTGTATCCGTCGGCGAGACCTGGGCGCGGCGAGGGCGGTGTGCGGTCCAGCCCTCGAGGCGGTCGATCAACGCTTCGAGGGCGTCTTCGAATTCCGCGGCGCTGTGGTCCTGGGACAGCATCGGTTGAAGCCGACGCAGGTTCGGATAGTCCGACAGGTCCCGTGCGGGGACGGTTGCGGGCTCGTGGACGCCCGCGGTGTCGTGGGGTGCGCGGGCAGCGACCTCGAGCAGGAGTTGGCCGAACAGGAATGTCGTGTAGGTCCGGTATGCCGCGACGGCGGCCTCGTCATCGAATCCATAGGACAATATCGTGTTCAGGAAGGTTTCCGTCCATCGCAGACTGCGTAGTGACGGCGGCACCCACGGAGCTTGCGGCGGGTGGGGTGCCTGTGGGAACAGTTCCGAGTGGTTCAGCGCGACCTGACGCACGCCGTGTGCCAGGCGCACCAGGAAGTCCTGCCAGTTGTCCGAGCGCGATGCTTCGACGAGGCATCTGCCGATCGCGTCATCGGGCTCGGCGTCACGCCTGTCGACGGAACCCTGACCGCACATTCGACACAATGTAGCTGGCAGCGTTTACCTTGTAAACTGAGCAGATCAGGTGTGACATTTCCGGATTTCCACACCGCGGCGCAGTCGGTCGCTTCCGTGCGTCCGGAGGGTCGGGGCGTCGCCGATGAACGATGCTTGCCCCGTTCCCTACGGCGTTGCCAGTTGGGTCACCTGTGATCGTTGAAATACTCTGGCCGTGGTCTTGCTTCAACGCGCGCAGTGAGGAGATGTCCTGGTGGACGATCATCACGACGGTCGTGTCGAGGATCCGGCGACGCGGCCGGGCTCTCGCGAATCACGGTCGGGTGAGCGCCACGAATCGCGTGCGCCGTTGAGTCGCCGTCTGATCTTGGAATTGGCGATCGACCTCGTGGATCAGGAAGGCCTGCGCAAACTGACCATGCGCAGACTCGGCTCGGCGTGCGGCGTCGAAGCGATGGCCCTGTATCGATACGTGCACAGCCGCGAGGATCTGCTCAGCGGCATGGTCGACCTCCTGGTCGACGATCTACACGCCGATCAACTCGCGGCCCGACGTCAAGAGGACGGCTGGCAGGACTTCCTGGTGCGCTTGGCGCACGGTGTGCGTCAGATCGCGCTGGACCACCCCGAGTTGTTTCCGCTGGCGGCGACTCGCCCCCCGGAAGCGCCGTGGGTGCGGCCCCCGTTGCGAAGTCTGCGGTGGATGGAGACTTTCCTGGAGACGATGCTCTCCTACGGGTTCGATGACGAGGCCGCCGTCGCGGCCTATCGCTCCTACACGACATTCCTGCTGGGGCAACTTCTGCTCGAGGTCGCGGCCCGTACCTCCCAGGAGACCGTTGCGACGGAATCGGTGGCCTCTCCGGTACGGGAGTTGTCGGACTATCCGAACCTGCATCGGCTGCAAACGTTGCTGTCCCAGGACCACAGTGCCGCGGAATTCGAAGACGCCCTCGAGGCGCTGTTGGACCGGCTCGAGCGTCAGGTCGACGTCCAGTAGAGGACCCCCTTCCCCTTGGTGCCGCTCACCAACGAAATGGGCGGTGATCCCCCGCACACCGTCGTGCGACGCCCTCTGCGCCGTGCTCGGGACCGATACGCTTGCCCGATCGAACGATCAGGCCGCAGCGGCACCTCCGGCGGATAGCCTCGAACGGTGACCGACCCGCGCCCGCTCGCCGAATCCGCATCACTGACTCTGGCACGTCAATTCCTCGGTCGCACAGTCGATCTCACCATCGACCGGCCTTACGGAAGTCGTCACCCCACCTGCGAATTCCTCTACACCGTGAACTACGGATTCGTTCCCGGCACGCTCGCGCCCGACGGCGAGGAACTCGATGCCTACTTTCTCGGCCCCACCGAGCCCATGACCTGCGCAACCGGAACATGCGTCGCGATCGTCCACCGTCTACACGACGATGACGACAAGCTGATCGTCGTCCCGCCCGACGGCCTCCACCTCGATGACTCGGCGATCGCCATCGCAGTCGAGTTCCAGGAAGAACCCGGGCACTACGTCATCGTCCGGTCCTGACCGGTCGGCCCGCGCCGGTAATCGTTGCGGAATGGAATGCCCGCTCACTACGGTTCGTCGCGTTGGGGCAGGATGGGTTTCTCGTCGGCGGAACCGCCTTGCTGAATCCGCCGCCCTCGCGCGAGTTCAGCGTCGAATTGGGCGCCGAGCAGGATCGCGATGTTGGTGAGCCACAACCAGACCAGGAAAACGACCGCCCCGGCCAGGGATCCGTAGACCTTGTTGTATGTGCCGAAATGCGTTGCGTAGAAGGCGAATCCGGCCGACGCGGCGATCCACAGCAGGACGGCGAGCGAGCTACCCGGTGTCAGCCAGTGGAACCCGAGCTGGCGAGCGTTCGGTGCGGCCCAATACAGCAGGGCGAAGGCCAGATTGACCAGGATCGCCATCACCGGCCACTTCACGATCCCCCAGACCGTCACGCCGACCGATCCGAAACCCATCCATTGCCCGACGGTTTCCGCGATCTGGCCGCTGACCACGACCCCGACGGTGCATATCGCGACCAGCAGCACGATGACGGCGGTCAGAACGATCTGCAAGGGAACGGTTTTCCAGAGGGGTCGGCCTTCCTCGGTGTCGTAGATCGAGTTGACCGCGCGCACGAACGCCCCGATGTAGCCGGAGGCCGTCCACAGTGCGATCACGATGCCGATGATCGCGATCGGACCGGCCAGCGACCGTGAACGCTGCAGTTCTTCGAGGACCTGCACGATCACCGAATTGTCACCGTCGCCGACCTGGGTGATGGTGTCGATCAAGGACTGGGTCGCCTCGTGTCCCGCCAAACCCAGCAGTGCCGACAGCACGATGATTCCGGGAAACAGTGAGATCACACTGTAGTAGGTCAACGCGGCGGCCCGATCGGTGAGATTGTCGCCCCAGAGTTCGGAGACGGTGCGGCGCAACACCCCCCACCAGATAGGGCGGTGCAACGCCCAAGGACCTCTGATTCGCCGGTGCCGAACAACCGGATCTGCCGTGATATCCGACATCGACCAACCTCTCGCTCACACCGGCAGATACCCGTCGAACACCAGGTGAAACGGGTGAAAAGGGAGGTTGCTCTCGCGGCTCGGCGTGTCGGCAGCGACCCGCCCGCAGACACGGGGGCGAGAGGGGAAGGGTCCTTAAATGGTTTGCGCCCGATCTTGCGTGCGGGGATGCTCGGTCGAACAGTCATCGAGAGGAACGTGAAATGGCCGCAGTCGGCACGCCGTCCGAGTCCGAGCCGCAGGTCCGCACGGCGGCCGGTGTGTTGGGCGGTCGGCGGGAGGCGGGACTGGCGGTCTTCCGCGGCATCCCGTTCGCCGAGCCGCCGGTAGGCGACCTGCGTTTCGCCGCGCCCCGGCCGGTTCGAGGCTGGGAGGGGGTGCGACCCGCCGTCACCTATGGCCCGCCGCCTCCGCAGTCCGCGGTACTCGCGGTGGCCGACAGCGTCGCCGGAGACGACTGGCTGACGGTCAATGTCTGGACGCCGGAACCAGATTCGGCCTCCGGACTTCCGGTGATGGTGTGGATTCCCGGCGGCGGTTACGCTATCGGCAACTCCGGCCTGCCGGATTACGACGCCGGAAACTTGGCCGCGACCGGGACCGTGATCGTGACCCTCAACTACCGTCTCGGTATCGAGGGTTTCGCCCAGATCGAGGGCGCCCCGGCCAACCGTGGACTGCTCGACCAGGTCGCGGCCCTGGAGTGGGTGCGCGACAACATTCGGGTGTTCGGCGGCGACCCCGACCGGGTGACGGTCTTCGGACAGTCCGCGGGTGCCGGATCGGTCGCCGCGCTGCTGGTGATGCCGCGCGCGGCCGGGCTCTTCCGTCGGGCGATCGCGCAAAGCGTGCCGGGCACGTTCTTCGCTCCCGAACTGGCGACCGACCTCACCGCGGCCTTCGCCACCGAACTCGGAGTGGCGCCCACGGTGTCGGGGCTGTCGGAGGTGCCACCGGACCTGCTGCCCGCCGCGGGCGACGAGGTTTTCGCCAAGATGGACCGGTGGCGGGAGCGCTGGGGGCAGATCACCCTCCGGCCGATTCCGTACGCACCGGTCATCGACGGTGACGTGCTGCCCACGACCCCCTGGCAGGGGCTGGCCGACGGCGCCGCCCGCGACGTCGAGCTTCTCGTCGGACACACGCGCCACGAGCACCGGCTGTTCAGCCTGATCGACGGTGTGCTCGGACAGGTCACCCCCGAACAAACCGAGACCGCGCTGCACGTTCTCACCGCAGGCCCGGACGGTGCGCGCCGCTATCGCGAGGCGTTCCCGGACGCCGACGACGAGGAACTCTACGAAATGGTCAATGCCGACTGGCTGTTCCGCATGCCCAGCGTCGCGCTCGCCGACGCCCGGATCGCGGGCGGCGGCCGGGTCCACCTCTACGAGCTGACCTGGACCGCCCCCGGCATGGGAGGCGCTCTGGGGGCCTGCCACGGTCTGGACGTGCCGCTGGTCTTCGGTAACCTCGACAGTGGGCGGACCGCCATGCTGATCGGCGACCCGCCCCCGCCGGAGGCGGCGGAACTCTCGGCGCGCATACGCGGGTCGTGGACGGCATTCGCCGCGCACGGCGACCCGGGCTGGCCCGCGTACGACGCCGATCAGCGCCTCACCCAGATCTTCGACACGCCGTCGACGGTCACCGCCTACCCGGAGGAGACCTCGCGGCTGCTGTGGCGGGATTTCACCTTCCCGGCGCTGCCGCTGCACGCGCAGTGAAAATATTCGCCCGCGGCCGAGAGCGACGGTGCGGCTCGGTCTCGGCGTTCGACGCTGGTCCGGCTGGAAGCCGTGTACCGGCACATATGCGTTCGAGCTGCGCCGACGCCCCGAGCGTGGCAGAGGAAGAGATCACCGCCAGGTACCGTTGGGCGGTGAACCCAGCTGATGCGCGTCGCCTGAAAGACGGTGAGCTCGAGACCCGCGAGGAAAATCTGCGGCTGCTACTCGCGCGGGCTGGTGACGGGGACATATTCGCCGAGGAAGCGCTGCGCGCGCTCGTGCGCGACTATCCCGACTACCACCGGTCGCTCTACAGTCGCGCGTTGAACCGGGCCGAGGTCTTCGGCGACGACACACTGAAGGCGCCCCTGCTCGCATCCCTCGGCGACTCTCGGTACAACTGCCAGGCGTGGGCGGCGATGGGCTGCGCGGCGCTCGGCTTCCGCGAGGCGGTTCCCGGCTTGGTCGCGATGCTGGACCACTCACAACAGATGGCCCGCGACCAAGCGGTGATCGCGCTGGGCACCCTCGGCGACGAATCGGTCGTCCCCGCACTCACGCCCCTGCTGCACGACTCGATCGCGGGAATGCGCGAACGCGCCGCCGAGGCCCTCGGCATGATCGGCGGCGATGCGGCCCTGGCCGCACTATGGGACGAATTCGAGAACCGCAAGTACTTCCGCATCGGCTATATCGCCAGCGCGCTGTCCCAATTCGCCCCCGACGTGATCCCCAGGTTGTGCGCGGCCGCCGAGAGCGGCGACCCGGACCAGCGATACTGGGCGGCTGTCGCACTCGGTTCGACCGGCGACGATCGTGCGGTGCCGACACTGGAACGGTTGATGGCCAACGACCGGGGCTCGACGGTCTTCGACGGCATGGTGAGCGTGGCCGCGAAGAAGGGCCTGCGCACGCTACGGCGAATCCAAGCCGCGATCGCAGCGCGCGAATCCTGATACGCGGCTGTAGTCGCCCGTGGTGGCGAAATCTCTCTGGAACGGGCACACTCAGCTGTTCGTGGTCGGTGCGCTGACCGGCAGGTTTCTCACGACATCCACATCGACGATCGAGTGGGCGCTCGCCCCATCGTCCCCTCATGCCAGGGCACGATTCGTGCAACGCTTCGGGCTCGCCACCGATTTCACCATCGCGGAGTTCACTCGCGTTCACTGCGCCCACATAGAGCTCGTCGACCTGGCGACACTCGTTCCGTCCTTGGCACTTCCGCCGGAGCTGATCTGACCACGACGCTTTCGCTCGAGGTGAAACCCGGCGGGCATTTCGTGGTACCGCGCAGTGGCGTCCGACCCTGAGTTGCGTCGCCGCGAATTATCGGTCGGTGCAGCTGTTTTCGTCATATTGATCGAATCCGTTGTCTGTGTCGGCCCGTGACCCGAGCATTGGTTGTCGTGATCGGTGCCCACCGACTTCTCGCGATGCGGGTCGGGTACGGATCGGGAGGGGGACTTCGGAATGGCCGAGGGCGGTTTCGATCCACGGTGGCAGCGGGGAGCGCTGTCGCCGCGGACAGCGGTCGAGCTGTTGCGCGAGCGGGTGGCGTTGTTAGGGCTGCTGAGGCCGGTTCCGTGGCCTGTGCTGCTCGGATACATCCTCGTCACGGCTACCTCGGTGTTGGCGCCGACAGGGGTGGCCCTGGCGACCGCGGCGCTGATCGGAGCATTGAAGCCGGGTTCCTCATCGCTTTCGCTGCCGGTGGTCGCGGTCGGGGTGCTGATCGTGTCGGCGGAGGCGGCGACCGCGCTGCGTTCGGTGTTGAACCTGAGGATCACCGAGGTCGTGGACGGGAATATCCGTTCGGCGGTCCGTCGCGCCGCCGGAGGAGCGACGCCGTTCGCTGTGGTCGCGTCGGTGGCGTTTCAGGCCGATGTGGGCCGCGCGTGCGACCCCGGGGTGACGGCGCGTAACCGCACCGCGGGTGCGGCCTGTACCGGGCAGTTGCTGTTGGTGTTCCGGTTCCTCGGTGCCGCGGTGGGCACCGCCGTGCTTGCCGTGTTCGATGTGTGGTTGGCGTTGTTCGTGCTGATCGCGGCCCTGACTGCCCGCATGCTGGTTCGGCGGCAGTGGATCTATCTGACGAGACTGCAGTCCGATACGACGGCGGAATTGCATGAACGTGATGCCCTGGGACGCTTGCTCACCGATGAGCGCGCCGCCAGAGAGCTGCGCGTGCTACGGCTGTACGACTGGTTCATCGACCGGTGGTCGGAGATCGCGAACCGGCACCGGCGCAGGTTCTCGGTGGCGCACTTGCTGGTGATCCGCCGCCAATACGTGACCACTGCTCTCGCCTTCACCCTTGCCTTCGCGGGATTCGGATTCCCCGGATTCGCCGCGGCCACCGGCGATCTCGGTCTCGTGGGGCTCACCGCCTGCCTCGTCGCAGTGACCGTGGTTTTCGAGATCGCCGCCATGGGCTTCGAGGCGTTCGACATCGACTACGGGCTGGCGGGCTTTCACGCCTACCAGCGAATCAGTGCGACGACGGCGAAGGTCCAGGTATCCGGGCACCCGGCCGACCCGAATCCGGATCCCGCGGCGGCGATCCGGTTCGTACAGGTCGGGTTCTGCTATCCGGGTTCGTCGCGCCGAGTGCTCGACGGGGTCGACCTCGAGATTAGGGCGGGTCAGACCTTGGGCCTGGTCGGCATCAACGGCGCGGGCAAATCGACGCTCACCACGTTGCTCACCGGCCTGTACGCGCCCACCACGGGCCGGATCGTCCGAGACGGCCGACCCTACCCGCCACCGGAGCGCCCCGATGTCGCGGTGGTGAACCAGAACTTCCTGCGGTATCCGCTGTCGGTGCGGGAGAACATCCGCCTCGCTCTGACCGACGATCCCGGCGACGACGAACTGGTACTCGACTGCTTGGCCAAGGTCGGGCTCGTGGATCACCTACGGGCCAAGGACATCACGCTCGACGATCCGCTGTGGACCGCGCGTGGCGGCAGGGTCGGATTGTCGGGTGGGCAGTGGCAGCGCGTCGCGTTGGCGCGTGCTCTGTTCGCGGTCGCTAAGGGCAGCACGGTGGTCGTGCTCGACGAACCGACTTCGCAACTCGATGTCGAGGCCGAACTCGGCTTCCACGAGCAGGTGTTGTCGGTCCTGGCCGATGTCACCGTCGTACTGATCACCCACCGCCTGTCCACGGTTCGCCACGTCGACCGGATCGTGCTGCTGTCCGAAGGACGCATCACCGAGGACGGCAACCACGACACCCTCATGGCCACCGATGGCGCCTACGCCCGCCTGTTCCGAATACAGGCCGAGCGCTTCGGCGAGGAGGTGCGCGCGTGAGCACGGCACGAGAAATACTGAACGCGCTGAAACTCGGGTATCGCGTCGAGCCTCGAATGTCGGTGCTGGCGGCGTTGCTGTTGCCCTGTGCGATGGCCAACACCGTCCTCGCCGCCCTCGGCCAGCGCTGGCTGGTGAACAGCGCGAACGCCGCGATCCCGTGGGAAGCGGTATTCGGGGCGGCGCTGGCAGCTCTCGGGCTCGGGGTGAGCGGTTCGCTGACCCGCGTGGTGACCAACCTCCGTAATCATCTGGCCCACGAGTCCGGGCGGGCATTGGCCCGAGAGGCGTTCGTGCTGGTCGCCCGCCGCCGTGATCACGAACTCCTCTCCGACAGCGCCTATGCCGACGACGTCGAGATCTTGCGCAAACACGCGCTCACCCTGGGCAACCTGGCGTGGACCGGAATCCTGCTGGCAGGCCAAGCGGTGAGTATCGCGCTCTCGCTGGCACTGCTCGTGAGCGTGCATCCGGCGCTGGGGCTGACCGCGCTGCTGGTATTGCTGCCGATCGGGTTGGCGATGTGGACCCAGAACCGGATCCGCTCCGCCGACGAGAATCTGACCAACCGACTGCGCCAGGAACGCGAACTTCACGCCGCCTGTACAGAATCCGAGCGAGTCGGCGAACCACGAACCTACGGAGCATTACCCCGACTGGATTCGTACGCATCCCGCGTGTGGGAAGAGGTGTCGGTGCGCCGAGCGCGGGTGCGGTTGTGGGGAGCGTTGGTCACCATCGCGGGGTGGGTGGTCTTCGGTGCGGGACTGGTTCTCGGCCTGACCGTGCTGGCAGACCAGCTGAGGGCCGGGGCGGCCACCCTCGGCGACGTCATCCTCGTGATCACGCTGATCACCGGAGTTCGACTTCAGATCTCCCACAGTCTGTTCGAGATCGAGGCCGTCGCCGAAGGCATCTCCGCCGCGCACGCCATGAGTCGAGTTCGAGCCGCATCGGTCCCGACGGACCCCACCGGCCCCGGCCTGCCTTCACAACTGCGCGACGGCATCACCATCGACAACGTCTCCTTCGACTACGCCAACGGCGTCCACGCTCTCCACGACGTCGACCTCACGATCCCGGCGGGTTCGGTGGTCGCGGTCGTCGGGCTCAACGGCGCGGGCAAATCCACGCTGGTGGACCTGCTCACCGGCACGCTGCGCCCCACCAGCGGCCGCATCCTGCTCGACGGCAACGACCTGTCCACAATGGACCTCGACCACGGCCCGCGCAGACTCAGCGGCGCCTTCCAGGACTTCCTGCGACCACCCGTCCTCGCGGGTGAAAGCGTCGGGATCGGAGACCTGGACCATCTCCACGACGAGCCCGCCGTGTGGCGAGCGATAGATCGGGCCGATGCCGGATCGGTGTTCGACGCGCTGCCCGAAGGATTGCGCACCCCCTTGTCGCTACAAGACGGAGCGAGCCTGTCCCACGGTCAGTGGCAGAAGTTGGCCATCGCTCGGTCCGCGATGAACGACGCTCCGCTGATCATCGCCCTGGACGAACCCACCTCCGCGCTCGATCCACAAGCCGAGCACGACCTGTTCACCCACTACGTCCAGCGGGCACGCGATGTGACAGCTCGGCAGGGCACCATCACCCTGCTGGTCTCGCACCGCCTGTCCAGCGCGCGGTTGGTCGACCGAGTCCTGTCGATCGAGAACGGCCGAGTCGCGGAGTACGGCACACACGAGCAACTCATGAACCACAACGGCCGCTACCGGCAACTGTTCGAAGACCAACAAGCTGCCTACAGCTGACGGAATTGATACTGCCCCAATAGGATCCGATGTCAGGTCCTGGGTCTGTCTCTCGTTCGGCAGACGGGAACGGGTGTGAGATTCAGACGCTGGGTGGTAGGCCTCGCTTGGTCTTGGGGCTGCTGAACACCAGATTCGTGGTGACATGGCCGAAAGTGACCAGCCGGTCGGCCAATGATTCGAGGTCGGTCATCGACTGGGCGATGACCTCGAGCAGGAAGCAGTCGTCTCCGGTCAGGTGATGCGCTTCGAGGATCTGAGCGGTGTTGTCGAGAAACTCGTGGAAACCCTTTCCCGTGCCGACAGTGAGGCGTAGGCGGATGAACGCGGTGAGGGGGTAGCCGAGGGCGGCGGGGTCGATGATCGCTGTATAGCCTTGCAGGACACCGAGTTCGGTCAGCCGCCGCACACGCTCGGCGGTCGAGGACGGCGACATCGCGACCGCGCGCCCGAGGTCGGCGATGCTGATGCGCCCGTCCTGCTGAAGCTGTTGCAGAATCGCATTGTCGGTGGAATCGAGAGATGGCCGTTGATTCGATGACACCGATCTGATGGTACCGGTGTTCCGACGGCAAATGGTGGTATTCTCCGTTGATCAGTGGTTCATGAAGCGGGTTCCCGGCGCGACGATAGTGCCATGAACAACGCCCCCGCGCGTCGCGCTGAACTCGCGCTTGCCGCGAGTTTTCTGTCCGCCTTGATGTTCGGGCTGGAGATATCCAGCGTTCCTGTAGTCCTGCCGCTGGTCGGCGACCTTCTGAACGCAGAGTTCACCGATCTGCAGTGGATCATGAACGCGTACACGATCGCAGGCGTCGTCGTCCTGGTCGCGGCGGGTGTATTGGCTGATCGCTATGGTCGTCGCCGCGTATTCCTCACTGCTGTCACCGTTTTCGGGATAGCGTCGGCGCTGTGCGGATTGGCGCCGCAGGTTCCGGTTCTCATCGGTGGACGGTCGCTACAGGGTGTGGCCGGCGGGGCGATGATGATCTGCGGCCTGGCTATTCTGTCGCAGCAATTCCGCGAAGGACGCCCACGTGCTCGGGCCTTCGGGATATGGGGGATCGGTCTCGGCTTCGGACTCGGCTTCGGTCCGATCATCGGCGCCGGGCTGGTCGCTGTGGCGGGGTGGCGATGGGTATTTCTCGTGCATGTCCTGCTCGCCGCGCTCACTCTCGTGCTGATCGCCTTCGGGGTTCGGGAATCCTGTGAGGCCGCCCGGGGCTACCTCGACATCCCCGGCATGGCGACACTGAGCGTCGCGCTGTTCGCTCTCGTCTTCTACATCACCCAGGGGCCGACCGTAGGGTTCGCCAGCCCGCTCGGAATTGCGGTGCTGTGCTGTGCTGCAACAGGATTCATCGCATTCATCCTCATCGAGCTACACGTCGACCGGCCGATGGTTCCGTTGACGTTGTTCGGCATCCGACCGTTTCGTGGCGCACTACTGGGCGCGGTGGGCATGAACTTCAGTTTCTGGCCGCTGATCGTCTATCTCCCCATCTACCTCGAACGCGGACTCGGCTACGACGTCGCTACCGCATCCGCCGTGCTCCTGGCCTATACCTTGCCCACCTTCGTGCTCCCGCCCTCGGCCGAGCGGCTCGCGCTGCGCTTCGGAGCGCGCACGATGATTCCGATCGGCTCGGCCGTCATCGGCGCGGGGCTTTTCCTGCTCTACCTGGGAAGTGCGGTGAGCCAACCGAGTTGGATGACCATCCTGCCCGGGGCGCTGGTCGCGGGAGCCGGGCTGGGACTGACCAATACGCCAGTCACCAACACCACCACCGCCTCGGTTCCCGAGTCACGTGCCGGAACGGCCTCGGGAATCGACATGACCGCACGACTGACCTTCTTGGCGATCAACATCGCGATCATGGGATCGGTGCTCATGACCGGCATCACCGCCGGCCTGCGCGCAAACCTGCCCGGCCTGTCCGAGGATCGACTTCGGGATCTCGCTACACGGGTGACGAACAACGAGGACCTGGCACCGCTGATGGATACCGCCGGAGAACTTCCCGCCGGTGAACCGAGCCACAGTTGGATGACGAGCGCCGTCACCCAGGGTTTCGGCCTGGCCACGCTCTACGGTGCTATCGCGGTCGCAGCACTCGCGGTCGCGAGCTGGGCTGCCTTCGCGGAGTCGTTCTCGGCTGGGCGGCGGCGACCACGGCTGAACCTGTTACGTCGACAATCCGTTCACGAGCAGTCCCGAACAGGGTAGCGTGCCGATCTGCGAGGGACCCGTCCCCGGCGCCATGTTCGCGTTGGTCGCCGTCCGGACGCGGAGGCAACCGGAATTCATGCTATCGCGACACTCACAGGGTCGGGTGATCACCGATCACGCGGCGTGTACCACCGCGTATTCCAGTGAGGTTCAGTGTTCTCGGTAGAGGTCGGCGCGGTGGGACAGGCGTTCGGTGAACGAGGATTCCCACGCCTGTTCCTCGGTTTCGTCGACCACCACGGGAACGCGTCGAGAACGTGAAGGTGATCTCTGGTGTCGAACCTCGGCCACAGCGGGACCTGACTGCTGAGCCAAAAGTTTTGTGTTCCAACCGATGTAGGCCTGCGCGGTCATTCCCGCACAGTCCGCGGCCTCTTGCAGAAGCCGCCAGTCGTTTTCGTCGATCGTCACGGTGACTGTGACGTCCCTGATCGCCATACCCCACACTAATCACGCTTCGCGATCCGCGCGCTGGGTTACACGCCGACAAATCCGAGTTCGTCGTGCGCCATTCGTGCAGGGCCCGGGTTCGGTCGACTCGCCGGTGTGGTCGGCCACGCCGCGAATCCGAGCCTGCTCACCGTGTCGAATTCGATCGAGAACAATATTTCGTTCGTGAACATGTACGTCAGTGAATTCGCTGATGTCGACGGCTCCGGGGTCTTGCGTGGCTCTGAATCCGGGCTGTCCCCATCGGGTCGATGTGGGATGGAATCAGTTGGCGGGCTGTGTGCTTCGTCGAGAAGCCCCGCTTCCTCGGCTTCTGCTACTCGACGTGTTCCGCGGCGGTGATCATGTCATGCGAGGCATGCCAGAGCCGGGATGCGTGTTGAGGGTCGAGCGCGTAGGCGGCAACGCCTCGTCGGATGCCGGGCTGGTGCGGGACGGCTTGGTTGCAGTCTTCGAAGTAGGTTCCGGTGACGGCCTGGACGACTGGGGACGCGGCGAGCAGGACCGAGGTCGCGGCGCCTTGTTCGACGGTTTTCCAGGATACGTCGGTGCTGGTGGGGTCGAACGACGCCGGGGCAGAGGCGATGTCGCCGATGTGACGGGCGAGATTGGTTGCGGTGATCCGTCCGGGGTTGAGGGCGTTGACGGTGATCGCGTCGTCGGCCCAGCGCCGTGCGGCTTCGACGGTGAACAGGATGTTCGCGGTCTTGGATTGGCCGTAGGCCGTCCACGGATCGTAGGGGCGGTGGGTGAAGTGGATGTCGTCGAAGTCGATGTCGCTGTTGAGATGTCCGACGGAGCTGACCACGACGACGCGGGCGTTCCCGGCCGCCGCCAATGCGTCGTGCAGTCCGGTGGTCAGGGCGAAGTGGCCGAGGTGGTTGGTGGCGAACTGGAGTTCCCAGCCCCGGGGTGTGCGGGTTTCCGGTGGTGCCATGATGCCGGCGTTGGCGACGAGGATATGTAGTGGGCCGTTCCACGCGGTGACGAAGTCGGTGACCGACGCGGGGTCGGCGAGGTCGATGTGGGCGTATCGGATGTTCGGGTTGTCGGTGTCTTCGGCGATGTCGGTGGCGACGCGTGCGGCGGTTTTCGGGTCGCGGGCCGCCAGGGTCACGTCGGCGCCCGCGCTTGCCAGCGCGCGGGCGGTTTCGACGCCGATGCCGGACGCGCCGCCGGTGACGATGGCGCGTCGCCCGGTCAGGTCGATGCCTTCGATGACCTCGGCTGCGGTGGATCGGGCCCCGAACGGGATGGTGACGAGAGTGCTGTTCATTGCGGAACCTTTCGACACGTACAGTAAACGGAGCTGACTCCGTTTACTCGTCCACTGTAAGCGGAGATGGCTCCGCTTACAACCGCTGTGCATGGGGAGACGTGATGACCGATCGTTCGGGACGGCCACTGCGAGCGGACGCGCGCCAGAATCATCAGCGACTGCTCGAGGTCGCCGCGGCGGCGTTTGCCAGAGAGGGGACGGGGGCTTCGCTCAAGGCGATAGCCGAGGAGGCGGGTGTCGGTATCGGGACCCTCTACCGGCGGTTTCCGACCCGCGAAGCGCTGGTAGAGGCGGTGTACGGCAACGAGATCGCTCGGTTGTGCCGGTCGGCGGAAGTGTTGGCCGCCGAGCTTTCGGCAGTGCGGGCTTTGCGTGCCTGGATGGGGCAGTTCTTGGATTTCATGGCCGCCAAACACGGGATGGCGGACGCCCTACGGGTCGTTCTGGCCACCGACGACGACCGTATGCGCACCCGCGGACTACTACGAGACGCGCTCGCGACCCTGCTCGATGCCGGACGCGCCGACGTCACGATCCGCTCCGGAGTGGACGCCTATGACCTGCTCATGGGTTTGGGCGGGATCGCCCTGATCACCGAGAGCGTTCAACAGGAGGGTCTCGCGCCACGCCTGCTGGATTTGCTCATCGACGGGGTACGGCCGAACCGGGTGGAGGGGATACCGCCGGACTGACCGTAACGTCACGGGCTGTCTGCTCGCCTCGAAGGCGCGGTCGGGAATTTGCCGTCCGGCGCTTCGGTGTAGGCGTAGGCCACACGCCGGGCCTCGCGGATGAGTTCGGGCAGACGTGGGTGCGTCGTAGTGGCGGGGTAGGCCAGTCCGAAGCCGATGGTCGGCGCGTCGGGCACTGCGACGGCGACGACGTGGTCACCGAGACGTGTTGTCACATCGTGGCTGGCCAACACCGAGCGCCCCTCGAGGCGGATCAGGTCGACGATCTCGTCCAGGGGTATCTGCGGGCAGTCGACCATGTGGCCGGGCAGTCGCCGGACTTGTTCGACGCCGAGTGTGGAATGGCTTGCCAGCGGGTGGTTTTCCGGCAGCAGGACGACCGCCGGTTGATCGACGAGTTGATCGAGGGCCATACTCGCGGGAGCCTGGGACAGGCAGAGCAGCGCGATATCGGCTGCCCCGGACAGGACCGCCGCGCCGGGATCTCGTTCGAGGATCACGCGCAGCCGAAGGGGATCGGGCAGTCGGGCGGCGCGTTCCAGAATGTCGTGCAGCAGTCCTGAGCCGGTGGCCGGGCGGGCCGCGATCACCAACTCGCGCCGCCGATCGGCGGCACCGGTCCGATCGATCAGCGCCTGTAGTTCTTTCAGGATGGTCTGCGCGTCGGCGACGAACTCGGCCCCTGTCGCGGTGAGCGTGACCGAGCGGCTGGTGCGTGCGAACAGCGCGGCTCCCAGTCGACGCTCCAGGCGCGCGATCGCCCGGGACAGCGGTGGTTGAGCGATCCCGAGACGGGCGGCGGCGCGGGTGAAGTTGAGTTCCTCGGACAGGGCGATCGCGTACTCGAGGTCCCTGATCTCCAGATCCATACCCACAGGGTATAGGTCCGAGACGAAACGGGGCATAGCTCCCGGCCGCGCGACGCGGTGAACTCGACGATATGAACGCAACCATCCCGAATCCCGATGCTCTCACCCCGACATCCCACCGCCTCGTCTCGGAGGTCTTCGCCCGATACGTGCGCGCCGCAGACCACCGCGACCCGGACGCCATGGAATCGGTCTTCTGGGAAAACGCCACGGTGGCCGTCTACTACCGGGGTGAGGGTCAGTCACAACTGCTCGCAGAACTCACCGGCGCGGCGACGATCGCGACCGCCGTCACCACGGCGATGGCACCCCATCCGGCCCGGAGTTGGAGCCATCACACCACCGTGAACCCGCTGGTTTCCGTCGCCGGGGAACAGGCACGATTCGACGCCCAGTTCATCGTCTACAACGCCGCGGGCGCGGCACGCCCCGATTCGGGCTGGCCCGCGGACGCGCTCGGCGCCCAAGGCGTCATCACACCGATCGAGTGCGGATATCTGAAGGCGGATCTACGATTCCGCGATCGTGAATGGCGGATTTCGCACCTGAGAATCGAACACGATCTGCCCTACGCGTTCCCGGCACGGTGAACCGGATGCTGGCAGTCCGCCTGGTGGATCCCTCCGCTACCGACCCGCGTCTCGCTGTCTCCGTCACCGACGGGCCGGAACCATTGGTCCCGGTGGGCTGGACCACCGTGCGTATGCGGGCGGCCACCATCAACGCGAGCGATTTCGCGATGATGCGTGGCCACGGCGCCGACCCGACCAGACTTCCGACAGTTCTCGGTTCCGACGGTGCGGGTATCGACGCCGACGGCAACGAAGTGATCGTCTACCCCGTCGTCACCGACCCGACGCGCACCGTCGGGGACCCGATACTCGACCCTGGACTGCGGATGCTGTCCCAGGGCATCGACGGCACCTTCGCCGAAACCGTGCACGTACCGGTCGCGAATCTGGTGCCCAAACCCGCTGCGCTGTCGTGGGAATCGGCGGCATCACTGGGAACCGCATGGCTCACCGCCTACCGCGCGTTGTTCACTCGCGCGCAGATCAGGCCCGGGGAAACGGTTCTCGTCCATGGCGCCGGTGGGGGAGTGGCCACCGCGACGATCGTGCTCGCCCGTGCCGCGGGTGCGCGGGTATGGGTGAGTTCCCGCAGCGCCGCTCGAGGCGCCCGCGCGGTCGCGCAGTTGGGTGCGGAGGCGGCCTTCGAACCCGGAGCGCCCCTGCCCGCACCGGTCGACGCCGTCGTGGACTGCGTCGGCGGCGACTCGGTCGGCCACGCGCTGACATCGCTGCGGGCGGGCGGACGCGTGGTCAGCGTCGGCGTCGCCGGTGGACACCCGACCGCGTACCTCGACCTCACACAGATTTTCACGCGGTCGCTGTCGGTGCTGGGCACCGCCATGGGATCGGCCGCCGAACTGAGGCTCTTGGCGAACCTGTGCGCTACCGCGGATCTCGAGATACCCATCGATTCGGTCTGGCCGCTGAAGCGAGCCCATGCCGCGTTCGACCACGTGCGCACCGGTGACGCTTTCGGAAAGGTCGTCCTACGTTGCGATTGAGCGCGATTGGGGCGGAGCCGTGGTCCGGGCTCGGGTTGTGCAGTGCCCGCGTCCGGGTGTCATCGGCGTGCCGATGTGTCGGCGTCGAATTCGTTTCGCGCGGCTTCGATCTCGTCGTCGTGGTCGGTGGCCCACTGGGCCAGGGCTGTGACCACGGTGCGCAGGCTGTCGCCGAGGTCGGTGAGCCGGTATTCGATGCGCGGTGGGAACTCCGCGTAGGCGGTGCGGGTCAGCAGGCCGTCGCGTTGCAGGTGACGCAAGGTGAGGGTGAGCATTCGTTGCGAGATTCCGGGAACGCGCTGGTACAGCTCGCCGAACCGCAACGGCCCCGACATCGCGAGAATCCCGATGACCAGCACCGACCACTTGTCACCGACCCGGTCCAGCGTCTCGCGGATGGTCCGGCCGTTGTCGGGCCACGCCGCACACGGATGCATCGGAGGGGCGGCGACCAGATCGGGCAGGGGGTGCGTTTCTGACATGAAAGTGCCTTTTGTCGGCGTGCGTTCTTCTCGCTAGCGTGCGTTACATACAAATCGTAACTAATGAGGAGCGCCATGACTTCCACCCCTGCCGCCATCGCCGTCGTCGGCGCTGGCCCCGGCCTGGGCGCCGCGATCGCCCGTCGTTTCGGGACGGCTGGTCATCCCGTGGCCTTGATATCGCGCAACCGCGCCAAACTCGACCCGATCGCCGCTGCCCTACGCGAGGAGGGGATCACCGTCGAGGCCTTTCCCGCTGATGTCACCGACGAAGAAGGACTGACCGCCGCCTTGGCCGCGGCCGGTGGTCGCCTCGGCCGTATCGGCGTGTTGTCCTACAGCCCCAACGCCATGTGGGACTACGCCGGTGGACAGATGCCCGATCCTGCCGCGCTCGGGTACACCAGTGCTCGGGACACCACCGCGCTATCAGCGCGGACGCAGTTCGCAGTCGGAGTCGAGGGCGCGCTCATCGCCGCGCGAGCGGTGCTGCCCGCCATGCGCGGCGCCGGTGACGGCGCGTTGATGTTCACCACCGGCATGTCCGCGATCGTCCCACTGGCGATGATGGGCAACGCGGGCATCGCTGCGGCCGGACTCCGTAACTGGGCGAGCGCGGTCCGCGACGACCTCGCCGAGGACGGCATCTACATCGGACACGTCTGCATCGGTCTGCCGATCGCCCCGGGCGCCGGGGACGGTGATCCGGACGCGATCGCCGACCGCTGGTACCGGCTCACCCGGAGTCGCGATACTTTCGAAACGACCATCGGCTTCTGACCAGACGACACCACCGTCCCTGCCGGTTCGGCGCGGGGCGCAGCCGGTCGGACCGTGTGGTCAGGAGTGGGTGGTGTCGATCGCGGTGACGGCGCGGACGAGGAGCGAGCCGAGCAGTTCGACCTCGGGCAGGGGCAGGGTGGTGAACGGGTGCAGGCAGAGGTTGAACGCGGTGCGGCCGTGGTCGTCGAAGATGGGGGCGGCGATCGCGCCGATGTAGTATTTCTCGGCCGGGTTGTTCGGGCTGCCGAGGCCGGGGCTCGTGGTGAGTTCGAGGATGACCTCGTCGATGCGGGCCCGTACGGATTCGGAGAGCGCGCCGGTCTGCATGCGGGTCATCGCGGGGATGGCGGTGGCCATGTCGGGGCTGAGGTGTTCGATGCTGTATCCGCGCTCGCGAGTTGTTTCCAATTGTTGCTCCATGCGCGCCCGGTGGGTGGCGGTGGTGATTCCGCTGCGCTCGAGCCAGTCTCGACGTTCGTGTGCGGGTTCCCATGCCGCGTAGGCCGGCCCGAACGGGGCCTCGAAGGGAATCGTGTCCCCGGCGGCGAAGGTCCAGCCGGGTGCGGCGGCGGGAACGAACGCGCGGACGACGAGCGTGTCCTCGAGTCGTTCGGAGACCGACGCCGCGTAACCGGTTTCGGTGGCGGCCGCGTGTGCGGCGGCGTGCGCGGCGTGCACCGTGTGCCGTGTCCGGTCGGCCGAACCGACCAGCCGTACCAGTGCGGCACCCAGCGCGTAGGTCTTGTCGATCGGGTCGCGTGAGATCCATCCGACAGCGGTGAGTTCGGCCAGGATCGCGTGTGCGGTCGCTTGATTGAGACCGAGGGCGTTGACCACGTCGTTGAGCCTCGGCGGTCGGTCGTGCCGCTCGGCGAGCAGCGCCACGACCTCGACCACGCGCCGGGTCGGTGGTGACGACGCGGGCACCGGCAACTCCTGACCATCGGCGAACGAACTTCGCGAAGACTACAACGACGCTCCCGGTCGGGTGCCTGTGGCGACCGGATGCGGGGGCACACGGGTGCCCCGAGCAACCGGCCGGGGGATTGACCCGGACCGCGAACTTCCCTACATTCTTCGAATATACAACTTCGAAAGTTGAATATTCGATCCTGGGTGGATCGGAGTGAAGGAGCGGCATGGGCTACGCGGACCCGGAAGCGCCCGACCTACCCTGCCCACCCTCGCGCGGCGCACATGGTCCGCCGCGATACCTCACGGGGCCGTTCGGCCGACAGGAGTAGATCACCATGACGTCGCAGAGTTGTCCGACTGCAGACGAGTCGGACACCGAGGTCGCTGTAATCACCGGCGGTGCTTCGGGTTTCGGGCTCGCACTGGCCGATCGGGGCGCGGCACGAAGGATGCGGGTCGCGCTGCTCGACATCGATGTCGAGCGGGCGCGCGCCGAAGCCGAGACCCTGTCCGCGCGACACGGCATCGCCGTGACCGCTGTCGAGATGGACGCGTCGAGTTCGGCTTCGGTCGACGCGGCAGCCGCGACCGTCGCCGACCGGTACGGGCGCGCCGACCTCGTCGTGTCCAACGTCGGGGTGCAACTGTTCGGCGCGGTCGAACGACTCACCGATCAGGAATGGCAGTGGGTGCTCGACGTCAACGTCATCGGATCCGCCCGAACCGCGCGGGCCTTCCTGCCACTGCTGCGCAGCGCACCCAACGGCCGCCTGGCCTTCACGACATCGTCATCGGTCCTGGATCCGGCCGGACGACTCGGCCTCTACCAGGCCAGCAAATTCGCCGTGTGGGGTCTGGCGGAGACCCTGCGGCTGGAACTGGCGGGGCAGATCACGGTCTCGGTCATCTTCCCGTCCGGAATGGCGTCGCGGCACCTGGAATCGAGCGCGGCCGTGCAGCCTGCCGAGTTGCGGCGCCCCATCGGCGAGCCCGCCGATTTCGAGGCCATGGCGGCATCGAACCCCGGCATGGTGCGCGCACCCGCATCCCCCGAGCAGGCCGCGGCCGATATCGTCGACGAGGTGCTGGCCGGGACCCGTTACATCATCACCCACGGCGACCTCGACGTCGCCGTGCGGGAACGGTCGGCGCTACTCCAGGACGCCGCACAGCGCGCCCTGTCCAGGACATCCACCGCCGAGTCGACTCGGCACTAGCCACGGTCTGCCGGGGCAGCGCTCATCGTGCACAATCCCGCAGCGATCACCCTGGAAGGGAACGAATTATGGATGACTACGAGGCGATCCGTCAGCTGAAGGCTCGATACTTCCGCACGATGGACACCAAGGACTGGGCCGGTATGCGGGCACTGTTCACCGACGACGTCGTCATCGACTCCGGCGAATCCGGTGGTTCGCTCGTGGACGGTGCCGACGAGTTCATGACCTTTCTCACCGCGGCGCTGGACGGCGTCGTCACGGTGCACCACGGTCATACTCCCGAGATCGAGCTGATCTCGGAGACCACCGCCCGCGGTATCTGGGCAATGGAGGACAACCTGCGCTGGCCCAACGGCACCGAACTACGCGGATACGGCCACTACCACGAGTCGTACCGCAAAGTCGGCGACCACTGGTTGATCGAACGATCGAAACTGACCCGGCTGCGAATGGATTCGACCACGCCGTAGGTCCATTCACGAACCCGCAGTTCGATGGGTGTTCGGGGAGGGCGGCGTACGGTCACCCGGCGCGCGAAGCGCAGGCTCGCCCCGACTCTTCGGCCGTTCAGGCCGCGATGTCGAACAGCGTCAGCGCCGGGGATCCGGCAGCGCGCAGTTCGGCTCGTTCGCGGATCGCGCAGGTCGGTCCGATGCCGTCGGCGACCGATCGTGGCGAGAGCAGCCAGCCGTGGCAGCGGCGGCAGTGCGCGACCAGTCTCACCTCGGGACGGTCTTCGGTGGCGGCCATATCGTTCTCCCTCGTGGCCGGACAGCTACGTGGTGAGTGTGGCACGAGGGACCGACATCGATGCGAGGACAACGGTTCCGATCCTCGGACGGACCGTATTCGGCGATCAGATCCGACAGCGCGATACCGAACTGCTCGGCGATATTCGCCTCCAGCTGTTCGATGCGCAGCGCCGCGGAGAAGTGAAGCGCACGGTTCGGCCGCAAGTATTACGGGCCGGGTCCCGGGGTGGATCGGATTCGGTCACGTTTCATCCGGCGAGGGATCCGATGCGTTCGACGGCGACGTACACTGCGTTGAGTGCCGAGGTCTGGGACAGCGGATCGGTGGCCGCGGTGTCGACGAGCAGGTTGCGGTTGGTCCAGGCGCTCACCGCGGGATTCGCGCCGACGATCAGAAAGTAGTCGCAGTTGTCGATATCGGAGGTCAGCACCATCAGCGGTGACCCGTACATGGCCTCGGCCACCACGTGGACCGCGTTCTGGTCGACCGAGCCGACCGCGTAGCGATTGTGCGTGCCGATCCCGTCGAGCCACCCGTTCATGAACACCAGGTTCGAGGACGAGAAACCGGCCGGGTTGCCGGTGTAGATACCGACCGCGTCGGGTCCACCCGCCGTGATCGCGGCGTTCATCCGCTCGGCGATATCGGCGATCGCCTCCTCCCAGGTCGCTGCCACATACCGATCGCCCACCCGCCGCAGGGGAGTCGTGATCCGGCGTGGATGCTCGACGAGGCGATTCGCGGTACGTCCTTTCGCGCAGAAATCGCGCCAACTGTGCGGATTCTGTTTGTCGGGGCCGATTCTCAGCACTCGGTTCCCCTCGACGGTCACCTTCACCTCGCACGACGCCGGGCAGTAGCGGCAGAAGGTGTAGGTCACCCGGGGCGGATCGCGATCGATGTCCGTGCTCGCCGGTCCGTCGCTCATCGGACGGCCTCCGTTCTCCGCGGGGCTCATCCGCTACCGAGAGTTGTCGACGGCACGGGCGACGTCTGACGCCATGTCGATGCGCCCGCATGTCGCTCGGGTGAAGAAATACGTTCTCAGCAGGCCGAACGGGGCCCGTAGGCGACACGTGGTCCGGCCTCGACATTAAATAAACTGGTTGATTTAATCAAAGGGCGATGTTTCACTGGTGCAGTGACAGCCTCATCGGAGTTGCGCAACGATCGGGCCGCCGCGACCCGCGATGCGCTGCTTCGGGCCGCGGAGCGTCTGTTGGCCGAATCCGGAATGTACGCGGTGTCGAACCGACAGATCAGTGACGCTGCGGGACAACGGAACAACGCGGCGGTGTGCTATCACTTCGGCACGCGAGCGGATCTGCTGCGCGCGATCGAAAGCAAGCATCGGGAGCCCATCGAGGCACTACGGCAGCGCATGCTCACCCGGATCGCCGATTCGGCCGATCTGGGCGATTGGGTCGATGCCTTCGTGCGTCCGTTCACCGAGCACCTCGACGAGCTGGGCGTCCCGAGCTGGTACGCGCGTTTCGCGGCGCAGGCGATCGCCGATCCGGCCTACCGCGATGTCGTGTCCGCCGACGCGTTGGCCTCGCCTCCGCTGGTCCTGACGTTGGCGGGAATCGCCCGATGCCTGCCGGATCTTCCCGAGGCGGTGCGCTCACGCCGCATGATGATGACACGAAACCTGTTGATACACAGTTGCGCCGAACTCGAGGGTGAACTCGCGGAGTGGGGTCCTCGATCGGAGTGGAACTGGACCGATGCCGCCGATGAACTCACCGATGCCATCGTCGGAGTGTGGCAGAGGTCCAATGCCGAACCGGGATCCGGCGCACGACGGACGCGCCCGCACCCGTAGCCGAATATCGAGTGAGACGAGGAATCCTATGACCGGGAACCAATCCACATCCGACAATGTCGACACGTCGACGGCGGAAACGACGAACGCCGACTCGAACGGGACCGACGATCGGCTCGTCGCGTCCCTGCGCGAAGTCGGCCTGTCCGATCGCCAGATCGACGGTCTGGCACGTGCTTTGGATGCCGACGGACATGTCGGCCAGAACGGTACGTTCGGGCCCAAGGTCTCCGGGTGGCTGTTCCGATTCCGGACCGAAGAGGCAACCTCGGTGGTGGCCGCGGTGATAGCGCTACTCACGAATCATCTCGGACTGCCGACCACCTCGTAATCGATCTCGTCCGGGGTCATCTCGCCGCCGCAGAGGCCGCCGCGATCGAGTGCGGCGCGGTCGAGGCCGAATTCCAGCCCGCACCTGATCGATGGCGGGTGCTCATCGATCCCTCCGGCCACCCATTCCGCCTCACGGTTCCGCCCGGTACGGGATAACCCGAGTCCCGACCGGCGCGGCGCGACCGGAGTGTTTGAGCGCCGCTGCTCCGGGCACAGCTCGATCAGTGCGATATTTGCTCCTCAGCGCACCCTGACCGAGAAATGGACTCGAACGAGGCGGACCGACATGGTGACAGATCGGCGCGGCGCGGCCCGGCACGGTGATGAGGCCGGGAAAGCGGTGAGCACCGATGACGGTGCCGAGGCTCGGGACCCGGCGACCGATTCCGGGGCCAGACCGGACCTCGACCCGAACGAGCCGAGCAGTCCGGCCGAATTATCGCGGCCGTCGTTGATCGCCGTGGTCGAACGCGCGGCCAAGGAGTTCCAGCGCGATAATTTGACCGATCTGGCCGCCGCGCTCACCTATTACGCGATTCTGGCGATCGTGCCGGGGCTGATCGTGCTGGTCTCGCTGCTCGGCCTGTTGGGACCCGACGCGGCCGATGAGCTCATGAACCAGGTGGAGCAGCTCGCGCCGGGCTCGAGCGCCGATTTCGTGCACACGCTCATCACCCAGGCACAGTCCAACAAGCGTGGTGCAAGCATCGGGGCGTTGGTCGGCCTGGGTGTGGTGTTGTGGTCGGCGTCGGGGTATGTGGCGGCGTTCATGCGCGCGTCGAACGTCATCTACGGCATCGGGGAGGGGCGCCCGATATGGAAGACCGCGCCGATCCGGCTGGGCGTCACCATCATCGCGGTGATCCTGCTGGTGATCAGCACGGTCATCGTGGTGGCCAGCGGTCCCGTCGCCCAGCAGATCGGCGACTTCCTCGGCCTCGGCGACACCACCGTGCTGATGTGGAACATCGTCAAATGGCCGGTGCTGTTCATACTCGTGTCGGTGCTGCTGGCCATCTTGTTCTGGGCGAGCCCGAACGCCAAACAGGGCGGCGTGAAATGGATCAGCCCCGGCGGCATCATGGCGGTGGTGATCTGGCTGGTCATCTCGGCGCTGTTCGCCGTCTACGTCGCCAACTTCTCCTCCTACGACAAGACCTACGGATTGCTCGCGGGCGTGGTGATCTTCCTGGTGTGGCTGTGGCTGACCAATATCGCGCTACTGCTGGGCGCCGAGATCAACGCCGAACTCGACCACGGCAAGGCGATCGCGGCGGGATTGCCCGAGGACGCGCAGCCGTTCGCCGAACCGCGGGACACCCGCAAACTCGACCCGGCGGACAAAAAAGCCGCCGAAGCCGTGAGATCTGCCAGGCGCGGCTGAGTCGGATCGGCGCGGCCGCAGGTCAATTGGGGGTGTCGCCCTCGTAGTCCATCTCGGCGGCCTGGTCCTTCTCGTCGGTCGGCGTCTGCTCGTCCGAATCCGGCAGATGATCGACGTCGGCACGGTCGGTGTCGGAGTTCTGGGCGCCGTCGGTGCGTGGTCCGGAATTCATGGCCGGGTCCTCTCGGTCTCGTGTCATGGGCACAGGTCGTGTGCCCGGTAGTGGTCGCGGCAAACAAGCAACCGCATGGCCGCAGACAGGTACGCGCCATCGGCTGTTGCACGGGCACCCGTCGTCGCGATGCGCACGTCCAGCAGGGAGGCGTCGCGGCGCCGGAGTTCCCAGCCGATGAAGCCGACGGCGGCGACGAGGCCGACCACGAGGCCGATCAGAGTGGCGGGCGCGGTCGAGCCGCGTTCGGGACCCTCCTGTAGCACGAAGATGAGACCGACCACGGCGACGACGGATACCAGCGCGCCGACTGTGTCGAAAGGATGGGCGGACCGCTCGCGGGAATTGGGAACCGACCGCAGCGTCATGGCCAGGGCAATGGCGACGAGGACGACGGGCAGGACGAAAAGCCAACGCCAGTCCACGATGTCGACCAGGAGGGCGGACAGGTACATGCCCAGGATGCCGCCACCTCCGGCCACACCCGTCCACACGCCGATCGCCTTTCCTCGCTGCTCCTCGGGAAAGGTCGAGGTGATCACGGCCAGGGTGATCGGCATGATCATCGCCGCGCCGACACCGGCTGACACCCGCGCGGCCAGCATCACCTCTGTGGTCGGAGCCAGGCCCGCCGCGACGTTCGCGATGCCGAAGACGACGAGACCGGTGATCAGCATGGGCTTGCGGCCCACCCGGTCGCCGATGGCGCCCAGCGGTAGCAGCGGTGGTGAGGCCGCGGCTTCGGCGGCTCAGCGGTTCCGGACTCCTGTCGGTGACCATAGCCCAGCCTTGCATATGAGGCATACAATCTTGCGTATGACGCAGGCGGATGGTGAGTTGGACGGCCTCGTACGCAAACGCATCCGGGCGCTGCGTGTCGCGCAGGGCTGGTCACTGGAGGAACTGGCCACCCGCGCCCATCTGAGTCAGTCCACGCTCTCGCGCATCGAGAACGGTCAACGCCGACTCGCGCTGGACCAGTTGGTCACCCTCGCCCGCGTCCTGGACACGTCCCTGGATCAACTGGTCGAGACCGCCGCCGACGACAACGTCGTCATCAGCCCGATGATCGACGCGGCCCACGGGGTGATGCGCTGGTCGATGAAGGGCGAGCCGGGCATGAGTGTCGTGCGCAAGCGAGTGACCGAACCGCCGCCGGACAATCCCGCCCGCATGCGCGCGCACCCCGGCCGGGAGTGGCTCGTCGTGCTCTCGGGAACCGCGATCCTCGTGCTGGGCCACAAGCGGTTCCGGGTCGAGACGAACCAGGCCGCCGAGTTCCCCACCATGTTGCCGCACGCCATCGGAGCCGAGGCGGGCCCCTGCGAGATCCTCGGTATCTTCGACCGCGACGCCCAACGCGGCCACCAGCCCGAGGGAGGCAGCCGTGGTCCGATGGCCACCGAACTGTGACGTGCGAGGAAGTGTGACAACACGTTCCGGGAGTTGACGCGATCGCTGTCGGTCCCTGCTACTACCGTCGACGGGCGTGGAGGCGATCACCGATACCCAGTTCACCCGTTTACTCACCGAAGTGCGGCCTTTGCGGGTCAGCGGTTACGCGGCGGGCGAGATCGAGGATGAATGGGGCCGTTTGGGGTGGCAGCGAGGCGATTCCCCGTCGGTGCTGATTTCCGGCACCGATTTCCACGGCCGCATCGAGCCCGCGCCGGGGCCCATGTACAGCACGTGGACCACGCAGTTCACCGTCCCGCTCGGCACGACCACGCCCGAACGGTTTCGCCACTTCCACGCTGTGATGACCGCGACGTGGGGTCCGCCGTCGTGGTACTGCGGGCTGAGCAATCTCGAGGTGGCATGGGTCGACGGTGGCGTGCTGCGCAAGTTCGACCTGTCCGACTACGGAACAGTGGATCTGACCGTCTGTTCCGTCGAAGGCGACAATCACCGACGGATGCACTGGTACGAGAACCCGCACGAGTATCTCGAATCCATCGGTGAGGACGACATGGACCTCACCGACGTGAACGATCTGGCCTATTCGGTGGCGGACGGATACGAGTTCTCGCACCTGTGGTCCGCGGGCGGAAGCCCCGGATATCAGAAATGGCGGATCGAGACACCCAAACAACTACGCGGGGTGCTGACCGAATTGCTCGATGGCGTGCACCTGGCAATGCGCGCGGTCGGCACCGGGACCGAGGCCCTTCGCCTCGCCTTCGCCGGCGGGTCACAGCCACGCCCGGTTCTCGAGTTGGACAGCGAGGAGATCCGGTTGCGGGTGGGACGAACCGAACTCGCCGAGGACTACCTGAGCGCACACGGATTCGTCGACGGCCCGGACGGCTACGTGCTGCGTCGGTGGCCGACGGCACCCGGACAGGCCCGGGTGGCCGCCACCGCCACCGTCGTTCTCCTGCACCACCTCGGAATGGCCGACGACATGTTGGGGATCGTGGTCTCCGGCGATCCGCTGGCGGTCGAGGGCTTCTCCGTGGACATGTACCTCGACTTCGTGGACCGGGGTCCGCAGGATTGAGCCGTCGCCGCGCTTGCGTATGCGGCAGCCTCAGCGGCCCCATTCTTGCCTATTCGGCAATTTCTTATGCGGTGTGCGCATGACGCTCTAGCGTCATGGTCATGGCCTCCGCACACCCACACCACGGCGCGCACCACTCCTCCGCGCACGTCGCAGACTCCGCCGTCCAAGCCGAGATCCTCGACCTGGACGCCGAGATCCTCGCCGACCACACCGCCGCCGTCATCTCGTGGCTGCCGATCGCGGCGGCTCCGCGCGAGATCCTCGACCTGGGCTGTGGCACCGGCGCGGGCACTTTCGCTCTCCTCGCGCGTTATCCGACATCGCAGGTCACCGCCATCGACTCCTCGGTCGAACACCTCCACCGCCTCCATCGAAAGGCGTGCGCCGAGGGAGTGCAGGAGCACGTGCGCACGATTCAGGCGGACCTCGACGCCACCGAATGGCCCGACTTCGGCACGCCGGACCTGGTCTGGGCTTCGGCCTCGATGCATCACACGGCCGACCCCGACCGCGCGTTGCGAAAAGTGCACGACGTGCTCGCACCCGGCGGACTGTTCGCGGTCGTGGAACTGGCGGGAATGCCGCGATTCCTGCCCGAGGCCGCCCCGGACGACCGGCCCGGCCTGGAGAACCGGTGCCACGCCGCGGCCGATCACCTCCATGCCGAACACATGCCCCACCGTGGCGCCGATTGGGGGCCGATGCTGACCGCCGCCGGATTCACCGTCGAAGGAGTTCGCACCCTCGCTGTCGACATCGACGGCGCGGGCAGCGCCGCCATCGGCCGCTACGCACTCGGCACTCTACGACGCCTCCGCGACCCCGTCGCCGACGTGCTCTCGCCCGAGGACCTCGCCGCGCTCGACCGACTGCTCGACACCGACAGCCCGCACAGCCTCCTGCGCCGCGCCGACCTCGCACTCCGCACCGAACGCACCGTGTGGGCCGCCCGCCGCACCTGAGATACAGAACGCTCCGGCCCGCTCCGCCGGCCATCGACGTCGATCAGGTTGTCGGCCGATGTGATTCGAGCGTCGCCTACCGGATCGTCGCGGCCGAGACGGCGGCCACGGTGTCGACGAGTTCATCGATCCCCCGCGCGGCGCCGATCTGCTCGCCCAGCGCGGCGGCTGCCTCCCGATAGCTGGGCGAGGCGAGTGCTTTTCGCACGGCTCGGCGTATCGAGGTGGCGCCCGGGCGGCCGGTGCGCAGATCGATTCCGCTGCCCGACCAGGCGACTCGGGCGGCCACCTCGGGTTTGTCCTCGGTGTCTCCGGCGATGACGATCGGCACGCCATGCGCGAGCGCGTATTGGACGCCGCCGTATCCGCCGTTGGTCACCAGCAGGTTCAGCCGGGGAAAGAGACGGTCGTAGGGGAGGAACTGCGCGGCCAGGACATTGTCCGGCAGTACTCCGAGTTGCTCGATCGGTCGGCCACCCGTGGTGACGACGACGAGGACATCCTCGGTCGCGAGTGCGTCGAGCGTGGGGCGCACGAGTTCGTCGAAGTTCTGGTTGGCGATGGTTCCCTGGGTGACCAGCACCACCGGTCGGGAGGTGTCGAGTTCGTCCCACCAGGACGGAAGGGGTCCGTCGGTGGACGCGATGACCGGACCGGCGAAGCGCACGGGCACCGCGAGATCGGGGCGCGGGTACTCGAAACCCGGCACGGACAACTGGACGATCGCGTCCGCCTCGCTCATCCAGTTGATGACGAAAGTTTCGGCATCGCGTCCGTGCACGGAACGGTACAGCGCGTCGACGTCGGCTTGGACCGGGGCGAAGATCCACTTCTCGACCAGGGTGCGCAGGACGGCGTTGCGCGGGCGGTTGACGGGGCCGCGCCACGGCTGGAGCCCGAGTCCGAACGGCGGCACCGCCGAGGAGCTGAGCGGCAGGGGAAGCATGCCCGCGACGATCACCGGCGGTCGCCTGTCCCGAGGATGACCGCTGAGGAGCATGGCGCCGACGAAGGTCGGGTCGACCACGACCGTGTCGGGTGAGGTTTCGGCGGCCAGTGTGTGCGCCAGGAGCGCGTCGTATTGGGCGCGGGCGGGTCGCAGGAAATTCTGGGCGACGTCGTGGCGCAATCCGGCGATCCCGGTCGGCCGGTCGCTGTCGGGGCCCGTGCCGAGGAGTCGGTCGTCGTAGTCGGCTTCGGCCGGTAGAGCGATGAATCGGCTTCCGGTCCGCGTGACCGCGTCGGCGAACCGCGCTCCGGTCAGGAATTCGACCCGATCCCCTCGCCGGGTGAGTTCGGTGGCGATTCCGAGCAGGGGAGTGACGTGCCCGTGTATCGGGACGCTGGCGATGAGGTAGTGGGCCATGATCTTCCTTCGGTGGCGGTCGGCTGGTATGCGATAACATTCACCTGTACGAAGTACAGGTGAATCTGGTCGAAGGAATATGGTGTCCGAGCCGCTTTACGTTTCACCGCTGCGAGCGCGACAGGCGGCGGCCACGCGCCGGATGGTCATAGACACGGCCGCGCAACTCTTCGCGGCCCAGGGCTACGGGCCCACGTCGTTGCGCCAGATCGCGCAGACGGCGGGAGTTTCGCTCGAGACCGTGCGGGCCCAGGGGCGAAAGCGCAGTCTGCTGGCGTCGTCGGTGCGAGTGCTCAGTTTCGGCCGTGACGTCGACGAGCCCGTGCTCGCGGCTCCCGAAGCCGACGATCTCCGGAAAGCCTCGACCCCCGACGAGTTCGCGCTGGCGGCGGCCCGACTACTGACCGGACTCGCCTCGCGCACGGTGGGGGTGTGGCGGGCTTTCGTGTCGGCGGCCGCCGACGACCCGGAGGTGGATGCCGAACTGTCGCAGGTTCAGGCGTCGGTGAGGGCGAATGTCGGCAGCGCGGTCGAGATGCTGTCCGGTCGCGGCTGGCTGCGATCCGATATCGAACCCGACGAACTCGCCGTGAGCCTGTGGCTGCTGGTCTCCATCGAGAACTACGACAAGCTGACCGGTCGCCTCGGCTGGAGCCCCCGACGTTACGAGCAGTGGCTGACGCGCGCGCTGAGCGATCTACTGTTCCGCTGATCGCCGAATCACACCCGTCCGATGTGGACGGCCTGCCCGGCATCGATGCCCGGGCAGGTGCAGAATCGCGACAGTCCCTGCGAATTACGCGATTCGCCTGGCGATCTCGTGCAATGTCGCGAAACGCGCTTCGAGGTAGGCGAGTTCTGTGCCGTCGACGACGGTTCGCTGGATACCGGTTTCGACCAGGAACGCGCCCTGGCGATGGTCCTCGATCGTATCGATCTCGAGGGCGACGGCCACGTAGTCCGGTGCGTCGGGCATCGGGTCGGCAACCACCCGCGCGAAGCCACCGGCGCTCACGGCCACATTGCCACCGGCGAGGATCATCAGCACCACCTCGGGGCGTGCGCGCAGGCGTGTCAGCGATCCGCGATGGTTCATGAGACTCAGCAGGATTCGACGATCACCAGCGCGGACAGGCCAGGAGACGGGGATGGCGTGGAGGGTGTCGTCGGCTGTCGCGAGTACCCCGATGGTGTCACGCGGCCATTCCGGCAATGTCGGCAATTGGGGATGCCCGGCAACTTCGGTTGCCTGCGGCTGGGAAAAGGAGTGCTGTCGACGGGCTGTGGTCACCATGTGCTCGCTATCTGAGGATCCCCTTGTATTCCGATGTGGCTGCCCGGAGGAAAATTCTACGCCGGTTGTTTGCTCGCCGTTGGCAATTCGGCATATCGGCGTTTCGATCGACCGCCGCGAACTCGCGGAACCGCCACATCGTAGGGACGGGACGAGAGGAAATCGGTACCCAACGGCGAACTACCGCTGGTCCGAGTCGGTTCCGCTCGCTACCGGCGCTGTGTCGCACCTTCTCGTCGAATCGTCGGTGAGGAATATCCCGATTGCGCAACTGCCGGGCGTTGATTGCCATTCCGGAGTCCGCGCAACCCGAATCGACTTGCGCACCGAATTCGACGCCCTACTGTGAGCCCGGCTGTCGCTGTCGAGAACAGGATCAGCACTCGGGCTGCGCATCAGCCGAATTCACGATCGCTGCCGCAGACGGGTGTCCCGACCTTCTACATGTCCAGGACGATATCGGTGTAGGGCCGGGCGCAGCAGATCAGGACTTCGCCGTCGGGTGGGGCTTCCAGCGGGGTGGGACGGTAGGTGATCGCGCCGGCCAGCAGGGTGGTGGTGCAGGTGTGGCACACGCCGGTGCGGCAGCTCCACCGCGACGGGACGTCGCAGGCGTCGGCCAGGTCGAGCACGCTGTGCTCGTCTTCCGGGTAGGGCACCGAGAGGCCGCTGCGGGCGAAGGTCACCAGCGGGCCGGTGCCTGGCGGCCCGGGTGGCTGGTGCGGTGGCGGCCCGGTCTGTTCGTCGATACCGGGATTGACGGGAGCGAGGGTTCCGAACAGTTCGCTGTGGATACGAGCCGTGTCGAGACCGGAGGCGGTGAGTGCCTGCCGCATGTCCGACATGAAGGAGGTGGGGCCGCAGACGTATGCCGTCGCGGTGGCGGGGATCGACAGCGCGATCAGTTTGTCCGCGGTGAGGCGTCCGGTGTGGGTCCCGCTCGGTTCGGTGGGCGCTTCGGCGCTGTAGAACACGTGCTCGTGGCCGTGCGGAAGCGAGGCGAGCAGGGCGTGGGCTTCGGCGGCCAGCGGATGTTCCCGCGGGCGGCGTGCGCCGTGAATCCACCAGATCTCGCGTTCGCTGTCGAGGTCGGCGAGTTCGTGCAGCATGGCCAGTACGGGCGTGAGGCCGATACCGGCGGAGACCAGCAGGACGGGGCCGGTGTCGTCATCGAGGACGAAGTCGCCGCGCGGTGCCGCGGCGTCGACGGTATCGCCCGGCCGTGTCCTCGTCGTGAGGTAGGTGCTGACGCTGCCGTGCGGTTCGTGTTTGACGCTGATCCGGTAGTCGCCGTTGTCGGACACCGTCGACAGCGAGTAGCTGCGCACCGGGGCGGGTGTGCCCGCGCCGGGGAGCCGTAGCGTGAGGTATTGGCCCGCACGGACATTCGGGAGTGGGACACCATCCGGGGTGGTCGGATGGATCGAGGAGACCGTCGCGCTCTCGGGGACCACCTTCGCCACGCGCAGCGCGCGGAAGCCGGGCCAGGCCGGACCGACGGCGGTGCTCGACGCCTCGGCGGCAGCGAGCAGTTCACGGAACGAGCCCTGCCATCCCGGGCTCAGCGCGGTGAGACTTGTGGCTCGGCGCAGCGTGGCGGTGTCGCGTTCGGGCAGGTAGAGCAATGCGTCGATATCGGCCACGCTCATGGCGCCGGGGCCGATCACGGTTCTGACCATCGGGTCGCCCGCCCGTATGTGTCCTTCTCGGATGACGCGCATGTAGAAGCCCGGCCGGTGGTGGCTGACCAGCAGCGCGGGCATTTCGGGTTCATCGAGGCGCAGGCCGACGCGGTAGCAGGTGACGCGCGGCTGGGTGACTTCGAATTCGGCCTCGCCGATGCGGTACCGGTCGCCGATACAGACCTCGTCGTCGGAGAGTCCGTCGACGGTGAGATTCTCCCCGAATTGGCCGTACTCGAAGTCGTCGCGTCCGAAATGCTCCTGCCAGAACCGGTAGGACTGGATCTGGTAGACGAGCACGGCCCGCTGCTCACCGCCGTGGCCCGCGGTGTCGCCCTGACCGTCGCCGTCGATATTGAGGCGTCGGACCATCACCGGGCCGTCCTGCGGGTACTTCCACACGCCGGTGTGCACAGTTCTGCCCTGCCGGCAGTGGTCCTTCGGCATTCCGACGTTCACCGACAGCAACGATTGCATCGGTTTCCTCCAGGGACGGTGGTAGCGGTGCGCGAGCCGACAACCGAACGGGCAATCCTTCATCGAGTGTGAGGTTCGATCGATGAGCGACGAGTTGGTCGGGTAGGCGCTGTGGTCGGGATGCGACCGGACCCCGTCGGTCCTGATGCTACCGGTGATGCTTCGGCTGGTCGGACGAGAGATGGGTGGGCCGCGAGGCTGCCGAGGAGGCGGATCCGTTCCTCGGTGGGTGACCCCGGTTCGGTGGTGAGCGCGTAGAGCGTCCAGTCGGGTGTGCCGGGGAGATCCATTCCCTCGTAGACGAATTCGAGGTCGCCGAGGTCGGGGTGGTGGATCCGTTTTGTGCCGGTGCGGTGGAAGCGCACATTGTGGGCGGACCAGCGGTGGCGGAAGGTGTCGCTGCGGGTGACGAGTTCGCCGATGAGGTCGGTGAGCTCCTTGTCCAGTGGGTTCTGGCCCGCGTAGCTGCGCAGGGTCGCGACGATGGAGTTCGCGCCCAGTTCCCATTCGGGATAGCAGGTGCGCGCGGCCGGGTCGAGGAAGACGAACCGGGCATCGTTGGCTCGGTTGGCGGGATCATCGAGCACAGGGGCGAGCAGCGCACGTCCGAGCGGGTTGGTGGCGATGATGTCCATCCGCCTGTTGCGGATCCAGGCGGGCGCGTCGGTGATCGCGTCGAGGAATCGTTGCAGGCTTGGACGCACGGTGTGGTCCTGCCCCGATTTGCGGCCGCGTGTCGGCCGGGGTTGCGCGGCACGGGTGAGGTCGTGCAGGTGCTGGATTTCGGCTTCGTCGAGCAGCAGGGCGCGGGCCAGGCTGTCGAGCACGTCTTCGGAGACCCCCGTGAGGTTGCCGCGCTCGAGGCGGGCGTAGTAGTCGACGCTGATCCCGGCCAGATGTGCGCACTATGCACTCCATGTCGCCTGAACAGCGCAAGGAACACCTCGAATCCCTCGCTCATTCCGGCACCGACCCGGTCGGCCGATCGAGGCTGCGCGCAGGTGGCACTGCACGTCTGGCTCTTCGCGTGGTAGGCGGCATCGCAGGGCATTCAGTTCGGCGCTCGTTGCAGGAAAGAAGTCGCTCGGCCGCGATCGCCGATAGACACTCTGCTCGTGAGAAAGAAGCCTCGCCCAGCAGAAAACCGCGCCGATTCGGCTGGCGGATCCTGCAATCGGCGGCGGTCGACGCTGCGCTCCTACTCGAGGAAGCGATGTCAGCGGCCGATCATGCCTTCAGCATCGACCTCGCCCCAGTAATCGCGCTGGACGGCGAACTTCTTGTTCCCCGTACGCCGCTACGGGATCGCATACTCCGTGTAATAGCCGACCCGGTTCTCAATACCGAAGTGATACAACCGGTTTCGCGGTGGGTGGAGCACTTTCGGAGCGCGGTCGGTCAGATGAATCCACCGCAACGGACGGACGCCGATGACATCGCGCTCAACGCGCTGATCGACGAGTTCGCCCGAGACATCGAGAGAACCTGCTCCATCCGATTCGCGGCGCAGGTCCAGATCCGGCCGGAAGGCTACTACGCCAGCATCTGGGACGATTTCGTCCTGATCTCCCAGACGCACGTAGCCCGTCTGTCCTTGAGTGTGACCGATTGACGACCGCCAGCGCGGGGCGGCCCGATTTCCCGGAGAGGAACCGACGCTATGCACGGTATTCGGCATTTCAGGATGCTCAGACCGATTCGGTAGTAGTCGATGCGGTCGAAGACCGATCCGCAGACGGTGGATGGCACTCGCCGCCGCATCGGCATGTGCGGGTCACCGCTCGGCCCGCTCATTCCCGGTAGTCGCTACCGTAAAAGCCGTCCGGCCTGACCAGATCCACAGAAATCGACTGCCAAGTCATGGACAGCTCGATCGTCAGGTTCGGCTTATCCCGGAAGACTGTCGCTTCACGGCCGGGCTTGTCCCGCCTGCGTTCTCCCAGGATGCCGGTGAAGGCCGCACACAACTGGTCGAACGCTTCGGCCAGTCACTCGCTCAGTCCGGGCAGATCGGGATCGCCCACATCGCTGACGTAGGTGGAGATCAGGTTGGTACTCCGTGGGTTGCCGTACACATCGGATTCGGGTCGGCCGACTCTCAAGTTCGTTCGAAGGGTCGCGGATCCCCGACTGGATCGGTCGATGATCTCCCAGCCCGCGGACGCACAGAACTGCTCCATCGCACCGACGCTCCAGTCCCAACCCGGTTCCATGGCCAGACCCACGATCCGGACCGCGCCCTGAATATCGACCTGCATGTATTGAACGCTATACCGTGTCCGATTGTGGCGAGCGTGGTCGGTGAGGGCCCGCTATTGTCAGCGCGTGAGCGACTTGCCTTCTGGCTTAACACCTTTAGAACTCGCAGCCTACGTCCGGGCTCAGATCGACGCTGGTCACGCCTACGCTCGGCGCCGTAAGCACGGATTCCGGTGGCGTGCTGTCGTGCTGCGTGTAGCGCTGGTCGCCTTCTCTGCCGCGTCGACGATCATCCTCGGGCTGCAAAACCTCGATCCCTGGACCGGCACCGCGTTCGCGCTGGTGGCCGTGGTCACGGCTTTCAGCGCCCTCGAGCCATTCTTTGCCTGGCGACCCCTGTGGGTTGCCATGGAGGAAGCATCGTATCGATTCAACCGTCTCCGGGATGAACTGGCGTTCTACGTCGCCACAACCGCCGCCGACCAACTCGATCCCCAGCGAGTTCGCGATACCTTCGATGAGTACCAGAGAATCTGGGAGCAGTTGGGCACCAGCTGGATCAGACTCCGCGAACACTCCGAACGCTGACGCTCATCCAGCCTCGCTGTTCCGCGACCGCGTTCATCGGCAACTCAGTGTGTTCGTCCGGTCGAGATGAGCTGGGCTCGTGAATCTTTCACCCGTGCGGCGTGGTGACTTCGAGCAGAATTCGATGGCCCGTCGCGCGGTCGTCTCGGTTACTGGAAGCTGGACGCCGAGTATCAGTTCCGGGTTTCTCGACAAGCCGCAGTTGGAACGGTTCCACGTCGATAGGCCCCGCCTCGGGTGTCCTTGCTCCAGCCAACGTGTACCGAGTGAAATTCGCCCCGCGAAGTCGCCAGTCATAGTCGCGCAAAGGGTTCCGGTCGGGACGGTTGCCATGCGATGCCGCCCGAGATATCGGCGAGTTGCGCTGAGCCGATATCTCGTGTGAAGGTGCTTCGGTGGAGAGCGGCTGGCGTACAGCCGAGAGGGGGATCCTATGTCGGAGACTTTGAAAGTCGATCCAGTCGCACTGGATACGTTCGTCGAGGCTTTGAGGACGCTCGCCGAGGCCAATGCGAATGTCGCGACCTATCTGGACAAGTGGCTGGACCTGGATAACACCGTGTGGGGCGACGGCGGGCTCATCCGTACCGGCCTCAGCGCCGTTGCCGAGGCGCACAACAAGCTGAAGCCCAATTACGTCACCCTCGGCACCCTCGGCACCCTCGCCGAGTCGGCGGCGACCGAACTGACCAAAGTCGCGCAGGTTTACCGGACTACCGACCGCGCACGCGCCGACGAGTTGGACAGCACGTACCCCATAGGCAGCAACTGATGACCACAACGCCGTCCGAGCACTTGGTGGAACCTTCGCTCGAGGATCCCCTCAACGACAGTTTCGAGTTCCTCATCACCTCGAACGCCATTTCGCCGACGTACTGGGCTTGTAAGTGGTGCGAAAACGTCCTCGGGACGGACCCGCTGAATGGCTCACCACCAAGATCTCCGGCGATTGGGAGGCCCTGCAGAAGGCGGGCAAGGCGGTGGAAAACCTGGCTTCCTACAGCGCGAGCTTCTCCGAATCGGTCGAATCCGCCGCGACGACTGTCGACGCGACGTGGGACGGTAACGCGGCAACCAGCGCCCAAGGCTATTTCACGAAGCTCTCGACAGCGATTTCCGCGCAGGTCGAGCCATTGAAGGAGATGGCGGCCGAGATCAACCGCTTCGCGTCGACGGCGTACCATCTCTCGACCGCCATGAGTAATGCCTTGCAGACCTTGCTTGACTGGGCCGCGATGGCGGTGATCGAGTGGGCCGCGGCCGAGGCCTCAGCGCTCACCGGCGTCGGAATCTTCGCAACGGCGGCCCTCGTCGCCGCTGCCGCCGCGACCACGGCGAAGGTGATCGCGGAATGGGGTCTGCTGGTCGAGAAGTTCAACGCCGCGTACGTCGCACTCGAGGCCATCGCCGGGGTCGGCTTCGGTGTGGTCGCGGTGATCGAGTCCGCCGATATGCCGAGCCTGCCCACCGCCACCTACGATCACCCTGGAGCCTGAATGAACGCGCCCGAGCCGATTCATGATCTGGCCCATGGCGATCTCGGAGCTTCGCGCCAATTGTCCCGGGCGATTCGGGTGCTGATGGATACCGCCACCGATCCGCAATTGAAGGAGCAGTTGCGCGGCGTCCTCGAAGGCAAGGGCAGTGCTCGCGAATTGATGCATAGCGAGGCATTCAATCGGGTGCTCGATCGCACGTTGCCCGCCGCCATGCAGCAGTTCGCGGACTTGTCGGAGGAGGAACGACAACGGCTGGCGGCCCAGGGCCAAGCCGAGTTGGTGCGACTCCGGTCCGAGCCACTAGAGGACCAGCGGCCGTCGGACCAGCCGACACCCCCTCCTGCGGCGCAGTCGGCGCCCGCCGGGAACGCCGTAATCCCAGGTACCCGCAAGCCCAACCGCGATCGCATCGTAGCCCCGACTGATGACGACGACGAGGACGACGAACACTTCCGGGACCGCCGACAGCGCGGATGGTTGCAGTGACCAGGGCGCAGGTGGTTTTCGACACCGAGGTCAACCCGGATTGGACGCCGACTCTCTCATCGGCCCCTACGGAGCTCGTTCTCACCGAGCCGATGCCGGGGCTGTGCAGCGAGCACGGTATCACCGCCAGTGAGACCCGTGCCTGCACAGTCAATTCTAGTGGCCCACTATCGGAGCTGCCGACACCGCGAGCCTTGTTGCGGTCCGTGAAACCCGGGCGGGCGGCCCCGGTCCTTGCGCGCGTCCGCTTCGACTGCCCGGCTTGCGAGTTCTGTCTCCACGCGGTCCGGCGCTTTCGTCGAATCGCGCTGTTGGCACTGCTGGCGATACCACTGACAATCGCGGCCGTCCTCATCGCACGAGCCCTTGAACTCGAACCGCTCTATCTACCTTTGGCTTTCGTGATCGTGCCCGGATGCATGCCGATCGCGGTGCTGGTGGCGGTGCTGTCCTGGAGTCGCTCCCGCTATTTCGCCGATGTCTGGACGAACGAAACAGCCGACCAGCTGATCATTTCCGCGCACCCGGATTTCGTGGCCGCGGTCGAGCAAAATCGGGCCGGGAATCGCTGAACGCCCACCGGAGCACCACAACAGGCGCTCAGAATTTTCGCAGCTCAGCCATCGGAGCCGCCGAACGATCGACTTGTTCACAGGCACTCGGAGCGTTTCGACACCTGCCAACATGCTGTACTCGAATCCCGCGGCATCTGCCGGACCTGTCCACTCGACTGCACGCGGAACCGAAAGCTGCCGAGAGCTATTCGGGAGGTGTAACCGGCATCTCACCCCGGCCATCAGCGCCACCTCCTCACGGCGCAGGCCCGGCACTCGCCGATGACCGGCTCCGGTGATGATGCCCACCTGTTCGGGGCTGATCCGTGCGCGTCGGGTCCGCAGGAACTCGCTCACCTCGGTCCGGTTGTCCATGCCCTCCACGGTAGGTCCTTCCGGTCTCGGGAAGGAGGACCTATCGGTACACGGAACAACGGTCACTTCAGAGACCGTCGGTAGGACGTCGAATGGTGGCGTGAGTACGGACTGCGCCATCGCACCGCCCCGCACGGGCGCCACCGACCCCCGGCACGGGCGTGCGGTCCTGGCGATCGTGCTGGTCAGCCACTTGCCCGTCTCCGGCACGACGCGCGTCTCCCATCTCCTGGAGCACATCCGCGCCGGAGAGGTCACCTCCATCACCGACGAGTTGCGCGAACTCGCCGAGATCACCGAGGCGGACCAGAAAGCCTGGGGCCGGGGAGACCACTATCCCGGACACACGCGGTCACCGACCCCGACGCCGAACACGCGGGTCGTCCCAGGTGCTCGCGCCAGCGCGCTCGGGACGCCGAGAACCGAGTATCGAAGTCGGCATCACACCAGGAGGACGCCATGACCACCCCATCGAACGCCCCTCGCACCGCCGTTGTCACGGGTGCTTCCTCGGGCATCGGTGAGGCGGCCGCCCGTGCCCTGCACAGTGCGGGCTATCGGGTCGCGCTGCTGGCTCGTCGGACCGACGGATCGACGCTCTCGCCGCAGAACTCGGTGACGGGGTGCTCGCCGTTCCCTCCGATGTCACCGACCGCGATTCCCTGTCCGCGGCCGCCGAGCGGGTGCGCGCGGAACTCATCTGCTCGCGTCGGCGGTAGTCGATGAGCATGGGTTGCGAATCGATGCGCTCGATGCCGATGTCCCCGCATCGTGGGTGACCGGCGACGAGGTCTACGGCAGTGACCCGAAACTGGCTGCCGCTCTCCGAGCCCGCGGCACCGGTTACGTTCTCGCTGTCGCTTGCGATCATCGCTTCGAGGCACCGACCGGCCGCGTCCGCGCCGATATCCTCGCGAAAAGCTTGCCGAAACGGGCGTGGCAGCTACTCTCGGCCGGTGATGGGGCCAAAGGCCCCCGCGTCTACGACTGGGCCTGGATCGAGATCGGCGCCGACGGCGACAATCCCGGCCCCGGACATTGTTGGCCGGTGATCCGCCGCATCCAGCACACCGGGGAACTCGCGTACTACCGCTGCTGGAACAGGCAACCGGTGTCACTGGCCCGGCTGGTGAAAGTGGCCGGTCGACGCTGGTCGACGGAGGAGAATTTCCAATCCGCCAAGACCCTGACCGGCCTGGACCAGCACCGAGTCCGGGGTTGGCGCTCCTGGCACCGCTGGACCCTGCTCGCGATGCTCGCCCACGCCTTCCTCACCGTCGCGGCCATCACCCACCCCACCGAACCAGCTTCCACCGACCTGATCACATTGACCCGCAACGAAATCCGGCATCTGCTCACCACCCCGGTTCTCACGCCGATCCACAACCCCGGCTACCGGATGCGCTGGTCGCACTGGCGACGCCGACACCAATACCGCGCCCGCCGCAGCCACTACCAGCGACGATCCCAACTCACACCGTGAACCGGAAGTCCGGCTGGAGTACCAGCTAGTCGATCGGCTCGACGGCGAGGATGTTGGCGACGGTGAAGTCCCGGTGGGCCTCGGCCAGGTGGCACCACGCCTCCAGCCATTTGTGGCGGACACCGTGTGGGGTGATGGGGCGGACGGTGTGTTTCCGGTTCTTGTCGAGGTAGCTGATGATCACCTCGTAGTCGTTGGCGACCGCGTCGGCGAGCAGCGCGATCTCGGTTTCGCCGAGGCGAGGGTTCAGCCGACGCAGGGCTGTGGTGAATTCGTTGTCCTCGGGTTCGGCCGCCGGTACTCCGCTCACCAGCGCGACGCACAGCTCGGCCGCGCTCGATCGAACGCGCCGACGTACAGATCGAGGCTCGGGTGCGACGTGGCGTTGTCGTGATCGCACGATCACCGCCCCCGAGGAATCCTCCGCTGTCGGGGCGTGGCCCGAGGCTCGCAGACGGGTCAGCACGGTGTCGCGGTCGTGTGGACTCGACAGCACCGTGGGCGCGAGCCGCGCGAAATCCAGTCCGGCGAGTGAACGGGTGTGCAGGAGTTCGGTGATCGTCACCTCGTCGGCGACCACACAGCACAGCATGTCGCGTACTCGGATGCGGCCGTGTCGCCGCGCGACGTCGTTGACCAGGAATTCCAGTGGCTGCGGCAGCGGGCGATCGGACAGTCCGGCGAGCTGGGCGAGCAGGCTCTCGGCTGTCGTTCCCGCGTCCAACGCCGCTCGCACCGTCTCGGGGGTGAAGCGCCACACACCCGCCGCCCCCTTGGTTTCCGGTGCCGCCGCGACCGCCAGCAGGTCCGCGAGATCGGGGCTGGGACGACCGGCGACCACGGCGGTCAGGTCGGACTGCAGAGTCACCGAGCACGGGATGTCGGGAAGTCGCACCTGGTGCGCCAGATCCTCGACGAGGGTTTCCGGCTCGGCGGCGTCGGCGACAACAACGAGTGTTTCGCCGTATTCGGTCAACGCGTCCCCGGCGAGGACTCCCACGAACTCCGCTTCCCACATCGCGGCGGCGATCTTGGTCGCGCGCAGTTGCGGCGGGTAACCGTGGAACGGGCAGAACCAGTCGATCCGCTCCCCGGCGGCGGCCACCGACCGTCCGCCCGCCGCGGCGCGCAGCAGTGCGCGCCGCAGCACTCCCGCCGTCGAGCCGAGTGGCAGCGGTGGCGGAACATCTTTGTCGTCGGCGCCTTCTCGACTGGTCGGCGCGTGCTCGAGTTCGAACCAGGCGGCGATCAGCGCTGCCCATTGCCGTGCGGGCGGCTCGTCGCGCCACAACCGGTAGGCGGTGGTGGGGGCATACCCGGTCTCGCTGGGGCCCAACAGTCCCGCCGCGAAGGCCAAGTCGACCGACAGCACGAAGGCGTCGTCGGAGACCGCGAGCCTGCTTGCCCATCGGGTGCGTTCCCTGGTCCCGATGCCACCCTTCTTCAACGCCGGGATCGGGGTCGCCGACGCCTCGTCCAGCAGCCCGGTCATCGTGCGCAGCGACTCCTCGGCCGCCGCGCGCCCGCTCGTCTGGGGTACCGAGGTGGGCGCGAGGTCGGGAGGTCCGCTCAGCGTGGGTGCGGTCTCGGCGAGCCACGACGCCACGGCCACCTCCCACGGCACCTCCCAGCGGTGGTTGACCCGCAGCAGTAGACCCGCCTCGGCGAGTGGCCGACTCTGGTCCGGGCGCGACTGTGTTTGCCGGAAGGCGTAATAGGGTTCGGTGACACCGAAGCGAAGCTGACGGAGTTGATCGCGTGACTTCTTCGGCAACGCCGATACCCGCGCGGCCATCCCCCGGACGTCGGTCATCGTCTCGACCACCCGGGTGACCAACTCCGCTTTGCGCAGCCCGGTCGAGGCGATGCCGAGGGCGTCGGCGGTGGCACGCAGCTCATCGACGTACACCGTCCGCGCGATGGTCGCGGCAGGCTTGCCGCGCCCGATCTCGGCTGCCCAGTGCTGCGCCAACGGCTCCGGCAGACACGGTCGGTCTACCTCGATCCAGGCCAGCCCGCAGGCACTCAACTCGGTGACGGCGGCGTGCACCTGGTGTTCGTCCGCGTCCAGCAGCCGCGCCACCGACACGACCGTCGCCGACGTTCCCAGTGCCGCGATCGCGCGCCCGACGGCCATCAGATCTTCGTTCAGCAGTTGCATCGCGGCAGTGAGCGACGCCGGTCCGCTCAATCGCTCGGCGAGCTGGTCGAAATCGCGCGGCGCCGGTACGGTCCGTACGTCGGGGCGAGCGTGCAGCAGCGCTGTCAGTGCCGCCTCGTCCATGCCTGCCAGATGCGTCGCGAACGATCCCGTCACCACCACCGATTGCATGCCAGGCATTCTGCCCGCCGAGCCGGTAACCCGACAGGTCGGGTACTACGCCGCTCCAGCGGACGTGAGCGCTGTGCGACCATGGGCGTGTTCCGAGGACGAAGGGTCACCTATGGCTGACAGGCGAGTGTTGTGTTTCGGGGATTCGTTGACATGGGGATGGGTTCCCAGGTCCCCTCCTGTTCCGACCGAGCGATACGTGCGCGATATCCGCTGGACCGGAGTCATGGCCGATCAACTCGGCAGTGACTACTCGATCATCGAAGAAGGACTCAGCGCCAGGACGACGACAGCGGATGATCCCACCGACCCGCGCCTGAATGCCTCGACGTACCTCCCCGCCGCATTGGCGACTCACCTGCCCCTCGATCTCGCGATCATCATGCTCGGCACCAACGACACGAAAAGCTATCTGGGCCGCTCCGCCTTCGACATCGGCATCGGTATGTCGGTGCTGGTAGGGCAGGTGCTGGCCGCCGCGGGAGGCATCGGCACCCTTTATCCCGCACCGAAAGTGCTGATCGTGGCACCACCGCCCCTCGCGCGGATCGACGACGCGTGGTTCGAGATGACCTTCGCGGGCGGAAGAGAGAAGACGATCGAGCTGGCCCGGGTATACGAAGCGCTCGCGACGTTCATGGGTGTCGAATTCCTCGACGCGGGTTCGGTGATACGGACCGAGGGCATCGACGGTATCCACTTCACCGAAAAGAACAATCTCGACCTCGGGATCGCTTTGGCGCGGCGGGTGCGGCACATCCTCGAGGCAGCCGATCCCGGCCCGGCTACCGAACACGCCGACGCGTAGGTGTCGTTCGGTGTGGCGGTTCGGCCCCTACCCGGTCCAGCCGGTTGCCGCACCCCCGGCTGCTGCTGTCGGTCATCGGCACCTCGAACTGCGTGCTCAGGGCACCGACTCGATGTATCCATCGGGGCGGACAACCATGACGGGTAGTCCATCGGGCTGTACGCGGACCGGGCCCACGGCGTCGGACGGTATCGCCGCGAGTACCGAGGCCGGGGCGAAAGTTCCCTCCAGCGGATGGCGACCCGCTGGTGTGGGAAGTCGGTTCGCGGTTCCCGACACCATTTCGGCGAGGTGACGTTTGGCCTGGGGCAGCTCGATGAGTTCGGCGACCACCGCGCGCAGTGCCTCGCTGTGCGGGTCGGTGCGCAGCAGGGCGCTCTGGGCGAGGGTATTACGCAGGACGCGCTGGGCCGCCGGTCGGCGTTCGCGCTCGTAGCTGTCGAGAAGATCGACGTCACCGCCCGCGACGACAGCGGCGAGTTTCCATCCGAGGTTGGCCGCGTCCTGGAGTCCGACATTGAGTCCCTGACCGCCCATGGGGGAGTGCAGGTGCGCGGCATCACCGGCCAGCAGTATCCGGCCGCGCCGATAGTTCCGTGCCAGACGGGCGTAGTCGGTGACGCGAGTCGCTCGTTCGAACGCGGTGACAGTGATGTCAGCGCCGCTGACCCGCCTGATCGCGTCCGTGAATTCGGCTCGACCGACAGGACCGCGCCGGTCGGGTGCCGGACGGTCGAACTCGACGACGACGATCTCGCCCGGCGGCGGGTTCACGAACATCAGACCGGTAGCGGTCCGGTGAATACCGGGCTGTACCAGATCGGCTGGTTCGAGCGTGGCGTGCGCCATCAGCACGTGCATGGCGGGATCGGTGCTGTCGAAAGCGAACCCGGTGCGCACGATGCCCGAACCGCCGTCGCAGCCGACCAGCCATCGTGCCTGCTCCGTCGAGCCGTCCGAGAAGCCGATGTGGACATGGTTCCCACGATCGGTGACGTCGGTGACTTCGTAGCCGTCGCGCGATACCGCGCCGCTGTCGTGAGCGTGCTCGGTGAGGACCTCGACCAGCCGATCCTGCCAAACCTCCAGTTGTCCTGGCACATCGGCGAGGACGTCGTCCCGGTCGATCAACGGGAGCATCGCGAAGTGCCCTTTCAAACGCGTTGTGCCCCAGCTTTCGACGAGCTCGGCGATTTCCGGTGGCGCCTGCTCGCCCGGTGCGCCGGTGAAATCCGCGATGCCGGGGCCGTTCTCGGCTGCCGCGCGGGCTCGCACCCTGTCGAGCAACCCGCGCCAGCCGAGCAATTGCAGTGTTCTGGCTTGCAGCCCGCGATCACCACCGTCCTCGGGCCCGCCCGCACCCCGCGATTTCCGTTCGTAGACGACAACCGATACCCCGCCGCGTCGTAGTTCCGCCGCCAGGAACAAGCCGACGGGCCCACCGCCGACAATCGCCACATCCCACATAGTGCACCCTCGTTCATCGGTTCGACTGTGGATGCCAGTGTCGTGCGACTATCGATGTCCGGGCGATGCGTGCCGGTGTATCCGACGTTTTCGAGCAGGAGTAGCGGCCGAGATGACGAAATCGCTCATAGTCGATCCCCTCGATGTGCGACTGGTACAGGCGCTCCAACTCGACGGTCGCGCGAGTTTCAGCTCGATCGCGGAGGTACTCGATGTTTCGCCGCACACCGTCGCGCGTCGGTTCCGGCGCCTGCGTTCATCGGCTGGTCTGCGGATTCTCGGGAGGTTCGGTGCCGGTGAGGGCGAAAGGCCACGGTGGACGGTCCGGTTGCGCTGCGCGCCCGACACCGCCCAAGAGGTCGCGGGCGCCCTCGCCCGCCGAGCCGATACCTCATTCATCGTGCTCGTGCAGGGCGGCGCGGAACTGGTCTGCTTCATCGACTCCGAGGATGACAAGACCGCTGAATCGCTACTGCTGCGACAGTTGCCGCGCACGTCATCGATCGTCGCCGTCGACGCTCACCGGCTGCTGCACACCTTCTACGGCGGACCGGACGGATGGTTCGCCAAGATCGATGCCATGACCGCCGAACAGATTTCGGCACTGCGACCAATCGCGCGGACCCGCGTGTCCGCCCCGAAACCCGATTCCATCGATCGTGCCCTGGTGGCCGAGTTGAGCAGAGACGGACGCGCGGGCCATCCCAGGTTGGGAGCGGTAACCCGACTGTCGGAACCCAGCGTCCGGCGCAGGCTCACCCGGCTGTGCGACACGGGCACGCTGTACTTCGATATACAACTCGATCCGGGTCTACTCGGCTATCACATGATCGCGCTGCTGTGGCTCAGCACCACACCGGCCGCGCTCGAATCGGTCGGCGCCGAGCTCGCCGTGCATCCTGAAGTCGCCTTCGCCGCCGCCACCACCGGGCCGAGCAACCTAGTGGCCGCGGTGATCTGTCCGAGCGCCGAAGCCCTCTACACCTACCTCACCCACCGAATCGCCACCCTCGACGGAATCCAACGGATCGAGACCGCGCCCGTCGTTCGGCAGGTCAAACAACTGACCACCGGGTGAGCCGCGACGCATCAAATGGAAACGTCCGCCGACCTCGCCCGTCGGCTCAGCGGATGGGATCGGCGGGTGGTGCGGCGCCGACGGTCGCGGCGATGAGGTCGTCGGCGAGCGCCCGGAGCTGCGCGGCGGGGCCGCCGGTCGGGTACAGCCCGCCGACGGCGAACGCGCCGACGATCGCGATGGTCAGTTGGTCGGCGAGGCGTTCGGCGCGGTCGTGTGCCTCGGTGCCGAGTTCGGTGGTCAGCGTACCGAGTCTGCGGCGCAGTTCTTCCTGATGCGCGAGGCAGCGACGCCGGATCGATTCGTTTGCCTCGCTGTCGAATTCGGCGGCTGTATTGACGAACGCGCAGCCCCGGTAGCCTTTTCCGGTCGCGAGTCGTTGCATCCGGGCGAGTTGGGCATCGAGCTGTGCCCTCGGGTCGGGGTGGCGTGTCGCGGTCTCGTCCCAGGCCGCCCAGAATTGGTCGTCGCGGCGTTGTAGTACCGCGAGGACGAGATCGTCCTTGCTGGGAAACCGGCGATAGAGGCTGGCTTTGGCCATACCGGTCCGGCTGATCACTTCGTCGATGCCGACGGCATGAACGCCATTGGCATAGAAGAGGTCGGTGGCGACGTCGATGAATTTCTCGCGGACGGCAGGCCCGCGCAGTTGTTTGGCCTTCTCGCTCATATCGATTCGGGGGTGACCTCGATGGCGGCTTTGCCGAATCCTTCGCGTCGTCGCACCCATTGCTGTGCCTCGACGGCATGGGCGAGTGCGAACCTCGCACCGACGACGACGCGGAGCCGCCCCGCGTCGGTCAGTGCCGCGACCGCGTCGAGAGTGGCGGAATCCGGTTCGACCAGGCACGAGACCGCTCGTATCCCCAGTGCGTCGGCGGCGGCCCGATAGTTCGGTATCGACCAAGCGCAGGCGAGCGCGACAGTGCCGCCTGCTGCCGTCAGATCGAACAGCGACCTGCCGAAATCGTGTCCTACGAGGTCGATCACCGCGTCGACCTCTTCGATAGCGCGCACCGCCGAGGGATCGGCGTAGTCCACGCATGATGTGGCACCCAGGTCGGACAGAAGTCGGTGGTATCGGGGACGGGCGAGGGCGATCACGATGGCGCCCCGGGCAACGGCCAACTGCACCGCCAGGTGGCCCACTCCGCCCGAGGCGCCGCTGACCAGTACGCGCCGACCGGCCGACACCTCGCACGCGTCGAGCATCTGCCACGCGGTCAGCGCGGCCATCGGCAGACAGGCGCCTTCGGCGAACGAACTCGACACCGGCATCGAGGCCAAGTGGAAAGCCGGTGCGGTCAGGTATTCGGCATAGGCGCCCGCGGGGTAGGGGAACGACGCAAGGCCGAACAGTCGGTCGCCGACCGCGTGGCGGGTGACCCCGTACCCGAGGGCGTCCACCACGCCCGCGACATCCCATCCGGGGACGAACGGCAGGCGCATCGACTGCTCGTAACCCGCGTTGAGCCCGGTGTATATGTCGATCGGGTTCACGCTGGTGGCCCGCACCGCGATACGGACTTCGCCCGCAGCGGGTTCAGGCCGTGTGATGTCGACGACGTGCAACGGCGCGTTCCATTGCTCGTGCAGGGCAGCCCGCATCGTGGTGTCGCCGCGTCGGCGGGCGCCGACGATCATGTCGCCCGAAACAGGTGGGAAGCGGCGCCGCCATCTCGGTCGCCCGATGATGTCGATGGCTTTCCTCGCCTCCAACACCTGTCCACTCGCGATCACTCGCCTTCCCTGTTCGATATCGAGACCGATCTGTCTAGATAAGATAGAGGCCGAGGCTCACGGGCATCAACAGTCGCGTGCGCCTGTAGGTGGGGTCAACGGGCCAACTTCAGCGACTTGCAGGCCTGGATCTCGTTCACGAGCGCGTCCTTGTCGGTCACATACACATTGACCGTGCATTGGTGGAACTTGTCGCCATCGGGAACGAGTGCGGTCACGAGCACATTCGACGTGGACTGCGTCGCCACGTAAAACCCTTTGCCGCCCGCGATTTCGATGTCTTCGACAACGGTGGTGTCGGCCGCGCCGGTGCCACCTCGCGCGAATTCGCGACGGCTCGCGACGAACTCGGGTGTCGCGGGGAACGATTCGGTTCGGATCACCAGATCCTGTGCCGCCTTCGGTTCGGCCGCGCGCGCGAAGATGACCTTGTCGGTCGATTCCTGTGCGGTCGTGCCCGTCGGGGCAGAGAAGCAGAAGCCGCTCTTGGCCCGATACGGGCAGTCGGCGCTCGAGGATGTGGTGGTCGCGGCGGCAGCGCTGCTGGGATTGTCGGTCGCCTGGTCGTCGTTCGACGCGCAGCCCGCGGCGACAATACATGCGGCAAGGACGAGGAATTTGTTGATCTTCACGCACTGTCTTCCTCGCGGCGTGCGCATCCGTTAACGGGCCCGCTCGACATCGTCATATCGCAGCTACGCGGTGTCCGTTCGTACCGCACGTCCTGCCTGATGTACCTCAGAGGGCGTCTGGGATCTCATGTGGCTGGTGTGCTGGCGTGAGCCAGTCGTCGGGTGAGGGTGTGGATGGCAGCGATGTAGACCATGGCTTCGTGGTGGTCGGGGCGGGTTTCGTAGTCGCGGACGCATCGGCGGTGTTTGACGAGCCAGCCGAATGTGCGTTCGACTACCCAGCGGCGTGGCAGGACTTCGAACCCGGTGGCGGTGTCGCTGCGTTTGACGATCTGAATAGTTTGGGCGAGAACAGATTTCGTCCAGATGACCAGTCGCCCGGCGTAGCCGCCGTCGGCGAATACGTGCGTGATGGTGGCGAAGCGGGCCGCGACAGCGGCCAGCAGTCGGTGCGCGGCGTCGCGGTCCTGGATCGAGGCGGCGGTGACCACGACGGCCAGCAGTAGCCCGCTGGTATCGGTGGCGATGTGGCGTTTGCGGCCTTTGATCTTCTTGCCCGCGTCGTATCCGGCCGTACCCGCTGCGACGGTGTCGGCGCCGCGCACGGTCTGCGAGTCGATCACCGCCGCGGTCGGCTGCGGCGCCCGACCGGCGGCGACTCGGGCACGATCACGCAGTGCATCGTGGATACGTTGCCATGCACCGGCTTTCGTCCATCGCCGGTAGATGTCGTACACGGTTTTCGCAGGTGGGAAATCGTGCGGCAGCTGCGCCCACGCGATCCCGCCGCGCGACAGGTAGAAGATCGCGTCGCACACCAGCCGCCGCGACCACTTTTCGTGTCGGCCGCCCTTACCGGCGGTGTTGCCTGGTGGCGGAAGCAGCGGCTCCAGGATCGCCCACTGCGGGTCGGTCAGCGACGAAGACGGATAGAACGGGCACTTCGGCGACTCGCCGTGGGCTGGGCACGACAAGCACAAGCAGGTAAGCGACACTGGCACAGGGACTCTCGGTGTGACGTCTTGGTGTGGAAACCTCAGTCGTACCGGGAGTCCCTCTACATATCCGGCGTCACACGCCAGCCGGTGACCGAGATCTCAGACGCGCTCTCAGACCCTCGAGAATCTGCGGGCACGGGAAACCGCTCTTCGCGGTGGCCGATGGACCGATGTGACAGCGGCCAGGTGCCTTGTTTTGACCGTGGTGAGGACGGGAGGGTACGCCACAACCGGAAGCTGACCGGTATGTCGGTCAGCAAGTGCGCCTCATCCGGGGGCGTCGGGGACTGACCCAACAGGTCTTGGCCGATAAACCACTTGGGCTCGCGGGCGCCGGCACTCTGGAACTGCTGGCCAAGGCACCCGATCCGGCCGCCGCAGCACGGCTGACAATCAGCCAGATCACCGCCGCGCTCAAGCGGGCACGACGCCGTGACGTGCCCGCCAAGGCCGCCGCGATCCAAGCGACGCTACGCACCGAGGATCTGGGCCAGGCCGACATCGTCGCTATCGCCTACGCTGGGCGGGCACCACAGCCGACGGCGGCGATCATCGACTGTCAATCGGTACAAGGCGCCGACACGGTGCCTGTTCGCAGCCGCGGCTACGACGCCGGGAAGAGGACCAACGGCCGCAAACGACACATCGCGGTCGACAGCCTCGGGCTGTTACTGGTCGTCGTGGTCACCGTCGCCTCGATCCAGGACCGTGACGGCGCGATCCGGCTGCTCGCCGCGATGCGCGCGAAGTTCGCGACCGTGTTGCTGGTCTGGGGCGACGGCGGCTATGCCGGGCGGCTTGTCGAATGGTCGAAATATGTACTCGCACTTTCTGTTCAGGTCGTCAAACGCACCGAGAACACCAGCGGATTCAAGGTATTGCCCCGACGTTGGGTCGACACCGAGATCGCGTAGGTCGTCGATCAGCGCGGTGACCAGACCGGTCCCGATGCGTTGACGGCGCATGTCGGTGGCGACGGCGGTGTCGAGCAGGAACGCGTGTGCTCCGCCGTCGTTGCAGGATGAATTACTGCGGCTGCAAACCGAATTGGGCAAGACCATCGTGTTCGTCACCCACGATTTCGCCGAGGCGGTGAAACTGGGCGACCGATGCACCGCGGAGAGCTTCTCCCAAGCTGGGAGATCAGGACAGTGCGCGTACCAACGCATCGAAGGTCGGCGCGTCGTCCCACCTCGGGGTCAGCGTCCCGACTCGCGACCAGCCCCAACGCCGATAGGCGGCATATGCGCGCTCGTTGTCCGGCCGAACGAGCAATGTTCCTCGCTGTTCACCACGCGGACGAAGCAATTCGTCGTGCAAGCTGTGAGCGAGCCCCTTCCCGGCGTGATCGGCGTCGACCATGATCTCGCTGAGTGCGAAGGTACGTTTCCCGTCTTCGGCAACGAATTCAGCTCGATCGATGGTGGCGTCATCGAGTTCGAGCCCGCCCCACCATGCCGATTCCGTCCCCAACGGCCAGCCCCACGACTGTCCGACAGCGATATCGGAAATGTGGGCGATCACCAGATCGAAACCGGCACCCCGGGTGTAGGCGTCGAATCGCTTCCCGAACGCGTCCGCCGACTCGAACGGATCCCCCGACGCAATCGCATCGACGTATGACCGAGTGAAGATGTCCAGCACCGTGTCTCGGATTTCGCGCGCCTCGACCGAGTTGTAGCGGCGGAACTCGATCACGTGGTCACCTTCTCGGCCTCGAGTGCGTCGAATCGCGCGCAGAATTCGGATGCGGCGGGAAGTTTCCGCACTGCTTGTCGCACCGGCCTCAGCGCCGTCAGGGTTCGGGGAGAAGTCACCGCGGATTCCAACTGCTCGAGCACTGGTGTACCTCCCTCCAGCGCGCCGTCCAAATCGCCGACTCGGGCGCGGCCCGACGCAGCCCACGCCCATGTGTTCGCGGTGTTGCCGGGGCTGGCGTGCTCGGTCACCGCGACTTCGAAGAGGGCGAGGGCCGCGCGATGTTTGCCGACATCGGCGCAGCCTCGGGCTTCGTGCCCGCGGACCTCTTGGGGGGTGACGAACCTCAGCCACGCTGGGCAGTCACCGATCGGTTCGAACTGTTCGGCGCGCTCCAACTCTCGCCACGCCGTAGCGATGGCTCGACTGAAACCGTCACGGTCTCCCAGGACGCCTAGTACTGCAACGGCACTCGGTTGAGTGTGTGCTGGTAGATCTGGCATGTGGTGTTGGATCGTGTTGTGGCCGAGTTGGATTCGTTGATGTCTCGGATAGGTTCCCGGTTCGCGCGGTCCGAGCCGCGGCAGCGGGCGCGGGAGTACGTGTCGGGCCTGCTGGCCGGTTTGGAACGCAAGAACGGGTGGACTCTGGCCGAACGCGCTGGTGAGGGGTGCCCGGACGGGATGCAGCGGCTGCTGCGCAAAGCCGATTGGGATGTCGAGGGGGTGCGTGACGATGTGCGGGACTACGTGGTCGAACACCTCGGCGACCCTGACGCTGTGCTGGCCGGTGACGAGACCGGGTTCTTGAAGAAGGGCACCAAATCTGCTGGGGTGCAACGCCAATACTCGGGCACAGCCGGGCGTACGGAGAACTGTCAGATCGGGGTGTTCCTGGCGTACGCGTCGAAGCAGGGGCACGCGCTGATCGATCGGGAACTCTATGTTCCCGAGTCGTGGACCAGCGATCGCGAGCGTTGCCGCGACGCTGGGATTCCCGACGAGGTCGAGTTCGCCACCAAACCCCGGCTGATGATCGCCATGCTCGAACGCGCGTTGGCCGCGAAGGTGCCGTTCGGGTGGTTCACCGCCGATGAGGCCTACGGGCAGGCCGGTTACCTACGGGACTGGTGCGAAGACCACGACGTGTTCTACGTGATGGCCACCCGCTGCGACCACCAGATGGCCACCCGCGCCGACCGTGTCGCGCGCGCCGATGATCTGGTCGCCGAGTTCGGCGGCCGCACCTGGCAGCGGCTCTCGGTCGGCGCCGGCGCGCACGGACCGCGCGAATACGACTGGGCGCGCCGCCAAATCGAGGGCACCTGGGCCGCCGGGCGAGGACACTGGCTGCTGGCGCGACGTTCGCTCACACCCAACAGCAGAGGCGAACTCGAGATCGCCTACTACATCTGTTACGGCCCCGCCACCGCCCGGCTGGTCGATCTGGCCTGGACGGCCGGGTCACGCTGGCATGTGGAAGAGGCGTTCCAGCAGGCCAAGGGGAAGCCGGACTCGATCACTACCAAGTCCGCAGCTGGCGGGCCTGGCACGCCCACATCACCCTGTCGATGCTCGCCCTGGCATGGCTCGCCGCGTCGAAAACCCTTGCTGCAAAAGGGGAACCAGTGACCTCGACGAGGGCATGATCGCTCTCACGCTACCGGAGATCCGCCGCCTGCTCATCGCGTTCGTCCTCACCCCACGCCATGCCGCCGATCACATCTGGTCATGGTCGACCTGGCGACGACGACGCCAGCACCAAGCCCGCCTCAGCCACTACCGGCGACGCGGACATCCACTTACCTGAGCGCCGAGTGCCGTTGCAGTACTAGTGCGGACGCTTCCCTGACGGCGATCAATGCATGGATGCGCGACGGCGGCTTTCGGTGCATGGCGTCGGCGGCACGGCTGATCAGCGGCAGTGCGCGAGAGGCGGAGCATTGCCCGTTGCGGGCCGACGAGATCGGCTGCGACGAGGCGGTGAGGCACGCGCGTGCGATCAGTCCGTCATCGTCCGCGGTAGCCGCCAAGGACAAGGCTTCTGTGAAGCATCGGCGGGCGAGGGCATGTTGGTGGCTGTCGTAGGCCAACCAACCGGTGGTCGTGGCGAGATGACCGACAGCGGACATGAGCATCCGGCCGGTATCACCATCGAAGGTGCCACTGTCCAGTAGCGCGAGCCCTCTGTCGAGTGCGCCTTGTGCGTCGCCGACCAGGCCCACACCCCCCGATCGTTGGGCGGCCGCGCTCAGCTCGGCGGCGATCCCCTCCAAACGGATGGCGTCGCTTCCGCCGACGCGGGCCGGGGCGAGGCTCGTCGCGGCGGCAGCGAGTGCGAGTGTGCCGAGAGTGCGCCGTCGCATGTCGTGCTCCTCATCGGCCGCGGAGGTCGCGGCCGCAGTTCCAGGGTGCCTGCTTCGGTCCGACTCTGCTTCGGTCAACGCGGCTGTGAAGCGCGCGAGTTGTTCCGAGGACAGCTCGGCGAGTGTCGTATCGAGAGTGGCGGCCCGGTCGCCGAGGACAGCGCGCGAGCCGCCGTGTTCCCACTTCTGCACGGTCGACGTCGCCCAGCCGAGGCGTTCGGCGAACTGCTCGCGAGTCATGCGCAGCGCCGCTTCGCGCAGTGCCCGAACTTCGACGGCCGTCCACGTGTTGACGATCATCCAGCCCCCTGCGCTCGCCCGAAATCGCCTGTATCGGAATCGTATCGGCAGCGCGTGTTTCGCGCGCTGGTCTCGAGTACCTGCGACCGAGAGGCTGGATTCGAGCCCGCTGCCGGATCGACACCGCGCCGCTTACTCATCCGGTGCACACCACCGGGCCCGCGCGGGCGAGTGCTCCGGCGGCGGATGCCGTTCGAATCGGACTGGAGGCGTGGGCTTGTGGATGCTGTGGGAGTGGTCAGTGTGGATCTGACCGAAGACATCGGAGCGAAACTTCCGATACTCGACCGGATCGCGGCCCAGCACGGCGTGTCGATCGCCGACGTCCTGACGATCGACCCCGGCGAACAGGGGTGGGTGTTCCGATTGCTCGAACGGGTGAATGTTCTCGGTGCTCACGCTGTTGTCGTCGAGAGTTTCGAGCATGTGCACGGTCTCGAGCGTGCGGTGACGGGTGTGGCCGATCTGCACAGCCTGTTCGGGTCGGTGCGCTACGCCGGCTACGGGGCGGGGCACACCCGGCCGTCGGCTGCGGGCGAGGGGACCGGGCTGTGAGCGTCATGGAGTGGGCTGGGGTACACGGTCGCGATCGGGGTGCCGCTGTTCGTGCTGCAGTGGGTGGTGTTCTGGCCGTCGAAGCGCAGCGGGCCGAGTGTCGATGACATCACCGACCGGATCGCGCGGGAGGATCGGCAGCCAGAGCCGCGGCGTCGAGGCACGCGGCCCCGGGATGGTCGCCAGTGACGGATTGTTCGATATCCGCCGAGATCGAGAGATCTCGGCGATCGGGTTGGGGATGTCCTGGCCGTTCGATCCCTGTGCCCAGCGTATCGAGAGGTTGTCGCCCCGGCCCACGGCTGTTGATGCACCATTGGGCCCCATGGGACCTCCGACACCGCCGGTGAGCCGGAGTCCCGTGCCCGGTACCGCGAGGTTCTCGACAGCGCCGCTGCGACCGATGCCCTCGCGCCCGTGTCCGAGCTTCTCGACGGTGGCGTTGTGGCGCTGTTGTGCTTCGAGCACGACCACGCCGAGTGCCACCGCGACTCGTCGTGCATCGACTTCTGGAAGTCCGCCCCAACGCCGCGGTGGTGCACGTCTAGAACAAGGCCAGCTCCGTCTTCGGGTACCAGACGCCGAGGACGGAGAAGGAGCGACGGTGTTGGTTCTGGTTGCCGACATAGAAGTGGACGTCGCGGTCGGGGGAGAGCATCGTGTCGCGCCATTTCTCATGGAGCATCTGTCGAGCTCGGATGTCTCCGTTGGACTTCGGCCACCTTCGCCCGGCTTGTCCTGCCTCCCAGTCGAGTACTTTCTGGTTGTGGTCGTGGTCGTGGCATTTCGGAGCCTCGGAGCGGTACCTGTATCGCACGGTGCCCCCGTGGAAGCAGGCGCGTCCACGGGGGCGAGGCTGATCATTCCTCCGGGGCTACAACCCACAGGGCGGTTTCGACGAAGTCTTCCACGTCGTCACGACCCGGTCCGAAAACCCATATCTCCGGACCGCCCTGAGAGGTGTCGATTTCCGCCCGGACGGTGTCGTCCTCGGACCACAGACGGATCTCGTCGCCGTCGTGAAAGACGAGCACGGTTTCCGACGAATCTTCACGACTCTCTACCAGATATTCGGCCAGGACTTCGGACAGTCGCTGACGCAGGCTCTCGACTGTCGGCACGGTCATCGCACTCCCCGGATCGGCTGCCGGACACAGCAACCGGCTCGCGGGTAATCCTGCACTACGGACCGGAACCCGGCGCATCGACCCGGATTCAGGAGCCGACGGCTACCCCGTGGCTCAGTGGGCCGCAGCGAATATCGAATCGTTCACGCATGGTGTCCAGGGTCTGGCGGAGGTGCTCGCGTCCGCGACGGTGGGTGAGCAGGAACCGCGTTGTGCCGATTATCCGGCGCGGCAGGGGATACCAGTGATCGAGGTCGAGTCCGCAGTCGAGCAGCACCTTGTTCGGGACGCTGTCGGCGATCAGGCTGAGGTTGTGCATGGTCAGCGACCCGAGTGCGTACGGCAATGCCGCGTTCGATTTCTTCTTCAGGGCCGCAGCGTCGAGTTCGTACAGGGGGATCTCCCCGAGTTTGTCCAGGAACAGCAGGTGGGTCAGGAAATAGCCCATGTACGACGTCAGGTGGTGTGTGGCAGAGCGCGGCTGCACCGAGACGACCGCGCCGCTGTCGGAAACGTAGGGTTCGTAGGGGAGATCGTGACGCAGGATGTATCCGGTGCAGTTCACTATCCAGCTGCCCGGCTGAATCGTCTTCGTCGATCCGCTACGGAACACCAGGTTGGTATCGCCGTTGCGGTCGACGGCGTCGACGACGTGATCCGTGATCACGTCGTTCAGGCCCGCGGCGATGGTCTCGTTCTCCGATTCGGACAGTATGCCCAGCAGGAAGTTGCCCGTGGTGGGGGTCAGCCAGGTGCCGTAGGTGGTGCGCAGCCAGGTCGCGATATCGGCCTCGTTTGTTCCGTCGAAGCGCCGACCCAGTTCCGTGAAAATTCCGGAAGTCATTGTGCCGCTCCACCATCGTCGGCCGCCGGTGGGGAACAGACGGTCGCGGCTCGAAAAGAACGTGCCCGAACCCGCGACGAGATTCACTTCCCGGCCGGGGTATTCCGTGATCAGCGCGTGGGCGGTATCCATCGCGGTCTTTCCGCCGCCGACGATCCACACGGGAGTATCGCTCGACCGCATCTCGTCCCCTCGCATGTCACAGAAGTCGGGTGAGACCGACACGACACGTGAGCTGGAGATCTCGAGCGGGTCGTTGGGCACAACCCCGAATCCGCCGGCTTTGATCAGTCGCTTCGCTTCTACGACCATGAGTCGGCCGTCCGACGACGTGCAGTGCATCCGCACGAGCCCGGCGGTCTCGTGATGTGACTCCAGCGCCCAGCCGAAGTACGGATCCACCCGCACTCGCTGCTTCGCAACCTCGAGGCAGTGGTCGAAGTGGGCGAGCACCTCGTCCTTTGTTGCCAGGTACGAGCGATCTCGGCCGAGAGTCCATTCGATGTTGCCCGCGGTGAACAGGCCGTGCGGTTGGTGGAGCCGCACATAGTCGTAGGTGTCGACCCACATACCGCCGGAACGATCGCGGCGATCGATGAGGATGACCTTCTGCGAGTGAGACATGTACCGACTGGCGACGAACAGGGCATTGATCCCGGTGATCCCGGCTCCGACGATGCAGAGGTCGCAGCACTCCACCCGAACGGACGTCTCGGCCGACGCGGCACCATTTGTCACCGCAACCTCCTGGGAGAATTCGGGGCAACAGCCGTTCTGGGCTGTTGTGCCGTCTGATCCGCTATTTATTGCGGACAAGTGGCTATCAGTCGATCTTCCTCGTTGTGGCGATGAATGTCACTGATGATTTGCTGCGCTAAATTCCTGCCTGCGGAAGAAATATTCTGTCCAGTGCCAATCCTTCGATGTGTCGCCTGGCGGTCGAGCGCGAATCGCAGTGAATCATGTTGCTGAAGAACATATCTGAGCTACTCGAGTGGTTGTGCCCGAAAAGGGATGGCCTGAAAATTTCGTCGCTACATGAATAACGGTACAGAATTGAATCATATCCACGGTCGAATATCATTTGCTGTGGTCTGGCCGAAACCGAGCTGTTCGAGCACCGCCGCGAAGATTCTGGTCAAATGATCGCGGGGTTGGGTCGGATGCTGAAACGGAGATTCCAACTATTCGAATTTCTTGCCCCGCCGATGTTTCGAGACCTCATTCGGTCGGACCTTCAGGCAATTTCGCACATCCGCCTGTACGTCGGATTTCGTGGCAACCACGATCGGCGCCGCTCTCCGAAGCGCGAGCATCGCGCGGCGAACGTTATCGCGGCAGTGACGCCCAGGTTCCGAACGGTGTCCCCACGCACGTGGCCCCGGTGCCCTCATCCCAGGCGATCGCTCCCGCACCCAAGCACTGCACCGAGCCCTCGACCGCGCCGACCTGAGCGCGGGAACCGAAGAACGCGATCGCCACCGCTCTCGCCGCTCCGTCGGCCGGGTCGTCGTCGGTTACCGAACTCGAGGCCATCGCGTCGGGACCGAAGCCCAACGCGAGCGGAACACCGCCCGATCCCTCGCTGGCTCCGACACCCCCTGCTATGCCGACCCCGAGGGACGACGCGCCCAGCGTGGCGCGGGCGTAGCCGACTCCGCCGTATCCGGCCGCATGGGCCTGTCCTGCTTCGTCACCGACGGCGCGGCATCCGGTGTCACCGTCGACGATGGTGTCGTCGGCACCGAATTCGGCGGTGCAGTGCACCGCGGAGGTGGCGACCGCGGCGGGGACGGTCAGAGACGCGCCCACCGCGGCGGTCGAGCAGAGAATCGCACCGATGAACCTCATGGACAGCCTCGTTTCCGCCGCGTGCAACCGGCGCGCCGACTGCACGCGGTCCTGTTCAGGTGGCTACCCGGAGGTCGGTCCGGCAAACACGCGCGCTTCATGCCTGGAAGGGCACGGTATTTCCGGCGGCGTCGCGCGTGTTCGCCTCGGCTTCGACGGCGGCGGCGAGGTCGGCGACGGTCTTCCAGGTGCGTGGCGGTTCTGCCTCGAAATTCCCGATGGTGTACCAGGATTCGGTCTCGCGATAGCGGACCAGCCCTTTGCCGGTGTCGTCGACGGTGACATCGAGATCGCCCGATATCGTGCCCTCTTCCTCGGTGAGAACGGCTGCCTTGGCGGCGATCTCGTTGATTTCGGTGCTGTCGATCATCTGAACTCCTCGCGCGGCACGATCCGAGACCGCGATGTCAGGCCACACGGCGGCGGATATGGGTGACTGTGGCCGGTTTCTGCTCGATGTCGGGATCGGCGAGGGCTTGCTCGCGCAGCTGCGTGAACAGGCGCGTCAGCTTTCGCGAGACCTGCATCTGGGAGACATCGAGCCGTTCGGCGATCTCGGATCGGGACAGATTCTCCGAGAACCGCCACACCAGTAGTTGGCGTTGTTCGGCGGGAAGGGCTTCCAGCAGTGGCCGGACGGTCATCGCGTCTTCGAGTTGCCGGTAGGAGGTGTCCTCGGCTCCCATGCGGGCCACGACGGGGTTGTCACCTTCGCCGTTCTCGTCGTGGAAGGGCGTGTCGAGGGAATCGGCGCGGTAGGCGTTGGCCGCGACCAGCGCGTGGGTGACCTCGCCGCGGTCGAGGTCGAGTTCGGCGGCGATCCCCGACGGACGCGGCATCCGGCCCAGTCGCTGCGCCGGCATCTCGGTCGCGGGCCCGATCTTGGCGTGGACTTCCTTGGTGCCGCGCGGCACTCGCACCGACCAGGACTGGTCGCGGAAATGACGACGAACCTCACCCATGATCGTCGGGACCGCGAACGACAGGAAACTCGAACCGTGCGAGGGGTCGAAACGGTCGACCGCCCCGACCAACCCGAGGTAGGCGACCTGGCGCAGGTCGTCGTCATCGATTCCGCGACCCCGGAACTTGCGGGCGATATTCTGCGCCAAGGGCAGACACCGCCGCATGATCTCTTCGCGGATCACCCGGCGTCGGGGGTCCGATTCGTCGAGGGCACCGAGTTCGTCGAACCGGGGCTCGATGTCGTCGTAGGAATCGCCACTGCCGCGGGGCGATGAGGACGTCGTGTTCGGGTATTCGGTCATCGAGATCAACTCCGCCTGCTGCCGGGAACGACTTCCGTTTCACGCCCGGTTATCCTGCGAAAACGATCTCAAACGCCGCCGATCGTAGGAATTCTTCCTATCGACGTGCCCGTAGGCCGTTGTGAAACCCTGCCGCATCCGTGATCCCTGCCCGACTCCGGCGGATGGTCACGCGCGACGCGGCAGTGCCCCGGATCACGGCTCGGTGTGAAGCCATCCCCCGGCCCACATTCGGAGAACACTGTCGGCGCGAATACGCGTTTAAGATCAACTTCGCAGGCTATCCCTGCGTGCGGCGGTCGATCCCCGGCATACCCGGAGATGTCAACGATGACCGACCTCGACCACGACATGCGAGATATGAGCACGAACCGAGCACGTTTCCTCATCGCCCTCACATCGGCGTTCACCGCGACCTTCGCCGTCGAAGCACAGTTGGCGTCAGCAGATTCCGGAGTCTCACCCGCGACGGACTACGGCGACGGCTGCGTCGTCGATCCGGCCGACAGGTCGGTCACCATCGATTCCCTGCGGTCGTGGTGCTCGCTCGAACAACAGACCGCCATCTTCGCCGACGCGAGCGCCGGATCGGTGCCGAGGGGAGTGACGAACGGGTGGGTCGTGAGCCCCGCCGCGATACATCCGATCGCGCCTGCCTTCTGGACCGGCAAGACCTTCTACACCGGAAGCGACGGCGGGTACCTGATGAACCAGGTGACCTCGGCCGGTTTCGAAGGCTTCCGCGCGGATGTCTACACCGGCCCCGCGATCACCGACGGCAGGCCGACGTGGGTGTTGAACTACGACTCGTCGCTGATCCCACAGATCTACGACGAGATCAGGGAGATCACGCCGGGGCTGTGGTTCGGTTATTCCTGGCGGCGCGACACCGCCCCGCCGACACTGCTGCTGACCTTCGCGCTGAGCTGACGGCGACAACCTTCGGGCATCCTGGGCCGTAGTCGCCCGTTCCGTATCCTGCTGGTACGTAAGCGATTCAGAGCCAATCCGAGTTGGCGGAAGGTTATGAACACCGTGTGGCGAGCGTGGACCGATGTTTCGCCCCGCGCCAGGGGTGCCGGAGGCGAGCGAGGTGGGAGTGATGGAACGTGACCATGATGTGTCGGTCATGCCACGGCACGGCCGACTCCGAACAGGCAGGGGCTCGGCGCGCTCGGATTTGTGGGCCTCGGAGGTCGGGACGAGGCGGATCGGTCTCGCGACGACCGAACATTCTCGGGTGTAGGACGAGGTCGAATCCGGAGCCGAGCGAGGTTACCCCACAGCAGAGCGGGAATCGACCCGATCGAGGGCAACGGGTCGGCAGGCATCTATTACGCGAACGCGACAGAGGCCGGCGCGGTGCGCAGACCTCTTCCGCCTGTTTCGATCGCGAAGCGCTTCCGCTCTCGCCGTCAGCCGAAGGTCGGGGTGGACAGGGGCAGTTCGAGCACCGAGCGGATACCGGGTGGCGCGGCGCAGACGGCTTCGACGAGGTTCACCGCGCGGTTGGCGGTGTAGGCGGGTGTGGTTTCGGCCATCTGTTCCAGTGATATCGGCATCCGCAGCGTGACGTCGAGGGGGGCGTCGCCCTGGACGTCGATATGCCAGCCGGTGTCTCCGAGTTCCCACGTCGCGTCGAGATCGGTGGTGGTGTACCAGGTAGCGCGGAAGGTGATCAGCTCGCGGCCTTCACGCAGGCCGGTGATGGTGATCCGTTGTCCGGCGACGGATCCGGCCTTCTGGGTGCCCGCGGCGATCGTGAGTTCGTTCGGTGTGGTCGCGAGTTCGCCGCTGGCGACCACCTCGTCCAACGGCAGGCCGACGGCGTCGGCGATCAAGCGGAGCGAGGGGCCGAAACTGGCGCCGAGATAGTCGGCCCGGAATTGCTCGAACGGGGCGAGGTCGCGACCGAAACCCATGAGGTCGAACAGCATCTCGGGTGAATTCCGTCGCGACAGGTCCGCGTACTCGTCGATGATGATCTTGTCCAACCGGCGCTGGATGGAGGTCAGCACCAGGGGGACGGCTTCGGAGATGAAGCCGGGGCTGCTTCCGGTGCTGTGCACCGATGTGCCGCCGGTCCGGCAGGCCGCCTCGACGCGGTCGCGCACCGCCGGATCCATGCTCGGGGGATGGTGGAACACGCCGCAGGTCGCCACGACGTTCGAGCCGGACTCGAGCAGTCGGCACACGTCGTCGAGATCGAACACCCGCGGCATGTAGAGCACGCAGTCGGCGTTCGTCGCCAGCACGTCTTCCAGTTTCCCGGTGGCGGCGACACCGACGGTGTCGAGTCCGCAGAGTTCACCGGCGTCGCGTCCGACCTTGTTCGGGTCGTAGACGTGCACGCCCGCCAACGTCATCGAGGGGTGTTCGATGATTCCGCGCAGCGCTTTGAGTCCGATATTGCCGGTGGCCCACTGCGCCACGCGGTGATTCGTGTTCGTCATGCCGGATCCACACTCACCGGAACGCCGGAATAGCGCACCATACCTGTCATCACGTCGATGTCCTCCTTGTCGGTCAGCATGTTGACGTTGCATTCGGGGTAGCCGTGCGGCACCGATACCGCGCCGGAGCGGATCGCCGGATCGAGTTTCGCGACGCCGGTCAGCGCGCCGTGGGCGCCACGAACCGTGACCGCGGCACCGTCGGTGACGCCGACCTCGGCGGCGTCGGCGGGATTGATCAGCACGTCCGGGCGGTCGCCGAGGAAGTCGAGTTGGGCGTTGAGCCGTCGCATCTGGCGTCGCGGGATCAGCACCATCGACGCGGTCTGCCGCAGCGTGGCCAACTGGTCTACCAGGAGGGACGGCGCCAAGCGCCAGCCGCCCATCCGTTCGATGTGGCGCGCCACCCAGGGGGCGGGTAATTCGTGACCGGCGTCGACCCAGCCGGTGCGCGTCAGTTCGTCGAACGAGAAACGCCCGCCGACCGTCACGCCCGCCGGCACGGTGTCGTCGGACTGATCGGGATCGGCCACGTCGTGACCGAGCCGTCGACCGAGTTCGGCCAGAAACCACCACATCGATCGCCGGCCACCGACGGGGGCGACCACGGCCGGTGTGTGCTGGGCCGAGACCCGCGAGCTGAGGGCGTCCCAGATTGTGACGTCGGATCGTTCGAGCTGATCCTTCGTGGGCAGCACATGCGTGGACAGCGCCGTCGTGTCGTTGGCGATGATCTCGGTCGTCGCGAGTACCTCGAGTCTGCCCAGCGCGGACCGCATGGCCGCGGTATCAGGGAAGGAGGTCAGCAGGCTTCCGCCGAGGTTGAGTACCGCCCGGATATTGCCCGCCTCGATCTCGTCGGCCAGTGTGGCGCAGGGCCATTCGCCCATGAACGCGCGAGTTTCGGGGCGGCTGCGTGGACCGGGGCCGAACGAGCCGTCCGGTGCGGAGATGGGCAACTCGAAGGATTCGAGCTGGTAGGCGAAACCCGGGTGGAACCAGAGACCGCCGCGACGGTTCATCGATCCGGTCAGAATCATCAGGACCCAGGCCAGCCACTGGGTCACATTGCCTTTGTCGGCGGTCATGGTCACGCCGGTGCCGGTCTCGACGGCGAGGTGGCCCGCCGCGCGGACCGCGTCACGCAGACGCGTCAGATCCTCGGGCGCGAGGTCGGTCGACTTCGCCGTGTGTTCGAGTGTGAACGGTTCGACCGCGGCGGCGAGCTCGTCGAGACCCTGCACCGGAACGCTGGGATCGATGCCTTCGCACAGTGTTTCGCGCACCAGATAGGCCAGTAGGGCGTGTTCGGTGCCCGGGAGCGGCGCGAGGTGGCCGGTGGCGGATCGGGCCGTTTCGGTTCGTCGCGGGTCGACGACCCACACCTGGCCGCGCGCGGCGATGTCACGGATGGTGCCGGTGGGATTGGGCACGGCGATCGCGTGACCGTGGGAGATCATCGGGTTGGTGCCGATGAGGAGCAGGAAGTCGACGTTGTCGTAGTCGGGCCGACCCGACAGGCCGACGAATCCGCCCACCAGATCGGCGATGAACGGTTTGGCCGTGCCGTCGATGGTCAGCGGGCTGAACTTGGCCGGTGTGCCTATCGCCGCCCGCAATGCCTCGGCCACCCGGGTTCCGGTGGCGTCCATGCCGACGCCGGTGCCGAAGAAGATGCCGACCGACTCGGGGCCGTGCCGGTCGATAATGTCCTTCAGCCGAGTGCCGAGATCGTCCAGACAGGCTTCCCACGAAGCGTCGCGCAGGCCACCGTCGATACAGAGCCGCGGACGCTCGATCCGTTCGGGGTGGTGATGCATCTGCGGCAGCGCACGGCCCTTCGGGCACGTGTAGCCCTTCGACAGGGGATGTTCACGGTCGCCGCGCACCCGCGTCACCACATCGCCCTCGACCTCGACGACGATGCCGCACACCGACGTGCAGATCCGGCAGAAGCTGCGCACCGTGCGCGCGGCTTCGAACGGCTCAGCATCCCCGGCGGGGGATCGCCCATGCCCTATGACTCGGATCACACGGGGAAATATAGGCAGCACCGCCCAATGCTGTCAATGACAACATTGTAGGATCGCCAAGCATGTCCGAGCGTCGCTACCACCACGGCAACCTTCGCGTCGCACTGCTCACGCAAGCCGAGACGACACTGCGGACCTCGGGGGTCGACGGGTTGTCGCTCCGCGAACTCGCCCGCGAGGTCGGGGTCAGCTACGGCTCTCCGCGACGGCATTTCGAGGACAAGGCGGCCCTGCTCGACGCTCTCGTCGAGGTGGGTTTGCAGCGCCTGGGCGCCGAGTTGGCCAAGGCGGTCGAACCCGACGGGCGCGATTTCGCCGAGGTGCTGACCGCGGTCGCGATCAGCTACATCCGCTTCGCCACCGAGAGTCCGGCGATGGTGGATCTGATGTCGAGGAGCCGGTATCTCTCGCAGGCCCCCGCCGCGCTGGTCGAGGCGCGTGACGCGAGTTTCGCGCCGGTCCGCGATCTGGTCGAACGAGGCCAGGCCAGTGGTGAACTGGTGCCGGGCGACGTGCGACGGATCGGGACGCTGATCTTCGCGACCCTGCACGGCCTGGCGACACTGGCCAACAACGGGATGATCGATCCGCTCGACGATCGATTGATCGCCGACGCGATCCAGTCCTTGCTGGCGGGGATATCCAACACCGAGTCCCGGTAGCTGGGAAGGGTGTGACCAAGATCCGTCGTTGTGGGCGGCGGCGAGGCCGGTGCCGGTGCCATGTCCGGCTGATGCCTCCCGAACTGTGGTGATTCGACCGGCGAAATCCCGCTGACGGACCGATTCGCACGGCAGAATGCGGCCATGCGGATATTTGCTAGATTGTTGCAGGCTGTTGTCGTCGGGTTCGTGCTCGTGGGGGCCGGTCATGGCGCGACGGCCGCGCCCGCCGCGAGCGACACCCATGTCGGTCTGCCCTGGCTGAGCCCCGGGCCCGAGGGAGTGCAGGCGACGGAGGCGGCGCTGGCGGACGGATTCACCGGCACGATGCTGTGGTCGCGACAGTCGAACACCTCGGTCCCGATAGCCAGTATCACCAAGGTGATGACGGCGCTGGTCGTGATCGATGCGGGCGATCTCGACCGAGCCGTCACCGTGCCGCGCGAGGCCATCAGCTACGCCGCCGAATACGACGGAAGCACCGCGGGCCTGGTCCCCGGCGAGGTGCTCACCGCCCGGCAACTCCTGTACGCGATGATGCTGCCGTCCGGCTGCGACGCCGCCTACGCCCTCGCCGAGGCCTACGGGCCGGGCCAGGACGCGTTCATCGCCAAGATGAACGACACCGCGCGTCGAATGAGCTTGGCGGGAACGCATTTCACCGATCCCAGCGGATTGCCCGCGCCCACCGACTACTCCACCTATTCCACACCAGCGGACCTGCTCACCCTCGGACTGCGTGTGATGAGCCTGCCCGCGTTCCGCGATATCGCCGGGGCGCGGACCTATCACCTTCCCGAGGGCCCCGGCAACCGCGCTCACCTCTGGCAGACCACGAACCTGCTGCTGCGTGACTATCCGGGCGCCATCGGCATCAAAACCGGATACACCGACGCCGCGGGAACCTGCCTGCTGTTCGAGACGGTCCGCGCGGGCATCCCGATGATCGGCGTGGTCCTGCACAGCTCGCCCCACAGTGAGCTCGTCGCGAAGAACGACGCCGAGCGCATGCTGAACTGGGCCTACCACCCGATCGCGAGCGTACTGCCGATCGGTTAGCGTCCAGCGGACGAGGCCGAACGCGCGGAGTCCCGCACGGCATGCCGTGCGGGACTCCGCTGTTCGTGCGCGACAGGTGACGCGCTACCTGCTGTGGGCCAGTTCGGGCCGGTCCACGGTGTCGGCCCGCGCCTCGGTGTCGAGTCCCGCGCCTTCGATATCGACGTTCGGCAGAATCCGATCCAGCCAGGCGGGCAGCTGCCATGCCCGGTGTCCGAGCAGCGCCATCACCGCGGGGACGATGGTCATGCGGACGACGAAGGCGTCCACCAGCACACCGATGGCCAGAGCGAAACCGATGCTCTTGATGGTGGTGTCGTGGCCGAGGATGAAACCCGCGAATACCGAGCCCATGATGAGCGCGGCGGCGGTGACGACGCGGGCGCCGTGGCGGAATCCGCCGATGACGGCCTCGTCGGGGGTGGCGCCGTGGGTGTAGTCCTCGCGCATGCGGCTGACGAGGAAGACCTCGTAGTCCATGGCGAGACCGAACAGCAATCCGATCAGCAGCACCGGAAGGAAGCTGATGATCGGTCCGGTGGTGTCGATGCCGAGAAGTTCGGCGCCCCAACCCCATTGGAATACCGCGACCAACGCGCCGAAGGTGACGGCGAGGCTGAGCAGGAAGCCGAGGGTGGCCTTGAGGGGCACCAGGATCGAGCGGAACGCGATCATCAGGAGCACGAACGACAGCCCGACCACGACCGCGAGGAAGATCGGCAGTGCGGAGGCGAGTTTCTGGGAGATGTCGATTCCGGTGGCGGTATTGCCGGTGACGAGGATGCGGGTGCCCGTGGTGTCCTCGATCTCACCGCGCAGGCCGCGGATCTGACCGACGAGGTCCTTGGTCTCCTCGGTGGAGGGCCCGCTGCGGGGGATGACCGTGACCAGTCCGGTGTCGCTGCTCGCGGGCACCGGCACGACCGCGGCCACATCGGAGGTGTTCCGGATCGCGGAGGTGATCGCGGAACTCGCGGCGTCGAGATTGCCGCCGTCGGCGGCGTCGATGACGAGGGTCAGTGGACCGTTGAAGCCGGGGCCGAAACCTTCGGCGAGCAGATCGTAGGCGTGACGTTGGGTGGTGTCGGCGGCTTTGGTGCCGTCATCGGGCAGTCCGAGTTGCAACCCGAGCGCGGGCAGTGCGAGCACTCCGGTGCCGATGATCGCGACAAGCAGTACCGGCAGCGGACGGCGGGTGATGGCGCGAGCCCAGCGGGTGCCGAAGGAGTCGCCGGTGCTCAGGCGTCGCTGTCGTTTGCCCATTCCGGGCACCGGCCACCGGTCGAAGCGTTCACCGGCGAAGCCGAACAGCGCGGGGACCAGGGTCAGCGCGATCAGCACCGCGATCGCGACCACTCCGGCGGCTACCAGGCCCATCGAGGTCAGGAACGGGATTCCGACCACCGACAGCGCGGTGAGGGCGATCATCACCGTGGCTCCGGCGAAGACGACCGCGCTGCCCGCGGTGGCGACCGCGCGGGCGGTGGCCTCACGCGGGTCGAGTCCGGCGGCGAGGTTCTCCTTGTGGCGGGTGACGATGAACAGCGCGTAGTCGATGCCGACGGCCAGGCCGATCATCAGGCCGAGGGTGGGCGCGATGCTGGACAGATCGATGACGGCGGTGAGCGCTGTGACCGCGGCCATGGCGGTGCCGACACCGAACAGTGCTGTCAGCAGCGGCAGTCCGGCGGCCAGCAGTGAGCCGAGTGTGACGGAGAGGACGACGAGCGCGACGGCGACACCGATCAGTTCCGCCGCGGAGTTGCCCGGCGGGGTGTTCATCGCCTCACCGCCGTATTCGACCTGCACTCCGGCCGAAGCGGCTCGGTCGCCCGCCGCGTGCAGGGCGGTCCGGTCGGCGTCGGTGACGGCGTTGGCGTCGCCGCGGTAGGTCACGGTGGCGTAGGCGATGCGACCGTCGGGGGAGATCGCGCCGGTGCGGTAGGGGTCCGAGACCTGCGCCACCGCGCCGCCGGTAGCGGCGGCGGCGATCGTGGATTCGATGCCGTCCCGATACGCGGGATCGGTGACGGTGCGGCCCTGTGGCGCGGCGAAGACGATCCGGGCACTGGCGCCGCCCGCGCCGCTTTCGGGCAGGCGCTGGGCGAGCAGGTCGGCGGCTTCGATCGCTTCCACGCCGGGAATGGTGAACGCGGTCTCGGTCGATTTGCCGAAGCCCATGGCGAGACCGCCGAAGGCGACGAGGAGGAGCAGCCAGGCGGCGAGGACGCGCTTGCGGTGCGTGAACGCCGCTCGCCCCAGGCGATACAGAGAGGTGGCCATCGAAGAAGTCCTTCCGAACGAACATTCCGGATCGGGTCGGTCCACGTCGACCAGTTCAGCGGTACTCACACGATAAATGCAGTCACTGCAAACAGGCAATGAATGTAGTAGGATAGTGACGGCACTTACATGAGCGTTCGGAGGACATCACCCCATGGACTCGGCACCGACAACTGTCCACGCACCCGATACCGGAGAAATCGACCCGGCGTCGGATCCGGTCGCCCTGTCGCGCCGCGAGCGCAAGAAGTTGCAGACCCGCCAGGCGATTCACGACGCCGCCGTGCGCCTGTTCGCCGAGCGCGGGTTCGCGGGCACCACCGTCACCGATATCACCGAAGCCGCCGATGTGTCCCCGCGCACCTTCTTCTCCCATTTCGCCGCCAAGGAGGACGTATTGTTCGGCGACCGAGCCTCCGCGGTCGCCCACTTCGAGGCGGCACTGGCCGAGCAGCCACCCGAAGTCGACGCGTTCACCGCCGTACGGCGCACCGCCCTGAACGGACTGATCAACCGCGAGACACCGATCGAGCAGATGCGACTTGCCGCGCGACTGCTCCACGACGACCGCATTCTGGTCGGCAGCCTCGCCGAACGTTTCGCCGGACTCGAGGAAGGATTCGCCGCCGTCATCGCCCGCCGCGGCGGCCACCCTCTCGTGCCCGACAGTCACTCCCGCCTGTTGGCGGCCTGCCTGCTCGCGGTGGTCCGCACGGGGCTGACCGTGTGGCACACCGACCGCAGCGACGACACCCTCGAAGAGGTCGTCGAGGAACTGTTCGACCTGCTCGGTGCCGGTTTACGCGGCGATACCCCGCGCGCGTGAAGTAGGGTCGTGGGCGGCCCCCAGGGAGACCGCCCACGACGCTGTCAGGTGAGGATGACCAGTTGCTGCGTCGCCCGGGTCATCGCCACATAGCGGTCGACCGCCCCTTCGACGCCCTCGCCGAACGCTTCCGGCTCGACGAGAACGACGAGGTCGAATTCGAGTCCCTTCGACAGTGTCGGGGACAGCGACCGCACCCGCGATGTCGCCCGGAACGTCGGATCGCCTATGACGCAGGCGATTCCGTCGGCATGTTCGGCGAGCCAGGTTTCCAGGATCGAACCGAGTTCCGAGGTGGAGCCGTGGGCGACCGGGACGGCGCTGCTACGGATCGAGGTCGGCACGTTGGCGTCGGGAAGTACCGCCCTGATGACCGGCTCGGCCTCGGTCATCACCTCCTGCGGCGTCCGGTAGTTGATGCTCAACGAGGCCACGTCGATCCGGTCCAGCCCGATCCGCTCCAGGCGTTCGCGCCACGACTCGGTGAATCCGTGCCGCGCCTGGGCGCGATCACCGACGATGGTGAAGCTCCGTGACGGGCAGCGCTGCAACAGCATCCGCCATTCCGCGTCGGTCAACTCCTGGGCTTCGTCCACGATGATGTGTGCGAAGGGACCGGCGAGCTGATCGGGCTCGGCGCCGGGCAGCGCGGTCTCGTCGACGAGTACCTCCCGCAGGTCCTGCTGACGTAACTGGGTCATCAGGCCCTCGCCGTCGGCGTAGGTGTCGGAGGCGATCAGGTCGTCGATGACGCTGGACATGCGCTCGCGTTCGGCGGCGACCGCGGCATGGTGTCGGCGCGCGCGTCGCGACGCCGTCGGGTCACCGAGCCGCCTGCGGGCCGCGTCCAACAGCGGCAGATCCGACACGGTCCACCGTCCGGGATCGGTGCGCTGGAGTTTCGCGACCTCGTCGGGGGCGAGCCAGGGGGCGCATTTACGCAGATAGGCGGGTACCGACCACAGGTCGGCGATCAGGTCGGCCGCTTCGATCATCGTCCACGCGTTGTCCAGGGTCGCCCGCAATTCCTCGTTCTGCCGCAACGAGTTCCGCAGTTGCGCCGCCGAGGTGTCACCGTCGTACTTGTCCATCAGGATCGTGATGAGCAGTTCCCAGATCCGCTCGCGCGCTTCGTTGTGCGGGGTGCCGGGTTCGGGCGCGTCGAACGCTTCGGTCCAGTCCTCGGGGCTCAGCGGAATATCGGTCCAGTCGGTGGCGACCGTCATGCCCTTGGTGGGCGGCTGCTCGTAGAACTTCACGGCCGCTTCGATCGCCTTCATCATGTCGGCGGACGATTTCAGTCGCGCGACCTCCGGGTCGGTCTCGATCGTGGCCGCCGCGCCCTCGGTGACGAGATCGCGCAGCGTGCACAGTTGCACGTTCTCCTCGCCGAGACTGGGCAGCACATCGGCGACATAGGACAGGTAGGGCTCGTGCGGGCCGACGAACAGCACGCGGTGACGTAGCGCGGGGTCGGAGTAGAGCAGGTAGGCGGTGCGATGCAGGGCGACGACGGTCTTGCCCGTTCCCGGTCCACCGTCGACCACCAGCGCGCCGCGCGACCCGGCGCGGATGATCGCGTCCTGATCTGCCTGGATGGTGCCGAGTACGTCCCGCATCCGGGCCGACCGGTTGCCGCCCAGACTGGCGATGAACGCGGACTGATCGTCGAGCGCGGCATTGCTCTCGAATCCGTCCGGGGTGAACACCTCGTCCCAGTAGTCGCTGATCTTTTCGCGGGACCAGCGATACCTGCGGCGACGCACGAGCCCCATGGGGTTTGCGTGGGTCGCGCCGAAGAACGGCTCGGCGTCGGGGGAGCGCCAATCGATCAGCAGTTGATTCCCCGCGGCGTCGAGCAGCCCCTGTCGTCCCACGTACACCGGCTCCTGGTTGTCCGCGAGAACCATGTGCCCCAGGCACAGGTCGACGCCGAAACGACGCAGTGAGCGCAGACGCCAGGTCAGCCGGTAGATCTCCGCATCCCGCTCCACCGCCTCCTGTCCCGCGCCCACAGGCGCTTTGCGGGTGACGTCGAGGCGTCGGGTCAGCTCGGCGATCGACCGTTCGAGACTTTCCGCGATGGCAGCGAAATGCCGCTCGTCGGTGGCGACGAGCGTCGGGTCTGCTTTGTGGGACAGGTGGTCGGGAAGGTCGAACACACTGGTGGTCGATGGGCTCGCGTTATCTGTTCCGTTCGACCCGTCGGTCGACGACAACACACGCAATTCGCACTCCATTTCCGCAGGTAATGGCTTCGGTGGGCCATTGTGCGGCATCACCGGGGTCTTGCCGCAAGCCCCGGGGTGCGCTATAAGTTGGAAGTGGAAGGAGACGTTTTCCGCTCCTCCGTCACCGTGTTGTCGACGCGCCGGTGCCGTGTCCCACCTGGATCCCCACCACGCAGGTGTCGTCGTCGGTGTTGGCGTCACTGTCCTGGAGCACGTGGTCGACGAGATCGTCCAGCGCTCCGGTGAACCGCGCTGCCTGCGTCAGCAGCCGCTCCACGCAGTCGTCCAAGGGCAGGTCACGGCGCTCGATCAGACCGTCGGTGTAGAGCAGCAGGATATCGTCGGAGTCGAGTTGGAGTTCGGCTTCCTCGTAGGTCATCTCCGCGACGGCGCCCAGCAGCATTCCGCGAAGTTCGGGTAGTGACGTGGCCACACCGTCACGCACGAGCACCGGCGGCAGGTGCCCCGCCCGCGCCCACCGCAATACCCGTGTCTGCGGATCGTAGAGCCCGCAGACGGCGGTGGCGTAGAGATCCTCGGTCAGGTGATGGGTGACGAGGTTGAGCCAGGTCAGCATCTGCCCCGGCCCCGCGCCGGTGGTGGCGAGGCCGCGAAGCGCGTTGCGCAGCACGACCATTCCGGTCGCGGCCTTGATGCCGTGACCGGTGATGTCGCCGACGGAGACCAGGATCTGCTTGGAGGGCAGCACGATCGCGTCGTACCAGTCGCCACCGACCATATGGCTCTGTTCGGCGGGGCGGTAGCGCACCGCGATATGCAGGCCGAACGCCTCGATGGACGGTTGTTTGTCGGGCATGATCGCCTGCTGGAGTTGCCGCGCCAACCGGCTCTGCTCCGCCGCGTGTTGCTCGGTGTGCGCGAGACGATCCTGGGTCGCCGACAGCGCGACCTCGGTCCAGTGCTGTGCGGAGATGTCCTGGTAGGCGCCACGCAGGGCGAGCAGGTTCCCGTCGTGGTCGAGAACCGGTTCGGCGACGATCCGGATGTGGCGGGTGTCGCCGCCGGGCCGGATCAGCCGGAACGCCGCCGAGGCCGGACGGTGATAGCGCACCAGCGTCCGCACCAGCCGCCGCACCGATTCCGCGTCGTCGCCGTGGACGTGGTCCGGAAGCTGTTCGAGGGGAACGGGATTCGCCGCGGGGCCGAGTCCGTGCAGGTCGTAGAGCTGTGTGCTCCAGGTGATTCGGCCGGTGGCGGTGTCCTCCTCGAAACCGCCGACGCGTCCGAGGCGCTGGGCGTGTTGCAGCAGCGCGGCCAGCCGAGCCGTCTCGTCCTCCACCCGCCACAGCACCAGCACGCAGTCGCCGTGGCGACTGACGCTGAGCGCGGCCGAGACCGTCAGCGGTACCTGATCGACGAGTTCGGTCAGCACGACCCGGTCGGCGCGGTAGGTCTCGCCGGTGGCGAAGACGTGCTCGATCCGTTCGAACAGTCGCCCCTCGATCGTGGCCAGCGGGTAGGCCTCCAACAGCAGGGCGCCGCTGACCGCGCCGCGCGCACGCCCGACCGGATCGACGAAACACGAGTTGACGTGATGGATGCGGAAATCGGCGAGTGCGCCGTCCGCGCCGAGATGCGGCAGCAGCACCAGCGCCGGGTCGAACAGGCTGTCGGTCAAGCGGACCAGGTCGGCGACGTCGGGTCGATCCGGTTCGCCCACGGCGGACGGACCGGATTCGAGGGTGTGGGCACACAACTCCGCCAACGCCTCCAGTTGCCGCCGCACCCGGGGTGGTTGCGGTGCCAGCGGTGTCGGCCAGCACATTTCCAGCACCCCGGTCAGCTTGCCACCGGTGCCCGCCGGGATCGCGACCCGACCGCCCGCGTGATCGCCGATCGACGGCAACCCGGCCGCCCGCAGATCCTCGATCCACTGCGCTTCCCGTCGCATCAGCGCCTGACGGGCGGGAGTGGCGACACCGGGCGGCACATAACGCCACCGCTCGGCCTCGTGCCGGTCGATCCCCGCGAAACCCACCAGCGACAGCGAGGAATCCGCGCCGACGGACCAGATCGCCACCGCCGACGCCCCCAGAGGCACCAGCGCGTGGTCGAGTATCGACTGGGCCACGCGCTGCGGGTCGCCGGTCGCGAGCACCGCGCTTTCGGCGGTACGCAGGCGCGACGCCGTCGAGGGTTCCTCGGAAGTGCCGGTGCGCAGCGGGAATTCGTCGATCACGGCGCTCAGCGTGTCGTCCGCGGCCTGGTTGATCAGATCGACGGCCAATTCCAGCGACGTGACACCGGCCCGCTCGGCCAAACTCTCCAGCTGGCGCGCCGCCTGCGCGGGTCCGCATCGCAACCGTTCGACCATGATGCCCTTGGCCATCTCGATCAGCGCCCGTCCTTCGGCGCCGGCCTGAGCGTGCTGGATCTGCGCACGCAACCGGGCGACGGTGGCCGCGAGGCGGGTGACGGCCGCGTCCGGTGCCGTCCCCTCGGCCGCGCCGGGTATATCGAGATCGGTCATCTCGTACCGAGCCAGTGCTGGATGCAGACCAGCAACGCATCGGCATCGACCGGCTTGGTCACGTAGTCGTTGGCGCCCGAGGCCAGGCTCTTCTCCCGATCACCCAGCATGGCCTTGGCCGTCACGGCGATGATCGGCAGATTCTGGTAGTGCGGCATCTCGCGGATCTTCGCGGTCGCGGTGTAGCCGTCCATCTCGGGCATCATCACGTCCATCAGGACCAGGTCGGTTTCCGGGTGGGCGAGCAGGGCGTCGATACCCTCGCGCCCGTTCTCGGCGTGCAACACCGTGACGGCGTGCAATTCGAGAATGCTGCTGAGCGCGAACAGATTACGGGCGTCGTCGTCGACGATCAGCACGGTGCGCCCGGCCAGCCGACCGTGGCGACGCTGCTGCGGTACGGCGGCCGGAGTCTCGTCGGCACGGACCAGCGGCAGCACATCGCCGGGCGCCTCGGCGGTGATGTGCAGGGCGATGCGCTCACGCAATTCGTCCAGACTCGACAGCAACTCCAGCGGCCTGCGCATCGTGCGTTCCTGCAGTAGGTGTTCCTCTTCGAGGCCGAGTCGCCGGTTGTTGTGAGCGAGCACCGGGACATCGGTCAGTGCGACGTCCTCGTCCATCGTCTCCAGCAATCGCAGCGCGGCGCCCTCCGGCATGTCCAGTTCGAGCACCACGCAGTGGAAAACCTCGGAGGCCATGGTCGCGGCCGCCTCCCCGACGCCGATCGCGGTGACGACCTGGACGGGGCCACGCGGATCGTGGGTGTCGGCGAGATCGGCCACGGCACTCTGCGCGACGAGCGTCAACAGCCCCTGCGGGCGTTCCTCCACGACGAGCAGCCTGCGGTGCTGCTGCTGCGGCGTGGTCGGGGCAGGCACGTGTTCGGGCTGACGGTCGGGCTGCCGATCGTCCTCGCGTTCGGGATGCTGCGCCTCGCGGAAGTCGGGACGGGCGACCGGCAGGTAGAGGGTGAAGGTACTGCCCTTGCCCGGTGTGCTCTCCGCGGTGATCGCGCCGCCGAGCAGGTAGGCGATCTCACGGCTGATCGACAGGCCGAGACCGGTGCCGCCGTATTTGCGGCTGGTGGTGCCGTCGGCTTGCTGGAACGCACCGAAGATCGACTCGAGTTGATGTTCGGCGATGCCGATACCGGTGTCGATCACCCGGAAGGCGATGGCCGGGCCGTGCCTGCGGGCGGCGGCGGGCAGCTCCTCGATCGTCGCCGATTCCATACGCAACTCCACCGACCCGGTCTCGGTGAATTTCACCGCGTTGGACAGCAGGTTGCCCAGCACCTGGCGCAACCGCGAATTGTCGGTGAGCAGGTCCAGCGACAGACCCGGGGCCGCGCTGACCCGGAAGCCGAGACTCTTCTGCGTGGTCATCGGCCGGAAGGTGGCTTCGACGTAGTCCAGCAGCTTGCGCAACGGCACAGCCTCGGGCGTGATGTCCATCTTGCCCGCCTCGACCTTGGACAGATCGAGGATGTCGTTGATCAGTTGCAGCAGGTCCGAACCCGCCGAGTGGATGATGCCCGCGTATTCGACCTGCTTGGCGGTGAGGTTGCGGGCCGGGTTCTGCGCCAGCAACTGAGCCAGGATCAGCAGGCTGTTGAGCGGCGTGCGCAGTTCGTGGCTCATATTGGCCAGGAACTCCGACTTGTACTTCGAGGCGAGCGCGAGCTGCTGGGCACGGGTCTCCAGCTCTTGGCGGGCCTGTTCGATCTCGAGATTCTTCGCCTCGATATCGCGATTCTGGGTGGCCAGCAGCGCCGCCTTCTCCTCGAGTTCGGCGTTGGAGCGCTGCAACTCGTCCTGCTGCACCTGCAATTCCTCGGAGCGGGCCTGCAACTCGCTGGTCAGGCGCTGCGACTCGACCAACAGCTCATCGGTGCGTGCGTTGGCGATGATGGTGTTGACATTCACGCCCACCGTTTCCATCAGCTGGTCCAGGAAGTCGCGGTGGATGTGGGTGAAGCGGTGCAGCGAGGCCAGCTCGATCACACCGAGTACCTGCTCCTCCACCACGATCGGCAGCACGAGCAGGTTGACCGGCGCGGTCCGGCCCAGTCCGGAGGAAATGGCGACGTAGTCGCCGGGTACCTCGTCCACCGCGATGGTGCGGCGGCTGCGTGCCGCCTGCCCGACCAGCGACTGACCGAAGGTGAACCGCACCTGCGAGCCCGGTTCCGTCGGGCTGCCGTAGGAGCTGATCAGGATCAGTTCCGGTCGTTCGGTGGTCTCGTCGGCCAGGTAGAAGGCGCCGAACTGCGCCGAAACCAACGGTGCCAGCTCATCCATGATCAGCTCGGCGACCACGTGCAGATCGCGCTGGCCCTGCATGAGTCCGGAGATGCGGGCCAGATTGGTCTTGAGCCAGTCCTGGTCCTGGTTGGCGGTGGTGGTCTCGCGCAACGACCCCACCATCGAGTTGATGTTGTCCTTGAGTTCGGCGACCTCGCCGGAGGCCTCGACGGTGATGGACCGGGTGAGGTCGCCCTCGGCGACCGCGCTGGTGACCTCGGCGATGGCGCGGACCTGACGGGTCAGGTTGCCCGCCAGTTCGTTGACGTTCTCGGTCAACCGTTTCCACGTGCCCGAGACACCCTCGACCTCGGCCTGTCCGCCGAGGCGACCCTCCGATCCCACCTCGCGCGCGACGCGGGTGACCTCGGCCGCGAACGCGGAGAGCTGATCGACCATCGTGTTGATCGTGGTCTTGAGCGCGAGGATCTCCCCGCGCGCGTCGACGTCGATCTTGCGGGTCAGATCGCCCTGGGCGACGGCCGTGGTGACCTGGGCGATATTGCGCACCTGATTGGTGAGATTGTTCGCCATGGAGTTGACGTTGTCGGTCAGGTCTTTCCACGTGCCCGCGACATTGGGCACCCGGGCCTGACCGCCGAGCATGCCCTCGGTGCCCACTTCGCGCGCCACACGGGTGACTTCGTCGGCGAACGCGGACAGGGTGTCGACCATGGTGTTGATCACCCCGGCCAGCGCCGCGACCTCGCCCTTGGCCTCCACGGTGATCTTCTGGCTCAGATCTCCGCGGGCCACCGCGGTGGCGACCTGGGCGATCGAGCGCACCTGACTGGTCAGGTTGGAGGCCATCACGTTGACGTTGTCGGTGAGGTCTTTCCAGGTGCCCGAGACGCCGCGCACGGTGGCCTGACCGCCGAGGTTGCCCTCGGTGCCGACTTCGCGGGCGACGCGGGTGACCTCGTCGGCGAAGGAGGACAGTTGGTCGACCATCGTGTTGATGGTCTCCTTGAGTTCCAGGATCTCGCCACGGGCGTCGACCCGGATCTTCTGGGTCAGGTCACCGCGCGCGACAGCGGTGGTCACCTGCGCGATCGAGCGCACCTGCGCGGTCAGGTTGTCGCCCATGACGTTGACCGACTCGGTGAGGTCCTTCCACGTCCCCGAGACACCCTTCACATCGGCCTGGCCGCCGAGTCTGCCTTCGGTGCCGACTTCGCGGGCGACGCGGGTGACCTCGTCGGCGAAGGCCGACAGCTGGTCGACCATCGTGTTGATGGTGTTCTTGAGTTCCAGAATCTCCCCGCGGGCGTCCACGGTGATGTTCTGGGTCAGATCGCCGCGGGCGACGGCGGTGGCGACCTGGGCGATCGAGCGCACCTGCGCGGTGAGGTTGCCCGCCATGAAGTTCACCGAGTCGGTCAGGTCGCGCCAGGTTCCCGACACGCCCTTGACGTCGGCTTGGCCGCCCAGAATGCCTTCGGTGCCGACCTCGCGCGACACCCGGGTGACCTCGTCGGCGAACGAGGAGAGCTGGTCGACCATGGTGTTGATGGTGTTCTTCAGCTCGAGGATCTCGCCGCGCGCGCCGACCGTGATCTTCTGGCTCAGGTCGCCGCGCGCGACGGCGGTCGTCACCTGGGCGATGTTGCGGACCTGGTCGGTGAGGTTGCCCGCCATGAAGTTCACCGAGTCGGTGAGATCACGCCACACCCCGCCGACGCCGGGCACCTCGGCTTGGCCGCCGAGCCGACCTTCGGAGCCGACCTCGCGGGCCACGCGGGTGACCTCGTCGGCGAAGGCCGACAGCTGGTCGACCATCGTGTTGACGGTGTTCTTCAACTCCAGGATCTCACCGCGGGCGTCCACGTCGATCTTCTGCGACAGATCACCGCGGGCCACCGCGGTCGCGACCTGGGCGATATCGCGGACCTGACTGGTCAGATTGCCCGCCATCGCGTTCACCGAGTCGGTGAGGTCCTTCCAGGTACCCGACACCCCCGGCACCTCGGCCTGTCCGCCCAGACGCCCGTCGGTGCCGACCTCGCGCGCGACGCGGGTGACCTCGGAAGTGAACAGCGACAGCTGGTCCACCATGCCGTTGAACACGGTCGCGATCTCACCGAGTAATCCATCGGCGTCGGTCGGCAGCCGGGTGCCGAAGTCGCCGTCGCGCACCGCGGTCAGCCCGGCCAGGAGTTGATGCAGCTCTACCTGACCGGGGGCCGTCTCGACCTGCGTCGGTGCCGTCCCCGCGTCGGGCGTCACTGTGTCCGTCATAACCCAACCTCGCATCGAAAAGGCTTGAACCGGAATCCATCTGGTCCTCGCAGGGAACACCGGCTCCGTCTCGGCCGACCATGTCGACCCGTGAAACGGTTATGTACTACTTGTTCCCGGGAAAACCTTACGTCCCTGGCTGCGGCCAGTCCTGACTCGAGCCGACATGTGTACCCCGAATCGCCGAAACCAATCTCGCACGAGCAGGCTGTGGGCACGATCTCACCGTCACGTGACTTCGCCGACCCCGTTCGAAGCGACACGAATCCCGTTCTGACACTCCAGGAGTACGCCGAACAGTCCGAGTGGGGCGTTCTCAGCGGAAGGATCCGTATGTGAGCACGATCTCATCGCCTACGACGCCCCGCCCGCGGGCGGGACGGCTACCGGGGTTGTCCGGCGGCGTCAGGTCCTTGGGCTGCGCGCGTGCTCGCTGAGGTACCGGAGCACCTCGTCATCGATCTCGCGCTGCGGGCCCAGGTTCCTGCCGTCCACGCCGTGTACCTCGGTATGCAACTGCTCCATCCGGCGGTCGAGTTCCGCCGCGGTCGCGGCGGCGCTGGTCAGATCATCGATGAGCCGCTGCGGGACATCGCCGTCGTATTTGTAGAAGATCTTGTGCTCGGTCGTCGCCCAGAAGTCCATGGCGACCGTGCGAACCTGGAGTTCGACCGTCACGTTCACCGGCCCGGTCGACAGGAACACCGGGATCTCCACCAAGGCGTGCAGGCTCTTGTAGCCGTTCGGCTTCGGGTGGGCGATGTAGTCCTTGACCGCGATCACCCGGACGTCGTCCTGCGAGGTCAGCGCCTCGAGCACGCGGTAGGTATCGCCGATGAAGCTACAGGTGACCCGCACGCCCGCGATATCGGTGATGTGCTCGCGCAGAGCGGGCAGCTCGGGCGGGATGTCCTTGCGGATCGCCTTCTGCAGAATGCTCGTGGGAGATTTCACCCGGGACGTGACGTGTTCGATGGGGTTGTAGTGGTGCAGATGCAGGAATTCCTCACGCAGGATCGTCACCTTCGTGAGCAGCTCTTTCACCGCGAACTCGTACTCCATCACGAAGCGCGTCATCTCGTCGCGCATCCGGCTCATGAAGCCGATCATCGCCTCGCCCTGCGTCGGCCGATCGCGACAGTCGCTGACCTCTTCCGTCACGACCTGACCTCTCCGTCTCGCTGCACTGTCCAATCGGAACGGTGCCCACGAGGGCGGTCCGTCCCGATGCCATCGACAGTACGCGGCAAATCTCCAGCGCCGCTCACGCGCCGATCGGACGAGGTGTGCTCACCGCGCACATGTCGTCGAGTCCTCGGGAATGTGCTCGACGATGTGCTCACGCGACGCGATCCCGAGTTTTCGCAGGATCGCCGCATCTACATATCGGTGCGGTCCGCACTCACCGATGTCGCGACAACGGGCATGGGCTGACCGCGGCCGCGGCCGCCGCCCTACAGGTCGCGCCCGCCGCACCGGCGTACGCGCAGTCCCCGATCTGCGCCAAGGCGGTCGACCTGATCAACGCCGCCGTCGATATCAGCGGCGGCAACTTGGACGATGCGACCGCGCATAGTCTGTCCGACCGACTGTCGGGCCTGGCGGTGCTGGCCGGTGGTGAGGAACAGGCCGCCATCGTCGGTTACGCCAATGCCTTGGTCGACGACAACATCACCGATCTGGACCCCGCCACCGACGAACCCAATCGCGTCTGCGGCGCCGCGAGCTGAGCCGGAAGCGGACTACCCGCCGCCGTCGCCGAACAGGTCTTCGCGCGTCTCGGCGGGTGTCCGCCCGTAATGCTCGCGATAGGACTCCCGGAATCTGCGCGTGCTGGGGAATCCTTCCTCGAAGGCGATTCGGTCCATGTCGACCGGCAGCGCGGCGGACAATCGCCGATGCGCCCGTTCGACACGGACCGCGCGCAGCATCGCACCCGGCGAAGGATATCCGGCTCTTTTCAGCGCCCTGTACAACGTCGGCTCGCTGATACCCAATATCGCGGCGATGGCTCGCGGCGTCACAGCGCGGTCGTTCGCGTGCTCTTCGATGAGACGCCGTGCGCGTTCCGCGTCCGCGGCGCGCGTGCCCGACCCGACGGCGGGGAACGGGTTGAGCACCCCGTCGAGCAGCATGAGCGCCCCGGAGAACGCGACGCTGAAATCCGCTGCCGTCCACCCCTCGGCCTCGACGAGCAATCGGACCTGCGCGTCCAGGGCGCGTACCAGGGGACGCTTCTCGTCCAGCGCGAGCGGGGCGTCCTCGGCGCGTCGGGGATCGATCGATCCTTCGGGGACCGTCATGATCAATGCGCTGATGGTGTCGTCGTGCGTCATGAACAGCGGACGGTTCCAATGGAAGAAGCCGATCTTGCCCGGCTGGAAGATCTCCCTGGAATCCCCCTGTTCGAACTCGAAACGCCCGCGCAACGGGATCAGGAGTCGGTAACTGTTGTCGCCTTCGTCGGCTCGAATATTCCGTCGAGAGCGCCGGTAATCCACTGCGGCCGAGGAGAATCGGACTATCTGGAAACGGCCGACGTTCTGGGCGTACGCGTCCGATCGGAATTCCTCGGCACGAAAAGCCAACCCGACCGAGCCCTGCCGGTTGCTGAGATACCAATCCCAGGACGCCGTCGGATCTTCGTCGTCGGTCGTGAATTCCTCTCTCCGATACTCCGCATCGGTCACAGGGACCGCCCTTCCACGCACCCGCAAGCAGCAAAACTTGGCACAAGATTACAACTCGAGGGTCGATGTGCCTCGGCGACAGTGGCGGGGGAGCGGCGGTGCGTCGGCAGCTACATGGACTCGACCGTCGCTCGCTCGTCGGGCACCGTGTCGACAGGAAATGACCGTGATCCGACAGGAAATCGGTCGAGACCCGGGAGCCGCGCGAATTATTGTGCGAGAAGGCCTTTCACGAGACCGGTCGGCTCCGTCCACGACGAGGTGGCGTCGGAGATCTCACAGCGTGACCGGCACCCCGATGCACAACACACCGAAAGGCAACACGACCCCCGGAGTCGGGAGCCACCGAGTTGGCGAGCGGGCCGAGTACCCCGGCCTCCGGCATCCGGCGTGGGCAATGGTCTCGATCACCCGGTAGGTCGATCGTGTCCCGACAGGACAGGCGGCGCAGCTGTGACGCGCCGCCCGACGGTCCCGGCCCCGGTGGCCGGAGGGGAGTTCGCGGTGAGCGCACCCGACCCGCGAACACCGCCACCGGGGCCGGCGACCACGAGTCGCCCCGACGATCCGACACGAAAGGCCTTCTGATCGGCGGGGTCTGCTGTTGCCGTGTGCCGTGAGGCCATGGACCACACCCCCGGTCGCGGTCCATGGCCACTCGGTCGATGTGTTCTTCTCGCAGGCTGATACCCGGGTCTGCTTTCCGGTGTCGGAGAGGATCGGGAGGGAGGAGGCGTGAGCCCTGTAGCCTCCCTCGCATGCGGACCGAGGGGGTTCACGCTGCGCGCGGCATGATTTGGCGCTGGAACAGGAAGCGTGCAACCGGGGTCGTAGAAACGACAGCCGGTGATGAAATTTGGTTCGGCTTGGATTCTCTTCGAGGAAGAAATTTCGACGCAATCAATATCGGGGACCTTGTTGACGTCGAGTATGAGTTCGCTCAGCAAGACTCGCACGATCGACGCGCGGTGCTCATAACCTGGGTCGAATCTTGAAACAAAAGATCTCCCGCTCATGTGTCGGCGAACGCGTCGGGGCGCACTGGATGAGGTGAACTCATCCTTGGGTTTTCCACCAGGCGACGGTGGCGGCGACGGCCTCGTCCAGGGGTGTGGCTTCCAGGCCGAGTCGAGTCTCGCTGAGGGTGGAATCGAATTCGATCGGTCCGGCGAGGTGGTAGCTCATCTCGGCCATTTCCCGCATGAGGCCGTTGACCGAGCCGATCGCGCGGATCATCCAGGGGGCGAGGGCGGTGACTTTCGGGTCGTCGATTCCGGCGACCTGTCCGATGAGTCCGATCAGTTGACGTTGGGTGATCGCGGGTGCGGTGGGAGCGTGCAGGAAAGAGTTCCAGAGTTCGCGGTCGGTGGCGGCCCGGATCATGGCGGCGGCCAGATCGGGTACGTAGGTGAAGGAGTGGGGGAGGTCGATCCTGCCGAGTGCTTTGGCGCGTTTGCCCGCGAGCAGGGGTGCGAAGAGGGTTTCGCCGGCCACCGAGGAGCGTACGTGGGGGCCGAGGAAGTCGGCGGCGGCGACGCTCACGGTCGGTGTGGTGTGGGCTTCGCGGGCGCGCAGTAGGGCGACGCGGACCGCGGGTTTGCCGAAATCGGCGTTGCGGGGGAGGTTTTCGGTGATGCGGCCGGTGACCCTGCCGTAGGAGTAGACGCTTTCGGGGAAGGCGACCACTGTTCCCGCCCGTCCGGCCTCGTCCATGACGAGTTGTTCCATGCCGGGCAGTTCCTTCCACCAGGTGGTTGCCTCGTATTTCGAGGCGTGCACGCAGTGATAGACGGCCGCGGCGCCGTCGAAGCGTCCGGCCAGTTGCCGGGGGTCGCTGATGTCGACACGCTGACGCTCGACGAGGGGGTGGTCGGGGCCGCCGCCGGACCGGGTCAGGACGCGGACCGTGTGGCCGGAGGTCGCGAGTTGTTCGGCGACGGAGAGTCCGACGGGTCCGGCTCCGGTGACGATATGCAGTGACGACATGGTCGATCCTTTTCGTTCGTCGCCCCGTTCGGGGGCGGTGATCTCTTTCGAGAGCGACGCTCTCTGACGACTTCGAGCATGGCCGATGTCCGCCGACATTGTCAAGAGCAGTGCTCTCATTAGTTGACAACGCTCTCTAGTGCGAGCATGGTGGTGGTATGCCGACGACACCCCGCTCCCGCGCTCGCGCCCAGACCATGGAGGACATCGTCAGGATCGGCCGCGAACACCTGGCCAGTGACGGCGCGGCGGCGCTCTCGCTGCGCGCGGTGGCACGCGACCTGGGTGTGGTGTCCTCGGCGGTGTACCGCTACGTCAGCAGCCGTGACGAATTGCTGACCCTGCTCGTCATCGACGGATACAACGCCCTCGGTGACGCGGTCGACGCCGCGCTCGCCGATGCCCCGGACGATCCGGCGCTGCGGCTACGGGTGCTCGGCCGCGCGGTATTGCACTGGGCGCGCGCCGAAACAGCAAGGTACGGATTACTTTTCGGCACACCGGTGCCCGGCTACGCCGCGCCCGCCGAGCAGACGGTCGAACCCGGTACCCGTGTGATCGTCGCCATGCAGGCACTCTTCGCCGACGCCTGCGCGCGGGGTTTGCTGACTCCGCCCGATCCGCTGCCGCGGCTGTCGGGTCCGCTGGCGGCGAGCTTCGCCGCGATCCGGTCGGAATTCGGTCTCGACGTACCGGATTGGCTGATGGCCAGGGGGGTCACGGTGTGGCCCGCCCTGTTCGGCGCGGTCACCTTCGACGTCTTCGATCAGTACGGCGCCGAGACCTTCGCCGATCGCGACGAACTGTTCGAGCTGCAACTCGACGGATTCCTGGACATGCTCGGTTTCGGTCGCTGAATCGCGACACTCGGTGATTGCCTGTTGCCCGGAGGTGTACGCGCCGTTACAGTTACCCGCCGGTAGGTAGGCGATGTCGTCGGTGACATCGGAACGAGTGGGGACTCATGAACAGACGGCGTCGTCTCGTCCGGGTCGCGGTCACCTTCGTGGTGGCGGCGATCGCGATCAGCACCGGTGTGATATCGGCGCAATCCGGGCGGGCGGTGCCGGACGGGGGAGTGCTCGGCGCGCAGTGGACCGCCACGCACGACGGGCCGCGCGCCTATCCGAATGTCTTCATCGAATGGGACGTCCCGATCACGATGAGTGACGGCACCGTGCTGAAGGGCAATGTGTATCGGCCCGCCGACGCCTCGGGGCAGCCGATCCAGGAGCGCACGCCCACCATCGTCAACCTGACGCCGTATTCGAAACTCGTGTCCAATGTGGCAGATTCGGCGCTGAGCGTTCCGGTGCTCGGTGACGCGCTGATGGATGTGCTCAACCGCTTCGACCTGTCCGGACTCGGACTCGGCGGGCTCACGGAGATCGCCAAGGCGCTGCCCGCCGGTGCGGCGCGCACGTTCGCCGTCGATCGCAAACTCGTCCAGAGCGGGTACACCCAGGTCGTCATCGATGTGCGCGGAACCGGTTTCTCCCAGGGGGTCTGGCAGGTCTTCGGTGAGCGCGAGCAGGCCGACGGCGTCGAGGTGGTGAATTGGGCCGCCGCGCAACCGTGGTCGGACGGCAAGGTCGGGATGAGCGGCATCTCGTATTCGGCCATCAACCAGTTGCAGACCGCCGAACGCGGTCCCGAGGCGCTGCGGGCGATCTTCCCGGTGGTGCCCGGCAGCGATCTCATGCGCGATATCGCCGCGACCGGTGGCGGTGTCGGCATCGGTTTCCTGCCGCTGTGGCTGTTCGCGGTCAACAGCACCAAATGGGTGCCCGACGTGCGGTCCATCGTGACTGGCACTTTCGACTGGCGATGGCTCGCCGATCGTGTGCAGGATCCGATGACGTTCTTCGACTACCTGTTCGCCGCGCTGACGGTGCCGAGTGTCGACGAGATTCCGCAGAACCTGATGGGGCTGCTCCAGGACAGCACTCCGGTGCGTCAGGCGTGGCTCGGTCATCCCGACCGGATCGAGATCCCGACCTTCGTCTACGGCGGCTGGCACGACATCTTCGCCTACTCCTCCCCTCGGGTCTACGACGCGGTGAACGTGCCCGCCGACCAGAAGAAACTGATCATGGGCGACACCTACCATCTGACCACCGGCAGCGGCCTCGGCCAGCCGGGCGGACCGCCCCGGCTGGACGTGCTGCAACGGGCGTGGTTCGACCACTGGCTCAAGGGCATCGACAACGGCATCGAAACCTACGATCCGGTCACGCTGTGGCAGCAGGGCGGCGGCTGGGTCGGCGGCACCGAATTCCCCCGCGCCGGAGCCGAATACCGACGCATGTATCTCGATCCGGCCGTCTCGGGCACCGCGCGCAGCGCGTACGACGGCACGCTCGCCACGGCTCCCGGCGGCGCGGCACGGCTGACCGTCGCTCCCGAACTGCTCACCCTGTGTTCGCGGGATTCGGCTACCGGAACCGCGGGCGTGACCGCGGTACTCGACGTGTGCGCCAAGGATTCCCGCATCAGCGAGGCGGCCGCGCTGACATTCACCAGCGCGCCCGTCGCCGAGCCGACAGTAATCTCCGGACCCGTTGCGGCCCACCTGAATACGGTGCTCGACAGCACCGACGGGTATTGGGCGGTGACGGTCAACGATGTCGCGCCGGACGGTCGGTCGACCGTGTGGACCAGCGGTCAGCTCCAGGCGTCGCTGCGCGCGGTGGACGACGCGAAGGCCACCCGGTCGCCGAGCGGTGACTACACCGATCCCTATCCGGTGCTCACCCTCGACTCGCGTCGGCCGATCGTGCCCGGCGAGCCGACCGTGGTCGATATCGGTCTGGCCGCGACCGACGGCGTGCTCGCGCCGGGGCATCGCCTGCGCGTCGATATCTACGCGCTGAACCTGCCGCGTGGCCTGCCGCTGCGGCCGCTGCTCAACGAGAGCGAGCTGAAACCGCAGCATCTGGAACTCGATCCGAGTCGGCCGAGCTGGGTCAACATCCCGGTCCTCGGCGATCCCGGATGGTGAGCGGATCACCGCCGGGTATTGTCTGGGACCGTGAGTCCCATATATTCTGATGCCACGCGCACTACCGCGCATCGCCGACGCCGCACGCCAGCGGCCGGAACGAGGAGGCATCGATGACGCTGTCCGAATCGGTGGGCGTCGAACTGTTCGACCAGAGCTATCGGGACGCGCTGGCGACCCTGTCCGCGGGTTCGGTGCACCGCAAGTTCGACCCCTATCTGGATATCGATTGGGATGGGCCCGAATTCGCTATCGATCCGGATGATCCGCGCTGGATCCTGTCACCGGAATACGATCCGCTCGGTGCGACGAGTTGGTACCGGAATCTGTCGGTGCGTCGGCAGATCGACATCGGCAAATGGCGCGTCGCGAATGTGATCAAGGTCGGCGCGGCCTTCGAGAGCGTATTGATCCGCGGCATGATGCAGTACGTCATGAAGTTGCCCAACGGCGCGCCGGAATTCCGGTACTGCATGCACGAGATGACCGAAGAGTGCAACCACATCCAGATGTTCCAGGAATTGGTGAACCGCATCGGCGTCGACGTTCCCGGTATGCGTCCACTGTTTCGAGCGCTCTCGCCGTTCATCGGTGTCGCGGGTGGATACGCGCACGTCATCCTGCTGATCGGGGTCCTGGGCGGCGAGGAGCCGATCGACCACTACCAGAAGGCGGTCATCCGCGACGGCGGCAATATCCCTCCCGCGGTGCTGCGCACGATGGAGATCCACATCGCCGAGGAGGCCAGGCACATTTCCTTCGCGGGCGAATTCCTCGCTGCGCACCTGAAGCGGATGAGTGGGCCGGGAAGAATGGCCGCCGCGCTCGCCTTTCCGCTGGCCATGCGCTGGCTGGCCGGGGAGATCATGGCGCCGCCGAAATCGTTCGCCGAGCGTTTCGACATTCCCGACGAGGTGATGCGCGAGGCGTTCTGGGACGGCCCGGAGCAGCGCCGCATCCTGGCCGGCTATTTCGGCGATATGCGCAAACTCGCCCGCGAACTGGGGCTGATGAATCCGGTGACCGAGCGACTGTGGTCGGCGTTGCGTATCGGCGGTGCGCCGTCGCGCTATCGCAGCGAACCGGAACGCCGCATGCGCGAGGTCGCCTGAGCACGCGTCACGGATCGGGGACGGCCAGCCGCTCGAGCAGGGCCAGCAGCGGCTGGTCCGGATCGAGTGCCAGCCGGTGTGCGCGAGCGACGCCGTCGAGCACGCTCCACGCGTAGTTCGCGAGTTCGGCGACGAGCCGATCGCGATCGAGGGCCGGTGTGGGATCGTGCGCCCAGCGGGTGACGGTGGCCTCGGTCATCGAGACGATCGCGAAGGTCATGGTGTCGACGACCGGTTCGTCCACGACGCCGATCACCCCGGCCAGCCCGGAGACCAGCCGCCGCGTCCTCGCCGCGATCGAGGTCTGCAAGCTGCTCATCGCGTTCGTCTCGTCCGGATCGCCGACGGCGGGCCCGCGGCGCAGGAATTCGTGCAGCCGGGGATGCCGATCGATCCAGTCGACCACCGCGCCGATGCTGCGGTGCAGGATGTGATGGATGGAGCCGTCGGTGACGTCGAGGGCGGTGTCGAGCGTATCGGTGAACTGTTCGCAGATCGTGGTCCTGGTTCGGCGATCGAGTTCGTCGCGGCCGGAGAACTGGCGGTACACCACCGATTTCGACAATCCGGCCCGTTCGGTGATCGACTGCATCGCCACCTCGGCCCCGGCCGGGCCTTCCTCGAGCAACTCGATGAGCGTCGCCACGATGCGTTCGCGCCGCTGGTCGTTGTGCGGCTGCCAACGCGCCTGCCTGCCGCCCCCGACGGGGGTCGACGCGGGTGACGAGGGGACCGGCACCGGTCGAGTCTAGAACACCGGGCCGGGGCCGTCGGAGACCGTCGGAACACCTCGGCCCTTCGGTGCGGGCTTCGCATTCGGCCGAAGGAGCGACCGCGGACGCATACGGTGTGTATGTCGGATTCGTCGGTTGAAGGTGGATCGTCATGGAGATGTCGACGGAGGTCGTCGTGGTCGGCGCGGGCCTGGCCGGGCTGGTCGCCGCCAGGGAGTTGATCCGGCGCGGCCTGGACGTGCTGGTGCTCGAGGCGCGCGACCGCGTGGGCGGACGCCTGCTCAACGCGCGATTACCGGGCGGTCTGCCGATCGAGGTCGGCGGCCAGTGGGTCGGCCCCGGCCAGAACCGGGTGCTCGCGCTGATCCGCGAACTCGGACTGAAAACCTTCCCGACCTTCGATGACGGGTTGCGCATCGCCGAACTCGGAACGGCGCGTTCGGAATACAGCGGACGGATCCCGAGGCTGAATCCGGTGGCGCTGGCCGATATCGCGCAGACGCAGTGGCGGCTGGATCGGATGGCGCGCCGGATCCCCGCCGCGGAACCGTGGCTGGCCGCCGACGCCGAACGTCTGGACTCCCAGACCTTCGCTACCTGGCTGCGCCGGACCGCGCGCACCCGCGACGGGCGGGCCTTCCTCCGGTTGATCACCGAGGCGGTGTTCTCGGCGGGCCCGGAGGATCTGTCGGCCCTGTGGGCCGGTTTCTACATCGGCGCGGCGGGTGGGCTCGACGCGTTGATCGATACCGGGGGCGGGGCGCAGCAGGATCGCGTGGTGGGCGGATCGCAGCGGATCGTCCTCACGCTGGCCGAGGAGCTCGGTGAACGGGTGATACTCGGAGCGCCGGTGGACGGGATCGACTGGGATCCGGCGGGTGTCCGGGTGCGGGCGGCGGGCATCGCCGTTCATGCCCGCCGTGCGGTGCTGGCGATCCCGCCGCCGTTGAGCGCCCGCATTCGCTACGCTCCCGGCCTGCCCGGTGATCGTGATCAACTCGTCCAACGTCTTCCGATGGGGCGGGTGATCAAGGTGAACGTCGTCTACGACGAACCGTTCTGGCGGCGTGACGGTTTCAGCGGCCAGGCCAACAGCGATACCAGGGCGCTCGGTACGGTTTTCGACAACACGCCGCTCGACGGCGCCCCGGGCGTACTCGTCGGGTTCCTCGAGGGCCGCCACGCCGATATCGGCGCCCGCCTCGGCCATGGCGGCAGGCGCGCGCGGGTGCTGGCCGATCTCGTCGGCTACTTCGGTCCGAAGGCGGGCGACCCGATTGATTTCATCGAAAGAGACTGGGCGGAAGAGGAATTCAGTCGCGGTTGCTACGGCGCGTTCGCCACTCCGGGGACGCTGACCCGATTCGGTCCCGCGCTGCGCGCCCCGGTCGGGCCGCTGCACTGGGCGGGCACCGAAACCGCCACGCGTTGGGCCGGTTACATGGACGGGGCGGTCGAATCCGGCCTGCGCGTGGCGCGCGAGATCGCTCCCGACGCGGTGGAATCGCCCGCCTGAGCGCCGCGCCGCCGCCCCGGTGGTCCGCGCGCGGTCGTGCGTGCGGAACTGGGCGGGGACAAGGGATTCGACCCGGCGGAAGTCGGGAACTTGGTTGATGCGATACTTCTGATCCCGAGCTGAACGTGAACGGTCGACGTTCGCGCGCTATTCTGCACACAGCGTTACGGAAAACACCGAAGGCAGTACCGAATACGACACGAGGGGGCTTGCTATGGCCGAGAAGGTGACTGTCACCCTGGTCGACGACTTCGACGGAACTTCGATCGCCGACGAGACCGTTCAATTCTCTCTGGACGGCGTGCATTACGAAATAGATCTGTCTACCGCGAACGCCACCGAACTGCGCGAATTGCTCGGCCCCTGGGTCGAGAATGCGCGCAGGACCGGTGGCCGGACGAAACGTTCGCTCATCACGAAGGTGCCGTCGGCATCGGACCGTGAGCGCAGCGCGGTCATCCGTGATTGGGCGCGACAGAACGGTCACCCCGTTTCCTCGCGTGGTCGCGTCGCGTCCGGCGTGGTAGAGGCATACGAACGGGCGACCGCCTGAGTTCCGTGATGGGACACTTCACAACCTGGATTCACTCGTTTCAGGCTTTTGCTCGAGACAGGCCCGTCGACGCCGATGTGGGGCGTTGTCGCCACTAACGTCGGTGGCGAGTTCGGTGCGGGTGAAGGAGTGCGATGGACGTGGACGGAACGTGCGAGCCCAGGTCGAGTCCGTCCGCGCCGCGCGGGTGCGCAGGTCAGGCGGGTGCGGAGTTCTTCGCGGCATTCCGCGACGGGCTCGATCGCGCGATCGCGATGCTCGACGACCTGGATGAATCGGGTGTCGTGCTGGCTCGGCTGGAATTGGCCGCGGCTCAGCGCGCGCGCGAAGGTGTCCCGATCGAGGCGGTGCGAAGTGCCGTCAGCGACAGCGTTCGAATGTGTTTCGGGCTCATCGAGCCGACCGCGGCGCATTCTGTCGCGGGCATGAAAGTCGATGGTGTCCGCATGGTGGAAGTGTTGGATTTGTTGACCGCGGCTGTCGACCGCGCCTATGGAATGCGGCGCGGAGACGGTTCGTAGTGTCACGGCACGCGATAGGTCCGGGCAACCAATGCGGACCGCAAGTACCACAAACCGGATGGTTGGGTGGGATCGACTCCGATCAGACTGCCGATTCTCTTCAGCCGGTAGTCGACGGTATTGGTATGCACGTGCATGACGCGCGCGGTGCGCTGGCGATTCAGATTATTTCCGATGTGCAGTCGCAGCGTCTCGAGCAGTTCGGGATGATGGTCGAGCGGATCGAGCAGCGCGCCGAGATATTCGCGACCGGGCCCCGGCCTGGTGAGCTGGTATTCCAGCGCCATATCGTCGAAGCGGTACAACCCGTTCTCACATCCCAATCGCTGCACCATATCGAGCAATTCGTGGGCCTGGTCGGCGGCTTCCGGAATCCGCTCGGCCGCCGCGTGGACCACGGCGACCGTGATCGGCACGCGCGCGGCTTCGGACAGTTCGCCGACGAGCGATTCGAGCTGTTCGTGGGAGAGCGCGGTCCGCGGGATCAGCACGGTCCCGCCGTCGACGCTGAGCAGCGACAGTGGCCGGTCCCGGCACGCGGTCGCCAGTCGCGCTTGCACCCGGCGCAGCTTGCGCCGTGCCACCACCTTCGCGTCGAGCCTCGGATCGTGCTCGTCGGGGTGGGCGGGAATCGACAGTGCCAGTACCGAATACGAATCCGCGATCTCGATGCCGCATTCCCTGGCCATGGTCGAGGTGCTGTGACCACCGAGCAGCGCGGAGGTCAGGGTGTGCACAGCGGTGTGGTGTTCGCTGACCACCGACCGCAGTTCGCGCACGTAGGCGACCGAGATGGCGGTGGTCATCGTGTCGAGGATTTCGAGGACGAGTTTGGTCCCGTCGACGAGATCGCCGAAATCGGTGGTCGTGGCTTTTCCGACCACGAGGTCGAGACCGAGTTTGAACCCCTCGTGGACCGCGTGCAGGATGGTGTCGATCGGCACGCCCTCGCGTGCCCATCCGGCCGCGGCGTGTTCGAGCTGCTCGGTCTTTTCCGGGATGTCGTCGCCGTCGAGCATGCCGACGGCCAACTGGAGACAGACGCGCGTGATGGTGGTGACGTCACCGTCGATCGCCTCGCCGGGCAAGGTCCCGCACGGCGCCACGTTGGCGACGAAGTGACCGACCATACGTCGCGAGAGCGCCCGAACATCTTGCAGCGGGGCCGACATGGGCTGTCCGGCGAGGGTGAGACCACTGCGACTCACGTTGTCGATGGCCATGGTGACTCCTTATACCGCTTCCGACACGCGATTCGGGGTGCGGACGCACACCCTGTCCACGCGGTCATGGGCTCACACCCTACCGTCCGCGTCGCGAGGCGGTGGGGCGGTGGGGTATCGGGTCACGAGGCCGCCTCGAATCGTCCTGGAACGGGAAAACGTTTCACATATTGGACACTCGATTATGAGATCTTGATCACTGCGATGGTCGTTCGTTCCGTCGGTGAACACGTTGTTGGCCCGACCCGGAAATCGTGTTCTCCCACGTCGGCGAACTTCTGGCGTCCCGGCGCCGCGCGATCGCCCCGTGGGCTCGTCGCCGGTGACCGGAGGCGGGCGGTTCGCCGTCGAAGCGGGCAGCCCTGCGGGTCCGCGGATTGGTTTATCGTCGGCGTCGGTCCTAGCCGTAATGCGCACAATGGTTGGTGCGTGGACGATGTCGGCCGGGTTGCCGGTTTGTCCGAACAGCAGTCGTCATCGGGGACGGCTCACACACGTACCGAGGTCGACCTTGCGCCACATTCCCTGCCCGAAGCGTGACGGAACCGGTGAATTCGGGAACCGCCCGGTGCTGCCCCGCCGAGTATCGGTGATGACGCAGCCGCCCGTGCGGCTCGAGGTTCCCGACGATCTGGTGGTTCGTGCGGCGAACGCGTTCACGGTGTGGGCGATCACCGACGACTACCACTGGGACGACTTCGACGCGCTGTTCTCGCGGGATGCCACCGGCACCGATCGCAAACGTGGAATACGCGGCGTCGGTTGATATTCGACAAATCCTGACGAGGTCGCTCATCGGTTTACCATTCGCCGATGACTCCCGCCACGTCTCTGATGGACTATCGCGTCATCACGGCCGAGGAAGCAGAACAGCGTTTCTCGGTCTCGGCACACATCCAGCACCCGTTCCAGGATTTCGACGACGAACAGGAGATCCGCCTCTACGAGAGCGGGCTGCGTGTCGAGGGGGCGATCAGGCCGGAGTCGGACGGCGACTGGGTGCCCTACAACGTCATCGTCGCCGGTGATCTGACGGTCACCGGCGATATCGACTGGTGGGATCACGGCAGCGGCAACTTCCTGCTCGTCACCGGAAACGCGCGGGCGCGCAACATGGTCCTCCTCGGTTGTCCCGAAGTCGCGGTGCGCGGCGATCTGACCCTCACGGGCGGAATCCACGGCAGTTACGGCGACAACGGCGGTGTGCTCGCCGTAAAAGGCCACGTCCGAGCCGAATTCGTCATCAGCACCTCCTACTTCTGCATGTCCTTCTCCGGTCAGCCCGAGGCGCTGTTGGTCGCCGACCCCTATCGCGTCAACTGCCCGGTCGATTTCGAGGACGACGAACTGATCGACATCGCCCTGCCGGAAGTGATGGGAAAGGATGGCACGCCCGACGAACGCCTGATCCATACCGCGATGCGGGCCGGTCATCCCGTACTGCCCGCGGGCCTGCGGCCGAGTCATCTGGCGGTGCTGGACGAACTGCGGGAATCGCTGCCGCGGGCGCGGGAGGTGACCGAGCTGGACCTGTCCGGCCGGAAGTTGCGTGAACTGCCCGTCGAGTTGCTGGAGTACTCGAACCTTCGGGTGCTGTCCCTCGCGGGTAACGACAGCCTCGGTGGTGCCGCCACCACCGGCGAACGCCTCGAAGCGCTGTCGGCGCTGGCGAACCTGGAGGAATTGAATCTGGCATCGACGGGGCTGACCGGTCTGCCCGACGCCATCGGCGCCCTGCGCTCCCTGCGGGTACTCGACATCTCCGGCAACGCTTTCGAGTCGCTGCCCGAGCGGATCGGCGAGTTGTCCACGCTGGAAGTGCTGCGGGCGGCGCGGCTTTCGTGCCCGGTTCCCGAAGGGCTCGGTCGGCTGACCGGACTGCGCGAACTGGATCTGTCGTCGCTACAGCCGGGGGACTACAAGAGCAGGGTCGAATTCCCGATGGCCGTCACCCGGCTGACCGGCCTGCGAAGGCTCGACCTCTCGCACGTATGGCTGACGACGGTGCCAGACGACCTGCTCGCCCTGACCGAACTGGAGGAACTCGACCTGGGCGGCTCGCTCTCGGCGATCCTGCCGGGTCTGCCGCGCTTGGACCGGCTACCGCGTCTGAAAGTGCTCCGGGTCAACGGCAGCACCCCGTGGTCGTTCCAGCCCGAACCGCCCCGCGAACTACTCGACCACATCTGGGCGATCACCACGCTGGAACACCTGGAGATCGACCGCTGGGGCGAGAAGTCCGCGGCGGGCCGGGTGCGGCGTCCCGGGCTCACCGAACTGCCCGACGACGCGTTCGCCCGGATGCCGGGCCTGCGCAGGCTGGATCTGGCCTTCAACGACCTGACGACGCTGCCCGAGTCGTTCTTCGGACTGCGCCATCTGGAATCGGTGGACCTGCGCTACGTCGAACTGGACGAGCCGACGCTCGAGCGGCTCCGCGCGGACTTTCCCGACCTGCGCGCGCGACCGGGGGACGGCTAGGACCGCCGCCGCCCGCGCCGCTGCCTCCGGAATCGGGATCTCGAAAGCATCGAATATGCCTATCTACTAGTGGTAATCTAATTACCAGTGAGTGAGAGTGTCGGCTCCGCCGATGGCGGAAAGGGGCGGGTCGCATTGGCCGAAGGCCACGATGTCGTCATGGAGTCGGCCCTCGGGCAGGGTGAGCACCGCATTCGCGAGACCGTCGTCGAACTGCTCGAGGTCCAGGGGTACGACGCGATCCAGGTGCGCGAGGTCGCCCGGCACGCGCGGGTATCGCTGACCAAGATCTACAAGCTGTACGGCACCCGCGACGACCTCATCCTCGCGGCGCTGGACTGGTGGATGGCGCGGAACTGCTACGCCGGACTTGCCGAATACTCGGCCGCTCCCGGCGAATCCCTGCACGCCGCGCTCATGCGGGTACTGCGACCGATCTTCGAACCGTGGGAGCGTCATCCAGGACTGCTGGTCGCCTACTTCCGGGCCCGCGCCTCAGCGAGCGGGGAAACCTTGATGAGTCACGGCATCGAGGCCGTCTTCCCCGCCGCGATGGCCGCCCTGGAGGACGTCGACCTCGGATTCATCCGCGATCTCGACGCGATACTCACCAGCCTCGTGTACGGGCTCATGGGTCGTTTCGCGGCCGGGGAGATCGCGGTCACCGATATCGTCCCGGCGATCGACCGCACCATGTTCTGGCTCACCGCCGGCTACGACACCGTCCGCGCGCGACCATGACCGCGTCCTTCCCACCACAGCCACAGCCCGACATCGACGTCACGAGAAAGCCCGACAGCATGACCGAAACACACGCACAGCCCTCGACCGTGGTGACCGACCCGGCGCCGGTGTACTGGGATCCCTTCGACCGCGACATCGCCGGAGACCCCTACCCCGTCTATGCCCGGTTACGCGCGGAAGCCCCCCTCTACTACAACGAGAAACACGACTTCTACGCGTTGAGCCGCTACGAGGACATCGATCGCGCGCTGCTGGACTGGAAGACCTTTTCCTCCTCGCGCGGTCCGATCCTGGAAATCATCAAGGCGGGCATCGAGATTCCACCCGGCACCCTGCTGATGGAAGATCCGCCCGCCCACGACATCCACCGGGCGTTGCTGCGCAGTGTGTTCACTCCGCGCCGGGTGCTGTCGCTGGAACCGCAGATCCGCGAGATGTGTACGCGCTCACTGGACCGGCTCGCCGGACTCGATCACTTCGACCTCATGACCGAATTCGCGAACGAGGTGCCGATGCGCGTGATCGGGATGCTGCTGGGGATTCCGGAGGAGGATCAGCAGGCGGTCCGCGACCGCGCCGACGAGAATCTGCGCACCGAACCCGGCCAGCAGATGCGGGTGTCGGACAAGGCGATTCCGCACGCGGACCACTTCGCGCAGTACATCGACTGGCGCGCCGAACACCCCTCCGACGACCTGATGACAGAACTGCTGCGCGCCGAATTCGTCGACACCGAGGGCGTGACGCGCACGCTGACCAAACAGGAGATCCTCACCTACGTCTCGGTCGTCGCCGGTGCGGGCAACGAGACGACGGCCAGGCTGCTCGGCTGGCTGGGTTCGCTGCTGGCCCGCCACCCCGACCAGCGTGCCGAACTCGTCGCCGACCCACGGCTGATCCCGAACGCGATCGACGAGGCGCTGCGCTTCGAACCGACCGGGCACGCGATCGCCCGCTATGTCACCACCGACGTCGAGCTCTGCGGCACCACCGTGCCCGCGGGCAGCGCGATGATGCTGCTGATCGCCTCGTCGAACCGCGACGCGGACCGCTGGTCGGACCCCGACCGGTTCGATATCCATCGCAAGATGAACAACCTGCGCACCTTCGGTTTCGGCACCCACTTCTGCCTCGGCGCGGCCTTGGCCCGGCTGGAAGCCAAAGTGGCGCTGGAGGAATTCCTCGCCCGTTTCCCGAGCTGGGATGTCGACTGGGACCGGATCGCACTGTCGTCGACCTCGACGGTGCGCGGCTGGGAAACCCTGCCGATCGCCGTGGGCTGAGCGGGGCCGCCTACCCCCGTAGCCGTTGCGGCCCCTACGGCTACGGGGGTGCCCGGCTGACAGCTCACCGAAGTCCCCGCCACGAGGGCCATCGTGCCCTTACTTCGCCGATGTCCACGGTGCGACCGTGAAACGACATCGAACAGAGGACGGCGACATGGAACACGGAATGCCCGACGACGCGACCGTCGAGGCGGCCATCGCGCTCGCCGTGCGGGCACCGTCGGTGCACAACACACAGCCCTGGCGGTGGCGCATCGGTGACCGCTCGGTCCATCTGTGGCTCGACCCGACCCGGGCACTGCCCGCCACCGACCCGGATCAGCGCGAGATGCTGCTGAGTTGTGGTGCGGCCCTGCACCATTTCACGATCGCCTCGGCCGCGTCGGGCTGGTCGGCCGTGGTGCGCCGCATGCCGAATCCGGCCGATCCGAACCATCTGGCCGCCGTCGAACTGGTGCCGCATCGGGCGACGCCGCAGGACATCGCCCTGTGCTCGGCCATCACGATGCGCCGCACCGACCGGCGGCACTACGCCCCGGAACCGATCCCGCCCGGATATCTCGGACTGCTGGTCGAACGCGCGCACAAACTCGGGGCGACCCTGCGCCCGGTCGCCGATCTCGAACGCGAGCGCCTGCTCGACACCGCCAGGGCGGCCGCCGCCGAGCACGAGCAGGATCCGGACTACCTGTACGAGTTGACGATCTGGAGTGGCAGGCACAGCAGTCCGGACGGTGTGCCCGCGCGCAACGCTCCGATACCGCGCTCGCGAGACGCCCTGCCCGCACGGCACTTCGCCGGCGCGCGGCTCCACGACCCGGCGTCGGAACCGGATGCCGCCCGGCTGTTGGTACTCGCCACGGCCGGGGATGATCGGGTGTCCCGGCTGCGTGCGGGGGAGGCGTTGAGCGCGGTTCTGCTGACGGCGACAAATATCGGCCTGGCGAGTTGCACGCTCACCGAACCACTCGAAATCCCGCGATCGCGGGATCGGGTGCGCGGGGGAGCGCTCGGCGGATCAGCCGCCCCACAGGCGATTCTGCGGGTCGGCTGGGCACCCACGGGTGCGCCGCCGCTGCCGCAGACACCGCGCCGGGCACCGACCGAGGTGCTGGATCCGTGCGAGTCGGTCAGGTGACCGCGCGGTCCACCGGTTCAGGGCAGCGGCACCGACCAGTGCAGTGTCGGTGGTGATCTCGACCGGTTGACGGTCACGGTCCTTCCGCCGCCGCCGCCGGCCGCGGCGGCGACGACCAATTCGGTTACCTCGTCGTGCGGGATACCCGCGGGACAGTGGCGGCCCAGCGGTCCCGTTTGCGACATCCGTCCGGCGGTGTCGCGGCCCGGGGCGATTCTTCGGGTGGAACGAGGTTGCGCGCCGGTTTCGGGGACCTTGGACCCTGTTGTCGGCAGGCCGCACGTGGTGGCGTGGGTCGGTCTCATCTCACTCGTCGGAAGCGGGGTTGTCGTCGGTGGAACTGTCTGAAACGCGGTTGATCGGGACGGTATGTCGTGTGAGTTGATCACCTGCGGCGATGTCGGGGATCGGGAGGCCGAGCGCACACTGCGATCGGTCGATCGGGTGCTGCGATATCATCGAATCGAGGCGACCGCCCGGGTGCGGCTCACCGCCGCGCCGGACGCGGAAGTTCCGGTGCTGGCCCAGGTGAACACCCGTTTCGCCGAACAACCGATTCGCGTTCAGGTCGACGGTCCCGCGGGATTCATCGCCCCGTTCGTCGCCGAACGACTGGATCGACAGATCGCGCGGATGTCCACGGGCGAGGCGCCACGGCTCTGGCCCGATCCGGCGCCCGACACTGGCGTCGGTGACCGGTCCGCGACCGATCACCCGCCGCAAATTCCGCGAGCTACGCAGGGGCGGTCTCACGGCTGCCGTCGGTGTGCTGGACGCGATGGACTACGACGCTCACCTCTACATCGACGGCGAGACCGGCGAAGACGCCACCGTCTACCGCGCGGGGCCGATCGGCGTGCACCTGGCCCGGCAGCATCGCGTCGATCCGCCACGGACTCCGAATGCCCTGCCGCTGACCATGAATCCGGATCCCGCACCCGTGCTCACCGACTCCGAGGCCGCCGAGCGGCTGTGCCGCGACGGTCTGCCTTTCGTCTTCTTCACCGACCCCGGAGACGCCAGGGGCAGGCTGCTGTACCGGCGCTACGACGGCGATCTGACGCTGGTGACTCCCTCGGCCTCGGGCCGGGTCGCCGGATCCGACGGTGCGTCGGGGGAGTAGCTCACCGCCGCACGGTGAGGAATTCGGCGAGCGGCCTGCGCGGCGTCGGTGTGATCGCGTCCCCGCCGTCCGGGGCGGTGCCGACCCTGACGACGACCTGCGGAACACCGGATTTCGGCAGCAGCCCGGCCAGTGTTGTGCGGCCGGAAGGCAATTCGGTGATATGGGTGAGGGCGCAGGTGGCGAGCCCGCCCGCGGTGCACTCGAGCAGCAGCACCGACAGCGCCTCGCCGGTATGCAACCATTCGGCGGTCGAGTCGGCGGCGGTGCTGAGGACGAGCAACCGGGCGTGGTCGTCGAGATCGCCGCGTCGCGCGGAGGGCGACCCGGGCGGGAAGCTACGTCCGACGTCGACGCGGGCGGATTCGGCGGCCGAGGCGAGCGCGTCCGCGGGCACGCCTTCCGGCGTACTGGAATGCCCTGACCACCAGTGCAATTCGGTCTGGTACTCCATGTCGTATCGGCGCAGCGCCGCGGCCTGATCCGAGGCGGCCGCGACACGGGGGCGCGCGGATTCGTCGAGGACGTCGAGTTCGAGATCGTGGGGGTGCACGAGCATGCGCGCCGCGTGCAGCAGATCGGGCAGACCCTCCGGCGCTCGCAGCGGTAGACGGTCGGTCCGGCGACGTTCGATGACACCGGCCCGCTCGGTGACCCCGTCCGGCGGGTCGGGCCACCGGCGGAAGGTGACGGTCGCTAGCAGATCCGGACGTATCGGATCGGGCAGCCGCACCGTATCGGTGTGCCAACCCTCGGCGGCCAGCGCCGTGCGCACGTGGTGCAGCATCGCACCGCAGCTGATGACCTGCTGCCTACCGCGCGGATCCGTCGTCGTCAGCTGCCGGTCGGTATCGCGATACAGGTGCAGCCTGGTGCCGTCGTACACCCACCGCCACGGCTGGGTGTTGTGGACCGACGGAGCCCGGCTCGCGAGCCGCAACGCCGCCGACACCGTCGAGAGGTCCGGTACGGACGGTGCCGAATTGCCCGGCGCGGACAGAAGTGAGGTAACTCTGCTGTCGGTCATACCATCGAGAGTCGTCCCCGGAGGTGTGCCACCGATATGGGACTTCTTCCCGAATTCGGGGGTCGATGGTCACCGTGACCGTCAGGCGTCGCGGCTGTCGTAGGCCTCGCGGTTGGCGAGCACGTCGTCCATGTGCGCCTCGGCCCAGACCTTGATGCCGCGGACGACGTGGTGCAGGGAGAGGCCGAGGTCGGTGAGTTCGTAGGTGACCGTGACGGGCACCGTCGGTGTGACGGTGCGGGTGAGCAGGCCGTCGCGTTCGAGGGCGCGCAACGTCTGGGTGAGCATCTTCTGGCTGACGCCCGCCAGGCGGGCTCCCAACTCCGAATAGCGCATGGCCCTCGGCTCACCGGCGCACGTCGAATCGGGGTGCGGACCGTCGCTGCCCAGCGCGGCGAGCACGAGGGCGACCCATTTGTCGGAGATCCGGTCCAGGAGTTGGCGGCTCGGGCAACGCGCCAGGAAGGCGTCGTAATCCATTTTCGCCTCGGCTCGCTGCTGGGCCACGGTCTTGGTCGGCATCGGTCCTCCTTGTCACCACGCGGTGGCTTACGCACTTCGGAGTGCGTACTTCCCATTGGAGAGTTACCCATCCATCGTGGAGTAGCACGACCGAAATGTCCACAGGAGGCGAATATGTCCAGTACTTTCCGCACAGCGGTCATCCGTACCCCGGGCGGCCCGGATTCCATCGAGATCATCGAGGTTCCCGTGGTCGATCCGGGGCCGGGCCAGGTTCGCGTCGAGATCGCCGGGGCGTCGGTCAACCCCGTCGACCTGGCGCTGGCGGACGGGATGTTCCACGAACTCGGATTCGTCGATCAACCCGACCACACCGGCATCGGGTGGGATTTCGCCGGAACCGTCACCGCCGTCGGCCCCGATGTCGACGTACCGGTCGGCGCCCGCGTGGCGGGCCTCGTCACCGGCTTCGATCGCGATTACGGCACCTACGCGGAGCAACTGATCGTGGCGGCCGGCGATATCGCCGTCGTACCGGACGGACTCGACCTGACCACCGCGGCCACGGTCCCGATGAATGGCCTGGCCGCCGCCCAGGCGGTCGACCTGCTCGGCGACGGTGCGGGCAGAACTCTGCTCGTGACCGGCGCGGCGGGCACCGTCGGCGCCTACGCCGTCACGTTCGCGCGGGAACGCGGCTGGCTGGTGACCGGTCTCGCCCGCACCGACGACGAGCGGTTCCTCCGCGGTCTCGGCGCGGATTTCACCACGCGGACCGACGTGCGCTCGTGGGACGCGGTCGTGGACGGCGCCGCCCTCCAGGAGCAGGGCTTGGCCCTCGTTCGCGACAACGGAGTCTTCGTGGGGGTGCGACCGGGCGCGGAACCGCAGGCCGAACGCGGCATCACCATCAGCGCGGTATCCGTCCAGCCCGACGGCGCGCGGCTCGCGCGGCTGCTGGCCGATACCGCGAGCGGCCGATTGACGGCGCGCGTGCACGCGGTCGTCCCGCTCGAACAGGCCGCCGAGGCCCACCGCGCGGTCGCGAAGGGTGGCGTGCGCGGGAAATACGTGATCCAGCCCTGAATTCGGAGTTCCGGTGACGTGAATTCCCGGGCCCTCTCTGCGTCGGGATCGCGGACGTATCGGGATGAGACGTGAAACCACTGCGGCACTCGCTGGTCGACGGCGTGCACGAGATTCTCACGTCGCGTCTTTTCTCCGGCGATATCGCGCCCGGTTCGAGCTTGAACATCGATGCGTTGGCTCGGGAATCGGAAGTGTCGCAAACGCCGATCCGGGAGGCGCTCGCGCGATTGGCCGCGACAGGTTTGGTCGTTCGGGTCGCGCATATGGGATACCGGGCGGCCGAACTCGTTTCGGACGAGCAGATGAGCGAGATCCTCGACGCCCGTCTGGCCGTTGAACCGACCCTGGCGCGGCTGGCCGCGAGCCGGACCACGGCATCGTTCCTGGATGAACTCGATCGGTCGGTGCGCAGCCTGGAGGCGCATATCGCGGGGGAGTTGTCGCAATCCTCGAACCAGGTACTCGAGCAGAGCGAAGATTCCACAATCTGATCGCCACACAGTCGGGAAACCGGTTCCTGTCCAACGCGCACGGCACGATCACCGGACATTCTCGCCGATTCCAATTGATGGGTGTCGCAGGGCGTTCCGATCACGTCGAAGTCTTCCACGAGCACGGGCTGATCCTGGACGCGCTGCGCGGCGCCGATCCCGATCGCGCGGAAGCCGCGATGAGATGCCGGTGTCTCAGGCGAATCGGATGATCGAGAAAGCCCCGACGACCACGCAATACGCGGCGAAGGGCAGCAGCGTGCGGGTCTGGAAGTATCGCTCCAGGAACCGCACGGCCAGCCACGAGGAGAGTCCGGAGACGATGGCCCCGACCAGCACCGGACCCCTGATACAGGCGGTCTCGGGGCCGATCAGTTCCGGAATCTGCAATATGCCCGCGCCCAGGATCGCGGGGGTCGCGAGCAGGAAGGCGAATTTGGCCGCGTGTTCGTGTTCGAGACCGCGCCACAGTCCGCCGACCATGGTCAGACCGGCGCGGCTGAACCCGGTCAGCAGTGCGCCGACCTGTGCCGCGCCGATACCGAAGGCGTCGCCGAATCCGAGGGCGGCCAACGGCCGGTCGGCTTGGCGTCGCGGTGGCGCTGTCGCCGTGCGGGCGCCGGTGTGGTTCTGCCGCCGGGCGAACCGTCGCCCGTATTCGGCCAGTGAGGGTTCGTTGCGTCGGCGCAGGCCCTCGCCGATGACGAGCACGACACCGTTGCAGACCAGGAAGGTCGCGGCGCATACCGGTGCGGCGAAGAGCGCGTGCAGCGGATGTTGCAGTGGCGGACCGAGTACGGCGACGGGAACGGTGGCGATGAGGATCAATATCGCCAGCCGTTGTGACACGGTGTCGAGTCGCCCGGTTCGTATGGTGGTGAGCAGTCCGGTCACGATGGCGAGCCAATCCCGCCGGTAGTGTCCGAGCAGGGCCACCGCCGTTCCCACGTGCAAGGCCACCACGAACGCCAGATACGGTGTGCGCGTAGTCGACTCGCCCTCGGTGACCAACTCCTGCCAATCGCCGCCGAGCCACGCCGCGACGAGTACCGAATGTCCGAGACTGGAGATGGGAAACAGTTCGGTGACACCCTGCACCGCACCGATGACAATCGCTTGGAAGTAGGTGAGCATCGCGATGAGTCTCGCATGCGCGCAAGGGATTCCCGGAGCGGGCCCGTGCAGGTCCGATATGACCGAATCGTCTATACCGCAGTGACTTTCGTCTGATTTGCGCCATTGCCGTAGGGGCGATGTGGCTCCCCTACGAGCCGGACACGACTGCTCGGCCTACAACGCCCGGTAGTAGAACGAGGCCAACTTCGGGCCGTGTTCACCGTCGAATCGGACGGTGACTTTCCATTCGCCCGGGGCGGGGATGATGAGTTGGTCGCTGCGCCACACCAGGGTTCCGTTCTCCTCGACGGCGTCGGTCATCTTCACCGGCAGGCGGGCGACATTGGCGGACGTGGAGGACAGGTCGACGCTGACGGTGGGGGAGTCACGGGGTGCGGGGCTGTTCGCCCTCGGGTGCTCGATGGTGAGCCGCTGCGGGCCGCGGCGAACGGAATCGATGTCGACATAGAGGATTTCGGCGGATCCGAAGTCGAGCGTGGTCGCGAGGTCGGTGGTGTAGGTGTCCTTGGCCGGAGGCAACGTCGTCAGTATCGAGGTCGCCGCCAGCACGGCGACCGTCAGCCCGGTTTCCAGGGCGATGAGGCGCGGTGCTCCGGTGTCCGCGCCGACGCGGTGGAGGCGTCGGTAGGCCCCGTATCCGAGCCCGGCGACGACCGTCGCGCCGAGGACCTTGCCGACCAGGACGAGACCGTATGTCGTGTCGAGGAGGGCGGCCAGGGGCCGCACCTGTAGGAAGGCCAGAAGTAGTCCGCCGACGGTCGCGACCGCGACGTGCCCGACGGCGATCGCGTGCCATCGTCGAAGTTCGGGCACGCCGCGGTGCACCAGGAAGATCACGGCCACACCGCCCAGCCAGACGGTGATCCCGTACACGTGAACCAGCGTGCCGAGGAACGACCAGGGCCATCCCCGCACCGAGCCGCCATGGCCTCCCAGCGTCACCGCGAGTACCGCCGCGATCGCTTGCAGTACGAGGAGCGGCGTGTGGCGACGGCGCGGCGGTGCGAGCGCGGCGGCCGAGAGCGCCACCGCGACGGCCGCCGCGAGCCCGTGCGGTGTGGCGAGCAGGGTCCGCGCGCTCGCCGCCGACACCTGCGAGAGTCCGCCGGACTGCTGTGCCGCGAGTACCGCGAAACGGGACACGAGGCCGACGATGAATATTCCGGCGCCGACGCGGTAGGTCACCCGGAATCGGCGCAGACCCATCGTTGTCGGCCATACCCACCGCGCCGAGGCGAACAGCCCGGCCGACAGGACGAGTCCGAGGTATGTGACCCCCTTGCTCGGATAGTTCAGATACTGCTCGAACCCGGCGGCGGTGTCGTCGGAGAACCTCCCCTGTTCGGTGACCGATCCCACGGTGAACTGGATCGACAGCGAGACCACGTGGGTATCCGCCGAGACGACGCGCGCGGTGGCCAGGTAGGCCCCGTCCGGCACGACATCGGCCGGAACCAGCACGACGCTGCGCTGGCCGTCGTCGAGCCGCACGTCCGAGAGAGCGAATCGCTTTCCGCCGCTGTCGATCAGCTGCGCCGAACCCTCGACCAGGGTGACCGGCTCGTTGAGCCGGAGCAGGAGCTCACCGGGCGACTTGTCGGCATGGGCGCCATCGGCGGGCGACGTCGATTCGAGTCCGGCATGCGCCGACGCGGCACCGGCCGCCCACACCGAACTCGCTGTGACAACAAGGAATACGAACACCCACGGCAGGACGCTACGAACCCGTGACACGGTCCCGCCGCGACACCCACGTGACTGCGACCGAGGCGGCGAGAGCGAGAAGGAGGCCGATCACCGAAATCGAATGCCACAGCCCATCCGACGACTCGTTCGCGTCGGGGGCCGCCGCGTCGTCGTGATGATTCGCCCCGGCCGCCGTGGCGGACTCGCCGTGCCCGCCGTCGTGGCCGTGTCCATCGGCGGCCGCGTTCAGCGTCACGATCGGGGCCGGATGCTCGGGCTCGCTGGCCTTGTCGACCGCGACCTCGTTCCACGACACCACCGCGCCGTCGCTGTAGCGCTGATCCGAGGGCAGCGCCACCGAATCCTTGCCCTTGGGCCACGGTCCACCGGAGAAGGAGAACTCCCGGTATTCGGTGTTGCCGAACCCGCTCGCAGGGTCGGTCGCGGTCCACACGATCCGCGACACTCGCTCGGCACTGCCCACATTCTGGCGTTCGACGGTCGCGCTCCAGCCCGGAATCGGCAGTGTCCTGGCGGATTTCAGGTCGACACCCTCCGGAATCGTCACGGTGAGGGCGACCGTGGCGGCGCGCCCGGACTCGCCGGGCACGATCAACCGCACGATTCCGTAGCCGCCCTGCGTGACCGGCGTGCCGTCGGAACGGACATGGGCGGCGGCGGGAGCGGCGAGAGCCACGAGCGCCAGCGCCGACGCGAGAGCCACGGCAACCGACCGCCGGGGGAAATTCTTCCGCGCGGGTGCTCGTCCGCGGGAGTCGCTGTCGACCATGGTCGTCCTTCTGAAATCGTTCGATGGATATCGGCCGACATGTGCGGCCGAAGAGAGGGTCACCTGTTGGTTCCCGCGGTCGCGGGGATATTCGCGCCGTGGTATTTCGTCTCCAGGAACTGCGCCAGCTCAGGGGTTTCCAGGGCGTGCGTCAGTTCGAGAACGCGTTGATCGCCTGCCAGCCGGGACGGCGCGACGAGCACGTGGGTGTAAGGGTTGTCCCGGCCGGGTTCGATGGCGAGCGCGTCCTCGGCCGGATCGAGACCGATGGATGCCGCGTGCTTCGGGCTGAGCACGACCGCGTCGTAATTGCGGTAGATGGACTCGAGGTATTCCCCGTAATCGAGCCCGAGCAGGGTGAGATGTCGCAGCGAATCCAGCACGTTCGCCTGGGTGATCGTGAGATCCGCCGCGGATGTGCCGCCGAACGGGCGATCGAGTTTCACCAGTCCCGAACTCTGCAACAGATAGAGTCCGCGCGCGAAACCCGTCGGAGTGGAGGGCAGAACGACCTGCGAACCGTGCGGGAGACTATTCCCGGTGACCTGATCCGCCACCAGTCCCACGTTCACCCAGTCCTCGGTCGACGCGATATCTTTCCATTTGGATGAATACAGCGCATAGGGCACCACATTCACTTTGGAGACGACACTCAGGTTGTCGAAGGAGTTCTTTTCCTTGTCGGCTTCGAACGCGGGGATGTGCTGGTAATAGGAAAGGTCGCCATCGCCCGCCGTGACCTTCGAATTCGAATCCTCGGACGCGTCGACCAGTTTCACCTTCACCGAATCCGGAAGAATATTCTCCACGGCGTATTCCAGGATCTCCCGATCGTCTCCCGCCCCCACGTAGACGACGAGTGCGTCCCCGTCGGCCGCGGAATCGTAGGCGACCGTCGTCTCCGATCCGCAACCCAGCACGCCCGTCGACATCGCGAGGGTGAACGCCGCCGCGAGGAAGCCGCGACGGCCGCGAATCCTCTCTCGCCCTCGCGGATTCATGACTTGTTCGTCAGACCGCGTTGCCAGGACGTCAGACGCCATTCGGCGACCGTCATCACCCCGTTGACCAGGATGCCGATCAGGCCGAGCGCGAGGATCCCCGCGTACATCTGCGGGGTCTGATACCGCAGCGCGGCATTGTTGATGTAGATGCCGATCCCGTGCGCGCCACCGACCAGCTCGGCCGCGACGAGCGCGGTGAACGCGTTGGCCGCCGCCAGCCGAATGCCAGGGAAGATCGCCGGGATCGCCGCGGGAAGGACGACACGGGTGAAGATGTACCCGCGCCCCGCACCGAGGGTCCGCGCCGCGTTGATCAGCAGGCGCTCGACCCCGCCGACCGCGCCGACCGCGTTGATGAAGATGGGCCAGAAGCACGCCCACACCACGATCGCGACCTTCGATTCCTCGCCGATTCCGAGGAAGACGACGAAGACGGGCAGCAGTGCGAGTAGCGAGAGATTGCGGAAGAACAGCAGGACGGGTTCGGCGAGCCGCTGGAAGATCTGGAACGAACCCACGAAGATGCCGAGGGAGATACCGGTCACCAGGGCGATCACGAATCCGAGCAACGCCCGCTGCACACTGGGCAGGACCTCGGACCGCAATGTTCCGTCGGCGAGGCCGTCGATGAACGCTCGGACGGTGTCCTGTGGTGTCGAGAGGTAGAGGTCGCTGACGGAGCCGGAATCGACCACCCACCACCACAGGGTCAGGAAAAAGGCGAGGCCGAGGGCCCCGTAGATCACCCTGCCGTACTTCGCGAGCCACGGGTTGGGCGCCTTGGGTGCGATGAGATCCTCGTCGTGCCGGTGGTCTTCGCCGCGCGGGGGCTCAGTGATCGTCGTTGCCAAGGCGCACCTCCTCTTCGAGGATCCGCGCGACTCGGGAGCGGATATGGACGAAATCCTCGGAACTACGGGTCTCGAGGTCGCGGGGGCGCGGCAGGTCCACATCGATGAGTGCCTTGACCGTGCCCGGTGCCCGCGTCATGACCGCGATGCGATCGGAGAGGAAGATGGCCTCGTCGATCGAGTGGGTGACGAACAGGACCGTCTTCTTGGTTTCACCGGCTTCCCAGATGCGCAGCAATTCACCCTGGAGGAATTCGCGGGTCTGCGCGTCCAGTGCGGCGAACGGCTCGTCGAAGACCAGCACCTCGGGCTCGTAGGCGAGGACTCGTGCGATCGCGACCCGCTGGCGCATGCCGCCGGAGAGTTGGTGCGGCAGTCGATCGGCGGCGGACTCCAGCCCCACCGTCTTGAGCACCTTCGCCGCCCGTTCTCTGCGCTCCGCCTTCGGAACGCCGCGAATCTTCAGGCCCACCTCGACATTTCGCTGTGCTGTCAGCCACGGGAACAGGGCGTACCCCTGGAACACGACGCCGACGTTCTTGTTGACGCCATCGACCCGCCTACCGTCGACGAGGACGGCCCCTCCGTTGTAGGACTCGAGACCGGCGAGGATATTGAGGAACGTGGACTTGCCGCAACCGCTCGGGCCGAGCAGGGAGACGAACTCGCCCGCGCCGATCCCGAGGTCGAATCCGTCGAGCACCGCGGTGGCTTCCCCGCCCGACCTCCAGCCGGTCTTCGGAAAGAGTTTGGTGACGCGTTTGGCTTCGATCTTCCAGTCCGTGCGTGCTGGGCGTCGGAGGCCGGCCCCCGCGTCCCTTTCTCGTTGCTCGACGAGCACTTGCTGACTCATGTCAACCGACTTTTCTCTGGGTGGATGATGGCGCCGGGCCCGGAATCGAGCCGGGCCCGGCGGAAACAGGTGTCGTCGCGTTCAGTGCCGAGCGCGTCGAATCACTCTTCGACGCCCTGGATGTCGACCAATTTGGTCTTCAGCACCCGGTCGTTCTGCTCCTGATCGAGGATCACCGTGTTGTGATCCTGGCTTTCCAGGAGATCGGCCGATTTGGCGTAGGGATTGAAGGCGTTGGTCGCGATGTCCTCCGGCTTCAGGTGCTCCGAGCCCGGCAGTGGGCTGCCCACCTCTTCCACGAGATCCCACCAGAGTTGCAGGCTCGCCTTGTCGAGCAGCGCGTTGGGCGCGTAGTGCCAGTTGGTGGTCTGCTCGACCGGGTAGCCGGTGGTCTTGCCCGCGATCTCGGCCGATTCCCGCGGATGGGCGTTGGCCCAATTCGCCGTCTTCGCGATGATGCCGACGAATTCACGCGCGGCCTGCGGATTCTTCTGCAACCAGGCGTTGCTCGCGACATACGGCGCCTGACCGCCGAGCGGACCCCAGTCGTCGTAGGAGGTGAAGGCCTGGGTGAATTTGTCCGGCTTGCTGAGCAACACCCCGACCAGCGGCGGGTGGAAGACGCCGAGGTCGACCTCGCCCCGTTCGATCGCGGGGGCGATGAGTTCGGCCTTGAGTTCGAGGAAGTTGACCCGGGTCACGTCGACGCCGTTGTTCTTCAGATACCGCTTGATCACCAGGTCGACGCAGCTGTTGAAGCCGTTGACGCCCACCGTTTTACCCTCGAGGGCCTTCAAGTTGTCCTTGGTGATGTTCGAGCCGGCCTTGGTGAAGTAGGCCATATGCGGCTCCTTCGGCAGGTCGAGCATGCTGGACGCGATGGCGGTGAATTTGAAACCCTTCACCTTGCCGTCGATGTCGTTGTTGAACATGCCGGTCGCGATATCGATCTTGCCTTGGTCCAGCAATTGCACCGCGGGCACCGCGGTGGCCGGTCCGACGTATTCCGGCCGGACACCGGCGTTGTCCCAGTAGCCCAATTCTTCCGCGATCCTGACGAGTGACAGAGCGGTGGGCGAGTTCGCGAAGCGGAAGTACACCACCCCTTCCTCTTTGCCGCTACCGCATCCCGCCAGCAGCACCGGCGCCGCGATGAGCAGTGAGCCTTTCCGAGTAGCGGCGTGTCACGGTCAGACGCTGCGGCCGTGTTGAAGATGCAGCAACACCAGCGCGGCTGCGGCGATGGCACCGATCCGGCACGGGCACAAGCTGACTCGACGCAATGCCTTGAACCATTTGAGCAGTGCGTTACCGCGCTCACCGACCGCGCGAACCTGGTTGTGGGCCTTGTTCGCCGTTTTCTGTTCGTCGGTCAGCTGCCCGCCCTTGGGCTTCTTGACCGCGACCGTGATCGTTGTGGCCTCGCCCAAGTATCCGAGATCGCCCAGCACGGGCAGGTTTTCACCGGTCCAGTCCGTGAGCGCGGGCAGCATCTCGGGGTGGGCGCGCAGCGCGGTGACATCGTGCTCACGTCCCGGACGAACCTCGGAGGTCCACATCGGCCACCCGTCCGGGGCGGTAACGACCTGGATGTTCCCGCCGTGGCGGCCGTGTTTTCCCGACCACCAGAGGTCGACTTTGACCCGGCGTGGCACCGAGGTGGCTTTGGCGGTGGTGGGGCCGGCTTGGCCGACCCGGTCGGTGTGGATGAGCGTACCGTCCACGCTGATGTGCTGGTGCCCAGCGACTTTCGCGGCCAGCAGCACGTTGTGCAAGGCCGGGGCCTGGGCGGCGAGAGTATCGATCACCTCGTGGAGGCTGTCGTAGGCGGTGGTGCGGCCGATCGCGTTGTCCAGGGCGAGCTGCTCGACACGGGTGCCGTCGGTGAACCACCGCAACCCCAGCACTGCCTGTTCGAGGCAGGTCAACGCCCTCCAGCGGGTCCCCAAGGCCTGGCGGCGCGCGGCCAGCAAGCCCGCGACGTGGGCGACGGTGGACTCGGGCAACGGCAGGATGGCGATGTATGCGACACTCATGACGCGCGGAACCTCTGTGAAGTTGATCTTTAGTCGGACCTCCTTCATACGCCAGAGGTTCCGCGTTTCGCGTTCCACCCCAACATCTTTCAGCACCGCCGCAGCAACCGATCCGTCAGACCACTACTCGGAAACGTTCAGTGCCGATAATGCCGACAATTTCTTTATCAGGCGCAATCTTCCGAAGACACTCATGCTCGCGCTCCCGGATGCGTTGTTCTGCCGCTCACGGCGTTTCCTCTCTCGCGGTGGTCCGATCGCCGGTTCTGCCCGGCCGATCACTACCGAGGAATGGTTTTGATTCAGAAGGTAAGCCGCACAACGGGGTTTACCTACCGATAAATTCATGGTGAATGGAGGTCTGGGCGCGTCGCATGTGAAGAATCTCTTGATGATGAGATGCGAAACCTTGTAGGTGGGAATTGTTTTCGCGTCGAACCTCGGTGCCGGATCGACCGCGCACGGACCCTGTCGGGGCCTGACGGCGGTGGCGTATAGCACCTCGACCGCCGCCATGTCGCGGTGCCGCGATTCGAGGGCAGCGCGGTACGTGAACTCGAAGTGGCGCAGCAGGTTCGAGTCGAGACGAGCCTCGAGATGTTCCCGGTAGAGACGCGCGTGCACGGTCCACGACTGCTCGAGATCGGCCCGGCCCATGCGGACCGTGCCGGAACGGATCACGACGTCGCCGAATCCCGCGCTCGACAGCGCGGCCGCACAGGCCGCCGCGCTGCCCGAACCCGCTGCGGGATCTCTGCCGCGGTGGAACGGCTCGAGCTGCGTCGAACCCTGCTTCGGGCTTGCGGGAGGCCGTAGGGTCTAGCGGGGCTCCCTGCCGGGTGCCCGCGTGCGATCCGTCCCGCAGATCAAAGGAGAACCATGGGTGACTCGTCTTCACTGCGTCGTATCGGGAGTTCCGGCCTGGCCGTCTCGGTCGTCGGTCTCGGGACCAACAATTTCGGGATGAAGCTCGATCTCGAGCAGAGCAGGGCGGTGGTGCACGCGGCCCTCGATCACGGCATCAACCTGATCGACACCGCGGATTCCTACGGCGAGTCCGAACGGCGCATCGGCGAGATCCTCCAGGGCAAGCGCGACGATGTCGTGATCGCGACCAAATTCGGCAACGACGTGCGCAGGCTCGGCGAGGACAACGGCCAGGACTGGGGTGCGCGTGGATCGCGCCGCTACATCCGGCGCGCGGTCGAACAGTCGCTGCGCAGGCTGCGCACGGACTGGATCGACCTCTACCAATTCCACCGTCCCGATCCCGAGACCCCGATCGAGGAAACCCTTTCCGCGCTCGACGATCTCGTGCACGAGGGCAAGATCCGTTACCTCGGGCATTCGAATTTCAGTGGCTGGCAGACCGCCGACGCCGAATGGATCGCCAGGACCAGGAATCTCGAGCGCTTCATCAGCGCACAGAACGAGTACAGCCTGTTGCAGCGGGGTATCGAGGCCGATCTCGTCCCGGCGTTGCAGCACTACCGGATCGGCCTGCTCCCGTTCTTCCCGCTGGCCAGCGGACTTCTCACCGGCAAGTACAAGCGCGGCGTGCCCGCGCCCGCGGGCAGCCGCATCGCCGCGTGGAATCGCGAATCGGTGCTCACCGACGCGGCTTTCGACGTCCTGGAGAAGCTGGAGGATTTCGCGGCGCAGCGGTCGATCACGCTGCTCGAGGTCGCCATCGGCGGTCTCGCCGCTCAGCCTGCCGTGAGTTCGGTCATCGCGGGCGCCACCTCGCCCGAACAGGTCGAGGCCAATGTCCGGGCGGGACAGTGGCAGCCCACCGTGGCGGATCTCGCGGAGATCGACCGCATCACCGCACGCGAGAGCTGAGTGTTGTCGCCGTTGCCGGACGAACGGTGGTCCGGCGACGGCGAACCTCATCGTGCGCTGAACACCGCGCGCGCCCGGGCGAGATCGACGTAGCCTTCGTCGGGCACACCCCACCTCGCCAGCACCTCGATGACAGCGTCTCTGCCGTGGTCCTCGTCGTCGACGTAGGTGCCACAGCGCATCGCGCCGAAGAGCGACAGGTGGTGGTCGGCGTATCCGACGACATCGTCGGCGTGCAGGTCGCCGACGATCCTCCGGTCGGTCTAGGGTTCGCGACGAGAAGTGTTGAGCGCGTCCATGATCAGCGCGTACAGGTGATCGCTCCGGTCGACGAGCCGGGGTGATTGTTCCACGATCCAACCGACCGCGCTGACGAGTGCGATGACGTCGAGATGGTCGACATCGCCTCGTATTTCACCGCTGCGTTGCGCGCGTGTCAGCAGTTCGGAGGTGGCCGCTCGCATGGCCGCGCACGAGGCGTGCAGCGCGGACGACTCGTCGTCGATGGTGGCGATCATGTCGGTGACGAGTCCGCGGTAGGTGGTACTTCCGGCGAGGAAGGTGCGCAGCCATTCGACGAGCGCTGTCCGGGGTTCGTGCGTATCCGCCAGGGTCTCTGCCAGCGCGGTGAGCTCGTCGAAGCGCTGTCGGAGCAATGCGTCGAGCAGCGCCTCCCGGTTCGGGAAGTGCCGGTACAGCGTGCCCAATCCGACTCCGGCACGCCGTGCGATCTCGCGTAGCGATGCCTGCGTCCCCTGTTCGGCCAGCACTTCGCCGGCGACCTCGAGCAAGTGTTCGCGATTGCGCCTGGCATCGCTGCGCGCTGTTCGACCCGGTTGCGGGACAGGCGAATCCATCGGCACGGCCCTTCCATTGACAAACGGAGCAGTGCTCCGTTAACTGATACGGGCGGCCGTTCGACCGCACACTCCCGATGAACAGGATCACCGGTGAACGTATCCACCATGCGCGCCGTTCTCGTCCAGCGGTACGGCGGTCCCGAAGTTCTCGTCGAGCAGACCGTCGCGCGACCGGACCCCGGACCCCGCGATGTCCTGGTCCGACTCCACGCAGCGGGCCTGAATCCGCTGGACCTGTACCGGCGAGCCGGGTACGCCGCCATCCCGGAATCGTTGCGCCCGACTCCGCCGACGTTGCCGTTCATCCCCGGCGTCGACGTCTCGGGCACGGTCGTCGCGGTGGGGGAGCAGGTCACCCGATGGGCGGCGGGCGACGAGGTCTTCGGGCTGGTCCGGTTCCCCTCGCGCGACGACGGCGGCCGCGCGTACGCCGAATACGCCACCGCGCCGGAAGATCATCTGGCCCGCAAACCGTCTCGCCTGAACCACATCCAGGCGGCCGCGGTCCCGCTGGTGGTGCTGACCGCGCACCAGTTCCTGACCGAGCGCACCGGAGTCGGCGCGGGCGACACGGTCCTGGTCAACGGCGCGGCAGGGGGAGTCGGCCACATTCTCGTGCAGCTCGCCGCGCGTGCGGGCGCCTCGGTCATCGCCGTTGCCTCGGGCCGCCACCGCGCGTTCCTGACCGAACTGGGCGTCGAGACCTTCCTCGACTACACGATCACTCCCGTCGAGGACTGGCCCCGAGATGTCGACTACCTCTTCGATTCGGTCGGCGGACCGAGATCGTCCCGGCTGACCGCCGTCGTGCGGGACGGTGGAACGATCATGCCGGTGTTCTACGGGGACTACGGCGCGGAACGCGGCATCACGGTGCGCACGGGCCAGGTCCGCTCACACGGCGCCCAATTGGCCGAGATGGCGGAACTGTTCGACAGTGGCACGCTTCGTGTCGGTGTCGACAGCGTGTTCCCCCTCGCCGAAGCCGCCGCCGCGCACCGTCGCGCCGAAGAGGGGCATATCCGGGGCAAGATCGTCCTGACGGTCGACGGCGCCTGACGGATCAGTCGCGGCGACAGACCGTCGCCAGGATGGTCCGGGCGACCGCTCGTGAACCAGGAATACGGAAGAGGACTCGATGACCGACCTAACCGCGCAACTGCGCGAACTCACCGATCGAGCGGCGATCATCGATCTCGCCGTCGCCTACGCCGCGGCGGTGGACAACCGGGACTGGGACAGATTGGCGACATTGTTCGCCGACGATGCCCACAGGGAGTACCCCGCGGGCAGACAGCGCCACGAGGGCCCGGCGGCCATCGTCGCCTACATCGGCAGCGCGATCGAAAACCTCGATGCCACACAGCATTTGAACGGCAACCATGTCGTCACCGTGCGCGGAGAAGACGCCGAGCACAGCTGCTACTACCACGCCCAGCACATTCGTCGCGGTGCGGAGGGCGGCGACAATTTCCTGGCGGGCGGGACCTACCACGACCGACTACGCCGCACGCCCGACGGTTGGCGCTTCGTATCCCGCAGTATCCGAGGTGTCTGGGCGGAAGGCAACCCCGCCGTCCTCGGACTTCGCTCCTGAGCGCACCTTCCGGCCTCAGAACAGTCCGCCTCCGGCGTGCACCGTCGCACCCGTGATCCACCGGGCCGCGTCGGAGGCGAGGAAGGCGACGATATCGGCGATATCGTCGGGTTCGCCCATACGCCCGAGCGGGGTCTGCCGCACGACGCTGTCGGTGGCGCTCGCGGTCGTGGCGGCGACCAGCGCCTCGGTCCTTGTGACGCCCGGCAGTACCGAATTCGCGGTGATACCCCGGGATCCGAGTTCGCGGGCGATCACCCGGACCAGTTCTTCTCCCGCGGCCTTGCTGGCACCGTAGATCCCGGAAGCGGGGCGGTGGGTCGCGGTCACCCCGGATGACACGAGCACGATGCGCCCGTTGTCGCGCAGTCGGTTCGCGGCTTCGCGCAACGCGACGAAGGTCGCCCGGGTGTTCACCGCGAAGGTGCGGTCGAAATCTTCGTCGGTGGTCTCGGCGATCGGGCCGAAACGTGCTGTGCCGACATTGTTGACGAGTATGTCCAGTCCGCCGAAGCGCTGTTCGGCGACGTCGAAGAGTCCGCGTAACGAGGGCGGATCCGCGACATCGGCCTGCTCCGCGACGGCCCGGCCGCCCGCGGCTTCGATATGGGAAACGACCTGCTCGGCCGCGTCTCGGTCGGTGTGATAGTTCACCACCACCGAGACGCCGTTCGAGCCGAGCCGCTGTGCGATGGCCCTGCCGATTCCCCGCGAGCCCCCGGTGACGATCGCAACCGGCATATCCGCCTCCCATGATCGATGTCAACGATTGTCGATACTATGGACTATTAGGTCGATAGTATCAACTATCCATCATCTAGACTTTTGACATGGCGACGACCACCGACCCCGCCCTCGCGACCGCCTTCTCCGCGCTACATCGTGAACTCGGCGCGCTCTACAGCCTCATCGCGCGCAGTTTCGGCTTGACCACCCAGCAGATCGAACTGCTGTGCCAGCTCAACGGTCACACTCCCACCTTCGGCGAACTGGCCACCCTGCTCGGTTGCGACAAGACCAACGTCACCGGCATGGTGGATCGCCTGGAGCGCAGGGGATTCCTGACCAGGCAAGCCGATCCCGCCGACCGCCGCGTCACCCGCGCCGCCCTCACTCCGCACGGCATCGCGCTGCGCGCCGAGATCCGAGCCGTGCTCGAACAGGAACTCGCCGGTCGGCTACCGACCGCGGATCGGGCCGAACTCCTCGCCCTCGTCACGGCGGCCGCCGCGGCCCTCGCCGAAACACGCTGAACGGCTTCGCTTGCGGTGCGACCGGATCCGTGACCGCGTTCCGATCAGGTCCGGCAAGTGCGAAGTGGGGGTTGCATTCCCGCTGATCGCAAACCTGTCGCCCCCGCCTCGGGCACGGTGGGATCGAGTGACGCGGTGGACGCGCCACTGTCCACCGCGTCTTTCGCCATGACACGACACCGTCGATGGCGCTGGTCGAGAGGAGCACCGTATGACGACATCGGCTGCCGTGGGCCCCCGCACCGACGCGTTCGGCGTCGACTGGGAGAACTGGCACAGCGCCCAGGAAGCTCGACTATCCGCACCGCACGGATTCCTGGCGATCACCGCCCTGCACTGGCTGACCGACAACCCGCAGCGTTTCCCCGACGCTCCCGGCGTCTGGTCCGCGGGACCGGACGGTGTCCTCGTCTCGCTCGACGACGGTGAGGAACTGGTGATCGACGGCGCGACCGTCCACGGTGAGCACCGATTCGGGATCATCCCCGAACGCGGTGGCATCGACGCGATCTGGGGCGACGCGGTGATCGAGGTGGCCAAGCGGGGCGGCTACGACATCGTTCGCCCCCGCCATCCCGGTAATCCGCTACGGACCGGATTCCGCGGCACCCCGGCCTACGCGCCCGACCCGAAATGGGTGGTCGAGGGACGGTACGTGCCCTTCGAGCAGCCGCGACCGACCACGGTCGGCGCGTCCGTGGAAGGGCTGGAACACGTCTACGAGGCGCCCGGGCGCGTGGAATTCGAACTCGACGGGCACACGCTCGGACTGACCGCCTTCCCCGGCAAGACGCCGGGCAGTCTGACGGTGCTGTTCACCGACACCACCTCCGGAGTCACCACCTACGCCGCGAATCGTGTTCTGCAACTGCCGCCCCCGGATTCCGGTGGCGCGGTCACACTCGATTTCAATCGGGCGGTCAATCTGCCGTGCGCCTACACGGATCTGGCGACCTGCCCGCTGCCGCCCGCCGAGAACCGTCTTCCGGTCGCGATCGAAGCGGGCGAGAAGATTCCCCACGAGCGGAACCGATGAGCGCGGAACCGACGATCGCGGACGAACCCCGGATCGCGACACTCGCCTTCCTGACCCCCGGCAACTTCCCTGACGCCGACCCGGCCACCGGACTCGAGGACACGCTCGAACTGTTCGAATACGGCGAGCGTCTCGGTTTCGACGGGGCCTGGATCCGGCAGCGTCACCTTGAGCACGGCGTCGGATCCGCGGCGGTGTTCCTCGCCGCGGCCGCCCAGCGCACCAGCCGTGTCGAACTGGGAACGGCCGTGATCCCCATCGGCTACGAGAGCCCCTTCCGGCTCGCCGAGGATCTCTCGGTGGCCGACGCCCTGTCCAAGGGGCGGCTGCAACCGGGTTTCAGCGCGGGCACTCCACCGCACGCCGATCTCATGGGCCATCTCGTCTTCGACGGGGACTGGCGAACCTACGATCTGTCCTACGGCCGCATCGAGCGGCTGATCGGGAATCTGCGCGGCACCTACCTCGGTGGCGAGGACGCGGTGATCCACTCGCCGGGCAATACCCAGCGCCCACGTCTCCAGCCGTACAGCCCCGGCCTGGTCGACCGGGTCTGGTACGGCGGCTCCAGCACCCGTTCGGTCCGCTGGGCTGGTGAGAACGGGTTGAATCTGCTCACCGGCAATATCGTCATCGGCGATCGCAGCGACGATTTCGCCACCACCCAGCTGGGTCTGATCGACGACTACCGTCAGCGCGTCGATCCGGCGCGTCCGGGCAGGATCGCGGTCGGGCGAGTGATCGTGCCGCTCGACAGCGCCGACCGGGCGACCCGCGAACGCTACCGCGCCTACGCGGCCTCCCGGCACGAACGCACCCTCGCGCCCCAGGGTGAGCGGAGGGTGCTGTTCGCCCCGGACGTGGTCGGCACCGCCGACGAGATCGTGGATCGCCTGCGCGCCGATCCGGTTCTCGCGCAGGTCTCCGAATTGCGACTGGAACTTCCCTACGAATTCCATCGCGGCGAATACGAGCAGATCCTGCACGACACCGTCGAACTGATCGCACCGAGACTGGGCTGGAAACCCGCCGGATCGACCGCGGCCGAGGACATCACACTCTCGGCGTGAGAGCGGTCAGTCCTTCATCGGATGGGAACGGAAGAAGTCCCAGATCAATGCCGTGGCACTGATCGAATTCGTGTTCTGGCCGACGATGAACGACGGGTACAGCGGTGAGTCGGTGCCGGGCCAGATATGGCCGCCTCCGACGATCGAGTACAGGTGCACGTCGATACCGGTCGGGCACGAGTAGCGGTCGACGACCACGTCGGCCGCGATCGTCGTCCGGACAGGTGCCCCGGTGCATCCGTCGCGGCGCGCCCAGGCCGCGGCGTTGTCGGTGACGGCTCGCGGACTCGCGGAGGTGTTCTCGTCACTCGCCCCGGAGCCGGACGCCGAACCCGAATTCGATTGTCCGGCATACGGAACGATCGCGTCGTCGGTGCCGTGGAACGCGATCACCGGCACCGGCCGCGCCGGACGGCACCAGCTGAAATCCCTCAACCCGGAGACCGGAGCGATGGCCGCGATCCGATCGGCGAACCGGCAACCGAGTGAACTGGTGGCGAACGCGCCCATGGACAGGCCGGTGACGAAGACGCGCCGTAGATCGACGCACAGGGTGGACTCCACGTGTGTCAGCACCTGGGACAGCCATGTGATGTCTGCCGAGTCGGGGCCGAACTCCCACTGCGCCGGGCCGAGCCGGTCCAGTTGCGGGGTGATGGTGACGAACCCGTTTCGGTAGCCGTATTCGCCCAGGCCGCTGCCCAATTCGGCGATGTCGATATTCTCCAGCAGGCCGTGCAGGGCGAGGACCAGCGGTAGCGGTCGATTCGCGCCTGCCGGGACATTCTGTCGATACTGGCCCGACTTGTCGGTGCCCTGGAATTTCACCGTCGTCGCCCCCTGAACGGGAACCGGTCGGCCACACCCCGCGGAAGGCACGGGGGCGGGCTCGGGGGTGTCGGCGTAGGCGACGCCTCCGGCGGCGACGACGAACGAGGTGACGCACACCACCTTCATCGCCACCGTGGTGAGCACCCGCAGTCCGTGCCCGACGCTTCGACGGCGTCCGGCGATCGGATCATCGACTATCGCGATATTGTTCTCGAACATGAGAGGCAGAGTCTCAGCTTGAGATTTAACCTCTGAGCTGGGGTAGGTCGCCCCGGTTGATCATGGGTGAAGCCCTTGGTTGATGATTCATCTTGCTACAGAACGAATCTCATGAACCAAGGGCTTCGATGAACAGTGTGCACGATCCTGGTCGCGAGGGTGCGGCCGGGGAGTTGTCGGCGTTTCGGCAGGAGTTGTACCGGTGTGCGAGCGCGCGAGCGGATGCGTTGTTCGAGCTGTGTGAGGCGGTGTTGTGCGCGGACGGGCCGGTGACCACGCTGGTCGGGTTGTCTCTGGTGGCCGAGCATCGCCGTGGTCATGGCGGTATGTACGACGCGCTGGCGGCGGGCCGGCTCGATGTCACCAGGCTGCGGCGGGCGGTGACCGGATTGCCGGTCCCGTGTGAGCGCGGCGGCCGGATCAGGCTGGCGGTGGATGTGTCACCGTGGCTGCGGCCCGACGCTATGACCAGTGCCGACCGTTGTTTCTGTCATACCTATGGGCGCGGCAAGGGCAACGCGCAGCTGATCCCGGGCTGGCCGTACTCGTTCGTCGCCGCGCTCGAGTCCGGGGCGTCGAGTTGGTGCGCGCTGCTGGACGCGCAGCGTATCGGCCGTGACGAGGACCTCACCGCGGTGACCGCCGCCCAGGTCCGCGACGTGGTTGCCCGGCTGCGCGCGGCCGGGCATCATCGGCCCGGGGATCGCGACATCGTGATCGTGTTCGACGCCGGCTACGATATCTGCCGCTTGGCGTGGCTGTTGGCGGATCTGCCGGTTGAGCTGGTAGGTAGGGTGCGGTCGGATCGGGTGTTCTGCTTCCCCGCCGCCGCGCGGGCCCGCACGGGCCGCCCGCCGCGCCACGGCCCGGTGTTCACCCTCGCCGACCCGGCGACCCATCCCGAGCCCGCGGTCACGACCAGCACCGACACCCTTCGCTACGGCACCGCCCGCACCACTGCCTGGCACCGGTTGCATCCCCGGCTCACCCACCGCGGCCCCTGGGCCGACCTCGACGGTCCGCCACCGATCATCGAGGGCGCCCTGATCCGGTTGACCGTGGATCGGCTACCCGGCGACCGAAACCCGAAACCGGTGTGGCTGTGGACATCCCGTGCCGAAAGCGCCGCAGCGGACGTGGACCGCTACTGGCAGGCGTTCCTGCGCCGCTTCGACATCGAGCACACCTTCCGGTTCCTGAAACAAACCCTCGGCTGGACCCGGCCCCGGGTCCGTACCGCCGCCCAGGGCGACCGCTGGACCTGGCTGATCCTCACCGCCCACACCCAGCTGCGGCTCGCACGCGGCCTCACCACCGACCTGCGCCGCCCCTGGGAGAAACCCGTCACCGACCCGCACCGGCTCACCCCCGCCCGCGTCCGTCGCGGGTTTCGCCACCTCCGCCGGAAAACCCCCAATCCGGCCAGCGCGCCGAAACCCTCACGCCCCGGCCCCGGCCGCCCGAAAGGCAGCAAGAACCGGCACATCGCGCCACATCCAGAGGTCGGCAAAACCCGTGTGGCCCCGGCTACGCCGGGGCCACAACCTTAAATCTCAAGCTCAGGCCGAGTACCTGATTCCGAAGGCCTCGCGATATCTGTTGGAAATCCTCATGTCCGATCGCCGCTCCCGTCTCCAGCGATCACAGGCATCGGGTGATCGGCGCGGTAGAGGGCGTGCCGTAACAGGCTCCAGGCGTGGCGCGCGGCGCCACGACGGTCGCTCGGTGGCGTCTGATGCAGCAGTGCCGCGAGCATGCCGAACGTGAGGTAGATGTCGTTGGCCGTGATCTCGTCGCGCAGGCTGCCGCGCCTGCGGATGTCGGAGAACTTGTCCGACAACAGCTTCCGAAGTCTGGCTCGGATCGAGGCGAGATGCGGGTTGTGGCTTTCGGCGGAGTCGAGTACCGCGATGAAGGCGGCGGCGTCGGTGAGTTGCCGGTAGAGGGCTTCGAGGACGTCGTCGATGGTTGACTCGTCCTGCTGGGCCAGGGATTCGAGCGCCACGAGATTGCTCTCGTAGACGGCGTGGATCAACTGACCGCGGGTGGGGAAATGGCGATAGAGACTGCCCTGCCCGACACCTGCGGTCTGGGCGATCAGCGTCATGGGCGCGGATCTGCCGTGTTCGGCGAAGATGTCGCGGGCGGCGACGAGGATCGCGGCGCGGTTCTCGGCCGCGGCGGCGCGCCCTCGGTTGACGCGACTCGCGGTACTCACGGTTTCGACTCTACTCGGCGGGTCATCGAGTCGGTGGTCACGCGGTGCGGTGTGAGGCCCCTCGAGTCGTGTTCCGTCGTCGAATGTGTCAAGACGCATGCGGGCCGCCGCGCGAAATATTTGACGCCAGCGGCAGTTTCGAGCTGCGGGTTCGGTTCGGCGCTCGCGCGCGTGGCGTGCCGTCCTCGTCACTTCGAACCGGGGCGTCGAGCGTCACATCTTGACCGACGAAGTGATGTAGGGAACACTACTGACGGGTAACCGGATTCTACTGTCCGGTTGCCGGTGTGGCCCTGCGAGACCACACGACTCGAAGAGGAGTTGTCGATGGACGAGCGCAACCGCAGCGGTATGCACGGGCGCAGACGGGGTCCACGGGTCGCGGTGTCGGCTGCGGCAGTGACGCCGACCGAGAGATCCCGCCATACCGGTGCCGCTCGGGCACTCGGGCCTGCCGCGATATCCCTGCGTGACACCGAGTCGCTCGCCGAGGAGATGGTGCGGCATTTCCGTCAGACCGTCGCCCAATGCCTCACGCTGCCCGATGACGCGCTCCGCGGCGACATCACCGCGGTCACCGTGAACTGCCTGCGGATCGCCACCACTATTCTCGACGGACGGGTACTCCCACCGAACACGAAGTGGCACAACTGGAATCCGCCGCCGGGCGATGGGCCCGCGACGGTGTGCCGGTGGATGTGATCCTGCACGCGCTGCACGAGGGTTCGCGGATGGCCCACGAACTGGTGGCGACCAGGTCCGGGATCGTCTCGGTCGCCCAATGCGTGGACATCGGCGCGCGCACCGTCGAACTGCTCGACCTGATGACCACGACCGTGACGATGGCCTATCTGCGCGAATATCGTGCTGCCGCGGGGCAGAGCCCTGATCCGATACGCGCGCTCACCGTAGCGATGATGAACGGCAGGGCCACGGCGGCGATGGCGCGCGAATGCGGCGTGACCATCGCCGATCGCTACCACATCGTGGCGCTGTCGCTGAACTTTCCCGCCGCCGCGTTCGGCGGCACCGTCGACCGCCGGGCCGCATCACGGCAAGTCGTTCAGCGAATCCGATCAGAACTCGCCGCCGAGGGTGGCAAAGACGTCATTTCCTCGCTGAGTCTCGGCGGTGGGACGATCCTGATTCCCGGCACGACACTGCCCGTCGATCGGCTGAAGTCCCTGGTCGAAGCCGTCGCTGACGCGGCCGAGGCCGTCGTGACGGCGGTACACCTCGAAGTGCCCGTCGACGCCATCGCGGAGCACTCGCAAACACTGCATCACATGGTCGACCTCGCCGACCGACTGCAACGTGCCCTGTCGGCGAAGGCGGAGACGAGGCTGTACCGGTTCGACCAATTGGCCGCCGAGTACCAACTGACCCGCCCGGGAGCGGTCAGGGACTCCCTCGCGCGCCGACTGGACCCGCTGATGGCCCACCCCGTACTGCTGGAGACGCTCACCGTCTACCTGCTCAACGATCAGAACCGCCAGCACGCCGCGCGACGAATGTACATCCACCCCAACACCATCGACCACCGACTCAAACGGATCGCCGTGATCACCGGACTCGATCCGGCGCGCGCCGACGGCCAATGGGCCCTCCGCGCGGCGCTGATCGCGCGGACATTCCCGCCACGATCGGAGAGTTCGACCGTCGACGAGGAAAATTGATGAACGAGGACGTCCCGACGGGTCCGGCCAAGACGGTGAACCCGTCGCCGACCGGTCCTTCCGAGACCGATGGCGAACGCTGGAAGCCGACCCCGGCTGGACTCTTCTCCATCACGGCGACGTCACGGGATCCATTGACCAACACCGCTCGGCGCCTTCGCGTGACTTTCTTGCGACCGTTTCGTATTATTGCGCGAGTTCCCTTCTCGACACTAGCTGGTGATTGAAACGTCCGGTCGACATCGCGGCCCCGCGGCGCCTACAGGCCGCACTTCCCTGATTGTTTGCAGTCTCGCCGCGACCGTGCCCGCGATGCTCTGGACGGCGTTGCGGCCGAGCGGGTCTGAAGTGCAGCAGATCAGCGCGGTCTCGGCGCCGGGGCCGTCGGCTATCGAGCTCGATTCGTTGCCCGTCCTGGCGCATGACGCGCCGGTGCCGAGGTTACGCCCGGTTGCCGCAGACGACGAAGAGGCGGCCCCCTCGGCTCGGAAGGCGAAATTTCCGTGCGGGACGGAGTGGAAGGGCACCCGCCCGCATGTCGCGCAGGTCAGTCACATGGTGCAGCAGATGTTCGGGATTTCCGATATCGGTGGCGCGCAGGGGCGCTACGGCGACGATGATCACGCTGCTGGTCTCGCGCTCGATATCATGACTTCGAACCCGGCCCAGGGTAATGCGATCGCTGCGTTTGTGCTTGCCAACAAAGCGCGGTTCGGCGTCACCTACGTGATCTGGCAGCAGCGCTACAACGATGGCGGCGGCTGGTCGTTCATGGAGGACCGCGGCGACCCGACCCAGAATCACTACGACCATGTGCATGTCTCATTCGCCCGATCCGGGGCAGCGAATCTCACCTGCTGATGAGAGGTTCGGCGTGCGATTCGGCTCTACCGAGTATTCCGAATCTGTTGAGCAGGCCGAGCGCTGTCGCGGTGATCGCGATCAGTCCGTCCCGAGCCAGTGCCGTCGAGCCCGGCACGATGGTCAGCCCCGTCACAGCGGCGATGCCGCAGGCGGTCAGCGGTAGGGCGGCTCGTGATTCGACGCGGCGCGCCCGAGTGGACTCATACGGTCACCTCGATACGTTCCGAGGCGACCTCCGCCGCCACGGTCTCGACTTGCTCCGTCCGAAGGAAGTCGTTGGGCAGGGACAGGCGAATCACCTTGTGCCACGCCGAGGCGACCTGGCGGTGGATCGGACCCGAGGCGTAGGTGAGGCCGTAGCGCTGGAAGAGTTCCTCGACCCGCGGCGCGATCTCCTGGTAGCGGTTGCTGGGCAGGTCGGGAAACAGGTGGTGTTCGATCTGGAAGGAGAGGTTCCCGGTCATCAGGTGCAGCAGGGCGCTCCCTTCGATATTGGCCGATCCCAGCATCTGCCGCAGGTACCACTCACCCCGCGTCTCGCCGTCGATCGATGTCTTCTCGAATGTCTGCACGCCTTCGGGGAAGTGACCGCACATGATGACCGAGTGGGTCCACAGATTGCGGATGAGGTTCGCGGTCAGGTTGGCCGTGAAGGTGGTCGGGGCCGATACCCCCGACAGGAGCGGGTGGAGCAGGTAGTCGCGGGTGGCGTGGCGGCCGATCTTGCGCAGTGTGGCGCCGACCCGGGCGCGGAACCCCGGATCGCGTCGGCGCTCGCCGCTCAGATTCTTCCCGAGTTCGAGGTCGTATGCGGCGATGCCGTATTGGAAGAAGCAGGCATTGAGCAGATTCCACAGGGGCTGGCCGAGATGCAGGGGTGACCAGCGCTGGTCCTCATCGACGCGCATGATGCCGTACCCGAGGTCGTTGTCCTTGCCCAGCACGTTGGTATAGGTGTGGTGCAACTCGTTGTGGGAGTGCTTCCACTGATCGGACGGGGAAGCGTTGTCCCACTCCCACGTCGTGGAATGGATCTTCGGATCGCGCATCCAGTCCCACTGGCCGTGCATGACGTTGTGTCCGATCTCCATGTTCTCGAGGATCTTCGCGATCGACAGCCCCGCGGTGCCGAGCAGCCAGGCGGGCGGAAATATTGAGCCCAACAGCACGATTCGGCTGATCGCCTCCAGCGAGCGCTGGGTGGTGATCACCTCACGGATGTAGGCGGCGTCCTGCGAGCCACGGTCGGCGAGGACCTGGTCGCGAATGGTGTCGAGTTCGCGGCCGAGTGTCTCGATGTCCTCGGCGCTCAGGTGAGCCACGGGGCTGTTCGGGTTCTTCTGTATCGCGGTCATGAGTTTTCCCAGTCTGTTGTCCGGTGGTCAGAGAGCGATTTCGCAGGCACCCGCGGCTGCGGAAACGCAGGTCTGGACGAGTACGCCGTCTCCGGAATCGGCGGCGGTGGTGAGGTCACCGTTGCGGAGGTCTCGAACCGCGCCGCGGTGCAGGGGAACCACGCATCCGAAGCACACGCCCATCCGGCATCCCGACGGCATGAGCACTCCGGCCGCTTCGCCCGCGTCGAGCACGCTCGTCGCCCCGTCGGTCTGTACCGACGTCCGCGAGCGGGTGAAGGTGACGCTGCCGCCGACTCCGGCGACGACGGGGGCGGCCCGAAAGCGTTCGGTGCGAAGGAGATCCGCCATACCGGATTCCCGGTAGTGCTGTTCGAGCGCGTCGAGTAGCGGCGCCGGTCCGCAGGCCCAGGCGGAACGTTCCGCCAGATCCGGCACCGCCGTGAGGAGGTCGTCGACGGTGAGACGTCCCCGGCCGGTGGTGAACCGTTCGACCAGGCGAATACGGCGCTCGGCGGCCAGCGCGCGCAGTTCGGCGCCGAAGATGGCGTCCTCGGCAGTGGGGCAGGAGTGCACGAGTACGACGTCGTCGAGTTCGCGCAAGGATTCGCGCAGCATGCTCATCACCGGGGTGATGCCGCTCCCGGCCGTGATGAACAGCGATTTGGCGGGCCGAGGGGTGGGCAGGACGAACTCGCCCGACGGTTGATCGAGGTGCACGATCGTTCCGGCCCGGGCCCGGTCGACCAGGTGGGACGAGACGAGCCCGTCGGGAACCGCCTTGACGGTGATGGTGAACGTGCCGTCGTCGTGTCGGGAGGAGATCGAATAGGCGCGCCACTGCCGGACGCCGTCGACGTCGACACCGATGCGCACATACTGTCCGGCGACGGGGCGGTGCCACCCTCGGCCGGGACGGATCCTGATCGTGGCCGCATCGGCCGTTTCCGCCACGACCGACTCGATTCGCCCCCTCGGGTCGGTGCGACTGTGCAGCGGCCGTACGAGATCGACGAAGTCCTGGGGGACCAGCGGGGTGGTGACGAGTTCGGCCAGCCGACGCACCCGACGTCGGGCGACTCGGGCCACAACGGCGGTCTGCTCTGCCAACGAATGTGTCATTACTCCATACTGGGCGCTCGGAAGTGTAAAATCTTGACCTGAATGCGTGAAAAGACTGGCCAAGTTTGTTCGCAGAGGATAAATCCATGGTGTCATCGCAGGTGGATCTGCCGAAGGTCGTGATCGATGCCATGTGGTCGGCACTGCCGACGGTGGCCGAGCGAACGGTAGCCACGGTCATCGCGGAAGTGCCCAGCTACGCCGACGCTTTCAGCGGCAGGATGGGCCGCATCATCGAAGGCGCTGTCCAGCAGGCACTTCAAGGTTTCATCAAGGAGTCCACCGAGCCCCCAGCGGACGACACCGACGTCGCCGCCGGACCGAGTCTCGACGGCGCGTATTCGCTGGGACGCGGTGAGGCCCGTCAGGGACGCTCGACCGACGTCCTGCTCGCCGCCTACCGGACCGGGGCGACCGTGGCGTGGCGTGAGTTGAGCGGTATCGCCGTGTCCCACGGACTGCCGGGGGACATACTGGCACTGCTCGCGGAACTGATGTTCGGCTACATCGACCGCCTCTCGGCCTACAGCGTGGCCGGACACGCCGAGGAACTCGCGATCAGCGGGCTGTCACGTCAGCGCAACCGTGAGCGTCTCGTCCAGCAGATTCTGGCGGGCGCCTCGGTCGACGAACTCGCGGCGGCGGCCGAACGCGCGGAGTGGCGGCCACCCCGCACCCTGACCGCGTTGGCCCTGTCGGAGGGCGCCGAACGCGTCGTCGCCGCACAACTCGATCCGCGGACACTGCGGCTACCCGACAACGTCGCCGACCGGACCGGCGAGCAGTGGCTCGTGCTGTTGCTTCCCGATGTGAACCGGAGGACCCGAACGAGACTGGTCCGAGCCTCGGCGGATCACCGCGCCGTCCTCGGCCCGGTCAGACCGTGGGAGAACGCCGCGGCCTCGGTGCACCGCGTGATGCGAAGTATCGACATGGATCTCGGCTCCGGCCCGGTCGTCGACACCGACGACTACCTGACCGAGATCGTCCTGCGGGCCGACCCGGTCGCATTGTCCGACCTGCGGACCAAAGTGCTTGCCCCACTGGATGATCTGCGGCCGGCGACAAGGGACAAGCTGATCGAGACATTGCGCGCGTGGCTACTCCACCACGGACGACGTGACGAGATCGCCGCGTCACTCCACGTCCACCCCCAGACGGTCCGCTACCGGATCGGCCAACTCCGCGAACAATACGGCGAGCGTCTTACCGACCCGTGCACGATCCTGGAGCTCACCGTCGCCCTGGGGTCGGCGAGTAGCCGTTAGCAGCGGATCGCCGGTCAGGCGCGAACGCTGGTTTGCGACTCGACCTCGGACATGAGCATTCGCGGCGTCAGCGAGTGTTTTCCGGGGGAAGCGCGTCCAGAGCGCTCCGAGTCGTGGCTATCCCACCCGTGCGGTCACCGGCACGGGCGAGCATCAACCCCTGGTGCATGTCCAGATGGGGCGCGAAGCGAGGTAGTCGCGACGGCAGGTCTCGACGCGCGTCCTGTTGCGCGCGGACCGCAAGTTGTCCATCACCGAGACGTGCGGCCGGCAACGACAAGAAGATATTCATGCGCCACCGGCAGCGAAGCGCCCTCGTAGCTGAGGGCGATCGCGGCCCTGCCTCGCACCCACACCCGAATCTCGGCGTCTTCCGAGCGGTCCGCTGCCTCGGCGGCCATCGAATACCAGCAGATCGCCTTGTTTCCATCGGAGCCGGGATAGGTCTTGGCGAACAGCGTCATCAGCCGTGCCGCCACAGCCCACATGCGGGGGGAATCCAACTGCTGTCGTAACACGACCAAGTCGGCGGCCAACCGGCGTTGGATATCGGCCGCGCCCTGAGACATGTAGTCGGTGCCGTACTGCAAGAGCTTGGCTTCCCATTCGTCCACGCCAGGACCGGAAGAATGCAGTACCGCCGCGCCTGGTCCTTTTCGATGCCACCCTGTGCCACTTACAGATCAGTTCAGAATGAGTTTGCGGAGGCAGGTGACCGCGCAGGCGAGGCTGAGTAGTGCTTGATGGATGTCGGCGCGGCGTTCGTAGCCCGCATACCGATGCTGCGCTACGTCGTGGCGCGCAATCCCGAACTGGCGCGGCAGATCCTGGTCTCGAATCAAGAGAACTATTGCAAGAGCGCCGAATACGACATGATGGCGGTACCCTTCGGCCAAGGCCTCGTCACCGATACCGACGAGAAGCGCTATCAGCGCAACCGCCGCGTGGTGCAGCCGCTCTTCGCGCGCGGCACCATCGAACGGTTCGCCGGGCCCATCACCGCGGCGGCCGCGACGCGCATCCTGTCGGTCGGGACGGACGGCGCACCGCTCGACATCGGCCCCGAGATGAATCGACTCACCCTGGACATCGTGGCGCGCACCATGTTCGGCACTGACCTGTCCGGCCCGATATCCCACATCAGACTGACGAATCTGCTGAAATTCTTCGGCGTCGGCTTCGCCACGAACGTCAGCAGGCCGCTGCGGGCGGGCTCGCGCCTACCGATCCGCGCCATGCGATGGCTCACCTGGCTCACCGCGCCGCACATCATGATCGAGCTGCGCCGCATCGAACGCGCCGTCGACACCCTCATCGCCGATCATCGCGCCGGGCGCATCGGCGGCTCGGACAATCTGCTCGGATTGCTCATGGCCGCCCGCGATCCCGAGACCGGCCACGCCTACACCGATACCGAAATCCGCGACGAACTCATGACATCCATCGGTGCGGGGATGGAAACCTCGGCGGCCGCGCTGATCTGGACGTGGACCCTGCTCGCCCAGCACCCCGAGGCGCGCGACAGATTGCACGCCGAACTCGAGGAGGTGCTCGGCGGACGCACACCGGGGGCCGCCGACGTCGACGCGCTGGTGTGGACCAGGGCGGTGCTCGCCGAGTCGATGCGGCTCTATCCGCCGATCATCGGCCTGACCAGGGTCGCGACCGGGCCCGACGTGCTCGCGGGGTATCGGATCACGGCGGGCACGACCGTGGTGATCAGCCTGCACGGGGTGCACCACAACGCGACGGTGTGGCACGCCCCGGAGCGATTCGATCCGACCCGCCACCTGTCGGAGAACATGACTACCGAACGCAGGCACGGATCGCTGGCGTTCAGCGCGGGCAGGCGGGTGTGTATCGCCCAGAATTTCGCCGTCATGGAACTGGTGCTGTCGCTGGCCGTGCTGGCACAGCGCCTGACTCTGGATTCGGCGGGCGACGCGGGAACCGATCCGGCGGGCTCTGTCGTTCACGGGTGGACCCCCGTACTTCTCGTTCGCGTACAGCAGTGCGAAGGTGAAACTTTTCCCGTCCTGTGTCGTGCTCGCGACAGTGGCGGTGCGCCAGAGGGCAGACGACACCCGCTGCGGGCCTACCAGCTGTTCCAGTGGGTGAGCTGTTCGGCAGGCAGGCGTTTCGCCGGCCGGAAGTCTGTGCCACGCGTGTAGGCGATCGGGAACAGTCCGCCCTGGCTGTACTTGTCGAACGGGATGCCGAGAAGGTCGGCGGCCTGTTTTTCGCCGTCACCGACGAGGTGCAGTGTCGTCCAGGCCGAGCCCAGTCCACGTGAACGCAATGCCAGCATGAAACTCCACACCGCGGGCAGCAGCGAACCCCAGAAACCCGCGCTCGACCCGCCCGGGGTGTTCTCCGCGCGGCCCGCGAGGCACGGGATCAGCATGACCGGGACCTCGTGCAGGTGGTCGACGAGGTATTTGGCCGAGTCGTGCACGCGGGGCCGACGCTCGTCGCGTTCGTCGCCGAACTCGGGTTTCGGTGCGGCGAGGTACGGGGTCGCGGAGGTCCGATAGATGTCGGCCAGCGCCTTCTTCTGCGCGGCGTCCTCGACGAACACCCACTGCCAGCCCTGGGAATTCGAACCAGTCGGTGCCTGCAACGCCAGCTCGAGGCATTCCAGCAGTACCTCACGCGGCACCGGACGTTCGAGGTCGAGCCGCTTGCGCACCGAACGCGTGGTGGACAGGACCTCGTCCGCGGACAAGTTCAGCGCATTCCCGAATGTCATTCGTGATCCTCTCTCGGGCCTCCGCCATCGGGCGAGATCCCAGTTTCCGAGTACGGCACTCCAGATCTGCTCAACACCGACCCGGCGCACGATATTTCGACAACCGGATGAGCGTTCGACACGACACGTCCTCATCGGCGCGGACCGCGCCTCCCATCACTGCCCTGACCAGCACGTTCAACGCCGACCTCGATCTGCGCGACCGCGACTGCATCATCGGCCGGGGTGTCGCAGGGCCATTGTGCCGGTTCGCTCACCTCCGAAGCGCGGAAACTCGCCCTGCCCGGAAATCCGGAGCAGCCAGGCCGCACTGCGCGCTTCCTGCGCATCCCGAGATGGGCATCGAAGGAAGATCCGGAAGGCACACGGTGTCGGCTTGTGTCTCCATCAGGGGGAGGCATCACGGTTGCGGAGAGCCATACCGGAGTGCTGTCATTCTATCGTCTGCACAAATCACCATCCAGGACCCTGAACGACGCCCGAATACCCTGGTCCGTGGCGCTCCGGCGGAGGCGTCGAGCCCACAACACGGTGCCGGTGCGCACCGTGACCGAGGGCGGACCCGTTCCGCGCCGACAACACGATCCGAACCTTCTCCTCGGCCGGCACCACCGGCGGTCTCGCCATGAACGATCAGACTCCTCTTCAGAGGTCACACCCGCAACAAACGGGTCCTGCCAAAAAGTCTGACGCGCGACATACGAATTCAGTCCAACACCAGCAGTTTCTGTCGCCGGACGGCGTGCGCGTAATGGCCGAGTCCCCCTTCGGACACCGGTGCTAATACCAAGGCCGCGCAGTTAAGGGTTGGGCTCGGTGTGTCAAGCGGGGTGGGGTGGTGAACGAGGACAGCGGAACTGCTGGTAGAGAGGTGTTGTCCGCCAAGACAATCCGCTCGTCCGAGGAGTCCCGCTGTCGGTTCAGTGTGTCATTGATCGTTGTTCGCTGGTAGCGGAGGGGGTGTTCGCGCCGGGGCATCTGGGGGAACTGACCCGGATCGTGTCGTTCGACCTTGTCGACGCGGCGCTGGAGACCTCCGGTGCGGTGGGGTTGCGCGTGCGGTTGTTGCCGTCGCGGGTGGTGGTGTATCTGTTGCTGGCTGGGGCGTTGTTCTCCGGTATCGGGTATCGGCAGGTGTGGGCGCGGTTGTGCGCGGGACTGCCCAGTGGATCGCTCGCGTGCCCGGGTTCCTCGGCGTTGTCCCAAGCGTTGCGCCGAGTCGGGGTCAAACCATTGGCCGCGTTGTTCGACCTGGTCGCCGGTCCTGACGCCGGGGCGGTGCGGTGGCGGGGGCTGCTGGTGTGCGCGATCGACGGCACCAGCGTGTTCGTGCCCGACAGTCCTGCCAATGTGGCCGCCTACGGTCGCCACGGCGGTGGTCACGCCCGAGCCGGATACCCGATGTTGCGGATGTTGGCGGTGGTGGCGTGTGGCTCCCGCACCGTCGTGGATGTCGTGTTCGGGCCGTTGCGGATCGCGGAAACGGCGTACGCGCCGCGGTTTCTGGGATGCCTGCGCCCCGGCATGCTGTTATTGGCCGACAGGAACTTCGCGGTCACGGCGTTGATCGAGCGGATCTCCGACACCGGAGCGGAGCTGCTGATCCGCGCGAAACTCAACCGGTGTGTCCCCGCGATCGCGCGGTTGGGTGACGGGTCGTGGCTGACCCGCGCCGGCGCGGTGACGGTGCGGGTGATCGACGCCGAGATCGCCGTCAGCTGCGCCGGCGGGCCACGCCGGGTCGAGCGGTACCGGTTGATCACTACTCTGACCGACGACAAGCGTTATCCCGCACGAGAATTGGTGGATCTCTATCATCAGCGTTGGGAGATCGAAACCAGTTATTTCGAACTGAAATCGACCATTCTCGGTGGGCGGGTGCTGCGCGCCCGCACCCCGGCCGGGGTCACGCAAGAGGTCTACGCCCTGCTGATCACCTACCAAGCACTGCGCACCGCCATCGCCGACACCGCGCTGGCCGCCCCGGGCTTGCGCCCCGACCGCGGCAGTTTCACCATCGCCGTACACACCGCCCGTGATCAGCTCATCCTGGCCGCCGGAGTCCTCGCCACCACCACGATCGACCTGATCGGCGCCATCGGCCGCGCGGTCCTGTCCAGCCCGCTGCCACCACGACGCCAACGCTCCAGCCCCCGAGTCGTCAAACGCGCCATCTCCAAACACCGCGCCAAAGGCGACATCGACCGCAACATCTATAAAACCCAGATCAGCGTCCATATCCTGCCCGGTTGACAACCGGACAGGAACCTAAACTGCGCGGCCTTGGTGCTAATACTGCAACGGCACTCGTGGTCAGTCGAGTGGGTGGCCGCGGCGGCGGTAGTGCGATAAGCGGGCCTGGTGTTGGCGGCGGCGTCGCCAGTGGGACCAGGCCCAGATGTGATCGCCGCAGCTCGCGGTTCTGGCCGTAGGCCTCGTCGGCGGTGAACCAGGTGAACGGGACCTCCGCGGCCAGCACCTGCCCGAGCATGGCGATCACCTGCTGCGGCTTCGTCGCGAACTCGACGTCGCCGGGAATTCCCGCGTCCGCGCAGCGATCCCGATCACTGGTCCACGATTCGGGAACATACAGCTCACGGTCGATCATAGCATGCCCGTGCACCGATGCGTAGGCCAGGAACACCCCGATCTGGCAGTTCTCGATCCGGCCCGCCGTGCCCGAGTACTGGCGTTGCACCCCGGCGGATTTCACGCCCTTCTTCAGGAAACCCGTGTCGTCGGCGCGACCACTACCGCGGCCGGATCACCGAGATGCTCGACCGCGTATGCCCGCACGTCGTCACGGACCCCGTCGACGTCCCAATCGGCTTTGCGCAGCAGTCGCTGCATCCCGTCCGGACTCACCTCACCAGCAACGCCCGGCACCCACGTTACGAAGAGACCTCTGTTGCGGCCCTGTCCCCATTGGCGGTCCGTCGACGCCACCGGTGCCCGTCGACACCACGACCCGGATCATGCGTTCGACTGGGGGAAGTAGTCATACCGGGTCCGGCGACCGTGGGCCTGGTCTCAGGCCCACGAACAAGGTAACGCGGGGAGCACCCTATCAGCGCCCTTGTGCCTTCCTCGACAACTGTAGTGACGGCCACCAGCCTGGGCCATGCGCCGGCGCACGGCCGGTCACACCAACATCGCCGCCGGATTCTCTCTCGACTGTCAGGGGCGAATGGGAGCGCTGTCCTGAATCTTCAGCGGGATAACCGGTGTCCCGTCACTCCACGTACCCATGTAGCGATGCTCGGGGGTGTCACCGAAGGCGTATTCGCGGTTCGTCTCGTGGTAGGCGGCATCGCGCAGCGCGTCCCAGACCTTCCAGACGAAGTAGTAGTCGTAGGCGTCGACCACTCCCCAGCTGTCTGCCGTGGGGGTGGACGATCCGTCCGAAACGCCATGCATCGAGGACAACTCCGGCTGTCCGTGAGTGTCTGTATGGCTCATCACGAGGCTCTTGTTAGCGGTCGGAATACGGGAAAGCTTCGGGAACAACGCATTGCAGCTCGAGTCCTGCTTGTCCTGTTCGGACATCACTCCGTTCGCACCGCTGTGACATTGCACCAGGATGTCGGACGGAATTCCGGTCAGCTCGTCGTCGAGGGCGGGTTCCCCATCGCCCGCGAAGCCGCCGTCGTGCGGGTCGTCGAGAAACATCGCGCGGGGCCGCGGCAGGTCGAGGGATTCCCAGCGGTTGAGCATGTTCGCCGTCAGAATACCGCCGAAGGAAAAACCGAAATAGCTCACGCGATCCAGTTCCGGCTGGACACGGGAAGGGTCGGACTTCAAATAATCCAGCGCTCCGTGAATGCCTTCCACCGCAGACCTCATACAGGGCTCGATGTGCAAAGGCCCTGGACACGGCACCAATATGTCCGTCTGCCACCGTGGGTAGATCACGACATTGCCTTTGCGGACCGTGTGGCGAATAAGCGCGCTCGTCGAATCGTAGCCCGAGAATACCCCGTAACCGTGTGTGATCACCGCGAGGGGGGCGCTGCGAGGATGCGGATCGGCAGGTTCGAAGACGTACCAGGCGCTGTCGCCGGAACCCCCTGAGCTCACCCGCATATCGGCATAGGGGTAGTCATCGCTTCCGGGGCCCGAGTGCGGCTGCGACGGCTGCGTGATTGTTCTCGCCTCGCCTTGCGCATTCACGCCGATTTCAGGCGCCGCCTGAGCGTTCCCCGTCGTGAGCAGTACCAGAACTATCAGCGACACGACCGACCGCAGGCCGACCAGCAACCCCCCGGAGACAACAGCCGACCTCCCCGGTTCACGGTGCGGCGCGCGGAGCAAATTCATAGTGACAACCTCGAAAATATATAAGTGGCAATGTCACCCAGATACTGAACGAGGCTAACCTTCCCGTCAAGCAGGTCCTGATCTGTTCTGCTCCTGGCGGTCTCACGGGCTTCCGATTCCGCTGCGCGATTCAGCGCGGCGCGGTCGCGGCGGGGCTGGCGAGGATGATGCGCGCGGCGTGTTCGAGTAGGTCGGCGGCCTGGCGATAGGACAGGTGCCCCCGCCATACGTGACAGCGCGAGGTAGGCGGCCCACTCATCTCCTTCAATGCCCTCACTGGGCATCGCCCCAGCATCCGGAAGGTTGCCCCGGTTGTGCTTCATCACCAGGGCAGGACGCGGGCACCGGTTCCAGACGTCGTTTCCGGAGGATGCGAAGTTCCATCGCTGGAGATTGGGCTTCAAGCAATCCAGCTTTCACCATGTCGCGCGGGTCTCCCAGCACACCGTCCCTGACGTCTGGACCCGGTCACTGGTTTCACATGGCATGCTCTTGTCCCCCTTATCCTTTCGGCGCGGGGTAAGCCATCAGACCCAGGAATCCTCCTTCCAGTTCCTCCCGGCTGAACCGGGGATATGACGGAGCGCCTCGTGGCGCACAACGCTTCCTCCACGTGCCAGCGCGCCCCGGCGGTCCAGGCCAGATCCACCAGCCGGGAAGAAGCGGGCCCGTAACAGAGGTAGTAGGCGATCTCGAGTTCGCCTTTGGTGTTGGGGGTCGGCGAGCGCCGGGCCACAAGCCAGTGCCCGCGTCCGCGGGCCCAGGTGCCGTCGATCTGCCGGTAGGCCCAGTCGTATTCGCGGGGACCGTGTGCGCCGGCGCCGACCGACAGCCGCTGCCACGACCCGGCCGGCAACTCGGCGATCAGCACGTCCGCGCGTTCGACCCGGTCGGCGCGGGTGGCTACCGGGTCGTCACGTCGGGTGGCCATCACATAGTTCACGTCATGGTCCTCGAGCCATCGCCGCAGCTCGCGGTTCTGGCCGTAGGCCTCGTCGGCGGTGAACCAGGTGAACGGGACCTCCGCGGCCAGCACCCGCCCGAGCATGGCGATCACCTGCTGCGGCTTCGTCGCGAACTCGACGTCGCCGGGAATTCCCGCGTCCGCGCAGCGATCCCGATCACTGGTCCAACGCCACAGGGGGTGACGCCAACGAACGCGCTCTGCTTGTCGGGGTCGTAGCGCACTTCCAACTCCAGCGCCCGGTAGAGCTGGGCCTTGTTTCGAGGCGCCGGACCTCGGGTGGGGACCGCCGGGGCGGCACTGAGGTCCCGAGCGCAGATGGCCCCGCCACCGTGATCGCGCGCGGTAGCCCACTACCTATCGGTCCGATGCTCAGCCCCTGTCGGATTGCCGCCATTCGGCCCATGCCTCGTCGAGCAACCCGGCCACGGCGTCATAGGTTTCCCAGGTGTCGGGGGCGTGATAGATCGTCTCGTATCGGGCGACCTCGGGAACGAAGCCGTAGGCCCGCAGATACGGCTTGTAGGCGGCCGCCGCGAACGCCTGTCCACGTGCGTTGAGATCACCGATGTTCAGTTCACCGCAACAGTGGTCGAGCAGGTAGCGTCCCGGTGTCTTCGCCCGCGTGCGCAGCAGTTCCAGTTCGGGCCGCGGTTTCGGTTCCGGTGCGCCCCAGACGAGCACGGTCGGCGAATGCAGGTCGCGGGCCACGGCCCAGGCGTAGAACATGCCGATGTGGGTGGCCGCCGCCGCGGGCGCCAATCCCAACTCGGAGGTCGAGTCCGTATGCCAGCCCGAATCGTCGTATGTCACCGAGTCCTCCACTTCGGATGAGTGTGCATCGTGTCCGGATCACGTGATCCCCACGCTCCGATCTTGCCGGTTACCCGCCACCGGCTCACAGCTCCCCCGAGGCCGACGCCTCGTAACGACGCGCGGTGCCGCGCACTGGGCACCGCTTCGAGTGCTTTGCGGTATCCGGCCATTTTCTGATCGAGTTGGGCGAGTTCGCGCCGTGCCGAGTCCAGTGCCGGGGTGTTGTCGGGTTGGGCGGTTTCGAGCGTGGTCAGCGAGTGCTCGATCTGGTCGGGGTGGAAGATGTCGGCCAGGCAGGCCGTTGCGACAGATATGGTGCGAGCCGACGCGGCGGGCAATCCTCAGCGGCTCGCGCGCAGTATGCGGATCGCGCGCAGCGCGCGGGGCGGTTCGTCCCTGAATGTTGCGGATCCGTCGAGGTAGCCGGCGATGAGGTCGGGAGCGGAGTGGTCTTCGATGGCGGTGAAGCCGAGCGCGCGCAGCTGTGCTGCTATGTCGTCGGGTGTGAAGTAGCTGAACAGGGGTTCGCCGACGCCGGCCAGCCGATCGGCACGTGCCTGTTGGTACGCACGGTCCTCATCGGTGGTCGCGGGCTGGAGGTAGTCGAAGACCACCTCGACCGGCTGGGCCTGAGCGGCGATGTATTCGAGGGTGGCGTGGGCGGCGTTCGGAGTCAGATAGAAGACGACGCCCAGCCACACGAAGACGGCGGGGTCCGTCCGTGTGAATCCGGTGGATTCCAATCCCGCTGCCAGCGTCTGGGTTTCGAAATCGACCGGCACGAAGGTCAAGCTTTCAGGGCGGTCGATTCCGGCGGTGGTGAGGCGTTCGCGTTTCCATGCTTGGGTGGCGGGGTGGTCGACCTCGAAGACACGCAAGTCCGGGCGCGTATTGCGATAGGCGAAGGTGTCCAGACCCGCGCCGAGGATCACGACCTGCCGCACACCAGCGGTGATGGCCGCGGCCACGGCGTCCTCGGCGAAGCGGGCGCGGGCGGCGAAGAACAGGCGGCGGGGTCGATCGCTGACCACGTCACCGAGGTTATCGGTTGTGAGCGTGCCCAATTGGGCCAGTTCCTCTGCGGTGATGCCGAGCAGACGTGCCGCCAGGGGGTCGGTGAAGATCGGTGGTCGGTCAGCGATCTGGTGGTAGGCGCGGGCATACGCGGTGAGGAGCGCTGTCCGGCTGGGTCCCTCGTTCTCCATGTTCACGAACCTACTTGCCAATGCGTCGCGTGCTCTGTGAACTCACACGCACATTCCAATAGAAGGGGTCATTCGGGTTGACGTCACGCGAGAAATAGGCGACCGCGCGGCGCATGACCTCTGCTTCCTGTTCGAGTTGCCCGATCCGTTTGCGGGCTTCGCGCAGCTCGCCCGACTCGTGACGGGTGGCGTCGGGGGATGCCCGTCTTCGATATCGGCTTGTCCGACCCGTTTCTTCACGCAACTCTGCGAGATCCCGAAGTCCTTGGCGACTGTCCGGCGCTGGAACAGTTCCTCGGCTCCGGCGCCGGATTGTCGGCGGCCTCGATCACCCGGTTGACCGGACAGTGGCAAGACGAAGCCAAGGCGTTCGCCGCCCGGGACCTCTCGGGCACCGGTATCGACGGCATGATCGGCAACGGCGGTTGGTCCGCTGGAGGCCCTCTACTGATCGCCCCAGGTCGGTGGCGTCGAGGATCAGCAAGTATCCGGTCCCGCGGGCGCCGCTATGGGCGAAGGTGAGCGGGTATCCGTCGTTATCACCTGTGGCTCCGTGGCGGGGGACGAAGACCGCTTCGCCGCAGGTGTGGCCGTCAGCCAGTCGGTGGGTGTATCGGGCGGGGTCGTCGGTGAGGTCGTAGCGGTGGATGCACGAACGCGACGGTCAGGCCTCCAATACCAAGCCAATCGCGTTGACCCGGGTGTTGCAGACCCTTCCGTCTACGATCGGGGCGAGTGCCTCGACCTTCGCGGCACCGCGCTCAGGCCGGACGTATCGAACTCCGGCTTCCTGCCACAGCCGCCGTGCTGATCAGAAGGCCGATCAGGGCCAGTGCGCCGCCCTCCCACTGCGCGTTGAACCAGCCGACCCGACCGGTCGCGCGGAAGTGAGCCGCCGGTGCAGTTCGTTCGCGATCACCGTGCTGAGGATCGAGCCGACGATATTGGCGACGAGTGGGCCGCTCTCGTTCATGGACGTGAACGCCGCGACGTAGACGATGTTGCTCGAGCCGCCGACCAGGTCGGTAATCATGCTGTCGCCTTGGGACTTCTGCCACGGTGTAGCGGCAATTGCTGTGCTGTTCACAGGGATACTGTCGCCGGATCGACTGACACCGACCTGTCGCCGACCTGACGTGGACACTGGCACGATGTTCGGCCCGGCTCGTAGCCGGCGACCCACTACTTACACCACGCCCCAGAACTCGACCGAATTATCGCGGCAGGACCGGCACCATCGACCGACCGATCAGTTCCATGCGCTGGTGTTTCATCCCCACTCCAGCCTGCGACGTCCGGTTGCCCGGACCGACAACTATCTGCCGGCTTCCCCTCGTCGTTACCTGCCACGACAAACGGCATCCTGGTTTCGGTTCGAGAGTGACTGCGGGACAATGGGTTTGCGTCGGTCTCTGGTTTCCGCCACACTCCGGCATCGCTCGCTCTGCCGAACACACTTATCTGACGCATGGCGCGTTGCCGGACACAGGCCAAGACCGATCTGCTACCTGGTCGCCGACCACGGCACGATCTCGCCGGTGTCGGGGTTCTGATCGGTCAGCGCATCGGCGAAATCACGGATGAGGGAGCGGCGTTCGATCCAGCCCGGACGGCCGTGAGTACAACTCCTTCACCCTGGCGATTCGCCTCGAACGGGTGTCGACCACCTTGCCGGGTCCGGGCGACAGGATCGCCGGATTCGTGGTCGAGGGACGACTTCCGACCGCGCACCGATACGAGCGGCACCACCTCTCGGTGCGGATCGAGCGCACAAACCCGCGGGCCGCGAGCGCCGGCTACGCTGAGAGGGGTGTTCCTCCTCTTCGGATACGGCCGTAAGCAGAAACCCGTCGGCCCGGGCGGGACCCGGACCTGCCCACGCTGCCACAACACCACGCAGTGGACCCGGCTGCGCGAGTACACGCAGCTCACGATCTTCTTCATCCCGGTGCTGCGCTGGGGTCGCAAGCAGTTCGAGTCCTGCGGGATCTGTGGTGCCGCCATCGTCATCTGAAGCACCTGGATCGACGGCGGCAGCGACGGAACGTTCGAGCGCGCATACGATCGACCCGGGTACCCGCCGGCAGCGGCACGACCTCGACGTCGGCGAGTGGGACATCGTGCTGCTTCGTGACTCGACCATGCCGCCGATCCGGAACCCCGTACCTTCTGGCTACACTCCAGCACTACGCCGACGACCGCTCGCGGTCCGACTCGATCCGCCTATCAGAGTTTCCTGAGTAGAGGGGTTCGAAGAATGAAGTTCGGAAAGACGACCGCTGCTGTTCTCGTGACAGCCTCGGCCATGGCCGTCACGACGGCAACCGCCTACGCGGGACCCGCCACGCCGACCGAAACAGGCCGGGAAGCAACAACTTCGGGCGTCGATAGCGGGATCGGCTACCGGATCGCCATTTCGCCGGTGGACGAGGCCGTCACCGCCACCGTGGAGAACGGCAGCTTCGAACTCGCGGGCAACGGCGCGGTGATGCTCGAGACGAGCGACGGAGCGGCGGTCCTGGAAGTGCCGCGGTCGTACGCCTCCGACGGCCGCTCGATCACGATGACACACCACGTCGCCGCCGACGGCCGTACCCTGACGCTGACGCCACCCGTGGAAGGTGTTGCGCGGGTGGAGGACATCAGCTCCTACGACCGGCTCGTGGAGCAGATCAACAAGAACATGCCCGGCGTCGTCGGCGGCGCCATCGTGGGTGGCCTCCTCGGAGCATGCCTGGTCCTGATCTGGGGCGTCAGCATCCCCCTGGGTGTGCTGGTCGGCGGAACCGTCGGCGGTTCGATCATGGGCGGCCCGGAGTTCTACAACGCTGTACAGGCGTTCGTCACAGGTCAGCCCTGATCAACCGTCTACCGCCGCCGTGTGAAGCCGTGCGGCGAAGATCCCACGCTTGTGGCGCGAGGAAGGCCCGTCGGTGCCGCGGCGGCCGCGCCGAAAACGCTCCGATGTTCGCGCGCCGAGCAGGCCGGGTGGAAAACCGGGCCGGATCCATGCCTATTGACAAATTCGGACGATCTGCCGTAAATGTTGAGCGTTCGATTAATCAAGGGTGATCAACCGCGTGGAGATGCTGGTGCGTCGTGTGCCGGCGCAACTCCATTCATTCTGCCTCCACCGTCGATGGGAACCCTGGTACCGACATGTCCAGATCAGACCGCCATTCCGGGGGTCCGTGACACCCGGACGGCTCGATGCGAGCGGTCTCGCGGCCGACGTGCACGGCAGGTCCGGTACCGCTACCGGCCGGTCTGTCGGGATCGCGGTCCGAATCGACGCCGTGAGGTGTCGAGTTCGAAGTTTCAGATGCCGGATCCATACAGGAACGAGTTGACCGATGCTATTGGATGCGACGTCCGACCAGAACTTCTTCCGGTCGACCACCGCGCAATACCTCACCACCCACGTCCCCGTCACCGTGATCCGCGCGTTGCGTGAGCATCCGGATGGATACGACCGGGACTACTGGCGCCGCGGCGCCGACCTGGGCTGGACGTCGCTGCTGGCCGAGGACGACGGCCAGGGTGTCAGCGGACGCCCGCTGGTCGACCTCACCCTGCTCGCCTACGAGTTCGGCCGTCACAGCGCGCCGGGTCCGCTGGTCCCGGTCAACGTCGTCGCGGACGCCTTGCACGAGACCGCTTCGCATCCGGATGTGCTCGAGGAGTTGCGATCGGGATCGGCGATCGCGACCTGGTGTTGCGCGGAACCGCCGCCCCATCACACGCTCGGCGCATACGGCCTGCGCATTCGGGTCGACGGTTCGGATCTGGTGATCGACGGAGTGAAACGTCCGGTCGAATCGGCGCAGTCGGCGCGGTACTTCCTGGTGAGCGGGCAGAGCGAAGACGGGCTCACCCAGGTCTTGGTGCCCGCGCACACGCCGGGGATTTCGGTCACGCCGTTGCGCTCGATCGATCTGGTCCGCCGTTTCGGCACGGTGGTGTTCGACAACGTGCGCGTGCCCGGCGGCGCGGCGGTCGGCGATATCGGCGGCGCGGCCGAGCAGATCGAACGCCAACTTCAGGTGGCGTTGGTCGTGCAGTGCGCCGAAACCGTGGGAGCCATGCAGATCGGTTTCGACATGACGGTCGGGTGGGCCGCCGATCGTTACGCGTTCGGGCGTCCGCTGGATTCCTACCAGGCGCTGAAACACCGTTTCGCGGATATGAAGTCGTGGCTGGAAGCGTCGCACGCCATCGCCGACACCGCCGCCGCCGCTGTCGCCGATCGCCGCCCGGACGCGGATTCGCTCGCGAGTGCGGCCCAGGCCTATATCGGTCAGCACAGTGTCGAAGTGCTCCAGGACTGCGTCCAGTTGCACGGCGGCATCGGGTTGACCTTCGAGCACGATCTGCACCTGTTCCTGCGCCGGGCCACCATGAATCGGATGCTGCACGGCACCCCGTCCGAACATCGTCGGCGGATCGCGAACCGTGTCGTGGAAGAAAGGATTTCGGCATGAGCGACCAGATCGAGTCCGTCGAGGACTTCCGCGCACGCGCGCGGAAATGGATCCGGGCCGAACTCGGAAAGTACCGCGGCGAGATTTCGGCCGGACTGCGCAGCGTGGACAGGGACGTGGAACTGGCGGCCGTGGCCTACGACCGTCGCTTGCAGAGCAAGTTCTACGAGGCCGGTTTCGCAGGCATCGCCGTCCCGACCCGGTACGGGGGACAGGGACTGACCGGCGCGCACCAGAAGGCGTTCAACGAGGAACTGCTCGGCTACGAATATCCGACCCGTTTCCAGGTGCCGACCATGTCGCCGTGCGCGGCGGTGCTGTTGGATTTCGGAACCGAGGAACAGAAGTCGCGCCATATCCCGGCCATCCTGCGCGGGGAGGAGATCTGGATGCAGTTCCTGTCCGAACCCGGCGGCGGCTCCGATGTGGCAGGTGCTGTCACGACGGCCGTCCGCGACGGCGACGACTGGATCCTCAACGGCGCCAAGATCTGGACCACCGGCGCTTGGTGGTCGGATTGGGCGCTGTGCCTGGCGCGAACCAATTGGGATGTACCGAAACATCGCGGACTGACGGTGTTCATCCTGCCGATCCATCAACCGGGGATCGAGGTGCATCAGATCGAAATGCTGAACGGCGCCAAGGATTTCTGTCAGGAATTCCTCACCGATGTCCGCGTTCCCGACAGCGATCGGGTCGGCGCGGTGGACGACGGCTGGACGGTCGGGCGGCGGTGGATGTTCCACGAGAGGATGGCCGCGAACTCGCCCCACGTCACCCGGGCGGACCGGCCCGCGATCGTGGACACCCCCATGGTGGATGTCGCGCGAGCGGCGGGGAACGTCGACGATCCGGGCGTACGTGAACTGCTCGGCGAAGCGCATATGCTCGACCTCGTCGGTTCGGCCCTGCAGGATCGGCTCACCGTCGGTTTGGCCTCCGGCGTGCTGCCGGACCAATCCGCCGCCATCGGCAGGCTTTTCCACGGTGTCGCGGATGTGCGCCAAGCCACTATCAGAGCCGATATCGCGGGTTCCGCGGCGGCGGCGTGGCCCGAAGACGACGATGCGCTCGTCGGCGCGGGCGAGGCCTTCCTGATGCGTCAGGTCGCCTGCATCGGCGGCGGCACCACCGAGATGGCGCGTAACGCTATCAGCGAACGCGTCCTCGGCATGCCGCGCGAGCCGGGCCCCGACGGCAATCTCACCTTCCGTGAGATACCACGCGGAAAGGTCCGCAGTTCCGGGCCGGGGTGACAACCCCGGCCGGACTTCCGCGCCGACATCGAGGTCGCAGCCGGTCTCCGTCAGGTGGAGCACTTGGACGGCCGTTGGTCCGGCGAGCGGCACGACTACGACTGGCCTCTGGGTCGGGCACCTCGTCCGAAGGTGATGTCGGCGTGTTCGGCGTCCCAGCGGTTGCGGAAGACCACGTCGGTGAGGGGGCGCCGACGCACGGGACCGTGCTGTCCGCGCGGCCAGCCGACAACGATGTGCCCGGCCAGAAACCATTCGTCGGGAATGCCGACCGACTCGCGAAGGATCTGGTCGCCGTCGTAGGACGCCCAGCTCGTCAAACAGGCCCCCAGCCCCTGCGCACGCGCGGCGAGATAGAAGTTCTGCACCGCGGGATAGATCGAACCGCCTTGCAGGAACTCCGAGGAGAAGTCGTTCTTGAACGCGGTGAACAGCACGGAGGTGTATTCACCTGCGCGGTCGTGTAGTTCGTAGGTGGCGCGGTTGTTCCGCGCTGCGCGGCTCTGGTCGCTGTCGTCGGGCCTGCTCATCCCGTAGATCGATTCGATCGACCGCAAGGCGATCCCGGCCGCCTGTGCCACCGCGGCCCGCTGTTCGGGCGCGTCGAGGACGACGAATCGCCACAGTTGCGCGTTGGCGCCGTTCGGCGCCCAGGTCGCGGCTCGTAGGCAACGGTCGAGCGTCGTGTCGTCGACCGGCTCGTCGGTGAATCGGCGAATCGAACGCGCGGTGGACAACACTTGCCAGACATCGTCACTCGAAGAGGGCATTGCATTGGTGTACTCGACATGCCCGAAGATGTCGAGAGCCACGTTGCCGTGCGAAATGGTGTGCGCTTCGGCGCTCCTCAGCGACTGCACGAACGTCGACAGCAGGTCAGGGGCGGTTGCGGCGAGTTGTTCGGCGAACTGCTTGCCTGTCTCGATAGGCTCGATCCCGGTCATCGCGTGAACTGTCCCTTCGTTGAGTTTCGCGGTTCCAGGAGAATCACACGGCGATCGTCCACTGTCCGGCTACGGCACGCTCGCGTGGTCGCTACGGAGTCGCTGGTAGACCACTCGGCTGGACGCAACCCGCCGTTCGTTCGGCACGAGCCGAGGCTCGACCCGAATTCGAAGGAAGGATGTGGTCGATGAGTCTTTTCACCGATGGGGAGAAGGAGTATCTCTTCCGGCAGCGGTTGGGGCGGTTGGCTACGTCCGGCAGGACGGGCGTCCCGCACGTCGTCCCTACCGGTTATCACTTGGATCCCGAGCGGCAGGTGCTCAAGATCGGTGGGCATTCGTTCGAGGGCAAGGAGCGGCTGTATATCCGTCATCTGCGCATCAACCCGAACGCCGCGTTCGTCGTCGACGACCTCGTGACGGAGCCGACCTGGACGCCACGCGGGGTGACGGTCAAAGGCAAGGTGCGTATCCACGAGTCGGGCGGCGAGGTTCTCGGTCCGGGCTTCGGCGCACGCTGGATCGAGTTGGTCCCGAACTGGGTCAACTCGTGGGGCATCGACGGTGACCCGTACACGCCGATGGCGCCACGCAAACGCGTCGACAGCGACGACTGACCCACCATTCGAGGTGATCGCGATGCGTCCGGAGGATCCGCCTGCCGCGCTCGGGTGTCTATCGGTGGGTGCTGGTGGAGTCGGTCAGTGCTCGCTCCACCCCTCGACGTTCGGGAACTCGCCTGACGGATGAGCCAACCGAATACGCCGCCACTCCGGCAGGGGATCACACCCCCGGCGACGCCCGTACGGTTGCGGGGGCGGCCACCAGCCGATCGAGCGCCGCCCGCGAATCCGGATCGGCCGCACGGTAGATGATGACCCGCTGATCGGGGTCCTGTAGCGGCACGAGTACTTCGAAGGTGACCGTGAGGGGCCCTGCTATCGGGAGGCATAGGGGTTTGCTGCCGCGCCCGCGCACCTTCACATCGTGACCGGCCCATGCCCGCGCGAATTCCTCGCTACCGGCCCTCAGTTCCGCGAGCATATCGGCGAGCCGCTGATCATCGGGATGCGCGGCCCACGCCGCCCGCAGATCGGCGATGCCCTCGCTGATCACGCGTTCGCGTTCGACGTAGAAATCCCGCATCGCCGGATCCATCAGGCACAGCCACATCGTGTCGCGCCTGCTCGGCGGTACCAGTTCGAAATCGGTGACGAGCAACGCCATTTCGCGGTTCCGGACCAGGATGTCGTAGCGGTGGTCGACCAGCATCGCGGGCAGCGGCGAAAGATCCTCGACGAGCCGAGCCAGTTCGGGTGCGGGAGCGGTCACCGGTTTGTCCGGGCTGGGCAGGCGTCGACGGGCCAGATCGAACAGGTAGGCGCGTTCGTCGTCGTCCAGGCGCAGCGCGTGCGACAGGGCTTCCAGTACCTCCTCGGAAGGTAGTAGGCCGCGTCCCTGTTCCAGCCGGACGATGTAGTCGGTGCTGACACCGGCCAACTCCGCCACTTCCTCGCGCCGCAGACCGGGGGTGCGCCTGGCCTGACGGCGGGCGGGCAGTCCGAGATCCCCCGGGTCCAGGCGCTCGCGCCTTACCAGGAGAAAGCAGCCAATTCCTGTGTCACATCGACGATGCCGGTCATCGGTATCGATCCTACGGGTGGGTAGGACCGGCTTTCCCAGGAAGTTCCTTCCCTTACCGCCGCCCCGCCCTCCTTCCAGACTGTTGTCGGACCGTATACGCCACCATGACAGGAGCGAGACATGTCGGAAACTCTCACCCTCGATACCTACCGGCTACTCGAATTGCCTTACGGTGCGCCACAACCGGGCCTCGCCGTCGGCGTCACGTGGCGGGTTCAACTCCACCGAGAACGGTACCTGCGTCGTGGAGTGGGTACGCAGATTCTCCACGACCGATCGAGCGGCGGACGCGGTGTGGACGGTTCGGACGGCATGGCCGGTCACCGTGCGCGGAAATGTGTGCATGTTGGCCTCGGGCTGGAAGGGATGCGCCGGATGACCGGGGTGCCCGCGTTCGGGCGCCCCGGTATCACGTCAGCGCAGCGCCTGGGCCGCCGCGACGAGATTGCGCAGCGAGGCGACCACCTCGTCGTTGCGACGGGTTTTCAAACCGCAGTCCGGGTTGGCCCACAGGCGTTCGGCCGGAACGGCTTTCAATGCCAGTGCGAGAGACCTCTCGATCTCCTCGGAGCTCGGCACCCGCGGGGAGTGGATGTCGTAGACACCCGGGCCCACGCCCAGATCGAAGCCTGCCGCGTTGAGGTCGTCGAGCACCTCCATGTGCGAGCGGGCCGCCTCGATCGAGGTGACGTCGGCGTCCAATCCTGCGATAGCCCCGATGACCTCGCCGAACTCCGAGTAGCACAGGTGGGTGTGGATCTGCGTGGCATCGGCGACACCGGAGGTCGAGAGGCGGAACGCGTCGACCGCCCAGTCCAGGTAGGCGGCCTGGTCGGCCTTGCGCAGTGGCAGCAGTTCGCGCAGCGCGGGCTCGTCGACCTGGATGATGCCGATTCCGGCCGCCTCCAGGTCCACCGTCTCGTCCCGGATGGCCAGTGCGATCTGGCGGGCGGTATCGGCCGGCGGCTGATCGTCGCGGATGAACGACCACGCCAGGATGGTGACCGGGCCGGTCAGCATGCCCTTGACCGGCTTGCGGGTCAGCGACTGCGCGTAGGTGATCCATTCGACGGTCATGACCACCGGACGCTTCACATCGCCGTACACGATCGGCGGGCGCACGCACCGGGTGCCGTAGGACTGAACCCAGCCGTTGATCGTCGCGGCGAAGCCATCGAGCTGCTCGGCGAAGTACTGCACCATGTCGTTGCGCTCGGGCTCACCGTGCACCAGCACGTCGAGGCCGATTTCCTCTTGCAGCGCAATGACTTCGGCGATCTCGGCACGCATCCGCATGTCGTACTCGGCCTGGTCGATCTCGCCACGGCGGAGTTCGGCACGGGCCACCCGGATCCGGCTCGTCTGCGGGTAGGAGCCGATCGTGGTGGTCGGCAACAGCGGCAGTTTCAACCGCTCCTGCTGCACGATCCGGCGCTCGTCGGCCGGAGCGCGGCGCGTGGCACCGGTATCCAGACCCGCCAACCGCTCGCGTACCGACTCGACGCGCAGACGAGGATCCGCCTTGCGGTCGGCCACCGCGGTGCGAGCGATCTCGAGGGCCTGCGCGACCGCACCCTCCCCCTCACGGAGGGCGGTGGCCAGCACCCGGACCTCGGCGATCTTCTCCTGCCCGAACGCCAGCCGGCCGCGCAGCCGCTCGTCCAGATCGGTCTCGGGCTCGAGGCTGTAGGGCACGTGCAGCAGCGAGCACGAACTCGACACCGCCACCGACACACCGGCGTCGCGCAGCCCGATCAGCCGCGGCAGTGCAAGGTCGGGATCGACCCGCCAGATGTTGTGACCGTCGACCACGCCCGCCACGATCAACTTGTTCATGATCGACCGAGCCACAGCGACATCCGCGTCCTCACCGGCGACCAGGTCGAGAGCGATGGCCTCGATGCCGGTCTCGGCCAGCACCGGCAGCGCCGTGCCCAGCCGACCGAAGTAGGCGGCTACCAGGATCGACGGACGAGTCGACACCTCCGACAACCGCTGGTATGTGGTGCGCACCGCCGCGAGTTCGGCCTCGGTGAGATCGGTCACCAGCGACGGCTCATCGATCTGAACCCACTGCGCACCGGCCTCGGCGAGCAGGCCCAGCAACCGCTCGTAGAGCGGCAACAGGTCGGGCAGACGGTTCAGCAGATCGCTGTCATCCACCGACTTGGCCAGCTTCAGGAAGGTGATCGGACCGACGACCACCGGCCGGGCCGGGACACCGAGGGCCAGCGCCTCCTTCAATTCGGCCAGCGGCTTGTCCGGATGCAGGGAGAAGGCCGTATCCGCGGCCAGCTCGGGCACCAGGTAGTGGTAGTTGGTGTCGAACCACTTGGTCATCTCGAGCGGAGCGATCTCGGCATCACCTCGGGCGGCCGCGAAATAGCGATCCAGCTCGTCGGCGATCCCGGACACCCGCTGCGGCAGCGCGCCCAGCAGCACGGCGGTGTCGAGCACCTGGTCGTAGTAGGAGAAGGTGCCCACCGGTACCGAATCCAGCCCGGCCTCGCGGGCTTCGGTCAGCTGGGCGACGCGCAGGTTCGCCGCGACGGCGTGCAGGGCCTCGGCATCGACGCGACCGGCCCAGTAGGACTCGATGGCGCGTTTGAGCTCCCGGTTGGGGCCGACGCGCGGAAGGCCCAGCACGGTGGCGGTAAAAGTCGTGTGCGGGTTCGACATTGATGAGCTCCATGGTCAGCGGCAAGGACCGCCACCCAATATGGAACGCACGCCGATGGAGCCCGAGAAGCATCGTTCCCGTGCCCGGGTCCCACTGGGCGTGACGCCCAATCCACGAGGCGACGACCACCGGATACGGCGTATCCGGTACAACGGGCAGGTCTTCGGACTCGTGGGCATCGACCCGAGAATGGGGTCGACCCCGGCGTTCGGTGCCCGGGGCTGGTCCTACCGACCGTCGCTTCCCAGGCATGCGCCCAGTGCGGGTGACGGCTGTCGTTCCCACTTACCGCTGCGGGACAGTCCCGGATTCTCACCGGGTTCCCTCTACACCCCGCGGCGCGCGAACACCGCTGGGCTTCGACGCCATCGGACGGATCAGGGGCTCCTCGACTCCGCCTCCGGCGAACCAGCTGCGTCGACAAATATAGCCAACACCGACCGGATCGTGAAAGGGGGGACATCTCACACCGAGGACCGCGACCTGGGACCACCGATCCAGGAGAACGTGCGCATCAGCGTGTGGCGCCCACCGGCCAGACCACACTGACCGGAATTCCTCGGGCGCGAGCCGACTCCACCACGCTGCCGGTGCCCGAATTCTCACCCGCGTCACCACCCCACACCGCGATCAGTCGCTCGCACGCGGCGAGCATGACTTCGTTCGCGGCGGCGGGGGCCTTACGGTCGGCGTCGTCGAAATCCATGACCTGCACCCCAGCCGCACGCTCCAGCAACGCTTCGAACTCCGCACCGTTCTCGGGTATCACCTTGTCGCGCTGATAGTTTCGGGCAGACAGAACCACCTCGAGTCGACCGCCGAGCTCGAGAACACACCGCGCGAAGACAGTATCCGCACCACCCACCAAACAGCTGACCACCCGCGCCGGAAAGGAAGTGACGCACGGTCGAGTCCGGTAGCGGTCAGTGTGGGGGACGTAGGGCGACATCGCCGATCGTCGCACCCACGCGCTCCAGCGTGTCCGGCGCGCCGTCGGTCTTCGCCTGGGTCCAGCACCGGTTGTGTGGGAAAACCACATACGTGGCCCAGCGCGAGGCCGCCCGCCACACGATGCGCTGGCTGTCGCCGGGCACGTCCCACGCGATGACCGCCCAGGTGCCGTCGCATTCGCGCACCGTCGCGGTCGCGTTCCGCTGATAGTCGGCGAGTTCGAGCTGCCCGACGATGCTCTGGGGATCGCAATGCGCCGCCTGCGCGGAATCCCTGAAACGCAACGAGCCGGTGACCGATTCGCCGTCGGCCGTCACGAAGAGGGCGTGCATTCCCTCCGGCACGGGGTCGGAGCCGGGCGGCGGGGTCATGCCGAAGTGGTAGCAGCCCACCGGCACCGTGAACGTGCTCCGCCCGTCGGCGTCGGTGGTGCCCGTCCAGCGCTCGACCTCCGGAGTCCCCTCTGGTAGATCCCGCGAGGCGGGACCGCACGGTGCGTAACGTGCCAGGCGCACCGGCACATTCGGGACCGCGACGCCCCCGACGGTGACCGTGCGCAGCATGACCGTGCCGGATCCGGCAGTCGACGCAGGCTCGGTGGCTGGTGTCCCCGGGGCGCCGGTGGTCGTTGTCGGGGGTGACGATGCCGGAGCCGACGGTGCGGTGGTGTTCGAGCGCGGCGCCGACGAGCTGACGGTCGAGCCGGACTGCGACGTCTCCGCCTGCGACGTACTTGTCGCGCCGCCCTCGCATGCGGCGACCGCCGCCACTGCGCAGACAATGAACGCGGTGTTTACGAATCGCTGAAGTCGCATCGTTTCCCCCTGGTGTTGTGTCCTGCTGGCGCCTGTATATCGCCTGTTCACCCCCGGTATTGCCGCGCGAGGAGCCCAATGTTTCGTGGGCTTGCGCCAGGCGACCTTTCCTTCCTCCGCCATGTTGGAGAACCTGATATCTACCGCACCACCCGCAGCGACCGTTTTCGCGGCTCGTTCATCTCGCACTCCCATCAGCCCACATCGCTTCGTAGAGGGAACGGATGCCTAGTTCCGAAATGTAGCCCCGACAGGAACATTCACAACACTCACCGATGCATCCCGCCGTCATCTCTGCGGAACTACCACCGGAAGTGGGCTAGAGCCGAACGGGGTACACAGATCGGGGATCCCCTCGCGCGGCCAAGATTGCGGAGGCACGCCGATACCTGCGCGCCCCTCTTCGGTCGCGAACGGTTCCTCGAATGGTGGCGGGGGTGCTGGATTTGTTCGCTTCGTGCGGGGAAGTGCTCGGGTGTGCATAGTGCAAATCGCGAGTCATGGTCTGAGCGAGGTATCTGCGGCTGAACGAGTGGCGCCGGGTGCGCGATGCCGTCGATGTGGACGGGTGTTCGTCTCCGATCTGGCGCGGCGGCCGCGACCCGTCAGTGACGAGCCGATCGCCAGTTGATCCCCGAACCGGGCGAGCAGGTCCTGCTCGCCCGGTCGGACGGAGTTATCAGCGCGCGGAACCGCTTTCGATGAATTCGCGGATGAAGCAGAGGGGGCACACGGGGTCGAATGGTGCTGTGATCTGGGTCGAGGCGGTGGTCGATGGCGCCACAGGGATTCCGTTCGGCGCTGCAGCGGCGAGCGCGGGCTGCAGGGCGAGCGCGACAGCAAGCGCGCCGCCGACAATGACATTCAGCATGGGACGGTACAAGAGATCCTCCACGTTGATGCGATGAGCGGTGAGGGTAGAAAGGCCCGTCGTTGCGGTCATGCCCCCAGTTCGAGGTGCGCTGCCGGTGCACCTCTCGCACCGAGGCTGTCGCGTCGCTGTACTCGAGGGTGGAGGACATGGGTCAGCCAGCGTCCGCTGCCACGAAGCCTGACCCCGGCGTGGCGTCCACGCAGCCGGCATCGATCGACAGGCCCAGCGGCCGCGCGGATCGAGCGACGATCCACCGGTGTAGCCCGACACATAAACGTCTTCGCTGTGATCGTTTGAACGTCCACACCGGATCGAGGGGATGACACCGATGCTGCACGACCGGAAGACCGGTATCTATCAGGGCGACCGCTACTTCGCCGGATACTTGCGCGGTCGTACCATCGAGCAGGACCGCTCCAATCGGACCGCCGAGTGGTGGAGCGGCGACAACGGTTGGACCGCCACGACATAGCTCCGCCCGCAACCACACCGGATATGCCCACCGGTTCGCGGTGGGCATATCCGGAACCGACAGCGAGATCGACCCAGCCCAGGTCTGCCTGGCGCGTGAAGGTCGATACTCGAGTATCGGCGATCGGGTCGTCGAGGTTGGTCAGCCAGTCGATGAAGACGGAATGCGCGGTGGAATCGTGCGTGGCCCGTTCGCCAGAACGGCACCGGGGCGTCGAACGTTGTATCGTAGCGGTCGATCGATCTGTCATGCAGCGTCAGGAGCAGTCGTCGTGCATACCCCTACGCGCGATCGGGTTCGACGGCGACCTCGGTTCGATCCGTTCAGCGCGGAGTTCCGTCGTGATCCCTACCCGGTGTATCGCCGATTACGCGAGAGCGAGCCGGTGCACCGCACATTTCTGGGTGTGTGGGTGCTCACCTCGCACGCGGATATTCGCCAGGTATTGCACTCGAGTTCGTTCAGTTCCGAACACGGCCCGCGTCTGGTCGCCGCGAGGGCCGAACGGCTGGGGCGAGCGCGCAACGCCCGTACGGAGCTACTGGGCGAGCGGTCGCTGCTGTTCACCGACGATCCGTATCACGCGCGTCTGCGTGGTCTGGTGAACCGCGTCTTCACCTCGCAGGCCGTGGCGGGCCTTCATCCGCTGATCACCGGTGTTGTCGCCGAGTTGCTGCGCGCTGTCGATCCGGCCGACGGATTCGATGTGATCACCGATTTCGCGGCAGGCTTGCCGGTGCGGGTGTTGTGTGACTGGATGGCGCTGCCGCGAACGCTGTACGACAGGGTCGGCCCGTGGACCCGCGATATCTGGCGCCTGCTCGATCCGGGGACGATGACGGCGGCGGATTTCGACCGCGCCGACGAAGCCGCCGATCAGTTCGTCGAAGCGTTGAGCGACGTGCTGGCCGAGCGCCGTTGCGATCCCGGCCCGGATTTGATCAGCGGCCTGCTCGCGGCGCGCACCGCGGGGGGTGAGTCGCTCACCGACGACGAACTGGTCTCGGTCTGCGTCATGTGTTTCGTCGGAGGGCTGGAGACGACCACCTCGCTGATCGGCAACGGTGCGCTGGCCTTGTTGCGGCATCCGGATCAGGCCGCGCGGCTGCGTCGCGACCCGAGCCTGGCCGTAGCGGCCGTGCGGGAGACATTGCGCTACGACCCGCCGCTGCAATCGACCACACGGCTGGCCACCACCGATACCGTGATCGGCGGCGCTGCGATCGCGGCGGGCGATCGGTTGCTGCTGTGCCTGGGCGCGGCCAACCGCGACCCCGCGGTCTTCCCCCGGCCGGACGAGTTCGATCTGACTCGCTCCGGTGCGGGCCAGCTCGCGTTCGGACACGGGATTCACCGGTGCTTGGGCGCGCTGCTGGCCAACGCGCAGGCCGAGATCGCGCTCGAGTACCTGTTCTGCCACCTACCCGAACTGGCCCTGATCGGTGGCGACGTGCACCGGCGGGAAAACACCTCTCATGTCAGAGGGCTGACGCGATTGCCGGTGCGATCGCGGTGTGAGATCTGTTGAGGCGCAGTCTGGTTGGTCCGGCCCGGGTGGTGTGATAGAGACCAGGCGGACAGCGGGAGCGACGGCCGGCCTGCATTGCGCTTCTTCGTCCGCGGCCGGCGCCGCGACGAGAACGCAGTCGTCGCTGGCCTGCCCCTGCCCTGGAACAGCGTCGCGGTCGAGGACTATGTCAACCCCGACGTAGGCGCCCGGCCGGACAACAAGCAGAGTGAGGTCTGCGGCCGCTCGGCCAGGGTGCAGTCGAGCAGTGTGCCTGCCAACCCGGGTCCACGAGAAATACTTCCTCGCAACCGCTTTCGGAATGCCCGCTTCGTCGTAGTGGTCGAGGCCACCGATCCATGGCTCGAGCAGGTAGCTTCCCCGTCGATCGGCGGCCGGACCGTGCGGCTGCCATATATGAGGGACACACCTTGCGCGGATTCTCCGCCCGGCCCGCGGGCCGGAGTGCTGGCGCGGGGCACCGATTGAGCTACGCCATTCTCGAGGATTGCCCCCAATTCGGTCGGCTTTCATAGTCATGTCTTCCGTGTCAGGGTCTATCGAGGGAATCGATGCAGCGTGGTGATCAGGCCAACGAGGCGGGGAGACGAGGGGCGTCGTGGATAGACTCGAGGTCGATATGCCCACCCTGGCAGGGTTCAGCTGGGGGTAAATGACTATGCGACGTCGGAGAATATCCTCGGCGGAACCACCTGGCTGCAAACAGGTTGGACCAGGTCGGGCGCACAAGCCTTCGGCGGCATGGCGGGCCTGCTCGGGGACGCGATTGCCGTGCGCAGCTGGGACCTGTATGCGGTGTCGAAAACCGTCCAGAATGCGGGCACCTGCCTCGAGCGCTTGGTGTACAACCAGGCGGTCGGGCTGAGCAACGATCTCACGCGGCCGATGACGTTTGTCGGGCTGACGCTCCCCGTGGGAGTTTGGGCTCTGCTGACGGACCATCCCATGCGGGAGTCGTACAGGTCCGAAATTCTCTCAGCTGTCGATTTGTTGAAGGCAGCGGCAAAATCCAGACAGGATGGTATGACCGATCTCATCGAAAGTATCTCGTCCGCGCTGAATTATTCTCCCGGGCGGACACCCCTGACATTCGACGCTACCTCGGTCGGGACACTCTGTATCAGCTCGCGTTGTCGACAAGCCCGGACGGTGTCCAGCAGCTGCTGCGGGCATCGAACTTCTCCGCGCCGCTGGTCAAAGTTGTCTTCAGGGTCGCCGAAACCACCATTGCGGGACCTCCGCTCGATACTTCGCCGTCGATCCTGCGAGCCGAGGACCAATACCGGGGCTCCGACGGCAAATCGGTGTATCGAATAATTATCGTGGATGAACGAGATCAGGGGAGTCGCTACATCCACATTCAGTTGTTCGACACGTAACACGCGGAGACCGCCGGCACAACCGGACCGTCCAGATATCCAGGACGGAGCCGCCCGGGTCGTCGGAGATCGCCGCTGGGTCGCCAACGTCGTAGTGGACCAGAACCGAGTCAGTTCGGTCCCCGGATAGGGCTCGAACCGAAATCCGGCGAGTTCTACTGGAGCCCCAAGGTGTTCCAGTCCGCTATCCGGACCTTTCGTGTCGACAGCAGCCGAGCGATCCTCTGTTGCCGATGAGCGGATGCTGTTCGCACCAGCGTATTCGGTGTGAGTATTCGATCAGGGCTGCACGGGTGCGCGGCGCGCGAGGATCCTCCGGTGGCAGATACGCCAACCCTGTGGTTCCCGACGGAGCGTGTCCTCGTAGACGACAGTCCCGCTCGTCCCGTCCGCATTGACCGCCAGCCCCTTGGAGCGCGCCCGCACCCGGTCGCTAACGTGTGCGGTCAGAACGATGTTGGTGACGTGATGCCCGAGCGGCTGGGACGGGTCATCCTGGTTGTCGCGGGCCATTTTCCGCAGCGCCGCGATGCCGTAGATCGTGCCGAACCCGAAGTCTTCCAGGTCCAGTACCAGATCGTCGGTGTACAGCTCGTCCCACCGATCCCAGTCGCGGTCGTCGGCCACATGTCCGTGCAGCGCGATCGTCTCGTGTATCGCGATTCGATCCGCCGCGGTGATGTCCAGCATTCGACGACCTCTCTCATAATCGGGGACCTCCCCGTTTAGTGGTCGTTAGACTAACCGGGGGGTACCCCACTTAGCAAGGAGAACGATGGCCGACCGACCACGGCGCGCCGATGCGCGCCGCAACTACGAGCTGGTCCTGTCGGCCGCGAGGGAAGTATTCGACGAACTCGGCGTGACCGCACCCCTGGACGAGATCGCCCGCCGCGCCGGGGTCGGGAATGCGACGATGTACCGCCATTTCCCTACTCGCCGCGACATGGTCATCGCTGTCTACGCCGAGGAGGTCACCGGGTTGGGGGAGTTGGGCCGGACCTTGCTCGAGGATCTTTCGCCTGCCGATGCGTTGTTTGTCTGGCTGCGCGCGTTCATCGCGCATGTCTCCACGACAGGACGACTGCCCCTTGCCATTCCGGATGACGAGGCCGGGCAGCGTTCCGCGCTGTACCGGGAATGGCACGAGACGATGCACACCGCTGCGGCCGATCTGCTGCGCCGGGCGCAGCAAGCGGGCGCGATCAAGGCCGACCTCGATGTGGCCGACCTGCTCGCTTCGGCCAACGGAATCGGACGCGCGGCGGCGGACCCTCCACAGGCCGACCGGTTGCTGGTCATCGTCCGCGATGGCCTCGCGCGCTAGTCGCCGAACAGACACCTTGTCGAACGAGGCGGCTGCCGGAAGTACCTACGGCCCCACCCGCGACGGCGATACATCCACCCTGATCCGGTGTTTCGAGGCATCGGTTGGTGTTTGGGTCCGTGGCCGGTCGTCGTCACCGACGGTCGGGGACGATAACCGGCTACGCGGAGTTCACCAGTCGATGAATGGCCGCGGCGATATGGGCGGGTTGTTCGGCGGGCACGATGTGCTCGGAATCGCATTCGTTGAATCTCGCCCCGATCTGCTCGGCGTAGCGGCGGTGATATTCGCGGATGACGTCGAGATTGCGGGCGTGGTGGCGCGCGGCCCTGGTCACGGACAGCACGGTGACGGGGTTCGGCAGTTGTGATGGGCGGCGGCGGAATTCGTCGATCGCCGTGGCGACGGCGGTGATCTCGTGTCGGGTTCGGGCGCGGGCCGCGGGGGTGAAGTCCTCGGCCAGCATGGCGGCGTAGGTATCGGTGGAGAGCAGGCGTCCGTGTGAGCGGGTCAGGGCCTGCATCAGCGGTGGGCAGAGCGCGAGTCGCTGCTGTACTGCGAGGATGCGGTCGGTCTTCGTGGCGGTTTTGGTCCGATCGTCATAGATCGGAGCCGCTTCCGGCGTCGGGTCGACGAGCACCAGACCCGCAGGCGGCGGTCAGAGCCTTTCGACGGGCAGGCCGCCATCCAGGAGTTCGTCGACGAGGTCGTGTCCCGCTTCGGTCGCCCATGGCGTCGATCGTGACACTCCCAGTGATCGCCCGCTGGCGAGAGTGGTTCTGAGATCCGGCGGACCGGCGGCAGTTCGCATCGGTTCGAGCCCCGACGGCGCGATGTCCTCGATCCTGGAACTATGCCTGGTCGGCGAAGCTCACGAATCACCATTTTCGAATATCGCTGTAACGCTTCGGTTGTGCTGAAGATACGCGGGGTGGGGGAGGTCGAGATCCTTCGGCGTCGGGGCCCAACGGATGGACGAATCACAATACTTTCAGGGGGACGATATGCCTGGACAAGGCGGTATTCGAAATTCGGGTGGAGAGCTGTTCGGTGGCCTCGGGGGAGTGCTTCGGCGGTGCGGGGGATGCGGGGGAACCATTTTGTGGTCCTCGCGTGTCGGACGGTGGGAACTCGACCTACGAGGCGGTGAACGCTTCCCGCAGGCCGGCGAATGACGGGGATTCTTCCTTCTGTCACTGATTCTGCGCGCGCCGAGGCTTTCGGGAGTGATCGGCGAAATCGCGTCATCGCCGCTCGGCTCGCAGCTCGGATGAACCGTCATGTCAGCCGCTGTTTTCTTGCGCCGTGAACTCTTATCGGCACGTCGGAACGGTCGGTGAGGGCACGGGCCGGTAGCGGCGCGGAATCGAATTGCCGAATTTCAGCGCTCGGGTTCCCAGCGAACCCGGCGATTTCATCATGGATATGAAAGGGGCCGAACCATGCCCAAAATCAAGAATCTGAATCCCTCGCCAATCGGCCGGATCGGTGGCAGCGACCTCGCTATCCCGTTCCGGATGCCCGACGGCCGGATCGGCTACCTCTGGGGTGACACGTTCGACGGGACCATTCCGGCCGTCGGTAGCGGAGCGGATTGGCGCTCGCCGGTCCTCACCATCGCGAACGACACCCCGGTCGGTATGCCGATCGGGTTCGTGTCCTCGCCCGGCAACAGAAAGCAGCTCTGGAGTTACCCGCACAACAACGGCGAGTTCACCACGATCCTGCCCACCGACGCCATCAGCGTGGGCGACCGCATCTATCTCTGGGGCATGGTGGCCAACGGCCTCGGCAACGAGATCCGGTGCGAAATGTGGTACTCCGACGATTTGGGCCAGCATTGGTATATCGCGCTGGGCACGCACCAATTGCCCGACGGATCACCACGCTGGTCCACCGGATACTCCGGCGGTCGCCGCACGATGGTCACCTGGGAACGCGGAGGTGAGGGCTATATCTACATCATCGGCACAGGCGGACTGGCCCGCGACAAGAACGCCTCGATGTGGCGCGTCGCCGAAACCGCCACGGCGATCGAGGATCCGTACTCCTGGGACGCCTGGCAGTACCGCGACGGCTCCTGGCAGTGGGGCAAGGGCGATGCCGACGAGATCCTGCCCCCTGGAACGAGATTGGGGGAAATCTGCCTGCGGCGTATCCAGAACCACTGGGTACTGTCCGGATTCGACGCGGGCGCGTACCAGGCATTCGTCCGCGTCGGTTACGGCCCGATCGAATACATCAATTGGCATACCGCGCCGCACACCAATCCGGTGTGGGGGCGGAACAGGGATCCGGGACATACGACATCCAAGAGCGCCTGTACGGCTGCTACGTCCATCCGTCCTCGAGATTCGAGAACCCCGACGGATCGACGGGCACGTTCGCGATGATCGTGTCCACGTGGGCGCTGTCGGGAAATCTCTACCGCGCCATGCAGTATCGAATCCCCACTCCCGCCGCGCTCGGTCCGGTGTCGACATCGGGAGCGGTTACCCGGAGGGCGGTCCGTCCGCTCGTCACAGCCAAGTCGCGCCCATCCGCACCCGCGACGACAACGATCCGCAGTGGCGCCCATGACGATGTGCGCCGCGTCCGACCGGACGGCCCCCGACAGCACTGATCGGGATAGGGCGACCACGCTGCACGGCGTCTCGATCCGCTGGACGCCGGCCACTTCGAGAACGAAGTCGGGACCGTAGGCGGTGGCCGGGGTCTGGAAACCGGCAGGCGCAGTGTCCGTCGAGACGCGTTCCAGAAGTGGACCGGCTGTCCGTCCGGAGAACTCGCAGGTTTCGGGTCTGTGCAGTATCGCGGTGGTCGTGCGCCGGTCGGGCGCGCTGACCCGTGCTGGTCTGATGCCGGTACTGGTCGACGAGGTGCCGATAGAAATTGTTCTCCGGCGATTCCATGTCTCCCGGTTGGCGGCTCATCGGCTGTCGGGGCTCGCGAGGTGGGTCATCCGGGCGGTGAGGCCGTCGAGGATCAGGTCGAGTCCGTAGGTGAATTCGTCGGCGTAGGCGTATCCGGGCTGGAGTGCGTGTTCGGTGATGAACGCGGACAGGTGCGGGTATTCGTCGACGGGCATCGCGTTGCGGATGTCGTTGGCCACGGTTTCGATGTCCCCGGAGCTGTTGAACGGCAAGTTGATCTCTTGCAGGACGAAGCCGTAGATGTAGCTGTCGAGAACCGACACCGCGTGAGCGGTCATGGGCATGGAGAAACCGGCCTCGCGCAGGACGCCGATCGCCGAATCGTGGTGGCGCAGTGTGGCGGGACCGGGGTGGGCTCGCGATTCCACCAAGCCGACGGCCCATGGATGCCGTAGCAGCGCGGCACGGACCGACTCCGCGCGTTGTCGCAGCCCCGCTCGCCAGCCCGCGTTCGGATCGGGCAGGTCGATCTCGGCGAAGACCGCGTCGACCATGCCGTCCAGCATCGCGGACTTACCGCTGAGGTGGTGGTACAGCGACATCGCCTCGACTCCGAGACGATCGGCGACCTTGCGCATGGTCAATGCCTCGACGCCCACCTCGTCGGCGACCGCGACCGCGGTCAGCACGACCCGCTGCCTGCTGAGTGGAATCCTGTGTCCGACATCGCCGTTCGATTCTTCCGTCATGCCACCCTTCGCAACCTTCGAACGCCGCCTCTTGACGGCCTTACCTTGTAAGTCTAGCCTCGCCCAGTCATGGAAATAGCTTCTGACCTGCGGCAGGAATGGCGAAAGGTGCTCTGACCTGCGATAATTCGACTTGCGACAGTTGAATTTCTCGAGGGTCTGGAGCACCTTTCTGGTGAGTGAGTCTATATCGCCGTATCCGCGGCTGGGTATCGATGGTGAAGGTTCGGGCGTGGTGTCACACGCAGGTGCGACGCTACTGCTGCGCACTGCCGAGAAGATCGGGTTGACCGGCGGTTTATCGGAAAAGTTGAGGCCGTGGCGCAAGTCGATGACTATCCACGATCCCGGCAAGATCGTGCTCGATCTGGCGGTCTGCCTCGCGATCGGTGGTGATTGCGCCGCGGATCTGGCGTTGTTGAGGGCCGAACCGGGGGTGTTCGGTTCGGTGGCCTCGGACCCGACCGTGTCGCGCACGATCTCCACTCTGGCGGCCGAGGCGCCGAAAGTGTTGGCTGCTATCGCTTCGGCCCGTGCCGACGCTCGCGCCCGAGCCTGGACCCTGGCCGGATCCGACGCCCCCGATCACCGGATCGGCATCGATACTCCGTTGATCATCGATCTCGATGCCACCCTGACCGACTCGCACTCGGAGAAGCAGGGTGCGGCACCGACATTCAAACGTGGCTTCGGGTTCCATTCACTGTGGTCGTTCATCGACCACGGCCCGGACGGGACCGGGGAACCCGCCGCGGTAATGCTGCGCCCGGGCAACGCCGGTTCCAATACCGCCGCAGACCACAAGCGAGTCCTGTCCGACGCCCTCGCCCAAATGCCATGGCAGCCTTCATGGCGGGTCGGACGGAAGGTATTGGTGCGCACCGATTCCGGTGGTGGAACCCATGAGTTCCTCGACTACTGCCACCGCCGCCGACTGCAATACTCGATCGGGTTCACCCTCACCGACGACATCGTCGAAGCCATGGACACCCACCTCACCGACCGTGACTGGACCCCGGCCTACGATGCCGACGGCCAGGTCCGGCCCGGCGCCTGGGTCGTGGAAGTCACCGGCCTCACCGACCTGTCCGGATGGCCACCGGGCATGCGGCTGATCGTGCGGAAGGAACGCCCCCATCCCGGTGCCCAACTGCGGTTCACCGACCGTGACGGACTCAGGTTGACCGCGTTCGTGACCAATACCCGCCGAGGTCAACTCCCCGATCTGGAACTGCGCCACCGCCGCCGCGCCCGCTGCGAGGACCGCATACGCGCCGCCAAGGACACCGGACTACGGAATCTGCCGTTCCACTCCTTCGACGCCAACCGCATCTGGCTCGCACTCATCGCGCTCGCCCTTGACCTGACCACATGGATGCAAACCCTTGCCCTCCACGACCACCACGCACGCCGCTGGGAACCCAAAACCCTACGGCTACGCGTGTTCTCCGCCGCCGGACGCATCGCCCGTCACGCCCGCAGAACCCGACTCCACCTCGCCCGCCACGCACCCTTCACCGAACTACTCACCACCGCCGCGGCACGCCTGCAACCAGGATGACCAGCCATTCCACCGTCCCGACAACCAAGGAAACCAACCCTCCCGAGGTCCGTGGAACCCGGCAGTCAGCCCGCTGCGCGGGCTGACTGCCGCACCCACAATCGGGAAACTACGATCGAAATACCAATCCGAACCCGCTCAGGCCAGCACGTCAGCCCCACGAAAGATTGAGGCTAGCTTATCTCGTAAGGCTCCCTTATGACGTAAGGGAGATCGGAGAAGTGGGAGCCATGACAGCGGACCGGAACACTCACAGCGAAAACACCCGACCGATGCGGGTCTGCATCGTCGGAGCCTCGGGCAGTACATGATCGAACACGCCCTCACCCGTGGCTACGACGTCGTGGGCGTCTGCCGGGAACGCAGTGTCGCCAAACTCGACCGATTCGCCGACCGGATCAGGATCGTGCCCGGCCAGACCGACGACCCGGCCGTGATCGCCGACGCGGTCGAGGGCTGCGACGGCGTGCTGACCGTGCTCGTCCCGTGGGGAATGCGCGACTATTCCTCGGGGACCGCGCGAGCGGTACTCGACCACGCCCGCCGAGACGCTCGGCTCGTGTTCTCGTGCGGCTGGCACATCACCCTCGACGGGCAGGATCGCTACACCCGCAGACTCCGCGCGTTCGTCGCGGTGTTCGGATCGCTCGCCAGGATCGTTCGCGTCGCCGACCTGAACGACCAGGTGCGCGCGTGTGATCTGATCTTCGCCAGTGACACCCGCTGGACCGTGGTACGCGGCAGCGACCTGGAAGAAGGCCCGAGCCAAGGACTTCCGATCTGGCGCGACCATGTCGGCGACCCGGCCCTGGCCTCGAACCTGACCCGCCGCGTCGACTTCGCCCTGTTCATGGTCGAAGCCCTCACCGACGACTCCCTCATCGGTCGAGCACCCGCCATCGTCGCCGGTCCCGCCGCGGACACCCTCGCACAGCCGACACCCGGGTGATCATGGAGGCTCAACGGTCGGCGCATGGTCGCAGATCTATACCGGTAGCAGCAGCTGGTTCAGGTGGACGTCGTCGGAGCCCGGGGGAGTAGCCGTGCAGGTGCGTGTCGCTGAGTGTGCGCAGGGTGCGGATCGCCGCGAGTATCCGCTTGTCCGCCTCGTCGGCCCGCCAGATGAGCGACCACGGGTAGGCGGGCATCGGGTCGACGAGTTCGATGCTGTGCAGGCGCGGGTCGGACGGATCGGCCATGTCGGTGGCGGTGAGGAATACCGGGCCGCCCTCGGCGCAGGTGTCCAGGATGTAAGCCGCGTCGACGTCGTCGACATGCGCGAAGTCGATTCGGCAGTCGAATTCCTTCGCGAAAGTGCGTGCGAAGCTGCTCCATTCGGTGGCGAGTCGGTCGACCATCAGGGTCGATGCCAGCGGCGTGGCGAGGGCCACGGTCACCGGCTACAACACGGCGTTCGCCGTCGCCGCCGTGATCGTCGGCTGCGCCGCGGTGGCTGCCCTGCTGCTCCTGCCTCGCGCGTCCGCCGCACCGGTCGCCGAGCCGGAACCGGTGGACGCGGGCAGCGGTCGACGCCGACACCGCCGTGAACCTCGTTCGGGTCTCGTCATCGTCCTCGATTGGCGTGTCGGGACGCGCCGCCACGTCACCCCGTTATCGTGCGGGAGTCGACAACCAAGGATCACCCGGCGGCTGGAGGGTAAAGAGTCCCTCGGCGGCCGGGTACCGGCGTAGCCCGATCGAGAGGATCTGGACCTTGAGCGATCTTTCTCGCCGTGACCTGTTGCGGGCGTCGGCGGCTGCCGGCGCCGGAGCCGTCGTTGTGTCGGGCCTCGCGGCCGCGGACACGCCGGATGTCGCGGACGCGAGCGCCCCGGGCATTATGCCCGCGGACAACCCGAGTAGCAGCCCGGGATGCCCGCCCGCGACGCTCACCGGCCACATCGTCCGCCCGGATGACGCGTCGTACACCGATGCGCGACTCGGCTGGGACCAGCTCTTTTCTCACTACCCGCTGGCCATCGTCTTCGCGCAGGAAACCCAGGACGTGGTGAACGCCCTGACGTGGGCGCGGCAGCACGACATCGCGCTGCGGGTGCGGAGCGGCCGCCACGCCCTCGAAGGCTGGTCGAACATCGACAACGGCCTCGTGATCGACGTCAGCCAGCTGAAATCGGTGCAGATCGACCCTGACGCCCATACCGCGACGGTCGGCGCCGGACTGACCCAACTGGAAGCGGTGACGACGCTCGCGAAGCAGAATTTCGCGGTCACCACCGGGAGCGAGGGCAGCGTGAGCCTGTGTGGCGCGACGCTCGGCGGTGGCCTCGGGCCCCTCAACCGCTGGCTCGGCATGGCCTGTGACAGCCTGCTGGCGGCCGAGGTCGTCGTCGCGTCGGGTCACGACTGCGCCGAGGTGATCAACGCGGACTCGCAGCACAACTCGGACCTGCTCTGGGCACTTCGCGGGGCGGGAAACGGCAACTTCGGGATCGTCACACAACTCACCTACAAAGTGCATCCGCTCGAGCATCTCGCCTATGTGCAGGCGACATGGGACGAACTCGGGGACCTGTACGGGGTCTTCGATGCGTGGCAGCGTACGGTGCCGTCCGCCGACAGCCGTCTGGGATCCGAACTCGAGATCCGCAAGTCCCAGATCCTGCTGTCCGCGTGGCTCGCGGACGGGACAGCGGCCCAGGCCACGGAGATGCTGGCTCCCATCCTGTCGGCCGGCACGCCCGATGTCACGGTGCGGGTCGGTAACTGGGGCGACTTCTTCGCGGCAGCCCAGGCCCCGCTCGACCAAGAGCCCGCGAACTGGAAGTTCTTCTCGCAGTTCGTCAAAGCGACGTTCCCGAAGGAGGCGATCGACATCATCGGCGACTTCATGCGAAACGCTCCGACCGAGGAGAGCAACTACTTCGTCGATGCCTTCGGTGGGGCGATCGGGCGGGAGCCCCCCGGCGGCACCGCGTTCGCGCACCGCGACGCGCTCTTCTACGGCGAGATCGGCGCGGCCTGGGGGACTCGTTCCACACAGCCGGGCGTCGGCGACCCGCTGACCGCACAGGCCCAGGCATGGACCGCCGAGTTCAGTCAGGCGCTGCGGCCCTACGTGGACGGCGCCTACGTCAACGTGCCGAACGTCGGAATGCAGGGGTGGGCGACCGCCTACTGGGGGAGCCCGCACTTCGAGCGGCTGCGTGGGATCAAGGCGAAGTACGACCCCCACAACGTCTTTCAGTACGAGCAGAGCATCCCACCCGCGTCACACTGATCGACAATTCGTCGCTGCTGGCCCGCAGCGGCGAAGGGTTCCGGCCCGTCGTCGGCCGGCGGTGGAGGGCACTTCTGTCGGGTCAGTCGTCGGGGGAGATGCGGCGGTTGCGTTTGGTGACGCCGCGCCGCTTCTTCGCTGAGATGCGTCGTTCCTTCGCGCCGCGCGAGGGCTTGGTGGCGCGGCGGACAGGTGGCGGGGCGGCAGCGGCGTCACGCAGTAGCGAGGCCAGGCGTTCGCGGGCGGCCGCGCGGTTCTGTAGTTGTGCGCGGTGCTCGGATGCGGCGATCGTGAGTACCCCGTTGACCAGGCGGGTGCCCAGGCGCTCGAGCATCCGGGTGCGCAGCAGTTCCGGCACCGAGGGGGAGTTGGCGAGGTCGAACGACAGCTCTACCCGGCTGTCGGTGGTGTTGACGTGCTGTCCGCCGGGACCGGACGACCGGGAGAACCGCTCGCGCAACTCGGGCGCGGGTATCACCAGCGCTCGGGTCACGGTCAGGTCTTCTGCCATGATCCGACGCCGTTCTTTCCGCTTCGCGAGTCGACTCTGCCAGGTGGGTCCGGTCGCGACCGGGTGCCAGCCTTGTCGTTCACGATAGCGATGACCTCGTCGAGGTGTGACGAGCAGGCCATCCGCACATGCCCGATCCATGCGTGTCGGCCGGTGTCGTGTGCATGGCTCCGTCAGCGGCCTTCGATGGCAGAACGAGTGCGTGACTTCACCGATGCAGGTGGACTGCTCGACTTTCCCGTTGTGCGAAGCCACATTTCATGGCCTCCGCGGCACGCTAGTAGCGTCGAATTCATGGAGTGGAATCTTCGATCGGCCGAGGAGCTTTCGGCGGCTTTGCGTGCCGGTGAGGTGACCTCGCTGGAACTGACCGACGAGGCGATCGCCCGCATCGAGCGCGACGACAAGGTGATCAACGCGATCTGTGTACCGGACTTCGACCGTGCGCGGGACGCCGCCCGTCGTGCCGACCAAGCGCTCGCCCGCGGTGAGGATCAGCCGCTGCTCGGTATTCCGGTGACGGTCAAGGAGTCCTACAACATGGCCGGGCTGCCTACGACCTGGGGCATGCCGCAACACGCGGACCACGTGCCGACCGAGGACGCGGTACAGGTGTCGAGGCTGAAGGCCGCCGGTGCGGTGATCCTCGGTAAGACCAATGTGCCGTTGATGCTGCGAGATATCCAGAGCTTCAACGAGATCTACGGCACCACCAACAATCCGTGGGACCACACTCGCACGTCGGGTGGGTCGTCCGGCGGTTCGGCGGCGGCCCTTGCCTCCGGGTTCGGCGCGCTGTCCATCGGCTCCGACCTCGCCGGTTCACTGCGCACCCCCGCGCATTTCTGCGGCGTCTACGCGCACAAGCCGACACTCGGTCTGGCGCCGACCCGCGGCATGGTCGCGCCGCCCGCACCGGGCTTGCCGACCGACCTCGACCTCGCTGTCGTCGGACCGATGGCGCGCACCGCCCGCGACCTCACGCTGCTGCTCGACGTGATGGCCGGACCGGACTTGCTGACCCGCGGCGTCGCCTACCACCTCGACCTGCCGCCCGCGCGCCACGAGCGATTGTCGGACTTCCGTGTCCTGATCATCGAGGACCATCCGCTCATTCCGACCGGATCGGCGGTGCGGGCGGGCGTGAACCGGGTGGCCGAGGCGCTCGTCGACGAGGGCGCCCGCGTCGAACGGCGCAGTCCGCTGCTGCCCGATCAGACCGAAGCGGCGACGCTCTACATGCTGCTGGTGCTGTCGCACGCCGCCGCGGGTATTTCCGTCGACGTGTACGAACAGCTACGCACCCGCGCCGCCGCCCTGAGCACGGACGACCGGAGCCTGGATGCGGCACGGCTGCGCGGCATGGTGCTCAGCCACCGCGACTGGGTCGAGGCGAACAACCGTCGCGAACTCCACCGCCACGGCTGGCGGCAGCTCTTCGCCGAGTTCGATGTCGTGGTGTGCCCCATCACGCCCACTCCCGCCTTCCCGCACGACCACAACGGCGCTCTGGAGAGCCGACACATCGACATCGACGGCGTCGAGCACCCGTACTTCGACCAGCTCGCCTTGGCCGGTCTGGCGACCATGCCCGGCCTACCCGCCACCGCCATCCCCGCGGGCCGGTCTCCCGAAGGGCTGCCGGTGGGGGTGCAGCTGATCGGTCCGATGTTCGAGGACCGCACCCTGTTACGGCTGGCCGAACTGCTCGAACAGAAGATCGGCGGTTTCCAGGCACCGATGTAGGGACGGCAGACCCTGTCCGCATTCGGCCGGGCGGAACATCACGGCCGATTCTTTGATGTCGGCAGGTGCTACTCGATCGCCGTGCCGTCGCGAAACGTGCCCGCCTACCACGGCGGGCCGTCCGGGCGAGATGGCTGTAACATCCCCTGGTTGTCATCGGCGCGGCGCGACCGCGCCCGTCTCGGGGGGAAATCGGTATGTTCGGCCTGAAGATTCTGGGAGAGTTCGCGTTCGGGATCGACCCACGGCTGCTCGTCGCCGCAGGCTTCCTCCTGTTGGTACTCGCGTGGTTCCTGTGGGAAGCGGTCGCCACCCCCGTGTACTGGGTGCTGGATCGTCTCCGTGGGCCAGACCGATCCGAGACCCCGGAAGCGATTCGGGCGCCGAGGGAATCGAACAGTCGCCGCACCGCGGACAGCCGTGAACGTCGCAGCGCCCGCGCCGCCGCACGCCGAGCCACCCTCCATACGAGGCGGACCGACCACACCCTGGACTAACCGCCGACGTGATCGAGGTTGTCCGCTCCCATCCATATGGCTCGTCGAGATCAATCTCTAGCGGGATCCTGAATCTGGCCGGATTCCGCCTGCTTCGCGGCGGTGACGCATCCGTTCTCGGAAGGCGCCCTGAAGTTCGCCGCTCAACTGGTCATCGAACAGCGACCGGGCCTGTGCCAGCAGCTCTTTCGGTGCATTCGGCCCGGCAGCCTTGATGCTTTGCAGCGCCTCCACGACTTCGAGGGCAAGAACGAGTCCGGTCGGAACCCTGCCACGCTGGGCTTCGGCCAACGCGCGCTCGAAATGCTCACGCCGCTCGACATCAGTAGTCGGGCACGCCCGTTCGGGAATCACTCTCCGGACCTCCTGGAACACATCCAGCGAAGTACATGCGCGGCCTTCGCGGGCACACTCGACTTGTCGCCGTCGAGTTCCATGTCCTCGAACGCAGTGGGCATCATCGGATCGCCGATACGTCGATCATCGCGCGACTGTATCGACCAACCGCGTGGGCTGTGTCGGCGCCGGGTGTGCTAACCGTACGAACGGCTCACGAAACCGTCGGGGCGGACCAGCACCGTCCCGTACGGCCAACCATCCACGACATGTACCGGAATATCGGTTCTCACAACGGGATCGGCCGTGAGTACACACCACTGTGATCCGACGAGATCCAGCGTCGAGACACCGTCGCTCACCCACATGTGCGGCAGGCGCGACCCCGGCGATCCGTCGAGGTCGAGGGTGACGTCCTCGGTGGAGGGGAGCTCCGCGCCGCCGTACCGGTAGCCCATGTGCACCACCGGCGCGTTGATCGCCCCCGCTGCCCTGCGTGCCTCTGCCATGTCCTTGCCCCAGTGCAGGGAGGGATCGTTGAACCGCAGGTGCGCCTGTTCCATCGTCATGAGGGCCACCGGATGGCGTTCGGCGTGATAGGTCTCGAGCAGTTCGGGCTCGGCGTCGCCACGCAGCACGTGCGCGAGCTTCCATGCCAGATTGTGCGCGTCGGCGATGCCGGTGTTCAATCCGAACGCGCCCAGTGGGGGGATCGCGTGCGCCGCGTCGCCCACCAGGAAGACCCGCCCGACGGAGAGCCGATCGGCCACCTGGCCGCGTCCTCGGAACCGCATCACACTGCGGATCTCCACCTCGATCGACGGGTCGCCGACCGCGGTGCGGATGAGTTCGGGAGTCGGCTCGGTGTCGAGACGGGTGAGGAACACCCACTCGCGTGCGCCGTCGACGGTCACCAGCAGCCCGGTCGCGTCCGGATGTTCGATATTGCACATGGCGAACGGCGTGCGCGGACGCAGATCGGCGTCGAACAGAATGCTGGCGGTCTCGTGCCCGATCACGCCGGGGCCGGTGAGGCCGGTGCCGAGGATCTGTCGAATCCGGCTGCGCACCCCGTCGGCCGCCACCAGGTAGCGCGCCCGCACGGCACGCCCGTCCGACAGGGTCGCCGTGACGCCGTCGGAGTCCTGTTCGAACGAGTCGAGCGCGACGCCGAACTCCACGTGTCCGGCCTCGGTGATCAGTACGCGGTCGAGCCGGTTCTGTGCGCAGGTGCCGCGGATCCGGGCCGGTGTGTAGGTGAGCTCGCCCGCGTTTTCCGTCTTCCACTGCGTGTCGGTGAAGTCGGCCTCGGCGAGCGTGCGTCCTCGGATCTTGCCTGCCCGCAAGTCGACCGCGGCCTCGTTGACGGCGTGATCCAGGCCGACCTCGCGCAGGATCTCCACCGACCGTGACCCGATGCCGGTGGCGCGGGGGTGGGGCGAGAGCTCCGGCTTCTCCTCGACGATCAGGGGCTCGATGCCGTGGTGGCGCAGTAGCACCGCGAGCATCAGCCCGACCGATCCGCCGCCGGCGATCAATACATCTGTGGGTACAGTGTTCCCATGCATGGGAACACTGTACCCGATTAGGTAGACTCTGCAACATGCCGCTTATCTGGGAACGTGAGCCGTACCAGCCGAAAAGGCAGGCGCTGAGCGTGGAACGCATCGTGGACGCCTCGGTCGTCATCGCCGACGCCGAGGGACTCGACGCGCTGTCGATGCGCCGCGTCGCGGCCGAGTTGTCGACCGGCACGACCACGCTCTACCGCTACGTGGACAGCCGCGACGACCTACTCGATCTCATGGCCGACGCGGTGCACGACGACCACGCGCCGCTGACCGGAGACTGGCGCGCCGACCTCGACGCGTACGCCCACCACGAGCGCGCGCTGTGGCTTCGCCACACCTGGCTCGCCCCGCTGCTGGCCACCCGGCCACTGCTCGGCCCGAACTGGCTGCGCGGACTGGAACACGCCCTCACCGCGGCTGCCCCGCTCACCTCCGATATCGCCGACGCGGCTTCAGCCGTCGGACTGATCAGGGACTTCGTGCGCGGCGCGGTCATGCGTGAACTCGCGGAGAAGCAGACTCAACGGCGCACCGGTCAGACCGAGGAACAGTGGCGCGCCGCGGTCGCCCCTTACATGCGCAAGGTCATCGAAAGCGGTGCGTATCCCCGGGTTTCGCGCATGACCGAAGCCGTCGACCTGAGCCCGGCCGAACAGTTCTCCTACGGCTTGCGCCGCGTCCTCGCCGGGATCGCGGATTCCGGGCAAACGACACGGTGATCACGAACGCACGAGATCGGTTCCACCCGAACGGGAACCGATGACGCGACACAGTGCCATCGGATGACAACTCACTGTGCTCGGCTCCGAAGTGCCTCGCCCGCATCGATGAGCTGGAAGCGACGGAGGGTGCGTCCCCGATCGGGAACGCACCCTCCGGTGTTGTGCCCTATCCGCGCCGGACGGCGGTGTCACCCGCCTGATCCACCGTATCGACGGGCGGCGTTCCCACATGCCGGGATTCACCGCGCGGACCCGAGTTCCTCCGGTCACCATGCCCCGGCCACCACGCGCGCGCACCGATCAGGGCGGTGATCGCCGGGGTGAAGAACATCGCCATGACGAACGCGGCGATGGCGATGCCGACCGAGATCGCGAAACCCATCTGGGCCAGGGTGCTGTTGCCCGCCAGCATCATCGAGGCGAAGGTGCCCGCGAGGATGACGCCCGCCGCCGCCACCGTCGGTCCGGTGTGCCGGACCGCGAGCGCCGCCGACTCGCGTGGACTGTTGCCCTCGCGCGCCTCCTCACGAAGCCGGGCGACCATGAGGATGTTGTAGTCGGTGCCGAGCGCCACCACGAACAGGTACATGATCAGCGGCAGGGTGAAGATGAGGCCCGAATCGCCTTGGATGTGCTGGAAAACCAGCACCGTCGCGCCGAGCGTCGCGGCGAATCCGAGGAACACCGAGACCATCAGGTACCAGGGCGCGACCAGGCTGCGCAGCAGCAGACCGAGCACGATCATGATCAGGACGGCCGCCACGGGGAAGACGATGGAGTAGTCGCGATTCATGGCGTCCTTGAAGTCGACGAATATCGACGTGATACCGCCCACCACCGCGGTGGTGCCCTGCGGAGCCGAGGCGTGCGCGACGTCGCGTAGCGGACCCGCGACGGTGTCCAGCGCGGCATCGGATTCCGGTGCGTCGCTGAGGGTCACCTGGAAATTCGCGATGGTGCCGTCGGTGGACAGTTGCGGCTGTCCCACCTGGCCGACGCCGTCGACCTGTCCGAGCGCGGCCCGGTAGGTGGCGAGTTGATCGGCCGTCAGCGCGCCGTTCTCGGATCGCAGCAGCACATCCGAGGGCTGGGTGGCGCCCGCGGGCAGGCCTTTCAGCAGTTCGCGGTTGTAGACGACGGATTCGGAAGCGTCCGAGGTCGAGCCGGAGGTCAGGTCGAAGGTCGGATTGAACCCGAGCGCGAAGATGCCGAGGACCACGAGTAGTCCGCCGGAGATCGCCGCGAAAGCGGCCGGTCGCCGTCCCATTGCCGCGCCGACGGCGGCGAAGCGGGCGCCCTTCGGCTCGGCCCGCCATGCCTTCGACGGCCAGAACACCTTGGTGCCCAGCAGCGACACGATCGCCGGGACCAGCGTGAGACCCGCGATCAGCGCGACCGCGACAGCGATGGCCAGTGCCGGCCCCAGCGCACGGAACATGCCCAGACTCGACAGCACCAGCGCCATGAACGCGATGATCACCGCGGCCGCCGCGGAGGTGATGGCCTCGCCGACCTTGGCGACGGCGCCGATCATGGCGGACTTGGGATCCTCACCGCCACGCAGCAATTCCCGGTACCGGAACATCAGGAACAGGATGTAGTCGGTGCCGACGCCGAACAGCACCACCAGCAGAATGGAATTCACCGAGGTGTCGATCTCGAGGTCGAATGCCTTGGCCACCACGGCGATCAGGCTGTTCACGGTGCTCGACACCGCGCCGATGACGATGATGGGTAGCAGCGCGATCACCGGACTGCGGAAGATGACCAGCAGCAGAACCAGGATCAGCAGGATGGTGGCGACGGCGACGATCGCCAGCCCCTTCTCGCCCGATTCGGTCTGGTCCAGGGTCTGCGCTGCCTGGCCGGTGATACCGGCCTTCAGATCGCCGTCACCGACCTGGTCCTGCAACTTCTCGCGGAGTTCCTTCACCGCGTCGCTGCGGGTGGTGTCGGAGGCGCTGGTCTGTTTGACCATCTGCACGGCCACGATCTGGACCAGGCGGTTGTCCGAGGGCGGGGTCGGATGGATGCCGGTGACGCCCTCGACCTTCGCCTCATCGAGTGCCGCGCTCACCGCGGCGACCTTCGCGGTGTCGGCCTCGCTCAGTTGCGCGCCGTCCTCGCGGACGAAGACCACCAGCGCGGCCGCGGCGGATTCCTGCGGAAATGCCTTCTCCTGCAACTCGAGCGCGCGAATGGATTCGTAATGCGAGGGCAGGAAGGCGGATTGGTCGGTGGTGGAGGTCAGGGTCGGGGCGGCGGCCACGACGGCGATGATGGCGACGACCCACAGGCCGATCACTTTCCAGGGATGGTGGACGACCAGGCGCCCCAGGCGAGCGAACATGGTTGGGGAAGAGTCCTTTCCGAGTACTTCGGTCGGATGCCGCGATCCGGCGCGCGCCCACTCGGGGCGCGGCGCTCATCCCGTCGACGAATGCATATGACGGCATTTCGTACGAGCGCCGACGTCGGGTCTGTCCGCGGCATCCGGTCTCGACGCAACTGTAGTTGGTCGCGTCACTGTCACGCTAACTATATGTAGATGTATACGTATAGCGCAAGGGTGTGTGAGTGGCAGTTTCCCGCTATCGGTTCAGCCGGTTGCCCGGCCGCGATCGGTCGGTGAAACCCGCACGTGCGGACTGATATTCGGTCAGCGGAGCGATTGCTCGGTCGGGCGGATACCGTCGTCCAGCGGCACTGCTACCAGGATCGCCCGACGAGCGCTGACCTCGGTGGCGATCTGCTGTCCACTCGGTGTCTCGACCCGCCGGATGGAGAAGCTGGTCGAATCACATGGTGCGACAAAACCTTCCAAGTCCCAGGTCTCGATCATGTCCGCCGACCTCGGCGGCGCGGTCGAAGCATTCCGCGCCCGCCCACTCGATGCGGGCCCTACGCCTTCGTCGCCGCAGATGTGCCGGTGTTGAAAGTCCGCGAGAACGGCCACGTGGTCAACCGCGCCGTGGGGGAGCGTTCACCACCACCACTTTGCCGAGAGCGTGTCCCTCGCCGACGTAGGCCAATGCCTCGGGCGCGTCTTCGAGTGTGAAGCGGCGGTCGATGTGGATGTCGAGTCGCCCGGCGGTGTGCTGTTCGGCGAGCGGGGTGAAGTGCGTGGGTCCCAGCTTGACCGCGAGCACACCGATACGGCGGCCGGTGACCACTCCGGTGAGTGCGCCGACCGTGGCAATTCGCAGTAGTGCGCGGGTTGTGCCTCCGACGCTGCGGTACCGGCCGCCGCGAACGAGGGCCCTGCGATAGGCGAACACCGAACGGTGCGCGACGAGATCGAGCACGATGTCGTAGGGCCCGGAGCGGGTGTAATCCCGTGCGCGGTAGTCGATCACCTCGTCCGCGCCGAGCGTGCGCATGAATTCCAGTTTGGAGGCATTGTCCACCGCGGTCACGTGGGCACCGGCGCGTTTGGCGAGTTGGATCGCGAACGATCCCGACCCGCCACCGGCACCGTTGATCAGAATCGATGTGCTCGCACCGGCGCCGGCAATGCCCTGTAGCGCGATCGCGGCGGCTTGTGGCAATGTCGATGCCTGCGCGAATGTCAGCGAGTCCGGCTTGAGCGCAAGCACGGATTCGGGAGCTACGGCGTATTCGGCGAAACCTCCTTTGAGGCCGAGATTGTCGCCGTAGACCTCATCGCCGGGCTGAAACCGGGTGACACCGGAGCCGACGGCTTCCACGGTTCCGGCGATGTCGGATCCGAGAACTTGCCGCGCGGGCGTCCGCAGTCCTCCGATGCGCGAATACAGCGGTGTCCCCTGGAGACATTCCCAGTCCGAAAGGTTGATCGAGGTGGCGTGAACCTTGACGAGTACCTGCTCATGTCCCGGTGACGGTATCGGAATCTCGGCCGTCGACAGCACCTCCGGCCCACCGTAGCGGTCGTACACAACGGCTTTCACCGGGTTCGGCCGTCGGACGTCGTCTGGCAGCATGGCATGCCGGCGAGCATAAGCGAGCGGCTGTCAGAATGCGCCGGTAATCCGGCTCACTCCGGGCGGTCCCGCGATATCCGGGAGCGACGTTCGTTGCCGCATTCGTCCGAGGCAACGCTGCTGAAATGACGGTGAGCACACGCCTACCGGCGACAACGGTGCATCGGTGCTGTCCCCGTCGCTGACTCGGATGTCGATCCTCGGCCACGGCGGGACCCTGACCCGTCCGGCGCTTACCCGGGATCGGCCCCATCGCGCGTGGCGAGCAGCGGCCCGGCGCAGAACCGCCTCGTGGTCGAGTCCTCGGCAAGACTCATGGTCCGGAGTCAGGCGTTATGCCTGCCGCGTGCCGCAACTGATCGAGGAAACTCACCTTGTCGTCGCCCTCGATCAAATAGGGTGAAACCGCGACTCGCACAATGGTCGCGGCGACCACAGGTGCGTCGTCACCGTCGAGAAGTTTCTCGATAAATCGACGCATGATCGGCAGCACCCGAGCGACCTCGTCGAGGACGTAGTCGACCTCGACCAACCGACTCAGCGAGTACGTGCCCTGGGATTGGAACCGCACGATGAAGGCGAGTACCGCGTCCAAGCGCGCCGCCCCCGTCAAGCCCTCTGTCGCGGCTTCGAGATCCGATTGGATCTTTGCCAGCTCGTAGCTGCCGAACGCGGACAGCAGTCGTTCTTTGGAGCGACAGCGTTCCCGATCGAGGTCATCACCACCATGCTCGGTGTTCCGCCCGAGCGCAGACAACAACTGCGGCAATGGCACGCGGCCCGATGGAGCGATCCGACGGCACCGCAGCGCCGACAGCGGAATCGCGTGAGGCGATCGCCGCCGCGACCAGGTTCTATCATCAGCTCATCCTCGAACGTCGGGCCAGCCCGCAGGACGACATGATCTCGCGACTGACCCAGGTGGAAGTCGAACGCGAGGACGGCACGACCACCATGCTCAGCGATCGCGAAATACTCGGTTTCGCGTCGCTGCTCGCCGGTGCGGGCGCCGAGACCGTCGCGAAGGTGATCGCCAGCGCCGCGGTGATCTTCGCCGAACATCAGGACCAGTGGCAGGCCCTGCGCGCCGACCGCACGAAAATCCCCGGCGCCTTCGAGGAATTGCTTCGCTACGAAGGCCTGGTGCAATACGACATGCGCTACACCCTGCGCGACGTCGACATCCACGATCAGAAAATTCCACGCGGCAGCGCCGTGCTCATGCTGCTCGCCTCGGCGAACCGCGACGAACGTGCCTTCGACGGGGCCGACCGCTTCGACATCACCCGACGCTTCGGCGGACACAACCTCGGCCTCGGCTACGGAATCCACAGCTGCCTCGGTGCCGCGCTGGCCCGACTCGAAGGGCGCATCGCCCTCGACGCCCTGCTCGACTTCATGCCCGAATTCGAGGTGGACCGCGCGGGACTGACCAGAACGCGCGAAACCAGCGTCGCGGGCTGGGCCACCGTCCCGGTCCGCGTGCGCGCGTGACATTCACCCGCCACCGAGGCCTCGGGTAGCGGACGCGCTGTAGCGCTCCGGACGAGGGGACGTCCCCGAGCGCTACAGCCCGGCACCGAACAAACGAACGACCGCTGTTCGCGGGCGATTCGGCGACGCTGTGGCCCCGCTCGTTCTCGACTCTGGTCTGCGGCGGTTCTGCTCCGACTCGCCGATGGGAGGTCAGGCCGGTCAAATTTCGCTTGACTGCCACTCAAGTAGATGATTGAGTGGCAGTCAAATGAAAACGACACGTGCTTACAACCAATCCGGCCGGGCGGAGAACGCCATAGCCACCCGAGCTCGAATCCTCGCTGCCGCACAGGAACTCTTCCTCGAGAAGGCATTCGAGGATGTGACCCTCGCGGCCGTCGCCAAGGCGTCCGGGGTGTCACATCAGACGGTGCTCAACCACTTCGAGTCCAAAGCGGGAGTGGTGCTCGGGGTCGCTGAGGCGCTGGCGACACAGACCGACAACGCGCGCAACGCCGCATCCCCGGGTGACATCGGTGGCGCGCTCGCCGCCCTGGTCACCGAGTACGAGCGCATCGGCGATGCCAACGTGCGCTGGGCGATGTCGGGGGACCGTTTCCCCGAGTTGGCCGCCCAGATGGATGTGGCGCGGGCCGGACACCGGAAGTGGCTGGCGGCGATGTTCGGCGACCGCCTGCCCACGGAGTCACCGGAGCGCGAGCACGTACTCGACGCACTGCATGCGGCGACCGACGTATACGTGTGGAAGCTGCTCCGACGAGACCTCGGACGCGACCGCGCCGAGACCGAGAAGACCATGGCCGACCTGGTGGTAGGCGTACTGAGGGGAACCCCGAAATGAACTCTCGCACATACCTGTTCGCTCTCGTCGACGGGGGCGGCACCGTCCCTCCCGAACTCGGCATGGTGCGCCGCCTCGTCGAGCGCGGACATCGTGTGACGGTGCTCGCCGACGAGTCGATGGCATCGGACGTGCACGCCACGGGGGCCACCTATCGGGCTTGGCGCGCGGCCCCCAACAGCGCCTCGTGTCGGCCCGAGGACGTTCGCTACCGGGATTGGGAGTGCGCCAATCCGTTCGAGTTGTTCCGCATGCTCCTCGATCAGCAGTTCGCCGGTCCCGCACCGGGATACGCGCAGGATATGACCGAGGCCTTGGACGCGGTGAATCCCGACCTCGCGGTCTGCTCGTTCTTCGCCATCGGTGCGATGGTGGCGGCGCAGGCGCGCGGCGTGCCGTTCGACGTGCCTTTCCGAACACGTACCTGCTCCCGGTACCGGGAATGCCGCCCTCGGGCCTCGGCCTGCGTCCCGCGAATGGACCGATCACCAGGCTGCGCGATCTGGCCCTCCGGACGATGGTGCTCCGGCAGTGGAACAAGGGTGTGCCGGAATTGAACTCGCTGCGGAGCTCGTACGGGCTGCCGCCGGTCGAGGAATTCTTCGATCAGGTGCACTCGGCCAGGAAGCATCTCGTCCTTACCTCGGCGGAGTTCGACTTTCCCGCGCGGATGCCCGCGCACGTCCGGTATGTCGGCGCCGTCCTCGATGATCCGGCATGGGCGACGACCGATACCTGGTCGCCGCCCGCAGGGGACGGGCCACTGGTCTTGGTGGCCCTGTCGTCGACATTTCAGGATCAGGCGAGTTGCCTGCAACGGGCTATCGACGCACTCGCGGAGCTGCCGGTTCGCGGGTACGTCACCACGGGACCCGCCATCGATCCCACTGCTCTGAAGGCCCCCGACAACGTCGAAGTCGTTGCGGTGGCGCCACATTCACAGGTTCTCTCGCACGCGAGCGCGGTCATCACGCACGCCGGTCACGGCACCGCCGTCCGGGCACTCGCCGCGGGTGTCCCGGTGCTGGCGCTCCCGCACGGCCGGGACCAGGCCGACAACGCGATCCGAATCAGCCTGCGCGGCGCCGGAACGACGTTGTCTCGCAACGCGTCTCCGGCCAAGATCGCCGCGGCGGTGCAGCGTCTGTTGGCGAATCCGCAGTACTCGGCGGCAGCGGCGCGACTGGGCGAGATCATCCGGCGTGACGCTCAGGCGGGGGACATGATCGCGGAACTCGAGGAAGTGGGGCCGAGGAAGCCGGACTCCAGCATCCTCACGTGAGTGCGGGTCGAATTCCGGCGCCGCACCCAGGATCCGCAGGATGCCGACCCAGAGTGTCGGCACCGGGATCTGGATATCGCTGCGTCCCGACGGTTGTGGCCTTTTGAACACCTCGACGCGTCGGCACGGTATTCGTCGGACAGGGCGGGGATTGTTTCGCGCGCGAGGAATCGTCGCAGGACTGTGCGTACGCCCTCGGTATGCACCGTGGCGGCGAAACACGCCGCCTCGACCGCGAGACCCTCGTGGATCGGCAGATCGATGCCGCGGGTGACCGCGCGCAGGCAAGCTGCCACCGCCGTCGGCGCGTGGCGGATGATCCGGCCGTCCAGGTCCTGGGCGGCGTGGAGAAGTTCGTCAGCGGGTACGACGGAATTGACGAGCCCGATCTCGACGGGTTGAACACGATGATCTGGTCGGCGTCACGAACGGCGACTACCGTCTGCCCGGCCACGGTGTTCGTGCAGCCGGGCAGCAGGACGAACGCGACAGCGGCGATGATCGAACGACCTCTACCCCAACGCATTCGAATCACAATCCCCCGATCGATTCGGCCTCCCCGCAGTGTCGAGCCCCAAGACTGCCGCAGGCCTGTTCGACGGCGATGAAGTCAGTGCGTGACCGGAATCCATCGTGCGACGCCGTCCTCGTCGGCGACGGTGCCGAACTGACGGTCGGCGAAGTGACCTCCGAAGCCCAGCGTCGCGGGCTGCCGGAGTTCTTCGATGAGCCGGTGTCTGGTCTCGACGGCTTGTGCGCGGTCGTGGTCGACGGCGCAGGCCAGTTCGGGGTGGGTGATCTGCAGGTCGGAGTGCATGGCGTCGCCGAGGACGATCAAGCGTTCACCGCGGGAGACGATGTCGTAGCCGAGGTGGCCGAGGGTATGTCCGGGCAGCGAGCGTGCCCGCACACCCGGGAAGATTTCATCGCCCGCGTCGACGGTGACGACCTGATCGGCGAACGGTTCGAGCATCGCGGCCAATGTGCCTTGCTCGTGGGCGAGATCGTGGCGGTCCCAGTCAGACGCAGACACAACGACTTTCGCGTCGATCAATGGTGGTGTGCTCATTCCGGCTGGGGTTTGCCAGAGCAGGCCGATGTGGTCGGCATGCAGGTGGGTGATCGCGACCGTGTCGATGCTGGTCGGATCGACTCCCAGGGCAGTGAGATTGGCCGGCATCGCGCCGCCTCGAAGGACACCGAATGCGGTTTCTACTTCGGTCAATCCGAACGGCTGACCGAATCCCGCGTCGATCAGCATCGCCCGGTCGTTGTGCTGGATGAACAGTCCGCCGACGCTGGCGGTGAGAGACCCGTCGACGAGGTAGTCGCTGTTGTCGGTCCAGAACCCTTCGGTGCTGTCGGGGAACCACTTTCGAGCATCCAATGGTGTGGATCCGTCGGGTACGTAGGTGATCGTCAGATCACCGACCTGAATTCTGCGCAGAGGCGCGGGAGTGAGCAGACGTCGGTCGCCGAGGACAGTCATGGGGGAGTCTCCGTCTGGGAACGTCTCGGTGTTCCCGTCGTCGCGATACAGGCCGTGAGGAGGCCGGGGCGGTGATCTGGTCAGATAGACCCGGCGGGGTTACCGGGCGCTGACCTTCTCTCCTGCTACCAGATAACGGGACAGGCTTCGCCGAGGCAACCACTCGAGAGCCCCCAATTCGGGTGCGTTCTTCGGTCTTTCGTGCCTGCGCTCGGCGAGATAGGGCTCCATGCCCGCGAGAGGGACTCGGACACGGCACCTACGGTCGCGATGATCGGCTACCTTGTCGATGTGTCACGCGAAGGGCGGCCGAGACACCCCCGGGGGGAGAGCATTCCAAGCGGCGGCGGGACCCGGTGGCGGGTCGGGCAGGTCGCTACCACCGCGGACTTTTCCGAGGTCGATCTGTCCGGCGCGGCTCTCTACGGGCGAATCCGAGTGGCGCGAACCTGACCGGAGTGAACCTGACTCGGTGGGACGACGCCACCCGGTGGCCCCAGAGGTGCACTCCTCTGCCGACGACAATGAACGCGTTCTCGAGCAGGATCGCAGTGGCGAAGCGAAATACATACTTCGGCTATCTGCCTTTCAGACGGTGTTTTTCCGCGCCGCTTCTGCCGAGACCTCGTTGTGGCTCAGTCGGCTGTAGCGGAAAGGGAGTACATCAGCGGCATACGTGCAGTTCGGTCGGGGTAGCGGAAGTGGGTTCCGTCGGTGACGAGTGCCTCGTAACGCCGGAACGGAATGGTGTGGTGTTCGTGGAGGAACGTGATGCGCAATCCTGCCGCGGCTATGGCGCTGATGACGTCGCCGAGAGTGTGGTGCCATTCGGTGGCGGTGTTGTGGGCGGTCGGTGCTTGCGGGTCTGCGTAGGAGCCGGGTGAGTGGTAGGTGTTCGGCCGACGGTCGAAGTAGTCGCTGACCACCGTCAGCCCGGTGCTGTCGTCGAGAGTGTCTGTGATCGGATGGAATTCGGCCACGTAGAGCCGACCACCCGGTCGGAGTAGTTTCGCGACGGTGTGTGCCCAGCGGTCGATGTCGGGCAGCCACATCAGGGCGCCGATCCCGGTATAGACGAGATCGAATGCGTGTGCGTCGAGTACCGCTGGGGCATCGTAGATATCCGCGGTGACGAAACGTGCCCGGCCTGCGAGGCATATCTCCTCGGCGAGAGAGGTGGCGGTGGCGGTGGCTGCTGCGGAGAAATCGAGGCCGCTGACGCGCGCACCGCGGCGTGCCCAGGACAAGGTGTCCAGACCGATGTGGCATTGCAGGTGGGCCAGGTCGAGATCGGTGACATCGCCGACTTCGTCGAGTTGGAACCGGTCGAGGCACTCGTTCCCGGCACGGAAACCATCGAGGTCGTAGAACGAGCCCGCCGCATGGATCGGAACCCGTTCGTCCCAGTGACGTCGATTGTCATCGATCAGATCGGCGTTATCGGCGGTGTCTGTCATGACCGCAACCCGAGCACGGGTCGAGCCGCGAGCGCAAGGCATTTTCCTGACCCACCCGGTTCGTCCAACGGGGACCCCGCACTGTGGTGGAGCCTCTCCGTCGGGGGTGGATCGTGAGCAGATTCTCCACGAGACACCCATGACGACAAGATGTTTCGGCGTGGACAGGTTCGCAACGCCGAGATGTGCGGCCTTGCTGAGCCTTACGACTCGTAAGGTGATCGGCATCAGCGGGTTCCACCGATCTCGAGGGCAAAATATGAGTGTTCCTCCACATGCCGCTGCAGCCCTGGAATTGCGAGGCTTCTGCCGGGCCTGGCGCGTCTGCTCGTGTTCCTGGACTCCGACTCACTCGTCGACCAACGGGACCCGACGAGCTGTAACGATGAGAGGGCGCAGGGTATCCGCGGCGATGTGCATGCCTTGGAGGGTCTTGTCGAGGGTGCCGCCCCAGACGGGGTCTTCGTGCTCGACTGCGACGTCGCCTTCGTATCCGGCCGTGTAGAGGGTGTCGATGATCCGGTTCCAGTCGAGTTGGCCGCGGCCGGGGACTCGGTACCGCCACCATCCGACATCGGTGGTCGAGGTGCGTGTGACTGTTTTGCCGAAGATGCCGTAGCGGGTGCGGGCGCGCTGGTCGATCTGGATGTCCTTGGCCTGGACGTGGCCGACGATTCCGGCTTGGAGGGCGTGTTCGAGGGCGTCGATGGGGTCGATGCCGAGCCAGGGAAGATGGGACGGGTCGTAGGCAAGGCCGAAGCCGAGTTCGGCCATCCAGTCCCACAATTCGGGGGAGTAGGCGAGGTTGCCCGGATATCCGTCGGGGTGCCAGCCCTCCATCGGGCAGTTCTCGGCCAGCAGTTTCACACCACGTTCGGCCGCGTACCGGATCAGTGGTGGCAGGTGCTGTTCGGCTAGTTCGAGGTTGTCGGCGACCGGCCGTGTGACGTCGCGGCCGATGAAGGTGGTGACATGGTGGACACCGAGGGTTGCTGCCGCGTCGATGCAGGCGCGTAGGTGCTGGTGGATCCGGGCGCGTTCGGCGTGGTCGTGGTGCAGGTTGTTGTCGCAGTAGGTCACCGCGGAGATGCTCAACCCGTGGCGGCCCATCAGGTCGGTGACGCGGGCGGCGTCGGCGCCGCCGAATCCGACGACGTCCAGGTGGGCGGCTTGGTGGATGTGCTCGCTGCCGACCGGCCAGGCCGCTATCTCCAGTGTCTGATAGCCCGCGTCGGGGGCCCATGACGCGATCTGTTCCAGAGTCATCTGGCCCAGAGCGGCCGTCAGCATTCCAAGTTTCATTGCTTACCTCGCTGTCGTTGTCGAGAGTCGGTCGGCGTCGGAAGGAAGAGGATCACCTCGACGTCCGAAATGCGGATGTCGAAGTGATCGAGGTACGGTTACGCCCCGGCGGGGGAGACGGGGACTTGGCTTTGTTCGGTTTCGGGCGGGGCCGAGCTCGCCTCATCAGGGGCTGTTTGGACTTGGCGGAGTCGCGTGGCGGTATCGAGTGTCAACGGATGACCGGCGCCGTGGCTTTCGGTCTGGGCGCGGAGGATGTCCTGAAGGTTCTCGATCGTCCGGGCGAGGGCGCGGTCGTTGCGCGGCTCTGTCCGAAAGCGAGCCAGACAAAGGTACTTCGAGGTCTCCAGCGTGTCGGGATGCGCTTCTCCCAGTACGCGCTTGCGGTCCTCCAGCAGGCTCTCCAGGATGGAGATGGCATGCGCGAGTTCGCCGTTGAGTTGGAACATCGCACCCAACGACTGCTTCGCATCGAGGGTTTCGGGGTCGTCGGGTCCCAGAACAGCGGACCGGCCCTCGATCACTCTGCTGTAGCCCTTCGCCGATTCCTCAACGAGTCCCTGTTGCCCCCGCACCCAGTTCCACCTGCATTCGAGATGTCCCAGTGTCGCGATGTCGATATCGTGTGGTTGGGCAAGTCTGGTGCTCAGTGTCCGGAATCCCGCTGCGGCTTGCGGCAGATCACCGCGGCGGACGAACGTCCACTGCAGATGTATCTCGGTCCACGGTTCGGCGAAGTTCATGACCCGCTGTTCGTCCTCTCCGAGTCGACGCAGCAGTTGTTCGGCCGTTCGGTAGTGGCCGAGTTCGGACCGAGCCGCGGCCCAGGCACGCCGAACCCGGAATCCGCGCTGATCGTGCCGGCCCAGCAGTTGCAGATGCGGGCAGGCGGCCTGCATCAGGCGCAGGGCCGAACGCGCGTCTCGATCCTCGATCAACGCCTCCGATATCGCGGCCACGGCATCCAAGACCATCGCCGAGCCCGACGCGCCAAAACGCCCTACCGGGTATGCGCTCAAAAATTCCTGCATCCTCGTGACCAGCGCCCAGGTCTTCTCGCGGTCGCCGGGAACAAGGATCCGTTGAACTGTCGGCAATTCCAGGACATCTACCGCGCGGCGTGCGGTGCGCGGGGCCGGACTCGCCGGGGTTGAAGGGGGTTCTCGGAGCGCGGCGCTGCTGTCGGGCGGGCCAGCGGACTGGAGTCGCTGACCGATGCGGTCGACTTGCTCGTGGGAGGTCCGGTGGGCGAGTCTGCGAGCGCCTTCTTCTCCCAGAGAGGACCGCTCGATCAGCGCACGCATCCGGGTGATCCGGTCGGGCTCGGTGCTGTCGTGTCGGGTGTTCATCATGATCTCCTCGAGGAGAGGTTGGCGATCCACTGGTGCTTGGCCCGGAGCCGGGCCCACTTTCGTTCGATGGCCTTGGCCGTCGTGTCGAGAAGCTGCGCAATCTCGGCATGTGTGTATCCGGCGGTGTGCCAATAGACGATCTGACGTTCTTGCTCGTTCAGCGGGGCGAGATGTCGTCTGATCGAATCCTGCTCGCTGACAAGGTCGGCCGGGTCGGCTCCGAGACCGGTGTCGCAGAGGGAGTCGTAGTGGAGTTCGTTCAGTGGGTCGAGATCAGAAGGGCCGGCGTGGTTCTGGAGGTTCGCGCGCTCGGACCGGAGGTGGCATTCGAACGCGGTTTTGAAGTGGAAGAGACAGCCGCGCAGGAAGTAGGTCGTCAGTTTCGCTCCCTTACCGGGATCCCAGCCGGTCCCGTGGCGGATGTCCTTCTGAAGTGCCTCCAGGGCGTTGACGACGGTGGTGGCGAGAATTTCGTCGCGGAGGTCCTTGTTGAAGGCGAGGCGAATACGCTGACGCTCCGACGCCTCGACGCGGATGCGGCGCTTTCCCAGCTCGCCGTATATCGCGCCGGTTCGTAGCCAAGCGTCGAGTACTGCGTTCGCGTATCGCGCGATGCGGTCGACGACCAGTTCCCATTCGGGGCCTCGAGCCCCGCATTCGACCAGCAGTTGATGTATTTTCCGCTCCGCGGCGGCTTCGTCCAGTTTGTCGGTGGCCTCGCCGATGACATCCTCGATCGCACTGTTCGCGGTGTCCGACGGGCCGTCGGTGTCCAGCATGGCCTGGACGAACGATACTGGGTTCATCGAGGCGATTGTCCTGATCTCGTCGTGCCAGGGGATACGCCCCTCGGCTCGGTCCTTGCGGTCACCGACGTCGATCACGTCTCTTACGTCGGGTTGGTGGGACTGTCTCTCCGGTGGTATCGCCCCACTGTGTGACGAGCCCATCGCTTCCTCCTCCACGTACACACCGTTCGCCGTCGGGTAGTTCCGGCGCGAGTCGTGCGCACGGTCACCGCAGTTATAGGGCGGCGGGCGGGAACATCCCCCTCGGCAGGACAATTCGTCGAAACGTCGGTGCCCGGGGGGATTCGAGCGCTGCTTCCCCTAGAAGGTCATCGAACGCGATCAAGGAGGAGTTTGCTCATGCCGACGAACCAGACCCCCATCCCCATCCACGTCGCCGAGATGCCGGATCCTGAAACCAACAAGTGCGACAAGTGCCGCACGATCACCTGCCTGGCGTTGATGCGCGCCGAGACCCCGCCGGTCAACCTGCTCGACTTCCTCGACCGGCAGGTCAAACTGATCACCAGCGGACACTGGACCTGGAACGCCGTTGGCTATTCTGCGGCCCTGGCGCTCGCGGTGGTGCCGTTGATCACCATCGTCTACTCGGTGGCCGGACCGGTCGTTTGATGGCGTCATCGGTGTCGGGGTCCCGCGGCAAACGCGAAAATCCGACGGAATGCGGCATCTCGGCTTTCTGCCACGCGGTTGAGTAACTGCTGCGGAGCACGACGTTATCGACGCCTGACTTGGTGGACGCGGAGATCGGTTGGTGGCGAGCACGAGTGCGCTGGCGACGAGGGAGGCAGTGCCCATAGTGCCGCAGTGATATAGCCATTGTGGCCGGGGCACTGCGCCTTTCGGGGGTTGCCGCGAGCAGGAAGTAGGCGAGTGCGCTGCCGATGCTGCGGGCGATCCGGTTGATCGAGAGCATGCTTCCCTTTCTTGCCAGGGCAATGCCGACGAGTGCGAAGTTGGACGCTGCCGCTGACGGCCGAGCTCAGAAGGGAGATCGCGGTGAGAGCCGTCGGCCGTGGCAGCGGCGGCATATGCGCGAGCAGTCTCACCTCGGACCGGTCATCGACCCCCTGTTCGGACCGTCGGTGGTGCCGGGGCACGGATCCGGCGGTTGGATGAGGGTATGAGCACATCCCGAGACCCGGACCGCCTGGTGATGTTCACCGACGCGGTGGTCGCCGTCGCCATCACGCTGCTGATCCTGCCGTTGGTCGACATCGTCTCCGAGTCAGTGGACGCGCACCGCCCGTCGGTGGAGGTGATCACCGAACACCGGCCGCAGGTCTTCGGTTTCCTGCTCAGTTTCGCCGTGATCGCGCAGTACTGGCTCACCCACCATCGGATGTTCGAGAACGTGGTGGCCTACAACCGGCGGCTCACGACGTGGAATCTGCTGTGGCTGTTGACGATCGTGGTGCTGCCGTTCCCGACGGAGATGGTCGGCGCCTACAGCGACGACAAGTTCACCGCCCTGTTCTACATCGGCACCATCCTGGCCAGTTCGGTCTGTCTCGCCGTGCTGGCCCTCACCATTCACGGTGATCCCGAGATCGGTCGCGACGCCACCGGCTACACCGTCGCGACCGTCGCCGCCGCGGTGACACCGAGCGCACTGATCACGATCGCGTTCGTGCTCGCCGCCACAATCCCCGGCCTGACCTACACGTGGCTGCTTCTGCTGCTGCTCGGCCCGATGGTGAACCTGCTCCTCCGGCGCTGGACTGGCTGGCAGGGCGGTCCGAGCCCGGAGCCTGCGGTAGGCCCGGATCGACCGGACGAGGAGAACCGAGGGTGATCCCGGCACAGTACCGACGTGACATCGAGGATTGCCTACAGCCCGGAGGCGACCAATCCCCTGATCAGGGGCAATACCGTACGTGATCCTTGCGGCCCGGATCGTGGTGCGGATCTGGAGGGTTGTCGTGCGCGACGATCAGCGATGGGCTCGTATATCCACGGGACGTCCATCGGGGTCGTGCGCGGTCATCGTCCATTGCGTCGGCAGCGTCTCGACCTGCCCCGCTGACCGGCCCGTATTCAGGATTCGCTCGCGTATCTCGCACAGTTGCTCATACGTTCCCACCCGCAGTCCCCATCCCGCTCTGCCCAGAGGGTCGAGGCCAGCGGGTGAGACGGTGGTGGTTTCGACGATCATCAGGTGGTCGGCTCCGCCGACATCGAGGACCGCGATGCGGGGATCGGTCGAGGTTGCCGCTCGCTCGAACGCGACTCGTGCTCCCAGTAATTCGGTGTAGTAGGTCACGAGCCGGTCGAGATCGGGTGTGGACAGTGTCAGATTGTTGATGCCGAGCAGATTGACCATGGTGAACCGAGGTTAGTTCCGTTGATCGAGGGTGAGCAAGGTCGAGTTTTCGACTTCATGGAGACTGCCCTGGTTGCGTACGCAGTGAACACCGCGACGATCATTTCTACTGCAGTAGAAAAGGTTTCGACACCGAGATGGTCGAAGGCTCCTTTGGTGCGCCGGTTTCCGGGAGTCCGGCGGCTGGGCACTGTGGTTGCCTCACCGCATCTCGGATTCGGCAGATGTCGAGCCTGTGCGGCGCTATCCGAGCGCGGTACATGCCGAGTCCATCGATCCGGTCGGTCCGTCGGGCATCTGCGGGTGTGCGCCGATCGACAGCTGACGAAAGCCGCTTGCGGACACTATGATTCCCGTGACGGTGAGCCGCGTGTAGTTCCCACGGTGCGCTACGGGATCATGCATGCCGTGTTCAGGGCAGTTCCGTTCGGCCCGAGCCGGTCGACGGGAAGGATACGGCGCGAAGGCGGCGGGCGTAGTCGATGGTGTACCTGAAGTGTTCGACGGTGCGGGCGGCGAAGGGGGAGAAATGACATCAACTGGTCCTGACCCAGCGGGAGGCTCCGCGCAGCCACCCGTCGGTGGCGCGCCGCCCGACCCTCCGGGTGGTGGCCTATCGGTCGGTGAACGGTGGGCAAGGATCGGCGGCATCGCCGCCATCGTCGGGATCCCCGTCTCGATCCTCATCGCGTTCGTGCAGGGCACGGCGGGATCGCACGATTCCCCGAATCCTGTCGCGGAGTCGACGTCGAGCGCACCGTCTGCTGTCATCGTGAACCCGTCCCCGACATCGACACCTGTGACATCGACGCGCGTACCGGTCACATCCTCCTCGGTGGGCGCGCAACCACGACAATTCAGTTCGGGTTCGGTCGATCTGCAGTTCGCTTTCCTGAAACTCGGAGTCCGAATGACAACCCCCGGCAGTTGGGTGCTGGAATTCTCCTTCGATTCCGACCTCGGGGTGTCCGAGTCGGGGGTGTCCCCGGGCCCCGGAAACTCCTTGACTGCCTTCGGCAAGCAGAAGCCGTCCTATCAGGACTGCCGCGACCGCGTCGGCGACGGATCCCCGCTACCGTGGGATGAGGTTCCCTCCGGCACGCACCTGTGTATCCAACTCGAGCAGAACCGAACCGGATACGCCCGCGTCGACTACGAATCCGGCGCCTCCGGCATCGCCCACATCAAGGTATCGGGCGTGGTCTGGCAACAGGGTTGAACGGACCGAGCATTCGCTGCCCGCCGGGTGATCCTGACGAGGCGCTGACCGGCTCGTGTGAGCAGCGGCAGCGCTATCTCGCATCGAGCATGATGAATCGACGGTCCCAGGGCTGCTTTGTTGTCCTTCGCGAGTGAAGAGTGATCGGCTTCTGTCCGGCAGCGAATCCCGAAGGGCGTATGGATGGTGCCAGTGGCGGGAGCGTACGTGTCAGCAGCGTCGTTCTCGATTGGGTGAGTCGACCGTCCCCTCATCGTGCGGTAGCCCGATCAGGGCCGAATCGCTGCCGGGTTCGGCGCTGATGCGGTCGTGCCCCGTGGCGCATACGCTGACCGCGTGCTTGTTACGCGTGTGCCGAAGGATTACCCCATCGATCCGCGTCGGAAGCTATGGCCGGGTGTGCTATTCGTAGTCTTCGCTCTCGTTGCAGGCGTCGCGTCGGTCACCGGATGCGGTTCTACCGGGCGAGAAGCAGCGGTTCCGACGACGCCGGTGACGGTGCCCGCACCGGTTCCGGCGACCGTTGCGGCGGCCGAGGAACCGCCGCCCCTGCCGAACCTGTTGCCGGGCATGCCCGCGCCGTTGTCGCCGACCGACGTGTACGCGGCGAACCGGGAGTTGAGCCCGTCGGTGGCCGACCATCTGCCACGGGTCTATGTGCCCAACAGTCGATCTCATTCGGTGTCGGTCATAGATCCGGCCACCTTCGCGGTGATCGATACTTTCCCGGCGGGCGGTGTCGAACCGCAGCATGTCGTGCCGTCCTATGACATGCAGACGCTCTATGTCACCAACGACCTGCCGATCGGCGGGGGAAGTCTGCTGCCGATCGATCCACGGACAGGTAAACCGGGTGAACCGTTCCCCGTGCGCGACCCCTACAACATGTACTACACGCCGGACGGCCGGTTCGCGCTCGTTGTCGCCGAAGCCGACAGGTCCCTCGACTTCTACGACCCGGTCTCGTGGGAGAAGATGTACTCGATGGCGGTGCCGGACTGCGCGGGCGTCGATCATATGGATTTCACCGCCGATGGTCGCTTCGCCTTGGCCAGCTGTGAATTCATGGGCCGGATGCTGGTTTTCGACGTCGCGCAACGTACGGTCGTGAAGTTGATCGACCTGCCCGGTGGCCGGTCCGGTATGCCGCAGGATGTGAAACTCGCGCCCGACGGGCATACCTTCTACATCGCGGACATGATGGCCGATGGTATCTACACCGTCGACGCGTCGAGTTTCGAATACACCGGCTTCGTCCCGACCGGCAAAGGCACGCACGGACTGTATGTGACCCGCGACTCCAAGCAGATGCTCATCACCAACCGTGACGAAGGCAGTATCTCGGTCTGGGATTTCGCCGCCAACAGTATCGTGTACACGTGGCGGATCCCGGGCGGCGGCAGTCCCGATATGGGCAATCTCTCCGCCGACGGGCGCGTCTTCTGGGTGTCGGGCCGCCACCACGGCGAGGTCTACGCCATCGACATCGTCAACTGGAACCTGTTGGCCCGCATACCCATCGGCGGCGGACCGCACGGCCTCACGATCTGGCCCCAGCCCGGCCGTTACTCCACCGGTCATACCGGCGTCATGCGTTAGATCCCGAATCGCCTATCGATGCTCGTACTCACGATCGCGGATGGTGAATCGTCAGAATCGGCGTCCGTTTCCGACAAAGGTGGGTAGAACGGGGCGGCTCATCACGCGTACGGAAAATCCGCAGTTCAGGAGGTTGATTCGTCGGTATACGGCGCGGGTCGATGCGAGTTGTCGCCGTCGTCGGCGAGGCCGACGCTTGGGGAATGGAATATCTTGGCTACGCGAAATTCTTGCCTCGGAAGTATCTTGCGGATCCGCTGATCGCTCCGGAGCCCACCTGGTGGGAGTGGCGAGGTCGGCGAGTGCACGTGGCGCGTGCGCGTGATTCGAGTGCCCCGGTGCGGGTGCTGGGTGTGCACGGGCTCGGAGGGCACGCGGGGCTGCTGTGGGTGGCGGCGGGGGTGGGGATGCGGGAGGGGATGGAGGTGATGGCCATCGATCTACCGTTGTACGGAGACACCGTCGAGGCGGATCCGGGGGCGGTGCGGTACGCGGACTGGGTGGATATGCTGTGTGAATTCGTGTGCGCCGAGACCGAATCCGACGATCGGCCGCTGGTGTTGTTCGGGGCGAGTATGGGCGGGATGGTGGCGTACGAGGTCGCGGCGCGGACGGGGCGGGTCGCACAGGTGATGGCGACGTGTCTGTCGGATCCCGCCGATCCGGCTGCTCGGCGTGCGTCCGCGCGGTGGTCGTTCACCGGTGGGTGGGGGCCGAAGGTGCTGGCGGCGGTCGCGCCAATACTGGGGAATGTGCGGGTGCCGATTCGATGGCTGGTGGATATGCGGAATATGAGTCTCGATCCGGAACTGTCGCGGATGTGTGCGACCGATCCGCGGGGCGGTGGAGTCCGGGTGCCGCTGGGACTTCTCGGCAGCTTTCTCTCGTATCGCCACTTCGTGCCGGAGGAATTCACCGCGACGCCCGTGACGCTTGTGCATCCGGCGGCGGACCGATGGACTCCTCCGGAGCTGAGTATTCGGTTTCCGGACAGGGTCGGTGCGCCGACCCGGGTCGTTCTGCTCGAGGGGTGTGGGCATTTCCCGATCGAGGAGCCGGGGGTGACGCGGATGGTCGAGGTATTGCGGGAGGTAGTCGACTCGGCAGCGAACAGGACGTCCTAGGAGTGCGTTCGGTTGCCCGCGGCCGGTCCATCCATACGACGCCGCGCCGACCGCTCGACCTCGCAGCGAACCGGTTGTCGGCGCGGGGCGAGGTCATTCCGCTTGTCGAGCATGGACGCCGCCCCGGGCGCAGCGTGGCGCGCGACGGTGCGATGATCGGCCTCGCCGGATTCGGCGGCTGTTTCGGGGCGCGGCGATTCCCATCAGCTCGCACACAGCAGCACTTCAGTGCCCGACCCCGGAGCCCTCCCGCCTGGCTTCGATGAATTCCTCGTTCGGTATGTCCGCCTGTGCGTGGCTCATCCGAGCTGCTCCGCATTGCTCGATATCGCGTGTGACCACGGGAACGGTCACACCGCGGCCGCTCGCCGCGACGGGGGCGACGGGTGTGCAGAGAGGAAGAAGGCCCGGTGTGTCGGCCCGGGTACCCCAGATCATCGACGGTCCACGCGTGTGGTCGAACCGGTGTCCGTGACCTGCGGATCGGATCCGCAGATGGAGTGTGACCTCCCCGCCGACAAGGATGACTTCCTCCGCGAGTGCCGGTACCCAGGGCTGCTCGTAGACCACCACCAGCGCTGAACTCGCCACCGGCATCGCCCCCGCGACCACCGCGAGGTCGTGGTCACTGAGTAGTCCGTGGACCACCACGTCCAGCCCGGGCAAGCCGATCTCCTCGAGCGGTTCACCCACTTCGATCTGTCTGAGGTAGCCGTTGGCGTCCTTGGCGAGGTAGACCAGATCCAGCACGGTGACATATCCCCGGTCGACGACGGCGGACAATGCCGCGCGTGCGCCGTGCTCCACCGATGTCGCGGGGAAGGTGAGGACCACCAGCTCCATCGGACCGAGGTTCGATGACTCGACCATCGGACAACCATGACCCCGCCGCCCGCCGGCCCGCCTCACCCGTTGCGGATGACAGTGGCCGCCGGTGTGGGTGGCTGTAGCGCAATCGGCTGTCCTGCAATCCATTTCACGGACAATCGTGACGTAACTTCTCGATTGCTGGTGGGTGTCGATTGAACGACACTACTGTGCGCATGTCCAGTTGAAGAATAGAGTCGTCATTCGCGTCACTGAACAACCTGCCACGCAATGTGCTGTTCGTAGGAGGTGCGGGATGGCTGGAGCCGTGCACTACGCCGGACGCGGACGACATCGTCGAGAATCGCGCGAACGTGAACTGGCGCCACATACGGTGGTAACCCTGGCTTTGCTGTCCTTGATTCCGGTCTTGGCCGCGGTCGGACCTCTCGCGGCCAGCGCGCTGATGCTGCGCTACCGGGTCACGAGCCAGAGTCCGGTGACGGCCCACGTGGTCGCGGTCACCTCCGCCGCCGGGTTGATGACCCTGGCCGCGAGCGCGGTGATCGTCATGCTGGCCGTCAGCGCCCGACGCGCACATCAGCGCGTACGTGCTTCATCGATGCCCGCTGCCTCGACGTCCACGTTGTCCTGAACGGGGGATCGGAGGGTGTGCCGCAGGTGATGGCATAAAAGGAGAAGACCCGAAAGTCCTTGACCGGTAGGGGTTTCGATCATCGGACCCTGCCCGGTCCGGGCGTTACATCCGCAGCTCGTCTTCGATCCGCTTGAGGTTGTGGCGGGCCAGCGCGAGATTCGCGCGCCCGCGGTCCAGGGCGAGATAGAGGAACAGTCCCTGGGCGCCCGCGCCCGACATCGGGCGGATGAGGTGGTACTGGCTCGACAGCGAGATCAGAATGTCCTCGATGCTTTCCTGTAGGCCGAGTTGGGCGAGGGTGCGTTGTTTGGCGCGCACCACTTCGGTGTTCCCCGCCGCGGCGACTTCGAGATCCAGCGCCTTGGAGTTACCCAGGGTCCCGAGAGCCATTCCGCTCTCGTAATCGACGACGGCGGCTCCTATCGCCCCGTCGATTGTCATCATCTCTTTCAGGGCCGTATCCATGTCGGACATGGGGTTCCTCACTATCGATTCCTATTGCCCGATACCTGCGGCATCTATCGGTATACCAATCGGTGCAAGAGGTAAATATTCGGATCCTGCTATCGGGTGAATCCGAAAGAGCAGGTTGATGCGATCAGTTCTCGGGCGAATGCAATGTTGCGATTATCTTGCGGGCCGCCGCGGTCAATCGTCCGAGGCTCACCGACTCCGCGCCGCCGACCACCAATACCAGCGTGCTGGTCAACGGGAAGACGCCCACGCTGCCGCGATCGGCTTCGAACAGCACCGACTGGGAACGGCCGTGTGAGGTCATCGCGGCGAAGTGGTCGCCTATTCCGGCCGCGGCGGCGGCAAGGACCGAGCCGCGAAGCGCGACCTCGTCCTCCTTGCTGGTGTCCACCGAATTGCCGGACGCGACCACCAATCCGTCGCGGCTGGTGATGAAGACATAATCGGCGTCGTCGACCGATGTGCACACCTCGGTCAGCAATCGCCCGACAGCCTCGGGATCGGTGAGTCGGATCTCTTTTCGTCGAGGTTGCTCACTCATGACCGCACCCGCCGTTCGATCCCGCGCAAGTGTCTGCGGGCGAGTGCCAGGTTGCCGCGCGATCGATCCAACACGAGGTAGAGGAACAACGTCTGGCGCTGACCCGCCGTGAAGGACCCGCCGTGGCCTCGGGCTTCCGTCGGCATGATGATGTGATAGTGCGCGCCGAGCGTGACCAGAATATCTTCGATATCGTCGTCGAGTTGCAGAGTTTCGATCGCGCGCAGTTTGGCTCGCACCACCTCGGCGAGCGCGGGACCCGCGACATCCAGATCGAGTAACGAGCTACCGCCCTGTTTGGCCAGGGTGAAGCCGCTCTCATAATCGACGATTGCTATACCGAGAGCTCCGTCCATGGACATGCCCTCGCGCAGAGCATCATCGAGATTCACATAAACTCCATATTCGGAAGATATTGTGCAGCATCGCCAGACGAGTCGAACCATACCATTCAGTCGGTGGGTCGACAAGCTGCTCATCACTCGATGTCCAGAATTCTAATTGATGTCTTTTCGCTGTCAAACCGACGGCTGCGACATTCCGCTCCCTCGCTCGGTTCCGTGGGATCCGACCATTTCGGAACAAGTTTCATTTCCGTGGCGAATCGGAGTGACGGAAGCATCGGTCGAAAATCGGGCGAATAGGGCGCTGTGTGCTCGCGGTGGGTAGGCGTGGTGTGAGAGCTACCCGCTCGGGAGGCGGGCTGCGTACGGCGAGGGAGGGCGGTTACGTCTAGATGGCCGCGGCCTCGGTGACGGTGCGCGAAATCAGCGAGGCTGCATAGGGTTCGAGGTCGGCGTTCCATCAGATGATTTCGGGCACGCAGGTGGGTCTCCGGGCACGCGCATCGATTCGGTGAACATGGCGGCGGACCCGAGGTCGGGAGCTGTACGGGTTCTAGGCGGGCCGTCGACGAGTGACGGCGAGCGACATGCGCGCGCCGCTGCCGAACTCGGTGCTGACCTGATGTAGTTCGACGAAACCGGCGCTGCGATAGAAGGCGTCCGCGTGGGGATTCGCCGTCACGACGATTTCGGTCAGTCCGCGGCGGCGCGCATCGGCTGCGATCGCGTCGACCAGACGGCGTCCTATACCCCGGCGCATCATCGAAGGATCGACGAACAGATCGTCCAGTTCCACGCTGTCGTCGGTGATCGCGCCGCTGCTCGCGAATCCGGCGATCGTGCCGGTGTCGGTCACCGCCACCACGGTGCGCCGTTGCGCGATCCGGTCCGGTGTCAGTACCAGCGCGTCGGGATTGGCCAGCAGTACGTCGCGATCACCCGCGTTCGACAACGACGCGCGCACGAAGATCGCTTGCAGGGAATCGAAGTCCGCCGCTTCGGCAAGGCGGATACCCAGGCTCTCGTCCATCGAATGCATCCTCATCTCCAGCGGTCTACGAGGCAAGCGAGTTTCGCCGACCGAGCCGAGACCGTCCTCGAGGTCGCCTCGACCACCGGTCGGTGGATTCGAATCGGATAGGGTCGAGACGGTGATCATCTGGTTGAAACGGGGCGTTCGGTGCCGGGAAGACCACCACGGCAAACGAACTCGTGACCCTTGTGCCTGGCTCGACGCCGAAACAGCCGCCGACGCGACGACACAGGAGGTTCGGCGGTGACCGAACCGCATGCGAGTGGCCTGCTCGAGGTCGGTGACGGGAACCGGATCTATTGGGAAAGCTGCGGAAACCCGGACGGCAAACCGATGGTGGTGCTGCACGGCGGCCCCGGTCAGGGCTGCAACGAACGCATGCGCGCGGGGGAGGACCCGCACGGTCGATATCGGGTTGTGCTCGTCGACCAGCGCGGGTGCGGGCGCAGCACTCCCCATGCCGCAGACCTGGCCACGAGTATGGCTCACAACACCACTGCCCACCTGGTCGCCGACCTCGAGTTGTTGCGCGAGCACCTCGGCATCGACCGTTGGCTGCTGCGGGGTGGTTCGTGGGGCGTCACTCTGGCTCTGGCCTATGCGTTGCGGTTCCCACATCGGGTGTCGGAGATCGTGCTGTCCTCGATCTCCACCGCGCGCCCCAGCGAGATCGACTGGCTCTACGGCGGCGTCGGGCGATTCTTTCCCGAGGAATACCGACGATTCGTCGCCGCGGCGGGCGGCGCCGACGAGGTCGTGGCCCGCTACGACCGGCTGCTCGCCCGCCCCGATTCGCAGGTGCGGATCGGTGCGACGGCGGCGTGGGCGCGGTGGGAAGACACCGTCTTGTCGCTGGAACCGGGGGCGAGGCCCGGTGCGTTCAGCGGTCCGGTCGATGACGCCCTGTCCGCGATGGTGCGGATCTGCGCGCACTACTACGGCAACCACGCCTGGCTCGAGGACGGGGAACTGATCGGCAACGCTGCTGCACTGGCGAGTATCCCCGGGGTTCTGGTCCACGGGCGCCTGGACCTGAGCTGCCCTGTCACCACCGCCTACGAATTGGCCCGTGCATGGCCGGGCGCGCAACTGTTCGTCTGCGATGAATCCGGCCATCGCGCCAGTCCGGCCAAGCGTGAATTCCTTCGTAATGCCCTCGACCGATTCGCCGATCGCTCGTAAGGCGGCCCGGAGTGCAGACGCTTCGGGGACGAACCGCCTCGCCCTGTTGCGTTGGGAGCCGCCCGTCGACAACCCCGCTCGTCTCGACCGGCCTGGATCGACCCTCCGGCGATCGTCTCTTCCGTGCTCCGACCGCCCGTCCGATCGATCCTGCTGGCACGAGATATCTCCTCGCACTGAGAAACTCGGGTCACTTCACGTACGCGTGAGCCACGTATACGGCAGTCGTGCCGACGCCGAATCTCAGCGTGGTGGCACAGCGAACAGTTCCTCGGCTATGCGTCGTCGGGGTCGGTCCGCCGACGTCCGGCGTCAAGCCGTACCCGGTCAGCGGGCAACTGCACGCGGCCCCTCGTGGCCAAGACGTGTGGGTCGCAAAAATCGAGCCCCGGCACGTATCCGTGCTCTTGGGATTCGACCACTGATGGTGTCCAACAATGTGATTCGGACCTACCGATTCTTCGGGGCGAGACCCTGCACGACCGATGCTGACGAGGTGGGCGCGGGCCCGGCCCTCGGCGGCGGCATCCTCGCCTGCCGTCGCCACTTCGGTCACACTTTCAGGGGATCGCCGCAGACTCGCCCGACATCTGGTCGTCGCGCACGGGGAGCGCTCGAATCGTGTACATCGATCGCAAGTTGCCATAGTATTGCTGACTGATGCAGCACGGGCGATCCGATGTCGGTTGATCTGGGCAAATGAACTTCCTCTCATGGCAATCTCACCTCGAACTGCCTTGTTTGCTGCATGTTCACAATCGTCCACAACTTCGGGAGGTTTCATGTTCGATGAGCGTGACCAATTCGCTGAGTTGTCCGATGTTCGTATGTGTTACCGCGACGAAGGGGATCGGAACGGGCAGCCGCTGCTGCTGATCATGGGGCTGAGCTCGCAGTTGATCCACTGGCCCCAGGAGTTGGTCGATGATCTCGTCGCGCGCGGCTACCGGGTGATCCGTCCCGACAACCGCGACAGCGGATTGACCGAGTGGAAGGCCACGCCGAGCCAGTACTACCTGCGGGCGATCGCACGTGACACCGTCGAGTTGCTCGATTATCTCGATATCGAGGCGGCCCACGTCGTGGGTGCGTCGATGGGTGGAATGGTCGCACAGTTGCTCGCGATCGAGTACTCCCAGCGGGTGCTGTCGCTGTGTTCGATCATGAGCACCCCGCACATCAGCATCGGTATGGCCGAAGGCGACGTGCTCGAGGAGTTGATGAAGAAACTGCCCGACGATCGTGAGGCAGCGATCGAGCAGATCACCGACCTGTACACGCTGATCGGGTCGAAGACCTACGCCGACCGCGAAGCCCGTCGTGCGCTGGCGACCCAGGCCTACGACCGCGCCCAGCATCCCGAGGGCAGCCAGCGTCAGGTGACCGCGGCGCTGATCGCTCCGGACCGCACCGCGAAGCTTCGGCAGTTGCGGTTGCCCGCAATGGTTATCCACGGTGGTGAGGACTCGCTGATCAAGATCGCCGGCGGCGAGGCCACCCATGCCGCGATCGCCGATTCGCTCTATCGGCCGCTGCGTGAGATGGGGCATGACATTCCGGCGCCGCTGATCGAGCAGATCGGTGCGGCCATCGCCGAGAACGTCGCTCGGCGCCCCGTCCGCGTGTAGGTCTCGCGCGACTGCGGTTGTTGCTCGCGAGGTGAGTCGGTGACCGCTCACCCACGGTGAGTGATGCGGTATCGCGATACCAGGGCGTGGACTTCGACTGCGCCCTGGTATCCGCGAGCATTCGACGGCGATCCGGCTTTGCTCCTGGCAAAGTCGGAGGGCGACGGCGAAACCCGCTTCCGGCGGGACCGCCTGCCGTGGGGGATCGGCGGGGCGAGATTCGAGGGTGGCCCGGCCCAGCCCTGGGGTGGGTTTTCTGCCGCTGTCGGCTGCGGGATCGTTGGTGCTACGCCGCCAACGGCGCCTGAACCCGAGAGATGACATCATGGTGATCGACCGAATCCGCCTCCGCACCTTCACAGTTGCCTGTGCCGCGACACTCGTCGCGCTCGGAACTGTCGTGGTCGGCGGTGCAGCCGCGACGGCCGACACCGGCACCGCCGAAGCCGCGTTCTTCGACGAGATCAGCCTGAACAACGCCGCCCTGCCCGGAAAGTCGGCCGACGAGATGATCATCGCGGGTTACGCGACCTGCGGCCACCTGCGCGCGGGAGTGTCGGTTCTCGACGAGATCTCCGCGGTGGAGCGGGATTACCGGTTCGACCAGGGCACGCTGTTCGTCAGCGCGGCGACGACGAACTTGTGCCCGGACTTCGCATCGTGAATCGCTAGACGCGCAACCGCGTCGAGGCATCGGGCCTCGACGCAGTCTCGCGGTCGTGGTCTCGCGGGCTCAGACGATTCGGACGTTCATCGTGTACGAGGCGTCAGTCTGCTTCGTCGTGATGGTCAGGTGATAGGTGCCCGTGGCCGGGAGTTGGAACTGGCTCACGGGGGTGTCCGTGGGGTATAGCCGACCGTCGGGTGCGGTGAGCAGGACCAGGGCGGTGCCGGACGCGGAGGTGTAGTGCGAGATGACCTCGATGGTCATCAGTTGCCCGGCGCGGGCGTCGAGCGTCCAGATGTCGCTGTATCCATGGTTGATGTAGCCGCCGACGGTGCCGTGGTCGGTACCGGGCGCGAACCTGATCTCCTCGTAGACCCCGCTGGCGTTCGCCGCTCCCGCGCCTGCGGTGACGACGAAGAACGCCGCCGCGATCGCTGCCATGGCGACGGCCGCTTTGCGTAATGTGATGAGAATGGCGGTCATGATCCCCCCGTTGTTCTGTGTGGTGTCTGGGCCTGATGCGTTAAATAGCTTGTCGCGCAACACTTATAGAATTCTAACGGCCCGCTGAAGGCGATTCCGCAACCCTCGCGCACGCTCGGAGCGGATATGGCCGGAGCGTCGCCGTGACGAACCGTCGCGGTGCGTCGGATCTCTCCCTTCATGCCCGAAACAGACTGGCGCGCACGGAGCATGGTCGATTCGGGTAGCTGTCGAGTCGATGCGCAGTGGGCGTGGCTGGAACGGGCGTTGCTTCGAAAGTGCGTCCAGCCGGGCCCGGTTCGGCCACAACCTCGACGAGCACGTGATCACAGAGCGGTACCACGGCTTCCGGATCGGTGGCCCGACCGAACTCGATATCGATTCCTGGATCGAGGGCTCGGACCAGACCTTTCCTGTCACTGCTCTGCAAGACGCGGAACTCGTGCAGATCGCCCCCGGTCACCGCGCGCGGATTCGCTCGACGGCGGCACGATGACCAGCCGCCGCGCGCCCTCGCGGTTCACCGCGACTCAGCGCAGATCGACCTCACCCGTCGAGGGGCGATCACACACGGATCACCGGCCTCGTTGTCGACGGTGACGTGCAGTCCGGCCCTGGTCTCGGCGTCGAAACCGACGTTGCTCCAGGCTGTGAGCTCAGGAGCTCTGAAGCGGTGGCATCTCGTCGAGAGAACCACGTCCAGGATCCCGGTCGGCCCGCGATCTGTGGGCTTGTGCGAAAAACCTGGGATCGGTAGGTGGCGTGCGCGGCATCTACTTACCGCATGACAACTTCTCAGAACCCCACCAACCACCCGCGGTCCGTCGGCTCGGACAAGAAGACCAGCGCGGTCCTGTCCTACGCACTGGGGTGGGTCACCGGGTCGTGTTCCTGTTCGTGGGCAAGAACGATCCCGATGTGAAATTCCATGCCTCGCAGTCGATCGTCTTCTTCGGTGCGGTCTCGGTGCTCGATATCGTGCTGAGTATTCTCGGCTCGCTGCTGGGAGCGGTGGGGATCATCTTCAGCCTCGCCGGTCTGGCTCTGGCGGTGTTGGCGGTCGTGGTCTGGATCATGGCGATGGTCCAGACCGACAAGACCGGTGGTGTCCGTGCGGAGCTTCCCCTCGTCGGAAAGTTCACCGCCCCGTATGCCGATCGGTTGGCGGCCTCGGTCAAGTAGCGATCTGCACGAAGATCCGACCAGAACTCGTCATCAAGGATGCCCTCAGCACTCGTGCAGGCAGCCCGATACGAATACTCGAACTATAACGGCCCGAGGCTATCTCGGGCCGTTGACGTCTGCGTGGACGAGGGATCATTCGAGTCGGACCGGCGGCAACGCCCACGGAGCGTCGGACTCGCCGAGTTCGTGGCGTGGCACGCAGGCGCGGGCGAGTACCTCGAGAACACGTTCCGGGTCGCATCCGTACACGCCCGCCCCGAATGCGCTGTTGGCTTCGACGACCGCCCATCCGCGCCCCTCTATCAGTCCGACATCGATGACCACGGCCGGTGGGGCGGGTGCGACGGAAAGCAGTTGCTCGACGCAGGTCTCGGCGTCGGATCGCTCCTCGACGGTCATCGACGAATCGCCGCCGGTGTCGTGCCCGTCGCGCAGATAGGGCGAACATGTCAGGACGCGACCGTGCAGGACGAAGCAGCGGATCTCGACCTGCCAGGTGACCGGCTCCGCCATGAACACCGCCGTATCGTCCGGGCACGCGGCTTCGGACGGGAGTCCGGCACCCGCCCGGTACAACCGGCCGGCGAAGCCCTTCCGTCCGTCGGCGGGTTTGACGAAGACGGGGCCCGGATGATCTCGCGCCGCAGCCAGCGTCGATACGCGTAGTTCGCGACGCAGGAACTGTGGGGGTAGTCCGGGCAGCCAGTCCTCGGGCACATCGAGAAGTGCGAGGCCGAGTTGTCCGGCCACGGCTTCGGCGAACAGCACTTCGCCGTAGATCGCGGCGGGTCCCGTCACCATGTCCGGCGGAATACGCCATCCGGTCGGACGCCGGATCTGCCAGCCCGCACGTCCGGCTGCCGCCCGCATGAGGATGGAGTCGTCGGTGAATCGGGGGGACAGGATCAGCGTCGGCACCGCCAGCACACTAGGACAAGGGACAACGTCCGGCGACCGAATAGATGACGGGCGCTGTCGAGCAGTTGTGGCCCATGTGGGTCGTCGGGCACGACAACAATCGGTTCGTGCCGGGGCACCTCGGCGCCGACCCGGGCGGTAGCCAACTGCTAACTGGATGTGGAGCGGGACCCGCCGGGGCTCGAGGAGTCAGAAGACAACATCCGGCTATCGAGTATCCGGCCTGGCTGGATCGACTAGTGTGAGGCTGTCTACTCGCGGACGCGGGTTGGAATGTCGGCGAGTACGGCCGTTAGCCAGACGAGTGGTTACGGGACGGCACAATGGATGACATACCAAAAGGTGGCGACACCACCTGGGCGTCGGGGCGAGCGGTTGCGTTCGGTCGCTATCGGTTGTTGTCGCTGCTGGGTCAAGGCGGCATGGGCCAGGTGTGGCGGGCGCACGATTCGCTGACCAATCGGGTCGTGGCGCTCAAGCTGTTACCCGAGCGCTTCGCCGATGACGAGCAGTTGCGCGAGCGGTTCCGCCGGGAGTGCCGGGCGGTGGCGCAGTTGACCGAGCCGCATGTGATCCCCATCCACGACTTCGGCGACATCGACGGTCGGCTCTATCTGAATATGCGCCTGATCGAGGGCACCGACCTGCGCAAGGTGCTCACGAAAGAAGGTGCCCTGTCGCCGCAGCGGTCGGTGGCGATCGTCGCACAGGTGGCAGGCGCGCTACAGGCGGCTCACGACGCCGGGCTGGTCCATCGCGATGTCAAACCGACCAATATCCTGCTCGGGGACGATGAGTTCGCCTCCCTGATCGACTTCGGGATCGCCCACGCCGCCGACGACCGCACGCTGACCGCGACCGGCGAGACGATCGGCACGGTCGCCTACATGGCGCCGGAGGAGATCGGCGCGGCGGTCAGCCCCGATGCCCGAGTGGACGTGTACGCGTTGGCGTGTGTGCTGCACGAATGCCTGACCGGTCGGCCGCCGTTCGTGAGCGAATTGGGGATGCAGGGTGTGATCGCCCATCACCTGCACACCCCGCCGCCGCGTCCCAGCAGTACGACGCCCGAGGTGCCGACGGCGTTCGATGACGTCATCGCCAAAGGAATGGCCAAGAATCCCGACGATCGCTACCAGACCGTTGGCGAGTTGACCGCGGCGGCCCGCGCCGCGGTGGGCGATTTCGCGGCCGACACCACGGGGGGCGTGGCTGCGCGTCGACAGCGGCGAATCTCGTTGTCGCGCAGAGCCGTCGGTCTGATCGCCGCCGCGACCGTGGTCGCGGTGGCGATCGCCGTGGCTGTCGTCCTCGGTCTCCAACGGGAATCGGGCGGCGATGGTGACTCGCCCGCATCCGTCGCCTCGGGCTTCTCGTCACAGACCGCGCTGCCGTTTCCCGGCGTCAGCCTGCCCACCGGCGTAGCGGTCGACGCGGCGGGCAACGTATATGTCGCGGACATGGGCAACGATCAGGTGCTGAAATTGGCCCCAGGCGCGTCGACGCCGACCCCGCTGCCGTTCACCGGCCTGAAGAATCCCCAGAATGTGGCGGTCGACACCGCGGGCAACATCTACGTCACCGACACGAGCAACGATCGGGTGCTGAAATTGGCGGCCGGCGCGTCGACACCGAGCCTGCTGCCGTTCACGGGCTTGAAGGATCCCCGTGGTGTGGCGGTCGACGGGGTCGGAGACGTCTACGTCGCCGACCGGGGTAACGATCGGGTGGTGCGGTTGGCGGCGGGCGCGTCGACGCCGACGACGCTGCCGTTGACGGGGCTCCAAGGCCCCGACGGGGTGGCGGTCGACGCGGCGGACAACGTGTACATCACCGAATTGGGTACCGAGCAGGTGCGGATGTTGGCGGCGGGAGCATTGGCGCCGACCATGTTGCCGATCACCGGGCTCAAAGATCCCCAGGGCTTGGCGGTCGGCGCGGCGGGAGATGTGTACATCGTCGACTGGGGCAACAAATGGGTGGTGATGTTGTCGGTGGGCGCGTCGACGCCGACCCCGTTGCCGATCACCGGCCTGAAGAATCCGCAGGGCGTTGCGGTCGACTCGGCGGGCGACGTGTATATCACCGATCTGGGCCCCGATCCGGTGGTCAAACTCGCGGGTACCTGAATCACCCGGATCGGCCTCGATCAGGCGTGGAATATTCGACATAACGAAATATCGGTGGATGAAACAGATTGGGAAATATTCGGATTCGATTCGGCATCCGGTTCCTTCGGATTCTCGAAACAGATTGAATCATTGATAAACCTGCTCGGCAGCGTGGAGGTTTTGCGGCTGCGATCGAATAAGGTCCACCTCGCCGTAAATCGGTCTGATCTCCGCTGGTAAGAAGGATATCTCCGAATTCTGAAACGGTGAAGCGGACGCTCGAGGGAGGGTTGCGGACGATTATCGCCGCGATAACTTCGGCGCGGTCGTATACTTTCGATATGGCGGATGGGCAGTCTCTCGCGGATTTATCAGAATCGCCGGTTCTTGTAGTGCAGACGCGAGAACGCGTCTATCGACTGCGTGCCGGGGGCGCATATAACGTCGGCCGCGATCCGACCGCCGATATCGTCGTCTCCGATCCGCGCGTTTCGACCGTGCACGCCGTGCTGGAGCAGGGATCGCACGGTTGGGAAATCGAGGACGCGCACAGCCTCAACGGCACCTTTTTCGATGGGCACCGCGTCGAGCGGATGGTGATCGACCACGACGAGACCTTCCAACTCGGTCACGCCCAAGATGGCGCCGAGTTGTCCTGCTCGCTGGAAACCTCAGCAGGCTCCGAGCCCGAGGCCGAGGTTGATCCCGGCGGGGACACGATGGTCGTCCCGAATCCCGGCTACGCGCTCGACGACGACGCCACGATCACCAAGTTCGAGCCGGGGCTGCCCCGGCGAGTGTCGCGGTCGTCGCCTCAGACCGCCCATCCGAGCGCGGTGGTACGGATCATCTCGGACACGCTTCGCATCGGGCGCGCCGCCGACAACGACATCGTCGTGCCCGACCTCATGGTCTCGCGCCACCATGCCGAACTGCGGGTGGTCGGCGAAGGCGGATATCGAGTCGTCGACCTCGACAGCCACAACGGCACCTACGTCAACGGCCACCGCGTCGATGTCGCGGACCTGACCGAATCCGACTTGATCGGCATGGGACACACCACCTACCGACTCGTCGGCAACGAACTGCGCGAGTCCGTCGACACCGGTGATATCTCTGTCTCGGTGCAGAACCTCATCGTGCGGACACCCGAGGGCAAAGTGCTCCTCGACGAGGTGAGCTTCCCCATTTCGCAGCGCTCACTCGTCGGGGTTATCGGGCCCAGCGGCGCGGGCAAGTCGACGTTGTTGGGCGCGGTCACCGGGCTGCGGCCCGCGACCGAGGGGACCGTCCGCTATGACGGACGCGACCTGTACACCGATTACGAAGAGCTGAGGCACCGGATCGGCTTGGTTCCGCAGGAAGACATCCTGCACAACCAGCTTCAGACCCGACGTGCCCTGCTCTACGCCGCCGAGCTGCGTTTCCCCGGCGACACCCGCAGCGAGGAACGCGAACAGCGAGTCGACGAAGTCCTCGATGAACTCGGACTGACTCGGCACGCCGACACCCGCATCGACCGGCTCTCCGGCGGGCAACGCAAACGCGTGAGCGTCGCACTCGAGTTGCTGACCAAACCGTCCCTGTTGTTCCTCGACGAACCGACCTCCGGTCTCGACCCCGGCCTGGACAAGACGGTCATGGAAATGCTGTCCGAACTGGCGCACGACGGGCGCACCGTCATCGTCGTGACGCACAGCGTGGCGAATCTCGATACCTGCGACCGCCTCCTGGTCCTGGTGCCCGGCGGCAAGCTGGCCTATTACGGACCGCCCGAGGAAGGATTGCGGGAATTCGGGCAGCGCAGCTGGGCCGAGGTGTTCCAAGCATTCGATCGGGAGGAGGACCGCGACTGGGCCGCCGAGTTCCGGGACTCCCCGCGCTTCGAGAGCTACATCGCGGACGCGCTGCCCGACGACGCCGAATCGGCGGAAGTGCAGCGCCCGCCGGCTCCGCCGCCGCCCGCGTCGCAGTCCAAGCTCAGCCAGCTCAGCACCCTGTGCAGACGCTACCTGGCCGTGATCGCCTCGGACCGCAGCTATTTGGCGTTGCTCGGTGTGATGCCGCTGCTGCTGGGCGGTCTGATCGCCGCGGTGCCCTCCGGCGAGGGGTTCACCGGGGCACCGGGATCCAACACCGACGCCGCGACCAAGCTCATGATCTTGATGTTCGGTGCGTGCTTCGTCGGTACCGGCAACTCGATTCGCGAGATCGTCAAGGAACAGACGATCTACAGCAGAGAACGCGCGGCAGGCCTCTCGGCCGGTGTCTATCTGATGTCGAAAGTACTGGTCCTGGGGGTGATCACCATCCTTCAGACAGCGGTGTTGTTCGTGATCGGCACCATCGGTGAGAGCTTCCCGCCCACGGGGATATTCACCTCCGTCGAGCTGGAATTGATCTTGGCGATGGCGCTACTCGGCATCGCGTCGCTGGCGCTGGGCTTGTTGGTGTCGGTCTCGGTGAACACCTCGGAAAAGACATTGCCACTGCTGATCGTGCTGTCCATGGCACAACTCGTGCTCACCGGCGGTTTGGTGCGGCTGCCCGGCACACCCGTTCTGCACCAGCTGTCCTACCTGTCGCCGTCGCGCTGGGGCTACGGCGCCGGCGCCGCCAGCCTCGACCTCGACACTCTCTCACCACACGACGGCGGCCCCGACCCGCTGTGGAAACACACCCTCGGCACCTGGCTGCTCGACATGGGAGTCGTCGCCGGTCTGACGGCGATCTTCCTCGCGCTGGCCTGGTATCGCCTCTACCAGATGCGGCCACGGCGGCGCGGCGCCCGACCCGCACGGATTTGACGCCGCTCGCACACGGGTGGGTCAGAGCGGGCCGACGCGCACGCCGATCAGAACAGCGGCCACGACCGCGAGGGCTGCCGCCGGGAGAGTGCCCGCGATATCTCCGACGCGCGCGTACGCGGCGACCGCGCCGATGAAGTAGAGCGTCAGGCACGCCGCGGCAACGACGCCCAGCGGTCCCCACCACACTCCGATGATGAGACCCGCCGCTCCGGCGATCTGAGCGACGCCCAGGAACGGCAGCATGGTGAACGGCAATTCGAGAGTCGACATCTGCTCGACCATCCGCGGGGGCCGGGTGAACTTCGCGCCTGCCGAGACCACGAGCACTACGGACATGAGCACGGCGACGACGAGGTAGGTGACGAACATTGCGAGCCTCCACTGGATGACGGGCAGCGCGGTGCATTGCATGCCGTCGACGCTAGGGAGCCGTCAGGTACCGAAAGGTACCCTTCGCACCGTGAGCCTTCGACCCGGAACCGTCTTCCTCGCCGACTGCCCCGCCAGGTCGGCCATCGAGATCATCGTCGGCAAATGGGCTGTGGTGACACTGTTCGCGTTGAGCCAAGGCCCGCGGCGGCACGGCGATCTCGTCGAGTTGATCGGTGGGGTCTCACGCAAGGTGCTGACCCAGACGTTGCGTCGGCTACAGGAGCACGGCCTCGTGGAGCGGCGGGTGTATGCGGAGGCGCCGCCACGCGTCGAGTACAGCTTGACCGCGCTCGGGGACACGCTTCGGGAGCCGATCGAAGCTCTGACGACGTGGGCGCGAGTCAACGGCGCCTCGATCGCCACTTTCCGCGAATCGACCGAGCCGTCGGGGACAGCGCCAGAGCACGGGTGATCGATCAGGCCCACAGATCGTGTGGGCACGGCCTTCGGCATCACGGGCGCCGCGAAGCGTGATCGGATGTGCTCCCGGCAGCCTGCCCGGGCTCTCACCTCTGCGCGCCGAACACCCGGTACCGCTCGACGAGTACAAAGCCCCCGGCGCGTTCGGTGACTTCCCTTCAGGTCGAGCGCGGTGGCATCGGGACCGGGATGTGTTGGTGGACAATGCGGATGCGGCTCGGTGCGACACCGTTGGACTCTTCCTGACTTATTTGCTTCCGCCCGACATCGCCGCCTCCTACCGTCGACTCTGCCGCGTCACTCGCGCAAGGGTGCCGTAAGGCGACCGTCCACTCGTCGAAAGTAGTTGCACCATGACAGATCTCGCCGTGGAGCCCGTCGATTCACCGATTTCGGAGGTGCTGACGCCCGGCGTCCTGCCCGAGGCGTTGCTACACCGTTTCCATCAGCGGGCGCCGGAATACGATCGCGACAATCGTTTCTTCACAGAGGATCTCGATGAACTACGGGAGATCGGCTACCTGCGCGCGGCGATTCCGGTCAGTCACGGTGGGCTCGGGTGGACGCTCACGGAATTCAACCGTGCCCAGCGGGCACTCGCGTACTGGGCGCCCGCGACCGCGCTCGGTGTGAACATGCACCTGTACTGGACCGGTCCGCTGGCCGACCGGATCGCCGCGGGCGACACGTCGCTGGACTGGCTCGCCCACGAGGTCGCCGCGGGCAAGGTCATCGCGGCCGGACACGGTGAGCGCGGAAACGACCTGGCCATCGATGATTCCACCACCGGCGCGGTGCCGGTCGACGGAGGCTATGTCGTCAACGGGCACAAGATCTTCACCTCGCTCTCGCCCGCGTGGGACTGGCTGGGCATCCACGCTCGCGACGACAGCGATCCGGAGCGGCCACGCATCATCCACGCCTTCGTGCCTCGGCACAGCGAGGGTGTCCGCACCGTGGAGACCTGGGACACCCTCGGGGTGCGGGCGACCGCCAGCCACGACACGGTGCTGACCGACGTGTTCGTCGCGCAGGAGTATGTGGTCGACAGCTACGAGCGCGGCGCGAACCCCGGTCCGTTCATCTCGTCGATCCTCCCGTGGGCGATCCCGGCGCTGGTCAACGTGTACCTCGGAATCGGCCGCCGCGCAGTCGATGTCGCGCTCGAGTCGGCGCGGACCCGCAACGTGTTGAGCCTCGGCGGCCGCCCCGTCGCAGGCAAACCGTTCGTGCAGTACCACGCCGCCGAGGCCGAATTGGCCTTGGAGGCGGCGACGGCACACCTCGATCACATCACCGAGGTGCTGGCTCGCGGTGACGATCTCGGTGACCGTCTGCTGCTGGCGTTGTTCGCCGTGAAGGAGAACGGCACCCGTACCGCGCGGACCGTCGTGGATATCGCGCTCGAGATCGGCGGTGGCGGTTCGATCCACCGTCGCAACGAGTTGGAGCGGCTGTACCGCGACGTTCGCGCGGGAAGTTTCCACCCGCCCAGCAGCGACAGCGTCCGGGAGTACATCGGCAATTTCCTGCTCGGCGAGTGAGGTCGGCCTCCAGGACTTCGGGGGCGCCTTCGACAAACGGTCGCCGTTCCACGACCGACGACGGAAAAGGAGCACAGACAATGACACTCGCGCAGATCGAGATTCGGGCGGACCGGGAAGCCGACGCCGCGAAATTCTTTCGCCAGGCCGGAATCACCATCGAGAAACTCGGTGAGCACATCGGCGCGCGGCTCGGCGGAGTACGGCTCGGCGGCGATCTTCCCGCCGAGCAGGTCGAAGCGATCCGGCTCGCCCTGGCGATCAACAAGGTGGTCGTCTTCGACGATCAGCACCAGCTCGACGACGATTCGCAGTACGCGTTCGCGGAGTCGCTTGGCACGCCGACCGAACCCCACCCGACTCTCACCTCGCTCGGCACCCGGTTGCTGACGATCGATCGCGCGGCGAACACGTGGCACACCGACGTCACCTTCGTCGACCGCGTTCCCAAGGCCTCGATCCTGCGAGCCGTCACCCTCCCCGGGTACGGCGGAGCCACCACCTGGGCATCGACCGTCGCGGCCTACGAGCAACTGCCGAAAACGTTGCGCGCGTTGACCGAAGAACTGTGGGCGACACACAGCAATCTGTACGACTACGCCGGTCGGACCGACCTCGCCGAGGCGGGCGAGGGCGGCAAACCTGCCCAGTATCAGGAGTTCACCAGCACCGAATACGAGACGGTGCATCCCGTTGTGCGGGTGCACCCGGAAACCGGTGAGCGCTCTTTGCTGCTCGGTCATTTCGCGAAGAGTTTCCGCGGCCTGAGCGCCACCGAGTTCCACAGCCTGTACCAGCTGTTGCAGGCGCGAATCATCAGATTGGAGAACACGTTCCGCTGGAACTGGCGTCTCGGCGACGTCGCGATCTGGGACAATCGCGCCACCCAACACTATGGAATCGCGGATTTCGGCGACCAGGAACGCGAGTTGCACCGCATCACCCTCGCCGGTGATATCCCGGTGGACGTCAACGGTTCCCCGAGTCGGGTGATCCAGGGCGACGCCTCGCACTACAGCGAGATCGTGGACGCCCAGCGACTCGAGTTCTTCGCCGCGTGATCCGCAAACGCGTCACCCCTTTCGGTACTCGGCCTCGTACCTGATCGGTGGCCGTCAGGGCGCGCCCGGACGGCCCGCGCCGAAGCGTGTGCGAGGCGAGGCTTCAGACTGGTCGGTTATGGACCTGCCCGAACTTCCCGATCTGCCGATCCGCGGCGTGCTCGACCGTGTCGTCGCGACCTTGGCCGAGCACGGGACGGCCGTGTTGGTCGCGCCGCCGGGAACCGGGAAGACGACCCTGGTGCCGTTGGCGCTGGCCGCGGCCGTCGCGGGGCGGGTGGTCGTGGCCGAGCCGCGACGGCTGGCGGCGCGGGCGGCGGCCGGGCGCATGGCGGCGCTGCTGGGGGAGCGGGTGGGCGAATCCGTCGGCTATTCCGTGCGTGGGGATCGTCGGGTCGGGCGGCGGACCCGGATCGAGGTCGTGACCTCCGGGTTGCTGGTGCGGCGGTTGCAGGACGATCCCGAACTCGCGGGGGTCGACGTGGTGCTGCTCGACGAATGCCACGAGCGGCATCTCGACGCGGATCTGCTGTTGGCATTGCTACTCGACGCGCGGGCGGGCCTGCGACCGGACCTGCGAGTGCTGGCCACCTCGGCGACCGTTGCCGCCGAACGGCTTTCGACGCTATTGGGTGGGGAGGACCCGGCACCCGTATTACAGGCGCACGGTCGCACCTATCCCGTTCGGACGGCCTATGTCGCGGCACTGCCGAGGGAACGGATCGAAGCGCAGGTCGCGCGCACCACCCGGATCGCGCTCGCCGACACCGAGGGAGACGTGCTGGTCTTCCTGCCGGGAGCGGCCGAGATCCGCCGGACCTCGACGCTGCTGGCCGATCTGTCCGACGTGGATGTCGTTGCCCTGCACGGACGATTGTCCGCGACGGGGCAGGACGCGGCCCTACGATCGGGCACCCGGCGGCGGGTGGTGCTGTCCACGGCGGTCGCGGAGTCGAGTCTGACGGTGCCGGGCGTGCGAGCGGTCGTGGATTCCGGGCTGGCCAGGGTGCCGCGAATCGATCGGGCCCGTGGACTGTCCGGGCTCGCGACGGTGCGGGTTTCGGCGGCGGCGGCCGAGCAGCGCGCCGGACGGGCCGGTCGTGAGGGGCCGGGATGGGTGTGGCGGTGCTGGCCGGAATACGAGCACGCGACATTGCCCGCCTATCCGGAGCCGGAGATCCGGACGGCGGATCTGACCCGGTTGACCCTGGAGCTGGCCTGCTGGGGCACGGCCGACGGTCACGGCCTGCGCTGGTGGGACGCTCCGCCGCCGGGGGGACTGAACGCCGGGCGGGAGGTGCTGCGCGCCCTGGGCGTGGTTGACGGTGACGGTGCGGTGACCGATCGAGGTCGGCGGATCGCGCGGATCGGGCTGCATCCGCGGTTGGCGCGCGCCCTGCTCGACGGGGCGGAGGTGGTGGGCGCGCGGGCGGCCGCGGAGGTGGTGACAGTCCTCGACGACGACAGCTACATCTCCGGCATCGATCTGGTGACCGGTTTGCGGGTGTTGCGGCGGGAGCGACCTGCGCACTGGCGGCGGGAGGTCGATCGGCTGGCCCGGTTGGTCGACGGCCGGGACGGGAAAGACGATCCGGCCTATGTGGTGGCGCTGGCCTATCCGGAGCGGTTGGCGCGGCGGCGTGCCGCAGGGTCGGCGAGCTATCTCATGGCGGGCGGCACGGCGGTGACCGTGCTGCCCGGCGCAGGCGTCGGTGACGCGGAATGGCTGGCGGTCGGTGTCGCGACCCGCGATCCGGGGCGCGCGGAGGGGGTGGTGCGGTTGGCCGCGGTGGCCGACGAGTCGCTGGCTCGGCGTGCGGCCTCGACCCTGCTGAGCAGCGTCGAGGAGATCGATTGGATCGACGGCGAGGTCGTGGCCCGGCGGGTGGAGCGACTGGGCGCGATCGTCCTGTCGCAGAAGCCCGTTCCCGCCCCGGACCGCCGGATGCTCGCCGCGGCGGTACTGCGCGGGCTGCGGTCCTCCGGCCCGGGCCTGCTGTCCTGGAGTGCCGACGCGACAGCCCTGCGGCAACGCCTCGATTTCCTGCATCGCACCCTCGGCGCTCCGTGGCCCGCGGTGGACGACGAGTCGCTACTGGCCGCCGCCGAGGTCTGGCTCGGCCCGGAACTGGCCACCGCCCGTCGCCGCGCCGATCTCGAACGTATCGACACCGGGCAGGCGCTACGCAGGCTCCTGCCGTGGCCGGAGGCCGCCAGGATGGACGAGCTCGCACCCGAACGTCTCGAGGTCCCCTCCGGCAGCCGTCCCCGCGTCGACTATTCGCTCGATCCGCCGGTGCTGGCGGTGAAGGTCCAGGAGGTGTTCGGTTGGGCGGAGGCGCCTCGGCTGGGTGACGGCCGTGTCCCGATCGTGCTGCATCTGCTCTCTCCGGCGCAGCGCCCGGTCGCGGTGACCGCGGATCTGGCGTCTTTCTGGCGATCCGGCTGGTCTCAGGTCCGCGCCGACCTGCGCGGGCGCTATCCCAAACACGCCTGGCCGGAGGATCCCGCGACCGTCCCCGCCCATCGGGGGACCGCGCGCAATGTCGGCCGTGAACGGAACCGGTGAGCGCCCCGGAGGCCGCATTGTGCGGATGCGCGCGGTGGAGGACAGTGGATATGTCCGGTGGCGTCCACCGGGGGCGCTGCCCTTCCTGAAGTAGGAGGTGGCCAATGTACGCACGTTCGAGCACGATCGCGGCCGAGCCGTCGTCGGTCGACAGTGGAATCGCGTACCTCCGCAAGGAGCTGATGCCGAATCTGTCCGATATCGACGGGTGGGTCGGCATGTCGCTGATGGTCGACAGGGCGGCGGGGCGTTGCATCGCCACGTCCGCGTGGGAGTCCGAGGACGCGCTGCATGCCAGCGAGTCGCGCGTCGCGCCGTTGCGTGACGGTCTGGCCAAGGCATTGCACGGGCAGACCCAGAAGATCGAGGAATGGGAAGTCGCGGCCATGCATCGCGATCACCTGGCCGGTGAACGCGCGTGTACCCGATGCATCTGGATGCGGACCGATCCGGCCGGGATCGACCGGATGATCGACACGTTCAAGACCGGATCGCTGCCGCAACTCGAGAAACTCGAAGGATTCCGCAGCGCCAGCCTGTTCATCGACCGGGCCACCGGTCGAGCGGTCGGTTCGAGTGTCTGGTCGAGTATCGAGGAACTGGAGAGCAGTCGTGAACCGACCGCGCGGATGAGGCCCGAACTGGCCCGTGCTCTGGGGGCCGAGGTTCTCGAGGTGGCCGAGTTCAGGCTGGGTTTCGCTCACCTGCGGGTGCCCGAACTGGTGTGAATCCGTAGGTGACCGCCCGCAGGCTGCCGATCCGGGGCTATCCCCAGGCGCGCCGGGTCGCGGGCATATCGGCGTTCCCGGTCGCTTCCGGGACCACGCCGAGCACCTGGTGAATCCCCAGTCCGCCGTCCTCGAAGCCAAGCGCCGAGGCGGCCATATACAGCCGCCAGATTCGTGCTCGCCCTTCGCCGGTCAGTGAAACCGCTTGTTCCCAAGCCTTTTCCAGATTGCCCACCCAATGGCGGAGGGTGAGCGCGTAGTGCTCGCGCAGGGCTTCGACATCACGAACCTCGAATCCGGCACGTTCCATGGCCAGCACGACTTCGCCCACGTCGACGAGTTCGCCGTCGGGAAAGACGTAGCGCCCGATGAAGGAACGGTTCTTCATGACCGAACCGCCCGGCGAGGAGATGGCGTGGTTGAGCAGCCGTCCGCACGGGCGCAGCAGGGCGCGCACGGTGTCGAAGTACGCGGCGGCGCGTTCGGTGCCGACGTGTTCGAACATGCCGATCGAGGAGATGGCGTCGAACTCCTCGCCGCGCAGGTCGCGATAGTCGGCGAGCCTGATCTCGACGCTGCCCGACAGTCCGGCGTCGGCGACTCGTCGGCGGGCGAGTTCGACCTGAGCGCCGCTGATGGTGACGCCGACAACCCGCGCCCCGTAGGTCGTCGCCGCGTGCATCGCCATGGAACCCCAGCCGCATCCCACGTCAAGCAGGCGCATGCCCGACTGCTCGGCCAAGCCCAATTTGCGGCAGATCAGATCGTGCTTGGCGCGCTGGGCGTCCTCCAACGATCCGTCACCGTCGGGGACGAACCGCGCACAGGAGTAGGTCATGCTCGGTCCGAGCACCAGTCGGTAGAAATCGTTGCCGACGTCGTAGTGATGACTGATCGCCGCCGCATCGCGACGTTTGGTGTGCAAGGGCCCGCGCCGCGGTCGCGCCTCCTCCGGCGGCGGTTCCGGCTTGCGACCGAGCACCCCGAGTTGCCGCGCCGCCCCGATGGCCTGCCAGGCCGCACCGAGACCGAGGCGGGCGTCGTTCGGCGCGGTCGACTGGAGTGCGCGAAGCATCGTGAATATGTCGCCGTCGAGATCCACCGCACCGGAGACGAAGGCACGCGCCAGGCCGAGTTCACCGGGCGCCCAGACCAGATGGCGCAACGCGTCCTCGGATCGCACGCGCATCGTCCCGGGGCTTTCACCATCCGGTTCGATCGCGCTGCCATCCCAGAATTCGAATCCCACCGCGGGGTGCGGGCCCAAGGTGGCGCGCAGCAGAGGTTCGAACGCGGCAGCGATGGAGGCCCGGTTACCCATCCGACCACTATGGCCCGCCTCGCGCCGCCGTGCCGGCAGCGACGCGACGTCATCGGGGATGCGTCAGGTGGACGGAAAAGCTCGGGCTGACAATTTCGACACCTGTTCGACAAGGATGGAACCTGCGTCAGTGCGCCCCGGAATCCGCCGTGGACATCGCGGGGAGTTCGATGGGCTGTTGCCGTGCCCACACCACGATCGCCGCGCGCCGGTACCAGCGGTCCATCGTGTTGCCCTCGTTGCCCATGAAGCCTTTGGATTCGAAGGCGTACGGGTGCACCACGGGTTCGCCTCCGCCGGGACACAGTTCGTCATCGGTGATCGACAGGGCTGTCTGCACCGCCGGATCCCCACTACGGTCGATCCACCAAGTCAGGGTCGTGTACGACCACGACATCTGTTCCTGGCCCAACGACCCGAACAGCTCGGGATGGTCTGCGGCGGTGGGGGATTCGCCGGGCGCCTCCTCGAAAGGTTCGTCTTCACCCTCGATCGCGTCCCAGTCCTGGCCGACGACTTTCCAAGTGCCGTCGACGCGTGCCCAGCGCCTGCGCATGCCGCACATCCAGTCCTCGTCCTCGAACTCGTCGCAGGGGTAGCTCTCCCGGATATCGGCCAGCGCCAATGCGATCGCGCAGTCGGCCTCGGCCGCGGCCGTGACCAGTGCCGCCGCGCGGGCGGAATCGACTCCCTTCAGCTGATCCCAGCCGAGACCCCGCTGTGAATACCGGTGGTCCAGCAGGTGGACGAGTAGTCGCGGCGGACGGCTCTCGGGTCCGTCGCCGCGCATCCACGACGGGACCGGGACCGGCGTGGCGAAATGCTCGCGCAGTTGCTCGGCCAGGCCCGCGACCGTGGGATTCGACGAGTCGGTGTTCGAAGCGTGTGCCACGACCACCAGGTTGAAGGTCAGGGAGATCCGGTGGCCCGCGATGACCGGGAGTACCTCGTGTTCGCAGTCGGGGTAGAAGGCGACGAAGGTGAGTTCGTCGGGCGAGCCGGTGTCGATCACCCGCTGACCGCGATGTTCGATCACCAGGTCACCGCCGGTGAAGGTGGACGGAAGCGTCACCACCAGGGTGCCGATCATGCCGTCGGCTTTCTCCGAATCCTGGTGCCGTCGGAAAAACTGGCCGGTCTCGTAGATCAGCATCGAGTGGAACTCCGCCGACAGCGCACGGCCCGGCGGAATTCCGAGATCTTCGCGTATCGCGTCCAGCACCGGGGTGACCGTCGCATGCCAGCGCTCGCGATCGATCGTGACCCGATCGCGGGGAATCTCCCAGGTGTCACGCACAGTCGGGTCGAGCAGAGTCTGTTCGCGCCGACCGTACCGGGCCGGTCGGGCGATCTCGCACAGTCTCCGCGCCTGGTCCGGTGGCACGGGCCACCGCACCGCCCCCACGCCCTCTACTTCGAGTGCCAGGTTCTCGGCCGACGCGGTGTGGCGCGCAGCGAACGAACCCGGCGGTCGCGTCGCGTCCAGGAGTTCGCCGATGGCGCGCAAGGTTCGGTCCGTCATCCACATCTCCCAGGTTCGCTCGAGATCACGGTCGCATCCTGGCAGAGGGGACCGACACCATGCACGGCACCCCATGAGATGGTCTGCCCCGCAACGGGATCGGTGATCGTCGGGCGAACAGTGGTTGCCGTCGGGCGGCCCTTCGATCGGCCCGATGCCGCGTCGAGATCAAGGGGTTGACAGCCGTGATTTGAGGCAAACGCCCCATGTGAGCACCCCGGGTTCGGGCCGATGATCAGGGCATGACGAAGCGAGTCCAGGAATTACGGAGATCACCGGCCACGACCGAGTCGGCCCCGGAACCACCGATTGTCGAGAGGTTCGGCACGGGCACTTCCGATCACGCGCCCGGAGTGTCGAACGGCGGACGGGTCGACGCGGTCGACGTCAGCCGACGTATCGGGGGGCGGCGGATTCTCCAGGAACTGTCGCTGTCGGTCGAGCCTGGGGAGTTGGTCGCCATCGCAGGCGGCAGTGGCGCGGGAAAGAGCACATTGCTGGCGATTCTCGCGGGATTGGAACCACCGTCCGGCGGGGAGGTTCGCCACGACGGCGTCGTGCGCGGGGCCCGGCGCGGCGCCGATTCCCGGATCGGCTACGTGCCGCAGGAGGACATCATCCACCTCGAGATGCCCCTGCGTCGCACGTTGCGCTACGCGGCGCGACTGCGGCTGCCCGCGGGCACATCCGACGCCGAGGCCGATCGGGTGGTCGAGGAGACCATGCGCGACCTCGATCTCGCCGATCGGGCCGAGGTCCCGGTCCGCGCGCTCTCCGGCGGCCAGCGTAAGCGGGCCAGTATCGCCGTGGAGTTGCTGACCAGGCCGCGCCTGTTCTTCCTCGACGAGCCCACCTCCGGGCTCGATCCGTCGACCGCGGCCGACGTGATGCGCCTGCTGCGCCGACTCACCCTGCGCGGGGTCACCGTCGTTCTCACGACGCACGAGCCGACCGGAATCGACAAGTGTGACCGGGTGGTCTTCCTGGCGCGTGACGGCCACCTGGCCTTCACCGGCAGCCCGACCGAGGCGCGGCGACACTTCGATGTCGAGGACATCGCCGAGGTGTACGAGCGGTTGGCTCGTGAGGACACCCCGCAGATCTGGGCGCAGCGATTCGCCGACAGCGGCGGAAACACCACACCGGGCCCGGCGCTACCCTCGGTCGCGGCCCCACCTTCGAATCTCGAGCGCACGGGCCCGCTCCGCCAATGGTGGCTACTGACACGACGTAATGTCGATGTTCTCCTTCGCAACCGGTTGACCCTGGTGGTCCTGCTCGGCTCGCCGGTGCTGGTCACCGCGATGATGGCGACGCTGTTCGAGCGCGACGCGTTCCCACCGCGCGGCGATGCCGACGTCGGCCCGGCCCAGATCGTGTTCTGGATCGCCTTCGCGGGCTTCTTCTTCGGCCTGACCTACGGCCTGCTCCAGATCGTCGGGGAGATGTCGGTCTTCCGGCGGGAGCGCCTGGCCGGACTCGGCGTTGGCGCCTACGTCGCGTCCAAGGTGACGGCGCTGCTTCCGGTGCTGGCCGGTGTGAGCGCGCTGCTCCTCGGTGTGCTGCGGGCGCTCGGTCGGCTCCCCGACGTCGGATGGGAGGTGTTCGCGTTCCTGTTCGTGACGATCGTGATCGAGGCGATCTCGGCACTGGCTCTCGGATTGCTCGCCTCGGCGGCGGTCTCCAACGCCGCGCAGGCCGCCCTCGCCCTGCCGATGCTCTGCTTCCCCCAGGTGCTGTTCGGTGGCGCCATCGTCCCCGTCGACGAGATGGCCCTGCCGGGACGCCTGATGAGTCTGGGGCTGTCCAACCGCTACGCCTTCGAAGCGCTCGGCCGCGAGCTGGATCTCGAGCGATACACCACCACGCTGCCCGCCATGTCCGCCTACGACGCCACCTTCCGCGGGGGAGCGGGAGCCGGTCTCATCGTTCTCGCCGTGTTCGCCGTCGGCCTGACGCTGTCCACGATATGGGTCCTGGACCGGCGGACCCGGCCCGGCACGAACCGGCGCTGAGAGCCGTCGTCGACTCACGGCCGCGACGACCGGGACCCCACCAGGCCCCGGTCGATCGCGGCCAGTCCGGCCTGCGTGCGGTTGTTGACGCCCAGTTTGGTGTAGACCCGTTCGACGTGGTTGCGCACCGTCTTCTCGGCGATGAACAATTCGGCCGCGATCTCCCTGTTCGATCGGCCCTGCGCGACGAGCCGCAGGATCTCGACCTCGCGGTCGGTCAGCCCGGCGGGCCACGGCGTCCGCCGAGAGGTCCCCGGATCGGCCACCGCGAGGACGGCCGCGACCGACTCGGCGTCGAAACGTCCGGCGCGCGCCTGTTCCCGTAACCGATCGGCGGCGCCGCGCGGATCGAGCGGTGGTCGGTCGGGGCGCGGTTCGAGCAGTCGCTGATAGGCCTCCGCCGCGGCGAGCAACCGATCCGGCGTGGTCAACTCCGCGCCGGTGATTCCCCGGGGAAAGCCGGACCCGTCGATCCGTTCCCGGTGCTTCATCGCCAGATGCACGACCGACTCCATGCCGCCGACTCGCCTCAGAATCCGGCCGGTGAGATCCGGATACATCCGTACCCGTTCCCGTTCGGCCGTGGTGAGCGGCTCCTTCTTCTCCCAGATCCGGTTGGACACTCCCATTTTGCCGAGGCTGTGCACCAGCCCGGCCCGGTACAGATTCGTGATGTCGGTGGGCGGCAGGCCCAGGTGTCGGGCCGCCCCGGCCACCAGATCCGCGACGCCGCGCGAATGTCCCAGAGTGAAAGGCGATTTGAGATCCACGAAATCGGCCATGGCCTCGAGCAGTTCGTCGCTCTCCTCGGCCGTCAGGGTGCGGTCGCGATCCGGCGCTTGGGCCAACGCCGCGGTCCAGACATCGATGTCGAGCAATCCCTCCACGATCCCCGCCGCGTCGCGATCGAATACCGTCACCACCGCCGGGCTGAACTGACTGCCGCCCCGCGACCGGACGACATCCTTCGCGTGCTCGAGCCCGCCCGTGCGCAGATGGACCTCGACGACGTCGGCGACATGGGCGATGTGGACCTCGACCGGGATATCGTCTCCGCGAGAACCGTCGGGCAACCCGCGGCCGTCCCAGCGTTCGAAGACGTAGGACAGCGCCTTCGCGACCTGCTCGTCCAGACCCATCCGATCGGAGAGAACCCCGGCGGAACTGCAATGCGACTGGATCAACGTGGCGACCCGGGTGCGAGCCGTGACCAGGAAGGCCGTGGCTCGGATGCCGCGCTCCCAGCCCGGTAGTCCACGTCCGACATGACTCAGCATCAGCCGCAGGAACGGCATGCCGGTCATGTCCACCGTGTAGGTGTCGGCCCGGAAGGCGATGTCGTCGCCGAAGAGCGTGGCGAGTTCGTGGGAATCGGCGTGACAACCGATCCATCCGACCAGGTTGGCGTAGTACACCGTCGCCCGCTGTTGCCCGTCGAGCCCCATCCGTTCGGCGATCCGTGTCGCGATCAAGGACGAGCGGAGCATATGCTCCATCGGCTGCCCCAGACCGAGGTCGATCGCGAGCGATATCGCGGCGAGCAGTTCGGCTCTGCTCAGCCCCTCTCCCGAGCCTGTTCCGTGCGGATGCATCTGCCCATTGTCCACCCGGTCAGCACCCGTCACGTCGGCGCTGCCCTTCTGTTCGGGACCGCTACGAGCGATCATCTTCGTCGCCCCGATACCCATCCGCAACGCCCCGGGCCCGCCTTCGCGGACCGCCTGGCCGCTCGGATCCGGTGATCGGAATCCTGACCGGCGCGGGAGGGACGTTCTGCTCCGGAATGGATCTGAAGGCCTTCGTCCCGGGGCGAGAAGCCGATGATCCGCGAACGGGGTTTCGGATCGAGTGACGACGGTGATCCGAGGATCGGTCCGCTGGATCAGCCCGGGACAGTCGTACTGATCGGAGCTTCGGTCGCCGTGGTCGATGTGGGCGCACCGGTGGTCGGGGGTGTCGTCGACGGTGGAATCGTCGGTGTGGTGGTGGGTTCGGTCGGTGTCGGTGGGACCGTGGTGCTGGTCACGGGTCGTTGGTCGGAGGTCGGTGGTGGCGTCGCGGTGTTCGATCCGGGCTGTCCCACTTCGGCGGCGGCGTCCTCGGTGGGCGGGGACAGCGGAACGGGCGCGGGCGGCTGGATCGGAGTCGCCCCGTCCGGTGGCGGGGCGGGCAGCTCGACGACGTCGAGTGCGGACGATTCGGCCGGGGCTGATGCGGTGGGCGGTCGCGTGGTTCGGGTCGGACCGGGTTGCACGACAACCGGTTCGGCGGTGGGTGTCGCGGAACGACCGGGAAGACCGGCGGGAACCGCAGGAACCGGCGACGGGGTGGCGGGAATGTCGTCGGAAGCGCCCATCAGAGCCGTGGCGACAGCGATACCGCCGGCGCACACGATCGCCCCGACAACCGTGGCTATCAATACTCGACGTCGGGCGGGTGTGGGCGAATCGGTCGAGCGAGTCGGGGGCGGGGGTCTTACCGCGTCACGATTCAACGAATCCGCGGCGAGCACCGGCGGATTCGAATCACCCGGCTCGGACTGGTCGGAATCCGGCTGGTGGGGATCCAGCTGGTCAGGATTCGGTTGGTGGGGACTCAGCTGGTGAGGACCCGGCAGGTGGGGATCTGGCAGGTCGGCATTCGACAATTCGGCATTCGGCAGATCTGGATCCGGCAAAGTGGTGTCGAGTCGGCGAGCGCCGACCGGCTCGACACCGCGATCGTTCGCGGTGAGGGCGTTCGTCGGCGGCGCGACCGGATTCGGGCCGGATTCGTGCGGTGACGCGGCTTCCGGCAACGGTCTGTCGCCCGAGGCCGACTCGGCCTCGGGCGCGACACGCTCGCCCGATGCCGATGCTGGCAGAGACGGCACAGCGGGAGATTCGCCGCGATCGGTCGGCGCGGATTCCCGTCGGAGTGCCACGGGCGGTGCGAATTTCTCGACCCGCGCGTGTGCCTCGCGCGGAATATCCTCGGCACCTAACGATTTCGGTCGAAGTAAGGATTCCGGCCTCTCGTCGCCTCGATCGCCGTCGTAGTCTGCGGGTGTCGGCAACGGTCGGGTCCGCTTCCTCGACACCGCCGCCGAATCGACCTCCCGGGCCACATCCGGCACGGACACGAGCTGCGGAATCGCGACCGAGGAGAGCGCGTCGCGCGCGGCTTCGGCGAGCGCGCCACAGGAGGGATAGCGGCGGTGGGGTTTCTTGGCCAGGGCCGTGGCGATGACGGCGTCGAATTCGACCGGAAGCTCAGGACGTAACTCACGCGGGGACGGCGGCCGCGCGGTGAGATGCGCGGCGATGACGGCGGCCTGATCGTCGCGCGGAAAGGGGTAGGTTCCGGTGAGCAGGTGGTAGAGGGTGCAACCCAGCGAATAGATATCGGAACGGTGATCGGCGAGATTGGAGAAACGTTCCGGCGCGGCGTAGGCGAAACTCGCCGAGATCGACGACATGGTGACGGTGTCGTCGCGGGTGCGGGCGATGCCGAAATCGGTGAGCAGCGCGCGAATCTCATCGCGTGGCCCGTATTCGACCATCAGGTTGGCCGGTTTCACGTCGCGGTGCACCACACCCTGGTCGTGCGCGAAATCCAATGCTTCGGCGGCATCTCCGACGATCCGAACCGCGTGTTCGGGCGCGAGCCCGCGCGGCGAGGCTTCCAGCAGTTCGCCCGCGTCGCCGCCCGCGATGTAGCGCATGGTCAGCCACAGCGCGTCGTCCTCGGGACCGCTGCGGTCGTAGACGGCGACGATATTCGGATGGTCGAGCCGGGCCGCCACGCTCACTTCACGATCGAAGGCCGCACGCACTTTCGGATCGGCGTTGTACCCGTCGGTCATCAGTTTCAGCGCGACCGACCGTTCCAGGCGCGGATGCCGAGCCAGATACACCGATCCCATACCGCCGGTGCCGAGGCACCGTTCGATCACGTATCCGGCGAAATTCGCCCCTATCTGTAACTGCACTCCACTCCCCGAGATCCGCGTGCGTTGTACGCCACGCGTACCAACCTGCCACACCATGGTGCACTTTCACACTCGGTGGCCGTGGCATCGGCCCCGCGCGGGGCGGTGGGTGACCGGCGTGCCCTACGCGGTCGCAAGCCGTCGACGGCGATCGGTCCCGCTCGGTTCGTGCGCCCGGCCGGGCTGCGGGAAAAGCCGAGCCGGTGTCGTGTAACGCCTCCGGGGTGCCGCGCGACAGTGAACGTGAGTGTTCGTGGCCCCCTCGCGGGGAGCCGGCAATCATCCGAAATCAGCCAAGCCGATTGCGCGTCTGTCTGTTTCAGCCACGACGCGGGCTTTGTATAGGGGGGACCTGTGCAGATCATGCAGATGTCGAGCGGGGGGCGCCGATGGCGCGTGAGTATCGGACTGGTGCTCGGCGTCGTGGTGCCGGTACTGATCGTGACGGCGTGCTCGGTCGACCAACAGAATTCCGACCCGACACACCCCGGAACCGCGACGGCGACGGCGACGGCGACGGCGAGCAGTGTCTCGAAGACGCCGTCACCGACCGGTACCGCGTCGTCGAACAATCCCGGTGAGACGCGGGGAGATCCGGGCGGTGAGGGTGGAGAAGACACCGGACAGACCGGCGGGGAACAGCCCGGCAACCCCGCCGGAACCGATACCTGCGGCGCGACCTCGTGCGGCACCACGGGCAATCCCGCTCCGGTGCCCGGTGGCACCGATAACTGCGGCGGTGCGACCGTGTGCGGCGTTGCGGTGTGGAATCCCTGTCAGATATCCGACGCCGATATCACCGAACTGGGATTCCGTCCGGACAGTCGACAGGTGCTCAGCAACTCCGGCGGGGTGAGCGACAACAACTGCCGATGGCAATCCCTCACGGGCAAATCGGAATTCACGATCGTGTCGACCTGGCAGACGCTGGAGGAATTCAAGCAGAGCGGGCGTTACGTGGACTTCAGTTCGCTGTCGGTCGGCGGTCGGGAAGCCTACCAATATCGTGCGGCGCAGGACACCAACAAGATCGGGTGCTACATCGGCATTCCGGTGCAGGGCGGCCTCGTCGCGTTCGTCACGCGGAATCTGAAGCCCGACGCACCTCAGGAACCGTGCGTCGCGGCGCGACGTATCAGCGAAGCTCTGGTCGGCTATGTCCCCCGAGCGATGTGATCGGGCCGAGCTCGGGCGACGCCGGTCACCACCATCGGTGACGTGATCACGTTTTCGGCCCCCGGCGCACCACACGCCGGGGGCCGGTTCCGTTCCGGCGGAGGGTCATAGGCCGCCACGGTCGTTCCTCCCCCGGTGCGGCGATCGTTATTGCTCGATGTCGGCCGCGGTGAGTTGGCGTAGAAGGCGGATGAACTCGCGCAGGTCGGCCAGCGGCCCGTCGCGAGTGCGTGCGTGGAACTCGGCGCCGCGGTCTCGGAGCGTATCGGCGACACGTTCTTTTCCCGTGCCGGTGAGCCGCACGATCACTCCTCGCCGGTCGTCAGGGGTCGGGCCGCTGTCCCCGGACCGGGCAGGCCGACGCTGTCCGAAGGTCTGCTCGCACACGCTGTTCGCGTGGCCGTCATCACTGATCCATCTCGAAGGTTTCGTCACGATGCGGTGAACCGCTGTGTCTGCTGGTCGGGCATCGAACTATCGGGGATCGTCATCGGGCATACACCTGTCTAGGCATATGTCTGGACAGTGAATCGTTGCCCGCGTAGTCTCGGTCACTGCGGAATCGACCACGCGATTCGGCGCCATGAGGAAGGCCCCGATCGCCGGAGTCGGCTGACCGAAGAGGAGACATATGACCATCGATTTGCCGGCGGAATTCGACTTCACCGATCCCTGCCTGTGGGAAGCTCGGCGCCCGGTCGAGGAGTTCGCCGAGATTCGGCGCACCGCGCCGGTGTGGTGGAACGCTCAGACGAAAGAGCAGGCCGACCCGTTCGGTGACGATGGGTATTGGGTGGTCAGCCGACACGAGGAGATCAGAGAGATCTCCAAGAATCCGCAGTTGTACTCCTCCCATCGCAGTGGCGCCGTCATCCGTCTTCCGTCCGGCACCACCGGCGGATATAGCCGAGGCCATGAAGAGCGCGCTGTTGCTCAATATGGACCCGCCGAAACACACCAAGATTCGGCGCATCGTCTCCAAGGGATTCACGCCGCGCGCGGTGGAGGGCTTGCGTGCCGCGCTGGCGGAGCGCTCTGCCCGCATCGTGCACGACGCCCGGAAGGCGGACGGGGGAGATTTCGTGGAACAGGTCGCCTGCGAACTGCCGTTGCAGGCGATCGCGGAGCTGTTGGGGGTCCCGCAGGATGACCGGCACAAGCTTTTCGAGTGGTCGAACGATTTGCTCAATCATTCCGACGACCCGGAGTTCGGTGATCCGGCGGTCGCGTCGATGGAGATGCTCGGATACGCGATGGGCATGGCCGAGCAGCGCCGCGACAATCCACTCGACGATATCGTCAGCACACTCGTCAGCGCGGATGTGAACGGCGAGGCGTTGACCAGCGACGAATTCGGTTTCTTCGTGATGCTGCTGGTGGTCGCGGGAAACGAGACCACGCGTAACGCGATCACCCATGGAATGAAAGCTTTCGTGGACCACCCCGATCAGTGGGCGCTGTTCCGCGAGCAGCGCCCCCGGACCGCGGTCGACGAGGTCGTGCGATGGTCCACCCCCGTAACGGTGTTCCAACGGACCGCGACTGCGGATACCGAACTCGGCGGACAGCACATCCGCGCCGGGCAGCGACTCGGATTGTTCTACGGTTCAGCCAATTTCGATGAAGACGCTTTCGAAGACCCGTTCACCTTCGACATTCTGCGTGACCCGAATCCGCATCTGGGTTTCGGGGGAACCGGGACGCACTTCTGCGTGGGCGCCAACCTGGCTCGACTCGAGATCGAGTTGATGCTCGGCGCCATCGTCGATGCCATGCCCGATTTGCGGCGATGCCATGCCCGATTGCGGCAGGAGTCGGAACCGCAGCGGTTGCGTTCCGGATGGATCAGCGGCATCAAGCACTGGCAAGTCGCCTACCGCTAGGGTGACCGCGTGGGTGGAGTCGGCGCCGTACCTGTCCGAGTCATACGAAGGTGATGACCGGTTTCACGACGGCGCCGGAGGCGGCGTCGGCGATCGCGTCGTTGATGCGGTCGAGGGGGTAGGCGCGGATCAGTTGTTCGATCGGCAATTGTCCGTCCCTGTGCCACCGCACCAATTGCGGTAGGTAGGTGTGCGGATTCACGTCGCCTTCGATGCTGCCGCGTATCGTTTTGCCGCGGCCGATCAGTTTGGCGACCTCGATGGGAACGGTGGAGGGGCCGAGGCCGACCATCGCGAGAACGCCTCGCGCGGTGAGGGAGTCGATCGCGGTCGCGATGACGGGTGCCGCGCCGGTGGTGTCGAGAGCGTGGGTCGCTCCGCCGTTGCCGAGGGCGGCGATCTGTGCGGCGACATCGGTGTCGCCGCCGTCGATGATCACGTCGGCGCCGAGTTCGGAGGCAAGTTTCAGTCGGTCGGGGGACAGGTCGACCGCGACGACGGTCCCCGCTCCGATTGCTCGGGCTGCCATGACTGCCGACATGCCGACACCGCCGACGCCGAAGACCGCCAGCACGGACGAAGCGTCCGGGGCCAGTACCTGGGTGACCGCACCCGCCCTGGTCTGGACCGCGCAGCCGAACGGAGCGGCCGACACCAGGTCGACATCCGGATCGATGACGACGATATTGCGCGTTGTGGCAAGCACACGGGACGCGAAGCTGGATTGTCCGAAGAAGCCGCCGGTGACCGGTTCCTCACCCGCCCGCAGCGGTGAGTCGGGGCCGAATCGGCCCGCGTTGAGTGTCGCCCAATGGGTGCAGTATCCGGGCAGGTCGCACGAACATTCCGCGCATTCCCCGCAGCTCTGATAGGTCATCAGTACGTGGTCGCCGACCGAAACCCCGGTGACCTGCGAACCGACGGCTTCCACTATTCCGCGCCCTCGTGACCGAGCATGATGGGCAACCCCGCCGGAAAAGCCTCTCGGGTTGTCGAATCGGTGTGGCAGATGCCGGACGCGACCACTCGAACGAGAACCTCGTCGGCGGTGGGCGCACGCAGGGTGAGCATCTCGATCGCCAAAGGGGCGTCGCCGCCGCGCGACACTGCCGCGGTGATTTTCACAGCTTTTCTCCTTGCGGGCGGTTCGCACCGCGTCGCGCGGAGCCACGTCAGCCGTAGACGAACGCCGATCATCGACCACTGTCGTCGATATCGAACCAGTCTGTCTGGACATCTGTCCGGACTTGTGTTTCGAATCGTAACGTACTTCGCGAAGCTGGACCAGTCCGTCGCTTCAGTACTTCATGGCCCCGGCGTCGACCGCTATCTGGCTGCCCGTGATCGACGCCGAACCGGGTCCGGCCAGCCATGCGACGACATCCGAGACCTGTTCGGGTGACATGAACCCGGTGTGCCCGTTCGCGGCGGCCCGCAGCGGTGCGGGCGGAAAGCTGTGCAGGAAGGACGGGTGGTTGCCGAACAGTTCCATCATGGCGTTCGGTTCGACCATGGGCGTATCGACCGAGTACGGATGGATGGAGTTCACGCGGATGCCGAACTCGCCCGCTTCCAACGCCAAAGTGTTCGTCAGTGCGACCAGTCCGTGTTTGGACGCCGAGTAGTGGCCGTTGCCCGGTGTGGCCTTCAGCCCGGCCGATGAGCTCACGATGACGATCGATCCGCCGTTGTCCGCTTCGATCATCGCGGGGACGGCGGCTCGGATGGTGCGCCACGTGCCGCTGAGATCGACGCCGACGACGGTGTCCCAGTGTTCTTCGCTCATTTCCCACAGGCGTCCCCAGCTGAGCACACCCGCGTTGGCCACCAGTACATCGAGGCGACCGAACCTCGTGACACCTTCGGCCACAACGCCTTCGAGAGCGACCAAATCCCTGACGTCGACCACGCGGGTGAGGGCCGAGCGTCCGAGGGTTTCGATCATGCGCGCGGTTTCGGCGAGATCCTCGGCGGTGGCCGGGGGATCGAGACCGCTATACATCGGCGACTGCCTTCCCGATTAACCCGGATGTGCTGACCGTGGGCGTCGGGGGAATTCGGCAGCGCCGTTGGGTCGAGTAGGTGCTCGACAGCCGCGTCTGCCTTCAGACCGACCCGGCATCTCCATCAGCGTTGGGTCGATCGAGGGGCGGAACGTCCGACGGATGGTGAACCGACCACCGACCGTGGAGTCGCCCCCGGACCGAGCGGCGGTGCGGTGGGAACCGGCGTGCCCGCCCTCGGGGCACTCGTGCTCGTCTTCGGGACCGTGGAGTCGGTCCGGGACGCTGTGGGCGCCTTCGTCGGGGTCGAGGTCGACCTCGTCGTCGTCCTCGGGGGCGGTGTGGTGCCCCCCGACGAGGGTTGCAGCAGTGCTATCCCGGCACCGGTCCCCCCGGCGACGATCAGGAATCCGAGTGCTACGCGACGGCGCAACCGACGACGCCCGTCGGGTCCTGTGGACGATGGCGCCCGCGCCGGGTTCCGCACCGTCGTAGCGGGATCCAGAGCGGACCGAGCAGCCTCGGCGAGCGCGGCGCAGGTGCCGTAGCGATCGTCGGGACTCTTGGCCATCGCGGTGGCGATGACGGCGTCGAGTCCGGCGGGCAGTTCCGGACGGATATCCCGTGGCGCGGGCGGCGGGGCCGTCAGGTGCGCGGCGATCACGGCGGCCTGATCGGTGCGTGGATACGGATGGCGACCGGTGAGCAGGTGGTAGAGGGTGCAACCCAGCGAATAGATATCGGAACGATGGTCCACGGTCGCGGTGAAGCGCTCCGGTGCGGCGTAGGCGAAACTGGCCGCGACCGAGGACAGGGTGACGGTGTCGTCGAGTGTGCGGGCGATGCCGAAGTCGGTCAGCAACGCGCGTTGCCCGTGGCGGGGGTCGTCATCGATCACCAGGTTGGCCGGTTTCACATCGCGATGGACCACACCTTTCGCGTGTGCGAAGTCGAGGGCGTGGGCGGCATCCCCGATCAGGCGTACCGCCAACTCGGGTGGCAATCCCGCCGGGGCGGCGGCCAACAGGGTGTTGGCGTCGCCTCCGGCGACATAGCGCATCGTCAGCCACAGGGCCGGGTCGTCGGGTCCGCTGCGGTCGTAGACGGCGACGATGTTCGGGTGATCCAGTCGTGCCGCCAGCGCGGCCTCGCGATCGAACGCGCCACGGACCTTCGGGTCGGTGGTGAAGGTATCGGCGAGGACCTTCAACGCGACGAGCCGTTCCAGACGCGGATGCCGAGCCAGATACACCGATCCCATACCGCCGGTGCCGAGCAGTCGAACGACGATATACCCGGCGAAGTTCGTTCCTGCCCGCAAATGCACGCCGGCACCATTCCCTCCCGTGGCGCACGTCGCGCGCACCGTCCCGAATATGATGACTGCGCACACCGTCGTTCGCACGACAGTTGCTCGGAGCTGACCGGGATTTCGCCCCCGACGCTCGCAACCCGAGATGTACTCGGCTCCGATCGGTAGAACCCGCTCGAACACGCGGAGATCGTGCAGTGCTCGTAGAGACCTCGTGGTGATCGGCTCGTCGCCATGGTGCGGGCCACCGCCCACGAGCACGATCATCGCCGTGAAAGCTTCGCTGCTGGCCGTCGGCCTGCTGTTCTGGACCGTGGGATTCTTGTACAACTGGTCGCGACCCACGCTGTGGATTTTCGATCTGCTGGTGATCCCGGTCATGTTCGTCATCTACTCGGTCGGATTCGTCATGGTGATCGCAGGGCTCATCCTGCAATTGCGCCCGAGGGTGGCCGCCACGACGGTGTCGGTGTTCACCGTGCTCGCGATGCTGGTCAACCCTTTGTGGCAGATCGCGCCGAGGTCGTATTTCCTCATACACCGACCGTTCCTCGAACTGGCGCTCACCGTCGACCCCGGTAACGACCTGTACGGCGCGAAACTGCCACTGCCGCTCCAGTTCTTGACCTCGAGTGGATCGGTGTCCAGCCCGCGCGCCGATTTCGACCGCGAGCCGTCGGAGCGATCGATTCACTTCTTCCCGCAGTGGATCGGCATTCCGGACGGTGGCGGCGGGTACCTCTACAGCCCCGAAGGCTCACCGAAGGGTGTCGATCTCTACGGGGACCCGTGTGTCGAACCGGTCGACCTCGGCGACGGCTGGTGGATGTGCGATATGGCCCTCACCGGCTTCTGACACGGTATCTGGAGGTCGCGCTCACAGATCCGGCTCCGCGCCGCCGGTGCTCTGCCGGTCCGCGAATTCGGTGTCTGCGAGTGGGATCCGTTCGACTTCGCGCCAGTCATATCGACGTCGGTCGCGGTTGAGTTCGATCAGCGAAACCGCCGATATCCGATCGGTAATCTGTATGTCGCTCAATTCGTTTCGCGCGAGAAGGTCGGTGAGTTCGGGTATCGACGCAACTCCAGTGGAGTACGCCAGGCTCAGGTGAGGCTGGAACCGACCGCTACGTTCGGGAACGTTGTGTTCGCCCCAGACATCACCGATCGCGTGTTGCAGATCGTCACGGACCTGCCCGAACCCGCCCGCGTCCGTGATCGGCATTCCGATGGTTTCCTCGTCGACGACAGGCGGCCCGATCACCGCGTCGAACGGTTCGCGTCGAGACAGACGTGTGCCAGCGGCGGTAACGATCCGGTCGATGTCGGTTGCTGATACTTCGTCGGTGAAGCCGATGCCTTGAAGGGTGATGTGCAGTCCTGAGCGTTCGACCGCCGCCATGGTGGGGAGTTCGGTGAGTACCGGGGCGAATCGTTGCACGAGATCTCCGACCTCGGAGTCGGGGCCGAAGGTCACATGCCAGGTGTAGAACGAGCGCCCGACTTTCCAGCCGGGTCGCCACCACCAGTGGTCCCATGTCGTCTCTGTCGCCATGGCGATCAGTCTCCGTTCGTTTCCGTCGCGAGAGTCGCCAAGGTTCCGACGTCGGCGAATTGCTTGAATTCAGTGGCGATTTCGCGCAATTCGATGGCCTCCGACGCGGAGGTACCACTGTCGTTGGCGAGGTGGGCGATCTCCTCGACACGCTGAATCAGCGGACCCACACGATGCTCTGCCGGGGGTGGCCGCAACCACCTCGCGCAACGCGGTGACGGCCACGTCGAAGTCTCCGAGCGCGACGTATCCCTTGATCTGTTGGGTCTGCACCATTCGCTCCGAGCCGAGGTTGCGCAGCGCGGGTGGATTGGCACGGAATCGGGCGAGGGCTTCGGCGGCGAACTCGACACATTGTTGGGCCTGTCCGTTTACCAGCGCGGCGTCTGCCCAGTATCCGCCCGCACGTTCGATCGAGCACGACAGCGGTCCCGCGTACTGATCCGAGGGTGGTTCATCGACCATGCGATCGGCGATCTGGCCCGCCGTGTGCAGTGCCGCTGCCGATTCCGAGGCGCGCCCGATCTGGGCCGGGTCGATCGCTCGGGCGCTGGCCAGCAGGAGACCGGCCGATCCCTGATCGGCATAGGCTAGACCTGCCGCCGCGGCCTCAGCGGCGGCGGTGTAGTTGCCTTGGCAGGCCGCCACCGTGTTCTGCGCGGCGCGAACCCAGCCCCGTAATTCGTTGTCGTCGGTGTTCTCGGCCAAGGCCCAAGCGGTGCGCAGGTGTCGACCGGCGATGTCGGGGCGGCCCAGATCCGTGGTGATCCACCCGAGCAATGTCATCGACCACCCTGCGATGGCGTACAAGGCGGTGCTCTGGTGGGGGCGTTGACGTCCTTGAAGGAGCTCGATCGCGCGATCGCGGGTCTCCACGACACGGCGGAACAGCGGCAGGGTGGGGGATTTGAGGTACTGGTGGGTGACCCGTCGGAGGTTGTCCCGCAGATCCTCGAGCGTCAGCGGGCCCACGTTGCTCGCCTCCGCCCACGCCAACAATGCGCCCGACTCATCGGCGTTCGCCAGCAGGAAGTCACTTTCGCCACCACCTTCTCCGGCCCGGGAAGATTCGGTTGTCGGCATCGCCGAGCCCACGGCCGATCAGAAGCGCTGTTGCGCCTCGGCGGGCGCGTTCTCCAGCACCTCGTGCAGCAGGCGTTTGCTGGAGGCATGTGGCCTGGATGTTTTCCCCGATTCCCACAGGATCAACGTCCGATTGGTGACGCCGACCATCTTCGCGAATTCGAGTGAGCTACGTCGAAGTGCCTCGCGCAGAGCACGAACAGCAAGCGGGGTCCACTCGATCTCCACCATCTATTCCAGCCTACGACCCCGGTCCCCGGCCCGGGGTTCCCGCAGCAGCCGATTACCAGTTTTTACAACCTCTGATCGCGGTTGCGCACTGTTTCGACACACCCCGCGGACGCGACGCTCGATGCAGCCCCGCCGTCGGGTCGAGATCGTGTGCAACGACTCCCCGGCGGCCGGTGCCTACCAACCGAACTGACACAGGGAGGCCCACCGCAGTGCACCGGCAGACCAGAACAGAACCACCCCCGACCCGACGAGAATCTGCTATTCGATCAGCTGGAAGCCGTTGCAGCTCCGAAGCTTCGAAAGGCAAATTGCTTCCGACCGATTCCGCTCGATCGATCTGGAGAGTAGGCACTGCGTACAAGGACGTCGAGCGCGCAGAACCCGACCAGGTTCGAGGTGAGTCCGACCGAACGCTCGCCGGTCTGCTCCACCTCTTCGCCGTCACGGAGCGTCGATGACGGCCGCTGAGCGCTCACGGCAAGTTCGTCCGGATGTCGCCGAGTTGAACGCGCGAATGAATGCGGTTCGCCTCCGAGTGCCGGTAGCGCAGGAGGCTATCGGCACCGTCGGCGATACCCCGATGTCGCGCTGTCTGTATTACCGGCACGTGTGTCACCTTCCCGCGACGGTCGATCCGTCGACCGGGCGGATCAGCATGCGCGCGGAGTTGATGTGGGCCGTGAGACTGCCGTCCGAGATCGGCCAGCGCGTCAAGATCGACCTCGACCGCCACAACCACAGGCCGGGTCCGATCATCTGCCACCCTCGCAGCAGCACATGGACATTTCTGACCCGCTCCGATATCTCCCACACCGTGGCACAGCAGCAAACTCCGCTGTGGCGCGGCCGGGTAACGATCACCAACGACGGGCAATCGATCGCGTTGCCGTCTCCGGCCGACCGGGGCGTGTTCTACCGCGGATGGATCAGATCCGCGCACAGCCCTACCGACCTTCGGGGCTCGCGCTCGTCGCATCCATCCGAGCTGTCCTGCTCGCACTCAACCCCAGCGAGATCACCACGGAACTGCCGATCATGGGCTCCCAGCGTCGCTGATCTCCTACGCCCACAGTCATACCGTCGATCATCAGGTGCTCGGCACCGACCGACGGGCGGACGAATCCATCTACCCGCTTACGAATACGCCGCGCCGCTCCGAATTGACCAAGTGCCGACGAGGGTGTGCCCGAACGGAGTGTGAAACCCGATGTCCGATAGAGCAATAGGGCTCATTCACCTGGCGAGGACAGGGCAGATCCTTGCAGATAGAACTGTCATCGAAGGTCTGGCCGAGAGCACGGCTACACGTTGGTACGCATCGTGAATATCGACCACGACACCTACATGCCCACAGCGCTGATCGTCGGCGCCGCCGCGCAATCGGGTGCATCAGTGGTCATCGCGGCCGACCTCGACCGTTTCGGAGTCGGCTACAAAGCCGTCGGCGTCGCGTGTGCCCTGCTGCTTCCCAGCGGACTCATCCGCAGCAAACCCCGACGAGCCTATTAGAGAGCACCGCCACGAACCGACGGCTGCGCCGCAGGCTCTGCCCGGCACCGCTGAGCCGGGCAGATCGTCCGCACCGGTCGCTGAGCCGTCGTCAACCTTCGAAAAATGCAGCCCATCTATCAGCGCGAATACACGATGACCGCCGACACAGCACCTATTGCTACGGCCGTGTCGAACCTCATCCCCAGCCTGCCGCTCTACCCTGCGATGAGCAGAACCGACATCGACGACACCGCCGCCGCGGTCCGCAAAATCGCCACCGCCTACCAACGCTGAACCGAAAGGAAACCCACCGCATGGCGAAAACGGAAGGCACACAGATCATCCTCGTCAACCCCGACAACCAGGTACTGCTGTACTTGCGCGACGATAAGCCGGAGATCCCTTTCCCGAATATGTGGGCGCTGCTGGGCGGGATGATCGAAGACGGCGAAACACCGCTGCAAACCATCGTCCGCGAAATCGATGAGGAAATCGGCATCCAACTCGACCCACGCCAGGTTCGCCACCTGAGCACTCGCGACCTGGACTTCGGCATCGAACACACCTATATCGCCACCGTCGACTTCGGCATCGATGACGTCATCCTCACCGAAGGTCAACGACTGCGCTGGTTCGACCGAACCGACGCGGCAACGACGGAACTCGCGTACGCCGACAACGAGATCCTCGAAATCTTCTTCGGGTCCATGACTCCCTCCACGTAGCAGCGGCCGCATCACACGGTGGATCCCGGCGCGTCCCAGGCATCGGGATTTCGCCGCCTCCGAGCCTGCGGTCTGCCGGATATCGAGAGGTGAGCCGACGATCTCCGACAGAAGCGGCTTCCATGACCGACACCTCGCACCAGGCTCCGGAGCCCTCGGGCAGTAGCGCCACCACCTCCGGCATCGTCGAGACGACGGTGTATCCCAAGCGTCCCGCCCGGGCCGTCGACCTGTCCAAGGCCGCGCCGCTGGGGTGGTGGCCCGCCGTGGCCATCGCCCTTGTCGCGTTCATCGACAGAGTCGAGATCAATCTGATCGCCGGTGCGCTGCCCGCCATCCAGGACCATTTCGGTTTCAGCGATACCGCCGCGGGTGCGATCCCGACCGCGGCCGGTATCGCGGGCGCGCTTCTGCTGCTGCCCGCCGGACGTCTGGCCGACCGAGCGCCTCGTGTGGTCACGATCGCGGTAGTCGTGCTGGTGTGGTCGTGCTGTTCGATACTCAGCGGCCTGGCGACATCCTTCGTGATGTTCTTCCTGGTCCGCATTCTCATCGGCGCCGCCGGGCAGCTCTACAACCCGCCCGCGTCGAGCCTGCTGGCCGACTGCTATCCGGCCCGAAGTCGTGGCAAGGCATACGGATTCGAACGCGCCGGATACTACCTGGGGCTGCCCACCGGCGTTATCCTCGGTGGCGCGCTCGCCGAGGTGCTGGGCTGGCGCGCGGTGTTCTTCGTCGCCGCGGTGCCCGGTCTGCTGGTCGCCGCACTGGTGCTCACCGTCCGAGAACCGTTGCGCGGGCTGGGGGATCGTCTCGATCGCCTACGCGCGGGCCCGGAAGCCCGGCAGACCGACGAAATCCCTTCCGCGCGTGGTAAATCCCTGCTCGGTGAAGCGCGATCCCTGCTGCGGGTGCGCACACTGACCGGCATCATCGTCGGGCAGGCCCTGCTGTCGCTCGGTATCGCGGGTGTCTTCTACTGGCTGCCCACCTTCCTCGAACGCACCGAGAATCTCGACTACGACGCTGCTTCCGGGCTCGCGGGCGCGGTCGGCGGCCCCGGAATCGTGATCGGAATCGTCGTCGGCAGTCGGCTCGGCGACCGATTCCACGGTATCCGCCCCGGCTGGCGCATCACCGTCGCCACCGGATTCCTGCTGCTCGGCGCCCTCACTCTCACCGGTGCGGTCCTGCTGTCCGGTGTCGCCGTGCGCGTCGCGATGATCGCCGTCGCCTGCGTCGGGTTCGCGGGTGCCATACCGAATCTCACGGCGGCGTCCGCCGATGTCGTACCCGCCGACCGTCGAGGTATGGGATTCGCCCTGCTCACCTTCCTCGTCACACTCGGCGGCGCGCTCGGACCGTTCTTCGTCGGCGTCACCTCCGACCTGGTCGGCTCGACGGCCTATGGTGGCGAACCGCTCGCGCTGGCCATGCTCGCCCTGGTGCCGGCCATCTTCCTGGCTGTCGTTGTGCTGCTTCGGATCCGGGCGCGATACGACGACGATGCGCGGACCGCGCGCCCGACCTGACAGGTCCCGCTCCGGCTCAGCTCGTCCGGCGATACCGGATGTGCGTGGCCAGCGGCGAATGCAGCACCTCGACGGGCTCGAACCCGAAGGATTCGAGGCCGTCGAAGATCCGCTCGCCGGACCCGAGCAGGACGGGGGCGAGGTCGAGCGTGAGTTCGTCGATGACCCCGGCGACGAGCGCCTGGCGAACGGTGGAGGCGCCGCCCGCGATGTCCACACCGTCCCCGCCCGCCGTCTCACGGGCCTGCGCGTAGGCGGAGTCGAAGCCGTCGGTAACGAAGTGGAAGGTCGTCCCGCCTTTCATCTCGATCGGCTGGTGGGCGTGATGGGTCAGCACGAACACCGGTGCGTGGTAAGGCGGCTCGTCTCCCCACCAGCCACGCCAGTCGTCCTCCCACTCGCCGCGGATCGGCCCGAACATGTTGCGGCCCATGACGTAGGCGCCGCGCGGTCGCATGAGCCAGCCCGCGGCGGTCTCGTCGTTCTCGGTGGCGCGCCCGTCGCCGATATGCCAGCCGTGCAGCTCTATTCCGCGCTTTCCGAGCGGGTGTTCGCGCCCCTGGTCCGGCCCGGCGACGAATCCGTCGAGCGAGATGGACATGTGGCAGGTGGTGTCCGGCATCCACGACCCTTTCCAAGGTGATTGCGATTTGCAAGTAGTAGACCGCAATCTACCCGAGGTGACGGCAAACCGAAAGGACATCCGTGGACGGTGACTCCGGGGGCGCGGTCCGAGTCACCGCCTTGCGCGGGGCCTCTGCTCAACGGCCCGTATGACGCCAGGTTCCGGCGTGACCGGTCGGTCAGTAGAGGTAGATGGCGAGCAGGGCGATCCAGATGACGGCCAGCCAGGCGTCGGTGGTGATTCGGAGCCAGAGTGGCGCGTGTCGGATTTCCATGAAGTAGCGGATGATCAGGCGGCATTTGATCAGTCCGAGGATGACGACACCGGTGATCAGGCCGGTGTCGAGGCCGCTGGCGTCGGTGTGGCCGGGGGTGAGGCGCCAGGCGACGAGTGTCGACGCGGTCAGTGCGATCCAGGCGCAGACGATGACGCGTTTGTCGCGGCGGAGTTCGGTGGTGGTCGCGGTGGTCATTCGGATCACCTCATGAGGTAGATGATGGCGAAGATGACGACCCAGAGCAGGTCGATCATGTGCCAGAACAGGGCGCCTTGTTCGACGATGCCGATGCGTTGTTCGGCGGTGTCGCGTAGTTCCCGGACGACGATGCCGAGGATGAGCATGCCGAGCAGCAGGTGTGCGAGGTGCACGCCGGTCAGGACGAAGTAGAAGCTGAAGAATTCTTCGGAGACGGTGTGGCCGTTGCTGATCTCACGGTGCCATTCGAAGATCTTGACCAGGGTGAAGATCAGTCCGCACGCCGCCGCGGCGAGGACGAGCCGTCGTGCGCTGCGGATCGCTCGCTCCCGCACGGCGATGACGGCGAGGGCGACGAACATCGAGCTGGTGAGCAGGACGACGGTGTTGGCGACGCCGATGCCGATGTCGAGATGTTGTTGGGCGGCGGAGAACTCGTCGGCGGATCGGGCGCGGAAGACCATGTAGACGACGAAGTAGGCGCCGAAGAAGAACAGGTCACCCAGGATCATCACCCACATGTCGATGTCGCCGGGTAGGTGGCGCGAGCGCCGGGTTTGGGCGGGGCGCGTGTCGGGTGCGGACAGGGTCATCGGGTGACCTCGGTGGGGTAGAGGGGCGGGGTGTGCGCGGTTTCGGCCTTGGTGGCGTTGCGCAGGATCGGGAGCAGGCACACGATCCACAGCCCGAAGACGACCACGGCGACGTAGAAGGTGATCATCCCGTTCCAGGCGAACGCTCCCGAGTGGAAGACCCACATCTGGGTGGCGAGGACTTCGGTGACGATCTGCCAGAGGGAGATGTAGGCGAACCATTTGGGGAAGATGTGGTTGCGGTCGTAGAGGATGGCGATCGCCAGGACCGTGTAGGCGGCGGTGAAACAGCCCAGCGAGCCGTTGTACGAGAGCATGCCCAGGTCGTAGAGCATGTGCTGGATGGCGGGGTCGCGGTCGGGGCGGAACGTGGCGGTGAGCCAGCACACGAGCAGGAGATGGAATCCGGGGATGGCGCCGACTCCCATTCCGGCGATATAGGCGTAGGCCAGCAGCGATCCCGATGACATGCGTTTCATGAAGTAGCCGATGATGCCGTTGGAGACCGCGGCCCCGCCCGCGACGACCAGCAGCACGCCGAATCCGGCCTGGATGCTCCACTGGTGTTTGTCGAACCACTGCGCGACCTGGATGTCGGTCACGTCGGGGCGTGGTGGCGGTGTGGCCCTGCCGAAGAACACCACGCCGACCGACAGTGCGGTGTAGAAGGCGGCGAAGAGCCAGTAGGTGATCCAGACATCCAGTCGCACTGGGCTGTTCGGGCCGACGCCGTCTGCGGGCGAACGGTCCGGTGCCGAGGTGGTCACGGAAGTCATGACGGGTTCACCTCCTGCCGGGCCTGGCGATCGAGCGCCGAGCGCACGAGGAAGAACATCACCGCGACGAACAGGGCGAAAGCGCCGTTGCGCAGCCAGAACGACACGAAACCGTCCCAGGCGAGCGGGCCGTCGCGAAAGACCGCGGCACCGGCCGACGGGGCCATCGCCAGCGCGGTGAGCACCGAGTAGGGCGCCACCCACTTCGGGAAGATCGGATGTGGCTGGTCGTCGAAATATACTGCGAGAGCGAGTAATACGAACTGGGCGACCAGCATGCCGATCGGCGCGATGAAGATGATCCACGCCAGATCGTTGAGCACCTGGATCAGTTCCGGTCCGCGGTCGGGGCGGAACGCGGCCACGGCGAAGAAGATGTTCGACAGTGCGAACAGGGTCACCCCGGCCACGATCGAGGTGAGGTAGGAGAAGGCGAAGATCTGACTCTGCCCTCGCATGCGCAGCATCTGGCCCATGATCAGCACGAAGAACGGGACGATCATGACCCCGCACAGGTTGAATCCGACCATGCTGAACCGGATCAGCGGGGTGTTCTCGTCGTAGAACCGCGCCACTTCCGTCGCGGTCATATTCGGCGACATGGGCGGGAAGAAGCCGGGAAACGCCACGAACAGCACCGACAGCACCAGCGCGACCACGGGGGTCGACCACAGGATTACCTGTTGGGCTCGCAGATTCGTGGCCCCGGATCGCTCCTCGTCTTCGGTGAGTAGCTGCATGTTGTTGGCTCCTGCCGGATCGATGGATGACGAGGCCGCTGCGGGCGGCCGTGCCGCGCGCTGGGTCATGGCGAGGAGCATCCCAATTTTTCTGACTACGGTCAATAATTGTGACACGGTAGAGTTACTGCTATGGCGACAGTTTCACGCGGATCGAAAGATGACGGTAGTCAGAAAAGAGCGACGCCGGTCCGGGCGCGTTCGCACGCCAGCCGGGAAGCGATCATGCAGGCGGCGATGGCGCTGTGGCGCACGAAGGGGTTCGCCGACACCACCGTCACCGACATCTGTAAAGCCGCCGGAGTGTCGAAAGCCTTGTTCTACGTGTACTTCTCACGTCGCGAGGACGTGCTGCTCGAGGTAGAGGTGTTCACGATGCGAGACGCGCACCTGGCCGCCGAAGGCGTGGTCTCGGGCGATTACACGCTGACCGACGTGATCGCCGCGGTCGTGGGCACCCTCGAACAGCGCGCCCGCCAATACCCGCCGGAACTGATCTTCGAAACGGTCCTGGAGACCTACCGGATCGAACGCCGCGCCCTCGCCGAGGGGGCGACCCAGGCCGATATCGCGTACCTGTTCCTCGAACCCTTCCGTCGAGCCCACCGCGACGGCCGTATCCCCGCCGAGGTCGACGTCGTGCGTGCCGCGCGCATCGCGCAGATGCTGGTGGCCGACGGGATCCGCTGCTGGGCCGCCGCCGGTTTCGACGACCCCGCGCTCGCCGAAACCCTCGCCGCCGAGATCGGTGCGATGCTCGCCGCCGCCCATGTCAGCGCATGAGCGGTGTCTCGAAACATGCTGATACACAACGGATCACACCCACACCCGGTGGGGTCGTCCGGACCGCCCCGATCCGATACGCGAACGCGGGCCGGTTCCAACGCCCGCGTATGGTCGACGGCCCCGATCCCACCTGCGCGGGGCAGATCTGCCCGCAGCCCATCTCGCGCTCGGCTACACCGATGGGTGCGCCCGCGACCCTGCCCAGGGGCGAGGACTGTCTGAACCTGGTGATCGCCACCCCGGCTCGTGGCGAGGGCCGTCGTCCGGTGATGGTGTTCGTCCACGGCGGCTCCTTCCGCCTCGGTGCGGGGCTGCTGGACTGCTACGACGGCAGCGCGCTGTCCGTGGAGAACGACGTGGTCGTCGTGAGCGTGAACTATCGCCTCGGCGTATTCGGATTCCTGTGCCTGGACGGGGTCAGCGAGGGCAATCTCGGACTGCTCGACCAGATCGAGGCCCTGCGTTGGGTGCGGGCTCATATCGCCGACTACGGCGGCGATCCCGACAACGTCACGGTATTCGGTCAATCCGCCGGGGCCCTGTCGATCCGATTGCTCATGGAAATCCCCACTGCCCGAGGACTGTTCACCCGGGCCGTCCTCCAGAGCAGACCCACCCCCTACGCCGCACGCCCGCGCGACGCCGCCGAAACCATCGGCACGTGCTTGCTCCGGTTGCTCGACGACGACCCACGCACCGCCTCGCTCCCCGCGCTTCTCGCCGCCGCCGCGACCGCCGCCGAACTGGCACGATCCGGTGAGACGATCCCCCCGTTCTATCCCAGCCACGGCACCGCCTCCCTGCCGCGGTCGGGGTCGGCCTTCGCCGACAATGTCACCGGCCTTGACGTGCTGTGCGGGTGGAATGCCGACGACGCCTCGGCATTCACCTCCACCCCATCCGGACAACATGCCGTGGACCTGACCGAACAACTGTTCGCCCGACCCATCACCGCCTTCGCGAACCGACTCGTCGACGTCGGCGCGCGCGTCCACACCTACCGCCTGGCCTGGCGGCCCGACAATTCCCCGCTCGGCGCGACCCACAGCGTCGAACTACCCCTCGTGCTCGGTAGGCAGGCATGGCAGGGGGCCGCGTTCCTCGGGACCACGCCCTGGCACCGCATCGACCGACTCGGCCGTGCGATGCGCCGAACCTGGGCATATTTCGCGCGAACGGGAGACATTCGAGCTTCGACCGAACTGCCGCTGACGTGGCTGCGAATCGACGTCCGAAACCGATGATCGTGCGGGTTCGTCGAAGTTCGCCGAGCTGATGGGGTGGTCGGCGAGCGCGACACCGGGCTGCGCTACGTCGCGACTGTGGCCGTGGAGTCCGGTCGGCAACTCGCGAAGACGGCACTCGGCGGATTTCGGCGATGGCCGGCCGGATGAGGAGTTTCGTTTCCGATTGCGAAAACGGGGTTCTCGTTGCGAGCGAACTGTATTCTGACGCGGTCCGGATCACAGGTCCGGTCGCGGCCCATTCCAACCGGGGGAGTGGGTCCCCGCGACAGGGCGTATCCGCGCCCCGAGTCGCGGCCGAGCGATGCTTGCAGCCGCTCTTCTCCATCCGATTCCAGTCCGTAATTGGGAGCTGTCAATGAAGATTCGTTCTGCTGCTGTCGCCGTGGGGTTCGCCCTGGCCACCGCGATCGGCGCCGGTTGGAACACCGCCGCCGCGGCGCCGCTGGAGTTTGTCGACCTTCCCGCGAGCGACTGCGCCGTGCTGAGCCAGATCGGTTCCGCGACGATCAGCACGCTCGCGCCGTTGCAGTCGGCGCCGGCTGATCAGGCCGCGGCCGGTCTCGCGGCCTACGTCGCCCAGTTGCGCGGTCAGGAGAGCCAGGTCAGTTCGCCGGAGGCGCAGGCCGCAATCGAAGGGCTGGCCAGCGCCCTCGAGAATTCCAGTGGACCGGAGTCCGCGGGTGCGGTCTACGGCGCTCTCGGCAGGGTGAATTCCGCCTGCTCGTAGGCCCGCCGACCGAAAACGGCGCCCGGTATGCGGAACGGTCCGCATACCGGGAGGTCGGCGCGGGCGTTCCCCGCTGGCATCGGCGATCGTGTTCGGCCGTTGGAGGCCCGTCCGCTGCCGGAGTGTTGTCGAAGTCGTGGACCGGGCCGAGTAGCCCGCCCCTCTGGTTGGTAAAGGCGAATGTCGAAGGCCCGCTACGGAAAACGGGTATTCGATATTTTCGTATCGTCCGGGGCGAACGTGTCTCGATCCAGGTGATCATCTCCCGGATGCTGGTCGAGTGAGGACTACGCCGATTGGCTGATGAAGCACCACAGGCCGATGAGCGGGTGGGCGTTGCACAGATTGTCGACGACGGGCTCGGTCTGCCCCGGAGTCGGTGACTCGAGCGGAAGGGGTTCGGCGACGGCGGCACCGTCGCGAAAAGCCGTTCGACCCTGTCCAATGACTTTTCTCGCGACAGCGATGATTCCTGCGGCGGTGCTCCGTCTTATCGGTTGACGCGCTACCAACCCGGCGCACCGACCAGAAGGACCGGACATGACCACCGCCAACCCCGCTGCCGCCCTCTCCGACACCACCGGCCGTCCCGGCAAGATCCGCAACCGCGTGCTGTGGACCCTGCAGATCCTACTCGGCCTGTTCTTCATCATCGCCTCCGGCGGACCGAAGCTCGTCATGCCCAACGCCCTGACCGACAACGCCCCCGAGAACCTCACCATCCCCATCGGGCTGCTGATCTTCATCGGAGTCGTCGAGGTCGCCGGAGGAATCGGCCTGATGGTGCCCAAACTGAGCGCCTTGGCCGCGGCGGGTCTGTCCGTTCTGACCGTGCTCGCCGCCGCGACCCAGGCCTTTATCGCCGACAAGCCCGCGATGGCGATATTCCCGCTGGTCCTGGCCGCGATCTTCGCCTGGATCGCCTACGAGCGCCGCGCCACCCTCACCGATCTGCGCAACACCCTGACGCGATGACACATCGATGAGCACATGTTCGGTGGGCGCTCGGCGCGTTACCGATCCGTCCGGACGCGAAAGCCGTCCGCGCCGCGTGCGTACTGCCCGGGTGTCATGCCCAGAATGCGTTTGAAATGTCGGATCAGGTGCGGCTGGTCGTGAAAACCGGTGGTGGCGGCCACGTCTCGCGCGGGCATGCCGCCAAGCAGGAGCGGGCGGGCGAGATCGACCCGTCGGGAGATCAGATACCGGTGCGGTGGCATCCCGAACTCGCGGCTGAACGCGCGTATCAGGTGGGTGGGATCGGCGTGCAGGACGGCCGCGGCCTCGGTCAGGGAAATGCCCTCGGGCGTGCGGGAATCGAGCAGGTCGCGCAGGCCGTGAGCCAACCGGGGATCAGCGCGCGCAGGCGCCGGGTCGGTGCCGTGTAGCAGATCGCGGAGTCGGTCATGTATGAGAGCGAGGCGACTACTGGCGTCCAGCTCCTCGCCGACGTGGGTGAGTGTCGTATGCAGCTGCCGGACGCGACGGTGCAGAAGCGGGTCGGTGAAGGTCGGGGTGTCGACGGCGCAACCGATCATCGCCTCGGAGAAATAGGCATCGTCGAGGTACAGAACCCGTTTGCGGAACCCGTGCGCGGTCGCGGCCTGTCCGTTGTGCGGAACATGCGGCGGCAGCAGCGACACCGTCGAGCCGAGCACCCCGTGTTCGTGACGGTCGAGGTCGTAGCGGACCGCCCCGTCGTCGACGATAAGCAGCGTCCAGGAATTGTGGGCGTGCATCGGGTAGACGTGCCCGACGAACCGGGCATGGAAGACCTCGACAATGCCGGGAACCCGCGGCTGCCAGGCCTTGACCCGCTCGACCGTGCCGCCGACAACCATGCCAGGATCGTACAAGCCTCGGCGGGCATGATGGCGGCAGAGTCGTGGGCATGGAGAACGTGCGATTCGATACCAAGCTCGCGGTACTGCTGCGCGCGGACCTACAGACCTGGCAGCGGCTGAATGTGACAGCGTTTCTGGTCAGTGGCCTGGGCACGGCACAACCGGAGGTGATCGGGGAGCCGTACGAGGACGCGGACGCGACGGTCTACCTTCCGATGTTCCGGCAGCCGGTACTCGTCTTCGAGGGCAGTGAGGAAGTTCTGCGCAGTGCGCACGGCAAGGCCCTGACGGGGGGACTGCTGACGGCGGTGTTCACCTCTGCTCTGTTCACCACCGGAAACGACCGGGACAACCGGGCCGCGGTGCGGGCGGTCGGCACCGACGCCATGGACCTCGTCGGCATCGCCGTGTACGGACCGCGCAACGTCGTGGACAAGACGCTCGAAGGCGCGCGAATGCATCCGTGAACAGAACACCGTGACCCATCCGGGCAGTGTCCGAAGCACTCGCCCGTTCGCGAAGGTCGGGAACAGGCGACGACATCGCATGCGCGCGTGTCAGCCCCGACCTGTGGTCGCCGCAGACTCTGTGCGGAGATGTCACTGAGCCTTTCCGAGTAGCGGCGTGTCAGTCGTTACCGCCCCGGACGGGTGGCCGATGTGGACCTCCGAGGTTCGTCCGGGCCTCGCCCAAGTATCCGAGATCGCCCAGCACGGGCAGGTTTTCACCGGTCCAGTCCGTGGCGGCCGTGTTTTCCCGACCACCAGAGGTCGACTTTGACCCGGCGTGGCACCGAGGTGGCTTTGGCGGTGGTGGGGCCGGCTTGGCCGACCCGGTCGGTGTGGATGAGCGTACCGTCCACGCTGATGTGCTGGTGCCCAGCGACTTTCGCAGCCAGCAGCACGTTGTGCAAGGCCGGGGCCTGGGCGGCGAGAGTATCGATCACCTCGTGGAGGCTGTCGTAGGCGGTGGTGCGGCCGATCGCGTTGTCCAGGGCGAGCTGCTCGACACGGGTGCCGTCGGTGAACCACCGCAACCCCAGCACTGCCTGTTCGAGGCAGGTCAACGCCCTCCAGCGGGTCCCCAAGGCCTGGCGGCGCGCGGCCAGCAAGCCCGCGACGTGGGCGACGGTGGACTCGGGCAACGGCAGGATGGCGATGTATGCGACACTCATGACGCGCGGAACCTCTGTGAAGTTGATCTTTAGTCGGACCTCCTTCATACGCCAGAGGTTCCGCGTTTCGCGTTCCACCCCAACATCTTTCAGCACCGCCGCAGCAACCGATCCGTCAGACCACTACTCGGAAACGTTCAGTGAACAGGTAGGGGTGTCCGTCGTAGGTGATCGGGATACTGTGCTGGGTCGCCCAGCCGTCGTTCCACGTCATCCGCGCCAGCACCGGCACCGGCGGATTCGGGTCGCGCCGCTGCACAGCGCTCGAGTCGAGCACCACAAGTCCGCCCATGTTGTCGGACAGATATACGCGGTTGCCGTCGTCGCTTATTCCCATGCCGTGCATCGCCAGACCCGGCATGCCCTGCCAGACCACACGCGGATGCGAAGGGTCGGTCAGGTCGACCGCGTTCACCAGACCCGGTGCGACACCGGAAGTTCAGTAGGTGAAGCCGTCGGGGGAGAACCCGCCCTCGTGGGCGGTGATCGGAAGCAGTTGCAGCGGATCGGTTCCCGGCCCGGGATTGAGCAGTCGCGGGTGCGCGCAGCCGCTGAGGGCACCGCCACGGCGAGCACCATCGACGCCGAGACCGCCAGTCCGGCGCCCAGTGCGCGACGCAATGACTTCGATGTCATATTTCTGCTGCCCTCGCCGATGAGGGCCCCTTTCTGATCCTGTACTCGGCACTACCCGTGACCACACGATCCATCGGCGCACCGCATCGACGGCGTGCCGCGACGAAGACCGATTTCACGATCACCAACCGGAGTATCGGCTCCGGTTCGTTCGGTAGTCTGCGACAGCCCACCCCGGTGCGTCGACACCCTCTCGTCTCCGATGGGGACCGAGCACAACGTTCTGGCCCGTCCGTCGACAATTCGCACAGATCTCGTTGATCGACGGCACATGACTCCGGCTCGATGTGCTGAGTGATGCCCAGCGGCAAGCACTATCGGCGGACCGCGGCGGTGGGTGGTCACCCCCCGTGGTGCGAGAACACCGATCAGCGCGTTGCGGGTGCGCACGGCGCGTTCCCGGTGGATCGTGAGTCGTTCGTACATCGGCACGAAGACATTGCGCCGGTATCGGCGATCGGACACGATCCACGGTTCCCGCACCGCGAGAAGGGCTTCCAGGACGCGGGTGAGCTGGACGTGGTCAGCGCGGCGCCCAGGCACAGGTGCCTGCCACCGCCGAACCACAGCTGCCGAAGGTGCGGGACCTTCCCGAGACGCAGGTCGTAACCACCGAGTTCGTTGTTGATGGTCAGCTAATCCCTCGATGCGGAATTTCACATCGAGTCCTGCGAAAGGGTGTCGAATGATCCGACGATCGCGTGCACTGCTCGGAGGACGGACCCGCGAAATCCGGTACGACGCTCGTCGTCGTCGGTGCGGCGTTCCCAGTCGCGCAGCATGAGTCGTCGCCGTTCCAGGAGCGCGGTGATCGCGCCGCCGGGGTAGACGAGAGTGTTGGTTCCGTCCTTTTCGATGAAATAGCTGTCGCATCCGCCGGTGGACCAGATCCGGGTCGACTGCATCGCGCGGGCTCGGGTGACCCACCTGGTCTCGGCGTCGACCGAGGGCGTGTAGCGGGTGACGCCATCGTCGCGCATCCGCGTGATGATCCGGGCGATCAGCCCGCTGCTCGCTTCGATGCCGAGGAACTCCCCAGAAATCCGCCGACAGATATCGCGCACCGTAGAACCGGGGTCCACCACCACGGATCATGGCGTTTCAACGGCTCCAGAAACCAGGTTACTCGTCGGTATGTGAGTGCGGAATCACGTTTGCCGCTCGTCACAGCCCCAGCCATGACCGTATCAACGGATTCGTTGCTGATCGTTCGAGTTCGCGTGCGCCGGATCGTTCGCAGGGGCAATCGGCCCGACGTTCTGCCCCGAGACGTAGGGCCGTACGCCGTGGCCGTCGCCGACGTGGCGAAGGTCTGTTCGCCCGCCCCCTCCGGCGCGAGGGTTCCCTCGCGGTGAGGGGCAATGACAGGGCCTGGTTGATCGCGAGCGGAATTTGTATTGTCCATGAATGGACCATCGCAGTGAGGTTCGCGAATTCCTGTCCTCGCGACGTGCGCGAATAGCGCCCGAGCAAGTCGGACTTGCCACGGACGGCGGTGTTCGGCGGGTTCCTGGTTTGCGACGCGAGGAAGTCGCGGCGCTGGCCGGTGTTTCGGTGGACTATTACACCCGCGTCGAACGGGGAAATCTCCGTGGCGTGTCCGGTCGGGTGTTGAATGCCCTGGCGCGCGCCCTGCGAATGGAACAGGACGAGCGGATGTATTTGTTCGCTCTCGCCAGAGTCGCGGAATCCGACACGGATCGCGCGCCATATAATTCGCGACCCGCCGCGCTGCGGCCCAGTGTCCGCGCGATCATCGACGGCTTGGTCGGATTGCCGGTGACGGTGAGCGACAGCCGGATGCAGATGGTCGCGGCGAACGCGTTGGGTCGTGCGCTGTGCGCGCCACTGTTCGATTCCCCCGATGGGCTCGCCAACCACGCCCGGTTCATCTTTCTCGATCCGAGGGCCCGCGAGTTCTGGGTGGACTGGGAGGACTTGGCCGCCGAGGCCGTCGGGTCGTTGCGCAATGCCGTGGCACGCGATCCCTACGACAAGGATCTGTCCGATCTGATCGGCGAACTGGCGACCCGCAGCGACCGGTTCCGTCAACTCTGGGCTTCCCGAGATGTCTACGTGCACAAGGGTGGTCTGATGCGGATCAATCACGCCGTGATCGGGCGGGTCGATCTCACCTACGAGATCCTCCGACTCGAGACCCAGCCCGAGTTGGCGATGCTGGCCTTCTCCGCGGAATCCGGATCGCCGTCCCACGACGCGCTGACGCTACTCGCCTCGTGGGCGACGACTGTCGACGATTCGAGCGTCGAGAACGTCCGCCACCGATTCTGACCGACCCTGGCCGAACGGTTCGGTAACGCCGATTCTGCGAATACACAAAGGAGTGAAATTCCGACGGTGGAATCGTCGTGCGCGAATGGTCGCGTGTCGTCTGCGACCGCACCGTCGCGTCGATATCTCCGCCCGCGGCCCCCGAGGGCGATGGTTCGACTCGCCCCGATTACCGAACAATAAGACCTTCGGGTCGCCGATATTCTCCGGGCATACCGCCCGTCGTACTCCAGGAGCATCATTTATCGTGAAATCGTATCGTAGACTGGCCATTCTATCGGCCACCGCACTCGTACTGATCTCGGGCTGCGGCCGCGACGCTACCGATATCGAACAGGCGCAACCGGGCTCGCCGCAATCCGCGGTACCGGCGGTGTCCGGTGAGTTCGCCGACCTCGGTTCGGTGTGCGGGAAGGGCGCGCCCACCAAGGCTTCGGCGCAGGGCGTGACCGCCGATAAGATCGCCGTGGGCGTCTTCAGTGACGTCGGGTTCACCAAGAACCCCGAATTCGTCGACGCGGCGAAGGTTTTCACGTCGTGGTGCAACGACCACGGTGGTATCGCGGGCCGCGAACTCGAGGTGAAGGTCCGCGACGCGAATCTCACGGAAGTGCGTCAACGGATGCGTGAAGCCTGCCGCGATGACTTCGCACTCGTCGGCGGCGGCACCGGACTGGACTCCCTCGGCGTCAAGGACCGACTCTCGTGCCTGCTTCCCAGCTACCCTGCGCAGGTGGCCCAAACCGGAAGTATCGCAGCGGATCTCGAAGTCAGCGCCTCGCCGTCGGCTTTGCCGCTCCATGACATCCAGACCGGATTCCGTCGCTGGCTGATCACCGAGGGATACCCGGATTCGATCGGCCGCATCGGTATGGTCGACGCGGATTCTCCGGTGACCAAGGTTTTGGCGGACAAATCGTCGGAAACGCTCGAAGGGCTCGGCGCGACGATCGTCTACCACGACCGCTATCCGGTCGCGGGCGTCTCGGACTGGACGCCGTACGCGCACGCCATCAAGGAAAAGCAGGTTCGCGGCTTGATCTTCAACGGTCAGCCCTCGCAACTGCCGAAACTCGAAGAAGCGCTCACCCAGATCGGCTACCGACCGGACTGGATCGACGCGACCAACAACAACTACACGCCGTCCTTCGCGAAAGCCGTGGGAGGCTCCGCTTCGTTCCAGAACAACCTGGTGGACCTCGGCGGTGTGGCGCCTTTCGAGAAGGCCGATTCCGTGCCGGCTCTGCGTCGGATCGAAGCGATGTTCGCCCAGTACCTTCCGGGGAAGAGCGAGATCACCTTCCCGCAATTGCGTGCGATGTCGGCCTGGTTGCTGTTCGCGAAGTCCGCGGCGAGTTGCGGTGACAACCTCACACGACGCTGCGTGTACGAGGCGGCGCTGTCGAATACCTCGTGGACCGCGGGTGGTCTGCACGCTCCGGTGGATATCTCCAACAGGGAAAATCCCGTCAAATGTTTCAACGTCGAACAGGCGACATCCGACGGCTGGAAACCGGTCGATCTCGGAACCGGCACCGAGCTGTACCGCTGCGGAGTCGACAACTACAAATTCACCGCCGACTACGGTAAACCGGCTACTCTCGGCGACGTCGGCAAGTCCATGACCGAGTTCGAATAGATTCTCCCGCAGCGTTGTCCATGGAACGCGCGGATGAAACGACTCCGAGAACATGCCGCCCGGAAGGCGGCAGAGAGGCTGTTCGATCATGACGGGTGACCGAATCCATCCCGAGTTGCGCCGCCGGGCACGTTTCGTGCCTCGGCAGCCGGTATCGCCGAGAACCCTGCCGATCATTCGCCGATTGCACAATGCGGCAGGCAACGGCCGTGACCGCGACATCGAGATCGTGGAACTCGACAACAATGTGCAGGTCAGGGTTCACCGTCCGGCACAGGCAACCGGTCCGACTCCCGCGCTGCTGTGGATTCACGGCGGGGGATACGTCATCGGCCGCGCGCAACAAGACGATGCGCTGTGTCGGCGTTTCGCCGACACCCTCGGGATCGTCGTCGCCGCGGTCGACTATCGACTCGCCCCCGAACATCCCTATCCGCAACCACTGCACGACTGCTTCGACGCATTGCAGTGGTTGGCCGACCGTAGCGAGGTGGATTCCACGCGCCTGGCGATCGGCGGTGCCAGCGCGGGCGGTGGACTCGCCGCCGCCCTCGCGCTCTACGCACGTGACCACGGGCCGGTGGTCCCGGCACTGCAACTGCTGCTCTACCCCATGCTCGACGACCGCACGGTCCCACGCCCGGAGGTCGCCGATCACTATCGGCTGTGGAGCGACCGAAGCAATCGCTGGGCATGGGACTGCTACCTCCGCGACGCCGACCGTGAACTGGCGGTACCCGCACGTCGCCAGGACCTGATCGGCGTCGCACCGGCCTGGATCGGAGTCGGCACCTGCGATCTGTTCCACGGTGAAAGTCTCGGGTACGCCGAAAGGCTGCGCGCTGCGGGCGTGGACTGTTCCCTCGAGGTCGTCCCGGGCGCGTTCCACGCCTTCGATCTGGTCGCGCCCAAAGCGTCCATTTCCCGGGCCTTCTTCTCGAGCCAATCGGTCAGCCTGTCCGCGGCACTCGGCACTGCGGTCCGATAGGCGCTCGGCCGACCTGCGCAAGCCCTCGAGGCAGGGGGCTTACACCTCGGTAATACCCGCCGATAGCAGGCGATATATGTCGTATCGGAGGGGTTACGACACACGGGGTGGAAACCATGCGAACACGACGATTCCTACAGGCCGCACTCATCGCCTGCACGATGACTGTTGTCACGGCTTGCGTTGGCGAAGACACGAATTCACCACAACCGGGTGCCTCGGCATCCGGTTCATCGACTGTCGGCTCACCGACGTCGGCGCCGCGTTCGAGTATCGCGTCCCCCTCGGCGACGGTGGTCCCGGCCACATCGGAGCCATCGGCCGCGACGGATACCCGGGCACCTGCGGAAACACCGGCCACCACCGCCGATCCGGCTCCTGGTTCCGCGTCCGGCACAGTGGTACTGCGCACCGTCACCGTGCAGGGTGTCGCGGTGCCGAACGTGGCGGTGACTCTGGCCCGCCACGCACCGTGCGATCCCGCCACCCGCGATCTGCCGGAGGGCTCCGCGGAGGTGGGGCAGTGGTCGGGCACGACCGACGCCGAGGGGAAGATCTCCTTCGCGGTTCCGGTGGGCTGCTTTCACTTCGGGATGAAACCGCCGCCCGGAACCAACCCGGTACCGGAGGGTATGCACACCCTTTTCCTTGCGACCGGGGGACAATCCGTCACCGGCTCGCTGCGTTTCCAGGACCCCGCTCCGACCACTGAGTGCGATCCGCAGACCATCGAAAACGATCTCGGGCTCGGCGAACCCCACAGCAGTGCGGTCGCGACGGTGCGCGAATGCGACGGTTCCTGGGCGGTCATCGCCTGGGATCTGCCCGGCGACAGCCAGCGCTTGGTGCGCCGGGTGGACTCCCACTGGACCACCTATGTGATCTTCCCGCACGATCGGTGCTGGGCCGCGGCGCAGGCCGATGGCGTGCCGAGCACGCTGAAGCAATACTTCTCCACCTGCTGAACCGATCAGACCGAACCACTCGACGCGCAGGTCACCCGACCGGCTCCGGGGTGACGTGCGTGCCTGCGCCGCAGACGGCTGCCGGAGGGGTTGTCGCAGAACGTGTTTGCGATCGTGTGCTGTGCCTGTCAGCCTGGGAAGGCAGGGAATCCCGCAGTCGGAGAAGGCACGGTCGATCATGTGCCGCTTCGGATACGAACGATTGCGCGTGCTGCTCCGGGTTCCTCGTGTGGTGTCGAACGACTCGACGAAGCATCCTCGGCGATTGCGGTCGCTCCGGGCCGCGTGAAAAGTGAGCACTCATCTATCTTCTTGCTCCGGTACCGTGCCGCGAGCGCGGATCACCCACTATTTGCGCTGGTAGAAGCATTTCGTTCGCGTCGAACGATGATCGCCAAAGCGGAGTAGTAGTCGAGCTATCACTCGGCTTACTGTTCTGCATGACCCGGAAAGAGCAGTCGGTCATCGGGATTCGATCAACCTCGTCGCTCCCGACGGTCGGCAGCTCCGCCGGGAGACAGGAGGTCGTCGGTGATCGCCGAGAATCAGGCGCGGACGGGAACGTGTCGGCGCGCGTCCAAGGATTACCGGGAGCCGGTGCGGCCCTACCGCCGCGACGTGTGGACGCGCACGATCGTGGATCACGTCTCGGCGCGAGCGCCGGAATTGCGGAACTCGTTGGCGGTCGATCCGCACCGCGAGATCACCCTCGTGGTCAAGATCTGTTTGGACTGGTCGATCAGCCGACTGCAAGGCACCCTGACGATCGAGGACATCGATCGCCTACAGGCGGTACTGGCCTCGTGGGCGGGAGACGGCATCGGCATCGACACGGTGCTGCACGGTGTCCACGAAGGTTTCCGGGCCGGTATGGATCTGATGTTCGCGCAACGTCGCTCGACCACCAGCGACGAGGTGCGCGCGGTGACCGGAGCCGTCCTGGAATTGCTGCGGGTCGTGACCGCGACCGTGGGCAAGTCGTATGTGCGTGAATACCGCGCCCTGGCCATCGAACACCAGGTCGGCGTGCACACGTTGACCTCGGCTCTGCTCAGGGGCAGGCCCACATCCACCATGGCGACGACATTCGGCGCCCTGGTCGCCGAGCGGTACCACGTCCTCGCGGTCTCGATGCCTTCGCATCCGGACGAGGAGAATCCCGATCTGAACGGTCAGGTCGTGGCCAGGCGCAAGCTGCGCCGGGTGCAAGCGGCGCTCGCCCTGCACACCCGGGCCGCGCCGCTGTCGCTGCTGTCCGTCGACGGCGGCACGATCCTGGTGCCGTGTGCCGCGGGTGACACCGACACGCTGACCGATGAGCTCGTCGAAAAACTCTCCACGGCGGCGCAGGTTCCGCTTCGCGTGGCCACCGTCGTCGCCGATGCCGCCGATGTGCCTGTCGCGGTCGGTCACGCGCACGAACTCCTCGACACCGCGGATCAGCTGGGACGGGCGCCGGGGGTCTACCGGTTCGAGGAGCTGGCGTTGCAGTATCAACTCACCCGGCCCGGCGAGGCGCGTGACCGGCTCGCCGGACAGTTGGCGGTACTCGATGACCACCCGGAACTTCTCGAGACGCTGCGTGCCCACATCGGCACCGGATTGCGTCGCCAGGCGACCGCGAAGTTGTTGCATTTGCACCCGAATACCGTGGACTACCGGCTGCGGCGTGTCGGCGAGCTGACCGGTCTCGATCCCAGCAGTTCCACCGGCCTGTGGTACCTGCGTTCGGCCATGATCGCGAGGGCCGGGACGTCGTGCGAGCCTCGTTGAGGTTCGCACGGGCAGCACGGGAACGGGTGCGACCGACCGATCATCGGACCTACTGGTCGGAAATATGTACGAACTCGTGACCCGCGCGCACGGGGTTCTGCGATAGTACGGACCGGAGGTGGAACAGTGGCTGACGGAATACCCACGGGACGCATCCGGCGCGGCGGAAGGCTGGGGTTGTTGGCCGCGGGGGAGGCCGTGCGCGGCGTCGGAATTCGGCTGTCGGCGATCACGGCCACCGAGGAGGCTCGACAGATCCTCGCCGAGCGGTCGACCCTGCGGACCGCGCAGCAACTGGTCACGGTGCTCGGCGGCATGAAGGGCGCGGCCATGAAGTTCGGCCAGATGCTCTCGGTGCTCGACCTCGACCTGGTGCCGGAGTCGCACCGGGAACTGTTCCGCACGAAACTCGCCGAGCTGCGCGATCGCGCGCCCGCTGCCCCGTTCGCCACCATGCGCGCGGTGATGGAAGAAGAATTGGGCCCGCTGGCGCGGATATTCGCCGAGGTGGACGAGACACCGATCGCGGCGGCGTCGGTGGGGCAGGTGTATCGGGCTCGGTTGCACGACGGGCGTGCGGTCGCGGTCAAGGTCCAGTACCCCGGAATCGTTGACGCCATCGCGGCGGACCTGCGCAATCTCGAATTGCTGAGCAGCCTGTGGCGATCGATGCTCCCCAGCGCCGCCGACGACGCCGTGCTCGCCGAGATCGCCCGCAATATCGATCGCGAACTGGACTATCCGGCCGAGGCACTCACCCAGCATCGAATCGCCACTCGCTATCGCGGCCACCCCTTCATCACGATTCCCGACAGTGTGCCGCAGTACTGCACCCGCCGGGTCCTGGTGACCGAATTCGTCGACGGCCATCCTTTCGGACACCTACGTGAACTGCCGAGCGCGGAACGGGATCGGATCGCCGAGCTGATCTACCGTTTCTATCTCACCTCCCTGTTCATCGATCACGAGTTCTGCGGCGATCCCCACCCCGGCAATATCCTCCTCGCCGCCGACGGGAGACTGGCATTCGTCGATTTCGGCCTCTACAACCACATGGATCCGGCCCACGTCGAATTCGAGCGCGCATGTCTGCGCGCCGCCGCGGAGGGACGCGCCGACGATCTCTACCGAGCCTGGGTGGGGCGCGGCATCATCGACCCGGACTCCGGGGTCGGCGCGTCGGAATGCCTCGACTACGTCCGCGCGGCCGCCGGGTGGCATCTGGTGGACGAGTATCTTACTGTCACAACGGAACTCGCTACCACGGCGGTGGTACTCGCCGTCGATCCGAGGGCCGCGCTGTTCCAGCGGATGCGGCAACAATCGTTGCCACCGGAACACGTGTTCTCCCGTCGCGCGGATCTGTTCACCTTCGCCACGATCGGACAACTCGGCGCGGGAAACAATTGGCATCGGATCGCCCGCGAATGGCTCTACGACGAAGCGCCCGCGACCGAGATCGGCCGGGCGATCGCGGCATGGCGAGATCGGCGACCGATCCGAGTGCCCGATGGTCACGAATAGTCACGGTCGCCGCGCCGGGGCAACGGGTTCTTCTGTCAGCGAATACCTTCAGGGAGTGCGATGGGTTCCAAGGTCGCCGGGCAACGTCGTCGTCCGACACAGGAACGGGCGAAGGCGACAAGAGAACACATACTCGACACCGCCGCCCGGTTGTTCGGAGAGCGGGGCATCACGAACACCTCGACGAATCGAATAGCCGCCGAAGCTCAGCTCAGCGTCGGCACCCTCTATCGGTATTTCGCCGATCGTGCCGTCATCGTCGACGAACTGCTCGAGCGTTTGCTGAAGAATATCGAGCGTCGGCTCACCGAACAGGTCTTCGCCGTCGCCGACCGCTCGATCCACACGCTGTTCACCGACATCCTCCAGGTCATCTCCGACGAATTGGTCGCCAACGCGCGTCTGGTGCGCGCGCTGGTCGCGGGGGTGCAGTTCTACAGCAGCGGTCTGCCGGAATTCGAGCCGCGGCTGCATCTCCTGGTGAAAGTGGCGCTGATCCAGATACTCGGCCCCGGCGACGACCACAAATTCGACGTCATGACCTTCGTCATCCTCAACACCAGCTTCGCCGCCGTCCTGCGCGCCTCGGCGGTGGAAGTGGCGCGCACCGACCGCGACGAGGCCATCGACATGACCGCGCGGATGTTCTCGGCGTGGATCGAAGCCGAAGCCGCCCTCGCGGCACCGTGATCGCCGACATCGGCGGGCTACGGTATCGGCGGGGCCTCCGTGCGTGGCGCCGTGCGTCCGGCGAAGCGGTTCATCACCGGTACGTCGACCCAGTGATACAGCGCCGCCGCCGCCGCGGTGGACAGCACCAGGACGAGTAGGGCGAATCCGGTCCAGCCGAGGATGCCGAACTGTCTGCCGCCGATGAGGAATCGGGTGACGAGCACCATGATCGGGAACTGGATCAGGTAGAAGGCGTAGGAGATATCGCCCAGCCACACCATTCGCGGATGCGTGTTCAGTCCGCGAATGCCGTGCAGGTCTCGCGCGGCGAGGGTGGCCACCACCGCCGCCATGGGTGCGAGCAGCAGAGCGGACATCTTGAAATCGACCGGCACCAGCCAGGTCGCGGCGTAGGTGAGGACCAGGGCCAGCATCGGTGGTGCGAGACGGGTATTGCGCCACCGCCCTTCCAACACCATCCGTGCGGTCAACACGCCGAGATAGAACTCGGGCAACCGTGAGAGCGGAAAGGTGTAGCCGAGCCAATACGACTGTGCCACCGGGATATCGGGCTGCGCGAACCAGGCTTGGGAGGCGTGCAATTCGAAATACGGTGAGGTGTCGCCCGGAACCAGCCGGGGCGCGAAGGCGTTCGCGATCCCTTTCGGGCCCGGCACCCACAGGTAGTAGGCCGCGTGCAAGGCCAGCACGACGATCACCAGCACGGCGGCCGCGAGCAGCAGCTTGCGCGTTGGGATACGCCGCACCACCGGCAGCAGCAGCGGAAAGGTCAGGTAGAACAACAGTTCCGAGGCCAGCGACCAGGACGGCACGTTCAGTCCGCCGACGGTACTCCACTTCGGCACCCAGGCGTGGACGAGCAGCACATTCGGCAGCCACACCACGAGCCGATGCAACGGCACACCGGCCGCGAGCACGAATGCGGCAGCCGCCACCAGGTGGGTCGGATAGATCTTCAGCACCCGCCGCCGATAGAACAGCCGTATCGACATGCCGGGCCGGAACGACCAGTAGATGATGAAGCCGGACAGCACGAAGAAGAAGGTGACTCCCGCGGCCCCGAGCTGCATCGGCATCCACTGATGGATCCGGCGGAACAGTTCGGACTTCTGGAACGGGTACACCGGCAGGAATACCAGGGCGTGCAACACGAATACCGCGAACGCCGCCCACCAGCGCGCGCCGGTCAGCGATGGCAACGGGGAATGTCGTCGGTCGGGGGCGTCGGCGGCTACCGGGACGGGCAGAGTCTTCGGTGGGCGGGTCATCGAAGGTACCTGTCGTACAGGGCGGTCGCGACGACCGCGTCACCACGCGATGACGGGTGCAGCGGCAGCCCGACGACATCGGTATGCGGATCGAACACCCCGTTGATCCACGGCTCGGCCGAACACAAACCGTGCCCGGCGGTCAACGCGCGCGCGTCGAAGAAATCCAGTCCCAGCAGTTGGGCGCCTTCGCGCTGGGCCAGGTCCATGCGGTCGAAGTATTCGACGATGGCCCGTCCTCGTGGCTGGATGAACGGCGCCACGCCGAGGATGCCGACGCAGGCCGTGCTCTGCCCCGCAGGCAGGATCTCCGGGTATCCGACGATCACGACACGCGCGGCGGGTGCGTAGTACCGGATGTATGTGACTGCGGCACGGATTCTTTCGGCGTACACGACACCGGTCACCCCGCGGATGTCGGGAATGCGTCCCTGTTCCACCGCGTCGAGATCGCAGCCGCGGATCAGATCGAATACGCACTGCTGCAACGCGTACCAGAGCGTCTGGTCGGTCTCGCCCCAGTGGTCGTCGAGGCCCAGCTGTATGGTCACCAGCTCGGTCGCGGGGCCGAAGGCGCCGTCGTGGTCGGCCTGTAGGACCTGCATGGCCAGGGTGTATCCGGGACCGCTGTCGATGGTCGCCCCCGAACAGGACGGATCGGCCACCTCGTCGGAACCGTGCGGCCCGATCAGGCGGCCCAGTTGTGCGGGCCACGCCGTGGCGCCGCGTACGCAGACGTCTCCGAGAGTCAGCGGATCCCATCCGTTCGCGGTGTAGGAATCGCCCAGGACGACGACCTTCTTGCCCTCGGTCGGCGAATCCGCCTGCGCCGCGGTGGCTCCCACCGTCGAGGCGGTGATCGCGAGGGCGACAGCGCACAGTCCGCGCAATCCTCGGCCGACACCGTCGGCTGCCGATCCCATGGTGGCGCCCGTCCTCAGTAGCCCGCGCGTGGTTCGAAGCCGGGCGCGTCCAGGGTCGGCGGCGCGGGCTTCGGTTCCGGTGCGGGTTTCGGCGCGACCGGCTGCGGGACAACTGGTTGTGGGGCAACCGGTTCCGGGGCGATCGGCTGCGGGGCGGGCGCTTCGGTGGTGGCGGCGGGCTGCGGGCCGGGCGCGTTCACGTCGGCGGGGACCGGTGCGGCATTGCCGGGCGGTGCGGGCGCGGCGGCAGGCGCCGGAGTCGTTGCCGGGGCGACGGTGCTGCTGCCGGGGCCGGGCTGCTGATCCGCGGTGTTGTCATCGCAGGCCGCGGCACCGAACAGGTACGCCCCGGCGACGAGAACACCCGCCGCCCGGAGGAGGGAGACATCCGAGGTACGACGCTTCATGGAACCTCACCAATCGAAAAATGAAATGCAACTACTTCACTTTTGCGGAGTGTACACAGGTTGCGCCTGCCTCAGGAGCCCGATTCGCCCGAATTCGATCATCGCCCAGCGTAGGTCGCCGATCGCTGGTTCCTCGGTGCAGTCGACGGCGAGGAGAGCGGAGCGCTCGGCGCACGGTCCTCGGCGTCGACCGGTCGACGCAGCTGGGTCGGCCACCGGCGTACGCGTTCTCGACGTTTGCCGACAGCGTGCTCGGCGCGGGCGTCCTGGCGCTTCGGTCAATCGAATTCCTCTGCCCGCGTTGGCTTGTGCGGCGCGGTATGTGAGGCGGCGAGGGCGTCCAATGTCTGCCTGGAGGTGCGGAACGGGTGCCAGCCGAGGCGTCGCTTGGCTTTGGTGGTGTCCATCACGACCGAGGTGCGTGCGAGGTGCAGCCATTCCAGAACCGGCGGCACGAACGGAAGCTGGGCGATCGCCCTCGAGACCATCGTGGCGGCCGCGGCGGGCACCCGGACCGGTCGCCCGCCGAGCGCCGACACGATCTGCGAAATGGTGACCACGCCGTCGCCTGCGATGTTGTAGGCCCCCGGCGGCGCGGACGCCACGGCAGCCAGGGTGATCGCGACCGCGACATCGTCGTGGTGCACCAGTTGGAGCGGATGTCCCGGATCCGGCACGACGGGTTTGAGCGCGGGCACCGATGGATGGAACGGGATGCCGACCGGATCGGCCCGCGGATCGAAGGCGCCGTTGAGCCACGGATCGTTCGAGCACAGTCCGTGTCCGGTGGTGACCGCCCTGGTGTCGAACAACTCGATGCCGAGAATTCGGGCCGCCTCGCGCTGGGCCGTGTCCACGCGGTCCAGGTACTCGATCAGCCCTTCGGCCCTCGGCTGGATGAAGTTGCTCGCCCCGAGAATGTTGACGCACGCGAAATCCTGTCCGGCGGGGAAGAGTTCGGGATACCCGACCAACACCACCTCGGCGTCCGGAGCGTAGTAGCGCACATAGGTCACCACCGCGCGGATCCGCGCCGCGTATTCCCCACCGGACACCCCGCGGTAGTCGGTGACCCTGCCTTCGGCGGCGGCGTTCGGGCCACACCCCTGCTCGAGGTTGAACACGCACGGCAGCAGCGAAGTCCACAGCGTGGTGGAGTGTTCGGTGCCCCAGGCGTCGTTGAGTCCGAACTGCAAGGCGACGACCCGCGTGCGCGGGCCGAATCCACCCGCCTTGTCGGCGTTGATCGCCTCCTGGGGTGAGGGAGTAGCCCGAATCGGTCTCGATCGCGGCGCCGGAGCAGGACTCGTCCCGGAAGTCCGGGGTGCCCGCGATATCCATGAGTTTGCTGAGTTGCGTCGGCCAGGACGCGGGGCCGCGCAGGCACTCCTTCGCGTCGCTCTCCCAGCGGAAACCGTTGGCGGCGAACGAATCGCCCAGCACGACGAGCGTGCTGCCCGGTGCGGATTCGGCCGAGGCGGTCGGTGTGCCGGGTGCGAACGCGACGGCGGCCAGCGCGAACACGGCGAAGCGGTGAGACAGCTTGGTTGCGAACATGATTCCCGCTTCTCAGTAACCGGCTCGGGGCTCGAAGCCCGGGGCGGTGAGAGTCGGTGGAGCTTCCTGCACGGGGGCCGGAGCGGGGGCCTGCTGCGTCTGGGGATGTGGCGCGGCCTGCTGCGCCGGTTCGGCGGCGGGGGCACGGGTGTCGATCATCCGCTATCGACCGCGCGAACGTCCCGGACCCACCGACGTATGCCTAGGTTCAGTTGAGATTCGGATCCAGGGCCGAGTGCGTGGTGTCGAGCAGAAGCAGCCGGTCCAGGCGAGCGCGGACGCGCGCGGCTTCCTCGGGATGGCGCGGATCGGGCAGTTCGGCGACCACCCGGGCAGCCAACTCGGCGAGGTCGATACCGCAGTAATGGGCGCGGGCCCGCAGGATCGCCGCGGCGGCGGGCTCATCGAGACCGTAGAGCAGGATGATCGCGCCTTCGGCCTGTGCGATCATCCCGAGCCGGGGAGCGGTCGGGTCTTCGGCGCCCGCGCTGGGGTCATCGATGTCGTTCATGTCGGCGCGCCTTTGCTGATCGCCCCCGTGGGCAACCCGACGGAAATGGGTGTCCGACCAGCTTGCCCGAGAAAAGGGAAACCAGGTCGGACACCAGGTGACATTTTCAGGTGGAATCGACACATTGCTCGTGGCCGGGTGCCGGTTCAGGGCCGCGACCGGTCCAGACTCCGCGACAGGTCGGCGGTCGAGTGCGGTTTCGCGGTGCACATCGTCGTCATGTGGGCCGCGGCGGCGGTGTAGGAACTCGGATGCCGATAGTCGAGATCCTGTCCGAGGCGACTGTCGGCTCCGGCTGGTTCCGCCATCGGGTGGGGGTGCAGCCGTGGTGGTGACGGAACCAGCGCGAGAAATTCCCCGGTGAGGAGAAGCCGAGCGATTCGGCGATCTCGGTGATGGTCCGGCGCCGATCGGTGATCATGTGCCGGGCCAGTTCGGCGCGGGTGGCATCCAGTAGCGAGGTGAAGGTTTCCCCCTCGGCGGCGAGGTGGCGGTGGATCGTGCGGCGATCGACGCCGAGGCTGCGGGCGACCTGCCCGATCGAGCAGCCCCCGGTGGGCAGGAGCAGTTCGACGAGTTCCCGTACACGTTCGACGGTGGTGGCGGGCCGGGCGCGATAGGTGGAAGCGGACAGCAGTTCGTGGGTGTAGGCGCGCAGTCGCGGATCGGACATGTCGTTGGGCCGATCGAGATCGGTGGTGTAGGTGAGGATGCCGTCGAAGTCCTGGCCGAAGCGGACGTGAGAACCGAACACGCGCAGATGGGTTCGCGGATCGCCGGGAGGCGGGTGGGCGAAGCGGACTTCCAGCGGTTGCCATCCCGGCCCGGCGAACCCGCGCAACAGGGTGTGCAGGACGCCGACGGACAATTCGACGGCCTGCCTGGTGTCTCCCGGTCCGCCGAGGTCGAGCCTGACGTGGACGACGGCGATACCGTCGTGTTCGGTAAGCCCGACGCGCAAAGCTTCGTTGAACATGTTCCCGTGCCGGGAGATGACGCGCAGGGCGCTGCGGACGTCGGGTTCCTCGCGGACGACGAGGCCGAGCGGGCCCAGGTTGCCGAAGCGGCGGCGTTCGGCCAGCCGGAGCCCGAAATCCGCACGGCCGGAATCCCTCGCGGATCGGGTGAGCAGGTCGGCGATCGCCGCGGCGGGGATCCAGCGGTCCTGCACGCTCATCGCCACCGGATCCAGGCCCGCGCCGCGCAGCTGTGCGAGCGGATCCAGGCCCACCGAGCGGGCGAGATCCACATATCCGTGCAGCGCCGCGTAGTGGGCCAGCGGTTTCACCGGACCTCCCGGGATGTCCCGAAATGAATATATTCCTGTCCCGACAGGATAAGCGGGTGCGGATGGTCCTGCCTACCGTGGAACCAGAGAGCGCGAGGGGCACTCGCAGAGGAGGTTCGAGGTGGCAGGCGCGGTTCGCTTCTACGAGACCGGCGGTCCGGAAGTATTGCGTTGGGAAACAGTCGATGTCGGCGCGCCGGGCCGGGGAGAAGTGCGTATCCGGCACGAAGCGGTCGGGCTGAACTTCGCGGACACCTATTTCCGCAGCGGACTGTATCCCGCGGCACTGCCCGCGGGCATGGGTGTCGAAGCGGCCGGTCGGATCGAAGCCGTTGGCCCGGACGTGCACGGCTTCGGTGTGGGCGATCGCGTGACCTACACCGGGAGTCCGCTGGGGGCCTACAGCACCGAGCGCGTGCTGCCCGCCGAACATCTGATCGCCCTGCCCGGGTCCATCGCCGCCGATACGGCGGCGGCGATGACGATGCGCGGGCTGACCGCCGCTTATCTGTTGCGCCGCATCCATCCTCTGCGCGCCGGTGACACCGTGCTGCTGCACGCCGCCGCGGGCGGCGTGGGATCGATCTTCACCCAGTGGGCGAAGCTGCTCGGAATCTCGGTGATCGGCACGGTGTCGACCGAGGAGAAGGCCGAGATCGCCGTGGCGAACGGATGCGACCACGTCGTGATCCACACACGCGAGGACATCGCTGCCCGGGTTCGGGAACTCACCGACGGCGCGGGTGTGCCGGTGGTCTACGACAGCATCGGCGCGAGCACCTACGACGCCTCGCTGCGCGCGCTGTCCCGTCGTGGCCTGCTGGTGTGTTTCGGTACCGCGTCGGGCCCCGTTCCGCCCATCGACGCCATGCGGCTGGCGGTCGGTGGCTCGCTGTTCGTGACCCGCCCGGCTCTGGCCGACTACATCGCCGATCCCGCCGAACGGGCCGAGCTCGCGGGCGAACTGTTCGCACACGTCACTTCCGGGCGCATCCGCATCGCGATCAACCAGCGCTACGAACTCCCCGACGCGGTCCACGCCCATCGTGAGCTGGAATCGGGGCGCGGCATCGGCTCCTCGGTCTTCGTCGTCTGACGCCTGCCCCGAAACATCCGACCTTCCGGAGGATCTCGATGACAGTTGTCGCCCCGCAATCCGTGCCGTGCGGCTCGATCGGTGTCACGCCGCTGACGTGCACGATCGGTGCGGAACTCACCGATGTGGACTTCGCCAGGGCCGCCAACGACGACGCGTTGTTCGCCGAGTTGCGCGCCCTGTTGCTCGAGCACAAGGTGTTGTTCGTGCGTGATCAGGACATCAGCCGCGCCGACCATGTCGCGCTCGCACGGCGATTCGGGCCGCTGGAGGATCATCCGGTGGCACCGAGCGATCCCGACCACCCCGGCCTGATCCGGATCTACAAGGATCTCGACAGTCCCCCGGAGCATTTCGAGAACGCCTACCACTGTGATGCCACCTGGCGCCCGAACCCGCCCATGGGCTGCGTATTGCGTTGCGTCGAAACCCCTCCCGTCGGTGGTGACACCATCTGGGTGAACATGGTCGAGGCCTACCGGCGGTTGCCGCGGGAGATCGAACAGCGCATCCGGGGACTGCGTGCCCGGCACAGTATCGAGGCCAGTTTCGGTGCGGCCATGCCGATCGAGCAGCGACACGAACTCGCCGGACGGTTCCCCGACGCCGAACATCCGGTGGTGCGCACCCACCCCGAAACCGGGGAGCAGATCCTGTTCGTGAACTCGTTCACCACCCACCTGGTCAACTACCACACCTCGGAGAATGTGCGCTTCGGCGCCGATTACGCGCCGGGGGCCGCCGAGCTGCTGCACTATCTGATGCGCCAGGCCGCCGTACCCGAATTCCAGGTGCGGTGGCGGTGGACGAAGAACAGCTTCGCCATCTGGGACAACCGGTCGACCCAGCACTACGCGGTCCAGGACTACTGGCCCGCGGTCCGGAAGATGGAACGCGCCGGAATCGTCGGCGACGCCACCTACTGACCCGCCCTCGGGCGCGGGGGCGCCACAGTACGGTCCGACAAGGGGCGTGGACCTCTACCCGCGACACCGTCCTGGAGCCCCGGCGTGGTCAACCGCGCCGAAGTCGGCCCGGGACCGTGGCACCGCCCGATATCGTGGCGGTATGCGTCTCAAGCCGGGCCGTCCGGACCTGCGTGACTACACCGCGCGATTCGACGTGCCCGCGGCACGCGAGGGGGCGGGGGTCACGGTGACCTGGCTGGGGGTGACGACGATCCTCGTTCAAGACGGGGAGAGTTCGCTGCTCACCGACGGCTTCTTCTCCCGCCCTCCGTTGGCAGCTGTCGGTCTGGGGCGGATCGCCCCGGCATCCGATCGGATCGAGGCGTGCCTCGCGCGTGCGGGAGTGCGTGCCCTGGACGCGGTGATTCCGGTGCACACCCACTTCGATCATGTGATGGATTCACCCGCCGTGGCCGAACGCACGGGCGCGGTGCTCGTCGGCGGCGGCTCGGCGGCGAATGTGGGGCGTGGCGCGGGCCTGCCCGAGGACCGGATCGTCCTGGCCACCGCCGGTGCGGTGATGACCTTCGGGAACTACGAGGTGACCCTCGTCGAGTCCGGGCACTGCCCGCCGGACCGCTATCCGGGGGAGATCACCGGCCCGGTCGTCGCGCCGGTACGGGCCTCGGCGTATCGATGCGGCGAAGCGTGGTCGACATTGGTGCACCACCGGCCCACCGGGAAACGCCTGATCGTCCAGGGCAGCGCCGGATTCGTGCCCGGCGCGCTGGCCGGGCACCGGGCCGAGGTGGTCTACCTGGGCGTCGGTCAGCTCGGCCTGCGCCCCGAGCGCTACATCACCGAATACTGGAACGAAACCGTCCGTGCCGTCGGGGCGCGTCGCGTAGTGCTGATCCACTGGGACGACTTCTTCCGGCCGCTGAGCCTGCCGTTGCGGGCGCTGCCCTACGCCGGGGACGATCTGGACGTCAGCATGCGAGTTCTCGGTGAGCTGGCCGATCGAGACGGAACAGCCCTGCACATGCCGTCGCTGTGGGAGCGAGCCGATCCCTGGAGGTGATCATCCGCGCCGCGCGCCCGCCACATCGATGATGGTCACCGCGAACGGCACCGGCGACGCGGTATGCCCACCGGGACGTCTTCGCGCAGACATGTTCCGTGGCAATCGAGTACCGCGTCGAAGGGACCGGCTGCCAGGGACCGGTCTGCGAAGTCGCTGACGCAACACACTCAGCACCGACGACAGGGTCACCAGTAGAACGAATCGGCCCTCAGTTCGATGCCGAGAGCCGATTCGGTATGTTCGTGGATTCGGTGCTACGGGCGATCGAATTCGCCGTTACCGACGCCCGCAACAAAGGCGGACCACTCGGATGGCGTGAACAGCAGTGCGCCGTCGCCCGGATTCTTGGAGTCGCGAACGCCGACTTTGCCGCCGTCGAGGAACGCGACTTCCACGCAGTTGTCGTTGCCCCCACTGTGGCTGCTCTTGAACCAGCGTGCCCCGGACAGGTCCATGCTCACGGCACATACTCCTTCGCTACACGCCTCAGAAGGCGTCTACTCTCGACCGGCTCCAACGCTACTCGTTGGATCACCCGAAACGCGTCTCGGTACGCGCGGACGCTGCGCGGAGTTTCGAGGTGCATGTTGCCCGCGAAGCTCTCGACGTAGACGACGGGCGGCTCTTGTGCTCTCCCTGCGCTGTCAGGACCGAAGTCCAAGAGGGTGAACGCGTCGACAGCCTTGCCGATGGGGTAGCCCGCGTGGTCCGGCAACACTCGTATCGACACGTTCGACGGCATGTCTGCCGGGTGCTTCAGCTGGCGACTCATCGACCTCGTCCCACCGACTACCCTACGGAGCACGCCTTCGTTCAGGATGAGGTCGACTCGCAGGGGAGACATCGTGCGGTTGATCAGATTCAGACGTTTGCGTCGTACATCCATTCGATGGTTGCGCTCGTCGGCCGAGTCGTCGCGGAAGTAGATTCGATCCAGCACTTCTGCGTACTCGTTGGTCTGGAAGAGACTCGACACTATGTCCGGCCGGTAGACGGTCAGCTGTTCCGCTGCGGCTTCCAGACCCAGGTATACCTTGAAACTGGGGGCCAGCAGGTCGGTTCTCTCGTCTCACCAGCTTTGCTCTCTGCGCTGTGCGGCAAGGGGTTTCAGCTCGTCCAGTCGGTCCATCCTCTGATAGAGGCGACACAACTTGGCCAGTTTCGGAATTTGTCAAGTCAAATGAGACAGTGCTGATCAGTTGATTTGGGGTTCGGGTGCGGGTTCGTTGATGTAGAAGATGGCTGGCATTTTCGGTGGGGTGGGTCGGTGACCGAACCGGGCCGGGTTGGCGTGGTAGGCGGCGGTAAGGGTGATCTGACGGGCGTCGTCGATGGTGTCGGCGGTGCCGAAGTGGACTGATGCGGGGGTGTGCCAGCCGATGCCGGAGTGGCGGTGGATGTGGTTGTATTCGTTGAAGAATCCTTCCAGGAACAGGCGCGCGTCTTTCAGTGAGGCAAAGGATTTCGGGAAATCATGAAGGTATTTGAGGGTCTTGAATTGCGCCTCGCTGAAAGGGTTGTCGTTCGATGTCCGTGGCCGGGAATGAGATCGGGTGACACCGAGATCGGTGAGCAGTTCCGACACCAGCCCCGAGGTCATCGACGGGCCGCGGTCGGCGTGGACGGTGTGCGGGACATCACCGTTGCGGGCGATGGCCTCGTCGATGAATTCCTGTGCCAGTTCAGCGCTTTCGTGACGAGACACAATCCAGGACGGGGTGTAGCGGGAGTAGATGTCGATGAGTACATACAGGTGGAACCAGACACCCTTGGCAGGGCCGCGTAGCTTGGTGATATCCCAGGTCCACACCTGCGACGGGCCGTCGGCGAGGAGTTCGGGTTTCACCCTCGCCGCATGGGTGGCCTGTCGTCGCCGTTCCCGGTTCTGACCCGCGGCGGCGGCGATGCGATACATGCTCGACATCGAGCACCAATAGTTGCCTTCATCGAGTTCACGAGCCCAGATCTGGCATATCGCCAGGTCCGCGTAGGGCGGTGAGTTGATCACCGTGAGCACATGGGCGCGTTCGGCGGCGGTGAGTGCCTGACCGTTGTCTGGCACCGCCCGAGCGGGTTCGGGTCCTTGGATCGGTGGCCGCTGATGCCGGTAATGGGTGGCTCGTGACCACCCGATCAGCGTGCAGGCCCGGCGGATGGGCACCTCGACGGCCCGCAGGTCGTCGTAGGCGTCGGTCATGGCTTGGTCGGTCGCGGCGGTGTGCCCGTGCTCTCGGAGATGGATTCCAAAAGCACGTGAAGTTTTCCCATGATCTCGAGCGCGGCCTCCGTCTGCTTCAACTGCTTTGCCAGGCGGTCATTCTCACGCGTCAAACGTTCGTTCTCCCGGCGCGCGGCCGCATCGCCCGAGGGTCGAACGGCACGCTTGGTGGCACCGCCGGATTGCCTCGTGTCGCGGGCCTGGGTCCACTCGGCGATCTGGGATTGGTAGAGACCCTCGCGGCGCAAAACCGCGGACTTCTCCCCGTGTGGGGCGTCGCGGTACTCGTCGATGATCTTGTCGCGGAACTCCGCGGTGAAGGTCCGCCGCGTCGGCTTCGGCGCCGGATCGACTGGCCTACCAGCGGGTGCGGGCTTCGGGCTACTCACGGGATTGCTGCTCCAGTCATGCCCTCAAACAGTGAACTCGGGGACATCCGAGTGTCTCACCACAGCCTGACAGAGAGGGTTTCGCGTCGTCGATCTTGGATGCCTGCCCACTTTCCAGGCGCTGTAGCGAACCCGACCCCATTCCGACCGCCTTGGAAGCGATCAGAATGGATAGTCCGGTCTCGCTGCGCATTTCCCTGAGGATGCGCCCGAGTTGGCGGTGTGGGACACCCGCCGCGATCGGTTCCTCGGACGGGCCCGCTATCGACTTGGGTGGGCCGACGGTGTCCCGGTCCTCGATCGTCTCCCTGAACCTCGCCCGGGAATGCGGAGGGATCCGCACCCCCGCATTGCGCGCAGCGGTACAACCGTTGCCGATGACCAACCGCGAACGAGAGATCGCCACCCTCGCAGCCCGCGGCCTGTCCAACCGCGCCATCGCCGACCAGTTGGTGATCTCGGTCCGCACCGTCGAAGGCCACCTCTACCGACTCAACGCCAAAATGGGCGGAATCAACCGCACCGACCTCCACCTGTTCATCCTCGACCCCGACATAGCCACCTGAGCGGTGCCTCGATATGGGGGGCCATGCTCCTGGACGAGGCGATCGCAGCACCATCGCTTGGGTGGAAAACTCTGGGGTGAGCGGGCATCCGTACCCGACCGGACTATCCGGAATGCCCGCCGGGCCGACAGCATCGCCGTGGACCATCTCGACAGTGCACTTGACGGATTGTCCCCCGAGCTGCGGCGTGGATTCGGTGGCGGCGCCGGGATCGGCGATTCCCTGGAAACCTCTGGGACGCAGCGGCGGTCAGCAGGACCGGTCGGTCTCTACCTGCGACGACACTCCGCAACGCCCGTGCCCGTGCGTCCTGATACCTGGTGGGCGCGGCGCGGGCGTCGCTGGACCGTGCCGCGGCAGCGGGGATCGGGTGTGAACCTTGCCACACGACCCCGCTGTTCGCGGATGGGCTTGCGGCACGGGTGTTTTCGATACTCTCCCGATCTAAGGGGTTCGACAAGGGGTAATCGGATGGCTTCGCGTATCACGGTACTTCCAGAGGATTTGGTGACCCTCGCTGACCGGTGTGTCGACTTCGCCCTCGACCTGACCAGAGCGGTCGTCGATTCGGCGGGTGGTCTGACCGTCGCGGCGGGCGACGCGGGAAACACCGACGGTGGCCGCGACGCCGCGACCGCGCACGGACCTTGTGTCGAGGCCGCTCACGACGCGATCGAGTCGTTGGCGGCGGTGCTCGGCGCCGACGCCGAAGCGCTGATGCTGGCCGCGTTCGCCTTCTCCGACACCGACGAGGCGTCAGCGAGAACCTTTCTCGCGGGTATCTCACCGGGGACCGGCCCTCGGCCCGCGCCGACGCCGGGACCGCCGCCGATACCGTCACCGGGACCGCCGCCGACGCCGTCACCAGTGCCAGGACCGTCGCCCACACCTCGATGACATAGGGGATCGGAATGGCAGAGGGCAGGTGGAAGCTGTGGCACGACGCCGCATCGCTCGACGCCGCGGCCCGGGAGTGGGCGAGGCTCGCCAAACGGCTGCAGACGACCGCTGATCGGCTGCTCACCGAATCCAGGAATATCGTCGCCGAGTGGGAAGGTGAGTCCGCCGAGTCGTACCACGCACACCGCGGCCGCGTGGTGTCGGAGTTGGATGCCGCGTGCGACATCGCGGCGAAAGTGTCCTCGGCGGTAGAGCTCATCGCCGCATCCGTACGCCTCGCGCAGCGGCAACTCGACCAGTCGTGGGGCACTGTCTCGCATATCCCGCATTCGGACAGCCCGTCGGGGGTGATCAGGTTCGAGCCACGAAACGACGCCGAGGTCGAGTCGGTCGGCGCCGCTGTCACCCGCGCCACGGAGATCCGCACGGGCCTCGATGGCAGTCTGGGCGGCGACACACAGTATCTGGTCGAGGCCACCACGCAATGGCGGGCGATCAGCACGGCGTTCGCGTCGATCACCGAAGGGGGGAACGACCCGTTCACGCTGCCCGAGGACGCCGACAGCGTCGGGATCATCACGGTTGGCGACAAGACCTATGTCAACACCGGCGCGGGCGACGACGAGGTCACGATCAGCGACAATCTGTTCGGCGACGGACAACTGGTCACCGTCAACGGGGCGACCTATCTCGTACCCGAGGGCCAGGAGATCGTGATTCGGACCGGCGACGGCGCGGACACCGTCAGAGTTCCCGAGGGAACCACGGTGAACTTCACGGTTCTGGGCGGCCGGGGTATCGACTCGATCAAGACCGGCGCCGGAGCCGACCGTGTTCTCGGCGGAAGGGGAGACGACGAGATCGAAACCGGCGATGGCCGGGACTCGGTCCTGGCCGGGATCGGGCGCGATTACATCGACGGACAGGGCGGTGACGACCTGCTCAGCGGTGGCGCGGGCAACGACACCGTATACGGGCTCGGCGGTGACGATCGGATACTGGGCGGGTCGGGCCAGGACTACCTCGAGGGCGCGACCGGCAACGATACCGTCATCGCGGGCGCGGGCAATGACATCGTCTCCGGTGGTCGCGACAACGACGTGCTCTACGGCGGGGCCGGAAACGACACCTCCTATGCCGGGGCGGGCGCGGACTCGACCTACGGCGGCACCGGAGCCGACACCTCCTACGAAGAATCCGGCGACCGCTCGGACGGGGCCACCGAGCACACCGTGACGGTGCAGATCTCCGACGACGCCCGGTTCATCAGGGTCGAAGGATCGCCGGAGTTCGTGGCCAGGGTCGAGGCCGATCTGGACATGCTGCGGTCCTCGCCGAGCGGCAGGCAAATGCTGGCCGAGATGCAGAGCGCGCACGACAATTCGGGATTTCTCGGCGTCGACAGGGAAGGCCTCAGGATCTTCGAGTACCCGGCCAACGACAACAGCTTCGCGCACGACGGTAGGAATGGTGCCAATACGATCGACTACTCACCGCGTGTGGATTCCATTCACGACGGCCCACCCGCGGCGGTCCTCTACCACGAGATGGCCCACGTCTACGACTACATGACCGGCAACTTCGACGACACCACCTACACCGGAGAGGACCCGTCCGACAGCGAAAGCGAGATCAGGCAAGGAGAACGAGTTGCTGTCGGCCTGCCGGTCGATCACGATCACGATCCGAACACCCCGGAACTCATCGACCCCGACCACCGGATCGAGCTGACCGAGAACGGGTTGCGTGACGAGATGGGGGCGCCACCTCGCGAACACTACGCAAGGTGATCCGGCTGGCCGAATATCCGCTGGATAGGAGTCCGTCGCCGAGCAGGTGGTAGTTGTCGCCCGCGGTGACTCCTGACCGATCTGTCCGGGTCTCTCCAGAGGCAGTCACCTGAGGTCGCCGCTCTCGGATGACGGACTTCTCCGGCAGTACCGTCCGAAGTTCACCGATCTGTCCGGACGCCACCCCGAAATGTTCCTGCGGGGAGATCGCGACAGACTTCAGCACCATCGACGAGCACTTCAGCTCGCATCGAGAGCGAACGGTCAAGGCGCCGGTGCGCCACCGTGCCCATACGGAGACACCATTGCCGGGCATCTCTCGTCGGCGCCGGGCGCGCCCCGCGTTGAAGTGGGTGCGGCCGTGGGACTGTGGATTCATCGGCTTTGGCTCACTTCCGGTGGTCGCTCAGCGTGTTCTGACGGCAGGACGTGTCGGTGTGTGTGGTGAATGTATCTGTCGGAGTTGTCTTTTCAGGTTTGAGTCCGCTGGTTGTCGAGGATGTGGATGAGGAAGGTCGGATAGTGCTGGTGTCGGCGCGGACCGTAGACGGGTGCGACCTCAGTCCAACATCAGCAGCTTCTGTCGCCGGAGGGCGTGTGCGTAATGGCCGAGTCCCCCTCCGGACGCACACGTTAACCACCGATCCCTGAACGCTGACGGTAGCCCGTTTGCGTTCAGGGTTGTACCGGATTTCCACTTGTAATGCCTGGTAGAGAGCAGTTTGATCGGCCGGACTTCCTGCCGATAGCACTTCCGAAATATCTCCCAGGCCATCGATCATGCGTTCCAGTTCGCTGATCTCGATCGGTTGTAGCGTCGTGATGGTGTCGAGTTCGGCCCGAGCGATCGTCCGATCCATCTGCGCGCTGTTGATGGCATCGACGAGTGCGGCGGGTTCGATACCTGCCTCGATGGCTGCCTGGTGCCTGCGCAGTTTGGTTTCAGCGTCAGCAAGCCGTTGCTTGGCGGCCCGTCGCTGCTGTTCGTGGTCGACGGTTTCCTGTGCGTCGATCAGCTGGGCGATGGTGACGGCACGATGTTCCGGATCGAAGAGAGTGCCGATCCACTGGTTCAGAGGGCCGAGCAGTGCTGTCTGGCGCAGGTTGACCGTGATCGGGTGCGTATCAAGCACCGGACTTCCCGGAACCAAGGTGCGGACACGGCACCGGTAGTAGATCTGGCTGGCCCTGGCGGTCGCTTCCATCTTCCTGTTGCACAGCTCGCACCGGATACATCCTCGTAGCGGGTACCACCGATTACTGGATGTCGTTGCCCTGGTGCGTTCCAACCGGGCTTGTCCCTGGTGACCACCAGCGGCTTTCCGGCGGCGCGTCAGGTATGCCTGGGTGAAGGTCTCGACCGACACGATCGCCGGATGCGCAGGTCGCCGTGAACGCACGATCCGGTCTTGATTTGCTCTCTTGAACCGCACCACATGACCGGCGGCAACATCGTCGGGATCGAGTAGTTCCTCGTGCTTGCTCCACCGCCCGAACACGGCATAGCCGGTGTAGCGGGGATTCTCCAGGATCGCCCGCACCGTCGATGCCTGCCAGTGACGGCGCTCGCCGAAATTCCCCACCTGTGCTCGCCGAAATTCCTCGCCCGTGAGCGGTGTCGATTATAGGGGTTGGCGGTTGCCGGTGGTGGCTCGGCGGAGGTGGTCGGCGGTGGCTTGGTGGTCGCGGAGTCGGTAGGAGTCGCCGTCGAGGTTGATGACCATGGACCGGTGTAGGAGTCGGTCGAGTAGGGCGGCGGCGACGGTGTTGTCGCCGAGGATTTCGCCCCAGGAGCCGACGCCGCGGTTGGTGGTGATCGCGATCGAGGTTTTCAAATATCGTTGCGAGACAACCTGAAACAACGCGGAGGCGGCTTCGGCGGGGAGGGGTAGGTAGCCGAGTTCGTCGATGACGAGCAGGGCGGGGCCGGCGTAGAAGCGCATGGTGGTGGCCCAGCGGCCCTCGATCGCTGCGCGGTGGCAGCGGGCGGCGAGGTCGGCGGCGGTGGTGAAGTAGGTGCGGTAGCCGGCGTGCGCGGCCGCGCGGGCGAGGCCGGTCGCCAGGTGTGTTTTTCCGGTGCCGGGGGTGCCGATGAGTAGAACGTTGGTGGCGGTTTCGAGGTAGCGGCAGGTGTCGAGTTCGTCGAGTAGTGGTCGGTCGATGCCGGAGGCGGCGTCGACGTCGAAATTGGATAGCGAGGCCGGGGTGGGTAGGTTCGCGAACCGCAGCCGTCCGGCCAGGCGCCGGGCTTCGGTGTCATCGACCTCGATCCGTAACAGCTTCTCCAGTGTCGCTGTGGCCGAAAGGTTCTGTGTGGTGGCGTCGTCCAGGACCGAGGGCAGTGCTTCGGCGGCGGCATGCAGCTTCAGAGTGGCCAGATGTGATCGCAGTTGTTGGTAGCGGGTCGCGGTCTCGTCGGCGCCGACGGCTTTGGTGGTGCGGCGGGCTGTCTTCTTCGGCGCGGGGGCGCTCATTTGCGGCTCCTGGCGGTGGCGGCGCGCTCGTAGGCGGCCAGATCGGTGAGGGTGGCATCGGCGGCAGCCGTCGCGGCGTTCGAGGGGTCGGCGGTGGCTCGTAACGCCGCGGCGGCGGCTCTGGCAGTGGCGCCGGGTGGGATGCGTTGCTTGCGGCGGTGGGGTCGGCTGGTGTTGGCCGCGGCCATCGCGGTGGCGTCGAGTGCGACGACGTGGCCGTGGTCGCGGACCGTGGCGCCCAGGCCGTCGGCGGCGCGTTGATGGCGGGCGATCACGATGCCGCCGGTGGTGGCGATGTCGATGTGGTTGCCGCGCAGCGGTTGTGCGACGACAACGGTCGCCGACGCCAGTTCCGGTGGCACCGAGTAGCGGTTGCCGCGCCAGGAGATCATCGCCTGCCGCGAGGCGACCCGAGGTTCGGCGAGGATCGCCGGATAGGGTTCGGCGGGTAACGGTCGCAACGGTTCCCTGGCGGCGACGGTCGCGACGCTGGCGCGTCCGTCGGCGGTCGGCCGAAGCCGGGTGTCACCGCGCAGCGAACAGAACTTGTCCAGCCCTGTTTGGGCTTGCTCGACGGTTGTTTCGTCGGCGAGTGTGCGCCACCAGCGTTGCGCGGCAGTGTGATTAGCTTTCTCGACCACGCCTTTGCGGTTCCCGCTCCGGGGCGGGCAGATCACCGGAACCACGGCGTAATATTTCGCGACCGCGGCGAACGATGCGGTGAGCTGACCGCTGGAGGGATGGCAGACCGTGGACATGCGGTCGAACCGCCACGACCCTGTCACCCCGCCCAGACCGCGAGCGACGCGGTCGAGCCCTTCGATCAGGTGTGGCTGGTCGGTCGATGGTGCGAGATAGCCGCGCCAGCGGCCCGAGTGGGCCAGTGACCCGACCAGCAGGTGCGCGTTGGCGCCCCACCCCCAGGAGGCGGGCGGATTCGGCAGATCGACCCAGTCCCATTGGGTTTCACCACCCGGTGGATGCGGGATGACCGCGTTGGGGCGTTCGGTCGCGGTCCGACAGGCCTGGCAGACCGGCCGCAGTTCGCGGGCGCGGATGTTGCGTGTCAGCGACTGATACGACAACGGGAAACCGAGGGGCTCGAGCTCGTCCATCAACGTCTGCGCCCACAAGTGCGGGTCCTCGGTCAGGCGGGCGCTCACGTAGTCGAGGAACGGTTCGAACGGGTCCGGTAGATGCCGTTTCCGTATCCCTGGGGTGCGTTCCCCGGCCAGATAAGCTCGAATCGTCTTACGGTCACGACCGGTATGGCGGGCGATCTGGGAGATCGTCCAGCCTCGGGCGCGTAGGGCACTGATTTCCACATCTTCCTCACGTGTCAACATGGAAAAGCGGGCCTCCTCCGATCGAAAGCGCTGGTCAGGTGTGGTAACCATCAGCATTGGAGGAGGCCCGCCCTTCACGGCGGAGCCACACGGACAAATGGGGAATTTCGGTGAGCCTCAGCGGGGAAATTCAGTGAGCGCCGTCACCAGCCGTCGCCGGAACGGTGAGAGTTCTGGCCGGGATGATGCGCCGAGGGACATGGGATGCCATCGCGGTTCAATCCGGCCGCAATCGCGCGGGCTCCCCGATCTTGCAGGTACACACGGAAGATCCGTCGCACGACCTCTGCCGCGGGCTCGTCGAGGATCAAGATACGCAGTTTCAATCCTGCTGATGCCCGGCTGGGATTGGGATGGGGTGGTCCATCCCCGTGATGTACCCGTATGGGGCTCTACCGCCTTGGTAACGGCCTTCGTTGAGCACCTGGGCGTCCATGCCTGCCCGGGTGCGCTTCTGCACATGTTGACGCTCGGACTCGCTCATCCCGCCGAGCATGCTCATCAGCATGTTATGGGAAGGGTTGAAGGCGCCGTATCGTCCGCCGAGTTCGGGAACCCAGATCTCGACACCATAGGTCCTGAATAGCGGTGCCACCAAACTGAATTGGTTGCCGAACCAGCAGCGAATGCTGCGGATGGCGGACCTGGACTGGGGTGAGCAGCTTGTCCAGGTGATCCGCAAGGGAACGCAAACGAGCCAATGGCTTCCGGCCAGCGCGGAGGCGTTCGTCTGGCTGCGGCTCTATCTCGCCGAGCTCGATGCACCGTTGGACCCGAGACAGCAGCTGTGGCGGACACTGCGGCGCCGCGACTGCGGCGCGGGTCCCCAGCACCAGCCGATTAAGACATTCGGGTCAGCGCAGGCGGCGTCACCGCACCCGGCTCCGCCGAGCTGAGTTCGAGGCTGCCTCAATGCCAACGCCCTCGACACGACCCAAACCTACAGCGCTGTCTGCAACGACGACACCCTGCGGCACTGGCCTTCTCATCGACCGGCTGGCCCGGGTGCTTCATTGTCAGCGAGTCGTGCGGTGAACAGGCCGACGAGTAGGTCGATGGTGAAGTCGAACTCGCGGTCACGGTCGAAGCGGGCGAGGTAAGGGGCGGCCATGGCGACCTGTGGCAGCCCCGATAACTCGAGCATGCTCTGCCTCCTAGCAATCTCGGCGGGTTCAGCAGTCCCGAAGGTGGGTCCGGCTGAGACCTCGCGCAGCAGGGTGCCTATGAGCGTGGCCAGCAGGGTGCGCATCAGGTGTACCGCCACTTCAGGGCCGCAGCCTGTGCGTCGCAGCACCGACAGAGCTCCTTCAACCGGTGACAACCCAGCGGTCGAGGAGAGCTGCCGGGTCAACACCAGTGTCGCGGCCTGGGGATGGGCAAGGGTGATCCTGCGGAACTCGTGCGCCCAGGCACGGAGGTCGTCTTCCAGTGAGTCGGTTTCCGCCGGGGGGATCAGCTGCTCGAGCAGGTACTCCGCAACCGCGTCGAGAAGGTCGTCCTTGTCCTGCACGTAGTGGTAGAGACTCTTGGCATCGACGCTGAGTGACCTGCTGACTGTTCGCATGCTCAGCGCGTCTATGCCTTCGGCATCGATCACCGCCAGCGCCGCCGCGCGGACCGCGGCGCGGGAGAGCTGTTTCTGAGCTTTCGGCGGCCGACCACGGCGGGCCGGAGCGGGGCGGTTCAAGGCTGCTGACGGCGCGGCTGCTGGGTTCACGGATTCCACCCTTGCATATTTCCACATCGTGGGTTTTACTTGTCAGTAATCCCACGCTGTGGAATTACTGACTCGAGGTGAAACCGATGCAAATGCCCTGGCAACAAGGTGACGTGCTGGGCCTGGCGAGCATCGGCTCACCGGTCGACACCCTCGGCGACCAGTCTCTGATCGACGGCGGGCCGGGAGCGCGCCTGGCCACCATCCGCACGCAGGCCGGCGAGTTCCGCAAGGAGTTCATCGAAACGGGCACACCCGACAGCGTCGTCACCTGTGACCTGGTGACGCTGCCATATCCGACGCGGTTCGGGCTGTTTCGTGCGTCGCGGGCGATCGCGCCGTTCCTGGCGATCACCAACCGGATGCTGGTGATCCGCTGGCGTGAAAGCGATGGCACCCCGCGGGTGCTGCTGTTCGAACCCAGCGACGTCGAGCTCGGCCGCTACACCCCGTATTTCGACAAGCTCGCCGGGCGCACGCCCGCGGTGGTGTCGAACCTGATGGTCACCGAACATGGAACCGTGCAAGGTCACCTGGCGCGATTGGGGATCACTCCCGCCGAGGTCGACTACCTGATGTTCGATCACCTGCACACTCAGGATCTGCGTCGCTGGGTCGGCACCACCACCCACCAGGCCGATCTCGGTGAACGTCCGCGGGCGGTGTTTCCCCGGGCCAAGGTCATCGTGCAGCGCGACGAACTCGCCGCGATGGCCGAGCTGCACCCGACGCAGCGACCGTGGTACCAGCCCGACGCCTACCGTGACGTGCCTCCCGATGCGTTCCTGCCGATCAACGGGTCGGTTGTGCTAGGTCCCGGTGTCGCGGTGGTCAAGACCCCCGGCCACGTCTTCGGTAACCAGAGCCTGGTGCTCAACACCTCCACCGGCGTGTGGGTCAGCAGCGAAAACGTCATCGCCACCGAATGCCTGACCCCTGAACACTCGCGGATGCCCGGGCTGGCCCGCTGGGCCAAGGAGTGGGGCCAAGAACTCGTGCTCAACGCCAACACGATCGAAACCACCGTCGACCAGTACAACTCGATCGTGCTGGAGAAGACGCTGGCCGACCGAAGCCAAAAGGACTCCCGCTTCCTACAGTTCTTCCCCTCGAGCGAGCTGACCACGGCCTGGACCAACCCCGGCACCTCACCGACCTTCACCCACGGCGCCATCGCCCACTGAAGACCCGAGTCGGCCGAGTCGGTAGCCCACAGGCCGCCCGCCGCGCGAGCCGGACGACATTTCCCAATGCTGTGAAAGACATCCCAGGAGGGTTGAATGTCAAGCAGCAGCCTTCTGAGCCGACAGCGGCCAGGCTGTGGCCTCGTTGTAGGGGGTTCCGGTTTTGAGGCAGCCGTGCAGGATTCCCACGAGTCGGTTGGCGAGTTGACGCAGGGCGGGGTAGTGGTTGACGCCGCGGGCTCGCTGCTTGTCGTAGTAGGCGCGGGCGTCCGGGGAACGCATCATCGCGGTCTGGGCCTGGGCGGTGAGGGCGTCGATCAGGCGGTCGTTGTGCACGAACCGCGCCAGGGCGACTTTCTTCTTGCCCGACGCGCGGGTGATCGGGGAGGTGCCCGCGTAGTTCTTGCGGGCCTTGGCGCTGGCGTAGCGGGTCGGGTCGTCACCGAATTCTGCGAGCACCCGGGCGCCGAGGATTGTCCCCAGTCCCGGCTGGGACAGGATGATCTCAGCGGCCGGGTGCTGCCCAAAATGGGCATCGACCTGCTCGGCGAGGGTCTTGATCTGGGTGTTCAGCACGCCCGGGACAGCCAGCAGCGAATGAACAGAGGCGGCATAGGCTTGTGTGACGATCTCGGGTTGTCCGAGGTGATCGGCGCGCAGCGCGGCCTGGATGATCGGGGCCTTGTCGGCGATGTTCTTGCGGCGTGCTCGTTTCATCGCGGCACTGATCTGGGCGATCGTCAGCCGGGCGGCCCGGGCCGGGGTGGGTGCTTTGCCCAGCAGTTCCAGGGTGTCGGCGGCGTCGAGGTCGTCGAACGCATCCAGCGCTGCGGGGAAGTAGTCGCGCAGGGTGTGTCGCAGCCGCTGGGTGTGGCGGGTTCGTTCCCAGATCATGCTCTTGTGGGTTCGGGCCACGACTTCGACCGCCTCGGCGCGGTCGGAGTCACCGGCGACCGGGCGCAGCTCGTGGGCGTGGGTGCGGACCATGTCCGCCAGCACGTGCGCGTCGGCGGCGTCGCTTTTCGCCCTCGACACCCCGAGCCGGTCACGAAACCTCGCCGCTTGCAACGGATTCACCGCCAGCACCGCGTATCCGGCGGCGACCAAGGCACTCACCCACGGGCCGCGATCGGTCTCGATCCCGATCAGCACCTCGACCTCATCGGCATCCTCGCCTACCAGGTCGCCGATGATCGCGTGCAGCTTCGCCATCCCGGCCACGCCCTCGGGCAGCCGGGCCTTGGCCAGGCGGCGGCCCGAATTGTCCATCACCTCCACATCGTGATGCGCCTCGGCCCAGTCATCACCAACGAACAACCTCAACGATTCTCCCGTACTCGATATCGATCACCACCTCTTCGGCAGCCCGCAGGAGAACTATCAGCGACCTAATCAAGCAATGCTCACGCCGCCGAAGCGGCAGGCACGACATCCCAGCAGCGATCAACTCTCCCGACCCACCGGCAGGGGCACTGTCTTTCATCAGGACTCGATGTCCAGGAACCACGAGTGCTCACCTACCAGCCGGCTACCACCAAGGAGTTTGCCGGACGGCTTACTCCCAGAACTGATTAGGAACCCCGCACATGCGTGCACTCATCGGCGGCGCCGGCAAGACTTGGCAGCTGCGCGACATCGACTCCCTGAGCCATCTCGGAGCGATCCGCATCCAGGTCATGGCCGCCGGAATAAACCACGCCGACCTGTATGCCCTCGACGGCAGCTATACCGCCAAGTCCCAGCAGTCCGGGGAATTCACCGCCGGGATGGAGGTCGCCGGCATCGTGGAGACTTCGAGCCCGCTGGCTCCGCACCTGCGTGCCGGGACGCGCGTTATGGGCATCACCGTCGCCGCGTTCGCCGACTACGCTCTGTGTGATCCGCGGTTGCTCGTGCCCATTCCGGACGGTCTGAGCTTCGAGGAGGCAGCAACGTTGCCCGTCGGGTTGACCACCGAACACGACGCGCTGGTGACACGGGCGGGTTTCACCGTCGGCAACAGCGTGCTGATCGTCGGCGGCACCGGCGTGGACATCACCCTCGACCACGTGGGCGGCGACCTGTTCGCCGCCCTGCCCGCCGCCACCGCCATCGGCGGAACGATCGTCAGCATCGGCCGCCTCGCCGCCACCCATCCCGGGTCGGCGCCCGCCCCGGCGCAACGGGCCAATATGTTCGGCACGATCCGCCAGATCGGCTATGTCGTGCGCGATATCGAAGCTTCCATGCGCGGCTTTGTCGACAGTGGAATCGGGCCCTGGTTCTACCTCAAGGGCCTGCAGTCGGGGAGCTTCACCTACCGTGGCGAACCGTCGGGAATGGTCATGGATGTCGCGGTCGCCAACAGCGGCGACATCCAGATCGAGCTCATCAGCCCGGTCAACGACGAACCCTCGATGGACAAGGACTTCCTCGACGCCGACCATGAGGGCATGCAGCACTTCGCCTGCTGGAACGAGAACTACCAGGACCTCTACGACCGTGCCCTGGCTGCCGGGTTCACTGTCGGGCAGAAAGGCGAGATCGGCGGCGCTACAGGCGGATTCGCCTACCTCGAGACCGAACACCACCCCGGCACCGTCGTCGAGATCTCCGACTTCGGCGGCACCAAGAAATTCGTGTTCGACTTCATCGAACTCGCCGCCGCCAACTGGGACGGCACCAACCCCATCCAGGTGATCGACCCCGCTCTGCTCAGCGGCGACCCGGCCGTCATGGACGAGATGAAAGCGGCACTGGGCGGATGAGAGTCCATCACCTCAACTGCGGCACCATGCACCCGCACTTCACCCCCGCAGGGCTGGTCTGCCACGTACTGCTGGTAGAAACCCCCGGAGGGTTGGTCCTCGTGGATTCCGGGCTGGGGCTGCACGACTCGCTCTCTCCTGCCGAGCGGTTCGGACCGGGCCGCCACTATGTCCGGCCCGTCTTCGACCCTTCCGAAGCCGCGATCATGCAGATCCGGCGCCTCGGATTCGACCCGCACGATGTGCGCCATATCGTGCTGACCCATTTCGATGCCGATCACGCCGGGGGGTTGGCCGACTTCCCCTGGGCTCAGGTGCATCTCACCAGCGCGGAGTCCTTCGCCGCGCAGCATCCCCGCACCTTCATGGAGCGGGAGCGCTACGTCGCAGCCCAACGCTCGCACAACCCAACCCTGGTCGAACACACCCCGGTCGCCGGTGAATCCTGGCGCGGTTTCGCCGGCGCCGAAGAACTCACCGATATCGCCTCGGGCATCGTGTTGATCAATCTGCCCGGCCACAGTCGCGGCCACGCCGCCGTGGCGGTCGACGCCGGCGATCGCTGGCTGCTGCACGTGGGTGACTCCTTCTATCACCACGGCCAGCTCGACGGCAGCAATTCGGCCCCGCGTGCGATCACCGCGATGGAACGAGTCACCGCCTACGACTGGAAACAGGTCAAGGCCAACCATCGACGGCTCACCGAGCTGTGGAATACCGCCGAGCCGGACCTGCTGCTGGTCAACGCCCACGACTCCCACCTGCTCGACCGCGCACTCGGCCGCACCTAGCCGGCCCGACGGACCAACCCAGCCACGCCCGACAGCGCAGTCCCGCAGAGCAGACCGCGCCAGGATGGCGCGCCCGAAACACGCACAGAAAGTACCGATTCCATGAGCCGGATCTTCGGCAGCATCGCCCAAATGGGCTACGTCGTCCGCGATATCAACGCTGAAATGCGGCGGTGGATCGCCCACGGCGTCGGCCCGTGGTTCTACGTCCACGACGTCGAAACCGACTACTTCACCCACCGCGGCACACCGTCGCCGATGAAAATGAGTGTCGCCCTCGCCAATTCCGGCGACGTGCAGATCGAACTGATCCAGCCCCGCAACGACGCGCCGTCGCTGTACCGGGAATTCCTGGACTCCGGTCGCGAAGGCCTGCAGCACATCGCCTACTGGAGCGAAGACTTCCAAGGTCTCTACGACAAGGCCCTGGAATCGGGCTACGTAGTCGGCCACGAAGGCTCGATCGGGGGCGAGCAGGGCCGTTTCGCCTACCTCGACACCGAGAAGACCTTCGGCCACATCATCGAGATCTCCGACATCAGTGGGCCAAAGGGCCTGTTCTTCCGCTACATCCGCGAGGTCGCCGCCACCTGGGACGGCAGCGAACCCATCCGCGGCGACATCGACAAACTGCAGTGAGTACCGAAGGACTCTCAATGACCGTGTCAAGCCGCAGCGGCCACCGGAGCCGGGTTGCCGACGCTGAATTCACGACCGTCACGCAGCAACGCCCACAACACATCGACCAGCCGCCGGGCCAGAGCTAGAAGGGCCTGGGTATGTATCTGCCGTTCACCGCGTTTTCGGTCGTAGAACCGCCGCGACGGCCCGTTCTCGTAGCGCAAGCTCGACAGGGCGGCCATGTAGAAGACACGCCGCATGCGCCGGTTGTAGCGCTTCGGACGGTGCAGGTTGCCCGAAACTCGACCGGAATCGCGCGGGACCGGGACCAAACCGGCGTAGGACGCCAAACGTCCGGCGCTGGCGAAATTGGCCAGGTCACCACCGGTGCCAACGAGGAACTCAGCACCCAAACCCGGTCCCATCCCGGGCAGCGACTCGATGATGTGCGCCCACGGGTGTTCCCGGAAACGTGCGGTGATGAGCTTGTCGGTGTCCTTGATCTCGCGATCGAGGTCCAGCAGCTTTCGGGCGATACGTTTGACCAGCATCGCGGTATCGGCCTCGCCCGGCAGGGCCAGGCTTTGGCGCCCGGCGGCATCGACCGCAGCGGCCGCGGCCTTGACGATGCCGGGCTTCCATGCCCCGTTGTCGGTCAAATATGTTGTGACACCGTCGATTCCGGCGGCGCAAATCTCCGCAGGCGTGCACATTCCGGCGACCAGTATCAACGGGGTCCGGTTCGAGAAATCGAACGCTGCCTCCAACGTCGGGAAGATCGACCCGAGCAGAGCCCGCAATCGGTTGATCCCGGCGACCCAGTCGCTCATGAGGTCGGTGCGGTAGCTGGTCAGCTGGGTCAACCCGACCACCAGCTCGTCGGGCATCGTGACCTGCCCCAGATCGCGGCGCATGCGGGCGGTCTCGGCGATCACCTTCGCGTCCTTGGCGTCGGTTTTCCCTTCGCCGCGGAATCCGTGGGCCATCGTATTGACCACCCGGCCCGGCACATACGTCACCGCTTGATCAGCGGCCAACAAGACCGTGATCAGCAGCAACGCCATCGGACTGGTCAGATCGATCGCCCACCGCACCTGTTGCGCGGCCTGGCCGGCGCGGGCGATCAACGTCTCGATCGAGGCTTGGTCGTTGCCGAATTTCTGGCTGAACACCGTCTTGCCGGTCTCGTCGACCGCGCACGCGTGATGCGCTTGCTTGCCGACGTCGATCCCGACCCACATCTGAGGGCGAGTAGTCACCCGCGTGCTCCTGACTCGAAAACGGTTACGCCCGTGGACAACCCCGCCGACAGATCCCTAAACAGCGACGACCCGCAACAAGCTCTCAATCAGCGGTCGGAGTGTCCAGCGCGGTGGGGCAGCCAGTCCTTTGAAGCCAAACCAACGGCAAGCAACCATCAGCTACACCCCACCGCTCTGGGCATCCAGGGCACCAACCCCAGACACCTACAAACTTAGGGACCGACCATGACTACGATCGCCTACCCCGACCCCGCCACGCTGCCCGAACAACTGCAGCAGGCACTGGCCACACACACCGCCAACATCTACCGCATGGTCGCCCACTCCCACGGCATGGGCGTGAGCTTTCTGAGCATGGCCGATGCCATGCTGCAAACCAACTCGGTGCCCTTCGCGCTACGCGAACTGGCGATCCTGCGCGTGGGCCACGTCTATGAAGCCGCCTACGAACTGCACCATCACGAACGATTCGCCCGCGCGATCGGACTCAGCGAAGAAGCGATCGCCGCGTCCGCGACAGGATCGGGTGAGGGCATCAGCGCCGACGAGGCCGCCGTATTGCGCTGGACCGACGAGCTGCTCAACGACCACACCCTCGGCGAAACGACCCGCACCGAAGCCCTGGAACTGTTCACCGTCACCGAGCTCGCCGACTTCGTGCTCACCGTCGGCTTCTACCAACTGGTCTGCAACTTCCTCAACGCTTTCGACATCACCACTGACGGCGAAGCATGACCGCGCAGTGGCCACTACTACGGTCCTGATTGCCGGCACCTCATCGGGAATAGGCCGGGGCCACAGCCCAACACCTGGCCCGGACACCCGAGCTGACGGCCTACCTGTGGCAAGCGTGTAGGGGCTTTCGGTCGGTGCGGCTGCCATCGCGGTGGTGACGATGTCGATGAACCCCGTGCGGCTGCGGCTCCCCACGACTTGCCGCCAGCCCCGACGCCATCGCCCGCGCAATCACCGGAGCCGTCACCACCGCAAGACCACGAGCACCAATCAGCGTCGGCCTTGTCGCGATGGTCTTGATCCAGGGGCGACGCCCACGCATGTCGGGCAGCTGGGCGTTCGGTGCCCTTCTGCGCCATCAGCACCGGCCCACTCCCACTCGAGATCGGCGCACTTCTCAGGATTTGTGCATGCGAATAGGCCACCTCGAGGCGGGGCTATCGTCACATACGATTCGCACCCGTCATAGACCGGATTTTCGGGCTGCATCTCTGACGGATCGCTCGTCTATCACTCGGACGGCGACCGGGAGCGGCCGGGTCCCCGGCTCCCGGTCGCCGAATGATCAGACCTCGGGCGAGAACAATCCATCCGGCACGGCCCGGTCGAGTTCGTCCAGCGTCCAGAGGCTGCGCAGGTCGTTGTCTTTGAGGATGACCGGACCGTCCGTCACGTCGGTCCAGCGTGTGACTTCCGATCCCTTGACCGCGAATACCTGTCCGGTGACATCGGCGGCAGCATCCGTGCACAGCCAGGTGAGCATCGGTGCGATGAGGTCCGCCGGGGGCAGGTAGAACTGTCCGAACTGGTCCTCCGGCACGCCCTGTGCGCGGAGAGCCTCGTCCATTTGATCTTTGTAGAGGTCGAACGTGCGGGTGCCTGCTGCGGGGGCATAGCAATTGAAGGTCAGTCCGGTGCCTCTGTACTGATGCGCGAGGTCGTGACACAGACCGATCCCGCCGTTCATCGCGATAGCGCCCAGCGGGTTGGCCTGAGTTCCACGCGCGATCTCCGACGTGGCGAACAACATTCGTCCCCAACCGCGCTCGACCATCCCCGGGACAGCCGCACGAGCCAGCCAGAACTTCTGCCCGATATACAGGTTGAGCAGCTTCTGCCACGACTCGTCGTCCGCCTGAAGCCCGGCCATCGCACCGGCGACAAGGGCACCGGCGTTGGCCACGACGATATCGCAGGCACCGAAGTTGTCGACGGCTACCTGGACGGCGTTGGCGGCTCCCTCGGGCTCGGCGATCGAATCGTAGCTCGGTACGGCGACTCCTCCCGCCTCGACGATCGCGGCGACGGTGCCGTCAGCGGCCTCGGAGCTGCGCCCCTCGCCGCCGACGCTCGTGCCCAGATCGTTCACGACCACGTTCGCCCCTTCGGCGGCGAGTCGGATGGCGAGTTCCTTTCCGATGCCGTTGCCGCTACCGGTCACCAGCGCAGTCCGGCCTTTCAGTCGATCACTCATGGGTGTTTCCTCTCGGTTCGGGGTCGGCGTAGGCCGGCCCGTGGGTTGTGACTCGGGGTGTCGTGAGGCTGCGCACCGGGACGGTAAGGTCACTGGTCCGTCTCCGAGCAGTGTTCTGGCGTCCTCGGTGACCTCGAGGGGATGTACGCGAGGGCTGCGCCGCGGTAATCGCGTTCCCACCCCTGCGGGAAGTCCCGGCCGGAGTCCGGGACTGGTCACGATCGCGCTCTTGCAGGCCTCGAGTTCGATGTGCTCGAAACCGACGCGTCGAAGAACCGGGTGTACGACACTGCTGACCTCGGGATGCACGTACAGCGCAACGACCTTCTTGTCCGCGCTCCGGTATTCGCGATCGTCACCGACAGGGTGACCGTGCCGTCGCGGCTGATCTCGGTGCGGTCGAGCTCCGGGTCGCCGTAGCCGAAGTCCGTGTAACCCAGGCCGAAGCCCAACGGGTAGCGGCGAGTTGTCGTCGAACACGTAGCCCGGACGCGCCGCGGGTTTGCGGTTGTAGAAGATCCCAAGCTGCCCGGCGTTGCGCGCGATCGTGACAGGCAGCCGCCCGGACGGATTGACGTCGCCGAACAGGATGCCCATGATCGCATTACCGGTCTCCTGCCCTTCGTACCAGCTCTCGAGGATCTCAGAGACCGACTCCGCCAGATCGAGCACCGGCGCGAGCGCCACCGAGAAACCCGCTACGCGAAGCTCCTTCCGAATGACGCCGAAAACCCGGCCGATCAAATCCCAATTCCGACTGTTGCCCAGCCCGATCGACTGTGGGAACGTCATCGCGCCAGCCAGCGAGGGGCCGTGGGAACCTTCGCAGTCGAACAGCACCGGGATGCCGAGAGGAGCATACTCGATCACCCAAGATTGAATCGCGTTCATCGTCGCGACCTCACCCGCGACGGTCGGGTGCCGGAATAGGAAGAACGAGCTGATGCCGTCCGGGATAGCAGAGCGCGCCGCGGTCTGGTCGATCTCGCCCTGCTCGTCCACGATACCGAAAGTCGGCCGAGCGTCCTTGGTCGATATCGGAAACAACGTGGTCTTCACCCCAGGTTGAGACTCGCTCCTCGGCCAGGCGCAGACCGCGGGGCCGCCGGTGAGGGTGATAGACGGGACCGCAGGATCGGGCCGCCGATCGGATGTGCCAGCCACTCCGAGAGCGTCGACCCGACAGTGGCCGGAGTTCAACAAGACGGGAAGCTCGGTGAGTCGTAGCCGCCCTTGTCCGCCTCGGGTCCACGGGCCCCCAGAGCAGTTCCCCGGACATAGATGATATCGGGATTGACCGCCCGAATATCCTCGACATCGATCCCGAGTTTCCGACGCGCGTCGGACAAGAAATTGGTCACGAAGACATCACACGCCCGCACGATGTCGTAAAGAATCTCGAGAGCTTCCGGCTTCTCCAACGCCAAACCGATACCACGTTTACTGCGGTTGGGATGCTCCATGATCGGCGCGAACCCACCGTCGGCCTCCATACCACCGAGATTTCGGAGACCACGCTGGGCATCACCACGCACCGCGTGTTCCACCTCGATCACATCAGCTCCCCAATCGGCGAGCACCGCGCCCGACACAGGCACATACGTGAACTGGGCAACCTCGACCACCCGCACCCCGCTCATCGGCCTAGACGGCATCCGCGAACTCCCTACTGACAACGGCACGATCATGATCAGGTTGAGTTCTGAATCACTTTCACCGTAACTTCATTCGATTGATCACACAAGACAGGCAATGGAATGAACACATATTCACAGTCGGTCCGCAGGCGATCGACCTCATGTGGCGCGGTGTCACCCGAGCCGGCCGACGCCCGGCACCACCTTGTCGCGCTACTGTCGAGAACTCTCGACAGATCGGGCGAGTTTCTGCGCGTCGGAGTGCCAACTGTCGGGACCTCCGGCCGTGGGGACCCACCATCACAAGCGGCAGACCGGCGAATGTGTCGACAACGACCAGTTCGACTTCGCGGTCATGATGACCCGCTCGCGGCCGAAGATGTTCCAGGCCAAGGTAAGTCGGCTGAAACTGCCGAGTCGGTAGAACGCGGTGAAGCCGCCGAGCAGGAATGCGTGCGCGGCCAGATAGGGACGCACCGCGTCGTCGGCCCAGCCCGGCACCGCCGCGCGGAACTCGCGGGAGTCCGCGCCGATGAGCCCGGCCCACTGCTGCTCGGTCCACGACCAGAAAACGCGGCCGGTCTGCGCGCAGTGCAGCAACACCACCGCGGTGGCGTCGAGCGTCGCCCTGCGCCGGTGCGATGTCACCGGCACCCGCAGCGCGGCAGCAGCATCGTCGAGCGGGCGCACCAACCGTCGGACCTGCCGCCATCCCCGCGCGGTGGGATCATGGCGAGCCAGCCGACGCAGATTGTCGAGCCCGAGTTCGGTGATCGCTTCCTTCTCCCGGGCCCGTAGCGCCGCTGTCGTGTCGTATCGGTCTGCATAGATCGGTGACTGCCGACGTCGATGGCTGCCCGGTTCCTCGGTAGTCGCGGTGACGGTCACCGGGGCACCACCACATGATCGGCGCCGGTCAGGGCCGCGACGCGTGAGGCGTGGATGTGCTGCATGCCGCGGGCGAGTTTGTCGGCGAGATCCCGGCCCGACAGGTGGATGTAGCGCAGCGTCGAGTCCGTGTGCCGATGTCCGGCCAACGCCGCGATCGCATGCACCTCCCATGAGCGAGTCCCGAATCTCTATGCCGCCCTGGCGAACAGCCCCGCCGCACTGCGCGGCTACCTCGATCTGCGCGACGCGCTGACGGCGGGCGTGCTCGGCGCGCGGCTGCGTGAACAGCTGGCCCTGCTGATCGCCGCCGAGAACGGTTGCGACTACTGCGTCGCCGCGCACACCATGCGCGCCGGTCGCATGGGGTTCGGCGAGCGTGAGATCGCCGATACCCGCGACGCCCGCTCCGATGAGCCGCACTCCGACGCGGTCCTGCGGTTGGCGCGCGACATCCTGCGGACCCGAGGCCGGATCGATGACGCCGCACTCGCCGCCGCTCGCGCCGGGGGCGTCTCCGACGCCGAGATCGGCGATATCACCGGCCATATCGCCCTGAACGTGCTGTCGAACTACTTCAACCACATCGCCGGGCCGGAACTGGATTTCCCGGCCGCGACCTCGACGGAAGGATCGAAGATGAACCAGGCATGGCGCGATGCCGCCCGCGTCGAACTGGCCGAGGGCTACACGCTGCTCGATCGCGAGGGACAGCCCGCGCGCACGGTGCAGGACGCGCGGATCTCGATCGAGGGTGGCTTCCTGCACATCCGGGTCGCCGACGACGCGGATATCCAGATCGTCTCGGCTCCGGGCGTCGCGCTGGTGACCTACCGGTAGTGAGCATGCGGCATGCGGCATACGGCTATTGGATAGTGATACTATCCAATAGTGCGAGTATCCGAATTGGCGAGGCAGGCAGGAGTCCCGCTCTCTGCGGTGAAGTACTACCAACGGGAAAGGTTGGTACCAGAGGGGGAGCGATCGGCCCCCAATCAGGCCGAATACAGCGATGCTCATGTCCAACGGGTCCGCCTGATCCGTGCACTGTTGGAGACCGGCGGTTTGTCGATCGCGGCGACAAAGGCCGTGATCGAGACGTTGGATGCGGGGGACTCTTCTCTTGCGGAGACGTTCGCGGTCGCGCAGCACGCGATGAGCACTCCACGTACCAGTGAGTCCACTCCCAGCGCTGAATCACGAGACCGCGTAACGCAGATCGCCCATTCGCAGGGCTGGGCCATCAGCGCCGACAACCCTGGAATCAATGCCGCGGCACGCGCTCTCGACGGGCTCCGCGCGATCGGGTTCGACGCTCCCGACACCTATCTCACCGCCTACGCGACCGCCGCATCGGCCGCGGCCGCGGCGGACCTGCGTGCGCTGACCACGCGGCAAACGCCGGACCGGATTGCTGAACTCATGGTCGTGGGTTCGGTTCTCGGCGATCCGCTCTTCGCCGGTCTTCGCCGCCTCGCTCAGCAAGACGCCACGCACGATCTGTTTCCCGCCGACACGAAACGAGACCGAACATGACCACCAGGCCAACCCACGTCGTCCTCGGAGGCAACGGGGTCATCGGACGAGAAACGCTGCGCGCCCTGCTGAATCGCGGTGAGAATGCCGCCTCGGTAGGACGCCGCCCCTCCACCGTCGAGGGAGCTCGGTCGATCACCGCGGACCTCCTTGTCGCCGAGGATGTTTCGCGTGCGGTCGCTGGAGCGCACACCGCCTACCTGACCGCCGGGCTACCGTACTCCGCCCGCATCTGGGCGGAGCAGTGGCCGGTCATCGTGGCCAATGCGATCGAAGCCGCGTTGACACACGACATCCACCTCGTCTATTTCGACAACGTGTACGCCTACGGTCGGGTAGAGGGCTCGATGACCGAGCAGACACCCATAAACCCCGCCGGTAAGAAAGGTCGCGTTCGCGCCGACGCGTTGCGGGCCCTGGCCACCGCTGCCGCCGAGCGCGGACTCGTCTACACGGTGGGCCGAAGCGCGGACTTCTACGGTCCCGGCGCGACGACCAGCGTGTTCAACACCTTCGCCCTCGACAAGATCGCGGTAGGCAAAGACGGAACCTGGCTCTACGACGCGGACAAGCCTCACTCTCTCACCTTTACGCCCGACATCGGAAACGCTTTGACAATCCTCGGCGCCGATCCGGCCGCGCGGGGCAGCATCTGGCACTTGCCCACGGCCGCGCCACTGACCGGCCGTCAATACATCGAACTCGCCGCCGGGTCCGACGCCCGTGTCAAGGTCATGTCCTGCACGACGATGCGGATCGGGGCGTTGTTCAATTCCGGTGCGCGGGAGACACTCGAGATGGGCTACCAGTACACCGCGCCCTATGTGTTCGACTCCAACGCTTTCGAAACGACCTTCTCGGCGGTGGCGACTCTCGCCGCTGAGGGGATCGCCGTGGCCCTCGCCTTCGCGAGGAACCGGATCCCGACCTGACCCCCGTCGGTTCGGTCCGGGTGACTGGCCCCTGAGGGAGGAGACCACTCTTATGAGAGTTGAGGCAAACCGACCGTCAGGAGAGGTCATGGTGCCGAAATCGTATCCGCAGTCTGTGCGCAGGCAGGTGTGTGCGAGACTGCATTCTGGGGAGCCTGTTGCCGAGATTACTTCTGAGACAGGAATTTCCGCGGCCACACTGGTCAAGTGGAAGGCTCAGAAGCTAGTCGATGCGGGAGTCCGCGAAGGCTTGCTGAGCGCTGAGGCCGACGAATTGGCCTCTGAGCATCGACGGATTGTCCAACTGGAGGCCGAGTTGAAGCTCACCCGGGATGCGTGTGAATTGTTCGACGAGCAGGCGGTGGTCTCCCCGAAGGAAATATGCGATCGTCGAGTGGCTGATCGCGAGCTTGCTTGCCTTGCAGTTTCGGCGTCGCGCGCAGCAGATGTCGAACGGGCGGACGCGAAATCGCCGACTTCGCCGAACTCGACGTCAGGGCTCGTACGGTGCGTACGAGCCCCGGATTGGTAGTACGGCTGGAGGATTGGCGGCCCAGCGTGCAGAGATGCCGCTCTCCCGACACGTCGACCTCGCCCGCGCCGACGAGTCACCACCGGTCGTGCCCGTTCCCGCCGCCTCGCGGACGACGCTGCGCGAACTGGGCGTCATCGTTTCTCTCGGCCGAGTTCGAGCGGCTGCCGCGACGATTTGCGGCCGCTGGTGCGGAATCGCGACGTCGATGTCCAATCCCGGTCGCAGAGGTCTGCGCCGCGGACCGGGATTGATCGGCGGATCACTCGTACTCGACCGTGACCGCCGGGGTCTGCGGGAGCGACTGGCAGGTGAGTATGTAGCCTTCGGCCACATCGTCGTCGCTCAGCACCTCGTTTGTGCGCATCTCGACGCGTCCTTCGCTGAGACGTGCCATGCAGGTGCCGCAGATGCCCGACTCGCAGGAGTACGGGGGATTCAATCCGGCACGCCGGGCGGCCTCGAGTACGGTCTCCTCGGAGCCGACCTGGACGAGGGATTCCGCGCCATCCAGCAGAATCGTCGCAGCGGACTGGATTGCGGTGTCTTGCTGAGGTACTGGCGATCCGGTCATCGGCACACTCCTGAATGATCGTGTAGAACGTCGACACCCCTTCGGTGTCGCGTGGTACGCGCCGACGAGCCCTGAGTGCTCGATCGATCGCAACAAGCCTTTTCGATCTCCTTCAACTTCCTGGCGCGGATGCTAGCGCAGCGCCGGACCTACCCAGCGGTGCAGGTATGCGCGTAGCTCGGCACTCGACCGCGGGGGATCGATCGGCGCGACAACCATCGACTGGATCATTCGAAGGAGGAATTCGAGGAGTTCATCGACGGTCCGATCGTCGTAGCCGAGGTCCGCCCACTTGATATGGGTGCTGTGCAGCACGGTGCGTCCCCGTGCGATCCACACGGGTTTGAGCATCGTTCGGCTGAACATGTTGGAACGGTCGTTGGCGAGCAGCAGGGTCAGTTGGGGTTCGTGTGGCAGTCGCTCGATGATGTATGCCACCACTTCGACCAGTTGATCCGCGACATCCAGATCCGCGGTCATGGCCTCGATCTGCGTGTTGAAACTCTCCAGCGCGATTTCGGCGACAGTGGTGAACAGCTCCTCGGTGCTGGCGAAGTATCGGTAGATGGTCCGGCGGGTGATGCCGAGGGTCTCGGCGATATCGGCCACGGTTGTGTCCCCGGCCCCGCGTCGATCGATGACGCGCAGCGTGGCGTCGACGATGCGTTTGCGCGCCTCGTCATCATCTCGCGGCGGTGAGCCCGCCCACCCTTTACGGCCCATGCAGTCTTGACTCCTTCTGCGACCCAGCTTACATTACATCAATGTCACACTTGTGAGCATTGCGTGTAATCAGTGTCACTGGAGGAACAGCATGACCGACCTCGAAGTTCGCCGTCCGAAGTTCGACTTCACCGAGGACGTCCCGTGGGAATGGAATCCGGGCAATCCGTCCTTCTCGTTCTCGATGAATGCCACATCTTTTATCGCGATCTGCTTCGAGCAGATGATCGTAGCCGCGGTGCAGGAAGCCAAACCTCTTCTCGGAGATCCGGATGTGGCCGCGGAGGCGTTGGCGTTCCTGCGCCAGGAGGCCCAGCATTCGAGTTCGCACCGCAAGCACGTCGGTGCCCTGTGCAAGCGCTACCCCGGTCTCGCGCAGACACTGGACAAGGCGATCGCGAGTTACGACTCTCTCGCCGCGAACACTTCCTTGAAATACCGGCTGGCCTACATCGCCAACCTCGAGGCGACCTTCACGCCGAGTATGAAGCTGATGCTCGACAACGAGGACACGCTCTTCCGTCCCGGCGACGATCGCGTGGCGTCGTTGTTCCTGTGGCACTTCGTCGAAGAAGTCGAGCATCGCAGTTCGGCGATGGTGATCTACAACGAAGCCTACGGGGACACCTGGTTTCGTATGAAGTCGATCCCCTCGGTCGTCAAACACCTCATCGAGGTGATGGGGATCATCGCCGACGGCGTCAACGAGCACGTGCCGGAATCGGATCGCAAGATCGATGCGCGTACTCGGCTGGCGGTCGGTGAGGCCGAGCCCTCGCTGTGGGACAGGCTTCCGTTCGGCACCAAGAAGCCGTCCTCGATCGCGCCCCCGGGTTTCGCGACCGTGTCGTGGCGAGAGAAATTCGTGGCCGCTGCCAGGGTCCTGATGAGCCAGACACCTTTTCACAATCCGGCACACGCGGTGCTGCCGAAGTTCGCCGACTGCTGGTTCGAGCGATGGGATAAGGGCGAAGACGTCACACGCTGGTACTCTGCCCAGATCGCTAGTTGAGATATCCGTTGGCCGGTCAGTGCAATCCCACCTTCGATGAAATCGCACGAAAACTGGGCGACTTCACCTGCCAGGACGCCCCTGCGATCATCCATCTACGCAACCCGTTCGGATTGTCGAACTGGACTCTGCCGGTAGTGGAGTTGATGATGGTCGCAGGCGCAGTGCTGGCGTTGTGGTACTCCATCCGACGACTGCGCCGCCACGGTGACCCCGTCAACCTGGCACTCTGGATCGCGACGGTGGTCTATCTGTTCGTCATCGAGATTCCGCTGTACTTCCCGGACAGTTTCGGAATCGAAGAAGATCTGGGAATCGTGTTCGCGCACAACGCGTTCACGGTTCAGTTCATGTTCGAACGATTGCCGCTGTACATCATCGCTCTCTATCCCGCGGTGATCACAGTGGCTTTCGAAATCGTACGCAGCCTCGGGGTGTTCCGGGATCGGGGCATCGTCGTCGGCGCGATCTGTGTCGGATTCGTCCACCATTGCTTCTACGAGGTATTCGATCAGCTCGGTCCTCAGTTGCGCTGGTGGGCTTGGAACACCGACAACGCGACCAACCATCCATTGGCGGCCTCGGTACCCATGACGAGCATGGTCATCTTCGCCACGCTCGGTCCCTTCGCGGCTACCCTGCTGGTGATGGGACTGGTGGGTCGGAAATCCGAGAAGCTGGCTGAATCGGCGAGCCCGGCACGGTTGAGCGGTGTGAGTCTCGGATGGCGCTCGGTCGTCGCCGGGGTCCTGGTACCGGTCGGCATCGGCATTCTCAGTACCCCGTCTTCGGTGGTCGGCCGCGGCGACACGCCGAACACCACCGCGCAAGCGATCGTGTTCTGGATCGAGTTGGTCATTTTCGCCGCGATCTCCGTGCCGGTACTCGTGCAGCAATGGTCGCGTCACCGCAACAGTGCCGAGGGAATTCCGACCAACGAGTTCGTCCGAGTCTTCGCCCCTATCTATCTGGTAGTGCTCGCGGTCCTGTGGGTGTCTGCCCTGCCGGACTATTTCGGAGCGGTCGACGGCATCACCAGCGACGACACACCCATCGGCAATGTCTGGTACGCGGCGGGCTGTTTGATCATCGCGGCATTGGCGGGTCTCAGCGTTTCCGTGCGGACGAGGACAGTGAGTGTGCGTGAAATCAGCCGTGTATGACGGTGACGCGCTGTTCGATCGAGCACAGGGGGTAGCGCCCGCCCGGGTAGAACTGTCGGCGAGGAGCCCCGAATTTCGCCGTCAGCATTCGAAGATCATCGCGTACAGCGGTTTCGGCGCATCCGGCCCCGGGTGACATCCGTCGATGGCATCGCCGTGTCGGAGCCCCGCGCGATGTGTCGGTAAACCGGGAAACATGACCGCCGCCTCCCTGGCACGAGTATGCGAGGGAGGCGGCGGTGACGTCGGCTATGTGCTGTCAGAAGCCTCGCGCGATCCAATCTGACAGGTGTGGTGCTTCGGTGGCGACGGTGGTGTTGTCCCCATGGCCGGGGAACACTCGGGTATCTTCGGGGAGGGTGAGAATTCGCTCCCGCACGGAATCGATGATCGTGGGAAAGTCCGAGAATGAACGGCCGGTGGCGCCGGGGCCTCCGGAAAAGAGCGTGTCACCGGAGAACAACGTCTCGGCCTCGGGAACATAGAGGCAGATCGACCCGGGTGAATGGCCTGGTGTATGGATGATATGCACCTCGGTCCCGGCGAGCGCGATGCGCTGTTGGTGGCTCAGATGCCAGTAGCGAGAACCGGGATGGCTCATTTCCCAGAGCTTCTCGTCGCCGGGGTGCAGCAGGACCGGAGCGTAGAGATCCTCGGCGAGTTCGGGTGCGTGGGTGACGTGGTCATTGTGTCCGTGAGTGCACACGACGGCGACGACATCGCGCCCGGCGACGGCTTCGATGATCGGCTTCGAGTCGTGCGCGGCGTCGATGACGACCACTTGGTCGTCGTCGCCGAGGACCCACACGTTGTTGTCGACCTCCCAGGTTCCGCCGTCGAGTTCGAAGACCCCGGAAGTGACGACGCGATCGATGCGTAGTGTGCCGCTCACAAGACGACAACCGAACGCAGGACTTCACCCGCGTGCATGGTGTGGAACGCTTCCTCGACGCAATCGAGGCCGATTCTCTCGGTGACGAACTTCTCCAGTGGCAGTCGGCCCTGTTGGTAGAGGTCGACCAGCATCGGGAAATCCCGCTCGGGTAGGCAATCGCCGTACCAGGATGACTTCAATGACCCACCGCGGGAGAAGAAGTCGATCAGCGGCATATCGAGGCGCATATCAGGTGTGGGAACTCCGACCAGAACGACGGTGCCTGCCAGGTCGCGGGCGTAGAAGGCTTGTTCCCAGGTCTCCGGGCGGCCGACGGCATCGATGACCACGTCGGCGCCGAAACCGTTGGTGAGCTCCTGGATAGCGGCGACCGCGTCGGTTTCGGTCGCGTCGACAGTGTGAGTCGCGCCCAGTTCGTAGGCCCATTCGAGTTTCTTCTTGTCGCGGTCCACGGCGATGATGGTGGACGCGCCTGCGAGCCGTGAACCGACGACGGCGGCGTTTCCCACCCCGCCGCAGCCGATCACCGCGACGGAATCCCCGCGACCTACGCCGCCGGTATTCATCGCGGCGCCCAGTCCGGCCATGACGCCGCAACCCAGCAAGCCCACCACGGCCGGATCTGCGCCGGGATCCACCTTCGTGCACTGTCCGGCGTGGACAAGAGTCTTGTCCGCGAAGGCGCCGATGCCAAGCGCGGGGGTGAGTTCGGTGCCGTCCAGCAAGGTCATCTTCTGCGTGGCGTTGAAGGTGTCGAAGCAGTATTGCGGGCGACCACGCTTGCAGGCGCGGCAGTGTCCGCATGTCGCCCGCCAATTCAAGATGACGAAGTCGCCGGGGGCCACGGACTCGACACCTTCACCGACCTGTTCCACGGTGCCCGCCGCTTCGTGGCCGAGCAAGAATGGGAACTCGTCATTGATGCCCCCCTCGCGGTAGGTGAGGTCGGTATGACACACGCCACATGCTGCGACTGCCACGACCACCTCGCCGGGCCCGGGATCGGGAATGAGGATGTCGGTGAGCTCCACCGACGATCCTTTCGACCTGGCTATGACCCCGCGTACCTGTTGTGGCATGTGTCCGTTTCCTTCGATTGGGCGTGTGATCCAGCCGGTGCAAGCGTTTGCAGGGCCGAGGTCGAAGCTAACGCGGAAAGTGGGGGGTTGCCCCTGGTCCGGTGGATAGCGAAACCTACCCTTCTGGCTAGGTAGGGTCGCTGATGCCTCTATCTCTGTCGGCCTACACTCCGGGTGGTGAGCGACTCAGCGTCTTGGACCGAGGTAGAAGTGGCGCGGCTGCGCGGGTTGTGCGATGTGATTTCCGGACCGCTCAGCGATATAGCGCGGCGTATGTCGCGATACCTCGCCGAGTCGTGGCCGCACACGGCATTGGTGATCTTCACACGGGAATGCACGGGTCGCCCTCGCAAAGTGGCTGGGCAGGCCGAGGTTGTCGGACAAGTGACGATCGAGGCACTGGAAGAGCTGAAACTGACTGTCCCGCTGGGGCATCACGCGGTCAGGTCTGTTCGATTGGCTGGTGGCGAGCGTTGGGTGTGGCTGGTTCGTGATGTCACCGATACGCTGCTCGTGCTCTTTCCGCGTGCCGAGATCGATATTCCCGATCCGAGTGGGCTGGCCGCTGTCTTCGGTATGGTCGCTACTTCGATCCGTCAGCAGGTAGCGCAGGCGGGCCCGGACTATCTGGCCGAGTCCCGCGCGGCATCGAGTGCGCGGGCCCGTACGATCGACGAGTTGACCGCCACGCACGAGGCGACCGTGGCAGGCATCTTGGCCACGTTGCGATCGCCGCGACTGGATGACCGGCGGGCCCGTAGTATCGCCGCCGATGCCGCGTCCGTAGCGCTGGTCGCGATTCGGTCCACCCGGGCAATCGACCGCGTGTTGGGCGAAGAGCGGCCCGCCGCCGCGTTCACGCGGTTACGTGAAGAGATCGTGTCGCTGCTGAGGGATCGTGAACTCGACGTGGAGTATGTTCCGCCACGGGCCGACAGTCCCTCGATTCCAGGGGAGGTCGCCTCCGGCGCACGGGCGATCACGAAGACAGCGGTGCTGGGGCTGGTAGGTCGGGGCGATTCACGGCTGCGGATTGCTTGGGCCTCGGATGCGCAGGTATTGACCGTCGATGTGAGGGACCAGGGCGCGGGCGATGTGGAGATCGAGGCGCTACGCCGCAGTCTTCAAGGGCGAGTCCAGGCATTGCACGCGGAAGCGGAACTGGAATCCGTTCCAGGCTGGGGATGTCGAGTGGTCGTCCGGCTGCCGCTCGAACCCCCCGTTGCCGCGCCCGACCAGACGTTGCTGGCCAGACTGAATCCCAGACAGCGGGAAGTGCTGGTATTGGTCGCCATGGGGAAACGCAACAAAGTGATCGCCGACGAACTGGGTGTCGCCGAGAGCACGGTCAAATTCCACGTTGCGGGTGTGCTCAAGAAGCTGGATGTTTCCACCAGGGGAGAAGCTGCCGCACTCGGAGTTCGAGCGGGCTTGACGCCGCGGCCCGGCGTCGCACACGGTTCGACGGCCTGATTCGAGGTCTGGTGCGGCTGGTCGGGCATTTGCCGGCATGTCACTGCCCGGCGCGCCAGCAGTGTGGGCTGGCAGCGGCGGGCAATCCCGAGGCGCGTCCGAGGCAAAGGTGTCAGGATGGGTGCACGCATCGTCACGTGACAATCGGGCTCGGAGGTTGTCCGTGTCGGGGTGCTTCCTCATTCAGGCGAACAATTCCGAGGAGGCAGTCTCGAAGACCTGGTTCCCCGAGCCGAGCCGATTATCGCGGCGGTGGTAGTCGATTCGTCGGCCCAGGGCCCCACGACCTTCGCTGTCGCCCCCGGTGGCACCGTCACTTCGAGAAGTATCCGGTCCCCGTCGCGCTTCCGTGCGCTGCGTGCGGATCCGAAATGTGTGTCGAGCGTACTCTCGGCGTGGAGAGTTGTTGGGCCACAACGGGTGCGAATCGTATGTGACGATAGCCCGGACTGTCAGAAGACATTCCCGCCAGTTCCTCGGTCAACCAGTCGGCGACGCAACCGAGGGCGTAGGGGTTGTGTGATTCCTTACCGTTGCCCGCGTTGTCGTAGCCTTCCCGCGTCTCCCAGATTGTCGTTGCGCCCAGTTCGATCTGGGACAACCAGGAAGCACGCTTGTGAGCCACCCACCGAAATGGAATCAAGTGTCGAGGAGATAGCGGCCTCGACCCTTGACGCGAGCGCGCTCTTCCATCCCGACGACGAGTCGCCGCATACTCTCGTACCGGCGCTCGAGCAAGGCCCGGTCACCGTAGTATAGGTGTGCGGTCCAGGGAAGTAGCACCGGACCATCCGACCGACTGGGACATCACGTGCAGCAGTGCTCTGCGCCGGGATCACCCACAACCTACTACGCGCCGCCGGGGCACTCGCCGACCCACAACTGGGCAGGGCACGCGCAACCACACTGCGCCGCAAGATCATCGCCGTCCCCGCTCGTTTCGCCCGACCGCAACGCTGTCAACCCGTCCTACACCTGCCCGCCCACTGGCCCTGGGCCACCGCATGGCAGCAGTTGTGGCATGCCGCCGCCGCCACGCACTCGACGGCCTGAACCCCCCGCACTCTCGTCGGTGGATCGAGACTAAGGCGTGAAAGGTCATTGTTTTCAGTGTTTTTGGGGCTATCGAGACCTGTTCAGCAAAGTGGACATTGTGTCAGCTCGTCACCCGTTCGTGGTCGCGGGCCAGCGGAGGGCAACATCCGGATCTCTACGACGCGGTCCGATCCGGCGACCAGGCGTGCGCTACCTCGGCGGTCGCCGCCGAGGTAGCGCACGCCGCGGCTGCGGCAGGCAAGGCGGGCGAAGGGTCATCGAGCGAGAGGGATTCTTTGCGCGCTCACCGCTGCGAGCCCATACCGGCGGCTGCCGGAACGCGATCGGTCTGTTCCGTGATCGCGATGCCGCGGTTGCGTACCGCGCCGCCTTCGATATCGACATCGGGTACCCATCGGTCCAGCCACTTCGGCAGGTGCCAGGCGCGGTCGCCGAGCAGCGAGAGGATGGCGGGAACCACCAGCATGCGGATGACGAAGGCGTCGAACAGTACTGCGGCGGCGAGTGCGAAGCCGATCATCTTGGCTGTGGTGTCGGGGGAGAGCATGAATGCGGCGAATACGCTGATCATGATGATCGCGGCGGAGGTGACTACGCGTGCGCCGTGACGGTAGCCGGTAATGATCGCGTCCTTGGTGTTCATGCCGTGCACGAACTCTTCGCGCATGCGGGTCACCAGGAAGACCTGATAGTCCATGGCCAGGCCGAATACGACCCCGATGAGGAAGATCGGTAGGAACGAGATGATCGGTTGGGTGTGGCTGATCAGTCCGAAGTCGCCTTCTTGGAATATGGCGACGGTGACCCCGAAGGTGGCCAGGATGGAGAAGACGAATCCGACGGTTCCGATCAGGGGCACCCATAGCGATCGGAACACCAGAACCATGATCAGAAAAGCAAGTCCGATGACGACGATCAGGTAGGGGATGAGCGCGCTGCTCAGTTTGGCGGACAGATCCGAGGTGATCGCGGTCTGACCGCCGACGTGTAGTTCGGCTCCGGCTCGCTCGGCCGCTGGTGCGAGGTCTCGGATCTGTTCCATGAGGTCGTGGGTAGCCTGCGCGGCGGGTCCACTGTTCGGGGTGACGCTGATCAGAGCTGCGCGCGCGTCGATGTCGGGTCGAGTGGTTCCGTCACCGGTCCAGGTGAGCTGTGCGGTGTTGGCGACGTTGGCGAGAGTCTTGATGCCCGCGACGGTTTCGTCGGCGGCCGCGTCGACGGTTCGACCTTCCTCCGCGTGCAGGACGACCAGCAGTGGTCCGTTGATGCCTTCGCCGAATCCGCGCTGCAGCAATGTCTGCGCGGGGACTTCGTCCTCGCTGGTCAGTGAGAGGCCGAGTTCGAGTTTCGTGGCGGGGATGGCGGCGACGGCCAGGGCGAGCAGGCCTATGATGATGAACGGCAATGGTCGGCGAACCACGGTGCGGCCGAAGCGAACTCCGTTGGTTTCCGCGGTTTCCGACGGTTCGGCGTGTTTGATCCAGGGGATGCGGGGCGCGAACGCGAACCGTCCGGCCGCGCCCAGAAGAGCCGGGATCAAGGTCAATGCTCCGAGGACCGCGATGACGACGGCGACGGCAGCGCCCAGACCCATCTGGGTGATGAGCGGAATCCCGACGACCATCAGTGCGGCGACCGCGATCGCCACGGTGAGTCCGGCGAACACTACCGCGGATCCCGCGGTACCAACCGCACGTCCTATGGCGTCTTCGGGGGTGCCGCCGCGGGTGAGCTCACTGCGGTAACGCGAGACGATGAACAGTGCGTAGTCGATGGACAGGGCGATGCCGAGCATCGTGACGATGCCGGTGGCGCTCTCGTTGATCGAGATCACCTCGGCGCTGAGGTTCAGCAGCATGATGGTCAGGCCCACGCCGACCAGGCCGGTGACGAGCGGGATGAACGAGGCGACCAGCGCGCCGAAGGCGATGATCATGATGACGAAGGCGACGACGAATCCGATCGCTTCCGCCTTTCCGCCTGCTTCGCTGACCTGCATGAGCGATCCGGTGGCCTCGACCTGCAGCCCGTTGCCGCGATTGCGGTCGAGGATCGAGGTCAGTGCGTCCTTCTGATCGGTGGTCAGGTCCATGATCTCGGTGTTCTGCCGGATCTGGATCAGGCCCACCTTTCCGTTGTCACCAAGGACCGAGGTGGACAGTTCGGGCCGGGCCTGCGCCAGTGCCAGTGGATCGACGACCGTGCCCGGATCAGTCAGCTCCGGCAGTGCTCGCAGGTCGGAGACGAGTCTGTCGAGCTGGTCGCGGTGTGAGGCAAGCCCGTCATCGGCTGCGACCAAGACGCTGGTCGAGGCCCGCGACTGTTGTGCCATGACGGCGGGGAAATACTGCTCGACCTGTTCGGTCGCGGTGCCCGAGTCGGTTCCGGGAAGGCTGAAATCCTTGGCGAACTGGGGTTGCAGGGCGCTCATGAGGCTCGCCGCCGCGATCAGGGTGACGAGCCACGCGCTGATCACCCACCACTTCTTCCCGAATGAGAACCGGCCGAGCCGGAACAACAACGACGCCATCATGTGCCTTTCGCGTTGAAGAGAGAAGTTTCTGGTATCGAAGAACTACTGTTAGTGAGTACCAGATATTAGTGAATATCGTCGCTGATGTGCAGCGCATCCTGGGAGAAGGTCGTTGATCGCACAACGTGGATTCGGGCTTTGAGCAGTGCGGATGGTGACGCAGACCCATTGCGGTGAGTTCGGGCACATCGCCCGCCCGAGCGCCGAGTTCGCGTCTGTCGTCGCTCGCCGGAAGGCGCACCGGAGTGCGGGTGCGCTGAGGCTGGCTATTTGTTAGTCAGTGCCATATGTTAGTAACTAACGTGTCGGCAATAGTCGCAGCGCGATGCGGCGGATATCGCCGATGGTGAGAGCGAGGAGGCTCGATGGTGTCACCGGCCGCCGGGAAGCGCAGCTCGGAAAACGTCAGTTTACGAGAGCGGCACAAGGTGCGCACCCGCGCTGCTATCCGATCGGCTGCCATGCGTCTGTTCGCCGAGCACGGCTATGGCCGCACGACGGTGGAACAGATCGCACGCGCGGCCGAGGTTTCGCACACCACGTTTTTCCGCTACTTCCAGACCAAGGAGCAGGTCGTCATCAGCGATGACCTCGATTCCGCGCGAGCTGCGGTGCTGGAGGCCCTTCCCGCTGATTTGGGACATTTCGAGCTGCTTCGTCGGCTCATCACCGAGGGCTATCATCTCAGCCTTGCCGATGAGTGGGCGAGCGATCCCGAGCGTATGCGGTTGATACGATCCGAGCCCGCGTTACGCCTTGCCTACCAGTTGTATTCGGAGCGGGCGATCTCGGATGCGGCGCAGTTCTTCGCCGACTACACCGGACACGGCACCGACGATCTGGAACTACGGGTCTTCGTCGGAGTGATCGGTGGCATCATGTTCAATTTGGCGCAAGCTGTCGAAGACCCTCGTGATGAGAAGACGCTGTCGGACCTGTTGAGCGCGGTCGATCTCGTGGAGCGAGGATTGCCGCTGTGACGATCGGGCCAGGACTTCGGCCTACCAGGTATTCGGCGGACCTGCTCGCTGGTCGAGCATCGCGATCGGGGTCGGCTCGGCGATGAACGACGACGTTGTTCAGGAGCGGGCTTGCTTGCGGCGTTGCCGAAGGGCGCGCATGGATACCTGTGATCCGCATCCGGGACTGCAGTAGCGTGCCGCGCGGTTGCGCGTGCGATCGATGAAACCGAAGTGGCACGGTGGATTGCAGCATGCCTTGATTCGCATCCAGTCTCCGCGCAATGCCGTCTCGGTCACCGCGGCGAGAACCGCGCCCAGAGTGCCGGGCACACCGGCGGATCCAGCGGTGAGCTGCGCGGTTTCGGCGGTGACGATCGTTGTGAGGGGATAGCGCACACCGGCCCGCAGTAAGTACCGCTCCGCTTCGGCGATCCGAAAGTCGGCGATGTCCGGATCGCCGGCATGGGTGAGCAAGTCACAACATGACAAATGAAGACAACATCTCGCCTGTCTGGTTCATCACCGGCGCTTCCTCGGGAATCGGGCGTGAACTCGTGCATCAGGCACTCGAAGCGGGAGAGGCGGTGGCAGCGGTAGCTCGACACATCGAGGCTCTCGGAGATCTGGGCGGATCCTACGGCCAGACCGCAGACCCCGGTGTCGGCCTGCTGGCCGCTACGAAGTATGCCGTCGAGGGGCTGTCGGACGCGCTGGTGGCCGAGGTGGCTCCGCTCGGCATCGGTGTGACTCTCGTTCGACCGGGACTCACCGCGACCCCTTTCCTGGGCAATCTCGGCACCGCCGCGGCAACGCACACCGACTACGACCAGACGGTTCGCGTTGTGCAGCAGGCGATCCAGGCATTGCCCGCATCGGCGTTCTCCGGCGTAGAACGCGTCGCCGCCGGCATCCGGACAGCCGTGGCCAGTGATAATCCGCCGCGACGCCTCGCCCTGGGTGTCGCCGGTGCCGACAGCATGCGCAAGGCACTGGCCGCGCGGATCGCCGTGCTCGACGAATGGGCGACCGTCACCGACATGGTCGATGCGTGAGGCCCCACGCCGGACTGCCTGAACGGGTTCGGCGCAGCTCGGAGTAGTCCTGCGGGGTGCGTGCGCCAGGGACGGCATGCACGTCGCCATCCCTGGCGGTCCTCGGTGAGGCCCTCGCACCAGGTGTTGTCCGTGCGGGGGGCGATCATCGCTTCCGAGTCGTCGGCGGTCGGGGAAGAACAAGCGTCGGCCGGGGGTGCTGCCCTCGACCATGTTCACCGGTGATTCCGCCCCGTATCCGAGCCGACGCCCACGCTGCGCCGAGCGGCTGCGCGATCAGCCGTGTTTGCGGGTGCTGTTGTCGCCGGCCCGCAGCGCGGGACCGATCCATCGGCTCAGATAGGTGCGTAGATCGGTACCGCGCTTCGGCGGCTCCGCGGGGGCTACGACCATGGAATGGATTGTTCGAAGCAGGAACTCGGCCAGTTCGTCGAGTCGTTGCCGATCGTATCCGTCTGCGGTCCAGTCGATTTCGGAAGTCTCCAAAACCTTGCGGGTGTATACGATCACGTCGCGACGCAGTATCCGCCTGCCGAAGTAGTCAGCGGGGTCGTTGGCCAGGACCAATGCCAGCAGCGGCTCGTCGGGTAGACGCTCGATGATGAGCGCCACCATCTCGGTGATCTGGTCGGCCACGTCGGTGATTCGCATGGTGGCTTCGATCTGGGCCATGAAACCGATCAACGCCACCTCGGCGGCTGCCGCGAACAACTCCTGCGTGCTCGCGAAATAGCGGTACACGGTCCGACGTGTGATCGCGAGTTCTTCCGCGACACCGGACAGCGTCGTTGCGGCTGGACCGTGAATCTCGATGCAGCGCAACGCCGCATCGAGGATGCGTTTGCGCGCGTCGTCGTCATCGTCGGGCGGCAGACCGCCCCATCCCTTACGTCCCATGTGATGGTTGACACTCCGCCCCTGGTCGACTATCACTGTACAAGATACACGAAATGACATTGTGTGTCTTGATATACGAAGGTGTGATAGTGACCGATCTCGAGATCCGCCGTGCACAATTCGACTTCGATGACGACGTCCCGTTCATCTGGAACCCCGGGAATCCCGCGTTCTCGTTCTCGATGAACGCCACCTCGATCATCGCGGTCTGCTTCGAGAAGATGATCGTCGCGGCAGTGCAGGAGGCCCTGCCGCTGATCTCCGATACCGCCGTCGCCGCGGAAGCCGACGCGTTTCTCCGTCAGGAAGCCCAGCACGCACGCTCCCACCGCAGGCACTTGCAGGCACTGAACAGGCGCTATCCGGGCCTGCAGGAAACTCTCGACGCCGCGATCAACCACTACGACAAGCTGACCGCGACCACCCCGCTGGCATACCGGCTCGCCTACATCGCCGACCTCGAGGCGACCTTCACGCCCTCGATGAAAATGATGCTCGACAACGAGGCCCTGCTGTTCAGGGGCGGCGACGATCGCGTCGCATCACTGTTCCTGTGGCACTTCGTGGAAGAAGTCGAACACCGCAGCTCGGCATTGATCATCTACGACGCCGTCGTCGGCAAGCCGTGGTACCGCGTGCGAGTATTGCCCTCCGTCGTGAGACATCTCGGCGAAGTGATAACGATCATCGCCGACGGAGTGAACGACAGTGTCCCCGAGGACGAGCGCGGCGTCGATGCCGGGGCCATGATGCGAACGGTACGCATGCGACGGGCCGTGCGTCGCTGGTTGCGTCTGGACCCCCCGGATCCGGACGCCACGCCACCGTCGTACGCCGGCATCAGGCGCAGAGAGAAGATCATCGCGGTGGTCAACGTTCTGTTGAGCCAGACACCCTTCCACAAGCCCGCGAACTCGCCCCTGCCCGAGTTCGCCGATCGATGGCTTGCCCGCTATCGAGCCGGTGACGACGTATGGCATTGGTACACATCGGAACTCGCAGGGAAAGACGGCAACCGTGGCTGAGCAGTGTAATCCCATCTTCGACTCCATAGCGCGATCACTGGGCGGGTTCAGCTGCCACGACGCGGCCGCGGTGGTCGATTTCCGCAATCCCTTCGGGCTGTCGAACTGGACCCTGCCGATTATCGAGTGGATGATGGTCCTCGGCGCGGTCCTGGCATTGGTCCACGCCTTCCGTAGACTGCGCCGCGACGGCGACCCGACGAACCTGGCGCTGTGGTTCGCGCCGATCATCTACTCCCTGGTGATCGAGATACCGGAATATTTTCCGAATATCTTCCATCTCGAAGACACCGTGGGCGTCATATTCGCGCACAACGTCTTCACCGTCCAGTTTCTCTTCGACCGACTGCCGCTCTACATCGTGGCGCTGTACCCAGCACTCACCACGCTGGCCTACGAGATCGTACGCAGCCTGGGCGTATTCCAGCGCCGACGAGGAATCCTGATCGGCGCGGTCTGTGTCGGATTCGTGCACCACGTGCTCTACGAGATCTTCGATCAGCTCGGACCCCAACTGCGCTGGTGGGCATGGAACACCGACAACAAGACCAATCATCCGATGCTCAGTTCGGTCCCTATGACCAGCGTCTTCATGTTCGCCACGGTCGGGCCCGCGGTCGTGGTCTTTCTCGTCCGCACGCTGGTGACCCGTCGAGTCCAGCGCGGACCCCGCCCGGGGCGCGCGCAACTCGTCCTGCGCACCGTTCTCGCCGGGATACTGGTTCCGGTCGGTGTCACCATCTTCAGCATGCCGTCTCAGATCTTCGGCGGCGACGACCCGAACACCACCGCGCAAGCGTTCGTCTTGTCCCTCGAACTGGCCGTGTTCGCAGCCATCGCCATCCCGGTACTGACACAGCAGTGGCTCCTCGCCCGACGCGATGCCCCCGACGGCATCGAGATCCCGAATCGATTCGTCGCCACCTTCGGCAGCATCTACCTCGTCACCATGCTGGTGCTGTGGATCGGCGCGCTCCCCGACTACTTCGATGCGACAGCGGGCAGGACAAGCGACGGCACACCCACCGGCAACCTGCTCTACGCCGCCGTATGTATCGTCCTCGCCGCACTCTGCGTCGCGGCCGCCGCAGGCGTCACCATCCACCGGAACAACACCGCCGAAAAGCCCAGGGCGCCCAGAGTGGAAGCGTGACCGAACCCCCGCCGAGCGGGGTAGGGTTCCGCGTCCAGCGCAGCCGCAAGCGGGGGACTTCGCACATGTGGCATCTTTACGCTTTTCCGTCGAGAATGCCCTAGCCTCAGCACGCGTCCCCCAACCCTCGGGGCGAGAACGCGGCAGAGCCCCACTCGACAAATCGAGCCAGCGCCGACGATGAAGAGCGGACGTTGCTGGATGCGGTGGTCGTCACCGGCGCGGCCATATGACCAGGCCGGCCGACCCGAGCCGATGGACTCAACTCGGCCCGACACGCAGGGGGACCGTGCTGAGTTGCACCACGTCAGTGCGGTACAGGCGATGGCGTGCGGTTGAAGGATCACACCGGGGAGCAGCATGCGCGCGTCGCGCGCATGCTGCTCCGACCGGCAAGGTGAGGTGTGCGACCCGCCAATCCAACTCGCGAATAATGAGTATATGTTCAAAATCTTGACGTCAATATCTCTATGCTGTGATATGGCTTCAGTATGATGTACTTCGGCTCACGAGAGACAAATGGCGGGCTGTGTTCCGACTCATCGGAACGGTCCTGAACAGGGCGGAAATGCCCAGAAGTAGGCTCGATCATCCATGTTTGGCGAAGAGTTCACCCGCATGATTTCGGGGGATACGTCCACGCGCGGTCCGCGACGTCAACACTTCGGAGTGCGAGCGCGAGCGCGGTTGCTTCCACTGCTCGGACGGCCATCCGGGATCACGTAGATCGCGTGGCATCGGAAGCAGTGCGGGAAGCTGCAATATCGGCACCGCCGCGAATCCGCGCGCCGCAGACGTGCAGGCGAGTGCGGCTCACGCGAATGATGTGTGCAGTGCAATGGTCAGCTGTCGACACATCCATGGTTATTCAAACGATTCGGGCGTGAATGTTGCGCCCGGCAAAGTTCGAGACCAACACATCATGATCTTTCAGCACTGGATGCCTTCGTTGGTTCGACAGAATCCGCATCTCGGATCGGAGGGCGTGCCGCGTCGGCGCCGCTACTCGATATCGAGCGAGTCGCCATAGATATGGTCGGTTGCGTTGAAACTCGATCCGCGAACCTGTACACGCTATCGCACGGGGAGGTCACACAGATCGCCCATAGTTGTCTGGCACTCGTCACCGAAATGCTCGACAAGCGCGTTGTACCCGGGCCAACGCGATTCGACACGATCCGCGACACAGCCACGCAATGGGCTCGCGCCGGAGTGCCGTCGAGTGCGATTCTGCGTGCCTGCTGCCAGGGGGTGCGTACCGCGTTCGGTCTGGTCGCGACCTCTGCGGAGGCAGGTGATATGGATGAAGTGTGGATCGTGGGGGATCTCATGCTAGAGCCGCTGAACGCGATCTCTACTCATGCCATCGATACCTACACCACCGAGCATCTCCTGGTAGCGCAGGAGTTCCATTCGGCGCAAACGCTGGCTGCGGCATTGATCAGCGGCCGCGGTGGTTCGGCATTGGTCCGCCAGGTCGGCGTGCTGATTGCCGATTCGTATCAGGTCGTGGCGCTATCTATTCCGGACCATCCCGACGAGTACATCGCGGACCCGAGTATCGCCGCCCAGCGCAAACTCGGCAGACTACACGCGGAGGTCGGTCGAGTATTCGATTCGCGTACGTTGGGTCTGCTCGGTGTCGGAGGCGGCACCCTCGTCATTGCCTGCGGCGCGACGTCGAAATCGCCTTATGCGCAGCAACATTGGATAGACTCTGCGGAGGCAGCGGGGGTCCAGTTCACTGCTGCCGTGGTAGTAAAGCGAGCTGGACCGGATACCCGAATCGGCCGCCCAGGCCCACGAACTGCTTGCTTTCGTCGAGGCCGGTGGGCGTGCTCCTGGTGTGTACTACTTACCCGATCTCGACATCGAATACCAGATCACGCGCGACGATTCGGCCACGCGCCGGATCGCGAACATGCTGGATCCGCTCGAGGACCACCCCGAACTCCTCGATACCGTATGTGCGTACCTGGCCAATGACATGAGCCGGCGGCGTACGGCGCGCCGACTTTACGTTCACCCCAACACGGTCGACCATCGGTGACGTCGTGTAGCGCGGGTGACGTCGATCGACCTGACGACCGCTGCTGGCATCTGCCGAGTAGTAGTAGGTTTGTTGGCCTACGACCACGAGCGCAATCGCCGGAACACGGGTGTCAGTGGGGGCAGACGGTCGCCGACGGGACGCAGTTCGACCTCGGAAGATGGGTGGGGGAATCGCGAGCACCGGCGGCATCACCCACCGTCGCTACCGGCAAGCCGATGCCTATGAAGTGACCGCAGACGACACGAGAACGGCACGTGGTCACCGGAATCGAACACGATGCGCCGTGGTGGCATCACGTCGTCACGGGTGGCGGCGTATTGCGTTGATCATCTGTATGTTTCGGCATGGAATAGAGGACATCGGGCGGTGCCGGTCCGGAGGAATCCGGGCGACGATGATTCATCCCCTCGCCTCTGCGGGGACGCCGGTCCATGGTCTCGGGTCTACCGTTCCTCGGTGCGGAATTGCGTCGCGACAGACCTGCTAGCGTGCGGTACATGACGAGCAATCGAGGTGGGAGACCTCGAAGCGACCGGGCACATCGGGCCATACTCGATGCCACGCGTGATCTGCTCGCCGAGAGTGGCTACGACAATTTGACTATCGAAGGTATCGCGGGCCGTGCCGGGGTCGGACGCCCCACGGTCTACCGGCGGTGGTCATCGAAGGCGGCGATCGTCGCCGAGGCGGTCACTGCCGGGGTGTTGAATACCGAGATTCTTCCGCTGCCGGATACCGGTGACATCGCAGCTGATCTGGCCACCTGGTGGGACGGTCAGATCCAGTTGGTCAGAAATCCGCGCGTTGCCGCAATGGTGCGCGGCTGGGCTCTCGCGTCCGCGGAGAGTGCCGTTGATGCTGATCGCCTCTACACGCTGATCACCGGGCCGCTGCGGCAGGCGTTGACGCAACGGATTGCGACCGCGGTCCAACTCGGCCAGATCCGCTCGGATGTGCGGTTGGACATGATCGCCGAGACTCTTTTCGGTGTGGTGCTCTTTCGGGTACTGACCGGCACTACCCACGATCCGGCAGGTCACGTCATCGATTCACTTCTGCGCGGAATCGAATCGCGCTGATCCGTTGATCCCGCCGTTGGGTGGACATTTCGGCCGCCGAAGGAATCGTTACACAATGTATTGAAACTTGCGGCGCGTGACGCTAGGCTCTCCTGCGGCTGGTGTGGCACAGGTCTCATGCGTTCCGGTGCCTCGAGTTCGGTCACAGCGAGAGATCGCTTCGCCCAGTAGTCGACCACCTGTGCGCTTTGCAGTCTCGACTTGTGGTCGCCCCGGACATAGGCGCTGGGTCTCGCAGTCGAAGTGCCTGTCAGCTGTTCGCCGGATCCGCCGTCGAAGAGGAAGGGCTGCTGTGGCCTCCGAGTGACTAAGAGCAGCCGCCGCTGAGAACGAAAGGCATAGGAGCCTGAATATGGGAGCACGAGGTGTCGCCGGATTCGCCCGGCCACAGCTGTCGGAGTCACGGCGACTACCGGGCGGTTACCCAGCTGCGCCATCGCATTCGCTGTTCCGATAACGGCTACTTCGGTCACGTGCCACGCAATCCATCTCGGTGTATCCGCATCGAGGTGACGATGACCACGAGACCGCGCTTCGATGTTCGGCATCCGCTGGTATGCCAACCGTCTTTCGACGATAAATCGACGATCCGAGTCGGACCACAGACGATGGCCAAGAGATCAAGGTTTTGATGACACAACGATATTCGGGACGGCTCGCGTGGGTCTCTCGTTCGGCAACCGGCCCGTTGCAGGCGGTAGGCGGGCTGTTCGCCATGTCCGCGGATACTGTGCGCTTCGCCTTCCGGAGACCCTTTCAGACCCGAGAGTTCCTGGAGCAGTCCTGGTTCATCGTGCGCGTCTCGCTGGTACCGACGCTGTTGGTGGCCATCCCGTTCACAGTGCTGGTCAGCTTCACGCTCAACATCCTGCTGCGCGAACTCGGCGCGGCGGACCTCAGCGGGGCCGGCGCGGCCTTCGGGACAGTGACCCAGATCGGACCGATGGTGACCGTGCTGATAGTCGCGGGCGCCGGTGCGACGGCGATGTGTGCCGACCTGGGCTCGCGCACGATTCGCGAAGAGATCGATGCGATGCAGGTCCTGGGTATCGATCCGGTGCAGCGACTGGTAACACCGCGCGTACTGGCCTCCGGGCTCGTCGCGCTGCTGCTGAACAGTCTTGTGTGCCTGATCGGGATCGGCGGAGGCTACGTCTTCTCGGTCTTCGTTCAGGATGTCAATCCGGGTGCGTTCGCATCGGGCATCACCCTGCTGACAGGGCTCGACGAAGTAGTCATCTCCTCGGTGAAGGCACTGCTGTTCGGTCTCGTCGCGGGTCTGGTGGCCTGCTATCGAGGGCTGATCGTGACGGGTGGTGCGAAGGCTGTCGGAAACGCGGTCAACGAGACCGTCGTGTACGCGTTCATGGCGCTGTTCGTGATCAATGTCGTCGTCACGGCGATCGGCATCCAGTTGACGGCCAGGTAGGGCGAACCGATGACATTGACAGCACGATATCCACGCGTGGTTCTTCGGATTCGCAAACCCGTAATGGGCCTGAGCGGCATCGGCGATCACGCACTCTTCTACTTCAAGGCGTTGGCGTCCGCGCCTTCCGCAGCATGGCGCTATCGACGTGAGACTATCCGCCTGATCGCCGAGATCAGCATGGGTAGCGGTGCTTTGGCAGTCTTCGGCGGCACGGTCGTCATCGTCGGATTCTTGACGCTGGCCACCGGCGGTACATTGGCGGTGCAGGGGTACAGCTCGCTCGGAAATATCGGCATCGAAGCGCTGACCGGCTTCCTGTCTGCGTTCATCAACGTCCGGATCTCGGCACCGGTTGTCGCCGGGATCGGGTTGGCGGCGACCTTCGGTGCGGGCGCGACCGCCCAACTCGGCGCGATGCGCATCAACGAGGAGATCGACGCACTGGAATCGCTCGCGATCGAGCCGATCGCCTACCTGGTCGGCACGAGAATCGTCGCGGGCATGATCGCCATCACCCCGCTGTACGCGCTCGCGGTGGTGGCCTCGTTCATCGCTAGCCGGTTCACCACCGTGGTGTTGCTCGGGCAGTCACCGGGGTTGTACGACCACTACTTCTCGACCTTCCTGAATCCGATCGACCTGGTGTGGTCGTTCGTGCAGGCCATCCTGATGGCGTTGACGATCTTGCTCATACACACCTATTACGGATTCTTCGCCAGTGGAGGCCCGTCCGGTGTCGGCATCGCCGTCGGCAACGCGGTGCGGACCTCACTGGTCGCGGTCGTGTCGGTGACATTGCTGGTCTCGCTGGCGGTCTACGGCGCCAACGGTAATTTCGACCTTTCCGGATAGGCGAACCAGATGACATCCAATGTGACGCGCCCCGTGGCCGGACTGCTGTCCCTCGCGACCGGTGTCGTGATTGTTGTGACGGCCGTGATCATGTTCCGTGGGGGGTTCACCGACACCGTTCCGGTAACCGTGCTCTCGCAGCGGGCCGGGCTGGTCATGAACCCCGACGCCGACGTCAAGATGCGTGGTGTCACCGTCGGCAAGGTCAAGACTGTCAACGAACGATCCGACGGATTGGCCGAAATCGAACTCGCCATCGATGAGGACAAGCTGGCGAGGATCCCGGCCAATGTGTCGGTGGACATCGCCTCGACCACTGTATTCGGTGCGAAGTACGTCCAGTTCATCGCGCCGGACAAGCCCGATACGCGCCATCTGTCGGCCGGGCAAGTTGTTCGAACAGACCATGTCACAGTCGAAATCAACACAGTCTTCCAGCAATTGACATCTGTGCTCGCGCAGATCGAGCCCGAGAAGCTCAACGAGACCCTCGGTGCCATCGCCGCCGCCACCAATGGACATGGCGAGAAGGTAGGGCAGATGCTCAGCGACCTGGAGGAATTCCTGGCGAAACTGGAACCGGGGCTGCCCGCGCTGAACAACGACCTGGAGCTCGCACAGCCCGTGCTGCAAACCTACGCCGACTCCGCGCAACCTCTCATCGACACCGTGGGCAATGCCGCGGCGATCAGCCGGACCGTGGTGGAGGAAAAACAGAATCTCGACGCTCTGCTGGTCGGTCTGATCGGTTTGGCCGACACCGGAAACCGCGTACTCACGGCCAACAGGTCGAGTCTGGCGACCACTTTGGATCTGCTGGTTCCGACGACGTCGCTGACCAACGAGTACCGCGAAGGCCTGACATGCGCACTGAACGGTTTCGCGTGGCTGGCCGAGGCGCCGACACCCCCGGTGCCCGGGTTGGGCCTGAACGTCAACTTTCTGTGGGGCGTCGAGCCGTATCGATACCCGAAGAGTCTGCCGAAGGTCGCCGCCACCGGCGGTCCGCAGTGCTCGATGCTGCCGGTGCCGTATGAGACGCGTCCTCCCTTCGTGGTAGCCGACACCGGGCACAACCCCTTCGAGGAGGGAAACCCGACCGTGAAGCTGAACATCGATACGTTGCCTGAAGCGTTGTTCGGGGTGCCGACAGTACCGACCGCCGGACAGACCCCGGCCACCCCGAACGGTGGGCCGCGATGAAGCGCCGTGACGCACCGTTGCTGAAGTTCGGTGTGTTCGCCGTCGTGATGGTGGTGGCGTCCGGCTTCCTGGTATTGGTGTTCGGGCAGTACCGCAGCGGCGACACCGCCGAGTACTCCGCGATCTTCACCGACTCGTCGGGGTTGCGTACAGGTGACACCGTGCGGGTCGCCGGTGTCGAAGTCGGCAGAGTCCACGAGGTGTCGTTGCGCGACGATCATCGGGTTCGTGTCGAGTTCGATGCCGATCGCACGGTCGCGCTGACCGGCGGCACCAAAGTGTCGGTCCGCTACCTGAATCTTGTCGGCGACCGATATCTGGAACTGATCGAAGGCCCGGGATCCACCGAAATCCTTGCCGCCGGAACGGAGATACCGGTGGAGCGGACGGCGAGCGCGCTGGATCTGGATCTACTGCTCGGCGGCTTGAAACCGGTTATCAGAGGCCTCAACGCGCATGATGTCAACGGGTTGACCTGGTCGCTGTTGGAGATCTTGCAGGGCAAACAGGGCACGCTCAACTCCCTGCTGTCCAAGACCTCCTCCTTCACCGCGACGCTGGCGAGCAACAGCGACGTGGTGGAGCGGCTGATCGATCACCTGAATACGGTCATGACCACTCTCGCCGAGGACGGTGCCCAGTTCTCGGGCTCGATCGACCGCCTCGAACAATTGGTCACTCAGCTCGCACACGAGCGCGACCCGATCGCCGCGGCGATCGGGTCCCTCGCCCAGGGCACCGCGACGATCGCCGATCTACTCACCCAGGCGCGGCCGCCGCTGGCCGGGACCGTCGACGAGTTGTCCAGATTGGCGCCATTGCTCGATCAGGACAAGGACCTGCTGGACAGAGCGCTGCAACGGGCACCGGACAACTACCGCAAACTCGTGCGCACCGGCGCCTACGGCAATTTCGTCCAGTACTACATCTGTTCCATCGCGGTCCGGGTGAGCGGACTCGACGGCGAGGTGGTCGTGCTGCCCGTGGTCGAGCAGACAACAGGAAGGTGCACCCCGTAGTCATGCTGCAATATCGCGGTACGCATCTGGCGCGACACGGACTGATCGGAATGGTTCTGATCAGCTGCGTCATCCTCATCGGAGTCCAGAGCCAAAAAATCATCGACTGGGCCACCACCATCCGATACGAGGCGGTCTTCGCCGAGGCAGGCGGGCTCGGGGTGGGCGACGATGTCATCGTCTCCGGCGTCAAGGTCGGAAGAGTCGCCGAGGTGTCGCTGAAAGGGGGTGACGCTCACGTCGTCTTCAGCGTCGACGATGGTGTCGAACTCGGTGAGAACACCTCCGCCCACATCAAGACCGGGTCCCTGCTCGGGAAGAGAGTGTTGACGCTTGTCTCGGACGGCGGGGGCGCGCTACGGCCGCGCAGTGTCATCCCGGTCTCACGGACATCCTCGCCCTACTCCTTGACCGATGCGGTCGGCGAACTGGCGACGAATGTCGGTGAGACAGATACCGAAGTGCTCAACGAGTCGCTGGACATGCTCGCGGCAACTCTCGATCAGATAGCGCCCCAGCTCGGCCCGGCCTTCCAGGGTCTGACCGACCTGTCGCGTTCGATCAACAGCCGTGACGAATCGCTGCGGAGCCTGCTGAGCTCGACCGCCGAGGTCACCGGGGTCCTGTCCGAACGCAGTACGCAGCTCAATGCGTTGATTCTGGGCGCTGATTCTCTGCTGGAGGTCTTGAACGAACGCCGTCAGGCGATCGTGGATCTACTGGCAAACACCGCCGTGGTGGCCGAACAGCTGTCAGGCCTGGTGGCCGACAACGAAGCGGAATTGGCGCCGACGCTGGACCGACTGAATTCCGTGGTGGAGATGCTGGAGAACAACCGCGACAACATCGGGGCCGCGTTGCCCGGACTGGCCAAGTTCGCCCTCACCCAGGGGGAGTCGGTGTCCAGCGGACCGTATTACAACGCCTACGTCGCGAATCTCCTACCCGGTGCAATGATCCAACCCTTCGTGGATGCGGCGTTCGGGTTGCAGCCGACGCCATCCACCTCGACACCGCAGTCGGAGCCGCCGCGATGAAACGACATCGGATACTACCGATCATCGCAGCGGTGCTGGTGGTGACCGCGGTTGCCGCGGGGACCGTGGTCGGCTGGAACGCCGTCTTCGGTCCGTACACCATCCGCGCGGTCTTCGCCTCCGCCACCGCCATCTACGACGGTGACGACGTCAGAGTGGCGGGTGTGCGAGTCGGTTCCATCGCCGCCATCGAACCACGCGGTGCGACAACGGAAATCACTCTCGAAGTAGATCGGGACATTCGGATACCGGCCGATGCCAAGGCGGTGATCGTGGCACAGAGCCTGGTCGACTCCCGCTACGTACAGTTGACGCCGTCCTATCGCTCGACCGGGCCGACCTTGAACGACGGTGCTGTGATCCCGCTGGAGCGAACGGCGGTGCCCGTCGAATGGGATGAGGTCAAGACCCAGCTGACGCGCCTGGCCACCGAGTTGGGGCCGGATAGCACTCTGGTCTCCAGTTCGGCGGGCAGGGTCGTCGAGAGTGCCGCGAACGCGCTCGAGGGCAACGGCGACAAACTGCGCCAGACCTTGGCTCAGTTGTCCGGAGTCGGGCGGATATTGGCCGACGGCAGCGGCGATCTGGTCGAAACCATCCGAAATCTCCAACAGTTCGTGACCACATTGCGTGACAGCAAAGAGCAGATCGTCCAATTCCAGAACCGTCTTGCCACATTGACCAGCGTCCTCAACGAGAGCAGATCCGATCTCGATGCCGCTCTGACGAATCTGTCTGTCGCGGTCGGCGAAGTTCAGCGGTTCGTCGCCGCGAACAGAGACAAGGTGAGTGAGCAGGTCCAGCGGCTGGCGAACGTCACCCAGAACCTGGTGGACCATCGCAAGGACCTGGAACAGGTGCTGCACATTTTCCCGACCAGTATCGCGAATTTCTACAACATCTATCGGCCGGATACCGGCACCGAGGCGGGCGCGTTCGCATTGAACCAGTTCACGAATCCGGTGCAATTCGTGTGTTCGGCCATCGCGGCGGTCGGCAACGCCACCGCGGAGGAAGGCGCTCGCAAATGCCGGGAGTATCTGGGACCGGTTCTCGGACTGATGAGCTTCAACTACCTGCCCTTTCCCCTCGATCCGATCACGGGCCCGGCGGCGCCGCCGGAGAACCTGATCTACACCGAATCCCGTCTCATTCCACCGGCCGTGAACACCCACGGCGTGACGCCCCCGACACCGCAGAGCCTGCTCGACATCTTGTTCCCCGGAAGGCGCCCAGCATGAGCGGCAAGCGATCGAGCATGTCGTGGCGTCGCAGTACCTTCCTCCTCAGCCTCTGCGCGACGATGAGCGCGGCGGGATGCGGCTGGCAGGGCGTCGAGTCGTTGCCGTTGCCGGGAGCCGATGGCCGCGACGGTGACGCGACGACGGTCACCGTCGAGATGGCCAATGTCGGTACGCTCGTATCGAACTCGCCGGTATTGGTCGACGATGTCGTGGTCGGCAGCGTCGCGGCGATCAGAGTGGCGGGATGGCACGCCGAGGTCGACGTCTCGATCCGCGGCGACGCCCCGGTCCCCGCAAATGTCGTGGCGACGGTCGGACAGACCAGTCTGCTCGGCTCCAGCCACCTCGCGCTGAACACCCCGGCCGGGGCCGCCCCGGCCGGCCGACTCGAATCCGGGGCGCGGATCCCGCTCAACGACTCCTTCACCTACCCCTCCACAGAGCAGACCCTGGCCTCGCTGTCGGTAGTGGTCAACGGCGGCGGGCTGGGACAACTCGGCGACATCATCGCCAATCTGAACGACGCGTTCGACGGTCGGCAAGAGCAAGTCGCCACGCTGATCACCCGGCTCGACACCTTCATCGGCACCCTGGACGCGCAACGCGATCGCGTCATCGGCTCGCTTCGAGCGCTGGACCAACTATCTGCCATCTTCGCTGACCAGCGCGATGTCACGACCGACGCACTCCGACGTTTGCCGTCGGCGTTGGATGTCCTTCTGCAACAACGGCCGAATCTCACCGCCGCGCTGGACCGGTTGCGAGCATTCAGCGATACCGCCACCTCGGCCGTGGACGAGGTCAAGGACGACCTGCTGACCAATCTGCGCAACCTGGAGCCGACGCTGAAGGCCGTGGCCGACGTCGGGCCCAAACTCGACATGGCCCTCGCCTACGCCACGACGTTTCCCTACGACCAGAAGACGATCGACCGAGCCGTGCAGGGCGACTACATCAACCTGTTCGCCACAGTCGACCTGACAGTGCCGCGAATGCGGCGGGAAATACTGCTCGGCACGCCGTGGGCAGATCCCACCGCGGTCGTGCAGGCGGCGATCGGTGATCCGGGCTACGCACGCCAGACCCGCAACCCGCTCGGCGTCGGGATCGAACCGTCGCCTTCCCCACCGGTCAACGGAGGTCGCTGATGCTGCTGTCTCGCTTCGTACGATTCCAGTTGGTCATCTTCTCGGTTCTGTCGGTGATCGGGCTCGTGACCATGGCCACCGTCTATATGCACCTGCCGAGGCTGGTCGGAGTCGGAACGATCAGTGTCTACGTCGATCTGCCCGCCAGCGGCGGGTTGTATCGGTTCGGCAACGTCACCTACGGCGGCGTCGAGGTAGGCAAGGTCACCGCTGTCGAACTGACCGACGACGGTGTCCGCGCGAGACTCGAGATCGACGACTCCCGTCAGATCCCCGCTGATCTGGAAGCCCGGGTGCGCAGCGTATCCGCGGTCGGCGAGCAATATGTCGACCTTCGACCTCGCACCGACAAACCACCCTATCTGCGAGACGGCTCGATCATCGCGGCGACCGACACGTCGATACCCCAGCCGGTCGGCCCCATGCTGGACAAACTCAGCGCCATGATCGGCACCATCCCGAAGGACAAACTGCACGAAGTTCTTGATGAGATGTTCAAGGGTGTCAACGGCGCGGGCTATGACCTGAACTCCTTGATGTCATCGGCCGAGACTCTGGCGGCACGGCTCGACGAGGTCGGCGACACCTCCAGGATCTTGTTCGAGGACTCGCAACCGCTGCTGGATTCGCAGGTGCGAACCCTCGACGCCATCCAGGTCTGGACACGCAGCCTGGCTGGTGTCACCGGGCAGATCGTGGCCGACGATCCCCAGGTACGCAGCCTGTTGCAGACCGGGCCCGGCTTCGCCCAGCAGACCTCGCGGCTGTTGGAATCGGTGGAACTGACATTGCCCGTTCTTCTTGCGAACCTCACCACGGTCGGTCAATTGGCGGTGACCTACAACGCGGGTCTCGAGCAGCTACTGGTGTTGTTGCCACCCGGAATCTCCATAATCCAAGCCGTTCAGCCCATCAACAACGCCTCCGGACTCGGTCTCGGCGACTTCAGGCTCGGCGGCATCTCGAACCCGCCGGCTTGTACTGTCGGGTTCCTGCCACCGACGGCGTGGCGCTCGCCCGCCGACACCACGACCATAGACACACCCGACGACCTGTACTGCAAACTGCCCCAGGATTCGCAGATCGCGGTCCGCGGCTCACGCAATATCCCTTGCCAGAACAATCCGGGCAAAAGAGCGGCGACGGCGGAATTATGCAATAGCGAAGAACAATTCGTACCTCTGGCCACCGAGCAACCGCTGATCGGACCGTACCCCGCCGATCCGGGCCTCGAAAGCCAGGGAGTGCCCTCGGATTCCCGCCCGTTCCCGAATCCCGACGGCGGCGCACCAGTGGCGCCCGCTGCCACCGGACCGGCTGTCGGCTCCACCCCGACGATCGGCACCGCCCGATACGACCCGCAGACCGGCAGCTACCTGGGGTCGGACGGCAGGCTCTACCAGCAGGGTGACCTCGCGACGCCTGCGGGCAAGCCGTGGACGGACATGCTGCCGCACTGACAGGACACGAATGATTCGGCCGGCGCGGCTATTCCGACTCCGCCCACCACATCTGCACGCGATCGATATCCTCCGAGGAACCGGACAGAATGAAACATCCCGAAAGTAGTGACGAAGTCGCTACCGCAAGCGATTGCGACCAGACATCCGAACCATCGGCCCGGCGGCTGCAACTGGAAGTGGAAGAAGCCGAGGCAGAGGTCGCCGCAGCCGAAGCGGCTTCCGAAGCGGCTCGCGCCCGTGTCAAGGCGGCCCGACTGCGGCGACAAGCCGATGCGCGCGCGGCCGTGCCGTCCCCGGCCGTGGATACTCCCCGGTCTGTCGACGCTCGAACGGTCCCGCCCACGAACGCTTCTGATGCCGCCGAAGTCGTCGACGGCGGACCCTCCGCGGGTTCGACGTCCAACGACCTCGATCCCGATGATATCTCGCACGCTGGTCGCCGGTCATCCGGTCGGCGCGGCTTCGCGGCGCGCCGACCGGGCCGCAGAGAGGTAGCGGTAGTGGCCGTCGTCGCTATCGCGGGAGCCTTCGCCCTCACCGGTTACACTGTCTGGCGCCATCACGACGTAGCCGACAAGGACAGGCAAACCGCGGAGTTTCTGGCCGCCGCTCGCCAAGGCGTGGTCGCGCTCACCTCGCTCGACTTCAACAATGCCGATCGAGATGTCCAACGCGTGCTCGACAACTCGACAGGGACCTTCCGCCAGGACTTCCAGAATCGCGCACAGGATTTCACCACCGTTGTTCGGCAATCGCAGGTGAGCACACAGGGCACGGTGAACGAGGCGGCGGTGGAGTCGATGACCGGCGACTCGGCCGTCGTCCTCGTGGCCGCAAGCTCCCAGGTCACCAATTCTGCCGGAGCACAACAGGAACCGCGTACCTGGCGTCTGAGTGTGACGGTGGCGCGGGACGGAGACCGTATCAAGATGTCGAAAGTCGAGTTCGTAGCGTGAACACCTCTACCGTCGAAGACCACGCGGTGCAGCATGCCGACAACGAAAAAAGCCCGGTCGCCGTAAAATCCGATAGTCCGAAATCCCCGCCTACCCGGAGTCGCGCGGCGCGCGAGATCGTGCGGACGACCCGCTTCGTGCGTCGTGAACTGAGGATGGCGATCCTGGTGGCAGTGCTGATCGCCGCCACGGTATCGGCGGCATCGGTGTGGTTCACGCAGTATCGGCAGGACAGTCGGGTCGACGAGACGGCCGCGCGGTCCGCCGTCGATGCGGCTGCCACCGGCACGGTCGCTCTGCTGTCCTATGCACCCGATACCATCGACCGTGACTTCGCCTCCGCCAAAACGTATTTGACGGGCGATTTCCTCGCCTATTACAGCCAGTTCACCCAGCAGATCGTCGCACCCGCGGCCAAGGAGAAGTCCGTCAAGACGACTGCGGTCGTCGTACGCTCGGCGGTCCGTGAGTTGCGGCCGGACTCGGCCGTCGTCTTGGTATTCATCAACCAGACGACGACGAGCGCCGACAAACCCGACCCGGCGATGACCGCGAGCAGTGTGCGGGTCACGTTGACGCGCCTCGACGACCAGTGGCGGATCTCGTCGTTCGAACCTGTCTGATGCTCGACGAGCTCGTTTCGGGCGTTCGCGTAGTGGTGTTGGAATGTTGCAACAGTAGTAGTTGTATTCCGTCCGCCAGTGAGAGTGTCGCGGCGACAGGAACGGATGCCGAGCAACAGTGGTGCAGTGACGCATACGGCCATTTCGATGGTGGTGTAGGGGGTGCTTCATGAGCCCGTTGAGCCCGTTGAGCCCGTTGAGCCCGTTGAGGCCGTGGAAGCGGGTGACGCTGTGGTGCACAACGTGAATCGCCACAGAAGCCCGTCTTATGGCTGGCGTAGTGAGCCGAAGTGATGCCGCGGTCAGGATTCGCGATCAGTGCCTGGAATGAAAGTCCATTTCATCGACGCCGATGCCGGACTCGATCGACGGGTGGCGGGTGGTACCGGCGCCGGTTGCCGCGGATCGGCAGCCGCGGTGGAATGCCCGGCGATCTCCGCGAATCCCAGGGCCAGGGTTGATCCCGCGATTGGTCGTACTGGCGTTCAGGCTACTTTGCCTACGCCGATCGTACGGTCGGGCCGGTGTCAGTGCACCGAAACAGGTGCGGTCCGCGCGCTGACGTGTTCGGGAGCGTAGCCCGTGAAAATGATATTTTCAGTCCGCCGACGGGTTACTACGCGGGGGACATTCCGCGGCTCCGAGGTGGTGCGGCGGGTGCCACAGATCGTCCGGAGTACCTGCCCTGATCGGGGAGCGGAAATCGACGTTCGCAAGAGCCGCCGCGAGCCCGAAGTATCAGTGCTCTCGCGTCGCCGGTGGCGGCGTGGCGTGTGGTGATACGCGGATCAGTCGCTCGCCGAATCTGTCGGTGAGTGTCGTGTCGAGTTCGTCGTCGGTGATTATGTGGTCGACTTCCTCGGTTCCGGCGATTCTGGCGAGTGCGCGGCGGCCGAGTTTGGAGCTGTCGGCGACGACGATGGTGGCGGCCGCGGCGGTGATCATGGCGCGTTTGAGCGGGACTTCGAGGGTGTTCATATTGGTGATTCCGGCCACGGGGTCGATAGCGTCGGCGCCCAGGAACGCCCAGTTCGCGGTGTAGTCGCCGAGGAAGGCGATGGCGTGTTCGCCGACGAGGGTGAACACCGAGCCCAGGAGTTCGCCGCCGGTGACCAGCAGCCGGGTCTCGGGCAGCCCCGCTACATATTTGGCGATGCGCAAGTCGTTGGTGATCACGGTCAGCCCGGTCCGGCGGCGCAGTGCCACCGCGATCTCGTAGGTGGTCGAGCCGCTGTCGAGGATGACGGTGTCGCCGTCGCCGATGAAGTCGACCGCGGTCTTCGCGATCGCGGATTTCGCGTCCAGCCGTTCGTTCTCCTTCATGGCGTAGGGCAGTTTCGCGGTGACTCCGGGGGTCGCACGGGCGCCACCGTGGGTGCGTTGTGCCTGGCCGGAACGCGCGAGTGCGTCGAGGTCGCGTCGGATGGTCGAGGTGTCGACGCCCATCTCGTCGGCGAGGGTCTTCGCTTCCACGTAGCCGTCGGTGATGAGGCGGTGCAGTATCTCGCGGCGGCGAGTGCTGGCGAGCAACGGCATCCTCCGGTGGGTTCTGGGCCGACTTTCCCGAATCGTACGTCGAACGCGCGAAATAGTGACAGTTGACGCCACACCTGTGCATGATTGCGTGCAATCGACACCTGTATTCGTGTGCTGACTGCGCGAGGAGCCGTAGGGAATTCCGTGAGCGATCCGCTGAAGCAGTTGTCCGATGAGGGTGGAATCGAGCTGCGCGATTTCGCGCAGCTCGGATTCTCTGCCGCCGAGGTGGCTCGGTCGCTGACCGCGCGGGATGTGCGGGCGGCGTGCGATGTCAGGCGGCTGGTGTTGCGCAGGGCTGGATCTGGGAAGTGAACTCGTTCGACCGATGGGGCGTCGAGCTCGGGAAAGTGCTCGCCACAAAGAATTTCGCGGAGATCGACTCGGAAGACGATCTCACACACGATAGTGCGACCAATGCGTTGATTCGGCGATACCGACGTGCGCGCAGCACCGTCGGCCACCGGCCGAAAGCAGGACGATGAAGCCGCTCGACCGCGTCCTGGTATCCGATCCTTCCTGCCGTGCCGTCGTCGGGACGGGCACGCGCTGTACGCGATGTCCTGGCCGCGTGGTCGAACGCGTCACCCTATCGAGGGCGCGAGGCTGCCGCATCCAGCACGACAGCCCCCGCAGTCCTCGATTATTCGCATTCTCGCCGTCGCTCTCGACGAGGTCGGACTCTGACGAACCCTCACCTTTGTCCGCCGCCGGGACGAGATGACCGAATTGACGGTTCTTCCATTCGCTGATCGGGCGGACGTCGCCTGCCCGATGCGGTCCGATCACCCAGGCGTCGCGGGTCGGAAATCTGAGATGCGGGACTTGCCGACCATGATGGTCGGTATTACTCTCTGGGTAGTCGAAGTGACGCCGATCACGTGACCGAGGAGTGTGTTTGTGACTGTGCGTGAGATGACCAGCGGACCGGTGGGAACCCTGTCGGCCGAGATACCAGCGGAACCGACTCACGTGTTCTGTGATGTCACGAACACCCGCAGTCTCGAGGAGGCACTACTGCGATTGAGTGGGGGAGCCGGCATGCTGCTCCATCTCGTGGGTGTTCCCGGTGCGAGTTCGCCGGATCCGATTCCGCTCGCTCTGAACCAGCCTCGCCGTGTGTCAATGGATGACGAAGCAGCGGGCAGTTGACCGCGGCGACCCTCCGGCCGGGTCGTCCCAGGGACGCCGATGTCGACCGCCGGATCATCGAATCCGCACGCAGTGTCTACGGAGAACGGGGCTGGTCAGGATTCAACTTCCGGGCCGTAGCGTTGCACGCCGGAGTCAGCAAAGACGCACTCTATCGACGTTTCGAATCCCGTGCCGCGCTCCTGCTCGCCGCCCTTACGGTGCCGGTCGCCAGGATCGACTTCGAACAGTATCCCGATCTCAGGGAGCGGTTGATAACCCTTGCGAAAGATACGCTGGCCTGGTGGTCCGAACCGGACGGCATCATCACCTTCCGACTCGTTGTCGACTCGGCGTCGATTCCTGAGATTCGCGACATCTACTATCACAACGTTCTGAAGCCGCACAGGGCGTATCTGCGGGACTGGATCCAATCGGTCATCACGCGTGGAAGACTCACCGAGATCCGGGACCCCACCGCGTTCATCGATGCGTTGATGGGCGGGATGATGATGCGGTTGGTGACGACCCTGCCGGAGCTTCGCGGTCAGATGGCAACCGAGTCGGACACGTACGTGCGTGATCTTGTCGACCTTCTACTGGCCGGCGCAGACTATTCCGAGGTCGACGCATGAGCCGCTGTGTTCGCACTGCGATGTCGGTGGCGTCGCCTTCGCTGTGACAGCCTCTCGAGTCGGCAGGCTCGGAGAGCACGGTTCGCGTGTCGGCTCAGTCGTAGAGGAGAACCGTCGCGGTGCCGGGAGCAAGTCTGTTGCCGTCCTGGTCCTTGATCCAGACATCCAGATCTACCTCGCGGCCACCCTCGGCGGTCCGGACCGCCGTGACGGTGGCGCTGGCGACGGCGGTGACGCTCTTCGTCGCCGGTTGCCGGAATTGGCAGCTCAGCCTCAGGATTCGTCCTCTGCCGTTCATCCACTGCCGTAGTAGGCAATGCAGGTACGACCACAGCAGATTGCCCATGCCGAACGCGGATTCGAAGCCCGCGGCTCGTCCCGCTTCGTCGTCCATATGGATGTCCACGAACTCGTAGTTGACCGCCGCGTAGCGGTTCCAGGTAGCCAGGCCCGATTGGCGGACGAATTCGGGCAGCCTTTGTCCCGGTGCTATCTGCGACAGAGCGTTGTCGGTCAAGAAACAGTCCCTCGTGTTCAGTATCGGATCAGCGTTTTCCGCATGCTTTTGACCACGAGCCCGTTCTGGTTGGTCCAGACCACTGCAAAGGTCGTGAACAGCATCAGTCCGAGTCGGCCTGTCCGTTCAGAGAATGCCGCGATGTTCGTGGTAGATGTAATGACATCGCCTACGCGCATCGGCACGCCATATGTCACTTCCAATCCGCCATTGACCTGGTGCTTCAGCTCGGGCGCCCGTATGCCGAAGTCGACGAACGGCTGGTTTGGGTCTTGCTCGGCATCGGTGTCGGAGGGGCCCTCCTTCGACATCCAGGCGAAGGGGTTGAAATCTTCCGGCACTGCGAGACCGTCGCGTTCGAGATGGTCGTCCCAGAACTGGGCCGGCGGTGGTTCGGGGTAATAGACCGCCATGGCCCACCTCCGGATGTCTGATGCCGAGATCGGGAAACTCACCGATCGTCCGTATTCGCGGCCGACTATCCCGCGCATCTCGGGCGTTATGTGCGTTGTGGTCACGCAGACCTCGCTTGACGTGGGACTACCGGACGAATCGCCTCATCCATGGAAAATGAACCATCATTCAGATTGCTATATATACCATACCCATATCTGGTCATAGGTTCATGTTGATGTGTCTCGAATGGAACCATGTATCGACGTGGGGCTCGGGGGCGGCGGATGCGAAGCGACTCGACATCCAACAGTCGCGGGCTCCGTGTCGAGTCGAGCGAAGGGTGTGGCGCTGCGGCGCGCGGGTCGCCCACGCCTCGATGGGGTCGCCCACCCTCAACTCTATGAATTATGGTTCATTTCATTGACTGTCTTGTGTGTTGAATCGAATAGCGATACCGTAAAGGTGATGCAGATCTCAAGACTGGGTTTGGGGTTGTGCGGTAGTCGGTAAGGGAGTTCGAGATGCTGTGCACGTCGATGAGCGGGGTGTGGGTGGTCGAGGCCGCTCAGATCACGTGTGTGCCCGTGCCCGGCGCGGCACTCGCCGACCGGGGGCCGATGTGATCAACGTGGGCCACACGGTGCGTGGCGCGGCCCAGCATGGCCTACGCAAGCTCGTGACGGAGGCCAACGGCGGGTTCGAACCGATCATCGAGCATCCCCACCGCAGCATCCGCAGCATGACCAACTCGGAAAAGCATCCGAAGCCATCGCGGAGGCGCCCGCCCTGCAGACCTTCGCCTTTTGGACGCGGCGATTTCGAAACCCCTGGCCGCACACCCGCAAAGTGTTCGAGGCGTCGCTGGTCGACGTACTCGACGACGAGGCGCGGCTGATTGTGGACGGCAATGCGCGCCGGCTCTTCGATTTCCCGCGCGCCAACTGAGTCCCGAACGCGGGCCGACTCGTCGGAGTCGGACCCCGTCGCCGCACTGCATCTCCACCCGAGTGTTCACCACCATCACAGAGAGGGGCGCGCGATGTCCGTCGGATTCGTCGGGGCAGGGCGTACGGGCTCGCCGATGGTCCGTCGGTTCGCCGCTGGCGGTGAGTCGGTGGGTGTGCTCACCGGATCCGAGACGACCTGACAGTTCTTGGAGTTGAAGACCATCGCTTACCCGCATGTCGTGGGTTGACAGTATCGATCGGAAGGATTTCGTAATGGGTCAGGGAAGAGTTGAGGGCAAGGTTGCCTTCATTACGGGTGCGGCTCGTGGGCAGGGTCGTAGTCATGCGGTGCGGTTGGCGGAGGAGGGCGCCGATATTATCGCGGTCGATCTGTGTCGTGATATCGAGTCCAATACGTATGCGTTGTCGCGTCCGGAGGATCTGGAGGAGACGGCGCGTTTGGTGGAGAAGACCGGTCGGCGGATCGTGACTTTTCAGGCGGATGTGCGTCAGGGTTCGGAGTTGAAGGAGGCGTTGAAGTCGGGGGTGGCCGAGTTGGGGGGTCGTTTGGATGTGGTGGTGGCGCAGGCGGGTATCGCGCCGATGCTTTCGCCGGATCATGTTCAGGCGTGGATCGATGTGGTGGATGTGAATTTGATCGGTGTGTTGAACGCGGTGCATGCGGCTCTGCCTTATCTGAAGGAGGGTGGGTCGGTGATCGCGACGGGTTCGGCGGCGGCGTTCATGCCCAACGAGCAGGTCGCCAATCCTGGTTCGGATCCGGGTGGTTCGGGTTATATTGTTGCCAAGCAGGGGCTTTCGGCGTATATGCACGAGTTGGCGCGGGCGTTGTCGCCGAAGTCGATTCGGGCCAATGTGGTGCATCCGACCAATGTGGATACCGCGATGTTGCAGTCGGATGCGATGTATCGTTCGTTCCGTCCGGATCTGGAGAATCCGACCCGGGAGGACGCGGTGGTGGCTTTCCCGGTGCAGCAGGCGATGCCGATTCCGTGGGTGGATGCGGTCGATATCAGTAATGCCGTGGTGTATCTGGCGTCGGACGAGTCTCGTTATGTGACCGGTTTGCAGTTGCGTGTCGATGGTGGCTCGTATCTCAAGTCACACGCCTACCACCCGTAGCTGCTGGCTTACCGAAGGCGCGGTTCCGGCAGACCAGATCGAGACCATCTGCCAGGCAATCCTGTCGTGCCCCGAGCGCGCAATTATCGAACTGTGATCGACCGAGGAATCATCTATGACTGAAAACAACGTTCCGAGCGCGCTGGGGACCAAAGGTTGCCCCATCGTTTTCGAGCGTCACAGCAAGGGTTTTCGTGACTCGGTAGACGAGCGGACCAAAGAATTGCACAGCAAGTGCCCGATCGCATGGTCGGACTCCTACGGCGGCTACTGGGTGGCCAACGATATGCCGCAGGTCTTCGAGGTCGCCCGCCAGCCCGGCCTCCTGTCGAGTGACTACGACGCGAAGGGAGAGCGGAAGGGCTATCAGGGAATTCAGATTCCAGGCCAGCCCGGCACGAGGGGGCGAAGTGGATTCATCGAGATGGATCCGCCGGAACAGCAGGACTTTCGCAAACAGTTGAACCCGCATCTGTCCCCTGCCGCGGTCGCGCGTTGGGTGCCCGTGATCGATGAACTCACCCGGGCGTGCCTCGATGAGGTCATCGAATCGGGCCGGATCGATTTTATCGACGACCTCGCCAATATCGTGCCTGCCGTGCTGACGATGGGTCTGCTCGGGATGCCTCTGGCGGACTGGGACGTCTACTGCGAGCCCGTTCACGCGTCGGTGTATACGGATCCGACATCGCCGGAGATCTTCGATGTGGTCAGGCGCCTCGCCGAGTCCGACAAACATCTGAGCAGTTGGATCGAGAAGATTCGAGAGGAACCGCGACCGGGACTGATCCATGCGCTGAACACGCTCTCGATCGACGGTGAAGAGATGGTTCCCCACGCGGATGTTCTGGGATCGTGCAAGCTGCTGATCGGTGGCGGATTCGATACGACCACGGCGTTGACCGCTCATTCACTGGAGTGGCTCTCGCAACATCCCGACCAACGCGAGGAACTGCGCCGCAACCTGGATACGATGCTGGATTCGGCGACCGAGGAGTTCTTGCGTTTCTACACTCCCGCGCAGGGTGACGGTCGGACGGTCGCGATGGACGCCGTGATCGACGGTGTCGAATTGAAGGAAGGCGATCGGCTCTGGTTGTCGTGGTCCATGGCGAACCGGAATCCGGATATCTTCCCGAATCCCGACGAGATCGACCTCGACCGCACAGGTAACCGCCATGCGAGTTTCGGTCTCGGTGTACACCGGTGCATCGGGTCGAATCTCGCACGAAATCTGTTCAAGCGGATGCTGACCCAAGTGCTCGACCGTATACCGGACTTCGTCTGCGACGAAGCGGGCGCGATTCATTATCCGTCGATCGGCTTCATCAACGGTATGCAGAAGCTGCCCGCGACCTTCACTCCTGGCAAGCGAATGGGCGATGGCCTGGAAGCGACGATCGCACGCCTACAGGTCATCGTCGACGAGCAGCGCCTTGCCGAACCTGTCACGAAGAACAAAGCCACAGCGAAGATCTGAAGCCATCGGTGCCTCCGCTAGCAGATATCGAAGAAGGGTTCGTTGGTAGTGTCGCGCGCTTCCGAGCCCTTGACCAACACTCGGATTCTCGGCCTCGACCGAGTGTGGGATGGCGCCGCGATGAGTTTGTCGCCGCGGTCGTCGGTAATGACCTTTGGCTTTGCCTCGGGTGTCCGCATCGAGATCGCCGCCATGGAGGCAGGTATGACGCTACCGTTGTTCGATGACCCACGGGCGACCCGAGAGTCGCTGTATATCAACGGAAAGTGGGGACCGGCACCCGCTGGCGAGACTTTCGATGTCGCCAATCCTGCTACGGGAGGGATAATCTCGGAGGTGGCGGCGGGGCAGGCGGTGGATGTCGCCACGGCTATCGGAGCAGCCGAATCGGCATTCGACGACTGGTCCGGCCAGACCGCGTACGAGCGCTCGAAGGTTCTCGTGAACGCGCACCGAATCATGCTGGAGCGCGCCGAGGAATTGGCGGTCCTGATGACCATGGAGCAGGGTAAACCGCTGAGGGCGGCACGTACGGAGGTCGCATACGGTGCCGACTTCCTGATCTGGTTCGCCGAAGAGGCCAAACGCGTCTACGGTTCGACCATTCCTTCGGCTCGCCCGGATCAGCGGTTCGTCGTTCTGCGGCAGCCTGTCGGTGTGGTCGCTGCGATCACACCGTGGAACTATCCGGTTTCGATGATTACTCGTAAAGTGGCGCCGGCGCTCGCGGCGGGGGCGTCGGTGGTCTTGAAGCCTGCCAGCCAAACCCCGCTGACCGCGATCGTGATGTTCCAGATCTTCGAGGATGCCGGTGTGCCTGCGGGGGTCGTCAATCTGATAACCACTCGAAACCCGCGTATGTTCAGCGAAGCGGTTCTTGCCAGCAAGGCCGTTCGCAAGATCACCTTCACCGGCTCGACCGAGGTCGGCAAGCTACTGGCCCGCGAGGCCGCGTCGACCATCAAGCGAGTTTCCCTGGAACTCGGCGGACACGCGCCGTTCATCGTGTTCCCCGACGCCGACCCGGTGCACGCGGCCAAGGGCGCGACATTGGTGAAGTTCCTCAATACCGGCCAGGCGTGCATCAGCCCCAACCGGATCTATGTCCATCGTTCGATCGCCGACCGTTTCTTGGAGACGCTGGTCGCGCGGACCGACAAACTGCGTCCGGGTAACGGTCTCGATGCCGCGAGCGGCGTCGGGCCCTTGATCGACGAGTCCTCGGTCGAGCGTATGCAACGACAGGTGGACAACGCGCGCGAGCACGGCGCGCAAGTTCTCACGGGTGGTGGCCGTCTGACCGGTGCAGGTTTCGACGGCGGCTACTTCTTCGCTCCGACGGTGCTCTCCGGTATTACGCCCGAGATGGATATCTACCGTGAGGAAACCTTCGGACCGATCGCCGGTGTGACCGTTTTCGACGATGAGAACGAAGTCATCCGCATGGCCAACGACACCGATTACGGTCTGGCCTCGTATGTCTACACCCGAGACCTTTCCCGCGCGATGCGCGTGAGCGAGAAATTGCGCTTCGGAATGGTCGGTATCAACGACATCAATCCGACCTCGGCCGCGGCTCCGTTCGGCGGCGTCAAAGAGAGTGGCCTCGGGCGTGAGGGCGCCGCAGCGGGCATCGACGAGTATTTGGACACCAAACTGATAGGAATCAGTATCGACACCACCGGACCGGACGAGAAAGCGGTACCGGGGCCGACGAATTCATGAGATTCTCCTGCCACAACCCAGCGCTCTCGAGACGGTCCACCACTGTCATACCCCCGGAGTCGCCTTGACCTCGGAAACTACCGCAATCCGGGATGTAGGCGCTGGAGGACGCCCCATTGTCTTGTGCTGCGGGCCGATGTCAGTGGCGCGATCTACTCGGTATTCGCCGACGAATACACTGAGGTGGAGTTCGGCAAGGTCCATCGAATCCCGGGAGGTCGTACGGTGAACTCCAGGGACTTGCGTTACTTTCTCGCCGCAGCGGAAGAACTGCACTTCACTCGCGCGGCGGAGAGTCTCTTCATTACACAGCCGGCTCTGAGCAAGCAAATCGCGAGCCTGGAACGTGAGTTGGATGCTCGGTTATTCGTTCGCCGACGTGATGGTGTCACGCTGACTGCGGCGGGTGAAGCGTTGGTCGAATACGCCCGTCAAATCATCGAACTCGACCAGGAAGCTCGTCACGCGGTTCGGCGAGCGACGACCTCTACCCGCACAGTCACGTTGGGATTCTACCTCGCCCCCGGGCAGGACTTTCTCGGGAAGATCATCGAATCATTCTCTGCGCGGCATCCTGAGATCCATGTGGAGTTGCGCCGCGCCGATTGGTCGAAGAAAGGTGCCGGAGTAGAGGGCGGTGAATCCGACGTCGGTTTGATCTGGCTACCGCAGGACAAGCGGTTGCGGCGATTGCGATTCCACCGGCTCGGGCTCGAAACCATGGTGATCGCATTGCCCGCCGGCCACCGTCTCGCGTCACGGAGAACTCTGAATTCAGACGACTTGGCCGAAGAGACTGTGTTCATGGTGCCGACCGCGGGCACGGTGTTCAATCTGCCGGTAAGGGATCGTGGGCGTGATCGGTTGCGCGTGGTCACGACGATCGATGAGACACTCGTCGGCATCGCGAGTGGCTTGGGCATCATCGCTTTCACCGATTCGGTAGCTCGCTGGTATACCCATCCGGGGGTCGTTTTCGTCCCACTCGAAGGTATCGAGCCTGCCGACTATTGTGTGGTCTGGCGCGAGGAGGACGAGTCGCGTTCGGAGATCCGGGATCTGGTCCGGGCGATCGTGAACGCGTGGAATTCGTTCGTCGCGGCAACCTGACGCTGTATCGATGGAATCCCGCCGCTGGACTCTATCCTGGTGCACCTCGGCATGCTCACCCGGTGATGTCCTATCGGACGGCAGCCGGTACGGTCGCACCGAAGTGGCGGGTGAGGGCGCCGAGGAAGTCGCGGCCATGGATGATGCTCAGTCGAGATCCGGGCACCATGTTGTGGCCGTGGGGGCAGCCGGGGTGCGCGTGCAGTTCGGTCGGAATCCCCTTCTCCAGCAGTCGTGTCGCGTAGGTGATGTCCTCACCGACGAAGAGGTCGAGGGTGCCCACACAGATGAACGCAAGCGGTAGGCCGGCAACGTCTTCGACCCGGGCCGGGGCTGCGTACGGCGAGACGTCGTCAACTCCCGGCGCATGCCCGAGATACGACGTCCAGCCGTAGACGTTGTCGGAGGTGGTCCAGACGAATTCGCCGGTGTGCGCGTACGGTGTGGCCGGGCCCGCGGCGCGGTCGTCGAGCATCGGATAGATCAGCAGTTGGAACGACACGGGGACGACGCCTTTGTCGCGAGCGAGGATCGCGACCGCGGCGGCCAGTCCGCCACCCGCGCTGGCCCGTCCGACCGGGATCGAGGGTGATCGAGCCCATGCTGTCGTGGTCCGGGGTCCGCGGTGTCAGGACCGCGGTTCGTGCGCGTCGATGACCGGGTAGCCACGTGATCTGGTGGTCGATGTGAGCGATGCGTGCCGGAGGGCCCGCCGGTTTGGGCACGACGGCGGCGTCATGGACCCACGGGGTACCGTCCTCACGTTCGAAGGTCAGGAAGTGGAAGCACTCCGACTCGAAATGGATCGGTGACCAGAGGAACAGGGTGCTCGAAGGTCTCATGGATGCGGCGTCTTTGGCGCCGGGGGACAGGCGAGCACCCAAGGAGCGGTCCTTCGTCGCGTACACGCCGTCACCGAGAGCGGTTGTCCTGCCGTCGATCTCGATGAAACCGGTCCATATTCCCCATTGGGTCGCACGGGTCAGGTCCATCAGCTGCCGATTATCGGAGAACGATGTCTGATGTGTTTCTTCGAAGGCATCCGTGGTCGCGGTGTATGTCAGCTCGGCACGAATCCCGTGGTCGGGAGAGTCGACGACGACGCGGTTCACTTTCATCGGTTCGACGATCTCGATGCGGAGCGGGCCGCCGCTGACGTCGACGGGATCCGAGTTCATTCGACCGCTGCAGTGCAGCGAAGTCTGCCGTCCTGGAGGACAGAGAACGCGCCGTCGGTGATCTGCTTGTTCGGGTGGTGGCACAACGCGATTCCGAACATGAGATCGTCGCTAAAGCCGTTGAACCAGAATCGGTCGTAGTGGTTCGGATTCCCTGCTCCGGTCTGGCCGAGAGGCTGGGAAGGCTGGTGTACCGGGTAGTCGTCGAACGGATCAACACGATGATCCTTAAGGCACCGCTGCGACGGATGGTTCCGATTCCCGTGGCGCGCCCGGGTTGTTGAGAAGGTTTCGATGCAATGACGGTCTGCGTATTTCGCGGTATGCGTCGATGATCGGTGCGAGTTCGTCGGGGTTGCTCCCGTGCATGATCACCCCGTCGACGCCGAGATCGAACTGCCGGTCGACCAGTGCGGCACAGTGACCGGCGGAACCGACGGCGGCCGCTTCCAACCACTCGGGGGGAAAGATCTCCGCGATATGGCGAAGTTGGTCGGGCGTTGCGAGCGTATCGATGGCTCCGCGAATCGATGTGACGACCTCGTCGGCGCGGAAACGCTGCAGTACCGAGGGATCCCATTGATTGGTCGAGACCATGAGATCGCCGTATCCCTGCAGGTAGCTGGATAGCCGACCGACGGTCTTCTGCAGGACGACGTCCTCCGGCAGACCGGAATCGATGGTCGCGTAACACGACCAGATTCTGACCTCGGAAGGATCGCGACCGATACGTTCGCATTCCTCGCGGACTGTCCGGACGCATCGTCGGGTGGTCTCGTCGCTGAAGAACGTGTGCAAAACCACCGCGTCGAACGACCGCGCGGCCAGGCGCAGTGAACGTGGACCGAATGCCGTCATCAACAGGGGGAGAGAGTATTCCGGCCGAGGTCGGACCTGCAGATAGGGCCAGGATCCCGCGGGGCCGTCGTGTCCGACGAGTGGGTCGCCGCTCATCAGTGCCGTGACTATTCCGGCGAAATCCTCGAGTTCCGCGGTGGTCGCGACTCCCAACCCCATGGCTCCCAAGGAGCCGGCGACGCCGCGCCCGATTCCGAGCGTGTAACGACCCCGGGTCAGTGCTTGCATGGTGCTCGCGTGCGCCGTGGTGACCAGTGGGTGGCGGAGATTGAAGTTGGTCACCCCGGTGGCGATACCCAGTTGGGAGGACACCGCCCCGATCGCGCCCGCTATGGTGGCGGCCTCCTTGACACCGAGACGTTCGGAGATGAAGGCGCTACCGATGCCCAAGTGCTCGGCCCTGGCCGCCTCATCGATGAGAACACGGGGATCGGCGGTGCCGCCGGCCAGGGCGTAGTAGCCGATCTCGGGAAGGGGGTGCTTCGTCACTGATGTCGTCCTCTGTTCCTGGCATCCCGATGAAGAGGCCTGCCGCTGGGGGCTCGCCCCGCCCCGGGCGTACGAACGTGCCTATATCGACGTTACGCACCGTTCATTCGACAGTAACATCACGTCATAGTTTTGAATAGCTATTCATTCCTGTCGAGTGGGTGATGCCGAGCCGATTGTCGCTTGTCAGAGCTTCGAAAGCCCCTCCGGATGAACCGGCCTCGTTCATCGAAGGAGGCCGGTTCGATCGGTCGTTGTCCATGGTTACGTCGAACCCAGTGCGGCGTGGACGGTGGCGAGAGCCTCGAGATAGTCGAGGTACTGCTCGAGGGTCTCGTGTGGTTGTCCGACGGACACGATGGTGGCCCCCGCCGCTGCGGTGGCGGCGAGAGTGTCTTGGGTGCGACCGGGTTCGTTGATCGGATCGAGGGGTTCGACAGGAGGAAGCACCACCTCGAAGTCCGCCGGGAGTTCGACCCTGTCCAACCACTGCTTTGCCTGCTCCGGTTCGACGGCGAAAGGGGTCCAGCCGTCGGCCAACTCCACGGCCCGTCGCAACGAGCGGAGTGTGCGCCCGCCCGTCCAGATCGGGACTCGGTCCTGCACGGCACATGGATCGACCACGAGGTCCTCGAAGTCGTAGAACTCGCCGTGGTAGGCCGGTTTCGGTTGGGACAGCGATGCGCGCAGGGCGCGCATCGCGTCGTCACCACGCGGTCCGCGGTCGGCGAAGGGCGCGCCGATCAGGTCGAATTCCTCTTTGAGTGTGCCGACGCCGACGCCGAGGATCAGTCGTCCGTCGCTGACCACATCCAATGTGCCGTAGCGCTTGGCGATTTCGAGCGGGTGGTGGTAGCCGAGCACCAGAACGTGTGTCGCGAAACGGATCTGCCTTGTCCGTGCTGCGAGGTAGCCGAACGTCGCGAGTGGATCCCAGTAGCGCGCGCCGCGCCGGTCCAGGGCCTCGGCGGGGAGCGCGATGTGCTCACTGCAGGTGAGGTGGTGGTAGCCGAGACGGTCGGCGGTCTCGGCTACCTGTGCGACATCCTCGAGGGTTCCGGTGACCTCCCAGGGGCCGTAGGCGCCCTTGGTCAACGACAGTACCGGGGTGACGATTGAGAGTTTCACTGTCATCGTTTCGTCATCCTTGCATGTACCCGCCGGCGTCGACGGGGATCGACTGGCCCGTGATCGTCCGGCTTTCGTCGCTGGCCAGGAACAGTGCGAGGTTGGCGACGTCCTGGGTGGAGGAGATATCGCGCAGCGGCACCGATCGCAGCAGGTTGGCGCGATGGGTTTCGACATCGACCCCCTGTTCGTCGGCGATTCTCTTCACCCAGTTCTGCCACAGTTCGGTGTCGATGCTGCCCGGGACGATGCAGTTGCAGCGAATGCCGTGCTGTCCCGCCTCCAGCGCGACGGTCTTGGTGAACGCGCGCAGCGACGCTTTCGCCGTGACGTAGTGCGTTTTGCGTTCCATGCCGTTGTAGGCGGCGGTGGAGGAGAAGTTGAGGATCACGCCCGAGCGACGTGCCAGCATGGACTGTTTGATGACCTCGCGCGTGCACAGCATCGCCGCGGTGACGTCGACCGCGATGGTGGCGTTCCAGTTCTCGAGCGTCTGCTCCCAGATCCACAGGTCGGTTCCCGGTGTGGCGGCGTTGTTGCAGAGGATGTCCACGTGCCCGAACTCGTCGATCGCGCGTGCGACCATCGCCGCGACATCGGATTCGCTCGTGACGTCGACGCGCATGGCGATGGCACCGTCACCCGCTTCCTTCGCGGCCTGCTGGACGAGTTCCTCCCGGCGCGCGGCGAGCAGCACCCGCGCGCCTTCGCGGACGAAGTTCTCGGCCATGACCGGCCCCAGGCCGGTGCTGGCGCCGGTGATGATCGCGACTTTGCCTGCCAGTCTCCCGGTGCTCACTGTGTGACGTCCTCGAACAGTTCGGTCAGCGAGTCCCGGAACAAGCGGAGTCCGCCCCCGGTCGCGTCGAGAAGTCGATTGGTGCGCCTGCGTACCCGCCATCCGTTATCGGTTCGGGCGACTTCCCAGCGGACCGCGCTGACCCGCCACAGGAAGGAGCGGTCCTCCTCGCGTCGCATGATGAGCGAGTAGTTGAGTACGGTCGCCTCATCGCCCTGGAGGTCGATGAGCAGTGGTCCGGCGAAATGCGCGACGCCCGCGGCGATCAGGCTCTGGTGCAGGTCGGCCTGCAGCATGGTGTCGACCTCGGCGCTGCCCTGGTACGGCTGCCCGTCGGCATCCCAGTCGTAGAGGCCGTCCTCGAGCCACAGCCCACCCGCGAAAGAGGTCAGACCCGCGTCCGCGGCGGGACCGTAGGTCATGATCAGCCGATTGATCGCGGCCTCGTCCTCGAGGCGACGCACCCGCGCGAGAAGCTCATCGAGTGTGGTGCTGTACTCGGAGTCGGCTTCATCACCTCTGCGTGATTCGGAGAGTTCGCTGTTCGCGGTCATATTTCGCTTCCTTCTGGGCCCATGTTCGTGATGGTCGCTGCCGGGCGCCGTCCGTGCGCAGTTCGCGCCGATCGGCCTTCGGTGGCCCGCGCCAGGTCGACGGCGGCATCGCGAGCAAGCGGCATGATGTAGCCACCCAACGGATTTCATGGTCCGCTGCTTCGCGCGGCCCGGCTGGGCCTGACCCCGGAACCGCAACCACGAACCTATCCGAACTGCAATTCAAATGTCCACATTGGTGTTCATTCTATCGGGTCGGCGGTGTTGGTCCACCGAGAGTCCCCCTCTTTAGTTATGGCAATTCGGCATGACAAAGAGCATTGGAACAAGAGGAACCGCATGGAGTACCGTCCGAGCGCCTCGGCTGTCGGCCACCTCGTCACCTGGGACCCGGCCCCTGGCGCTCTGCCGCCCCCCCGGGAGTCCCTACGGTTTCGTCAAGGAGCTGGGAACTCCGGAACCTGAGCTGCGTGGGATGAGGTTGGTTCAGAGGGATTGGGGGTAGTAGCCGCGGTCGTGTGGAGCTGCGTGTTCGCGGCGGTGCACTTGTTCTGGGCTTCGGGTGGGGCTGTGGGGCTGGCGTCGTCAGCGGGCTCGGATCTGGCGGCTCGTCGTCCGCCGATGTTCGTTGCCGCTGGTTTGTGGGGGGTGGCTGTCGCGCTTCTGGCCGGTGCCGTTTTCGTCGGTGTGGCAGCGGCCGTGAGTATGCCGCGTCGGCGACGCCGGGTCATGGCGTGGATGATCGGGCTTGCCGGGCTGGCGTTGCTGGCCCGCGGTGTCCTGGTCGAGATCGCGCTGGCCGCGGATGCGGGCGGTGGCTGTCGCGAGGTCGGGCCGCACCCGAACTCGGTGGAGTCTGGTGCTGTGGAATCCGTGGTTCATGCTCGGCGGTGTGCTGTTCATCGGCGCGGGTCTGGGTATTGCGAAGCGTTGTTCACGGCCGACCGGTCGTGCCGGGGCTCAGGCTGCGGCCGCCCGGCGCGTGGCTCGAGTAGTTCGGGGCACCGATTCTTCAGGCGCTGGGTGGTAACGCGCGCCTGTCGGCAGGGCTGCTGAATACGAGGTTTGTCGTGACGTGTCCGAAGGTGACCAGTTTTTCGGCCAGTGACTCGAGGTCGGGCATGGATCGCGCCACGACCTCGAGCAGAAAGCAGTCCTCGCCGGTGAGGTGGTGTGCTTCGAGGATCTGCGGGGTGTTGTCCAGAAATTCGTGAAAGAGTTTTCCCGTGCCGATGGTGAGACGAACGCGGATGAACGCGGTGAGGGACCAAAAGTGCCTGAGTTGCCGTTGATTGCCGGTTCGCATCATCGGTTCGTGAGACGACGATTGGTTCATGACGAACGATGCCGCGCGTCGCGGTGATGTCGCGATCATCGCGATCTTCCTGTCGGCCTTGATGTTCGGGCTGGAGATATCCAGCGTCCCCGTGATTCTCCCGCTCGTCGGCGACCTTCTTGGCGGTAGTCCACCGACCTGCAGTGGATCATGAACGCCTACACGATCGCCAGCGTCGTCGTCTTGGTGGCGGCCGGTGTGCTCGCCGACCGCCACGGTCGTCGGCGCGTGTTCATCGCAGCCGTAGCCGGTTTCGGTATCACGTCGCTGTTGTGCGGTCTCGCCACGGGCGTGGGGATGCTGATCGTCGGCAGGTTCGGTCAGGGCGCGGCGGGCGGGTCGATGATGATCTGTGGTCTGGCCATTCTGTCTCGGCGGTTTCGAGGCAGCCGTGAACGTGCTCGGGCGTTCGGGCTGTGGGGTCGGGCTGGGGTTCGGGCCGATCATCGGCGGGGGAGTGGTCGCCGTCGTAGGGTGGCGCCGGGTATTTCTCGTGCACGTACTCATCGCCGCGGTCACGCTGGTGTTGATCATTGTCGGGGTGCGTGAATCCCATGACCCCGCACCGGGCAAGCTCGACCTACCCGGGATGACGACGCTCGGCGTTGCGCTGCTCGCGCTCGTTTTCTCCATCACCCAGGCGCCCTCGGTAGGTTGACCAGTCCGCTCGGACTCGCGGCGCTCGGCGTTGCCGTAGCGGCATTCACCGCCTTCATCCTGATCGAGCTGCGGACCGGTGAGCCGATGTTCCCGCTGCCGCTGTTTCGCATCCGATCCTTCAGTGGCGCACTGCTGGGAGCGGTAGGGATGAACTTCAGTTTCTGGCCCCTCATCATCTACCTGCCGATCTACCTGGAACGCGGTCTCGGCTACGTCGCCGCCGTTGCCTCGACCGTGCTGCTGGGTTACACCTTGCCCACCTTTGTCCTGCCGCCGATCGCGGAGCGGCTCGCACTGCGTTTCGGTGCGCCCACCATGATTCCGATCGGATTGGGGATCATCAGCCTGGGGCTGCTGCTGCTCTACCTCGGCTGCTCGGTGAGTGACCCGAACTGGGTGAGTATCCTTCCCGGTTCGCTCGTCGCGGGGGCCGGACTGGGGCTGACCAACACACCCGTCACGAACACGACCACCGCGTCGGTACCCGAGTCGCGTTCGGGTGCGGCCTCGGGTATCGACATGACCGCGTGCCTGACTTTTCTGGCGATCAATACCGCTGTCATGGGATCGCTACTGGCGACCGGCGTCGCTCGCAGCTTGCGCGAAGCCCTGCCTCGGGTGCCCGAGAACCAACTCGCCTACCTCGCGACACGGGTTGTCGACGGTGACGACCCCGCCTCGCTCGTGAACGCCGCGCCCGGTCCGGCATTCGGCGAACCCGCCGAAGACATGGTGAACGTCGCCGTCACCCATGGCTTCGGTCTGGCCACGCTCTACGGCGCGGTGTTCGTGACCGCGAGCAGGATCGTCTTCGGGCACCGGTTCGAGCTCGTGAGTTGTCGTCCCAGCGGGTCGGTTGTCAGCTGCCCAAGTGCGCGAGATGTTCGGCGACCGCTGTCATACCGCCGAGGTTGGGGTGGTAGGAGCTTGCGATCGAGCGGATGTCGCCGGTGGCGAAGCAGTCTTGGAAGCCGTTGATCCACGGGACGGCCGCGCAGGTGGTGTGCTTTGGCTGCGTCGGCCGGGGTGAGGATGACCGGTGGCTCGAATTATTGGCCGTTCATCTGTTCAATCGACAGTAAATCTGCTTGAATTATAGTTCATAATTTCGTAACAGCAGGGACATGGGTGGCTCGTCATGGCTGACGGCATCGACCGCCGGGAGTCGGATGAGCATGCGGTGTGCCACCGGCGGGAAGAGCGTGGGTCGTCGAGGGCGCGGTGACGGCGCCGAGTTCGTCGCACGTACGGTCGGCCGCACCACGCGCGGCGCGGTCGTCCCACGACTTCGGGATATGCGGCAGGGCCCACCGGCACGCCCGCGGTGATCCTCGATGCGATCCGGGGCCTGAACACCCTCCGCACCTGGTGCGCCCCGCAGACGTCGATACGCGTCTCACAACAGATTGGAGAATGATGTCCGACGAACTTGTCACCTACGAGGTGTCCGACGGGATCGCGACTATCAGCCTCGACCGTCCCGAGGTCGCCAATGCGCAGAACTTCGAACTTCTGGACCGGCTCGATGCGCTGTGGACCGCTGCCGCCGACGACCCGGACGTGCGGGTTATCGTATTGCGAGCCAACGGAAAACACTTCTCATCCGGCCATGAGATGAAATCCGCCGAAGGTCGGTCGGCGAAGTGGACGGTAGCCACGCTCTACGAGAGGGAGGCCCGGGCATTCGTCGGCTATTCCCTGAAATGGCGCAACATTCCGAAACCGTCGATCGCGGCGGTGCAGGGTGTCTGTATCGCGGGTGGTCTCCTGTTGGCATGGCCCTGTGATCTGATCGTGGCTGCGGACAACGCCAAGTTCTCGGACCCGGTCGCGACATTGGGTATCGGTGGCGTCGAATACCACGGCCACACCTGGGAACTCGGCGCGCGGCTTGCCAAGGAGATCCTGTTCACCGGTCGTGCGATCACCGCGGCGGAAGCGTTGCATGTCGGAATGGTCAATCGAGTCGTTCCGCTCGCGGATCTGGACTCGGCTACCCGGGAGCTCGCGAGCCAGATCGCGGACAAGCATCCGTTCGCGTTGCGGATGGCCAAACGAGCTGTCAATCAGACCCTCGACGTCCAGGGATTCACCACCGCGGTGCAGTCCGTGTTCGATATCCACTCGCTCGGGCACGGCAATGCCCTCACCGAATGTGGGTATCCGGTGGTGGTCGATCTGGAGGCGATGAAGAAATCGATTGCGGCACAGCGCTGATAGCGAGTTCGGCCGGGACTACTCCGGTGGGTCTGCCGGATACGCGCTGCTGACGACTCGTGATCGATGGGCGGTGTGTCGCTCGAGCGGCGCCGCAACTGACACTTGCTGCCCCGTCACGAATCGCCGGAGGAGCATCGGACCGAAAGGAGCCGGGATTCATATGCGAATCGCCATTCATTCCGCGACGACGAATGTCGGATCGGTGGAAGCTGTGGTCGCGGAGGTGCGTCGAGCCGCCGACGCTGGGATCGATGGGTACTGGGCGCCGATGCTCGGCGGCCAGGACACCTTGACCGCGCTGGCCATCGCCGGTCAAGCGGTCGGAGGGATCGAGTTGGGCACCGCTGTCGTGCCGATGCCGTTGCGCTCGCCGTTTGCCCTGGCCCAACAGATACGCACCGTTCAGGAGGCGGTGGGCGGTCGTTTCGTGCTCGGACTCGGGACTTCGCACGAGAGCATCACTCGTGACCTGTTCGGGGAGATTTGGCGGCCCCCGCTGAAGACCGCGCGAACATATCTGGAGCAATTGCGGGCAATTCTGTCCGGCGCCGAGGCACGTCGTTCGGCGGGGTCGGTGACCCAACCGACCGAGATTTTGCTAGGCGCGGTGAATCCGGCCATGATCGGACTCGCGACGGAACTGGCGGACGGCCTTGTGACCTGGTCGGTGGCGGAGGCCACAATCGGTGGCTTGGTGCGAGGCGCGATTCGGGCCGCGGGCAGGGAGGGCGCCTTCCGGGTCGTCGCCGCGCTGCCGGTGACGGTGACCGACGATCCCGACGGCGCCAGGGAAGTCATCCAGGCGCGCTTGGGCGGCAACGACAAGCATCCGTCCTACAGTCGGGTGCTCGATCGTGAAGGTGTTCGCGGTGTGGCCGAGCTGTCGGTGGTCGGTTCCGCCGCCAGGGTGCGCGACCGGCTTGCCGGATTCGCCGAGCTCGGGGTGACCGATTTCGCCGCGCACATCGTCGGGGCCGATGAGACCGATCGTCGGCAGACCTGGGAATTGCTCGCCGAGCTGTCGGACGAATACCGATTCGACAAGTCACAGTGAGTATCTCGCGCAGCGCTCGAATCGACCAGGGTGCAGTGCTCCAGCTGGATTACGACGGGTACCTATAATCGAACTAGGCGGCGGCGCCCAGCGCGCCCGAGAAGTTGCTCGAGGCATCGGGGCACGCGATCTCCGGGGTGGGCGAGCGCCTCGGCCATTGGTGGCTGTCACGGCCGGATCTCACCAAGCAGGACGTCGTCGACTGCTACGTGGAGATCGTGCTCCAGGGTCTTGGACGCTGGGTCGAATCCGTCTGAACTCAGCGATCGGAGCCGACGTACGCGACGAGGCCGCAGATAAGGACCGGAGAGTGCCCCTGCTCGTACGACGAAAACTTCGCTGCCATTGCCCGCCACCGGCGGGCGGAACGCTACTCGGACACGGGGCGACCCGCACGGGATTCGGCGGGAGGTTCACCGCCCCCCGGTGCGGATGGCGGCGATCAAGGTTGCCCGCTTGCCGATCAGCGCTGCGAGGATACGTTTCCGGATCGCGCGAGCAGGTGTTTCGCGGGTGCGTGGCATATGTCTATGGTCCTTCGGTTACGGCGAGCAGGGGATCCGAGAACGCCTCTGTGCTGGACGTGATTCGAACTACAGGGGGTCGTGATGCGAGCGATACGCGTGTCGGGTGCCCGCGATGTCGATGGGCCGGAGCCGTACGTGCCACTTGTGCGGTGGCACCGGGGCTGTCGGTTCCTACCATCGGCTGCTCACGCTCCTCCGTCGAATCTCAGCTGCGTACGGTACGAAGTATCGTACTGCATACGGTATCGGTCCAGGCTGGTGTGAAGTGGACAACGCGGCGCTCCGCGTCCGTGTCGTGAAGTAGTCCGAGGTGGGTGTATCCCAATGCCAGGAGGTAATGGTTTTGATCAGTTCAGTTCAGAAGCAACAGGTTGAGGTTCGTGAACATCCGGCTACCGGTGTGACGGGCGGAGCACGATGACGGCCCGACGGGTGGCTCTTGTCTCGGGCGCGGCAGGAGGGCAGGGTTGGGCGATCGTCGAGCGGCTGAGGGCCGACGGATTCGCGGTGGCGGCGTGCGACCTACGGGTCGATGTGCTCGAGGCGGCCGTCGCGGAGTCCGGGGACGCCGATATCGCCCCGTTCTCGTTGGACGTGACTTCGGAATCGCAGTGGGCAGAGACGGTAGCTGCCGTGGTCGACCGATTCGGTGGTCTCGACGTGTTGGTCAACAACGCCGGTGTACTGCACCGTTGTCCTCTCGGGACCGAGACCACCGAAGATTTCGAACGCCTGTGGCGTATCAACTGCCTCGGCGCCTTCCAGGGCATGCGTACGGCATTGCCGCATCTGAGGGCTGCTTCCGACCCGGTCATCGTCAACACTTGCAGTACGGGTGCGCTTCGACCTTTTCCGAACCACGCGGCCTACGGCGCGTCCAAGTGGGCATTGCGCGGCTTGACGCAGGTCGCAGCCGCCGAACTCGCGCCTGATCGAATCCGGGTGAACGCGATATTCCCCGGCCCGGTGGCGACCCCGATGCTCACCGAGCAGGTGCAGCAGCGCCTCGCGGCGTCGTCGCCGTGGCAACGGCTGGCGCAGCCGTCGGAGATCGCCGATGCGGTGGCATTCCTGGTATCCGCGCAGGCATCTTTCATGACAGGTGCCGAGATCACCGTCGACGGTGGCCAAGCGCTGCAGATCGGCTGACGTGGGAGCGCGGGCGCTCGATCTACCGCGATCGCGCCCCGACTCGTTGTCGGCGCGGAGGCGGTAGCTCGCCGCGACCGAACGAACCCGAATGTGGACGGCGCATCGGTGTCACCGGTGCGTGGTCCATATCCGGGCCGTATTCCGAGAAGATTTTCGCGGCCGGTCGCGTATCCGGCCGATTACCGGCGCGGTGTGGCCGAGTTCCCACGGTGGCTGTTCATACCCGCTGACACAGCGGATCGCATCATTCGGTTGCGGGGGTCTTCTCGAGACGATCCTGTCCGTTGATCCGACCGAGGACCTGGGGGCGGAAGCCGAGCAACGTTTGCAATGTCTCCGAGCCGAATTGGCGAATGGACGGACTCGCCGACAGGAACCAGTTCTCCTGGGGCATATAGATCGGCAGCGTGTACCAGGTGAAGATGCCCGCGCGGCGAACGCCGTCGGTATTGACGCCGTTGGTGTGCCATAGCCTGCCGTCCATGGCGATCATCGACCCGGCCGGGGCTTCGACGGGTGCCAACTCGCCTATCTCGTCGTCCCGCCGCTGGTTGCGATTCTTCAGATGGCTGCTCGGCACGTAGACGGTGGCGCCGTTGGTGCGGGTGAAATCATCGACGCACCAGGCGATGTTGATGCCGTGCGGCCGTGTCCACGGTCCCGGGATGTAGCCCTGGTCGGCGTGCAGTTGCATGCTGGCACCCTGTGCCGCCGTGATATTGGCCGACATGCTCGACAGCAGTGCGGGCCAGCCCAATGACGCCTCGACGAACCGCAGCGCGAGCGGGTGTTCGGCCAGATCGCAGAAGACCGGATCGCGACTGGGCAGGTTCCAGATTCGCTGGTTGATATGGTCGTCTCGGCCGTAGGCGTATTCGAGTCGGCGGCCTCGGCGATCGTCGCTCTCGGCGGCGCGGTACAGAGCGGTCCGGACCTCGTCGAGGAAGTCCGCTTCCAGGGCGTCGAGCACGACGCACACGCCGTATTCGGCGAGATCTCGGTCCGCGGCATCGAGATCTCGGGTCGCAACCGGGCCGTGGGAATCGATATGACTGGTGGACATCGGTCTACCTCCGGGGCGGTCGAGCCATCACTGTTCGGTTGCTCGGGAAGTTTCGATCGGCTTCAGGCCGGGGGTGGTCGCGTCGTCCTCCGTCGGGGTGAAATGCCCCGCACGGTCGATATATTCGTCGAGGCGGGCGACTCGGCCGTCCCGCACTCGTACGACGATGCAGACGGGCCAGGCCAATTGCGCCCCGGTTCGTGTGTGGATGGTCATCAGGTGTTGCTGGACGAAACCCTCTGTGGTGGCTGAGCGACGTACGTCGGTGACCCGGCGCGTGGAGGACCCGGCGATCAGTTGATCCCAGTCCTCGCGGATGCTGCGGGTGTCGTGCGCGACCCGATCGAACGCGTGCCACACCGTGGCGTCCTCGGTGAGGCATGCGATCGCCGCGTCCACGTCGCCCTTCTCCAGAGCCGTGAAGAGTTCGTCGATAACTGTGCCGTCCGTGTGTTCTTCGGGCATCGTCGCCTCCGATTATATATAGTTTCCATTACAGTATGGCGTGCCATAAAATTCTCGTGCCCAAAACATCCGAGGCCGCGGAGCTGTCGGAGTGCGGGCGACTCTCTATTTCGAGAGATGTACTACCGCCGCATCGGAATCATCTCGCGCGCGGACTCCAGTTGGCTGGGCGGCCGGGTATTCCGGCGGAGGGGGTGTCGGTAGGTGGACGCGCCGACAGCTTCTCCAGTTTCTGCTGCCATCCACAAGGCAGTCCGCAACTGGCCAGTAGTTCGGATTCGGTAGTGCCCGAATCGAATTCGCGCACAGTGCGAGTCGCGGTAGCCGGATAGCCGCATCGCGGGCATTTGGCGAAGAAGTCGACGACGTCTTCGACGCGGGTACGAGTAGGTGTTCTCATGGAATTGCTCCTCGACGGCGACCGCCCGTGAACCGCAACAGGGAGTCGTAGGTGCGCGATCGCAAGGCCGGTGACTCCCGGACCGCTCGTGGTCGATGTCCCGGAACTCCGGTTCATCGGCCGTCGATCGAATGCCACCCGCGGCGGTTCTGTGCGGCGGGTAGCGAATCCGCGGGCGACGAAGTAGACCGGCGTCGTCTTCCTATCTCAACGAATCGGAATGTTCTCGTAGTAGGGGATCGGAATCTCGTTGGTGTCCTCGCTGTATCCGACCATCCTCACGATGGCCGGATGGATGACATCGCCGTCGATCATGATGTTGATACAGGTCGGCACTCCGCTCTCCTGGGCCTCACGAATCGCCGGGCCGATCTGCTCGGGTCGTGTCACCTCGACGCCTCGGCAACCCAGCCCCTGAGCCGCGACGTGGTATGCGGTGCGCTCCAGGTCCACGACCGCGGTGTTGCCCTTGCCGAAGACCAATTCCTGTCCGTGCCGGGAGATTCCCCACGACGCGTTGTTGAAGATGATCGTGGTGATCGGCAGGCGATGACGCGCCATGGTGTCGAACTCCGCCAAGTTGAAACCTGCCGCGCCGTCACCTGTGATGACGGCGACGGGTTTGCCGGGGCGAGCGATGGCCATGCCGATGGCGTAGCCCGGCCCGATTCCGAGAGTGCCGAGATATCCGTTGCCCGCGAACAGGCCGGGGCCCGGCGAATGGCCCAGGGGGACGAACCAGGCGGGGGTCTCACCGCCGTCGTAGGCGATCGCCGTGTCCGGTGAAAGCGCCTCCACCACCGCGGCGGCGGCGGCATGCGGGTGAATGAAACCGCCTTCGGTGATCGCGGGTACGTCGTGGAACATGCCACCCATTCCGGCACGGAGTTTGCGCAGCAGTTCCACCCAGCTCGTCGGCGCTTTGACCGGCCACGAGGTGAGCCCGCGGCTGAGCGCGGCGATCGCTTCGCCGGTATCGGCGACAACGGCGATCTCCGGAGTCTTCAACCGTCCCAATTCGACTCCGTCGACATCGATCTGGATGAGGATGGAATCGTGGGGAATCATCGAACCGCTGCGCCCGCCCAGTGACATTCCGGCGCGTGAACCGATCTGGACGACGACGTCCGGCGGCTGTTTCGCTCCGGCCGCCGCCGCGGCGAGGGTGCCGACATGGCCGAGGTTGTAGGGGTGGTCGGCGGGAAGGACGCCGTTGGCCTTCGCGGTGTAGATGACCGGGATACCGGTCTGTTCAGCGAACGATTTCAGTTCGTCGGAGGCGCGCGGGGAGAACAGTGCGCCGCCGCCGACCACGATCACGGGACGTTGTGCGGTGGAGAGGATCTCCAGGATACGGTCGACGGCTTCAGGCGTCGGTGCGGGTCTGGTGGTCGCCACGGGCTTGGTCGGGAGCGCGATCTCCTCCTCCCACGGCGCGAACATCACGTCGATGGGTACTTCCAGGTAAACCGGTCCCGGACGACCGCTCAGAGCGGTGCGGACGGCCTTGTCCACGAGATCGGGGATCCGTTCCACGTGGGTGACCCGGTGGGCCCACTTCGTCGTGGTCTGTGCCATCGCGACCTGATCGAGGCCACCCTGCAACGCGTTGGTCTCCACCTCGCGCAGCGGCGTGGAGCTGGCGATGAACAAGGTCGGGATGGCGTCGAGATGGGCGTCGGCCATCGCGGTGAGGGCGTTGGTGAACCCCGGGCCCGCGGTGATAGCGCATACGCCCAGCTGACCGGTCGCCCGAGCGTAGGCGGCCGCGGCATGGCCGGCGGTGGCTTCGTGCCGGGTGTCGGTCAGACGGATCGACACGTCTTTGCACGCGATCAGGAACGAGTCCAGGTGGCCTCCGTGCAGGACGAACGCCTCGGAGACTCCCAGCGCGTGCAATGACCTGGCGAGAATGACGCCGCCGTTGGTCTTCATACTTTCGACTCCTTTGTGCCTACCGGTTGGATGAGCGCGGGTGTTCTTGTTCCGGCCGAGTGGATCGCGCCGTGAGGTGCGGCCCAGCTGGGCGTCAATGGAACGCGCCCGCCAAGGTCCGGCCGGCCCAGAAGCCGCCGTCGACTTGCAGGTCGATTCCGTTGACGTACGAGGCCGCCGGACTGTTCAGGAACAGCAGGGGACCGGCCTGCTCTTCCGGGGTGGACCGCCGCCCGATCGGTACGGTGACGGCGTCGATCATCTCGGAGGGGAAGACGGCCTCGATGGCTTCGAGCATCGGCGTCTGAACGGCTCCCGGACTGCACACATTGATCCGGATGCCTCGACCGATCAGGGTGGCCGACTGCTGCATCGTCCACACGTTCAATGCCTCTTTGGCGAAGCCGTAGGGGTGCCCCGATTCGTCCTTGTGCGCCTCGTACCACGCGAGGCCGGCGTCGAAGGTGCGCGCCGCGAGAAACTCGACGATGATGCTTTGTCGCTTGCGCCAAGCGTATCCGCCATCGGAGGACACGTTGACGACTGCGCCGCCGTGCGGCATCTGCGCGAGAATGTGTTCGGTGAGCAGCCGGGTGCCGAGGAAGTTGACCTTCAAGATGTCCAGCGGGGCGACCATCGGTGTCGCACCGGCGCAGTTGAACAACGCGTGCACCGGGTCGCCGATCGCCGAGGCTGCCGCCTCGATGGACGCGGGGTCGGCGAGATCGAGTGGAGTGAACGAGGCCAGGCCCGTCGCGTCGCCCGTTCGTGAAGCGCCGTGCACTTCCGCTCCGGCCGTTGCCAGCGCTCGGGCTGTCGCGGCGCCGATGCCCGACGAACTGCCGGTGACCACGACACGCTTACCCGTGTAATCGAACTGTGCGGTCACTCTGCGACTCCATTGATCACGACGGGTAGATGGCTGTAGCCCCACTGAAAACTGGACGGACTACGGACGGCCTCGGTGGCGTCGACTTCGTACTCGGCGACCGCGGACAGGAACTCCTCGACGATCACCCGCGCTTCCAGGCGAGCCAGGTGCACACCGACACAGAAGTGCTGGCCGCGACCGAATGCGAGGGTCCGCGGGATCTCGCGATTCCAGATGAACCGATCGGCATCGTGGAACTCGCGGGGATCCCGGTTCGCCGCCTGCGCCAGATAGATCACGCGCTGTCCCGGCTCGACCACTCGGCCCGCGACTTCGACCTCGACCCGGGCGGTGCGCCCGAACCACTGGGCCGGGCCGCAGTAGCGCAACATCTCCTCCACCGCCGCGGCCGCGTTGACCTCGAGGTTGTCACGAACTTCCGCGAGCTGCTCGGGGTCGCGCGCGAGTTCCCACAGTCCGTGGCCGATCACCTTGGGCAAGGTCTCCGTGCCTCCGACGAGCACACAGGTCAGGTTTGCGGCGATCTCGAGATCGGACAGTTCACGGCCCTCGACGCGAAGATCGATCATGCCGTCGACCAGATTCCAGCTTCCGTCGGGCCCGTCCTCTCGACGCGCGGTGACGAGGGGACGGATGAACTCCAGCATCTTTTTCTGTAACCGGGGGTCCCTGGCGAAGCCATGACCTTCCTCGTCGGTCGCGGTGACCGCGTTGATGGTGTCGAGGAGCTCACCTGCCTGGTCGGCGGGGATGTGGAACAAGTGACAGATGGTCGAGACGGAGATGATGCCGCCGAATTCGTGGACCAGGTCGAATCTGCCCTTGGGCAGAAGCTGGTCCAGCCGCCCGCGCACCAGGCTGCGGACGAACGGCTCGAGTTTGCGCACAGATCCGGGCCGCAATTGCCTGGTGTGCGCCTGCCGGACCTGCTCGTACACGGGGGCGCCGAACGCCAGGTGCGTGCCCAGAAACGGAGCGGTGGGAGGGTCGGAAGTCGCGCCGTCGTTGTGCTTCAGTAGATCGGCGCGGTTGATGACGCTGCCTTCGTTCGTGACGAAGGCGTTGTCGCCGACGGTCAGAAAGTCCCACACGTCCTGAAACCGCGACAGCACGAACGTGTCGTAGGCCTCGATGTAGTAGACGGGGTGGTGCTCGCGCAGGATCTCGTAGAACGGCAAGGGATTACGCATCTCCTCCTTGCCGAACGGGTCATAGACGAAATCGTCGACCGCCAAGTTCACGGTGGTTGTTCCTCTCCTGCGCAAAGTTGAGCCCGACTTGTTCCGCCTCGCGCGTCGGCCCCGCGTTCGGTGAGGGAGACTGCGGCTCGCACCTCACGTCCGGCCCACGTCGACCGGCCCCGGCAGCGAGCCGGTCACTTCACTGTGTGACCCCTGCCACGGTTAGTCCAACAACCACCGCGACAACCGATGGTTATGACCCGAATTCCGGGACCCGCGGAACTACCTGGAACGTATTCGATCACCGGTGTCATCCGCGCACCGCTGTCGCGCGAATCAAGCGACCGGGCTTCGCGCCGGTCGCGGCGTCATGACGGCGGGTGACGACACCATCGACGAGGGTAGCGAGATAGCCTCGCGCGCCCTGCAGAATCCGACCACCGCCGCTCGGCAGGTCGTGCGTCATCACCGGGGTCTCCAAGCCGAGACTCTGGAAGTCGATCACATTCAGGTCCGCGCGCATCCCCTCGGCGACCAGGCCGCGGTCGGTGAGTCCGTAGAGTCGTGCGCCGTCGCGAGTGAGTTTGTGCACGAGCGACTCCAAGGGGATGCGCGGTCCACGGCTGCGGTCACGACCCCAGAACGACAACGTGAAGGTGGGCATCGATGCGTCGCACATCATTCGCATATGTGCTCCACCGTCGCCGAGGCCGTTGGCGACCAGCGGGTTTCGCATCATCTCGTAGACCGCGTCCAGGCTGTTGTCGCCATAGTTGAGGAAAAAGCTGGCCGTGATGCCCTCGCCCTGCGCGGCCGAGAGATGGTCGTAGAGAACTTCTTGCGGCGTGACGCCCTGGGCGCGAGCGATCGCGTCCAGACGCTTGTCTGGTCCTGGCTCGTAGTCCAGCGGCATATCGAGCCTGAAAGTGGAGCCGACCCGACCGCGCGTGGTGCGGACGAGTTCGCTTCCTGTCGGGTCCTTCGCCATCGCCGCCGCACTGTCCTCCTCGGCGAGGATGGCGGCCCTGCGGTCGGTCTCACGCATCGCGGCAGCGCGCTGTGCACGCGGCAGATGAGCGATTTCCAGATAGGAGGGCCGGAATCGGAAGATATGGTGGCCGTCGAGCATCGACAGCATTCCAATTCCGCGAGCAGAGGTCTGCGGCCGGATCCGCAACCCGGCCGCGGTCGATTCGGCCGTGTAGGACAGCATGGCTTTCCAGTCGGTCGGGTCACTGGGAAACTGTTGGAGCAGGTAGGTGACCGGCCGTCCCGAGGCGCGAGCCAGGTCTTCTATCCGCCGGTGCTCCTCACGACGTGACCGCACCGACGCCCCGCGATCCTGTGCCGAACCGACAGCGCCGAGCGGAATGATCTGGAAGGTTCCGGTGCCGTGGCGTCCCATGGCCGCGGCGATGGCGACGAGTTCTTCCTGCTCGGCGAACGTTCCGGGAACGTGGGCCCCGGCCACCGATTTGTGCTCTAGCACTCGCCCGGCCGATACGCCGAGAGCTCCGGCGAGCATCGCTTGCTCGACCAGGCTTGCCATCTCCGAGATATCCTCGGCCGTCGCGTTTTCGTGGTGCAATCCGCGCTCACCCATGACGAACACTCGCAGAGGCGCGTGCGCGAGTTGGACTCCCACGTCCATTGTGAATGCCTTGCCATCGATGCGATCCAGGTACTCGGGAAAGCTTCGCCAACTCCAATCCAAACCCTCGTCGAGCACGATGCCGGGAATGTCCTCGACGCCCTCCATCAGTTCGATCAGGCGGCCGCGGTGCTTTTCGTCCGCGGGGGCGAACCCGACTCCGCAGTTTCCCGCGACCACCGTTGTGACGCCGTGGGAGAAAGACGGGTCGAGCTGGTCATCCCAGATGAACTGGCCGTCGTAATGGGTGTGGAAATCTATGAAACCCGGGACCACGAGAGCGCCGTCGGCGTCGATGACGTGCGTCGCGGCGGAGCTGATCCGCCCGCCGATCTCGATGATTCGCCCTTCCGAAACAGCGACATCGCCGGTGTAGCCGGGATTCGTGCCGGAACCATCGATGATTGTTCCGCCCTTGATCAGTACGTCGACAGTCATAGGATCGGTCTCCTGGTCGTGCGGCCCGCTCATCGGCACCGTCGGGTGGGCGGATCGAATGTCATCCGGAAGAGCGAGGCTCCTCGCCACGGCTACTATTTGTCGATACCGTAGCTGATACGGTATCGCGGTGTCGGCATTCGGGTGGCGGATCGCGTGCGCACGCAGCGTCGTACCCCGGGTCAGGGGATTCTTCGAACGGTAGGAGTCCATATACCGCCGAAGCGTCCATCCGTGACGGCCTCGTCCGAGACGCGGTCGAGGCCGTTGCCGGTACCCGACGAGCGGTCCGCGGACAGCCCATCTCCGGGGATTCGACCACCACATATTCGGTAGCACCGCGGGCGTTCGATTTCGCCCAGATCTATCCGCAACAGGAGCACCGACGATGCGAGAGATTTCACGCGAGCTGACCGAATACTACGAGGCGGAGGGCTGGCGGACTCCTGACACCCTCGGCGACATGCTGGTTCGTGGACTGGCAGCCAACCCCGATGCCGAATTCCGGGTTCATTCGACCGTGCGGCCGTGGTCGGGAACCTACGGTGACGTCGAGAATGTCGCGCGTCGGCTCGCCGCCGGATTGCGTGCCAGGAAAGTCGGTCCCGGCGATGTCGTGGCCTTTCAGTTGCCCAATTGGATGGAAGCGGCCGCGGTATTCTGGGCGACCGCCATCCTGGGTGCGACAGTTGTTCCTGTCGTGCACATCTACGGACGGAAAGAGCTGGGCTACATTCTCGGCACGGTCGAGCCGAAGGTCTTCATCACCGCCGAGGGGTTCGGGAATCTGGAATACCACGCCGACCTGTGCGCCGGAATTCCGATCGTGGGTGTGGTCGGCCGCGATTTCGAGGACCTGCTCGCCGATGACCCGCTGGCGGGCATCGTCGCAGTCGCCCCCGAGAACCCGCATTGATCGCCTTCACCTCCGGTACCACGCGGAACCCCAAAGGTGTTGTGCACAGCCACCATACGCTCGGTTTCGAGACGCGACAGCTCGCCGCGACCTATCCGCTCGACATCGGAGCGCAGATCATCGCCGCGCCAGTGGGCCATTTCATCGGAATGCTGAGCGCCCTGCTGAATCCGGTACTACGCGGGTTGCCCATCAATCTGCTCGACGCCTGGAATCCGGGCCGGGTCCTGGCGTTGATCATCGATGGCGGGCTCGCCGTCGGCGGCGGTGTGCCGTACTACCTGACGAGTCTGCTCGAGCATCCCGACTTCACCGAGGATCATCTGCGCCACCTGAAATACGCGCCGTTGGGCGGCGCGGCGGTCCCGGTGGCCGTCGCCGATCGATTGGCTGGGCTCGGCATCACGGTGTATCGCGCGTACGGCAGTACCGAACATCCTTCGATCACCTCGTCGCTGTCCACCGCGCCGGAGTCGAAGCGGCTCTACACCGATGGCGCGCCACTGCCTGGAACAGAGATCGAGCTGGCCGAAGACGGTGAGATCCTCAGCCGGGGCCCCGATCTCTTTCTCGGCTATACCGATGCCGCGCTGACGGAATCGGTCTTCGACGACGAGGGTTGGTACCACACGGGGGATGTCGGCGTACTCGATGACGACGGCTACCTGACCATCACCGATCGCAAGGCGGACTTCATCATCCGCGGCGGTGAGAACATCACGCTTCGTGTGCGGCGGTGCGGTCCGAGGCTGGCAATCCTACGACGGTCTGGGCGGACCAGCCGATGTCGCCCCCGGACAATCGAACGGCGGGCAGCCTCATCGGGTATACCTCCGGGATCACCGGATGACCGAAAGGCGTCAGGTGGTACCTCCCGCCGATGCGGCCGGAGAAGGTCATCACGCGGTACCTGATGCCTGCCTTCCGCGCATACGGTGTGGAGGTGGGCAGGGGAGTGCACCTCGTATGCTCGCCTCTCCATCACGCTGCCCCGGGCGCTTTCGCGACAGGGCTTCCTGCACTTCGGGCACACACTGGTCATCGAGTCCAGTTTCGATGCGGAGCGCTTTCTCGGCGATGTGGATCGTTACCGTGTGACGAGCATTCATATGGTTCCGACACATTTCCACCGTCTTCTGCGCCTGCCCGACGATGTCTGCGCGGCGTACGACCTCTCCAGTTCGGGACTGCTGATCCACGGCGGAGCGCCCTGTCCGATCCTCATCAAACAGAAGATGCTCGACTGGCTCGGGCCGATCATCTGGGAGTACTTCGGTTGCAACGAAGGGTGGGTATCCCGGGTCGGACCCCAGGAATGGATCGAAAGGCCCGGAACCATGGGAAAGTCGCTGCCGGGCAGTTCCGTCCTCGTGGTCGACGACGACGACGGCGAAGTACTGCGACGATGTCCTCGCTGCGACAAAACGGCCGGACCGTTTCGGATTCCTGCCCGATTTCCCTCGCACCGATACCGGTAAATTGCAGCGCCGCAAGGTACGGGAGATCTTCGCGGACGTCTATTTCATGAACTCGACGGCGGTACTCGGTGGCGAGTACTCCGATCACCGGTAGAGGAAGGCAGTTCGGCGTGCATATCGACCCTGGACGGGTCGAAGCTGAAGTACCCCTCGATCGGGGAACTCTCCGGCGGTGGATCGTCATAGCTCCAGGCCACGTCCTCCACCGTGGTGTCATCGATGATCGCCGCCCAGTAGGTGGCCACGCCCTTGTAACTGCAATAGCTCGTCGTCTCTGTCCGGCGCAACAGGTCGGTCCGGACAAGGTGCGGTGCGACGTAGAGGCGGGGTTCGAGAGCCGTCTCGAAGAGGATGATCGTCTCTCTGGTATCTACGAGTCGGCTGCCCGCGATCTCGACGCGCAGGTGTCGCGTCGTCGGCCGGCAGTCGACGCGGTGATAGGGGTTGGGCGGGTAGTGGACGAGTCGGCGGCCTTCCTCGAGCCACGTGTCCACCGCGTCCCACGGCACGACCAGATGATCCGGAGCTTCGGGAAGGGGCTCACCGGCGATGCCGGCTACCTCGTCGGCGGGAAACGCGTAGGTGAGCGGCCGGTTCCTGCGATGCACCAGCAACACCCGCTCGGTGTCGATTACCTTGCGCCCTTGGTGGATCGCCTGAACTCGACGAGGATGGGGCTCGATCAACACGACATCGTCGGGTATATCGACGGAGAGTCGGCCCGCTGGCTCCGGGCCGAGCGGTCCACGCGCGGCGAACAGGGTCATCGCGAAGTCCGTGAGGAATGCGCCGACCTATCGCGGAAGATGATCATCCGGCACGCCTTTCGTGAGCGCTTCATCGCCGAGACTACAAGCGCGAACGAACTTCGATGGTGGCGTCGGTTCGGCGCAGCGGGCGAATGAGCCCTTCCTGGGTGAACGACGCGATGAGTTCGCCTTTTTCGGTGTGTACGGTGCCGCGGACATAGGACATGCCCGCGCCGACCTGGGTGCTCTCGTGCGTGTAGAGCAGCCAACCATCCCAGGTGACGGGCTCGTGGAAGCTCACGGTCACCGTCATCGGCGCGGTGGAAACGGTGTGATGGGCCTGTGAGGTGCCGATGCCCGCGTGGGCGCGCATGGTCGTCGAAATCGCCAGGTGCCCGGTGAAATGAGCCAGAAGCGCCTTGGCGAGATCGTCACGCGTGGGAATCGGGTCGTAATGCAGCCAGGCATGCAGCTCCGGCGGTCCGACCTCGTCGGGACTGTCGACATCCTGCACGCCGACCAGTCGTAGCTCACGTCCGGTCATCGGCATCGATGCGACGTTCGCGTCGGCGGGCGAGCCCACGTCGGGGCGTGGCGCGTGGTGGCGGATCACGTCGTCGGAGGGGACATCGGCGAGGATGGTCACTGTCACGCAGCGTTTGCCACCCTGCTTCGCGGTGACTATCACGGTGGCCGTCGATCGGCCTTCGTGTACGACATCGAGGTCGAATTCGACGGGTGCGCCGACCATCACCGCGCGGACGAACACCGCGTGCGCCGAACGCACGGATTTGCCCTCGAACCGCTTGGCGGCGGCCACGATCGCCTGCGCCAGCACCTGGGTTCCCTCGACCACTTGGCGGTCGTCGTCACCCACGAGGCCGGTCGCCCCGACGAATCCGTGCCCATCGGTCCGGGAGACGTCGAACAGTGTCAGCATCTCGGCCACGGACCACTGCATCGTGTCGGATTCGGTTGTCATCCTCGGTCATCTCCTGCTCGTTTCGCGCCACTTGATGGTGGCAGATACCGTTGTTGATACGGTATCTTAGTTCTGGAGTGGTTCGATCACGAACCCGTGCGGTCGGGGTACATCCGGCCCTTCCGGATGGTGTCGGACAGCCGGTGGACCTCGAAGTCGTGGATGTCGGTCGACGAGCAGCACCGATCGGCAACTCGGCTCGTGCTGCCCCGGACGGCGGCAAGCGATGTCGGCGTTTCGACGGATTGGATCAACTGCGATGGCGGAACTGGTCGCACTCGTGCGCGGAGTAGCGACGGAGCGTCGTTCCATTTTGGAATGGGCGGGCCGCTATGTCGGCCCGCAGGGGCTGGTCCACGTCGTCTGCGACGCGAGTCGCTACTCCCACATCGCGAGTTCGCTTGCGATGCACGGCGTTACCTACGATGTCAGGCAATTGGAACAGCCGGATTTCCTGCAGGCGGCGGCGGCGCTGGCCGACTACCGCTGCGGATGGAGGTGGCACTACGCCCCGGTGGCCGCCCGCGCGACGGCCGACACGATAGCTCGGCGTCACGGATTACCCGTGGTGCTGTCACGCCGGGGAATTCTGGCGCGCTCGTCCGTCTGTATGGAATATCCCCACGCTGGTCGGGCGGGTCGGATTCGACCGGGTCCGTAGGAGCAAGCCACCGCACCCGTCATCTGGAGTTGCGGGCCCATCGGAGCCTTCCGGGCAACCGGCCGAGCGACACCCTTCGGAAGTCGGCCTGGCGCAAGACAGTTCTACCAACGCGTTGCTTCGATGTTACCGGCACGCCCGCCGATGACTACCGCGGCCTTCAGACCTCCATCCCGCGTGTCGCCGGTTTCGCGAAAGGAATGCGCGCGGTCCAGGAATGCGGAGTAGTCACTGAAAGCGCTCGGCCGTGCGTTCGGCCCGAAATCGGGCAGAACGCACGGCCGATGGCAGGAAGTGGCAGAGGTCGCCGCGGATCAACCGCGGGCGGCGACTCCACTCGTGTCCGGCAGGGCGCCTACGTTCGGATCGATGCCGATCAGCTTGGACAGAGTGCCGCCCATGATCTTCTTGCGGTCCTCGAGATCCAGATCCTCGAGTTCGTCGACCCAGGTCACCGGGTCGAACATGCCCTCGGGGTGCGGGTAGTCCGAGCCGAAGACGACATTGTCGGCACCGACGATATCGACGAGGCCGACCGGGTCTTCCTCGTGGAACGGGTGGATGAAGATCGACCGCTTGAGCGCGACGACGGGGTCCTCGTCGAAGGCCTGCGGCGCCCGGTCGTAGACCTTCTCCAGGGTCTCGACCAGCGGGCGAACCCACGAGCTACCGTTCTCCACCGGCACGAAACGCAGCTTCGGGAACCGCGTCGCCAGACCGTGACCCACGATCGAGGCCACGACATCCTTGATGGTGCGGGACTCGGCATGCAGGGTTTCGTAGAAACCGGAGTTGTGGCCGCCGAAGGGCAGGTATTCGCCCTTGTTGCCTTCCCAATCGTTGATGTAGCGCTGGAAACCGTCGTCGGAGGCGTGCATTCCGACGAGGACGCCGGATTCCTCGACGCGCTTCCAGAACGGGTCGTATTCCGGCAGCGCGAAGGATCGACGCCCGCCTTTGAGATCCGGTACCGGCGCGGGACGGATGAGGATGACCCGCGCGCCGCGTTCCACGACGCGATCGAGTTCGCGGATCGCCTCGTCGACGATCGGCAGGGTGATCACCGGGGTGGCGAAGATGCGGTCATCGACGTTGTAGGACCAGTGCTCGTGCATCCACTCGTTGAGCGCGGTGACGACGACGTGCGTCGCCTCGGGGTCATCGGCCAGACGTTCTTCGAGCAGGCTCGCCAACGTCGGCCACATGATCGCGCGGTCGATGCTGAGTTCGTTCATCAACTCGAGCCGGTCCAGCGGATTGAAGAAGGCGGGCGGCGCGTCGATGTAACGCGGCGGATCGGTGAGGACCTTGTCGCCCTCTTTCGGCGCCTTGGTGCGCGAGGACGGATTCTTGAGCTTGAATTCGACCTCCTGCGCTCCGGGCGGAGCGACCTTGTTGAAGGTCGGGTTGGGGATGTACTCGCTGATGGTGTTGCGCAGGGCGATCTTCGTGCGGCCCGCGACCTGGACGTACTTCACCAGTCCGGCATGGCTGTCCGGCAGGTACTTGGTGAACGCGTCGGTCGTCTCGTACATGTGATTGTCGGCATCGAAGACCGGGAAGTCCAACTTCCTCGACATGAACGGTACCTCCGGAAACTCGAAATGGTTAGTACGACCCACGATAGGGATTAAATTAAACGTTGTCTAGTTTATTCGTGCAACGTCTCGGGATCTGTTGGCGGCCTTATGTTTTGGTGATGATCATGGTCGAGATGACGGTCTAGTCGCTCTGCCCGGTGCGGTACCGGGGACCTCTGGGTGTCGGGAGCGGGACAGTGCTCGGCGGCACCGAGCCGACGACTCGTGCCACCCGGCACCGCCGAACCGTCGATCTGACCTAGGAGGTGTGGTGCGTGCGGGCTGAGGACAGGACGGGCGGTAAGCGGGCGCGCAGAGAGGGCGGAGTTCGGCCTCCGATATCGATCGGTCGGAGTCCGTGGTCATCGAAGACGCCGTGCGGCGGCTACGTCGACGATGCCGGTCGGCCGGTCGACGGCTGGTTTCGGGTGGCGGCGGAAGTGCCCCCCGGTGCGGGAAGCCGGTCGTGGAGTCGCTGGACTCTGATCGTCAACTGTTCGCGATCAGGGTCTTCCATCCGAGCATGAGCGCCTCGAGTTCGAGTTGGAACAGCCGCTCGGCCGCTTTCGGAGTGGCCCTGACGACTTTCAGCAGGTTGGGTTGCTCGCTTCGGCCGTGCAATGCGAGACGTTCGCGTAACGGCATGCGACGTGGGTTCATCATCGCCGAGCCGAAGGCCATCATCTCCATGCTGTCGATGATCGGATAGCACAACTGCCTGGGCACCCCGGCTTCGAGCATCAGGGTCACGATGTATTCGCGGGGGAGGTTGTCGAACGCCTGTTGCCCGTGCGGTTGCATGAGCGGTGCCGCATTGGGGTGGGCGAGCAGAGCTGTGCGGTAGCGCGTCACCGACTGGAGTACGTACTCCTCCCAGGTAGCACCGCTGATCTTCGGGATGACCTCTCGCGACAGCACGAGTTCGGCCACGCCGCGCAGGATCTCCTCCTTGTCGGCGAAATGGTGGTACAACGCCGCGCCGGTTACTCCCAGTTCGGTGCCCAGCCTGCGAAGACTGAGCGCTGCGAGTCCCTCGTCGTCGATGATGCCCAACGCCGTGGTGATCACTTCATCGCGATCTACCAGGGGAACCTTCGGACGTCCCATCCGTCAGCAGCCTCCAGCAGTCGGGTCTCGTGGCCGCGTGGCAGGCCCCGGACATTGAACTTCTAAGGCTATAGCGTGCTAGCCGCCGCACATCCGCGGGTCCGGCGTCGAACGCATCCGTGACGATCGGCTCAGGACGGCCGCGCCGCCTCGTTCGAATGCGCCTTCCGCGCCGACCACGTCGCGCAGCAGTGGATTTCGCATTCGGTACCACTGCGCGACGCATCTCGCGATATATTTGAACATTGTAAAGTATTCTGGATCGGCGCGTATGTCAGGTTGCGAGCGATCGCATCGGTCGAAGATTTCGAGCGCCTCCGCCCAGATCGTCGCGACCTCGTCGCGTCGCAGGCGCTGTCGTCGTAGTCCGTTCAGCCGTAGGTCCGGCGCAGGGCCGCCGTGTCGGCGGCAGGTTTTCGGGCGCGACGGCGGTAGAGCAGCGGCATTCGGTGCCGTCGATTCGGCTCTCACGGCTTTCGCGGATAGTCGCGGCCCCGCATCAGCGCGCTGACAGATGCTTCTGCAGGTTCGGGTGGCGCTGCAGGTGTGCGCCACCGTTGATGTCGAGAACTTCGCCGGTAATCCAGGCGGCCTGCTCGGAACACAGATACATCGCTGCCGCGGCAATCTCCTCTGGCGTACCCGGACGGCCGAGCGGCGTATTCTCCACGTAGTCCTCGGTGATTCCCGGAATCTTCCCGATGGCTTCGTTCAGCGGGGTGATGACCAGACCCGGGGCTATCGCGTTCACCCGGATTCGCCTCGGAGCCAGCTCGAGGGCGGCGACCTGCGTGAGCATCGACAGCCCTGCCTTGGCGGAGCAGTACGCGGACAGTCCGGCACCCGCCTGTCGGGCATTCAGCGAGGTGATCGATACCAGGACGCCCCCGTCGGCGAGCGCTCGTCCGGCGTGTTTCAGCACGATGAAAGCACCGACCAGGTTGATATCGACGATCTTGCGCCAGTGGGCGACGTCGTGCTCGACGATCGGAGACAGTCCGCTCGTGCCCGCTGTATTGACCACCGCGTGCAGGGCGCCGTGGCGCGCCAGAACGTCGGAGAACAAGGCTTCGACCTGTGCTTCGTCGGTCACGTCGACTGCCGTGGCGGTTCCGCCGAATTCCGCTGCGACGGCAGTCGCGCCCTCGATATCGCGGTCGGCCACCGTCACGCGGTAACCCTGCGCATGCATCGCCCGAGCGGTGGCTCGGCCCAGCCCCGATGCTCCTCCGACAACCACCGCGACGTGTTCACTCATATTCGAAACCACTTCCAAACAATCGATGTTCTGTCACTGACTGACTATCTGTGGGAGGCCCCACCCGTATCGACTATCTGTGGGAGGCCCCACCCGTATCGATAGGGCCACGTCCGCGTCGGGATGCGAGGTCGGGGTGTGCCATACAGCGGATGTGAGCCTGGGTTCGTGAACCGCGATGTGCCGTCATTGGCGGTTCGCGGCCCACGGTACCGGTCGTCCGGCGACTGCGTGAGCGAACGTTCAACATTCTGACTATCTATTCAATTAAGTATCTGATAGTTCAAGACAACGCCGCAGTGATCACACCGATGAGCTGATGGGAAGTCTGTCAGGTAGACCCGTCCGCGACATGGGTTGTCAGTCGCGGGAGAGTTCGTCTGTCACGAGAGCTCTCGTATCAGCTCCAAGGTTCCCAACTCGCGAATCGCCTGGCAGCCTCGTTCGAGCATGGCGACCATCATCCCGTCGCCTCGGTCGGTCGACGCGGAGAATGCGGTGCCGAAACTGGCGATCAAGGGAATTTGCGGAAGGCCGAGCCGATAGTCGCGCCAACAGTCGGATTCGCTGTAGTCATCGATGCCATAGGTGACCAGCGTGCGATGGTAGCGACGGACGAGGTCTTGTTCTGTTTCGGCCCGGGTTTGTGGGTGAAGCCCGGTGGCGATGAAATAGGCCAGGTCGCGGGCCGGTAGGCCTACCGTGAGGGTTTGCCAGTCGACGACGGTGACCCTGGTGTTCTCGGGATCGAACAACAGATTGTCGAGTCGATAGTCACCGTGCAGAAGGCAGTACCGGTCCGGTTCGAGCATCAGCCAGTCGGCCACCAGAGTGCTGGTCTCGCGAAGCGTCTCCCTGGCGTCGACGGTCATTGCGGAACCTAGTTTTTCCAGAGTCGTGTCCGCGGCCATTTTCGCGATGTCGCCCATACCTTTGGCGAATGCCGCATCCGGCTTCGGCATGGTGGCGCCGGAAAACTGTAGCCATGTCGGATCGCACCAGCGCGGACCGTGGAGTCCGGCGAGCGCCTCGACCGCCAAATTGGCCTGCGCGAGGTCGCAGCCCGCCAGTTGGTCACCTTGCACCGCGGGGGCGAGATCTTCGAGCAGGAGGACGAAGTCCGCGCCGGTCTCGTCGATCTCACAGTGGTAGCACTGCGGTACCGGCGCGCGTACCGTGTCGGCGACATCGGTGTAGAACGAATGCTCGGATCTGTAGCTCGGTGACACCCGCTCGCGGACGGACAGATCCTGGTGGGGCAATTTGATGATGAAGCTGTCAGGCAATCCCGGCTGCTGGTTCCCATAGCGTGCCTGCACGCGATATGTGGCGCCCGTCTGACCGGTGCCGACCGCGGTGACCTGAACCTCGTCGACGATCACATCGGCTGCGGTGTCGGTGAGGACAGCTGACAACCAACTCGCGGTCACGTCGTCGGGCTTCGTGGGGATCGGCGGATTGCTACTCATGTATGCCTTCTAATCGGTCAATTCCTCTGTAGCGCAGAGGAATTCTTCTTCGAGGACGATTCGACCTATCGGTCATCGAGCGAGGATCGCTCATCCGGGCGCGCTTGTCGGTGCGAGGTCGGCGCCGGGTTGCCCGGTAGCGCTGCGGTCGGGTATCTCGAACCGTGCAGTACAGGTACCGAAGCTCAGCTATTGTAGATCATGATACGATAATATTTACAGTATCTTCTTGACCAGGAGCGACGATCTCCGTGTCGACCGAAGCGCCGATGTGGCGGAGACCCCCACTTTTATTGCAGTGAAGCGGGATTCCGCGATTGCGATGCGGGGAAGGTGCTCGGCATGGACTCGGCCATCACGAAGCTGTCATCGAACTCGGCCGCCACCGAGGCTCCTCGCGGCATTTTGGCAAATACCTGGCATATGCTGTCGTATCGCCGGTCGTGAGCGCGACAGCCGAGCGGACTCTACGCTCGGATCGGAAGCCCTTGCCGGACAACGCAAACCGAGTGCGAGACGCGGTTCCACTCAGCTCGGCCGAGTCGAGATCTCGGCCGCCGCTACGGTAACGCCGATCATCAATTGCTCGACGCGGCATGGATTCCCGTGGACGCGAAAGCTACTTTTTTCGCCGTTCGCGGCGCGTGATCGCTGCCTGCTGCGTTTTTTGCAGAGTCTTCTGCGCATGTTCGATGAAGCAGTCCAAGCCGTATTCGAAGGTATCCTCTTCGACGAAGCCAATCGTATGACCCTGTTTCATAAGCTTGGTCAGTGTCGGTAGTTTGTCCCTGTCGACCATCTCGGGAGTCTGGATACCGGCTTCCCGGTCCATGTCCTGTCGACGTTCCAGCATCGCGAGTCCGCGGGTGTGCATAGCGAGTGAGAAGTAGATGTCGAGCGCGTCCTTCGGCCGAAATCCGACTTCGATCAGTGTCGTCAGGACCGCTTCGAATCGCTCCATCACCACCTGGTTGCTACTCGCACCGTAGGTGGTGGTGCGCATGATGACCAAGTCGCACAACACGGGATCTTCGCGAAAGAGCCGCCTCATCGTGCGTGCATGCTCGCGTAGCGACCGGTCCCAGCTCGCAGCGGAGATGAAGGGGATTCCGATGCTGTACCGTTCCAGGGCGCGATCGGTCATCGCGTCCAGCAGATATTCCTTGCTGCGGAAGTACCAGTAGATACTGGTCACTCCGACTTTCAGGTGCGCCGCCAGCGATGGCATCGTCAGGCTGTCCAGCGACGTTTCGGCCGCGAGCGAGAATGCCGCATCGAGTATGTCGTCCGCATTGATCGACCCTCGTCGGCGACGCGGACGCTTCGGTGTGTCGGTTGCGACACTGTCGCTAGCCACTGAAATCCCTTCGGTTGGCATTGGTGGATATTCGACCGGGTGATCGGAACGTTCGTCGGCCCGGGGCTGTGGCTGCTCGCGCACCCTACTGCGCGAGTCGATCCGCCAAATCGCATCCCTCGAACTCGGATCTCGTTGTTCGGCCGTAAATAATACTGTAGTTGGCCTTACGTGCCCACGTCTTCGCGAGGCCAAGGGGCAGTGCGTGTTCGACCCGGTCGGTTCGGGGGATGGGTTCGCAAGTGTCCGCGCTGTGGCTGCGGAGACGACACGTGATGGCCGACACCGCCGGGATCATCGGGAGCGATCCCGCTGATCCCGACCTTCGGCCTTCGCGATGTCGAGTGGTTGCTACGCGCGAGCGTGCAGTCGCGAGAGTTCCGACTGCACCAAGCGGTCGTGTTCGAGCTGGTCCTCACGAGCTCGCTTCGGGCTCCAGCGCCCTGTCAGCAGAAACAGACTCGGCAAGAACAGGAGTTGCCCGATGAGGCAGGTCCACCACCAGTTCCGCCACTGTTTCGGGTTGTCGACGCTGGCTTGTTGTACCGCGGCGCCGCGGTCGGTCATGAAGGCCAGGTCGGCCGCGGGGATCTGCGATATCGACTGGAGCCGCGCTCCGGCCTGCTGGACGACCGGGCCGTTGGCCTGGAGGAAGACGAGGTCGGGCACGGGCACAGAGGCCAACGCCTGCAGTCGCGCCCCGGCTTGGTCTGGCGTGATGCCGAGTTTGCCGGCGAGCTGCTGGACGGCTTCGGCAGCCGCCTGCGAGTTCGTGGGATCGATGAACATCTTGGTGAGAACGGCCTGGTCGATGGCCGAGGCGGTGATGAGCTGCTCGGAGTAGGTGGCGTTGAGGGTGATCACCTTGGTGATGTCGGCCTCCGATTTACCGCTCAGAGCGGCGAGTGCCTTCGCCTGCGCTCCGACATCGTTCGGATTGGCGCCCATTGCCGCCAATGTCGCGGGATCCACGGTCTGAAGCACCGCGAGCTGGCCGGCGTACGTTGTCGAGATCTCCTGCATTCGCGGTCCGTCCTCGACCAGAGTCGTGGTGGCGGACACGGCGAACGGGAAGATGGCCAGAGCGGCAGTGAAGATGAGGCGGGTCGTAGATCCCCAGACCGCCAGACCGGTCGCGGTGGCAGCGGGATTGCGCTTTTCGACGGTTTCGGTGAACCCCGCCATCCAGGTCGCGTTCATCAGACCCTGACCGAGGCCGGCGATCGCCAGATACAACTTTATCGAACCGATCGTTGCTTCGGGATCTGTGGCGGCCTGCGCGAAGAAGAACAGGCCGACCACACTCACGAGCGTGCCGAAGACGATGAAGGGTTTGCGTACCCGGATCCGGTCCGACAGGACCCCCGAGACGATGAGCGCGATGGCCATCGGGATCCAGTACCAGTTCACCACCGCGTTCGCCTGGGCTTCTGTCTGCCCGAACACGGTAACCAGGTACACCACGAGGAATCCGGCGGCCACGGCATAGAACAGCAGGTACAGGCCGACTGCGACCGAAGACAAGACGATGTCCGGGCGCAGCATCTGACGCCAATGCCCGTGCACCGCTTCCTCGGGGTCGATCCCCGCGGCCTTGGCTTCGATGAGCGTACGGTCCTTCACGGTAACCATGAGCTGGTCACGCAGCCTCGGGGACAGTTCACGAAGCCCGATCACCGCCACCGCCCACACGACGAGGCCCGCGGCGCCCGCGACGTAGAACTGCCAGCGCCATTCCGGGTGGCTACCCAGGGTGCGGCTGGATACCTGTGTCGCGGCGATGCTGCCCAGTACGGGTCCCAAAACCCAGAAACCCATGGCCTTCGCACGCCCGAGTTGTGGCGAGAAGTCGCGGACCAGTGCCGGGCTCGCCACGAGCGCGACGCCTTCGGCCACGCTCACCAGCGCGAATATGACGTAGTAGCCGGTCTTGCTGCCCGCGTTCGGCAGGCCGAAGGCGATCAGGAGAACGGTGATCAGCATCGAACCCAGGACGACGTTCGACCGTCCCCACCGATCGGCGAGCCCCGTTCCGAACGCGGCGACCGCGCCGACCAGTGCGCCGACCACTCCCACATAGACGTACTGGGTGAAAGTCAATCCGAACTCGCGCATGATCTGAGCCGCGACGGTGCCCTGCACGTAGGTCAGGTAATACAGCATGATGGTGATGAGCAGGACGATCCCCAGATACGTCCGTCGTTCCCGGTTGTCCGGATATCGGTCGAGTTGGCGCGCCCAGAGCCGGGTGTACCACGGGGCCGCCGCCGGTCCGGGCGCTGGCGAGGGGATGGTCGGGGATGTGGTGGTGGACGTCATCGTCGCTTTCCTCATAGGGTGGCTGTCGTCGCGAAAAGCGTTGCAACAGCGCTGGGTAGGTCTTTTGTCGCGAGAGCCGCTCAGGTGAACGTGTTCGTGGAGCGGTCGCTGGTCGGCCGTGCCGACTGTCCGTGCGGTGCGGAATCCGTGGTGAGCCCGCGGGTGGAATCAAGCCGCTTCGAGTATCGATTCATTCCGAATCGCGATCTCGGTACGGTTGCTGACTCGGCCGTAACCGGCGACGCCCTCGCGGTGAACGGACGGAGACTCGGTCAACGCCTCCCGAGCTCGCGGGAGTGACTGTCGGCATCGAACACCGGGAAAGAAAGCTCGCGCGAGGGCATGGCTACCTCCTGGGATGAGATGTTCAACATATGGGGACAAGTTATCGGATCAGAAATGAGAGCTGATACTGTTGGCGGTACCGTACTTAAGGTACAGCTATTTTCTCGCAAGTCCATAGGCGCGAGCGCGAGAAATCGATCGAGTAGGCCGCGCGAACCCGCCGCGGGGTCGAGTCGGAGGACCACTGAGTCCGGAGCAGATCGTGATGGCCCACGGAATGAACGAGAGCGATGACCCGGGCCGGAGGCGGCTGACGTGGGCTCGCCCGACGGTGCCGGGTCCGGCGCTTTCCCTGAAGACGTTCGAATCCGCGTCTTCTCGATAGATTGGAGAACGATGTCCGACCAACTGGTCACCTATGAGGTGTCAGAGGGAATCGCCACGATCAGCCTCGATCGTCCGGACGTCGCCAACGCCCAGAACCCCGAGTTGTTGGATCGGCTCGACAGTCTCTGGACCGCGGCGGCCGACGATCCGGACGTGCGGGTGATCGTGTTGCGGGCCAATGGCAAGCACTTCTCCTCCGGTCACGACCTCGCCGCCTCTTCCGGACGCGCTCGGTCGGACAAGTGGACCGTCGCCGAAGTGTATGAGTTCGAGGCTCGCCGATACGTCGGTTACTCCCTGAAGTGGCGCAACATTCCGAAACCCTCGATCGCGGCGGTGCAGGGAGCCTGTATCGCGGGCGGTCTGCTGCTGGCATGGCCGTGTGATCTGATCGTTGCCGCGGACAACGCCAAGTTCTCGGACCCGGTCGTCGCCATGGGTATCGGCGGCGTCGAATACCACGGACATACCTGGGAACTCGGCGCACGCCTGGCCAAAGAGATCCTGTTCACCGGCCGACCGGTGACCGCGGAGGAGGCATTGCGGGTCGGCATGGTCAATCGGGTTGTTCCGCTCGCGGAGTTGGACGCGGCGACGCGGCAGCTCGCGAGCGAGATCGCGAGCAAACATCCGTTCGCGTTGAGAATGGCGAAACGGGCGGTGAATCAGACGCTCGACGTCCAGGGGTTCACGACGGCGGTGCAGTCCGTCTTCGATATCCATTCATTGGGCCACGGCCACGCCATCACAGAAGCCGGATTCCCGGTTCTGGTAGGTCTCGAAGGCATGAAGAAGTCGATTGCGGCACAGTGATCAGCGCATCGCGGTGAGCCGGACGGGACGTTAGGGAGTCGATGCGATTCATATATCACTATCCGGAGACGGCCGGGTACGAGGGCGATCTGCTCGACGCGGGTCCGTTGCCGGAGATCGCCGCGGCGACCGAGCGGAACGGGTTCGACGGCTTCTCGTTGAGCGAGCATCCGGCGCCGGGCGCCCGCTGGCTGGCCGCGGGGGGTCATCAGACGCTGGATCCATTCATCGGGTTGGCGTTCGTAGCGGCGGCGACCGAGCGGTTGCGGTTGATCACGTATCTGACGGTGGCGCCGTATCGCAATCCGATGCTGCTGGCGAAAACCGCCGCCTCGCTGGACATCCTGTCAGGTGGGCGGGTAACCGTCGGGTTGGGTACGGGTTATCAGAAGAGCGAGTTCCATGCCCTCGGCGTCGATTTCGAGGAACGCAACATCTTGTTCGACGAGGCCCTGGATGTGCTGCCGCGGCATTGGAGCGGTGAGCCGTTCAGCTATACCGGCCGTCACTTCAGCGCGCGCGACGTCATCGCGCGACCGCGACCACCCCAGCAGCCGATTCCGTTGTGGATCGGCGGCAATTCCGCGCTGAGTCGTCGCCGGGTGGCCGAGCGGGCACAGGGCTGGATCCCGATGAGCGGCGGCGCCGAGTTGGCCACCACCGCGCGCACGCCGTCGCTGGGGTCGGTGCCGGAGTTGGCGCGCAAGATCACCGAGATCAGAGCCCATGCGCAAGAGGCCGGGCGGACCGACCATATCGATGTGGTCTATTCCTACAGCGACGAGTCCATCACCGAACCGACGGTCGACGTGGAGCGCCATACCGCGGCATTGGCCGAACTGGGCGAAGCCGGAGTGGACTGGATCGTGATCTCGAACCGGACCCGCGAGTACCGGGAGACATTGGATTTCATCGAGGGCTTCGGCACCACCTATCTCGCGTCGGTCACGTGAACGGCTGGTTCGAACAGCGCGCGGGACTGGACGGCACGGTCGCTGTCGTGACCGGTGGCGCGGGCGGGCTCGGTCGGGCGATTGTCACCGACCTCGCCGCCAACGGTGTGCGAGTCGCGGTACTCGACACCGACCCCGACGCCACCGAGGCGCTGGTCCGGGTCGCGACCGAACGCGGCCTCGACATCCTCACACGAGTCGGTGACGCGAGGAATCCCGATGTCCTCGCCGCGCTCTTCGACGCCACCGACACTCGATGGGGACGCCTGGACATCGTGGTCAACGTGGTCGGCGGCACCTTCCGCGCGCCCTTCAGCGAGACCAACGCCAAGGGCTGGGACGCGGTGATACGCACCAACCTCACCCATGTGCTGCACACCTGTTCACTGGCGATACCGCGCATGCGCGCGGGCGGACGCGGCGGCAGCATCATCAACCTCACCACCATCGAAGCGCACCGGGCCGCACCCGGTTTCGCGGTGTACACCGCGGCCAAGGCCGCGGTGGAGCAATTCGCCCGCACCATGGCGGTGGAACTCGCTCCCGACCGGATCCGGGTCAACAACATCGCACCCGACTACGTGCCCACGCCCAACCTGGAACGCATCAGCCACCCCGACAACGCGTTCGAAGACCCCGTCGGGGTGCGGGTCGCGGTCCCGATGGGCAGGGTCGGCGACGTCACCGATATCTCGAACAGCGTGGTGTTCCTGGCTTCGGCGCTCTCGTCCTACATCACCGGGTCGACGCTGCATCCCGACGGCGGCACCAAAGCATCGGCCGGCTGGTTCAACTGGCCCGACTACGGCTGGGCCAACCACGCGCCACTGGACCTGCTGCACGGTGCCGCCGACAAGGCAGCGACCTCACCGGGAAATGAACGTACAGGATGACTATTGATCGGGCCTGCCTCATCGCGGGCTGGGTCGGAGGGAGGATCGCATGGAGATCGACTCGGTCGCTGTGCACGGATTGCTGGCACGCTACGGGCGTTTGATCGACCAGCGCCGCGCCGAGGAGTGGAGCGAACTGTTCGTCGCGGACGGCTGTCTCGAGATCCCGGAGCGGGACCTCGTCGAGGGTCGCGCCGCCCTGACCGAATTCGCCGCGAATTCGCCGGAGGGGACGCATCTCACCGGTATCCCGGATCTGAGCCGTGGGGCGGATCGGGTGCTGGCATCCTCGTCGTGGATTTTCGTCGCCCGGGGGCAGCAGGAAATTCGTACGGGCTTCTACCACGACGAGATCCTGCCGCCGGCGGAATCAGGTGGTGACATGCTTTTTGTTCGTCGCAGCATCGTGTTCTTGCCGGTGCGGTCGGAATCCGACGTCCCGGGGGCGCGGCGGGTCTCGGTGTATAAGGGTCGGTCTGCACCGACGAAGGTGCCCGGTCGTCTCTGAGGGAGTCCGCCTGGGGGCGCAACCCGGCGCTCGGTCGAGTTGCGTGGACGTGCCGAACCAGGGCGGGTGTCGTGCGGGGTGTCGCGGTCGCCTTCGCGTCCATAACCGATCGGGATGACAAAGGGTATTGGAGCCGATGTGGCTTCCGACACAGAATGAAGGGGCGTCCTGTCGTGCCCGACGCCCGCGGCATTCGAACGGCAGAGGAACGGGTGCGAATGTCACTGCTCTCACGTTCGTGACTTCGCCGAGGTGCGGTGTCGCCGCATCCAGGTCCCCGGTCGGGCGGAATTCCGAGCCGGGCGGCTGACTTTCGGCACGTACACCGTCCCCGTAGCAAACACTTCAGAGGGAGAACAATTTCATGGGAGAGACGACAGTCGGCCCGCAGACACAGGCAGCCGACGCGCTGGCCGAAGCCGAGACATCACTGCGGGAACACGGTTGGTGTGTGGTGCCCGATGTGCTGACGGCCGATCAGGTCGCTCTGGGCAAGGACTTGCTCTGGAAGGCGGCCGAGGCGCAGGCCGCGGCGGGTGTGTCGGCCTCGCATCTCGACCCCAATGATCGAAATGTTCGGGTGTACAACCTGCCCGCTGTCGATCGGTACTTCATCGATCTCCTCGAACACCCGGCGGCCTTGGCGCTCGTTCGAAGTGTCCTCGATACCCCCGAGCTGGTTTCCAACTTCACGGCGAACATCGCCCTGCCCGGATCCGGGGCGATGCGCATACATTCCGATCAGGCTCTGGTGGTCCCCGAGCCGTGGGTGCAGCCCTGGGCGATCAACATCATCTGGTGCCTCGACGACGTACACGAAGCGAACGGCGCCACTCGCTTTCTGCCCGGCAGTCATCACTTCAGTCGAAAGGCCGACCTGCCCGCCGACGCGGCGGACAGGATGCAGGCATACTCGGCGGCGGCCGGTTCGATGATCGCGATGGACGGCCGGGTGTGGCATACCTCCGGGTCGAATGTCACCGCCGACGAGCAGCGCGCGATGCTGTTCGCCTACTACTCGGTGGACTTTCTGCGACAGCAGATGAATTGGTCGATGACCCTGCCGCCGAAGACCATCGAAGCGATGTCGAGCGAGACCAGGACGCTGTTCGGAATCAGCGCCAGCGGCAACACGCGAATCGGCGCGGAATTGACGCGATTGAACGGACAGTGAGCCCCCGGGCACAGTCGTAGCATATCGGCGATGCGGTCGGCATATCACCGACCGCATCGCCGAATCGTTCTACTGTCTTTTCGGTCAGCGGGGAATCACGGCACCAGCAGGGTGAGCATCTCGGCGACACACGCGGGCTTCGACGCGTTCTCCAATTCGACAGAGAAGCGGGTTGTGAGCAGGTGCCCCGTGGAGCTCGGCTCCAGCGAGAGGAATTCGGCGTACGCGCGGAGTCTGCCCTCGGCTGGAACCGTGGTGGGGAATCGCACTTTGTTCAGTCCGTAGTTGACGCGTGCGCTTCCGAAATCGGTGCGGCACAGCTGTGCGTTGAATCGTGGGATCAGCGACAAGGTGAGGAATCCGTGCGCGATGGTGCCGCCGAAATGGCTCGCGGCCGCGCGTTCGATGTCGACATGCGGCCACTGGTGGTCTTCGGTCACATCGGCGAATTCGTTGATGCGTCGCTGGCTCACCGAAAGCCACGGGCTGGGGCCGATTTTCGTACCGAGCGCGGCGCGAAGCTCGTCGAGCGAGCCGAAAACGCCGGTCACGAGACCACCCCTGCGAAGAATGCGACGAGTTCGTCGATGACGAGTGCGGAAGGCATCGTTACTCCTGTTCGGTGTGCGTGGATGAACGGGGCCGAGGTGAACCGGCTACGGATGGCCCGCGGGGGAGCGGGACAGCCGCTCGTCCTCCGACGTTCCCAGACAACCGCTTTCGATCAGCTCATCGATATCGTGCTGTGAGTACCCGAGCAGGCTCCGGACGACTTCCGCGCCGTCGGCTCCCAGCGCGGGCGCCGCGTCGGCAGACAGATGGCTTCCGTCGAACCTGGCGGGAAGTCCGGCGGCACGGTACGTGCCGATGCCGGGCTGTTCGAGGGGAGCGAACAGTGGGTTGGCCTCGAGTTCTCCGCTGCCGACGACTTCTTCGAAGGTCCGATACCGTTCGAACAGCACCGAACTGTTCTCCAACGCGGCGGCGACTTCGGCGCCGGTGCGTTCGGCGAACCAGCTGCCGAATAGCGCGTTCAGGACGGCGCGGTGGCGATAGCGGTCCGCGTCTTTCGAGAAGTCGGCACCCAGACCGGCTTCGAGTGCGTCCACCACCGCACCCTGTCCGGTCAGTCGCACCAGATCACGCATATGGCGGGGGGTCAGCGCGACGACCATGAACCGTTGCGAGTCCTCGGTGACGAAATCGCAGCCATAGGTTCCATACACGGCGTTGCCGGTGGATTCGCGTCCTGATCCGTTGACCTGGACCTCGGTGAGATACCCGAGAGACCCTGAGATCGCCAGCGCCACATCGGCCAACGGTAGCGTGATCTCGGTTCCGAGCCCGGTCGTGTCACGGTGCCGGACCGCGGCGACGATCGCCAGCGCGGCGTACAAGCCGCAGGACACGTCCCATGCGGGCAGGACATGGTTGACGGGGTCGGTATCCCGGACCGGACCGGTGATCGAGGGGAACCCGGTCGCGGCGTTGACCGTGTAGTCCACCGCTGCTCGTCCGTCGCGGGTGCCGGTGATCTCGAGGGTGATGACATCGGAGCGCAGTTCGCTCAGCACCGGGTGGCTCAGCCAGTCGCGACCACCCATATTGGTCACGAGAATGCCCCCGCCCGTACCGGATTCGGTGATCAGCCGTTGTACCAGCTTCTGCCCTTCGGGGTGTCGCATATCGCAGGTGATCGAACGTTTGCCGCGATTGAGACCGGTCCAGTAGATACTGTCCCCGGAGTCGGTCACCGGCCATCGGTTCTTGTCCGCGCCGCCACCGATCGGATCGACGCGAATGACGTCGGCGCCGAGTTGCGACAGCGTGAGCCCGCACAGCGGCGAGGCGACGAAACTCGATACCTCGATGATTCTCAGACCGGCCAGGGGGCGGTTCGACTTGTCGTGTGTCATGCCATCAATCCTGTGAATCGCCAGTCCAGAACCGGGCGGTCCGCCGCGGTCGCGTTGTGGGCGCGCACGATCGAACGCAACCGCAGCGCGGTGCCCGATCCGTGCGGCTCGGCGCCTTCCACCTCGACTGCGCTGGTCAGAGTGTCGCCCTCGTGGACGGGGCCCGTGTGGTCGCAGGATTCCCAGCTCAGCACCGTCACCAGATTCGGCAGTGCGCGTGTCGCCTGGCCCAGTGCGATGCCGATGGTGTGGCCACCGTAGACCAATCTGCCCTCGGCGCCTACGCGTTCGTCGTGGTGTACGGCGGCGAGATTGAGTGTGAGCCGTGCGAGTTCCGGTGCGTTGGAGACGACGTCGCCGCTGCTGTGGAAGATCGAGCCGACCAACCCCGGTGTGAAGTGCGGGCCGGGCAGCCGCGTACGGAACGCGTCGAGTTTCCAGTCTGCCGTCGGCGTCGGTGGCGCGGTCGCGGTCGTCCCGATCGTGGACAGATCGTCGGAGTGCACCGGTCGGTCCAGTGCCGCCTCGGGGTTCACCGGCAGCATGGCGCATCGGTGGAAGTCCAGGACGGTGCGATCGTGCTGGTCGACGGAGGTGACGCGCAGCGCGGCGAGACCTGTCGGCGCACGCCCGGGCCGTCGACTGTTGTCCCGCAGCCCTACCACCTCGGTCCGCGTAGTCAGCGTGTCCCCGAGCACGGGAAATCGGTGAAATCGCAGGCCGCGATAGAAGAGGTTCGCCTTCACGTGGTGGGTCGCCGCCGTCGACTGGCCGATCGCGATATCCCACACCAGGCCGGGGTGCGCGACCGAGGTGGACACGCCGGTGACCTTCTCGGAGGTCGGTGCGTCCAGGGGCAGACGCAGACGGTCGCCGACAATCGCCTGGTGTATCGCGGCCAGGCCGCTGGTGAGGGTTACCGCCGGTGCCGAATCGAAGATCGCGCCGTGCTCGAGATCATCGAAATAGGGTCCGCCCACGAAGATTTCATTCATTCCACATGCCTTCCGGAGCGAGGGCGACCGGGCGTCGCTCGCCGTTCGTCTCGTGCTTCGCCGACTGGAGACCGCTTCGCGCCCCTAACGCCGCAGCTGCTTCTCGCTGCGTTCGGTGAAAGGCGGTCGCGCGATGCGCAGCAGGAAGTCGGAGAAGTTGCCGCGTCGAAAGATCGAACGCTCGTGACTGAATACGCGAACGCTGTGTTCGCCGTGATATGAGCCCATTCCGCTGGCGCCGACCCCGCCGAAGGGGAGGTCGGGTATGCCCAGTTGGAGCATGAGCGCGTTGATCGTCAGCGAACCGGACGATGTCTCTCGGACCAGTGTGGCCTGCACCGCCTCCGAGGTGGTGAACGCGTAGGCCGCCAAGGGATGGCTACCGGCGCGGATGGTCGCCACCGCTTCGTCGAGATTCTCGACCGTGACGATCGGGAGTATCGGTCCGAAGATCTCCTCGCGCATGACCGGTGAGTCGGCGGCGACATCCACGAGGACGGTCGGCTCGATGTATTTGTCACCGAGATCATGCGCGCCGCCCAGCGCCACGGTCCCCGATTCGAGAAGTCCGATCAGGCGCGCGGTGTGGCGTTCGTTGACGATTCTGCTGTAGTCGGGATTCGATTTCGGGTCGTCGCCGTAGAGGCGACGGATCGAGTCGCGCAACGCGTCGACGAGCCGGGGCGCGACGTCGGGTGTGGTGAGGACGTAGTCCGGTGCGACACAGGTCTGGCCGTTGTTCGTGCACTTTCCCCAGGCGATCCAGTCGGCGGCCTTCTCGATGGGGAAGGTGTCATCGACCCACACCGGTGACTTGCCGCCCAGTTCCAAGGTGACCGGAGTGAGCGTCTTCGCCGCGGCCGCCATGACGATTTTGCCGACGGTCTCGTTGCCCGTGAAGAAGATGTGGTCGAATTTCTCGTTCAGCAACGCGGTCGTCTCCTCGACACCGCCCTCCACGACTCGCACGGCGTCGGCGTCGAGATAGCGGGGCAGCAGGTCCGCCAGCGCCGCGGAGCATCGAGGTGTCAATTCGCTGGGTTTCAACACCACCGTGTTGCCCGCCGCGAGGGCGCCGATCAACGGCATGAGGGCCAAGTGCAGAGGATAGTTCCAGGGCGCGATGATCAACACTGTCCCGAGCGGCTGGCGATGTACCCGAGCGCGCCCGGGGCCCATCGACAACGGCGTCCGTACCCGGCGATCCCGGGTCCATTTCCCGAGGTTCTTTCGGACGTACGCGGATTCGGTCCGGACCGAGTAGATATCGGCTATGTAGCCATCGATGGGTTTACGGCCGAGATCATGGAGCAGCGCCTGTTCGAGTTCTCCCGAACGCTCGGTGAGCATTGTTTCCAGAGCGCGCAGTTGTTCGACGCGCCAGGACAGCGCGCGGGTCTTTCCCGAATCGAAAACCCGTCGCGCGGCCCGCACCTCGTCGGCCACCGAAACAGGTCGTTGGGTAGATGAGGCCGCCGCGGTCATGGTTCGACTCCTGATTCGTTGGTGATTCCGCACGGTCCGACGTGAGTTCAGAAGGTATCGACTCCGTTGTTCCACGCGGGCGGCAGGTCTGGATCTGCCGCCGGATAGCAACATGAACGTATCCGAACGATCATTCAATTGTCTACATTTTGATTCATTTGTCCCGTGCGCGCAGCTGAGCTCCGCGCCTGTGCGGTCGGGGTTGCCCCCGTGATGCCGACGTCGATCGCCGAATCATCGAATCCGCACGTGCCGTGACCGCATCATCGGAGAGGTCAGGACGGACTGTTGCGCACCCGAGTGATCGCGGTAGGTGTTGTTCTATCGCTCGGGCGCGCAACAGCCCGCCTCATTCGGTCGATAGATCCTGTGGCCTGCCGCCCGGATCATCGCTCGCCGACTGTTCGGCTCGGCGCCACCCCGGTAGCACCTCGTCCGCGATCTCCTCGATGAGCGGGTCGTCCGGGTCGGCCTGCTGCACCCGTGCGAACAGTTGCCCGTACCTGCGGTAACTCGCGCCTCGCTCCTGGGTGGACCGGAATTTCGCGCCGCCTGAAAGACGCTGCGGGACAAAGGGATTGGAACCCCTTTGCAATCCCTCCAATTCGGTGAGTAGTCGATCGCGGAGTGTGTCACCCACGGTCGTCGCCGACTCCGTTCACCGCGACGAGCGGCGTTTCGTCGGGAATGCCGGGGCGGTAGAAGGCGGCCAGCTGCGCCGTAGCGGCGGCAAGACCCACGCCGACCGCGATGGCGACGCCGGTTCTGCCCGCCAGGGCACGGTCGATTCCGAGCTTGTGGTCGATGCTCCACCGGCCCGGACCGAGTTCGGCCAGGACAGTGGCGGCGGCGGCCAGATTCCCGACGTACTCGTAACCCTCCGCGGTGATGAAGAATCCGTTCGCCAGGTGGACCGAACGCGCCGCGACCGCCATCGTCGCGACGACGGCGGCGGCGGCCAGCGATGTACCGGCTCCGAGGATCAGCGCCGCACCGGCTCCGACCTCGACCACGGCACTCGCCTGCGCCTGTACTCGTGGATGCCGGAAACCGATCGACCCGAACCATCCGGCGGTGCCGTCGATGCTGCGGCCGTGCTTGACGCCGTGTGCGATCATCGTCGCGCCGATGCCCGAGCGCAGAATGAGGGCACCTACCGTGCCGTATCGCCGGTCGGTTCGTGTGATGGGCAGACCCATGAGTGCGGAGCTCGTTCCTGTGGTGTGTGGATCAGATGTTGAAGCGCAGCGCGCCGTCGATGCGGATAACCGTGCCGTTCAGATAGTCGTTCTCGATGACGTGCTGAGCGAGCGCGGCGTACTCGTCGGCGTGGCCCATTCGCTTCGGATTGGGAACTGTCGGACCCCAGCGCTTCTGAGCTTCTTCCTCGTCCATCTGGTACGCCGGGGTGTAGAAGGTACCCGGAGCGATGCACATCACGCGGACCCCGACCGGGGCCAGATCGCGCGCTGCGGTCAGGGTGAGGCCGATGACACCGCCCTTCGCGGCCGAGTAATCACTTTGACCGACCTGACCCTCGAAGCCCGCGATGCTGGCCGTCGAGACGATGACGCCCCGCTGGTCGTCGTTCGTGGGTTCGCTCGTGCTCATCGCCGCCGCGGCCTTGCTGAGCACATTGAACGTTCCGGAGAGGAACACATCGACGGTGCGACGGAAGGTCTCCAGCGAGTACGGCTCGCCCTTGCGGTTGACGATTCGCTTGGCGGCCGCCGGGCCGCCGTGCACGATGACGCAGGATCGCAGCGGCGCGGTCTCGACCGCGGCGTCCACCGCGGCCTGGACACTGCTCTCGCTGGTCACGTCGGTAGCCAGAAAGCGTGCGCGACTGCCCAATTCGGACTCGAGCGCTTTGCCCTTCTCCTCCGCGAGGTCGGCGATGACGACATGCGCGCCGGCCGCGACGAGCCGGCGAACCGTCGCCTCGCCGAAGCCGCCCGCTCCGCCGCAGACGAGGGCGGAGGTGTTCTTCAGTTCCATCAGTACTCTTTCGATAGTCGGTGGTCGTCGGGCGCGTCGGATCAGACCTCGATGACGACCGCGCCGCCCTGTCCGCCGCCCGCGCACATCGTCGCCACTCCGATGCCGCCGCCGCGGCGGCGCAATTCGTGCGCCAGCGTGGTCAGCATGCGTGCGCCGCTGGCCGCGATCGGGTGTCCGAGACTGCACCCGCTGCCGTAGATGTTGACGATCTGCTCATCGATCCCGAGCTCCTGGCACGCCGCGACGGGAACCGAAGCGAACGCCTCGTTGATCTCCCACAGGGTGACATCCGCGAGCGAGAGACCGGCGCGGTCCAGTGCCGGGGCGATGGCCGCGAGACCGCCGTCGCCGGTGTACTTCGGATCGACGCCGATCGAGGCCCAGGAGCGGATGGTGCCGAGGACGGTGAGGTCGTTGTCGCGGGCGTAGTCCGAGGAGGTCAGCGTGAGAGCGGCGGACGCGTCGTTCATGCCGCTCGCGTTGGCCGCGGTGATCGAGAAGCCCTCGATCTCGGGGTGGACGGGCTTCAGGCCGGCAACCCTCTCGAGGGTGGTGTCGCGACGCGGGTGTTCGTCGACGGCGAATTCGACGACGGTGCCGTCGGGTCGGGCGACCTTCAACGGGGCGATCTCGTCATCGAAGACACCGGCGTCGATCGCAGAGATCGCCCGGGCGTGCGAGCGAACCGCCCACTCGTCGAGCTGCTCGCGACTCAGCCCGTACTTGACCGCGAGATTCCAACCGACCGAGAGACTGGTGTCGTCGGTCGCGTCGGCCGTGTACGGGAAAGTCGGCGGAATCCGCTTCTCGGTCTCGTCGGTGCCGGGAACGCGCCACGTCAGCGCGGGGCTGGTCGAGAAGGAGTGGACGCCTCCGGCGACGACGACGCGATCCATGCCGGATCGGAGGGAGCCCGCGGCGTTGGCGACCGCGGTCAAGCTGCCTGCGCAATGGCGGTTCACGGCCTGGCCCGGTACCCGTGTGAGACCGAGCGAGACTGCCGCGTATCGGGCCAGATCGCCTCCGCCATACAGTGATTCAGCGAATATGACGTCGTCGACGGCTTCCCCGGGGATGCCGGCGCGGCGGATCGCCTCGGACAGGATGTGAGTCGCGAGTACCTCGGCGGGGGTGTCCTTCAGCGTTCCTTTTCGCGCTGTCGCGATGGGAGTGCGGACTGCGCTGACGATGACTGCCTCGTTCATAGTTCCTCGATTCGCTGAGTGCGTCCTTGCCCATCAGGTATGAGTGAACGATAGTTCAGTATGATGAACAATACAATGAGAGACTGAGCGTGATGTCGATCCGTGCTCGGCATCTGGAGACGGTTTCACGTTCATCCTTTTAAATCGCAAAACCATCTGCTTGAATGATGGTTCATTATTTCGTAACGATGCTGAAATGGGTGACTCGTCATGGCGGACGGCCTCGAACACACGCTACGTCGCAACGATTACACGTTGGACGACGGGCAGAGGGCTGTGAGTGAGGCGTTCGCCGACTTCTTCGGCGCGGTGTCGCCCAGTGAGGTCGTTCGGGCCGCCGAGGTTGGATTCGACCGCGTGGTATGGAACCGGGCGTTGGAAATCGGAGTGGTCTCGATGGCCGTTGCCGAGTCTCACGGTGGTGACGGCGCCACGGCGATCGATCTGGTCCTGGTGGCCGAACAGTACGGCGCGCACCTGGCCCCGATTCCTCTCGTCGAATCGATCGCCGCCGCGCGGTTGATCGCCGAGTCGGTCGCGGACGGGCCGGACAATCCGCTGCGGTCGATCATCGACGGCACTCGAATCGCGACGATCGCACTTCGGCCCGCTCACGAGGCCGGGAGCCAGCTCGTGCCTGCCGGTGCTGTCGCGGATATCGCGCTGGTGCTGGAGGGTGACGAGTTGGTCCTGATACCCGCGCCGGAACACGTGCGTCCCGAGCCGAATATCGGCGAGTCCCCGCTCGCGTGGTGGGATCTGGCAGCGCGGTCGGATCGGCAGGTGCTCGCCTCCGGCCACGGAGCGGTGCTCGCGTACCGCAGGGCGGTCGGACTGTGGAAACTTCTCACCGGCGCCGCGCTGGTCGGCTCGGGTGATGCGGCCATCCGTCTCGCGGTGGACTTCGCGAACTCGCGCAAAGCTTTCGGGCAGTTGATCGGAACCTTCCAGGCGATCTCGCATTCGCTCGTCGACGCGGCGATCCTCATCGAGTCGAGCCGGAACATCAATCGCAAGGCCGCGTGGTTCGCCGAGTACGAGCCCGAGGCCGCGCCGGAGTTGCTCCCCGCCGCGTACGTGTCCTCTGTGCGCGCCGCGGTCGAGGCGTCGACGGTCGGCATCCACGTTCAGGGCGGATTCGGCTTCACCACCGAATCCGATATGACACTGCATTTCCGCCGTGCCAAGGGCTGGCCGCTGGTCGCGGGGCGTCTCGCCGACGATGTGCGCGCGGTCGGCGACGCGCTTCCCCTCGCGCGGGCGCTGTAGGGAACCTCAGGAACTCAGGAAGAAGGACGATGGATTTCGGCAAGCTCGATCTCACGCGCGAACAACTCGCATTCTGGGACTCGCTCGATGAGTTCTTCGACTCTCACGCCACCGAGGCGGTCTACGAGGAAGAGCGCCGGACCGGATCGGGGTACAGCGACACCTTGCACAAGGCCCTCGGCGAGCGCGGGTGGATAATGCCCACGTGGAGCCGCGAACGCGGCGGTGCGGGACTGGACGTCGTATCGAATCGAATCCTGCAACTCGAGATGGACCGGCGAGGCGTCCCCGACATCACCCTCGGCACCACGCACCTCGTGCTCGCCGTCGTGGAGGCGGCCGGATCGGAATCGTTGAAGAGCAAAGTGCTACCCGGGGTCGCCTCGGGCGACATCCGCATGTGCTTGGGTTATACCGAGCCCGACGGCGGCTCGGACCTGGCCGGTGTCCGCACCCGCGCCACGCGCTCGGAATCCGGTTGGATCATCAACGGCGCCAAGATGTTCACGACCGGCGCCCACAACTGTCAGTACACCATCCTGGTGACCAGGACCGATCCCGACGCCCCCAAGCACCGCGGCATCACCGTCTTCCTCGTGCCCCTCGACCGGCCCGGCGTGGAGATTCGGGCCATCCATACCGTGGGCGGTGAACGAACCAATGCGGTCTTCTACGACGATGTGTTCGTCGACGACGACTACCGACTCGGTCCGGAGAACAAGGGCTGGCAGGTCATCGCATCGGCATTGCAGACCGAGCACGGAGACGACGAGGTCGACGGGCTCGACGAATTGAGCAATGGGATGGTGTACGCAAAGACGTTGCGGACCCTGCTCTGGCATGCCACGAAGTGGGCCGAGACATCCGGGCCGGACGGAAACAGGCCGTTCGACGATCCCCTCGTCCGCGCCCTGCTCTCGGAGATAGCGATCGATCTCGAACTCATGCGCGGCGCACCCGGATCGATGGGCCGAATCATCGCCTCCGAGCGGCTCATCCAGCGTAGCGCCGAGTTGCTCGATGCGATCGGCCCCGAAGCCGTTCTGCCCCGCGGCGCGCGGGGCTGCGTCGAAGACGGGATCTTCGAGTGGGGGCACCGCTACGCGCAGGGCACCGCGATCTACGGCGGAACCACCGACATCGCCCGCAACATCGTCGCGCAGCAGAACCTGAAGTTGCCGCGCCCACCCAAAGTCGGCTGAGCCCCGCCCGGTATCGGACCAGCTCCTCGTGGGCGCTTCAGCGGTGGGTGTCACCGATCCGATCTCCGGTTCGTCGCCGAGACCAAGTGGTGGCGTGTTAGAGTTTAAAAAATTGAACAGGCGCTCATATCATTGTAATGCCAGGTTGAACCGTCTGTCCGGGGAGTGAACGCGAAATGCCTCTCCTCGTCGGTCGGAACCGGGCGGTAAGCGGACGCCGAGGTCCGCGACGCCGTGCGGTAGCGCTCTCGGGGCACCGCGCCTACCCGACACGTGGTTCATCGAAGAACGCATGCCGACACGAGGACGTGCCGCGCAGGACGAAAGAGTGGTGTAAGTCGAATGGCCGAATACAAGGTCGGAGAACGGCTACGCAGTCGCGTATCCGGTGTGCATGTTCTCGTCATCCGGGTGAGCGACGTCGATGTCGAGATCACCTGCGGCGGGGAGCCGATGGCGCGGGAAGGCGAGACTCTCCCGGAGATCGACTCCCCTGTGAGCGGATCGCCGGTGGTGATGGGCAAGCGCTACGAGGACGAGGCGGCGTCGGTGGAGGTCCTGTGCGTCAGCGCCGGTGACGGCCCGCTCGCGGTGAACGGCGCGTTGCTGCAGCTCAAGAACCCCAAGCCGCTACCGGCGTCGGACTGACCGCCGCTACCGGCTCGCCCCCTACCGATATCACGAAGGTCGTTGAAGTGAATCTCGAAATGCTGTTGGCCATGGCCGCGTCGACGTGGCCTGACGAGACCGCGATCGTGGAAAGCTCCACCCGGATCCGTCGTGCCACCTATCAGGAAATCGCGACGATGTCGGCTGGCGGCGCGCAGGTGGCCGTCGACGCGGGCAGTGACGCGATCCTCTTCGTCGGAGTGAACGGTGTCGCGTTTCCGGTCGCGCTCTTCGCCGCGGCGCGGGCGGGCATTCCCTTCGTCCCGCTGAACTACCGATTGTCCGACGACAAACTGGGCGCGTTGATCGATCGCTTCGACAACCCCCTGGTGGTGACCGACACTCCCGAGCGTATCCACACGCGGGGGCGAGTGCTCAGCGCGGGCGAATGGCTGGACATCGCGGCCGACGTCACTCCGCTCGAGGAGAACCCGGTCGATCCCGAGCGGATCGCCGTCCTGCTGTACACCAGCGGCACCACCTCCGAACCCAAGGCCGCGGTGCTGCGCCATCGCCACCTGGTTTCCTACATCCTCGAGACGGTCGAATTCGGTTCGGGTGGCGTGGAACAAGCCGGCCTCGTCAGCGTTCCCCCCTACCACATCGCCGCCGTCGCGAATCTGCTGTCGAATCTGTACGCCGGGCGTCGACTGGTCTATCTCGACCGGTTCGACGCCGAGGCGTGGCTGGATATGGCCGATGCGGAAGACGTCACCCACGCGATGGTCGTGCCGACCATGCTGGCGCGCATCTGCGACTACTTACGCGAGCACGACCAGAAAGCGCCGCCGCTGCTGTCCATCTCCTACGGCGGTGCCCGCATGCCGATGAGCGTGATGACCCGGGCGCTGGAAGCATTCCCCGACACCGGATTCGTCAACGCCTACGGTCTTACCGAAACAGCGTCGACCATCGCGCTGCTCGGACCGGACGACCACCGGGCAGCCATCGAATCCGATCTCCCCGAGATCCGTGCCCGGCTCGGATCGGTGGGCAGGCCGGTTCCCGGCGTGAGCATCGCGGTCCTCGACGAGGCGGGAAACGAGTGCCCGCCCAATGTGCGTGGGGAACTGTGCGTCAAGGGGCCGCAGGTCTCGGGTGAGTACTACGGCAAGGCCGACATCTCCTCCGGTGACGGATGGTTCCACACGCGGGACCAGGCGTACATCGATGACGGTGGCTATGTCTTCATCGAAGGCCGCATGGACGACACGATCATCCGGGGTGGTGAGAACATCGCGCCCGCCGAGATCGAGGAAGCCATCGTCGCGCATCCCGCGGTGCTGGACGCGGGTGTCGTCGGCGCGCCGGACGACGAGTGGGGGCAGCGCATCGTCGCTCATGTCGTGCTGCGTCCGGGGGAACAGCTGAACGATCACGAGGTCACCGACTGGGTGCGGTCACGGCTGCGGTCATCGAAGACACCCGACGAAGTCGTCTTCAGCGCCGAACTGCCACGGACCGATACCGGAAAACTGGTACGGAGGCTACTGTGACCGCCGGAAACGACGGGGGGAGGAGCGGGCGATGACAGAGACTCCTGGCCGGGTGCTGCCCTTGGTGCTACCCGAGACCGAGTTCTATTGGACATCGGGCGAAGACGGTCAGCTGCGTGTCCAGTCGTGCTTGTCCTGCGACTCGCTGATCCACCCGCCGAAACCGATTTGTCCGGCATGTCGTTCTGCGCGGACCGATCGGCGCGTCGTCTCGGGCAAGGGAATCCTGTTCGGGTACACCGTGAACGAGCGGTTCGAACTTCCCGGGCTGCGTCCTCCCTACGTCGTCGCCGAGGTCGCGCTGGACGAGGATCCGCGGGTGCGGCTCACCACGCTGCTGGTCGACTGTGACCGTGGGGCTATCGAACTCGGAATGCCGGTCGAAGTGCTCTTCGAGCGACACGAGGACGTCTGGCTGCCGCTGTTCCGGCCGAGTGAGTCCGATACCGAACGGCGTGATCTGCCCGACGACGAGATCGCTCCCGCCGAATACGCCAGGCATGTCCGTCCGATGGTCACCACGGACAAATTCGAGGACAAGGCGGTCATCAGCGGTATCGGTGCCTCGGAGATCGGTCGCCGGTTGATGCGCGATCCGCTCGCGCTCACCATCGAGGCCTGTGAGCGCGCGGTCGCGGACGCCGGTCTGACCTTCGACGACATCGACGGGCTGTCGACCTACCCCGCCGGCGGTGTGGAGACCGGTCACAGCGAGGGCGGTGTCACCGCACTCGAGTCGGCATTGCGAATCCGCCCCACCTGGTACAACGGCGGAGGCGAGACCTTCGGCCCCGGTGGTTCGGTGATCGCGGCGATGATGGCGGTCGCGACCGGATTGGCCCGACACGTCCTCTGCTTCCGCACGGTATGGCAGTCGACACACGAGGAACTTCAGCGCCAGGGACGGTTGCCGGTCCCGAGCGGCGGCCGGGTCGCTGGACTCATGGGATGGTCGCTGCCGTTCGGCGCGGTGTCCGCGGCGCATACGCTGGCCCAGACCGCGCATCGTCACTTCCACAAATACGGCACCACTCGTGAGACGCTCGGCTGGATCGCGCTCAATCAGCGCGCCAACGCGGCACTCAATCCCACCGCCGTGTACCGCAAGCCGATGACGATGGAGGACTACCTCTCGGCTCGTACCATCACGACGCCGTTCGGCCTCTACGACTGTGACGTTCCGTGCGACGCCTCGATCGCGGTGGTGGTTTCGGCGGCGGACACTGCGGGGGACCTGGCGAAGCCTCCGGTTCGAGTCGAGGCGGTGGGTACGCAGCTGCTGGAGAAGATCGACTGGGACCAGAGCACATCCACTCACGAACCACAGGTGCTCGGGCCCGCAGCGCATCTGTGGACCCGCACGGACCTGCGCCCTTCCGACGTCGACATCGCGCAGTTGTACGACGGGTTCACCTTCAACTGTGTGTCCTGGATCGAAGCGCTAGGGTTCTGCGGAATCGGCGAGGCAAAGGATTTCCTCGACGGCGGCCACAATATCGCCCGTGACGGCCTTCTCCCACTCAACACCCATGGTGGACAGCTCTCACACGGGCGCACACACGGCATGGGCCTGATCCACGAGGCGGTCGCCCAGTTGCGGGGCGAGGCGGGAGACCGTCAGGTCAGCGACGCCCGGGTTGGCGTTGTCAGCAGCGGTGGACTCACCCCGAGCGGTGTGATGCTCCTGAGGGCCGACCGATGACCGGCGGCATCCGCCGCGGGAGCGCCGGTGTCGGCGTGCGATACGAGGCGTCAGCTGGTATGGCTATGAGAAGGTTGGTAGAACGTATGCTGTGTTCATCATGTTCAGCGGCCGTTCAGATCAGTTTGCAGTGATTCGCTCGATTGAGCGAGCAGATGCTTTGGCGGTAGAGAGGAGGCTGGAACGATGATGGCGAAGGCGAAAGCCGACACCGGCGAGCACCAGACGATCACCGAACATGATGAGGTCGCGTCCAGAGCGGACAATCGGATCGAAGGTGAGCGAAACAGCAATGGCCGGTCGCCGTCGACCGCCGCGAGCCCGCGCGAGATACGTCGGCAACAGCGCATCGAGATGTCGCGCGAGCAGATCCTCGATACGGCGGAGGAACTCTTCGCCGAGCATGGCTACCACAACACCGGTCTGAAAGACGTCGCCTCCCAGTGCGAATTCTCGGTGGGGTCGATCTACACGTTCTTCGACAGCAAAGACGACCTGTACGAGCAGGTTCTGATGCGCAGAAGTATTGCGATCGAGTCGATCCAGAAGCTGGTTCCCGAGGATGCTCCCGCCGATGAGCGACTTGTCGGCCTCGCTCAGATCCAGATTGAGCACGCGCTGAACCATCCTGCGTGGGGAGCGTTGTCAGCGGAGATCTCACGGATGGCCCGATCGCGTGGCACCGACATTCCCGCGGCGTGGAATCACTACCAGCAGCGAGTTCTGGAATACATCTCGGAAGTGATCGAGACGGGCCAGGCGGACGGCACGCTGCGGCCGGGATCGCCGATCGCGTTGGGGCGCTTGTATTTCGCCGTGGTGACCTCTTTCATTCTCGTGACCACCGTCGCCAAGACCACCACCGACGAGGACGGTTGGCCGACGGATACCGAGGAATTCCTCGAATTCGTGTTCGACACCTTCAGCGCGCGCCCGCGGCACGTCAACGGAGGCTGATATTCGATTCGGCGAGGCCGCAGCGTCGCCCTCGTAGAACCGAACGGAAGAGGCGGAACCACGGCGTGGTTCCGCCTCTTCCGTTCCTGTCGTGTCCGAATGAGGTAAGTCCTCGGCCACGAGAGTTCACTCCTCAGCCCACGCAAATTCATAACGCTGAACTGTCATTCAATCTGATATAGATATGTCAGATCTATTTGTCTGCTGATTCAGTCATATGTATTGTGAACAGGGACACAGGTCGACGATGACTGGTCGGCCCGCGAGAGGAGATTCATGGCCGCGGCTTCAGCGGGCGAATTTGCGCCTGGCGCAGCAAAGGTCCGGGCGCTTCGGGTGGGCTTCATCGGCCTGGGCAGTCAGGGTGCCCCGATGGCCCGGCGAATCATCGACGCCGGATATCCGACCACCCTCTGGGCCCGGCGGCAGCAGAGTCTGGAGCCCTACGTGGATACGACCGCCGTCCTCGCGGCCACCCCCGCGGAATTGGCGCGAGCGAGCGACCTCGTGTGCGTATGTGTCGTGGACGATGCGGGCGTCGAGTCGGTGCTGACCGGGACGGACGGAGTGTTCGCCGGAATGGCGCCGGGAGGTGTTGTCGCCATCCACAGCACGGTACATCCGGATACCTGTACGAAGATGAGTCGAATCGCTGCCGAGAGCGGGATCGCCGTGATCGACGCTCCGGTCAGCGGCGGCGCGCCGGCGGCCGAGGCCGGGACTCTCCTGGTGATGGTCGGCGGCGACCGGCTGGCCGTCGAGCGCTGTGAACCGGTGTTCCGGGCCTACGGTGACCCTGTCGTGCATATGGGTGAGGTGGGCTCGGGTGAGGTCGCCAAACTCCTCAACAACGTGTTGCTCGCCGCGCAATTGGAAGCCTCGGCGGGGATTCTCGATATCGCGGTGTCGATGGGCGTGGATCCGCGGCGGCTCGGTGAAGTCATCGCGCGTGGCACCGGGGCGAGTTTCGCGATGTCCCTGCTCGGGCCGCGCGGGGGGGAATGGGGCGAGATGGCGGCCACGGCCGGGCCCCTGCTTCGCAAAGACGTCGGAATCTTGGCGGAACTGGTGGACGGCCTTGCGGTCTCCCGTGGAGCCGTGTGGGACGCGGCCGACGAGGCGCTGCGCCGCATGGGCTCACCGCGCGGCGGGTCGGCGACGAAAGCCGACACCGCAAGAGGTGAATAGCGGTTCATTTTCTTGATTTCCTTGTGTAACCGATCGAATATAGGTACCGTACAAGTGATTCAGGTCTCAGTGTCTGAACAGAGTCGTGTGAGTGAGGGAGTTCGAAGATGCCATCGAGGCCGATGAGTGGGGTGCGGGTGGTCGAGGTCGCCCAGTTCACCTATGTGCCCGTGGCGGGGGCGGTACTGGCCGACTGGGGTGCCGATGTGATCAAGGTGGAGCACGCCGTACACGGTGACGCCCAGCGCGGTCTGCGCAATCTCGGCGGTACGGACGCGATCGGTGGGTTCGCACCGCTCATGGAGCACCCCAACCGGAGCAAGCGTGGTATCGGTTTGGCGTTGGAGAAGCCCGAGGCGCGTGAGGTTCTCTACGAGATCGTTCGCAGGAGCGATGTGTTCGTGACCAACTTCCTGGCCGACGCGCGTAAGAGACTCGGTATCGATGTCGATGACATTCGGGCGATCAACCCCGACATCATCTATGTCAGGGGTACCGCTCTGGGTGTGCGTGGTCCCGAGGCCGACAAGGGCGGTTACGACTCGCCGACCTTCTGGTCCCGTGGCGGTAGTGCCGTGGGCGCGACCCCGGCGAGTCTGGGTGGCGTCGTCGCGCAGCCGGGGCCCGCGTGGGGCGACACTCTGGGGGGCATGAATATCGCCGGTGGTATCGCCGCGGCGCTGTTCGCGCGGGCCCAGACCGGTGAGCCCTCCATTGTCGATGTCTCGCTGTTGGCCAGTGGCGCGTGGGCGAACGCGTTGTCGGTCGACATCGCCCTCAACGGTGGCCCCATCGCCGAGGGCGCGGATCCGGTGAACGGCCCCGCGATTCCGGGTAATCCGCTGGTCGGGCTCTACGAGACCTCCGACGGTCGTCATGTCAATCTGTGCATGTTGCAGCCCGGACGGTATTGGCCGGATTTCTGCAGGCATATCGATCGTGAGGATCTGATCGCCGATCCGCGTTTCGCGGACGCGGAGGCGCTGATGACCAACTGGGAGAGTGCGTCGGAGGCGGTGGCGCAGGCACTGGGGCAGCAGACTCTCGCGTTCTGGACCAAGCGATTCGAGACTCTGGAAGGCCAGTGGGGGGCGGTTCAGAACGCGCTCGAGGTCGGTAACGACGTCATGTTGCGTGCCAACGGGTACGTGGCGACGGTTCTGGACGTGGACGGGCAGAGCCGTGAACTGGTGACCTCGCCGGTGCAGTTCGACGAGACCCCCGCCACACCGGGACGCGCCCCGCAGTTCGCCGAGCACACCGACGAGATCTTGAAGCAGCTCGGTCTCGGCGACGAGAAGATCATCGACCTCAAAGTCGCCGGCGCGGTCACCTGACGCGTTCACACCGCCACCGTCCGCCGACAACCAACTCCGACTGATCCGATCGCTGGGAAGGACGAACACCGTGTTACCGAAAGACGCCCAAATCATCTCCGTAGACGACCATGTCATCGAGCATCCTCGAGTGTGGCTCGATCGGATGCCCGCCAAGTACAAGGATGTCGCGCCGCGGATCGAAACTATGCCCGATGGCAACGACACCTGGATATACGAGGGCGAACCCGCGGGAAATTTCGCGCTCAACGCCGTGGCGGGCAAGCATCCGCGTGAGTTCGGTCTGGATCCGCGCAGCTACAACGACATGCGGCCCGGCTGCCACGACATCGCCGAACGCATCAAGGACATGGACGAAGAAGGCGTCTGGGCGCAGATGTGCTTCCCGAACATGGGCGGCTTCGCGGGCAGCACCTTCTGGCAGGGCAAGGACAAGGACCTCGCCGCGGCCTCCATCACCGCCTACAACGACTTCATCCTGGACGAATGGTGCGCCTACAACCCCGAGCGCCAGATCCCGTTGGTGATGGTCCCGTTCTGGGATGTCGCGGCATCGGTCAAGGAGATCGAACGCACGGCAGCCAAGGGCGCGCGGTCGGTGACCTTCCTCGAGGCACCGCACAAGCTCGGGCTGCCTTCGTACCACACCGATCACTGGGATCCGGTGATCGCGGCAGCGTCGGAAGCGGACATGCCGCTCTCGGTGCATTTCGGATCCGGTGGCAGTCCGCTGGGCCTGGCGCCGGACGGCGACATGTTCATCCAGATCGCGCTGTTCGGCCTGAATTCGATGATGGCAACCGTCGATCTGCTCATGTCCAAGGTGTTCTACAAGTTCCCGAACGCGAAGTTCGTGCTCTCCGAGGGCGGCATCGGGTGGATCCCGTATCTGCTCGAACGCACCGACTACTCGTGGTCACGCCACAAGTTCTGGTGCGACGTCGACAAGGAACAGGTGCCCTCCGAGCTCTTCAAGGATCACATCTTCGGCTGCTTCGTCTCCGACGACACCGGTCTCGAAGCGCGTGATCGCATCGGTGTCGAGCAGATCCTCTTCGAGAGCGATTACCCGCATTCGGACTGCAACTGGCCGCACACCCGCAAGATGCTCGAGGAGTCCCTCGCGGAGGTCCCCGACGACGAGGCGCGGCTGATCGTGGAGGGCAACGCCCGCCGGATCTTCAACTTCCCGCGCGTCAGCTGAGCTGATACCGCCCGGATAGACCCCGGTTCCGACACCCACTCAGAGAGGAGCACGCCGTGTCCGTCGCATTCGTCGGGGCAGGCCGGATGGGCTTGCCCATGGTCCGCCGACTCAGTGCCGCGGGCGAGTCGGTGCGCGTCCTCGCCAGGTCCGACTCGACCCGAGAGGCGGTGGGCGGTATCGCCCGCGCGGTCGCGGTGTCGACGGTGACCGAGGCCGTCGACGGCGTCGAGGCGGTGATCGTCTGCGTGCACAAGGATTCGGAAGTGCGGGAGATATGCCTCGACGCCGGGCTCGTCGACGGCATGCCCGATGGCTCCGTGCTCATCGTGCACACCACCGGAAGTCCCGACACGGCAAAGGATTTGGCGCGGGTCGCCGAGCGCCGGGGGGTCCGGGTCGTCGACGCGCCGGTCAGCGGCGGACCCGATGACATCGCCCGCGGTGCGGTCACGATCTTCCTCGGCGGGGACGACGCCGCGGTGTCCGCGGCTCGTCGATTCCTCGGCGCCTACGGCGAACCACTGATCCACGTGGGGCCGCTGGGCAGTGGTCAGCTGATGAAACTCGTCAACAACTCGATATTCCTCTCCAACATCGAGGTCATCGTCTCGGCGACACGTTTCGGAGCGGTCGGCGGTCTCGATATCGAGACCATGCTGACCTGTCTGCGACAGGGGAGCGCCCACAGCGCCGCGCTCGAGGGGATCGCGCGCGCGGGATCGCCGGAAGGTTTCCTGCACAGCGTCCGCGAGTTCTTGGACAAGGACGCCGCGGTGGTCCGCGAGGTCGCGGACTCCGTCGGCGCCGACCTCGGTGCGATTCGACCGCTGCTCACCTCCGGGTCGCGTCCACCCGCGGACGCCGTTCGGGTTCGATGAGAGACCTGTAGCGGCACTCGGTATTTCGCCTTCGACACCCGCGTCGGCAGACCCACTCGGCACCTTCACAGATCAGGGACATCAATGACAGAACCGAAACATCTCTTGTTCATCGACGGGAATTTCACGACCGCCACGGGCAACCGGGTATTCGAGAACATCAACCCCGCGAACGAAGAGATCATCGGCACCGTGCCGGACGCGGGCGCGGACCAGATGGAGCAGGCCATCCTGGCCGCGCGTCGCGCGTTCGACACGACATCCTGGTCGCAAGACCACGCTTTCCGTCGTCAGTGCCTGATCCAGTTCCAGGAGGGTCTGCGCAAGTCGGCCGAATCACTGCGGCCGATGATCGTGGCGGAGGTCGGCGCGCCCGTTCTGACGACCTACAGCATTCAGCTCAACGAATGCGTCGAATTCATCAGTCACTACATCGACCTGCTCGAGACCTTCGAGTGGGAACGCGAGGTGCCGCTTTTCCCGGGCGAGCAGCCGCCCTCCCAGCGCATCGTCCGCCGCGAGGCGGCGGGTGTCGTCGGTGTCATCACCCCGTGGAACGCGCCGCTCTACCTGAATATCTGTAAGGTCGCCGCGGCGCTGGCCGCCGGATGCACGGTCGTGCTGAAGCCCGCGCCGGACACGCCGTACAGCGCGCTGGTCCTGGGCGAGATCGTGGCAAATCACACCGATATCCCGGCCGGTGTCTTGAACGTCGTGTCGACCTCCGACAACGAGGTGGCCGGATTGCTCACCTCCCATCCCGCGGTGGACGCGATCACTCTGACGGGTTCCACCGCCACCGGCCAGAAGGTGATGGCCGCGGCGGCCTCGACGGTGAAACGCGTGACGCTGGAACTGGGCGGCAAGGCTCCCGCGATCCTGCTCGATGACGCGGACTTCGGTTCTCTCGCACAGCTTTTCGCGATGATGATCGGATTCCATGCCGGGCAGGGCTGCACTACCTACACCCGGCTTCTCGTGCCGGAGACGCGTCACACCGAACTGGTCGACATCATGACCGAGGCGATGAAGCACATCCCCTGGGGCGATCCGACCGATCCGGGCAACATCATGGGGCCGCTGATCAACAAGCGCCAGCACGAATCGGTCCTGCGCTATTACGACATCGCGAAGCAGACCGGGCGCGTGGTGCTGGGCGGCAAGGCCGGGGACAAGTACGAGAAGGGCTACTGGGTGGAGCCCACCCTGGTCACCGACGTGGACCCGATGTCTCCGGTGGCACAGGAAGAAGTGTTCGGGCCACTGCTCACGATTTTGTCCTACAAGGACGAGGACGACGCCGTCCGAATCGCCGACTCCACGATCTACGGGCTGGCCGCGGGGGTATTCAGTCCGGATCATGAGCGTGCGATGAGGATCGCGCGGCGTTTGCGTAGCGGCACCGTCGATGTTAACGGTGGTCGGTCGTTCCACGTCTCCGCGCCGTTCGGCGGCTACAAGCAGAGTGGGCTGGGCCGTGAGTGGGGGACCGAAGGGCTCGAGGAGTTCTTGGAGTTGAAGACCATCGCTTACCCGCATGTCGTGGGTTGACAGTATCGATCGGAAGGATTTCGTAATGGGTCAGGGAAGAGTTGAGGGCAAGGTTGCCTTCATTACGGGTGCGGCTCGTGGGCAGGGTCGTAGTCATGCGGTGCGGTTGGCGGAGGAGGGCGCCGATATTATCGCGGTCGATCTGTGTCGTGATATCGAGTCCAATACGTATGCGTTGTCGCGTCCGGAGGATCTGGAGGAGACGGCGCGTTTGGTGGAGAAGACCGGTCGGCGGATCGTGACTTTTCAGGCGGATGTGCGTCAGGGTTCGGAGTTGAAGGAGGCGTTGAAGTCGGGGGTGGCCGAGTTGGGGGGTCGTTTGGATGTGGTGGTGGCGCAGGCGGGTATCGCGCCGATGCTTTCGCCGGATCATGTTCAGGCGTGGATCGATGTGGTGGATGTGAATTTGATCGGTGTGTTGAACGCGGTGCATGCGGCTCTGCCTTATCTGAAGGAGGGTGGGTCGGTGATCGCGACGGGTTCGGCGGCGGCGTTCATGCCCAACGAGCAGGTCGCCAATCCTGGTTCGGATCCGGGTGGTTCGGGTTATATTGTTGCCAAGCAGGGGCTTTCGGCGTATATGCACGAGTTGGCGCGGGCGTTGTCGCCGAAGTCGATTCGGGCCAATGTGGTGCATCCGACCAATGTGGATACCGCGATGTTGCAGTCGGATGCGATGTATCGTTCGTTCCGTCCGGATCTGGAGAATCCGACCCGGGAGGACGCGGTGGTGGCTTTCCCGGTGCAGCAGGCGATGCCGATTCCGTGGGTGGATGCGGTCGATATCAGTAATGCCGTGGTGTATCTGGCGTCGGACGAGTCTCGTTATGTGACCGGTTTGCAGTTGCGTGTCGATGGTGGCTCGTATCTCAAGTCACACGCCTACCACCCGTAAGCCAGTCCCACAGTTCGAGTCAAGAAAGACGGACAATATGAAGGTTCGAGTGGATCCCGACCTGTGTCAGGGACACACGCTGTGCTGGATGACCGCGCCCGACGTTTTCATCCTCGATGAGGTCGACGGCCACGCCACCGCGATCGAAGGGGAAATCCCCTCGGATGAGGTCGACCGTGTCCGCGACGCGATCAGGTCGTGCCCCGAGCGCGCGATATCCGAACTGTGATCGGCTGAGGAACCAAAGTATGACCACAGACAGCGCACCGGGCACCAAGGGCTGCCCTATCGATTTCGAGCGTCACACCACAGATTTTCGTGACTCTTTCGTCGAACGCACAGAGGAGTTGCACGGTAAGTGCCCGATCGCGTGGTCGGACTCCTACGGGGGCTACTGGGTGGCCAACGATATGCCGCAGGTCTTCGCCGTCGCCCGCAATCCGGAACTCCTGTCGAGTGATTTCGACGGAAAGTCGGAGCGGAAGGGCTATCAAGGCATCCTGATCCCCAACTACAGCATGCAGCGGAACCGCAGCGGATTCATCGAGATGGATCCGCCTGAGCAACAGGATTTCCGCAAACAGATCAACGCCTACCTGTCGCCGGCGGCAGTCGCTCGATGGGTGCCGGTGATCGATGAGCTCACCCGCGCCTGCCTCGACGAGGTGATCGAGACGGGTCGAATCGACTTCGTCGATGATCTGGCGAACATCGTGCCCGCGGTGGTGACGATGGGCCTGCTCGGCATGCCGTTGGCGGACTGGAAGATCTTCTGCGAGCCGGTGCACGCGTCTGTCTATACCGATCCGACCTCCCCCGAGATGATGGATGTGGTCAGGCGGATGCAGGAGGCCGACGCTCATCTGGCCGAATGGATCGTGAAGATCCGCGAAGAACCGCGACCGGGACTCATCCACGCGCTCAATACCCTGTCGATAGACGGTGAGCCGGTTCCGCATATCGACGTCTACGGGTCGTGCCAGTTGCTCATCGGCGGCGGATTCGATACGACGACGGCCCTGTCGGCGCATGCCTGGGAGTGGCTGTCACAGCATCCCGACGAACGAAAGCGGCTGCACGAGAATCTGGACACCATGCTGGACTCGGCCACCGAGGAGTTCCTGCGTTTCTATACCCCCGCACAGGGGAACGGGCGGACTGTCGCGAAGGATGCCGAGATCGACGGGGTCGAGTTGAAGGAAGGTGAGCGGCTCTGGCTGTCCTGGGCCATGGCGAACCGGAATCCGGACATCTTCCCCAACCCGAACGAGATCGATCTGAATCGGAGCGGCAACCGTCACGCGAGTTTCGGACTCGGCGTGCACCGATGCATCGGTTCGAATGTGGCACGAAATCTGTTCAAGCGGATGCTGATCCAAGTGCTCGACCGCATGCCCGACTTCGTCTGCCGAGAAGAGGGCGCCATCCACTACCCGTCGGTGGGCATCATCAACGGCATGCAGAAGCTGCCGGCGACCTTCACGCCGGGCCAGCGGTCGGGTGAAGGTCTGGACGCGACCATCGCCCGTATGCAGCAGATCGTCGATGAGCAGCGATTGGCCGAGCCGGTCACCAAGCACAAGGCCGCAGCGCAGATCTGAAGCGTCGGAGTCCGATGTCGGTCGTCGGACCGGGACAGGGTATCCGGTGTACCCGTTCAGGTCCGACGACCGACTCCGGCGAAATCATCGCACTGTGCGGCCGCTCCGTCGGCCGGACAGGAATCACCGTGACGGAGGCAGGCATGGATCACGACACCGAACTCGTCGGCATGGGCATCTGATGGACGACGTCGAAGCGATCAAGCAGCTCAAAGCCCGGTATTGCCGGACCATGGATACCAAAGACTGGGCGGGTATGCGTCAGGTCTTCACCGACGATGTCGTGGTGGACACCACCGGATCGGGTGGGCCGGTGGTGACGGGGGCGGACGCGTTCATGGAGTTCCTCCTCGCCCAGCTCGGTGATATCCAGACGGTGCACCAGTGTCATACGCCGGAGATCACCCTGACAACAGCGACCACCGCGACGGGGGTGTGGGCCATGGCGGACATCCTGCGTCTGTCCGGCGGATCCGATATCCACGGGTACGGCCACTACCACGAGCAGTACCGGAAGGAAGCGGGCGAATGGCGGATCAGCGGATCGACGCTGACCAGGCTTCTGACCGGTGATCCAGAGGCAGCGTCACCGCGCGGTTGAGTAGAATCGTTTTCCAGCGATCGTGTGTAGCTCCGGGCCGCAGGCATCCGCTTGGGGCCCGGAGTCTTCGAGGCATTCGATAGCCACTCTCCAGGCGGTGCCACGTCGAGCTCTGCTCGCATAACAGATCCAGGAGGTCCCCCGGTGAACTCCAGGGATTTGCGCTATTTCGTCGTCGCGGCCCGCGAGTTGCACTTCACCCGTGCGGCGGAGAGCTTGTTCATCACCCAGCCCGCGCTCAGTAAACAGATAGCGAGTCTGGAACGCGAATTGGACGCCCAGCTTTTCGTCCGCCGCCGTGACGGCGTCGCCTTGACCGCGGCGGGTGAGGCACTGGTGGACTTCGCCCAGCAGATCATCGAGCTCGATCAGGAAGCCCGTCACGCGGTACGGCGCGCGACCAGCTCCGCGCGCACCCTGACATTGGGGTTCTGGCTTGCCCCCGGGCAGGAGATGCTGAGAATGATCATCGAATCTTTCTCGACGCTGTATCCGGAGATCCATCTCGAATTGCGTCGTGCCGATTGGTCGAAGAAGGGGGCCGGCGTCGAGAGCGGTGAGTCCGATATCGGTCTCATCTGGCTGCCGCTGGGAAAGCGGCTCCGGCGGCTGAAATTCCACAGGCTCGGCCTGGAATCCACCGTGATCGCCTTGCCCACGGGCCATCGGCTCGCGTCGCGGGAAATCCTGTATCCGCAGGACCTGGTCGGCGAGATCTCGTTCACGGTTCCCAACGCCGGCACGAGCTTCAGCATCGCCGGTGCGGAAAAGCCACGCGCTCCGGCTCGGATCGTCACCACTATCGATGAGACACTGGTCGGTGTCGCCAGTGGCTTCGGGGTGTGTCCGTTCACCGAGTCGGTGGCCCGCTGGTATCCCCATCCGGGGGTCACCTTCGTCCCGTTCGAAGGCGACGCGCCCGCCGAGTACTGCGTTGTCTGGCGCGCGGAGGACGAGTCGCGTCCCGAGATCCGGGATCTCGTCCGTGCGACGGTCAACGCGTGGAGTTCGCTCGCGGTGACGAACGCGGCGACGTGAGCCCGCTCGCGCTGAACGAACATTCGCGATCATGCGAAGAACCGGTCACAGAACTGGTTCCGCACGGCTAGGACGTCGAGTTCGGGCGTGCGGAGCGACTCGATCTCGAGCCCTTGCCAGAACGCGAGAAGCTCGACCGCGGCAGCGTCGGGGTCCTGCTTCCACAAAAGGAGGCGGCGCAACTCATCTCTGACCCTGCGGGTGCGTTCGGTGAAATAGCCGTGTGCTGGATGGCGCGCCGAGATCGCCTCGGCACCCACGATCACATACAGCCCGGTGATCTCGCGTCGGCTCATGTGATGGTCGAGTAGTCGGGTGAAGTACTCCCGAGCGGTAGTCGGGTCGGCGGGAGTGGTCGTGTCGCGCACGTCGATGAAGTCGGTGACCTCCACCTGCTGGAGTACGGCCTCCAGCAGGTGGAACATCGATGGAAAGTAGTACAAAACCGATGGTTTGCGGATACCGCAGGCCTGTGCGACATGCGCGAGCGAGACCCCGTTGAACCCCGCTTCGCTGATCAGCCGCGTGGCTTCGCGGACGATCTGCTTCCTTCGCGCGTCCGGATGCAGCCGTACGATACGGCGACGTTGCTGTGGGGGAGTTGTGGTCGAGGCTACAGACATCTCGCCTTCGTTCCTCACCGTTCGGCTCCTGACCGGTGTCGCGGTCGAGGGGTGACGCGCACCGGGCGGGGAGTGGGATGTGGGCGCGGCCGATGCTGTTTTCCATCGTGCCGAGCCCACCGGATCAATATTGTCGAGACCTGCGGTGGTGCTGGAGGTCAGCTGTTGAGCGCCTTCCCGACCGCCGCATGGTATTGGTCGATGTACTTCGGTTCGAAGTTGCGGATCAAACCGGGTGGCAATTCGGCGCCTTTGGGGACTTCGACAGTCATGCTTCGGTGGAACAGTGTGATGCCCACACCGGGAGACAGAAACGAATACGAGATGGTCATGATGCCGGCGTAGCCCCCGCTGCCGTCCTCTCGATTGTGCGCGAGTGGTCCGTGGGACTGAAAGACCCAGCGCCACGGCCGCTCCGCGGTGATGAGCCGCCAGGAGTAGCGTTGCGGACTGTTACCGGCCTCGTGCCAGATATCGCCCACTTTCAGGGGCAGTTCGTCGACACCTTCGATGATCTCGGTGCCGGGATAGACCTTGACCCAGTTTCGTGGATCGGTTACGAAATCGTAGATCTCTTCGGCGTCGTTCTGAAAGGCTGTTTCGGAACTGACCTGGACGATGCCCACGCTGGCTACTCCTCTGGTGCGGATGGCGGTGATGTGAGGGCCGACGGTCCTCTGATCAAGAACTGCTCTTCACGACGACCGGCATATGGCTGTATCCCCATTGGAAGGTCGCGGGTGCGCGGGTGGCTTCCGTGACGTCGATCTCGTAGTCATCGACCCGTGAGAGGAATTCCTGGAGGATGATTCTCTCCTCGAGGCGGGCCAGGTGCACACCGACGCAGAAGTGCTGGCCATATCCGAATGCCAGAGTCCGTGGGATATGCCGATTCCATCGGAAGTCGTCGGGATTATCGAATTCGCGAGGATCGCGGTTGGCGGACTGAGTCAGGTAGACGACGCGCTGACCGGGTTTGACGATCTGACCCGCGACTGTCGTCTCTTCACGAGCGGTGCGCCCGAACCATTGGGCGGGACCGCAGAACCGATTCATCTCCTCTGCGGCGACCGCGCAGTTGTTCGCGAGATCGGACCGGACCTCGGCGAGCTGATCGGGATGGCGCGCCAGCTCGAGCAGTCCATGCGCAGCGACCTTGGGCAGTGTCTCGGTTCCTCCGACCATGACGCACATCAGATTGATGGCGATCTCCATGTCGGTGAGTTCCCGGCCCGCCACACGAAGATCGATCATCCCGTCGACGAGCGGCCAGCTGCCGTCCGCCCCCTCGGCCCGGCGCGCGGCGACCAGGGGACGCACGAATTCCAGTTGCCGCATCTGGAATTCGCGCGCCTCGACGAATCCGTCGCTATCGGTGCGCGTCATGGCATTGATATTGTCCAAGACCTCGGAGGCGTTCTCGACCGGGATATGGAACAGATGGCATATCGTCGAAGCCGAGATCACGCCGCCGAACTCGTGTACGAGGTCGAAACGCCCGCGCGGAACGAGTTCGTCGAGTTTTTCGCGCACCAGCGTGCGAATGAATGGTTCGAGCTTCTTGACGTGGCCCGGGCGGAGTTGCTTGCCGTGCGCCTGCCGGATGAACTCGTAGGTCGGGGCGCCGTAGTTCAGATGCGATCCCATTATCGGATCATGGGGGGGATCGAAGGTCGGACCGCTGTTGTGCTGTAGAAGGACAGACTTGTTGAATACCGAACCCTCGTTGGTCACGAACACGTTGGTGGGCTGGGAAAGGAAGTCCAGCGCGTCCTGGAACCGCGACAGGAAGAACGTGTCATACCGTTCCGCGTAGTACACGGGAAAGTGTTCGCGCAGGACCTCATAATAGGGGAGGGGATTACTCATCACCTCCGGCGAGAACGGGTCGTACACGAACTCATCGACGGCTGTGTTCAACTCGCCGCTCCTTGTCATCGTCTTTGGTCGCGATTGCCGGTCGCAGGTAGGCGAGAGCCAGGATGTCGTCGTCGTCGTAGTGCCCGGCCACCCGTGGATGTTCCGTATCGAGGTGCCGATTCACATCATGGACGAGGATCCGGCTATTCGCCGCGGCGATTTCCAAGCCGCACAGGCAGCGAATCGCGAATACGGTTCCGGGAAATGTCGTCTCGGAGGATATACCGTCGGCCCGCATCGCTTCATCGATATTCATCTGTGGCTCCTACCGTCAGACATCCGCCGCGGGTACGTCGGCGTACCGCTCACTATGTGGCGTATACGACAAATCTGTCCAAGAACCGGGCTCATAACTGTCGGTTATGGGCGGCCGGTGGTGCGTGATCGCCCGGCGAGCGAAGGGCACAGTGCTGATAACCGATTGGCATGGCTAGAGGTATTGGCGTTCTCCGTGGTTGCGGTCACACACTGGGAAGCACGTCGGATCGCGATCGGGTGTGGTCGTGCCAGCAAATGACGGTTTCATCGAGAACCCAGATCGGGGTCATGCCAGTGAATGTCATCCAGCGCGCTTTCTCGGAAGGTCGCCCGTCCTACGGCATCTGGGTCGCTGGGCCGTCGCAGCTCGCGGCCGAAGCGCTGGGTCGCGGACCGCTCGATTGGGTGTTGCTGGATATGCAGCACGGTGGCATCGACGCGAGCAACCTGCTTCCGATGATCCAAGCGGTGGAGCTGGGCGGTGGCGCGTCGCTGGTGCGAGTGGCGACGAACGAGTCGAGTTTGATCACCCGCGCCCTGGATCTGGGCGCGATCGGTGTGGTTGTGCCGATGGTCTCCACCGCGCAGCAGGCGCGGTCCGCCGCCGCGGCGGTCCGGTATCCACCGCACGGAACCCGCTCGTTCGGTCCCATTCGCAACTTCTACGGAGTCGAGGCGGCCGCCGCGTCGGTGACATGCCTGGTTATGATCGAGACCGCGGAGGGGCTGGAGAACGTGGCGGAGATCGCCGCGACACCCGGGGTCGACGGACTGTTCGTCGGACCGATGGATCTCGGGCTCGCGCTCGGTGTCGGCCTCAACGGCACTGATCCGGCGAACGAGATCGTTTCCGAAGCCATCGCCAAGGTCGTCGCGGCCGCAGAGGCGAACGGAATCTTCGTCGGAGTCGCCGGTATGGGGCCCGATCACGCGGAGGCACTGCTGAAAGCCGGCGCGCGGCTGGTCACGCTCGGCAGCGATGGCGGTTACCTGCGTGCGGGTCTCGCCGCGGACGGACGTCGTATCGAACGGTGGAACGAGCAGTTCCGCACGGCCACCGCGGCAGCGAGCGGCGACGCCACATCCCCCCATCAAGCGAAATGACGAGGAAAATTCCATGAAGGTGATTGTCGACTGGGGTCTCTGCGACGGCAACGGCGTCTGCGCGATCGAGGCTCCGACCGTCTTCGAGATCGATGACGACGACGAATTGCAGTTGCTCAAAGACGAGATCAGCGACGTCGAACGCGGCGCGGTCGACTCGGCGATTCGCGTGTGCCCCAAACGGGCGCTGCGGCTCGAGTCCTGATCCGCAAACCACCTACCGAATCCGACACCAGCCATGACACGTATCGGCACGCCGTGGCGAAAGGAAGAAGATGTCCACCGTTGACACCGTTCGCGGTCCGGTACCACTGGATCAGTTGGGGCCCACTCTGATCCACGAACACCTCATCATGATCTCCGCGGAGTTCGAGAAGTTCTATCCCGAACTGGCGTGGAGCCTTCCGCGAGAAGAGGTCGTGGACAAGGTCGCCGCCGCACTCCAGGAAGTGCGTGAGCGTGGGATCACCACGATCCTCGACTGCACCGCGTTCTTCCACGGCCGCGACATGGAATTCGTGAAGGAGGTCAACGACCGCGTCGACATGAACATCATCGTGTCGTCGGGGATCTACACCTTCGATTTCCTGCCGTACAACGTGTCGCACCGCCCGTCGGATCCGGTGGAGAAGGACATGCTGACGCGGATGTTCGTCCGTGACATCACGGTCGGGGTCGGTGACTCCGGAGTCAAGGCCCAGTCGATCAAGGTGGCCACCGATCTCGCGGGCATCACCCCCAACAACGAGCGGATACTGCGTGCCGCGGCCTCCGCTTCGGCGCAGACCGGCGCGCCGATCACCGTGCACACCCATCCCGCGGATCAGCTGGGGCCGAGCATCCAGAAGATCTTGTCCGAGTACGGTGCGGATCTGACCAAGGTCGTGATCGGCCACAGCGGTGACACGTCCGACCTCGACTACCTCCGCGGTTTGATGGACGCGGGCTCGATGGCCGGATTCGATCGATTCGGACTGTACATGCCCGGGACCGCCACGCTGGAGGAGCGCCTGGACACCGTGGCGACTCTGTGCGGCGAGGGATACGCCGACCGTATCGGTCTGTCCCACGACGCGGTGCTGTACTCCGATTGGAGCCCGCCCGGCGCGGCGCTCAAACGATTCCCGACCTGGGTGCCCACGCACATCTCCGACGTCGTCGTGCCCGGACTGCGCGCGCGCGGCGTCGCCGACGCGCAGATCGACACGATGATGGTGTCCGCGCCCGCGTCGCTGTTCGACAGCATCCGTCGGTGACCGCCCCCGCCGAGACCGCTGACACCGTGGCGGCCATCGCGGTCGTCGGAGCGTCGCTGGCCGGGCTGACCGCCGTACAGACTCTGGTGGAGTCCGGTGCGGTCACCCGCGTCACGGTGTTCGGGGCCGAACCACACCTGCCCTACGATCGGCCGCCGCTGTCCAAAGAGGTGCTCAAAGGCGTCTGGGAGGTGCAGCGATGCGACCTGGAACTCGTCGACGACGATCGGGTCACCTGGAATGTGGGCACCGAGGTCGTCGGCCTGGACACGTCGGATCCGTCGGGGCCTCGGCTTCGCCTGCGTGATGGCGCCGTCCATGACTTTCCCGGCGGCGTCGTCATCGCGACGGGCGCCGCGCCGAGGACGCTGGCCGGTGCGGAACTGACCGGTGTGCACATGGTCCGGTCACTCGACGACGCGGTGGGGCTGCGCACGGATCTCGACCGCCGCCCCTCGCACGTGGTGATCGTGGGCGGCGGATTCATCGGGGCCGAGGTAGCCGCGGCGTGCGTGGAACGTGGGCTGCGGGTGACTCTGCTGGAAACCCAGGAGGCGCCCTTCGAGCGAGTACTCGGCGCCGAAGTGGGCGAGGCCGTCATCGCCGAACATCGACGTCGAGGCGTCGATGTTCGGACCGGAACGGCCGTGGCGGCCGTGCGTGGTTCGGATCGCGTCGAGCGCGTCGAACTCGCCGACGGCACAGTACTTCCCGCGGATGTGGTCGTGCTCGGACTCGGCGTGACTCCGTGCGTCGAATGGTTGGAGGGCAGCGGAGTCACCGTGGGAGACGGTGTGGAATGCGATGCGACGCTGCTGGCCGGACCTCGGGTGGTCGCCGCCGGTGACGTGGCCCGGTGGCCCAATCACCGGTTCGGTGAGTTTCGGCGGGTCGAGCACTGGGACAACGCGATTCGACAGGGCCGACACGCCGCCTTGCGTCTGTTGGCCGAGCACGGGCACGGGACGGCCGAGCCGTTCTCCACGGTGCCGTGGGTCTGGTCGGATCAGTACGAGAACAAACTTCAGGTGGTCGGCTCGACCTTCGGGTTCGAGGAAGCCGTGATCGCGCACGGTTCCGCGGAGGAGCAACGCTTCGTCGCGCTGTACCGGCGTGGTGAGCACCTTGTCGCCGCGGTCGGCTTCAACCAGGCGAAGTTGGTCACGCGGTATCGCCGCATGCTTGCCCAACCGGTGTTGTGGACCGACGCGCTGGCGAAGGCCGAGCTCACCGGGCCGGTGATGAGTTGATCGCGCGGTGTGCCGTCCAGCCGGGGAGCGGCCCGCCCGGCGTCACTACAGTGTGAGAGAGGATAGTTATGTGGGCTCAGATGCTCAGCGCGCCAGGTAGATTCGAAACCATCGAGGTTCCGGCTCCGGACGCTGCCGATCTCGCGCCGGGGCAGGTGCTGCTCGCGACGAAGGCGGGGGCCATTTGCGGAAGCGACCTGCCCAACTTCAAGGGCGCGCCCTTCCCCCATCCCAAGAACCAGGGCAAATGGGTCACCAGCGCTCCGGGGTTTCCCATGCACGAGGTGGTCGGTGAGGTCATCGCCTCGAACCATGCCGAGCACACGAAAGGTGATCTCGTCGTCGGCTGGGCATCGGGGTTCGATGCCATCGCCGAAGTCATCGTGAGCGACGGCGCCGGGCTCGCCGGATTCGATACCGAACTCGCGCCTTCCACCGCGGTGATGCTACAGCCGCTCGCGTGCGTGCTGTATGCCGTGGATCAGCTCGATGACGTGACCGGCAAGACGGTCGCCGTGGTCGGTCAGGGGCCCATCGGCCTGTTGTTCAGCCATGTGCTCAAGAGCCGCGGCGCCAGGCATGTGGTCGGCGTGGACCGCGTCGATCGCGGCGACGTGGGCACGATCTTCGGCGTCGACGAGGTGGTTACCGCTAGCGCGAACCTGTGGGCGGCGTCGCTGGGCGCTGGTGACCGTCCCGAGGTGGTCGTGGAGGCGGTCGGTCACCAGGTGACCACCATGAAGAACTGCCTGGACGCGGTCGCGTTCGGCGGTGAGATCTACTACTTCGGTATCCCCGACGATCAGGTGTATCCCATCGAGATGATGACGCTGTTGCGCAAGAATCTCACGTTGCGCTCGGGAGCGACGATCGAGCGTCAGCGTGTGCTCGAGGACGCGGGTATCTATCTCGCGAAGAATCCCGAACTCCGTGATGTGTACGTGAGCCATGTGTTCCCCGTCGGCGATGTCGAGGCTGCGTTCCGTGCGGCCGTCGCGCCACAGGCCGGACAGTTCAAGATCTCGATCGATATGGCATGATCCGGCGAGTCGACGGGCGAGCCGACACGCGGGCGGCGAGCATATGGTGACCCCGGAGCTCGCCGAGACCACAGCCCACGTCGGCGCGGCGTCGGCCTCGCGCGACGCGGTCGGAACAATGGACCTGGCGAGAGGTCTGGCCCGTGCCGGGGTTCGCGACGTCCTCACTTCCTCGGCCGACCGCTCGGCGTACAGCAGCGACGCCTCGCTGTACCGCGTCGCTCCGCGGGCGATCGTGCGCCCACATGATGCCGAGGAGGTCGCGGCGACTCTGGAGGTCTGCCGAACGCTCGCGGTTCCGGTCACGGCACGGGGAGCCGGGACGTCGGTTGCGGGAAACGCGGTCGGTCCGGGGGTGATCATCGACTTCAGCAGGCATATGAACAGGGTGCTCCATCTCGATGGCGAAACACGCAGTGCGACAGTGCAACCCGGCACAGTGCACGCGACGCTACAGGCGGTGGCACAGGGTGCGGGACTCCGTTTCGGCCCCGATCCGTCGACCCACACCAGGTGCACGATCGGCGGCATGATCGGCAACAACGCCTGCGGCTCGCGCACCCTCGGATACGGCCGCACGGTGGACAATATCGAGAAGCTGAGCGCACTGACGATGCGCGGGGAACAGATCACCGCGACCACCCGGGTCGTCGGCAAGCCGAAGGTCACCGGAGCCCCTCGGGTGACAGACGAACTGCAACGGGTGATCGGCGCGCATCTCGCCGTGGCGCGGACGGAGTTCGCGACATTCGGGCGGCAGGTGTCGGGATACGCGGTCGACAATCTGCTGCCCGAGCGAGGTTTCGACGTCGGAGGACTTCTCGTCGGCAGCGAGGGGACGCTGGCGATCGTGACCGAGGCGACCGTGCGACTTGTCGCCGAACCGGACTATCGTCTGCTCGTCGTACTCGGATACGAAGACTTCGGCGCCGCCGGTGACGCTGTTCCGGCGATTCTGGCCTTCACTCCTACCGCGTGCGAGGGCATCGACGCCAGGATCGTCGATATCGTCACCAGTAAGCGGGGCCCGGGATCGGTGCCGCCGCTACCCGGTGGTCGTGCCTGGCTGTTCGTCGAATTATCCGGCGAGACCAGGGAATCCGTCCACGATCGCGCCGCGGGGCTGGTCGCGAAATGCGAGGCGATCGACACGAGGGTGGTCGAGGACCCGCGGCTGGCCGCGTCGCTGTGGCGGATTCGCGAGGACGGGGCTGGCTTGGCAGGCCGGGCTCCGTCGGGTCTCCCGGCGCACGCGGGCTGGGAGGATGCCGCCGTGCCACCGGCACGCATCGGAGACTACCTTCGGTCCTTCGACGAACTGGTCGATGAACACGGTCTTACCGCGATGCCCTACGGCCACCTCGGCGACGGCTGCGTGCATGTACGGCTCGACTTCCCCCTCACCGCCACCGACGGAACCCGACGGTTCCGCGAATTCCTCACCGCCGCCGCTGATCTCGTGGTGAGCTACGGGGGCTCCCTGTCCGGCGAACATGGTGACGGGCGTGCGCGAAGCGAACTGCTGCCGCGGATGTACTCGCCCGAGGCGATCGGCCTGTTCGCCGCCGTGAAGGCCGCATTCGACCCGGACGGTCTGTTGAATCCCGGTGTCCTGGTCGATCCGGATCCGCTGGATGCCGGTATCCGCGTCGTGACCGCCCGTGCGATACGCCAACCACTCGCGCTGGCCTATCACGGTGACGACGGTGACTTCGGCCAGGCGGTGCACCGGTGTACCGGAGTCGGGAAGTGCAGGGCGGATTCGACCGCGTCGGGTGGTGTCATGTGTCCGTCGTACCTGGCTACGCGCAACGAGAAGGATTCCACGCGCGGGCGCGCCCGAGTGCTGCAGGAGATGATCGACGGCGAGCTGGCCGATGGTTGGCGGTCCGAGGCGGTGCACGACGCGCTCGATCTGTGCCTGTCGTGCAAGGGATGCGCCTCGGACTGCCCGACCGGCGTCGACATGGCCGCCTACAAATCCGAGGTCCTGCATCAATCGTATCGTCGGCGGCTACGTCCACGGTCCCATTACGCGTTGGGGTGGCTTCCCCGCTGGTCCCGACTCGCCTCCAGAACACCGCGACTCGTCAACTGGGCGATGGGAGTTCCGGCGCTGCGCGGTCTGGGACTGCGCCTCGCGGGAGTCGATCCTCGCCGGTCGCTGCCGACCTTCGCCGATCAGACATTCCGGCGATGGTTCGCCGCGACCGCGGGTGAGCGCCGCACCGAAGGGCGACCGGTCGTACTGTTCGTGGACAGTTTCACCAACCATTTCGCGCCGCAGGTGGCGATCGACGCGGTCCGTGTGCTCGAAGCGGCCGGATATCGGCCGCGGATCACCGAACGCGAGACCTGTTGCGGACTCACCTGGATCACCACCGGTCAACTCGACGCCGCGCGCCGGATCCTCGGGCGAACGGTGGAGCAACTCGGGCCTGCCCTGACCGAGGGGATTCCCGTCGTCGGACTCGAACCCTCGTGTACCGGTGTGCTGCGTAGCGACGTCGTCGAAATCCTCGACACCGACGAGAGCCGAAAGCTCGCTTCCTCGACCTATACCCTCGCGGAACTGCTGGCACGCGACGCGTCGTGGAAAACGCCGTCGCTCGAAGGTATCCGGGTGATCGCGCAACCGCACTGCCATCACCACGCGGTGATGGGCTGGGAGGCGGACGAACGGTTACTCACCGACGCGGGCGCGGAACTGGTGCGACTGGGCGGCTGCTGCGGCCTGGCAGGCAACTTCGGGGTCGAGATCGGACACTACGAGGTCTCGACGGCTGTGGCAGCCCACCAACTGCTGCCCGCGTTGAATTCGGCGGAACCCGACGACGTGTTTCTCGCCGACGGATTCTCCTGTCGCACACAGGCTGTGGATCTCGCGTCGAAGGACGGGATCCATCTGGCGCAGTTGCTCGCGCGCAATCTCGGCCGACCGGACCGAAAGACCGATATCGAACGAAGAGAAGGCGAAGAATAGGAATGGGACGACTCGACGACAAGGTCGCGTTCATCACCGGCGTGGCACGCGGACAGGGACGCACACACGCGGTCCGGTTGGCGCGCGAAGGCGCTCGGATCATCGGAATCGACCTGGCGGGTCCGTTGCCCGGCGCGGTGCCCTACGACTCGGCCACACCGGGCGACCTCGAGCAGACACGTCGTCTGGTGGAAGCCGAAGGTGGAAAGGCGCACCTCGCCCAGGGCGACGTGCGTGATCTCGACGCATTGAAATCGGTTGTCGAGGAGGGTGTTTCACAGTTCGGTGGTCTCGACGTGATCGTGGCCAACGCCGGGATCTGTGTCCCGGAGACTTGGAACGAGATCACCCCGAAGAGCTTCGCCGATGTCCTCGACATCAATGTGACCGGTGTGTGGAATACGGTGATGGCGGGTGCGGACCACCTGATCGCGCGCGGCGGCGGGTCGGTCATCCTGACCAGTTCGGCGGCGGGGGTGAAGATGCAGCCATTCATGGTGCACTACACCACCAGCAAGCACGCGCTCGTCGGCATGGCGCGCGCGTTCGCGGCCGAATTGGGCAACCACAACATCCGGGTCAACACCATTCACCCGGGCGGAGTGAACACGCCGATGGGATCGGGCAGTATGCAGCAACGTCTCGAGGAGACCTTCGCGGCGAATCCCCGGCTGGCGGGGATGGGGATGACCTTCCTCAACCAGTTCGTGGCCGAACCGGAGGAAGTCTCGAATGTCGTCGCGTTCCTGGCCTCGGACGAGTCCACGTTCATCACCGCCTCGCGAATCTCGATAGACGGCGGAGCGACGGTCTTCTGAAATGTGGCGGCTGGGCAGTGCGATCAGTTCGGCCGCCTCGTGCATGGCGCATCGCTGGTGGCGCGGATCGGTAGAAACCCCGTCGCATCGTGTCGGCTGGGAGACAGCCGTGAGGCCCGCCCGATTCGCACGGACGTGCGAATCGGGCGGGCCGACACCTAACCGCGCGGCGCGAACAACGGATTGTCGGCGAGTACTTTCTCGTTGATGACGGTCCACCGCATGGTGTCGGTCAGTAGACGGAACTCGTCGGTGTCGACGATCGAGTCCCACTCGACCCCGACGACCTCCGGAGTGAGATCTGTTCCGGGGTGGGTGTATCCGACTGTTTCGCCGATGAACAGGCGTGACACCCGCCGCAATCCGCTGACGAACGCCTCGCCGCTGACCGGGCAGGTTTCGTGACAGAGCAGGGCGACCAGCGGTGCCGCCAGGTCGGGCCCCGGTCGATGATGTCATCGGGCACGTCGATCCCGGCATCGATCATTCCGGCGACCATCATGCGGGTGAACGCCATCGGCGCCACCATATTCACCTTGATCCCGGCTTTTCTGCCCACCTGGGCCAGGCCGCGCCCCAGTCCGAGCACCGCGGCCTTCGCGGTGCCGTAGGCGATGGTGTTGTAGGCTCCGAGCGCTCTGGTCGACGTCGTCAGGACTACGCGGCCGTACCCGGCCCGGGTCATGTGCGGCCACGCGGCCTGGGTCATATTGAACGAGCCCTCGATATGGACCGCGAATCGCCGACGCAGCCACTCGGCGTCCATCTCCGGAAACGCGTCGTTGGTGAAGATTCCCGCGCTGTTGACAACGATGTCCAGACGGCCGAAAGTGTCGATCGCGGTCGCGACGAGCGCGCGAGCGCCGTCGGCGCTCGTTTCAGACGGTGGCCGGTGCGGTCGCGCGGTAGTGGCGGTCGAGGGCGTCGATGAAATCACGTGCGTGGGCCACGGTCAGCCGAGTTTCGGGGACCATGTTGTAGCCGTGTGGTCCACCGGGGTGTACATGCAGTTCGGTCGGAATACCATTCTCCAGCAACCGTTTCGCGTAGGCGATGGTTTCGCCCGCGAACAGGTCGAGTGCGCCGACACAGATGAAATCCTGTGGCAGACCGGTGACGTCCTCGACTCGCGCGGGAGCGGCGTACGGTCATCGAGCATCGGATAGATCAGCAGCTGGAACGAGACGGGAACTCGCCCTCGTCGCGCGCGCGGATCGCCGGCGCGGCAGCCAGTCCGCCGCCCGCGCTCTGCCCGCCGACCGCGATGCGTGTCGGGTCTGCTCCGAGTTCGTCGGCGTTGCTGTGCAACCACTTCAGCACGGCGTAGCTGTCGTTGAGCGGCCCCGGCGCGGCGGTTTCCGGCGCCAGCCGGTAGTCGACCGACACGACGATCGCACCGGTCTCGGCGGCGATCCGCCGACAGGTCAGGTCGTCGTCGTCCGCGGTCCCCATCACGTAACCGCCGCCGTGGTGCCAGACCAGGGCCGGAGGACGCTTCGTGCGCCCTTGTGGTTCGTAGTACAGGACGCGTACGGCGGGTTCGCCGTCGAGGCCGAGCACGTGACGCTCGGTTCGGATGATGGTCGGAAAGAGTTGCGCGCCATCGGGTGCCGCGGCCATCCGCGTGCGCAGCCGTTCCCGCACGGCGGCGATGGTCTGCGGGCTCAGCTCGAACGGGGGGAACGCCTCGATCGCGGGCGCGATCTCCGGGTCGAGTAGACGACGGCTGGACGGAGAAGCGGAGTTCATCATCGATTCCTGTCTCCAGTTGGGAACCGAGACGGCATCGACGGCCGACCGGGGGTCGGCCTCGGCGGTCGCGGTCGCGAGTGTGAAGCCCCGATAGTCGTCCGCGGCGACCTCGTCGCAGATCGCGCGGTATCGTCCGGCGCCGCCTCGTTGACATGCTCGACCCATTTGTCCTCCGCGTCGACAACCGCTTCGACGCGGGTGTAGTCGTTGTCGCGGAGATGGGCGATGAGGTCGGTCACCCAGTCGACGTGCTGCTCGATCGAAATGATCATGTTGACCAGTACCGACGGGCTACCCGGCCCGGTGAGCAGGAACAGATTCGGGAAACCCGCTGTCGCGATGCCGAGGTAGGTTCGTGGTCCGGCAGCCCACTTGTCGCGCAACAGTTCTGCGTCGTCGCCGCGGATATCGATGGCGTTGAGTGGTCCGGTCATGGCGTCGTAGCCGGTGGCGAAGACGATGACATCGAACTCGGTCTCGCCCACACGCACGCCACACCCCGATGCGGCACCCGAAGATCTCGGCGCACCGATCGATCAGTGCGGCCAGCTCGGCGCCGGACTCGACGAGTTCGTCCAGCGCGTCCAATGAGCGGTCGAGGTCGTCCGCAGTCACCGGTGGAAACCGGTCACCGGGTGACATCTACCGCTCCGGGGGGATCGCGAAAAAGCTGGGCATCTAGGCTCCTGACTCGGCGTCGCCCGGCCTGCGTCGTGGACAGTTTCGACTCGGCGGCGTGGAGCTCCGGGGCGATCAGGTCGATGAACTTGTCGCCGATCCGTCGGATGTCCTCGTAAGATCCGGAGGCGAGTCGTACCCGGCCGAACAGTGTGCTGTTGATCGACGACAGCATCAGCCCGATATCCCGCGCGCGTTCCTCGTCGAGGATGTCGAGTTCGCTGACCAGCCAATCGAAGCCGGTCTGCTGATAGTCGGTGATCAACTGATGGACGAGCGGGTTGCTACTCGCGTGCAGTGAGTGCTGCATGGCGAGAAAATGTGGATATCTCTTGTTCGCCGCGACCAGCAGATGCAGTTTCGAACGCAGCCGCGTCACCGCGTCCTTGCCCGGATGCGGTGACGGTTCGCGCATCGGCCGCACCCATTCGATCAGGGCCACCGCGTAGACGTGTTCCTTCGACTCGAAGTAGCGGTACAGCGTTCCGAGGGCGACCTGGGCGCGCTGGGCGACATCGCGAATGTGGATCTGCTCGTAGCTCCGTTCGACGAGTAGTTCGATCGCGGCGGTGACGATTTGTCCACGGCGGGCCAGTTGCCAGTCGGGTAGAGCCGCCGCTTCCGGCGGTGTCTTCGACGCATTGCGGCCGGCCATGGGCTCCCCGTTTCGATTGCCATCCGGTGTGGACGGTTCGTTGTAGTCACGATAGTGGTGGTCGAGTCGATGTGAACGGTGGACTTACTCAATATCTGAAGTTAGAGTCTAATTCTACTCAGTGGATGGACCGCTCAGGCAGGTGTCGGCCGAGCCGGTCGCACAGCGGTCCGCGTGTGCGTTCCCTACTCCGTCCGCGCCGATTCCTGACAACAACGGAGAGATTCATGGACGAAGTCTTCATCTACGACCACGCCAGGTCGCCCCGCGGACGGGGCAAATCGACCGGGTCTCTGCACGAGATCACCTCGATCAGCCTCATCACCCAGGTTCTCGCGACACTGAAGGAGCGGAATCTGCTGGCCGCCGACGCCATAGACGACGTGGTGCTCGGTGTGGTCAGTCCGGCGGCCGAGGCCGGCGCGACCACGGTGCGAATGGCGCCGATCGCAGCGGGTTTCGCGGACTCGGTCGGCGGGCTCCACCTCAATCGGGCGTGTGCCTCGGGCATGGAGGCCGTCATCGTATCGGCTGCCAAGATTCGTGCCGGGTGGGCGGACGGCGCCATCGGCGGCGGCTACGAAAGCATGTCCCGGGTGCCACCGGGTACCGGTGGCGGCGGTGCGTGGGGCGTCGATCCCGCGTTCTCGGCAGCGCACCCGTTCATGATGCAGGGTGTCGCGGCCGACCTGCTGGCGACATTGCGCGGAGTCGGCCGAGCCGACCTCGACGCCTACAGTCTCGCCAGTCAGGAACGCGCCGCCAAGGCTCAGGCGGGCGGATTCTTCGACAACGCGCTCGTGCCGATCACCGACATCCTCGGCACGGTCGTGCTGGACCGCGACGAGCACCTACGTCCCGACGCGACTTCGGAGGGGTTGGCCGCGCTACCCGCGGCATTCGCACTCGAAGGGCAGAAGCTCGGATTCGACGACGTCGCTATTCAGAGATATCCGCACCTCACCGAGATAAACCATGTCCACACCGCTGGTTCGAGTTCCGGTGTCGTCGATGGCGCCGCGGGTGTGCTGATCGGCAATCACGAGTTCGGCGTCCGCAATGGCCTGCGCCCGCGCGCGGTGATCAAATCGTCGGTGACCTACGCGTCGGATCCGCTGCTGTTCCTCGACGCGCCGCCCGAGACCTGCCGTCGGGCGTTGAAGCGGGCGGGCATGGGAGTCGCCGACATCGACCTGTGGGAATTGAACGAGGCTTTCGCCGTCGTCCCGCTCGTCTTCATGGACGAAATGGGCGTCGAGCACGATCGCCTCAATGTCAACGGTGGAGCGATAGCGCTCGGCCATCCGCTGGGAGCCTCGGGGGCGATGATCCTCGGCACCCTGCTCGACGAACTCGAGCGCCGGGAGCTGTCCACGGGTGTGGCGTCGTTGTGCGCGGCGGGCGGCATGGGCATCGCGACAGTCATCGAACGAGTCTGACCAGGACGGCACACAGAAATGACGACTATGACCAATAGCATCGGATACGACGTCGACGAGGTCGGTGTCTGCACTTTGACGATGGATGACCAGGGTGCGACCGTCAACGCTGTCGGCGGCCGGTTCATGGCGGACCTCGCCGCCGCGATCGCCCGGGTGGTGGCGGACGACACCGCCAAGGGAATCCTTCTGGTCTCCGGCAAGGACGGGTTCGTCGCCGGAGGCGATCTCAAGGAAATGGACAACGGCAAGGCTCGGCTGTCGACGACGTTGACCCCCGCGCAACGACTGGATCTGCAGCAGTCGTTGTCGAACGCGCTGCGCACGTTGGAAACCCTCGGAAAACCCGTCGCCGTCGTCATCAACGGTGTCGCCGCGGGCGCGGGCCTGGAACTGGCGCTGGCCTGCCACTATCGTGTCGCCATCGATGACCGCGGCGTGTTGCTCGGACTGCCGGAGTCCCAGGTGGGGCTGATCCCCGGCAGTGGTGGCACGCAGCGCCTGCCGAGGCTCATCGGCGTAGAGAAGGCCGTGCCCCTGATGCTTCAGGGAACTCTCGTCCCGGCCGCCAAGGCGAAGGAGCTCGGGATCGTTCACGCGGTGCTGCCGCGCGCCGAGGCGCGCGCCGAGGCTCGGCGGTGGCTCCTCGAGGACGGCGATCCGGTTCAGCCGTGGGACAAGAAGGGGTTCGCGGTCCCCGGCGGCCTTCCCACCACGTCGCCGAACGTCGGCCGCGTCTTCTTTCTCGGCAACACCGTGACCAGGGCCAAGACTTTCGGGAACTCACCGGCGCAGACCGCCATTCTCGCGGCGGTGTGGGAAGGTATCAGGCTGCCGTTCGACACCGCGGTGCGGTTGGAAGGCAAGTACTTCCAGCGCATTTTCGAGGACCCCACATCCAAGGCGATCATCCGGACGATGTTCGTGAGCAAGAAGTCCGCGGACAAACTCAGTGCTCGTCCGGCGGGGATACCCAAGGCGGATATCAAGCGGCTCGGAATCGCGGGCGCCGGAACCATGGGCGCGGGTATCGCGCTCGCGGCGGCCAAGGCAGGCTTGCAGGTCGTGCTGCTGGATTCCACCGAGGAAAAGGCACTGGCGGGCAAGAGCTATGCCGAGAAGCGGCTGAATCGCGATGTCGAGAAGGGACGCTCGACCCCCGAGAAGCGCGATGCGATCCTCGGCCGTATCGAGGCGACCGCCGATTTCAGCGGTTTCGGTGACGTGGACTTCGTCGTCGAGGCGGTGTTCGAGTCCGAGAGCGTCAAACGTGAGGTGTACGCCGAGATCGAGAAGCATCTGCCGCGGGGGGTGGTTCTCGCCTCGAACACCTCGGCGCTGCCGATCACGGGTCTCGCCGATCTCACCGGCAGGGCAGAGAAATTCGTCGGCACCCATTTCTTCTCCCCGGCCGAGCGGATGCCGCTGGTCGAGATCATCCGTGGCCGAGGGACCTCCGACGAGACCTTGGCGCACGCGCTGGATCTCGCGCAGATCCTGCGCAAGACCCCGATCGTCGTCAACGACAGTTGGGGGTTCTTCACCAGCCGCTTCATCGGGTCGTTCCTGACCGAGAGCATGCGCATGGTGCAGGAGGGCGTGCTTCCCGCGCTCGTGGAGAACGGCGCACGCATGCTCGGGATGCCTCAGGGAGCCTTGACCGTCGCCGATGCCGTCGGACTCGACGTGGGGCGAGCACCGCTGATCGCGAAGGTCCGTGCCGACGAGAACGCGGCGGCCACCGACTACGAACTCGGTGCCTATATGGTCGGCAAGTACGACCGCCTGGGCAGGAAGAACGGCAAGGGCTTCTACGACTACCGAGCCGACGGGTCCAAGCGGCTGTGGGCCGGTCTGTCCGAAGCGATCCCGCCGCTCGCCGAGCAGCCGTCCATCGGCGAGGTCAAGTCCCGCATCCTGTACGCCCAGCTCGCTGAGGGCGCGCGTGCGTTTGCCGAGGGTGTGCTTCTCGGTCCCGCCGACGGTGATCTGGGGGCTACCCTCGGCGTCGGATTCCCCGCACATCTCGGAGGTCCGTTCGTCGCCATGGATCAGATCGGCATCGCCGAGGTCGTCGCCGAACTGGATCGACTGCGTGGTGCCCACGGTGAGAAGTTCGCCGTACCTGATCTGTTGCGTCGGATGGCGGAGAACGGTCAGTCGTTCTACGGCGCGAACGCTGTCGTATCACCCGGGGCCACGGGCGAAGTGTCGGGTCCCGATTCCGGAGAGGCCGTATCCGGAGCGCGGGGACAGGCGAAATGACACAGGTGGAACCCATTTACGATGATCCGAGTCTTCGCGACAACGGTGTCTACGCCTGGGGTAGGCATCACCCCGAGCGGACGGCGCTGATCAGCGACACCACCGGTGAGACAGTGTCGTTCGGGCAGTTGCTGCGGCGTGCGAACAGCATCGCCAACCAGTTGCGCTCGATGGGGATCGGCCAGGGCGACACCGTCGCCAGCTGGCAGAACAACGGCATCGCGCAATGGGAGTTCTTCGCGGGTGCACTGCAACTCGGCGTGCTCGTGGTTCCGATCAGCACTCATCTGACCGGCGCGGAAGCCGAATACATCTTGCAGGACTCCGGTGCGAAGCTGCTGGTCGCCTCCGACGATCTGGCAGGGAACATCGAATCGACCGGTGCGATATCGGCCGATAGGCGTTTTGTCGAGGGCGACGCTGTGGACGGTTGGCGGCCGTACCCGGAGTTGCGTGATTCCGGGGCCGTCGATGCGCCTGACGAGCGCATGGCCGGTTCGTTCATGTATTACACCTCGGGCACGACGGGGCGGCCCAAGGGTGTCCGGCGTGCACTGCTGCGAATCTCACCGGAGGTTCTGGCGACGGGCGCGGCGTTCTTCCTCGCCAAATTCGGGGTCGAGGGCGATCCCGGTGTCGCGATGCTGTTTTCACCGGGCTACCACGCCGCGCCCGGCGCGAACACGTGGAACGCGCTCAACAGAGGTTTCACGGTCGTAGTCCTCGATAAATTCGACGCCGAACACGTCTTGCGTTCGATTCCGAAGTACGGGGTGACGCTGATCAACGCGGTGCCGACGCATATCCATCGCATGCTGGCACTGCCGGAGGATCTCCGCGCCGGACTGGATCTGTCCAGCCTGCGCCAGATCCTGGTCGCGGGTGCGAAGTTCGCGCCGCCGCTCAAGGCGCGGGCGATCGAGTACTTCGGCCCTGTGGTGTGGGAGTCCTTCGCTGCCACCGAAGGTTTCGTGTGTTGTGTGAGTCCGCAGGAAGCGCTCGAACGTCCGGGAACGGTGGGTCGGCCGGATCCGGAATCGATCCGCATCCTCGCCGAGAACGGCGAAGTCGCCGCGGTCGGCGACAGCGGGGCGATCCACTTCAAGTCTCTCGGTGGCACATTCGACTATCACAACGACACGGAGAAGACCGCGAAGAGTGTGAGCTCGGACGGTTTCATCAATTGCGGGGATCTGGGCTATCTGGACGAGGACGGTTACCTCTACATCCAGGATCGGCGGGTGGACCTGATCATCACCGGCGGCGTCAATGTCTATCCGGCCGAGGTCGAACAGTTGCTCGCGGAGCATCCGGCCGTCGCCGACGTCGCGGTGGTCGGGGTGCCCGACGAGGAGTGGGGCCAGAATGTCGTGGCCGCTGTTCAGCTCGATCCCGGTTTCACGGCGAGTGATTCGCTCGCCGAGGAGATCCGCGCCTTCTGCAAGGAAGGACTCGCGGGTCCCAAGGTGCCGCGCGCGATCGTTTTCGAATCAACTCTGCCGCGTACGGCTACCGGGAAGATGCGTCGCAACCAGGTTAGGGACGCCCTGGTGAACGCTCGCGCGGAGTCGGCCGACTCGGCCGACTCGGTGTCCTGACGTCGCTGGGACCTTACACCCGACAACGTCCCCGGCTCTCCGAGGAGAGCCGGGGACGTTGCACTATGTGAAAGGGTTCGCGGTCCGGATATCGGTATCGTCGCAGGAAGTGCGGGCGCCGATCATTCCGTGCCGCCGGACCACGAAACCGTCGTCACGGCCCCAGGAACAGTCGCTCGCACGGCAGGCATAGTTGGGGCGGTACTCGATCAGGGCATGACGATGATCGGTTTGACCGCGGCTCCCGCGACCGCGTCGGCCTCGGCACGTGAGATGTCGGACAGATCGTAGGTGGTGATCATCCGATCGAACGGGAAAACGCCTTGCTGCCACAACTCGATCAGGCGGGGGATGAAGTTCTGCGGCACGGCACCGCCCTCGTAGTTGAAAGTCACCGACTTGCCGGTCAGTTCGGAGGGGTGCAGCGTCAGCATTTCCATGCCGGATCCGACGAGGACACACGTGCCGGGGCGGCGCAGGACCCGGACGGCGTTGGCCATCACCGTGGCGACGCCCGTGGTGTCGAAACTGAAGTCGAATCCACTCGTATCGCCGCGAACGGCCGTCACGACATCGTCTGTCGCGCCGTCCACCGCACGCGTCGCGCCGAATTCCAGGGCGAGAGCCCGCCGTTCCGGGTTGAGATCGACCGCCACGATTTCGCCCGCGCCGGAGAGTTTGGCCGCCATGATCGCCGAGAGTCCCACGGCCCCAGCACCGAAAACAGCCAGAGACTGCCCCGCGCTCAGGCGCATCACGTTCAGTACCGACCCCGCGCCGGTCTGTACGCCGCATCCGAGCGGGCCGAGCTTCTCGAGTGGGACGTCGCGGCGAACCTTCACCAGATTACGTTCGGTCGCCAGCGCGTATTGCCCGAACGAAGACTGCCCGAACCACCGGTTGGTGACCGGTTCGCCCGCGGCGTCGTGTGCTGTGCGACGGCCATCCGGCGTCAGGCCGACGAGGTTGCGTGCCTCGAATGCCTCACAGTCCGTGGGGCGTCCGCCGCGGCAGGCCGTGCAATTGCCGCACGAATCGAAGCTGAGCACCACGTGGTCACCCGGCTCGACGGAGGTGACGCCGGGCCCGACCTTCTCGACGATGCCCGCGCCTTCATGGCCCAGGACCACGGGCAGGAACTGCTCGCCGAGCAGTCCGCTGCGCCCGATCAGGTCGGTGTGGCAGAAGCCGGTGGCCACGATGCGGACCAGCGCTTCCAGTGGACCGGGGTCGTCGAGGTGGATCGACTCGATCGAGAACGGTGCCGCGGGGTCGCGGAGTACGGCGGAGAGCGACGTGGTCACTGGCGTTCCTTTGGTATTCGGTGTGCGAGAGCCGGGACAGGTTCAGCTGATGCGCGCGGGAAGGGATTCGATGCCGTTGATGAAGTTACTGACCAACTGGACGGGTTCGCCGAACTCGATCTTCGGGACACGGCGGAGCAGTTCGCCGATGATCGAGCGCAGCTGGACCTTGGCGACGTTGTGGCCGAGGCAGTAGTGCACGCCGCCGCCGCCGAATCCGACGTGGCGGGTGCGCGGTCTGGTCACGTCGAACACGTTGGGATCGGGGAAGACTGTCTCGTCACGATTGCCGGAGCAGTAGAACATGACGACCTTGTCGCCCGCGGCGATCTGCTGTCCGCCGAGTTCGACGTCCACCGCCGCCGTGCGCGCGAACTGCAGGACCGGGGTCGCGTGCCGGACGAATTCCTCGACCGCCTGGCCGATCGCACCGTCCAGATTGTCGATCAGCCAGTCGCGCTGAGTGGGATTCTCGCTCAGCGACAGCATGGTCCTGGTCGTGGTCTGCTTGGTGGTGTCGTTACCCGCCACGCTCATCAGCAGCATGAAGGCGCCGATGTGATCGTCGGTCAGACCTTGCCCATCGATGCGGGCCTCGACCAGATTCGTCATCAGATCGTCGCCGGGGTTCTTGCGCCGGAAAACCGCGAGATCCTTGGCGATGGTGAAGAGATAACCCGCCTCCTCCATGAGTTTGAGGAGCTTCGCTTCACCCTCCAGTCCGGCGACGTCGAGTCCGCCGACGAGGTTCTCCGCCGCGCGGGCCACCCGCTTGCGTTCGGATTTCGGGACGCCGACCATGTCGGAGATGGTCTCCATCGGCAGGCGCGACGAGCAGCGCTCCACGAAATCGATATCGCCCGCGCCGATCAGGTCGTCGACGATGGCCTCGGAGTTCGAGATGATACTCGCCTCGATGCCCTTGATCTGCTTCGGGGTGAAGGCCGCGTTCACGAGCCCGCGGTAGAGGGTGTGTTCCGGCGGGTCCATGCCGAGGAAGAAGCTGGCGGCCGCACCGGCGGGATCCGCGGGGTCCATGGTGGTGCCGTACTTCGATTGGAACACTTCGCTGTTCGTGCTGACGGTGGTCACGTCGGCCGCGCTCGTCACCGCCCAGAAACCCTGCTGGTCGTGCGGTGAGTGGTAGTCGGCGGGCGGATGCCAGCTGACCGGCGCCTCGGCGCGCAGCCTGGCGAAGGACTTCTCGCGTTCGGCGAACGGCTGAGCCCAGAACGCGGTCGACGAGATGTCGATATCGGTCGTGAACGGATGGCTGGTACGGAACAACTCCATGATCATCTTTCTTTTCAGGCTGCGGTGTCGTGGTTACGTGGATGCGGCTCCGTGGTGCTCAGCCCGGTCGGGCCGAGACCGTGACCGCCTGGAACTGGGTGAATTCGTCGAGTCCCCATGGGCCGTTCTCGACGCCGATCCCGCTCGACTTGGTGCCGCCGAACGGCATGTCGGGTCGCACGCCGCTGCCGTGTGCGTTGATCGACACCTGGCCGCAGTCGAGTTGTCCGGCGACTCGCAGCGCATGCTCGGTGTCCGCGGACCATACCGACGCTGTGAGCCCGTACGGGGAGTTGTTCGCTCGCGCGATGGCGGTGTCTATGTCCCGATAGGCGACGATCGGCAGCGCGGGGCCGAACTGCTCTTCGTCGACGACTCGGACGCCGTCCTCGATGTCGGCCAGGATGGTCGGCTCGTAGAAGTACCCGGGCCGATCGATCGGCGCGCCTCCAGCCGCGGCCCGCGCACTGTATTTCAGGGCGTCCTCGACCAGTGCGGAAACCCGTTCGTATTGGGGAAGATTGCAGATCGGGCCGAGTTGCACATCGGGCGTTGTTCCCGAGCCGACGCGGACACCACGGGCGTATTCGGCGAGGGCATCGACGACATCGTCGTATATCCGTTCCGGTGCGTAGACACGCTTGATGGCCAGACAGACTTGACCGTTGTTGTCGAACGCCCCCCAGAACAGGCGCGGTGCGGCCGTCACGAGGTCGACGTCATCGAGCAGAATCGCCGGGTCGTTCCCTCCCAACTCGAGCGTGACCCGCTTCAGGTCGGTCGCCGCGCTCGCCGCGATCGCTTTTCCTGTCGGCGTCGACCCGGTGAAGCTGATCTTGCGGGGCACCGGATGCGCGACCATCATCGCTCCCAGCGGGTCGCTGCCCGTGACGACATTGAGCACGCCGGGGGGCAGTGCCCGCGCGAGCGCCTCGGCGAATGCGAGCGTGGACAGCGGAGTGTACGGAGAGGGCTTGAGTACGACCGTGTTGCCCGCTCGCAAGGCCGGCGCGAGCTTCCAGGAGGCGAGTGCGATGGGGAAATTCCACGGTGTGATCGCCGCGACGACGCCCAGCGGTCTGCGGATGACCTCGGCGTGACCGCGGGCATCGTCCTGTACGACCTGTCGGGGAACCTCGAGGTCCGCGAAATAGTTGAACCACGACGCCGCGCCGCGCAACTCGAGCCGCGCCCCGGCCAGTGGTTTGCCCTGCTCGGCGGTCAGCAGGGCGGCGATGCGCTCGGAGTCGGCTTGGACGGCCCGGGCGGCGGCCCGCAGAGCGGATCGGCGATAATCGTCGTCGAGCCGCCACGAGGTCAGCGACTGCTGGGCGGCGTGCATCGCGCGATCGAGTAGTTCGACCGTGCACTCGGGCGCTTCTGCGAACGGCTCACCGGTCGAAGGATCGTCGACGGCGAAAGTGGCCTTGCCGCTGACTATCTCGCCATCGATGAGCATTCCGAGGGAGGGCAATGGGGTTCTCCTTGATCGCGCGACCGCGCAGCGGGGCAATGACGTGAGCCCGGCCGGCGAGTGAGTGAATCGGTGATACCGCTCACAGAGACTAACAAGACTTAGGTTCTCATTTCAATACGTCGCTGATTGCTAACTGTAATGGGCATACGTCGCGCGGTTACGCGCGCCCCCACTTATTCTCCGAGCGCCGTGTCGCCCCTCTGGTGGACCTGGGAAAGGCCTGACTGGCCTGTTCGGTGGAGCGAAGGGATATCATGTGTCCAAGTCGAGGATTCCTCGGTTCGCCCGAGGGCGGTCATCGAGCAAATCGCCGGGCTGCGAGACGGAGGGTGTGAAGATGGCTTCGGTGCGTGCGGGGCGTCCGGACAAGACCGCGGTTCCTCGTTTCGATGGCGAGTTGGTCCATCGGCGCGGTCGCCGTCAGCAGATCGTAGACGCCGCGTTCGAATGCCTGGCCGTCGGAGAGTTCGACCGGATCAAGATCGATGATGTGGCGCGTGCGGCAGGTCTGGCGAAGGCGACGCTGTATCGCTACTTCGCGTCCAAGGAGGCGCTGTACTCGATCGTGCTCCGCGAGTGGTCGGACGCGCACGACCTGAGGACGACCTCGGCCGCCGGTCCCGAGCGGGCCAGGATGCGCGCGCACTCCATGATCGACGCCTTCGCCGACAGTCAGCAGTTCTTTCGTCTTGCCGTCGCGCTCTTCTCGAGTTCCGATGCCGTGGTGAAGGCCGAACTCTCGAGTGTCGGTGCACGTACGTACCACTATTTTCATGACGATTTCGCTGATCTGACCCGGGTGACACCTCACGACGCCGCGATCATCATGCAAGCGATAGTGCACTCGGCCGTGATGGCCGCCGTCTACCACGGCGCCGCATTCGCCGATGCCCACCACCTCGTGGACCAGGTCGTCCGGCTCGTCGTCGGTTCTCCGGTCTCGCCCACTGCGGGCGATCACGTAGTCAACACTGACGCGCGCGTGGCGATGTCCGCCGAGATGCCCGCGTTCAAGAGGCGACGTAGACAGCAGATCGTGGACTGCGCGAAGGAGTCTCTGCGTGCGAATCCCTACGAGAAGATCCATGTATCGAACGTGGCCCAGGACGCGGATGTCGCACTGGGAACCCTGTATCGGTACTTTCCGTCGAAGGAAGCTCTCTACGCCGAAGTGATCCGTGACTGGTTCTCCAGCAGTGGATTCTCGTCCTCGTTGGACGATCTGCCGGCCGAGTCGCGAGTGGGGGTGCGAATCCGGGTGGCTCTCGACGCCTTCGAAGCCGATCCGGAATTCTTCAGGGTCAACGTGTTGCTCCACTCGATCGGCGACGAACTCGTCCAGCCGGTCCTGGGAGAGGTGATCGCCTCTGCGCGAGCGATGTTCATTCGCGACCTGTCCGCGCTCGGTGTGCCGAATCCGGCCGATGCCGCGACGATGCTGTGGTCGCTGCTCGGTTCGCTCACCACGGGTGTCGTCTCCTATAACAGGACCTTTCCGGAGGCAAGAAGAGTGGCCGAGGTCTTCGCGACGTTGATAGTGACGAGCGCCGACGGCGGGACCGAAAACTAGAATCGAGTTCTTGATAGTATCCGGCGAGAGTCCTAGCTTCGGATCGGGCGATGCCGCCACCGGGTGTACGTGAGATGCCTTGGTGCAGAACGATCTACATTCCGAGAGGTATCACTGATGGGCGATGCGTACTATGAACTGCTGGAAACAGGCGAGCACGGTGAACATCTTTCATCGGCTGATCTGACCCGAGGTACCTGGGGTGATATGCAGCACGGTGCTCCACCCTGCGCCCTGCTCGTACGCGCGCTGGAGAACTGCGAACCTCGCCCGGATGCGCGCCTGAGCCGGATCGTCGTCGAATTGCTCGGTCCGGTTCCAGTGGCTCCGGTGTGGGTCTCCGCGCGAGTGGAACGTCCCGGGTCGAAAATCGAATTGCTTGCGGCGGTGATGAGTTCGGTGGACCGCACGGGCGAGTTGCGTCCGGTGGCGCGCGCATCCGCCTGGCGTATGCGCCGGACCGACACCACCGAGATCCAGCGGTCCTTCGATGAGCCGTTGCGTCCCGTGGTCGAAGCGGCGACGTGGGCCGGGACCCAGCGCTTCACCACCGGCTATGTCAGCACTCTCGACTGGCGATGGCTGACGAAGCCCAACGACAGCGAGGGCGCGGGCGAGTCCTGGCTTCGATCGACGGTCGATCTCGTCCACGGAGAGAAGATGTCACCGCTGCAGAAGCTGTTCGCGGTGGCCGACAATGCCAACGGAGTCGGCTCGAAAGCCGACATCCGTCGGTGGACCTTCCTCAATACCGACATCACCATCCACCTCTACCGGGTACCGGAGGGGGAGTGGATCGGGATCCGTGCCGATGTGGGCTACGGACCCGACGGGGTCGGCGCGACGATCGGCACACTGTTCGACCAGCACGGCCCCGTAGCCGGTATCCAGCAGGCGGTGCTGCTACAGCGCCGTTCGTGAGCGAGACGCCTTCACACCAGATCCATGAGTTCGAGCAGTTCGGTGCTGTCGTTTCCGGTGCGGAGCTCACGCCCGATGGCCGCGACCAGATCGGCTGACGATCCCGCGACGGAGTCGAGGGTGAGAACTCTGCGGTGCAGTTGGTTCACCGAGTATTCCCACGTGAAGCTGATCGCGCCGGTCACCTGGGTAACCGCCTGGACCACGGTGTGCCCGACGCGTCCGGCCATCGCCTTCACCGCTCGCGCCAGTGCGGCATCGAGTTCGCCGTCGACGGCGCGCTGCACCGCCTGATCGAACAAACACGCCAATTGGTAACGGTCGGCGGCCGCCCAGGCGAGGATGTGCTGGATCGCCTGGTAGCTTCCGATGGATTGCCCGAACTGTCGGCGGGTTTGCACGTAGGCGACCGCGTCGTCGAGTAGGCGGTCGCACACGCCGAGGATCTCGGCGGCCGCGCCGAGCCGGGCGCGCGCCACGAGATCGGCGCGGAACTCGGACGCGAGAGGTTCGGGCGCGAGGACGGTGCCGGGGTTGGTCGTGAGATCGATGATCGTCAGATAGTCATCGGCCTCGTCCGCGGGATGGCCCGCGCCGAACGGATCCGTGACAAGGACGAGTCCGGTGCCGGGGATATCGGCGACCGCATCGGTTCGCGCGGTTGCTCCAGGAACAACGAATCGTGTTGTGCTCAAAGAGAATCCGGCGACAACGCGACGTTCGTCGGAAACTCCGCCCCACGCCGGTCGCGGGCCTGTCAGCGCGAACCGGCCGAGGACATCGGTCCGGCCGCCGTGATAGCCCTGGGCCTCGAGAAAGGCCAGGACGGGCCGCGGATCGTCCTGGCCGGAATGTGGCACGAGCAATTCGTCCAGTCCGAACGCCTCGACCGCAGCGTCGTCGTCGAGGCGACCGAAAATCGGCAGCGCCGCTTCCCGAAAGGCGACGTACTCGTGTGGCCGGAGTGTCTCAAGCATTTCCGAGTCCCAAGATATGACGCGCGATGGTCATCAACTGCATTTGTTGAGATCCTCCGTAGATCGTGACGATCCGTGAGAACAGGTACTCCTGCTGGAGAATCGAGTCTTCGTCGGAATCGTGCGGGAATGCCACGCGTGCGCTGTCGATATCGCGCAGGGCGTTGTATACGGTCTGCTCGGTGCGTGTGGTGAGCAGCTTGTTGAACGCCGAATCCGGGCCGAGTTCCTGCTCGCTCGCCTCGCGCGCGAGCAGGTTGATCGCCGTGGAACGCACCCCGAGCAACTGCAGCGCGGCCTCACCGACCTGCCGATCAGAGTTCTCGCTCATCGATTTCGACGAGGACTTCAGGTTCTCGCGGAAACCGAGATGCCGCACCCACGACAGCGTGCCTCGTTCATGGGCCAGCAGATACATCGACGCGCGCCAGCCTCCGCCGACCTCGCCGACTATCTGATGCGGTGGAACGCGGACTCCGTCGAAGGTCACCTCGCCCAGTTCGTCGTTGCCGTTGGCCTGGCGGATCGGGCGCGCGGTGACGCCGGGTGCGCGCAGGTCGATCGCCATCATGGTCAATCCGCGATGACGCTCCTCGGGAGTGCCGGTACGTACCAGCGCCAGACACCACCGCGCGTACTTCACCCAGCTGGTCCAGATCTTGGCGCCGTTCACTATCCAATCGGTACCGTCGAATTCGGCGCGTGTCCGCAGTGAAGCGAGGTCCGACCCCGCTTCCGGCTCCGAAAACCCTTGCGCCCACGACTCGCTGCCGTCCAGGAAGGTGGGCAGGACCGCGCGCGTGAATTCGGGGTCGGCGTAGCGGACCAAGGTCGGCGCGACGATCTCGAGATGTTCGAACACGGTCGGGCCACCCCACCCGGCGCGGAAGAGTTCGTCGTACATCGCGGCGCGGTGCAGGATCGTGCCACCGTGACCCCCGGCCTCCTCCGGCCATCCGATGCGACCCCAACCCGCCTCGTAGAGAAGTTCGCGAAGTCGCCGTGCCTTCTCGACGCGCGCGTCGTAGTCCGCGCAGGCGGGCAGCAGGGGAGCGAGATCGGATTCGCTTGCCGCCATCCAGTCGCGGAACCGGTCGACGAAGTCGCGGAGACTCGATTCGTGCACGCGGGCGTAGACGCCGTCGGTACCCAAGAATCCTCCACTGTTCGTGTGCCACTTTCATTGATTTCGACGTCAGTGTAGAATTTGGATAACTGCTTGCACAAGGCGAACGAGAACACGGACTTCGCCGCCAGTTCCGACGACAGTTCCCGGATGAGCGCACGGCGCACACCGGTGAGAAAGGCGCGCTCATGGAGAGCCGGAAACCCATTGCCGAGGATCTGTTCACCTGGCCTGCCGAGAGCCCTTCGCTCATCGCCGGGCGTTGCTCGGATTGCGATACCGTGGCGTTCCCATTCCGGGACAGCTGCCCGCGGTGCGGCCGGACCGCGATCGGAAAAGAACTGCTGGAACGTGAAGGCATCCTCTGGTCCTGGACGTCTCAGGGTTTCCGGCCCAAGGCGCCCTTCTCCGGCAATCTGCTCGGCGGCGGCACCGACACCTGGTACGTCGGATTGGTCGAGATCGGCGGCAAGATCAGGGTCGAGAGCCTGCTGAGCAATGTCACCGAGCAGGATCTCGAGATCGGGATGCCCCTACGTCTGACCGTGATTCCCTTCCGCGAGGAGGAATCGGGCGACACGGTCGTCACTTTCGCATTCGAGCCCGCGGGCGACGCCGCGGAAACCACGGAGGTCACCAATGCCTGACGTCGCGATCATCGGGGTCGGCCTGCATCCCTTCGGCCGCTTCCCCGGTAAACCGGCACTGGAGATGGGCGCGTACGCCGCGCGTATGGCCCTCGCCGACGCGGGGGTCACCTGGCCGGATATCCAATTCGCCGTCGGCGGCAGCTTCGAGGTCGACCAGCCCGATGCCGTGGTCGCCCAGCTCGGCGTGACCGGGATTCCCTTCACGAATGTCTACAACGGCTGTGCCACCGCGGGCAGCGCACTGGCGGTCGCCAGTCAGACGATCAAACTCGGTGAGCACGGTCTCGGGCTCGTGGTCGGCCTCGACAAGCACGAGGGCGGCGCCTTCACCTCCGACCCCACCGACTACGGCTGTCCAGCCTGGTACGGCGAGCTCGGATTGTTCCTCACCACGAAATTCTTCGGAATGAAGATCAATCGGTACATGCACGATCACGGCATCACTCCCGAGACACTCGCCACGGTAGCGGCGAAGAACTACCAGAACGGGGTGCTCAATCCCAACGCGCACCGGCGTAAGCCGTTGAGCGTCGAGGAGATACTGGGATCGCGGATGATCAATCATCCGCTCACCCAGTACATGTTCTGCAGCCCGGACGAAGGTGCCGCCGCGGCGGTCGTCTGCGACGCGTCGATCGCGCACAAGTACACCGACACTCCGATCTATCTCCGCAGCGTGGTGACCCGGACCCGCCGTTTCGGCGCCTACGAGGTACACACTCCGGCGACGTCCACAGACAACATCCCGGCCCCGACCGTCGACGCGGCGCGTGCGGCCTACGAGATCGCCGGTATCGGACCCGAAGACGTGCGGATCGCCCAGTTGCAGGACACCGACGCGGGCGCCGAGGTCATCCATATGGCCGAGGTCGGCCTGTGCGCCGACGGGGAACAGAACGATCTCATCGCGCGGGGAGTGACCTCGTTGCGGGGATCATTGCCGGTGAATACCGATGGTGGTCTGATCGCCAACGGCGAGCCGGTCGGCGCGTCGGGCCTGCGGCAGGTCTACGAACTGGTCACCCAGATGCGGGGCCGCGCCGGGGAGCGACAGGTCGAGGGAACCCCCTCGGTGGGGGTGGCCCAGCTCTACGGGGCACCCGGTGTCGCCGCGGTGTCGGTCCTGAGCCGATAGTCAACCAGCCAGAAGTCAGACAGAAGGACCACGGAAACCCATGAGCGGTAGCGCGCAAGCTCTCGATCGCGAAGAACTCCGGCTATTGGAGACCACGGCGAGGAAGGTCTTCGAATCCAATGCCGGGCTCGAGGAACTCGGAGAACTCGGGTTCACCGGCCTGTTGACTCCCGAGTCGAGTGATGGCGACGGGTGGCGGGTAGTGGAGGCGTCGGTGGTCGCCAAGGAGTGCGGCCGCGCGCTGAGCCGGACACCGTGGGCCGTGACAGCGGTGGCCGCCGCCGCTGTCGCCGCGGTATCGGACGATGTCGCGCCGGTTCGTGAGTTACTCGCCGGGACCAGTGCCGCCGCGCTGGCCCGCGCGAACGCGATCTCGGGCCGGGTCTCTGTCGTCGGGGCCGCCCGTCCCGAGGTTCTGCTGATCTCGGGCACGTCCGATCTCTTCGTGGTGCCGAACGCTTCGACCCTCACGGTCGAGGAGGTGGCGGACGGGCTCGACACCACGAGAGAACTGGCCTTCATCACCCTCGACGGCGCGGCAGGTGAAACTCTCACCCCCGAGGACACGCGCAGATTGCGCGCCGCTCTGGTCCTGCTGCTGTGCGCCGACAGTGTCGGTGCGCTCTCCGGCAGCGTCGAACTGCTCACCGAACATCTGACCGGCCGCGACGCCTTCGGCCAGCCGTTGGCTTCCTTCCAGGTGATCGCCCATCGGCTCGCCGATCTCGCGGTGCTCATCGAAGCCGCCGACGCCTTGACCAGCAGTGCGGCGGCATCCCTCGCCGCGGGGGAGCCGCACGCCGAGCAGCTGGTCGAACTCGCGCACGGTTATCTCGCGCGCCGGTGCGCCGCCGCGCTCGACGACTGCATCCAACTCGCGGGCGGCATCGGATTCACTTGGGAATGGCGTCTGCATCACGCGATGCGCAGGGTTCTCGTCAACGCGGCGCAACATCCCACGAATACCGACGTCGTCGCCCTCCTCGGTGCGCTGACCGCACGGACCGATGACGGCAGCGATCCGGCCGACTTCCGTCACCGGGTTCGCGAAGTGATCGCCCGGCACCGCCCACACGAGGCCCGCGAAGGACACCGCGCTCCGGAATCGCCGGAACAGGAACGCGCACTGCGCGATTGGTACAGAACCCTGTACGACGAGGGGTTGCTCGGCGCCAGTTGGCCATCGGTGTGGGGTGGTCGCGAGGATTGGGAACCTCGCCAGGATCTCGTGCTGACCGAGGAATTGATCCGCGCGCGTGCGCCGCGGCCGATCGATCAGGTCGGACTGGCGAGCCACGTGCTGCTGGAATTCGGGACCGACGAGCAGAAGCGCAAACACCTTCCCCTCATTCGCGAGGGGCGAGATATCTGGTGCCAATTGTTCAGCGAGCCCGGCGCGGGAAGTGATCTGGCGGGAATCACAGCCCGTGCCACCCGGCGCGAAGACGGCAGTTGGGTACTCGCCGGCCAGAAGACCTGGACCACCGACGGCCACTGGGCGCAATTCGGTCTCGCGCTGCTACGGACGTCGACGGAGACGAAACGGCACGCCGGGATCACCGCCTTCATCGTGCCGATGGACTCGCCGGGCCTCGAGGTCCGGCCCAAACCGACGATCGGGGGCGCCTACGAATTCAACGACGTCTTCCTCGACGGAGTGGTACTCGCGCCGGAGCAGGTCGTCGGCGAGGTCGGGCGGGGCTGGTCGGTGGCGATGTCCGGTCTCGACCTCGAGCGTTTCACGGTCGGCGCCAATGTCGTACTGCTCGAACTCCTGCTGACCGATGTCCGCACGGTCGCCGAGAACGTCGGTGCGGACGGGGACAGACTGATCGATCGCGCCGACATCGCAGCGCGGATCACCGATCTGATATCTCAGTTCGCCGCCGCGAAATGCTTCCTGGATTCGCATATAACCCGGGCGCTCGCGGGCGTCGAGGGTGAAGCCGAGGCTCCGATCGCGAAAATCTTGTACAGCGAGACATACAACCGCATCGCGCGATTCGGCGTCGAGATAGCCACCGCCCATCAACCGCTGCCCGCCACTGCCGCGGGCGCGGCCCAACGGCTCCAGGACGCGTGGCTGTGGTCGCGTGCGTTGACGATCTCGGGCGGCAGTTCGGAAGTGATGCGCAACATCATCGGCAAGCGGCGGCTGCGGCTGCCGAGCGCCCGCTGATGCACCGAGAGAACATCCGCCCGATCGTGCGGGCGTCCAATTTCCCACGCCGCAGGCCCGAGGCCGGTTCGCGGCGACTTCGAACCGAGGTGAAATCATCGTGCCCGCACTCCGATTGGCAGTCATGCTCCCGTCGAGTACCGATGTCGACGAGGCAGCGCAGCTCGCACGCACTTATGAGGACGCGGGAGTGGATATCCTCGCCGTCCCCGAGGCGTACGGAGTCGACGCGATCAGTTGGCTAGGCTACCTCGCCGCGATCACCGATCGGGTCGAGTTGATGGCACAGGTTCTGCCCATCTTCTCGCGCACCCCCGCCCTGACCGCGATGACAGCGGCGGGGCTCGATCGGGTGTCCAAGGGTCGATTCTCTCTCGGGCTCGGTGTCAGCGGCCCCCAGGTCGTCGAAGGCTGGCACGGGGTCGTCTACGACGCGCCGCTCGGTCGGACCCGCGACGTGATCGAGATCTGCCGCAAGGTCTGGCGCCGGGAACGTCTGCAACACGACGGGGCCCGCTACCGCATCCCACTGCAGGGCGGCACCGGACTCGGGAAGCCCCTCAAGATCGTCGACGCGCCCCTGCGTTCCCGGATCCCGCTGTATGTGGCCGCGCTCGGCCCGGCCAACACCGAGCTGGCAGCGGAGTTGGCCGAGGGCTGGGTGCCGTTCCTGTACATCCCGGAGCGCGCCGACGCCGTATGGGGTGAGCCGATGGCACGAGGAGCGGCAAAACGCTCGACTGAACTCGGTCGGCTCGAGATCGTTGCGGGTGGTCCGATGGCCGTCGGGTCCGACGTCGTCCACAAGCGCGAACTCGATCGAGATCACCTGGCGCTCTACGTCGGGGGAATGGGCGCCCGGGACAAGAACTTCTACAACACCGTTGTCCGCAAATACGGTTTCGAAGCGGAAGCGCGTGAGGTTCAGGACCTGTACCTGGCCGGTCATCGTGAAGAAGCGGCGGCGAAGTTGCCCGATGCGCTGCTGGAGGGAACATCGTTGATCGGTGACAAGAGTTATCTGAAAGATCGGCTCGCCGCCTACCGAGAGCACGGGGTGACTGTCATCCAGGTGCAGCCGGTGGGCGACGACCCCGTGCGCGATATCCGACTCTTCCGCGAGATCCTCGACGATTGCTAGTCGATCACCGAGCGGAATCGTGAAACCGGCGCCCGGCAGCGAATCGGCCGGGCACCTCCTCGGTGCGATCCGCTCCCTGTCGATACGACAGCGGCCGGACAGCTGATCGCGTGGATATCAGCCGCGCCCGGACAGAATCTGATCGATGGCGGCGCGATGTTGCGGGGTTTCCAGTAGCCGGACATGCCAGTGCACTTCGGCGTCCGCGGCGGTGGCGAGATCGGCGCGGTTCGCCACCGCGATGTTGCTCTTGATCGCCTCCAGCGCCGGCCGCGAGCGTTCGGTGAGCGCCTCGACTCGCTTCCGCACACCCGTGGTGAAGTCGCCGTCGGCGAACACGGCGTTCACCAGGCCGAGATCGAACCCCCGCCGCGAGGAGATCGGCTCGGCGAAGTACAGCAACTCCTGGGCGCGCGATCGACCGACGAGTCTGTTCAGCAGCCAGGTCGCGCCGAAATCTCCGGCCAGTCCCACCGCCGAAAATCCCGGACGGAGTTCAGCGGATTCGGTGGAATACCGCAGGTCGCAGGCGAGGGCGAGTGCCATACCCGCTCCGACGGCATGTCCGTTTAGTGCCGCGACTGTCGGTTTGGGAAAGTCCCACAGGCGCACCGAGGTGGTGCGTTGGCTCGAGATCTGCCGTGCGATTCGGCCGTCACGATCATCGACGGGGCCGAATATGCTCTCCCCGCGCGCCAATGTCTTGATGTCGCCGCCCGCGCAGAATCCTCGGCCGGAACCGGTCAGCACCACGACGTGGACGCGGTCGTTCTCGGCGGCCCTGTCCAAGGCTTCCGCGAGCATGTCCAGCATCTCGAGTGACAGCGCGTTGCGCTGGGCGGGCCGATTCAAGGTGAGCGTCAGGACACCGGAATCCATCGATTCGAGTAGTGGTGCCGACTCCGGCACCTCACCTGTGCTATCTGTCACCGCCGCCTCCAAGTTTTGACATTGACGTCGAGATTATAGTTTGCCACCATGGTGGTCAATGCCGAATGGACACGGGAGGTTGTATGCGCACGGGTGCGGACAGCGGGGACGATCCTCGCGCTGCGGCGCCGTTGGCCGGTACTGTCGTCGTCTCGTTCGAGCAAGCTGTCGCGGCTCCCTATTGCACCCGGCTTCTCGCTGACCTGGGCGCGCGAGTCATCAAGGTCGAGCGCCCTCGTACCGGCGACTTCGCTCGTGACTACGACAGCGAGGCGAACGGGATGGCAACGCATTTCGTCTGGCTGAATCGCAACAAGGAGTCGATCGTGGTCGACTTCAAGGCGGCGCGGGAGAAGGTCGTGCTCGAGGCGCTGCTGGACCGCGCCGATGTCGTGGTGCAGAATCTCGCACCCGGTGTGGCACGAGGTCTCGGCATCGACGCGGGGACCGTGGTGGCCGCGCGGCCCTCGGTCGTCGCGGTCGACATCTCGGGATACGGCACCGGCGGACCGCTCGACAATCGGCGGGCCTACGACCTGCTGGTCCAGGCCGAGGCCGGTTCGTGTGCCATGACGGGAACCGCTGACGCACCTGCGAAACCCGGGATTCCGATCGCGGACGTGGGAGCGGGCCTACAGGCGGCGGTGGCGATTCTCGCGGCACTCAACGCGCGGAACAGGTCGGGCAGAGGTACCGCGATCCAGGTGAGCCTGTTCGATTCGGTGACCGACCTCCTGGGATTCGGGCTACTGCACGCGGCCTACACCGGCACCGAACGCCCGCCCAACGGCTTGAGTTCGCCGGTCGTATCCCCCTACGGAGCCTACCCGACTCGTGACGGGCGAACCGTAGTCCTTGGAACCACCAATGATTCTGAATGGCAACGACTCTCGGCCCTGCTCGATCGACCCGACCTGGCCGCCGCCCCCGAGTTCGCCTCCAACCCCCAGCGGTGCGAGCATCGCGCGGAACTCGACGCGGCGATCACCGCCTGGACCCGGACACTGGATCTCGACGAGATCTGCGCACGTGCCGACGCCGCGGGCATCGGCAACTCGGAATTCCAGCGGGTCAGCGACGTCGTCGACCATCCGCAGCTCGTCGAGCGCGGACGGTGGCGCGAGGTCGACTCACCGGTGGGACCGCTGCGATCGCTGCTGCCCGCCTTCGTCGGAGCCGGATGGCCCGACCTGTTGAACCCGGTACCCGCCCTGGGCGAGCACACCGCGGCAATTCTGGCCGAATGCGGGCTGAGCGACGAGAGTTCGTCCGCCGGAGCCGCCAACGTTTCGCCCGTGGACGCGTAGAGCGCCACCCGGGCTGCACTGGAGGAAAAAAATGCCCAAACTCTGTGCGACAGAGGGACTGACCGATGTCCAGCAGGACATCCTGAAAGCGGTGCGGACCTTCGTCGGTGAGCAGATCCTGCCGGTCGCCACCGAACTCGAACACGCGGACGAATACCCGACCGAGATCGTCGAACAGATGAAGAAGCTGGGAATATTCGGACTCACCATTCCGGAGGAGTTCGGTGGCCTCGGGGAATCGCTGCTCACCTACGCGCTTGTGGTCGAGGAAATATCGCGTGGCTGGATGAGCGTGAGCGGCATCATCAATACCCATTTCATCGTCGCGTATCTGTTGCTGCAGCATGGCACCGAAGAACAGAAACGGCACTATCTGCCGCGGATGGCGACCGGTGAGGTTCGAGGCGCGTTCTCGATGTCCGAGCCGGAGCTCGGTTCCGATGTGAGTGCCATCAAAACCACTGCGACGCCGCGAGACGGTGGCTACAGCATCAGCGGGCAGAAGATGTGGGTGACCAACGGCGGTTCGGCCAATTTGGTCGCCGTACTGGTGCGGACCCCCGAGGGCAACGACAAGCCACACCGCAACCTGACGACATTTCTGGTCGAGAAGGAATCGGGTTTCGGAGAGACCGCGCAGGGCGTCACCGTTCCCGGCAAGATCGAGAAAATGGGCTATAAGGGCGTCGACACCACGGAGCTCTTGTTCGACGACCACCGCATCAGCGCCGAACAGATTCTCGGGGGTGTGCCGGGACAGGGCTTTTACCAGATGATGGACGGAGTCGAAGTCGGGCGGGTGAATGTCGCCGCCCGCGCGGTCGGTGTCGCCACGCGTGCTTTCGAACTCGGAATCTCCTACGCTCAGCAGCGTCGGACCTTCGGAAAGAAGATCGCCGAACATCAGGCGATTCTGTTCCGCCTCGCCGAGATGGGTACGAAGGTCGAGGCCGCGCATCAAATGGTCGTGCGCGCCGCCCGTATCAAGGACTCGGGCAATCGCAACGATCTCGAGGCCGGCATGGCGAAGTACCTCGCTTCCGAGTACTGCCGCGATGTGGTCGAAGATTCGTTCCGTATCCACGGGGGATACGGATTCGCCAAAGAGTTCGAGATCGAGCGCTTGTATCGTGAAGCGCCGATGCTGCTCATCGGTGAAGGCACTGCCGACATACAACGCATGATCGTGGGTCGGCGTCTTCTCGAGGACTACGCGCTTCCCGGCTGAGCAATAAGGAAACCCGTGTTCGCCCGAGCCGTGAATCCGGGCCGCAGATCGTCCTCCGTACAAAGAAAGTGACGGCATTCCCATGTCGGAAGTGAGCTCCGAAGACTTCGCCCCGATCCTGGCGCAGGTGCGTCAGTTCGTCCGGACCCGGGTCGTTCCTCGTGAACAGGAAATCCTCGACACCGACGCGGTGCCTGCCGATATTCGCAAGCAAGTCGCCGAGATGGGTTTGTTCGGCTACGCGATCCCACAGGAATGGGGTGGGCTCGGCCTCGATCTGACGCAGGACGTCGAACTCGCCATGGAATTCGGCTACACCTCGCTCGCGTTGCGGTCGATGTTCGGCACCAACAACGGAATCGCGGGCCAGGTTCTGGTCAACTACGGTACCGACGAGCAGAAGCAACGATGGTTGGAGTCGATCGCCTCGGGCGATGTGGTCGCGTCGTTCGCGCTGACCGAACCGGGCGCGGGCTCGAATCCGGCGGGACTGCGCACCAGGGCGGTGCGCGACGGTTCCGACTGGGTGATCGACGGTCAGAAGCGGTTCATCACCAACGCCCCGTGGGCCGACCTGTTCGTCGTGTTCGCGCGTACACGGCCGGCCGATGATTCCGGCCCCGGCATCGCGGTATTCCTGGTGCCCGCCGAGAGCGCGGGCCTCAAGGTCGGCCCGAAGGACAAGAAGATGGGGCAGGAGGGAGCCTGGACCGCGGATGTCACCTTCAACGGGGTTCGGATGCCCGCGGCCGCACTTGTCGGAGGAAGCGAAGATGTCGGCTACCGCGCGGCGATGAGCTCACTCGCGCGCGGACGGGTGCACATCGCCGCGCTCGCGGTCGGATCGGCGCAACGCGCGCTCGACGAATCCGTCGCCTACGCGGCGTCGGCCGAACAGGGTGGGACGCCGATCGGCGACTTCCAGTTGGTGCAGGCGATGATCGCCGACCAGCAGACCGGCGTCATGGCGGGGCGCGCTCTCGTCCGTGATGCCGCCGCCCGATATGTCAGCGGCAGTGACCGTCGGATCGCCCCGTCCGTGGCGAAGCTCTTCTGCACCGAAATGGTCGGCAACGTCGCCGATCTCGCGGTCCAGATCCACGGCGGTACCGGCTATATGCGTGACGTGCCGGTCGAGCGAATCTACCGCGAGGTACGCCTGCTGCGGCTGTACGAGGGCACGAGCGAGATTCAACGGCTGATCATCGGCGGTGGACTCGTGCGAGCCGAACAGAAATCCAAGTGACAGTTATTCCTCTGAATGGAGTTCGACATGACCCGACCACTGCTGGCCGACCGCACCGTGGTGATCACCGGTGCGGCGCAGGGAATCGGCTACGCGATAGCCGAACTGTTCGTAAGCGAGGGCGCGCGCGTCGTCCTCGGTGATCTGGACGGCGACCTCGCCGCCGTCGCCGCCGAGAAGCTCGGCGGCGCTGCAACAGCACTCGGCGTGGCCTGTAACGTCACCGAGTCCGCGGACGTCGACGCGCTTCTGTCGGCGGCCGTCGATACGTTCGGGTCTCTCGATGTCGTGATCAACAACGCGGGCATCACGCGAGACGCGACGATGCGCACGATGACCGAGGAGCACTTCGACCAGGTGATCTCCGTGCATTTGAAGGGAACCTGGAACGGAACCCGCAAGGCCGCGGCGATCATGCGCGAGGCCAAGTCCGGCTCGATCGTGAACGTGTCATCGATCTCGGGCAAGGTGGGGATGGCCGGACAGACCAACTACTCCGCCGCGAAGGCGGGCATCGTCGGGATGACCAAGGCAGCGGCCAAGGAGATGGCCCACCACGGCGTTCGGGTCAACGCGATTCAACCCGGGCTGATCCGGACTGCGATGACCGAGGCGATGCCGGAGCGGATCTGGGAAGAGAAGTTGGCCGGTATTCCGATGCAGCGCGCGGGCGAACCCGCTGAAATCGCGTCTGTGGCACTGTTCCTGGCCTCCGATCTGTCGTCGTACATGACCGGGACCGTGCTCGAGGTCACCGGTGGCCGCTTCATGTGAGTCCTCGGCGTCCGCCTTCATCGACGCCGATCCGCGCCTCGCATCGCGAATGTGATCGACGCCGGGAAGACACATGTCGCGGGTTGTGGCGATATGCGGCGCAGTCGCTACGCTGCGGTTCGGCGGTCTCTGGATGAGCGCACGCCGGAGAGGAGAAGTTTCGATGGATGCCGTGCCGCGTTCGGCGAAGGGCCGTCGTACTCGTGCTCGCTTGCTGGAGGCGGGTAAAGGCGTGTTCGAGCGAGACGGGTTCCTGCAAGCCCGGATCACCGATATCGCGAACGAGGCCGAGGTATCGCACGGTGCGTTCTACCACTACTTCGACTCCAAGGAATCGCTGTTCCGTCAGATCGCCGAGGAGGTCGAGGTTCGCCTCGTGTCGATGGACGACATCACCCACGAGAGCGATCACAAGGGCGGTGCCGTCGAGCGGATCCGCGCGGCGAACCGCTCGTATCTGCTGGCCTACCGTCGAGAGGCCAAGATCATGCGGGTGATCGAAGAGGTCAGCCGCTACGACCGAGACGTGCGAGCGGTGCGGACCAAACGCGACGACTACCTGGGGCTCCGCCTCGAATCGGCGATCGCTCGCCTGCAAGCGGACGGATCCGCGGATCCGCGGATCGACAAACGTTACGCGGCGATGGCCCTCGGTGGGATGGTCGCCCGGTTCGCCGAAACGATGTTCGTCGGCGGTGCTTCATACGACCTCGACGAGGCCGTCGAGCAATTGACATTGCTCTGGGCCAACTCCCTCGGTATCGACTCGGGCGATCCACGGTCCGATCGTCCGCACGCCGAGTAAATTTTTGTAATTGACGTCGACCAATATTTTCTGGCAGTCTGACAACGGTACGAGGAGGTGCCCATGCCCGCAGGTGATGTCCTGCTCATCGAACAAGACGACGATGGTGTCGCGCTTGTCACCCTGAACCGGCCCGACGCGTTGAACGCGGCGAACGAAGAGTTGCACGTCGCGGTTTCCGCGGTGTGGGGTGAACTCGCCGCCCGGCCCGGTCTGCGCGCGGTCGTCCTCACCGGGGCGGGCAAGGCGTTCTCCGCCGGTGGGGATCTGCCCCTGCTCGACCGGATGACCCGCGACCTCGAACTGCGCGCGCGGATCATGTCCGAAGCCGCGACTCTCGTGCGCGATCTGACGAGCTTTCCGGTACCGGTCGTTTCGGCCGTCAACGGACCCGCTGTCGGACTCGGTTGCAGCCTCGCCTCGCTGTCCGATCTGGTCGTCATGGAGCAGGATGCGTACTTCGCGGACCCGCACGTGATGCTCGGACTCGTGGCCGGTGACGGCGGTGCGCTGACGTGGCCGCTGAACATGGGCCTGCAACGTGCCAAGGAATGGCTGCTGCTCGGCGGTCGGATGTCGGCGGAACAGGCGTTGTCCTACGGTCTGGCGAACCGTGTCGTCGGCCCCGGCGAAGCTGTCGACGAGGCGCGCAATCTGGCGAGGAAACTGATCGCGCTGCCCCCGCAGGCCGTGCGGGAGACCCGCAGGGTGCTCAATCAGCCGCTGATCGCGCGGATCGAGACGGCCCTGGACGACATTCTCGCCGCCGAGACCCGATCCTTCGACGAGCCCGCGTTCCGGGCCAATCTCGCAGGCATGATGAGCCGTGGCCGTGGCTGAGGCCGCGCTCACGGCCGAGGACCGTCGAGCTATCGATGACCTGCTGTCGGCGTACGCTCTGCGGCTCGACGTCGACGATATCGATGGCGCCTCGGCGCTGTTCGCCGAGGACGGCGAATTCGAGACCTACGGCCATGTGTTCGCCGGTCGCGCTCGAATTCTGCGGATGTTCGCCTCGGCGCCCAAGGGATTGCACCTGGCCGGGAGATCGACGGTGACGCCGAGTGCCGACGGTGCCGACGCGCGGATGCAGTTGGTCTTCTTCCCCGCCGACTCGGCTCCCCGCCGGCTCGCGGTCTACGACGTTCGCGTCGCCCGATCCGGCGACGGGAACTGGGTGATACGACGGATGGAATGCCGATTCATGAATGGCGAGGGGATCCTGGCCACCGAGCCATGACCCGACGAAAGAAGTGAACACATGCGTGATGCGGTGATCTGTGAGCCACTGCGGACCCCGGTGGGCCGCTACGGTGGCATGTTCAAGGACGTGCCCGCCGCGGACCTCGCCAGCTCGGTGCTGCGCGAACTGGTGCGCCGCACCGGGATCGACGGGGCCGATGTCGACGATGTCCTGTTCGGCCAATGCTATCCGAACGGTGAGGCGCCCGGTATCGGGCGGGTCGCCGCACTCGACGCGGGGTTGCCGGTGACGGTTCCCGGTCTGCAACTCGATCGCCGATGTGGTTCGGGCCTCCAAGCGGTTATCGACGCCGCTATGAGAATCCAGACCGGCATCTGTGATCTGGTCGTCGCGGGCGGCGCGGAGAGTATGAGCCAGGCCGAGCACTACGCGCTGGGGCTGCGCTTCGGCCTACGCGGGAATTCGACCCAGCTCGCCGATCGGATCGGTCGCGGCAGAGTCACCGCGGGCGGCAAATATTACCCTGTGCCCGGTGGAATGCTCGAGACCGCGGAGAACCTGCGCAGGGAGTACTCGGTGAGTCGGCAAGCGCAGGACGAGCTCGCGGTGATCTCGCACCGACGTGCGATCGCCGCTCAGGAGTCCGGTCGATTCGCCGGTGAGATCGTGCCGATCACGGTGTCGACCCGTAAAGGCGAGGTCGTGCTGGATCGGGACGAGCATCCGCGCCCCGATGTCTCGGTCGAATCCTTGGCCGCGCTGAAACCGGTGCTGCTGAAGGCGGACGCGGAATCCACGGTCACCGCGGGCAATTCGAGTGGTCAGAACGACGGTGCCGCCGCGTGTATCGTCACCACGCGTGACAAGGCGGAGCAACTCGGACTTCGGCCGCTCGCTCGCCTGGTGACCTGGGCTGTCGCCGGTGTCGAGCCGTCGCGCATGGGCATCGGCCCGGTGCCCGCCACCGCGGCGGCCCTGGCGCGTGCGGATCTGCGGCTCGAGGACATCGACTTGATCGAACTCAACGAGGCCTTCGCGGCTCAGGTCCTCGCGTGCACCGCGGCATGGAAGCTCGCCGACAGCGATTTCGACCGGGTCAACGTCAACGGCTCGGGAATCTCGCTGGGTCATCCTGTCGGCGCGACCGGCGTCCGCATCCTGGCCACAGTTCTTCGCGAGCTGGAACGGCGCCAGCAGCGCTACGCGCTGGAGACGATGTGCATCGGCGGCGGTCAGGGGCTGACGGCGATCTTCGAGCGGATCACCTGACGATCAGCGTTCCGCCGCACGACAGCGGCCGCGCCAGCGTTCGTGCGACACCCACCGTGGGTGTCGCACGAACCACAAAATCATGCATATTTGCCAATATATCGAAATAAATCGGGAGCGGGCTGTACATTCAACTGCGATCCACAGTCACTGAGGGTCCTCGCGCCGGGTGAACGGCGGCAAGCGATTCACTTCGTTGCCGTCCGGAACCGCGGAGGGGCGAGTAGGCGGCGGTGGAGCGGAGGAGGATGGGTATGGTTCGCGACGTGACCATGGTCGCCGACGCCTTCAAGGCGTTGGGAGATCCGATCCGATGGGACATCGTCCAGCAGATGGTCGGTGGGATCGAGGTCGCGGCCAGCACGCTCGAAGATCTTCTCCCGGTTGCCAAGCCGACAATTTCCTACCACGTCAAGATACTGACGCAGGCGGGTCTCATCGATGTACACAAGCAGGGGCGCAACCACTCCTATTCGCTTCGTGGCGACGTATTGGCAGAAATCCTGGCCGGTCTCGCGGCTTTGGTGCCGGAGCTGCGATTGGTGGACGCTTCCTCCGAGACCGCCGTTGCCGATTCGGCCGACCGTGAGGACATCGCCTCCGTGACCGAGCTCCTGACGTGGTAGAAGTGTCCCATCTCCGAATGCATCGCTGAACGTCGCTGCTGCTCACGACCAGGAAGGGATGGAGATGTCGGCGAAGTCGCGCGACCCGGTGGTCCTCACGCGACCGGCACCCGGTGTGTGCCTACTGACGCTGAATCGCCCCGGGGTCAGGAACGTGATGACCACAGAACTCACCGAAGCCTGGGACGCCGCGCTCGATGATATCGCAGCGGACGGCGAGGTCCGCGTACTCGTCGTGACCGGCGAGGGAAGTGCGTTCTGTTCGGGTGCGGATCTGTCGTGGCTCGACCAAGGGTCGCCGGAGGACCTCACGATCGACCGCCTGCGCGGGCGGATGCTGCCGTTCTACCGGAGTTGGCTACGACCTCGTGACCTCTCGATTCCCACTCTTGCCGCGGTCAACGGCCCGGCGATCGGGGCAGGCGTATGTCTGGCCCTGGCCTGTGATGTCCGCTTCGCCGGGCCCGCCGCACGATTCAGTACACCGTTCGCTCATCGTGGCACGCACAGCGGCATGGGGGCGACCTGGCTGCTTCCCGAGGCGATCGGTGTGAGCCGCGCACGCGACCTGCTCTACACAGGTAGAGAGGTGGGACCGGATATCGCTCTAGAGTGGGGCCTGGTCACCGAGCTGGCCGAGGACGTACTGACCCGCACGCTGACGGTCGCCGCCGAGATCGCCCAGGCCGGGCCGATCGCGCTGCGCCTGACCAAGGCGGGTCTCGCGCAATCGTTCACAGGTCTGGAGCACGCTCTGCAGTGGGAAGCCCTGGCGCAGCCGGTCACTATGACAACGGCGGATATCCACGAGGGGATATTGGCGTTCCGTGAGAACAGATTGCCGCGTTTTCGCGGTCACTGAGCGCGAGTATCGGCGGACCAGCGCAGCGCCACCGCTCCCCGCGGAAGGGGGGAGCGGTGGCACGATGGCCGTCCCTCCACGGGTCTCCTATGCGGCCGTCGCCGTACCCAGGTACCGGTGCAGGAGTTCGTCCCCGGCCTGATCGGCAGGGCCGGACCAGGCCAGGCCGCCTCGCTGCAGGATGAGGCATTGATCGGCGAAGGCGATGGCCCGCCCTGCGAACTGTTCGATCATGATCACCGCCACTCCGGCTTCGCGGGCGGCGGCGAGTCCGTCGAAGACGGTATCGACGAGTTTCGGTGCGAGTCCCAGCGACATCTCGTCAGCGATCACGACTTTCGGATTCACCATCAGCGCTCGGGCCAGCGACAGCATCTGCTGTTCGCCGCCCGACAGCGTGCCCGCGACCTGCTTGCGACGTTTTTCCAGGACGGGGAAGAAGGTGTACGCGCGCTCGATGGCCGCGGCCCGATCCGACTTGTCGATGGCCAGAGCCAGCCGCAGATTCTCCTGTACCGTCAGCCGTGGGAAAACCCCTCGTCCTTCCGGCAGGTGAATCATCCCGGCCCGCCGGATCTTGGTCGCCGATGATTTGGTGATGTCGGCGCCGTCGAATTCGACCGTGCCGTCCGCGATCGGGATGAGTCCGGACAGGGAGCGCGCGAGCGTGCTCTTGCCCGCTCCGTTCGGGCCGAGCACGGCGACCGCGCTGTTGGCAGGCACGTCGAACGAGAGGCCGAACAGGGCGTGCGCCGATCCGTACCGGACGGTGAGGTCGCGTACCCGCAACAGCGGTGAAGTCGTACTCAATGGACTGCTCCCTGCTCCTGTGCGATTCCCGCCGTGTGCGATGTCGCGGACTCTTCGATCTCCTCGCCCAGATAGGCCGCTCGGACCGCGGGGTTCGAACGGATCTCGGCCGGTGTTCCCTCGGCGATCTTCACCCCGAAATCCAGGACGTGCACCGAATCGCAGATCCGCAGGACGAGTTCGACATCATGCTCGACGAACAGTAGCGAGACGCCGTGATCGGCGACGACCTGTTGCATCACCTCGGCGAGTTCGGCGGTCTCGCGGATATCGAGACCGGAGGAGGGCTCGTCGAGCAACAGCACCGACGGTTCGACCGCGAGTGCTCGGGCGACCTCGACCAATCGGCAGGATCCCAGGGGCAGATCACCCACGGACCGATGCTGGATAGGACCGAGGCCAAGTGTGTCGACCAGGGCATCGACTCGGTCGTTCTCGGCCGTGTCCGGCCTGCCGAAGCCGCGCCCGGTCAACAGATCGCTCCAGACCCTGCGTTTCGCGTGCCGCACCCGGTCCGCCAGCACTATGTGCTCGCGAACTGTCAGTGACAGAAAGAGTTCCGGGTGCTGGAAGGTCCGCGCCATACCGCGGGCCGCGCGTGCCTGCGCCGACTTTCGCGTCACCTCGACACCGTCCATCAGCACGGTGCCCGCCGTCGGGGGCAACAACCCCGAGAGCACTCCGAACAGCGTGCTCTTGCCCGCCCCGTTCGGGCCGACCAGCCCGACGATCGATTGCGACGGGACCTTCAGACACACATCGTCCAAGGCGACGAGCCCGCCGAAACGCATTGTGATGCCTCGGGCTTCGATACGAGGCGTTTCACCCTGGAAAGCGGGTATCGATACATTCGAATCGGCGCTCATGCCCCTCCTCCGACCTTGATCTCCTCGGACCGAGACCGCTGTGAAACCTCGTTGGCACGTGGCGGATCTGTCTCGGGTGCCGACGATGCGTCGGCGGTGCCGTTGCCTGCTCGTAGTCTCGATATCAGGCCGCCGAGGTCGTGGCCGATCTGGGCGATCGCCCCTTCCGGATTCTTCGCGACGGCGATCGCGCCGAGACCGAAGAGGATGACGGGAACGCGTGCGAAATCCGACGGCAGGTATGTCGCGAAGATACCGGGCATGAGGTAGAACATCAGGCCCGCGACCAGAGCGGCGACGATCGAACGAGAGCCGATGCTCACCAGCACGGCCAGCCACACCAGCCCGAGGAACGGATTGAAGCTGTCGGGCAGTGTCGACTGGAAGTTCATCGCGAGGAAGCCACCACCGACGGCGGCCACGAAGGTGGCGAGCGCGGTCAGGACGACCTTGGTCTGTACCACGCTGAGACCGATGGTCCTGGCCCCGTTCTCGCTCCATCGCACGGCGCCGACCGCCAGTCCAGTGGTCGATCGGCGGAGATTGACGATGAGCAGTCCGATGACCAGGAACGTGCCGAGCGCGAGGTAGGCGAAGGTGTCGGGATCGGTCGCGAATTCGGGACGTTCGATATCCATACCGATGCCGTAGGCGTAGATGTCGTCCTGGGTGAAGACCAGTGTCGTGACGAGTAGGCCGAAGCTCAGCGTCACCAGTGCGACGTACAGTTCGCCGAGCCGGATCGTGAGGACTCCGATCAGGATTCCGAGCGGGGTCACGATGAGTGCGGCGGCGGCAACGGCGAGCAGGGGAGACCACCCGCGGTTCGTCGCCAACTCGGCGGTGAGTACCGCTCCCAGACCCGCGAAGCTGATTTGGGACAGCCACACCATCCCACCCTCACCGACGACGAGGGTGTAGGACAACAGCGCGATGCCGCAGCAGATGCCCGCGGTCACCAAGCCGGTCCAGTAGTCGTTCATGAGCAACGGGAGAGCCGCCACCACAACGATTGTGGCGCCGGCCGCGACGACCCCGGGGCGGAGCCGACGAATACGGTTTCCGCTGGTCGACACGGACGCGGGGGCGTTGCTCTGAGTGCCGATCGAGCGATCGAGTCCGCCGCCCGCGAGGACGTCGCCCGCCTGGCCACGGAATGCGTGGTAGAGCAAGAACAGCAGCATCAACGCGAAGGGGACGCTGGGAATGGCCTTCGCGGCGAAGGAGCTTTCGGGATCGATGAACTTCTGCACGACTCCCGTCGCCACGCCCATGGCGATCGCGACGAGCACGGCGACCGGCAGACTGCGCAAGCGCGCTGCCACGACCGCGGCGAAGGCGGTCGCCATGACACCGGTCATGGATTCCGCCGACAGTCCAGCGGTCGGCGCGACGAGGATTCCCGCCAGTCCGGCCAGCACACCGCTCGCGGCCCAGACACCGACGGACACGCGCCCGGGGCTGATTCCGCTCAGCGACGTCATGGCCTCCGAATCGACGAGCGCGCGGACCTTCAGGCCGACATCGGTGAATCGGAGCACTCCCACCCCCACGACGAGGACGAGAACGAGCCCGAGGTAGGCGACGAGTTGATCGGCGTTGACCACGGCGCCGAAGACGTGGAAGACGTGCAGCGGCCGTGGTGCGAGACCCGGAGCGGTGACGTTCACGAGTTGCCCGAAGATCAGATTGATCAGCGGGGGGAGGGCCACCGAGAGGCCGATCGTCGCGACCAACTTGATCAGCGTCGACCGAAGTCGCAAGTGGCGAAACAGAAGTCCGTAGAGTATAACGCCGAGAGCCGGCGCGAACACTCCGAGCGAGACAAGCGCCGCCGGGAGTAGCGGCCAGCCTTGCTCGGTATCGAGGAAGTAGAAACAGCGCGCTACCGCGAAGGCCATCGCCGCGAAGGCCAGGTTGAAGATTCCTGAGGCGACGAAAGTGATGACCAGGGAACCGGCGGCTATCGCGTAGATGGAGCCGAGCGCGAGACCGGCCAGGACGTACGAGAGCACCAAACCTCCAAAGCTCCGAGGAATTGTCTTGACACAGAACGGTTCCCACCGCGTGCCACAGCTGCCGCCAAGTCGGCAGCAGATACTGTGATGAACCTCGAAGTAATTTCTTGAACGCCGAACAGACACAGCTAATGTGACCTAAACCACTGGGGTTGTCAAGTCTCGGCGGCGTGACGGCGCAATCTGCTGCTGTCGACCGGCGAATCTCGAGGAAATATTTCGATACTAGTGACACTTTCGAAGTTTTAAGGCAGTGTGACATGCGGCATACGGCCCCCCAGTGGTTCAAGCCACATTGGAGAACGAAGGTTGGTGAGGGGATTGCGAAAGAACGCGGTTCGGATGGCGGGCACGTTGTGCGCCGTCATGCTCGCTGTCGCAGCATGCGGCGGCGGCGATTCCGCGACGGGCGGCTCCGGCGGAGGAGGCGGTCCGATCAAGGTCGGATTGCTGACGACCCTGAGCGGTCCGGCCAGTGCCGGTTTCGTCGGTGCTGAACCGGGCGTCAACGCCCGCTTGCAGGCGTACAAGGCCGAGGGCGGCAAATGCTCCGATCGGCAGTTCGAGCTCGTCACCGCCGACGACCAGTCGAGTCCGCAAGGGGCGTTGGCCGGTGCTCAGAAGCTGGTGCAGCAGGACAAGGTATACGGCCTGCTCGAGGTCAGTTCATACTTCTTCGGCGCGGCGAAGTACGTGACGACGTCGGCGAAGGGCACTCCGACGATCGGCGGCGCGTTCGATTCCGCGCCTCAGTGGCTGGATAGCGACAACAACCTCTTCGCCGCGTTGGCGAAGGTGCCCGATTTCAGCAAGACCTACACCACGACCGGTGAATACTGGAAGCGCCTCGGCGTCACCAAGGTCGCCTCGGTCGCCTATGACAACAAGGCGTCGCAGGACGGTATGAACCAGGTTCTGCGGTCCAGCGACGCCGCCGGCCTGCCTCGGGCGTACGTGAACGACACGCTGGCGTTCGGTTCGGCCGACATCGGGGCGATCGTGCTCGGCATCAAGAACTCCGGAGCAGACGCACTCTATCTGCCGATCACTCCGGACACTTCGCTGGCGATCGTCGGCGGCCTCAGGCAGGCTGGTGTCAATCTGAAGAGCATCATCTCGGCGACCGGATACGGTGCGGATCTGCTGGCGTCACCGCCCGCGGTACAGGCAGCGCAGGGTATGACCTTCGTCAGTCAGGTACTGCCCGTCGAATCGAATACGCCCGCGACGCAGAAGCTCTCGAATGCGCTGAAGCAGTTCGCCGGGTCGCCGTCGGGGGTGCCCACCTTCTCCGAGACCTACGGGTGGTTGTCTGCCGACCTGTTCATCCATGGGCTCGAGGCGGCCGGGTGCGACGCGTCGCAGGCGAGTTTCCTCTCGACTCTGCGCGATGACCACAGTTGGGACGGGGGCGGTCTGCTCGCAGGCAAGGCCGACTTCGTGCAGCTGTCGTCGGACCAGGATTGCGTGTTCCTGGTCGATTTGAAGGGCGACGGATTCGTTCCCGTGCCCAATTGGGCGCCGGGATGCGGCACTCGGGTCGGCTAGCGGCGTAATCGTGCTGTGACACCACGGCGTCGGAGGTGGTGGGTCGACCCCACCACCTCCGACGCCGGCGGTACGCCCTACTTCCGAGTTCGGCTCACACGGTCCGCGCGGCGGTGTTGCTCGATACCGGAATTGAAACGCTGAAGGTATGTGGCGAAGCGGGCCAGATCGTCGTCTTCCCAGCCCGGCAGGGCATCGCGCAGGGCCGATATCCGTTGTCGACGTTCATGATCGAGGAGGTGCGTGCCGTGCGAGGTGATGCGAAATGTGCGGGCGATCCCGGCGTCGGGTTCCCTGATGCGTTCGACCAGGCCACGGCGCGGCAATGCCGAGGTCTGACGTGGTAGTCAAGCCGTGGCAGTCATACATCACCGATCGAATGCCCGCGACAGTTCGGGTCCGGGGTCGAGGCCGGGAGTGGTGGTCGGTTCATCGTCCACCGGCGTGAAATGACCGGCGCGGTCGATGTACTCGTCGAGGCGCGAGATCAAACCGTCATCGACGCGGACGACGATGCACACCGGCCACGCCAGGCGAGTGCCCGCGAGGGTTCGCATCGTCATCAGGTGCTGCTGAACAAAGCCGGTCGGTGTCGGAGCGCGTCGCACGTCGGTGACCGAACGCTCCGAAGTCCCGGCGATGAGTTTCTCCCAGCCGGCGCGGACGGTGCCGAGGTCGTGCGCGACGCGGTCGAAAGCGTGCCACACTTTCGCGTCGGTGCTCAGGCAGGCGATCGCCGCGTCGACGTCGCCGTTGCCCAGGGCGGTGAAGAGTCGGTCGATCACCGCGCCGTCGGCAGTTTCCTCGAGCATCCTTGCCTCCGCATGATATTTGAATACAGTTTCCTCGCGGACCGTGGCCGGTGGGTCACCGGCTGCTAGGCGCTTCCAGCCGCGGTGCCAGCAGGCTGGCTTTGTCCGCGGCCCGGGCCGCGACTTCGCGGCGCTGGATCTTGCCGGATTCGGTGCGGGGGAAGGGTTCGTGCCAGAGGACGATCTGCTCGGGTAGTTTCCACTTCGCGAGCCCGGCATCGAGCAATCGGCCGATGATCTCGGAGAATTCGAGTCCAGGTGGTGAGACGCAGCGTAGGGCGAGGACGAGCCGCTCACCGGTTTCGGGATCCGGGACGCCGTAGGCGACGGATTCTCCGAGATCGTTCAGGACGTTCGCGGCTTCATCGATCTCCGCCAGTGAGATCTTCATGCCTTTACGGGCCACGATTTCCTTGAGGCGGCCTTTGATGGTGAGTCGTCCCTCGATGATGTCGGCTTGATCGCCGGTGCGCACCCATTCGTCGTCGAAGGCGTCGGTGTTGTGTGCGGGGTCGAGGTAGCCGAGGAATCGGTGCGGCCCGGATACCAGGAGTTCGTAGTCTTTGTCGTCGCGCACGGCGATGTCGACTCCGGGGAGCGGAAAGCCTTCGTCGGAGCCTGACGCGGGGGCATCTCGCCGGACGGGGCTACAGGTCGAGAACGGCACCTCCGAGGAGCCGTAGACGCGAATCGGGGCGATGCCGCGCGCCACCGCGGCGTCGGTGAGGCGACGCGGAATCGCGGTGCCGCCCAGCGCGATCGAGCGCAGCGGCAGCGTATCGAGCTGACGGTTGTCGCATTCCTTGAACAGCTGCTCGATGATGACCGGCGCTCCGCCGATGATGGTCGCGTCGTGGTCGAGAATGTGTGTCAGTGACGCGGCCGGTTCGAACACGTCTTCCAGGACGAGTGTCGCGTGCGCGTGTAGTGCCATCTCCAACTGGATCACACCGGTGATTCCCGCGAGTGGGCTGGACAGGAATGGAATATCGGAGGAGGTGAAATCGAGCGCCTTCGCCATGTTGGCCGCGCCGCTGCGCAGGGTATTGCGGCTGTGTACAACACCTTTCGGGGTTCCGGTCGTGCCGGAGGTGAACAGCACCACGGCCGCCGCGTCGAAATCGAGCAGTGCCGCGTCGTCGGGTTCGCTGGTGGCCGTCGTGAGCGCGGTGGCCGAGAGATCATCGAAGGTGAGGACGGTTCCGTGATCGCGCAGGGCCAGTCGCTCGGCGTCGGCGGCGCCTGCCAGGGTGAGCGGTGGTCGCGCCGCGGTATGGGCATGGCGGACGTCGGAGACGCCGCAGCGCCGGTCGAGCAGGACCGCGACGTGTCCGCTGTAGAGCACCCCGAGATAGGCCGCTACCGCGGCGTTGGTGAGAGGGGCGATGATCAGGACGGGGTCGCCCGGTCGCAGCCCGATGATGCTCAGGCGCGCGCTGATCGATGTGACAATTTCGGCCAGTTGCCGATAGGACCAGGCGCTGCTGTTGTCGATCAACGCGGTCCGGTCCCCGCCCGCCTGGAGCTCCCGGTAAGGGGCACGGAGGGGCTGGGGCGGGAGCCAGTATCCCTCGCGGCGGTAGCGTTCGGCCGACGCCGCCGACCGCGGACGAGTCGGCTCCAGCGATGTGCCGGACTGCCTTGCCATGCTCCGCGAGGACGGCACCGGGTCGTGCCCGTCGGCGCTGTTCGCGATTGTGCCGAATGTCATTGCCCGATAGTCCTTTACCGAAGTAGATTGTCAGTGGAGGTACGGATTCGGCGGCAGTTGCCGGTATCGGCCGCGACGCATCGAGTGATCGCCGTTCGCGGGTCTGATCCGGCCGACCCGGCTCGGGTCGACACCTGCACTCTGTAACTCCCGCCACGGTTAGTCCAACAACCAGTGCGACAACCAATGGTTATGACCGGAGTCGGGGTGAACTCTGTAGTCGTCGCGTCGAGTACGCGTAGTCGAGTCACCAACCTCTGTGCTCGACGCATGGCCCGAAGCGCCGTTGCCGCGAGCATCATCGGTGCGGTGAGGGCCCGATGTCCCGGCGGGATTCGGTGCGCCAGGGATCCGGACAGCGGCTGTTTCGCGACATTGCGGCTCTCGATTCGTCCCGGGCACCTCGCAGGAACAGAGTATTGATGATCTATGCGACATCAGATACGGTACCCGATACCGTACATAATTCCATGCGAATCCCATTGGCAGTCGGCTGCATCTGGAACCATCGAGACGGCAGACAACTGCTGCTCAACCCGGGTTCGGCGATGTCGATCTACCCGGTCATGGTCGATCTGGAGATCTGGTTCTGATGACACGACAAACTTCGGGACGAATGTCGCGGATGGCTCGCGCCGCGACACCGTTGCCGACGGAAGCCGAGTGTTCACCATGTCGGCCGACACAGTGCGGTTCGCCCACTCCCCACCGACCGGAGCGCCATGATCCCGGACGAGTACGACCAGGCGCGGACCGCGAGCGGCGTTCGGGTCACACTCACGAAGGCCGATGGACAATGGCGTGTCTCCGCTTTCGAACCGGTGCGGTCATGGTTCTGCGGCGAAGCGCGCTGATTCTGGGGACGCTGGCGCTCAGCGCCTTGTCTGTCGTGCCTGCCCACGGCGACGAGCCGGGGCCGGATGGTTGCGATCGCACTCGTGCGACGGTCGTCCACCGCGGGAGTGACCCGCTCGAGATGGACGGCACGTTCGTGCCGTGTCTCATCGATACGGGAATGACGACCGGTGAGTCCGGGCTCGCCATTGATTCAGCCGGCGCCCTTTTTCGCTCTGTTGCCACCGGCCCGCCCGGGCTCGCGGTGTCCACCGATGACGGCGTGTCATGGGCTCGACGCGAACTCCCGCCCGGGGCGACCACGATGCTGGCCGACGGGTATCTGGATCCGGTGACCGACCGGTACTTCTACACCGGCTTCGGATCAGGCCCGGTCTACAGCACCGATGACAGAGGGAGTACGTGGACGGCGGGAACCCTGGAGCCCGGACTCCCCCTGCCGGGAGATTGGCCGCGGGTGTTCTCGGGACGTCCGGTCACATTGCGCGACAACGGTTATCCCACCAATACCTACTACTGCAACTGGACCGTCCCCATCGGGGTGACTTCCGGCTTCCGGTGCTATACCTCGACCGATGGTGGCGGGCATTTCACCCCCTCCGGCCCCGACATCGGGCCGGAGGTGTGCGCCGACCCGCTCTACACACCCGGTACCGTGCACGGCCGGGGTATAGTCGATCCGCGCAACGGAACCATCTATCTCACGATCAGCGTCTGCGGGCGGCTCGACGTCGCGGTGTCGACCGACGAGGGTGCGTCATGGACTCGGCGTCCGATTCCCGGGGTTCGACTGACGGGTTTCACCGCCCTCCTCGACACGATCGATTCACCGGCATGGCGGGAGCAGAATCTCGGTGGCAGGTTGAATCCGGTGGGACCCGAGTTGTCCGCCGGGATATACAGCGACTCCATCGCGATGGATGCGCTGGGGCGTCTCTATGTGGTGTGGGTCGACGCGGAGACCTATCTTCCGCGACTGGCGGCCTCTTCCGACGGCGGAACATCCTGGTCTGTCGTCGAGTCCGTCGTTCCGGAGGGCGTGGTTCAGGCGACGCTGCCCGGCGTGACCGTCACCCGGGGCGGACGAGTCGGCCTGTCCTATTACGGGTCGACCGACAAACGAACCTGGACCGGCTACCTCGCGATCACCGACGACGCCGTCGCACCCGTACCGATATTCCAGACGGCGACCGTCACGCCTGCGGACCGACCGCTGATGCCGGAGCCGTGTTGCTGGGCCAACGGCTTGCAGGAATACACCATGCCGCGATGGGCGCCGGACGGTTCGCTGTGGGCCGCCTTCGCGGGCTCGCGACCAGCCGGTGACTTCCAGGGGCTGGTGGGGCGCCTGGTACCGCGAGATGGCCGCCGATGACGGTCACCGCCGCAACCATCGATGAGGAAGACGGGACAGGGATGGAGTTCGCGGACGCGAGAAGGCCGGTGAGAGATCGGAGTGCTCGCCTCGCGACGGAGAATCCGAGCCGGACCGTCTCGATGTCCAGGATGGTCCGCACGATCGGAGCGGGAGTCACCGCGCTGGCATCGGCGGTCTGCCTGACCGCGCTATCCGCCTCGGGGGCGCTGGCACAAGAAGGAGCCGGTACTTCGCGATGCGTGTCGGCGACGACGAACGGCGCTGATCGACAACCGCCGATCGAACCGTCCTGGGACGCCGGATGCGTGTACGCGACCGGCTTCGACGACATGTCGCCCTCGATCCAGGTCACCAGTGACGGGTCGCTGTTCATCGCCCGCAGTGTCGGAGGTGTGCTTCGCTCGACCGATCACGGCGAGCGCTGGACAGCGCTGATGATTCCGAATTCGATTGCCGGTGGCGGCAATTCGACCGGGACGCACGGGTACGTACACGTCGATCCCCGTACCGATCGGGTCTACTACGTCACGAGCATGCTGGTGCCCTCGTGCGGAGGACTCTCCGGTGGCATGGTTTCGTGGTCCGACGATCTGGGGTCGACGTGGGCCGGAACGACCGTCGCGTGTGACACCTTCGACTGGGGCAAGATCGTCACCGGTCCGGCGCCCGCCGGAAACCCCTATCCGAGTGCGGCCTACTTCTTCGGCGTCGGTCTGCGCCCGGTGGGTGGTCAGCGCTACGTCTACCGATCGCTCGACGGCGGCGCGACCTGGCAACGAATGGAGAATCCGGCCGCGGTCACGACCGAGGCCGGAGTGGGCGCGAGCGCTCCCGACGGGACCGTGTACTTCGACTATCCCGAATTCATCGGATTCGATCCCGCGAGGCTCGTCGATCCGACCTATCCTTTCGACCCGGCGAATCTGTGCCGCCAGATGGTCGCGGTCAGTGACGATTTCGGCGAGAATTGGCGTCAGGAACCGATACCGGGATCGCGGACATGCTATTCGCTGTACGGTCAGCAGCGCGTAGCCGTAGACCGAGTCGGCACCGTCTACGCATTGTGGGTCGACGATATCGACGGGCAACTCTACCTGTCGATATCTCGGGATCGCGGGCGCCAGTGGTCGGCACCGACGAACATCATGCCGGTCGGGGCTACGTTCTCCCATACCCACGCCAATATCGTGGCGGCCGAACCGGGGCACGTTCTGATCGCCGCGCTCATGACGGCGGACCCGGTCGATACCCGGCGGGCCATCCAGTCGAATTTCAGCGACTATTCCTCGTACCTGATCGAGTCCTTCGACGCCTCGAATCCCACACCGCATTTCACCTCTGTGAACCTCGATTCCGAGGGGGAGCCGTCGGTGCGAATAGGTGAAGACCACAACGAGGCAAACGCGTACCTGGGAATGTCGCCGTCCGGCGAGGGATGGGCCGTCTTCTCCCGCCACGCTCCGGCACTGTTCGGCCCGGGGCAGTTGGCCGTCGCGACGATGAAGCACGGGGCAGCGAATCGAGAAAGCCCTCGACCGCCGCACAGCTGACCGTCGCCTGGGCGGCATGCCGGTCAGAAATTCTCCAGCCACGCGGAATTCCCCGCGGGCGAAGACAACATACCGATATGAGGATGTCCGCTGTGCGGATCGGTACCCTGCTCGACGAGCCTTCCGGGCCCGATGGTCTATGTGAACTGACCGATCAACTACGACAGAGCGCCGAAGAGGGTTTCGATTCGGCGTGGCTGCTGCACACGTTCGGAGCCGACGCGCTCACCGCTCTGGCCGTGGCGAGCAGTCAGGTACCCGATATCGCGATCGGCACGGCCGTGGTGCCGACGTATCCACGCCATCCCGGAGCGCTGGCTCAGCAGGCCAGGACGACGGCCTTAGCGGCCGGGGCAGACCGTATGACGCTGGGCATCGGCTTGTCTCACAAGATCGTCATCGAGAACATGTTCGGATACGACTTCGACCGGCCCGCACGGCATATGAAGGAATATCTGTCGGTGCTGGTACCGCTGCTGGAGGGCGGCGCTGTCTCGTACTCCGGCGAGCTCTACAACGCGAATCTGGGGTTGTCTATCCCCGATGAGGGCCGAGTTTCGCTGCTGCTGGCGGCACTGGGCACCCATATGTTGCGTCTGGCCGACGGCACCGTGTTGTGGATGACCGGGGCAACATCCATTCGCGAACATATCGCGCCCGCGATCACGGCCGCCGCGGAACGCCCGGCGCCGCGGATAGTCTGTGTGCCGCCCGTGCTGGTCACCGATGATGTCGAGAGTGCTCGTCGGCACCGGGCAGAACTATTCGCCCGCGGTGACCGAAACCTCCGCCGCGATCATCGCTCTGGACATGGACACCGGAAGCCGGCGTTGGGTGTTCCGAGCCCGCGCCGACGACGTCTGGAACGCTGCGTGCGAGATCCCCGGGCTCAGCGACATCAAATGCGCCGATCCGATCGGACACGACCTCGACTTCGGTGCGCCACCGATCCTCACTACCCTGCCCGACGGCTCGCAGGTGGTGCTGGCCGGTGACAAAGGCGGGGTCGTGTTCTGCCTGGACATCTCGGTCTACTCCGCAGCGGTGTCGGTAACCAACGACATCTTGCTCGCGGGTTCGCTCGATGGCGAGATGGTGGCGGTCCGGACTTCGGACGGCCAGGAGTTGAGCCGGTTCGACAGCGATATCCCCTTTATCGACGTAGCGGGAAACTCCGGTGACGGCGGCGCTATCCATCGCGGCTGCCCTCTTCCCGCCGAGTGTCTGTACGCGAATCTCGCGATCCCACTGATTCCGAGTTCGGTACGGCGACGATTTCGTGGTACCCGATCTCATGGCGACGCCTGCGTCTGGAATTTGCTTGTGCAACAGCTCGATACGCGTCGGTCGCAGCTTGGAGTATGTAGGTGACCGACGCGGCGGTGTACTACGGGCAGCCGGAGACACACCGCGCGCCGATGGGGAAGTGGTCTCAGGCTGGTTGGTTGCCGCCGTCGGATACGTGGATCGAACCCGCCGCACGAATGTTGTGAGTCACCGTTCATTATTCTGTAGCTACTTTCTAGTAAGTTGTCATGTCCACGTAGGAAAACGTATTCTGTCTCACAATTATCGCTGACGGATCGTTTGCCGGTTCGTCAGAACGTTTCTGACCGGGCCTAATCGCCCAGAGGTAGGCTCGATCGTCGGTGGTTGGTAGCAGCAACATTCGCAATTTTTCGACTGGCGCGTCCGCGTCCGGACCACGACGCCGATACTTCGGAGTGCGGGCGAGGTTGCTGGCAGTCGCTCTCATTCCGAGCATCGCCCTGCTGAGCATCGGTGGAGTTGCCACCGTCTACCTGGTGGACGATGGCCAGAAGGATAAAGACTGGGCAGAGTACTCTTCATCGGTGCTCGCGCCCGCGGCCGTGTTGATGGAGGCGTTCCAATTGGAACGCAGTGCGTCGATGATGTATCTCGCCGGTGACGATGTGGCGGCCAATAATTTGCCCTTGACGTGGAAGAACTCCGACAGTGCGCTGGCACCCTTACGGGACGAGACCTCCGCGATCGACGTTCGCTCCGACATTCAAGGCGATCTGTCCGGAATCGACACGTTGTACAGCAAACTTCCGGTGTTGCGCCAAGGAATCGAATCGCGCGCGGTGACGTCCGAGCAGGCGTTCGAGGCGTACAACACTGTCATCGATACTTTTGTGCTCGGTAGTTTGGCTGTGGCGTCGGTCGCGCCCGACTCCAAGATCGCGGTCGATATCTACCGAGGTTTGCATCCGCTGCGCGCGGCCGAAGCTATCTCGCGGTCGGCGAGCATCGGTGCGACGGCGTTGCTGACCAAACAGCTTTCTGCCGCCCAACTGGCCGAGCTCACCCGATATATCGGTGATGCTCGCGGCGAGATCACCTACGCGGCAACAGTATTGAATGCGCAGCGCCAAGCGGAGTTGAAGGCAGTCACCGACAGTAAGGAATGGCGCGAGCTTGTCGCGATGGAGGATGCCGTCATCCGGCGCGGCGTAGTTTCTGCCGAAGAGGCCGGTGTCGCTGATAGCGGATCGGCTCCCGCTGCGGCCTCCAGCGGCCGTCGCAGTCAGGCGCCCGCGCCTTCCCTGCCACTCAGCGCCACGCAGTGGGACAGTGTCGCAGGTCAGGTACGTTCGCTGTTGTTGAAGGTCTCCGGTGGTCAGATCTTGGATGCCCACCTCGAGGCCGAGGTCGCCGGCGCCGACCGAGCGTCGAAGTCTTTGCGTGGCGGTATCGGGATCGGCGTGCTGACACTGATCACGTTCTTGGTCGCACTCCTGTTGGCCAACCGGCTGATCGGACGGATGCATCAGCTGCGCAAACAAACTCTTCAACTTGCCGATGAAGGCCTGCCCGAGACCATTCGCAATCTGAGCGACGGACATGCGATCGACCAGGATATCGAAGTGTCCGCGCTCGACTTCGGAAATGACGAGATCGGTCAGGTGGCCGATGCTTTCAATCGCGCCCATAGCGCTGCCATCGATGCCGCGGTCGCCGAAGCCAGGACGCGCGCGGGTGTGAACGCGGTCTTCATCAATATCGCGCGTCGTAGTCAGGTCATGGTGCATCGCCAATTGACGCTTCTCGACGAGGCCGAGCGGGAAGAGGAGAATCCCGCCAAACTCGGCATCCTCTTCCAGTTGGATCATCTGGCCACTCGAGCCCGGCGTAATGCTGAGAATCTGATCATCCTGGGGGGCGAGCAGCCAGGGAGGCGATGGCGAAATCCGGTGCCGCTGATGGATGTCGTGCGCGGGGCTGTCGCGGAAAGCCTCGACTACGCCCGCATACAGGTCCTTCGTTTGCCGGAGATACAGATGATCGGCGTCAGCGTCGCGGACCTCATCCATTTGCTCGCCGAACTGACCGACAATGCGACCTCCTTTTCACCTCCAGACTCGCGAGTCGAGGTTTCTGGTGCCCTGGTCGGCAAGGGAGTGGCAATAGAGATCTCCGATCAGGGGATCGGTATGACTGCCGATGACGTCATCGATCGCAACCGGCTGCTGGCCGACCCGCCTGGCTTCGGTCTCGGCACACTGTCCAGCGATGCGCGCCTGGGACTGTTCGTCGTCGCCAAACTGGCTGCTCGCCACAATATTTCGGTACGGCTGAGCGAATCCGACTACGGTGGTGTTCGAGCCGTAGTCCTTATCCCGGCAAAAGTGATCGCTGTCCAAGGCGAGGGCTTCTCTCCGGGCAACAATCATGAGCGACCTGAATTCGTTCCGCCGATGACTGCTTCGATGCCCGAGACGGCCCCGGCCGCAGGCTTGGAGCCCCGTTCATCGTCGGACAACGCTGACAAACCGGGACTTCCGCAGCGACAGCGAACGGCTTTCGACCAAGCTGCGAAGTCGATCGACGTGCCTCGGCCCGCCGAGTCGGCGCCGCGACAACGCTCTGCTGACGAAGCTCGCAACATGATGTCCGCTATCGAGAACGGAACAAGGCAAGGACGTGCCAACCCTATCGACAACTCCGGTTCCGCTCAACCGATCACCAGACGACGAAGCATCGATGACGACTTTCGAGCCCCGTAGGTCTTCGCGAGCTTCGCTGAGTCGAGTTCGGTAGCGAAATGTCGCTCGAACACGCGGCCGCGAATCCGCATTGTGGGTCCTGCGGTCGCGATCGGGCGCGCGGGCATCGAACTCGGTGGACGTCGACTCGATCTGTCTGCGGGTTCGGCTCTCCGCCCGGTGCGAAACTCGAGGTTAGTCTCAATCTTTCGTGGGGGTGAAGTGCTGGCCTGAGCGGCTTCGGATTGGTGTTTCGATCGTAGTTTCCCGGTCGTGGGTGCGGCAGGCAGCCCGTGCAGCGGGCTGACTGCCGGGTTCCACGGAGCTCGGGAGGGGTTTCCTTGGTTGTCGGGACAATCGCAGGTCCCGGTAGGGATTGTCGGAGATGACGACGAATCCGTACTGCTCGGCGAGGCCGACCGCGCGGGCACGATCGGCCGCCGACAACGTCGTCCGGGTGGGGTTCTGGAAATCCGGGATCAGATACAGCAGTTTGAGGCGCAGGCCGTCGAGCAGTCGCTGCTCGAGCGAATCCAGATCCAGCCCCTCGGCCGAGACCGGGACGGGAACAACCCACGCGTCGTAGTGCCCGAGCAGACGCAAGGCCAGCGGGAAGGACGGGCTCTCCACCGCGACGATATCGCCGGGATCGAGCAGCGCGGCGAACAACAGGCTCAGCCCGTGCAACGCGCCGTTGGTGATCAGGACGCGGTCGGCGGTGGTGCCCTCGTGCTCGGCGACCCACGCGCGCAACGGCACCTTCCCGTGCACCACAGAATACTGAAGCGCCACCGCCGATTCGGCCGGATCCGCCAGCGTCTCGGCGAAGGCGCGCCCGAGTTGCGCCACCGGCAGCGCCTCGGTCGCGGGCACCCCGCCGAGCAGGCGGATCGCGTCGGCGGCGAGTCCGGTGGCCGCCGGACCGAAACCGCCCAGAGCCGATTCGCGCGCGCCGAGCGTCGAGAGGAGGTCGGAGGTCTGGAATCCCGAATCGATCGTGGAGGTCATAGAAGTGCTCCTTCGTGGGAGGCGATGGATGTGGCCCCGCTCCATCACCACGACGTGATCGCAGGGAATCGCGCGGAAAGAGTTGTCGTTCAACGGCAGCGCGCGTCAGCGGCGCGACGGGGAGGGACTCAGCGACGACAGCAACTCGGACAGAACATGGTCCGAGGAGTGCCCGTCGAGCGGTCGCGGAGCCGACGATGACAACACATACGCCGCTCCCTCCCCGCTCGACCCTGTCTGGAATCGCACCCGCGATCCCAGTGCAGTGTGCCCAACGCCGACGGGCCGAACAAAAACTTGGACTTCGGGAATCGTTCAGATTTCGTGAAGTATCGGTCCGGGGGATCGGCGCCGTATTCGTCGGGTGAACCGCGAGCGGCCGCGCGACACCGCTGGGATATCCGGCGGATCCGCCCTCCCCGAGTCAGATCGCGGCAGCCCGCCGCGGAACGGTTCCGAAGGTTCGGAATGGGAGCGGACCGAGGTGTCGGTTTTCTCGAATCCCGGTTCGGTGGTGACCATCACCTCCGTCGCGGGCTGCCGCTTACCGTGACCCGGGCGGGCTCGATCCCGGACAGGTCCCGGTGCACCACGTGGTTCCGGTCGGACAGTGAACCCAGGCTGTAGCGTGACTGCAACCCGAACAGTTGGGTGCGGGAACGGGCAGTCCAGCGCCGGGCGGCTTCGGCTCGGGTGGTCTGGAAAGTGACCATGTAGCCGCCCTCGTACAGTCGTAGCAGCGAGTAACCGGCGGGGTATTCCTTGATCGAGGCCACTTCCAGGAATTCCACCGGGACGGGGGAGTCCGGGCGCGTCCGTCTGTTGCGATGGGTGTGTCCGCTGTGGTGCAGGAATACCCCCGGTGCGCGCTCGTAGAGTCGGTGCAGGGTGGCCGCGTCGTCCCGATCGAGGATGAAACCGGGGCCACCGGGATTGGTCCTGCCCGAGGCTCGCGTCACCGGGTGATGACCGAAAACCATTGTCGGCCGGTCCGGTTCGGCGCTCAGTACCGAGCGCAGCGCGGCCATCTGCTCGGCGTCCACTTTCCCGCCGGAACCGTCGAGTTCGGTCGTGTCGAGCCCGATCACTCGCAGCCCGCCCACGTCGTATTCGACCATTCGCTGTCGAGGGAGGAAATGCGCGCCCCAGCAGTCGTGATGCCCGGTTGCCCGCAGCCGTGGGCCGGTCTGCCACTGGGCGCCGATTCGAGGCCGGTCGTGATTTCCTCGGCACACCAACAGATCTCGGCCGAATTCGCCCCAATCATCGAGCCTGCGCCTGAGCTCGCGGGATTGGTTGGGGGTGCCGTCATTGGTCAGGTCGCCCGCGAGCACGAGGTGGTCGACGTCGCGGTCCGGCGCGCGGACATCGGTCAGCAGCGCGTCCAGCATCACCTCCGGATAGGGGGCGAGGCCGGGCTCCTGCCGCACCCCGGTCGGTAACGCGGGGACGATCTGACCGCTCACCTCCTCGCCGAAGTGCAGGTCGTTGGCCAGCGCGATGGTCCGCAGGAGTCGTCCCGGCGGAGACGTGAGGGTGCGGAATTCGTGTTTCTGCTCGTCGGACGACCAGCGAGGTGTCGCCCCCGGGGTGGCCCGCACACCTCGCGAGCGGGCCTCGAGTCGATATGGCCTGCCGGGTTCGAGCCCGGTGATGTCGACGTAGTGGAACGCGGTGGGTGTCGGGTCGGAGTAGACGACGGGCAGCGGCCTGCGTGAGTCGGCGGGCCCGAGGGCGAGTTCGGTATCGGCTCGGATGGGTTGCCTGCGCCCGATCAGGTCGGGCGCACCGGTCGTCCATGTGATCGCCGCCGATCGGTCCCCGACCGTGACCAACTCCAGATCCCGTGCCGTCATCGCGGGCGGTGCTGCTAGCGGGAGTCCGACGACCGGGAGTGCGGCGGCCGCGGCCAGTGCGGTGAGGACGGTTCTGCGGGACGGCTCGTGGTGGCCCATCGCGACCCCTGACGTGGATCTCGTCGTGCATCGACGGACCCGACGCTATCGGCGCGATCATGCCGGGCCGTGAACGCCGGGCGAGGCGTGTGAGTCCGGTGGTTGCCACTTTTCTGAACGGGTCGATCGCGGCGGGGGCTTCGGCGGTGGTGGAACCCGGCTGTCGTCGGCTCCGGTCAGTGATGGAACATTCGGCGGTTTGGGCGGACGAGTGCGATGTCGTGTTCGCGGCATGCGCGGACGATCGTGTCGCCGTGGAGTGCTCCCGCCGGTTCGACGATGACCGCGACTCCGTGTTCGGCCGCGACGTCGACGCTGTCGCGAAACGGCAGGTAGCCGTCGGAAGCCATGGTGAGGCCGCTGAGTCGTCGGCTCCGAGTTGCGGCTTCGATGGCTTCGATCGCGACGCCGGACCCGAGCAGAAGGTGTGCGAGTTCGTCGTGCTGTGTCGCGGTGAGAGTGCCTGCGGCGAGGGCGATCTGCCAGTTCAGTCGCTGCTGCCGCGGCAGGTTCGCCGGTAGGGGCAAGCTCCGGATGCTGTGATGGCGGCGTGTCCACCAGGTTCGTGCCTCGGATACCGCGACCATGTCCCGTACGACGACCGGGGATCGGCGTCAAGTGCCCGGACATACGCTGCGGCAAGGGATCCCAGCCGCGCGGCGCCCAGCCCCCAGCTCTCGCGCATGGTGTCGTCGAGTGGACCGTCCAACGCCGCGCCCGCAGGGGAAACATGTTTGAACGAGGCAGCCGCCGCCCTACCGGCCGCCCGTCGCGCATCGGAAACGAGTTGCCAGGCATTGAGCGCATCCAGGTAGTTGATCATCGACGCGGAACCAGCCAACACCCTGAGGTGATCGCCGCTGCCGTCGATGACGCGCGCCTGCTGATTCGGATTCATGCCGTCCCGCAAAGCCATAGTCGTGCACCACTTCCCGAAGTCGAATTCGGGAGCACCCAGGCGGACGACACTCCGGTCTTGCGCTTCCTCGTGGTCAGCTCCACGTGACGCCAGTCGCGCACGTAACTCTAGAAGATGACGTCGCGGCGACGTCACGCCACCCGACGGCGCGAGAAGGCCGCCATCTATCGGTGCGAAGTCGCGCGGATCGGTCGCGGAGGTCGACGCGAACGCTGCGCGGCCGTGATCTGCGGTGGCCGTCGCAACCGGGAGAAAGCCGTTGCGCATCGCCGCGCGTCACGATGTCGGTCGCTTCTTGATGTGGGGTACGCGAGAAGTATCGTCTGGAGAACCATTCGATATCGCGCTTACCTGGAACAATTCAAGACTGAAACCTAGTTGGCAACATTTTGGTTACGCACCCCGGAATTGGGCGTCGGATTGGTAACGAGAGGGTAGCGGGCCGATACCGACCGGTATCAACCTCCACAAAAAGACCGACCGGTATTGCGAACCGGTTTGTTCACACATAGCGTCGAGATCTCATTCGATAGCGGTTGCACACTGCGCCGCGGTCGAGGGAAGCGCGGTTCGGAGCGATCCGACGGAGCGTTTCGACTGGTGTCTGGGAGGACCTACGCATGAGTCAGTACCCACCGGGGTCGCGGCGTTCCGCCGCTCGCAAGCAACACAGACCTGTGTGCCTGCGTGATTATTGGGCGGTGCCCGCGGAGGTACTGGTCGTCGAGGACGATCGGGCGATCGCGGAAATGATCGGCATCGTGCTGGCGGGCCAGAGTCTGCGGCCGTGTGTGACGGGCTCCGGTGAACGGGCCATCACCGAATTCATGCGGTCGCGTCCACGGCTGGTGCTGCTCGATCTCGTGCTTCCCGATATCGATGGCGTTGCCGTGTGCAAGGCGATACGGGCGCTCGCGCCGACGCCCATCGTCGTCGTGTCGGCGAGCCGTGATCCCGAGATGATCGCGGCGGTGATGGCGGCGGGCGCCGACGATTACCTGCTCAAACCGTTCACCATTCGCCAGCTGGTGAAATATGTCGACGCCCACCTTCCGGCGACGTCGGTGCCCACACCGATCTCCTTGGCCGAAAATCTGGCCGAGGCCGCGCCGGTGCGGTCACCGCAGGTCATGACGCCCAATCGCGACAGCGTCCCGGCGCCGGTCGGCACGGGGGCGTTGCAGCGGTCTCCGAACATGTGATCCGGGGTAGTCGACGCTCCCGACCGAACGGCCCACTTCCCGTCAGACCCGCGCCAGTGAGCGCAGGAAGTGGGCGACCTCCTCGTGCGACATGCGTCGATACAGCAGGATCTGGGGCAACGAGGGGGAGAAGTAGTCGCCGATTCGCTGTGCGCCCAGCACCAGGCGCGCGCCGGTCCTGCCTCGGAGGGCGGGTGGGGCCCACGACAGGATGAGCGGTTCCAGACAGGGATCGCCGGAGGTGTCGAAATAGCTGAAATGACACAGAACCCAGCACGGGCTGCATTCGGGTAGCGCCTCGATGATCTGCGCGAAGGTGCCCGCCGTGCCGGAACCCGTTCGGTGGACGGTGCTGTTGTCCGAGCGCAGTCGCAGGAAGCGATTCGGGACTTTCTCGTTGTGGAAGTCGTCGAGATCGTTGTGCACCACATCGAGCGATACGCGCACCGTGGGTCCTCTTACTGCTGAAGGTGGGTCGGTCGTCAATGTAGTCGAATGTCCGAGCAAGCGATCGGCGATCGTATCGCGCGTGACGGAATCGATGTGCTGGAAGAGACGAAGCGGTGCGTTCACTTCGATGCCAGGCCCGATGGCGTCAGCACGAGCCTGCCGAACACCTCACCGGCATCCATCTTCCGGTGCGCGAGCGCGGCCTGTTCGAGCGGTAATACCTCGTGAACCACGGATTCCAGGTCGCCGCGACTCGCGGCGGCCAGCGATTCGGCCGTCACGGCGCGGCGGTCGGAATCGGTCACCGTATTCGCGCTGAACGTCGCGAAGGACAGTGATCGCTGGAATGCCGCGAACATCCGCATCCCGAAGTCGGCGGGCGGGTTGCCCGCGACGACCCCGACGGCGATCATGCGGCCGTTCGGGCGCAACCGGTCGAAGAACGAGGGCAGATCGGCGCCCGACACGACATCGATGATGACGTCGTAGCCTTCGGCCGCCCCGTCGGCGCCATCGCCGGAACGGTCGAGCACACCGGTCGCGCCCAACGCGCGCAGTCGATCCCCGCGTTCGGGCGAGGATGTGGTGACTGCCACCGCGCCCGCGCCACCGCGCGCCGCGAACTGGACCGCCATGATGCCGATCCCGCCCGCCGCGCCGCGCACCAGCACCGACTCGCCGGGGGCGAATCGCGCGTGACGCAGACCGAAATGGGCCACGACCGAAGAACTTCCGACCGTCACCGCGTCGACGGCCGACATGTTCGCGGGCAGCGGCACCAGCGATTCGGCTGGAACGACCACCTGCTCGGCGTAACCGCCGCCGAGTCCGGCGAAACCCCAGACCCGCTGACCGACCCACGCGGTGTCGACGTCCGTGCCGACCGCGGCGACCGTGCCCGCCACCTCGCCGCCGAGGATGTGTCCCTCCCGAAATCCGTATTCGGGGAGGGTGCCGCGTCGGATCACCGAGTCGACGCCGCCGACGCCGATCGCCTCGGTGACGATCAGCGCCTGACCCCGCTCGGAGCTCGGGTCGGGGAGGTCCACGACCTCGAGCCCGGTGGGATCGCCGAATGTTCGGATCGCAACTGCCTGCACCGTCGTCTCCCTTGTTTCGGTACCGTCGACCGACGCTAACGGACGCTTCCGTCCGTTTACCGGAAGTGAGAGTGATGACCGACCATTTGACTCACACCCCCCGCAGTGACGCCCTGGTCAACCGTGAACGCATCCTCGACGCGGCCCGCGAGGTGTTCGCCGCCGACGGGCTGAGCGCGCCCATGCGCGAGGTCGCCCGCCGCGCCGGAGTCGGCCCCGCGACCCTGTACCGCCACTTCCCGACGAAGGAATCGCTGATCACGGCGGCTTTCCGGGACCAGATGCGGACCTGCCGCGCGATCGTCCACGAGGGACTCGCAGACCCGGACGCGTGGCGCGGCTTCTGTTTCGTGATCGAGGAGTTGTGCGTGCTGCACGCGCGCAACGGAGGTTTCACCGCCGCCTTCATGTCCGCGTACCCCGACGCCATCGACTTCGGCGCGGATCGCAGAGCCGCGCTGGCCGCGGTCGCCGAGGCGGCCCGCCGCGCCAAGGCGACCGGCCGACTCCGTCCGGATTTCGTCATCGACGACCTGATCCTCGTTCTCATGGCCAACGCGGGCATCGACGCGGAGGCACCGCCGGAGCGCGTGGCGGCCTCCCGACGTTTCGCGGCGCTCGCGATCCAGGCCCTGCGCGCCGCACCGGACGCCTCACCCCTCCCTCCGGTGCCGCGACTGGCCCCCGCGATACCCCGCTGAGACCGATCAGGAGGGCTCGACCCGGGCATCCTCGGCCCGCGCGCGCATCCCGAGAATGCCGTGGAGCAGGAGATCTTCCAGCGACGTCGAGAATCCGTCGAGATCATCGATGCCGCGCACGCACAGCGCGAACAGCGCCGCGCCTGCGATGGTGTCGAGCACCGTGTCGGGATCGAGGCCCGGTCTGCCCGCTGTCCGATTCTCGGAGAGATGCTCGGCCAGTTCGTCTCGGGTCGGGGTATCGAGCCGGGCCGAGAGTTTCTGGTACAGGCCCGCGTCCTCGCGCATCTCGGCCATCAGGCCGGGCATGGCGGCGCGGGTCTCGGCCGAGCCGAACAGTTGGATGGTCCCCCGGATCACCTTGCTGATCTCGGAGGTCAGATCGGGGGCGACCTGCTCGGAACCGACGTCGGGAAATACCGGCTCCCCGTCGATCTCCCAGGAGACCTCGTTCCGATTCACCGACGGCTCCGGCCGCACCCCCGCCGTCGCGGGCTGCCTCGCCACCGGAATGCGCGCCCTCAACGCGGTACCCGCCGTCGACGATCTGCCGCCTGGCTGGGTGACCGCGCTGGATCTGCCGTTGATCCCGGGAAAGGGAACCATCCGCTGAGTCGCGATGATCCTCGACCGGATTACTCGGTCGAGGATCATGAGCGATGAGACCCGAAGATATTCGGGTATCTACACGCGCCGGAAGGTGGGGGCGCTGTCGAACAGCGAGATACGCCATTCACCCGCTTCGTCGCGGCGGGCTTCCATGTGCACGTCGGCGACGAGCGCCGTATCGGTCTGCTCCTGCTTGGCGGCGACGCCCGCGGTGGTGAAGTACGCGAGACCGAAATCGATCGTGGCCGAGTCCGCACCGCCGAAGTCGACCCGCAGGTTGTGCAGGGTGTGGCGATGGAACGGCACACCTTCCTCGGTGGCCTCGAGCCGGGCGTGACGGTCCTTGTAGAACTGCAGCACCTCGTCGCGGTTCTGTCGAACTGTGCCGCCGACGTTGTAGCGGACATCCTCGACCAACAGTTCACCCATCCCGACGAGCCCGTTGTTCACGTCGAGCTCATGGGCCCATTCGTGAACGAGCTGCTGGATGGCGATCGCCGAGGCTGCCTGCTCCAGATCGAATTTGACCATTTTCAATCCTCTTTCTCGCCGGCCGGTCCCGGCGTGTATGGCGACTCGACGCTACCTCCTGTCGCCCGCGCGCTGTGCAATACCGTCAAGGATTGTCAGGATGCGATCTCCGAGTCGTTCCGCACCGCGTGGGCCCGCGGTCGCGCATCATGTTCGCTGTGGCGATGCCGACGGGCGATCACGGGACGCGTGCCACCCCTAAGGTGGACGGTGTCGAGGGAAGGGGAGTCATGGAGCTGGTCAAGGGCGCGAACGCGCCGATCACCGCCTCGGAGGTCCTGGTCGCCGTGGTCGCGGCGGTACCGGTCGATGTCGCGGCGCTGTTGCTCACGCCCGCGGGCAAGGTGCGCTCGGACGCCGACTTCGTCTTCTACAACCAGCCGACCGCGCCCGGGGTCACCGTGCGGCCGCCCGACGCCGTCCGCGTCGTGCCGGGCTCGGTTCCCGGCGATATCGACAAGATCGTGGTGACCGCGAGTCTCGACGGTTCCGGACCGGCCGACTGGGGTCAGGCGGGCCCGCTGCGGGTGACGGTCACCGATACGGCGACCGGGACGGTGCTTGCGACGTTCGCGCCGACCGATCTGGGCCGCGAGACCGCGCTGATCACCTGCGAGATCTACCGGCGTCAGGGCGCGTGGAAGGTGCGCGCGGTCGGTCAGGGGTACGCGAACGGGCTGGCCGGTATCGCCACCGATTTCGGTATCAGTGTCGATGACGACGAACCGCAGGCGGTGACCACCGGGCAGGCGTCGGCGTTCGCTCCGCCGGCTCAGCAGGCGCAGGATCGATCCCGGCCGCTCGTTGCGCCGGTCGGCGCCGCGCCGCAGCCGTACCCTGCGCCCGAGCCGTACGGCACGCCCCAGCCCGAGCAGCCTTTCGCCGCGCCGCCCCAGCAGCCGTTCCCCGGCCAACAGCCGTACGCCGCGCCGCCGCAGCCGTATACCGCGTCGCAGCCGCCGCGGTATCCCGCGCAACCGCCCCATGCGGACGCCGCGCCTCAGCCGTACGGCGCGCAGCCGTATCCGGCGTCGCAATCCGGACAACCGCCGGGTCACGCCTATCCCCAACACCCGCCCGCGTTCGGTGCACCGCCCGCAGCCCCGCCGTTCGATGGGATATCACCCGAGACCGCGCCGCGATTCGGTCAGCCGACGGTCAGCCTGGACAAGGGCCGAGTCTCGTTGCGTAAGAACGAGACCGTCTCGCTCACCAAGCAGGGTGCGCCGCCGCTGAGTCGCGTGCGGATGGGGTTGGGATGGGACCCCGCTGTCAGTGGACGCAATATCGATCTGGACGCCTCGGTCATCGCCTACGACAACCGGGCCAAGAAGCTGGTCAATGTCTGGTTCATGAGGCAGGAGGCGTTCAACGGCGTCATCCGGCATTCCGGCGATAACCTGACCGGCCGTGGCGAGGGTGACGACGAGGTGATCTCGGTCGATCTGACCGCGTTGGGCCCCGAGGTCTACGCCCTGGTGTTCACCGTCAACTCGTTCGCGGGACATACCTTCGACCAGGTCGGCCGCGCCCATTGCCGCTTGGTGGACGACAATTCCGGCGCGGAACTGGTGCGTTTCGAATTGTCCGAGGGGGAGCGGATGACCGGTGCGTTCATGTGCATGCTGACTCGTGGCGCACAGGGCTGGAATATGACGGCGCTCGGCGAGTACGCCAAGGGATCGACGGTGCGCAAGATGGTCGACCCGGGAAAACGTTTCGTCCTGACGTCCCTCGGCTGAATCTCCCCCGAGAACCCAGGCGAGCGAACGGTTCGGCGCAATCGGCGGGGCAGACCACCCGGGTGCCGCCGAGCGAGTCCGGGCAGTCATTCGAGGGGAACGTGGCATCGGGTACGGCCCCGATACGACCGGCCTACGTCACGAGCAACGTCCAGACCGGGAGCAGCGCCAAAGCCACGACCGTGGTCTTGACCACCACCGATCCGGCGAAATCGAGGCCCACGTTGTATCGTCCGGCGAGCACGAAGACGTTCTGCGGTGTCGGCATGGCCGCGAGCACCGTGAGGTACGCGGGCCACGGATCATCGACGTGGACAACATATTCGGTGACTCCGTAGACTATCAACGGCAGAATCGCGCATTTGAACACGATGACGGCGTTCTCGTCCGGGGTCGCGCCCCGCAGGCGCAGCGTGGAACCGCCCAGATGCAGGCCGAGCGCGATCAACGCGACCGGTGACGCCGCGTCTCCGGCGAAGGACAGACCCGACAGGACCGATTCGGGCACCGGCCACGAGGCGAGATTGGCGACGATCGCGGCGACGCACGCGACGACCACGGGCGTGGCCAACGCCGCACCGACGGATCGCGTGACGGTCACCGCCGGACGCCGATGGGTCTCGTGGTCGGTTCGGGCGAATTCGAGAATCGTCAGCACGACGACGGTCAGCAGGCACACCTGCAGGATCAGGATCGGGAAAATCGGTGTGGCGTCACCGAATAGCTGCGCGAACACCGGGATGGCGAAGTAGGCGGTATTGACCTGGCAGGCGGCCATCATCCGCAGCGCGGTGTCGGCGGGGCCGAGTTCGGTCCGGCGCAGGCAGAGCGCCGCGACGATCACCATGCCGGTGATCGCCACGGCGGCGTACGCGCCGATCGCCGTGAGGTCGAACAGCTGCCCGAGATCGCTGCCGTAGAGTTTCGGAAACAGATACGCAGGAATCAACAGCAGGAACGCCAAGTCGCACAGCGGTTTCGAGATCTCGCTCGCGATGATCTTCCGCCGTGCCAGCCACCATCCCGAGACCACCAGCGCGGCGATGGGCAGCAGACGCGTCAGCGTCGCGGTGATCTCGTTCACCGAACCGTCCGGACCGTCATGGACATCAGTCGCCCGCGCGACGGTGGGTGATCCCCTGTCGCGCGGGCGAAGTCTCCGATATCCGAGTGCCTATTTCTGGACTGTGCGGGCGAGGATGCCCAGCGTCGCGCGTAGTGCCGATTCCGGAATGATCGGGAAGATGCCCGCTTCCCGGTAGCGCGGCGCGATCTTGCTCCAGTCGTAGTACGAGGTGACCAGTGTGCCGATCTCGCTGGGCTCGAGCCGGTAGCCGTAGAGGTGTTCGATCGGCGGCTGGATCGCGCCGGAGATCGTCCATTCCAGATGCGCGTCCTGCTCGAATTCGGTGATGATGACCGTCACGTCGTATTTGCCCATCGGGAAGTCGTTGAGCGACTCACGATCCATGTGCACGACGAACTCCTCGCCGACACCGTTGACCGGCTTCCCCTCCGCCGATTGCAGCATGCCGGAACTGTCGATCGTGACGTGCCCCTCGGGGGAGCACAGCAGCGTGAAGATCTCCGCGGGTGACGCGGCGATCTGCCGCTGGACCTCGAACCGTTCTACCGTCATGCCCTCCACCCTCGCACATCCGGTCGGCGCTCGAACCGGTTCGGGAACGCCCTACTCACTAGCTTGCTAGGATGCTAGCATCGGTGGGTGGGCGACGAGGATGTGAAGCAGTTCAACGTGTACCTGCCGATCGGACTGATCAAAGAGGTCAAGTTCCGCGCGATCGAGACAGGTTCATCCCTGTCGGCACTGGTCGCGCAGGCATTGCGTGCCTACCTCGACGACACCGATCAGCAGACTCCGGGAAGGGAATGACATGACCACCGAAGGCATCGAGGCGGTATTCCTCGAAACGCATAATTGGGGCCGTACGGCCGGATTTCTCCGAGCGCTCGGCTTCGAGATGGAATTCGACACCGGCCACAACTCCGGCCAGTTCCGCAACGGTGAAGGGCGACCGTACGTCTTCGTCGCCGAGATCCCCCGGACCGAGCAACCCCGGACCCAACTGATGCTGAAAGTGACCGATCCCGAGCAGGTCCACCTCGACGGTGACGTCGACGTGGTCACCGGCTTCGAGGAAACTCACTACGGCACAAGGGAAATGACCGTCCGTGATCCGGACGGCCGCCTCTGGGCCCTGCAAGCCCCGGGGAAGCGGTGACGATGGCGACCGCCGAGCCGGACAGCACCGCGGTCCGAGTCGCGCTGTGGCGGGCACTGCACGTGGTGGAGGATTCCGAGCCGCACGTGATCTCCGACGAGATCGGACTGCGGCTCGCCGACGTCGACGACGACTGGCGAAATCGTCCCGATATGGACCCGAAGGCGACGAGTTCGTCCCGCGCGGGAATCGTCGCCCGCGCGCGTTTCGTGGAGGATCTGCTCACCGAACAGGTCGAACACGGCGTCGACCAATACATTCTGCTCGGTGCCGGTCTGGACACCTTCGCCCAGCGCAGGCCCGATCTCGCGACCAGGCTGACGATCTTCGAGATCGACCGGCCGCAGCCACAGGCGTGGAAACGTCGACGTCTCACCGACCTCGGATTCGGCGTGCCGGAATGGTTGCGGCTGGTGCCGGTCGATTTCGAGACCGACTCGTGGTGGGACCGGTCGATCGCCGCCGGATTCGATCCGGGTCGCCCCGCGGTGGTGAGCTCCACCGGGGTCGCCATGTATCTGACCCGCGAGGCGAATATCGCTACCCTGAACGAGCTTTCGAGACTCGCCACCGGATCGACCGTGAACATGACCTACCTGCAACCGCTCGAACTGGTCGGGCCGGACGAGCAGGCGATACGACAGGTCATCGAGCGCAATGCCCGCGCGTCGGGGACCCCGTTCCTGAGCTTCTTCGGCCCGGACGAGATGTTGCGTCTGGCGGGGGAGTCGGGTTTCGCCACCGCTGAGATCATTTCGGCCGACGACCAGACCCGCCGCTACTTCGCGGACCGCGCGGATGGTTTGCGACCGGCGGATTCGGAGCAGATGTTGAAGGCGACGACGTGACAGGCGTCGCGGGACAGGGGTCTTCGTTGTCGTGAAGCGTCGCCGACGAATTCGTTCAGGCCTGGAACAGTTCGCGTAGTCCTTCCGCGTACGCGCGGGGGGACATGCGCGGACCGGTATGTCCTCCGGGGAACCGCGCGATGCTCACCTCCAACAGACCGGCGAGCGCGGGTGCGGTCAGCGCGATCACGCCGGTCGTCGTCGCACCGGCCGCGGGGATGATCGACGAGGAACGGGCGCGCAAAGCAGCCGTGTCGGGACGATACATGCGCAGGGCCGGAGCGTCGTGGGTCAGGAAGTACTCGAGATTCGCCGCCCGGTAGGGGCTGGGGCCGGGCAGGTCGACCTCGGGTTCGCGATCGACCACCGCGAGACCGGCCAGCCGCGCGAACAGCGCCATGGCGGCGGGCACACCGTCCGCGGCGTGCGCCTGTTCGATCTCGTACTGCGCCGTCGCGAGTTCGGAACGTTCGGGCTCGGAGAGCAGTGCCGCGGCGGGAGGTTCGTGCACCACGGCGAGCCGCACCAGATCCGGGTGCCTGGTGAGCAGTTCCAGGGCGATGACCGCGCCGATGCTGGAGCCGAAGACGGCGGCGGGCGTATCGGAGAGGGTTCGCAGGATCTGTGCCGCGTCGTCGGCGTGGGTGGAGATGTCCGACGGTCGTCCTGCGTCGCCACTGTGCCATCGGAATCGAGATCGGCTTCCATGGTGGTTCCCCTCGGCTACTCGGTTCCCTCGCTGCACACCAGCGGACGGGACGTCTCTTCCGGCGTCGACTCGATGTCGGATTCCCGGTGTCCCTCGCGGCGACGCCAGTGCTCGATCCCACGGTGTGCGGCGAAGGTGCCGATGATCGCGGTGGCGCACCACACGGCGATCGCGGTGTAGGCCAGCGGTGTGGACAGGTCGCCGATCGATGCGCCGAGCGCGGTGTAGACGAAGGCGCGCGGCGCCGACCCGATGAACGAGCCCACCGCCATCTGCCACAACGGAATCCCGAACGCGCCGAACACATAGGAGGCCATCGCGTCCGGGATGCCGGGGACGAAACGCTGCCCGACGACGGCCCACAGGCCGTGACGCTCGACCTGCGCGTCGACGCGATCGGAACGCGCGGCGCCCAGTAGCGCGCGGGCACTGTCGCGGCCCGCGCGCTGCCCGAGGAAACTGGAGATAGTCGCCGTGCCCACGGTCGCGCCCAGTGTCACGAATGTGCCGACCAGCGGACCGAACAGCAGGCCGCTCCCGGCGGCCAGAATGGGGCCCGGAATCAGGATCGCGCCGAGGACGGCGGATACCGGTACGTAGACGAACGGCGCCGCGGGCCCCGTCGCCGCGACCATGGACCGCACGCCATCGATATCGATCACCCGGGCGACGGCGACGAGATAGAACATTCCGAGCAGGAAGATCACGCACGCGGCGAGCCGCGCGATATGCCGCCACCTGCCGCCCGGGGCGGAATCGTCCTTGTCGTTCATGGTGAACCCATCCTGCCGCACCCCGCCCGGACTCTCGAATCGATCCGATTCGCGGCAGTTACCCGATTCGCGGGTGGAGGTCGCCTGGGCGCCGGGCGGCACAGTGCAAAATATTTGTTAATCAGTCGGTCACATAAATGGCGATGAGCCTTGGTAGATGTATTGTATCGATCAGAATATGCGTTAACATATGAGGGGCGTTCGGTAGCGCCGAGCGACAGGGTCGGGAGTGTCGCGTCGAACGTGGTGGGAGCAACACCGGCACTCCCGCGCGATGTGCTCACGGCGGTGGATAGCCGACGCGAAAGTTGTGTCTCGGGTCCGAAGAGAAGGCATGCCATGACCGCTGAAGGATGGTTCCCGTCCGATGGGGACGTGCGCCTGCTGCCGCGCCTGCCGTGTGAACGGCTCTTCCACGGATCCTGAAGTTGGACGCCGCGCCCCGGCGCGAACGATCCGGGCCCGCCCCCCACGGGGGACGGGCCCGGAGTCGTCACACCGATCAGGCGAGATCGAACCGATCGTTGTCGACCACCTTGACCCAGGCGGCGACGAAATCGTTCACGAATTTCGCCGCGCCGTCGCGCTGGGCGTACACCTCGGCCACCGCGCGCAGTACCGAATGCGATCCGAAGACCAGGTCGTTGGCCGTAGCCGTCCACTTGACCTTGTCGGAGGAGCCGTCGAAACCCTCGTACACGTTCTCCGCGGACTCCGACGCCTTCCAGCGCGTGCTCTGATCGAGCAGATTCACGAAGAAGTCGTTGCTCAACACGCCGGTCCGGTCGGTGAACACACCGTGCGTGGTGCCACCGTAATTGGCCCCGAGGGCGCGCAGACCACCGATCAACACGGTCAACTCGGGGGCGGTCAGATCGAGCATGTACGCCCGATCCAGCAGCAAACGCTCGAGCGGAGCCTTCTCGCCCACCCGCACGTAGTTGCGGAACCCGTCGGCGCGCGGTTCGAGCACGGCGAACGACTCCACATCGGTGTCGGCCTGGGTGGCATCGGTGCGTCCGGGCGAGAACGGCACCGTCACGTCGTGTCCGGCGTCCTTCGCCGCCTTCTCGACCGCGGCGGACCCGGCGAGAACGATCACGTCGGCGAGTGACACCTTCTTGCCCCCGGACGCCGAATCGTTGAATTCCGTCCGGATTCGCTCGAGCACGGACAGGACCTCGGCCAGCCGATCCGGCTCGTTGATCTCCCAGTTGCGCTGCGGCTCGAGGCGAATCCGCGCGCCGTTGGCTCCGCCGCGCTTGTCGGTGCTGCGGAAACTCGCCGCCGACGCCCACGCGGTCTTCACCAACTGGGTCACCGAGAGGCCGGAGTCGAGGATCTTGTCCTTCAGCGCCGCGATATCCCGCTCGTCGATCAGCGCGTGGTCCACGGCGGGGACGGGATCCTGCCACAGTTGCGGTTCGGGAATCCACGGTCCGAGGTAGCGGCTGACGGGCCCGAGATCGCGGTGCAGCAGTTTGTACCATGCCTTGGCGAAAGCCTCGGACAGTTCCTCGGGATGGTCCAGCCAGCGGCGGGTGATCTCGCGGTAGATCGGGTCCTCGCGCAACGCGAGATCGGTGGTCAGCATCGTCGGCGTCCGCGCGGGACCGTCGAACGGATCCGGAATGGTGCCCGCGCCCGCGCCGTCCTTCGGCTTCCACTGCGCCGCGCCCGCCGGACTCTCGGTCAGCTCCCATTCGTAGCCGTAGAGGTTCTGCAGGAAGCCGTTGCCCCACTTGGTCGGCGTCGCGGTCCAGACCACCTCGAGTCCGCTGGTGATGGCGTCCTTGCCCTTACCGGTGCCGAACGCGCTCTTCCAGCCGAGGCCCTGCTGTTCGATCGGGGCGGCCTCCGGTTCCGCGCCGACCAGGTCGGCGTCACCCGCGCCGTGGGTCTTGCCGAAGCTGTGACCGCCGACGATCAGTGCCGCGGTCTCCTCGTCGTTCATCGCCATGCGGCCGAACGTCTCGCGGATATCGCGTGCCGCCGCCACCGGATCCGGCCTGCCGTTGGGCCCTTCGGGATTGACGTAGATCAGACCCATCTGAACGGCGCCGAGCGGCCCCGACAGTTCCCGGTCGCCGCTGTAGCGCTCGTCGCCGAGCCAGGTGTCCTCCGTCCCCCAGAAGACTTCTTCCGGCTCCCAGATATCGGCACGGCCGAAGCCGAAACCGAAGGTCTGGAACCCCATCGATTCCAGTGCCACATTGCCCGCGAACACCAGCAGGTCGGCCCACGAGATCGCGTTGCCGTGCTTCTGCTTGACCGGCCACAGCAGTCGGCGGGCCTTGTCGAGATTGGCGTTATCGGGCCAGCTGTTCAGCGGCGCGAAACGCTGGGCGCCCTGTCCGCCGCCGCCACGGCCGTCGGCGATGCGATAGGTGCCTGCCGCGTGCCAGCTCATTCTGATGAAGAGCCCGCCGTAGTGGCCGTAGTCGGCGGGCCACCAGTCCTGCGAATCGGTGAGAACCGCCGTGACATCGGCCTTGAGCTCATCGACGTCGAGTTTCGCGAATTCGGTCGGGTAGTCGAAATCCGCGCCGAGCGGGTTGGCCTTGGACGAGTGGGCGTGCAGCACCGAGACATCGATTTGCTCCGGCCACCAGTCGCTGTTGGTGTGCGGGCGCTGGTCGGTTTTCAACGTCGGGGACGGGATCGCCGGGTTCTCGCTCTCGCTCGCGTCGCGAGTCTCGGTCGGGCGGCTATCTGATGCCACAACATTCCTTCCGTGAGGGGGTGATCGGGGCTGCGATCACCGGGTTGATCGAGAAATCTGTGATTGCGCACAGTCCGGACACAGACCCCAGTAGACGACCTCGGCCTCATTGATCGCGAAACCGTGATCATCGGAAGCGGTCAGACACGGTGCCGCGCCGAGGGCGCAGTCGACATCGGCGATCACCCCGCACGTTCGGCAGACGACGTGGTGGTGATTGTCGCCGACCCGCGACTCGTAGCGGGCCACCGATCCCGACGGCTGGATCCGCCGGACCAGTCCGGCGGCGGAGAGGGTGCTGAGCGAGTCGTAGACCGTCTGGTGCGACACCTCGGGCAGTTCGGACCGAACGGCACGGATGATCGAATCCGTGTCCGCGTGCGGGTGGTCGTGCACCGCGCTCAGTACCGCGACCCGCGGACGGGTCACGCGTAACGAAACTCCTCGCAGCAACTGCTGGAACTCCGAGCCGGTCGGCACGTCCCGAAGTCTCGTCCGCTTTCTGGAACCAGTCAAGCATCGGGATCGAAATCGGAGGTCGACGTGGGGCCGCGGTGCGCGGTCAGCTCCTGATGATCGCCGGGACCACATAGGTTCCATCGAGCACCGACGGCGCGGGCTCGTACATGCGCAGTACCGGCCGGAAATCGCCCGCGGGCGCGGGAAGCCAGGCGTGATTGCCCCAGAGTCCGCCTTTGGCCGCTCCCGCCCTTTCGAGGATCCGCACGTTCGGGTCCGCGATCTTGAATCGCGGGTCGTCGAGGGTTCCGACCTCGAAGAAATCGAGGTTGTAGTCGAACGCGTGGAAGGTCAGTTTCCAGCCGTTCGACTCCAGGCTCGCTCCGTGCAGCAGAACCGAATCCAGTTCCTTCTTCCCGGCGGCGAGACCCGTGTACAGGGCGGACGCGGTCTCGGCGTCGGGTGACACGTAGGGGGACGTGCCGACGTCGCCGAGACCGATCGACGCGAACGAGTCCTGCAACTCGCGGTCGCGCGATGCGGGCGGGAACGCCTGCGACCACACCCGGAGCTTCTCGAAGAACCGCAGGTTCGCACCGACCGTCGGGTCCGGGGAAGGCAGTCCCGACGGCTGTGCCGCGCTGTCGAGTGGCGTCAGCGTCGTGGCGTCCTGTAAAGCGTGCACCGCGGGAAGGTCGTCGGCACCGGAACACGCCCACCGACCGAGGATCGAGGCGACCCGGGTCGGGAACCGGATGACGGTGCTCTCGGCCGGAACCGTCCCAGCGTCCGACGATCGCGGTCACCGGGCATCACCTGGTCGGGGGTGATACGACCTCGAGGCGTCCCGGTCGAGGTCAGTCGGGCACGGGGCGGACGAGGATCGCGCGGGCGTAGAGCAGTTGGAAACCGGTTCGCTGCGCGTTGTGCTGCGAGGTGGAGCCGGGCTGTGTGGTGACGACCGCGAGATCGCAGCCCGCCTCGCTCGCCAGGGCCAGGCGTGCGGAGAGCAGCGCGCCCTGCACGCCGCGTCGTCGGAATCGGGGCAGGGTCGCCGCACCGCAGAGTTGCGCGATACCGTCGCTCAGACGTAGTCCGGCGCCACCGGCGGGCGAACCGTCGATCCTCGCGATCGAGGCGAGGAAACCGCTGGTCGCGGCCATATCGCGTTCGGCGCTCTCGATGGCCTCGCGCGGAAATTCCTCGTGGGAGGCGACACCCTGGGTATCGGGGGTCGCGAAGCCGTCGACCACCACCGTCATCCAGGTATCGAGATCCGCGGGCGGGACCGCCTCGATGCCGATTCCGGCCACAGCGTGGGCGGTCCGCCCGGGGACCAGACGAAGACCGAGGACGTTCTCGAACCCCGACAGCACATACCCGCGCCGGGTCAGTTGTGTCACGACAGCCGGATCGGCCACCGTCGAGACCTCGAACTGCACCGGCGAACGCCGTTCGGCGAATGCCTGTTCCACCGCGACGAGATCGCGCTCGTCGAGGTCGCCGTCCATACCGACACCGACCACCTTGTCCAACGGCGAACCCGGGCCCGCCCACACCGCGCTACCACCACCGATCGGCAGCGTGACGACCCGCTCGCGAGGTTCGCGCGCGGCCGCGGCCCGCGCCCCCTCTTCGATGAGAGTTCGTTCGGCCGCCTCGATCCGCGACACAAGTTCGGTCCCGGCGAACAAACCCGTTTCTGATGACATAACGCCGATTCCTACCACCCGGATCGCCGCGTGCCCACCGAATTTCGAGGCGCGCCACCGTCGCGGCCGCGCGATGCCGGGGCATTCCGTCGCGTGCGCACGGCGACGTAGGCTCGACAGTCGGCGAGATCGTGTCGCCACGTCCACTGCCCCGATACGAGGAGGTTCGCAGTGCGGATCGGAATCATGCTCGACGCACCTTCCGTGCCCGACGGCCTGGTCCGCTTGACCGAGCAACTGCGACGCGGCGCCGAGGAGGGGTTCGATTCCGCGTGGCTGTCGCACATCTTCGGCATCGACGCGCTCACCGCGCTCGCCGTCGCGGGCAGTCAGGTGCCCGATATCGAGATCGGCACCGCTGTGGTACCCACCTATCCGCGTCATCCCGGAGCACTGGCCCAACAGGCGCGGACCACGGCGCTCGCGGTCGGCCCGAACCGGTTGAATCTGGGGATCGGTCTGTCCCACAAGGTCGTCATCGAGAACATGTTCGGCTACGACTTCGACCGGCCCGCCTGGCACATGAAGGACTACCTGTCGATCCTGGTCCCGCTGCTGGAGAATCGCCCGGTGTCCTATACGGGCGAGACCTACACGGCGAATCTGCAACTGTCGGTGGCCAACGAGGGCCGGGTGCCGGTACTGCTCGCGGCGCTCGGTAGCGCGATGCTGCGGCTGGCGGGACGTCGGACCGACGGCACCGTCCTGTGGATGACCGGCGCGGCCACCATCCGCGAGCACATCGCGCCGACCATCACCGCCGCGGCGGCGGAGGCCGAGCGCCCCGCGCCCCGCGTCGTCTGCGCGCTGCCGGTCCTGGTCACCGACGACGCCGACACCGCGCGCGCGACGGCCGCCGAGAATTTCGCCGCCTACGGCTCGCTGCCCTCGTACCGGGCGATGATGGACCGCGAAGGCGTATCCGGCCCCGGTGACCTGGCGATCGTCGGCTCGGAGAAAGAGGTGACGGCCCGAATCGAGGCGATTTTCGAGGCCGGTGCCACCGAGTTCGTCGGCGCGGTGTTCGCCGGTGGTGACGAGGGCGCGCAGACCCGTGCCCTGCTGACGTCACTGGCGAAATAGGCTCGCGGCGGCGGGTTTGCCGGGACCGCGGATCCGGACCGAACTTCGGCTCCGATCAGCCGATATGGTGGTGCTCGCCGCGTATGCTGGCAATATGCTGCTAGGTGGGTCGGTCGTCCGTCCCGGATATCGTGCTTCCGGAGCGGGGCTACGGGTCGGGAGTTAGGGTCCGCCGATGGTCGATGACGGCCAGTTACGCACCGAAGGTGATTTCGCCGCAAGGATAGCCACCGATCTGAAGGCGGCGGGTTTCGACGACGCCGCCGAGATCGGGCGCGGCGGGTTCGGCGTGGTGTTCCGCTGCGAGCAGCCCGCGCTGGACCGAACCGTCGCCGTCAAGGTGTTGACGGCGGATCTGGAGGCCGAGCATCTGGAACGTTTCCTGCGTGAACAGCGTGCGATGGGGAAACTGTCCGGGCACCCGAATATCGTCAGCATCCTGTTCAGCGGTGTCCTGACGGCGGGCAGGCCCTATATCGTGATGCCCTTTCATCCGCGGAAGTCGTTGCAGGACAGCATCGAACGCGACGGACCGTTGCCGTGGGGCGAAGCGGTGCGGATCGGTGTGAAGGTGGCGGGCGCGCTCGAGGCCGCGCACCGCGCCGGAGTACTGCACCGTGACGTGAAACCGGGCAATATCCTGACCACCGAATACGGTGAGCCGGAACTGACCGATTTCGGAATCGCCCATATCTCCGGCAGTTTCGTGACGAGTACCGGCGTGATCACCGGTTCGCCCGCCTTCACCGCGCCCGAAGTACTCAAAGGGCACGCGCCGACCGCGCTCTCCGACGTCTACAGTCTCGGCGCCACCCTGTTCTGCCTGATGACCGGGCACGCGGCCTTCGAGCGGCGGGTGGGGGAGAAGGTCGTCACGCAATTCCTGCGCATCACCTCCGAACCGATCCCCGACCTGCGCGAGCACGACATACCCGACGAGGCATGCCGCGCGATCGAGCGCGCCATGTCCGAGGAACCCGCCGATCGATTCCCGTCCGCCGCCGCTCTGGGCACCCACCTGGCCGAGATCCAGCAAGTCTACGGTCTCGCGGTGGATCAGATGGCACTTCCCTCGCGATCGCGAGCGGTGGACGAGATCTCCGAACCGCCGCGCACCGTGGCATCGATCGTGGAAACCCGGCAGGCGTCGGTGCCGAGCACTCCGCGTCCGCGCCCGACGGTGGTGACGAAGTTCCGTCCGCCGACGCCGAGCCGTCCGCTGGTGTCGCGCGACAGGCTGTTCGGCATGCTCGATGACGGACATCGACGCAGGCTGATCGTGATCCACGCGCCCGCGGGTTTCGGCAAGAGCACGCTGACCGCGCAGTGGCGCGCCAGACTGGTCGAGCAGGGAGTCGCGGTCGCCTGGTTGAGCATCGACCGCGACGACAACAACGCCGCGTGGCTGCTCGCCCATCTGGTCGAGGCATTGCGGCAGGCGCTGCCCGCCCTCGCCGACGAACTGACTCGCCTGATGGAGATACACGGCGAGGACGCCGAACCCTACGTGCTGACCACGCTGATCAACGAAGTCCATTCCGAGGGTAGGCAGGTCGCGTTCGTCATCGACGACTGGCACCGGGTGGTCGATCCGGCCGCGGTCGCGGTGCTCGGCTACCTGCTCGAACACGGCTGCCACCACCTGCAGTTCATCGTGACCAGCCGCAACCGTGCCGGATTGCCGATGAGCAAGATGCGCGTCCACGACGAATTGGTCGAGATCGGCGCCGACACCTTGCGTTTCACGCTCGCCGAGGCTCGGTTGTTCTTCGAGGGCGCGGGCGGGCTCGCACTGGATTCCACCGATATCACCCACCTGACCGAATCGACCGAAGGGTGGGTCGCGGCAATGCAATTGGCGTCGCTGTCGCTGCGCGACTGTGACGATCCGGGCGAGCTGATCGGCAGTATCTCCGGCAGTAGCAACACCATCGGTGATTTCCTGGCCGAGAACGTGCTCGACGGCCTGGAACCGCGGTTGCGGACCTTCGTCCTGCGTACTTCGGTGACCCGGCGGCTGTCGCCCGGCCTGGCCGCGGAACTGTCGGAAACACCGGACGGGCCCGCGTTGCTCGCCGAGGTGGAGGCGCGCGACCTGTTCCTGAGCCGGGTGGATTCGGACCCGGGGTGGTTGCGCTACCACCACATGTTCGCCGACTTCCTGCGTCAGCGCCTGGCCCGCGAACACCCCGAATGGGTCGCCGACCTGCACCGCACCGCCTCCCGATGGTTCGCCGAGCACCAGTACCTGCGCGAGGCGGTCGATCACGCGCTGGCCGCGGGAGACGAGGCCCGCGCGGTCGAGCTGGTCGAAGACGACGGGACCCGGCTGATGGAACAGGGGCGTTTCGCGATAGTGCCCGGGCTCATCGCGAAACTTCCGCCCGCCGCCGTCCGCGCGAGTCCGCGATTGCAGTTGACCACCGCATGGGCCGGTCTGCTGCTGCGAAATCCAGTGGGGGTCAATACCGCGCTGGCGCAGGTGCGAGCGCTGCTCGCGCAGGGCGTCGACGATGCCGACGCGGTGGAAGTCGAGGCCGCGGTACTCGACGCCGCCGTCCGCGTCGCGGGTGATCGCGTCGACGGTGTGAGCGAACGACTGTCGGAATGTCTGGCGCGCCCGGAGCTGTTCGATCCGTGGGTGGTCAACACCGCGGCCGATATGGCGACATTCGTCGCCATCTACCGTTTCGACTATCCCGAAGCGCACCGGTTGCAGCAGTGGGCCGAGGCGTATCACCGTCGCAACCGCGGCCCGTTCAGCGCCATGTACGGGCACTGCTTCGACGGGATCGCCGCGAACAAAGAGCTCGATATCCGCATGGCCCAGAACAGTTTTCGCAAGGCCATCCAGGTAGCGAGGAATTCCGGAGGCACGCGGTCGCACAGCGCGCGAACAGCGGGCGCGCTGCTGGGTGAGTTGCTGTTCGACGTCGGCGAGATCGACGCGGCGGAGCAATTGCTCGACGAGGGGTACGCGGTACTCGGCACCGAGGGCGCCATGGTCGACGCGATCGCGGCCAGCTACGGAACCGGGGCGCGCATCAAGGCGCTGCGCAGGGATCTCGACACGGCCCGACGATATCTGGACGAGGGCCGACGGATCGCCGACGAGCAATCGCTGCCACGCCTGCGGGCCCGCGTCGACAACGACGGTCTACTGGCGGGGCTCGCGGACACCGAACCCGTACCCGACCCGATGCCGCCGAGCGACACCGACGGCATCGCGCTGATCACCGCGGAATTCCGCGAGGATTCCGCGATCCGACGACTACTCGCTCGACACTCGGTCACGGCCTCCGCGCTGGCGTGCGAACGGGCACGCCGCCTCGTGGACAGGATCGCGCGAATGACGCGCCCCCGCGCACTGCTGCGCGCTCGACTGCTCTTGATCGCGTGCCTGGCCGCCGCGGGGGAACGAGACGAAGCCGAACGGATCCTGCGTCCCCTGGTGCGCCAGTGCGCCGAACTGGGCCTCGTCGGAATCCTGAGGTTCGCCGATCCGAAGATCGGAGATGTTCTGCGGGACATGACAGCCGACGGAACAGGTACGTGGCCGAGCGATTTCGTCCGACGGGTGCTCGCTCCGCTGTCATGACCCGAGAGTCACAAGCCTCGGTCGCCTTGCGCAGAGGGGCCGATACGACGTGGCCTCGCGCCCTTGGACGGCGATGATCACCGCAGGGGAAGAGGATGTTCGGGGTCGAGGGCGGGCAGGCCGTCGATGCTGTGGCCGTTGTCGCCGACGATCCGTCCGGCGAGCTTCTCCTCGGGCACCGCGGCGAGATGAGCATCCAGAACGGGGCGCTCACCCACGAGGTCGTAGTAGGGGACCGCGTATCCGCACGAGTCCGCGATCCGATCCAGCGTGACGACGATGGCCATCCGAACGCCGGGGTGCTCCGTCCCGAAATGGGTTCGGAGGGTGTCGAACTCCGCGTCGTCGGGGCGGACGACGCGGCCCGTGCCGAACAGGCGCAGGATTCGGGAGTTGCGGGTGAACGAACAGAACATGATGGTGATGCGGCCGTTGTCGCGCAGGTGCGCGATGGTTTCCACGCCGCTGCCGAACAGATCGAGGTAGGCGACGGTATGATCGTCGAGAACGGCGAAGGTATCGCGGTATCCCTTGGGAGACAGATTCACCCGGCCCCCCTCAGAGGGGGCGGTCGCTACGAAGAACATCGCCTGCTTCGCGATGAACTCACGTAGCGAATCATCGATGGACGAAAACACCTTGGCCACGGGTTCCCCTTCCCACACCGTTCGACACAGCGGTCGCCTTCGAGCCTAGCCTCGGTGCTCCCGTCTCGGACATCACCCGACGTCACGGGGCCAGCTGTGGTCGGGTGCCGACGGCCTATGTGGATGTGGAACGCTTCGGCACATGGCGATCGTCCACAAGACCACCCTTGTCCCGTCGAAGCTGGAATTGCTGACCGTCTGGCTGCCGCGGCAGCCGTGGTACCTGGGCGGGGACCGTCCGCGGCTCGTCCGTTCGGGCGGATTCCGACTCGACGACCCGGTTGGCGAAGTGGGAATCGAAGTGATGGTCGTGACCGACGAGGCCGGTGCGGAGCCGGTCGGTTACATCGTGCCGATGACCTACCGGGCCGCCGCCATGCCTGGGTGCGCGGACGCGCTCGTCGGAACCACCGAGCACGGGGTGCTCGGCACGCGGTTCGTCTACGACGCGCCTGCGGACCCGGTTTTCCGGACGCAGTCGCGGGCGCTGGTCCACGGCGGTGTCGGAGCGCAGGCCCAGCACGCCAGCGACACCGCCGATCTCACCGTGCTGGTCGGCGTGGTGCCGGAGGTAACCGACGTCGACGTGGTGCGGGTGCCGATTCCGTCGAACGGGGCGCCCGCACCCGGCGAGGTATCGATCGCGTGGGAGTTGCCGAACGGGAGTCGAACACGCGGCGTCATCGCCCGTGCCCGCTGACCCGGCGTTCGATTCGGCCCCGCGACCTACGCGGTGATACTTCAGTTCTCCCGGCTGCGGACCGACCGGGCGAGGAACGGCCAGGAACGTCGCAGGTCGTCCTCCCAGTAACCCCAGGAATGGGTGCCGACCGGCCTGTCGTCCACCGTCACGGGAATGTTCAGCTCATCGAGCCGGTTGGCCAGGTTCAGTGTGCAGTAGCGGATGGCCGCCTCGATCGGTCCGCCGAACGCGATCTGGACCGGCAGCGGAATCCGACCGTCCTGGACCCGCGGATCGGTGGGAGTGTCGTGCGGAGCGGCGGGGATCCCGCTGCCCGTGCTCAGGTAGATCTCGGTGCCGCGCAACCGTTCCGCGTTGACCAGCGGATCGTTCGCGCGCCACAGCGGCCCGTTGCGCGGGCCCCACATGTTCTCGACACTCTGCCCACCGCCCCAGTTCTCCACCGTGATGCGGACGAACTCCTGGCCGACGGGATCCGAGGTCTGCGCGCAGCCGCTGTAGGAGGTGACACTGCGCCAGAATCCGGGCTTGGCGATCGCCAGATTCAGCACCGAGGTGCCGCTCATCGAGACGCCGACCAGCGCCCGGTCGTTGTTCGCGCCGAGGAATTCCTCGATGGCGGGCGGCAATTCCTCGTTGATGAACGTCTGCCATTTGTTGTAGCCGAGGACGGCGTCCTCGCGCACCCAGTCGGTGTAATAGGAATTGCTGCCGCCGTAGGGGGTGACGACATTGAGGTCCTTGTCGCGCAGGAAACTCACCGCGTCGGTCTGCGCGTCCCAGCCGCTCTGATTCGGGCCGCCCCCGGATCCGTTGAGCAGGTACATCGTCGGCCGCGGTCTCGACCTATCCGCGGCCCGGATGACCTGCACCATGATCGGCCGGTTCATGGCAGGCGAGAAGACCATGACGTTCTGCTGCCTGTCGTTCACATTCTCCGCGGAGACCACATGGGCCGCCCCCGGCTGCGCGTGAGCGATACCGGGGGCGCAGACCAGGCCCGCGGCGGCGAGTGCTCCCGCCAGCACCCAGTGCAACGTTGCCGTCCGTGCCGATCGCCGTTTGCTCACTGTCGAGGATCCTCTCGGGTAGTCCGAATTCGCTCCGTGATGCCTCGGTGGAACCGGCATCCCTCGGGATTCGCACTGCCCCCGCCCCCGGTTTGGTCATCCGCTCATCGGATTCGGGCACGGTCGTCCCGAGCGTCGAGCGTGTTCGGGATGGGCTCCGCCTACATCCTGGATTCGAGTTCGCCTCTGTCTCCGGATATCTCGGGAGGTGGCGGTGGCGTCGGCGTATCGCGCCGTCGGCGACCCGGCGTCCATACGGCGGTGACGGCAGCGGTGATCAGCGCGACCACCCCGAGCGCGATCGCCGCCTGCTACGACCCGTGCGCGAACGCGGCTTTGGCCTGGTCGGCGATCGGATCCTCCGAAGGGCCGATGGCGTCGGTGACCCGAAGTGCGGCGGCCAGCGAATCCGAGACGGGTCCGCGGATCTCTTCGGGAAGCATCGGGGTGAGCGCGGCGATGCGGTCGCTGTAACCGGCCGCGAGCACAATGCCGACGATCGCGATGCCGACTGCGGCGCCCACTTCGCGCGTGGCGTCGTTCACGGCCGCCGCGACGCCGTGTTTGTGCGCCGGAATACCGGCGACGATGGCGGCGGTGGCGGGTGTGGCCGACAGGGCGAGTCCGAGTCCGATCACCATCAGCGGCCGGAACAGATCGATATAGGTGCTGTCGACGGTGAGCATCCCGAGTCCGAACATGCCGATCCCCGCGACCGTGACACCGGCGCAGGCGCCGATGCCCGCACCCGTCAGGCCGAGTACGCGCGGATCGAGCCAGCCGTGTTCGGGCACTTCGGTCGCTGCGACGACGATCAGTCCGACCGCGGTGGCGGCGAAGAGGGTGCCCAACAGGTCGATGGCGGGCCTGGACTCGTCCGCCGATTCCGCCACCGTTGCACCCCGCGACGGCCAGTACCGCGCCCGCGATGGTCATGGCAACCGGGATCGAGAGCCACGACCAGTGCGCGAGCAGTGGTCCCGTGCCGAGGATGCCGACTACTCCGCCGCTGGCGACCGCGGCGGCCCACACCCCGACGGCGAATCCGCGTCGCGGTTCGGGGAACCCCGCGGTCAGCAGGGACGGGGTGGACGGCATGACCAGCGCGACGCCGACGCCGGTGATCGCACGGGAGGCGATCTGGGATTTCCATCAGCCGTGGTCGATCGAGGACATCGAGATCGGTGATCCACGTCGCGGTGAGGTGAAGATCCGGATGGAAGCGGCGGGGCTGTGCCATTCCGATCACCACCTTGCCACCGGCGATATTCCGATGGCGTCGTTCCCGATCCTCGGGGGACACCAGGGCGCGGGCGTCGTCAGCGAGATCGGAGACGGGGTCGACTGTCGTTGCTCGGCACCTTCGCGTCGTATCTGGTGGTGCACCGCAGTTCGGTGGCCAAGATCGATCCGGAGATCCCGTTCGAGGTGGCGTGTCTGCTCAGCTGCGGTGTCACGACCGGATTCGGATCGGCGACGCGGTCGGCCGACGTGCGTCCGGGCGAGGATGTGGCGATCATCGGAATCGGCGGCGTCGGGGTGGCGGCGTTGCAGGGCGCGGTGCTGGCGGGAGCCCGGTACATCTTCGCCATCGACCCCGTCGAGTGGAAACGTGAGCAAGCGCGGCATTTCGGCGCCACCCACGTCTATCCCGATATCGATGCCGCGTTCGCGCAGGTGCCGGAGCTGACGGCGGGCGCGATGGCCCAGAAGGTCATCGTGACGGTCGGCCGGGCGGAGGGACGCGATATCGACCTGTACCTGGCGCTGACGGCGAAGGCAGGCACCTGTGTCGTCACCGCGATGGGCGGGATACTCGACACCGAGGTCACGCTGAATCTGTCGATGCTGACCCTGTTCCAAAAGAATTTGCAGGGCACCATTTTCGGTGCGGGCAATCCACAGCACGACATCCCGAATCTGCTGGCGCTGTATCGGGCGGGCAAATTGAATCTCGACGACATGGTCACCCGCCGGTACCGCCTGGAAGAGGTCAACGACGGCTATCGGGACATGCTGGAAGGGCGCAATATCCGCGGCGTCATCCGGTTCACCGACGCCGACCGCTGACACCGGCGGGAATACAACGGCCTGGTCACCCTCCTGTGTGTCCGTCGACCGGACCCCGTGAACAACTCGTAGTGTGCCGATCGGCACGCTCGTCTTCGACGCTCGCGCGCACCGCTCGAAACCGCACGTTCAGCACCGTCGCATCGGCTTGTCCGATGCTCGCGGGAACCGGATGTCGAAGGAGTGGAATTCGATGAGTCGTACGGTGGCCGACGAATTGCTCGAGGTACTCGTCCAGGCCGGGGTGCGCCGGGTGTACGGCTTGGTCGGGGACGGTCTCAACGCGTTCAGCGACGCGGTGCGCCGGGACGGCAGGGTCGAGTGGGTGCACGTCCATCACGAGGAGGCAGCGGCGTTCGCCGCCTCGGCCGAGGCCCAGCTGACCGGTCACCTCACGGTCTGCGCCGGCAGCTGAGGACCCGGCAACACCCACCTGATCCAGGGGGTGATGGACGCGCATCGTTCCGGCGCGCCGGTACTGGCTCTGGCCTCCCACATTCCCAGTCGTCAGATCGGCACCGGCTACTTCCAGGAGACCAAACCCGAGGCGCTGTTCGCGCCCGGCGGTGGGCCGTTCTCGGCGAAATCGGCCCACATTCGCAGGGCGGGACCGTAGTCGTCGAGAAATGTGGGAACGTCGGGAAGCGGGCAGGGAGTGAGAGTTTCCGCGGGCCGGGTCACGGTGGCCAGCACGGCGCCCAGCTCGCCGGGGTCGTCGAGTCCGGGGTGCCGGCCGGCCACGTCATCGAGACAGGCGACGAACCACCCGCCGACGGCCCAGCCGTGGCGGAGGCGCGACGCCCATCCGGGCTCGACCCCACTCTGAAAACTGGAACCCGTGCAAACCTACTCGCAAACTCTTGGCAACACAACCGATTCGGGAATCGTTGACGCGAGGTTCATGTAGACCTCGTTCGAGCCGAATAGCAAGGTGCGCAATGCCTTCGGCGCTGTCCCGTTGCGGTGTCGGGAATCGCGAGGGGCCACGACTCCGACCGGTGAATCGCCTGATCCGCGATGCTATGCGGTCGTATAGCATAGTATTCCGTCGGCAGTTCATGACGCGCGATCGGGAGGTGGGTATGACGGTGACACCTCGCCGGTTCGGTGCGGAGACATCGAAGACGCGGGAGATCCTGCTCGACTGTGTCGAGCGGTTGATGCTCGACGAAGGATATGCCGCGGTCACGTTTCGCGCGGTGGCGGCGAAGGCCGACGTGACGCCGAGTCTGGTGCAGTACTACTTCCGCACCCTGGACGGAATCTTCCTCGCGGCGATCCGCCGCTACTCCGAGCGCAATATCGCGCATCTGACGCGGGTGCTCGAGGTGCCGGCCGACCAATTGCCGCGAGTGCTCTGGAATTACAGCCGGGACGAGGCGACCAGCGCGCTGACCACCGAGTTCATGGCCCTTGGCAATCACAGGAAATCGGTGCGCGCGGAGATCGCCGCCGTGACCGAGCGGGTGCGCACACTCCAATTGGAGGCGCTCACCACGAATTATCGAGGTTTCGGTCCGCTCGGCGGCGATCTCGCTCCCGGCGCGCTGTTGCTTCTGCTCACCGGAATGCCGAAATTTCTCAACCTGGAACAGGGGATAGGGGTCACGACCGCGCACCAGGAACTGGTGGACGCGTTCGAGCGATACTTGAATCCCGCTGGATCCGCCCCGCCGGATGGTCGGCCCACCTCGCGGCGGACGTGATGCGGCCCGGGCGCGGATCGGCGACCGGCGACCGGCGACCGGTGAAGGCGATCGGTCAGCGCGGGCTCGGCGGTCCGGACGTTCTCGAAACCATCGAAGTCCCGACCCCGGAACCCGGCCGGGGCGAGGTGCTGGTCCGAATGGGCGCGACGTCGGTGAACACCGTCGACTGCAAATTGCGGTCGGGGCGTGTGACTTTCCTCGGTCCGCCGCCCTTCACCGTCGGGTTCGATCTCTCCGGCGCGGTGGTGAAAGTCGGACTCGGCGTGAACGAATTCGCGACGGGGGACGCTGTTTTCGGCATGGTGCACAGTCGCACCGGCACCTACAGCGAGTACGTCGTGGCGCGGGCCGACAGTCTCGGCCTGCGCCCGCCCGGCTTGGACGATATTCGTGCCGCGGCCCTCCCCACGGCCGCGTCGACCGCGTGGCAGGGGTTGGCAGCCGCGAACCTTCGAGCGGGCGAGCGCGTCCTCGTCCATGCCGCCGCGGGTGGCGTCGGCCATTTCGCCGTCCAGTTCGCCCGACAACGCGGCGCGTACGTCATCGGCACGGCGCGAGCGGTCAATCACGAATTCCTCCGCGGGCTCGGCGTCGACGAGTTGATCGACTACACCGCTACCGATTTCACGACCGCGCTCGATGGCGTCGACGTCGTGTTCGATCTCGTCGGGGGCGCGTACGGGCAGCGTTCGCTTCAAGTGCTGCGTGCCGACGGCCGCTACATCACGGCCCAGGAATCCGATGCCGTCGCCGATCCGCGCTGTCGCAAGATCACCGCGCGTCCACGGCCCGCGGAACTGGTGGGGATCGGGGAACTCGCCGCCGCCGGGGACCTGCGCATCCATCTCGACCGCGTGTTGCCGTTGAACGACGTCGCACTCGCGCACACGCTCAGCGAGTCGGGGCATTCGCGGGGAAAAGTGGTGCTGACCCCCTGGGAATGACCACGGCGCCGGGCTGTGTCGTGCCGGCGGAATCTTCTCGGACCGGTCCCGCGAATTCGCCATAATCCCTTCCTGCGCTGCGATAACCTGTACGCGCGTATAGCAACCTCGTGGTGACAATGGAAGGAACCACTGTGGACAAAAACGACATGATTCTGATCAGTGTCGATGACCACATCATCGAGCCGCCCGACATGTTCCTGAATCACCTGCCGAAGCGATATATCGACGAGGCTCCCCGGTTGGTGCACAATCCCGACGGGTCGGACACCTGGCGGTTCCGCGATACGGTAATTCCGAATGTCGCTCTGAACGCGGTCGCCGGACGGCCGAAGGAGGAGTACGGGCTCGAGCCGCAGGGACTCGACGAGATCCGTCCCGGCTGCTTCGATCCCGACGAGCGGGTCAAGGATATGAACGCCGGTGGCGTACTGGCCACCATGAACTTCCCGTCCTTCCCGGGTTTCGCCGCGAGGTTGTTCGCCACCGACGACTCGGATTTCTCGCTGGCGCTGGTGCGCGCCTACAACGATTGGCATATCGACGAGTGGTGCGGTTCGCATCCGGGCCGGTTCATTCCGATGGCGTTGCCGGTGATCTGGGACGCCGAGCTGTGCGCGGCGGAGGTGCGGCGCGTGTCGGAGAAGGGTGTGCATTCGCTGACCTTCACCGAAAACCCTGCCGCGCTGGGCTATCCGTCGTTCCACGATGACTACTGGGCGCCGCTGTGGCGGGCGCTGGTCGAGACCGACACGGTGATGAGCGTCCATATCGGATCGTCGGGGCGACTGTCGATACCCGCACCCGATTCACCGATGGATGTGATGATCACATTGCAGCCGATGAATATCGTGCAGGCCGCGGCGGACCTGCTGTGGTCCAAACCGATCAAGGACTACCCGGACTTGAAGATCGCGCTCTCGGAGGGCGGCACGGGCTGGATTCCATATTTCCTCGACCGTGTGGACCGCACATTCGAGATGCATTCCACCTGGACACATCAGGATTTCGGGGGTAAGCGCCCGTCGGAGGTGTTCCGCGAGCACTTCCTGACCTGTTTCATCTCCGATCCGATCGGAGTCAAGAATCGCCACGAGATCGGCGTGGACAATATGTGCTGGGAGATGGACTATCCGCACAGCGATTCGATGTGGCCTGGCGCTCCGGAAGAACTCGAGCGCGTGTTCGCCACCTACGACGTGCCCGACGACGAGATCGACAAGATCACCCATCAGAACGCGATGCGCTGGTATTCGTTCGACCCGTTCCAGCACATCCCCCGGGAACAGGCCACCGTCGGGGCGTTGCGCAAGGCGGCGGAAGGCCACGACGTATCCATTCGGGCCCTCAGTCACCGCGAGAAGTCCGGCACCACCTTCGCCGATTTCGCCGCCAATGCCAAGGCCGTCTCGGGAGTGCGGGACTGACGGGATTCAGCCGCGGCGGGGCAGTCGCACGACGTGGACGAAGAAGTCGTCGATCTGCTTGATGGCGGCGACGAATTGTTCGAGGTCGACCGGTTTGGTGGCGTAGGCGTTGGCGTGTAACCGATAGCTGCGCAGAATGTCCTCCTCGGCCGCCGACGTGGTCAGGATAACCACGGGGATGGCGGTCAACTCGTCGTCGGCGCGGATTTTCTCCAGGACTTGGCGGCCGTCGTATTTGGGCAGGTTGAGATCGAGCAGAATCAGATCCGGCCGGGACGCGTCGGCGTACTCACCTTCGCGGAACAGGTAGTCCAGAGCTTCCTGTCCGTCGCGGACGACATGGAGGGTATTTCCGATCTTGTTGTCCTCGAACGCTTCTCGGGTCATCAATTCGTCGCCCGGATCGTCCTCGACGAGCAGGATGTCGATGGGGTGACCGGGGATCGTCACGTGCGAACTCCTTCAGGATGACCGGGCGGTCGTCGGTGCGGGTGCGGCGGCGCGCGCGGACCGACCGGCAACGAGTTCGCTCGTTGGGAGCGGTTGCGGTGCGGCCGCGTCGACGCGGTACCCGGTGATCTTCGTACATCGGTGCCGGTCTACGCGCGGGTATCACCGCGATCGTCGCCCGTTGTCGGGTGCGGGGTGTACGGGAACTCGTCGGCGAGGGGCTCGGTGACGGTCCGGCATCGGATGCCTATGAGACCGGTCACGATACCCGCGCAATTCTAGCAACGTTCTGGTTAACTATCACGAAATGGCTACTACCAAGCTTGTATGCTGGTAAAAATATCAACTAGGGATCGTCGCGAAGCTGTTCAGTCAGCACTGGGTCGCCCTGCAAGACGGCGGTATCGCCGAGTGGAACGGTTGAAGAAGACAGCCTCCGCTAGCCGGTGCCGCGCCGGAAAGCCGGCCATCACTGTTCAGCAACCGGATAGCTGCCACCCAGCGTGGCGGCTCCGCAATCAATCGCACGGGGAGTCCTCCCGATATGGCTGTGAAACGAACCCCTTCTGGCAGAACTCCTAACTTCGAACCGGGTACGGCCTGGCTGTCGGGCCTGATCGTCACGACCCTGAGCACCGGCGTCGTCATCATGTCGGCCTCCGTGGCCGCCGCGGTCCTCATCGCCTTCGGCATGGCCTTCGCCCTGGCCGCGGCGCTCGGCTTCTTCCGCTGACACATCTGTCTCCGCCGTCGTGTTCTCGCACGGCGTCCGACGGCCTCGGGTGTTTCTGTACGCTCCGGAACCGCAGGATCGCGGTGTCGCCCCATCGAATGCCTCTGAAGGCCGACTCCGTACGGGGAAAGCATCCACGCGTTATTAGCTGAAAGTATGCTGACTGCGGTGGTGGGCGCGTGCCGGCGACGACGCATACCGACACCGGGAGTCCGATCACGGCGACCGATCGAGTCGAGCGGCTCCGGGCGTAGTCGGCCTCCGGTATCCCGAGCGACCACCCGACCTCCCGATATCGGTGAGGTCCACGTCGAAGAGAGGTAACCATGGGCACAGTCACGACCGCGGATGGGACCGAGATCTTCTACAAGGACTGGGGCCAGGGACAGCCCATCGTCTTCAGCCACGGCTGGCCGCTGTCCGCCGACGACTGGGACAACCAGATGTTGTTCTTCCTCGCGCACGGCTACCGGGTCGTCGCCCACGATCGACGCGGCCACGGCCGCTCCTCGCAGACGGCCGACGGCCACGACATGGACCACTACGCCGACGACCTCGCCGCCGTGGTCGAGCACCTGGACCTGCGCGACGCCGTGCACGTCGGCCACTCGACCGGTGGCGGTGAAGTCGCGCACTACCTCGCTCGGCACGGCGAGACCAGAGCGTCCAAGGCCGCGCTGATCAGTGCCGTGCCCCCGCTGATGGTGCGGACCGAGGCCAATCCCGAAGGTCTACCGAAATCCGTCTTCGACGACATCCAGGCCCAGTTGGCGGCCAATCGCTCGGAGTTCTACCGGGCGCTGCCGTCGGGTCCGTTCTACAACTACGACCAGCCGGGCGTGGAGTCGTCGGAGGCCGTCATCGCGAACTGGTGGCGTCAAGGCATGATGGGCGGCGCGAAGGCGCACTACGACGGAGTCGTGGCGTTCTCGCAGACCGATTTCACCGAGGATCTCAAACAGATCGGGATTCCGGTTCTCGTGATGCACAGCGAGGACGATCAGATCGTGCCCTACGTGGCGTCCGGTCCCAAATCGGCGGCGCTGTTGAAGAACGGGACGCTGAAGACCTATCAGGGGTTCCCGCACGGTATGCCTACCACGCACGCCGACACCATCAACGCCGATCTGCTCGCATTCCTTCGAGCCTGATCCTCGGTCGGTGGCAGGAGCATGCCATCGAAACCGTTGCCGCCGAGAATTTTTTCGACGCGACGATCACCGAGCAGCACCCGGACGAACGGGTGGCCTGGAAATCCGACAGCGGCCCGAACCACGCGGGTGTGATCACCTTCCATCGTCTCGATGACACCCACACCCGGATCACCGCGCAGATGGAGGTCGATCCGGAAGGTTTCGTGGAGAATGCCGCCGACAAACTCGGCGTGCTGAAGCACCGAGTGAACGGTGACATGAAGCGATTCAAGGACTTCATCGAGGACCAGCACAACGAGACCGGCGCGTGGCGCGGAGATATCCCGCGTCCGGACGCCTGATCCCGGCGCACCGAATTCTGTTCCGCCCGCGCCGGATCGATCAGGTCGTTCGTATCGCGCACCGCTGCGCCCTGCTGGGATTGCTGCTGTTGGGGTGCGCGGTCACCGGTGTCGCGGTCTTGATCTTCGACCTCGTCGCGGGCCCGATTCCGGCGCTGATCGCGGGAATCGGGTCCGCGGTGCTGTTCGCTTGCGTCTGGATCGCCTATCCGTGGTGGCAGCGCACCCGCGACGCCTGACGAACAATCACCCGTACGCGGGACGGAGTTCGGGGGAGGACTCGCTCACGGTGGCGTGCCGCCATTGCGCGACGGCGAGCCACACCAGCCCCGCGCCGCCGAGCACATGGCCCAGCCGGACCACCGGTGTGGGCAGCAGGAACGTCAGGCACAAGGCCGACAGCCCGACCACATACAGTGCGACAGCCACTTTCGGCACCGAGCCCGAACGCAGCAGTGCGGCGCCGAACAACCAGGTGCCGGTCAGCGCCAGAATCGCGGTCGCCAGAAACGCGTACCGCGCCGGTCCCTCGAGTAGTTCGTCGACGACGGAACGGTCGAGGTAGACCAGCACGAAATTGCGCGCGTAGGCGATACCGGCGAAATAGCCGAAGCCGAGGAATTGCACCACGAACGCCGCCGTGCCGAATCGTCCGAGTCGGTGGCGCTGCCACAGGTACAGCCCGATGAGCAGGCCGATGCCGAGCGGCACCGAGCCGCCGTTGAGTATCTGCGTCAGCGTGACCTTGTGGCCGATCGCCGATTCCAATGCTCCCGCCAGTGCGATGGCCGCGCCGCAGACGATGCCTGCCGCCGCGCTGAGCCGCAGTAGTGAGGTATCCATGCCGATTCCCTTCTCGAGGTAGGCCCGAGGCTAGGAATCCGCTGGTCACGTGGTGAAGTGTCGCGCGACCCATGACTTTCGGCCGAACTTCGTTTCGGCGATACCCTCGCGCCCGCATACGGCTCTACGCTCGGGGGATGATCCGTCCCCGAGCACTGACGTGGGTCGCGTGGTTCCTCTACCTGTCCGTACTGGTCGCCGGGCTCGTCGTCGCCGCGTCGGGAGAGTGCGACGCGCTCGGTCTGTGGGGTTTCACCTGTGGACTTGCGGTGGCGGGCGCACTCGAATCGGTGGAATCGCGCATACCGGTCACGCCCAGTTATGCGGTGGCGGCACTGACCGTCCGCGCGGCGCTGTTCGCGTTCGTCACCGCGCTCGATTGCGCGGGTAACGCGAAACTGTTGTTCGTCCTGATCCCGCTGACCGCGTATTTCACCCTCGGGCATCGCATCGCCTACGGGCTCGGCGCGGCCGAGGTGGTTCTCGCCACTGTGCTGGTCGCGGTGGGTCCGGGGTTCGGCGGCGATCCCGAAGCCGTTCCCGATCTGCTGATGTTCGCCGTCGGTATCGGTTTCGCGCTCACCCTCGCCGTGATCGCGGGCCGCGAGGAAGCGGGCCGACGCCGGGCCGAATCGCTGCTCGTCGAATTGTCCGACGCCAACGCCCGGTTGGCGGAATACGCCGATCAGGCCGTCACGTTGGCGACGGTCGCCGAACGCACCCGCCTCGCCCGCGATATCCACGACACCGTCGGCCACCATCTCGTGGTCACCGCGATCCAATTGGAGAAGGCCGCCGCCTACCGCACCCTCGAGCCCGACACCGCCGACCGGGCACTCACCGACGGCCGCGATTCGGCCAGGCAGGCGCTGGAACAGGTGCGCCGCGCGGTGGGCGCACTGCACGACGACACCGACGGATTCACCCTGGCCACGGCCCTGCGAGCCTTGATCGCCCGACTGCGCGACACCGATTTCACCGTGACACTGCGACTCTCCGGCGACGAGCACCGGGTCGGCGAATCCGTGCGCCTGGCGCTGTATCTCGTCACGCAGGAGGCATTGACCAACGCGCGCCGCCACTCCGGCGCGGACACGGTCACCGTCGACGTCGACCTGACCGCACGCACCCTCGACATCAGCGACAACGGGCGAGGTCTGCGGCCCGACGCCGTCGAGGGACACGGTCTGCGCGGCATGCGCGAACGACTCGATCTGGTCGGCGGCCGATTGAGCATCACCACCGGGTCCACCGGAACACGCCTGCTGGCCACGGTGTCGGCACCGTGACCGCCATCCTGCGCGTCCTCATCGCCGACGACGAACGCCTCGTCCGAGAAGGAATCGCCGCGCTGCTGGCCCTACAGTCGGGGATCGAGGTCGTCGCCACCGCCGAGAACGGCGCCACCGCAATAGAACTCGCGCGTGAACTCGCGCCCGATGTGGTGCTGATGGATATCCGCATGCCGGGTATCGACGGTGTCGAAGCCGCCGCCGTGCTGAGTGACGAGACGACCGTGCTGATGCTGACGACCTTCGACGACGAGGAATACCTGGTCCGAGCCCTGCACGCGGGAGCGTCCGGCTATCTGCTCAAGGATCTGCCCGCGCCCGAACTCGCCAGGGCCATCCATCTCGCCCACGCGGGCGTCGACCAGTACTCCGCCACCGTCGCCGCCCGCCTCGCGGCACTGGTCCGTCTGCGCACCACCGCACCCCCGATCGAACTGACCGACCGGGAAACCGATGTCCTGCGCCTGGTCGCAGCCGGTGCGGCCAATCGGGAAATCGCGCGCTCCCTCTACCTGAGCGAAGGCACCGTGAAGAACCACGTCTCCAGCATTCTCAACCGCCTCGGCGTCCGCGACCGCACCCAGGCCGCGATCTACGCCCACCGGCGTGGACTGCTGTGAGTGGTGCTCCGCGTGGCGCACGTGGTCGGGTGGATGACGATTCCCGGACAACGGGAGCGGGTGCGGTTGACCGACCGTTCGCCGGGTAAGCGAAACGCATGACGGTGAAGACGACGCATCGTGCCCGTCCGGGCAGGGCACGGCACAGCGCAACATCGCGGCCAGGGTTCGTGTCGATCCTGGTCCGGCTGGGGGCCACGGTCGTGTACCTCATCGGGCCTGTGGTCATCGCCGGTCTCGGTGTCGGTCTTGCAGTGATTCGGCCGCTCGGGCTGCTCGGATAGCGAAGAGTGCCGGGGGTCTTCGGGCTACGCCCGGACGGGGACGCCCGCACTCGCGGTGGCGCGGACCCAGCGCAGGAACGGTTCGAGTTCCCGGGCGGCCTCGGCGCCGAGTTCGGTCAGTTCGTACACGACCGACGGGGGCGCGGTCGGCAGGACGGTGCGCTCGACGAGTCCGTCGCTCGCGAAGGTGCGCAAGGTCTGGGTCAGCATCTTGTCGCTGACGCCTTCGATGCCCGCGCGCAGTTGATGAAAGCGCAACGGGCCCTCGGTCAGTGAGGTCAGCACCAGGATTCCCCATTTGCCGGTGATGTGATCGAGGAGTACGCGACCGGGGCAGTCGCGACGGAGCAGGGCCTGAGATTCGGTCGACATACTGCAAACTTTCTTCTGGTTAGCAACCCACTTCAAAGTGGCATCTTACCAATCCACTGCTTCTCACCCATCATTGGTCGTATGGATAGCCCAGCCGACCGTATCCGCGCCGCCCTGCGACCGGTTCCGGGATACCTCGGCCGCTGTCGCCGCTCGCCCGCGCGTCCGGCTACAGCGCGATTCCAGGGAACGTCCAGCGACTGATGTCAGGCTCGGCTTGTTCCGATCACCGGATCGGAGAACAAGCGGAGGAGCCAATCATGAGCGTGCAGGTCGGCGTCACGGAATTGAAGGACATCCTGCGAGAAGCCGCGGGTGAGGACGAGTCGGTGGATCTGGAGGGCGACGTGCTCGATGCCGATTTCGCCGACCTGGGCTACGACTCGCTCGCCCTGCTCGAGGCCGCCGCGGTCATCTCGCGCCGGTACGGCGTCAAGTTGTCCGACGACGAACTCGAGAACATCACCACCCCACGTCAACTACTCACCCACCTTCAGAACGGGCTGAGCGCCGCTACCGGAGCCTGAACGCCGCGGCGCAGCGCCACGACACGATCGGGAAACGGATATGACGAACAGAATCGACAAAGCGACCGCCGAATCCGCCGGTGTGTCACCACCCGCGGCCGCCGTGGCACGCACCAGGGAATGGATCCTGGTCGCGCTCGCCTGCACGGGACAATTGATCGTCGTGCTCGACGTGTCCATCGTCAACGTCGCGCTGCCCGGCATCAGAACCTCGCTCGGATTCGGCGAACAGGATCTGCAGTGGGTGGTCACCGCCTACACGCTGACCTTCGCCGGATTCATGCTGATCGGGGGGCGCGCGTCGGATCTGTTCGGGCGGAGAAGGGTTTTCGTTCTCAGTCTGGCCGCCTTCACCCTCGCGAGCCTGGCGGGCGGGCTCGCGACCAACGCGGTCTGGCTGGTGGTGGCCCGGACGGTGCAGGGCATCGGTGGCGCGGTACTGGCGCCGTCGACCCTGGCCATCCTGACCGCCACCTTCGAGGAAGGCCCCAAGCGCACCCAGGCCATCGCGACCTGGACGATGATGGGCGCGGTCGGTGGCGCGATCGGCGCGGTGCTCGGCGGCCTGCTGACCGAATTCCTGTCCTGGCGTTGGGTTCTGCTGGTCAACGTGCCCGTGGGGCTGGTGCTCGCGGTGCTCGCGCTGATCTATCTGCGCAAGGACGACACCCGGCCGCGGGGCGGGCTGGACATACTCGGCAGCCTCACCGTGACGGCGGGTTTCATCGCGCTGGTCTACGGCCTGGTCGAATTCGGCAAGGCGGCGAGCTTCGACGCGATCGCGGCGATCGCGGCGGTGATCGGCATCGTGCTGCTGCTCGCATTCGTGGTGGTCGAGGCGCGGATCGCCGAGCATCCGCTGCTTCCGTTGCGGATCGTGCGGCAGCGTGCCGTCGCGGTCGCCAATCTCACCATGTTCCTGCTCGGCGCGGGATTCTTCTCGGTGCTGTATTTCGTCTCGCTGTATCTGCAAGGGGTGCGCGGACTTTCGGCGCTGGAGGCGGGGCTGGTCTTCGTCCCGTTCGCGGTGACCACCGTGATCGGGGCCCAGTCCGCGGCCAAACTGTTGAAGCGGGGCATACCCGCGCGGCCGGTGATCATCGGTGGAGCGGGGCTCTCGGCCGCCGCGTTCGCCGCGTTGACGCTGCTCGGATCGGATTCCTCCATCGGCTGGGCGGTGATCGCGCCGGGAGTCGTGGTGTTCCTCGGCATCGGTCTCGCACTCGCACCGACCGCGGCCACGGCGATCGGTGGGGTCGCCCCGCAGGACGCCGGGGTGGTGTCGGGCCTCGCCAACGCCACCAGGCAATTGGGCGGCTCGGTGGGACTGGCCGTCCTGACCATCGTCGCCGCCGCGCGCACCGACGACGCGGGTGTGCCGACCGGGGCCGAGGTGACCGAGGGATACGCCACCGCGTTCGGCGTCGCGGCGGTGATCCTGGTCGGCGCCGTGATCAGCGCGACCCTGCTGCCCGGACGAGCCGGGGGACAGCGCACAACGACGAATCGTCCACAAGGAGAAGAGAGTCGACGATGACCGCACTGCCCTCCCACCCCGCCGCGAGCGCGAGATCGGTCGCACGGCCCGTGGATCGGATCCTGGCCGATGTGCATTCCTGGCCGTTGTTCGCCGGTCCGGTGATCCACACCAGGGCGCTCGCCGCCACCGACGATGTCGAGACCTTCGAACTGTGGCTGGAACAGGATCGATCCGTCCGGTCGGTCGTCCTGGAACGCCGGACGTCGGAAGTGCCCACGGCCCTGGTGTTCCGCGCGGACGGTCCGGCCACCGTCGTGCGCTACCGCGACGATCTCGCGGGCGCGGTCGATATCGAGACCACAGCACCGGCCGGAACCGACACGGGCGCAACAGCTTCCCTCGAAATCGTGGTGCGCCGGATCCTGACCGAACTGGCCGAGTCCGCCGCGCTGCCCGGCGGGCCCGGCGCGTGGGTGTACACCTTCGAGGACGTGGTGCGCACGCACGGATCGGTCGGCGACGTCTTCGAATTCCTGCGCAGGCTGGAGTTGTGGCCCGGCGGCATCGCCCACGTCCACGAAGTCGACTACGACGAAGACGACGACGGCGTGCAGACCGTGTCGACGACGGTGCTCGGTGACGACGGAACCCGGCACCGGATCCCGTCGATCCGCATCTGCCTCAGGCAGGCGCGGGTGGTGTACAAGCCGTTGACGGTGCCGCCGATCGCCCGCGCGCACCTCGGACAGTGGTCGGTCGAACAGCACGCCGATTCGGTCACGATCACCGGACGGCACACCATCGCGCTCGACCCGGCCGGGGTGCGGCAGGTACTCGGCGCCGACGCGACCATCGAGGCGGCCACCCGCCTGGTCCGCTCCGCCCTGGGAAAGCACAGTCTCGACACCCTCGACGCCGCGAAATCCTTCGCCGAGAACAGTTTGCGGTCACACGATCCCGCGCTGTCGTGGGATCGGCTCGGCACATCGTGACCACCACCTCGCTCAACGAAGGAAGGTTCGAGCCGTGCCAGTAGACACGCAGACCCAGATACCCGCGTTCCCGTTCGACCGCACCGACGACCTCGCGCCACCGCGGGAATACGAACTGCTGCGCGGCAACGCGCCCGCCGCCCGCGTCACGCTCTACAACGGCGCCGAGGCATGGTTGCTCACCCGGTACGAGGACGTGAAGGCGACGCTGTCGGATCACCGGTTCAGCGCCGCCGCCCGCAATCCCGGATTCCCTTTCGTCTCCGCCGCGCTGCGCGCCAGCGTGGGACAGAAACATATTCCGTTCCTTCGGCTCGATCCGCCCGAGCACGACCGACTACGCCGGATGCTGAGCCGGGAATTCATCGTCAAACGGATCGACGGGCTGCGCCCCGCCATCGAATCGATCGTCGACCGTTTCATCGAGCAGTTGCTGGCCGCGGGAGAACCGGCCGATCTCATCTCGAATTTCGCGCTGCCGATTCCTTCCGCGGTGATCGCCGAACTGCTGGGCGTGCCCTACAGCGACCACGAGTACTTCCAGGAGCGGGGTCGCCGCATGCTCAGTTCGGAATTCACCCTGGAGGAGAGTGCGCGCGCGGTCGTGGAGTTGCGCGAATATCTCGGCGAACTGGCCGACCGCAAACTGGCGCATCCCGGCGACGATGTGCTCTCCCGATTGGTGCTCGAACGCGAGTCCTCCGGTGAACTGCACCGAGAGGATCTGAAGAGTTCGGCCCTGCTGCTGCTGATCGCCGGGCACGAGACGACCGCGAACATGATCGGCCTCGGTGTCTATACGCTGCCGCGCCATCCTGATCAGCACGCGCTGCTGCGCTCGGATCCGGAACTGATCGGAAAGGTCGTGGAGGAACTCCTGCGGTTCCTGTCGATCGTGCACACCGGTGTGCCCCGGGTGGCACTGGAGGATGTGCGGATCGGCGACACGCTGATCCGGCGCGGCGAGGGTGTCATCGCCTCGGTGACCGCGGCCAATTGGGACGGTTCGACCTTCGCCGAGCCGCAACGGTTCGATATCCGCAGGGAGCCCAACCGTCATCTCGCGTTCGGCTTCGGCATCCACCAGTGCCTGGGGCAGCCACTGGCGCGTAAGGAACTCGAGATCGCGCTGACGAGGCTCTTCGACCGGATCCCGACGTTGCGACTCACCGGCGACCAGACTTTCGGGCCGGAGAAATCCGTCTACGGGCTGCACAGCCTGCGGGTGACGTGGTGAGGCGATGCCGTGTACATCGACGCCGACCCGGGACTGTGCATCGGTTCGGGCCAGTGTGCCCGGCTGCTGCCGCGGCATTTCGCGCAGGACGAGGACAGCGGCACCGTCGTCGTGGTCGACGCCGAGGTGAATTCGGCTGATCCGGCAGTGCGCGCCCGCCTGGTCGAGGTGCGTGATTCGTGCCCGGTGGCCGCGATCGAATTCGCGACCACGGGTGAAAGGAATGGAAAATGAGCAGTAGGGCAGAACACGCGGACCAGCCCGTCGTCCTGGTCACCGGGTCGTCGTCGGGAATCGGCGCCGAGATCGCCAGACGATTCGGGCAGGCCGGTTACCGGGTCGCGGTGAATTCCGCCAATTCGGTGGACGCGGGGGAGAAGGTCGCCTCCGATATTCCCGGCGCGCTCTACTTCCGGGCCGATATCAGCGACGAGACCGAAGCGGGCGATCTGATCAACCGGGTCGTCGCGGAATTCGGTGGACTCGACGTCCTGGTGAACAACGCGGGCGTGACCAGGCAGATCCCACACGACGATCTCGCCGCCGCCTCGGTGGAAGTCTGGCGGGATATCTTCGAGGTCAACGTCTTCGGCACCTGGCGGCTGACCGTGGCCGCCGTGGAGCACCTGCGTAAATCGCCGCACGGACAGATCGTCAACATCTCCTCCATCGCCGGGAGCAGGCCCGCGGGCAGCTCGATCCCGTACGCGGTGAGCAAGGCCGCGATCGAACATCTCACCCGGCTGCTCGCCGCAACGCTCGGACCCGACATCCGCGTCAACGCGGTGGCTCCCGGACTCATCGACACCGAATTCACCACCGCCCTCACCGGCCCGCGCGAACAAGTGAGCGCCATCGCCCCGCTGCGCCGGATCGGCCTGCCGGGCGATGTCGCCGAAGCGGTACTCGGCCTGGCCGGGGCCGGATACTCGACGGGGACCGTGCTCCTGGTCGACGGCGGCGTGCACCTGCGCTGACGCGCACTCTCGAAATCACCAGCTCCAGGAGAAGTCATGTCCGAATCAGGTTCCGGCCCCGCCGAATACACGACACGGCACAGCGTCGAGGTCGCGGCGTCGGCCGATCAGATCTACGAGGTGATCGCCGACGCGCAGAGTTGGCCGCTCATCTTCCCGCCCACGATCCACGTGCGGCGCGAACCAGGACCGGACAGCGCCGAATCGCTCGACATCTGGGCCACGGCGCAGGACACGGTCAAGACGTGGCGGTCGCGGCGTGAGCTCGACGCCGGGAATCGCACGGTGACCTTCCGGCAACTCGTCTCGGCCGCGCCCGTCGCCTCGATGTCGGGGACGTGGCGGGTCGACTCCACCGGGGACGGCACATCGACGCTGACCCTCGACCACCGGTTCAGCGCGGTCGGTGACGATCCCGACTCGGTGGCCTGGATACAGCGCGCCCTCGACGCGAACAGCGACGCCGAACTCGCGGCGGTCGCGGCGACGGCGGTCGGCAGGAGCGACGGTTCCATTGTCTCCCTCGCGTTCTCCGACAGCGTCGCCATCGCCTCGCCCGCGCAACCGGTCTTCGATTTCCTGTACCGGGCCGACTTGTGGCCCGAGCGGCTGCCACATGTGTCGCGCGTGGCGCTGTCCTCGGTCGACGACGCGCAGATCCTGGAGATGGACACCGTGAACAGCGCGGGCGAGGCGCACACCACCCGCTCCTACCGCGTGGTGACCGATCGCTTCGAACTGGCCTACAAACAGACCGTCGTCCCGGACGGATTCCTCGCCCACCACGGGAAGTGGACGTTGGAGGAGAACGGTGACACGACGGTGGCCACCTCGCACCACCACGTCCAGCTCGACCTGGAACGGCTGCGCGCGCGACTGGGCGCGACCGATCGCGAGGACGTCGAACGGCGGGTGCGCGCGGCCCTGGGCGGAAACAGCGTCGCGACATTGGAAGCCGCGCGGGCATTCACCGAAGCCGAGCGCTCGCTCGCGTAAAACCGGCGGCAGCCGAACACATCTCATGGAGGACCACAGTGACCATCACCAATGACCCGAGCATCCTCGGGCGAGACGTCCAGACCTATGTGCAGGTGCAGAGTTTCCTGGCCGGGCAGGCCCGATTGCTCGACGATGTCGACGCGGAGGGTTTCGCGGCGACGTTCACCGAGGACGGAGTGCTGCGGCACGCCTCGCGCCAGGACGCGCTGCGAGGACGCGAGGCCATCGCCGAGGCCACCAGGGCGACCGCGTCCGCGCACGCCGAGGCGACCCATCGGCACTGGTTCGACCAGTTCGTGGTCGAGCCGGGTCCTTCCGAGGACGTCGTGCTCGTCAGTTACTACGCGTTGACCTCGCTCGTGGATCGCGAAGGGGCGGTGCGTTTCCTGCCGAGCGTCCTGGTCGAGGACGAACTGCGCCGCAATGCCGACGGCACGCTGTCGGTGGCCGACTGCCAGGTGATCCGCGACGATCTCGATCCCGCGATCCGGCGGTCCGCGCGCCGATGAGATCCACCGAAGCCGCGCGGGCGATGCTCGCCGCGACACTGCTGTGCACCCTCGCCGCGGGTTGTGCGGGCACGGATTCCGCGTCGGGCAAGGACACGCTCACCATCGCGACGGCCAATACCGCCGACTGCATCGATCCCGCGCAGAATCTCACCGCGAACGCGAGTCCGTTCGTTCGCCCCCTGGTCGACTCGCTGGTCTACCAGAATCCCGCCGACGGATCGCTGCATCCCTGGCTGGCCCGCTCCTGGTCCGGTAACGACACCGCGACCGAATTCACCTTCGTGCTGCGCACCGACGTGACATTCAGTGACGGAACACCTTTCGACGCCGCGGCGGTCAAGACCACCTGGGACGGGATCGTCGGACTCGGCGCGCAGGCGGCGACGGCGAACAGCCTGCTCGCGGGTTATGTGGAATCGGTGGTGAAGAGTCCCGACACGGTGTCCGTGCGGTTCTCCAACGGTCCGAGACTCCACGCGGCCGCCGATATCGGCGCGAGCGCGGTGGTCGAGGTCGCCTGGACGAAGGAACTCTTCGGGGGACCGTCGAACACTATTTCTTCCCCTACGGCGGTTACAGCCCGGATCCGGTGCCGTTCCTCTCCGCGGTCGCCGCGCGGACCCGATCCATCCGGATCGCGACCGGTGCCGTCATCCCGGCGTTCTCCCATCCGATCCAGCTGGCCGGTCGCCTGGCCGTGCTCGACAACCTCAGCCACGGGCGGCTCGATGTCGGCTTCGGACGCGCCTTCCTGCCCGGTGAATTCGCCGCGTTCGGGGTGAGTCTCGACGAGAGCCGCGCCCGATTCGACGAAGGGGTGCGAACCGTCGAGCGGCTGTGGGCGGAGGAGAACGTCGTCGTCGACGGGGCCTTCCACCGGTTCGGGCCGGTCACCCTGCTCCCGCGTCCCTTCCAACGGCCGGGACCTCGGGTGTACGTGGCCACGGCCACCAGCTCCGCCTCGGCCGAAGCGGCCGGTTTCCTCGGCCGCGGCCTCCAGGCGGTTCCCGCCATCGCGGGCCCCGACGGTTTCGCCGAGATCCTTGCCGCCTACCGCAGGGGCTGGGTCGCGGGCGGACGACCGCAGGGCACCGAGGACGTGCAGATCAGCCTGGGCGCGTTCATCGCCGACGACCGGGACGAGGCACTGACCCTCGGCAGGCGCGACGAGCAGCTCTACTCCGACAAGATCGCCGAGGCCACCCGCGCGTGGTCGACCGAGCGCAGCGCCGACTACCCCGGCTACGAGAATCTCGCGAACGTCGGCGCCCTCCTGCATTTCGACAAACGACTCGGCGACGACCACATTCTGGCGGGCACCGTGGAGGACGTCCGCGCGCAACTGTCCCGACTCGGTGCGGCATACGGCACCGACATCACCGTCAGCCTCACCATCCACTCGGGCAATCTCCCGATCGAGGTCGCCAAACGAACCCTCGACTTCGTCGCGGACAAGATCGCGCCCGAATTCGCGCACTGACTCGAACGCATTTCGTCCAACGAGAGAAAGAAAACCGGATATCCATGAACAAACGAATGGGCGCCGTGGCGCTCCTGGCCGCGGGCCTGAGCGCCTTGCCGGGAATCAGCCACGCGGACGTCACCGGCGACGTCGCGCCGGTGAACTACAAGGCCACCACCACCCCGGAATCGGTGCACATCGAAACCGATTCGGGGAAACTGGCGAGCGACGGGGACAGGTTCACGATCCGGTCGGCCGACGGCAGTGTGCTCGCGGGTGCCGAATTATCTTTCCGTGTCGATGATTTCGTCTTTCCGATCGCCGCGGAGATAGCCGGGAACAATGCCGTGCTCACGCCGCGGTTCGACCTCGAGCACGCTTCCTACCGCCCGGTGGCGCTGCCCTTCGAGGAGGGCGCGCCGTGGAAGACCCCCTACGACCGGGAACTGGCCGCCTGGAACAGGCTCACCAGCACGATCGGCGCAGGTGCCGCCATCGGGACGCTGGCAGGTGGGCTCACGGGCGGGGCGGTCGGCTGCGTACTCGGCGGCATCGCGGGTGCGACGGTCGCCTCCGCGGCGATCATCGGACTCTTCGTCGCGTCCGTGGAAACGCTGCACCGGGCCGGGCATGATTCGATACTCGATCAGCGCGTCGGGAGTGAAACATTCGCTGAACCGCTCGCTGTCCTGGGTGTCCGCGATGCGGAAGAAATGGTGGAATGTTCGAAAAATCGCCCGTTCGGCTTCGATGGTCGCGAGCAGATTGTCGGTCCGACCGGTCACGTTCATCCTTTTCTCGGCGTCGAGGTTCGACGTAATACGCAGGGGAAGTTCAGGTTTCCGCCGGGCCGTAGGCGCGCAGGAACGTATCGACCGCCCTGTCCGCGACGGCGCGCATCTCGGCGACGGCGACCTTGCGGGTGCCCAGCCGTGAACGTCCTTCCATCGGTCCGGTGATCAATACGAGGAATTGTTCGGCGGCGACCGCGGGATCGCACGGGCGCAGCCGCCCGGACAGTGACAGTCGTGCCAGCCGGTCGGCCAGCGCCTCGCCGAGGCGGTCCGAAGTGCGGCCGACGACGATATCGATCAGGTCGGGGAATTGGGCGACCTGGGCATAGGTGAGCCACCGCAACGATCGCGACCGTTCGGCGCAGCAGACCCGGATCAGTCGCAGCGCCAGATCGCGCAGTGCCGCATCGAGATCCGGCCCCGGATTCCGCAGCCGCTCCACCACCGTCAGATTCTCGGCCAACACCGAATCGGCGACGGCCGTCAGCGCGTGCCGGAACAGGGTTTCCTTGTCGTTGAGGTGGTTGTAGATGGTCGGCTTGGCGACCCCGGCCTCCTCCGCGATCTCCTGAACCCCCGCGAGTGCGTAGCCGCGCCGGGCGAACACGACGAACGCCGCGTCGAGAATCGCCTGCCGCTTGTCGATCCGCCCCCGCGAGGAGGTCGCACCGGCCGGTATCGTCATCCGCTTCCCACCTCCGAGGTCCGGGCACATCCGGGACTCGACTCTCGGCCGACGATTTCAATTGCGTTGGCCGGCACATAGAGTCTGTTCGAGATCAGTATATTGAACTCATGGGTTCAGTTCAACTGTTCGCCGGGACCTCCGGGGCTCCTGTCGATCGACTCGAGTCGCCGTACGAGGCAGGCAGATCGGGCGTCGGGTAGTTCGATCCGGTGAGCGACCTGCACATGCTGGGCACGACCGACGACACTCCGGTCGTCCGAACCGACTATTCGAATCCCGCGGCGTGGAATGAACTGTGTCGAATGGTGACGACACCGAACGAGGACGACTTCGCCGCCTACGTGGAATTCCTCGAGGATCAGGCCTACCGGGACCTGACGCTCGAACAAGTCCTCGATCTGGTCCCCGCAGGTTTCGCGCACCGAATGCTCATCGTCGCCGATGCGACCTGTTTGGCCTCGGCCGAATTGCCGCTGCTGTGCGTTGATCTGGACGACGATGATCGGCGCGCTATCCGGGTCATCGCCGCGGAGTTGCATTCGATCGAGAACAACATTTCGATCGTGAACATGTTCTTCAGCGAATTCGCCGATGCTGTCGACGGCGACGGAGTGTTTCGAGGCTTCTGAATCCGTGGTCGACCAGGAGGAGTTCGGCTGCCGGCCGTCCAAGTCGACGTGGGTGCGCCCGGTGTTCACCGGCTGGTCGATTTGCGTCGTTAACGTCGCGGAATGACCCACTTCGCTGCCTCCCCGCGTGTGTTGCGTGATCTGAGTGAGATCGCCGATCTGGAATCGGCGATCGATCTGACCGATACCACCGGCTTCGCCGTCGATGACATCGATGACGACGACCCGCTGCTGCTGACCGCCGACGGTGAGTTCGTCGTCGACACCTGGCGCGAGGGCTACCCGTACGACCGGCGCCTGGAACGCTCCGTCTACGAGGCCGACAAGCGGTTGTTGCAGATCGAGTTGCTCAAGTTGCAGAACTGGGTCAAGGCCACCGGGCGGCGCTTGGTCGTGGTGTTCGAGGGTCGCGACGCCGCGGGCAAAGGTGGCACGATCAAGCGGTTCACCGAACATCTCAATCCGCGCGGTGCCAGGGTGGTGGCGCTGGAGAAGCCGACCACTCGTGAGCAGACGCAGTGGTATTTCCAGCGCTATGTCGAGCACCTACCCGCGGCCGGGGAGATCGTGCTGTTCGATCGGTCCTGGTACAACCGGGCCGGGGTGGAGCGGGTGATGGGTTTCTGCACTCCCGAACAGCATCGGCGTTTCCTGGCCCAGGTGCCGCTGTTCGAACGGATGCTGGTCGAGGACGGCATCGACCTGGTGAAATTCTGGTTCTCGGTATCGCCGCTGGAACAGCGCACCCGCTTCGCGATCCGCCAGGTCGACCCGGTCCGGCAGTGGAAACTGTCGCCGATGGATCTGGCCTCGCTGGACAAATGGGACGACTACACCGCGGCGAAGGAAGAGAACTTCGAACACACCGATACCGACTACGCCCCCTGGATCGTGGTCAGGAGCAATGACAAGAAACGTGCGCGCCTCAATGCCATGCGCCACGTGCTCGGCCTGTTCGACTACGAGAACAAGGACCGCGAGATCTTCACCGCCGCGGATCCGCTCATCATCGGCCGAGCCCGCGACGTCATCGGTTCGTGACGGTCGGTACCCGCGCCCCGCGCACGGATCGGCTTCTGATTTGCCCGGTATCACCCGGTTCGATGCTGGACAATGGGGCCGACCCCCGAAAGGCGGCCCCACCGTTTTTCACAGCAGGCGTGGGCGGCATCCACGACGCCGTTCACGCGGTTTCGGGCATCGGTTTCCCCGATGACCACAACGATCGTAGACCCCCGGACGCCGAATACCGAATCGTGGTCTCGCGCGATCGAACGGACGGTGTCCGCCGATGGATACGCCCCGGGGCACGGTCGGCTCGCTCGTTCCGTGCCGCTGCGCGGATCGAGTGGGCGCCCACGCGATCCGCGAGACCCGGTACGCCTTGCCGGGCAATCGGAAGCCTAACGACCCCAGCCTCTCTCACGGTTACGCCCGTGCTACGGCCGTGTGCGGCCAGGCTCGCACACAGACCGTTTCCACGGGCGGTGACGGCCCATGTAAGCGATGGACGCGGACACTGGACGCGGCACGGCGGTCGGTCGGTTCGCTGCGACTCCTGTGCGCTCGGTACCGCTCACGATTCGGGGAGCCAGACCAGACAGAACGTGTGGCCGACGGGGTCGCGGTAGACGCGGAACGCACCGTCGGTCTCGGCTTGGACCAGGCTGGCTCCCAGCGCGAGGGCGCGGGGTTGAGCGACCTCTATGTCGTCGACGCGCACATCGAAATGGATTTGCTGAGAACCCGTGGTATCCGGAAACTTCGGCGGCTGATAGTCCGGCGAGGTCTGGAAGGCGATGCGCCTGCCCCACGCGTCGGCGAGAACCACCCAGTCCTCTTCGTCGGATACTCGTGCCGCATATCGGTTCGATCCACGCTCGCGGTACCACCATGGCCGTACCCCGACGCAGCGCCGACAAACCGCCGACCACAACGGCCCGCAATCGCTGCCGAATCCGGGCGGAGGATCCGGCGGCAGCGAAAATCAGGCGAGGGTAGTGTCCGCCAGTGCCCGCACGAGTGCTGCGGGGGTGTCGTAGAGGGCGATGGCCCTGGCTTCGCGGAGTTCGTCGTCGCCGGAGCCGGTACCCCGTCGATGGTCGTGACCGCAAGAGTGGCGAGTCGACCACGCCGGGTTCGGCCTCGGCGTCGATGGCGAACAGCCCTCGGGTCTCGATGTGACAACAGCGGCGGTGCGGGTATGCGGCACTTCAGGGTGCGACCACCTCGACTCGGGTCGCATCCAGGCCACGATACGACTACGCCGACCTTCGGGCCCGTGCGGCTCGCTTCGTGCACCCCGCGGGTCTGTCCTGCCGAATGGTGATCGCAGGGCAGACCCGACGGGAGTCCCTCAGCCGTCATGCCGCCAAAGGCGGACCTTCTGCCGCTTCGGTATTCTCACCGCTTTCGTCCACGCGGGTCGGCAGCCCCATGACCTGATCCCACCACTGACTCAACGGACTCGGGTCCGGCCACACCACGGCACCACGAATGTGGGCATTCGAATACTTCTTCGTCATCACAGACGCCCCTCGCAGTTGGATCCTCGGCAATCCATCCGCCCCGCCCTCCGGACCCGTGGAATGGACATGGAGTACCCGCACTACCCGATATCAATCGTCACGACATGGCACCGCCCCACCTGTGTCGAGATCGGACCTTGACCGACAGGGCGAACGCCGTTGCTCGGCAGGGAGATCGGTTTGCTCGTCGATGGAGGTTTGTTCCCGAGATTCGGGGTATGTCGGGCAGCGAAGCACGCTCGGACGGTGAGCGTCGGCGGTTCGTGAACAGAGGAGATGGCAATGCTGGGTCTGGGAATTCTCGGGTGGATCATCATCGGTGGACTGGCGGGCTGGATCGCCAGCAAGATCATGAAAACCGATGCCCAGCAGGGCATCCTGCTCAATATCGTCGTCGGCATCATCGGCGGTCTGCTCGGCGGATTCCTGCTGAAACTGCTCGGCACCGACGTCGAGGGCGGCGGGCTGTGGTTCAGCTTCTTCACCTGCCTGGGCGGCGCGGTCATCCTGCTGTTCCTGGTCCGACTCGCCACCGGCCGCAATCGCGCCCTGCGGTAATCACACCGAAGGTGCAGTGACGCCGGGGTGCGGTCGGTTGTTCCGGCCGAGAGCGACCAGCCGACGGCCCTCACCGGGAACTATCCATCGAAGCGGTCCGAAAGCCGAGAAGGCTTCGGACCGCTTTCGCTACCGCGGGTCGATGTTTCGTCCGGCCCGCTACCCCTTCGGCCTTTGGAGACAGGCGGGCACCGCCCCGCCGACCGGAAAGGACCCCTTCTCGATGGGAGATCGTGCAGATAATGGAGGGCGCGCTCCTCACCGTGGGGCGTGCGAGACTGACGGCGTGAGTGGGACCGTGAAGAAATGCGCTGGGACGCAACAGAATGGAAAGTCGTGGCGTGATCGCGGAGACGTGATCGGTGGCGGCCTGCTGTGGTTGGCCAAATGGTCGCTGTGCATCGTGGCGATCGCGGCCGGGGCATGGGTACTGGGTTCGGTCGCCGCCCGGCTGTGGGTGGTGATCCTGCCCGTCGCGCTGGCGATCGTGGTGACCACGATCCTGTGGCCGCCTACCCGCTGGATGACCAGGCACGGGTTGCCACCAGCGGCGGCGGCCTCGCTCGCGCTGCTGGGATTCCTCGCGCTGCTGTCCGGTGTGATCGCGCTGATCGTGCCCTCGGTCGCCGATCAAGCGCCCGAACTCGCCGACAAGTCCACCGCCGGCGTCAACCAGGTACGCGACTGGGTCCAGGGACCACCGCTGAACATCCGCGACGAGCAACTCGACTCCGCCGTCGACGCGATCGTGCAACGACTCCAGTCCAGCGGCGCGCAGATCGCCAACGGGGTATTCACCGGTGTGACCACCGCGACCTCGGTCCTGATCACCGTCTTCCTGGTCCTTGTGCTGGTGTTCTTCTTTCTCAAGGACGGTCCACGGCTGCTGCCCTGGACGCTTTCGGTGCTCGGCAACCGCAGCGGGCGCCACGTCGAAGCGGTGCTCGAACGGGTCTGGGCGACCCTGGGTGGATTCATCCGGACACAAGCCGTCGTCAGCTTGGTCGATGCGGTGTTCATCGGCGCGGGCCTGTTCATACTCGACGTCCCCTTGGCGATGGTGCTGTCGGTGATCACCTTCATCGGCGGATTCGTCCCCATGGTCGGCGCTTTCGTCGCCGGCGCCCTGGCCGTACTCGTCGCCCTGGTCGGCAACGGGTTGACGACCGCGTTGATCGTGCTCGGCATCGTCATCGCGGTGCAGCAGCTGGAAGGCAATGTGCTGCAACCGGTCCTGCAAAGCCGCAGCATGGAACTGCACGCGGTGATCGTGTTGCTCGCGGTGACCGCGGGCGGTTCGCTCTACGGCATCACCGGCGCGTTCCTGGCGGTGCCGGTGGTCGCGATGATCGCGGTGGTGATCCGCTACATCGGTGAGCAGATCGACGCGGTCAGCGGCCCGCCACCGGAAGCGGACGAGCCGGACCCCAGCAAGGACACCGCGCCCTCGCCCGAATCCGGCACCCCATAACCCCAGGACGCGATCATCCCGGCGAGGTCACATCGCGAAGTCCGCCGAGCGACGCTCGAGCGCACGCATCCGTTCTTCGGTGGGACTGCCCGCCTCGGCCGCCATCAGCCCGTCGTCCGCGGGTCGGCATGGCGAGCCGCAATCTGAACATCGCGCAGCTCGACACCAGCATCGAGCAGGGTTGTGACGAAGGTGTGGCGCAGCAGGTGCGGATGCATATGCAGGTGCGGAAGAAGCCGGTCACCACCGTGATCTTGTCGGCGCTCGGACTCGGGCCGATCCGCCGACTGACCCGCCGCTGAGGTATCACTGATACTCGAGGGAACCGCGCCGGTCACCTGGCCGAATCCACAGCCGTTCTGGGAATGAACGCGGGGATCCGAAGGTTGATGCCACTGCGTCGATCGTGCCAACGGCATCGTCGCATTTCGGAGCAGCTTCAGTCGTGACGGCGCAAGACCCGGGTCGAGTGTCGCGCACTTATCGGGCCGGGAGGCACTCGTGACAAGAACCATCGATACCGCCAGGGCCGGGCAGATTCTCGGCAGGCCGTTCCGTATCGGTGATCTCGCACTGCCCAACCGGATCGTCATGGCGCCGATGACGCGCAAATTCTCGCCCGGTGGTGTATCCGACGACGATGTCGTGCGGTACTACGCTCGGCGGGCCGCGGAGGACGTGGGGCTGATCATCACCGAGGGCACCTTCGTCGGCCATCCTTCGGCCGGGATGAGTGACCGCATCCCGCGTTTCTGGGGTGAGGACGCGCTCGCGGGCTGGGCCCGTGTGGTCGCGGGCGTGCACGAGGCGGGCGGGAAGATCATTCCGCAATTGTGGCACGTCGGGGTGACCAGGGAAGCGGGCCCGGGGCCGGTCGCCGACGCACCGCCGGTGGGGCCCTCCGGTATCGGACTGGACGGCGCGCCCAAGGGGGAGGCGTTGAGCGCGAAGGATATCGACGATATCGTCGCGGCCTTCGTCGACGCCGCGGCCGCCGCGCAACGCCTCGGCTTCGATGGTCTCGAATTGCACGGTGCGCACGGCTATCTCATCGACCAGTTCCTCTGGGAGCGCACCAACAGGCGCGCCGACGGATACGGGGGAGACCTGGAGTCGCGCATCCGCTTCGCCGAGGAAATCGTCACCGCCGTGCGTGCCACGGTGACACCGGAGTTCCCGATCTTCTTCCGCCTCTCGCAGTGGAAATCCGAGAACTACGACGCCAGGATCGCGGAGAACCCGGCCGAACTCGAGCGCATCCTCGCTCCCTTGGCCGAGGCGGGCGTGGACGTGTTCCACGCGTCGACTCGTCGCTACTGGCTCCCGGAATTCGACGGCAGCGAGCTGAATCTGGCGGGCTGGACCAAGAAGCTGACCGGAAAGCCCTCGATCACCGTCGGTTCCGTCGGTTTGGACAAGGAATTCGTCGGCCCCGCGGGTAGGGCGTCGGAAAGCGCAGTGACCGGTATCGAGGAATTGCTCGACCGGGCCGAGCGCGACGAATTCGATCTGGTCGCGGTCGGCCGAGCCCTGATCGCCGATGCCGAGTGGGCGCGCAAGACGCTGAGCGGGCGGTCGGCGGATGTGCTGCCGTACAGCGCGGAGCACCTGTCCTCGCTGTATTAGGCTGCCGCGAGTGCTGACCGGCTGACGCGACACCGGACAGCGCCCGTCGGTCAGCCGACGGCGACGTGGTGGACACCGTGGGGCAGCGGGATCCGTTGCACGGGAGTCAAACCCGGCTCCTCGTCGGACCCGACGCGGAATATCTCGATTCCCGGCCCCGGGTCCTGCGGCACGCGGCCCTGGAACATGGTGGCGAGGAAGTATTCGCCTGTGGGGTCGAAGGCGCCGCCTTCGGGCAGGACGCCGCGCAGTGGGTAGTCGCCGATCTTGGTCACGGCTCCGGTGGCCTGGTCCATGCGTAATAGCGTCACCGACGCGTATTCGTCGTAGTCGGGGGAGCCGGGCGGAAATGCGCTGCCGCGCATGTTGACCGTGGCGATATGCGTGCCGTCGATAATGCTGGTCGCGGTCAACAGGTCGCGGTGACCGGCGTCGGCGGGCGGGAGGACTCCGTCGGCGTAGGTGCTCGCGAGGTAGTCGCCGTCGGAGATCGCGACGACGCGTTCGAGGGTGATGCCGGTCGTGGGATCGCCGGATCCGCAGGCGGCGACGACGCCTGCGGCCAGACAGAGGCTGAGGGCTTTCATTCCGGTCATAGGCCCAGTGTCGGCGTGACTGTGATCGCATTTCAATCGGTATATCGGAGGCTGTGATAGTGAAATACGATCACAGCGTGGATCTTCGGTCGATCGAATGCTTCCTCCGGGTGGCGCAGACCCTGCATTTCGGGCGGGCGGCCTTGGAGTTGCATCTGAGCCAGCCCGCGCTGAGTCAACGGATCCGAATTCTCGAACGTGATGTCGGCGCTGTTCTGCTCGATCGCGATCGGCGCGGTGTCCGGCTGACCGAGGCCGGACGGGCGTTCATCGAGCCCGCGAAAGCGGCTGTCGCACAGGGGGAGCGAGCTGCCGATGCCGCGCGTCGGGCCGAGCGGGGGTTGCACGGGCGACTGCGGCTCGGGTTCACCGTGATCGCGTCCTACACGGCATTGCCGGGGGCGATCCAGGCATTTCGCCGCACCTGCCCGCAGGTGACCCTCGACCTGCTCGAAATCAATTCCCCCGCTGTGGAAGCGGCGTTGGATCGCGGCGAGATCGACCTCGGTGTACTGCACCCGCCTCTGGAACGTTCCCATCTGCGAACTCGCGCACTGCCCGACGAACCGTTCGTCCTGGCGATTCCGGCGGGACATCGTCTGGCCGGGCTGTCGAGTATCGGCTTCGCCGATCTGGCGGGAGAGCCGATGCTCGCCGCCCCGCGCAGCGTCGGGCCCGTCCTGTTCGATGCCATGACCTCGTGTCTGCGCTCCGCCGGTGTCGAACCGAGGATCGTGCAGGAAGCCACGCCGGTGACGACACTGGCGGGCCTGGTCGCCGCGGGCGCGGGGATCGGATTCGTGACCCGCGGGGTGGCGGCGGCGACTCGTCCCGGCGTCGTGTTCCGCGAGGTGGCGGGTGCGCCCGCTGTGCCGATGGCCGTGGCCTGGGCCGAATCGGATAACTCGGCGATAGGTCGACGCTTCCTCGACGTGGCGGAAGCCCATTTCTCGTCGGTCTGACGGCGGAGCCGGCGGGGTCGTGCCCCGCACGGCGATGTCCTACCGAGGATTTCTCCGCCGGATAGTCTCGGTCCGGTGCCGTTCACCCTCGCCCACCCGGCGGCCGCGCTCCTGCTCCGTCGCCACCTGCCTTTCCCGGCTCTCGTGGCGGGCACGATGGCACCGGACGTGCTCTACTACCTGCCGTTGTCGCTGCCCGTGCGGACGCATGCGACGGCGGCGCTGCCGGGGTGGGATCTGCTGTTCGGATTCGCCCTGCTCGCGATCTTCCGCCTGACCGCGAATCCGCTGCTCGCCCTCGCCCCGCCCGGGCTTCGTCGACGAATCCCCGCGTTCGACAGCGGGTTTCGCTCGGTCGTGGAATGGGTGACGGCGGCTGTCGCGATCGTCGTCGGCGCGGCGACGCATCTGGCATGGGACGCGTTCACCCAGACCGATGGCGCTGCGGTGCGGCAATGGGCGTGGTTGCGGGTCGGCGTCGTCGAGCCGCACAAGCTCTACAACGTGATCGGATACCTGTCATCGATCGGCGGGATGGTGCTCGTGGGTGTGGTGGCCGTGCGCTGGTACCGGCGTGCTCGCGCGATCCAGGCTGTCGATCCGACCCCCACGTGGCGGACTCTCGCACTGCTCATGATCGTGGTGTTCGCGATCATCTGCGGTGTGGCGGCGGTCGGCGGTGGTCACGACAGCGGGTACGACGTTGTCCGGGCCTGCATGATCGGCGCGGTTCGAGGCTGCGTGGTCGCGGTGGCGCTCTACGCGGCGGCCTGGCACCTCGCGGCGAGGCCGGTCGACCGATTCAGGACCGGCGGTAGAGCCGCTGACAGGGCAGGGGTTCCATCTCCCCGGTCACGCAATCGTCGACGCTGACCGTGCCGGTCGGGCGGAGCCTGCGCATCTCGGCGGCGAATTCCGTCGCGGCGGACTCCTCCGCGCGATAGTGCAGCACGGGCATGCCCTCGATGCCGAACTCGACCGATACGTGACGCTCCATGACCGCTACCGATTGTTCTCGTGGGAGATCGTTTGCTCGGTCGAGGCCGATGACGTGTGGCATCCGATGATTCGAACCGATCGGATGGTCGGCGAGAGTGTGAGCAACACGCCTCCACTTCGAGATGACTGGCAGTCCCCGGGAACGGGATCGGACCAAGGTAACATGGTTACCAGCAGGCGAACAATCGAGCGGGTTGAAACAGGAACATTTCCACTGTCGGTGCGTTGTCGGCCCTGTTCGGGTCGGCGAGTCCGGTCGAACGGCTCCATCGTCGGATTTCCTACTGTTAGCTGGACGTGGATTCCGGCGGTCCTACTCGATGAGTCCTTCGCTCTTCAGCCAGTTGTAGGCCACGTCCGCGGGATCCTCGCCGTCGATGTCGACGCGACCGTTGAGTTCCTGCATCAGCTGATCGGTGAGACGTTCGGAGATCGTCCCGAGCAGGGTCCGCAGTTGCGGGTATCGGTCGATGATCTCGCCGCGCACGACCGCCGTCCCGCTGTAGGGCAGGAAGAATTTCTTGTCGTCGTCGAGGACCACCAGGTTCAGATTCTTGACCCGGCCGTCGGTGGTGTAGACCATGCCGAAATTGCACGGGGAGCTCTTGGCGGTCGCGGTGTAGACGACGCCCGCGTCCATGCGCGTCACGTTGCCGGACGGAACTCCGTTCGCAGTGTTGTAGGGGATGCCGTACTTTTCCAGCATCGGGATGAAACCGTCGGAGCGGCTGAAGAATTCGTCGTCGACGCAGAAGGTCCGGTCCGGGACGGGGAGCGCGGCGACATCGGAGAGGGATTTCACCTTCAGGCGGTCGGCGGTCGGGGTGGACGTGCCGAAGGCGTAGGTGTCGTTGAAGTTGGCGGGCGGGAGCCACTCGAGGTTGTGATCGCGTTTCTCGACGTCGTGCACCCGCTGCCAGAGTTCGCCCGGGTCCGAGATGATCTCGGTCTCGTTGTGGTAGTTGACCCAGCCGGTGCCGGTGTATTCCCACAGCACGTCGGCGTCGCCGTTGAGCTGGGCCTGCCGGGACGAAGCCGATCCCGGCGCACCGGTCAGGTCGGTGATGTCGGCCCCGGCCGCGGCCAGGTAGGTCGCGGTGATCTTGCCCAGCAGCACGCCTTCGGTGAAACTCTTCGAGGTGACGGTCAGCTTCGCGCCGTCGAGCGGTCTGTCACCGCCGGGCAGGCTCGCGTCGTGGAATGTTCCCGAGGAGCTCACCAGTCCGCATCCGGCCAGCGATATCGCCGCGGTCAACGCACAGAGCAGTGTGACAACTCGGGCTCGTCGCGATCTCATGAGACTCCTCGCGGTGTCGCGGCCAGTTCGACGAGTCGACCGAGCCAATCGATGATCAGCGCGAGCAGTCCGACGAGGATGGCGCCGGAGATGAGCAGTTTCGGCAGGAAGAGCGTGACGCCGGTCGTGATCAGGGTGCCCATGCTCGTCGCGCCGATGAAGGTGCTCAGTGTCGCGGTGCCGACCAGGATGACCAGCGCCGTGCGCACACCGTTGAGGATCACCGGCACCGCGAGCGGCAGCTCGACCTGGAACAACGTCCTGGCGCCCGAGTAGCCGATGCCGCGCGAGGCCTCGATCGTGCGCTGGTCCACCTGCCTGAGCCCGACGATGGTGTTCTGCAGGATGGGCAGGATCGCGTAGACGACCAGGCCGACGATCGCCGTGCGGAAACCGGTGCCGAGCCAGAAGGTGAACAGCACCAGCAGGCCGACGGCGGGCGCGGCCTGGCCGATATTGGCGATATTGACGGCGATCGGTTCGAACCGCTTCAACGCGGGCCGGGTGAGTGCGATACCGAGCGGAATCGCGACGACGACCACGATCACGGTCGCGACCACGGTCAGTCTGACGTGTTCGAGGATGGTGGTGCGGAGGTTGTCCCAGCCCAGCGACGCCTGCTCGGTCGCGGTGAATTCTTGGGATCGGTACCAGAAGATGTAGCCGATGCCGACGACGAGAATGATGATCGGCTCGAACCACACGTCGATCGGGACGCGGCGCAACCGGTTCATGACTGTCCGGCCGATCCGGGGCCCTCGTCGGCGGCGATCACCGGTGTCGGTGTGGGATCGCTGCCGTCGACGTAGGTCTCGTAGGACGGGTCCTCACCGTCGGAGTGTCCTTCGGCGAGTTTGTCGCGGATCACCTCGGTCACCGAGCCGATGCCGAGCGAGCCGAGGACCGCACCGCGGCCGTCGGTGACCAGGGTCGCGCCCTGGCTGGTCGCCAGCATGGCGTCGAGCGCGTCGTTGAGGGTCGAGGACTGGGCGACGACGGGCAGTCGCCGATCGAGGAAATCCGAGACCTCCGCCTTGCTGGCCAGTTCGGCGAGCGTCGGCCACGACCGCGGCCGCTCGGCCCCGTCCACGACGACCACCCAGCTCTGTCCCGCGGCCTTCGCACGGGCGATCACCGCCCCGGAGGATTCGCCGACCCGCGCGGTGATCACCTCGTCGAAGGGCACATCACGGACTCTCGACACGGTCAGGTACGCCAGTTTCGCGCCGGAGCCGACGAACTCCTCGACGAACGGGGTGGCCGGGCTGGCCAGAATCTCCTCGGGTCGCGCGTACTGCTCGACGTGGCCGCCCTCGGACAGGATGAGCACCTTGTCGCCGAGTTTGGTGGCCTCTTCGAAATCGTGGGTGACGATCACGATGGTCTTGCCGAGTTCGTGCTGGATCGCGATCAGACTGTCCTGCAAGCGAACCCGGGTGATCGGATCGACCGCGCCGAACGGCTCGTCCATGAGCAGCACGGGCGGGTCCGCGGCGAGCGCGCGTGCCACGCCGACCCGCTGCTGCTGTCCGCCGGACATATCCTTGGGCAGTCGGTCGGCGAAGATCGCCGGGTCGAGACCGACGAGATCGAGCAGGTATTCGGTTCGTTCGGCGATCCGCTTCTTGTCCCAGCCGAGCACGCGGGGGATCGCGCCGACGTTCTTGGCGACCGTCCAGTGCGGGAACAGGCCACCGGACTGGATGACGTAGCCGATCGACTGCCGCAGTCTGTCGGGATCTTCCTTGGTGACGTCACGATCGCCGATGAAGATCCGGCCCTCGGTCGGCTCGATCAGCCGGTTGATCATCTTGAGGGTGGTGGTCTTGCCGCAACCGGACGGACCGACGAACGCGACGATCTCGCCCGCGTCGATCTCGAGGTCCAGGCGCCGCACCGCCGGTATTTCCTGACCCTTGTAGCGCTTGACCACCGAGTCGAGCCGGATGGAAGCGCCCGTCACGTTCCGCTCGGGGGCGGTCGGGGCGGGTCTGCTGGTCACAGCATCGGTCATGACAGTCCCTTTGCGATGGTGAAGCGTCCGAGCAGGACGAGCAGGGCGTCGAACACCAACGCGATGACGACGATGAGGATGGTGCCCGTCAGTGCCATCTCCAGCGCGTTCGCGCCGCCGAGCCGGGACAGGCCGTTGAAGATCAGCGAGCCGAGACCTGGGCCGAGCACATAGGCCACGATGGCGGCGACACCGACGATCATCTGGGTCGACACCCTGATGCCGGTGAGGATCACCGGCCAGGCGATCGGCAGTTCGACGGTCAGCAGGATGCGCCGACGCGAGAGCCCGATGCCGCGCGCGGATTCGATGACCGATTCCGGTACCGAGCGCAATCCGACGATCGCGTTACCGATGACGGGCAGCGCGGCGAAGAACGTCAGCATGATGAACGACGGAACGACGCCGAGTCCGAACGGGACGAGCAGTAACGCGAGCAGGGCCAGCGACGGAATCGTCAGGGCGACCCGGCTCGAGGTCAGTGTGAGGGCCGACACGAGCGGGAGTCGATACACCGCGACCGCGACGAGTACCGCGACGAGGGTGCCGACCAGCACCGTCTGGAACGCCAGGGACGCGTGCTGATACGTCAGGAACGTCAGAAACTCCCCCCGCCCTCGGATGTAGTTCCATAGATTCACGGGATTCCCATCGTCAGCCGAATACCGGTCGAGATTTCCTTGCCGAGGTTCACCGGACGCGCAGCCGTCGAAGACTAATCGAATCCACGTGTCCACTCCGTACGGCGCGCGGGGGTGCGAATCGCCGATCTTGTCCAGCTTTCCCGCCATCGCTGACGCGAAACACATTCGGCCTCTCGCTCGAACCGGACAGACATCAGAAATAGCCGTCGGGCCACGGGCGCGGCCAGTATTACAGTCGGGCTGATCGAAACTCGGCACCGTCGGCGAACGAGAGAAGGTCGCGATGCTCCTCCACGACGAGCCCTCGCTCGGCTCACCGGGCCTCTACATAGACGGAAACTGGGTGCACCCCGCCGGTGGCGGCACCAGACAGATCTACGATCCAGCCGACGGCACGGTGATCGCCGTCGTCGGCGAGGCTGATCGCGCGGACGCGGTGCGGGCGGTCGCGGCGGCCCGCGTGGCGTTCGACGAGGGGCGCTGGGCCGCCACCACCACCGAAGAGCGGGCCGCGCTGCTGGTTCGTCTCGCCGGACTGCCGGCAGGACACCGTGCGTGCGCTGCGGCACGGAACGGTGTGGCTCAACGACTTCGGGGTGTACACGCCCGGTGCGGAATGGGGCGGTTTCGGACGCTCGGGCAACGGCCGTGAGTTGGGGCCGAGTGGATTGGCCGAATATCGCGAGACCAAACACATCTGGCACAACACCGCACCGGCCGTCGGTGGCTGGTTCGCCGAGCGGTGAGGGGGAATCCCGCCGCGACGTCACCGTTCAGGATCGCAGTCCGTCCAGCACCACGGTGAGCAGTGGATCCTCGGCCCGCGCGCCCGGTCGGCAGACGGCGAATTCGAGTACCCGCACGATATCGGCCGCGGTGAGATCTCCGCGCACGCTGCCCTCGCGCTGAGCGTCGAGCGTCAACCGTTCGAGTATCGCGTTGGTCCGCGTGATGAGTTCCGCGACAACGGGACCGGCTTCGGGAGTCTCGCGCAGGGTCCGTGTCATGGCCAGTGGCAGACCGACGCAGTGCACGACTACCGCGCGCAAGGCCTCCCATCGGGTCGTGTCCGGGTCGTCGCGGGCGCGCTGTGCGAACGCGAGCAGATCACGCAACGCGTCGACGGCGATATGTTCTACCAGGGTCCGGCGATCGGGGAAATGGCGGTAGAGCGCGCCGACGCTGAGGCCTGCGCGGTGGGCGATGGTCTCCATGGACGCGGCGCCGCCGTGCTCGGCGAAGACGAGGAGCGCGGCATCGGTGATCGACGCTCGGTTGCGTTGCGCGTCAGCCCTCATCCCGCTTCCCTTCCGCTCGACATCGTGAACCCTCGATTCACCTTACTGGTAGCCTCGACATCGGAATGTGAATGTGAGATTCACCTTTAGGGGGCTGCGGTGCGCATCGGTCTCTACATCGGCGGCACGCCACCGATCGACCACGTACTCGACCGGATCCGGGCGGCGGCGCGGGCCGGATTGGACAGCGTTTTCCTGAACCAGGTCTTCGGCTGGGACGCGATCACCGTCGCGGCGCTCGCGGTGCGCGAGGTGCCCGATATCGAGCTGGGAACGGCGGTCGCGCACACATTTCCGCGACATCCCCTCGCGCTGGCCTCGCAGGCGCTCACCGTCACCGCGCTCGGACCGGGCCGCTTCACGCTGGGGATCGGCCCGAGTCATCCGCACGTCGTCGAGAACATGTTCGGGCTGAGCTACGAACGTCCCGCTCGCCACATCCGCGAATACCTCTCGGCGCTCGTGCCGCTGCTGCGCGGGGAGACCGTCGACTACCGGGGCGAGACGTTGCGGGCCGCGGGCACGGTCGAGGTCCCCGGCGCGGTCGCGCCGCCGGTGCTGCTGTCGGCATTGGGGCCGACCATGTTGCGTATCGCGGGCGAACTGGCCGACGGTACCGTAACCACCTGGGCCACAACGCATATCATCGCCGACCATATCGCGCCCCGGCTCTCGGCCGCCGCCGCGGCGGGACGGCGGGTGCCGCGGATCGCGGCGGTCGTGTCGACGGCCGTCACCGCCGACCCGGACGCGTTCCGCCGGGAGTTGGCGCGGCAGACCGCGGGGGTGTCCGACCTGCCGAGCTATCGAGAACTCCTGGACCGCCAGGGCCTGAGCGGAGTCCACGAGACCGCACTGCTCGGATCGGAAGAGGTGGTGGCCGAGGGAATCCGCGCGTTCGCCGCCGTCGGCACCACCGATCTCGTTCTCAGCGTGCGTGGCGGCGACGAAGAGCAGCGCCGCACACTCGACCTCCTGGCGTCGCTGCGGCGCGACGGCCCGCGCTGACCGCCTGCTTCGGGTAGTCCGCCGCGGCACGTCTCTCACGAATGTGCCGGAGTCCCGGACGCGCTCGCACCGACGAAGGATGGGATGGAGCATTGAGTTACCGCACGCTCGGCAGGACCGGAGTCAAGGTCAGCCCGCTGACCCTGGGCGCGATGAACTTCGGTTCGCGTGCCACCGGCGATCACGACGAAGCGATCCGGATCATCCGCCGGGCATTCGAGGCGGGCATCAATATCGTCGACAAGGCCGACTCGTATTCACAGGGGGAGAGTGAAACGATTGTCGGCAAGGCATTGAAGGGTCATCGCGACAATATCGTCGTCGCGACGAAATTCCACAGCCAGTGGGGCGACAGGGTCAATACCCGCGGCAGCTCGCGCCGATGGATCTTCCAGGAAATCGAGAACTCGCTGCGCCGACTCGATATCGACTACATCGATCTGTATCAGCAGCACAAACCCGACACCGAGGTCGATATCGCCGAGACCGTCGGCGCGCTCGACGACCTGGTACGCCAGGGCAAGATCCGCTACTACGGGACCACGACCAACGAACCGCATCTGCTCGTCGAGGCGCAGTGGGCGGCGACCCGGGACGGACGCAGCCGCCCCGCGACCGAGCAGGCCCCGTATTCCATTCTCGCCAGGGGGTGTCGAGCGCGCGACCCTGCCGATCGCGGGCAAGTACGGGCTCGGTGTGCTGACCTGGAGTCCCCTCGCGGGCGGCTGGCTGTCGGGCAGACATGTCGAGGGGAGCGAGGCCGGGCCGTCGGCGCGTGCCGTCCGCCAGCCCGACCGTCACGATCCCGACCTGCCGATCAATCGGACCAAGCGCGATATCGCGATCCGCCTCGGTGAGCTGGCCCGACAGGCCGGGCTGAGCCTGCCCGAACTCGCCGTCGCGTTCGTGCTGAATCATCCGGATATGGACAGCGTGATCGTCGGTCCGCGCACCTTCGACCACCTGGAGAGCCTGCTCGGGGTTCCCGACATCGTGCTCGACGAGTCCGCGATCGACGCGATCGACGCGATCGTCCCGCCCGGTGTGACTCTCAATCGCGCGGACGAGGGCTGGCTGCCTCCGTGGCTCAAGAACGAGCCCGCGTCGCGGCGACGCCACCATCCGGTCCGCGCGACGGCCGCCCTCGCGGCCGTCTGGAACTTGCTGTCGGGGTGAGGTGAGGTCATGTCGGGACAACCGCCGCTGCATCTGGGTGTCAACTGCCCGGGACTCGGGTCCTATCGCAACACCTGGCGTCGTGACGGCATCGATCCGCTCGGCACCGCCAATCCGGATTTCTATGTGCGCGTGGCCCGAACGGCCGAGCGCGGACTCTTCGACGCGCTCTTCACCGCCGACGTTCCCGCGCTGACGCCGAGCTGGGAGACCGAACCCCAGCGTGCCACGCTCGATCCGGCACTGGCGCTGACCCTCGCCGCCCACGAGACGGAATATGTGGGCGTGGTGGCCACGGTCTCCTCGACGTGGCACCACCCGTACGACCTGGCGCGTTCGATCGCCACGCTGGATCGGATCTCACGCGGGCGGGCCGGATGGAATGTGGTGACCAGCTACAACCCGCTGGTCTCGCCGAACTACGGACTCGACGTGCTGCCGCCCAAGACCGAAAGGTATGCCAGGGCACGGGAATTCCTCGACGTGGTGCAGGATCTGTGGCACATCTGGTCGCCGGAGGCGATCGTGGCCGACAAACGCGACGGACGCTACGCCGCGGCCGTCGGCGTCCGACCGATCCGGCACCGCGGGGAGTTCTTCTCCGTCACCGGCGGCGGACTGGTGCCGCCGTCGGAATCAGAAGTCCTACCGGTGGGGGCGACCGTCACCCCGTCGAAGGTCGTGCGACGAGCCGTGATCGGCATTCCCGCAGCCGATCCGGAGTACGCGGAAGCGCCCATGGCTGGATCATGCCGCAGCCCGAGGTGCCTCACCAGGGTTGCGTCGACCGCTGAACTTAAATGCGCGCTGTCCCGTTCGCAGGTCGGGCAACCTCTCGGCCACGCGGCCAGGACGGCGCCCATCGACCCGCTCGAGAGGCGAACGTCCAGGTTTTCTCACCGTTTTCGTTCGATTCGTGAAGAGGAAAACATTCCTGTGCGCCCGACCTCGGCCCGTACGATTCGACGAACACGCTCGTACGGCGAATGGATCGTATTCGGGAGTCTTCCGCACATCGTCGCTATCCGACTGTCGTTCGGCGACCGAATGTCTGGAATCTGGAGGGCACGAATGGCCGTTGTCATCGGCGTGGAAATCCCGGACGGGCAGCTGGCACAGTTGGCGGCCGCCGGATTCGACAGGGTGCCGGAAGCGATCGACGCGGCGGGGGCCGGCTATGTCGTGCTCGGTGCGGACCGGGCCGACGGGATACCGGGCGCTTCGCTGAGCCCGACGATCGTGGCCACCGTCTTCGGTCGCCGCACCACCGGACTCGGGATCGTCGCCGCGGCGTCCCCGCAACGTGATCATCCCTTCAATGTCGCCCGGCGGCTCGCCTCGCTCGATCACCTGACCCACGGCAGAGCCGGATGGCTGGCCCTGCGCCAGGATCGCGCCGCCGCGCTCGGCCTGGACGGCCGCGGCGGCTGGGCGCCGGGGCCGTCGGACGCGCCACGGCTGGCCGACGCGGTCACGGCGGCTCGCGCCCTGTGGCGGACCTGGCCGATCGAATCGCTGCGCACCGGCGGCACCGGCGTCCCCGACACGACCCCGGTGCGTTACGCCGACCACACCGGCTTCTTCTCCACCACGGGTCCGCTCAACGTGCCGACGACACCGCAGGGTGAACCCGTGGTGTGGTGGCGCTACGAACCCGGCGACGACCCGCGTGACGTCGCGTCCGCCGATATCGTGATCGTCGCCCCCGAGCATTTGGCGGCGGTGGCCGAACTACCGGAATCGGTACGCGTGCACGTGCGGCTGGACCGGTCCGATCCCGGATTGCGTTCGCGGATCACCGAATCGGCCGCGAATCCCCGGGTGCACGGCGTGCTCGTCCGGGCGGATCTGTTCGACCTGCGTGGCTTTCTCGCGGGCCCGCTGACCACGCTCGCGCGATCCGGTATCGTCCGCCTCCGGGCCGATCATGGTGGAATCCATTCGGGTACAACGAGACCCGGCGCGCGTCCGACGCTGCGCGAATATCTCAGGACGCCACGGCGCGTCGAACCCGACCTGAGCCGTCACCGGCCGGTCTTCGCGGGATCGTGAGGGAATGTCATGAGCGGCAAGCACGTCATCCTCAATGTGAACGTCCTCGACCTGGGCATCAGCCCGGTCGCCTGGCAACTGTCCGGGCTGCCCAAGGACGCGGTGGTCTGCGGTGACTATTTCGGGAACGATTCGGAATCGGTCCGGTACACGCACGCGCGGTCGTGCCCGCACACACGTGAGCGCGGTGTCGGGCCGAGTTGCTTTCGGTCGGAGCGTAATTCACGCCCCGACCGAAGGCTTGGACCGACGCCTAGTGATCCGGTGTGAATCCCGCCGCGGCGATCCGCCGCCAGGCTTCGGCCTGCACATCCTCCGACAGCGGCCCACGGCGTACCGCGCGCGCGTTCGCGCGGATATGGTCCGGGTTCGCCGAGCCGGCGATCACGGTGCTGATATTCGGATTGCTCAGTTGCAGGCGCAGCAGCAAGCCCGGAACGGAATCGCCGTCGGTGAGATCCTCGAGCGAGACCGACGACGGCTCGACATCCGAACCGGAGGCGGTCGGCTTGGGCCTGCTCAACCCCTGCGCGACCCCGCCGCGGACGATCACGCCCGCCGAACGCTCCCCGGCGACGTCGAGGAACGATTCCAGTGCCCGCTCGAACGGCGAGTACGGAAGCTGGTAGGTCTGGAGTTCCTTGATCGCCAGGTGGGCGGACAGGTGCGGGAGCGCCGACGAGATGCCGATGGCCCTGACCTTGCCCTCGTCCCGCAACCGGATCAACGTCTCCAGCGTCCCGTGCGATTCGAGGACCTCCGGCGACGGGCTGCCGTGGATCTGGAGCAGATCGACATGGTCGGTGCGCAACCGCGTCAGACTCTGCTCGACGCCACGGCGGATATGTTCGTCGCTGTAATCGTGGGGGAGCAGTCCCGGCGGCGCGTCGGGACGGTGCTCCAGCGGGCATCCCGCCTTCGTCGCCAGGATGTACTCGTCGCGTCTGCCGGAGATGGCCTCGCCGATGATCTCCTCGGAGAGCCCGTAGTCGATCGAGGTGTCGATGAAGGTGATGCCCTCGTCGAGCACGGTGGTGAGCGCCTCGTGGGCGACAGCCCTGGCCAACGGCCGGGGACGACGGTGCACATCGGCGCCACCGCGCAACTCCATCGCGCCGTAACCGAGGAAGGTGACCGGCGGTCCGCCCTCCCACAGGGGGCGCAGCGTGTGCGCGTCACTCGGTACGTTCACAGATCCTCCGTCTCCGGCGACCGTCGTCGGTCACCGATCCAGGGCGTACACGGGCCTTCCCGGCGCGATCGTCGCGCCGGGAAGGTATTGCGTCGAAACGGATTCCGCGCGTCAGTACGCTCGACGCGGATCGTGGTCGAGCGGGATCACATCGTCGGCGTGGAAGGTCACCGCGTCCAGGGTGAGAACCCAGGTGTGGGCGGATTCGGCATCGCCGTCGGCGGGTTCCCAGCTCAGCCCCTGGCGATGGGTCGAGATCGCGACCAGCCCGCCGATGCCGGGATGCCACGCGAGCACCGTGTCGTAGAGACCGGGGAAATCGTCGACGACGATCTCGCCGTGCGCACGCCGCAACGGCCGGACCGAATCCGGTGCGACCTCGTCCCAATTCCACTGTCGCACAGTGGAGGCGAAGGCGATCAGATCGCCGCGTCCCACATCGCCGAGCACGGCGTTACGCGCACGGCCCGCCTCCACGCCCGACAACGCGCGCACCGCGCCGACATGTCGGTCGAGCACGTCGGCGAGATCGGTGTCCAGGACGGACAGCGCCCTCAACAGATGTGCGCCCGCTTCGGCCGATTCGATCACGGCGGCACCGGCGCGCACCGTCACCAGGTGGTCGAGTGCTTCCCGAAGTCGCGAGATCCGTTGCCCGTCGGGGCCTTCGACGGTGGTGCCGACGGGCAGCGACGGATCGTCGAGGATTTCGCGCAAGGCCACGATCGAGTCCTCGTGGAGGGTCGTCGCGCTCGCGAGGTCGGTGGTTCCGGTCATGGGTTCAGCTCCGAAGGTGCGGGTAGGCGCGGGATTCGCGCGGCGGAATCCCGAATGTCGCCCGGCGCGTGACATCGAAGAACGCGTTGATGCCGTTGCGTCGCCTCGCGCCGACCGAGCGGTGGTATCCGGTGCCGTCCGCGGCGTTCATGATCGCGCGCGTGTTGTTGAAATCGCGCAGCTCACGCTGCAACGAGATGAAATGCGTCCCCGGTTTGCCGTCGTCGACGGTGGCGAAGTCACGACGATTGATCACCGGCACATTGTCGACCCGCGCGCGGGCCGCCGCCTGCGCGTGGCCGACGATGCCGTGTTCGCGCACGGTCTGTTCGTAGGACGCGTAGTCACTGGGCGCGTCGTCGTCGAGCGTCTCCGCCTCGGCCGCGCTCACCGTGGGCGCGTAGAGCAACGCGGCCTGTTCGTCGCGATTCCTGGCGTGCCACCGGTCCACGTCGAGTTCGATCCGGCTGACGTGCTGGGTGGTGCCGCCCGCCAGCGGCCCCGACGGGATCCTGAGCGATTCCTCGGGGGCCTGGTTGCCACGAAGCACGGAATGGAAACCGAACAGCAGGGGTGACGACCTCGGAATGTCGAGATGGGGCAGCGCGTCGCTGGCCAGCCCCGCGCCGACGAAACCGGTGCGGATCTCGCGGACCTTCAGGTGCTGACCGACACCGTCCTCGCCGAACAGAACATCACCGGCGGACTCGAGGATCTCGGGGTGGTCGGTGGCGAGGTGGAAGATCGCGTGTGGCGTCTCCAGAACGGGATCCTCCCACCGCGACATCTTCGACGGGACGCCGATCAGAGCGGTGTGCTCGGTGTACTGATCCCACCAGGTGGGGCCCCAGCCCAGCGTGGTCAGCAGACCGCCCGGACCGTAGGTGTGACGCCGCTCCAGTTCGGCCAGCCGCGATTCCAGCAGTCGCGCGGCGTCCGCGTCGGGATTCTCGACCAGGTCGACCAGGATCAGGTGGTGGTAGCGCGGCGGCACCGGACGGCCGATCTCGTCCCGTCCGAATGTCGCCTCCCACTCGTGCTGCCCCGCGGGTAGGGCGCTCATCCCGCCACGGGCTCTCGCACGAACCGGGCCTCGAAATCGGGTACGAGATCGGCGAATTGGCCCGCGAGGTCGGCGGGGGCGGCACCGGGGATGCTGAGATTGAACACCGCGGCGGTGCGCCCGGCCGACACCTCGGGATTCTCGATGGCCGCCAGTACCGCCCGCGCGAGCGATTCGGTGCTGACCAGACCGTCGGCGTACTGGTCCTGGGTCAAACGGATCTGATAGGACGGGTCGTGGGTGGCGGAGAGCCAGGTGGCCCGCAGCACGGTCCACGGGTTGCGTCCGGCACGCAGGTGGGCCTCCAACGCACGCAACGCGAGTGCGTGGATCCGGCGATTTCGGTGGTTCACACCGTGTCCGGTGAGGAAATGCGACAGCAGCACCACGTGGACGTCGGGCCGATCCGCGCTGAGCCGGTCCAGGATCCGGTGGCCGATCGTGCGACCGGCCGTCGGCCCGTCGGTGGGCTGGCGCATCACGCCCGCACCACCGTTGAGCGACGGTGACAGGATCACCGCGTCCGCGTCGGCCACGAGCCGATCCAGTTCGGCCTCGGTGACACCGCCGTCGGCCGGGCGGCGGTAACGGTGTCCGCGCTCGTGCGCGAGCCGTTCGGCGATGTCGCGGGCGCCCCAGCCGCCCGCGCGATTCACCAGATGGAACTCGGTACTGGTCGCCTCGGCATACACCGGGCCCAATTCGATGATATCGACCATGACTCCAACCAAACTTCGAGCAGTTTCTCCGATCGTAAGTCGATGACGTGGATCCGATGAGCTTTAAATTTGCGGAGAGAATAAACCGTGCCGGAACGCCCGCGCCGCTCTACATTTGCAGGCGCGATATCGGCGGCCGTTCGGTGCTGCCGTCGCGTTCGATCCCTCGCAGCGCTCGCACCGACGACATGTCGGGGCCGGAGGCGCTCGTTCACTCGAAAGGGGAGCCATGCCGACCAGTCCCGACACCGTGCACACCGCCGATGTCGTCATCAGCGCCGAGCAATTGCGCGGCAGTCTGGATTCCGAACGCCCCGTGGTGATTCTGGAAATTCGCCGGGAACCGGCTACCGGGGAACAAGTATCGAAAGGCGGACTCCCCGGAGCCCATTCGGTAACCCTCACCACCGAACTCGTCGGCCCGCCTTCGGAAGGAACGGGCAATTTCCCGCTGCCCACCGAGGAACAGATCCAGGACGCGGTGCGCCGTTGGGGCATCGATCACGACAGCCTCGTCGTGGTCTACAGCCGCGAGGCTCCCGCGCTGGCGTCGCGGGCCTGGTGGACACTGCGCTGGGCGGGTGTCCCCGACGTGCGCTACCTCGACGGTGGACTCGCCGCCTGGACCGCCGCGGGCGGTGAACTGAGCACCGCGCCACCCGCCGTGCGCGAGGGTTCTTTTACCGTGGTACTCGGCGGACTGCCGGTACTCGACACCGACGCCGCCGGTGAACTGGCCCGCTCCGGCGTCCTGCTCGACGCCCGTGACGGCGCGAGCTATTCCGGAGATCCCTCCGGCGGCCACATCCCGGGCGCGCTGAGCCTTCCCGCCGCGCGCAATCTCGACGCCGACGGACTGCTGGCGAGCGCGGAGCACCTGCGCGCCGTCTACCGGGCGGTGGGACTCGACGACCACGCGCGCTGGGGCGCCTACTGCGGCGGCGGCACGGCGGCCACACTCGACGTGCTCGCACTCGCCCGGATAGGGGTCACCGCCGCGCTCTATCCCGGCTCGTTCTCGGCGTGGAGTTCGGACCCCGAACGGCCGGTGGCGACGGGTGAGCAGCCGGGCTGAACCTCGACGCGGGACAAAACCCCGAGGCGGCGCGTTTCCGACGGCGCGCGACCTCGTTCGTCCCGCGCCCCCGTACGATTGCCGCCGCGACCCGTCGGCCGGTACGAGCACGATCGGGTCCGGCCGCGCCGTGACCGATCTCCGAGAGGAGACGCCATGAGCGTCGATCAGGTCACGGCGCCGACCGAACACCCCGCCTACCGGGACTTCGCCGAACTCGTCGGCGCGGTCATCGCGCCGCGCGCGGTGGAGGTCGACGCCACCGAAGTCCCGCGTTCCCATCTCGACGCGCTGCGCGAGATCGGCTATTTCGCCTGGTCGGTGCCGCAGGAGCACGGCGGAACACGGATTCCCGCCGCCGTGAAGAACGCCGCCGACGACCTGTTGTTCGGCGCCGATCCGTCGACGGCGCTCGCGCTGACCCAGCACGGCGGACCGGTCGGCCAGATACTGAAATCGAAATCCCCGCAGGCGCTGGCGCTGTTGCCGAAACTCGCCGCGGGCGAACGGATCGGCGGCGCCGGATTCGCTCAGATCCGCCAGTGGCCGCACCGGCCGAGCACGATCGCGAGGAAGGTGCCCGGCGGGTACCGCATCGACGGTGTCGTGCGCTGGCTGTCGGGCTGGGGTTTCGTCGACACCGCCTGGCTGGGCGCGGTCGACGAACAGAACTCCACCTATGTCTTCGGCGTCGGAGACCTGACCGCACCCGGAGTCGAGGCCGTGCCATTGCGTTTGGCCGCGGTTCAGGGGTCACGCACCGTCACCCTGACACTGCGCGACTACCTCCTCCCGGACGAATACGTCACCGAGGTGGTCGACATCGAGGCGTGGAACGCACTCGACGGCTCCGTACACCCCAACGATCGCGGCAAGCCCGCGGACGACAAGGAACCGCGGCTGCCGTCGATCGGCGCGATCGGACTGGCACGGGCCGCCCTGGTCGACGCGCTCACCGCGCATCCCGGCGACCCGTCGCTCATCCGGCTGCGCGAAGAACTCGAGCACGCCGCCATCACCCCTCGACCCGAACCGCAGTGGCGCGCCCAACTGGACGCGCTCGCGGTGCGCGCGACCGCCGCCGGTCTGGTCGCCAGCGGAGGTCAGGGGCTGCTGACCGACAACATCGCGCAGGTGCGTGCCCGCGCCGCGCTGTTCCTCCAGGTCCGCGGGCTATCCCCGCGGGTCCGTGCCGCCCGCTTCGAGCAATACGTCAACTGAGGTCGATCACCATGTCCGAACGAACCCTGCATCTCAATGTCAATGTGATCGCCTCCGGCGCGCATCCGGCCGCATGGCGGCTACCCGAGGCCAATCGGCGTGCCTTCTTCGATCCGGCCCACTACGCGAACATCGCCAGGATCGCCGAGGCGGGACTCTTCGACACCGCGTTCATGGCCGACAACTCGTTCCTCCATCCGGACGGCTACCCGAATTCCGGTCTCGACCCGATCGTGACGCTGTCGGCGATGGCCGCGGCGACCTCCCGGATCGGACTCGTCGGCTCGTACTCGACCACCTTCCACCACCCGTACGGCATCGCGCGGACCTTCGCCTCGCTCGATCACCTCTCCGCCGGACGGATCGGCTGGAATGTCGTGACCAGCCGCAACAAGCCGGAAGGTCTGAACTACGGCTTCAGCGACCTGCCCGACCGCGACACACGGTACGGGCGCGCGCTGGAAGCGGTCGAGGTCGTGACCGCGCTCTGGGACAGCTGGCAGCCGGGCGCGCTCGTCCTCGATCCGACGACCGGAATCGCGGTAGACCGCAGCCTGATCAAGCCGATCGATTATGTGGGAGAACACTTCTCGGTCGCCGGACCACTGCAACTCCCGCCGTCGCCGCAGGGGCGTCCGCTGATCACCCAGGCCGGCGGCTCGGAAGGCGGCCTCGACCTGGCAGCGCGGTTCGCCGACGCGGTGTTCACCTCCGCGCTCTACATCGAGCCCGCCCGCGAGTACTACGCGAAACTCATGGCCGCCGTCGCCCGCTACGGTCGCTCACCCGACAGCATCGCCATCATGCCGGGGATCAACCCCGTCATCGGCTCGACCGAGCAAGAAGCGCGCCGCCGCATCGCCGAACACGACGAGATCGTCGGACCGGTCGGCGGACAGTTGGAGAAGTTCGCCAAATGGGTCGGTGTCGACCCCGCCGCGCTCGACCCGGATCGGCCCTTCCCGCTGGAACTGCTCGAACCGACCGGCGGGACCTACAGTTCGGTCGGCTTCGACACCGCCGCCAGGCTGTACCTGGAACGCAACCGGCACCGCACCGTCCGCGAACTCGCCGCCGACGGCCGCCAAGGCCATCGCAATCTCGTCGGCAGCGCCGAACAGGTCGCCGACGACCTCGAGGAATGGTTCCGGACCGGCGCGGCCGATGGCTTCGTCATCCAATTCGACACGCTGCCGGGCGGTCTCGAACTGTTCATCGAGCACGTGGTCCCGCTGTTGCAGAAGAAAGGGATCTTCCGTCGCGAATACGGCGAGAACACGCTGCGCGAGCGGTTCGGGGTGCCGTACGTCCGAGGCTGACGGCACCCCTCGCGGGGGCGAGATTCCCCGGGCGTCAGAAGAATCCGACGCTCGGGAGATCCGCGTCGTTGACGACGACATCACCGACGACACGGGCCTTGTAGACCGTGGGATTGTGGGAGAACAGCGTCCGCAGATTGCGCCAGTGCCGGTCCAGATGCACCGACTGGCGCGTCCACGACGCGCCGCCCGCGTCGAACGCCTCCGAGGCAGCCCGCAGCGCGATCTGTTCGACGGCCACCTTGACCTGCGAGGTCTGGAACGATGCCGCGAATTCCAGTGCGTCGTCGGCCACCCCGTGCTCCCAGAGATGGAGTGTCGCCGTGTCGAGCGCGTCGGCGGCCGCGAGTACGGCGGCCTCGACCACGAAGGTGGTGCTCGACAGCGACCCGACGACGGCGAGCAATTGCGGATCCTCGCGCGCCAGTTCGGTATTGCCCCACGAATACGACCGTGTGCGGGTGCGCAGCAGCGTCGCGGTCTCGGCCGTCAGCGCGCGCAGCACGCCCGCGCCGATCGCGTGCATCAGCAGATGCGCCTGCGGCGCCCTCGGCTTGCCCGACACCGGTGTGCGGCGGAATTCACCGATCTCCTCGGGAAGGACGACCACATTGTCCAATATCGTGGTGCCGCTGCCGGTCTCGCGCTGACCGACGCCGTCCCAGTCGTCGACGTGGATCACACCGTCGCGATCGGCCGGTACCGTCGCGCTGATCTGCTGGCCCGCTTCGTTGTTCGCCGAAATCCGCAGGTAGTCGGCGTAGGAGCTGCCGGTGCTGTAGAACTTCCGGCCGTTGAGCCGGAAATTCGCGCCGTCGGCGGTGAGCGTGGTGTCGTAGGTGTAGACACCGGGCTGACCCGAGAGCTCAGATTGCGCGCCCGCGAAGATCTTGCCGTCGAGAATCGATCGCAGCAGCCCGGCGCCGCGGTCGGTGTCGCGTGTCCGCAAGGCCTCCTCGGTCGTACCCCAGTGTCCGCGAAGGATATGGGGCACATCGGGATCGGCTTCGGCCAGGCGGATGGCGAGCACGAAGAAATCGCGCAGGCTGTATCCGGCTCCGCCCGCCTCCTTCGGTACGCGCACCGCGCCGAGCAGATGTTCCCTGGCCAGCGCGAGCGCCCGCTCCGGGCGACCGCCACCCTCGGCGCGCCTGCGCGCGGCGTCGACGGCGATCTCCTCGATCACCGCCGCGAGCTCGTCGGAATCGAGCGCGGGCGGCACACGATCGGTGCGCGTCGCGGTCACGGGATGGTTCAGATGTGTGGTCACAGCGACTACTCCGTATCGTGAGGGTGATCGTCCGGGCTCAGACCGTCAGGTGTGAGCCGGGGACCGATTCGATCAGGCGCCTGGTGTAATCCACCCGCGGATCACCGAGGACCTGCTCGGCGGTCCCCGACTCCACCACCTGCCCGCCCCTGAGCACAGACACCGTGTCGGCGAACAGTTTCACGACGCCGAGGTCGTGGGTGATGAACAGGTAGGTCAGCGAATAGGCCGCCTGGAGGTCGGCGAGCAATTGCAGGATCTCGGCTTGGACGGAGACGTCGAGGGCCGACACCGCCTCGTCCAGGATGACGATCTCCGGCTCGAGTGACAGCGCCCGCGCGATCGCGACCCGCTGGGCCTGCCCGCCGGAGAGTTCACCGGCCTTGCGCTCGGCGTGTTCGCGCGGCAGCCGCACTCCGTCGAGCAGTTGCAGCGCGATTTCGCGCCGCTCACGCCGCCCGATATCCTTGCGGTGCACCCGGATCGGCTCGGTCACCAGATCGGCCACGTCGAAGCGCGGGTTCAACGACGTATACGGATTCTGGTAGACGAATTGCAGGCTGCGGCTCAGCCGTTTGCGGCTCCACTGCTCGGTCTGCCCGAGCAGTCGCACCTGTCCGCTGTCGGCCGAGGCCAGTCCGCCGACGATCCGGGCGATGGTCGACTTCCCCGCACCGGACTCACCGACCAATGCGTGGGTGGTGCCGGAAGCGACGCGGAAGGACACCCCGTCGGCGGCCCGGACCGACCGTTCCACGCCACCGCGGTAAGTGGTGAAACTCTTCGAGATATCGGTGACCTCGATGGCGTACTCGGCGGTGCCGCGCACGTGATCACCGGTCGCGGCCCGTGCGAGCCGCACCGTGTCGAGATCGATCGGGCGCGGTGTCAGCCGTCCGGTGTGCAGTCCGGGGGCCGCGTCCAGCAGCCGACGGGTGTAGTCGTGGCGCGCGTCGCGCAGGATCTCACCGCCGGTGCCCTCCTCCACGGTGGCCCCGTCGCGCATCACGACGATGCGATCGGCGCGGTCGAGCGCGACCCCGAGGTCGTGGGTCACCAGCAGGATTCCGATACCGAGTTCCGCGCGCAGGAAATCCAGGTGGTCGAGGATCTGCTTCTGCACCGTGACGTCGAGCGCGCTCGTCGGCTCGTCGGCGAGGAGTAGTTTCGGCTCACCGGACAGCGCGATCGCGATCAGCACCCGCTGCTTCATCCCACCCGAGAGTTCGTGCGGATACTTGGCGTAGATCTCCTCGGGCGCCGCGAGCCCTGCCAACTCGAGGAACCGGAAGGCCTCGGAGCGGATGCGCTGATTGTGGGCTCCGTTGCCGAAGGGCAGCAACCGGCGTCCGCGCAGCCGGTTGCGCAGCGCGTCCTCGATCTGGCGGCCGACGGGTTTGACCGGATTCAACGAGACACCGGGATCCTGCGGGATGTAGCCGACGTAGCTGCCCCGGTAACGCGCGAACCTGTTGTGCGACCAGCCCGCGACATCGGCGCTCGCGAGACGGATCTGTCCGCTGATGCGGCAGGTGGCGGGCAGCAGGCCGATCGCCGAACGGATCAATGTCGACTTGCCCGAACCGGATTCGCCGACGATGGTGACCAGCTCGCCCGGCTCGACGGTCAGCGAGATACCCGCGACCGCGCGGTGGGGTTGCTCACCGCGGCGTTTGTACCAGATCTCCACATCGGTGAAGGACAGTAGCGACATCAGGACTCCCTGTCCGGCTGCAAGGCACGGCTGATCCGGTTGCTGGCGAGCACCGCGAGCAGGATGACGGCGCCGGGGAACAGCGAGATCCACGGCGCGACGGCAAGCAGGTCACGTCCCTCGGCGACGAGCAGACCCCATTCGGGTTGCGGTGGCGGCGCGCCGAAGCCGAGGAAGCCCAGTGCCGCGATCGCGAGAATCGCCGAACCGAATTGCAGGGGGATCAACGAGACCACCGAACTCAGCGAATTCGGCAGGACATGACGCAGCAGAATGGCGAGTCGGGGCGTGCCGATACTGGCCGCGGCCTCGACGAAATCCGCCTGCGTCACCTTGAGGACTTCGGCCCGCATCACCCGGGCGAAATTCGCCACCGACGAGATGCCGACCGCGACAGCGACATTGGTGGTGCCGTAGCCGAGCGCGGCCACCACGACCATCGTCAGCAGCAGGCCCGGCACCGAGAGCAGCACGTCGACCACGCGCATCACGATCGGATCGACGATCCCGCGCACGTAGCCCGCGACCAGCCCGAGCGCCGTCCCGATGAAGAACGCGATGGACACCGCGAGCAGTGTGGCCGACATCGTGATGACGGTCCCGTACACCGTGCGCGTGTAGATGTCACGACCGAGCCGGTCGGTGCCGAACGGGTGCTCGGCACTGGGCCCGACGAGGATGACGTCGGTGTCGGGAAGATAGGGATCGTTCCAGGTGAGAACCCCGGGTACGACACAGAAGGCCAGGGCGGCGAGCACCACGACGACGGCCAGCGTCAGACCGGGCTGGGCAAGCACGGGGTGCAGGACCCCGAACCGACGCCGCGGCGGCTGGGCCGGCGCGGAGACATCGACGGTGGGTCCGCCGTCGATGTCGGCCGGTTGCCGGTCGGCCCGCGTAGGTTTCTCGAGACTGATGGTCACGTGGTCACGCCCCTCTCGGGCACCGCTCGCAGCCGCGGGTCGATCAGCGGATAGGAGATGTCGACGAGGAAATTCACCGTCACGAAGCAGAGCGCGACGAACATGACGATGCCCTGGACGATCGGAACGTCCTGTGCCCGAACGGCTTGTTCGGTCAGCCTGCCGATGCCCGCACGGGAGAAGATCGTCTCGGTGATCACCGCGCCCGCGAGCAGTTCGCCGACGATGATGCCGCCCTGGGTCAGTGCGGGCAGGCTCGCGTTGCGCAGCACCTCGGTGTTGATCACGGCGCCTTTGCGCAGGCCCTTGCTGTAGGCGGTCAGGACATAGGGCGACGCGTATTCGGTGTGGAAGTTGCGCAGCAGCAGCTGGGCGATCGGTCCGGAGACCGGAATCGCCAGAGCCACAGCGGGAAGTACCAGACCCTTCCAGCCCTGACTGCTGATGGGCGGGAACCAGCCGAGCTGGAACGAGAAGATCTTGATGATGATCAGCCCGAGCAGGAAGCTGGGGAACGACACGAGCAGTGGCGGGACGCTCGCGATCAGATTCCGCAGCCACGCCGACCTGAGATAGGTGGCGACCCAGGCGACGGCGAGTGCGAACAACACCGCCACCACCAGCGCGGCCGCCGCGAGGACGACGGTTTTGGGCAGTGCGTCGCCGATCGCGTCGACGACCGGTTGGTCGGTGCTCACCGATGTCCCGAAATCGCCGCGCAGCGCCGCGAGCAGGCGGTCGAGATACTGCCGCCACTCCGGCTCGTCGAATCCGTAGGCGCGCTCCATCTGCGCGAACGCCTGCGGATCGATGGTGGCGCGCTCATCCGGCGGGAACAGCAATTCGATCGGGCTCGTCGGCAGGAGATAGAGCAGGATGAAGGAGGCCGTGAAGGCCCCCCACACCACGATCAGCGCGCGGCCGAGTTTCAGCGAGACGTAGCGCAGCACGTCACTTTCCGCTCACCCAGGAGTCGACGAACAGCAGTCGGCCCGAACCGTCGAGATAGATATTTCCCACACCCTTGGTCGCGGCGACCTGCGAGGTCTGGAACTGCGGGTTGACCAGTACGAACTCTTCGTGGATGAGATCCTGCACGGCCTTGGCCAGCGGGATCTGCGCCGCGCCGATGGCGGTGTCGAGCGCGTTGAAGGTCTTCACGATCCGCGCGCGATCCGGATGGTTCTCCGGGATGACCGAGCCGTTGCCCCGATCGGGATTCAACTGGGTGTTGAGCACCGCCACGTCGTTGCGGGCCCGATTGATATTCGCCAGGTGGAATTCGGCGGTGATCTGCTTGGCGGGAATGTTCTGCGAGTCGAAGACGATCTCGACATCGATGCCGATGGCCTTCAACGCGGCCTGGGTCGCCTCGTAGGTCACCCGGGCATCGGGCACCAGGATATTGCCGGTGCCTTTGAGTTTCAGTTTGACGCCGTTCTTCTCGCGGATTCCGTCGGCGCCCGGTTTCCACCCCGCGTCTTCCAACAGCTTCTTGGCCCGCTCCGGGTCGTATTTCAGCGCACCCTGGCTGTAGTCGACGAAGCCGGGGACTTTATCGGTGAGGACCGAATGGGCTTCGCCCTCCGACGGCGAGAGCAGTGACTTCTTGTATCCGGCCCGATTGGTGGCCGCCACGATCGCCCGCCGGACATTGATATCGTCGGTCGGCGCCAGGCTGAGGTTGAACTGCCAGCCCAGCGTGAAGCCGGGGACCGTTCGCGAGGTGAGTTCGAAACCCTGTGCGGTGACAACCTTCTCGTCGGTGGGCAGGATGTCGAACGAGGCGGGGACATCCCCGGACTGGAGCGCGCCCACGCGCACACTCGCCTCGGGGATCGTGATGAACTCGATCTTGTCCAGGTAGGCCGGTCCGTCGTGCTTCAGTGCGGGCGGGGACCACCTGTAGTCCTCGCGCCGAACGATGACGGTGCGTTCCTTCGGTACGTATTCGGTGACGACGAAGGGCCCGGTGCCGATCACATTGGCCGGATTCAGCCGATCCTTGGCCGAGGATTTCAGGGTCCGGTCCGCCAGGAAGCTGATATTGCCCGTTCCGCTGTGGGCGGTGAGCTGGAGGAAACTCGCGTTGGGCGCGTTGAACAACACCTTGACGACGTAGTCGCTGACGACCTGGGTTTCCTTGTATGGGCCCAGGTAGCTCTTGCCGTTGGGTTTGATACTCAGCGCCTCGTCGCCGAAGTAGAACTGGTCGAGATTGTTCTTGACCGACGTCGCGTCGAATTTCGTTCCGTCGCTGAAGGTCACATCCTCACGCAGGGTGAAGGTGTATTCGGTGATGGTGTCGTTGTACTCCCACTTCGTGGCCAGCCACGGGCTCAGCGCACCGGTGTCGCGGTCCTGGAACAGGAGTCGGTCCACGATGTTGTTGGAGAAGTTGGCACCGGCGAAGCTGCTGTTGACCTGGGGGTCGATGGACTCGGGCGCGCCGAGCCAGGCGAACTTCAGGGTGCCGCCCCGGACGGGGGTGCCCCCGCTGGTCGTGTTCACGGCGGAGTTGCCGTCGGCGCTGCAGCCAACGAGCAGCAAGCCGCCGACGGCTCCGGCGAGTGCCAGGAAGCCGCGACGACCGGTAGTGGTGGAGATCAGAGAATCGGCCCCAGCTGCAGCCGAACGGAACGCATCGGTCATAATCGGGCAACTCTGACATATTCCCGATGGCTCCCAGAGGGTTTGGGTCAGGCCAATTTTTACCCTCTACCTGCGTCCCCGCGTCGGTATCGGCGAGTTATGGACATCGGGGGACCGGTGCGGTCGAGGCTATCACCGTCCGGGAATCGACGACGATCACGACTGTCGGAACCGGCCCGCCGCCCCTGAGACGGTCACGCGCGGTGCTGGGCGCGCCGGTGGCGATGCAAGACTCGTGACGAAATGTTCAGGCACACCGGCGAATTCACAGCCTCCGGTGGGTAGTGGGCGAGGCGATGTCACGCCGACGCCCTGCTGCCCGACTCGCGCAATCGTCGGGGAGCGTCGTCCTGGGCGGCGAGGAGTGCGTCGCCGTGGTCATCGATCCACGCGCCCAGCGCCCTCATCGGCCCGTCGACCAGGCTCGCCCCCAGTTCGGTGAGCGCGTATTCGACACGTGGCGGCGCCTGCCGGTAGCCCAGGCGCTCGATCAGGCCGTGGCCGAGCAGGCGGCGAAGGGCCTCGCTCAACGCCTTGTCGCTGATTCCGCCGATGCCGGCGCGCAGGTCGCCCCGACGGCGTGGGCCCTCCTGCAACGCGGCGAGCACCACCGGATCCCAGGTGTGCGCGAACAGGTCCGTGGCCGCGCGCAACCGGCAGTCGGCGACCAGTTCCTGCCGGTGATCGCCCACGTCGTCACCGCTTCCGAATCCGCTCATCGCCCCATGATCACCCGTCTGTTTCGCACCGATCGGTGCGAATCGGTCCGCCTACCGTAAACCCGGTCCGGGACACACGACAGGAGGACCACGATGCGAATCGGGATTCTGGGAACGGGAATGATGGCGGTGGCGCTGGGCGGGCGTTGGGCCGCGGCCGGTCACGACATCGCGGTGGCGGGGCGGTCGCCGGACAAGGCTCGCGCGCTGGCCGCCGAGCTGGGTCGTGGCGTACGAGCGACCACGGTGCGCGACGCTGTCGCCGGTGTGGACGCGGTACTGCTCGCGGTGGCATTCGACGGCGTCGACGACGTACTGCGCGACGCGGAATCCGCTGGGACACTGGCCGGTACGACGGTGATCGACCCGACCAACGCGGTCGAGCACGGTGTCGGTCTGCACCGGCTGCCGACCGGTACGTCGGCCGCACGGCACATCGCGGGACTGGCCCCCGGCGCCCATGTCGTCAAGGCGTTCCACCTGTTCCCCGCCGCGCACTGGAGTGAGCCGACCGCCGACCGCGCCATCGTGCCGATCTGCGGCGATGATCCGGCCGCGCTGCGCGTCACCGAGACGCTGATCCGCGATGCGGGCGCCGTACCCGCCGTACTGGGCGGGCTCGACCGGGCGAGGCAACTCGAGGAGGCGGCGGGTTTCGTCATCGGCCTCGCGTTCCGAGGCTTCGACCCCCGGGCGGCGGTCCCACACGTGCAGGTGCCTGCCACGACCGGGTGATCGTCGCCCGCGAGTTCGATACGCCCCGACCCATGGTGAAACATGTTGCGACGGTGCGGTTATGCTTAGAGTCCGCGGCGGAGATGTCACCGGGCCGCAGTGCCCGAACCATTGGGGCGAGAGTGGCGGGGTCTCGACGCGTCCTGCGGTCAGTCGCGGGATAATCTCCGGTCCGCCGCTTTCGGAGTCTCGCGGGTATGTCGATGATGCGCGAAACACCTTGGGACGGTGGCATTGTGCCTCGATCCCGCCGCCGGGGTGTCGCAGGGTGACCGTACTATCTCCGTCGTGACCCAAGCAGACAGATATGCCCTCTACGCGTGGGGCAATTTCGTTCGGGAAGTCGGTCTCGATCAGCTCGACGAATGGCTGGATTCCGACGTCCTCAGTGGCGAGCGCCCGGTTCGGCACCGGGATCTGACGATGTACGAGAGCGAACTCAGCATCGACGGGAGTCATTCCTTCTACATCGTCGAGAACGACGAGTACGTCCTCGGCCGGGACCTGGGCACCCCGCCGCGGGACTGGCGGGTCGGTTACCTCAAGATCGCTACCGACGGCACCCTCGATGACGCCTTGGGGGTGGCCGCACGCCTCGAGGAGGACGCCGACCTGGACCGCGACGACGCCCCCGGCAGCAACCCGATCAAGTACGGCGAGGTCGTCACCGTCTGGGAAGATCCCCACGGCCAGTGGGATATGGCGCTCGTGCGCGTCTGAATCGAATCCATCACCGCCGGAACATCGCCGCCGAAACCTCGCGTGGCAGCGGCGGTGTCCTCGTACAGCCCTCGCCTGTTCACTCGGAATAGCTGTCGTCCGTCGATCGCGGGATCGGTCGGTTCTCGGCACAAAGCAGCAGGTCGACGGTACGCGCCGAACCCATGCGGTTCGTCTATGGTGTGGGGGCGGCGAGGCCGCACAGTCAGTTATGCGTGAACAGCGGTACGTTCCGTGGTTTTCTCCACCGAATCGAAAGGCGCTGCATGACAAAGGACTTGACGCAACTCGACCTCCTCGCGGAATTGGAGCCGGTTGTCGCGGAGAATATCGACCGACATCTGGCCACGGCGAAGGACTGGTGTCCGCACGACTACGTCCCCTGGGACGAAGGCCGGAATTTCGCGGCGATGGGTGGGCGGGATTGGGATCCCGACCAGTCGCGACTGTCGGAGGTCGCCAAGGTCGCGATGATCACGAATCTGCTCACCGAGGACAATCTGCCGTCCTATCACCGGGTGATCGCCGAGAACTTCTCCCGAGACGGGGCATGGGGCACCTGGGTCGGGCGCTGGACCGCCGAGGAGAACCGGCACGCCATCGCCATGCGCGACTATCTGGTGTGCACCCGCGCGGTCGATCCCGTCGCGTTGGAGACCGACCGGATGGTGCACATGACACGCGGTGTACACGCGCCCGCCGGTTTCGGCGGTGTGCTCGACCAGGTCGCCTACGTGACCTTCCAGGAATTGGCGACCAGGGTCAGCCATCGCAGCACCGGAACCGTCTGTGACGATCCGATCGCGGAGCGTATGTTGCAGCGCATCGCGGCCGACGAGAACCTGCACATGATGTTCTACCGCAACGTCGCCGGCGCGGCGTTCGACATCGCACCCGATCAAGCGATGGAATCGGTGACCAGGATCGCGAAGACCTTCGCCATGCCCGGCACGGGTATGCCCAACTGGCGTCGTAACGGTGTGCTGATGGTCAAACACGGAATCTACGATCTGCGTCAGCATCTCGACGAGGTCCTGCTGCCGGTACTGCGGATCTGGAATGTCTTCAAACGCACCGACTTCACCGCGCGCGGCGAACGCGCCCGCGACGAACTCGGCGAGTACGTCGAGAAACTGACCCGCGATGTGGCCAAGTTCGAGGAGCAGCGGGCTCGGATCCTGGCTCGCGAGGCGGCACGGGTAGGTTGACCGCCTCGGTGTCACGCTCCGGCGCGACGGGGATTTCGGCGTATCGGATGTCGAGCGGTGCCGTCGGATCCGATGTCGCGGTGCGCGGTGTGCCTCGGTGCATTCCGCGCACAGCGGCATCCGCGCCCGAGAACTCGAAGGATCCGAGCCCGGACTCTCGAGCGCGGTCCCTGCGACAGTCCTAGTATTTCCGGCATCGCGGCAGAGGTTGTCGCGACGGACTCGCCGATCACGTCGAGGACGCATGCGACGGCGGTGTGACGACGTGTGTCGTCGTCCATCGCGACGATGCGCTGGAGATCTATTCGATGTGCCTCGGGCTCGTCGAATCCTTCGTGCTCACGGCACTGCGCATGCTCGCGGCCACCGCGCGGTTCAAATCCGATCCGGCGCCGGACACGGCGGTGTTCTGGGCGGAAACCGGTGCCACGCTGCCCGATGCGCGAGGCGAGGGGTGGCTCTCGGTGCTGACGATCGGGCCTGAGGGCGCACGTTTCACCGCCGACGCCGATCTGACCGCGACGATCGACGGTCTCCGTCCCGTCGAGGCGCTGTTCTTCGAACTGGTCGATCGGCTCGCCGAGGCAGCGGAAGATCACGACGGAAATGCGCCGTACCACACGGTGATCCCCCGCGATCACTCGTTCGTCGACCCGGCGATCCTGCGCGACTCGATCACCCTGTCCTGACCGCGGCGGCCGACCGGTCACGGATCGGGATCGCCGAAGAGATCGAGTTGTTCGTGATCGGGGAGTTGTGTCCGGATGCGCGGCCTCGGGGCGGGGTGGTCGCGCCACGGCTCGGACCTGTGATGGCCCAGGCGCGTGGCGATGACGGACAGCGGCAGCCCCTGCCCGCGCAGTCGTTGTTCCGCGGTCGCGCGCAGCGTGGCGGACGAGATGTCGATCCCGGCGTCGACGCCGACGGCGCGGATCGCGTCATCGACGGTGCGGATGGCCAATCGGTGGTGGGGTGCATGTTCGGCGAGGAATACCGCACGCTGTTCGGGATGGCCGTGAAGCAGGCGGCGACGTTCGCTGAGCCACGCCGTCAACGCGGCGCGGGTGCCGGGTTGGATCGGCATCCGCCTGGTCGCGCCGGTGGCATCGGTGAGGATCACGGAGCCGGGCCAGCGGGCCAGATCCAGCCCGGTCAGATCGAGGGCGGCGAGTTCGGTCTTGCGTGGTCCGACGTCGAGTCCGAGGACGATCATGGCGAAGGTTCTCGGCCCGCGCGCGGCGGCGACCCGCAGCACCGCCCGCTGGTTGATAGGGGACAGGGTGTTCGGGGCGAGTGGGTCGAGTATCGCGCGCGGCGTCGCGGGTGTGCCGAGGCCGAGCCACCGGTAGAACGCGGTCAGGACGGTGAACGCGGTGGTGACGGTGCGGGCGGCGATTCCGTGATCGTGTACGGCGGTGGTGAGGTAGGCGTCGACGGCGCGGTCCCGCCCGAGCGGGGAGTGCAGCGCGTCGTCGTAGCCGCCGGTGTCGCGTAACCAGGCGAGGTAGTGCCCGGCGCGGTCGCCGTACGTTCCGCGGTCCTCGCGACCGAGGTCGTCTCGGCCGGCGAGAGAGGCGGTGAATCCCGTCAGGATCGGGGACGCCGCGATCCACACCGGCATGAATTCGCCCGTGTCGAATGCGTCCTCGCCCACCGTCGCCTCCCGTGTCGTCGACCGCTCGACCCCAGGATGACAGGCGGGACCGACAAGATCTGTCGGTGACCGCAATCGTGTCCCGCCGGTCAGCCGAACGGGTCGTTGCGGCGGACGCCCCGATAGATGCCGCGGCGCACGATCCACGGCATCAGCACCCGGTCGATCGACCACGCGGGGAATCGGAAGGCCCGGCCGCCGGGTGTGAAGACTTCCAGTCCGTCCGGTTGCGGGCCGAGGACCGAGCCCCACTTCCGTTGCGGCGGGCGATATCCGCGCGGCGCGCGGTCCTCGAAGAGTGCACGGAGATTGTGCGCGAGCAGGGTGTCGGCCCTGTTGCGCGCGGAGGTCCGCAGCGGGTCGGTGGCGGCGACGTCGCCGATCGCGAAGACCTCGGGATGGTCGGGGACGCGCAGTTCGGGGGTGACGCGGACGAAACCGTGGTCGTCGAGCAGTTCGGCGGGCAGCCAGTTCGTGTTGGGGCGCACGCGGCCTGTCGCCCACACGACGGCGTCGGCGGTCGTGGCCGGTTGGCCGGTCGACCATTCGACAGGTTCGGCGGTGATCTCGTCGCAGGCGAAACCGTCGGGGATCAGCGCACGGTGTCCCGGATGGACGCCGACGCCGAATTCATCGAGACGTCGCCGGATCCGGCTCCAGATCCGGGGGTGATGCCCGAGCAGCGCCCGCTCGCCCGGAAAGTACAGGTCGACCCGCTTGTCCGGCCAGGCGCGCGCCAGGTTGGCCGCACTGCTCACCGCCGCGGCACCGCCGCCGATCACCAGGACCGACGACGCGCCGCGTAGTCGGTCGTTGGCGCCCCGGAGTTCGGCGCCGATCTGCTCGGCGGTCCGCACACCCGGCCTGCGCCAGAACCCGTTGGAGACACCGGTCGCGATGACCAGCGCGTCGTAGGGCTGCGCGATCGTGTCCGCCGCGTCACCGCGCAGGAACACCTTTCGCGCGGCGAGGTCGACTCCGGTGAGGGTGCCGTGGATCGTGTGCACGCGATCGAGACCGCGGAACCTGTCGAACGGAATCCAGTATTCGCGGGCCCAGTCCTCGGGCCTGCTGAGCCGCACACCCAATTCCTGACCGCTGACGAGCACGGGTTTGTCCGAGATACCCACGACGTCGGCATGGGCCGCCGCTCGGATCGCGGTCAGGACCCCGGTGTCGCCGAGTCCGGCGATCACCACGCGGGGGCGACTCATCTCGCCTCACCACTGCCGCACACGCCTGCCACGGTATGCGCCGCGCGTGTCGTAGGGACTGAATCGCCGCGATTCTCCCACCCGCCGACACTGTCCGTCATCGGCGGGCGTGATGCGCCTGCCTGTCACACCGAGGTGTCCGGCGGGGAGCGCCCTGGGTTGAGGCGAGGTCACGCGGTATCGCGTCGCCTCCTGGTCACCGGGGGCTGTCCGCTCATGGTGGTCGGGGACGCGGGGCCGGTCCAGCCGCAGGGCGACGCGCATGTCGCCAGTGCCCGCGTCGATTCGGTGCCGTCGCCGTAGGTGGTGACGTGGATCGACGCGGTGGCGGGATATCCGCAGTGTAGGCATTTGCCGAAGTAGTTGATGATCTCGTGGACCTGGGTGCCCGTCGTGATTCGGCGGGCTTCTTCGATGCTCATGGGGGTGCCGTTTCGCGTACTGGTGCCGGGCCCGAGGACCGCGAACTCGGGCGGAGCAGGCGGATATTATGCCCGAACAAGCCTGGAACAGCTGATAACTTACCGGACGAAGGGGAACTCGGATCGACTTTCGGTGACGTCGTCCATCCCGGAGACATCGCACCGTGCTTATGCCCTCCTTTCGGCCTGTTGCCGACCGCGTGACCTCGGTGGAATGTTTCCAGCAACCCGTTTCCATTGCTGGAATTCTGAGTAACATATAGCTACCGGGTCCGGCTCGATACTTCGAGCCGACCGGCGAAAAGGGTGAGCCGCGTGGATGTCACCCCTGTGTGCGGACTCGGCCACGTGAGCGACCGCGTACGGCGTCAGGAGGTTCGATGGGAACGTCGACGGCCCGTCGCGGGCCACATCGGATCGGCCTCGCGGACATCGTTCGCGAATACGGTGCCGCCGCGGTGATCCGGCGCGTCGCGGACCTTCGCGGGGCGGGACTGTCCGAGCCCGCCGCGGCGATCGAACGTGAGATGGCGCAACTGTCCGGTACGCCGACACCGTCCGAGCTTATAAGCGATCACTGATTCTCCAATGGTGCGATAGCTGCGACGCGGGAGATGCGCCGCGTTCGGGCATCGTTGGCGCTGCCGCGGGCATCCGGGCCTGTGGATCGAAACAGCTGATCAACAGGCAATTCGATCTCGCCGACAGCAACCTTTCGCCGCCGCGCGGTCGTCTCGACGACGGAGCGGGAAAAATTTCTCGGATACCGCGCGCTGTCCCAGAGGCTCTGTTAAGTTACTGATAATTCTCGTGATACGGCGGAGTGTCAGGGCCCTGTCGTGCGAAGAGATGTTGCTCAATGAGGAGTGTTCGAACGATGGACGAATTGAACAGGCGCAATGCCTTCAAGATCGGCGGGGCCGCGCTCGGCGCGATGGGCGCGCTGGCCCTCGTCACGCCCGCCCGAGCGGAGCCGTGGACGTGGTCACCGCAGGGGTCGATCGCGGGCGCGGGGCAGGGCGCCGACCCGATGGGAGTGTGGGACGAGGAGGCCGACCCCGTCGTCGCCAACCTGCTCGACAATCACAATGTCGCCGATATCAACAATCTCCTGCGGACCTGGACCCGTAACGGCCAGCCGCTGCCCGCCGGATTGCCCACCGAGTTGCGGGATTTCATGGAATACGCCCGCCAACTACCGTCGTGGACCGACCAGGGCAAACTGGGCTCCGCCATCGCGTTCAACGAGAAACGCGGCCTCTACCTCGGTGTGCTGTACGGCCTCGCCAGCGGAATGATGAGTACCGTCATCCCCAAGGAGGCGCGCGCGGTCTACTACTCCAAGGGCGGCGCGGACATGAAGGACCGCATCTCCAAGACCGCCAAACTCGGCTACGACATCGGCACGGCCAATGCCTATGGGCCCGACGGGGAAATGGTCGTCACCTGTGTCAAGACCAGGCTGGTGCACGCGGCCGTGCGTCACCTGCTGCCGCAGTCGCCGCACTGGACCCGGGTCGCCGAGGAGGGCATCCCGATCAGTCAGAACGACATCATGGTCACCTGGCACAGTCTGCCGACCACGGTCATGCGGCACCTCACCGCGTGGAAGGTGCCGATTCCCGCCAACGAGTCGGAGGGCTTCCTGCACTCGTGGCAGGTGGCCGCGCATATGCTCGGCGTCCGCGACGAGTACATCCCGAACTCGTGGGGCGAGGCGAACTCCCAGGCCACCCAGGTGCTCGACCCGATCATCGCCGCGACGCCGGAAGGCATCAAACTCGCCGACATCCTGCTCGATCTCGGCGCGAATATCGACCTCACCATCCTGAGCAGGGGCGTACTCGGCGCGTTCACGCGGTTCCTGTTGGGCGACAAGATCGCCGACTCGCTCTATATCGCGAGGGAGCCGGTGTGGAGTCCGCTGCTCCAGGTGGCCTGGGGACCGTTCATCGCGGTGCGCGAGGGTGCGCTGCCCATCGTTCCGCTGGCGAAGGAGACCTACTGGCTGTTCGACGAGTTCCTGCGGCGGTTCGCGCTGTTCTACCTGAACGAACTCCAGCCGACGATCAGTATCGAAATCCCGCAGACCAACCGGTGATCGGTGGGCACGCCGTGCGGTTGCCGGGGACGGTGCGGTCCCCGGCCACCGCGCGCTGCGTCAACGGGAGCGGTACTCGAGCAGCATCGCGGCGGCCGCCAGGTGGATAAGACAGTCGTCGGGATGGTGTTCGCCGTGGATCTTCTGTAATCGCCGTGCGCGCGCGACGGTGAGGTCGGTGACGTGCAGGCCGCACAGATGTTCGGCCAGTCTGCTGTTCGCGTGAACGAAAGCGCGGCGCTCGGGTGCGTAGGGCATCATCGACAGCGGGCCTTTCCACGAAAATCGTCGAAATGCCTTCGCGACGTGATCCACCGGCGCCGCGACGGCAGTGCGGGAGTTTCGGAGCGGGTGTGATCGCCGAGCGGCGGTCGGGACGACTCGATCCGCTCGAAATGCCCAGTCTCGCAGCGTGATACATGGTCCTTGTTCGCTGCTGCGCGGTCGGCCGCCGATACTCGATTGCCGACTGCCCAGATCATGCCCGACACGCCCGGTCGCGGGCAAGTCGGACATGGTGTGCCCAATGTGGTGCGGCGACTTACTGTAAGGTGCACTGGAAAGCTTGTGGTAATGACCTGTCGGTCGAGCGAGCACGTCGAGTAGTTCCCGGTCACGGCCCGCCGCCCCCAATGGTCGGCCGGTCCGGGACGCACAGGGGGGAGCCCCGGACGATGCCGGACGACCACAGACCGCTCGCGGGCAGGACCATGATCATGTCCGGCGGTAGCCGCCACGGTAGGGGAGATCGGCCCCGGATGCCGCAGGGGAGGCCGGCCCCGGGGTGGCGCAGCAGACGAGCTCGGGCCTTGGTGCGGCGGTAGGGGAGTGGTCGGACGTCGCGTGTCGTCGTGATCGACCGACCGGTGTAGTCGAATACCGGTCGGTGCGGACGGGAACTTCGGCGGGCGCATGACCGGGCGCCCGCCGAAGTTCGCGATCAACGGCAGTGATGGTGCGGGAGGTCGGTAGCAGCGGGCAGTTGCGAACGGTGCGTCCCCTCCGCGGATTGCTGTGGGGTGCGGGGCAACCGCTGATCTTCGGCCGAGCGGTCCGCGAGGTGCTGCTGAGCCGATCGGGCAACAGCCCGGTGCGCGCGGTGATCACCGCCGCGCTGTCGATCCCGCTCAGCTAACCTATGCCGATACGTTCATATGCGCACTAAATTATAGATCTTGCCCGTGACCAGAGTCACTATCCGATGCCGATTTACGCCAAAAACCGCTGACTACCAGGAAGGAACCGGTAGCACGCCCCGTCGGTAGGTGGAAAATCGCGTGATTCCTGTCGGTGCCACCCGGAACACTGACCCGTGCCCGATGAGTTCGAGTAGCTCGGTCCGTCTTCATCGCTGTGGCGCCGGAACACGATCCGTGGACCCGGTGCCACGTCCCTTCTGTCAATGTGCCAACCCGGAGGTATTCGATGTCCGCCGAACCATCCGCTCCCGTATCGGGAGGGCGGACACCGACCGTCATCCGGATCCTGGTGCTCGCGACGTTCGTGGTGATCCTGAACGAGACCATCATGATCAACGCGATCCCGCGGTTGATGGCGGATCTCGAGGTCACCGAGCGCGCGGCGCAGTGGGTGTCCACCGCCTTCATGCTGACGATGGCCGCGGTCATCCCGACCACCGGCTGGTTCCTCCAGCGCGTCACCACCAGACGGGCGTACGCGGTGGCGATGGGGGTGTTCATGGCGGGGACCGCGCTGTCCGCCGTCGCGCCGTCGTTCGCGGTACTGCTCGTCGGGCGGATCATCCAAGCGGGCGGCACCGCGGTGATGATGCCGCTGCTGATGACCACCCTGATGACGGTGGTGCCCGAACAGGATCGCGGCCGGGTGATGGGCAACGTCACCCTCGCCATCTCGGTGGCGCCCGCGATGGGGCCGGTGGTCTCGGGCCTGGTGCTGCAGGTCGGCTCGTGGCGTTGGCTGTTCGTCCTCGTCCTGCCGATCGCGGGAATCATCACCTGGTCGGGTCTGCGTCAGCTCGAGAACGTCGGTGAACCGCAGGCGGGAGCCATCGACTGGGCCAGCGTGGTCCTGGCGGCGTTCGGTTTCGGCGGCCTGGTGTTCGGCCTCAGCAAATTCGAGACCGGCAACGTCACCGGTCCGGTGCTGATCGCCGCCGGTGGCGCGGCGCTCATCATCGCGTTCGTGTTCCGGCAGCTGCGCCTGCAGCGCACGGGTACGCCACTGCTGGACCTTCGCGTACTGCTGGCGGGCACCTACACCAAGGCTCTGATCCTGATGTCTGTCGCGTTCATGGCGATGCTCGGATCGATGATCCTGCTGCCGCTGTACCTACAGAATCTGCGCGGCCTGAGCGCGCTGGAGACCGGCCTGCTCGTCATGCCGGGCGGCTTGGTGATGGGCCTGCTCGGACCGTCGGTCGGCAGGCTGTTCGATCGGTTCGGCGGACGTCCGCTGGTGATTCCCGGCTCGATCGGAATCGCCCTGTCACTGGCCGGGTTCACCCAGATCTCGATGACCATGCCGTACTGGCAGTTGCTGATCCTGCACGTCGTCATGATGGTGTCGATGGCCGCGACCTTCACCCCGGTCTTCACCCTCGGCCTCGGTGCGCTCCCGCAGCATCTGTACGCGCACGGCAGTTCGATGCTGGGCACCCTGCAACAGGTCGCCGCCGCCTTCGGTACGGCCCTGGTCGTGACGGTGATGTCGGCGCGCAGCACCGCGCTGGTCGCGGACGGTGTCGACGCCGTCGGCGCGCACCTCGACGGTATGCGCCTCGCCTTCCTGGTCTGCGCCGCAATGGCACTCGTCGTGATCGTCACGGCGGTGCTGCTCCCGAACCGCGCCGCAGCGCCCGAACCGGTCGACGAGTCCGAAGCGACGGCCCCGCAGCTGGTCAAGGGCTGAGTCGGGTACGGTCCTCACGACGGCGACCACGTCGTGAGGACCGCACCGTACGGGGTCGGATGTTGCCGGTAGTCCGTGCGGTCGAGCTTTTCCGAGTACACGACTGTTAGCTGTGAAGTAGCCTCGAATGTATGCGCCGCCGCGCGAATGCTCCACGGAGCACCGTTCCGGCGCTGGACATACACATGATCGAGGGAGAAGACCATGGGCTACCGGACGGTGGCGATGGCGATCCTGATCGCTTCCGCTTCTTTCGGCGCGGCGCCGGTTCTGGCGTCCGCGCAACCGGCTCCGGAGCCGGGTACGGCACCGGGATCCGTTCCACCGCGCAGCGCGATATCGCTGCGCACCCCCATGGGGATGGAATGGGGGACCGCCAACGAACACGAATCGCGCAGCGCGCTGTCGATGGCCAAGCTCTATCTGGCCGATTACGCCCTGCGCCACGGTGACGGGTCCGCCGAGGACCGCGCCTACACCGAACGCATGATCCGCTTCTCCGACGATTCCGCCGCGGATGCCATCGCGACGAAGTATCCGCAGGCCATCGGCGCGACCGCCGCGGAATACGGCCTACAGGACACGCAACAGTCCGCCGACTGGGGTACCTCGACCACCAGCACCGCCGATATCGCCGATTTCCTCCGCGCCAAGCAGACCGCGGATCCGGATTCGCCGATACTCGACTGGATGGCCACCGCGTCGCCGGTCGCCGCCGACGGCACCGTACAGGACTGGGGCACTTCCGAACTGCCCGGCGTTCAGGGCAGCAAATGGGGTTGGTCCGATCTGCCGCCGCAGGAGGTCGCCTCCGCCTCGTTCGGACCCGGATTCTCGGTGGCCGCGCAAACCCTCGGTACTCCCGCCGAACAGACCACCGATGTGGTCGGCGCGTTGGAGGGGATCGTCACCGATATCCTCGGCGTCCCCGTGGTCCAGGTCGGACTGCCGTAGCCGGGATTCAGGCGCTGTCACGCAGCGGTTCGTCGCGACCCGAGGTGGTTCGCAGGGCGAGTGTCGGTTTCGGGGTCCAGTAGATGCGGCCGTTGTCGAATTCCTGGTAAGTCGCGGTGTCGTAGGCGATCTCGTCGGAGATCGGCCAGCCGAGCGCCCCGTTCTCGAATCCGGTGCGGTTCCACCGTTCACGGATCTCGCCGTGCACCCGGTAGGCCGGTTTGCCGTTGCGTCGGTAGAGAGCGCCGTTCTGGAACCCCTGCACTTCTCCCCATTCGAGGTTCGCCGTGTCGCGGAGCACGGTGTGGTCTGTGATCGGATAGCCCAGCGGTCCGGCCTCCCAGCCGGTTTCGGCGTACTTGTCGAACAGTGATGCCGGGATCGGATGCGCGCCGGTCGACGGATGCCAATAGATGTATCCGTGTTCGAACTGCACGAACCGCCCGACGCCGTCGGCTGTCCGCATCTCCTCCCCGGTGCCGAGGCGCTTGCCCAGCCACGGTGAGGACGCGGCCTTGATATCGATATCACCCGCCACCGGCACACCACCCGCGAACTCGCGGACATGGCTCTCGAAGACCGCCCACGGGAAGTTCCACCCGACATCGGTATGGGTTCCGATGCCGAGGCATTCGGTGACGTACCTGTGGTCGGAGATGCCGTCCCCGCGCGAATACGGTGGCGCGATCACATCACTGGCGAAACCATACTTCCCGGCGTCCTGTACGGCCAGCCAGGCCGCGATCCGCAGGTCCGCCTCGATCGCGAGCCACTGGTTGCGCGACCAGGACGCGCGACTGCCCGCGAAACAGAGGTTGATCGTATGACTGTTGGCGTCGAGGACCGACCACGACGCGTAATCGGTGTCGACGACATCGCACACGACGCCACCGCGGAGCGTGTAGTGGTACGAGACGCCGTTGGCGGGATTGTTCAGGTAGGCGGCCAGCGATTCGGCCGTGCCGTTGCCTTCCTGGGTGTGGATCAGGAAGTTCGTGATACGGGCTCCCCACCGCTCCGAGCGTGAGTTACCCATCCTGTCGAGTTCGGTGTATGCGGGGGCGTTCACGGTGTTCTCTCCTTGTCTCGCAGTGCGATCGAGGAATCACGGACCGGGGGAGGGGATGCGGCGACCGGCACCTTTCGTCGTGCTGTAGCGAGTGGGTTGCTCTCTCGAGTAGAGCAGGCATCCGGTCACGGGTCCTCATCCGAATCGATGAGGACACCGAATCCGTTGATGGCATGTGGCAGAGTACGATCGAGTACCGCGCTACTCGTGTGTGGAACTTCTCGAGCATCTACGGTCTGCCCGCTCGACAACCAGAGCTACTGTGCCGCAGGACATCTCCTATGACTATGACAATCGAGAGGTTTTCCGCGATCGTCGCGCGTATCAACCGCGCGGCGCTGTATCCGGCCGACTGGCCGCAGGCGATGCACGAAATCGTCACGGTGCTGGGTGGTTACCACGGCGGCGTGGTCGTGTCCGGCGCGGGTAGCCGAAGGATGACCGTGTGCTCGCCCGGCGCGGACGAACTGCGCCGCAGCTACAACTCCCGGTTCTGGCGGATCGATCCGATCGCGGGCGCGCTCGAACATGAACCGGCCGGGGTGATCACCACGTGTGAGGACCTGCTCGGCCCCGAATACCTGCGGCGGCACAGGTTCTTCAGCGACTGGATGGCACCGAATCGGCTCGGTAACGGGGTGCTCGCCCTGCTCGACTGCGGGTCCGAGACCTCGTGGTTGGGGGTATACCCGGACGGCGGAGGGGATCTGGACCTCGCGCACGTGAGAGCGACGATGCGCTTGCTGCTTCCGCATCTGCGTCACGCGCTGACCGTGCAGTCCCGTCTGGGGAACGCGGCGACCGAGCGTGACCGGGCGGTGGCCGTACTGCACGCGTATCTGCACGGCCTGGTGATCGTTTCCGGGCAGGGGGTGATCTGCTACGCGAATCCGGCGGCCCGGTCCATCCTCGAATCGGGCGACGGTCTGGCGATCGGCCGCCGCGGCCATCTCGAAGCGTCGGGCACCGCGGTCGGCTTGCGTCCCCTGATCGAGGCCGCGATCAGGGAGGGCGGTGCACGCGTGGGCGGGCGCACACTCGTGCCTCGGCGCAGCGGGACCGGGGCCTACGCGCTCCTGGTATCGCCGCTGGACGCGGATATCGACGGCCGCGCAGAGCTTCGGGCCGAGGTCGCGCGGTCCGCGTTGGTCGTCATCGTCGACCCGGACGAGCCGATCCCGGGCGGCGTGGACGAACTGCGGCAGTTGTACGGCCTCACGGCGGCCGAGGCACGGGTGGCGGCCGCGGCGCTGCGCGGTGCGGGATTGCGCTCCATCGCCGACGAACTGGCGATCTCGGTGAACACCGTCCGCACGCATCTACAGCGCGCGTTCGAGAAGACGGGCACGCATCGGCAAGCCGAACTCGTCCGGGTTCTCGCGACGATCCTTTCCGGCACCGGTCAGTTCGAAGGATCCGCGGGCGGAGTCCGGACCGCGATCTCGCCGCCCAGTTCGTAACCCTCGGCCAGTTCGAGTCCGTCCCCGCTCCAGAATCGGCCCGGGTCATACCAGTTCGGGCTGCGCTTCTCCGGCAGCAGTCCCATCGACTGGTAGGTGGCGGCGACGATCTCGGCGCAGTAGGCGCTCTCCAGTTCGCGCGCGGCCTTCTCGTTCGATCGGCGGCGCGGCAGCCGTGCCGCGCGGCCGCGCAGCCAGCGTCCGGCCAGACTCGCCGTCGACGGGAACGGGGTGCCGTCGAGTCGGGCGATGGCGCGCAGCAAACCGTCTTCCATCTCCCGCGTCGCGGGTTGGTTCAATTGACGCAACCAGGCCTGCTGACCGTAGCGCTGCGCCCACACCAGCACCGCGTCGCGCAGATTGTGTAACTGAACCCCGCGGTGTTCGGTTCCCGACCACATATCCGGCAGCGACCGCCCGAGTTCCGCGTGCCAGATCAGCGCCGGTAGGTCATCGATCACCACGGACATGCCGACGTGGTTGACCGGACTGTTCGTCGTCATGCGAATCACCCGGTCAGCGGTCGAACGTCCACGGAACAGCCAGATGTCGCCGGTCCTGGTGACCTCGAGCGCTCGGTCGAGACTGATGCTCTTACCCGTCATGGCCGTAGCCTATGCGGTATGAGGTGGTGGAAGGCAGTGGGATTGGCGGGTGCGGCCGGTGTAGTGGCGACCGGAGTGGTCGTGGTGCAGGCCGAACGGCGACGCCGCGCGTACACGCCCGAGCAGGTTCGTGACCAACTACACGAGCGGTTGGCGCGGGCACAGTCGGTGCTGGAGATCGTCGATGACGAAACTCCCGCGCCGCCGCGCCGCTTCGATATCCGTGGACAGCTCCGCCGGCTACGTCGCCGCTGAGCGCGGCGGGCGCGAAGCATTCCCGACGCGAACCGGGATCGAATCGACCGGGCCGTTTCGAAGGGCCTGGGCGTGGATCGGGGTCGGCGGGCGGACACCGGACGAAGTCGGGCCGCCGAGGCGCGTGCCGTGGTCGGTGGGACGCGCTCTACGATGACCGTCGGTGCAAGGTCGGTCGTCGGCTCCGCGGTGGTATGCGCTGCCGGGTGAGTGGACGACGGGGCAGTTCGGCGCGCATGCCGGAATGTCGGACCGGCCGGGCAGAACGGAGTTGGAGATATGCAGCCCTCGACCACCGGACCGACCGTCGGGCATCTACTCGCCCGTGCGGTCGACGAACACGGCGATCACACCTATCTGGTGTCTCCGACCGACCGGCTGACCTACACCGAGGCGCGACACCGCTCCGGGCTCGCCGCGCGACAGTTGTTGCGGGACGGGATCGGTAAAGGGGCCCGGGTCGGGCTGCTGTTCCCCAACGACGTCGACTGGATCGTCTGGTGGCTCGCCGTTTCCCGGATCGGCGCCGTGGCGGTACCGCTGAGCACGTTGTACACCCCGGCAGAACTCGGCAAGGTGATCCGGCTGTCCGATATCGGCCTCCTCGTCGCCCCCGCACAGATCCTCGGCAACGACACCGCCGAGCGGTTGGAGACGGCACTGCCGGGACTCGCCACCGCGCCGACCTCGACGCTGTCGCTGTCCGCCGCGCCCTACCTGCGCCGCATCGCGCTTCTCGGCGATACCGACCGCGCCTGGGCCGACACCACGACGCCCGACGAAGACGCCGCGCTGGGACCGGAGATCCTCGCCGCCGTCGAAAACGAGGTCGGCCCGGCCGATCTCGCCATCATGATCCACACCTCCGGATCGACCGCCGACCCGAAAGGCGTGCTGCACACCCACGGCACCCTGGTTCGCCAGACGGCGGGCTGGCCCGCGGCGATCCGAGGGCTGTGCGGTGGATCGGCAGCGCCACGCATCCTGTCCTCGATGCCGTTCTTCTGGATCGGCGGGGTCCTCGCCGCGACCGGCGCCCTGCACGAACCGGTGACGCTGCTGGTGATGCCGCGGCCGGAACCCGGTGCGGCACTGGATCTCATCGAGCGCGAGGGCGGCGAGGGCATCGTCGGATGGCCCGCGTTCACCCGGCGCATGCGCGAGCATCCGAGTTTCGCCGATCGCGATCTGAGCGCCGCGCCGCTGTTGCGCGACGGTCCGCTGGATATCGCCATGTACAACGTGCCCGACGAGTTCCCGGTCCATCGCAGTCTGTCCGAGACCGCGGGTAGTTTCGCCCACACCGATATCCGGATCGTGGACGCCGAGGGTGTTCCGGTGCCGGACCGGACCACCGGCGAACTCCTCATTCGCGGGATCGGAGTGATGAGCGGTTACAACAAACGCGAACGTCACGACGTCTTCGATGCCGACGGCTGGTACCACACCGGCGACCGGGTCTATCGGCTCCCCGACGACCCGCGCCTGTTCTATGTCGGCCGGACCAGCGAACTGATCAAGGTCGCCGGGGCCAATGTCTCCCCGCGCGAGGTGGAGGCCGTGGTCGAGGAATGCGACGGCGTACAGCAATGCCTCGTCGTCGGTATCGATCATCCCGAACGCGACGAACAGGTATGCGCGGTCATCGTGCCCTCACCCGACGTCGTCGGTTCGCTCGATCTCGACGGCATCGCCGCGCACACCCGACGGGAGCTGTCCGGCTACAAGGTCCCGACCCGCTGGATCGTCACCAGCGGTGATCACGTCCCGACCTTGCCCAGCGGCAAACTCGATCGCCGCGGATTGCGAGCCCTGGTCGCCGACGGATCGCTGAACTGAGTCGGTTACTCACACGGCAGCGGTGAGGTCTGCGGCAGGTGTGCCTGGCGGATTTCAGGATGCGTCTGCCTCGGAGTCGCGACGCGGTGCGCCGGAACACGGCAGGATTGTGTTCGTGGTCGACGAACACCTTTCCGGTTCCCGCGCTTCCGGCGCCGTGGAGTCCCTCGGCTGGCGTTTCCTGCTGGGAAGTCTCGCCGCGATCGTCGCCGTTCCGTCGCTGCGGTGCGGGCTCGACGTCGCGGACGCTGCCGCGCGAGCCTGCGCCGACGACGCGGACGAGCATTTGCGTATCGATGTGCGCGGTGACCGCGTCGAATTGGTGTTGCGGCCGAGGACGACGGGCCGGGTCCTCGATCGCGATGTCGTTCTCGCGCATCGGATCTCAGAATCGGTGTCCGCCCTCGGCTTCGACATCGCCTCGCCTCGCCTCGCCGCGGCGCGGCGCGGGGGAGCGGGCCGGGTGGTGCAGACCATGGAGATCGCGATCGATACCGAGGACGTCACTGTCATCCGACCGTTCTGGAAGGCCGTACTGGCCTATGTCGACGATCCGGGAAGCGGGGACCCGAACGCCATCATCGATCCGGTCGGCCAGGGACCGGCAGTGTGGTTCCAGCACATGGATGAGCCACGGCCGCAGCGTAATCGGATCCACCTCGACATCTCCGTCCCGCACGACGAGGCAGATCGCCGGATCCGTGACGCGCTCGAAGCGGGTGGCACGGTGATCAGCGACGCTGCCGCGCGAGCGTTCTGGGTGCTCGCCGACGCCGAGGGCAACGAGGTCTGCGTGTGCACGTGGCAGGACCGGGGACCGACGAGGGCTACTTCGCGAGGTGGGAGGAATATGTCGTACCGGTCCCGGCGCGTGATCGCTGTGGCGGTGGTGGCGTCGGTCTCGAGCGCGTGCGCGACTCTGCTCGGCTTCGAGGATCCACCGTCCCCGGAGCAGATCGAATCCGCCGCCGCCGAGCTGGCGACGCTGCCCAGGCTGGCCGTGTCCGAGCAAGCGTTGCAGGTCGTGGTCGACCGAATCGCCGCAGCGGCCTCTGCCGTCGCGCCGGAACTGCGATGGAGCCGACACGGCGACCGCAGCCAAGGGCCCTGTTCCGGGCCCTACGAGCAAGCGGGCGGTGTCCTCGTCCAACTGCCCGAACACCGGGCCGAAGGCACCCTGCCCGACGCCGAATGGCCCGCATTCCAACAGACCGCCCGTGAACTCGCCGCCGAGGTCGGAGCGCGCACCGTGCAGCGCGGGTTCCGCGAACCGCCGGATTACTACGTGGGCTTCGAAGGATCCGAAGGCCGCTCCTGGCACAACCAGACCAGGGTGCACATCACCGCCGTCCCCGGCACGGTGACCATTACGGCGAACGTCGGGTGCCGCATACCCTGACCGCGAGCCTGTCGCAGCTTCGATGTCTCAGTGTCGTGCTCGAAGTCGAGGTGCGACTTCCTTGCCGAGGCGGGTGATCGAATCGAGGACGAGTTGTTCCGGCAGTCCACCCCAGTCGGTGAGGACTTGGAGGCGATCGAATCCGGTGGCGTCGTGTAGTCGTCGCAGCTTGTGTGTCACCGTGTCGACGGTGCCGATCATGAGGGCTCCGTCGGGTCCGAGTCCTTCGGCGTAGGCCTGAGGGGTGACGTGGTAGCCGGACCCTCCCGGACGTTTGGGGCGCAGGAATTCTCGATAGTGGGGATAGGCCGCACGCGCCTGGTCGTCGGTGTCGGTGATCAACAGGTGCAGCGCGATCCCGACGAGCGGGTCGGCGGTATCGGCGCGGGCGATGGCCTTTCGGTAGATCTCGGCCAGAGCGGCGGGCTGGTGGGGCGGGCCGATGAGATATCCGACGATCATGGGCAGGCCGAGGTCGCCTGCCCGATGAGCGCTGGAGGGTGATCCGGCACCGAGCCAGATCGGGAGGCGTGTCTGATAGGGGAGCGGGGGGACCAGCATTCCCGAGAGCGGGGCACGGTATCGGCCGTGCCACCGCGGGGCCGGTTCGTCACGCAGTCGCAACAGGAGGTCGAGCCGTTCACGGAACAACTGGTCGTAGAGGCTCAGATCGTAGCCGAACAGATCGAAGGGCTCGGTGTAGGCGCTGCGTCCGACGGTGATCTCGGCCCGGCCGCCGCTGATCAGGTCCACGGTGGCGAAGTCCTGTAGCACCCTCACCGGGTCGTGGACGCTGAGCACGGTGACCCCGCTGGTCAGGCGAATGTGTTGGGTACGTGCCGCGATGGCCGAGAGCACGACGGCCGGCGAGGACACCGCGAAGTCCGGAGTGTGGTGTTCGCCGACGCTGAAGTGTTGCAGGTCGGCGGCTTCGGCTGTCTCGGCTTCTCGCACTATGAGCGCCAGCCTGCGTTCGGTCGCCCGACGCACGTCGGTCGGGTGGGTGATTTCGGGTGTCTGGGGGATGTCGCCGAGAGTTGCGATGCCGATGTCCATCGTCAGACTCCGGTCGGACGGTCGCCCGCGCACACAGCTATGCAATGAATAGTCACTATGAAAACAGTAGTAGCTATGCTGGCGGTGTGACAAGCGAGGTGACGCGTGAGGATCGGGACGAGCCGGATGGCGATCTCGGACACTGCCCTCGGTTCCACGCCGCCATAGAACTGCTGGGGCGCCGGTGGAACGGCGTGATCATTCAGCGGCTGTTGGCCGGACCGCTGCGATTCTCCGAGATCCGACGGGGTGTGCCGCGACTGACCGATGCGATGCTGTCGCAGCGACTTCGGGAACTCGAAGACGCCGGGGTCGCGGTCAGGGTGGTGGTCGACCAGCGACCCGTCCAGATCACCTACGCCCTGACGCCGGTCGGGATGCGGCTGGCGCCGGTGCTCGCCGCGGTGGCGGACTGGAGTAACGATTGGGCCGAGCGAGAAGGCGGCGACCACGCGAGCTGACCCGGCTGTACTCGCCGGGGCAGCGGCACGGGATCGTCCTCGGAACGCGACTCGGCGGCACCCGCGGCGCGGGAACCGCCGTCGAGTAGTCGTCCGCAGGCATCGGCGACCGGTCCTGTCTCGGGCGTCGATGCGACTGCCGAAGGTCGGTCAGTAGTACACAGACCCGGGCACACCCCCACCCGCCGCGATGGCGTCCCCGGTGATCGCGATACTGCGCGGAGAGGCGAGGAAGGTGACCACGTCGGCGACCTCGTCGGCATCGATGACCCGCCGCAGCGTATTGCGCGCGAGGTCGGACTCGAGGTCGCTGACCGTGCGGCCGGAGTTCGCGGCCTCGGTGGTCAGTCGGGCGGTGAGACGTTCGGTTCTGGTCACGCCGGGGTGGACGACGGTGACGTTGACGCCGGAGGGGCCCAGTTCGTCGGCCAGATTCTTCGTCAGCGCGGAAACGCTGATGTTGCGGATGGTCTGGGCGATCGAATTGGCTTGGCGCGCACCGAGTCCGCTGATATTGATGATCCGGCCCCAGCCCTGCTCGACGAGATGGGGAGCGACGGCGCGGGCGGTGCGCAGATAGCCGAGAACCTTGATCTCGACCTCGCGACGGACGATCTCGTCACTGGTCGCCGCCAGGTCGGTGGGCGCACCGGCGCTCCACGGGGTGGCGGCCGAGTTGACCAGGATGTCGACTCCGCCGAGTTCGGCGACGGTACGCGCGACCAGTTCCCGGACGCGGTCGTCGTCGCCGGTGTCGGTGGGGACGGCGAGCACACGCCGTCCGGTCTCCTCGGAGAGCGTGCGGGCGGCGGCCTCCGCGGTTTCGGCATCGCGGGCCGCGATCACCACATCGACACCCTCGGACGCCAGCGCTCTGGCGATGGCGTAGCCGATACCGCGGCTTCCGCCGGTCACGATGGCTCGCTTGCCGTTCAGTTGCAGATCCATTGCCCCGACGTTAATACCGTCGGGGTCGGGGACTACCGGTCCTGCTCGCGATGATTCGAAGTCCGGGCCCCGCCGTCAGCCGTTGCCGTAGACGCGGTCGGGAACCACCAGCACCACCGCGCGCCGTTCGGCCGCCATCACCCTGTCGTACTCGTCCCAATCCTCGTGCGTGCCGCCCGCCGCGCTGAACACGTCACGGAGCAGTATCCGCAGCCGCTCGGCGTCGAATCCGGGCACGGAATCATCGGGCCCCACGATCAAGACCGGCCCTTCGGCAGCCGCCCATTCCCACCCCACCCGGACCACGAGCGTCATACGCGGCCGGAGACGGAGATTGTCCAGTTTGCGGGTGCCGCCACGCACGACCATGCCGATCACCTCGGCGCAGGTGTCGGGATGCGACAGCACTCCCGCGTTGACCAGTGACGACTGAATCGTGTTGTCCGCGCGCAACGTCGAGACCACACACAGCCCGTGGTCGCCTGCTGTCAGCCGGGTGAAATCCGCGAGATCGGTCACGCCGGGAGTCTAACCGGGCTCGGTCCGCACCCGGCGGGCGCAGAGCCGAGGTGCGGAACGTTCATCCGGTCTTCGTGGCTGTCGGGGGGAACGCGCCGCGCCACCGACGTGCCGGATGGCTGTCGGGAAGTTGATCGCCCTTGCCGGTGAGTCTGTCGCGCAGTGTCTCCGGAACCGGTTCGTGCGGGACGAGGCCGCGGGCGCGCAGTTCGGGCACCACGTGGTCGGCGAAATCGCTGAAACTACCACGTTCCGTAGGAAACGTGGGTGACGGTGTTCATGGTGAACGCGTTGAGCAACAGCCGGGGACGGAACATGGGCTGGATCCTCTCGACGGTGCAACCGGGAACAGGAGCAGGCTATGTGTGGCGGCTCGGCGATCCTGCCCTTCGGATCGGCAAGATTGCCTACACGGCCGATACAGCTCGGCTTCACTCTCGTCCTGGCCGCGAGGTGTGATCCATCGATACCCGGGTATCGCGGTTGCGTCGCGGTTCACGGCTGTCGCCGTCGCGGCGGCCGGGGCGGTCGCCGAGGTTCCCGAGCCCGCGACCCGCGCCACGACGAAGGGTTCGACCGATGAGTTTCGCGATGAGGATGGCGAGCCTGTACATGCAGCGGGTGGCCAAACCGCAGATGGCGACCGTGCCGCGAGCGTGGGCGCAGATCACGGCGCCGAAGGAATCGGGGATGCCGCCGCGAAAGGTCCGCGCCCGCCACGCGATCCGCGCTCGGCAGGTCGGTGAATTCGCCTGCTACAGCGTGTTGCCCGCGGCGGGCCCGGCGGCGCGGCTGGTGCTGTACGTCCACGGCGGTGGCTATTACCGGCAGATCGCGCGCCCGCATTGGACGCTGATCTCGCGTCTGGCCGACGCGGGTGTCGCCGTGGAGGTGCCGATCTACGGTCTCTCGCCCCGGTACTCCTATCGCGACGCCTATCCGATGCTGGCCGCCGCCTACGAGCAGGCGCTGTCCGAACACCCCGACGCGACGGTGACGATCATCGGCGATTTGGCCGGTGGCGGGCTGGCGCTCGGCTTCGTCCAGACGCTGCCGGTATCCCATCGGCCGGACCGGCTGATACTCCTCTCGCCGTGGCTTGACCTGACCATGTCCGAGCAGAGCGATATCTACGATCCGTGGCTGAGCCGGACCGGGCTCATCGAGGCGGGCCGGGCGTGGGCGCACGGCACCGACCTCGGCGAGCCGTTGCTGAGCCCGCTCAACGGCCCGCTCGCCGACCTGCCGCCGACCCACGTCTATATCGGGACCAGGGATCTGCTCTACCCCGATGTGCTGCGCCTGCGTCGCCGCGCCGCCGAGGCGGGCACCGACATCAGGGTCACCGTGTGCGAAGGGGCGATCCACGTGTACCCGCTGGTGGCGGCGCCGGAAGGCCGGGCGGCGTCGGCGGCGATCGTCGACGAGGTCAGGTGGCCCGGACGGTCGGGTACCGCCGTGTCGCGCGGGGTGGGTTCCGGCCTGTCATCGACCTGAGCGCGGCGGGCGGGTCGACCACAGCGCCCATCCGATCAGGACCGGCTGGAAGAACAGTCGGATCAAGCGTTTGCGGTCGGTGTCGAGGCCGAAGGCGTCGCGTCGTCCGAGGTATTGCGCGAGATTGCCGGGGAAGACGGCGAGGAAGAACAGGGCGAGCACCTGTCCGGTCCTGGCACGGTCCCGATCGGCGAGCGCCAGATTCGCGCCGAGCGCGATCTCCACACCCCCGGAAGCCATGACGACACCGTCCTTGTCCAGCGGCACCCAATCGGGTACCTGGGCCTGAAAATCCTTCCTGGCCCAGAACAGATGGCTCAGGCCCGCGAAGATCATCGCCGAGGCGAGGATCCAGCGCGCCACGTCGCGAACAGTCGAGGTCTCGGCCGGGTCGCAGCACGCCGGACCGCATTCCGGCGCACCATCGGGATCCTTACCGCTGATTTCCGAGCTGTCGTTGTCCATCTGTCCCATGGTAGGGACGTCGATGCCCCGGCTGCGGTAGCGCGGCGGCGTCGCGGGTTCAGCGCGCGCGGCCCGCCCCGTGCGCGTTCGGGACCAGCAGAATCCGGTTCAATTGCACCCGCGTGTCCCACAGGGCGGACGAATCGGACAGGGTCGGCAAGCAGGTCGCGATCCGTTCGGCCAGCTGCGCGGTGCTGATATTGCTGTCCTGCGAGCAGGTGCCGAGCAGGTCGGCGGCCTGCTCGGCGGTGATTCCGTACACCAGCATCACCACACCTTTCACCTGTTCGACGACGGCCCGCGAACGGTCGTGCTCGGGCGTGGGCGCGGTCGGGTCGACGGTGTTCTCCTCATCGCTCACTCCACGGCATTACCCACATTCGGCCGCCGGTACCCGAGGGACCGCGGTCGCGAGGGCCGATCGACACCCGTCCGACTGTCGAATTCGCGGCGTCTCCCGTTCGCGCCCAATACTTTCGACCGAGGTCGCGGGCTACGGCAAGGGAACCCGGGCGGCCGGAATCGGGCGTCCCCGAACACCCACCCGTGTGCTCCACAGGCTCCCCGCCGTCGTGATGTAGAGGACGTCACCGTCGAAGGCCACCGAGGAGACGAACCCACCGGGAACATCGATCGCCGTGTCGAGTGCGCCGTCTGCGGTGAAGCGCGCGACAGCGCTGCCACTACCCAGCGCCACCCACACCCCGCCCTCCACGTCGACGGCGAGGCCGTCGCACTCACCGCGCGGAGCCGTGGCGAAGACCCGTGTGCGGCCCTCGCGCACCGCGATCACCCGGCCCTCGGCGTATTCGCTGACATAGAGGGTGCGGTCGTCCGGTGCGAAGCCGAGTCCGTTGGGCCACCTGATATCGGTCGCCGCCACGGTCACGACACCGGCGGGATCGATCCGCACGACCTCACTCGGCACAGCGGGTTCCCCACTCTGGGGATGATGGCGCAGAACGCCCACGTAGACGGAACCGTCGACCCCGACGGTCAGGTCGTTGAATCCCGAGGCCCCGTCGATCGACAGAAGCGTGTGCTGCCGGTCGCCGTCGGCGAAGCGGAGATCGCGTCCGGTCATCACGAAACCGCCGTCGGCGTGGGCGGCCAGTCCACCGATACCGCGTCGGCGTTCGATCACGCCCCCGGTGTCGCCGTCCCGGTGCCGATACACCCCGCCCGCGGTCACATTCGAGAAGACCACGCTGCCATCGGATTCCACCACCGGCGCCTCGAGCAGGCCTTCGGTCGAGTACAACTGCCTCAGCATGCTCGCTCCTCGATCGCGCGTTCGCCCCGGAATCGTACAGGGGGCCGTTCGCGCGGATTCGAACCGAAGTACCGAGTTCCCCGTTTCATCCAAGACCGTCCACCCGACGACCCCTGGACAAGGATCCGTGATGAACGCCTCCCGCTCGACTTCGCCGTTGCCCGCAGGCCGACTGCTGCTCACCGACGGTGGCCTGGAGACGACACTCGTCTTCCACGACGGCATCGATCTGCCCGATTTCGCGGCGTTCCCGCTACTGGCGGCCGAATCCGGCCGCGACCTCCTGCGCGGCTACTACCGCCGCTACGCCGAGATCGCCCACCGCAACGAAATCGGCATCGTGCTCGACACCCCCACCTGGCGCGCGTCCGCGGATTGGGGCGCACGGCTCGGCTACGACGGCGACCGGCTGCGGGCGGCCAACACCGACGCGGTCGAACTGCTGCGGGGGATCAGGGCGGAATACGCACCGGAGACCGCGGTCGTCATATCGGGCAATGTGGGGCCGCGCGGCGACGGCTACGACGTCGGCGCCCGGATGTCGATCGAGCAAGCGCGCGACTATCACCGTCCACAGATCGCCGCGCTGGCCGCCGCGGGCGCCGACCTGGTCACCGTGCTCACCATGACCTACTCCGACGAGGCGATCGGCGTGGCGTCGGCCGCGCGGGCCGAGTCGATACCCGTCGCGGTCGGGTTCACCGTCGAGACGGACGGAACACTTCCGTCCGGGCAATCGCTGGCCGATGCCATCGAAGCGGTCGAGCGGGCCACAGACGGTTACCCCCTGCACTACGGCATCAACTGCGCCCACCCCGACCACTTCGAACCCGTTCTGCGACAGGAACACTGGGCGAACCGGATCGGACTGCTGCGCGCGAACGCGTCTCGGCAGAGCCACGAGGAACTCGACAACGCCACCGAACTCGACGCCGGCGATCCGGCCGAACTCGGCGCGCGGTACGCGGCGCTGCGCCGGGAATACCCGAACCTCGTGGTGGTCGGCGGATGTTGCGGCACCGACCACCGCCACGTGGCCGCCATCGCCGAAGCCTGCGTCGCCGATTCCGTGCGCGGGCCATCCGTGGGGTAAGGACGGCCCAGGACGCACGGATCGCCCGACGCAGGTCGGGGCGGTGCCGGGTGGCCGAGCTCAGGGGCGCGCGACGGTGAGGAACGAATTTGATCGCCCGGCATTCGTCGGCTGCCACCTGGTCGGAGGAGCTACGCCGGTACACCCTCGGCTGTCAGACGGCGGACCAGCCGGTCCACCGGGTGACCCGGATGGCGAGCACGGGCCCGGGCGGAGGCCGGCTGACGTACTGGCGGTACCTGGCGGTCAGCAGCACGAGCGCGCGCTCGGCCTCGGCCTCGTCCGCGAGGTGCGCGCGACCGTCGGCGCGGACCCACCACAGGTGGTTCCAGTCGTCGGCGTAGCGGTCGGCGAGGACGGCCACCGAGGGATTGGCGGCGATATTGGCGAGTCGGCGCAATGCCGTGGTGGTCTTGGGTTTGGCGTCGACGGCGGTGTAGACGACGTCGTCGGACACCGCGAAGACGATGGGCACGATACGCGGTGTCAGGTCGGGTGAGACCGTCGCCAGCCTGGCGACGGATTCGCCCGCGAAACGATCGCGCGCCCGGTTCTGGTCGAGCCGCATGGCACCTCCTCGCGCCGATCGGATAGCTCCGACCATGCGCCGATCGGAGGATTTCGGCAACCCGTGCCGTCGTGGCTTTGCGATCAGTGTGATGTTGAGGCGCGGTCGCGAGAACTGCCACGCCAGCGCCGCTCGCGCGCGCCTGCGCCGGGTGGGGTGGTGCCGTCCGAGCGCCCGCAGTGGTAGGAAAGGGAGCGTGTCCGTTACTGGCGAAGGATCAGGTCAGATCAGCAGCAGGTCGCGCGCGGTGGACGAGGTCGTCGAGTTGGTCAGCACGCTGATCAGATTCGACACCTCCAACACCGGCGAGCTCGCGACGACCAAAGGGGAACGCGAATGCGCTGAGTGGGTCGCCGAGCAGTTACAAGAGGTCGGCTACACCACCGAATACGTGGAATCGGGTGCCCCCGGGCGCGGAAATGTGTTCGCGCGACTGAAGGGAGCCGATTCCGAGCGGGGCGCGTTGCTGATGCACGGTCACCTCGATGTGGTGCCCGCCGAGGCGTCGGACTGGAGTGTGCATCCGTTCTCGGGAGCGGTGCGCGACGGTTATGTGTGGGGACGCGGCGCGATCGATATGAAGGATATGGTCGGCATGACGCTGGCCATCGCGCGTCAGTTCAAGATCGAGGGGACGGTGCCGCCGCGCGATATCGTCTTCGCCTTCCTCGCCGACGAGGAGAACGGCGGCAAATGGGGTTCGCAGTGGCTGGTCGACAATCGCCCCGATCTGTTCGACGGCATCACCGAGGCGGTCGGTGAGGTCGGCGGTTTCTCGTTGACGGTGCCGCGCCCCGACGGCACCGAACGCAGGCTCTACCTGGTGGAAACCGCCGAGAAGGGGCTGGGTTGGATGCGCCTGCGGGCCAAGGCCCGTGCCGGTCACGGCTCGTTCCTGCACGAGGACAACGCCGTGACCATCCTCGCCGCCGCGGTGGCGCGCCTGGGCAAACACACCTTCCCGCTGGTGCTTTCGGATTCGGTGGCCGAATTCCTGGCCGCGGTGGCCGAGGAGACCGGACTGGATTTCGATCCGCACAGCCCCGATATCGAGGGCCAGCTGGCGAAACTGGGCACCATCTCACGCATCATCGGCGCGACCCTGCGCGATACCGCGAATCCGACCATGCTCCAAGCCGGTTACAAGGCCAATGTCATCCCGCAGACCGCGGAGGCGGTCGTCGACTGCCGGGTGGTGCCGGGACGGCAGGAGGCGTTCGAACGCGAGGTGGACGAACTGATCGGCCCCGATGTCGAACGCGAGTGGATCACCGAACTCGATTCCTACGAAACGACTTTCGACGGTCACCTGGTCGACGCGATGAACGCCGCGATCCTCGCCAACGATCCCCAGGGCCGCACCGTGCCCTATATGCTGTCCGGTGGTACCGACGCGAAAGCGTTCGCCCGCTTGGGAATTCGATGCTTCGGGTTCGCGCCGTTGCAGCTGCCGCCCGATCTGGATTTCAGCGCGCTGTTCCACGGCGTCGACGAACGCGTCCCGGTCGACGCGCTCGAGTTCGGCACCCGCGTCCTCGAACTTTTCCTGCTCAACAGCTGAATCCTCCCGACCATCACCGCTGACCGACAACCCGGAAGAGAGAAGATGACCGACAACCGCCACAATCCATACGACGCACTCCCGCAGGTCCCGAGTTTCACCTTGACCTCCGAGAACGTGACCGACGGAGGCGCGCTGAGCAACGACCAGGTCAGCGGAGTGTTCGGCGCGGGCGGCAAGGACATCACGCCGCAGCTGTCCTGGTCCGGATTCCCCGAGGGGACCAAGAGTTTCGCGGTCACCGTCTACGATCCGGACGCGCCGACCGCCTCGGGTTTCTGGCACTGGGCCGTCGCCGACATTCCGGTCGATGTCACCTCGCTGGCCGCGGGGTCGGGTTCGGAGGGCGGCACGCTGCCGACCGGGGCGATCACCCTGAACAACGACGGCGGCTTCGCCGGTTACGTCGGCGCCGCCCCGCCGCCCGGACACGGCCCGCACCGGTATTTCATCGTCGTCCACGCGGTCGACGTGGAGAGCCTGGGTATCGAGGCGACGGCCACGCCCGCATTCCTCGGCTTCAATCTGTTCTCCCACACCCTGGCGCGCGCGGTTCTGGTCGCCACCTACGAACAGAAGTAGTAGACCGAAGGGCGGTGGCACCGAGTGCTCGGTGCCACCGCTCTCGTCGTCGGTTCAGACGTTGATCACGGTCTCGGGCAACGGATCGGCGTAGAGGGAGACGATCTCCTCGGCGTATTTCGCGGCGATCGGATTGCGCTTGAGCTTCATGGTCGGGGTCAACTCGTCCCCGCCCGGCTCCCACGGCGTGCCGACCACCGTGAAGCGCTTGATCTGCTCCACCCGCGACAACTTCTTGTTCCCGGCGACGACCGCCGCGAGGATCTCGTCGATGATCTCCTTGCGGTTCGCCAGCGCGATCAGATCGTCGGCGGGGGCGTCGAATTCCTTGGCGCGGATGGCCGCGGTATCCGGGTCGAGCACGATGAGCGCCGAGATGTAGGGCTTGGCCTCGCCGATCGCGACCACTTGGCCGACCAGCGACGATCCCGCTTTGACCGCGTTCTCGATATTGGTCGGGGAGATGTTCTTCCCGGCCTCGTTGATGATCAGTTCCTTCTTGCGGTCGACGATGCGCACGTAGCCGTCCGCGTCGATGGTCGCCACGTCCCCGGTCGCGAGCCAGCCGTCGGAGTCGAGCGCCTCCTTGGTCTTGTCCGGCTGCTTGCGGTAGCCCGGGGTGACGATCGCGCCGCGTACCAGCAGTTCACCGTCCTCGCCGAGTCGGATCTCCAGCCCGTCGACCGCGCGGCCGACCGAACCCGGGCGCGGCTTGTCCAATTCGGTGAAGGTGCCGACGCCGGTCGTCTCCGACATACCCCAGACCTCGCTCACGGCGAGTCCGAGTCCGAGGAAGTATTCGAGCGTCTCCGGCGGGATCGCCGCCGCACCCGAGGCCGCCACCTTGAGGTTCTGCAGGCCGAGCGCGTGCCGCAGCTTGGACAGCACCAGCGCGTCGGCGATCTTGTACTGCACTCCCAGCACGAGGCCGCGGCCCTTGCCCGACAGGTCGGCCCGCGCGGCGGCGACGCCGGTCTCGACCGCCCATTGCGCGAGCGCCTTCTTGACCGGGCTCGCCTCGGTGGCCAGCTTGCCGTCGATACCGGCCTTGATCTTCTGCCACACGCGCGGAACACCGAAGAACACGGTGGGGCGGGCGTCGGGCAGCGCGACGGCGATCTCGCGAGGATCGGGCACCGTGGTGATCAGGATGCCGGTCAGCAGGCTGATCGAATGCCCGGAGATGCGATCGGCGACATGGGCCGCGGGCAGATAGGAGATCGCGCGGTCGTCCGGCCCGACCGGAAGCGGTCCCTTGACGAGCGCGATGATCTGGGCGAGCACATTGCGGTGGGTGATCTCGACACCCTTCGACGGGCCGGTGGTGCCCGAGGTGTAGATCAGGGTCGCCAGATCCTCCGGCTTCACCGCCTGCCAGGCCGCGGCGAAGTCGAAGTCGGGGGCCGGGGTCGATTCCAGATCGGCCAGCGACACCGTCCCCTCGGCCTGCCCGTCCACCAGCACGATGTGCTCGAGGGGCACCCCGGCGGCCTTGATCACGTCGAGGAAGGCGTTCTCGGTGACGACGACCTTGTTCTCCGCGTTGGTGAACAAATGGGTGATCTGCTCGGGGGAGCTGGTGTTGTAGATCGAGAACGGCGTCGCGCCCACGTGCAGCGCGGCGGTGTCGATCAGGTTGAATTCGGGCCGGTTGGTGAGCATGATGCCGACTGTGTCACCGGGCCCGACGCCGAGGGCGGCGAGCCCCGTGGCGAGCGCCTCGACCCGCTCCGCGTACTGCTTCCAGGTGATCTCCAGGGTGCCGCCGACCGTGCGCAACGCGACCTGATCCGGCCGCAATCTCGCTGTCTCCTGGAATGCCTCGGGCACGGTGTACACCGTCTTGCCGGACTCGTGTGCGAAACCGATTTCTGTTGTGCTCATCTTCCCTGTCCCGGTAACTCTGTCGTGAGCCGATCTCGATGCGCCCGCAGTGTGCCGGCTGGACCCGCAACCACGACAGAATGTGGCGGTGCGTTTGTCATCGTCTCGCGGGTCGGCGCGTCATCGAGTGGCGCGGCTCACTTATCGTAGCCAGAGAATGGGACAAATGGTGTCCGTTATTCGCGAATCGGGCGGCGGAAGTACGTAGAGCGACCGGAGATCCTCACGGCAACCAGTGCATCCCGAAGTCGCGTTTGGCCCGCAGGTATCGGCGTGCCCGTTCGCTCTTGGGTTCGGTCACCAACGGCACCACCGACACTCGCACACCCGAGGCCCGCAGAGCGTCCACCTTGGCGGGATTGTTGGTGAGCAAACGGATCTGGCTCAGGCCCAGATCGAACAGTTGCTTGGCGGCGGCGTCGTAGCGTCGGGAATCCAACGGAATGCCGAGCCGCGCGTAGCTCTCGTAGGTGTCGAGTCCCGCCTGTTCGCTGGTGTGCAGCCCCATCGCCTTGCGAATCAGCCCGGCGCCGCGACCTTCCTGTTCGAGGTAGATGAGCACGCCGGAACCCTCGTTCTGGATGAGGTCCATGGCCAGGTCCAGTTCGGGCCCGCAGTCGCAGTCGTCGGACTGTAGCGCGTCTCCGTAGAGGCATCGAGAATGTATCCGTACCAGGCAATTGTCGGCGATATCGCCGATCACGAGAATATGCCCGCCGTCGTGAGGGTCGGGCAGTTCCGCGACCCGAATCACCAGCTCGCGCCCCTTGCGCGTCAACCGGTGTTCGGTATCTTCGAGACTGCACCCGGATATGGTCAATGCTCCTCCGAATCGTGAACGGGACTTCTCCCGGATGGGTTGGGCGAGACGATATTGCCAGATTGTGACGACATTGTGACCGACTGAGCAGGTGGAGGTTTCCGATTCGCGCGGCGCGTCGCCGGGTTCTCTCAGCCGCCGCCGTCGTCCATCGGTGATCGCGCGATGCGATCGATCCGCCCGGTGTCGGGCATCGCGCCCGGAATGTCGCCGAACGACTGGGTCGCGACCATGGCGGCGGTCGCCCACCGGAAGGCTTCGCGATCGGCGCGCCGGTCCCGGGTGACCAGTCGGTGCACGAGGGCCGCCATGAACGCGGCTCGCGCGCCCAGTGATTCGTCGAGCTGGGCGGCGGCGAAGCGTCGGATGTCGATGACGTTCTTGTCGGTGGAATGCACCGTGCACTCGAATCCCTGTACGGTGCAGACCGTTTCGACGCCGAGGGTGAGCAGCTGCTCGGGAATATCCGGTGGGTTACCCGAATCATCGGATTTGGTACGGGATTTCGACAGCAGTCCGCGCAACTCCTGCTCGCTGCCGATCAGGTAGTCGATGCGATCGAAGAATTCGTACAGGTATTGCGGAAACGGGATCGACGGTGTCGGCTGCACCAGCAGCCACGGTCCGTCCGGGACCGAACGCAGGATCTCCAGCGTGTGTTCGATGATCGTCATCGGCTGTTCGAAGGTCATCAGCACCGCGTCGGCCTCGGTGATCGCACGGTGTGCCGCGGGCGCGTTCAGATCTTCCCGATCGATCCGGACGGCGTCGTCCACGTTGCCGATGACGGCGCTGGTCCCATTGCCCGCCATGATGACCGCGGCCACCGGGGTCGATTCACCGGGCACGATCTTGACCAGTTCGGTATCGACGCCCTCCTTGCGGAGGTAGCGCAGGATACGCCTGCCCGCGGGATCGTCGCCGACGGCCGCGATCAGCCTGACCTGGAAACCCAGACGCGCCACGGCGACGGCCCGGTTGAGACCTTTCCCGCCGATCTGTTCCTTGAACCGTCCGAGCGCGGGCCTGCCGTCGGCGGTGGGAATGTGATCGGTGCGGTAGGTGTGGTCGATCACGGCGGCGCCGATCACCGTGACCGTTCCCAAGGTCGTCGACGCCGAATCGGCGCGCGGAGCAAGATCTTCGGGCTCGACCTCGATTCCGGCTGCCAGCAATGCGGCCAGGGCGGTGAACGCTCGTCGCTCCGGTGTCGCGCGCAGGGTTCGGACGGTCGGCCGGGTCGGAATCGCTGTGGCGCCCAGACTTTCGTGGAGTGGAAGCCACTGTCGCGTCAGATACTCCCGGCGTGCGCCGAGATCGGCGGCGTAGAGGAGATCGAAATCTATACCGACCGGGGGGTTTTCACGAAGCAGGCCCAAGGCCAGCGCCGCGTCGGCGATGAGGCGGTCGGTGGGTGCCAGTCGCCGGGCGAATTCTCGCACAACCGACAGCACGACTTCGTTCGGAGGCAGGTCGTCACGCCGCGCGCGGTCCTCGACGACCGGTAGTTCCAAGAGGGGGGCGATGTCGACCTGCGTGGTGCGGAGCCGGTCGGCGCCCTCCGCGAGACCTCGGTGCTTGCCGAGCCGGGCGAGGACGTTGCGCACGGCGACGGTCGCCGAGTCCTGGGCCGCCATCGGTCGATCGACTCCTCCCCGTGGCGAAGCGTTCATTCATCGTCCGCGCCCACCATAGGCGGCATTTGCTGGTTTATCCAGACTATTGACGGTGAACACCATAAGTCTGACATGCCAATTGACATAGTTGAGATGTCAATTGGCAAATAGGTAGTAGCGATTGTCCGCGGAACCAGCCACACTGGTATCAGCGGAACATCGCCCACCAGCAGCTCGGGAGGGTCTGGTGATCAGAATGAATCTCGTGAAGCGACGTAATCGGCGGCGTGGACAGCACCGCCCCGGCAGCGAAGCGGAGTCGAACTTCCCAGGCTGAGCCGATCGCTCGCCGGTGCCGTCGACGCGGAACGTCCGGCCGGATTCCCGGCCGCGGCAACTCGAACGCTCTCCCGCCGGAAAGTCCTGTCGGCGTGGATATTCGGACAATGATCGCTTACCTGCGGATGCTCGATAGGAGCAATTCGTGACCATATTCGTCACCGACTGGTCGATGACCAGCGATATCACCGAGCACGGGGCGCATCGCGTCGCCGACAAGTGGCTCAAATCGTGGCGGCTGAGCTGGCTGCCGGATCGCCTGCTCACCCGTGAGCAGGCCCTCGCGGGGATGGATCTCGCGGAGATCGTCAGCACCCGATCGTTCCGGTACGACAACGGCACGTTCCTACGGGCCGTCCACACCGCCGGACAACTCGGAATCCCACTCGAGCAGCTGGACCTGATACCGGAGCAGTAATGACCGTGCACGCGACCGACTGGAAGATGACCAGCGATCTTTCCCCCGAATACGCCTACCGTCAGCCCCTCCGGGCTCGTCGTCCCTGGTGCCTGAGCTGGCTGCCCGGCCGCCTGCTGCTCCGCGAGGAAGCACTGGCGGGGATGGAACTCGACGAATTCCTCAGCGACCCCGGTCTGGTCCACGATTCGATCGCGCACGCGGCGATCGCCGATCGCGCGGATGTACTCGAGATCGGCTGGCAGGACGCGCTGCTGCTGTTGACCGAGCGGATGGTCGCCCGGCTTCGCGCGGCGGAAGTCGCTTAGCTGCCAGGTATTCCGGCGCTGTCGCCTTCGGGCGAGCCCGTCGCGCGACCCGCCCGAACACGGAGGTGGCGGGTGTCAGCCGCGATCTCCCGCCAGTGCGACGATCGCGTCGACCTGACTCTTCTCCGGCATGGTCGCCGCCGCAGGGCCCAGTTTCTGGGTCGGGATCATCGCCGCGGTCGCCCAGACGATGTCGTCGCGCCCGAGCGGACCGTCCGAGACTGCGATGCGATAGGCCAGGGCCGCGGCGAAGGCCGCGGTGGCGCCCGGAGCCTGTTTCAGCGCGCCCTGGAAATGCGCGATGTCGAGGGTGACCTCTTCCGACCAGACCGCGCACCGGAATTCCTCGATGGCGCAGACCACTCGCACGCCGAGGCCGCGCAGTCTGCGCGCGCTGTCGGCGCTGCTCGCCGCGGGCTGGTCGGGCAGCATCCTGGCGAGTTCGGTCGGGGTCGCGACGATGTAGTCGACGGCGTCGAAGTAACGGTAGAGATCCTGCGGCACCGCCACACTCGGCGTGGGGCACAGGATCACCTGCGGTGCGGGGTGCATCCGGCGCAACATCGCGAGTACACGTTCGGTGATGCCCCTGGGATGTTCGAAGGTCAGCAGGACGACATCGGAACTTTCCATCACGGCGACGGTTGCCGCGGTGTCGACGTCGGAGAACTCCAGGGTGCTGCGTTCGTCGCGGGAGCCGATGAGCAGGGTGTCGCCGCTGGCGTTCATGATCACGGCCGTCCTTGCCGTCGCTCCGCCACGCGCGATCTTGATCAGATCCCGGCGCACGCCCTCGCGCGCCAGGTAGTCGAGGATATCGCGGCCGCTGTCGTCGTCGCCGAGTACCGAGAGCAGGTGCACGTCGAGTCCGAGCCGTGCGGCGGCCACCGCGCGATTGAGTCCCTTGCCGCCGGGATGACCGATGTAGTCGGCCTCGGCGGGTGTCTCGACCGAGGGAAAGCGGTCCACGCGGTAGATGTCGTCGATGACGGTATCGCCGATCACGGTCACCTGTCCCGCGCGCGGCATCGAATCCGGTAGGGACACCAGGATTTTACCGCTCGCGGCGGTGCCGGGGACGTGACCGGAGCCGGTCGCCAGCAGTGTCGCCAGTGCGGTGAACGTGTCGCTCTCGGTCGTGGTCCGCAGTCGTTTGACCGTCGGTGTCGCCGGGATGGTTTCGGCGTGCAATGCCTCGTGCAGGGGCCGCCACTGTTGGACGAGATATTCCCGGCGGGTGCCGAGACGGTCGGCGTAGAGCTGGTCCAGATCGATGCCATCGGGCGGGTTCCCGCGGAAATGGCCCAGTGAGAGCGTGGCGTCGGCGATCAGCAGATCGGTCGGCGGCAGCATCCTGGCCGTGTCGCGCACCACCGGCAGCATGGAGGCGCCCGGCGATGTCCCGGTCCTGCGCGCGTGCTCGCGGACCACGGCCAGTTCCAGCAGCGGCCCGACGTCGATCTCGGTGCTGCCGAGGCGTTCCGGTTTGAGGCCGTAGTAGGTGCACAGGCGCGTGAGGATGTCGCGAATCATCACCGTTCGGGCGTCCTGCGATGTCATGCGCGCGATCCGCCTTTCTGGCGTTCGGCCGATATGCGCCTGCCCCAACGATATTCCGCGTAAGGGGGCTAGGCCACACCTTTTCCGGCAAACACCCACGTGGCGGGGGCAATTGCCCTGAACGTCCTCGGCAACTGCCCGGAAATCGGTGGCATCTCGCCGCAGCACCGGACACACTGGGAGTCAGGCGATTACGTCGTCCACCAGTCAGGGAGGATCTGGTGATCACCGTGATCCACAGGGCCGTGATCCACGGTGCACCGAGCACGTCGACGCGGGCGGGCCGGTGCCACGGGATCAGGATCGACGAGGACATTCGTGGCCGCCGAAGTGACCGGTGGGTATGCCACCGGCGACAGCACTCGAGCACCCGCGGGGACGGTTCCGCGAAACCGTCAGCACCCAGGCATTCCGACACGCACCGATGACCTTCGCGCGGTCACCGGGCAGTGCCGGACGACCACGAATTCCCTCGAGCAGTTCCTGCTCTGCTGTGAGACCCGAAGGCAGTGATGAAGTTACACATCACCACACGAATGATGATCAGCGGCGTGACACCCGAATCGGCGCGCCGGACAACAAGATCGGACGAGGAGGTCTGGCGGCTGAGCTGGCTGCCGGACCGTGAGCTCACCCGGGACCAGGCGCTGGCAGGCATGGAACTCGACGAAATGCTCAGCGATCTGGCCAGGGTGCACGATCCGGCCCTGCACGCCGCCGCCGAGATTCGTGCCGCCGCGCTCGGTCTGACCGTGGAACAGGCGCTGATCCTGCTGGCGACACAGATCCTGGGCCGGATGAACGACGAGAGGGACGAGCAGTCACCCCGTCGGCGCGCGGGCGGCCCCGGGTTCGGGCGACGGGTGATCGAACCACCGCGAGTGCGCGGGTAGGGGAGTCAGGCCTGCGTCACGTGCTCGGCGCCGACCGCCTCCGCGATCGAGGAGAAACCACGCTCGCGCAGGCGGTCGGCGATCCCGCGGTGGACCTTGCGGGTCCAGAAGAGTCCGCCGTAGATGAAACCGGTGTACCCCTGCAACAGGGTGGCCCCGGCGAGGATGCGCTCGAAGGCCTGGTCGGGGGTTTCGATGCCGCCCACCGAGACCAGGACGACGCGGTCACCGACCCGGCGGTAGAGACGGCGCAGTACCTCGAGGGAACGGTCGGCCACCGGCGCGCCCGACAGACCGCCCGCGCCCATCGCGGCGACCTCGGCGGCGTCGGTGCGCAGGCCGTCGCGACGGATGGTGGTGTTGGTGGCCACGATGCCCGCGAGCCCGAGTTCGACCGCGAGGTCGGCCACGGCGTCGATATCGTCGTCGGACAGATCGGGGGCGATCTTGACCAGGACGGGAACCCGGACCTCGTCGAGTACCGCCTGCAGCACCGGCCGCAGGGATTCGACGGCCTGTAGGTCGCGCAGGCCCGGCGTATTGGGCGAGCTGACGTTCACGACGACGAAATCGGCGAGCGGTCCGAGCAGTGCCGCGCTCGTCGCGTAGTCGGCGGCCGCGTCGGCGGGTTCGACGATCTTGGTCTTGCCGATATTGGCGCCGATCGGCACCGTGCTGGTCCGCGCCCGCAGTTGTCCGGCGGCGCGCGCCGCACCGTGATTGTTGAACCCCATCCGGTTGATGAGCGCGTGATCGGCGGGCAGCCGGAACAGCCGAGGCGCCGGATTACCCGGTTGCGCCTGCGCCGTGACGGTGCCGACCTCGGCGAAACCCCAGCCGAGCGGACCCCACACATCGACGCCGTCGGCGTTCTTGTCGAAACCGGCGGCCAGACCGAGCGGTGCGGGGAAGTCGACACCGAACGCGGTGTTGCGCAGGATCGGGTCGTCGGACACCAGCAGCCGGTTCAATACCCAGCGTGCGGGTGCGAAACGCGCTGCCAGGCGCATCGCGGCGAAGACGAGATGATGGATCCGCTCCGGCGGAACCAGGAACATCAAGCGAAGCACCAGTGTGTACATCGGCCGCGTCACATCCCCGGCTCTGACTGGGGTTGCGTCGCCGATTTTCGGCGGCGCAACAACACCCGACGACTCCCGTCGGTGTACGCGCGCACCCGTGAGAGCTCCCAGCCGCCGAATTCGGCCTGGATCGCCAGGCGCATCGACGCGGTGACCCGGTTCACGTCCTTGGGTAGTCGCAGCGGCACATACTCGTAATCGTCGCTGGTGGTCTCCCAGCTCGCCGGTAGTGCCCCGCGGGAGGTGTTCGGCGCCATCTACTGCCCTCTCTTCCGCTCGTCCGCGGGAATCCGCTGCAGACCGTCACCGGTCGCGGATCCGACGAACAGATCACCGGTGCGTTCGTCGACGGTCACCGAATCGGGTTGGCGCACGGTCGGAAAGCGGCCCACTTCCTTCGGTATACCCGTCGACAGATCGAATCCGACGACTTCGTTGCTCTGCGTGCACGTCACCCACACGGTCTCGGACCGTCGATCGTAGGCGAGTGCGTAAGGCGACGATCCTACCGGGAAACGCTGGCGCAGTACGAGAGGTCCGGTCGTGTAGACCAGGAGTTCGCCGCCCGCGGTATCGGTCACGATGATCCGGCCGAAGTGGTCGGCGATCATGTCGGTGGCGCCGTCGCCCGCGCGCAGGGCCAGTCCGAGCCGATCCTTGCCCGGGTCGATCTCGGTGATCGAGGTCTGGCGTCGGTCGAGAACCGTGAGGTGGTCGGGGGTCTGGGCGAGGACGTCGGCCGAGGCCAGACCCGACACGGTCCCCAGCACCTCCCCGGTGGCGGCGAGGGTGCGGACCTTCCCGTCGGCGGTGCCGACGACCAGGGTGCCGTCGGGCCGGTACGCCACCGACCTGACGTCGCCGTCGACGGTGATCTGGGTGCTCACCCCGGTCGCGAGGTCCACGCGCAGGACGCGGTCACGGGCGGGAATCAGGACTTCGCCCGGTTTACCCTGCGCCAGTGCCGTGCCCGGGGCGGGGAGCGCGAGCGGTCTGCCCGCCTGGGCGCCACCCTGGAAATTCGCCGGATCGAGCACGAAGAGCGTGTTCGCATCGAGTGCGACGAGTTGCCCGGTACCCGATTCGGTCAGCAGCGCGCCGACCGGACCAGTGCGGGCCGCCACCTGGCCCGCCGGTTTCGCCGTCGTCGCGGGGGCGACCGCGGCGACGGCGGGATCGCGGGTGGGCAGGTCGGGTGTGTCCCCGTCGGAGGAGCATCCGGCCAGCAAAGCCAGTACCGCCGCGCCCACCAGCGCACAGGGAACCGAGCGACGGCGCATCCATCGACTCCTAACTACCGAGGTGACATCCCGAACCGACACCATCTGACCATGTCGGGGCGACACCGTGGCGGACCGGGGGTCGGGGCGGTCACGGATTGTCGGTGACCCGCGTTACCTTAAAGTTGGAACACCCGAACGACCCACCACCGGTCCGAACCGAGCACCAGCCACCGTCACGCGACGCCACCGAGAGGGAGCCACGGTTGAAATCCGACCACCATCCGGAATTCGCCGTCGACGACATCACCGTCGGCCGGTACGCGCACGGATTCGGTACGACGGCCGACGGCAGGCCCTACGCGTTCCGCACGGTCAGGTCGACGCTCACACTCGAGATCTACCGGGCCGATCTCACCACCGATGTGCCGGGGCCCGAGGACGTGGTCGCGGTGGCCACGGTGCGGGTCACCGATGTCGATCTCGACGACGAACGCAGTGTCGTGGCACTGGTCCGGGATATGATCCCCGACGCCGCGCCGGTCGAATCCGTCGCGGACCGGGACGTCACGACCGTGCGTGCCCTGCTGGGGCGGATCGGATCCGTCATAGATGGTATCTAGGAAGTGATGCGACCCACACGACTCGCCCGAATCGTCCTCGCCGTGGCCGGTGTCCTGGCCGTGGTCTCGGCCTGCGACTCCAGTTCGGACGAGGCGTCCGTCGACGCCGCGCGTTCGCGCGCCAACCAATCGCTGTCCTCGTCGGTGGCGGCGTCGTCGAGCGCGGCGCACCCGCCGTTGCCGTCGGCGGCGCAACTCGACGCGCAGATCAAGCGGGCGCTGGATCCGGCGCTGCCCGACAGCGAACGCACCGATCTGATCGAGGACGGCAACGTCTTCAAGGACGCCATCCCCGATATGTACAAGGCGTTGCAGGACAATCCGCGCGCCATCTACGGCGTGACCGATCCGGTGTTCGACAATCGCGACGGCACGCTGACCGCGACCATGCGTTTGGACAAGGACGGCAGCGGCACCGTCATCCGCACCACCGTCGTGCACTTCGTGCTGATCGACGGCAAATGGAAGATCTCGAGGACCGATCTGTGCGGCATCCTGCGCTCGGCCGACTACCGCACCCCGGCCTGCGGATAGCCCAGCGATGGTGAATCTGCGGGTTCGGTCGCGTTCGGAGTCCTCGTCGTCGGCGGGACCGGATTCGAAATCCCTGCGCTGGGGGTATTTCGTCTACCGCAACCGCTACCTGGTGCTGGCCGTCTTCGTGCTCACGGTGCTGCTGTCGGGCTGGTACGGACGTGACCTGGCCGGACGGTTGACACAGGAGGGCTGGTTCGACGAGAGCAGCGAATCGGTGGCCGCGTCGAAGATCGCCGACGACACCTTCGGCCGCGATACCGACAGCGACCTGATCCTGCTCTACACCGCGCCCGAGGGCGCGACGGTCGACGATCCCGAGGTCCGCGCGGCGGTCACCGGCGCGCTGGCCGGATTGCTCGCCGAGTATCCGGATCGAATCCTGAAGATCGACAGCTATTGGGACAGCCCGTTCGCCGCCAATGCCACCGACGGCACGCGCAAGCACGCCTTCGCGAGCGTGGGACTGCGCGGCGAAGGTACCGCCACCGTCGAGAACTACGCGGCGATCAAGGACGATCTGGGCGCGGGCGGTCCCGGCACGGGCCCGGGCGGCACCACCGTGCAGACGGCCGGATTACAGCCGATCCTGGCCGGTCTGAACACCGGGATGCAGAACGATATCCACCGGGCCGAACTCATCGCGTTGCCACTGGTGGCGATCCTGTTGTATTTCGTCTTCGGCGGCATAGTCGGCGCGCTGCTGCCGGTGCTGATCGGCGGGATGACCATCCTCGGCACCGCGGGCATCATGCGGGTGCTGACCGGGATCATCGACGTGAACGTCTTCGCCAGTACCGTCATGACCCTGGTCAGTCTCGGTCTGGCGATCGACTACGGATTGTTCACGGTGACCAGATTCCGCGAGGAGATCGCCGCGGGCCGCACCGTGGAGGAAGCGACCGCGCGCACCGTGGCGACAGCGGGACGCACCGTGATGTTCTCCGCCGGGATCATCGCCATCAGTCTCGCCGCGCTGTTCATCTTCCCCAACGGTGTACTCAGATCGGTGCCCTACGGCGGTATCAGTTCGGTGCTGCTGGCCGCGTTGCTCTCGGTGACGGCGCTGCCCGCGGCGCTCGGTATCGCCGGCCGCCGTATCGATTTCCTCGGCTGGAAGCGATTCTCGCGGACCAAGACCGAGGAGCAGATCGACGCCGGATTCTTCTCCCGGCTCGCTCGCTGGGCGATGCGGCGGCCGTGGGCGGTGACGATTCCGATCGTGCTGGCGCTGCTCGCGCTCGCGATCCCGTTCCGGCATATCGAATTCGGCGGTATCAGCGAGAAGTACCTGGCCTCCGAGAACCCGGCCAGGATCGCCCAGGAACGATTCGACGAACTGTTTCCGAGTTTCCGCACCGAACCGCTGAAGCTGGTGATCGTCGGCGCGAATCCGCAGCAGCTCAGCGATATCCGCTACGAGGCCAACCAGGTGCCCGGACTCACCGGGCGTTTCGAACCCAGTGCCACGACCAAGGACGGCGTGAACGTCCTCAACGCCGGGCTCGGCGACAAACGCGACGCCGACCGCGTGATCGACGCGTTGCGCGCGATACCGGAACCACCCGGTGTCGAGGTGATGGTCGCCGGGGTGCCCGCGTTGGAACGTGACAGCATCAACGGACTGCTCGAGGGGCTGCCGTTGCTGGTGGCACTGCTGGCACTGGCCGCGTTGCTGCTGATGTACGCGGCGTTCCGGTCGATCATCCTGGCGCTCAAGGCCGTGGCGATGAGCGCGTTGAGTCTCGTCGCGACGCTGGGCGTGCTCACCTGGATCTTCGTGGAGGGGCACGGATCGGAACTCTTCCACTTCACGCCGGGTCCGCTGATGTTCGCGGTGCTGGCCCTGATCGTCACCGTGGTGTTCGGTCTGTCCACCGACTACGAGGTGTTCCTGCTGTCCCGGGTCGCGGAGGCCAGAGCGGGCGGGGCCGATCCGCCCGAGTCGATCCGCTACGGCATCGCCCACACCGGCGGCGTGATCACTTCTGCCGCAGCGATTCTCATCGTGGTCACCGGCGCGTTCGGGTTCTCCGACCTCGTGCTGATGAAGTACATCGCCTATGGCATGATCGCCGCGCTGATCCTCGACGCCACGGTGATCCGCATGCTGCTGACACCGGCGGTGCTCAAACTGATCTGGCGCTGAGGAGATCTGCCGTGCGAATCGCCAAGGGCGCAGCCCTGTTCCTGATGTTCCTGCTGGAACTGGGGGTGATCGCGGGCGCGGCGGTCTGGGGTTTCACCCTGGACGGCGCGCCGGTGCTGCGGATCGTCGCCGGAGTGGTCGCGCCACTGCTGTTCATCATGATGTGGGCGCTGTTCGGAGCGGCCCGCGACGCACGCTTCCGGCTGCGCGGGCCGTGGCGAATCGCGTTGGAGATCATCTGGTTCGGCGGCGGAGCCGTCACCTGGGCCGTCGCTGTCTCCACCGTGGCCGGGCTGGTGTTCTTCGCGCTGTGGGCCGCCGACGCGGTCGCGCGATACGCGCTGGAGGGAAGTCTGATCGTCGAGACCGGCGCACGCCGACCGGCCGAGGTGCTGTGATCCGGGCGATGCCCGGAATTCCTCAGCGCCGTACCGGAAGGACGAGCTGAGCGCCCGTCACCGGGTGGTCGATGACTTCGACCGGATGCTGATAGACGCGGGTGAGCAGTTCGGTGGTGAGCACCTCGCGCGGCGGACCGTCGGCCGCGACGCGGCCCGATTCGAGGACGGCGACGCGGTCGGCGTAGGCGGCCGCGATACCGAGATCGTGCAACACCACGACGACCGCGGCACCCGCCGCGGCCCTGGCCGACGCCAGGCGCAGCACCGACTCCTGGTGGCCGAGATCGAGCGCGGCGGTCGGTTCGTCGAGCAGCAGTGTCGCGGTGTCCTGGGCGAGTACGCGCGCCAACGCGACACGGGCCCGCTCACCACCGGACAGCGTCGGAAACGCCCGCGCCGCGAGATGTTCGACATCGGCGGCGGCCAGCGCGGCGCTAATCTGTTCGTCGTCGTGCGCGTCGCGTTCGGTGCGTGCCCACGGTGCCCGGCCCATCGCGACGACTTCGCGGGCGGTGAAAGGGAATCCGACGGTGTGACTCTGCGGCAGCACCGCGCGTCGGCGCGCCATATCCAGCGGCGTCCACCGATCGAGCCCTCGCCCGTCGAGTTCCACGACACCCTCGGTGGGTGCGAGTTCACCGGCGAGCGCGGCCAGTAGCGTCGATTTGCCCGCGCCGTTGGGCCCGACGAGCGCCACCACCTGCCCGGCGACCACCTCGAAATCCACGGTGTCGAGTACCCGCCGCGTCCGCGATTCCGCGCGCCGATCGACGCTGACCCCGGCCGACCGCAGTGTCACCGTGCCCGGTGCCGGTGCCGTCGGCAACTCGTGCACCCGGCCGAATACGCCGAGGCTCCCTTTGAGCACGCTCACGCCCAGCCTCCCGCGCGTGCCCTGGTCCGGCGCAGCAGCCAGAAGAAGAACGGACCGCCGATCAGGGAGGTCAGCATGCCCAGCGGCAGATCCGCGTTGTCGACCAGGGATCGGGCGGCCACATCGGCGGCGAGCAGCACGACCGCGCCCAGTATCGCGCTGAGTGGGATGAGCACCCGATGTGCCGGTCCGACGAGCATCCGTACCACGTGCGGCACGATCAGCCCGACGAACAGGATGATCCCGGTGAACGCGACGCCCGCCGTGGTCAGCACCGCGACGATGACGATCACATTGCGGCGCAGCCGTTCCACGTCGACGCCGAGATGACGGGCGGCCGATTCGCCGAGGGCGAGCAGGTCGAGCCTGGGTGCGACGAGGATCGCGGCGGCCACCCCGGCGAAGGCCAGCGGCGTGACCACGCCCACCGCCTGCCAGGTGGCGCCGTTGAGACTGCCCAGCTGCCAGAACACGATCTGATCGCGTGCCGCGGGGGTGGCGACGAACAACAGGAACGCGATCAGCCCGCCCGCGAACGCGTTGATCGCGACACCGGTGAGGACCAGGGTCACGACTTCGGTCCGTCCGCCCGAGCGTGACAGCGCGTAGACCAGCGCGGTGGTGATCAATCCGGCGACGAAGGCCGCCGCCGCCACCGACCAGGCCGCGACGAACGCGCCGCCGACCACGATGACCGTGCCCGCGCCGACCGCGGCTCCGGCCGAGACGCCGATCACTCCCGGTTCGGCCAGCGGATTCGCGAAGACGCCCTGGAGCAGCGCGCCCGCGGTGGCCAGGGCCGCGCCGACCAGCATCGCGAGCACGACACGCGGGAACCTGACCTGCCAGAGCGTCACCTCGCCCGCGGGATGGGCGGGCATCGGACCCCAGTCCAGCCCGATACGGTGCAGCACGCTGCCGGCGACCTCGAACGGTGTCGTCGGCACCTGACCGATCGCGGCCGAGGCCAGCGCCAGCAGCACCAGGGTGGTCACCGATACCGCGAAGACGATCGTGACGCGGGACCGACCCCGGGATTTCGGGGGAGTTGCCGCGGGTTCGGGATCGCGGTCGGTCGTGGACACCGCTGCGGCGTCGGGCCGCGGGGTCTCGCCGACCCGGCTACCGCGATCGGGTCCCGCTGAAGCGGCTTCGATCATGCGGGGCGGGCGCCGTACACGGCGTCGCTGAGCGCGGCGACGACGCGGCCGGTATTCGGACCGAAGCTGAGCAGGACCGAGTCGGCCATATCGATGACCCTCTTGTTGCGGCCGGCCGGGGTCTGCGCGATCCCGGGGACCTTCTCGAGTCCGTCGATGCCGCCGACCGAGGTGAGTCCGTCGGACATGACGAGCAGGACGTCGGGCGCGGCGCTGATCATCGCCTCGGAGGTGATCGCGGTGAACGGCTCCTTCAGTCCGGCGGCGGTGCCCGCGTCGTTCGCCCCGAGTGCGGCGATCAGGGCATCGGCGCCCGAACCCGGTCCGGCGATCATCGTGATGGCGGTACTGCGCAGGTAGAGGAAGGCGATGTTGGGGGGTGTGTCCTGTTCGGGCACCGCCGCGCTCGCCGCCGCGATCTCGTCGGTCGTGCGCCGAGCCAGCGCCTGTCCGGCCGCGGGCACACCGAGGGCGCCCGCCACGGCCTGGATCTGCGGGACGACACCCTCCATGGTCCGCTGCGGATCGAAGTAGACCACCGTCACACCGGCGGTCTTCAACTGTTCGCGGACAGCGGGCGCCGCACTGGTGGTGTCGGTGAGGAATACCGTCGGCCGCAGCGCCAGCACGGATTCCACATTCAGCGAGCCGTTGCCGCCGGTGACATTGGGCACCTGCGCCACGGCGGGGAAGGCGGCAGCGGTGCTACGGCCGACGAGTTTCGGACCGAGGCCCAACGCCCACACCGTCTGCGCGAGGGTGCCGTAGCGGTCTGCCGCGATGATGCGATCGGAGGAGGTGACGGTGACTTCCCCACCGTCGAAGGAACGCACCGTCGCGGGCAGGGTCGGCGTCGGCTCCGGTCCGATCGGCACCGGATCCTGATTCTGGATCACGGCGGTGGTCGGACCGGCCTGCCCGGAACCAGTCGCCGAACTGTCGGTGCCACAGGCCGCGGAACCGATGAGCAGGACCAGTGCGAGTACCGCGACGACCGACCTCGGCAGGCCGGATCGGGCGCTGCGGGGTGCCTGCGCCGGGACGAACGGAACTCCTGGACTCGCACTCATGTAGGCAAGCCTAATCCGCGTCATTCCGCGCGTGCGCTCACGTCGTCCAGTGCCGCCGCGATGGCCCTTGGCAGCTCCAGGGTCTCGGCGGCCATCACCCCGGTCAGCTGCCCGATATCGCGGGCGCCGACGAACATGCTCGCGATGCCGACCCGGTCCCGGATCCAGGCGAGTGCCACCGCGAGCGGGGACGTGCCGAGACCGTCGGCCGCGGTGACCAGCGCGTCGACCACCCGGGTCGCGCGATCGTCGAGCCGGAGCCGGATCTCGGCGGCGGTCGCCTCGTCCGCGCCGCGCGAATCGGCGGGAACGCCATTGCGGTATTTGCCGGTCAGGATGCCGCCCGACAGCGGCGCGGTCGCGATCACGCCGACACCGTGGTGGCGCGCGGCCGGAACGAAATCGTCCTCCGCCTCCCTGGCCAGCAGCGAGTACGCGGTCTGCGCGACGACGACCGGCGCGATCGCCGCCAGGCTCGCCAACTGCCACGCGCCGAATCCGCTGACGCCCGCGTAGCGCACCCGCCCGGACCGCACGGCGTAGTCGAGGGTCGCGGCGATCTCGTCGAGCGGGGTGCGCGGATCCCAGGCGGCGACGGTCCAGATGTCGAGGTGGTCGGTGCCGAGTTCGAGCAGGGTCCGGTCCAATTGACGCAGCAGGGTCCGACGCGAGGCGTCGATCGTCGGTCGCGTGGTCTCGGGGGTCGGCACCCCCGACTCCAGCTCCGCCAGGGGCGCGTCGATCTGCGCGACCACTCCGGCGCTGCCGCTGAGGACGAATTCGTCGCGGCCGATCACATCGCCGAACAGATCGGCGAGTATTCGTTGCGCGATACCGCCGGAGTAGGCGGGTGAGGTCTCGACCAGGGTGCCGCCCGCTTCCGCGAACGCGACCAATTGTCCGGCGGCGTCGTCGGAATCCGTCTGCGAACCCCAGGTGTGGGTCGCCAGTCCGATCCGGGACACCCGAAGGCCGCTGCAACCGACCGTCCGCTGTTCCATCACCGTGTCCGCGCATTCGTCACGGCGCCAAGAGTAATGCGCGGCGCACCCCGAAGTCCGTCTCCTGTCGCGCGGCGGGCCGAGGAAACCGGGACTCTCGGCAGGGTTCGGCGGCGAGCCACAGTGTGAGCAGCGGTTTTACCGAGTCGGCACCGCCCGCGGTGACGGTGGGCGCGTCGCGACGGGCCCATATCGGGTGGTGCGCGCGTCGATGACGGTCGCGCGGCCGTCGACCGATATTCGCGGGGTATTCGCCGCCGCCGGATCCGAGGACACGCCCGGGCGGCGGATAGGGCGCTCCGGCATGTACTGTCGCTGCGGGATTGCGCCGGTGCTCACACCGGCTCGATCACATGGTTGACCAATTGCTTACTCGGAACAGATATTTCGGACACCGGGTAGAACAGGTGCGAGGCGGGCCGCGAGGGCGGCCGAGTACCGCGCGGAACGGAGGAGACCAGTGGGCGAGTCGATGACCTGGGTACAGGCGCTGATACTTGGCCTGGTCCAGGGCCTCACCGAATTTCTCCCGGTGTCCTCCTCCGCGCATCTGCGCATCGTGTCGGCGGTGTTCTTCGGCGACGACGCGGGCGCGTCCTTCACCGCCGTCACCCAGCTCGGCACCGAAGCGGCGGTCCTGGTGTACTTCGCCAAGGACATCGCGCGGATCGTGCGCGCCTGGTTCAGCACCATCGCCAAGCGGCTGCGGGAACGGTCGGGGCAGACCGTGCCGCTGTCGGAGCAGCCGACGCGGAAATTGCCTGTCATCACCGGCGATTACGCGGCCGACTTCCGCAACGACGAGGATTCGCAGCGCGAACTCGACTACCGCATCGGCTGGTACGTGATCATCGCGACCATTCCGATCGGCGTCATCGGATTCGTGTTCAAGGATCAGATCCGCACCGGCGCGCGCAATCTGTGGCTGGTGTCGTTCATGCTCATCGCCTTCGCGCTGGTGATCGCGGCCGCCGAGTACTACGGCCGCAAGAACCGCCCGATCGAGCAGTTGACCACCCGCGACGGCCTCGTCATGGGTCTGGCCCAGTGCCTGGCACTCATACCGGGTGTATCCCGCTCCGGCGCGACCTCCTCGGCGGGCCTCTTCCTCGGGCTCGAACGCGAAGCGGCGGTGCGGTTCTCGTTCCTGCTCGCGATCCCGGCGGTGACGGCTTCGGGTCTGTTCAGTCTGCCCGACGCCTTCGAACCCGCCGGGGAGGGACTCAACGCCAGTGGCGCGCAGTTGCTGGTCGCGACGCTGGTGGCCTTCGCGGTCGGCTACGCGTCGGTGGCATGGCTGCTGAAGTTCGTAGCGCGGTATTCGCTGAACTGGTTCGGCGCTTACCGAATCGTGCTCGGCTTGATCATCATGGGTCTGCTCGCGGGCGGGGTGGTGTCGGCGACGTGAGTACCGCCACGGCGGTCCGACCGCACCCCGCCGCGCCGATTAGGCTGTACCGATGACGGTGATCCTGCTGCGGCACGGCGTGTCCACATCGAACACCGCCCGCACTCTCGCAGGTCGCAGCGCCGGGGTCGAACTGACCGAGCGAGGCAGCGAGCAGGCACGGGCTGTCGCCGAACGTCTCGCGGGGCTGCCGATCGAGTACATCGTGCACTCACCGCTGTTGCGCTGTCAGCGAACAGTCGGACCGCTCGCCGAGAAGTTCGGGCTGGAACCGGAGTACGACGACCGCATCATCGAAGTCGACTATGGCGACTGGACCGGCAAGCCGATCGCGGGTCTGCTCACCGAACCGCTGTGGAAGGTCGTGCAGCAACACGCCTCCGGCGCGGTGTTCCCCAACGGAGAGGGTTTGGCGCAGGTGCAGTCCCGCGCGGTGGCCGCGATCCGCGAACGTGAGCGCGCCTACGCCGAGAAACACGGCCGTGACGTGCTGTGGGTGGCCTGCACGCACGGTGACGTGATCAAGTCCGTGCTCGCCGACGCCTTCGGGATCCATCTCGACGGATTCCAGCGCATCGTGGTCGAACCCGCGTCGATCAGTGTGATCCGCTACACGCCGACCGCCCCCTATGTGTGGCGGCTCAACGACACCGGGTCGGATCTGAGCGCGCTGGCTCCACCGGAACGCCACGGCGGTTCGGCACCGGCCGCGACGAGCGGCCCGGTTCCCGGCGGGGAGATAAGCGGCGACTCCGGTGCGGATAATGGGAATGCGAAGCAATGAGATTGCTTCTCAACGTATGAGTGGCGTGTGGGAACACCGGGCGCCGTGGGTAGTCGATCAGGGTCACGTATCAGGAGGTGCAGATGGCACGAGAAATCCATGTATTTCGCACCCCCGATCGTTTCGTCGCCGGGACCGTCGGTGAGCCGGGCGATCGCGCGTTCTATCTCCAAGCCGTGCAGGAGCCGAGGGTGGTGAGCGTGCTGCTGGAGAAGCAGCAGGTGAAGGTACTCGCCGACCGGATGGGTCTGCTCCTGGACGAGGTCGCGCGCCGTTTCGGCGCTACCGTGCCGCCGCAGGCGGAGGACGTCAGCGACGTCGATCCGTTGGTCACGCCGATCGACGCCGAATTCCGGGTCGGCACCATGGGCCTGGGCTGGGACGCCGACGCGGGCGCGGTGGTGGTGGAACTGCTCGCCATCACCGAGACCGAGGTCGACGAATCGGTCGTGCTCGACGACACCGAAGAAGGACCGGACGCGGTGCGGGTCTTCCTGACCCCCATCCAGGCACGGGAATTCGCGCTGCGCTCGACCCGCGTGATCGCGGCCGGACGTCCGCCGTGCCCGCTGTGCGGTGAACCGCTGTCGTCGCGGGGACACATGTGTGTGCGCACCAACGGGTACAAGCGCGGCGAGATCTTCGGCACGGCCGAGCTAGAGGAGTAGTGCGTGGCCGTCGAGCAGGAGCGAAGCGACCGGGCTGGCGCCGTCGACGGGGCGCGGCTGCGTACCGGGGAGATGACGGTGATCGGACGGGTCAACGTCGCCAGTAACGTCACGCTGGTCTGCGATATCGACGACGGCGCGGATTCCGGGCCGCTGCGCGTGGTGTACAAACCGGTGCGCGGCGAGCGCCCGCTGTGGGATTTCCCCGACGGCACGCTCGCGGGTCGCGAGGTGGGCTCCTACCTGGTCTCCGACGCGCTGGGCTGGGACGTCATCCCGGAGACGATCCTGCGTGACGGCCCGTACGGGCCGGGCATGGTGCAGCGCTGGATCGAATCGGTGGACAATCACACCGGCCGCGGCGACCGGTTCGACCTGGTCGACCTGGTTGCTCCCGGCTCGGTCCCCGAGGGTTTCACCGAAGTGCTGCGTGCACTGGACGGCGCGGGCGAGGAGGTCTCGCTCATCCACGCCGACGACCCGCGACTACAGCGGATGGCGGTGCTCGACGTCCTGATCAACAACGCCGACCGCAAGGGCGGTCACGCGCTCGAGGGACGCGACGGCCAAGTCTACGGGGTCGACCACGGTATCTGCCTGCACGCCGAGGACAAACTGCGCACGGTGCTGTGGGGATGGGCGGGCGCCACGGTGCCGGGCGTATTGCTCGCCGACATCGAGACCTTCGCCGAGATCCTGCCCGGCCCGGTCGCGGACGCGCTGGCACCGCATATCACCGACGCCGAGATCGACGCCCTCGTCGCGCGCACCGAGGATCTGCTCGAACACCGCACGATGCCGTTGCCGCACAGCGCCCGCCCGATACCCTGGCCCGCTTTCTGAATCGCGGCAGTCGGTGCACACATGCGCGGACTGCCGTTCAGTCCAGCAGTGGGCGCACCCGTTCGCTCGCGAAGCGCAGGAGGCCGACCGGATCCGTATCGGAGTCCGCTGCCGCGACCCCGGCGTATCGGCGCGGCCGCCGACCCGATACTTTCGCATGGCGCGGGTCACCCTCCGAAGGGGTTGCGAGCGGCCCGGGTCTGCGGCAATTTGATGGCATCCGTTTCGCGTCGTGCCGGGTAGATTTAGGACCGGTCGGTCGACAATTTCCGCAGGTCCCGCAATTTTCGGCTCCTCGGGACCTCAACAGTTGACATCCCGGAAACATGGCGCATTCACGCAGGTCCGCGCCGACGTTCCGCAGGTGCGTCGGCACGTTCGGGCCGGGGCGGCAGGTGATGACCGCGACCACACCTTTACCCTCGAATCATGCAGTCCTGGTCCGATACCGCCCTCCCGTCCGTTCCCGGAACAGGTCCGCCCTTGCGGTTGTACGACACCGCCGACCGGCAGGTTCGCCCGGTCACCCCCGGCCCGACGGCCACGATGTACGTCTGCGGGATCACCCCGTACGACGCCACGCACCTCGGGCACGCGGCCACCTACCTCGCCTTCGATCTGGTCAACCGCCTCTGGCGCGACGCGGGCCACGATGTGCACTACGTGCAGAACGTGACCGACGTGGACGATCCGCTGTTCGAACGCGCCGCCCGCGACGGCATCGACTGGCGCGACCTGGGCGCCCGCGAGATCGATCTGTTCCGTGAGGACATGTCGGCACTGCGGGTCATCCCGCCGCGCGAGTACATCGGCGCGGTCGAATCGGTGGACGAGGTCGTCGAACTGGTCGAGAAATTGCTCGCCTCGGGCGCCGCGTACATCGTCGACGACACCGAATACCCGGATATCTACTTCCGCGTCGATGCCAACGAGCAGTTCGGCTACGAGTCCGGTTACGACCGGGCCACCATGGAACGACTGTTCGCCGAGCGCGGCGGCGACCCCGACCGCCCCGGCAAACACGACACCATCGACGCCCTGCTGTGGCGCGCGGCCCGCCCGGACGAGCCGTCGTGGCCCGCCCCCTTCGGCGCGGGCAGGCCCGGCTGGCATATCGAATGCGCGGCGATCGCCCTGAACCGGATCTCCACCGGATTCGACATCCAGGGCGGCGGCAGCGATCTGATCTACCCGCATCACGAATACTCGGCCGCGCACGCCGAAGCGCTGGAGACCGGACGCCGCTTCGCACGCCACTACGTGCACGCCGGGCTCATCGGGCTCGACGGCGAGAAGATGTCCAAATCCAAGGGCAATCTGGTGTTCGTCTCCAAGCTGCGCCGCGCGGGCACCGACCCCGACGCGATCCGCCTGGGACTGTTCGCGGGCCACTACCGGCAGGACCGGATGTGGACCGACGAGGTGCTCGCCGACGCCGAGCGCCGCCTCGACCTCTGGTGTCGCGCTTCGACGTTACCCAGCGGGCCCGCGGCCGCCGACACCGTCGCCCGGCTGCGCCAACACCTCGCCGACGATCTGGACACCCCCAAGGCGCTTGCCGCCGTGGACAACTGGGCCCAGCAGGCGCTCGAATACGGCGGCCCCGATAACGACGCCCCCCGCGCGATCGCCACCGCGGTGGACGCGCTCTTGGGCATCCGCCTCTGACTCCGAACACGCCGACCCGGACCGCCGTGACGGTCCGGGGAGCGCTACCGGTCACCATCCGAACTCGGTACCCACTGGGGGTATAGGATCGAGCGTCGGGGCCTTCGGGCCACCGTCAACGATACGGTCGACCGGGCGGCATTCTGGCTGGTGCTGGTCGCCTTGATCGGCGGCGGACTGACGCTGGTCGTCTGGCTGCTGGCAGGCGCCTCGTTCAGCCAGGCCATGCTGTTCGCGATCACCGTCGTCGTGATCACCTGCCCCGACGCGCTCGGCCTGGCCACGCCCACCGCGATCATGGTCGGCACCGGACTCGGGGCGAAACGCGGCGTGCTGTTCAAGAACGCGCTCGCCCTGGAGGCGTCGGCGAAGATCGAGGTCGTCGTCCTGGACAAGACCGGAACGCTGACCAAGGGCGAACCCGATGTCACCGACGTGGTGACCGTCGCGGAGATCCCGGATCTGCTGGGTCTGGTCGCCGCGGTGGAACGCGAATCGGAACATCCGCCGGCGTCGGCCATCGTGCGGCACGCCGAGAGTTCCGGCGCGGGGGAGTATTCCGCGACGGCATTCGAGAATGTGCCCGGCCACGGTGCGATCGCCACGGTCGACAGTCGCCGCGTCGCGGTCGGCAACCGGCGTCTGCTCGATCGGGAGGGCATCGACGTCACGGCGCTCACCGCCGAATACGACCGCCGTGGCCGCAAAGTCGCCATGGTCGGCGACGGCGTCAACGACGCGCCCGCGCTCGCGCAGGCGGATCTCGGTATCGCCATCGGCGCGGGTACCGATGTGGCGATCGAGACCGCGGATCTGGTCCTGATGCGCTCGGATCCGCTCGATGTCCCGACCGCGCTGCGGATCGGGCGTGGCACGGTGCGCAAGATGCGCCAGAATCTGGCGTGGGCGGCGGGCTGCGACGCCCTCGCGTTGCCGATCGCCGCCGGCGTCTTCTACCCGGTGTTCGGACTCGCCTTGCGCCCGGAGATCGCGGCCATGGCGATGTCGGGGTCGAGCGTGATCGTCGCCCTCAACGCCGTGTCACTGCGGCGGCTTCGCCTCCCGAACGCGCGCGGCGACCGTCCCGTCACCACAGCCGACCGGCATGCCGAATGACATCGATGATCAGCCCCAGTCCCAAGAGCGCGAACAGGATGCGGACCGACAGCGGACCGAAACGACTGAAGAACCGGACGACGCCGCGATAGACGCGCCGCGCGCGCGGTGACCGGCGCACCGACAGCAGCAGTACCAGCAGCGGCGGTACCAGGGCCAGCGCGCAGTAGACGACGATGATCAGAGGCCACAGCGGGGGATGTCTGGCCGAGATCATCGCGAGTGCGGCCAGGTAGGGGACCGCGGTCGGAGCCTGCGCCAGCCCGATCGCCACGCCCATCAATCCGAGCACCCACGGCCGTCGCCGTACTTCCTTGGCCCAGGCGGGCGGTTCGGCGTTCGCCGTGACGCGCACACACGCGAGCCCGATCAGGGTCAGGCCGATGACCAGTTCACCCCAGTACCGCAGTGTCGGTGTGAGTTCGAAATCCACGAGATCGGTGAGGAAGGTGATGCCGAGTACCGTGCACAGCCCGAAGGACGTGGTGACCGCGAACACCCCGCCGAGGAAACTGGCTCCGCCCGGTATCGGTGACCGTCTCGCCAGTCTGCTGTCGGCCACGACCGCGGTCGTCACTCCTACCAACAGCACATCGAGGGAGTCGAGGAAGGCGAAGCCCGCGAGGGCCAGGAGAAGAGTGAGCATGGCCCGGCCAGCCTATGTGAGACGCCCCGGGCGGGAAATCGCGTTCCGGGGTGCGTTCGGCCGGGCCGCACAGGCAATACCGGTAACCATATGAGTGCGGAGTACCCCCTCTGTTGCGGGATTCGATCCCGTCTTCCTTCGATGTTCCGGTATCCGAGCGCGCCGGATACGAGCAGATAATCGGGTGTGAAATGGCCTGATGTGTTCTCCCTGCATTCAGCGCGGCAGAATGTGGCAAAGCCGGAAAATGTGGACAGTAAAGTTTGCTGTAGATACGCTCGAGAGTGTGGTGTCTGTGCCGGCTCCGATGCTGGCGACCGCTGGGCGGCCGCCCGACGACCCCGGTCGATGGGCGATCGAACTGAAATGGGACGGCATCAGGGCGATCATGCGATCCGCCGGGGGAGACTGTCGGTTCTACAGCAGGAACGGGCGCGACATCAGCGGATCCTTCCCGGAACTGGTCGCGGCGCTGGGATCGGTACTCGACGGACGCGATGTGCTGGCCGACGGCGAGATCGTCGCACCCGACCGCAGCACCGGCGCGCCGTCGTTCGCGCGATTGCAGCGGCGGATGCACGTCGCTGATCCGAAACCCGATCTGCTGCGCGAGTTTCCCGTGGAATACCTGGCCTTCGATGTGCTCGAGATCGACGGAGATCCGGTGATGGGATCGTCGTATCTGGCACGTCGCGAACACCTCGACACCCTCGGACTGTCCGGTCCCCGGGTGCGTACCCCGCCGTTCTGGTCGGATGTCGACGCCGCGACCATGCTCGCCACGGCGGGTGAACACGGCCTGGAAGGTATCGTCAGCAAACTCGTCACCTCCGTATACCGTCCCGGCACTCGATCGCCCGCGTGGATAAAGACCGCCCTGCGGCGCACGACGGAGGCCATCGTGGCGGGCTGGCTGCCCGGTTCCGGACGGTTATCGACGACCTTCGGCTCGGTTGTCCTCGGCGCCCACGACGATGCCGGGCGACTCGTGCATATCGGCAATGTCGGCACCGGTTGGACGATGTCGGATCGCCGCACCCTGCAAGCGCGCCTGGACCGGCTCGCTCGATCCGACAGTCCCTTCGATATCGATCCACCGAAACCCGTTGCCCGCGTCGCGCATTGGGTGACCCCGAGTATCGTCGCCGATATCGAGTACCGGGAAGCGAGCCGCGACGGCCTCCGTCACCCGAGCTGGCGCGGGATACGGATCGACAAGACCCCCGACGACGTGAAATGGCCCGTATAGCATCGGAGTTCGCTCGACGAAGGTCTCCCTCAGCCTGCGGGCTTTCCGGCGCGCGTCACAGGCGTGGAGTCCGACGGCGGCCACTGTGTTCCCCGACCGAGCGTGTCCGCGAGTGCACCCAGCAGTTCCACCTGGCGTTCCGGATGAACGGAGGCCAGGTTGAGCGTGATGTGCATGTCGTCGGCCCCGATCTTCGCGGCGCGGTCGAGGTCCGCGAGTACGGCGTCGGTGAACATGGTCGGGCTGTCGGGTTCACCGCCGGGGTAGAGCTGGAAGGTGTTGACGACGACGGTTCCGCTACCTCCCGCATCCCGATACCAGCCGACTCTGGTGCGGGTCTCGTCCCAGTCCAGCGCGACGGTGACGAATCCGTCCGCGAGGGACGCCGCCCGTTCGATCGTCGAGCGGACCATCGCGCCGAAATACAGCGGGATCGTGTCCGCCCACGGTTTGGGGCCGACCGCGGCCTTCGGAATGCGGTAGTACGCGCCGTCGAACTCCACCGGGTCGCTGCGCCAGCAGGCGCGCATCGCCGCGACGTGCTCGACGAACCCGGCACCGCGGCGATCGAGCGGAACACCCGCCGCCTCGAATTCCTCCGGGATCATCCAGGACGAGTCGGCCGTGCCTCCGCCGCCCTGTCCGATACCGGCGTCGAGTCGACCTCGGGAGAGACGATCGAGGGTGGCGAGTCTGCGCGCGAGCACGATCGGTGGCTGGAAGATCGAGTTCACGACTCCAGACATCACGCGGATCCGGTCGGTGTGCGCGGCGGCCCACGTCAGGGCCTCCAACGGATCCCACACGTGCGATTCGGGCAGACCATCCTTCAGTGCCGTGGTCGGCGACACAGGCATGAGAAGCCGTTCGCTGACCGACACGGCGTGATAGCCGAAGCGCTCTGCCGCGCGGGCCACCAGGGTGATCGCGTCGGGACCGGCGTGCGGGCCGAAAGTCGGCAGGCCGACACCAATTCTCGGAACGTTCATCGTGATTCTCCGCTTCGGTGGGATGCGGGCGTCCTGAGCGTCGCCCCTATCGAGGTCGGAACGAACCCGCGAAACTTGCGCCGATCGAATTCGAGGCAGATGTCAAGATCGATGCGGCCGCTACGACTCATCGGTGAGCGGGCCGTCGGGGCGCCGCATCGGCAAGGGAAGAGACACGATGAAGTTCATGCTGATCATGCATATGAACCCGCTGATCTGGGACGCGCTCACAGACGCCGAGCGCCAAGAGGTGATGAGCGGGCACGGCGCCTTCATGGACACGATCAAGGCGTCCGGGGAGATGCTCGGCAGCGCCGCGTTGGCCGATATCTCCGACAGCGTCGTGGTCGGCGTCAGGAACGGTGCGCGGACGGTGACCGACGGCCCCTACCTGGAGGCCAAGGAGTATCTGGGCGGCTATTACCTGGTCGAGTGCGAGAGCCGGGAGCGGGCCCTGGAACTGGCCGGGATGATCCCGGACGCCGCGGTGGAAGGACTCGGCATAGAGGTGCGCCAGGTGGTCTTCTCCAGTGATCGGGCCGATCTGGACACGCCGTGAAGTTCTTGCTGAACGTCTACGTCGGCGCGGCGGACCCGGACGCACAGGCCGTGCCGCACCGCGTCCGTACCGCCGAAGACGAGGAGTTCGCCGCCACGGTGGCGAGGTCGGGCGAACTGGTCGACGCACACGTGTTCGCCGACCCGTCGACGAACACGGTCGTCCGATACCGCGACGATGCTGTGCTCGTCTCCGACGGACCGTACGTCGGGGCGACCTACGCGACGAGCTGCTACGTGCTCGACTGCGAGAACCTCGCGCGTGCGGTGGAACTGGCCGCCTCGCATCCGGCGACGCGACTGCACGCGGTGGAGATACGACCGCTGATGAGCACCGCGGGCTGGGAGATGTGACGGTGGCCCCCGAGGATCTGGGAATCCTGCTGCGCGAGCTGGCACCGCGGGTCCTCGGGGTGCTGCTGCGTCGTTACGACACGTTCGACACCTGCGAGGACGCCGTCCAGGAAGCGCTGGTGGCGGCCGTGAAGCAGTGGCCGATCGACGGGACGCCCGAGGACCCACGGGCCTGGCTGGTCACGGTCGCCTCCCGCCGAGTGGTCGATCACGTCCGCAGTGAACAAGCGCGTCGCCGACGCGAGGAGATGGCCGCCGTCCGCGACGGCCCGGATGCGCTTCTCGCCCCACCGCCCGATGAAACCGGTCCCGGCGACCGCGACGACACACTGACCCTGCTGTTCCTGTGTTGCCATCCGACGTTGACCGAAGCGTCGCGGATCGCGCTCACCCTGCGCGCGGTCGGTGGACTCGGAACCGCCGAGATAGCGCGGGCCTTCCTCGTACCGGAGGCGACGATGGGACCGCGGATCAGTCGCGCCAAACAGCGGATTCGGGCCGCGGGGTCGAGCTTCCGGATGCCAGAGGGTGAGGAATACGCCGAACGGCTGGGCGCCGTCCTACACGTGCTGTACCTGATATTCAACGAGGGCTACACCGCGAGTTCCGGCCCCGATCTGCGGCGTGACGACCTGACCTCCGAAGCGATTCGGCTCACCCGCGCGGTGCACCACGCACTCCCCGACGACGGCGAGGTGGCGGGCCTGCTCGCGTTGATGCTGATGACCGACGCACGCCGACAGGCACGCGTCGACGGCGACGGCGGTCTGATCCCGCTCGCCGAACAGGATCGCTCCCACTGGGACACCGAGGCGATCGAGGAAGGCGTGGACCTGGTTACCGACGCCATGCGGCGCTCGGAGCTCGGGCCCTACCAACTTCAGGCCGCGATCGCGGCGCTGCACGTCGAGGCGCCGCGCGCCGAGGACACCGACTGGAAGCAGATCCGCACGCTCTACGGAATCCTCGGCCGCATCGCGCCGAACCCGATGGTGACGCTCAACCACGCCGTGGCCGTCGCGATGACGGACGGCCCGCACGCCGGTCTGGAACTGCTGGACGGTTTGGACGCCGACGCCCGGATGGCCGGACATCATCGCCTGTACGCGGTCCGCGCGCACCTACTGGAGTTGAGCGGCGACAACACCGGCGCCTACGACACCTACCTCGCCGCCGCGCGACGGACCACGAGCCTGCCCGAACAGCGCTACCTACTCGATCGGGCCGACCGGCTGCGCAGTGGCACCGCCACCTTCGACCGGGCCGGTCACGACACCGAGGACAGCGCGGCGGCCGATGTCGCGCTCGGCGACCTCCGCCGCGTGCCTCGCCTGTCCGAGGAGACCACGCGGGGCGATGTCACATTTCGTCGCGATGACTTGTCCTAGTTGCTGACCCGACCCTGCTCGGGCACCGAACACTCAGCTTCCGAGGATACCCACGATGACGATGACAACCACCCTTCGCACAACTCGGTCCGATCAAGCAGATCGAGGCGGGTGTGCTCGACGTCGGTTACGCCGAATTCGGTCCCGCCACCGGGCGGCCTGTCATCCTGCTGCACGGCTGGCCCTACGACCCGGACAGCTACGCCGAGGTGGGCCCGCTGCTGGCAGACGCCGGCTACAGGGTGCTCGTCCCGTTCCTGCGCGGCTACGGCCCGACCACTTTTCTGTCGCCGCTGGCCGTCCGCAACGGTCAGCAGTCGGCGATCGCCCGCGACATCGTCGACTTCATGGACGCATTGCACATCGACAGCGCCGTGCCCGGTGGATTCGATTGGGGCGCAAGAGCTGTCGACATCATCGCGGCATTGTGGCCGCAGCGCCGCAAGGCGATCGTCGCGGTGAGCGGATATATCGTCACCGAGCAGGCGGCGCAGCGGCAACCACTGTCGCCGGAAGCCGAACTCGGCTGGTGGTATCAGTACTATTTCGCCACCGAACGGGGCCGCCTCGGCTGCATCCGCAACCGGCACGACTTCAACAGGCTCATCTGGAACCGTGCCTCGCCTCGGTGGAATTTCGACGATGCCACCTATGACCGCGGTGCCGCGGCCTTCGACAATCCGGACCACGTCGACGTCGTCATCTCCAACTACCGATGGCGCTTGACCCTCGCACCGGGTGAACCTCGATACGACGCCTATGAGCGCCTGCTCGCGACGGGACCCGCCGTCTCCGTTCCGGCGATCACCCTGGCCAGCGACTTCGACGGCGCCGCCCGAGACGGCAAGACCTACCGTGACAAGGTCACCGGAGAATACGAACACCGCGTCCTGGACGGCATCGGGCACAACGTCCCGTAGGAGGCCCCACGCCCGTTCGCCCCGGCGATCATCGATGCGGACCACTTGTGAGCCCGCACGGGCAGTCGCCGGGCACCGGTGCGCATTGCTCTTGTGTACGCGGAAAGTCCGTTCGGGTGATCCTCGGCGCACGAGAGGGTCCGGTACGACCGGGCCTTCTCGACCGACGAGGAGCCGGTGGCACCCCGGGAATTTCGTGGCCCGGGGTGCGGGCTCTGCCCCGTCGCTGAGTGTCGGCACATGGCATCTACCTCCGTTCGGGTGGGCGGCGTGGCCGCGGGGTGGCTCAGGCGTAGAGGCGCGTGAGGAAGGCGTTCAGATTCACGACGACGCGATCGATCTTGGCCTCCGGCGTCAGATCCTCGCGATAGCGGTTGCCCAGCGCGGGCTTCTTGATCCCGCGGGCGTAGAGCGAACAGGCCAGATCGGTACACATGTAGGTGCCGATCGAATTGCCGCGCCGCCCGGATTCGCCCGCCTTGGCCGCGGTGAGCAGCGACACACCGCCGCCGGTGTGGCTGGTCAGGCAGATCGCGCACATCTGGGTGCGGCCCGAGCCGCCTGTTTCGTAGCGCAACGCGACGCCGACGAGTCCCTCGTCGTTCGGGGTGACCAGATAGCAGCGGCCGGGTAGCGAGGGATCGCTCCAGCCGAGGAAATCGAGGTCGTCCCAGGGACGATCGTCGAGATCCCTCGGCACCGGTAGTCGCTTCGCGTCCCCCTTCGAGCAGTTGACGAACGACGACCTGATGTCGCGTTCGGTGACGGGTTCCATGCTGTATCGATCCTTTCGGTCGGTGGACAAACCCCAAGGACGTTACGGCCGGTCCGGCCCCGGGACAAAGCATTTTCCGCCGCGCCGAATCCGGTATGTCGCGCTGTACACGTCTGAGACAGTCCAATAGGTTCGGGGGATATGAACACCATCGTGCTCGACGCGCCCGACGGACCCATCGAAGCGATCGTGGCGCGCCCGACCGGTGACGGTCCCTGGCCCGGCGTGGTCGTGCTGCACGACGCCCTGGGGCCGAACGCGGATGTCCGCGGCACCGTCGAGATGCTCGCCGACTACGGCTATCTCGTGGTGGCGCCGAATCTGTTCTCGCGCGGACATGTTCGCTGTATCCGCGCCATCGTGCGCGCCCTGATGTTCACCGGCTCCGGCGCACCGGTCCGCGATATCCTGCGCGCCCGCGACCATCTCGTCGCCGATCCGCAGTGCACCGGACGCACCGCCGTCATCGGTTTCTGCCTCGGCGGTGGATTCGCGCTGCTGACCGCGCCGCGCGGTTTCGACGTCTCGGCCCCGTTCTATCCCGGTCTCTACGGCGACTACCGCGAGCTACTGGAGGGCTCCTGCCCGGTGGTGGCCAGTTACGCCGCGCTCGATCCGTCGTTGATCGGGGCAGCGGACCGCCTCGATGCGGTGCTCACCGCGCAGGGCGTCGCCCACGACATCAAGACCTATCCCGGCGTGACGCACGGATTCGCGAACGTCTTTCCCGGTGATCGCCTGCTGCGGGTGGTGGGAATCGGCCACGACGAGGACGCGACCAGGGACGCTTGGCGTCGCATCTTCGACTTCTTCGACACCCACCTCACCTCGACACCGGGAGATTCCCCGGAATGACATGACGCGCCCGAGCAGTTGTTCGCGCGGCTAGGAATCGGCGGTCAATGCCGCCACCGCCGACGCGAACATCGTGTTCTTGATCGCGCCGAGTGTGGCCTGGTCCTTCGCGCCCAACGGCGCGAGCATCGCGATGGCCGCGGTGGTGACCTCGCCCTCACCGGCCGTGGCGTCGACGATGTCGACCGCGGAGGCGTCGGCGCCACCGAAGCGGCGGCCGGTCGTCATGGACGCGACGGCCGTCTTCGGTGACAGCTTGGCCTGCACGAGCGCGGCCATTCCCGGGGTGAACGGGATGTGGATGTCGACCTCGGGGAAGCAGAAGTAGCCGCGGTCGGCGCGCATCACCCGGTTGTCGTGGGCGATGGCCAGCATCGCGCCCGCGCCGAACGCGTGGCCGGGCAACGCGGCCGCGGTCGGGATCGGCAGGGTGAGAACGCGGGCGAACAGCGCTTGCACCCGGCCCACGTACCAGGCGGTGCGGTCCGCGTTGGCGCCGAGCCAGTCCAGGTCGAGTCCGTTCGAGTAGAATTTGCCGCTCGCGGTCGTCACCAGGCCCGTGGCTCCGTCGGCGAGGACGGTGTCGAGATGTGCGTTCACCTCGTCGAGGAAATCCGGCGAGAAACGGTTCTCGTCGGCGCCGAGGTCGAGGACGGCGATCTTGTCGTGGTAATCGAGGCCGGTCATGTGCACTCCTGTGTGTCGTGGGCGAAAGTCGATGGGGGACTGGTCGTTCAGGATCGGGGCGGAGGTCCGACGGCGAGTACGGCACGCACGGCGGCGCCGAGCTGTTCGAGGGCGAACGGGTCGGCCAGGCGTTCGCGACGCAGCAGGATCGCGGTGGGCAGGTCGACCACGCAGGTGGTGACGACCGCGACGGCGCGCCGGTCACCGCGCCCCCACAGTCGGCGCGCCAATCGGACCAGTAGTCGCACCAGCGCCTTGTCGGCGTCGGCGAGTTCGGCGGCGAGCGCCTCGGGTAGTTCCTCGTCGAGCAACTGTTCCCGCGACACCGTGAGCAGCAAGCGGGACGAATCCGGGAATCGCTCGGTGAACACCGCCGGTGCCAGCGCCGCGGCGACGATCGCCTCGACGGCGGCGTCGGGCGAATCGGCGGGGTGTCGCCGCTCGGAAGGCGCGGCGGCATCGTCCGGCTCGACCAGTTCCGTCTGCACGTCGAGGAAGCGTCGCGCGGCGCGTAACCAGGTGTGGCCCAGCACTTCCGCCCGTGATCCGAAGTTGTGGTAGAGCGCGCCGTTGGACATGCCGGTGGCCTGGGCGACGGCGCGAATCGTGACGGCGGCGGGTCCGGATCGCGCGGCGATCGACTCCGCGGCGTCGAGGACGGCGCCGGGGTCGTGGATCCGGGGGCGGGGCATGGCACGACTATAACAGAGCAGTTGCTCTGTTATACAAACCGACTCCTCTTGTCCACTGGCGCTGGGTATTTCATTCGGTAACAGCTAACTCGGCGGCTCGAAGAGGCGCACCATCGATTTCGTTATGTGTGAATACGCGGACAGTACGATGGGGTACTGTTCGGGCCTCTGCCCCCCGTCCGCACGCACAGAACGGCACCCGAATGTCACGAGTGGTCACCAAGGAGCAGTACTTCGACACCGCACTGGCGGTGCTGGCCGAACTCGGCTTCAAGGGCCTCAATATCGGGGTGCTGTGCCGCAGACTCGGCGTCACCAGCGGGTCGTTCTACCACCATTTCGGTAGCTGGCAGGGTTTCGTCGACGCACTGCTCGAGCACTGGGAGAACCGTCAGGTGCTGATCCTGCGCACGCTGCGGTTCAACCAGGGCAACCCCGACGACGATATCCGCGCGATGTCGGATCTGGCCTCGGGCCTGCACCACGCGGCCGAGGCCGCCATCAGGGCGTGGGCGGGCAACGACGAGTCGGTCGGTCTGGCGCTCAAGCGAGTCGACGAATCCCGTCGCCGCACCGTGCACAAGGCGATCAAGGGCGTCGTCGGCGACGACGAGACCACCGCCGTCGTTACCTCGCTGGGCATGGCGATGCTGGTCGGCCACCAGCAACTCGCCGCGCGCGGCGAGGACGTGTCGTTGGAGCAACTCCTCGCGCAATACGCCAGGCTCATCTATTCCTACGCGCGCCGCTGACCGGACGACGACCGAAGCGGTACAACAGGTTACGAACCGTTCAGCCCAATAGTTCGTCCACGTAGCACCACCGCCATGCTTCGCCGGGCTCCACGCTGCGCATCACCGGATGCGCGGTGGAGCCGTAATGCACGGTCGCGTGATTTCCCGGCGAGGAATCGCAGCAGGCTATATGCCCGCACGTCAGGCACATGCGCAGATGCACCCAGACCAGACCCTCGGCCAGACATTCGGCGCATTCGTCCGGTCCGTCCTGGCGCAGGAACATCGGCGCGGCGAGCAGGTGCTCGCAGTTCTCCGTCGTGCCCGGCCCGCTGAGCGACTCGGCGTTTTCCTCCTCGGCCTCGTCGAACCGGTCGATCATGGATTCCTCCAGATCGAGCCTGGCCAGCACATGTTGCAGGATCTCGTAGTCGAGGGTGCCCGAATCACGCACCCGCAGTACGGTTTCCCGCTCGACGCGCAACATCGCCAACCGCAGGCGACGGTATTCGGCGGTCGGCGTCACCTGTTCGGATTCGGACCGGCCCAGCCGCTCCCAGGCGGCGTTGGTCTGCCAGGTGACACGCTCGCGCAACGACAGGACGACCGCCTCCGGTGTCTCCGGGGTGATCCGCCGATCCAGTTCCGCCAGCCCCGCCGACACCGCCTGCTGGAGCAGACTCGCCTTCTGTAGCGCGTCCTCGGCCCGGCTCGGACCGCGCAATTTCAGCAATCGCACCAGCCACGGCAGCGAAGTCCCCTGTAGCAGTAGCGTTCCCGCGACCACGACCAGGGCGAGCATCTTCAGGACGGGAAGCTGGGGGGTGTCCTCGGGCAGCAGCAGGACCGCCGCCAGCGTGACCACGCCGCGCATCCCGGCCCACGACACCACCGCCGGATAGGTCATCGGTGTGTCGTCGCTGCCGGTCACCCGCCACAGCAGCGCCCACGGGAATATCCAGAGCGGACGGGCGAGTACGACCGTCGCCAGCACCGCGACCGCCGTGACGACGAGTGTGCCGCGATCGAGCCCGCTGGACCACGCACCCTCCAGGATCGCCCGCACCTGTAGGCCGATGATGAGGAAGACCGAACTCTCCAGGATGAACTGGATGGTGTTCCAGTTGGTGCGTTCGGCGATACGCGAGGCCGCGCTCTGCCAGACCGGGGCATTGTGCCCGAGGATGATGCCGCAGACGACCACCGCGATGACACCGGACGCGCCCAACTCCTCGGCGGGCAGATAGGCCAGGAACGGCGCGAGGAACGACAGCGTGGTGTCGAGTACCGGATCGGAGATCCGCCGCCGCAACAGCGCGAGCAGATAGGCCACCGCGACACCGACAGCCGCGCCACCACCCGCGGCCACCAGGAAGTCGAGCCCGGCGCGCCACATCTCGTAGGTGCCCGCCGCGGCCGCGATGGCGGTACGCAGCGTCACCAGCGCCGTCGCGTCGTTGAACAGCGATTCGCCCTCGAGCAGGGTGACGATCCGCCGCGGCATCCCGATCCGTCGCGCCACCGCCGTCGCGGCGACCGCGTCGGGCGGGGCCACCACCGCGCCGAGTGCGACGGCGACCGCGAACGGCACCGGAAGCAACCACCACACGACGACGCCGACCGCGAAGGCGCTGAACAACACCAATCCGACCGACAGCAGCGCGATATTGCGCATATCGGCACGGAAATCGACGAGCGAGGTTCGGATCGCCGCCGTATAAAGCAACGGCGGCAGCAGTCCGAGCAGTACTATCTCCGGATCGAGATGAACCTCGGGGACGAACGGCAGATACGACGCGGCAACCCCGGCGAGCGTCAGCACGAGCGGTTCGGATATCCCGAACCGCCGCGCGAGCGCTGCCAGGGCCGTCGCCGTGGCAACGAGGGCAACCAGCTCGATCGCGACATGCACCGGTCGCATTCTTCCAGAGCCGATGATCTTCGCGAGTCGGCGACCGGCAGCGCCTGGCAAACGGCGGGTGCGTCGTCGGCGAATTCGATCCACTGAACGACATCCGCCGCGTCCGCCCGAACCGCTGTGGCGGCGGGGATGCGCGCGCGATGCTTATCGGTACACCAAGTCGAAGTCGGTACATACAAGGAGGCAAGAATGGAGGAATTCGCATCCTGGCGGGCTACCGGACGCCGATTCACCCATCGCGGCCATCAGATCTTCTGGCGTGACGGCGGCACCGGAACCGACGGTGAGGTCCTACTGTGTATCCACGGTTTCCCGACCGCGTCCTGGGATTGGCACGCGATCTGGCCGGGCCTGTGCACCCGATTCGCCCGGGTGATCGCCGCCGACATGATCGGCTTCGGCTGGTCGGCCAAACCCCGCAACTACGACTACACCATCGCCGATCAGGCCGACCTGCACGAACAGTTGCTCCGCGAACACGGGATCGGTCGCTACCACATCCTGGCGCACGATTACGGCGACACCGTGGCGCAGGAACTGCTCGCTCGCGCCGACGACCGCCGCGGCCACGGTGACGATTCCCTCGTCGTCGAATCGGTCTGCCTGCTCAACGGCGGACTCTTCCCGGAGACACATCGTCCACGCCCGGTGCAACGACTGCTCGCGGGCCCGGCCGGTCCGCTGGTGGGTGTGCTCGGCTCCGAACGCACCTTCGCGCGCAGCCTGGCCGGGGTTTTCGGTCCGGAGACCAAACCCGACGCCGAGGCACTCGCCCAGTTCTGGATTCTCTGGTGCAGCAAGCACGGAAAACGTAACGGGCACAAGTTGATCCGGTACATGGCCGAACGCAGGAAGTTTCGTGAGCGATGGGTGGGCGCGCTGCGTGAGACGACCGTGCCGCTACGCCTGATCGACGGATCGCTCGATCCGGTGTCCGGCGCGCACATGGTCGAGCGGTATCGCGAACTGATCCCGGACCCGGACGTGGTCGAACTGCCGAAGGTCGGGCACTACCCCCAGCTGGAGGCCGCGGAGCAGACGTTGCAGGCGATCCTGGAGTTCCACGGAACACGGGTGCGGTGAACGCGCGGCGCGGACGAGTTCGATTCCGCGCCGACGCGCGAGCGCCTATCCCGCCGGGGTGAATCGCGAGTTACCTTGCCCCCGTGCGATATTCGGAATCGGTCCGGGCTGTTTGTCCGGACAATCGCCGCCGGTCGTCGTACAGTCGGCACATGGCGTTCCGTTTCGAACTGCAGCCCGCCCTGCCTCTCCAGTTGACGCCGGACTGTCTGGTGTACAGCGGAACCGTGCGCATGTTCGTGACCGGCATCATGTTCCAGTCCTCGGGTGCGCCCGCCGACTCGTTCGGTTTCGCCCTGCCCGACGCGCCACCGCTCATCGGTGACGCCGACGAGCCGCGCGTCTGGGCCGAGGCGTCATTGATGACGGGCACCGCCACCGCCGCATCCGGGGCGTACCCGTTCGGTGTCGAGTGGGTACGCGCCGCCTACCTGCCCGATCCGCGCGGCGGCACGAGCAGATGGCTGAATCTGTTCGGCGGCGCGCATATCGGACGTGAGATCCGTGTCGGCTACCGGGTGACCGTGGCTACGGTGTGACGATCACCCGACCGTCGACACCGCGGTCACGGCCGTGGAGGCGGTCTGCGACGGCGCGGCGTTCACCGCCACCCACGTGCTGTTGACCGCCGCGTTTCCGGAGAAAGTGTCCACGGCCGCGGGATCGTGCAACAGATTGACGTTCGCGCCCGGCTGCGCCGCCGCCACCGACCAGCCGACACCGGGTTCGGCGTGACCCCATCCGTGCGGTATCGCCACCGTGCCGCGCCGGATGTCGTCGCTGATCTCCAGCGGCACCACGATCGCGCCGTGTTTCGAGGTGACGGTCACCGGTGCGCCGTCATCGAGTCCGCGATCGGCGGCGTCGCCGGAATGCATCAGCGCGGTGCAGCGTGGGCGGCCCTTCATCATGGACGGAAGGTTGTGCAGCCACGAATTGTTGCTGCGCAGGTGGCGGCGGCCGATCAGTCTCAGGTCGAATCCGTCCGCGATGTGGGCCGCGCCCGGTTCGTCGCCGGCAGCCTCGATGAGCGCCGCCGCGGCGGTCACGAAATCCTCGGGTGCCAAGCGCACCTTGCGATCGCGGGTGCCGATGAGCGTGCGCAGCCTCGGCAGCAGCGGTCCGAGATCGATGCCGCCCGCGCTCTCGCGCACCTTGGCGACCGTGAGCCCGGACCGCCCACGTCGCAGTACCCCGTACGGACCGGCCGCGATCCCCAGCGCCGACAGGCGCAGCGGACTCACCTTGTCGAACAGCGAGTTCACGAACCGGGTGGTCAGCGCGCGGGCCGGCAGCGGCAGCAGCTCGCTCACCAGCCGCGCCATGATCTCCCAGTCCTCCAGGCCGTCGGCGGGCGGTTCGAAGACCCGTCGGTTGTAGCGCAGATTGTTGCGCACGCTGAACACCGGCATCAGGATGTCGAGGTCTTCGCGTTCCAGGGGTGAGATCGGCGGCAGGATGATATGGGCGTGCCTGCTGGTCTCGGTGACATACATATCGACGGCCACATAGAAATCGAGCGTGTCCAGCGCCGAGGCGAGTCGCCCGCGCTGAGGTGTCGACAGCACGGGATTGCCCGCGTAGGTGATCATCGCGCGGATCTTGGTGTCGCCGTCGCCGAGGATCTGATCGGCGAGCGCCCCCACCGGCAGCTCCGACCGGAACGATTTGAAGGTGCCCGAATCATCGGTCCAGGCCCCGTGCGCGACCGGCAGGTATTTGCCGAAGCGCGTCGCGTCCACCGGCGGCGTGGTGAACATCTGCCCGCCCGGCCGGTCGAGATTTCCGGTGACGGCGTTGATGGTGTTGATGAGCCAGTGGGTGAGCGTGCCGGTCACCGTCTGGCAGACCCCGATCCGGCCGTACATGACCGCGGACGGCGCGGCCGCGTGGTCGCGCGCCAGTCGTCGGATCGTGTCGGCGTCGACGCCCGCGTGCGGGGCTGCCTGGTCCGGTGTGAAACCCGCGACCAGGGCCCTGATATCGCCCCAGCCCGAGCACATGGCGGCGATCCCGCGCTCGTCGCACAATTTCTCGGTGACGAGCACGTGCAGCATCGCGAGCAGCAGGTAGGGGTCACCGCCCGGCGTGACCGCGACGTGTTCGTCGGCAAGGCGCGCGGTCTCGGTACGCCGGGGATCGATGACCACCACGGTCCCGCCCCGACCCCGGACATCCTTGATGCGCTGTTTCGCGCCGGGCATGGTCGTGATCGACCCGTTCGACACCGCGGGATTCGCGCCGAGTACCACCAGGCGGTGGGTGCGGTCGATATCGGTGACCGGCATCAGCACATTCGATCCGAACATCCGCCACGCCACGAATTCCTGCGGGAACTGGTCGATGGAGGAGGCGGTGTAGAAATTCTTGGTCAGCAGCACCATGCGCAGCAGGCCGCCGTAGATCACCGACGAACTGTGCGCGGCGGGATTGCCGAGGTACATGCCGATGGCGCTGTTTCCGTGTTCGGCGCGCACGCCGCGCAGACGTTTGCCGATCTCCCGGAACGCCTCGTCCCACCCGATCGGTTCGAATCCGTCACCGACCCGGCGCACCGGCGTGCGCAATCGATCGGGATCGTGGTGCAGTCCGCCCATCGCCGTCGCCTTCGGGCAGATGTAGCCCTTGGACAGCACATCGTCGGGATTACCTTCGATCCACGTGACCCGATCGTCTTCGACGCTGACCAGAATTCCGCAGTGTGCTTCACACAGAGTGCATTGTCGCGCAATCGTTGTGGCGCCCATAAGTTAGTGCCTCTTCTTCTGGAGTCGCTTGCAGACAGGCTACCGCGCGCACCGAGGTCCCCGGGTCCGGTTTCGGCCGATGATCTGCCGGTGCGTCACCCGGCCAGGCGTGAAACCCCCGTCGTGACATGCCGCCGGGCGTTACGGTGCGTGACGATGAGGATTCCGATGACATCCGAGCGCACCGAAACGACGCGGTCGCGGGACGGACTCACCCTGACGGCGCGTCGATTCGGCGATCCGGACGCGACGCCGGTCGTCCTGCTGCACGGATTTCCCGATACCCCGCACGGCTGGGACGAGGTCGTCCCGCCGTTGGTGGCGGCCGGCTACCAGGTTCTCGCACCGTGGCTGCGCGGCTACACCCTCGGCGGCTACGACCGCGGCGCGCGCTACGACATACCCGCCGCGGCCGAGGACATCGCGATCTGGCACCGTTGCCTCGGTGGCGCGCCCGCGCATCTGGTCGGCCACGACTGGGGCGCGTTCGCGGCCATCCACCTCGCGAAGACCAGGACGGCGCAGTGGCGTTCGCTGAGTCTGCTCGCCGTTCCGCCGTTCGGCGGCACGGCGGGCGCGCTGTCGACGCTGCCGTATCTGCCGAAACAGGCGGTGATGTCGTCCTATATCGGTCTGACGCAGTCCGGGCTGTCGCCGCGCCTGCTCGCGCGTTCGGACGCGGCGCTCGTGCGCGCGCTCTGGTCGCGTTGGTCGCCGGGATGGGCGTTCACCGAAACCCAATTCGCCCCGGTCCGCGCCGTCTTCACCGACCGTCGCCTCGGCTGGGCCACCACCAGGTACTACCGCGCGCTGTTTCGCGCGCACCGCCCCGAAACCCGCGATTTCTACCGGGTACTCACCGCCCCACCCGCCGCCCTGCCCACCCTGGCTCTCGCGGGCGCCGACGACGGATGCGTGCATCCCGGCTTGCAGCGGGCGCTGTCCGACAGCGTCGGCGCGGAATCGGTGCTCATACCCCGGTGCGGCCATTTTCTCCAGGCCGAACGTCCGGGAACGGTCGCCGAATACCTCCTGACCCATTTCCGGAAGAACTGAGCCAACCGGAGCGCCAGGCGCGGGTGATACCTGAGAGGGACATCAGGAAACCGCTCCCGCGCGGGATGTGCTCGCGTTCCCGGTTTTCTAGCGTTGACCGGGTGATCGAGGCAACGAATCTCACGAAAGTCTTCGGCGGCACACCGGCGGTGTCCGGTGTGCCGTTCCGGGTCGGACCGGGCACGGTGACCGGATTTGTCGGTCCGAACGGGTCCGGCAAATCGACGACCATGCGAATGATGCTGGACCTCGACCGTCCGACTGCGGGCACGGTACGCGTCGGCGGGCGGCACTGTCGCGAATTGCGTCACCCGCTGCGCACCGTCGGCGCGCTGCTCGACGCGGGCGCGGTGCACGGCGGGCGCACCGCGCGGGCGCACCTGGTGATACTCGCGCACAGCAACGCGATCCGTGCCCGGCGTGTCGACGAAGTGCTCGAACTCGTGGGATTGACATCGGTCGCACGGCGTCGGGTCGGCGGATTCTCGCTCGGTATGCGGCAGCGACTCGGTATCGCGGCGGCGCTGCTGGGGGATCCGGAGATACTGATCCTGGACGAGCCGATGAACGGGCTCGACACCGAAGGCATCCGATGGCTGCGCACGTTGCTACACGAGATGGCGGCGCAGGGCCGCACGGTATTGGTCGCCGGTCATGTCATGAGCGAAATGCAATCGAGCGCCGATCGTCTACTGGTCATCGGGGCGGGCAGAATACTGGCCGACGAACCGATGGCGGATTTCCTCGCCAGGCATTCGCCGCACACCGTCCGCGTTCGCAGTCTCGCGGACGATCGCCTGACGGCGGCGCTGATCGTCGACGGCGCGACTGTCGAACGTGACGGCGACGGACTGCTGGTGCACGGGTTGCCGGTGGCGACTATCGGTGCCAGGGCCGTCGAACTCGGCATCGTCGTCACCGAATTAGCAACGGTCCGGGCGACGCTCGAAGACGTCTACACCGAGATGGTCGCACCGCACGGGCAGTACCGACATGGGAGGTGGCGTGATGTCGTGGGCGCAGATCCGGTCCGAGGTGGCCAAGATGGTCTCGGTCCGTTCGCTGGCCGTGCTGCCGGTGATCGCGTTCTGTGTCGCTCCCGCGGTCGCTGTCCTGGTCGGGCTGACCGAGAGTCTGCCGCCCGACGACACCGTTTTCGGCGGTGCGTCGAGCGGTGCCGTGCTGGGCGTCGCTCTGATCGGCGGGTGGGGCGCACTGCTGGTGACCACGGAGTATTCGGCGGGAACGATACGCGCGGTGCTGGCGGCGACCCCGCGTCGTTTCGTTGTGCTCGTTTCGTTGTGCTCGGCGCGAAAGCGGCGGCGTCGGTCGCCACGATCGTCGGTTGCGCGGCCACCGGTGCGGCGGTGCTGCTCGGGAGGGCGCTGCTCGACTCGACGAGATATCCGACCGGCGCGGTCTTTCCCGCACTGTTCGGTATCGCGTTCTGCTACACCGCGTCGGCCTGCCTCGGCGTGGCGGTCGCCGCGCTCGTGCGCAGCTCAGCCGCGGCGGTGGCGATCATGCTCGCCGTGCCGATCCTGCCGGATCTGATCGGTCCGCTGTTCGGAGAGTCGGGGCGCTGGATTTCGGGTTCCGGCCCGGCGGCCGTCGTCGCCGAATTGGCGAGCGGTTCGGACGCGCCCGCCGTCGCGGCCGGGTGGCTCGGCGGGTGGGGTGCCCTCGTGGCGCTGTGCGGATTCGTCGTGATCGGATTCGTGGGCGCGGTCCGGCTGTTCGAAGGCCAGGGACGTATGAAACGTTACGCCGTGGCAGCGTCGGCACCCGGTGCGGCGCTCGTCGCTGCCACCCTGGCGGCGGCGGTGGGGGTCTTCGCGATCGTGTTGCACACCTTGGACTCCGACACCGCCCTGTCGGACCGGCAAGCGCTCGGCGCCGCGCTGGTACAGGCATTGTCGGTGGTGCTCGCATTGCGGGTGTCGCCCGCCGCGTGGGCGACGTCGACAGCCGCCGTCGTGTCGTCCTCGGTGTGGGTGAGTGGGAGCCTGTGGGTCGACGCGATGTTCAACAGCTACCTGATCGTCCTCGGTGTGGTGTCGCTGCGGGTCGGTGTGCGGGGCGCGGCGGGATGTTGGGCCGCGACGGTCGCCGCAGGCGGGGCGCTGGCGGTCGGAATGCGGCCACCCGACGGAATTTCGGGTGTGCTGGAACTGGGTGTGCTGGCGGGCCTCGTCATGGTCGCCGGGGCCGCGGTGCACGGGCTGACCGCGGCGCAGTCTGCGCCACGAACGCGCACATTCGGCAGTGCTGGCCGAACGGGCGAAAATCGCCCGCGAACTCCACGACGTGGTGGCACACCATATGTCGGTGATCGCGATCCAGGCCGAGGCGGCGCGGTTCCGTGATCCGGCGACGACACCGCAGACACTGGTGGCCATTCGCGAAAGCGCCGTCACCGCGTTGGGTGAGATGAGGCGGATACTGGGCGTACTGCGTTCCGAGGACACGGGGGTCCTGCCGCAACCGACCCTGGCGGAGGTGGACCGATTGGCCGACTCCGTGCGCGCTACCGGAACCAGCGTCGACATGGAAGTCAGCGGAAGGTATGCGTCGCTGACCCCCGGTGTCGAACTGTCGGCGTATCGAATCGTGCAGGAGGCGATGAGCAATGCGGTCCGGCACGCTCCCGGCGCCGCGATCCGGGTGTGTGTCGTGGTGTCCGACGACGAGGTGCGCATCGAAGTCGACAACGACGGCGTGCCGGTCATCGACTCCGGCGCGGGTCAGGGACTGATCGGTATGCGTGAACGTGTTTCGTTGCACGGCGGCACCATGACCGACGGCCCGACGCCCAGCGGACAGTTCCGGGTGGCCGCGACACTGCCGGTCACGGACCCGCGATGACCACGATCCGCGTGCTGATCGCCGACGATCAGCGTTTGGTGCGGGAAGGACTCGCGGTACTGGTCGACGCCCAACCGGGAATCGAGGTGGTCGGTCAGGCCGTCTACGGCGCCGCGGCTGTCGATGCCGCCGAAGAATTGCGACCCGACATCGTCCTCATGGACGTGCGCATGCCGGTCCTGGACGGCGTGGCGGCGGCCGAGCGGCTGACCGTTTCGGGCAATTCCGCGAAGATCATCATGCTCACCACCTTCGATCTCGACGAATACGTCTATGCGGCGTTGCGGGCCGGTGCCAGTGGATTTCTGCTCGAGGATGCTTCCGCGTCCGCTCTGGCCGAAGCGATCCGCGTCGTGACCCGGGTGAGGCCATGCTCGCGCCCTCGGTCACCCGCAGGCTTTTGGCCGAGATCGCCCGTCGCCCGCCCGGCCACAGACCGGAGGTCGCGCCGCCTGCGCGACTGACCGCGCGCGAGACCACCGTGCTGACCCTGATCGCCCGCGGTCTTTCCAATGCCGAAATCGCCGCGGAACTGGTCATATCCGAGCAGACCGTGAAAACCCACGTCGGGCGCGTCCTGGACAAATTGCGCCTGCGTGATCGCACACAGGCGGCGATCTACGCCTATGAAACCAGACTCGTACAACCGGGCTGACCGCGGCGAATCTTCATGTGGCAACAGATCCCGCGGACGCGAGCATGTCGACGTCGAGTGGCCGGCAAGTGTGCGAGCGAGAACCGGTCGTGCGCGGATCGATCTCGCGGTGCGCCAACGACATCGATGCCGAATCGTGACGTCCCGGTATCGTTTCGACATTCGGTGCACCGTTGTCGCGGTCGATATCGGCATGGCACGCGTGGATGCGTCGAATGCAACGATGTGCCGGAAGATGTCGAGACGGCTCTGTGGGCAGGGTGATCCGGACGTGTGGGCTGAGTTCGCCTAGTACGACCGTATTGTCGCGCCGGGCCCATGCTGCCCGTGCGGGCATCGGTCTCGACGCGGAGCTGCCGACCGCGCGGAACCCGGTTCGAGGGTTGGTGGAATGCGCGAACCCCGCTCGAATATTTCGAGCGGGGTCGTGATAGGCGGGATGAGGTCGCGCGGTGTCGACATGATGGTGATCGCACCGTCGCGGGGCTCGCCCGGCGTCTGCGCTGCGGAATTCCCGAGTTCGGCTGGTACACGGACGAATCGCGTGCGCTGCCCTCGGTGCTACCTCAGTGGGCGGCGGTCTCGCGAATACCGACCGTGACGTGGGCGGATTCGTTCGCCGTCGACGGAGTCCGCGGCGCGGACGCGCTTCCGAGGATCGAGACGACACGTGACCAGGTGGGCCTTTGGGCAATGGCACTCGGTACACGAAGGGTGAAGACCATGAAGCCCTCCTTTCCAGAGATCGAGCAATGCTGGAATACCAACACCATTCACCGTAAACACCTGGCAACTGAAATGCCAGCTGTACGACTGTGAATCATGATGCATCATCGTAACTGATACCCGAATCGCGGCGCATTCGCGATATTCGCGTGTTCGGGAGCCCACCCGACCGGTCGACGTGCCGTGGGGGCAATTGGTTTCGCGTCGGGAGCCGGGTGGGGCGCGGCCGACGGATCGGACCGGGCGGCGCGGTTCGACACCGTGTGGGCGACTTCGGCCGGAGCGGTTCGGGCCTCGGTGAAGATCATTACGGTGCCGTCGACGGCAACTTCGGAGTGACACGCGCAATACCTGGTGCGTACGTGGCGCTGATATTCGAGCCGGAATCAGCGGTACGGTTCGCCGCGGTAGAGGTCCGCGCGGCGGGTCAAACGCTCGGAGAACGATTGCGCCCATGCTTGTTCCTCGGTCTCGTCGGCCACCGTACGAGCGCGCCGTGCGCGTGCGGGCAGGCGTCGCCGCGCAGCGCCCGCGCCGGGCCGTGCCTGTTGGGCCAGGAGGCGGGCGTTCCAACTGATATAGGCCGGTACCGTCATTCCGGCGCAGTCGGCCGCTTGCTCGAGCAGAAGCCAGTCGTGTTCGTCCATGGTCACCGTGACCCCGAGTTCCCTGTTCGCCATGCTCATCCCGATCGGCTCGACTGTGTCGCGCTGCGATACCCGGGCACGAGCGCCCCAAACACGGGCGTGGGCGGCGGTTACCTCGAGGCTGCTCGTGGTCAGAGGCCGGGATGCGCCGCGGAGCGGTGTACCTTGACGCGGGCGATCAGCTCGATTGTGACGGCGACAGCGCAGGACTGGGCGAGCAGCAGGCCCACGAGTACCAGGATCTGCACGGCTCCCGCCTGCGTGGCGGAACCGCTCGCGACGAGTACGCCGACGAAAGCGCCCGGTAACGTGACCAATCCGACCGTGCGCATCTGATCGACGCCGGGCAGCAGCGCGTCGGCGGCGGTGGCGCGGACGACCTCCAGTCGTGCGTCGCGTTCGGACAGGCCGAGGCTCAGCGCGGCCTCCACCTCGCCCCAACGCTGTTCGATCGTGTCCAGTGCCTTTCGTGCCGCCAGCGATGTCGCGCTCATGGTGCCGCCGAGCACGATTCCTCCGATCGGGACCAGCGCGACGCCCTCGAGCGGGACCACCCCGCTGAGCAGCATGGCCGGAAGCACGGCCGTGAGTCCGGCGCCCAGCGCGAGGGTCAGCCATATCGCCGACCATCCCGCATCCGCCCTGCGCGCCGAGGTCGCCACCGCGGCGCCGAACATCACCACCAGCACCGCGATCGAGGACCACAGATGCGCCAGTGCCGCCGCCAGGATCAACGCCACCGCGGTGAGTTGGGCGGTCCCGCGCAGCGCGGCGCCGGGGGCCACCGTGACCGATCCCAGTCGAGCCACCCGGTACACCACGGCGGTCGCCGCGACCATGACCGCGCACAGGACCACGAGAGCCACCCCGGGCGTCGCCACCGTGTTCACCGCGCGACCGTCCGCGACGCGCTCATGGTTCGAGGAACAGTCGCTCGTACGGCAGGCGTGGGAACGGATGACGGCCGCCGCCGGTCGGCCGAACCAATTCGATTGTGCACCAATGCCTTCGCCACCAGTCGCGGATCAGATGTCGTGCCGCCTCGACGCTGGCCGTGTAGTCGGCGCACATCTCGTCCAGCCAGATACGCAGGTGCACATCGCCTTCGGCCGGGAGCCAGTCCTCGGGGAACAATGGTCTACCACCTCCTGCACATCGTGAGGTCATCGACCCACAGAACTCGGCTCCGGCGCGGACCGGGTGCCGCCGCCCCGCGGACGGCGAGATCGAGTTCGGCACCGATCGCTACCGTTCGGCGGGAAAGTCCGCGGATCGGCTCATGGCCGCCCACCTCTCGGCCTCCGCCGCGCGTTCGACGGACGATTCGCGGGCCATCTCGACGGCGCCGGCGCCGAGGAGAAGTCGTCGTGGGGGATCGTCGGATTCGACGACATCGATGATCACCTCCGCCGCGCGAGCGGGATCGCCCGGCTGCGTGCCGTCGTTGTCGCGCCGGTAGCGGTTGATCTCGCCCACGGTGGACACGTAGTCGGCTCCCACGGCGGGTAACCGCATCGACGAACCCTGCCAGTCGGTGCGAAAGGCTCCAGGCTCGACGATCAGGACCCGCACGCCGAAGGGCCGTACCTCGTTGGCCAGCACCTCCGAGAAGCCCTCCACGGCGAATTTCGCGGATTGGTAGGCGCCCATGCCCGGTGTGCCGCCGACACGTCCGCCGACGGAGGAGAACTGCACGAACCACCCCGAGCGCTGTCGTCGCAGCACGGGCAGTGCGGCGCGGGTGAGGTTGACCACGCCGAAGAAATTCGTTTCGATCTGATTCCGGAAGTCGGTGTCGTCCATCTCCTCGATGGGCGCGCTGTTCGCGTACCCAGCGTTGTTGACCACCACGTCGAGGGCGCCGAATTCGGCAAGGGTGAAGTCGACGGCGGCGCGTGCCGCGTTCGCGTCGGTGACATCGAGTTCGAACGTGCGAACGTTGTCACCGACGAAGGTCAGTTCCTTCGGTCGCCGCGCGGTCGCGACGAGGTTGTCACCGCGCGCGAGGACGGCTCGGGCGAGCTCACGGCCGAACCCTCGTGAGGTTCCGGTGACGAGCCACGTTTTCGCCACAGCTTTCTCCGTTTCGTCGGGCCACCAACCGGTGGTGGCTTGTCCGGGTGTTCCGATCGGGTGTCAGGCCGCGCGCAGCGGACCCGCGAAGGATTTACGCAGGGTGGACGGACCCGCCAGGGGCAGCAGCGCAGCCAGCACCTTGCCTTTGACGGCGCGTGGCGTGCGTGTCGGTTCGACGTCGACGCGGGTGCCCGCCGATTCGCCGCGTGCCAGGAAGACCCAGCCGCCGCCCGCGCCGAAGAGTTTGGAATCCAGGGTCGTGACGGTGACGATGCCCCGGGCCGGATCCCATTCGTAGCGGGCGCGTTCCCAGGCGGCCGCGGTGCCCTCGGTGCCCTCGGTGACCTCGGCCCAGGTCTCGCCGCGGTCGTGAACGACGAAATGGTCGGCGTCGATCGTCGGCCACGTGTCGGCGCGGGTGGGTCCGAAGTCGGTGAGCACCTCGACGACCTCGGCCGGGGACAGGGGCGACACGAGGTGGAAACGGACGGTGGTCATTGCGTGCTCCTCGGAAATGGTGGTCGCGGCCGTGTCGTCGGACCGGGTTGATGTCGTCTGCGGTTCCGGGCGGTGGGTCCGGATGCCTGTCGAGCATCGCTGTTGCGGACACCCCGACGAATCCGTCGGATGACGCCGCGATGACGTATCTTCGCCGCCTGTCGCGGCCGATCGGATGAACGGCTCGGTCATGTCCGGCGTGTCGAGGTCGAGTGCCGGATCGGGCATCGTGCCGGATCAGCCCGCCGAAGATGTGCCGGACAGGGGTCGAACCGGCCGACGACACCGGTGGGCGCGCGGTGACGCCGGATGACGTAGTCACCCGCGGACGTCACCGTCCGTCATCGCCCGCGAGAGGTCGTTGCGGCGTGCCCGGCGGGTCGGGGAGGAGCGCGGCCAGATCGGTCGGTGAGGTGACTCCGAGTTTGGGGAAGATCCGGTGCAGGTGGGTGCTGACGGTGCGGTGCGACAGGAACAGTCGCTGTCCGATCTCCCGGTTCGTCAGGCACTGGGCCGCCAGTCGCGCGATGCTCAATTCGTGCGGAGTCAGCCGTTCGCCCGCGTCGGGGCTTCGGTCCGGGCTGGACTCGCCCGCGCCGCGCAATTCGAGCCGGGCTCGTTCGCTCCAGGCGGCGAAGCCGAGTGCGTCGAACGTCTGCCTGGCGGCGCGCAGCCGGGCGCGGGATTCGACCACCCTGCGCAGCCATTCGCCGTAGGCCAGCTGTAGCCGGGCGCGTTCGGCGGGCCAGCCGGTGAGGTCGGCGGCCAGTGCCGCGGTGAACAATCCCTCGGCGTCCTCGGTGGCGAGCAGGGCACGCGCGTAGCGGAATCCGATGTGCAACGCGGGCGACGGCGTCGTCCTCGTGGTCGGTTCCAGCTCGGCCAACAGCTCCCGCGCGGAGTCGGACTGCCCCCCGCGCACCGCGGCTTCGGTCAGTTCGGCGAGGAAGTACGAGCGCAGCGCGGGTGTGTAGGCGGGATCGGCCGGGTCGTGCATCCGGCGCAATTCGGCGAAGGCGTCGTCGAACCGGCCCTCACCCAGCGCCGCCAGTCCACGCGCCAGAGCGGCGGTGGCCGGCACCGGCCGCGCGCCCGCCGCGAGTCCGATTCGTTCGGCGTCCGCGGCGAGGGTCGCCGACCGCGCGTAGGCGCCGTGCAGCGCGGTGATCTCGGCCCGCACCGCGACAGCGAGCCCGTGCATGAACGGTTGGCCGGTCTCGCGGGCGAGTGCCTCGGCCTCCCGCCGCGACGGGCGCCGCGGCGGCGAGATCGCCGAGGCGCACCGCACTCCACGCCAGCACGGTGAGCGCGCGCGGCAGCGCCCCGAGTCGGCCCCCGGCGCGCAGTCCGGGTGCGGCCGCGGCCGCGAAACGGGCGGCGAGGTCGAACGCGCCGACCTGCAACGCCGCGCTACCGAGGAACCGGCCATCTGGCCGCACTCGACGACCTGCATCGCACCAATATCCGCGGCACCTTCGTCGTCGATCAGCAGGCCGCCCGCCGGGTGCGCCCGGGCGGGGCGATCATCAACTTCTCGACCTCGGTCGTCGGCACCTCGTTCCCGGAATACAGCGCCTACGCCGCCAGCAAGGGTGCGGTGGAGGCGATCACCATGATCCTGGCCCGCGAATAGCGCGGCCGTGACGTGACGGTCAACGCCGTCGCTCCCGGCCCTACCGCCACGGAACTGTTCCTGGACGGGAAGGATGAGCAGACCGTGGCACAACTTGCCGCCGCGGTCCCGCTCGAGCGGCTCGGCACCCCGGCCGATATCGCCGAAGTCGTCGCGTTCCTGGCCGGTCCGGCCGGGCACTGGGTCAACGGCCAGAATATTCGGATCAACGGTGGCCTGGTCCGAGCGGACATCGCGCGGGCTTGTCGCCGTGGATCAGTGGCCCCGCACGTGCGCCAGGACGTCGTCGGCCAGCTCGGGTCGGCAGATGAGCAGGTCCGGCAGGTAGGGGTCGGGGCGGTTGTAGCGCAGCGGCGACCCGTCCAGACGCGAGACGTGCAGTCCCGCGGCCGCCGCGACCGCGACCGGTGCGCAGGAATCCCATTCGTACTGGCCACCGGAATGGGCGTACACGTCGGCGTCACCACGCACGACGGCCATGGCCTTCGCCCCCGCCGACCCCATCGGCACCGTGATCGCACCCAGCGCGTCGACCAGGTGTTTCACCTGCTCGGACTGCCTGCTCCGCGAGACCGCGACCCTGATCGGTCCCGGCCCGGCCACCGGAAGCACGGGAGCCGAGCCGGTATGCAACACCAGCCCGACCGCGGGCAGCGCGACTGCGCCTACGACCGCCACTCCGTCGACCGAGAGGGCGACGTGCACGGCCCAGTCCTGCCTCGGCGGCTCGCCGTATTCGCGGGTCCCGTCGAGTGGATCGACGATCCACACCCGCGACCGGGTGAGGCGAATCGGATCGTCGGGCGCTTCCTCCGACAGCACCGCGTCGTCGGGGCGCTCCACAGCCAGCCGTTCCAGCAGCAACGCGTTGGCGCGCCGGTCGCCGACCTCGCCACCTTCCGCGCGAATATCGCACAGCAATGTCCCGGCCTCACCGGCGAGCGCTGCTGCCAGATCATGATCGTCCACGCGGTTCCTACCGTTCGCTATCGGGATCGAGAACTCCCCACCTGCCGCAGATGGTTCTATCACCCTGTCTGGTCGGCTGTTCGGTGATATGCCCACCGTGGGTGTTCACGTGGCGGATTCACGGGACCGTGGTGACCACTTCGATGCGGACATCGTCATCGACATATCGCGCCGCGGATCGGTGCGGCAAGGCGGCGAGCGCGATCCTGGTCGCTTCGTCGCCGTCGAGATGGTGGTCCTTCTCGGTGTGACGCCAGTGGGACAGGACGACGGTGGTCTGAGGTCGGAGGTGTGCGGCCATGTCCTCGATCGCGAGGGTGAGCGCGTCGGCGGGGAGGTAGTAGGTGACTTCGCTGAGGAGTACGAGGTCGAAGATGTTCTCCCAGTGCCATATTCGGCCCAGGCCCCAGTTCTGGACGTCGACGTTGGGTTGTTCACGGCAGCGGGCGCGGGTCAATTCCACGGCGCGCGGTGCGATGTCGGTCGCTGTCACGTGGTCGCATCGTCGGGCGAGTTCGGTGGTGATGTGTCCGTTGGCGCAGCCGGGTTCGAGCGCGGCCCGATAGTGGGGGTGCGGCAGCATCGCCAGCAGGAGGGTGCGTTTGCGGATCTCGTACCAGTCGGTGTCGAAATTCCAGGGGTCGGGATCTGCCCGGTATCTGGCGTCGAAGAATTCCGGATCGCTGCGGGGACTCATAGCAGTACGACCTCGTCCAAGCCGAGGAGGCGTTCGAGTACATGGGGTGGGAGGACGGCACGGTCGGCCGGATCGGGTGACAGCGGCTCGGTCTGGGTCCGGAAGTGGTCGGCGGCTTCGCGTTTGCGCGCGGCGGTGGTCGGCGGTAGTTCCAGTCGTCGTGCGCGCGGCCAGTCGATGGCGGGGTCGGCGGGAAATGACCAGTGCCACATCCAGATCGGATATTCGATGACGCGGGCGCCACGCCGGCGTGCGGCCGTGATGGCCGCGCGCGCGGTCGCTTCGTGGTCGGGATGTCCGTCGTCGCGTAGCGGTGCGGCCACGGTCGCGCCGACCGTGATCCGCTCGCTCAGCAGGGCGACGAGCCGGTCCTCGTTCTCGCCGACCCGCCCGTCCGGTAGCCCCAGGTAGGTGATGTCATCGATGCCGAGCACCCGGGCGGCCCGCTCGGATTCCTGTCGGCGCACCGCGGCCAGATCGGCCGGTGTGCGGGTGGGAGAGCCGGGGTGGGAGGCCTCGCCGTCGGTGACGGCGATGATCGATACCGAGACGTCGGCGTCGGTGAGGTACGCGGCGAGCGCGCCGACGCCGAGGACTTCGTCGTCGGGATGCGGCGCGATGATCTGCAAAGGCGCCGTGGCGAATTCGGCGGGGTCGACAGTGGGCAGACGCCGGATCCACGGCTGCCACACGTCCAGCGGTGTGCCCGGATCGGAGATCTCGCATTCGGCGAAGCGTCGCCCGCTCATCGAGGACCGACCAGGGATCCGAGGTCGGCGAGATCGTATTCGGCGTGGCTCTGCCGGAGATAGACGGTGAGGTCGGCGACCCGTCGCGCGTGGACGGGGTCCTGTCCCAGCGGTGCCGCGCCGAGCGCGCGTCCGACCCGGTCGATGGTCAGTGTCGCCGCGTCCTCGACGACCGCGCGCACGCGCCTGGCGCGAATCCTGGCCGCGCGCATGTCATCCGGGGCGGCATCGATCTCCGCGGCCGAACAGCCCAGTGCGCAGCGCGCCGCGTACAGGGCGGCGTCGACGGCACCGCGGTGCGCTTCGCGCAGGGGATCCTCGCCGGGGGCGTTCATGAGTTTGTCGGCGACCGCTTCGGCCGCGCCGAACCAGCAGGCGGCGACACCGATCGCGCCGTGCCAGAACCCGGGTCTGGCCACGTAGTCGCCGGGCGCGGCGACCGGCGTCGCGGCGACCCGGTCGAAGTCGACGGTGAACGTCGCCGAACCGCTCATGCCGACGCCGTGCCAGGTGCCGGGGACGACGGTGACACCGGGTTCGGACAGATCGACCGCGAACAGCGCCGCGCCCGCGTCCGTATCGGCGGTCACCAGCGCGTGTGTGCAGATCCCGGCCCCCGAGCACCACATCTTGCGCCCCGACAGCACGGCGATGTCGGCACGTGGAGTCGCCCGCAGTACCGGTGTGGGCGGTTGAGCCGCCCACACGCCCCACACCTGTCCCGGTCGCGGCGGGTCGGCATGCAGTTCGTGGGTGATCGCGCACGCGTCGGCATGTGCTTCGGCCAAGCGGCCGCTGACCACGTCGGCCCGGGCGAGGTCGATCAAGCCCTGCCACCGTGCTTCGGTACGTCCCGAACCGGGCAGCGGCAACCGCGACACCTCGTCGGCGGGAATATCGTGGTGCACAGGTGTTTCGGTCACCGTTCTCCTCACGCGCAGTCGGGCGGCGCGCTCGTCAGGCCGCTCAGGTATCCGGCGAATCCGTCACGAACGCGGTTGCCGAGACGATCCGAGGTCAGGACGGCGGGTTGCTCGGGTCGGGCGATCCGCGCGCCCGCCGCCGCCAGTCGGGCGACGAGGTCGACGTCTTCCCCGTCGCTCATCGGCCGGAAACCGCCGACGCGGTGGTACCAGTCGGCGCGGAATCCGAGATTCGCGCCGTGGACGTGTCCGTGACCGCCCGCGGCGCGGCGGCGGTAGCGGCGCTCGTACTCCGCGCGTACGTGCTCGTCACGTTCGCGCCACCGCACCGCGACGGTGCCGACCGTGACGTCGGCTTCGTCGGTATGCGACAACTGGGCGGTCAGCCAGTCCGAGGGAACCGCCGAGTCGGCGTCGGTGGTCGCGTACCAGAGCCGCTCGAGCCCGCCGTGGCCGAATGCCGAGGCCGCGAAGGCGAAACCCGCCGCACGCGCCGCACCCACATTGCGGGCATCGGTCCAGACACGCGACATCGTCGGTGGTACCAGTCGCGCGGAATCGTCCACGCACGAATCGAGCGCCACCACGACGTGCACCGGGACCGTGACGTCGCCCGCCGCGCGCCTCAACGAGCGCAGGCATCGCGACAGCAGCGATTCCTCGTTGTGGGCGGGGACCACCACCACGACGGCGGTCGGCGCGGCCCGCCGCGCGGGCTCACCGTCGGTGTCGGAGATTTCGACCGGAGATGACATCACCTTCAACCCTTCGGGCACCGCCTTCGACCTGCTTCGAGGACAACGGGGATCTACCCCCGCCCGCCGGGGGCAAACAGCGCGCACACCGCGCCACCCGTCCCGCCGCTATGCCTCGAACAGCAGGTAGAGCCCGGTGAAGGTGAAACCGACCATGAGCAGCATCAAGGTCAGCTGGCCGGTGAGGCGGTGCGAGGGCGGCAGCAGGCGGAGGCAGCGGTCATGGGCGGCGGCGACGCCGAGGATATGGCCGGTGAGCACCGCGAGCACCTTGACCGTGCCGAGCACTGCGGGGTGTGTGGACAGCAGGTAGTCGACATCGCGATCGGCGAGTCCGGCGAGATTCCATCCGCGCTGGAACGGGTCGGCGAACAGGATGGCCGTGGCCTGACCCTTCTCCACCAGGAAGGTGAGATAGTGCGCGACGAGGTATCCGGCGACGATCGGGGTGAGACCGTGGGCGAGCCGGGCGGGCAGCCGCGCTCGCTCGGCCCGGGTGACCCCGCCGGTGGCCCGCGCCGCGAAATGGAAACCGGCGCCGACGATCACGATGAATCCGAGCAGTCCGAGCGTGCGCAGCACGGTCGAGGTGAATTCGCCGCCGCCCGCGTCGGCCAGCAGCGCGCGCCACGACGGGAAGGCCGAGAAACTGTCGAAGGCGGTCGAACCGAGCAGTGTCGCGGCGACGGCGACCGAACCGATTCGCGCGGGGGTGCCCGCCAGGTTGTCCAGCGGTGACCGCAGGACGAATTCGCCGTCGCGGCCACGGCCGATGGCGCTCGATCTGCCCAGCAGTGTGCTGTAGACCTCGAGCGGATCGCAGTATCGCGACCACGCGCTGCCGCAGAGGAGCAATCCGGTCGTGGTCACCACGAGATAGCCCACCAGCCAGGTCGTCACCGCGGCGACCGAGCCGGGGTCGGAGTAGGCCAGTTCGAGCCAGACGAAGGAGAACAGGCCCAGCGCGGCGGGCCATCGGCCCCAGCGTCGCGGACAGCGGAGCAGACCGTGCTCCAGGGGACGACGGGCCAGCCCGTAGACGAGCCGGTGCAACGCGCGCGGTGGGGACAACACCTTCCAGACCGGTCCGAGCAGCAGCGAGGCCACCATGACGCCGACCCACAGGAAGATGTAGAGGACGCCGGGAACAGGGTTGTCGGCGGGATCGGAGGACCCGAAGAACGCGACCGCGAGCACCGCGATCGTTGCGGCCAGCCCGAGCGTGGAGATGGTCGCGCGGACGATCGGCGCGTCGACCACCCGCGTCAGCACCCGGGGCAGCGCGATTCCGGGGCTTCGCGGATCCAGTCGTGGTGCCCGCCACGCGAAGAGCAGGATCGCGAACGAGAACGTCAACGCCCAGGCCGCGCCGACGAGCGCGTAGGACAGGGGTATCGGCAGATCGCTCGCCCCGCCGATCCCGTGGGCCAGAACCGTCATCCGCGCACGAGCAGCGTCACCACCGTGCGGTGGGCGCGATGGAGTTCGAGTTCCACCCTTCCCGGGACATCGACGGTGAAACGGAAACGCTGTCCGGTCGCGGCGACGATCGGGAAGGTGTGTTCCGGGGTTCCGTGCACGTGCAGTTCGTCGGTGGTGTCGCTGTCGACCACGATCTCCACCGGTTGCCCGACCTTCGCCTCACGCCGCTCATCGACCGGACTCACCGAGCCCGCGGCGAGACGCACCTCGACGACGACCGAGGCCGGATCTCCCGGCGCCGTCGCGGTCTTCGACTCGGTTCCCACCGGATCGGCGGCGGCACAGCCCGCGGTCAACAGGCAGCCGAGCAGGACCGTCGCGGCTCGGCGTCGCAGTGTCATCGGAGTTCCTCGTCACGGTCTTCGGCGTCGTCGTGTCGCTCGTCGTCGTGGTCGCCGCGTCGGTCGCGTACGGCGATGAACACCACCACGCCGACCACGAGCAGGGCGGGCAGGAAGGCCGGGATGGCGAGCAGGACCGAATGATCGGCGAGTACGTCGACGTGGTCCTCGCCCGCGTTCATCCGGCGACCGGTTCCGGCGTCCTGACGACGCTGTGCGGATACCGCTCGTTGATCCGGGCGGCACCCCACGACAGCGCCCACACCAGCAGCAGGCTGCACAGCAGCACCAGCAGGCCCGCCGCGGCGAACAGCCAGGACGGATGGTCGAACGAGCGTTCCCGCTGCAAAACGGTGATCTCGGAGACGAACGGACGGGTGAACGTAGTCGACGCCGGGACCTCCTGCGCCCCGATGCCGGGGTCGGCGGCCATGAAGATCGGCAGTGCCGCCTGGAGCCGACCGTCCTGCACGCGCAGCACGGTCTTCCACGAGCCGTGTACCGGAACCGGTTCGGTGGAGACGTAGTGCCCTTCGTCCACCCGGCGCAGGTGGTCGACGACCAGACCGCGACCCGGACTGTCGCCGCCGATCCCGCCCTGCCACGACAGGATCTGGATCCATTCGGGATCGGAGCCGACGAGGTCGCCGGGGGACAGCCTGACATCGGCGAGCACCATCCGCCCGCCCGCCGAAGGTGTTGTGTCGCTGAGCGTTACCGTGGCCTCCGCCTTGTCCGGCACCTCGACGAGCAGCCCGTTGGTGGTGGCCGCGGCCGTGATCAGAACCGCGGCGACAACCAGGGCGCGGCGCACCGGAGGCCGAGGCAGCGGCCGTCCGAGCAATACGTTCGCCAGCAACGCGCCGATCACCCCGCCCGCGATGCCGACCGGCACCGCCATGGCGAGCAGTTCCGGCCACATCGCCGTGGGCCACGGATCGATGAACATCGCGTCTACCCACAGGGATTCGAGCCACAGCCCGATCGTCGCGATACCCAGTCCGCTCACCGCGCCCCACCACAGCGGGCGACGGAACAGCGGTGCGGCAAGCGCCAGCAGTTCCACCACGACGGCCGCGCCCACGTAGAGCGGGAAGACGTTGCGGGGCGTGTCGATGATCGGTCCGCCGACGAGAACCGCGACCACGGTGCGGACCGCGACGGCGAAAGCGACGACGACCAGCGTGCTGAACGGGCCCAGAGTCATGCGCGCGGCGACCAAGGTGATCGACGCGGCGACGACGATCAGCATCGGCTGGAGTACGAGCCGGAACTGCTCGACCCCGAAATCGAATTCGACCTGGAAGACCGACAATCCGATCAGCAGACCGCCGAAGGCGAACCCGCGGATCAGCCACATCGACCGTCCGTCGGGCTGATCCGGTTCGGGCCGGTTGTTCCTGCCCTCGAACTCGAGCAGCAGAACGCCGCCGAGGGACAGTCCCGCGCCGCCGATGAGCATGAGATGCGTTGGGCCCCACAGTGTGACGTCCTGGCCGAACATCCGGTGCCAGATATCGTCGAGCGGGAATCCGATCAGCGCGTAGAGCCCCGCGCCCGCCAGCAGAATTCCGCCGACCGGCGCGTACCAGGTGCGGGTGATGCGCACGGCGGCGGCGCCGGGCTTCTCGTCCAGCGGCAGCACGATCGCCGACATCCCCGCGGTGAAGAGGAAGAACAGCCCGACGAGAATGAAATAGTGCGCCGGATTGGCCAGCGGGCCCGCGTCACGGCCGTTGCCGACATGCAGGCTCACATCCCAGATGAAGCCGAGTAACGCGGTCAGGATCGTCGCCAGGAACATCGTCAGCGGCAGCGCCACCCACCCGGGCCGGTTGAACTTCCGCCCGAGACCGTCCGCGAGTCGCCGCAACCACGTGATCCGCCGGGTGCGGTGCAGATGGCCCACCCACAACAGCGCGATCGCGATCACGCCCGCGCCGCCGGTCATGGCGGCGACCTGATCCAAGGCGGCTCCACCGCCCTCGCCACCCGACTGGGCCAGCCACATCCGGTGCACACCGTCGAGCACAGAAGACCTCCATCGCGAAGCGCAAGTATATGTTACGCAAGGTAGCATGAAAGGCGTGTTTCGCGGCGCTACCCGCATCGTGCTTTCGGCGTACCTGCGTTGACCCGCGCGCACGAGGCGGATACCCGCTATCGTTCGATGAATCATCGGACGCGTCGTTGTCTCGAGACGAGAGTTCTGGCCGCGCAACAAGTTGGTGGACCCTCGCGAGCGCGTGACGAATTCGTGTCCGCCGGGAAAACTTTCCGACTATGCTGGTTGAGCGCGAAAAGAGCGGGTAGAACGCTAATCCAGCCGAAGTTTCATCGGTGAGTGATACGAGTAGCAGAGGCTCACCGCCCAGTATCAGCGAGGGACGCGAATATGCGCGAGACGACCAAGATCACCGCGAACGTAGGCCAGAAGAACGACCCGGTGGTGGTGTGGCCCGATCCCAGCCCTCTGAATAACTGGTGGAAACGGGTCATGGGGCTCGAAACCGAGCGCCCGGACGATACGCGTCAGCACGAACTCGCGCCGGTCGAGCATCGCCTGGCAGGCTGACTTCGGTTCCGAATCGCGAAACATCTTTCGCGGGGCGAACATCGACACCGAGCACCTGGATGTCCGGTGATCACACCGCCGTGGGAGAGCGGTCCAACGAAGCGTGCGCGTACTGTCGGCTATCGCTGCGGACTGTCGGTCGATTGCCGACGTCGCTGTCCATTGTGGCGATGGGTCCTCCTGGAGTGCGGAGTTCGCGTGTCGGTGTGTTCGTGCACCGTGAGCAGCAGGTGATCGAAGCGCGCACGTGTGTGGACCTCCGCGCCTCGGAAGTCGTGAAGTGCCGAGACGAGTCCTTCCGCGAGAGCGCGGAGTTTGGTGTTGGTTTCCTGTGAACGCCAGATCAGCACATCGAAGGCTTGTTCGGCGTTGATGCCATAGATCGCCATCAGCGCGCCTTTGGCCTGTTCGATCACCTCCCGCGCGGCGACGAGGTCGGGCAGTATCTCGTCGATGGTTTCACGGCGTTGGTCGTGGACGTTGTCGGTGACGTCGATGTAGAACCCCGCGGTTCCGACGACCTCGCCGGCGTCGTCGCGCAGTTGATCGCCCACGACCAGCACGTGCCGGGTGATCCCCGCGGTGTCGATGATGCGGTGTCGGCTGCTGAACGGAAGTCCGGTACGGACGACCATGGCGAGGGTATCGGCGACCTTGGCGCGGTCGTCCGGATGTTTATGCGCCAGTAGCAGTTCGGTGGTCGGTCGGGCTTGGCCCGGCCGGTAGCCGTGCAGAGCCGCCACCTGGTCGGACCATTCCCATCGTTGGTCGGCGAACCAGAAACGGTAGCTGCCGGTCAGGCGTCTGGATGGCGGTGCCGTCGGGTTGCGGCCCGCCGCTTCATCGGTGGTCACGACCGGTCATTCCTGGAATGAGGGGATCGATGTGTTGTGGTGAACCGGACGGCCTTCGGTGTCGTCGTCGGTGAGCGGCTTCTCGGTCATGACGAATTTCCTCGATGCTGCGGAGACGAAAACGGTCGAGATCAGTAGGCGAGCGCGTATCGGTCGTCATCGGTGTACGGGGCTGTGTAGCCGATGTCGGTCGAGACAGGATCATCGCCCTCGTGTGCATGTTCGGTGTCGACGGTGACTGTCGGCGTGGCGGCGCGCGGCGCGTCACCGCGAGTGGGCGTCGTCATGGGCACCTCCCTGATGCGTTCCCGGTGGGCATGGGGTGGGTCCGAAAATTCGGACCCACCCCATGTCGGCGTGCCGACGAAGAGTTACGTCGGTGTCAGACGGTGATTGCCTGACGGTTGTCGTTGTGTCCGATCTCGATCTTGCGGGGTTTGGCCTTCTCCGCGACCGGGATCACCAGTCGGAGTACTCCGTCGGTGTAGTCGGCGCGAATGTTGTCGGTGTCCAGACCTTCGCCGAGGAACAGTTGGCGGCTGAATACGCCGCGGGAGCGTTCCGCGGCGATCATCGAGCGGCTGCCGTCGAGGGGCGGGCGGGTCGCGCGCACGGTGACGACGTTGCGCTCGATGTCGAGGTCGAGGGATTCGGGATCTATGCCGGGCAGGTCCAGTTCGACGAGGAATTCGTCACCGTCGCGCCAAGCGTCCATCGGCATGACCGCGGGCCTGGCCGCGGTGCCGAATACCTGCTGTGTGAGTCGGTCCAGATCGCGGAAGGGATCGGTACGCATCAGCATGGTCGCCACCTCCAACACACTCCGTTCTCGGTAGTAGTGGTTGCCGGATAACCTCTGCTATTCGGCATAGATTTGTTTTAGCACTGTCGTAAGGTGAGTGCAAGGGGTTACGATAGGAAACCTGATATGGCAGTGTGGGAGTGAGGGGCGCAATGACAAGCGAGCAGCAAGGGAGTCGGCTGCCCGGTCCCGGGCATGCGGTGTACGCGATCTCGGTGGCCGCCGAGCTGGCCGGGATCGGCGTGCAAACCCTGAGGCTGTACGAGCAGCACGGTCTCATCACGCCGGTGCGTAGCGGCGGAGGGACGCGGCGCTACAGCGGCGACGATCTCGCGCGCCTGCATCGGATCACGGTTCTGGTCTCCCAGGGAGTCAACCTCGCGGGCATCGGGCGCATCCTCGATCTCGAAGACGTCAACGCCGAACTCGGTGCCGACAACGATCGTCTCCGAGTCGATCAGGACGAGACCTGACCACGACACCCGGCTGGGTCCGGCGCAGCGGCTATGAATCCGTCCGGTGCTCGCTCCTGAATTGGCACACTGTGCAATTCTGTGAGCGTTTCCAGGCGGTTTCGCAACTTCTCGCGGAAATCGGCCTGCCCGTCGATGTCGACGTATACGCTGCCTCCACGAGTACCGACGTGCGCTTCCCGTGATTACGGGGACTTGGACCCGACGACGGTCTGTGCCGCGTGTACGAAAGTTCGGCCGTTCGTCCGCTTTGTTTGCAGTCAGAAATCTGTCTCGATCACAGGGAGATCTTCTATGGCCGCGTTGAAGCCGTTCTACGAGGATGTGCAGTCGCATTACGACCTGTCCGACGAGTTCTACCGACTGTTCCTCGACCCGTCGATGACCTATAGCTGCGCCTACTTCGAACCCCCCGACCTTCCTCTGGAACAGGCGCAGTTGGCGAAGATCGACCTCGCCCTCGGCAAACTGGACCTGCGACCGGGTACGCTCCTGCTGGATATCGGATGCGGTTGGGGTGCAACGTTATTGCGTGCCGCCGAATGCTACGGGGTGCGGGTGATCGGCCTGACGCTCAGCAGGAACCAGCGCGATCATGTCGCGGGTCAGATCGAGCGCCGAGGTCTCGAGAACGCAGAGGTGCGGCTCCAGGGGTGGGAGGAGTTCGACGACGATGTCGACGCGATCGTCAGCATCGGGGCCTTCGAGCATTTCCGGCACGAACGGTATGCCGATTTCTTCGAGAAGTGTCGTCGCATTCTGCCCGAGGAAGGCAGAATGCTGCTGCACACCATAATCGGACATTCGCTGAACGATATGCGGCGGATGAACATTCCGGTGACCCGCGAAGATGCCCTGTTTCATATCTTTGTGAAACGGGAGATATTCCCCGGTGGACAGTTGCCTCAGGCTGCCGAAGTCACGCGGCTGGCCGGGCGCGCGGGATTCGGCACCGAGCGGATCCAGCCGTTGCAGAGTCACTACGCGCGGACCCTCGATCTGTGGGCCGAGGCGCTCATGGCGCATCGAGACGAGGCGGTGCGCATGACTTCCGAGCAGGTGTACGACCGCTACATGAGGTACCTCACCGGCTGCGCGGCACGCTTCCGCAGCGGGCATCTCGACGTCATGCAGTTCACCCTGACGACCTGACGTTCGACGGCGTGACTTCGTCCTTCTCGAACGCTCCGGCCGGGCGATCCGCGGGCCGTGAGTCAAGCCATGCCCGCAGGCGGGGTAGCTACCGTGAATCCGCTGGTGACAGCACCGGTGGTCCGCCCCCGCCGCGGTGCCGACCGGTCCTTCGCAGCAGTCGTGGCAGTCGGCGATGTGGTGCGGGTTTGGTGTTGACGAGTGCGATGTCACCGCCGTAGAGGGCGAGCACCCTGTGGTCCATGACGGCACGCCAGAGCGGGGGAACGGCGGCAAGCAGGATCATCGAGGCGTAGCCGCCGGGGAGTTGTGGCGCCTGCTCGTGGCCACGCAGCGTTTGATAGCGACGACCGGGGTTGATGTGGTGGTCGCTGTGTCGCTGGAGGTGGAACAAGAATACGTTCGTGACCAGGCGATCGCTGTTCCAGCTGTCGCGCGGCGAGCAGCGGGCGAAGCGGCCGTCGGGTCGGCGTGGGCGCAGCAATCCGTAGTGCTCGATGTAGTTGACGGCTTCGACCAGTACGATCCCGATCAGCGCTTGCAGCAGGAGAAACGGGATGATGGCGTGGCCGAAGGCCAGGATCATGGTCGCGAACAAGGCGAACGTCAACGACCAGGCCTGGAGGATGTGGTTGTCGGGGCTGAACCAGGGCTTGTCCTTGCGGGACAGGCGTTCGCGCTCCAGCGTCAGCGCCGAGCGCAAGCCTCCGAATATGGTGCGCGGCAAGAACTCCCACAGCGACTCGCCGAAGCGGCCGCTCGCCGGATCGGCGGGGGTCGCGACGCGGACATGGTGTCCGCGGTTGTGTTCGACGAAAAAGTGGCCGTATCCGGATTGCGCCAAGGCCAGCTTCGCCATCCGGCGCTCGAGGTGTTCGGAACGGTGGCCGAGTTCGTGAGCGGCGTTGATACCGATACCCGATACGACGCCCAGGGTCGTCGCCAACCCGATTTTGTCGAGCAGGTTCAGGCCGATGTCGGACCACAGGTATCCCGCGACGATGAGACCGGTCAACTGGAGCGGCAGGAACAGATAGGTACACCACCTGTAGTACCGATCCTCGGACAGGGATTCATAGTCTTCGTCGCGCACGTTGCTGTGGTCGTCGCCTATCGCCAGATCCAGCAGCGGTATCAGCAGGAAGACGATGATCGGGCCGGTCCACCAGAATAATTGCAGACCGGTGACGGTAACCAGAATTACTGGAAGTAGTGCGCAACCCGGAGCTATCGTGCCCATGATCCAGAGATAGCGCTTCGGGTCGCGAGATTCCGAATCCTCGAAGACCATAACAGCCATCCATGTGAGTCGAATTACGTCCGTCGAAGTCTTGCTGCCGCCCGATCTGCTCACCGGCGACTTTCATGACGACCTGGTACCGGTCTCGTACCCGCTACGCGACCGGTCTTTTCGTTGTCGACATTCGGCGGGTGGTTATTTCAGATGCCGAATGGGCCGTCCTGCAACAATTTTAGTGTCCGCAAATGTACCCGGGTGCTCCGTAAATTGTCAATGAAGTATTCATTGAAGTAAACTGTTTCGAACCGCACCGGGTATAGTACGACCGCTTCGGGTCCGAGAAAAGCGGTGATGTCTCGATCGTAATGGGATCGATGATCGGGAACCGGTTTACCCGCGTCGAAACGGTGAAGCCCCAGGTTATGGGCGGGACAGCGATCGAAGGAGAATTGTCATGCCGGATAGTGAAACGCAACGTACCCACGACCGGGGCGCGGCTCCCGAGGGCTATGTGAATTTCCCGGATCACGCGCGTACCTCGCGTAGCCACGCCGGTGAAGGCATCCAGGACGGTTACAACATTCCCGGGATCGTGTTGTGGGCGATCGGAATCGTCGCTCTGGGGCTCACCCTGACCGCGGCGGCGTACGGCTTCAACGGGTGGGCGATCATCGCCGCGATCGTGTGCGCCGTCGGCATCCTGGGCGGTTCGGGCTGGCTGGTCCTCGAGCACCGTCGGATCAAAGCCAAAGAGGGCCTCGCCCTGACCGATCAAGTAGGACATTGACAGTGCGCGTATGAACGAAATTCATACGCTGTCGGTTCGAAGGCGCAGATCGTAGCGCCGTTCCGCGTAGGCCATATCGTCGCGCCACAGCCGAGTCGTCGCGTAGTTCATCAGGGGGCGCAGCAGCGGTAGAACCTTGCGCGCGTGCCGAAACCCCGGTCGGTCGGAGTCGGCGATCACCGCTTCGATCACCGCGGTACGTGCCCTGCCGTCGTGGCCGCGGCCGATCGGCGTGGCATGTGTTTCGACGACACTGCCCGCACCTTCGCCGGAGAGGATGCGCATGACGATGGTGCGCGGGTCGGGGCAGCTGAACTCGGCTTCCACGGGCACCCCGAATCGGCGCGTCACCCGGAAGGTCACCTCGACCACGAAGGGGTGGGTGTCGACGGTGATCCCCTTCCGTGGCGGAGTCTCGGTGACCCGTAGCCGGGCGAAGGAATAGGGGTGGAACCAGGCACCGTGCCAGGGGTCGAGACGGTTGGCGATGATGTCGCGCGGTTCGCATACGCCGACCACGCGCGTCACCGCGTGCACTGTCGTGTCCGCCGGTCGGGGGCCCAGAATCGGCGCTTCCGTCGGTGTTTCGCCGCCGAGCGCGTCCAACCGAACCCAGGCGAGGACGCCGTCGTCGAAGGCCGGGTACGGACACCAGCGGCCTGATTCGTCCGCGCCGACGCGCATGCCGTGCCAGCGGCAGATCAACACGGTGTCCTCGATCGCGGCGAGGGCCAGCGGCGCGCCCAGATGCGGACACGCGCCCGATCCGACACGGAGGGTACCCGCGGCGTCTCGCCACGCGACGATCTCGGTGCCGCCGACCTCCGCGCCGAAGGGACGATCACCGCTGACATCGGTGGCGGCGGCGAAGGCGAACCAGTTGCCGGAGGGGCGTTGCTGGGACCAGTGCAGTGCGGCCGCGATCAAGGCGGGGTCGGCGTCGCGATAGGTGGGCTCCTGCTTCGACCACCGCTCGGAGGGGAAGCGCTGTAATGGGCTCGGGCGTCTCGGACGATCGCGACCGGGGCTCATCGGGGTCCACCCCCGCGGGTGGCCAATGTGCGCAACAGCGCCGAGCGACCGTCGGCGGGGACGGTCTGCACGGTGTGCTCGGCCGCGCCCCATTGCCGCAGCAGAGCATTGGCGGCGAGCCATCCGGTGGTGGCGGCGCGTTCCATGAGGGCGACGGGCAGGTCGACGCGAATGCCGTCGCCCGCCAGCATCAGCCGAGGATGCGGTGTCGCTATGCCGGGGCGTCGAGCGAAATCACCGGGGCCGAACCGTGGACAGTCCCTGCGCCACACCGAGCACTCTCCCACGATGTCGGCGTCGACGGTTTCGGGGTAGATCTCGTGCAAACGCGCCAAGAGACGGCCCCGCAGCGTGTCTCGTGCGCCGTCGGGCACGGCGTAGGCGTGCAACTCGACGACGCTTCCGTCATTGCGGCGCGCCCACGCGGCCGCCTGGCTCTCGTAGCGGTCGAGCACGCTGATGTTGTCGAGCGGTGCGAGGTCTCCGGTTGCCAGGAACGCGGGCCGGTCGGGGTGCACCGGCCGGTCGAGCCACAATCGCAGCACCTCGAAGGCGGGCGCGACCCCCGCTGCCGCGACACGCGAGCGCCAGTCGGCATCGCCGAGCGCCGATGACGCGGAGACGATTTCACGTAGACCCGCGATATCGGTGGCGATGACGACGGCGTCCGCGTCGAGGGCGGAGCCGTCGTCGACGCTCACCCGGAAGGTGTCGTCGTCGCGGTTGTCGATACCCGTGACGCTGACGCCGGTACGGAATTCCACGCGCCCGGGCCGACCCGCGACGCCGGGGACGGTGAGATATTCCGCCAGCGGTATCCATAGGCCGACATCGAAATTGTCCCGTGCCACGTCGAATACCAGTCCCTCACTCGATCCGAGGAAGTAGATGTGGAACATCGTCGCGAGTTCGGCGGCCGACATCCGGTGCGGCTCGATGAAGAAGCTGCGGGAGAAGACATCGAAGGCGAGATGGCGTGCCGCGCGGGGGAAATTGATGTCGCGCAGGAATGTCTCCGCGTCGAGATGATCGAGTTGTTCGTAGATTCGGGGGACCGAGACCGCGGCGAGAGGTGCGGCGGCACGCGCGTTCACGCGGATCAGATCACGCAACTGGAAGGTCGGGCTGCGGAAGGCGAAGGCCAGCGCGTTCCACGGGGGCGTGCGAGGCAGATCGCGGAATGTGTCGCGGCGCCCCTCCGAGTCGACGAGTGGATAGTCGCGCACGCGACGCAATCGGTTCAGTTCCGGATCGCTGCGTACCAACAACTTTCGGAGATTGTAGTACTGGGCGAAGAAGGCGTGGAAGCCGCGGTTCATCGCTACCTCGGTGCCGTCGGGCAGTCGCTCGGTCCAGCCGCCCACTCGTCCGCCGAGATATCGTTCGCGTTCGATGACCTCGACGTGGAAACCGCGTTCGGCGAGTCCGGTCGCGGCCGCCAGACCGGCGATCCCGGCTCCGATCACCACCGCGCGCGGCCGGACTCCGTCCACCGCCACGTCGGCGAGTCCGGGCACACCCGGGTAGCGCACCCTCCGCTCGTCGGTGCCGTAGACGGTGGGTGCGGGCCTCACCGCATCGTCCCTGTTCCGGTCGACCGGGAACCTGCGCGAGTGGAAGGACGGGGATCGCGCGCAGCGTGGCGCGCCCACCATGCCCTCAGCAGCCCCTCGGCCCCGACTCGGACGCGCCGCCGGTTTCCGACGGTGGCGCGGCGTCCGAACACGTCGAAGTCGCGGTCCTCGATGCAGCCCAGGATGTCGGAGTACAGCAGCATTGCCGTCGATACGCACGGCCGAGATCTCGGCGCGAGGTATCGGATGCCTTCGCGGGCGAATTCATATATGCGCCTTGTCGTCTCGTGCTGGGCGGCGAGCGCGCGACGAACCTTCGGGACTACTCTGCCGTTCGCTCGGCACCACCCGAGCAGTTCGCGATCCACACCGAAGGCGGCCAGTTCGTCGGCGGGCAGATAGACACGGTCGCGCGCCAGATCTTCGTCGATGTCGCGCAGGAAGTTCGTGAGCTGGAATGCTTTGCCCAGCGCCGCCGCGTACGGTGCCGCCTCGGACTCCGGGCAGGCCGTACCCAGGATCGGCAGTAGCTGTAACCCGATCACCTCGGCCGATCCGTACACGTAGACATCGAGTGCGGCACGATCCGGATAATCGGTGACCGCGAGGTCCATCCGCATCGAGGTCAGAAAGGCCCCGAAGAGATCGTCGCCGATACGATAGCTCTCCGCAGTGTGCAGGACCGCCGCCAGCACCGGGTCGCCGTCCGCGTCGCCCTGTTCGAATTGTGTTGCCAGAGTGCCGAGCCGAGCGGCGCGATCGCCGGTGGTGAGCCGAGGATCGAATTCGTCGAGTATGTCGTCGGCACGGCGGGCGAAGCCGTAGAGCGCGTGTACGGCGGGGCGCTGATCCGGTGCGAGCAGCCTGGTCGCCAGGAAGAAGGTCTTGCCGTGGCGAGCGTTGAGTTCGCGGCAGATTCGGTAGGAATCGCGGAGCGAGGGATCGGTGATCCCCGCCGCGTCGAGTTCGGTGCGCGTCATCTCGGCTCCGATCGGCTGTAAGGGCGGACGGGTGAGGTGGAGGCGGTCCGTACGGGGCCGGTGACGCGGTCCGCTGCCAGACGTCCGGAGATCAGTACCGGGGGGATTCCGACGCCGGGTACCGTGGAACCGCCTGCGAGTACGGCATTGTCGATGCCGCGAATCATGTTGGCGGGCCGGAACGGGCCGGTCTGGGACAGCGTGTGCGCCAAGGCGAACGGACTGCCCGCCAGCATGTCCTGGGCGGCCCAATCGGCAGGGGTGACCACGCGCAGGATTTCGGGATCGGCGAGCGCGGCGGTTCCGAGGCGCTGCCGGACGGTGGCGAGAATCCGTTCGGCGTACTCGGCGGCGAAATTCGGCCAGTCGATCTCGCCTCGCTCGAGATTCGGGGCCGGGGCGAGTATGTAGAGAAGTTCGCGACCCTCGGGGGCCAGCGTCGGATCGCTCGCGGTGGGGCGGGTGACGAGCAGCGAAGGATCGGACATGACCCGGCCGTCGCCGATGATCTGTCGGAAGGTCGATTCCCAGGCGGCGCCGAACAGCAGCGAGTGGTGTGGGAGGTCGAGCGAGCCACGATCACACCCCACATGCAGCACCACCGCCGAGGGGGCGGCCCGAACCGGGAACGGGCGACGCGAACGATGGCCGAGCAGCGTGTGGGCGCGATGCCGCTCGGTGGTCAGCACCACGGCGTCGCAGTCGATTCGCTCGTCGTGATCGGTGTGCACGGCGCGGATACTCGACCCCTCGCGCACCAGGCTCGTCACGGTGGTGTCGTAGCGGAACCGCACCCCGGCGGCTTCGGCCGCGGCGGCGAGCGCGTCGGGTAACGCCCGCATCCCGCCACGCGGAAAGTACACACCCGCCATGGTGTCCATGTAGGCGATGACCGCGTAGATCGCCAGCGCCTTGTCGGGGGCGACGCCCGCGTACAGCGATTGAAAAGTGAAGATGCGTCGTAGATTCGGATCGGTGATGAACTCGGCGATGCGACGATCCCAGCCGCGGAAGCCGCCCAGAGCTGTCAGTCGGGCGAGGTCGGGGGTCAGCATCGAGAGCGGTGAATCGAAATTGGCGGCGATGAAACGATCGAATTCGACGTGGTAGAGCCGGGTCAGCCAGTCGCGCAGCCGCCGATAGCCCTCCGCCTGGCCGGGACCGGCGAATTCGGCGACCGACCGCAGCATCGTGTCCCGGTCGCTGTGCACATCGAGGGTGCGCCCGTCGGCGTAGTGCGCGCGATAGGCGGGCGCGACCGGCATCAGTTCGACGCGATCGGCGGTCCGTTCCCCGACCGCCAAGAAGACGTCATCGACCAGATCCGGCATGGTCAGCACGGTCGGACCGGTATCGATCCGGTAGCCGTCCACGTCGAGGCGGCCCATGCGACCACCGGGCACCGAGGCTCGCTCCACCACCGTCACGGCCCGTCCGCGGCCTGCCAGATGCATGGCGGCCGACAGTCCCGCCAACCCGGCGCCCACGACGACGACATGCTCCGCATTGCGTTCGACTACGCGCACGACCGGCTCCTCACTGCTGCCGTGCGGTGCACAGCAGCGCCATCTGTTCGAGTGCGGTCCGCCGCCCGGGGGCCAGCGGACCATCGTCGAGCGCGTGGAGCGCCTCGTCGACCCGATCGGTGATCATCGCCTCGACGCGTTCGGGCGCGCCCGAGGCGTCTATCAGGTCCCGGCAACGCTCGAGCGCGGCGTGGTCGAGAACGGGGCGGCCGACCAGTTCGGACAGTTCTCGCTGAATCGCCGGGGTTGCCGCGTCGAGTGCCGCCACCACGACGGTGGTGGCCTTGTGCTGCCCGAGGTCGCTGTCCTCGGGCTTGCCCGTGACCGCGGCGGAACCGAATATCCCGAGCAGGTCGTCCCGTAGCTGGAACGCCTCGCCGATGCGAGTTCCGTAGCGGGTCAACATGTTCAGTACGTCATCGTCGCATCCGGCCATCGCCGCGCCGAGCTGCAACGGCCGCGCGACAGTGTAGTTGCCGGATTTCGCCCGCGCGATCGCCAGTACATCGTCCATCGTCGGGCGACGACGAACATCGTTGGTCAGATCCGTGTACTGACCGATCGCCAGTTCGATCCGCATGGCGTCGTAGCGCGGCCACACCCGCGCCGACGCGCTCGCCTCCAGCCCGCTCTGGCGAAGCATCTGCTCGGACCATACCAGGCACATATCGCCGAGCAGGATCGCCGCGGATTCGCCGAAACGCAGTGCGGCCGCGGCGTCGTCGTGCCGATAGCCGCGGGAGAAGCGGACGTGCGCCGCCGGTTCACCCCGGCGCAGGACAGCGTCGTCCATGACGTCGTCCTGGAGCAGGGCGAAGGCATGCACCAGTTCCAGACTGGCCGCAGCGCGCAGGGCGGCGACGTCCGGCTCGGCGCCGCACAGCCATCCCAGGTACATGAAGGTCGATCGCAGGCCCTTACCGCCGGTGGCGTACTGCCGGAGTACGTCGTCGGCACCGGGCCAGAGCGATCCATCGATCCGCACTTCGCGGAGAAAGTCGACGACTTCGCCGACTACGCGGCCGCGCACGTCCGCGCGCCAATCATCGAATCCGATGGCGTCCGAATCGGCCACTGTGGGTGTCGGTGGCCACGCCGGGCCCGGAGGTGCGATGCTCACCGGAGTCTCTCTTTCCGTGTAGTCCGCTCACTTGTGCGCGGCCGCGTGGGCCGTGTCAGCGAGGCCAGAACATCCGAAATCGTTCGGAATGGCGTATGTTCGGCCATTTCGTCGGCCATTTCGTCGGCCATTCGCCGCGCCGGTGCGCGGAAGTCGTCGGTTTCCAGTACGCGATCGAGTGCCGCGGCGATTCTCGCGGCGCTCGGGAGCGCTGTTCCGAGATCGATCCCGACGCCGAAATACGCTGTTCTGGCGGCCGTTTCGGGCTTGTCGGCGGTATCTCCGGCGATGATGACGGGGATACCGTGGCCGAGGGCCTGTTGTACACCGCCGTACCCGCCGTTGGTGATCATGACGTCCACATGGGGCAACAGCCTCGCGTACGACACATAGTCGAGGACCAATGTGTTCGACGGCACCGGGCCGAGCGGGGCCGACGACCCGCCGGTGGTGGCCACGACGACCAGATCGTCGCGTCCGCCGAGTGCCGACAGGGTGGGCCGGATCAGCCGACCGAAATCCTCGTTGTCCCACGTCCCCTGTGTCACGTGCACCACCGTCCGCCCACTCGCGAACACCTCCCATCCCTCGGGCAGTGTCATCCCGGTGTCCGGCGGCGGGAGGGGGCCGGTGAACACCACCGAGGGCGGCAGATCGCGACGCGGATACTCGAAAGCGGGGGAGCCGAACTGTAGGAGACGGTCGGCGAGTACCGGCCAATCGAGAAAGAAGACCGGCGCGCGCCGCACCCCGAGCTCACCGAGGATCGTGTCCAGTCGCGCCTGCTCCGCACCGAAGAGCACCTCGTGCACGAATCTGTTCATCCTCGTGTGATCGCGACCTCTGCGTGGCGGCCACCCGACACCGAAAGGCATCGTATCCACGCTGGACAACATCAGCGGCACGACACCGCATGCCAGCAGTGGCGGTCGTGTCCGGGCGGAGAGCAGCAGCGGAATCGCTCCGGTGAACATCACGTCGACCAGGACGGCGTCGTAGCGATCGTGGTCGATCGCCGCGCTCAACGCCCGGTACTGCGATGCGAGCGGTGCGAGGAAGGCCGCCCGCAATTCCGAACGGCCGATCAGCCAGCGGCGGACCATCCCTGGCAGCGCACCACGCCGGGACGACATCGGAGCGGGTTGCGCCGCCGAGGGTAGCGGGAGCGGCGTGACGCCGACCCGGGTCGCCGCCCGGTGGAATGCCGCGCCGGTGAGCAGCGCGACCTCGTGCCCGCGACGACGGAGGCCGGCGGCGACCGCGAGCATGGGCGTCACATGTCCGGGGACGGGGGTGGCGGCGAGCAGGTACCGGGCCACGGCGTCAATCCCGCACTCGGCGGATCGGTCGATATTTCGGTGCGCGTGACATCCGCATCACCGTCCGCGACGGCCCCGGTGAGGATGGCCGAGCGAGTCGGGCACGCGCGCGGAGATTTGTGCCGGTGCTGTTCACGACGACCCCTTTCCGAGGCGGATTCGTTCATCCTACGCGAAACGATGCAGTTTCGATGCGCCTGGCGAAGTGTGCGGAGATGGTGGTCGCTGTTGCCCGGGTCAGACAACAGGGACGTCGCATTCGAAGCCACGCGATGATCCGCGGTGCCGACGATTGGCATCGCGCGTCGTCCGGCATCGGATGCCCGAGCGCCCTGGTGATCGCGCACCGGCTGTCCATCATCCGCGCCGCCGACGTCGTCGCACCCTCGTCTGTGCGGTGAGGTGCGCTTTTCCGCCGGTCGACCACTGTCGTCGGTCGGTCGGGCGATGGAGATCCGGTGGGATCTACGCGATGCCCTACCCGCAGGCGATGACCTCAAACAACTCGCCTCGATGCTCGAGCGCGGCGATTCCGCAGGTCCGTGATTTGCCAACGGTGTGTGAGTGCCGGGTGGTATCGAGTGCGCGGGAGTGCGGCACGGCCGTCGAGCGGCGACGTGGCCTGCGAGTCGGTGCGTCGCAGCGGATCATCGGGAGGCTGTCGCGCGTTCGCGGGGGTCGTCCTGCACGAAGAAGCGGGTCAGTGGAACAGTCGAATTCGAGGAGAGGCTGTCGTCCCGAGCCAGCTGATGGAGCGTCAAGCGCTGCGTCGTCGACGCGGGCGACCTGACAGACACCCAGATCGAATGCGTCGGCACCACCCTGATGCTGCCCGAACAGCGCACGGACGAACTATGTGACCATTTCGGGCTCACTCCGCAAGACCTCAATATCGACCTCGGGCCGCTAGGCACCCTGCTCCCGCGTGATCCGACCGACCCGTGAGGCGCGCGAACTCGGGACATCAGGCCGGGGTCGGGGCTGATTCTCCGAGTTGTTCGGCTTCACGGGCGTAGTCGTCGAGCAGCGAGCAGACCGTCCTCAGGGAATCGGCACCGATACCGGCTGCTATGAGCAGCGACACAAGGGCGCGACGGGATTGCCGGTAGCACTGACGGTTGTACTGCTGGTCGATGCCGTGGGCGATGTTGTCGAAGGCGAGCGCGGCGTTCTGTACCGCATTGAGCAGGTCGTGTTCGGTGGTCGCGTCGAGGTGTTCGGTCGGGCCGAGTACGACGCCGAGTTGCGCGGCGCGCGACACGGCCATCCGGGTGACCATTCGGTGGTGGTGGTCGGCAGCGGGGCCGGTGGTAGCGGCGTGGATCGTCTGGTCGGAGCGAATGGTGGCGGTCATGGCGTCCTCGAATACAACAGAGCTGGCAGGCGGCAGAACCGCGGGCTGCGCGGCCACGGTATCGGCGCGGTCGGCATACCCTGCCCCGGAGATTCGAAACCGAACCGTGCCGAGCATTCGGCAGCGGATGCCGGATACGACCGATACCCGCTGTGCTGGAATGGATTCCCGTCGAGTGAACGCCCAGGGAGCCGGTGGCAGCGTCTCGGCCATCGATGGGCCGGTGGGGCGTGACAGTGCGCTGTCCGGAGAGGCGGTACCCGCCCGCGACGATCGGCTGGAGTGCGCCACGGGTTCGATGACCCACCAGGCGATGGCCGTCCATATCGAGGACAGCAGGACCGCGCCGACGACGTCGGTCGGATAGTGCGCACCCGCGTAGAGACGCTGCGCCGCCACGAGGACGGGAATCAGCATCGCCGCGGCGGCGACGAGCCGGTAGGGCCATCGTCGGGTGGTCGCGACGATGAGTCCGACCGTGGCGGCGTAGAGCGTCAGGGAGGCGGCGACGTGCCCGGAAGGGAAACTCGAGGTGGGGGAAGGTCGGGGGTGCGGTGTTCGGCGAGAGTCGCCACCGCGTTGTGGTCCCACCGTAGCGCGGGGGTGTGGCCCCGCGGGCCGCGGACCAGCATGCCGAGACCGATGAGCGTTCCGACGAGCAGGACCCAGGCGACCGCGAGTTCACCCACCTCGCGCCACGGGTGGGCAGCCAGGGGTGGACGCCGATCGGGGACCGGCCGAAGGTCGTCTCGATCGGCGGGCGGCACGTCACCGGGCAGCGGACCGGCGCCTTCGACGTGGGAGTCACCACGCCATCGGTGGAACGCGATCGTGGCCAGCACGAGCCACAGCGTTCCGAGTAGCCAACCGGCGAGGACATCGGTGAGGTAATGCACGCCGAGCCCGATCCGGCTGAGACCGACGGCGGTCACGATCACGACCGCGAACCCGACCGTGACACGGCGGGTGTTCGTCCGCAGGGTGGGTGCGAAAACCAGCAGGACGATGCCATAACACACCAGGGAACTCATGCGTGTCGGTCACCGCCTGATCCGCGGACAACAGCGGCTCCCAGCGCGCCCTGACGAGTGCTGTCAGCACGCCGAACCCGATTCCGACGGCCGCGACACCCACCAGTGCGACGCCGCCGCGGGCCGCGAACCGTTCGGCGGCGGCCACCTCTCTCGCGTGCTCGGCACGGGGGCGGTCGGCGTCGATCACGACATCCGGGTCGTGCCGGTCGACAGACAAATGCATACCTCCTGCGTTCGCGTGACACCGGCCGTGCGGCCGAGACCGCAACGGGTCACCGGAGATCCGGGGCCGGATATCGTTCGTCGTCCACGATCGCCCACTACGAGCGGGCGCAATCAATCGAGGCGTTCGGCCCCTTGGGAATCGGTACATCCAGGTGCCGTCGCGCGCGTTCGCGGGATTTCCGATCGCGGTCAGGCGATGAGCGCGGTACCGGGATCCTCGCCGTCGCACTGGTTTTCGATATGCACCGTAGGTGGCGGATTCGGCGACGGCAAGGCGGAGATGCTCTGTTGTTCGGTGACCCGTACCGTACCCCTCCATCCGCAGGGGAGTGCGCAGGTGGGGTGAAACAGCGTCACCACGCGTCCGCTGTCGTATCGGCGCACCGTCGACGTCGCCTGTGCCGCGTACCCGCACCTCGGGCACTTCTCGAAGAAGTCGAGTACATCGGTGACGTTGGAGGCGAGGGAACGGTCCGTCGGCTGCTGCTCGGTGGATCGGCCTGCGCGCGTAGTTGTTTCAGATCCGGGTGTGCTATTCATGCGAGTGCGCTACCCGATCGGTCGCGGCTCGATCACGAAATCATCGACAGCCGGGCGCGGGGGAGATCCGACCGTCAGCCCCGGCCGGGCCGGACCGTGCGAACCGCGCTGGTTCGGGTAGCGGGTACGGGGTAGTCGCCCGGCGAAGTCCCCACGACAGGAAGGGGAGACCTCCGAACCGGAGCCGCGGACGAGCAATCGGTTCCCACCGACCGGAATCATCGCCACCCTGCTGGCGCTGTTCGCGGTCATCGCGATCGGGCTGATCGCGATGATCATCGACTGATCGAGCGGGAGCCGAACCGGATTGCGCCGATCATTCGCGTTCGGCTTGCCGTCGAAGCTGGTCAAGCGTCCGAGAGAGGACGCGGGAGATGTGCATCTGGGAGACGTCGAGTTCGTCGGCGATCTGGCTCTGGGTGCGATCGTCGAAGAAACGCAGGTGCAGGACTCGGGCTTCGAAGGCAGGCAGTCGGGCGAGTAGCGGGGCGATCGCGAGCGCCTCGTCGGTGACGTCGTAGGCAGGCTCGATATGGCCGAGTCCGGCGAGATGATCGGTCGCGCGTTGATCGTTGCTGTTCTCGCTCAGCGTATCGATCGAGTCGGTGCGATAGCCGTTGTCGGCGATCAGAGCTTGGGTGACCTCGTTGAGGTCCACCCCCAGCTCGGTGGCGATATCCAGGGCCGTGGGAGCGCGGCCGAGGTCCTGATACAGCCGGTTGACGGTGGGGCCGATGCTCTGCTGGAGTTCCTTGATCCGGCGCGGGACCCGCACCGCCCAGGTATGGTCGCGGAAATGGCGCCGGATCTCGCCCATGATGGTGGGAATCGCGAAGGCCAGGAACGACGTGCCCTTGTCGGCGTCGAATCTATCGATCGCCAGAACCAGTCCGAGGGAGGCGATCTGGTAGAGGTCGTCGTGGCGTTCGCCGCGTCCGGTGAAGCGGCGGGCGATGTGATCGGCCAACGGCAGGCATCGTCGTACGATGTCCTCGCGCAATCGGATCCGATCGGGCGACCGCGGTTCGAGCGCCGTCAGCAGTTGGAAGAGATCTTCGATGCCGTCATACGAGTCGGCGGGCTGTCCTCGACGTCGTGGATTGGCATCGGTGTGCGAGTATCGGCTGGTCATAGCAACCTCGGACGGCCCATGTGGGAGCAGACACGGAACGGGCTCTTGTGACTGAACCGGCTCCGTGCGCGAGCCGTCATACCAGTCTCGCACACTTGTGAACGGCCGGGCCGGGCCGGAGAAGGATCTCGCCGCGATCCCGGCGGCCTCGTCCCCGCGTCAGTTCTGCTCCCCGCGGCCCTCCCTGCTGCCTTCGTAGGCGAACTCGCGAAGGCGGCTGACGACTCCGGGTTCGAGCGCGATATCGCCCGGATGGTTGAGTATCGGGTCGAAGAAGTCGGTCCGATGTTCATGGGGATCGGCGTGGTGCAACGTCAGCTCACCCACCCGTCGCGGTGCCGCGCCCAGACCACTCGCGGTGATCTCGAATCGCACATCGTGGTCACGCAGATGCTCGCTCATGGCCTGCAACGAGGCCGAGCCGGGCTGCTGTACGGCGGGTTCGGCGAACAGCCAGGTGAGCCCGGCATCGCCGAAGCGGTAGGGGAGCAGACTGCCGTAACGGGCGCTGGACCAGCCGCGCGCAGCGGTGATCACGAACCGCCCGACGGTACTGGTCCCCGTGGTCGCGAGTGTGAAATCCCAGGGGTTCTCGTCGCGATCCAGGACGCGGAAGGCGAGGCCCATCACATCGGGGACAGCTCCTGGCGTTCCGATTCCTTTGGAGAGCCTGGCGATGACCGCACGTTCTCCCGTCCCGAACCAGGGCTCGAATTCGGTGTCGGCGTGGAAACGCCCCGACAGTTCGATCCCCCGAGGGTGGAAGACACGCGCGCGGCGAACCCGCGCGCCTGCGTCGAAGACGGATTTCACGAAGGTGGAGGTGAGATCGGTCAAGGTCTGCTCCTTCGGCGTGATCGAGGTAGATCCTCGGCCCGTTCACACGGACGTGCCGAGGCGGCGATCGGTCGGTCGACGATTCCCGCCTGCGACGAGCGCCCGCCGGGTTCGGTCGAGCCAGGCAGGGCGACACCCGGGCGATCATGATGAGTCCCCCGGAGCCGACCGTTTGCTGGACGGCACGTGACCGTTTCCCCGAGGCTGTCTACCTGTCGATGACGAGACGAAACCGGGCGTACCCGGCAGTGGGGGCCGAATCGCGGTGAAAAGGGGGATCCGGCCTGGTTCGAACCGGGTGAGGCGGGTAGCTGCACACCATGCAGAAGAAGGCAGCGGTCGATGAAGCAGTGGTCGCCGCCGCGCGCGAGACCATCGAGCAGGCCAAAGGTGTGGTGATGCTGGTGTACAGCGTGGACGCCGAGCAGGCGTTCACGATTCTGCGCGCGGCCTCCCAGGACACCAATGTGAAGGTTCGTGAGATCGCCACCTCGGTCGTCGCGGAACTTCCTGATCTCTGCATCACTCCGGACCTGGAATCCGTTCGAGAGGCGTTGGAGGACTTACTGTTCGGCACGCGGGCGGACACACCACGGAAGTGACGTGCGAACCGGCGGCGTCACCACGAAGGCGCGGCCGTGGATCCGGCACGGATTCCACCGTGACCTTACGTCTGCCCTGCCATGTCACAGCCTGCATGGGAGCTCCTCCCTCGGATTTTCGACCGGCTGTCGCGCCGTGCCCGTGAGCGTGTGGGTGAAACAGCCACCGCGTGCGCACCTCGGGTTCGGCGTTCGGGGGCGGGTAGGCGACAGAGTCCGAGGCCGGTCCTCGCGACGAGACGTGTGCACTGTCTACGAGGAGGATTGATGACTACCCGAGATCTGATCGCGCAATTGCACCGGGACATCACCACCGCCGACGACGCAGGTGACCGCGCGACCGCCGATCGTCCGCGCACCGAACGGGCCGTCGCCGTCGAGGGCGACCCGGTTCGGGAACTCCCTACGTGACCGGTGTCGCGCCGCAGGCTCAGAACAGAGCGAGGGCATCGCCATCGATGCGACCGGCGCGGTCGCGGGTGGCCCCGCAGAACCCCCCGACTGACCGGCGGCGATTACCGGGCGGCTCCGTATTTGCCGAGTTCGATGCGCGCGACCACCCCGCGGTGGACTTCGTCGGGACCGTCGGCCAAGCGGATCGCGCGGGCGACGGTCCACGCGGACGCGAGCGGGAAATCGCTGCTCAGACCGCCGCCACCGTGGATCTGCATGGCGAAGTCGATGACCCGCTGCGCCATGTTCGGCACCGCGACCTTGATCTGGGAGACCTCCGAGAGCGCGTTGAGCGCACCGCCTTCGTCGAGTTTCCACGCGGCGTCGAGAACGAGCAGTCGCATGGCGTTGATCGCGATACGCGCGTCGGCGACCCGCTCCCGGTTGCCACCGAGGCTCATCAGCGGTTTCCCGAAGGCGGTGCGCTCGAGCCCGCGTCGACAGGCCAGTTCCAGGGCGTGCTCGGCCAGACCGATCAGCCGCATGCAGTGGTGCACGCGGCCGGGCCCGAGGCGGCCTTGCGCGATCTCGAACGCCCGGCCGGGGCCCGCGATGATGTTCTCGGCGGGAACCCTGACATCGGTGAAGGCGACCTCGCCGTGCCCGTACGGCTCGTCCTGCCACCCCATGGTGTCGAGCATCCGCTCCACCCGAACACCGGGAGTCTCGCGCGGCACCAGCACCATCGAGTGGCGGTGATACCGGTCGGCGTCGGGATCGCTCACGCCCATCACGATCAAGATCCGGCAATCGGGATGCCCGACACCCGTCGACCACCATTTGCGGCCGTTGAGCACGACCTCGTCGCCGTCGAGGATCGCGGTGAGTTCCATATTCGTGGCGTCGGAGGAAGCCACCGCCGGTTCGGTCATGCAGAACGCACTGCGGATATCTCCCGCCAAGAGCGGGTCGAGCCACTGTCGCTGCTGCTGTTCCGACCCGTATTTCAGCAGCACTTCGGCGTTGCCGGTGTCGGGGGCGTTGCTGTTGAACACGTACGGGGCCATCAACGATCGGCCCATCACCTCCGCGATCGGCGCGTAGTCGACATTGCTCAACCCGACGCCGCCACGAGTGCCGTAACGCTCGGCATAGGGGCCCTCGTGCCCGACCGGCAGAAACAGATTCCACAATCCCTCGGCCCGCGCCCGCGCCCGCAGTTCGCCCAGAATCGGCAGCGGCTGCCAGGGGTCCTCGCCTTCGGCGCGCAGTCGGCTCACCCGGTGGTGATAGTCCTCCTCGACCGGCGCGATGTGCTCGTCGATGAATGTGCGGACTGCTTCGGTGAGCTCGGCGGCTCGCGGTGACGCGGAAAACTCCATGCGACCACCCTACGAAGCGGACGGCTCGGATCGTCGCACAATCAGGCGCGGCCGCGATTCGTCACGCCATCAGATGGTGCGACGAAATTGCTCCTGCCGTCGTGAATGACCCGTGTGGGAGCGGGTAGGCAGGCCGCCCCGGCGGTCGTTTGTGTCACCGCGTATCAGTGGGTGCGCCGTTCGGGTGTCGGCTGGTCGCGGGCCGTGGGCTCGAACCGAGATCACGGTGTGTCGCTGACATTTCGGTCGACACCCGAACGGCGGCCGGTCACAACTGCGGCACCATGCTCGTGGAGGACGCCAGTGCCGCAGGGCGTAGCCGAGCGAGGATGCCGTCGAGGTCCAGGGTGAACATATCGGGCCGGAAAGTGTGACCGCCGGGCAATTCGTGCCATTCGTGCGGGATATTCGCGTCGCGTAGGCGTGCCCGGAATTCTCGCTGGCCCGCGAGCACCTGGGTCTCGTTCACGCTGTCGAACCAGTTGACCGGATCCGGGCTGGTTCCCGCGGCCAGGAAAATCCGTTTGTTGCGGTAGCGTTCGATATTTTCGATCGGATTGTCCGCGCTGACTCTGGCTTGGTTCCAGAACGGTGCGCCGTAGATCGTGCCGCCCGCCAGGTCCATCGCCGCCGAGGACAGGTTCGCCCAATGCGCGACCAGGCCGAAGTCGCGGCGCAGACTCGCCGGGCCGGAATGGCTACTGACCGAAGCGAAGTGGCCGTAGTACTTGGCGGTGTATTTCAGCGCGCCGAAGCCACCCATGGAGAATCCGGCGACCGCGCGACCATCGTATTCGGCGTAGGTTCGGAAGTTCGCGTCGATCCAGGGGAGCAACTGGGCGATGTGGAACGTCTCCCAGTTGCGCGGACCGACGAACGAACTGACCGGGTTGGAGAACCAGCCCGCGTGTCCGCCGTCGGGCATCACGACGATGATCGGCTTACCGGCGGTCAGCTCGCGGATACCGAGTTGGTCGAAGGTGCGGAAGTCCTGGTCGCTGCCTCCGCCGTGGTGCAGGTAGAGGACGGGATAGGTGTCGGTGCTGGTGCGGTAGTCCTCGGGCAGCAGGACGTTGACTCCGGGATTCCAGCCGATCGCCGCCGTGTGGAAGCGGTAGTACCACAGGCGAGAATCGTTCTCGTTGCGGTCCACGATCGACAGTCCGAACCCGTCGCCGCGCCCGACGAATATGGCCAGTGTGTAGCCCGGTTCGATGTGGTCGGGGTCGGTGATGGCATTGGCGGTGGCGATCAGTGGTGAGAGTGCGGGGTCGCCGTAGTAGCGGAGTGCGATCTGCGACAGCGTGTCTCCGGCGAGGACTTCGTATCGCGTGAGATCGGGAATGATCAGTTGTCGGCCCGCGTCGATGTGGTCGGGGTCGGGGATGCCGCTGGCGGTGGCGATCAGTGGTGAGAGTGCGGGGTCGCCGTAGTAGCGGAGTGCGATCTGCGACAACGTGTCTCCGGGCAGGACTTCGTACCTCGAGTAATCGGGAACGATCAGTTGTCGGCCCGCGCCCACACTGTCGGAGCCGGAGATCCCGCTGGCGGTGGCGATCAGGGTATGTAGTTCAGGGTCTCCGTAGAAGCGCAACGCCAACATCGGCAGTGTCTCCCCGGCGACCACGGTGTGTGTTCTGACCATTCGACTCACCCCTTTGATAGCAATTCGCTCTAGTGTCCGCCGCTGGGGATTCGTTGTCCAGTACTTCAGCCGACTGCGGGAGGTGAAAGTCGTTGCGGCGGAGTGTCGTCTCGCGCTCGATTCGGTCCGACCGGTCGGATGCGATCGGTTCGGGATACTTCGGCCGCCCGGTGTTGCGGTCCTCGGTGAGCACCAACTCGAAAGCGCTGCTCCGAGCGATCCCGCTCTGCGGATGGGCCCCTGCTCGCTGCACGACTCTTGCGGGTCGACAACCGCTGAGTGAGCTGGCAGTACGGGAAAGGCGCCCCGGCATGCCGTGGCGGTCTCTGCTGCTGACCAGCTCTGCCGGATGCGACGGGTCGAGGCGTTTTGACACAGGTCGAGGTGTCGGCATGCAGGTGGGTGATCGCGACGGTGTCGATGCTGTTCAGGTCGACACCGTCGTATGGATCGACGTGTGCCTGAACGATTTCGCGGAAGACCATGTCCATGGCGACAGTGGACATCGCGCGCGAAGTGCAGCGTTTTGACACCGATGAGCAGGTTCCAGATCCCCCCTTGGTCGACGACCTCTACTCGCGTGTCGCACCTGTCGGCCAGATAATGGTCACCGGCACACCGCGGGTTCGGGCCAGCTCCACAACCGAACCCGTACCGCCTCCCCGGCCGGCTTCACCGTCCCACACCGCCACCAGTTCAGCGATGCTTCCCAAGACCGCTTCGTTGGCGGCTTCGCAGGCTCGGCGACCGGCATCGTCGAAGTACATCACCCGCACCTCCGCCGCTCGGGCGATGAGATCGTCGAACTCTGCAGCGTGGCCGGGCTTCACCTTCACGGCCCGGTAGTTCCGCGACGGCAACACTACCTCGAGTTGGCCTCCCACGTCGAGCACTGCCCGCGCGAACGCACTGTCGGCTCCCCGAGCGAGGGGTCTGTATCGCCAAGGGTGTTTCCGGCGTTGTTATCTCAGTAGGTTTGGGCGTCGGGCCAGCGGTCGGCGAAGGTGATCGCGAAGGCGTTGACCGCGGGTTTCCAGCGCATGGTCCATCGTGCCCGACCCGCGCCGGTCGGGTCCAGTGATCGGGTGACCAGATACAGGCATTTCAGGGCGGCTTGCTCGGTGGGGAAATGACCACGCGCTTTGATCGCTCGCCGGTAACGCGCGTTGAGGGATTCGATGGCGTTCGTCGAGCAGATCACCCGCCGTATCTCGACGTCGTAGTCGAGGAAAGGAATGAACTCCTCCCACGCGTTCTCCCAAAGACGCGTGATCGCAGCATATTGACCAGAAACTAAATGGTTGAAGCGTAAATGGTGTGTGGGGCCTGGAAGTAGCCGCGGACCCGGCCGGGCAGTTTCTGGACGCGGTGGAAGAACGAGCGTACGGAGGTCTCCATCCGGGTCGGTGTGGTGATGATCTGGTCGGCGAGGGTGCGTTTGAGGTCAGCGTTGACCAGTTCGTCGGGGTTGAGGTGCGGGGCGTAGGCGGGCAGGAAGTGCAGTTCGATCCGGTCGGCGCGGTCGGCGACCCAGGCGGTGACGGCTTTCGACCGGTGCACGGGGTGGCCGTCGACGACCAGGTGGATCTTCTTCTCGTGCTGGCCCAGCAGCCGGGTCAGGAACTCGAGGAACGCTTTCGCGTTGAACCGGCCCCGGAAGACGGTGAAGTGCAGGTCACCGCGCGGGGAGATCGTCGACATCGCGTTGAGACAGAACCGTTTCCCCGTCCGCGCGAGGGTCGGTGTCTGTCCGCGGCGGCCCCATGTGCGCCCCGACAGTTGGTCGGAGCGGACGCCGACCTGGTCACCGAACAGGATCACCGCATCCTCGGCTTTCGCCCGCGCCGCCAGCGCCGGATACGTGCGCCGCACCCACTCGGCCATCGCCTCCGGGTTCGCCTCGATCGCCCGCCGGTCCGGCCGCTGAAAGGTGAAACCCATGCGGCGCAGTACTTTCCCCATCCCCTGCTCGGTGAACGACACCCCGAACAACCGACGCGCCAGCTCGGCGACCTTCCGCAACGTCCACAACAACCCACCCAGTTCCAACTGCTCCGGAACGAACACGATCAACGCCTCCACCAGCGCCTCGGCCTGCGACGGCGTCAGCTTCGCCCCGTCACCCGCACGCCGGCCCGGCCGCCCCGACTCCAAACCCTCCACACCACCAGCGGCCAACCTATTGCGCCAGTTACGAATCGACCCTTCCGACACCCCGAACACCCGCTGCGCCTCCGAAGCGGTCATACCATCGCGCATCGCACCCATCACCCGCATCCGCAACGCCTCCTGCTGCCCCGGGGAAAGCCTGCGCATATCCATCCTGAGATCATCGCCCACCCCCGAAACATCAAGAACCGCAACCAATCCGTTTCATGTCAATATTTCGAGCCCCACTTCTCGGTCAGATCATCCAATGCCGCCTGTGCCGCGGCGGCATTGACCGCGGTGTAGATCGGTTTCACATCCCGACGCAACGCGTCCCAATCCTGACGCCCCGCCAGCCGGAACGTATTCCGAATCAAATGAGGCTGTAAAGAAACAATGTGTTGCTTTGTAGGGCAGAGGGTTTCGCTATGTTTTGGCCGTGGTGAGTGGAGTCGGTGCAGGGTTGGTGGAGCGGTTCGCGGTGTTGCTGCCGCATCTGAACGAGCGGCAGCGCCGTCTGGTCTTGGCGAGCGAGGCGTGGTCGCTCGGGCACGGTGGGGTCCGGGCGGTGGCGCGGGCCGCAGCGGTAAGCGAAACCACCGTCCGCAAAGGGGTTTTCGAGTTGCGGGCCGGTGTCGAACCTATGCTCGGAGGGCGAGTGCGCCGCGCAGGTGGGGGCCGCAAACCGGCGGAGGAACTTGACTCCGGTCTGGTGACGGCACTGTTGGAGTTGGTCGAGCCCGACGAGCGTGGGGATCCTATGTCGCCGTTGAGGTGGACGGTGAAGTCGTTGCGGAATCTGGCCGCGGAGTTGACCCGGGCCGGGCATACGGTTTCGGCACCGACGGTGGGCCGGTTGCTTCGGGGACAGGGTTTCAGCTTGCAGGCCAACGTCAAGACGCTGGAGGGATCCCAGCACCCCGATCGTGATATCCAGTTCCGCTATATCAACGAACAAGTGAAGCGGCATCAGGCCGCTGGACAGCCGGTGATCAGCATCGATGCCAAGAAGAAGGAACAAATCGGGCGGTTACCCAACCCCGGGCGACAATGGCGCCCGCGAGGTCATCCGGTCGAGGTCGAGGACCACAGTTTCTTCTTCATCGGACCCGAGGTCGACGTCGCGATTCCGTTCGGCATCTACGACATCGCCAACGACAGCGGCTGGGTGAATGTCGGAACCGACCACGACACCTCGGTATTCGCCGTGGAATCGGTTCGACGTTGGTGGCGCTCGCGCGGGTGCTTGGATCACCCGGGCGCGGATCGGCTGTTGATCACCGCGGACTGCGGCGGCTCCAACAGCTACCGTTATCGGCTCTGGAAAGCCGAACTCGCCGCGTTCGCCACCGAGACCGGACTGACGGTGACTGTCTGCCACTTCCCTCCCGGCACATCGAAGTGGAACAAGATCGAGCATCGACTGTTCTCCCACATCACCATGAACTGGCGCGGCCGCCCTCTGACCAGCCATGAAGTCGTGGTCAACAGCATCGCGGCCACACGCACCCGCACCGGGCTGCGCGTCCACGCCGAGTTGGACACCGGCACCTACCCGACTGGGATCTCGATCAGTCGCGACTACCTGAAGTCACTGCCCATCACCCCACACGATCAGCGAGGGACCTGGAACTACACCATCGACCCGAGCCGGTCCCGCGCCCATGTGGTCAGCGCCGATGAACGAACCGAGTCCCGCACCCGGACCTTGACACTGCTCGCCGACCCGAAAGCCACCGGCATCACCAGCGGCGAACTGCGGGAACTCTGTGCTCGTCTCGCGCCGGCGCAAGCAGCGCTGGCCGAACAACGCAAATTCCTCGAACGCGGCGGACCCCGTCGTCAGCAACGCGGCAACCACGGTCGCCCCTTGCTCCGCCCCGCCGACAAAGTGCTGATCACCGTGCTCTATCTGCGCGGGGTCTGCCCCCAGAAGGTCTTGGTCGAACTGTTGGACACCAATCCGGTCACCATCAGCAAGACGATCAAACAGACCCGAACCCTCTTCGAGGAATACAAGATCGTCCTCGACCAGACCTCGCACTACTTCTCCAGTGCTCCTGCGCTGCGCGATTGGCTCGAAAATGACACCGCCACAACCCGAATGGACAACGCAACAGCGCTCGCACATCCCGAACTCACCGGAACCTCACGCGAGGAGTTCCAGGCACTGCTCGACCGGATCTCGCTGTCCTACCACGCAGCGATCCAACAACGGCGACACCATCAACGCGGCGGCCAACCTCGTCCCGGCAGCCGAGGCGGCGTGTTCCGCCAGAAGATCACCGACACCGACCGAGTCCTGGCCACCGTGCTCGCGCAACGACAACTCTGCGACCTGCACACCCTCGCCGAACTGTTCAACGTCAGCAGAAACACTCTACGCAACGCCTTTCACGACGTCGCACCCCTGCTCCAACGAGATGGCCACCGCATCGAACCCTCCGCACGCCAATTCGCCACCGCTGCTCAGGTTCTCGCCTTCGCCACAAACCACAACGAAACACCAAGTTGAATCTTTACAGCCTCAATGAATGATGCAGGTCTGGACCGTCGCCAGCGGCCACACGTTCCCGACCGCGTCGGGCAGGCCCTTCAACCCGTCGCAGACCAGGAAGAACACATCCTTGACCCCACGGTTGCGGATATCGGTGAGCACGGCGAGCCAGAACTTGGCGCCTTCACCGCCGCTGCCGGCCCACAATCCCAGGATGTCCTTCTCGCCGTTGACCGTGACCCCGATCGCGGCATAGATCGGACGGTTCGCGACCTGACCGTCCCTTACCTTGACGACGATGGCGTCGATGAACACGGCCACATAGATCTCATCCAGCGGCCGGGCCGACCATTCCTGCATCTCCGCGACAACTTTGTCGGTGATCCGCGAGACCGTCTCCTTCGACACCGACGCCCCGTAGATCTCCGCAAAATGCGCCGAAATCTCGCCAGTGGTAAGGCCTTTCGCATACAGCGACAACACGATCTCATCCACCCCGGTCAACCGGCGTTGGCGCTTCTCGACGATCTGCGGATCGAAAGTTCCGTCCCGGTCGCGGGGCACCTCGATCGGGACTTGGCCGGTCGCCTCGGTCAACACCGTCTTGGACCGGGTCCCGTTACGCACGTTGGTCGAGTCCCGATCCGCGGGAGCCTCGTTCTTGTCGAAGCCCAGGTGCTCGGTCATCTCCTCGTTCAACGCCGTCTCCAGAACGGTCTTGGTGAACTGTTTGAGCAGTCCGTTCGGCCCCGTCAACGACAGACCTTGTTCCTTGGCCATCCGGACCAGCTCCTGGGCGGCCAACTTCTCGGCCGAAGCCTCGGCTGGCTTCTTCTTCCTCGTCACGGCATCAAGTGTCGCCATCACGGCACCTTCCCGCTGAGCATCACTCAGCGAATCAGGCCGGAAACACCGATAAATCCACAGTCCCGGCGACGCTCGCCTTCGACGTTGGAGGGTTCGGAAGCGTCGCGAGGAGTCGGCGATCTCGGTGCGGATGGCTTTGCGGTGGTTGGCGAGGGCGACGAATTCCATGGTCATCGCGGTGTGGGATTGGTCGTGGATGGCTTCCCACAGCGACCACAGTGGTTGGGGTGAGGCCAGCGCTTCGAGTTGGCGGTGGTAGCTGCGTTCGGCCCCGCGGCGGAAGAGTTCGATGAACAGATTGTCCATATTGCCGAAGTAGTAGTGGTAGAGGGCGGAATTCGTCTCTGCCCGCGCCGCGAGCCGTCGGGTGCTGACCGCGGCGTAGCCCTCTTCTCGCATGATCAGTTCGGCGGCGTCGAGGAGCGCGGTGCGCGTCGGCGAATCCTCATCGGAGCCACGGGCGGGCTTCATGACGGTGACCTCCCGGATAGTGAGGCACGAAGCCTGTCGCGTGGCGTCACGTAGGTCGTGGTTGCTCGTATAGAAGGTAACCCGCACCGTTGCCCGTGGGACGTCCAGCTGCCGGGCGAACGCCGAGATCCGGGCGACCGGGCTTGCGCAAGGTGCTTGACAGGGGTGAATAGCGTCACGTACTACTTAATCACCCGATTGAATTAATCAGTCGCTTAAGACTCCTCCTCTGGGCCTTCGTGGTCATTCGATGTCTCCGGCGCGACGCCGATCGCCGCTGGTCCGAACGAAGAATGTGGTGTTGCGCGTGGAAAATCTCCCGCTCCTCAACTCGGTGATACGACAGCTCCGACTGTCGATGCCTGTCCGCGGCGCCCGCTTGCGTCGCATTCCCGGTGACCTCGTTGTGCGCCGTATACCGGCCGGTGACCTGTGAAGGGCCCGCTCCCGGCGCCCGGTCCCGGGGGCGACGACCCGCGTCCGGTTCAGCGCTCTCGGGTCGCGGTGGTGACCGGAGGAGCCTCGGGGATGGGGTTGTCCATCTGTGAGGCGTTCTCCGGGAGCGGATATCGGGTCGCGATTCTCGACATCGACGGCGCCGCCGCTCAGCGAGCCGCCGAACAACTGCGGACCGCGGGTGGCGCGGCTATCGCGTGTGAGGTCGATGTGACCGATCGCCGAGCGGTCGACGAGGCGATGCGCAAGACCCGTGCCGAGTTCGGCGCGATCGAAATCCTGGTCACCAGTGCGGGTCTGGTCGGCTTCTCACCGTTCACCGAGATCTCGCCCGAGGCGTGGAATCGAGTCGTCGATGTGAACCTCAACGGCGTATTCCACTGTGTGCAGGCCGCGATTCCGGACATGGTGGCGGCGGGATGGGGCCGGATCGTGACCATCTCCTCCTCGAGCGCGCAGCGCGGCTCGCCGCGGATGGTGCACTACACCGCCGCCAAGGGCGCGGTGGTCGCGATGACCAAGGGCCTGGCGCGCGAGTACGCCGCGAGCGGGATCACCGTCAACACCATTCCGCCTTCGGGTATCGACACCCCCATGCAACGGAATTCGCAAGCAGAAGGATATCTTCCGGACGACTCCGTGATGGCGAAGGCGATCCCGGTCGGCCATCTGGGCACCGGAGAAGATATCGCCGCTGCCTGCGTGTTCTTGTGCTCTGATCAGGCCGGCTACATCACCGGCCAGGTGCTCGGGGTGAACGGCGGATCGGTGATATGACCGAATCCGTCTCTCCCCGTCTGGCTCCGCTACCGCTCGAGAAATGGGACGACACGACACGGGCGATGTTGCGCGGGCATGTGCGCGCAGCCGATCGGTACCTGTCGGGCGATCCCGACGCACCACCGGTGCCCAATATCCTCGGCGTTCTCGCTCATCACACCGAATTGGCATCGGCGTGGCTGGCTTTCAACGGCCTGCTGCTCGAGCACCCCTCGCTGGATCCGCTGGAGCGAGAACTGGTCGTCCTGCGGGTGGCGTGGTGTAGCGACTCGGACTACGAGTGGCGTCAGCACGCACGGATGGCGGCCGGTCTCGGCTTTACCGAGGAACAGGTCGCGGCGGTGCGCCGCGGTCCCGACGCACCGGGGTGGACCCCCGTGCAGCGACTGCTGTTGACCATGACCGACGAACTGATGGAACGCCACCGCGTCACCGACCGCACCTGGACCGAACTGGCCCTGCATTTCGACGAACGTCAGCTCATCGAATTGCTGTTCGTTACAGGCGCCTATCTGTGCCTGGCGATGGTGTTCAACAGCGTTGACCTGCAACCGGAACCGGAAAACGACAGGCCACGACCATCCGCCCACCCGGAAATGGAGGAACAACCGTGACCGAACTCGCCAGCGAACCGACCACCCAGCGACTCTGGCCCAAACCGGCCGAAGGTAGCTGGACCCAACACTATCCGGAGTTGGGGACCGGCATGATGTCGTTCGAGGACTCGGTGTCCCCGGAGTTCTTCGAACTCGAGCGGGAAGCGATCTTCAAACGCGCGTGGCTCAATGTCGGACGCGTCGAACAACTTCCCCGCACCGGAAGCTACTTCACCAAGGAACTCGATGTCGCACGCGCGTCACTCATCGTGGCGCGCGACCGCGACGGCAATATCAACGCATTCCACAATGTGTGCCGCCACCGCGGCAACAAGCTCGTATGGAACGAATTCCCGCGTGAGGAAGATTCCGGTACGTGCAGGCAGTTCACCTGCAAGTATCACGGCTGGCGTTACGGCCTCGACGGCGCCCTGACGTTCGTGCAGCAAGAAGGCGAGTTCTTCGACCTGGACAAGAAGAAACTCGGACTCGCCCCCGTGCACTGCGAAGTGTGGGCGGGATTCATCTTCATCAATCTGGCTGCCGAACCCCGCCAGACGCTACGGGAATTCTTGGGCCCCATGGTGACGGACCTGGACGGCTACCCGTTCGACAAGATGACCGAATGGTACGAATTCAAGGCGGACAACCAGAGCAATTGGAAACTGTTCGCCGACGCGTTCCAGGAGTACTACCACGTGCCGGGCCTGCATTCCCAGCAGGTGCCCAGCGCGGTGCGCACTCCGGGAAAGGGTTTCGAGTGCGCGCACTTCCAGATCGACGGTCCGCACCGGATGGTGTCCACCGGCGGTGCGAGACGGTGGACGATGCCCGCGGAATTCATGTATCCGATCGAACGGGTCACCCGCAGCGGTCTGGTGGGGCCGTGGGAATCTCCGGATCTCGGTGAGGCGCCGAAAGGGTTGAATCCCGGCCGGGTCGAACCGTGGGGTATCGACAACTTCCAGATCTTCCCCAATATCGAGATCCTCATCTACCGGGGCTGGTACCTGCTCTACCGGTACTGGCCGACCTCGTACAACAGTCACCGCTTCGAGGGCATGCTGTGTTTCCAGCCCGCCCGCACCGTGCGCGAACGAGTCGAACACGAGGTCGCCTCGGTCGTATTCAAGGAATTCGCCCTCCAGGACGCCGGCATGCTCACAGGCACCCAGACCGCGCTGGAGTCGGCCTACCGGACCGCGGGAATGACGCATTTCCCGGTCAACGACCAGGAGATCCTGGTCCGTCACTTCCACAAGGCGGTCGCCGACTGGGTCGACGAATATCGCGGGGACCTGGCGCAGGGGAGTACGCGATGACACAGACGATGCTGCCCGCCGCGTTCGCCGACCTCGAGCCGTTCGCGCGAGCCTGGTGTCTGCCCGTCGAATCCGAGCGCTACAAGCAGCGGCTCAGCAAATCCATGGCGGAGATGCAAGCGTTCTACGACGCCTGTTTCCCGCGGGTCGACGACGCGATCACCTACTGCGACAAATTCCCGCTCGAGGAGTTACCCGACGATGCGATCCATCTGCTGCAGATGGTGTATTCGCTGGTGATCGTCGCGATGGCGATCGAGATCTTCAAACAGCCCAAACCTGTCGACAGCGCGGACGCCGAGCTCGAACGCGTCGCTGAACCCTGGCCCTGACCTGTTCCTCCACCTCGGCCGAGCCGCCGCGAGCGGATTCGGCCGGAAGGATCACACACTCATGACAATCACCATCGCCAAGCTCAGCCACGAAGTCGGCGCCGAGGTCGACGGCGTCGACGCCGACAGGTTGCTCACCGACCCGACGTTGCCCGACACCATCCTCGACGCCCTCGAGCAGCACGGTGTCCTGGTATTCCGAAACCTGCATCTCGACCCGGAGACGCAAGTGGCGTTCTGCCGCAAACTGGGCCAGGTCGACACCTCACCCGGACACCATCCCGTCGAGGGCATCTACCGGGTCAGCCTGGACACGACGAAGAATTCGTCGGCGAGCTATCTGCGCGCGACCTTCGACTGGCATATCGACGGCTGCACCCCGGAGGACGACGCCTACCCTCAGATGGCGACGATGCTCACCGCCAAGGCGGTCGCCACCAGTGGTGGCGAGACCGAATTCGCCAGTACCTACAAGGCTTTCGACAATCTGAGTGCCGGCGAGCAGAAGTATCTCGCGCCGATGCGGGTCGTGCATTCGCTCGAGGCGTCGCAGCGGGGAGTGACCGCGGATCCGACACCGGAACAACTCGCCGCGTGGCGCCGCCGTCCGGCCAAGGAACATCCGCTGATCTGGACCCATAAATCCGGGCGGCGCTCATTGGTGCTCGGCGCGTCGACCGACCATGTCGTCGGTCTGCCGCCGAGTGAAAGCCGGGCTCTGCTGGATGGACTGCTGCGTCGCGGTACCGCACCCGAACGTGTCTACCGCCACGAGTGGTCGGTCGGTGACACCGTGATCTGGGACAACCGGGGTGTCATCCACCGTGCCGCCCCCTATCCGCACGACTCGCCGCGAGAGATGCTGCGCACCACCGTGCTCGGTGAAGAACCGATCGTATAACCCCGTTACACAGCCCGTTTCAGGAGTTACACCATGGCTCGTTGGCCCAAACCCGCCGAAGGCAGTTGGACGCAGCACTATCCCGAGCTCGGCACGGAACCGATGTCGTACGAGGATTCGATCTCGCCGGAGTTCTTCGAACTCGAGCGGGAGGCGATCTTCAAACGCGCCTGGCTCAATGTGGGCCGGGTGGAGCAACTTCCGCGCACCGGAAGCTATTTCACCAAGGAGATCCGGGTCGCGCACAGTTCGGTGATCGTCGTGCGCGATCGTGACGGCGGTATCAACGCCTTCCACAACATCTGCCGTCACCGCGGCAACAAGCTCGTGTGGGACGAATTCCCGCGCGAGGAGACCTCGGGCACCTGTCGCCAGTTCACCTGCAAATACCACGGCTGGCGTTACGGGCTCGACGGAGCGCTCGCGTTCGTGCAGCAGGAAGGAGAGTTCTTCGACCTCGACAAGAGCGCTCTCGGATTGGCGAAGGTGCATTGTGAGGTCTGGGCCGGATTCATTTTCGTCAACCTCGCTTCCCAACCACGTCAGAGCTTGCGCGAGTTCCTAGGACCGATGGTCACCGACCTCGAGGGCTACCCCTTCGACAAGCTGACCGAGCGCTATTCGTATCGGTCCGAGGTCGGGGCGAACTGGAAGCTGTACATGGACGCTTTCCAGGAGTTCTATCACGCGCCGATCCTGCACGGGAAGCAGACGCCCGACAACTTCTCTGTCGCCGCACAGCAGGCCGGTTTCGAGGCGCCGCACTATCAACTCGACGGACCGCACCGGCTGGTCAGCACCTCCGGTGTCGTCACCTGGGAACTCGATCCCACCATGCGCAAACCCATGGAGGACATCACCCGCAGCGGCCTGTTCGGCCCCTGGGATGTCCCCGATCTCGGACCGATGCCGAAGGGACTCAACCCGGCGGGCTGCGATCCGTGGGGGTTGGATTCGTTCCAGCTGTGGCCCAATTTCGTGATCCTCATCTGGTCGGGCGGCTGGTACCTGACATATCAGTACTGGCCGACCTCGTACAACACCCACACTTTCGAGGGCAATCTGTATTTTGTGCCCGCACGTAGCCCCCGAGACCGTGTCGCACATGAAATGGCGGCGCTGACCTTCAAGGAATACGGGCTACAGGACTCGAGCACCCTGGAAGCGACCCAGATGATGCTGGAATCGCGTGCGGTCACGACTTTCCAATTGAACGACCAGGAAATCCTTCTTCGGCACCTGCACAAGGTCACCGCGGATTGGGTCGCCGACTACCGGCGTGAGCGCGAGGAGACCGAGCGATGAGTGAAACCCTGCTGCCCACCGACTTCGCCGATCTCGAGCAGTTCGCCTCGACGTGGTGTCTGCCCACCGAGCCCGAACGCTACGACCGACGTCTGTCCAGTTCGATGGCCGATATGCAGCGGTTCTACGACGCGATCACTCCTCGCGCCGAGGACGCACTCACCTACTGCGACAAGTTCACCATCGAGAACATGCCCGAGGACACCAAGAACCTCATGTATCTGCTGTATTCGATGATCATGGTGTCCTTCCCGGTCGAGGTGTGGAGCCAGCCGCGCATCCCCGACACCGGGACGGCGACCCTGACCTGTGTCGTGGAGCCGGCCCTGTGAGCCGTAACGTCGTCGTATTGAAAGCGGCGCGATGGGTCGACGTGGCGACCGGCGAGATACACGCTCCGGCAGTGATCGTCGTGGAAGACAATCTCATCGCCGCGATCGATCCACCCGCACTGCCCGCCGGCGCCCAGGTCATCGATCTGGGCGAGCTCACACTGTTGCCCGGGTTGATGGACATGGAGATCAACCTGCTCATCGGCGGGCCCGACAATCCCTCGGGGCTGCCGAATCCGATGCACGGCGTGCAGGACGACCCGGTCTATCGAACCCTGCGCGGCACGGTCAACGCCCGCACGACTCTGCACGCCGGATTCACCACGGTCCGCAATCTCGGCCTGATGGTGAAAACCGGCGGCTATCTGCTCGACGTGGATCTGGGCCGCGCCATCGAACAGGGCTGGGTCGAAGGTCCGCGCATCGTCGGGGCAGGGCACGCGATCACGCCGACCGGTGGGCACCTCGACCCGACCATGTTCCAGCGCCTCGCGCCGCACATCATGCCGCTCAGCGTCGAGGAGGGTCGCGCCAACGGCGTTCCCCAAGTCCGGGAATGCGTGCGATATCAGATCAAATACGGCGCCGAGGTCATCAAGATCTCGGCGTCGGGCGGAGTCATGTCCCACGGCACCGTCGCCGGCGCGCAACAGTATTCGGACGAGGAGTTGGCGGCGATCGTCGACGAAGCCCATCGCGCCGGTGTCAAGGTCGCCGCGCACGCGCACGGCGACGCCGGAATCGTCGCCTGCATCCGGGCGGGCGTGGACTGCATCGAACACGGCTCCCTCGCCACCGACGACACCATCGCCATGATGGTCGAGCACGGCACCTTCCTCGTCCCGACCAGCTACCTGTCGGAAGGTCTCGACGTCTCCAAAGCCGCACCGGCGCTACAGAAGAAGGCCGCCGAAGTCTTCCCCCGCGCGCGCGAGACCCTGCGCAAGGCGATCAAGGCCGGAGTCAAGATCGCCTGCGGCACCGACGCGCCCGCTGTTCCCCACGGCGACAACGCCAAAGAGCTGTGGGCACTGGTCGATCGCGGTATGACACCGAGTCAGGCCCTGCGTGCGGCCACGATCACCAGCGCCGAACTCATCGGCGTCGACGACCGCGGACGACTCGCCCCCGGCCTGCTCGCCGACATCATCGCCGTGCCGGGCGATCCCACCGCCGACATCACCACCGTCCAGGATGTGCGGTTCGTGATGAAGGACGGCCGGGTCCACAAACACTGCTGAGCTCATCCGATACCAGGAGGTACGACATGGCCAAGGGAATCCTCTACGTCGAGTCCCGGCCCAACTCGCCCGAAGAAGCCGCGGCGTTCAACAGTTGGTACGACCAGACCCACATGAAGGAGATGCTGGGAATCGACGGCATCGTCTCCGCCCGACGATTCGCCCCCGTCACCGGCGACGGGCCATTCGTCGCGGTCTACGAGATCGAGGCCGAGGACATCGCCATCGTGCAGGCCCGCTTGGGCGAAACGACCAAGGCGGGTGGCTTCTCACCGCCCGTCGGGCTGTCCACCGACCCGCCGCCGACCGTCCGCTTCTACCGCGACATCACCGCGCCCGCGCCGTGATGAGCCGAGACGATCTCGTACGAGGTACACCCGTGGTGACATCCGAACATCTCTTCATCGCCGGAGGCTGGGTCACGCCGACGACCGCCGAGACCATCGAGGTGATCTCGCCCCACACCGAGCGGCTCGTCGCCCGGGTTCCCGCCGCGTCGGTGACCGATGTCGATCGGGCGGTGGCCGCGGCGCGCACAGCCTTCGACCACGGGCCGTGGCCGCATACCGATCCGAGCGAGCGGATCGCGCTGGTGCGGCGGCTGGCCGAACTCTACAGCGCGCGTGAAGAGGAACTCGCCCAGCTGATCACCACCGAGATGGGCGCGCCGATCACCTTCGCCCGATCGGCGCACGCCAAGCTCCCCGGTGTCATGATGCGCGCGTTCGCCGATATCGCCGAGAACTATCCGTGGCAGCGGACGCGATCCGGCTTCCTCGGCGGCGATGTTCTGGTCGTGCACGAACCGGTCGGAGTGGTGGCCGCGATCATCCCCTGGAACATGCCGATGTTCCTGATCGTCGCCAAGTTGATTCCGGCCCTGCTCGCGGGGTGCGCGATCGTGCTCAAACCCTCGCCGGAGACCCCGCTGGACGCCTATCTGATGGCCGAATTGCTCGATGAACTCGGCCTGCCGCCGGGGGTGGTCAGTATTCTGCCCGGTGACAGGGAGATCGGCCGTCATCTGGTGGCGCATCCTGGGGTCGACAAGGTGTCGTTCACCGGCTCCACCGCCGCGGGCAGGCTGGTGGCCGAAACGTGTGGGGCCGCGTTGCGCAGGGTCAGTCTCGAACTCGGCGGCAAATCCGCCGCCGTGGTTCTCGACGACGCGGACCCCGCCGATGTCGCCGACGGCATGCTCGTGGCCGGATTGATGAACAGCGGCCAGGCATGCGTCGCCCAGACCCGAGTGCTGCTGCCACGGCACCGTAGCGACGAATTCCTCGACGCCCTGGTCGACCGGATCGAGAATCTCACCGTTGGAGACCCTTTCGATCCGGCCACGAGGGTCGGGCCGATGGTCTCGCAGCGACAACAACACCGCATTCGCGGCTATATCGAGCACGCGCGACACCAAGGCGCGCGCCTGCTGACCGGCGGCACCGAACTGCCGGACACGGTCGATCGCGGCTGGTACGTCCGGCCCACCGTCTTCGCCGACGTCGACAGTTCGATGCGGATCGCCAGGGAGGAAGTGTTCGGTCCGGTCCTGAGCGTGCTCACCTACACCGACGACGACGATGCCGTGGCGATCGCCGACGCCACCGAGTACGGGCTGTCCGGCTCGGTGTGGACCGCCGACATCGATCGCGGGCTGGGACTTGCCCGCCGCATCCGGTCCGGAACCCTCGGCATCAACCAGCCCTACACCATGGATCCCGCCGGGCCTTTCGGCGGCGTGAAGAACAGCGGGATCGGACGTGAGTTCGGTCCGGAAGGCATCGGCGCCTACCTCGACACCAAATCCATCTCCGTGCGCGCGGCACCAGTGAATAGTGGTGTAGAACAGGTGATTTCGACCGAGACCGGCGACCGGGCGGAAAGGGCGACACCGTGAGACTGACTTTCGACGACGACGTCGAAGCGTTCCGGGCCGAGTTCGTGGCATTCCTCGACGAGCACCTGCCACCGGAATCCGACGCGGTCGAACATCCGCGTTCCACCGCCCACATCCCCGAGTGGGCGCGGCGCTGGCAACGGCTCCAATTCGACCACGGCTGGCTGCTCCCCGGTCACCCGCCGCGATTCGGCGGTCGTGACGCGGGCATCCTCGAGCAGTACGTCCACAAACAAGAACTCGCCCGACGCCGCATCCATCAGAATTTCAACCCCCAGGGTCTCGGCATCGTCGCGGCATCGCTGATCACCTTCGGCACTCCCGAACAGCACGAGCGCTGGGCGATCCCGATCCTGCGCGGAGATCTCACCGCGGCGCTCGGCATGAGCGAACCCGAGGCCGGGTCCGACCTCGCCGGACTGCGCACCCGCGCCCGTCGCGACGGCGACAATTTCGTCGTGAACGGGCACAAACTCTGGACCTCGGGAGCCCACCACGCCGATGTCGTGCTCACCTTCGTCCGCACCGATCCCGACGCCGCCAAACATCGCGGCATCTCGGTTCTGCTCATTCCCACCGATACCCCCGGGATCGAACGCCGACCCATCGCCACCATCTGCTCTCCCGACGATCTCGACTTCAACGAAGTCACTTTCAGCAACGTCATCGTCCCCGCCGAGAACCTGATCGGCGAACTGAACCAGGGATGGAAAGTCGCCAACGGCTCACTCGGTCACGAGCGAAACCTGCTGTGGCTCAGCTACGCCGAACGTCTCGACCATCTCGTCGAGGACTTCCGGCCCGTCACCGAACTCGACGCCGACCATCACGCGGGTCTCGTCATGGACGCCTACGCCCTGCGATTGCTCGGGTCGGCCGCGCTGGCCCGCGCCGCCCGCGGCGAATCCGGCACCGCCGCGGTATCGGTGCTGAAACTGTTCGGATCCGAAGCCGTCCAGAACGCCACCGAACACGCGCTGACCGGATTCGGCGTCGACGGTCTCGACCAGCCCACCGTCACAGCACGTTTCAGCCCCCTCAACCCCGAGGAACTCGCACCCGGCTGGTTCGAACGCTACATCCGCACCTTTGCCCACACCGTCGCAGGCGGCACCTCCGAAATCCAACGCAACATCATCGCCGAACACGTCTTGGGCCTTCCCAGACGCTGAGGACAGACCTGGCCATCGACCTGCACCGGCCACTGGGCGCATTCAGGCCGACCTGCCCCGGAGACAGAAAGAATCCGCCGAGCGGAGACTCACAGAATCAGGACAGCCTCATGGACGTCACACCTGCGCAGAACCCTCCCCGCGCCCGCGGTAACACCGTGCCGATCCAACACTGGCTGACCGGCATCCGTGAACGTCCGCTGATCCATCGCGCCATTGTCGTCGCACCCGAATCCCTGGCCGCAGTACGCGATCTGGGCGGATGGATATTCGACATCACCGCAGCAGGTTGGCAGGTCGCGGTGGTCACTCCCGACCTTCGACCATCAGAACTCCCCGCGCATCCTCGGTGCGTCGGCGCTGGACCTGAAGCAGGCACTGAACAAAGGAATTCTCACACTCGAAGCGGATCATCTCACCGTCGCCACCGAGCTCTACAGCCGCGAGGAAAAACTGCGCGACACGGTGGTACGCAGTCTGCGTCAGGCAGACAGCGTCACGACATTGTGGGGATCGGACTTGCCGAGCGAATTGCACGGTTCGGCGACCGTCCAGCCCCATCAACCGAGTTCGGCCGCGCTGGCATTCAAAACCGCCGCCATCCACGCTGCCGGATACCCCGACGAGACCAGCACCACCACCGAAACCATGTGGTCCCCACACAAGCGCGCACTTCAAACCGTCCCTACTCGGACGCGCAGCTGAGGGGGTGTGGGTTGCCGGCCGCCATCAACCGATCGTCGATCACCACGAAACCGAGTCCGGTAGGGCACCTACGGGCCGCTCCGGACTCGAGCATCCGCCTCCCGAGGCCCCATCAGCGCACCGTAACCAACAACGTCTCGGGGCTTGACAAGATCTTCGACCCGAAGGGGATTTGATGACCCGAATTGATTTGCCGTATCGGCTGTTCGACGCGGACAACCATCTCTACGAGACCAAGGACGCGCTGACCAGGCATCTGCCCGAGCAGTACGAGGGTGCGATCCAGTACGTCGAGATCAACGGCCGCACCAAGATCGCGGTGCTGGGCCAGATCAGTGAGTACATCCCGAACCCGACCTTCGATGTCGTGGCGCGTCCCGGCGCCATGGAGGATTACTTCAAGTACGGCAACCCCGAGGGCAAGAGCCGTCGCGAGATCTTCGGCAAGTCGATGAAGGCGATCGAGGCCTTCCGCGATCCGGTCGCCCGCTTGAAGGTCATGGACGACTTGCAGTTGCAGCGCGCGCTGATGTTCCCGACCTTGGCCAGTCTGGTCGAAGAGCGTATGCGTCATCATCCCGAGCTCATTCACGCGGTGATCCACTCGCTCAACGAGTGGATGCTCGAGGAGTGGGGCCAGGACGGCAACTTCGTGCATTCGGATCGGATTTTCACGATCCCGGTCATCACGCTGCCGATCGTGGAGAAGGCGATCGAGGAGTTGAACTGGGCCGTCGTCGAGCACGGCGCCAAGGCAATCCTGATCCGCCCGGCCCCGGTTCCCGGGCTGCGCGGTATGCGTTCGTTCGCGCTGCCGGAGTTCGATCCGTTCTGGAAGCGGGTCGTCGAACTCGACGTGCTGGTCACCATGCACTCCTCGGACTCGGGCTACTCGCGTTTCGACGCCGAGTGGGAGGGCAGCGGGCTGGAGATGCTGCCGTTCAAGACCAACACCTTCGCCATGACCAACCAGTGGCGTCCGGTCACCGACGCGGTCGCCTCGTGTGCACGGCGATTGCATCGAACACAGCCCCGGAAACCCTTCCGGCAAGGAGGCTTTCATCGAATTCATCGCCGAGTCCGCGTTCGCCTCGGCCGGGTTGGAGTTGGCGCGGATCATCGCCGACGAGGAGTACGTGGTCGTGCATTACCGGATGACGGTGGCGGGCGAAGCGCGCGGTACGGCGGTTGTCGATATCTTCCGGATGGTCGAGGGAAAGATGATCGAGCATTGGGATGTGGTTCAGGCTGTTCCCGAACCCGAGCAGATACCGCACGGCATGTTCTGAGCCTCGGACGCGTATCCCGCACCGGGATGCGCGCCAATGAACCCGTCGCCGAGCGTCTCGTCAACGGCCACGAGACGCGGTGTGGTGTGCGACGTTCCCACCGCACCACCGCCCGATGACATGGATACCGAATACGTCTCCGTCGGGCCACACGCTGCCGACGGGACGGCGTCCGGAGAGGAGGCCCGGACGGAACTCGATATGTACCGAAGTCATCGGCGGACCCGCTCCGCGACCGACGCCGCGCGACTCCCGGTCGACCGTTCACATCGATGAGATCCCCGGTAGGCCGGTTCGTGGGTCGGCGAGGTCGTCGGGGACGACTATCCGGGGGCCCGTGGTCAGTAGGGCGGTGGCGGTGAGACCGAACAGGGCGTGGAAGGTGTCGCTGAAGCAGCTCGGGGGGCGAATCCGGCGTCGGCGGCGGCTCGGGTGAGTTCGTGTCCCGCCGCCAATGATCGCCCAGCGCGGATCAGACGGGCCCAGAGGCGGTAGCGGCGGAAACTGGTTCCGGTGTGGACGGTGAACAGGTGCAGGAAGTAGGAGCGTGAAAGATGCAGGGCTGCCGCGATCTCGGCGGCGCTGTTGGGGGCTTCCGGCGCGTGGGTGAGCATTTCGACCGCGCGCGCGATGCGGGGATCCCGTGGCGCCGCGGGGCGGTCGCCGAGTATCGGACGGCACAGTGTGCGCGGGTCGGGAGTGCCGGTCAGGTGTGCGAGTACGGCGGCCTCGTCCGGATACGCGGGCCGGTCGGCGGAGAAGTGATAGAAGAACAGCATTCGGCCGGTGCTCGCGATGACACGGTGCGCGGTGCGGGCCGGGATCAGTGCGCTGCGCACTCGTCGGTGCCTATCGTCGATGAAAAGGTCGAAGAGGGAGTCGACGCCCACGGCATGGCAGTTCACCGCGGTGGCGTGCGCGTCGAGGTGAAGGGACGGACCCAGGTAGGCGACGAATTCGGGCCACAGCCAGATCGCCGCCGTCCGATGGTTCGCACCGGTGCCCATATCTCCATGATGGCTCATGCGACCGCCGGCAGCCCGGCCGCGCCGTCGGCTTCGACCAGCAGATACAGGCCGACCGGATAGAACGGGGTTGCGGCGTCGACGATCCGCGACACGATCCGTCCGAAGGCCATCCCACCGAGTGCCACACCCACCGTCACGACCACCCCCCGTGCTCACCCCGCCGGGTCCGGCGACCGAGGCCCACCCCAGGATCCCGGCGACGGCCATCCCGAAGCCGCCGTAGACGGCGCGCACCTCCGACCTGCCCTGCGAAGTGTCGGCCCGCAGCAGGAACGGCGCCACCAACCGAGCGGGGGCCACCAAGCCGTAGGCCCCCATGCCGGCGAAGAACACACCGGCCACGACCAGCATCGCGACCCTCAGCATGTCCGCTCCGCGGTACCGATGCCGGACACCCGCCCCGCCCTCGGCGTCCCGCCCGGATCGAACCACCCACGGGAACATCCCTCGACTCTCGTTCTCATCCCGTTCAGCATCCGCGATCCCGCGGGCCGTCGCTTCCATCAACGAACTGAAGCGGACACAGTCGCCGTGACCGCACATGACACTGCGACAGTCGAGTTCACCGCGACCCGGCGCGACCGCACCATCCGGTCCGACTTGGATTGTGCGGCAACGCCTCCCTCAACCAGGCTGCCTTCGATTAGCATGTGGTGACACGATTCGGAAGGGGGAATCATGTCGAACAGTCATCCCGAGCAGGTCGATGATCCGCGCGCCCGATGGCGCCGTCTGCCCGCCGAACCCGCCTACTACGTCGAGGAAACCCACCTCGACGGAAGTTCGTCGAGCTACACGGTGCCCGCCGTCGACCCGACCCAGGACTCCATTCGTCTCTACGGCGGGTAGGCCCGTCCTCGAAGCCACATGAGCAGAGGGGCCAGCCGGAGCATGCCTCGATAAGAGGTCGCGGTCTGTTCGACTTGCCCGGTCATCGCGGCCCGCGAATCGCATCGCATCGCAGGGACGTCGAGGTCCCGCCCCAGGTCCAGTGGCTGCTCGACTCCATGACGATGTCCTCGGCGTTCGTACGCAACAGCCGCACGGACGTCGACGCCGGAACCCCCTGGCCCGAGCACTGCACGCGCCGATGTTCGACAGCGCCACCATCGACCAGCACGGCCGCCCCAAATATCGCCCGCTACGTCTTCCTCGACCTCGACGCACATGACTTCTTCGTCGACCGGGCCGTCTCCGGCAATGCGACCGCCGCCCTGCTGCGCGCCGAGGCCGCACGCGAACCCCGCGACCGGGCACTGCGCGAACTCATCGGCGAGCTGCCCACCCCTCAGCCCGGGGCGCACTGATTCCGTCGCGGTTCGCGAGGCCGGGAATCGGGAATCCGGATCGATCGGCCGTGGCCTGCACCGACTGCTCACGCGCCGACTGATTCGGGTTCTCGCCCACGGCGGCTACCCGACTCGCGAAGGTCACGACAACTCGACGAATCCGCACGAGAGCGGCACCCGTTGCGCGACCGCCCGAGAAGTCCCGAACCGGGCCAGAAAATCTTCACCGGTGACTATAGACATCCGTGACGGATTGCTATACCTTCGTGTCCATCACAGAGAAAGAAAGTCCCATAGGCCGGGTAGAGAATGAACTTCCCGGAATGAGATGAAGTACAGCAACACCCCCTCCCGAGGCACGGCAGCTCCACACCGGGAGGGCGCAGGAAGTGACAGAGGCGGTGCCCGATACCACCCCCTACCGGGGCAGGAAGGCGCCGCGCACGCCGGATCGAAAGGAGGTGATCGACAGTCACGCCGCAACACCCCTCGCGTCTTGTTCTTCCTGGGACGCGAAAGCGCCACGCCGATCATCGGATACGGCTGGTGAAGTAAATCCCCCTCCGGCCCCCGGCGCACCACGCGCCGGGGGCCGATACCCGTTTCCCCGGACAGGTGTACATGGAACACGCGCAACCCGAAAACCACACCGGCAACCTCGACGACGAGGACTATCCCTCCTACAGCATGGGCGCCGCCGCATCCGCGCTCGGCGTCACCCAAGCCTTCCTCCGCGCGCTCGACACCGCGAGACTGTTGACCCCGCACCGCTCCGAAGGCGGGCATCGCCGCTACTCGCGTTACCAACTGCGCATCGCCGCACGCGTACGCGAACTGGTCGATCAGGGCACAGCCCTGGACGCGGCCTGCCGAATCATCATCCTCGAAGACCAACTCGCCGAAGCCCAACGAATCAACACCGCACTGCAACACGATCACGACCAGCCACCCGAACCCGCCACGGGCAACAGCTGACATCATGCGACCCTGCGACTTCGCGCATTTCCGACGCCTCCCAGGGGTGCCGTAGTTCGCCCTCGTCGCGAGTCACGCTGATAGGTCTGTGCCGTCGGTGACCGAACTGTGTAATGGCAGTTCCCCCTTCTCGGGTACCGGTCCGGCGACAATCGTCCTGGGTCGGCCTGGCGACGCGTCCTTCGTTCATCCCGTGAACAGTGGTTGCGCCAGCCCTGTTCCGATGTCGGGCAGTACCAACAATGATCCGTCGAACCGGTGCGGTTCACGTCCGGTGCGTTGCGCGGTGGTGACGTAGAGGTCGGTCAGGTCGTCGCCGCCGAACGCGCAGGCGGTCGGTCTGGCCATCGGTAGTTCCACGACGCGATCGAGTGTCCCGTCGGGTGTGTAGCGTTGCAGCGCGGCTCCGTCCCAGAGCGCGACCCAGACCGCGCCGGTGGCATCGACGGTGAGACCGTCGGGCCATCCGGAGCCCTCGGGGATGCGGACCCAGGGCCTGCGGTCGCGGGCGTGCCCGTCGGCGAAGTCGAAGACGTCGACGCGGCGGGTGGGTGAATCGACGTAGTACATCCGCGTCCCGTCGGGACTCCAGCCGATGCCGTTGCTGACGGCGACGTCGTCGAGGCAGGTGGTGACGGTGTGGTCCGCCGCCAAGCGGACGAGGGTGCCGCCACCGGGGGCTTCGTCGTAGCGCATGGTGCCTGCCCACAGGGCTCCGTCCGGGGCGACGGCGGCGTCGTTGCCGCGACGTCCGGTCACCGGCTGGTGGTGGAGCCAGTCGAATCCGCCGTCGGGCCGGTGGACGCCGATGCCGTCGCGCAGATTGACGACCAGCCCTCCGCCTGCGCGGGGTTTGGCGGCACCGACGTGCTGAGAGGTGGTGAATGTCGTGGTGGCGCCGGAAGCCGGGGTGTAGGTGTGGACGTGGGATCCCAGGATGTCGACCCATATCAATCGCCCGGTCGTGTGGTCCCAGGTGGGGCCCTCGCCGAGGACCGCGCTCGCGGTGACGGCGACCTCGATCCGTGGGGCCGTCATCGGCGGCGCGGTTCGTAGCCGAGGCGTTCGGACAGCCGTGCGGCTCCGGCGACGGCGAGCGGTTGCAGTTCGTCGCGTCGTCGCGCGTTCCAGCGGGGCAGCGGCACCGAGATCGACAATGCGGCGATCACGGTGCCCGAGCGGTCGCGAACGGGTGCCGCCAGGCAGCACACGTCGGGATTGGATTCGCATTCCTCGATCGCGACGCCCCGGGCGCGGATGGCCGCGAGTTGTCTGCCGAGCGCGGCGGCACCGGTGATGGTCTGGGACGTCATCGCGGGAAGTGCGGTCTCCACCGGGAACAGTTGCGCCAGTTCGGATTCGGCGAGCGAGGCGAGCAGCATCTTACCGACGGCCGTGCAGTGTGCGGGCAGGCGACGGCCGCTGGCGGAGACCATCCGCACGGTGTGGGTCGAGTCGACCTTGGCGATATAGATGACGTCGGTGTCCTCGAGAACCGCCACGTGGACGGTTTCACCGCATTCGGCGACGACGCTTGCCGCGACCTCGCGGCCCGCGGCGGCGAGGTCGAATTGCTCGCCGTACTGGCTGCCGAGTTGGTGCAGCCGGACGCCGAGACGGTAGCCGCCGCCGGGTTCGGCGCTCAGGTAGCGGCGGGCGACCAGGGTGGTGACCAGTTCGTGCACGGTGGTGCGCGGCAGTCCGGTCATGCGTTGGATCTGCGACGCCGTCATCGAATCCTCCACGCCGAGAAACAGTTCCAGGATGTCCAGCGCCCTGGTGACCGCGGGGACCAGGCGGCTCACGCCGGTCGCGCCACGCCGGGGCGGGCAGTCGAGTCGGGTGCGTCGAACCGTCGCAACGGTCCGGGCAGGCGCGCGCCGAGCGGTGACATGCCGGTGATGCCGAGCCGTTCGAGGATGTCCAGGGCGAGCCGTCCGCGCCGCACCCGCTCGCGGGCGGTGGACAGGACCGTCTCGCGCAGGTGCGCTCCGGCCGGATAGATCGAGGGGGCGCGGGACAGACCGAATTTCAGGTAGAGGGGCGCGCCGCAGCGGATGAGTTCGGCGGTCTCGTGGAAGCGGACGAATCCGCCCAGATCGTCGGGTGATTCGACGTAGATGTCGAGCGGGGCGCGGCTCAGGCGACGGATCTCGCTCAGATGGGCGGTGGTCAGGTCGGCGGGCACATTGATCGAGTCCGCGCCCAGCCGTTCGAACACGGTGAAGGAGACCGGATTGACCGGTCCGATCAGCGCGGAGACCTTCAGCGTGAGGTCGGCCGGAAGGATCCCCTCGCCGCGGAGTCCGTGCAGCGCCCACAGCACGCCCTCGTCGGCCACGAGCAGGCAGCGGACGCCGAGTGCCGTCGCCCGCAGCGCGTCCTCGACGCAACCGCTCACCGCGGCGTGGCCGTAGGCCCTGGGGCCAGGACCGTTGCCGGTGCGGTTGGTCGCGGAGATGTCCCAGTTGGCTCGCGGTCCGGTGAACAGGCACAGTTCGACGTCGCGGTCGGCGCAGGCCCGCACCATGTCGGTGATCTCGCCGTCGGTGAGCATCCAGATGCCGCTGCCCTGACTGATCCGGTGGATCGGAACCTCGAGCCGCTCGGATTCCGCGAGGACGGCTTCCAGGGCGTGCGGTCCCTCGACGGAGGGAATCTCGGTGCGCCAGCGTCCACCGTCGGGGAAGGCGTGGGCCGAACTGTTCTGCGGGGCGGGGTCTCCGCCGACGAGATCGAGGGCGCTCAGCGCGACGTCACCGGGGCGGACGGGGTGTGACCACGAGAGTGTCATGGGGTTGGGGCCTTTCACGGGTGGGGATGCAGCAGTATCTTGCCGACCGTCGGGTCGTGTTCGCCCAACAGCGTCATGGCGGTGGCGAATTCGGTGAGCGGCAGGCGGTGGGTGATCACACTGTGCGGCCGCAGGATCCCGGCCTCGAACGCCCGCACGGCCTGAACCCAGGCGGCGGACGTGGCGCCGAACACGGTGCGCACCTCTGTATTCGAGACCACCAGATCGGTGGGTGACAGTCCGACGGCTCCGGCGGCGGGGATGCCGGTGAGGACGACACGCCCACCCCGTCTTGTCAGCGAAAGCGCCGTCGCGGCGGAATCCGGCGCACCGGCCGCCTCGATCACGACGTCGAAATCGCCCTCACCCGAGAGGGTTCCGGCCGACAGGTAACGGTGCGCGCCGCAGTCCCGCGCGCGAGTACGGTGGCGATCGTGGATCCCGACGACCAGCAGGTCCGCGGGCGTTCGGGCCGCGACCAACTGGGTGGTCAGTGCGCCGAGGGTGCCGGCGCCGATCACCGCGACGCGGTCGCCGGGTTCGATCCCCGCCGCGTGCGCGGCGACCGCGGCACACGAGGCGGGTTCCAGCAGCGCGGCGGCGGTGAGATCCGCGTCGTCGGGCAGGACGTGCAATAGGCGCGCGGGAATGGTCAGGGTGTCGGCCATCGCGCCCGGGCTGGTGAAGCCGGTCTCGTCGTAGGCGGCCTCGCACAGCGTGGTCTGGCCCGCGCGGCACCGACGGCAGACCTGGCAGTTGCGGAAGCCCTCACCGACCACCTTGCGTCCACGCAGGTTCGGGTCGGTTCCGGGTCCGGTCGCGGCGACGGTGCCCGACCATTCGTGCCCCGGCACGACGGGAAAGCGCACCAGGCCGTCCGGTCGGGTGCCGCGCCACAGGTCGTAATCGCTGCCGCACACCCCGGCGGCGTGCACGTCGATCACGACTTCGCCGTGGCCCGGAGGGATCTGCTCCCGCTCGACGAATCGGAAACTGCCGGGACGCTGGACGACCAGCGCGCGGGAGGCTGCCGCGTTCACGGCGTGACCTGTGGCGCGCGTTTCTCCCAGCCGTCGGCCCACAGATCGAAATGTGCCTTCTGCTGCGGGAATTCGGCCGCGGCGTCGGCGTCGAATCGCACGCCGAGGCCGGGAAGGTCCGAGCGGTGGAAATATCCGTCGATCACGCGCGGAGCGCCTTCGACGACGCCGGTGATGTCCGCGTCGGCGAAATCGTTGAAGTGTTCGAGGATCTTGAAATTCGACGTGCAGAATCCGACCTGGAGCGAGGCCGCGGTGAGTACCGCGCCGCCGACATTGTGCGGGGCGATGAGCACATAGTGGGTTTCGGCGGTGGCGGCGAGTTTGCGGGTTTCGCCGATGCCGCCGATATGGCCCAGATCGGGTTGGATGACGTCGGCGGCCCCGCTTTCGAACAGTTCCCTGAACTCGATGCGGTCGTGGATGCGTTCACCGGTGGCGATGGGCAGATCGGTTTTCGCCGCCACCTTGGCCAGCGCGGCCAGATTCTCCGGTGGCACGGGTTCTTCGATCCATTCCGGCCGGAACGGTGCCAGTTCCCTGGCGATCCGGATCGCGGTGGCCGGGCTGAACCGGCCGTGCATTTCGATCATGAGTTCCACATCGGGTCCGATGGCGTCGCGAACGGCGTCGATCAATTCGATCGAGGCCATGGTCTCCTGGTGCGACAGTTCGAATCGGCCCGCGCCGAACGGATCGATTTTCAATGCCCGGTATCCGCGTGCGACGACCTCGCCCGCGGCGCGCGCGTACTCCGCGGGGGTGCGTTCGGTGGTGTACCAGCCGTTGGCGTACGCCTTGACCCGGTCGGTGACGGCGCCGCCGAGCAATTGCCAGACCGGTACTCCGAGGGCTTGGCCCCGAATATCCCAGCACGCCGTTTCCACGCACGCGATCCCCGACATGACGATTTCGCCCGCGCGGCCGTAGTCGCCGTATTTCATGCGCCGGACCAGATCCTCGACCGCCATGGGATCGGATCCGACGATGTGGTTCGCGGCGGCCTCGCGCAGGTATCCCAGCAGCGCGTCGGTGTGGCCGAGCATTCGGCTCTCGCCCACTCCGACCAGGCCTTCGTCGGTGTGCACCAGGACATAGGTCAGGTTCCGCCAGGGTGTGCCGACCACGTGGGTTTCCAACCGGGTTATGCGCATCGCCGCACCCTCAATCCCTGGTTCGATATTTCGAACACATATCGACATTTCGAACACACTGTTTATCATACGAAATAACGTGCTCGCCGTCGGAGCGCGTGAAGGAGCGCAACAATGACGTCGACTCCCGTATGGAGTGTCGATCCACGTACAGGCAGGCGACGACACGAAGTCGCCGCCGAATCGCAGACAGCCGATGTCGATCGGATCGTGCGCGCGGCGCACGCGAGCACCCCGGCCCTCGCGGATCGGGAGCGGCGCTCGCTTTTCCTGCGCACGGCCGCGGATCTGCTGGGGGAGCGGGCAGCCGAACTGGCCGAAACGGCCGACGCGGAAACGGCATTGGGCACCGTCCGGCTCGCGGGAGAGATCGTGCGGACACGCGATCAATTACGCGGCTTCGCCGAGGTGGTCGACGCGGGGGAATACCTCGGCATCGTCATCGACCACCCGGACGGCTCCGGCGCGGTGCCTACCCCGGACCTGCGCCGCTACAAGATCCCGCTCGGTGTCGTCGCGGTGTACGCGGCATCGAATTTCCCGTTCGCCTTCTCGGTGGCGGGCGGCGACACGGCCAGCGCGCTGGCCGCCGGATGCGCGGTCGTGGTCAAGGTCCACCCCGATCACCCCGCGACGTCGGAAGCGGTCGCGGCGGTGCTGCGCGAGGCGGCCGTCGCGTGCGGGGTGCCCCTGGAGGTCGTCGGATTGGTGCACGGCTTCGACGCCGGTGTCGATCTGATCGTCCACCCCCTGATCGCGGCGTCGGGTTTCACCGGTTCGGTGCGCGGCGGTCGGGCGCTGCACGACGCGGCGGCGGCGCGGCCGGTCCCCATCCCGTTCCACGGCGAACTCGGGTCACTCAACCCCGTGCTGGTCACCGAAGACGCGGCGAAGGAACGCGGCGGGGAGATCGCCGCGGGGCTCGCGACGTCGATGACGGCGGGGCACGGCCAATTCTGTGTCAAACCCGGACTGGTCTTCGTGCCGAGCGACGACTCCGGTGACCGTCTGGTCGACGAATTCGCCTCGGCGCTGGCCGATTCCGCACCCGGTGTCCTGCTCGATCACCGGATCCGCGACGCGTTCGTCGAAGGCGTGCGGGCCCGCGCCGCGCTGCCCACGGTCACCGAACCCGTACCGCTCGTCGTCGCGGATCGGCACCGTGTCGGTGTCGCAGCGCTGCAAGTGCCCGCGCACGCGTTCGAGGCGGGGGACACGCACCGGCTGCTGCTGGAGGAATGCTTCGGACCGGTGACCGTCCTCGTGCGCTACCGCGACATCGAGGAGGTGTTCACCGTCCTCGCCGCCCTCACCGGCAGTCTGACCACCACCGTCCACGTCGGCGACGACGAGGCCGCGCACCCGCGAGCGCTGGCCCCCGTGCTGGCGGATATGGCACGACGGTCCGGTCGGCTCGTGGTGAACGGCTGGCCGACCGGGGTCGCGGTGAAACCGGCGCAGCACCACGGTGGCCCGTATCCCGCGAGCACGTCCACCTCGACCTCGGTGGGAACCACCGCGATCGAACGCTGGCTGCGGCCGATCACCTACCAGAACAGCCCGGATTCGTTGCTACCGGCCGAATTACGCGAAGCCAACCCGTACGGGTTGCCGCGCCGGGTCGACGGACACCTCGTATGACAACGGCCCGGCCACAGACATCGACACCACACCGCGGGCCGCCGATGAAAGTCGCGAAAGCAATGCCGACAACCACATCCACACCATCGTTCGTCCACTCGGCCGCCGCGCCGGCAGCCTGCGTCTCGGCCGGCGTCGACTCCGAACTGCGGGCAGCCCGACGCGTCAGGACGTGACGCCGTCGGCGACCGCATCGACGAGTTCGCCCCCTACCTACGGCACCGTCATCGAGGAAAATCGTCGCCGGGTACCCCGGGCGCATATCGTCATGGTCGGCTGTCCGACGGCGGTGCGAGAGGGAGGCTGCCCGGATGTCCAACCGATGGCGGCCAGCGCCGCGACCTATCTACAGTCCGAGATCGACCAACTCGATACCGGAATGGCCCGACAGGCGGCCCCGCACGGGGCGACATTCATCGACGTGTCCGAGTCCACCTTCGCGCACGATATCTGCGCCGGGCCGCAGAGTTGGATGGTCGGCGCACTGCCGGTCAGCGCCGACGCGCCGGTCCCCATGCACCCGACCCACGAGAGCCATCGCGATACCGCGGACAGGATCGTCGAGGCGCATACCGCTGACGGCAGGCCCGCAGCCTTCGAAAGGAGCAACTGTGCCCGACGGGCCGGAAACAATTCTCACCGGTGATTTCGAACGACCGTTCATCGATATCGACGAATGGCGTGACGAGCCGGTACGGCACCGCTACGTGCACGGTGGATTCGAAGGAACCGCCGCCCGGTTCTCCCTCTAATTTCCCGCCCGAGGCGACATACGGCGGGCGTTTCTTCCAGCACATCACCCCCGTGCCCGACAGCGAGAATCTCGCGCGGTCCGGAACCGGTCAGGAGGAGAAGATCGGCTTCGCGTTCCACGCGGGCGGCTATTTCCTCGAGACCAACGGCGGCGGCGTGGTCGGCACGCCGGGATCGAGTACCGATCCGACGGTCGGCGCGTATCGCGCCAACGCGGCGTCGGCCGAATACTCGCGCGTCGTCGCGCGCTCGGTCTACGGCGACCATCGCCCCTACGGGTACGCCTACGGCGGCAGCGGCGGCGCGTATCGCACCCTGGGCGGCGCGGAGAACACCGTGGGCATCTGGGACGGGTTCGTCCCGTACGTGCCGGGCAGCTCGATGGCCATTCCGAACGTCTTCAGCGTGCGCATGCACGCGCAGCGGATCCTGCGCGACGATTTCGACCGCATCGTGGACGCGCTGGAACCGGGCGGCAGCGGTGATCCGTACGAGGGCCTCCTTCGACAGTTCCGACCCGCGGGGCAGCCTGCCACGGTTCACCGAACAGGCCCGCGCGGCCAACGCGGTCCTGGTCGAGTTGCTGTCGGAGATCGCCGCCCGCAAGGGCGCCACCAATGCCCAGGTCGCGCTGGCGTGGCTGCTCGCCAGGCATCCCTCGATCGTGCCCATCCCCGGCACCACGAAGATCCCCCGCCTGCTGGAGAACGCCGCTGCCGCCGATATCGAACTCGGCCCCGACGACATGGCCGAGATCACCGCGGCGGCCGGGAAGGTCGAGACCGAAGGGGAGCGCTACCCCGAGCAGATGCAGCGCTGGATCAACCGCTGACGCCGTAGTCGCCGCCGGATCGGTGGGGCGGGCCGATTTCCCTCCCACCCCACCAATCCGGTGCCGCCGTCGGGGCGAATTCCGATCCGTCCATGCACAATGCGGCCCGCCGGGTCGCGTCGACGGAGGCGTGAAGAGCGATGACGGTGAGACGACATTCGGGAGAACTGCCTACGGCCCAGCGGCGGATTTCGCCGTCCGAGAGGCTCGGCACGCGATATCCGGAGTGCGTCTCACCACGGCGGGTCATGCGTGGGTCGCTGGGCGGTGGTCGCCGTGGGTAACGCGCTGCTCGAACGACCCGCCGACCGTGATCGCGCCCTGGGATCCGGCTCGACACCGACGCCCGAATCCACGACGCCGGTGCTCAGCGCGGCGCGGGTCGGCGCGATCTCCGGGGAAACGCGGGCACACAATCACCATCTGGCCGAACTGCTCGGATCCGTGAGCCGGGGTGACCGCGCCGCGTTCACCGAACTCTACGAGGCGACCAGTCCCCGCGTGTTCGGTGTGGCGGTCCGGATCCTGCGCAACGGCTCGATCGCCGAGGAGATCGCGCAGGAGGTCTATCTCCAGGTGTGGATGCTGGCCGATCGCTACGACGCCGCCCTGTCGAGTCCGATCGGCTGGTTGATCATGCTGACCCACCGCAGGGCCGTTGATCGCGTCCGCGCCGACGAGTCGGCGCGTGGCAGGGAGGCGACCTACGGACATATTCACCGTGGTCGCGACCACGACATGGTCGCGGAGGTGGCCCAACAGCATTTCGACGAGCAGTCGGTCGTGGAATCGCTGGCCGATCTGACGAGCAAACAGCGCGAGGCCATCGCCCTGGCCTTCTACAGCGACCGCAGTTACCGCGAGGTCGCCGAATATCTCGATGTGCCGCTGCCGACGGTGAAAACCCGCATCAGGGACGGACTCAAACGGCTGGAGCTGTGTCTGGCGGGAAGTGACACCCCGTGACAGCTTCCGGGCGGTCCCATCCGGACCTGCTCGAATCGGCCGTGCCGTACGCGATCGACGCGACCACCGAACGCGAACGCCGTCACATCGAGCGGCGACTGCACACGGCCGATGCGGCCACCGCCGCGGCGTTCACCGCCGTACTGCGGGGAACGCGGGAGGCGGTCGCGGTGATGACGGTCCTCGATGTCGTCGCACCACCACCGGCCGTGGAGCTACAGGTGCAGCGGGCGCTCGACACGATGTCGGGTCAGCGGGGCCGCGGTCGCAGGCCGCCGTCGCTGTTCGGATGCCTGACGTCCGCGATCACGGGTGCGATTCACCGCTGCCGAGGTCATCCGCGCCGACCGCCCCCGTGACCGTCCGGCACATCGATCAGGAATCGGCCGGGATGATCGCCAGCTGACGTGACTGGGCCACGAGCGCGCCCGTGCTGTCCCAGATGTCGAAATCTTCCTCGTGGAATCCGTTGATCAGGTGGTTGGTGCGCACCCGGCAGGCCAGCCACCCCGGTGCGGGGCGACGCCGGATGTGCACGGTGAGCTCGATGGTCGAACTGCCCGACACTCCGAGATCGAACACGACCGGCGCGGTGGAGTCGACGAGCAGGGCCAGTGCGACGGGATCGGGTTGCCTGCCGTCGGCGAACCGTAGCCAGAATTCGGTGGAGGTGGTGCCGCCGGGTGCGCCGCGGAAGAATCCGGGCACTTCGGGGATGCGGAATTCGATCTGGCCCGCGATGGTCGAGGCCGACCAGTCCGCGCTCTCCAGCGGGTTCACGCAGCGTTGCGGCGGCGGCAGGACCGGCGCTTCCCCGGATTCGAAGGTGCGTCCTTCGGCCTGCGCGAGATCGGTGAAGGTGGCCAGGACGCGGACGATCTCGCGGTCCTCGCGGGTGAGTACCACCGTTCCGGTCGCGGTGCGGCGACCGATGCGCGCGACCTCGGTGCGGATCCGGGCCGGGCCGGTCACACCAGGGCGCAGGTAGTGCGCGGACGCGGACAGCAGATCGGGCTGGGGGATCTCGCGGCGCAGCGCCTGTAGGCAGGTGGCGAGCAGGTATCCGCCGTTGGCGGTGCCAGCCATCGTGGTCCAGCGCCGGGACAGGTCGATGGCGTATTCGTGTTCGCCGACCGGGGTGCTCGCGGTGTCGGTGTCGAAGGCGTAACGCGTCGTCGTGGTCATCCGGTGGATCCTTTCGTTGCGCCGATGATCATCCTCGCCCGCCCGTGTTGTCGATTACCCGGCGGGTAGACCTCGGCCGGCGACGAAGTCCGGCGGTGCTCCCCGAAGTCGTCTCGGAGCGGGTTGCTCGGGAGTAGCCTCATATTCGGGGTCGCCCACGATGAACCGGGACCGTGATGCACGAAATGGCCATCACACAGAGTGTCATCGACGCGGTGTGCGAGCACGCGGCGGGCAGGCGGGTGCACTGTGTCACCGTCACGGTGGGCGCGTTGTGCGCGGTGGTGCCGGACGCGATGCGTTTCTGTTTCGAACTCGCCGCCGAAGGCACCGTCACCGAAGGCGCGGATCTCGAGATCGTCGAGGTCGCCGGTGCGGCGCGGTGCCGTGGTTGCGGTACGGAATTCGAACTGACCTATCCGATATTGCTGTGCCGCGCCTGCGGTGGCGCGGATGTCGAGGTGCGGTCCGGTCAGGAACTTCGGATCACCTCGATGGAAGTGGAGTCGACATGTGCGCAACCTGTGGATGCGGGGACGACGCGGCGGCGGTGATCACCGTCCCGCACGAGCACCGCCACGATCCCGACGGCGGGCACGGCCATTCGCACGATCACGTGCACCTTCCGGTGACCGAAACCGTGACGCTGGAACAGAAGGTGCTCGCCAAGAACGACGAACTCGCCGCGCGTAACCGCCGCAGGCTGGCGCGCCTGGGCATCCTCGCGCTGAATATGACCAGTTCGCCGGGCGCGGGGAAGACCACGCTGCTCGAACGCACCATTCTCGATCTGCCCGGCTGGCCCACAGCGGTCATCGAGGGTGACCAGGCCACCTTGCTCGACGCCGAACGGATCCGGGCGACGGGCAGACCGGTCGTGCAGGTCAACACCGGCGCCGGATGCCACCTCGACGCGCAGATGATCGCGGGCGCTCTCGACGCGCTCGATCCGGAACCGGAGACGCTGCTGTTCATCGAGAATGTCGGCAATCTCGTCTGTCCCGCGCTGTTCGATCTCGGTGAGAGCGGCAAGGTCGTGGTGATCTCGGTGACCGAGGGGACCGATAAACCACTGAAATATCCGCATATGTTCGCGGCGGCGCGATTGGTGTTGCTCAACAAGATCGATCTGCTACCCCACGTGGATTTCGATCCGGCGCGATGCGCGGAATACGCGAATTCGGTGAATCCGGGGATCGAGATCATCCCGGTTTCGGCGACCGGGGGCGACGGACTCGAACGCTGGTACGACTGGCTGCGCGCCAAACAGCTGTCCGGCAAGCGTCGAGCTATTGATGATCTTTCGGTGCAGACCTAAACTTACGTGATCAGGATCACATTCGATGCCCGGGTACTTCGGGTCGGGGGGAACCGGTCGGATGTTCGATTGATCGGAAAGCGGCACAGCCCATGCCCACTCAGGAAGCAGTACAGGCCGAGGAGACCCTGATCCATGTTCTCTGGATCAACGCGGGCCTCAGTTGCGACGGTGATTCGGTGGCGTTGACGGCCGCCACCCAGCCCAGTGTCGAGGAGATCGCGCTCGGCGCGCTCCCCGGCCTGCCCAAGGTCGCCGTACATTGGCCGCTCATAGATTTCGAATGCGGCCCGTCCGGAGGAGCCGACGATTTCCTCGGCTGGTTCTTCAAAGCCGACCGCGGCGAACTGGAACCGTTCGTCCTGGTCGTCGAGGGATCGATTCCGAACGAGAAATTACACGAGGACGGCTACTGGTGCGGTTTCGGCAACGATCCGGCGACCGGCCAGCCGATGACGACCAGCGAATGGCTCGACCGGCTCGCGCCCAAGGCGACCGCGGTCGTCGCGGTCGGCACCTGCGCCACCTACGGCGGCATCCACGCGATGGCGGGCAACCCCACCGGCGCGATGGGCGTTCCGGACTATCTCGGCTGGGAATGGAAGAGCAAGGCCGGAATTCCCATCGTGTGCGTACCGGGCTGCCCGATCCACCCGGACAATTTGTCGGAGACCCTGACCTATCTGCTGTACATGGCCACCGGTCAGGCTCCGATGATCCCGCTCGACGAAGCACTGCGCCCGAAATGGCTTTTCGGCGCGACGGTCCACGAGGGTTGTGATCGCGCGGGCTACTACGAAGAGGGCGATTTCGCGACCGAATACGGTTCACCGAAATGCATCGTGAAACTGGGCTGCTGGGGCCCGGTCGTGAAATGCAATGTCCCCAAACGCGGTTGGATCAACGGCGTCGGCGGCTGCCCGAATGTGGGCGGTATCTGCATCGGGTGCACGATGCCCGGCTTCCCGGACAAGTTCATGCCGTTCATGGACGAGCCGCCGGGCGGGAAACTGTCGTCCACCGCGTCCGGGCTCTACGGGTCGGTGATCCGCAGCCTGCGTCACATCACCGGCCGCACGGTCGACAAAGAGCCGCGCTGGCGGCACAAGGGCGAGCGATTGGAAACCGGCGCCACCCGGACCTGGTAGGAGAATCTTCGATGACAGCCATCATTCCCGAGCCGTCGCACAAGAAGATCGACCCCGATGCTCTCGTGGAGATGGCCTGGGATCCGATCACGCGAATCGTCGGCAGCCTCGGCATCTACACGAAAATCGATTTCGAGAACCGCGAAGTCATCGAGTGTCACAGCACGTCCTCGATCTTCCGCGGCTACTCGATCTTCATGAAGGGCAAGGATCCGCGCGACGCGCATTTCATCACCAGCCGCATCTGCGGGATCTGCGGTGACAACCACGCGACGTGCTCGTGCTATTGCCAGAACATGGCCTACGGGGTGAAACCGCCGCATCTGGGCGAGTGGATCGTCAACCTGGGCGAGGCCGCGGAATACATGTTCGACCACAACATCTTCCAGGAGAACCTGGTCGGCGTGGATTTCTGCGAGAAGATGGTCTCCGAGACCAATCCGGCGGTGCTGGCCCGTGCGGAGAAATCCCTCGCGCCGCATTCCGACGCCCACGGCTACCGCACGGTCGCCGACATCATGCGCGCCCTCAACCCGTTCACCGGCGAGTTCTATCGCGAAGCGCTGCAGGTCAGCCGGTACACCCGCGAGATGTTCTGCCTGATGGAGGGCAGACACGTCCATCCGTCGACGCTGTATCCGGGCGGTGTGGGCACGGTCGCCACGATTCAGCTGATGACCGACTACATGACCAGACTCATGCGCTACGTCGAATTCATGAAGAAGGTCGTGCCCATGCACGACGACCTGTTCGACTTCTTCTACGAGGCGATCCCCGGCTACGAACAGGTCGGGCTGCGCCGGACGCTGCTGGGCTGCTGGGGTTCGTTCCAGGATCCGGAAGTGTGCAATTTCGCCTACAAGGACATGGAGGGCTGGGGCCGCAAGATGTTCGTGACCCCGGGCATCGTCGTCGACGGACGCCTGATCACCACCTCGCTGCTCGATATCAACCTCGGCATCCGGATCCTGCTCGGCAGTTCCTATTACGACGACTGGACCGACCAGGAAATGTTCGTCACCACCGATCCGCTCGGCAACCGGGTCGATCGCCGTCACCCCTGGAATCAGCACACCAATCCCAAGCCGCAGAAACGCGATATGGACGACAAGTACAGCTGGGTGATGTCGCCGCGCTGGTTCGACGGCAAGGAACATCTCGCGTTGGACACCGGCGGCGGACCCCTGGCCCGGCTGTGGTCGACGGCGCTGGCGGGTCTGGTCGATATCGGCTATGTGAAATCCACCGGGCGCAGTGTGCAGATCAACCTGCCCAAGACCGCGTTGAAAGGTCCGGTGTCGTTCGAGTGGAAGATTCCCGAACACGGCAGCAACACCATCGAACGTGACCGCGCCAGAACCTATTTCCAGGCCTATGCCGCCGCGTGCGCGCTGCATTTCGCCGAGCAGGCCCTGGTGGAGATCCGCGCCGGACGCACCAAGACGTGGGAGAGCTTCGAGGTGCCCGACGAAGGGATCGGCTGCGGATTCACCGAGGCGGTGCGCGGAGTGCTGTCGCATCACATGGTGATCAGGGACGGCAAGATCGCCAACTATCACCCCTATCCGCCGACGCCGTGGAACGCCAATCCGCGCGACAGTTTCGGCACTCCGGGACCGTACGAGGACGCCGTGCAGGGCCAGCCGATCTTCGAGGAGAACGATCGCGAACATTTCAAGGGCATCGACATCATGCGCACCGTGCGCAGTTTCGATCCCTGCCTGCCGTGCGGAGTGCACATGTATCTCGGCGAGGGGAAGTCGCTCGACATGCTGCACTCACCGACCCAGATCACGACCACGGAGTAGGCCGATGGACGTTCGTCCGTGGGACCGGGACGGTGCGGCGATCGAGGAAGGCGCACGGAACGAGGAGGGCCACTGGCGGGGGGCGGGCGAACGGATCGAAACCCTGCTCGACGCGAGTTCGGCGGGCGGCGCGATGGCGCGCGAACGGGCCGAACAGTTGGTCCGCGAGGTGTCCGACCTCTACGGGGCCGGACTGGGTCGGGTGCTGGAACTGGTGGACGCCGCCTCGGTCGAGCGGCTGCTGCGCGACGATCTGGTGGCGAGCCTGCTGCTCGTGCACGGCCTGCACCCGCACGACGTCCACACCAGGGTCGCCACGGCGCTGGACAGTGTGCGGCCCTACCTCGGCTCGCACGGCGGCGACGTCACCCTGCTCGGGGTGGCAGACGGGGTGGTCAGCCTCGAATTGACGGGCAGTTGCAAGACCTGCCCGTCCTCGTCGGTGACCCTGGAACTCGCGGTGGAGGAGGCGGTGCGCGCCGCCGCGCCGGAGATCGAGTCGATCGAGGTGGTCGCCGCAGCACCGGAATCCGAATCCGGCGTGATCTCCGCAGACTCGCTGTTCTCCCACGTGCACGCACGAACCGATCACCCGCCGCATCAGGGCGGGAGCTGGGTCACGGTGCCGGAACTGGGCGCCATCGGCCCGGGCGAGGTCGGCGGGTTCGCGGTCGCCGGACAGCAGGTGCTGGCCTGCCGGGTCGGCGACGACCTGTACGTCTACCGCGATCACTGCCCCTCGTGCGACAACTCGCTGGCGGGCGCGGCGCTGCACCGCAGGATGGGATTCGCCGTCGGTGACGCCGTGCTGCGCTGCCCGGTCTGTCACGCGCACTACGACGTGGTGCGCGCGGGCGCGCGGGTCGACGGGGACGGCCATCTCGAACCGCTGCCCGTCCTCGTCCGCGACGGCGCGCCCGCGGTCGCGGTCCCGGCGGGGGTGAGCGGATGACCTCGCCGCTGCGCGTGCTGCGCCGGATCGCCGCCGACCGCACCCCGGCCACGCGCGCGGGCGAACGCTGCGAGATGTGCGCCGATCCGCTCGGCGACCGACATCAGCATGTCGTGAATGTCGAAGGGCGACAACTGATGTGCGTATGCCGCGGCTGCTATCTGCTGTTCACCGACAGCGCCGCGGCACTGCGGTATCGCGCCGTGCCGGACCGCTACCTGTCGTTCCCGGATTTCACCATCGCCCAAGCCGAGTGGGACGCGCTCGACATCCCCGTCGGCCTGGCCTTCTTCTTCGTCAACTCCGCGTTGGATCGCACCGTGGCCTTCTATCCCGGGCCCGCGGGAGCCACCGAATCGGAACTGTCGCTCCAGAGTTGGCGCGATCTGCTCGCCGCGCACCCCGAACTCGACGTGATCGTGCCCGATGTCGAAGCGCTGATGATCCGGGTCCCGGCGCGCGGCACCGCGCACGCCGCGTGCGTGCTGCTGCCGATCGACACCTGCTACGAATTCGTCGGACGGATGCGGATGCTGTGGCGCGGATTCGACGGTGGCCAGGACGTGCACCGCTATCTCGACGAATTCTTCACCGAGATCTCCGCCCGAGCCCGCCCCGGTGGTGCGGCGTGAGTCCGGCGTACGCGACGACCTTCGCGGTGCTCGGCATGGCCCCGCAGCCCTACGCGGTGACCCCGACACTGTCGGCGCGGATCGGCATCGCCGCCATCGGCGACGAACCGGTCCACGCCCTCGTGCTCCGCGCCCAGGTGCGGATCGAACCGCATCGCAGGCCCTACACCGACGAGGAGGGCGCGGGCCTGACCGATCTGTTCGGACCCAGGGAACGCTGGCGCGACACCCAACGCTCGTTCCTCTGGATGCATTGCGCCACCACGGTTCCCGGATTCAGCGGCGGCGCCGAGGTGGATCTGCCGTTGCCGTGCACCTACGACTTCGAGGTGAGCGCGTCGAAATACCTGCACGCGTTGCGCGAAGGCGTCGTTCCCCTGGTCTTCCTGTTCAGCGGGACCGTGTTCATCAGGGGCACCAGCGGTTTCGCCGTGCAGCAGATCCCCTGGGATCGCGAGGACAGGTATGCGATGCCGGTGTCGGTGTGGCGCGATCTGGTCGCCGCGAATTTTCCCGACGCGGGCTGGCTGCGGCTCAACCACGCCACCATCGCGGCACTGGCCGCCTACAAATCCGGTCACGGCCTGCTCGATTTCGACAGCGCGATCGATCGCCTGCTCACCGATGTCTCCCATCCGGCACAGGATTCGCCGTGACGCGCGAACTCGCGGGGACGGCGGCGGCGCGGGCCAGGGCTCGCGCGGTGGCCGACGCCGTGCTGTACGAGGGCTATCTGCTCTACCCCTACCGCGCGAACTCGCGCAAGAACCAGTCGCGCTGGCAGTTCGGTGTGCTCGGACCGCCTGGCGCCGCCGAAGCCGGATTCGGGGAGGACGCCGGGCTCGGCGCGCAATGTCTGCTCGAAGCGAGCGCAGCGGCCACGCTCACCCTGACCGTCCGGTTCCTGCAATTGCAGCGGCGGCAGGTGCGGGACGCCGACGCGAACCCGGTACCGGAACTGACGGTGGGCGAGCGGACGTGGATCAGCTGGGACGAGGCCGTCGAACGCGAGGTCGTCATCGGCCCGGTGCCGCTGACCGCGGCGACGACACCGTTCGACATCCCCGGCGGCGTCGACAGCGAACCGCTCACACACGCCGAAGGCACCCCGGCCGGACAGGTGGTGCGCACCAGGTGTGCGCTGACCGGCGAACTGACGCTGTCGGTCGAACCCGTCGACGGATTCCTGCGCGCGAACCTCGCGCTCGCCAATACCGGCGCGCCCGCCTCCGACAGCGACGACGCCATCGCCCGATCCATGATCGGCGCGCACATCGTCGCCGAAGTCGCCGAGGGCCGATTCCACTCGCTGCTCGAACCCCCGCCGCACGCCGAGCGGGCCGCGGCGGAATGCACCCGGCACCGATGTTTCCCGGTACTCGCCGGTCCGCCGGGCGAACACCGGCTGATGCTCGTCTCGCCGATCATCCTCTACGACCACCCCGAGATCGCCGAACAGAGCGAGGGCTCGCTGTTCGATTCGACCGAGATCGACGAGATCCTGACCCTGCGCGTGATGACGATGACCGACGAGGAGAAGGCCCAGGCCCGCGCGACCGATCCGCACGCCGCCGCCGTCATCGACCGCTGCGACGCGATGACCCCCGACGCCATGGCGCGACTGCACGGCGTCCTGCGCGACCCGCACCTGCCGCAACCGCCCGGGCTGGTACCCGAGGTCCCGCAGGGCGTGGACTGGTGGGATCCACTCGCCGACGCCGCCGTGCGCCCCGAATCCGACGCGGTCGCCGTGGCCGGGGTCATGGTGCGCAAAGGCAGTCGGGTGCGGCTGCGTCCGTCGCGTCGCGCCGACGCGCACGACCTGTTCTACGACGGCCGGGCCGCACGGGTGGTGACGGTGCACGAGGACGTCGACGGTGACGCCCATATCGGCGTGGTCATCGAGGACGACCCCGCCGCCGAACTGCACGAATGGTACGGCCGCTATCTCTATTTCGCGCCCGACGAGATCGAGCCGCTCGACGGCCCGACAGAGGAAAGGTAGGTCCGTCATGGAGACGGTGGGAGTCATCGCGCTCGCCCTGGTCGCCGCCGGAGCCGTATTCGGCGTGCTGGTGGGCGTGCGTTCGATACCGGATGTCAAGCGGTACATGAAGATACGCCGGATGTGAGATGACGGCGCGGATACTCGTCGCCGGGATCGGCAACATCTTCCTCGGCGACGACGGCTTCGGACCGGAAGTGATACGGCGACTGCCGCACTATCCGGCCGATACCGTGCGCGTCGTCGACTACGGCATCCGAGGTATGCACCTGGCCTACGACCTGCTCGACCCGTGGCAGGCACTGGTGCTCGTCGACGCGCTGCCGCGACGGGAGCAGCCGGGACGGATAGAGGTGTTCGCCGCAGACCCCGGCACCACCGGCGCGACGGGTCTGGACGCGCACGCGATGGATCCGGCCGCGGTGTTCGCCGGCGTCCGCGCGCTGGGCGGCACGCTGCCGCCGACGGTCGTCGTCGGCTGCCGGATCGCCACGGTGGCCGAGGGCATCGGACTGTCCGAACCCGTCGCCGCCGCGGTGACGCCCGCCCTCGACGCGGTGGGCGAGGTGCTCACCGACCTCATGGCGGCGAAACCGCTCACGACCCGACCGGAGGTGTGAGCATGTGTCTGGGCATTCCCGGCCGGGTCGTGGAGATCCCCGACGGCTACCACGGACAGATCGGGCTCGTCGACGTCTCCGGTGAGAGCCGCAAGGTCAATATCGGCCTGCTGGAGGACGATCCGGCCCGACCTGGCGACTGGGTGATCATCCACATGGGTTTCGCGGTGGAGAAGACCGACGAGGCGGGCGCGGTCGAGGCGATGGCAGGACTCCGGCTGCTCGGACGAGGAGAGCAGCCGTGACCGCGCCGCGCCTGCGCAGGCGGCTGCTGGTCCGCGGCGTGGTGCAGGGCGTGGGATTCCGGCCCTTCGTCTACACCACCGCGGCCGAATTCGCCCTGACCGGGCGGGTGTACAACGACAGTTCAGGAGTGGTCGTCGAGGTCGAGGGCGCGCCCGCCGAGGTCGACGCCTTCTCTCGTCGGCTGCGGGAACGGCCACCGCCGCTGGCGGTCGTCGAATCCGTCGAGGAGCACACCGTCGCGGTACGCGGCGGCACCGGCTTCCACATCGCCGACACCACCCGCCACGACGGTGGCCGCACCCTGGCCTCGCCGGACGTGGCGATCTGCGCGGACTGCGTCGCCGAACTGCGCGACCCGGCCGACCGGCGCTACCGCCACCCGTTCATCACCTGCACCAACTGCGGTCCTCGGTTCACCATCATCGCGGGCCTGCCCTACGACCGCGCCCGGACCTCCATGGCCGATTTCGCGATGTGCCCGCGCTGCGCGACCGAATACCACGACCCCGCCGACCGCCGGTTCCACGCCCAGCCCATCGCCTGCCCCGACTGCGGCCCACGCCTGACCTACCACGGCCCCGGTCCGGGCGACCCGATCACCGCAGCGCGAAACCTGTTGCGCGACGGCGGAATCCTCGCCGTGAAGGGTATCGGCGGCTATCACCTGGCCTGCGACGCGACCGACGAGGCCGCGGTCGCCCGCCTGCGTCACCGCAAACGCCGCGGCGACAAACCGTTCGCGGTGATGGTGCCCGACCTCGCGCGCGCCCGCGCCGTCGCCGACGTCGACGACCGGGCCGCGCCGCTGCTCACGGGCCCGCAACGCCCGATCGTGCTGCTCAGCGGCGGTCGAACGACGCTGGCTGAATCGGTGGCACCGGGGATACCCGATATCGGAGTGCTGCTGGCCTACACACCGCTGCACCTGTTGCTGTTCGGATTGCCCGGCGACGAACTTGGCCCCCAGCATCTGGTCATGACCTCGGGCAATCGCGGCGGCGAACCGATCTGCTACGACGATCGCGACGCGCGCAGCGGACTCGCCGGTCTCGCGGACGCCTGGCTGTCGCACGACCGGCGGATTCTCGTGCCCTGTGACGATTCGGTGGTCCGACTCGTCGACGGCGAGGAACTGCCGGTCCGGCGCTCGCGCGGCTATGCCCCGCTGCCGCTGACCCTGCCGACGCCGGTTCCGCCGACCCTGGCCGTCGGCGCCGACCTGAAGAACACCAGCGCGGTCGGCGACGGCCGCTACGCCTGGCTCAGTCAGCACATCGGCGATATGGACGACCTCGCGACCCTGCGCGCCTTCGACGACGCCACCGCGCACCTGTGCGCCCTGACCGGCGTGCGACCGGAACATCTGATCGCCGACGCGCACCCGCGCTACCGCTCCACCCGGTGGGCACACGAGCACGCCGGTACCCGACCGGTGCGCACCGTGCAGCACCACCACGCCCATATCGCCGCCGTCATGGGCGAACACGGCCTCGGAGCCGAGGACACCGTGCTCGGAATCGCCTTCGACGGCACCGGATTCGGGCCCGACGCCGCCATCTGGGGCGGTGAGGTGCTCGCGGCCGGATACAAGGGCTATCGGCGGCTGGCCCACCTGAAATACGTGCCGCTCGCCGGTGGCGACGCGAGCGTACACCGCCCCTACCGGATGGCGCTGGCCCACCTGTGGGCCGCCGGACTGGACTGGGCCGAGGGCATTCCCTCTGTGCGCGCCTGTCCCGCCGACGAACGCGCGATCCTGTCCCACCAGTTCCGCACCGGACTCGGCTGCGTCCCGACCTCGAGTATGGGACGTCTCTTCGACGCGGTGTCCTCGCTGGCCGGGGTATGCCACCGCGTCGACTACGAGGCGCAGGCGGCGATCGAATTCGAGGGACGCTCGCGCGGAGTCGACCCCGGCGCGCGCCGGTATCGCTTCACGATGGATCACTCGACCGACCCCGTCGGGATCGACCCGGCCCCGGTGATCACCGAGGTCGCGGCCGACGTGCTCACCGGCGTCCCCGCGGCCGTGATCGGTGCGCGCTTCCATGCCGCCGTGGCCGGATCGATCGTCGAGCTCGCGGCCGAATTCGCGGCCGAGACCACCGCCGTCGCGCTGACCGGCGGGGTGTTCCAGAACGCGCTACTGCTGTCGACCGCGAGAAGACTGCTGCGCGAGAGAGGTTTCCACGTCATCACCCATCGGAGGCTGCCACCCAACGACGGCGGTCTCTCGTTCGGGCAACTGCTCGCGGGTAACGCGGGCTGAGCGGAAGGAGGCAACGATGTGCCTGGCAGTTCCGGGGAAAGTGCTCAGCCTGCGGGAACGTGACGGCACGCTGATGTCGACCGTCGACTTCGGCGGCGTGCACAAGGATGTGTGCCTGGAATACATTCCCGACGCGGTCGTCGGTGACTACGTGGTGGTCCACGTCGGGTTCGCCATCCAACGGCTGGACGAGGAGTCCGCGCTGCGCACCCTGGCCGAATTCGAACATCTCGGTGTGCTGAACGAGGAATTCGGCGACGGGTTCGCCCTCGCCGCCAGACAGGCCGGACTCCCCGATCCCACCGATTCGGAAACCCGTGACGACGACCCGGAGGTGACGTCATGAAATATCTCGACGAATTCAGTGATCCGGAACTGGCGAAGAAGCTGCTCGACCAGATCCACGCGGCGACCAACCGTCGCTGGGCGATCATGGAAGTCTGTGGCGGACAAACTCATTCGATCATCCGCCACGGCATCGACCAGTTGCTGCCCGACGAGATCGAGATGATCCACGGACCGGGATGCCCGGTGTGCGTCACCCCGCTCGAAGTGATCGACAAAGCGCTCGAGATCGCCGCGACGCCCGGCGTCATCTTCTGCTCCTTCGGCGACATGCTCCGCGTCCCGGGCAGTGAACGCGACCTGTTCCGGGTCAAGAGCGAAGGCGGCGACGTCCGCGTCGTCTACTCACCGCTGGACGCGCTCACCGTCGCCAAGGAGAACCCCGATCGGCAGGTGGTGTTCTTCGGCATCGGATTCGAGACCACCGCGCCCGCCAACGCGATGACGGTCTACCAGGCAAAGAAGCTGGGCATCGAGAACTTCTCGCTGCTGGTCTCGCACGTGCTGGTACCCCCTGCCATCGCCGCGATCATGGAATCGCCGGAGTGTCGCGTCCAGGCGTTCCTGGCGGCGGGACATGTGTGCAGCGTGATGGGCACCGCCGAATATCCGCCGCTGGCCGAGAAGTACCGGGTGCCGATGGTGGTGACCGGATTCGAACCGCTCGACATCCTGGAGGGCATCCGCCGCACCGTGGTCCAACTCGAACAGGGCAGGCACGAGGTGGAGAACGCCTATCCCCGCGCGGTGCGCGCCGAGGGCAATCCGGCCGCCAAGACCATGCTCGCCGACGTCTTCGAGGTCACCGACCGCGCCTGGCGCGGGATCGGCGTCATCCCGCGCAGCGGCTGGCGACTGTCCCCGCGCTACCGGCACTACGACGCCGAACAGCGGTTCTCCGTCGACGATCTGCGGACCGAGGAATCGGCGATCTGCCGCTCCGGCGAAGTACTGCAAGGGCTGATCAAACCGCACGAGTGCGCCGCCTTCGGCAAGCAGTGCACACCGCGAAATCCGCTGGGCGCCACCATGGTCTCCTCCGAGGGCGCCTGCGCGGCGTACTACCTGTACCGCCGACTCGACCTTCCGGCGGAGGTGGCGCATGCGTAAGGAGCCGATGAGGGGCGCCGGGGAACCCGCCGTCGACATGAACGGATGGGTCTGCCCGATGCCGCTGCGTGATTCGCCCACCATCGTGATGGGCCACGGCGGCGGCGGCGCGATGTCCGGTGAACTCATCGAGCATCTGTTCCTGCCCGCCTTCGGCGCGGCCGCCGACGCCGGTCTCGGCGATTCCGCGGTCGTCACGATCGGCGGGGCGCGCTTGGCGTTCTCCACCGACTCCTTCGTGGTCAAACCGCTGGTGTTCCCCGGCGGCTCGATCGGTGATCTCGCGGTCAACGGGACGGTCAACGATCTGGCCATGTCCGGTGCGCGGCCGATGGTCCTCTCGACGGCGTTCATCCTCGAGGAGGGGACCGCGCTCGCCGAGATCGCGCACGTGGCCGAGGCGGTCGGCACGGCCGCGCTCGCCGCCGAGGTCACGCTGGTCACCGGTGACACCAAAGTGGTCGACGCCGGACACGGCGACGGCATCTTCATCAACACCGCGGGTATAGGCGTGCTCGACGACGGCGTCGATATCCGGCCGCAGCGGGCGCGTCCCGGTGACGTCGTCCTGGTCAGCGGCGATATCGGCGTGCACGGCATCGCCGTGATGAGCTGCCGGGAAGGTCTGGAATTCGGGACGACCGTGTGCAGTGACACCGCACCGCTGTACGGCCTGGTCGCGGCGATGCTGGCGACCGGCGCCGATATCCATGTCCTACGCGATCCGACCAGGGGCGGAGTCGCGGCGACCCTCAACGAGATCGCGGGGGTCGCGAAGGTCGGCGTGTCGCTGACCGAACGCAGACTGCCGGTGCCCGCCGCGGTCCGCGACGCCTGCGGCCTGCTCGGCCTGGACCCCATGTACGTGGCCAACGAGGGCAAACTGATCGCCTTCGTCGCCCGTGAGGACGCGGACAGGATCCTCGCCGCCATGCGCGCGCATCCCCTCGGCGCGAAAGCGGAGATCATCGGTGTCTGTGTGGCCGAGCATCCCGGCATGGTGGTCGCGCGCACCGCCCTCGGCGGCACCCGGGTGGTGGACCTGCCCGCGGGCGAGCAGCTGCCGCGGATCTGCTGAGAGCGAGCCCGGGAGATGATCGGCGGTCGAGCGAACGCGCGGGCCGATGGCCACCCGACGAACGGCGCTTCGGCGCCCGAGGTCGCGGCAGGCAGCGGCGCGGACGTGTTCGCCCGATTCGCCTACGCGCCGAACGATCTCGGCTACTGCGGTCCACCGGACGCGGCCGCGCTACGGGAGGGCACCGTCGCGCAGGTCCGCGCGGCCGCCCGCCGATTCTCCGGCGCGTGGCCGTACCTGCGGGTGATGGCGCGCATGACGGGCATCACCGATCCGCTCGATCACCGCCTGGTCGAGTCGTACTGGCTGGGCGGCGGCCTCGGCGCCGATCTCGACCACGAGTCGTTCGCCCACGAACTCCTCGCGATGCTCGGTCCCGCCGCCGGGCACTACTGGAAACACCTGACCCCCGACCTGGGGCGCGAGGCCGCCCCGAACCACTGCTTCCACGTCTTCGGCGTATACCCGTGGTCCCGGCTGCTGGGCGTCGGTACCGGCGAACATCCACTGCGCATCCTCGACGACTGCCGGATCACCTGGGCCGTGGTGCGCGCACGCCGTGGCGACGAGATCACCGTGGAATGCCGCCGCCTGCTCCTCGACGGCTCCCGATTGCGTCTGTCCGCGCCGGAGACGCGATCAGTCACCGCGGTGTCGTCCGCGCGTCGCCTCGCCACCGAAGCCGATGTCGGCGATCGGGTCGCACTGCACTGGGGAAGAGTGTGCGGTCGGATCGACGAGAACCTGACCCGCGTGCTCGCGGAGGCCACCGAACACCAACTGCGGGTGACGAATGCGCGCCTGGCCGCCGCAGGCGGACCGGACCCGGCGTGTTCTGTACATCGATGAACGTCACCGGGGCCGAACCGGCCGTGGAATCGTTCTTCCCGGCCGACGCGGCCACCCGTCGCGCGTTACTCGCGGGATGAACTGTGTCCGGCCGCCAGCGCCGCGCCGGCGGCGGTGAGGGTCTGTTCCCGATAGGTGGCGCCGTAGAGCGCCGTGTGCACCAGCAGTGGGTGCAGTTGGTGCAGGGCAACCCGGTCGCGCCAGCCGTCGGCCAGGGGACGGATCTGCTGGTAGACGGCGAGAATCCTGGGCAATTGCGGCGCGCCGAACAGTGCGAGCGTGGCGAGGTCGGTTTCGCGGTGCCCGCCCTGGGCCGCGGGGTCGATGAGCCGGGTCCGGTCGCGGCTCCAGCGCAGATTTCCCGACCAGAGGTCGCCGTGGATGCGCGCGGATGGTTCCGGCGGTCCCGCGAGGGTCTCGACGCGGTCGATGACCTGCTCGATCAGCCGGGTGCCCTCGGTCCCGAGGTGTTTCGCGGCAGCGGGCAGGAAGGGGGCGAGCCGGTATTCGGCGTACCACCGCGGCCAGCCGAGCGTCGGCGCCGCCGTGGACGATCCGTTCACGGCGGTCGGTGCCTCGATATCCCGGACCTCGGTATTGTCCAGCGGCAGTTCGGCGATGCGGCCCGGCCACGGTGCGCCGAACACGCCGGGGGAGTTCGCGTGCAGCTGGGCGAGGTCGCGGCCGAGTTGTTCGGCGGTGGCGGGAGTGGGGGTGGTCTCCGGTAGCCAGGGCAGCACCAGCAGGTGGTCGTCGACGGCGAGTACCTGCGGTACGGCCTTCGGCACGGCCTCGGCCAGCCAGCGCAGGCCCGCGGCTTCGGCGGTCAGGACCTCGGCGTGGTCGGGCGCGGATTTGACGAACACGTCGCGCCCGTCGGACAGGATCGCCCGATGCAGCGTCCATCCGTGGCTGGGGCCGAGGTCGGCTATCCCGCGTACCGTTCCCCCGAGCAGCTCACCGAGCCGCACCGCCAAACTCATGACACCTCCGTGGACGTGAGCACCCGACGGGTTCGACCCGCCTCGCACCCGACCCCGGCCTGCCGCCCGGTGCCTGCACGCAGCGTGTCGGGCCGTAGCCGAGCGTACGCACGGGTCGATCCCACGTCCCGGTATCGACGTCGACCGGGCTTTTCGCGGGTCTCAGTTCCCGGTCTCGGCGATGACCCGTTCGGCGAACTTGGTGAGGTTCCTGATCTTGACGTCGAGCGGTTCGGTGTCGTGTTCGGTGGTGTAGGGATTGCGGAAGCCGACGATGACATCGGTGATGCCCTTGTCCTCGAGCCGCTTGATGCCGTCGACGGTGAATCCGTCCAGCGAGATGACGTGCACTTCGAAATCCTTGCGCGTGCCGTATTCGGCGCGCAACGTGTCGAGTTCGGCGAGCAGCCGGTCCAGCTCGGCCGGATCACCGCCCGCGTGCATCCAGCCGTCGCCGCGCTGGGCGGCGCGGCGCAGCGCGGGTTTGCTGTGGCCGCCGATGAGGATCGGTACCGGTTCGGTGGAGACCGGGTTGATCTTGATCGGCGGCAGGTCGTAGAACTCGCCGTGGAATTCGAAGTAGCCGCCCGCGCACAGCCCGCGCACGATGTCGATGCATTCGTCCATCCGGGCGCCGCGCTTCTCGAACGGCACCCCCATGATCTCGAAGTCGTCGGGCCACGGGCTGATGCCGACGCCGAATCCGAACCGGTTGTTGCTCATCGCCGCGAGCGAGGCGGCCTGTTTGGCCACCAGTACCGGCGGCCGGATCGGCAATTTCACCACGAACGGCGTCACCCGCAGGGTGGTCGTCGCCGCCAGGATCGCGGCGGAGAGCACGAACGCCTCGACGAACGGCTTGTCCTCGAGGAATTCGCGATTGCCGTCTGGGGTGTAGGGATAGGTCGAATCGGATTCCTTCGGGTACGCGATGCTGTCGGCCACCGTGATCGAGCTGTATCCGGCGGCTTCGGCGGCCTGTGCCAGCGGCACATAGTACGACGGGTCGGTCATGGCCTCGGCATAGGTGAATCGCATCTGGATTGCCTTTCGTCCCTGTAGTTTTCGTGGCTGATACGGTTCCGGGCCGCTATACTCACGGGTTCGCGTGCCCGCGGCGCGCGCTTCGGCGAGTGCGGCGTCGAAATCGTCCGGTATGTAGGCGATGTGGTGCAGTCCCGCGCCGGATCGGGTCAGGTACTCGGAGTACGGGCTGTCACCCGCGCGTGGCGCGATCAGTTCCAGTTGCTGGCCGCCCGCGTAGCCGAGTGCCACCGCGACGGTGTAGTCGGCGGGCCGTCCCCGGTAGCGGCAGGTGCGCGGCCCGAAGCGCACCTCGTCGAGCGCGAACCATTCGGTGACGCCGTAGCGGTCGGCGAATTCCGCTGTGGCCGAGGTGATATCGGGTACCACCCAGCCCAGCTGGAAGATCGGTCCGGCGGCGATGGTCATCGGGCGCCGCCTCGTGCGCGCAGAGCTGTCCCGTCGGCCGCCGTCGAGCGGCCGATATCGGACAAGACTGCAACGCGTTCTAATTGCACCATCCCAATCAATCATCAGCGCTTAACATCGTCAAGACTGCGATTTAGTAGGGTTGGCTCATGCACACCGATGATTCGCGCTCGGCGCTGCTCGACGCCGGCGAACGACTCATCGCCGAACGCGGCGTCGAGGTACCGCTGCGCGATATCGCGGCGGCCGCCGGTCAACGCAACAACTCGGCCGTGCACTACTACTTCGACTCCCGCACCGAGCTGATCGAGGCCATCGTCGACCGTCGCATGAACTGGCTCGAACAACGCCGCATGGAACTGCTCGCCGCCCACGAGACCGACGGCACCGCGCACGACCTGCGCGCGCTGGTCGCCATGCTGGCCGACCCGATCCTCGAACTCCTCGACCGCTCCGGGGTCAGCCACTACGGCCGTTTCCTCGAGGTCGTGCGCACCCACTCGATGACCACCGCCGCGGACTGAGCGCCCTACAGTCCCGCGTTGCCATTCTCGATCGCGGCTGCTGCCTCGGTCTTGATCCGCTCGAACTGCGCGCCCATCGCCTCGGCCAGGGCGGTGGCGGCCGAGAGCGGACGCACCATGACCGTGAAGTCGTCGATTTTGCCCTCCTCGTCGAAATGTAGGAAGTCGCAGCCGCTGAGGCGTTTGCCCGCCACCGTCGCCTCGAAGACGAAGGCGTGATCACGGCCGCCCTCGTCCGCGATCTCATGTACGTAGCGGAAGTCCTCGAAGACCCGCATCACCGCGCGCAGGATCGCCGCGGTGATGGGTTTGCCCGGATACGGCGAGAACGCCACCGGGCTGGTGAACACGACATCCTCGGCGAGCAGTGCCTCGACGGCGGCCATGTCACGGTCCTCGACGGCCTTGCGGAAAGGATGCATTCCCACACCTCGATTACTCAATTTGTTGACTATGCCTCCGGCACGCTAACCAGGTTCCGCGCCGATGTCCAGATGCCGATAGCCTTGGCCGATGGCGCTACGCAACGCGGTGATGGCCGCGCTGATCGAGGGAGAAGCCTCCGGCTACGACCTGGCCAAGGATTTCGACGCCTCGGTCGCCAACTACTGGATGGCCACCCCGCAGCAGCTGTACCGCGAACTCGACCGGATGGCCGAGGAAGGACTCATCCACACCCGCGTCGTCGAACAGGAACGCAGGCCGAACAAACGCCTGCACTCGCTGACCCCGGCGGGCTGGGAAGCATTGCGGGCGTTCACCGCCCGAACGCCGAAACCCACCGCCATCCGCGACGAACTGCTGGTGCAGGTCCGAGCGATCGACGTCTGCGACACCGCGTCGATCCGCGCGTCCGTCGCCGACAGCAAACTCCGGGCCGAAACGAAACTGGCCCGCTACGAACGGGGCAGGGCCGCGATGCTCGGCGACCGGAACGAACAGACCTACCTGCTCGAAGCCGAGGCCGTCGGCCCCTACCTCACCCTGCTGCGCGGCATCGCCTTCGAACGCGAGAACATCCGCTGGGCCGACATCGCACTGGCCACCATCGACCGGCGCGAAACAACTCGACACCGTTGCGATTCCCCGTAATCCGCCCGTCACACGGCGTCGGAACGGGTACCGTCCGAATCGGTTCTGCGGCTGTGGACCTCGGCCGCGAAACCACGGGCATACCCGATACGACCCCGACAGATCGGCCCTGATCGATGGACGACGCCGACCGCGCCCAAGCCCGAGTCTTCCTGCAGCTGCTCGCTGTCCAGGTAGGCAGCCTCACCCGCGAGATCGCCCTGACCGGTTCCGGAAGTTCCGCCACCCAGCGGCTCGAGACCGAGCTACGGGACGTGCACCGATACATGGACCGGCTGCGGCACCGTTTCCCCGACGCGGTCCCGCACCGCTGAGTTCGACGGCTCGCGGCTACTTCGAGACGACCTCGATCTTGGCGTTGTCGACGGCGACGTCCGGATCGTTCGGCGCGGTCTCGGCGCGCACGGTGATGCGATCCTTGTCCACTCCCGCCGATTCCAGTTCGGCCGCGACGTTGTCGCCGCGCGCTTTCGCCAAGGCCAGATCCGGACCGTAGGTCGTGACGCGGATCTTGGCGTCGTTGCCCTTGAGCGGGATCGCCACCGCGTTGATGGTCGCCACATCCAGCGCCCCGAGGTCGGAACTTCCGCTGTCGAAGCTGATCGGCGCGGCGGCGACGGCGGCGTTGATGGTGTTCTGGATGGCTTGCTGCGCGGTGTTCAGCGCCGAACTCACCGCGGAGGACGCGGTGGCGGCGATACTGCTGCGCATGTCGTTCGTCGAACTCGACGTGGCGGTGGCGGCGGTGGTCGTCGTCGCCGTTGTCGCCGACGCCGACGAATCCGAATCGCTGTCGGATCCGCATGCGGTGATCATCGTCAGAACGACCGCCGTGGCGGCGATTCCACAAACACTCTTCCTCGATATCATCGGTCTGCTCCTGAATTCGTCGGAGAATCCGTGTGCGTCATATCGATGCGATACCTGGAAATGAACGGAACACATGCCATCCCGATCGCGCGGATGACCCGATGTGCCCGTGTACCGATCCTCGCACACGTGTGACGCGTGGGGTGTCTTTTCCACCGCCGCACGGGTTTCGTGGCGGATATGTCCGGGTCGGGACCGTAACAATGAATAGCCGACGGGGCGTAGCCGATGCCGCGACAGCGTAGCGTCGATTCCAGTTGGTTCGGTCGGGTGAATCCGACTCGTTCACGACGAAGGGTAGTGAGCCAGGGTGCGGTCCGTGAAATTATCGATGGCGTTGGCCCGGGAGATGTCGCTGGCCCGCACCCAGTCGGTGACCGGCCTGCTACGCGGAACACCCTACGGGCGCACCCTTCGCCGAGTACTCGAGGGTTTCGCCGATATCCAGATCGCCGATCGTTCGCTGGCATTGGCGGCGCAGATATTCACCTCGGTATTACCCGTCATCATCGCCGCCTCGGTCATCAGCGGCTGGGACGCCGCGGAGAACACGATTCGCGACCAGTTCGGATTCGATTCGGCGGCCCTGGGCGCGGGCCCCGACGCCACCGTCGCCGACCCCACGGTCGCGGCGTTCGGCGTGGTCGGACTATTCGTCGTCCTGATCGGCGGCACCTCCTTCGCCCGAGCGCTCGGACGCCTCTATCAGGTGGTGTGGAAGGTCCCGGCTATCGGCGGGCGTGACGCGTGGCGGTGGCTGGCGGCGCTGCTGACGGTCGCCCTCGCCGCGGGGGTGGTCGGCCAGACCCGCCAACTCGGCCGGATCTCCTACATCGGCCCGCCGCTGTCGCTGGTGATCGAGCTGATCGTCTGGTCGTTCGTGTGGATTCTCGTGCCCTTCCTGCTGACGAAGGGCGCGTTGAACGGACGGCTGCTCTGGACCTCGGGAATTCTCACCGCGATCGGATTGTGCCTGGTGCACATCGCGGGCCGGGTCGTGCTGCCTCGCCTCGCGGCCAACGCGCGTGAGCAATTCGGTCCGCTCGGCCTCGCGTTCACCTCGATCAGCTGGCTTTTCGTGCTGTCGCTCGTGATCGTCGGCGCGGCCGCGATCGTCAAGGCCTTCGCCCTTGACGAAACCATCGTCGGCAGGTTCCTGCGCGGCCGCGACGACGACGAATAGACCTGTCCCACGCAGGGATTCGCGTCGGTGTCACAGCTCCGATGCTGCTCGGGCGCGACCGATCGCGCGCCGAGGCAACAGGCCGGTCACGAACAGCGCGGTGATGGCCAACAGCGCGGTCACCGCCAAGGCCACCCGCAGCGCGTCGAGCCTGGCATCGGCGTTGATCTCGACGACCGCGTCGGCCGTCTGACCGGTGACACCCGCGGAGGTCAGCGCGTCCTGCAACTGCGGCGTCGACAGGAACGGCACGCCATCGGCCAGTTCGATGGACGCGCGCTCCGCCACCGAAGCCGGGACAGCCGGATTGTCCTCGATACCGGCGAGCACCGAACCGGTCAGCGTCGCGATGAGAATCGAGCCGATCAGCGCGGTCCCCAGCGACGCACCGAGATTGGTCGCGGTGTTCTGCAATCCGCCGACCTCGGCGCTCTCCGAATCGGCCACCGAGGACACCGTGATCGCCCCCAGTTGCGACGACAACGCACCCAACCCGAACCCCATGAACAGCATCGGCACCATCACAACGCTCGCGTCGGCCGCCGGATCGACCCCGGCCACCAGCATCACGATCCCGACGATCATCGACGCCAGTCCGGCCCGGACCACGCGCCGAGGACTCGCGTCGGGCAGGAATTTCGGAATTCCCGCCGCAGCCAGTACCAACGCGGCCGACAACGGCAGGATCCGCAGACCCGTCTCCAGCGCGCTGAGTTCGAGCACCACCGACAGGAACAACGGAACCGAGAAGAAGACACCGGCCTGGATCAGGAACTGGGCGAAGAACATCGTGAGCCCGCCCCCCAATTGCCTGTTGCGCAGGATGCCAGGGCGCACCAACGGCTCCCGGCCCTTCGCCGTCATCCTGATCTGCCAGCGCATGAACCCGTAGAGGACCACCATCCCGCCCATCAGCAGCCACACCACCGGCGACAACCCGAACACCTGCGGGCCGTTCGGCTTGGACTGCACCCACCCCCACTCGCTCGAACGCAGCACACCGAACACCACCATGCCCAGCCCGAGCACCGAAAGGGCCGAGCCGACGATGTCCAGGCGCACCGCCGACGAGGCCGGCGCGTCCTCGATACGCCGCAGGACCGCCAGGATCATGACGACGAGAACGACCTCACCGGCGAACACATAACGCCAGGACGCGAAGGTGGTGACAGCGCCGCCGAGCAGCGGCCCCACCGCGACCGCCGCCGCACCCGCCGCCGCCACCAACCCGTATGCGCCCGCACGGCGTTCGGACGGAAAGTTCGACGCGACCAGCGACACGATCGCGGGCATGATCAGCGCCGCGCCGAGGCCTTCGAGCAGGGACCAGCCCAGCAGCAGTATCGCGAGATTCGGCGCGAGCGCGGTGGTGGTCGAGCCGATGCCGTAGATCACCAGCCCGATCCCGAACGCTCGGCGATGGCCGAGCATCGCGCCGATCTTGCCGCCGGTGATCATCAGGGTCGCCATCACCAGCGTGTACAGCGTGATCGCGGTCTGGATACCGGTGATCGTGGTGCCGACGTCGGCGGCCACCGTCGCCATCGACACATTCATCACGGAACTGTCCAGGGTCATCAGGAACTGGCCCGCGCCGAGAACCGCGAGGACCAGGCCCGCGCCCGTTCGCGTCGGCGCGTCGCCCACCGGTCAGGACGCCAAGATCTTTGCCTTCATGGCATTGAACTCGTTCTCGTCCAACACACCCTGCGCTTTGAGCTCCCCGAGGCGCTGCAAGGCCTCGAGCGGATCGGTGGTGGGTGCGGCCTGCGGCGGTGGCGGGGGCGGCGCCTGCTGCGGCGCGGGCGCCTGCTGGGACCACCGCTGCCCCTGCCGTCGTGACACGCGATTGGACACCGCCGTCGCGGTGCCGGCAATGGCGGCGGTGCGGGCGACTCCTCGCAAAAGACCAGGCATGATGTGCTCCTTCGATCCGTCAGCGGGCGGTTTCCAGTGCGTCGAGCGCACCGAGCAGACTCTGGGTGGGAATACGGCCGGACGCGACGAGCTGTGCGCCGCTGCGCCGCAATGCCACAGCGAACGGTGCGGCCCACCGGTTCTCGTAGACCACGACAGCCCCCGACGAGCCCGGTTCCAGCGCCGCGCCCGCCTCGGCCAGATCGTTGCGATCCAGCAGCCCCGAGGTTGCCTCCGCGAACAGCGTGATGTCGACCTGGCCCTCCAGTCCGACTTCGCTGATCTCGAGCCCGACCAGTGAACCGTCCTGCTGCTTCCGCACGAAACCGAGGTCGAGTACGCGAATGATGTCCCGTTCGACCAGATCTCGCAGCAGCGGCAATGCCGAACCATCGGGTTGCCGGTCCGCGGGGAATTCCACCACCAGATAATCGATGGGGCCGAGTTCCTCGATATCCGTCTCGTTCACCATGGATCCTCGTTTCGGACAGATCAGGGTGATGGTCAGCCATCGATCGCCACCACCGCGGGGGTAAGTGTGCGCCGGACCGTCGGACGCGGTACGGGATTCACGAACCGATACCCGCGTCGACAGCCGGTGGATCAGAGTATTCCACGGACGGCAATGTGGGGATAGAGCACAAAATGATCACTCTCGATCGGTCCCGAATAGTGTCATCGACCTCGATACGGATGCTGATAATCTTGCTACGGTCTGTTTGCGCGACTGTTGATTTCGAACGATGTATTCCGCCGTGTTATTCGTTTCGACCTCACGGATACGGACAAATCCATGAATTCTCCGGAAGTCGGCGCACCACTGGATGCCGACGAACGCACGGAACTCGAGCGCCTACGTCGCGAAGTCACCCGAAAAGCGGAAACGCGGGGCCACCGCGGATTGCGCTGGACCGGCGCGGCGATCCTGCTCGTACTCGTCGCCGTCCTCGCATTCGCCACTGTCCCCGCGCGCTACGTCCGCGCCGAGGTACTCGACACCGACCGATACGTGCAGACGATGACACCGCTGGCCGCCGACCCGGTCCTTCAAGCCGAACTGTCGGACCGGATCACCGACCAGATCATGACTCGTGTCGACGTGCAGCGCCTGACCACCGAGGCATTGACCGCACTGACCGAGAACGCGCCCCGCGTGCCCACCGCCGTCATCGGCCTCGCCCCCGTCCTCGCCGACGAAGCCCGCTCCTTCGTCCACGACACCGTCGACTCCTTCGTGGCATCGGACCGATTCGAGGCACTGTGGATCCGGGCCAACCGGGAAGCGCACAAGACGATGGTCGCGGTCGTCACCGGCGAGACCAGGCCCGGCGTCCGCATCGGCGACGACGGCACCGTCGCCATCGCGCTGGCACCGATCATCGACGGCGTGCGCACCGAACTCGACGAGCGCGGATTCACCTTCGCCGACAAGATCCCCACCGTCGACGCGACCTTCGTACTCTTCGAATCACCAGGACTCGTCAAAGCCCAGCGAGCGGTGTCGGCGCTGAACAACGCGGCCACCGTCCTGCCGCTCGCGGTACTGCTCGTGGCGGCCGGGGCCGTACTGCTCGCGCCGGGAGGCAGTCGCCTGCGCGCCTTCTCACTGGTCGGGGTCGCCATCGCCGTCGCCATGCTGCTGCTGGTCGTGGCGATCAGCATCGGCCGTGCGATCTATCTCGGGGACGTGCCCGCCGAGGCACTGTCCCGCGACGCGGCCGCGGCCCTGTTCGACACACTGGCCCTGCCGCTGCGCACCGCCGTGCGCGCGGTATTCGTGCTGGCCGTGGCGATCGCGGCGGTCGGCTACCTCGCCGGATCCTCGAAATCCGCCCGCTCGGTCCGGCGCGGATTCGGCTCGATCACCGACCGGGTACGGGGTTCGGCCGACGGCCGTGCCCCGCATCCGGTCGAAGTCGCCGTCGCCTCGCACCGGATCGCACTGCGCGTGGCCATCGTCGCGATCGCCGCCGTCACCCTGGTGTTCTGGAAGTACCCGTCCGGGCTCGTCGTCATGGTCACCCTCGTGATCGCCGCGGCCGCACTGCTCCTCGTGGAACTGGTCGCCCGCCCCGCCGTCACCGCAGAGCACCCTACGCCGTGAGTCGCCGGGTGCGCTCTCGCCCGCACGGCGGGGGTGAGGCCGCGTGAAGACCGTCGCGGACACCTTCCTGCACCGTCCGCTGTTCTCGCGCGACAAGCCACTGGACCGCAAGCACGCCGCGGGGCGGATCAGCGCCTACATCTACGGCAACGTTCTCGTGCTCGCGGCGCTGGTCCCCGTCGTCACCACCGACGTCCACGCGGGAATCCTGATCGTGCTCGGTACGGCGCTGTCGACGTTCGTGGCGCACCTGTTCGCCGAGGCGGTCGGTCGCAGCGTCGGTGAGGGCAGCATCGGCAGCCGCGCCGAGCAATTGCGCGGCCTGCGCAATTCCGTGCCGATTCTCACCTCAGCGCTGCTGCCCTGCGTCATCCTCGCCACCGGCCTGCTCGGGTGGCTCGACCACGGAACCGCGCAACTGGTCGCCGAGATCGTGATCCTGCTGCGCATCGGCGGCATCGTCTTCGTCATCGGCCGACTCAAAGGCGAACGCCCCACCAGGGGATCGGTGCTGGCCGCGCTCGCGCTCACCGCCGTGGCCACCACCGTCGTCGTGGTGAAAGTAATCCTCACGCACTGACCGCGAGCCCGAGTAGCGGGATCGCGGCGAATACGCCCCGACCTCGCCCGCTCGACCCCGGCCCTGCGCTACCGTCTGCGCCCATGGAATTCCTCGGGATCCACCACATAGCGATCATCGCCTCGGACTACCGGAAATCGAAGGAGTTCTACACCGGCACCCTCGGGCTCGGGGTGATCGCCGAGGAATACCGCGCCGAGCGTCGCTCCTACAAACTCGATCTGGCGATCCCCGGCGGCGGCCGCGTCGAACTGTTCTCCTTCCCGGTCACCCCGCCCCGGCGAACCAGACCCGAGGCGTGCGGGCTGCGCCACCTCGCCTTCGTGGTCACCGACGTCGCCGCCACACTCGCCGAACTCGCCGCACGCGGTGTCCGCACCGAGGAACTGCGCGTGGACGCCGCGACCGGCAAGCACATGGCCTTCTTCTACGACCCCGACGATCTGCCGCTGGAACTGTACGAAGCGTGAGGGCGCCGGGCTCATGCCTCGCGCGCCCGCCGAGCCAACTCCACCGTCGCCGCCCTGAGCTGATCGGCGCAGTCGATCCGCTGCGCGTACCCCACGCGGGTGCGTGCGACACCGCGCGTGGTGACCACGCGAAGATCGAGCCCGTACCGGTCGGCCCGTTCGCACGCTGCCTCGGTCGCATCCGGATAGCCACCCAGGACCCGCGCCATCGACAGCAGCGAATCCGCGTGATCGGCGTTCAGATGTTCGATCGCGCGCGTCGCGCTCGGCACCACCGGATCCGGCGCCGCCGCCGCGTAATCCTCGGCGCTCGCCGAATCCATCCGTCCGTACCCGCCGACCCAGCGAATCCGGCGCACCCGCAGCACCCACAGCGAGAAATCGCTGTAATCGATGTAGTACTTCGCCGCGGGCACCGCCGCGAGATGCGCCTCCCGCGCCGCCGCCGCTTCGTCGCCGACCGGCAGTTCCACCACACCGGCCAGTGTGATCCGGCTTCCCGCCAACGGATCGGACGGCGGATTCGGCTCGACCACCGCGATACTCGCCCGTGGATCGGCCTCCAGATTGCGACCGTGCTCGGCCATCCGCGACACGCACAGCACCGGCTGACCGTCGAGCAGACCGTAGGTGACGAACGACGCCCACGGCGTCCCGTCCTCGCTCAGACTCGCCAGCGTCGCGGTATTGGTCGACGCGGCGATGGTCCTCGCCTCCTCGGCTGCCGCCGGACGCGCCGAATTCACCACCGGCGCGGTGGGCACCGGAATCGAAGGCGCGTCGCCCGGGTCACCGTGATCGAGAGTCATCTGCCATCCTTGGTCCGGCCGGGCAGGACTGCCCGGTGCCTGCCGTCGATTGTCGCACCGCGACCACCGGTCCCCGACCGGTGCGTCCGCTCGCGGACGCACCGGCGCGCCGACGTGACACATCTCGCGTCCTACACCGGAAACCGCCGTGACCGTTTCTCGAAAACACGTCGTCAGCAAGGGTTTTGTCGCCACCGGTCACCGAGCGGCGTGGAAACGCCCGGCCCCGTGTCGCAAATGGGACGTATTGCGCAAGCGCCGCGACGGTATATCGGCAAGACTGGGCGACGTGACCCGATACGCATTCGACGCAGGCCGCAACGCACTCGTGGCAATCTGGGCGACCGGACGCGGCGACCTGTCCGAGACCGTGGCCGTGCTCCCACCGGTCAGTTCGGATCAGGCGACGAGCCTCGCGTCGAATCTGACCACCCTGTCGCGATTCCAATGGCGCACCTACACCCACCCCGCCAGCGCCGCGGGCGACCCCGACGTGCCCAACAGCGAAGCGTGGCGACGGGCCGAGGAACGCCGCAACTTCAAAGAGGTCGAGGCGGGTATACGCGCCCCGCACCTACCCACCGAAGAGGGACTGATCGTCTCCTACAGCGGCGTCGTCGAATCCGCGCACCGGGTCGGACGCGCACTGCACGGAATCGACATCGAGACCTTGACCGACGTCATCGTCTCCGAGGTCGAGCACGAACAGGCGGCGATCGAATCCGCCGAACTGGGAGATCTGTCTGGCCGCTCGCGCCAAGCTGTGGAGATGTCGCGTCCCGACGTCTCCCCGGCGCAGGTCCAGGCCGCCCACGAACTGCTGCGCGCCGACCCGCTCGGCTCCCTGGAACTGTTCACCGAGCTCGACCCGGCTTCGGCCTCGGTCGCGGCCGCCCACTGGCTCTACGCCGCCGCCGAGGTGACCGCGGAGATCGCCGACGTACCCGCCGCCGAAGTCGTGGTCGAAGCCGACGACATCGAGGCGCTCCAGGTCCAGACCCCGACGCTGGTCCTGGAACGCTCGGTCGCGGGGGAGAGCCCCACCGAGATCGTCGTCGATCTGATCGCCGAGGCCATCGCGGTATCCGAAGGACATGTGCCCTCGCCGTGGGGCGTCGTCGCACGCGTGGCCGAAATCGAGGAGCAGGCGCGCAAATACGAGGTCGACAGCGCCACGCGCGCCGCGATGCTCGCCGAATTCCGGATCAGCAGGCTCGACCCGGTCCGCCCCGCGCTGGACCTGCTCGAAGATCTGCTCGACGGAATCCGCGGTTGCCTGCTGCTCTACGCGGCACACAGCGCGGGCGACGACGACGCGATCGAGGAACAGTTCGCCGTCGACGTGCGCGCCGAAGCGGAAGCCCACTCCGACCAACTGTTCTGACCGGACCGAATATTCGCCGCCTCAGCCGGTGGTGTCGGCCCGGGCAGCCTCCGAGGCGCCGAGCCAGTCACGCAGCGCCGCGTACACGGCCTCGTGGTTGAGGAGCGTGAAATGGTTCGCCCCGGGCAGATGTAGCCCGTTCGATTCCTCGAAACCGATACGACGGGATCGGTTCCTGCCCGCGCCGCTGGGCGTGAGCACCAGGCCGTCACCGAGTACGTGCCCGAGTGGATTACGCGGACTGCGGGTGATACTCGCCGTCACGAAGTAGTGGTCGACGCCTTCGAGCAGCGGAATATCGGCGGCTTCGGCGTCCTCGAGTACCGATCCCCGCCGCAGATCCCGAATTCCCGCGCTGCGCCTGCGCAGCAACCGCCCGAACGGGCGTGTCTCCGGCAGCAGGCCGAGCAGCGACGAGCCGTAGTGCACCACCTGTTCCAGCGGAGCGCCCAGATGCGGAGAACCGAGGCACACCACCTTGCGCACCGCGCGCACCCACGTCTGCCCGGCTTCGGCACCTTCGAAACTCGCGCCGCGCACGATCAGCCCGCCCATCGAATGACCGACCAGCGATATCCGCTCCACCGGCACCGGCCAGTGATCGACCAGTCGCTGCATCAGTTGGCTCAGCTGCGCGGCATTGTCGGGGATACGCAGACCACTGTTGTATCTGATCTGTAGCGCCGAACAGTCCATGTCGGTGTCGAGCCGCTCGGCATAGCTGGGCCTGCCGCCGAGATGCCAGGCATGTTCGGTCTCCACCAGCCCGTGCAGGAAGACCACGATATGCCCGCTCGGCCGCGTGAGCCCCGCCGCGACCTGTTCGGCGGCGACCGGCGCGCCCGCGCACCGGAAGGTCATGGGTCCGGCCAGAATCGGCCGCTCGTCGGCGAGCGCGTCACCGATCAGACCCTGCAACGCGGCGAGCAATCCCGACCCGTAGACGGTGTGCGAGGGCGCGATGCCGGGCACGTCGGCCGTATGCTCCGCGACCGCACCCGCGGCGACCGCCGCTCCGCTCACCGTGCGATACACGCCGTCGGTGATCGCGTCGTGGAGGAGTTTCACCGGCTGCGCCGCCGGTCCGACGCCGAGCCGGACCGCGGCGAAGACCCGGTCCGAGATCGCGCGGTGGACCGCCCCGATACCGTCGACCGCGCCGCCGAGTTCGTCTCCGGCCAACCGCGCCAGCGCCCGCACTTCGGCCTTGCGTTGCGGGTGGGTGCCACTCATATATTTCAGTGTACAGTCGTGCACTGAAATAGGCTGCGGTGGCGTCGGACTACGAGGGAACCCGTGTGACCGCCACCGCGGACTCCGTGAGGCTGCCCAGATACAACGTCCCGTCCTGCTCGACGACACCGGTCACCATCGAGAAATCCGTGCCTTCGCATTGCAGGTCGTGCACCAACCGGCCGTCGAAGTCGACGGCCTGCACCCACACCGTGCGTTTCGGCTTCGGGCGGGCCCGATCCGGCAGCGCCCAGACGATGCGCCGCAGGATGCCCGGCAGCGGAAGCAGACGATCCAGCAGCGGATCCCTCGGAGCGGGAACCGCGATCCAGACCAGACCGTCGCTGCCGAGGGCCATATTGTCCGGGAACCCGGGCAGATTCTCGACGAGGATGTCGTGGGTACCCGCTTTCGGGCCGGTCAGCCAATACCGCGCCACCCGGTAGCCCGCGGTCTCCGCGACCAGCACGCAGGCGCGGTCGGGCGCCAGCACCACCCCGTTCGCGAATTGCAATCCCGCGATGAGGGTTTCGACCTTACCGTCCGGATCCCGCCGCATCAGCCTGCCGGTGCCTGAATGTTCCAGCAGGTCGCCGGTGTATTCCGCGAGCGAGTACCGACTCGTGGACGAGGAGAAGTAGATCGTGCCATCGGTGTCGCGCACGACATTGCTCGCGAACTTCAACCGCTCGCCGTCGATCTCGTCGACGAGCACCTCCACCGTGCCATCGGGATGCCGTTCGAGCAGCCCCCGCTCGAAATCGCAGATGAGCAGACTGCCGTCCGCGTCGGCGTGCAGACCGAGAGGCCTGCCGCCGGTGTCGGCCAGCTTCTGTACCGACCCGTCGGCCGGATCGATCGACAGGATGGAACCGTCGTGTATTCCGACGATCAATTTGCCATCGGGGGAGCGAACGACATCCTCGGGCCCGTCGCCGGGCAGTTCGAGTCGGCTCACCCGGGGCAGGGGAGGAGTGCTGCTGGTTCGGCGTGCGCGAGCCGTGGCTCGGGGAGGCTGCCAGCGCTGCGGCTTCATTGTCGGTCCGGCGGTCATGGCTCAGGTTAGCTCGGACGTCACGCATCGCATGGTCGGTTGAACCAAAAGATAAATAGTGCTACGTAGATATGCGCACCAACGCATATAAGCTTTCTATTTCATCGGTCGACCACGGCTGAAACTCACACCAAAAGACCGCAGAGACTCGGGGGTCACCCCGTTGGGGTAGCCGTAGCATCGGCCGAATTTCGGGCGGATATCGCGTAGGGCGCTGGTAGGGCACGGTTTTCGGGTTCTTGTGCTGCGGTGTGAGTCGGTTGCTGCTTTGCTGACTGCGGGCATCGATCGCATGACGACGGATTCGGCTGATCGACGGCCGCGGATCTCGCGACACATGTCGCGGTCGCATCCGGATCGTGGGGGAGACCTACGGCCTTCCTGCGCCGGGGGAGTGTCGTCCCGAACGGCGGCCTGGCGAAGGAACTCTCGGCGGCACCGCGCACCTGTACTCTGTCGGACTATGTCCTGCTTCGGCTCGTCGTCTATGCCGTAGTCGCACGACAGGTCATTCGATAAATCCCGCTATCTGGATATGCGTATGAATGCATCAATGCCATATCCAGTCGACTTTCATCGAATACCTTCCACTACCCAAGAAAGCTCGAGACGGCGAAGGCTCCACGCGGAGTACGTTTCCGTCCTCGGCGGTCGACTCGCGGTGGTGGCGCCGATCGGGAATCGACGCCACTCTCACGGCTGCCGTGTGATCGCGTACCAGAGCACCGCGAGCGTGCCCGCGACGAAAAGCGGTGAGATGAGCCAGGTCTCGACCTTGTTGCCGGTGCGTTCGATGATCGGGAACCGCACCCGGATGTCGAACGGCCAGAAGAGCCTGCACCCCTTGTCGGTGAGGCAGTCGCCGAGGATGTGCGCGAGAGCGCCGAGTCCTACGGCGAAGGGCAGCCACGACGGTTTGTCTGCCAGCCAGTGATCCATGGCGAATGTTCCGGCGGCGGCCAGGACGGCGACGGTGCCCCAGGCTTTCACACTGTCGCCGCCGGGGCACAGGTGCAGGGCGCGAACGGCCAAGGCCAGTAGGAAGAATACGAGCGCGAGGGTGAACGGTTTGCCGAGCCAGTGCACGCCTGCCCACGTTCCGTAGGTGACGAGAGCGACGAACAGCAGCGAGTGCGTGCCGTGCCGATGTCCGCCGGACACCTTCGAGATGATCGTGCACAGGATGTAGGAGATCGGTCCGAGCACGTGTGCGATGGAGCTGTTGGGGTGGTCCGCGTCCGGGAGCAGTGCGGCTCCCGCGGTGAGGAAGGTGCCGAGCAACAGGTCGGCGATGCCGAGATGTCCGACGCCCGCCTGCACGGCCGGATAGGTCAACGCGGTGATGGGTAGCGCCACTGCTGCCCCCGACCAGGCCAACGCGCCACTGGTCGCATGTGAGTGTCCGAGCATAATGGTTCAACGCTAGTCGAACAGGCGAACGAACAGTAGCCGCATTGGCGTCGGATAGTGTTGGCGCACAAGGTGATACGGCCATGTTATCAAGATCACCAACTGGCTGATCGGCGAAAGTGGACGATCCTGCCGTCCTCGGACCCCGCGAACGACTTGTCGCCGTGGCATTTCCGGCACGAGACGTGGGCGACCTCGTGGCAACTCCTGTCGCAGACGCCGATTTCGTGGCCGTAGCCAGCGCAATGCCGCTGATCGACATCTTCTCGTGACCTACCGGTCGCGTGCATTCCCGGCTACCGCTATGCTCGTGTCCCGATATTCGAAACTGCTTGTCGGTCTGCTTATTTGACAATGTCCGAACAAGAAGTGAGGTGTCAGGGGACAACGACATTTTCCCCGGTAGGCGAGCGCGCGAGGGTGGTAGTACGGACTTTGTCACAGTCATCGAATCAAGTGGATGACGGCGTTGGGGACCCTCCGGTCCGTGGTAGACGCCTCCCACACGTGACATGGTGGGGATGCCTTCTCATCTCCTCGGGCGGCGTCGGAGTCGCGGTGTACTACGCGCCGGAGGAAATGCGAATTCCGTTGGCCATCGGCGGCGGAACGACCGCGGTCGTACTTTCGGTAGCGGTGTCGGCGGCGGTGTATTTCCGGAGGGCTTCCCTGGATGCCCGCGCCGAGGTCGTCAGTACCCGTGAACAACTCGCCGCCGCACGCGGCGATGTGCTCGACACGCGCGACGAAGCGCACGCCACCATCGTCTCGGCGACCGCCGAGCTACGTTCCCAGGTCGTGGCTGCGGAAAAAGCCACGGCGGAACATTATTCGGCGGCCAGGAGCAGTGAGAGTCGTCGCGTGGCGGCCATGGCGGCGTTCGCGGGCGCCGCGGGACGTATGCAGGCGATGACGACCAGTATGCTCGCCGAACTGCGCGAAATGGAGCACAAGCACTCCGATCCGTCCGTGCTCGCCGACCTGCTGCAACTGGACCATCACACCGCCCAGGCGGGCCGCCTCGCCGACAGTATCGCTGTGCTCAGCGGTTCGCGGTCGGGTCGGCGCTGGGCCAAACCCATCGCCATGCAGTCGATTCTGCGTGGCGCGATGGGCCGCGTCGCGGGTTATCAACGGGTCCGGTTACGCGCCGTCGCGAATATCGCGATCGCGGGCCACGCGGCCGAGGGCGTCATGCACGCCCTCGCCGAATTGATCGACAATGCCTGTAACTTCTCACCGCCGACCACCGAGGTGCATCTCTACGCGGCCGAGGTTCCCGCGGGCGTGGTGATCACCATCGAGGACAGCGGCCTGGTGATGAGCGAATCCGCGCTGCGCCGCGCCGAAGCGTCCGTCTCGTCTGTCGCGCCCGGTAGCCGGAACACCTCGGGAACGGATCTGTCGACCCTGTCGGGGACCAGGCTCGGTCTCGCGGTCGTCGGCTACCTGGCCCGCAAACACGGGCTCACCGTGTCCTACCGGCCCTCCGCGATCGGCGGCACCGCTGTCGTTGTCGTGGTGCCGCGAGATCTCACCACCAGGGTCGACATCTCCGTGGTCGAGCCCCCGGTCGGTCCGCCCGCACCGAGGGCCCTCGCGGTCGCCACACCGGTCGCGGCCACGCCCGCTCCGTCCTCGACCGGTATCGAACTGCCCAAACGGCGGCGTGGAAGTACTTTCGCCGCTGTCCATCCCGAAGGTCTGAGCGACAAGAAGCCCGCCGAGATCAGCTCCCCGCCGACGACGACGAAACCCGCCGCGCTCGGTGCGTTCCAGCGGGCGATCACCGGCCGGGAGCCCGCCGTATCCGCCCCATCTGCCGCCCAGGAGAACGACTGATGACAACTTCCGTGCCCTCGCAGCTGAGCTGGTTGCTCGAACAACTCCTGTCCCGCACCCCGGGCACCAGGCATGCGCTGCTGCTGTCCAGCGACGGGCTCAAGATGTGCCACAGCGGACGGCTCACCGAGGACAGTGCCGATCAATTGGCGGCCATCGCCGCCGGGATCCAGAGCCTCTCGCACGGCGCGTCGATCGAATTCGGTGACGGACGCTCGGGCGTGCGTCAGTCGATGACCGAGTTCTACGGCGGCATCCTGTTCATCGTCGACGCGGGCATGGGCGCGCATATCGCGGTCGTCGCGGGGGAGGACTCGGACGCGGGCCTGGTCGGCCACAACATGCGGGAGTTGGTCGAACAGCTCGGTGATCATTTGGCGACCACCCCGCGCTTCGGGGAGGAGAGCGTGTCGTGAGCAGTAGACCAGGCCGTGACGAGGATCCCGACCGGCTGTACACACTGACCGGCGGCCGAAGCAAACCGGATTACGAGCGCTTCGACTTCGTCACCCTGGTGGTCAGCGAATCCGAGCCGACATCGGGGATGAGTAGCGAACACGCCGCGATCCTGACCATGTGCCGGGCGCCGACCGCGGTGGTCGAGATCGCCGCGGAACTGCGAATTCCCGTCGGCATCACCACGATTCTGCTTTCGGACCTGCTGCACGCGGGCAAGATCACTGTGCGTCACCCCCAGATCGGCAAGGCGACTACCCCCGGTGCGCCGTGGAATTCGATGCCGGACACCACCACCCTCGAGAAGGTGCTCGTTGGACTCCGCAATATTTGACGCTCGGCCGACCCGTGCCGACGCGCCGCTGCACTCGGACACCCGTCAGGGCTTGAAAATCGTGATCGTCGGCGGCTTCGGTGTCGGCAAGACCACCATGGTGCGTTCGGTGAGCGAGATCCGCCCCCTGGACACCGAGGCGACGATGACCCAGGAAGGTCTGCACGTCGACGATCTCACCGGGGTGACCGGTAAGACGACGACCACGGTCGCGTTCGACTTCGGGCGGATCAGCATCGACGCCGAACACGTCCTGTACCTGTTCGGCGCGCCGGGACAGGAACGGTTCTGGTTCCTGTGGGATCGACTGTTCACCGGCGCGCTCGGCGCGATCGTGCTGCTCGATCCGCTGCGGATCGCCGATTCGTGGTACGCCATCGACCGACTCGAGCACCAGGGGATTCCGTTCATCGTCGCCTGCAACAATTTCGGCGGATCGCTGGACCCGGCCAGGATTCGCGACGCGCTCGATCTGGACCCGGATGTGCCCCTCATCGACTGCGACGCGCGGTCGCGTGAATCCTGTAGAGATGTGTTGGTCGCGCTGGTCGAGCGGCTGTTCGCGTGCCGCGCCGTCGCGCGTGAGCGTCGATCCTTCGTCGGTCGGACCCCGGAGAGCGTGTCGTGACCAACCCGAACGTCGTCTCCGCGGCCGGCGCGGGCACCCGTGCCGCGCCGGCCGGGAAAGCTTCGGTTCCGCTGAGCGGTCCGCGTTTCCATTCCGATCCGCAGCGCCTGTACAACGATATGCGGCGCGAACACGGTCCGGTGGTCTCGGTGGAACTGCCCGGCGGTGTTCCGGCCTGGCTGGTCATCGGCTATCGCGAGATGCATCAGGTCACCAGTGATCCGGAGTTGTTCCCGCGTGATGTCGCGCTGTGGAACCAGTGGCCCGAGATTCCCGAGGACTGGCCGCTGCGGCCGATGGTCGGGCAGCCGATGCCGTCGGTGTACTACACCGCGGGCGCGGAACATCGAAGGCATATCGAGATGGTCGAGTCGGCGATGGACACAGTCGACCAGTACGCGTTGCGTCGCGTCTGTGAGGACCTGGCCGACCGGCTGATCGATAACTTCTGCGGTAAGGGCGAAGCCGAACTCGTCGCCGACTACGCCGAGCCGTTGCCGATTCTCGCGCTCGCCTGGATCCTCGGGTTCCCCGACGAGGTCGGCGGGCAGCTCGCGTGGACGATGAAGGCCCTGGCCGACGGCGGCGCGGACGCCCAGGCCGCGCACGGGCAGTTCTTCGGTCATATGCAGCAATTGCTGGCGTCGACCAAGGCGCGGCCAGGGGACAGTCTGGTCTCGCGGATGCTCGAGCACGAAGGATCGTTCACCGACGAGGAGTACGTGCTCGATCTGATGGCGATCACGGCGGCCGGGCATCTGCCGACGTCGGACTGGATCGGCAATTCGGTGCGTCTGATGCTCACCGACGACCGGTTCGCCGAGTCGATGGGCGGCGGCCGCCACAGTGTCGGTCAGGCGATGAACGAGGTCCTGTGGGAGGACACGCCGACCCAGATCCTGTCCGGTCGCTGGGCTGCCCGCGATACCCGGTTGGGCGACAGCGTGATTCGACGCGGCGATATGTTGTTGCTCGGGCTGGCGGCCGCGAATTCCGATCCGCATGTGCGTCAGCACGCGGCGGATTCGGTCGAACCCGCCTACACCGGCAACTGCGCGCATTTCGCGTTCTCCCACGGTGAGTACCGGTGCCCGTTTCCGGCACAGCAGATCGCCGAGATCATCGCGCGCACCGGTCTGGAGGTGTTGCTCGACCGCCTGCCCGATATCGATCTCGCGATTCCCGCCGAGACGTTGGTGCGTCGGCCTTCGGCGTTCCTTCGCGGAATGACATCACTGCCAGTCCGTTTCACCCCGGTCCGTGCTGTTGGAGGTACTCCGTGAGTCAGGTCTGCCCACATGCTCTCGTCATCGATCCCATGGTCGCCGATCTCGCGGGCGAGACCGCCCGGCTGGTGGCCGGGGAGCCGGTCGAGCGCATCGATTTACTCGGGGTGCCCGCGTGGACGGTGACCCGTCACACGCTGGCCAGGCAGTTGCTGGTCGATACCCGCCTGGTCAAGGACATCAACGCGTGGTCGCTGTGGCAGAACGGGGTGGTGACCAGGCAGTGGCCGCTGATCGGCATGATCGACGCGGGCCGTTCCATGTTCACCGTCGACGGTCCCGAACACCGCAGGCTGCGTATCAAGACCACGCAGGCGTTGACCAAGCGTCGGCTGGACGCGCTGCGCCCGGTGGTCGAGCGGCTCACCGCCGAATTGCTCGACGATCTCGAGGAGGCGGGGCGCGCGGGAGCCACGGTCGACCTGAAGTCGGTCTTCGCCTATCCGCTGCCGATGCGAGTGGTCAGCGAGCTCATGGGGGTCGACCGCAGCGATCACGCCATGCTGCTCGACTGGTACAAGGCGTTCTTCTCGCTGCTGACCCCGCAGGACGAGCGGTTGCGCGTCATCGACGAACTCGACGCCTATTTCACCACCCTGGTGCGCAAGAAGACCGCCGATCCGACCGACGACCTGACCAGTGCCCTGGTCCAGGCCACCGACGGCGGCGAACCGCTGACCGAGGAAGAAGTGGTCGGCAACCTCAAGGCCCTCGTCGCGGCGGGCCACGAGACCACGATCGGGCTCATCCTCTGCGCGGTTCGCGCATTGCTGACCAATCCGGAGCAGTTGGCGCAGGTCAGCTCCGGTGATGTCGGCTGGGATGTCGCGGTGGAGGAGACGTTGCGCTGGGACAGCCCGGTCACGCATCTGCTGATGCGTTTCGCGACCGAGGACATCACCGTCGAGGGTATGACGATCGAGAAGGGCGAAGGTGTCGTCATGTCCTACCGTGCGATCGGGCGCGACAGTTCCGTGCACGGTCCGGACGCCGACGTCTTCGATGTCAATCGCCCGACGGCGAACCGGCACATCACTTTCGGTCACGGTCCGCATATCTGCCCCGGCGCCGCGCTCGCACGGCTCGAGGGCGGTATCGCCCTGCCCGCGCTGTTCGCCCGCTTCCCGCGATTGCGGCTGGCGACACCGGTGGAGGAGATCCACAACCTTCCGGTCCTGACACAGAACGATCTGGCGGCGTTCCCGGTTCGCCTCGGCTGATCGAACGTCGTCGCGGTGTCGTCGCGGGCTGCGACACCGCCATGATCTGTCACATCGTTTCGTCCGACGCGCTGTCGTGCTCGCTCGGATCCGTCTGTCCTGGCACGATCGCACCCGGCTTTCCGATATCGTGCCGGGGGTCCGTTCCTCGAGCAAAGGGTAGGTTCACGTGAGTTCGGTAGTCGATGCACCCGATGTCGCGTCACAAGTGGGGCACTATTACCAGGCCGAAAGCACCTATGAGGTCGGGCGGGAGAAGATCCGCGAATACGCGCGGGCGGTGCAGGACTACCACCCCGCGCACTGGGACGAGGACGCGGCGGCGGAACTCGGCTACAGCGGTCTGGTCGCGCCACTGACCTTCACCTCGATTCCGGCGATGGCCGCCAATCGGCTGCTGTTCGAGACCGTGGTGGTCGGCTACGACATGTTCGTGCAGACCGAGCAGGTTTTCGAGCAGTACAAGCCGATCGTCGCGGGCGACACGCTCGTCACCGACGTCGAGTTGTCCTCGGTGCGCCGGATCGCGGGCAAGGACCTCATCACCGTCACCAACACCTTCACCGACGGGTCCGGCGAGGTCGTGCACATCATGCACACCACCGTCGTCGGCATCGCCGGTGAAGGGGTGGATCCGGAGATCACCCACGCCGTGGAGAACATCATGGTGCACGGCGTGAACATCCTCGGTCGCGGCCGGACCGCCGAGGAGATCGCCGCCATCCGCGCGCAGCCGACTCCGCGCCGCCCGGAGGGGGAGCTGACCCTGTCCTTGGAAGGTGCCGCCCGGATCCCTTGCACCGCAGCCTCGTTCGATGATCTGAGTGTAGGCGACGAACTCCCGATCCGTAACGCGCGCATCTCCCGCGGTGACCTGGTGAACTACTCCGGCGTCTCCGGTGACGGCAACCCCATCCACTGGGACGACAGGGTGGCGCGGCTGGCCGGTCTGCCCGACGTCATCGCCCACGGCATGCTGACCATGGGCCTGGGCGCCGGCTTCGTTTCCACCTGGTCGGGCGACCCGGGAGCCGTCACCCGATACGGTGTCCGCCTGTCGAATTTCGCCCTGGTCGACGCCAAGGAAGGCGGGGATATCGAATACACCGGCCGCGTGAAATCCCTCGATCCGGCGACCCGCGGCGCGGTCGTCAATATCGTGGCGAAGTCCGGTGGCCGCAAGATCTTCGGCTTGGCGACCACCAATATGCAGTTCCGCTGAGCAGACCGGTGCGAGGGCCGACGAACCATCGTCGGCCGCCACCAGCGAGTTCCAGGGACTTGCGTCAGGTCGACGCGGTTCGGGCTATGGCCAGGAGGTGCGCGCTGGTGTCGATGATCCGTGGGTCCTGCTCCAGCAGGTGCGCGCATCGTAGGGCGGCTGTCGTGAGTGCCGGGTCGCCGCCCGGGCCTGCCTGGTCGAGGGCCATCCAGGCGGGGCCCTCGACGCCGTAGATCCGGACGTCGACGAGACCGGCCGCTTCGACCTCGGAACGCAACTCGTCGGCGGTATGCCAGCGGGTCGGCATGAAACCGACGTGGCCGTCGTATTCGCCGGTCGCTATCACCTTCCGTACCGAAGAGGCGAGGGTGTCGTCGAGCGAGCCGTTCGTGCCGGATTCCAACGCCGACAGGTAGCGGCTGATCGCCGCCGCGATGAGAATCCCACCGGGGCGAAGAACTCGCACAGCCTCGCGCAACGCGGTCGTCCGGTCGGCGGAGTCCGTGAGGTGGTACAGCGGACCGAGCATCACGACGGCGTCGACCGAGTTGTCGGCGGTCGGCAGGCGTCGTGCGTCGCCGACCTGTGCGGTGACTCCGGGCAGCGCCGCGGCCGCCTCGACATGTTCGGGGACGGGGTCGAGGAGATGTACCGAATGACCGTCAGCGGCCAGCCATCGGGCATGCACGCCGGTCCCGCCACCGACATCGAGCACCCGCACCGGCGACGTCAGGACACGGCGCACCAATTGTTGCGTTCGAAGGAATTCCAGACGGCCGTGTGCGGTCCTGAACAGGCGATCGCCCTCCGACACAGTCGAATAGTGTTGTACGAGATCGGAAGTCATACCGAATACTGTCCGTCGGTGAGCGTGGCGGCAACGGATTATCCGGACGCGATCCCTTCGTAGCTGCCGAGCGTTCTGCTCACGGGCAGAACAGTTCGCCCGCGCTGAGCCTCGGTTTCGCCGCGTGGCCGGACCGGCTTGCCGTCCACCGGCTGTGCCATCGCTGGCCGATCGACGGCGTCGGGTGTGAGGGCCGCGGCGGTTTGGATGCCTGATGGTATGCGTGCGGCCGGGCGCGCGGGGACCGACAACGGCTCGGGCCGTGGCGATCTCGGTGCGGACCCACGCCGAATCTCCACATTTGACGCGTCTGCTCTCCACACCGTCTGGCTAGGGTCCCCCTCATGGCACACAGCGCAGCGGTGACGGGGAGGGGTCGATGACCGACCACGGCGACCAGACGGACGAACGCGCGGCCGACACGGCCGAGCCGACGTCGGACAGCACCGCGCACACCACCGTCGACGACGCGGCCGCGAAATCTTCGGACGACCACCGCGCCGTGACGACAACGACTGTGCAACGGGCCGCGCCGAAATCCGAACCGTCGGCCCCCGAACCCGAGACGGAGAAGCGGTCCACCGTCACCGACGCGGACCACACACCGATTCCACCGCCGGGGCCGATGCCCTCGGTGACACCGGTTTCCGTGCCGAGTGGTCCGGCCCCCGCGGGATGGCCGACCGCGCCCGGCGGCTCCGCACCGTACGAACATGTTCCGCGCTGGCGTCGGGTCGTGTGCCCACCCGGAGTGCTGCCCGCCGCGGTTGTCAGCGGAACCGTCGCGGCGGCCGCGATTCCGCTGGATCGCCCCGGCCTGGGCTGGCTACTTGCCGCCGCCGTCACCGCGGTGGTGATATTCGAGGTCGATCGGCGGGCGAGAAGGTCCGCCGAGCCGAACCTTTCGGTACCGGCGGCGCGCGCGGCGGAGGTCCCGTCCACGTCGACGGTATCGGGGAGTGCGGCCGCCGTCGCCGTGATCGATTCCGAAGCGGCCCAGGACAATCGAAGCGTGTCACCACTGGCCCGCGTGGTGCGCAATCGTGAACGGATCTGGTGGACCGCGATAGGTCTCGGCCTGCTGTCGGTGGGTACGTTCCGTGCCGCGGGGTGGCTGTTCGTGCTGTGCGCGATCGCGGCGTCGGTCGCGGGCTCCCTCGCGGTGATCGGACGGCGCACGGCTCGGGGCACCTGGCACGACGTCGTGGCGGTACCGTTGGCCACGATATCGGCGGCTGTCCCGTGGGCCTACGCGCGAGCGGAGGGGATTCGCGGCAATGGGCCCTCCGTACGAACCAGTTGGTCGATCCTGGTCACCGGCGCGCTGCTCGCGGTGCTGGTCCCGCTGCTCGGAAGCGCCGACGCGACATTCGGCGCACTGGTCGGTGATGTGGTGCCCGAAATCGGCACCGGCACGGTCCTGCGGTGGATTTCACTGTTCGTCGTGGTCGGAGCAGGTTCGCTGGGGGCGATGTATCTGCTGGCGGGACCACCGCCCACGGCCGTGGACACCGCCCCCGAGCGTGGTCTGCGTCGCCAGGAATGGGCGCTGCCGATGGGTGCACTGACCGTGCTGTTCGCGCTGTTCGTCGCGGTCCAATTCGTCGCACTGTTCGGCGGCGACGACTATGTGCAGCGCACCTCCGGTCTCACCTACTCCGAATACGCCCGCACGGGTTTCTGGCAGCTGTCGATCGTCTCGGTGCTCACCCTCGCCGTCATCATGGTCGTATTGCACCTCGCGGGCAGGGACAACGCCACCGACCGCGCGTGGTTGCGAACCCTGACCGGCGCGGTGAGCACACTGTCGCTGGTGATCGTCGCGTCGGCCTTGGCGCGAATGTGGACCTACCAGCAGGCGTACGGGTTCACGGTGCTTCGGCTACTGGTCGAAGTCTTCGAACTCTGGCTCGGCCTGATCTTCGTGCTCATACTGGCCGCGTTGCCGCGGCTGGACCTCACCTGGCTGCCGCGCGCCGCCCTCGGCACCGCCTTCGCGACACTGCTCGCACTGGCGCTCATCGACCCGGAACGGCTGATCGCCGACCGCAACATCGACCGCTGGGAACACGGCGAATCACTCGACACCGAATACCTGACAACGCTGTCCCCGGATATCCTGCCCGCGCTGACTCGTTTACCCGCCCCGATGGGCACCCCGATCCAGTCTTCGATTCGCGCCGACATACCCGACGATTCGTGGAGTTCGTGGAATCGCTCGCGTGCACGGACACGCTGAGGGATCAGTTCGATCGGCGGAAGCCGCCTTCGGTGTTGATGATCTGCCCGGTGACGTGCATGCCAGAATGAAGCGTATTCAGTTGAAGTAACGGACTTTTTTTTGGGGGGGGGTCCGTGAATACCGTCGTTCTCGCCGCCCAAGACATCGTCGGCGACGTGCTCGCACAGCAGGGTCCCGAACTCGAACCGCCTCCCGACTCGGCACGGTTTCTACAGCTGACGCGTTATCTGATCTGGCTGACGATCCTGTTGGTACCGGTGGTCATCGGTGGAGTTGTCGCACTGATCCTGGTGCTTCGCCCGAGGGTTCGTCGATCACGGCCGAGAAACCAGAGGCCCACCACGTTGCCTCCGCAGCGTCGCGCCGCCGGACCACCGCCCGTGCCGGACTCCGAACTGCCGGGTGCCGACGGCTGGGATCCACCGGATCCGTCGGTGTGGGGACGTCCCGGGCAACACTGAGCCGGGGGAGTCGGCCGCACCGGTCGGGTGCCGCAGATCCGCCGTGCGGTTGCCCGTAGGCGCGAGTTCGAACCGCACATCCGTCGCCCACACCCGGCGGTACCAACACGTCGGTTTTATCGCCGGTTCGCGCTGTTCGGCCCGCTGCGGCGGTTACGGTGAGTGCACGTCCACACTGAACCCAGGTCAGGAGTCGTCGTGCCGAAGTTGGAGATCAAGAGTAAGTCCGAACTCTCCCGCAAAGAGGTCTCCGAGCGACTCATCGCGATCGGACATGCCCTCGCGAGTGGCTCGGAGGTGGAAATGGGGTCGGGTGGCGATTCGATCGAAATCGTCGTCGGCGACCACGTCGAATGGGAACTCGAGATCGAAGTCGACGGCGACAAGACGGAAATCGAGATCGAGATCAGTTGGCGCGATAATCCGTCCGGCGAATCCGGGGGCGACCTGGATGCGGTGCCCGCGGTACCGCGTAAGGCCGCTCGGCGGGCCCGGGCACGTAAGGCCACGGCCAAGTGATTCGCGCGCTTTGTGTCCACGGTTGAGATATGGGTATCAGCCACGGGCAGATCACTGACTACCTCACTCGCTACGCAGACACCCTGACCGCACTGGACGCCGAGGCCGCGGCCTAGCTGTGGTCGATCCCGTGGGTCGGTGGGTCGGCCGAGGGTGAGCGGTAAGTTGACATAATGTAGATTATCGGCGTTAAAATCCGCCTCATTTATGCCACATGGAAATAGTCTGAAGTCAGTTGTCCGTTCCGGAAAAAGTTGGTAGTGATCCGGGAAGAGTTGGCAGTGTCCGGATGTGTGGTGTTTTCCGATAAAAGGTGGTTGTTGGTCGACTGTTTCTGTTGATCTTCGTATATTTATGCAGTTTTCGTTGTGTCACAGTGACGTAAGTTGCTTGTGTGGCTGATGACTCGATGAATAACCATCCAGCCACTCAGTTTCGTCACGGTGACGATTCGGTGCCGCCGATGCGGTTTCGAGCCCGGCGGGCCCGGTGTGATTTCTGTCAGCGCGGATCTTGAAATGGTCGTCGGCGATCCGAGTTGCGCGATCGTGGCCACTCTCATTCGGCGAATCGAGCCATCTTTGCCTGTGCGCTCGAGTCGATCCGAGCCCCCTCCCCCCTGCTTCGATCTGCACGTAGAATTACGTCACTGTGACGAATTAATGGGTGTAGAGAGTGGTCTGCACTTTCACGGTGGACCGCGCCGACACGTTGTCTGATCATTCGCGGCGCCTCCACACACCGCGCGATTCGACGCCGATCTCGGACGACTCGCCCACCGACCAGGTCTGTGTACTGTTGAGTAGGTGGGGATTTCGCTGTTCGGCACGGACCGTCCACCCCCGATCCGGCCTTGCTGCGCAGTTGGAACCTTTCCTATCTCGCGGGTCACGCGCCGATCATTCGCCACACACTTCCCGAGGGGCGGGTCGACCTCGGGGGTGTCGTGTGGCGCTATACGCGCCAACTGCAACTGTTTCCCTGGCTGGGCATCGCGTCGATCAACTATCGACTGTCCTCCGACGAGGCGGTGGCCGACCTGCTGAGGGTCTACGACGACATCATCGATTGGAAGAATCGGGACTACATCCCATATCTGGACAGAATGGGCGCACTCGGCGCGAGCTTGAGCAACCAGGTGGCGATCGCTCCCGAATCGGAGTTGGATCTGCACGCGGGCATCATCATTCGGCTACGCGAGGCGGTCGCTCGGTTCGTCGAGCCGCGCCCGTTCCTCTACGCGTTCCACGACTACCGGATCTGCTGGATCGGTGACCGGCAGGACCTCGCGGATTCGACCGCGCGCCAACTGCTCTGGCTGTCGAGCACCGGCGACACCACCGACGACGCCGAGTCCACATTCTTCCGCGCGGGCACCGTCGAAGTCGCCAGCTCGGGATGGTCGACGGTGATCCGTGGGCTGACCAGGGCCTCCGATATCGACACGGCGTCCGTTCTCGGGTTGCTGAATCTCATTCACACGCACTGGTGTGTCTGCCAGATGTGGATCAACGCCCACGAGGTCACCACCTCGCAACTGCGTGCGGGGTGGCGACACGCCGATGCACACGTACTGTCGGCCAGCCAACTGGCACTGGCGGCCGCGTATCTGGCGGAGACCCGCAACCTCAACGTCATGCTCAAAGACCCCGAGATGCTGCGCGTGGCAGAGGATCTCGAAGCCCACTTCGAAGTCAGCAAGCATCACGACACCGCACAGGCCCGGCTGCGCGCCCTGGAAAGCCACACTCGCCAGCTCGGCGACTACCGCAGCGAGGTCGAACTACGCCGGTTCCAGGGTCTGTTCGCGATCTCGGCCGCCGCGAGCGTCGCCGCGCTGGTGCCCGCGCTCGCGCAAATCGGCTTCTCCACAACACATATCATCACCACCGTCGTGCCCCTGGCTGGAATCTGGGCACTGTTCGCCGTCGACTACTCCCCGCTCCGTCGGTCCATAGCGCGGGAGTATCGCCGCCTGTCCGGTCGTGAACACTGAGACGACGCACGTCTAGATCCGCGCCACACGGCCGAGGGAACGGTCGAAGACGGTGAGCAGCAGGTAGAGGATGCTCGCGCCGAACATGACCCACGCGAGTTCGCGCAGTCCCGCGGTGTCGGCGTGTTCAGCGAAGGAGGCGGCGGTCGCGGAGGAGGCCACCATCGACCCGAGGTCCGCGACGGCGATCACCGGCAGGTATCAGGCGCGCAGGTGCAGGTTCATCAGGAACAGCAGCAACGCGACGAGACTCTACGGGGGATCCGGGGTCGACCGTTTGTGCACCACTCGAATCTGAACTATTGTGCGGACAGTTGTCCGAACTGTTTCGTGGTCGGTGACGGTTCGACTCCGTGCTGTCTCGACGGCCGGATCGGCACGAACGATCACGTCGGAGGGTGAGGTTGTTCATGAGCGAGTCTCCGCACGGCGTATTCGTCGCAGAGGGTGAGAGTTGTGTTCCCACCCCGCTTGCCCGCGGCCCCTGGGGAGACTTCATCAGCGGACAGTATGTGGGCGGGTTACTGAGCAGGGCGATCGAACGGTGCGTGAACGACACCGAGTTGCATCCGACCAGGGTGACGGTCGACCTGTCGGGTCGAGCCCTGCTCGCACCGGTCACCGTGAAGACCACGATCCGTCGCCGAGGCAGACGTATCTGCGTGGTCGACGCCGCGATGGTTCAAGACGGCACCGAGGTCGCCCACGCGCGTGCGGTCTACCTGCGGCGCGGCGAGCAGTCACCCAACCAGGTCTGGACGTCGCCGATACAGATGCCGCCGCCACCGGAGATTCCGACGGCTCCGCCCGCCGGTTCGGCGAGCCACGGCCTCATCTACAGCGCCGACGACCCCGGCGTGCCGGGCGTGGATCTGGGGTCGTGGGAGAGCGCGAGCCAGAAGTTCATCTGGCTCACCTACCTCACTCCCCTGGTCAGCGGCGAGAAGTTGACGCCGCTGACGCGTGCGGTCATGGTGGCCGATTCCGCCAGTGCCGTCGCGAATTACGGTGCGAGCGGGTTGCATTTCATCAACGCCGACTACACGCTGACGCTGTCTCGACTACCCGAAGGTGCCTCGGTGGGCATGGCGGGGCTGACGCACAACAGCGAAGCCGGGATCGCCACGGCTTCGGTCGCCCTGTTCGACAGGCGCGGCCCGATCGGCACCGCCGTGACGGTCGGCATCGCCAACGGCGGCTTTCGTCCGACCGGCGCGCGCGGTGCCGCCACGTCGACCTGATCTCGGTCAGCGGCATTGAAGCCGTCCGATCACTCGAACGGTTCTTCGCCTTCGAGTTTGGTGCGGTGCAGCAGTCGCCCGGAGTCCGGGTTGTAGGGCGTGGCCCGGTGCATGGTTCCGGTGTTGTCCCAGATCACCAGGTCGCCGACAGACCAGCTGTGGCGGTAGACGAACTGCGGTTGGGTGGCCCAGTCGCGCAGGCGCACCAGCAGGTCCACGCTCTCGCGGAATTCCGTGTCGATGACGTGGCGTGCGGTGCATCCGAGGACAAGCGATTTGCGTCCGGACTGATGTGTCCACACCAGCGGCAGCTCGCGGTCGCCGATGGCCATCATCCGGCGCAGGGTCCGGTAGTCGGGTTCGGGGTCGTAGTAGAACAGGGTGTTCCAGGCCGAGTGCATGACCCGCAACTGCTCGAGACGTTCCTTGTCCTCCTCGGACAGGTCGTCATAGGCGGCGTAGGTGTTGCAGAACTCGGTGTCGCCGCCGCCGTCGGCGGGCAGGACTTTCGACGAGAGCAGCGAGGCCCGGATCGGGACCTCGTTCATGGTGCCGTCGATATGCCAGTACAGCGAACCCTTGAGGTAGTCGGCCTGTTTGTTGACCGCGGTGTCGAGGGTGACGTTGTAGACCTCCTCGCCGCTGCGTTCGGGGGCGAATGTGCCCAACGTCTTGGTGAACGCGATGTGCTCGCTGTCGGTGAATCCGATCTGCGGGAACACCAGCACTCCTCGTTGTTCGAGGAGGTCGCGTAGCTCGGCGGCGTGGACGCCGCTCAGCAGCGCTGTCTTGTCGGAGTGGATCGCGGTGGCGATACGCGGGGTCAGGTCCACCGTCTTCAATGTGTCGGTCGCGTCCGAAACGGATTGTGGCGCTGGGGATTGGGGCATGAAGATCTCCTTCGCGGGGCGTCGCGACGATGCGACCGCGATCAGCGTCGGTGTCGCCGCACCGATAACTATACATAGGTGTCTAGTTATTTCGACATCTCGGCACGGTCGGCGCCCGCGACGTCGTAGAGTCGTGAGGTGGTGCGAAACCGTCCGGTGGGAGTGGAGCGACGAGGCGGCCGTCCGACGCACGCCGAAGCCGCGGCGCTTCATCAGCGACTGCGCGACGCGGCGGTCCGGACATTTCTCGAGAACGGCTACGACGCGACCACCATGGTGGCGATCGCGGAAGCCGCCGGGACCGCGAAGGCCACCCTCTACGCACGCTATCCCGACAAACGGGCGGTCTTCCTCGATGTCATCCCCTGGGCGTTGAGCCGGGCCGTGCCGCCCGATCCCGCCCCCACCGATGACGACGACCTGCGCGGCACCCTGATAGCGATCGGTCGCGGAGCGCTCGACCACGCGCTTGATCCCGATATCGTGCAACTGCACAAGATCGCCAGGACCGAAGCGCACCGATTCCCCGAATTCGCGCTCGCCGCCGACTCGTTCGGCTGGTCGCGCCGCCAACAGCAGGTGATGGACGTGCTGCGCCACCATGTCGAGGCGGGGGTCCTCGATCTCGACGACATCGAGTTGGCGGCCGAACACTTCATCGCGGTGGTGGAGATCCTGCCCGCGCGATTGGCCGACTTCGGCGTGTACCGCAGTCCCGTGGAACGACAGCGTCACCTGGTGCACGCGGTCGATCTGTTCCTGCGGGGCGCGCGGACGCGTTAGACCGCGGAACGGCCCGCCAGCCGTTGGACGGCGTCCTCCATGTGTTCGACCAGCAGCGCCCGCGCCCGCTGCGGTGGTCCGGCGGCGACCGCCGCGCGCAGGTCGACGTGTTCGCGGGCCTGATCGCGCAGATCAGGGTAGGTGGTCTGGAGGGCGCCAAGACACATCCGGGTCTCGATCAGCAGGGTTCGCGCGGCGCGGACCAGGCGCGGGCTGCCCGCGCATTCCACCAGCGCCTCGTGGAATGCCTGGTCGGCGTCGGAGACTCCCACGGGGTCGCCGCGTTCGGCGGCCGCGCACATCGACTCGACGCTCGGGCCCAGTGCCGCCTCGGCGCGGTCGCGGTAACTGGTCAGGATGAGTTCCAGCGCGCCGCCTTCGATGGCGGTTCTGGCTCGGTAGATGTCGATCACGTCGTCGATGGTGAGTTCGATGACGAAGATGCCGCGATTGCGGATGCTGTAGAGCAGGCCTTCGGAGACCAGACGCTGCATCGCTTCGCGGATGGGGCCTCGTGACACCTCGAATCGTGCGGCCAGGTCGGCCTCGCCGAGTTGGGATCCGGGCGCGAGGCTGCCGCGCATGATGGCCTCGCGCAGCCGGTCGGCGATCATCTCCGCGGTGGAGCGTTTGTTGACCGGTTCGAAATCAACGATCGACATGGGGTCTTCCTTCGGCGAAGAGGGTGCCCAGTGCCGGGCAGGTCGGGGTGAGACCGGCCAGCCGCAGTCCCGCCCAGATGGTGACCTGATTCGCGGTGAGTACCGTTTTGCCCAGGGCCGCTTCGAGTTCGGGCAGTACCGCGAGGGTGTGCATGGCGGTGTCGGGGACGAGTATCGCCTGGGCGTCGGGATGATCGTTGGACTCGGCCAGTTTCCTGACCTCGTCGGCGGTCATGGTGCCGACTTCGGCGGCGGTGTCGATCCCGGCACTGGACAGGGAGACGACCTCCACGCCGGCGTCGGCGAGGAATTCGACGAACAGTTCGGCGACGTCGTCGGGGTAGCTCGCGGCCACCGCGACGGCGCGCACGCCGAGGTGTCGGGCGGCGTCGGCGAAGGCGAGGCTGGTGCTGGTCGCGGGTACTCCCGCGGCTCGGGCGAGTGCCTCGACCTGGTCGCGGGCCCCGCGTGGGCCGTAGACGAAACTGCCCGACGTGCACGCCCACACGACCGCGGCGGGGCGGTGCGGGGCGAGCAGGTCGGCGCCGTGGCGCAGTTTGTCGGGGCTGCCGAGGTCGAGCAGTTCGGGGACGGCGTGCAGATCCGTGCCGTAGATGTGCGCGACCGGCAATTCCACGTCGAGCCCCGCCGCGCCCAATGCCGTTGCCGCCAAGGGATAGTCGTCCTCGGCGGCGTGGTCGGGGTAGATGAAGCCGATGGTGGGTGCGCGCATGGGTCGGTTCCGTTCAGAAGACGTTGTGTAGCCACTTTCCCGGACCCATCATCGGAAGTTTCATCCGGCCCAGACAAGCCCACATGGTGAGCTGGTTGGCGGTGAGTACGGGTTTGCCCAGTGCTTGTTCGAGCGGCTCGATGACATCGTAGGTAGGCAGGTTGGTACAGCTGACGAACACGGCCTGGGACCGGGGATCGTCGGCGCCGATGATTCGTTCGGCGATGGTGCGGTAGTTGACCTTCCAGATGCCGCCGCCCAATCCGAGGTGGTCGGAGCGGATGACCGCGCAGTCGGCCTGGCCGAGGAAGTCGTGCAGTTTGCGGGTGAGGACCTCGTCGTAGGGGGTGATCACCGAGATCCTGCGGATGTCGAGATGACGGATGGCCTCGATGAGCGCGCCGGATGTGGTGACGGCGTCGCGGGCGCCCGCCGCGCAGATGGTGTCGCGCAGTGACCGCTCGTGCTCGAGGCCGTTGATGAAACTGCCCGAGGTGCACAGGTAGGCGATGACCTCCGGTTCCACGTGCATGATGTCGCGGGTCGCGGCGGTCAGGTGCAGCGGGTTGGAGACCAGTTCGGCCATCGCGAGGGATACCGGCACCGGTTCGTAGGGTGTGCGAGCCAGATGCAGACTCACTTCCAGGGGTGCCCACCGCCAGAGTTCGCGTTCGAGCGCGAGGTCGAACGGAGCGATGATCCCGATGCCGCGTTGGGCTACGGGTCCCTCTATCTCTGGGAAGCTGAGTTCCACTACGGCCCCTCTCGCGCTCAGCCGGGCAGACCTCCGAACACGATCGGATTGTTGACAATCATACGATGGGTTTTTAGTGTGTCAATGTGGAACAGGGTCCGATTATCACCGTCCTGCACGGCGACAGCCTGCCCGACGAAAATCTCATGGCCCCCGTCCGTGAGCGTGCCGCCGTCCGCTACACCGACGCATCGGGCCTGAGTACGGCACTGCGCGGCACCGAGGTCCTGTTCGTCTACGACTTCCTCACCCGAGCGCTGCCCGGAGCGTGGCACGCGGCCGACGCGCTGCGCTGGATCCACATGGGATCTACCGGGGTGGATCCGGTGATGTTCCCCGAGGTGCGCTCGAGCGATGTCGTCGTCACCAATACGCGTGGGCTGTTCGACTCCGCCATCGCCGAATACGTACTGGGACAGATCCTTTCCTTCGCCAAGGATCTGCCGGGTTCGCTGCGACTGCAACAGCGCGGCGTGTGGCGCCATCGCGAGTCCGAACGGATCTCGGGCGCGACCGTGCTGGTCGTGGGCACCGGGCCGATCGGGCGGGCGATCGCGCGCTTGTTGCGCGCGGCGGGGATGACGGTGCGGGCCGTGGGCCGTCGCGCCCGCGCCGAGGATCCGGATTTCGGGACCGTCGGCGTCGACCTGTACGCCGAACTCCCCGGTGCGGACTACGTCGTCGCCATCGCGCCGCTGACCCCGCAAACCCGGAACATGTTCGACGCGAGAGCTTTCGCCGCGATGAAACCACACGCCAGGTTTGTGAACGTGGGCCGTGGGGAACTCGTTGTCACCGACGATCTCGTCGCCGCGCTGCGCGACGGATCGATCGCCGGTGCGGCCCTGGACGTGGTGGATCCCGAGCCGCTGCCGGCTCGGCACCCGCTGTGGCAGCTGCCCAATGTGATGATCACCCCGCACAATTCGGGCGACTTCATGGGCTGGCGCGGCGGAGTCGTCACCGCGTTCGTCGAGAACTTCGAGAACTGGATCGCCGACCGGCCGCTGGACAACGTCGTCGACAAGGAGCTGGGGTATGTGCCCGGCTGAAGGAGCCCACGCCATGAGCAACCCCCGGAACACTCCGCCTACCGATCCGGTCGCCATGACAGCCGTCGAACTGGTCTCGGCCTACGCCGCCGGAGTCCTGTCCCCCGTCGAGGTGACCGAGGCCGTGTTGGCAACGATCACCGCGCGTGACGAGGCCGTGAACGCCTTCTGCCTGGTCGACCCCGATCGTGCCCTGGTGCAGGCCAAGGATTCCGAGGCGCGCTGGCAGTCCGGCCACGTGCGCGGCCTGCTCGACGGCGTGCCGATCTCGATCAAGGACATCTTCCTCACCGAGGGCTGGCCGACCAGGCGCGGATCGACCTCGATCGATCCGAGCGGGCCCTGGACCGAGGACAGTCCGGTCGCGGCGCGGCTGCGCGCGGACGGGATGGTCTTCCTCGGCAAGACCACGACCCCCGAAATCGCCTGGAAGGCGGTCACCGACAGCCCGTTGACCGGCATCACCCGCAATCCGGCCGATCCCACGACCACCGCGGGCGGCTCCTCGGGCGGCAGCGCGGCGGCGGTGGCGGCGGGAATGGGACCGGTGTCGGTCGGCACCGACGGCGGCGGCAGCATCCGTATTCCGGCGTCGTTCTGCGGGATCGTCGGATTCAAGCCGACCCACGGGCGGATCCCGCTGTATCCGGCCAGTCCGTTCGGACCACTCGCGCACGCGGGCCCGATGACCCGAACCGTCGAGGACGCCGCACTGCTGATGGATATCCTGTCGCTACCCGATCCGCGCGACCCGACCGCGCTCGCGCCGATGATCACCACCTTCCGCGGGCAGATGACGCGTGACGTGCGCGGCCTGACCGTCGCCTATTCGCCGACACTGGGTTACGCCGAGGTCGACTCCGAGGTCGCCGGACTCGTCGACGCGGCCGTGCGGCGTCTCGCCGAGGCCGAATTGCGGGTCATCGACACCGATCCCGGCTTCGCCGATCCACGCGAGGCGTTCGAGGCGCTGTGGGCGGCCGGGGCGGCGACCATGCTGGCGAAACTGCCCGAGGGTTCCCGTGAGCGGGTGGATCCGGCGCTGCGGACGGTGTGGGAGCGCGGTGACGGTGTCGGCGCGGTCGAGTACCTCGAGGCCCGCGACGTCGCGGCGCGTGTCGGCGTCAGGATGGGTGAGTTCCACACCGCCTACGACGTGCTGATCACGCCGACGATGCCGATCACGGCGTTCGAGGCGGGCCACGACGTGCCCCCGGGCAGCGGTATGGACAGCTGGGCGCAGTGGACCCCGTTCACCTACCCGTTCAACATGACCCAGCAGCCCGCGATCAGCATTCCGGTGGGCACCACCGCGGCGGGTCTGCCGGTGGGGTTGCAGATCGTTGGTCCACGTCATTCCGACGATCTGGTCCTCGCCGTGGCCCGCTACGCCGAACTCGTGCTGTCCGCCTGACCCGGTCGAGCGCGAAATACCCCCTGCGACAACCGATCGTCGCAGGGGGTATTTCGTTCATCTGTCAGGCGCGGGCGAACGCCAGGGTCTCGCCGTGCACGCCGTGCAGCCACAGCTTGTTGCAGGCGGCGGCGATATCGGTGAGGCCGTCCTCGATGGTCGCGAAGACATTGCCGGGCACCCAGCCCATGTCACCGTTGATCAGCAGATTGTTGCGGCCGTAGAAGATCGCGAGATCGGTCGCGCCGAGTTCGTGATGGGCCGCCGAACCGGGGTCGTAACCGTAGGCGGGATTGCCGATCTCCCACGGTTCGAAATCGAACAGGCAGACATCGCCGGGGATCGGGGTGACGGTCGGGTTCTCGCGGTGCGGGGCCGCGCCGATCCTGGGAACCAGCGTGTACACCTCGTTGCGGGCGTATTTGGCGTGGAAGGCGTCGCCCTCGTGGGGCAGTGAGTTCCACACCGCCTCGCAGGTGCCGGGCGCGTCCTGGTCCAGCAGGCGCGCGCGGCAGCTCACTCCGGATTTGGTCAGTGTGATGGTGATGTAGCGGGCCATGGATCCTGCTTTCGGGTCGGTGCTCGCGGTCACAGCTCGGCGAGAACTTCGGACCAGATGGCGAGCGCGTCGTCGATCTGGTCGTCGGTCACGATGAGCGGCGGGATCATGCGCACGACGTTGCTGTACGCGCCGCAGGTGAGCAGCAGCAGTCCCTTGTCCACCGCGCGCCGTTGCGCCGCGGCGGCAGTTTCGGGATCGGGTTCGCCGGTGGCCGTGGTGAATTCGGCTCCGACGAGCAATCCGAGGCCGCGCACGTCGCCGATCGCCTTGCCTGCACTGTCGCGCAGGCCGCTGAGCAGTCGGGCGCCGCGGGCGGCGGCGTTGTCGACCAGGTGTTCGGACTCGATGACCTCGAGCGTGGCGATCGCGGCGGCGCAGGCCACGGCGTTGCCGCCGTAGGTCCCGCCCTGGGAACCCGGCCACGCCCGCCCCATGAGTTCGCGCGAGGCCGCGATTCCCGAGAGCGGGAATCCGCTGGCCAGGCCCTTGGCGATGGTGATCACGTCGGGGCGTGCGCCGAAGTGCTGGTGGCCGAAGAACTTTCCGGTGCGCCCGAAGCCGGTCTGGATCTCGTCGAAGATCACCAGGATGCCGTGCCGGTCGGCGCGTTCGCGCAGGCCCTGGAAGAACGTGGCGTTGCCGGGGATGTAGCCGCCCTCGCCCAGCATCGGTTCCACCACGAACGCGGCGGTCTCCGCGGGTGAGGTGAGGGTGGCCAGCAGGTAGTCCAGTTCGCGCAGTGCGAAGTCGGTGGCCTCGGCTTCGCTCCAGCCATAGCGGAAGGCCGTGGGGAACGGGGCCACGTGCACACCGGACATCAGCGGGCTGAATCCGGCCGAGAAGCGGGTGCCCGAAGTGGTCATGGTCGCCGCCGCGACGGTGCGGCCGTGGAATCCGCCGTGGAACACCACGATATTCGGGCGTCCGGTGGCCTGGCGGGCCAGGCGCAGTGCCGCTTCCACCGCCTCGCTGCCGGAATTGGCGTAGAAGACCGAGTCCAGGCCCTCGGGCAGGACGGTGCCGAGCCGTTCGGTGAGTTCGAGCAGCGGTTGGTGCATGACCGTGGTGTATTGGCCGTGGATCAGTTTCGCCACCTGCGCCTGGGCCGCGGCGACCACGTGGGGGTGACAGTGGCCGGTGCTGGTGACGCCGATACCCGCGGTGAAGTCGAGGTAGCGCGTGCCGTCGGTGCTGTAGAGGTAGCAGCCCGCGCCGTGGTCGACGACCACGGGGGTGGCTTGTTTGAGTACTGGCGACAGTTCGGTCATGGTGATCGCCCTCCCGGAGTGGGGGTGGTCCGTGAACGTCGACGGGCCGGTCTATTGTCGGATTGTTGACAATATGCATAACATGGCAGCAGGGTCCGCAGCAATGGTCCACGGCTGCGGCAGGGATGGAAGGACCGTTGTCGATGCTTGCCGAAACAACGCTGACCGGCGCGGAACGACGCGCCGTCGCGAGCGTGCCCACCGGTCTGTATATCGATGGCCGGTGGCGCGACACCTCCGCGACGCTGCCCGTCATCGATCCGGCCACCGGCGCGGTGCTGTGCGAGGTCGCCGACGCCTCACCCACCGACGGACTCGACGCGCTCACCGCCGCGTCGCGGGCGCAACCCGGCTGGGCCGCCACTCCCCCCAGGGAACGCAGCGATCTGCTCATGCGCGCGCACCGTGCGTTGCTCGACGACACCGAACGCCTCGCCCTCGTGATGACCATGGAGATGGGTAAACCACTGGCCGAGGCACGCGGCGAGATCGCCTACGCGGCCGAGTTCTTCCGCTGGTTCGCCGAGGAAGCGGTACGCCTGGACGGCGGATACCTGCCCGCCCCCGGTGGCGGCTCGCGTTTCGTGGTCACCAGGCAGCCCGTCGGGCCCAGCCTGCTCATCACGCCATGGAACTTCCCGATGGCCATGGGCACCCGCAAGATCGGCCCCGCGCTGGCGGCGGGCTGCACCTGCGTGGTGAAACCCGCCGAGCAGACACCGCTGTCGATGCTGGCGCTGGCCGAGATCCTCGACCGGGTCGGTGTGCCCGCCGGAGTGGTCAACGTGCTCACCACCTCCGATCCCGGCCCGGTGATGACACCGCTGATCCTCGACGGCCGCTCACGCAAACTGTCCTTCACCGGTTCGACCGAAGTGGGCAAGCGCCTGCTCGAACAGTGCGCGCGCACGGTGATGCGCACCTCGATGGAACTCGGCGGCAACGCCCCCCTCATCGTGTTCGACGACGCCGATCTCGACGAGGCGATCGAAGGCGCGCTCGCGGCGAAGATGCGCAACACCGGACAGGCCTGCACCGCGGCGAACCGCGTCTACGCGCAGCGCGGCATCGCCGACGAATTCGCCGCACGGCTGGCGACCAGACTGTCGGCCATGCCGATCGGGCGCGGCACCGACGCGGGAGTCCTCGTCGGTCCGCTGATCGACGGCGACGCGGTCGCCAAGGTCGAACGACTCGTCGCCGACGCTGTCGGACGCGGCGCGACCGTCCTCGTCGGAGGCGCGCGCACCGACGGCCCCGGACATTTCTATCCCCCGACCGTGCTGACCGGCGTGCCCGAGGACGCCGAACTCTTCCACACCGAGATCTTCGGCCCGGTCGCGGCGATCACCACCTTCGACTCCGAATCCGAGGTCGTGGACCGGGCCAACGACACACCCTACGGATTGGTGAGCTACGTGTTCACCCAGGACCTGCGCCGCGGATTGCGGGTCTGTGAGGCCCTCGACACCGGAATGGTCGGCCTCAATCAGGGGGTGGTGTCGAATCCGGCCGCGCCGTTCGGCGGGGTGAAGGAATCCGGACTCGGCCGCGAGGGCGGCCTCACCGGTATCGATGAATTCCTCGAAACCAAATACATCGGAGTGCGACTGTGAGCAATCGGCGAATCGCGACCATCCCCGGCGACGGGATCGGCGTGGACGTGACCACCGCGGCGGTCGAGGTCATCGACGCGGCGGTACCGGGAATCGAATGGACCGAATTCGACTGGTCGTGTGAGAACTATCTGCGCACCGGCGCGATGATGCCCGCCGACGGGCCCCGACAGCTGGCCGGATTCGACGCGATCTTCCTCGGCGCGGTCGGATTCCCCGGTGTGCCCGACCATATTTCGCTGTGGGGGCTGCTGATTCCGCTGCGCCGCGCGTTCGGGCAGTACGTCAACCTGCGCCCGGTCCGACTGCTGCCGGGCACCGCATCGGCGTTACGTGACCGCACGGCCGACGATCTCGACATCCTGATCGTGCGGGAGAACTCCGAAGGCGAATACTCCGAGATCGGCGGCACCCACAATCCGGGCAGGCCCGACGAATTCGTCCTCCAGGAATCGGTGTTCACCAGGGTCGGATGCGAACGGATCATGCGGTACGCGTTCGAACGGGCCACCGAACGCGGCGGCCGACTCTGCTCGGCCACCAAATCGAACGGACTGATCCATTCGATGCCGTACTGGGATGACATCTTCGACCGGATCGCGACCGAATACCCCGGCGTGGCGACCCGGCGCATGCACGTCGACGCGCTGGCGGCCGAAATCGTGCTGCACCCGGATCGCCTCGATGTGATCGTCGGCTCGAACCTGTTCGGCGACATCCTCTCCGACCTCGCGGCCGCGGTCACCGGCGGGCTCGGCCTGGCCCCTTCGGGCAATATCAATCCCGATCGCAGCGTGCCGTCGATGTTCGAGGCGGTACACGGCAGCGCCCCCGATATCGCCGGACAGGGCATCGCGAACCCGGTCGCCCAGATCCTGGCCGGGGCCATGATGCTCGAACACCTCGGTGAACACGCCGCGGCGGCCGCCGCGGACCGCGCGGTCTGCGAGATCCTCGCCGAAGGGCGTATCCGCACACCCGACCTCGGCGGCACCTCGACCACCGAGGAACTGGGCACGGCCATCGCCGAGCGGGCCGCCGAACTGGCGCGCGTGGCAACGCCGTAGGACCGGTCGGGCATACGGCGAGAACATGGTTATCTGGAATGGTGGATCCCACGGCGGTGAGGGCGGCCGCGCCGCGGATGGTTCGTCCGATCTCCGACCGGTGGGGTCACCGAGTACCGATGTCGACGGAGGCACCGCCGCGGCGGGCGGCTGGTATCACCACCCCGAGGCCGGGCGCTACGTGCTCGGACCGAGCACCTGAGCATCCGCGCCGCCACGGTCCGGGCATCCGGGCCGCGAACAGAATTTCGGTAAGGAGTCGAGTTGAGCACCAAAGTCATGCAGGGCGTCCGGGTACTCGAAGTCGCCCAGTTCACCTTCGTCCCCGCGGCGGGCGCGATCCTGGCCGACTGGGGCGCCGACGTCATCAAGATCGAGCACCCCGTCCGCGGCGACACCCAACGCGGCTTCCTCAACATGGGCGGACTCGCACTCGACCCGGACCGTCACCCCCTCATCGAGCACCCCAACCGCGGCAAACGCAGCGTCGGCATCGACGTCTCCGCACCCGAGGGGCGCGAGGTGCTCTACGAGATCGCGAGAACCGCCGATGTGTTCCTCACCAACTACCTTCCGGCGCAACGGCAGAAGAACAAATTCGATATCGAACACATCCGCGCGGTCAACCCGGACATCATCTACGCCCGTGGCAGCGCCTACGGCGACAAGGGCGACGAACGCGACACCGGCGGATTCGACGGCACCGCCTTCTGGACCCGCAGCGGCGTCGGACACGCGCTGACCCCCGAAGAACTCGGCGGCGCGCTCAGCCAGGGCATCCCCGCGTTCGGTGACTCGATCGGCGGAATGAATATCGCGGGCGGAATCTCGGCGGCGCTGTTCCATCGGCAACGCACCGGCGAGGCGATCGAGATCGACGTCTCGCTGCTGAGCACCGCGTGGTGGGCGGCGGGCGCCAGCGTCACCCAGGGGATGGAAAGCGGCGTCACCATGCGGTCGGCGATGCCGAATTCCACCGGGGGATCGGTCAATCCGCTCCTCGGCAACTACACGACCTCCGACGGGGGCACCATCAACCTGTGCATCGTCAGCCCCACCGGCTACATCCGTGACGCCTTCGAACACCTCGGCCTGCCCGAGGCCGCGCGGGATCCACGCTTCGGCGAGGTCGCGGCCCTGTTCGAGAACGCCGACGCCGCCGTCGCCCTGATCGGCGCCGCCATCGCGGACAAGTCCTTCGACTACTGGCGCGAACACCTCAAGACCATGAAAGGCCAGTGGGCGCCGTTCGCGAGCCTGGTCGACCTGGGCACCGACGAACAGGCCATCGCCAACGACATGATCGCCGAGGTGCCCGCCGCCGACGGCGGCGCACCGTTCAAGGTGGTCCGCGGACCGGTCCAGTTCAACCACGAACCCCTCGAGACCACCCGCGCCCCCCAAGCCTCCGAACACACCGAGACAGTGCTCATGGAACTCGGAATCGGTTGGGAGCGTATCGAAGCGCTCAAGAACTCCGGCGCGATCGCCTGACACCCCCGACGCGGTCGGCGCGGAGGTGCGAAAGCGTGGCGCGGTGGCTCAAATGTCGTGCGGGGCCTGCCACAGGCCGACGATCGCCGCGATCAACCCGGACGCGGCGGCTTCCCACGTGGGGCGCGTCACCTGCTCGCCGTCGGCCAGCGCGCGTTCGCGTTCGGCGCACATGTGCACGATGAGCAGGCGGGAGATATCGCCGCGTTCCCGATGTACTTCGTGGGGCAGGTCGGGCAGGCATCGGTCGAATCCCTCGACGATGCGTGCCACCGATCCGGACGCGCGTATCTCCTCCCCGATCACCTCCCGGTACAGCGGGTCGGAGGTCACCTGGGCGGTGAACCACGCGTACCAGGTCGGCGATTTCAGCCGTGCGAGATGTTCGGTCGTCGGGCACACCAGGCACGCCACCCACTCGCGCAGATCGATGGAATCGGCTGCTGCGGCGACCATCCGGGAGCGGCGGCGCTCGATCGGCTCACCGTGCCCGCGCGCGATCGCGCGGACGAGGTCGATCTTGGCCCCGAAGTGGTACCCCACCGCGCCGGTGTTGCCCTGTCCGGCGGCTTCACCGATCTGACGGTGCGACACCGGCGCGATCCCGTTCTCGGCGAACAGGCGTTCGGCCGCGACCAGGATCGCCTCGCGGGTGGCGTCGACCCGCTTCGCTGCACGCCTATTTCGTCCATCCCGGCGACAACCATCAGACGCTCGACCTGACGGTCGACGCCGTGCGCGACGGTCGGTCGATGGCTACCCGGCAGGTCTCGGTATCGCAGTCGGGCCGACCGCTGCTGGTCGCGATGACCTCCTTCGGCACCGTGTCGACCACCCCGCACTCGACCGCGCCCGCTCCCACCGTCCCCGCGCCCGAAGAGCTTCCCCTGCTCCAGGATTTGGCACGCGGTGCCCCGCCCGACGCGGCGCCGAACGCCCTCGGATGGGTGCACACCCCTCCCCCACTCGAGATCCGGATCGGCGAGGCTCCCTATTTCCTCGGCGGAGCCCGCGCCCACGGCCCCCGGTCGCATTGGATGCGTCTGCCGCGATCGGTGGGTGAGGACCCGGTCCTGCACACCGCCCTGCTGGCGTACGCGACGGACTACTTCCTGCTCGACATGGCCTTGCGTTCCTACCCACTGCCGGTACCGCTGACCTCGCTGGTCGCCGTCAGCCTCGATCACGCGGTGTGGCTGCACCGGCCCGTCCGATTCGATCGCTGGCACGTGCACACCCAGGATCTGGTGACCGTCTCCGGGGAACGCGCGCTGATCCGGGGCACGATCCACGACGAGGACGGCCACCACGTGGCGAGTACGACCCAGGAGGCGCTCATCCGCGTGCCCGGGCCGGAGAGCCGACGAGGACCGCCGTCCCGCACCCGCCGTTCGACCCGACGGGCCCCGGCCGCGGGCCGCGGGTGTTCCAGATCGGCTATGTCGTCGAGGATCTGTTCGCCGCGGCGGCGAAATGGGCGCGGGTCTGCGAGGTCGGGCCGTTCCACATCATGCCCCGCGTGCAGGCCGACTGCGCCTATCGCGGCGGGTCGGGGACACTCGACATCCGCATCGGCATCGCCCAGGCGGGCCCCGTGCAGATCGAGTTGATCCAGCCGTATTCCGGTAGGCCCAGCGTCTTTCGTGATCTGAGCCAACGGTACGGCCGGCCGGAATCGGGGGTGCACCACCTTGCGACGCTGACCGCGCGGTACGAGGACACGAAGGCGCGCTACGACGGATTCGGCTACGAACTGGCGTGCGAGATCGACACCGCGCGACAACGCGTCGCCTTCTACGACACCGTCGCGGACTTCGGCTACTTCACCGAGGTCGTCGAGGAGAAGCCGAGTTTCCTGGCGAACCTGGAGAAGATCTCGAATACGTGCGCGAACTGGGACGGCAGCGATCCGATCCGGATACTGACCCGCGAGGGCTACACCACACCACCCGAAGACGGCGAGTGACTGTCCACCGTCTACTACCGGGCGTAGTGTCGAAATGACAGAGTCCGGGAGCGGGCCCGGGCGGTGACAGTGGGAGACGCTCATGCGGGCACTGACACGGATGCGGCACACGCTGGCGGCGTTGGGCAATGCCAAACGCCATCGCTCGGATCTGGGCGGATGGTTGATCCGGCGGCCACAACTGCTGGTCGCGACCGGGGTGTACGAGTCGATGCTGTTGCTGTCGAACCGGCTCGATCCCCGGCTGAAGGATTTGGCGGAGTTGAAGGCCGCCGGAATGGTCAATTGTGAATTCTGTCTGGATATCGGGTCGGCGCTCGCGCGTTCGGGCGGACTGACCGAACAGCAGATCGTCGATCTGCCGCGCTACCGGACCAGCGCGGCGTACACCGACGTGGAGAAATCGGTGCTGGCCTTCGCCGAGGCGATGTCCGCGACACCCGCGGTCGATCTGGACGATCTGCGCGCGGACCTGCTGCGGCACCTGTCCAAGGCCCAGTTGACCGAATTGGCGACGGCCGTCGCGTGGGAGAACCAGCGGGCACGCCTCAATCAGGGGCTCGGTGTTCGGCCCACCGGAATATCGGAGGGCGCGGCCTGCGCGATGCCGGAACGCCGAGACGACGAATCGCCCCGATATTCGTCACGGTGACAATCGTCGGTGGCCTCAGGGGATCCGGCGGAAGGATCGGCGGGGAGAACACTTCCTCGCGCGGGATCGGACCGGTGTATCGACGGCGCGCGGGAATTTGTCCCGGCTGGTGTGGGTGGCGCCGGATCCGGCGTTGAAGACCTCGATCATGACGGCCGGGTCCAGGCCCGCTTTGACACCCCCCGCCGGATCGCCAGTCCGTCGTCATACCTCGCCTGATCCATCGCTGTCCTTCGCTCTCGGGTGGGTGATCGCCGGGATCACGCCCATGGTTCCTCTCCGGCGATGGTGGTGCGCTGCATGGTGCGTTCGGAGGCCGGGTCGTACGGCAGCGCGCGATGCAGCATGCCGGTGTTGTCCCAGACCACGACGTCACCGACCTGCCAGTCGTGGGTGTAGCAGAACCGTTCCTGGGTCGACCAGGCCAGCAGTTCGTCCAGCAGCGCGCGGCTGCTCTCGGGATCGATGCCGACGATGTGGTCCGCGGTCGCGCCGATGGCCAGCGAGTGTCGCCCGTCGCGACGTTTCCACACCAGCGAGGTCTCGTGCGTCGGCACCGAGCGCAGACCCGCGAGCTGTCGTTCGGTGGGTTCGGGATTGACCAGTCGTTGCGCCGCCTCGAAGCCGTGCACCACGCGCAGGCCCTCGTAGCGAGCGAGACGGTGAAGATCTCCTTGCCGCCGGGGGCGAGCACCGTGCCCAGCGCGCGGCTGAACGCCAGTCGCGCGTCGCCGTCGACGTGCAGGCCGCGAATCAGCAGCACGCCACGCCATTTCAGCGCCTCGAGGCATCGGGTGACCACCGTGGGCTCGAGCAGATCGTCGACACCGACGACCTCGACCCCCAGGCCGGGGGACAGTGCGATGGTGGCGGCGGCCACGGCCGCGTCGACCCGTTCGGGACCGCACCGGGCGACCGGCCCGAGCGACCGGCCGGTCGAGGGATCGATGTTGTCGTAGGTGTCGGGCACGGGGAAGTCCTGCCCGTTCAGGTATGCAGGATGTGTCTGCACCACGGTGTTCTCCTCACCCGCCACGGTATTTGTGTGGCCAATAAGCGAAACATACGGCTCTGCCGTCACGGCGGAGTTCGAGCCGGTGAGCGCGCCACAATATGCGCCCGGTCGGGCCATCGGTCAAGACGGCGAGGGCGGGGATGCGCCGATGGACAATTGGCCGTACATTATCGGCGTTCGGTATCGGTGGAAAGGAAACCTGTGACCGCATCGGCCCGCCCTCCCCTGGAGGGCATCACCGTGGTGAGCCTGGAACAGGCGGTGGCCGCCCCCTTCGCGACCCGTCAACTCGCCGACCTCGGCGCCCGCGTCATCAAGATCGAACGCCCGGAAGTCGGAGATTTCGCCCGCCGCTACGACGAGAGCGTGCTCGGCCAATCCAGCTACTTCGTCTGGCTCAACCGCTCCAAGGAATCCCTGACGCTGGACCTGAAATCCGATCGCGGCCGCGAGATCCTCGAACGCCTGGTCGCGGGCGCCGACGTGCTCGTGCAGAACCTCGGTCCCGGCGCGACGGCCCGGCTCGGGCTCGACGCCGACTCGCTCGCCCAGCGCTACCCGGACCTGATCGTCTGCGATATCTCCGGATACGGAAGCGGCGGATCCTCGGCCGACCGCAAAGCCTACGACCTGCTCGTACAGGCCGAAACCGGACTGCTGTCGCTGACCGGCCCACCCGAGACACCGGCCAAGGTCGGCATCTCCGTCGCCGATATCGCCGCCGGAATGTACGCCTACTCGGGAATCCTCACCGCCCTGCTGCACCGCCTGCGCACCGGCGTCGCCACACCGGTGCGGGTCTCCCTGTTCGACGCGCTGACCGAATGGATGGGCTCACCGCTGTACTACACCGACAACAGCGGAAACCAGCCCGCCCGCTTCGGTGCCGAACACGCGACGGTCGCGCCCTACGGACCCTTCGACACCGCCGACGGCACCGTCCTGCTCGCCATCCAGAACGAACGCGAATGGGCCGCATTCTGCACCGAAGTGCTCGAGGATCCCGCCCTGGCCACCGACGCGCGTTTCGCGACCAATTCCGCGCGCGTGGCCCACCGCGCCGAATGCAACGCGCTGATCACCGCCCGACTCTCGACACTGACCACCGCGCAGACCTATGCCCTGCTCGACCGGACCGGCGTGGCCAACGCGCGGATGAATTCCGTGGCCGAATTCCTCGAACACCCCGCCCTGGTCGAACGCGACCGCTGGCGCGAGGTCCAGACCCCGGCCGGACCGATCCGCGCACCGCTGCCGCCCGCGATCCTGGGCGATGTGCCCGCGGTGATGGGACCGATTCCCGATGTCGGCGCGCACACCGGCGACATCCTGGCCGAACTCGGCTACACCGACGCCGATATCGCGCGACTGCGCGCGGACCGAACCATCTGACCCATCCGAACGGAGATCACGACGATGACCGCACTCACCGACGAGGAACTGTTCCTCGTCACCACCGTCCGCCAGTTCGTCGACCGCGAGGTCAAACCCGTCGTCGCCGAACTCGAACGCGCCAACCAATACCCCGAGGCGCTGATCGAGCACATGAAGCAGATCGGCATCTACGGGCTGGCGATTCCCGAGGAATACGGCGGGGCCTCGGTGTCGATGCCGTGCTACGTGCACGTCACCGAGGAATTGGCGCGCGGCTGGATGAGCTTGGCCGGCGCGATGGGCGGGCACACGGTGGTCGCGAAACTATTGCTGGCCTTCGGCACCGAGGAACAGAAGCGCCGCTACCTGCCGCGCATGGCGACCGGGGAGATCCGCGCCACCATGGCGTTGACCGAACCGTCGGGCGGATCGGATCTACAGGCCATGTCCACCGTCGCGCGCCGCGACGGTGACCGGTACGTCGTCAACGGATCCAAGACCTGGATCAGCAACGCCCGCCGCTCCGGGCTGATCGCCCTGCTGTGCAAGACCGACCCGGCCGCGGTCCCCCGGCACACCGGCATGTCGATCCTGCTCGTCGAACACGGGCCCGGCCTCACCGTCTCCCGCGACCTGCCCAAACTCGGCTACAAGGGGGTCGAGAGCTGCGAGTTGTCGTTCCAGGACTACCGCATCGGCCTCGACAGCGTGCTCGGCGGCGAGGAAGGCCGCGGCTTCGCCCAGATGATGAAGGGACTCGAAACCGGCCGCATCCAGGTCGCCGCCCGCGCGCTCGGCGTGGCCCGCGCGGCCCTGGAGGATTCGCTCGAATACGCCCGGGGGCGTGAGAGTTTCGGTGTGCCGATCTGGAAACATCAGGCCGTCGGCAGTCAACTCGCCGATATGGCGACCAAACTCGCGGCCGCCAGGCAGTTGACCCTCGCCGCCGCCGACCGATTCGACGCCGGGCAGCGCTGCGACATGGAAGCGGGAATGGCCAAACTGTTCGCCTCCGAAGCGGCCATGGAGATCGCCCTGTCCGCCATCCGAATCCACGGCGGTCACGGCTATTCCACCGAATTCTCCGTCGAGCGGTACTTCCGTGACGCGCCGCTGATGATCGTCGGAGAAGGCACCAACGAGATCCAACGCAATGTCATCGCCGCGCAACTCGTCGAACGCGGCGTCGAACCGATCCAACGGGTGCGCCCCGCAGGATGATCCACGCCGAAACGACGCCGAACCCGCTGGTAGGATGGCCGCCACCATGACCGTGAAGCGCAGCGACACCGCGCCGGCCTACCAGCTCGTGGCCAGTGAGCTACGCACCCGGATCAGCGCGGGCGAATTCCCCGACGGCGTCCGCCTGCCCACCGAAGCCGAACTGGCCCAGCAGTACCGGCTCAGCAGGCAGACGATCCGGCGGGCCTTCGTCGACCTCGTCGCCGAAGGCATCGTCTACCGGGTGCCCGGCCGTGGCAGCTTCGCCGCCGCCGACAGCGGCCGCTACCTGCGCAGGCTCGGCTCCATCGAAGATCTGATGAGCCTGTCGCTGGACACGGTCATGCAGATCGTCACCCCCATGCGGCGCCGGGTCGACATCGACGCGGCGAGCAGACTGCGACTGGACTCCGACATCCAGTACTCACTGACCTTCCGACGCCTGCACGACGACATCCCCTTCGTCCTCACCTCCCTGCACCTGACACCCCACAGCGCCAAACTGCTCGCCGACGTCGCGGAACTCCAGGCGGGCGCGGTGAGCACCGCCACCGTCATCGGCCTGCTCGACCCACGCCTGGCCAGCCCGATCGCCGAAGCCGAACAGTCCATCACCGTCGCCCCGGCAGGCGCCGAGGTCGCCAACGCGCTCAGCTGCCCCGTCGGACATCCCATGCTGCGCGTCGACCGCCTCTACTCCAACGATCTGGGCGAACCGGTCGAACTGTCGATCAGCCACTTCCTGCCCGAGCACTACACGTATCGCGTGACCCTGGGGCGCGACAACCGCTGAGGCCGATGCGCGGCGCTGACGGCAATGGCGCCGTAATCGCTATGTGAGGCAAGCACTTCCCCGTGTCGACAGGGGGCCAGGACAGTGTGGTCGGCGGTCCTGGGACCTGCGCGGTGTTTGCCGGGAGGCGTATGGGAGGTTGCCGCCGATTGTTTCGGACAGCAGGGCTCGATGTCGATGAGTATGATTCGAACCTGGCAGACCGAAACATACTGCGGTCGAGTCGTTATCGCTAGACCGGTCGGATTCGTCGGGAGTGGGCGTCGAATCCGACCGTAGTGGCATGAGCAGGGGAGTTCGGAATGTGTGCAGAAGATCCGGGTCGCAGCACTGTGCGCGCCCTACGCGCGTCGTCGCAGCAAGATACTGCCCGATCGCGGTGAGTATCGCAACTGCAGTGCGCGGCAGACCTGTTCGTCGCCCCGTGTTCGCCGGGTCACGATCTCCTCGACAGGATCCTTCCGGCCATCCCGGCAAGGCCTCGTAGCGAGAATCCTCGCCGCAAGACTGTCTCGACGGCGGTGAGAGCCCGGCTTCGCCCGAGTGTTTTGCCGCAGAGAGGTGGGTGATGATCCCGCGACACCGGACCATCGCTACTCCCCGTTCGGGGGACTGAATATCCTCCCCCGCACCGGTTCTGCGCTTCTATCGACTTTCTCGCAAGCTTTCGCCGTTCGGCGGCGGGCCGCTGCGGCGCGAATCCCGTGCGGCGATTCGGCGACCCCGCAAACAATTCAACGAAAGCCGAAACCTGTTCTCACAGTTGCGTTTTCATTCGTGCTTGCTACCATCTGAAAGGTGCATGTCTTTGCCTGGCATATCCGGGGCAAAGCTTCTTTCGGGGGTCGACCTTGCTGCCGTAGAGGATTCGGCAATGAGTAGAAGGCGGAATGATGGATTCGCACGAGAACGCGAGTAATCTCGCGGAAATGCTGTTCGGCGACAGACGTACCGTGGCCCAGCAATACAACAAGATGTTCACCGAGGCGGATTTCGACCAGGATTGGTGGGCCGCCACGCAGAATCCGGGAAAGCGGGCATACGAACGCTACCTGGGGATGCTGCCCCGCTTGGCGCCCACCGAGAGCATCTCCGATCTGCGTGATCTGGTGACGTTGCACGAGCAGGCCACCGTCGTCGATCCACATCTGGGGGCCCTGCTCACGGTGCAGGTCAACCTCGTTCTCGGCACGTTGCTCGAGCAACACTCCAACACCGGCGACGTGGCCGAGGCTCTGGCAGCGCTACTGGAAGGCCGCGCCGTCGGCGCCTATGTCCTGACCGAGGTCGGCCACGGCAGCGACCTCAACAACCTGGAGACGACCGCCGTCTTCGACCCGGCCGACGGTGGCGGGTTCATCCTGCACACACCGACCGATACGGCGATCAAGTTCATGCCGACGACGGCCCCGCCGCCGGTGGACGGAGTCGCACGATTCGGAGTGGTCTTCGCCCGGCTGATCCTGGAGGGAGTCGACCACGGCACCTATCCGTTCCTGGTGTGGCTGGCCGATTCGGACGGAACGGTTCGTCCGGGTATCACCATTCGGCCACTGCCCGAGAAACCCGGCCTCGGAATGGACAACTCGCTGACCCGTTTCGATCACGTGCGCCTGTCACGCGAAAGCCTGCTGTCGCACACCGGAACACATATCGACGAGAACAACCGATTGGTCTCGCCGATCCCCGGTGACAACCAGGTCTGGCGTGCCATCAGCCGAGTGCGGGTCGGTCGACTATGCATTTCGGCCATGGCCGCCGCGGTTTCCCGGGCCGCCCTCGCCACCGCCGTACGCCACGCCACTCAGCGAGATATCGCGAGCATGGTCGGCACCCGGATATCGCTGGCACAGGTTCCGGCCCATCGATCGCCCCTGTTGGATGCCGTCGCCGACACCTATGTCGCGACCACCGCGGTCGAACTCGCCGTCGACGCGTTCGCCGAAGCCGGCGACGCCCAGCTCGACGAACAAGCACCGGAGCTCACCGATCTCGTGTCGTTGACGAAGTACGTCGCGACCTCCACCGCCTTGCGGGTGTGCAGCGAGGTGCGAGACAGGCTCGGGGCCCAGGGCGTGTTCGCGCACAACAAGATCGTGGAGTTCCGCGCCCTTCGTGATGCCGCCGCCACCGCTGAAGGCGACAGCTACGTCATCGCGCTGCTCGCCGCCTACCGGCGCCTGTCGCTGCCCGACGAATGGAAACCGGGCTCGTGGGACGACTCCGAGCCCTGTGATATCGATTCCGCCGAGCGCTGGCTGGATTGGCTGGATGCGCGCGCGACCTATCTGCACCACAAAACGTCGCAGACCTTCCTCGCCGCCACCGGCGATCGGCAGGAACGCTGGGACAGCGTCTACGACCTGGCTCTGGCCGCAGCCGAAGCGCACACCACGCATCGGGCGGCGCGCGCGCTGGCCGCGCGAGCGGCCCTGCTGCCCGTCGGCTCCCGACAGATCGTCGAGGATCTGATCACGCTCTTCGCTGTTCGCCAATTCCAGGCTCATGGCGCGGACCTGTTCCCCGATGGTCCGATTCCCCGGACGTCACGCTCGTTGCGCGACATCCGCAGCACGCTGCACGACCGACTGGCTCCTCATCTCGCCGAACTCGTCGCCGCGTTCGAACTCGATGCCGGATCCCTGCGGACCGCGTTCGACAGCGATACCTACGTCACGCAGTGCGCGAATGCGCTGAGTTCGGTGGCCTGACCACGGATCCGGGCCGTTCACCTGGTGGCGGTGTCACTCGCCACCAGGGACGGTACGCGAACGTTCGACCCGGACCGGCGTCAGAACAGGTTCGGCGACGGAGGGAAGGCGACGGGCAACGTGGCCAGCGAACGGTGGAACGGCCCTGGTCGCCATACCAATTCCTCGGCGGGGCAGGTGAGCCGGATCTCGGGCAGCGTGTCGAACAACTGGTCGATGGCATGCTGCGCCACCGGGTAGGCGACGTTCTGCGCGGGGCACGTGTGCGGCCCCGTGCCCCAGGCCAGATGCGAATTGTTCGCGGTGAACTCACCCACGATCGCCGGATCGTTGTTGCAGGCCGCCATACTCGTGACCACCGGCTGGTTCGCAGGCAACCAGGTGCCGTCGACGTGAATCGGCTGCGGGGGGTAGGTGATACCGAAGTTCGCCAGCGGCGGGTCCTTGAACAACATCTCGTTCAGGGCGTCACGCGTCGTCAACGCGGCCACCCCGGAAAACCGGTCGTCGGTGAGCATCAGCAGCAAGGTGTTGGCGATCAGGTTCGTCAGTGGCTCGATCCCGGCACCGTAGATGGTCACCAATTGATGGACGAGTTCCTCGTCGTTCAATTCGGCCGGGTGGTTCACCAATCGGGTGGTCACGTCGTCGGCGGGATGATGCCGTTTGAGGTTCACCAATTCGGCCAGCGCGCCGGCGAACAGCGCACTGCCCGCACCGGCGTCACTGCCCTCGAACATCATGGCCATCCCCCGCGCGACATTCTGCCCGATATCGTCGGGACATCCGACCATGGCGTTGAGATAGGCGAAGGTCACCGGAAAGGCGTACTGGCTGATCAGATCGGCCCGCCCGTCCAGGCAGAACGCGTTGATCACCGGGATGGCGATCTGCTCGATGTCGGCGAGCAGGTTGAACAGGTAGATGGCGTCGATGCTGTCCACACTCGCCTTCCGAAAGCGCGCGTGGGCCTGCCCCGCACTACGCAACGCGTTCGGTCGGTACTGGAGCATCGGCAGGACCGGGCAGTCGGCGGGCACATCCTTCTCCCAGACTCGCGGGTCCGCGGGAAAGTGCACGGGATCGTTGGAGATCCGCACGGCTGTGGAGTAGCCGATCACCAACGTGGCCGGAATCCCCGGCGACAATTCCACCGGTACGAGCGGACCGAACGCCTTGCGCATCGCGGCGTAGAACCCGTGTGGGTCGGCGGCGAACTCCGGGGTGTACAGCGGAACCGGAGCATGGTCCCCGCCGATGACGGTCGGCGACGCTTCGGAATAGTCGACCGAGGTCGGGTGAGTTTCAGGTGGTGTTGTCAATGCACGACTCCAGATATGGGACAGGAATTCGACGATGTGCTGAGCGATCTCGTGCGTGTGCCATTGGCACGGAGTTGTCGTGTCGGCCGACGAAAGCTGTGGATGTCGAAGACACGCCCGCGTGACGTGAACGCGATGTCACGCCTCTGCACGTAGGCGTAGATCTACTGTCGACCGGGCGACGGCGGCCGACGCGACGGGTCGGCGTTCCGCACCCGGGCACCTCCTGAGCAGCGTGATCGCGTACTCGAACCGATACCTCACGCCGAAATGTTCCGGCACAACAGGATCCACGTCGGAGGATCATACTCACAGACTGTTTCCATTGGGCACCAACCATTTTGCCGACCGACCGGTTCGCGGCAGAGTTGCTCGCGGGTCGGCATGCGAGGTGACCCCCTCGCCGGTCCGGAATACCGCTGACCGGCGGCCGCGCGACGAAATCCACTGGCGACGTATCGCTTCGACGACTGCGCCCACCTCGGGCAATGCTGATGCCCGAGGTGGGCGCAGTTGCCGGACCGGACTCGTCAAGCCCCGATATAGGCAGCCAGGTGCTTGCCGGTGAGGGTGGTGTGATCGGCGACCAGATCGGCGGGCGTGCCTTCGAAGACCACACGTCCGCCGTCGTGGCCCGCTCCCGGGCCCAGGTCGATGATCCAGTCGGCGTGGGCCATGACGGCCTGGTGGTGTTCGACCACGATCACCGATTTGCCGGAATCGACGATGCGGTCGAGCAGGCCCAGCAGCTGTTCGACGTCGGCCAGGTGCAGGCCGGTGGTGGGCTCGTCCAGGACGTAGATGCCGCCCTTCTCCCCCAGATGGGTGGCGAGCTTGAGGCGTTGGCGTTCGCCGCCGGACAGGGTGGTCAGCGGCTGGCCGAGGGTGAGGTAGCCGAGGCCGACGTCGGCGAGGCGCTCGAGGATCTTGTGCGCGGCCGGGATCGCGGTGTCGCCGGGGCCGAAGAATTCTTCGGCCTGGGCCACCGACATCGCGAGCACTTCGCTGATGTCGCGGTCGCCGAGCCGGTACTCGAGGACCGAGGCGTCGAACCGTTTGCCCTCGCATTCCTCGCAGACACTGGAGACTCCCGCCATCATCGCCAGATCGGTGTAGATGACGCCCGCGCCGTTGCAGGCCGGGCACGCGCCTTCCGAATTCGCGCTGAACAGTGCGGGTTTGACGCCGTTGACCTTGGCGAACGCCTTGCGGATCGGGTCGAGCATGCCGGTGTAGGTGGCCGGGTTGCTGCGCCGTGAGCCGCGGATCGCGGTCTGGTCGATCGAGACGACGTCATCGCCCGCCGGGATCGATCCGTGCACCAGCGAACTCTTGCCCGAGCCCGCGACACCGGTGACGACCACGAGGACACCGAGTGGAATGTCGACGTCGACCTTGCGCAGGTTGTTCGCCGACGCGCCGCGGATCTTCAGCGCGCCGGTCGATTCGCGCACCGTCGATTTGATGGCGGCGCGGTCGTCGAAATGGCGGCCGGTGATGGTGTCGCTGGCGCGCAGACCGTCGACGGTGCCTTCGAAACAGACGGTGCCGCCGCCGGTTCCGGCACCGGGGCCCAGATCCACGATGTGGTCGGCGATCACGATCGTCTCCGGTTTGTGCTCGACCACCAGCACGGTGTTGCCCTTGTCGCGCAGGCGCAACAGCAGGTCGTTCATCCGCTGGATGTCGTGCGGGTGCAGCCCGGCGGTGGGTTCGTCGAAGACGTAGGTGATGTCGGTGAGCGAGGACCCCAGGTGGCGGATCATCTTGGTGCGCTGGGCTTCACCGCCGGACAGGGTGCCCGAGGGCCGGTCCAGCGACAGGTAGCCGAGTCCGATCTCCACGAACGAGTCCAGGGTGTGGCCCAACGTGGTCAGCAGCGGGGCGACCGAGGGTTCGTCCAGGCCGCGCACCCATTCGGCCAGATCGCTGATCTGCATGGCGCACGCGTCGGCGATATTGACCTTGCCGATCTTGGAGGAGCGGGCTTCGGCGCTCAGGCGGGTGCCGTCGCATTCGGGGCAGGTGGTGAAGGTGATCGCCCGCTCGACGAAGGCGCGGATATGCGGTTGCAGCGCGTCGACGTCCTTGGACAGCATCGACTTCTGGATTTTCGGGATCAGTCCCTCGTAGGTGAGGTTGATGCCGTCGACCTTGATCTTGGTTGGCTTCTTGTAGAGCAGGTCGTGCAGTTGTTTCTTGGTGAATTTGTTGATCGGCTTGTCCGCGTCGAAGAAACCGCAGCCGCTGAAGATGCGACCGAACCAGCCGTCGACGCTGTAACCGGGGATGGTCAGCGCGCCGCCGTTGAGGGATTTGCTGTCGTCGTATAGCTGGGTCAGGTCGAAATCGGTGACCGAGCCACGGCCCTCACAGCGCGGACACATGCCGCCGGTTCTGCTGAACGTGGCCTTGACGGTTTTGCTGTTGCCCTTCTCGACGGTGATCGCGCCGCTGGCCCGCACCGAAGGAGTGTTGAAGGAGTACGCGCTCGGCGAGCCGATATGGGGTTTGCCCAGACGGCTGAACAGGATGCGCAACAACGCGGTGGCGTCGGTGGCGGTGCCGACCGTGGACCGCGGATCCGAACCCATCCGCTCCTGGTCGACGATGATCGCCGTCGTCAGCCCATCGAGCACGTCGACCTCGGGGCGGGCCAGCGTCGGCATGAAACCCTGCACGAACGCGCTGTAGGTCTCGTTGATCATTCGCTGCGATTCGGCGGCGATAGTGGCGAAGACCAGCGAACTCTTGCCCGAGCCGGACACGCCGGTGAACACGGTGAGCCTGCGCTTGGGCAGTTCGACGCTGATGTCCTTCAGGTTGTTCACGCGCGCGCCGTGCACGCGGATCAGGTCGTGACTGTCGGCGAGATGCCGCTCGGGTGCATTCGCCCCGGACCTGGTGGCCGTGCTCATGGGTCTCCCTCTGTTCGGGCGGAGCACGGGTGCGTGCGTGCTTCCTCGTTCGATGCGGTCGGTGGATTCCGGGCCGGGTTTCCGGTCCAGCGATTCCGGCCCGGGGCTCGACCCGCGCGCGACCGGGACCGGTCGCCCGGTGGCTCAGTCCAGCTGGTTGATGCGGATCAGATTGCCCGCGGGGTCGCGGAAGGCGCAGTCGCGCACACCGTAGGGCTGATCGGTCGGCTCCTGCACGACTTCGGCGCCGCTGGCCTGCACCTTGTCGAAAACGGTCTCGAGGTCGGTGGTGGCCAGGATGATGTGGCCGTAATTGCCCTTGGCCATCATCTCGGCGATGACGCGGCGCTCGTCCTCGGTGATACCGGGATCGGCGGCAGGCGGGTGCAGCACGATCGAGGTCGCGGGCTGACCGACCGGGCCGACGGTGAGCCAGCGCAGACCGTTGTATCCGACATCGTTGCGCACCTCGAAGCCGAGGGTGTCGCGGTAGAACCCCAGGGCGGCGTCCGGATCGTCCTGCGGCAGGAAGCTCGAGTGAATGGTGATGTCCATGACAGTCAGGCTAATAGCTACCCGGTTACCGGTGCTTCTCGATTCCTGACCGGTCGTGTCACCTGTTTGGACACACACGAGGGCATTCCCGCCGTCTCGGCGGCGGCCTCGCGTCGGTAGGTGCTCGGCGGCACGCCGACCAATTCGGTGAAGCGGGTGCTGAAGGTGCCGAGCGACGAGCAGCCGACGGTGAAGCAGACCTCGGTGACGCTGAGATCGCCGCGGCGCAGCAGCGCCATCGCGCGCTCGATGCGGCGCGTCATCAGATAGGAGTACGGGGATTCGCCGTAGGCGCGACGGAATTCGCGGCTGAGGTGGCCCGCCGACATGTTCTCGCCACGGGCCAGCGCCTCCACGTCGAGGGGTTTGTCGTACTCGCGGTCCATCCGGTCGCGGACGCGGCGCAGCCGGGCGAGCTCACGCAGGTGATGAGCGGTCGCGGGAGTACTGGTCACCTGGAAAATCGTGCCATATCGGCACGGAGATGCCCAGTGGCGTTGTGTGGTGCGCGGCGGGTCAGTGGCCCGGCAGGACGCAGACAGTGTCGAGTCCGAGCACGTGGTTCAGACGCCCGAACGCCAGCCACGAGCCGATGCTCATACTCAGTTCGACGACTTCGGCCTGGGTGTAGTGGGCGAACATCCGCGCCCAGAATTCGTCGTCGAGATTGTGGTGGTCGGTGGCGTAGCGTTCGGCGTACTCGGCGGCCAGACGGGTGCGGTCGTCGAAGAGTTCGGTGGTCTTCCACTCGGTGACCGCGTCGGCGAATTCCGCCTCGACTTTCACCCCGTCGCGTTCGGTGCGCCAGTCCAGGCAGAAGACGCAGCCGTTGATCTGGGCGATCCGCAGCCGGGCGGCCTCGAATTCGCGCAGGCCCAGGGTCGAATGTTCGTAGACCGACAGCGAGAACGCCGAGGCGGCGATGCCGATACCGGGCACCATCTCGCCCCAGACGTAACCGATCGGGTCTTTCCCCTCGGGCAGGTCGATGATCATCGGTACTTCCTTCCGAGTTTGCCGACTGCGGGCCGCAGCGGGACATCCAATGCGTCGTAGAGTCCGGGCTCGGCCGCCACGAGCCAGTCGATCGCGCCGACGAGCCTGCCCACCGCGGTGGCGTTGCCGCCCGCGGCGCGGTTGCCGCCCTCGTCGGTGGCTTCGACGCTGACCTCGATACGTGGTCTGCCCTCGATGATCACGCGGTGCGCGCCGTCGCCGTCGGGTGGTGTCGGCCAGTCGCGTGCGCAGGTCGGGTGGATGCGGGTGACGTGTTCGATGACGATGCGGGGTTGTCCGTCGATGACCCCCTGGACCTCGAAACGCACCGCGCCCTGCGTGCCCGCGTCGAAGGCGCCCATGTGGGCGGTGTCGACGGTGGTGTCGAGTGCGCGTCGGTCGAGGGTTTCGCGGATGTCGTCGAGTTCGACGCCGAGCGCGCGTGCCATGAGCCGGATCTGCCCGCCCCACACCATCGTGGGCACCGACGGCAGCAGCATCGGCGGCTCGTAGTCCATCGGCTGGCCCATGCCGACGAGGTAGCGGACCGAATCGGGCTGGTCGTAGGTGGAGTAGTCGAAGATCTCCTGGCAGCGGATGACGTCGATGGTGCCCGCGAGTCCGCTGACGAGCAGGGGCAGCACGTCGTTCCCCCAGCCGGGGTCCACGCCGGAGACGAACAGCGACCCACCGCCGTGCGCGATCGCGTCGAGAACGGGTTCGCGCAGTTCGGCCGGGGCGTTGCGGGGATCGTAGAGGGCATACAGCGCGGGGGTGACCACGACCGCGCCCGCGCGCAGGGCACGCAGGATATCGGCGAGCGCGTCGTCGGGGCGGATATCGCCGGAGGCGGCGTAGACCACCGCGCGCGGGCCGGTCGCCAGCGCCGCGTCGATATCGGCGGTGGCGGTGACGCCGAGTACTTCGTCGAGTCCGGCCAGGGTGCCCGCGTCGCGCCCGACCTTGCCCGGGTCGTGGACGAGGACACCGGTGAGTTCCAGGGCCGGATGGGCATCCACGGCGCGGATGGCCGCTCGGCCCACGTTGCCGGTGCCCCAGACGAGCGTGGGGATCATCGAGCGAGCGTAGCAAGCGCTTGGTTGTTATTCGGCGATATGTCGGATCACCCTCCGGCGCTTGCTGTTCGGACCGGCTCCCGCACACGCGAACGCGTCCGCGCGGTCCTTTCGGGGGCAACCGGAGAACTCTGTTTCATAACAGTCCTCGTCGCGCCCGGGAATAGGCGACCGATCGGCGCGCCGAGTCGCACCACGGCGAGTACGTTGTACCCGCCGCACAGCGTCAACGGCGGGCGACGAGGAACGCGCAGAGATCGTGGAGAGGTGAGAAGCGACCGATGGACAAGTCGTATTCGCAGTGGCACACCCAGAATTCGACCAACAAGCCACCGCTCGCCGCCCTCTATCAGAGCGCGGAGCCGATCCGGTGGAGCGGCAGCATGATCTACCCGATGTTCACCGAGCGACTCGGACCGGCACCCCTCGCCCTGACCCTGACCCTGCTGTCGGCGGCCCCGCCCGCCGGACTGCGCGGCCACGGCATGGCGCTCGCGGTGGTGAACGGGTTCGTCGACCTCGAGGGCAGGCAGGCCGACAACGTCGACGTGTGGAGCACCGCCCTGCACGGCGGCGTCACCTTCGAACTCACCCCGACCGGGCCCGACGCGACATTCACCCTCACCCCGGTATGGGTCGACGAACTCGGGATCAAGAAATCCTGGTCGGGCAACTACGGCATCCTCGTCGAGGACGTCCCCGACGGGCGAATCGCGCTGTGGTGCAGCATCGGTGAGGGACCGCCGAATTTCGCCAACCTGGTCGTCGGCTTCAGCACCGCGCCCGCCGAACGTCCGGAACCGGCCGCGCTACCCGAACAGCCGCGAGCCCTACCCGAACCGCAGCAAGCCCCGAACCCGCAGGAGCAGGCGCCCCCGGTCTACCGACTCGACGAACGACGCGGCGAGCCCGCCACCGTCCCGACCACGGAGCCGCCGCGCCCCGCCAACACCCCCGAGGTCGGCTACCGGAACGCCCTCTACGACCTCGCCGAAGCGATGTACAACCGCGGCGAGGAGGACCAGGCGTGCGAACTGTGGCAACAGGCCGCCGCGGCGGGACATCCGATCGCCGCCTACGACCTGGGCGTGGTGCGGTTACGGCGCGGAGATGTCGCCGGGGCCGAGAGTTGGTGGCGTTCGGCCGCGCGACTGCGTGAACCGCGCGCCATGGCCGGTCTGGCCGAACTGCTCGCCAGGCAAGGCGATCACGCCGAAGCCGAGAGGTGGCGTGTCCACGCGGCCGAGGAGCGCGCCACACAATCGGGTCATTCGATGAGCTGAGCCTCCCGCAACGCCGCACGGGCCCGCATCAGCGCGAAGCCGAGCAGGTTCAGGCCGCGCCATCGCCGCGGATCCTCGGCGCGGACATCGTCGGCGGCCAACCCGATCCCCCAGATCCGATCCACCGGACTGGCCTCGACCAGGACCCGATCCCCGGTGCCGAGCAGATACGCGCCCAACTCGGCGTGCTGGGCGAACTTCGCGGTACTTCCCGCCACCACGATCTCGAAACGATGTGCGTTCCACCGGTTCTCGTCGAAACCACGAACCTCGCGCCCGAGATCCTTCGCCTGCTTCGGATGCCCCGCCGCCAGTACACGCTCCGCGGTCGCGACATCGTCGAACAGCGTCGCCTTGCGCCACATCATGTAATGCTCGGCGCTGGCGAACACCGCGTCGTCCTCCGTGAACTCCGCTTCCCACCACTGACTCAAGCAGCCCTGCCCCACACCACCGTCACGCGCCGGCCTGTGCCCCCAGAAATGCAGATATTTCACGCGATGCCCGGCCTCGATGATCTGGACCAGTTCGTCGACCGAACTCACATTCATGCTGGGCAGTCTGCCCGGGAGCGCGCCGTGTCGCATCCGAGTTTCGACACGTCGGCGGAAAATCGCTTTCGGGGCCGACCGGGTCGGAGTTAGGTTTGTCGATATGGGTGGTAGTCCTACATCGACCGGAGTGTGCGCGGTCGTCGCGTATTACATCCGACTGCGCACGGTGGCCCGGGCTCAGCCCGCGCACAGCGCCGCACCGGGTTTCCGGCTCCGTTGATCGGGTGAGCCGGGTTCGGCTCACCCCTGCGATGTCGCGCCGTCGTTTCACGACGTCCTGATCGGTTGCGCCGATTCCCGCAGGTCCGCTCACGGCCCCTTCTCATCGAGGCCGGATCGAGCGTGAGGCGGTGGTCTTCGCCGTGCTCGGCATGGGCCCGGGCGAATCACTTTTCCTGATTCGTCCACTCCCTCCGGAGGACACCCATGTCCCGTTCGCTTTCTCGCGCCCGCACGACCCGGCCGGTCGGTGCCCGCAAACTCCTGTCACAGAACTTCCTCGCCAATCCCGGCATCGCCGCGGCGCTGGTGCGTTCGTCCGGTGTCGGCGCCGAGGACCTCGTCGTGGAGATCGGCCCCGGTGACGGCATGCTCACCGACCGGCTGCTGGCCACGGCGGGGCGCGTCCTCGCCTACGAGATAGACGGCCACTACGCCGCGCGCCTACGCGACCGCTATGCGGGCGACCACCGTATTCGCTGCTGCCACCGGGATTTCCGTTCGGTGACCGCACCGCGCGAACCGTTCGCGGTGGTCGCCAACATCCCCTTCGCGAGCAGCACCGATATCGTGCGGTGGTGTGTCGCGGCACCGAATCTGACCTCGGCGACGCTGCTCACCCAGCGCGAATTCGCCCGCAAACATTCCGGCGACTACGGGCGCTGGACCAAACTCGCCGTCACCCATTGGCCCACTACCGCGTTCGAGCTGGGATTGCGCGTCGACCGGAGGCAGTTCCGTCCGATCCCGCGTGTCGACGCGGCCGTCCTTCGTCTGCGGACCCGACCGGTTCCCCTACTTCCCGCGCGGGCGATGCCGGGCTACCACCGCATGGTCGAACTCGGATTCTCCGGCGTGGGAGGCTCTTTCGCCGCCTCGCTGTCGCGGGCCTTCCCGGCTCGCCGGGTACGCGCCGCCTGCGTGCGGGCCGGGGTGCGGCTCGATCAGCCGGTGGGATCGGTCTCACCGGGCAACTGGATCGATGTCCACGTGAACTTGTGCTCTGACACGAGCGGTGTTCCGGGGGTTACGGTTTCAGTCCGGCCGCGGTCAGGGTGAGGTGCTGGGTCAATGCCTCGGCGGCGGTATCGGCGTCACGCGCCAGTACCGCCTCCTCGAGTCGGCGGTGTTCGTCCACGCCGTCGCGGTCGGGATTGCGGCGGGCCGACCAGCGGCGGGCAAGCTCGCTCGCGGTCCACATCCGGTCGAAGGTTTCCAGCAGGACCGGGTTGCCGCAGCCCTCGACCAGAGCGCGATGGAAGAGGCTGTGCGACTCCGACCATGCCTCGCTGTAGTGCTCACCCTCCCCCGGCACGTACGCGGGAGTGTGAGCAAGGCGATGGTGGGCGGCTCGCACCCTGGCCTCCCACTCGAGATCGCCGCGCTCAATGGACATGCGTAGCAGGACCGGTTCGATGGTTCGGCGGGCCTCCGCGATCTCCTGCCAGCGGTCGTGGGAGAAGGAGGGAACAGCGAAGCCCCGGTTGGGTAACCGGTCGGCGACTGGTCACAGATCGATGAGAAGTTGAAACAACGGCCCACCTTCCCGGTAGTTCCCCGGTCCGCCCTCAAAGCCACCCTCGGGATCCTGGAGCGCACCGTCCGCCGCCGAGCCGCCGCCGATGCTCCTCGGACCAACTGAGCCTCAACCCGCCTGGACCAGGACGCGTTTGAGAATCTTTCCGGTGGCGTTGCGTGGGAGGGCGTCGAGGAAGGTGACATCGCGCGGCACCGAGAACCGGCTCAGCCGATGACGGATGTAGTCGCGGATCATGTCGCGGTCCAGGCGACCCGCCCCTTCACGGGTGACGACGAAAGCGGCCAGACGCTGACCGAATTCGCGGTCGGGAACCCCCACCACGGCGACCTCGCTGACCTGCGGCAGCAGCGACAGCGCCTCCTCGACGGGGCGGGGGAAGACGTTCTCGCCGCCGGAGATGATCATCTCGTCGTCGCGGCCCGCGACGAAGACCAGCCCGTCGGCGTCGATGTAGCCGAGGTCGCCGGTGTCGAGCATGTCACCGGATTCGGTCGGCGGGGCGGCGTCGGTGTAACCGTCGAACAGCATGTGGTTGCTGACGAAGAGACGCCCGGTCACCCCGCGCGGCACCGGGCGCAGATTCCGGTCCAGTACCGCGAGTTTGGTACCGAGTGGCGGCCTGCCCGCGGTGGTCGGCGCGGTGCGCAGATCGGCGGGGTCGGCGATGGTGGCCCAGGAGACCTCGGTGGAGCCGTACACGTTGTAGAGGACGTCGCCGAAGATGTCCATGAACCGTCGCACGGTCGAGACATCCAGCGGCGCGCCGCAACTGGCGACCACACGCAGGCTGGAGGTGTCGTAGCGGTCGAGTACCGAGCGCGGCAGATCGAGGATTCGGTTCACCATCACCGGGACCACGATCATGGCGGTGATCCGGTGGTCGTGGATCAGGCGCAGGCATTCCTCGGCGTCGAAACGTTCGGTCAGGACCACACTCGCCCGGATCGGTGTGCTGATCTGCAAGGCGGCCAGACCCCACGTGTGGAACAGCGGCGCGGGGATCAGCATGGTCTCGTCCATCCGGAACGGGATGCGCGACAACAGCGCGGCGACGGTGCCGAAACCCTTGGGCTGGGGTCTACGCGCGCTTTTCGGCGTGCCGCTGGTGCCGGAGGTGAGCACGATCAGCCGACCGGGTTGCGCGGGACGGGAGAAATGCGGTGCGTCGTAGTCGACCAGTTCGTCGACGGTCACCGGGCCGCCGGGCGCCGGGGGCGAGGTGGAGTAGCGTGGGATATCGGGACTCACGCCGTGCAGCAGCGGTTCGAATTCGTCGTCGCGGAAGATTCCGGCGAGTTCGTGCCGGGCCACGACCTCGCGGATCTGTAGCGCGGAGAGCCCGGTATTGAGCAGGACCGCGTCCACGCCCGCCTTGCCCGCAGCGACCATACAGTCGACCATGGCCGCGCTGTTGCGCGAAAGCACACCGATGGCGGTGTGCTCGTCGAAACCGAGGGAAGCCAGCGTGGCGGCGAGGCGGTGGGTGCGCCGATGCACCTCGGAGAAGGTGTATTCGGTGGCCGCGTCGATGACGGCGGGCCGGTCCGGGGTGTAGGCAGCGGCGGCCGCGTACCCGCCCGCGAGGGTGAAACCCCATTTGGCGAGTCCGCCGAGTTGTCTGATTCCGCGGTCGGGTCGGTAGCTGCGTATGACGCCGGTGCTGACCAGTTGCCGGGCGATGCCGACCTGGAGCCGGGCCGGTGAATCCTCACCGTTGACCAGGACCGAGGTGGGCGCGCGGAGCAGGACGTCGGCGACGCGGTCGAGTCCGGCGGCGGTCCATTCGGTGATCTCGGCGCGCTCGCGCGAGGCGATATCCTCGCCCATGCGCCCGAGTCCGATGAAGGTGACGGTGATATGGGTGCCGACGGTGTCCTCGGTCGCGTTGTCGCGCAATCGGATCGAGGCGAAACTGCCCGCGTGCGGGCATTGGAGTTCGAAGACCTCGCCGAGGTCGGTGACGACCAGGTAGACCGGGCCCGTGGCGGTCGGGCCGACCAAGCGGCCTCCCGGTACCGCCGGAATCGGTTGCCCTTCGGCGGTTTCGGCGCGTTCGTACACCTCGACGCCGCGGAACATGCGCGGGTAGGTCTGCGGGTCCATGAGCAGATCCCACATCGCCCGGCGTTCGACGGCGTATTCGGCATCAACGGTGATGACATCGGTGACCAACGGTTTGCATTTCTTCCGGGCCTGCCCGCTCTGGTCGGGTCGGCTGATCCCATATTTGTACCTAGCGGTAACACATAGGTCAAACAGCTAGCGATTGCCCGATGGTGGCTACAGCGTTCGCGCCGTGCGTGTTCCGCCCTCGGAGCACCCACGGTGCGACGCCCTACACGGGGGTGAAATCCCGGGCCGCGATGTAGGTCGGTCGCGGTGCGGGAGCGGCGAACGGGTCGACGAGGGTGTTCTCGACGCTGTTGAAGACCAAGAAGATATTCGAACGCGGGAACGGGGTGATGTTGTCCGACGAGCCGTGCATGATGTTGGAATCGAACAGCAGCGCCGACCCGGCCCTGCCGGTGAACTGCACGATCCCGTGCCGGGCGGCCAGATCGGCGATATCGGATTGCGTCGGCACCCCGATCTCCTGCTCCCGCAACGATTCCCGGTAGTTCTCCGCCGGGGTGGTGCCCTGGCAACCGACGAAGCTGCGATGCGAACCCGGCATCACCATCAGACTCCCGTTGACCGGATAGTTGTCGGTCAACGCGATCGACAGACTCACCGCACGCGGCGCGGGCATCCCGTCCTCGGCGTGCCAGGTCTCGAAATCGGAATGCCAGTAGAAACCGGTGCCACGGAATCCGGGCATGTAGTTGATCCGGGTCTGATGCAGGTAAACCGGTGAACCGAGCACCTGCCGCGCGAGACCGGCGATCCTGGTCTCGCGCACCAGATCCGCCACCGCCGCACTGAGCTTGTGCACCTCGAAGATCGAGCGCACCCGCCGTGAGGATTTCTCGATGATCAGCCGATCGTCGTCGGCGAGGTCCGGATCGGCGGCCAGGCGCCCGATCTCGGCGCTGAATTCGGCCACCTCGGCCGGTGTCAGCAGATCCTCCACCGCGGCGAAACCCTCGGTCGCGAATCCCGCGAGTTCGGGGGTCTCGATCGTGCCCCACACCGTGGGATCGGACCGCTCCACCCACCGACCCGGCGCACCGAGCCGGGTCGGGTAGCGATCGGCCAATTCGGTCATGTGTTGCAGTACCATTCCTCACCCGACTTCTGCGGCGACCAGCGGGTAGACGCCGTTGCTGTCGTGAACCTCCTGACCGGTGACAGGAGGGTTGAAAACACACATCATCCGCATCCTGGTCCGTGCGACCAGGCGATGGCGCTCGTGACCGTTCAGCAGATACATCGATCCCGGGCCCAGCTCGTAGACGACGTCGTTGTCCAGATCGGTGAGCGAACCCTCGCCCTCGACCAGCCAGACCGCCTCGACATGATGCTGGTAGTGGAACAGATGTTCGGTCCCGGCCTCGATGGTGGTCTCGTGGAAGGAGAATCCGACACCGTCGCCGCCGAGCACGATGCGTTTGCTGCGCCAGCCCGTACCCGCGACATCGCGTTCGGTGCCGGTGATCTCGTCGGTGCTGCGAACGATCACGCGCGCGCACCTCCCTCGACTGTACCGCGATGATGCAGTCGGCCCCAGCCGGTGCACACCGTATCGATGGCGCCGGTGAGCACCTGCAAACCGCGATCGACCTCGTCGTCGGTGACGGTCAGCGGCGGCAGCAGTTTGACCACCTCGTCGCTCGATCCGGAGGTCTCGACCAGCAGACCGCGTTCGAAGGCCACCTGGCAGACCTTGCCCGCCTGCGACGGATCCTCGAAGACGATGCCCTGGACGAATCCGCGGCCGCGAGTGCTGATGCCGGGGAAGTGTTCGGCGACCTCGCCGAGCGCGCCCGCGATCCGCGCGCCCTTGGTCTCGGTCGAGATCTGCAACGCGTCGTCGGACCAGAAGTGCTGCAACGCGGTGTGCGCGGTGACGAAAGCCGGGTTGTTACCGCGGAAGGTGCCGTTGTGCTCACCCGGAGCCCACTGATCGAGTTCGGGCTTGAACAGCACCAGCGCCATCGGCAGACCGTAACCGCTGATCGACTTCGACAACGTCACGATATCGGGGGTGATCCCGGCGACCTCGAAGGAGAAGAACGGGCCGGTGCGACCGCATCCCATCTGCACGTCGTCGACGATCAGCAGGATCTCGCGCTCGGCGCACAGGCCGGCGAGATGGCGCAGCCATTCCACCCGCGCCACGTTCACGCCGCCCTCACCCTGCACGGTCTCCACGATCACCGCGGCGGGCCGGTCGAAACCGGAGGAGGAGTCGTCGAGAACTCGTTCCATCCACTGGAAGTCGGCGGTGGTGTTGTCGAAATAGCCGTCGTAGGGCATATGCGCGGCATGCACCAGCGGCACGCCCGCACCCGCGCGTTTGGCGGCGTTACCGGTGACCGACAGCGCGCCCAGCGTCATGCCGTGGAAAGCGTTGGTGAAACTGAGGATCGTCTCGCGGCCGGTGACCTTGCGCGCCAATTTCAGCGCCGCCTCCACCGCGTTGGCTCCGGTCGGGCCGGGGAACTGCACTTTGTAGTCCAGGCCGCGCGGCGCGAAGATGGTGTCGCGCAACGATTCGAGCAGCCTGCGTTTGGCCGCGGTCGACATGTCCAGACCGTGGGTGATGCCGTCACCGGCGATATAGTCGAGCAACGGCTGTTTGAGCACCGGATTGTTGTGCCCGTAGTTGAGCGCTCCGGCGCCCGCGAAGAAGTCGAGGTATTCCTTGCCGTCCTCGTCGCGCAGCCAGCTGCCTTTCGCGGTGGTGAACACCGTGGGCCAGGCCCGGCAGTAGCCGCGCACATTCGATTCCAGCTCGTCGAAAATGGTGGTTTCGGCGGTGATCATCGGAGTTCCTCCTGAGCGGTCGGTGCGATGCGGTACAGATCCTCGGCGACGTGGTGATCGGGGAAGGCCCCCGAATCGAACAGCGGCTTGCGTGTCATGGCATGACCACGACGGCGAGCCACCGAGGCGAACATCGCTATCGATGCCGGATTGTCCGGCGAAACAGTGGTTTCGAGCGCCGAAACACCATGTGAGGCAACGCTGTCGAGCAGTTTCTCGATCAGTGCGGTACCGGTGCCTCTCCCCTGCTGGGAGCGGTCGACCGCCACCTGCCAGACGAATACCGTCTCCGGATCTTGCGGACGCAGGTAGCCGATGACGAATCCGGCCACGCGGCCGTCGACTTCGGCGACCACGGACGTGCCCGCGAAATCCCGACACCAGAGCAGGTAGGCGTAGCTGGAGTTCACGTCGAGAACGTGCGAATCCTTGGCGATCCGCCAGATCTGGGCGCCGTCGCCGACCCGCGGGGGTCGAAGCACCGTGGTGGCGCGCCTATCGGACAAAGTTGGTAATGACATACAACTCCCAAGTCGGGGTGGCAGTACATCTCCAGGTTTGCCGGGCAACTTTGAGGTGAAGTGGTCGATCTCTTTGCGGTTGTGTTACGACCGGAACACAACCGCAGGCAGTAGGCCGTTTTTTGTGACACGTACGACGTTTGAAACGAGGTTCGCGGGCGACGGGAATATCAGCGGCGAATATCGAGTCGGTACCCGAGACCGCGCACGGTGACGACAATGGACGGTGCGGACGGGTCGCGCTCGATCTTGGTGCGCAGCCGTCGCATATGGACATCGACGATGCGTTCGTCGCCGAAGAAATTGTCGTCCCATATGCGTTCGAGCAGTACCGGACGACTCAGTACCCGGCCCGGCGTTTCCGCGAGTTCGCACAACAATCGGAATTCGGTGATGGTGAGGCGGATCTCCTCCTCGCCTCGGCGCACCGCGCCGCCGTCGCGATCCAGGATCAGCGGGGCGTCCGGGTGACCGTCCAGCAGCAACTCCCGGCCCGCGGATTCCCGTTCGGCGGTCAGCCGGGCGCGCCTGCGCAACGCGCGCATCCGCGCGGAGATCTCCTTGATCTCGAACGGTTTGGTGACGTAGTCGTCGGCGCCCGCTTCCAGCGCCGCCACCACGTCGTGGGTGTCGTCGCGCGTGCTGACGACGATGATCGGCACGTCGTGGTCCCGGCGGATCTCGCGGATGCAGTCGAAGCCGTCCATGTCGCCGAGCATCAACTCCACGATCATCACGTCGGGCGCGCCGTTGCTGCGCAGACGGGTCAGCGCGTCCTCGGCCTCCTCGGCCTCGGACACGTCGTAGCCCTCGTCCTCCATCGCCAGTCGTAACGCTTCGCGTACCTCGGCGTCGTCGTCCACGATCATCAGATTCGCCGTCATGACCACACCTCGCTGCGCACCCTCGACCTCATCCCATACAGACACGCGGACGCGCGACCCGGTGCGGAGAACCGCATCCGTGTGCCGACGCGACATTTCCGCCTTCCGGCCCAACCGGCCAACCCACGGAATACCCGCACATCCGAGACACAAACATCACCTGTCGTCGCTGGTCGACGCCCTACGGACACGACACCGCCCCCACGTCCGAGGTGGGGGCGGGTGGTTACGGGTACCCGGGGCGCTACTGTTCCGGCGGACTCTCCAGGCGGTTGAAATTGCTTCGGCTGCCGTCGGCACGCTGATCCTGGTAGCGGAACTCGAGTCGACGTTCGTCGAAGGTGGCGAACCATTCTTCCCAGTCCACCGGGCGCAGCACCGCGCCGCCATAGCCGGGGAAATCGAAACGCAGCACACCCAGGTGGCCGTTGTATTCGCTGCCCGGCATGGTGGCCGGTCGCGCGCCGCGCTGTTCGGCCCAGCGGCGGATGACCTCGTGATCCCGGGTGACCAGGGTCGGGACGGTGCGCGGTGGTCTCTGGACGTACCGAGGTCTGTCTCCGAGCGAATCGAGTTCCTGGCTGGCGGGGAGCGACCGTGAACGGCCCGGCGCGGGAATCGGTTGCCGGGAGCTCGGTCGTCGCTGATAGTTCATGACGACCCCTTCTGAGCGCTGAACGACGGATATCCGGTTGGTGACGGCGTACCCGATGGCATACGCGGACAAACTCGGCGTCGACTGTGACCTGAGCCGCGGTGTAAGGGAGTTCGGAACGGGGAACCGGGGGCTTCCTGTGGTTTGCCCATGAACGACCGGGTACCCGCGACACATGATCGCTATGCACAGTTCCGACCCGAATCCCGGTGATCGACCGGAACCGGCGCCGCCGATCCCGGATCCGACACCACCGGGGCCCTCCCCGGACCCGGTACCGCCGATCCCCGAACCCGACCCGATTCCGTCACCGGAACCCTTTCCGCCGCAACCGGATCCGTCTCCGGTGCCGCCGGTGCCCGAACCGGTCCCCCATCCGAGGCCCGAACCGGGCAGGCCCTTGCCGCCGGTGCCCGGACCGAACCCGAATCCCGATCGGCCGCCGCCTCCGGTGCCGGGACCGACCGACCCGACGCCACCGGATCTGCACTGACCCCGGTGCGGGGCCGGACCGGACGCGGGCCGAGCCGGTTCAGTCCCGCAGCGCCTGCTCGCGCAGCGAATGCAGGGTTCGCGCCAGGATCCGTGAGACGTGCATCTGCGAGACGCCGAGCGATTCGGCGATCTCGGACTGCGTCTTGGATTCGAAGAATCGCATGATCAACACACGGCGTTCGCGCTCGGGCAGCGCCTCGATCAGCGGGCGCACCGCGAGATAGTCCTCGATCAGGTGGAACGAGGCCTCCTCGGCGCCGAGGTTGTCCAGCATCGGCAGCGCGGTGCCGTCGTCGTCGCCGGTGACGGCATCGATGGAAGCGGCCTGGTAGGCATTGCCCGCGATCAGGGCCCGGGTGACCTCGTTCAACTCGACCCCGAGTTCGGCGGCGATCTCACTGGCGCGCGGTCCGCGCCCGAGCCGTTGGGTCAGGGTTTCCACGACGGGGCCGATACTCAGCTGGATTTCCTTGGTACGCCGCGGAACTCGTACCGCCCAGGTGTGGTCGCGGAAGTGTCTGCGGACCTCGCCCATGACGGTGGGCACCGCGAAGGCGAGAAACGACGAGCCGCGCGCGACGTCGAACCGGTCCACCGCTTCCACCAGGCCCAGACGCGCGACCTGGAGCAGATCGTCGAACATCTCCCCGCGTCCGGCGAATTTCCTGGCGATATGTTCGGCCAGCGGCAGGCAGCGCCGGATCACCTCGTCGCGTAAGGCGGCCCGGCGCGGATCGTCGGCGGCCAAGGCCGTGACCTTCTCGAAGAGTGGCTCGATATTGTCGTAACTGTCACCGGGAGATCTCGAAATACCGGCCATCGTCTACCCCGTGCGCACCCAACTGAAATCGACGAGGGTCGGGTATCCGCCGATCGCGTGGTCGTAGGGCTGCTGCACCGCCGCGATCGAATCGGTCAGCGTCCGCACGATATGCCAGCCGAATCCGTCCTGGCCGACTGCCGCCTCCGAGGTCGCCACCGCCGCCACGTGCACGAACATGCTGGCGTCGTCGTAACTGAACCGACAGTCCAAATTTGTGTCCGGTGCCGCGTCCAGGACGAGCGTCGTGGCCACCTCGTCCAGTGCCAAGCGAATATCGGTCACCTCGTCCAACGCGAAATCCGCGATGAGGCAGACGGTCTCGGCGAGCGCCCGAACCATGATCAACTGCTCCAGCCGCGCCGGCACGCACACCGCTATCGTCGTCGTCTTCGTCGAGGATCGGGAAGCCCAGTCCCCCATACCCATCACCACCTTCTCTCGCGCGCCGCCGGTATGGGGCGGTCAAGAGCTGCCGGCGGCAGCCGAAGTCGTGTGACCGCAGCTTTCCTCTCGAGATCGCTTACCCGGTGGGTGTGGACCGAAACCGTACGGTCACGAGCCGCGACGCAAGCCGGCCGAGTTCCGCGGGCCCGGACCGACGGTGTTTGCGGGCACCTGCCCCGGGCATAACCGGCACATGCCGTACGTGGCTCGGGACGGGCCGAACAGAAACGGAGTCAGCCGTGAGAATCGCCATGGTGTCCGCCCACGCCAGCCCCCTCGCCGAACCGGGCAGTCCCGAAGCGGGCGGCCGCAATGTCCACGTCGCCGCGCTGTCGGCGGCGCTGGTGCGCGCCGGGCATCAGGTGACGGTGTACACCCGTCGCGACGATCCGCACACCAGGACCGAGGTGGTCACCCGCGAGGGCTACATCGTCGTGCACGTGCCCGCGGGACCGGCCGCGCCGCTGTCGCGCGATCAGATCCTGCCGCACCTCGGGGAGTTGGGCACCTTCCTGCGCAAACACTGGTCACTGCATCCCGCCGACCTGGTGCACGCCCACTACTGGAGTTCCGCGCTCGCCGCGGAACTGGCGGCGCGCTCGCACCGACTACCGGTCGTGGTGTCCTTCCACGGACTCGGCACGATACGGCGGCGTCACCAGGGATTGGCCGACACCAGCCCGCGCTCGCGTATCCGTTTCGAACGCCTCATCGCCCTGCGCGCCGCGCACGTGCTCGCCTCCTGCTCCGACGAGGCCGCCGAACTGGTCCGGATGGGCCTGCCCCGTTTCCGGACCTCGGTGGTGCCGGGCGGCGTGGACACCGCGCAGTTCTCCGGCATAGGCGGCAAAGCGAGCCGCGGCGCGAAACATCGGCTGTTCGCGGCCGGTCGATTGTTGCGGCGTAAGGGATTCGATGTCGGCATACGGGCGTTGTCCGACCTGCCCGATACCGAACTGGTCATCGCGGGTAGTGCCGTCGGCGACGATCTCGACCGCGACGGCGAGGGACGACGCCTGCGCCGGGTCGCGGTCGAGCACGGTGTGCACGAACGATTCCGGATATTGGGGCCGGTCTCGCACGCGGCCATGGCGCGGCTCTACCGCTCGGCCGACGTGGTGCTGTGCACGCCGTGGTTCGAGCCGTTCGGGCTGGTGCCGCTCGAGGCCATGGCCTGCCGCACGCCGGTCGTGGCCACCGCCGTCGGCGGCATGCGCGACACCGTCGTGGACGGGGTAACCGGACGACTGGTCGAGACCACCGATCCCGCCGAGGTCGCGCGCGCGGTGCGCCCCCTGCTCGATGATCCGACCCTGCGTGACACCTGGGGCGCGGCCGCCGACGATCGCGCGCGGTCCGGCTACAACTGGGACCGGGTCGCGGCCGCCACCCTGCACGCCTACCACCGCGCGGCCCCCGACCGCGCCGCCGACGCCGTGGCGGTCGCGCGCTGACCGGGGTCGCCGAACCCCCATTCCGGCCCGTGCAGTGCCCGCACGCTGCATCGTTGGCGCGCTGTTGGTTCCTCGTTGGAACCTCACCGGACCCTGAGTGCAACAACCACACCACTCCAGGGGAAACACACCATGAGGATCCAGACCATCACCGCCGCACTCGCCATCGTCGCGGGCGCCGGACTGCTCGCCGTACCGACCGCCTCGGCGGCGCCGTACACCAACTGCGATGTCGACCAGGCCGCCCTGGCGTTGCGCGGTGAGGAGAGCACCGTCTTCGACCAGATCAACCGGATGCGCGCCGACGCGGGCCTGAAGGCGGTCACCCACAGCGACGTGATGGCGCGGCCCGCCGAATGGGCGAGCAACGACAGCGCGGCACGCGGGGTTTCCCCGGCCGATCACGTCGACACCCTCGGCCGTGACATCAAGACCCGTTTCGGCCAGTGCGGCGTCCCGACGAACGCGCCGAAGATCGCGGAGATCAACTTCTACGGCACCGGTGTCGAACCGGCCGACGCCATGCGGTTCTGGGCCAATTCGCCGGGACACCGCGCGATCATCCTGGACGGCGCGCTGAACAAGGTCGGAGTGTCGGTGATCTATCAGGGCGAACGCCGCCACTGGACGGTCACCTTCGCCGCCGACACCGCCGCGCCAGCTCCCACCCCGGCGCCCGCCGCGACCGTGACCCGTTCGAACCTGACCGGCGCTGCGCACCAGACCGAATTCGACTCCCTGGTCGCCCAGGGCTACCGGATCAGCGATATCCAGGTCACCGGGGGTAACGACCCCCGCTACAGCAGCACCTGGGTCCGCAACGACGGACGCGCGTGGCAGGCCCGCCACGGGCTGGACTCCGCGGTCTACCAGCGTGAATTCGACACCCTGCTGGCCCAGGGCTACCGGCTGACGCTGGTGCGCGGCTACGAGGTCAACGGAACATCGCGCTTCGTCGGCATCTGGGAGCGCAACGACGGACGCGCCTGGCAGGCCCGCCACGACATCACCGTCGCGGCATTCGACGCCACCGCCGCCCAACTGTCCGGCCAGGGCTACCGACTCGTGCACGAGCACCGCTACACGGTGCAGAGCAAGACCTACGTCGCCGCCGTCTGGAACAAATGATCACCGGGTGAGTGATCGATCCCCGAATGTGCCGCGGTCCACCCAGTGGGCCGCGGCACATTCGTGCGTGAACGAGAAAACGGAATGTTCCCGCGGTGGCACGGTGGCCGGGATTGTCCGTCGGAATTCCGGGTATGCCGTTGACCGACCCCAGTTCGACTATGCCACCACCGAGGAGGGCATCGTGACCGAGGAGAATTTTCCGGACCACACCCGGACCACACGGACACACGCCGGAGAATCGATCGAGGACACCCGCAATTGGCCGGGCATAATCCTCGCCGCGGTCGGCATCGTCGCCATCGCGTTGACATTGACCGCCGCAGGTTACGGATTCGCCGGATGGGCCGTTATCGGCGGAATCGTCGGCGTGGTGTGCCTCGTCGGCGGCGTATTCCTCGTCTGGGCCGAACATCGTCGGGTCCAGAAGAACGAAGATCACCGGGAATTCGACGACCACGGCCACTGATTGTCGATCACGGCACCGGGTATCCGATCGGAAATAACACCGAAAGGATAGACGGATGAATAACGGCCGAATTCGATCATTCGGTTCCGGTGGTGGGGTTTTCGCGGTGTGCGCGCTCGCGCGGGTCTCGCGCTCACGGGCTGCGGAGTCGATCAATCCCCCGCGGTCCCCGGCGACAACAGCGTGTCGATCACCTTCCCCGCACCGTCGGGCACCCAGCTCCCGCAGACCGATCAGATCACTCCCGCCGCCGCGAAACAACTGTGCGACATGATCGGCGCCGAGATCGGCGACTGGAGCTTCCGGACTCGCCGGATTCTGATCCCGAGACGCCCGGAAACATTCGCAGCAGCAGGAGATTCACATGAGAACGACCCTATTGATCGCCGCGGCCGCCGTGGCGCTGTGCAGCACCGGATGCGCCGAGGCGGAGAAGGCCGTCAACAAGGGCGGTGACACGCCGTGCAGCGAATTCGTCGCCCAGGACCAGGACAAGCGGCGGGTGACCGTCACCAAATTCCTGGAACAGGAGAGCAACGGTGACGCGGCGCCGAGCGCTCAGTACGTCGACGCGTCCCTCGCGGCGATCCAGGTGATGTGTTCGGCCCAGGCCAATCCCGACACTCCCATCCGGGAAGCGGATCTGACCGGGATCCTGGTGCCGAAATGAGCGGGCGCACCAAGGCGGTCACCCTGATCCTGCGGACGCGCGGCCTGGGCGGGCTGCTCACCGCGCTGCCCGCGTTGCGAGCGATCCGCGCCGCGCGCACACACCATCATCTCGTGCTCGCCGCACCGGGTTGGCTGCGCCCGATCGTCGAATTGTCCGGCTGCGTCGATGAATTGCACGCCACACCGCTGGTCGGTGATCTGCGCTGGAACGCGCCCGCACCCACCTCGGCGGTGAATCTGCACGACGCGGGACCGGCATCGATCACCGATCTGCTCGACACCGAACCCGCCCAGCTGATCAGCTACCGGCACCCGGACTTCCCCCGCGTGCGCGGCCCGCTGTGGCCGACGCACGTCCACGAGACGGCGCGATGGTGCAGGCTGCTCGAATCGGCGGGAATCCCGGCCGATCCGACCGATCTCGCGCTCGCCCCGCCCGCGCGATCCCTCGCCACGCGCACCCACGTCGTGATCCACCCCGGCGCCGCGCCCGCGCGCGTCTGGCCCGCCGAACGTTTCGCGCTGGTCGCCGCACATCTGCACGGTGCCGGATATCGGGTCCTGGTCACCGGCACCGCCGCCGAGGCACCGCTGGCCCGCTACGTCGCCGAACACGCCGGACTGCCCGAAAGTTGTGTCGTCGCGGGCGAACTGACACTGGGCCAGCTCGCCGCCACGGTCGCGGGCGCGGCACTGGTGATCGGCGGCGACACCGGAGTCGGCCACCTGGCCACGGCATTCGGCACCCGATCGGTGCTGATCTTCGGCCCCACCCCGCCGAACCTGTCCGGCCCGCGACCCGAGCGCATGGCCCATATCGCGCTGTGGTCGGGCCGCGCCGGTGACCCGCACTCGCCCGACCCGGACCCGGGACTGCTGTCCATCACCGCCATCGAGGTCATCGACGCGGCTGAACGTCAACTGCGTGGGGTGCGGCGAGAAGCGGCCTACGCGGGTGCTGTCACCGAAGGGATCGATGTGTCCGAACCCGGGTGAGATGTTCCGGTGCTCGACGATCAGGCCCGCGCGGTGCCGGTGCGAGTGGTGAGCAGGTCGGTGAACTCCTCGGCGTAAGCCAGTTGCCGACGGAGCCGCTCGGCGCTCTCACACGCCTTGTCCCGGAAGATCAGCAGTTCCGCGCGGGCCACGGCCCGGTGCTCGGTGGTCGCGGCGTCGTCGTCGAGTACCGCTATCGTGTCGAGCAATCGCTTCATCTCCGCGAGGGTGAATCCGAGCGGTTTCATGCGACGGATCACCAGCAACCGGTCGACGTCGGCTTCGGTGTAGAGACGGAACCCGCCGCGCGAGCGTGCCGAGGGCTGTACGAGACCGACCTCATCGTAGTGGCGAATCGTCTTCGGTGACAACTCGGTTCGCTCCGCGACCTGACCGATCTGGAGTAAGCCGCCCATATCAGTGCTCGCCCGCCAGATGTCCGGACAACCGTTCGTGGCGGGCCATCGAGGCCGGGTTCAGTCCGACGATCGTCGATCACGATGTTGTCCGGATCCCCCACGTAGTCGAATTGGTAGACCATGTCGTTGCTGGAGGCGAAGAACAATTCCCCGCGCACCCGGCACACGCGAGTTCCGACATCATCGCTGTCGGGCTCGTGGACCGCGACCACCTCGGTGAATGCGCGGCCCGATGCGCGAAGGCCACCATGGCGACCAGCACGCCGACGATGACGCCGTAGGTGAGGTTGTGGGTGACGACGGTGACCGCGACGGTCACCAGCATGACGGTGGTCTCGGCGATCGGCATCCGCCGCAGTGTCGCGGGAGCGAGGGAATGCCAGTCCATCGTGCCCACCGACACCATGATCATCACCGCCACCAGCGCGCCCATCGGTATCCGCGCGACCGACCCGCCCAGACCGACGACGAGGATCAGCAGGAACGGACCGTACGCGGCTGCTATCGCTCAGCGAGCGCAACCCTGCCCTCACGTGAGGGCAGGGTTGCAAACCCGATCGGCGAACCGTGGCACACCTCTCACCCAGGGTGGGGCGCCTGCTGGAAACCCAGATCGGCCAGCAGTTTCCCGCTTTCGATCCACAGGCGCGCCGCGGCCTCGTCGTCACGGGCGGCCTCGGTCGGCGTCTCCTCGGCTCCGCGATAGAAATAGCGTCCGCCCTCGGCGTCGGTGGCCAGCCGGACCAGCATCTCGGCCGGTTCCTCGGGTGACACGGTGAGGAATGCCGTCGCGCCGTCACTCCATCGCTCGTGCAGTGATACCCCGTCGCGGCCGGTCACCGTCATCGTGGCGACGAACGTGTCGGTCTCGAATCCGGTGCCGCAGATGATCACGTCCACCCCGTGATGATCGTCGGCGGTGCGGATACCGCCGGTGTCGACGGCGGTGATCGGTACGGTCTCCAAGCGGACGTCGTCGCGGTTGAAGCCGGCGTGGTACGTACTCGAGATCAAGATCCGTTTGCAGCCCGCCCGGTAATCGGGTGTCAACGCCCGGCGGGTTGCCAGGTCGGTGACGGTGTCGGCCAGCACGGTCGCGTGTCGACGCTCCAACAGTCGCATGGCACGGGGCCATTTCCAGAACGCGGCGGTGACGAGCTCGAACATGAGCCACAGCGTCTTCTCGACCAGCCGTCTCAGGATCGGGGCACGCCGATACAGCCGATGCATGCCGGGCATCGGCCAGCCCCGGAATGTCCGGAAGGGCGGGCACACTCAGTTGCCCGGTCGCGCAGACGACGAAATCGAAACGGGACGTCTGCCCGTCCTGGAATTCCAGCAGCCAGTCCCGGCCGGTCCAGGATGCCGTCGTAACGCGGGTGCCGAGTCGAAGGTGCGGCAGCAGTCCCGCATCGACCACACAGTCGTGCAAGTACCGCTGGATCTGAGCGCCGTCGGCGAATCGGCGTGACCAGGCGTATCGCGGACCGTTCGCGTAGCTGTAGACATGCGACGGTGCGTCGCAGGCGACACCCGGGTACCGATTGGCGCTCCACGTTCCGCCCACCTCGTCACGCGCGTCGAACACCACAAGATTTCGGTAGCCGTCGGCGGCCAGCGCACGCGCGGTACCCAGACCTCCGAATCCCGCACCGATCACCGCGATACGAGAATCTCGGTCGTACACCGCACGTTCGGTCACCACCATGAGGCTGGCAGCGTCCGAGGACGCCGTCAAGAAGGCCGGTCGGTTCGCTCCGGCCTCCGAGCCGGTCGCGGGTGCTCCTCGGCGGACGGTCCGCGCGAGGGTCAGCCGGGTTCGGTGGACAGGGTGATCGTGGTCCACGCGCCCAGGTGGATCCGGTCACCGCTGCGCAGCGGGAACGCGGTGTCGGCGGGGATCAGGTCGTCGCTGCCGTTGAGACTGGTGCCGTTGGTGGAACCGAGATCGGTGATCGTCAGCGCCGTGGGGGTCAGGCGCAGCATCGCGTGGGTCCGCGACACCCCCGCGTCGGCGGGCGCGAGGCCCAGATCGATATCGGGTTGCACACCCTGCGAGACGCTGCGTTTGCCGATGAGAATATCGTTGCCGCGCAACGGGATTCGCCGCTGCGGATAGTAGGTCGGGAAATCGACGCGGTCCGCGTCGGGACCTTCGCGCGCCACCACCCGATCGTAGAAGTCGCGGTCGGCGTCGATCGTCGCCACCCACGCGATGCGGCGGACCTCGGTCACCGTCGCGGCCGGGTGCTCGGGCTCGGTGGCGGGTTCGGGTTCCCGGCCCACCACCGTCGGCGGTGCTTCGGGGACCGGAAGCTGTGGCTCACCGGGCACACCGAGCGCCGAATCGTGGCCGCACGCTTCACAGAACCGGCCACCGCTGGGTTGGCGGCACGACGGGCACAGCGCCACACCGGCGGCGGCCCCCTCGATCGGCGAACCGCACACATCGCAGTAGTCGGTGGCCAGCGAGCGATGCCCGTCCGGACAGGTAACCATGTCTCACCCCTCCTTGCGGACCCGTTTCGTCTTCGTCGAACGGGCATTGAGAGCCATCTCGTCGGCCGCGTTCACCGAAGCGCGAAGGCGCACCGTGCCATTGTGCTCGTCCACTTCCACCACGCCGCGCAGCAGTTTGGCCGTGCTCTCGTTACCCGATTCCGCCGCGAGTTCCACCGCGCGGCGCAATTTCGCGGTCGCGGTCTCCGCATCGCCGGAATTGCGGGCCGCCAGCCCTTCCTGCACGGCCTGGGCCAATTCGGCCTGACCGGTGTAGTGGGCGACCCGCCTGCTGATCCGGGCCGACAGATCGGTCTCGGTGGTCCACACCGCGCGCACCAGACCCTGACCGACCACCTCCTCACCCGCGACCACGCTGACCCGCGCCGCCAACTTCTCGCGGCCGGGCGCGGCGGGTTCCACCCGGATCTGCACGTGGTAGTCGCGTTCCTCGGCGCCCCACGCGCCCAACGGGTACTCCCCGATCTGCCCGCCCGCCTCGGTGCGGCGGGCGGTGAGATCCTCGATCGTCGGCGCGACCTGTTTCACGAAACGGACGGCCGCCCCCGCCGGGGTCCACACGCGCAGCGTGAGTTCCGGGATCGCCTTGGCCATCGACGACCGCGCCATCGCCGCGAAATCCTCCGCCAGGCGGCTGGGATCGGCGACGATATCCACGGTGCCGTGCAGAGCGGAGGCGATGGCGCGCAACTCCTCCACCCGCCAGTCGGTTCCGACGCCACGGCAGTCGCAGGTGAACGCGCCCTCGGACTGCTGGATCTCCGCGGCGAGCGCCGCGGGTTCCTCGTGCTCGTTCTTGCCGTCGGTCAGCAGGATGGCGTGCACCATCGCGCCCTCGTGCTTGCGGGCCAGTTGCCTGGCCAGACCCAGCCACGTGCCCATCGCTGTGCCGCCGCTGGGACGCAACCGATCCAGATGACGGCGCGCCTGCGCGCGGGTCTCGCGACTGGCGGGCACCGACGGCATATCGGTCGGGTAGATCAACTTCGCCATCGACGTGCCCTGCACGATCGCGAAGCGGGTGCCGTCGGGCAGCACGTCGAGCGCGGCCATCGTCGCGGTGCGGGCGCCGTCGAATTTCGCGCCCACACCCATCGACCCCGAGCAGTCGATGATCAGGATCTCCACGCGCTCCTGCGGTCGGCCGGTCGTGACGAAATCGGCGCCGGTCTCGATGGTGACCACAGCGTCCACCGTGCTCGCGCCGTCGGCCAAATACTCGTTCTGGTCAACGGCGACCGAGACGCCGTTTTCCGCAACAGAACTCACAGTCCTTCTCCTGGCTGGTCGATCACGAAACGGGAGCCAACGCGACCGTGATGTTGTCGCTGCCGCCGCAACGCAGCGCGAACTCCACCAGTCGGCGGGCCACATCCATACGGTCGGCGCCGGTGGTCAGCGCCGCCAGATCCGCCGCGTCCGGGCGGTAGTTCCACAGGCCGTCGCTGCACAACAGCAGCACGCCGGGGCCGCCGGTGCGGAAGGTCCGCACACAGCTGTCCGACCACGGTTTCGGCCCCGAGTCGGCCCCGAGCCACCGCAGCAGCGTGTGGGCACGCGGATCCCTCATCGCCGCTTCCTCGTCCATCGCGCCCGCGTCCACCAGCGCCTGCGCGTAGGAATCGTCGACGGTGAGCCGCTGCGAAGCGATCACCCGCCCGGAACCCGAGGACGAAACGTCCTGGTTGAGCCAATACGCTCTGCTGTCACCGACATTGGCGACGGTGATCTCCGCGGTGTCGGTCCCGTAACCGCGCAGGATCGCCGACACATACGTGCACGAGGGCGCGTGCCCCTCCCGCACCGCGACCTCGCGCACCGCCTGCGCCGCGCCCGCCAGTCCCGCGAACGCCGCCTCGGCGGGCGTGCGCCCCTCGGCGAGAGCGGCGAGCACGGCGTCCACCCCCGCGCGCGACGCCGCACCGGAGGCCGCCTGCGGATCCTCCGAGGTGGACACCCCGTCGCAGACCGCGATCACCGTGAACTCGGGCCCGCCGTCGGCGGCGTCGACCACGGCCGCGGCGACCGAATCCTCGTTGCGCGCATGCGAAAGACCCCGGTCCGTGACCACCGACACCGCGCCCAGATCGGCTTCGAACCGGTCGGGCTGTGGCCGCAGTTGACCGCAGCCGCGACAGTATCCGTCGGCGTCGTAGAGCCCGCCGCCGCAACTGTCGCAATCGGCGTCCGACGGCGGTTCGGACCTGGGCAACGCGATCCGGCGCGCACCCAGTTCACGACCGCAGGATTCGCAGAACCGGTCGGCGGCGGCGACCACCGAATCGCAGCCCGGACAGCGGGGAGCCGACCTCACCTGTGGCCGAGCCGCGGTGGTCGCACTCGATTCGATACTCGCGGTCGGGTTCACGGAAGCACTTTCGACAGTCGTCGGAACGGGCGGTTCGATCGGGGGGATCCGGGTGATCGGAGGTTCCTCCCTTGCCTTCGCCCACCTGCCACCCGCGCCATCGCCGCCGTCGGGGCGCGGCGAGTCGAACGGCAGCGTCGGCGCGTCGGGCACGCTGCGGTCCTCGTCGGGGGTGCGGTCAGGGCTCACAGGGTCGTCCTCGGCCGAACGGCGTTGGCGCGGTCGACCAATTCGATCCGAGTCCACACGTCGCCCGCCTCCCTGGCAAGATCGCGATAGCACCGTTCCAGACCGGTGCGCACACCTTCCCGATCCAACCCCACCTCGAGCAGCGGCGCATCGTCGCCGGGTGTTCCGCCCGCCTCCAGCCACGACAGGGCCGCCTCGAGAACACGCATCCTGACCTGTGCGCCACGACGTTTGGAATCGATCGCGAGACGCTGCACGCGGTTCCCGGCCGCGCGCAGCACCGCCTCGTTCAACGCGGTCGCACCGCGTCCGGCCAGTATCGCGTCCACCGCGGCGATTCGAGCTTCGGTGTACAGCGCGGAGGCCGGTTCGACCTGATCAAGCGCGGTCACCGCGTCCTCTCGCCTGCCGCCCGTCCCGTGCAGGCGGGCCAGTCCGAAGACCGCGCTGACGAAACCGCGATCGGTCCGCCACACCGTGTTGTAGAAACCGGTGGCCCTGCCGGCGTCTCCCACCCCGCGGTCCTGACCGTCGGTCGCGACGGTCGCCAGTTCCGCGACCGCGGCGAGGGCGAGTTTCGGCGCGGGCTCGCCGGGCAGCGCGCGGTAGACGGTATCGAATTCGGTATAGCAGCCGGGGAAATCGCGGCGAAGCAGCAGCGCCTGGGCGCGGTACCACGACAGTCGCCAGTCACCGGGCATGGTTTCGGCGAGCAGGTCGATCCGGCGTATCGCGTCCTCGGGATCACCGACCTCGAGCGCCGCGCGCACCAGTCGCAACGGGATCTCCACCGATTCCGCGCGGCCGGTCACCACCGCGCGCACACCGGCTTCGAACGCCGGTTCCAGTTCCGCGGGCGAGGTTCCCGCGGTCGTCGCGAGCAGTGCCGCACCCGTATCGCCGGGGTCGATCAGCGGCACCGGCAGCGCCGCGACCACGTCGGCGGGCAGCACCGCGCCGCCGACGCCGAAAACGGCGCGCGGTGGCCCGAAGAACGCCGACATGCCTGGTCGCGGTCGACCGTCCTCGGCCGCCAGCACCTCGCGCAGCACCCCGGTGAGCTGGTCGGCCAGTTCCTCCATCGAGGCGAAGCGGGCCTCGGGATCGGGATCGGTCGCGCGCAGCAGCAGCCGGTACAGCGAATCGTGGGTGGCCAGCAGCGGTTCGGTGTCCGGGCCGGGCAACTCGCCGAAATGCCCGTCCCGCTGCGGCACTCGCATCGTCAGCACGGCCAGCGTGCGCCCGACGGTGTAGACCTCGGTGGCGACGGTCGGTCCGGTGTGCGCGATCTCGGGCGCCTGGTAGCCGACGGTGCCGTAGATGGCGCTGCTCTCGTCGTCCATCGAGATCACCGCGCCCAGATCGATCAGCTTCAACTGCTCGTCGGTCTGCATGACGTTGTCGGGCTTGAAATCGCAGTAGGCCAGGCCGAGCGAGTGCAAATAACCCAGCGCGGGCAGCATCTCCAGGATGTAGGCGATGGCCTGGGCGGGCGGCAGCGAACCGCCATCGGGTTCGCGGCGGTCGCGCAGGATCTGTTTGAGCGAGGTGCCGCCGACGTACTCCATCACGATGTAGCCGACCGCGACGCCGTCCGAACCGAGATGTTCGACGAAATTGAGGATCTTCACGATGCTCGGGTGCTCGACCTCGGCGAGGAAGCGCCGCTCCGCGACCGCGGCGGCCATGGCGTCGACATCCCCGGAATTGAGCAGACCTTTCAACACCACCCAGCGATTGCCGACATTGCGGTCGGTGGCCAGATAGATCCAGCCCAGACCGCCGTGTGCCAGACATCCGGCGACCTCGTACTGTCCGCCGACCAGATCACCGCGCGACAGTTTCGGCGCGAAGGAGAACCGGGTGCCGCAGTGCGGGCAGAACCCTTCGGCACGCCCCGGTTGCCCGTCACGACTGCGGCCGACGGGACGTTCGCATTTGCCGCAGAACCGTTTCGACTCGGCGACCTGCGGATCGGCCATGATCGCCGAGACCGGATCGACACGGGGAACCCGGGGCACGTCGACCATGCCCGCGCCCAGATGCCCGCGCGCGCTGGATTTCGACGACGACGAACGCCCGGTGCGCACCGAGGACCGCGTGCTCGCGGTCGCCTTGGAGGTCGGGGCGGCCGCTGTGGTGACGGTCGCCGTCGCGGGCGGGCCGGGTGCGGTACCGCAGGTGTCGCAGTAGCCGTCCGAAATCGTGCCCCCGCAATTCGGTTCGGCGCATCGGCCATCCCCGGCGACAGCGGTCACGGCGACAGCGGCCACGCTCGATTCGGCAGGCGCACCCACCGACGTCGTGGCAGCGGGTGCGGTTCCGCAGACCACGCAATATCCGTCCCCGACGACGCCCGCGCACCCGGGCTCGGCACAGGTCATGACTTCCTCCCCGATTTCTCCCCGATCGACTGCTGGTAGTCGGCGATCGCCCGGGTCGCGGCCGCCAGATCACACGGCCGTTGCGACAACAATCGATCGGCGGACCCGTACGCGTCCAGCAGATCACCGTCGTCACCGACACCGAGACGCGTCGCCTTGGCCCGATAGGCCGCCAGACGACCGCGCAGTTCCTCGCGTCGATCCAGCAGACCCTGATACAACTCGACGTCGGACGCCGCGCGCACCGCCGCCTCCGCGATCCGCGCGCGCAGGGCCAGCAGGTCCGCCGCGGTGCCCGATCGTACGGCCAGCATCTCCAGTTCCGCGCCGAGCGGTGCGGCCGAATCCGACGCGGGCGGCAACGCACCGGTTCGGATCCTCGCCACGACCTCGGCGCGGGCGCGGGCGGCACGCGCGGTCGTGTCGCGCAGCGTTTCCCACTGCGTTCTGGTGGTCGCGACGGCGGCGGGCCAGTTCGCCACCATCGCGGCACGTTCGGACAGACGCGCCGATTCACGGCGCAACTCCGCGTCCAACGCGCCCACGCGCGCGGTGATCTCGTCGGCGGTGAGCGCGAGCGGGTCGGTGGCCGATCGCCGCAGCAGGTCGGCGACACCGGACTCGATCAGCGGCAGTTCCCCCGGTACGACTCCCCCCCTGTCGAGCCGATCCTGTATGGGCGCGAGCCCGGACATGACGCGGGTGTTCACCGTGTCCACCGCGTCGAGGAATTCGGCGATGCGCGGAAACGTGTGGCGCATACGGTCCAACGTATCGGCGAGTCCGACGAACAGCACCGATTCGCTCGGGCCGGTCAGCGAACGTTGCGCCATCGGAATCGGGGTACGGGAGATCTCGTGCGGGCGGCCGCGCAGCATTCGGGTCAACTCGGCGCGGACGTTCTCGTCGAGCCGTGAGCGCGTGCCGCGCGTCTCGCGTGCCGATTCCAGAATGACCCGCATCCGTCCGTAGTCCTGCCACATCAGGTCGAGTGCCTCGCGCACCGGTGCCCAGCGCCGTTCGGTCAGCCCGGTCGGCGGGAACCGGCGGACCAGGGTGAGACCTCGGTGCTTGTCCAGTTCGAGCAGCGTCGAGGTGATCTTGGCGAATTCCTCGCTGCGGAAGGCCAGTTCGGCATCGATCTCGGCGAGGGTGAGTACCCGGTGCGCCACCATCAGCGGGCCCGATCCGGTGCGGGCGGCACGGGCCACCTCAATCCGAGTAGCGGGGAGTAGGCGGGGTCTGGGCGGTGCCGAGCACGGCGAGTCGTTCGTTGTAGATCCGCTGCCAGGTGCCGTCGAGACGGATCCGTTCCAGCACACCGTTGACGAAGCGGACCAGATCCGGCGTGCCCTTCGCCAGGCCGACCGCGTAGGCGCCGTCACCGATCGAATCGCCGACCACCTCCAGATTCCGGTCCTGGGCGATCAGCCCGTACAGGATCGGATCGTCGCCGCTGATGGCGTCGACATATCCCTGTTGCAGGGCGGCCAGGCAATCGGTCCAGTTGGTCGCCCCGAGCACCGTCACCCTGGTCGGCAACGCGAAAAGCGGCGCGGCCGCGGTCGTGCCCTTCGTGACGCAGACACGCTTACCGCCCAGATCGGCCGACGAGCGGATACCCGAACCCTTGGGCGCCAGGATGCGCTGTGCCGCACGGTAGTAGACGGCGGAGAAGTCGACCTCCTGGCGGCGCTGGCAGGTCGCCGAGAAACTACGCACGATCAGATCGACCTTCTTCTCGCGCAGCGAGCTCAGCCGTTCCGCCGCGGTGACCGACCGCAATTCGATCCTGTTCGGATCACCGAACAGCGCGCGGGCGATCTCACGGGCGATATCGATGTCGAAACCCTCGATCTCGCCGGTGCTGGGATTGCGGAATCCGAACAGATAGATGTTCTGGTCGACGCCGACCCGGACCCTGCCGTTGGCGACGATCGTCGCCATCGTCGAACCCTGCGGCATCGCCCCCGGACTCGGCAGCGCGCCCGGGCGCAGACTGGCCTCGGCGTCGCATTCGGACTCCGACTGCGGCGGCACCGTGATCTGTTCGAATTCGTGCGGCATCGGATTCACTGCGGACGCGGGCAACGGATCGGGTGCCGAGATACCCGCGCCGCATCCGGTGATCAGCACAGCGACCACGGCGAGTGCGGCGTGCAAAGGCCTGCGATTCACAGAAACTCCTTCAGCCGCGGCCAGAGACCGACCACGATGGCCGCGGCGGCGCCGACCATGAGCAGCAGTGTCACCGCCGGACTCCAACTCAGCGCGTCGCCCGCGTCGTTGACACCGTCACGCAGATCGTCGCGCGTATCGGTGAGATCCTCGCCGAGTGTCTTGTCCAGCAGGGCGAATCGGGTCGCCGAACTCTGCGGATTCGCTCCGATGGCCTGTGCCAGCGCGGCGTTGAAATTCGCCGCCCGGTAGGCCTCGACCTGCACGCGATGCCCTTCGGTCCACTGGGCCAGGCTGGTTTCCGCCGGTGAACCCGCGCCGAGCGCGCTGACGACCTTCTCTCGCAATTGCTGGATATGGGTCGAGTAACTGTTCTCCCCCGCCTCGATATCGCCGCGGGTGATCAACTGCAATGTCTCGTCGGTGCGGGCCTGCTGCGCCAGAATCCGCGCCTGGGCAAGGGTCTCGAATTCCTTGCTCGCGCCGGATTCGTCGTTGTCCAGTGTCGCCGCCGCGATCACGGTGGCGGCGATCACCCAGATCAGCGCAAGCGCGGTCGCGCCCGCGGCGATGACCAGGCCGGGGTTGACGCGTCGGTTGGTGCGCCGCACCAGCAGGACCGAACCGACGCCGCAGGCGAGCAGCACCAGCAGGAGCAACCCGGCGGTGGTCAGCGGCAAAGCGGCGATACGGCTCTGATCCTCGCGCACCGCGGCGAATCTGGCGGTGCTCAACTCCTCGGCGTTCTTCAACAGCGAGTCCTGCATCAACCCCGACGCTTCGCGCAGATACGCCGAACCCACCGGGAAACCCTGTCGATTATTGGCCCGCGCGGTCTCGACCAGACCGGTGAATGTCGGCAGCTCCGCGGAGATGCGCGCGACGATCGACCTGGTCCCGGCATCGGAGGCGCCCGCGGTGGCCTCGGCGAGCGCGGACGCCGCGTCGGCGAGAGCCTGCTGGTAGCGGGCGCGAATCGCCGGAGTCTCGATCCCACCGGACAGGAACGCTTCCGCGGCGGCGGCATCGGCGGCCGAGAGCGCCACATAAAGCCGCTGCGCGGCGAACGCGAGTGGTTCGGTCTGTTCGAGTACCTGTTCGTGCCGGGAGACCTTGCCGCCCAGCTGATTCGCCCCCGTGAATCCTGCCAGCAGGCACAACAGCGCCGAGACGATCACCAGAGCGCTGATCAGACCGGGCGTCGTACCGGCGAAGCGCCGCAACCATGCCGCACCGTGGTGCATGGTCGCAGGCAGCTGTGGTCCCACACCGTCCCCCTTCGATCACCGGCGGAGTATCCGACCGCGATAGTACGGGAGTCCTGACACTCTTTTGCAGCGCATACCCCTCGTACTCGGTGTCCTATCACCCGACTGACACCGCTCGGTCTCTCGTCACAGCACGCGGACTGCTCACCGCAGGGTCAGACGGGCGCCGCGGAATGTTCCGCTGATCTCACCCTTGACTCCGGATGCGACCGCTTCGACCGAGAGCGGCCCGAATGTCAGGCCGGCCGTGCATTCAGCGCTCCCGGTGACCGAGTTGCGCCTTCCCTCCGGCCCCAGGCAGGAACCATGACACCGAAGCCGACGGCACCCACCGCCACCATCTCGCCGATCCCACCGCCCTCGGACAATCTGTCGAGGTCGCCCGCGACTGCGTTCCCCTGCAGAAAGTCTCGGAGCTCTACGAGGCGATGACGGTCGCTGAGATCGAGGCCGAGCAAGGGTTGGCTTGCTGGGAGCGCGCCCAGCGGCGACGCCGACGCAAGCGTTCGGTCCGTGGCGAGCTGACCGAACACGCGCGAGAGCAACGGTCAGCTCGCCGGTTGCGCCAGCAGGATGCGCGCCAGGTCCGGTGGTTGGCGAACGCTCGAGCGGATCGTGCTCGGGCGACGAACCCGGACGCGTTGGTGGGGGCGTTGCATCACCGCGCGAAGCGTTCGTCGTTGCTGTTGCGGAGTGTGATGGGGATCGGGTTGCTGTGGTCTGCGGTCAACGTCGGCCGCAACCTGACTCCCGCCGTCGACCGCGCCAAGATCGTGTTCTTCGAAGCCGCGCTGCTCACCGGGACCGTCGGATTGAACCCGTCCGGCCGGGGTTCCGCAGAATTCGGTGCTGCTGGAGCATCGGATTTATGGCCTGAGCTGGGCATACATGGATGAACGCGCCGTGAAGGCGTGTATCTAGGCGCGTGTATCGGTGCTGGTCAGGCGACCGGGGTGAGTTCGACGATCTGCTTCGGTTTCGGGGCGCCGAGGCGGGCGAGCAGGTCGGTGTGGGCCTTGGTGAGAGTCGTGGTGCGGCGGATGACACCGGTGGGGCCGGTGAAGGTGCCGACGTGGATTCGGTCGAGCTCGCGGCGCATGACCTGCCAGGTGGTCGCGGTGCGGGTTTCGGCGACGCGGACCAGCAGCAGCGCGAGCCAGCACAGGATGACGTGGGCGCGGATACGTTCTTCGAGCCGGTGATAGACCGGCCGCAGGTCCGGCACCGATTTCATGTCACGCCAACCACGTTCGACTTCGAGGAGCTGCTTGTAGCCGACCGCGATATCGGCCGCGGACAGTTTCGGATCCGAGCAGCGCAGCAAGTACTGGCCGTCGAAGTTGGCTTCGGCCTTCACTTTCGTCGCATCGACCCGCAGTTTCCCGGCCGGGGTGACCCGCAGGAACCTGTTCATCCCGGGCTTGCCGGCGATCAGCTCTTCCAGGTGAGCTTCGTCGTCGACCACCGCCGACGACAGCAGGTGCTGCATCGCGTCCGGGCTGGTGTCCCCGGCGTGTTCGGCCAGCGACCAGCAGTTCTTGGCCGGCAGCTCCGATACCATCGCGGCCAGCATCCGCCCCGCCGTGCGCCGCGTCTCGACCCGCGCGAACCGCGACCCGACACGCCCGGTCAGGTCGTCGAGCTCCGCGCGCCACCGATCGGGGTCTACGACTCCAACCGCGGTCACCGCCAATTCAGTTGTGTCACACACAAACACGACATGATCACGCGGTGTCCGCCCATCTACCAGCGGCCTGTCCAACCGCCGCCGATCCGCGGCAATTACAGTGCCCGGGGTGACCACACGATCGGCCGCGGCCCTCGCCGCGGAACTGGAAGCCGAACTCGACCTCTACCCCGACCAGCGCGGCGAGATCTTGCTCGAGGCAGCCGAGCACTGGCGCCGCGCCGGGGCCCACGACCGAGCGATCGACCTGTTGACCCGAGCTATCGAAGACGGCGGCGAGGACGGCGGCAACGCCCGCGTGGCACTGGCCGAGGTGTTGTTCGATCTCGACCGTGCCGCCGACGCCGACACCCAGCTCGATGCGTTGCGACACAGCAGAACCGATTCCCCTGTGCCGTGTCACATGGCCGCCGAACTGCTGGAACAACGCGGCGACTATCGGCAGGCGCTGACCTGGTTCAACATGGCCGTCTCCCGACTCACCGACGAGGAGATGGCCGAGACCGACACCGAAAACGGATTCCTGTCCTACGCCAACAACGTCCTCGCCGGCCGTCGACGCATCCGCCGAGCGCAGGGCCTGCCACCCGACGAGCTGGACGAATCCGTCCAGAGCTTCGCCGAACACCTCGACGAACTCGCCCACATGCCAGCACCGCCCACAACACCGCGCCAAGCACGGATCCTGTTCTGGCCTCGCGACGAGTTTCCCCGCGCACACGAAACCTGGCCAGGACTGGTAGAACACACCGACTTCGCCGTCTTCGCCGCCGACCGGGAGAAAGCCAACCGCGAGTTGGCCGACTCCGGCATCGCCCGCCTCACCATGGCACCGCTCACCGTCGCGAAACTCCTCGAATACACCACACGCACCGGCACCGACCCCACCGACTCCGACACCCGCTTGGCCTGCATGAACGAGATCATCGACGAAGGCAAATCAGTCCACTGGCCACCCCCACGCAACGCACCATGCTGGTGCGGATCAACCATCAAATACAAGAAATGCTGCGGCCGCCCCACCACCAACTGACCCACCACCCCACACGATCCATCACCACCGGGTGCTGTCCGCCCGGGAAGCCCTCGACTGGGGCATGATCGCCCGCGTGGTGCCGCACGAGGAGTTGATGGACACCGCGCGCGAGGTACTCGCGCAATGCGCCCGGACAACGCCGATCGCGCGGCGTCGTCAAAGCGAGCCTGGACAACTACCTGGGCTTGAACGACCGCATCGGGATGCGCTCCAGCCTGCGCGCACCCGAAGTCTCCGAGGGATTCCGGGCCTTCAAAGAACGGCGATCACCCGACTGGGTGCACCCCGACCTGCGCGGGTAGCGTCTGCTCCCCATCAGCGCGCCGCCATCGAACCCGCCGCGCGATGGGCCGCCACAGCCTCGCGTCGGGCCCGCGACGCCGCCGGTATCCGGTAGCCGATATCGGCGGTGCGCATCCGGAATTCCTGTGGCGGGCATCCCTTCCAGCGCCGGAACGCGCGGATGAAGGAGGCGGCCTCGGCGTAACCCAGGCGGGCGGCCAGCTGTTCGGTGGTCATATCGGTGTGGGTGAGCAGTTCCTCGGACAGGGTCTGGCGCACCTCGTCGAGCAGGGCACGGAACGAGGTGCCCTCGTGATTGAGTCTGCGCGACAGCGTGCGTGGACTCATGAACATTTCCGAGGCGACCGCGATCTGGTCCGGGATCGCGCCGGGATCGCGGATCAGCAGATCGCGCACCGATCCCGCGACACCCGTGCGGACGTGGCGGCGTGTCAGCATGTCCCGGCACAGTTGCTCGCACGCCGCCCGCGCCCATTCGCTCGGACGCGGTAGCGGCAGGTCGACGTACATGCGGTCGAAAACGACCATGGTGCGGCGCGCGCCGAATATCGGCGTCACGCCGAATACCTGGCGGTGGATCGCGGTGCTCGCGGGCGCGGGATGCTGGAATTCGATGCGGGCCAACGGGATGTCGGCGGCGAACAGTTCCCGGCCGATCGTCCGGATACCGGCGAGCGCACGCTCGGTGAGGAAGGGTCGCAACTCCGGTGGGATCTCGGAATCGTCGAGATACAGGCGGGCCTCGCCGGAACCCTCCTCGAAGGTCAATCTCCCGAACACGAACGCCGCGTCGAGATAGCGCCGCGCCACCTCGATCACCTCGCGCACCGTCCGACTGCTGAGCATGGCCAGCCCCCACGGTCCGGCCAGGGAAAGGTGTGAGCGACTGCCCGCCAGTGCGCCCAGACCCGGTTCCCGACCGCACCGCCGAACCAGGTTCCGCACGATCCGCAATTCCTGGCGGGCGGTGATCTCGGCCGAGGAACCCGTCAGCGACTCACGTGACAGACCTGTTCCCTCCAAGCTTTCCGGCACGGGAATTCCGCGTTCTTCGGCGAGCCCGAGCAGAATATGGGCGCTGGAGGTGCGGCGGCGAAGATCCCAGTCGAACATGAACCCGCAATTCCGATCGAACGTGTACCAGACGGATTGGCGCAACTTATCAACGACCGGGCCACCACAAGTGTGAAACGACAAACTTTCGACCGCTCGGGATCGTTGCCGCGTGGTCGCGGTACCCGTTCAGGAGTCGGAAACGATGATTCCCGTCGCCCGTGCGAACGCGGGCGCGAGGTCCATCAATTGCAGGGTCGTGATGGTCGCGCCGCGCAGCGCGTCGATGCCGTCGGCGATATCGATTCCGACCGCGCCGCGCAGATCCACTTGCGTCAATCGGGCGTTGTTCAGCAGTACTCCGTCCAGTCGGGTGCCATCGAAGGTCACCTCGGTCAGTCTCGCGCCGCCGAAATCGGTATCGCGCAGCACGCAGTCGACGAACGCGACCTCGCGCAATGTCGCCGAGCGCAGATTGACCGATTCGAGTTTGCATCCTTCGAAGCGGACCCGCCGCAGGACCGCACCGCCCGCGTCGACGCCGACCAGCGCGCCCGTGACGATCTCGGCGTCCTGCCACACGGTGTCGGCGAGTTCGGTCCCCACCCAGCGCACATCGCGCAACCAGACGTCGTGGAATCGGGTGTGGCGCATACTGCCGCGATTCATCGCGAAATCGGTGAGGGCCGATTCGACGAAACGCGCGTTGCCGATATCCGCGTCGGCGATATCGACACCGGTCAGATGTGTGCGGTCGTAATCGCCCTCGGCCCGCAGGTCGTCCTCGAGCGGCTCCAGTCGCCGCGCCCACGGCAGGTCGGCGAGGTCACGAGGCACGTTCGCCACCCCCGACGCGGTTCCCCCGATACGAACGATCTCCGCTACCCATCCGATGAACGCTAGCGACACCCACCGACAGCTTTCGAAGCACGGGCCGCTTTTCCCGCTCGAAAACAAGATCGTTAGCCTGGGAAATGGATTGGCGGGATTCGTGGTTCTCCCGTATGACCCATGGCAGGACCTCGCGCAGAGGACAATCATTCGGAGGGCGCAATGACACCTGAGGCATCGAGGAGGTGGCATGCCTGAGGAACGCAAGGTCGCTGTTCACGGTCAGACCGCGGGCTACCGTCAGATCGCCGTGCACGCGGCCCCCGCGCTACGGCCCGCGCTGACCGTTGTGTTACTGCTGGTCAGCGCCCTGCTGCTGTACGCGGCCGAACGCGCGGCCCACGAAGGAGTCAATCGCGGCTGGTTCGTCGCGGTATCGCTGGCCGGACTCTTCGTGGTGCGCGGCCTGCACCTGTGCCGCCCGATCACCCTCACGCACGTGGCCGCCGCCGTCGTCGTACTCGCCCTGGCCAATGTGGCCTACCGCGCCGAACATTCGCTGGCCGGATTCGTCTTCCTCGCCTCGACCGGGCTCGTGCTCATGCTGCCGCATTCGAGCCGACCGCAGCCCGAGCACCGATACCGGGTGGCCGAACTGATCGGCCGGACCGAACGCGACCCGCTCGCGGCCTTCGCACTGCACTCCTCCAAGAGCTATTTCTTCGACGCGACCAACTCCGCCGCGATCGCCTACCGCGCCCGCTTCGGGATCGCGGTCGTCGCGGGCGACCCGATCGGTGATCGCGTGGCATTCGGCCCGTTGATGACCGAATTCTCGGTGTTCGCGGCCGAGAACGGCTGGCGGATCGCGGTGCTCGGCTCCGGCCAGAAGATGGCCGAACTGTGGCGGCACCGCGCCGTCGAACACCGCGGCCTTCGCACCGTCCCCATCGGACGCGATGTGGTGATCGACGTCGGCGCTTTCGCCATGGTCGGGCGGGAGTACCGGAATCTGCGCCAAGCCGTGAACCGCACCGCGAATTTCGGGGTGACGACCGAGATCATGCTCGAGACGGCGCTCACCGAACCGCTGCGCGCGGAACTGCTCGACATCGTCGACCAGTGGCGAGTGGGCCGTCAGAACCGCGGATTCTCGATGATCCTGGACCACCTGCTCGACGGATGCCATCCCGGGATGCTGCTGATCATCGCCCGCGACGCGCAGGGACGGGTCGCGGGATTCCAGCGCTACGGCATGTCGGCACGGGGGACGGAGCTGAGTCTTGACGTTCCGTGGCGACGTAAGGACGCGCCCAACGGCCTCGACGAACGCATGATCGTCGACCTGGTCGACTACGGACGCGCGAACGGCGTCACCCGGATCTCGCTGGCCTTCGCGCCCTTCCCGGAGCTGTTCGCCGAGAAGGAACGCTCCCACGGCGGGCAGCTGATCCACGCCACGGTCCACCTCGCCGACCCACTCATACAGCTGGAATCGCTGTATCGGTTTCTGCGTAAATTCCACGCGATGGCCGAGCAGCGCTACGTGCTGGTCCGGTGGCGCGAAGTCCTCCCGGCCGCGCTGGCGCTGCTGACACTGGAATTCGTGCCGCATCGCCGCCAGTACTGACCCACGGTCCGACCGGTCCGAGAATCCGGGCGGCACTTCCATCGCTGCACTCCGTTGTGCAGTTTCCCGATGTCCGGGTTGAGCTCGTTCAGGTCGAGTCGCGTTCGATCAGAACGGCGAGTTCGCTGGCGGCGTCATCGCCGTCGCCGGGTGGCAGACCCAGCGCGTTCATCATGGCGTCGACAGCGGTGTCGACGATCGCGGCCGCGACGAATCCGACAGATGTCAACGGCGGGTCGCTCAGGGCACCGAGACCGATCGCGTCCACACCGATGACCGCGAGGTCGTCCGGGCAACGCAATCCCGCCCGGCGGATGCCGTGCAGCACGGCGAAAGCGGTCTCGTCGCTCTGCGCGCACACCGCGCTCACACCCTGCTCGACCCAACGGGACACAACCTCGGCGGCATCGGAACCGTCGTCGAGGATTTCCGCGGCGACGGGTGCGGGAATTCCGTGATCGGTGGTGGCGGCACGGACACCTTCGAGCCAGTACTCCCCGAGCAGGCGAAGTTTGGGATTCGGGGAGAACGCGAAGCCCAGCCGTCGATGCCCGCGAGAGAGCAGGTGCTGGACACGCATCCGACCGACGATCAGATGCAGCGAGGCCAGAGAGTCCAGGTTCGCACTGCCGAGATGGATTTGCGGGATCTTCGCGGCGTTCGCGGCCTCGAGCGCGGCACCACCGAGGGGGAAGACACTCGACACGGCGATGGGGTCGAGGCTGGCGATCGCTTCGGCCACGTTGGCGCCGTCCTCGGTTTCGAATTGCAGCGACATGACGATGCCGTGTCCGGCCAACGCGGTGGTGAGTCGACTGCTGACTTCCATCGCCAGTTCGTGCAACGCCATCTTCGGCACGACGTAGAGAACCAGCCCGCTGGCACCGACCTTGAGATTACGAGCCGCCAGATTCGGCCGATATCCGATAGCGGCCGCGGCCTCGCGCACGGCCTGCTGCGTGCGCGCCGAGATTCGCTGATTCTCGACGTTGTTCAGCACGTAGGTGACCGTGGCAGTCGAAACCTCGGCCAGGCGGGCAACATCGGCTCTTGTGGGCCTGGCGGACCTCTTGACACCGTCCATGCTGCCTCCCGCCCGGACCTACCGCAACCTGCCGTGCATCATCGCACGACGATCCCGGTACGCCGCACCGCGCACGTCCCGCGCAGAGTTCGGTCCACAACGTCGATCAGCGTCTGGACGAGGAGAACTTACACGAGTAAGTTGAGGCTGCTTCTCGACAACGACAGTGCTGTTGCACCTCGAGCAAAGGATTCGTGTGGCCGTCGACAATGTGCAGATACCCTCCGACTGGGACCAGATCACTCCCGAGTGGATGACCACCGCCCTGGCCGAGCATCATCCGGAGATCCGGGTGTCCTCGGTCGAGGTCGTCCTCCGTGACGACGGAACCAACCGGCGCGCGCGCCTGGCGCTGACCTACGACCGCGGACAGGGTCCGGCGTCGGTGTTTCTCAAAGGGGCCGACCCCGCGCACAAGGAACTGATCAAAATGACCAGTGGAATGTTCCACGAGCCGAGACTTTTCGGTTGCGGTGTCACATTGCCGGTCGAGCATCCGGCAGTATTCTGCGCGCTGATCGACGAGAAGGCGGAGGACTTTCTGCTGGTCATGGAAGATCTCACCGTCAGGGGCGCAGACCCGCGTGACGCGGTCCGCCCCCTCACCATCGATCAAGCCGCCGACGGTGTGCGCGCATTGGCGCGACTACACAGCCGGTACTGGGGCGCGCGACTCGACGCGCACACCGAACTGGCCTGGCTCGAGCCGTTCGAACCCTGGGACGGGATGCAGATCGCGCCACTACAGACCGCGCTGGATCGCCTCGGCCCGGACGCACCCGCGTCGGTGACCACACTGAGCATCCAGGACCTGATCGAGAACATCTGGAAGCCCTACATTCGAAGCCTGACCCACGGCCCCCAGACCTTGCTGCACGGCGACGCCCACGTCGGCAACACCTACCTGATCGATGACACCCACGTCGGATTCCTGGACTGGCAGGTGGCCCGACGCGGTCACTGGTCGCTGGATCTGGGCTACTTCCTGCAAGGAGCCCTGACCATCGATGATCGCCGCGCCTGCGAGGACAGACTCTTGCGCGAATATCGCGACGCGCTCGACCTGCCCACCGACGAAAAACCCTCCCCGCAACAGATCCACCACGGCTACCGCGCTTCTGTCGCCCACGGCCTGACACTGTGGTTGTGCACCGCCAGCGCGGGCGAATTCTGGCAACGCCCCGACATCGCCTTGGCTCTGGCACAACGCTATTCAGCGGCATACGCCGATCTCGACACCGCCACCGCCATCGCCGACCTCGATACCGCAACTCGGCCCTGATGCACCGACACCGGATCTGCCCGGCGGTGCCAGTCGTATTGAGCCTCACCAACAGGCCAAGCAATCATCAGCTACACCCCACCGCCCTGGGCAGGATCGCCAAGCATCGCCGGATGGCCGAGAGTTTCTCCTCGTACCGGACACCACCGACAGACTCACCATGAACGTCGGACTCCGCTTCGCAGGTCACACCCGCAACAGACGGGCACTGCCGTGAAGTCGGACGCGCGACAGGATCCACAGCCTCGTGACGTCCCTCGGCGGCTTCATCGAGATCACGACAGGCGTGAAGTCTTCCAGCAACTCAGCCTGAAACTCAGTTCGTGATCCGCTTGCGGGATGCTGCGGAAGCCCGACACTTCGTTGATCAACTCCGTTGCGGGAAAGACTGATGCGCAGTTGAGCGTGGACGCCGATTCGGTGACGGAAAGAATCGGTCATCACGTGGGTGTGCGCCGAATACCCGATGAGCACCTCCGGCGACGGCCAGTACACCTTGTCCGTCGATTCTCGGCGAATCCTGAACCGGTTACAGGCTGGGACGTAGCGGTGCGTTCGAGGCCGCACTGTATGCGTAGCGCGTCGGCCGATGTTTCCAGCAGGGCAATGATCTGCGTACGGCCCTCCGTACGCGCGGCACGATCACGAGCCGCCGAATTCGGCGCGGGCGACGGCAAGGCGGGCGGAGTGCTCAGCGGGGCGGGCGGAGAAGCTGGTCGAGACTTCGGCAAGGCACACCTACCGTCCGGGCCGAGCGTAGGCCGCCGCGCACCATGGGACCTCTCGAACTGGACCTTCGCCCGCGATCGTCAGCACCAGCGGCTTCCGGATGACATCACGGCGCTGCAATGCCGTGAGCGACACGAATACCCGGCCGATTCGCCTGTACCGTCCTGCGATTCTCGAGCGCTAATTCCGCGTCACCGGTGCGTACCCGTTCAACTGCGGCATGAAGGTCTTGCCGTCTATTGACAGTTTTCGCACTAGTCGAGCTATTCTTCTGACGATAGCTTGATCACATATTCATTATCAGGGATAGTGCCGTGACATTGCCCGAAGAATATGAGAACCAATAGGCAACACCGATCCACCTGCTCACCGAGTTTGCGCAAGGCAAGAATAATGTACCGTCTACGCAGTGCATCTATTGATACGCCGGGACGCAATTGCACTCACGGATGCCGACGAGTTCGCCGAACCGTCGGCCACCTGTCGAATTCGACCAGGGCGTCGCGTGCGACGCCGCCATCATTACCCATTCGGGCCTACAGCGACCGGACGGCCAACGCGTCGTCCGAGCCCGACCATCACAACGATGCCCGACCATGGCCGAATGCTCCGCGCGACAACAGATCTCGGATCGACACACATGACCAGTCGACGAGTGGATGCACAGCGTCAGGTCGAGAGCGGGTTGCCGGACCGACAAGGGAAGCGCTCCGCCCATTAATTCCGACCAGAAGGTTTCATGCCTGATTAACCGACCGATTCCCCGAAATGGGGACGAAACCAGGGAGGGCGATATGAGCTAGTGGTGGTGACTAGATCGACGTCTGCGAGCACCTTCTGGTAACGTCAGTTGAGTTCACGACAACTTCGACAGATAATTCAGGGGGCATGCTCCGATGGTCGCGCCCGGACTGTCGGCACGGGGGTTGCGAAGGCTAATCGTTGTCTCAGATGTGCCCACGTAGGTTTTGGAATTATTTGGGCAATTTGGCGACCGGAATCGAATCAGTTGTTCGACAGCCCATCGGCGTGCATATCATCCGTTCCCATATCTACATCGATTTCAATAGAGGTAACTTGTATTGAGCTGCGATATGGCGGGAGTCGGCGGGGGGTGGTGTCGAACCACCGGGCGGCTGCCGGACAGCAGTGCATGAACAGGTTCGCGTACGCATTCCGGGTTACAACGGGGTCTGTTCCGGACTGCTCCAGAAGGAGAGGTTGTGGAGTTCTTGATTCTCGGCCCGTTGGCTGTCCGCTCAGGGGAATGTGAAGTGGCTATCTCGGCTCCCCGGCAGCGGATCGTTTTGACAACGCTGCTGCTCAACCCCAACAAGATCGTTTCTGTCGACCGCATCGCGCGATTCGTCTGGGACGATCCGCTTCCGCCGAGCGCGGCAGCCACGATCCGCACCTATGTCATGCGGTTGCGTCGAGCGCTCGGTCCGTTCGGAGTGGAACGAATCCAAACGTGCGCACCCGGCTATCGCATTCGGATCCAAGAGAACGACACCGATCTCGGCCGTTTCCTCTCACATAGACGGGAAGCGAAGGCACTCGCCGAGTCCGGTGATCTGGCCGGAGCAGTGGAGGAGCTCGATCGAGGACTCGGGTTGTGGCGCGGTGACCCGTTCATCGATGTCCGGCACTCACGACTACACGAGTCCGAAAGCGGCCACTTGCGAGAACTGCGGCTGCAGACATTAGGTTGGCGACTCGATATGCAGTTGGAGTTGCACCGCCACGCCGAGATCCTGCCCGAGCTTCGGAAAGTCGTTCGCGAACAGCCGCTGAACGAAGCCTTCATCGGCCGACTCATGCTCGCGTTGTTCCGCTCCGGCCAGCAACCGGAAGCACTCGGGCTGTTCCAGCGTGTCCGCGACGACCTGATCGGCCAGTTCGGAATGGAGCCCGGCCTGGAGCTGCGCGAGATACAGCGCCGCATCTTGCATGGAGAAGACGAGCGGGCGCACACCAGACTGTCGGCGCCGCACAGCGACGCCCCGCATACCGTCGAAAACGCGGAGATACCGATGCCCGCACAGCTTCCTCCCGAGGTTCGGGGTTTTACCGGTCGCTTCGGCAAGACCCGCGAACTGCACGAGCTACTCACCGACCGCGCGGATTCGCGGCGGCCGGCGACGGCCGCGATCGTCACCGGCGCCGCCGGTATCGGCAAGACCAGTCTGTTGCTACGAGTCGCTCACGCCGCCAGCGGTGACTTCCCAGATGGACAGCTCTACGCCAGCCTCGCGGGCCACGGCGGTGCGGCCGCCGATCCAGCGGGTGTGGCCACGCGCTTCCTGATCGGGTTGGGACTGTCCCGATCCGCCATTCCGGACGGCGACACCGCGCAACTGGCCCTGTACCGTTCGGTCGTCACGCGCCGCCGGGTTCTGATAGTGCTCGATGATGTCGTCGACGCGTCCCAGGTGCGTCCGCTGATGCCGGGCAGTGGTGACAGCCGGATCTTGATCGGCAGCCGCAGGCGTCTCGCCGATCTCCAAGGGTCGAGCACCGTCGCGCTGGCGCCGCTGGCGGACGATACCGCGATGGATCTGCTGGCCGGCATCATCGGCAAGGGGCGGATCGATGCCGACACCGACTCGGCCCGTTCGATCGTGCGAACCTGCTCCGGCCTTCCCCTGGCGCTCCACATCGTCGGCCTGCGTGTGCTCAACCGGCCGAATCGCGATCTGGACGAGACCGCCCGCAGGCTCGCCGATCCCCAGCGGATCCTGGACGAACTGCAGGTCGGGGATGTCGCCGTGCGATCGGCGATCGGCCGGGTGTACGAAACTCTCGGCCACCGGCCCAGGGACGGCGACGATCTACGCAGGGCCTTCCGCTGGCTCGGCATGATCCCGAGCCGCCAGATCCGGCCGCACACCCTGGCGGTTCTGCTGGAGTGTTCGGAGCACCGAGCCGAAGAATTGCTGGAGGATCTGGCGGACGTACACCTGCTGCGCGGGCTGAACGGGGACCACTACACCATAGATCGCCTGAGCTGGGCCTTCGCCCGCGAACGCCTCTACAAGGAGGAGCTGTCGGGGTACTACATCGCGGCGCTGGGACGGCTGAGCCAGCACGGATACCCGACGGACATGTCCTACGCGTCCGCGGAACGACCCCCTTCCTGACGGAGTACGCGGGATCTGCCGGTCAATCGGAACGGCGATCGGCCGATCGGTTCAGCTGCGCTCCGGCGAAATGGCCTAACAGGACCACCAGTACCTCGGCGGGACTGGTGGCCAGGAAGAAGTGGCCCCCCGGAAAGACCCTGATATCGAACGGGTCCCGCGAATGCCGGACCCAGGCGCGGGCGTCATCGACGGTGGTGTGCGGATCCCGGTCTCCGGTGAGCACCGTGATCGGGCACGGCGGTGGGCCGTCCGGTGCGAATCGGTACGTCTCCACCGCGCGATAGTCGCTGCGCAACGCGGGCAGGATCATCGCCAGCACCTCGGGGTCCTCCAGAAGCGGGGATTCGGTACCGCCGAGGGAACGAACCTCGGCGGCGATCCCCGCGTCGTCGCGCAGATGCACCAGTTCGGTGCCGTGCAGATGCGGCGCGCGACGCCCGGAGGCGAACAGGTGCAATGCCAGGTCGGGACTGTCCCGCCGCAGGCGTCGAGCCACCTCGAACGCGACGACCGCGCCCATGCTGTGCCCGAAGAGCGTCAGCGGCCGGTATGTCCACGTCCGCATGATCTCGTGGATACGGTCGGCGAGTTCGCCGATGTCCTCGATACCAGGCTCGCCGCGCCGGTCCTGACGGCCGGGATACTGCACCCCGACGACATCGACTTCCGGTGCCAGCGCCCGCGCCACCGGCAGGAAGTAACTCGCGGCGCCGCCCGCATGCGGGAAGCAGACGAGTCGGTGCTCTGCCCGATCTGTGGGCTGCAACCGTCTGAACCAATTCGTTTCGTCGTCCATGCTGTCCTGTCTCGCTGATCGGAGGTGATCACAAACGGCTCGCCCCGAACCATCCTTCGGCAGGACGGCCGGTATCCGGCAGAATCTGGCGCGGTCGGCCGGGCATGTCACCGCGCGGCTGCCATTCGCGCGGATAGCCCATCGATACCTCCTCGAAGCGCACGCCGTCGTGCCAGCTGGTGCGGGGAATGTGCAGGTGTCCGTAGACGACGGCGGTAGCGCCGAAACGGGTGTGCCAGTCGGCTGTTCGCTCGGTACCGCACCACTGCGCGAAGACCGGATGGCGCAGGATCCGGGTGGGGGTGCGCACGAGCGGATAGTGATTGACGAGCACCTTGGGCAGTGCGGGGTCGCAGCCCCGCAACCGACGCTCGGTAGCCGCTACCCTGGCCGCGCACCACGCCGCCCTGTCCGGATAGGGGTCGGCGTGCAGCAGGAATTCGTCGCTGCACACCACTCCCGTGTCGTGCGCGAGTGCCAGCGCCTCCTGCTGGGTCGTGACGCCCGCGGGCAGGAACGTGTAGTCGTAGAGCACGAAGAGTGGCGTGATCAGAATCGGCCCGTCCGGGCCGTGCCATACCGGGTACGGGTCTTCCGGGGTGAGTACACCGAGGTTTCGGCAGAGCTCGACCAACCGGTCGTAGCGGGCCACGCCGCGCAATGTCACCGGGTCACCGGGCGGCGTCCACAGCTCGTGATTGCCGGGCGCCCACACCACCGTGGCGTATCGCTCGGCGAGCCTGCTCAGCGCCCATTCGATATCGGCGAACTGTTCCGCGATATCCCCGGCGATCAGGAGCCAATCCCGCGGGGACTCCGGGCGTATCCGTGCCACGATCGCCTGATTGTCCCTGTGCCCGACATGCAGATCACTGATGGCGAGCAGGTTGCCGTGCGCCGTCATGAACGATGCCTCGCCACTGGCGGGCACGAGGCGGAATTCAGCGGAAAGGACACGTCTCGGAGCGTATTGCCGGGCTGTGACTCGGACGTTCCGCCGTGATATCGCGCGATCCGCCGCGCCGGACACACGCACGCCACGGAAACGCTATCGGCTGCTGCCAGCATCGACTTCGCGTGCGGCGAGTACGCCGGGCGGGATCGCCGGTGGGCGCCGTCCGTTCCGAGCGCTGCCGACGAAGGACTACCGTGGCCGATCAGATTGCCGTCACAGCACAACTCACCGAGTACATCCGGGACGTCTCCCTGCGGGACGACGAGATCCTGCGCGAGTTGCGCGCGGAAACCGCGGACCTGCCCGGTGGGACCGCCATGCAGGTACTCGCCGAAGAAGGGCAGTTCCTCGGTCTGCTCGCCGGACTGGTGAACGCCCGATCGATCCTGGAGATCGGCACCTTCACCGGCTACAGCACACTGTGCCTCGCGCGCGCACTGCCCGCCGACGGCCGTCTGGTCACCTGCGACATCACCGACCGGTGGCCGGCGATCGGCGCCCCGTACTGGGAGCGCGCGGGAGTGAGTCCGCGCATCGACCTGCGGGTCGGCGACGCGGGCACGACACTGCGGGAGTTACTGGCCGAGGAGGGACCGGGCGGCTTCGACCTCGTCTTCATCGACGCGGACAAATCCAATTACCCGCGCTACTACGAACTCTCGCTGACGCTCGTGCGCCGCGGCGGCCTGATCGTCGTGGACAATACGCTGTTCTTCGGGCGGGTGGCCGATCCGGCCGCACAGGACGCGGACACCGAGGGGGTGCGCGAACTCAATGCCCGCCTGCGGTCCGACGAGCGCGTGGAGATCAGCATGCTGACCGTGGCGGACGGCATCACCCTGGCCCGTCGCCTGGCCTGAGCCGATCGGACGGCGCAATCGTGCCGAGACGTCGGAAAGCCTTGTGCGCCAGCCTCTTCGTGCACCGATCACCGTAGCCTCTGCGCGACGTGGTGATCCCGCGTCGCGCAGAGACGCCGGTGCGCGAGCTAGCCGCCGATCGCGGGCGCACCGATCGAGTCGGTCACATCCAGTCGAATCGTGGTCGACCCGCCCCATCGCGCGGGTAGCAGGTGCAGTCGCTCGACCCCCGCGACCTCGGGCGCGGCCAGCGCGTCGCGGCACTCGCACGGCTCGTCGTCGAAGCCCGCGAAGCGGTAGGCGACCTCCATCATTCGGTTACGGTCGGTGGGCCGGAAATCGGCGACCAGATGCGTGCCCGCCCGGTATGCCCGGTCCCCGAGCCAGGCGAGCACGGTCGATCCGGCGCCGAACGAAACGACCCGGCACGAGGTGGCCAGCAGCTTGAGATGCCATACGGACGGCCGTTTCTCGATCAGGACGACGCCCACCGCACCGTGCGGTCCGAACCTGTCGGACATGGCCGCCACCAGGACCTCGTGCTCCGGATCCCGCAGCAGCCCGCGCAACGTCTCGTCGGAGTAGTGCACACCGGTGGCGTTCATCTGGCTGGTGCGCAGCGTCAGCTCCTCGACTCTGGACAGCTCCTCCTCGGTGGCGGGCCCGATCCGCAGGACCAGTTCCAGCGAGCGCAGGAAGTCCTCGTCCGCACCGTCGAATTCGGCGCGTTCGGCGTCGCGCCGGAACCCCGCCTGATACATCTCTCGGCGCCGCCGCGAATCCACCGTGCTCGCCACCGGCCTGAACTCGGGCAGGCCGGTGAGTGTCGCGGCGGCCTCCGCCGGGTAGCAGCGGACCTCGGGCAGATGGTAGGTCACCTCGGCCCGTTCGGCGGGCTGATCGTCGATGAACGCGATGGTCGCCGGCGCGAAGTTCAGCCGCTCCGCGATGCGGCGCACCGCGTCGGACTTGCGCCCCCAGCCGATCTCGGGCAGGACGAAATACTCCGCGAGCCCGAACACCTCCAGCCGGGCCCAAGCCAGGTCGTGATCGTTGCGGCTGGAGATCGATTGCAGGATGCCGCGCGAGTCCAGTTCGATGACGACGGCGCGCAGGGCGTCGGCGAGCACCACCTCGCCGTCTTCCAGCAGCGTGCCGTGCCACAGTGTGTTGTCGAGGTCCCAGACCAGGCACTTCACCGTGGCGGGTTGTGCGGGAACCGATTTCTCGGCCATGACCACCCCTTCGTCAGCTATCGGCCAGCACGTGATCGGCCAGCAGCAGCTGACACATCTCGTTGCTGCCCTCGATGATTTCCATGCATTTGGCGTCGCGATAGGCGCGGGCCACCGCGTGCCCGTCCCTGGTGCCCGCGGAGGCCAGCACCTGCACGGCGATAGCGGCGCCCCTGGCCGCCTCGGTGGCGCCGACGTGTTTGGCGAGCACGGTGGCGAGCACCTGATCCGGCGCGCCCTCGTCCCAGCGGCGACTCGCGTGCTCGCACACGCGCAGGGCGGTCTGCTCGGCGACCAGTAGGTCGGCGAGGTGCCGGGCGACGAGCTGATGGCCGCCGAGCGTCCGCCCGAACTGCTCGCGGGATCTGGCGTGCGCCCCGGCGGCCGCCAGGCACGCGCGCAGGATGCCGACACATCCCCAGGCCACCGACATCCGCCCGTAGGCGAGCGCGGACGTCACCACCAGCGGCAAGAACTGGCCGCCGCCGCCGAGCAGATGCGCCACGGGCAGCCGCACCCCCGCGAAACGCAGGTCGGCGTGTCCGGCGGCGCGGCAACCGAGGGGGTCCGCGATGCGGTCCACCCGGACACCGGGTGCGCGGGTTGGCACCACCACGGCACCCGCGCCGCCGTCGTCCATGATTCCCACCACAACGACGAGATCGGCGTACGCCGCGGCCGTCGACCAGATCTTGTGCCCATCGACGACGACGGTGTCCCCGTCGCGAACGATTCTGGTCCCGATGGCCGAGAGGTCGCTCCCCGCGGCGGGTTCGCTGAAAGCGACCGCGGCCAATTCCCCGCCGGTGAGCCTTGGCAGGAATTCGGCCCGCTGGTCTTCGGCCCCGAGCCGCGTGATGGTCCAGGCCGCCATGCCCTGCGAGGTCATGATGCTGCGCAGGGAGGAGCACAGGCTGCCCACGTGCGCGGTGAACTCGCCGTCCACGGCGCTGTCCCAGCCGAGGCCACCGTGCGCGACCGGGACCTGCGGGCACAGGTATCCGGCGGCGGCGAGTTTCCGCAGCAGGTCACGGGGCAGCAACCCGGCGCGGTCCCAGTGCTCGGCCTGGTCGCCGACGAGGTCGGTGAGCGCGGCCCTGGCCTCGGTGAGCCCGCCGGTCATTGATCGCCCCGGAGCCGATCCACCAGCGCCGCCATGTTCACCACGGTGCGGAAATTGTCCAGGCGCAGGTCCTTTCCGCGAATGGAGAGGCCGTAGGTCTGCTCCAGGAACACCACGAGCTGCATGGCGAACAGCGAGGAGAGACCACCGGCGGCGAAGAGATCGGCCTGCGGATCCCACGAGCGTTTGGTCTGCGTTTCCAGGAAATCCAGGACTCCCTGCTGGATATCCGCGCGTTCGGCCTGTTCGACCGGGATATTCGTTACGTCCACTGTCTTCTCCTCAGTTCGTGTACTCGTAGAAACCGCGACCGGACTTGCGGCCGTGGTGACCGAGCCGGACCTTCTCCAGTAGCAGGTCGCAGGGGAGGCAGCCCTCGTCGCCGGTGCGGTCGTAGAGGACCTGGAGCGAATCGACCAGGTTGTCGATGCCGATCAGATCGGCGGTCCGCAACGGCCCGGTCCGGTGACCGAGGCAGTTCTCCATCAGCGTGTCGACGTCATCGGCGGTAGCGGTGCCCTGCTCGACGATTCGCGCCGCGCCGTTGATCATCGGGTGCAGGACTCGGCTGGTGACGAAGCCGGGATTGTCGCGCACGACGACCGGTTCCTGCCCCAGCGCCGCCAGCGCGTTCTCCAGCGCCACCATGGTGTGGGCACCGGTACGCACCCCGCGAATGACCTCGACCGTCCGAATCAGGTACGGCGGGTTCATGAAATGGGTGCCGACGACATCCTGTGGCCGCAGCGCGAAACCGGCGAGTTCGTCGATCGGGATCGACGAGGTGTTCGAAACCAGCGGGGTGCCGGGCGCCACCACCGCCGACAGCTCGGCGAACACCTTCGACTTCACCGCGAGGTCCTCGGTGGTCGCCTCGATGACAACGGTGGCGGACGCGACGTCGGCGATCGCGGTGGTGGTCAGGGGCGCACCGGCCGCGTCGTCGTCGGGGAACCTGCCCACCAGCTGGGCCATCCGCAACTCCGCGGCGACCCTGGTGCGGGCGTCATCGAGCCGGGTGCCGTCGACATCCACCAGTACGACCGGCAGCCCGCGAACCAGCGCCAGAGTGGCGATACCGACACCCATGACGCCGGCCCCGACCACGGCGATCAGCTGCCCGCCCGCGGTGCCCGACCCGGATTCCGTCTTCATCAATGCGCCTTCCTTTCCTTGTGCTCCAGTCACGACACGATCGATTCGAGCCAGTCGGAGACGGCGCCTGCTGTCGTGGCCGAATGCTGCTCCAACATCGAGAAGTGGTCGCCGGGAACGTCGACGACCGCCTGCGCGGACGGCCAGCTGGAGCGCCAGTCACCCACCGCGGGGGCCGAATCGCCCAGCGGGCTGGAGGCCCGCACCAGCAGGGTGGCCGCCTCGACCACCGGCGGGGTGTAGTCGTCGAGAATCCGGAAGTACTTGCCCATCGCCGTGAGCCGCGCGCCGTCCATCGGGACGGCCTGATCCTCGCGATCGAACATGCCTGCCAGCAGCACGTTGTTGAACTGGGTCATCGCCTTGTCCGAGGACAGGTAGGTGTCGAGCAGGACGACGGCGGCCGGGCGGACGCCCCGCTGTTCCAGGTACGCGGCCACGCCGTGCGCGACGATGCCGCCCGAGGAGGAACCGAGCAGGATCAGCGGGCGATCGCTGCCCACCCGCTCGAGAATCTCCTCAGCCTGGTAGTCGAACAGCGCCGCCATGGTCGACGGGAGACGCTGGCCGGGCAGGAAACCCGGCGCCGACAGCGCGCTCGCCCCGTAGACGCCGCGGAACTGCGCGACGAACCGGGCGTACTGGTGACCGCCGCCGAGAGCGACCAGGGAACCGAGACACACCAGTTCGGGCGCGTCGTCGCGGACGGTGATCCGCACCAGCCGCGGCGGTTCGTCGCTTCCGCGCAGCTGCGCGGCGGTGTGGAACTCCTGCCGCAGTGCCGAGGCGTTCTTGAGCAGATCGATGGCCTCGTCGGCCTTACCGCGCCTGCCGAGCCTGCGGAACAAGGTGACGACCGGGTCGTCGTCGGACCCGCTCGGCGGCGGTGCGGCCGTCGCGGGACCCGGCGGTGCCGCCGCGGACTTCCACTGCGCGGCAACCAGTTCGGCGAGCGCGGTGGGGGTACCGCTGCTGAACACGGCGGTCGGGAGCAGGGCGATACCGAGTGCCGCCGCCAGGCGGTTGCGCAGTTCCAGCGCGGTCAGCGAATCGAACCCGACCGACAGGAACTGGTCATCCGCGCCGACCGCGGTGGCGTCGTCGTGCCCGAGCACCTGGGCGGCCAGCTGCCGCACCGTCTCCAACAGGATGACCTGCTGTTCGCCGTCGCTCGCCGTGGCCAGCCGGTCGCGCAGCCGGTCATCGGTCGCGGGCCGGACCCGCCCCCGGCTCCGCACCAGCGACCGCAGCAGCGGCGGCACCGGGCCGTCGCGCAATGCGGTGAGATCGAGGTCGGCGGTGACCAGCAACGGGTCGGTCACGGTGTGCGCCGCGTCGAACAGCGCGGCACCCGCCTCGGCGGAGAGACCGCGAATTCCGCTGCGGGACATGCGATCGAGGTCAGCCTCGGAAAGGGCCCCGGTGAGGTCGCTGCGCTGCTCCCACAGACCCCAGGCCAGCGATTTGGCCGGTAGACCGGCTCGGTGGCGTGCGACCATCATGGCGTCCATCGCGACATTGGCCGCCGAGTACGCGGACTGACCTGGTCCGCCGAAGACACCGGCGACCGACGAGTACACCACGAACGCGCGCAGCGGAGTGGCGAGAGTGGCTTCGTGCAGATTCCACGCGCCGTCGACCTTGGGCCGCAGTACCGCGTTCAGTCGTTCCGCGGTGACCTCGCCCAGCACGGCGTCGTCGATGATGCCCGCCGTGTGCACGACCGCGGTCAGCGGATGCTCGTGCGGGATGCGGGCGAGCATCGCGTCGACGGCGGCGCGATCGGTCACGTCGCAGGATTCGACGGACACGTGCGCGCCGAGCGCCGTGAGTTCGGCGACCAGTTCCGCGGACGCCGCCGGACCGCGCCGTCCCGCCAGCAGGAGATGGCGAGCCCCGTGTGCGGTCACCAGGTGCCTGGCCAGAATTCCGGCGAGGGTGCCTGCGCCGCCGGTCAGCACCACGGTGCCGTCGCCGCCGAAGAGTCCGGTGTGCGCGGTGGTGGCGCGTACGCGCGTGAGCCGGGGGACGTGGATCACGCCCGCCCGCAGGGCGGCCTGCGGTTCACCGCTGGCCAGCACCGCACCGAGCAGTTCCGTCGTCGGCTCGGCTTCGTCGGTGTCGAGCAGTATGAAGCGCTCCGGATGCTCCTGCTGGGCGGAGCGGACCAGACCCCACACGGCAGCGCCCGCGATATCGATGGGCTGTGTTCCCACGTCGACGGCGCCGCGCGTCACCACGATCAGCGGTGGACAATCCCCCGCGGGCCGGGCAAGCCACGCGCCGAGGTGGTTCAGCACCGTCGCGGTGGCGGCGCGTACCGCGACGGGGGGACTCGAATCAGGGGGAAGGCAGGGCAGTAGTACCGCGTCGAGACCTGACGTTTCGGCGCCGACACCGGGCAGCTGCCGGTCCTGGGCCAGGCCGGGCAGCGGGTCGCTCGGCAATCGGTCGTCGCCGATCACGGCCCAGCGGCCCACCGTGCCGCTCGCGGCGGAAGTATCGAGCTGCGGCCATTCGACACGGAACAGCGAATCGGTCGGGGTGCGCAGCGAGTCGAAGGACGCGGTGCGCATGGTCAGCGTGCCGACGGTCACGACCGGCCGCCCGTCCTCGTCGGCGACCTCGAGTGATACCGCGTCCGGGCCCCGCGGCCGGAGCGTGACGCGCAGCACGCGGCCTGCGGGAGCATCGGCGTGGATGTGCACGTGCTGCCACGAAAATGGCAGGGGCACACCGGAAGCGGCGGGCTGCGCGGCCGGATCGGTGTCGGCCTCGGCGTCGCGCAGGGTGATCGTGTGCAGAAAGGCGTCCAGCAGTGCGGGGTGCACACCGAACCCGTCGGCCACGGTTTCCGGTAGCGCGACCTCGGCGAAGACCTCCCCGCCGGACGCCCAGGCGTCACGTAGACCACGGAAGGCCGGACCGTACTCCACACCGCGCGCGTCCAGAATGTCGTAGAGTCGCGCGACTCGCATCCGCCGCGCGCCCGTCGGCGGCCACGACGCCGGTGGTGACTCGGGGGGAACCGGAACCGGCGCGGGGGCCAGCACGCCGCTGCCGTGACCGGTCCACTCCGCGTCGGGCTCGGAATCATCTGTACGCGAATGTATGTCGATGGCACGGCGACCGGCCCGATCGGGCGCGCCGACGGTCAGACGCAGCCGGATAGCGCGGCCGTCGGCTCCGCCGGGCAGTACCAGAGGCGCGGCGAGGGTGAGTTCCTCGATCAGCTCGCAGCCGAGCAGCCGCCCGGCGTGGGACGCCATCTCAAGGTAGGCGACGCCGGGCAGCAGCACAGTGCCGCGCACGGCATGATCGGCCAGCCACGGCTGGATCGCCACCGACAGCCGTCCGGTGAACACCGTGCCGCCCCCATCGGGCAATTCGACCGCGGCGCGCAGCAGCGGATGCCGTGGATCGTCCTGTCCGATGGCGGCGGGGTCACCGCCCGCCGGGGCCGGATCGAGCCAATAGCGCTCGCGCTGGAAGCCGTAGGTCGGCAGGTCGACCCGCCGCGCGCCCACACGTTCGAAGACCGGACGCCAGTCGACCGGCAACCCTGACACGTGCGCCGCACCGAGCGCCGTGAGCAGGCGTCGCGCGTTCCCCTCGTCCCGGCGCAGCGTTTCGAGCACGGTGAGGTCGTCGAGACCGGCGTCCGCGGCCGCGTCCTGAATATTGAAGGTCAGCGTGGGATGCGGGCCGACCTCGACGAAAGTCCGGTATCCCGCGTCGAACATGATCCGCAGCGTCTCGTGGAAACGCACCGTCTGCCGCAGGTTGCGGAACCAGTACTCCGGTCCGAGCTCGGCGGGTCGCACCCACGCGGCATCGGTGGTCGACAGCATCGGAACGGTCCCCGCGCCCGGTGTCACCCCGGCGAGCGAGGCGAGCAGCGCGTCCCGCACCGAATCGATGGCGGCCGAATGCGGTGCGTAGTCGATCGGGGTCCGGAACGCCATCACGTCATCGGATTCGGCGAGGAATTCATCGAGGGCGTCCGCCTCGCCGGCGAGCACGACCACGCGCGGGCCGTTGACCGCGGCGATGGACAGCCGGTCGCCGTATCCGTCGATCAGTTTCTCCGCGTCGCCCGCGGTGAGCAGCACGGTGGCCATCGCTCCGCCGCCGGTCACGGCGGCCAGGGCACGGCTGCGACCGACCGCGATCGCGGCGGCGTCGGCCAGGGACAAGATGCCGGCGACACAGGCAGCGGCCACCTCGCCCTGGCTGTGCCCGATCACCGCGGCGGGCTCGATGCCGTGGGCCCGCCACACCGCCGCCAGCGACACCAGCACCGAGAACAGCACCGGTTGTAGCACTTCCACGTCGTCGATGGCGGGTGCGCCCGGCTCCTGCCGCAGCACCGCGATCGGTGACCAGTCGAGGTGATCCGCCAGCGCGCGTGCGCAATCGGCCATGCGCTCGGCGAACGCCGGTGAGCTGTCGAGCAGTTCGGCGGCCATCCCCGGCCATTCCGAGCCGAGACCGGGGAAGACGAAGACGACCTTGCCTGGTTTGCGCGCGGTGGCGCCGACCCGGTCACTGTCGGCGCGCACGAGTTCGTCCAGTGCGTCGAGCAGTTCGGCGCGGTCGGCGCCGACCACTACCGCGCGTTCCGCGAATCGGGATCGGCCCAGTGCCAGCGATATTCCGATATCCGCCGGATGCAGGTCCGGGTCGGCGGTCACATGCGCGTGCAGCCGCCGCGCCTGTGCGCGCAGGGCGACGGGCGTCCGCGCGGACAGCGTCCAGGCCGTCGGCCCCGGCACGCGGGCGGGCGGCGCGGCGTCCGCGTGCCCTGGCGCGGATTCGATGACCACGTGCGCGTTGGTGCCGCTCGCGCCGAAGGACGACACCGCCGCCCGGGGCGGCTGCCCGGTGACCGGCCACGGCCGCGTGGAGGTCAGCAGCGCGACATCGCCCTGGCCCCAATCGATTCGGCCGCTCGGTTCATCGATGTGCAGCGACCGGGGCAGCACACCGTGGCGCATCGCCAGCACCATCTTGATGACACCGCCGACACCGGCAGCGGCTTGCGTGTGGGTCAGGTTGGATTTCAGCGACCCCATCAGCAGGGGGCGCCCGGACGGACGGTCGCGACCATAGACCTCCAGCACCGCCTGCGCCTCGATCGGATCGCCGAGTACCGTGCCGGTGCCGTGCGCCTCGAGCACATCGACATCGGCGGGCGACAGACCGGCATTGCTCAGTGCCTTCCGGATGACCCGCACCTGCGCGGGACCGTTCGGCGCGGTCAGGCCGTTGCTCGCGCCGTCCTGGTTGACGGCCGAGCCGCGAATGATCGCCAGTACCGGATGGCCACGGCGTCGCGCATCGCCGAGGCGCTCCAGCACGACCACGCCGACACCTTCACCGAAGGCCGCGCCATCGGCGCTGTCGGAGAACGATTTACAGCGGCCGTCGCGGGCGAGGCCACCCTGTCGCGACGCTCCGCTGAGCACACCGGGCCCGGACATCACGGTGACGCCACCGGCGAGAGCGAGGGAGGTGTCCCCCGACCTGAGAGCCTGACAGGCCAGGTGAATCGCGACCAGCGAGGACGAGCACGCGGTGTCGAGACTGACTGCGGGCCCCTGCAACCCGAGCAGATAGGAAACGCGACCGGAGACGACGCTGGGAATGGTTCCGGTGCCGAGGAATCCGGCCAGATCCTCCGGCGCGTGCGCGAGCCTGCTGCCGTACTCGCTGTTGATGACGCCGGCGAAAACAGCGGTATCGCCGCCGCGCAGGCTCTGCGGATCGATACCCGCGCGTTCGATGCTCTCCCAGCAGACCTCGAGCAGCAACCGCTGCTGCGGGTCCATCGCGAGCGCCTCGCGCGGGGAGATCCCGAAGAAGCCGGCGTCGAATTCCATCGCGTCGCGCAGGAATCCGCCCGCGAGGGCAGGCGCGCCGTCCTCCCTCGGCAGGTCCCAGCCGCGGTCGGCGGGGACGGGTGTGACACCGTCGCGCTCGGCGATCAGCAACGCCCAGAGCTCATCGGGCGTGCGAACGCCACCGGGAAAGCGGCAGCTCATCCCGACGATCGCGACGGGTTCCATCGCCTGTTCGGCCTGCCTGCGGTTCTCCCGGCGCAACTGCTGGTTGTCCAGCAGGGCGGCGCGCAGCGCCTCGACCACCTGGTCCGTTGTCATAGCGGTCCTTTCGCTGTCGATCCGGTCAGGCACGGCGGTCACCGAGGGCCATGCGCACCAGATCGTCGACATCCATATCCGCGATCGATTCCGGTTCGATCGTTTCCGGCCCGTCCGGTGCCGGCCGCTCCGCCTGCCCCGGTTCCCGCAGACCCAGCAGCGCGTCCAGGAGGCCGGACGAGCGCAGACGCTGCGGCGAGATCGTGGCGAGCAGGTGGCGCACCGATTCGTCGTCGATACTCGACACCGGTTCCCCCGCAGTCGGTTCCGCCGAAACGTCCTCGGGCGCCAGGCGCTCGGCGATATACGCCGCCACCGCCGCGGGGGTCGGATGGTCGAAGACGAGCGTGGCGGGCATTCGCAATCCGGTCGCCGCGTTGAGCTGGTTGCGTAACTCGACCGAGGTCAGTGAGTCGAATCCGAGTTCCTGGAAGGCGAGTTCCGGATCGACCTCGGCCACGCCCGAATAGCGCAGCACCCGAACGACCTTCTCCCGGACGAGATCCTCCAGCAGCGTCTTCCGATCCGGCGCACCGACTTCGGTCAGGCGGCGGCGCAGCGAGTTCGCCTCCGCGGCAGCGGCGCTCGCCGCCATCGGCCGGACCACGCCGCGAACCAGGCTTCGCATCAGGGCGGGCACCGCGGCCGCCGGACGCTGCCCGCCGCGGTCGAGGCGCACGGGCACCAGCAGCGCCGCGTCCTGGCGCAGCACCGCATCGAACAGCGCGAGACCCTCGGAGTCCGAGAACGCCGACACACCACCGCGGGTCATCCTTTCCAGTCCGGCGTCATCGAGGCTGCCGGTCATCTCGCTGCGTCGCTCCCAGAGTCCCCACGCGATGGACTGGGCGGTGCGGCCACGCGCGCGCCTGTGGCTCGCGAGTGCGTCCAGGAACGCGTTGGCGGCGGCGTAGCCCGCCTGGCCCGCGTTGCCGATGACACCGGCGGCGGAGGAGAACAGCAGAAACGCCGACAGCGGCAGATCGCGGGTCAGCTCGTGCAGGTGCAGAGCGCCGTCGACCTTGGGTCTCAGTACCGCGTCGAGACGCTCGGCGGTCTGGGATGTCACGATGCCGTCGTCGAGCACGCCCGCCGCGTGGACCACAGCGGTCAGCGGATGCGCACGCGTAACTCGTGCCAGGGCCGCGGCGAGCTGGTCGCGGTCGGTGACGTCGCACGCGACGAACTCCGCCTCGGCACCCAGTTCGCCGAGATCGGCGGCCAGAGCGGCGGCCCCCGGCGCGTCCGGACCTCGGCGGCTGATCAGCAGCAGCCTGCGAATCCCATACTCGCGCACCAGATGTCGGGCCATCAGTCCGCCGAGAACCCCGCTCGCGCCGGTGATCAGCGCCGTGCCGGACGGGTCGAACGGTGTCACCTCGGCAGCGGGAGCCGGTGCCCGCACCAGCCGGGCGGCGAGCAGGACGCCCGCACGGACCGCAAGTTGCGGTTCACCGGCGGCCAGGCCGGGGGGCAGCAGAGCGAGGAGTTCGGCCGGGTACTCGACGTCGACCGATGCGGTATCGACCGATGCGGTATCGACCAGCACGAAGCGATCCGGGTATTCGGACTGTGCTGTGCGGACGAGACCGCACAGCGCTGCATTCGCCAGGTCGGACACGCCCTCGCCGGGAATCGCCTCGACGGCGCCCCTGGTCACGAAGATCAGCCGACTGCCGCAGTACCGGTCGTCGGCGATCCACTGCTGGATCAGCGCGAGCGCGGTGGCCGTCGTCCGGTGCACGGACGCGGAATCCGATCCGGTGCAACGGGATTCGATGAGTACCACGTCCGGCACCGGCGTGCCGCGGTCGATCGCGGCGCCAAGAGCCGCGAGGTCGGTGCAAGTGTCCGGCAGTACGGTGTCCGCTCCGGTCACGGTCGCGCGCCGACAGCCATCGGTGTCGGCTGACAGCCCCTGGCTTGCCCCGAAATCGGTGCCGCGCCCGTTCATATCCGCATCGGCGGCCGACGGCGCGGGAGGTGGCCCGAAATCGGCGGTGTTCCGGGCGGTTCCGGCCGCGAGGTCGCGGCGTGCGCCCAGCGCCGCGAGCGTGACCCACCGTCCCGTGGGCGGCGGTTCCGCGCCGAGTTCGGGCAGCGCTGTCCATGCCACCCGGAACAACGCGTCCGGCGCGGCGGTGCCGCGCAGCGAATCCGTCCGGATCGGGCGGACCGCCAGGGCCGCGACCGAGACCACGGGCTGCCCGTGGAAGTCGGTGGCGTGGATCGTCACATCGCCGCCGGGGTCGAAGGCCAGCCGAACGCGTAACGCTGTCGCCCCGGCCGCGTGCAGGCTCACCTGATTCCAGGAGAAGGGGACCCGCGCGACGCCCGGTTCCGGCGCGACATCACCCACGGGACCGAGCCGGATTCCGTGCAATGTGGCATCGAGCAGGGCGGGGTGAATGCCGTAGGCCGTGGCGGCGGGACCGTCGTGCTCGGGCAGGCGAACCTCGGTGAAGACCTCGTCACCGCGCCGCCAGGCGGCCCGGACGCCACGGAACGCGGGACCGTACCGGTAGCCGGATTCGCCGAACCGGTCGTACAGATCATCGACCGCCACCGGCGACGCACCCGGTGGCGGCCAGGTCAGCGCATCGGTGGCGGGTGTGACGGCGGACCCGCACGCTGTCCCGGTCGCATGCCTGACCCAGCGCGAATCGAGACCGTCGTCGCGGCGTGAGTGGATGGACAGTGCGCGTTCGCCGTCCTCCGCGGGCGCACCCACCCGAACCTGAACGCGCACCGCCTCGGTGGCGGGCAGCACCAGCGGCGCTTCCAGCGTGAGTTCCCCCAGCGTGGCACAGCCCGCTTCGGCCGCGGCCCGCAACGCGAGTTCGACGAAGGCCGCACCGGGCAGCAGCACCGCGTCCGATACCGCGTGGTCGGCCAGCCACGGGTGGCTTCGCACCGACAGCCGGCCGCTGAGCAGGATCTCACCGGTATCGGCGACCTCGGAGGCCGCGCCCAGCAGCGGATGCCCGGCCGCGTCGAGGCCGGCAGCGGCCACGTCCGCGCCGTGGGCACCCGCGAGGGGTAACGCCCAGTAGTGCCGGTGCTGGAAAGGATAGGTCGGCAGGTCGACGGGCCTGGCGTCGGCGAAGAACGTCCGCCAGTCCACCGGCCGCCCGTACGACCACGCCTCGCCGAGGGAAAGCAGCAGCCGTCCCAGGTCCGGCTCGTCGCGACGCAGGGTGGCGAGTACGACACCGTCGCGCCCGGCGGACTCGAGTGTCTGCTCGATCGGGACCGTCAGCACCGGATGGGGACTCACCTCGATGAAGCTGGTGAATCCCTGCTCCGCCAATGCGCGCACGCCTGACTCGAAACGAACTGTGCGGCGCAGATTTTCATACCAGTAGTCGGCATCCATGACGGCTGTGTCGAGCCATTCGCCCGTCACCGTGGAGAACAGCGGGATCTCGGCGGCGACCGGCGTGATCGTGCCGAGCGCCCGGCGCAGCCCGGCCTCGATCGGGCGCACCTGCGCCGAGTGCGACGCGTAGTCCACGTCGATGCGCCGGACCCGGATGCCGTCGATCTCGCAGGCGGCCGACAGTTCGGTGATCGCGGCGGGCTCACCCGAGACGACCACGGCCGACGGCCCGTTCACGGCGGCCACCGAGAGCCGCTCCCCCCACGGCGTGAGCAATCGTTGCACCGCAGGCAGCGGCAGCGCGATCGACACCATCGCGCCCGTCCCGGCGAGTTCGCCGAGCGCGCGTGAGCGCAGTGCCACCACCTGAGCACCGTCTGCGAGCGAGAGCCCGCCCGCGACGACGGCAGCGGCGATCTCGCCCTGCGAATGGCCGATGACCGCGTCGGGCCGCACGCCGAGCGACCGCCAGACCGCCGCGAGCGACACCATGACCGCGAACAGCACCGGCTGCACCACTTCCACCCGGTCCAGCGGGGCAGCCGAGCGCACCACCTCAAGCAGCGACCAGTCGACATGGGCGGACAGCGCGGCATCGCATTCGGCCATCCGGTCGGCGAACACCGGTGAGCCGGCGAGCAGACCCCTGGCCATTCCGACCCACTGGGAACCCTGCCCGGGGAAGACGAAGACCGTGCGCCCCTCTGCGTCCTGCACACCGGAAACCGTTGCAGGCGTGTCAATTCCATCGGCGACCAGATCCAGTGCCGCGGTGAGTTCGTCGCGGTCGCCGACCAGCACCCGACGATGCGCGAACGCGGTGCGCCCGGCGAGCGCGCGCCCGATATCGGCGGCGTCGGTGCCACCGGTCCGCGCCAGGTGTTCCCGTAGCCGCACGGCCTGATCCGCGAGCGCGTCGGGGGTTCGAGCAGAGAGCACCCAGGCCAGCGGTCCTGGCGGCGCATCCGACCGGGCGGCGACCGCGTCGGGTTCGGGCGCCTGTTCGAGCAGGACGTGCGCGTTGGTACCACTGAGTCCGAAGGACGAGACGGCGGCCCGGCGCGCGCGGCCGGTCTCCGGCCACGGCACGGATTCGGTCACGAGCGTCACCGCACCCGTGTCCCAGTCGACGTGGCTGGTCGGGCGATCGACATGCAACGTCTTCGGAACCTGCCCGTGGCGCAGTGCCAGTACCATTTTCATCACGCCGGCGACACCGGATGCGGCCTGGGTGTGGCCGATATTCGATTTGAGCGAGCCGATCAGTACCGGTCGTTCGGCCGGGCGATCCTGTCCGTAGGTGGCCAGCAGCGCCTGCGCCTCGATCGGGTCGCCGAGCGTGGTTCCGGTGCCGTGCGCCTCGACCACGTCGACGTCGGCGCCCGACAGCCCGGCATCGGCCAGTGCCGCCAGGATGACCCGCCGCTGCGACGGTCCGTTGGGCGCGGACAGGCCGTTGCTGGCACCGTCGGAGTTCACGGCCGAACCGCGCAGCACCGCCAGCACCGGATGCCCGTTGCGGCGGGCGTCGCCGAGCCGCTCGACGAGCAGGACGCCGACCCCCTCGCCCATGCCCATGCCGTCGGCGGCCTCGGCGAATGCCTTGCAGCGGCCGTCGCCTGCCAGGCCGCGCTGCCGGGAGAAACTCACGATCGCGCCCGGTGTCGACATCACCGCGACGCCGCCGACCAGGGCGAGCGAGCAGTCACCGCCGCGCAGCGCGCGAACCGCCGTGTGCAGTGCCACCAGCGAGGACGAGCAGGCGGTGTCGACGGTGATGGCGGGCCCCTCCAGACCGAAGGTGTAGGCGATGCGACCGGAGACGATGCTCGGGGCGCTACCTGTCAGCAGGTGCCCATCGCCCTGCCCCGACCCGGCGACGGCGGCGCCGTAATCGCTGTAGTTGACGCCGATGTAGACGCCCGTGCGGGATCCGCGCAGCGCTTCCGGATCCAGACCGGCCCGTTCCATGGTCTCCCACGAGGTTTCGAGCAGCAGCCGCTGTTGCGGATCCATGGCGACGGCCTCGCGCGGCGATATCCCGAAGAAGGCCGCGTCGAATTCGGCGGCGTCGGAGAGGAATCCGCCGTGCCGAGTGGTCACGGTGCCGGGGTTGTCCGGGTCGGGATCGAAGAGCTCGGCCCCTGGCCAGCCCCGGTCGGCGGGGAAGCCCGCGACCGTATCGCCGCCCGCTCGCAGGAGCTGCCACAGCTTTTCGGGGGAGTCGATGCCGCCGGGCAGACGGCAGCTCATCGCGACGATCGCGATTGTGTCGTCGTCGTCCGCGCGGTCCGTGACAAGCGCGGCGACCGGGGTATCGACGGCCCGCACTCCGAACAGTTCGGCTTCGAGGTGCGCGGCGAGCGCGCCCGCGGACGGATGGTCGAAGACGAGCGAGGAGGGCTGCCGGAGCCCGGTGACGGTATCGAGCCGATTGCGCAGTTCGACGGCGGTCAGCGAGGCGAAGCCCAGCTCCTGGAATGCCTTGCCCGGCGGTATCTGTCGCGGCGAGTCGTGACCGAGAACCGCGGCGGCTTCGCTGCGGACGAGGTCGAGCACGGCGCGGGCCCGTTCGGTCGCGGGCAGCCGGTCCAGCCGCCGACGCAGCCGCGCCGCGACCGGATCCGACGCATCGGCGGTACTACCCCGCAGCGCGGCGCGCGCCTCGGGAACAGTGCGCAGCAAGGCACTGGGGCGGCTCGACGCGAAGACGGGAGCGAACCGTTCCCAATCCACGTCGGCGACCGCGATGACCGTCTCGTCGTCGTCGAGGATCTGTTGCAGAGCCGCGACGGCCGTATCCGGATCCATGCGGCGCAGGCCGTGCTCGTCCAGCTTGAACAGGTCGGTGCCCGGCGACGCGCCGGGATCGCCGGTCTGCCAGACGCCCCAGTCCACGGTGGTCGCGGCCAGTCCCCTGGCGCGGCGGTGCTGGGCCAGCGCGTGCAGGTAGGCGTTGCCCGCCGCGTAGGCGCCGTGATCGCCACTGCCCCACAGACCCGCGATCGAGGATACGAGGACGAAGGCGTCGAGGTCTCGATCGAGCAGGGCGTCGAGATGCGCGGCACCGGCCGCCTTGGCCGCGACCACCTCGGCGAACGCTGGGATCGGTGTGGTCGCGAGCGGCGCGAGGGCAATGAACGCGGCCGCGTGCACCACCGCGGAAACCGGGGTGCCATCGGCGTCGAGATCGGCGAGCAGCCGTTCGACCTGGTCGCGCTCGGCGAGGTCGCAGACGGGCATGCTCAGCCGGGCACCGCACGCGGTGACGTCGGCGCGCAACTGCTCGGCGGTGGGCGTGTCCGCGCCGCGGCGGCCGGGCAGCACCAGGTGCTCCGCGCCGCCACGTGCCAGCCAGCGGGCGAGATGCGCACCGACGGCTCCCGTACCGCCGGTCAGCAGGACGGTGCCGCGCGGACGCCAGGGGCGGCGGTCCTGGATCGGCGGGCGCGGGGCGCGCACGAGTCTGCGGGCGAACAGTCCGCTCGGTCGTAGTGCCAGCTGGTCTTCCCCCGCGACCGTGCCCGTCCCGGCGAGGGCGGCGCCGAACCGCAACCGGGCGAGATCGTCCGGTTCCGGTGGCAGATCCAGCAGGCCGCCCCACCGCTGCGACTGTTCGAGAGCAGCCACCATACCCGTGCCCCACACCATCGCCTGCCGGGGAGCGGTGAGCGGATCGGCGGCACCGATGGTGACGGAACCGGAGGTGACGCACCACAGCGGGGCCGTCCAGCCGAGATCCGAAAGTGTTTGCAGCAGAGTGACTGTCAGAGCAGCGCCGACCGGCAAGGCCGCATATTCGGGGTGCGGCCGCTCGGCGCTCGACAGCAGCGAGACGATGCCGGTCGGCGCGGTCGCGGCGGTGGTGGCGGTGCCCAGGCGGGCGGCGAGCCGGGCACGGTCGATGTCCTCGTCGGCGAGTTCGACATAGTCGACGTCGGCGCCGAGCTCGGTCAGTGCATGCGTGATCCACCGGGCGTGCGGTGACTGCCCCTGCCCGGCGGGCAGCACGAGCAGCCAGCGGCCGGTGAGCACGGCGGCCGACGGGTCGGCGAGCCGGTGCCAGACGACGCGATAGCGGAGCCGGTCGGCGGGTTCGTCACGGCCCCGACGCCAGGCGCCGAGCGCGGGCAGCACCCGGCCGAGCGGTTCGGCGTCGACCGCCAGGACCCTGGCCAGTTCCTCCGGGTCGCCACGGTCGACCAGATCCCAGAATCCGTTGTCGGCGGGCATATCGGCACGGCCTGCCCTCTCGGTGGGTTCCGGCCAGAACCGCCGTTCCTGGAACGCGTAGGTGGGCAGTCCGACCGCCTGGGCGCCAGCGAAAGCTGTTGTCCAGTCTACGGTTACGCCACGAACCCACAGTTCGGCGGCTGAGGTCCTGAGCCGCCGCAGGTCACCATCGTCGCGGCGCAGGCTCCCCGTGACCACCGCGGCACCCGGACCAGCGGCCGCTACGGTGTCCTGGATCGGCACGGCGAGAACCGGATGCGGCGAGACCTCGACGAATACGTCGTATCCCTGCCGCGCCAGATTCCCGATCGCGGCCTCGAACCGAACGGTGCCGCGCAGATTGCGATACCAGTAGTCGGCGGTCATCTCGGCGGTGTCGAGCCAGTCGCCGGTGAGGGTGGAGAACAGCGGGACGCGACCGGTACGCGGGGTGATATCGGCCAGCGCGGTCAGCAACTCGTCCCGGATCGTTTCGACCTGGGCCGAGTGCGAGGCGTAGTCGACGGGCACCGTCGTCGTGCGTACGCCGCGTTCGCCACAGCGGGCGACCAGTGCGGCGAGAGCGTCGGGATCACCGGAGACGACGACGGCGGCAGGGCCGTTGACGGCCGCCACCGAGACCCGGCCACCCCATGACGCGATCTCCGCCGCCGCTTCCTCGTGCCCGATCGCGAGCGCGACCATGCCGCCCCGCCCGGCCAGCGCCCCGATAGCGCGGCTGCGCAGGACGACGACCTTCGCGCCGTCGGCCAGGGACAGGCCGCCCGCCACAACGGCGGCGGCGATCTCGCCCTGACTGTGACCGACGACCGCGGCGGGTTCGACTCCCCACGAGCGCCAGAGCGCGGCGAGGGAGACCATCATCGCAAACAGCGCGGGCTGAACCACGTCGACGCGTTCGAGCGACGGCGCGCCAGGTGCGCCGGACAGGACATCGGTCAGCGACCAGTCCACGAGTCCGGCCATGACCTGCTCGCATTCGGCGATCGATGCGGCGAAGACCGGCGCATCGGCGAGCAGGGCACGGGCCATGCCCGCCCACTGGGCGCCCTGGCCCGGGAATACCGAAACCGTCCTGCCGACGCCCGATTCACTGTCACCGACAACGACATTCGGCGCGCTTCGGTCTCGCGCCAGCGCGCCGAGGCCGTCGAGCAGTTCCACGCGGTCGGCCGCGATCACCGCTGCGCGGTGCTCGAACGCCGTCCGGGTGGTGACCAGCGAGAACCCGATATCGGCGAGGTCGGCGGACGGGTCGGCGGTCAGCAGGTCGGCCAGCCGGGCCGCCTGGTCGCGCAGCGCGGCGGGCGTGCGTCCGGCCAGTACGTACGGTGCGGCCGAAGGGTGCGGCTCGACACTGCCGAGCGCATGCCCAGGGGTGCGTTCGCGAGCGGACGCAGGTCCGACGACAGGCGCGAGTCCGACAGCGGGCGCAGGTCCAGAGGCCGACATCGGACCGCGAGCGTGCGCAGGTTCGGAGACTGGCGCAGGTTCACGATCCGACACCGGTTCGGGGGCCGACATCGGTGCACGGGCGGGGTCGGGTTCCGGGATGGGTGCCTGTTCGAGGATCACGTGCGCGTTGGTACCGCTCATACCGAAGGCCGAAATGCCTGCCCGCCTGGGCCTTTCGGTCTGCGGCCACGGTCGGCTCGCGGTGAGCAACCGGACAGCGCCGCCCGACCAGTCGACGTGCGGCGTGGGCTCGGTGATGTGCAGGGACCGGGGCAGCACGCCGCGTCCGAGTGCCAGCACGGTCTTGATGATGCCCGCGACCCCCGCCGCCGCCTGGGTGTGCCCGATATTCGATTTCAGGGAGCCGAGCCACAGCGGCCGGTCGGCGGGCCGGTCCCGGCCATAGGTGGCCAGCAGCGCGTCCGCCTCGATCGGGTCGCCGAGTGTGGTTCCGGTGCCGTGCGCCTCGACCGCGTCCACGTCGGCGGCGGCGAGTCCGGCATCGGCCAGCGCCGCGCGCAGCAGACGCTGCTGGGACGGGCCGTTCGGGGCGGTCAGACCATTGCTGGCACCGTCCTGGTTCACGGCGGAACCGCGGATGACGGCCAGTACCGGATGCCCGTTGCGTTGCGCGTCGGAGAGCCGCTCCAGCAGCAGGACGCCGACACCCTCACCCCATCCGGTGCCGTCCGCGGTGGCCGAGAACGCCTTGCATCGACCGTCTTCCGACATCGCGCCCTGCCTGCCGAATTCGGCGTAGACCAAGGGCAGCGACATCACCGTGACCCCGGCGGCCAGCGCGAGCGCGCACTCCCGGCGGCGCAGCGCCTGGGCGGCGAGGTGCACGCCGACGAGCGAGGACGAACACGCGGTGTCCACGGTCAGCGCGGGCCCTTCCAGTCCGAGCGTGTACGACACCCGGCCCGCCAGCACACTCATCGAGTTGCCGGTGACGATGAAATTCCGGACGGCATCGGAGGCGTCGAGCGCTACCTGGGCGTACCCCTGATCGACGGCTGCGGCGTACAGGCCGGTGGCGGTTCCGCGCAGCGACGCCGGATCGATGCCTGCCCGCTCGATCGCTTCCCAGACGGTGGTCAGCAGCAGCCGCTGCTGCGGATCCATCGCGGTCGCCTCGTGCGGGGAGACGGCGAAGAAGGCGGCGTCGAAATCGGCGATCCCGTCGATGAAGGCGCCGCGGGAGGACACATTGCCCGCGCTCAGCGGCGCCAGATCCCAGCCTCGGTCTTCCGGAACCGGGGTGGTGGTGTCCCGGTTCTCGGCCAGCAGTTCCCACAGTTGTTCGGGGGTGCGGACCCCACCGGGGAAGCGGCAGCCCATGGAGACGATCGCGATCGGCTCGTGCCCGGTGGCTTCGGCCTCGGCGAGTTGCCTGCGAGTGCGCCGCAGGTCGACGGTGACCCGATTGAGGTATTCGCGTAGCTTCTGTTCGGTCACCGTGCTCCTGCCGTTCGTCCGGATGCGCGCTGGTCCGCTTCGGTTGTCACTGGTTTCACGAGATCCCCAGCTCCTTGTCGATGAGGTCGAAGAGTTCGTCGTTGCTGGCGGATTCGATGACCTGTTCGGGTGGCTCGCCGCCGGATGCCGCGCCGAGGGCGTCGACCTTGGCCAGTGCGCGCCGCAATCGCGCGGCCAGTTCGGCGGGCAGTGCCGCGTCGGTGTCGTCCCGCGCGACGATCGCGTCGATCTGCGCCTCGAAGCGGCTCAGCTCGGTGAGCAGCAGCAGCGGCGGCGCGGGCGGGGCGGCGAGAGCGGACGCGGAGACGGTGTCGACGAGGAACCCGGTCAGCGCTTCCGGGGTCGGATGGTCGAAGACGAGGGCGGCCGGTAGCCGTACACCGACCACATTCGCCAGCCGGTTGCGTAGTTCCACACCGGTCAGCGAGTCGAAGCCGAGGTCTTTGAACGGGTGCGCGGGGTGGATCTCGTCGGCGGACGCGTGGCCGAGCACGACCGCGGCATTGCCGCGCACGATATCGAGCAGGATTCGGTGCGCCTCGGTTCCGGGAAGCCCGGCCAGCCGGTCGGCCAGCGCCGACTCCCCGGTCCCGGCGTCCACGACCCGGAGCGATACCTTCCTAGGTGCTCGGACCAGGCCCGAGAGCAGCGGCGCCACCCCGGTTCCCGCGACGAGCCGGGATCGGTCGAACCGGGCGGCGAAGACGTACGGGTGCGCCGAATCCAGGGCCGCGTCGAACAGCGCGAGTCCCTCCTCCGCGGTCAGCGCGCTGATACCCGAGCGGGACATGCGGCGTTCCCCGGTCCCGGCCACGCTCGCCGTCAACGCGCTGCGCTCCTCCCACAGCCCCCAGCCGATCGAGACGCCGACCATCCCCCGCGCGCGCCGCTCGGCCGCCAGCGCGTCGAGCGCGGCATTGGCCGCGGCGTAGTTCGCCTGGCCCGCGCCGCCGAGTAGCGCGGCACCGGAGGAGAACAGCACGAACGCCGCCGGGTCGCGGTCCACGGTCAGCTCGTGCAGGGCGAGCGCGGCGTCCACCTTCGGCCGCAGCACCCGCTCCAGCTGTGCGGGGGTGAGCGAGCCGATGACGCCGTCGTCGAGGACGCCCGCGGCGTGGACCACCGCCGTGAGTGGGTGATCCGGGGCGATGGCGTCGAACACCGCCGCCAGCGCCGCGCGATCGGCGACATCGCACGCGACGACGGCGGCTCGCGCGCCGAGTTCGGCGAGTTCGGCGATCAGTTCTGCCGCGCCCGGTGCGTCCGCGCCGCTGCGGCTGATCAGGATCTGTTGCTGCACACCGTATTCAGCCGCCAAGTGCCGGGCAACGAGCCTGCCGAGGGTTCCGGTCCCGCCGGTGATCAGTACGGTGCCCGACGGGTCGATCGGCGCGGGCAGCAGCAGCACGTTCTTGCCGATATGCCGCGCCTTGCTCAGGTGACGGAAGGCCGCGGGGGCCTGCCGGACGTCCCAGCAGGTGAGCGGCAACGGGGTGAGCACGCCCCGCTCGAACAGCGACAGCACCTCCGTCAGCATTTCGCCGATGCGCCGCGGACCAGCCTGGATCAGGTCGAACGCCTCGTATCGCACGCCCGGGTACCGGTTCGCGACGTCGTCGGGATCGCGAACGTCGGTCTTGCCCATCTCCACGAAGACACCGCCCCGGGGCAGCAGCCCCAGTGAAGCGTCGACGAATTCCCTTGCCAGGCAGTCGAGTACCACATCCACACCGCGGCCGCCGGTGGTGTCGCCGAACCGTTCAGCGAATTCGAGCGTGCGCGTGGAGGCCAGGTGCGCTTCATCGAATCCGTTGGCGCGCAGCACATCCCACTTCGCTGGGCTCGCGGTGCCGAAAACCTCCGCGCCCGCGTGCCGGGCGAGCTGCACCGCGGCCGTCCCGACTCCGCCGGTGGCGGCGTGTATCAGCACCGAATCACCGCGACGCAGGCCGCCGAGGTCGAACAGACCGTAATACGCGGTGAGGAAGGCGATCGGCACGGACGCCGCCTGCGCGAAGGACCAGCCCGCGGGAATCCGCGCGATGGTGGCCCGGTCGGCGACGGCGACCGGACCGAACGCCCCGCCGAAAACACCCATCACCCGGTCACCGGGAACCAGGTCGGTCACCCCGGGACCGGCTTCGGTAACCGTGCCTGCGCCCTCGCTGCCCACGGTGGGCTGGTCGGGGTCGAGGCCGAGGGACACCACGACGTCGTGGAAGTTGAGACCCGCGGCGCGCACGGCGACGCGCACCTGCCCCGGCCCGAGCGGCGCGACGGCGTCGGGTGCGGGTAGCAGCGCCAGTTCGCCGACCCCGCTGTCCGGCGCGAGCCCCAGTCGCCAGGCCGGTTCGTCCGGCGGATCGAGCACAGCGCCGGCGTCGCGGGTCAGGCGGGGCACGAACAGCTCCCCACCGCGCACCGCGTACTGACTCTCTGTGGCTGCCCCGGTGGACAGCGCGGTCACCAGCGCGATCGGCGACGCGGGATGCGCGTCGATATCCGCGAGCACGAATCGGCCGGGGTGTTCGGTCTGGGCGCTGCGGAGCAAGCCCCACACACCGGATTCGGCCCAGTTCGCACCCCGATCCGCCGGTCCGGTCGCGACGGCCCGCCGGGTGAGGATCACGAGGGTCGACTCTTCGCAACGTACGTCGGCCAGCCAGTCCTGAACCAGCTCGAGCGCGCGGACGATGTTGGTGTGCAGTGTATTCCGAGACTCGTCGCCGGTGCCGACCGAAGCGTCCGCGAGGACGAACGCGGGAATCGACTCCGAGTCCGCGCGCAATGTCTCGAGGTCCGGCCAGGCCGTCGCCGAGGGCAGGGCGGTGCGCAGCGCGTCGCCCAGCACGGCGCAGGAGCCCGCCGCCACCGGCTCGCCGGATTTCGGCTCGGATTCGGCGGGCACGGACGCACCGGAACCGGAAGCGAATCCGTCGAGGCCGGAGGCGGATTCACCGAGGCCGGGAGGGAACCCGTCTGAGCCGGGGGCGGACTCACCGACACCCGAGACGGATCCGACCGAGCCCGGGGCGGATATCCACTCCACGTGGAGCAACCGCTCCCCTGCCTGGGTACTCGCGCGCAGACCGCGCGCGGGCACCGGGCGCAGGAACAGCGAGTCGACGGTCAGGACGATCCGGCCGGTGAGGTCGCGGGCCTCCAGCGACACTTCCTCGGGGCCGTGGGCGGTGACGCGGACGCGGAGGGCGCTCGCGCCGGTGGCACGGACCGTCACACCGGCCCAGGAGAAGGGTAGCCGCGCGACGCTGTCCCGATCGGGGAGCAGCGCAGCGGATTGCAGTGCACTGTCGAGCAGCGCGGGGTGCAGCAGGTAGCCGTCGCTGTCGCGCTGGCGGGGCAGGGCGATCTCGGCGAAGATCTCGCCGCCGCGCCGCCAGGCCGATCGCACGCAACGGAAGGTCGGCCCGTATCCGTATCCGGCGGCGGCGAATCGGTCGTAGAGTTCGGCGATGTCGAGTGGTTCCGCGTCAGCGGGCGGCCAGGCCACGACGCTGTCCGCCGGATCGCCGCCGTGCGGGGCCAGCGTGCCGGTGGCGTAGGCCGTCCACTCGGCGGCGGTGTCCTGATCGGGTCGGCCGTGCACGCTGAGGGCGCGGCGCCCGTCGGCTGCCGCCGGGCCGACGCGCACCTGCAACCATGCCGCGCCGCGCTCGGGGACCGCGAGCGGGGTGTGCAGGGTGAGTTCGTCGACCACGGCGCAGCCCACCTCGTCGGCGGCGCGGAGCGCGAGTTCGAGGAAGGCCGTGCCCGGCAGCACGGTGACTCCCGATACCGCGTGTTCGGCCAGCCACGGCGTGGTCGCCCTGGACAGCAGGCCGGTGAACAGCTGCTCGTCGGAATCGGCGAGGTCGACGGCGGCGCCCAGCAGGGGATGCCCGGCGGCGGCGAGCCCGGCGGCCGCCACATCCGCCGGGCCGGTGGCCGCGTCCAGCCAGTACCGGGTGTGCTCGAACGGATAGGTGGGCAGGTCCACCCGGCGCGCGCCGGGGAACAGGGTGTTCCAGTCGAGATCGACGCCGCCCGCGTGGGCCGCACCGAGCGAGAGCAGCAGCCGGTCCTGACCGCCGTCGCCGCGTCGCAACGAGCCGGTGATCACCGCGTGCGGCACGGAATCCGCCAGCGTCTCGCCGATGCCGACCGTGAGTACCGGATGCGGGCTGATCTCGAGGAATGTGGTGTACCCCGCGTCCGCGAGTGCCAGGACCGCCGGTTCGAAGCGGACCGTGCCACGCAGATTGCGGAACCAGTATTCGGCGGTGAGTTCGCTCCCTTCCAGCCAGCCGGTATCGAGGGTGGAGTACATGTGCACCCGGCAGGTTGCCGGTCGGATGTCGTCGAGCACCGCGATCAGCTCGTCACGGATCTCGTCCACGTGCGCGCAGTGCGAGGCGTAGTCGACCTCGATGCGGCGGGTGCGGACTCCGGCGCGCTCGCAGTCGGCAAGTAGTTCGTCAACGGCGCTCGGATCACCGGCGACCACGGTGGCGGCGGGACCGTTGACGGCGGCGATAGCGAGCCCGCCGTCATTGCGCTCCAACATGATTCGGACATCGCTCGCGGGCAGCGCCACCGAAGCCATCGCTCCTTTGCCCGCGATGGCGCGCAGCAGCCTGCTGCGCAGTGCGACGACCTTCGCGCCGTCCTCCAGCGACAGCGCTCCCGCCACCACGGCGGCGGCGATCTCCCCCTGGGAATGGCCGAGTACGGCATCCGGTTCGACACCGTATCCGCGCCAGGTCGCGGCGAGCGAGACCATGACTGCGAACAGGGCCGGTTGGACGTGGTCGACCAGATCGAGGGCGGCGCGGTCCCGGAGGATTTCCACGAGCGGGCGCTCGATATAGCGCGCGAGGGCACGCTCGCAGGCGGCCATCGACTCCGCGAAGACGGGGACGGTGTCGAGCAGTTCCACCGCCATGCCCGCCCATTGCGCGCCCTGACCGGGGAAGACGAATACCGTCCTGCCCACGATCCCGGTGACGCCCTGTGCCACGGTGGCGCAGGGAGAGTCGTCGGCGAGTGCCCGCAAACCCGTGATCAGCCGCTCGCGGTCGCCGACCAGTACCGCGCGATGCGGGTGCCGCGTCCGGCTGACGGCGAGGGAGAGTCCGATATCGGCGTTGTCGGACTCGGGCCGTGCGTCGAGGTGGCGGGAGAGTCGCCCGGCCTGGGCGCGCAGGGCCGCCGCGGATCGGGCGGACAGCACCCAGGCGACGGCGCGGTCGGGCGCGGTCGGCGACGGCGCGAAATCGGTTGCCGCCACGGGGAGTTCGTCGGGATTCCGGGGTGCGATCGTGGGTTCCGGCGCCTGTTCGAGCACGACGTGCGCGTTCGTCCCGCTCACTCCGAACGCCGATACGGCACCGCGGCGCGGCCGTCCCGCCCGCGGCCACTCCCTGGATCGAGTGAGCAGCCGCACCGCGCCGGAGGACCAATCCACCTGCGCGGAAGGCTGATCCACGTGCAACGTCGCCGGCAGTACGCCGTGCCGCAGCGCCTGCACCATCTTGATGACACCACCAACGCCCGCCGCCGCCGACGTGTGCCCGATATTGGACTTCACCGACCCCAGCCACAGCGCGGGCCTATCGCCCCGATCCTGGCCGTAGGTCGCGAGCAGTGCTTGCGCCTCGATCGGATCGCCGAGCCTGGTGCCCGTCCCGTGGCCTTCGACCGCGTCCACCTCTGCGGTGGTCAATCCGCCATCGGCAAGCGCCGCCCGGATCACCCGCTGCTGAGCCGGACCGTTCGGGGCCGTGAGACCGTTCGACGCGCCGTCCTGGTTGACGGCCGAACCGCGCACGACCGCCAGTACCCGGCGGCCCTGGGCCACCGCGTCCGAGAGTCGTTGCAGCAGTATCACACCCACGCCCTCACCGAAGCCGGTGCCGTCCGCCGCGTTGGAGAACGCCTTGCAGCGGCCGTCCGGCGCGAGCCCGCGCTGGCGGCTGAACACCACGAACAATTCAGGGCTGTTCATCACAGTGACGCCGCCCGCGAGAGCCATATCGCACTCCCCCGACCGCAGTGACCGCACCGCGAGATGCAGCGATACCAGCGACGACGAACACGCGGTGTCCACGGTCACCGCCGGCCCCTCCAGCCCGAGCACGTAGGAGACGCGGCCGGAGGCGACGCTCGCGGAGTTGCCGGAGCCGAGGAATCCCTCCACCTCCGCCGGGACGTTCCCGATCAGCCGCACCGCGTAGTCGTGATGCATGACGCCGGTGAACACGCCGGTGCGACTGCCGCCCAGGGTGGCCGGATCGATACCGGCGCGTTCGAACGCCTCCCACGAGGTTTCCAGCAGGAGCCGCTGCTGGGGATCCATGGCCAGCGCCTCGCGCGGCGAGATCCCGAAGAATCCGGCATCGAATTCCGCGGCGTCGTAGAGGAATCCGCCTTCCCGGACATACGACGTGCCGTGCCGCTCGGTCTCGGTGTCCGGATCGTGGAGGCTGTCGACATCCCAGCCGCGGTCGGTGGGGAAACCGGAGATCGCGTCGGTGCCCGAGGCGACCAGCTCCCACAGTTCCTCCGGCGAATTCGCGTCGCCGGGGAATCGGCAGGCCATGGCGACGATAGCGATCGGCTCGTCGGCGGCGGTCCGCGACACCGGCGCGGCCTGCGGCGCGCTCGTACCGGCCAGCCTGGTATCGAGGAAGTCGGCGAGCGCGGCCGGATTGGGGTGATCGAAGACCAGGGTGGCGGGCAGCCGCAGGCCGGTGACGAGGTTGAGCCGGTTACGCAGATCCACTGCCGCGAGCGAGTCGAATCCGAGATCCCGGAAGGCCCGGCCGGGTTCCACCATATCCGTGCCTGCGTGCCCGAGGACGGCGGCGACCTGGACGCGGACGAGTTCACGCAGTTCCCGGTGCCGCTCGGACGCGGGCAGGGCGCCCAAGCGGCCGGACGTGGTGGCGACATCGGCACCGAGGTGCGGCGCCGTCGCGGCCCGGCGGGCGGCCGGTCGGACGAGGCCGTGCAGCAGTCTCGGCACCGGCTCGGTGGCGGCTCGGGCCCGCAGCGCCGTGAGGTCGAGCGGCATGGCGACCAGATGCGGATCCCCCGCTGCCGTGGCGGCGTCGAAGAGTTCGAGTCCATGCCGGTCGATGAGCGCGGGCATCCCGGAACGGGCGATGCGGCGGGCGTCGATATCGTCGAGACGATCGGTCATCGCGCTGCGCTGCTCCCACAGTGTCCAGGCGATCGACTGCCCGGGCAGACCGCAGGCCCGGCGGTGCTGGGCGAGCGCGTCGAGGAAGGCATTGGCCGCCGCGTAGTTGCCCTGGCCGGGGCCGCCGAAAACACCTGCGGCAGAGGAGAAGAGCACGAACGCGCGCAGCCGCGCACCAGCCGTCAGACGGTGCAGGTGCAGGGCTGCGTCCACCTTGGGCCGCATCACCGCGTCGATCCGGTCGGGGGTCAGCGCGGCGACGACGCCGTCGTCGAGGACGCCTGCGGCGTGCACCACCGCGGTCAGCGGGTGCTCGGCGGGGATGTCTGCGAGCAGCGCTCGCAGGGCCTCGCCGTCGGCGACATCGCAGGCGACGACCGTGCATCGGGTGCCGAGGGCGGCGAGTTCCTCGACGAGTTCGGCCGCACCGGGCGCGGCGGGACCGGCACGGCCCGCCAGAACCAGCCTGCGCGCCCCCGATGCGGCCAGGTGGCGCGCGACCCGGGAGCCGATCAGACCGGTGCCGCCGGTGATCAGGACCGTCCCGTCCGGATCGGCGAAGGGCCCCGCGTGTTCCGCGACCGTCGCCCTGGCCAGCCGGGGGACGCGGACCACACCGCCGCGCACCGCCATCTGTTCTTCGTCGGTGCCCGCGAGATCGACAGCCGGGGAATGGATTTCAGCGAGATCGTCCACGTCGGCCAGTACGAAACGACCCGGATGCTCCGACTGCGCCGTGCGAATCAGCCCCCAGACCGCGGCATGGGCGAGATCGGTGATGTCCTCGCCGGGCACCGCCGCGACCGCCCCTCGGGTCAGCACGATCAGGCGCGCCTCGGCGAACCGTTCCTCGGCGAGCCACTCCTGAACGAGCGCGGCGGCGGCATGCACGGCACGGTGGATGACGGCCGGATCGACAGCGGCATCGGAGGCCGGATCGGCGCTGACGGCAACCGGATCCGCGGCGCCCGCGATCGTGATCATCGGCGCGATGACCGACTCGGGTGCGGCGAGGCCCGCCGCGACGGCGGTGCGCACGGCGGTGAGGTCCGGGTAGCGATCGCCGCCCAGCACGATCGGTTCGGCCACATCGGCGGAACGGCCGGTGACCCGCACGGGAGTCCAGTCCAGCTGGAACAGCGATTCGTGCCGGGCGGCCTGTCGCGGGGCATCGGACACCGGGCGCAGGAGCAGGGCGTCGATCGAGACGACCGCTTGCCCCGCTCCGTCCCAGGCCAGCAGTGCGACGGCGTTCTCCCCCGCCGTCGCGACTTTGGCGCGCAGTGCGGTCGCACCGTGCGCGTGCAGGGTCGCCCCGGTCCAGGCGAACGGCATCCGGCCGGTCTCCCCACAGGACAGACCGGTCACGTGTAGCACGGCGTCCAGCAGGGCCGGGTGCAGGCCGAACAGCGCGGCCTCGGTGTGCTGTTCGGGCGGCAGGACGGCCTCGGCGTAGATGTCGTCGCCCAGCTGCCAGGCGGCGCGCAATCCCTGGAACGCCGGACCGTAGACGAACCGGCCCGCGGCGAAGCGTTCGTACATTCCGGTCAGGTCGATCGGCGTCGCACCGGGCGGCGGCCAGACGGCGGGGACGGCGGCGGGGACGGCGGACGTGTCGGCGGACAGTGTCCCCCGGGCGTGCCGGGTCCACGGGGCCTCGGCGGTGACGGAGTCGGATGCGGCGGACTCGGCGGGGGCGGGCCGGGCGAACACGGTCATCGCGCGCGCCCCGTCGGCCTCGGGTGCGCCGACGGCCACCTGAACGTCGACGGCGGACGCGGACAGCGCGAGTGGTGTCTCCAACGTGAGTTCCCGCACCTGGCGCAGGCCGACCTGGTCGGCGGCGCGGGCCGCGAGTTCGAGGAAGGCGGTGCCAGGCAGCAACGCGGTGCCCAGTACCGAATGCTCGGCGAGCCACGGGTGGGTACGAGTCGACAATCGGCCGGTCAGCACGAGTGCGTCGCCGTCGGCGATGGTGACGACCGCGCCGAGCAGCGGATGCCCCGCTGCGGCGAGACCGGCGGCGCCGACATCGCCGGTCACCGGGCCGGAGTCCTCCAGCCAGTACCGCTGCCGCTGGAACGGGTAGGTGGGCAGGTCGATATGACCGGCGGGCAGGTGGGCGTACGCGGGTCGCCAATCCACCGCGAGCCCGGCGGCCCACAGCGCGCCCGCCGAGGCGTGGAACCGGGCCAGACCGCCATCGTCGCGTTGCGTGGTGCCGCACACCATGACGTCGGTCCCGGCCGCACTCGCGGTCTCCTCGACCGCGACGGTGAGCACCGGATGCGGGCTGACCTCGACGAAGGCGCGTATTCCCGCGTCGAGCGCGGTGCCGACGGCTCGGCGCAATTCGACGGTCTGGCGCAGATTGCGATACCAGTAGCCTGCGTCCAGGGTCCGCGTGTCCAGTGCCGCTCCGGTCACCGTGGAGTAGAAGGGCACGTCGGCCGGGCGCGGGGCGATCCCGGCCAGCAGGGTCAGCAACTCGTCGCGTAGCCCGGTGATATGGGCGCTGTGCGAGGCGTAGTCGACGTCGATGCGCCGCGCCCGCGTTCCCTCGGCTTCGGCGTGCGCCAGGAATTCATCGATGGCGGCGAGCTCACCGGATATCACCACCGCGGCCGGGCCGTTGATCGCGGCGATCGAAAGCCGTTCGCCCCAGGGAATCAGTTCCACTCGGACCCGGTCGGCGGGAAGTTGCACGGAGGCCATTCCGCCGGAACCGGTGACCGAACGCAGTGCGCGGCTGCGCAATGCGACGACCTTCGCGCCATCCTCCAGCGACAGACCCCCCGCGACCACCGCGGCGGCGATCTCTCCTTGCGAATGCCCCACCACCGCGGCAGGTTCCACACCGAAGGACCGCCATACCGCCGCCATGGACACCATCACCGCGAACAGCGCGGGCTGCACGATGTCGACCCGGTTCCACGCCGCGCCCGAGCGCACGCGCTCCAGCAGCGACCAGTCGACGAACGGCGCGAGCGCCGCCTCGCATTCGGCCATCCGCTCGGCGAAGACCGGTGATTCGTCCAGCAGTTCCGCTGCCATGCCGACCCACTGCGAACCCTGACCGGGGAAGACGAAAACTACACGGCTGGTGCGTATTTCACCGGATCTGACCACCGTGGACGAGGGCAGGCCGTCCGCAAGCGCCATCAGGTCGGCGGCAGATCCGGCCCGGCCGGGTGCGAGCAGCACCGCCCGATGGTCGAACACGGTGCGGCGGGCCAAGGCGCGCCCGGTCGCGGGCAGGTCGAGATCCGGATGCTCGGCGAGGTGGGCGCGCAGCCGCGCGGCCTGGGCGCGCAGGCCGTCGCCGCTCCGAGCGGAGAGCAGCCAGGGCACGCTGACGGACGCGGTCCGCTCCGGGGCCGTGCTCGGTCCTGCTTCTTCCGCTGCCCCTACCTGCTCGAGGATGACGTGACCGTTGGTGCCGCTGATCCCGAAGGAGGACACCGCGGCCCGGCGCGGATGGCCGGTCTCCGGCCACGGCGTCGGCTCGGTCACCAGCCGGACCGCGCCCGCCGACCAGTCCACCTGGGTGGTGGGGCGCGCGGCGTGCAGGGTCGGCGGGACGATGCCGTGCCGCATGGCCATGATCATCTTGATGACACCGCCGACCCCGGCGGCAGCCTGGGTGTGGCCGATGTTGGATTTCAGCGAGCCGAGCAGCAGGGGCCGGTCCCGGTCCTTCCCGTAGGTGGCCAGCAACGCCTGCGCCTCGATGGGATCACCGAGGGGCGTACCGGTGCCGTGCGCCTCGACGACGTCCACCGCGTCGGGCCGAAGCCGCGCGTCGGCCAGCGCCCTACGGATGACGCGCTGCTGGGCGGGCCCGTTGGGGGCGGTCAGCCTGCTGCTCGCGCCGTCCTGGTTGACAGCGCTGCCGCGCACCACCGCGAGAATCGGATGCCCGTTGCGGCGGGCGTCGGAAAGGCGCTCCAGCAGAAGCATTCCCACGCCTTCACCCCAGCCGGTGCCGTCGGCCTCGTCGGCGAAGGATTTGCACCGCCCGTCGCCGGCCAGGCCGCCTTGCCTGCTCATCTCGGTGAACGGCACCGGTGTCGACATCACCATGGCGCCGCCCGCGAGTGCCAGCGAACATTCCTGTCGGCGCAGGGCGTGTGCCGCCAGGTGGATGGCGATCAGCGAGGAGGAGCACGCGGTGTCGACCGTGATCGCCGGTCCCTCCAGACCGAAGGTGTAGGAGAGGCGACCCGAGGCGACGCTGTCGGATTGACCGTTGCCGAGGTAGCCTCGCACATCCTCGGCCACCTGGTGCAGCCGCAGCGCGTAGTCCTGGTACATCACACCGGCGAAGACTCCGGTATCACTGCCGCGCAACGCGTTCGGGTCGATCCCGGCCCGCTCGAACGCCTCCCACGTCGTCTCCAGCAGCAGCCGCTGCTGCGGATCCATGGCCAGCGCCTCGCGGGGGGAGATATTGAAGAACCCCGGTTCGAAATCGGCGACCGCGTCGAGGAACCCGCCCTCTGCCGCGTAGGTGCTGCCAGGCCGCTGGCGGGTCGGGTCGTACAGGGACGCCAGATCCCAGCCGCGATCGTCCGGGAACTCGGTGATCGCGTCCGTGCCGGATTCGACCATGCGCCAGAGCTTTTCGGGGGTGTCGACGCCGCCCGGATATCGGCAGCCCATGCCGATGACGGCGATCGGCTCGCGGCTTTTCGCCTCGACCTCCGCGAGCCGGTTCCGGGTGTGGTGCAGATCTGCCGCTACCCGCTTGAGGTAGTCACGAAGCTTGTGATCAGTCACGGAATGATCAGTCACGGAAATCCGTCCCGAGTTCGTTGTCGATGAAGTCGTAGAGTTCGTCGTCGGTCGCCTGGTCCATGCGCTGCGCCAGCACGGCGGCGTCCGGATCGGCTTCGGCGCGAAGGCTGTCCAGCAGGATCTGCAATCGGTCCAGCACCAGCGGATCGGCCGGGGCGCCGGCGAACGCCTGCTCCAGCCGCTCCAGCTCGGCCAGCCCGCCCGCGACCGGCTCGGCGCCGTCCGGTGCCAGTTCGGCGGCCAGATATTTGGCGATACCCATCGATGTCGGGTAGTCGAACAGCAGTGTGGCAGGCAGACGCAACCCGGTCGCGCCATTGAGCCGGTTGCGCAGTTCCACCGCGGTGAGCGAATCGAAACCAATTTCCAGCAGCCCGCGATCGTCGTCCACCGCCTCCGGGTCGGCGAACCCGAGGACGGTGGCCGCCTGCGACCGGACCAGTTCGAACAGGATGCGTTCGCGGTCACCCGCATTCCGGCCGCGCAGTCGCTGGGTGACGGATTCGGTGGCGGCGGTGCCCGCCACCCGCCGGGACCGCGGCAGTATCAGACCGCGCAACATGGGCGGGTATCCGGCAGCCGCTGTCGCGTCCAGATCCAGGCGCAGCGGCAGCGCGGCAGGTTCGTCGGCGGCGACCGCCAGGTCGAAGAGGCGCACGCCGTCCACCGGGGTGAAGGCCAAGATGCCGCCGCGGGCGATGCGGCGTAGATCCGCGGCGTCGAGCGAACCGCTCATCCCGCCTTCGGTGGTCCACAACCCCCAGTCGAGAGCGGCGGCGGGCAGGCCCCGCGCCCGCCGCCGATGCGCCAGTGCGTCGAGGAAGGCATTGGCCGCGGCGTAGTTGGCCTGTCCCATACCGCCGAAGACACCGGCGATGGACGAGAACAGGACGAACGCCGACAGCTCGATGCCCGACGTCAGCTCGTGTAGGTGCCACGCGGCATCCACCTTGGGGCGCAACACTTCTCGCAACCGATCCGGGGTCAGCGCGCCGATCACGCCGTCGGCGAGCACGCCGGCGGCGTGCACCACCGCGGTGAGCGGATATTCCGCCGGGATCCCGGCGAGCAAGCCCTCGACCCGGTCCCGGTCGGCGATATCACACGCGACGATCTCGATCTCCGCGCCGAGCGCCGTGAGCTCGTCGCGCAGTTCGGCGGCGCCATCGGCGGCGAGTCCGCGCCTGCCGGTCAGCAGCAACCTGCGCACGCCGTGCTCGCGGACCAGGTGCCGGGCGATATGCCCGCCGATCGCACCGGTGCCACCGGTGATCAGGACGGTGCCCTTGCGCTCCCACTCGGGCGCGGCGGGCGTGTCGGCGCGCGGAACACGGGTCAGCCGGGCCTGACGCACGACACCGGACCGCACGGCCAGCTGTGGCTCACCGGAGCCGACGACGGCGGGCAGTTCCGCCACCGATGCGGCGTCGCCGTCCAGATCCGCGATCACGAACTGGCCGGGATGCTCGGCCTGCGCGGTGCGCACCAGACCCCACACCGCCGCGTGCGCCAGATCCGGCACGTCGGCGTCCGGCCGCACTGCCACACCGTCACGCGTCACCAGCAGCAGGGTGGCGGCCCGGAACCGCTCCAGCGCGAGCCAATCCTGAACGAGCGCGAGCGCGTACTCGGTGGCCGACCGCACCGCGGTGATCTCGTCGCGCGGAGGCGGGTACGGCGAATCCGAAGCAGACGACGAGGCCCGGTCGCCCCGCGCCGACACCGCGGAATCGGCATCCCGCCCCGCTGGACCGGACGGGATCGGGACTACCACGACGGCGGGCAGCTCCCCCTCCGCCAGTTCGGTGAGGGAGCCGACCGCGCGAGTGACCCCGGCCGACGCCCACTCGGCGATATCGTCGCCGAGGACGACCCAGTCGCCGACCGCGCCAGGCATTTTCGTGGGAACAGTGGGCCATTCGACCCGGAACAGCTCCTCGTGCCCGTCGGCGGCGGGGCCGGCCGCGCCGACCTGATCGGCGGATACCGGCCGCAGGACCAGCGAGCGCACCGAGGCGACGGGATCGCCCGCGGCGTCCGACGCCAGCACTTCCACGGCGTCGCGGCCCACCGGTCGCAGCCGGATGCGCAGCGCCGACGCGCCCGCGGCGTGCAGTCGAACGCCGTTCCAGGAGAACGGCAGCCAGCTCTGTGTCGAGCCCGCCAGTATCCCGAAGGTCAACGCGTGCAGGGAGCTGTCCAGCAGCGCGGGATGCAGCCCGAATCCGGCCGCTTCGCTCAGGTGCCATTGCGGCAGGTTAGCTTCGGCATACACGTCGTCGCCGAGCCGCCAAGCCGCCCGCAGCCCCTGGAAAGCCGGCCCGTAGGCGAATCCCCCCTGCTCGAACCGCTCGTAGAGACCCGCGACGTCGATCGGCTCGGCACCGGGCGGTGGCCACTCGCCCGCTACCGCCGGTTCATTCGGCTCGGCGGCGGTGAGCAGGCCGCTCGCGTGCCGGGTCCACGACTGTCCAGGGGCCGTGGTCTCCGGCCGGGAGTACACGGCGATCGGACGCCTGCCGTCCGCGTCGGGCGCGCCGACCGAAACCTGGAGCAGCACAGCGCTGTCCGGCGCTATCACCAGGGGCGCTTCCAATAACAGTTCCTCGACCTCGTCGCAACCCACCTCGTCCCCGGCCCGGATGGCCAGTTCGAGGAAGGCCGTGGCCGGGAACAAGGCCGAGCCCAGGATGGCGTGGTCCGCCAGCCAGGGGTGACTGCGAATGGAAAGCCTGGTTGTGCAGAGGAACCCGCCGGAGTCCGGTAGTTCGACCAGACCACCCAGCAGCGGATGCCCGGCGGGACGCAGGCCCGTCGCCCCCACATCACCGGGAGCGGCGTCGGCCTCCAGCCAGTAGCGTTCGCGCTGGAAGGGGTAGGTGGGCAGTTCCACGTGCCCGCCTGCTGGTCCGTCGAAGTACCGCGCCCAATCGATCGGCACACCCCGGGTGTGCAGCTGTGCCAGCGCGGTGGTCACCGACATCGTCTCGGTCCGGTCCCGGCGTAGCAGCGAGACCAGCGCGTCCGGATCGGTACCGTGGTCGGCCAGACTGTCGCGCCCCAGGGTGGTCAGCGACTGGTCGGGTCCCAGTTCGAGGAATCGGGTGACGCCGTGGTCGGCCAGGTACGCCATACCGTCGTGGAAGCGAACGGCTTCGCGCACGTGGGCGACCCAGTAGTCGACGCTGCGGATCTCCTCCGCGGTAGCCACCCGGCCGGTCAGATTCGATACCACCGGGATCTGTGGCGCCAGGAAGTCGACGGTTTCGGCCACCCGGCGGAAATCGTCGAGCATCGCGTCCATGCGCGGCGAGTGGAAGGCGTGGCCGACCGTCAGCCGTCGCGCCTTGCCGCCGGTCGACTGCCAGCGGGCGGCGATGTCGAGCAGGGCGTCGGCGTCACCGGACACGACCGTCGATGCCGGGCCGTTCACCGCCGCGATCGACACCAGGTCTTCCAGCCCCGCCAGCAGCGCCAGGACCTCTTCCTCCGATGCGGTCAGTGCGATCATGGCGCCGCCGTCGGGCAGCGCCTGCATGAGCCGTCCGCGAGCCGCGACCAGCCGGGCGGCGTCGGGCAGCGACAAGACGCCCGCGACGTGCGCCGCGGCCAGTTCGCCGACCGAATGCCCCAGTAGCAGCGCGGGTGTCACGCCCCAGTGCTCCAGTAGCCGGAACATGGCCGTCTCCAGCGCGAAGAGGGCGGGCTGGGTGAAGGCGGTGGTGTCGAGCAGGGCGGCATCGGGCGACCCCGCCTCGGCGAACACCACCTCGTGTAACGGCCGGTCCAGGACGGTGTCGAACTCGGCGCACACCGCGTCGAACGCGTCGGCGAAGACCGGGTGCACACGATAGAGCTGCGCACCCGTGCCCGGGCGCTGACTGCCCTGGCCCGCGAAGAGGAAGGCCGTCTTACCCGCGCCGGACCTGCCGCGCAGCACGCCAGGCGCGGTGCCGTCCGCCGCCAGCGCGCGCAGACCCGCCAGCAGGCTCTGCCGGTTGTCCGCGACGACGGCGCCACGGTGCTCGAAGGCGCTGCGGTGCATGGCCAGCGCCCTGCCGATCGCCGCCGGGTCGAGCGCTGGCCGGTCGTCGACGCAGTCGAGCAGCCGTCGCGCCTGCGCCCGCATGGCCGCCGCGCTGCGAGCCGATACGAGCCAGAGCCCGCCGCTGTCGCCATCCGGCGTGGCGAGCGAATCGATCTCTGCGGGAACGTGTTCCAGGATGGTGTGGGCGTTCGTGCCGCTGACGCCGAAGGAGGACACCGCGGCCCGGCGCGGGTGCCCGGTTTCGGGCCACTCGGTGTTCTCGGTCAGTACGCGCACCGCACCCGACGACCAGTCGACCAGAGGGGTCGGCCGGTCCACGTGCAGCGTGCCCGGCAGTACGCCGTGCCGCATGGCCTGCACCATCTTGATGACGCCCGCGATACCGGCGGCCGCCTGGGCGTGCCCGATATTCGATTTCAGCGAGCCGAGCAGCAGCGGCTGGTCCGCGGGCCGATCCGGCCCGTAGGCGGCCAGCAGCGCCTGCGCCTCGATCGGGTCACCCAGCTGGGTACCGGTGCCGTGCGCCTCGACGGCGTCGATCCCGGCGGCGGTGACTCCCGCGCTCGCCAGCGCCTGGGCGATGACGCGCTGCTGGGACGGGCCGTTCGGCGCGGTGAGACCGTTGCTGGCGCCGTCCTGATTCACGGCCGAGCCCCTGACCAATGCCAGCACCGGATGACCGTTGCGACGGGCATCGGAAAGCCGTTCCAGCACAACGATACCCGCGCCCTCGGCCCAGGCGGTGCCGTCGGCGGCGGCGGCGAACGGCTTGCAGCGTCCGTCCTCGGCGAGCACGCGCTGACGGCTGAATTCGACGAACGAGCCGGGGGTGGACATGACCGCGACCCCGCCGGCCAGGGCGAGTGTGCACTCACCACCGCGCAGCGCCTGCGCGGCCAGGTGGATGGCCACCAGCGAGGAAGAGCACGCCGTATCGACCGTCACCGCAGGTCCTTCCAGTCCGAAGGTGTACGCGATGCGGCCGGAAGCGACGCTGCCCGAACTGCCGAGACCCAGGTAGCCCTCCAGTTCCTCGGACGGCTTGCGCACCCGCGCGCCGTAGTCGTGGTAGCTGGAGCCGACGAACACACCGGCCCTGCTGCCCTTCAGTGACAGCGGATCGATACCGGCCCTTTCGAACGCCTCCCAGGCGATTTCGAGCAGCAGCCGCTGCTGCGGATCGATCGCCAGCGCCTCGCGCGGGGAAATGCCGAAGAAGGCCGGATCGAATTCGTCGGCGCGGTGCAGGAATCCGCCGTGTCGGGTGTACGAGGTGCCCAGCTGCTCCGGATCGTCGGAATAGAGTCCGTCGAGCTCCCAGCCGCGGCCCACCGGGAACGACGAGATGGCGTCGACGCCGTCGACGACGAGTTGCCACAGATCATCGGGCGATTCGACATCGCCGGGAAAACGGCAGCTCATCGCCACGATCGCGATCGGGTCATCGGCCGGTGGGGCCATGGCGGTCGCTGTCACAGCGGGTGTTTCGGCCACGCTCCCGGCGGGAGTCGCTGATGTGGCGTCGACACCGAGTACTTCGGCGATATGGCGCACGAGCGCGGTGATCGTGGGGTGATCGAAGACGAGGGTGACCGACAGCCGCAGCCCGGTGGCGGCCGCCAGCCGGTTGCGCAGGTCGACAGCGGTCAGTGAATCGAAGCCGAGATCCTTGAACACCCGGCCGGGTTCGATACCCGCCGCGTCGGGGTAGCCGAGCGTCGCGGCGACCTCCGCACCGACCATGGTGGTCAATTCCTCCTCGAGTTCGACCGGGGACAGTCCGGCCGATCGTCCCGCGATGGAGTCGGCGGGGCCGGCGCCGAGGAACGGCACCGCATCGGGTAGATCGCGCAGAACGGTGTTGGGCCGCAACGTGACCGAGGTGCGCGTGAACCGCTCCCAGTCGAAACCGGAGACGATGAGCCGCGTTTCGTCGTGCGCCAGCGCCGCGCCGAGCGCGGCCAGCGCCGATTCGGGTTCCATCGGTCGCAGCCCGGCCCGCACGAGCCGATCTCCCACCGCGGCGGCGGCACTGTTGCCCGCCCACAGTCCCCAGGCGATCGAGGTGGCGGGCAGGCCACGGGACCGGCGCTGCTCGGCCAGAGCGTCCAGGTAGGCATTGGAGGCCGCGTAACTACCCTGGCCGGTTCCCGGCAGGGTGGCGGCGAGGGAGGAGTAGAGGACGAACGCGTCCAGTTCCAGACCGCGGGTGAGTTCGTCGAGGTGCGCGGCGGCCTCGGTCTTCGGGCGCAGCACGGCGGCGGCCCGCTCCGGGGTCAGTGCGTCGAGCACGCCGTCGTCGAGGACACCCGCCGCGTGCACCACGGTGCGCAGCGGCCGGTCCGACGGCAGCGCGGCGAGCAGCCCGGCGACGGCGTCGCGGTCGGTGACATCGCAGGCAACACCCGTCGCGTCGACACCGAGTTCCACCAGTTCGGCCACCAGCGCGGCGACGCCGGGCGCGGCGGATCCCTTGCGACTCGCGAGCACGATGTGCTGTGCCCCGGCACCCGCCAGCCACCGGGCGGCATGCGCGCCGAGCGCCCCGGTGCCGCCGGTGATCAGGGCGGTCCCCGACGTGCTCCATACCGCGTCCGACGCGACCGGCTCGGCCCGGACGACGCGGCGGGCGAACACGCCGGAAGCGCGCACGGCGAGCTGGTCCTCACCGTCGAATCCGGCGAGCACGCGGACCAGCCGGTCCAGCACCCGGTGGTTCCACCGCGTCGGCAGATCGATCAGGCCCGCCCAGCGCTGCGGATACTCCATCCCCGCGACAGCGCCCAGCCCCCAGGTCATGGCCTGATCCGGGGCGGGGGCCGGATCGGAGCGTCCCACCCGCACCGCGCCGAGGGTCGCGCCCCAGACCGGTGCGGCGACACCGGCATCGCCGAGCGCCTGCACCAGGGTCACGGTCATCGCCAGTCCGGTTGGCAGGACCGGCGCCGACGCGTGCCCGCCGGACGCGAGCCCGAGCAGCGACAGCACGCCGTCGGGCGCGCCGGTGCGCAGGTGTTCGCGCAGGGAATCGGTGACGGCTACCCGGTCCTCGTCGCCGAGCGACACGGTGACGACGGTCGCGCCGTGCCGCTCCAGCGCGCTCGCACAGGCCGCGACGCCGGGATCGGCAGCATCGGTATCGGCGGCAGCGGACGGCACGATCAGCCACCAGATACCTTGCAGCACCGGCTTTTCCGCCGCGGTCGGCAGCGGCTTCCACATCACGCGGTACCGCCAGGTATCGAGCACCGAGCGGTCCATGCGGTCGCGGTGCCACGACGACAGCGCGGGCAGCACCGCGCGCAGCGAATCCCGCGATGCCCCGTCCGCCATCCGCAATGTGCTCGCCACGGTCGCGACGTCACCGCGTTCGACCGCCATCCAGAAACCGGCGCTGACCGGATCGGCGAGCGCCGAGCCCGCATCGCCCTTGTCTGTGACCGGCGGCTCCAGCCAGTAGCGCGAACGCTGGAACGCGTAGGTCGGCAGCTCGACGCGACGACCACCGGTTTCGGAAAGCACCGCGTCCCAGTCGATATCACCGCCGCAGGTGTGCAACGCGGCGAGCGAGAGGAGGAAGCGCCGCAGACCGCCGTCACCGTCGGCGATGGTCCCGGTGACACATCCGGCCACCTCCGCCGACTCCAGCGCTTGGCGCAGCCACACCGACAGCACCGGATTCGGGCTGACCTCGAGGAAAACCGTGTGCTCGTCCCGCAATAGCGCGTCGACCGCGGCCGAGAACAGGACCGGTTCGCGCAGGTTCCGGTACCAGTACCCGGCATCCAGCGCGGCGGTGTCGAGGCGCGCGCCCGCCGCCGTCGAGTAGAAGGCGATCTCCGAAGACCGGGGCGTCACCCCGGCGAAGGCTGTATCCAGTTCGGCCCGAAGCGTCTCCACCTGTGGGGAGTGTCCGGCGAAATCGACACCGGGCAGGGACCACGACATGATTCCGGCGTCGGCCAGCCGCTCGCTCAACTCGCGTAGCGAGGCGGGATCCCCTGACACCGTCACCGAACCGGGACCGTTCACCGCCGCCACCGAGACCCGATCCGCCCACGGCGCCAGGTATTCGGTGATCGCGGCCACCGCAACGGCGGCGAAGAGCATCCCGCCGCGTCCCACCAGGGGGAGCAGCGCCTTGCTGCGCAGCGCCACGACGCGCGCGCCGTCGGCGAGGGAGAGCCCGCCCGCGACCACGGCGGCGGCGATCTCTCCTTGCGAATGACCCACCACCGCCGCGGGTTCCACACCGAAGGACCGCCACACCGCGGCCAACGACACCATCACCGAAAACAACACCGGCTGAACAACATCCACCCGATCCAACGAACCACCCCCGAACACCCACTCCCGCAACGACCACTCGACGAACGGAGCCAGCGCCACCTCACACTCCGCCATCCGCGCCGCGAAAACCGGCGACTGCTCCCACAACTCCCTCGCCATCCCCGCCCACTGCGAACCCTGACCAGGGAACACGAAAACCGTTCGGCCGACAGCACCGGCCGTGCCCCGCACGAGCAGGTCGTCCGCGCGTCCCGCGGCCAGTGCGGTCAGGCTCTCCACCATGGCATCGCGATCGCCACCGCCGACGACGGCCCGGTGCTCGAACCGCGTCCGGTGCTCGATCAGCGAGTATCCGATATCGGAGGCGGACAGCGCAGGACGGTCCGCGAGGTACTCGGCCAGCCGGGCGGCCTGTGCCCGCAGCGCGGGCTCGGTGCGGCCGGAGAGCGGCCAGAGCAGCGGCCGAACAGGCTGCGGCTCCGCTGTTTCCGGTATCGGAAGAGCCGCCCGCGGCTCGGGGCCAGCCGGTTCCGGTGCCTCGACGATGACGTGGGCGTTGGTGCCGCTGAGACCGAAGGAGGAGACTCCGGCGCGGCGCGGCGCGCCGTCTGACGTCCACGGTTCACTCTCGGCCAGCAGGGTGACCGCGCCCGCGGACCAGTCCACATCGGGTGTGGGTTCGGCGGCATACAGCGACCTGGGCAGCAGGTCGTGCCGCATGGCCTGCACCATCTTGATGATGCCCGCGACGCCCGACGCGGCCTGGGTGTGGCCGATATTCGATTTCACCGAGCCGAGGCGCAGCGGCCGGTCGGCGGGCCGGTGCTGCCCGTAGGTGGCCAGTAGCGCGTCGGCCTCGATCGGGTCACCGAGTTTCGTGCCGGTGCCGTGTCCCTCCACCACGTCCACATCGGCCGCGGCCAGCCCGGCATCGGCGAGCGCCGCGCGGATGACCCGCTGCTGCGCCAGCCCGCTCGGGGCCGTGAGGCCGTTACTCGCGCCATCCTGGTTGACGGCGGAGCCCCTGACCGTGGCGAGTACCGGATGGCCGTTGCGCTCGGCATCCGAAAGTCGTTCCAGTGCGAGGACACCGACGCCCTCGGCGATGCCGAACCCGTCCGCGGCGGCGGCGTAGGACTTGCACCGGCCGTCCGCCGCCAGGCCACGCTGGCGACTGAAACCGGTCAGCGACAGTGTCGAACCGAGTACGGTGACGCCACCGGCCAGGGCGAGCGCGCATTCGCCGCGACGCAGTGCCTGCGCGGCCAGATGCACCGCCACCAGCGATGACGAACACGCGGTGTCCACGGTCATGGCAGGCCCCTCCAGCCCGAGGCTGTAGGCGACGCGGCCGGATAGCACACTGGTGGACACGCCCGCGATGAGATGGCCTTCCACTTCGGGCGGCACCTCGTGGTTGCCGTAACCCTGGTAGGCGCCACCGGCGAAAACGCCGGTCCGGCTGCCGCGCAGGGTCGCCGGATCGATACCGGCGCGCTCGAGCGCCTCCCATGACGTCTCCAGCAGCAGCCGCTGCTGGGGATCCATGGCCAGTGCCTCGCGCGGCGAGATGCCGAAGAATCCGTTGTCGAATTCCGCCGCGTCGTCGAGGAATCCGCCTTCGACCGCATAGGTCGAGCCGGGCCGGGCCGGGTCGGCGTCGTAGAGCGCCGCCAGGTTCCAGCCACGGTCCGCCGGGAGTTCGGCGACGGCGTCGCGGCCGTCGACCAGCAGGTCCCACAGCCCGTCCGGATCGCGCACGCCGCCCGGGTAGCGGCAGGCCATGCCGACGATCACGATGGGGTCCCTGTCGTCCAGCGAGACAACCGGCGGCGGCTCGGGCGCGTCGGCCCCGGTGCCCAGCACCAGCTCACCCACATGCCGGGCCAGCGCGGTGACCGAGGAGTAGTCGAAGATCACCGTCACGGGTAACCGCAGCCCGGTGGCGGTATTGAGCCGGTTACGCATCTCGACGGCGGTCAGCGAATCGAAACCCAGGTCGCGGAAGGCCTTTTCGGGGTCGACACCGGCAGTGGAGTCGTGGCCGAGTACGCCCGCCGCGTTGGTGCGCACCAGATCTATCAGGATGCGGTCGCGGTCGGCCTGCACGGCCTCGCGCAACCTGCGGCGCAGGGCCGCGCCGCTCCCGGTGTCCGCGACGGGCGCAGCCTCGACGGCGAGGACGCGGCGCACTTCGGGCAGGCTCCCGATGAGCGGGCTCGGCCGCACCGAGGTGAACACGGGCGCGAAACGTTCCCAGTCGACGGCGGCCACCAGGACGACGGTGTCGTCGTTGTCCAGCACCCGGCCGAACGCGTCGAGTGCCACCGCGGGCGGCATGAACGGGATCCCGCGGCCCCGCAACTGTTCCTCGGCGAGATTGGCCGCCATACCGCCGCCATCGGCCGGATCCCAGATACCCCAGACGATCGATGTGCCGGTCGAGCCGCGCGACCGGCGATTCTCCGCCAACCCGTCGAGATAGGCGTTGGCGGCGGCATACGCGCCATGCTCATCGCTGCCCCAGACCGCGGAGATGGAGGAGAACAGGACGAACGCGTCGAGCTGGTCGGCGCCGAAGATCGCGTCGAGATTGTCGGCGCCGCCGACCTTCGCGTCCAGCGTCTCGGCGAAGTGATCGGGATCGGTGTCGGCGAGCGGGATCAGCACACCCGCACCGGCGGCGTGGATCACGGTGCGGATATCGGCTCCGCCGCCGCGCAATTCGGCGACGAGTTCAGTCAGCGCCGCCCGGTCCGCGACATCGCAGGCGGCCGTCGTCACCCGGGTGCCGGTGGCGGCCAATAGCTCGGTCAGTTCGGTCAGACCGTCCACGGTCTCCGGGTCGCGGCGGCCGATCAGCACCAGGTGTTCCGCGCCGCGATCGGCGAACCAGCGGGCCAGCTGGGTGCCGACACCACCGGTGCCGCCCGTGATCAGAATCGTGCCGCGCGGCTGCCAGGGCGGTGCGGCCACGGTGTCGCCGAGTCCGGCGTCGACCAGCCGTCTGCCGTACAGCCCGGCGGGCCGGATCGCCACCTGGTCTTCGTCGTCGGGGCGGGCGAGCACCTGACGCAGTCGCTGCGCGGCGCGGTCGTCGAAGATCTCAGGGAGGTCGACGAGACCACCCCAGCGTACCGAATGTTCCAGTGCAGCAACGCGTCCGAGCCCCCACAGCAGGCTCTGGGCCGGGGAGCTCAGCACATCGCCGGAAGCGGTCGTCACGGCGCCCCTGGTGGCCCACCACATCGGGGCCGCGCAACCGCAGTCACCGAGCGCTTGCAGTAGCACCAGGCTCAGCGCGGTGCCCGAGGTCATCCGCGGATTGCGGCGGTGCGGGGATTCGTCGAGACCGAGCAGCGAGAGGACACCGGACACCGGCTTCGGCAGTTCGGCGATGCGCTCGGTGAGCAGGGCAGTCAGCGCCGCTCTGTCATCGGCGGACGGGCCGAGCACGATCGGCACCAGGGTGGCGCCGCCCGCGGTGAGCGCCTGCCCGCAGGCGTCGGGCAGCGCGTCGCCGGTGGTCGCCGCGGACAGCACGAGCAGCCAGGTACCGGTCGGGGCGGTGCCGGGCCGGTCGGGGCGGGGTTCCCAGTCGACGCGGTAGCGCCAGGAGTCGGCGGTGGCGCGGTCCGCCAGCCCGCCGCGCCAGGCCGCGAGGGCGGGCAGCACAGCACTTGCCGGATCCGCGGGTTCGAGGCCGAGGGTGGCCGTGAACGCCGCGAGATTACCGTCGTCGACGGTCGCCCAGAAGGCCGTCTCGGCGGGGTGGGCGGCCGGTAGCGTGCCGACGGCGTCCTCTGGCCCCTGCAACCAGAACCAGCTGTGCTGGAACGCGTAGGTCGGCAGCGGCACGCCGTCGTCGGGAATGCCCGCGAAGAATACGGACCAGTCCGGGGACAGTCCCCGCACCTGCGCTTCCGCGAACGAGCGCAACGCGGTGTCGAGACCACCCTGATCGCGCCGGAGCGTGCCGACGGCCGTGGCATCGATGCCGGCCGCATCGGCGGTCTGCGTCACGCCGACGGTGAGCACCGGATGGGCACTCGGCTCGATGAAGAAGGTGTAGCCCTCCTCCAGCAGGGTTCTGGTGGCGTCGGCGAAGCGCACGGGCCGGCGCAGGTTGCGGTACCAGTAATCGGCGTCGAGGGTCCGGGTGTCGCGCCAGGCGGCATCGACGGTGGAGAAGAACGGCACATCGGCGGCGACGGGCGCGATATCGGCGAGCACGGTCAGCAGCCGCTCGCGGATCTCCTCGACCTGCGGCGAATGCGAGGCGTAGTCGACCGGGACGACCCTGGCCCTGATGTCCCCGGCGCGGAGGTCGGCGACGAATCGCTCGATGGCATCGACGTCACCGGCCAGCACGGTCGATGATGGCCCGTTGACGGCGGCGACGCTGATCCGGCCCGACCACTCGCGCAGGCGATCGGTCAGCTCGGCGGCGGGCAGCGGCACCGAGGCCATGCCGCCGCGCCCCGTGAGCGCCGCGATCGCCCGGCTCCGCAACGCGACGATCTTCGCACCATCGACCAACGACAAGCCACCCGCCACGACCGCCGCGGCGATCTCTCCTTGCGAATGACCCACCACCGCCGCGGGTTCCACACCGAAGGACCGCCACACCGCGGCCAACGACACCATCACCGAAAACAACACCGGCTGAACAACATCCACCCGATCCAACGAACCACCCCCGAACACCCACTCCCGCAACGACCACTCGACGAACGGAGCCAGCGCCACCTCACACTCCGCCATCCGCGCCGCGAAAACCGGCGACTGCTCCCACAACTCCCTCGCCATCCCCGCCCACTGCGAACCCTGACCAGGGAACACGAAAACCGTTCGGCCGGTGTGGATTCCACCACCGCGAAGCAGTGCGGGCGCGTCGTCACCCGTTTCGAGCGCGCGCAATCCGGCCAGCAGATCGTCGCGGTCGTCGTCGATCACCACGGCGCGGTGTTCGAACGCGGTCCGATCGGTGGCCAATGCCCTTGCCACCGCAGTCAATTCCGTGTCGCGATCATGATCGAGCGCGGTGCGCAGGGCGCGCGCCTGCGCGCTCAGTGCCGCCTCGGTGCGCGCGGATACGACGAACGGCCAGCGGCGCGGCGCGGCGCCAAGAGCTGTCGCGGAGCCACCGGTGCCGAATTCCGGTGCCTGTTCCAGCACCACGTGCGCGTTGGTTCCGCTCACGCCGAACGAGGACACCGCCGAACGCCGTGGCCGTTCCGCGTCCGGCCACACCCGCGATTCCGACAGCAGCCGCACCGCGCCCGACGACCAATCCACCTGCGAGGAGGGGTTATCCGCGTGCAGTGTGCGCGGCAGCACACCGTGCCGCAGCGCCTGCACCATCTTGATGATCCCGCCGACGCCCGCGGCCGCGGAGGTGTGCCCGATATTCGATTTCAGCGACCCGAGCCACAGCGGTCGCGCGTCGGACCTGGCCCGGCCGTAGGTCGCCAGCAGGGCCTGCGCCTCGATCGGATCACCCAATCGGGTTCCGGTCCCGTGCGCCTCGACCACATCCACATCGCCCGTGGACAATCGGGCATCGGCCAGCGCTGCCCGGATCACCCGCTGCTGGGCGGGACCGTTCGGCGCGGTCAGACCATTCGACGCGCCGTCCTGATTCACCGCGGAACCGGCCACCACCGCCAGCACCCGGTGGCCGTTGGCCACCGCGTCCGACAGCCGTTCCAGCAGCAGTACACCGACGCCCTCTGACCAGGCGGTGCCATCGGCGGAATCGGAGAACGCCTTGCAGCGGCCGTCCGGCGCGAGAGCGCGCTGACGGCTGAAGGAGACGAACGCGTCGAGTTCGGCCCCGACGGTCACACCGCCTGCCAGCGCCATCGAGCACTCCCCTGAACGCAGCGACCGCACCGCCAGGTGCAACGCGACCAGCGAGGAGGAACATGCCGTGTCCACCGTCAAGGACGGGCCGGTCAGGCCGAATACATACGAGAGCCGCCCGGAGACGACACTGCCGGTGGTTCCGGTGTGCAGCAGGCCCTCGACCTCGGGAACCGTCGCGCATCCGGCGCCGTACCCGTTGACCATGGCGCCGATGAAGACGCCGGTCGCGCTGTCGCGCAGCGCGGCGGGCACGATGCCCGCGTGTTCCACGGTTTCCCAGGCCACCTCCAGCAGCAGTCGCTGCTGCGGGTCCATGGCCAGCGCCTCGCGCGGCGAGATCCCGAAGAATCCCGGATCGAATTCGCCCGCGTCGTAGAGGAATCCGCCGCTTCTGGTGTAGGAGGTGCCGGGGTTGTCCGGATTCGGGTCGTACAGCCCATCGACGTCCCAGCCACGGTTCGCCGGCCATTCGGTGATGGCGTCCGTGCCCGCGGTGACCAGATCCCACAATCGTTCCGGCGAATCGGCGCCGCCCGGATACCGGCAGCCCATTCCGACGATCGCGATGTGCTCGTGCCGGGAGTCCTGTTCGTCCCGGAGCCGGCGTCGCGCGTCACCGAGGTCGGCGGTGGCACGGCGCAGGTACTCGAGCAGTTTGTCGTCGTTCGGCATATGTTGTCCGTCCTCAGGCCTGGCCGTAGTTGCTGTCGCCGTAGTTGCTGTCGCCGTAGTTGCTGTCGAGAAGGTCGAAGAGTTCGTCCGCGGTGGCGGATTCGAGCGTGTCCGCATCCGCGGCGGGTGCGGTGGACTCGGTCCACCGGCGGACGAGCTGCTGTAGGCGGATACCGATCTCCAGCCCGCCCGGTACGTCAGGGCCGAGACCGGTGAGCGCCGACTCGAGGCGCTCCAGTTCGGTGAGCGCCCGCGTACCTGCCGCGGTATCGGAGCACAGCTCGGCGTAGAGCACCTCGACCAGCGCGCGCGGCGTCGGGTGGTCGAAGACCACCGTGGCTGGCAGCGCCACCCCGGTGGCGGTGCGCAACTGGTTGCGGAACTGGACGGCGAGCATGGAGTCGAATCCGCTGTCCGCGAACGCCTGCTCCGGCCGGACGGCCGAGCGGTCGCTGTGACCGAGTACCGCCGCCGCGTGACCGGTGACCAGATCGAGCAGCATCCGGTGCCGTGCCGCGACGTCGAGCGGTTCCAACCGGCCTGCCAGCGCGGTGGGCGCGACATCCGCCGCCGGTTGCTCGCCCAGTGCCCGCACGACCTCCGGCAGTTCCCGGATCAGGCCGAGAGCGCGTCGGCTCGGCACCGCGGCGATGATCCGTTCCACGTCGATATCGGCGACGAAACCGTCGGCCTCGTCGCGGTCGAGCAGCCGCCCCAGGATCGCGGTGACGGTCCCGGCGGACATCGGCCGTTCGGTCGCCACCGACCGGGTGTCCCCGCCACCGAGCGCGACAACCAGCGAGTGGGCCCCCCGCGCGCGGCGCTGACTCAGCCTGGCTCCGACCGCCGCGCACGCGGCGGTGGCCGCGCCGTGCCTGGCCGCACCCCAGATACCGCTCAGGGCGGTCAGCACGAGGAAGGTCGCGTCGCCGGATACGCTCAGCGCCTCCAGGTTTCGCACCGCCGCCAGCGCCGCGTGCACGGTGTCGTCGATCTCGTCGGCGGTGAGCGCGGCGACGGTCGCGCCGGGCTCATCCGGCACCGCCGAATGCACGACGATGCGGACAGGTGGCGCACCGGCCAGCTCGGCCCGCAGGTCCGGATCGGCCGCGGCACGATCGACCACGCTCAGGCTCGCGCCCAGTTCCGCCAGTTCCTTGCCGAGCGTCTCGATTTCGCGCTGCACGTCGGGAGCGGTGTCGTCGGTCCGGCCACCGCCGGTGATCAGGATGTGCGTGGCACCCGCCGCGGCCAGCCATCGGGCCAGCTCTGCCGTCAGATCGCTCATGCCAGCCGTGATCACCGCAGCGCCACCTGCGGGCGACCAGTCGCGGCGCACCGGCCCGTCGGATATGTCGTTGCGCCGCAAGCGCCTCGCATACGTTCCCGTGGATCGGAGCGCGATCTGGTCCTCACCGTGGCCGCCCGCCAGCACCCGCGCCACCCGGTCGGCGAATTCGTCCATGGCCGTCGCCGGTAGGTCGAGCAGACCCGCGAAGCGCGGCTCCTGTTCCAATAGCAGGACTTGGCCCAGCCCCCACAGGCACGCCTGATCCGCGTGTGCCGGGGGGTCTTCGCCGACGGCGACCGCGCCGGTGGTCACGCACCACAACGGTGTCGTGACACCTCGCGCTTCGAGTACCCGCAGCAGCTCCACGGTCGCGACCAGCCCGGCGGGCGCGGCGCGGCGGCCGGGGGCCGGGTTCTCGTCGAGTCCGAGTAAGGAGACGATTCCCGCTGGTTGTCGCGGCAGGGTGTGTTCGGAGCCAGACCCGAGCGCATCGGTCGCCAGCGCATCGGTCCTCAGTAGATCGGTCCCCAGCAAGTCGGTCGCCATAGTGACCGTGATGGGCCGTGCGCCTGCGCGGCGCAGCGCCCGCGCACACATTTCGACCGCCGGATGCTCCGGACGGCCGGACGGCACCAGCAGCAGCCAATCACCGGAAAGGCGTCCACCGGGCAGATCGGAGACCGGCTGCCAGCCGATCCGGTAGGTCGTGCCCTGGTCGGCGGTCGCGGGCGTACCGCCGCGCGCGAGCGTGTACCGGCCCGGCGACGGCAGCCAGAACCTTTCGCGCTGAAACGCATAGGTGGGCAGCGGCACGGCGGGCTTGCTTCGCGCGGCGTCATCGATGTCCGCTGGTCGGCCGCCCAGCGCGGATACCCGGCCCCACGACACACTCGCACCGTCGCACCATGCCGCGCTCAACGAGGTCAGCAGGCGTCGGCGGCCACCGTCGTCGCGGCGCAGCGAGCCGATGGCGGTGACGGTGCGGCCGGTCTCCTCCGCGGTGTCCTCGATCGCGGCCGTGAGCACCGGGTGCGGGCTCATCTCGAGGAATCTGGTGATGCCGGTGTCGAGCAGATTTCTGGTGCCGCTGTCGAATTCGACGGTCGCTCGAAGGTTCCGATACCAGTAGTCCGCGTCGAGCGTCGCCCCGTCGACACGTTCGCCGGTCACCGTCGAGTAGAGCGGGATCTCACCGGCTCGCGGCCGGATATCGGCGAGCGCGTCGAGCAATTCACTCCGGAGCCGCTCCACCTGAGCGGAATGCGCGGCGTAGTCCACCGGGATCTCGCGGGCACGGACACCCTCGCGTTCGCAATCGGCCAGCAGCACGGCCAATGCCCGCGGCGTTCCCGCGACGACCACGGCGGCCGGACCGTTGACAGCGGCGATACCGACGCTGTCACCCTGCGCGGCGATCAGCTGCTCCGCGCGCTGCCGCCCGACCGCCAGCGACACCATGGCACCCGCACCCGACAGACCGCGCAGCACTCCGCTGCGCAGGGCCACGATCGCGGCCGCGTCGGCGAGCGACAGCACACCGGCGACACACGCCGCCGCGATCTCCCCCTGACTGTGGCCGATCACGGCATCGGGACGCACACCGACGGCACGCCATTGAGCGGCCAACGCCACCATCACGGCGAACAGCGCGGGCTGCACGACGTCGACTCGCTCGAGCGAGGCCGCGCCCGGCCGGTCGCACAGCACGTCGGTGAGCGACCAGTCGACCCACGGCGCGAGCGCCGCTTCGCATTCGGCGATACTCGCGGCGAATTCCGGTTCGGTGCCGAGCAATTCGGCGGCCATCCCCCGCCACTGCGCACCCTGCCCCGGGAAAACGAACGCCGTACGGCCCGTCCCGGCCGCACCTCGTACAACCCCCGGCGCGGCCGGATTCTCGGCGAGATCGGTCAGCGACCGCAGCAGAGATTCCCGATTCGCCCCCACCACGACGGCGCGGACAGGAAAGGCCGACCGCAGCGTCAATTCCCTTGCCACCTGCGAGATTTCGAGATCCGGTTCGGCGATCAGATGGTCGCGCAACCGGATGGCCTGCCCCCGCAACGCCGCCTCGGTGCGCGCGGAGAGCATCCAGGGCACCGGGTCCGCGATCTCGCCTGGCACGGCGGCGAACTCCTCGCCGGGCACCCCAGCGACCTGCCCGCCGCGCGACCCGGCGGAACGTCGGCCCGGAACCGCCTCTTCGAGCAGAACGTGCGCGTTCGTACCGCTCATCCCGAATGCCGAGACCCCGGCGCGACGCGGGCGTCCGTCGGTCTCCCATGGCAATGCCTCGGTCAGTAGTTCGACCTCGCCCCCGGACCAGTCGACGCGGGAGGTGGGTTCGTCGATGTGCAGCGTGCGGGGCAGCAGGCCGTGCCGCATGGCCTGCACGGTTTTGATGATGCCCGCCACACCGGCGGCGGCCTGGGTGTGGCCGATATTGGATTTCAGCGAACCCAATCGCAGCGGTCCCCGGCCCCTGCGGTCGGCGCCGTAGGTGGCGAGCAGCGCTTGTGCCTCGACCACGTCACCGAGCACGGTGCCCGTCCCGTGCGCTTCCACCAGGTCGATATCGGAGACCTCCAGTCCAGCATTGGCTAGCGCCTGCCGGATCACCCGCTGCTGGGCGAGTCCGTTCGGTGCGGTGAGGCCGTTGGAAGTACCGTCCTGGTTGACGGCGCTGCCGCGGATCACCGCGAGCACAGGGTGACCGTGGCGGCGCGCGTCGGACAGCCGCTCGACCAGCAGCATGCCCGCGCCCTCGCCCCAGCCGGTGCCGTCCGCCGTCTCGGCGAACGAGCGGCAGCGACCGTCCGCGGAAAGACCGCGCTGCCTGCTGAATTCGACGAAGACATCCGGTACCGCCATTACCGCCGCCCCGCCGACGAGGGCGAATGAGCACTCCCCCGATCGCAGCGCCTGCCCGGCCAGGTGCAGGGCGACCAGTCCGGAGGAGCAGGCGGTATCGAGTGTGACAGCGGGGCCCTCGAGTCCGAGCTGATAGGCGATGCGCCCGGAGGCGACGCTGGTCACGGTGCCCGCGAGCAGATGCCCTTCGACATCGGCCGAGGTCGACCCGGAGCCGTACCCCTGTCCGGCGACGCCGACGAAGACACCGCCCGTCCTGTCCGCGAGCCGCAGCGGATCCATCCCGGCGCGTTCCAGCACCTCCCACGCGGTCTCCAGCAGCAGCCGCTGCTGAGGGTCGGCCGCGAGCGCCTCCCGTGGCGAGATCCCGAAGAACGCGGCATCGAAATCGCCCGCATCGGTGAGGAATCCGCCGCCGGTGGCATAGCTCGTGCCCGGGTTGTCCGGGTCAGGATGGTAGAGCGCGCCCAGGTCCCAGCCGCGGTCGGCGGGCATCGGCGACAGTGCGTCGACCTCGCCGACGACGAGCTCCCACAGGTCTTCGGGCGTTCGCACTCCGCCCGGGAAACGGCAGGCCATGGCGACGACGGCGAGTGGCTCCGACGGATCGGCCGCGGTTGCGGCGACCGTCGCGGACGCGGCGGTCGCACTGTCGGTCAGCAGCGCGTGCAGATGTGCGCTCAGCGCGGCGATGGTCGGGTGATCGAACAGCAGCGAGGCGGGCAGTGTCAGTCCGGTGACGGCGGTCAGCCGGTTGCGGACCTCGACGGTGGTCAGGGAGTCGAAGCCGAGTTCGCGCAGTGGCCGCTCGGGATCGAACGCGTGACCGGCATCGTGACCGAGTCCCCTCGCGACCTCCAGATTCACCGATTCCCGCAGCAGATCACGCTGTTCGGACTCGCCGAGACCGACGAGCCGATCCCGCCACCCGTCGGCGGTATCGCGCTGGACGTCGCCTCCGGCGCCGACCGACGTGGCCTCCGGAATGCCGCGCAGCAGCGGGCTGGGCCTGCCCGTGGTGAACGTCGGCGCGAACCGTGCCCAGTCCACCTCGGCCACGACCACATTGGTGTCGCCGAGGGTGATGGCCTGCCGCAGTGCCGCGACGGCAACGCCCGGTTCCAGTCCGATCAATCCGTGCCTGCGTAACGTGGCGCCCGCGTCACCGCTCGCCATTCCGATGCCGGCCCACGGACCCCAGGCCACCGAGGTGGCGGGCAGTCCACGGGCGCGGCGGCGTGCGGCCAGCGCGTCCAAGTGCGCGTTGGCGGCCGCATAACCGCTCTGCCCCCCGCTACCCCAAATCCCGGCGATCGATGAGAAGAGTACGAATGCCTCCAGCGGTTCCCCGTCGAGCAGGTCATCGAGGTGCGACGCGCCGATGACCTTGGCGGCCAGCTCGGTCGCCAGATCATCGGCGGTTCGGTCCTCGATCGGGGTGACAGCCACCGCGCCCGCCGCGTGGAAGACGGCGCGCGGCGGATCACCGGCCGCTCGCAACGCCTCCAGCAGTGCGGCGACGGCGGCGCGATCGGTGATATCGCAGGCCGCCACCGTGACTCTGGCACCCGTGCGTTCCAGCTCGGCGGCGAGCGCCGCCGCGCCGGGGGCGGCAGGCCCGCGCCGACCGACGAGGACCAGGTGCTCGGCGCCGTCGGCGGCCAGGTCACGAGCGATCTCGGCGCCGATCCCGCCGGTGCCGCCGGTGATCACGATGGCGCCGGTCGGCATCCAGCGTGCCCGATCCGTCATCACGCTCGGTACGGCCCGGACGAGGCGGCGGCCGAACAGCCCGGACGGCCGGATCGCGAGCTGATCCTCGTCGCCCAGCCCGCCGGAGATCACGGTCGCGAGCAGAGCCCGGGCAGCGTCGTCCACGGTCGCGGGCAGGTCGACGAGCCCACCCCAGACACCAGGACTCTCCAGCGCGGCGACCCGGCCGAAACCCCAGATCTCCGCCTGTTCCGGCACCGGCCACGAGTCCTGGGCAGCACCGGACGTGACACACCACAGCCGGAGATCCGCGCCGGTATCCCCCGCGGCTTGTACCAGCCGCAGGGTCGACGCCAGCGGGTCCGCCCCCAGGGCGAGCAGCGACAGTACTCCCGCCGGTGCCGCATCGCGCAGCCGATCGGCGAGTTCCACGCGGGTCGTCCCGGCGCCGACGTCGAGGACGGTCAGCTCGGCACTATGGGTCGCGAACATCTCCGCCACCGCCCGCACGGTCTCCGCCACCGCCGACCCGGCGGTAATCTCCACAGACACGGCTGCGGCCTCCGTTCCGGGCTGCGCGGCAGCGAGCTCGGCGGCCGTCGGGACCAGCAGCGTCCACCGGCCGGTCAGCCGGTATCGGGCCGCGGCGGTCAGCGGCTCCCAGGTGACGCGGTAGCGCCGGGTCGCGGCCAGGGATTCCCGCTCGGCCCTGGCGCGCCATGCGGCCAGCGCGGGCAGCGCCCGATCGAGCGGCGTGTCGACGTCGATATCCAGCAGCGACGCCAGCGCCGGTGCATTGTTGTCCCGCAACAGATCCCACTCACCGCCCGCCGCCGTGACCGGAGCGGCGGGCCAGAACCGGGTGTGCTCGAACGGATAGGTCGGGAGGTCGACCTGCCTGCCCGCCGTCGGCCAGGTGACCGGGATCCCGCGCACATACAGTCCGGCCAGCGCGGCGGTGCACGATCGGGACTCGTCGCGCCCCTTCGGGAGCAGGGTCGATACCGCACCGGCGGGGTTTCCCGGCAGGCATTCGGCCAGCAACGCGGAGAGGACGCCGCCGGGCCCGACCTCGAGGAAGGTGGTCGCCCCCGCGCGGACCAGCGCGCCGACGCCGTCGCGGAAGCGCACCGTGCCGCGCGCGTGCCTGATCCAGTAGTCGGCGGTGCACAGTTCGTCAGCGGCGGCGGGCGCGCCGGTCAGGTTCGAGATCACCGTGAGTCGCGGCGGGGCGTAGGTGAACGATGCCGCGATCCGGCGGAACTCGTCGAGCATGGGTTCCATTCGCGCGGAATGGAACCCATGGCTGACGGGGAGCCGCCGGATGCGACGGCCGCGCGCGCGCAGTTGTTCCGCGACGGCCGCCACGGCCTCGCCGCCACCGCTCAGCACAGTCGCGTTCGGCCCGTTGACAGCCGCGATCGCGACGTCGTCGGTGAGCAGTACGCTGACCTCGTCCTCGGTCGCCTCGACCGCGAACATCGCGCCACCGTCGGGCAGTTCGTCCATGAGTCGTCCGCGCGCGGCGACCAGGGCACACGCGTCGGGCAGGGCGAGTACGCCCGCGACATGAGCGGCGGCGATTTCGCCGACGGAGTGTCCGATGAGCAGGTCCGGCCGGACGCCCCGGCGCTCCAGCAGGCGCGAGAGCGCCACCGACACGGCGAAGAGCGCGGGCTGGGTATACCGGGTCCGATCCAGCAGGAGGGCCGCGTCGGTGCCGTCCGCGGCGAACATGATCTCGCGCAGGGGACGGTCGAGGTGCGGTGCGAAATGCGCGAGCACCTCGTCCAGCAGTTCGGCGAATACGGGATCGGCGCGATACAACTCCGCACCGGCCGCGGCGAACTGGCTGCCCTGACCGGGGAAGAGAAAGGCCAGCTGCCCGTTCCCCGGGGCGATGCCGGTGATCACGGCACTTGCGGGGGCGCCGTCGCCGAGTCCCGCGAGTGCCTCCCGCACCGCCCGGTCGCCCGCCTGCAGGATCGCCGCACGGTGGCGGAGCCCGGCACGCGCGGTGGCGAGCGTGTGCGCGATATCCGCGACGGCGAGATCGGGATGACCGCCGATATGCGCGCCGAGGCGGGAAGCCATGGCATGCAGTGCTTCCGGAGTGGCCGCCGATAGCACCAGGGGCAGCGCGGCGGGTTCGCCCTCGATCCCCGGCAGTTCCGTGTCCCCGTCCCCCGGGGCTTCCTGGAGGATCACGTGGGCATTGGTGCCGCTGATGCCGAAGGCGGACACACCCGCCCGCAGCGGGCCTTGCGTCCGCGACCACGCGGTGGGCTCGGTCAGCAATCGCAGCCCCGAGGTGCTCCAGTCGATATGCGGACTCGGCACCCGCGCGTGCAGGGTCGGCGGTAGTTCGGCGTGCCGCAGTGCGAGCACCATCTTGATCACGCCCGCGACACCGGCGGCGGCCTGCGTGTGGCCGATCGCGGATTTCACCGATCCGAGCCACAGCGGCCGGGTTTCGCTGTGCCGGTCACCGTAGACAGCCTGGAGCGCTCGCGCTTCGATCGGATCGCCGAGTCTGGTGCCGGTGCCGTGCGCCTCGACCGCGTCGACCTCGGCGGCGGAGATGCCGGCGTCGGCGAGGGCGGCGCGGATCACCCGTTGCTGGGCGAGGCCGTTCGGGGCGGTGAGACCGTTGCTCGCACCGTCCTGGTTGATCGCCGTGCCGGTGACGAGCGCGAGCACCCGGTGGCCGAGGCGTCGGGCGTCGGACAGCCGTTCGAGCATGAGCACACCAGCGCCCTCCGACCAGGAGGTGCCGTCGGCGTCGGCCGAGAACGCCTTGCACCGGCCGTCCCTGGCCAGTGCGCCCTGCCTGCTGAACTCGAGGAACAGCGACGGCGTGCTCATGACCGTGACGCCGCCGGTCAGCGCGCGCTCGCACTCGCCGCGGCGCAGAGCCTGCACGGCGAGGTGCAACGCCACCAGCGAGGCGGAACAGGCGGTGTCGACGGTCAGCGCGGGACCTTCGAGCCCGAACGTGTACGAGAGGCGACCGGACAGCACGCTGGCGGTATTGCCGGTCAGGAAATGTCCCTCGGTGTCGTCCGGGGAGCCCGAGATACGGGCCGAGTAGTCGCCGCCGTTGGTGCCGATGAAGACACCGACCGAGCCGCCGCGCAGCGTGCCCGGTTCGATACCGGCGTGTTCGACAGCCTCCCAGCAGGTTTCGAGCAGGATGCGCTGTTGCGGGTCCATGGCCAGTGCTTCACGCGGCGAGATGCCGAAGAAGGCCGCGTCGAAGCCTGCGGCGTCGGGCAGGAAGCCGCCGAGCGTGCTGTAGGTGGTTCCCGGCCGCTCGCGACGCGGATCGTAGAGCCGACCGATATCCCAGCCGCGATCCTCCGGCCAGTCCGATATAGCGTCGCGGCCTTCGGCGAGCACTCGCCAGAACGCATCGGGTCCGTGCGCGCCGCCGGGGAACCGGCAACCGATTCCCACGATGGCGATCGGCTCGTCCGTGACGGTCACCGCCCCGGCCACCGCCGCCTCCGGTCGCACCGCCGCATCCGGTTCGCCGAATTCGGCGGCCAGGTGGGCGGCGAGCGCCTGCGGGGTGGCATGGTCGAACAGGATCGTGGTGGGCAGTCTCAGTCCGGTGGCGCGGGCGAGCCGGTTGCGCATGTCGACCGCGCTGAGCGAGTCGAACCCCAGTTCCACGAAGGCTTTTCGAGCGTCGATGGTATCCGCGGCGTCGTGTCCGAGCACCCGCGCGGCGAGTTCACCGATCAGACCGGTGAGCTGGCGGGTCCGTTCCGCCGCAGGCAGCGAGCCGAGGTGTGCCAGCGGCGAATCGGCGGAATCGGCGGGCGCGGGCGCGGCGCCGGGCAGCTGACCGAACAGCGCGAGGCCCCGCGTCCTTCCCGAGGTGGCGAGGCGGGACCAGTCCACATCGGCGACGATCGTCTCCGCATCGTCGTCGGCCAGGATTCGTCCCAGCGCGCGTAGCGCGGCGTCCGGGTCCATGGCACGGACCCCGATGTTGCCCAATCGATCGGCGTCGCGCTGATCGACCATGCCCGCGCCGGCCCACATCCCCCACGCGACGCAGGTCGTCGGCAGGCCATCGGCCCGGCGCGCGGCGGCGAAGGTGTCGAGTGCGGCATTGGCGGCAGCGTAATTCGCCTGGCCGAGACCGCCGATCGTGCCCATCAGCGACGAGAACAGCACGAAGGCGGACAGGTCATGACCGGCGGTGAGCTCGTGCAGGTGAGTGGCGGCGGTGAGCTTGATCCGCAGCTGGCTGTCGAGCCGGGCCGGGGTCATGGCGTCGGCCATGCCGTCATCGAGAATTCCGGCCGCGTGGAACACCGCGGTGAGCGGCCAGCGCGCGGGAACCCCGGCCAGCGCGCTGGCGAGCTGCGCCCGGTCGGCGACATCGCACGCGCCGAAGGTGACGGCCGCGCCCGCACGGCCCAATTCCTCCCGAAGCGCTTGCGCGCCGGGAGCCTGCGGCCCGCGCCGGCTGAGCAGCAGCAGATGCGGAACTCCGCTCGCGGCCAGCCGCCGGGCGATATGAGCGCCGAGCCCGCCCGTGCCGCCGGTAACCAGTACGGTCCCCGTGCTCGGCCAGCGCTCCCCGGCCCCCGGCCCGTCCACGACGGGCCGCAGGCGGCGGCCGTACACACCGCTGGCGCGCACCGCCACCTGATCCTCGTCGCGCACGACGGCCAGAACGGTGCGCAAGCGGCCCGCTACCTGTTCGTCGAGTACCGGCGGCAGATCGATCAGGCCACCCCAGCGGTCCGGATGTTCCAGTGCGAGAACGCGACCCAGTCCGGCGACGGCACCGTGCGCGGGCGCGCCGGGCACCTCACCGGAACCGATGGTCGCGACGCCACGGGTCACGCACCACAGCGGGGCCGCGACTCCGGCATCGCCCAAACCCTGGGCCAGCGCCAGGGTCAGCGCCACGCCACCCGGCAGCCCATGATGCTCCGGATGCGCGCGCGATTCGTCGGCGAGCAGGGACAGCACGGCGGTGACAGGCCGGTCCGCGACCGCGGCGCGCACGAGCGTGGCCATGGCCGCCCGGTCGTGACCGGGGCCTGCGACGGTGAGCCGAATCGGTTCCAGCCCAGCGGCGGTCAGCGCCGCCGCCACCTCGTCGTCACCGGTCTCCGGCTCGACGAGCAGCACCGGCCCCCCCACCGTCGCGGCCCGCGACAGCGACAACGGTTGCCAGGCAATCCGATAGCGCCACGCCGCGGCGCGCCCGGCCCGCCACGACGACAGTGCGGGCAGGACCCGTCCGAGCGCCTCGGCATCGATATCGAGAGCCTGCGCCAGTTCCGGCACCGAACGACTCTCCAGCTCACGCCAGAAGTCGTCGGAATCGACTGGGGTGGTGCGGATTTCCGGATCCGACCAATACCGTCGACGCTGAAAGGGGTAGGTGGGCAGGGCGACCGGATGGGCCGCGGCGCCGTCAAGTGCCATGGTCCAGTCGACGGGCAAGCCGCGCACCCAGGCTTCGCCCAGCGCGTTCAGCAGGCGGTGTACACCGCCCTCGCCCCGGCGCAGGCTGTGCAGCGCGGCGATCGGAGTTCCGACGGTGGCCGCGATGTCCTCGATGTTCGCGGCGAGGACAGGATGCGCGCTGATCTCGAGGAACGCGGTATGTCCGAGTTCGGCCAGCGCCAGGATCGCGGGTGCGAAGGCGACCGGCTGTCGCAGATTGCGGTACCAGTAGCCGGCGTCCAGCCCGGCCGCGTCGATCCAGTCGCTGTCCACCGTGGAGTAGAAGGGCACCTCGGCGGTGACGGGCGCGATACCGGCGAGCGCCGCGAACAGCTCCGCGCGGATCTCCTCGACGTCGGCCGAGTGCGAGGCGTAGTCGACATCGATGCGCCGTGCACGGATGCCGTCGGCGGTACACCGGTCGAGCAGTTCCGTCAGCGCACCCGAGTCACCGGACACCACGGTCGACGCCGGGCCGTTGAGCGCCGCCACGGCGATCCGACCGGACCAGGGGGCGATGAGATCGGTGGTGTCCGCCGAGGATCGGGCGATCGAGACCATACCGCCGCGACCCGCCAGCCTCGCGATCGCACGGCTCCGCAAGGCGACGATGCGCGCACCGTCGGCGAGTGAGAGCCCACCCGCCACCACCGCGGCAGCCACCTCACCCTGCGAATGACCCACCACCGCCCCAGGCTCCACACCGAAGGACCGCCACACCGCGGCCAACGACACCATCACCGAAAACAACACCGGCTGAACAACATCCACTCGATCCAACGAACCCGACGAACCCAGCAACCCCGTCAACGACCACTCCACGAACGGAGCCAGCGCCAACTCACACTCCGCCATCCGCGCCGCGAACACCGGCGACTCCACCAGCAACTCCCGCGCCATCCCCACCCACTGCGAACCCTGACCGGGGAACACGAAGACCACGGGTCCGGCGTCGGCCGCTGATCCCTCGGTGAAACCCGGCCCGATCTCCCCCGCGACGACAGCGGGGAACAATTCCGTGAGCTGCGCCCGGTCGCCGACCACGACGGCCCGGTGTTCGAAGGCGGTGCGGGTGGTGACCAGGGCGTGCGCGAGATCGTGCGGTGACACGGCATCGGCACCGACCAGCGGCAGGAGTTGCCGCGCCTGCTCGCGCAGTGCCCGCGGGGTGCGGGCCGACAGCACGAGCGGAACCGGACCGGCCGGCGGAGCAGGCAGGCCGGCCGGTGTTGTTCCGATCGCCGGTTCCTCCAGCACGATATGCGCGTTGGTCCCGCTGATCCCGAACGACGACACACCCGCGCGACGTGGCCGCTCCGCACGCGACCACCGCACCGGCGCCCGCAACAGGGAGACGGCGCCCGATTCCCAATCCACGAACGGTGACGGCTCGTCGACATGCAGTGTCCGCGGCAGCATTCCGTGCCGCATCGCCTGCACCATCTTGATCACCCCGGCCACACCGGCGGCCGCCTGGGTATGCCCGATATTCGACTTCAGCGACCCCAGCCACAACGGCCGCTCGCCGGATCGTGCCCGCCCGTAGGTCGCCAGCAATGCCTGCGCCTCGATCGGATCACCCAACCGGGTGCCGGTCCCGTGCGCCTCAACGGCGTCCACATCCGCCGTGGTCAATCCCGCATCGGCCAATGCCGCCCGGATGACCCGTTGCTGAGCAGGACCATTCGGCGCCGTGAGCCCGTTGCTGGTCCCGTCCTGGTTGACGGCCGACCCGCGGATCACCGCCAGCACCCGACGGCCGTTGGCCACCGCGTCCGACAAACGCTCCACCAGTAGCAGTGCGGCGCCCTCACCCCAGCTGGTGCCGTCGGCCGCGGCGGCGAACGCTTTGCACCGGGCATCGGGTGCCAGCGCGCGCTGGCGACTGAAGCCGACGAATTCGGCGGGACTCGACATGACGGTGACGCCGCCCGCCAGCGCGAGATCGCATTCGCCCCGACGCAGTGCCTGCGCCGCCAGATGCAGGGCCACCAGCGACGACGAGCACGCTGTATCCAGCGTCAGCGCCGGGCCCTCCAGCCCGAGCACAAACGACACCCGCCCCGAGACGACGCTGCCCGAACTTCCGACCAGCCGCTGGCCGTCGATGGCCGACAGGCCGCCCGCGAGCGCGAGCCCCTGGTCGTAGAACATGGCGCCCGCGTAGACGCCGGTGCGTGAACCCCGCAGCGAGCGCGGCTCGATTCCGGCGTTCTCCACTGTCTCCCAGGCTGTTTCGAGCAGGAGCCGCTGCTGCGGATCCATTGCCAGCGCCTCGCGTGGCGAGATACCGAAGAACTCGGCGTCGAATTCCGCCGCATCGTGCACGAATCCGCCCGCACGCACATACGACCGTCCCGCACGATCGGGATCCGCGTCGTACAGACCATCCAGATCCCAGCCCCGGTCCGCGGGGAAAGCCGATATCCCGTCCCCGCCGGTAGCCACCAGATCCCAGAGTTCGTCGGGCGAGGTCACCCCGCCGGGCAGTCGGCACCCCATCCCCACGATCGCGATGGGCTCCCGCGCCGCGTCGACGAGTTCGCGGTTCTGCTTGCGCAGCCGCACGGTCTCCTTCACCGCCTCACGAAGCGCGCCCACCAGCTCCTCGGAAGAACCACCCGGCACGACATCGCCCCTTTCGGACCTCTTCACGACTCGACCCCTTCACGCGCCAGCGAAATCAGCGCCGCCACGCCCAAACCGTCGATCGCGTCCTCGTCCACCACCGGTATGCCGGGGTCGGCGTCGAGCACGGCCAGCAGTCCTTCCAGCAGCCCGGCCGCGCGGAGCCTGCCGATCGGCACCGCCGCGAACTCGCGGCGGAAACGCGCCTCGTCGAAACCGTCGTCCTCCGGTGTCTGCGGGAACAACTCGTCACGCATCGCGCGGGCCAGCTCACCCGGTGTCGGATAGTCGAAGAGGACGGTCGGCGGCAGCCGCAGCCCGGTCACCTCGGTGAGCCTGTTGCGCAATTCGAGCGCGGTGAGCGAATCCGCGCCGAGTTCGGTGAAGGTTCGCCCGTCCGGTACCCGGCCGACGGCGGAATAGTCCAGTACGGCAACCACTTCCGTCCGAATCAGATCCAGTAGCGCCTGCTCCTGCCTGGCCGGAGTGCGAGCCGCGAGGCGACGCAGGAAATCGCTGTCGCCGGCCGTCGCGCGGACCCGCCGCGCCCGGCGGTGGCGAATCAGGCCGCGCAGCAACGGCGGTGCCGCACCCGCGACGGAGGCCCGATCCAGCAGCATCGGCGCGAGGTACGGCGCGTCGAGTCGCAGGGCCGTATCGAACAGGTGCAACCCGTCGGCATCGGAGAGCGCACCGATCCCGGCGCGCGCGGTGCGGGCGCGATCGGACGCGCCCAGCGTCGCCGCCATTCCGCGCTCCGCCCACGCACCCCAGCCGAGTGCGGTAGCGGCCAGTCCCTGTTCCCTGCGTAGCCGCGCGAGCGCGTCGACGAAGGCATTCGCCGCCGCATAACTGCCCTGGCCCGCCGTGCCGAAAACACCTGCGACAGAAGAGAACAGTACGAACGCGGAAAGATCGGCGGCACCGGTCAGTTCGTGCAGATTCCACGCGGCATCCACCTTGGGCCGCAACACGGCGTCGATCCGCTCGTCGGTGAGCGCGCCGACGATTCCGTCATCGAGGATTCCGGCCGCGTGGACCACTGCGATCAACGGATGCGCCGCCGGAATATCGTCCAGCGTCCGGGCCAGCGCATCCCGATCGGCGACATCGCAGGCCGCCACGACGACCTCGGCCCCCAGTTCGGACAGCTCGGCGCACAACTCCCCCATCCCAGGGGCCTGTCCGCCGCGGCGGCTGACCAGCAGCAGCCGCCGGGCACCGTGCTCCGCCGCGAGGTGACGGGCGAAGAGCCGTCCCAGCGCGCCGGTCGCGCCGGTGACCAGGACGGTGCCGCGCGCGAACCGGCCAACGGAGGCCGGCATCGGAACTGTCTGTACCGCGCTGAAATTCCCCTCAGCCGACGCCGAAGCAGCCTGCGGTGACACGGCTTCCAGCCGCGCACCGAGCAACGTCCCGGCCCGCAGCGCGCATTGCGGCTCATCGGCCTCCGCTACTTCGGACAGGGCTCGGTACGATGCCGGCTCGGTGTCGATGTCGACCAGGGCGAAGCGGTCCGGATTCTCCGTATACGCGGACAACAGCAGCCCGCGGGCGCCAGCCGCCGCTAGGTCGGTGATGGTCTCACCCGGTTGGGCGGCGACCGCGCCGCGAGTCGCGAAGATCATGCGAGCGGTGCTGAACCTATTGTCCGACAACCAGTTTCGGGCCAGTGCCAGAGCCCTGTGGCAAGCCGCGTGGGCCGCCGCCGGATTGCCCGATTCGCCCGCACCGCCGTCGAACGGGACGAGTACGGCGTCCGGTGCGGTGGTTCCCGCGGCGATGGCGGCGGCGAGCGCGTCGAGATCGCGATAGGCGTCGACGGTATGCCCGGCGCGGATCAGCTCCCGCGCCAGCCCGAGGCCGTCACCGACCACGGTCACGCCGACGGGCGTCGCGACCGGTTCGGTCGCGACCGGTATCCACCGCAGGTCGAACAGCGAATCATGGGCGGGCCCCAGCTGATCCGCGGTCATCGGCCGCACACGCAGGGATGCCACGGAGGCGACCGGCCGTCCGGCGAGATCGGTCAGGGCGAGCGTGACCGAGTCCGGGCCGACCGGCGCGATGCGGACTCGCACCGCCGAGGGGCCGGTGGACCAGCGGCGCACGCCGGTCCACGCGAACGGCACCCGCGCCGTGTCGTCGACCGGCGGCACTCCCAGTCCGATGGCGTGCAGCGCCGCGTCGAGCAGGATCGGATGCAGCCCGTAGGAATCCGCCTGCTTCAGTTCGTCGTCGGAGAGACCGATTTCGGCGAAGATCTCGTCGTCCCGGCGCCAGGCCGCACGAAGCCCCCGGAACGCGGGACCGTATTCCAGTCCGCTCGCGGTGAGCACGTCGTATCGATCGGTCAGATCGACCATCTCGGCATCCGTGGGAGGCCACTCGGCCGGGAAGTCGATATCGGCGGTCACGCCGCTCGCCGCCGTGCCGGTCGCGATCGGCGTCCAGTCGTCGCTCGTGTCCACGCGCGCGGGCCGGGCGTGCACGGTCACGGACCGCCGCCCGTCGTCGTCGGCCTCCGCGACGAATACCTGGACGTCGGCCGCGCCGTTCTCGGGGAGCGTGAGAGCCGCGGTCAGGGTCAGGTCCGCGAGGCTGTCGGCCCCCACCCGGTCGGCCGCCTCCAGCGCCAGTTCGACCAGTCCGGCTCCGGGGAACACGACCCGGTCCCATACCCGGTGGTCGTCCAGCCACGGATGCGTGCCGGGCGAGAGCCGCCCGGTCAGCAGCAGCGAGTCGGTATCGGCGGGGCGCAGGGCCGCCCCCAGCAAGGGGTGACCGGTGACATCGAGTCCGAGCCCGCCCACGCCCACACCGCCGGCGGAGGAGGGGGGGCCCGGCCAATAGCGCTTGTGCTCGAACGGGTAGGTGGGCAGGCCGACCCGTCGCGCGCCGGTGTACATGGCGGTCCAATCCGGCTCGAAGCCGCGGACCTGCAACCGTGCCAGGGCGGTGTGGAACGCCCGTTCCTCCGGCAGGTTCTTGCGCAGTGCCGCGACGAATTCGCAGGACCGCGCCTCCTCCTCGGTGAGACACTCCGGAGCCATGGCCGTGAGAACCGCGTCGGGGCCGATTTCGAGATAGGTGGTGACGCCACGACCGCGCAGGTGACGGATACCGTCCCCGAACCGCACCGCCGCACGAGCGTGGCGCACCCAGTAGCCGGGCGTGCAGATGTCCTGCCCCGCCGAGGCCCCGGTCATATTCGACACCACCGGAAGGGTCGGTGCGCGATAGCCGAGAGTCGTCGCCACGGCCGCGAATTCGTGCAGCATGGGCTCTACGAGCGGGGAATGGAAAGCCTGACCCGCCCGGAGCCTGCGGGTCCGGTGCCCGCGCGCCGAGAGCCGCGCCGCGATCCCGGTCACCACCGCGTCGTCGCCGGAGATCACCACCGACCGTGGCCCGTTCACCGCCGCGATCCCGGCCCGATCCTCCTGCCCGGCCAGCATTTCCGCCACCTCGTCCTCGCCGGCGCTGGCCGCGACCATCGCACCGCCCTCGGGCAGGTCCTGCATGAGCCTGCCCCGCGCGGCGACGAGGGTGACCGCGTCTTCGAGAGAGAAGACGCCTGCCACGTGGGCGGCGGCGATCTCACCGATCGAGTGCCCGGCCACGCGGTCGGGCCGAATTCCTATGTGCCGCAACAATCGGTACAGCGCGACCGCCACGGCGAACAGGCCCGCCTGCGTGAAGATCGTCCGGTCGAGCGCCTCCGGCTCGTCGGCATCGAGTACCTCGCGCAGCGGTCGCCCGAGACGGTCACCGAACACCGCGCAGATCTCGTCCATCGACTGCGCGAAGACCGGGAACCGGGCGGCGAGTCCACGCCCCATGCCGGGTCGCTGCGCCCCCTGCCCGGTGAACAAAAAGGCGAGATCGCCCTCCACCGGCGTGCCACGCACGACCCGGGTACCTGTCCCCCCGTCGGCCAGCATCGCCAGCTGCTCCAGCAGGGATTCGTGATCGTCGCCGACGACGACAGCGCGATGCCGCAACGCCGCGCGCGTGGTCGCGAGTGAGAAGCCGATATCGTCGGAACGCCACTGCGGCTGGTCCAGCAGGTGCGCGCGCAGGCGCCGCGCCTGAGTGCGCAGGGCCGGTTCCGTGCTGGCAGAGATCGGCCACAGCACACCACCGGGTACTCGCGCGCTCGCTGACCCGTCGTCACCAGCGGAGGCCGGGACCGCCGGTTCCTCCAGTACGACATGCGCGTTGGTCCCGCTGATCCCGAAGGACGACACGCTCGCACGCCGCGGTCGCTCGCCGCGCGGCCATTCCACCGCTTCCCGCAGCAGGGTGACAGCGCCGGAGTCCCAGTCCACGAACGGTGACGGCTCATCCACGTGCAGCGTCCTCGGCAGCACACTGTGCCGCATCGCCTGGATCATCTTGATCACACCGGCCACACCCGCCGCCGCCTGCGCGTGCCCGATATTCGATTTCAGCGACCCCAATCGCAAGGGCCGCCGCCCCGGCCGGTCCTGACCGTAAGTGGCCAGCAGCGCGTGCGCCTCGATCGGATCACCGAGTTTGGTGCCGGTCCCGTGCGCCTCCACGGCGTCCACATCGGCGGCGGTCAACCCCGCGTCGGCCAGCGCCGCCAGGATGACCCGTTGCTGCGCTGGGCCGTTCGGCGCGGTCAGGCCATTGGACGCGCCGTCCTGATTCACCGCCGAACCCCGCAGCACCGCCAGCACCCGATGTCCGTTGGCCACCGCGTCCGACAGCCGCTCTACCAGCAGCACGCCGACGCCCTCCGACCAGCCGGTGCCGTCCGCCGCCGCCGCGAACGCCTTGCAGCGGCCGTCGGCGGCCAGCGCGCGCTGACGGCTGAAGTCGACGAAGACCGCGGGCCTGGCCATCACGGTGGCGCCGCCTGCCAGCGCGAGATCGCATTCGCCCCGGCGCAATGCCTGCGCCGCCAGGTGCAGCGCCACCAGCGACGACGAACACGCCGTATCCACCGTGACCGCCGGACCTTCCAGCCCGAGCACGAACGACACCCGACCCGACATCACACTCGTGGCAGCGGCGATGCGCTGCCCCTCGACAGCGGGGAGCCGTGCCAGCAGCGCGGGTTCGTAGTCGTGGTACATGGCCCCCGCGTAGACGCCGGTCCGCGAACCTCGCAGCGACAGCGGATCGATTCGGGCGTATTCCACTGCTTCCCAGGCAGTTTCGAGTAGCAACCGCTGCTGCGGATCCATCGCCAGTGCCTCGCGCGGCGAGATGCCGAAGAACTCCGCGTCGAATTCCGCCGCATCGTGCAGAAATCCACCCTCGCGCACATACGACCGTCCCGCGCGATCCGGATCAGGATCGAACAAGTCCTTCAGATCCCAGCCACGGTCGGCCGGAAAACCCGATACCCCATCCGTGCCGGAAGACACCAGATCCCAGAGGTCCTCCGGTGAGGTCACCCCACCGGGCAGTCGGCAGGCCATACCGATGACGGCGATCGGCTCCCGGGCCGCGGCCACCTGCTTGCGCAGGCGCACAGTCTCTTTCACCGCGTCACGGAGCGCGCCCACCAGCTCCTCGGCCGAGCCCGCCGACACACCACCGCCCCCTTCGGAACCCTTCACGACTGCGCCCCTTCACGTGCCAGAGAAATCAATTCCGCAATTCCCATGCCATCGATCACGTCGTCGTCCGGGCCGGACGGAGCCGAAGTCCGTCGCGCTGTGGTGTTCTCGGCGCCGATCTCGGCGCTATCGATATCGACCAGCGCGCCGAGCAGATACGAGATGATCGCGGCCGGCCGCGGATGGTCGAACACGAGAGTGGACGGCAGTCTCGAACCGGTCGCCAGGACGAGGCGATTGCGCAGATCGATCGCGATCAGCGAGTCGAATCCGAGTTCCTTGAAAGCTCTTCGCAGGTCGATGGATTCGGGACGCGACTGCCCGAGAACGGCCGCGACCTCGGCGCGCACGATATCGGCCACCAGCCGTTCCCGGTCCTCAGCCGCCGGTAGTTCGGCGAGCCGTCGCCGTAGCCCGGACGGCGCGGCGGGCGCGTCCGCGCTCGACCGGGCGCGGCCTGCCAGATCCCGCCACATCGGGGGCGGTTCCGCCGCACCGCGACGCAGGGCGGTCAGATCCATGCCCGCGGGGACGACCGTGGCGCGCCCCGCCGCGAGAGCGGCATCGAACAACGCCAGCGCCTTCTCATCGGGCATCGGAACCAGACCGCGCTGCGCCATCCGCCACCGGTCGGCCGCCGACAGGTCGCCGGTCATCCCGCTCGCCGAGGCCCACAGCCCCCATGCCATCGACACCGCAGGCAACCCGGAGGCCCGGCGCGACGACGCCACACCGTCCAGGAAGGCATTCGCCGCCGCGTAATTGCCCTGGCCCGCGCCACCCAGCACACCCATGATCGACGAAAACAGCACGAATGCCGAGAGATTCGCCGTCGCGGTCAACTCGTGCAGATGCCATGCCGACAGTGCCTTCGCCCGGAAGACCTCGTCGACCTCGTCGGCCGACATGCCCGTGAGCGTCACATCGCGGAGCACTCCCGCCGCATGCACCACCGCCGATACCGGCGCAAGCGCGGCCCACGCGCCCGCGAGCGCCGTCCGGTCCGCGACGTCGCACGCCACCACATCGACGCGCGCGCCCATACTCTCCAACTCGCCCACCAGATCCGGCGCGCCCGGCGCCGACAGTCCCCGGCGAGACATCAGCACCAGATGCCGCACGCCTCGATGTCGCACCAGGTGCCGCGCGAGCAGCCCGCCCAACATCCCCGTGCCGCCGGTGACGACTACCGCGCCGCTCCCCAGTCCGGGACCGGTCGAACCCTCATATGCCGCAACATGATCCAGCCGAGGAACCGAGACCCGACCTGCACGCACCAGCAACTGATCCTCGGAATCCGGTAGCCGCAGCCGACCTCGCCCGTCCAGCAGTCCGTGCCCGTGCAACAGACCCGGCAGCCCGGCAGACCCGCCCCCATCGGCAGACCCCTGCACGCCGTCGATATCGACCAGGACGAACCGCCCGGGGAATTCCACCTGTGCCGAACGCACCAGGCCCCACACCGCCGATCCGACGACATCCGATACCGCCGCCCCCACCGCGCCCGTGGTCAGCACCACCAGCCGGGAGCCGTCGAAACCCTCCGCGTTCACCCACTGCCGCACCACATCCAGCACCTGCCCGACCGCGCGCAGAGCGGCGTCGGCTGGCGTCCTGGCGACGACCTGGACGGTGTCGGCGGCGACGGACGCGGCTGGCGCGCTCGGCGACCCGACAGTCGCGGGCACACCGGTCCGAGCGGCCGGCTCGCTTCCGATCGCGCGCGTGTCGAGCACCGCCGCGCCGCCGGTCACCTCCGAGGTAGCTTCACCGGTCCATTCCGTCCAGGGCACACCGGTACCCGATTCCGCAGGGAACCAACGCACTTCGTACAGCCCGTAGTCGGCGGTCAACTGCCCCCGCTCAACGGGGCGCATGGTCAGAGAATCGATCGTCAAGACGGGTTCGCCGTGCTGATCGGTGACGATCAGCATCACGGTGTCGACCGCTACCCGTTTCATCCGCACGCGCAGCACGGATCCGCCGGTCGCGTACCGCCGGACACCCGCCCACGCGAAAGGCAGGACGGTTCTCTCCTCGCCGCCGTCATCGCCATCGCCATCGAGCAGCAGCACCGCTTGTACGGCGGCGTCCAGCAGGGCCGGATGCACCCCGGAATATTCGCCGGTCGTCGCCGCGACGGGCAGCTCCACCTCCGCGAACAGGTCGCCATCGGCCCGCCAGACGGCCCGCAATCCCTGGAACGCCGGACCGTAGTCGTATCCGCGGTCGGCGAGCCAGTAATAGCAGGTGTCGACGGCGACCATCTCGCCGTCCTCGGGTGGCCACGCCGTCGAATCGCGCTGCGGGCGGGCCGAATCGTCGATTCCGAGCGTCCCGCTTGCGTGCCGGATCCACCCGGCCGCCGACCGGTCGTCCGCGCGGGAGAAGACGCCGATCCGGCGCCTGCCTTCGACAACGTCCCCGAGCACCACCTGCACGTCGACCGCTCCCACGGCGGGCAGCATCAGCGGCGCGGACAGAACCAGTTCCTCGATCATGCCCAAGCCGATCTCCTGACCGGCGCGCAGGGCGAATTCGATCAGCGCGGTGCCGGGGAGCAAGACGGTGCCGTCGATCGCATGGTCGGCGAGCCACGGGTGCGTCGCGCGCGAGAGCCGCCCGGTCAGGACGACCGCGGCGTCGCCGTCCGCGATATCCACCGCAACAGCCAGCAGCGGATGCGCCGCGGCACGCAGCCCGGCCGCGCGCGGATCACCGAAACGGGTAGTCGACGCGGAATCAGCGCCCAGCCAATACCGTTGCCGCTGAAAGGGATATGTCGGCAGTTCGATGACGCGCGCACCCGACGCAGCGAACACACCGGTCCAATCCACCGGGGCACCGTGCACGTACGCGGTGGCGAGACTGGTGAGCAGCCGCCGGTGATCGTCCGCGCCACGAGTCAGCGTCGGGACGGTCGCGATCGGCACGCCGAGCTCTTCCGCGGTTTCCTCGATCGCGGTGATCAGGACCGGGTGCGGGCTGACCTCGATGAAGAGCTGATGGCCGCCGGTGAGCAACGCGCGCACCGCGCTGTCGAATCGCACCGTGTCACGCAGATTTCGCCCCCAGTAGTCCGCGTCGAGCGCGGTGGCGTCGACCTGCGCGCCGGCCACGGTGGAGAAGAAGGGCACCGCCGCCGCCGTGGGAACGACGGACGCGACCGCATCGGCGAGATCATCGGCCACGGTCTTCATCTGCGGGGAGTGGAAGGCGAAGTCCGAGACACTGCCGCGGGTACGAATACCGTCGGCTGCGCACGCACGGGTGAACGCGGCGATCTCGACCGGATCACCCGAGACGACGACCGAAGCCGACGCGTTCACCGCGGCGATCCCGAGCCCGTCGGTGAGCCGATCGCGCACTTCCCCAGCACTCAGCGCAACCCAGACCATCGCCCCCTGACCGCACAGCCCGGACGCGGCGAGTACGCGTCCGCGGGTCGCGATGAGCCGGGCCGCGTCGCTCAGCGAGAGCATGCCCGCCACATACGCCGCGGCGATCTCACCTCGGGAATGCCCGATGACGGCGGCGGGGCGCACGCCGTGCGACTCCCACATCGCGGCCAGCGACACACTCACCGCGAAGAGGACGGGCTGGCCGATATCGACACGGTCCGCCGACGGCGCGCCATCCGCGCCTCGGATCACCTCGAATAGTGACCAGTTCGTATGCGGCGCGAGCGCTTTCGCGCATTCCGCCATCTTCGCCGCGAAGACCGGCGAGATGTCCAGGAGGCGCGCGGCCATACCGGTCCACTGCGTCCCCTCGCCGGAGAAGACGAAGACAGGTTCGCCGGACACGACCCGGCCACGTATGCCACCCGCGATCGACCGGCCCTCCGATATCGCACGCAGGCCGTCGATGAGTTCGTCCCGATCGTGGCCGAGCACCACACCCCGGTGACCGAGAGCGGCCCGTGTGCTCACCAGCGACCAGCCGACGTCGACAGGATCCAGATCCGCGGCAGCGTCCGCCAGGTCAACGGCCAGCGCGGCCAGCGCCGACTCGCTACCGGCCGACAGCACCCACGGCATCGGATCGTCGCCGCGCTCACGGCGCGCCGGAACGGCTGTCTCGCTGTTCTGTCCGGGATATTCGAGGATGACGTGCGCGTTGGTCCCGCTGATCCCGAACGACGACACAGCCGCCCGGCGCGGCCGGTCCACCTCCGGCCACGGCTGGGATTCGGTCAGCAACCGGACCGCACCCGACGACCAATCCACCTGCCGCGACGGCATATTCGCGTGCAATGTCCGTGGCAGCACACCGTGCCGCATAGCCAGCACCATCTTGATCACTCCGCCGACTCCCGCGGCCGCCTGGGTGTGCCCGATATTCGACTTCAACGAGCCCAGCCACAACGGCCGCCGCGCGGGCCGGTCGCGGCCGTAGGTCGCCAACAGCGCCTGGGCTTCGATCGGGTCGCCCAATCGAGTGCCCGTCCCGTGCGCCTCGACCACATCGACATCCGCGGTGGTCAACCGGGCATCAGCCAGCGCCGCCCGGATGACTCGCTGCTGTGCCGGACCGTTCGGCGCGGTCAGACCGTTCGACGCACCGTCCTGGTTGACCGCCGAACCGCGCACCACCGCCAGCACCGGGCGCCCCGCGCGCCGCGCCTCCGACAGTCGTTGCACCACGAGCAGTCCCACCCCCTCGGACCAGCTCGTCCCGTCGGCGGCATCGGAGAAGGACTTGCATCGTCCGTCCGCCGCCAGCCCCTGCTGACGCCCGAACTCGACGAACATGCCGAGGGTGGACATCACCGCGACGCCACCCGCGACGGCGAGCGAGCACTCACCGTCGCGTAGGGACCGGACCGCCAGATGCAGGGCGACCAACGACGACGAGCACGCCGTATCCACCGTCACCGCGGGGCCTTCCAGTCCGAGCGCGTACGCGATACGCCCGGACATGACGCTGGCGGTCGTGCCGGTCAACCGGAAGCCCTCGAAATCCGCGACCGGCTCGTGCAACCGAGGCCCGTACTCCATGGCGGTCCCGCCGATGTACACCCCGGCCCGGTCGCCCCGCAGGCTGTCGGGCCGAATTCCTGCGTGCTCCAGTGCTTCCCAAGCGGTTTCGAGCAGCAGCCGCTGCTGCGGGTCCATTGCGGTGGCCTCGCGGGGGCTGATCCCGAAGAACTCGGCGTCGAAATCCGCCGCACCGTCGAGGAATCCGCCGCGCCGCGCCGCGCCCATCCGGTCGCTGTCGCCCGGCGACGCGAGTTCCCAGTCTCGATCGTCGGGATAGTCGGAGATGGCGTCCACACCGTCGGCGACCGCCTGCCACAATCGCTGCGGTGAGGTGATGCCGGACGGAAACCGGCACGCCATGCCGACGATGACGACGGGATCGTCCTCCTCGACCGGCTCGGACTCCGATGCGGTCCCGGCCCACGCGGCAATCGCGCCCGACGTCTCGGCGCCCGACGTCCGCAGCCCGGCCGCAGCGATCAGCATGCGACGCACGTGTGCGATCAAGGCATCGGGCGTCGGATAGTCGAAAATTACTGTGCCGGAAAGGCGTACACCCGTCCGACGGACGAGCGCCGCACTCAGCTCCGCCCCCATCCGGGAGTCGAGCCCGAGCTCCTTGAAGGTGCTGCCGGTCGCGACGCCTGCCGCGTCGTCGTGGCCGAGCACCAGCGCCAACTGTGATCGGACCAGTCCTGCGACATCCCCTACCGCCTGCGACACGGACTCACCCGCCGACACCGGTTCCGGCTCCCTCGCAACGGCTTCGTCCCGCGTCGACCCCGGCTCGCCGGAGTTCGCGATCATCATGTCCGGCCCCGGAACACCCGCGGCGGTATGCGATCCAGTCATTCTGTCGATGGGTGACTCGGTGAGCCAGTGGCGGCGGCGTTGGAAGGCATAGGTCGGCAGGTCGATCCGGCGCGCACCCGTACCCGCGAAAACCTCGTCACCGTCGATCGTGATGCCGTTCGCGTGCGCCGTCGCGAGCGCCATCACGAACCCGTCGATCCCAACCCGATCGCCGCCGGGAATACCTGCCACACAACCGTTTCCGCCCGTCCGGCGCACCGCTTCCCGCACACGGCCCGCCAGCACCGGTTCGGGGCAGATCTCGACGAAGTCGGCGTGACCGTTATGAAGCACGGTCGAGACGGCGGCCGCGAATTCCACCGGCTCGCGCAGATTCCGGAACCAGTACTCGCCGTTCAGGACCGTGGGATCGACCAGACCACCGGTGACCGTCGAATAGAACCGGATCCCGGTGGGCAGCGGCGCCACCTCCGCGAAGGCATCCCGTAGCTCGGTACGAAACCGCTCCACCTGGGCCGAATGGCCCGCGAAGGCCACACCGGGAACACGCCACGACAGGATCCCGTCGCGAGCCAGCTCGGCGCCGAACCGATCCAGCGTCTCCGGATCACCCGAGATGACGACCTCTCCCGGCGCGTCGACCTCCGCGACCGAGAGCCCGTCCAGCGACGCCAACCGGCGTGCCGTCTCGGCGAGCGGTGCGGTCACGGCCAGCAACGCGCCGCCGCCGACGAGCCCACTCAGCGACCGGCTTCCCAGCACCACGACGCGCGCGCCATCGTCCAGCGATATCGCGCCGGCCACGCAGGCCGCGGCGATCTCACCCGGACCGTGGCCGACGACAGCGGCGGGCACGACGCCGTACGAGCGCCAGAGCTCCGCCAGCGACACCGAGACCGCGAACAGCACCGGCTGCGCCACATCGACCAGGTCGAGCCGCGGCGCGTCCGGCGCACCCCGCAGCACGGCGGTGAGCGACCAGTCCACATACCGGCCGATCACGCTCTCGCACTCCGCTATTCGTGCCGCGAACGCTGGCGCCTCGTCGAGTAACCGAGCCGCCGTCCCGTTCCACTGCGACAGCCTGCCCGGGAAGACGAACACCGGCCCCGTGGCCGACCCGGCCACACCTTCGACCAGACCGTCGTCCGACCGGCCCGCCGCCAGCGCCGCCAGGCCTCCGAGCAGCGTCGCGCGGTCGCGCCCGGCGACCACGGCGCGGAATTCGAAGGCGGTACGGGCGGTGAGCAGCGACCAGCCGATATCGGCCGGGGTGCATCCGTGATGGTCGATCAGGTACGCGTGCAGCCGGATCGCTTGATCGCGGACCGCCTCGGCGCTGCGTCCGGACAACGGCCACAGCACCGGGACTGCCCCCGCCGCGGGTATCGGCTCGGTACGCTCGGCAGCGGTTTCCCTGGACGCTTCCTCCACGATCAGGTGGACATTGGTGCCGCCGAGCCCGAAGGCGCTCACTCCCGCCCGGCGGATGCCGCCGGTAGCGGGCCACGGTTCCAGTTCGCGCTGTACGCGCAGATTGAGCCGATCCAGCGGGATCGCCGGGTTGGGTGTGTCGTAGTTGAGGCTGGCGGGCAGTGCCTCGTTCTCCAGCGACAGAATCACTTTGAGCAATCCTGCGACACCCGCGGCGCTCTCGAGGTGACCGATATTAGTTTTGACCGACCCGACCCGAAGCGGCCGGTCGGCAGGTCGAAAGGCGCCGATCACCGCACCGAGCGCGGCCGCCTCCACCGGGTCACCGACCGCTGTTCCGGTCCCGTGCAGTTCGACGTACTGCACATCCCGCGGAGTCACACCGGACCGCCGGTGCGCGAGCTCGATGACCTCCCGCTGGACTTCCGACGCCGGAATGGTGAGCCCGGCCGCGGCCGCGCCGTTGTTGACAGCCCCGCCCCTGATGACACAGCGCACCCGATGCCCCTCGGCACGTGCCCGATCGAGCGGCTCGAGCAGTACCAGCGCACCGCCCTCACCACGGACGTATCCGTTGGCCCGTTCGTCGAAGGTGTAACTGCGCCCGTCCGGGGACAGTGCCCCCGCGGCGGCCAGGGCCAGCGCGGTGTCGGCGGCGAGATTGAGGTTGACCCCGCCCGCCAGCGCCGCGGTGCATTCGCCCGCGCGCAGACTCTCGCATGCCTGATGGACCGCGACGAGTGCGGACGACTGTCCGGAGTCGATGATCTGACTGGGCCCGCGCACGCCGAGCAGATAGGACAATCGGTTCGCGATCATGCTGCGCAGGGTGCCGGTGGTCGTGTGGGTGGTGACGCCCGCCGGACCCGACCGGCCGCGGAGCACGGCGTAGTCGTCGAGTGCCGCGCCGATGAATACCCCGGTCCGGCTGCCGGATAGCACAGCCGGTAGCACTCCGGCGTGTTCCACTGCCTCCCAGCCCAATTCGAGCATCAGACGTTGCTGCGGGTCCATCGCGGCGGCCTCGCGCGGTGAGATGCCGAAGAAGCCCGCATCGAACATGCCCGGATCATCGAGGAACGCGCCCCACCGTGCCGCCCCCGCCCCCGGGGCCGCGGCGAGGCCCCAGCGGTCCGCCGGGACCTCGCCGATCGCATCAAGGCCTGCCGCGAGCAGTCGCCAGAACGCTGCCGGATCCTCGGCTCCGGGGAGCCTGCACGAATATCCGACCACTGCAATGGGAACGATGGAATTCATGAAACCGATGCCTCGAATTCCTCGGCAATGCCGATATCGACTTCCTTTTACCATGACAAAGACAGTCGGTGCTTTTTCCGCCGCTGGAACATGATCATTCCCGGTCCCGATATCGTCCCGATATCGTCCGGCGAGACCCCTTGTCGCGGCGGAGTCGACCGATCCGTCGATAGCTGGAAAGAAAATAGATCGGCCGAGCGCGGACGCCCGATTCCGGCCGATCAATTCGAGAAGAAATACGCAGCGGGAGAAAAATAATGACCTTGGGTTATCTGTTCGGCGGTGGCGTCGGAAGCGAGCCACGCGGCGTCGACCTGCACCGCGCCTATACCGGCGTTCGAAATCTCTACCGGCAGGTCGCGGAGTGGACCGGTCTGACGGTCGGCCAGATCCTGAATGATGACCTTCCCGAAGCGCCAGAGGCGCGACAGAGTGTGGCCACCATCCGCGAGTCGGTACACGCCGTCGCGGTGCACGATGTGCTCGCCGAGAAGGGCCTTCGACCGGCGGCGCTGGGCGGCCTGAGCCTCGGTGGCATGTCGGCCGCCTGCCTGGCCGGGTCGATCAGCCGCCGGGCACTGTTCGAGATGCTGGCCCACGCCCGCGACACCCCGAACCAGCCGTCCGGCACCCCCGAGCAGGGACTCGCCCTGGCATTCGAACCGATCGGCGACGATACCGGCCGCTATCGCGGCGAGGGGTGTCCCGGCGTCTACCTGGCCGGACAGTTCGGTCCGACCACCGACGGCACCACCCGCATCCTCATGCTCTCCGGCGAGCGCGCGGCCCTGGACCGGGTCGGCGCGGAACTGCCGGAGGGCACCGTGATCCCGCTGCCCGGCCGCTCGATGGCCATCCACTCACCCCTGCGCGGCGGTTTCCGCACCTTCATGGCTGGCTATATCAACGCCATGCCGTTCACGGATCCGGAATTGCCGTTGATCTCGTGCCTGGACCGCAAAGTGCTGATGACCGGGGCCGATGTCCGCGACACCTTCCATCGCAACCCCACCACCCCCGTCAGCCTGCCCTACATCTACGAGGCCATGAAAGACGAGGGTGTGCGCCTCGGCCTGATCATGGGCGGGTCCATCCCAGACGGAGTACTGCGGTTCCCGTTCCCGGTCGTGCACGTCGACCGCCCCGAACACATAGAACAGGCGCTGACCACGGTCTTCGAACTCGGAATCGACGTCTTCGCACCGCGGGTGACGCGATGACCGCCGTCTCCGATCCGCGCACCGCAGAATGCGACGCCCTGATCCAGCGCTGGCTCGACACCGGCCTCGACGAGTGGACCCGCCAGGTGGTGCGGCGGACATTCGACCCGGCGACCGGCGCTCCCTACTGGTTGCGCCGCGCACGCGAGCTCGACTTCGACCCCCGCGACATCACCCGCCACGATCAGCTCACAGCCTTCGGACCGTTCCCGCTGGACACGCTGCGCTCCCTGGACCCCACCGAACTCGTACCACTGGCCGTGCCCCGACCACTCATCGGCCGGATGTGGGACACCGGCGGCACCACCGGCACCCCCTGCCGCGTCTACTACACCCCCGACATGCTGTTGCATCGCGGAGCATGGCGCCGATGGTCCTTCGTCACCGAGGGTTTCGAATCGCACCGCACCTGGCTACAGGCGACCCCGACCGGGCCGCATCTGATCGGAAACGGCACCTGGGAAGCGAGCGAACTGCACGCCGGACTGGTCTATACCATCGATATGGACCCGCGGTGGGTGAAACGTCTCATCCGGGAAGGCCGCTTGGTCGAAGCCAACGAGTACAGCGTCCACTTGGCGGAGCAGATCGCGGACGTTCTGCGCCACGGCCGTGTCGACTATGTCAACACCACCCCCGCGCTGCTACAGGTACTCGCGCGCCGCTACCCGGACCTGGTCGCGGATCTGCGCGGCGCCCGGCTCAGCGGCACCCAGGTCAGCCCCGACCTGTATCGCGACCTGGTCACCGCCCTCAACGGCGGAATCTGTGGCCGCAGTTACGGCAACACCTTCGGCAACGGCGCGGGCCTGCCCGCCGAACACGACGGCGAAATACTCCCCTACGTCCCCAACTACCCCCAGGTCACCATGTCTGTCGTCGACCTCGGCGACTGGTCGGCGACAGTCTCTTACGGCGCGCCAGGCCAGGTCCGCCTGACCGTCCTGCACGAAGACCTGTTCCTCCCCAATATCCTCGAACGCGACCAGGCCCTCCGTTACGACACCGGCTCCGATTGGCCCTCCGACGGCGTCGCCAACGTCCGCCCGCTACAGATCACCAATACCGCACCGGAGGGACTCTATTGAAATGCGTGAGGAGCCACCAGGCGCCCGCCCTTCGGGCGAAGCTCAAAACCCGTAGCACGGGGTCGTATATTCGCTGTCAGCTACGCTCACCGCGTGAGTACCGACGCCGGGCGGATCCGCGCCGATGTCCTGCTAAAGAGTCTGCCGCGGCGGGTGTGGCAGCCACTCTCGACGGTTTGACGGTGCCAAAGGCCCTCGCCTCTACGACTAATGTCCTGGCCCTGAAATCTTCGCTGTAATTACCTACAGTTTTGTGGGTCGTGGGTTTCTGGGCGTGGTGGTGAGTTCGTTCTCGATGAGGACGAGCGGAACGCAACCAACGCCGCCAGATCGAGCGTGAACAAGTCGTCGCGGTCGCCGGTGCCAGGCGGGAGATAGAGGAATGCTTCCAGGCTGCCAAAGATCAATGCGGCCAGCAGGTGCGACTGGGCGGCCAGTTCAGATCGACCGTGCAACTCAGTTGCGGGGATAGCGTTTGCTGGCTCGGGGTGCCCACCAGCCATTCCACCGTGCACCGGCCTGAGGGTGGTCGTGGGTCCGGTCGGCGCGGCGATTCGCCGGGCAGGGATACCGGCCCCGGAGTCGAGCGGGCTCGTCCGGCTGGACGGACCGGCAACTGATACCAGCCGGACGAGGTGAGCCCGGGAGGGAGGTAGAACCGCGTCGGGTCTCGGCCGGCCCGCCGCTTCAGGCACAACCGCCGCATCTCTCCGTGTGCGGGGCCATGCCCGCAAGTGATTCGGACTCGCGCCCGCGGTGGATGAGAAATCGCTCGGACACACTCGTCTGCGGCGGTGGCGAGATCCCCGGGGATTTCATCTGGCGTTCACCGCGTTCCCCAAACAGATCTGGCGACAGATCTGGTCCAACAACCCCCAAGAACGATTGAACAAGGAAATCCGGCGCCGCACCGACTGCTCGACGGATCCGAGATCACCGCCCCCAAGAACCGTGACGGCGCGATCGAAGCCGTCCGCGCCCTGCCTGTGGCCCGAAATAACGCCGTCAAAGCCCAGTCCATCGCGATCAACGCGCTACGCGCACTGATCAGCACCAGCTCAGAAGAACTACGCAGCCAGCTACGCTCGCTCTCGCGCGCCCGGCTGATCGCCACCTGCGCCGCATTCGATCCCGACCTCGCAACTCTGTCCGACCCGATCGAAGCGACCAAACTCGCACTGCGCTCACTCGCCCAGCGCATCACCGACTCCAAGATTCATGCCGATCAACTCAAAAAGCAGCTCGCCAAGCTCCTCGAACAGGTCGCCCCGCACACCATGGCCGTGTTCGCGCTCGGCCCGGACACCGCTGCGGCACTGGTCATCTCGATCGGCGACAACCCAGACCGGCTCACCTCCGAGGCCGCCTTCGCCCGTCTCTGCGGCGTCGCGCCGATCCACCGCGGCGGCGACCGCCAGGCCAACCAAGCGCTACACACCGCCGTCATCGTCCGCCTGCGCTACCACGACAACACCAAGGTCTACGCCGCACGCCGAAAGCGCGACGGAAAGACCACACCCGAGATTCTTCGCTGCCTCAAACGCTATCTCGCACGAGAAGTGTTCCGCGCCTTACGCGCCGACTACCAGAAAATCGCGGCTTGACATCTATAGGAGCGTCCCGCGCGATCTCCCGCAGCGCGTCCTTCTCCAACTCCGCATCCGCCAGCAACCGCTTCAACCGGGCGTTCTGCTCCCGCAACTCCTTGAGCTCCTTCGCCGCCTCGGTATCCACGCCACCGTACTGGCGACGCCAGTTGTACAACGTCGCCGCCGAGATCCCCAACTCCGCAGCGATCTCCTCCTCGGACATACCGGCCGCCGCCAACTCGTCGGCGCGGCGCAGCTTCCGCACGATCTCCTCCGCGGAATGCCGCTTGCGTCCAGCCATGATCCCTATCGTCCCTTCCGACCCCTACCAGGGCCAACAGGACTCTAATACCGAGCGGTCTCATTTACTGGGGACGGGCCACGTTGAGCCAGGCGAAACTGCGTGCCACCGGCCAGCGAACGACGCCGAGGCCGGATCCGTAGCTGGTGCCGCGGCGGGCGATGACCGGGACGATTCCGCAATCACGCAGAAGTCGGCGGTATTTGTCGTAGTCGTAGCCGCGGTCGGCGTAGAGGTAGCGGGATCAGTTGTGTGACGTCGTGACGGTTTCCGCCGGTCAGCCTCACCGCGAGGGGTGTCCCGTACGAGTCGGTGATCAGATGGTGCTTGGAACCGGGTTTGGCCCGGTCGACTGGGCTGGGACCTGAGGTTCACCCAAGGCCGGGTAGTTAGTGTTTTCGCTTGTCACGCAAGGGGTTCGGGTGACCAGGTGGTGGCGCTGTAGATGCCTGGTCCGAGTTTGTGGATGAGGCCGTCGTCGGCCCATCGGGTCAGTTGTCTGTACATGGTGTTGAGGGTGATGTCGCCGAAGTGGGCGGCGATGTCGCGGGCTCGCCACAAGCGGGTGGGGTCGGTGGTGAGCAGAGTCAGGATCCGGTGGCGTCGGCGCTGGTCCGGGGCGGTGCGGCTGTCGTGGCGGGACGTGGTCGGCAGCGCGGGTGTTTCGGTGTCGGGCACGACGATGGCGAGGTCGATATCGGTGACGGTGCGGCTGGTGTCGGGGCGTCGGTCGGCGAGGCGCTCGTGGTAGCGCGACATCGGCGATTTGACCTTGCGGGTGCTGACCCGTTGGCGGCGTGGCGGTAGCAGGTGTCCCAGGAACCGGACGCCGATCTGCCCGAGAAAGCCGCTTCCGGTGCCGGTGGGGACGACTCCGTCCGCGGTGAGGACCTGGTCACGGGCGGTGTGGAAAGCGATGGCGAAGCTGCAACGGTCCGGGTCGGTACCCGGACGAGATTCGGCGGCGTCGACCATCACCGTGCGGAGTACCTGGTAGAGGCTGCGCAGTGCCCACATCTCCTGCTCGACACCGACCGGATCGCCCGAGCGCAGGACTCGTCCGGCCATGATCGTGTGGCGCAGCGCGTAGTAGGCGGATTCGTGTTCGGACCGTTGGTGGTAGAGGCCCACCAGCGTCGCCGCGGGGTAGCGGCGGGCGTCGGTCAGGGTTGTCACCAGACGGTAGTCGGCGGTGAACACGGTGCCGTCGATGCAGGTCACGGTAATCTGCGCGTCGATGATCCGCACTCCGATCCCGGCGATGACCGCCAAATACGAGTCGTCGGTCAGGCGGGTCAGGACCGGGATGCGCCGGTTGGCGCGCGCTCGACCCAATACCTCGGCGCCGGTCGCGCGGACCTCGACGAGGAAGTCGTTGCTGTCGAAGCCTCTGTCCCACAACACCAGCATGTCCGGGCGTAGTAGATGCAGCAGCTTGCGCGCATAGCCCGTCTCGCCCAACTCGGTCGGGCCGAACACCGCCCCGATCACCGCGCGGGTTCCGGTCTCCACCAGCGTCATCAATTCCAGCATCGGGTAGGGGTAATGGGCGGTGGCACGCAGCCAGGCCCGGTTCCGGGCGGTGGCGGGCACCTTCTGGGAGGTGCAGCCATCGAAGGACACCATCCGATACCGACCGAACCGAACCCCAGGAGTCGACGGCTGCGCCAACGGCCCGGCCAGCACGTCGAACAACCTGCGCATCGGCGCGACTCCCACCCGACGGCGCAAGTCCCGCAACGCTTTCGCGGTCGGGGCGGGCACGGGTATCCCGGTCAGCGAGGCCGTGAGTTTGTCCCAAACCGCCCGATAACCCACCTCGGGGAACAGGCACATCGCCAGCAGGAAGTAGACCCCGACCCGAGACGGGAGATCACGCAACCGGCGCTGCACCGACCGGGTCTCGACTAGAACCAAGGCCGCGCAGTTAAGGGTTGGGCTCGGTGTGTCAAGCGGGGTGGGGTGGTGAACGAGGACAGCGGAACTGCTGGTAGAGAGGTGTTGTCCGCCAAGACAATCCGCTCGTCCGAGGAGTCCCGCTGTCGGTTCAGTGTGTCATTGATCGTTGTTCGCTGGTAGCGGAGGGGGTGTTCGCGCCGGGGCATCTGGGGGAACTGACCCGGATCGTGTCGTTCGACCTTGTCGACGCGGCGCTGGAGACCTCCGGTGCGGTGGGGTCGCGCGTGCGGTTGTTGCCGTCGCGGGTGGTGGTGTATCTGTTGCTGGCCGGGGCGTTGTTCTCCGGTATCGGGTATCGGCAGGTGTGGGCGCGGTTGTGCGCGGGACTGCCCAGTGGATCGCTCGCGTGCCCGGGTTCCTCGGCGTTGTCCCAAGCGTTGCGCCGAGTCGGGGTCAAACCATTGGCCGCGTTGTTCGACCTGGTCGCCGGTCCTGACGCCGGGGCGGTGCGGTGGCGGGGGCTGCTGGTGTGCGCGATCGACGGCACCAGCGTGTTCGTGCCCGACAGTCCTGCCAATGTGGCCGCCTACGGTCGCCACGGCGGTGGTCACGCCCGAGCCGGATACCCGATGTTGCGGATGTTGGCGGTGGTGGCGTGTGGCTCCCGCACCGTCGTGGATGTCGTGTTCGGGCCGTTGCGGATCGCGGAAACGGCGTACGCGCCGCGGTTTCTGGGATGCCTGCGCCCCGGCATGCTGTTATTGGCCGACAGGAACTTCGCGGTCACGGCGTTGATCGAGCGGATCTCCGACACCGGAGCGGAGCTGCTGATCCGCGCGAAACTCAACCGGTGTGTCCCCGCGATCGCGCGGTTGGGTGACGGGTCGTGGCTGACCCGCGCCGGCGCGGTGACGGTGCGGGTGATCGACGCCGAGATCGCCGTCAGCTGCGCCGGCGGGCCACGCCGGGTCGAGCGGTACCGGTTGATCACTGAACGTTTCCGAGTAGTGGTCTGACGGATCGGTTGCTGCGGCGGTGCTGAAAGATGTTGGGGTGGAACGCGAAACGCGGAACCTCTGGCGTATGAAGGAGGTCCGACTAAAGATCAACTTCACAGAGGTTCCGCGCGTCATGAGTGTCGCATACATCGCCATCCTGCCGTTGCCCGAGTCCACCGTCGCCCACGTCGCGGGCTTGCTGGCCGCGCGCCGCCAGGCCTTGGGGACCCGCTGGAGGGCGTTGACCTGCCTCGAACAGGCAGTGCTGGGGTTGCGGTGGTTCACCGACGGCACCCGTGTCGAGCAGCTCGCCCTGGACAACGCGATCGGCCGCACCACCGCCTACGACAGCCTCCACGAGGTGATCGATACTCTCGCCGCCCAGGCCCCGGCCTTGCACAACGTGCTGCTGGCCGCGAAAGTCGCTGGGCACCAGCACATCAGCGTGGACGGTACGCTCATCCACACCGACCGGGTCGGCCAAGCCGGCCCCACCACCGCCAAAGCCACCTCGGTGCCACGCCGGGTCAAAGTCGACCTCTGGTGGTCGGGAAAACACGGCCGCCACGGCGGGAACATCCAGGTCGTTACCGCCCCGGACGGGTGGCCGATGTGGACCTCCGAGGTTCGTCCGGGACGTGAGCACGATGTCACCGCGCTGCGCGCCCACCCCGAGATGCTGCCCGCGCTCACGGACTGGACCGGTGAAAACCTGCCCGTGCTGGGCGATCTCGGATACTTGGGCGAGGCCACAACGATCACGGTCGCGGTCAAGAAGCCCAAGGGCGGGCAGCTGACCGACGAACAGAAAACGGCGAACAAGGCCCACAACCAGGTTCGCGCGGTCGGTGAGCGCGGTAACGCACTGCTCAAATGGTTCAAGGCATTGCGTCGAGTCAGCTTGTGCCCGTGCCGGATCGGTGCCATCGCCGCAGCCGCGCTGGTGTTGCTGCATCTTCAACACGGCCGCAGCGTCTGACCGTGACACGCCGCTACTCGGAAAGGCTCACTACTCTGACCGACGACAAGCGTTATCCCGCACGAGAATTGGTGGATCTCTATCATCAGCGTTGGGAGATCGAAACCAGTTATTTCGAACTGAAATCGACCATTCTCGGTGGGCGGGTGCTGCGCGCCCGCACCCCGGCCGGGGTCACGCAAGAGGTCTACGCCCTGCTGATCACCTACCAAGCACTGCGCACCGCCATCGCCGACACCGCGCTGGCCGCCCCGGGCTTGCGCCCCGACCGCGGCAGTTTCACCATCGCCGTACACACCGCCCGTGATCAGCTCATCCTGGCCGCCGGAGTCCTCGCCACCACCACGATCGACCTGATCGGCGCCATCGGCCGCGCGGTCCTGTCCAGCCCGCTGCCACCACGACGCCAACGCTCCAGCCCCCGAGTCGTCAAACGCGCCATCTCCAAACACCGCGCCAAAGGCGACATCGACCGCAACATCTATAAAACCCAGATCAGCGTCCATATCCTGCCCGGTTGACAACCGGACAGGAACCTAAACTGCGCGGCCTTGCGACTAGAACCGCGTCGACCAGCTCGAAGGGCACCACCACGGTCAACCGAACCCCTTGCGCCACCAGCGAAAACACTAACTACCCGGCCTTGGGTGAACCTCAACCGACATGGTCCCCCGGTGCTCATCGTTGGCCTTTTCGCGCCGGCTGCCTGGCAAGGTTGGGGGGTGCCAAGTCTCGGTAAGCTTTGCCCTTGCCCATAGCATCGGACTCTGAGACCCTTATAGAGAACCAACCGGTATGGAAGTTAGTGAATGTGTCCCACAGGCATCTGAGATACTTCCAAACGAACCCTGCCACGTATTTGGTGCAAGCATGCGGGCCCGAAACCCATTCGATGCGGAGGGTAACCATGGCTGCGAGTCATACGGCGTTCGAAGCTTGTGCGTGCGACCTCAGGCATGAACGAAGTCGTGATTACAGAGTCGGATCAGGGTAGGCCACTCGAATCGAAGTCCGCCTTGGCGACTTGGTGACGCTTGAGCTGGAGGAGCTCGTATCGGCGGGCTACCGATGGGGAGTGGTTTTAGATAACGCCCCAGTGCTTGAGATGTTCGACAGCGAGTACGAGCCTTTGCAGTCAAATCTGCTTGGCTCTCCAGGAAGCGCCATGTCAGACTTCAAGCGACATCCCCAGGAAAGGGAACCCTCGAAGCCAGGCTGCGACAGCCCTGGGAACCCATGAACCAAGATGCGAGAAAATTGCATTTTTTGTTCTCTGTCAAGTGATCCGTGCGCTCGTCGACTCTATAAATCCGGCTTGTATGGTGAGATCGCGAGAAAAATGATCACTTGAAGATACAGCTCAGTATGCCCGGAACTGGACTCTCCCACCTCCCGACAAGTTATCGAAGGGGTTGACCATGAGTACTGCCCAGGATATCGCCAGCGAAACTAGATTCTATGCCCGCCTTGCCGAAGTCGCACTTAAAGAGAATCCCACTACCGGCTATACCTGGAGCTTGGGTCTTCCTCGGCAGCTCACACTCGTCAAAGATGCATACGTTCCTGATTTTCCGATCCTTGCGGGTAGTGGTGGAACACATATATTCACCTTGCGCTCTTCTGAGGCGGGAGCCTTCGAATTGACCGCTACTCTCTCACGCGCAGGTGGAGAACCGGAAGAGAAGCGCATTATTACTGTGGTCTTCCCGTGAGCAGCACAATCCTTTAGCTGCACGACTCGTCGCCCAACAAAAAGAGGAGTAATACTATGGCAACGACAACAGCACAGGTCGCCATGTCTATGAAAGAATTCGAAGACGTTATGGAGGCCATCGATAGAACGACTCATGCTCGTGTTGCGGCAATCAAGACAGGTTCCTTGGATTGGGAACTTCCTACATACACCCTCCCTCCGAGTGTTCGGGGATCCGATCCCGCTGATGTACCTCCGGAGGCGAAGCAGGTGGCCGAGGCATACGTGGGAGACGAAAAAAATTCTGTTCAGAAAAACTCCGACGACACTCAAAGCGATCTCAAGAGGCGTGCAAGTAACCAGATGTCGCAGGAAGAATACGTAAAACTCTTGAATGAAGAATTCGCGGAGGATGAAGTCCGCTACCACGAACAACACGAACGCCTCAAAAATAATCTGATTCAGATGGGAGAGCGGTTCCCGGAGCGGCGATCCGCAATTGCCCATCTATACCATAATATAAGCGTATTTTTCTCCGGTCTATGGGGGAGGATATACAACGCCATAATGGATATGGCCCAAAAGGTTGTTGAATGGCTCAATAAGGCCGAGGAGTGGTTCTTGGGCTGTTTGGCGGAAATCACAAATTGGTGGCGAAATATCTTTGGCTAACCTCGATCTTTCGCGGGGCGGACGTGCTGGCCTGAGCGGTTTCGGATTGGGTATTTCGATCGTAGTTTCCCGGTCATGGGTGCGGCAGGCGGCCCGCGCAGCGGGCTGGCTGCCGGGTTCCACGAGCTCGGATAGTGCGATCTTCCTCGGTCGAAGGGATAGGTTCGTCGGTGCTCAGCCGGGTTGCAGTCGCACAGCCGCGCTGGTGAGCAACTCGGTTCATGGCGCGTGTCGGGCCAGGTGAAGGCGGGTCTTGCGGGCATGGGCGGCGATACGTCCAGCAACGGAAAACAACCGCAGTCGAAGGGTTTTCGGTTCCCAACGGCGTGCGTGATGATCGTGAAAGCCCAGGTTTTGACACCATGCGGTCAAGTCCATCGCGAGGGCGATCAACGCAAGCCAGATCCGGTTGGCGTCGAACCCGTAGAACGGAAGATTTCGCAGGCCAGTGTCTTTCGCGTTGCGGATCCGGTCCTCGCAGCGGGCCCGTCGGCGGTGTCGCAGTTCCAAGTCAGGCAGTTGGCCTCGGCTGGTGTTGGTGACGAACGCGGTCAACCGCAACCCGTCGCAGTCGGTGAACCGCAGTTGAGCGCCCGGATGCGGGCGCTCTTTCCTGACGATAAGTCGCATTCGGGGTGGCCAACCGACCAGCTCGGTGATGCCGGTGACCTCGACGACCCAAGCCCCGTCACGCACTTGGCCGTCGGCGTCGTAGGCCGGAGTCCAGTCCCGGGCGTTGAGGTGGGTGTCCATGGCGGTGACGATGTCGTCGGTGAGGGTGAAGCCGATCGAGTACTGGAGTCGGCGGCGGTGGCAGTAGTCGAGGAACTCACGGGTTCCGCCACCAGAATCAGCTCCCACCAGCACATTCCGGCCGACTCGCCATGACAGCTCGCCTGGCAGCTGGGCCAGGGCCTCACGCAGAACGTGTTTGTGGTCGGCGGCAGTATTGGAACCTGCGTTGCCCGGACGTAGCATCGGCGCGGCCGGTTCGCCGGTGCCGACGGGTCCGTGATCGATGAACGATCACAACGAGTGGAATCCGAAGCCGCGCTTGAATGTTGGTGCCGCGTTCTCCTTCTCCGAGTGCGCGTCGGTCAGCGACGCGTCCAGATCAATGATCAACGGATTGCGGTTGCTGATGCCGTGATCGGGGGCGTTGGCTCCTGCCAACTCCCAGGCCCTGGCTCGTGCTCGTGCGCGGGCAGATGCGATGGCGGCCAACGCTTTCGGTGCATCGGCGGCCATGGCGGTGATCGTTCGTGACACTGTCGGGTCCGAGGCCACCAACCCGAACATGGCGGGCTCTGCCCGCAGCAACGCCAGATCCGAAACGCAATCACCACCGACCGCGAGCATGACGGCCAGATCCAGCACGATCTTGCCGGGGTCGTGAACGGTCACCGGTTCACGCCAGCCCATCAGCTGTTCGGACAAACTGGTGGTCAATCCTGTTTTCTCGGCTGTGCGGAGCAGTAGTGTCGCGCCTGCGTATGACACCAGTCCTGACCCGTCGCCGTCGATGACCATCCGCGGGTAGGGCGATATAGACTCACTCACCAGAAAGGTGCTCCCGAACTCGATACTTTCTTCCCTCAGCAAGAAGAATTATCGCAGGTCAGAGCACCTTTCGCCATTTCGGTGGGACACTGCCACCTGGCTCGATGGAGGGTCGGGAGCTGGCGCGGTGACTGAACAGCGGTAGGTGATGGAGCCATTGGTGGCCAGGCGGTTTCCCGCCGGTCGTTCTTCGCCATCACCGTGACTGCCCGTGATCCCGTCTCCAGCTCCCGCCACATCAATCCGTGCATGCGGTTCTCCCGCACACGGCTTACCGACGCCGTTCACCGCCGGCCTTCGGCGTCACCCGCCAGGCCCGAAAGGGCCTGGGCGCGACCACAGTTCCGTCAAGACGGATCAGTCCGAGCTGGTTATCGGACGCGAAGGCAATCACCCAGCGCCCGAACCCACGGCGACGTTTGTGCTTCTTCGCGAGAAACCCCGCGATCCGCATCACCGCATAGGTCCTGATCTTCTCGAAACGCTGCGACGAGTTCCCGTAACGGAAATACCCCGCCCACCCCCGCAGGAAAGCGTTGATCTCCCCCACGATGCGTTCCACCCGCAACACCGCCCGATTCCGGCCGGTCATCTCCCGGATCCGGTCACGGGCATGCTGCATCGCCTTGTCTGCGGGCCAACGAGCGAGGAAGGCAACCCCTTTACCGCCGGTGCGTCCTTCCGCACGCACCCACCGATGATGAAAACCCAGAAAATCCAGGCCCTCACCGCCCTCGGTCACATGCACGATCCGGGTCTTGGCGGCCTTCGCTTCCAAACCCAGCTCCGACAGCAACTGCCTCAGCCGCGCAAGCGCGGCTTCGGCCTGCTGCCGGGAACGACACATCACCACGGCATCATCGGCGAACCGGACCAACACACCATGCACACGCACATCCCACGCCCGGTCGATCCGGTGCAGATACACGTTGCACAACAACGGTGAAATCGGCCCGCCTTGCGGAGTTCCGCTCACCTCGCGCCGCACCACCCCATCGCTCAACACCCCGGCACGCAGCATCGCGCGCAGCAGTCCGAGCATGGCGTGGTCGCTGACGCGTTCCTCGACTGCCTGCATCAACTCCTCATGCGGAATCGCCGAGAAGCAGTTGGCGATATCCGTTTCCACCACCCACCGTCGTCCCCGCCATGCCTCGTCCACCAGGACCTGCAAGGCATCGTGCGGGCTGCGTTTCGGGCGGAACCCGAACGAACAATCCGCCATGTCGGCCTCGAAGATCGGCTCGAGCACGATCTTGGTCGCCGACTGCACGATTCGGTCACGAACCGCGGGAATCGATAGCGGCCGTCGCTCTTTCACTCCAGGCTTGGGAATCCACACCCGGCGCAACGGCAACGGCCGGTACGTTCCCTCCCGCAACTCGCTGGCCAGCTCATCGAGCAACCGGTCGATGCCGTACTGCTCGATCTCGGCCAAGGTGGTCTTGTCGACACCCGGTGCACCGTTGTTCGCACGCACCGCGACCCACGCACGCCACAGGACATCCCTGCGGAAGACCTTGTCCCGCAACGCATGAAACCGTCGCCGGGGATCGACCTTGGCCGCCCGGTACAGCGCATGCTGCAAAGCTCGAACCGGATCCGAATCGGACCCCACCGTGGCGGAGCTAGCCATAGAAGGCGCTCACCAGGCCCCTCTCCATCAGTCATGACGCATCGACGAAGCAGCGGTCCTTCCCTCACCGACGGTTCTGTTGTCCGCTCGGCTCAATCGGTACTACGACCGCCTCCGACTCCCTTCCGACAGGCCACCCGTTTCCCGAGATCATCGGTTATCGGACACCACCCTCCGGTGACATGTTTCCGCAGGTCACCGGGCCGGGGAGGGTCTCTCCAGTTCCCGCCGCCACTTTCGATACGTTCCACGCCCCATACGCCGGAGAGTTCTTCAGCACCTGCATCTCCAGGTCTTCGGTGCCTTCCATAGCCTTCACCGTGATTTCGGCGGCTCGGCACTCTCTTCACCCACCCCTCACCGGGGCAGACCTCTAACGACGCCGCAGGCTTCGCTTCATGCTGCGGACCGCATCTTCGCTTCCCCTTCAAGGGCTTTCGACACTGGGCTCCGACCCCACCCGTTTCCAGGCGAAGCCGCCAGTCTGCTACCGGGCCACCTGGCAGCTACCCGGACCGGACTTCCACCGGCAAGCGACGACGAGCTTACGAACCAATCACCCATCAGAGGCGACCTCCTGTTCAGCTGGACGCACGAAAGATTGAGGCTAACCCTTCGATTGGACTCGATCACCATGTCGCGGTAGTAGGGCCGAGGGCCCTTTTCCGCGAGGACGAGGGTCCTCGGGACGGTCTCGGGGGCAGGTCCGCCGACGGGAACAAGCAGGCCACCGGCCACCTGAAAGACACGACGCCGATTGCTCCCCGCTGTTCGCCCCGGATGAGGGCGAGGCGGAAGAACTAGGAGCCGAAGGCTTCGCCCCAGGAAGGTGGGTGGTATTCGCTTCCGGTGTTCTCGGATGCCGACGTGCCGGGGACCTCGGTGCCGACAGCGCGCTGCCCGACTTCGTCGCGCCGCGGATCCGGGGACGGTGGTGGGCCGGTTACCGGTTCACGGATCACGTTGGTGATGAGCTCGCCGAAGGCGCGCGGGTGGTACATGAGCCAGGTGTGCCCGCCGGGCACGGTGATGGTGCGCGGGTCACCGAGAGCGGTGTGCAGCGACATGAAGGCGGATTCCGGTATGACCGTGTCTCGCTTGCTCCACACCACGAAGATCGGGAGCCGACGTTCGGCGAGCGCGGTGAGTTCAGCGGCCAGGTTCGCGGTTCGGGCGAGGTGGGCGACTTCCCACACCGCGGTCGGGTTCCGCAGCAGGTTCGGCACCGCATCGCGCAAGATCACCGGTAGGACCCGGGTCACTTGGCGGCCGGGGAACAAGTCGGCCTGCAAGTGCAGGCCCCAGTCCCACAGCGGACGTTCGCGCATCGCGCGTACCACGCCACGGCCGTCGGTCCAGGCCGAACCGCCGATGGAGTTGACGAGGACGAGCCGCTCGGCGAGGTCGGGCAGGTCGTGGGCGGCTTTGATCGCGACGCCGCCGCCGAAGGAGTGACCGACCACGGTTATCGGTCGGGGCAGCCCGATCGTGTCGGCGAAATGGTCGACCCACCGGGCGTATCCGGCGAGGGTTCGGTGCTCGACGGGCAAGCTGGCGGTGCCGCCCAACCCGGGAAGCGCCGGGCTGTACACGCGCATTCCCATTCGGATGAGCTGTTCGAGTGGGCGGGCATAGGCATGTCCGCCGAGTCCCCAGCCGTGCAGGAAGAGCACACCAGGACCCCGTCCGCCGACCGCGTAGCGAGCGGTGCGGCCATCGACGCGGATCGACCGCCACCGCAGCCGAGGAGAGCGGCGCTCAGGCTGCCGCTCCTCCTCTGCCTTCGCCGCGTCGGGCACTGCGGCAGGTTGGAAACGCTGAAGAGAATCTCGCCGCTGGGGCATCGGAACTCCTGACGTCGTCTCGACCGCGCCGTGGTTCATGTTCGCGAACGCGAAATTACCGACGATTCCGCGTTCGCGGGCACCACAGGAAGCGCGCTGGTCTGTATCGAGAATCGCTGATCGCCCTCTCCCGCAGGTAGGGCGCAACGTCCGCAATGCCCGGGTCACGGGTCTGTCGATCTCGGGACTTTCGGCATCCGCACCTGATCGCGACCCGCCGCTGCCGCCCGGACGAGGCCGGGGACCAATGGCACGCGTCCCGGCGACGATCGGATCTGTTGCCGACGCGGGACGTCAGCGAACCTGACAGAAGAAGTCGTCAGGAGGTGTTCGATGTTCGATGATCGCGGTGACGCGGGCCGCCGGTTGGCGGCGCGGCTGCGGCCGTTGCGCGGCGAGGACGTGGTCGTGCTCGGACTTCCCCGCGGTGGCGTGCCGCTCGCCTTTGATGTGGCGCGGGCGCTGGAGGCGCCGCTGGATGTGATCGTGGTGCGCAAACTCGGTGTGCCGCACCAGCCCGAGTTGGCGTTCGGCGCGATCGGCGAGGATGACGTCCGGGTGATCAACGACGTCGTTGTGCGGCGAGCCGGGCTCACCGAGCAGGAGATGGCCCCGGTCCAACGACAGCAGCGCGAAGAGCTCTCGCGGCGAGTCGACCGGTTCCGGGGCGCACGGCCACGGATTTCGCTCACGGGCCGCACCGCGGTGATCATCGATGACGGCGTCGCCACCGGCGCCACCGCCCGCGCGGCCTGCCGGGTCGCACGGGCGCACGGCGCGGCGCGGGTCGTGCTGGCCGTTCCGGTCGGCGCGCGTGACACGCTCGCGGCATTGGCGAAGGACGCCGATGAGGTGATTTGTCTGGAGACATCGGTGTGGTTCTCCGCGGTCGGCCAGTGCTACGTGAATTTCGACCAGACCACCGACGACGAGGTGGCAGACCTACTCCGGCGTGCCGCGGTCGGGGTGGCGGCGCGGCAGGCGGCTGCGGGCGATGATCCGCCGCTGCGCGATGACGAGGTGCGCGTGGTCGCGGCGGGCGTCGAACTCGTGGGGCATCTCACCATCCCGGAGAATCCGATCGGGGTGGTTGTGTTCGTCCATGGCAGCGGCAGCAGCCGTCACAGCCCTCGCAACCGTTACGTCGCCAAGATTCTGGAGCGAGCGGGACTCGGCACCCTGCTGTTCGATCTGCTCACCCCCGCCGAAGAATTGCACCGCGCCAACGTCTTCGATATCGATCTGCTGTCCCAGCGGCTGGTCGACGTCACCGGCTGGCTCACCGGCCAGGACCAGATCGAGGGCCTGCGCATCGGCTACTTCGGGGCCAGCACCGGCGCCGCGGCAGCGCTGCGGGCCGCGGCCGACCCGCGAGTGCGGATCGCCGCGGTCGTCTCGCGCGGCGGGCGACCGGATCTGGCCGGTACCGCGCTGGCGCATGTCCGGGCGCCGACACTGCTCATCGTCGGCGGCCACGACCACCTCGTCCTGGAGCTCAACCGCCAGGCTGCCAAGGCGATGTCATGCGAGAACACGCTGGCCGTTGTGTCTGGTGCGACGCATCTGTTCGAGGAACCGGGCGCGCTGCGACACGCGGGCGAACTCGCCCGTGACTGGTTCATGAGTCGAATGGCGCCCGCCGGAGCAGGAGGTTGAATCATGCACGCGAATCCAGGGGACTGGTTGGTCGTGGAGGGACGCGCGACCGTGCGTCGCGGGTTGATCGAGGAGGTCCACGGTGCGGACGGCGGCCCGCCGTTCTTCGTACACTGGTTGGATAACGGACACCGCGCGCTGATCTTCCCGGGACCGGAGGCGTACGTTCTGAGCGCCGAGGAACTGCGAGCCCACGAATCCGGCTGTCACTACCGGAAGATCGGCCTATCGGAACCGGTCGACCGACAAAGGCGGCCTTGATGCTGGGCGGCTATCTCGAAAAGGCACTGCGTATCCCGATGGCCGCTGCGGACGCGCTGCACACTGTGCTGTCGGACGCCGCGGGCCGTCCCCGCGCGGTGTGGTCCGGTGGCGGGCGCGTGCACGTCGCGGTGCGCGGACCGGCGCCGGAGCGGATCGAGGCGTTCGCCGCGGAGTTGGCCGAGCGGGTCGGCCGCGTGTCCGGGGTGGCCTGGGCATGCCTCGATACCGGGTGCGGGCGTCTCGTAGTCGCCGGAGAGTCTTCGGATGAGCTGGACGAGGCAGCCATCGTCGCAGCCGTGGAGGTGGCGGAGGCCGCGGTCGGTGCCGAGGGCCCGTTCACCGCCGCTGTCACCGCGCATCCCACCGACAGGGCCGCGGTGGCCTGGTACAGCGTGGCGGTGGTCGCCGATGTGGCCGCGATCGGCGTCGGGGCTGTCCGCTCCCTGCTGCGTCTCCCGGGGCGTTCGGCGCCGATCGAGCTCGCGCCCGTTATCGCGTTCGTGCAGAACCAGGAGCGGCTGCGCGGCCCGCTGGAGCGACGGTTCGGTGCGGTCGAGGTGGATTTGTTGCTGGGTTTCGCCGCTACCACGGCCGCTGCCATGGAACGACAACTGCTCAGCCCCGCCGTCGATCTCGTCCACCGCGTGCTGCTGCTGCGGCAGGAACACTCCCGCGCACAGACTTTCGCGCAGGTAGAGCCGGTGCTGTACGCGACCGCGCCACCGCCACGTTCATTGCCGGAGCACCCAGGGCCGCGACCTGTTCCGCTGCCGCCGGGCCCGATCGAACGCTACGACGAGCGAGATCTGATCGCGACGATGGCCGCGGTGCTGACCACCCTTCCGCTTTCCCATCGGAGGCGGGAGGCGATCGAGGTGCTCAGCGCGGGGGTCGCGAAGGCCGCCAGGCTCGGTCGCGAGGCGTTCGCCGCCGGAGTCACGGAATATCTGGGCCGCTGCGAGGTGCTCGTGGTGCGTACGCAACCCTTGCGATTGCTCGACCAGGTCGACCGCCTGGTGATCGATATGGACCTGCTCGGCGACACGTCACTGCCGCAGTTTGCGACGGATGAGGACATCGAGGTCGTCCGGTACGAGCCCAAGTCCGCGGCCGAGCAGGGTGACGAGGAGCTCGCTGGGCTGGTCGCCCGGCTGCAGCGGGAAGGCCACGTCGTCGCCGTGGTCGCGGACGGCGGCGAGGCCGCGCTCGCCGCCGCGGACTGCGGCCTCGCCGTCGAGGCACACCCCGAGCATCCGGTGCCGTGGCATGCCGACCTCATCGCGGTCGACGGGGCGGTCGGCGCCGCGGCCTTACTCGACGCCTGTCGGCTGGCCCGGAACATCAGTCGGCACAGCGTGCTGCTGGCGCTGGCCGGGTCGGCGGCGAATGCGCTCATCATGCTCGGCGTCCCGGCGCCGAGGTGGCGTCGAAAGGTGCCGCACGTCTCCCTCGGCGTCGACGCGGCTGCGCTGGTCGCGTTGGCGCACGGACGGTTGAGCGCGTCACGACTCGTAGCGCCGACATCGAAGGCGCGGGCGAGCAACGATTGGCACCGCGTTCCGGCCACCGAGGTGCTCACCCGGTTGGGTAGCAGCGCCGAGGGTCTGACCGCGGCCGAGGCCGACTCCCGCCGCCCGCCGCCTGTCACCGGGCCGAGTACGCCTCGGAGGTTGTTGCTGGAACATGTCGTCGCCGAGCTGCGCAACCCGCTCACGCCGGTGCTCGCGGCCGGTGCCGCGCTGTCGGTGGCCGTTGGTTCGGTACTGGACGGGGCCATGGTGGCCGCGGTCGTATTCGCCGACGCCGGTATCGGGGCGCTGCAACAATTCGAGGCCGACCGGGCCATCGCCGCGCTCGATCAGGTCGCCGCCCAGCGGGTGCGTGTCCGCCGAGACGGGACCGAGCGGCGCGTTCACGCTCGAGAACTGGTTATCGGCGACATCATCCGACTCGGTCCCGGCGAAGGGGTGCCCGCCGACTGCCGCCTGGTCGAGGCCGATGGCCTGGAGATCGATGAGTCCGCGCTGACCGGCGAGTCACTGCCGGTGGCCAAAGTCCCGACGCCCATCGACGCGCAGGCGCTGGCCGACCAGAGATGCATGTTGTTCGCCGGCACCGCCGTCGCGGCGGGCCGCGCGGGGGCGGTCGTGGTTGCTGTCGGGGCTGACACCGCCGCCGGACAGGCCGCCCGCGGCGTCACATCGCCGCGCACCGGGGTGGAGACCCGTCTGGAGGCGTTGGCGGCGCAAGCCACCCCGATCGCGCTCGGGGCCGGGATCGTCACCATCGCCGCCAACCTCGCCCGGGGCGACCGCCCGCTGGCCGAGACGTTGGCGACCGGAGTGAGCCTCGCGGTCGCGGCCGTTCCGGAGAGCCTGCCGATTCTTGCCACCGCTGCCCAGCTGGCCGGGGCCCGACGCTTGGCCGGACGGGGTGTGCTGGTCCACAACAAGCGAGCCGTCGAGGCGCTCGGCCGGGTCGATGTGCTGGGTGTGGACAAGACCGGCACCCTCACCCATGGCATCCTGCGCGTGACCATCGTGCATGACGGACGCGAAGAGTGTGCCCCGGACCAGCTCTCCGACAGGCACCGGCGAATTCTCGCCACCGCCCATGCCGTGGCGGCGGCGACCCTGCCGCGGCGACGACGCCAGGGCAGCACCGACGACGCGATCGTCACCGCCGCGACCGCCGCGAAGCTGGCGGAGCCCCCAGTGGCGCTGAGCGAGCTGACCTACGAGTCGGGCCGGGCCTACCACGCGGTCTCGGTCCAGGACGAGGGCGGAGTACGACTGAATGTCGTCGGCGCTCCCGAGACGATTCTGAGCTGCTGCGCCTCCTACGAACACCCCGTCTCGGGGCCCGTCGAGATGGATCGCGGCCGCCGGGGTCGGCTCGACGGAGTGGTGGAGGAACTTGCCGGAGACGGCGGCCGGGTACTCGCCGTCGCATTCCGCCCACTGTCCGAGTCACCGGACGATGAGTTGTCCGAAGACGACATCACGGGCCTCGTCTTGGCCGGTTTCCTCGTCCTGTCCGACCCACCTCGCGCGCACGCCGCGGCTGCCCTGAAACGGATCACCCTCGCCGGTGTGCGGCCCGTGTTGATCAGCGGCGATCACCCTGCGACCGCCCGTTGGCTCGCCACCGAGGTCGGAGTGCTGCCAGCGTCCGACGGCAGCACCGGCGTCGTGACCGGCCCCGAGCTCGATCGCCTCGATGACGACGCCCTCGACACGATGCTGCCCGGAGTTTCCGTCTGTGCCCGGGTCACGCCTGCCCACAAGGTCCGGTTGGTGGCCGCATACCGCAGGGCCGGGCACTGCGTCGCGATGACGGGCGACGGTGTCAACGACGCGGCCGCGATCCGCCTCGCCGACGTCGGCATCGCCCTCGGCGGCGGGCGTGGCACCGAAGCGGCCCGCCACGCCGCCGACGTGGTGCTCGTCGAAGACCACATCGGCAGCATCGTCGACGCGCTCATCGAGGGCCGTGCCCTGTGGGTGGCGGTCCGCGACGCGGTCGCGAACCTGATCGGTCACAACTACGGCGAGATCGCGGTGATCGCCGGTATCAGTCTGCTGACCGGTAGGACCCCGCTCACCGCCCGCCAAGTGTTGCTCTGCAATCTGTTCACCGACACGATCCCGGCGCTGGCCATCGCCATGCGGCCGGTGCCGGACCTCGATCCGGCGCGGCTGCTCGCGGAGGGACCCGACCGCTCGATCGGCCCGATGCTCACCGAACGGATTATCGTGAACGGCATAGCCACCGGCTTGGCGGGCGCGGGCGGCTATGTGGCCGCCCGCCTCACCGGGTCCATCGAGCGGGCTCGGACCGTCACCCTGTTGAGCATCGTCGGCGCGCAGTTGGGTGAGACCGCGGTGCTGCGGCCTACCGACCCGGTCGTCACAGGCGCGGCCGTCATATCCGCGGCGGCGCTGCTCGGCATCGTCGAGATCCCGGGCGCGAGTCAATTGTTCGGATGCCGACCCGTAGGTCCCGGCGGCCTGCTCATCGCCGCGACCGCCGCCACTGCGGCTACCGTCGGCACACTGCTGCACACCGCCGTGCCGTCATCCCACCGGCGGCCGGCTCTCGATACACGAACATCGTCCGGCACGGCTTCGGCCACGCTCACGCGCTGACTTCCGTCGCGACGATAAGGCGTTCGAGTTCAACGAGGGGGGTGATGTATCCGTTGGCCTCGTCGACGGTGAGTGGCCGAGCCGCTCGCCGAGCACGATGGATATCGCCCGGGGTCGGAGAGGATCCACCGCACCTGTTCGGCGGAGCAGCTGTCGTAAACCGGGGCCGCGGCCGGCGGCGTGACAGCCTGAGAGTCGGTCGCGACCTGTGGTTTTTGACGCCGTAACCACTCACCCGCTATTTTTTGGACAGGAAATGACACGCACGGTCACGAAACAGTGATGAGCAGCGGAAGCTGGGTATGAACATCACAGTAGGGTGGGACGTATGAAAATTCTTCTCACGATCGGTGTCGCGGTCCTGGTTCTCGTGGGAATCACCAAACTGCGCAAGCGTGCAGACACGGATCTGTGGCACAAGGTCACTTCTCGCTGAACAGCCCTCTCGGGGGACGCGGGGCCTCAGCTCAATTGGCAGAGCACTGCCTTTGCAAGGCAGGGGTTCGGGGTTCGAGTCCTCTGCGTGCCTCGGATACCCTGCGGCCCCCAAGATATGTCATCGCGCAGTTCGCGTTACCTCGCATCGTGGTCAACTGTTGCGGCTGGCTGCTGTCCGAATGGAACAAGCTGCTGAGCGATCTGGAAGCGCTGACCGACGCGGTGCGAAAGGACCACGATGGCCGTCATTGCGACCCTGACGGCGCTCGCCGAAGTTCAGTGAGCGCCGTCAGCATCCAGCCCCCGTCCAGCTACTCGCCGTCAACATGCCAAAAGCATTCACACACAATGATATACAGAGCAACTTCGGGACCCGAATCAACCTACGCTAGCGCCCAGCATAACCAGTACATGTACTCGTACACACTTTCGCACCAATCTGGTTGCCTCCAGGCGATCGAGCCCCGTCTCGCATACATGGCGTCGACCAGCGAAAACACCATCCGAACTGCGGCAACTCTTGCCGCATCTGCCAACTTGCGACAGCTGTGCCGACACTGCGAAGAGTTTGCTGACGGGGGTGATCAGCGATGATCGCGCCAACCATCCCGCCGCACCTGCCCTGGGCCGCGTCCCTGCAGTTCAGCATCCACTGGCTACGCCACACCACACTCACCTGGGTCGAGCGCGAATACAGCTACGCCGTCGCCCGCGCCTACGCCGGACACTCCACCGCGCCGAACACGGCCACCGGAGCGACGCTGACCTACGTCCGGGCCGGTCTCCCGGAAGTAGCTCACGCACTCTCGACGCTGACCGGCGAGCCCCATCCGAAGGCGGCCACCGATCTACACCCGCTGTCAGGAGAGCCGAAACCACCGGTCACGGGCGCCGAACGGTAGGCTATGCCCCCATGAACGCGCATTCCTCGCGTATTCGCTGCGATTTGCGTGTCAGAACATGTACTTCATCTCGAACTCCCCGGGATCGTCGACGCCCCGGTGGCGTCTCTCATCACGAACGTCGGAGCCGTCGACCATTCTCGGACATGCCCGCCGAAAATCTTCCACCACCGGGCACCGACCTGGCTGGATCCCGCTCCGGGAGAAATCCGCCGGGGTGGATTCCGCTGCCGCTGTGTCGAATTGGTTCGGCCCCGTTTGTCGCAGGCCGAACCGGGCATTACGTCGGTGGGCGCCACAATCCAACCCGCCGAAACGAACCGCAGGAGTCGAAATGAGAACCTACGCCAGCAACACCCGAAGAATTCGCGGCTCGCGCGGGACAAGCCTGGTCGGTGTCATCGTATTCGTGTGGCTCATCATCGGCGTCATCGCCGGTGCCCAACGCGACTACTACGACAGCGCGCCGACCAACTGCGCCAGCACCGGGACCATCGCGGTCACCATCATCGCCGGGCCGCTCAACTACCTCGGCATGAATCCCAAGGTCGAGGACTGCAACGTCGACGCCCCGCAGCCCAGCCCGTAACCATCGGTCGCGCAACGGCATTCAGCGAACAGCCTGACCGAACGCGCCTTCTCGACGTACGCGGCATGGGCGAGGCCCACGGTCGCAACCTCGAGCCGTTCCGCAGAAACTATTCGATGACCTGCGCGTCGGAGGGCTTGCCGTTCTTCACCGTGGACACGATGACGCCGCGACCGCATACCGAGGGCAGGATGAAGACCTGGGTGCCGTCGCAGGTGAATGTCAGTCCGGACCCGAGGAATCGGCACGTCCTTGGCCGCGCGCAGTGAATGCAATACCGAGTCGGGCGTGAAATCACCCGGCACGCTCTGCATCGCCCGGACGAGTCCGAGGACGGGCTGGTAGCCGGAGAACGCGAAGCCGTAGATGTCGGTGCCGGGCGCGTACTGGGCCATCACGGTGCGGAAGGTGACGGTATCGGGGTCGTTGGATGTCACGTCGTTGGTGGAGAAGATGTAGGCGCCCTCGACCGCTGGGCCCGCCGCCTCGATGACGTCCTGATCCGCGCAGGTGGAGGTGACCAGTTTGTCGGCTGTCGCGTCGAGCGCGCCCATCACGCCCAGGACCGAGGTGCACAGGGTCGAGTCGCCGACGATGTCGACCGCGTCCGGATTCTGCCCGAGTGCTGTGCTGACCCGGGCCGTCGTATCCGGGGGTCGCGACAGGTATTCCGACGATGGTGAGTCCGACGCCCGCGCCCTGGAAGGCGGGATCGGCGAGGATCTTCACACCGGTGACCACCGTGCCCGCGTCGACCACGAACATCAGAACCTGTCGGTAGCCGCGTTTTGCCGCGAATTTCGCCGCACCGGCGAAGGTCGCGGGGATACCGCCGCTGAGCACGAATGATTTGTCGGTGGTCATCTCGCTCGCGGTCGGTCCGACCGAGGTGACGTAGGGAATGCCCGCCGCGGTGACCACCGGCACGATCGCGTCGCCCTGGCCGCTGGCGGGGGTGACCACCGCGCTGACCCCGGCCGCGACCAGCTGATTCGCGCAGTCGCGCGCGCTGACCGGGTCTTCCTTCTCCTTGCAGACGATCAGTTCGATGGGACGTCCCGCGACACCGCCGAGATTGTTGTTCACGTACTGGGTGGCGGCTTCGGCGGCCGGACTCGCCGAACCGTCCGACGGTCCGCGACTGCTCGTATACCTGACCGCGACCACCGCCGGGGGCACCGACCGTATCGGTGCGCAATGCGGCCTCGTCGACGCCCTCGACCGCCTCGGCCACACCCCCTGTGTCGAGACGGTCGAGGCGATGTTCGATTCCACCGTCTACTCGTATCTCCGTGAACGATGCGCGGTGACGACAAGCAGGTTGAGCCCGGCCTTCGCGCGCGAACGGGCGATCGAATGTCTCGACGATTGCGAATCCGGGACACGGCTCGTCGGGATCACCCACGCCGACCTGTCGATCCGTGAGGTGCGTGAGCGCCTCGGCCGGATCGCCGAGGATCCGACCGAGGACGACGACAACCGGCAAGCCGCGCGGAATCGAATCTTTTTGGATCACTGACATGTTCGAACTCAGTCGAGGCAGAACTCGTTGCCCTCGGGATCGGTCATCACGATGAAACCGGCCTCCATCGGAGGCGCCGGTTCCTGGCGGCGCAGCCGTGTCGCCCCGAGGCCGACGAGCCGATCGCTTTCGGCCTCCAGCGCCGCCATCCTGTCCTGCCCCTCCAGCCCGGGAGCGGCACGGACGTCGAGGTGGACGCGGTTCTTGGCGACCTTGTCCTCGGGCACCTGCTGGAAGAACACTCGTGGACCGCGCCCCTGCGGATCCTCGATCGCCGATCTGGAGTTGCGCTGTTCGGGCGGCACTCCGATTCGGGCAAGGAACTCGTCCCAGGCGGCCAGCGGGTCGGCGTCGGCGGGCAGGTCGACTCCGGGCGGGCCGGGATGGATATAGCCGAGTACGTCGCGCCAGAAGGTGGACAGTGCCCGTGGATCGTGGGCGTCGAAAGTGACCTGGATGTCGCGGCTCATCGAATTGCTCCGTTCGTGGCGCGCGTGTGGGAGTAGAGATCGCGCAGCAAGCAGACTTCGGACAGGTGATGGATCAGTTCACGATGGATGTGTAGCACCAGATCGGCCATGGACGCTTCGGGATAGGGCTCCTTCGGGCCGACCTTCGTCCGCAGTCCGGCTTCCCCGAGCCCGCGCAGTCCGGCCAGCCACGTGTCGAGCTGGGATTCGAGTTGTGCCAGTGCTGTGGTCGCGTCCCCCGCGTACTCCCAGGTCTCGTAGGAGGCGGCGGGCGCGCCGAAATGGGAGGCGTTGCGGGCGGCGAGTATGCCGACGATGACGTGACCGAGTTGCCACGCGATCGTGGTGAACGCGGGCGGGACGGGTTCGGGGAAGGCGAAGTCGATCGTGAAGTCGCCGACGCCCGCCTGGATGGGCGCGGTCGACGTGCCGCGCGGTCGCACACTCCAGGCGTCGTGCACCGGCGACCAGAAGTACTCCTCGTCGGTGAGACCGTCGAGCCTGGCACGCACCTGGTGGTTCCAGTGGAACTCCCACTGCTCGCGCAGCGTCCGATTCCACTCGAGTTCGTCTGTGTCCATATCGCCACCATGACACCACTGGAGGACAGAATCGGTCCGCTATCTCTGGCAGTGTGTCGTTATGGATATCGCGGGCGGTGACGAGCGGGGCACCACCGAACGAGTGCTCACCCTGCTCGGTCTTTTGCAGCAGCGGCGGGTGTGGTCGGGCCCGGAACTCGCCGACCGACTCGGGGTCACCTCGCGCACGGTCCGGCGCGACGTCGAACGGCTACGCACGCTCGGCTATCAGGTGCGCGCGGGTCAAGGCGTGGGCGGCGGCTACCAGTTGGGTCCCGGCCAGGATCTGCCGCCACTGCTGTTCGACGACGAGGAAGCCATCGCCACCGCGGTCTCGTTGCTCGCGGGTGCGGGCGGCGCGGTCGCGGGCGCCGACGACGCCGCACTGCGGGCCCTGACCAAACTCGACCGGGTGCTGCCCACCCGACTGCGCCACGAGGTGCGCGCCCTGTCCGACGCGGTGGAATCCTTCGGCGGCGGCCGCACGCCGGTCGATCCGGAAACGCTCATGACATTGGCCAGAGCCTGCCGTGACGAAGTCGAAGCCGGTTTCGACTACCCATCCGGCGATGTGCGTCGACGACGCCGAGTCGAGCCCTACCGCCTGGTCGCCTCCGACCGACGCTGGTATCTACTCGCCTACGACCTCGATCGCGACGACTGGCGCAGCTTCCGCGTCGACCGCATCACCGAGGTGTCCGCGCGGACCTGGCGCTTCCACCCGCGCCCCGCACCCGACGCGGCCACCTACGTCCAGGAAGGCGTGGCCAGCCGCGTCTACCCGCACCGGGCACGCTTCCTGGTGCACGCCCCAGCCGAGACCGTCCGGGCGCAGATCCCGGCATCGGCCGCCGTCGTTCGACAACGTGACAACGGGTACTGCGAGGTACTCAGCGGCGGTGCCGAACTCGATTTCGTCCTCGCCCACGTACTCCTGCTCGGCCACACCTTCGAAGTACTCGATCCTCCCGAACTGGTGAAGCGCTGTCACGTACTCGCGCAACGACTTCTGGCGGCGGGCAAGACCATATCTCCGCCACCCGCCGAGGATTCATAACCCGCCGCAACGGCTATCGAGGTGCCTGGCACGCGCCCACCGATCAGCGAGTGCGCCTCGAAATAAATAGGTTTCGAAGCGCGGCACGCCGATGCTACCGTCGAATTCACGACATCGAGGAAGGAGCACACGATGACCGAATTCGCGAAACGCGAACCACACGAGTTCGAGACCGTCACGAAAATCGTGTGCGCGAAACCGTTCCCGCCCCGATGCTCGCGGCGATCCCCCGCCTGACGTCCAGTCGGGGCCTCGGTTCCGCTACCCGCAAACCTCGGCGACCCCGCCGTGGATTCGGCGCAGTCGCTCTGATGGCATGGGCAGCCTGACTTTCATTCAGGACTTTCGTCGGTTCGATTCCGATCTGCGTCACGACGCTCCTATAGCTCAATCGGTAGAGCAGCCGACTTTTAATCGGCGGGTCGTGGGTTCGATTCCTACTGGGAGCACCAGAATTACCCCTTCTTCGCCAGCACTCGGCAGAAGACCGCAACCAACGTCGACCGCAATTCTTTCGGGTGTGAGATTCTGCGTCGGGTAGCAGCGGTCGGCTCTCGGCGTCCACATTCACTCCGGCGGCAGCAGTTTCACCGCCACCTGCAAGTGCACCCAACAGTCGGCATACCCGCGCGAACAGATTGCCTGGCAGGTCCGACTGGCTCAGAACTACGTTCAGGCCGGGCGATTGCCGATGGTTGCGGGGTGCTCATCGAGAACTTCCAGGGCGTCAGCAAGGTGGCCTCGACTCGACTGCAAACGACACTGACCGAGATCGCCGAGAAGTTACGTCGGCACACGGCGGTCGCAGAAGTACGTGAGTTCTTCGGATTGTGGACTGCTCGGTGAGCCTACCTGTCGAGGCGTTCGGCGACCCTTACCTGCGACAGGTGGAAACTTGTACCTGTGGCAGGTCGTCGCCCGTATTCCGCTGACAGGATACGGCTGAAAATGGATTTCAGCCGTATGTGGCGGTGCTTCACGGACCGGACGACTTTCCGGCTGCATGGTCGGAGTCCCCGCTGTCATGCGAACGCGGGACGCCGACCACGCAACGAAATACCTGTCGCAGCCGAGGATCAATCGATCCACAAACGAGTGTCGTGCGCCTCGATCAGGGCATGGATTCGGGCTATGACCTCGCCGGATGATCGGGCGGCCAAGCGACGCCCGTCGCGCAACCGCACCGCCACTTCCCCACTGACGGCTTCGGTCTCGCCGACGATGAACTGATAGGGAACCAGCCGGTTCTCGCGCACCCGCGCCCCGAGACTTCCTGCCTCGCTGTGGTCCACGCGTGCGCGCAGACCCGCGCCCAGGCAGCGCTCGAGAAGTTCATCGGCGTCGAGTTCCTGTGCGCCGGAAACCGGCAGCACCACTACCTGGACCGGGGCCAGCCAGGCAGGGAAGGCCCCGCCGTGATGTTCGACGAGGTGCGCGACCGTGCGCTCGACGCTTCCGATGATGCTGCGGTGCACCATGATCGGCCGATGTTCGGCTCCGTCGGCACCGATGTAGTGCAGGTCGAACTGCTCCGGTTGATGAAAGTCGACCTGCACGGTGGACAGGGTCGATTCGCGGCCGACATGGTCGCGGACCTGGATGTCTATCTTCGGTCCGTAGAACGCGGCTTCGCCCTCGACGGCGTCGTACGGAGTGCCGGACCGGTCGAGCACCTGCCGCAGAATCTCGGTCGCCCGCTGCCACATGTCCGGCGCTGCCACGTATTTCTTGCCCGCCCCCGGCAGTGAAAGCCGGTACCGCGCACCGGTGATCCCCATGGCGCGGTAGGCGGAACCGATCAGTGCCAGCGCGGCGGTAGCTTCGTCGGCGACCTGGTCGAGGGTGCAGAAGATGTGCGCGTCGTTGAGTTGGATGCCTCGCACACGGGTCAAACCGCCCAGGACACCGGACAGTTCCGAGCGGTACATCGCGCCGAGTTCGGCCATCCGCAGGGGTAGTTCGCGGTAGCTATGGGAGCGGGACCGGTACATCACCGCGTGGTGCGGGCAGAGGCTGGGACGCAGCACCACCTGCTCACCACCGATGTCCATCGGCGGATACATATCGTCGTTGTAATGTGCCCAGTGGCCGGAGATTTCGTACAGTTCTCGTTTGCCGAGCACCGGTGAGTAGACGTGCTGGTAGCCCGCCGCTCGCTCCGCGGTCCGGATGTATTCCTCGAGACTGTGGCGCACGATCGCGCCGTCGGGTAGCCAGTAGGGCAATCCGGCCCCGATCAGTGGGTCGGTGTCGAACAGGCCGAGTTCCCGGCCCAGTTTTCGGTGGTCGTGCACGTGGGTCTCCTCGTAGTCGAGGGCAGATGACCGCACGCGAAAGCCCGGGCATCTGCCCGGGGCTTGATCAGGAAAGAGTCAGCGCGCCGGGACGTCGTCCGGCGTCGTGGTGAAGGAAGCGCGCTGCATGTCGGGCACGATACTCCGCAACACGATGAAAGCGATACTCGATTTATCGAGAACGTCTGGGTTCATCGAGATCGAGGCAGGTTTTCGCAGGCCACATCGTGTTACGCCACGATCGGTTCCGATCTCAGCGCAGGGTGGACAGCCAGCGTCGGGTGTCGGCGGGGTCGATGACGTCGTCCAATTCCAGAACGGTGGCGACGGTGAGCGCCTTGCCGTGGTCGTAGGCGGCGCGTACGAGATTGTCGAATGCCTCCTGGCGTTGGTCGGCGTCCGCTATCGTGGCGAGTTCCTTGGCGAAGCCCAGGCGGACCGCGCCCTCGAGGCCCATTCCACCGATTTCGCCGGTGGGCCAGGCGATCACGAAACGCGGTGCGCGGAACGAGCCCGCCGCCATGGCCTGCGCGCCGAGTCCGTAACCCTTGCGCAGGATGACCGTGCCCCACGGCACCGACAGGGCGGCGGCGTCGATGAACAGGCGGCTGAACTTGGTGACGGTCGCGTGGGTTTCGGCCTCCGGACCGACCATGAAACCCGGCGTGTCGCACAGGGAGACGATCGGCAGACCGTGGGCGTCGCACAGGCGCAGGAACATGCTGAGTTTGTCCGCCGCCGGTGCGTCGATGGCACCGCCGAGGTGGTGGCAGTTGTTGGCGACGAGTCCGAACGGCCTGCCCTCGACCCGCACCAGCGCGGTCACCACCCCGAGCCCCCAGTCCCGGCGCAATTCGAGAACCGAACCGATATCGGCGACCGAGGTGATCGCCTCGCGAATATCGAAGGCCCGCAGACGGTTCTCCGGAACCACGTGGCGTGCGAAGCGGGGATCGGGCGCTTCCCACGTGTCGCTCGCCCCCTGGAAATACGTGAGATAGCGGCGGGCGATATCGACGGCTTCGGCTTCGTCGGCGGCCACGATATGCACCACGCCGTTACGTCGCTGCACATCGATCGGGCCGATGTCCTCCGGCCGGTAGACGCCGAGCCCGCCGCCCTCGATCATCGCCGGGCCGCCCATGCCGATATTGGCGTCGGGGGTGGCGATGACGACATCGCACATACCGAGCAGCGCGGCGTTTCCGGCGAAACATCGCCCGGACACGATGCCGATCAGGGGCACCCGCCCGGACAGCGCGCCCATTGCCCGGAATGTCGTGACATCCAATCCGGAGATGCCCGCGTAGTCGGTATCGCCGGGCCTGCCGCCGCCGCCCTCGGTGAAGAACACGACCGGAAGTCGACGCTCGTGCGCCATTTCCAGCATGCGGTCGGTCTTGACGTGATTGCGCATGCCCTGGGTGCCCGCGAGGACCGAATAGTCGTAGGACAGCACCACCGCGCGTGTGGCGTCGGCGCCGAATCGGTCGGCGTTGATCGTGGCGAGGCCGGCGATCAGGCCGTCGGCGGGGGTGTTGGCGATCAGGTCGTCGTGGCTGCGTCGCGCCCGCTGCGCGGCGACGGCGAGTCCGCCGTATTCGACGAAACTGTCATCGTCGACGAGGTCGGCGATGTTCTCCCGTGCCGTGCGGCGCCCGAGACGATGCCGTTTGGCGACCGCTTCGGGCCTGGCCTCGTCGAGGGTGTAGCGGTGCCGTTCGTGTACTTCGGCGAGATCGGGCCGGATCGCGTCCAGGTCGGTTGCCACGGCGATGTCGTCGTCGCCGGTGTGGTCGGCACGCTCCCACACCAGCAGCGGTGTGTGCGGATCGACGGTGTCGCCGGGAGCGACGACGTGGCGCAGCACCCGCAGCGGTTCGTCGGCGCGCAGCACATGATGCATCTTCATCGCCTCCAGGACCGCGATCTCCGCACCAGCGGCCACCACCGTTCCCGGTTCGGCGAGCGCGACCACGGTCCCACCCATCGGCGAGCGCAGGGCCCGCTCGTCCTCGTCCAGCGTGGTCTGCACCGACGGGCGGGTGGGCTCGTCGGGATCGGAGATCTCGAACTCGTCGCCGAATTCGGCCGCCCTGGTCAGCAGGTCGTGCAACCGCGACTCGAACCACGAGGTGGTGACGGCCTCGTCGGAACGGCCGGCGAGCTCCGACAGTTCGGCGACGACGGCGCGTAACAGGGTGAGATTGGTGTCGACGCCCCCGATGACGGTTTCGGTCAGCGCGTCGGCGCAACGGCGCAGCGCGGCGGGATAGGTCGCCCCGCGGACGACGATCTTGGCCAGCAGCGAATCGAAATGTGTGCCCTGCCGCATCCCGGGATACACGGCGGTGTCGACCCGCACGCCCGCGCCGGTCGGGGTGGTGAAGCGGCCGATGGTGCCGCTACCGGGCAGCACTTCCCCACCGGCGGTGAGGATTTCGGCGTTCACCCTGGCCTGCACGGCGTAGCGTGTCGGGGCGATGTCGACCGGGGGCGAGGTCTCCGCGCCCAGGTCTTCGTAGGGGAAGCGCACCCCGAGTTCTGCCACGCCGCGCCCCTGCGCCAGACCGAGCTGGATGGCGACCAGATCGAGTCCGGTGACCTCCTCGGTGACGGTGTGTTCGACTTGAAGTCGCGGGTTGACCTCGAGGAACCATGCCTTGTCGCCGCTGACCAGGAATTCCACGGTGATCACGCCGCGACAGCGCACCGATTCCGCGATCTCGACCGCGTCGTGGTGCAACTGGGTCCGCAGCGCCTCGCCGAGGCCGGGTGCGGGCGCGATCTCGAGAAATTTCTGCTGACGGCGCTGCACACTGCAATCGCGGTCACCCACCGCCACCGCGTTCCTGCCGTCGGCGACGATCTGCACCTCGATATGACGGGCGGCGGGCACCAGCGCCTCGGCGTAGACAGTGTCGTCACCGAATCCGGCCAACGCCTCGGCGCGGCACCGCTCGTAGGCGGCTTGAAGCCGGGCCGGATCGCGGACGACGCGCATCCCGCGCCCGCCGCCACCGGCGGCCGCCTTGACCATGACGCCCTCCGGATAACGTTGCAGCAGCGCGGCGATCTCGGGGAGCCCGCCGCCCGCGGCCGTCGCGGGCAGCACCGGTGCGCCCGCCAGTTTGGCGGCAGCCCGCGCGGCGACCTTGTCGCCGAATATCCGCAGCACATCGGGGGTCGGTCCGACGAAGGTGAGGTCGGCGGCCGTGCACGCCGCCGCGAGATCTGCGCTCTCGCTGAGGAATCCGTATCCTGGGTGGACCAGGGCGCCCTGGCCCGCTTTACGCGCGGCCCTGACCACCGCCTGTACGTCGAGGTACGCGGCGGCGCCCCGGCCTGGCAGCAGCACGGTGTCATCGGCGAGCCGTAGGTGTGCGGCGTCGGATTCGTCCTCTGTGTAGACCGCGAGAGTCTCGTATCCGTACTCGCGGGCGGCTCGAAGTACCCGGACCGCGATCTCACCTCGGTTCACCACAGCGACGCGCATACCAGCAAGTCTCGTTGACATTGACGTCAACGTCAACCACCATGGGGGCGTGACCCACTCCACCTGGGCGGTCAGAGGGGCGCGCGAACGTTCGCATACCGATCGGCATCGCGCACTGCTCGACGCCGCCGCGCGCGTCTTCGCCGCACGCGGATACGCGAACACCACCGTCGCCGCCATCACCGCCGAGGCGGGCGTCGCCCGCGCGACGATGTACGTCTATTTCGCCTCGAAGGAAGAGATCTTCCACGCGCTGGCGATCCGGGTTCGCGACGGCTTCCTCGCCGCGCAGGAGCCCGATCTCGAATCCGACGATCCGCGAGTCATGTTGCGCGCCACCATCGACACCTTCGCCGCCGCCGTCGAGGCCGCCGGACCGCTGCTGCGCCTCATCGACGAGCGTGGCGCGGTGGACCCGACGCTCGCGCCGCTGGCCGAGGAGATCGCCGAACGCCCGATCCGGCGGTTCACCCGCTACCTGGAGCGCCAATTCGACGCGGGCACGCTGACCCCGGTCGTGCCGCCGCGGGTGATCGCCGAGACCATCGGCTACACCCTCACCCGGGGCACGCTGGATCGCGGGAACGCCTCTGCGGCGGCCCGGTCCGAATATCGCGAACAGATCGGCATCGTGGCCGAGTCGCTGCTCGGTCTGCGATCCTGATCTCGCAGTTCAGCCCCGTTTCCGCCATCACTCACCGCCCCGGGCAGAGGAGGCCCCGCCGCACCAGGCGCTCGTCGGAATTCCCGTCACGGCATTCCGATCATGCTGGTTCGAACCCGTGACAACCTCCGACGTCACACCAATCATGGATAATTGCGGTCCATCCGGAAGCGACCCGCGATGCCGCCGATGCGGTGCCGCGCGCCGCCGATCGCAACGACCCTGTCCTCCGGCTTCGCGAAGGGAGTGGCTTCGATGCTGTCGTTCCACTGGTTCCTGCCCACCTACGGCGATTCCCGCGGTTTGATCGCGGGCGGGCACGGCACCTTCATGTCCGGTGACCGGCCCGCGTCGCTGCGCTATCTGAACCAGATCGGCGCCGCCGCCGAGGACAACGGTTTCGAGGCGGTGCTGACCCCGACCGGCGCGTGGTGCGAGGACGCCTGGCTCACCACCGCCATGATGGTCGATTCCACCGAGGCGTTGAAATTCCTGGTGGCCTTCCGGCCGGGCCTGGTCAGCCCCACCCTGGCCGCGCAGATGTCGGCGACCTTCCAGCGGCATTCGCGCGGCAGACTGCTGCTGAACGTGGTCACCGGGGGCGAGCCGCACGAACAGCAGGCATACGGCGATTTCCTCGACAAGGGACAGCGTTATGCCCGCACCGGCGAATTCCTGCGGGTGGTGCGCGAACTCTGGCAATCCCATGAGCCGATCAGCTTCGAGGGTGAACACATCCGGGTCGTCGACGCGTTGCTGAGCAACCGGCCCGATCCGCTGCCGCCGGTCTTCTTCGGCGGTTCCTCCGCAGCCGCGCTTCCGGTCGCGGCGCGGTACGCCGACACCTACCTCACCTGGGGCGAGCCGCTGGCCGCCGTCGGCAGCAAACTGGAGGCCGTGCGCCATCAGGCCGACCTGGAAGGCCGGGTCCTGGACTACGGACTGCGCGTCCACGTCATCAGCCGCGACACCTCCGGCCAGGCGTGGGCCGAGGCGGACCGCCTGCTGGCCGGTATCGATCCCGCCGATATCGAACGTGTCCAAGCCGGTCTGGCACGCAGCGAATCCGAAGGTCAGCGCCGGATGCTCGACCTGCACGGCGGCAGGACCGACCGTCTCGAGATCGCCCCGAACCTGTGGGCGGGTGTCGGCCTGGTCCGTGGCGGCGCGGGCACCGCCCTCGTCGGCTCCCACGAGGAAGTAGCCGAACGGCTCATCGAATACTCCGAGGTCGGCATCAGCCATTTCATTCTGTCCGGTTACCCGCACCTCGAAGAGGCGTACTGGTTCGGGGAAGGCGTGCTGCCGATCCTCGAGCGCAAGGGATTGTGGCGCCACCCGAACGGGCGTGCCACCGTCACGGCATCGACACCGTTCGCCGCTTCCCCCACCAGTTGATCGACTCGTCGACCCCCCGCCGTATTCCGAACATGTTTCGTCACGCGTGATTCATTGCGCCGCCGTGCGGTTTTCGGCACGCTTTGCGGAAGGCGTCGGCACGCGCATCCTCAGCGGCCGGACGGAAAGGGACGACGAATCGATATGTCCGATGACGAGAAGCAGATCCGAATCCTGATCGAGCGATGGGCGGCGGCGGTGCACGCGGGCGATCTCGCGGGATCCCTCGCCGACCACGCCGAAGACATCGTGATGTTCGATGTGCCGCCTCCGCAGGAGGGTGTGCGGGGTATCGATGCCTATCGCGAGTCCTGGCCCGCCTTTTTCGATTGGCAGGCCCAGGGGGCGAATTTCGAAATCGTCTCACTCGATATCGAAGTCGGCGGCGATATCGCCTTCGCATACGCGTTGCTGTTGTGCGGCACCGCGGAGGATTTCGCGCGAGACCCGGCCAAACGGCTACGCCTGACACTGGGCCTGCGCCGACAACAGGGGCGCTGGGTGGTCTCCCACGAACACCACTCGTTCCCCCTCGAGATCGAGACGAGCTGACGAACTGCGTCGAGCGCGCATCGGCACCGACTGCAACTACTCGCGAAATACCAGGTCACATGACATTTTCGAGATGTTCCTCGGAGTCGGCACCCGATGCATCCGGGGTTCCACGTGAATCACCGCCGCCCACGAGCGGTGGCGGTGATTCACACTATCCGGCGTTCCCGCCCGTGGGATGACGCGGGTCTCCACGGCCCGGATTTCACCTCGTATAGCGATGTTTCACGCCGACGGGGAAATACTCCGGATCACCCGCGTCCCGCAATTCGACCAGAGGTAATCTGCGCTCGGCCGGAACATAATTCGCGTATTCGCTGTTACGCCGAACCAATTCCTCACACACGGAATTCGCGACCGCGGCCGCCCGTTCCGCGGTGTTCGTTTCTCCCGGCACGAGTTCGACGGTTACCTTCAGCAGGACATCCCGATCGGCGTCCTCCCACGCCTCCAGCACGAATTTGCCGGTCACCCACTCGCTGATCCCCGCCCGCTCCAGACCGATCGTGACCGTTTCCGGAAACACGTTGGCGCCGAACACCGAAACCGCGTGCAACGCGCGCCCGAACACGTACACGAAAGGAAGGTCGGGCATCTCGCCCGGGTCGAATCCACGCGCCAGGCAGAACTGCTCGAGTTGCTCGCGGGTGAGCACGCCGCCGTCGTCGGCGAGGTGGTAGCGGATCAGCGGCACGCCGGTGTCGGCGGTGAACACCAGTGTGCCGTCGACACTTTCGAAGTAGCGCTGTTCCGGGTCGTATTGCAGTAGGGTCGGCAGCCGGTCGCGGCCGAACAGTTCCAGCGCCGCGTCGGGACGGTCGGCCAGGAATCGTCTGATCCGCACGCTCGCGGGCGTCTCGTTGGCGAGGACTCCCGCGTCGGCGGTCCCGTAGAGCGCCGCGATGTCGCGTTCCGGATCGAGCCCGGCACGCACTCCCATCAGGTCGCGCCACTGCTCGCTGATCACCTCGCCCGCGAGCACCATTTTCACCGAATAGCGCGACCATTCGACACCGGCGCGCAGGCCCGAATCGATGACGTCCTTGAGGAACGGCGGATACCCGAAAAGCACCACTTGGTCGAAATATTCGCCGAGTTCGGGGACGACGCGCAAGATCTCGGCCTTGTTGTTGCCCGGCGCGATCGTGGTCAGCGGCAACCGCGCGCCCAGCACCTGCAAACAGTTCGCGGTGTACAGACCGCCGACCCACGTTCCCAGCGGGAAGCACACCACGGCCAGGGTGCGGCGCTCGGCGGCGTCGAACCCGTCGACGAGAACCTGGCGGAACCGGAGCGCCGCTGCGGCTTCGTCGGTCGTCGAGCGCGGCCAGAAGGTCGGCGTTCCTGTCGAACCCGACGACACCGCGATCACATCGCAGCCGGTCAACCTCCCTTCCCGGCACCGCAGCGGCAGCGCGAAACGCTGGTGGTAGTTCGCCTTCGTCATCAGGGGCAGGGCGGCGAAACCCGCCGCGTCGGTGATGGTCGCCGCGTCGATCCCGTGCTCGTCCAGGAAATCCCGGTAGGCGGGCACGGTGGCGGCGGTCTGCCGGAACAACGCCAGTAGACGGGTGTGTGGATCGGATGCCATGCGCGCGGGGCCTTTCCGAAGAAGTGTGCTCGGTGGACGTCGCCTGCGATTCTGACAGGCAACGTAGCCCGCGGGCGGACCGCGCAGGGGCCCGGTTCGGTCGGTCCCGCCGGCGCAGACCCTGCGCACACTTCTCTCAGCCGACCGCCACCGCGCAGAATCGCGACGGAGTGATGGTGACGAGCACCCGATCGGCCGTTTCCTCACAATGCCCGTCGTCGCCCGATCTCCTGGCGTACTTCTCCCGAATTCGCGAGGTCCACGATCCATCGACATCGTCGGTCAGCCGCGCTTCCCCCGTCACGCGGATCTCACGCGACACCTGCCTGCCCCCGCTGCGCGCTCCGACCTCCCGATGAACGACGAAGCCCACGCGCGGGTCGGATCGCATACGACGCAGATGCGGACGATCGGCGACATCGGTCAACCGGAAGCAGTCGCCGTCCCACACGAAGCGGACGGGTGTGACGTGGGGGTATCCGGACTCGTCGACGGTCGCCAGGTGCGCCGATACCTCATCGGCCAAGAGTTCCGCGATCTCCGCCGGGCGTAGTGGACGCATACAAACCCCCGTAGGATTCGAACATACATTCGAATCCTACCCCGCGTCCCGCGCCCGACTCGCCGCCTAGGACTCGGTCGACGTGCTGATCAGCGATTCGGCCCCGGAGTCCGGTACCCCCGCGTAGTCGGGCAACTCGATGCCGTTGATCGCGCGATCGATCAGGTCGAGGTCCCATTCGATGTCGGGCTGCGTTTTCGACTCGGCCTCCGGCGCGGGAACGGCGAGGCTGTGAGCGTGCAACCGGCCGATCTCCTGGTTGGCCTCGACGAACGGGCGCATCCGCGCCTCGAACGCGGCGAACCCCGCCTCCGGATCCCATCCGGCGGCTGCCAGCTCTCCGGCCAGCAGGTACGCGCCGACCAGGGCGAGTCCGGTGCCCTGCCCGGACATCGGCGACGAGCTGAACGCCGCGTCCCCCAGCAGTCCCACCCGTCCGCTCGACCAGCGGTCCATCACCACCTGGGCAACCTGGTCGAGGTAGAAGTCATGGGTGTCGTCCAGGTGCGCGAGGATGCGCGGGGTCGACCACCCCATCCCGGCCATCCGCTCGCGCAGCAGGCGCTTCTGGGCCGCGACGTCGCGGTAGTCGACATCGAAGTCCTCCGAGGCGAAGGAGAACATGGCCATCGCCCGGGCGGCGTCACCGATGGGCCGCAGCCCGGCCGAGCGACCGGACTCCTGGTAGTCGAGCAGCCAGCGGTCCAGCCCGAACTCGTTGGGCACACTGTAGAAAGCCAGCACGAGCCCGAGATGGCGGATGAACCGCTCGCGCGGTCCGAAGACCATCGCCCGCAGCGCCGAGTGCAGCCCGTCCGCGCCGATCACCAGGTCGAAGCGCCGCCGGTCACCACCGGCGAAGACCACGTCGACCCCGTCCGCGTTCTGGGTGAGCTCGGCGATCCGGTCACCGAAGATGTATTCGACACCGTCGCGGGTGTCGTCGTAGAGCACCTGGGACAGGTCTCCGCGCAGGATCTCGATGTCGGAGATGTACCCGTCGCCGCCGTCGTCCTCCGCGCGGAAGGTCTCGAGCACGTTCCCGTCCACGTCCATGGTGTGCGCGCCCGCGGTGTCGGTGCAGGCCGCGCGTACCGCTGCGTCCAGCCCCATCCGGCGGATGACCTCCTTGGTCACCCCGCGCGCGTCCACCGCCTGCCCGCCGGGACGCAGCTCGGCGGCCCGCTCCACCACGGTCACCGCGGCCCCGCGCCGGTGCAGCCAGTGTGCCAGCGCGGGTCCCGCGATGCTCGCGCCCGCCACCAACACGGTGGGAGCGTTAGCCGTCCGGATCGTTTGCTCGTGCGCGGGGTTGTCGACGCTCATCGTTGCCTCCATGTGTTTGCTCCCGCGCTGGAACGGTCCAGTCACGGGGTCACCGCTGTCGGTGTATTCAGCGGTATCGACGGCGTGTCCGCGCCGAATTCATCGGTGCGGTCGAGATCGGGCACACACACGGAATTCTGCGTGAGCACGCGTTCGGCCCGGCGCGGGAGGTGTGTCGTTCAGCGGAGTTCCTCGACCAGTCCGATCAGGGTGCCGTCGGGGCCGCGGAGGTAGCAGTAGCGGTAGATGTCTTCGTATTGGGCGACCGTGCCCACGAGTTCGGCGCCGTGGGTACGCAGGCGGCCGAGGACGTTTTCGACGTCGTCGACGACGAATGTCAGGCGAAGGACCCCCGGGGTGTTCACCGGCGCGTTCGGCGCGGTACCGGTGGTCACCGGCGAGTGGAAGGTCGAGAGCTCGACCCGGGTATGACCGTCCGGAGTCCGAACGACGACGATATCGGCTCGGACTCCCTCCAAGCCGAGGAGATCGTCGGCCCACGGTCCCCCGACGGTCGCTTCACCCTCCGGTTCCAGACCCAGTTCGAGGAAGAACGCGACAGCGGCCGCGAGATCCTCGACCACGATGCCGACATGATCCATCCGGCGGATCGTCATGGAAATTCTCCTTCGGTTCGTCGCGGCCGATTCCGGCCGGATTCGGTTCGGGCGCGCTGACGTTCGGTGTGTCGTCGAGCCCGTCGTGCTGTTCGTACCCCTGGGACGGAGCCGGTCGAGAGTTCTCGACATCCGCGGCACACGAAATTACGGATCTTTTTCCAACCCGGTCCCACACCGCGGGACTAACGTCCGGCGAGCTCGGCGACGACCGGGGCGAACCTCTCGGCGAAGTCGGCGCCGAAGACGAAGTAGGAGAAGCCGATCTCCTCGCGTCGCCGCTGGATCTCCTCGACGGCGGCCGCCGGGTCGTCCGGCAGCACGGTCAGTGCGTCCGCCGCGCGAAGCGCAGCGGGATCGGTGTCGGGCGGCGCCATGTGCGGCGCGACAGCGTCACCGATGACCGGCACGGCCAGCGCGAGCTCGACGTCCCCGACGGTCCGGAAGTCACGTGCCAGCCGCTCGACGTCGGCGCGGGGCTGATCCCCCAGCGCGAAGGTGACCGTGTCCGCGACTTCGGCCGCCAGCGCCCGCGCCTTCGGACCGAGCACGGCCATCGCCACCGGCGTGTGCAGGTCGGAGCCGTCCAGATCTCGCAACGCCTCGACGGTCTCGCGCACCTGTGTCAGCCGCTCGTTCGGTGGAACGACGGGCAGGCCCTTGGCCAGGAGCTCGTCCTGGATTCCCGGTCTGCCGGTGCCGATGCCCATCTCGAAGCGGCCATCGGTGAGAAGCGACAGCGAATGCGCTTCCCACGCCGTCATCCAGGCCGAGCGCAGCGGAGAGGCATACACCCAGGTGCCCACTCGCAGGTCGGTCATGGCCGCGACGGTGGCCAGCATGGGACCGGGCGCCGGTTGCGTCAGCGGGAAGTCGGGCACCAGCAGCGTCGAGTAGCCGCTGTCGGCGATGCGGCGCGCGCGATCTCGCCACGTCACCACGTCCGTCATGAGCGGGGCAACCACCCCGAATCGAAACGGTCTCGTCATGTCTCGTCTCCTGTCGTTCGGTCATCCAGAGCATCGACGGCGGACCCGTCCGAAAGTCATCGGTGCCGAAATCGCGCACATGCTCCTGCGAACGCTCCGGACTCGGCGGACGAGTGCGTTCGATCCAGACATCTCGTCATCCGGAGATGTGATCCGGCACGCGGATTTTCATCGGTGCCGAGTCGGCGGATCCGGGCCGACGTGGTCAGCTTCCACTTCCGCCGCCCGTGTACGCGCCGCCAAGGAAGCGACGTCGACGGCGGCGCGCGGCTACCTGCTCGGACCGAGGCTGTTCGGCTGCGGGCTGTTGCTCGGTCGGCTTTTCGGGGTCACGTGTGGTCTTGCGGAAGATTCCCATGTCGGGCTCCTGTTCGGTCGGGCGGATCGAGGCGATCGTCGGCGGACCCCGCGCCGAGGGGTGACGAAAGTGTTGTGGTCGGGGCCGTGGAGGTCGCGGCGGCGACGATTTCCTGTAGGGCGGCGATATGGCCGGTGAAGGCGTCTCGCCCGCGGTCGGTCAGGCGGGCGCGGACCTTGTGGCGGTTGCCGTCCAGGCGACGTTCGGTGGTGACGTAGTCGGCCCTCTCCAGGGTCGCGAGCTGCTTGGAGAGGGCCGAATCCGACAGTCCCAGGCGGTCTTTGAGGAAGGCGAACTCCGCCCAGTCGGCGGCCGCCAGGGTCGCGACCAGTGAGAGCCGGGTGCTGGGATGGATGAGTTCGTCGAAACGGGCCTGCGTCACGCGCGGAACCAACGCCGTAGGACGCGAAGGATTTCCGGACCGCCGAAACCGATGATCGCCGCGACGAGTACGCCCGCCCAGATTCCGGGGTTGCGGTCACCGTCCGCGTCCAGGGCCATCCCCACACCGATGGTGACGACGACGAGCGCGAGCAGCATGCCCACCACCACGATCGGGGTGCGACGTCCGGCCACGGCCGCGCTGACCCGCACCTGATCGGTGCGGCGACGCCCGTCGAGCAGCCGTGAGGCAGCGAAAGCGTGCCCGGCGCCGAAGATCGGCGTCGCGGCGATGATCAGCCACTGCGGCCCGATGTCCCCGATCAGGCCGAGCACGACCCAGCCCGCGGCCATCGCCCACCAGTATCCGCGCGGCAGCCCGACCTCCTCGGCCACTCGGCGGCGCGCGTGCTCGACAGAGTCCAGCGCGGCGCGTGCCTGATCCGGAGCGATGTTCTCCATGGGTGACCTCACTTTCCTACCTGGAAAGTAAGAGTCCACTTTCCGAGTAGGAAAGTCAAGGGCTGCGCGAATTGATACTCGTGTCGGAACGTGCAGACCGGTGAACCGGGCAGTCCCTGTTCGATCTCGAGACGGGGTCGCAGGGGAGCAGGCATCCGATGATGTCGCCGGACTCGCGCAGCGGGACGAGGGTGCGTTCGGACGCCCGAACGTAGCGGTACCACCGATGGCCGGTACCGCCGCGATCGGGCATTGCGCATCTGTCGGGTGCCGCCATCGAGGGAAGTCCGGGTCTCGACGGCGGCGTCCGGCAGAGGATTTCTATCGTGTGCAGGCGGCCCGACGGCCCTGCCTCACTTCAGGTGCCGCGCGAAGAACCGGTTCGCCTCCTCGCCCGCGAACTGCGGAACACCGGTGTGCCCGCCCATGTTGGCGTGCAGTGTCTTCTCCTTGGAGCCCAGAGCGTCGAACAGGTCCAGTGCCATTCGCCGGTCGTTTCCTTCGTCGTCCCATTGCAGCAGGACATGCAGCGGAATGGTGACCTGCCGGGCCTCCTCGAACATGATGCGCGGCACGAAACTCCCCGCGAACAGAACCGCGGCCGAAATACGCGGCTCGACCACCGCCAACCGGACGCCGATGGAGATCACCCCACCCGAATATCCGATCGGACCACCGATCTCCGGCAGCGACAGGAGGGCATCCAGAGCGGACCGCCATTCCGGGACGGCCTGGTCGACCAACGGGAGGACCAGCCGGTCGACGATCTCGTCGTCGACCGGCTCACCGGCGCCGATCGCCCGGCGCAGGTCCGCCCGGGCCTGCTCGGCGGCGGCAGAACGGGGTCGATCACCGCTTCCGGGCAGTTCGATGGTGGCGGCGGCGAAACCCTCCGCCGCGGCTTGCCGGGCCCGGGCCACCAGCCGGGGGTGCATCATCCGGAGTCCGCCGGGATGGCCCATCAGAATCAGCGGCCACGGTGCGGAGACGGATCCGGGCGTCCACAGGACACCGGGGATCTCGCCGAGAGTGAATTCGCGCTCGAAGACGCCGTCGTCGAGGCGCTGTTCAGAAGTGAATTGCATAGTCGTGCCTTTCGGGAGTGCACTGGAAGAGGCGCTCCCGGACGACCTATCGCCCGACCGTGACCCCGGAGAGGAGCACCCACGTCGATACTGCGTTCACGGGTACCACCTCCTCGTTCTCTCGCACGGTCTCCGGGAGGTTAGCAGTGGCGGGCCGTGGTCCGCCACGGGTTATCCGGGCCCTCGATCGCGCCGCCTGGTGTATCGGACGCGCTCACCGTCGTGGTACCGACTACCGTCGATCCGCATGACGCACACCGAGATCGAGATGACCGCGGAGTTGGTGCGGGACCTGCTGCGTGACCAGCATCCCGACCTGGCCGATCATCCTGTGCGGCTCGGCGCGCGCGGCTGGGACAACCAGCTGTGGCGCCTCGGCGACGACCTGGCCGTTCGATTGCCCTGGGCAACGGAATCGGCGGATGAGTTGCTGCACAAGGAGTACAGCTGGCTGCCTGCCCTCGCTCCGGGGCTTCCGCTGCCGGTTCCGGTTCCGCAGCGCTTCGGTGAACCCTCCGAGCGGTTTCCGCGACCGTGGATCGTCACCACCTGGGTGCCGGGCGAGCCTGCCGACCGCGCTCCCGTCACGCGCGCTACGGACGCGGCGACCACCTTGGCCGCCTTCTTGACAGCCCTTCACCGACCCGCGCCCGAACACGCGCCCACCGGCCGCAACCGTGGCGCACCGCTGGTCGACTGTGCCGGAATGTTCGCCGACCAGCTCGCCTCGGCCACCGAACTGGGGCTGATCCCCGATCCGGACGCCGTCCGCGCGGTCTGGGGCGACGCGGTCACCGCGCCCGCCTGGACCGGCCCGGCGATATGGCTGCACGGCGACCTGCATCCGGCCAATGTCCTCACCGCGAACGGCACGATCTGCGGCGTGATCGACTTCGGCGATCTCTTCGCGGGCGACCCCGCGTTCGATCTCGCCGCCGCGTGGATTCTGCTGCCCGACGGTGCCACCGACCGCTTCCATGACGCCTACCGGCCGACACCGGACGCCGCGACCCTGCGCCGCGCTCGCGGATACGCGGTGCTGCGGTCCTTCGCCGGCATTCTCATCGGAGACGCCGGAGTCCACGGCCGAGCGGGTGGTAAGCCGACCTGGGGCCCACCCGCCCACGCCGCACTGCGACGACTGATCGCGACCCACCACTGACCATCGCTACCCGAATGTCGTTGCCCGCGTTGCAGGAGTGCCGTCAAGGATCGCCTCACCGGCTGCAAGTCGCGGTGACTGCCGAGGATTGGGCGCAAGGATCGCGTCATCTACCGCAATCATCTTGTACTGGTGTCGAACTCGTCAGGCGCTCGGTTCCGGGAGGCCACCGGCCGGGTTCCTCCCGGTTGCCCTGATGTTATCCACACGGATATGTTATTCGCATGGATAACGAAATCCTCTTCCATGTCGAGCGGCGGGGCGATAGGTGCGCCGGGGCGGGTAAGTGGGTGCGGTGGTGATGACTGCCCATCAGGCGGCGACCGCGGCCCGCAGGCACCAGATCGCCGGTGCCGCCGTCGCCCTGCTGGGAGAACTCGGCTACCAGGCCACCACCTTCGAGGCCATCTGCAACAGGGCCGGGCTCAGCAGCAAGCGGCTGATCACCTACCACTTCTCCAGCAAGGACGAATTGTTCGCGGCCGTCGCCGATCAGATCGTCGACAACGCCGAAACCCACATGCGGGCCGCCCTGGAGGCCGCGACCGGGGCGCGTGAACTGCTCGCCACCGTCATCCGGGCGAACGTGGCGTTCATCGCCGATCACCTGCCGCAGGTGCTGGCACTCCAGCAGATCCTTCTCAACGGCGGTCACGGTGCCTGGGAGCGTCACCACGTCGAATCGCTGAATCGCCTGGCCCAACTGTTCACGGAGGGCCAACGCACCGGAGCCTTCCGCCCGTTCGATACGCAGGTCATGGCAGCGGTGCTGCGGGCCTCCATCGACAGTGTGGTCCCACTCCTTTCCGCTGGAATCGATCCCGTTCTCTGCGGAAACGAACTGGTCGAACTCTTCGACCGCGCGACGAGTGCACGCCCCTATAGGGGCCCGCAAGGGGAAGGAACCGAATGACGTATACAGAGGTTGCCGGGCGTGCGTATGTCGTGACCGGCTCCGCATCGGGCATCGGTGCCGTGACCGCGACGATGCTGCGCGAGCGCGGCGCCGAGGTCATCGGCTGCGACCTCGGCGATGCCGATATCGAGGCAGACCTGTCCACGCCCGAGGGCAGGCAAGCGCTGATCGACCAGGTGGCCGAGCGTGGGTCCATCGACGCGGTACTCGCCGTCGCCGGGGGTGGCAAGACCGGCCTCCTCGAGACGACCGAGCCGGGAAGACCGTTGACCAGCACCAGGAGTTTATCCACCGAGTCATCATGACCGTGGAACACTGCGGCAACTATCGCCGCGGTCGGTATTCGGCGTGGATGTCGCCGCCGAACACTTTCCGGTAGAAGGCGTTCGTTCTCGCGGCGGCGGGCGCGTGCTCGAGCAGGATCGCGGCCACGACCGGCGATACGTCGTCCGGTATGTCACCGGAGGCGCATCGAAGCACGTACTCGTTGCGGTCGACCGGGCCGCCGTTGGTCGGCATCGGTATTCGGCACACATCGGTCACCAGCCAGTTGACCAACCGCATGGCGGCGTAGTCGGCGTCATGGGTGACGTGGCGTTCGGCGAAGGCGCGTTCAGCGGGCGACAGGTCGAAATGCGGGGAAGTAGCCAGCCCGAAATCGCTGAGATAGATCCGCTGCCCGTCGCTGCGCATATTGCCGAAGTGGCCGTCCATGTGCAGCAGTCCCCGGTCATCGAGGAACGTGACGATTTCCGACAACTGCCGCTCAACCGCAGGGGCGGTGCCGACCGGGTCCTCGCGCAGCAGGTCCAGGATCGGGTGCGGGATGTATTCGCAGAACAGCACGAGGCTGCACGACGCGACGGCCTGCGCTTCGAGGCGGGCACGCACGGCGGGGCTGCCACCGAAGGCGGCGACCACCGTGTCGATGTCGGCGTGTTCGTCGGCGATCGGCGACCGGCCGGGAAGCACCCGCCAGTGGTGGAGCATCGGGAACGCCCGCGTCGCACCGGCGAGCACACCGTCGGTCACGATGACGTTGGCGGCCAGCTCACGCCATGCGTTGAAGCTCGGACCACCGACGCCGTACTGGCAGAACACGGGCAGGTCGAACTGGTTCGCGGTGCCGCCCGGACGCGCGAGTTCTCGATCGGTCAGCGGGATGCGCTTGGTGAACACCGGTGTGCCGTCGACGTCGAGGACTGTCGAGCCGCCGCCCACCCCCACGTTTTCGGACGCACCCGTGGCAACGAGTTCCGCGAGCTGAATGTCGCTGCGGGCAGTCAGGGAAGCCGCGAGTCTCCGGTGGCGGGCACTCCTCGCAGCTGTCACCGCGCGATTCTGCCACCGACGACGACGCGCGGCGATATCCGATTCGCTGTGATCGCCGACGCGCAGCGCTCGAAAACCGGCACGCCTGCGCGTTGTTGTCTGGTCACCGAACCGTCACGGTTACCGAAGCGGGGGAAAATGATGGTCACGGCAGGTTTACGCACGAATTGACCGCCCGTCGGTATTATTCGCGAACCGTTACGGGGTTACTCCTCGATAGCTCACCCGTGTTCGCATCGGTATTTCCCCGCGCTCATCTTGATGTTTTCGTGTCTGGTAACTCTCGCGTTCCCGGCGAACACTGGGGGGCGACCCGCTAGAGGAATTCAACCGGTACGAGCAAAGGAAGTCACGATATGTCTTCGAAAGCCAGACGGGTGTTTGCTGCCACCGCCATCACATTGTCTCTGGGCGTCATCGCGGCTCCGATCGCTTCGGCCGCGACGCCCTCATCCACCTCCCCCGGCGTCACCCAGACCGGATCGGTCGTCCTCTGCTTCCCACTGGGAAGTGTCGAAGTCTGCTTCTGACCCGCTCGCCGAACCACAACCGCGTCGTCGACGGGGCAGCACCGGAATCGGAGAGGCCGTCTCCATTTGATCTACCCTGAGATATGGCCCTGTCCCGCAGGCGATTGATACAGATGGGCGCTGCCGGATCGGCGGCGCTACTGGCCGGTGCGGCGAATGCCTCCAGTGCGCGATTCGCCGCACCGCGTCTGCTCGGTCACCCCTTCTCGCTCGGTGTCGCCTCGGGCGATCCCACCCCGGACGGGGCGGTGCTGTGGACGCGGCTCGCCCCCGACCCGTTGGCTCCCGACGGGCTCGCCGGGATGGCACGCGCGCCCGTCACCGTCGACTACGAGATGGCCCACGACGCGCAGTTCCGCCTGATCGCCGCGCGCGGCAGTGCGGTGGCCACCCGCGAACTCGGCCACAGCGTGCACCCGGAGGTGCACGGGCTCACACCCGACCGCTGGTACTTCTACCGATTCCGCGCGGGTTCCGCGATCTCCCCGGCCGGACGGACCCGCACCGCGCCCGCGCAGGGACAGGCCGTCGAACGGATGCGATTCGCCTTCGCCTCCTGTCAGTCCTGGAGTTCCGGGCATTTCACCGCCTACGAGCACATGGCTGCGGAGGATCTCGATCTCGTCGTCCATCTGGGCGACTACATCTACGAGAAGACCTTCACCAGGGGACGCGCCGACGCGCCGCTCGCGCCGTTTCCCCGCGAAGAAGCGGTCGATTTGGCCGGATACCGACTGCTCTACGCCCAGGGCAAGTCCGAGGGCGCGCTCCGGGCCGCGCACGCGGCGTTCCCCTGGGTGGTCACCATGGACGATCACGAGGTCGACAACAACTGGGCGGGCGAATCTCCCGGAACCGGACTCGACATCCATCGGTTGCGGTGGCTGTACCGTCGCCGCCGCGCCGCCGCCTTCCAGGCGATGTACGAACACCAACCGCTGCGGCTCGCGCAGATGCCGTCCGGCCCGTCCCTGCGCCTGCACCGCCGCTACACCTTCGGCGATCTCGCCGACCTGACCATGCTCGACACCCGCCAGTACCGCACGGCACAGGCATGCGGTGACGGCGGCCTGGTCGAGGACTGCGAGGACCGCTTCGCCGCCGACCGCACAATTCTCGGCGCGGCTCAACGGGATTGGCTGATCGACGGTTTCACCCGGTCGACCGCGCGATGGCAGATCATCGGGAATCAGGTCGCGATGGGACAGTCCGATTACGATCCCGGACCCGATATCGCCGTCGGCACCGACGGATGGGACGGCTACGTCGCCGACCGCGACGCCGTGCTGGGCGCCGCCGCCCGGCGCGAGGTGGACAATATGGTCGTCATCACCGGTGACCGTCATCAGAACTGCGCGGTCGATCTACGCGGCGACTACTCCGATCCGCGATCCCCCGTCGTCGCCTCGGAATTCATCGGGACTTCGATCAGCACCGGCCGCGACGGAGCCGACATGAACGACACCGGGCGCCTGCTGCTCGACGCGAACCCGGACGTGAAATTCTTCAACGCGCAACGCGGGTACGTCCGCGTCGAACTGGATCATCGTTTGTGGCGCAACGATTTCCGGGTCGTTCCCTACATTCGCACGCCCGGTGCGCCGATCAGCACCCGCGCCGGATTCGTGGTCGAGGCAGGCGTGCCCGGCGTGCGTCAGGCATGGCGGCCCGACGATCCGGTCGACGCACCCGAGGACAACTCGGCACTGGCCGAGCCGCCACCGCGATGAGTAGCGAAGCTCACCCTTACCGGTTGCATATCGGCGATAGAGTCGTGCGGTGACGTTCACGGTGGGCTTCGACCTGGATATGACGTTGATCGATTCGCGCCCCGGCGTCGCGAAGGCCATCGACCGGGTCGGTGCGGAATTCGAACTGGCCTTGGACGGGGAGGAATTCTCGAACCGGCTCGGTCCGCCGCTGGCGCTGCTGCTCGCCGAGGCGGGCGCGCCGGAAGCGCTGATTCCGGCGCTGGTCACCCGATATCGCGAGCTGTATCCCTCGATCGTGCCGCATGTTCCGGCACTGCCGGGCGCGGAGGCGGCGATGGCCGCGGTGCGCGAGCGCGGTGGACGGGTTCTCGTGGTCACCGGCAAACACCAGCCGCTGGCGCAACTGCACCTGGACGAACTCGGCTGGGACGTCCACCATCTGGCGGGCGATCTGTGGTCGGCGGGCAAGGCCGAGGTGCTGCGCACCTACGGTGCGAGCATTTTCGTCGGCGACCACGCGGGCGATATGGTCGGCGCGCGGACCGCGGAGGTTTTCGCGGTCGGCGTGACCACGGGCCCGTGCGACGCCGAGGAACTGCGCGACGCGGGCGCCGACGTGATCCTGGGCGACCTCACCGAATTCCCGGACTGGCTGACCGCGCGCGCGTCCTGAAGCACCACCCGCTGTTCCATCGGGAGGACTACCGGACCGGACCCCGACAGCGCCCACGTCGTTCTCGGCCGCGCGCTCACGGCGTCGAGGCGCGCAGCACCTCGAACTTCAGCGTGAGTCCGTCGAGCAGGGCCGCCAGTCCCGTTTCGAAGGCGGCGTCATCGATATCGCGCTGTTTTCCGGCGAGCAGATGCGCCTCGCCCAGGTGCGGATACGAACCCCGGTAGACCGTGGCGTCGTCGGGGAATCCGCCCGCGAACGATCCGAGGGTCGATCCGGTGACGAAGAAGCGCATGAGCGCGCCGACCTGGGTGGCCTCACGTCGTGGCCATCCGGCCGCGACCAGTCCGCCGAAGACCGCGTCGGCCTGACGTAGTGCGTTCGGACGACGGCCCATGCCCTGGTTCAGTGCCGGAACGAGATTCGGATGGTGCGACAGTGCCGTCCGATAGGACCTGGCCCAGGTGCGCAGCGCCGTGTACCAATCAGGTCCGCCGTCGAACATCGACAGGTCGACGGTGCCCAGGACGGTGTCGACCATGGCGTCGAGCAGCGCGTCCTTGGTGGCCACGTGGTTGTACAGCGAGGGCCCGCGCACGCCGAGCGCGGTGGCGAGGCGACGTATCGATACCGCGTCGAGCCCTTCGGTATCCGCGAGCTCTAGCGCGGCCGCGACGATGCGGTCACGACTGAGCAGCGGGGTGCGCGGACGGCCCATTCTCACCTCTCGTCGACGTGGGGATATCCCAATCTAATCGAAACTTGCACCGTAAGTTTACGGCGGCTAGCCTCGACGCTAACTTGCACCGTTAGTTTTTGGGAGTCGCATGAATCTCGAACTCTCCGACGAGCAGTCCGCCGCCCAGGCGCTGGCGTCCGATTTCGTCGATCGGGAGATCGCACCGCACGCTGCGGCGTGGGATCGAGCGGAGTCGGTCGACACCGCGATCGTGCGCGCGCTCGGCGACGTCGGATTCCTCGGTCTCACCATCCCCGAGGAATCCGGCGGCAGCGGCGGTGATCACCTGACCTACTGCCTGGTCCTGGAAGAACTCGGCCGCGGAGACTCGGCGGTGCGCGGCATCGTCTCGGTGTCGCTCGGCCTGGTCGCCAAATCGATCCGCTCCTTCGGCACCGACGAGCAGAAACGCGACTGGCTCCCGCGGCTGACCGCGGGAACCGCACTCGGCTGTTTCGCGCTCACCGAACCGGGCACCGGCTCCGACGCCGCGCGGTTGCGCACCACCGCCGTCCGCGACGGCGACGACTGGGGTGCTGTCGGGCACCAAGATCTTCATCACCAACGGCACCTGGGCCGATATCGCCCTGGTCTTCGCCCGCACCGGCGGCGAAGGGCACCGGGGGATCACCGCGTTCCTCGTGCCCACCGACTCCCCCGGCTTCACCGCCCGCCCGATCCACGGCAAACTCGGGCTGCGCGGCCAAGCCACCGCCGAACTGGTCATCGACGGGGTGCGGGTACCCGACAGCGCCCGCTTGCACAGTGTCGGCAAGGGTTTCGGTGTCGCGATGGCGGCGCTGGCCAAAGGCCGGATGTCGGTGGCCGCGGGCTGCGTCGGACTGGCCAGGGCCTGCGTCGAGGCGGCGGTCGAATACTCGACGCAGCGTGAACAATTCGGCAAACCCATCGCCGGACACCAACTCGTCCAGGAATTGCTGGCCGATATCGCGCTCGATGTGGACGCCGCCCGGCTGCTGGTGTGGCGGGTGGCCGATCTGATCGATCGCGGCCGGGAATTCGCCGTCGAATCGTCCAAGGCCAAACTGTTCGCCAGCGAAGCCGCCGTCCGTTCCGCCGACCGAGCACTCCAGGTCTTCGGCGGCTACGGATTCATCGACGAATTCCCCGTCGGCAAATACCTGCGCGACGCGAAGGTGATGACCCTCTACGAGGGCACGAGTCAGATCCAGAAACTGTTGATCGGGCGTGCGCTGACCGGCGTGAGCGCGTTCTGACACCGGTGCACACCGAAATCCCTCGAGGAGTGAAGAGAATGAACAGATTCACCGACCGCACCGCCGTGGTCACCGGAGCGGCCCAAGGCATCGGCGCGGCCACCGCGTTACGTCTGGCCGCCGAGGGTGCGCGGGTCGCGGTCCTCGATCGTGAACCGCCCGAGGACACGGTCGAGCGGATCGTCGCGGCGGGCGGGCAGGCGACGGCCTACGTCTGCGATGTCACCGACCGTGCCACGGTGCGCGAGGTCTTCGCGACGATCGCGCAGGAGCTCGGCGGTCCGCACATCCTGGTCAACAATGCCGGGATCACCCGCGACAACCTGTTCTTCCGGCTGTCCCAGGATGATTGGGAGTCGGTGCTCTCGGTGAACCTCACCGGCGTCTTCCACTGCACCCAGGCGGCGCAGAAGTACATGGTCGCCCAGCGCTACGGCAGGATCGTCTCCCTGTCCAGCCGTTCGGCACTGGGTAATCGGGGCCAGGCGAACTACGCCCGCAGCCAAGGCCGGAATACAGGGACTCACCGCGACCCCGGCGCTCGAACTCGGCGCGTACGACATCACGGTGAACGCGGTCGCCCCCGGCCATATCGCCACCGCCATGACGGCTGCCACCGCGGAACGGGTCGGCATGTCGGCCGACGAGCACCGCGAGAGCGCCGCCGCGCGAACCCCGCTCGGGCGCGTCGGCCGACCGGAGGAGGTCGCCGCGGTGATCGCCTTCCTCACCAGCGACGACGCCTCCTACGTCAGCGGTCAGACCCTCTATGTCAACGGCGGCGCCCGCTGAGTTCGCCCTCCGGCGCGTGATGTGCGCCGACCGTCGGGTCGGCGCACTGCCACGATCCGGTCAGCCCGCCTTGTATCGGCGCAGGTACTCCCCGGTCAGTGAGCGCGGATGGTCGAGCAAGGCGGCCGGGGTTCCGGTGAACACGATCTCGCCGCCGTCCTTGCCGCCGTCGGGGCCAAGATCGATCACCCAGTCGCAGTGCGCGACCACGTCGAGATTGTGTTCGATGACGATGACCGTGTTGCCCCGGTCGACGAGGCCGTCCATCAGCGCGAGCAGTGTGTCGACGTCGGACATGTGCAGGCCGGTGGTCGGCTCATCGAGGACGTAGACGGTTCCGGTGTTCTGCAATTGGGTGGCGAGTTTGATGCGCTGACGCTCACCGCCGGACAGCGTGCTCATGGCCTGGCCGAGACTCAGATAGTCCAGGCCCACTTCGTTCATCGTGCGCAACTTGGCGTGCAATGCCTTCTCGGCGAAGAATTCCAGCGCTTCCTCCGCCGACATCGCCAGCACGTCGGCGATGGATTTGCCGCGAAGGGTGTGCACGAGTACCGCGTCGGAGAATCGACGTCCGTCGCAGGCGTCGCAGTGGGTGGTCACCGGATCCATGTAGGCGATCTCGGTGATGATCACCCCGCGCCCCTCGCACTGCCCGCACGCGCCGTCGGAGTTGAAGCTGAACAGTCCCGGCGACTCCCCCGTCGCCTTGGCGAAGAGTTTGCGAATGGGGTCCATGAGGCCGAGATAGGTCGCCGGGGTGGATCGCGAGGAGGCCGCGATGGCCGACTGGTCGACGAATATGGCGTCGGGATGGGTGCGCACGAAGACGTCGCGGATGAGACTGCTCTTGCCCGAACCCGCCACGCCCGTGATCGCGGTGAGGATCCCGGTCGGGATATCGACCGAGACATCCTTGAGGTTGTGCACGTCGGCGTGTTCGATGCGCAACGCTCCGTCGGATTTCCGGAATGTCTGCTTGACCCGGAACGGCCGCCGCAGACCCGCGCCGGTGGGGGTGTCGGCGACGCGCAACTCCTCGAAGGTGCCCTCGAAGACCACATTGCCGCCGTGCACGCCCGCACGCGGACCGACATCGACGATATGGTCGGCGATCCGGATGACATCGGGATCGTGTTCGACGACGAGCACGGTATTGCCCTTGTCGCGCAGTGCGCACAGCAGCGAGTTCAGCCGCCCGACATCGCGCGGGTGCAGGCCGACGCTGGGTTCGTCGAAGATGTAGGTCAATCCGACCAGGGTGCTCGCCAGGTGTTTGATCATCTTCAGCCGCTGCCCCTCGCCGCCGGACAGGGTCGAGGTCGCGCGATCGAGGCTGAGGTAACCGAGACCGATATCGGCGACCCGGCGCAGGGCGGTGCGGATGGCGTCGGCCAGGCCGAGCGCCGCGGGGTCGCTGATCTCGTCGAGCACCGTCATCAGGTCGGTGATCTGCATGGCCGACCAGTCGGCGATGGTGCGTCGGTCGATCTTCGTCGCGAGCGCGGCGGCGTTGAGCCGGGCGCCGTGGCACGTCGGGCAGACACCGTCGGTGAGGTATTTCTGCATCTGTTCGCGGGTGCGCTCGCTCAGCGTCGAGGTGTCGCGCTGGAGCCGGGTGCGGGTGAATTTGGCCGCGAGCCCTTCGTAATTCGCTTCCCAGGTGCCCTTGGCGAAGGACACCTCGACCTTGCCGCCCGTGCCGTAGAGGAAGTCGTGGAATTCCTCCTCGCTGTAATCCGACAGTTTCTTGTTCGGGTCGAAACGCCCCGATTTGCCGTAGAGCTGCCAGTCTCCGCTGCCGACCGCGTAGCCGGGCAACAGGATCGCGCCCTCGTTGAGTGATCGGCTCCGATCGAGCATGCGGTCCGGATCGGCGCGCACGGTGTAGCCGAGTCCGTCGCAATCGGGACACATGCCCTGGGGCACGTTGAAGGAGTAGTGGTAGACGAATCCGGCCGAAGGGCTGCCGAAACGCGCGAACATGGCGCGCACCATCGAGTAGATGTCGGTCATGGTGCCCACCGTCGAGCGAGGTCCGCCGCCGACCGGCTGCTGATCGATGATGACCGGCGCGTTGAGGCCCTCGATCGCCTCGGCGTGCGGGCGCTCGTAGCGCGGCAGGAAATTCAGGATGAAGGCGGGGAACGTGGCGTAGAGCTGACGCTGGGATTCCACCGCGATGGTGTCGAAGACGATCGAGGATTTCCCCGACCCCGACACCCCGGTGAACACCGTGATGTTGTTCTTCGGAATCTCCAGCGACACATTGCGCAGATTGTGCTCGCGAGCACCGATCACCCGGATGGTCTCGTCACCGCGCTCGAGGAGTGCGGGATAGGCGGAAGCGACGGAAGCGGAAGAAGGCATGGGTACAACATGCCAGGCGACACCGACAAAATGCCCCGTATGATGTGATGTAAATCACAATAGTGTCTAATATGTATGAATGTGCATACCGAACGAATCATGTTGATCGGCAAGTGTTTTCGATTCCGAACCATCACCGGCTCGGTAATATCGAGACGTGAGCGCCGACCCGTACTGGAACCACAACACCCACTACCACCGCTGGCTGCTCGACCGGATTCCGGCGACCGCGCGCACCGCGCTCGATATCGGCTATGGCGACGGATTACTCGCCGGAAAAATAGCCCGCCGATGCGAATCGGTACTCGGGGTCGACCTCGACACGGAAGTGCTCACCCGGACGATCCCCGCCGCCGGAGTCACATACCGCCGCACCGACTTCCGTGACCTCGAGGGCAGTTTCGACTTCGTCACGGCGGTGGCGAGCCTGCACCATGTGCCGTTGCGGGAAGGACTCGCCGCGCTGCGCCGACTGGTCGCACCTGGCGGCACGCTCGCGGTGATCGGACTGTGGAAGATGAGCCCGCTCCGCGACCCGCTGTACCTGCCGCTGATCCCGGTCATCCGGCTCGTAGATCTGCTGCACCCGACCGTCACCGATCCCGCGCCGCTGGCGCAACCGCGCGAAACCCTGCGCGAGATCAGGACGGCCGCCCACGAAGCGATGCCGGGCGCTCGCCTGCGCCGCAGACTGATGTGGCGATATTCCCTGCTCTGGCACAACAGGACACCGTCGGAGTAGCCACGAAGTTCAGTCGAGCGAGCGCAGGATCTCCATGGCGGGAGCGAAGGTTTCCATGCTGGGCTCGAGCACGGTGAAGTAGCCGAATCCGTAGGTTTCCCGCAGGTCGATCACGCGCTCGGCGATCTCCTCGGGGGAACCGACGAGGACGATGGGCAACCGCTCGGGCTGTCCGTCGACTTCGGCGGGCAGGACCGCGCCGAAGTCCGCGACCAGGGCGGGCACCTCACTGCGGGGCAGCACCCACTGGATCAGCAGATTGAATTCCACCTCGTCCGCGCGCTCCCCGAGCCGCTCGCGTGCGAAGGCCACCCGATCGGCCATCTCGGCGGGTCCGGCGACCCGCAGGGTTCCGGCCGCCGTGGTCGCTGCCCCGGTCAACGCCACGATATCGGCGTGTTCGGCGGCTACCGACAGCAGTCGATCGCCCCAGCCCGCCACGAGAAGCGGCGGACCGGGCTGCTGCACGGGACGGGGCAGGTACTCGGGGTCGGCGAACAATTTCCGCAGTGTGGTGACCGTCCGCTCCAGATGGTCGACTCGTGCGCCGCCACTCTCGAACGGGATACCCGCCGCCTCGAATTCCGCCTTCACGTAGCCCGCCCCGAGGCCTAGTTCGATCCGGCCGTCGGTGAAGAGATCCGCGGTCGCGACGTCACGGGCCAGCAGAGTCGGGTTGTAGAACGGCGTGTTGAGGACGAAGGTGTTCAGCCGCACCCGTCGAGTGGCCTCGGCCGCCAGGATCATCGCGGGAAAGGGAGCAGGCACGCCGAGATGATCGGCGATCCCGATCACGTCGTAGCCGAGTTCCTCTGCCCGCCTGCATTTCTCGACCCAGGCGGTCCTAGATTTCGGGACCACCATATTGACGCCGAACCGGAATTTACGCTGCGCAGTCACGGTTCCTGTCTACCGGGCCCGCTTCCATTCCGCCATCGGCCACGCGGTCCGCCACCGAAAGGTTCGGCACGCGGAGGTTCAGCACGGAGCCAACGCTCCGGCGGCCAGGGCGACCGAGAACAATGCCGCCACTGTCGCCATCGCGGGAACGGGTCGGCGCAGGGCGTTCTTCGCGGCGTTTCGAGCCCGCCCGGACACGCGCGCCAGGCGGGCGCGCAATATTCGCGTCCGTGCGGAGTCGCCGGACTTGGCGGCCCGGCCGCGCACCCGGCGCACGATCCCGATGACGGTGACGGTGACGGTGACGATCAGTGTCGCGATCAGCATCTCGCCCCCTACACGCTCGCCGGTTTCGCCTCACGCGCGGCGACCGCGCCCCGAGGCACCGGAACCACGCCCGATTCGATCAGGCTTTCGGCGGTGTCGAGCAGGGAATCCCGCACCGGCCGCATCGTCCACCCGAGTTCGGCTCGCGCCTTGTCGGCACGCACGTGTTCGGCGCGGCCGAGGGTCGGCACGACCAGGCGAATGCCTTTGTCGGCCAACGCGACCGTGCGGATCAGCCAGTCCGGGAGGACCCTGGTGGTCACGCGGAATCCGCGCGGGTTGTATTCGTCGGCGAGTATCCGGGCCATGTCGGCCATCCACATCGGTTCGCCCGCGCAGATGTAGCGATTACCGGCCGCCTCGGGGGTCTCCATCGCGAGCCGGTGCGCGACCGCGAGATCACGCACGTCCACCGGAGCCCACGCGACGCGCGGCGAACCCGGCGCGTCCCTGACCAGCAGCCTGCGCACCGGTTCGTGCGAGGTACTGGTGACCGTCGCGCTCTGCACGGGTCCGAGGACCATGCCCGGATTCACCACCGCCAATTCCAGTTCGCGCCCGGCGGTTCGGTTCTCGATGAACTCCCACGCGGCCCGTTCGGCCAGGGTCTTGCTCTTCTGGTAGGCCGGAACCCGGTCGACCACCGACCAATCCGCCTCGGTCCTGAGCTCGTCGACGTCGTGGCCGTAGGCGACGGCGGCAACCGAGGAGGTCAGGACCACCCGGCGCACGCCGGGATCGGCCGCCGCCGCGCGCAGGACCCGCAACGTTCCCTGCACGGCGGGCCGTACGAGGTCGTCGTCGTCGGCCGGTGGCGCGGTCGGGAACGGCGAGGCCACGTGCATGACGTAGTCGCAGCCCGCGACCGCGTCGGCCCAGCCGGTGTCGTGGTCGAGGTCGGTGGCGACGAATTCCAGTTCGCCGCCCAGACGTTCGGCCAGGGTGATCAGATGTGCGCGTCGGTCGACCTTGCCGAGGTCGCGAACCGTGGCCCGTACGGCATAGCCGTGTTCGAGCAGTTCGGCGATGCAATGGCCCGCGACGAACCCCGTAGCGCCGGTGACGAGTACCCGTGTGCTCATATGCCTGTCCATTTCGGAGGTGTCGGTGCGACACTTGAACTGAGCGCCGCTCAGATAATCTAAGCACTGCATAGATTATCTGTCCAGGGTCAGCTCGGGGTCGTCCCGGGGTCATTCGCATACGCTCGGATGGTGAAGCGGACCAGCTACCACCACGGCGCACTGCGCGACACGCTGATGGACGCCTGCCTGCGCCTGATCGACACCGAGGGCATCGCCGCGGTGAGTCTGCGCCGGGTCGCCCGGGAGGCGGGCGTCAGCACGGGCGCGCCCTACCACCACTTCGCCGACCGCGCGGCACTGCTCGCGGCGCTGTCCACCCGGGGATTCGAACTGCTCGCCGCCGAACTCACCGCGACCCGCGCCGCCGCGACCGGCGATCCGATGGACACGCTGGCGGCGTTGGCTGCCGCCTATGTGCGATTCGCCCGCGAACATCCGGCACACTTCCGCCTCATGTTCCGCCCCGAACTGTCCCAGCCCGAAAAACATCCGGACACGATCGTCGCGGCCGATGCCGCGTTCGCGCTCCTCACCGACGCCATAGCCGACTCGGTCGCCGCCGGATTGCTACCGGCCGCCAAAGCCGAGATACTCGGCCTGACCTGGTGGGGAATCGGACACGGTCTCGCCTCGCTCTGGACCGACGGACACCTGGAGAAGCGCAGTGCCGAACTCGGCACCACCGCTCCCGAACTGGTCGATGACATACTCCGCACGCTCACCGATCTGATCTCCGGCCCGCGCTGACCGCGTCGCGGCCGACGCGCGACGCCGACTGACCCTAGAGTGGGATGCGGGATATTTGCTTCTCGTTACTCGCACACCGATCACGAGAGGATGACCGAGATGACCGCACCGCTGAATCCGGTGGTCGAGAAGTTCGTGACCGCACTCAACGAACACGACCGCGATCGCTTCTACGGCCTGCTCACCGAGGACGCCACCATGTCCGACGACGGCGTCGAACGCAATCTCGCCCAGTGGACCGACTCGGAAGTCTTCGACAGCAACGGCCGCATGCGGATCGAGGACGTCGTCGACGGCGGTACCGAACTGGTGGCCGACTACACCAACACGCGCTGGGGGTCGATGCGGACCAACTGGCGATTCATGGTCCGCGACGACAAGATCTTCCGGTTCGAAACCGGGCAGGCCTGATATTCCCGATATCCCTTGCTCGGGACGCGTCGGCCTTGGCACGCTGAATACCGTGTTAGACGCGCCCCGCTACGGTTCGGGTTCCCTGTCAGATCTGTTCCCGTCCGTGCTCGCCTGCCTCGGGGTGCCCGATGAGGTGGACCGCCTCGGCCTCGGCCTGACCGCACGACGCGTGTGCGTCCTGCTGATCGACGGTCTCGGGGCCGAGGCGCTGGCACAGCGCGCCGCTGCCGCGCCATTCCTGAGCGGCGGCGACCCCGTCACTCTCACCGCCGGATTCCCCAGCACCACCGCGACGAGTATCGCCTCGCTCGGAGTGGGAGTACCGCCGGGCAGCCACGGCATCGTCGGCTATCTCATGCGCGTACCCGGTCACGACCGACTGGTGAATTCACTACGCTGGCGGCTCAACGGCGAAGGCCCGACGGTCGACCTGCTACGCGAACTCGTCCCCGAACGATTCCAGCCGACGGCCACCGTTTTCGAACGGGCGGCCACCGACGGCGTCACCGTCACCCAGGTCGCCCCCGGCTATCAGGCGACATCCGGTCTGACCCGGGCGGTGTTGCGCGGCTGCGCATTTCGGCCGAGCCTGTCCTTCGGCGATCTGGTCGACGGCGTCGTCACCGCCCTGCGCGCGAATGACCGCGCACTGGTCTACGCCTACCACGGCGATCTCGACACGACCGGACACGTGCGAGGGCCGTCCTCGGACGCGTGGTCCTACGAACTCGCCCACGTCGACCGTCTCGTCGACACCATCGCGGCACATCTGCCTCCCGACGCCGCCCTGCTGGTGACCGCCGACCACGGCATGGTCGAACTGGAATCCACCGTCGACTTCGACACCGTCGCCGAATTGCGCGACGGTGTAGTACAACTCGGCGGCGAGCCCCGGGCCCGGCACGTCTACACCGCCGACGGCGCCGCCGCCGATGTCGCCGACGCCTGGCTGGCCCACCTGGGCGCGGACTTCGAGGTCCGCACACGCGAGGACGTCATCGGTCGCGGCTGGTTCGGTCCGGTCGTCACATCCGAGATCGCGGACCGGATAGGCGATCTCGTGGTCGCCGCGCGGGGTCCGCGCGCGGTCGTGCGATCCGGTGCGGAACCGTTGCAGTCGGCGCTGATCGGACATCACGGCTCACTCACCCCCGCCGAACTGAACGTGCCGCTGCGCACCTTCGCCCGCTGACACCGCGCGGGGACCGGGGTCGCCGACGTCGCCCGCGCGTGCACGCGAGCGTCGTGTGCCCATACTCTCGTGGCAATCGCGGCGGCCCACCGCTCGACGATGCCAGAGGAACAGAGGAGCTCGACAATGAACGCCACGGTGGCACGAACCGGATTCACGATGGCGGCGACGGCGCTGCTGCTCACCGGGTGTACCGATATCGAACGGGCACTCAATCAGGGGGGCGACACCCCGTGCAGCGAATACGTCACCCAGGATGCCGACACCAAGCGGATGACGATCACCAAATTCGTCAAACAGCAGACAGGTACCGAACAGGAGCCCTCGGGCACCGTGGTGGACGCGACCATCGTGACCGTCGATGTGATGTGCGCCGGCCAGCGCAACGCCCAGACGCCGATCAAGAATGCCGATGTTGCAGGAATTTTCGTCGTGAAGTAGGACTGTCGGCGTCAAGGCCGCTGATCACGATGACGCGGCGCGGTCGACTCGCGAAACCTTCCACGAACGTCCGTGCGTACGCAATGATGGGTGCACGAATTCGTGAGTCGGCTCAGCGAAGTGCCGGAGGCCGCCCCTCGGGGCGGGTGCGGGGCATACGAATGTCGACCGGACAGCACTGACGATGGGGTTCGCGAGGTGGCACCGCACAGCACCCTCAACCGACAGCGGGCGGAACTGGAAAAGGAGTGGGTCCGGTGGGCGACCGCGTCGCACGCCGCGGCCCGATCGACCCCGCGCACCCCGCTGCTGCGCACCGAGGTCGCACAGTCCTGGCAGCGTTCCCTGCGGACGGTCGATCCGGGCCGCACGGTCGCGCCGGGACTGGACGACGTCTCGGATCGATGGGCGCGATCGCCGTTGCGCGCGCCCATCACCCAGCTCGGCGATCAGCTGCGCGGTATCGCCGAGGACGCCGGATTCGTCGCCGCCGTCACCGACAACGACGGCACCATCGTGTGGACCTGCGGCGACAGGGCCATCAGGAAACAGGGCGAATCGGTGAACTTCGCGCCGGGCGGCTGCTGGAACGAAACACAGATGAGCACCAACGGTTTGTCGCTCGCGCTGAAGACCGACCGCCCGGTGACGGTGTTCTCGGCCGAACACCTGGTGGCGGCCCTGCACGGCTGGGTCTGCTACTCCGCGCCGGTCCACGGAACGGACGGCCGCCAGTTGGGCGTCCTCGACCTGTCCAGTCGCTGGGAGCGATCCCATCCGGCCATGATGACCTCGGTACGCGCCCTCGTCGTCGCGGCCGAAACCCTGCTGCGCACCGCGGGGCCAGGACCCGAACCGGGAATCCGGCTCGAATGTCTCGGCACCGCACGGCTGCTGCGCGACGGCAGGCCCGTCCCGTTGCCACCACGTCAGCTGGAGATACTCGCCCTGCTCGCGCTCGAACCCCAGGGGTATGCCCCCGAGCAATTGCACGCCGCCGTCTACGGCGATCGGCCGTGTCGGCGAGCACCCTCAAAGCCGATGTCTCCCACCTGCGCCGCGCCACCCCGGTGGAGGGTCGATACTTCGACGAATCCCGCACCGGTCGACGGCGTGACCTTCTGCGCGGTGGCCCGTTCCACCGCCGCCGACGTCGACATGGCGTTGGAGGCCGCGCACCGGGCCACCGATTCCTGGGCGGCCACCCCGACCACCCAACGCGCGGTCATTCTGAACAAGATCGCCGACCGGATCGAGAACAGCCTCGAACCGCTCGCCGTCGCCGAGACGTGGGACAACGGCAAACCCGTCCGGGAGACACTCGCCGCGGATCTCCCGCTCGCCGTCGACCACTTCCGTTATTTCGCGGGCGCCATCCGCGCCCAGGAGGGCGGAATCTCCGAAATAGACGCCGACACCGTCGCCTATCACTTCCACGAACCTCTCGGCGTCGTCGGACAGATCATTCCCTGGAATTTCCCGATCCTGGTGGCGGGGTGGAAACTCGCGCCCGCGCTGGCCGCCGGAAATTGCGTCGTACTCAAACCCGCGGAACAGACTCCGGCATCGATCCTGCTCGTCGTCGAACTGATCGCCGATCTGTTGCCGCCCGGGGTGCTGAACGTGGTCAACGGTTTCGGTGTGGAGGCGGGCAAACCGCTGGCGTCGAGCCCGAGGATCGCGAAGATCGCTTCTACCGGGGAAACGACCACCGGACGGCTGATCCTCCAATATGCCAGCGAGAACATCGTTCCGGTGAGCCTGGAACTCGGCGGCAAGAGCCCCGACATCTTTCTGCCCGATGTGATGGCGCACGGCGACGACTTCCTCGGCAAGGCCGTCGAAGGTTTCGTCATGTTCGCCCTCAACCAGGGCGAGGTGTGCACCTGCCCGTCACGGGCGCTGATCCATTCCTCGATCTACGACGAGTTCCTGGCCCGCTGCGTCGATCGGACCAGGGCCATCAAGGGCGGCCATCCGCTCGACGACACCACCATGATCGGAGCACAGGCGAGCAACGACCAATACCAGAAGATACTGCCCTACATCGATATCGGCAGGCAGGAAGGGGCGCGCGTGCTCACCGGAGGGGAAGCACGCGAGGTCGACGGCCTGCCTGGCGGGTACTACATCGCCCCGACGATCCTGGAGGGCACCAATACGATGCGCATCTTCCAGGAGGAGATCTTCGGACCGGTGGTCTCGGTGACTTGTTTCGATACCGTCGATCAGGCCGTCCGGATCGCCAACGACACCCTCTACGGCCTCGGCGCCGAGGTGTGGACACGGCACGCCGACAGCGCCTATCGCATGAGACGGGCGATCAAGGCGGGCCGGGTCTGGACCAACTGCTACCACGCCTATCCGGCGCACGCCGCGTTCGGCGGGTACAAGAAATCGGGAGTCGGCCGCGAGAACCACAAGATGATGTTGGACCATTACCAGCACACGAAGAATCTTCTCGTCAGCTATTTCCCCACCGAACTCGGATTCTTCTGATGCGGAATCGGATCCTGCTGATGCACAAACGAGTCCATCGTGTACAACTGACCGAAGCGGCGCAAGTCATGTTGCGGCGCCTGATCGAACAGCACGGGCCGGTCTTGTTCCACCTGTCCGGTGGGTGCTGTGACGGCAGCTCGCCGATGTGCTTTCCGACCAGAGAATTCCGGGTCGGCGGTGCCGACGTACTGCTCGGCCGTCTCCCGTGGCATACCTCTCGGCTGCTGACCGACGAGGAGCGAGCGATTCTCGACGCGGGACCGCCGCCGCCGACCGGAGCCGAACGGCTCACCTGAACCCGGCGGTGTTTCCGGATCGCTGCGTTTCCGGATTCGCCGTCCGCCGCGCCGGCCGGCTCGACGCAGACCGAGTCGGTCGGCCCCGGGGGCTCTGCGAACAAACGTGTTACCCGCGAGTAGCATTCCATGTGGAGATCCGTGTCCGGGCGTGCCTGCGCCACAGCAACCTTCGACCCGCCGCCCGCCGCCGGTGTTACCGGTACACTCTCGACCGGCCGTTTCGGCGATCGTTTCACGTGCGCCTTTAGCGGATCGTCGGATGAGGCCGGCGGCACGAGGTGCTGCGAAAATCCCACATCTCATGAGAACGTCCTTACCATCTAACTATCGGTAACCTCTCGGCACAGGAAACAATCCTCTCCCGCGAACCGCTTCCGGCGAGCCCCCTACATATCCTTCCGCGCGTTGTCAATTCGGATCGAATCGGTTGAAACCATGCAGCAATTACGGCCGACGTGGGTTATTTTGTTGCAATGTTCAATGCGAGGCCCGGTGTCCGTGCCCGAATACTCGCGATCGCGTTGGTCCCGAGCTTGGTTCTGCTTGTTATTGGTGTGGGTGCCTCCGGCTACCTCGTCGAACGAGGCAGGCACGCGGAGGAGTGGGCGGCCGCGATGCAGGCAACGTCTGTTCCCTCTATCGATTTCGTGCGCGCCCTCCAACTGGAGCGACAGCTCACGATCGCCCGCTTCGCCGGCGACGGGTCCGTCACACCGGCCCTCGCCGCGGCGCGCTCACAACTCGACTCCTCGATCCGCACCCTCTTCAAAGCATCCGCCGCGCTGGTCGAGCTCGGCCTCGTCGAGGTCCAGTCCGAAGGCGACTTCGAGACGAACACGGGCCTGCTCGAGAACATCGCCAAGGCGCGGGTCGGCATCGACGCCGGGGTCATGTCCGCCCTGGACGTCTACCGCATGTACAACCAACTGGGCAATATCGTCACCAGCGGCACCAGGTTGACCATGGGCAGTGCCCCGGACGCCGAGATCTCGAGCCTGCTGTCCGACTCCAGGGCGGTGCTCTACACGAGCGAATCGCTCGCCCGCGCCAGCGCCGTCGGCGCGGCGATCGCCCTGAGCGAGGAACCTTTCGCGGTTCCGCTGGAAGATTTCCAGTACGAGATGGGTCTATACCACACCCAGATCACCAACCTGGCCTCCGACACCGACTTCAGCCAGCGCGAGCGCCTGCAGAAGCTGATGCAGAGCCCGGCCTGGCAACAGGTGACGCTCATGGAGAACGCGCTCGTGCAGCGCAGCGCGGCCGTGGCCAGCGGCGCCAGGACCACCAGCCTGCAACCACTGCCGATGTCGATACCGGAGTGGCAGGCGGCGGCCACACAGCTCAACAACGAGATCCTCGACGTCTACAACGTCCAGTTCCACAACGCGCACGGCCTCGCCGTGGACGTCGGCAAGAACAACGCGTCCAACTCCGCGTGGGCGGGCGCGGGCGTACTTCTCGTCAGCATCCTGGCTTTCCTCATCGCGCTGCTGCTCGCCAACCGGGTCATCCGCAGGCTCAAGCGACTCCGCAACGAGACGCTGACCCTGGCCAACGAGCGTCTGCCCGACCTGCTGCGCAGGCTGCGCAACGGCGAAACGGTCGATCCGGCGACCGAATCCGGCAACCTCGACTTCGGCACCGACGAAATCGGCGAAGTGGCCACGGCATTCGAACAGGCGCACAACGCCGCGGTCGAAGGCGCCGTCAACGAGGCGCGGACCCGCGAGGGTGTCAAACTGGTCTTCCTCAACATCGCCCACCGCAGCCAGATCGTGGTGCACCGGCAGTTGGAGATCCTCGACGAGGCCGAGAACCAGCAGGAGGATCCCGCGCTGCTGGAAACCCTGTTCCGGCTCGACCATCTCGCCACCCGCGAACGTCGTAACGCCGAGAACCTGATCATCCTCGGCGGTGGCCAGCCGGGAAGGCAGTGGCGCAACCCGGTCCCACTGATGGACCTGGTGCGATCCTCGGTCGGTGAAACCCTGGACTACGCGCGGGTTCGCGTGGCGCGGCTGCCCGAGGCGTATATCGTCGGCACCGTCGTCGCCGACCTCATCCACCTGCTGGCCGAACTCGTCGACAACGCCACCACCTTCTCGCCGCCGCAGTCCAAGGTGGAGATCGCGGGCAACGTCGTCGGCAAGGGTGTCGTCCTCGAGATCAGCGACCAGGGCATGGGTATGCCCGAGGCCGAGCTGACCAGGGTCAACGACATGCTGCGCAACCCACCGGATTTCGGTGTCGCCACGCTGTCGGCGGATTCGCGGCTCGGTCTGTTCGTGGTCGCCCAGCTGGCACTGCGCAACGACGTCTCGGTGCGGCTGTCCGAATCCGACTACGGCGGCATCCGCGCGATCGTCCTGCTTCCGACCACGCTGCTGGCGTCGGGCGGGGCTCCGGGACTGAGCACGCCGTCCGCGGGCCAGCTCGATCCGCGCAGGCAGCGCCACATCACTTCCGCCGCGGATTCCGCGGGCCGACCAGTCGAATCGGAATCCACGGTACTCACGGCGGCTCCACCCGTCGCGCTGCCCGCGCCCGTACCGGAACCCGCCGCACCGCCGTCGTACGTGCCGCCTTCCTATGTGCCGCAGTCCTACACGCCGCAGTCCTACACGCCGCAGGCGCCACCCCAGGCGCCACCGCCACCGGTCGCACAGCCTCCGCAGGTGCAGCAGCCCTACGCGCCACCGTCGTACGTGCCGCAGTCCCAGCCGTACGCGCCGCCCGCGCAACCGCAGGAACAGCCCGCGCAGCCGCAGGCGCAACCACTCGGACCGGACGGAAGGCCGGCACTGCCGCGCCGTAGCAGGCAGGCCAGTCTCAACCCCGAGCTGGCGAAAGATCCGACCCCCACCGCCACCCATCAGGTGGTGGAACGTGAACGTTCCGCCGAACAGGCACGAGATTTGATGTCTGCCATCGAGAATGGAACACGGCAGGGCCGCCGAGCGCAGCTCGCCGACGATCAGGAACAGGAAGGCGATGACCGCTCCCAAAACCGGTGATCTCAACTGGCTACTGGACGACCTGGTGGACCGGCTTGCCGGGGTGCGCCACGCCGTGGTGTTGTCCACGGACGGCCTGCTACTCGGCCGCTCGACCAGGATGAGCCGTGACGACGCCGAACATTTCGCTGCGATGTCCTGCACGCTGTACGGATTGGCGCGCAGCGCCGGCGCCCGATTCGAGGGTGGCGGCGTGCGTCAGGCGGTGATCGAACTCGATCACGCCGTGCTGTTCGTGACGTCGGCGGGCGCCAATGCCTGCCTCGCGTTGCAGGCATCGGAAACCGCCAACCTCGGCATGGTCGCGTATGAAATGAACGTCACGGTTCAACGCGTCGGCACCTATCTCTCCACCCCCGCGCGTCTGACATGACACGCCCGGGGGACCAATGGTTCGATGACGCGGCCGGCCCTCTGGTCCGGCCGTACGCCGTGACGCGGGGCCGCACCATGGGCGCCGGGTATGAACTCGACATCCTCACCCTGGTGATGCTCGCCGACCACGCGCCGATCCTGCGCCGTACCGAACCCGAGTACGCGCAGATCATTCGGTTGTGCCATGTGCCCCAAGCGGTTGCCGAGGTAGCCGCTACTCTGAAACTCCCCTTGGCAGTGACCAAGATCCTCGTCGGTGACCTCATCGGCGAGGGCCAATTGATTTTCCGGTCCCCATTGGTTTCGGAGACCGGAACCAGTGATCTCAACGTATTGCGAGCGGTTCTGGATGGCATCCGAAAACTATGACCCGTCCCGGCAGAATCCGGGACCGGCTCCACACTTGGCAGCATCGGTCAAGATCCTCATCGCCGGCGGCTTCGGCGTCGGCAAAACGACTATGGTCTCCGCGATCAGCGAGATCGCCCCACTGCGCACCGAAGAACTCATCACCGAGGTGAGCAGCGGGGTCGACGATCTGTCCGGAGTAGAACAGAAGCACACCACAACGGTGGCGCTGGATTTCGGTCGAATCACCATCGACCGGGATCTCGTTCTGTACCTCTTCGGCACCCCGGGCCAGGACCGATTCTGGTTCCTGTGGGACGAATTGGCCCGTGGCGCACTCGGTGCGGTCGTACTGGCCGACACTCGGCGATTGAGCAACTCCTTCGCCGCGGTCGACTTCTTCGAGCGCAGGGGGCTCCCGTTCATCGTGGGCGTCAACTGCTTCGACGGTGCTCCGCGCTACACGATCGACGAGGTGCGCGACGCGCTCGACATCGATCCGCGCACCCCGGTGTTGTTGTGCGACGCCCGTAACCGGGAGTCGACCAAGAACGTGCTCCTCGTGCTGCTACAGCATCTGATCGAGCTCGCGGGACGCGAACCCGTCTCGACCTGAGTCCCTCACCTTTCGTGGGGCCTCGACGTACGTGCGCACGATCTCGCCGGTATCGGTGAGTTCGTGCGCTTCGTCGTGTCCGGGGTCAGATCTGGTGCAGCCACGAAACGAACAGCGGCACGCCGCCCGCCGCGAGGGCCAGCGAAACCGGTACCGGCCACCACGGGCCGGTTCGGCCGAGCAAGCGGTTGGCGAGTCCGACCTGGACCGCGCCGAGTCCGGCCAGCAGCACGCCCCACAGCGGCAGCAGGCCGATGCCCAGCGCGGCGTGCACCGCCCAGGCTCCGCCCAGTGTCGGTCCGCCCCAAGAATTCTCGTGATCGTGCGCGGCGACGAGCGGATAGGCCACGCCCCGCACCAGGGCGATCGTCGCCAGTAGCGCGGCGAACCACGCGACGAGCCCGGCGGCCGCGCCGAGGGTGCTGTGCAGGCGAACCCGTGTCCAGCTGAGTCCGCGCGGGGTGATCCGCGCCCCGAGCAGACGCCGCGGCACCCGCAATCGCACCGGAACCCGGGCCAGTGAGATCGGTAGCGCCGCCAGACCGTACGCGGCCCAGCGCGACAGGTAGCGAACCGACTTCATGGGACGACCGTATCGTGCTTGCCCCGATGTCGTGAGCCGCGCAGGTCTAGGACAGACTGCCCGCCGCGGACAGATCGTCGAAGAGCAACTGGTCGACCGGGGGCACCAGCGCGCGGTCGGCGTAGCTGAACCACGCGACCTCTTCGATCTCACTGCTCGCGGCCAGGGTTCCGGAGTACTCGGCGGTGTAGCAACTCATCCGCACCACGACATCGTCGCCCGGGTCGGCGGAATCGTGTATCGCCGCCTCGTAGGTGCCGACATGGGTGACGGTCTCCGGGCGCAGCGCGACGGTGAGTTCCTCGTCGATCTCGCGCAGCAATGTCTGTAGATCGGTTTCCGCGCCTTCGCGTTTGCCGCCGGGGATGTAGAAGATGTCCTTGCCGCGCGGACGCGCGCACAGGATCCGGCCGTCCTCGATACGCACCCAGGCCACGGTATCGATCAGCCGTGACACGCGTCGCTCCGCCATCGGCGCAGCCTATCGCGGCGGTTTGGGCAGCGCGGCGGCGGGAATCAGCTGGTCGTCCTTCGCTCCGGGACCGTGGACCGCCCGCAGTTCGCGCCCGTGCACCCGCTCACCGCATTCCGAACACATCGGTTCGATCCGAGCGGTGTGACCGCAGGTCACGTGCAGGGTTTCCACCGGGGGGCCGTCCGGGGCGGCCCACTCGTCGCCCCATTGACGCATGGCGGTGACGACCAGCCACAGGGAGCGCCCCTTCGGTGTGAGTCGATAGTCGTAGCGGACCGGATTCGACTGGTAGGGCTTCTTGGTCATGATGCCCTGGGCGACAAGATGTTCCAGACGCTGGGTGAGCACATTGCGGGCGATGCCGAGCCGGGCGCGGAAGTCGTCGAAGCGGGTGATCCCGAAGATCGCGTCGCGCACGATCAGCAGCGTCCACCACTCACCCACCACCTCCAGGCATTGGGCGAGGGAGCAGTTCATGTCCTCGAAGCTCGTCCTTCGCATATACCCGAGAGTAGTCGGTTGCTTGAAGGAACTCACTACCCTACAGTTCGTTGCATGATGCAACTCACTACGTCGCCCTCGGCGGTGTTCGAACTCGCCGAGGCGGGCGATCAGCGCTGGCGGGCCCATGTGGACGAGACCTGGCGCGGATGGACCGGTCCGCACGGTGGCGTGATCGCCGCGCTGACGATCGAGGTCGCGCGCCGAGCCTGCGGCCTCGATCTCCCCGTGCGCACCCTCGACCTGCGCTTCCTCGGCCGGCCCGACGACGGAGCGCTGACCTTCCGCGCGGTCGCCCGACCGCTGGGGCGCAGCACCGAGATAGTCGAGGTGATCGCCGAGCAGCAGGGCGCGTCGGTGGCGTCGGCCTCGATCACCTTCGGCAGGACCGGGACGAGCCGGGTTCCCGACCGGCCCGGCCGCGCGGCGCCGCGGGTGCCGCAACCCGAAGCGTGCGCGCGGTTCCGGATACCGGCCGAGATCGTCGCGGTCGGCGCGCATTTCGATATCAGGCCCGCGGCCGGGCCGCTGCCGCTGACCGGCGCGGACGACGCGTGGATGACGGCCTGGATCGCGCTGACGCCCGCGATGACGACCGACGCCGCAGCACTGGCGATCCTCGCCGACGCGTTGCCGCCCGCGATCTTCCCCACGCTGACCGCGCCGCTCGCCGTGCCGACCGTCGCGCTGTCGCTGTACCTGCACACCGATTTCGCCGAGCCCGCCGCGCCGACGGTCCTGGTGCACGCCGCCAATTCCGGCACCGGCGGCGGATGGTCGGTGGACGACACCGATATCTGGGACGAACGCGGTCGCCTGCTCGCCACCGCCCGCCAGAGCCGACGAGTGCTGGGGTGATCCGGAATATGACCGTGCAGACCTCCGTCGCGTCGCGCCCGGCGACCGACCACCGGGTGGTCCTCGCCATCGTCTCGATCGGTGTACTGCTGTCGAGCCTGGATCTGTTCATCGTCAACGTCGCGCTTCCCGACATGGCCCGCGATCTCGGCGCGGCCTACCTGTCGGGCCTCTCGTGGGTGCTCAACGCCTACGCCATCGTCTTCGCCGCGCTGCTGGTTCCGGCCGGACGGCTCGGCGACAGGGGTAGCAATCGCACCGTATTCCTGCTCGGCCTGGGCCTTTTCGTCCTGGGCTCGGGTCTGTGCGCGCTGGCGGGGAATGTGCCGTCGCTGGTCGGGTTCCGGGTGGCGCAGGCGGTGGGCGCGGCCATGCTCACCCCGTCCTCGCTCGGTCTGGTGCTCGCGACGACACCCGCCGCGTCGCGGGCGACCGCGGTCAGGCTGTGGGTCGCCTTCGGCGGCCTCGGCGCCGCGCTCGGCCCGGTGATCGGCGGACTCCTCGTCGAGATCGATTGGCGCTGGGTATTTCTGGTGAACGTGCCGATCGGGCTGGCCGCGATCGTGCTCGGTCTGCGCAAGCTGCCCGATTCGCGCGGTGACGGCGGTCCGCTGCCCGATATGTTCGGGGCGCTGCTACTCATCGGCGCCATCGCGGCGATGATTCTGGCGCTGGTCAAAGGCCACGACTGGGGCTGGACGTCGCTGGGAGTGCTGCTCGCGTTCGCGGCGGCGGTGGTCTTCGGTATCGGATTCGTCGTCTCCTCGGCGCGCCACCACAGCCCGATACTCGACCCCGCGTTGCTACGCGCGCCCAATTTCACGCTGATGGCGACCAACGGGGTGTTCTTCCAGGTGGCGTTCGCGGGCATGCTGCTGACGATCGTGCTGTGGGCACAGAACGTCTGGGAGTGGTCGGCGCTGCGCACCGGCCTCGCCATCGCGCCCGGACCACTGGTCGTGCCGATCGTCGCGATCCTGGCCGGACGGCTCATCGCCAGGGTCGGCGCGGGCCCGGTCATCGCGGCGGGCGGGGTGGCTTTCGCGGCGGGACTGCTGTGGTGGGCGTCCTCGATCACGCTCGAACCGGACTACGCGGGCGGGATATTGGGCGGCATGCTCGTCACCGGTCTCGGCGTCGGACTCACCCTGCCGACCGCGTTCGCCGCGGGCACGGCGGGTCTGCCGCCGCAGCGTTTCGCCACCGGCTCGGCGGTGCTCAGCGCGTCACGCCAGATCGGGCTCGCCGTCGGTGTCGCGGTGGTGGTCGCCACTCTCGGCTCCCCCGCCGGTCCGCACGAAACCCTCGATGCCTTCCAACGCACCTGGTATGTGACGGCGGCGATCGCGGTGCTGGCGGGATTGATCGGACTCGGTACGCGTGCGCCGCGTCCGGTCGCCGCTCAGCCGGACCCGAAACTCGCCTGAATCGCACTCGTCGGGACACCATCTCGATCGGGCTCGGTCGGCGTGGTGTCCCGACGTGCTGTCGTCATGTCGAACAGTCGACTTCGCCCGCTGTCATCTGCCGGTAGCGCAGGTAGGTGGCGGCGGTGCGCGCCACCCAGCCCGCGATCAGCCCGTAGTAGACGCCGACGAGTCCGAGGTGGCAGACCTCGGTGAGCATCCACACCACCGGCAGGGTGACGCACAGGGTCGAGAACAACGACGCGTACATGACACCTCTGGTGTCGGCGGCGGCACGCAATCGCGCGGCGTACACCATCCCGATCGCCATGATCGGCGCCAGCACCGGCAGTGACCACACGACGGCCACCGCCGCCGCGATCATGGCGGAATCGGTGGTGAAGACGCCGAAGAACGGCTTCGCCGCCACCGCGAGCAGGACCGCCGTCGTCCCGGCCCAACTCAGCATCAGCACCGTTCCGGCTCGCATGAACGCCAGGCGGCCGTCCCGGTCACCGGCACCGATCCGCTGCCCGATGAGTATCGCCATCGCCGCGGCCGTCCCGTAGACGAACATCCAGACCAGCGAGATCGAGATGCTCATCATCCGATGCGCCGCCAGGCTCACCGTTCCCAGACTCGCCGCCACCGCCGCCAGCGCGACCTCCGAGCCGTAACTGACCACACCGAAGACGACATCGGGCACCGCGACCCCGACCCAGGAACGCAGCAACGCCCGATCCGATCCGCGCCGACTCCGCGTGCCACGCCCGAAGACCGAACGAGCACGCGCGTACAGCACGGCGGCGCCGATCGCGATCGCGATACTCGATCCGATTCCCGACCCGACGGCCCCGAGGTCGGCTCCGAAGATCAGCACCGAGGACACCGACAGATTCACCACCGCCACCGACAACGCGACCCGTGCCGCGGCACGGGTATCCCCCACACCCGCGAGCAGCCCACGGAGGTGGCCCGTCGCCGCCGTGAACGGCAACGCGCACAACAGAACCCACATCATCGCCGTCGCCTCGCCGCGGTCGAGACCGACCGGCGCCGTCCACGCGATGATCACCGGCGTGACGATCGCGCCCAGCACCGCGAAACCCGCGCCGATGACCACGGCGCCCACCAACCCGGCCCTGGCCAACCCCCGGATGGATTCCTCCTCGCGCGCACCGTGCCAGCGGGCGACGAACACCTGGGTGGCCGAGCCCCACGGCATGACGAGCGCGGTGGAGAAGATCCAGAGCGGAATCACCAGCGCGGCGACACCGAGCGCTTCGCTCGAGTAGTGCCCGAGCAGGGCGGTATCGGTCGCACCCACCACCACGGTCGTGGCCGAGGTGAGGATGATCGGTACGGCGATCGCGGCGACCTGCCGCATCCGCCCACCGAAACCGAGATCGGGCACCAGCGGTGGGCGTGTGGCGGTCAACGACCGGATTCCGGCGTGTACTCCGTCATGACGAGACTCTAATGCGTTCCTCCGCAACGACTCCCGCTGCCCCGCGCGAACGGTGCGGCCCGTTCGCTGTCGGGTCCGCCGCGGCGCAAGATGATTCAGCCGATGCGTACCGTGAGCTTGTCGAGACCGAGGGCCGTCGCGAGCCGGGCGACCGCGATGTCGAGGCGTTTCGCCGTGATCTTCGCGCCGTCGAACGGCGACACGGTCACCCGGGTGTCCTCGATCTCCCAGGTACCGCCGATGCGACCGTCGACCAGGACCAGCGGCGCGATCCATCCGGCGGCCCGGCTGACCTTCGCCCGGTGCGCGGCGGGCAGCAACGCGGTATCGGAGGTGCCGGGGCCCAGGACGTACTGGTCGAACGCGCCCAGCAGATGTACCGAGCGTTTCGCTTTCGTCGCGGCCAACTCGTCGGCGTGTTCGGTCGTGATGTAGGCGCTGCGGCCGTCGATGTCGACTTCGGTGAGTGCGTCGCCGAGGTCGGCGAACCAGCGGCGCACCGTGGTCTTGCGCAGGCTGTTACGGCTCAGCCAGCCGTCGAAGGATTCCGGTGTCGCCGGGCCGTAGGCGTCGAGGTAGGCGTTGATGGAGAGCGGGGCGGCGGCGTCGGGATCGAGCAGGCCCCGCCATTCGGCGACGAGATGGGCAGGGCTGGTGAATGTCGCCCGATTGCCCCGTGCGGGACCGTGACACAGCGCGCCCTGCCAGGCCAGTGGTTTGAGCAGCGCGCCCCACCCGGACCGCAACTGTTCGCCCATCCGATGAAATGCCTTGTCGGTGAGCAGCGCGTCGACCAATTCCTCACGGGTGAGCACCGTGTCCGCCAGATGCGTCGACACGGCTTCGGTGAGTGCGATCACTTCGGCGGGGGTCGCGCCGAAATTGCGTTGCCAGACCGGTTTCTCCCAGGTGCGCGCCGAGGCGATGAGTGGAAGCAACGCCGAGGCGGCGGCCGGGGTGAGCGCGTGCAGGGTGCCGCGCATCGACCAGGTCTTCACCAGGGTGCCCGCCGCCAGTTCACGGGTCAGCGCCCCCGGCTCGTGGGTACGGCCGCGCAACGCGACAGCGGTTTCCGCCGACGAGGTCACCTGCGCCTGGACCCCGCACAGCCTGCCGACGATCTCCGGCACCGACGATGTCGCGGGCTCGCTCACATACTGACGTCGCAGCCGCCACGCGAAGACTTGATCCCAGCCGACCCGCACCCGGTCTCCCCTCCGCTCAGTTCATCAGCGCGCTACAGAAGAGCACGCCGACGGTGATCTCCGACAATCCGATCACCGTGGTGGCGATCACCCCGAGCAGCGCGGTCCGATTGCGCGCCCGCGCCACCACGCCCACCGGTGCGACGAGACGTTCGGCGCGCGCGAGCACCGCCGTTCCGGCCGCGTGCAATGCCCCGGCCGGGGCCGGTGCGGCCGCGTCGAGCAGGGCGAGCAGTCCGCCGAGCAGCGAGGCGGGACCGTGGGAGTGCGCGGCGCGGTCGTCGGCGCACATCTCCAGCAGACGGCCGATCTCGGCCGAGCCTTCGGTGACGACCCGCACCGCGGGTAGCGCGGCGGCGGTGCTGCGCAGTATTCCGGTCAGCGCGGCGTGACGGCCGCGCAGGTGGGCGCGCTCGTGGGCCAGTACCGCGGCGAGTTGTTCGCCCGTCAGCGCGTCGACGGCCGCGGTGGTGACGACGATCGTGTCCGGGCGTCCCGCGACGCAGTAGGCCTGCGGTTCCGGCGAATCCAGCACCACCGCGCCCAGGTCCGGCATCCTGCGGCCGACCATGCGAACGGCCCTGCCGTGTCGATGGGTGTGCCTGCGCAGCCGCACCGCCACCGTCGCCACGTGCGCGACGATGGCCGTCACACCGGCGATGACCAGTGCCGACACCACGAAGGTCACCACTTTCGCCGCGGTGGCGGTATGCGGGTGCGCGGGCGTCGACAGCACCGCGTAGCACGCCTGCAAGGCTTCGCCGGGGTGGCGCCAGATGGCGGCGAATTCGACGACGAGCACCCCCGCCGCCAGCGCCCACGAGCCCAACGCGCCGCCGATGGCGACCAGCCACGCGGTCACCCCGAGGCGCGGCGCCACGCCGCGGCGGGTCAGTCTGCGCAGGATCGGCGGACCGAACAGCGCGACCGCCGTGCCGTAGAGCAGTAGGCCGAGGGCGAGGTTCACGGTGCCTCGGGGGTCTTGCGCGAGGTCAGTCTGCGTAGTGCGGCCCGTAACCCTGCCGATTCGTCGTCGCTGATCCTGTCGACGAAATGGCTGAGGACCAGATCCGAACGACCGCCCGATCCCAGCGCCTCCAGCATCAGCCTGGCGCTGTGTTCCTCGCGGGTCAGCGTCGGCCAGTACCGGTACGCCTTGCCCGCGCGTTCGCGCGCCAGCCAGCCCTTGCGATGCAGGTTGTCCATGGTGGACATGACGGTCGTGTAGGCGATATCGCGTTCATTCGACAGTTCCTCGAAAATCTCGCGGACCGTCGTGGTCTCCGCGTCTCGATCCCAGATGCGGTCCATGATGACCGCTTCCAGATCTCCGAATCCACGCACCGAACCGACTCCCTCACCACTGGTCGCACTTTCTGGCGATTCAGCGTACCGGTCAGGCGGTATTGCTACGTAGCGGAATCGTAGATTTTGTGGTCCGCCTCCCACCTGTCACCCCGCCATGCGAACATATGTTCGTGTCCGATCATCGCCGCGAACCCGCTGCCGAGCCGACCGGCGAGCCGGGTGGCACGCGGTCTTCGGGGCCGGACTCGGCGCGATCCGGGCGGACCAGGATCGTCGCACGGGCCGAAGCGTCGATCCTGCACGCCGACCTGGATTCCTTCTACGCCTCGGTCGAACAGCGCGACGATCCACGGCTACGCGGGCGTCCCGTAATCGTCGGTGGCGGGGTCGTGCTGGCCGCCAGCTACGAGGCCAAGGCCCGCGGCGTGCGGACGCCGATGAACGGCGCGCGCGCCCTTCGCCTGTGCCCGGACGCCGTCGTCGTGCCGCCGCGCATGTCGGCCTACGCCGAGGCCAGCAAGGCGGTGTTCGAGGTTTTCCGCGACACCACGCCGGTGGTGGAGGGCATCTCCATCGACGAGGCGTTTCTCGATGTCGGCGGACTGCGCCGGATCGCGGGCGGACCCGTCGATATCGCGCACGCCCTGCGCGCCGCGGTCCGCGAACAGGTCGGGCTGCCGATCTCGGTCGGCATCGCGCGCACCAAATTCCTGGCGAAGGTGGCCAGCGCGGTCGCCAAACCCGACGGACTTCGTCTGGTACCGCCGGAGGGCGAACTGGATTTCCTGCACCCGCTCGCGGTCGAGAGATTGTGGGGCGTCGGTGAGGTCACCGCCGCGAAATTGCGCGAACGCGGCATCACCCGCATAGGTCAGCTCGCCCAGCACGGCGAAGCCGGATTACGTCCGATTCTCGGCCCCGCCGCCGCGCGGCACCTGTTCGCCCTGTCGATGGCGCGCGATCCACGCCGCGTCGAAACCGGTAAACGTCGCCGTTCCATCGGCGCCCAGCGCGCCCTCGGACGACGTTCGCGCGAACCCGAGGAGATCGAGGCCTACCTGCACGGCCTCACCGACCGTCTCGGGCGCAGGCTGCGCGATGCCGAACGGGTGTGTCGAACGGTGGTGCTGCGCATGCGCTTCGACGATTTCAGCCGCGCGACCCGCTCGCACACCATGCCCGAGGCGTCCGATCACACCGAGACCATCCTGCGCGCGGCCCGCGTCCTGCTCGCCACGGCGATGCCGATGATCCAGGAGCGCGGCCTCACCCTGGTCGGCCTGGCCCTGACCAACCTGGACGACGCCGATGCCGTCCAACTCACCCTGCCGCTGGAACCGCGCGCCACCGCCACCCTCGACGCGACCCTGGACGATCTGCGCCGCCGCTTCGGGTCCACCGCCGTCACCCGCGCCGCGTTGATCACCCGCGGCGAGGGTCTCTCGGTGCCGCTGCTCCCGGACTGAACCGGTACTCAGAGCCGTTCGATGATCGTGGCGTTGGCCAGTCCGCCCGCCTCGCACATGGTCTGCAAGCCGTAGCGTCCGCCGGTCTGCTCCAGATGGTTGAGCATCGTGGCGAGGATGCGGGTACCGGAGGCACCGAGGGGATGTCCGAGGGCGATCGCGCCGCCGCGCGGGTTGACCCTGGCCGGATCGGCCTCGAGATCGTGCTGCCACACCAGCGGGACCGGAGCGAAAGCCTCGTTCACTTCGTAGGCGTCGATATCCTCGATCGACAGTCCACCCTTGGCCAGGGCCTTGCGGGTGGCCGGGATGACGGCGGTGAGCATCAGCAGCGGATCGTCACCGGTGACGGCGAAGGAGTGGAACCGCGCGCGGGGACGCAGGCCGAGCTGATTCGCCTTCTCCTCGCTCATGATCAGCACCGCCGAGGCGCCATCGGTGAGCGGCGAGGAATTGCCCGGGGTGATCGACCATTCGATCTCGGGGAACCGCGCCCGCAACGCGTCGTCGGCGAAGGCCGGACGCAGACCGGCGAGCCCCTCCCCGGTCGTGGACGGGCGAATGGTCTCGTCGGCCGTGAGGGTTCCCGCGGCCACCAGTTCGTTGTCGAATCCGCCCGCCGCCGCGGTTTCCGCGGCGAGGCGATGCGAACGGGCGGCGAACGCGTCGAGCGTGCCCCGGTCCAGTTTCCAACGCGCCGCGATGATCTCGGCCGCGACGCCTTGCCCGATCAGGCCGTCCGGGAAGCGGTGTGCCAGCGGTGCGCGGTTGGGGTCCTTGTCCTGGGCGTTGGAGAACATCGGCGCGCGGCTCATCGATTCGACACCGCAGGCGATGGCGATGTCGTAGGCGCCCGCCAGTACGCCCTGGGCCGCAAAATGCGCGGCCTGCTGGCTCGAACCGCACTGCCGGTCCACGGTGGTCGCCGGAACCGAATCCGGGAATCCGGCCGCCAGCACCGCGGTTCGCGAGATATTGAGCGCCTGCTCACCGCTCTGGGTGACGCAACCGCCGATCACATCGTCGACGAGCGCCGGATCGAGGTCGTTGCGTTCGATCAGCGCGCCCAGCACCGAGGACAGCAGCGTGGCGGGGTGCACCTCCGAGAGTCCACCACCGGTTTTGCCTTTGCCCGATGGTGTGCGAACGGCGTCGACGATGACCGCGGAAATCATGGGAGCTCCCTAAGTTTGTAGGTGTCTGGGGTTGGTGCCCTGGATGCCCAGAGCGGTGGGGTGTAGCTGATGGTTGCTTGCCGTTGGTTTGGCTTCAAAGGACTGGCTGCCCCACCGCGCTGGACACTCCGACCGCTGATTGAGAGCTTGTTGCGGGTCGTCGCTGTTTAGGGATCTGTCGGCGGGGTTGTCCACGGGCGTAACCGTTTTCGAGTCAGGAGCACGCGGGTGACTACTCGCCCTCAGATGTGGGTCGGGATCGACGTCGGCAAGCAAGCGCATCACGCGTGCGCGGTCGACGAGACCGGCAAGACGGTGTTCAGCCAGAAATTCGGCAACGACCAAGCCTCGATCGAGACGTTGATCGCCCGCGCCGGCCAGGCCGCGCAACAGGTGCGGTGGGCGATCGATCTGACCAGTCCGATGGCGTTGCTGCTGATCACGGTCTTGTTGGCCGCTGATCAAGCGGTGACGTATGTGCCGGGCCGGGTGGTCAATACGATGGCCCACGGATTCCGCGGCGAAGGGAAAACCGACGCCAAGGACGCGAAGGTGATCGCCGAGACCGCCCGCATGCGCCGCGATCTGGGGCAGGTCACGATGCCCGACGAGCTGGTGGTCGGGTTGACCCAGCTGACCAGCTACCGCACCGACCTCATGAGCGACTGGGTCGCCGGGATCAACCGATTGCGGGCTCTGCTCGGGTCGATCTTCCCGACGTTGGAGGCAGCGTTCGATTTCTCGAACCGGACCCCGTTGATACTGGTCGCCGGAATGTGCACGCCTGCGGAGATTTGCGCCGCCGGAATCGACGGTGTCACAACATATTTGACCGACAACGGGGCATGGAAGCCCGGCATCGTCAAGGCCGCGGCCGCTGCGGTCGATGCCGCCGGGCGCCAAAGCCTGGCCCTGCCGGGCGAGGCCGATACCGCGATGCTGGTCAAACGTATCGCCCGAAAGCTGCTGGACCTCGATCGCGAGATCAAGGACACCGACAAGCTCATCACCGCACGTTTCCGGGAACACCCGTGGGCGCACATCATCGAGTCGCTGCCCGGGATGGGACCGGGTTTGGGTGCTGAGTTCCTCGTTGGCACCGGTGGTGACCTGGCCAATTTCGCCAGCGCCGGACGTTTGGCGTCCTACGCCGGTTTGGTCCCGGTCCCGCGCGATTCCGGTCGAGTTTCGGGCAACCTGCACCGTCCGAAGCGCTACAACCGGCGCATGCGGCGTGTCTTCTACATGGCCGCCCTGTCGAGCTTGCGCTACGAGAACGGGCCGTCGCGGCGGTTCTACGACCGAAAACGCGGTGAACGGCAGATACATACCCAGGCCCTTCTAGCTCTGGCCCGGCGGCTGGTCGATGTGTTGTGGGCGTTGCTGCGTGACGGTCGTGAATTCAGCGTCGGCAACCCGGCTCCGGTGGCCGCTGCGGCTTGACACGGTCATTGAGAGTCCTTCTTCGTACCGATGATCACCGTGCGAATGGTGATTAACTTATGTCACTGTACGCCCGGGCTCGGCTCAGCGGGAACGCTGGGGCCGCTTGTCCATCAGGCGCAGGATCAGCGGCGTGAAGATGAGCTGCATCGCCAGATCCATCTTCCCGCCGGGGACCACGATGCAGTTCGGCCGCGACATGAAGGAGTCGTGCAGCATCGACAGCAGATAGGGGAAGTCGATCACCTTCGGGTCGGCGAACCGGATGACCACGAAACTCTCGTCGGCGGTCGGAATCGATCGGGCGATGAAGGGATTGGAGGTGTCGACGGTCGGCACCCGCTGGAAATTGACGTAGGTGTGGGAGAACTGCGGGCAGATGTATTTCACGTAGTCGGGCATCCGCCGCAGGATGGTGTCGATGACCGCTTCGCTGGAATAGCCGCGTTCGGTCTTGTCCCTGATCACCTTCTGGGTCCACTCGAGATTCACGATCGGCACCACACCGACCAGCAGATCCGCGTGGCGCGCCACGTCGACCGTCTCGGTGACGGCGGCGCCGTGTAACCCTTCGTAGAACAGCAGATCGCTGCCCGGCGCCAGATCCTCCCAGGGGGTGAACGTGCCAGCGGGCAGTCCGTGGGGTTTCGCCTCCGATTCGTCGTGCAGGTATTTCCGCACCGAACCCACACCGGTCTCGCCGTAGTCGCGGAACAGGTTCTCCAGTTCCTTCAGCAGATTCGCCTCCTCGCCGAAATGCGAGAACGTCCTGTTGTCCCGCTGTTCGGCTTCGGCCATCGCCACTTTCATCTCGTTGCGGTCGTAGCGGTGGAACGAATCGCCCTCCACGATGGCCGCGTTGATCTCCTCCCTGCGAAAGATCTCCTGGAACGTCCGGGTGACACTGGTCGTCCCCGCACCGGATGAACCGGTGATCGCGACGACGGGATGTTTCACCGACATGGGCACCTCCTCGATTGCCGGACAAGGGAATTCGCCGACGTCACCGCCCCGCCGGCCGGAACAGCGAGCGGCTGCCGAACAACGACCGGTCGAAACTGGGCCCTTCGTCGGGTTCGCGGTGATACCGCTCGATCCGTTCGACCTCGTTGCGGGAACCGAAGATCAGCGGCACCCGCTGATGTACCGAATCCGGGACCACCTCGAGCACCCGTTCGGTGCCGGTGGTCGCCGCGCCGCCCGCCTGCTCGACGATGAACGCGACGGGGTTCGCGCCGTAGAGCAGCGCGACCCGACCGGGGCCCGCCTGCGGCCGATTGTCGGACGGGTACAGATACACCCCGCCGCGGGTGAGGATGTGGAAGGTGTCGGCGACCAGCGACGCGACCCAGCGCATGTTGAAATACCGCCCGCGCGGCCCCTGTGCCCCGTCCAGGCATTCGTGCACGTAGCGCCGCACCGGACGTTCCCAGAAACGGTCGTTGGCGGCGTTGATCGCGAAACCGGAGGTGTCGTCGGGGATCCGCATACGCGGGTGGGTCAGGACGAACGCGCCGATCTCACGATCGAGGGTGAAACCGTCGACGCCGCTCCCGGTGGTCAGCACCAGCATGGTCGCCGGTCCGTAGAGGGTGAAGCCGGCGCAGACCTGTTCGGCGCCCGGACGGAGGAAATCCGAGTCCGACGGTTCGCCACCGTCGGGACCGTGCGCGCGCAGCACGCTGAAGATGGTGCCGACCGGCAGATTCACGTCGATATTGCTCGATCCGTCCAGCGGGTCGAACGCGAGCAGATACTTTCCGCGCCGATGGGTGCCCGGCACCGGATGAACCCCGGCCATCTGCTCGGACAGCAGCGCCGAGAGATGGCCGGTCCATTGGGTTTGCGACACCATGATGTCGTTGGCGACGGCGTCGAGTTCACGGTGCAGCGGCGGCGGGTTCCCGGGTCCGGCCGCGCCGAGCGATCCCACGATCGCGCCGCGGGTGACCTGATTCGCGATGATCTTGGTCGCGGTCGCGAGCACGTTCACCAGGGCGGAGAACTCACCGGAGGAACCGGGATGGCGATGTTCTTCCTCGATCGTGTAGCGGGTGAGGGTTTTGAGTCCTTCTGGCATGATCCCTGGCTCTCCTCACGCGGGCGCGACCCTCGTGCCGTGACTGTCCGGTGTGTCGGTGTCATCGGCGGCTGTGTCGTCGACAAAAACGCTGCTGGCCAGCACATCCCGATCGGTCAGCGTCATCAGATCACCGCGCGAGAGCGGCCTGCGCAGCTCGAGCAGCCGTTTGGCCTGCCGCAACCGGCACCGGTCGATCGCGTTGCGCACACTGCGCGCGTTGGAGAAACGCGGTCGGGTCATCCGACGTGACAGATAGTCCGCGAACGCCGCGTAGGCGGCGTCGTCGAAGCGGAAATTCTCGGCGACCACCATGAGTTCGGCGATCGCGAGCAATTCCGCGTGGGTGTAGTCGGCGAATTCGAGATGGTGCGCGACCCGGGAGGACAGGCCGGGATTGGCGGAGAAGAACCGCTCCATCCGATCCGGATAGCCGGCGAAGATCACCACCAGGCCCGCGCGTTCGTTCTCCATCTCCTGCAACAGGATCTCGATCACCTCCTGGCCGTAGTCGCGTTCGTTGTCCGGCCGGAACAGGTAGTAGGCCTCGTCGATGAACAGCACACCCCCGGCGGCGCGCGCGATCGCCTCCTTGGTCTTGGGCGCGGTGTGGCCGATGAACTGGCCGACCAGATCGTCCCTGGTCACGCTGTGCACCGCCGGTTTTCGAATATGGCCGAGCGCGTGCAACATCTGCGCCATGCGCAACGCGACGGTCGTCTTGCCGGTGCCGGGACCGCCGGTGAAGCTCATGTGCATGGTCGGGCGCGAGGAGGTCAGCCCGAAACGTTGCCTGGCGCGGTCGATCAGCAGCAGCGCCGCGATCTCGCGCACCCGCAGTTTGATATTGGCCAGTCCGATCAGTTCGGCGTCGAGTCTGCTCAGTGTCTCGGCGACATCGGTGCCCGCGGCGTCGGCGGACAGATCGAGCAGTGCGTCGTCATCGAGAATCGGTGGCGCCTCCTCGACCTGCGGGCGCACCGGCCGGGCGTCGCCACCCGGCCGGTGCAGGCGGAATCCGTTGCCCTCAGCCGCCATACCGCTGTCCCTGACGGCTGCCGGTGGCATAGGAGTGCAGGCCGTACCGCTGGCGCCGGTCCGACGCCTCGGTGCGGACGAGCAGGAATCCCGGTTCGTCGGCCGGGCGCTGCACCAGGAAACTCAGCGCGGTGGTCTGCCTGCCGTAACGGGCGTCGTAGGCCAGCACCCGCACGTAGTGGCGCGGGAAAGTGGCGCGGCAGGCGTCGATCTCGGCCAGCACACCGTCCGGTTCGTCGAGATCGAACAGCGGCAGCCCCCACATCTCCCAGTAGGCGTTGCGCGGATGCGGATCGTCGGTGTATTCGATCGAGACCGGCCAGCTGTTGAGCAGTGCGTATCGCACCTGGGCCGATATCTCGGCGTCGGTGAGATCCGGCAGGTAGGAGAAGGTTCCGTGACGCAGATACATGAGTTGGCTCCTCAGAGGCTCGCGGTCGGCACCGCGTCGGGTGCGTCGGTGGAGGTGTAGTCGAAGGTGACATCACCCCAGGTCGCGAGCGCGACATCGAGGGGACGGCACCACTGCGCCGCCTGCCGCAACACCTCGGGCCCCTCCTTCAGCAGATCGCGGCCCTCGTTGCGCGCCTTCACGACCGCTTCCAGAGCCACCCGATTCGCCTCGGCGCCCGCCGCGATACCCAGCGGGTGCCCGATGGTGCCACCGCCGAATTGCAGGATCACGTCGTCGCCGAACAGGTCGAGCAACTGATGCATCTGACCGGCGTGGATTCCGCCGGAGGCCACCGGCATCACACCGGGCAGACTCGCCCAGTCCTGGTCGAAGAAGATGCCGTTGCCGAGGTCGGTGGGAATGTGGTTGTCGCGCAGCGTGTCGTAGAAGCCGCGCGTGGTCGCCGGATCGCCCTCCAGTTTGCCGACCACCGTGCCCGCGTGCAGATGGTCGACCCCGATCAGGCGACACCATTTGGCCAGTACCCGAAAACTCACGCCGTGGGTCTTCTGACGCGTGAACGTGGAATGACCGGCCCGGTGCAGATGCAGCAGCACCCCGTTGCGCCTGGCCCAGTGCGACATCGACTGCATCGCGGTGTAGCCGACGGTGAGGTCCATCATGATGACGACGCTGCCGAGTTCCTTGGCGAATTCGGCCCGCTCGTACATGTCCTCCATCGTCGCGGCGGTGACGTTGAGGTAGTGGCCCTTGATCTCGCCGGTCTCGGCCATCGCCCGGTTGACGCCCTCCATCGCGAACAGATACCGGTCGCGCCAGCGCATGAACGGCTGGGAGTTGATGTTCTCGTCGTCCTTGGTGAAATCCAGTCCGCCCTTGCACGCCTCGTAGACGACGCGGCCGTAGTTGCGCGCGGACAGACCCAGTTTGGGTTTGACCGTCGCACCCAGCAGCGGCCTGCCGTATTTGTTGAGGTACTCCCGTTCCATGACGGTGCCGTGCGGTGGGCCCTGGAAGGTCTTCACGTAGGCGACCGGGATCCGCATATCCTCCAGCCGCAGCGCGAGCAGCGGTTTGAAGCCGAAGACATTGCCGATCACCGACGAGGTCAGATTGGTGATCGACCCTTCCTCGAACAGGTCGAGATCGTAGGCGATGTAGGCGAAGTACTCCCCCGGCCTGCCCGGCACCTCGTCGACCCGGTAACACTTGGCCTGGTACTGCGAGTGGGCGGTGAGCCGGTCGGTCCACACCACCGTCCATGTCGCCGTGGACGATTCGCCCGCCACCGCCGCCGCGGCCTCGATCGGATCCACCCCGCGCTGCGGGGTCACCCGGAACACGGCGAGCACGTCGGTCGCCGACGGTTCGTAGTCCGGCGCCCAGTACCCCATCGAGGCGTATGATCGTACGCCCGGATCCCAGCGATCGTGTTCGGACTCTTCGGCCATCGTTCCTCCTGGAATAGAACACCGGGGGCTGTTGTGCGCCTTGGGATTTCCAGGATGACGGCAGGTCCGATCACGGACAATTTGATTGTTTCTGATAAAGCTCAACCATTTCGGCGAGTTTGTTACCGTCGAGTATGGGTAGGGTGAGCACGACGCGGATGGAAACATTCCTGGTGGTCGCTCGCCACAGCAGCATCCGCCGCGCCGCCACCCAGCTCCACGTCACCGAAGCCGCGGTCTCGGCCGCGGTCGCCCACATCGAGAAACAGCTCGGCGCGAAGCTGATCGCCAAAGCCGGACGCGGCATCACCCTCACCGAAGCCGGACGGATCTACGCCGAGTACTGCCGCAGCATCCTGGGCCTCATGAACGAGGCGCAGGCAGCCGTGCGGCACGCCGAGACCGGGCGCCTACGCATCGGTGTCGTCGCCACCGCGGGCGAATACGTGCTGCTGCGCCCGCTCGCCGCGTTCCGCAACCGCTACCCCGACATCGAACTCAGTCTCTCCGTGAACCCCCGTGACGTGCTGTTCCTCGAACTGCACCACCACGAAACCGATCTCGTCATCGCGGGCCGCCCGCCCCGCGACGCCGGACTGGTCACCCGCGCCCGCCGCCCCAGTCAACTCGTCGTCGTCGGCGCGCCCGACCACCGTGCCGACCCGTTGCGCGCCACCTGGCTGCTGCGCGGGCGCGGCTCCGGCACCCGCGACGCCACCCTCGGCCTACTCGACCAACTCCAGATCTCCCCGCCCACGCTCACCCTCGGCTCGCACGGCACCGTCCTCGCCGCCGCCCGCGAAGGCCTCGGCGTCACCCTCATCCACAGCGACGCCATCGAAGCCGATCTGGAATCCGGTGCGCTCCGGATCATCCCGATCGACGGCACCCCGCTGGACCGCCCCTGGCACGCCATCACCACCCGCACCCCGACCCCGACCACCCGCCTGTTCATCTCCCACATCCTCGATCCGGCCGAAGTGGGGCCCGCCGCCTTCGAACCGGGCTGATCCGCCGGTGATCGTCCTCGATGACGCGACGGGCGGCTTTCCACGCATCCCGTCGGGCTCGACGACCGCGGACTAGAGCTGGCCGCGTTGGGAATCGAAGGTCAATGTGCGGCCGCCGAGTTGGATCTGCGCGCCGGGTTGCAGGACGATCGGATGGCCGGGGATCGCGCGCTGCCATTCCTGATATCCCGGCTGCCGGATGTGGGTACCGTTCGCCGAGGCGCAATCGACCACGGTGACATCCCAGTCGACCAGGCGGATCTCGGCATGGGTTCGCGACATCCCGCCGGACATGTCGTCGAGCCGTACCGGTTTCGCACCCCGGCGGGCCGCGTCGGACGGCTCGGGCTCGCGACCGAGTACGCAGTCGCCGTCGAGGATGATCGAGGTCGCGTCGTCGAGCATCAGCAGACCGAGCGGTGGACGGACGCCGTCGGACAGGACGCAGGTGAGCTGGTCCATCCGGATGCCGCACACCGTGCAGAACGAGACCCGCGGATCGTTGTGGTGCCTGCGGGCGCAGCGGTAGCCCGCGACGATCACCTCGCCCGCGCCGGGCGGATTCCTCGGTGCGGTTCGCGCTCGGCGCGGGTCGGACAAGGGGGGGTCGGCCTCGTGGCGCGGGGCGGGCGGTGGATCGCTCTTGCGTAGTCGGTCCCGGACCGGCACGGGCGGGGTCTGTCCGGTCTCGGGCACGCCGGGCGCGAGTGTCAACTCGAGTTCGTCGTCGGGCGGTGGCGCGACATCGGGTGTCGCGGACTTGCGGGCCCGGCTCGGTCGCGCGGCGGGTTCGCCGTACCAGAGCACGGCTCCCGATCCCGGAACGGCACCCGCTGCCAATGTGCACACACCGCGCGCGTGGGGCAGATCGGCGGGCTGGTCGCCCTCGTCGACGAAGATCCCCGCGCCGATGTCGGGTGCGGGGATCACGACGCGGTCGACGGTGAATCCCGCGTCCCGACCGCGCAGCACCTCCCGGTGCTGATCGCCGCTCATCAGTACCGCGGTGACCGCGCCGTGCAGGAAGACCGCGATCCCGGTGTCGGAAGAGGTGACGACCCCGAATTCGACCGCGCTCTCGTCGTCCTGTCCCATCAGCCACGTCGTCGCCAGCCGCGCGAACGTGCGACCGCTGCGCGGCTGCTCTTGGCGCGCGGCGTCGGCGATCAATCCCTGGATCGCGAGCAATGTCGACCCGACGGCCGATTCGGGGGTGGGCACGACGTCGTCACGGTTGGCGACCACGATCAGCACACCGTCGCTGCGGGCCACCAGATGTGTTCCGGCCAGCACCTCGACCTGCGGATCCGGCACGGCCACCCTCCCTGTCCAGGCTGCGGCGGCGGAATATCCGTCGCCGTGGCACACCTACAGAAATCTGCCTCCGTTGTATCGCCACCGATGGAAAACCAACCGTATCGGCCCGTTGACGAGTATCCAAAAGAGTAACCAGGTGATCGCGAACTGGATCACGAACGCCGTCGCCGACGGCCGCAACTGCGCTGGCACGATCACTGTCGTGCCGCGCAGCAGCACCCAGATCAACAGCCCCTCGTTGAGGATGGTGAGCAGCCCGAACATGGTCGGCCAATCCTTCTCCCAGCGGAATTGCTGTAGGAAGTGGTAGAGCAGCTCCCACAGCAGGCCGACGAGGATGGTAGCGAGCAGGACCGACAGGGTCACCCGGTAGGCCTGGCCCAGGTTCAGCGAGCCGGTCGGCAGCAGCGGTGTGATCAGCAGGGCGACGAGGAATCCGACCGCGCCGAGTACCAGCAGGCGAGTCTGGAGACGTCCGTTGAGTGTGGGAAGCATTGTTCAGATCTTCTTGTCGGTCATCCAGAGCCACCACTGCCACGTCGATCGGATCGGTCCCATCCTGGGACAGAAACCGATCGCGGCCAGGTCGTCGGTGATCTCCTGCGCGGCGATCTGCAATCCGAGGAAGGTGTCGACCCCGACGAACGGTCCGCCCAGCGTCGCGCTGCCGGAGGCGTACACGCGTCCGTTGCCGCTGCGGGTGCCGATGAGTTCGAAGGTGGTGTCGACGTCGAGTCGTCCGACCGGATTGCGGCCCGCGCCGGTGTGATCGAGCAGATCCGCGAGCAACCGGTGTTCACGGATATCGGCCTCGAGGCCGGTGCAGTCGATGACGTAGTCGACGGTCACGTCGAAGGGCTGCGTCGGCGGCGGAAACGGCAGTGGCGCGGTCGGATCGGGGACGATGGTCGCGACCACGCCCTGATTGCCGTGCGCCGGACGTGGCGCGCGCATCGTTCCCGCCATCACCTGGTACCAGCCCTGGCTGCGCCCGCGCCGCAACTGCCGCTGCCACAGCCGCCGGATCGGGGTGTTGGTGCCCGCGAATTCCCGGTAGGCCTGCGCGCGCTGCTCACCTTGCAGTCCACGCACTTTCTGCTTGAGCTGCCCGCCCCACACCGATTTCGGATAGTTGAAACCCTGGTAGGCCCAACCGTCGCCGCCCTTGCGGCGGTTGAACAGATTCTTGCCGTGCGCGCCCGCCACATAGGTGCGGAACAGGTGCACGATCCTGGTGTCGAGGTGGAATTTGTCGCGGTCGTCGACGAGGCGTTGCAGCACCCGGCTCGCGACGATGCCGCTGCCCCTGATCAGTACCGTGCCCGGTCTGCGTTGCAGTGCCTGATAGACGTGTTCGTGCGGTTCGTAGGCGTTGACCACGCGGGTCGGGTCGCGATGGCGTTCCCGGTATTCCTGTAGATCCGGCAGCAGTTTCAGGCCCGGATAGCCGACCGCGATATGCACGTAGGTGCTGCGGAAGGCGAGCCGTTTGGTCGGCGTCGTGCCCGCGGGCGGGGTGAGGATGGTGAAGTAGCCACCGCCGTGACGTTTGCGCACCATGCGAACCTGCCCGTTGCGCAACGAGTTCGCGTATCCGATGCGATGGAACTCCCGCTCCATCCCGGCGAAGGCCTGTCCGGCCCTCGGGGTGTAGTAGTTGGCGAAGATGGGTTCGACCAGCACGTTCCACAGCGGTCCGAACTTCTTGTCCGCGAAGGCCTCGCGCACGGCATAGGACGGGAAACCCCAGATATTGTCCGGCATCGAGGCCGAATCACTGCGCAGGCGTTCGGTTCGGGGGATCTGGGAAACCCTGGTCAGATACTCGTAGGACGACCACGGATGACGTTGCGGGCCGAGTACCGCCATCGCCGCCGCCGGGACCCCGTATATCCGCAGGGTGTCGTAGGTGACGAAGGAACCGATCCCGCTGCCCACCGTGACGAAAGGTACGTCGATCACCGGAATTCCGGCGGCCCCGAGCATTTCGTCGGTCCACACGTCGGTTTCGACGAGACCGGTCGTGATATCTCCCCGCATTTCCCGGACTCTACCGACAGATTCTTGTCGTCCACCGGGTGATGGTCTTGCAGGTGCGGGAGCCGACGCGCGAATCGTTCTGCGTCAACATGCCACGGGCCGTGCCCCCGCGGACGTACCATCCGTGCGTGGCCGATTCGAATCGTTCCACCCCGCTGCGGGTGCTGGTCTACAGCAACGACGCCGACACTCGTCGTCAGGTGATGCTCGCCCTGGGCAAGCATCCACATCCCGATCTACCGATCCTGGAGTACCTCGAGGTCGCCACCGCCCCGGTGGTGATCGAGCGGATGGACGCGGGCGGCATCGATCTCGCGATCCTCGACGGTGAGTCGACGCCCGCCGGTGGACTCGGCATCGCCAAGCAGCTCAAGGACGAGATCGCCCAATGCCCGCCCGTGCTGGTACTCACCGGCCGTCCGGACGACGCTTGGTTGGCGAACTGGTCGCGGGCCGAGGCCGCGGTGGCGCATCCGATCGATCCGATCCGGTTGACCGAAGCCGTCGTCGCGCTGTTGCTGAGCCGTATCGCCGCCTGATCGATTCCCTCCGACTATCACCGCGCCGCGCGCATCGTTCTCGCGCGCTCGACCATGACCGATGAGTGATCGTCACGAATCGACAGCTTCCTTTCCTTCCGGGTCGACGCCACGCCACCGTGGTCGCGGCCGGTATGACCACGCCCGTCGACCACCCGAATACTCGCCGGTAACCAGCCGCCCCGGAACCTGGCACCAGTCCGTCACGTGACGGTCGAGGGCGATTACCCCCGTTTCAGTCATGAATCGCAGTTCCGAATGCGATCAAACATCCGGCCGAAAGAAGATCGCGACGTCCGGCGTCGGTTGTAGTCTGTGCCGTAGCTCACATAGTTGCGAGACCGGTATGAATTCGGTGCCAGGATTCGTCCGGCTCGCGCCGCGTCGAGCGAGGCCATGGGGCGAGTCTGGCCGGGCGGACAACGACGTCAGCCGCCTCGGAAGCTGTCACCAGCCGTCACGAGCCCCAGCTCACGAAACCCGGGGCCCGCTCGCAAGGAGGGCACACGCAGTCGTGAACATGGAGTTCCCCACACTCGTCCTCGGCGCGATCGCCGCCGCGTTCGGGATCTTCTCGGTCCTGATGGCGTCGCTGGTCGGTCCCAAACGTTACAACCGGGCCAAACTCGAGCCCTACGAGTGCGGTATCGAACCCACCCCGCACGCCATGGCGGGTGGGCCGGGAAACATTACCGGACAACGCTTTCCGGTGAAGTACTACCTCACCGCGATGCTGTTCATCATCTTCGACATCGAGATCGTGTTCCTCTACCCGTGGGCCGTCCACTTCGACGCACTCGGTCTCTTCGGTTTCGCCGCGATGGCGTTGTTCATCTTCAACGTGTCCGTCGCCTACGCCTACGAATGGCGCCGCGGCGGGCTCAGCTGGGACTGACCTCGCCGAATCCCGGTTCCCCCAGCCCCACGTTTCGAGAGTGAGAAGTAGTCGGATATGGGTCTCGAAGAAAAACTGCCGAGCGGATTCCTGCTCAGCACAGTGGAAGATTTCGCCGGATACCTCCGCAAGGGTTCGCTGTGGCCCGCGACCTTCGGCCTCGCCTGCTGCGCCATCGAGATGATGGCGACCGGCGCGGGCCGATTCGATATCGCCCGCTTCGGCATGGAGGCGTTCCGCGCCTCGCCGCGCCAAGCCGATCTGATGATCGTGGCCGGGCGGGTCAGCCAGAAGATGGCGCCGGTGCTGCGCCAGGTCTACGACCAGATGACCGAGCCGAAATGGGTGCTCGCCATGGGCGTCTGCGCCTCCTCCGGCGGCATGTTCAACAACTACGCCATCGTGCAGGGCGTCGACCACGTGGTCCCCGTCGACATCTACCTGCCCGGTTGCCCGCCGCGCCCGGAGATGCTGCTCAACGCGATCCTCGCGCTGCACGCGAAGATCCAGGAGATGCCGCTCGGGGTGAATCGGGAGGACGCGGTGCGGGCGGCCGAACAGGCGGCCCTGGCCTCGACGCCGACCATCCGGATGGAAGGTCTGCTGCGATGACCTTCGACACCCCCGACAACACCGAGATCCGATCGACCCACGCCGACACCGATGCCGCCGCCACCGCCGGGCCCGAAGGCACCCTGCCCCCGCAGGATCCGCAGCCCGAGGGCGACGAGGTCATCGGTGTGCGGCGCGGCATGTTCGGCATCTCCGGCACCGGCGACACCTCCGGCTACGGACGCCTCGTCCGGCCGGTCACCCTGCCCGGGAGTACCCCCGCCCCGTTCGGCGGCTACTTCGACGAGGTGGTGGATTCGCTGCGCGTCGCGCTCGCGGCCGCGAACATCCCGCTCGAGACCGCGATCGAGAAGATCGTCGTCTTCCGCGGCGAATTCACCCTGCACGTCCGGCGCGCACATCTGGTCCGGGTGGCCCGCGCGCTGCGAGACGACCCCGCGTTGCGATTCGAACTGTGCCTGGGCGTCAGCGGCGTGCACTACCCCGACGACGCGGGCCGCGAATTGCACGCGGTGTATCCGCTGATGTCGATCACCCACAACCGCAGGCTGCGCGTCGAGGTGTCGGCGCCCGACGCCGACCCGCATATCCCGTCGCTGTACGAGGTCTACCCCACCACCGATTGGCACGAACGGGAGACCTACGACTTCTTCGGCATCCTCTTCGACGGCCACCCCTCGCTGACCCGGATCACGATGCCGGACGACTGGCGTGGCCACCCCCAGCGCAAGGACTACCCGCTCGGCGGGATCCCGGTCGAATACAAGGGCGCGCGCATCCCGCCGCCCGACGAGCGGAGGGCGTACAGCTAGTGAACGACATCGATACCAGGCCCGGTGCGCGCGACGCCGGGTCCGAACCGACCGTGGTCACCGTCGCCGGCCAGGACTGGGACCAGGTCACCGAGATCATCGACGGGGCGGGCGAAGAACGCATCGTCGTCAACATGGGTCCACAGCATCCGTCGACGCACGGCGTGCTGCGACTGATCCTCGAGATCGAGGGCGAGACCGTCACCGAGGCCAGGTGCGGCATCGGCTATCTGCACACCGGCATCGAGAAGAATCTCGAATTCCGCAACTGGACACAGGGCGTCACCTTCGTCACCCGGATGGACTACCTGTCGCCGTTCTTCAACGAGACCGCCTACTGCCTCGGCGTCGAGAAACTGCTCGACATCACCGAGCAGATTCCCGAGCGCGCCACCGTCATCCGGGTCATGCTGATGGAACTCAACCGCATCTCCTCGCATCTGGTGGCCCTGGCCACCGGCGGCATGGAAATGGGCGCGCTGACGCCCATGCTGTTCGGCTTCCGAGAACGCGAACTGATCCTCGACGTCTTCGAGACGATCACCGGATTGCGCATGAACCACGCCTACGTTCGCCCCGGCGGCCTCGCGCAGGATCTGCCCGACGACGGCGTCAGAAAGGTCCGCGAACTGCTCGCCCTCATGCCGAAGCGGTTGCGCGACATGGAACAACTGCTCAGTCAGAACCCCATCTGGAAAGCGCGGACACAGGACGTCGGCTACCTCGACCTCACCGGCTGCATGGCACTTGGCATCACCGGTCCGGTGTTGCGCGCCACCGGCCTTCCGCACGATCTGCGCAAATCCCAGCCCTACTGCGGTTACGAGAACTACGAATTCGACATCCCCACCACCACCGGCTGCGACTGCTACGGCCGCTACTGGATCCGCGTGGAGGAGATGAAGGAATCGCTCAAGATCGTCGAACAGTGCCTCGACGCCCTGCCGTCGGGGCCGGTCATGGTGGACGACAAGAAGATCGCCTGGCCCGCCGATCTCGAACTCGGCCCGGACGGACTCGGCAATTCCCCGCGCCACATCGGCCGCATCATGGGCACGTCCATGGAGGGTCTCATCCACCATTTCAAGCTGGTCACCGAAGGTATCCGGGTCCCGGCGGGACAGGTGTACACGGCGGTGGAGTCGCCACGCGGCGAACTCGGCGTCCACATGGTCAGCGACGGCGGCACCCGGCCGTTCCGGGTGCACTATCGCGACCCCTCGTTCACGAATCTACAAGCGGTGGCGGCGATGTGCGAAGGTGGCATGCTCGCCGACGTCATCGCCTCCGTCGCCAGCATCGACCCGGTGATGGGTGGTGTCGACCGATGACCGAGATCCTGCTCAAACTCAGCACCAGGCCCGAACCGTATCCCCCGTACGTGCACGATCGGCTGCGCGGCGACGCCGAGGCGATCATCGCCCGCTACCCGCACCCGCGTTCGGCGCTGCTCCCGCTGCTGCACCTGGTGCAGGCCGAGGAGGGCTACGTCACCGGAACGGGTATCGAATTCTGCGCCGAACAACTGGGATTGACCGGCGCGGAGGTCACCGCCGTCGCGACGTTCTACTCCATGTACCGGCACACCCCCACCGGCGAATACCACGTCGGGGTCTGCACCAACACGCTGTGCGCGGTCCTCGGCGGTGACGCAATCCTCGCCGCGCTCGAAGAACATCTCGGCATCGAACACGGTGAGACCACCGAGGACGGCGCGATCACCCTCGAACACGTCGAATGCAACGCCGCCTGCGATTTCGCACCGGTGATGATGATCAACTGGGAGTTCTTCGACAACCAGACCCCGGAATCGGCGCGCGCGCTGATGGACGCGCTGCGCGCGGGTCAACGCGTACGCCCGACCCGAGGCGCGCCGCTGTGCACCTTCAAGGAGACCGCGCGCATCCTCGCCGGATTCCCGGACGAGCGCCCCGGCGTGCTCGACGGCGCGGCGGGCGAAGCGTCACTGGCCGGACTGCGCGTCGCGCGCGAACAGAACATGCAGGCCCCCGAACCGAATACCGGCAAGTCGGAGGGCGCCCGATGATCCTGACCCCGGTCCTCACCGAACACTGGGACGACCCCAATTCCTGGACCATCGACACCTACCGCCGCAACAGCGGATACCAGGCATTGCGCACCGCGCTGGGCATGGAACCGGACCAGGTCATCCAGACCGTCAAGGACGCGGGCCTGCGCGGCCGTGGCGGCGCGGGATTCCCGACCGGCCTGAAATGGGGTTTCATCCCGCAGGGCCCCGGCCAGGGCGGCAGCGCCAAACCGCACTACCTGGTCGTCAATGCCGACGAGTCCGAACCCGGTACCTGCAAAGACATTCCGCTGATGATGGCCAGCCCGCACACCCTCATCGAGGGCGTCATCATCGCGGCGTACGCGATCCGCGCGAACACCGCGTTCATCTACCTGCGCGGCGAGGTCGTCCCGGTGCTGCGCAGGCTGCACGCGGCCGTCGCGCAGGCGTACCAGGCCGGACTGCTCGGCCGCGACATCCTCGGCTCCGGTTACGACCTCGAACTCATCGTGCACGCGGGCGCGGGCGCCTACATCTGCGGCGAGGAAACGGCGCTGCTCGATTCGCTGGAGGGACGCCGCGGCCAGCCCCGACTGCGTCCACCCTTCCCCGCCGTCGCGGGCCTGTACGCCTGCCCGACGGTGGTGAACAATGTCGAATCCATCGCCAGCGTCCCGCCGATCATCCAGCGCGGCACCGACTGGTTCCGTTCCATGGGCAGCGAGAAATCCCCCGGCTTCACCATCTACTCCCTGTCCGGGCACATCGCCAGGCCGGGCCAGTACGAGGCGCCGCTCGGCATCACCCTGCGCGAACTGCTCGACTACGCGGGCGGGGTGCGCGCCGGGCATCGCGTGAAATTCTGGACCCCTGGCGGTTCGTCCACGCCGCTGTTCACCGACGAACACCTGGATGTGGCGCTCGACTACGAGGGTGTCGCGGGCGCGGGATCCATGTTGGGCACCAAGGCATTGCAGATCTTCGATGACACCACCTGCGTGGTGCGCGCGGTCCTGCGCTGGACCGAGTTCTACGCGCACGAATCATGCGGGAAATGCACGCCGTGCCGCGAAGGCACCTACTGGCTGGTGCAGTTGCTGAAACGCGTCGAGCAGGGCCGCGGCACCGAATCGGATCTGCGCAAACTGCTCGATATCAGCGACAGCATCAACGGCAAGTCGTTCTGCGCCCTCGGTGACGGCGCCGCCAGCCCGATCCTGTCCTCGCTGAAGTACTTCCGCGAGGAATACCTGGACCACCTGCGACTGGGCGGCTGCCCGTTCGACCCGGCGCGGTCCACCGTATGGGCCGACTCCGCGCACAGCCACGAAGCGCTCGGTCAGGAAGAAGGGGTGCGATGACAGCCACCGTGAACGCCGGAACCAGCGGGGTGGTTCCGGCCGACCTGGTCACCGTCGTCATCGACGGCGCCTCGGTCAGCGTGCCCGCGGGCACGCTGGTGATCCGGGCGGCCGAACTCGTCGGCATCCAGATCCCGCGTTTCTGCGACCATCCGCTGCTCGATCCGGTCGGGGCCTGCCGCCAATGCCTGGTCGAGGTGGAGGGGCAGCGCAAACCCGTCGCCTCCTGCACCCAGACGGTCAGCGAGGGCATGGTGATCCACACCCAGCTCACCTCGCCGGTCGCCGAGCGGGCGCAGGAGGGCGTGATGGAGTTGCTGCTCATCAACCATCCGCTGGACTGCCCGGTCTGCGACAAGGGCGGCGAATGTCCGCTACAGAACCAGGCGATGTCGTCGGGCCGGCCCGAAACCCGGTTCGAAGGCGTCAAACGCACCTATCCCAAACCGATTCCGCTGTCCACCGCCGTGCTGCTCGACCGGGAACGCTGCGTGCTGTGCGCCCGGTGCACCCGCTTCGCCCAGCAGGTGGCGGGCGACCCGTTCATCGAACTGATGGATCGCGGAGCCCTGGAGCAGGTCGGTACCGCGCAAGCCGAACCCTTCGATTCCTACTTCTCCGGCAACACCGTCCAGATCTGCCCGGTCGGCGCGCTCACCGGCGCCAGTTACCGATTCCGCGCCAGGCCCTTCGACCTCGTGTCCAGTCCGAGCGTCTGCGAACACTGCGCGTCGGGCTGCGCGCAGCGCACCGATCACCGGCGCGGAAAAGTGCTGCGGCGCTTGGCCGGTGACGATCCGCAGATCAACGAGGAGTGGAATTGCGACAAGGGCCGCTGGGCCTTCGCCTACGCCACCGAACGCGACCGCCTCACCACCCCGCTGGTACGCGGCTGGGACGGCGGTCTGCATCCGGCGTCCTGGTCCGAGGCGCTGACCGCCGCGGCCCAGGGTCTGGCCGCCGCCCACGGTAACGCCGGGGTGCTCGTCGGCGGGCGCGTCACCGAGGAGGACGCCTACGCCTACGCGAAATTCGCTCGAATCGCGTTGGGCACCAACGATGTCGACTTCCGTGCCCGCGCCCATTCCGCCGAGGAGGCCGACTTCCTCGCCTCGCGGGTGGCCGGTCAGGGCGTCACCGTCGACTACGACAGCCTCGACCGCGCGCCGATGGTGCTGCTCGCCGGATTCGAGCCGGAAGAGGAATCCCCGATCGTCTTCCTGCGGTTGCGCAAATCCGCCCGCGTCCGAGGCCTGCGGGTCTACGGGATCGCGCCCTTCGCCACGCGCGGACTCGAACGGATGTCGGGATCGCTGCTCACCTGCGTCCCCGGCACGGAAACCCATGTGCTCGAGGCATTGCGCACCCGCGACGCCCTGCTGGCGGGTACCGATCCGCAGCGACTGAGCGCGGCGGCGCGGGCACTGCGCGAACCGGGCGCGGTGATCCTGATCGGCGAACGGATGGCGGCGGTGCCGGGCGCGTTCTCGGCCGCCGTGCGGCTGGCCGAGGAGACCGGCGCGGACCTGGTCTGGGTGCCCCGGCGCGCCGGTGAACGCGGCGCGGTCGAGGCGGGCGCCATGCCCGGCCTGCTGCCAGGCGGTCGCCCGGTGACGGATCCGGCCGCACGCCAACAGGTTCGCAACTTCTGGCAGGTCGATGACCTCCCCGCGACCCCCGGCCGCGACACCGCGGCGATCCTCGATGCCGCTCCCTTCCTGGGCGCGTTGGTGATCGGCGGTGTCGATATCGCCGACCTGCCCGATCCGAGCGCGGCACTGTCGGCCATCGACGCGGCCCGGTTCGTGGTCAGTCTGGAACTGCGGCACAGCCCCGTCACCGACCGCGCCGATGTCGTGTTCCCGGTCGCGACCGCGATGGAGAAGGCGGGCACCTTCCGCACCTGGGAGGGCAGGCCACGCCGATTCGACGCCGCGCTCGGCGATTCGACGGTACTGCGCCGCGCCGCGCAACTGTCCGATCATCGTGTGCTGCACGCTATCTCCGAGGAGATGTCGGTCCCGCTGCGCCTGCCGGACGCCGCGTCGGCGCGCGCCGAACTCGTCCGCCTCGGCGCTTGGGACGGACTGCCCGTCCCACCGCCGGAATACGGCGCGGATCCGGTATCGCACCCCGAACAGGGCGAGGCGGTACTCGCGTCGTGGCGGATGCTGCTCGACCAGGGCCGCATGCAGGACGGCGAGCCGAATCTGGCCGGTGTCGCTCGACCGCCGGTGGTGCGACTGTCCGCGGCGACCGCCGCCGAGATCGGCGCGGCCGACAACGACGCGATCACCGTCGGCACCGATCGCGGCATCGTCACCCTGCCGCTGATGATCACCGAGATGCCCGACCGGGTGGTCTGGTTGCCGATGAATTCGCCCGGCAGCTCCGTCTACGAGCAACTCGCCGCCCGTCCCGGCGGCGTCGTCGCGATCCGGCGCGCCGACGAGAGGATGAAGGAGCACCGTCATGAGTGATCCCGCGCTGTTCGCGACGGCTCCCGCTGGGCCCTCGGTGGTGACGCGCGCCGCGGGCTACGGCCCCGACTCGCTCGCCCTGTTCGGCCACGACCCCCTGTGGCTGATCATCGCCAAATCCCTGGCGATCTTCGCGTTCCTGCTGCTCACCCCGATGATCGCGGTGGTGGCCGAGCGAAAGATCGTGGCGCGCATGCAGATGCGGCTCGGTCCGAACCGGGTCGGGCCGGGCGGATCGTTGCAGGCGGTCGCCGACGGCGTGAAGATGGCCCTCAAAGAGGACATCATCCCGGCCATCGTCGACAAACCCATCTACATCCTGGCGCCGATCATCGCGATCACCCCCGCGTACATGGCCTTCGCGGTCATCCCGTTCGGCGGTGAGGTCTCCATCGCCGGGCACACGACGGCGTTGCAGCTGACCGATCTCCCGGTCGCGGTGCTCTACATCCTGGCCATCACCTCGATCGGGGTGTACGGAATCGTGTTGGCGGGCTGGGCTTCCGGGTCCACCTACCCGCTGCTCGGCGGTCTGCGCTCCACCGCGCAGGTGATCTCCTACGAGATCGCGATGGCGCTGTGCTTCGCCGCGGTCTTCCTGCACGCGGGCACCATGGCCACCTCCGGCATCGTGTCCGCGCAGTACGGCACCTGGTTCGTCTTCCTGTTGCTGCCGTCGTTCCTGATCTACTGCGTGTCGATGGTCGGCGAGACCAACAGGGCGCCCTTCGACCTGCCCGAGGCCGAAGGCGAACTCGTCGGCGGATTCCACACCGAGTACTCCTCGCTCAAATTCGCCATGTTCATGCTCGCCGAGTACATCAACATGGTCACGGTGTCGGCGCTGGCCACCACGCTTTTCCTCGGCGGCTGGCACGCACCGTGGCCGGTCAACATGTGGTCGGGCGCGAACTCCGGCTGGTGGGGACTGCTCTGGTTCACCCTCAAGGTGTGGACGTTCCTGTTCGTCTTCATCTGGTTGCGCGGCACCCTGCCTCGGCTGCGCTACGACCAGTTCATGGCGCTGGGCTGGAAACTGCTGATTCCGGTGTCGCTGCTGTGGGTGATGGTCGTGGCGGGGATCCGGGTGCTCGACATCGAGGGCGTCCACATCCAGGCCCCGGCGCTGGTCGTCAGCGGACTCGTCATCACCGCGCTCATGGTGTGGCGGTTCCTGCGCGCGGGCCGTGCCGTCGGCAAGCCGGTGCCCGAACCCGACCCGGAACCGACCGGATCCGGTGTGTCCGGTGTCTTCTTGGGGTTCCCGACCCCGCCGCTGCCCGCCCGCGCCCACGGAAGCGACAGCCCCGAGGCGGGCCTGTTCGAACCGCTGGCCGGTTTCGCCGTCACCGCGCGCACCATGTTCAAGAAGCCCAATACCGAGTCCTATCCGGAACAGAAGGTGCCGACCGCGCCGCGGTATCACGGACGGCACCAGCTGAACCGGTACGCGGACGGGCTGGAGAAATGCATCGGCTGCGAACTGTGCGCGTGGGCATGTCCCGCCGACGCGATCTTCGTCGAGGGCGCGGACAACACCGAAGCGGAACGCTTCTCACCGGGTGAGCGCTACGGGCAGGTCTACCAGATCAACTATCTGCGCTGCATCGGCTGCGGCCTGTGCATCGAAGCGTGCCCGACCAGGGCGTTGACGATGACCAACGAGTACGAACTCACCGACGACAACCGGGCCGACCTGATCTACGAGAAGCAACAGTTGCTCGCTCCGATGGAACCGGGGATGTCCCCGGTCCCGCACGCCATGCATCCCGGCACCACCGAGGGCGACTACTACCGCGGCGATATTCCCGGCGGCCACGGTCCCGGCGCGACCACGGCGCCCGCGACCGTCGGCGCGGAAGGAGGTGCGCGATGACCGCGACGACACTGCTGCTCGCCGCCGAACCGCTCGCGAGAACCTCGACCGACGAGGCCGTCCTGTTCTGGATCCTGGCCCCGGTGGCCGTGGTCGGCGCGCTCGGCATGGTGTTCTCCACCAAGGCGGTGCATTCGGCGCTGTGCCTGGCCGCCACCATGCTCACCCTCGCCGCGTTCTACATCGCCCAGGACGCGCTGTTCCTCGGCGTCGTGCAGATCGTCGTCTACACCGGCGCGGTGATGATGCTGTTCCTGTTCGTGCTGATGCTGGTCGGCGTCGACTCCACCGAATCGCTGAAGGAGACGCTGCGTGGGCAACGCCTGGCCGCCGCCGCGGTCGGGCTCGGCTTCGGCATCCTGCTGATCAGCGGAATCGCCACCGGAGTACGCGATTCCGATATCGCCTTCCCCGCCACCGGTTTCCCCGGGCGGGACGTGATCGCCGAACTGGCCGAACTGATCTTCGTGCGCTACGTGTGGGCCTTCGAACTCACCGGGGCACTGCTCATCACCGCCACTATCGGCGCGATGGTGCTCGCGCACCGCGAACGGTTCGAACCGCAGCCCGATCAGCGCGAGATGTCGCGCCGCCGCTTCCGCGACCGCGACAAGCGAGCCACTCCGCTGCCGACCCCCGGCGTGTACGCCCGCCACAACGCCGTCGATATTCCGGCCCGGCTGCCGGACGGTTCGTTCGAGGAGCTGTCGGTGAGCACCATCCTGCGCCACCGCAGGAACCGGGCATCGACCGAGGCCGCAGTCCTCTCGGTCGGCACCCCCGCTACACCCCCTCGAGAGTCCACTGACGAGGAAGGCAACCGGTGAATCCCGAGAACTACCTGTTCCTGTCCGCCCTGCTGTTCACCATAGGGGCGGCGGGCGTGCTGCTGCGACGCAACGCCATCGTGGTCTTCATGTGCATCGAATTGATGCTCAACGCCGTGAATCTCGCATTCGTCACTTTCGCCAGGATGCACGCCGACCTGGACGGGCAGGTGTTCGCGTTCTTCACGATGGTCGTCGCCGCGGCCGAAGTCGTCGTCGGACTCGCCATCATCATGACCATCTTCCGCGCCCGCCGCTCGACCTCGGTCGACGACGCCAATCTGCTGAAGTTCTGACGTGGATACGGCAACGCTCTGGCTGCTGCCCGCCCTGCCGCTGGCGGGCGCCGTCTTCCTGCTGCTGATCGGGCGCTATGGACGACGATGGGGTCACCTGCTCGCGTGCGCGACCGCGCTGGCCTCGTTCGGGGTCGCGGTGTGGGCGTTCTTCGGCATGCTCGGCCGCGACGGCGAAGACCGCGCGATCCATCTCGACCTGTTCCAATGGGTGCCCGTCGCCGGTCTCCGGGTCGACTTCGGACTCCAGATGGATCAGCTCTCCATCTGTTTCGCGCTGCTCATCACCGGCGTCGGAACCCTGATCCACATCTACTCGATCGGCTACATGGCCCAGGATCCGGCGCGGCGGCGGTTCTTCGCCTACCTCAACCTGTTCCTGGCCGCCATGCTGCTGCTGGTCCTGGCGAACAACTACCTGGTCCTGTACCTGGGCTGGGAAGGCGTCGGCCTCGCCTCCTACCTGCTGATCGGTTTCTGGAGCGAGAAGCCCTCGGCGGCAACGGCGGCCAAGAAGGCCTTCGTGGTCAACCGGGTCGGTGACATGGGTTTGGCGCTGGCGATGATGGTCATGTTCGCCACGTTCGGCTCCGTCGGTTTCGGTCCCGTCTTCGACGCGGCTCCGGGCGCGAGCGAGGGTACGCTGACCGCGATCGGCCTGCTGCTCCTGCTCGCCGCCTGCGGCAAATCCGCGCAGGTGCCGCTGCAATCCTGGCTCGGGGACGCGATGGAAGGCCCGACACCGGTCTCCGCGCTCATCCACGCGGCCACCATGGTCACCGCGGGCGTCTACCTGATCACCCGCTCCAACGCCATCTTCGACCTGGCGCCGAACGCCCGGCTCGCGGTGGTGCTGGTCGGCGCGGTGACGTTGCTGTTCGGCGCGATCATCGGCTGCGCCAAGGACGACATCAAGAAGGCGCTCGCCGCCTCGACCATGAGCCAGATCGGCTACATGGTGCTGGCCGCGGGACTCGGCCCCGCCGGATACGCCTTCGCGATCATGCATCTGCTCACCCACGGTTTCTTCAAGGCCGGGCTGTTCCTCGGCGCGGGTTCGGTGATGCACGCGATGGACGACGAAACCGATATGCGCCGCTACGGCGGCCTGCGCACCCTGCTGCCGATCACCTACGTCACCTTCGGACTCGGCTATCTGGCCATCATCGGGGTGCCGCCGTTCGCGGGATTCTTCTCCAAGGACAAGATCATCGAGGCGGCGTTCGACCAGGGCGGGGTCAACGGTCTGGCGCTCGGCGCGATCACGCTGCTCGGCGCGGGTCTGACCGCGTTCTACATGACGCGGGTGATGTTGATGACGTTCTTCGGTGAGCGTCGCTGGAAACCCGACACCCACCCGCACGAATCCCCCGTCGTGATGACCGGCCCGATGATTCTGCTCGCTGTCGGCTCGGTGGCCTCGGGTCTGCTGTTCGTGCTCGGTTCCTCGTTGCAGAACTGGCTGGAACCGGTCGTCGGCGCCCATCACGGTGAACCGACGGTGCCCGCGGCCGTGGTCACCACGCTGGCGTTGATCGTGGTCGCGGTCGGTGTCGGTGTCGCCTACTTCCAGTACGCGCGACGCCGGGTGCCCGCGACCGCGCCGGAACCGGTGAACGCGTTGACCGTCGCGGCGCGCCGCGATCTCTACGGCGACGCGATCAACGAAGGCGCCTTCATGCGGCCGGGACAGCATCTGACGCGGTCGCTGGTATTTCTCGATACTCGCGGAATCGACGGCGTCGTCAACGGCACCGCCGCGACGATCGGCGGACTCTCGGCCCGCGTCCGCCGGGTCCAGACCGGATTCGTGCGGTCCTACGCCCTGTCCATGTTCACCGGTGCGGCCCTGGTCGCCGCGGCCCTGTTGGCAGTGAGGCTCTGGTGAGTGACTTTCCTTGGTTGACGACGCTGTGGGTATTGCCCGTCATCGGTGCGGCGGTGACCCTGGCGATGCCCGCCGCGCGGCGCACCCTCGCCCGCGCGGTCGCGCTCTGCTTCTCGATCGCGGTTCTCGCCGTCGGCGTCGTGGTCGCGGTGCTCTTCGAGCCCGGAGGCGAGCAGTTCCAGTTCGTCGAAGCACGCGAATGGATTCCGGCGTTCGGAGCGGGCTACACCGTCGGAATCGACGGCATCGCCATGGTTCTCGTGCTGCTCACCGCCGGGCTCGTGCCGCTGCTGATTCTGGCGGGCTGGCACGACGATCGGGTTTTCGGCGGCGCGCCCGAGGACGCGGCACCGACCCGGCACGCGCACATCTACATGGCGCTGACCCTGCTCGTCGAGGCGATGGTGCTGATCTCGTTCGTGTCGCTGGACATCCTGCTGTTCTACGTGTTCTTCGAGGCGATGCTCATCCCGATGTATTTCCTCATCGGCGGTTTCGGCGCGCGCGACGCCGATCCCTCGGCGCGGCAGCAGCGTTCGCGCGCGGCCGTGAAGTTCCTGCTGTACAACCTGTTCGGCGGATTGATCATGCTCGCCGCGGTGATCGGACTGTATGTGGTCACCGCGCGTGACGGTCTCGGTGCGGGCGGTGGTGGCACCTTCGATCTGCGCGACGTGATCGCGGCCGCCAACTCCGGGCAGCTCGGCGCGGCTCCCGCGGTGTTGAACGCGCTGTTCCTCGGATTCATGTTCGCCTTCGCGGTGAAGGCGCCGCTGTGGCCGTTGCACACCTGGCTGCCCGACGCCGCGGTGGCCGCGACCCCGTCGAGCGCGGTGCTGATGATGGCGGTGGTCGACAAGGTCGGCACCTTCGGCATGTTGCGCTACTGCCTGCTGCTGTTCCCCGAGGCGTCGAGTACCTATGCGCCGCTGGTGATCACGCTGGCGGTGATCGGCATCGTGTACGGCGCGCTGCTCGCCATCGGTCAGACCGACGTGATGCGGCTGATCGCCTACACCTCGATCTCGCATTTCGGGTTCATCATCCTCGGCATCTTCGCCATGACCAGCCAGGGCCAGACCGGGGCGACGCTGTATATGGTCAACCACGGCATCTCCACGGCGGCGCTGTTCCTGATCGCCGGATTCCTGGTGTCGCGCCGCGGTACCAGGGTCATCGCCGAATACGGCGGTGTGCAGAAGGTCGCGCCGGTGCTGGCCGGCACCTTCTTCATCGCCGGTCTGGCGACACTGTCGCTGCCAGGCTTGGCACCGTTCGTCAGCGAATTCCTGGTGTTGATAGGCACTTTCAGCCGCTATCAGGCGGCGGCGGTCGTGGCCGCCATCGCGCTGGTGCTCGCCGCGCTGTATGTGCTGTGGCTCTACCAGCGGATGATGACCGGTCCGGTGACGAAGGGCAACGAGCACCTCTCCGATCTGGTGCCACGGGAGATGATCGTAGTGGCCCCGCTGATCGCCGCGCTGATCTTCCTCGGCGTCTACCCGAAACCGGTACTGGATTTCATCGATCCCGCGGTGGGCCAGACCCTCACCACCATCGGGAAAAACGATCCGGAACCGTCCGTGCCCGCGCTGCCCGAAGCGGGCGCGGCGGATCGGCCGGGAGGTGGGCACCGGTGAGGCCGTTGTGTTTCCTGCTGCTCGTCGCCGGGCTGATCAACCTCGCGACCCGGGTCTCCCTGACAAGGACGGCATAAGTGACTTCCCAGGATTACGGAACCGTGCTCGCCGCCACCGTGCCGGCGCCGAGTATCGAATACAGCACCCTGTCCCCCATGCTGATCGTCTTCGGCGCCGCGGTGACCGGTGTGCTGGTCGAGGCGTTCGCGCCACGCCGCTTCCGCTACGGCATCCAGGTGGTGCTCGGAGTCGCCGCGCTGGCGGCGGCGCTGGCGGCGGTCGTGTTGCTCGCGGGCACCTCGGAGACGGCGGTGTCGGGCGCGGTCGCGATCGACGGGGTGACGCTGCTGTTGCAGGGCACGATCCTGGTGGTGTCGATCCTGGGTCTGCTGCTCATCGCCGAACGTGGCATCGAACGCCGGGCCGTCGCGCGATCGGGGCCGGGTACCTGGAGTCGTGCCGCCGCGACAGCCGAACGTGGCGGTCATCGCACAGACGCCTTCACCGCGCAGGCGGCGGCGGTGCCGGGCAGCGCGGACGAAGCGGCGGCCGACCGGGCCGGTGCGGCCACCACCGAGGTGTTCCCGCTGACCATGTTGGCCATCGGCGGTCTGCTGCTCTTTCCCGCTTCCAATGATCTGCTGACGATGTTCGTCGCCCTCGAGGTGCTGTCGCTGCCGCTGTACCTGTTGTGCGGCCTCGCGCGCCGGAATCGGTTGCTGTCCCAGGAATCCGCGCTGAAGTACTTCCTGCTCGGTGCGTTCTCTTCCGCGTTCTTCCTCTACGGTGTCGCCCTGCTCTACGGCCAGGCGGGCACCGTCGAATTGCCCGGCATCGCCGCCGCCATCGCCGGGAAGCCCTCCGACGACGCCGTGCTCGCACTGCTGGGCACAGCGATGCTCTCGGTCGGTCTGCTGTTCAAGATCGGCGCGGTGCCCTTCCAGTCCTGGGTGCCCGATGTGTACCAGGGCGCGCCGACACCGATCACCGCGTTCATGGCCGCCGCGACCAAGATCGCGGCAGTCGGTGCGTTGTTGCGTGTGCTGCAAGTGGCGGTGCCGGAGTTGCGTGAGGACTGGCGGCCGATCCTGGCCGCCGTCGCGATCGCCACGATGGTGGCGGGCGCGGTCATGGCGATCACCCAGACCGATATGAAGCGCATGCTCGCGTATTCGTCGGTCGCCCACGCGGGTTTCATTCTCACCGGCCTGGCCGCGGCCGACGAAGCGAGCGTCAGCGCGGTGCTGTTCTACCTCGTCGCCTACGGGCTCAGCACGATCGGCGCGTTCGCCGCGGTCTCGCTGGTCCGCGGCGCCGACGGCGGCGAGGCGACCGGCCTGGCGCAATGGGCGGGTCTCGGGCGCACCAGTCCGCTCCTGGCGTCACTGTTCGCGCTGTTCCTGCTCTCGTTCGCCGGTCTGCCGCTCACCAGCGGTTTCGTCGCCAAGTTCGCGGTATTCGGTGCGGCGGCCTCGGCCGACGCGATCTATCTGGTGATCGTCGGTGTGCTGTGCAGCGCGATCGCGGCCTTCTTCTACGTCCGCGTCATCGTCCTCATGTTCTTCACCGATCCCCCGGCGGACGCTCCCCGGGTCGTGACCCCGGTGCTGACCTCCATGGTGGTCGCCGGAACCGCCGCCGCCACCCTGGTTCTGGGCATCCTGCCCCAGCCGCTGCTCGATCTCACCGAGCGGGCATCGACCTTCGTCCGCTGATCGCCGCCGAACGCCGGAGTACGCAACACTCACGGCTGCGGGCCTGAGAGGGTGGCAGTCGTGAGTGTTGCGTACCGGCGTGACCCTACTGGATGACGATCACTCCGGATGCCAGATCGGCCTTGACCTTGTCCATGGTGGCCGCCGTCTCCGGTGCGGCGTCGCACAGGACGAAGTCGGTGGCTCCGGTGGCCGAGGCGATGCCGAAGCGGACCTGTTCGGCGGCGAAGGTGTCGTTCAGGACGGCGTCGACGGCGAATTCGAGTTCGGCGCCGATTTCGCTCTTGACGTAGCCGGCGAATCCGGCTTCGGAGCCGCAGGCTTGACCAGGTCGCACAGCACCAAGGTCCGGGGTGCCCGGGCGATCACCGCTTCGGCGGCCGTGTCGGCCTCGACCGCGACCCGGTCGGCGCGGACGCCCGCGGTGAGGCCGTAGTCGGTGAGACCGAGGGCGGTCGCGCCACCGTAGGTGGCCGCGCGCAGGGCGAGTTCGATGTCCCCGTCGGCGTAGCACTGCGCCCGCTCGGCCAGCCGGTGCGCGCGGTGCATCATGTCGCCGTCGCCGTAGGGCGACCACAGGTCCCGGATCCCGTCGTTGCCCATCGCGAGATTCGCGCCTGCGGCGTGCATCTCACGCAGGGGCGCGACGGGGTCGTCGTGGGCGGCGCAGGTCGCGAGGCTGATCCCGGCCTCGGCCAGCCCCGCGATCAGGTCGGCTCGGTGCGCCGCGTCGATGTCACCGAGGGCGTAGCCGTGACCGACGGTGACGCGGCCGTTCATGCCGGTGGCCAGGGTGCGTTCGATGATCGACTCGAACTGCCACGCGCCCAGGGTGCCCCGGTCGTGCAGGTGCACTTCGATCGAGACGTCGTGTTCCAGGGCCAGTCCGAAGACGGTATCGAGGTGACGGACCGGGTCGCGGTCGACACCGGCGGGGTCGATTCCGCCGACCACCTGCGCGGCTCCGGTGCGCAACGCCCGATCTATCAGTTCGACGGTGCCGGGATTGGTGAGCATCCCGAACTGCGGGAACGCCACCTGCTGCACCGTGATCCGCCCTTCCAGACGTTCGACGGCGGCGGCGAGCGCGACGAACCCGTCCAATCCGAGTTCGGGGCAGATATCGGTGTGCGTGCGCACGCGGGTGGTGCCCGCGGCGAGCATCGAGGTCAGCAAAGCGGTGATGCGGTCGGCGTCGGGGACACCGAATTCGGCTCGTCGACGCTGGACGTAGGCGATCTTGTCGCGCAACGCGCTACCGGCCGTATTGGGCACCCACGGACCGCCCCACAGGGTTTTGTCGAGGTGACAGTGGGCGTCGACGAGACCGGGTAACACCAGCGCGCCCGCGAGATCGATGGTGCGCTGATGTTCGGTCGGCGAACGGGTCTCGACAGATCCTCGCGCGACGATCTCGACCAGCCGACCGTCGGCGACGCGGAGATCGACGGCCTTGTCCGCGCCCCACATCCGCGCGTCGCGCAACAGCAGATCCATCTCAGCTCGCCATCTCGATCTCGGTGCCGATCCCGCGCCGTCGGGCCGCGTCGATCAACAGCCGCGCGGCCGCGAGGTCCTGCAATCCGATCCCGAGGGAGTTGTAGAGGGTGATCTGCTCGGGTGCGCTGCGTCCGGGTTTCGCGCCGACGACGACCTCGCCGATCTCGTCGCCGAAATGGTCGGCGTCGATCGCGCCCTCCCCCAACGGGATCAGGACGTCCCCGGATTCGTGCAGCGCGGTGAGCCTGCTGTCGACCACCACGCGGGCCATCCGGATACCTTCGGTGTCGATTTCGCGGTGGTCGGGGCGCGGCGGCGCGCCGACCGCGTTGACGTGCAGGCCCGGCGGGAACCAGGCGCCGCGCACCACCGGGTCCTTCGCGGGGGTCAGGGTGCACAGCACGTCGGCGGCGCGCACCACATCCTCGGCCGAATTCACCACCTCGGCGCCGGTGCTGTCGGCGAATTTGCGCGCGGTGGCCTCGGTGCGGCTCCAGACCAGAACGCGATCGACGTCGAGTATCGGCCGCAGGGCTTCCACATGGGTGTGGGCGAGCGCGCCCGCGCCGATGAATCCGAGCACGCGACTTTCGGGCCGGGCGAGTTCCGCGGTGGCGACGGCCGAGCGGCGGCGGTGCGCACGCGGGTGACCGCGCCGCCGTCGATCAGCGCTTCGCACGAGCCGTCCTCGGTGGCGACCGCCAGGATCGTCGACCGTTGCGGCGGTAGTCCCCGGTCACGGTTGCCCGGGACGTCGGCGAGCAGTTTGACCGCGGCCAGCCCCGCCGGACGTGAGGCGGCGACCATGGCCAGGAAGGTGGATTCCGATCCGGGCAGGCGCATGGCGGGCGGCGCGGGTGAGACCGCGACGCCGCGGGCGAGATCGGCGTGGGCTCGGCGGACCGCCGCGGTGACCTCGGGCAGCGCGATCATCGCGAGCACGTCGGAGCGGGTGAGGATGAGCGTCATCGGGCCTTGGCCTCTCGGAGGAAGGGACGGGTGAGTGCGACGGGTGCGCGGCTGGCGCCGAGAAGGCGTGCGCGTCGGCGCCAGCCGCACACCGCCGTCGAGCAGTTCTCCGGTCGCGCTCATCGCGCCACGTCCTCTCCGATGGTCATCGGGCGCCTGCCCTTCGGAAGATCACCGCGCCGGCGATCAGGATGATCAGGACGCTCTGCACGATCTGTACCGACGACGCCGGAACACCGGCGGCCAGTTGCAGATCGATGCCGCCGGAGGCGAGCAGTCCGAAGGCCAGCGCTATCCCGCAGACGGCGGTGAGCGAGCCGCGTGCGAGCAGTCCGACGACGAGTGCCGCGAAGCCGTAGCCGGAGGTGAAATGTTCGGCGAGCACGAACGGCACCGTCGCCACCAGTCCGGCTCCGGCGATACCGGCGAGCCCGCCCGCGACCGCGAGGGAACCGAATTTCAGCCACGCGACCGGCAGACCCAGACGTGCCGCGGCCGGTTCGGACAGCCCCACCGCGGCCAGGCGGGTGCCGATCGCGGTGCGGCGCAGCACGATCGCCGCGACGACGGCCGCGATGACGGCCAGGACGACGGCGATGGTGGCGGGTGAGCCCTGGAGTCCGAGCAGCGGCAGCCGTGCGCCGGGAACCAGCGGCGGTGATTGCGGCAGGGTGTCGGCGGAGGTCACCGGTTGACGCAGCAGCCCTTCCTCGTGCACGACCAGCGTCACCAGTCCGAGTCGACGTCGGTCAGCGCGCGCACCGCGCCGTAGGTCTTTCCGACGCCGGTCATCTCCAGAGCCACCGCCACGGTCCACCTCCTTATTGGTATACCGTTAACTTCGCGGTCGCGTGTGGCGCGCGCGTTCCCGCGATGTTTCGTCTGGGAAAACCCATCGCAGGTGCGGTTAATGTGGAATCTCGTGACTGCCCCCGCCTCGCTGCGCGATCACGCGTACCAGACCCTCAAACGTCGGATCGTCGAAGTCCAACTGCGCCCCGGCGCCCGTCTGGTGGAACGCGATCTGGCCGCTGAGCTGGACGTTTCACGTATCCCACTGCGCGAGGCGCTGCGGATGCTGGCCACGGAGGGACTGGTACTCCTGGTCCCGGCCAAGGGCGCGCTGGTCGCGACCTTCTCCCCCGCCGATGTCCGCGATCTGTTCGATATCCGCGAAGTCCTCGAATCCCTGGCCGCGCGACTGGCCGCCGAGCGCGCCACCCCCGACACCCTCGCCCCGCTCACCCACCGCATGGCCGAGGCCCGAACCGCCACCGTCTCCCGCGATCTGCCCCGCATCGCCGCCGCCAACGCCGCCTTCCACGCCGAGATCATCGCCATGGCCTCGAACCCGTTGCTCAGCAACGTGATGGGACCGCTCGCCGCGCGCACCGAATGGCTGTTCCGCCTCACCGCGTCCCGCGACCCGGTCGAACAGTGCTCCGAACACGAAGAGCTCTACGGCCATATCGCCTCGGGCGCCGCCGACGAGGCGGCCACCTCCGCCTTCGCCCACATCGCCGCGGGCCGAGAACTCAGCATCACCCTCGCCGAGAAATGGTCCGACCCCGATTTCGACCCCGAACTCATCGCCCGCGGTCGTCGCCGCAGGCGCGTGCAGTCCTGATCCGCGCACGGTACTCCCAGGGTTGACATCGGAGCTGTCCGGTCGGCTACGGTGTGAGGCGATGACTACCGGGACGGCGTTGCGCCACACACGGATTGGTTACCCGGTGCTGTTCTGAGCGCCGCGCGGGCCGGTGTCGGTTCGCTTCTCGATCAGGGGTCGCGCGGTATCGCGCGGGCCCCGCCTTCTTCGTGTCGATCCACGACATCATTCACGACGGAAGGATTCGACAATGGCCCCCACACACGGTGTATCCATAGAAATACCGACACCCGACGGTGTCGCCGACGCGTATCTCACCCACCCCGACGACGGTGCCGCCCATCCGGGAGTTCTGGTTGTTCAGGACGGTTTCGGCGTGCGGGCGAGCCTGCGGGCGCTGGCCGATCGTCTCGCCGCGCACGGCTACACCGTCCTGCTGCCCAACGCCTACTACCGGCACGGGCCCGCGCCGGTGATCGAACTGCCGGACTTCATCGACCCGGTTCAGCGGCCGGATATCTTCCAGCGGGTCTTCCCGATGATCCGCGAGCTCACACCGGAACTGCTGCGTACCGATGTCGGCGCGTACCTCGAATGGCTGGCGGCGTCGCCGCGGGTCACGGCGGGCAGGGTCGGGGTCACCGGTTACTGCATGGGTGCGCGGCTGGCGGTGCTGGCGGCGGCCATGTTCCCCGATCAGGTGGCGGCGCTGGCGGGATTCCACGGCGGACCGCTCGTCACCTACACCCCCGACAGTCCGCACCTGGTCGTCGGAAACATCACGGCGGAACTGTATTTCGCCCACGCGGGCGACGATCACCACATGACCCCGCAACATATCGCCCGTTTCGACGAGGCACTCACCACCTGCGGGGTCCGCCATCGCACCGAGGTCTACGGAGGTGCCCGCCACGGCTTCACCCAGGCCGACACCTCCGACTACGACCAGCAGGCCGCCGAACGGCACTACCGCGAACTGCTGGCCCTGTTCGACCGCACCCTGCGCCGGTAACGCGTCACACAGTGCGCAGCACCTCGCGCAGCCGGGCGGCGAACGCGGCGATGTCCTCGGTGAAACCGGTGTGACCACCGGGGAATACGGTCGGGGTGGTGTCGAGACGGCTGGCCAGTTCGTGGCAGGTGCGCGCGCACAGCTGACCGGCGGATTCCGCGCCGAGGCCGATGATGACGCGGGTGGGTGCGGCCGCGAGGGCGGCGGGATCGGGCTGCCAGCCGACGGTGTGCGCGATCTCGTGTTCGAACCAGTATTTCTCGCTCGCGAGATCTTCCGGTGCCCGGTCGCCGCCGAACATCTGCGTGAGCACAGGGTCGGGGATCTGGATATTCGCCTGCGCGAAAAACTTTCGCCACGAGCCGACCGTGTCGCCGCCGCGATAGGTCTCGATCAGGTCGGTGGTGCCGTCGAAGAGACTGTCACGATCATCGAGCAGTCCGATCGAGGGCGGTTCGTGGGCGATGACGGTGGTCACCAGATCGGGGTCCTGCTGCACCAGCGCCATCGCGCTCACCGCGCCACCACTGGATCCGAACACGACGGCGGGGCCCGCGCCGAGGTGGGTGATCAGCGCGGCGAGGTCGGCTCCGCGCAGTTGCGCGGTCGAGTCCTGTTCCGGATCGTCGAGGACGCTGCGCTGGTGTCCGCGTGGATCGGTGGTGAGCACGGTGTGGGTGGAGGCGAGGATGTCGGCGATGGGCGCGAAGGCATCCGCGCCCATCGGGGCTCCGACGAAAACGATGAGCGGGCCCGCGCCACGGATCTCGTAGTGCAGGGTGGCGCCGGGGACGTCGAGGGTGTGCACACTGACCGAGGTGGCCGGGCCGGCAGTCATAGCTGTCTCCTTAGGGGGCTGTCGTGGCTGTCCACGAGTACTGACTGCGCGGCCCTCCCGAACTCATCGCTGAGCCGGATATTTCTTTCCGAGTCCTTTCTCGGCGGATTCAGTTGTAGGACTTGGTGACACCGTCGAGGAGGTGTTCGAGGGTGTCGTAGGTCGGCGTTTCGACGACGTCGATCAGTTCGGGCGCGAGCGGTATGCCGCGGGTGGCCGAGGCGAACCGGGCGGCGTCGCCGGTGCGGAAACCGTGTGCGGCGGCGAGTTCGCGCAGGACGGGGTCGCCGGTGAGCAGGCGTCCGATGGTGTCGCCGCCCTCGCGCAGCGGGACGAGGGTGTGTTTGGACAGCACCGTCGGGGACGGGTAGGCCAGCACCATGCCGGGTTTGATCTGTCCCTTGGCGGTGGCCTCGACGAATTGCGCCTCGTAGATCAGGGCCAGCGGGGAGGCGCCCATGCCCGAGGTCAGGTATTCCTGGAACGGGCCTTCGGTGGTGGTCTCGGTGTAGCCCTGTCCGACGAACAGTTTCGACAGCGTCGGCAGCACGGCCTGTTCGGCGGGGGTGCCCTGCACGATCGCGTTGTCGTTGGCGACGAAGCTGGCGATCGACAGGTACATGGCCGCCGAGTTCGAGGTCCTGGGGTCGGTGGTGGAGACCAGGATGTTCTTGCGCACCGGATAGGTGGTGTTGTCGGGCAACTGTGCCCATTCGGTGTTCTCGCGCACCAGTTGCAGGTAGCGGGCGATGTCGACGGCGGGCACCGCGCCGGGCTTCACCACGCCCGCCGGGGTCAGCAGGTCGATGATCGGCTGGAATGTCGCGATCGCCATCGGCGAGGAGAACGGGGTGTACTTGGTGTTGATGTTGCGGGCGCGCTGGATCCGTTCGGCGGCGGGCGCGCTCGACGGGAAGACGAAATCGTAGGCGCCCAGATCGATCGAGGTCGCGATCTGTCGTGATCCCGCCGCCTCCACCTCGATCCGCACGCCGTGGGTGGCCAGCGCGTCGATCACTCGCTGATCCTGGAAGAAGGCCATCTTCTCCGAACCGACCACGCCGCGCACGAGGGTGAGCCCGGGCGCCGCGGCCGTCGCGGGCGGTGGCGAGTCGGGCTGACGCACCGCCAGCGACACCACGACCACGGCGACCAGCACGGCCGCTCCGCCGAGCAGCAGGGCATTGCGCCGGTTCGGCAGCGGGAACGCGCGGGGCCCGGACGTCGCTGGTTGCGGGGCGGGGACGTCGATGGCCGCCGCCGCCGCGACGACCTGCGCGCTGTCGGGTTCGAGTTCGCGGCGCGCGACCCGTTCGACCAGCACGGGAACGAATTCTCGGACCGGGTGCCCGGCGAATCGCGCTCTGGCGTCCTCGATCGCGGTTTGGACGCGTTCGGCGGGATGGGTGTCGCGGTAGGTTTCGAGCAGCCTCTCGGTCAGGCGGCGGATCGCCTTCTCCTCGCGCACGGTATCGACAGCCACACTTCTCCTCGACGTCACGCCTCTCGAACAGCATCCCGGGCTGTCCGCGCGCCGAACCATACCGTCATCGTCGTACCGGCGAGATCCGACCGCACGGACTGTTTTCCGTCGATTCGGCTGTGTGCGTTGGCATCTCGGAACGGCAGGGTGCGCAGGTCAGAACCGGTGCGAAGGTGGCGACGGCGCGTGCGGTATCGGTCCGGTGATGCCTCACAGAGTTCAGGAGGGTCTCGACTGTCCGTCATCGCCTGTTGCCCGGTCGTTCACGGCCGGGCCGTGCCGTCGATCAGAAATCGTAGGACGCGACCCCGACCGGTCCCGCGCCGATACACAGGCCGAGTCCCGGTGTGGCGGAGCCGATTCGCAATGCCGACCCGCTGCCGACGATCCGGACGAAAACGGTGTTCAGTCCTCGCCGCACGGGGGCGACGACCGGTGTCCCGGTCTGGAGCGCGACGGTGATCCGGCCGTCGCGTTCGGCGAGATAGTTCAGTTGCGCGGTCCATTCGTGTTCGAGCATCGGGCCGTTGAGCGGTATGTCGATCGGCTCGGTGCCGGTGAGACGGTAGCCGCACGAGGGTTCCGGTCCCGGCACGATCGCGCGATTCCACCACACGACAGCGTCGACGATATCGCCGCCGTCGGTGATCATGCGTAGTCGCGGTGTCGATTCGGCGAACAGGCCGGGCGGCGCGATGGGCGCCAGGACGCGGCTCGCGAGATTGTCCGGGTAGGCCAGCGGGTTGAGCACATTCCACGGCACCTCCTGCTCGAGCAGCGGGACGCCGTCCCAATCATCCAGTGCCGAGGCCACATTCGCGAGATAGGCCTCTGTCGGCGACACCCGCCACGATCGGACGAATGTCACGGTGGTGAACAGGCTGCTCACCACGAACAGAGCCGTCACCGCGAGCACCGTGCGCCCCCGGGGCGGGGTGAACCCCTCGCGCGGGCGTGCACGCAGGAACAGCGCGGCCGCCGCGGTCAGGATCACGGCGACATCGGCGAAGTAGCGCAGCGACTGCATCAGCTCGCCCGCGGTATTCGGTCCGGTGCGGGCCAGGGCGACCGGCAGTTGCGCGAGCACGACATACCCCGCGGCCAGCAACCACACCGGCCCCATACGCCTGCGCGCGCGCAGCGACCACACCAGCAGCGCGAGCACTCCCGCCCATGCCGTCGCGACCGCCCAACCGGGCGGATCGGCCCACGGTGTCGACGGCAGCCAACGTTCCCACGTCCACGGCCCACCGAGCAGGGTCGGGACCATGCCGAACGATGTCGCGCCCGGCAGCAGTCCGCGCACTTCGTTCGTGCTGTAGTGCACCGACGAGGTGTCGATGACGGTCAGGTAGATCGCGAACCAGCACACCAGCGCGATCAGCGATCCGATCCACAGCGCCGCGCCGCGCCGCCACACCGACCGCGCGCACCGCCCGAGTTCGCCCATCACGCCGCGCTCGTCCCCCGCGCCGTCGACGTAGCAGGCCAGCGCCGCCACCGCGAAGGCGACGACCGGGACGAGGACCGATTTCTCGAAGAACAGCAGCGCCGTGGCCGTGACCACGATTCCGGACATCGCGAAGCGACGTCGACCGGTGCGCACGAGCAGTACCGCGTCACCGATCACCCAGGCCAGCGCGAATTGCAGGGGTAGCGCGTTGAGCGCGGCGGCCCACCAGGCGAAGGCGGGCAGGGTCAGCGGCGAGAACAGGAAGAAGATCAGCGGAACCAGGATCATCCACCGCCTGCCGACGAGCACGATCAGCAGCCGGAGCACCGCCAGCGATACCGCGAGCTGGGCCACCAGCATCGTCACCACCGGGCCCGCCCACACCAGCGGTGCCGCCGCGGTCACCACCCACGCGGTGACGAACGCCAGCGGCATGAAATGGCCGTCGTGGTCGTAGAGCAGCAGATCGTGCGACAGCAGCGGGAACCGGGCGGCCCGGCTGACGACGACGAGGTCGTCCCAGTAGAAATAGCCGTTGCGCGCGACCCACCAGCGCAGGCCCGCCTGCGCCAGGATCAGGCACAGGGCCACGATGACGATCACCCTGCCCGCGCGCGAATTCTCGGATCGTGGCGCGTGGCCGGATGCGGGTATCTGCTCCGAACGGGCGACCAGCGCGGTGTCCATGGGACTCCACCCTAGCGACCCCTCGCTTCGGAACAGCCGCGCCTCACATGGCCGATTCGGGACTTTTGGGCACCGGCTTGGTCGTCACCCGTGACGGCGGGACCATCGTGATGCGCCCCGGTGACACCGTGTGGACTCCGCCCGGGTGTCACTGCCCAAGACCGCCGACTCCGAGCACATGCGCAGCAACGCCCGGGTCGACTTCGAGATCACCGACGGCGACATGGACCGACTACGGAACCTGCGAGCCCGCGACTACGGCGACGACAGCGTCTTCCCCGTTTACGGCGGCAAAGTGACACATTCCCCCCTCGCGACGCGGCTGACGGCCAGGGCCCCGACGGACTACTCGGCCGCAGACGGGCACTGGAATCCATCACCACGCCGAGAGCGGCTTTCACGCGGGAAACCCTGTGGGGTGGCGCGGCGGTCAACAGAAGACGCTGCCACACGTGCTGTGCGGAACGTGTGGCGGCTACGCCATATCCGTTGTTCTTTCGGCGGTTACGGGAACCTCGGCATCCTCCACCATCGCCCGGATATCGGGCAGGGTTCCGATGCGCTGCGCGGTAGGCCGGTTCGGTGCCGCGGCCTGCGGTGAACCGGTTTCCCGCAGCAAAGCACGGATTTCGGCCGGGCCGCGCATGCCCGCACCCTGTGCGCGAATGCCCTGGTAGCAGGCGATGGCGCCGACGACGATCGGTGACGCGCTCGAGGTGCCGCTGAACTGGTCGGTGTACCAGCAGTCTTCGTCGCCGCCGCCCTGGAGGTCACCGTAGCCGGTGGTGGTGACTTCCATCCCCCAGCCTTGACTGTCGACGCGGGACCCGTAGTTGGAGAACGCCAGACGTGAACGCGCGGGACCGTGTTCACGCCCGTGGGTGCCCGGCGGCGGCGCGCCCGCGCCGACGAGCACGGCCCCGGAACCCTCGTCGCCCGCGCGGAATGGGTTGTTCCAGTTCGACGGGAAATCGTCGGGCCGCGCGCTGTAGATCGTGTCGTCGAGATCTTCCCCGCCGTTGCCCGCGGCCTCCACCACGACGACACCGCGCGCGGTCGCGTAGCGGATCGCCGCGAGATCGTCGGGCCACCATTCGACGGCGATATACCCCGATTGGTCGGGCCGGTTCCGGAAGTTCCAGCGCGGGCCGGGGCGGTGCAGTTCGAGCAGGATGATGTCGCCGGGGGCGAGCGCGTCCGCTGCCGCCCGGATCGCCGAGGCCGAGCCGCCGCCGAAGATCGACACCGCCCTGATGGTGGCCTCCGGGGCGATGCCGGTGATGCCGAGGGCGTTGGCGTCTGCGCTGATCTCACCGGCGACCGCGGTTCCGTGATTGCGCCAGCCCGCGTCGGTGGACGGATTGCCGCCGATGACCCCGCCCTGATTGCCGGTGAGATCTTCGTGGGTGAACCGCCACGCCCCTTCGATGTCGATGACCCGAACGCCCGCGCCCCGGCCGCCGGGTCGCGTCCATGCCCACCGTGCGTCGACCCCCTGCGGCGCGGCTTCCAGATATCCTTGGCGCGCTTCGAAACTCGGGGTCACCGCGGGCGCTTCCGCGAAGGCGCGGCGCGCGAGCGATCCCGGCGCGATCGGCAGTTCGGCACCGGGTTTGATGTAGGCGCCGTCCACGGCGTCGTCCTCGCGCAACCGTTGCGCCACCTCCCCGAGGTCGGCGACGATATCGCGCACGGCGAAGTAGTTCAAGAACTCCGCGGCGACCGGTTCCTCGCCGGTGTCGGCGAGCCTGCCGCGCAGTCGGGCGGCGGGACCGAAGATCCTCGTCATCCTGGCGCCCGCGGGCAGTAGCGCCGACAGCCGGATCTCGGCGGCGACACTGTCGCGCAACACGTTCGGCGCGAGGGGCGCCGAGGTGCCGTGGGTGACCACGATCAGTTCGGCGGGGGCGCGCAGCGATCCCGGGACCGAGGGGGCCGAGCTACGAACCTGATCGGTGGGGGCCATACAGATAGTGAACCCGCTGCGTTCCGACGATGCCACTCAAATCGGATCGATGAGCACCCCGGGGTTGAGGATGCCCGCCGGATCGAGCGCCGCTTTCGCCCCGCGTAGTGCCGCGGCGAACGGGTCGGGGCGTTGCCGGTCGTACCAGGGTCGGTGGTCGCGCCCGACGGAATGATGGTGGGTGATGGTGCCGCCCGCGCCGTGGATCGCTTCGGAGACAGCGGTTTTGATGTCGTCCCACTGGGCGACCGTGTCGCCCCACCGTCCCGAGGCGTAGATGCCGTAGTAGGGCGCCGGACCGTCGGGATAGACGTGGGTGAACCGGCAGGTGATCACGCCACCACCGCAGACCCGCGCGATCGCCTGCTGGGCGGCCACGGTCACCGCCGCGTGCAGATTCTCGAATTCTGCCCAGGTACAGGCGGTTTCGAAGGTCTCGACGATCATCGAACGCCGGGCGAGCACATCGCGCTGGTAGGGCATGCGCAGGAACGCCGAGCGCCAATTGCCCGCGGCGTCGCCGGTGCCGGAATCGGAGCGGGCGCGGGTGCCGAGGACGAGGCCGCCGTGGTCGGTGGCGATGCGCGCCGCGCGCTCGAGCCACGCGTCGACCGGGTGGTCAGCGGATTCGAAGGCGAGCACCAGCAGTCCGCCGGTGACGTGGGTGTTCGCGTTGAGCAATGCCTCGGCCGGGTCGAGCAGTCGGCAATTGCTCGGATACAACCCGGCTTGGGCGATGACGCGGGTCGCGTCGACCGCGGCGGCGAAATCGCCGAACGACACCGACGCGGTGAGTTGCCAGCGTGGGCGTTGCCGCAACCGCATCCACGCTTCGGTGATCACCCCGAGCGTGCCCTCGGACCCGAGGAACAAACGATCCGGCGCGGGCCCGGCACCGGATCCGGGCAGTCGCCTGGACTGGCTGATCCCGGCCGGGGTGACCACACGCATCGATTCGGTGAGATCGTCGATGTGGGTGTAGAGCGTCGCGAAGTGACCGCCCGCCCTGGTGGCGAGCCAACCGCCGAGCGTCGAGAACCCGAACGACTGCGGGAAATGCCGCAGGGTCAGCCCGTGTGGTCGGAGCTGGTCTTCCAGTCTCGGCCCCAGCGCACCCGCCTGGATTCGTGCGGCCCGCCCGATCGGGTCGACCTCGAGCACCTTGTCCATCTCGGTGAGTTCGAGGGTGAGAACGGGTCCGTCGAAACGTGGTTCGACCCCGCCGACCACCGAACTGCCGCCGCCGTACGGAACAACGGCGATCCCGGCGCCCGCGCACCAATCGAGCAGGTCGATGACCTCCTGTTCCTCGCGCGGGCGGGCGACGAGGTCGGGTACATTGCCGATCTCGCCCCGCAGATTGCGCACCACGTCACGAAACGCCTTGCCGCGCGCGTGCCCGAGCCGGTCCACCGGATCCGCCGAACATCGCCGCGCCAACGAGCCCGGCGGTGTGATCCGAGGCGCGGGCACCTCGAGCGTGGCCGGGTCCGGCGGCGGATGGTCGGTCAGATCGTGTCCGGGGAGTAACGCCGAAATCCGCGCCACCAGTTCGTTCGTCTCGGATTCCGAAGCGGCGTCCTCGACAGTCCCCCAGCCCCACCACGATCGCGTCACGTCAACTCATCCTTTCCTCTTGGTCCGGTGCCGGAGTTTCCCGAATCTGTGACAGGGCCGGTCGAATTCACGTCGGTCGGCGTCGCACAGTGTCGGAGATGACCGCTGCGACGAACCTTTCGACGGCCGCGCCGGTCGGTGGACCGAGGTCGCGGTCGGTGAACAGGAGGTGGCCGCCGCCGACCAGGGAGAGGGTGAGCGAGTCGATGTCGGCGTCGGCCGCGATGCGGCCCAGTGCGCGCTCGTCGGTGAGGTAGGTGGAGATCGCGGTCGTCGCTTCGGCGAGGATCGCCGTGCCGCCGCCGGGTCTGGCACGGCGCAGTCGTGCGCGCAGCTCGTCACGGAAGGTGATGAGCGGAAGGATCGCGACGGGAACGGGCCCGAACAGAATGGTCAGCGCGCGGGTCAGATTGGTGGCGACCGTGTCGGTGCCCGCGCAGGTGCGCAGTTCGCCGGCCTGGGCCTCGAGTTGTGCGGCGCGGTCGAGCACGAGGTCGGTGAGGAAGTCGTCGAAGTCGGTGAAGTGTCGGTGCAGAACACCTTTGGCGCAGCCCGCTTCGTCGGTGACGGCCCGGCTGGTCAGTCCGTTCGGACCGTCGCGCAACAGGACGCGGTCGGCGGCGTCGAATAGTTGCTGCCGCGCGTCGCGTAGGTGCACCCCGGTCGGCACTGATGGATCCTTTCGTGCGTCGATTCCTCAGCATTATTGCTCAGTGGGCACACGCCCACTAAAGTGGGCGCATGCCCATACAGCCCCGACAAGGATCGGAACCATCCCTGCGGGAGGACCGACGCACGGCCGAATCGTTCGGCACCGACGCGCAGCGCTACGACCATGCCCGCCCCGGCTATCCCGAGGCATTGGTGGCCCGGATCCTCACCGATATCCCCGGGACGGACGTACTCGACGTGGGCTGCGGTACCGGCATCGCGGCCCGCCAGTTCCAGGCCGCGGGATGCACGGTGCTCGGCGTCGAACCCGATGTGCGGATGGCCGACGTCGCACGAGCCCACGATCTGCCGGTGGAGGTGGCGACCTTCGAGGGGTGGCAGCCCGGTGATCGGATGTTCGACGCGGTCGTCGCCGCGCAGTCGTGGCATTGGGTGGACCCGGTTGCCGGTACCGCCAAGGCGGCCGCCGTGCTGCGTCCGGGCGGACGGCTGGCGATCTTCGGACACGCCTACGAGCCTCCCGCCGAGGTGGCAGAGCCGTTCGCCGCCGCCTATCGACGGGTGGCACCGGATTCCCCGTTCAGCGGTCAACCGGCTCGACGCCTCCTCGACCTCTACCTCGCGGGGTACGCGAAAATCACCGACCAGATCCGCGAGACCGCGCAATTCGCCGAGCCCGAACAGTGGCGATTCGACTGGCAGCAGAGCTATACGCGCGATCAGTGGTTGGATTTGCTGCCCACCACCGGCGGCCTGACCCGTCTCCGTCCCGACCAACTCGCCGAGATATTCGACGCGGTCGGCGCCGCCATCGACTCGCTGGGCGGATCCTTCACGATGGAATACACCACCCTGGCCGCGACCGCTGTGCGCGCGAGCACGACTGTGTAATTCGTGTGGCGTACACGCGGTGGCTCAGTTCGATGACCGGGATGCCGAAAAGCGTTGAACGGGTTGACCGATGCCCGACAGGATGGGTGAGCCCACACCTCGCGGCGAGATCGAGCACGAGGTGCTGCCCGGGATCTTGCGTGCCTACCGGCTGGGTTCGGTCGGACGCTTCGCTGTCGGGCGTGGCGCGCTCGCCGAGCGGCTACCCGCATCCGGATATGACCCCGTCGGGTCGTATCGCACCGAGTCCAGGATCTATCCGACCGGATCAGGTTCGCGACGTGACTCGGCGAGTAATTCGTCGAGTTGACGTTCGGCGCGTTCGGCGCGTGCCAGTGTCTGGATGCGGGCGTCGTCGAGGGCGGTGATCCGTTGTGTCGCTTCGCCGCGCGCCCGTTCGAGGGCCGCCGCCGACTCCGCGCGCAGTGCGGCCAACTCGGAGGCGTGCTCGCGGCGCTGGTCGGTGAGTTCGGTGCGGGAGCGTTCGAGTTCGGCGCGTAGCCGGTCGATATCGTCGCGGGCTTCGGCCACGGCTCGATTCCGTTCGGCGACCGCCTGTTCGGCGCGTTCGATGGCCCGCTCGGAATCCGCGGCGCGCTGTACCGCGAGATCGCGTTCGGCGCCCGCGGCGGTGATCTGTTGGGCGGCTTCTCGCCTGACCTGCTCGATCTCGGTGTTCGCTGTGCGCCGCGCGGCTTCGACGTCTTCCTCGGCTTGTTGACGCGCTCGCGCGATATCGTCGCTCGCTTCGCGTCGTGCGGCCCGGACCTCGGCCTCGGCTTCGCTGCGTGCGGCGAAGACGTCGTCGGCGGCGCGGCGGGTCACCCGTTCGACTTCGCCCATGGCGTCATCGCGGGCCGCGTGCGCTTCGGCGATGCGGCTTTCGGCCTCTTCGGCCGCGGTCACCGCGTCTTCGGCCACGGCTTCGGCCGCGTCGCGGGCCGTTTCGGCTTCGCGCCGTACTTGTTCGGCGGTGACGGTGGCCATCTCGGCCTCGGCGATCCGCCGGGCGGCATCGGCCTGCACCGATTGCACCTGCTGTTCGGCGACGGACGGGTCGGCCAACGTGGACAGTTCCACGACCGCGGCATTCAGGTTGGTGCCGAGTTGTTCCGCGAGCGTGCGGAACTGCGCGAGCAGTTCGTCGGCGCGTAATCGGGCGACGGTCACCGGCCCCTGCAGTGTCACAGTGACAGTGGCGTCGCCTGCCTCCGACTCCTGCTGTTGGCGTTGACGTTCCCGCCATGCGCGCCATCGGGTGTGGTCGGGGTGATCACAGTATTCCGAGGGCCGCCCGGGGCCGCCGCCGCGAGTGATGGGGCGGACACAGCCGGGGTAGTTACATACGCTGGACACCGGAGAATCGTAGCGTTTGTTCCGTTGTATCCAACGGATCGACGCGCAACGAAATATGCGCGGTCGTAGGAACTCTCGAAACCGCTGATCGCGTTTCTGACCGCCGATAAGTGAACATTATCGGGGGTCAGGATCGCGACTCCCCCGTTCAGCGCTCGATTCTATTTCGTTTCGTTTGATCACACGCTACGTAACGTAACTGCCACGGATCATGACGAAAACTGGGGCCGGTGGTACGGCCGTACTATCCAGGGCTCGCGCGGTCTCGTGGGCAAGTTGATTCGTCCACCCGGCATACGCGCACAGACGGCACACCTCGGTATCCCCGAGTCCGAGTCACCGACGGCACTTCCCCCGCGGCGGTCCGCAAACGACCTGGTAGGCGCTGATCAGCTCTGGGATCATCGAGTCAGCGTTCGATATTGACGGCGATGGAAGGAAACGCGGATGAGTACGCCGCGGCGGTTCTGGATCGAGCTCGAACCGCAGGAGTACGCATGGTGGTGGCAGGGCATCGGCGTGACCGGATTCGACGTGCGAGATTGCTTGTCGATGGTGGCCGAGCTGTTCAGCGACGGACCGATGCCACCCGTGCGCCGAATTACCGTCGACATCTCACTGGCAGAACCGCTCCCGGTGAGTCGCCACTATCTCGGGGTCTCGGTGTGGCGCGGCGTGTGGTATCCACCCCGGAACCTCGAAGCCGGGCCGACCCGCGCGATCGACCGAAGAGGCGCGCCCGTCGACTACCCGACACCGACCACACGATCACGGCGAGCGCGGGCCAGTGAGACCCTGCGCACGAAGAACACGTGGTGGGACGAGATCCCGCACATCGACAACCTGCTGTGGCCGCTGGTCCAGAGGCAACACGCCGAGAACGGCCGGGGAATGCGACAGACCGCCCCGGTGGTGCGCAACCGCTGCGCTTCGGATCCGACCTACGGGGACATGATGCGCGAAGCCCTCGATTTCATGATCGCGTGGCAGCCGACACCGGACGAGTGGTTCGATCCGACCGATACCAGGTTCGCCGATCAGCGTGACCTGGACGAGTACCTGCGAGCCTTCCGCGATTACGTGTCGGGCGATCGTCCGGAGCCGATCTATCCTCCCGGCAGCGAACCGCTTTCCCCCGAGGAGGCGGCCCGGCGGGCGATGCGGGTCTTGGTCATCGATCGCCCGGAGCCTGACGATCTTCCCACGGATGAACGACTGTCACCCGACCCGCAACCACAACCGGACATTGACGAGTGATAGTGCTTCGTCTCCAGTCAGTTGACACTGCTCTGCCTTCGGGAAACTCGGCCGCCAACCAGCGCACCAGTGTCTCGGCGACCACATGCGGATCCATCCGTGCCGCGGCCGGAGTGTTGGGGCCACGTCGGTACGCGGCGGCGAGCCGGTCGGCGGCTTCGGCCAGCGAGCAGCCGTACCTCTCGCGTCGCACGAGCAGATGGTAGGCCGTGGTGCTCGAATCCCACGCTGGCGCTCGGGATGGCACGGCTGGTCGATCCGGGGTTTCCGGCCGACCTCGCGTCGTGGCACGACGCGCTGATCGGCTCCTACGAACGGCGATTGCTCGCCTCGCCGACCGCGCTGCTCGACACCTTTCCCGGCGAGGCCTATCCCACCGACGTGGCGGCCGTGGCCGCCGCGATCGCGGTGCACACCCGTGTGACCGGGGCCGATCACACGGGTGTGCACCGCGATCGCGACACCGGGCTCGTCGTGCAACGCATGGGTGTCGACGGGCGCGCGCACGACGCTCCACGCACCTCCGGCACCGGATTGGCGGCCTATTTCGCGGGTTTCGCCGATCGCGCGCTGCTCGAGGAGTTGGCGCGCGGGTTGTTTCGTCAGGAACGCAGTTTTCTCGGCTTCGGCCTCGGCCACCGGTTTCGCGCGATCCTGCGGCAGGTTCGCGTACCGGCGATCCTCGTCGTCCGACAACGGCGGGCGGCAGGCGATTCCGGCGGCGGACCCGTCAGGCGACGGCGGCGCCGAACCAGGTCGGCAGGTGTTCGAGCAGATCCTGCTGGTCGTCACCGACCCAGGCGACGTGGCCGTCCGGGCGTAACAGCACGGCGGGCGCGTCCAGTTCCTCGCTGACGTCGGCCACGTGATCGACGCGGTCGGCCCATCCGGTGACCGAGAGCTGTCCGGTCTGGTCGAGCAGGAGCCCGCGGCCTCGGTGGGTCATGTCGTAGAGCCGTCCGCGTTTCAACCCGATGTCGCGCAACCGTTTACCGAGCAGTTCGTGTCCTTCGCCGAAGTCGTAGCGGATCGCGGTCGCGGTGATCTTCTCGGTGAGGAAGCGGTTGACATCCTCGAAGTCCATCAGCTCGGCCACCAGTCTGCGCACCGCCTGGGCGCCCGGGTCCAGCGACATCAACTGCATCTGCGCGCGGGTGTTCTCCAGCACGCCCGCGGCCACCGGACGCCGTTCGGACTCGTAACTGTCGAGCAGTCCCTCCGGCGCCCAGCCGTCGATCGCGGCGGCGAGTTTCCAGCCGAGATTGAACGCGTCCTGGATGCCGAGGTTGAGGCCTTGGCCGCCGGTCGGCGGATGGATGTGGGCCGCGTCGCCTGCCAGCAGCACCCGCCCGCCGCGGTATCGCTCGGCGAGCCTGGTCGCGTCACCGAATCGGGACAGCCAGCGCGGTGAATGCGCGCCGAAGTCGGTGCCCGCGACCTCGAGCAACTGCTGTTTGAGTTCATCGAGGGTCGGGGCGACGGTGCGGTCCTCGGCGACGCCCGCGGCGGGCACGCCCACCCGGTACATCCCGCCCTCGAGCGGCATCACGCCGAAACGCAACTGGGTCTTACGAACTTCGGTCATCACCGCGTTGATCGTGTCGAACTCTTCGGTCAAGGCGACCTCGGCCAGCAGCGTCTCGACCCTGCTCGGCTCACCCGGGAAATCGATGCCGAGCAGTTTGCGCACCGTGCTGCGACCGCCGTCGCAGCCGACCAGATAGCGCGCGCGCAGTCGGCTGCCGTCGGCGAGTTCGACGGTCACCCCGGCGTCGTCCTGATCCAGGCCGACCAGTTCGCAGCCGCGGCGGATCTCGACGCCGACTTCGACGGCGTGTTCGGCCAGCAGTCGATCGCTGACGGTCTGCTGGATGCCGAGTACGTACCCGTGCGCGGTATCGAGCCGTTCGGGCTGCGGTTTACGGATACCCGCGAAGAACCCACCGAGCGGGTATCGCGTGCCGAGGGCGAGGAACCGTTCCAGCAGTCCGCGCTGGGCCATCACCTCGATACTGCGCGCGTGCAGGCCGAGCGCGCGCACGATCTTCGTCGGTTCGGCGTCCTTCTCGAGGATCAGCGTCCGCACGCCGTGCAACCGTAACTCGGCGGCGAGCATCAACCCCGTCGGTCCGCTACCGGCGATGATCACGTCGACCATGAATTCCCCATTCGGCTAGATGTGTCATTCCGCTCCGCCGGTCCCGTTCGACCGCGTTCACGTCACCGCATTTCGGCAGGTACCGGCTTCGGCTGGAGATTGTGCATCACCACCGGGGTCTTGCCGCAAGGCCCCGGGTCCGCTATATATTGAAAGTGGAAGAGAGTGTTTTCCCTCCTTCTCCTCACTCGAACTTCCGAGCATCCGCGAACGCTGTCGATCACCGTGGAGATCACCACGGCCGACGACGATTCCTCGCACAACCTGTCACAACTTCCGTTCACGCGGTGTCTTGTGCCCGAACCCCTCGGACACGAAGGAGACACCAATGACCGAGAACACCGATGTGGTCGTCGTCGGCGCCGGATACGCGGGCGTGCTGGCGGCCAATCGCCTGACCCAGCGTGACGACGTCACCGTAACCCTGATCAATCCGCGTCCGATCTTCGTCAACCGGGTCCGGCTGCACCAACTGGTTGCCGGATCACACGAGGCGGTCGTCGACCTCGCGGAGATCCTGTCCGATCGGGTGCGGTTGGTCGTGGATACCGCGACCCGTATCGACGTGCCCGAGCGCGCGGTGACCACGACCGACTCCGGCCCCATCGGCTACGACTACCTGGTCTACGCGGTGGGCAGCGGCAGCGCGGACCCGGACGTGCCGGGAGCGGCGGAGTTCGCCTACCCGATGGCGACGTGGGAGGACGCGTGCCGGTTGCGTCCGGTCATCGAGTCGGCGTCCCCGACAGCGGCGGTGACCGTGGTCGGCGCGGGCGCCACCGGCATCGAGGTCGCCGCGGAACTGGCCGAGCAGGGACGCCGGGTGAACCTGGTGTGCGGCAGGGTCCTCGGGCCCTACCTGCATCCTCGGGTGCGTCGTTCGGTGGCCGGACGGCTGAGCGCACTCGGTGTCGCGATCCTCGAAGGTCCTGACGCGCAGGTCACGGCGGTGACCTCGGAGTCGGTGCGGCTCAGTGGCGGGCACACCCTGTCGAGCGCGGTGACCATCTGGACGGCCGGTTTCGGTGTGCCCGACCTGGCCGCGCGCAGCGGATTGAGCACCGACGCCATCGGGCGGCTACGCACCGACGAGACGCTGACCAGCGTGGACGATCCGCGCATCGTCGCGGCCGGGGATTCGGCGGCACCGTCGGATCTGCCGTTGCGGATGAGCTGCCAGACCGCGCGTCCGCTGGGCGCGCACGCCGCGGACACGGTGCTGGCACGGATCGCGGGCATGCGACCCGCCGTCATCGACGTGGGTTCGTTCGGCCAGTGCATCGGCCTGGGCCGTCACGCGGCCACGGTGCAGCTGGCCTCCAGGGACGACATCGCCAACCGGTTCTCCCTCGGCGGTCGCCTCGCCGCGCGTATCAAGGAGCACGCCTGCACGAACATCGTCGAGGAGCTGGCCGACGAGGCACGCGACCCCGGCTCGTTCACCTGGGCGATCAAGGACCGCAAGCGAGCGCGACTGCTCGACGACGCGACGGCCCGAGCGAAGGCCGCTCGCTGAAGAACAGCGCCCACTCCGGCGCCCCCCGACCCGGATGCGTGAGCCCCGTTGTCCGACAACGTCTCACGCATCCGGCCGGGGCCCGAACGAGACCATCACCACCGACCCGCCACTGCGATGACGGGACGGATCGACTCCGGGAGAACCCGACATGATGCAATGCCAGCAGGCCGTCGACAGCCGACGCGAACCGCCGAGCGAAGGGGCCGTGCAGTGAACGACCACACCACCGACCCGTCCACCGAGATCTTCCTCGCGCACCGCAACCTGCTGTTCACCGTCGCCTACGAGATGCTCGGATCGGCGGCCGACGCCGAGGACGTGTTGCAGGAGACCTGGCTGCGGTGGGTGAAGGTCGACCTGGATCAGGTGTCGGACCGGCGCGCCTACCTGGTGCGGATCACGACCCGCCAGGCCCTGAACCGCTTGCGCACCATGGCGCGCCGCAAGGAGTCCTATGTCGGGTCCTGGCTGCCCGAACCGCTGCTCACCTCACCCGATGTGGCCGAGAACGTCGAACTCGCCGAGAGCGTGTCGATGGCGCTGATGCTGGTACTCGAGACGCTCTCCCCGACCGAGCGCGCGGTCTTCGTCCTGCGCGAGACCTTCGATTTCGGCTACGACGAGATCGCGGCCGCGCTCGACAAGACCCCGGCGGCGGTCCGCCAGATCGCCTCGCGCGCCCGCAAACACGTCGATGCCCGCCGCCCACGAGAAGTCGTCTCCCCCGGCGTGATTCGCGCGGCCCTCGCGTCGTTCCAGCGCGCGGTCGAGACCAGGGATATCCAGGGGCTGCTCGACGTGCTCGCACCCGAGGTGGTGCTCGTCGGTGACGGCGGCGGTATCAAACAGGCGGTACTGCGCCCGATCCTCGGCGCCGACAAGGTCGCCCGCCTCATCATCGGCGGCCTCGGCAAGTACCCGGGCGAGCTCACCGCCGCCCCGACCGTGGTCAACGGCAACCCCGCCCTGCTCATCCGCCTGGACGACGAGATCGACGGCGTGATGGCCATCCGCGTCGACGACGGCGGCATCACCGGCCTCTACTACGTCCGCAACCCGGAGAAACTGACCCGCATCCGATCGGAGACCTCGCTCACGCTGCGCTGAATATCTAGCTGAATATCTATCGGAAGGCGGCGACGTTGCGTGCCGCCCATTCGGCGAAGGTTCCCGGTGCCCGGCCGAGCAGTCGTTCGACATCGGGAGCGACGCGCTGTTCACCGGGTTTGGGCGAGCCGAGGATGTCGAGGGTGTTCTCGACGATCGGCTCGGGCATGAACTCCACCATGTGCGCTTTCGCCTGCGCGCGGGACAGTTCCACGAACCGCACCGGCTCCCCGAGCGCCGCCCCGATATCGGCGGCCTGCTGCCGCGGCGAGATCGCCTCGGGCCCGGTCAGGTCGTAGGCCCTGCCGCCGTGTCCGTCCTCCAACAAGGTCACCGCGGCCACGGCGGCGATATCGGCCGGGTCGATGACCGGCAACCCGACGGAGCCGAACGGCGCGGCGATCATTCGCTCCGCGCGAACAGTCCCGGCCCATTGCCGCGCGTTGGACGCGAAACCGCCCGGTCGCAGCATCGTCCATTCCACCCCGGCCCGCTCGACGGCGTCCTCCATCTCCGTGCCGTGCGTCCCCGTGCCCACCCCCAGCGAGGACAGCAGGACGACCCGTTCGACACCCGCGCCGCGCGCGGTATTCACGACCGCCTCGACATCCCCGCCGTCGGAGACGAAATCGCCCGACGTCAGCAGGAACAGCGCCTCGGCGCCGTCGAAGGCCGAGCCCAGGTCCTCTCGCCGAGCCAGGTCGACTCGACGGACGGCGACACCGTCCGGGACATCCGCGGATGTCACCGACCGCGAGATCGCCGCCACCCGCTTTCCCGCGTCCACCAACGCGCGCACCAACGGCTGTCCGACATTGCCGGTTGCTCCGGTCACCACGATCATTTTCGTTCGCCTCTCTTCGCCTGTTCGGTCGACGCGAACGTTACTATCATCGGGATACTAGGTACCTAGACGAAAGTAATGGGAAATGAGTGATTCCGCGGCGAACAGCCAGGTGGCGTGGCCGATGTCGACGGGGGTCACGCCGGAGAACGCGTGTCCGATCGCCCCGGTGGTCGATGTGGTCTTCAGTCGCTGGACCACCCCGATCCTGTGGGCGCTGCACCAGTACGGGCCGCGGCGATTCGTCGAGTTGCAGCGGCTCATCGCCTCGATCACCCCGAAGGTGCTGACCCAGCGGCTGCGGCAACTCGAACGCGACGGACTGGTCGTGCGCACCTATTACGCCGAGGTGCCGCCCCGGGTCGTGTACGAGATCAGCGATCTGGGACGCAGCCTGTCGCCGCTGTTCGCCGCACTGGCCGACTGGTCACGGAATCTGGACGAGGTCGAGCGCGCGCGTCGAACCTACGACGCCAAACCGCTGACACGACCGCGGCGTTGACACCGCGCGACGGCGAATCCACGGCATAGTCTTACTGACGACATGGCCGGATCGGGTGGGTGAGGTGGATCGCGTGGGTGAGCGGGACGCGGTGGTCGCGGTGCCGGAATCGGTGCGCACCGAACTGCGGCGCGGGGTGCGCAGCGTGCTGGTCGATGCCGCCGCGTTGCGTCTGGTGCGGGAACGATTCGACGATGTCCAGGCCGCGTCGCTGCGACGATATCTGGAAGCCTCGCAGTCGGCGAATACGTTGCGCGCCTATCGAACCGATTGGATCGCGTGGGCGGGCTGGTGCGCGGCCGAAGGTCGCCAGGCATTGCCGGCCGACGCCCTCGATGTCGCGGTGTATCTGGCCGCGGCGGCGGACGCGCGGCGCGAGGACGGCCGATGGGCGTTCAGTCCGGCCACGCTCGAGCGCAAATCGGCCGCGATCGCCGCGGTGCACGCGGCCAACGGTCTGGCCTCACCGACCCGAAGCGATGTGGTCCGGTTGACCCTGCGCGGTATGCGGCGCACCCGTCGCACACCGCCGACGCGTAAACGTCCCGTGCTGCTGCACACCCTCGACCAGTTGCTCGCGGGACTGCCCGAATCGGGATGGCCCACCGAACCCGCCCGCCGCAGAGACGGACTCGCGTTGCTCATCGGCTTCGCGGGCGCGCTGCGCCGCAGCGAACTCGCCGCCCTGCGCATCGCCGACGTCCGGGTGAATCTCGACCACACCACCGGCGAACCGGTACTGATCGTGCACCTGCCGACCACCAAGACCGATCCGACCGGCGCCGCCGAACAGCGGGTAGCGCTCCCGCGCGGCACCCGCCCGCGCACCTGTCCGGTCTGCGCGTTCGCCGACTGGATCCGATTGCTCGAAATCCATGCGGGAAAAGGGATCTCGGGACTGCGCTCCTGGCTGGCGACGACACCGGGATCGGACGCGGCCATCCACCGATGCCACGGATTCGCCGGAACCACCCTCGCGGACCTCACCGAACTGCCCCTGTTTCCCACCATCACCCGCCACGGCACGATCGGGACCGAGGCGATGTCGGGACGCGCGGTCGCCGAACTGGTCAAACGATATGCCGCGCGCGCCGGACTGGATCCCGCGCTGTTCTCCGGACATTCACTGCGCGCCGGTTTCGCCACCCAGGCCGCGCTCGGCGGGGCGAGCGACCGCGAGATCATGCGCCAGGGCCGCTGGTCCAATCCGCGCACCGTGCACGGCTACATTCGCACCGCCAACCCGCTCGAGGACAACGCCGTCACCAAACTCGGCCTGTGACAGGCGAAATACGCGCGCTCAGACCTTCATCCGATCGTCGTAGACCGAGGCGAGGTCGCGCAAGGCCGTCGCGCAGTCGCCGCTGTAGCTCGATCCGTGCATGATCGCCAGCGTGGTCGGGCGCAGCAACGCCAGCCGATACAGGGTGGCGGGCACGGCGGGGCCGAGCGATGTGGCGTGGAAGAGGTCCTCGGCGACGGTGGCCGGTTCGACCAGGTCGTCGTCGGTCAGCGCGGGTCCGTCGCCCAATTGCGTCATCAGGTCACCGCAGAACAGCACGCCGGTGGTCTGCTCGTAGAGCACCCGTGCCTCCCAGTTGTGCGGCGCGTGCGGGGTGTCGAAATGTTGCACCCGACGATCGCCCAGGTCGATCACCTCGCCGTCGGCGAGCCGTCGCGGCGGCCGGTCGGCCATATCGTCGATGGAGACCATGCATCCGAGTTCGCCGTGTGCCACCTGCGCTCGCGGTGCGACGGCGAGGAACGAATTCATCGCGCCGCATTCGTCGGCTTCCACGTGCCCGAAGGTGATCCAGCGCAACTGCTCTACGGGCCGTATTCGCTCGATCGCCGCGCACACCAGCGGGAACACCGCACGCATGCCGGTGTGGAACAGCAGTGGTTCTTCGGCGTCGACGAAGAACTGATTGAAGGTGAATCCTGTCGGTCCGATCTCGGGAACGCAGGTGGAGATGCGATAGATACCGTCTGCGATCTCATCGGTGTGGGTTTGCATGACTCAGTCCCGTGATAGTGCCGCCCCCCGCATCGAAACCACGCGCAACCTCGCAGTTTACTCCCGACACCGACCCGCCGGAAGCGGTCAGGACGCGCCGGCGGACCGGCGCTGGATCTCCTCGCGCCATCCCGCCGGATCGCGCACGTACCAGGCGGCGCTGTCGGCGTCGAAACTCCCACGCAGCAGGTCGCGGCCGACCGATTTGCCCGCGCGACGCATCCCGGCCAGCGCGAATCGGGCGACGAACACCACCACCGCGAGCACGACGACCACGATGACGATCACCATCGCGATGATCCATCCGGCACTCATGCGGCGCAGTGCAACTTCGCGCCCCGGCCGTCGCCGAACGCGACTGCCATAGGCTGGACGCGAACACCGGTGTCGGCCGGACCGGAGGAGGAATTCGATGACGCGCCATGATGATTCCGGACCTTCGGGCACTCGCCGACGCCCGATCGGATTGGGCAAACGGGCCTGGGTCACCACCCATCTCGTGCGCAGGCTGCTGCGGTTTCTCGCGTGGTCGCGGTTCGTGCGGGTCACCGTGATCGATCGCGAGATCGTTCCTGCGAAGGGCGCGGTGCTGGTCGCGAGCAATCACCTCTCGATGGTCGACGCGATCTTCCTGTGGGGCGCGCTGCGCCGTCGGGCCATGGCGGTCGCGATGGCCGAGTTGTGGACCTGGCCGGTCGTCGGACTGTTGGTGCGCCGACTCGGCCACATTCCCGTGGTGCGCCGCGACGCCGAATCGGGCCGCAAGGCGCTCGACGCGGGCGAATGGGTCCTGCGCCACGGCGGCATGCTGCTGATCTATCCGGAGGGCCGCTGTGTGCCGCCGGGCGAGACCGAACCCTACAAGCCCGGTGTCGCCAGACTGTCCATGGCGACCGGCGTCGCGATCGTCCCGGTCGCCACCACCGGCACCGACGGACTTCTCCCGCTGCGTGGGCACTCCGGATCGGGGCCGCGGGTCAACCGCAGGCATCCGGTCACCATCCGATTCGGCGAACCGATCGATCCCGGCGAATTCGAGTCCGTCGAGAAACTGCTCGACCATCTGCGCACCCGGATCGAGTCGTTGCGCGCGGAGTCGTCGCGGACCGGTCCATCACCTGCCGAACAGCCTCCCGGACCCTCGCGCGACGCGTGATGGTCACCCTGTTGCCTGAAATTCGCTGTGTCGACACCCGATCCTCGAATTACATTTGGATAACCGCATGACCTGGAGCTGCTCTAACGCGCCCGAAGTTTGCCAGTAGAGAAATTCTGAGACCATCCGGCTGGTTTCGAGGCTTCGTTTCGAGGTACGTTTCTCTCGGCCCCCCTGGCCGCGCCGACAGCGTGACCAGGCCAACCAAGCCCTATGGACGGCGGTGCAGGCTCTAGTCTTCACCTCCGCCGCGGCGGCCACCACGTTCGGCGCCCAGCGCACCGAGTGCTGGGTGGATGTGCAAACGGTTGGAAGGATGGTCATGAGCGCTGGTTTATCCGAGTCGGTTACGACCCATATCACCTCGTCCGACTTGCTTTCTACCGATCACGTAGGCGAACGGTTCCGTATCGCGATGGTCGTTCCGCCGTATTTCGACGTACCGCCCAAGGCCTACGGCGGGGTCGAGGCCGTCGTCGCGGATCTGGTCGATTCCCTGGTCGCGCGGGGCCACGATGTCACCCTCATCGGAGCGGGCGAACCGGGCACCAAAGCGAAATTCGTTCCCGTGTGGGATCGCGCGCTACCCGAACGTCTCGGCGAGCCGTTCCCCGAAGTCGTCCACGCGCTGAAGGTGCGCCGAGCCATCGAGAAGCTCGCCACCACCGACGGCATCGACCTGGTCCACGATCACACCTTCGCCGGACCACTCAACGCCCCGGCCTATTTCGGGCTCGGACTGCCGACCGTGCTCACCGTGCACGGCCCGGTGCAGGGCGACTGCTACACCTACTACCGCGAATTGGGCGCCGAGGTGTCACTGGTCGCCATCAGCGACCGGCAGCAGGAACTCGCCCCCGACCTGAACTGGGTCGGCCGCGTGCACAACGCGCTGCACGCCGACCAGTGGCCGTTCCAGGCCGAAAAAGGTGACTACGCACTGTTCCTCGGGCGATTCACCGAGGACAAAGCGCCACATCTGGCCCTGCAAGCCGCACACGAGGCTAATATTCCTCTGGTGCTGGCGGGTAAGTGCAGCGAAGCCATCGAGAAGGCGTACTTCGAACGTGAAGTCCGTCCGCTGCTCACCTCGAACGACTACGTCTTCGGGCTCGCCGACGCGACGGCCAAGCGCAAACTGCTTGCCAACGCACGGTGCTTGATGTTCCCGATTCGGTGGGAGGAGCCGTTCGGCATGGTGATGATCGAATCCATGGTCTGCGGAACGCCGGTCGTCGCCCTGCGCGGCGGCGCGGTATCCGAGGTGATCGTCGACGGCGTGACCGGCCGCATCTGCGAGGACCCGTCCGAGTTGCCCGCCGCCATCGAGGAGGTGCGCGGCATGGATCCCGCGGCGTGCCGCGCCCACGTCGAGGCCAACTTCGGTTCGGGCACACTGGGCCGCGGCTATGAGCGGGTCTACTCCCAGCTCCTGCGCGGCCGCAACAGGACTCGCATGGCACGCCTGGACAAGACGGTGCCCATCCGTACGGTGGCGAGCGAACGCGTATGAGCCCTGATCCCGGGACGGCACCGGACCCCGCGACGCCGAATCAGGCGCCCGCCCCCATGAACGCGGGCGAGCCGACCGGACTCGGCGGTTGCGGTGGTTCGGTGACCTTGGTCGAAGGCGGCACCTTCTGTCTGTCGAACCGGCTCGGCGACGTCGAGCCGGGACGCCCGCACGGGCTGTTCTTCCGGGACGCCCGAGTGCTGTCCCGGTGGGAACTGCTGGTGGACGGTAAACCCGCGGAATCGCTTTCGGTTCTGAGCCCCGAGGCGTTCACCGCACGCTTCGTGCTGCGCAGGCCGCCCCAGACGGGGTATGCCGACAGCACCCTGCTCGTCGTGCGGGAACGCCTGATCGCCGACGGCATGCACGAGCGGCTCACGTTAGAGAACATGGGCCGCGAGCCGACGGCGGTCGCGCTCGAACTCCACGTCGACGCCGATTTCGTCGATCTCTTCGCGGTCAAGGAGGGGCGTGCCGGGCACGCCCGCTCCGATATCACCGTCGCCGAAGGCGAACTGCTGCTACACGACCGGGTGGATCGGATGCGCGGCATCTCGATCTCCTCGACCGTCGAACCCGCCGTGCTGCCCGGCACCCTGCACTGGCGGGTGGTCGTGCCACCCGGAGGCCGCTGGCACACCGAGATCATCGCCCAACCGACGGTCGGCAATCAGCACACCCTGAGTCCGTCGGGGTCCAGCGAGAACAACGGACGCAGCGCGCCGTGTCGCAAGATCGCGGCGTGGCGTGACACGGCGACCAAGATCATCGCCACCGATCCGACGCTGACCCAGGTGCTGCGCCGGTCGGAAAGCGATCTCGGCGCGCTACAGATCCACGACGAGACCGGCGACGGCCGCCCGTTCGTCGCCGCGGGCGCCCCCTGGTTCATGACCCTCTTCGGCCGCGACAGCCTGCTGACCGCGTGGATGACACTGCCGTTGGAGGTCGACCTCGCCGTGGGCACCTTGCAGCAACTCGCCGAACTCCAGGGCCAGGACCTCAACCCGCTCACCGAAGAAGAACCGGGCCGCATCATGCACGAGATGCGCCGCGGGCCCGCGAGCGGTCAGGTCCTCGGCGGCGACACCTATTACGGAACCGTCGACGCCACACCGCTTTTCGTCATGCTCCTGGCGGAATCGCATCGGTGGGGCGCCGATCCGGAGGCGATCCGAGATCTGCTTCCCGCCGCCGACGCCGCCATCTACTGGATCACCGAACACGGCGACCGCGACGGCGACGGTTTCGTCGAGTACAAACGCGCCACCGACCGCGGCCTGATCAACCAGGGCTGGAAGGACAGTTTCGACGGAATCAACGACGCGGCAGGACATCTCGCCGAAGCGCCGATCGCGCTGTGCGAGGTCCAGGGCTATGTGTACGCGGCTTACCTGGCGCGCGCGCAACTGGCCGAGGCGTTCGATGACACGCGCACCGCGGGACTGATGCGCGAACGCGCCGCCGAATTGCGGGTAAAATTCGCCGAGCAGTTCTGGTTGCCCGAACGCGGCTGGTTCGCCGTGGCCCTCGACGGGACCAAACGCCCCGTCGACGCACTGACCAGCAATGCGGCGCAATGTCTGTGGACCGGCATCGTCACCGACGAGCACGCCGAGGAACTGATCGAACGGCTGTCCGGCGAACAGATGAACACCGGCTTCGGAATGCGCACCCTCGCCTCGTCGATGGGCGCGTACAACCCGATGAGCTATCACTGCGGTTCGATCTGGCCGCACGACACCGCCATCGCGGTCGCCGGACTGCTGCGCTACCGCCACCTGCCGGGCGCGGTGGACCTCGCGACGAAACTCGCGGGCGGATTACTCGACGCGGCAGCGTCTTTCGGCGGCAGACTGCCGGAGCTGTTCTGCGGTTTCTCCCGCGAACAGTTCCCGGTCCCGGTGCCGTATCCGACATCGTGTTCGCCCCAGGCGTGGGCGAGCGCGGCACCCCTGCTGTTGGTGCGTTCGTTCCTCGGACTCGACCCGGATGTCCCCGGACGCACCCTCACCGTCCGCCCCCGGGTACCGCGGGGATGGGGACGCATCAAACTCAGCGATCTGCGGCTGGGGTCGGTGACCGTGGATCTGGAAGCCGAAGGCGACCAGGTCACCACGGCACGCGTGCCCGACGAATGGCGATTCGTGACGCAATGACCCGCGTCGCGTTCGCACCGGTCACGCCGCACGAAACACGACACAGGACACCATCACGCTCCACCGACATGCGGGTTGGAGATGGATCATGCAGACATCACGGGACACCAGGGATCTGTGGAGCGCCAGGCACCGTGATTGCGGCGCCGACCCCACCGATCTCGATCTCGATCTGGCGCGCTTCCTGTGCAGTACCCACGCGGGCCACGGACCGCAATGCCGTCAGTATCTGGCGGCGGCCGCGTTCTGCTACGGCAACACCGCACGGTAACGCGCCCGCCCGGTGACGGCCTCAGAGGCGGCGCAGTTCGAACATTCTGAACTCGCGCCCACTCGCGAGCCGTTCCTCGACGCGGTAACCCGGCCAGAACTCGACCGCGCGCTGCCACGCCCGCTCACGGTCGACACCTGTCAGTTCGGTGACCCGCACCGGGAACGTCTCGCCGTGTAACCCGACCAGCGCCGTCTCGACCGCGCGCAGATTCGCCGACCACACCGGATGGCGCGGGCTGCCCCAGTTGGAGCCGATGACCAGGAAATCCTCGCCGCGCGGTACGTAGAGCAGCGAGGTCCGGCGCGGCTGCCCGGTCTTGCGACCCCTGACCGTGATCCGCATCGACGGCAGACCGGCGAGGTCGAGCACACCCAGCCGGTCGCGGCTCAGCGCGCGGACCAGCCGTTCGGCGGGCAGCACGAAACGCGCCGTCCGCATCACCCACGGCTGCGTGCCGAGCCATCGACCCGGGCCGGCCAGAGGATTGGACACCACCGTCGAATCCTCGCAGACCCGGCACACCCTCGCGCGCGGCGGTGTTCACGTCTCATCTCACCGTCGATAGCTGAAAGATGGAACATCTCTATTTCATCACGAATTTCTCCTGGTAATTCCTTGGAATACATTCGGTTTCGAGACATAAATGATAGTTGCCGATATATAGCTGAAATGGATAGGGTGACCAGCAGTAGCCACCACCGCGTGAACTTTCACGGCACCACGAGTGATCGCAGTCGACCCGAGGGCGCTGCCGCCGGTCCGGCACAGCGGGCCGGTGCGAGCACCCCGACCAGGTAGGAGGGATCATGACCAAGGCAACGTCGGATTCACTGATCGGCGCCACCGCGTACGACGTCCGAAACGACAAGATCGGCAAGATCAAGCAGATCTACCTTGACAACGCCTCGGGCACCCCCACCTGGGCAGCGGTGTCGACCGGCCTGTTCAGCAGCGACTCCCTGGTCCCGCTCGCCGGCGCGGAATACCACGCCGACGCCCAGATGCTCCAGGTCAAAGTCGACAAGGAGCAAGTCAAGTCCGCACCGCACCACGACGACGACCGCGCCATCAGCCCCGACACCGAACGTGAACTGTTCGCGCACTACGGCATCGACCCCCGCTACACCGGCCTGACCAACCAGCGGCCCCAGCACATCCGCCCCGGCGACGAAGCGCCGATGACCTACGGCAACACGCGGACCGAGGGAATCGACAAGAACCTGCGCCGCGGGCAGTGATCGAATTCGCCGGTGCGCTCGGCGCGCACCGGCGAACGGAATCAGGAATTCATCGTCCACACGCTGAAGGTCAGCACCGCGGCGAAAACCGTCCAGGCCAGGTACGGAAGCAACAATGCCGCCCCCACGCGGCTGTGACGCAGCAACAGCACGAAGGTCACCGCGATAGCCACCACGAGCACCAGAATCTCCGCGAATGCGAGCCCGCGCAGCTCCGCGCCGAAGAACAACGGCGTCCACGCCGCGTTGAGGACCAACTGGACGACATGGGCGGCCAGCGGCACCCGCACCGCCCGCCACGGCTCACCCCGCCACACCAACCACGCCGCCACCGCGATCAGCACATACATCACCGTCCACACCGGCCCGAAAAGCCAACTCGACGGAGCCCACCCGGGCTGGTTCAACCGCCGATACTGATCGGCCGAGGACACCGCGGCGAGATTCCCGACGGCGCCCACGACGATCACCAACAGCAGCGACACGATCAATCCGCCTGCCTGGCGCGCGGGCGAATACGGTGAACCGCCGAGAAATGTTCTCGTCCGCGTCGGTAGTTGCGTGGTCATACGAATCGACCTCCCGAGGATCGTGCCGAACGCACTACGAGTGACAGCCGCGAAGTACCCGAAACGACGATGCGCAAACGATGCGCAATCCTCGGCGGTTCACCGACCGCCACCGAGCCCGGTGATCCACCAGTGGCGGCGCGGTGTCAGGGCCCGATGGCAGAGGGAGTAGAAAGATAAGGTTCAGGCAGCCCAGCGGGGGTCGCCCGGACAGTTCCGCGCCGAGCACCTCGCGCGGGCATGCCACACCACCTGTCGACGAAGGAAAGCTGATTGATGGCGAATTCTGCAGCGCGCGCACAGATCGGGGTCACCGGCCTCGCGGTCATGGGTAGCAATATCGCCCGAAACTTCGCCAAGCACGGGTACACCGTCGCCCTGCACAACCGCAGCATTGCCAAAACCGACGCACTGCTGGCCGAACACAGCGACGACGGCGATTTCGTGCGCACCGAGACGATCGAAGAATTCGTCGCCGCACTCGAAAAGCCCCGCCGCGTACTCATCATGGTCAAGGCGGGCGATCCCACCGACGCCGTCATCGAGGAACTCGCCGCCGTCATGGAACAGGGCGACATCATCATCGACGGCGGCAACGCGCTCTACACCGACACCATCCGACGCGAAGCCGCCATGAAAGCACGCGGCCTCAACTTCGTCGGCGCGGGCATCTCCGGCGGCGAAGAGGGCGCGCTCAACGGGCCGTCGATCATGCCGGGCGGACCCGCCGAATCCTACGAATCACTCGGACCGCTGCTCGAATCCATCGCGGCCCAGGTCGACGGCACCCCCTGCTGCACCCACATCGGCCCCGACGGGTCGGGACACTTCGTCAAGATGGTGCACAACGGCATCGAATACGCCGACATGCAGCTCATCGGCGAGGCATACCACCTGTTCCGCGACGCGCTCGGCTTCGACGCCAAACAGATCGCCGACGTGTTCACCCAGTGGAACGCGGGCGACCTCGAGAGCTACCTCGTCGAGATCACCGCCGAAGTCCTCAACCAGGTCGACGCGAAAACCGGCAATCCACTGGTCGATGTCATCGTCGACGCCGCCGAACAGAAGGGCACCGGCCGCTGGACGGTCAAATCCGCCCTCGACCTCGGCGTACCCGTCACCGGAATCGCCGAGGCCGTCTTCGCCCGCGCCCTGTCGGGTTCGCGCGCGCAACGCAAAGCCGCCATCGGCCTGGCCTCCGGAACCCTCGCCGAAAAGCCCACCGACGTCGCGCAATTCACCGAAGACATCCGCCAAGCCCTCTACGCGTCCAAGGTCGTCGCCTACGCGCAGGGATTCGACCAGATCGCCGCGGGCAGCGCCGAATACGACTGGAATCTGCACCCCGGCGACCTCGCCACCATCTGGCGCGGCGGCTGCATCATCCGGGCCCGATTCCTCAACCGGATCAAGGACGCCTACGAGGAGAACCCGGCCCTGCCGAGCCTGATCCTGGCGCCCTACTTCCGCGAAGCCATCGAGACCGCCATCGACAGCTGGCGGCGCGTGGTCTCCACGGCCACCCTGCTCGGCATTCCGGTCCCGGCGTTCGCCTCCTCGCTGTCGTACTACGACGCGCTGCGCGCCGAACGCCTACCGGCCGCACTCACCCAGGGCCAGCGCGACTTCTTCGGCGCCCACACCTACGAACGCGTCGACGCCGAAGGCAAGTTCCACACCCTGTGGAGCGGTGACCGCAGCGAAATCGACGCGGGCTGAACAACATCCCTCGGGACCGACACCCACACGCCGGTCCCGAGGGATATCAGCTCCCCTTCTCCACCGACACCGCCGGAGCGGGCGCCATCTGCAATCTCCTCGACGCCCACTGCCTGCCCCCCTCCCAGGTGATCGCCTCCACCGCCTCCACCAGACGGACCGCGGCCGACCCGTCCGCGTACGGCGCCGCCTTCACCAGGTACAGCGCGACCTCGCGTTCGATCGCGTACTGGATCTGACTGTCCTGCACCCAACTCTCGTGCAGACCGAACGCCGTACGCACCCCCGTCGCCACCAGCACCGCCGCACCGAGCAGCGCGACGACCAGCGCCGGTAGATCCGTCACCGCGACGACCGGAATAGCGGCCGCCCCGACGATCGCCGACAACTCGGTCAACCCGTACGAACGCCGATGCCGCTTACCGCTCTTGCGATACCACTCCCATTTCGCGGTCACCGGGACCGGAAGCTCCTGATCGTCACGACGGGCAGTACGCATCCAATGCGCGGATCGCCAAGGGGCACCAAACCTCATACCCCCATCATCACCGAGACCGCCCGGTCCGCACCCCGAGCGAACAAACCCCTACTCGGCCATCACCGGCGGACGATCGATCCGCAACGCGGGCACTACACCTCGCAACGCCTCGACCTGCACCAACGCCAACTGACCCGTACAACCCTGACTCAACGACGACGCAGGCCGATCCGAAGTCAGCACATTCGGATTGCCGTGACGACAGAACGACGGATCGGACGGATCCGGATCGTACCAACTCCCCGTGGACAATTGCGCGACACCGGGGCGAACCGCGTCGTCGACGGCCAGACCGGCCAGGCAGCTGCCACGATCGTTGAACACCCGCACCACCTCACCCGCCCGCACACCACGCGCCGCGGCATCGTCGGGATGCAGACGAAGCGCCTCACGCCCCGCCACCTTCGCCGACCGACTGAACTCACCCACATCGAGCTGACTGTGCAACTTCGCCCGGGGCTGATTCGCGACCAGTTGCAGCGGAAAACGTCGCGCCGCGGCACCACCGAGCCACTCCTCGGGCTCGAGCCACACCGGATGCCCCGGACAATCCGCGTAACCGAAACCGTCGATGGCCGAGGAGAAGATCTCGATCCGCCCACTCGGGGTCGACAACGGCGCGGCCTCAGGATCGGCACGGAAATCCGCGCACAACACCTGCTCCTCGTCCGGCACCGGAATCTCCCACGAACCCCGCGCCCAGAACTCGTCGAAATCCGGCACACCCGGCCGGCGCCACTCCGAATACAGATGACGCAACCACTCCGCCGACGACCTGCCCTCGGTGAAATCCTTACCCACACCGAGACGTTCGGCCACCCCGGCGAAAGTCGAGTAATCGTCGCGCGCCGCACCGTGCGGCCGCGTGAGCGCGGGCATCGCGAACAGCACCCGATCCTGCTGCCCCGCCCCGAAATCGTCACGCTCGATACTCATCGTCGCCGGCAACACGATATCGGCATGGCGCGCGGTAGCGGTCCAGAACGCGTCGTGCACGACCACCGTGTCCGGGCGCGTGAACGCCTCACGCAAACGGGCCAGATCCTGATGGTGATGGAACGGATTACCGCCGCACCAATACACCAGCCGGATATCGGGATAGGTCAGCCGCCGACCGTCGTAATCGAAATCGGCCCCCGGATTCAACAGCATGTCCGAGATCCGAGCCACCGGGATGAAACGGTCGATCCCATTCGGTCCCTGCGCCAAGCGCGGCACCGAATACGAACGCGCCGGCTCCCCCACCGCGCACGTCGACCCGTAGCCGTGACCGAATCCCGCACCGGGCACACCTATTTGTCCCAGCATCGCCGCAAGCACCACCCCCAGCCACAGCGGCTGCTCACCGTGACGCGCCCGCTGCAACGACCAACTCACCGTGATCAACGTCCGCGACGCCGCCATCTCACGCGCCAACCCCCGAATCCGCTCGGCGGGCACACCCGTCACCGACTCGGCCCACGCCGGATCCTTCACGACACCGTCCCCACCGCGCACGTACTCGATGAAACGCGGATAGCCCACCGTGTATTGGTCCAGAAACGCGCTGTCCGCCAAACCCTCCGCGTCGAGCACCTGCGCCAACGCCAACATCAACGCGGCATCCGTACCGGGACGCGGCGCGATCCACTCCGCCTCCGCGTTCGCGGGCATATCGTCACGCAACGGGGAAATCGACACGAAACGGCACCCACGCTCCCGCGCCGCACCCACCCACGTCGCCGTATTGTGCCGCGACACGCCACCGACGCCGACAACGGAATTCTTCGGCGAGATACCGCCGAACGCCACCAGCAACTCGGTGTGACGCACCAGCACCGACTTCGCGGTCGAATGCCGCTCGAGCCAATCCATGCTCCCCATGACATGCGGCAACAACACCTCCGCCGCGCCGAGGCTGTAGCTGTTCACACTGCGCACATAGCCACCCAGGCAATTCAGGAACCGATGCACCTGACTCTGCGCGTGATGGAAACGCCCCGCACTCGCCCACCCGTACGAACCGCCGTACACCCCGGCCGGACCGTACTCCCGATACACGCGCGCCAGTTCCCCCGCGAGCAACTCCTCGGCCCGCTCCCACGAGACCGGAACGAACTCCTCGTCGCCGCGGCCGACACCACCCGGCCCCGACTCCAGCCAGCCTCGCCGCACATACGGGCGGTCGACACGGGTCCGGTCGTGCTGCGCCGACGCCACATTCGCGAGCAACGGCGACGGCTCGGGGTCGCCTTCCCACCCGCGCACCGACGTCAAACGCCGACCATCGCTCTCGGCGTCGAACGCGCCCCAGTGCGTGAGATGCGTCGTCATCCCTCCACCGTAGCGCCGCGGATCCGCACCCCGGCCGTTCGTGGCCCACCTCATTCCATCAGGATGCGGAGATGGATCTCGCGACCGTCGACATCAGACATCTCGACGCGGACGATTGGGCGACTTTCCGTGATATCCGGCTCCGCGCGCTCGCCGACGCACCGTACGCCTTCGGTTCCACCCTGAACGCGGCCCGCCACCACACCGAACCGCGTTGGCGGGAAATGCTCGCCACCCGCACCCAATTCCTCGCCACCACGGGCGAGGCCGGTATCGGCACCGTCGGGCTGTTACCCGAGGCGGACGAATCCGGTCTGATCTCGATGTGGGTAGCGCCCGAAGCCCAAGGCACCGGCGTCGCCGACCTGCTCGTCGCGACCGCCGTAGACCATGCCGTCGCCGCCGGTCACCACCGGATTCGACTCGATGTCACCGAAGGCAACGGTGCCGCCGAACGCCTGTACCACCGCCACGGGTTCCGCCGCACAGGTATTCGGAGCACGGTCGCGCCCGACGATCCACGTACCGAATTCGAGATGCTGCTGATCCTGTAGCGCGCTCCGACAGCTATCGACGGTGACCGCCCCGTAATGACATCTACGGTGCGAACGGCACGCTTCCGCTCGGTCGAAAAGCGCTCGTGACCGTATTCGGACGGGTACGCTCTGCGCCAGTACCGGACCCGACGGGGCCCGGCAGACCGGAGTCACCACGGCCACTGGACCGAAGGACGACCACCGATGACCAGTCGTATCGATGCCGAATACGCCGACCCCGCCCCGCTACGCGTGCGGATCGACACCCACGAGCACTATTCCGAGAGCGCGAACCACCCCACCGCCGACGTCCTGGCCGCACTCGAACTATCCGGCACCGAACATCTCGCCGATATCGGATGCGGAGACGCCCGCTTCCTCGCCGAACTGGTGACCGCGGGCCACCACGGCAGGCTCGTGGGGATCGACAACTCCCCCGCCATGGTCGCCGCCGCCGACCTGCTCCCCGGCGTCCTCGGGGTACTGGCCGACGCCGAACGGATCCCGTTCGACGACAACACCTTCGACGCTCTCACCGCACGTCACATGCTGTACCACGTGGAAGATCCCCGGGTGGCGCTCGACGAATTCCGCAGAACCACCAGGCCGGGCGGCACCGTGGCGGTCGTGGTCAACCACCCCAGGAACTGTCCGCGCACCGTCGAACTGGTCACCGCCCACGCCGACACCTACGGGATCGAACAGACCGAGACTTTCCACGCCTCGGTCGACTCCGACAGTCTCCCGCTCCTGATGTCGGAGGTCTTCGGCGCTGTGCGTGTGCACCGATCCGACAACGCCCTCGTCTTCGACCGCGCCGAACCACTCGTCCGCTTCGCCGAATCGCTGTTCGGCCTCTACGGCGTCCCTGCCGACCATCCCGAACGCGACGCGATCCTCGACGACCTGCGCGACGACGTCGACGACTGGTTCGCGGCGCACCCCGGTGAGAAATGGCGTGACCCGAAGGGGTACGTGGTGGTCGCGGCACGTGTGGACCAGGGTTGATCCCTCTCCTGCTCTGAGCGTCTTTGTTTGGAATCTGTTGTTCGGTGTCTGACGTGTGGAAATGGGTGAGGGGTCTATTCATTAATAGATGCGCATATCTACGTATCGGAATGTTTTATGGTGCGTCCGTGGAACCTGGGAGCTGGCCCGGTGCTTCCCACCCTCGCCACGTCCGGAGCGACAGTCGAGACGACTCCCCCGCCACCTGAATCGGCGCCGTGCGCGGGCACCGCTCCCCTCCCCCGCCACGTTGGGCATTGCGTCCCGATCCCGACGACCGACCACTACCCTGACCCCTGATATCCCCCGACGCCGCAGCAGTACGAAGGGCGTCGGGTTTTCCGATCATCACAGCCACAGAGGATTCGCATGCGGTCACAGAGTCGACGCCGTCCCCTGGTAGCCCTCGCGGCCGCCACCACCGCGCTCCTCATCGGTGCGACGGCGCCCGCGCACGCCCGTCCCGCCCCGCCGGCGCTGATCGCACCACTCGGTCCCGACTTCCTGTGGGGCGTGGCGGCTTCCGGATACCAGTCCGAAGGGCACGCTCCGGACAGCAACTGGTCCCGATACGTCGCCGCGGGCAAGACGACCGACCCGTACCTCGACACGGTGGATTTCTTCACCCGATTCCGTTCCGATATCGAGCTGGCGTCCCGACTCGGCGTCGAGGTGTATCGCATCGGAATCGAATGGGCCCGTGTGCAACCCGCGCCCGGAGTCTGGGACGAGAACGGATTCCGCTTCTACGACGAAGTCGTAGCCGCCATCGAGGCCGCGGGTATGCGGCCCATGATCACAATGGACCACTGGGTGTACCCGGGCTGGGAAGTCGACCGTGGCGGCTGGGCGAACCCCGGCATCGTCGAGGACTGGCTCGCCAACGCCCGAACCGTCGTCGACCGATACGCGAGCGCCGACCCCCTGTGGGTCACCTTCAACGAACCCGCCGTCTACGTCCTCAACGAAACACGCCAGGGTGGCCTCTCCCCCGCCGCCGTGCCGACCATGTTCGACCGGATCGCGCAGGCGCACAACAGCATCTACGAACACATCCATCTCGTCCAACCCGGCGCCATGGTCACCAGCAATGTCGCCTACATCCCGGCGGCGGAGGATGCCGTCAACGGCGCCACCCTCGTCGACCGCATCGCCGACCGCCTCGACTACGTGGGCATCGACTACTACTACGGTCTCTCACCCGACACCCTCACCACCACGGTCAATTTCGTCGAGCTGTGGAAGAACCCGTTGCAGCCGGAAGGGATCTATTACGCCTTGCAGCACTACGCGCGCCTGTTCCCGGGCAAACCGCTCTACATCGTCGAGAACGGCATCCCCACCGAGAACGGTCTGCCCCGGGCCGACGGCTACACCCGCGCCGACAACCTGCGCGACACGGTCTACTGGTTGCAGCGCGCCGAGGCCGACGGTATCGACGTGATGGGCTACAACTACTGGAGCATCACCGACAATTACGAATGGGGCTCCTACACACCGCGATTCGGCCTGTACACCGTCGATGTGCTGACCGATCCGGGCCTCGCGCGCAGACCGACGGACGCCGTGGCCGCCTACACCCGGATCACCGCCGAGAACGGCGTTCCCGCCGACTACCGGCCGACGCGAGCACCCGCGCCGTGCTCGTTCGTCGACGCGATCGCCAGTTGCGCGGACCCGGTCACCGTCCCACGGTGAACCGCACGCCACGACCTATCATGGCTCGATGACATCGGATCTCTTCGCCGGGATACCGGTCAGCGACTACCGAGCGGCGGCCGACTGGTACGAGCGACTCCTCGGCGCCCCACCCTCGTTCCTGCCGAACGAGAGCGAGGCGGTGTGGGAGGTCGGCGAGCACCAGTACGTCTACATCGTCATCGGGGCCGAGGACGCCGGGCACGCGGTGCACCTGCTGTTCGTCAGCGATCTGGACTCGCGGCTCGCCGCCATGGCCGAGCGAGGACTGCGTCCGACCGATGTGGAGACCTACGACAACGGCACCCGGAAGGTGGTCTTTCGCGATCCCGACGGCAATTCGTTCGGATTCGGCGGCGCGCCGGAGTAGTCCCGCCGGCTCAGTCGACGACGTACCGCAGCAACACCGCGGTGTCGAAATGCCTCGTCTCGACCAATCGGAGCCCGATGCGCTTGTCCAGTGCGGGGAACATCGGTGTGCCGCCGCCGAGCACAACGGGGGAGATGTACAGCTGATACTCGTCGATGAGCCCGTGCGGGATCAGCGAGGCCGCCAGGTTCGCGCCGCCGACCTCCATGACGCCGTCGCCTTCGGCCTTGAGCCTGCGGACCTCGTCGACCGCGTTCTCACGCACCAGGGTGCTGTTCCACCCGACCTCGGTGAGCGTCCGGGAGAAGACGACCTTGGGCTTGTTCGTCCAGAGCTCGCTGAAGTCACGCTCGATGGGCGGCGCGTCCTCGGCCACGTGCGGCCAGTATTCGGCCATCAACTCGTACAGTCGGCGGCCGTGCAGCGAGATCTCGAGATCGCGGTAGCGGTCGTTGTGGAACTGGTGCAACTCGTCGTCCGGGTCGGTCCAGTCGATGCCGCCGTCGCGGTCGTTGACGTAGCCGTCCAAGGACACGCCGAACCCGTAGATCAGTTTCCTCATGACGGGTAGACCTCCTACGCGCTCGAAACTCATCGGTGCCCACCAGAGGTTAGGCCATATCGATCGGTTTTCGGCGATCCCCCAGGCGGCAACCCGTGCCCGAAGGCGGGCACGGCAGATTCCACGATGTCTTCGGGCGTCGGCGCGGCCTCCGTCCTACGCCACCTCGTGCGATGGCGCGGCCTGCGCGAATCGACAGCACTCGGACATCGGCACGACCACTTCTTCGCGAGGAGGGTCCGACCAGGGCCGCGATGTTACGACGTTCGGGCTCGGGCTCGATATGCGAGGATCGGCAAACAGTCCGCATCGCGAGTCCGGGTTCACAGGAAGAGCGATACGGGCTGTACGAGTTCGCTGATTGTTTGTTCCGCTTCGACGAAGGACGTCATCGATGAGTGAGACCGCAGACCCCGACCTATCCCCCGCGCCGGGCGCGGAACGCTTCGGGCACCTCATCGAACGTCGCGACGACGCCGACTTCCCCTTCTACGACGGTGAGCCGACCACGCTGTCGGTGCCCCAGTGGATCCTCGCGTGGGTTTCGGTGGCGGTCGGCATCGCCGTGCTGATGTTCACTCCGCAGCCGAACAACCTCGTCGCGTTGATACCTCGCACGCTGTTCGTGGTGATCCCGTTGGTGACGCTGGCGCTGATCACGCGGCCGTACTGGACGGCGTTGTTCCGGCGGGTCACCCGACGTGACGTGCTGACGATGTTCGGATTCGCGGTGCTCACCCTCGCGGTGAGTTCGTCGCTGGCGCTGATCGTCCGAGCGTTCTCCGACACCGCGGCCAACGAGGCCACCGACGATGTCGGAAGCCTCGGCGTGATCGATGTGATCGCCTTCTACGTGGGCACCGGAATTCAACTGGTCGGTGAGGAGATCTTCACCATGATCCCGCTGCTGGCAGTGCTGTACATCTTCTTCGCGAAGGTGAAGGTGTCGCGCAGGACCGCGATCGTGGTGGCGTGGATCGTGAGTTCACTGTGGTTCGGCGCGGCGCACCTGCCGACCTACGACTGGAATGTCGCGCAGGCGTTCATCGTCATCGGCGGCGCGCGCGTGGTACTCACGCTGGCCTATATCCGCACGAAGAATCTCTGGGTTTCCACCGGCGCGCACGTCATCAACGATTGGACGCTGTTCACGCCGTCGATCATCCAGAATGCGGCGTTCGTGGCCATCTGAGAGACGGTCACGCCAGCGCGACGAGTTCGTGCAGTGTGGACCCGCCGCGTTTGTCCGGACCGCCGTCGGTGTGCACGGTCGATTCGAACGACGACTCGAACCGGAAATAGCCCGGATGCCCGACCAGACGGTGCACCAGCGGTTTGATCAGGCGCGAACGGATGACGGGGACGTCATCGAGGAGATCGTGGGCGTGGATCACCTTGTCGACCACCAGGCGTAATTCGACGCTGCCCGACACTTCCAGTTCCGCCCATTCCGGGTAGGTGCGACCGGCGACGGAATCGAAGATGGCGGGGCCTTCGGTGAGAATCGTCTCGCCGGTAGACAACACGATATCGTCGTGGCGGGCGAGCATCAGCGGGCTTATCTCGTGCCCGCCCTGGCTCCGCTGGGTCAGGACCGAGGCGAACAGCAGCGAGTAGTCGTCGACGTACAGGCGGCCCCGGTGCCACCGGTCGATGATCTTCTTCATATCGCCGACGCCCCAGTTGCGGTCGTGATACCCACGCCCGGTGACCTCGTGTCTCGCGCCGTCGAGCTCGATCGTGCCGCTCACGGCGGCGCGCGGTGCGCCGACCATCCACCCGAACGAATTCTCGGCCCCGAAACGTGTCTCGCCCTTGCCCGGCGTCCAACTGGGCGTCTCATTGTGGAATCGCAGATCGGCAGGCGATGCTCGACCTGGGTTTCGGCCCCGAACAGGCGCGGCTGCGCGCGGGCGTGATGGTGTATCTCGGTATCGGCTTCATCCACGGACGCGGCAGTCTGCCGACGCCGACCCCGGAGGAAGCCGGCGCGATCCTGGGGCTGCCGACCATTCCCGTGCCGGACTCGCCGGTTCGCCCGGACCTCGGGTCATCGACTCACATGGGCGATGCGGTGTCGATCGGCAAGTGCCGGTGCGGGATTCGGACCGCCCAATTCTGTACGCGAGTCGGCGGTGAGGAGTTCCGTGAGCGCGCGGCGGTCGAGCTTTCCGCGCGGTGTTCGTGGCAGTTCGGTCACCGTCACCAGGCGCACCGGCATGCTCGGGCTCGGGACGGTCGCGCGCAGGTGACGCCAGATCTCGGCGGAACTCGGCGCGGCGTCCCCGACCACGACGGCGGCGACGGGGACCTGTCCCATACGGGCGTCGGGTATGCCGATGCAGGCGGCCTCGGTGATGCCGGGGAATGCGGTCAACGCCGTCTCGACGGCGGCCGGTTCGACATTGAGGCCCGCCCGGATGAGCATTTCGCTGTCGCGACCGAGCAGGGTCAGTCGTCTGCCGTCGACCAGGCCGCGGTCGCCGACCGTCATCCAGCCGTCGACCGGTCCCCCGGTGATTCCGTGGTCGGTGAGGTATCCGTCGAACAACATATCGCTGCGGACGTGTACAAGCCCGTCGCGGATCCGAGCATCGACACCGTCGAACAGTTCGCCCGCGGCGTTCTCGTCGTCGGCTCCCAGATCGCGGTCGTAGGAGACGAAACTGAGTTCGGAGGCGCCGTAGAAGTGCACGAGCGAAGCGTTCGGCAGGACACGGCGCAGCGCCTCACGACCCGATTTCGGCCAGCGCGCCGCCGAGGACAGCACCTCGCGCACACCGGCGACCGGGGCGATCCCGGACCGGGCCACGTCCCAGGCGATCGTCGGTACGGAGTACAGGTGCGTGACCTCGTCGGCGAGCGCGGTGAGCACGGGTCGCAGGTCGACGGCGGCACCTCGGGTGAGGGCGTGCAGGGCGCCGTAGAGGAAATGGGTGTGGTCGAGTACGCCGGGCACCGAAACGCGGTCACCCGCGCCGATGTCGAAGGTCCGATCGGAGCGGTCCAGTGTCGCCGACCACGATTTCTGATCGCGCACGAACAGTTTGGGCTCGCCGGTGGTGCCGGAGGTGATACCGACCAGCAGTTCGGAATCCGGCGTCGCGGATCCGGAAGGTCCCGTGTTCTCCAGATCCGCCGCGGTGATCACGTCGTCGCGGCCGAGACGGTGCAGCCGCCGGTGCTGGGAGGTCGCGGCGACCACCGCGCCCGGTGCCGCGACGGCGAGAACGCGCGCGAGCTGTTCCGGCAGCAGATGACGGTGCAGCAGCACCACGCTCACCCCGGCACGCATCGCCGCGGCGACCACAACCAGCGATTCGATATCCGAGGTCGGCAACACCGCGACGCGGCGCATGCCGTCCAGACCCGCCGCGCAGCGCGTGACACGCGACCAGAAGTGTCCGTAGTCGACGCTGTCGGTGGCCGCGACGACGGCGAGCGCGTCGGGGTCGCGGGCGACCTGCGCGGCGATGCGGTCGGTCAGCAGATCAGTCATCGTCGACTCCTCTCGCGGCGAGCGCGTCGCCCATGGCGTCGGCGGTCCGCAGCGCGCGGACCAGTACCGGGGTGACCAGCGCGGTGACCGACCATTCGAGGCCGCGGGCACGCCGGGCCTGCGCGACGTCGTGCACGATCCCGCTCAGTAACGGAACGCACCGGATGGCCAGTGCGAGAAGTAGTCCGACGCGTTCGGGGTCGACGCCGAATCGACGCAGCGGACCCAGCGCGCGCGTCACCGCGTCGAGCATGTCGCTCACCCGCGTGCTGAGGGTGACCAGCGCCGCGAGCGCGACCGAGACGATCAGCACGCCGCACACCACCGCGGCCCGCGACCACGAGGTGATCAGCACCTGGAATGCCGCGATCACCACCAACATCCAGAACATCGGCCGCAATTGCGCCGCGGCGACGCGCCAGCCGATGCCCGCGACCGCGAACAGCACCGCGACACCTCCCGCGACGGCCAGCGCCTGGACCGGGGTCCGCACGAATATCGTGGCCGCCACGATCGAGACGATCAGCAGTATCAGTTTCGTGCCCGCGGGCAGCCGATGCACGATCGACCGTCCCGGCTGGTAGTAGCCGATCATTCGACGATCCCGCGATAGGCGGGTACGGCGTCCTCGGGGGTGCCGTCGAAAACCACCGCGCCCTCGTCGACGACAACGACGCGTTCGAAGGTGTCCAGCAGCGCCAGTTGATGGGTCACCACGATCACCTGCTGATCGACGGCGTCGAGCGCGTTCGCGACGATGCGGGCGTTGCGCAGATCGAGCAGGGTGGTCGGTTCGTCGGCGACGATCACCGACGGCCTGCGGATGAGTACCGCGCCGAGTGCCAGCAATTGCTTCTGCCCACCCGACAGCAGGTGGGCGGGATGTTCGGCGTGCTGTTCGAGTCCGAAACGTTCGAGGATCTCCTGGACCCGCGCGGCGATCTCCGCCTTGCTCGACCCGCTGCGGCGCAGCGAGAACGCGAGATCCTCCCCCACCGTCGGCATCACGATCTGGGTGTCGGGGTCGGTGAAGACGAATCCGACCTTCCGCCTGACCTGCGCGCCCTTCTTGGACGCGTCGACGCCGTCGACCGTGACCCGGCCCGAGGTCGGGGTCAGCAGGCCGTTGATCATCCGCGCGAGGGTGGATTTGCCCGATCCATTCGCTCCGATGACGCCGATGCGGCGTTCGCTCAGGCGCAGATCGATATCGCGCAGGACGTGCCGTTCGCCGTAGCGGTGACTCACCGCCTCGAACACGATCTCGCTCACGACACCCGCTCCACCAGCACGGCGATACCCTGTCCGCCGCCGATCGCGCACGCGGCCAGGCCGAGTGCCGGTCCGTCGACGGCCAGCATCTGACTCGCCAGGCGAACCAGCAGGATCGCCCCGGAAGCGCCCCACGGGTGGCCCATCGCGATCGCGCCGCCCTGCGGGCAGATCGTCGTCTCGTCCAGGCCGAGTTCGTCGGCGACGGCGAGGACGACCGATGCGAAGGCCTCGGTGATCTCCACGACGCCGAGATCGGATACCGCGCGACCGCTGCGGCGCAGCACTTTCCGGATCGCGGGCACCGGCCCGAGACCGGGCAGCGCCGGGTCGGATCCGGCGACCGCGCAGCCCAGCACGCGCAGCGCGGGCATTCCCGAGGCTCGCGCCTCACTCGTGACGGCGAGCGCGGCGGCGCCGTCGGAGATGCCGCACGAATTCCCGGCGGTGGCCGTGCCCTCCGCGCCGAAGCTCGGGCGCAGTCTGGACAGGCGGGCCACCGTCATTCCGGAGCGGATCCGTTCGTCGCGGGTGACAGCGCCGATCGGCACGATCTCGGCGGCGAAATCCGTCGCCGCGGCCAGCGTGTGCGAGCGGGCCGCGTAGGCGTCCTGGCGTTCGCGGCCGATGCCGCGCACCCGCGCCAACTCGTCGGCGGCCGCACCCATATCGGGGTCGGCGAATTCCGGCGGCGCGAAGGGAGCCCTGGTGTAGCGCACGGGGTCGGCTCCGGCGACCGGCGGCCAGAAACGCCACGGCGCGGTACTCGCCGATTCCACGCCACCGGCCAGGATCAGGTCGTCGGCGCCGCCGCGAACCCGCAGCACCGCCTGCATCACCGCGTCCAGACCGGAGCCGCATTGCCGATCGACCGTCACACCGGGCACACCGATACCCAACCCCGCCCGCAGTGCGGCCACGCGCGCGGGGTCCCCGCCGGGACCGAGGCAGTTGCCGAGCACGACGTCGTCCACCTCGGCCTCGACACCGCCCGCGCGCACGGTCGAGAGGACCGCGCGCAGGACGGGTGCGGCCAGGTCGGTGGTCGTCAGGTCGGCGAAACCGTGTCCGGCATTGCCGATCGGGGTCCGCCACGGCGCGATCAGGACGGGGCTCATCCGAGCAGTTCCCGCACCCGCGACCGCGCGACCTTGCCCGATGCCGTGCGCGGCAGCGTGGACACGGGCAGCCAGCGCCGTGGCATCGCTTCCTTGGTCAGCAGCGCCCGCGCGGCGGAGCGGACGCGGTCCAGGTCCACCGCGTCGTCCAGTTCGACGGCGGCGGTGACGATCTCACCGAATACCGTGTGCGGGGCGCCGATGACCGCGGCGGCGACGATGCCGTCGACCGATTCCAGCACGCGCTCGACGTCCTCGGCGACGACCGTCGTGCCCCCGACATTGATGACGCAATCGCCGCGTCCGCGCACCACCAGTTCCCGGTTCTCGCCCAGTTCGGCGAGGTCACCGACCGGATACCAGTCCGGGGCCCCGATCACCGTGTACGGCGACCGGACGTGCAGCAGTCCATCGCGGATCCGGGCCTCGACGCCGTCGAGCAGTCGCAGCGGGTCGGGCACGCGGCGCGCGGCCACCAGCGACACTTCCGACGATCCGTAGTACTCGACGATCGATACCCGGCCCGCCGCCGCGATCGCGCCGTCGTCGAGCGCGATCCCCGCGACGATCGCAGTCCGCAATCCGGGCGCGGCGGCCACCACCTCGCGCAGCACGGCGGGGACGGCGTGCACGACGGTGGCCTCGGCCGGATCGTCGGTGACGCACGCGCCGCACCACAGGGCGTGCAACGCGCCGAACAGGTGCATGGTGGCGTGCAGCGGCCCGGTGACGAGCACCCGGTCGTCCTCGGTCACCCCGGTGATCTCGGTGAACGCCGGAAAGCTGTCGTACCAGGAAGCCGCCGTCCTGGCCAGCGGCTCGGGTGTTCCGGTCGAGCCGGACGTCGCCACGAGCAGGAAGGCGGACTCGGGGATCTCGGTCCGCCGCGGGCGGCGTGCGGGATCCTCCACCGACACGGCGACGCCGCGATGGGCGGCGGCCAGTACGCGGATCAGCGCGTCGGCCAGGTCCGGACCGGAGGCGTCGTCGACCGCGGTGTCGCGATCCCGGTTCCGGTCGTCGATCAGGCGGTCGAGTTCCCGGTAGGTGTAGGTCCGGCCGTTCGCGTGTATCGCGGGTCGGTCGCCCGTGCCGCCGAGCAGCGACTCACGCACCGGTCAGGCCCGGATACGCGCGGTGCACTCCCTTGGCCACTACCGTTGCCGCGGCAACTTTCGCCAGGTCGCCGGGGATGAAAGCGAAATTGGTCGTGATCGATTCGCGGAATCCCAGGTCGGTGCGCAACAGCAGTCCGACGGTCCCGCACAGGTAGATCACCACGATTCCGCCGAGGATATTGATCGCCGCGCCCAGGACGACGGGATACTTGGGCAGGACGCGTTCCGTCAGCAGACCGATGACGAAGGCGGCGGGAATCCACCCGATCAGGTAGCCCGCGCTGGGCCCGGCCATCGCGGTCAGCCCGGTCCGGCCGCCCGAGAGCAGCGGCAGACCGATCATGGTCAGCGCGAGGAAGACGACCACGGCCGCGGTGCCCTTCCTGGCGCCGAGCACCGCCCCCGCCAGCATGACGCCGAGGGTCTGTACCGTGATCGGGACGCCGCTGAAACCCACCGTGATCGCCCCCGGCAAGCCGAACGCGGCGATCAGCGCGGCGAATACGGCGATCTGCGCCATATCCCGCGCGGAAATCCGGGCCCGCCACGTGCGCGACTTCTCGACACCCTCCATGGACGACCTTCCACTACAGACTTGAACGGCGTTCAAGGTAGCAGGTCGGCGGGTCGAGCGGGGAAGCCAGGTCCGGTCGACACGCCGCCATCGCACGGCGACCGAAACCCGCGTCGCGCGACGACATCCGGACCGCGACGAGGCGCACCGAATGTTCTTGCACTCCCTGCGAGTTCGCGCGCGATGCGCGCACCCCGGTGACGCCCGACAGCGGGAAATGCCCACACGGTGTGAAACACAGTCACTTTCGGCGTGGCGTCACGCGCCGCGCGGGGTGACCTTCTATGCTGATCTCGGCCGTGAGACGTGGCGGCGTCCACGGCAAACGGGGAAGCGATCCGCCCGGTGACGCGAGAGCGCCGCCGGGCGGATCACTTGTTCTCACGGGGATTTCCCGATCGCGGGAGCGCCGCGATCAGAGCAGTGCCAGTGCGATACTCACCGCCGCGATCAGCAGGATCCACACACCGAGCAGGAGCGGCGCGGGCACCGAGCGGGACGAGGTCCGATCATGTCGTTCGTGGTCGCGGCGAGTCGACCAGTGCGTACGGGTAACCATTCCGACGATCCTCCAGAGTCGAATGCGCTTGCTACACAACGACTACCCGCATTCAGCCGATCAAACATCGGACAATTCGGCGCTACACCGATCGTGGCGCACCCGTCTCCTGCCTATTTGATGTCGCACACAGCGGGCAAACATCCGGTATCAGCGCGTTCGAGAGGAGAATGCGATGTTTCGAACCGGAATCCGGCGCGTGGCCCTGTCATCCGCGGCGGCATTTTCCCTGATCATCCTGGGTGGCACCGTCGGGGCGGCGGCACCGACGCTCACCGCCGACGTTCGAGAGGAAGGCACGATCGCGCTCGGCAGCAACCCCGAGGGGAAGCCTGGGACTGCCTGCTCATCGGTTCCGCCGCCCAAGCGGGAATGCGAGTCGATAATGGCCGCCACGGGTGAGAGTCGCGGCGATGTGCGCCGGGCCGGGAATCGCCTCGACCACCGGCGTCACCTCGCTCGACAACGCGGACTGACCGCCACCGCTACGGAATGGCGGCGTGCCATTCCGTAGCGGTTGGGTGTCCGGACGGATCAGACCGCGTCGGACAGGGCGGCGAATTCCTCGTCGGTGAGGGTGATCGTGGCCGCCGCGGTGTTCTCCTCGACGTGGGCGACCGACGAGGTACCGGGAATGGGCAACAGCACCGGGGAGCGGCGCAGCAGCCAGGCCAGCGCCAACTGCGACGGCGTCGCCCCGTGCTGCTTGGCGAAGGTGTCGAGCGGGCCGCCGGGACGGGCCAGTTCACCGGTCGCGATGGGGAACCACGGGATGAAGGCAATCCCGTTCGCCTCGGCGTAGTCCAAGACGTCCTCGGCGCGGCGGTTGGCCAGGTTGTACAGGTTCTGCACCGACGCGATCTCCGCGATCTCGCGCGCCTGCGCCAGCTGTTCGACGCTCACCTCGGAAAGGCCGATATGCCGGATCTTGCCCTCCTGCTGGAATTCCAGCAGCGCGCCGATCTGGTCGGCCAGTGGCACCTTCGCGTCGATCCGATGCAACTGGTACAGGTCGATCCGGTCCAGACCGAGGTGGCGCAGGCTCAATTCCAGTTGCTGACGCAGATATTCGGGCCGTCCGACCGGACGCCAGTCCCCCGGGCCCGACCGCGTCAACCCCGCCTTGGTCGCGATGACCAGATCATCCGCGTACGGGTGCAGTGCCTTGCGGATCAGGTTCTCGCTGACGAACGGACCGTACGAATCGGCGGTATCGATGAAATTGACACCCAACTCGACCGCGCGGCGAAGCACGCGCACGGCCTCGTCCGGATCGGCGGGATCACCCCACACGCCGGGTCCGGTGATCTGCATGGCTCCATAGCCGAGCCGGTTGATCGGAAGGTCACCGCCGAGGGCGAAGGTTCCGGAGGCGTCGGCGGGCCGGGTGGCGGTTTCGGTTGTCATAAACGTCATATCCTCTGCGGGAGTCGGCTCGACGAGGCGGCGGGAACCGCTCTCGTCGGGTGGATCGGACATGCGACACGCGATCGCGGCGTGCTGTCTGCCGCAACACCGCGACCGCGCCGGTCATTCCGCGCCACCGACCTCCGGCACCCGGGACGAACCTCGGCTCAGCGCAACGATTGCAGCATCAGCGCTGCCAGCGGGGCCGACGACGCGGGATTCTGTCCGGTGAAGAGATTGCGGTCGACCTGGACGTTCGGCGCCCACGGCTCGCCCTCCTGCACCTGTACCCCCATCGCGACCAGCCGATCCTGGAGCAGCCATTTCGCCTTGTCCGCCAGACCCGCCTGCGTCTCCTCGGCATTGGTGAACGCGGCGACCCGGTACCCGGCGAACGGCGAATATCCCTCGGCGTCCACGGTCGCCAACAGCGCGGCGGGCGCGTGGCAGACGACCCCCAACGGCGTGCCCGAGGCCAGCGCGGCGCGCAGCAGCGCCCCGGAGGTGGTGTCGACGGCGAGATCTTCCATCGGTCCGTGTCCGCCCGGGTAGTAGACGGCCTCGTAATCGCCGAGAATCACCTCGTCGAGGCGGATCGGGTGGGCGAGTTCGGTGGCGGCCCGCAGGGTCACGGCGATTTCCTCCGCCCGTTCGGGACCGCCGTTGGCGTCGGGTTCGAGACTGCCGCGGTCGACGGTGGGCACCACCCCCGCCGGTGTCGCCACCACGATCTCGTGACCGGCGGCCTCGAACGCCCGGTACGGCGCCACCACCTCCTCGGCCCAGTACCCCGTCGGGTGTTTGGTTCCATCTGCCAGGGTCCAGTGGTCGGCACCGGTCATCACGAACAGGATCTTCGACATCATCAACCTCCGGATTCGGTTTCGTACGCGGCGTCAAGGTCGGATCATCGTGGTCTCCCGGTACCGGTATTCCACATTTCGACCGGTGAAACCCGGAGTTCCGGTGCGGCGGCGAACGGCGTCCCGGAGAGCGGCGCGACCGGACCGATTGTGATGCTGTCGGCATGGCAATCTCGCTGGTCGATCTGGTGACGCGACTCCTCGACGACGACGGGCCGCTGCCCATCGTGCAGGCAGGCGACCCGGTGCTGCGCCGACGCGCCGCCCCCTTCGACGGACAACTCGACGACGACCTGCTCGCCCGGCTGATCGCGGCCATGCGCGACACCATGCGCGCCGCGCCGGGAGTCGGACTGGCCGCGCCGCAGATCGGAGTCCCGTTGCGGATCTCCGTGATCGAGGATTCCGCGAAGGTGTCCGACGAGGTTCGCCTCGCGCGGGACCGGCGCGCCGTGCCGTTGCGGGTGCTGGTCAATCCGACGTATTCGCCCGCCGGTAACGCCACCGTCGGCTTCTTCGAGGGGTGCTTGAGCGTGTCGGGGTGGCAGGCGGTCGTCGCCCGGCACGCCGCGGTCCACCTCACCGCCCTCGACGAATCCGGCCGCGCCGTGGACGAGATCGTCGAGGGTTGGGCGGCGCGCATCGTGCAGCACGAGACCGATCATCTCGACGGAATCCTGTACCTGGACCGCGCCGAAACGCGATCGCTGTCCAGCAATGCCGCGATCGTCGACCGGTGGTCCCAGCCGATGCCGCACGAAGCCGCTGCCGCCCTGGGCTTTCCGCTGCCCGACCGGCCGTGAGACGCTGCCGGTACGGGTGCGCGGTTCGAATCAGTGTGAGCCGACCTCTCGCTCCGGAGCGGATCGGGATGGTCGACTCCCAGGACAACGCGCCCGCGTTCTACGCTGGGCGTCCGATCTCGAGGAAGACCTGCTACACCGCGATGAGAAATATCCGATTCGGTACACCGCCCGCTGCCCCGGTATCGACGCGGGCAGCCCGCGACGAACGTCGCGTCACGATCGGGACCACCGGCTAGCGGCGGCCGGTCGAGAAGGTACGGCGAGACACACGCGTTCCGATCATGCGAGAAACGGCCGGACGACTACTTCCGGGATTCGGGTTGATGACCGCCGCGCTGGCGCTGATCGTGAGCAGTTGCCCACGAACCGACGGGGCGATCGAGTACGTCGGGAGCGACCGGGTCATCGAGTACGTCGCCGTCGGCGATTCCCGGGCGGCGGCGCCGGACAAGGAGGTCGGCTCCGGATTCGACGGCTGTGGGCGCAGCGCGACCGGCTATCCCGCCCGGATCGCCGACATGATCAGCCCCGGCTCCTTCGTCGATGTGACCTGTTCGGGCGCGACGTCGGAGAATCTGCTCCTCACCGCGCAGGTCACGACGAGTTCCGACGGTAATCGGCACCGCAGGGCGCCGCAGATCTCCGCGTTGCGCCTCAGCACGACGTTGGTGACGATCAGCATCGGCGGCAACGATCTGAACTGGTGGAACCTGATCTCGTCGTGCTTCCCTGCGGAACAGGGCGTCGACGCTCGATGCCGATTCGACCCCGGCGTGCGCGCCCGCGTCGACCGCAAACTCGCCGAACTCGTCGGATGGATCGAAGCCGACCTCATCGCCGTCAGGGCGAAAGCGCCGAACGCCACGATCGTCGTGGTCGGGCACGGGGGCGTCTACGGGCGATACGGTTGCGGCCGCACTGCCACCTTCGGCGCGGACGATGCCGCCTGGGTCGCCGACTTCTTCGCCCGGATCGACGACGTGCTGCGCGGTCGCGCCCTGGCGCACAACGCCCGGTTCGTCGACGTGCGCAACGCCGCCGCCGGGCACGAGGCGTGCGCGCCACGGGAGAGCCGATGGTTCGAAGGGAACTACTCCACCGACACGACACCAGATCGGCACCCGACTCCCATCGGGAGCAGCGCTATCGCCGAACTGGTGCTGGACGAGATCAACCGGAGACCGTAGGCAGGACGCGACCAGCTCGCCAGTCGGGCGAGCTGGGCTCGGCGGACATCGGGGGTCTGGCCTTGGACGAGGATGAACAGGGCCGAGCGCGCGTGCAATTGGGCGGTGTCGTCGCCCGCGAGTCCGCGACCGGACCTGGCGATGAGCAGGGCGCGAGTGAGGGCGGACAGCGCTTCGCCACTGGCGACCTTGGTAGCGAGGCGTTCCTCGACGCGGTACGGACCGCCGCCGTTCACCCGGGCCTCGTCGGTCAATTCGTAGGCCGCGGCGCGGATCCGAGCGATGCGCGGCCGCCAGATCGCGGCGACTTCCACGGCTTCGGGATACCCTGTCGACTCGAGTTCGTCCAATACCGTCTCGGCCAGACCGAAGTGGTGGGAGCGGGCATCGCTCGCCACGCCGAAATCGGTCTCGCGCGCCGCGATGTAGTGGTCGGGAAAGCGCCGCACGTCGCTCACGCCCGCGCCGAGCAGAAGTTCTCCGCGCAGAATCCGGCGCGCGAGTGCGGAGAGCGGCGCACCCGTCGCAGTGGACTCGACCATCCGTTGCGACAGCGACGCGTGCTGGGCCCAGACCAGCCACGTGTTGAAGCAGGCGCCCGCGATGATCTCGTGCACGCGGCGATCGACAGCGCGATCCACGCCCGCGCCGCAGTATTCCGGTGGGGCCGCGTGATTGAGCAGACCCAGGGCTGCGAGTTCGTCGACGCGCTCCTCGGCGACGCCGTCGCGGTCGGTCGTCAACGCTCGCGGCCGTAGTCGCGTCTCGGCGTATTCGCGCACCTTCGCGACGAAGGGATGTCGGTCCGCGGCCGTCACCGCCGCGGCCGGACCGGTCGCTGTTTCCACCGCTGTCATTGCGCACCTTCCGTACTGCCACCGGGACACGAGCCCGTGCGCAGCGCGACGATCGTCCGAACAACGAAATTATCGGCCCGCGGTACCGCGGGAAGCCGTCGGCACCTGCGGCATACGTACCCTCGAAACAGGCTCCCACAAGCTCTTATTCGTCCCGGATCGACATAAATTCCGACCGATTCCAGCGCCGGGCGAGCGGCCGTCGCACACCATTGCCGGAGCGGAACTCCGCGTCACGCGACGACTCGGTTCGCCCTTCCGCGCAGGTGACGGATCGGGGTTCGCCAGGCCAGATCCGTCACCTCGATCCGGGTGCGACCGTCGCGCGTTGCGAGGCAGGGGCAGGATAGGGGGCATGCGGACAGAGTTCCACGACAACCTCGATCACCTCGCCGGACAGTTACAGGTGATGTGTCGACGCGACCGTGACGCTGTCGCCGTCGCGACCGACGCCCTCCTCGCGGCCGATGTCGGGCTGGCCGAGCAGGCGCTGGATCTGTGTGGCGATCTCGACGTGCTGCGCGACCGGATCGAGACGACGGCTGTGTCGCTGCTGGCGTTGCAGGCCCCGGTCGCGGGTGAATTGCGCCAGGTGGTCACCGCGATCCAGCTCGCCGGAAATCTGACCCGGATGGGTGTGCTGACCGGACATATCGCCGATATCGCCCGTCGCAGGCACCCGCTCACCGCCATCCCCGAGCCGGTACACCCGATCGTGGCGGGGATGGGCGCGGCCGCGGTCGCCATCGCCGACGGCGCCATCGAGGTGCTCGGCTCCGGTGATCCGCACGAAGCGGCCGCACTCGACGACCAGGACGACGTCATGGACGGCCTGCAACACGACCTGCTGACCGCCGTTCTCGCCCCCGAGTGGACCGAGGGGATCTCCGCGGCCGTCGACCTCACCCTCATCGGCCGCTACTACGAACGCTTCGCCGACAATGCCGTCGAGGTGGGGCGTCGCACCATTTTCATGGCGACCGGACACACCCACGAGACCTGGCTATCGGAGAAGGCCCACCGCCAGTGATCGGCCGACCTCCGACCGCGCGGGTCACCTCACAGGAAGCGGCGGATCGGCACCACGGCCGCTTCGCGCGCCCGCTGCATCAGTGAACGCCGCTTCCAGCGTCCTTCGCCGACGGGTTCGCTGACCGCTTTGTCGGCGTCGAAATCCGCGTCCAGTGTCGCGGTGAATTCCTCGTCGAGTACCGCCAGCATGATCTCCTCGTCGTGATCGAGGGAGCGCCGGTTGAAATTGGTCGAGCCGACGAGCGCGGCGATACCGTCGACGGTGATGATCTTGGCGTGCATCATGGTCGGCTGATATTGCAGGATGCGCACACCGCAGGCGAGCAGATCCTCGTAGAAGTTCTGACCGGCCAGCTGACAGACGCGTTTATCGGTATGCGGCCCCGGCAGCAGGATCTCGACCTCCACGCCCCGACGCGCGGCGGCACACAGCAATTCGACGAAGTAGGCGTCCGGCGAGAAATAGGCCGTCGCCAACCGGAAGCGCTGTTCGGCCGATTCGATCACGACCCGCAACAGCGTCTGCATATCCTGCCAGCCGAAACTCGCCGAACCGCGCACCACCTGGACGACGGCGCCACCCTCGCTCTCGTGACCGGCGAAGCGGTCGTTGTCGTCGAAAAGATCGTCGTGGCATTCAGCCCAGTTCTGCGCGAAAGCCGCGGCGACACCGTCGACGGCCGGGCCCTGGATCCGAACGTGGGTGTCGCGCCAGTGGTTTTCGTCCTGCGCGTTGCCGCTCCACTCCTCGGCGATGCCGACGCCGCCGGTGAACGCCACCCGCTCGTCCACGACGAGCACCTTGCGGTGGCAGCGGTGGTTCTGTTTGAGCGGAGACAGATACAGCGGTTTGCGGAACCAGGCGACCTGCACGCCGGCCTGATCCATATCCTCCAGGAGATCCTTCTCGATGAGTCTGCTGCCGAAACCGTCCAACAGCAGCCGCACCCGGATTCCCGCGCGAGCGCGATCGGCGAGCGCGTGCGCGAACTGCCGCGCGATATCGCCCTGCCAGTACACGAAGGTCATCATGTCGACGGTGTGCTCGGCCGAATGGATGGCGTCGAGCATCGCGGGAAAGATCTCGTCCCCGTTGCGCAGCGCGACCAGCGCGTTGCCCTCGGTCGCGGCGATACCGATGAGCCGTTCCAGCCGCCGCCGAAGACGCGCGGCGCGAGCCGAGGCGATGTCCGCTTCCGACACCGACGCCACCGAATTCGATACTTCCGCAATGCTGGTCATGTTCTCTCCTCCGCCGGTGCGCTCGTTCCGATCCGGCGGGCCCGATCGTGCACGGGCCGCATGAGCGCACCGACTGTCACCACTGATCCGGACCGGCCCGGGAGAACATTCCCCGCGTACCACCCCTCAAACGAGCGATACGCGCCACACGCGGTGCGTGTGGCGCGGTTTGCGATGCGGGTGTGACCTATTCCGGCCAGGTACCGGTCAGCGACCGATATCCGGCCGCACCGGCCCGGTCCATGGCGGCTTTGACCAGGCCGAAAATGGCGCCCTGCACGGCGGCCGCGATCAGGACCTCACGCCATCCGGGGTCCTTCGCGGTGGCGGTGGGGGCGTGATCCGCGCCGGTCGCCGAGCGCCACACCCGTTCGAGTCCGGTCAGCCGGATCTCGTCGCGTACGAGTCAGGTGATCTGAGCACTCGCGTCCTCGACCAGCTCGGTGACCGATCGGGACTGCGCGGACGGCACATTTTCGGTGTCCGTCATCGTGATGCGTCCTTCGTTCCGATGCCTGGACAGCGGAGGTGTTCGGCGTCGCCACACCTGCGCGTCACCTCTCGATCGAGAGGGCGATACCCCGACCGGACCCGGCAAACGCAGTGATCAGCTCCGTCCGACCGGATGGCCGGACGGAGCCGAGGCGGCAGTCGCGCACGCCCCCGAGCAGGTATGGGCCGTGTCGACTCCACCGGAGAGTGGGCGTTGTCGGCAGTACTCCCACTCACCAGAGACCTACCCCGTTGAGGGAGCAACTAATCGGCTATTTCCGATTCGATCCGTCTGATCAGCGATTATTCTTCTCTGACACCGCTGGAGACCGCAAGAATATCGGTCCGGCGATCATCGATGAGACGGAAGGCGGTTCTTCTCAGATCGGGAAACCCAGCGCCATCGCGAGGCCGACGGCGATCCCGAAGGCGACGACGACCGGCCCGAAGACGGAGGTGGTTATCAGCCCGACGCCGATACTCGACAACGCGATGATCGAGCCGAGGAGCCAGCCCACACCCGTGGCGAGACGCGAGGGGCCGGTGGGGTTGGTGGGTTTCACAGCCATGTGGTTCGTATCCCCCGCGCACACGGATCCAAACACGGCCCGATCGCCCGGTGCGAGTGGTCGAGATCTCATCCGACCGCCCCGTTTGACCCACGGGGATCGGGGTAGCCGGGGATCCAGCCCGAACCGCACGGTGGAAACGAGGAACGCCCTGATGACTGCCTCCACGAACGACACCGAACACCCCCGGACCTCCCGGTCCGCCGGTGACAGCTACGACAATATCGAGCCCTGGTTCGATGAACTGGCGGCACTCGACCCCGCCGACCCCGAGCACGCGCGGACCCGCGCCCACATCATCGACCTGTGCCTCCCGCTGGCCGCGAACATCGCCCGCAAATTCAACAACCGCGGCGAAGCGCTCGACGACCTGCTCCAGATCGCACGCGTCGGACTCGTCCTCGCCGTCGACCGCTACGACACCGCGCACGGCGCGTCGTTCCTGTCCTTCGCCATCCCGACCATCATGGGCGAAGTCCGTCGCTACTTCCGCGACCACACCTGGGCCGTCCGCGTCCCCCGTGCGACCAAGGAGCTCCAGCAGCAACTCGGCCCGGTCACCGACACCCTCACCCAACGCCTCGGCCGCGGCCCCACCGCCCGCGAGATCGCCGCCGAACTCGACGTCGAGGTCACCGAGGTCACCCGGGCGCTGATCGCCCGCAACGCCTACCGCGCCAACTCGCTCGACAACACCGGCGGCCAGGACGACGACGTCCCCGCCGCCAACGTCCTGGACACCCTCGGCGCGCACGAGCCTTCCTACCGGCTCATCGAGGACCGCATGGCGGTACGCCCGCTGCTCGCCGCACTTCCCGAACACGAGCGCCAGATCCTCGCGTGGCGATTCTTCGACCAACTCACCCAGGCCCAGATCGCCGAGCGCGTCGGCGTCTCCCAGATGCAGGTCTCACGCATCCTCAACCGCGTCCTGAGCGGGCTGCGCGAACAAGCCCTCGCCGAATCACCGACGGCGCGTAGGGCGGCGACAGCGTGAGGTACGGCACCCCTACCACGGTTTCGCGCTGGAAGCCCCGGGTATGACGCAGACAGCTTGATCAACTTCGACCCGCAGGGATGTGCCATGACGATCGCCGTTCCTCCGACACGAATGCGATTCGCCCAGCGGGGCGAACTGTCCGGCGCCGTCATCGATGTGCTCGGCCGGTCACCGGGTTCCCCGCCGCCGAGGCTCGGTTCGGTCGACCCCTTCGGCGACGACCTGCACCTGGCGCTGCACACCTGTTACGAACTGCACTACCAGGGATTTCCCGATGTCGATCCCGGGTGGGAATGGGATCCCGGTCTGCTGACCCTGCGCGCGGAGATGGAACGGGTATTCCTCGACGCCCTGCGCGAGGCCGTCCCCGGCGGCGACGATCTGGACACCGAAATCGAACGTTTGCTGGTCGTCCCGGACGAGCCTTCCGGAACCAGCGCCTACCTGCTCGGTGAAGGTCACTGGTGGCAGGTCCGCGAATATTTCGTCCACCGGTCGATCTACCACCACAAAGAGGCCGATCCGTACGCGTGGATGATCCCGCGATTGCGCGGACAGGCCAAGGCCTCGCTGGTCGCGGTGGAATTCGACGAGTTCGGTGGCGGGCGCGGCGAGCGCGTCCACGCACAGCTGTACGCCGATCTGCTGGCGGGCGCCGGCCTGAACCCCGACTACCTGCACTACCTCGATGTGGTCGGCGCGCCGATGCTCGCGCTGGTCGACATGATGTCGCTGTTCGGCCTGCATCGCCGCCATCGCGGCGCCCTCGTCGGACATCTGGCCGCCGTCGAGATCACCTCACCGCCGGGAGCTCAGCGCATGGTGGACACCCTGCGTCGGTTCGACGCCGACCCGGCGTGTATCGGGTTCTACACCGAGCACGTCGAAGCGGACGCCGTCCACGAACAGGTAATGCGCCACGGCGTCATCGCCGACCTGCTGACGCAGGAACCGGCGCAACGGGCCGCGATGGCATTCGGCATCCAGGTGACGAATCTGCTCGAGGATCGGTTTGCCAAATATATGCTGGAGGCCTGGCGAGCCGGTCGCAGCTCGCTGCGTGAAGGGGCGGCCGATGCATAACCCGCTGCGAATCCCGCACCGCGCCTTGCTTCGTCCGCCGGGGGTCTACGCACCACAAGCCGATACCTGGCTGCTCGCCCGCGCCCTGGTCGAAGCCGGAATCCCGCGCGGCGCGCACGCTCTCGACGTCTTCACCGGCACCGGCGCACTGGCCATCGCCGCCGCCCGCATCGGCGCGGCCACGGTCACCGCGGTCGACATCTCGCGCCGCGCCACCGCGGCGGCCTGGCTGAACCTGCGCCTGCGCGGCGTCGCCGCCGAAATCCACTGCGGGGATTTCGCCTCGGTATTCGGACACCACCACTACGATCTCGTCGTCGCGAACCCGCCGTATGTCCCCGCGCCCAACGACACCGCCGTCGGCCGGGCCCGCGCCTGGGACGCGGGCGCGGACGGACGCGCGATCCTGGACCGACTGTGCGCTCTCGTCCCCTCCGCGCTCGCCCCGCGCGGCACCGCGCTGATCGTGCAATCGGCCCTGTCCGATCCCGGCCGCACCCTCGACACGCTGCGCGAACACGGGTTGAAGGCCGCGGTCGTCGCCCGCGCGACCGTTCCGTTCGGACCGGTACTGCGGGCCCGCGCGGCCTGGTTGACCGAAACCGAACGCATCGACCCGGCCGACGACACCGAGGATCTGGTGGTGATCCGCGGTGACCGCATCCGGCGTTGAGCCCCCGCGAATGACCTTCACCCACGACGGCCCCGCCCTCGTAGAAGGCCCGATCGACCTGTTCACCGCCGACGGCCGAACCATCCACTGCGACCGATTCATGGTCGCGATCTGTCTGTGCCGCCGGTCGAAGAACTATCCGCTCTGCGACACGAGCCACCGTCACCGTGAGCGCCACTTCGAATGAGGCGGCTGCCGCGCGACCGGGCGCGGATGGCGCTGCCGGGGTTGGACTTCGGAGTTTCGGGTTTCGCGGTGACGTGGTCGTTTCCGTGGTGGCAGGGGTATCGGCGTGGTGATGGGATTACCGGATTCGGTGACAGCGGTGCTGTTCGACCTCGACGGGGGTGCTGACAAGTACGGCCGTACTACATCGGCGCGCGTGGAAGCAGATATTCGACAGCTACCTGGCCGACCACGCCGGCCCGGACGAACGGCCGTTCGACGAGCGCGACTATCTGGAGTACGTGAACGGTCGCCCCCGCCAGGAGGGTGTGCGCGCCTTCCTGCGATCGCGCGACATCACCCTGCCGGACGGCGATCCCGGCGACCCGGCCGACGCGCTGACCGTGTACGGGTTGGGAAACCGCAAGAACGCGGTATTGCTCTCGATCATCGAGAACGAAGGGGTGCGGGCGTATCCGGGATCGGTCGCCTGCGTCCGCGCGGTGCGCGACCACGGGCTGCGCGTCGGTGTGGTGACATCCTCGGCGAACGCCGAAGCGGCCGAACTGCTGGTCGAGACGGCGCGGATGTGGTCGAGCCTGGGCCACCACGACAGCAACGCGACATTCCGGATCGACGGCGTGACAGGTCCCGACGAGTATTCCGCGCTGGCCGACAACAACATCTACACCAATGTGATGGCCAGACAGAACATGCGCGAAGCCGCCGAAACCTGCTCGCGTCGAACCGATCTCGCCGAACGTCTCGGCGTCGGCGCGGACGAGATCGCTCGCTGGCGCGAGTGCGCCGAGGAAATGGCGATGCCCTACAACGAGGAATTGCGGGTCCACGACCAGTCCGAGGGCTTCACCCGGCACGCGCGGTGGGATTTCGAGGCCACACCCGCCGACCACTATCCGCTGCTGCTGCACTACCCGTACTTCGACCTCTACCGCAGGCAGGTCGTCAAACAGGCCGATCTCACGCTGGCCATGTACCTGTGCCCCGACGAATTCACCGACGAGCTTCGCGGGCTCGAACATGAATGTGATGATCAACGACATCAGCGCCGATCTGGACACCACGGTGCAGGGCGTCCAGGTGGCGATCACGATCTTCCTACTGGTGATGGCCGCGCTGATGATCCCGGGCGGCAAACTCACCGACCGGTACGGTCGCAGGCGTTGCTTCCAGACGGGTCTGCTGATCTACGGTATCGGCGCCCTGTTGAGCGCGGCGGCGCCCGGACTCGGCATCCTGATCCTCGGCAATTCCATTCTCGAGGGTGTCGGGACCGCGCTGCTCATCCCACCGGTCTACATCCTGACAACTCTGCTCTTCACCGAAACAGCCTCCCGAGCACGAGCATTCGGCGTCATCATGGCCATGGGCGGTATCGGCGCGGCGGCGGGACCGCTGATCGGCGGACTCATCACGACGGCGCTGAGCTGGCGGGCGGCCTTCCTGTTCCAGGCGCTCGTCGTCCTGTGCATCGCGGTGCTCGGCCGCCGCGTCGACGACCCGCTGCTACCGGACCCGTCCCGCCCCTTCGACATCATGGGCGCCGTACTGTCGGCGGTGGGGCTGACCCTCGTCGTGCTGGGTATTCAGCTCGCCGACAACGACATTCGACTCATGGTCGCCACGATCGCGTTCGGCGCTGTGGTGCTGGCGTGTTTCGTGGGGCATATCCGCGCGCGGGAGCGGGCCGGTCGCGAACCGCTCATCGCCACGAGGATGTTCACCGACCGGGTCGCGAACCTGGGCCTGGTCACCCAACTGGCCCAATGGCTACTGCTGATGGGCACATCGTTCGTGGTGGCCGCCTACCTCCAGGTCGTGCGCGGGTACAACGCCGTCGAAACCGGGGTGATCTTCACCGCCGCGACGTTGGGACTGCTCACGACTTCGCTGGCCGCCGCACGTCTGGCACGTCGACATCCCCAGCGCACCCTGATCCGCACGGGATTCCTCGTCGGCATTCTCGGCGTCGCGATACTGCTCGCGCTGGCCGACCGCTCGCTGTCCCCGTGGGCATTCGCACCGGGACTACTGCTGATCGGACTCGGACTCGGCCTGATGCTCACCCCGTCGGTCACCGTGGTGCAGTCCAGCTTCGGCGAGGACGAGCAGGTCGAGATCTCCGGCCTGTCGCGCAGCGCGTCGAATCTGGGCTCATCGCTTGGCACCGCCGTGGCGGGCACCATCCTCATCGCGAATCTCACCGGTCACGCCTACGCCGACGCGATGGTCACACTGGCCGGTGTCGGGCTCGCCGGTTTTCTCGCCGCGACGTTTCTCCCGCACCGCGTCATCGCCGACCACACCTCCGGTTCGGAAGCCGACCGGCCCCGGCCACAGTTATGAATTCGAAACGGTATGTCGGCCCCCGGCATCCCCGACCGCGCATAGGCTCGAGCCGAACACCGACCGGTCCTTTTTTACCGGGCAATTTTCCGGTAAACTTCGATCACTTCGACAGACCACTGGAAAACAGCATCCGATACCCCGGTTGCCGAACCATTGCATGCGATTTCCGCTGGCGCGTCCGGGGTGAATACGATCCGTGACGATCGCTTCCGCGATCACGGGCGAACCGGATAAGATTGCGAACCCTCATGGAGAAATGGCAACGAGACCGTCCACTCGAATTGTCTCGAAACGCCGCGACCCACGGCGTAATACAGATGGTCGGCGCCATTGATTCCAGTGACCCCTTTATCGGAATCGGCGAGGAGTCGAAAATGACCGACCATACTTCCGGTGTAGACGATGCCGTTCCCGAGGCAGAACCCTTCCAGCAGCAGAGCGTCGCGGCGGGCATATCCATCACGGCCGCGTTCATGCTGCTGATCCTGGGGGCGGTTTCCATCCTGGAAGGCATCTCCGCACTCGTCGATGACGAGTTCTACGTCGCCGGTATCGACTACGTCTACCGGTTCGACACCACGACGTGGGGCTGGATCCATCTGGTGCTCGGCGTGGTGGCACTGATCTGCGCGCTCGGATTGATGTTCGGAAGGACGTGGGGCCGATACGCCTCGCTGGGCATCGCGGCATTGGTGATCCTCGCGAATTTCCTGTCCCTGCCCTACTACCCGGCATGGTCCATGGTGATCATCGCACTGAGCGTGGTGGTCATCTGGGCGGTCACGACATGGCAGCCCGAACGCTGAATCCTCGTCCGAGGGCAAGGAGGTGGCCGTGGCGTCCACGGTGTCGGTAGATCCACGCGATCCGTTGCACGGCAACGTTGTCCGTCCGTTCACGATCGGCGTCGAGGAGGAATTCGTCCTGGTCGACCCCGCCACCGGCCTGCCCTCGCTCACCAATGCCGCGGTGGCGGCCTGCGCCTGCGGCGTCGAACTGCAATTGGAGCTCTCCCGGTGCCAGGTCGAAACCTGCACACCGGTGTGCGCGAACATTCCGGAGGTGCACCGAGAACTCCGGCGGGCGCGGCTCTCGGCCGTGGCGGCCGCGGCGCGCGCGGGGTCCCGGCCACTGGCGATAGGGGTTCCGATCTGGGGGCCGCCGGGCGGCTCCATGACCGACACACCGAGATACCAGCGCATGGCCGAGCGCTTCGGCTCCCTCGCCGAACAGGTGATCTGCGGTTGCCACGTCCACGTATGCGTTCCCGACCGCGACCTGGCGGTCCAGGTCAGCAACCATCTGCGCCCCTGGCTGCCCGTCCTGCTGGCACTGACCGCGAATTCACCCATCGCCGAGGGCGCCGATACCGGCTATGCCAGCCGGCGTCACCTGCTGTGGGCGCGATGGCCGAGCGCCGGGCCCCCACCGCATTTCCGGTCGGCCGCCCACTACGACGACCTCGTCGCGAAACTGGTCGAGGACGGCCGAATCCTGGACTCCGCGATGGTCTACTGGGACGTGCGACTGTCCGCGCACCTGCCCACGATCGAGATCAGGATCAGCGACGTCCCCGCCACGGTGGGGGAAACCACCTTGCTGGCGAGCCTGGTCCGGGCACTGGTCGTCACCTCGGTGGCCGCCGTCGAGGGCGGTCGACCCGCACCGGTCATCGACCAGGACCGCCTACGGTCGGCCTGCCGCAAAGCCGCCCGCGACGGTCTGCCCGGTCCGCAATTCCACACGGCCACACGGCATCCGGTGCCGGGTTCCGGATCGATCGCCGAACTGTTCGCCCATATTCGCCCGGCACTAGAGGAATCCGGCGATCACGAATTCACCCACGACGCCTTGGCGGCGGTACTCACGCGCGGCAACGGCGCTGTTCGACAGCGCAGCGCCCTGTATTCGGGTGGACCGTCGAATGTCTTCGACGTCGTCTCACGGCTGACCACCGAAGGATGCGAAACCACCGAAGACCGTCAGATGACGTGACGCCGTGATGACACGGCGGTCGAATTCCGCGTGGACACCCGCATTTCGCATCCGATTCGTGCCTTGACGAATATTCCGCGACGGGCCGACGATAGATCTATGGCCGGCGATAACGAATTGCTTCAGGTCGAGCAAGTCGTCGAACGTCTCATCACTCGGTACCCGTCGTTCCCACCAGCGGATATCGAACTCATCGTGCGCACCGTTCACAAACGTTTCGTCGATGTCCGGATCCACGATTTCGTACCACTTCTCGTCGAGAAGGCGGCTCGGCAAGCCATCAGCGATCGCCTGGCCGAACCGATCGGAGATTCCCGCGACGGCGCCGACACCTTGATAGCGAACTGAGAGGACCGTTGTGGGAAAGAAGTCCCATCACCGAGCGGACACGGGAGAACTGTTCGCACCCGGGACGCGACAGCGCGACGCACCGATGAAGAACAAGGACTACCGTCGCCTGCTGCGACCGCTGCACGGCGAACTGGTCGCGCTCCAGGAATGGGTGAAAGCCTCCGGCGCGAGGATCTGCGTCGTATTCGAAGGTCGTGACACCGCGGGGAAAGGCGGGGTCATCAAGGCGATCACCGCGCGGGTCAGTCCACGCGTCTTCCGGGTCGTCGCGCTGCCCGCGCCGACGGAACGGGAGAAATCCCAGATGTACGTGCAGCGCTATCTGCCCTATCTCCCCGCGGCCGGGGAGGTCGTCATCTTCGACCGCAGCTGGTACAACCGGGCGGGTGTCGAACGGGTGATGGGATTCTGCACCGACGAGCAGGCGCAGCACTTCCTCCAGCTGATTCCCGCGGTCGAGCGCGCGATCGTCGACTCGGGGGTCATCCTGGTCAAGTACTGGCTCGAGGTCAGCCAGGAGCAGCAGACCCTGCGCCTACAGAGCCGCATCGACGACCCCCGCAAGATCTGGAAGCTGTCGGAACTGGATCTCGAGTCCTACAGCCGCTGGTACGACTATGCCCGAGCGCGGGACGAGATGTTCCGTCTCACCGATACCGGCTGGGCGCCGTGGTACGTCGCGACCAACGACGACAAGAAGCGGGGACGACTCGACATCATCAGCCATTTCCTGAGCCGAGTCCCCTACGAGCCACTGGATCGTCCCGACGTCGTCCTGCCGGACCGGCAGAGCGCCCACGGTTACCGGGCTTCCCTGCAACCGCTGCACTGGATTCCGACGCCGTACTGAGTTTCCGCGCGAGGGAAAGGACGAGCGTCATGGCCGCCACGCATGCCGTACCCGGGAATCGAGCCACGGTGCACACCTCTACCCGCGAACCGACGAATTGGCATGCGCGCGACGTCGAATCCGTCGTGTCGGCGCTGTCCTCCGACGCGCAGGCGGGACTCACCGCGGACAGGGCGGCCGAACTCCGACTGCGGTACGGAGCCAACAAGATCGCTTCCGAGCCCACGCCGTCGCTGTGGTCCATCGCCCTGCGGCAGGTGAAGGACCTGATGAATCTGATGCTGATCGTGGTCGCGATCGTCAGCGTCGTCATCGGCGAGGTCCCGACGGCGATCGTGGTCGCGGTACTCGTCGTCCTCAATGTCGTCCTGGGCACGCGACAGGAGCGCAAGGCACGAGCCAGCGTCGACGCGCTCGCCAGGATGCAATCACCGCAGGCGCGGGTGATCCGCGATGGAGACCTGACGCAACTCGACGCCGTGCAACTCGTGCCGGGCGATATCGTGAGGCTCGAATCCGGCGATATCGTGCCCGCCGATGGCAGGCTGATCACCTCGGCCACCCTGGAAACCCAGGAGGCGGCACTCACCGGTGAGAGCGCGCCCGTCGCCAAGGATCCCGGCACGCTCGACGCGGCCGACGCCGCGCTGGGCGACCGCGCCGACATGGTCTACCAGAACACCTCGGTCACCCGCGGCACCGCGACGATCGTGGTCACCGAGACCGGGATGAACACCGAGATGGGCCGGATCGCGTCGATGCTGTCGGCGGTCGCACCCGCCGCGTCGCCGCTGCAACGCGAACTGGACGCGCTGACAAAGGTGCTCGGGGTCATCGCGTGGACGGCGGTCGCCGTCATCGTGGTGATCGGAGCACTGCGCGGCGACGATATGACCACGCTGTTGCTGCTCGGCATCTCGATGGGCGTCTCGGCGATTCCGACGGGTCTTCCGACCTTCGTCCAGGCGATGCTGGCCTACGGCGCACGCCAACTCGCCGACGCGAAAGCCGTGGTGAAGAACCTCACCGATGTCGAGACCCTCGGCGCGACCAGCGTGATCAACTCGGACAAGACCGGCACGTTGACCATGAACCAGATGACCGTGCGATCGCTGTACTTCCACTGCCGGTGGTACACCGTCGACGGCGAGGGTTACCGCAAGTCCGGGAAGATCACCCGGGTCGCGGGTTCGGATATCCCGGATTTCACGCTGCTCGCCTACGGACTGTGCCTCGACAGCGACGCCACCGTCTCCGATACCGGCGAGATCGTCGGTGACCCCACCGAAGCCGCGCTGGTGGTACTGGCGGCCAAGATCGGCGTCGACGCCCCGCTGACCCGCCAGACCTATCCCCGGATCGCCGCGGTCCCCTTCGACTCCGCCTACAAATTCATGGCGACGTTCCACCGACTGCGGGTCGACGGCGACATGCGATTCGTCGAACTGGTCAAGGGCGCGCCTGATATGGTGCTGGCGCGATGCGCGACCGCGTTTCTTCCGGGGCGAAGGGCGGTCCCGATCGACGAGGTGCGCGAGGAGGTAACCGCGGCCATGCGGACCATGTCGGAGAAGGGACTTCGCGTGCTCGCCTTCGCCGCCCGGCGGCTCGACGGTCGGGAAGAGGCCGCCAAGACCGACCCCATGTCCCTGGTCGACGACCTCACCTTCGTCGGCATGGTCGGCATCATCGACCCGCTGCGACCCGAGGCGATCGACTCGGTGCGCACCGCGCGCGAAGCGGGCATCGACGTGCGCATGATCACCGGCGACCACGCGATCACCGCGTCGGCGATCGGCGCCGAACTCGGGTTGGGTCCCGGGGCGATCAGCGGCGCCGAACTACAGGCGATGACCGACGAGGAGTTGTCGGCCGCACTGCCGAATCTGCATGTGTTCGGACGGGTGACACCGCAGGACAAGCTGCGCTTGGCCGATGTCATGCAACGCGGCGGCGCGGTGGTGGCGATGACCGGTGACGCCGTCAACGACGCCGCAGCGCTGAAGAAGGCCGATATCGGAGTCGCGATGGGTTCGGGCAGCGAAGTCACCAAACAGGCGGGCAAGATGGTGCTCACCGACGACAACTTCGGCACCCTGATCACCGCGATCCGCCTGGGCCGCAATATCTACGAGAAGATCGTCTCCTATATCCGCTACCAGATGTCGAAACTGTTCTCGCTGGTTCTGCTGTTCCTCGCGGCGAGTGTCTTCGATATCAACGACGGCGTCGCGCTCACCCCGCTGATGGTGCTGTTCCAGCATTTCTTCATCACGCTGTTCCCGGTGGCCGTCATCATGATGGATCCGCCGCCGCCGAATCTCATGAGCAAACCGCCGCGCGATCCGTCCGTGCCGATCGCCAATCGGCGCGCGTTCACACAGTGGCTGGCCTACGGGATCCTGCAATTCGCCGTCACCCTCGCCGCGATGCTCCTCGCTCCCGGCGACATGAGCACCACCGAGTCCTCCGTGCCGATCACGACGGCGTTCGTCGTGCTGTCGCTCGGTTCGATCCTCAGCGGTCTGGCGATGCGACGCGATCCCGAATCCGGTTTCGCCGCACCGATTCTCGGCGCGCTGAAAATTCTGTCGATCCCGGTCGTTGTCACCGTGTTCGCGGTCGAACTCGGCTTCCTCCAGGACCTGCTGATGACGACATCGCTGACGGGCGGCCAATGGCTCGCATGCCTGGGCTGGTCGCTTCTCATCCCGATCGCCATCGAATCCGAGAAGGCGCTGCGACGCCGACGCGTACTGCGCACCGAGCCACCCGCTCTCCTGTCCACCCCGATCGCGGTCACCCCGCAGCGCGCACGAGCGCACTGAGATCCGCCGTGTCGTGGAAGGACAGTATGGGCGGATTACCCGGGATCGTGACGGCCCGGGGATATCGGCGGGAGTGGTTGCGAACCGACGTGACCGCGGGACTCGTCCTCACCGCGCTGTTGATCCCCGCGGGCATGGGCTACGCCGAAGCGGCCGGGTTGCCCGCCTACGCCGGGCTCTACGCGACCATCGTGCCGCTGCTGGCCTACGCGGTGGTCGGGCCGTCGAGAATTCTCGTGCTCGGCCCGGATTCCTCACTGGCCCCGCTCATCGCGGCCGCGGTGCTACCACTGGCCGCGGTGGACGATCCCGACAGCGCACTCGCGCTGGCCGGGGTACTCGCCGTCCTCGTCGGCCTCATTCTGCTGGTCGGCGGATTCCTGCGCCTGGGATTCGTCACCGAACTGCTCTCCAAACCCATCCGGCTCGGTTATCTGAACGCGATCGCGCTGATCGTCGTCGTCGGCCAACTTCCCAAACTGCTCGGCCTCTCCGTCGACGCGTCGGGTCTGCTCGCCGAGATCGGCGAGATCGGCCGAGCCGTCATCGACGGCGGCATCGACCCGATCGCGGCCACCGTCGGCGTTGGCGCACTCGCGATCATCGTGGCCTTTCGGCTGTGGCTGCCCGTGGTGCCCGGTGTACTCGTCGCGGTCGCGTGCGCCATCGCGGTCGCCGCGGGCGCGGGACTCACCGACGATATCGGGATGGTCGGAGCCCTGCCGGAAGGTCTGCCACTGCCATCGATCGGCGGCGTCGACTGGTCCGACGTGGGACATCTGCTCGGACCCGCGGTGGGCATCGCGCTGATCGCCTTCGCCGACAGCGGCGTGCTGTCGCGCACGTTCGCCTCCAGGCACGGCGAGGACGTCGACGGCAGCACCGAGATGAAGGCGATCGGAGTCGCCAATGTGGCGGGCGGCCTCTTCGGCGGGTTCCCGGTCTCGGCGAGCGGATCACGAACGCCGGTCGCCGAACAGAGCGGCGCCCATACGCAATTGGCGGGTGTCGTCGGCGCGCTCGCGGTCCTGCTTTTCGTTCTGCTGGCCCCGGGACTGACCGCCTACCTGCCGGACGCGGCGCTCGCCGCGGTCGTGATCGTCGCGGCGACCGCCTTGATCGACGTGCGCGGCATGGTCCGCATGTGGCGCATGAGCGGTGTCGAATTCGCGCTCGCGGTCGCGGCGTTCCTCGGGGTGGCGCTGGCGGGTGTGCTGCAAGGGATTCTCGTCGCGATCGGGCTGTCGTTCGTCGCGGTCGTCGCGCGGGCCTGGCAGCCCTACCGCACCGAACTCGTCCGGACACCGGACCGTCCCGGCTTCCACGACATCGAACGCCATCCCGGCGGGCACCGCATTCCCGGCTTGGTGCTGATCCGGTTCGACGCGCCGCTGTTCTTCGCCAACGGTCAGATCTTCGACGAATACGTGCGCTCGGTCGTCGCGAAGGCTCCGTCCCCTGTCGAATGGGTGATCATCGCCGCCGAGCCGATCACGGGTCTGGACACCACGGCCGTCGACGAACTCGTCGATCTCGACAACTACCTGGAGGGCAGGGGGATTCGACTGGCGTTCGCCGAGATGAAAGGACCCATCAAGGACAAACTGATCCGTTTCGGCGTCAGCGACCGATTCGACGGGACGCAGTTCTTCCCCACCGTCGAGGCCGCCGTCGACGCATTCCACCGTCGAACCGACCGCGCGGCCGAGCATTGACCACGCCCACCGGAAGCGAGGAACACCATGGGCCACCAATACCGCGACCGCCGACCGATTCGGGTCACCGGCCCGGGGGCGGATGATCGGAGGGCGGAACGGTGAACGACGACACCGACAGCCGGACCCGGTGTTGGTCGGCCCGCGCCGCGTTCGTGTTCGCCGCCGTGGCCGCCGCGGCGCCGGTGCTCTTCGCCGGGCTGCTCGGCACGATCGGGCTGCTCGTCACGGGCGTCGGAGGCGTCGTGGTCACCATGGCGGCGCTGTACTGGTTCCTGACCAGGCACGGGGTTCTGCGGTGGATCTCGCTCGGTATCGCGGTCCTCGCGCCGATCGTGGTCTTCGTGCTGTTCGTGCGCGCGCACCTGCTGTGGGTGGTCGTGCTCGCGTGCGCGGCGGCACTGGTCGCCGTCGTCTGCGCGCGCGCCGCGCTTCGCGCCGGGAGTCCGCCGGCGGCCGCCGCCACCGAATACCCTGCCCCCGCACCGCGACAACCCTTCCTGATCATGAATCCGCGTTCCGGCGGCGGGAAGGTCGCGAAATTCGATCTCGCTCGCAGGGCCGAAGAACTCGGCGCGGAGGTCGTGCTGCTGGAGGGGGTCGTCGACGTGGTCGCACTGGCGCGCCACGCCGTCGCCCGTGGCGCGGATCTGCTCGGGGTCGCGGGCGGTGACGGCACCCAGGCCCTGGTCGCAGGCGTCGCGGCCGAACATCACCTGCCGTTCCTGGTGATCAGTGCGGGCACGCGCAATCATTTCGCGATGGACCTCGGTCTGGATCGCGCCGACCCCGCGGCGGGCCTCGACGCGCTGCGCGACGGCGTGGAGATGCGGGTGGACCTCGGCAGAATCAACGGGCTGCCCTTCGTCAACAACGCCTCGTTCGGCGTGTACGCCGAAATCGTGCGCAGCCCCGCCTACCGCGACGACAAGACGGCAACGGTGCTTCGACTGCTCCCCGATCTGCTCGCCGGGCACACCGGCACCCGGCTCGTCGCCCGCATCGGTGACACGACGGTCGACGGTCCGCAGGCGATCCTGGTCAGCAACAACCCCTACGGCAACAGCGATCTCGCCGGACTCAGTCGCCGTGACCGGCTCGATCGGGGCGCGCTCGGCGCGGTGACCCTTTCGGTCGCCAATACCCGCGACGCCGTCGGCCTGATCCGGCGCACCCGGGGTCGTGGGCTGACGCAGCGGACCGCGGTCGAAGTCGTCGTCGACGCCGACACCGCGCAGATCCCGGTCGGCGTCGACGGCGAATCACTGATGCTCGACACCCCGGTGCGCTGTGTCATCGAACCCGACGCGCTGCGGGTCCGGGTTCCGCGCGCCAGGCCGGGAACGCGCACCTCGGCGCCCGCCGTCGACTGGAACCGCCTGCGAGACTTGGCGACTCGCCGCGAAACCCGATCACGTCCCGAATCCGATACGCACGCCCACTGATTCGCGCCGTCGACGCTCAGACCGGCGAGATCGGCTGGAACTCGCGGAGCTCGTCCGCACCGTCGCGGACAAGGGCCGCACACGATTCCGGCACCTCGTTCCACGCGCCGGGCAGGTCGCGCAACGGTTCGGACACCACGAAGCGGGTCTCGTCGCCGAGGCGGTACAGCACTTCCACCTCCGGATGCAGAGCCCGGAGTTTGTCGATCTCGGTGGAGAAGAACAGCGACCTCGACCGCCGCTCGCTCGAGTAGCGGAAGATCCACATGGATTCGCCGTCCGTGGTCGCGACGGTCATCTGCACCGGATACTCCACCTGGTGGGCGCGACCCACGTCCTCGACGAAACCGACCGCGCGCGCGACCGCGCCGATCGGATCCTCGGTGAGACCGAAGGTCAGCGCGAGATAGAACAGGGTCTCGGAATCGGTCGACCCCTCGAGGTCGGGAAACAATCCCGGATCGATCGCGGTCACCAGGTCGCGCCGGACATCGTGGAACCCGCGCAGCGCGCCGTTGTGCATCCACAGCCAGCGACCGCGCCGGAAGGGATGGCAGTTGCTGCGCTGCACCGCGGACCCCGTCGAGGCGCGCACGTGCGCGAAGAACAACGGCGTTCGGATCTGACCGGCGAGCTCACGCAGGTTCCGGTCGTTCCACGCGGGCTCGGTGCCTTTGAACAGCGCCGGTTCGGCGCCCTCGCCGTACCAGCCGATGCCGAAGCCGTCACCGTTGGTCGTCGTGGCCCCCATGGTCGAATGCAGACTCTGGTCGATCAACGAGTGCTTGGGTTTGAACAGCAAATCCTCGGCGAGGATCGGCTCTCCTGAATACGCCATCCACCTGCACATGAATTCATTGGAACAGACTTCGGCACGCGACGGTCAGGAACCGGCCAGCAAATATTTCACGTGCGGCGATTTCTCCGGATTTTCAGTCGCTCGAATCCTCGATACCGAACACGCGAATCCAGTTGTCGTCGTCGGCGATGATCGCCTCGGCGAGGGCTTCGGCCATGTCATCGGCGTCGAGCGGTGCGAACAGGGGGAATTCGTTCGGGTCCTCCAGGGGATTGGTCATGACTCCAGTGTCCGGAGATTCGGCCCCGACGGTGACCGGTCTCCGGCATCGACCGGTGTGTGCGTGCCCTACGGCGTGGCGGCACCTCCTCGCTCCGGTCGGCGAACCGACCCGCTTCCGCCCGACGAACGGATCGACACCCTCGGTAGTACCGTTGTGTGCGTGAGATCTACCGGGCGTGTCAACAGGGGCCCCGCCGCCGCGGCGGAGAACCGGGCCGCCATCCTGACCGCGGCCCGCGCGGTATTCAGCCGCAACGGCCCCGCCGCACCCATGTCGCTGATCTCGACGACCGCGAACGTCAGCCCCGGCGTGCTCTACCGCCATTTCCCCAACCGGGACAGCCTCACGCGCGCGGTATTCGAGGAAGACATCCGAGCGCTGGAGAAGGTCGCCTACCGGAAGGACAGCAGCCTTCGGGAACTCCTCGCCACGTTCCTGGACCAACTCGTCGAATGCACCGCTTTCGTCGCGACCCTGCGTCCCGACGACAGCGACCCGGCGCACGCGAGTTTCGCACTCACGGTGAGCGAGCTACTCACCGATAAACTCGCCGCCGACACCAGCGGCGCATTCCGGCCCGGCACCACCGCCCGGCAGCTGATGCTCGCCATCGGTCTGGTCGCCGCCCTGCTCACCAAGACCCCCGAGCCGATGCGCCGCGCGGTCGCCGACGAGGCGTGGCAACTGCTCATGGACGGACTCCGCGATCCCCTCGACAATCCCTGACATCCCCGACTCGCACTCGACTCGCTGGAGGTTGTCGCACCGCTACGCCAAGGTGTCCATGGTGTGCAGGGCGTCGGCGACCTGATGGAAGGAGTGGGCGGCGCGGTTGAGGGCACCGCAGATCTCGAGTAGGGCGGACTCGGTGTAGGCCCTGGCCGGGCGGTGCAACAGGAATTCCTCGCCGATGCGAAGACCGTCCTCGGCGCGGTATCGCATCGTCGCGCAGTGCAATTCGCGATGTCGGCCGCGAAGTGCCGCGATGTACACGGCCGTGAGTTGTGCGCAGCCCAACAGGATCGTGATCAAATCGACCAGTTCGTCGGGAACGGCGATGAGATCGTGCATCCGGGCGATGTCGGCGACCACCCCGAGGTGATCGATGACGAGGTCGAGCATGTAGGACAGCCGCGACAATTCCGAATGGCGACTCGTGTCGGCCTGGTCGGCGTCGAGCAGATCCTGAATCCGACGCGCGATCACGGCGCTGTCGGTTTCCAGAATGCGCAGGCGGCGTTGGATATTCCCCGGATCGACCGGCGGGTCGCTGAATTCCGTGAGTATCGACGCGCTGTCGACGATCACCGCCGCGGCGCCGGCGAAAAGCGTCTGTACCTGCAGGAGGGTGGACTGCCCCGATGATCCCATGGAGTCTCCTGGCTCCGCTCGAGTGCGGTGAGTCGCGGACATGACGTGTCAGCACCGCGTCGTTGCGGCAAATACCTACCGTGCGTGGGGAGATCGTCCGGATGCTCTCGCGTAACTCGGTTCGCGAACCGACGTCTCCCGGCGGCGCACAATCCGGACTGCAATGTCCGGATGCGCGAGACTCTACCAAGTTTCGGCGGCACGTCGGGACCTACGATCCGGATACCGACCCGCACCGACGAATAGTCTTGCACCACAGAGCTTATGCGGTCCGGGCCCGAATTGCGCGACTCGCAGGCGAACAACTCGTGTCGCGCAGGCCGGACACGGCACGCGGAGGACCGTCGATATGGTGAGATATCCCCATGGCTGCCATCACGGGTAACGCGCCGTATGCCCGTGCCGACGGGTACTCGACAGTGCACAGTATCGAACTGTCGGGACATCGACCGGAAGTACCCGATCGGTGCGGTGTGCGCTACGGGGCAGAACTGACACTCGCCGTCGAGTTCACTCCCGCCACGAACGCGAGAGAACTCAGGGCCGAGGTGACGTTGACCGACACCCTCGGACACACCGCGCCCGTGCCCCACGGCGTGCCGCCGGATCCCGCCGCGGCCGGAGTGAACTGCCCGATGGCGGCGGGCGAGCGCTACACCTACCGGGGCCTCGTGAGAACCCTGCCCGCCAACTATCCGCGCCTGATGAGTTCGATCCGCATGTTCCGGGAACCCCTGCACCAGGACCTCACGTGGACCTTGACCGACGACAGCGGTGCGATCGCGGTGCGCGTCCAGGTTCCGATGACCTTCGAGCCCTGACGGCCGACGCCGCGGAGGCCGCGGTGACTCTGGTCGGTGCGCTCGCGGCTCACCGACCCAGCGGAGCCCGTGTGACGAAGAAGAACTCATCGGCGTTACCGGCGAGATAGCGGTCGAGAACATCGTCGGGCGGGTCCAGTGCCAGCACTTCCGGGACCACCCGGCGCATCGGCAGTACGGGCCAGTCCGATCCGAAGATCACCTTGTGCGCGCCCCGGGTCCGCATGTAGTGCAGCAGGCTCTCCGGTAGCCGTTTCGGGGACCACGCCGACGTCATCAGCCGCAGGTTGTCGTATTTCAGCAACAACCGAATCGCGGTGTCCCACCAGGGATCTGCGCCGTGGACCATGCACAGCCGCAATTCGGGGAACCGCACGCACACGCGATCCAGATGGATGGGGTCCTGCGCCTCACCGGGAACGGGCGGCCCGGGCAGACCGGTGTTCATACACAGCGGTAGGTCGAGCTCCGCGCATGTGTAGTAGAGCGGAAAGTAGATGCCGTCGGTCGGCCGATACCGCCCGTCACCCCAGAATCCGGGACCGGTACACGCGTAGGCGACGGGCAGATCGTCGATCATCGCCGAGAATTCGCGCAGTGCCGCTACCGGGCGGTCCGGATCGAATCCGCCGACTGCCATCGCGAACCGGTCCGGCCTAGCGTCGATGAATTTCAACACGGTGGGTGAAGGCTGTTGCAGCGAATACATGAGTATCGCCTTTTCGACGCCCTGCCTGTCCATCTCCGCCAGCATCTCGGACAGATCCACCCGGGAGTACATCGATGTCGGGCCGCGGAAGTAATCGTCGCGGACCTTCACCATCCAGTCCGGCTGCTCGCTTTCACCGAAATGCACATTGGCAAGGCAATCGACAACTCGTCGCATCGACGCTCCGTTCTCGGTGACGCGAGCGCACGCCCCCGGGAAACCCGCCGAGGCATTTCCTCGTGTTTCGTACATTAGCACCGGAAGTTCAGACCGACAACACTATAGTTGCCATTACCGTTGCGACGACAGGAACTTTGAGCCCCGCGTGACCGACCGACCACGACGGCCCGCGCGCCGTTGCGATCCCGGACCCTCGCTCGCCGCCACGGCGAACCGTCATGGGTCTGGACGAACCGCCGACGAACCGGGATGGGAATATCCAGAGATGGGAACCGCACGCCGGAACCCGCGGACTCGCCGGCAATCCGAGCGCGCGAGCCGGAAGAAGGAGACCACATCGTGAGCACCAGTGTCATCATCGCGGGGGCGCGAACCCCGATCGGCAAGCTATCGGGCGCGTTGGCGTCGCTGACAGCGACCGACCTCGGCGGCCACGCCATCGCCGCGGCGATCCAGCGCAGCGGCCTCGATGTCGACGGCATCGACGCCGTCGTGATGGGCACCGTCGTGCAGGCCGGTGTCGGCCCCAATCCGGCACGCCAGGCCGCGGTCGCGGCGGGCCTGCCGATGACGGTCCCCGCGACGACGGTCAACAACCTGTGCCTGTCCGGACTCGAGGCGATCATGCAGGCCGACCGTCTGATCGCGACCGGCGCGGCCGATGTCGTCGTCGCGGGCGGTATGGAGTCGATGACGAACGCGCCGTACGTGGTGCGCGGCGCGCGGCAGGGGCTCAAGTACGGGTCGACCGGTTTCGAGGACACTCTGGACCGCGACGCGCTCACCTGCGCGTTCGACGGCATCTCGATGGGCGCGTCCACCGAACGCTACCAGGCTTCCGAGGACATCAGCCGGACCGAGCAGGACGAATTCGCGGCCCGCTCGCACCGCCTCGCCGCCGCGGCGACCGAGTCGGGAACATTCGCCACCGAGATCGCGCCGGTCGAGATCGCCTCGCGCAAGGGTTCGGTCACCGTCGCCGCCGACGAGGGCATCCGGGCCGAGACCACGGTCGAATCCCTCGGCAAACTCCGCCCGGCCTTCGCCAAGGAGGGCACGATCACCGCGGGCGCGGCCTCGCAGCTGTCCGACGGCGCGGCCGCGGTCGTGGTGATGCGCAAGGACCTCGCCGAGGCCCGCGGCATCGAATGGCTGGCCGAGATCCGCTCGCACGCGCTCGTCGCGGGCCCGGACACCTCCCTGCTGCACCAGCCCGCGAACGCGATCGAGGCGGCACTCGAGCGCGACGACGAGACCACTCTCGACGACCTGGCCCTGGTCGAGATCAACGAGGCCTTCGCGGGCGTCGCGATCGCCTCGATTCGTCAGCTCGGCCTCGACGCCGACAAGGTGAACATCCACGGCGGCGCGATCGCGGTGGGTCACCCGGTCGGCATGTCGGGCGCGCGGATCGCGCTGTCGCTGGCCCACTCGCTCAAGGCCGCCGGTGGCGGCAAGGGCGCCGCGGCCCTGTGCGGCGGTGGCGGCCAGGGCATCGCCATGATCCTGTCCGTCTGAGTTCGGCGCGACGCCGGTGCGTGTTTCCCACGCGCGCCGGCGCGAGCGCCCCGCGATCCACCGACTGTTCGATCGACCGTTCCAACTGGCAGATTTTCCCCTATTTGACCGACGGGGCGTCCCACCTCGAGCGCGGGGTTCGTACGCTGGATGGGTGAGCGACAAGATTTCCCTCGGCCCCGAAGCCGGAACCGTGGTCGCGCCGGGGCGACGGCGAGGCCGGAGACCGCTGCTGAGCCGGGAACGGATCGTCGCCGCGGCCCGCACGCTGCGCCCCGAATCGCTCACCATGAAAGCCGTCGCCGAAGTGCTCGGGGTGGACCGCAAATCGCTGAACTACCACGTCATCGATCGGGACGGCCTGCTGGAACTGATCGCCTTCGACGCGTTCGAGCGCGAGGTGGCCCTGGTCGATCTCGAACGCGACGCCGACTGGCGTGAGCTGCTGCGCGTGTTCACCACGGCGGTCGCGCACGCGCTCATCGACGTCGGCGTGCTGATTCCGACCGTTCGTTTCACCGGCAAGGCCGGTCTCACCACGTTGGCGGTGATCGAGCGGATGATCCGGTCGCTCATGGACGCCGGATTCGACGAGGCCCAAGCCGGGCGCACGATGAAACTCCTCGCCGAGGTCGCGCATTCGGCCGCGGGCGAGGCGCTGGAGGCGGTCGACGATCCCGTCGACCCGCAGGCCGAGCACGTCCTACGCACCCTCGACAACACGCCGGGAGACGCCTTCCCGCTGCTCAGGGAAGCGGCGTCGACCCTGAGGAACCGCACTCAGCTCGGTACGCAGTTCGCCTTCGAACTCGACCTGATCATCTCGGGCCTAGAACAGCTCCTCGGGTCACACCCTCGGCGTCAGATGTCGGCGGTCGACCGGGTCGTCCAGTCACCCATGTCGTAGATGGTCACGGGCGCGCGGTCCAGATCGGTGATCAGCCTGGTGAGCCGCAGCGACGCGAGTTTCCACTCGCGCTCGGCCCGCACCCACCGTTCCCGGTAGTGGCCGTATCCGGTCCGGCTGCGCCCGTCCTCCCAGATGACGCGGTCGTGCATCGTCCACACGACGCGGGCCTCGTCGCCGTCCAGATCGATCAGTGGTGTGTGCACCTGGTGCACCGAGCGGGAACCGGCCAACGACACCCGAAGCATCCTGATCGCGTTCTCCACGCCGTAGAGCACCGGGATGCGCGGATCACCGTCGCCGACGTCGAACTCGACGTCCTCGGTCATCAGTTCCGCCAACGCCCCCCAGTCACGCGCGTCCAGGTTGTAGCAGTACTGGGCCTTGGCCTGGGTGAGCTCGTAGTAGGCCTCGACTCTGTCCGAATGTGCCATGTGTTGCCTTTGCTGCTACCTGGGCGGCGTTCGACGCGGTCGCACGCCGGAGACATTGGGCGACGGAATCTCCGACGGCAACCATCGGGTTGCGGCCGGGAATCCCGTCATCTCCAGAGCCTAGAGTATTTTTCCCCAAGGGGAAATGACGAGTTGGGCGGGCCTCGCGGTCGGCGTTCGGCGACAGTTGCCGGGCAGACCACGAGGACGACACGACCCGGCGCGTCCGGGCCGAAAGGGCCGTCTCGGCGCCGATTCGACTCCGCCGGGTGACGCGGATGCACTCGCCGTCCCACACGAATCACACCGGCGGCACGCGAGCCGTTCCGGGCCGCACCGGCCGGGCCGATCGCACTGCGCGCCGAAGCGGTCCTCGACGGCGGCGGGCAACCGTCGTCGGTGCGACGAGCGGCCGGTCGACCCGATCGCGGAGCGTCGCCGATCTCTCGCGGAACAGGGCATGATTTCACGACGATGGCCCAATTCGAACCGTTCCGATCGCGATGATTCTATTTCACCGATATAAGTATCCGATCGGCACCGATACCAATTTCGAATTCCGCGTCGAACAGGTCGGAATACCGCGACTTTCTCGAATCTGCCTGTGCCGCAATCATTGACAACGTCGAATACCCCGTGTTGAAGTCATAGCAGTCACCGATCGGCAGTCCGGAACCGAATCGATGGCGTTTCTCCGTGCGTGCACGAATTCGCGACCCTTCCTTTCCGAGAACAGGTGCCATGTCTCCAGACAATGAATCAGCGCGTCCCGACCGCCGGGCACGCGGTACTCTGCGCCGCAGTCGTGGGCGGTGGCTCGTCGCCGGTGTCGTCGTGGCGGCGCTGGTGGCCGTGAGCGTCGTCGTCGCGGTGACCGGGTCGGATTCCGACGACGCGGCCGGTGACACTCCGACCCATCACGGCACCCTGGTCTACGGGGTCTCCGGGACCCAGGTCTCGCTGGATCCCGCGGTCGCGGCCACGGCGGTCACCAGCGTGATCAACCGCAACATCTTCGATTCGCTGATCGTGCAGACCGGTCCCGACACCTTCGCGCCCTGGCTGGCGAGCAGGTGGACCGTCTCGCCGGACGGCACGACCTACACCTTCACCCTGCGTGACGGCGTCACCTTCCACGACGGCACCCCGTTCGACGCCACGGCGGTCAAGGCCAGTCTCGACCACGTCGTCGACCCGAAGACGAAATCCGCCTACGCAGCCTCGTTGATCACCCCGTACCGGGAGACGAGGGTCACCGCCCCGAACGTCGCCGAGGTCGTCCTCGCGCAGCCGTTCACCCCACTGCTGCAAGCACTTTCGACTCCGAGCCTCGGTATCCAGAGCCCGAAGGCGCTCGCCGAGCCGAGCACGAGCTACCGGCCGGTCGGTACCGGTCCGTTCGCGTTCGAGCAGTGGGAACAGGGCCGTAGGGAGACCCTGGTGCGCAATGCCGCCTATTCGTCGCCGCCCGACGGGGCGACGCATACCGGGACCGCCTATCTGGAGAAGCTGGTCTTCGAATTCGTGCCCGAGGACGCGACCCGCTTCGGTGCGCTCACCAGCGGCCAACTCCAGGGCATCGCCGGGGTACCTCCGGTCTCCGCCGGACAGCTCGCCGACCAGGCCGGTTTCACCCTGCACAGCACCGAGACCCCCGGCCTCAACTACAACGTCTACCTGAACGGCACCCGTGGGCCGCTCCAGGATGTCGCGGTGCGCCGGGCGCTGTCGGCGGCGGTCGACGTCCCGAAACTCGTCGACAACGTCTACTTCGGGCGCTATCCGGTGGCCGACAATCCACTCACCCGCGTCACCGCCGCCTACGACGCGTCGGCGCGCGGCGAGCTCGCCACCTACCAGCCCGAGCTCGCGAAACAGCTTCTCGATCAGGCGGGTTGGAACCGCCTCAACGGTGACGGATACCGGGTCAAGGACGGCCGCAGACTGTCGCTGGTGTGGCCGTACTGGCCGGAGGGCACCCGTGAACAGCGCGAGGTGGTCGCCGAAGGTATCCAGGCCCAGGCCCGTTCGGTCGGCATCGAGATCCAGCGTCCCAAGGTCGACACCGGAACCTACATCGACAAGTACCTGATCGGCGGCGAGTACGACCTCGTCGACGTGAGCTTCGCCCGCCCGACCCCCGACGTGCTGCGCTTCGCCTTCTTCTCCACCAACACCTACGCCAAGGCGGGCGGCAATGTGGCGCTGGTGAATTCGCCGCAGATCGACACCTGGGTGACCGATGCCGCGTCGACCACCGATCCGGCACGCGCCGCGCGGAACTACGCCTCGGTGCAGCACGACGTGCTGAAACAGGCCTACATCATTCCCGTGTACACCCCCGTCAGCCTGACCGGATTCGCGAACACGGTGCACGGCATCACCTTCGACGCCCAGACCTATCCGAGGTTCTACGACGCATGGCTCGCGTCCTGAATCGGGTGCCGGAGCCGCTGCGCTGGTTGATCGGTCGCCTCGCCCTCGCGCTCGTCGTGATCTGGGGCGCGGCGACCGTCACCTTCGCCGGACTGCTGCTGATTCCCGGCGACCCCGCCCGCGCCGTCGCGGGCGGGGTGGCGGCGACCGCCTCGCCCGAGGTGCTCGCCCGCATCCGATCCGAATACGGATTCGACGATCCGGTCGCCGTGCAATATCTGCGTTTCCTGGCGCGGCTGCTGCGCGGCGACCTCGGCACGTCGTATCAGCAGAACCGGCCGGTGCAGTCGATCATCACCGAACAGCTCGGGGCCACCCTCGCGCTCGCGCTCGGGGGCATGCTGCTCGGCGCGCTGATCGCGATCACGCTCGCCGTGCTGACCGCGGACCGACCGCGCCCGCGCTCGGTCGCGCGGTTGGCCGAATTCACCGCGTTGTCGATGCCGACCTTCTGGATCGGCTTCGTCCTGCTCGCGCTGTTCTCCTTCCGCTGGCACGTGTTCCCCGTCCTGGGCAACGGCGGCATCGAGGCACTGATCCTGCCGTGGATCACCCTGGCCATCGCGATCACCGGCGTCCTGTCCCAGGTCGCGCGCGACGGTATCGAACAGGCGCTCGGGCAACCGTTCGCGCTGACGGTCCGCGCCAGGGGCGCGACCGAGACCACGGTGCGCGTCGGCCACGCCCTGCGCCACGCCGCGCTGCCGGTGCTGACGATGTCGGGCTGGATGCTGGGGAATCTGCTGGGCGGGGTGGTCGTGGTCGAAACCGTCTTCGCCAGACAGGGTTTGGGGCAGGTACTGGTGACCGCGGTCCGAGGACGTGACTATCCGGTGGTGACCGGTATCGTCGTGCTCACCGCCGCGACGTTCTCCCTCATCAGCATCGCGCTCGACCAGCTCTATCGCGTGGTCGATCCCCGTATCGGGGAGTCGGCCCGGTGACCGGCGCCGTCGAGGCACCGGAGGTGGTGCGACGCCGACCCGGCCGTCGGATCCCGCCGTTGGGAACGGCGGTCGCCGGAATCGTCTTCGCCGCGATCGTGGTGGCCGCGGTGGCGCCGGGGCTGCTCGCGGGCTCGCCCGACGCGATCGAACCCGCCGTCGCGCTGCACTCGCCGAGCGGCGCGCACCCTTTCGGCACCGACTGGCTCGGACGCGACGTCTACGCCCGGGTGGTGCACGGCGCCCGAACCACCCTGCTGATCGGGATCGGCTCGACCGTGCTCGCCTGCGTCACCGGGGCGGGGTGGGGGCTGGTCGCCGCGCTCGGCGGGCGTGTCGTCGATCAGATCGCGATGCGGGTCGCCGATGTCTTCCTGTCCTTTCCGGCCATCCTGATGGCGTTGCTGGTGGTCGCGGTACTCGGACCGGGGACGGTGAATGTCACGATCGCGGTGACGGTCGCTCTCGCACCGGGTTTCGCGCGCATCGTGCGGATCCGCACGCACCTGGTGCGGCAGTTCGCCTATGTCCGCGCGGCCCTGGATCAGGGCATCGCGCCGTGGCGGGTGGCCTGGCTCCACATCGCGCCGAATGTCCTGTTGCCCATCGGTGTGCTGGTGGTGATCAATATCGGCACCGCGATCATCATCGGGTCGTCGTTGAGTTTCCTGGGCCTCGGGCCGGAGAACGCCGTACCGGACTGGGGTTCCATGCTCGCCCAGTCACGCAACTACCTGTCGGCCGCGTGGACGCTCGCCTTGTTCCCCGGTCTGGCCGTGACGGTGACCGTGCTGTCGATCAGCGTGCTCGGGCGCGGGCTGCGCGTGCGCACCGAGGAAGGTGAGCGATGACCGATCCCCTGCTGTCGGTACGGAATCTGTCGGTCGAATTCGGCTCGGCCGACGCGCCCGCGGTGCGCACCGTGAGCCTGCGACTGGATGCCGGGAAATGCCTCGCCCTCGTCGGCGAATCGGGTTCGGGCAAGAGCGTGGTGGCCCGGTCGCTGCTGGGCCTGGCCGGGACCGGCGCGACCGTGCGGGCCGACACCATCGACTTCGACGGCACCGACCTGCGCGATCTGCCCGACCGGCACTGGCGGCGCATCCGGGGCAAACGGATCGGCTTCGTCCTCCAGGACGCGCTGACCTCACTGGATCCACTGCGCCGGGTCGGACACGAGGTGGCCGAACCACTCCGGATCCATCGGCTGGTATCCCCCGACGACCTCGACGACGCGGTACTCGACCTGCTCGAGGCCGTCGGCATCCCCGACCCCGGCGACCGGCTGTTGCAATACCCGCACGAACTGTCCGGCGGACTGCGTCAACGGGCGCTGATCGCCTCGGCCATCGCGGCGCGACCCGCGCTGCTCATCGCCGACGAGCCGACCACCGCGCTGGATGTGTCCGTACAGCAACAGATCCTGCGGCTGCTCGACACGTATCGAGCCGACGGCACCGCGGTCCTGCTGATCAGCCACGACCTCGCGGTGGTGGCGGATATGGCCGACACGGTGTCGGTCATGTACGCGGGCGTCGTGGTCGAACAGGGCAGTGCGGCGGCCATTTTCGGCAATCCCGCCCACCCCTACACGGTCGAACTGCTCGCCGCGGCGCCGCGGATCGACGGACCGGCGCGGCGCACACGGGTCGCGCCGTGGGCGCCCGCGGCGCGGACCGGATGCCCGTTCGCGCCGCGCTGCCCCCTCGCCGAGGACCGCTGCCGAGAGCGCCTACCGGAACTGACCGCCCTCGGCGACCGGCACGCCTCCCGTTGCCTGCACCCCGGTGAACACGTGCCACGGGAGCGAACCACTCACCGCCCCCACGGAAGACACGAGGAGGACATATCACGGCCATTACTCGAATTCACCGACGTCTCACACCACTATCGGCGTCCGGACGGCACCGCCAGGCGCACCGTCGACTCGGTCTCGCTGACCTTGTCTCGCGGCGAAACGCTGGGAGTGGTCGGCGAATCCGGCTCGGGCAAGAGCACCCTGGCACGGCTCGCGATGGCACATATCGCACCGGAGTCGGGCACGGTCACCTTCGACGGGCGACCGTGGAGCGTGTTGCGCGAACGTGCCCGCAGACCGTCACGGCACCGCATCCAGCTCATCGATCAGGATCCGCTCAGCGCGTTCGATCCCAGGTACACCGTGGAGAAGATCATCGCCGAGGCGCTGCACCGACTCCCGTCGTCGACCGCGCGCGCCGCGCGGATCGTCGAACTCCTGCACTCGGTGGGGCTCGACCCCGGATTGCGGAACCGATTGCCCGCGCGGCTGTCCGGCGGCCAACGTCAGCGGGTGGCCATCGCCCGCGCGCTGGCCGGTGGGCCCGACCTGCTCGTCGCCGACGAACCGGTTTCGGCGCTCGATGTCACCATCCAGACCCAGATCCTCGAACTCTTCGAGCGGGTGCAGCACGAGACCGGAACGGCCCTGCTGTTCATCTCGCACGATCTCGCGGTGGTCCGGCAGCTGTGTGACCGCGTCGCGGTCGTCCAGCACGGCCGGATCGTCGAAACCGGCCGCACCGAGGACATATTCGACGATCCGCGACACCCGTACACCCGGCAACTGCTCGACGCGATACCCCGCACACCGACCCCGACCGGGTCCACCCTCGTCGATCTCGTTCCGAAAGGCATTCGATGACCGAACTCCCATCCACCACCGCGACCGAACCCTCCCCCACCCGCCCCGTCACGATCGTCACCGGCGCCGCGTCCGGTATCGGCCGTGCCACCGCCGAATTGTTCGCCGAACGCGGACATCACGTGGTCGCCGTGGATATCGCCGCGCGCGGTCTCGCCGAATTGGGCGACGGGATCGTCACGCTGACCGGCGACGTCTCCGCGGAGGCGATCAACCGCACCGCCGTCGATACCGCGCTGGAGCGCTTCGGCCGCCTCGACACCGTGGTACTCAACGCGGGAACGGGCGGAACCCCGCCCCTGGAATCGGCGGGCGCGGTGGATTCGGCGGACCGCATCTTCGGGGTGAATCTGCGCGGACCGATCCACGGACTCAAGGCGGCCGTGCCCGCGCTGCGCCGCTCGCGCGGCTCGGCGATCTTCACCGCCTCGGTCGCCGGATTGCGCGGCGACCCCGGCAACTGGGCCTACAACGCCTCCAAGGGCGCTCTGATCAACCTTGTCCGGGCCTTCGCGATCGACTATGCCGCGCAGGGTATCCGGATCAACGCCCTGGCACCGGGACTCACCCGCACCGCGATCACGGCCAACGTGCACAAGGACCCCGCGCTGCTCGCCGCGATCGAACGCCGGATCCCGCTGGGCCGCTTCGCCGAACCCCGCGAGCAGGCCGAGGCGATCTGGTTCCTCGCCTCCCCCGCCGCCGGATACATCACCGGGACCACGCTCGTGGTCGACGGCGGATTGGACGCCAATCTCGGCATCCTCCCGCTGCCCGGCCAATCCCTCTGACGCAGTACCGACCCGCCGGACCCCGGTGGATCGCCCCGATACGAAGGAGACAGACCGTGACATCCGCATCGGAAACCAACAAGACCGTCGCCCGCCGCTTCTACGATGAAGTGGTCACCAAGGGCGATCTGGGACTGCTCGACGAGATCATCGCCGAGGACGGACGCGATTCCGCGGTGCCCGCGGGCGATGTCAAGGGCCGCGACGGATTCGTCGAACACATCACCTGGCTGCGCGCCAATGTCGAGAACGTCACCGCGACCGTCACCGACGTCATCGCCGAGGACGACCGCGTCGTCGTGTACTGGACCATCGATGGCACCCAGCGCGGTGAGATCTTCGGTGTGCCCAACAGCGGCAGGCATTTCACCGGCGTCAGCATCAGCACCATCCGCTTCCGTGACGGCCGCATCACCGAATACTCCGTCCTGCCCGATCGGCTCGGCATCATCGCCCAGCTCACCGGCGCTGTCGCCTGATCCGATCCTGTGTCGAGGTGGCATCCCGGAGTCCGGGATGCCACCTCGCGGCGTTCAGCGCTCCAGACTCTCCAGCCATGCCCGAACCGCCGCCGCGGTGGTCGGGCCGTCGTCCTCGAGCGCGGTGAAGTGGTCGCCGGGGATATCGGTGACACTGTGCGGCTCGGGCCAATACGCACGCCAGTCCCGTTGGCCGTCCACCGTTGTTCCCGGCAGCGGAGTCAGTGCCCGCAGCAGGTGGATCGGGGTGCGCACCGGCGTCGGCCGCCACCGCGCGAACACCCGGTTGTAGGTGCCCATGGTGGTGAGCCGTTCGTCCTGGACCGTCAGATCGAAACGGTCCACGCGGTCGAGCATTCCGGTGATCATCGACCCGATCCACCATTCCATGCCCGGCTCGGTGGCGGCGTCGATCGGGTAGCTGTCGACGAGCACCATGCCGCGCGGCGACAATCCCTCCTGTTCGAGCGCGACGGTGACGGCGTGCGCGGCACACCCGCCCATCGAGCGGCCGAGCACCACGAACGGCCGATCGCCGACCGCGGCCTTCAGTCCGTCGATGCCGAGGCGAACCACCGTCTCCACCGAATCGGGCAATTCGTCGCTCCCCGCGGTGAATCCGGGCCACGGGACGACATGGAAATCACGCTCTCCCCCGAACTCCTTGGCCATCCTGGAGTATTCGTGCGGCCCGGAGATCGCGCTCAACGCGGGAAACGCGACCACGGCGGTGGGCGCGGGCCCCGAGGTGAGCCGAATCGGGTTCAGCGCGTGCTTCTTCCGGTCCTCCAGGGTGAAAGTGCTCCGCACGTGGGAGGCGGCGATCAGCAACTGCGCCGCCTCGACATGCTTGCCACTGTCGTGAATGCGCCGGTGCACGGAGGCGAGGCCCGTCGCCGCCGACCGCGTCGCCGTGGTGGCCGCGGCCGGGTCCTCGTCGATCGACTCCGAGAGATACCGCACGATCGCGTCCGGTGTCGGATGATCGAAGGTCAGCGTCGCGGGCAGCCGCGCCCCCGTCGCCCGGACCAGGCCGTTGCGCAACTCCACGGCGCTGAGCGAGTCGAGACCCAGTTCGACGAGTGCGCGATCTCCCGCGATGCCGTCGGGATCGGGATGTGCCAGTGCCGCGCCGATCTCGGCGCGGACGAGTCCGAGCAGTACCCGGTGGCGTTCGGCGCCGTCCTTGCCCGCCAGTTCCCGCAGCACCGGTCGTTGCTGCCCGGCGGATCCGGCGGTCCGGCGCGGTGCGCGCACGAGTGAACGCAGGCCCGGCGCGGTGGGCTCGACATCGGCGCGGCGCGACAGTGCCCCGATATCGAATCGCGCCGCCACCAACACGGCCCGATCGGCGCGTACCGCGGCGTCGAACAGGGCCAGCGCGAGCGCGGTCGGCAGTGAGCGCAGACCACCGCGGGCGATGCGGGCCCGGTCGGCGGCGGTGAGGTGGGCGGTGGTGCCGCTCTCGCGCTCCCACAGCCCCCACGACACCGATACCGCGGGCAGGCCGTCGGCCCTGCGGCGGGCCGCGAGTGCGTCCAGCTCGGCGTTGGCGGCGGTGTAGGCGCTCTGGCCCGGTCCGCCCAGCAGCGCGGACACCGACGAGAACAGCACGAACCGGGTCAGCGTGGCCGAATCCCTGGTCAGCTCGTGGAGATTGCGAGCACCGACGCTCTTGGGCGCGAGCACGGCCGCGAGGCGTTCGGCGGTGAGGGCGCCGAACAGTCCGTCGTCGACCACGCCCGCGGCGTGCACGATCCCGGACAGCGGACGCGCGGGGGGAATCGTGGCGATCACGGCCGCCAATCGCTCGCGATCCGCGACATCCACCGCGCGCACATCGACCGTCGCGTGCTCGTTCTCCAACTCGGCGACCAGTTCCCGGGCACCCGGCGCGTCGACGCCGCGTCGGCCGATCAACAGCAGGTGCCGCACCCCGTGCGCCGACACCAGATGCCGGGCGATCTCCGCGCCGACACCGCCCAGCCCGCCCGTGATCAGCACGGTGCCCGCCGCGTCCCACGGCGCGGTCCCGGCTTCCGCGGGCGGATCCCACCGGCTCAACCGGGGCACCAGCACCCTGCCCCTGCGCACGACGGTATGGGTGTCGCCCTCGGAGCCGAGCGCCACGACGCCCGGCAGCGCCGCGAGCGATTCCTCGGCGTCGTCGATATCGGCGAGCAGGATCCGGCCGGGTTGTTCGGCCTGTACCGAGCGCACCAGTCCCCAGACTGCGGCGACGCCGGAATCGGGGATCTCGTCGTCGTCCGCGGCGATCCCGAGCCGGGTGAGGACGATCAGCGGTACCGACTCGAACGTACTGTCGGCCAGCCAGTTCCGCAGCACCGGCAGCAGGTGCTCGAGGGTTTCCGTGGGCAGTACGGCGACGCCCGGTGTGACCTCGCCCGCGGTGATCGCGGCGGCCAGTCCGGTCAGGTCCGAGACGCGATCGACGCGATGGCCGATCAGGCGGAGCCGATCGGGCAGGTCGGTGCCCGCGGCGTCGAGGATCACCCACGAGGTGGGAGCGGTGGACGTGGTGGAGGCCGCCGTCCAGGTCGGCTCGAAGAGCGCGTCGCGCAATTCCGAACGCGCCGAACGCAATTGCGCGGCCGAGACGCGGCGGGCGACCAAACCGTCGATGGTGAGCACCGGTGCTCCCGCCGGATCGGCCGCGTGCAGCGTCACCGTGTCCGGTCCCGAGGGCGCGATCCGCACGCGTAGCGCCGCCGCGCCGACCGCGTGCACGTGTACTCCGTTCCAGGCGAAGGGGAGCCGGTTGAATCCGGGCGGTACCTCCGCCAGCGCGCGCAGGGCGGGCAGGTGGACGGCGGCATCGAGCAGGGCGGGGTGGATGGCGAAATTCTCGGCGTTCGGCCGTTCGGAATCCGGCAGGGCGACATCGACATACAGGTCACCGTCGCGTTCCCAGGCCCGGCGCAGTCCCCGGAAGGCGGGGCCGTAGTCCAGGCCGGTGGCGACCAGGGTCGGGTAGATGTCGTCGACGTCGACCGGTTGCGCGCCCTCGGGGGGCCACACGGTGAAATCGTAGTCTGGTTCGACGGCGGAGGAGGCCAGTACCGCGACGGCGTGCCGGATCCATCCGGCGTCCGTGCCGGTCGCGGCGCGGGAATGGATGCCGACCTCGCTCGCGCCGTCGCCGGTCCTCACCGTGACCTGGATGTCGACCGGATCGTCGGTCAGCACCAGCGGCGCTTCGACGATCAATTCGTCGATACCGGGTGCGCCGACTTCCTCGCCCGCCCGCGACACCAGTTCGAGCAGCGCGGTGCCGGGCACGATCACGGTGCCGAGGACGGCGTGATCGGCCAGCCACGGATGGGTCCGCAGAGACAACCTGCCGGTGAGCACGACTCCACCGTCGGCGGCGAGTGTGATCGCCGCGCCGAGCAGCGGGTGACCGATATTCGCCACGCCACGGGCGGCGGTGTCGGATCGGAGCGCGGTCGGAGCGGCCCAGAAGCGCTGTTGCTGGAAGGCGTAGGTGGGCAGCGGTGTTCGGGGCCGGGCCGCGACGATGGCCGACCAGTCGACCTCGCCGCCGGTGGTGAACACGGTCGCCGCCGCGGTGAGCGCGGTGGTGGTCTCGTCACGGCCGCGGCGCAGGGTCGCCGTCACCGCCACCGTGTCGCCGGAATCGAGGTTGGCCGAGATCATGGGCGTCAGCACGGCATCCGCGCCGACTTCGACGAAGGTGGTCACACCCGTCTCGCGCAGTGTGCGCACCGCTTCGCCGAAGCGCACGGTGCCGCGCAGATGACGCACCCAGTACCGCGGGTCCGAAAGTTCGGCACCGGTCACCACCGCGCCGGTCGCGTCCGAGACCACCTGTATGTCGGTGGGTTCGGTGAAGGTCAGACCGGCGACGACGCTCTCGAATTCGGCCAGTACCGGATCCATGAGGGCGGAATGGAAACCGTGCGAGACCGGCAGGCGTTTGGTTCGCCTGCCCGCGGCCGCGAGGGCCGCGGCCACCTCCGACACCGCCGCGTCGGCACCCGAGATCACCACGGCGCGAGGACCGTTCACGGCGGCCACCGAGATGGCCGACACCCCGGTCGCCGACCGCTCGATGAACTCCGCGGCCTCGGCTTCGGTGGCCTGTACCGCCACCATGGCACCACCGGTCGGTAGCGCGCCCATCAGCCGTCCCCGCGCGGCCACCAGCCGGGCGGCGTCGTCGAGCGAGAGCGCGCCGGCCACGTGCGCCGCCACGACGCCGCCGATGGAATGGCCCGCCACCGCCGCGATCCGGATGCCCCACGACCGCAGCAGTGCGACCAGTGCCGTTTCGACGGCGAACACCACCGACTGGGTGTAGAACGTCGCGTCGATCAGTCCTTCGGTCCCCGGGGTGCCGAAGGCGACATCGGCGACCGAGTACGCCACGGCGTCGCCCAGATATCGGTCGAGCCGTGCCACGGTCGCGTCGAAAGCGGACCGGAACACCGGGAAGCGCCGGTACAGGTCGGCTCCCGCGCCTGCCCGTTGGCTGCCCTGTCCGGAGAACACGAGCCCGACGCCGCCGGGGTTGTCGCCGACGCCCGTGACTGCCCCGGCCGCGGCGTTGCCCTCCGATACCGCGAGCAGCGCCGAACGCGCCCGCTCGCGGTCGGACGCCAGGACGACAGCGCGGGATGCGAACACGACGCGATCGCGCACGAGCGACGACGCGATCGATCCCGGATCCGGTGCGTCCGCCGTGGAGACGAGGTCGGCCAGCCGTGCCGCCTGCGCGCGCAACGCTTCCGGGGTGACCCCGGAGAAGACGAACGGTAGTAGCTCGTGGGTCTCCACGGCTTCCGGGGCCGGGTCCGCTTCCGTGGTAGCGGGCGCCTGCTCGATGATCACGTGCGCGTTCGTTCCCGAGACACCGAACGCGGACACCCCCGCGCGGCGCGGTCGCCCGGTCTCGGGCCACGCCCGCGCCTCGCTCAGCAGTTCCACCCTCCCGGAATCCCAGTCCACCAGTGGTGACGGCGCGTCCAGGTGCAGCGATCGGGGTAGTTGTCCCCTCCTGATCGCCTCGACCGTCTTGATCACACCGGCCACGCCCGCGGCCGCCTGCGCGTGGCCGATATTGGATTTCAGCGAACCGAGCCAGAGCGGTTCGCCATCGGTGCGCGCGCCGTAGGTCGCCAGGATGGCCTGCGCTTCGATGGGATCGCCGAGCACGGTCCCGGTGCCGTGCGCTTCGACGGCGTCGACGTCGCCGACCTCGAGGTCACAGTCGGCCAGCGCGGCGAGGATCACCCGCTGCTGGGCGGGGCCGTTCGGGGCCGTCAGTCCGTTCGACGCGCCGTCCTGGTTGATCGCGGATCCGCGCACCACGGCCAGCACCTCGTGTCCGTGCCGTCGCGCGTCGGAGAGTCGTTCCACCAGTAGCACGCCGACGCCCTCGGCCCAGCCGGTGCCGTCCGCACCCGCCGCGAACGCCTTGCAGCGGCCATCGACCGCGAGTCCGCGCTGCCGGGAGAACTCTGTGAAGCCGATCGGCGTCGACATGACCGACGCCCCGCCCGCGACGGCCAGATCGACCTCGCCGGATCGCAGCGCCCGCACCGCGAGATGCAAGGCCACCAGCGACGACGAGCAGGCGGTGTCCACCGTCACCGCGGGCCCCTCGAATCCGAAGGTGTAGGCGATGCGTCCGGAGACCACGCTGCCGAGATTGTTGATCGCCAGGTAGCCTTCCAGATCCTCCGGAACGGGGTCGAGACGCGAGCCGTAGTCGTGCCCGGCCAGCCCCGCGTACACCCCGGTTCGGCTGCCACGGAACGCGTTCGGGTCAAGACCCGCGCGTTCGAACGCCTCCCACGCGGTCCGCAACAGCAGACGCTGCTGCGGGTCCATCGACAGCGCCTCGCGGTGCGAGATGCCGAAGAAGTCGGGATCGAAATCCGCCGCGCCGTCGAGGAATCCGCCATGCCTGGTGTAGGAGGTTCCGGGGCGGTCGGGGTCCGGGTCGTAGAGCGCGGTCAGGTCCCAGCCCCGGTCGGCGGGGAACTCACCGACCGCGTCGCGTCCTTCGGAGACCAGCTCCCACAGTTGTTCGGGACTGCTGATGCCGCCGGGCAGCAGGCAGGCGGTGCCGATGACGGCGATCGGCTCGTGCGCCCGCGCCCGCGCATCGTCGAGCCGCTGTTGCAGCTTCTGTTCCTTCGCGATCGAACGCCTCAGGTATTCGCGGAGTTTCGTTTCGGTGGCCATTGCCGTCAGTTCCTGTCTACCAAGTCGAACAGTTCGTCGTCGGAGGCGGAATCCAGATCCACCGACTCGATATCGGGTTCGGCCGCGAGGCGATCGGCCAGTGCGCGCAACCGGTCGGCGATGGCATCGCTGCCGACGTCGGCCATGGTCAGCGATGTTTCGAGAAGTCGGAGCACGTCGTCGAGCGATGTCGGTCCGCTCGGGGTGTCGGCGGGCAGCGCGGACACCACGTAATCGGTCACGGCCTCGGGTGAGGGGTGGTCGAAGATCAACGTCGCCGGGAGCGACAACCCGGTCGCCGCGCGCAGTCGGTTGCGCAGGTCGACGGCGGTCAGCGAGTCGAGACCGAGTTCGCGGAAAGCCCTGGTCGTGCTCACCTCGGCACCGCTGGCGTGTTTGAGCACCGCCGCGGTCTCACCGCGGACCAGCTCGAGCACCGCCGTGCGCCGCGCGGGGCCGTCCAGGCCGGTGAAGCGCAGGATCGTCGGCGGCACCGACGCTTGCTCCGCTACGGATGTCGAACCCGTCCGGCGATCGTCTCGGCGCGAGGCCGATCGGTCCGCGTCGATCCAGTAGCGGGTGCGCTGGAACGCGTAGGTGGGCAGGTCGATCCGCTGTCCGCGCTCGGCCAGCGAGACGGTCCAGTCCACCGGTAGACCCCTGGCGTACGCCGACGCCAGCGAGATCGCGAACCTGCGCGGCCCGCCCTCGTCCCGACGCAGCGTGCCGACGACGGCCGTCGCGGGCGCGTCCACGGCTTCCAGAGTTTCCTCGATCGCCCCGGAGAGCACCGGATGCGGGCCGATCTCGAGGAAGGACCGGTATCCGTGCCCGACGAGTTCCCGGGTTGCGGCCTCGAATCGCACGGTGTTCCTGAGGTTGTCGAACCAGTACTCGCCGGTCAGCGCGGTGCCCTCGATCCACCCCGAGGTCACCGTGGACAGGATCGGAATCTCGCCGACTCCCGGCGCGATCGGCGCGAGAAGGTCGATGAGTTCACCGCGCAACGCGTCCACGGCGGCCGAATGTGACGCGTAGTCGACGGCGACCCTGCGATGACGGATCCCGTCCTCGTCCAGTCGCGCCAGTGTCTCCTCGATCGCGGCGACTTCGCCGGATAGCACCACCGAGGTCGGGGAATTCACCACGCCCACCGAGATCCGGCCGTCGCGCACCAGTTCGGCGGCGGCCTCTTCCGACAGCGATACCGCCGCCATCGCGCCGGGCGCCGAACCCGCCGCGATCGCCCTGCTGCGCAGTGCCACCACCCGGGCGCCGTCCTCGACCGACAGCGCGCCCGCGACCACCGCGGCGGCGATCTCCCCCTGCGAATGGCCGACGACCGCGTCCGGCACGACCCCGTGCGCCCGCCACAGCGCCGCGAGGGCGACCATCACCGCCCACAGCGCGGGCTGCACCACGTCGACCCGGTCGATGTCGACCTCCGAATCCCCGAGCAGGACCGCCAGCGGCGGCCAATCCACATGCGGTTCCAGTGCTTTCGCGCATTCGGTGAGGCGGCGCGCGAATACGGGCGCGGTCCGGTACAGCTCGGCCGCCATGCCCGGCCACTGCCCGCCCTGGCCCGGAAAGACGAAGACCGTCTTGCCCGCGACCTCCGCGCTCGCACGCACGATGTGCTCGGGCAGCGGTTCACCGGCCGCGAGGGCGTTCAGGCCCGCGCGCAGTTCGGTGTCGTCGGCGCCCAGGATCACGGCCCGTTCGGTGAGGGCGGCACGGGATTCGACCAGCGTGCGCGCGATATCGGCGGCGTCCACCTCGGGGCGCGATTGCAGGTACGAGGCCAGTGCCACCGCCTGTCCACGCAATGCGGCGGGACTGTGCGCGGACAGGATCCACGGCAGTGGTTCCGCCGCGTCGTCGGGCGACGCGGGACGAGGTTCCGGTGTCGGCGGTTCCTCGATGATGACGTGGGCATTGGTGCCGCTCACACCGAACGACGAGATACCCGCTCGGCGTGGCCTATTCGCACGCGGCCAGGGGCGCGCCTCGGTGAGCAGCCGGACCGTGCCCGCCGACCAGTCCACGTGCGGGGTCGGCTCGTCCACGTGCAGTGTCTCGGGCAGTACCCGATTGCGCAGCGCGAGCAGCATTTTGATGATGCCCGCGCCACCCGCCGCGGCCTGGGTGTGGCCGACGTTGGATTTGAGCGAACCCAGCCACAGCGGTGTGTCCGAGGTGCGTTCCGCGCCGTAGGTGGCGATGACGGCCTGCGCCTCGATCGGATCGCCGAGTGTGGTGCCGGTGCCGTGCGCCTCGACCACGTCCACCTCCGACGCCGACAGTCCGGCATTGGCCAACGCCTGTCGGATGACGCGTTGCTGGGCAGGTCCGTTCGGCGCGGTCAACCCGCTCGACGCACCGTCCTGATTGATCGCCGACCCGCGCACCACCGCCAGCACCGGATGACCCGCCCGCCGCGCGTCCGAGAGTCGTTCCAGCACGAGCATGCTCACGCCTTCGCCCCATCCGGTGCCGTCGGCCGCCGCCGCGAACGCCTTGCACCGGCCGTCGGGCGCGAGGGCGCGCTGACGGGAGAATTCGACGAAGGTCGCCGGACTCGACATGACCGCGACCCCGCCCGCCAACGCCAGATCGCTCTCCCCCGAACGCAGTGATTGGGCGGCCAGGTGCAGGGCGACCAGCGAGGACGAGCACGCGGTGTCGACGCTGATGGCGGGGCCTTCGAATCCGAAGGTGTAGGAGATGCGACCGCTGGCGATACTGCCCGCGCTGCCGTTGACCAGGTATCCCTCCAGGTCGGCGGGGGCGTCCTGGATATGCGGCGCGTAGTCGTGGTACATCGTTCCGGCGAAGACGCCGGTCCGGCTGCCCCGCAACGAGGTCGGGTCGATCCCGGCCCGTTCCAGCGCCTCCCAGGAGGTTTCCAGCAGCAGCCGCTGTTGCGGATCGGTGGCGAGCGCCTCCCTCGGCGACATCCCGAACAGTCCGGCGTCGAAATCGGCCGCGTCGGTGAGGAATCCGCCGTGGCGGGTGTAGGACGTGCCCGGTGTCGTCGGATCCTCGTGGTAGAGCGTCGCCAGGTCCCAGCCCCGGTCGTCGGGGAATTCCGAGACCGCGTCGCCGCCGCGTTCCAGCAGTCGCCACAGCGATTCGGGACTTTCGATGCCACCGGGAAGGCGCAGCGCGACACCGACGATCACGATGGGATCGGTGTCGGCACCGGTGCCGTGGGCCACGGCCGTCCCGGTCGCGGTGGTGCCGAGCAGGCGTTCGCGCAGGTGTGCCGCGATGGCCTCGGGTGTCGGGTGATCGAAGGTGAGGGTGGCGGGCAGGCGCAGACCGGAGGCGGCGGCGAGACGGTTGCGCAGGTCGACGGCGGTCAGGGAGTCGAGGCCGAGTTCGGCCAGTCCGCGATCGCCGCGAATACCCACGGGGTCCGGATGATCCAGTGCGGCGGCGGCTTCGCGGCGGACCAGGTCGAGCAGCACGCTCGCCTGCTCCTCGGATGGCAGCGCGGCCAGCCGTCCCGCCAGTCCCGTATCGGCGGTGCGTGATTCGGTGTCGGCGCGGCGGCGGGGTGGACGGATCAACGCCCGCAACAGCGGCGGCGCGGTATCGGCGCCCTGCCATCGCGCGAGGTCCAGCGGGGCCGGGGCCAACAGCGCGCGATCGCGGTGGAAGACCGCCGCGTCGAACAGTGCCAGCGCGGTGTCGGTGTCGAGGGCGCGGACCCCCTGCCTGGCCAGCCTGTCCCGGTCGGCGTCGGTGAGATGGGCTGTCACACCGGTTGTCTCGTTCCACAGACCCCAGGCCAGCGCGGTGGCGGGCAGTCCGTCCGCGCGGCGCTGCGCGGCGAGGGCGTCCAAGCCCGTGTTGGCCGCCGCGTAGGCCGCCTGTCCCGCGGTGCCGAGCAGCCCGGCGACCGAGGAATACAGCACGAAGGCGGCCAGATTCTGGTCGCGGGTCAACTCGTGTAAGTGGCGTGCCCCGTGGAGTTTGGGAGCGAGCACCGCGTCGAGACGTCGCGGTGTCACCGATTCCAGGACACCGTCGTCGACGATGCCCGCGGTGTGGACCACCGCCGTCAACGGGTGTTCGGCGGGCACGGCGGCCACGACCCGTTCCACGGCGGCGCGGTCGGCGATATCGGCCGAGACGACCAGCACGTGGGCACCGAGCGCGCGCAGGTCGGCGACGAGTCGATCGGCGCCCGGCGCCGCCGAACCGCGCCTGCTGACCAGGAGCAGGTGCCCGAGACCGTGCCGTGTCACGAGATGACGGGCCAGCAGCGCGCCGAGGCCGCCGGTGCCGCCGGTCACCAGGACCGTGCCGTCCGGATCCCACCCCGGACGCGGCGCACTCTCGGTCGAGCGCGTCAGGCGCGGCACGTAGGTTCGGCCTTCTCGCAGGGCCAGCTGGGACTCCCCCGCCGCCAGCGCGTCGGCGGCGGCCCGATCGAAGGCCGCGGCCGACGCGTCGGTGCCGTCGGTGTCGATCACCACGACCGTGCCCGGACGTTCGGCGGCCGCGACCCGCGCCAGCCCCCAGACCGGCGCGGACTCGAGATCCGGCCGGTCACCGTCGAGCACGGCGACCGCGTCACGGGTGGGCAGGATCAGAGGTTCGACGCCGTCGTGCGCCTGTAGCGCGGCCAGCGCCGCGTGGGCGGAGGAACCCGACGCCGTGTCGGCGACCCCGGATATCGGTGTCGACGAACGGGTGTTCCCCGTCGGGCGCTCGATCCAGCTCACTTCGAACAGGCCGTCGTCGAGCGCGGGACGCGGGGCAGCCGCGGTTCGCAGGGTGAGCGAGTCCACCGACAGGACGGGCAGTCCCGCATTGTCGGTCGCGGTCAGATCGCGCAGGCCGTCGTCGGTGACGGTGAAACTCACTCGCAGCGCCGCCGCGCCGGCGGCACGGACGCGGACTCCGTTCCACACGAAGGGAATTCGCGGCGCGTCGGCGTCGGCGGTGAGCAGAGCGATCGGGTGCAGCGCCGCGTCGAAGAGGGCCGGGTGGACCGCGTAGGAACTCGGCGTATCCGACGGTAGCGCCACTTCGGCGTGGATCGTGTCGCCGTGCCGCCACGCGGATCCGAGTCCGCGGAACAGCGGTCCGTAGTCGAGTCCGGTCGCACGCAGCCGGTCGTAGGCGTCCGATGTGTCGAGGATCGTCGCGCCCACGGGCGGCCACGGACCCGTCGTCGGCGCCGGATTCCCGTCCCGTGCCAGGATCTTTCCCACCGCGTGGCGGGTCCAGCGGGCATCGGGGTCGTCCGAGGGGCGGGAATGGATCTCGACGGCGAATTCCGCGCCGACCCGGCGCGCGGCGACCTGCACGTCGAGGACCGCGTCGGAGCGCAGGATCAGCGGGGACTCGATGATCAGTTCGTCGACGGTGTCGACGGCGAGGAAATCGGCGAGGTGAACGACCGATTCCACCAGCACGGTACCCGGCACGTAGATGTTTCCCGCGACCACGTGGTCGGCCAGCCACGGCTGGATGGTCGTGGCGAGTCGTCCGGTCGTGACGGCACCGTCCCCGGTGGCCAGCAGCAGCGGCGAGCCGAGCAGCGGATGTCCGCCGCGTGCCGTCCCGTGCGTGGTCTCCACCGTCGCCCAGAATCGCTCGTTCTGAAAGGCGTAGGTGGGCAGTTCGACCCGCGGCGCGACCGGCACGACGGCGGTCCAGTCCACGCGGTGACCGTGGACGAACAGCGTCGCCGCCGCGGACAGCACCGTCGACACCTCGTCGCGGCCCTTACGCACCGACGCCGTCGCGACACCCCAGTCGGTACCGGTCTCGTCGAGTGTCGCCGACACCGACGGTGTCAGGACCGCGCCCGCCCCCAACTCCAGAAACGCGGTGACTCCCGCCTCGCGCATGGTGCGTACGGCGTCGGCGAAGCGCACCGTGCCGCGCAGATGCCGCACCCAGTACGTCGGGTCGGCGAGTTCGGCGCCGGTGAGGATCGCACCGGTCGAATCCGAGATGAGCGTCGCACCGGTCGGTTCGGAGAATGTGGTCGCGGCGACGACACTCTCGAATTCGGCGAGCACCGGATCCATCTGCGGCGAATGGAAGCCGTGCGACACCACCAGCCGCTTCACCCGTGTGCCCGCCGCCGCGAGTTCGGCCGCCAGGTCCAGAACCTCGACCTCGGAGCCCGAGATCACCACGGCCCGCGGCCCGTTCACCGCGGCGATCGACACCCGCTCCGACGTGTCACCCGCCGATCGCGAGATCGCCTCGCGGACTTCGGCTTCGGTCGCGCCGATCGCCACCATCGCGCCGCCGACCGGCAGCGCACCCATCAACCGACCGCGCGCGGCCACCAATCGGGCCGCGTCCTCGAGGCTGAGCGCACCGGCGACATGCGCCGCCACCACGCCGCCGATGGAATGGCCCGCCACGGCCGAGACCTCGACACCCCACGATTCGATCAACCGGAACAGCGCGACCTCGACCGCGAAGACCACCGACTGCGTGTAGACGGTCGAATCGATCAGTCCGTCGATGCCGGATTCACCGAAGGCGACCGCGCGGACCGAGAACTCCACCGCGTCACCCAGGTGCCGGTCCAGCGCCGTCACCGCCGCGCCGAACGCTTCACGGAATACGGGGAATCGGGCGTACAGGTCCGCTCCGACACCCGCCCGCTGACTGCCCTGACCACCGAAGACGACACCCACCGAACCGGACACAGCGGCATCGGGGGCGAGGATCACACCGGGGGCGACCACGCCGTCGGCCAGAGTGTCCAGCGCCGACCCCAGCGACGTCCGGTCCGCGGCGATCACCACCGCGCGTGACCCGAATACACCGCGCTCACGCACCAGGGACGAGGCGACCGAACGCGGATCGGGTTCGCCGAGGCCGGTCACGAACGCGCCGAGTCGCCGAGCCTGTGCCCGCAGTGCCGTCGCCGTCGCTGCCGACACCACGAACGGCAGGACCCCGGCCGCCCCCGGCGAAACCGTTTCCGGCGCGACGATATCGGGCGCCTGCTCGAGGATGACGTGCGCGTTGGTCCCCGACACACCGAACGCCGATACCGCCGCGCGCCGCGGTCTGCCCGTCTCCGGCCACACCTGCTTCTCGGACAGCAGGGCGACACGGCCCGACTCCCAGTTCACCAGCGGCGAGGGCGCGTCCACGTGCAAGGTCGGCGGCAGTTCCCGATGCCGGAGCGCGAGAACGGTTTTGATCACTCCCGCCACACCCGCGGCGGCCTGCGTATGCCCGATATTGGATTTGACCGAGCCCAGCCACAGCGGTTCGGACCGCTCCTGTCCGTAGGTCGCGAGCAGGGCCTGTGCCTCGATCGGGTCGCCGAGCGCGGTGCCGGTCCCGTGCGCCTCGACCGCGTCCACGTCCGACGCGCTCAGTCCCGCATCGGCGAGCGCTTCGCGGATGACCCGTTGCTGCGCCGGACCGTTCGGCGCGGTCAGGCCGTTCGACGCCCCGTCCTGGTTCACGGCCGTGCCGCGCACGACGGCGAGCACCGGATGCCCGAGCCGTCGCGCGTCGGACAGTCGCTCGACCAGCACGACGCCGACGCCCTCCGCCCATCCGGTGCCGTCGGCGCCCGCCGCGAACGCCTTGCACCGGCCGTCGGCCGCGAGCCCGCGCTGCCGCGAGAATTCGACGAAGATCGACGGCGAGGACATGATCGTGGCACCGCCCGCGACGGCGAAGTCGATATCGCCCGATCGCAGCGCCCGCACCGCGAGATGTAATGCCACCAGCGACGACGAGCACGCGGTGTCGACGGTGAGCGCGGGGCCTTCGAATCCGAACGTGTAGGCGATCCGTCCGGACAGCACGCTCGCGGCGGTACCGGTGACGAGATAGCCCTCAACGGCCGGGGGCACGTGACCCGGCCCGGTGACGTAGGTCTGCCCGTTCGTTCCGGTGTAGACGCCGGTACGGCTGCCGCGCAGGGTCTTCGGGTCGATACCCGCGTATTCGAAGGCCTCCCAGGTGGTCTGCAACAGCAGGCGCTGCTGCGGGTCGACGGCGAGCGCTTCGCGACGGGAGATGCCGAAGAAGTCGGGGTCGAAATCGGCCGCGCCGTCGATGAATCCACCCCGCCTGGTATAGGAGGTGCCGAGGTGTTCGGGGTCGGGATGGTAGAGCCCCGCGGTATCCCAGCCGCGATCCTCGGGGAATTCGCTGAGCGCGTCTGCACCGCGTGCGAGCAGGTCCCAGAACGCGGCGGGCGAGTCGGCGCCGGGGAATCGGCATCCGGTGGCGACGATGGCGATCGGCTCGTGTTCGGCCTCGGTGACCGAACGCAATTCTTCCCGAGTCTTGTACAACTCGGCGCTCACCCGCCGCAGCAGATGTCGGAGTTTCTCGTCGTTCGCAACGTCGTTCACAGCTGTGCCTTTCGAAATCCACGCGTGGAGCCGGGCGCCACTGCCCGAGGTGTGCCAGATCCGGTGTGCCAGATCAGGAGATGCCGAGTTCGGTGCCGATGAAATCGATCAGGTCGTCGTCCGTCGCTGTCGACAACTCGACGGCGCGACCGACCGCCGCCCCCGTCGGGGTGAGCGCCGACGAATCGACCACGCGGCGCAGGTGCTCCGCCGCGACGGCGCGTTCGTCGTCGGTGAGGTCAGCGCCCGACAGCAGAGCGGTGATCCGTTCCAGGTCGCCCAGCACCGATTCCAGCACCGTCGGCGTGTGCGGAATCAGCAGGCCGAGAAGCAGATCGGCGAGTTCGGGGACCGTCGGGTGGTCGAAGACGACGGTCGCGGGCAGGTCGAGCGCGGTGACCTCCCGCAGGCGGTTGCGCAGTTCCATCGCCGACAGCGAGGTGAAACCCTGATCGCGCAGGCTCCGTTCGTCGGCGACAGCCGCCGCCGAGCCGAATCCGAGCACGGCGGCCACTTCGGTGCGCACCATCACCTGAACGGCGCGTCCGCGCTCGGCCGGGTCGGTGTCGGTGATCCGCGCGGCGAATCCGTCCGTGTGCGTCGGCGGGTCGTCGGTGTCGCCGGTGACCGGCAGCAGGTCCTCGACCAGCCGCGCGTGGGCCGTGCGTGCCGTCGCGGTCCAGTCCACGTCGGCGACGACGACCCGGGTGTCGTCCGAGGTGACCGCGCGTTCGAGAGCGTCGATCGCCAGCTCCGGGTCCATGGGTCGCAGACCGGCTCTGCGCAAATGGGTTTGCGCCTCCGGATTCGCGATCCCCGCACCGTCCCAGTGGCCCCAGGCGATCGCGGTGGCGGGTAGTCCGAGCGAGCGGCGGTACTCGGCGAACGCGTCGGAGAAGGCGTTGCCGGGACCGTAGTTGGCCTGCCCCGCCGTGGTGACGGTCCCGGTGACCGAGGAGAACAGCACGAACGAGGACAGCGGCAGATGCGCGGTCAGCGCGTGCAGGTGTTCCGCGCCGCCCGCTTTCACCCGGTGGACCCGCTCGATCTGTTCGCGGTCGAGCCCGTCGATCAGCGCGTCGTCGAGTACGGCGGCGGTATGGACCACATCGGTCAGTGGCCGTTCCTCGGGAATGTCGGCCAGGACGGCGGACAGGGCGGATCGGTCGCCGATATCGCAGGCGGCCACCGTCGCGTGCGCGCCGAGTCGTTCGAGTTCGTCGACGAGGTCGCGAGCGCCGGGGGCGTCGAGTCCGCGTCGGCTCACCAACAGCAGATCGGTCGCGCCGCTGCTCGCGAGTCTGCGGGCCACCCGAGCCCCGAGCGCCCCGGTGCCGCCGGTGATCAGGACCGTCCCGGTCGGACGCCACACTCGCGCGGTCGGGCGGTGCGGGGCTGCCCGAACCAGCCGCCTGGTCCACGTACCGCCCTCGCGCACAGCGAGTTCCCGTTCGCCGACGGTATTCGACAGTGCCTCGACCGCGCGGGCCGCGAGTGCGTCGTCCGGCGCGGCAGGCAGGTCGACCAGTCCACCGCCGCGCACGGCTCCCTCGGCGACCGCGGCGGCGGTGAAGGCCCAGTGCCATGCCCCCCACGGTTCGCGAACGGATTCGTCCGCGACGACGGCGACAGTGCCCGAGGTGACCACGCGGAAGTCGGCGGTCAGGCCGAGATCGGCTACGGCTCGCACCAGCGCCACACCGGTCGCCCGCGCGTCCGAATCCGGTGCGAGCGGCAGCAGTGACACGATCCTGGTCGGCTCTTCGTGGGCGGCGATGGCCGTCGCGATATCGGCCCGATCCGCCTCGGGATCGACGAATACGGTCGACGCGGTAGCGCCGAATCGCTCCAGTGTCTCGGTGATGGCCGCGGCCCACGTGTTCGCGCTGCCGGTACCGGGGGCGACGAGGAGCCAGCGATCTCCTCGCGAGGGTCGCGGACCGGCCACCGAGATCGCACGCCACCGCACCAGGTAGGTCCACGAATCCAGGGTCTCGCCGTCGCGGCGTCGGCTTCGCCAAGCGTCGAGCGCGGGCAATACCGCGCTCAACGGCGCGTTCGCCGCGTCGACGCCGAGTTCGGTGGCCAGTGCGGTGGCATCGTGCGCACGGACGCGCTCCCAGAACCAGCCGTCGCCTGGGTGATTCTCGACAGGCGTGGTGGTCGGCGGGGCGTCCAACCAGTATCGCTGTCGCTGGAACGCGTAGGTGGGCAAAGTGATTGGACGCGCGGGGGCCACGATCGCGGTCCAGTCGACATCGTGGCCGCGGGTGAAGACCGTGGCGGCCGCACGGAGCAGGCCGACTGTCTCGGCACGATCGCCGCGCAATGCCGCGACCGCGACACCGCCGCGATCGTGTTCCTCCAACGTGCTCGACACCGTCGGCGTCAGAACCGCCTGCGCGCCGAGTTCGAGGAATAATTCCGCGCCGGCGTCCCGCGCGGTGCGCACCGCGTCGGCGAATCGGACCGTGCCGCGCAGATGACGCACCCAGTAGCGCGGATCGGCGAGTTCGTCGTCGGTGAGTAACTCCCCGGTCGAATCGGAGACCAGCACCAGATCCGTCGGGCGGAAAGACAATCCGGCGACGACCGCTTCGAAATCCGCGAGCACCGGTTCCATCAGCGAGGAGTGGAACGCGTGCGACACGGGGAGTCGTTTCGTCCTGCGCCCGGCGGCGGACAACTCGGCGGCGACCGCTTCCACGGCCGCCTCGGCCCCCGAGATCACCACCGACCGTGGACCGTTCACCGCGGCGATCGAGATCCCGCCGCCGCGACGGTCGACCACCGAGCGCGCGATGGCCTCGAGTACTTCGCCTTCGGTGGCCTCCACCGCGACCATCGCGCCGCCCGAGGGGAGCGATCCCATCAACCGCCCCCTGGCCGCGACCAGTCGCGCCGCGTCCTCGAACGACAGCGCGCCCGCGACATGCGCGGCCACCACACCGCCGATGGAATGGCCAGCCACGACGGCGACGTCGATACCCCACGATTCGATCAACCGGAACAGCGCGGTCTCCACCGCGAAGATCACGGGCTGGGTGAACACCGTGGCATCGATCAGCCCCTCGGTTCCGGCAGCGCCGAACGCGATATCGCGGATCGAGTACCGCCCCACACCGTCGAGATGACCGTCCAACAGTTCCACGGCGCGGTCGAAGGCCGCGCGGAACACCGGGAAGCGCTCGTACAGTTCGCGACCGGCACCGGCGCGCTGGCTGCCCTGTCCACCGAAGACGACGGCCACCTTCCCGCCTGCGGTGGTCGCGGGGCCGACTGTCACCTCGGGCACCGAACGCCCGTCGGCCAGCGCGGTCAGACCCGCCACGAGATCGCCGACACCGTCGGCCGTCACCACGGCCCGCGTCCCGAACACCGTTCGGTCCCGGACCAGGGCGGACGCGAACTCCGCGATATTCGACCCGAGATCGCTGTCCGCCAGCCGCTTGGCCTGTGCGCGCAGCGCCTCCGCCGAGCCACCCGAGATCACGAAAGGCAGGTGGCCGCCGTGGAATTCGTCTGGGGGTTCGACGGGCGGGTTCGCCGCGATCGGCGCTTCTTCGATGATCACGTGGGCGTTGGTGCCGCTGATCCCGAACGAGGAGATGCCCGCTCGGCGTGGGCGCGAGCCCGGCAGCCACGGTCGGGGCTCGGTCACCAGCCGGACCGCGCCGGCCGACCAGTCCACGTGTGGCGACGGCGCGTCCACGTGCAGCGTCGCCGGAATCGTCCGGTGACGCAGTGCCAGTACCGCTTTGGTGAGTCCCGCAGTGCCCGCGGCGGCCTGGGTGTGTCCGATGTTGGACTTCAGCGAACCGAGCCACAGCGGTTCGGACCGATCACGGCCGTAGGTCGCCAGCAGTGCCTGCGCCTCGATCGGGTCACCCAGCGCGGTTCCCGTCCCGTGCGCCTCCACCACGTCGACATCCGAGGCGCGCAGCCCGGCATCGGCGAGCGCCTCCTGGATCACGCGCTGTTGCGCGGGACCGTTGGGCGCGGTGAGACCGTTGGACGCCCCGTCCTGGTTCACCGCCGAACCGCGCACCACGGCCAGAATGTCGTGACCGAGCCGCCGCGCGTCCGACAGCCGCTCCACCAGCACCAGACTCACCGCCTCCGCCCAACCGGTCCCGTCCGCCCCCGCCGCGAACGCCTTGCAGCGACCGTCCGGAGCCAGCCCGCGCTGGCGCGAGAATTCGGTGAACATGCCGGGGTTCGACATCACCGTGACCCCGCCCGCGATCGCGAGATCCACCTCGCCCGCACGCAGCGCCCGCACCGCCAGATGCAGCGCCACCAGCGACGACGAGCACGCCGTGTCCACGGTGATCGCCTGTCCCGCCAGGCCGAACGTATACGCGACGCGCCCGGACAGCACACTCGGCGACAAGCCGGTCAGTCCGTATCCCTCGGCCACGTCGGGCATCTGATGCAACCGGGGCCCGTACTCCTGCGGTGTAGCGCCCAGGTACACGGCCGTGCGACTGCCCGCCAGCGCCCCCGGCACGATGCGCGCCCGTTCGAACAGCTCCCACGCCGCTTCCAGCACGAGCCGCTGCTGCGGATCCATCGCGGCTGCTTCCCTCGGCGAGATACCGAAGAAGGCCGCGTCGAAATATGCTGCTTCCCTGACGAATCCACCGTGCCGCACGTAGCTCGACCCGGATTCGGTCCCGCTCGGGTCGAACAGTGCCGCGAGATCCCAGCCGCGGTCGTCCGGGAAGTCGCCCACGGCCTCGCCCCCTCCCGCGATGAGATCCCAGAGTTCTTCCGGTGTGTCCGCACCGGGGAACCGTCCACTCAACGCGACGATCGCGATCGGATCGTCGGTGGAGTTGTGCGGTCTGGCACGCTCGTCGTGGACCGTGTCCGAATCGTCGGGAACCGTTCCGGATAGTCGGGCGTTCAAATGCGCCGTGAGGGCGGCCGGTGTCGGGAAGTCGTAGACCGCTGTCGCGGCGATTCGGATCCCGAGTTCTCCGCTCAGTCCCCGGGCGAGTTCGGAGGCGCCGAGCGAATCCAGGCCGAGTTCCTTGAAAGTCCGGTCCGACGAAAGCGCCGAGGGGTCGGCGTATCCGAGGACCGCGGCGGTCGTGCCGATCACCGCTTCCGCCAGCGCGGGGGTCGGGGTGATGGACCCCGTGGGCTCGACGGAGGCGTTCGCCCGTGCCTCGTCCGTTGCCGGTGTCGCAGTTGCCACACCGGGGCGGATCGCAGCGGTGGCAAGTTCCGTCACGCGGGGCAGAGTCCCGGCGGCCTCGACGGCGGAGTCCACGGGCACCGGCAGGTCCAAGACCGCATCCACAGACGGTTCCGTCACGCCGGGCCGAACCGGGACAGCCGCGACATCGGAGTTCGCGCGAACCGCCGGACCGGCAACCCCGTCGACCGCATCTGCCAGGTCTGGTATCGCCGCCGCGGCAGGTCGAGCCTGCGCAGGGGTGTCGATCCAGAATCGCTGCCTTTGAAACGCGTAGGTGGGCAATTGGATTCGTCGTGCTCGCGGGACGATCTCCGCCCAGTCGACATGGTGACCGTTGGTGAACACGGTCGCGGCGGCTGTCGATATCGTGGCGATCTCGTCTCGGCCTCTGCGCAGTGCCGGGATCACCGCGACGGCACCACTCGACCGCTCGAGTTCGGCCGACACCGACGGGGCCAGCACAGCGTCGGCACTCGCCTCCACGAACACCCCGACGCCCAGTGCCCGCATGGTGGCGACGGCGTCGGCGAAGCGGACCGTGCCGCGCAGGTGCCGTGTCCAGTAGGTCGGGTCTGCCAATTCGGCGCGGGTGACCACCTTGCCGGTGACGTCCGAGATCACGACGGGGCCGTGCGGTTCGGCGAACGTCGATCCGGCGACCACCGTTTCGAATTCGGCCAGCACCGGTTCCATCGATGCCGAATGGAACGCGTGCGAGACTGCGAGCCGTTTGGTCCGCCGCCCGGCCGCCGACAGCGCCTCGGCCACCCCGGTGACCGCATCCTCCGAACCGGAGATCACCACCGCGCGCGGGGCGTTCACGGCGGCGATGGACACGTCCCGGTGCGCGCCGCCCGAGACGCTCGAAATCGTCTCCAGCACTTCTACTTCGGTGGCCTCGACGGCGATCATGGCTCCGCCGGACGGCAGTGAGCCCATGAGTCTGCCCCTGGCCGCCACCAATCGCGCGGCGTCATCCAGCGACAGCACACCCGCCACATGCGCCGCCACCACGCCACCGATCGAATGCCCGGCGATCGCCGTGATCTCGATCGACCACGACCGCAACAGGCCGTACAGCGCCGTCTCCAGTGCGAAGACGACCGCCTGCGTATAGACCGTGGCATCGATCAGTCCCGCCGTGCCGTCGGCACCGAACGCCACCTCGCGCACCGTATGTTCGACCGCACCCGCCAGATGCCGGTCCAACGCCGAAGCCGCCGCGTCGAACGTCGCCCGGAAGGCCGGAAACCGTTCATAGAGAACCGCTCCGGCTCCTGCCCGCTGACTTCCCTGTCCGCCGAAGACGACGCCGACGCCTCCCACGGCCCCGGCCGAGACAACGATTCCGGGAACCGTCCGACCCTGTGCCGGCCCGATCGCCCCCGCGATCAGGGCGGCTCGGTCGGCGGCGAGCACGACACCGCGCGTCCCGAAGACGACACGGTCACGGACCAAGCCGGAGGCGATCGAGGTGAGGTCCGCGTCATCGCGTGCGGCGAATTCGGCCAGCCGCGCCGCCTGACCCGTCAACGCGGCGGCCGACACCCCCGAGATCACGAACGGTGTCACGTCCCCGGGCCGCGAGTCGACCCTCGACGTGTCGGCGACCACCACCGCCGCATCCAGTTCTGCACTCGCCGAGGCTTTCTCGATGACCACGTGGGCGTTCGTGCCGCCCATTCCGAACGAGCTGACGCCCGCGATCACCCGTCGATCGGCATGCGGCCAGGGCTCGGCGGCGGTGACCACACGCAGGTTCGACCCCGCGAGATCGATGTCGGGATGGGGACGATCGTGGTTGAGCGTCGCCGGAATCTCCGGACCGCGCACGCTCACAATGGCTTTCAGCAGCCCGACCAGACCCGCCGCCCCTTCGAGGTGCCCGACGTTCGGTTTGACCGAACCGACGAGCAGCGGGTCGTCCGAGGATCGCGCACGACCGATGGCGATGGCCAGGGCCTCGGCTTCGATCGGGTCGCCGACTTTGGTACCGGTCCCGTGCAACTCGACGTACCGCACATCCTCGGCGCGCAGATTCGCCCGCCGCAGTGCCCGCTCGATGGCCGCCGCCTGCGCGGCCGCCGTCGGCACGGTCAGCCCGGGACTCGCGCCGTCGTTGTTGAGCGCGGTGCCACGGATCACCGCGTGGACGCGGTCGCCGTCGGCCCGCGCCTGGTCCAGCGATTTCAGCAGCAGTACCACCGCCCCCTCGCCGCGCACATAGCCGTCGGCGGCGGCGTCGAACACAGAGGCGCGACCGGAGGCGGATACGCCGCCGAACCGCTGCGCCGTCACCGCGCTGCCACGGCCGAGATTCAGGTTCGCGGCGGCGACGAAGGCCGTCGTCGACTCGCCGCCGCCGAGGCCGACGCATGCCAGATGTACCGCGGCGAGACCGGAGGATTGCGCGGAGTCGACGGTCAGGCTCGCGCCGCGAAGACCGAAGGTGTAGGAGATGCGGTTGGCGAGGACTCCTCGACTCAACCCGGTAAGGGTGTGGCGGGTGAGCGCGGCGTCACCGGCCTCCTGCACCAGCGCGGCGTAGTCGCTCGCGATCGCGCCCACGTACACGCCGGTGTCGGAACCGCGCAGCGCGGTCATCGGGATATTCGCGTCTTCGGCTGCCTCCCAAGCCAATTCCAGCAGAAGGCGTTGCTGAGGGTCGATCGCGACGGCCTCGCGCGGGGCGATGCCGAAGAACTCGGCGTCGAACTCGTCGACCTTGTCCAGGAAGCCGCCGACGAGTCCTTCGATACGAGGATCCGCCGTGAGGCGACCGGCCGACGGCGTTCCGATCGCACTCTCGCCGCGGCGCAGGAGCCGCTCGAACTCGGCGGGACCGTTCGCGCCCGGCAGCCTGCACGCGAGTCCGATCACGGCGACCGGAACAAAGTCCGACCCATTCCCTGGTGTTTCAGCCACAGACATTCATCTTCCTTTGATCGGGGGAATAGCGCGCATTCCGGAAACATCGATCGCCCACACGTTCCGGTGACTTCCGAAGTGCTGACAACTCGACAAGCTCCGACTTCGCATCACCCGGTCACAAGCGTAATCGCCTGCGGCACAGTGACTGTCGTGAGAAGGATCGGAAAGTTCGATACGCGTCCATCCGGAATTCCGATCGAATTCGACGGCTATCGCGCGACACGATCCATTTCTCACCCCGCGACCCGAATAATACAGGCAGGTAGTCGATCGGATTCATATCCATAAGCATTTGGTTCACAATGCGTGAAAGGCCGAGCCGACCGACGCGAGAACCCCGCACCCGGACGCGGCGCCGGATCCAGCGGTCGCACTGTCACGTCGAGATCTCGACATTCGTAAGGCACTGCACCGGAACCATATTCGGGATCCCGGCGCGGGAGCCGCGCGGGAAATCGGTTCGCCGCGCTCCCCGACTTCGACCGACCGCGCGTCCGGCTCGAATGCCTTGTCGAATCGAATGTTTCGATCTCACAGATTCAAAGTGTCCGTACCGCAGGCCCGGTGTAGGACTGTGATGGCAACCGGATGTCTACGCGGAGGCAGATGAGCGGCATGGCAGATCCCTTGGACCTTGTGCACCTACGGACTCTGGTGGCGATCGCCGACACCGGCGGATTCCGGCGTGCGGCCGACGCGCTGCACCTGAGCCAGCCGACGGTCAGCCAGCATGTTCGACTGCTGGAGCGCCGGTTGAAGCGGATTCTCGTCGAAAAAGACGGTCGTGGTTCGCGTTTCACGTCCGATGGGGAGCGGTTCGTGCTCGAGGCGCGCACCCTGCTCGGGGCGCACGACCGGTTGTTGGAGCGGTTCGTCGCCGCCAATCCCGGCCGGATCTCCATCGGGTCGACCGAACACGCCGCCGACCGACTGCTGCCGGAACTGCTCGGTGTCCTGCGCGGCGCGTACCCGGACGTGTACCTGCATTTTCGGATCGACAGGTCGACCAGCCTCGCCGAATCGGTGATCAAGGGCGCCCTCGATCTCGCGGTGGTACTCGGCGGCAGCGCCGAACCGCTCGGCGCCGAGGTCGGCGAACTGCAACTGAGATGGGTCGCCTCGCCGGACTGGCGACTGTCGCCGGGGCCGATCTCGCTGGTCGCGTTCGAGGAGCCGTGCAGTCTGCGCAAACGGGCGCTGCACCGACTGGCCGAACTGGGTTACGACGTCACCGTGGCGGCCGAGTCCGGCACGCTCGACGGTGTCATGGCCGCCGCTCAGGCCGGATTGGGCATCGCGTTGCTGCCGTTCCACGCCGCGATTCCGCAGACCCTCACCGAGGTGAGCGACCTGCCCGCGATGGGCTGCATCGATGTCCGCCTCGTGGCCAGGCGCGGACTCGGCCCCGATATCGAACTCACCGCGGTCGAGGCGATCACCACCCATTACCGATCGGTGACCGAACGGCAACTCAAGGGAGTCGCGTGACCAACCGCCCGAGACGGAGAATCGACCAATGACCGCGAACGAACCCGGCCCCGACACGAGCGACGAGCAGCGTTGGCGGGACAGCGGCGTGCGGGTGATCAAGGCCGATAGCCTCGATCCGAATACCGCGCAGACACCCGGCATGAACCGCGCGGCGGCCATCAATGCCGCGCGGGTGGGTGCCCAGAAGATCTGGGCCGGGACGGTGACAATCCATCCCGACGCCAAGACCGGCGCACACCATCACGGGGCGCTGGAAAGCGTCATCTATGTGGTGCGCGGGCGCGCGCGTATGCGCTGGGGCGAGCGGCTCGAATTCGTCGCCGAGGCCGATCCGGGCGATTTCATCTTCGTCCCGCCCTACGTTCCCCACCAGGAGATCAACGCCAGTACCGACGAACCGTTGGAATGCGTGCTGGTGCGCAGTGACAGCGAGGCGGTCGTGGTCGATCTCGATATCGTTCCGGTGGAGAAGCCCGACGCCGTCTACTGGGTCGATCCCATCCATCGGCATCCCGAACCCGCCGAGTAGCCGCGCCGAACCCTTCCGCCAGGACGGCGTACACGGTCGATCGCCGCGGACCGGACGCGCGCGCGTCCGGTCGGTCGGTCGGTTTGCCCGAGCACCGGATGGGTAGCCGGTCGGTAACCGACTGCCGAGGCGAAGGGGTGCGCGATGGAACACCACGAATGGCCGATAGCGAAATCGTCGGTGGATGTTCGTCCCGACGGTGTCAGCGACGAGACCGTGCTGGCGCTGGGCAAGCTGTCCGAAGCCCTCGAAACCGTCGAGCGAGCCCGTGGCCATCTGTACTCGATGCATCAATTGATCGGTGGCGCGGACTTCATGCTCTCCGATGCCGCGGATTCGCTGGAAGCGGCCGGGCAGGACGGATGGGCGCGGCGCATTCGCGAAGAACTGATCGGCCTCAACGTGCTCGAGGGACGGTGGACCTTCCAGGTCGTCGAGGAGTTCGATGACGGCTACTGGTCGGCGTTCCGCGCAGTCGAACGCGCCGCCCGCGAGGAACTCGCCGACGGGGTTCGGCATATCTACGAAGCCGAACTCAAGGAGGATCGCCGCACTCGCGGCCGTCTCGGGCACGAGGCGGGACCCACAGCGCACAACGGGTCATCGCGGTGACATCGCGGACGCGTGGGAGGGATCGATGACTCCCGCCGGATCCGCGTCCCGGTCACCCTCGCTCCGCAGTGCGCGATACCCGAAACTCGGGCCAGATCCAGGATTCGCGAGTGGTTGACAGGTAGTCGTGGGCAGTCGCGTCAGACATACCGTTACGCGGATACGTGCCGCCCCTCGCCCCCGTTTCCCGAGAGCGATCACCGATTTCGCTGATCGGTTCCTGCGCCGGATCGAGGTGCGCCGGGGGGCAAACCGCGGCGTTATACGTCAGCAAAACTCGATTCCCCTCCACTACGCTCGACACGGAACCACAGCCGAGCACCGAGTACTCGAACCAGAATCGCCGTAGCAGCAGAGAGATTCAGGTCATCGAGGCCCGTTAGGGAGAGATTTGAAGCTCAAACGTACAGTCATCGCGTTCGTAGCGTTGACAATGCTCGCCGCCGGGTGCGCGGGCGCAGCGGACCCGCGACGGAAGCCGAGTCGGACGCAACCGAATCAGGAAGTTTCGGGGATCTGTCGAGCATCTGCCACAGCGGATCGACAACCAGTGCCGCAACCCGAGGCGTAACCGCTACGGAGATCAAAGTCGGTGTCTTCAGCGACATCGGATTCACCAAACAATCCGAGTTCGTCGACGCGGCGAAAGTGTTCACCGCGTGGTGCAATGCGGCCGGTGGCATCAATGGACGGAAGATCGTATCCGAAGTCCGCGACACCAACCTGATGGAGGTGCGTCAGCGCATGCTCGATGCCTGCCGAGAGGACTTCGTCCTCGTCGGCGGTGGCGCCGCCCTGGACGGACTCGGCGTCAAAGACCGTCTCTCGTGCCTGTTGCCCGAGTTCCCGGCGCAGGTCTCACAGCTGCAGAATCTGCAATCCGATCTTCACATCACCGCATTGGCAGGCACATACGCGCACTACGAACCCTACTTCGGTTTCCGGACTTGGCTGATGCACGAGGCGTATCCGAACTCGGCGGAGGCGATCGGCGTCATCACCGGCGATTCCCCGGTCACCAAAGTACTCGCCGACAAGGCAATCGAGTCGATCGAGGCAGCCGCGGGGACCGTGACCTACAGCGATCTCTACCCGGACTCCGGCGTCTCGGACTGGACCCCCTATGCCCAGTCGATCAAGAACAAGGGTGTCAGAGGTTTGGCGTTCTACGGCGACTTTCGCCAGCCGGCGAAGTTGGAGGACTTCTTGACCAGCATGGACTACAAACTCGATTGGATCGACCCGACCAACAACTCCTACAACTCCCAGTTTCTCCAAGCCGCGGCACAATCGATAAAATCGCAGAACAACATTATCGACCTGACCGGTGCCGTCCCGATCGAGGCCGTCGAAACCTCCCCCGCGATGAAGCAGATGCACGATGTCAACTCACCCGCCGGTGTGTGGTCGAGGCAGCCGGTAGGGAGACCGATTGGAGCGGCGGCGGATTGCATACCCCCGCGATCTGTCCAACAAAGACGCAGCACCACAGTGCTTCAACGTCGTCCAAGCAACAACAACCGGGTGGAAGCAAGCCGATTTCAAACCCGATCAGGGCCTGTTCCGCCTGCAACGTCGCCCTCTACCGGTACACCGGCAATTAAGGCTCACCAACCACACTGGCCGACGTCGGCACGAGCGCCGGCGATCTCAAGTAATCGCCCAGCCGACATCTTTCGGATGATCTGCTTCCTCGGTCGACCGAGCTCCGACTCGAGTTCCGTCGACTCGCTACGGCGGCCGGAGCCCGTCGGCACCCCATTCACGAACCGAAGGTATGAACTCTGCCAGTCGTCGACGTTCGGACATGCGCGAACGTAGGCGATCGCGACCCGCCAGTCCTCGAGGACCGGCGGGCTGGTGTGAACAGGTCGGATTCGACGACGCTGTCCCCGAATCCACGGTCCAACCTGCCCTTATCCGGGCGCGGCGCCTGGTTGTGCTCGCCGGAATCCACACCCGCCTGTGGAGCGTCGTCGTCCTCACGATCGCAGCCGGGCTCGGCGTAGGTCGATCACCCGGCCGCGGCGGCCGAAAAGGCTTTGGCGCGCGGGACTTCCATTGGCTACAGTGCGGTCATCGACGTGTAGCTCAGCAGTAGAGCACCGGGCTTCCAACCCGGAGGGCGCGGGGGCGGCACCCGCCACGTCGGCTTATGAACGACGACGCTGGTCAGCAGCTTCCGACAACGGTAGGTTCCGAATACGCCCGTGGCCTGCTGGCAACCGCTTTCGTCACCGCGGTCACGCACAGGGACGCGGCGACGCGCAATCGCGCGGAATCGCGAATTCGCAAGTGGTGGCAGGTGCTGGATGGCCTCACCGACGGCACGCTGCGGATCGGGTCGCGGACACCCACCGATTTCCCGGCATGGGTGACACTCGATGTCGTGCGCGGCGGATTCGCCACCGGCCGGGCGAGCGCGGGCGGCGCGCTCGAACCCTACGAGATCGCGGCCGCGCGCCGAGCCGCCGTACCCGAGCGCCGTGCGGCACTGTTCGCCCACAGCCTCACCGCCGCCGGTATGGCCGAACTCGACGCACTGCTCGACAGCGGCCGATACGAGGTGACGATCCCCGAAGAGTCCGCGCTCCTGACGGTCGCGTGGCTGGTGCGCGTCGGCGATGTGCGGGGTGCCGCCGAGCTCGTCGACACTCTCGAACCCTTCGCCGACCAACTGCGCTTCACGCCGCGCCCGACCGAGCGACCCGTGCCTGATACCGATACCACGCACCGGCACACCGTCTCCGACGTGACCCGCACTCTGGCCGCGCGCACCCCGAACAGGGCCGTCGAAACCCAGCGCGAGGCGCTCACGGTCTGGCAGCCGTTCGCCGACGAACTGCTCGCGCACTGGTTGCGCGTCCGCGTCCTCGAACAGGCTCCCGACGGCCCGTGGCTGGAGGACGCTGCCCGCTTGCTCACCCGCTACCGCGCTCTCGCGACCGCGCACAGGCTGTGCGGCAAACATCGCGACCCCAAGGAGAATCTCGCGATTCTGCACGACGCACTGGCCGACGTCGTCACCGGACGCACACTCGACCCGCGTCAGCTCGGTCTGCTCCGCCACGCCGTCGCGTCCATGGTCCGCCGCCGTGGTCTGCCCGGTTCCGCCGCGCACACCGCACTGCGCCGCGCCCAGTCGGAACAGACGGCGCAGCCGTCGTATCACGCGCTGGCCGCACTGCTGCTGCGGCGGCTGTCGGAGCTGCCACAGCAGGTGGGCGTGCGGGATATCGCGCCGCTGCTCGCCCCCGTCGACGAATCCGAGTCGTCCGTCTCGGGAATCCCTGCGGGAGTGCGGTTTCCGACAACACTGCGCCGAATCGTCGAGTCCGCGCTGAGCGCACCGCTCGGCACGCTGATCGAGCGCGGCGTCATCCCGTCCGCCGAGGTACTCGCCGAACTGGTGCCGCAATTGGTCGCCGTGACAACCGCGGCGGCCTATCCGGATGCCGCCGCGCGCACCCTCGTCGCCGCGACCTACCGCGCGTTCCGCAACCGGCGTTCACTGTTGCTGCTGAACCTACAACATCAGGTTCGCGTCGAGGAACTGCCGTGGATGCGGGCACTCGCCGCGCACCGAACCGACGCCGCGCCCGTTCGGTCCGCGCTGCGCGAACTCGGAGAACTCGCGGTCCAGGGATTTCCCGGCACCATCCTGCCCAATCCGCTGGTCCGTGAATTCGATGTGCTCGCCCGCCACACCGGACTGCGCGCGCCGCTGGTCGAGGAACTGGCCGCCGATATCTTCATGGGCACCTTCACGCCGAAGTTCCTCGACGCGGCGGTGATCGCGCACGAACTGCTCGGCGACACCCTGTACGAGCGTTACTACGGCATCGACTACGCCGCGGTCGGGGCCCTCGCGACGCGCGCGAACGGCGCGGCCGAATTCGCGCGACTGTGCGCCGAGCGCGCGGGCGGGACGGGGTCGTCGGTCGCGGCGAACGGCAAGGTCATCGAGCAAGCCCAGATCCTGACCACGCACAACCTGGCCACCCTCGTCCACGTGATCGGCGTCGCGCCGACCCCGGGGTGGGCGGAGTCGACGCGCCGCTGCTTCCGCACGGTCTGTGTGCTGACCGCCCGCGTCCACAACAATCCACGCCCGCTCGCCACCATCAAGGACGCGGCGTACGCGTGGCGTCAGATGCTTTTCCATCTGTCGCTGTGCGCACCGGAGGAACGCGACACGATCGTGGGCGGACTCGCCTCCTCGGCCCTCGAACATCCGGCGCATGTCGCGGCGCGTCTGGCCCCCGCCCTGAACGGGTTGCGCCTGGTGGCCGACGGCGGCGCCTTCGATCGGACCGGTTCGGCCGACCGGGGCCGATCGCGGCGGTTTCTCGGCTGGACCACCGAGCCGCACTGGTTGCGTCCGAATCCGTTCGCCCGGCGATAGTCCCGACGCGCAGACTCCCGCTCACCGACCGGTTTCACGAACGATCGGCGCCGAGGCTCGAGGATCGGCGTATACCGGCAGTATGGGCAAACACCCCCAACGAACGGTGTTCTACGGGACGCTGATGCTGCTGGCCACCATGATCAGCGGATTATTCGTTCGTGAGCTGCCGTGGCTCGCGCTGCGGGTGGCCGCCTATATCGGTCTGTTCGTGATCGCGGCGGTCGGATTCGTGATGACCTTCCGCGACTACTCCTGAGCGGCCGTCCCCGATACCGATGCCCGACCCTGGTCGCAAAGCCTGGGGAAACGATCTTGGGTCGGATAGGTTGATCAGGTGCGTCGGTGCACCTGGTCGGTCGAGCTGGTCGAGCTGGTCGCGGTTCTCCTTTCCGCCGTGATCGGTGGACTCGCGCTCGCCACACCCGTCTCGCTGGAGTGGGCGCGCGGCGGCACGGCGACGATGCAGATCGAACTGCTCGCGACCAATATGCCCAGGGCCGCGGCCATCGGATGTCTCGCCGCGGTCGTCATCACGGTCTTCACCAGCAGCGCCGAGTCCACGATCGTGCCCTGGGCAGCGGCGCTGTCCGGCACCGTGGTACTGCTGCTCAACCATCAGCTCGGACCACGCCTGTCCTCGGTCGCGCCGCTGAGCACGCTGACCTACGTCGATACCCTCGCCGCCGGGATACTGCTCGGGGGCCTGGCCGCGGCCGCGGCGGTGCGGACGTCGATGATGCTCGCGTTCCTCCTGGGAATTCTCATGAGCGTCATCATCGGCGAAGTCAGTATCTTGGCCGGGCTGGAAGTCGCGCCACACGGTCTGGCCGCGTGGTTCGTGGACTCGCCACCGCTGTGGTTGCTGTGGCCGGGGACAGCACTGCTCGGGTGGTGCGCGGCACGGGCTCGCCTCGGCAAACGCCTCACACTGGCCACCGGGGAACTCCCGCTCGGCCCGATCCTGGCCGCCGTGACCGCGGTGAGCGTGCCCGTCCTCGGTTCGGAGTGGATGGTCCGACACGGAACGACCGTCGGCGAAATCGTGCTGGTGACGGTGGCGTCGGTGGTCGCGGCATTGGCGGCAGGACTGCTACTACCGGGACGCGACGGCATGCTGTTGCAGACCAGTATCACGATCGGGGCGGTGGGCAGTGTGATCGTGCCGCTTCCGCTGCCCGCGTGGATGATCCCGCTGTCACTGCTCGGCAATATCGTCGGAATGTTCTTCGGGCGACGCTGGGCCATGCCGTTCGTCGCCATGCTCGCGCTGTTGGCGCTGGCCACCGCCGCCGCAGCGAGCGGGACACCGGGAAATATGTGGCCGGGCGCGGCGATCGGCGGCACCCTGGCACTCGGGCTCGCCACCGGATACAGCTTCGCCGCGACCCTGCCGAGTCACAGCCCGAGCGTCATGCTCGGGGTCGCTGTGCTCTTCGTCCCCGGCGTCGTGATCGCCCTGCGCGGGCGGATGTTCACCACGGATCCGGATTCGGCCCTGGACAATTCCACCCCGGGGCTGATCGCCCTCGCGATCGCGGCGGGATGCACGATCAACGTGATACTGCTGCGCAAGCGCTCGATCGCCAGGGTCGAACCGGTGCTGCCACCCGCCGCCGCCGAACCGGACGGCCACGAACCCGCGTAACCTCCACGCCCGCGCCGACTCAGCCCACCCGGTCCAGAGCCGCCGTCACCCGCTGCGACTTCCCCTCGCGCGTCACCCCGGAATACGAGAAGTCCAGCCGGTCGACGCTCGCGGCGGACACCGTGACATTGCCGTTGGGAATACACGGTCCAGACACGATCCGTTCGAAGAACGACGCCGACATCCCGTCGGATCCCGACTGGCGCAGGGTCAGCTCGCCCGAGCAGTTTCCGCCCTGCACTTCGTAGGTCGTGGTGCCGCCGACGGCGCCCGGTCGCAGCGTGATCGTCATCCGATAGCGAGACACGGTCCCTTGATCGTCCTGTTCCGCGACCCCCTGCCAGGTGCCGACCAGCGCGGGATCGCTCCCCGGCGCCCGTGTCGGCTCGGGCTCGTCACCGTCCGCCGACCGCGTCAGACCGAAGACCACCGCTGCGGCGGCCACGAGAACGACGAGTCCGCCGACGATCGCCGCGACCGTGCGACCGCGGCGCGCGGATCGAATTCCGGGATCGGTGGCGTCTTCGACGGTGTGTCTGCCCGCCCCGTCCGCGGCGATTATCCCGGCTTCGGCGACCGGCCGCGCGGGCCGACCGTATCCCCCGGTCGGCCGCGTCTGTGACAGTTCGACGGGTCGCGGCGGCGCTCCGCCGACCACCGTCGGGCGGCTCCCCGTCGCTGCCGCCGCGACGGCCTCCGCCAGTCGGCCGCAGTCGGGGAACCGGTCGTCGGGATTCTTCGCCAGGGCGCGGGCGAGAACCGCGTCGAAGGCAGGGGGCACCGCCGGATTGCGCCGACTCGGCTTCGGAACGGGCCGGTAGAGGTGACCGTGGATCAGATGCGCGGCGCTCGTCCCCGGATACGGGATTTCGCCGGTGAGCATGTGGTAGACGGTGCAGCCGAGCGAATAGACATCGGCGCGCCTATCGACCTCCGCGCCGAAGTCGAGGCGTTCCGGCGCGGTGTACTGGAAACTGGCGTAGACCTCGTTGGTCCTGGTCAGCACGACGCTGTCGCCCAGCCCCTTCGCGATCCCGAAATCGGTGAGCAGCACCCGTTCCGAGGCTCCCCCGGTCAACAGGATATTGGCCGGTTTCACGTCACGGTGCAGTACGCCCGTGTCGTGCGCGTGGTCGAGCGCGTCGGCCGCGGCCCCCGCGATCCGCACCGTCCGCTCGATGGTGAGCGCACCCGCGGACAGCGCCGCGGCCAGATCGAGACCGTCGACGTAGGCCATCGAAATCCACAGCAGTCCTTCTTCTTCACCCCGCGTGTAGATGGTGACGATATTCGGATGCGACAATCTCGCGACCGTATCCGCCTCCCGCTGGAAGCGCCGTCGCACATCCTCGTTCTCCCCGACCGCACGCGCGAGCACCTTCAGTGCCACGAATCTCGGCAGACCGCGGTCGCGGGCGAGGAACACCTCCCCCATTCCCCCGGCTCCCAACAGCCGTTCGATCCTGTACCCGGCGAATACCTGCCCCGGCACCAGCACTGACCCCACCGCGTTCCTCCAGATGTCCTGCTGGCGCCGACGATACGCCCTGTCCCAGCTATCGCGCCGCGCCGAACCGGCACCGCGCAGGTGCGCGAATCCGGAGGCGAGTTCGCCGTTCGCCCCCGGAAACGCGGTCCGGTCAGCTGGTTCCGATCGTCCGAACGGTCAGTTCCAGCACCCCGTCGCGGTGGCGCTGCGGCGAGATCATGTCGATGATCTCCGGGCGCATACTCGCGAAGATCGTGATCGCGAGGAACTCCGCGTCGGCGTCGGGGGCCGCCTGCGAGATCAGCTCCGCCAGCAGCGCACGCCACGGCGCCCAGGTCTCCGACCGGCAACCTTCGGGCAGGGCACGCATCAGCGGCGGCAACTCGATGACGGTGAGGTCGAAGACCGAGGCGACGAACGCCGTGATCCGCTCGCGCACCGGCACCGCGGCGTCGGCGGCGAGAGCGCTCACCTCCGTCCACGCAGAGCCGGTCCGTTCATCGAACAGCGCGCGGATCAGTCCCTCGCGGTCGCTGAATCGACGGAACAGAGTTCCCTTCCCGACCCCTGCGGCGGCCGCGATGTCGTCCATGGAGGCGTTGTCGTGTTTCTCCTCGCAGATCAGACGCCCGGCGACGGCCAGTATCGCGGCCCGGTTGCGTTCGGCGTCTGCGCGCATCCCGAACCTCCTGTTGACAGAAACGGACCGACAGTCCGTACTATAGCGAGTATAAAACGGACCGCCGGTCCGTATCGAAAGGTGGATCTCATGCGTGCTGTCCGGTATCACGAATACGGCTCCCCGGAAGTCCTGCGGGTCGAGGAAGTCGCCGATCCCACACCGGGCGAGAACGAACTGCTCGTCCGCACCGCCGCCACCGGTGTCAACTACTTCGAGGTGCAGGTACGCGGCGGGGTGGTCCCCGATCCGCTCGGACTGCCCCTGCCGCACACACCGGGAATCGAAGTGGTCGGCACGGTGGCCGCCGTCGGTTCCGGCGTCGGCACCGACCGGATCGGTCAGCGGGTGGTCGGCACCGTGACGCACGGCAGCTACGCCGAACTCGTGGCGGTACCGGCCGCCGCGGCCGCGCCGCTCGACCACCGCCTCGACGAGCACCGAGCGCTCGCCCTGCTCGGGCAGGGCGCGACAGCGGTGGGATTGATCCGGACCGCCGACATCGGTCCCGGCGAGACGGTGCTGGTCGAAGCCGCGGGCGGAGGGATCGGTTCCCTGCTGGTCCAGTTGGCCAAACGAGCGGGCGCCCGCGTCGTCGCCGGAGCGAGCGGAAGCGCGAAACGACAACTCGCCGCCGATCTCGGCGCCGACGTGACGGTCGATTACACCCGGCCGGGCTGGACCGAGGAAGTGGGTCCCGTGTCGGTCGTCTTCGAGACCGTCGGCGGACAGACCGCGCGCGAGGCCTACTCGCTGCTCACCGGACCGGGTGCGCGCATGGTGATCTTCGGCTCGGCCAGCGGTCTTCCGGTCGAGATCGGTTCCGAACAACTCCTCCCGGTCGGCGCGACCCTGATCCCGTTCAGCCTCGGCTACCGCCCGCGGCAGTGGCCCGAATTCACCCGCCACGCCGAGGAATTGACCGCACGCGGCGAGATCACCCCGGTCATCGGCTCGGTCCTGCCGTTGACCGAGGCGGCGACGGCACATCGCGCGTTCGAATCCCGCACGGCGATCGGAAAAACCATCCTCACCACATGACAGCGGATATCGGTCCACCTCACCCGTTCCCCGCGAATGTTCACGCCGTTCTACCGCTGGAAACGCACCAGCGGCGCACACTATGTGTCCGATCGTTTCTCTGGCAGGAGGACGTACGTGCACAGCACCGGCAATCCGCCCATCGCACATCCACGGGTCGCGCTCGAAACCTATCGGGGACTACGCGCGGGGACGGTCGTGGTCATCCTGCTCATCGCCGTCGCGCAGATCGACGAATATCGGGTGACGGGTGATGTGGCACAGTCGATCAGCGGATCCTTCTACACCTCCGTGCACGCCGTTTTCGTCGGCGCGCTGTTCGCCACGGGCACCTGCCTGATCATCTACCGCGGCAATTCCGACCGCGAGGATTCGGTCCTCAATTTCGCCGGATTCATGGCCTTCTTCGTCGCCGTCGTTCCGACCCAGCCGATGCGGATCTGCGCGACCGCGAACCCGGCGGACACCGGGTTCACCGCGCTGCCCGGCTGCCAGGACTACGACCGGGTCCTGTCGACCGGTCTGGCGGCGCTGGTCACCGTATGGATCGTCGCCGAACTCGGATATTTCGGTTTCGTATGGCGGACAAGGGGTTTCGTTGCGTATACGACGCCGCTGCGATTCATCAGGCTCGCGATCTCGGCGCTGCTGGTGGTCTACTTCTGCGCACCGGTGGGGCTCAACGATGTCCTGCATCTGCCTTGGGGCGAGCAGTTCCTCGACAATCGACACAATGTGGCGGCGATTCTGATGTTTCTCGGGATCATCGCCGTCGTCGGGCTCAACGGATGGTCGGCGCGCACGCTCGGATTACGTTCCAACGCTTTTCGATACCTGGTGATCGGCGTCGTCATGATCGTCACGGTGATACTCGTCGCGGCCTTCCACCTGTGGAACGAACAATGGTTCCCCGGGTGGAAATTCCAGCACGACCTCCTCGTGCTGGAATGGGCGTTGATACTCGAGTTCGCGGCGTTCTGGATCATCCAGTCGATCGAACTCTGGAATGTCGACAGGCGGGACGCCCTGCCCGAGGCCGAGCTGAAACAGACCGTGCCGGAATGAATTCCGCCCGAGCGCGGCTACGTGTGCCTGCGGTCGGACCTGCTGCCCCGAGCTTCCGCCGGGATCGGCAGGTTGGTCGCCCAGGTATTGGTCTCCCGGATGATCACCTCGTTCACCCGGTAGGAGAAATCCCGCAACAGTCCCATGCGACGGTCGATCTCGCCGTTGGAATTGGCCGAGGCCCTCGACATCGAGGCCCACTCCAACTGGAGGTCGCAGATCATCGCGTTGATCGCGTGCACGCTGCGTATATCGCGCCGCCAGGCCGTCGATATACCGAAGAACCGGTCGACCGCCGAACATCCGGCGGCACAGGCCAGCAGGACATAACCCCAACTGGGGTCGACGGCGTCGATTCCCGCCGTGGTCATCAGCGGCACCAGAATTCCGAGCAGTCCGAGGAAGAGCATCGCCGCGGTGAGCGCTAGGCTCGTCCGCTGCTTGATGCGTCGATCCCTCGAATACCAATCGCGCGCGTCCATCGCGTAGGTCTCGACTCGTTGGAACAGCCAAGCCAGGGTCTCATCGGAACTCGACCAATCGGCGGAACGGAGGTCCAGCGAAGGCGGTACTCCGAGGTCCTGCAAGCGATCCCCTCCGATGGACAATCGGTGCTCTGTCACGGCGGTACTGTAGCGCCCGTTGCCGCGACGCGCGCGCTCGGACTGGTCGAGTGCTCGGCACCGCCGACATTCCGACTGCGCGGTCCGCGTGGTAGCCGTGAGCTACGGTGCCGCAACAGGTCTCGGACACGCGGCGATCGGCGGACGAAGCATCGGCGTGGCGGTTTCGTTCGACGGAATCGACCCGACATCGAGCGGACGCCCTCACCTGCGTCTATGGGTCCACAAGGCCGCCAATCGATCCCGGATCCGGTCCACGCTCACCCACGCGGGCACGGTCGGCGACCCCACCGACCATATGAGACAAACAGACTGGCCTGCAACGTTTTACACACCGCTTACACGGCGACATTCACGACGCGTCATCGAACCGCGTCGACCGCCTCGAGCGGGCGTTCGCCCCTGTCAGTGGCGAACGCCCGCTCGACGGTCGAACGCTTTCTCGCTCAGCGGCGCAACGGATGCGCCTGGAAGAAGTCCCAGATCAGCTCGGAGGCGATGATGGATTTCGTGTTCTCGCCGACCAACGGCACCGGAGACGTGTCCGAAGGGCTACCCGGCCAGACGTGGCCCGCGCCGAGCACGGTGTAGAGCTGGACGGTGGCGTCGGCGGGGCAGTCGTAGGTTTGCAGACTCACGTCGGGGGCGACGGACCGTTGCGCAGCTTCGGGCTTGCACCCGTTGCGCCGGGCCCACCCGGCGGCGTTGTCGGGGATGCTGCGGTTGTTGGGACCGTTCGCCCCCGGCTCGGAACTATTGCCGGACGACCCGGTCTTGCTGGGTGTGGGCAAGAATTGCGCGTTGGGGCCCTCACCGCCGGTGTAGGCGATGATCGGATCGTCGGAGCCGTGGAACGCGATCACCGGCACCGGCCGGACGGTGTGGCACCAGGTGAAGTCCTGGAGGCCCGCGACGGGCGCGATGGCCGCGATCCGATCCGAGAGCCGGCATCCGAGCGACGAACTGGTGAACCCGCCCATGGACAACCCGGTGGCGTAGATCCGCTGTCGGTCCACGCACACCGTTTCCTCGACGTGGGTCAGCAACTTCGACAGGTAGGTGACATCCGCGCTGTTCTCGGTGAAATCCCATTGGGGGATGCGGATGTCGCTGAGCTGCGGGGTGATCGTCACGAACCCGCGGCTCTTGCCGAGTTCGGACAGAGCGGTGCTGGAACGCTCGATGAACGCCGGTTCCATGAGCCCGTGCAGGTCGAGCACGACCGGCAGTGGCGCACCCGTCGCGGGCGGGATGTCGCGGATGTAGGTACCCGCCTTGCCCGCCGCGGCGAATTCCAGGGTGGACTCCCCTTCGGCGGGCGCGGCGGCGGCGCACCCGGACGAGGCCGCCGCGGCGGGCGCGGCCTGCGCTGCCACCTCGACGGCACCGACGACGGCGGTCAGCGAGGCCACGGCCGCCGCCGACCCGATCAGGCGTCGCATCAGCCGCGAGCGGCGATTCCGGCCGGTGGAGAGGAACTCGAACATGAAATGACATTCTCACACTCGGAAGCATCATTCTCGGAAATCGGACGCTCTTGTGGAGATCTCCAACCGTTCACATCGTTGTGAATATCTCGGGTCGCCGAATCCTTCGGGTGCAGTGGATCACTATCGATAGCGCGCCGACTCGTCGTCGACGACGGGTATCGACCAGGTCGTAAGCAGAGCGAGGGCGTCGTGGGACGGCGACCCCGCCTCCGCCGAGAACACCAGCATCGCCAATTCGGAATCGCCGCCGATTCGCAGGATCTCGTAGGTCAGGCGGGCCCGGGGATCCAGGAACATGAACCGGGCGTGGTTCACGTGCTCGGACGCCTGATCGAACAGGGGTGCGTACAACGCCCGTCCCAACACGTTGGCCGTGATCACCCGCATCCTGCTGTCGCTGACCGTGACCGCGAGATCCGACAACCCGTCGACCACCGCGCGGACACTCGGTCGCAACGTCGGCGTCGCGATCGACGCGATATCCGACCCGAATCGGCTCCCGTCGCCTTCGCCAACGCGAAACAGATAGGTCCGCTCCTCCGGCGCCAACCGCAACGCCCGTGCGAGCGCGTTCAGCACACAGTCGGAAACTCTCTGGAGATTCCCACGCTCGACGCGGGTGTAATAGTCCACCGACACCCCCGCGAGAAGCGCGACCTCTTCGCGCCGTAATCCCGGAACCCGCCGGATACCGCCGTCATCGGCCAGCCCCACCTGTTCCAGAGTGAGACGCGCACGCCGCGAGGCCAAGAATTCGCGTGCCCCACCGCGATGGTCCATATGACGACGGTACAAACCTCACCGGCAAACCGCCGGGCACCATCGTGACCCCGCACCGGGACAACGACGTCCGGGGCGGGTCAATCCATGCGTTCGATCTGGCGGATCTTGTTCATCGCGTCCAGGGCCGCGACCTTGTAGGACTCGGCCAGCGTCGGGTAGTTGAACACCGCGTCGACCAGGTAGTCGACCGTGCCGCCACATCCCATCACCGCTTGTCCGATGTGTACCAACTCGGTGGCTCCGGTGCCGAACACGTGCACACCGAGTATCGACCTGTCCGCGCACGAGACGAGCAGTTTCAGCACACCGTAGGAATCGCCGATGATCTGTCCCCTGGCCAATTCTCGGTAACGCGAAACGCCCACCTCGAAGGGAATTCGCGCCGCGGTCAGTTCGTCCTCGGTCTTTCCGATGAAACTGATCTCCGGAATGGTGTAGATACCGATCGGCTGCAACGACGACAGCGCCTGCACCGATTCCCCGCACGCGTGGTGCGCGGCCAGCCGTCCCTGTTCCATCGACGTCGCCGCCAGCGCCGGGAAACCGATCACGTCGCCGACCGCGTAGATATGCGGAACCTCGGTGCGGAAGAATTCGTCCACCGCGACCCGACCGCGCCGGTCCGCGCTCAGTCCCGCTTTCTCCAGCCGCAGACTCGCGGTCATCCCCTGCCGACCGGCCGAGTACATGACCACCTCGGCCGGAATTCTCTTACCGCTCTCCATGATCGCGATGGCCCCGGACGGGCGGCGTTCCACGGCGGCGACCGTCTCGCGAAAACGGAATGTGACCGCCAGATCACGCAGGTGGTATTTGAGCGCCTCGACCACCTCGATATCGCAGAAATCCAGCATCCGGTCCCGCGACTCCACCACCGTCACCTTGCAGCCGAGCGCGGCGAACATCGACGCGTACTCGATGCCGATGACTCCCGCACCGATCACGATCATCGATTGCGGTACGCGTTCCAAGCGCAGGATGCCGTCGGAGTCGATCACGGTGGCGCCGTCGAAGTCGACCGCGTCGGGACGCGCGGGCTGGGTGCCGGTGGCGATCACGATCTTGTCCGCGGTCACCTTGGTCTCGCGGCCGGTGCCGTCGAGCACTTCGACGGTGTGCTCGTCCACGAAGGCTCCCATACCGGGCAGCAACGCTACCCGGTTGCGGGACAGCTGATTTCGGACCACATCGACTTCGCGGCCGATCACGTGGTTCGCGCGTGAGAGCAGATCCGCGACCGTGATTTCCTCTTTGACCCGATAACTCTGGCCGTACATCTCGCGCTGACTGAGGCCGGTCAGGTACAGCACCGCCTCGCGCAAGGTCTTGGACGGAATGGTGCCGGTGTTGATGCACACCCCGCCGACCATGTCCCGCCGCTCCACCACCGCGGCCCGCTTGCCCAGTTTGGCCGTGGCGATCGCCGCCTTCTGACCGCCGGGACCGGATCCGAGCACAAGCACATCGAAGTCGTACACACACCGAGCCTGACAGTGGAATGTGAAATCCACAGGGCTGTTCGGTCAACATCCGAAAGCGGCGCGGCGCCGCCGACGGGCTGTTTCAGGGATTTCCCCGATGTGGGTGCCGGGGGTGCGGATCTACGGTTTCGGCAAGGAGCGGACGGCGCGAACGGGAGAGACCATGAAGGCGATCATGCAGGACCGGTACGGATCACCGGAGGCTCTCGAATTCCGGGACACCGCACGGCCGGAACCCGCTCGCGGAGAGGTGCTGGTCCGGGTGCACGCGGCCGCGGTCAACGCCCTGGATTGGCACATGATGCGGGGCGATCCCTACCTGGCCCGACCGATGATGGGTCTGCGCGTGCCACGAGCGACGATCCGCGGCCGCGATTTCGCGGGCACGGTCGAGTCGGTCGGGCCCGGCGTCGAGCGATTCGAAGCCGGTGACGAGGTGTTCGGTGAGGCCGACGGCGCTTTCGCCGAATATGTGGCAGCGCCCGAGAGCGCGCTAGCCCGCAAACCCGCCCGCCTGAGTTTCGAGCAGGCCGCCGCGATTCCCTTGGCGGGCAATACCGCGTTGATGGGACTGCGGGATCTCGGGCAGGTCCGGTCCGGCCACCGCGTGCTGGTCAACGGCGCCTCCGGCGGCGTCGGCACCTTCGCCGTGCAGATCGCCCGAGCCTTCGACGCCGAGGTGACCGCGGTGTGCAGCACCAGGAATGTCGACCAGGTTCGCGCGCTCGGGGCCGACCACGTCATCGACTACACCGACGACGACTTCACCACCGGCGCGGCACGTTACGACCTGATCTTCGATCTCGTCGGCAACCACTCGCTGAGCCGGATGCGACGAGTCCTCGCACCGGGCGGCAAGATCGTGCTGTCCGGCGGCGGCGTGTATCGCGGCGGCTCGGTGTTCGGGCCGATGGCGCTCATCATCGCGGGAAAGCTGGCGGCCCGCTTCGGCAGCTGGGTCGAGGTGCTGGAGGCGGTACAGTCCGTTGAGAACCTGACCGTGCTCGGCGAGCTGGCCGATGCGGGAAAACTCAGACCGGCGATCGAGCGCGCCTACCCGCTCGGCGAGGCCGCCGCGGCCATCCGCCACCTGGAAACCGAGCACGCGCGCGCGAAGATCGTCCTCACGGTCCAGGGCCCCTGAGTTGTCTCGCCGCGCGCGTGAGGCGGTCGAGATGATCGAATCGGGAATACGAGAGATCATGGTTCGGCAGCAACCGGCGAGCATTCGCGGCGGCGCTAGAGCGGAAGGAGCCGCATGGCCCCGGAATTCGTCGCCGCCTGCGTCCGGGCCTCGATGCCGGTGTACCTGCTGCCCGAGTCGGTGTCGGCGCGGCAACTCGAGGCAGCGCTGACCTCGGAGCCGGTCGAGGCCTCCGCGCCGAAACCGGTGTCGGAGGCCGAGGCGATCCGTCGGGCCGTCGACCACTTCACCGGAGCCACCGGCACCCGTGCTGGCTGGTCATGCGCGGGTGCGGGATCGCGGGATCGCACGGCACCGATCTCGACCTGGTGCGCAAGATCCTCTCCCGTCCGCCGACCCCACCGGCCGCGAAGACCACCGCCGTCGCGGCACCGCGCCTGCCGCCGGCCGAGACCGGCTGCGCGCTCGTCGACGCGAAGCGCTCGACCCGTGAGCCCGTTCCCTCGGACTCCAGGCCGGGGCACGGGTGCGAGCGGTCGCGGTGGTCGTCGCCCTGCGGGATCTGGGTCTGAGTTACCGCGGATCGAATGCCACGGGTGTGGCGATTCCTACATCGCCTTCGAGATGGATCGCGATCCGTCCAACGGGCACCGGGCGATCTGCCTCGCCTGCGTCGCGAATTCCTCGGGCGGCGATTCAGCGGTGAATCGCCGCTCGAGCACAAGAACAATCCGGATGACGGGTTTCTTTCTCGCCTCCGGGGTTATCGCCCCTATATGTCCACACACAGCGAAGATCTGCCCGGATCCGAATCGACCCCGCCGCGGCAGCCGGTGTCTGACGTGACGACCCGGAAGTCGACCGGGTCACGTACCGGGCGCGCGTGGGACGGCTTGGTCGTCGGCATCGTCATCCTCGTCGTCCTGCTGATCTTCATTCTGCAGAACCTGGAAACCATCCAGGTCAGCCTGTTCTTCTGGGATTTCGGGCTACCGACCGGTGTCGCGGTCCTGTTGTCCGCCCTCGGCGGCGCTCTCGTGATGGCCCTGGTCGGTGGCGCGCGCATCATCCAACTGCGCCGCGTCGCGAGGCGCTAGTTCAGGTTCACCTGCCCGGTCGCGCACGTCCTCCGCGCGCGACCGTCGGATCGAGCTGCCCTGCCGCCGTGCGATGCGCTGAGACAGGCAGCAGGAAAAGCCATTTCGATTTCATAGATAGCGGGCCGCGCGAATTCGGTGACGGGTGTCCGACCCCGACCCGTAACCGGTCCCACGATGTGCGCCCGAGGTCGGACACCGGGCGCGGCGTCTGAGACCGCGTGTGAACGCGGCGCCGACTCACCGGCCCGAAGGCGCCCATCACATGGTGGCGCTCCCGTTCACCGGCTACCCGTTATCGAGGAACTCATGCGGTCGCCGTGGGAATCCGTGCGGCGGACAAGCGATTCGCCGACCGTGCTGATTGAGCCGACCGAGGCCGGGTAGGCCTCTGTTGTCAGCCATTTCCGACGAGAGGTCACACAAGTGCCCAAGCATGGTAGCGGAATCCGTGAAGGTGTCGAAGGCGTCGTCGAGGACGTCAAAGGCAAAGCCAAGGAAGCCGTCGGCATCGTCACCGGCAAAGAGAACTTCAAGAGCGAGGGGCGTGCCCAGCAGGACAAGGCCGCATCCCAGCGCGAGGCCGCGGGCAAGGAAGCCGCGGCGGAGAAGGCTCGCGCGGAGGCCGACGTCGACGAAGCACGTCAGTCCGCGTATCAGCACGACCGCTGACGGATAGGTCTACCACGACCTTCGAGGGGCTCAGGCGAAACCGCCTGGGCCCCTCGGTCGTGTCACACCGAAGCCTCTTCGACCGCCGTATCGACGGTGGTGCCGGGGTCGTCCTCGACGGACGCGGGAGCGGGCAACGTGAACCGGAAACACGTTCCGTCGCGGTAGGAGGTGTCGATCCAGATCTTGCCGCCGTGATACTCCACGATCTTCCTGCACACCGCCAGACCGATTCCGGTGCCGCTGTATTCCTCGCGATTGTGCAGACGCTGGAAGATGACGAACACCTTCTCGGCGAACTCCGGCTCGATCCCGATTCCATTGTCGGCCACCGCGAATTGCCATCGGCCGGATTCGGTGTCGAGTTCGGCGTCGACGCGGACCACCGGGGCGCGGTCGGGGGCACGGAATTTGATGGCGTTGGCGATCAGGTTCTGCCACAACATCGTCAGCAGGGTCGGATCGCCGACCACCTCGGGCAGCCGCGCGGGCAGCTCGAGGCGGGCGCCGGTGTCCTCGATGGCAGCGGAGATATTGGACAGCGCGGAATCCAGGGTCGCGCCCAGGCCGATCCTGGCCGTGGTCTCCGACAACCGCCCGACCCGCGAATAGGTCAGCAGGTCGTTGATCAGGATCTGCATACGTTTCGCGCCGTCGACCGCGTAATCGATGTACTGCTTGCCGCGCGCGTCGAGTTGGTCGCCGTAGCGTTTCTCCAGCAGCTGACAGAACGAGGCGACCTTACGCAACGGTTCCTGGAGATCATGGGAGGCGACGTAGGCGAACTGCTCCAATTCGGTATTGGAGCGACGCAATTCCTCGGTCTGCACATCCAACTCGGCCTTCTGCCGGGCCAGCACCGCTTCCTGCCCGCGCGAGGATTCCAGTTCCGAGACCACCTGCCTGCGCATGCTCTCGACCGCCGCGGCGACGGTGGCGACATCGGCCGGTCCGGCGACGTCGATGTGGTGGTCGAAATCGCCGTCGGCCACCCGCAGCGACGCTTTCGTCAGCGCGGTGAGTGGGCCTGCGACCAGTCGACGCACCAGCAATGTCAACACCACCCCGGTCGTCAGGAACAGCACGACCATCACCAGCAGCACGACATTGCGCAACGTCCGGGCCTGCTCGAGCGATTCGCGGTCGGCGGCGATCGCGGTGACGAGGTGCGCGTTCTGGGTGGCCAGACTCGCACGTACCTCGTCGAACAACGTTTTCCCCTGTGCCGTGGACGCGGTCGACGCCGACGGGCGGGCCGCGACGGGCCGGGCGTAGTCGGTGCGCCATTTCTCGATGGCGGCCCGGACCGCGTCCAGATCGGTCAGCAGATCGGGACGTTCGGCCAACAGCACGGCGATACGGTCGGTGGCCTGGACCTCGGTGCGTTGTCCCTCGTTGTAGGGGTCGAGGAATTGCCGGTCACCGCTGATGGCGTAGCCCCGGATTCCGGTCTCCTGATTGAGCAACGCCGCCTGCAATTGGTATGCCCTGGTCAGCGCGGGCTGGGTGTGGTTCATCACCCGGTCGGTGGCATTGTTGGTGTTGGCGATGACCTGCGCGCCCGCCGCCGCACCGATGAGCACCACGATCGCCATCGCCGCCAGCACCAGCTGGAACCAGGTCTGCACGGTGAAGCGCCCGACGCCGTGAGTCCCGTTCCGCACCACGGCCACCGCGGATTCCGCCTCCGACACCGACACCTCCATCCCACGCGGCGCGCGCTCGGCACGGACCGCTCATCGAACCACGCGGTCACTCGAATCGGACCGGAGGCGCCGACAGCCTAACCGACCATCGAAGCAGGTTGCTCGGCAAGATTTCCCCCGCCGTTCACTTCGCGTGAGTACTCGATCGACGCCGCGTCACTCATCGGATCGTGTCGCGAATTCGGCGAGCCTGGTCGACACCACCTCGGGTTGTCCGTTGTTCTGCCGCGCGGCGGCGGTGAGCACGTCGATATGGTTGTAGCCGGGCAATTCGATGACCTCGTCGCGCGGACTACCCGAATCGGCGACCGGAATTCCACCGCTGCCACGGAAGGTCAGTATCGGATTGCGGTTCACCCCGTCGAGATGAATGTGGTTGCGTGCGAACGACGGCGCCGCGGTCTGTTGCAGGTCCAGTGACAACCGCGTCGGAAAATACCATTCGGTGAAATCCAGCGGCGGTTCGCTGAGATCGCGCGCGAGTTCGGCGATGGCGGTCACTTCGCTGCCGGGGCTGGTGTACGGGCGGGCCTCGGGCGTCGTCAGCGCCGCGATGTCGTCGTAGTCCAGCCACCGGTAGACCGTGCCGGGGGCGAACACCGTCGGCGACACCTTGGGCGCGTCGCCGAACATGCCCATCGCGAGCGGACTGTGCGCGACCGCGTCGGGAACCGGGAAGCTCTTCGGTCCGACCGGTCCCCCGCCGACGAATCCCACGCTGGTCTGGAGGAATCCGAACGGCTGGGAATTGTCGTCGAGAATCGCCCCGAGCACGGCTTCGTTGGTGGCATTCAGATCCCGCACATCCGGAACTCCGGTGGCGAAGATGCCCGCGTCCTGTGAGAGCAGTGTTCGCAATGTCGCGGCGATGTTGAGATTGTCCGGCAGCCGTCGAACGAGATCGTTGACGCCGTCGGGGTTCAGTCTTGCCGCGAGCCCGGCCAGTGCCAGGAGGTTGGTGGTCTCGGGGTTGATGACGGCGGGCAGCCGAAGGACCGGAAGGGCGGTATCCAATTGCAGCGAAATGCCTTCCACCACCGCGGCGATCGGCCCGGGCAGTTCGGGGACTTGCAGGCCGCGCAGACTCAGTCCGGCCGAGATGGTGGTGTCGAGCGCGAAATAGCCGGAGCACTGGTTGTATCCGGCGTCCTCGGTGGTGGCCGGGTCGCCGTCGAAATCCCATTCCGCGAAATAGCCCGTGACGAACCCGCCCAGCGAATGTCCGCCGCAGACGACTTTGCGCTTGCGCACCGCCGGGTCCGGGAATTCCGCGCGCAGCACATCGTATTCGTCGCGCAGTGTCTGCTCGAGTCCCTGATCGCGCAGCCATGCCGTCGCCGCGCCCTCGGCGACCCCGGCGAAGCGGCGCCCCTCCGCCTCGGCGCCGTGGAAGTAGTAGTCCGCCGCGGTGTCGAACGAACCGCTCCGCAGTGCCGCTCGGACCCCCGTATGGTCCTCCATACAGTTCGACCGCCGGTCCAGCGCCCAGAACTCGATATGGCTCCCCAGTTCGGCGGCCCGCGACACCGTGTTGCGCGCAACGCTTTCGAACGCGCCCGCGCCTTCGAAGACACCGGGCTGGGCGACCAGGACGCGATCGGCGTCGGCCGAGGAACGCGGTCCGTCGGCTGAGCGCCACCGCAGATAGGACACGGTGTCGCAGGCCGCGGGATGGGGCGGAGTCCCCGGTGGCAACGGCGCGGAGAGGGTCACCACCGAGGAGACGACGGATGTCACCGGCGACGACGACGCGTAGACCGACTCCGTCCGGCCCTGCACGTCACCGCCCGGCACCGGAGTCGCCGAGGAAACCCCCACCCCCGTACCCGCCAGCACCACCATCACCGCGAAAAGTCCATTTCGCCGCAGTCGCATCCGCCCATCCCTTCACACCGATGATCGCGATCATCGAACCGCCTGGCGAGGGGATCGGCCGGTGGTTCGGCCCGACTCTGGCACACCTCACAATTCGGACCGGGTCGAGTCGGGACCGCGCCCGGACCGCGACGGTTTCCTCGAGTTCTACCGCGATGAACTCGACCGCGCACTGCGCGATTCCCTCGAGCCAGCAGCGAACCGATCCGCACCGGTTCGATTCCAGCCGACGTCGACAATCCACTCTATGTGACCAGTCATTCCACCTCCTTCGGAATGATGTTCACCGTGCGCGCACAGAGCTACTGATGGCACTCCATGGGGCTCTCGATCTATCGCGATCCTCCGCGTGGTGGTACACATCTCGCTACGATGTTACCGACTATTCTTCAACAGAGGAGCGCAATGATGCGTACCCCACTTCGTCTCGCCGCCGCATCGGCCGCCGCGGCGACTCTCGTCGTCACCGCGGCCGGAGCGACCGCCGAACCGACCGGTTCCACCCCGGTTCCGGCGACGGCCGTGGCCGGAACCGGTTCCTCGGCGGTGGACACCGGGTCCGCGGCGGGCAATTCGGCCCTGTACTTTCTCGGACACGGCGACGTCATCGGAGTACTCGTGCTTCTGATCACCACGCCGTTCGCGATCCTGACCGGTGGCGTGTGCGATCTCGCCACCCTCTCGGCGCTGCCGAGTCCGTGCACCAAAGCGCCATGACGGACACAGCCCGTCCCGACGCGAGGTGAGTCGGTAGCCGTGACGCGACGGTGACCGCCTCCCCGACCGGGACGGACGCGCGGTCGACTCGGCCGAGACCGTCGTCACGTGCGACGATCGACGCCGGGTACGACCCGACGATCAACGGTGCGCGGGAGGCTTTCTCAGCGTCACGGTCGCCAACGCCAGGATCATGTCGTCGGCCCCGGCGTCGACGAGCCGGACGCTCACCACGCTGTGATCGGCGTCGTCGCGGATGACCGTGCCGCAGGTGCGCGCGGGCCCGACCCGGACCTGCGCGAGGAAATTCATCTGTATATCGGAGGCGACCAGTTCGGGGCGCATCGCGTTGGCCGCGTACTCCGCGAGCAGTGCCTGCACCCCACCCATGATCGTGCCGATCTGATTCGCGACGAACGGCGTGCGGTCGAGTTCGAGTTCGCCCCGCGCGGCGTCGATCACGCGGATGCCGAGGCGCGGATACAGCGCGTCCTCGATCCTCACCATGGGACGGCTGCGGATCTGCCCGATCCACCGATCGGGGGTGTACTCGTCGGCGCCGTGGGCGGCGGCACGGGGCAACCGGGCGAAGGTGACCAGGCCGCGCGCGGCCAGGGTCGGCCGCGAACGCGGATCCGCCGCGTCGATCGCCGCCGCCAGCTCGTGAAGGTCCTCGCAGCCGTTTCCGTCGTAGACATCGGCGGCCACCACGACGACCTTCTTACCGACCCGGACCAGCGTGCTGTCCACCACGATCGGACCGACGGTCACCCATCCGGCGCCGTGCAGCGAAAGGTCCTGTGTCGCGGTCCAATCGGGAGCGGCGGCCACCAGGGCGGGGTCGGAGGTCACGAAATCCATGACGGTGGCTTGGAGTCCGACCGGGGCAGTCCCGGCATGGGACCGGAGTTTGTCGGTGAGATCGCATCGCAGCAACGAGCGCGTCCGGTCCAGCTGTACCGATACCAAGCCGAAGTCGGACATGAAACTGTTCGTCTCCGACACCAGCAACTGCACGCCCTCGGTCGACGTGGCCACGCTGTTCGTCGAGCCGATTACGTTCCGGTTCGCGGGATCGCTCATGCGAGGTCACGACTGTCAGCTGAAGCGAAACGCACCGGGCCTCCTGATTTCGAACACCTATAGAAAGATCACTTCCATTTGCAAAATAACATTCTCCACACCGCTCGGTCCGATCACGTGACGCACCACCGAGCCGCCCGGAGTCGGGCGGCTCGGTGGGATACGGTGCGGTGGGTCGGCGGACGAGTATTCCTTCGCGCCGAACCCGATCAGTCCAGTCGGGAGTTGAGGATCCCCGCGATCTCGGCGATCGCCGTGGGCGCGGTCATCTCCAGGTGCTCGGCGTCGATATCGAAGTCCGAGATCCGGCCGCCGACGAAGGGCGCCCATCCCCGATGTCCCTCGGCATCGGAGCGCCTGTCCCTGGTCGCGGTGAAGTACACCAGGTCGGTGTCCACGACCGGGGGTCGCCAGGCTGCGGCAGCCCGGATCGAGAGGTTGTAGGCGGCGGTCAGGCGTTCGATCGTCGCGGCGTCGATATCGATGCCGTCACCCAGATGCCGCGCGATCTGTTCGGCGGCTTCCTCCGCCGTCGCGTCGGCACTGACGAAATCGATGCCGAGGACCGGGCCGAGATTGCTGATCAGTTCCCCGGCCGTGATGGTCGAGACGGACGAGGCGTCGATACCGCTGGATTCGGCGTCGAGCATGGCCAGCAGCGCGACCTCCTCGCCCTCGGCGCGTATCTCGGCGGCGACGGCGTGGGCGATCAACCCGCCCAGCGACCAGCCCAGTAGGTGGTACGGTCCGTGCGGCTGGACCTTTCGGATCTCCTCGAGGTACCGGTGGGCGATTTCGCCGATCGTCGTCGGACCGGGATCCTCCCCGCCGATCTGGGGCGCCTGCAACCCGTAGATCGGCCTGCCTTCGGCGACGTACTGGTCGAGTACGTGGTAGCACCAAGCCAAGCCGGAGGCGGGATGGACGCAGAACAGGGGCGCTCGTTCGCCCGCCGTTCGGATCGGCAGCAGGACATCGATCCCGAGCGCGTTCGCGGCCGAGGCATCGTGACCGGAAGGTACTCCGGATTCGATCCGCTTGGCGAGATCGGCGGGACTCGGGTCGGAGAACATCCAGCGAACCGGGATCTCGACATCGAGTACCTTCTTCAATTCGCTGACCACCTGCACCGATCGGAGCGAGTTGCCGCCCAACGCGTAGAAATCGTCGTCGGCGCCGACCCGCGCCACACCGAGCACATGCTCGAACGCGCGCGCGACCCCTTCTTCGAGCCGGGAGGACGGCGCCCTGAATTCGCCGACCGCGAGCACCGGCTTCGGCAGCCGCGAGCGGTCCAGCTTGCCCGACATCGTGAGCGGCACCGTGTCGAGAACCATGACGGTGGTCGGCACCATGTATTTGGGCAGTTTGGTCGACGCGTACGCGAGTACTTCCTCGGTGTCGACCGTCGCGCCCGCGATCGGGACGAGATAGCAGACGAGGTAGTCCACCGTGTCGGTGGCGATCACCGCCGCCACGGCGCGGGAGACGGCGTTGTGCTCGGCGAAAACCGCCTCGATCTCCCCGAGTTCGATGCGCAGGCCGCGCAGCTTCACCTGGAAATCGGTGCGGCCCAGGTATTCCAGCTCACCGCTGTGCTGCCAGCGCGCCAGATCGCCGGTGCGGTACATCCGTCCGCCCGGACCGTGCGGATCGGCCACGAACCGTTCCGAGGTCAGGCCGGGTCGTGCGGTGTAGCCCCGCGCGATCTGGGTGCCCGCCAGGTACAGTTCGCCCGCGACACCGGGCGGAACCGGCTGCAACCTGGAGTCGAGCACATAGGCTCGCGCGTTCCACACCGGTACGCCCATCGGCATACTCCCGGTATCGGTCTCGCTGACCCGATGCGCCGTCGCGTGCAGCGTGAATTCGGTCGGGCCGTACAGATTGTGCAACTCGGTCTCCGGCATCACCGGCCGCGCCGCCGCCGCGACTTCCGCGCCGAACGCCTCGCCGCCGACGAGAACCGCCCGCAGGGAATCCAGCGAATGCGTCGGCGCGGCGTCCGCGAATACCGCAAGCATGGACGGGACGAACGAGGTCAGCGTGACCCCTTGTGCGGCAATGATTTCCGCGAGATAGGCGGGATCGGTATGTCCGTCGGGGCGGGCGATCACCAGCCGCGCGCCTGCCGCGAGGGTGCCGAAGAGTTCCCACACCGAGACGTCGAAGGTCGCCGGGGTCTTCTGCAACACCACGTCCCGCGATGTCAGCGCGTAGGTCCCGCTGACCCAGCTCAACTGATTGAGCACCGAATGATGCGGTACCGCTACGCCTTTCGGCCTGCCCGTCGAGCCGGAGGTGAACATCACGTAGGCGAGGTTGTACGGCCGCAGCGGGGCGAGACGGTCGTCGTCGGCGACGGGGGCGTCGTCGAATCCGGACAGATCCAGTCCGTCCAGGGTCGACAGTTCCACCACCGCGCCCGCGGTCGCCAGCATGTACTCGATGCGCTCGGCCGGGTGGTCCGGGTCGATCGGCACGTATCCGCCGCCCGCGGCGTGGACCGCGTACATCGCGACGACCTGATCCAGCGAACGCCGCATCCGCAGCGCCACCAGCGACTCCGGGCCGACCCCGCGCGTGATCAGCCAGCGCGCCAATCGATTGACCCGCGAGGCGAACTGGGCGTAGGTCAGCGATTGATCATCGAACAGCACCGCGGTGCGGTCGGCGTAGCGCCGCGCCGCGCGGGCGAAGGCCGAGGCCAGCGTCTCGTCCGGGAGCGGATGGTCGGTCGAGTTCCACCGCACCAGCACGGCGTCCCGTTCGGCGGCGTCGAGCAGGTCGACGTCGTGCACCGGCCGCGCGGGGTCGGCCACCAGCGCGTCGAGCAACCGCAGCAGGCGGGCGATCAGTTTCGCGGCGGTGCCCGAGTCGAACAGGTCGGTCGCGTAGGTCAGTCCGCCCGTGATGCCCGAGGGTGCCCCGGTCTCGTCGTAGGTATCCGACACCGTGACCTGGAGGTCGAACAGCGAGGTACCGGTATCGGCGTCGAGTCCGGACATGGACAGTCCCGGGAGTTCGAGGTCGGTTCTGGCGAGGTTCTGGAATGCCAGCATCACCTGGAACAGGGGGTGGTACGCGTGGGACCGGGCCGGATTCAACTCCTGGACCAGCCGTTCGAACGGCACGTCGGCGTGACCGAAGGCGGCGAGGTCGTTCTCACGCACCTGCTCGAGCAGTTCGCTGAACGACATCCCCGGACGCAATCGGGTCCGCAGCACGAGGGTGTTGACGAACATGCCGACCAGACCGTCGAGTTCGGGCTCGCCACGTCCGGCGTAGGGGGTGCCGATCGTGATGTCGTCGGTGTCGGCCAGCCGCGCCAGCGTCGCGGCCAGTGCCGCGTGGAACACCATGAACAGCGTCGTGTTGTGCGCCCGCGCGATCCGCTGCAATCCGGCGTGCAGGTCGGCGTCGATATCGATCGGGATGCTCACGCCCGCGTAGGACGGGCTCGGTGGCCGCGGCCGGTCCGTCGGAAGTTCCAGCAGCGCTGGCATATCGGCCAATTGCCGCGTCCAGTAGTCGATCTGGGCGCGCAGCAGCGATTCGGGGTCGTCCTCGGTGCCGAGCACGGCGTGCTGCCAGATCGAGTAGTCCGCGTATTGCACCGTGAGCGGCGCCCAGCCGGGCGCTTCGTCCAGCAGCCGGGCCTCGTAGGCGACCATCATGTCCCGCGCGAGCGGCCCGAGCGAGGACCCGTCACCGGCGATGTGGTGCATCACCACGGCCAGCACCCACTCCTCGGCTCCGAGTTCGAACAGCCGGACCCGGAACGGCACCTCGGTGGTCACGTCGAACGGTGTCGCCAGCAGGTCCGAGACCGCTTGCGCCAGTTCGATGTCGGCGACCCGGGTCACGGTCATCGTCGGCGCGACGGCTTCGGCAGCGGGAAGGACGAGTTGGACGGGTTCGCCCGCGATCTCGGGATAGACGGTCCGCAGTACCTCGTGCCTGGTGACGACGTCACCGACCGCGGCGTGCAGGGCGTCGATCTCCAGTCGCCCGGACAGGCGCAGCACGATCGGGATGCTGTAGGCGGGCGATTCGGGCTCGAACCGGTTCAGGAACCACATCCGCTGCTGCGCGTACGACAGCGGGATATGTCGCGGGCGCGGCTGCGCGGTCAGCGCCAGCCGGGCGGTGTCGGTGTGGGTTTCGGCGCGCGCCGCCAATTTCTCGACGGTCGGTGCCTCGAAGATCATCGACACCGGCACATTCGTGTCGAGCGCGGCGCCGATCCGCGCGGCGACACGGGTCGCCACCAGACTGTTGCCGCCCAGGTCGAAGAAGTCGTCGTCCGCGCCGACCGCGCGTCCGATGCCGAGCATCTCGGAGAACACTCCGGCCACGATCTCCTCCACGGGCGAGGCCGGTGCGCGGAACTGCTTGACCGCGACGATCGGGGCGGGCAACGCCCTGCGATCGAGTTTTCCGCTGGGCGAGAGAGGGATCTCGTCGAGGACGACGACCGCGGCGGGCACCATGTACGGGGGCAGGGCCTCGGCCAGTTCCGCACGCAACCGCTCACCCGAGACCGTGGCGTCCGCGACAGGCGCCACATACGACACCAACATCAGCGGTGCCACGCCGTCACGCCGAGGCACGGTCACGGCGAATCCCACGTCCGCGTGTGCGCCGAGTAGCGCGTCGATCTCGCCGAGCTCCACGCGGAACCCGCGGATCTTCACCTGGAAATCGTTGCGTCCCAAGAACTCCAGGTCGCCGCCGGTATTCCACCGCACCACGTCACCGGTGCGGTACAGCACCCGCCCCGGTGCGCCGAAGGGGTGCGCCACGAACCGCGCGGCCGACGTGCCCGGCCTGTTCAGATATCCGCGCGCGAGCGCCGGGCCCGCCAGATACAACTCGCCGCTCACCCCGGTGGGGACCGGCCGCAGCCGGTTGTCCAATACCAGGGCCTGCATCGCGGGCAACGGTGCGCCGATCGTCGACGGCTCACCCGGGCGCAGCGGTTCGGTCGCCGAGGCGACGATCGTGGTCTCGGTCGGCCCGTACAGCACTCGGAACTGTCTGGCTCCCGCGCTGTCGGTGCCGACCCAGCGGTTGATCAGGTCCGTCGGGACCTCGTCACCACCGGACATCACCACCCGCAGGTCGTCGAGCCCCGCCGGATCCACCGAGGCGAGCGCGGCAGGGGTGACGAAAGCGTGCGTGATCCGCCGCGCGCGCAGCAGTTCGGCCAGTTCGTCGCCACCGCGCATCTCCGAGGGCGCCACCACCAGTGCGGCGCCCGCCCCGACCGCTAGCAGGATTTCCAGCAGTGAGGCGTCGAAAGAGGGCGACGCGAAATGCAGCACCCGGGAGTCGGGTCCGAGTTCGGAATCCGCGCGTTGCGCCGTGAGGTAGTCGGCGATGCCGGCATGGGTCACGGCGACGCCTTTGGGCACACCGGTGGAACCCGAGGTGAAGATCACCCAGGCCACGTTCGAGGTGCGCAGCGGGCGCAGCCGCTCCCCCTGCTCGACCGGCGCGCCGTCCAGCGCGTCGACCCGCGCCGACACCGCGGGGTCGTCGACGACGATCCATTCCATCGAATCGGGCAACGTGGCCCGCGCCGAGGACACTGTCACCCCGAGTGCCGCCCGCGAATCCGCCACCATCTGCTCGATCCGGGCGGCCGGGTAGCGAGGATCGACCGGAACGTAGGCCGCACCCGATTTCACCACCGCCCACCACGCGACCACCGATTCCAGCGACCGCGCGACGGCGACGACGACGGGGCGGTCAGGTCCGGCCCCGGCACGGATCAGCTTCCGCGCCAATCGATTCGACCGCTCGTCGAGTTCGGCGTAGGACAGTTCGACGTCTCCCGCCACCAGTGCGAGGCCGTCACGATTGTCCCGCACGGCCGAGGCGAACACCTCCGGCAACAGTGTCGGCGCGGTCGCCGCGTGCGGACCGACCCGCGACAGCAGCGCGGACCGTTCGTCGTCGGCGAGCCAATCGATATCCCCGACGGCTACCGTCGGGTCGTCGGCGACTGCTTCCAGGACCCGCAGCAACCGCGCGACGAATCCCACCACCGTCGCCTCGTCGAACAGATCTCGAGCGAACATCATCATGCCCGAGATTCCCTGTGTCACCCCGGCTTTCGCGTACGAGTCGGAGACGATCAATTGCAGGTCGAACTGCGATATCCCGGAGTCGAAATCGGCCCGCGACACCGCGACGTCGGGGAGTACGACCTCGACGGTCGACATATTCTGGAATGCCAGCGCGACCTGGAACAGCGGATGTTGTGCCTTCGAGCGCACCGGATTGAGTTCCTCCACCACCCGCTCGAACGGCACATCGGCGTGTTCGAACGCCTGGAGGTCGGTTTCCCTGATCCGTCGCAGCAGGTCGGCGAAGGCTTCGTCGCCTCGCAGCGGAGTCCGCAGTGCCAGGGTGTTCACGAACATTCCCACCAGCGCGTCGAGCCCCGGTTCACCCCGGCCCGCGACCGGCGTGCCGATCACGACGTCGTCGCTGTCGCTCAAACGCCCGAGGACCACCGCCAGCGCGGCGTGCACCACCATGAACAGCGACGATCCGCGCGAACGTGCCAGCGCGAGCAGTCGACCGTGCAGTCTCGCCCCGATCTCCACCGGCACCCGGCCGCCCGCCAGCGACGCCACCGCGGGGCGGGGCCGGTCCGCGGGCAGGTCCAGTCGATCCGGGGCCTCGGCCAGCGTCGAACGCCAGAACGCAAGTTGCGCGTGCATCGACGATTCCGGATCCTCGTCCGCGCCGAGCACCTGGCGTTGCCACAGCGCGTAGTCGGCGTACTGCACCTCGAGCGGCTCCCACACCGGCGCGTGTCCGGCCAGACGCGCCGCGTAGGCGGCCATCACGTCCCGTGCCAGCGGACCCATCGACTGGCCGTCACCGGCGATGTGATGGACGACGAGCACCAGCATGAACTGTCCGATGCCGCCTTCGGTCTCCTGGTCGACCTCGAACAGTCCGACCCGCATCGGCACCTGGGTGGTCACGTCGAATCCACGCTGTACGAATTCGCCGACGACCTCCCTGACCGAATTCGCGGACACGCGCGTGGTCTCCACGACCAGTTGCGGATCATCGAGTACCGACTGTCGCGGCTCACCGGCCGTCTCCGGATAGATCGTGCGCAGCACCTCGTGGCGTCCGATCACGTCGGCCAGCGCCGCTTCCAGGGCCGAGGTGTCCAATTGTCCCGACAGCCGCAGCATCACCGGGATGTTGTACGCGGCCGACTCCGGCTCCAAGCGGTTCAGGAACCACATCCGCTGCTGCGCCAGCGACAGCGGCACCGGGTCGGGCCGCACCGTCGCGGTCAGCGGAACCCGGCCACCGCCGCTGAGCGATTCGGCGAGTTCGGCCAGATCCTTGACGGTCGGCGACTCGAACAGCGACCGCACCGGAACCCGGACCTCCAGGGCGGCGCCGACCCGCGCCGCCACCAGCGACGCGGTCAGCGAATCACCACCGAGGGCGAAGAAGTCGTCGTCCACGCCGACCTGATGGATATCGAGCACCTGCTCGAAGGCGGTCGCGACGACGGCTTCCAGCCACGTCGACGGCGCCCGGAATTCCCGCACGGCGAAGACCGGTTCCGGGAGACGGTCCCGATCCAGCTTCCCGGTCTGGGTCAGCGGAACCTCGTCGAGCACCATGACGGCGGCGGGCACCATGTAGGCGGGCAGCACCTCGGTCAGCGCCGTGCGCAACTGCTCGCCGGACAGGGTGGTCCCCGGCGACGGCGTCACATACGACACCAGGATCGACGGGCGGCGATCATCACTGCGCGGCACGGTGACCGCGAACGCCACGTTCGCGTGCGCACCCAGCGCCGCGTCGATCTCGCTCAGCTCGACCCTGGTGCCACGGACCTTCACCTGGAAATCGTTGCGGCCCAGGAATTCCAATTGGTCGTCGGCGTTTCGCCGCACCATATCGCCGGTCCGGTACATCGGACGTCCCGGCTCGCCGAACGGGCAGGCGACGAACCTCGCGGCGGTGAGTCCGGGCTTGCCGATGTATCCCTCGGCCAGTCCCGGCCCGAACAGATACAGCTCACCCGCGACACCGAGTGGCACCGGACGCAGCCAGGTGTCGAGCACCACGGTCGCGACGGGTCCGACCGGGCCGCCGATGGTGATCGGCACGCCCGGCTTGAGCGCTTCGCTCGCGGTGGCCCAGATGGTCGACTCGGTCGGGCCGTAGAGGTTGACCATGGTCCGGTCCGGCGCCCACCGATCGACCAGTTCCGGTCCGACCGCTTCGCCGGCCGTCGCCAGTACGCGCAACCCGTCGAGGCCATCGCGCGGGACCGTCGCCAGCGCCGACGGTGTCAGCACCGCGTGTGAAACCTGCTCTCGCCGGATCAGATCCGCGAGTTCGCGACCGCCGAAGACCTCCGGCGGCGACAGCACCAGCCTGCCGCCGGAGCCGTGCGCCATCAACAGTTCGAAGATCGAGGCGTCGAAGCTGGGCGAGGCGACCTGGAGCACCGTCGACGCGCGGTCGACGCCGAGTAGTTTGCGTTGCGCCGCGACGACATCGCCCAGACCCCGATGACCGAGCAGCACGCCCTTGGGTGTTCCGGTCGAGCCGGAGGTGTAGATGACGTACGCGGTGCGATCGATCCTGATCGGACCGCCGCGATCGGCATCGGTGATCGGGGCGTCGGACACCGACGCCATGCCCCCGAGGGTGTCCGCGTCGTCGACGATCAGCCAGTCGACGACATCGGGCAGGGATTTCCTGGCGGCGGTGACGGTCAGCCCCAGCGACGCGCCGGAGTCCGACAGCAGGAATCCGATGCGTTCGGCGGGCAGATTCGGATCGATCGGCACGAACGCGGCACCCGCTTTCGCGGCGGCCCAGATCGTGACGATCCCCTCCAGCGAGCGCGGGAACGCGCAGGCGACGACCGCCGGGCGTCCACCGGTGCGCCGCAGCAGGATTCGGGCGAGGCGGTTGGAGCGCTCGTCGAGTTCGCCGTAGGTGGTCGCGACCTCACCGCATGTCACGGCGATCGCGGTGGGTTCGCGGGATGCGGAGCCCACGAGGATGTCGGGCAGCGGCACGGGGTGGACGTGTTCGACCGCGGTGGGCCACGACGGGCCCGGTTCGTCCAGTGTGATCGCGCCGAGCCGGGTGCCCGGTTGCGCGGCGACCCGGTCCAGCAGTTCGACGAACCGGTCGAGGATCTCTCGCGCTCGCGCCGTGTCGAATTCGTCCACGAGGAACCGGAGGGTGATCTGCAAACCCTGCGCGTTGCCGTTGTCGGCGGGCTGTGGCGCGACGACCAGGCTCAACGGATACGGAGTGGCGTCGATGCCGGTGATGTCGTCGATACGCAGACCGGCGGATTCCACGAGGTGCTGTAGCGCACCCTGGTGCAGAGGGAAGGACTGGTAGGCCAGCGCGGTGTCGAAGAGTTCGGACACCCCGACGCTGCGATGGATGTCGGGCAGACCGATGTAGTGGTGGTCCAACATGGCGGCGTGCTGTTCCTGGATGTGAACCAGCAACTGCCGCAACGAGAGATCCGGTTCGAGCCGCACCCGGACGGGCACCGTGTTCAGGAACATACCCAGCGTCTGCTCGACCCTGGGCAACTCCGGCGGCCTGCCCGACACGGCCGAGCCGAAGATCACTTCGCTGTCACCGGTCAGTACCCGCAGGTTCAGTGCCCAGGCCGCGGCCAGAGCGGTGTTGATGGTGACGGCCGCTTCGGCCGCGACCGCGCGCAACTGCCCGAACCGCTGCGCCGACAGCTCGGCGCCGATCTCGGCCGCCGCCGTCGAACCGCCGGCGGCGCCGCGACGGGCGACGCGGGTGGGTGAGTCGATATCCGAATAGGCGCGCGCCCACGCGGCTCGGGAGGCGGCGGCATCCTGTCGACGCAACCAGGCGAGGTAGTCCCGGTAGGAGGGGGCGGGTCCGGTCGCCTCGATCTGCGACGGAGATCCGTAGTACTCGAGCAGTTCACGCATCAGCAGCGGCATCGACCAGCCGTCGAGGATCACGTGATGATTGGTGACGAGCAACCGGAACGTACCGGCATCGACACGGATCAGGGTGAACCGGATCAACGGCGGAGCCGCGAGGTCGAAGCCCGCCGCGGCGTCCGCGGCGGCGAAAGCGGCGATGTCGGTGGGAGATTCCGTATCGCCGACCTCGGTCAGATCGACATCCCGGAACGGGACGTCGGCGTGGTTCAGCACGATCTGGCACGGCCCGGCGGCCGTCTCGGTGAACGCGGCCCGCAGGATGTCGTGCCGGTCGACGAGCGCTTGGGCGGCGCGGCGCAGGCGCTCACCGTCGACCTCGCCGGAGAAGCCGATCATCGTCTGCACGGTGTAGTTGTCGACTGCGTCCTGGTCGAACATCGAGTGGAAGTGGATGCCGGACTGCATCGGCGACAGCGGCCACACGTCGGCCAGCGCACGATACCGCTGCTCGAGTCGTTCGATATCGGGTTGCGCGAGGGCCACGAGCGGGAAATCCGAGGGCCGGTACGCGCGTGCCTCGCCGCGGTGGCCGGTCCGATGCAGGGGCCGTTCCTCTATCGGCACGGGAGCCGGTTCGCCGCGCGCGATCGCGGCGAGGGCGGCGACCGTCTTGCCCTCGAACACATTTCGGGGAGTGATGGTGAGTCCGGCGGATCTGGCCAGGGCCACCAACCGCATCGAGACGATGCTGTCGCCGCCGAGAGTGAAGAAGTTGCTGTCCGCCGAGACGTTCTCCAGATGCAGCACATCCGCGAACAACTGCGCCATGAGATGTTCGGCGGGCGTCGACGGCGGCCTGCCGCCCTCGCTCTCCGAACGGAAGGCGCGCTCGCGCAGCGCCTTACGGTCGATCTTGCCGGTCGGGGTGAGCGGCATCGAATCCAGTTCCACGATCGCCGTCGGGTTCATGTAATGGGCGAGGGTGTCGGCGAGGTCTTCGTGCAACGCCCGCACGTCGAGCGTGGCGCCCGACGCGGCGACGATGTAGGACACCAGGACGGGCTGACCCGCCGGTCCCTGCTGGGCGACGGTGGCGACGCTGGACACCGCGCCGTGACGCGCCAGGTGGGCGTCGACATCGCCTGGTTCGATCCGCAGGCCGTGGATCTTGACCTGCTGGTCGTTGCGGCCGAGGTAATCCAGTTCCAATCCGTCCTGGCCACGGACCCAGCGCACGGAATCGCCGGTGCGGTAGATCCGCTCACCGCCTGCCGAGCGCGGGTCGGCGACGAATCGGGACGCGGTCACCCCGGGGCGATCGAAATAGCCTCGGGCGAGTCCCGGTCCGCCGAGATAGAGTTCGCCGACCACCCCGACCGGCACCGGACGCATCCACATATCGAGGACCGTCGCCGTGACACCGCGGATCGGACGCCCGATCGTCACCGGTTCACCGGGCCGCAGCACCTCCGAACCGGTTGCCCAGATGGTGGTTTCGGTGGGTCCGTAGTGATTCATCAGCCTGCGCCGCGGCGCCCACCGGTTCACGGTGTCCGATCCGGTCGCCTCACCGACGACCGCGATGGCCCGCAGCGACGGCAGTCCGGACGGATCCATCGTATTGAGTGCCGACGGGGTGATGATGGCGTGCGAAACCTTCTCCGCCCGAATCAGTTCCGCGAGATCACTGCCCGCGTACACGTGCGGCGGCGCCACCACGAGGCAGGCGCCGCTGCTGTGGGCGAGCAGTACCTCCGACAGGCAGGCGTCGAAGCCCGGCGAGGCGACCTGGAGGACCGCCGAATCGGCGTCCGCGCCGAAGGCTTCCGCTTGTGCGGCGACGAGATCGGCCAGACCTCGGTGACTCAGTTCGACCGCCTTCGGCTTGCCCGTCGATCCGGACGTGTAGATCATGTAGGCCGCGTTGTCGGGCCGCAGCTCGCCCGCCACCACGGGTTCGCCGGTCGAGCGGTGCACGGCGGGCATATCGTCCAGGTACAACCAGTCGACCGATTCCGGAAGGCGCGAGGCGACAGCGTCGACCGTCATCCCGAGTGTGCTCCCGGAGTCGGACAGCAGCTCCGCGATCCGTTCGGGCGGGTTACCCGGATCGAGCGCCACGAAGGCGGCGCCGGTCTTCGCCACGGCCCAGATCGCCACGACCAGTTCGACCGATCGGGGAACGGCCAGGGCGACGAACGACTCGGGACGGGCACCACGGTCGATCAATTCGGCGGCTGCCCGGTCAGCGCGGTGTTCCAGCTCGCGATATGTCAGCGCGATATCACCGCAGCGCACCGCCGGCGCGTCCGGATACCGGCACGCGGTCGCGGACAGGATGTCGCGCAGGGTGAGTTCCTCCGCGGGCGAGCCGCTTTCGATCGACAGCAGTTCGGCGCGTTCGGAATCCCAGCACGAGGCGACGGCCGCGACCTTCTCGGCGGGATCGGTGACGATCTGCCGCAGGATCAATTCGTACCGTTCGAGCAGCGTGCGGGCCTCCTGCGGCCCGAGCCGGTCGGTGGCGAATCGCAATGTCACCAGGTAGCAGCCGGGCTCGCCCGGGTCGGACCGGCCCGCGCGCACCGGACGCGGCGGGGTCACCTGCAAACTCAGCGGATACGGCGTGGCATCGTGGGCGACCAGATCGACGAATTGCAGTCCGGCGTCGGCGAGACTGCGCTTCAATCCCTCCCGGTCGAGCGGATAGGACTCCAGCACCGTCACCGTGTCGAACATGTCGGCGATCCCGGTGGCGCGCTGCAACTCCGACAGACCGATGTGCAGGTGATCCAGCATGGCGGCCTGCTCGGATTGCGCGCGCACGAGCAGTTCGGCCACGGTTTCGTCGGGGTCGAGCCGGACCCGCACCGGCAGCGTGTTGATGAACAGACCGATCATGCGCTCGATACCGGGGATCTGCGGCGGGCGGTTCGACACGGTATTGCCGAAGACCACATCCGACCGTCCGGTCATGACCGTGAGCAGCAGCGACCACGCCACCTGTAGCGAGGTGTTGGCGGTGACTCCGTGGGAGCGGCCGAGGCCGAACACCGCGGCGGTGGTCTCCGGATCGAGGCTCAGGTCGACTTCGCCGTTGCGGGCGGTGACCGTGCGATCCGGCCTGCCCGTGACCCGCGTCGGGCTCTCGATCCCGGCGAGCATCTGCCGCCACGCGTTCGTCGCGGCCTCACCGTCCTGTGCGTGCAGCCACTGTAGATAGTCCCGGTAGGAGCGCATCTGCGCGAGTTCGGCCGCGCCGCCGTCGGATATGTAGTACGCGAGCAGATCGTGGACGATCAGCGGCATCGACCAGCCGTCGAGGACGATGTGGTGGTTGGTGATGAGTAGCTGGAACTCCTCGTCGGCCACGCGGATGAGATGGAATCGCACCAGCGGCGGACGGGCCGGATCGAACGACTCCGTCGCCGCGGTGGCCAGTCGCCGTAGTTCGCGCTCGCGGTCTCCGGCATCGCCGATATCGGTGATATCCGATTGCCGCCAATCGACCCGGACATCGCGCAACACGATCTGGCGCGGCCCGTCGCTGCTCTCCACGAACGCGGCCCGCAGGCTGTCGTGCCGGTCGATGAGTGCCTGGGCGGCCTGGCGCATCCGTTCGGCGTGCACCTTCCCGCCGAGGGTGAGCGCGGCCTGCACGATGTAGCCGTCGACGCCGTCACCGTCGTAGATGGCGTGGAACAGCAGTCCGGACTGCAACGCGGTCAGCGGCCACACGTCGGTCATCGACGGGTATTCCCGCAGCCAGCGGTCGATATCGTCCTGCGTGGCCTCGACCAGCGGGAAGTCCGAGGCGGTGAATCCGCCCGCGGTGTCGGAGCGCGCGTGCCGGGCCAGCGCGCCCAGCGCCCGCACCCACAGATCGGCGAGTTCCTCGACATCGGCGGCGGGCAGCACCTGTGCGGCGTATTCCCAGGTCGCGTCGAGTTCGAGCCCGTCGGGGCCCTGTTCGGCGATCGCGTTGATATCGAGTACGGCGGCCAGCGCCATCCGGGGATCGGTCGTCGCGGTGAGCGCGTCGAATTCGGCGGTCGGCGCCCACGGTCCCGAATATTCGTGCGCGGCAACGCGTCCCAGGTAGTTGACGCTGATCTGGGGTTCCGGTGAACTCCCGAGTTCGGCGTGCCCCCGCGGGTCGAGGGCGCGCAGCATCCCGTAGCCGATGCCGTTGTCCGGCACCGCCCGTAACTGTTCCTTCACCTGCTTGATCGCCAGTCCCGCGGCCTCGCCGCCGGCGAACGCGTCGTCCAGGTCGATGTCGCGCAGGGCGAGCCGGACCGGGAATCGGGTGGTGAACCAGCCGACGGTGCCGACGAGATCGGCCCCCGGCACGGCCTGTTCCTCGCGCCCGTGACCCTCCAGCGAGATGACCTCACCGCCGACGGTCATATCCCGCGTCCGCCGCCACCGTGCCAGGGCCAAGGCGAGCGCCCCGAGCAGCGCGTCGTTGGCGCCGCCGTGGAAGCGGGCCGGGATCGTGGTGAGGACCGCCTCGGTGACCTCGGCCGGGAGACGCAGCCGGATCTTGCCCGCCGTGTCCCCGGTATCGCGATCCGGATCGAGCGGTCGGGCACCGAGAAGCTGATCGCCCTGGGCGAGAACCGCTTTCCACCGTTCGAGTTCCGCCGAGCGCCGTTCGGGCAGTTGTTCGACCAGACCGTGGGACCACCGGCGGACCGAGGTCGTCGCGGCGGCGAAACGCGGGTCGCCGCCCTCGCGGATCTGCTGCCACGCCTGCGCGAGGTCGGTGAGGATGATGCGCCACGACACCGCGTCGACCGCGAGATGGTGGACGACCAGCCACAACAGATCGGGGGCGGTGCCGTCGCGATCGCTCATCCAGACGAATTGCGTGAGCACACCGGCACGGGGATCGAGCCGGTCGGCGGCCGCCTGGAGATACGCGTCGATTTCCGCGGCATCGCGCCGGTCGAGGTCGACGCGGACCAGGGCGGCGTCGATGTCCACCGATCCCGGTTCGCCCACCTCGAGGTGCGGGTCATCGGAGTCGATGCCGCACAGCACCGCGCGCAGGATGTCGTGGTGGTCGATCACCGCGGTCAGCGCGCGCACGAGCTCCGCGCGCTCGATTCCGTCCGGGAGTTCGATGAGCGCGGCCTGGGTGAACCGGTCGAAATGCCCTCGCTCAAGCATCGCGTGCATGATCGGCGACAGCGGCATCGCCCCGACACCGCCGCCGGGCAGTTCGACCAGACGCTGATCGGCTCCCGCGTCGGTGGCGGTGGCGGCCAGGGCCGCGACGGTCTTGTGCGAGAACACATCCTGTGTGGAGAACGCCAGACCCGCGGCCTTGGCGCGCGCCACCAGCTGGATCGACAGGATACTGTCACCGCCCAGCGCGAAGAAACTGTCGTCCGCGCCGACCTGCTCCACGCCGAGTATCTCGGCGAACAGCGCCGCCAGCACCGTCTCCCCGGGGGTGGCGGGCAGTCTGCTCGCCGATTCGGAGCGGAAGACAGGTTCGGGCAACGCGTTTCGGTCGACCTTGCCGAACGCGTTCACCGGGAGGCTGTCCATCGGCAGGATCACCGCGGGAACCATATGCGGCGGCAGGGACTCGCGCGCGAACCGCTCGAGTTCGGTCGGATCGACCCGACGGCCGCGCACCGCGACCACATAGGAGGCGAGCACGGTCACGCCCGCGTTGTTGCGCAGCGGCACGGTGACCGACAGATCCACATCCTGGTGTCCGGCGAGCGCCGCATCGATTTCGCCCGGTTCGATCCGGTATCCGCGGATCTTCACCTGGAAGTCGGTGCGGCCCATCAACTCCAGCGTCATCGCCGAACCCTCGCCCGCCCAGCGCGCGATATCGCCGGTCCGGTACATCCGGTCCCCCGAACCGCCGTACGGATTCGCGACGAAACGGGCCGCGGTCTGGTCGACGAGGTGACTGTAGCCGCGCGCCGAGCCGGGGCCGGACAGATACAGCTCGCCCGCGGTGCCCTTCGGCACCGGTTGCAGGGTGCGGTCGAGGATCATGGCCGATACGCCACGAATGGGGGTGCCGACGGTCGGTTCGCCGTCGGGTTCCATGACCGCGCCCGCGGCGGTCACGGTCGTCTCGGTGGGCCCGTACTCGTTGTGCATGGCACAGGTTCGTGCCCACCGCTCGATGACATGCGGCGGGCAGGCGTCGCCGCCGACCACCACCACGCGCAGATCGGTCAGCCGACCCGGATCCACGGTGGCCAGCATCGCCGGTGTCAGCGTCAGGTGGGTCACGCCTTCGTCGGCGAGCAGTGCGGTCAGTTTCTCGCCACCGATCACCTCGGGCGGCACGATCACCAGCGTCGCGCCGTTCGCGAAGCAGGTCAGGAACTGTTCCATCGAGGCGTCGAAGCTGGGCGACAGCGCGTAGGACACCCGCGAGGACGCGTCGAGACCGTACGCCTCGGTCCGGTCGGCGACGAGATTGGCGATGCCGGTGTAGGTGACCTGTACCCCCTTCGGCACTCCGGTCGATCCCGACGTATAGGTCATATAGGCGAGGTTGGCCGCCCGCAGCGGGCGGATCCGCTCCTCGTCGCGGATCGGGCCCGCCGCGGCGTCGGCGCAGCTCCGCACGGTGTCGATATCGTCGAGAACCACCCTGTGCACCGAATCCGGTAGTCGTTCGCCGTAGGCACCGAGGGTGATCACCGCTCGCGCGCCGCTGTCGGCGATCATGTGCTCGATACGTTTGCGCGGATACTCCGGATCCACCTGCACGATCCCGGCCCCGGCCTTCGCGACCGCCCACACCGCCGTGACCGATTCGACCGAGCGTCGCAGCACGATCGCCACCACCGTGTCCGGGCCCGCCCCTTCGGCGATCAGCTGCCGCGCCAGTTGGGAGGATCGGGTGTCGAGCTCGCCGTAGGTCACGGTTCGCCCGCTCGACATGATCGCGATCGCGCGCGGATCGCGCTGCGCGCTGTAGGCGAGGATGTCCGGGAGCAGCCGGGTTCCGATGCTGCGCGGACCGCGCACGGGCAGCAGCGCCGACCGTTCTTCGGGCTCGAGCAGGGGCAGGCGGCTGACCTGGTGGTCCGCGCCGCCCGCGAGGAAGTTGTGCAGGAACATCACGAAGCGCCTGTGGTGTCCCGCGAGTTCGTCCGGGCTGTAGACGTTCGGATTGCCCTGGAAATCGATGTGGGTGCTGTCCTTGCCCGCGCCCGGGTAGATGTTGACGAACAGATCGGCGGTGGGTCCCGAGGTCAGGACGTTCAGGCGGCCGGTCGTCTCACCGAGCACCATCTCGTTCTCGAGCATCATGAGGTTCACGGCGGGGCCGAAGGACGCGGCCTCGTCGCGCGCGATCCCCATGTCGTGGAAGATGTCCTCCTGGCGGTAGCGCTGCCGACGAAGCGCACTGGTCAGCTCGCCCTGAGTGGCGGCGGTCACCGCACCGACGGTGAGGCCCGCGATCGGCACACGCAATGGGACGACATTGGCGACCATGCCACCCGAGCGTCGCAGCACCGCCGAATGCCGGCCCGAGATCGGCAGGCTCAGCAGTACCTCGTCGCTACCGGTCATCCGGGCGAGGTAGGTCGCGAAGGCCGCGACGATGATCGGCGCGACGCTCGTGCCGCGGTCCAGCACGGCGGCGTCGAGTAGTTTCGCGGTGTCCTCCGGCAGCGGGACGCTGACGAGGATCGGATGAATCGTGGGTTTGCTGACGCGACCGGCGAGGCTCACCACCGGCGGCGCGCCCGCCAGATGTTCGGTCCAGTACTTGCGGTCGTTCTCGAATCGTGTCGAACCCCGGTAGGTCAGATCCTGCTCGATGACATCGGCGAGATCGTCCGCCGTCGACGGCGGAGCTTCTTCTCCATGTACCCAAGCGTTGTACAGCTGGCGAATTCGGTGCATTATCGTGACCGCCGCGTAGCCGTCCAGGGCGATGTGGTGCGCGCGCTGATACCAGAGGAAATGATTCTCGCCGACCCGGTACACGACGCAGGTCATGAGACGGTCGCTCAGCAAATCCAGCGGGTTCGAATAGTCCTCTACCATCAGCCGATGCGCGGTCGCCACCGGATCGACGTAACGACGCAAATCCGTGACCGCTACGGCGGGCTCTTGTGTCAGATCGACGAACTGACGCGGTTCGCCGTCGACTTCGATGAGACGTAGATGCCCCGACCCGAATTCTCGACCGGCGGTCTTGCAGGCCTCGACAAGTAATTCGGGTTTCAATTCGCCAACGATCTCGACATATTGTGCAACGGATATCGGGGAGGCGCCCGCGAGATGTTGCGCGAACCATATTCCCCGCTGTGCCGCGGACAGACGAAGCACATCGAAGGATGCATCGTTCATGGATCCATTGCCGCTGCGCGCTTCGGAACCGTTGCCGGAAATCATTTGACCGGAAAATTCGGATGAGCCGGCCTGCGATGAGTTGGACCGCCCGGAACGGCTGTCGAAGTTACGCTGGGACGTGGTCATCTGACCTCCATGCATTCATCATTTGCGGAGCGAACGGCCCTCGGGAGTCACTGGCGACCCCTGACCGCCCCGGACGCGTCATTCGCGCAGGCCGAGGACGGAATCAGCACGATTCGAGAGCTCGCGACGCCACCCGGAGGTCAGGGCCTCGGTGGCTGGAGAACGTGAGGCGACCGTGGGCGGGTTCGGCCGGAGGCCATCACCCGCGTCGAATCGTCACGAATGCGAATGTTTGAGTCGTACGCGGCGATTCCAGCGTCGACCGTCGGCGGTCGACGCGCGAACCCGGTCGTACGGGTCGCCGTGGGATTCGTCGGGCGGAAAGCAGATATCGTTATGATTCATCGGTTGCACCGCACAGATCTGAGAAGTAGGGTCTTGCACCAATTTGTGCCGAATCGCACGACAGCTCTGTCGTCGATTTGCGCAACGGATTCGTCGCACCCCTGGCAAGCGGGATGCTGGTCCCCGACTTGCCGAACCCCGTTGGCCGAAATATTCCGACCGGCAGCCGCCGAATCACGCTAGCTGTGTCGGCGAACAGCTTGAATCAGTAATCATATCGGGGAGCAACTCCGTCCGCAATGATCATCAACGGCACCCGGTATGCGACGCTCACTATATAGGGATACGCGACCGGATGCTCGGCCGCTTACCGACGACAATTCATCCGCGGAGTCGGCAATAAATGAATCCGTCGACGGTCGAACGCACGGTTGGTAAACTGCGCAGCCGGGTAGTCGTCTCGATGAAGTGGGATACGACGCGATACTCCGCGCCGTATCGGGTATCGGCAATGCGGCATTCCCCACCGTCCGCGAGCTGAGCAGCGTCGAATCAGAACCGTAGGTCCTACTGAGGAATGAGGTAGCCCATGGGCACATACCGCAGGCCCACCGCTTCGCACCGCTCCTCCCTCTTACGCCCCGCCATCGTCGTGCTGGGCGGTGCCGTTTGCGCGGCGGTAGCGGGGACAACGCCCGCTGTCGCCGACGACCAGCCGGGCATCGCATCGGCCGGACAACTCCCCTTCTCCTTCCCCGTGCCCGCCATCGACACCGGCCTGATCGGCGCCATCCCGTTCGGCGCCCCACCGACCGACGCCGGGCAACCTCCCTCGCCCGGCGAGGACTTCACGCGGATCATCACCGACGCACTCGGCGTGACCCCCGAGGTCGCCGCACCCGCGCCGACGGCGTGGACCGATTCGAGTGAGCCGATGCCCGCCATGACAGCGGTCGACGAGCCCGAACCGAACGCGCTGCCCCAGGCGAACGAGATCCGCGTCGGCAACGTCGAACTCTCCCGGCCCAGCATCGTGCCCGCGGAGCAGGCCGCCCAGATCAACGCGGGTGCGGCCGAGGTCGAGGACGTGGTCTCGGACGTGCTCGACAGCAACGGCGTCGATCAGGCGCGCTCCGACGAGATGGCGGCGCAGATGGTCGGCGACGCCGCGGTCGGCGCGGTCATCGGCGGCGTGGTGGTCGCACCCGTCGCCGCGGCAGTCGGCGCGGTCGTCGGTGGTGTGGCCGGGTTCGTCTTCGGTATCCCGTTCCTGCCGACCGGCCTGGTCGTGGGGCCAGTCGTCGGTGCGACCATGGTCGCGGCGTTGGTCGCCGTGCCCGCGGTGCTCGCGGGCGCGGTGATCGGCGCGGGTGTCGGCGCGGTCGAAGGCTGGAACGCACCGCTCGATCCGCCGCCGCCCGCCGGCTGAGCCCCGGGTTCGGCCCACGGCACCGAGCCGGTCAGGATTCGGCGGCGATCCGGTCACCTTCGAGGACGGTTTCGAGGTATTCGGCCACGGCGTCCCGGTTGCGGACGAGCACCTCGATCCGCCGCGTCATCCGGTCGCGCTCGTGTTCCAGGGTCGCGATCATCTCCGGGGTGGCGTCGGAGAAATGGATGACGCGCGGCTTGTTCAGGCAGGGCAGGATCTGCTTGATGATCCGGGTCGGCAGGCCCGCGTCGAGCAGGCCGCGTATCTGGAGGACCCGGTCGACGAACGCGGTGTCGTATTCGCGGTACCCGTTGACTGCCCGCTGCGAGACGATCAGGCCCTGCTCCTCGTAGTACCGCAGGAGACGGCGGGACGTACCGGTCCTGTTCGCCAATTCACCGATTCGCATGTGCCCTACCTCACAGTCGCGCGAGCCTTGACCTTCACATCAATGTGAAGGTTCGAGCATACGAAAATGGTCGAACACAAAAACAGCCCGAAGGTCGGCTCACCGCTGCCGATTCCGACGTTGCTCGCCCTGACCATCGCCGCCTTCCTCACGGTGTTGACCGAGGCCCTGCCCGCGGGGGTGCTGCCGGGTATGAGCGCCGACCTGCACGTCAGCGAATCGGCGACCGGACAATTGGTGACGGTCTACGCCATCGGCACCGCGGCCACGGCGATCCCGCTGTCCATCGTGACGGCCGGGTGGCGGCGCAAACGACTGCTGCTGGTCGGGGTGATCGGCTTCCTCGTCGCGAATACGGTGACGGCGGTATCGCCGGTGTTCGCCCTCACCCTCGCCGCCAGGTTCGTCGCCGGGGTAGGCGCGGGCATCGTGTGGGCACTGCTCGCCGGATACGCGGTACGTATGGCTCCGAAAGCATTGCAGGGCAAGGCGATCGCGATCGTCATGGCGGGTATTCCGCTGGCCTTGTCGCTGGGGATTCCGGTCGGGACGTTCCTCGGCGACGCGTTCGGCTGGCAGGTCACCTTCGGGGTGATGTCGGTGATCGCGGTGGTGCTGATCGGCTGGATCGCGGTGACCGTGCCCGATTTCGACGGGCCGGGCCGCGCGGGCCGGATCCCCCTCGTCGCCACCGCGAAGGTGCCAGGAGTGGGCGCGGTGCTGTTCGTGACGCTGACGTTCGTACTGGCCCACAGCATCCTCTACACCTACGTGTCCACCTTTCTCGAGGAGCGGGACCTCGGCGACGCGGTCGGCGAAGTACTGCTGGTCTTCGGGATCGCCTCGCTGGTGAGCATCTGGTTCGTCGGCGCGCACATCGATCGCCGACTGCGCGTATCGACCATCGCCGCAACGGTTCTTGTCGCCGTGGCGGTCGCGGGTCTGGCCGTGTCCTCCGGCGAGATCGTCCTGGTATACGTCGCGGCCGCCCTGTGGGGGCTCGGTTGGGGCGGCGTGCCGACCCTGTTGCAGACCGCGGTCGCGATCGCGGGCGGCGAGGCCGCCGACACCGCGTTGGCCATGCTGGTCACGCTGTGGAACGTGGCGATGGCGGGCGGCGGCATAGTCGGCGGTGTGCTGCTGGACGCGTTCGGGCCCGAGGTGTTTCCGTGGACCGTCCTGGCGCTGCTCGTCCCGACACTCGTCGTGGTCGTCGCCGCCAGGGCCCACGGCTTCGCGGACCGGCGCCTACTCGAGGCTGCCACCGAACCCACGCTCGCCGAACAGGATTCGGTTCGAGACGAATGCGCCGGACGTGCCACCCTCGACAGGTGAACGAGCACAACCCTGTCGCCGCGATCCGAAACCTCGCGGGCCTGGCCACACCGATGGCGTTGCGGATCGCGGTGACCCTCGGCCTGCCTGACCGGCTGCGCGGTGACGGCGCCACCGTCGACCGCGTCGCGCACGAACTCGACCTGGCACCGGTGGCGCTGCACCTGCTGCTCGGCCACCTCGAAACCCTCGGGATCGTCGAGGGCACATCTACCGGCTACCGGACCACCGATTACGGCGCGACACTGTGCGCCGACGCCGACGCCGACAACGGCCGTCGGCGGCGGTCACGGCACCCTGCTCGCCACGATCCTCGCCGCCCATCCTCGGGTTCGCGGCCACCTGATCGACCTGGAACCCACCGCGACCGAGGCGGTCGGTACCTTCGTCGCGCACCGGGTGCGGGACCGAGTTCGGGTGAGCGCGCAGAGCTTCTTCGATCCGCTCCCGGCGGGGGCACAGGCGTATCTGCTGTGTGACATTCTCCACGACTGGGACGACGAGCACGCGCACCGGATACTCGCGCGCTGTGTCGAGGCCCTCGGTCCCGGCGGCCGCGTTCTCGTCGTCGAACCGGTCGGCGGACGTCGCGCGAACACCGAGTTCGACCTGGCCATGCTGGTGATCTTCGCGGGACGTGAACGCCGGGTCGAGGAGTTCCGCGCCCTTGCCGCCGCCCACGGACTCGTACTCGACGCCGTGGTCGACCTGACCGATCAGCGCTGCCTGCTCGAATTCCGCGCCGCCGACACCTGACCGGACTGCCGACCGGGTCCGCGTGCGTCGTCTCTGCTTGTGCTGGCATTGTTCGGAACGCAATGTCAGGCCGTCGACGACTGTGATCTGTCTAGGGCTTCCAGCACGATGACCGATTCACCGTAGATACCGCTTACCATCGCCAGCAGCACACAGTTGGTCTGGAAGGTGGCAGTAGGCGTGGTCGATACCAAGGCAAAGCTCGATGAACTCGTCAAGATCCTCTCGATCGCGGAGGAGCCAGCGGGTGAGGCCGGTATCGCCAAACGGGAGAAGAAGGGCGTTCCGAGCGTCCGCCAGCGTCTGAACATGCTGCTCGATCCCGGCACCCTCGTGGAATTCGGCGCGCTGGCTCGCCAGCCCGACCAGCCGGACGCCCTCTACGGTGACGGCCTGGTCACCGGCCGCGGGACGATCGGGGGCCGCCCGGTGGTAGTGATCGCCCACGATCAGACGGTGTACGGCGGGTCGGTCGGGGTGACCTCGGCCCGCAAATTCATGCGCGCGCTGCAACTCGCGTTCGACAACGCCTGCCCGGTCGTGACCATCAACGATTCCGGTGGCGCGCGCATCCAGGACGCGGTCGGATCGATCGCCTCGTTCGGCAACATCTCCCGGGTGCTGGAGAAGTTGTCGGGATATGTGCCGCAGGTGTCGATCATTCTCGGCAAATGCGCCGCGGGGTCGGTGTACGGACCGATCAACACCGATGTGCTGATCGGTACCAAGGATTCGTACATGTTCGTCACCGGTCCGGACGTGATCAAAGCCGTCAACGGTGAGGACATCACCGCCGAGGCGCTCGGCGGCGCCGAGGTACAGGCGACTCGCGGCACCCTGCACCACGTGACCGAGACCGAGCAGGAAGCCTACGACTGGGCCCGCAACTACCTCAGCTATATGCCGACGAGCTGCATCGAACAGCCGCCGATCGTCAACCCCGGCCTCGAACCGGAGGTCACCGCGAGCGACCGCGAACTCGACTCGATCATCCCGGATTCCGATCGCTCCGGATACGACATGCACGAGATCCTGCTGCGGATCTTCGACGACGGCGAGTTCCACGAGATCCGCGCCGCGTTCGCGCCCAATCTGATCACCGGATTCGCCCGGGTCGACGGATATCCGGTCGGGGTGATCGCCAACCAGCCGCTGGTACTCGGCGGTTCCATCGACGCCGCCTGCTCGGACAAGTCGACCTATTTCATCCGGCTCTGCGACGCGTTCAACATCCCGCTGGTGTTCGTCGTCGACACCCCCGGTGTGCTGCCCGGCCTCGAGCAGGAGGCCAACGGCGTGATCATTCGCGGCGGCCGGGTTCCGCGCGCGATCATCGAGGCGACGGTGCCGATCATCAACCTGGTGGTCCGCAAGTCCTACGGCGGCGCCTACGGAATGATGGCCGCCAGGCAGGTCGGCGCCGATATCAGTTTCGCCTGGCCGACCGCCAGGATCGCGGTGATCGGCGCCGAGAGCGCGGTCGACCTCATCGGCAAACGACAATTGGCCGCGGTCCCCGAGGAACACCGCGCCGCGGCGCGCGAGTTCATGGTCAACCAGTACAACGAGACGATCGCCACCCCGTGGATCGCCGCCGAACGCGGATACATCGACGCGGTGATCGAACCGTCGACCACCCGTTTGGAGATCCGGCACGCGCTGCGCCTGTTGCGCGACAAGCAGTCGGTGCGGCCGGAATTCAATCCGCGCAAACACCCGATCTACCCGATGTGACCCTCGGTCTCGCGGGTGGGTCGAGCTCGATCCACCCGGCCTCCGCCGCCGTCCGACGACAATCGGCGTCGGTATCGTGACCTGGACATGAGGGAAATGGCGGAGAACGACGGAGAGGCGGGGGCGACCCCGCGGCGGGCCTACGACAGCCCCCTGCGGCGCGCGCGGGCGGCGCAGACGCGGGACCGAATTCTCGCGGCGGCGTCCGAGGTCGTGCGCGGCTTCGGACTCACCGACGTCGTCTGCATTCCGATCTCGGCATTGCTCAGAGCCGCGCAGAAAGGCCAGCGGCCCGCGGTCGTCCGGGTTCACCGGTCTGTCCGGCGCGGGCAGGTCCACCATCGCGAATCTCGTCGAAAAGCGTTTGCAGGAACAAGGTTTCCACACCTATCTGCTCGACGGGGACAATGTGCGCCACGGCCTGAACGCCGATCTCGGGTTCACCGAAGCCGACCGGGTCGAGAACATCCGCCGCGTCGTGGAAGTGGCCGGGCTGATGGTGGACGCGGGTCTGATCGTGCTGGCAGCGTTCATCTCTCCGTTCCGCGCGGAACGGCAGCGGGCGCGCGACGCGTTCGCCGACGGCGAGTTCTTCGAGGTCCACGTGAACGTCCCGCTCGAGGTCGCCGAAGCCCGCGACCGAAAGGGCCTCTACCGCAAAGCCCGACAGGGTGAATTGATCGATTTCACCGGAATAGACTCACCCTACGAAGCACCCGCGTCACCGGAGTTACGACTCGACACGAGCGGCGCCGTGACCCCGGAGGTGTCTGCCGAGGCCGTCGTCGACTGCCTGCGTCGCGCGAACGTACTCGCACCGCCGCCGGAGCAGCAGGGATGAGCGCGATCGATGACGATCATCTCGCCGCCTCGTCATCTCCCGGACACGTCCGCCGACGTGCGTCGCCTCGCTGCTCGAACACCTCGACGCCACGCTGGTCCCGATGGGTTCGGCGGGCGCGAAGGCCATGGCTGTCGTTCGCGGGCAGGCGGATGTCTACGCGCATTCCGGCGGCCAGTACGAGTGGGACTCGTGCGCACCGGTCGCCGTCGCCGCGGCGGCGGGTCTGCATGTGTCACGGCTCGACGGCTCGCCACTGCGCTACAACGAGCCGGACCCCTACCTGCCGGATCTGTTGGTCTGTCGCCCGGAACTCGCCGACACCGTGCTCGGGGCACTGGCACGGTAGATCGGCGGCTGCGCGGGCCCGCCGGTGGGTGTTTGCGCGCCATCTCGTTCGCGGGCACCATGGCGGTCGCGCGTGCCCGACGGAGGACGGGCGCGCGCGGGGGACCGACCGGTCGAGTCCCGTCCGCGACGATCGAGAGGTGCGAGTATGGCCACGGAAGTAGAACTGGTCGGCGATGCGCTGAAGCTGCCCGGACAGGTCCGGGTGACGTTCATCCGCACCCTGCGACTGCCGGAAACCGGCACCTACCCGCTGCCTCCCGGCCTGGGGCCGTTCCCACTGCGCCGGGTCGCCGACTACCCCGGCACGGTTCCCGAACAGTGGCGCGAACGTGGCGGGGTGATGTTGCCGGTGTATCAGCGCGAAGCCATGTGGCTGAGGTTTTCCGCGCACGCACCCGCGGCGCTGAAGGTCGGCGTCGGGAAGGTGTGCGCGATCTCCGGCACACCGTGGAGCGACGCGCTGGTCGGCAAACCCCAGAACTATGTCCCGCTGCCGCAGCAGCCGTGGCTGGACGGCATCAATTCGGGGAAGGGCACGGTCCGTCAGTTCGTCGCGATGCCGCTGGGACTCGGCGCCACGGTCGAAGGTCAGGTCACCGGTAGTGAACAGTGGGGTGGCATCCAGGTCGCGGTGCACACCCTCACCGAGACGGCACGTACCGCGTGGGAGGCCGAACAGCGTGCCCGCTCCGCGCGGCCGACCCCGGTCGCCTACGGTGCGGTACCGCCGCCCGCCCCCGCCGGGGCAGCGCCGTCCCCCGCCTACGGCGCTGCGCCCGCCCGTCCGGGTTCGGTCCCCACCGCACGGAAGGCACGGGCGATGGGACTCGGGGCCGGTGGCACGATGCGCCAGGAGATCTACACCGATCCCCGTCCCGTCGCCGACTATCGATCCGACGCCGACGGACGGATCTTCGTCCACCTCGTCTCGGCGGCCGAATGGCAGGAGATCACCGGCGAACCGGCGCCGAGCACCCCGGTGACCGCGCATTCCTATGCCGAACACGGCCTTCCGTGGTTCGACTACTACGACAGCGACGCCGAGGATCTCGCGCCCTCCGAGGATCTCGCCGCCGTCCGCCCCACCGGTGAGTGGCTGGCCGACGAGGGCCATGATCCCGTTCCCGACAAGCCGCTTCCGGTCATACAGTTGGGCGACAAGCCGGTCGAGGACGGGAAATGGTGATCGGATCCGGATCGCGTCCGCAAAAGTCGTCCCGCTCGAGCCGTGCGCTGACGGAGTGCCCGCCGTCGCCCACACGACGACGGAGGGCATTTCCGCTCGTCCCACCGCCAATCGCAGGGTGGGTCGTACGGTAGTCCCGGCAGGTGGTCGCGCCACACCTGCTCGGTCAACACCACGCGGGTGATATCGCAGATCCGGCTGATCACGGGCGCGGGGTCCAAGTTCCAGTGGTGTGCCTCGGTGCCCGCGCCGACTCCGAACAGGTCGTCGTTCCGTGGAAGGTCGCCGAGGTCCGGCCCTCGAAATCCGGGTAGCGCACAATGGCGTGCCGGATCGCGACAGGCGCAGCGGGATCGGAGAAATCCCACAGCCGCACGAAATCTCGCTCGGCGGTGGCGAGCATTCGTCCATCGGCGCTGAAGGACACCGAGGTGATGCGGTCATCGACGAAGGCGACGGTGCGGCCGTCGGGACTCAGCGCGGGGGCATTCGACCGCCCCGGTCGCATGTCCAGCCTGCCGACTCGTCGGATCCCCAAGGTCTCCGACGTATCCCAGATCTCGAGCGCATCCTCGGTGATGGCGACCATCCGCCGCCTCGCCGCGTCGAAGACCGGGGCGTATATCCACTCCGCGTGGTCGGGCAACACTGATTCCGGCAGCGACCAGACACGGACGACCCCCGTGGGCCGGGACCGGCCGAAGAACAACTCCGCGTCGCGGCGCCGGTACGAGGTCAGTCCGAGGTAGGGGCATTCGGAAATCTCGGAATCGGGATCCCAATCGTTGGACGCGGTCCACAATCGCTTCCATTCCTGCATATCCAGCAGTGCCGGTGGCACCGGCCCACTGGATTTCCGTGCCTCGCCGATGAGCGTCAGCAGGACAGGCACCAGGGATTCGAACCTCGCGGGAACATTGCGGCCCCCTTTCCAGTCGCTGATCCACTGTACCGAGACCGCGCCCTTCTGTGCCGTTGCCCGCGCGCCCCGCATCCGCGCTTCGGTCGCTGCCGCCACCCGCCGCAATGTCGGATTGCCCGCCGCTTCGAACAGTGCCGCGAACTGTCGCGAGAACACCGCCCGCGGCGACGGCTGCCACCGCGATTCCGTTGGATTCGTATCCATCCGCCCCTCCTGCGACCACCCCGGAGCGCAACCCCCCGGTTCGCCTCGACAGTAGGACGATCACGGCGACAAGCTATCGGCCCGGAGGAATAATCGCAGGTCATGCCCGTCGAATCGGCTTCCGGACCGGGTCCGGTGTGACACAAGGCGCGTCGACGCCGCTCGGCACCCGGAGGGTTCCGCGAGCCATTCGGTCACAATCGTGGGATGAAGGCAGTGCCGATGGCCGTGAGACTCGCCGTGCTGATCTTCGTCGGCGCGACTGCCGCGTGTTCGTCACCGCCGGGCGACGACACCGCGCCGACGCCGGTGTCGGCGGAAAACTCGCCCGCCCTCTGGGATTCGCGGACCGACACCGCTTTCGACTATCAACTCGGCGGCGCCTATCCCCCGCCGCCGGGCACCGCCGTGGTCGTGCGCGACAGCACCGATCTGCCTCTCGCCGGTCTCTACAACGTGTGCTACGTCAACGGATTTCAGACCCAACCCGACGAGCGGGATCGGTGGACGGGCGAGTACCGCGATCTCGTCCTGAAAGGCCCCGGCGGTCGACCGCTCGTCGACGAGGGCTGGCCGGACGAACTGATCCTCGACACGTCCACCGCCGATCGACGCCGACGGATCGCCGAGGCCGTGGGAAGCACCATCGAGGAGTGTGCGCGAAAAGGGTTCCGCGCGGTCGAGATCGACAATCTGGATTCCTTCACGCGCTCGCGGGGCCTGCTCACCGCCGAGGACAATCTGGCGCTGGCCGCGCTGCTGGTGCGGAAAGCCCACGACCACGGGGTGGCGATCGGGCAGAAGAACGCCGCCGAACTGAGCGAACGCGGACGGCGGATCGGATTCGACTTCGCCGTGGCGGAGGAATGCGCGCAATTCGACGAATGCGATTCCTACAGTGATGTCTACGGCGACCACGTACTCGATATCGAATACACCGACACCCTCGACGTGGACTTCCGGCAGGTGTGCGGTCGGTCCGATATACCGCACGTGATACTCCGTGACCGCCGATTGGTCGCCGCCGGAAACCCGGAATATTTCTACCGGCGCTGTTGAATCCCGGTTGAACGGTGAACACCCGCGCCGGTCGTCGACTCAGGAGTCCGGAATGCCGAGGGAATCGGCCAGTCGCGGCCAGGCGTTGTGGAGGTCGGTTTCCCAGGACGGCCACGCGTGCAGTCCGGTGGGGCGATAGGCGAAAGTGGCGGGTATTCCCAGTTCGCGCAGGCGTCCCTCGAATTCGCGGGTGCACATGTTCGCACCCCATTCCAGCGGTGCGCCGCCGAAGGTGTCCCCCGGTGAATCCCTCGGGTCGGGTCGTCCGGCGCCGACGGTGATCAGCAGGTCGGTGCCGCGCAGGTTCTCGGCCAGTAACAGGGGGTCGTGGTCGCGCCACTGCGGATCATCGGACAGACCCCACATGAGATCGGGATTGCCGCCTCGGGAGGCGACGGTGGCCCGGATGGACTGCTGCGCGCGCGGATCCGCGGTGGAGGGGCAGCTGCTGAACGCCGCCACGGACCGGTACCGGCCCGGGTGGCGCGCGGCCAGGGTCAGTGCCGCGTGACCACCCATCGACGTGCCCGCGATGGCCGTTCGGGTGGAATCGACGGCGTAGTTCGCCGCCATGGCCCCGGGAAGTTCGTCGGTCAGGAAGGTCTCCCACCTGTTGACGCCGAGGACCGGATCGGACCGCTGCCAATCGGTGTAGTAGCTGCCGCGACCGCCGACCGGAAGTGCGACGGTGATGTTCTTGTCGCTGAACCACTGGGCCGCATCGGTTTTGGTGATCCAATCGCTGGTGCGGTTACCGCTGTCGTTCGCGGCGTCGGCGCCGTCGAGCAAGACCAGCACCGCACTCGCCCTCGGCCGCGGGGGCAGCAGGACATCGAGGTGGATATCGTGGCCCATCGCGGCCGAATACACCGTGAGCGATTCGTGTCGAGGTCCCGGGTCGGCGTTGCCGGTGCCGCCGGACAGTATCGTCGCGGCCGCCAGCGCGATCAGGGCGACCAGACCGATCGGGCGAGGTCGTGCGCGAATGCTCATCGAATTCTCCTGCCCCGCAAGGGTGCTCGTGATGTGTGGAACTTTCGGCTATCGGTCGCCATCGGCGAGGACCAGTGGCCAGTTGAGTTCGGTGCGCAGGTCGGCGGGATCGATATCCGGGGCGGGATCGGTGACGTAGACCTCCCACCGATGCGCGGCGGGCCTCAGATTCTGTTCGGCGAGCCATGCGCCCAACCGATCCCACGCCTCGGCGATGCCGTCGAAACCGCCGAAATGTGTCGTTCGCGCGACGGCGCCGCCGGGCAGGGATCCGGCGACGACCCGCGCCTGTGGGATCACCGGCCGTTCGGTCGCGAATCCGACTTCGACGTCGAGTAGGTCGCCGGGTTCGCCTCGGTAGAGCCCGAATGCCGGGCTCATGATGGCGCGCTGCTGGGCGGCGATCGTCTGGACCACCGAATGGAACGACACGTCGTAGAAATCTCGCAACCCCGTCAGCGGGACGACGTCGTGGACGACCGCCGTTGTCCACGGGCGTACCGTCACCAGTTGCGGCTCGACCGTATTCGCAGTGCAATTCATGCCGACACCCAGATTCTTCCGCTGCGGATGCCCTCTTCGGCATCGGTTTCCACGCACGGGCCGACGAGGTGTGCACCGGTTCCGAGACCGAGCATCACCGACGCCGAATCGTCCGTGCGGCACGCTCACCGACCGAGCGTGCGTTGCACTCGACATACCCGCACTCCCAACGCCTAACCGGCCGCGTGCCGAGTTCTTCGACCGACGTGCTGGTTCGGGAACCAACGCGCGCCTCGGCCGATTGGTAACGTCCACAGGATCGCTCCGAAATCGATCGCCGCACCCCGCGAATGTTCTTGACTGCGAATCGGAACCGTCCCACCGGGGACCAGGAGTCGATATGTCCGAACAGCTTCGACGCACGAGTGTGGCACTGCTCGCCGCGTGTCTTTCTCTGGCCTGTGCGTGGACGAGCGCGCACGCCGAGCCCGCCGAGGTGCAGGTCTCACGGATCGCGGAGTTGCGACCGGGACCTGGCAGGCAGACGCAGCTCGAGGTGTATTCGCCCTCGATGGACCGCACCGTGAACATGACGCTGCTGCGCGCGGCGAACCCGGATGCGCCCGCGCCCACCCTGTATCTGCTCAACGGGTCGAGCGGCGGTACGGACGGCAACTGGCTCGACCGGACCGACCTCACCGATTTCTTCGCCGACAAACAGGTGAACGTCGTGGTGCTGCTGGACGGGGCGGGCAGCTATTTCGCCGACTGGCGCGCCGACGACCCGGTCCTGGGCAGGCAGCGTTGGGCCACCTTCCTGACCGAGGAACTGCCACCGATGGTCGACCGGGAGTTCGACGGCACCGGGGCGAACGCCATCGCCGGGGTGTCGATGGCGGGGACAGCCGTGTTCCAGCTCGCACTGGCTGTGCCGGGGTTCTACCGGGCGATCGGCTCCTACAGCGGCTGCGTGCGCACCAGCGACCCCGCCGGCCAGGCCATCGTCCAGACCGTGGTCACCACCCAGCGCGGAACCGTCGCCAATATGTGGGGGCCGCCCGGTGATCCGGCCTGGCGGGCCAACGACCCGTATCTCCAGGCCGACAAGTTGCGCGGCACCGCCGTCTACGTCTCCACCGGAACCGGCCTGCCCGGGCCGAACGAGAATCTCGCGGGCGCGCGCGGCAGTCTGGTGAATCTGCTCTACCAGTTCATGTTCGGGGCCCCGCTGGAGGTGGTCGCGAACGCGTGCACGCGGCAGTTGCAGGACCGTCTCCGCGCGGCGGCGATTCCCGCGACCTTCGATCTCCGGCCCACCGGCACCCATTCCTGGGGTTACTGGCAGGACGATCTGCACAGGTCGTGGCCGATGTTCGACGCGGCGCTGAATCGCACCGAGGAGCCGCAGCGGTAGTCGGCCGCTACCGGAGTTCTCCGACGAGCCGCCCCTCGGATTCGTCCCGGCTGGCCTCTACCAGGCCCTCATCGGGTTCGCTGCTCCCCCGGTTCGGCTCATCGCGCCGACCCGCGCGGCGCGACCGACCCGGAGCCCACCAGGTGGCCTCCCCGAACAGTTTCATGGTCGCGGGCACCAGCACCACGCGCAGGATGGTGGCGTCGATGAACAAGGCCGCCACCATGCCGATCGCGATGTACTGCATCATGACCAGGTCAGACAGTGCGAAAGCGCCGCACACCACCAGCAGGACCAGGGCGGCGGCGGTGATGATCCACCCCGTACGCGCGATGCCGGTGCGCACCGCCTCGGTGGTCGTCGCGCCCTCGGCCCTCGCCTCGACGATGCGGGCGAGCAGGAATACCTGGTAGTCGGTGGACAGGCCGTAGATCACCGAGATGATCAGCACCAGAACCAGGGCCATGATCGGCTGCGGTGTGAAATTCAGCAGTCCGGCGCCGTGCCCCTCGACGAAGATCCAGGTCAGGATGCCCAGGGTGGAGCCGAGTCCGAGCAGGTTCAGAAGCCCGGCCTGCAACGGCAATATCAGGGAGCCGAAGGCCAATGCCATCAGCACCGTGGTGATCAGGAAGACCAGCGCGATCATCCACGGCATCCGATCCAGCAACGCGTCCACGCTGTCGCGCTCCACGGCGGGCTGACCGCCGACCAGCAGGATCGTCCCTTTCGGCAGTGGCATGGCGCGCAGGTAGTCGATGGTCGCCCCGGCGTCGTGCGCGTCCCGCACGACGGTCGAGGTGGTGAAGACGCCCAGCTCGGATTGCGCCTGCACGGCGTCGGGGAACGGCGCTTCCAGTGCGGGGGCGCCGTTCGCCGTGGTCACCACCGCGTCGATATCGGCGGTGTCGAAGGTGATCACGACCAGGTCGATCGGATTGATCCGGCGCAGCGGGAAGATCTCGTCGAAATGCTGTTGCGCGGTGCGCGTCGGATGCTCGGGCGGCAGGAAGCGTTCGGAGATACCGCCGAAGGCGACGTCGCGCACCGGGGCGATGAGCACGACCAGGATCGCCACGACCGGCACCGCGACCAGGATCGGTCTGCGCATGACCCATCCGGCGATACGGCCCCACGGATTGTTCCGCTGATCGGTGTCGGCCCGCCGTGCGTGGAACCGGTTGAATCCCAGCCGGTCCACCCGTGGACCGAGTATCGCCAGCACCGCGGGCAGCACGGTGACCGAGACCGCCGCGGCCAGCGCCACCGTCACCATCGCGCCCAACGCGAACGAGCGCAGGAATCCCTGCGGGAACAGCAGGATCGCGCCCGAGGCGATCACCACGATCGTCGCGGAGAACATGACGGTGCGGCCCGCGGTCGCCACCGAGCGCCGCACCGCGTCGGGCACGTCGCGACCTGCGGCCAGCTCCTCCCTGAATCTACTCACGATGAACAGTCCGTAGTCGATGGCCAGACCGAGTCCGATCATCGAAACCACCGGGGAGACGAAGGAATTCACTTCCATGAACGAGGTCAGGAGGCGGACGATCCCCCAGGCTCCGAGCACGGTCAACGCGCCGACTATCAGGGGCAGCGACGCGGCGACCGCACCGCCGAACAGGAAGAACAGCAGCACCGCCACCGCGGGGATCGCGATCAACTCCATGCGTCGCTGATCGTGGGCCATGGTGTCGTTGAGCGCGAGCGCGACGGGTTGTCCGCCCGCGACCTCCATGTCGATGCCGGGTATCGGGAACTCGTCGGCGACGGCGCGGTAGTTGTTCAGCACCGTGGTGTCGTCGTCACCGCGGATGGCGACCGAGGCGAAGGCGTGATCGCCCCGCTCGGTGCCGAAGACATCGGGAACCGACAGCCCGGTCTCGGTGGTCCAGTAGGTGCCGTTCACCTTCTCGATCCGGTCCGGAAAACGTTGCGGCAGCGCGTTCAGGTGGTCGACGACGGTCGCGGCGAACTCCGGGTCGTCGACGGTCTTGCCGGTCGGCGCGTGGAACAGCAGGATCACGTCGGCGATGTGGTCGTGGCCGAACGCCTCGTCACGCAGTTTCGCCGCCCGCGCCGATTCCGAACCCGGGTCGTCCCACCCGCTGACACTCAGGTGGTCGTGTAGTCCGAGGCCGTAGACGCCCAGTGCCATCAGTCCGCCGACCACGACCGCGACGACGGTGAATCGCCGCCGGACGATCAGATCGATCCAGCGGGTGAACTCCCCGAACAATGCCGCCTCCCAACCGAGAATCCTGATCTGGCCCAGGTCGCCGGACACATGAAACATAGGCAACCGCAATCGGTTACACACCACCTGATCGCACAGGTTCGACATTCCACAATCGAGTCGTTCGCGAATTGTGAAGTGTCCCTGAAGCAGGTATCACCCCGTGTGACGGCCGTTACGCTGTGGCCGTCGCCAGCTGCGCAGGCCATAATCACGAGTCGCCGGAAATCGATGGCGCTCAACCCGATCCGGCTCTGGAGGATGTGCATGTCGGATATCGCTATTGTCGGCATAGGGTGCCGATTCGCAGGCGGAATCGAATCTCCCGACACCTTTTGGGAATTCGTCCTGGACAAACGTGACGGCGTGGTCGACATGCCGGCCGACCGTTGGGACTTCCGCCGCTATTACGACCCGGAACCCCGCACACCGGGCCGCAGTTACACCAAACGCGGCGCGTTCATGACCACCGATCCGTGGGAGTTCGACCCGGACTTCTTCGGCATCTCGCCGCGTGAGGCCACCGTGCTCGACCCGCAGCAGCGGTTGATGCTCGAGGTCACCTGGGAGGCGCTCGACGACGCCGGGATCGCGCGCCACGCGGCGGGCGGGCCGGTCGGGGTGTATGTGGGCGGTTTCGTGGTCGACCAGTCGGTGATCGGCGTGGTCGGCCCGGCGCTGTTCCACACCGATATGCACACCCCGGCGAGCGCGTCGTACACGATGCTGTCCAACCGGATCGCATACGCGCTCAACCTGGTCGGCCCCGCGCTCACGGTCGACACCGCGTGCTCGTCGTCGCTGGTCGCGTTCCACCTGGCCTGTCAGGCGCTGGAGAACGGTGATTGCGAGGTGGCGATGGCGGGTGGCGTCAATGTGATGCTCCAGCCGGAAACCTTCGTGCTGATGTGCAAGGGCGGCTTCCTCGCCGCCGACGGGCGCTGCAAATCCTTCGACGCCGCCGCCGACGGTTACGGCCGCGGTGAGGGCGCGGGCATGGTGGCGCTGAAGAAACTCGACGACGCGGTGCGCGACGGCGACCGGATCTACGCCGTGGTCAAGGCGACCGGCGCCAACCAGGACGGCCGCACCACCGCGATCACCGTGCCCAACGCCGATTCGCAGGAATCGCTGGCGCGTTCGGTGTGCGCCCGCGCGGGGCTGCCACCGGAGTCGATCACCTACGTCGAGGCGCACGGCACCGGAACCCTGGTCGGCGACCCGGTCGAATTGCGCGCGCTCGGCAAGGTTTTCGGTGCCTCCACCGGCCGGGCGGGATCATTGGGCGTCGGTTCGGTGAAATCGACGCTCGGACACACCGAGGCCGCCGCCGGTATCGCGAGCGTGATCAAGGCGGCGCTCGCCATCCGGCACCGCACCATCCCGCCGCAGGGCTGGATCGACAAGCCCAACCCGGACATCCCGTTCGACGAACTCGGCCTGCACGTGCAGGCCGACGCCGAGCCGATGCCCGCCGACGCCGAGCCGATGACCATCGCGGTGAACGGTTTCGGCTACGGCGGCACCAACGCGCACGCCATCCTGCGGGAGTACCGGCCGCCCACGGTCGTCGAACCGGCGTCGGCCCCGAAACACCTGGGTGTGTTGCCGATCTCGGCGCGCGGCACCGGTGCCGCCCGCGCGCTGGCGGGCCGGTTCGCCGATCTGATCAGCGCGGGCGCGGAGCCGGAGCAGCTCGCCGAAGCGGCGTGGACCCGGATGGCGCATCACCAGTACCGCACCGGCATGCTGCTCGGCGACACCCACGATCTGGTCCACGAACTGCGCGCTTTCGCCGGAGGTGAGGGCCGCGAGGCGGTGCGCACCATCGTGGCACGCACCACCGAGCCGGTCTTCGTCTTCTCCGGTATGGGACCGCAGTGGTGGGGTATGGCGCGCGAACTCCTCACCACCGAAGGCGTTTTCGCCGACACGGCGAATCTGATCGACGCCGAGTTCCGCGCGATCGCGGGCTGGTCGATCATCGAGGAGTTGCGCAAACCCGAGGAGGAGTCGCGGGTCACCAGCACCGAAGTCGCGCAACCGGCCAATTTCCTGGTGCAGGTGGCGCTGGTGCGCGAACTCGCGGAATACGGCGTCGAGCCCGCGGCCATCGTCGGTCACAGTGTCGGCGAGGTGTCGGCGGCCTACGTCAGCGGCGTGCTGTCGCTGCGCGACGCGGTGCTCGTCGCGTATCACCGGGCCAGGTTGCAGGCGAGCACCGCCGGTTCCGGTGGCATGCTCGCCGTCGGCATGTCGCCCGAACAGGCCCGCGAACTCGTCGCCGACGATCCTCGGGTGGACATCGCCGCGATCAACAGCTCGAGCTCGCTGACCCTGTCCGGTGATGTCGACCGGCTCGACGAGATCGCCGAGAAGCTCACCGAGGACGGCATTTTCGCGCGCAGACTGCGGGTCGAGGTGCCCTATCACAGCAGGCTGATGGATCCGATACTGGACGAGTTGCGCGCGGTGCTGGCGAGGCTGGAACCCCAGCCGCCGACCGTCCCGCTGTTCTCCTCGGTCACCGGCGAACAGGTGCTCGGACCGGACTGGGACGCCGAATACTGGTGCGCCAACGTCCGTGAACCGGTGCGCTTCGCCGACGCGATATCGAAACTCGTCGCCGAACGCCGGGTGTTCCTGGAGGTCGGGCCGCACCCCGTGCTGTCGGGCAATATCCGCGAGACCCTGCTCGGCGCCGACGTGAACGGCACCACGGTGCCGACGCTGGATCGCAAACAGCCCGACTCGGAGAGCATCAGGCGCACCGTCATCGGCCTGTACGGCGCGGGGGTGCTCGATCTGGACACGCTGTTCCCGGCCGATCGACCGGCTACCGCGCACGTGCCGCTGCCGCGCTACCCGTGGCAGCGGACCCGGCTGCATTCCGCGCTGCCACTGTTCGAGCAGGCCAGGCTCGGCAGTCCGGGCGGCTACGCCATGCTCGGCGATCCCGATGTCGAGGGCAGGCCGGACTGGCTGCTCCAGGTGGGCACCCAGCTGCTGCCGTGGCTGGCCGATCACGTCGTCAACGGGATCAAGATCATGCCCGGCGCGGCGTATCTGGACGCGGCGCTCAGCGCCACCGCGAAACGACTCGGCGTGGAACGCGTCGCGCTGGAACAGGTCCGCTTCGTCGCACCGTTGATCATGGGCGCACCGGATGTCCCGCTGGTCTCGCTGACCGTGGAGGAGGCCAGTGGCCGCTTCTCGATCCGGTCCCGCTCGGCCACCGGCACCGCGTGGACATTGCACGCCTCGGGCCGCACGCTGACCGGCAGTCACAAACAGACGCGGGTCGATGTGCCCGAGATCGAGGTCGGCGTCGATATCGACCCGACGATGTTCTACACCGGTCTCGCCGCGGCGGGTCTGCGGTACGGCCCGTCCTTCCAGCGGGTCCGCACCGCGCGGGTCGGCCAGGACACCGTGGTCGCCACCGTGGACGGCAGTATCGCCGTGGACTCGGGCCATCTCGCCCATCCCGCCGTGGTCGACGCCGCGATGCAGACCGCGGCGCTGCTGTTCGCCGAATCACGGGTCGACGAAGGCACTCTGGTGCCGGTCGGGGTGGCCGCCGTGCGGCTGGTCGCCCCGCTGCCCGAGCGGATCACCGTCATCGCCCGTCGCGCGCGGGGCGCCCGGCTGCGGGCCGACGTGGATCTGCTCGACGACGATCACAATCTCGTCATGCGCTTGAGCGGTCTACAGATCGGCGCGCTCACACCGGGGCAGGACCCACTGCGCCGGATGGCCGACTTCTTCTACATCGAGACCATGGAACGGCGCGACCCGCTCGATCCCACCGCACTGCCACGGGATTCGGTGAGCACGGTGGTCCTCGCGCTCGGCGGCGCCAACGGCCGCGCGGAGGCGCTGGCGGAGGCGATCCCCGGCGCCAGGCTGCACCTGGTCGGATTGCCCGGAGCGGAGCCGGCCGCCGGTCTGACCGCGACACTGGAGGCCGCGAAGGCCGACGCCGCCGACCGGTTGCACGTCGTCGTGGTCGCGGGCCGCGTCGAGGACGATATCGCCGATCTGTGGACCTTGGAGCAGGTCGCGGTCGCCATCGATGCCTTCGCGCATCCGGAGAGCGCCGATCAGGGGGCCGAGAGCGTATTCGGTGACGGCGAATGCCACGTCACCCTGGTGACCGAACACGCGTTCGCGATGCCGGAGCACCCGGCACCGACGAATTCCGGACATGCCGCGCTCGCCGGTGCGCACCGCGTGCTGCTCAACGAGCAGACCGCGCTGCGGTGGCGGCTGATCGACGTCGAATCCGGCACCGAGACAGTCGATCTCATCACCGAGCTGGCGGTGCCCGGCGCGTTCTGGACCGACAATTCCGACGAGGTCGCGCTGCGCTCGGGCACCCGGTGGACGCCGCTGGTGACCAAGCCGCTTCCGGATCGGCTCGAGGCCCTCGACACCGCCGAGCCACTGGCCGACGCGGAGGCGAATTTCGGGCTGGAGATGCCGCGCAGCCGGGTACTGTCCGCGCTCGCGTGGCGGCAGTGCCCGCGCCTCGATCCCGGCTCGGGCCAGATCGAGGTCAGGATGAAGGTCGTCGGGCTGAACTACAAGGACCCGCTCAAGGTCATCGGTCTGCTCGGCGAACGCGAACTGGCCCCGACCTATTTCGGCACCGTGCCCGGTATGGAGGGCGTCGGCGAAGTGGTACGGGTCGGCGCGGAAGTCACCGATCTCGCGGTCGGCGATCAGGTCGCCATCGCCGCCAAGGGCATGATGCAGCGCTACGTGATCGTCGACCGGGCGCGCGCCATCCCGCTGCCGCCCGACGCCGATCCCGGATACTGCACCAGCACCATCGCTTTCGGCACCGCCGAATACGCGCTACACGATCTGGCCCGGCTGCAACCGGGTGAGACGGTGCTGATCCACGGGGCCGCCGGCGGCGTGGGCACGGCCGCGATCCAGGTCGCGAAGGATCGCGGGGCGCGCATCATCGGCACCGCGAGTACCGACGAACGTCGCGCGCACGTGCTCGACCTGGGCGCCGACCACGCGATCGACTCGCGCTCGCTGAACTTCGTCGACGATGTACTGGCGCTGACCGGCGGCAAAGGCGTCGAGGTGGTGCTGAGCAGCGCGCCGGGTGAGATCCTGCGCCAGAACTTCAACGCCGTCGCCGAATTCGGGCGCATCGTCGAAGTGGGCAAGGCCGACATCTACACCGGCGGTCTGCTGGAGCTGGCCAATTTCGACAAGAACGTCGCGTACTTCTCGATGGATCTCGATCGCCTGGTCGCGGTGGACGCGCAACGGTTGATCACACTCCTGCGCCGGGTCTACGAGAAGGTGCTCGCGGGCACCTACCAGCCACTGCCCTACCGGCTGTTCGACACCGACGACGTCGCGAGCGCGTTCGAGGAGACCATTCGCTCGACCGGCCTGAGCCGGATCGCGTTGCGGATGGACTCGCCGCAGCCGTCGGTGCGTCCCTACCTGGCCGAGGTCGAGATCGATGCGGCCGGAACGTATCTGGTCACCGGCGGATTCGGCGGTTTCGGTATGGCGATCGGTCGCTGGCTGGCGCTGCGCGGAGCGCGGCGGCTGGTGCTGATCGGCCGGGGTGGCGCGAATACCGAGGAGGCGCGGCGGCAACTGGAGGTGTGGCGCGCCGCCGATATCGAGGTGATCGTGGAACGGGCCGACGTTACCGATCCGGCGGCGATCGCCGCGATCGTCGGACGGGCGCACACCGCCGAACATCCCCTGCGCGGGGTGTTCCACGCGGCCGGTTCGGTCGCCGACAATCGCCTGTCCGCGATGACCTTCGAGGAACTCGACGTCGTGTACCGGCCCAAGGTGCACGGGGCAAGGGTGCTGCACCGGGCGGTCGCCGACGCCGGGATCGCGCTGGACATGTTCGTGCTCTGCTCCTCCGGCGGTTCCATGTACGGCATCTACGGCCAGTACAACTACTGCGCGGCCAATGTCGCGGTGGAGACCATGGCCCAGCAATGGGCCGCGGCGGGCGAGCGAGCACTGTGCGTGGGCTGGGGGCATCTGTCCGGCGCCACCGGCGGTATGGCCGCCGACCGGACGGCGGTGAAGTACCTCGATCTGGTCGGCTTCGACCCGATCGACATGGCCGACGCCACCGCCTACCTGGAACAGACACTGCGGCTCGGTGTTTCGCGCGCGGGCGTCATTCCCACCGACTGGGCCAAACTCACCGGCACCTTCCCGCAGCTGACCCGCACCGGCCGCACGATCGCGCTCGCGCGGGTCTCGGCGAAGGACACCTCGGAACTGGCCGGATTGCGCGCCGAGGTGGCCGCGATCGAGGAGGGCAAACGGGGGGCCTTCGTGGCCCGCAAGATGGCCGAGGAACTCGCCGTGGTCATGGGGGTTCCGGTCGAATCCATCGATATGACGGTCCCCGTCCCCGAATTGGGCCTGGACTCGTTGATGGCGGTGGAACTCGGCGCCCGGGTCACCAAAACCCTGGGCATCGACCTGATGTCGTTGCAGATGGGCCGGTCGTTCAGCCTGGAACAGGCGGGCCCGAAGGTGGCGGAGCTGATCCTCGCCGCGGAATCCGCGAACGGGCGGTCCCTGCCGGACCCGGCCGCCCCGATCGCCGACGACGCGCGCGACGGCGCGCCCGAACCGGTTCCGGTGGGAGCGACATCGTGACCGGCCGTCATCGAAACGAGGTTGCACCATGGTCGATTTCGGTCTGATCGACGAATGGGAACCGGCCCCCGGCCGGTTGACCAGTTGGGTGGCGTCACCGGAATCGGTGGCGCGCGCCCGGCTGGCGCCGGTCCACCCGGCCCCGCCTTCGCATCAGCAGGAGCAGTACCTGCGTCTGGCGAGCCGCCACGCGGCGGCGGAATTCCGATACTCGGGCCTGTGCCTGGTCACCGCCGAGATCCCGACCGGTGACCTGAACCGGGACGCGATGACCCGCGCGGTCAACGCGTTCCTTCTGCGGCACGACACCTTTCGCACCTGGTTCCGCACCGGAGCGGAGGGTGCCATCGAACGGCACCTGGTGCCCGAAGCCGACGTGGAATTCGTGCCGGTCGACTGCGGGCGGGTGGACGATCCGCGCACCGTCCGCGATCACGTGCAGAAGACGACGCCCGGCCCGTTCGACTGGGACTGTTTCACCTTCGGGACGATCGAGCGCGAGGATTCGACCACGGTCTACCTCGCGGTCGATCACCTGCACACCGACGGGTTCGGACAGTACCTGTCCGGCTTCGATCTCGCCGTGCTCTACACCCGCGAGATCTGGCCGGACGCACCCGACATGCTGTCCCCCGCGGCCAGCTATCTCGACTACTGCACCGTCGAGCGGACCTATACCGAGCAGATGTCGCTCACCTCGCCCGGCGTACGCAAGTGGCTGGAACTGCTCCGAGGCAACGAGGGCCGACTCCCGTCGTTCCCCCTGGATCTGGGCAGGCGCACCGACGTCTACAACCGCAGCGCGCACCGCACGGTGACGCTGTTCGACGAGCAGACCGCGTCGAATTTCGAGCGGCGCTGCCGTGCGAACGGCGCGGAGTTCGTCGGCGGCATCTTCGCGGCGGCTGCCCTGACCGAACAGGAACTCCTCGACAGCGACTACTACTTCGGCATGACACCGGTCAGTACCCGGGCCACCGCCGCCGAGCGCGCCTCGGTCGGCTGGTACGTGACGCTGCTGCCGGTGGCGTTCCCGCTCGGGTCCACCCCCTCCTTCGATCGGGTCGTCACCCTCGCGCAGCACTCCTACGAGAACGGGCTGCGGCTCGCGCCCACCTCGTTCCAGCGCGTCGTCGAATTGCTGCCCGCCGATTCCGATCTGGACCTGAGACCCGGCTGGTCCTGCCCGATGATCTCCTACGTGGACGCGCGAGAAATGCTCGGCAACGAGTTCTTCGACATGGCCTCGTGCGGGCTCTACGCCAATCGCGCGGCGTCGGAACAGGTTCTGATCTGGATCAACCGATTGGCGACCGAGACCACGCTGAGCGTCATCTACCCGGACACCCCGGTGGCGCACCGATCCGTCGAACGATACGTCGAGCGGCTACGCCGGGTGTTCCACGCGGCGGCACGGGAGCAGGGCCGATGAGAATTCCTCGCGGAGGACCACATGATGATCCCCGGCAGGGCAGGGAACAGCGATGATCGACAGCGTCTTTCGTGACCCCGGGATTCCCGACGGAGAGAAATGCGTCTACACCGTCGGCGTCTCGGACCGGTCACCGACGATCGACCTGGTCAGCGTGACCGGCCGCGACAGCGAAGGCTACCGTTCGATCATCCGGGCCGGTTCGGCCGACGGTGACTTCACGATCATGGTGGAGCAGCGATTCCAGCGGGCGGGCGACCGTCTCCTTGCCGCCGACTATCGCGCCGAAACCCGGTCCGGCACCGAGACAGTCAGCCGCGAGGAAGCGAATTTCCTCGGGACCAGTCATCTACAGATCGGTGACGGGGTCGCGCCCTTCCCCACCGATCTCATGCCGCTCGCGGGCGGCCTGACCCTGCTGCGTGGACTGGAGTTCATCGAAGGCGGCGAAGTGGACATCCCCCTGTGGCTCGCCTTCTCGATACACATCCCGCTGAACGCGAAGGTCGAACACCGCACCGTGGTCGACGTACCGGCAGGCACCTTCGACAGCTGGCAGCTCCGGCTGCGCCCCCGGCTGGCCGGTCTGAACTCCATCCTCGAGAAGATGCTCAGCGGTTTCCTTCCCCCGGCCGTAGTGCACATCGAGGCGGCCCCACCGCATCGGATGGTGCGATTCGAATTCCCGACCGGTCCGATGCCGTGGGACCCCCGCGGACTCATGGAGCTGGTGACCTGAGGACGCCTACCCTGCCCGTCACAACCCGTCGCCGCGCAGCAGCAGGACGCCGCTGGGTGTGAGGCCACCACTGCTCACGACCCCGACACGTGCTCCGGCGATCCGACGAGCACCCGCCTGGCCGCGAAGCTGGCTCACGGCCTCGTGGACGAGACCCATCCCCTTCGTTCGACCGTGGGACAGTTGACCGCCGTGCGTGTTCACCGGGAGCACGCCGTCCCTGGCGATCGCGCGCCCGCCATCATTTCTCATCGATCGTCACGGCCTTTCGCGCCCACACCGAGGCACGTCCGAGGGCCTGCCGAAACCCCTCGTCGGAGCGTGGGTGTCGTCTGCGGACCCTATTCCCACACCCACGTTCGACGTGTAACCTCCTCGAACATGACCTAATATTCGTTCCGTGAACGGTAGCGATCGGCTACAACTGCGTCAAGGCGTTGGTCACCTGCCATCCGCTCTATCGCCCGCCCGCCCGGACACCGATCGGTCGCCCGCCACCGGTTCGGGTCCAGCCCGTCACCGATCGGACCACCGTCGCAGCCGATACACCGGATAGGTTGTCGCACTGTTCATTTCACCCGTGGCAACGGACGCCGTCACCACTGACCGACGATGCGGCGCGTCTTCGGCGATCACGCGGGATCCGGCGAGTACACGCGAGGCCCCGGGTCGGCACGCCGAGCGAACTCCGTGCCGGGGAATCCATCCGGCGACACCGAGACAACCGAGACAGAAACGCGAAGGAGCCGACATGACGCGAAATTCCGCGAAACCACCCGGTCCCGCCCCGTCCGATCAGCCATCGATGAGCGCCGCCGAGGAACTCGCGATACACCGACACGGCCCGGTCTCGGTCATCGAACTCCATCGGCCCGACGCCAGGAACGCGTTGACGACGTCCATGCCGCGCGACATCGGCGCAGCGGCCGAGACCGATCCCGAGATCCAGGTGTTGGTGCTCACCGGGGCCGGAGATCAGGCCTTCTGCGCGGGCATGGATCTGCGATCGTTCACCGACGGTACGCGATTCGATACCGCAAGCGAGGAAGGCGCCGCCTACCAACGCCCGGTCCGCGGCGAACTCTCCGTGCCGGTCGTCGCGGCCAACGGCACCGCGGTCGGTGGCGGCCTCGAACTCTTGCTCGGCGCCGATCTCATCGTCGCGTCCGCCACGGCGAAATTCGGCTTTCCCGAGGCCAAACGCGGACTCTTTCCCGCTTCCGGTGGAACTTTCATAAGCACCCGTTTGCCACTCGGCATCGCGTTGGAGATGCCCCTGACCGGGAATCCGATCACCGCGCAGCGCGGGTACGAGGTGGGACTGATCAATTCCGTCGTGCCACCGCGGGACGTGCTCTCCACGGCACTGTCGCTGGCACGACAGGTCGCGGACAACGCCCCGCTGGCATTGACGGCGTGCAAGGAGTTGGTCCGGCTCGCGGTGACCGATGCCGCCGAGGCCACCGAGCGCCTCGGCTACTGGCAGAAAGCCGTATTCCACAGCGAAGACGCGCGCGCGGGCGCGCGGGCATTCATCGAGAAACGCAAGCCGGTGTGGCAGGGCCGCTGACCGTCCATCAGGAAGTGGAACAACCATGAGATCCATTCATATTTCGGTCACCTTGCTGGCAGCCTCGTTGCTGCTTTTCGTCGGCTGTGGTCGCGACGTAGCGGGCACCGAAGACCCTCCGGCGGGTAAGTCTTCCGGCGCGTCGGTACCCAGCGAATTCGGTGACCTTCCGGACGGTACCCGATCGCGGTCAGCGCCTCCTCGAGTTTCGGCAGCTGCGCGGGCTCGCCGTTGAAGACCAGACCGCGAACCTGCTTCTTGGATCGACGCCACCAACAACAATTACACGCAATCCTTCCTGAAGAATCTGGGCCGTTCTCTCGAATTCCAGAACAACGTGGTGGATCTGGGTGGCGTCGCGCCCTTCGAGAAATCGAGTACGGTCCCGGCGCTGCGTCAGATCGAGGCGATGCTCGCCGAGTACGCGCCCGGCGCGGAGATGACCTTCCCGCAATTACGCGCGATATCGTCCTGGCTGTTGTTCGCCGAATCGGCGACCCGTTGCGGCGACGAATTGACCCGGCGCTGCGTCTACGAAGCCGCGCGGGCGGAGACATCCTGGACGGCGGGCGGACTGCACGCACCGGTGGATCTGGGAAACCGCGAGGTTCCCATCTCCTGTTTCAATATCGAACGCGCGACTCCCGACGGATGGGTTCCCGCCGACTTCGGCCCGGACAAAGGGCTCTACCGGTGCAACGTCGAACGCTACCGATTCACCAAGGATTACGGCGCGCCCCTGACACTGGCCGATGTCGGAAAGTCGATGACGGATTTCGAGTAGGAAGTGACCGCAGCACCCGGCCCGGCGTCGCAGCCGGGCCGGGTGTGATCGCGTGTGATCGGCCGCGTCGCCTTCCCACCGACGGCGCTACTTTCCGGTCCGCGAATCCGCGCGGTGACCGGCCTCGATCGGTACCCCCTCGCGTGCCCACTCCGCCGCCGCCAGCTCTAGTGGGTCGATTTCGAAGTTGTTGGGCAGTACTCGATCTGGTTGAATCGGCTGGTGCGAGCTGCCCCGCTGGTGTTGCGTGATGGTGACCGAGAGATCCTGCAAGCCTGGATCCGGTCGACGACGATGAAGTCCGGACTCGTCCTACGAGCCCGGATCATCACTCTGGCCGCCGATGGTGTGGCCCATGCCGAGATCGCTCGCCGGTTCGATATCTCGCGCCAGACCGTGATCAACTGGCGATCCCGCTACCAGACCCATGGGATCGACGGGTTGCACGACGAGCACCGGTCAGGACGGCCACGGACTCTGGACCGGGACAAACTGATCACCACCACGTTGACCCCACCTCCGCGCAAATACGGTGTCACGCACTGGAGTTCGCGTCTTCTGGCCGACCATCTGGGTATCGCGCACGGGACCGTGTCGAAGGTGTGGAGCGAGTACGGGGTCCAACCGTGGCGAGCCGAGACGTTCAAGTTCTCCACCGATCCAGAACTCGCCGGCAAGGTCACCGACATCGTCGGGCTCTACATGAACCCGCCAGAGAACGCGATCGTGCTCTGCGTCGACGAGAAATCCCAGATCCAAGCCCTGGACCGGACTGCGCCGACGTTGCCGATGCAGATCGGGATCCCGCAACGGCAAACCCACGACTACGTCCGCAACGGCACCACGACCCTGTTCGCGGCGCTGGAGATCGCTACAGGCAAGGTCACCGGGGTGTGTAAACCCAGGCACCGCCACCAGGAGTTTCTTGCTTTCCTGCGTCACGTGGCCCACGCCTATCCGGCCGGTGAGCTGCACCTGGTGATGGACAACTACGCCGCCCACAAGAAGGCTGAGGTCCGGGCCTGGCTCGCCGAGAACCCGCGTATCCGAGTGCATTTCACCCCGACCTCGGCGTCGTGGATGAACCTGGTCGAAGTCTGGTTCGGCATCATCGAACGCCAAGCCATCCACCGCGGGACCTTCCGCAACGTCCGCGAGCTGACTACCAAGATCCGCGAGTTCATCAACGGCTGGAACCCGCGAGCGAAGCCCTTCGTCTGGACCAAGACCGCCGAGCAGATCCTGGCGAAGGCTGACCGCCGAAGAACTTCAAATACGGCCCACTAGCTGCTCGGATTCCGGGGGCTACCCTCACCGTCGAGCATGGCGGCGGCGATGCCCAAGCAGACTCCGGTCACCGCGACGACCTCTCCATCGAGGACGTCACCGCCCAGGGCACGGCGGGGGGCGACATGCCGGACGAGGTGTTCGACTATCTGCCGGGAGATGACGGCGGAATAGCGGAGCAACGCCGAGGCGGGGTTCCCGGAGATCATGAGGTCCCGGTCCGACCGAGTCATCAGCATCCATCCACGCTCATGGGTCGCCCGAGGTTCTCCGACGACACGACGCGACGGACGTCGACGAATCGACTCCCCCGCCGCGCGCGTTCACGTCGCACCCCGTGATCTCATCGATTCGGGAATCGCGATCTCGGCATTGTCCGGCATCGCGGAGCGGGCAACTCCGCGGCGTGCGTTCGTGTGCCGAAGGGCCGATCGGAACAGCGGTCCGATGATGCCCTCGGCGTGGTCGGGATTCGCGATACGCGCGTGTGCGGCGCTTCCGAACACGCGGCGGAGCTCGTCGTCGGCTGTCCGCGCGCCGACCGTCAGGCACACGGCACCGATCCCCTCCCGGCGTGCTTCGGCGAGCGCGCGCCTCGAGTCGGCTGTGCCGTAGGCGCGCTCGTACCCGTGGTCGTAGGCCAAGCCATCGGACAGGACGACCAGGAGCCGCCGAGGCGTGCCGCCGCCGGTGCGCAGGATCGAAGTGCCGTGCCGAATCGCCGCGCCCAGTCTCGAGTAGGAACCGGGAGTCAATCCGCTCAGTCGTCGCATCGTCGTGGTGTCGAGCCCCTCGTCGAATCTCTTGACGGGCAGTAGCTGCACCGCCGCGCGCCCCTGCGACCGAAAGGCGTACAGCGCCACCCGATCACCGAGTTCGTGTAGTGCGACAGCCAGTTCCCCGGCCACGGTGCGTTGCTGCTCGTGAATCGTCTGTCCGTTCGATCCCGCTTCCGCGACCGAACCGGATATGTCGAGCAACAGCAACACCGCGAGATCTCGACGGCGCCGCAGACTGTCGAGATAGACCGACTCGTCGGGTGTCGACCCCGCGATCACCTCGACGCGGGCCGCGACGACCGCGTCCAGGTCCAGGTCGTCACCCCGCGGCTGTCGGTGATACCGGCCGAGTCCGAGTCCGAGCCGGGACAGCGGGCGTCGTAGCTGCCCGCCGTTCGATCGGAACACCGACTCCGCTGATTCGGTTGTCGCCGCGACCTCTCGCACGGTGCACCACGCCGGACGATAGCGGCCCCGATGCACATCCCATTCCGGATAGCTGACGCCCGCGGCCACGTCATCGTGACTCGGATCCGAACTGTCGGCGGTCGCGGCCGACAGGACGGTGCCGCCGCCCGTGATGCCGCCCCGCATTCGGTGGGTGGCCGAATCGGCTCCGGGTTGCCCGTTGCCACCGGCGCGACGGGCGACCCCGAACATCCGCTGGAACAGGCGCCCGAGCGCACCGCCACCACCGATCGGGCTCGTGAACCCGTCCGTCTCGTCGCCGTCAGCGGATTCATCGGGGATGTCCACCAATTCCGGCGGCGACTTTCGCCGGGGAGCGTGCGCGGCCGCGGTCCCGGAACGCCGGTCGCTCTCGACGGCGACGACCAATTCGTGTGGCCGGATCACCCCGAAACACTCCGGCGGATCGCGCGGCGATTCACGCCCGGCAGCGGCCGACAGCGATGCCTCCGGTGAATCGACCGACCGCGCCAATCCTCGATCTGCCATTTCGATGATCGATGGCGGCAACAGCACCTCGTTGCCGAGCAGAGCACGATGCCCTTCGATCGCGAGATACCGGGCCGCCGATTTCGGGCGCCGACCGAGTTTGCGCACGACAGCGGGGTCCAGACTTCCGCAGGCGAGCAACGACGCCTGAACCGACAGTGCTTCGAGGTCACGACGGGGGTCTGCGGCCCCGTCGAGAAACAGCGTGACGCCATCGGTCCAGGCGGGTTCCCCCGGCGCCAGCCGTGCCACCCGCAGCGTGCGGCCCGCGATCGCGGAGGCGAGCATCTCGAGCCGGCTCGGGTCGTTGGTGGAGACGTCGTATTCCATGACGTCGGCGGCTAGTGGGTCGATTTTCGAAGTTGTTGGGCAGTACTCGATCTGGTTGAATCGGCTGGTGCGAGCTGCCCCGCTGGTGTTGCGTGATGGTGACCGAGAGATCCTGCAAGCCTGGATCCGGTCGACGACGATGAAGTCCGGACTCGTCCTACGAGCCCGGATCATCACTCTGGCCGCCGATGGTGTGGCCCATGCCGAGATCGCTCGCCGGTTCGATATCTCGCGCCAGACCGTGATCAACTGGCGATCCCGCTACCAGACCCATGGGATCGACGGGTTGCACGACGAGCACCGGTCAGGACGGCCACGGACTCTGGACCGGGACAAACTGATCACCACCACGTTGACCCCACCTCCGCGCAAATACGGTGTCACGCACTGGAGTTCGCGTCTTCTGGCCGACCATCTGGGTATCGCGCACGGGACCGTGTCGAAGGTGTGGAGCGAGTACGGGGTCCAACCGTGGCGAGCCGAGACGTTCAAGTTCTCCACCGATCCAGAACTCGCCGGCAAGGTCACCGACATCGTCGGGCTCTACATGAACCCGCCAGAGAACGCGATCGTGCTCTGCGTCGACGAGAAATCCCAGATCCAAGCCCTGGACCGGACTGCGCCGACGTTGCCGATGCAGATCGGGATCCCGCAACGGCAAACCCACGACTACGTCCGCAACGGCACCACGACCCTGTTCGCGGCGCTGGAGATCGCTACAGGCAAGGTCACCGGGGTGTGTAAACCCAGGCACCGCCACCAGGAGTTTCTTGCTTTCCTGCGTCACGTGGCCCGCGCCTATCCGGCCGGTGAGCTGCACCTGGTGATGGACAACTACGCCGCCCACAAGAAGGCTGAGGTCCGGGCCTGGCTCGCCGAGAACCCGCGTATCCGAGTGCATTTCACCCCGACCTCGGCGTCGTGGATGAACCTGGTCGAAGTCTGGTTCGGCATCATCGAACGCCAAGCCATCCACCGCGGGACCTTCCGCAACGTCCGCGAGCTGACTACCAAGATCCGCGAGTTCATCAACGGCTGGAACCCGCGAGCGAAGCCCTTCGTCTGGACCAAGACCGCCGAGCAGATCCTGGCGAAGGCTGACCGCCGAAGAACTTCAAATACGGCCCACTAGGACGCGGAATCGAATTCGATGTGCAACTCCGACAATCCGCGCATCACGAAGGTGGGTTCGTACTGGTAGGTGCGATTCTCCGCTACGCCGTGCCGGGTCTCGTCGATTCGGATGTTCGCCATCCGGTCGAGAATGCGATTCATCGAGATCCGTCCCTCGGTCCGCGCCAGCGGGGCACCGGGGCAGGTGTGCGCGCCTCGTCCGAATGCCACATGTTCGCGGACGTTGCGCCGATCGACCTGGAAGTCGTTCGGATTCGGGAACTTCCGCGGATCGCGGTTGCTCGCACCGGGCAGCAACATGATCGTGGCCCCCGCGGAGATCGGGCAGTCGCCGACCGATGTCGTCGTCCGGGCCAGCCGGAAGTGGCTCTTGACCGGGCTCTCCAACCGCAGTGTTTCCTCGAGGAACGAGGGAATCAATTTTCGGTCGGTCCGTATCCGCGTCTGGAGGTCCGATTGTTCGGCGAGATTACGAATCCCCGCGCTCAGAAGCTTTGTCGTCGTCTCCTGTCCCGCGGCGAAAAGAAATGTCGCGAGTTTCACGACTTCGTCGACCTCCGGTTTCGACCCGTCCGGGTACTGCGCCAGCGCCAACTGGGTGAGTACATCCGACCGGGGTGTCTCACGCCGAGTGGTGATGTAGTCGGTGAATTTCTGCTCGAGCCATTCCAACGGGTTGAATGCCAGTTCCCCGTCCAGCCGACCGGCGATCTGATCCGACAGCGCGCGGCGGAATTCCTCGTGATCCTCGCTCGGCACGCCGAGCAGGTCCGCGATGACGAGAGTCGAGAACGGCTTGGCGTAACCGGACATGAACTCGACACGACCCGCCGCGAGGAACGAGTCGAGTTGCCGGTCGGCGAGCGCGAGCATGAAATCTTCGTTCTCTCGCAACCGTTTCGGCGTCAGCAGGCTGCTCAACAGCGCACGGGTCCGCCAATGCTGGTCGGCGTCCATCGTGACCACATGCTCCGCCATCGGGATGGAACCTCGATGCTGCTCGAGCAGGTCACTGATGTCGTCGCCCTCGGGTGTGAAGGGCAGCGGCGCGAATGGGCCGACAACGGCATTGGCCGAGGACATGGCCGGGTCGCGGTATACCGCGAGCGCTTCCTGGTGCCCCGTGATCGCGATGACGCCGGCCGGGCCGTCCGGAAGTACCGGACACCGATCGCGCAGATAGTCGAAGTAGGGATAGGGATCGGGGATCAAGCTCTGGTCGGTGAAATAGTCGACCGACTCGAATTCGGGCACGAATCCTCCTCAGCAATAGCGTGTTTCGATTCGGATCAGGCGATCTCGACAGCGGCGCTGTCGCGAGTGTCCATGATCTCGGCGAGGTTCTCGGCGATGTCTTCGGCCGTCAGCGGCGTCTTGTAGATACCCTGCGAGGCCACGATCGCGATGCGCGCCACACCTCCCAGCCCGGCTCGTAACACCTCGCCGTTGAGTTCGCAGATCTCGTGGGCGAGAAAGGCGGCCGCGGGCGCGACCATGTCCGGTGGCATCGCCGCGTTGATCTGGTCCATCATCTCGGGAGTCAGCCCGCGGGAATCGGCGATCTTCGCCGCCTGGGCGTCCGACATACGGGTGAACGCCCGCGGCGCGACCGCGTTGACCCGTATCCCGGAACCGGCCGCCTCGGTCGCCAGACTGCGCGTGAGCCCCCATACCGCGCCCTTGGCGGCGCCGTAACTGGTCATCTCGGGGATATTGCCGAGCATCGCCTCGGACACGGTATTCACGACCCGGCCGTATCCGGCCCGACGAAGTTGCGGCCACGCGGCCCGGGTGACGAACAGGCTGCCGAAATAGTGGACATCGACCATCGCGCGGAACTGCGCCACCGTCAGCGCTTCGAAATCGTCGGGATCCGAGATCCCCGCGTTGTTGACGACGATGTCGACCCGACCGAACGCGTCGATCGCGGTGTCGACGACCGACCGCGCCCCTTCCTCGTCCGCCACGGAAGCGAAACACGCGACCGCCTGTCCGCCCGCGGCTCGGATCTCCGCGACGACGGCCGCCGCGGGTTCGCTCGACGAACCCGAACCATTCAGTCGGACACCGTAATCGGCTACGACGACGTGGGCGCCCCTGGCCGCGAGGAGCAGCGCGTGGCTCCTGCCGACACCCCTTCCCGCTCCGGTGACGATCGCGACCCGCCCGTCGAAACGCAGTTCCTCGGTCACGGCCGCACCCCCGGATCGGCATCGAACAGCACCGGCAGCGAGGTCGGTGACCGGAACACCTGTCCGCGGATGTGCGGATCTTTGCCGTCGGGGTCGAGCCGCAGATTCGGCAACCGGTCGAGCAGTAGATTGATCGCGACGCGCATTTCCAGCCGTGCCAGATGCATGCCGAGGCATACGTGGGTTCCGTAGCCCCAGCCGACATTGGGACGCGCCGGCCGGAAGATATCGAAAGTATCGGGATCCTCGTAGCGATCTTCCTGTCGGTTGGCCGCTCCCAACATCGGCATGACCGAGGAACCTTCGGGTATCGCGACGCCACCGAGTTCGGTGTCCTTGGTCGCGATACGCGTGATCGTGAGCAGCGGCGGCTCCCATCGCACCGCTTCCTCGATCGCCTGCGGAATCAGCGACCGGTCGGCGCGAACGGCCTCGAGCTGTTCGGGATTGCTGAACAAGCCGAACAACAGGTTTCCCAGGGCTCGGTAGGTGGTTTCGACGCCGGCCGGCAACAACAGTCGCAGGAAGGAGAAGATCTCGTCGTCGCTCAGATGCTCGCCATCGATCTCGGCGACAGCGAGTCTGCTGATCAGATCATCCTGGGGTTCCACGCGCCTGGCCGCGAGAATCGGGGCGAAGTACTCCTCGAGGGCGAGGGATGCGGCTTTGCCCCGCTCGGGATTGATGGTGAAACTCAGCAGCGAGATCGACCACCGCTGGAACTGCGGATAGTCCTTGCGGGGCAGGCCGAGCAGTCCGGCGATGATCTGGGTCGGATACGGGAAAGTGAAGTCGGTGACCAGATCGGCGCTGCCCTTGCTCGCGAACCGATCGATCAATTCGTTGCCGACCCCACCGACGAGGGAGTCCTCCCATTTCGCGAGCGCCTTCTGCGCGAAGGCCCGTGACACCAGCGCCCGATGGCGTCCGTGTTCGGGTTCGTCCATACCGAGCATCACGTGACGACCGAGGACGTCGCCGAAGGCCTGGATGATGATCGCCGAGGAGAACGTCCGATTATCGCGCAGCATCCGCTGAACGTCTTCGAACCGGTAGGCGATGAAGAAGGGTTTGGTGTCGTCCCCCGGCATCGTGGACAACTCGATGCGCTGAACCGGCTCCTCGCGGCGCAGGCGCGCCAACTCGGTGTAGGGGTCGCGAACATCTCCGGACACCACGTCGTCGAAGGACCCGAAATCCTCCAGATCGTCGAACAACTGCATGGGAACTCCTTTTACGAGGCCGGGTAGGCGACGGATTTGATCTCGGTGTACTGGTCAAATCCGGCCGTGCCGTTCTGACGACCGATACCGCTGGCCTTGTATCCGCCGAAGGGGACGTCGGCGCTGTATCCGGCCGCGCCGTTGAGACCGATGAATCCGGCCCGCAGACGGCGGCCCAGTGACAACGCGCGATCGAGCGAACCGGCCATGACGTTGCCCGCCAGGCCGTAGCGACTGTCGTTGGCGATACGGACCGCGTCGTCGTCATCGTCGTAGGGGATCACCGACAGGACGGGACCGAAGATCTCCTCCTGGGCGATCGTCATCGAATTGTCGACGTCGACGAACAGGGTGGGCTTGACCCAGAATCCACGGTCGAATCCGCGTGGCTGTTCCTTGCCTCCGGAGAGCAGGGTGGCTCCTTCATCGATGCCCTGCTGGATGTATCCGAGTACCCGGTCGCGCTGCCGGGCCGAGATGACCGGACCGCACAGCGTCGACGGATCCTGCGGGTCGCCCGGGGCGATGTTGTCGTACATCGCCTTCAACAACGCGACTCCCTCGTCGTATCGGGAGCGCGGCAGCAACATCCGCGTGGGGTTGGCGCAGCCCTGGCCCGCGTGCATGCACGGCGCGATCCCGATGGCGCACGCGAAGTTCAGATCCGCGTCGTCGCAGACGATCGTGGCCGACTTGCCTCCGAGTTCGAGGAACAGCCGCTTCATCGTCGCGGCGCCTCTTTCCATGATCCGGCGCCCGACCGCGGTGGAACCGGTGAACGAGATCAGGTCGACCTCGGGCGAGAGGGTGAGCTCCTCACCGACCAGGTGGTCCGACGCTGTCACGACATTGACCACACCGGCCGGAATATCGGTCTGCTCGGCGATCAGACGCCCGAGCCTGGTGGCAGTGAACGGGGTGTCGGGGGCGGGCTTGAGGACGACCGTATTGCCGGTGGCCAGGGCCTGTCCCAGTTTGTGGACGGTGATCTCGAAGGGAAAGTTCCACGGGGTGAGCGCGCCGACGACACCCACGGGTTCGCGCAGCACTTTTCGTGTCGTCCGCACGCCGGTCAGCGGCACGAACGCGTCACCGAGATCGGTCTCCCACGCGTAGGTATCGATGAGTTTCGCCGGATAAATGAATCCCTCGGCGAGTGGTGCGTCGAGCTGCGGGCCGTAGGTGATCGCTCGAGGACAACCGGCCTCCAGGATCAGTTCCTCGCGCAACTGTTGCTTCTCGGCCACCACCGCGTCGTGCAGTTGCAGCAGGCACCGTTGCCGAAATGCGTGATCCTGTGACCACCGGGTGTCATCGAAGGCGTTGCGGGCCGCACCGATCGCACGGCGCATATCGGCCACGGAGCCATCGCTCACTTCCCCGATGACTTCCTCGGTCGCCGGGTTGATATTCGCGAAGGTCCCGGCACCGCCCTCCACCAGTCTGCCGTCGATCAGCATCCTCGACTCCGACCGGGATGTCGTTGTGTCAGTCATGGTTCGGGTTCTCCTGGCCGCGATCGCTGTCCCGCACCGGCGATTTCGAGGCTTCCTCGAGGGCCGCGGCGGAATCGACGGGGGGTGGGGTCGGTGGACGAATCTTCATGAGGAACAAGCCGATCCGCTGCATCGTCGGTGCCGAAAGCACCTTCGCCAGCAAGATCGAGGTGCGTGCTGTCGGACCGAGCCGCGGCGTCGGCGGGCGCATGCTCTTGTACCCGGGCAACCCCATCGCGACCCGGACGATCTGATGCATCGCCTTCGTCGGCAGGAACCGGTTCGACGCGAGCAGTGCCGTGGCGTCGAACCCGACCGACCGGCGGGTATACGGCGCTTTCCCGTCGAGCGCGCGGCCCAGCCGTACCGCGAACTTCTCGGGAGGACTGGCGATTCTCATCGCCGCGCGGCCGCGCTTGTCGATGGTTCGGTGGTGCTGCCCGTACGGGCCCTCGAAGTCGCGGAAGCTCGTTGTTCCGTCGTCGGTGATGATCTCGGTATCGAAGACACCGGTGACGAGGACGGTGACCCCCAGTCCGTACGGCGCTACCTCGCCCGCGAGCGACTCTCCCCAGCGCTCCAGTGCGCCCTTGGCGGCGGAATAGGCCGCGATCACCGGCATGCCTCGAACGCCGCCCGCGCTCGAGATCAGGACGATGCGCCCGCGCCCGGCCTCGCGCATCCCGGGAAGCAGATCCTTGGTCAACGCGACCGGACCGAACAGGTGTGTCGCGAACATCGTCTGCCACAGCTCCATCGGCGTTTCCTCGACCGCTCCCGCGGCGGCGATACCCGCGTTGTGCACCACCGCGTCCGGCACGCCGACCAGCTCTCCGATCGCGAGGGCGGCCGCGGCGACCGAGTCCGGGTCGCACAGGTCCAACCGCACCCCGAGTAGGCGGGGGTCGTCCTCGGCGGCACCGGTGGCCTCGCGCAGCGCGGCCATTCCCTTGTCCATCGACCGCACCGCGGCGACCACGCGCCAGCCGCGGTGATACAGATATTTCGCCGACGCGAGTCCGAGCCCGCGCGAGGCGCCCGTGATGACGACACTTCGTGACTCGCTCATTCGGGCACCCCGCATCGTCCGCCGTCGGCCGGCGCCTCGACGTCGGGCCTGCCGTCGGGTTGTGCGCTCATCCACTCCGACCAGATCCCGACCGAATACGGCCCCTCGGCGCCGTTCTGCTCGTAGAAACCCTGGGGGTCATACACTTTGGCTTCCGGATACGGCCACGGGCAGGCCACCGACGTGGCGGCGCGAGTCCACTTGATGACCGCGAACCATCCGCCGTAGACGAAATAAGACACGTTCATGGTCACGAACATCACGATCACCATGCCGACGAAGGGCCGACCGGCGAATATCTTGGCCCGTTGCGCGAGTTTCTCCGCCACGGTCCGTCCGGTGTCGTCTCGGAAGATCAGCACCCCCGCGGGGATCATCACGAAGGTCACCGACAGCGACTCCCACAGCAGTGGGAACTGGAAGGCAGAACCCGCGAACAGGGATCCGAACGGGATCACCTGCGAGTAGATGTACATGCCGGTGCGGACCAGCGAGACCTCCAGGATCATGTCGAACACGAACCCGATGGGCAAGATCACTAGGGCGAGGCTGATCAGCGGATGTCTCCAGACGAAAGCGTCCGGAGAACGGTTGGCCTGCAACTTGCGCAGAATCCTGATCGCCGGGAAATAGGGGCCCAGGTAGAACATCACGTAGCCGATGACGACGAACGGCTCGACCGTCGGCGACAGCGACACCAGCGGCCAATCCTCGGGCCAATGCCACAGTTCCGGGTTGTAGACGGCGAAGGGAGCCCAGTTCATGATCGGGTCCTGCCAGACGATCATGGTCGTCATGAAACCCATGATCAGGACGGGATCACGCGGATTGCGGCGGAACATGCGTACCCATATCGCGATCACCAGCAGTACCGCGACCAGCGTCCCGATATGGATCACGGCGATCCAGTGATCGAACCCGAACAGCGGCTCCACCGGCCAGGGCGCCCCGGTCACCTCGGGATTTCGGATGCGGTCCGACACCGCGCCGCGGCGCGCGTTCGCCGCGACCAGCCCGACCAGCCCGACCACGAGGATCGCCAGCGCGAGCAGGCCCCACCCCAGGTAGTTCTTCTTCGCCGCGGCGACGCCGGCGGCCCGCCTGCCCGGGGGTTCCTGCGAGACGGTCTCGCCCACGGTCATGACCGGTCCTCTCCGAAGCGATCGACGAGGTGCGAGTTGACCCCGTCGGTGTCGAGCCGACGGGCGACGAGGTAACCCGCCCCCATCCAGGCCCGCCTGGTCCACTTGCCCAGCGACACCCGGGTGCCGGGCGCACCGGAGGCGGCGGGCAGCATCTTGACTCGTTCGAGCGCCTCTTTGACTCCGCGCGGGCTCAGCGGCCGCGCGTCGATGAAGGCGCGCAGAAGAGTCTGCGCGACATCGTGATTGACCATCGGCAGGACATACTGCGGCCGACGCCCGTAGCGCTTCTCGAAGCGATCGAGGTACGCCTGGCCGACGGTATTGGACTCGTCGTATTGATCGACCCCGATCCAGCCGGTGAACGCCTTCCACATCACCGGATTGACCCAGGCATTCTGGAAAGCCGTGCTGGTGTACCTGGGCGGATCCCAGCCGAGCTCCTGGAGCGCGGGGTTGATGAATACGATGCCGAATCCGAAGCCGCAGTGGATGATGGCCTCGGGCTCGGCCTTGTGCAGAACCCGCACGGCCTCGCCGATGTCCTGCGCGGTCTGCGCGATCGAAGCCTCGGCCACGACCCGGATACCTTTCGCGGCAGCCGCCCGATGAAAGTTCTGTTGGTAACTGCGGCCGATCAGCGATTGTTCGACCAGGAGTCCGACCGTCGAATAGCCCTGTTTCGCCAGTAGATCCGCCCAGAAGATGGGCTCGTCGGTCATGGATCCCTGTGGGAACGCGAAGGTCCACTCCCCCAGCCAGTCGTCGGTTCCGGTGACCGAGATCGCGGGCACTCGGAACCGCTGCTCGACGGCTTCCTTCACCGCGACGCAGTTGTCGGTGATGTTGGGCCCGAAAACCGCGAGGCAGCCCTCGTCCACGAGTTCGGCGAATCCGTCGATCACCGCCTTGACCGAGCCCTTCGGCAATCCTTCGACTTCTTTGTAGACGATATGGACCGGCCGGTCGATCTCGCCCGCCGCGAGGGCCTCGTCGAAGACCAATTCGAACGGGAGCGTGAAGTCGTCCAGCATCTCCTGCGGGTAACTCTCGGGCAGCCGAAAGTCCATGAGATAGCCAATTTTGATCGGTTGTGCTGCGCTTTCGTAGGACATGGCGCCTTCCGATGATTCTCACTCGCGGCATCGAGCACGCGAGCCGACCTAAGATTTGTTCAGACTGTAGCGACAGGTCTCCTGACCCGTCAATCACCTTTCAGGCGAGGAATTCCGGGAGATAGGTATCGACCATCTCGACCAGCCCCCGCGACACCACCGGGTCGTCGGTCAACGGGCCCGCGATGGCCGCGCGCGCGGCCACCCGCGGCGGCAGACCATCCGCCGTCAATCGCGCTGCCGCGATCAGCACCCGGGTGGAGGCGACCTCGCGCAGGCCACCGGTCTCCAGCCGCCGTATCGCCTGCGCCAGCCTGACCAGATCCGCGGCGTACGCTGCCGAGAGCCCCGCTTCCGCCACGACGATGCCCTCTTCCACATGCGCTGCCGGATAGCCGAATTCGATCGCGACCATGCGCTGGCGGGTCGAGTCCTTCAGATCTTTCAAGACGCTCTGATAGCCCGGGTTGTAGGACACGACGAGACCGAAACCCGGGGCCGCGTCCACCGTGACACCGAGGCGCTCGATCGGCAGCTGACGACGATGATCGGCGAGCGGATGCAGGACTACCGTCGTGTCCTGACGAGCCTCGACCACCTCGTCCAGGTAGCAGATCGCGCCTTCGCGAACGGCCCGGGTCAGCGGACCGTCGACCCATTCGGTCTCGCCGCCGCGAAGCAGGTATCGCCCCACCAGGTCGGCGGTCGTCAGATCGTCGTGACAGGACACCGTGATCAGCGGCCGGTCCAGATCATGCGCCATGGCCTCGACGAAGCGGGTCTTGCCGCATCCCGTCGGCCCCTTGAGCACGATGGACAGCCCCTGCCGGTAGGCCGCCTCGAAGACGGCGACCTCCGTCGAGACCGGCACGTAGAACGGTCGACTCCGTCTTCCCTGCTCGATCATCGTGCTCATCGTCGAGTCACCTCGTGGTCGAACATGTCCGCCCGCTTCCGCGCCGATTGACCAAATTTCTGTTCCAACGTAAGGTCGGGCGGGACATCAAGTCAATCTCCGGACACGAATCATGTGAAGTTCTCACACCCGCACGGGATTCGAACTGCCGCACGCGAAGGAGCGCGCCTCATGGACATGAACGATTTCATCCTGGTCTCGGTGGACGATCACCTCGTCGAACCGCCGGACATGTTCGAGCATCACATCCCCGCCAAATACAAGGACGACGTCCCGAAGCTGATTCAACGCGCCGACGGAACCGAAGCGTGGGTCTTCGAAGGGCAGGTAGCCACCAATGTCGGACTGAACGCCGTCGCCGGACGGCCCCCCGACGAGTACGGCGCCGAGCCGACCAAGCTCAGTGAGATACGCGAGGGCTGCTACGACATCCACGAGCGAATCCGCGACATGAACGCCAACGGGGTGCTCGCCGCGATGAACTTCCCGTCCTATCCGCAATTCTGTGGCCAGTATTTCGCTCGTGCGAAGGACAAGGAGCTCGGCCTCGCGGTGCTGCGCGCCTACAACGACTGGCATATCGACGAATGGGCGGGCACCTACCCGGGACGAATGATTCCCATCTCGCTCCCGCCGATCTGGGATCCACAGTTGATGGCAGAGGAAGTCCGGCGGGTCGCGAGGAAGGGTTGCCACTCCGTCACCTTTTCCGAGAATCCCGCGAGACTCGACTACCCCTCGTTGCACGATCCGCACTGGGATCCGTTCTGGCAGGCATGTAGCGATACCGCCACCGTCGTCTGCCTGCATATCGGTTCGTCGTCACAGGTCGTGATCACGTCGCTGGACGCTCCCGTCGACACGATGATCACGTTGCAGCCGATGAGTATCGTGCAGGCCGCGGCCGATCTGGTGTGGTCACCGGTGTTACGGAAATTCCCCGACCTCACCTTCGCCCTCAGCGAGGGCGGGATCGGATGGATTCCGTACTTCCTCGAACGAATCGACCGCGTCTACACCATGCACCGCGCGTGGACGCACCAGGATTTCAAAGGCAAACTGCCCAGTGAGGTCTTTCTCGAACGTATCGTCACCTGTTTCATCGCTGACGGTTTCGGTATCGAGAGCCGGGATAAACTCAACCTCGACATGGTCACCTGGGAATGCGATTATCCGCACTCGGACTCGACATGGCCATTGGCCCCGGAGGGGCTGGCCGACCATTTCCGGGGAGTATCCGATCACGATATCGATCGGATAACCCACCAGAACGCGTTGCGTCTCTTCTCCTTCGACCCGTTCCGACACATTTCCGAGGACCAGGCGAACGTCGGCGCGCTACGCGCCCTCGCGAAGGACGTGGACCTCGGCTTCCGCTCGTCGGAACGGCTGCGTAAGACCGGAACCGATACCGTCACGGTGCTCGACCTCGCTGCCAAGTTGCCGACCTCGTCGTAATCTCGAATCGTGCCGCCGAGTCGGCACGGTTTCGATCGCCTCTCGTCCGTGCTCGGATACCGGAAAACAAATTTATGTCTCGGGACGGTATTGTCGAATGATCACACGAGACGACGGGAGAGCAATGTCCGGCGGTGACCAGGGCGACTCGGTTTCGAGTCGGCCCCGACCATGACCTCACGCACGCCCGCGCCGAGTCGTGCGCGCCTCCCTCTTCCCGTCGACAGGCCGTGCCGGGGCGAGTCGCCTCGGCACCCATCGGCGAGAGCATCACGGCGATGACAGCAGCCAAGCGCACCACCGCCGTGACGAAGCCCCGGGGCGGTGAATCCTCGGACAACGGTACGCGCAGGACAGAGATCCTGATGACCGCCGAGACCCTTTTCGCCACCTCCGGCCTGCGCACCTCGTTACAGGAGATCGCCGACGCGGCGGGCATACTCCCGGGAAGTCTCTATCACCATTTCGACTCGAAAGAGGCCATCCTCGTCGAACTGATGCGGCGATACCACGCCGACCTCGACCGGGTGGCCGAGGCGGCCGTCGCCGGACTCGACGAGTCCGATGAGCGGTCGGCCTCGGACAGAATCGTGGAACTGGGTACGGCCATCGCGGAATGCGCCGTCCGCAATCGTGCCGCGCTGCAGATGTCCTTCTTCGAAGGGCCTAGTGCCACAACAGAACTGACGGCGCTCACCCAACTTCGGCCGGTGCGGCTCAACGACGCGATGTTGCAGACTCTGCGGGCGGGGCGGTGGAGTGGATATATCCGTTCCGACATCGATCTCCCGGTGCTCGCGGATCGCATCTGCCAGTCGATGCTGCACGTGGGCCTCGATGTGATCAGGCACAAGGCGACGCCCGCTCGCGTGGCCACCCTGTTGTCCCGAATTCTGTTGGAAGGTATCGCTTCCGAACCTCTCGGCGATGCCGAACTGGATCGCTCCGCAGCGTTCGCCGCGGTGTCGGAGGTCATCGATTCCTGGGCCGAGGTCGACGTGGACGCCAGCGACAAGGCGCGCCATGTTCGAGCCGCGGGACGGGCCGTTTTCGGCCGACGCGGCTACGAGGCCACCACTGCCCGCGATATCGCTGCGGCGGCGGGTATGGCGACCGGCACGGTGTACCGGCTGATCGGCTCGAAGGACCAGTTACTGGCATCGATCATGCAGGAATTCGGAGAGAAGGTCGGGGCGGGCTGGGTCGCCGCGCTGAATTCGAATTCCAGCGTGCTGGAGAAGCTGGACGCGTTGAGCTGGATCAATATCATGGCCCTCGAACGGTTTCCCGACGAGTTCCGGATCCAGCTCGCATGGATGCGCCAATCCCCACCGGACACACCGAATCCCGGTTGGTCGTTCGCGGCTCGTGTACGCCAGATGAAGTCGATGCTCACCGCGGGCATCCGCGCGGGTGACATCTCGGTCGAGAGCCGATCGACCGAGATGCTCGCGAGATGTTTCATCGGCGTCCAATGGATTCCCGAGAACATCTTGCGGCAGGTGGGCCCCCGCCACGCGCTGGAACTGGTCCGAGACACCTCGCTGCGCGGAGTTGTGGCTCACTGATCGCCCCCGACCGCACGGCGGCGGACGCCACAGCGCCTCGCCGCCGACGGTTGATCAGATGTGGTAGTCGTACCACCGCAGATAGCCGCCCGCGTCGACACGCATCTGCATGCCGGTGACATAGCGGGCCTCGTCCGAGGCCAAGAAGACCACCATATCGCTGATATCTTCCGGTTCCACATACGGAACAGGCATGATCTGCTGCACCGGAAACGCCAGTTCCGCGTCCGCCCTGGTGGGATTCGGCAGATCGGGGCGGAAGGCCTGATACATCGGTTCGCTGTGCAACATCGGCGTATTGCAGTTGGTCGGATGGATCACGTTGGCCCGGATATTGCGCGGCCCGAACTGCGCGGCGAACTCGTGAACATACTGGGCCAACATGCGTTTGGACAACGGGTAGGCGATACCGCCCGGATCGGTTCCCGGATTGTCCAGCTGTTTGGTCTGCATCAGACCCGCGGTCGACCCGGTCGCGATGACCGACGCGCCGTCGCTCAGATGCGGCAACGCGGCCTGGATGGCGTTGATCGTGCCCACGAGATTGGTGGCGATCACATCGCACCAGGCTTGGTCTTTCGGTTCTCCTTTCATGCCCGCGATACCGGCCTGCGCCACGACGATGTCGAGCTTGCCGAACTCGGCTATCCCCGCGCGGACCGCGGCGTCCATCTGATCGGCGGAACGAACATCCGCCTCTCGCGTCAGCACACGACGGCCCGCCTTTTCCACCAGTCGTGCCGTCTCGGCGAGATCTTCCGGCCGCGCCAGCGCGTACCTGAGCGTTTCGATATCCCGGCACAGATCGACCGCGATGATGTCGGCCCCTTCTTCGGCCAGCCGCACCGCATGGCTGCGTCCCTGACCTCGGGCCGCGCCCGTGATGAACGCGACCTTTCCTTCCACACGTCCCATCTGGATTTCCTTTCAACCGTTCTTGGATCGGCGAATGCCGACAGGCCGTCAGCAGAAGGGCAGTAGCGCCGCCTGTTCCGGACGCTTCGCCTAGTCCGAAGCGTACGGAACGAAAATTCGGTTCACAAGAGGCCGGTAACTTTCCGGGGAAACGCCCGCCGAGGGCATGCAGGACACGGCGACTCCGGCGGGCCGGCGCACCGAATACTCCGAATCCCCCGCGCCGGTCGCGCTTTCAACTGTTGACGGCCCGAGCACCGCGCCTCTATGGTGACGCGGAACGAATATTCGGTCGCATACAGGAGGCTGCGTGGCATCGCTCATCGAGACCACGATCGGCAACACTGTCGCCTGCGGGATGAGCCCATTTCGTCCCGGCGATCGGTGTCGCACATGAGTGCCGAACCCGTCGGGGCAGAACGTGTCCGGGGTTCGGCCGCCGAGGAGATCGCGACCTGGTCTCGCGGATACGTTCGCAGGCATCCGGCCGCGTCTCTGGAAACGCTGGGTCGGCAGGTGATCCTCGGCGGCCGTGCAGTCCGCTACCTGGTCATCGATACCTGGACGGGAAGATTCCCGTTCGGCGAGTTCGTCCACCAAGCGGCGTTCATGGTCAAGACCTCGGTCGTCCCGACAGCCGCCGTGGCGCTGCCGGTCAGCGCCACGCTATCGATCCAATTCGGCTTGCTGGCAGGCCAGGTCGGAGCGACCTCGCTGGCCGGTGCGGCCAGCGGCCTGGCGGTGATCCGGCAATCGGCGCCACTCGTGACAGCGATTCTGCTGGCCGCCGCTGTCGGCTCGGCGATATGTTCCGACCTCGGCGCGCGCACGATTCGCGATGAGATCGACGCCATGGAGGTCATGGGCGTCTCGGCATTGCGGCGGCTCGTGGTTCCGAGGCTCGCCGCCGGAATCATCGTGGCGATGGCGTTGACCGGATTCAGCTGTTTCATCGGCTTTCTCGCCGGATATCTGTTCAATGTCTACGTCCAGGACGGGACGCCGGGCAGTTTCATGGCGACGTTCTCGTCCTTCGCGACCGCGGGCGATCTGTATCTGGCGATGGTGAAGGCCGCGGTGTTCGGCACCATCGTGACGGTGGTCGCCTGCGAGAAGGGCCTCAACACCAAGGGCGGCCCGGGCGGGGTGGCCAATTCCGTGAACGCCACCGTGGTCGCGTCGATCATCTTGCTGATGGTCGTGAACGTCGGGTTCACCGAGATGTACACGATCCTGTTCCCGAGGACGACGCTCTGATGGCGGCGACCTACCTTCCACCGGGAATTCGACCGCTACGGACCATCACCCGAGGACCGGTGAACGTCCTCATCCGACTCGGTCACATGATCACCTTCTTCCTGCGGGCCTTCACATCGATTCCCTCGGCGATACGGCACTACAGCCGGGAATCGGTCAAAATCCTGTCCGATGTCACCTGGGGCAACGGCTCACTGGTCGTCGGCGGCGGAACCGCGGGTGTCATCATCGTTCTCGGCGCGTCCGCCGGGGCGATCGTCGGCATCGAGGGTTACAGCGCGTTGAAACTCCTCGGCATGGAACCCGCCACCGGCATGATCGCGGCCACCGCCGCGACGCGGGAATTGGCCCCGATCATGGCCTCGATCGCCTTCGCCGCGCAAGCCGGATGCCGGTTCACCGCTCAACTCGGCGCCATGAGGATCGCCGAGGAGATCGACGCGCTCGAATCGATCGCGATCCGGCCGATCCCCTACCTGGTCTCCACGAGACTGCTGGCGTCCATGGTGGCCCTGGTGCCGCTCTACCTCGCCGCGCTCGCCGCCGACTACCTCGCCGTCGAAGCATTCGTCCGGGTCGCGGGCGGCGACTCGTTCGGCACCTACGGGCACTACTTCAACCTGGTGCTCAGCGGCACCGATATTTTCTATTCACTGTTGAAAGGCCTGGTCTTCGTCGTGATCACCACGACGATCCAGTGCTACTACGGCTATTACGCCTCCGGCGGACCGCAGGGTGTCGGCGTCGCGGCCGGGCGCGCGATGCGCGCCGCCATCACCGTGATGATCTCGGTGAATCTACTGATGACACTTGCGCTCTGGGGTTTCGACTCCGGTTCGAGATTGAGCGGGTGACCCCGATGTCCATTCTGTTCGAATCCGACGACCGAGATCTCACCAACGCGAAACTGCTGCTGCGCGGTATCGCCTTCACCGTCGTGGCGGCGGCGGTGGTCACCGCGGGCATCGTGCGATCGCAGGGCGGTTTCGAGGAGTCGGTGCCGGTGACGGCGCTGATGAGCGACATAGGAGACGGGCTGCCGCCCAAATCCGATGTGAAGTATCGCGGCGTACTCGTCGGCTCGGTGTCGGAGGTCGTGGCGGCCTCGAACGGCGCACCGACCCTGGTGCGGCTCGCGCTGAAATCCGCACACGCCCCCGGTATACCGAGCACGGTCACCGCGCGGGTCGTGCCGAGCAATGTCTTCGCCGTCCCGTCGATCCAACTGGTCGACAACGGCGCGGGGCCACCTTTGAGGGCAGGCACGGAGATTCACGAGGATCACGGACTCGCGACGGTGCAATTACAGACCTCGTTGACGGCGTTGAGCCGAATCGCCGCCTCTGCGGGTCGATCACGCACCGATCCGACGGTCGGCATTCTCGAAACCGTCCAACGCGCCACCAGCGGCCGGGGATCCGACGCGTTGCGCGCGGGCGCCCAACTCGAGCGGATCGTGCTGACGATGAGCGAGTTGACCGCGCCGGACGGCAGCGAATCCACCCTGGGCGTGCTCACCGCGGCGCTGAACGGGTTGCGGTCCTCCTCGCCCGATCTGCTCGACGCCGTCAATCAGGCGGTCGTCCCCCTACGCACCGTCGCGGCACAACGCGCGCGGTTGACCGAACTCGTCAGCGGCGGACTGGTGACCACCGCGACGGTGGCCGAGGCGATGAACAACAACACCGACACGCTGCTCGACGTCACCGCCGATTTCGGACCGGTGCTCGGTGTACTCGGCGCCGGAAGCCAGAACTTCGTCCAGATGACGTCCTCTCAACGCAATGTCGCCGAGAAGGTCACCCAGGTGCTCTGGCGTCCGGAAAGTCAGAGCGCCGTTCCGAAGATCATCGTCGAACTCACCCCGCACAAGCAGTACACGCGCGAAGACTGTCCCCGCTACGGCGAATTGGCCGGCCCCAGCTGCCTCACCGGACCACCCGGGCCCGGCGTCCTCGGCACCGCGAACACCGGACCGACACCAGCGGCCGACACCGGCGGACGTGAGCCGACGGGCAGCGTCGGCGATCGCGCGCGGATCGCGCGAATTCTGGGAACGACACCCGACGCGTTGTCGACGCTTCTGCTCGGACCACTCGTGCGTGGCAACGACGTGCGGGTCACACCCGTTCCGGCCGGTGCGCCGACCGAGGAAGGGCCCCGATGAGTTACCGACGGCCATTGGTCGGAGTAACGCTGTTCCTGGTGATCGCGGTCGTTTTGACCTGGATGGTCGGTGCGACTCTGCAACGGGGTGTTCCCGGCAGAACCCACAGCTATTCGGCGCTGTTCACCGATGTGTCGGGTCTACGGGTCGGTGACGACGTGCGCATGGCGGGTGTGCAGGTCGGCCGGGTCGAGGCAGTCGAAATCGCGGGAACCGCTGCCGAAGTCACGTTCGAGGTGCAGCGCGATCAGATTCTCTACGGCAACACCCAAGTGGCGGTGACCTACCAGAATCTGATCGGTCAGCGCTATCTCGGACTGTCGCTGGTCGATTTCGGCGAGCCCGAACCGCTGGAACCGGGCGCGCGGATACCACTCGAACACACCGAACCCTCCTTCGATCTGTCCGGACTGCTCAACGGTTTCCAGCCACTGTTCGGCCTGCTCGATCCCGAAGACGTCGATGACATCACTTCCGCGCTGATTCGCGCACTCCAGGGCGAAGACAGTGCGATTCCCACCCTGATCGCCCAAACAGCCACGCTGGCACAATCCTTCGCCGGCCCGGACGAGATCCTGGGCTCGATCATCGAAAACCTGAGCCGAGTGGTGGGTGACCTCGCGAAGCAGACCGGCGATCTGGCGACCACGATCGGACAGACCCGCAAGATCTTCGATGGCCTGTACGAGCGGCGGGACACACTACTCGATCAGACCGCCGCGATCGCGGCGGTGGTCGATCGGGCCTCGCAGGTGGTACAGGGGGCCGCACCCTCGATGAACCGCTTCGTCGAACGTCCATCCGGCTTCGCCGCACATTTCGTGAACAACAAGGCGTCCTTCGCCTACCTCGCCTACAACCTTCCGCTGCTGCTGCAGACGCTGGGGCGCATCGTCGACCAGGGGGCGTATCTGACCGCCTATGTCTGCGATATCGGCTTCAGCGTGGTTCCGGGAATCGATCCGCTGATCGCCTCGATCCTGGGAATCGCCAGTCCGAGCGGCAAACCCGAACACTCCCCGATCTGCAGGTGATCGCTATGAGACCACGTGTGCCTACACTCCGGAAACGCGGCACCGCACGACCGTCCGATACGGCCGCCCCGTTGCGCGTCGGCATGATCACGGTCGCCCTCTTGGCGACGGTGCTCACGGCCACCGTTTTCGTCAACTCGCTACATCTGGGGAAATCCACGTATCAGGCACAATTCGTCCAGGCAGCCGGAATCGCCCCGGGCGACGCGGTGACCTACGTCGGGATCCCGATCGGAACCGTCACCGGCACCCGACTCACGGGCGACCACGTGACAGTCACGATGAAAATCGACCGGGACGCGAAACTGGGCGCCGACACCCGCGCCTCGATCAAGCTGACGACCCTGCTCGGGTCGCGCTATATCGAATTGCGCTCGAACGGGACCGGCCGGTTGCGCGACGACAACATCCCCCTGTCACACACCGAAGTCCCCTACAACCTGGAGACCGCCCTGCAGGACGCGACCAAGACCTTCGGCAAACTCGACGCCGAGCAGATCGCGAACTCGATGACCACGCTCTCCGACAAATTGCGGGATCTGCCGCCGGCGGTACCGGAGGTGATGCACAACGTACAGGCGCTGTCGGCGGTCATCGCTCAGCGCCGCGACCAGATCGGCACCCTGGTGACGAGCACCGCTCAGGTCACGAGCGTGATCCGTGACCAGCAGGGCGATCTCGCGTCATTGGTGAGCCAGGGACGCACCGTGTTGCAGGAGATCAACTCCCGACAGGACGCGCTGCGGCGACTGCTCGCCGCCACGACCGCGCTCGTCCATCAGCTCGAACCGATCATCGTCGAGGACCGCGCGCAGTTGCAGGGGCTGCTCGATGATCTGCACTCGATGACGACCATGATCGCGAGCAACGACGCGTTACTGCGCAACATCCTGCAGATCCTGCCCGTCCCGTGGAGATTGTTCGCCAACGCCACCGGAACCGGTATGGAGCTGTCGGCCGCGGCACCGGACGGGGCGTTCATCGACTCGTTCATGTGCGCGCTGAGCAAGCGCGCCATCGAAATGGGCAAAGCCCCCTATCTCGAGGATTGCGAATGATCCGCGTACCCCCCTGGGTGAAACTGTCCGTGATCATCGCACTCGGTGCCGCGCTGGCCGGCTGTTCGACCGGTATCGATCCACTGGCCGACGACACGACGATCACCGCGACCTTCGACAACGCCAACGGCATCTATGTCGGCAATGTGGTCGCGGTATTGGGGATGAAAGTCGGCGAAGTGGTCGATGTCCGGGCGCACGGCATCGGTGTCGATGTCGAGCTCCGCGTGAACGGAGATGTCGCGATCCCCGCCGACGTCCGGGCGGTCACCGTCTCCGATTCCATTCTCACCGACCGGCATGTGGAACTCACCCCCGTCTATCGGGGTGGACCGAGGTTGGGCAGGAACGCCACCCTCGGATCGAACCGTACGAATACGCCGATCGAATTCGACAGCCTGTTGGAAATGGTCGAAAAGCTCACCGGCGCGCTCGGCGGCGACGGCGCGGGCAAAGGGCCGGTGGCCGACCTCGTCGACCTGGGTACCGCGGTCACCTCGGGTAACGGCGACGATATGCGCGCGGCGCTGAGCGAACTCGCCCGGGCTATGCGAACGGGCGACGACAACGGCGCGGCCACCCGCGATGCCATCACCGAGGTCGTCACCAACCTCGACGCGCTGACCGACCTGGCCGCGCGCAACGACCGGACGCTGCGCGAATTCGGTTCCGGCATATATCAGTTGAGTGAACTTCTGGCGGATCAGAACATCGGTGGCGGCACCACGGGCGCCACCGTCAATCGGATTCTCACCGCGGTCACGGAACTGCTGCAAAAAAACCAGCAGACGCTCGCGAATCTGGCGGGAAACGCCGACACGATATTCACCTCGCTGGCCGACTACAACGACAACATAGCCGAATTCCTGGATGTCTTTCCGTTGGTCACCAGCAACACCTATAACGCTATCGACCAGAATGTCGGCGCGTTGCGTGCCACAGTCGACCTCAATCGGCTCCTCCTGGATGGGCAGATGGTCAAGGAGGTCTGCAATCTACTGAATCTGACGAACCTCGGCTGCAATACCGGAGACATGCGTGACATGGGCCCCGACTTCGGCATCACCGCGATACTGCAAGGACTGGCACAGACGAAATGAAGTATCGGAAAACGACCGGCCCGCTCGCGGTTCTGGCCGTCGCCTCGGCACTGACCGCGACCGGCTGCGCGGTGAGCCTGGATCGAATCCCCCTGCCCTCACCCGGACTCGACGCCGACGCGTACACACTCACCGCCACCTTCGCCAACGCGTTGAATCTGCCGACAAAGGCGAAGGTCAAGATGAACGGCGCCGATATCGGCGAAGTCGAATCGATGGTCGCGCGGAACTACGCCGCGGTGGTCACCATGCGAATACAGCCCAGAGTCGAATTGCCGGTCGGCTCCACCGCCGAACTGCGTTCCGCCACGCCGATGGGCGATGTCTTCGTCGCGGTGAGCCCGCCGAAGACTCCCGCCCCCGCCTGGGGCACCTTGCACGACGGCTCGACCATCCCGATCGAGAACACCTCGGCGGCCTCGACCATCGAGGAAGCGCTCAGCCGCGCTTCTCTGCTGGTCAGCGGCGGTACCCTGGAGAACCTCACGCAGGTCGTGACAGCCTTGGGCGAATACGTCGGCGGGCGCGGCGATCGGCTCGCCGACTTGATCGAGAACACTCGACAGCTGCTGAACAGCCTCGCCACGCGCTCGGAACAGATCCAGGGCGTAATCAGTGGAGCCGCGGACCTCAGCAATACCGTCGCGATGCAACAGAATTCGATCAACGATGCCGTTGCCGCCGCCGGCCCCGCGCTCGAGGTCATCGGTTCCAACACCGACGGCTTCATCGGCCTGGTCGATCGCATCCACGCGATCACCGCGCAGTTGGCGCGGTTTCCCTCCATCCGGGGCACCAACAACGGCAGCATGGCCGCGCACATCGACCTGCTCGCCCAGGGACTCGCCGACGCCGCGAACAATCCCGACGCAGAACTCGACGCGCTCAACGCGATCATCGCGACGGTGGTGAAGTTGACTACTTCGTCCTCCGCGCATGTCGTGGTCGACGTCGCTCAACTCGCCGTCGGAGCGGTTCCCGATCCCGGCTTCCCCGGCACTCCTGGCGCCAGGTTGCCCGACGGCACCGATTTGGCGGCATTCGCCGGTTCACTGCACTACATGCTCGAGCGACTCGGCGGACGACTGAACGGAGCGCCGCGATGAGACGGCCTGGCCCGCGTATTCGGGAACTTCCCGCCGAAGTGATCGTCGGCGGCGTCCGCCGCGTCCGTGGACACCGCTTGGCGACATCGGTATTCGGACTGTTGGTGATCCTCGTCGCGAGCAGCGGCTACCTGACCATCGGCACCCTGAAGTTCGACCCGTTCGACTCGCCGTACCGGGTACGGGTCGAATTGGACCGATCCGGCGGTCTGCTACCCGGCCAGGACGTCACCCTGCGCGGCGTGCGTGTCGGCCGGGTGGCCTCGGTCGAGGTGGCGGACGACAGAGTGGTCGCGGTCGCGGCCATCGACTCGCGCGTTCGGATTCCGGACAGCGGAAAGGTACGCACCGCCGCACTGTCCGCCGCGGGTGAGCAGTATCTGGACTTTCTCCCCGATGTCGACGACGGCCCCTACCTGACCGATGGGTCGGTCGTCAGGGCCGATCGCACCTCGAGCCCTATCCCGATGTCACGCATGCTCGAATCGCTGAGCAGCACTCTCATCCAGGTAGATCCGGACAAACTGCGGACCATCACGAACGAACTCGGCGTGTCCGCCGCGGGACCGGACAAGTTGGCCGACATCGTCGACGGCGGCATATTCCTGATCTCCACGCTCGACGGGGTGCTGCCGCAAACCGTCCGCCTCATCCGCAACAGCAAAGTGGTACTGACGACGTTCTCCGAGGCCGAGCCGGAACTGAGGAAGACGGCGCGGGATCTGTCCGCGACTCTCGGCGGCGTCGCCCGGATGAGCGGCGGATTCGAGGAACTGGTGACCCACACCCCCGACACCCTCGCCACCATGGACGCGATCATCGCCCAGAACTCCCCCACGATGGTGCAACTGCTCGGCAATCTGGCCACCGTCGGGCAGATGACGTACCTGCGGGTGCCCGCGTTCAACGAGTTCTTCTTCCCGCAACAGCGCGGCGGTTCCACACTCGACGCGGTGGCCTCGGCATTCCACGACGGCGGCGTCTGGGCACTCGCGAGTATCTACCCGCGCTACCAGTGCGACTACGACGTACCGCGACGGCCGGGGGCGGTCCCGAACTTTCCCGCGCCCTATCTGTATTCCGACTGTGGGAATCCCGATCCCACACTGATTCCACGCGGCGCCCGCAACGCGCCCCGGCCGCCGGGTTGGCCGGTTCCGACCGTACCGCCCGGCGCCGACCCGTTGGCCACGGCCGATCCGCCGCCCACCGGACCGTCGAGCATTCCGACGCCGTACGGTGGCGCACCCGCGCCGTCCTACATTCCCCCCAAATGACGGGCCGCGCACGTGACCACACAGAAGACAACAGAATCGACCGAGGAGCCGAGCCCGGCATCGGTCGATGACAGTCCGGCTGTCGCCTCGACCGGCCCCTACCCGGCCGTGATCATCGGCCTGTCGACGCTGCTCGTCGCAGCGATGGCGGCGGCGGGATTTCTCGGATGGAAAGTACAGCAGGACAACGCAATCGACCAAGCCGCGACACAGGCGCTCGCCGTCGGCCAACAGTATGCGGTGACCCTGACCAGTATCGACGCGGCCCACATCGATCGGGACTTCGCCGCGATCGACGCGGGAGCCACGGGCGCGTTCAAACAGATGTACGCCCAGTCCGCCGTCCAGCTACAGCCGCTGCTGGTGCAGGCACAATCGGTGAGCAAGGGGCGGGTCCTGAGCGCGAGTGTGCAATCCGCGTCGCGCGAACGCGTCGTGGTGATGATGTTCGTCGACGCCGAGGTCACCAATTCGACCACCACCGGCCCCCGGGTGGATCGCAGTCGGATCCTGATGACTCTGGACGACGTCGGGGGGCACTGGCTGACCAGCAGTGTCGAAATCCTCTGACGCCGCAGCTCCCGAGTAACGCGCCGCGTGGTCCGCGCCCATCCCGGGTGTGGACCACGCGGCGTTGCTACCCGTCGACCGAGGACACTCCCGGGTGGGAAGTGCGGACCCGATGGCGCGATGTTGTTCATGCCGATGATGTTGATCGGCATCGGCGCCCCGGCGCGGACGGTCTGCTCGACATAGACCATCTGCTCCAGCAGTGTCGCGTCTCTGCCGCCGTATTCCACCGGCCAGGCCACCGCCGCCCAGGCGTGGTCGGCCATCGTGCGGCTCCACCGCCTCGCCACCTCGAATGCCGCGGGATCGCTCGAGACGCGCTGTCCCGCCGAGACGATCTCGTCGGTCAGGTGCTCGGCCAGCCAGTTCCGGAGGTCTTCCCGGAACGCCTCCCTCCTTGCCGGGAACGAGAACTCCATGGGCGCCGCCTACTCGATTCGCTGTCGTCGCCGGATTCCCACTCGATCACCGATCGTGATGTCGTGCACGGTAGATTGAGCAATTCTGACAACCTCGACATGTGACCTAATATTCGTTCCGACACTGACGAGGGAGGTCGAACGCGTCAACACTCGCGAATGAGGAATTTCTACGCGGGACGCACGATCATCGGCAGCCGAGACCAGCCGCGGACGCTGGCGGTATGAGCACGCGCGGCGCCGCTGTAGTCGATGTCCCATTCCGGCCAGCGCCGGAGTAGTTCTTCGAGCGCGATCCGGCCCTCCAGGCGGGCCAGCGCGGCGCCGAGGCAGAAGTGCAACCCGTAGCCGAAGCTGAGATGCGAGGCTTCGCGATGGATATCGAAACGATCGGGTTCGGCGAACCGACGTTCGTCGCGATTGGCCGACCCGTTCAGGATCAACACGACCGAACCCTCCGGCACGAGCTGATCGTGGAATCGGACGTCGCGGGCGACGTAACGGGCCTGCACCGGGGACGGCGCCTCGAAACGCAGCGTCTCCTCCACCGCGCGCGGGATCAGCGTCGGATCGGCCACGATCTGTGCCCGTTGATCCGGATGTTCGGCGAGCGACTGCGCCATGAACCCGATCAGCCGCGTCGTCGTCTCGTTGCCGGCGCCCGCGACGGTGCTGGTGTAGGTGAGGACCTCGGTACGGGTCAGCCGCCTGCGGGTGCCGTCCGGCTCCTCGACCTCCGCGTTGAGCAACTCGGTCATGAGGTCGTCGGAAGGATGCTCGGCGCGCCAGTCGATGTACTCGGTGAACACCTCGATGCTGCGTTCGAAGGTCCCCGCGTCGAACTGCCTGGCGGCGTCGGCGTTCTCGAGGGTCAGCACTTCGTCGGTGTTGTCACGAATGGCCGCTTGATCGGCTTCCGGAATGCCGAGCAGGTAGCCGATCGTACGCATCGGCATCAGCGCGCCGAAGTCCGCGATCACGTCGAATTCCGTCGCGCCGATCAGCGGATCGAGGGCCCTCGCACAGAAATCCCGCACCTGCGACTCGATTCCCAGCATGCGACGCGGGCTGAAGACCTTCGCGAGCAGCTTCCGGTGCGCATCGTGGATCGGCGGGTCCTCCCACAGGATGATTCCCGGCGGGATCTGCGCGCCGGAGAAGATCACGTCCGCGACCGTGCCCCGCCCCGAGCGAAAGGTCTCCCAGTCGACCAGTGCTGCGGCGACGTCGTCGTAGCGACTCAGCGCGTAGAAGCCGTGCTTCCGGTTGTGGTACAGCGGCGCGTCGTCGCGCAGCCGTCTCCAGACCGGATACGGATTCGCGTCGATCTCGAAGTCGTAGGGATCGTAGTAGAGATCAACCGCTCGGGCTTCGGCCACCGGTCTGCTTCCCTTCACGCGCCGTGGCACAGTGACCACGGCATGCCTGATATTTGTTTCATACAGTGATGAACGCCTCTGCTAGGGAGGCTGATTCGGTATTCCGGGGAATAAGGGAGCCGTCGGACCGGCGGTGACCCAACCCCCCAGTTTGGTGGCGAGGTGGGGCGCGAAGACGGCACCGTAGAGCAGGTGTCCGATGAGGACGACCCCGACGACGGACAAGACCGACGAGCGTAGACGGGTGGATGCCTTCGCATCGGCCCAAATGTCGACGACGGTGCGCCCTTCGTGGTCGGTTCGCCCGAGGAGATAGGTGAAAACCATCATCTGCACCCCCATCGCGAGGGCGTCGTAGAGCGGGTACTGATTCTTTGTCCCCTCCCACAACGCCAGTCCGGGGATCACCCGACCGTAGTAGAAGACCCCCAGTCGCGCGCCCAGGATCGCGTTGAAGAGGAAAGCCCAGATGAAGCCGACGACCAATCCGACGACGAGAAGCGTGGTCGGTCTCGACCAGTGGAACCTCGCGATCAACCGTCGTCCGAGCGCGGCACCGATCACGGGAGGCAGGACGAAATAGGCGATATAGCCGGGGGGCACCGATGCCGGTAGTCCGTACCACGTCAGGTTCAACGGCCACCAGGACGGCATGCGCGGAATGGCGGGCGCGAACTGTGCGTAGACCGCCCAGTCGTAGGGCGCCTCGATCCAGGAGAACGAGATCGCCGAGATGCACACCAGCAGTAGCGGATGCAGACGGCGGCGCCGGTAGCTGAGATACACGCCGATAGCGACGAAGGTGAACCCGCCGACGTAGGCGAAGGCGATGGCCGCCTTCAGCAATGGCGTCAACTCGCCGTTCACCGGTCGCGCTCCCGGTTCCGAGCGCCGCGCGCTTCCGGGTCGTAACGGAGCACCACCGCGAAGATGGCGACTATCAGGCCGAACAGCGTAACCAGCATAATGACTGCGCCCACGTCCACGCCCCTTTTCGATCCGAACCCACCCATTGGGTAGTGCCTACTATCTTATCTTTGGATAGTGGAGACTATCTTAATTTTCATCGGCCGCCAAGAGCGGCTCGAGGAGCGAATCACCCGTGCCCGAGCGACCGTCCTCCAGCAAACAGACAGCGGCGGAGAAGCCCGTCCCGTCGCCCCGGCGACCTCGGGGCGCGGTGCGCGGACTTCTACTCGATGCTGCCCGCGCCCTTTTCGCCAGGCAGGACTACCGCAGCACCACGACACGTGAGATAGCCGAGGCGGCAGGCGTCACCGAGCCACTACTTTTTCGTCATTTCGGCTCGAAAGCGGCCCTGTTTCGGGAGGCCCTCGTTCTCCCCTTCACCGGCTTCATCGATGAATTCAGCCGAACATGGCAGGCGGTCGTCCCCGAGGAGACCGACGAGGAAGATCTGGCCCGGCATTTCGTCGGGCAGCTCTACGACGTGTTCGTCGAGCACCGAGGCCTCGTCGTCACCCTGCTGGCCTCGGAGAGTTTGAGCGAGGAGGAAATAGTCGACGCGGGCATCGCCGATATCCGGCATTCACTCTCGGTTCTCGGTCGGATCAGCACCGAGGGCATGGACCTGCGGGGAATGCGGTCGAGCCATCCCGATCTGGCGGCTCACTCGACAGTGGCGATGATCGTCGGCATGGCCGCGTTGCGTTCGACCTACTTCGGAACCGAGCAGCCTTCGCGGGAGGCGATCGTCGACGAGCTCACCCAGGCCGTCCTCCACGGGTTCCTGCATCGTCACGGGTGAACCCACCCACCGAAAAAGGCCGTCGCCGACGCGAGGGTCACACGAGGCGTATGTCGGGCTGACGTATAAATGCTGCATGGACAGCCCAGGAATCGAACTCGACGACGAGCCCGCCGCGCCGTCGATGGCGCGATCCTCGCTGCTGCGCGAACTGCCGACCACTCCGCGCGGGCTGCGGACCAGGGCCACGCTGGTCGCCGCGGCTCGCAAGGTGTTCGAGCGACGGGGCTACCTGGAGACCAGGTTGTCCGATATCACCACGTCCGCGAAATGTTCGGCCGGGACTTTCTACACCTATTTCGGGAGTAAGGAGGAGATCTTCGCCGCCGTCCTCGAGGTCGCGCAAGAGGACATGATGCATCCCGGTATGCCGAGGGTGGCCGACGACGGCGATCCGGCGGCGATCATCGAGGCGTCCAACCGCGCCTATTTCGACGCCTACCGGCGCAATGCGAAACTCATGATCCTGCTCGAGCAGGTCGCCAATATCGACACCGAGTTCAGGACGTTGCGCCGTCTGCGCGGTGAGGCCTTCATCGCGCGCAATGCGCGCAGTATCCAGAATTTGCAGGAACGCGGCCTGGCCGACCCGGTGCTGGATCCGCTGCTGGCCTCCCAGGCGCTGTCGGGAATGGTCAGTAGGCTCGCGTTCACCTACTTCTCGGCCGACGACACCGAACGCGCGGGTGTCCCGCTGAACGATCTGGTCGATACCGCGACCAGGCTGTGGGTCAACGCGCTGCGGGTTCCGGCCAAGAACTAGGTCGTGCGGACGATGGTTTCGCACCCGAATAACCCCAGATGACGCGCCATATTCCAGGCATGAACTTGAAGTTGGTTTCAAATTCAGATAGACAGGTGTGAACGCGGCGCGGCCCCTGCGGGCGGCCGCGTCCGAGCAGGTCCCCGATCGACGCGCACCCGATCACCGATCACCGGCGCCCGTCCCACTATCGTCAGGAGCCACGATGTCGCTGTTCGACACCTCCGAGCGCGCGGAGCGCTATCGGATCGAACTGCTCGAATTCATGGAATCGCATGTCTACCCCGCTGAATCGGTCTACGAACAGCAGATGATCGAATCCGGCGATCCGCACTTCCAGCCGCCCATCCTGGACGAACTCAAAGCCGAAGCGCGGCGGCGCGGCCTGTGGAACCTTTTCCATCCGCATCCGGAGTGGGGTCCCGGACTCACCAACCTCGAGTACGCGCCGCTGGCCGAGATCATGGGCCGCAGCCATATCGCGTCGGAGGCGTGCAACTGCAACGCGCCCGACACCGGCAATATGGAAGTGCTGACCCTGTTCGGCACCGACGAGCACAAGAAGAAATACCTCGAACCGCTGCTCGCGGGCACGATGGCCTCGGCGTTCGCGATGACCGAACCGGGCGTGGCCAGTTCCGACGCCACCAATGTCGAATTGTCGATGGTGCGCGACGGGAACGAATACCTGCTCAATGGCCGGAAATGGTTCGCCTCCAACGCGATGCACAAGAACTGCAAGGTGCTCATCGTGATGGGCAAGACCGATCCGACCGCCGCGGCGCATCGCCAGCAGTCGATGATGGTCGTCCCGATCGACGCGCCCGGTGTCACGGTCATGCGCAATCTGCCGGTCTTCGGGTACCACGACCGAGAGGGACACGCCGAGATCGACTTCCGCGATGTCCGCGTCCCCGCCAAGGACGTACTCGCGGGTGAAGGCGAAGGTTTCGCGATCAGCCAGGCGCGCCTCGGTCCCGGCCGCATCCACCACTGCATGCGCTGTATCGGGATGGCCGAGCGCGCGCTGGAACTGATGTGTACCAGGGCCGCGTCGCGATCCACCTTCGGCAAGCCGATCAGCGAGAACGCCAATATCCAGGACTGGATCGCCGAATCCCGCATCGATATCGAGATGATCCGCCTGCTCACCCTCAAGACGGCCTATCTGATGGACACCGTCGGCAACAAGCGGGCGCGCACCGAGATCGCCGCGATCAAGGTCGCCGCCCCCAATATCGCGTTGAAGGTCATCGACCGCGCGATCCAGGTGCACGGTGGCGCGGGTGTCACCGACGATTTCCCGCTCGCCATGGCCTGGGCCCATCTGCGCACCCTGCGACTGGCCGACGGTCCGGACGAGGTGCACAAACGCACCATCGCGCGGCAGGAACTCGGCAAGTACCGCCGCGCGGCCGCGGCGACGAACGGACAGCAGGTGAAGGCATGACGAACCTGGATCTCACCGGCCGGACCGCGATCATCACCGGAGCCTCGCGCGGCATCGGCTTGGCCACCGCCGAGGCGATCGCCGCGGCGGGCGGCAACGTGGTGCTGACGTCGCGGTCACAGGAGTCCGCGGACGCGGCCGCCGCACAGGTCGGCCGCGGCGCCCTCGGCATCGCCGCGCACGCCACGGACGCCGAGGCCGCGCGGCGCTGTGTCGAGTCGACGCTCGAAACCTTCGGCAGCATAGATATTCTCGTCAACAACGCGGGCACCAATCCGGCCTACGGTCCGGTGATCGACCAGGACTACGCCCGCTTCGCCAAGACCTTCGACGTGAACCTGTGGGCACCGGTCCTGTGGACCTCGCTCGCGGTGCGGGCCTGGATGGGTGACCACGGCGGCGCGGTGGTCAACATGGCCTCCATCGGCGGGCTCGGGTTCGAGGCGAATCTGGGCGTCTACAACGCGAGTAAGGCCGCGCTGATCCACCTCACCAAGCAGATGGCGCTGGAACTGTCGCCGAAGATCCGGGTCAACGCCGTCGCACCGGGTATCGTGCGCACCAAACTGGCCGCGGCGCTGTGGCAGGAGCACGAGGAACAGCTCACGGCGACAACGGCTTCGGGACGCATCGGCGAGCCCGACGACGTCGCGTCGGCGATCGTGTTCCTGGCCTCCGACGCCGCGAGCTGGGTCACCGGCGAGACGATGGTCATCGACGGCGGGCAGCGACTCGGCGACGCGAGCGAGTTCCGCCGAGAGGCCGGCGCGCGTGTCTGAGGTGAGTACGGCCGCCGGAGTCGACCCCGACGCGGTGGCGGGCTGGTTCGACACACTCGGCGTCGAATATCTCGGACGGTTGCGTTTCGAGCGGATGGGCCTTGGCCAGTCCAATCTGACCTACCTCGTCACCGACGCCGGACCCGGCCGCTGGGTGCTGCGCAGGCCACCGCTGGGCACGTTGCTCGCCTCGGCCCACGATGTCGCGCGGGAGGCGCGCATCATGGCCGCCCTCGAGCACACCGCCGTGCCGGTGCCGCGCATTCTCGGCGTCGCCGAGGACCCCGCGGTCAGCGATGTCGCCATGGTGCTGATGGAATTCGTCGACGGCCAGATCGTCGACACCATGGATATCGCGCGCTCGCTCACGCCCGAGCGGCGTCGCGCGCTCGCGCTGTCGCTGCCGCGCACCCTCGCCGAGATCCACAGCGTCGATATCGAAGGCGTCGGACTCGGCGACCTGGCGAGCCGCAAACCGTACGCCGAGCGTCAGCTGAAGCGGTGGGCGGGGCAATGGGAGAAGTCCAGAAACAGGGATCTGCCCGAACTCGACGACCTCACCCGACGGCTCGGTGCGGCGATACCGGAACAGCGCGAGATCACGCTGGTGCATGGGGATTTCCATCTGCGCAACGTCGTCGCGGATCGGGATTCCGGCGATCTGGTCGCCGCGCTGGACTGGGAACTGTCGACCCTGGGTGAACCGCTGGCCGATATGGGCAGTCTGCTCGCCTACTGGACCGAACCGGGTGAGGACGGCGGCGATTTCCCCGCCTCGACCCTGCCCGGTTTCCCCGACCGCGCCGAGATGGCGGGCACCTACCTGGGGCAGACCGGCCGCGATCCCGACGCGCTGCGGTACTGGCATGTGGTCGGGTTGTGGAAGCTCGCGGTCATCGCGGAGGGTGTCATGCGCCGGGCCATGGACGAACCACAGAACCGGGCGGCCACGGGCACGCCGACCGCCGAGCGCATCGACGGGCTGGTGCACACCGCGCGTCGGATCGCCGACGCGGCGGGGTTCTGACCGATAGGCCACGTGACCACCGTCGCCTTCGAGCGGACGTCCTCGGCTAGGGTCGGACACGTTGTTGTCGGCAGCGACCCTTTCGGTGGATCCCAGTGATGATCGAGATCGGACTTGCGGTAATCGCCGTGGCGGAGGCTGTCGGCTTGGTCGCGCTGTGGCGGCTGCTCGCGCGCAGCCGCCGCGACTTCGCGGAACTCGAGCGCAGGGTCGAGACACGTCGGCTGCTGAAGAACGGCGGCCGGGAAGCGGTCAAGACCGTATGGGAGACTGCGAACCTGCTGCGCAAGAAGGGGTTTCGCGGAGCGGTCCTCAGCTCGATCGAGGATCTGGCCGGCTGGGCCCAGGTCGAACGACCGGATCTGGCGCGGTTGACTCCCGACGGTCGGGTCACGATCGCGTTCTCCGATATCGAAGGATCCACCGCGCTCAACGAGCGACTCGGCGATCAGGCCTGGGTCACACTGCTCGACCGCCACGACCGGCTGATCCGCCGACTCGTCACCGCCCACGCCGGGCACGTGGTGAAGGGCCAGGGAGACGGCTACATGATCGCGTTCGCCGAGGCCGAGCACGCCGTGCGCTGCGGCGTCGACATCCAACGCTCGCTCGGCGACACCACCGCGAAATTCACCGGACGCGAACATGTTCGAGTGCGTATCGGCATCCACTCGGGCACATCGGTTCGCCGCGGCGACGATCTGTTCGGACGCAACGTGGCGATGGCGGCCCGGGTGGCCGGGCAGGCCGACGGCGGGGAGATCCTCATCAGCGAGGAAGTGCGGAGCGCGGTGATCGACGAGCCCGGCATCGTCGTCACCGCCGCGCGGGAAGTCGAACTCAAGGGGTTCCAGGGAATCCATCGCCTCTACGCGGTCGAGAGCCGTCGCTGACCCGAACCGTCCCGGGCGACCTCTCGGCCAACGAACTGGTGGACGCCGTTCAGGCGGGCAGTCGCGGCTCCCGATCCGGCGCCCACATCAGACCTTTGATGATCGCGGCCTGCGGTATGTCCTCGATGGCGACGAGTCCGACGGGGGCGTTGCACACCCAGTCGATCGCGTTGACCGCCCTGGCCGCGGTGGAGATGCAGCCCGCGTCCGTCGGGTCGAGCACCGGATGGGATACGTGCGTGTTCACCTCCGCCCTCGGGTCGCCGTCGATCACGACGCGGTGCACGCCGACGTGCCCGTCGGGCGGAAAGTCCCAGTCGGGCGCGGCGGCCGAGGTTTGGACCAACCGGTCCGGTCATAGCCCGGAACAGTCGGGCACACCACTTACCGTTCCTAATACAGTAATGTTGTCAACACCATCTGATGGAGCCGAATCAAGGCGGACGCGGCGTTCCTGCTCGATTTCGCGCGGTGGAGATCGGCTGCTCGACAGGCCGAGGACATGGGGTTCGACGGTGTGGTCAGCCCGGAACCGGCCCACGATACGTTCCTGCCGCTCACACTCTGATGACACCGGTTTTCTCGGACCCCGACCTCACCGTGGCGTCGTATTCGCCGTCATCGGAGGCAGGTCCGCGTAGGTGACGATGCCGGGTCGAGCGGCGACGACGGCCGGGATCGCGTCGACCGCCGGGGACGCGGTCAATGTCGTTCCCATGAGCGCGAACTCGGCCGGGGTGGCGGTTTCCATGTTCTGCGGAAGGAAGTCGATGCGCAGGTTGACCTGCGGGTCGGCGCGAACCTCGATGAGGTAGCCCATCAGGGTCTTCCACGCCGGCTCGAGATCGGTACCGAGTGTCCAGCGCGCGTTCAATTCGATGACATCGGCGCCGCCGACGACCCCGAACCAGGTGATGTCGATTCCCGCCACGGTTCCACGCGCGACATCACGCCCCGCGACATCCAAATCCTCGGTGCCATGCGCGAATTCGGCCTCGTGGCGGATATCGCCCAGCGTCACTCCCATGACCCGGGCCATCATCTCGACGGCGTCGCGGAACTCGTCCACCCCCGCGGCGACATCCTCGGCATGGCCGGGATCACCGGCCGGGCGACCCCAACCGAAATCGTCCTGGTTGCCGTCGGCGGACAGGAATGCCAGATCGAACGATTCGGTGACGCGGATCGACCGGAGATTACGTGACACTCCGGAAGCGACCGCGGCGAGATACTCGATCCACCCCGGATTGACACCGCTGCCGAAAAGGCTCGCGTTACCGGAGATCGCGGCCTTCTCGAGTCGAGTTCGCGCGTCGGCGCCGATCGCGGCGCCGGTGATGAATTCAGCCGTGGTCACGATGTTGATTCCGGCTTCCAACAGCAGGCACAGGTGCCCGACATCCGGATACAACGGCATATAGGCGACGCAGTCGGGGCGCAGCATCGGGCAATTCGAAGGGGCACGATATGTTCCTCGGCTCTCGGGCCTCGATGACGTCGGCCGTCGACGGATGTGATGGCCGCATAGGTTCACCCGCGCGGTGCGGCGCGCCCTCCCTCGCGACCGCCCAATTGCGCTCGATGACTTCCATCGTCGACCAACTGCTCGTCGGCTCCGGACCGCCCTGTTCCCGGACGGTTCCGTGCAGCCACGCGATTCCGAGCGCCGCCGCACAGGCCGCCGCGTTGTGGGTGCCCTGGAAGTCGAAGGTTCGGCCGCAGAAGGAGATGCAGGCCAGATGCGGTTGCGAGACACCGCCTTTCGTTTCCCGGAGAACCTTCGCGTCCACCTCGTCGTTGGTCGCGACGAGCGGCGCTTCGCCCTGGCGGTGGAACGTCGCCGTCGCGTAGCCGCCCGCGCCGAGCATGGCATTGCCGGTCTCCCAGTGCCCGCCGTCGAAGATCGCTCCCCACACGAACCAGTAGTGCTCGAGATGGGCCATCTTGGAGATCTGGGCGCTGATTCCGGGCAGGCAGTACATGCGGTCGACTCCGCCGTAGCCACCGACGATCTCGGAACCCTCGATCCTGCCCGAGACGGCGCAGCCCGAACTGGTGTAGCCGACGTCGTCGGGCGGTCCCGGCACATCGATGCGGGATCGTCCTACCGGTCGCCATCCTCGTCGGCTGGGACACCCTGCCGCAACGTTCCCGCGACCTGTGCGTCACCCTCGCCGATCGGCCCGCGAGGTCGTCGAACTGTACAACCTCGTCGTCTGGAACGAACACGACCTCGAACTGGCCCAGGAGTTGTTCGCCGACACCGTCATCCGCCACGAAGTAGGCGAGGCGCGCACGTTGACCAGGGAAGAGGCCGTCCGCCGCGTCGTCGACGGGCGGATCACCGAGGTGTGGAACCGCGGCTACGGACAGGGCGTGTGGGCATGATCCGTCCACACAGATGAGGCGGACACACATCGACCGACGCCGCCGGAGTTTGCTACCGACTGAAGGCGTATCGCCGTGCGGACGAGGTCTGCGACGGCTTTGGATCTGCTGTGTGGCGGCCAGGCGATGACGGTCGTGACGGCCGGTGCGTCCGGCACCGGCACGATGGCGTGATCGTCGCGAAGTTGGGCTCGGAGCGACTCGGGCATGACCGCACAGGCCCGTCCCAGCGTGATCAGCTGGATCAACTGGGTATGGTCGCGCACCTGAGGGCCGGGGCCGTCCGGATAACTCCCATCCGGTCGAGGCCAGCGCGGCAGGGGCAGGTCCGTCAGGGCGTCGACCTCGGCCATCGACATACGGGGTCGGTCGGCGAGGGGGTGCCCCGCAGGCAGGACCACGACCTGCTGTTCGGTGTGCAGGTCCTCGGTGTCGAATCCGGCCGTCGTGTCGTAGGGCCGGTGGAGTAGGGCAACGTCGGCAGTCCCGTTGCGTAACAGGCGTTCCGGTTCGCCGGGCCCGCACAGCATCACCTCTACTGCGACAGCGCGGGGGTCGGCGGCGTAGGCGTCCAGCAGCTTCGACAACAGGTCACGCGACGCTCCCGCCTTGGTAGCCAGCACCACACCGCCCCGATCGTCGGCGGCGCGGCGGGTGCGGCGCTCGGCGGCTTCGACCGCTCCGATGGCGAGCCGGGCTTCCCGCAGTAGCACCGCGCCGGCCTCGGTCAACGCGATCGCGCGAGAACCGCGGTGCAGCAGAACGACTCCGAGCCGCCGTTCCAGCTGCTGGATCGCCCGTGACAGCGGCGGTTGCGCCATCGCGAGCCGTTGCGCCGCCCGCCCGAAGTGCAACTCCTCGGCGACGGCGACGAAGTATCGCAACTCCCGAGTCTCCACCAGGCCATGGTAACCAGCGATGACCACGGCCGATACCCCTGCGGTATCGCCGCCCACCCGATCGGTCTTGGACGCCACACCCGGAATCGCAGCACGATCGACGATGTGAGTGAACAGATGATCGCGCTGGTGACCGGCGCGAACAAGGGAATCGGATACGAGATCGCCGCAGGCCTGGGCGCGCTCGGCTGGCGAATCGGTGTGGGCGCGCGTGATCGGCGACGCCGCGAGACCGCGGTGGAGAAGTTGCGCGCGGCCGGGACCGACGCGTTCGGCGTGCCGCTCGACGTGAACGACGACGCGAGTGTCGCCGCCGCGGCCGAGCTGATCGCCGACCATGACGGAGGGCTCGACGTCCTGGTCAACAATGCCGCGATCACCGGCGGTATGCCACAGACGCCCACCAAGGTCGATCCCGCGACCGTGCGAGCTGTCGTGGAAACCAACGTGATCGGCGTCATCCGGGTCACCAACGCGATGCTGCCGATGCTGCGCGGCTCGGCATCACCGCGAATCGTCAACATGTCCAGCAGCGTGGGCTCGCTCGCCCTGCGAACCACGCCCGGTATCGACATGGGCCCGGCTCCCGCTGTGTACTCGGCGTCGAAGACCTTCCTCAACGCCGTCACGATCCAATACGTCGAGGAACTGAACGACACCAACATCCTGATCAACTCCGGCTGCCCCGGTTTCACCGCCACCGACCTCAACGGTTTTCGCGGCGTCCGTACACCGCAACAAGGTGCAGCCATCGCGATTCGCCTCGCGACCCTGCCCGACGACGGACCGACCGGCGGATTCTTCGACGACGCCGGAGCCGTGCCCTGGTGACGGGCACCGGCGCGAACCATTCCCGTTCTCGAAATCAGCCGCGCATCGACGGGTCGAGTGGTCACCTCGAACAGGGCTCGAGGAACCGGGGCTCGGCCTCAGCTTGCGGCCGCCAGCACCCTCCATCTCTTTCTGGAACGCGAGCGAGCCTGTGGAGCCGCGCACTCGATTCGTCGGCGCGCTTCGGGAGCACTGATCCGCAGCAGATCGGTCAACAGCTCCACGGTGTCCGGGTAGCCGGTGTCCGCGGCGAGGCCACGACGCTCGGCTTCAGCGACGGCCGCGCGCATGGCAACATCCAATCGCCTCCGTCGGCGTTCGGTTTCGACGAGGGCGCGCAGCAAGTCGACATCGGCCAGATCCCGCCATCCTGGCGTTCGGGCATCCGGCGCCGGCGCGGTCGAATGTATCTTCACGCGAGCCAGGCTACCGCACTGTAGAACATATGTTCGATACTTTGTTTTCCCGGCGTGCCCGAGTCGGCGACCCTGTCGGCGCGCTGTCACAGGCCTGCCGGTGCGGCGCATTCACACAGAACAGTCCACGGGGCCCCAATGGGCCGTATTCGTGTTCTTCGGGTCGGGCTCCGAGGGCCTGCATCTCGGTGTCGAAGCGGTGCGGTTCGCTGCCTGTCCGGTCGGCTGGGGCGAGGCCGATCATGGCGTCGAGTCCGGTGACGAGGCGGCCGTCCTCGGCGTACCGGAACACCACTCCCGGTTTCTCGTTGGCGTTCGGCACCAATGCGGCGGTCCCGATCGAAGCGCGCAGCACCAGTCCTCGGTCTTCGATGCCTTTCCAACTACCGTGCTCCCATGCCCAAGCCCAGCTTCCGTAATGCCCCGCGCTGACAACATATCCGTCGGATGCGTAGAGAAGGTCGCCCAGTTCGTGGTGGAAGGCATCCTGCTCGCGCACTGCCACGGTATTTCGGTCGACACCCATCCGCTCCAACAGTTCCCGGGCGTTGACTTGACGCGCGAAGGTGAGGCTGAGCAGCGGCAGATCCCTGCCGTACATCCACCCGAGGCCACCTGTCGTGGTGTTCACGACGCCCGCGATTCGTTGATCGCGATAGAGGTCGGGAAACGTAGACCATGATCATGAAACCAGGCGTCGTCATCAGCTGAAGCAGTCACAGCGACCGACACTGCCATGAGCCGCCGACATCCACGGCCGGGCCCGGATTCTCGAAACCCCCCTGAACGCACGGCAATCGGCGCTATCGCCCATTCCACGCGAACGCCAAACGGCCCGAGATAGTCTCGGCCGTCGCTGTCGTGTCCGATCGGCCCGCGAGATCGCCGAGCTGTACAACCTCGTCGTATGGAACGAGGCACGACCTCGTGGCCCGGGAATTGTGACCCGCCATCTCACGTCCGGCCGAGGCAACACGATGTTGCTACTTCGAACCTGTCGGCCCGAAGTTGAATTCCGAGGGCTGGAGAATGACGAACCCTGCGCCGAGGAATCGCACCTGCGCTACCTCACCGGAGCCACCACGCAGCATTGATCCGAAACTCTGGGTGCGCACGATAGATGTCCGCAAGCCCGACCAGCCGATCAGGGCATCGGAATCGATGAAACACCGGTTGCTGGTGGCCGACGGGGACGACGATCGGCTGACCGTGGCTCGTGATCGCCAGCCGACCCCGCCCCTGGAACACGCAATTGAACAAACCGTCGCCGACGAAAGCACTTGTAGCGAAATCCAACGGGGAAGGTTCGGCTTGCTCCTGACGCAATGTCAGGCCCGAGCGTCGGCGGTGCCAGCGCAAATAGCGTCGGTGGGAGTGAGAGACAAGCCAGACCTTCGTGCTATCGATGCCGCACATATCGACTTCAGCTGAAGCATACGTTCTCGGATCGCGCGTTTCTCCGCACTATCGGACCTTCCACGCGAACACCAACGGCCCGAGATAGTCTCGGGCCGTCGCTCTTCGAACTGTCGCATCTGCTGTCGGCAGGGGGTCGACAGCATTCTCGATGACGAAATCCAGGGTGCGGACTTCGAATACTTCGCTACTTGACCGCAGCGGCCAGCTGATCAGCGTAGGGGGCAGTGAATTTTCCGACGATGGGAAGTTCCGCGCGGACCCCGCCGGTCTTGTTGGCCTGGATCATGGCCATGATCCAGACGACGAACGCGAGGACCGCGAGAGCGAGTCCGGCGAGGCTGAAGATGATCCCCAGTGCACCCAGCAGCGAGCCGAGGACGCTCAGAACGACATTGAGCACCGTGACCGCACCGAAGAAGACGATCGATTGCGAGGCGTGGAATTTCACGTCGGGGTCGTTCTTTCCCACGAACAGGAAGACGACTCCGGTGACCCACCCCAGTGCGTAGGACAGGATCGCGCTCGTCTTTTTGTCCAAGCCGGTGGACTGTGGTTGATTCGTGGGGGATTCAGAAGATGTCATGGCGTAAGTAGATCACGCGCGAGGGCAACCTACCGATCCCAGTTTTCGGCGCGGACCGACGGGCCGCGCGTCGGCCTGTGACCGAGATCGTGGACGGGTTCTCTCGACGAGACGGCTGCCGATGCCCTCGCAATTCCCGGATGGCGGCTGTTACACAATCGAGCTCCGAAAAGCCGGGCGGCGGAGTCCGTGTCCGAGCAAGGACCGCCGACGTACCGAGACCTCGAGATCGACCTCGGGCTTATCTATCCCGATCGGTGAATAGGCGGTGTCCGAACGATGGCGACGAGCCACCGAGTTCGTAGCCGGAAGTTCATCGCGATGGAAAGTCGCCTTTGCAGGCGCCGCGACAGCAGGATACGGTGTGCCCGTGATCCTCTCTCGTGGAAAGGGCGCTGCGCGCCCCTGCTGGTGATCCCCGGTACGTCGTCGGTATCCCTCGACGCCGACGGTCGGCCCGATTCACTCACCAGCGTGATTCGGTCCTCGTTCCCCGCCGCTCTGGCATCCGATGTCGAGGTTGCGGCGCAATGTCTTCCGTCGGCTCGCGCACCCGTGATGCGGAGCGGTTGCCGTGCCCGAGTCGGTGGCAAACCCGTGGCGCTCGACCTCGACCTCGACACCGGTACCGCGCGATGGCGCGGTCACGTCCTCGTCGGGGCCGTACCGGTTTTGCCGACCGCGCTGACAGTGACCGGGCCCGGGCGACTTCTCCTCGGTGCCAGCGATGGGCGAATTCTCGAGTGTGTCGACGTCGGCACGTCGCCGGACGTTGTCCACTCCGATGCGCTTGGCCGTCGATAGTCCTCCCCCATGTCAAGATATCGATAGCAGTCAGTCGCCGATGTTCTTGCGCTGGTTCGCATTGAAGCGCGCTTTCTTCTGACGATTCCCGCATGTGTTCATGTCGCACCATTTGCGGGTGCGACTTTGACTGGTATCGAAGAAGGCGGCTCGGCAGGTCGGCGACGCGCACAATGCCAATCGTCCGTCTCGTTCGCCCGCGATGATGCTGATCGCGTCGGCGGCGATCACCCCCAACGCATCTTCCACGCGCGTAGCCGAACCGAGTCGCCATCGCCGATTGCCCTCGGGCGTCAGGACGGCCGCGGCCCGCCCCTGAATGCTGCGGTCATTGATGACTCGGACCGCGGGCGTGGGAAGAGCGTCTCCGATCGCGGCCGCTGTCGCGGCGGTGTGAATCGATTCCCTCAACTCCCGGGCGAGTTCGAGCTGGGCGGGGGTGCAGGACTGGACGGCGAGGCCGTTCACTGCCAGCCAGTCGACCAGGCGTCGCGGCGTGGGAATGCGCTCCACAGCGTTGCCATGACGTTCCGACAGGGTCCCGGTGAAGCTGGTTGCCAGCACGCTACCGAGCCGATATTCAGGGAACTCAGTACTACTGGCGCACCGGGTACAACTGGCGGTCGTTCGAAGAACGCCTCGACCGAATCGGCCAGTTCCGTACGACCATGGATGATCTGGGAATCCACTTTCTGCACCGCCGGTCCACGCGCACGGACGCCACTCCTCTGATCTTGACGCACGGCTGGCCGGGCAGCATTGCCGAGTTCATCGCTGTGGTAGATGAACTGGCGGATCCGAAAGACGCAGAGACGCAGGCATTCCACGTCATGGTCCCGTCGCTACCGGGCTTCGGTTACAGCGACAGGCCGACCACCACCGGGTGGGGAACCGAAAAGATCGCGGCCGCATGGGTGAAACTCATGGGGAGGCTCGGCTACAGCAGGTTCGCGGCCCACGGCGACGACTGGTTGAGTCCGGGGTGATCACCACGATCCTCGCCGGCAGGTTTCCGGCGCACGTTCTCGGCATCCATACAACGACCGCGCAGGCACCGCACGGGTTGCCCACCGACGGGCCGACCGCGGCCGAGCGCGAGTGGACCGAGGGAACCCGCGACTTCTGGCGCCACCGCGCGGCATACGCGAAACAGCGGGCGACCCGACCACAGACCATCGGCTACTCGCTCGTCGACTCACCGGTCGGTCTTCTCGCCTGGATCCTCGACAAGTTCGCCGAATGGACAGACACCGAAGACAGCCCGTTCGAGACGATTTCCAGAGACAGAATTCTCGACGACGTCACCCTCTACTGGCTGACGCGGACCGGTGCATCGGCGGCCCGCATCTACGACGAAAGCCACAACTCGCTCGACCCCGAACTCCGGGTCGACGTCCCGTCGGCGATCAGCGTCTATCCCCACGATATCGAGAAGTGTCCACGCCCCTGGGAGCAGCAGCGGTTCCGACGGATCGTCCACTGGAGATCGCCCGAAACCGGGGGACATTTCCCGTCGCTGGAGGTTCCAGAGTACTTCGTCGAAGACCTGCGAGATGGTCTCACGGCAGTGCTGGCCGCCAATCGGTGAACGCGGCCGGGTGCCATTCTACCGATCCCAGGTTTTCGCACGAGGCCACAGATCGTCGATGGCCGCTCAGGGGGATTCTCAGATGGTCCATCGATGGCCGGGACTGCCACTCGCGCGTATCTCCCGCGCGAGAAAGCTCGGAGTCTGCCCTACCGGCGGGCGCGGCCCGCTCACGCCACCTCGTGTAGTGTCGTCCGGTTCACGACATCGTGAAACCGTATGAGACCGAGAGGGATTCACCATGCAATACCCCATTTCGAGATTGTTCGCCTGTATCACTTCGGCGGTAGCCGCATCGGTGCTGACCTTCGGCGCACAAGCCATGGCCTCCCCGCTGGAGGATCTCGGCGTGGGCGACTGCGTCGCCATCACCGACAACACACCCGAAAACACCGTCGGCGCCAGCGTCGCATGCTCCGACCCGAACGCCGTCTACCGAGTTCACTCCGTTCACCACAGCCTCGCCGACTGCCCGTCCGACGACTACACCACCTATACCAAGGAGACCCGTACCGGCACCCTCCGCCTGTGCCTGGCACCCAGCTTCCGGCAGGGTTCCTGCTACAACGACGTCGGCACCTCCCCCTACATGCAGGTACCGTGCGGCACCCCCGAGGCCACCTTCCGAGTCTTGTTCCGCATCGACGGCACCACCGACAGTGACCGCTGCCCCGACGGATCCGACCAATACATCTCGGTCCCCGACCCCGCCACCCTCTTCTGCCTCACCACACCCTGATCTCGTTCGGCACCGGGTCGTGCGCATGAATCCCGTTGTCGGTGTTCAGATTCAGCACCATCGAGACGAAGGCCTCGATCGAATGAGAGCACAGGAAAACGACGGCAGACCAGTTGCGTGAGATGAGTACGAGCTCGAGTTACAGCGGCGGCGCGGTGCCGTCGGGGAACTCGAGCGCCGCCGGGGCGAAGCCGACGACGGTGAACGACGGGCATCCGATCCGGAGGCGGAGGATTGCTACATGAATGTCGGCGCACGGATATGGTGCCTGCGCCACGCCGAATCGGAGAATGTGATCGCGGGCTTGGCCGGAGTAATGCCGATGTCGCCGTTGACATCCCGCGGGTTTCGCCAAGCCGCGGCGGCAGCGCGTGCGCTGGCCACCGAGCCGATCGCCCGTGTCTATTGCAGTACGGCGCTCCGCACACGACAAACCGCCAGGGCCCTGCTGGCGAGTCGCGCTATCGACATCGTGACACCTACCGAGTTGGCCGAGGTCGGGATCGGCAGGGCGGAGGCGACCACCGATCCCGGTGTCCGACAGCGGACCGCCGCGGCACTACATGGCGTTCGCGATCGCCGGGCAGCAACGCGACCCGACTCGGGACCACCAGCCCCATCAGCTTTGCATGCCGATCGGCGCACCCGCCAACCCGAAGAGGGCCCCGCTATCCAGCCCCGTTCTCCCGCCGGGCCTTCCGCTTGGCCAACGCCATCCGCATCAGGTAGATCGGAGTCGGCGGCACCCATCCCAACTGCACCGCCTGGCCGAGATCGTCGCGGTTGGCCCAGTGCTCGATGACCTTGCCGTCCGCGATCCGCAGCCAATGCGACTGCGTGACAGCGAAAGTCTTGCCGGTCGGTGGGAACACCTGGTCCACCTGCCCGTCCGCGCCGTAGGCCACGAACGGCCCGACGTGGCGGCCGTGCATGGTGGTGTGCAGAGCGACGAGGTCACCGTCCACGACGGCGGATTCGATCGTGTGGTGCAGGTCCGCGTACGCGGCGCGCAGCCAGAGCGCGGTCGCGTAGTAGGCGGCGGGTCCGCGGCCCCTGGTGGCGGGCGGTTCGGCCGCGGCCTCCCGGTTGGTCGCCTCGGGGTGGATTATCGCGTCGAAATCGGCGCGTTCACCGTCGGCCATGATCTGCACCGAGCGGATGGCCAGGGCCCGCGCGGTGTCGGCTGCGGTCAGGGTTGTGCTGTCCATGAGGGTCTCGCAATCGAGTCAGGTGAACTTGTCTCCCTATGTATCGATCGCGACGGGCTTCGGGTTCAATTCCACGGACAACACCACGCTGAGACCGACCTCTGACCTGCATGACGACTTCCCGCAGACGCCGAACGCCACCGCGGGCAGCAGCCCCTGCCGTACAGCGCCCACTATGGTCGCGGCACGCTTTCAGCGGGCTACGACACATCGGCGCTGGGCTGCGAGGAGCGAAAGCGTATGTGCGCCAATGGTTCACCGGCGACGGTGACCGGTTCCGACAGTGGATCGCCTCGGAAGACGACGACGTCGCCGCGGCGCTCGTGGGCGGTGCTGTCGACCGGGCCCGGGTTCGCTTGTAGGCCGGGCCCACCGAGCGCGGGGGTGGGATCGGCGGGGTCGTAGACATGGACCGTACTGCCACCGGCGGTCGGGTCGGGGCTCAGTCCGCCCGTGTCGTGCAGGTTCAGGCGTTCGGTCCGTGTGCCGGGCGGCGGCCACGAGGCCAGGTCGAACCATCGTTCGGTTCCGGTCAGGTACGCGCGGATCGGCGCGACCCGGTCACTTTCGGCGTCGGCGAAGTGTTCGCGCAGGAACGAGACGGTCTCGCCGACCGAGGGTGCGCCCAGTCCGCGTGAGATATGGCCCCACGGGCCGAGGGTGAGGCGTGGGGGGCGTCCTGCCGCGGCGAGTTGGGCGTGGTTGCGCAGCTGCCACGGCAGGAAGATGTCGTACCAGCCGGTGATCATGTAGACCGGCGCGGTGACTTCGGGGACGGAGGCGGTGTGCGACTGCTGGGTCCAGAACTCGTCGGTGAGGTTCTCGTGACCGACCCAGTCCTGGTACCAGTGCACGCGATGCCCGGTCGCCGCCACGTCACCCTCGGCCAGCGGGAGCGCGTCGAATGCCTTGTTCAGCGCGGGATCCGGGCGCAGCGACTCAGGATAATCCTGAGTCGCTGCCCGTGCACCATGCGGTCCATCATCTGGGTCAAGCCGAGGGCGTTGTGCAGCGAGAACGCGGCGTTGTCCCAGGTGATGGCGCCGAAGTCGGGCATGGTGGTGATCAGGCACAGGGCGTCGGGCGCGCTGTCGGGGTCGACTTTCTGTAGTTCCGCGGCCACGGCCCACTGGGTATAGCCCATGTAGCTGGCGCCGAAGGTGGCGACCGACCCGGCGCACCACGACTGTCGACGTACCCACCGGTGAGTGCTGACGCCGTCGCGCTGTTCATCGATCTGCGGGGTGAAGACGCCACCTGCCCGGTGAGATCGCGTTGACGCGGATGCCTTCGGCGCCGAGTTCACGCGCGAAGGTGATGGTCAATCCGGCGACCGCGAGTTTCGAGGTGCCGTAGGCGGCGCCGCCCAGATGCGCTGCCGCGGAGACGATATCGACGATGCTGGCACCGTCGCGGTGCGCCATGTGCGGATGCGCGGCGACGGTGCACGCGATCACGCCGACGACGTTGACCTCGAAGAGGCGTCGGGTTTTCGGCAATCCCAATTCGCCGATGGGTTTGCTGTATTCGTCGCTGTGCAGTCCGGCGTTGTTGAGATGAGAACGACGGTGGCGCCTTCGTCGGCGAGCGCCACGCCGAAAGCCTTTCCGAAGCCACGCGCACCGCCGGTGATGACCGCGGTGGTCTCGGCTCGCGTTCGCTCGACTGTTTCCAACGGGCGATTCCTCAGCGTCACATCCGACTCCTTCGTGGCTGCCGCCGGATCGGAGAATAGCATTCTTTCTATTCGGAATGTCGTTTTTGCACATCCGCCGACGACGTCGTTCGGCGGATCCGACGTGGTCATCAGCCTCGCGCCGTCCCGCGACGAGATCGGCACAGACTCCCCCGTCGGGCCGAAGCTCCACTTTTCGTCAATACCCCTTGCCGCATCTCGACGCCTTCCACGCCCGCGGTCGAGACCCCCGCCACCCACGACACCCGCGGCAGATTGTTATGTACGAAACGGTTTTCGACTTGGGCAGGAGCCCCACTTCCGATGGCCGGAGCACGGACCACCGAAACCTCGAAATGCTCGGCTCGAGCCGGACCCGGCAGGCGAATCGGCCGCGCGAATCGTGCCGTGCCGACCCCGAACTCGGCGAAAGAGGAGATCGTTCGTCGCAAAACGGACATCATTGGCCGGACGCGCGGGCCCGAGCCTCGAAAGCACCCGGTAGCCCCGGGTCGGTCGAGACCTCCCGCGCGTGAGATCGACCGAGGAGCACTGTGCACATCGACACCGAACGATCGACCGCCACCACCCGGCGCGGCAGCATCTTCAGAACGATCCGAACACCGACCGTCATACTCGCGGCGGCCCTGATGCTGGTCGCCGGTTGCGCCCGCGACGGCACGGGCGGCGAGGACGCGACTGTCGGCAAGACCACCGGTTCCTCCATCCCGAGCGAGTTCGGAGATCTCGGGGCCGTCTGCGGCAAGGGATCGCCGACGAAATCCTCCGCCCAGGGCGTCACCGCGGACAAGATCGTCGTCGGTGTCTTCACCGACTTCGGGTTCACCAAGGATCCCGAATTCGTCGATGCCGCGAAGGTATTCAGTTCCTGGTGCAACGATCACGGCGGGGTGGCGGGCCGCAAGGTCGAAGTCGTCGTCCACGACACCAATCTCACCGAGGTCCGTCAGAGGATGCTCGACGCGTGCCGCGACGATTTCGCCCTTGTCGGCGGCGGTGCCGGATTCGGTGCGCTCGGAGTCAAAGAGCGGCTCAAATGTCTGCTGCCCAGCCTGCCCGCGCAGGTGTCCGGGGCCGGGGCCGTCGGTGCCGATCTGGAGATCAGCGCCTCACCGGCGGCGCTGCCGTTCCACGACATCTACTCCGGTTTCCACCGATGGCTGGTGCACGAAGGCTATCCGGCATCGATCGACAAAGTCGGAATGATCGATGCCGATTCCCCGGTCACCAAAGCGCTCGGCGAGATGACCGAGGAAGTATTCCGCGCCCAAGGGGCCGGCATCGCCTATCACGACTACTACCCGGTCGCGGGCATATCGAATTGGGCGCCCTATGCCCAGGCCATCAAGGAGAAGGGGGTTCGAGGACTGGTCTTCAACGGACAGCCCGAACAGCTGCCCAAACTCGAAGACGCGTTGACCCAGATCGGGTACCGCCTCGATTGGATCGATGCGACCAACAACAACTACGCCGACTCGTTCCTGAAGGAACTCGGGCCGTCGCTGGCATTCCAGAACAACGTGGTGGATCTGAGCGGCGTCGCACCCTTCGAGAAATCGAACGAAGTGCCCGCGGTGCGACAGATCGAGGCGATGTTCGCCGAATACGCTCCCGGTGCGCGAATCACGTTTCCGCAGCTTCGCTCGATCTCGTCCTGGCTGTTGTTCGCGAAATCCGCGACCACGTGCGGCGACGACCTGACCCGTCGCTGCCTCTACGAAACCGCGAGCGCGGTGAAGGCGTGGACCGCCGGTGGCCTGCACGCACCGGTGGATCTGAGCGATCGGGAGAAATCGGTCTCCTGCTTCAATATCGAACGCGCCACACCCGACGGCTGGGTTCCGGCCGATTTCAAACCCGATACCGGGCTGTATCGCTGCGATGTCGAACTCTACCGATTCACCGAGAATTACGGCGCGCCGACGACACTGGCCGATGTCGGGAAGTCGATGACGGAATTCGAATAGAGAACGCGGGCGTCGACCGAGAGGGCCTGCCGAGCGGGATCCCGCGACACTCGAACCATGGTGATTCGAACGGTCACCGAGTGCCGACTCCGCAGCTCAGTAGCCCTCGATGGTCCCCGCCCGGCCCGATTTCGGGCCGGTGCACCCGAAATCGGGGCTTACCGTGTGAATCCCCGGGTGATCGAGCCCGGGGATACCCGACCTCCCTCCAGCGAAGGTGGACCACGCACGTGAGCACATCATCGATCGGGCACGGCACCGCCACCGAGACCGCCACGAACACCATCGATTCGGAGACGCTGCGCCGCTGGCTGGCCGACGGCGACGAACTCGCGGTGCTCGACGTCCGTCCCACCGACGTGGTCGGCTACGCCTCACCCCTGTTCGCAACGAACCTTCCCGCCGATCGGGTCGAGGCGGAGATCGACCGGTTCGTACCACGCAAACTCGTGCGAACCGTGCTGGTCGACGACGGTGACGCGACCGCGAGCGCCGTCGCCGTAGCGCTGTCCGCTGCCGGGCGGACCGAGGTCTACGTCCTGTCCGGCGGTATCCCGGAATGGACCCGCCACGGCACCGAGAATCTGCCGACCTTCGATATCCCGGGCCAGACATTCTCGCTCGGCATCCGTGACGAACGCGAGACACCGTCGGTCACCGCCGCCGAACTCGAGACACTGAAGAACGAGAGCGCCGACGTCGTCGTCATCGATACCCGCACGGTCGCGGAGTTCACCGCCGGTCACGTGCCCGGCGCTGTCGGGGTGCCCGGCGCGGAACTGCTGCTGCGGTTCGCCGACGTGGTCCCCTCCCCCGACACCCACATCGTCGTCTCCTGCGCGGGACTGCCCCGCGCGATCATCGGCGCCCAGACCCTGATCGACGCGGGTGTGCCGAACCGGGTGTCCTACCTGCACGAGGGAACCAAAGCCTGGAAGCAGGAGAATCTCGAACTCGAGACCGGTGCGACCGCCCTGTACGGCCCGGTCGACGAGGCCGCTCGCGAACGCGCCGCGCAGTGGGTCCGGGCGATCTCCGCCGACGACGAGTTCGACCGCGTCGACCTCGCGACCGCACACGAGTGGGCGGCCGATCCCGACCGCACCACCTACCTGCTCGATGTGCGCACACCCGAGGAATTCGCTCGCGGACACCTGCCCGGATCGATCAATTCCGAAGGCGGACAACTGCTCGGCGTCTCACACCGGACCATCGCCGTGCGTGGCGCGCGCGTGGTCCTGATCGACGATCTCACCGCCGCCCGGGCCTCGGTGGTCGCGCACTGGCTGCAACGCCGCGGCTTCGAAATCGCCCTGCTGCTCCACGATTTCGAGGCGCGGGCCTGAGCGCTCGGACTCACCTGGAGAAGGGTCCGCGTCGGTGCGGAGCGTGCGATCTCACCGTTTCCGCCGAAAGTTCTCGCGGCGAACCGGAACAGTTCAGACGTCGGCAACCCCGGTGGGACACTCTGGCGGTGCGGTCTTCGGTTCCGACGTCGATGTCCGTAGGAGGAGTCCGAACGGATGGATCGCCGGAACAACGCGATCGGACGGCGCAGCGTGCTGTTCGCGGCCGGGGGTGCGATCGCGCTGACCGCACTGGCGCAGCCGACGCAGGCGGGGACGATCACGCGGACCGTCTCCGCCGGCCCCGAGGAGTGCGGCAAGCGAGCGGACCTGGCCGAACAGGCGGTCGTGGCACGGCACGTGCGCACGCTCTGGGGTCTGCCGCAGCGACAGCTCGGGGCGCTGGTCTGGCCCGCGTCCCTGGCGGAACAGTCGTTCGGACGATGGTGTTACTGGTGGCAGGCCCACCTGCTCGATTGCGCGGTGGACGCCGCGTATCGCGCGGGCACCGACGAACGTGTGGAGCGGGTCGTCTCCCTCGCACGTGGGATCCGAACCCGTAATCTCACCGGCTGGACCAACCGGTACTACGACGATATGGCCTGGCTGGCACTGGCGCTCGAACGCGCCGACCGACTGCTCGGCATCCGGTTCGGCGACGCCGTCGACGATCTGCGCGCCGCGTTGCTCGACGGCTGGAACCCGGAGGTCGGCGCTCTGCCCTGGCGGTCCGGCGACGACTACTACAACACCCCAGCGATCGGTCCGACCGGTATCGCCATGGCTCGGCTCGGCGAGTTGTCTCGCGCCGGACAACTCGCCGAATTCCTGCACACCCGATTGCGCGACGCCGACAGCGGCCTGATCGTCGACGGCGTCCACGAGCCCGGTGGACGGATGAACCGCACCGTCCACACCTACTGTCAGGGTGTGTCGATCGGTCTCGAAGCCGAATTGGCCTCGCGCACAAATGATTCGAGCCATCGCCGCCGCGCCGCCACACTCGTCGCCGCGACCGCGACGGGACTCACCGACAATGGCGTGATCATCGCGGCCTCCGGGGACGACTCCGGACTGTTCATGGGCATCCTCGCCAGATATCTCGCCGAGGCGGCGCTGTCATCCGGGAGCACGACCGCGGCGGATATCGTGCACGCGTCGGCGCGGGCGGCCTGGGAACATCGCGCCGAGGTGGACGGACTGCCGCTGTTCGGCGCGGATTGGACCCGCGCGGTCACGGTGCCGGAGTATCCGGGAGCCTTTCTCCAGCCGACGGACTCGTCCGCCGCGTCGTCGGCGAACCTGAGCCGCGATCTCTCCGTGCAGCTGAGCGGGTGGATGCTGCTCGAAGCGGACTACCGGCTCACCGCCGCCGGACGCTGAACCCGCTCGAGCCCACTCGGACCCGACCACCGAAGAATTCGATCGACCGCTAGGGTGCTGTCGAGCACACAACCCGACACCGAGGAGAGTCGGGGCACACGATCGACACCGTGGCGACCACCGGAGAAGTGATTCGCCGACGGCGTCATCCCGTGGCGATCGGGCTGACGCTCACCATTCGAACGCTCGGATGCACTGAGCCGCAACGCAACTCGCTATCCCTCGTTCGACGCACACCGAGGTGGCGTGCTCGATCACATGGCTCGTTCTCGGCCGTGCGGTCGTGGTCGGCGCTCGCCGTGGGTCCGGGATCCGCACCGCCGCCGCGCGCGTCTCACACCGCAGACTGATTGCATCTCATACCAAGGGATTACATCGAACGAGAATCCGGCCGATAGCTTCGAATCGTCACCTCGGCACCGACATACCGAGCAGTTCCCGCCGACATCGATTCTCCGATCGACATCGACCCGCATCGAGGACACGCGCGGGTGGCATCTCCGACCCAGCTCTCAGGAAGATCTATGACGACACCGGCCTTGGTCTCCACATCAGTTACACCGTCACCGCGGCGCGGTGGCACCGACGGTGATTACGCCCGTCTGCTACGGCGGATCTCCGAAGCGGGACTGATGAACCGGCGTCCCCGCTACTACACCGTCCGACTCGGACTCGTCGGGATAGCGTTCGCGGGAGGCTGGGCGGCGTTCGTCCTCGTCGGTGACTCCTGGTGGACCCTCGCGGTGGCGGCGTTCATGGCGGTGACTTTCGCGCAGACCGCCCTGGTCATGCACGACGTGGCGCACCGCCAGGTGTTCCGGCTGCGGCAGCGGACCGAGATCGTCGGCCGAATCGTCGGCAACGCGGGCATCGGCCTCGGGTACGGCTGGTGGCAGGACAAGCACACCAGGCACCACGCCAACCCGAACCACGAGGAACTCGACCCCGACGTCGCGCCCGACCTTCTGGTCTGGTCACAACGGCAGGCGCGAGCCAGCCGAGGCCCGGCGCGTCTCATCGGACGGGCGCAGGCATACCTGTTCTTCCCGCTGCTGATGCTCGAGGGTCTGAACCTGCATGTGGCGGGAGTCCGCGCGCTCCGAAATCGTTCGGTCAAACACCGCGCACTCGAAGGCGCGCTGCTCTTCGGCCATTTCATCGCCTACCTGGCCGTGCTGTTCGCCGTGCTGCCCGCCGACAAGGCCTTCGCGTTCCTCGCGGTGCACCAGGCGCTGTTCGGTCTGTACATGGGCTGCACCTTCGCCCCGAACCACAAGGGTATGCCGACCCTGACCGGCGACGACCGCCCCAACTACCTGCGCCGACAGGTGCTGACCTCCCGCAACGTGCGCGGCGGCGTGCTGACCGATATCGCCCTCGGCGGACTCAACTACCAGATCGAGCACCACCTGTTCCCGAGTATGCCGACGCCGAATCTGCGGCACGCGCGGGTGATCGTCCGTGACTACTGCGCCGAGATCGGCGTGGCGTACCACGAAACCGGGTTGATCCGCTCCTACAGCGAAGCGCTGAAGCATATGCACCACGTCGGCGCGCCGCTACGCGCCGACGACGGCCACCGGGCCTGATGACCTGCTTCCCGGCCGGGTCGGCGTGGCGAAGTCGGCGTTTCGCGAGGACACTGAGGACGTAGCGCCCCAACTCGTCCCCAGGAGCACATGCGATGGCAACCAACGGGCCTTTCGGCATCGATCCCGAAGATTTCGAACGCGCGCTGCGCGGGGCGGGAACCGAACTCCGGGACCTGCTCGGGAAAGCCGGCGTCTACCTGGATCGCGTCGACCACACGACGGTCGGTTCGCTCGCGTCGCTGCTCGGTCAGTTCACCCGACCGGAAGCGCCGCGCGCGCCGAAACCCGAGGGCGAGACCACCGGGGAGACCGGCAGCGGCGTGTGGGCGATCTACAGCCTCGGCGACAACGGCGAGGCCAGAGTCGACCAGGTCTTCCCGAACGAACTGGAGGCCCTGCGCGCGCATCGCGACAACACCGACGATCGCCGTCGGGTGCGGTTCCTTCCCTACGGCGTTCCGGCCAGCGTGCTGGACGCTCCCTGAGCGATCAGAACCGGTTCGCCGCGGAGACCGAGCGGTTCCGGCGGAAGTTGTTCGCGCACTGCTACCGGATGGTCGGCTCGGCGCAGGACGCCGAGGACCTGGTGCAGGAGACCTACCTGCGGGCGTGGCGCTCCGACTCCGGATTCGATGGCCGCGCGTCGGTTCGGTCCTGGCTCTACCGGATCGCCACCAATGTCTGTCTCACCGCGTTGCGGACTCGACGTAGCCGGGTACTGCCCTCGGGTCTGACCGGCCCGTACGACGGGCCCGAACGACCACCGGATCTTGTTGCTCCGGAGGAGGTCTCGTGGCTGGAGCCACTGCCGGACAGGCGATGAGCGCGAGCCGCAGCGACTCCCGCGCGACGACCACCGTCGCCGGATCGTCGTCGACCGGGGCGATCGAATGCGTGCTTCGCCGTGACGATCCCGTTCAGGGCAGCAGGGCGAGTTTTCCGACGGTCGCTCTGTTCTCCAGTTCGGCGAGTGCCTTCGGGCCGTCGGCCAGGTCGTATATGGTCGGCTGTCCCGGGGTCAGTGCAATCAGCTTTCTACTCGGCGTGCATGATCGGGCCCGACCCCGTGTCGATGGGAGGTGCCCTCACCATGTAGACCTCCACCACCACCGGAAGGAATCGGCGGGCCGGAAATCGTCCGGAGACCAGCGGACCAGAAGCGGGACCCGATACCCGCTACCGAGGCGAGGCCGGGATCTGCACCGACGAGGACGTGTCGACACCGCGACCGTCCAGACTCTTCGCGGGTCCGAATTCGGCGATCACCGTGCCGTGCCGGATGACGCCGGACAGTCCGGGGAGTTCGGTCGGCGCGGACCACGTCCGGAAACCGTCGTGACTGTCGCTGTAGAGGTAGCGACCCTCGGTATACGCGTCGAGGTAGATGCGATGCCCGCCGTCGGACAGTCGCACCACCGACTGTCCTTCGCGCGGACCGCCCCAGCCCGCCCAGTCCCCTTTGGCCACGAAGCTGTACGGGCCCAACGGATTATCGGCCACCGCCAGTTCGATCAGTGTGGTGTCCTCGTTCTTCACGAACGCGTATACCCGCCCGTCCAGTCGCACGAGCTCGGTATCGATATAGCCGAGCGAGCCCGGACCGCTCGGGCTCAAACCGACTAGCGGGATCGGCGGCGTCCACGCGGAGAACCCCGCCCCCAGCGGTGCGAGCAGATGCGGGGTGAAGCCGTGACCCCAGGTCAGCGACACGATGATGCCGACCCGGCCCGCCGCATCCGAATACCACTCCGGCGCCCACGCCCCCTCCAGGCGGCCCGGCACCGACATCGGCACCGGCGCCATCGCCGTCCAGTCGATACGATCCCGGCTGCGTGCCAGTCCGATCGAGGTCGCGTCGGCGGCCATCGTGTAGGTGAGGTAGTACCAGCCGTCGGTGTGCAGCAGCACGCTGGTATCTCGAACCAACCCCGTGGCGGGCGTGTAGGCGCGTTCGGCCACCGGCGTGAACCGTGTCCCGTCCACCGACTCGTACACCGCCGCGGTGGTGTCGTTGTCCGCGCGGAACGCCGCCATCGTGTACCGCACGGGCACGCGCACCGAATCGACGCCGACCCCCGGTAGCGCCGACTGTGCCCGAGCCGGACCCGCCGCCAGCAACGGCAGTCCGGCCAGCAGCGCGAGTGCCGATCTGCGTCCCACCGTGATCGCCATGAGCAGCGATTCTGCGGGCCGCGCGGCACTATCCACGGCAGGCGCGCCGGGCCGGGACCCCGTCGGGGACGGCCGACAGCGCCTCGTACGGGCCGTCCGCGCCGGAGCCGGGTGAAGGATCCGGCAATCCGGACGGGGTAGCGGTGACGAAGCTCAAGGGAACCGATGATCTTTCCCCGGCTTCGAGGAGGTTGTCCCTGTGCGTTCGAGAAGGAAGTTCGCGGCACTGGCCGCTGCGGTGATGATCGGTTCGGTCGGTCCCGCTCTCACCGGGGTCGCCGGGGCGGTGCCCGCGGCGGCGGGCGGCACCATCGTCACGGTCATGGACGCGACGCAGGCTCTCGGACTGGATCCGAGCAGCGGCCTGGACGGCCTTGCCGCATTGTGGGTGGGCGGCGGCCGAGTGGCCTTCTTCGGCCACCGCATCAGCGGGGGCACGATTCGTTTCGGTGGCGAGATCACCGTGCGTTCCGGCGCGAGAACGGCCCGGTTGACCGATCTCACGCTAGACATCGGGACCGGCACCGTGGATGCCACGCTCGACAGCCGCCCGTTGCGGCTGGCCACCATGGACACCGACAACCTCCGCCTGCGCAAGAACCCCGGTGACAAGAACCTGTACCTCGGCATCGGATTCGGCGACGACAACCGGGTGGTGCTCACCGCCGACGGCTCGACCGCGCTGAACAGCGCACTCGGTCTCGGCACCCTCGAGCAAGGCCTGCCCCTGCTCGTCGGCACCATCAGCGCGGGCCTGGCCGTGGACGAGCGAGTCGCCGCCGAGGTGAACACCGACGCGATGGCCCTGATCGAGAACGGTGTCGTCGTCGATATCGGACTCGACGACCGTATCGATCTGTCCGACGATCTCGGCCGAGGCTGACGCCGCCGTCGCGTTCGCCGACCGGTCAGGGTTTGCGGGCGATCACCGCGAACATCGTCACCGAGAAGTGGTAGTCGCCCGCCGCGATGCCGTGCTCGATATCGCCGAGCAGCCGATCGCGCTGTTCGGCGGTGATGGTCCCGTCCGCGACAACGCTTTCCGCGAACGCGGTGCACATCGGCACCGCCGAGTCCGGCCCCCAGATGACAGCCTCGGAGCCCACGTCCTCGATCACGAATCCCGCCTCGGCCAACAGACCGCGCAACCGTCGGCCGGACCGCCGGTTCGGGACGGCGGCGTCCATCCGTTGCCGCATCGCCTCGATGACCTGCGGATCCCCCGGATACAGGATCGCGGTCGACCAGTCGCTGTCGATCAGCGCCACCCGCCCGCCGGGCCGCGTCACCCGGGCGATCTCGGCGGTAGCCCGCGCCGGATCGTCCAGGTGCTGGTAGACACGTTCGCAGCGGAGCACGTCGACCACGGCGTCCGGCAGCGGCAACGCGTAGGCCGATCCCTCGATGAATTCGGTTCTCACCCCGGCCGCCCGCTGCCTCGCCACCACCAGCATCGACGGGTTCGGATCGATCCCGATCGCCCTGCCGCTCTCGCCGACCGATCGGGCCAACTCCACGACTTCGGTACCGGTACCGCAACCCAGATCCACGGCGGTCTCGCCTGCCCGCACGGCCAGCGCGTCGCGAACCCACCGACGCATCCGCACGACACCGGGCAACTCGGCCTGATCGTCGAGAAGCCGCACATTCAGTGTCTGCTCGGCGCGATGAACCTGGTCGATATGGAAGGACGGAACGCCACCCTGATCGCTCACCCCGCCAGTATGCGCGCGCCCGCCGCCGCTCCGAAGCCGCCGCGCGCGTGCGATAGCCACCCGATTGCCGAAGCTCCGCAGATCCGGCAGCAGGGCATCACCGTGTGACGACGGTCCGCATCCAGTCGAGGACGGCGTTCTGATAGGCCACGGTATTGCGCGCGAGATTGACCGAGTGGCCGGCGCCGGGGAGGACGAAGGCACGCAATTGTGCGGCGGGGGCGAAGTACTGGGCCTCGGCGGCGAGCAGGGTGGCGCTGTCGCGGCACACCGCGAACTCGGGTCCGCACGACAACCGGTCCAGGCTGCCGTTGACCAACAGGACCGGCGCGTCGATCAACGAGGACATCCCGGGCAGGGTGGAGGTGAGTCCGTCGGGATATTCGGTGAGCGAGAAGGTCTCCTTGGTCGACTCGTCGAGAGCCAGTACCTGCGGATCTACGTTCCCCTCGCCGTGGAAATCGCGTTCGCGGGTGCCGGGGCGGGTCACCAGATAGCCGGAATCGAGTCCGCCCGAGGCGAAGTCGGGGTCCTCGACGGCCGGATGGTAGGTGCTGATCACGCCGAGTACCTCGGGGACGTTGAGCGCGTGCGAGTAGCCGGTGAGCAGGACTCCGTCGACGTCGCGGTAGGCGGTGGCCTCCATGACCGAGGTGCCCGAACTCAGCGAGTGACCGGCGGTGACCACCGTGGCGAACGGCGCGGCCCCGGCGACGCCGTGCCGTAGCGCCTGCACGATGCCGTGCAGCGCCTCGGCGGTGGCGGTGGCGGTCAACGACGCACTGGGCGGTCTGCTGCTCGCGCCGTTGCCGAGTCGATCGGCCACCAGGGTCGCGTAACCCGCCGCGTTCATGGCCCGGCGGAAGTTGTAGGTCTCCGGGGCGTAGGGGAAGTCCCAGTAGGTGTGGTTGTAGTTGGAGCCCGCCATGAGCACCATCACGGTGTCGGTGGGCCGATCCGGCAGGCACAGGGTGGCGGCCAGGACACCCTGTGGCACAGGGAAACTCAACTCTTGACACCGAGCCTGCGGCGTGGTCGGTTCGGCGGTGACCGTGCCGGGGCAGACGAGGCACAGCAGCAGCGCCGCAGCGGAGGCGGCCAGGTTTCGGACCGAGGTTCGCACGCGAGGAGCTCCCTTGGGTGGCGGCGATACGCGCCGACCTGTCGGCCGACCATCGGTGAGGCAGGGTATAGCGATGTGCCCGCGACACGCAAGACAGCGACACCTCGGCGAATCCTGATAGGCCCCGGCCGGTTTCACAGCTATCGCGCCGTAAAGGATTGTGAGAAGCTCCAACACGGTGCCGGTCACTATGGCGAAAGTCCGCCGACCTGGGCAGGGCTACGAGGATGTTCCTGGAAGGTTGCGGTTCACGATGCACGACATGGGCGCACGCGCGGTGCACCTCGTTGGCAGTTATCCGGCCGGGAGTGCCGAGGAGGCGATGCTGGCAATGCTCGAGGGCGCCGGTGCGCGCCTGCTGACGCTCCCGACCGGTGAGACGAGCCGCTACGAGTTCTATATCCAGCCGATCATCGAAGGGTTGGCGGCGCAGGGGGTGCTGGAGGTCAAGCGGGCCGGATCGTGGGAGTCCAGCCGGGAACGCACCGTGTACCAGGTGCCGCGCGGCACCGAATTGACCGGTGACGCCATGGAACTCGGATATCGCGCCGAGGCGGAGGAGGCGCTGCCGATCTACCGGCGGCTGCGTGCCGAGCGTGATCTCACCGGCCTGCCGTTGCAGATCGGCATGCCGACCGATTTCACGCTGGCCTTCATCGCGATGGGCGTCGCCGGAATCCGTTCGCACCGTGACGCTTTCCGGGCTGCGGCGGCCCGCGATATCGCGGCGATTCGCGAGTCGGCGGGTGAGGAGGTGATCGTGCAGTTGGAGGCCACCGCCGAGATGGTGCTGACCGCGAAATCCGCACCGTTGCATCGAGGATTGGACTCGATCCTGGGCATCGGGAAAGGTATCGCCGCGGCGGCCGAGGCCGCTCCCGCGGGCACCCGCTTCGGTGTGCACCTATGCGTCGGCAGTATGAACAACCGGTCCCGCGTCACCATGCGGGACGCGCGGCCACTGGTCGAACTCGCCAACTCGGTGGCACGCCGATGGCCGTCGGACCGACCGCTCGAATACATACACGGGCCCTTCGCCGCCGGGGATGTCCCGCCGTCCACCGATCCTCGGTTCTACACGCCCTTGGCCGATCTGGACCTGCCGTCGGGTACCCGGTTCATCGCCGGGTTCGTGCACGAAAGTCCTTCCTTGGAAGAACAATCCACGACACTGCTGATGATCGAGGAGGCGCTGGGCAGGCGACTGGACGGCATCGCGAGCGCCTGCGGCCTCGGTCGGCGGCCGCGGGAGATCGCCGACGCGATGGTGGCCCGCGCCGCCGCCCTGGCCGATGTGACGTGATGCCCGGCGGATCAGGCCTTGCGGCCGATTCCGCCCAGCAGAACCAGATTGGTGCCTGGCAGGTCGTCGTCGAGCCAATCCTGCACGGGGACCACACCGGGCCCGAGCGTTTCGAAACCGTCCAACAGCCGCGTCACCTCTTCTTCGGTGCGGTAGCGCGGCTGCGAGGAACTGCCCGCGGTGCTGTCGGAGGATCGCTCGATGAAATCCTTGTGCGTGTCGTCGCTGCCGTGGGTGAAGGCCAGATAGCTACCCGGTGCCAGCTCGTCGCGCAACCGCGCGATGATTCCCGTCGGATCCTCGTCGTCCATGACGTAGTGCAGGACACCGACGATCAGGATCGCGACCGGTCGGTCGAAATCTATGAGCTGTTCCGAACGCAACCGCTCGAGGATGACGTCCGGCTGCCGGATATCGCCCAACATCGACGTGACACCGGGCGAACTGACCAGCAACGCGTTGGCGTGCACGTGGACGACCGGGTCGTAGTCGACGGCCACCACGCGCGCGTCCGGCTCGATCGCCTGGGCCACCTCGTGCACATTCGGCGAGATCGGGATGCCCGCACCGATATCGACGAATTGACGCACGCCCGCTCGCGCGGCCATTTCCACCGCGTGCAGCAGGAAACGGCGACTGAACCACGCGGTGGTCCTGGTGTCGGGCGCGACCGCGAGCATCTGGTGGGCCAGTAACTGGTCGACCTCGTAGTTGTCCTTACCACCCAGCAGGTAGTTGTAGACGCGCGCCGCGTTCGGCCGGTTGGGATCCGCGCCCTCTGGCACGCGTGCGGCCTCGGCGGCCCTGTCCTCGATATCCCCGCTCACGGCCGCAACCCTACTGTGTTCGGATCGAATTCACCTCCGAGCCGTCCAGGGTCGTAGTTTCTCCGGATTCCGGATCACCCAGATGTGGGTGATCCGGCCGTCGGCGATGTCGAAGGCGTACACCGAGACGACGGTGTCGCCGAGCTGCGCCACCAGGCCGGGTTGGCCGTTCACCGTCCGCTCCAGCAGGGTCACCGCGGGGCCCCTGGTGGCGATCTCCATCCAGAGGCGGGCGATCCGCTCGACGCCGTGGATCGGGTCGAGGAAGGCGGGCGCTATGCCGCCGCCGTCGGCCGTCGCGGTCGCCCGTGGATCGAGCAGGCCGATCAGGGCCTCGATATCCTTTGTCTCCCATGCTCGTTTGAAATCCCGGACCACCTCGGCGCGTTCGGCGCCCGAGGGTCCCCGCGAGGTGTCGATGCGGCGGCGGGCGCTGGAGGCGAGTTGTCGGCAGGCCGCCGGGGTGCGCCCGACGATGTCGGCGACCTCGGCGAAGGAGTAGCGGAAGACGTCGTGCAGGACGAACGCCACCCGCTCGGCCGGGGTCATGGAATCCAGCACGACGAGGAAGGCCATGCCGATCGACTCGTCGAGGGTGACACGGTCGGCCGGATCGACGGCGGACCGGCCATCGAGCCATTCGGACCGGCCGGGTATCGGCTCCGGAATCCACTCGCCCACATAACGTTCCCGCCTGGCGCGTGCCGATCCGAGCAGATCCAGGCAGATGCGGCCCGCGACCGTCGTCAACCACGCGCCCGGCGCCGCCACCTGCTCGCGCTGCCGCTCCGAGAGCGCGTACCAGCGCGCGTAACTCTCCTGCACCACGTCCTCGGCCTCGGCCAGGGAACCGAGCAGCCGGTAGGCGAGATTGATCAGCTGACGGCGTTCACCGATCACCACGGGCTGGTGCGAATCGGTCATGATCTCGGCTCCTTCGGTCGACGCGGGTTCATCGATTCGACGAAACAGTGACCCGGATTGTGAGGCGGCCTGACATTCCGCACGGCTGTGTCGTCGGAAGGTCGTGACACCCTCAGCAGAACAGGAGTTCCTGATATGACCGGAATCGGCATCATCCTCGGCAGCACCCGACCCAACCGCAAGGGCCCGCAGGTCGCCCGTTGGGTCCTGGACATCGCGTCGCGGCGTGACGACGCCGACTTCGAACTGATCGACCTGTGCGAGCACCCGCTACCGCATCTGACCGAGCCCGCGCCGCCGATGTTCGGCCCCTCCGTCCACCCCCACACCCGCGCCTGGGCCGGGCGGGTCGCCCCGTTCGACGGATTCGTGATCGTGACTCCCGAGTACAACCAGTCGGCCCCCGCGGTACTGAAGAACGCCATCGACCACGTGTACGCGGAGTGGGTGAACAAGGCGGTCGGGTTCGTCTCCTACGGTGTGAACGGCGGCGTCTGCGCGGCGTCGCAGTTACGGCAGCTCTGCGGCACCTTGGGCATGGCCGCCGTCGGCCCCCAGGCGGCGATTTCGCTGCACACCGATTTCGAGAACCACGCCGACTTCACACCGGGCAACCGTCCCACCGCGGCCCTGGACAAGGTGCTGGATCAGGTCGTCGCATGGAGTTCCTCCCTCGCTCCGCTGCGCCGACCCGCCACCGACACCATCGATTCGGAAGGAACCGATCATGACGACGCCGAACGACTTCCGGTCACGCGCTGAACGTGACGCGGCGGACGAAGTCGAGATTCGCGAGCGGATAGCCCGGGCCGTCGAAGCACTGCGGGCCAAGGATCTCGGGGCCCTCGAGCGGCTGTACACCACCGATGTCGTCTCCTTCGATATCGAACCGCCGCTCCAGCACGTCGGGATCGCGGCCAAACTCGAGAACTGGGCGACAGTGTTCCAGGTCTTCGAGAGCGTCACCTACGAAGTGCGCGACCTGACGTTCACCGTCGGCGACGATGTCGCGTTCGGACACGCCTTCGCGCGCCTGAGCGGCACGCTGAAGAACGGGGCCGCGACGAACGGCTGTGGGTCCGGGTCACGTACGGCTTCCGCAAGATCGACGGCCTCTGGTTGATCGCGCACGACCAGGTGTCGGTGCCGTTCGACCTCGCGACCGGTCGAGGCGTGGTCGACCTCGAGCCCTGAGCGCGTCCCGAACGGTCTCTCGACGGCATACACGTTGCCGCCGCGCATGCCATCACGGCGGCAACGTGTCCGGGGAAGGGTGGCAGCTTCCCAGGTCGGCTGTGGCACATACCACCTCCGAGATCGGTTGCCCGACAGGTGAATACCACGTCGCCCGCACCACGCTTCGAGTTGGCTCCGCGGTGGTTCACCACGAGCTGAGCGATCGCTCAGCCCAGGACGGGTGATGTATAGCACCTATCACGAGAACTTGGCAAGGGGTTCGCATGCCGAGCGGCATCGGTGCTGCTCCCGGCGTCGGAGGTAGCCTGAAGGCGTGAACCGGAACGAGGTTCTGAGTGAGCGGATAATCGCCGTGGTGCTCGAACTGCTGGAGTCCGAGGGACACGAAGCGGTCCAGCTCAGGGAAGTGGCGCGGCGCGCTCACGTCTCGCTGTCGACGGTCTACAAACACTTCCGCACTCGCGACGAGTTGATCATCACCGCGCTGGGACGCTGGATGGCCGACAACTGCTTCGCGGGGGTCGAGTTGCCGAGCGATGACGAGACACTGCACGACGGCCTCGTACGCCTGATGTCCTACGTCTTCGAGCCGTGGGAGCGCAATCCCAGGATGTTGGATGCCTACGCCCACGTGCGCCGAACTCCCGGCGGTACGACGCTGGACGCCCGCAGCGTCGAGGCGTTGCTCCCCGCGGCCGCGGCGCTGTTGGGAGGCGCGGATCCGCGCTACGCGTCCGATATCGGGCTGATCCTGGCCAATATGTCCTTCGCCATGGTCGTGCGATGCGCCGACGAGGATCTCGATGCCGCCGACATCCTGCCGATCCTCGAACGTGCGGTCGACCGTTTGACCGGCGACAACGCGTCACCGGCTGCCGCCGCGCGCTCCGGCGAACGCCGGTCCCACTCGGTCCTCAACCCCTACGCCGCGCCGTTCCGCGGCAATCTCACGCCGCGACCACCGCGATAGTGGACATCGACCACCGTCGCCGTGAGCCACGTCGGTCGCGTTCGACTCAGTCGTCCGGACCCCGGTTCATCGGGGTGGGTGTAGCTGCGCGCCACCAGGGCCGCCCGCAACCGCCACAGCGATGTGGGACGAGCCGAGTCGAGTCCGACGAGCACACCGATCCGCTCGAGCCGGTGATCGACGGTGTTCTGGTGGATGTGCAGTGCTCGTGCGGTGAGCCTGCGGTTGATGTCGTTGCGCACGTGCACGCGCAGGGTGCGCGGCAGTTCGGGGTGCGCGGCGAGCGGGTCCGGGACGGCGGTCAAACGATCTCGGCCTGGTCCCGGTCTGGTCAGCTGGTATTCGAGGGCGAGATCGTCGAAACGGTACAGCCCCGGCCGCCCGTAGAGTCGGCGCGCGACGTCGAGCAGTTCGTGTGCGATTCCGGCGGCCGCCGGAATCCGGTCGGCCGACACCGTCGCGGTCACGGCGTGCAGCGCGTCCATGAGACGACCGATCTCGCCGTGGCTCGGGCAGTACGGTGCCGGACCGTCCCTGTGCAGGCGGAAGCCTTCGCGCACCATCCCGTGCACGGTCTCGATCGGCACTCCGACCGCCGCCCACCGGACCGCGGCCCGGTGGATGCGCGACACCCTGGTCGTGGGGTGCGGCTGGTCGCGGGCCACCAGGTCCAGGCATCCCGCGACGACGCCTCGTATCTCCTCCCGCGGAAGATTTCCCCGCCCGCCGTGCCGGGGAATCGTCGCGAGCAACTGCCCCACGATGTGCTCGGTCTGCGCGCACGTCCGGGTCGCGCTCATGCCCGCGGACTCACAGTCCGCCGCCCCCGCCGATCAGCCACGGGTTGAATGTGCAGACCAGTGGCTTCGCGCCCGCCGGGTCCAGCGCGGCGAGGGTGATACTCGCGACGCGCGGTGAGTACATGAGCGTGAGGTGGTCGGACAGATCCTGGTCGCAGCCGTCCTGCAAGGTGATGTTGTGGACGGTCGCTCCGGCTCCGGCGCGCAGGAACGTCCAGTCGTAGGGGTTGGTGACCTCGTCGTAGCGGGACCCGACCGCGGTGTATTCCACGCCCGGCACCGTGTCACCGTTCGCGTTGAGCGTGGCGTAGAACGGCGAGCCGACGGCCTGCTGGATATTCGACAACCCGACGATCGGTTCGTAGAACCCGAGGATGTCCACCCCGAGATTGTTGATGGCCCGGCCGAGCGAGGCGATCCCCATCAGGGTGGTGCCGTGGTGGGTGGCGCCGAAGGTCACCAGCTCGGCGACCTTGTCCGCGCCGCCGTCGAATTTCAGGTAGCGGTTGGCGACCGTGCCGCCCTGCGAGTGCCCCACGATGTCGACCTTGTCCACCCCGGTGGCCGCGCGCACCCGATCCACGAATCGCGCGACCTGGCGCGAGGATTCCTCCATCGGGCCGACCCCGTAACGTCCGGGCAGCACCGCGCCGAGCCCGCCGCCCTCCAGCAGTCCGGACCGGCCGAAATTCAGTGCGAACACGCAGTATCCGGCGCTGGTCAGTCGCGGCGAGAGGTAGGAGAAGGTGTCGTAGGCGTTGAGCCAGGTGCCGTGCAGCAGCACCACCGGACGCGGATGCTCGGCGGTGGGTCGGCAGTCCCACTTGTTGGCGCCCGGCGGAGCGACATCGGGGTGCAGGAGTCCGTAGGCGAAGGCCGCCAGCGGCGCGGTCATCTCGGGACCTTCACCGACCGCCGCCGTGGCGGTGCTCCGGCCCCAGGTAGAGCCGCTGCCGGTGTCGACGATCGGCTCGGGTCGGCGACCGTCCGCTGCCGGTTCGAGTCCGGCGGACACCATGTCGGCGAAGGTATCGAGTTCGGTCTCAGGAGCCGGTGCCGCGCTCACCGATCCGCCGAGCTCCTGCGCGAGAGCTACCCCCGCGACGACTGTGGCGCACGCGACGATGCGGCGCATGCGTTGCCTCGTTGCAAACATCTTCGGTATTCCCATCGGTTCGTCACCGCGGCCACACGGAATACGTATGGCACAGAACACAACACAGATCGGAATGTGATACGCGACGCTGCGCCGTGGCGGTATCCGAAGTCTGGTCCCGACGGCGCGTGCCGTCACTACACGCGCGGACGAAGTACCCGACCCCGACCTTGTAGCCGGGGACAAGGCATCCGGTGCCGATGTTCAGCCGAGCTGCTCGGCCAATCCGACGACGATGTTCTCGGGGCCACGGACGTAGCAGAGCCGATAGATGTCCTCGAACCGCACCAGCTCACCGACGAGTTCGGCGCCGTGGGCGCACAGGCGGGCGACGACATCCTCGATATCGTCGACGGCGAACATGATGCGACGAATGCCCAGCGTGTTCGCGGGCGGGTTCTTCGGCTCGGCGGTGATGGCTCCGGGCCGGTGGAACTTCGCCAGCTCGACCCGGCCGTGGCCGTCCGGGATCCGCAGCATCGCGACGTCCTGTTCGACGTCCTCCAGTCCGATGACACGCTCGGCCCCGCGCCACTCGAGTGGCCCCTTACCCTCCAACTCCATACCGAGTTCGACGAAGAACGCGATCACAGCGTCCAGATCCTCGACGACGATCAGGACGTTGTCCATCCGTTGTATCGCCATACCGTGGCCTCCTTCGATGTAGTGCGGACGCGGTGCCCGCATCTGCCCCTGGGACGGAGCCGACGAGCCGTTCTCGACACGGTCCGCTCGATCCGCCCCGCGACGGAGGGGATGCGCGGCGCCGCTCCGGTCGACGGCTAGGATCTACTTCTCCGCGATCGAGCGGGGATCGAAGACAGTCTTGTTCAGCCGTGGGGGATATTCGTGCACGACCAGTGGTACAGCCATATCGATGAGACCGCGGCGACGCCCATACCGCAGGCGCCGCAGATGCCACCGACAGAGCCCGCGCGGCCCCCAGGGGCGAAGCGGTTCCTCGGGCGTCACCGACTCGCCCTCGCCATCGTCGCCTTCAGCGCGGGCGTCCTGCTCGCCGCCGCCTCCGTGCTGGTCGCCCTCCGACACGACCGCGACACCGAGATCGCGCTGGCCGTGAACGACTGCGTCGCAATCGAATCCGAGCGTCCGATCGAATATCCCTGCACCGAGGATCGCGCGACATATCGGATCGTGGCACGCGAGGACATCGTGTGGCCGGTGGACTCGGCCTGTCTGAAATTCCAGAACAGCACCGAGGCGGTGCCCGAACCCGCGGCCGCGGGCGAACAACCCGATACCGCACTGTGTCTGGCGCCGACCCGGTCCAACACCACCGATCCCGGCGCGTTGCAGGCCGGTGACTGCGTCGAGGTCAAAGGCGCCGGCGACTCGATAATCCGCGTCCAGTGTCGGCAGAGCCCGCTCGGCTCGCGCGTCGTCGCCACCGAACTGCACCGCCAGATCCCCGTCACCGATCAAGCCTGCCGAGCGCAACCGTTGACGCGTTCGGCATTCGCCCATCCGTCACTGGGTGGACGGGCGATTGTCGTGTGCGTCGAACCGACCGACCCGCGAGCCGTCATCGGTGCCGACGTCGGCGACTGCGCCGATCGGAACCTGGGCGGATTGGTCGCGTGTGACAGTCCCTCCGCCGCGCTGCGGGCGCTCGCCGTGCGCAGCCTCTACCAGCGGCCCGAATCACCGCAGTGCCCCGACGTATTCGGTGCGAGCGCGTTCACGATGAATCACAACGACAAGACCGATCTCGTCGTCGGGATCTGCTTGGGACCGGCTGATCCGAACGCCGCCCTGTATTCCGTCGTCGGCGACTGCCTCACGAATGGCGGCCCCGGACCCGCGTCGCGTTCGTTTCGGATCGATTGCACCGACCCCGCGGCGGCGGACGAGGTGATCGAACGACACGAATCCCCCGACAACAACTGCCCGTCCGGAACATCGAGTTCGATCACCTGGACTCCCGGAGTCACCGCGGGCATCACGGTCTGCCTCGCCCGTCGCTGAACGCGCGGTCGCACAGTTCCGATGCCGATGCTGGGAGTCGCTGCCGTCGGCGACTCGTGATCGGGGCGATAGTCTCGCGCCGCATTCCCGCTGTCCCATCCCGCCGTGAACGCGATGCCTAGCCGATGTCGACGACTCGCGCCCACTCCGGTGGCCGGTCCGGGACATAGTCGGCATCGTCTTCGCTCCCGGTGAAGGCCCGTCGGAACAGGCCGACGACGGTGCGGCAACTCGGCTTGGTCTCGGGCCAGGGTGTCTGACCGTCGGTGAGGACCACGACGACGTCCGGGCGGTTCCCGGCGCGAAGGGCTTCGGCGAAACCCGTTCGCAGGTCGGTGCCGCCGCCGCCGATCAGCGGAATGCCCTCGGCCGCGCACAGCGGGTGCGCGATTCGGGCGGCCGCGTCGCACGACAGCACGGTGACCTGACCGCGGCCGAGGCCGACGACGCGGCAGATGGCGGTCACCTCGAGCAGGGCGCTGCCCAGTTCGGCGTCGCTGACCGAACCGGAGGTATCGATGATCACGCTGACCCGAGGTGGGGTGCGCCGCAGGCTCGGCAGGACGGCGCCGGGCACACCGGCCGAACGTCGCGAGGATCTGCGATAGGTGTAGTCCTCGCCGACTCCGGGCGCCGAGAAGGCACCGCGCAGTGCCGCGCCGAGCAGGTCGCGCCACGGCTGCGGCGGATGGAAGGCTTCGCGCGCCCAGCGCCGCCAACCGTCCGGCACGCTGCCCGGGCGACCGATGATGCCCTGCGCCACTCGGAAGCGCACACCGGCGCGTTCCTGTTCGCTGAGTCCGTCGGCGCCGAGCGGCCCGAGCTCCCACTCGCGGTCCAGACCGTCCGCGCCGCTACCGCAGTCGAGCCACGCCATGCCCGGCGTGTAGGTGCCGAACCGGAACTCCGTCAGGTACTCCTCCATGAGTTTGCCCGCGGGCAAGTCGATGTCGGATGGCAGGATCGCGCCCTGCGGGCGGACCAGACCGTCACCGAAGATGTCGTCGTTGATCTCGAAATCCGCGGCGATGTTCATGCGCAGCCGCTCCCCCGGCCCGCTGAGTTCGTGCTCGCGGGCGAAACGATCGCCGCGGCCGTGATGGTCGCGCAGCAGGTGCGACACCTCGTGCACCAGGACACCGGCCAATTCCTCGACGGGCAGGCGGTCCACGAAGGCGGGTGAGACGTAGCAGCGCCAGTGCCGGTCCACGCTCATCGTCGGCACGCGGCGTGATTCGACGATGCGCAGGGCGAACAGGGCGGTCGCCAGATAGGGCCGGACTCGGACGGCATACAGCCGAGCGGCGAACAGCTTCTCCAGATCCAGTTCCCGATCCACTGCCCGCGCAGTCATCGGCCCGCCCGCACGAGATCGGCGGCGCGCTCGGCGCGCCGCGATACCGACACCACCCCCGCCAGTTTCTCGATCGACGCGGGCACCTGCCAATCGCCCTGGCGCAACGTGGCGAGCGTGGTCGCGGGAACGACCACCAGGTCCGGGGCACCGGTCTCGCACGCCCTGACCAGCAGTGCCCACGCCGCGTCCCAGCGGGATCGCTCCGGGCGCTTGCGCACCGCCGCGACCACACCGTCGAGCACCGCCTGACGCAGATCTCCGCGCTCTGGCAGCCGCGCGTTCGCCGGATCGGCCAACAACGTCTCGGGGTCGGGGAGGTCCATCCGGTCCAGGCTGGTCAGCAGTTCGAAACCAGGGCCGTCGCCGACCGCGCCGCGGACCAACACCGACAGCACATCCTTGGAGGATCCCGCCGCGGTGGCGAATGCGATGAGTCGCAGTGTCATCTCCCAGCTTCGCGGCGATGCCCACGCACCGCCCCGGCGCGCTTCGCTGCTCGGCATCTGATGCACGAGTTTCGGGCGCGCCGCGAGCAGTACGCAGACCGCGCGGCGCGCGAACGTCACGACCTCCGTGAGCTTTTCCGGGTCGAGTCGCGGCATCGTCGCGCGCGGCCAGGTGCCGCCGAGACCACGAACGACCACGTCGTGATCGTGTACCCATTGCAGGTGCACGAACCGATTGGCCAACGGCGCGCTCAGCTCCCAGCCGTCGGCCGCCGACGAACGCGGATTGGCCGCCGCCACGATGCGGACCCCCGGCGGCAGTGTCAGCGAACCGATCCGACGTTCCAGCACCAGACGAAGCAGCGCGGCCTGCACGGCGGGCGGCGCGGTGGACAGTTCGTCGAGGAACAGCAGCCCCCGGCCGGTCCGGACCAATCGCACCGCCCAGTCCGGTGGTGCCATCGGAACGCCGTGCTCCGACGGATTGTCACCGACGATCGGCAGCCCGGAGAAGTCCGATGGTTCGTGCACGCTCGCGATCACCGTGGTCAGCGGAAGCTCCAGGGTTTCGGCGAGCTGCGTCAGTGCCGCGGTCTTGCCGATTCCCGGCTCACCCCACAGCAGCACGGGCAGGTCGGCGGCCACCGCCAGGGTGAGGGCCTCGAGTTGGATGTCGGTCCGCGGCTCGGTGTCGGACTCGCCGAGCAGTGTCAGCAGGTCGGCGGCGATATCGAGCTGGGAATCGTGACCGGTCGGGGTGTGGGCAGCGGAGCCCGTGACAGCGGTAGTCATAGGAATCACCTTGTGTCGTAGAAGGATCGATGGATTCGACGGTCGCGCCGTCGCGGTGGTGTCGAGCGGGCGTGTCGCGGTGATCGGCGCGCGCCGGGTGTGCGCTCCGGCGAGGTCAGTCGCGCGTCGCGTGACGTGGATGCGCGCGGCGGGCCCGTGGACGGCGAGCGCCGGGGTAGTCGGGGGCGAGTTGGGGTACGGACAGACCGGATCGGTAGAGCCCGTGGGTGATTCGCTGTTCCGCGGTGGCTGTCAGCAGGTCCCGGAGTGCGCCGTCGCGCAGGATCGCTTCGGGACCGAGCAGGCCCTCGACGACGCGGAGTGCGCCCGCGACATCGCCGTGCGCGAGACGTTCACCGACGCCCTCGAGGCAATCCGGTCGGCGATAGGCCCGATCGATGGCTTGCAGGCACGGCACCGGGGTGCCGGTCAGGGCCGCCAGGAGTTCCTCGCGCCGGATCTCGGCCGGATCGTGGTCCAGCGCGGACAGCACACCGTCGACCAGTCCGATTCGATGGTGCCTGCCACCGCATTCCACCGAGTGCGTTCGCTCCGCCCGGATCGAGGCCGGGACGGCGCTCGGCGAACGGTCCGGGACCAGTGCCGCGGCGACCAGCGGATGTAGTCGATCGGGCGAGATCGCCCCGGCGCCGAGCAGTTCCAGGTCCGGTGGTCGCCAGGTCGCGGCGTAGGGCAGCACCGGCAGCGCGGAGACGGCTCCGGCCGGATACGCCGTCGCGATCCGCACGCGGGACGTCCCGAGCTCGGCGATGATCCGGTGTCCGGCTACCGACTGCACCAGAAACGTATTGTCCTCTCGCCCTTCGTCGTCGAGCAGGATTCGCGCTTCGGCGCCCCAGCGTTCGACCGCGTAGCCGTGATCCGGCGGCGCGATCTCGAGTAGGGCCGGGTCCGGTTCCACCCGGTCGACGTCGGGTTCGGCTCCGCACCGTACCCGCAGCTCATCGGACCGTCGCGCGTCCCAGAGGTGGCGGTGCAGGTCCATCCGAAATCGCCGGTCCGGCCGAGGACGTGGATGTGTGCCGGGCGCGGCGCGGGAGTCGTCCCACAGTGCGAGGCCGACCCGCTGTCCGGCGTCCGCCCACGCGGGTGCGGACCGCACCACCAGATGCAGGTCACCGGCTCCGCCGCGACGATAGCGAGCGAGCGTGATCGTCGACCCCGGCCGGAGCAATCCGGTGGGAGCGATCCTCGGCAGGTGCCAGCGCAGGAGGTCCGGGGCCAGGCGCCGGAGGTCGGACCGGATGTCTGTCGCCAGCGCACGGCCGTAAAGCCTTGCCGTAGAACGCATATCGATATCCACATCGAAACCGGCAGCCGCACAGGCCCCGGCCCAGTCCCCGGCGCGACGCCGAGCGGTAGCAATCTCGATCATGGAGGGCGGCACGGCGAACTCACGCACGCGCGACCAGAAGGAAAGGCGGGAATCGTCCACATTCGTCTTCGCAGTGAGCATCAGCGCTCACCTTGGACGAATGGGACCCCCAATCTGCGATCAGAAGATTTCATCATCGCGTCGATCATAGAGCATGCCTTGGCTCCGCGCCGATCGGAGGCCGGAATCCCGCACGCGCCGAATCGATTCACCGTGTGCGCCAACGCTTGTCGCTCACAGCACGAGTTGGTCGATGGTGATGGCTAGCGACCGTATCCGGCGACCGGTCGCATGGAACACGGCGTTGCCGATGGCAGGGCCACCCCGACCAATCCGACTTCGCCGACGCCCTTGGTCGCTGATCAGTGGCGTGGCGTACTCATGGCCAGGACGGCGGAGCGTCGATCGAGGGAACCAAAAGGTGTTCCACCGGTGAGGTTTTCGCTGCCGTGGATCCAGGTCGGGCCGTCAGCGAGGTGATCGAGGGCTTGTTCGGCGACGTCGCGCGGGTCGGCGAGGACGCGGTCGCCGATATCGAGGGTCCGTCGCAGCGAAGGCGTGTCGGTGGCGCCGAGTACCAGGCCGAGGACGTGGACGCCGTGTTCACGCCATTCGGCCCAGAGTCCTTCGGCGAGTATGAGATCGAAGGCCTTGCTGGCGCCGTAGGAGGCGAGGTTGCGCCCACCGGCCCAGGCCGCTCCGGACGTGACCAGGACCACTGCGCCTCGGCCTCGGGTCACCATCGGGCCGCCGAATCGATAGGCGGCTTCCAGCACGCTGACACAGTTGCGGTGGACGAGCGCGCGGTGTTCGTCGAGGGTGCGGTCGAGGAATTCGACGGTGTGGCTGTCACTTCCGGCGTTGTAGACGAACACCCCGATATCGAGGTCGGCGGTGGCGTGTTCGAGTTCGCCGATCGCCTCGTCGGTGCTCAGGTCCAGCGACAGTGTCCTCGTCTGCACGCCGTAATCCTTTTGCAGGGCGGTGGCGCAGTCTTCGAGGACCGGGGCCCGGCGGGCGACCAGCACGATGGTCATGCCGCGGGCGGCGAGCCCCTGCGCGAAGGCGGCGCCGACGCCGTCGGATCCGCCGGCGATCACCGCCCAGGAACCGTAGGTGGCGGGGAATTCGGTCATGGACGGGTCCTTCTTTCCGTGCGGCGGGGTTCTGCGGTATGGCAAGGCTTTTCGTGAAGCATCACGACGGGTTCGGCTCTGTGGGCGCGAGCATGTCGCGAGGTCGGTCGGAGCCGTCGAGATTGGCGCTGACGCGTTCGCTGATTCGCCACCCCTCCGGGGTGCGAACCCAGGTCCAGGTATTTGCCGAGACACGCGCGACCCAGAATCGGCCGGTCTCCGCGTCGAAGCGGATAACGGCACCTCGCGCGGGGTCAGCTCGGCGCGCGCGGCCGCGGACCATCCCACCGAGATCGCGTCCGCCACACACACGATCTCGCTCGGCAGATCCGGCAGCACCGGCCGCATCAATGCCTCGTCGAGCAGCAGCAGTTCCCCGAACCCACCGGGGGAATCCGGATTCTGCCCGATTATCCTGCGCCCGTGGGAGGTTCGCAGTATCGGTAGTGAGCTGACCCGGGATCCGACGGCGATGCGCCGGTCGGTCTCGGGCCCGTGGCCGACCACCTCCGCGCAGTATTCGTGACCCATCACGATGTCGACGTCCTGGGCATAGGTCGACATACCGCTGTCGTCGTAGGCCCCGGCTTCCGGGTGATCCATTTCCGACCACGCCACGATGCGGGTCCAGGATCCGACCATAGCCACACGCTCGGCAATAAAGAAAGAGAGTCTCCTATAACTTACAGGAGATGGCGATCTGTAGTACCGGCTCTGAACAGGGAAAACCACCTGGTATCACGGCGAGTTACGATAGGTGCCATGGCCAATGTGCAACAGGTCGGGCGGCCACGCGACATCACGATCGATGCGAAAGCGCTCGCGGCGGCGCGTGCGCTGCTCGTGGAACGCGGCTTCGACGCGACCACATTGCAGGCGATCGCCGAACGCGCGGGAGTGCACGCGTCCGCGCTCTATCGGCGCTGGCCTTCCCGCATCCAACTGATCGAGGACGCCGCCTTCCCCACCGCCCGGCCGGTGGACGTCACACCGACCGGAAATCTGCATGTGGACCTGCGCCGCTTCGTCCGCGCCTACATCGCCGCGTTCGGCGAACCGGCCGCGCGGGTCGCCGCCGCCGGTCTGCTCGCCCACCACCGGACATCGGACAATCCGGGCGCGCCCTCGGTCTACCTCCGGGTATCGGCGCGCCCGCAATTCCGCGCGATCCTGGCGGCCGCCCCGCCGGGCAGCGTCGACCCCACCGTCGACCCGGACGACGTCTTCGACATGCTCCTCGGCGCCATCTGGACCCGGGTCATGCTCTTCGCCGTCACCACCCGCCGCCGCCCCATCGAACGCACCGTCGACATGGTCCTGCGCATGGTGCGCCCCTACCCGTCGACCACCTGAGCCGCGGTGTCCAGATGCTGGACATCCCGAGCGCGTCGATCCCCCTCCGCGAAGTGGCTGTGACAGGGTGACGAACATCGGCAACGCCCCATTCCCGCACGACGGCCACCGACTGCGTCGCCTCCCGTTGTCCGCCACTCGATCGAGGAGAACCCATGGGATCGGAACTACACGGACGCACCGCCGTGGTCACCGGAGCGAGTCGCGGCATCGGGCTGGCCATCGTGATCGCACTCGCCCATGAGGGCGCCCACGTGATCGCCGGGGCACGTACCTTCGGCCACGAACTCGACGACCTCGTCGGCGAAGGCCGCGTGCGCCGCGTCGCGACCGACCTGACCGCTGCCTCGGCACCCGATGAATTGGTCGCCGCGGCCGACGATCACATCGATGTTCTGGTCAACAACGTCGGCGGCGCACCGGCACGCACCGAAGGATTCCTCGCGGTGACCGACCAGCAGTGGCAGACGACCCTGGAACTCAATCTCCTCACCGCCGTCCGAACCACACGCGCGGTACTGCCCTCGATGCTGCGCGACAACGGCGGCAACATCATCAACATCAGTTCCGTCAACGCCGCCCTCCCCGAACCGCTCGTCGTCGACTACAGCGCCGCCAAAGCGGGACTCTCGGCGTTCACCAAAGCGATCTCCAAGGAATTCGGATCCAGAGGCATCCGGGCGAACACGATCAGCCCCGGCCCCGTCGCCACCGACCTGTGGCTGGGCACCGACGGTGTGGCGGCGACCGTGAGCCGGACTGCCGGAAACACACCGGAAGACGTCGCCGCGTCCGCCGCGTCGGCGACGGACACCGGACGGTTCTCCACCCCCGACGAGATCGCGGCCCTGGTCCTGATGCTGGCGAACAACCGCGGCGGCAACATCACCGGCGCCGACTTCCGCATCGACGGCGGCTACATACCCACCTGGTGACCGACGCGGCACCCCCGAGTTCGCGATTCGCTCCGCAGTCTGAGCCTGCCCGCTACGCGGCTCGAAGTTGTCCCGTCACGGGTCTCCCCCAGCGCATTCGGATCACCGGCTCTCCGACACGATGTCCAACGACCTCGTACTCGGCGGAGCCGTGTCCCCGCCGAAGGCAGGAGCGGCGCAGACAGCGGAGTGACCGGGACCGTCGGCCGGAACGACGACACTGCCGGTGATCGTGACGGGCGGGTCCAGCGGTATCGCGCGGACACGGGCGGAAGCGAATTCGTCGACCTGCCCCGCCGGGAGCAGAGTCCAACTGTGCGGGGTCGTTCCGACTTCCACGATCGTGGCGCGAGTCGACTCCGCGGGCCGTCCGAGCTTGGGACGCACCCCGGCCGCCGCCAATGCGGCGGTGACCGCGTCGTGCAGCCGGCGGTCGCGTTCACGGGCGGGCATCCGCAACACGCCATCCGCCAGTTCGGCGAGGGCGACGGTGGTGCGCTCGGCGACGTGGTGATGCCGGGACACCACCGCCAGCAGTGGTTCGGTCCAATTCGGGAGCGCGGTGCCGAGAACTCGCCCAGTACCAGCGCGACATCGAGTTCGCCGCGGAGCAGGGCGTCGAGACGGGCGGAGAAGGGAAGATCGACCAGTACGACATCGAACGGGGTTCCGTTCGCTCCCAATGTGTCGATGCCGCGCTCCACGCGGGCGGACAGCCCGGCCGCGGTGCCTATGCGCAGGGTGACGGCGGGCGTGCCCGACACGACGCGGAGCCGTTCGGCGGCCACGAGGACGTCTCGTGCGGCGTCGAGCACGCGACTGCCGGTCGCTGTGAGCGCCACGTTGCGCGGTGAACGGTCCAGCAGGCGGACGCCGAGTTCCCGTTCCAGCCGGGCGATCTGCTGGCTGACCGCGGGCTGGGCGATGTGCAGACGTTCGGCCGCCCTACCGAAGTGCAATTCCTCGGCGACGGCGACGAAGTACCGCAACGCCCGCAGTTCCATCACATCTCCCGGTGTCGAAAACTCCCTGTCCTGCAACGATAACGTCCGCCTATCGCTGTGCGTGCGCTTCGGATCTGGTTCGCCGCGAGACAGCGTGGTGAAGTCGCCGCACGAGTATCGAACCAGGCATGCTCGGCGCCCACCTGCGCGAGCACGAGGTAACACCGGAACGCGCCGCACAGGTCGAGGAAGCCGGGTACGGCACCCTCTGACTGGACGGCTCACCGCCCGCCGATCTCGCACTGGCCGAACGCCTCCTCGAGGCGACCACCCGGATGATGGTCGCGACGAGCGTGGTCAACGCGTGGACCGCCGACGCCGACGAGGTCGCCGCCTCGTACCACCGGGTCACCGACAGATACCCCGACCGGTTCCTGCTCGGCGTCGGCATCGGCCACCGCGAGGTCCACGCCGAATACGCCTCCCCCCTACGCCACCCTCGTGTCCTATCTGGACGAACTCGCCACCGCCGGACACCACCACCGCGGGTTGATCGCCCACCTGGACGCCGGTGCCGACCATGTCGGCGTCTACCCCCTCGGCGACGACACCATCGGCACCCTGCGCACGATCGCCGCCGCGGTGGTCGAGGCTCGATACGAGTACCGTTGACACGCAACATCTTCGGTACTGGCAGACCGATGATGGTCGCCCTGGACATCGACGGCACCCTGCACGCCGCACCCGACACCGACCCGAGGGCGCACGAGACGATCAGCGCCGCCGTGCGGGCGGCGGTGCGAGCCGTCGTTTCCTCGGGCTCCCACGTGGTGCTTGTGCACCGGCCGACTGTTCCCGGCAACACTGCCGTTCCTGCGCGAACTGCATCTCGCTTCCGGCTTCGCGGTCTGTTCCAACGGTGCCGTGCTCGTCGACGCCTCGACCGGGCAGGTAGTCGAGCAGGTCCTCTTCGACCTGACGACGCCCGTCGCGATACTGCGCGAGCGACTGCCGGGTGCCGGCTTCGTGTCCGAGAACCCCGGCGTCGGGGTGAGAGCCACCGATCGGGTCGACGACGCCGATACGCACCACGGCACGATCGACCTGGTCGAGATCGACGAACTCGCCGCCGTGCCGACCACGCGGCTCGCCGTGCACTGGCCCGGACACAGCGGCACAGCATTGGCCGCGACTCTCGCCGAGATCGACCTCCCCGGAGCAATCGGCGACAGCGTCAACGACCTGGAGATGTTGTCGTGGGCCGCGCACGGCATCGCCATGGGCAACTCGCCCGCGCCCGTCCTCGCCGCGGCCGACGAGATCTGCCCGTCCGCCGACGAGGACGGCTCGGCCGTCGCGCTGTCCCGATGGTTTTGACGTTTCCGCAAACCTATTTGCCCGAATTGCAATGCCGGGATCAGAGTCGATGAATGAACGACGACTTCGACGCAGTGCTGGCCGCGGTCGGGCCGCGCCTACGCGAGATGCGCCGTCACCGCGACCTGACCCTGACCGCCTTGTCGGAGACCACCGGCATTCCGATCAGCACCCTGTCCCGCCTGGAGTCCGGGCACCGCAAACCGGGCCTGGAACTCCTCCTCCCGTTGGCCAGGGCCTACCGGATCCCGATCGAGGAACTCGTCGGCGCTCCGACCGATCTCGACCCGCGCGTATATCCGCAGCCGTTCTCCCGCAACGGCATGACCGTGATTCCACTGACCCGCAAACCCGGCGGACTACAGGCGTTCAAACAGATCATCCCCGCCGGCCTGACCGAGGGAAACGCGCCCGATCCCCGATCCCACGAGGGATACCACTGGCTCTACGTCCTCAACGGTCACCTACGGGTGGTACTCGGCGACAAGGACTTCATCCTCACCACGGGCGAAGCCGCCGAATTCGACACCCACCTCCCGCACTGGTTCGGCAACGCCGACCAACGCGCGGTGGAATTCCTCAGTATCCTCGGCCCCCAGGGCGAACGCGTCCACCTCAGAGCCCGCTACCGTCCCGATGACTCTTCTTCCCAGTGAACGAATTTCGCAGCGCTCGGCCGACGCTCGATCACATGCTCGCGTCCCCCGGACTCTTGAAGACGGTCCAGACGCCGGGGTACTCCAGCACCGTATGCCACGTGAACACGCCACTGGCCCGCAGGAGTTCCCGCATGGACTCGCCCCGAACTGCGATCTGGATGCGCTTACGCCCGCCCAGTTCCGTGAGTCGGCCTGCGAGAATTCCCACAGCGTCGGTTTCCTCGGTCGAACTCAGCGGGTTGTAGAAGTAGAAAACTGTGCCGAGCGAGAGATCGATATCGAGAGCGTCGGGGTTCACGAAAAGCCGGATCGACATCCGTAAACCACCGTCGCCGCAGACCGAACAGGTGCGATGCCATCGGCCGGTGGACATAGCGCATCGAACAAGATATTGCTTGCAGGCAAGATCATGTCACCATTTCGACTTACCGAATGTGCTTGCATTCTCCGTAGGGAACATTTTGCGTCAGATCAGGCCGACCGAACATGCGGACAATCCCGACTTGGAGTTCTTGGCCTGGACCCAAACTCCCACTGGCGAAGCGCTATTGATGCAACCGATCGTTCCACCGATCTGCATCGGTCCGGCGGATGCCGTCGGTGCACAGAGTGTCATAATGGCCACGACAGCGGGAACGAGCGCGACAAAACTTCGGCGAATGCGCACGACGTATCTATTCCCTTCACAATTCAATGGATCAGGGCAGCGTCGTTCGATCGTATGTCACTGCCCGACCGCCGTCTGCAATGCGTTTCGCCGACATGGATCCTGCCTCCGTGCTCCCACCGCGCAACGTTGCCGAAGGAGAACGCTGTATCCGTCGAGAGGTTCGAGCGGTCCGACTCTGCGCAGACGGGTGTGATTATCTCCGCCGACAACCCGGCCGCGACAGTCTTGTGCTCCACGCCCATGGACGGCCACACACGCCGATGTCACGATTTCAACGTCCGCAATCGCACGGCGTCGGCGAGGCTCGCACAGGCGAATCTCCTGAATCCGCACGATGTCGCCCGTCTCGGAACAGGTGACTTTCCCTTTCGCCGAGTCGCTTTCGCCGGTCGAGGTGTCGAATTCCCGATCACAGTCCACCAGGAGCCGCATCGATGTTCACGTTCACCAGCGCCGACGGACTCACCATCCATGTGCACGCGTGGGCTCCGTCACGACCGCGGGTGCGTGGCGTGGTGCAGATCGCGCACGGCATGGGCGAACACGCCGCCCGGTACGCTCACCTGGCCGAACGGCTCGTCGCGGAGGGTTACGTGGTCTATGCCGCGGATCAACGCGGCCACGGGCACAGCATCGCCCGGGACGCCCGGGGACCTCGGACCCGACGGCTGGAATATGTTCGTCGCCGACATGGTCGCCCTGACCAAGATCCTGCGCGATCGGCATCCGGCGGTACCGCTGGTGTTGTTCGCGCACAGTCTCGGCGCCATGGCCGCGCAGCAGTACCTGGTGGACGAGGCCGAACTGCTCGATACGTAGCGCTTTCCGGCGTGACCGCGGTCGACGGGTTGTTCGAGAACATCGGGGCCGCGGGCGGTGATCTACTCGGCCTGTTCAATGACCGGTTCCAGAACGAACTCGACCGAGAACACGTCGAGAACGATCTGATCGCCTGGATCGAGCGCGTCACGGGCTGAACCGGTCCGGTCACGCGGGTCACGGTCGGGTGGCTGTACCAGTTCGGCACCTGTGGGCGGTGGCGCGGACCGATATCCCCACGAGCCGGTCCCATGGTGACCACCGGGTCCGGATGCCGCGCAACGGTGACCCGTACCATGCTCGGATGCCCACGATCGACCCACGACACCCCGTCCGCACGGTTCGCTCGGTGCGCGGCGCCGGTCGACGCCGGGTGCCGCGGATCGTCGTGCCGACGGCACGCGCGGTCGTCGATTGCGGTGTCTACGTCGAGGGTCGACGCCTGCCGGGCCGGTTCACCCCCGCCGACGCGCTGGCCGAAATCCGCAATCGAGGTGAGGGATTCGTGTGGGTCGGGCTGATCGAACCCGACGACACCCAGATGGGTGAGATCGCCGCGATATTCGACCTGCATCCGCTCGCGGTCGACGATGCGATCAACGCCCGCCAGCGCCCGAAATTGGAGCGCTACGACGACACCGTGGTCCTGGTGCTGCGCACGGTGGTCCACCGCGAGCACGAGATGCACAGCGTCAGCGAGATCATCGAGACCGGGCAGATCATGATCTTCACCGCCCCCGATTTCGTGGTGACCGTGCGCCACGGCGAACATTGCGCGCTCACCGGCGTGCGCCGCGAACTCGAAGCCGATCCGGCGCGACTGATGTACGGTGCCCCGACGGTGCTGCACGCGGTCACCGATCACGTCGTGGATTCCTACGTCGACGTCACCGACGCGGTGGAGTTGGATATCGAGGCGATGGAGGAGGAAGTGTTCACTCCCCGCGGCCAGGTCGCGGTCGAGTCGATCTACCAACTCAAACGTGAGGTCGTGGAACTACGTCGCGCGGTCAACCCGCTGGCGACACCGTTGGGCAAACTGCTCAACACCCCGGACCTTTTTCTGCCCAAGGAGATCCGCCGCTATCTGCGCGATGTCACCGATCACCATTCCGGCGTCGCCGAACGCATCACCGATCTCGACGAGGCGTTGACCGCGTTGATCAGCGCGGCCCTGGCGAAGATCGGGGTGCAGCAGAACACCGATATGCGCACCATCTCCGCGGTCGTCGCGATCGCCGCCGTTCCGACGATGATCGCAGGGATCTACGGCATGAATTTCGAACACATGCCGGAACTGAAACAGGTGTGGGGCTACCCGGCCGCACTGATCCTGATCTTCACGATATGCACCGGGCTGTTCATCGGTTTCCGTCGCAACAAGTGGCTCTGACCCACGGCGTCTGTTCGAGCGTCGGTCACCGTGGAACTTCGCGACCGCCGTCATCGGCCGTAAGGACGGTGCTGCCCTCGACGAGGGATGCCGGTGCGGGCAGGGTGAACCGGAAGCGTGTTCCACCGTCGGTGTAATCGGTATCGACCCAGATCTTGCCGCCGTGATACTCCACGATCTTCCTGCACACCGCCAGTCCGATCCCCGTGCCGCCGTATTCCTCCCGATTGTGCAGTCGCTGGAAGATGACGAGCACCTTCTCGGCGAAATCCGGCTCGATCCCGATCCCGTTGTCGGTCACCGCGAATCCCCACATCCCCGTATCGGCCTCCAGTTCGGCGTCGATCCTGACCAGGGGTGCGCGATCCGGGGCACGGAATTTGACGGCGTTGGCGATCAGGTTCTGCCACAGCATCGTCAACAGCGTCGGATCACCCACCACCTCCGGCAACCGCGCGGGCAGTTCGAGGCGGGCGCCGGTGTCCTCGATGACCGGGGAGATATTGGACAACGCGACGTCGAGGGTGGCGCCGAGACCGATACGGGCGGCGCTATCGGTCAACCGGCCGACGCGAGAGAAGGTGAGCAGGTCGTTGATCAAGACCTGCATGCGTTTCGCGCCGTCGACGGCGTAGTCGATGTACTGCTTGCCGCGCGCGTCGAGTTGGTCGCCGTAGCGCTTCTCCAGCAGCTGACAGAACGAGGCGACCTTGCGCAACGGTTCCTGGAGATCATGGGAGGCGACGTAGGCGAACTGCTCCAATTCGGTATTGGAGCGGCGCAGATCCTCGGTCTGGACGTCGAGCTCGGCCTTCTGACCGGCGAGAACGGCTTCCTGGGCGCGGGAGATCTCCAACTCCGACACCACCCGGCGGCGCATGCTTTCGGTGGCGGCGGCGACGGTGGTGATATCGGCGGGGCCGGTGACGTCGATGCGGTGGTCGAAATCGCCGTCGGCGACCCGCAACGACGCTGTCGTCAGCGCCGAGAGCGGGCGGGCGACGAAACGACGCACCAATACCGTCAGGACGAGACCGGTCAGCAGGAGTACCGCCACCATGAGTGTGAGCACGGTGTTGCGCAGGGCCCTGGCCTGATCGAGGGTGCGGCGGTCTTCGGCGATGGCCGCCGTGAAGCCCGCGCTCTGGTCGTCGAAAGCCTTGCGGATTTCGTCGAACAGCGCCTTACCCTGCACCGAATTGGCCGCCAGCGCCGCGGGGGACGCGGGGGACGCGGGGGACGCGGTCTCGGTACGCGCGTAGTCGGCTCGCCATTTCGCCGCGGCGCGTTGCACGAAGTCCAGATCGGTCAGCAGATCGGGATCGTCGGCGATCAACGCGGCGATCCGTGCGGCCGCGCGGGCCTGCTGTTCGCGGCCGAGAGTATCGGGTTCGAGGAATTTGCGGTCCCCGGTGAGGGCGTAGCCGCGGACACCGGTTTCCTGATTGATCAACGCGTTCTGCAACTGGGCGGCCTCGCGGGAGGCGGGCTGGGTGTGCTCGAGCAGCCGATCGGTGGCGGTGTTGGTCTCGGCGATCACCTGCGCGCCCGCGGCGGCACCGATGAGGACGACGATCGCCATCACGGCCAGGACCAGCTGAAACCACGTCTGCACGGTGAAACGTCCGCTGCCTCGCGCTCCGCTCGGCACGGTTCTCACCGCGGAACCGGTCTCGGACATCGGTACCTCCTACCCGGACACGGCGTCCAGCTGGGCGCCGTGAACCTCAACACCCGCCCGGAACCGACCGCGAGGCGCCGAAATCCTAGCCGACCTCCCGAACCCGTGTTGGTGCTGCGTCCTCGCGATCGGCAGGGCACGATGAGGTGCGGGTCCGTTCCGCGGTCACCGGTCGAGCGTCGGGCGAGGGCGGGCGGAACCATCGGATTCGACAGCACGGAGGAGCCACATTGCCGCACCGACCATCGCGGCCCGAGCCGCGCGACGGTGTCGGCGTCATCGCGTTGGTGGCCGGGATCGTGGCGCTCGTCTTCGCGTTCGTTCCGGCCGTGGGCGATCTGGTCGCGGTGCCCGCCGCGGTGATCGCGGTCGTGTGTGGGTGGGTCGGGTTCGCGCGGTGGGACAAAGGTCTGGCCACCAACCCCCGCGACGCGGTGGTCGGAGGCACGCTCGGGACGGTCGCGCTGTTCGTGTGGTTCCTGGTGTTCGCCGCGACGAACGGTACGACGGCATAGCAATCCGTCGGCGGTGACCCGATGCGCGGACCACGTTCGTCGAGGTCGCCACCGCCGTGCGGATTTTGACCTCTCGTCAGAAGAAACTCTGATTTTCATCTGAAGAGAGTGATATTCTCGCAATGTCGTCCGTCGCTGCGGACGAACATGTTCCCGGCATCCGTGGATGCGGTGATGTCGACAGCCTCGAATACCCGAAAGGGCCCGAGGCGGTCGAACTTACGCGCATCAGCAAAGTGACGCCGGGAGCGCCGATCTCTTCGATCGAGCGGTGGTGGACGAACGAGGGGTGATGCTCATGGCGGGTGGTCGACGCCGAACGAGTGCGCGCGAACGTCCACGGGAGTCTCACCTCCGAACGCCAGACCATCCTCGAACCGAAGTTCGCCGCCTGCCCACGCATGCCGTCGGCAGACAGCCGGATCTCTTCTTTGCTTGTCCAGCAAAGGTTCTCGGTAACACAAGGCATCGCGCTGCTCCGTGTCGGAGCGGCGCGGTGAAAGGAGAGCAACAGTGACTACCACCGTCGACGCCGAGCCCGTGGTCGAAAGCTCGGGAATCATTCCGGTCTACGACCCGTCCACCGAGGAGCAGATCGCCGAAGTCGTCGATTCCGACCGGAAGGCCGTCGATGAGGCGGTGGCTTGGGCGCGGGAGACGTTCGAGTCGGGCGTCTGGCGCAAACTGCCCGCCGCGCACCGCGCGGACGTGCTCTTCCGCGCCGCGAACATCATCAGGGACCGCACCGACGAACTCGCGGCGATCGAGGCCCGCGACAACGGTATGAATCCGGTGGCCGCGCGGCACATCATCAAGGTCTCCCTCGAGATGCTCATGTACTACGCGGGCTGGGTCGGCAAGATCCACGGCGAGTCGAGCAATCTCGTATCCGACGGCCTACTCGGCGAATTCGAGAACTATCACACCTTCACCCAGCTCGAGCCGGTCGGCGTGGTCGGACTCATCATCCCGTGGAACGGGCCGTTCTTCATCGCGATGCTCAAGGTCGCGCCCGCGCTCGCGGCGGGTTGCAGCGCCGTCCTCAAACCCGCCGAGGAAACGCCGCTCACCGCGCTGAAACTGGAGGAGATCTTCCGCGAGGCGGGTCTGCCCGACGGCGTCCTGAACGTCGTCACCGGCTACGGCGAGACCACCGGCGCGGCGCTGGCCGCACATCCGGACGTCGACAAGATCGCGTTCACCGGGTCGACCGAGGTCGGACGGCTGATCGTCAAAGCGGCCGCGGGCAACCTCAAGCGTCTGACACTCGAACTCGGCGGCAAATCACCGTTGATCATGTTCGACGACGCGAATCTGGACAAGGCGATCATGGGCGCGGGCATGGGCCTGCTCGCCGGATCGGGACAGAACTGCTCGTGCACCTCGCGCATCTACGTCCAGCGCGGCATCTACGAACAGGTCGTCGACGGTCTCGCCGCCTTCGCGAAGATGCTGCCGATGGGCGGCAGCGACGACCCCAATTCCGTTCTCGGACCGCTGATCAGCGAGAAACAACGCAAACGCGTGGAAGGCATCGTGAACGAGGGCGTCGCCGCCGGAGCGCAGGTGGTGACCGGCGGCAAGGCGATGGACCGTCGCGGCTACTTCTACGAGGCCACGATCGTCACCGGCACCACACCCGATATGCGCCTGATCCGGGAAGAGATCTTCGGCCCGGTCGGCTCGGTGATCCCCTTCGACGACGAGGACGAGGTCATCGCCGCCGCCAACGACACCGAATACGGTCTCGCGGGGTCCATCTGGACCGAGAACCTCGGTCGCGCCCACCGCGTCGTGAACGAACTGCGCGCGGGCCAGGTCTGGGTGAACTCCGCCCTCGCGGCCGATCCCTCGATGCCGATCTGCGGCCACAAGCAGTCGGGTTGGGGCGGTGAGCGCGGCAAGAAGGGCCTCGAGGCCTACTTCAACACCAAGTCGGTCTACATCGGCCACTGATCGGTCGGTCTGAAGGTCCTGCGGGTATTCCCGCGCCCGTGAGGAAACCGGCGGAGGCGACTCCGCCGGTTTCGCGGTCACCGAAGGCCCGTCGTGACCCGGGCGCGTTCGATTCATCAGCACGGCGGCTGCCGACGGGAACTCTCAGCGAGGGTCCGCCAAGTGCCATCCGCCCAGACTCAGGTCGGGTGCGTTGTCCGGGAACACTTCGAAGAAGATCTTGTCGAATTCGACCTTGGTGGTGCGGATGGTGACGTCGGTGCTGCTCTTGTCCGCGAGAACGGCCGTGCAGTGGACGGCCTCTCCGGTTCTGCCGCGCAACATATTCGCGCAACTGGCGCTCGCCTGAGAAAAGTAGCCCGACGCGAGACGGTATTGCAGGGACAGTCTCCGGGCGAGGTCTTCGACGATCGGTTCCAAAGTACCTGCGTACAGCACCGAATCCTGAAGTGTGACGGTGGCGCCGCCGTTCGTGTCGGTGATGGTGTAGTCGACATTCCACACGTTGTCGTTCGTTTCGGTCACCGTGCACGTACGAGTCGTGTCGATCACGAGTTTGTGGATGCCGGAACAGGTAACGGTCTTGTAGTAGCGCTCGGTCTTCACCTCGAGGGCTCGTGCGATATTCGCTTGCACCGTGAAATTGTCGATGACCCGGTCGTCGAACCGTGGCGTGTAGGAGATCCGGTCGTCCTCGATATTCGTGACGACGGCGGTCATGGGCCAGTTCCTGCCATCGAGATCTATTGCCGTGCAGGAGGCTTCGGCGCCCACTTCGGCATCGACGCCTTCACACGTCACGCTCTTGGCATCGGCGCCCGCCGTCGACACGAAGAACGAGCGGACTTTGTCCGCTACCTCGTCACCGCTGATCCTTTCCGGCCCGAACAAACCACATCCGGACGCGGCGAATACGACAAGAACCGCCAACCACCTACGCATCGAAGAAGATTACGTCGCAGCGCGATCGGTTCAAAATCAGCTCTTTGTCGGCATTCTCACGGAAACGCACACCACAGATTCGAAGGTTTGATTCTGCAATCCTCGCTCGATAATTCCCTGAATCGCCTGCCTTCGGGTTCACGATTCTCGGCCGCGCACGATCGGCGCAGAGTGGTCCGACCAGCGGAGCCGATCCGCCGGGTCGCGGGTAGCACCGTGACACAGTCTCCGGAACTGGTCGCGATCCCGCCCCGGACAAGCTGCCGGGATCACGGTCAATTTCCCATCTCGGTATGGATTCACACTGCCGCGACGCTGCGGAAACGTTTCCTCCCGTCACTACACTCCCAACTGATGGTGAACCCCGGGTAGATCGGAGTCGATATGACGAAGACGCTGAACTCGCTGTCCGAAGATGAATATGTCCTGGTCCGCAGCACCAAGAAGGCACAGATCGCCGACCTCGACGAAGAGGCGCTGATCCGACTGCACACCCGCGTGCGGCGCGCGCGCAACAAATTCGTCAAGGTGTATCGCCGAGCCGGCGCGGAGAAGGTCGAAGCCAAGGGCGCGCGCGGCACCGGAAAATCCGCGAATATCCGTAGCGCGGCCAAAGCGGAAATCTTCGAAGGCGCACTCAGCAGGGTCAGCCGCCAACTGGCCACGGCCTCGAGGCAAAATGCTCGCAAGTTGAAGGACGAGAGGCTCGCACTCGCCCGCAAGGACGCGCCGTCCTTCAGCGAAATCGACACCGGTCCCGGGAAGGTCGACTCTCCGGGAAAGACACGCGTCGATACCACCCGCGAATCCCCTGGCCGAAAGAAGTACGAGGCATCCAGCATCGCCGCCGGGGCACGGCGCCAAGCCAAGAAGGACAAGCGCTAGCCCGCTCGTTTGCCTGCGGTTTCGGCGGGTACGTCGCGGACAGGAAGCGAGGTATCCATGACCCCCGACAAGCACACCGACTCACCCGAATCCGAGACTCTCGAGGCACCGGAACTGGCTGCTGCCACCACCCCCGAGATGACCCCGGGCCTGCACGAGGACCTCGACAGCGTGCACCCCGGTCCCCGCGTGGACGGCGACAGCTCACAATCCGAGATTCCGGGGCCACCGGATCTGGTCGCGGCCACCACCCCGACGATGACCCCCGGTCTGACCGATGACCTCGAGGGACTGCACACCGACCGCGAAGTCACACCCGCGACCGCCACCGAGCCGCCGGGGACCGCGGCGGAGCCTTCGTTCTCCGAACGGGTCGAGGACGCGGGCAAGCAGCTCGCCGAATGGACCCGACGCAACCGCGCTGCGGTCATCGCGGTGGGTGCGGTGTCGGCGGCGGTCCTGGCCTGGGTCGTCGCGCGACGGCGGTGATCATGACAACGGCCTGGTACGAACCGTTGGCCATGGTCGCAGGCGGGATAAGGAATCCGTACCGGCCGAGTGGGGCTTCAAATCCGGCACCAGTGTTGGACGCGCCCACCGCATCGCGGTCGTAGAGCTCGTGCAGCCGCATCCGGTGCCCGCGCATCCACCTGCGCCGCTGTCTTCGGCTGCTGCGCAGGTGGTGCGGCGGGTGCGGGTCCGTGACCGGATCAGACCGGCCACACCGATGGTGAGCAGCCCGAAGCCGAGGGGTTCGAGCCATGACAGGCTCACCGACAGTGTTCCGCTGCTCAGGATTCCGGCGGCGATGAGGATCGGGGCCGAGCAGCAGCCCACACACAACGCCGCGCCGAGTCCGATCGGGGCACCGCCGAAGTCGCATCGGTATATGCCGAGTTCTACCACCGACTCGGCTACCTCGAGTTGGATAGGGTTCTCGGCCCGACCGAATGGGCACCGATGACGGCTTGCGGGACTGGGTAGCGAACCGCGACCTACGGCGCAGCGAGATCGCGGCCACCTTCGGCGAGCCGAGTCTGCGGGTCGGCCGACGCGTGCTGTGTTACGCGCCGTCCGACGGTGGGCAGTGGGTCTTCTTCGACTGCCTGCAAGAGGTGACGCACCGCTACGTTCCCGGTGCGGGGCGCTTCGACGCAGAGTCCGACGCCGACCCGCTGGTCCGTGATATTCGCACTCCCGCAGCCGGTTTCGAGGATGGTCTTATCCTGCCCCTGTACGGCAAGGTGTTGCGTTGGGGACCCGGATGGTGGATTCACCAACCGAGCGAGACGGCCACGGAAGAACAGAAGGCAATCGCGGAGCAACTCCGAAATATCGCAGCCGACGACCCGACCCAAGATTTCCGCCGATAACGGCAGGGCAAATCCATGCCGGGGCCTCTTCGGCGCCGTGCGTGTGCACCGATCCGACAACGCCCTCTCTTCGACCATCGGCTGACATTTCTCCAAGACGCATCGCGTCGTCTCTCGACAGGATGCCCGCATCACCGATCGATCGAGAGAAAGCGGTCCTATGCGCATTCTGATTTCCGGCGCCAGCATCGCGGGTCCGGTACTCGCGTATTGGCTCAGCAGGTACGGCTTCCGAGTCACCGTCGTCGAGCGCACCTCGGCATAGCGGCCTGGTTACGAGGTTGGTGAGGAGATCCAGCAATGCTCGAGCCGCGGCGGGTGTGGGGTCGGGCGGATTCGTCGGGATGATGACTTCGAGTTCTGCAGGCTCGGTGCCGGCGCCTCGGCGGGTGGCGTGCGCCGGTGAAGAGTTCTGGGGCAGTTCCGGTTTCTGCATTGGGTCCACCTTCGGAAGCGGTGTAGCCAGGGTTGCCTGCGGTGGATGCGATCGGTTGATGTCGTCTGCAGTAGGGAGGTCCGATGATCCGCTGATGTCGTCGGTTCTCGAGGATCTCTCAGCTTGAGATTTAACCTCTGAGCTGGGGTAGGTCGCCCCGGTTGATCATGGGTGAAGCCCTTGGTTGATGATTCATCTTGCTACAGAACGAATCTCATGAACCAAGGGCTTCGATGAACAGTGTGCACGATCCTGGTCGCGAGGGTGCGGCCGGGGAGTTGTCGGCGTTTCGGCAGGAGTTGTACCGGTGTGCGAGCGCGCGAGCGGATGCGTTGTTCGAGCTGTGTGAGGCGGTGTTGTGCGCGGACGGGCCGGTGACCACGCTGGTCGGGTTGTCTCTGGTGGCCGAGCATCGCCGTGGTCATGGCGGTATGTACGACGCGCTGGCGGCGGGCCGGCTCGATGTCACCAGGCTGCGGCGGGCGGTGACCGGATTGCCGGTCCCGTGTGAGCGCGGCGGCCGGATCAGGCTGGCGGTGGATGTGTCACCGTGGCTGCGGCCCGACGCTATGACCAGTGCCGACCGTTGTTTCTGTCATACCTATGGGCGCGGCAAGGGCAACGCGCAGCTGATCCCGGGCTGGCCGTACTCGTTCGTCGCCGCGCTCGAGTCCGGGGCGTCGAGCTGGTGCGCGCTGCTGGACGCGCAGCGTATCGGCCGTGACGAGGACCTCACCGCGGTGACCGCCGCCCAGGTCCGCGACGTGGTTGCCCGGCTGCGCGCGGCCGGGCATCATCGGCCCGGGGATCGCGACATCGTGATCGTGTTCGACGCCGGCTACGATATCTGCCGCTTGGCGTGGCTGTTGGCGGATCTGCCGGTTGAGCTGGTAGGTAGGGTGCGGTCGGATCGGGTGTTCTGCTTCCCCGCCGCCGCGCGGGCCCGCACGGGCCGCCCGCCGCGCCACGGCCCGGTGTTCACCCTCGCCGACCCGGCGACCCATCCCGAGCCCGCGGTCACGACCAGCACCGACACCCTTCGCTACGGCACCGCCCGCACCACTGCCTGGCACCGGTTGCATCCCCGGCTCACCCACCGCGGCCCCTGGGCCGACCTCGACGGTCCGCCACCGATCATCGAGGGCGCCCTGATCCGGTTGACCGTGGATCGGCTACCCGGCGACCGAAACCCGAAACCGGTGTGGCTGTGGACATCCCGTGCCGAAAGCGCCGCAGCGGACGTGGACCGCTACTGGCAGGCGTTCCTGCGCCGCTTCGACATCGAGCACACCTTCCGGTTCCTGAAACAAACCCTCGGCTGGACCCGGCCCCGGGTCCGTACCGCCGCCCAGGGCGACCGCTGGACCTGGCTGATCCTCACCGCCCACACCCAGCTGCGGCTCGCACGCGGCCTCACCACCGACCTGCGCCGCCCCTGGGAGAAACCCGTCACCGACCCGCACCGGCTCACCCCCGCCCGCGTCCGTCGCGGGTTTCGCCACCTCCGCCGGAAAACCCCCAATCCGGCCAGCGCGCCGAAACCCTCACGCCCCGGCCCCGGCCGCCCGAAAGGCAGCAAGAACCGGCACATCGCGCCACATCCAGAGGTCGGCAAAACCCGTGTGGCCCCGGCTACGCCGGGGCCACAACCTTAAATCTCAAGCTTAGACATATCGGTACAAGGAATGCCAATCGCGGGGGCACGGGGGCGGTTGGACGCGATTCGCGCCGATGCGGTCGATGCGGTCGCGGCCCCATGCCCCGAGCGGTCGCAGGGCGCTGTTGAGCTCCGAACCGAGTTGTGTCAGCTCGTATTCCACGCGGGGTGGGATCTCGGCGAAGATCTCGCGGGCGATGATGCCGTCGGCTTCGAGTTCGCGCAGGTGCTGGATGAGCATCTTCTCGGAGACTCCGGGAAGTCCGCGGCGGAGTTGACCGAAACGGCGTACGCCGTTCGCTTCCAGCTCCCACAGGATCAGGGCCTTCCATTTACCGCCGATCACGTCCATGGCAGCGTCGATACCGCAGAAATATGGGCCGGATCTCTTCTCACCTACCGCGCGACCTCGCTACCTGCTCACACACCCACCGGTAAGTCCCCGACCGAATAGTGGGTACTTGTCGACTCAACGACGCGGAGGCACTGTTTGTTTCAGCGCGCTGACCACGATATTTCCTATTCGAGGAGTTGATCCGCACATGGCGGAAATCCTGCACGACGGAGTGACCGTGCTCGGTCTCGGCGCTATGGGACATGCTCTGGCCGGGGCGCTCGTCGCGAGCGGCCGACCGACGACCGTGTGGAATCGGACATCCGGGCGCGGTGACGATCTGATCGAAGTCGGCGCCACTCGCGCGCCCTCGGTCGCCGAGGCAGTCGGAGTGAACGATCTCGTCATCGCGGTGCTGCTCGACCACACCTCGGTGCACGAAACTCTGGACCCCGTCGTCGCTCGACTGAGAGGACGACAGCTGATCAACCTGACCAGCACCGCGCCGGAACACGCCCGCGAACTGGCGAGGTGGGCGGCGGCGAACGGCGTCGGCTATCTCGACGGCGGGATCATGGCGGTGCCGTCGATGATCGGGCAGCCAGGAGCGTCGATCCTCTACAGCGGGGACCGCGCCGTATTCGAGAGCAACCGATCGCTGCTCGAGTCGCTGGCTGCGGCAGAATATCTCGGGGAAGATCCGGGACTGGCTTCCACCTACGATTTCGCCCTGCTGTCGGTGATGTACTCGATGTTCGCCGGCTTCTTCCACGGGGCGGCGATGATCCGCTCGGTCGGTGTGTCCGCCGCGGAATTCGTGGAACGCGCGTCCAGGTGGGTGACGGCGATGGCACACGGGCTCCCGGAATACGGCCGAACCATCGATTCCGGTGACTACACCACCGATGTCCAGCACCTGGGTTTCCAGAAAGCCGCGCTGGACGCCATCGTGACGGCCAGTCGCGACGCGGGGATCGCACTCGATGTCATCGCGCCGGTGAAGAATCTCATCGACCGTCAGGTCGCCGATGGGCACGGCGACCTCGCTTTCGCTCGAACGTTCGAATAGCTCCGCTGAGCCGCCGACGACCGGGGCTCGGAATCGTGCCGAACCGATGAATTCGCCCCGGCCAGAGGCCGGACGCGCCCGGCAGAATCCCGCCGGGCGCGTCCGGTTGTACCGCGATTTGGTCCCAGCCGACGCATCCGTTAATCTTGCTGAGCACCACCGGTCCGGGTGGCGGAATGGCAGACGCGCTAGCTTGAGGTGCTAGTGCCCTTTAACGGGCGTGGGGGTTCAAGTCCCCCTCCGGACACACACGTTAACCACCGGTCCCTGAACGCTGACGGTAGCCCGTTTGCGTTCAGGGTGATACCGGATTTCAACCCGCAATGCCTGATAGAGAGCGGTTTGGTCGCTCGGGCTTCCTTCTGACAAGACTTCCGCGATATCGCCCAGTCCATCAATCATCCGCTCCAGCTCGCTGGCCTCGATCGGCCGCAGGGTCGGGGTGGTATCGAGTTCAGCCTGAGCGAGGGTGCGATCCATCTGCGCTCCGTTGATGGCTTCGACGAGTGCTGCGGCATCGACCCCGGCCTCAATTGCTGCCTGGTGCCTGCGCAGTTTGGTTTCAGCGTCGACAAGCCGTTGCTTGGCCGACCGTCGCTGCTGTTCGTAGTCGACGGTTTCCTGTGCGTCGATCAGCTGGGCGATGGTGTCAGCACGATGAGTGGGGTCGAACAGGGTGCCGATCCAGTTATTCAGCGGACCGAGGAGCGCCGTCTGGCGCAGGTTGACCGTGATCGGGTGCGTATCAAGCACGGGGCTTCCCGGAACTAGCGTGCGGACGCGGCAACGGTAGTAGATCTGGTTGGCCTTGGCGGTTGCTTCCATCTTGCGGTTGCACAGCTCGCACCGGATGCATCCGCGCAATGGATACCACCGGTTGCTGGATGTCGTGACTCTAGTCCGTTCCAACCGTGCCTGCCCCTGGTGGCCGCCAGCTGCTTTCCGACGACGGGTCAGGTATGCCTGGGTGAATGTTTCGACAGACACGATCGCCGGATGTGCGGGTCGGCGGGAGCGCACTACTCGGTCCTGGTTCGCCCGACGGAAACGTACGACGTGCCCCGCTGCCACGTCGTTGGGATCGAGCAGATCTTCATGCTTGCTCCACCGCCCGAACACCGCATAGCCGGTGTAGCGCGGGTTCTCCAGAATCGCCCGGACCGTGGATGCCTGCCAGCCGTCACCGGAACGGTGAGAATTCTGGCCGGGATGGTGCGCTGAGGGGCACAGAATGCCGTCACGATTCAAAGCTGCAGCAATCGCTCGATCACCACGACCAAGCAGGTATTCGCGGAAGATCCGGCGCACTACCGCAGCCGCAGGTTCATCGAGAACCAAGATACGCAGCTTTAGACCGGCTGCTGCCCGGCTGGGGTTGGGATGGGGCGGCCCATCGACTGCCAGGTATCCGTATGGCGCTCTGCCGCCTTGATGACGGCCCTCGTTGAGCACCTGGGCGTCCATGCCTGCCCGGGTGCGCTTCTGCACGTGTTGACGTTCGGACTCACTCATCCCACCGAGCATGCTCATCAACATGTTGTGGGAAGGATTGAAGGGATCGTATCGCCCGCCGAGTTCGGGAACCCAGATCTCGACGCCGTAGGCCCTGAATAGCGGTGCCACCAAACTGAATTGGTTGCCGAACCAGCAGCGGGTGCCTTCACCCACTACCACTGCGGTCCAGCCCCGGTTCGGATTCTTGATGTCCGCCAGCAGGCGCCCTGCCTCGGTGCGTCGATGCCACGGCACCGAACGGGATTGGCCTACGTCGAAGTACGATGTGACGATCTTGCCGAGGGTGAACTTCTCCCCGTTGCCGTACTGCCACGCATACGACGTTTCGGGGTCCTGGTTGTCTTCGGTCGAGCATCGCCCGTAGAACGCGAAGAGGACATCTTCGAGCCTGCTGACATCCTCGATCGTGATGCCGAGGAGCCCGTCGAGGGTGGCCCACTCACCGCTTTGGTCTGACATGGCACGCCTCCTTTCATTTTGATCGGTTTGGTTGGCTTCGCTGTTTGCCGGATGATGCGCAGCAGGATGCGAGCTGCTGCGGGATTGAGGGGTGGTGGATAGTGCGGAAAATCTGCGGTGATGTCCGGGGGATTTTCTGTCACCGATAATCCTGCTGGCTGGGATTTTTAAGCTGCCACTGCTCACTATTTGAGCTACGATTTTTGACGGCTACGTTGACGGCTAAGCCGCCTAGGAATCGTATGGATAAGCGCGCATGTAGTTGTCGAATAACAGAGGTGACAGGAACTCTCTCGGAAGGGGCAGAAAAATATACCATAATTGCCGCATTTCGGTAGATCGGCGCATCTTCCACAGAGGTACTGACAAAGCGGATTTTGTTGGATTTGTCGTCTGACGGCAGGGTTTGACGGCTAAGTGGGCGTCCGTCACCGCCCAGCACAGAACGTTCCAGTTGACTGAGCCCCTGCTGCTGCCTGTCGACGTCGCTATGTTCGTACAACTCTTGCGTCGTAGTAATGCGAGCATGACCCAGGATAAGTTGAATATCGCGGTCTGGAACATTGGCGTTCTTGAGCAGCGTGGCCACGGTGTGTCGCAGATCGTGCAAGCGTATCCTTCGAAGCCCGGCTTTACGCTGCATCCGCTTGAAGGTCCAAAGGAGATAGCTCGGACTGACTGGCTGACCATTGGTGTGAAATATTATATCCCCCAGTTCGGCCGTTTCGGCGTCAATATGCTGATGGTGGATTTTATAATTCTGTAGCGAAACACGAACAGGCTGCAAAAGGGGGAGATCTCTCTTGCCCATGTCGGACTTCGGTGCTCCCGTCGTGAATTTACCATCGTAATAATGAAGTTGCTGCCGGATGTGGATCTGGCCACGCTTCCAATCGATGTCGGACCATCGAAGCCCGAGTACTTCACCTTCCCGCACGCCATACAGGGACACAATCAAATAGGCAGCATAGAGCCGATGACTTTTGGCGGCAGACAAAAACCGCGCAACTTCAGCAGATGTCCAGGGCTGCGTGACCCTTCGGCGGTAGGCAGGCAGAACGACCAGGCGCGCAACATTGCGAACTACCAGATCCTCACGCATCGCTCGAGTCAGAGCAGCACTCAGCACCGTTCGCATTTGGCGGAGCATCGAGGGTGTCTTGCCTGTCTCGTACTCTCGATCCACGATTGCCTGAAGTTCTGTGACAGTCAATCGTGTTAGCGATCGTTCATAGAGCACGGGCCTGAGATAAAGGCGGATGATATTGCGGTACAGATGGATCGTCGTCGGGCGCAATACTGATGGGGCTATCGTACGCATCCAGTGTTCGACGTATGCTCCTATGGTCCACTCTTGATCAGGGATCGGTATGCCTCGCTGCATATCGGCCACTCTGATCGTCAGCTTTTCATGCGCTTCCTTCCGTGTCCTGCCATACACTCGTAGCCGACGAACCTTGCCGCTAACAGTGCCGAGATAGGCAGCCCCTTCCCACCGCCCATCCTTGCGACGGTAGACAGTTCCTTCACCAATACCTCGCCGGGTCATAGCGCTCCTCCGGCTGCCGTTAGCTCATCGATAAAGCGGCCAATCTCTTTGGACGGCACGAACCGACGTCGTCCAATGAGCCTTTCCGAGTAGCGGCGTGTCACGGTCAGACGCTGCGGCCGTGTTGAAGATGCAGCAACACCAGCGCGGCTGCGGCGATGGCACCGATCCGGCACGGGCACAAGCTGACTCGACGCAATGCCTTGAACCATTTGAGCAGTGCGTTACCGCGCTCACCGACCGCGCGAACCTGGTTGTGGGCCTTGTTCGCCGTTTTCTGTTCGTCGGTCAGCTGCCCGCCCTTGGGCTTCTTGACCGCGACCGTGATCGTTGTGGCCTCGCCCAAGTATCCGAGATCGCCCAGCACGGGCAGGTTTTCACCGGTCCAGTCCGTGAGCGCGGGCAGCATCTCGGGGTGGGCGCGCAGCGCGGTGACATCGTGCTCACGTCCCGGACGAACCTCGGAGGTCCACATCGGCCACCCGTCCGGGGCGGTAACGACCTGGATGTTCCCGCCGTGGCGGCCGTGTTTTCCCGACCACCAGAGGTCGACTTTGACCCGGCGTGGCACCGAGGTGGCTTTGGCGGTGGTGGGGCCGGCTTGGCCGACCCGGTCGGTGTGGATGAGCGTACCGTCCACGCTGATGTGCTGGTGCCCAGCGACTTTCGCGGCCAGCAGCACGTTGTGCAAGGCCGGGGCCTGGGCGGCGAGAGTATCGATCACCTCGTGGAGGCTGTCGTAGGCGGTGGTGCGGCCGATCGCGTTGTCCAGGGCGAGCTGCTCGACACGGGTGCCGTCGGTGAACCACCGCAACCCCAGCACTGCCTGTTCGAGGCAGGTCAACGCCCTCCAGCGGGTCCCCAAGGCCTGGCGGCGCGCGGCCAGCAAGCCCGCGACGTGGGCGACGGTGGACTCGGGCAACGGCAGGATGGCGATGTATGCGACACTCATGACGCGCGGAACCTCTGTGAAGTTGATCTTTAGTCGGACCTCCTTCATACGCCAGAGGTTCCGCGTTTCGCGTTCCACCCCAACATCTTTCAGCACCGCCGCAGCAACCGATCCGTCAGACCACTACTCGGAAACGTTCAATCTTCACCGTGCCGATTTTGCGTTCATGGATCAGCTGGTACAGGCTCCACTTGCTGATGCGTAGACGCGAACAAGCTTCGGTAATTTCGAGCAGTTCGCCAGCAGTAGCTTTTCGAGCAGGTTTGTCGGTAGTCGCAAGTTGTTCGATCAGCCAATCGCGTTCAACCTCATCACCGTCGGCGATTCGCACAAGTGCATCGGCCAGGGTGTGCAGCACCTGACTGTTCTTCAATGTACCGTTCATTGCAGTATCTCCGCTGGAGAGAACCAGCGATAAGATCCTCCGATGTCAAGGTTTGTCAGTGCATGCATAGTGATTCCCTCCTTTCCTTGCTTCATGAATGGAATACGCTCGGGAGTATGTGCGTCAGGGCTAGCCGTTGGCTTCGTCTGAATTTGCCCTGATTTTAACTCCGTTGGCGCAACCAATCAATATTCATAGGATTATTTAACAACATATTATCGTTTGTGACATCGATTTATCGGCGGGATCTTCCATCGATTATGTTCGATATATTGAAGGATGGGGATCGAAGTCCGACAGGCGGGTGATGAATGGCGGTAGCCGTTCATCGTCCCAACCTGTCGAACCTTCGATATTCCATCTGGCGACTGAGCCGGTCAGTTCATGACGTGCCCATCAGGGCAGCTCTTCAAGAACTGGGACTCAGCCGTCCGACGCGTCAGCGCTCTTCCTGCTTCGCCGTGGTGAGGGCGTCGGGGTGGATTCCCCGCTGCCCTGGTCGGTCGTCTCGGTGGCAATCACCGCCGAAGAGCGACCACCACGCAGGCGTTCGATCGCTGCACGTCTGAGTGCTGCCTCTCGCTCGATTTCCTCGATGGCAGAATCAGCGCGCTCCGCGAGATCAGCCTCATTTCGTGCTCGTTCGATGTGATCGAGCACGGCCTGCAGGTGTTCGTCCGCGAGGGTGTTGCCACGGAGTTGAGCGATCAAGCTGATCTCGGCGTGGATCGCGGGGTCTACCCGAATGGCCATGGTCTTGCGGGTGGAGTCGTTGTCCGGTTGGGACATGGCAGCTACCTCCTCGGTAGGTGCGACTGGTGAGTGCGGATGCACTCACTGGTTCAGCCGCGGGCTACCGACGAAGCCGACTCCTGAGTGGCGGATACTGTTCGGGGCCAGCGCGCACCGTGATCCGTCGTCCGGTCATGCTGAACCTCGCTGCCGATGCAGCCGATCCGATGGCACCGGATATCCGGGAATCACGATGTCCGAGTCGATTTCGTTCCCCCACACCTCCCAGCCAGGCTGGCGTCGGCGGGCGAACAGTTCGAGATATGGTCCGCTGCTGATTCGCTCGACGATTGCAAACGTTTCTTCCGGCTTGTGGCTGTGCTCCTGAACGGGGGCGATGAACCACGTTGGTTGTGCCCGGAAGTTCACCGGTGCCCGTCCGCGAGTGCCGAACAAAACATGTTCTGTCATGTTGCGTAGGTACTGCCCGAGTTGCAGGCGCGGTTTCACCCAGGTCAGCGGTGATCGCGGTGTGAAGCCCCACGCCTCCATCACGTCGTAGCCATACCGGAGAGTGGCGTTAGTAACCCATAGCCAGAGATGCGCGTCGTCTTCGGCCAGATCCGAAACGGGAAGCGCCTTGATCTGTTCCAGCGTCATCAGCGAATAGTGCCTACTCGCCCCATAGTGGCCACGTTGCAGGATGTCCCACGGCGGGTCGACCAGGATGGTTCTGTAACGGCGAACAGCGCTCACGTCGTGCCTCCCGTCTTGATCAGCGAGATGAGTTGGTGGGGCGCGATGATTCGAAACAGGCTGGCGTCAAGTCGCTGGTCACGTTCGATCGCTTCGACAAGAGCCGATCGTCTCTCGGCGGCACGCGCCTCGGTCTGGGCGCTGAGGCTCCAGATGACGAGTGGAAAGACGCCGTCGTTCTGTTCCTGTTCGATCCCCGTCCGTCGATAGCTCTCGTACTCGCGGGACTTGCGTAGCAGGGTGGGCAGACTTTCGGTGCCCATGTCGTGTTCGTAGAACCAGCTGCTGATCAGGTCACCCCCGATCGCAGCGGCTGTCTCCAAGTACATGTCCGGTCGTAGCGTCAGCAGGGCACCGCCGAGGCCGTGGTAGGTCCGCCATGCCATCGCCTCGACATCACCTCGAACCAGTTCGAGTCGGCCATGCACCTGGGCGGTGATGAGAGCGATGTGGGATTCCGCGACCGCCAGGGTGTGGGTCAGGAACGTGTGACTCGGTGTGGTGTAGCGCCGCTTCGATGGCTCGGCGTTCTCGATCTGGAGCAGTTTCGCACCGACGACGTCGACGTAGTGCACCAGTCCTCCCGATCCGGCACGAAGTCCGCCGATGCGGCGTTCCAAGGTGCCGAGAACTCGCCAGCGCCGCAATCGGGCGAGACTGCGTTGGGTAATCCTCAGTCCGGATTTCGAGCTGAGGCCCTGGAAGTGCAGCTGGTGGATGTGGCGAACCGTCAAGAACCGGTGTTCGGCGACAGACCGCAGGATCTGAAAGTCGCGCCCGCTCATTTCGCTGCTGACAGCAGCAGCGTCGCGTCGAACACTGTGTGGGCGGCCGGGACGACGGGAGGATGAAGCGGAATCCGCATCAGTCGTTGCACGAACGCGGCCGGAATCGCGACTGACCGGCGATAACTTACTTGTGGAAGACAACGTGAAACGGCTGTCGAGGCGGTTGGCGAGATGATCGCGCCGCAGGAGTTCGCACGTAGAGCTGTCCATACTGAACTCCCCTTCCGCTGCGGGACACCCGCCGTGACGCGGAGTCGGCCGCTCGGTCATGATCGCCTCCGTCGCTGATGTGTCCGGTTGCGTGATACATCAGTGCCAAGGTCGTCCAGCAGGCGGGAGAATCCGGCCTCGATCTCCTGTACCGGTCGACCATAGCGTTCACGACTCAGGCGACGAATCGCATCGGGGTCAGCCGTCTTCGGCGGCGGAGCCTGCGTCACCCCCGAGACCCAAGGCTGCATGCTGTTGTCTCGAACCAAGCGGGCGTACACATGGTGCGCAGGCAGAGCGGTGAAATCCTCTGCGGTAAGCGCGGATTGACCGGCAGCAGCAGTCTTGGCGTCGTCGGCGTTCAGAGCAAAGGTGACGCGGTTCCGGGCGTTATTTCGAAAGGCGTTGAGCATCGGGGCAGGCAGTTGCTTTTCGTACTGATGTGCCAAATGGAACCCGGCGCGCAGGCTCCGGGAGAGTGCCAGCGCCTCATCCAAATCCGTTGGCAGATTGAGGAACTCCTGTACCTCGTCGATGTAGACCATGACCGGAATGCGCAGCCCTTCGGGCATGCTGACTCGTTCCAATATGGCTTGCCACAGGTCATAGAGAACTACCGCTGCGAGGAGTTGCGACGCTTCAGGGCCGATGACGCCCTTTTGGAGTGGCACCAGCAGGATCTTGCGTTCGTTCAAGACCTGGCGAACGTTGAAGCGCGGACGTTGCTGTGCCAGCACTGCCCGAAGATGCCGATCCAACAGAGGTCGGATCTTGTTGCTCAGGGGAGCCACGACGTTTGCTGCGGCCTCGGGCGTCATGCCGTCATACCACTGCCAGAACGGCCCGCTCGAAAATGGATCATCGCGCACCGCTGCCTGCACCAGTGGACGCCGGAATCCGGGGTTGGTCAGGATCAGCGGCAACATGATCAGGCTGGCATCTTCGCGTCGCACCAGCACCTTGAGGCAGTTTCGCAGGATGTCGCTGCTTCGCGGCCCGAGCGATTCCCCGTAGAGCGAACGGAAAGTACCGAACATGCTGTCGGCGATGACGTCCGGTGACATGTTCTCTCGGCCGCTGCCTGGTGAGCGGTCCAACGGATTCAATCCGACAGGCGCGTCGGAAAGTGGATCGATGATCACGACGTCGTCGCGTCGCGGGGCCGGAATCCGCTCCAGTACGTCGTTAATCAGGTCTTTGGGCTCGATGACCACCACCGGTCGGTTCGCTTCCAGGTCCCGCGCGATCAGGTTCAGTAACAGCGTCGATTTGCCGGTACCTGTAGGCCCGCTGAGCCACATGTGTTTCAGCGAGTCGACCACATCAATTCCGATCGTCCCCGTTGAACCGGGGGCGTTCGCCAAGGCAATGACGCGCTCTCCGGACTGCACGGCCGCTGTCGGTCGGACTAGCCGGGGATGCGACGACGGCACTCCTGGCAGCAGTACGTCATCCTTGTCCCGAATCGGCCATGCCACCAAGAGCGTGACCTCCGGGACACTGAGGCGCTGTGGAGGCGAAAACAGTGACCAGAACGATGTGCGGGGATCGTTCAGTCGTGCGGGTGCGTCGTCTTTCAACCGCAGATGCACCCCGGCGGCATTGACCGTGCCAAGAGTCGATGCCAGGTTCAGCAGCAGGGACTTCCGTCTTCCCGCGGCCGGAGCCGACACTCCGATCCGCACGGTGGCCGAAAAGCCATGCTGCCCCAACTTGCGGGTTACTGCCTGCGTCGCGCCCGGTCGGTCGTCGGGTTGCAGCCCGACCAGCACTTTGGATAGCACACTTTGGCTGCCGTCATGACGATCCGCTGCTGGCAACGAGGGAAGTCGGCTGCGACCCAGCACAATCTGGATAACCAGTTCCTCGGCCTCGGCTACCGCTGTGAGCGCGGACAGAATCGAACGTTCAGCGCTGAGACGGTCAGCGGCCTCCAACGGCCAATCCGTGGTGGACAGGCCGAGTCGCCGGGTTGCAGCCACCGCCGGGCGGCCCTTCTCCGCGGCATCGGTCACCATGCTGCCCGGCACCAACTGTTCGACAGCACGCCGAACCGTTTCGGAATAGCGGCGCTGCGTGCCGATTAGATAGCGAATGCCCTTCTGATCGGCACGGGCCTCCAGCACGACTTTCGGTCGATGCTGCTGGGCGGCCCAGTGCCGCAGCAACCCCGACGCCGCCACCTCGCTGAACGGACTCGGCCAAAACACATACTGCCACTGCATTGTCGTAGGTGTCAGCGGAAGAGGCAGTTGCTCATTCGTCATCGACAACCTCCTGCCTTTCCGTTGGAGCGGCCACGGCCTCGGTGGTGGCAGCCGACGTCGATGGGAGATTGCTGTCGTCCGTGTGGCTTTCCACTGCGGCGGCCTTCTCAGCCGCAGCCTCCGCCAGGGCTGCGGCGATGATGGCCCGGCCCAGCTTGGTCAGATCCGGCGGCGTCCTCCGAACGCTGCGTACCGTGATGTGCGGCTTCGGCCGATTCGGCCGGTTACGCCCCTTCTCCGGTCGCCGGTAGTTGAACTTGTTGTTTTTAGACATAGCTTCGCCCTCCTTGGAATTAATGGTTGGTTGCTGACCGGCACCAGCGAGCAATGACGCATGTCCTGCGCCCACCCAATGTTCGTGCCGTTCTGACTTCACTATGTGGAAAGAAAATTAACTGACAATTAAATGGTAAAATTTTGCAACACCGAAGCGAACGGGTGACCTCCCGTAATGGTGCGACGGCTTACCAGCGTTCTCGCAGTGTGCGAACTACAACGATCGCCAACCAAACCGTCGCGGCCACAGCGGCAATGCCCACTACCCACCACACGATCGATGCAATGAGAGAGACGGCGATATAGATCGCGATAGCCGCCCCAACAGCTTTCAGGCTAGCGCTCAGAAGGACATCGATGCCGGAAGGTTCGTGGCCGCTCACGCTTGCCACCTGCGAGTCCACAGCAGCAGCTCCGCGCTGGTGACACTCAGCAGCTCCCATATGCAGGTAGCCGTCCGAGGTGCCATATCCTCGAAAACCTCTACCATGTCGACGATCTCGCGCATCGTGGTCGAAAGCTTGTGAACCGTCGCCTCCGTCAGGTGCACCGTGACGTCGGGGTTGTCCCCATCGGGAGTTTTTCCCTCGAATACCCACGGCAGTGGGTCAGGATCGGGCGGCGGATTGATCAGATTTGATTCTTCGCTCATGATTCTCGTGGCCTCCTTTGAAGGCGATAGATTGGTGCTGCCGCTCTCTTTTTCGGTAGGCGGCAGCACCTCGGAAATGCGGAGGAAAATAAGAGGAGAGAACTGCGCCAGGAATCGGCCCCGGCAGACTGTCTAAAACTCAGGCAGCCGACGTGATGCCAGGCGCGGGCGTGTCCGCGATAGAAGCAGGGATAACTGCGGGCGTATCGGCAGACTGACTAATCGCGGAATGCCCTTCATGGTCGGTCGGAATCCGCAGCGCTGCTATCCGTTCCAGCGACTGGTCCAGTGTCGCCACGTCCCCTGTTACCAGCGGAGCGAACAGGCCGAAAGCACCCCGGTCTGGGCGCAGCAGCTCCGCGCTCCAGCCACATCCCTGGTGAAGAGAGCGACTGGTAGCAACTATCCTGTGGGAAATTTCGATGGGAAGGGCCATCCTGGCCAGCGTTTCGGCGTGCAACTGCTCTGCCCTGCCGATGCATTCACCGATCCGCACCACCAGTTCGTCTCGTTGCTGCTGCAGGCGCAACCGGCGCATTCGAATAGGCACGAGCTGCCGTTGGAGGTGCTCGACTTCATTGGTGAGCAGTGAGCCATCACGAAATACCGTCAGCAGCACAACCGAATTGGCGGTGGCCACCACGCACGAGAAGAACAGCCCCAGGATGATGCCGCCAGCCAGGCCGGTTTCAGCCGCCAGCGCCTCGGTCAGGACGCGAAACCCCATCAGGACAGCGGCACCGACGCTGATGGACAGCACTCCGCCAAGGAGCAGGGTGGTCAGTAGTGCACCGCGGCCGGACGGCCACGCGACCCCGCCCTGATCGTTCTTGAACTGCCGGAGTTCAGTCCCGGCCTTGTGCAGTGCTGCCGCGAGCACCACCGTGCCCAAGAATCCGAAGGTGACCGACGTCAACAGCCGGACGATGTTGCCCCCTTCGAGGGCGGCATCCCAGGGAAGGTTGAAAATGTCGGCCGAGAACATGGTGAGAACCGGCCAATCGATAAGCGGGATCAGGCGAACGGCCCACCGCATCATCCGGGAGACCCGATGATGCTTCAAACTACCTGCACGCGTGGCGCCTGCGATCGTCGCGGCGATCGCCGTCTGTCGCTGTTCGGCTTCCTCGGCGTTCAGCAGTTCGCGATGCACACCGCGCACCGGCTCCTGGTCCAGCCGGGCGATGTCCCCGTCGATGACCGAGACTTCTCCGTGCAGCGTGACAGCTTGGTCGCCCAAGCGGTTGATCTCGACCGCACCGCGGTCACGAATCCGGTCGGCCTCAGCCTTTCCCATACCAATGACCGTCGCTTCGTACCAGCTGTGTCGATCTGGCGGGCGACGCTGGCCGACCCGTTCCTGTTCGCGGTGTAGCGCCACAACGAACGGCAGTGCGTCACGTGACACCGGCCTTCCGAACAGCCGCGATACCCAGATGAGGCGGCGAGACAACGGTGGCGGACTGACCGAATGCACTGCCGGTTTCGCCACGGCGGGCGGCGTTCGGCGGGAGCGTGGAGGCATGGAGATTTCCCTTCATGAGGAATGGAAGTAGCGAAATGGAGGCGTGCTCACTAGGCACGCCGGATGCCAGGTATTCAGCGGGTCAGGAAGATTTCGACTCGGCGATTTTGGGCGGCTGCTGACTCGATGAACCGGCCGTCAGGCGTCAGGTTCGGGACTGCTGGTGTCGAGGCCCCGCGGCCGGTCACGGTGCCGAGGATGTTGGGTGGCAGTCCCAGGGCGACCAGGCGATCCACCACCACCTGGGCCCGCCGGCCAGACAGATTGGTTGGATCGCTGCCGGAACCGGTGTCGGCGATATGCCCCTCGACGGCAATGAGGGAGATATGGCACTTCCTGGTGGCGTCGACCAACGGCTGGAGCGTGGAATCAGCGCTGGCGGAAAGAACGGCGCTATTCGCGGTGAATGGCAATGCCGCCTCGTCGAGGCGCTGCCATACCGGGCAACCGCTGCCGTCCGTGTAGGCAGCAGGAACAGAAACCACCGGCACCGGCAGCGTCGATCGGGGTTCAGCCGCGGACGGTTCACCATCTCCCACTACGCAGCTGGTCGCCCCCGCCTCCTGACAGATGCGAATCCACAAGTTCTCCAGCAACTTACGCGCGTAGACCGGAAGCCGAGGTTGCACACTGCCACCCGTGGCGCCGATGCCGAAGTACGTGATGTTCTTGCCTGCCAGATCAAGCAGTCCTTGGCGATGGACCGATTCGGCGACTACTTCAGGATCGAAGTTCCACCCGAGGGTCGTCATGTCTACCGGTGCATCGGTATTGAGTCCGCTGCTCAGCACCACGATCCTGGAACCGGGGTACTGACTGGCGGCGTCGAGGAGTCGGACCAAGTCCAGTCCAGGCGCCTGCGAAACAGTATCGGCGAGATCAGCCTTCAGGGCGTCGATGTTCTCCCGGATCTTCCGATCGCGGGCGGCTCCATGCTCGATCTCCCCTTTGCCACGGAGGGGCGTTAGCCTCGCCCAGTCATGGAAATAGCTTCTGACCTGCGGCAGGAATGGCGAAAGGTGCTCTGACCTGCGATAATTCGACTTGCGACAGTTGAATTTCTCGAGGGTCTGGAGCACCTTTCTGGTGAGTGAGTCTATATCGCCGTATCCGCGGCTGGGTATCGATGGTGAAGGTTCGGGCGTGGTGTCACACGCAGGTGCGACGCTACTGCTGCGCACTGCCGAGAAGATCGGGTTGACCGGCGGTTTATCGGAAAAGTTGAGGCCGTGGCGCAAGTCGATGACTATCCACGATCCCGGCAAGATCGTGCTCGATCTGGCGGTCTGCCTCGCGATCGGTGGTGATTGCGCCGCGGATCTGGCGTTGTTGAGGGCCGAACCGGGGGTGTTCGGTTCGGTGGCCTCGGACCCGACCGTGTCGCGCACGATCTCCACTCTGGCGGCCGAGGCGCCGAAAGTGTTGGCTGCTATCGCTTCGGCCCGTGCCGACGCTCGCGCCCGAGCCTGGACCCTGGCCGGATCCGACGCCCCCGATCACCGGATCGGCATCGATACTCCGTTGATCATCGATCTCGATGCCACCCTGACCGACTCGCACTCGGAGAAGCAGGGTGCGGCACCGACATTCAAACGTGGCTTCGGGTTCCATTCACTGTGGTCGTTCATCGACCACGGCCCGGACGGGACCGGGGAACCCGCCGCGGTAATGCTGCGCCCGGGCAACGCCGGTTCCAATACCGCCGCAGACCACAAGCGAGTCCTGTCCGACGCCCTCGCCCAAATGCCATGGCAGCCTTCATGGCGGGTCGGACGGAAGGTATTGGTGCGCACCGATTCCGGTGGTGGAACCCATGAGTTCCTCGACTACTGCCACCGCCGCCGACTGCAATACTCGATCGGGTTCACCCTCACCGACGACATCGTCGAAGCCATGGACACCCACCTCACCGACCGTGACTGGACCCCGGCCTACGATGCCGACGGCCAGGTCCGGCCCGGCGCCTGGGTCGTGGAAGTCACCGGCCTCACCGACCTGTCCGGATGGCCACCGGGCATGCGGCTGATCGTGCGGAAGGAACGCCCCCATCCCGGTGCCCAACTGCGGTTCACCGACCGTGACGGACTCAGGTTGACCGCGTTCGTGACCAATACCCGCCGAGGTCAACTCCCCGATCTGGAACTGCGCCACCGCCGCCGCGCCCGCTGCGAGGACCGCATACGCGCCGCCAAGGACACCGGACTACGGAATCTGCCGTTCCACTCCTTCGACGCCAACCGCATCTGGCTCGCACTCATCGCGCTCGCCCTTGACCTGACCACATGGATGCAAACCCTTGCCCTCCACGACCACCACGCACGCCGCTGGGAACCCAAAACCCTACGGCTACGCGTGTTCTCCGCCGCCGGACGCATCGCCCGTCACGCCCGCAGAACCCGACTCCACCTCGCCCGCCACGCACCCTTCACCGAACTACTCACCACCGCCGCGGCACGCCTGCAACCAGGATGACCAGCCATTCCACCGTCCCGACAACCAAGGAAACCAACCCTCCCGAGGTCCGTGGAACCCGGCAGTCAGCCCGCTGCGCGGGCTGACTGCCGCACCCACAATCGGGAAACTACGATCGAAATACCAATCCGAACCCGCTCAGGCCAGCACGTCAGCCCCACGAAAGATTGAGGTTAGATCCCGTTCGATGGCAGGGCTGTTGGGGGCGGTGATGATGCGAACGAGGGCATCACCGGGCTTCTTGGCCTTGGTAGCCATGGAGACCAGTTCGGATTCGAGGGTTGTGGGGATGGAAGGGGTTGGTTCGGCGGAGGATGCCGACGCCACCAATGTCAGGGTTTGGGAGGTTTGGGAGGTTTGGGTGCAGGCAGCGATGATGCACAGGAGAACAACGGCGCACAGAACCAAAGTAGTCAGTGTGCAATAGCGTTTGGTTTGACGTAGAGCGATGACAAGGATCACGGTATTTAATCTCCGCTGTGATGAATGGCTGGAAGGAGAACCTTGTTCCTCATAGGGCCAGCATCGCTGGCCCTATGAGCGGTACATCCAGTTACTGACTAGATGTGATTCGATTCGTGCTGATCGTCCTTTTGGTTGTGATCGGTTGCACGAATTCCGCGCGGCGACAGCTTGATCACCACGGTCACCTCGGGGGCGAGGGTGATTGCCGCGAAAATGATCAGGGCTGACGTCGTATCCATCGGATTCTCCTTTGTGTCTGGTGTCGATCTGTCGACGGAATCCATCTCACCGCAGAGCGTCTGACCCAGGCAATACTTTGCCGCCACGGACAGGCCACGAGCTGGCCACAGCCCTCCAACCAGCGAATATGCTCGATCCGATACGACTCCACTGGCCCGAATTGGTGGCCAAACGGTGGCCTGAACCGCTTGACTATTAGGGCAATATTCGATAGTTGAGCGTGCATCAATGATTGCAGTATGCAGCTGAAGGTGGTTTAATGTCTCTTAGGAATAAGAAGATATGAGTGAACAATTCCCAACAACGCCACCACGTCCTGAGCTTGAACCCGAACGGGGACCACCAATATTGCCCTTGGGGCAGCTTGAGGCAGATGCAATAGCCCACCTTCTTGAGACTGTGGGCAAAGAATCACACCTCACAGGCTATGGCTCTCCGACGCGTAGTCAAGTTGAAGCTGTCAACGACGCCGCCTTCAACGGTATGGACCGTCTCATAGAGGAAAACACGCCGTTAGCACGAGACGCGCTCCGTATCATGACTCACGGTAGCGATTGGCAGAAAATACTATCGGTTTATCCACTTGAGCGACTTTTGCGTAGGGATTGCCTGGCCGAGGATGATCAGAACATTCTTCCGACCGCATCTGACCTGGTTCGAATTATGCATGATGAAAACAGCGGCAGGATATCGCCGGAGGTTCTGAGTGCCACTATAGATTTCTCGGCGACTAGGTTGATGAGTGATCTGGTCAGATATCGCACGCTTGATCCGAGGAATTCGTCATCCACCAGCTGGCTGCCTGCCGACATCGGTAGTTGGTTTGAGCGGGAACTGCTATCACACTATGATCGAAGTGATATTCGCTTGTAGAGCAACATAGTTCGGGCTGAAGCGGTATCATGCTCACATGTCAGACGGGGAGGCCGAGCGGCGCAAGGCGATATACAAAGAGTTGGTCGCATTATTCACGCTTCGGGCCACGGTAGAAGAGAAATTGAAGGCTGGCACGTACGCGATCGTTAAGCCTTCAGACGACTACTCGAGTGAAAAGTTTCACGTCGATCTATATTATCTGGCCCGCTTAGTCATGAATTTGCAGCCGGGCAGGTGGGCATCAGACGGTCCAGTGTTGGCTATTGAAGAGGCTATTGAAGAGGCGGCCAAGGAAACACAGTTTGACAAGAAACTCGATAAAAGTCTTGAGATTACTTACAGGCAATTGGCGCACGGTCTGTACGTAATCAGAGACATGAAGCTGTTAGTTATTCGTGGAGATCTAGATTCTTATCTGCTGAAACGCATATTCGATGACTCACTGAAGTGGTCACCCAGTTCTCGTCAGAAGCAAGAGTGGACGAAGAAGCTCCGAGAATACCTTGTCGAAGCGCTGCTTGCCCTCGAATCTGAAGCCAATATTGGTCTGCAATCATCAGAGTCAGTGTCAGAAATACCCGCATCACAAGAGTCGCCGCCCAATCAGTTCAAAAACGCGCAGCTAGCGCCTCCACCTTCTATTGAGAATGCTCCGCCATCCGATCCACCCCTCACCGGCAAAGCCCGTCAACTCGCGCTCGCCGTACGAAAAGAACTGCATGACGAAGCGCTGCGCTGGAAAGTCAGTGAACCTGTGCCAATGCCGGTTCGATGGTCTTCGGTCGGCCCTGATCTCAGGCAAAATCTCGAAAATATCCCGATGAATATCGACGGAAAATCCGTTGAGGAAGGCGGATTTGAGGATATTGTTGCGGTGCTGAGTGCGATTGATCGCCACCGTTTGGTTGTTCTGGGCGGCCCCGGCTCGGGAAAATCGACAATCGTGCGAAATTTCGCCCATTCGGTTCTCGGAAAGGGAGATTCACCAACTCCACCCCCCGATGACCCCGGTACATTCAAAGGGAAGATCCCGGTAATATTCAATCTGGCATCTTGGGACGCAAAAGGTGGTGATTCGTTCAATGATTGGATGTCATCCCTGTTAGTTCGAGATCATCCCGGACTCAAACCCGAAGAAGCGGCGCAGCTGGTTCATGGAGGGCATATCCTCCCCATCCTTGAGGGATTGGACGAGATGCGCGAGAGAGATAAGAAGAAGCAATATGACACCGGCGCGAGAACGATTGGCGAGAGGGCTCTGGAGAAGCTGAACGGGAAACCTGATGATCCACTCATGCTTACCAGTCGGACGAAGCCCTATATGGTGACGACCGATTATGTAGAGGCGCTGTCCAGGGGATGGACTATCGAATTGAAAGAATTGACCGTCGACGATCTTATCGAATACCTGCCGCGAACAGGAAACAAAGAAGAAATCGGTGCAAGATGGATTCCCGTTCTGAACAAAATCAAAGAAGGCGATCCAAAGGCTGTTGTAGCAGGCGAAGTATTGAAGACCCGTCTAATGGTCTACCTGGCGCGCACTATCTATGCCTCGGCTGATGCTGATCCAGACGAACTCACTGATGGCGGTTATTCGAGTGTTCCTGAGCTCGAAAAGCACCTCTTTGGCAGGTATATTTCTACTATCTTCCCCGAAGGCGAGGAGAGCGAGACCGAAAATGTCGTAGTCGACGGTGAGATAGCCACACGTAAACGTCGACACTATGATGACCCTGCAAGTGTTCTCATCTGGTTGAAGTACCTTGCCGAACACCTCGATAATAACGAAATTAGATGGTGGGAGTTAGCCTCTAAAGTTCGTCCATATACGCGCGCCATTATTTTCGGACTACTTGCAGCTATTGTCGGTGGTGCGTGCGGATGGGCAACAGCACAATTTGATGCCTCATTGTTAGCCATTTCATTGGGCGTGGGCATCGGGGGTGTCCTCGGAGGATTCTATGGATGGATGTACAGCGCTGAGCTACCGACGAGCGTCCGGTTGTTTAGCCGAGGGAGTTGGGAAAACTTCCGCTGTGAAATGGTAAAAACGCCCCTCTATGGTGGAACTGGAGCGTTCGTTGGATGGCTGATGGTCAAATCCGCCAGCGCGACAATCATGGGAACATGGTCGTGGTTCCTTCTTCCTCTCGCTGGGGCGGTGGCGGCCTTTCCTCCTTGTTTAGTGCAGAAATGGATTAATCAGCCAGATCGGAAACCCTTTTGGCAAGAAGTCGGCATCGCAGCTACAGGCGGCGCTGCCATATGTTTTATTATTGGTTCAGTCGGTTGGGTCACAAAAGCTTCGATAGGTTCAATCTGGGATTGGCTCGGAGTATCAATGATCTTCGCGTTGTTTACGCTACTTACATTCGGGCCACATGCCCGTCTTGAGGTTGATGAAGTCGTGACGCCAAGCAAAATGGTGGTGATGAGTCGGACGCACTTTATCTACTACACGGTGATGTCAGGAGGAATGATCGGGTTTCCCGTCGGATTTCTTATCGGCCCTTGGGGTGGCATCATCTTTGGCATTGCGACAGGTCTCGCAAACGGTATCGGTAACAGTGCATGGGGCCGCTGGGGTGTGCTAACCCGAGGATGGCTGTGGGCCACCGGAAAGCTGCCCCGCCGTCTCTTGGCATTCCTGGATGATGCTCATCAGCGTGGAGTCCTTCGGCAGTCCGGTCCTGTATATCGCTTCCGACACAAGCAACTGGCCGAATATCTACGAGACCTTGAGGTAAAGAGAGAGGAATAAACGTACCAGTTGGCTTTTTCTCTCGTATGCACCACGCTAGTCAAATCGGTGTACCGTACTCGCATGATGGCGTCGGCATCCGCTATTGGATCAGGTAAGCGAACACAATTGTGGACCACGGTGGTGCTTACCCTGGTTGGCCTCGTACTGCATGTCTGGCTGTCGCCAAAACTACACGCCAGTACCGACTGGCCGCTAAGTTGGCTACATCGCGTATCTCACTGGCCGCACCCAAGGGCACAGGAAATTGTGCTCCTGGCCGGGTTTAGCGGTTTGGTGTACTTCGCGATCGAAACCAACGGATTTAGAAGTGTTCGTCACAGAAGTCGAACCCCACTCAATATATTTCTCTGGGTCGCAACGATAGGGCTCATACCAGTTATTCTTGCTCTAATGGTTGGCTTGCTTGCTGCGTCAGTGTTTCTCCTTGCCGTCGCTGCTGTCTGTCTATTTGTATTTGGAGTACTAAAGGCCGCCTTCGAGTAGATTCGACAGGATTACGTACACGAATACTTCGCCAACCGTTCTGGATTTCTGTATTGGCATTTGCGCCATTGAGGTTCAGCAAGGGGCTACACCCACGGTGGCCGTCGAATCGGTGTCGCCCGCGTAGGTGGCCGGATGTCCTGCACCCGCGGCAGGACATCCGTCTTGGCATTCATGTTGGGCCACGGACGAGGGCTGAGCTCGGCTGGCGGTGAGTCCCTATCCGTTTGCCTCTCACCGATTCCAAGGCTGCCCCCGTGGTCACCCATCCCACCGTCACCGTGACGGCGTGATGGGCCAGCCTCATCACCGTGGGAATCACGGTTTCCTCTCCACCGCAGGCCGATTCGGATTCCAACGATCACTGCCAGCGAGGCACTGAGTGGCCACAGGACTACGAGCAGCGAGTCCGACATCACCGGTAGTTCCGCCTCAATCCCACAGTTCAGCACACGGCAGGACAGGGAGATCGGCATGCACGTCGTCATCGACTGCCACGACGAACTCTGGGAAGGTCTGTGCCAGTTCGTCCGCTACATTTTGGATCTGCTCAGCACTGCCCTTGAAGTCGAGGGTCAAAGCACCTGATTCGATATGGATATGGCGGATGTGCTGCGTCGAAGGCATCGATGTCACCGCGGCCTGTTCACGGCGAGCACCTGTTTGCCAGCTGTCACCAGCACTCCCTGAGCGGCGGCCTTTCGCGGACAGCGCCTGACGCGACAGGCGACGTGGAACTGCATGATCCGATGGGCCTGCTCGATCGTGAAGGGCACGACCGGCGCCTGGTGAGCTTCTTGTGGCGTCATGGCGGCGAGCTGGCGTGTGGTGAGCGAATGCACGAAGGATCTCTTCCGGGTCGGGCGGAGACTCGACCGGTAGGCCGAGGGTGGTACCCGGCACCGGGGGCTCAAGGCCACCGGTACGCCCCGCCTTTGAGGGCCGGTGCGCCGCTGAGAGGGTCAGCGGCGACACCCCGGTACCGGGTACCGGCCTGACCGTAAGCGCAAATTGGCCCTTTTCTGGCGCAAGAATTAGCAAGGCTTTTCAGAAATACCGAATTCGGTATAAGGTCCGTGTGAGGGGTGAAAGTTATTGCACGGCAATGTTCTTCGATGAACCATTAGACTAGGCTGACCAAGCGGCGGAGTACCAGCATGCACTTGACCACAGGCGAAGTAATACGTCGGGTTCGCTCGAATACCGGCATGACGCAGCGCGAACTCGGCGCGTTGATCGGGTTCACACAACCGGCTGTTTCTCAGCTGGAACATGACGGTCCGGCGGTCAACGACCTTCGGACGCTGCGTCGTGTGGCCCGTGCACTTCAGGTGCCGCTTGCCATACTGGTAGTGGAATCGAACGAGGAGGCAGACGTGAATCGTCGCAACTTCCTACGAAACGGCGCGATCGGCGCTGGCCTGGCCGTGTCAGTCGGTGCGGCGCACCGGGCCGCCGCAACTCCACCTGGGGTCGGAGGCTCAATCCAGGTTGGTGCCAGCGACGTCGCCGACATCGTCGCCAGCACCAACGAAATTCACGAGTTGGACCTGATCGTGGGGGGTGATCGCCTGTGTCGGGTCGCCGCGAACGAGGTGCGCTACGCCGAACAACTTCTGAACTCGGCGTCCTACAGCGACGTGGTAGGCCGCCAACTCACCAGCGCGGCAGCCGAGATGATGACCGCCGCGGGGTGGGTGCACTTCGACGCGGGACGGTTGGAGCATGCTCGGCGGTACTACGCCGATGCGGCTCAAACGGCGAACGCCGCCGGTGACAGCACGGCAATTTCGCATGCTTTGCTCAACGCGAGTTTCCTGAGCTACCAGGGCGGATTCTCACCATCGAAGCCTTCGAAGGATGTGCGCCCTCGGGAGGGTGTCAACCTGGCCCAGGCCGCGCAGACCGCAGCTCGTCGTGAGGGCGGACCACGGCTTCGTGCCATTGGTGCGATCTATGAAGCCGGAGCGCAGAGCGCGAAGGGGGATGGGTCAGCGATGGCGGATGCCATCAGCCGTGCACACCGCGCCTACGAGTCGACTCGCGGCCATGACCCCGATTGGGTGTACCTGCCGCCAGCAGCTCTTTCCGGCATGACCGGCTGGGCCTATATGCGCAGTGGCGATCACCGCTCGGCAGCCATTCACTTGCAGGCCGCGATCGATGGTTCGATGTCATGGCAGCGAGAGAACATCGGCTGGCGTATCAAATTGGCCGAGAACCACATTCAGGCTCACGAGCTTGCCGAGGGGTGCCAGGTGCTGGTCGATCACTTCGATCAGATCAACAGCACTACCTCGACCCGGCTTCGTTCCACGCTCGACACGATCATGACCGACCTTCGACCCCACGTCGCGGTTCCGGAAGTCCGAGAGATCATGGGGAAGATGGCGGAACGGGTGTAAGGATTCCTTAGCCGTTTGCGCTGTGCCGCTCCATCGCGGTTCGGATCACGTCGCGGGCGCGATTGCCGATCTCGGCCTGTTCGCCCAGTGCGGCGAACGCCCGCTCATAGAGCACAACTTCGCGGGGCTGCGTCACCGTCAACTGCGCCGTGATCGTTTCAGCCTGCACCATCTTCCGATCGAAGATGGCGAAGTTCATTAGCGGTATTCGGTAGGCCGCATCCACCGGGATCACGCCAAGCACGACACGTGGGAGAGTCATCGCGACCAGTAGGCGGTCAAGCTGCTCGACCATGACTTCCGGGTCACCGACAACGGTGCGCAGGGCCTGCTCGCCGATCAGGAAGTGAAATCGGTGGCGACCGCGGTACAAGACGGTTTGCCGCTCCAGCCGCGCAGCCAGGGATGCCTCGATGACATTGGGGCCGCCGTAGAGGGATTCGATGGTTTCGAGAACACCCCGGATGTATCGAGGCGTCTGCAGGAGGCCAGGGATGAGGCCGGGCTCATACAGCCGAACTAGCTCGGCGTCAGCTTCCATCTTGGCGATCACCCGCTGCCACTGGGGGATGCGTATGCGCCGGACTTCGAGGTAGGCCGCTTCGACGTTGTGCAGGGTAGCGATCAGATCGGGCAACTGACCGGCAGCACGACAATGCAGACACCACGCCCGGATATCCTTCTCCGACGGTGTCTGCTTGCCGTATTCGATTTTCGAGATCTTCGACTCGTGCCACCCTTCGAGATCCGCCAGAGCACGGCCGGTCAGACCGGCACCCTTGCGGATCTCCCGGAGTCGCTGTCCGAGTGCTTCTCGGGCCTCACGAAGGTTGGTCACCGATGCAGGGCACGCGTGTATTCGTCATGCGGGACTGCGGCCGGCCACACCCGATCGCGAACGGCGCGGAAGTGTGCGGCGATCACAGGATCGGTCGTAACGGCAAATCCTGCGCCTTCGCCACTGGGGGTGAAGACACTGAACGCGGCGAGGTGGTCATCGAAGAGCCAGTAGTCGTCACTGGTCAACTGCCGTACATCGATCGAATGCCTCGGCAACCATCGAATCTCCTCGCCCGCGCCGATGTTGCGGGGCGACACTGAGAGTGCCCACCGTGTGTAGTCGGTGTGCGGCTCGGTCACCACCCGCACTCGTTGGACGACCTTGCCGGTGCCGGTGAGCTCCCTGATGAGATCAAGCCAAGATTCCTGCCATGACGCAACTTCGGGTTCGCCCGCGAGGAACTGGCGCAGGGGCTCGAACTCGCCGGACACCGCGTAGGTATCTTGCAGTTCGAGATGAAACGCGCGCCGCCACGAAGAGCGGAACAGATCGTCGAGCTGGTCACCCGTCAGTGAGTACATCGCGGCGGACTTCCTTTCCGATCGGTACCTCGACACTCGCCTCGTGAGGCGGAATATCCATCTGCGCCAGGGCTTCGACGTCGGTCAGCGGCTCACCCGTCAGGGTGAACGTACCGTGTCCAGTGTCGTGAAGCTCTGTGCCCAAACAGGTTCCGCGCTCCAAGAATCCGAGCAGAGGGTGCGGTATTTCTATCAGTGTCGGCTGATCTGGCACGCGCCAGCCCTGCACGACGTAGGTCCCCCGATCGCTGGCATACAGCGTCGGGGATTGGTGCGAGCCGGTGTTCTTGCCGAGGAAACGTAAACGCATGGTGGAGACCCCTGCCAACTGGTGTGCGTCAGCTTGCTTACGAGCAGAACCATCCTCGCCACGACATCGACCGCAGGTCAACGGTTTAGCGGTCATGGCGCAAGTTCACGCACACTCGTTGTCCGCGTGATCGCGCTGTTCATATGGTTTCAGCCAGGCGCCCGCGGCCGGTGGTGTCCTCTCCTGGCCGTGGGTTGCCTCACCATCGCGAAACGGAGGGGTGGCAACAGAATGCGCGAAGCCGACACAAAGGTACTGGGTGCTCTGACAACCCACGAGCACTGCTCCACCGCCGAACTGTCCGAAATCACGGGCCTCGACACTCCCAGTGTCCGACAGGCGGTGGTGGCGCTGATCGCGCGTGGTCTGCTGACTGCTGTACCCGATGGGAACTCCATCGCGTGGAAGCTGAGTCAACGCGGGCGAGCTTTCGCCGAGTCGGTCCGTCGCCGTGCCATCCTCGATGTTCCTTCGACACCACGAACGGCACGCTGATGCTGGATGCCGAACTGCTGGAACGGATCGCCTGCCACAACAGCACCTGGGCGTCTTCGTGTGTCTCAGCGGCGCATTCGGCCATGCAGGTACATCTGGATTGCCTGGTCGGAGAGTGCGCCGCCAAGACGGCAGCACACCGGACTTTGACGGAGGCCGGTGTGCTGGTGCCGGATTCGAGACGGACAAGATGACCGGTAGCGAAGTATGGAGAAGCTGTCTATTCGGTTCTTTCGTGGACTCAATATAAAACGGCCGTAAGGTTTCTTAGGTCCAAGCCCTCCTCTGGCGTTGCCTGCTTCGGCAGTGCCAAGCGGTTGCTGTGTTATAGTCACACGCTTGTAATTCGTGTGATCGATCAGCTCTGTTGGCGCGCGTACAATGCTCAAAGGGGATGGATGTGAGACTTTCGGAAGTTTCGCTAAGCAACTTTCGAAGCTGCCGGGAAGTCACTGTCGGCCTAGCTGAGGATCTGACAGTTATCGTCGGCGAAAATGCATCTGGGAAAAGTGCAATAATCGACAGCATTCGATTTGCAACGATTCCTGCCATTGAAGGAAAAGGGCTTAGGTTTTCTGCTGAATTTGATGTTACGCGCGGCACGGAGGCAGTAGAGGTATCGATATCGGCCAAGTACTGTAATTTAACGGACTCAGAGAAGGCCGTCTACCTCGCTGCGCTGATCGATCCCGATGACATCCTCCGCTATAATCTTACTTTCTCGACAAGCCTGGATCTACCATATTGGCGCTCGACAGCTCATTCGATTGGCAAAATTGGTGCCGATGATCCAGAGCCGATTAATCGCAAGCGAATAGCGCATGTATATCTCCCGCCGCTTCGCGATGCCGTACGAGAGCTGGACTCGGGCAATGGCGATCGCTTGGCGGAGGTTCTGAAGGTCTTGACAGCTGGAGACAGGCCAAGACGTGAGGAATTCGTCAGAGACGCAAATAAGGTGTTGGCCCAAGTGGCAGAACTTGGTCTGCCAGAAGACGCGCGCAAGGAAATTTCTGAACACCTCCATAAGATTACTCCGCCAAGCAGAACGCATAACGTAAGGCTTATAGGAAAAGAACAGGAACTCAGAAGGCTTGCGGCTCTTTTGCGAATGCAGCTCGCAGATGATCATATAGATCCACTGAGGCTAGCATCGTCCGGACTGGGATATGCGAATCTGATGTATATCGCCACGGTGATTGTCCAGTTGGTAAATGCAAAGGACTACGACCTTACTATACTGCTGGTCGAAGAACCGGAGGCCCATCTTCACCCGCAACTTCAATCAGTACTTCTTCACTATCTTGAACAGCAAGCAGCTGAATCACGTAGCAGGAAACCAATCGGGCTTGAGCCAGCAGGAAGAGTGCAAGTAGTTGTCTCGACCCATTCCCCAAATTTAGCCAGCAGCGTTGCAATCGAAAAAGTTCTAGTGGTTTCACGCGATCAAGATATCGACGGTTGTTGGCGGACGAGCGCAACCCCACTCGGCGGCTTAAAATTGACGAAACCAGAGTTCCGCAAGCTCAACCGATATCTTTCGGTAACACGGTCGGCGCTACTCTTTGCACGTCATGTCGTGCTAGTTGAAGGTATCGCCGAATCGCTGGTCATCCCGGAATTTGCAAGAAAGCTATACTCGAACGATCCCGATCTCCTTCGTCATCTTGCGAGCATATCGTTCGTAGCTATTGATGGCGTCGATTTCGAACCATATCTCAAACTTCTTCTGTCAGGCTCATCCAAGCGTGTAGATAAAGTAATCGTGATAACAGATGGGGATCCAATCAAGAAAACCGGGGTCCGGCAGGGGGATAATCGAAAGAATCGCTATCTGGAACTCTTTCAAAGCGATAGTCGTCTAGAAATATTCGTCGGCGGTACAACTTTTGAGGCCGAGTTATTTTCTCATGTCAAAAACTATACGCTGCTGCGTGAAGCTTTCGTAAGGCTTCATGAGCGATCGGGCGAAAAGTGGGATGGCCTATTTGGAGATCTAGGGCCGGACACTGAAATTCGTGCTAACTCTTTCGCAGAAGCTCTGCGAGCGGAAAAGGGTGGAATTGACATCGGCAAGGGGGACTTTGCTCATGTCATATGTGAAATGATTGCTGAACACTCCGGCCAGCTCGATGAAATAGTATCGCTGCCGACATACATTAAGGGTGCCCTCGACGCGCTACGCTACGCCCTGAAACCATCTGTTGAGAATTCGTCTTCCGTGGATGTGGCGAGTGTCGATGGCTAAGTTAAGCGACGCGCAAAATCTGATCCTAAACCCGAACATCCGCTTGGTCGAAGCAGGGCCCGGCGCAGGTAAGACGCGCGCCATCGTTAGGCGATTTATAGAAATTTCAGAACATAGTTCGCGGGGAGTCGCATTTCTCTCATTCACGAATGCGGCAGTGAGTGAGGCCACTTCCCGATGTGTAGATACCCCAAGTGTAATTCATGCACCGAATTTCATCGGCACTTTTGATCGCTTTCTTCATCGCTATCTAGTAACACCTGCTGTAGTCCGAGAAACCGGTAAGCAACCGCAATATGTCGATAGCTGGAATGATATCTCCGATAGTCGCGGAATGGCGCCGAAGATTCGGCACAAAGACGTGCATGGAACCGGCCTCCTGCTTTCTAATTTCCGAATCGATGCCGATGGTGAGGTTTCCTATCCTGTTGAAACTCCAAAAGCGGACGAATCTTATGTTGCATCACTCAGGAAAGAAGGAACTTTCCCCGTAGATCTATTATGGAAGGCGAAGAATCGAATTCATAGTCTCGTCAAAAGCGGACTATACGACTCCGATCAGTCGCGACTAAAGGCGCTAACACTGTTGCGTGATCGTCACTCCGAGTGGCTTCAACAACGCCTTGCGGATCGCTTTGAAGAAATTATTGTCGATGAATTTCAAGATTGTTCGTCGCTCGATCATAAAATCATATCTGGATTAGAATCTATTGGCATACGAATTGTCGCGGTGGCTGACCCGGATCAAGCAATATATGAGTTTCGCCACGCGTCGCCTGAAGCCTATGCTCGGTATCGCTCTCAGCTCGACGAGACGGAAATTGTCCGCTTGGACGAGAACTATCGGTCGTCGCACGTAATTTGTGCACTGATCTCCAGTCTCAGAACCATAGGTGACGGGCGCATTATAGCCAGAAGGCCAGTCGACTCCATTAATCGGTGCGCAGAACGCATCCATGTAGTGTCAGGCGACTATCTTGATGCTCGTTTGAAATTTGATGAGCTATCGACTGGCCTTGATATTTCTCGCTCGGAGCGAATAGCATTGTCGGCCACCCGGAAGGGAGCGGCCGCTCTTGCTGGCCGAGAATCCATTGAGGCTATTGGCAAACACTGCTCATCTCAGCTTTTGCAAGGTCTCGCAATCCTGAGAGAAAGCAGGGTTGCATCGGTCAGGAAAGAGGCGATTTCTCAGATCGAGGATCTTATCCTCGCTACTTTCAGGTTCCCCGACGATCCCGGTTGCAAAACCAAACAGGCGCGGCTGGAAATCGCAGGTCTCACACCTGGCGATCTACGAGGAATCGTAGGAATACTTCTGTCGGAAGCGCGTGACTGGATAAGCCCTGCGGCAGCGATTGAATCTATGCGAGATGTTATTTCCGCCGAACTCGCTCGGGGTTGTATCGCGATAAAACCGGCAAAGACGCGTTTCAAGGACTTAGAAAGTGCTGATTGGAATCGCTGGAAAAGATCGAGCGGCTCCATGCACGATCTCTCAATCCTGTCGGCTGCTCATACCTACGCCGTGAAGGGAAAAGAGTACGACGCTGTGCTTCTGGATATAGAAGAGTCGCCGAAGGGCGGTCGTCCGCATATCTTGGATTTATGGCGATCCGGAGAAACCCACGAGGCGGTTCGTGTTCTATATGTAGGAGCAAGTAGGGCGCGTCGACTTTTAGTGCTGGCTACTTCTCCCAGACATTTTTCTACGCTAAGGGACCTCCTCGAAGATGCGAATATACCCGCAGAGTACGAAGAGGCGGGTATGCTAGCCTTACCCGTTTGACTTTCACGCGTGGCCGGTTAAGCCAACCAGAACACGGTGGTTAACGCGCGTGTCCCCCTCCGGACACAACCAGTACGCCAACCTGCGGTCGCGGTTTGGTTTCTGCTGTGACTTGTTGGGTTTCGTGGTCGTAGGTCAATTTCAGGCCGAGTTCTCGGTATACCTCGAGTTTGTCGCCGGGGTCGGCGGCGCACAGGATCGTTAGTAGTCCGCCCAGGGCGTCGACCAGTTGGCGTATCTCGTTTCGGTTCATCCGCCGGGTTGGTTGCGTGTGCTGTGTGGTGGTGAGTTGAGCGACGAGGGCCGCGCGTTCGCGGTAGACGTCGCTGCTCCACGCGGCGACCATCTCGGTGTCTGCTCCGGCTTCCAGGGCAGCGCGGTGTTTGGCGAGTTTGCGGTCGCATTCGGTGATCGCGCGTTGCTGGTGGTTGGGTGCGGCCATCGTGTCGGGGTGTGCGGCTTCGAGTTGGGTGAGTGTGTGTTCGACTCGCCCGGGCTCGAATATCTCCTGAGGTGTCTGAAGGACTTCGGACAGCGTTCCAAAGTAGGCTTTGGGATAACTGAACGGAGTTGTTTGTGGCACAGAAGAAGTCGCCGAAACCGCGGCCGTTCAGCGCGGAGTTTCGGGAGACTGCGGCGAGGGAAGTGGTGGAGAAGTCGCGGGCGGTCGCCGATGTCGCTCGTGACTGTGGGTGACGGGTCAGACGATCCGGAATTGGGTGAGCGATTTCCGGCGTGCGCATGTCACCGATTCGGAGTCGTCGATCTCCGAGCGTGCCCGCTTGAAGGAGTTGGAGCGTCGGGTGCGGGAGTTGGAGGAGGAGAATCGGTTCTTGGGAAGATCGGTGGCCTTCTTCGCGAAGAAGCACCGGTGACGGTGAAGTACGCGTTCATCGCCGCTGAAGAAGGCAATCATTCCGTGGTGTCCATGTGCCGGTGGGCGAAGGTATCGCGGTCGGGCTATTACGCGTGGCGCGACCGGGAACCCTCGGCCACCACGCAACGTCGCGAAATCCTGGCCGCCGAGATCCGATTCTGTTTCGAGCACTCCGACAGCACCTACGGTTACCGCGTGTCCACGCCCAACTGGCCCGCTGGGGCACGTCGCTGGATCCGGGTACGGTCCGCACGATCATGCGTGAGCTCGGGCTTGGTGCCGTGCCAGCCGCGCCCGTTCCGGCCGGTCACCACCCTTGCCGGCGACGCGGCCGACCTGCCGGATCTGGTGCGTCGTGATTTCACCGCCGACGCGCCGGCGACCAAACTCGTCGGTGACATCACCTACATTCGCACCTGGGAAGGATGGCTGTATCCGGCGACCGTGCTCGACTGCTATTCGAAGAAAGTCATCGGTTATGCGATGGCCGAGCATATGCGCACCGAACTCGTGAGCGACGCCCTGGGCATGGCTGCCAGGAATGCTGCTTTCAATCCTGGAGGCACAATTTTTCACAGTGAACGTTTCCGAGTAGTGGTCTGACGGATCGGTTGCTGCGGCGGTGCTGAAAGATGTTGGGGTGGAACGCGAAACGCGGAACCTCTGGCGTATGAAGGAGGTCCGACTAAAGATCAACTTCACAGAGGTTCCGCGCGTCATGAGTGTCGCATACATCGCCATCCTGCCGTTGCCCGAGTCCACCGTCGCCCACGTCGCGGGCTTGCTGGCCGCGCGCCGCCAGGCCTTGGGGACCCGCTGGAGGGCGTTGACCTGCCTCGAACAGGCAGTGCTGGGGTTGCGGTGGTTCACCGACGGCACCCGTGTCGAGCAGCTCGCCCTGGACAACGCGATCGGCCGCACCACCGCCTACGACAGCCTCCACGAGGTGATCGATACTCTCGCCGCCCAGGCCCCGGCCTTGCACAACGTGCTGCTGGCCGCGAAAGTCGCTGGGCACCAGCACATCAGCGTGGACGGTACGCTCATCCACACCGACCGGGTCGGCCAAGCCGGCCCCACCACCGCCAAAGCCACCTCGGTGCCACGCCGGGTCAAAGTCGACCTCTGGTGGTCGGGAAAACACGGCCGCCACGGCGGGAACATCCAGGTCGTTACCGCCCCGGACGGGTGGCCGATGTGGACCTCCGAGGTTCGTCCGGGACGTGAGCACGATGTCACCGCGCTGCGCGCCCACCCCGAGATGCTGCCCGCGCTCACGGACTGGACCGGTGAAAACCTGCCCGTGCTGGGCGATCTCGGATACTTGGGCGAGGCCACAACGATCACGGTCGCGGTCAAGAAGCCCAAGGGCGGGCAGCTGACCGACGAACAGAAAACGGCGAACAAGGCCCACAACCAGGTTCGCGCGGTCGGTGAGCGCGGTAACGCACTGCTCAAATGGTTCAAGGCATTGCGTCGAGTCAGCTTGTGCCCGTGCCGGATCGGTGCCATCGCCGCAGCCGCGCTGGTGTTGCTGCATCTTCAACACGGCCGCAGCGTCTGACCGTGACACGCCGCTACTCGGAAAGGCTCAGTGACCGCGGCAGCCAATATTTGTCCGCCGAGTTCGCTGCTGTGGCAGATGAATTGGGTGTGTTGCGCTCGGTAGGCCGCACCGGGTCATGCTTCGACAACGCCTGGGCGGAATCGTTCAACGGCACTCTGAAGAACGAGCGGGTGAACCGGACCGAATACCCCACCCGCGAACACGCGAGAAAGGACATCACCCGCTATATCGAGCTGCGGTACAATCAGATTCGACTTCACTCGGCAATTGACTATCGGACGCCGAACAAAGTAGAGTCCGAATGGTTCGAACAGAACAAGGCAGCGTAGAGAACCGAAGATCCGCTGTCCGAAATCTTTCCAGCTCCTCATCCGCTAGCCAGGTGTCGAGGGGGTCGATGAGTTGGTCTTCTTTGAGGAAGACGTTCAGGGGGTGTTGCAAATGGTTGGCGAGGGCGTATTCGCGGGGGTAGCGGCAGCGGTAGACGGCCGCGTTGTGGAACCAGTTGCCCTGCATCTTGCGTCCGCAGGTCTCGTGGACGACGAGTCCCTTGAAAGCGTAGGGGTGGGTGCGGCGCACGGCCTGGTGCGGTGAGCGCACGGTGCGGCTGCCGAATTTGGCTTGTGCCTGTCCGAAGACTTCTCGGCCGATGATGACGTCGTGGACGGTTTGGTCGGAGTAGACCCAGTCGGCTTTCGGGTTCCATGTGAGGTGGGTGTGGTGGCCGGGGGCGACGTCGTCGACGTCGATGAGCGATTCCTGTTTGTGTTGTTTGGGACTGCCCCGGCTTTGGTTGACTCGCGGGGTGTGGTGTTTCAGGCCGCGAGTGCGGGCTGATTGATTGTCTCAAACTCGATCGGGGTCAGTCGCCCGAGTCGGCGTTGTCGACGCTTTCGGTGGTAGGTCTTCTCGATCCAGACCACGATGGCCAGGCGCAGTTCCTGCCGAGTCGACCAGCGTTGGCGGTCCAGCACATTGCGTTGCAGCAACGCGAAGAACGATTCCATCGCAGCATTGTCGCCACATGCCCCGACCTTGCCCATAGACCCTCGTAAACTGTTGTCCGCCAACACTTTAACAAACCTCCGAGACCGGAACTGGCTACCACGATCGGAATGAACGATCGTGTCTTGCGGACCCCGCAGCGCGATCGCGTTCACCAGCGCCGCCACCGCCAGGGACGCCTTCATCCGCGAATCGATCGAATAGCCGACGATCCGGTTGGAGTGCACGTCCTTGATCGCGCACAGATAGAGCTTGCCCTCATCGGTCCAATGTTCGGTAATGTCGGTGAGCCACAACGCATTCGGTGTGTCCGCGGTGAACTTGCGCTGTACCAGATCGTCATGGGCCGGGGGTCCGGACTTGCGGGTCAGGCCCCGCTTCTTGGCGAACACACTCCAGATCCGCTGCTGCGAGCACAACCGGGCGACCCGGTTCTCCCCGGCGGTGATCCCGCGTGCCGGCAGCTCGTCAGCGATGAAACGGTACCCGAACGCGGGATCCTCGGCATGGATCCCCAGGGCTGCGTTGATCAGGTGCGCGTCATCCCAGTCACGTTGTGAGACAGGGTGTTTCTTCCACTTGTAGAACCCTTGTCGAGAGAATTCCAGTACCCGGCAGGTCACCGCGACGGGGATGCCGTCGGTGGCGAGGTCAAGGACCAGCGGGTACATCATTTTGGGTTGACGCCCCGGGAGAAATAGGCCACCGCGCGGCGCATGACCTCGGCTTCTTGTTCGAGTTCGCGAATCCTCTTCTTGGCCTCGCGCAGCTCTGCTGACTCCTGGCCGGTCACACCGGGCCGGTGACCCTCTTCGATATCGGCCTTGCGCAGCCAGTTCTGCAGGCAACTCACCGAGATCCCGAAATCCTTGGCGATTTTCGGCAACGGGATCTCGCCCTTGCGGGCGAGCGCGACCACGTCGCGACGGAACTCCACGGGATAGGGCTTGGGCATGGTGACATCCTTCCAGCGAGGACCAGGTCCTCACAGGTCAGGAGTCAACCGAACCGGGGGCAGTCCCGATGCCCAGAGCGGTGGGGTGTAGCTGATGGTTGCTTGCCGTTGGTTTGGCTTCAAAGGACTGGCTGCCCCACCGCGCTGGACACTCCGACCGCTGATTGAGAGCTTGTTGCGGGTCGTCGCTGTTTAGGGATCTGTCGGCGGGGTTGTCCACGGGCGTAACCGTTTTCGAGTCAGGAGCACGCGGGTGACTACTCGCCCTCAGATGTGGGTCGGGATCGACGTCGGCAAGCAAGCGCATCACGCGTGCGCGGTCGACGAGACCGGCAAGACGGTGTTCAGCCAGAAATTCGGCAACGACCAAGCCTCGATCGAGACGTTGATCGCCCGCGCCGGCCAGGCCGCGCAACAGGTGCGGTGGGCGATCGATCTGACCAGTCCGATGGCGTTGCTGCTGATCACGGTCTTGTTGGCCGCTGATCAAGCGGTGACGTATGTGCCGGGCCGGGTGGTCAATACGATGGCCCACGGATTCCGCGGCGAAGGGAAAACCGACGCCAAGGACGCGAAGGTGATCGCCGAGACCGCCCGCATGCGCCGCGATCTGGGGCAGGTCACGATGCCCGACGAGCTGGTGGTCGGGTTGACCCAGCTGACCAGCTACCGCACCGACCTCATGAGCGACTGGGTCGCCGGGATCAACCGATTGCGGGCTCTGCTCGGGTCGATCTTCCCGACGTTGGAGGCAGCGTTCGATTTCTCGAACCGGACCCCGTTGATACTGGTCGCCGGAATGTGCACGCCTGCGGAGATTTGCGCCGCCGGAATCGACGGTGTCACAACATATTTGACCGACAACGGGGCATGGAAGCCCGGCATCGTCAAGGCCGCGGCCGCTGCGGTCGATGCCGCCGGGCGCCAAAGCCTGGCCCTGCCGGGCGAGGCCGATACCGCGATGCTGGTCAAACGTATCGCCCGAAAGCTGCTGGACCTCGATCGCGAGATCAAGGACACCGACAAGCTCATCACCGCACGTTTCCGGGAACACCCGTGGGCGCACATCATCGAGTCGCTGCCCGGGATGGGACCGGGTTTGGGTGCTGAGTTCCTCGTTGGCACCGGTGGTGACCTGGCCAATTTCGCCAGCGCCGGACGTTTGGCGTCCTACGCCGGTTTGGTCCCGGTCCCGCGCGATTCCGGTCGAGTTTCGGGCAACCTGCACCGTCCGAAGCGCTACAACCGGCGCATGCGGCGTGTCTTCTACATGGCCGCCCTGTCGAGCTTGCGCTACGAGAACGGGCCGTCGCGGCGGTTCTACGACCGAAAACGCGGTGAACGGCAGATACATACCCAGGCCCTTCTAGCTCTGGCCCGGCGGCTGGTCGATGTGTTGTGGGCGTTGCTGCGTGACGGTCGTGAATTCAGCGTCGGCAACCCGGCTCCGGTGGCCGCTGCGGCTTGACACGGTCATTGAGAGTCCCTTACCAGTATCGCCATCCCGCTCGATCCGGGCCCGCGGTTCGCAGCTCTCAGCCTCGCGCAGCAGGGTTTCGCCGACCAGAGCCCTGATGCCTACTCGTAGGTGACGAACAGCCTCATCCGCAGCCCACTCGCAGAGGTGGTGCGGGTGGCAATCCCGTTCCGTGATCATCTGATCGAACGCGCTGAGCACCGGATTCCCAACCGGGCCCTCTCGGTGTTGCAGCACCTGATCGAGCGCCCTGCCGCCATCAGGGCACAGCCCGACAGCCCGCAGCTCGCAGCGCTGCCGAATTGCGGTCGACCCGCCTGCCCGGTGGTCGAGGCCGAACTATCCAAAGTCACTGATCATCGCGTATTTCGGCCCTGTACGCGGTGGCTGCTCGGGCCATAGCGTCGATTCTCGAAGCCTTCGTGAGTAGTGCCCGCGCGACAAAGAGGGACGCACATGCATGCACTGGTTGTCTACGAATCCATGTTCGGGAACACTGCCGCAGTCGCCGAAAAGATTGCCGGCGGGCTAGCAGCAGCCTATTCCACCGTCGATCGGGTCGATGTGGCCGCCGCAGTCGAGTTACCAGAACATCCGGTCGACCTGCTCGTCGTCGGCGGGCCCACCCACGCCTTCGGGCTCAGCCGACCCAAAACCAGACAGGACGCCGCCGCCCGCGCCCCTCGACACGGGGGCATCGAAACCGGAGTTCGGGAATGGCTCGCCGCGCTGAGCCCCGCCGCGCCACACGCGCAGGCCGCGGCGTTCGGCACCCGCGCAGACAAGAAGGCGTGGTTGACCGGATCCGCAGCAAGAGGTATCGGAAAGCGTCTGCGCCACTTGGGCTATCAGCTCGTTGTACCGCCCGAGGACTTCACCGTCGAAAAGATACTCGGCCCGCTGTCACACGGTGAACTCGCCCGAGCAAGAAACTGGGGCGAGCAGCTCGCCTACACCCAGGCCACACCGCACCGTCCCCCGGTGTGACAGCGCCATGACGGACACACTAGCCGCGGACGACACGGTGTTCCAGACGCCGGTGGTCGATCCGACCGGGCATCTGGATGTACTCCTTCGCGATCTGCGCAGTGCCCGATCCGGGTTGTCCGCCCGCGAAGCGCAGCGTCGCCTACTCCATATCGGGCCCAACTCACTTCGCCGTCGCGGCGGTCGTCGGTGGCCGAAGGAACTAGCCCGACAGTTCACGCACCCACTGGCCCTGTTGCTCTGGGCGGCCGCCGGGTTGGCGTGGTCGGTCGGCATCGTGCCCGTCGCTATCGCGATCATCGTGGTGATCGGAATCAACGCACTGTTCGCCTTCGTCCAGGAACGGCATGCCGAGCATGCGGTCGAAGTGCTCGCCGCGTTCATCCCGTTGCACGCGAACGTTCTTCGCGACGGACGACCACTCGTTGTCGATGCCGTCGAACTGGTGCCCGGCGACATACTGATCATCGCCGAAGGCGACCGGATCTCGGCGGATGCCCGGGTGCTCGACGGTGGCATCGAAGTCGACATGTCGACTCTCAACGGGGAATCGATGCCCGCCTACCGCAGCGCTGACCTCCTCGATACGCAGGTGCCGTTGTTGGAGGCTCGCGATGTCGTTTTCAGCGGAACCACCTGTACCGAGGGCGCCGCTCAGGCGGTGGTATTCGCCACCGGTATGCGGACCGAACTCGGGCGGATCGCCTCGCTGACAGAGCGTGTGGAGCGTGATGAAAGCCCACTCGAGGCACAGATCCGTCGCGTCGCCTGGCTGATCGCGTTGATCTCGGTGCTGATCGGGGCGGCATTCATACCATTGGCCGCGTTCGGTGCGGGTTTGTCGTTTGTCAACGCGGTGATCTTCGCCGTCGGCCTGTTGGTGGGCAACGTGCCGGAAGGTCTGTTGCCGGTTATCACCTTGGCATTGGCGATCGGTGTGCGCGGGATGGCCGAACGGGGGGCGGTGATCAAGCGGCTCAGCGCAGTGGAGACCCTCGGCGCCGCCGATGTGATCTGCACCGACAAGACCGGCACCCTGACCGAGAACCACATGCGCGTCACCGCTGTCCACACCGCGTCCGGACCGATCGATCTCGTCGCAGACCCAACGCCGACTCGCAGCCACGTCGGCACGACCCGACTCAGGGCCGCGATGGCGGCATGCAATAACGCCGACATCGATCGTGACGGCACTGCTACTGGCGACCCGACCGAGATCGCCATCCTCACAACGGCGATCGCACTCGGAGAAGCCCTGGACACGGCGGGCCGACAGCGCTTGCGGCGCAAACTGTTCTCGTTCGATTCGGTCCGAAAACGAATGTCGACCGTCGATGAGAGCGGTGGTCTGCTCTGGGTCCACACCAAGGGCGCTCCGGAATCGGTACTGCCACTGTGTGCGGCGGAATTGGGTGCCCACGGCAGCGAACGCCCTCTGACGCCGAAACGGCGAACCGAACTGGCAGACCTGGTCGACGCCCAGGCATCCAACGGACTACGGGTGCTGGCTGTGGCTGACCGACGCATTCCGCCCGAGCAGGCAATGCCTGAATCCGACACCAGCGCCGAGCAAGGACTCACCTTGCTCGGGTTGGTAGCGATGGCTGATCCGCCTCGGCCCGAAGTACCCGATGCCGTCACACAATGCCACGCCGCAGGCATCCGGATCATCGTCATCACCGGAGACCACGGCCTGACCGCCGCCGCCGTCGCGCGCCAGGTCGGCATCGTCGGCGACGAACCTACCGTCGTCAACGGCAACGAGTTGGACCGGATGAGTGAGCAGGAACTCGACGAACTATTGAGCGGGCCCGCGGAACTGGTATTCGCCCGTTCCTCACCGGAGGCGAAGCTGAGGATCGCCGACGCGCTTCGCGGGCTGGGGCATGTGGTCGCGATGACCGGAGACGGGGCCAACGATGCACCCGCATTGCGCCGCGCCGACATCGGGATCGCGATGGGTCGCTCGGGCACCGACGTCGCACGGGAAGCCGCGACCATGGTGCTCACCGACGACAACTTCGCGAGCATCGCGGTGGCGGTCCAGGAGGGTCGCCGCGTTTATGACAACATTCGCAAGTTCATCTTCTATATCTTCGCCCACGCCACCCCTGAAATCGCACCGCTGCTGGTGTTCGCGCTATCCGGCGGCGCGATACCACTACCGCTGACCGTCATGCAGTTGCTGGCGATAGATGTCGGCACCGAGACCTTGCCCGCTCTCGCACTCGGGCGAGAACCGGCAGAGCCGGGATTGATGCAGCGACCACCCCGCAAACGGAGCGAATCGGTGGTCCAGCCGACAATGCTGCTGCGCGCCTGGCTGTTCCTGGGGGTCCTCTGCGCGGCCTTGGCCATGACCGGCTTTCTCGCTGTGTTGTTGGCCGCCGGGTGGCATCCCGGTGATCCCACCGGGGTGGGTACGCCGTTGCACGAGGCCTACCTGCAGGCGACCACCATGACCTTCGTCGGCATCGTCGCCGGGCAGATCGGCACCGCGTTCGCCGCCCGCACCGACCGGGTGTCGCTGCGCTCGGTCGGGTTGTTCTCGAATCCGTTGCTGCTGTGGGGCATCGCGTTCGAGGTCGCCTTGACCGCGGCGATCGTCTACGTGCCACCGATCCAAAATCTGCTCGACACCGCAGCCCTCGAACCATGGATGCTCGCGATCGTGGCACCGTTCCCCGTCATCGTCTGGGGTGCCGATGAGCTGCGGCGGCTGGCGATCCGGCGACTCCAAGCCAGTCGGACGACCGGCGGTCGACTCGTGGCTCCTATGGCAGGCGGGATTTCCGTGGCCCCGTCGAGTGCCGAAATCTGAGAAATCGACCACCGGAGCCGGGCCGTGTCGTATCGAGTCACGATCCAGCGGTAGTCCGGAGCTATCGTCGAGTCGGTGCCTTCGGCTCGTGGGAGCCGTTACCAGAATGTCGGCGATCGCATCGATATCAGGGGTGGTGTCAAAGTCGCCGGTGATCCCGAACACCAGCTGATCGCGATAGCTGAGGATCGCGATTCCGGTGCGGATTCGCATGGCGATCGGGACGTAGGCCAGGATCTCCAGCACCTCTTTGCCCTGCATACAGAGCTGTCGAGTCGGCCCCGGTATATTGGTGACGACCGCACCGATCCCGCGCTGTCGGTACCTCGAGGCAAGGCGCACAATCCACGAGAGTGGCGCGAACGGAAGCCACCTGGCGATCGACAGCACCACCTACGTCGCGTGCACTTCGCCGTTTCCCTTATGCGAGGACACCTTGTGGTGCACCTCGTCGAGCTGATCGACGACATCATCCAGCTCGACGGGAAGAGAGGGAAGTATCAACGAAACACGGTTTCCGAGCACATTGTCAGCACCCGATGACCGCAACGAGACCGGCATCAGGATCCGGAGCTTGTCGGCTGTCAACTTTTCCCCCGACGCAGCAGCACGGACCGGAACGCCGACATGACTACCGCGAGTGCGACGTCGTTGACGCTCGTCGGCTGATCGCACAGTGCCTCGAACAGCGCGATGCCGGAGATTCCGTCGACCATGCTGTGATGGGCCTTCACCAGCACGGCCCAGCGGTCATCGGTGAGGCGTTCGATCACCGTGCACCGCCACAGCGGTGGTCCCGATCCAGACGCTCCTCCATGATGGTGGCAATCAGTTCACACAGGGTCGGTTCGTCGCACGGGTCGGGCAAAGCGTCCCAGCGGATGTGATGCGCCAGATCGAGTTCGGGGTCATCGACCCACACCGGTGCGGTGAGGTCGAATACGGTGGTGCGCACTTTTCTTCCGGAGTCGTACGTCGACCGACAGTCGCTCGGCTATCGCGGCGACGAAGTCGGCGCGCCGGTGCTGGGCCCGCCATGATCGCTACCGCGCCGATCCCGAGGTTGACATGTCGATCAACGTCCTCGACGGTCATGAATCCCGAATCCACCTGGTCCAGCTGACTCATAGTGACGCTCCGTCCTCGATGGCGACCAGGCCGTTGTCGGCCCCGTTCATCGGTGCGCCGACAACGAGTGACCGAGCCTACCGCCGCTCATTCTCCTCGTGCCGATGCCAGTGCGGTGAGATGCGAAAGGTAGTCACCTCCGATGACCTTCGGCGGTGTCGCCCGCGGTTGCGGTCGACGGTCCCCCTGGGTTGAGGACTGTCGACCGTCTCGACCAGACTTCGGTCTCCGGAACCCTGGTAACGACCGTGGTAGCGAAGGGACGCCGATCATGTCCGATCTCACCAGCAGCGGCGCGCCGTCACCCGGCGGCGCTCGCGGGATCGGCACCGGACCGCCCGCACGCTTGGTCTTAGAACTCTACGCCGGGAAACCTCGAACATATACAGCTGGCCACCGCTCTCCGGCCAGTCTTCGGCCGCACGAGCGACCGATGGCCGCTCGATCCTGGGCTTACTGATCGTCGGGTTCGTCACCGAACATCAGGGCCGCCGCGAACGCGGCGGCCTGTGAGGGGGCGTCGAGTCGATCTGTGCCGGAAGCGCAACGCGGAGTTCGATAGATCCGCTGCCATTCTTCTCCAGTCGCTGCCGTCCCGAGGTCTAGGAAACGGGGGCATTGCGACCCCGTTGGTTGCGATCCTCGACAGTTACCGGCGAATCGACCGAGTCAGTGGGGTGATCCACTGCGTGATTGCCGCCGCGGCGGCATGACCGCCCGGTGCTGGCCGTCGGTGACGGCGCGCTTCGGGTTTCGAAACACGCGGGTCGAAACAGTTGGCGGGTGTTCGGCCGAGCCGTCGAGCACTTGATCCTTCGACTACCGGGTTCCGGATGCGGACAGTTCGATTTTGGCGCGGCGTTCTACGAGCAGGGGAATGAATTTGCGCACCTTCGCTTCGGCGAAGACGTCACGAGCGCGGACGACGATCGCGGCGATGGTGCCTGGTGGAAGCTCAGGATGGCGTTGGGTGAGTCGTTCCTGGATGAACTGAATCTGGGTGGCCTCGTCGTTTCTCACACTCCGAATGCTTCCCGATCACCGATGCCCGATCATAGGGAAGTTCTGCCCGGATAAACGAGCACTCGGACCTCCGTACTGAGGCCCAGACACGTGTCTCGACATGCGGCTATCGCGCTGCCCTGGACAGCAGGAATAGGGCGAGCCCGGCGATCGAGCGGCCGCGGTGGCCGGTCAGGTAGTCGTTGGCGGCTTGCAGACTGGCTTTGCGACGTGGGCCGAGGTGGTCGCGGAGGCGGTTGGTCGCTGTGGCGAGCAGATAGGTAGTAGGACGAGATCGGTCTTCGGCGGGTGCGAATACGCGAATATCAGGATGGCGTATGTGGCGAACGCCCATGTTGCCTACGATGCCCGGCCAGCCGAATCACCTGTGCCGCAGCGTAGCAGAGTTCGATGAACGTCCTCGGCGGCTGGCGCATGCCACGGCCGGACGATCGGGCGCTCGAATCTCGATGACCGGCTCCTATGCACGGCGCTGACACCTGCTGGCAATGCCACTGGCCTACCGTGTCGGGATGAACGTGCGGCGCACCCGATCGAATGACCTCGGCGATCGTCTGGACGAGTTGCGCGCCTACCTTGTCGAGTCCGCGGGTGACGATCGATTGTCCGCGGCGCATCCCGACAATCGCGCCAGTGCCGAGAATCTAGCGCACTATGTCGCGTTGCGCCGCCGCGATGTGCGCGATCTGCAAGCGGATTTGGCAGTATTGGGACTCTCGTCGCTGGGTCGCGCGGAGCCGCACGTGCTGGCGTCGCTGGACGCGGTGCGGGCGGCGGTGGCGGGCCTGTCCGGTCGCGTCGCGCCGCAGCGGGATCCGGGCCCGGTGGACTTCGTTGCCGGGGAAAGGCTGTCGCGCCACAATGCGAACGCACTGTTCGGTGCGGCTCGCAATGGACGTCGCACCCGCATCATGGTGACCTTGCCGACCGAAGCAGGGGTGGATGCCGTGCTCGTCGACCGGATCGTGGCCGCCGGTGCGGAGCTGGTTCGGTTGAATTGTGCGCACGACGACCCCGAGCAGTGGGAAAAGATGATCGCCAACGTTCGCGCCGCCGGGCGAGCACACGGGCGCCATGTCCGGGTGACGATGGATCTCGGCGGGCCGAAACTGCGTACCGGTCCACTTCTTCCTGGCCCCCGGGTCGTGCACGTCAAGCCGGTCCGTGACGCGCTCGGCCGGTGTGTCGCCCCCGCCCGCGTATGGCTGACCGATTCGACGAGGCGGGCCGGCGCCGCCGCGACCTGGCTGCCGGTAGCAGATCGGCAGTGGCTTGACCGGCGAAAGGTGGGAGAGCACATCAGTTTTCGGGACGCCCGAGGGTCCGGCCGTCGCTTCGTCGTCAGCACGGTCGCCCCTGACGGGTGTCTCGCCGAATTGGCCGACACCGCGTACCTGGTGCCCGGCACTCTGTTGCGGGCCGCGCACCACGACGTGGCGGCGGTCGGCTCGGTACCGCCGCAGGAGCAGAAACTGTTGTTGCGGGCGGACGAGACTCTGCTCGTCGGCGCGACTGTCGAACCGGTCGATCCGGCGAGCACCCCACACCGGATCGGCTGCACTCTGCCGCAGGTGTTCGAGGACGCCAGGGTCGGTCAGCGAATCTTCTTCGACGACGGCAAGATCGGCGGTCTGATCGAATCGCTCGATGCGGGTGAGCTGCGGGTGCGGATCACCGATGCGCCGGCGCAGGGGGCTCGGCTGGGTGCGGGCAAAGGAATCAACCTGCCCGATACCGAACTGGGCCTGCCCGCGCTGACCGACGAGGACATCGCGAGGTTGCCGTTCGTCATCGAACACGCCGACGCAGTGAGCCTGTCGTTCGTGCGCACCAGTGCCGACGTCGAACTGCTGCACCGGCAGCTGACCGAATTAGGCGGTACCGAACTCGGTCTCATCCTCAAGATCGAGACGGTGGCCGGTTTCGAGAACTTGCCGGAGATACTGCTGACCGCGATGCGCTGGCCCCGGGTCGGAGTGATGATCGCCCGCGGCGACCTGGCGGTCGAGGCCGGGTACGCCCGGCTCGCCGAAGTACAGGAAGAAATCCTCTGGCTGTGCGAGGCGGCACATGTGCCCGTTATCTGGGCCACCCAGGTGCTGGACACGCTGGCTCGTACCGGCCGTCCCTCCCGGGCCGAGGTCACCGATGCGGCGATGTCGGGCCGGGCCGAGTGCGTGATGCTGAACAAGGGCCCCTATATCGACCATGCTGTCGCCTTCCTCGACGACATCCTCATCCGGATGGCTGACCATCAGCGCAAGAAGAATCCGGTTCTGCGGCAACTACGTTCGTGGGACGAGTCGACACCCTGAACCGCGGTGTCACGGAGGTCGTGCTACCACAGCCGAAAGGACTTGCGACCCTGACGCCCGGCATCATGGGGCGGAAGGATCTGTCAGGTGACCACTGTGGCTATGGCGCACCGCCCACTACGGATGAGGGTCGATGACGGACCGATCACCCAGACGGTCGATCGACTGTGCACGGAATTCGGTGACCGGTCCACCAGAGAAGGGATCAGTTCGGTCGTCTACGGATGTGTGATCGACCTGGCCGGAAGTCCGCTCGGCGCTATGCCCGAGCTGTGCGAACGACTTGCCCGCCGGCGATTGGTGGACGCGGAGAACTCCGCTGCTCCATGGCTCGCCCACGTAGTGCCGGGTGGCCGCACGACAACGGTCACGTAGTTCACGGGCATGTTGCTTCGGAGGTTGTCGATGATGCGAGCTAGGCGCAGCGATCAACGTCCGATAGCGGCGGAGCACATCTTCGCGATCGGCCGCTTCCGGAATCGACTCCTGGACCGAGCGTTCGATCATCTTCGCTTGCTCGAGCAGGAGCTGGTGGCGGTGGGGATCTGTTGTGCGGTCGGCAATTTAGGGGAGGGCATCGACACTCACCACCCCACCTGGGCGCCGATCACCCGAACAGCCCACTACCAACTCCACGCACAACTCGGCCCCGCCCTGAACGCCATGTTGACCGACAACGACCCCGACCAACGCGCCACCGCCAGCTACGCCAACTTCACCACCGCCATCGACACCGCCCTGCAACACGGCTTACCCGTGCTGCCCGTTCTGGCCCCGGTGGAGGAACTGCTCGACCAGAACCGCCAACACACCACCCGCGAACACCTACTCCACCAGGCGATAACGGCCCTGTCCACTCGCACCGACGACAGCGCCCGCACCGAACGCATATCGCTGCTGGACCTCGCAGGCCGGGTGGCGCAGGTGCAGCAGCGATTCGACCAAGCCGAGGACTACTACCGCCAAGCTCTCCAGGCATACCGGGACACCGACGACGAACGCGCGGCCTCGCAGGTGGCCACGAGGCTGGGGCGTGTGCTGGCCGACACCGGTCGGCACACGGAGGCGTTTCCGGTTCTCGTCGAGGCCGCGGTCGGATGGCGGCGGTCGACCGGTGAGTTCGACTCCGGAGACATCGGATTGCTTGAGGACCAACGACCCCACCTCGACCAGCACACCATCGACGGCGTCATCGACGCACTCGACCCGACCACCGCGACCGCACTGCGACAACGACTCGACCAACCCGACCAGACATAGCCGAACGGCTCAAGACACATGCAGACCAACCACACTGCCGGATACCCGGAAGACAGGCACGCCGCCCTTGATCCGTAGCAGAACTATGGGCCAATGGAAGCGCGACGGATCGCCATCGTCATGGCATCACTATCAGTCGATGACCAGTAGTTTTCGGTGTCGAAGAATGTTGGCGTACTGGTCGATACCCCCTCCGGACACCAGCGCTAACCCCGCAAGGGGTGACGCCAACGATCGCGCACTGTTTATTGGGGTTGGTAGCGCACTTCCAGTTCCAGTGCCTTCGTCACCGCCGGAATCCACGGCGATCCCAGGACCGCACGCCGTGCCCGCGAAGCCGCACAACGGCTATTCATCAACCATCAACCGTCACCGAACTCCTGATAGGCGACCAAGCGCCCGGTAAGCGCGACAGCCGGCCCGTTCACCAACCAGGCGGAGAGTCTCCGGTTCGGGTGGACAATCCACGCACAGAGGCTCTCCAGCACGGCAACGCTTTTGTGGACACCGCAGCGCGGAAACTGCTCGGCGAGCAGGGCGAATCCCTGCCTTCATCGGTCAGCTTCGGCGCACTGCCGCGCCGCAGCCCCAGCGCGGGCCGTGCCCAATTTCAGGCAACCAGCCCGAGGAACCCCCGATCGCAGCCGTCGGATCTGCTGTGTCCGTTGCGATCACCAAGACTCCTACGGTGGCAGCGGACGAGTGATGTCGAACAAACTGCGACGGATTCCGCAGCGCCGAACACCGAAGCCGCCTCCGGACCACTTGACTAGGATGACCGTACTAGTGCATGCTTCGACAGCGGCACTAGTACGGCCATCCTAGAAATTGCCCGGCATCGATACCCGAACCGGCCCGGCCTGCCGCCCCCAGGAAGGAATACCATGCCGAAGAAGGTCTTCGTCTACACCGAACTCCAACTCTCCGTCCCGTTCGACCAGGTGCCGTGGCCTCGGATGAATCCGGTCCTGCTCGCGCAGCCGGGCCTGGTCCGCAAGACCTGGCTCAGCGGGATCGGCACAGATACTCCCGGTGGCTTCTACGAGTTCGACGGTTACGACAACGCGCGGCACTTCGCCGACGTCTACTTCCCGACCGAGGCGGCCTCGATGTCGGCCAGCTTCCAGACCAAGCTGTTCGACGGGGATATCGTCGAGGCGGCCAGCCGCCAGATGCGGTCTCCGCACTACGACATCTGAACGCCGACTCGTACAGAGCCCGTGCCGCTCCCGCCCGCAGCGGGAGCGGCACGGGCAAAGCGACCTCCACCTCGATCGGGCTTTCACTAGTTGCCCCCGTGAGCCCGAGTCGTCGGCGCCCGACACCTTCGGTCACACCGATTCCGCCTCATGGCAACCCGCGCCGGGCAGCGTATGCGACGTTCACTTCCTGACCGAGGTTTCGTGGCGCCTATTTCGGGCCTCCAGCACTTCGTTTCGAGCCATACCGCTGGCGGAAGACGTTGTGTTCCAGGGTGAGCCGACCGGGGTGAGGTCGTTGCTCGGCCGGATAGCCGAGCGAGACGAGCAGAGCGATAGCAAGGTCGTCACGGTCGACGATGCCGATGGCCTTCTTCACCTCGGCCTCGTCCCAGCCATTCATCGGCGATGTCGCGAGGCCGACTTCTGTAGCGGCGAGCATCAGATAGGAGGCTGCGATCATCGCGTCCTTGACCGCATACTCGCGAAGCAGGCCGCGCTGTTCGAGATCACTCTGGAATGCATGTGACGCGGTAGAGAACGTAGCGATGAACTCCTCGCTCCATGCCCCATTGCGACGGGCTTGGTCATAGATATCACTGTGATCCTCACGCCAGGACTGCGACTCGGCCACGAAGACCAAAATAACCGGGGCTTCCCGCGATTGGGGCTGACCACTCGTGGCCAACGCCAGCCCCTCGCGACCTTCGCCGCCGGCGACCACGACGATCGAGCGGTCCTGCAAGTTCCAACTGGTCGGCGCCTCGATCGCGAGTTCGAGGAGCGCATCCAGTATCTCCTCCGGGATCGGGTCGGGTCGGTAGTGGCGGATGGTGCGCCGGGTGCGGATCGCATCCGCGACAGACATACGATGATTGGTCATGAGGTAACTATCGGAGAGTGACGCCTGATTAGGAAGACAGCACCTTCTGGTGCGCTACTCTCCTGTCATGAAAACCAAGGTGGATTCGTCCGGTCTCGTAGCCGACGCGTACTCCGCGAAGTGCCCGACACGCCACGTCCTCGATCGCATCGCCAGCAAATGGACGATCTTGGTCGTGGACTCCCTCCTCGGCGGCACCATGCGCTACACCGATTTGAGCCGACGCATCGAGGGTGTCTCGCAGAAAATGCTCACCCAAACACTGCGCAGCCTCGAATCCGACGGATTCCTCACCCGCACAGCGCATCCGACCATCCCGCCCCGAGTCGAATACGACCTGACCGACCTCGGCCGAAGCCTGGCCGAGCCCATCTCCGCACTGCGGCAATGGACAGAAACCCATATCAACGAGATCGAACGAGCCCGCACTCGCACCGCCACGGCCGAGTCCGGTCACGCAGCTGCTTCCACCGACACGCCACGGGCAACCGATGGACCATGACAGTCGACGTTCGGCGACCAACCCGATCGGCTGGGAGGGCAGCGCCCTGATCCGCCCGGGCGTCCTCGCGTTCACCGGGTCGATCGGCCAGACCGAGCGACATTCCCACCATGCCGTGCAGGTGATGACCGCACCTACCCGGCTGAGTGTGGCCGACCACACCGGCAATCAGCGCTGCGGTAGTCGAATCATCTTGCCCAGCAATGTTTCTCATCGAATTACTGCGGGCGCACCGAAAAGAGTCGCCGCCTTCCTCGAGCCCGACAGCGACGCCGGACGTGCCGCCGAGCAAAGAGCGCACGCGCTCGGTTGGGTCGATGAATCCGCCAGCCTGCGCCGCTACATCCTGTGGCTGCGACTGTCCCGAGCCATCGCCCACACCGCAGCCGGTCACAACCTGACCGAGAGCGCGCACGCCGCCGGATTCTCCGACAGCGCCCATCTGACGCGCACGTGCCGGGCGGCATTCGGTATGCCCCCTCGGCGTTGAGCCGCAATATGGATTGGCAGATCACACACACGCTGTAGCCGAAACTGATCGGGGCGGTGCCGACCGGACACTCTCGACCATCAATTCCTGCCGACTTGCCGTTGCTTTTCATGTCCAACTGCTGCAAATAGGCGGGTACCCGGGAAGGCCGCTGGTCGTCGGGCAGTATCGCGTGTGTCTGCGCATCCCACGTCGCCGTCTCCACAGCGGCTCGACCATCTACGAGATCGCGGTGGCGCTACGGCGTAGGACTGGGCCGACCGTGATCACCACGATCTACGGATCCGGTAAATACGTGGCGGGACGGCCGGAGACGCGGCAACCAGGGACCGACGCCGATTGGTCCGCGTGTGGGACGGCGCTGTCAGCACGTAGATCCGCGGGCCGACTGGCTGCACCCTGAGAACCGCCGAATGCGGCCAACGGAAGGACCGAACGCGTTCGGCCGTGTTGCCGATATCCCGCGAGGGCGCAAACGAATAGTGTCGGAACCGACCTGGACAATACCGCGGCCGGGCCCGGGCGGAGCCGCCACAGCAGTCCGAAGCCGGGACCGCCGCTGCGCATCATCCGGTCGATGCGTACTGCGTCATCGACAGACCGACGCACTCGTCCTCACCCTCGACGCCTCATTGCACCGAGCATCGCGCCTGCCCTCCACGTCGGACTACGTAGGCCCAGCCAACTCGCGGGGCCATCCCTGAACGCCATGGGCCGACTGCACAACGAACCGGCGCCGGTTCCCCGCACAAGCGACTGTGCCGAATCACGAATGTCTCACGGGCTCAGCGGAACCAGCGATTCACATGGCGGCGATCGGCCATCAATCCGCATGGAATGCGCACCTATCTCAAAGTGAGACAAATGAGACATGGATCACAGGGTTTCATCAATCGCACAACGTCCTCGTCGCCGGCAACAGGTCGGCACACGATTCAGGAGGCGGACATTGATTAGGCAAAGCCTGACGAAGGCCCGCGCTAAAATCACCGAATTGTCATGGGATCCCACCTTCGCGACACCAGCGACCCGGTTCGGGACCGACTACACCTTCGAGAAGGCCCCGAAGAAGGATCCGCTGAAGCAGATCATGCGTTCCTACTTCCCGATGGAGGAGGAGAAGGACAATCGCGTCTACGGTGCCACGGACGGTGCGATCCGCGGCAGCATGTTCCGGCAGGTTCAGCAACGATGGCTCGAGTGGCAGAAACTGTTCCTGTCGATCATCCCGTTCCCGGAGATCTCGGCCGCACGGGCGATGCCCATGGCGATCGACGCGGTTCCGAATCCGGAGATCCACAACGGACTCGCGGTTCAGATGATCGATGAGGTGCGCCACTCCACGATCCAGATGAATCTCAAGAAGTTGTATATGAACAACTATATCGATCCCGCCGGGTTCGATATGACCCGAGAAGGCCTTCGCGAACAACTACGCGGGCACCATCGGCAGGCAGTTCGGTGAAGGCTTCATCACCGGCGACGCGATCACCGCGGCGAACATCTACGTGGTCGACGCCGCGATCGGCACCTTCATCGAGTACGGCACCAAGGACCGACGCAAGGATCGCGAGAGCTACACCGAGATGTGGCGGCGGTGGATCTACGACGACTACTACCGCAGCTATCTGATCCCGCTCGAGAAGTACGGCCGCACCATTCCGCACGACCTGGTCGAGGAGGCGTGGAAACGGATCGTCGACAAGGGCTACGTGCACGAGACTCGATCTTCCCTACGTGCGCGAGCCCGATCCCGACTCGCCGCTGCTCGCCGCCGCCGAGCCGGTCCTGAGGCAACTGGCGGACGGACTGACCGAGGAGCCCGTCGGCGTCATCCTCACCTCGCCCGATGGGGTGGTGCTGACCAGGATCACCTCGAGCAGACGCCTCTACCGCATCCTCGATGAGGTCAGTCTCGCGCCGGGATACAGCTATTCCGAGGAATTCGCCGGCACCAACGGCATCGGAACCGCCCTCGAGACCCGGCGGCCCGCCCTCGTCACCAGTGCCGAACACTACGTGGCATGCCTCGGTCGACTGGCCTGCGCCGGTGTCCCGATCACCCACCCGATCGCCGGCACCCTCGCGGGAGTACTCGACCTCACCGGCTGGGTGGAAGACCGGGGTCCGCTGCTGGCGACGCTGGCCAGATCAGCCACCGCCCAGATCGAAGCCCGGCTGCTCGCTCAGGCCGGTGCTCAACAGATTTCATTGCTGAACGCCTACCTGAAAGCCTGTCGACGCTCCCCCCGGAGCGGTGTCCTCGCGCTCGGCGACAACATCGTGCTCCTCAATCTACGGCTTCGGCTGGCGCTGGACGCGGTGGATCAGGCCGCGCTGGTCGAGCACGCCATCGACCAGATCGGCGGCCCCGCCGCCTTCCGTCGTATCGTGACGCTGCCCAGCGGAAGGACCGCGCGGCTCTCGCCGGCGGACATCTTCGATGCCGACACTCGCGGGCAGACCGCGTTGTTCCACGTCCACCTGCTGAGCACCCCCGCGACCACCAGCGGCCGGATCGAGACCATCGGCTATCTGCCCGGCATCGTCGGGAGCAGCGCCTCATGGCGCCGCGGCTGCCAGCAGATCACCCGCCACGCGCGAGCCGGGAGGTGGGTCACGGTTTCCGGGGAACCGGGAAGCGGTCGAACAGCAGTCCTCAAAGCGGCCGCGACCGCCCATGTCCTGACACCGACCCGAATTTTCTCCTCCGCCGAACTGGTCGCCGACGACAGCGCGGTGCAGGCACTCGAACAGGAACTCGCGCAGGATCGTTTCAACGTCATCTTGCGTGACATCGACCTACTCGACAACGAATATCAGAGGCTGCTCGCCGAGCTGATCCAAGGCCGTGAGGATGCCGGATGGCTCGGTGCGACGATCGGTGGCGCCACCCACGACACCGAAGCCGACAGTCTGCTCCTCACACGTTTCAGCCACACTGTCCCTGTTCCCGCACTGCGCCACCAGATCGAGGATCTGCACGACCTCGTTCCGCACCTGCTCCGCCAGCTCGGCCGCGGCACCGAACCGAAACTGTCTTCCGCGGCGATGCGGATGAGTCAGCTGAGCAAATACAGCTGGCCCGGGAACGTCTCCGAATTGAGAGAGGTGCTTCGGGATGTCGTGCAGCGACAACGATCCGGCGTCATCGAGATCGAGCAGTTGCCACCGATGTGTCGTGCCTTGAGCAGACATGTCCTGACACCGATCGAGGCACTCGAGCGCGACGCCATCGTCCGCAGCCTCGAAGAGAACGCCGGGAACAAGAAAGCCGCAGCGACCGCCCTCGGCATCTCGCGCGCCACGATCTACCGCAGGATCAAGGAATTCGGCATTATCGGATAACGCGCGAAATAGGCGTGCGGCCACGGCCGCGCTCTTCGCACTACTCCGAGGTGAATAAGTTTGTTGTACAGCCGAATTCACTACCGAGGCTCGGTTCAGCGACCGTTCGACGACATCCACCCACCGGCACGAACTGAATGTCCGCGTCAGCGCGACCGATCGGGTCATGCTGCGGCATGCGCTTGGCGATAGTCGCGGATGAGTTCCGGCGACAGTGGGCCGCGAGATTTCACATCCCGCCCCTGCGCGAGCGCCCACTGGCGAATTGCCGCACGCTCGGCGACGGTCGGCTTGGATTCGTCGCTGACATGCTCCTGCTCCGCTTCGACGGCCGGTCCCGCATCGACAGTCACCGCACTGACGTTGGCCTCGGACTCGGGAACGGAGTCTTCGTCGTCGACAGGTTCCTGGAGCGTGTCATCGCGGTCCTGGTATGCCTGCACGATGACTTCCGGGATTCTGCCGCGCGGGCCGATATCGAACCCATTGCGCCGCGCCCATTCACGAATATCGGTGCGGCCCTCGGAGGTTGGCTCCTCGGACTGCCGGCCCCCAGCCCGGACCTGTCGAGACCGCCGCCCGACAACGTTGACGTTCGACGCCTTCTCCATCCAGGGAGCGAGGGCCGCCTGCAGCTCATCGGCGCTCGCCATCGAAAGATCGAGTGAATATTCCCGTCCATTGAAACTGAACGTGGTGATTTGCTTGGGGGCAATATCGGTCGCCTCGACGATATCGCCGGTCCAGTCATCTCTGGTGACGATCACAGTAGACTTAGCCATGTGCGCAGGCTAGCACCCAATTCTGCACGCTAACAACCCGTCCGGTTCGTTCCGTCCGCCGCTCATATCGCGACTCGATCAGCCAAACAGCATTCGGTTATACATCGTCCCGGATGTGGCTTCAGATCTTCGACGAACGGAGTGCCGACACTAGAGACGATCGTACGTCGGCCGCACGGAACCGGCAGGTAGACTCAGGTCGAATTTCGTTGGCCTCGTGAGCTCCGCGCAGGGTGATCGCCGATACTCCCACCACCGAGTTCTGCGGCACCACTCACCCCCGAAGTCGCCGAGCCAGCGAAAACCAGCACCGCCGGTGTCCACGTGGCGATGGTCCACTCGCACCCAAACCTACTGCGATCAATACAGACATACGCCGACCAGATTCTCCGTCGGCCTATTCGCACTCAGAGATCACACCTGCTGCGGTGGCGGCGCCACTTCGTAACTTCCCAGTGGAACAACTCGTCGTTGATCGCAATGATCGAAGCAAACCCACCAGTCCGGGCAGAAAACCGATCCGGTGGCAAACCACACCGCATCTTGTACCGGTAATGCAGAAGTCCGTTCGTGCTCTCGTTCCTGCCGCGCCATGGCGATCCCGGTCTGCGAAATAGACCTCGAAGTTCGTGGCGGTGCTGAATTCGTCGTGCTCGGCCATCTCCGCACTCTGGCCCCAAGTCAAAGACTGCGATGCGCGATCATGTCGAACAGGCTTACCGCAGCAATCGAGGCCGCCTCGGTCGGGAAGTAGACGTCGGCGAAGTGCCGCGCGTTGTCGTAACCGTCGAACTCGTAGAAGCCACCGGGAGTATCGGTGCCGATCCCGCTGAGCCAGGTCTTGCGGACCGGGCCCGGCTGCGCGAGCAGGACCGGATTCATCCGAGGCCACGGCACCTGGTCGAACGGGACGGAGAGTTGGAGTTCGGTGTAGACGAAGACCTTCTTCGGCATGGTGATTCTGGAAGCTCGATCGGCGGTTTGCGGCCGAGCCGGTGCATCAGCCGGGAGTCGTTGTACCAGATGACCCACGTGTAGGTAGGCTGTTCGACATCGGCCAGGCGCCGCAGCGGCTCGGTCCGGAACGGTGAATCCTCACGTACCGCTTCGGTCTTGTAGAGCCCGATTGTGTTCTCGGCCAACGCATTGTCGTAGGCGTCACCGACCGAACCGATCGAGGGAACCAACCCCGACAGGGTCAGAGTTTCTCCGAAATGCACTGACGTGTACTGACTTCCGGCATCGGAATGATGAATCGTGATGCCGGTCAACGGAGTCCCTTCACGTTCCCGCAGTGATGCCGCCTGGCGGATCGCAGACTCCACGAACTCGGTCTCCTTGCTCGTCGAGCACTCCCAGCCCACGATCCGGCCCGCGTAGGCATCGATGACGAACGCGGTGTACGCGAACGCCCCCGACGCGAGCCGCACATTAGGTGAAATCGGCCACGACCAGCAAATTCGGCGCCAGTACCCGGAACCGGCGATCCACCAGATCCGCAGCCCTGCCCGCCGCGGGATCCGACTCGGTGGTGCGGACCTTCTTACGCCGGGTCACCCCGCGCCACCCGTTGGCGCGCATCAACTCCCTCGATCGTGCAGCGGGCCACCGCCAGGCCTTGTCGTTGCAGGTGAGCCCACATCTTCACCGCCCCGTACAGCGACTCCGGAGCGCGCCGGCCGGTCTCGTCGGGCTCGTAGTAGCCCGGCCAGTATCCCGGTCACCGCGATATCCCACAGCTCCCGCCGCGAGGGCGGGCGCGCCAGCCAGGCGTAGAACGTCTCGGGGCGATCTGGCATCCGTGCGCCGACAGCGCGCGGCAGATCGGAACGACCCCGAAACGGCCCTTGTGTTCGGCGATGAACTCACAGATCAACGATGTCACGGGTCGCTCACTCGCGTAGTTCTCACGATGATCGATGACCAGCCGGACAGCCTTGACCTTGGTCGCTTCGTCGTACTTCGTTGGGGACTGCCCCCGGTTCGGTTGACTCCTGACCTGTGAGGACCTGGTCCTCGCTGGAAGGATGTCACCATGCCCAAGCCCTATCCCGTGGAGTTCCGTCGCGACGTGGTCGCGCTCGCCCGCAAGGGCGAGATCCCGTTGCCGAAAATCGCCAAGGATTTCGGGATCTCGGTGAGTTGCCTGCAGAACTGGCTGCGCAAGGCCGATATCGAAGAGGGTCACCGGCCCGGTGTGACCGGCCAGGAGTCAGCAGAGCTGCGCGAGGCCAAGAAGAGGATTCGCGAACTCGAACAAGAAGCCGAGGTCATGCGCCGCGCGGTGGCCTATTTCTCCCGGGGCGTCAACCCAAAATGATGTACCCGCTGGTCCTTGACCTCGCCACCGACGGCATCCCCGTCGCGGTGACCTGCCGGGTACTGGAATTCTCTCGACAAGGGTTCTACAAGTGGAAGAAACACCCTGTCTCACAACGTGACTGGGATGACGCGCACCTGATCAACGCAGCCCTGGGGATCCATGCCGAGGATCCCGCGTTCGGGTACCGTTTCATCGCTGACGAGCTGCCGGCACGCGGGATCACCGCCGGGGAGAACCGGGTCGCCCGGTTGTGCTCGCAGCAGCGGATCTGGAGTGTGTTCGCCAAGAAGCGGGGCCTGACCCGCAAGTCCGGACCCCCGGCCCATGACGATCTGGTACAGCGCAAGTTCACCGCGGACACACCGAATGCGTTGTGGCTCACCGACATTACCGAACATTGGACCGATGAGGGCAAGCTCTATCTGTGCGCGATCAAGGACGTGCACTCCAACCGGATCGTCGGCTATTCGATCGATTCGCGGATGAAGGCGTCCCTGGCGGTGGCGGCGCTGGTGAACGCGATCGCGCTGCGGGGTCCGCAAGACACGATCGTTCATTCCGATCGTGGTAGCCAGTTCCGGTCTCGGAGGTTTGTTAAAGTGTTGGCGGACAACAGTTTACGAGGGTCTATGGGCAAGGTCGGGGCATGTGGCGACAATGCTGCGATGGAATCGTTCTTCGCGTTGCTGCAACGCAATGTGCTGGACCGCCAACGCTGGTCGACTCGGCAGGAACTGCGCCTGGCCATCGTGGTCTGGATCGAGAAGACCTACCACCGAAAGCGTCGACAACGCCGACTCGGGCGACTGACCCCGATCGAGTTTGAGACAATCAATCAGCCCGCACTCGCGGCCTGAAACACCACACCCCGCGAGTCAACCAAAGCCGGGGCAGTCCCTTGGCATGATCTGCCCATCCTCTCAAGGAAAGAGGTGAGCACAGAACCCGGGGAGATTCACCACCGCGACGGCGCCGGGCAGTGGTACGAACGTGCTGCCCACAGCGAGGAACAGGTAGTCGAAGGTGTCACTCCCGCCGTCGTCGAGTGTGATACCGCCGTCACCGATCTTGTCGATGATGCCCAGTTGCGCGGTGATCCCACCGCGCAGCATCGAGGTGAGCGGAGTCGAGGCCGCACCTGTCGCGGCGACCTGCTCGTGCAAGCGCACTCGCTCGACGAAGTCCGACCGCGGGTTGATCACCGTGATCTCGGCATCGCGTGCCTTCCCCGCCAGCCGGTTCGCCGCGATGGTCCCCGCATAGCCGGCACCTACCACCACAACCTTCATGTCTGCCTCCTGCTGTGAAACGAATCGCACATGGGATGCCGGCCGCCGACCACTTGTGACGCGACGGCGCAGTGAGCCGCATCACGGCTGAACATCACCGCGTGCTCGCCCATCCATCGAATTCCGACCAGCGTCATGCACAGATTTCTTGCGTATGCCGCTGCAGCGACCCGGGTTCCCCGTAGGGGCGCCCCGACGGCAACACAACGTGAAAGCCTTCAAGAAGGTTCTGTCCGGTGAACGGCTCTGGGGGCTGCTGCGTGGACCGGTGACAAGTACCGCCCCTCGGCGGCATCTTCTGACCGAGTCCGCACTACCACTCGAGGTGCCCGGATCACGCTGCGGTCGAGAGAGCGCTCAGCAGTTTGAACCGACAGCCCGTGCGGACTACCGACTCTCGCGCAGGGTGTCGAAGACTTTGGGGTCGACCAGGGTCGAGGTGTCGCCGAGTTCGCGGCCTTCGGCGATGTCGCGCAACAGACGTCGCATGATCTTGCCGGATCGGGTCTTGGGCAATTCGGGGACGATGGTGATCTGGCGTGGTTTGGCGATCGGCGAGATCTCGGTGGACACCTGAGCTTTCAGTTCCCCGATCAAGGTGTCACCGGTGTTCTCGGCACCTTCACGCAGGATGACGAACGCGACGATGCCCTGTCCGGTGGTCTCGTCGGCGGCTCCCACCACAGCCGCTTCGGCCACCGCGTGGTGGGCGACCAACGCGGATTCGACCTCGGAGGTCGAGATGCGGTGCCCGGAGACGTTCATCACATCATCGACTCGGCCCAGGACCCACAGGGCGCCGTCTTCGTCGTATTTGGCGCCGTCACCGGCGAAGTACCAGCCCTCCTCGGCGTAGCGGGACCAGTAGGTGTCGATGTAGCGCTGCATATCGCCCCAGATCCCACGCAGCATGGACGGCCACGGCTGATCGAGCACCAGGTAACCGTTGCCGCCCGCCCCCAGCGGGCGGGCTCGGTCGTCGACGATCTTCGCCGAGATGCCCGGCAGTGGCGCCATCGCCGACCCGGGTTTGGTCGCGGTGATCCCCGGCAGAGGCGAGATCATGATGGCACCGGTCTCGGTCTGCCACCAGGTGTCCACGATCGGCGCACTGCCAGCACCGATGACGTCACGGAACCAGCGCCAGGCCTCGGGGTTGATCGGCTCACCGACCGAACCGAGCAGACGGATCGAGGACAGATCGTGAGCGTCGGGAATATCGCGTCCCCACTTCATGAACGTCCGCACCAGAGTCGGCGCGGTGTAATAGATGGACACACCATACTTTTCGATGATCTCGAAATGCCTGTGTTCGTTCGGTGAATTCGGTGTGCCCTCGTAGACCACCTGCGTGACACCGTTGCTCAGCGGCCCGTAGACGATGTAGGAGTGGCCGGTCACCCAACCGATATCGGCGGTGCACCAGTACACGTCGACGCCGGCCTTGTGATCGAACACGTTGTGATGGGTGTAGGACGCCTGGGTGAGGTAACCACCCGAGGTGTGGATGATGCCCTTCGGTTTGCCGGTCGTGCCGGAGGTGTAGAGGATGAACAGCGGATGCTCGGCGTCGAACGCCCGCGCGGTGTGCTCGTCAGACGCCTTCCCGACGGTCTCGTGCCACCACAGGTCACGCCCCTCGGTGAAGTCGACGGCGATTCCGGTCCGCGCGACCACCAGGACGTTCCGCACCGACTCCGCGCCCTCGACAGCCTCGTCGACGGCCGACTTGAGCGGCGCGGCCTGCCCGCGGCGCCACTGTCCGTCGACGGTGACGACGAGTTTCGCCTGCGCATCATCGATCCGCGAACGCAGCGCGGTGGCCGAGAACCCCGCGAAGACGACCGAATGTGTCAGCCCGAGGCGTGCGCACGCGAGCATCGTCACGATCGCTTCGGGAATCATCGGCATATAGATCGCGACCCGATCACCGGCCACCAGACCCAGGTCGGTAAAAGTGTTCGCCGCCCGCGACACCTCCGCGAGCAGGTCGCGGTAGGTCAGCGACCGCGTATCACCCGGCTCGCCCTCGAAATGGATCGCTACCCGATCACCGTTGCCTGCTTCGACATGCCGATCCACGCAATTGTAGGCAACGTTCAAACTGCCTCCGACGAACCATTTCGCCACGGGCGCGTCCGACCAGTCGAGTACCTGCGTCCACGAGGTCGCCCAGTCCAGACGCTCGGCCTGTGCGCCCCAGAACCCGAGCCTGTCCGCCTCCGCGGCGGCTCGCAGTTCGGGGCCGGCATTGGCCGCGGCGGTGAACTCCGGGCTCGGCGGGTAGGACACGGGCTCGCTCGACTGCGGACGACTCATCGAATCTCTCATTCAGGCGCAGGTGACAGAAGGCCGCTTGCCAGGCAACACTGGCCTGACAACGATGACCCAGGACACATACTCGGATACGACCCACGATCGCACCAGCCCCGAAAGGCGGTAGTCACCCTTGACGCTCGACACCGATCCATATACCGCCCAGACACTCGTGCGGCGGGCCGTCGTCAGGCTCCGGACGACCACAGCGGCACCCCTGACCTTCGGTGGTATCCGAACAGGCGACCGCATACCGATCACCTCGGTCGCGGGAACCCGCTCGCCCGATCTACACACACTCACCATCCGCGAAGGCCGAGGCCTCGGCGGGCAAACCTGGATACGCCACACCCCACAATTCGTCGATGACTACGGCACCGCGCGCACGATCACCCACGACTACGACCGCCAGATCCTCGCCGAAGGCATCAGCGCTCTGGCCGTCGCACCCGTGATCGTCGACGACACGTTGGCAGGATTGATCTACGTCGGCACACGCGAGCCACGACCGCTATCGCAGAAATTGCTGTCGGCGCTGTTCCGCGAAGGGATACGGACATCGACCGAACTGGCCGTCCACACCCGAAAAAGCCCTACATCCAGTTCCGCCGACGCCGACTCGGTCGAACTCGCCAGACTTCGACGTTTCTACGCCGAGATCCGGCAGCTGGTCTCGACCTCGCCGGACACCTCGGTCGGACCACGGATCCGGGAACTCCTCGACAGTGCCTTCACACCTGACTCGACAATCACCCTGACGCCACGACAACTCGACGTACTGGCCCTGGCCGCGCTCGGCCACCGCAACGCGGCGATCGCCGACCGTCTCGGCCTGTCCCCCGCGACCGTCAAAAGCTACCTACGCGCCGCCATGGCCCGACTCGATGCCCACAGTCGCCACGAAGCGGTCGGACGAGCCCGAGAACTCGGCCTGATCGGCTGAAGGCCGGGCTGTACCGAATCTCGCACAGCCCGATCCTCGGAGCCGAACAAACGCTCCGGCGGTTCGGCCAATCGGGGTTCGCGGAGTCGCAGCGGCGTCAACACCGGAATCCACTTCACCGCGCTCCGCGCGTAACACCGTCAGTGGAGCGAGCGCATCAGTTTCTTCTCTCGGCGAAGGCCACGATTGACACGGCGATTGTGGACAGCCGAGGAGGTCATACACGACGGCCGCTTCCTCAACATCGACCCGGACGACGATATCGCTCGCGAAGAAGGCGCCCGCACAATGGGCGGCACCTACAGCCAAGACTTTCGGACCATGATCGACAGCGTCGCCGCCGCCGGCACGGCCGCTGATGTGACGGCAACACTGTGCAGTTTCTACGATGCGGGCGCGCGGCACTTCATCTTCCTTCCCGCCACCGCGGGCGCGGACCCCGGGCCGGTACTCGACCGGCTGTTCGCCGAGGTAGTCCCCCGCGCCGCGTGAACACGCGGTGGGCGCCACATAGATACCGATTTCGGTGTATGCCGCTCGCGAGGCCGCCACGATGCCCGCTACTTACACCGATAGTTTGACGATACCCGAGCATGAAGGCATATTTGGCCGTACAAATATAGAACCGACGGCAGGAGAGCCATGCAGACGACCACCGGAATTGCGCGCAGCCTTCTGTTCGTTCCCGGCAACCGACCCGAGCGATTCGCCAAAGCTGTCGATTCCGGCGCTGACGCCATCATCATCGACTTGGAAGACGCTGTCCCACCGGCCGAGAAATCGATCGCCCTCGGCAATGCGATCTCATGGCTCGCCGAAGGAGCGAGTGCCGTTGTTCGAATCAACGGCATAGGTACGCAATGGCACGCCCAGGAGATCGCCGCCCTGCGTGACACCGACGCGGTATTGATGCTTCCCAAAGCGGAATCCCTTGCGGGCCTTGCCGATCTCGTCGCGGCGCTGGGCGAAGATCGGTTGATACCGCTCATCGAGACCGCTGCGGGGATCACCGACGCCGATCGAATCTGCCGGGTACCGGGCACTATTCGTATAGCGATCGGAAACGTGGATCTTGCCGCGGAACTCGGCGTCGACCCCATGTCACAGACAGCGCTCGCCTACGCGCGTGGCCGCGTGGTGCTCGCTTCCGCCGCTGCGGGCATTCTCCCACCCATCGACGGAGTCACCACAGTCCTCGAACCGTTCGACCAGCTACTCACCGACGTGGCGGCCTCTCGCGAATTCGGGTTCACCGGCAAACTCTGCATCCATCCCAGACAAGTCGAGTATGTCAATGCCTCGCTCACCCCCACCGAAACAGAGATAGCGTGGGCAACCCGAATAGCCCGGGTGGTCCATGAAGGAGTTGTCGTGATCGACAATCAGATGGTCGATCCTCCGGTGTTGGCCAGAGCAGAACGCATTCTTCGGCAAGCCGACCGGGCCACCCTCTCGTAGCCTCGCTGTTCACGAGACCGACCGGCCGTAACACTGCACCTTCGGTATCCGCGCTCGGCGCGACGCTCGGCCACCTTCCGCTCTCAGGGAATCGGCACCGATACTCCCGGCGGCTTCCACGAGTTCGACGGTTACGACAACGCACGGCATTTCGCCGACGTCTACTTCCCGACCGAGGTAGCCGCGATGTCGGTGAGCTTCCAGACCAAATTGTTCGACGGGGATATCACCGAAGAAGCCAGCCGCCAGATGCGGTCTCCCCACTACGACGCCTGAACCGAACTCGGCACAACCGCCGTGGGCGGTATGGCGTCATCGACGACGGCAGCGTGGTCGATGGTTTGCCGCGACGGCGGGCGGATCGAGGCTGGTCGCTGAGGATTGGCGGCTGGCGGGCAACGCGTCGGGCGCGACTCGCTTCGGTTTCGGTCTGTTGTCGAAGTCGTCGGTCGGCGCTGTCTCACCGTCCGTTGTCTCCGCGTGGTTCGCCGTCTACCGTCTCGACCTGCTTGCGGTAGGCCCCCGGCGCCGATCCGAAGTGTCGTTTGAATGCTTTGGCGAAGGCGAATTCCGACGTGTACCCCGTGTGCTGCGCGATCGCGCTCAGCGGGGTCTGTGATCGGCGCAGTAACCGCGCCGCGGTGGCCATCCGCCAGTTGGTCAGGTAGGCCAACGGCGGCTCGCCGACCACCGAGGCGAAACGGCGAGCGAACGCCGCGCGAGACAGCCCGGCCCGGGCGCCCAGCGATTCCACGGTCCAGGGATGGCCGGGATCGTCGTGGATCGCCTTCAGGGCCGGGGCGACTACCGGGTCGGTCAGCGCGGCCACCCACCCCCGGGCCGGCTCCTTCGGTAGTGCGGAATACCACGACCGCAGGATGTACATCAGGAGGAGATCGACCAGCGCAGTGACGACCGCGTCCGAACCCGGTTGCGGCGCATGGAACTCGGCGCACAGTTGATCGACCGCCGAGCGCAGCACCGGGTGACGGCCGGGAACCGCGGGCAGGTGGATGAGCTCCGGTAGATCGCTGAACAGCGGATGCGGGCGATCGACGTCGATCGCGTACGCACCGCACACCAGTACCGTGCGCGGGCCCGGGCCGTCCACGGTGACCTGGCCGATCGGAGAGGAACGGTCCACACGCTCGGGCACGAAGTCCACCGGATCGCGGCCCGGCGCGTCGCACAATGTGTGCCCGCTGCCACGCCGCAGGAACACGATGTCGCCGGGCCCGAGCGCGAGCGGTCGGCCGTGCGGTGCCAGCACATGGCAGCGCCCTTCCACCACCACGTGGAATCCGGCTCCCGAGACGGGTTGGAACTTCAGCGCCCACGGGGCGTGCGCGTCGGTGCGTGTCACCATCGAGCGTCCGGTACGCAGGACTTCGAGGGTGTCGCTGAGAATGTCCACAGCACCACTCTAGTAGCGATGAGGCGAGACGATATGACATGAATCAGAGACTTCAAGGCATTCACCGTCTCGATGCACAGGCGTAGGTTCAAGCCTTGCCGGTTGCCGGATCGGCACTGCATCGACGAAGGAATGGATCCCATGTCTCTGGCTGGTAAGAAGATCGTGATCATCGGCGGAACCTCCGGCATCGGCTTCGCGGTAGCCCAACAGGCCGCCACGGTCGGCGCGGAGGTCGTGATCGCCTCCAGTAATCAGGACCGCGTGGACGCCGCGACGAAGCAACTCGGCGCGCCGGCCGAAGGCCGACGCCTGGACGTCGCCGACGGCAACGCCATCGCCGAGTTCTTCGAGCAGATCGGGGAGTTCGACCACCTCGTCTACACCGCGGGTGAATCACTGCTGATCAAGCCCTTGATCGACACCAGCCCGCAGGAGGCCAGGGCCGTCTTCGAACGCCGTTTCTGGGGCGCGTTGCTCTCCGCCAAGTACGCCGCACCGCGACTGCGCGACGGCGGCTCGATCACATTCAGCTCCGGCGCACGCCCTGGGGCCGGGGACGCCCCGCTTCGGGTGAACGGTGTGGACAGGTCGGCGATCACCCGCGGTTACCTCAGTCGATAACCCAGCACGAAGTCGACGGCGTATTCGGTCACGCCATCACTGTCTCCGTCCAGGAGATGACCGCCGTCATCGAGGGCAAGCATCCGCACCTGCGCCGGACCGAAATCGTAGGTCTCGACCGTGGCGCCGTGTTCGAATCCGCGGCCGGGATCGGCCTCCTGACGCAGCACGCGAGGTCGAGGATGACTCGCCATCGCGAGGGTCGCGGAGTTGGTGCCGACCCACTGCCCCACCGCCATCCGCCCGAGCGGAACAGTGCTGAGGGGATCGGTGTTGCTCTCTACCACCAGAACCGGCAACGGGCGTGCGCGAGAACCCATTTCGGCGTGTGCGGCGAGCCCGGTGGTATCCGTGCCGCCCGCGTAGGCCCCGGTGCACCACGAACTGATCTCGGCGTAGATGTCGGGGTAGGTAGCGCCCATGATCGTGGTCATCAGGCCGCCGGCGGAGTGACCGATGGCGTACACCCGGTCCGGGTCGATACCGAGCCGGTCCCGGACCTCCTCGGTGATCCCGGCGATGATCGACGGCTCACCACTGCCACGATGCTGATCACTCTCACGCCCCCAGTTCCAGCACGCGCCCGGATGCGCGGACGTGGGTTGCATCGGGGAAACCAAGACGAACCCCCGCTCGCGGGCGACCCTGGCCAACGGTGACTCGAGAAGCTTTGTCGGGTCGTTCGCTGCCGGGTCGCAACCGTGGAGCCACACGATCATCGGTCTTCCCTCGGTGTCACCCGAAGGGGTGTAGACGAGGTAGCGGCGCGAACCGGCCGCATTGACGTAATCGGCGACGGTCACCCCCATCTCCGACTCGGCGTTCGCGAGCGCGAGGGGCCATGTCGAAACCATGAGAAATGCTGTGACAACGCCGATCACGCGCGAGAGCGTGTTGGCGAACTCGTGTCGGAACATGATGCGACCGTACCCTATGACCGACCGGTCGGTCATAGGGCCGGACCGGACTTGCCCGCTTGTTTCGCGATGTACCGCTCGTGGAAAACGTTGCGCTCCAAAGGGGTCGACAGGGATGAAGCAGTTCTTCGGCGGGGTATCCGATCGACACGAGCAAGGCGATAGCCGAGTCGTCATGGTTTCCGATGCCGATCACCTCCTTCACCTCCGCTTCGTCCCAGCCATTCATCGGCGACGCCGCCAGGTTCATCTCCGTAGCGGCGACGATGGACGGCCGCCGTCGTCGTTCAACTCCGGGTCCGGCGTCTGTCCGTTCGACTCGACAGTGCTGTAACACTTTCGCGAACAAGTACCCGGCGTATCGGAGCGGTGATAGCCCATCTTCTCCGAACTAGAGTGCTGCGAGTCCCGCTTCGGCCACGGTCTGGTCCTGCTCACCGGAGCCGCCACTGACGCCGAGGCCGCCGACGACGACTCCGTCGCGGGTGAGGGGTACGCCGCCGGCGAAGATGAGGCATTCGCCGACAGCATCATCGACTTCGCGCGTAAGCATCCCTCTCGCTCGACAACCCGTCGCCCGTCAGCAGTCTTTCCTGCTGTCGTCGCCGCGATCGGTGCAGCGGGAACGCCGCCTCGGCCGGGTACGCACACCCCCGACGAGTATCGCGCGCAGTTCCGCGCGATGCCCGGGTTCCAGCCGTAGCAGCCGCCGCCGCGGATCGCTGACACCCAATGCTGCACGAATACGTACACGATTCGCACGAAACCATGCACGCAAGGTGGCGGGTTGACAATACTTCGCGCGTTCGTCGCTACGATCGAGAAGTCAGCTGACCTCGACCAGAGCCGAGAACCACCGGAGGACACCGTTGCTCACCAGCACTCGCCGACGAGAGATACTGCATCGCCTCATCACCGACGGCTATGTGGAAGCGAAGACCCTCGCCGACGAGATGGGCGTCGACGCCTCGACCATTCGGCGCGATCTCGACGCACTCGCGCGTGCCGGGCAGGCGCAACGCACCCACGGTGGCGCACGTCCGACCCCCGGGGTTACCGCCAAACTGCCGTACGCCATGAAGGAAAACGAACGACTGGACGCGAAATCCGCGATCGCTCAGACCGCAGTCGACTTCGTACGAGACGGCGACACCGTGATCCTCGACAGCGGCTCGACCACCTACGAGATCGCCGTGGCGTTGCGGCACCGGACCGGGCTGACCGTGATCACCAACGACCTACGGATCGCCAAATACGTGGCGGGATTGCCGGAAACACGACTGCTGGTCGCCGGAGGAGAACTCCTCGGCTCGGCCTTCACCCTGGTCGGTGAACACGCCATCGCTTTCCTCAGTGAGTACACCGCGAACTGGGCATTCATCGGTGCCGACGCTGTCGACTTCGAGGCGGGAATAACGAATATGAACACCCTCGAAGTCCCTCTCAAACGTGCCATGATCACCGCGGCGACCGGCACGATCGTCGTGGCCGACAGCTCCAAATTCGGCCGCCGCGCGCTCGCTAGAATCGCCGGAACGGAGGAGGTCGACCACATAGTCACCGACGAGGAACTCGGCCCCCCGCTCAGCGACCGTTTGGGCGAACGACTGATTCGGGTTCCACTCGGTTCCGCGTCGCGAACAACAGCGCGAGAACACTGACAGCTCGCGCTCGAAGCGGTTGTTTCGTCGTCCGGCCGACCTCGATCACGGCAGAAGTTCGGGGCGCGGCGTCGCTCCCTTCGACCGATCAGCGTTCTCGCGCGCACGGGCTTGCCTCGATTCGGTCGGCTGTCTCATGATCGAACCGGCACTCCCATCTCGACCCGTGCCAGCCATCCGTTCATTCATCCCAGGGTGGACCGGACGAGTTCTTCCACGACCCGTCCACCTCGGTCAGCCAGATGCACTCCGTCGATCGTGAACGCATAGCCGTTCTTCCGCGAGATGTGGTCCCATGACTTTCCGAACGCATGGGCCAGGCTCGCTCGGCCCGTGGTGCTGATCACCTTGCTGATCTTGACCTCGAGCTTCGGTACCTCGTGCACTGCGGGAATCAGATCGACCAGCCGCTCCCGCAGCGGAAGCGGTTCGATTCCGTACTTGGCGGCGGTCAGTCGAAGCGCGGCGTTGTAGGTGAGGACCTTCTTGTTGATCTCGCTGTCCAAATCCTCGCCGACGGGCGGAATGTCGAGAACGATGACGCGGGCACCCGTTTCCCGACTGAGGCGGCCCAGGATGACATCGACGTTCTCGATGTACCAGGCGAGGTTCGGAGTTTGAGGGATACGTTGCAGAAGTCGATACATCCGCTCGGCTTGTGGACTGAACGTCACGCTGACGTCGTTCGTCCCGACAAGCAGGGTGACGACATCGGGGCGCAGCGCGATCACGGCATCGAGGCGGCGAGAGATGTTCCACGCCATGTCGCCGCCTACCCCGGCATTGATGAAGGCTCGCGACGGATCGGCGCGCATCAGCGCAGTCACCCAGTCGGCGCTGACTTGCCCGTGCGTAATACTGTCCCCCAGGCAGACGACGAGCTCACCGTCCGGACGTTGCCGAGGTGGAAATTTCTTGATGGATGGGGCGATGGGATTCTTACTCATCAGGAACTCCGATCTGAACAGTCTTTACCCGCCGGTCATCCTCGAAGTCTCCTGACCACCGCACGACGTAGCCCGGACACCGAGATCCGAATCACTTTGACAGTATATTCATTCAATTGATCACACAAGGTACGCATAGAAGTGAACAGCAATTCACTCGCATGATCCCGACCTCCGGGAACGCCGTCAGCCGATTCCTACGATCGCGTACCGTCGGCCGGACCGCCGCCCCCGAGCAGGGCACTGTTTCTTCCCGCCGAGGGGCTGCGACCCCGTCATTGCAGGATCATTCGGCGAGCGAACCGTCGAGATGCCCTGTGCCCGGCGACGCTTCGATACCGACGAGGACCGTCACGGCCAGATGGCCGATGAAATCCTCGGTGACCTCCTCGTAGGTGAGCAACCGATGCACGAGCGCCCCGACGATGATCTCGGCTACGACGTCGGTGGCCGTACCCGGACGCAGCTGCCCCGCGTCGACCCCCCGACGCAAGCGTGCGGCGAGACCGTCGTGGGCGATCGCGCTCATCTGCTGCTGGAAGCCTCGCGCGATTTCCCGATCCTCCGCTGCGGCCGCTACAGCCGCCCGGATCAATCCGACCGCGTCGGGATCCCTCGCGATCGCCGCGAACTCCCGCATCCATCCGATGGTGTCGGACCGCACATCCCCGAAATCCTGCGTCACGATGGCAGGGGTCAGAACGTAACCATGCAGCAAACACTCGGCCACCAACGCGTTCTTCGACCGATACCAGCGATATACCGTGGGTTTCGATATCCCCGCCCTCGCAGCGACGCGGTCGAGCGTGAGTTTGTCGTAGCCGCGCTCGGAAAGCTCTTCGCGCGCGGCGGCGAGGATGGCGAGACGCGCAGCCTCACTGCGCGGACGTCCTGCAGGCATGGAGTCGACCCTATGGTGATCGTGGTGGGACATCCAACCGAACCGGGAGCCCTCGCAAGCGGCGTCAGCCCAGGACTTTACTCGGCACGAGCTCGTCGAGCTCGTCGAGCGTGTACGGAGCGTTCTCGTGTGGGTCACCCTTGGAGATGGTGTTGAGATCTTCGTACTCGGACCAGACGCTGATCCGCCCGCCACCTGCATGGAACACTCGACCGCTCACCTCGGCGGCCGCACTCGTGCACAGCCAAGTCACGATGGGCGGCACGTGCTCGACCGGTCCGGGACCCTTCTTCGCGAGCGCCCACATCTCATCGCTCAACCGCCCCTCCGCGTGCGCCTGCTCGAGTTCGGGAAGCATCAGCTCGTATGTCCGGGTGGAAGCCCCCGGCGCCAAGACATTCGCCGTGACACCTGTCCCTCGCAGCTCGGTCGCCAAACCTTTCATCATCGACACCGTCCCACCCATCGCCGCGGCGAAGAGCGGGTTGCCGACTCCACCTCGCGCGCCCTCGGAAGCGGTCGCGACGATCCGGCCGTATCCCCGCTCGACCATCCCCGGCACAGTCAGCCTCGAAAGCCAGAACTTCTGACCGAGGAACAGATCCATCAACCTGTAGTACTGCTCGTCGGACACATCGACCTGCCCCGGCATCACCGCACCGGCATTGGCCAGCACGATATCCACCTGGCCGAAAGCACGCTCCGCCGCCTGCACCAAGTTGGCGCAGCCCGACGGTTCGGCTACGGAATCGTAGTTGGCGACCGCCTCGCCGCCGGCCCCTCGAATCTCGGCAACCGTCGAGTCGGCCGCGGCAGAACTCTTCCCCTCCCCCGCCGCGCTCGTACCGAGATCGTTCACGACTATGCGCGCCCCCTCGGCCGCCAACGACAACGCACATGCCTTCCCCACGCCGTTTCCTGCACCGGTAACGACGGCAACCCGCCCCTTCAATCGATCACCCACAAGAGTCTCCTGATCCGAGTCCGGCTCCGCAGCGTCTGCGGCCAACAATTACTTGACTAATTGTAACGTAATTGTTCCGGCTCTACCGTCCGAATAGCTCCAAGCCACGTCCTCGATCACGACGTCACCGACGACTGCTGCCCAATAGGTGGCGACGCCTTTGTAGTTGCAGTAGCTGCTCGTCGCCGTCGGTCGCAACAGATCGGACCGGACGAGCTGCGGAGCGGCGTAGAGTCGTGGATCCAGCGCGGTCTCGAACAGGATGATCGTCTCCGAGGTGTCCACGAGTAGCTCTCCCGCGACCTCCACTCGCAGTTGTCGCGTCGTCGGCCTGCAATCGACCCGATGATAGGGGTTCGGCGGGTAGTGGACGAGTCGTCGCCCCTCCTCGATCCAGGTGTCGACCGAACCCCAGGGCACGACCACATGCCCCGGTACGTGAGGCTCGAGCTCAGCGGCGATGCCGATCACCGTGTCGGCAGGGAAGACATACGTGAGGGGATGGTGGCGACGATGCATCAGCAGTGCTCGCTCGGCATCGATCACCGTGCGTCCGTTGCGGACCGCCTGGACGCGCCGAGGATGCGGCTCGATGTACACCACATCGTCGGGTAACGGGACCGACAATCGGCCCTGAGAGGCCATCGGCGGTCAGAGGCGTGATCGTGTCTCGATCGCGGCGTCGGTGCTACGCAGTGGGCGGATGAGCGCTTCCTGCGTGAAAGACGCGATGAGCTCGCCTGTTTCAGTATGCACGGTGCTGCGGACGTAGGACATGCCCGCGCCCGCCTGGGTGCTGTCGTGGGTGTAGAGCAGCCAGTCACTCCAGCCGACGGGTTCGTGGAAGCTCACGCGCTCACCGTTATCGGGGCGGTCGAGACGGTGTGGTGGGCCTGGGCGGTGCCGATGCCCACGTGGGCACGCATGGTCGTCGAGATCGCCAGGTGCCCGGTGAAGTGCGCGAGCAGCGCCTTGGCCAGATCGTCGCGAGTGGGTATCGGGTCGTAGTGCAGCCAGGCGTGCAGTTCCGGCGGTCCGATCTCGTCGGGGCTGTCGACGTCCTCGACGCCGACCAGTCGCAGTTCCCGCCCTGTCATCGGCATCGGCATCGGCATCGGCATCGGCATCGGCATCGAGGCGACGTTCGCCTCGGCGGGAGCGCCGACCTCGGGGCGCGGGATGTGATGGCGGATCACATCGGCGGAGGGCACGTCGGCCAGCACGGTCACCGTCACGCAGCGCTTGCCGTTCTGGGTCGCCGTGATCACCACGGTGGCCGCCGATCGGCCTTCGTGGACGACGTCGAGATCGAATTCGACGGGTGCGCCGACCATGACTGCACGCACGAACACCGCGTGTGCCGAGCGAATCGACTTGCCCTCCAACCGTTTGGCCGCGGCCACGATCGCTTGCGCGAGCACCTGGGTTCCCTCGACCACCTGGCGGTCACTGTCACCTACCCCGCCGGTCTCGCCTACGAACCGTTGCGAGTCGGTCGGCGACACGTCGGACAAGGTCAGCATCTCAGCGACTGACCACGACATGAGCTCGGGCTCGGTTGTCATGGCTCAGTTGTCATGGCTCAGCTGTCTCCCGGTTGTCCTGCACCAATAACTATTCTTTAATACCGTTGTCGATACAGTATCTTAGTACGCAATGTCCACGCACTCGAAGACCCGATGGAACCGGGTTCGTTCATCGCGTGCTCGCTCGCGTTCGGGGGGTCGCCTACGACTCGAGCGAACGGGGCGGTCGGAGACCTGCGGATCCCGATCGGCGGTCAGCGCCGCCGCGGTCGCGCCCGGACGCACTCGCGACGAGCATCGCGGCGAATGCCTCGCCCACCTGCCGAGCCTGAGCAAAGGTCTGCCCGTAGGAGATCGCGCCCGCGGTGAGAGCGCTCAGCAGCGACCAGGAGATCTTCGCGACATCGAACGGGTTGCCCATACCCACCGCGACTAAGTCGGCGACCATGACCGCCCTGGCGCGGATCAGCATCTCGGTGAGGATCGCACGCACCGGCGACTCGTCGACGGCGTAGAGCAGAACGTTGACCCGGAAGAACTCCGGGTCGGCCTCGAACGCGTCGAACGCGATACGGAGACGCGCTCCGATGCGCTCCTCGGGCGGCAGATGCTCCAGTGGTGTCACGAAGTCGCTGGCGGCGAACCACTCACGCAGAACGGACGCGCACAGTACCTCCTTGGAGGAGAAGTACCGATAGAGCGTGCCCAGTGCGACGTCGGCGTCGGTCGCGACGGTCGAGACATGCAGTTTCTCATAGGGATTCGCGCGCAACGCCACACCCGCGCAGTCCACGATCCGCTGCCGCCGTCGCTGTTTGAACGGCGGCAGGGCCGCGACCGTCGGGATCTCAACGACACCGTCCGCCACCCCGGGCTGCGAGGCCACCACGTCGTCACCGGCGAACAGTCGCATCACCTGCTCCACGAGGCGACCGGCCTCCAGGAAGGAACTGCCGTGATAGAGAGCGGACATGACCGACGAATGCACGATCGCCTGAATGATGATGGACGCGTCGTTGGGCGACACCGCCGTCACGTCCGCGAGATCGTCGCGGAAGTACTGATGTGTGCGCGCGCCGACGCCGGACAATTCGGCCTTGACCGCGGGGTCGGCGCTCGAGAACAACGCCACCGACAGCCGGAAGAACTGCGGGTCGTCCTCGAACGCGGCGATCATCGCATGGGCGCGCGTCCTGGCACGCTCCAACCCCTCGACACCGGTCGGCCGCAGGTGGTGCTGGTCCACCCACTCGCGCAGCACGATCGAGTACAGGAATTCCTTGGACGGGAAATAGCGGTACAGCGTGGCCTTGGCGACCCCTGCGGCGGCCGCGACCTCATCGATCCTGATCTGGTCGAACTCGCTTGCCACGAGGCACTCGAACGCGGCGTTCACGATGCGCCGACGGCGGCCGCGCCGAAGACTCTCCCCGTCCCCGCGTTCCGCCGTCACTCGGGGTCCTTCCGTCCTGGTGGTCAGTTCCACCGGAGTGCGTGCCGGGTACCGGAAATACTCCGATATCGGATAGACAGTAACTCGCGATCAGACTCGGAGTCCCGGTTCAGCGTGAGGGCGAATGCGCCACGGCAGCCTCTCGAGCGTGCCGACCTGCCTCACATAACCCACATGTCAGCCCACTTCGCTCACTGCGACAGCCAAGTATTGAAATAAGAGTCTCAGTATTATAGTCCTCTGTAGGACGCGGCGAACCACCCCGCGCGAAGATGACCACGGCCCCGCTCCAGGCAGTCACCCGACCCGGCACCGGCACCGCATACGACATCGGGCCCGCGGGTAGCCACACGAGGTGACCGGCCCGCGGACCCGAATGGACTCCGCGACAGAGGTCAGGCGCTCACGAGGGAATCCCGAACCTCACGACGACGCATCTTTCCCGTCGCGGTGCGCGGCAGCGCCGAGACGAAGACGATCAGGCGCGGCACCTTGGGACCCGCGAGCCCCTCCTTGCTGTAAGCGCGCAACTCGTCGGCGAGTTCGGTGCTCGCCTCGTATCCGGCATTCAATTGCACTGCGGCGGTGACACGCTGCCCCCATTCGTCGTCGGGAACGCCGACCACCGCGACATCGGCGACCGCCGGATGCTCGGCCAGGAACTGCTCGATCTCGGCGGGGTACACGTTCACACCACCACTGATGATCAGGTCGACCCGGCGATCCTGGACGAAGAGGTAGCCGCCCTCGTCCAGATAACCCATGTCGCCGATGTTGATGAACCCGTCGGCGGCCACGCTCGTCGCGGTCTTCTCCGCGTCGTTGCGATAGTCGAAGCCGCCACCGAGCGATTTGAACACGATAGTCCCGGTCACGCCCGGCCCGACGATCTCGCCGTCGTCGTCGAGAATGCGGATCGAGTCCGGGTCCGGCCTGCCGACCGTACCCGGCCGCTCCAGCGCCTCCTGCGGACCGACGCTGCACACGAAGCCCTCGGTGGCCGCGAGATACTCCCATACGACACCGCCGAAGTAGCCGATCGCACGTTCCTTCAGCGCCGGTGAGAACTTCGCGCCCGCCACGAGTATCTGCCGCAGACTCGACATATCCAATCCCGCGCGGGTGTCCTCGGGCACCGCGAGCAGACGATGGATATGCGTCGGCACGGAATTCATCAGCGCCACGGAGTATTTCGGGATCGCGCGCAGCACCTTCTCGGCATCGAACTTCTCGAGAACGACGAGCGTATATCCCTGGTTGAGCGCGTTCCACATATTCGTGCCCGGCGCGGCGTGATAGCCCGGCGAACTCAGCAGCGCGACGTGCGGGTCGCCGTCGATACCGAACTGCTGGAGGAACATCGCCGCGCCGATCGCGTAGACCTCCGGCGTGATCCGCGGCAACGTGCGCCGCACCCCCTTCGGACGTCCGGTCGTGCCCGAGGTGTAATACATGAACGAGCCGACGACACGATCAGCGGGTACCTCGGTGGCATCGGTGTCGCGCAGGTCGGAGAACGGGCGCCACCCTTCGACCGGATCACCCGTGACGAAGCGGCGATCGGCGGGTATCGCGCCCGCCGAGGTCAGTCCCGAGGCCAACTCGACCGAGGCCACGAGCAGCTTCGCACCCGAATCCTCGAGGATGTACTCCACCTCGGCGGGGGTCAGGTGAGTACTGATCGGCACCACGAACACACCGATCTGCAGCGCGCCCGCGAACAGCTCCCACTGCTCGACGCCGTTGTTCTGCCAGCTCGCGACGACATCACCCGCGCCGACCCCGGATGCCCTGAGCTGGTTGGCGATGCTGTTCGACAGTCGGAGCAATGACCCGAAGGTGACGGTCTCGCCGGTCTCGTCACTGATCAGCGCCACCCGGTCGGGATGATGGCGCCCCCAGGCGTACACACCCTTGTCGTGGAAGGCCGGGTCGTCGTAGATCGGCTCGGATCGCGTCATTTCCCCAGCTCCTGCCCCGCCGCGACAGTCCGCTCCGCGACACGTCCCGCGGCTCCGGGAGACGTGACAGGATTCGAGCCGTAGAAGGTCTGCCCTTCCCGAGCCATCGTACGAAGGAGCTCCGGTGCGGCGAACTTGTCGCCGTAGGCGGCACGGAGGCGATCGAGTTCGGCGACGACCTCGGCGATGCCGATCTGGTCCATCGCGACGAACGGGCCCCCGAGATGCACCGGGAACCCGACGCCGAGGGTCGCGCCCAGATCGCCGTCCACCGGGCTCAGCAGCACGCCCTCGGCGAAGGCGCGGGCGCCCTCGGCGAGTTGCGCGTACAGGATGCGGGACTTGACCTCTTCGATCGAGGGCTGCTCGGCCAGCGGCGGGATCGCCTCGGACAGGCCCTCCCAGAGATGCTTCGACCCGTCCGCGCCGTAGTCGTAGAAACCCTTGCCGTTCTTGCGACCGCGACGGTCGTACTTTCCGACCAAGAACGCGCCGAGCTCGAAATCGGTCGCTTGCGGATCCTTCGCGGCGCGCACCTTCTCTATCAGCGCCGCGCGGCCGACATCGATACCGACCGCGTCGGTGACGGTCAGGCCGCCCTGCGGCATACCGATCATGCGTGCGCCGTTCTCGATGAGTGCGGGCAGGACTCCCTCCTGGACCATCCGCATGCTCTCGGTGAGGAACGAGCCGATGAACCGGCTGGTGAAGAAGCCCCAGCTGTCGTTGACCACGATCGGGGTCTTGCGCAGGATCCGAGCGAGATCCAGCGCGTGTGCCAGCGTCGTATCGGAAGTCGTCCGGCCACGGATGATCTCGATCAGTGGCATACGTTCGGCGGGCGAGAAGAAGTGCATGCCGATGAACGCCTCGGCACGATCGGTCAGCTCGGCCAGTTCGGTGATCGGCAGCGCCGAGGTGTTCGAGGCCAGCACGACCCCCGCGGGCAGATGCTTCGCGATATTCGCGAAGACCTCGCGTTTGACGTCCTTGGATTCGAAGACCGCCTCCACCACGAAATCCACGTCGGCGAAATCGGCGAAATCGGCGGTCGCCTCGATACGAGCGAGAATCGCGTCCCGCTTCTCCTCGGTCGAGCGGCCCTTCTCGATATCACGGTTCAGCCGCTTCGCGGCATACCCCTTGCCCGCGGTCGCCTTCTCCTCGGTCGCGTCGAGCAGCACGACCCGCAGTCCGGCCTTCGCCGCGGCCAGCGCGATACCCGCGCCCATGGTGCCCGCGCCCGCGATGCCGAGTGTCCCGAGGTCGGCCTTGGGAATCCCCGCCGGACGGGCGCTGAGCTTGTCGGCCGACTTCTTGCTGACGAACATCGTCTTGATGATCGCCCGCGAGACGGGGTCTTCGAAGATGCGCTGGAAGTACTTGCCCTCCAGGCGAACCGCCATATCGAACGGCAGGCGAACGCCCTCCCACACCGCGGCGAGAATGGCGGACTGCGCGGGGGCGTTGCCGAAGGTCTTGGCCTTGGTCATGGTGTTGCCGAACAGGAACACCCGGCCCGCGCCCGGCGAACGCGACGGTAGGCCGCCCGGGATCTCGAAACCCTTCTTGTCCCAGGGCGCGACCGGATCCCCGTCCTCGAGCAACCACCGCTTGGCCTCGGCGAGTGCTTCCTCGCGCGGCAACACCCTGTCCACGATCCCGAGTGCCTCGGCTTCGCGTGCGGACACAAGTGTCCCCTGCAACATGAGCGGGACGGCCTTCTCGATACCGATGAGTCGCGGTAGTCGCTGGGTACCTCCGCCCCCGGGAATCAGGCCCACCTGGGATTCGGGCAGTCCGACCAGGACGCCGCGGTCGTCGAGCGCGACGCGATAGTGGCAGCCCAGCGCCAGTTCGAGGCCGCCGCCCGCCGCGACGCCGTTGATGACGACAGCCACCGGCTTACCGCAGGTCTCCAGGCGCCGCACCGCGTTCGACAGGCCCTGCTGCTGATCCAGCCGCTGCGCCGGGGTCAACTCGACGGTGGTCCGCGGCTTGTCCGAACCCATCTCCTTGAGGTCACCGCCCGCGAGGAAACCGTCCTTGCCGGAGACGAGCAGGATGCCGCGGACCGCGTCGTCGGTCGCGGCACGCTCGATCGCCTCGACCAGATCGGCGAGGAAACGCGCTCCGATCGAGTTGACGGAGGCGCCCGGGGTGTCCATGGTGAGGGTGCCTATGCCGTCGGAGTCGACGGCATAGGCAATGCTGCTGATCGTTGTATCGGTCATTTCTTCTCGTCCGTCTCAGACTCGTTCGATAACAGTCGCGATGCCCATACCGCCCGCGGCGCACAAGGAGGCCACACCGGTGGCCAGGTCCCGGCGCTCGAGTTCATCGAGCAGGATGCCGAGAATCATGGCCCCGGAAGCCCCGAGCGGGTGTCCGAGGGCGATCGCGCCCCCGTTGACGTTCAGCCGGTCGTGTTCGACACCGAGCTCGTTCATCAGCACGAGCGGAACGACCGCGAACGCCTCGTTCAACTCCCACAGGTCGACATCGGAAACCCCGAGACCGGCGCGCTTCAGAGCGCGGCGGCAGGTCTCGGGCGGCGCGTCCAGGAACAACAGCGGATCCGAAGCCAACGATACCGACGATTTGATCACCGCGCGCGGACGCAGCCCGGTCCGCTCGCCGAACTCGCGATTGCCGATCAGCACGCCCGCCGCGCCGTCGACCACTCCGGAACTCGACCCGGCCGTGTGCACATGGTGGATCTCGCTGAGCTGCGGGAACCGCTGGATGGCCACGTCGTCGAACCCGAGCTTGCGACCCTCGAACTCGAATGCCGCCGGCAGCGCGGCCAAACCCTCCAGGGTCGTGCCAGGGCGCGGATGCTCGTCACGATCGAGCACGACGGTGCCGAGGATATCGGTGATCGGCACCAACGCGTCGTCGAAGAATCCCCCCGCCTGGGCCTTGGCGGCCCGTTCCTGACTGGCCAGACTGTATGCGTCGAGGTCGGCGCGACCGATGCCGCGCAGCGTCGCCAACAAGTCGGCCGCGACACCCTGCATCATGAACGGATGATCGGCCGTGAGCCGGGGATCCACGCCCCACGCGCCGCCGCCCCCGGTGCCGGGAGGCACCCGGGACATGCTCTCGTAGCCGCCGCCGATGGCCGCGTCGGCCCAGCCCGCGCGAATCTTCGCGGCCTCGATGACGACGGCTTCCATGGCCGACGCACAGGCGCGGTTCAGGTGCAGACCGCCGACCGAATCGGCGAAGCCCGCGGCGATCGGTGCCATCCGCACCGTCGTCGCGCCCGCTTCGTCGCCGGGGCTCACCACGCCGAGCGCGACATCGTCGATGGCGTCAGGAGCGAGGCGGTTGCGTTCTCGCAGCGCGGTGAGTACCTGCGTGATGAGACTGACCGAGGTGATCTCGTGCAACCCACCGGAGGGCTTTCCTCGCCCGCGAGGTGACCTGGCGTGGTCGTAGATGAAGACATCATCCATGAATCTCTCCACTGTTCTGATGATCGATGCGAGCAGATGCGAGTGTCGGCACCCGGCGCCCGAGTACCGATGGTAGTAGAATTAGACTCTAACTTCAGAAACTTGCGAAGTCCACCGTCGGCTTCGGCGCCATCGGATAGCGATAGGCTCGTCGGCGTTGCGACTCGAGCGAACCTGCCGCACAGAAGAACGGGGAGTCCATGGCCGGGCGAAACACCGCGAACTCGTCGAGCGAGAAGCCGCTACCGGAATGGCAGCTCGCCCGGCGCGGTCAGATCATCGATGCCGCGATCGACCTTCTCGGTGAACGCCCCTACGAGAACATCCAGATCCGTGACGTCGCCCAACGAGCCGGAGTAGCGCTGGGTACCCTCTACCGTTATTTCGAGTCCAAGGAACACCTCTACGCGATCACACTCCTCGAATGGGTACGCCCGGTTCGCGAGCCGGCCCGCCACCCAGCCGCAGGCGCCGCAGCGCGACTACGCTCCAAGCTGCACATGATGGTCGCGGCGAACAAGAAATACCCGCACTTCCTGGCCATGCAGCACACCTTGCACGCTAGTACCAATCCCGTCGTCCAGAAACTGCTCGCCACATACCAGCAGTCGGGCTTCGAGTGGTTCAACAGCGAATTGTCGCTACTGGGCGAAGACCGCGCCCACGACCTCGGGCTGATGCTGTGGGCGATCAACAACACCATCTACACGCGCATCCGACTGTCGGCGGGCACCTATGAGGACGCCCGCCGGGTCGGAGACAAGTTCATCGACCTCATCGCCGCCGAACTGGGCGCCGCCGAACTGGCGAGCCGAGGCGACGGGCAGCCGTCACCGAACGCCGATGTGGACAACTGAACTATCGTTCGGAAGGTTCGGTGTCACATGCCCGCAGGTCTCCGGACATCGAACGGCCGTGTAAATCCCGGCATGCCGAACACCTCCGGTGCGGCACTCCGGCCGGGCACCCTCAGGGCGAAGTAGGAGTTCAACCATGACCGCCGTGGCGTCACAGGCCACCCGAGGATCACTGGCCGACCAGGTCGCGCGCCCGTCCTGGTGGATGTCGACCTCGACTCCCCCGTGATGAGCGAGCAGATCCTCGGCCCGATCCTGCCCATCGTCACGGTCGCCGATCTGGACGAGGCGGTACGGATCATCAACGGGCGCGCTCACCCCCTGGCCCTGTACGCCTTCACCAACTCCGCCGCCGCGCGGAAGACACTCGTCGAACAGACCACGTCCGGTTCGATGGCCGTCAATGCCGTCATGCTCCAGTTGGGTGTTCCCGACCTGCCTTTCGGTGGTGTCGGCACCAGCGGCACGGGTTCGTATCACGGCGAGCGGAGCGTGCGAGTGTTCAGCCACGAGCGCTCGGTCCTCGTGCGCCGCAACGTTTCGGACTTCCTGATGCGCATCGCGCGCCCGCCCTTCACCGAGCGCAACGAAAAGATGCTGCGGCGCAGGTGATCCCGATGTGTTCCAACCGGTACCACCGCGCCACTCGCGCCTGACCCCCGCAGGTGACCGCGACGACCGGCGACGGCGCCGGCCGATACCCGGTGCGGGCGGTGATGCGCAGAACCATTAGTACTTGCCGTCGGGCCAGGACATGCCGTGACCCGAATACTCCCGGCCCTCGAGCGGCACCGACGTCATGAACTGCACATCGGCGAATATCTCGCGGATCTTGTTGCGCCGAAGTTTTCCGGTGTCGGTACGGGGAAAATCCGTGAGAAAGCCGAAGCGTTCCGGCCGTTTGGTGGCCGCGAGCGCATCGTCGCAGTACTCGTGCAGTTCCTTTTCCACCACCCAACTCGGACCGGACGTGGTGGACAGCTGGATCACCGCCAGTACGCGGCGCCCCGGAATCGCATCCGGAATGGCGACCACCGCCGCATCGGACACCGCCGGATGGAGCATCAGATACTGTTCGATCTCGGCGGGATAGATACGCACATCGCCGGACACGATGACGTCGGCATGGCGGTCGAGCAGATAGATGTACCCGTCCTCACTGACGTAGCCGTAGTCGCCACCGGTCACGAGATTCCCGAGTCGGCCTGCCGCAGTGCGGTCCGGATCGTTCTGATACTCGAAAACGGGCCGATGTTCGTCGGAGCCGAAATAGATCGTGCCGGGCATGCCGGGGGGCATGATGTCGCCGGCGTCGTCCACGATCGCGACGGTGAGATCCGGCAAAGCCTTGCCCACGCTGCCTGGTCTTCCGACCCATTCGTGGGGACTGATCCGGGACACCCAGCCCTCGTTGCAACCGAAATACTCCCAGACGATCGGTCCCAGCCAGTCCAGCATCTTCTGTTTGATGAGTATCGGACAGGGTGCGCTGCCGTGAATCAGGAACTCCAGGCTGGCGAGGTCGTATTCGGCGCAGGCGACGTCGGCCAAGCGCAACAGGCGGTGAAAATGTGTGGGAACCATGTGACTGCTGGTCACGCGGTAGCGATCCACGTCGCGCAGGAAGGCCTCCGCGTCGAAACTCGACTGGATGACCAGGGTGTGCCCGAAATGCAGCAGTCCGATCGCGAACGCGCCCGGCGCGGAATGATAGAGCGGGGAGCAGACCAGGTGCACTCCCCTGCCCACCTCCGCGCCGTACGCGGCGAAGACCGGCATGAGATGCCGCGTGATCACCTGTTCCGGCCGCGTCGACGGAAGATACCACTTGACGCCCTTGAGGCGGCCTGTGATTCCGGCGGTGTAGCCGATGAGGCTGCCCGCGGATCGATCCTCCGGCGAGCAGACCGGCTGATCTGCGATCAGCGATTCGTAGGGCCGCCATCCCTCGACCGTCCCGCCGCAGACGAAGAGCCTGTCCGGAAGGGCGTCGGCACTCCATCCCGCCACCCTTTCGGCTTCGGCGATCAACACGGTCGCGTCGCTGTCGTGCACGATATGAAAAGTCTCGCGGTGACCGAGCCGCCAGTCGATCGGCACGAAATACATACCCACCTGGGCAGTCGCGAGAAACAGCTCGATGTACTCGAATCCGTTGCGCACCGCCGCGGCCACCACGTCACCGCGCGTAAGGCCGAGACCGCGCAGGCCGTGGGACAGCGCGTTGACGCGGTCGAGCAGGCATCCGAAGGTCATCGTCGCACCGCCGGGAATGATCAGAGCGGTTCGATCCCGATGGTCGCTCGCGAACCGATAGAAGCCCTGCCGACCGCTCGCGCGAACCGCGCCGATAGTAGTCGCCATCGGACCTTCTTTCGTGCATGCGCCGCGAGCGGGTGAGAACAGGCGCTCGAGGCAATACTAGAACTAGATTCTCATTTTGAGAAGTATCGATGATCGCGCGGGCCGCCCCGGTGACACCGACCTGCGCCGGCGTCACCCTCGGCTCTGCAGCCCGCACTGCCGAACCCGAGCGAACAACACTTCGGGAGCGAAGCCTTTCGTCACACGACGAGCGGTACCGCCTTCGGTCCGCGAAGTCCCAGACCGCGGCCGTAAACGATCTCGTCCGCCAACTCGAACTCGGGCATCTTGTCGAGTACCTGGTTCAACCAGATCTGCACCTCGAGCCGAGCCAGGTTGAGCCCGAGGCAGGAATGCATGCCGAAACCGAAGCCGAGATGTTGACGTGGCTCCCGATGAATGTCGAGTTCATCGGGACGTTCCCAACGTTCGGGATCACGATTGCCCGCGCCGATCAACACCTTCACCTCCGCGCCGCGGGGCACCAGGACACCGTCTACCTCCGAGGCGTCCGAACGTGCGCGCCGGGGCAATACCTGCACCAATGTCTGCCAGCGGTGGATCTCTTCGATGGCTCGGGGTATCAATGTCCGGTCGGCGGCGAGCGCACGACGCTGATCCGGATGCTGGGCCAGCGCGACGAGAGTCGTGGCCATGAGCTTGGCTGTGGTCTCATTGCCCGCGAACACCAGTTGGGTATTGCTGGCGATGATCTCCTGCTCTGCCATCTCCTTGGCGTAGTCGTGAAAGACCATCATCGATACCAGATCCGCACCCGGGCCGACAGCTCGACGTCGCCCGATGACTTCCTTGATATACGCGTTGAGTGCCGCCGTCGCGTCGGCGCCCTTGCGCAGGATCGCCCGGCCTTCGGGAGTCGAGTCGTAGGCTCCTTCCTGAGACCCGCCCATCGCGTCGCTCCACTCGCTGAACTGCTGGTGCATCGACTCATCGATACCCAGCATCCGCGCGATGACCAGAGTCGGGATGGCGCGCGTCATATTCGGTATCGCGTCGATGGACTCACCCGAGCGCAGCCGCTCCACGAACTGATCCACCTGCGACGTCACGATATCGGTGACCAACTCTTGCTGCGAAACCAGCGAGTCCCGCTGAAAGAATCTCGACCAGATACCGCGTATATCGTGGTGGCGCTGCGAATCCAGTGCTTCCATGGTCACCCCGCCGAACGCACGGACGAAGAGTGCCTCGAGATCCTGCGAGCCGAATTTCTCGACCGCGGCGAGCACTCGCGAGCAGTTGCGGTACCCCGTGACCATGTAATGGTCGGCGAACTCGTTGTAGACGACCGGCCCGAGGCGACGCCAGCGCGCCATCTCGGGGTAGGGATCCTGACAGAAGTCCCAGTCGGTCAGATCCTGGTTCACGGTGGGAATGGTGGACGAGGTGGTGGTCATCGCGTTACTCGCTCTGTCATGGCGTACAGCTTTCTCTCTGCGGGGTCCTCGAATGGGCACGTCAGCGGTCGACGACCGGGACCGGCGCTCCCGCAGGGATCAGCCACGACTCGTCGAGCTCGGCGAGCTCGGCGACGCCCATGAGCGTCATGGCCCGCCGCATCTCGGTCTTCAGGATCTCGACGACATGCCTGGCGCCGTCGGGCCCGCCTGCGGCGAGGCCGTAGAGGTAGGGCCTGCCGATGCAGACGCCATCCGCGCCCAGGCACAGCGCCTTGATGATGTCGGTCCCCCGGCGGATGCCGCCATCGACGAGCACTTCGGCGCGATCACCGACCCCGGCGGCGATGGCGGGCAACGCGTCGATCGCCGCCGGGGCGCAATCGAGTTGTCGGCCACCGTGATTCGAGACCACGATACCGTCGGCTCCGAGTTCTACCGCGCGCACGGCGTCGGCCGCGTCGAGGACACCCTTGATATAGAGCGGCCCATGCCAGTTCTCACGCATCCACGCGAAGTCGTCCCAGTTCAATTCCGGTCGCATCATGCGGAACTGCCGGTTCAGCGTCTTCATGGCGGTCTTCGCGCCACCGGCCTTCTCACCGGGATCGACCAGATTTCGCAACGACATACGCTCGTGCCGGAGGAACGCGGCCCACCACTTGGGCCTGAGCCCGGCGTTCAGGACACGCGCGGGCGTGAGCACCGGCGGATTGCCCATACCACGTTTCTGCTCCGATTCACGATTACCGTGGGTCGGCACATCGACGGTGACGAACATCCCGGTGTAGCCGGCATTCGCGGCGCGCTTCATCATGGCGTGCGTCAGGTCGTGTCGGCCGGTTGTCGTATCCGCCCAGGGATAGAGCTGGAAGAAGTGTCCGCGTCGGGTACCCGCGGCTATCTCCTCGAACGAGTAGGACGCCGCGGTGCTCACGATCGACAGCGTGCCCGCGGCTTCCGCGCCCTGCGCCGCACCCAGTTCACCGGTCCAATGCGACAGGCCCGCCGCGCCGGTCGGTGCCAGCAGAATAGGCGCGGAGATGTCCTGACCCGCGATCGTCGTGCCCAGATCCTTCGCCTCGCGGCCGGTGAGAACCTTGGATTTGAGCATGTAGCGGTCGAACGCGGCCCTGTTCGCGTTCAACGTCGTCATGCTCTCGGCGCCGTAATCGACATAGGCCCAGACCATGTCCGGGACCGCGCGACGTGCGCGCTCGCGATAATCCTCGACCGTCAGTGGCCCCGGCCGCGACGACCACCGGTATCGGAAAACAGGCATCAGCGGCACTCCTCGGCAGCGGTACTCGAAGTCATTTGACGGCGATCGGGGCTACCGGAGACCCCACCGCTCCCACGACCCGCAGCGGCGGCGCGGAGAAAAAGAAATCCCACTGCCCGTCATCCAGACAGTCCGCCGCCAGATCCTCGAGGTCGAACATCTCACCGAACATCATTCCGACATCGCGCAGCATCACGCAGTGCAACGGCAGATAGGCCCCGTCCGTACGCGACGGCTGCACCTCGACGCCCCAGTTGTCCGCGGCGAGCACCGAAACCTCCCGTTCGCAGAGCCATTCGGCACAGTCGAGCCCGAGACCGGGATTCACCGTGATCCATTCCTTCGACCAGCCCTCGACGATGGCCTTGCGTCGCCAGCCGGTGCGAACCAGCAGAATGTCGCCTGCGCCGACTCGCACACCTTGCTCGGCCTCAGCACGTTCGAGTTCCTCCGGCCCGATCGGATCATCCTGCGCTCGAATCCATTCGACGCCGCGCAGCCGCGCGATGTCGAGAAGGACACCGCGCCCGACCGCACCCGGGAGCACCGCGTCGATACTGTTGCGGCTCGCGCCGAACCTGGCCGTGACCGACTCCGAGGCGGTCACGTCGTTGTAGAACTTGTCGTCGTAGCCGACGTGGGCGAGGCTGTCCCACTGGGTCGCGCACTGTAGCGGCAGGATCAGCACGTCATCGGTCACGACGAGCCCGTCCGGAGTCGCGAACTCCCCCGGCAACACGCTCATCGAATGCTGCGGATTGAAACGCCCATGTCCGCCCCGCTGAGGCCCGTCGTGCCCGAGCGGCAGGCTCAGCTCGAAGACCTTGCCCGACCGGATGGACCCCGATGCCGCGCGCACCATCTCGGCGGTGATGAGGTTCAGCGTGCCCTTCTGATCATCGACACCCCACCGCCCCCAATTCGACAGTTTGTCGCCGAGAGCCTTGAACGTCTCCACCATGTACCTTTCCCGAAGCCCGTTACGCCACGCGAAGTGGTCGGTCCCGCCCCAGCGACCGACGCTAAAGGACGACGGGGAGGTCAGTCAAGAACCATGTTCTATAACTTGGTTCTCGATTTTCCAGGCAGTACGCTGTCACTCCTAGGTCGTTCGATATCCTCGGGGCCGTACGAGCCAATGGCGACGAACAGGGAGCATCACGGTTGTTGCGGGACGTGCCTCCGCGGGAGGCGACCGAAATCGGCATCGGCCGACGCGGGACATCGCAGGCGCAGCGAGAGAGGTACGACGCCATCCTCGCCGCCGCGCACCGCATCGCGGATGCCGGCGGCTACGACGCGTTGCAGATGCGGTCCATCTCGGAGGAGAGCGGCGTCGCTCTGGCAACCATCTATCGGTACTTCAAGTCACGCGATTACCTCGCCTACGTTCTCGGCACCACCTGGATCAGGCAGGTCGTCGATGACGTCAGCCCATCCGCACAGCAACTCTCAACCCTGGAAGAACTGCGTCACGTCATCCACACCTCCGCCGCCGTCCTCAAACAACACCCCAACATGCTGCGGACCTACATGCTGTCGATGCTGAGTTCCGACGAGTTCGTTCGCGACCGACGCGTCCTCGTCAAGGGCTCAAGCGGTTGGGAACCACCGACGGGGGCCAAACGCAGGAACTGGGACACCATGGTCGACTACATGGACAAGGTGTACTGGGCCGGTCTGCTCCGCTGGACGCACGGCCAGATGGACTACGACGACATCGCCGATGACGTCGACGGTATCGCCACGATCTGCGATCGAGCCCTCGGAATCTTCGACCGGTGACACGGCGGCGACTCGTCGCGTTCATCGGACGGCCCGATCGCACGCGTCCAAGCGTCGGCCCGCGCGTTCGGTCGCGGTCGTGACTAGTGCGGACCCGACATCAGCCGCGCGGCGACGTCGGCTCCCGGATCTCCGGTTCGACGGACCGGAGGCAGTTCGCCGGACGGTGACCGCTGATCAGCAACCCCCTCGGTCGCGATCAGATCCACACCGAGCTGGAACGCCTCGTGCACGGAAACCGAGAACAACGTCCAGCGGCACGTCCCGTCCGGCCCACCGGGTGGCTGCCTCTCCCAAACGCGCCGAGTGCACGGACCTGCGTTGCCCGCCGAACACACCGTCCGCCGCCACGGCGGCACACCGAATAGATCCCTATACGGTATCTAATACCGTTTACCTTTCAATACCTTCTGCAGGCCGGGTGGGCATCCGGGTTTTCGGCGACTTCCCGACGAAACCATCCCGTTCGGCTCCGAGCGCCACCGACTAGCGTTACAGTGTGTCACATCAGCCTTGTGTGACACGGTGTAACTGTAGCTGGGCCCAGGCTGATATTTCGCGAAACAGGAGTTGGGACAATGGGTTTTCGCTTACTGATCAAGGGCGGCACCGTCGTCGACGGATCGGGCGCTCCGGCCTACGCCGCGGACGTGCGTGTGGACGAGGGCCGCATCACCGAGATCGGAACCGACCTGCGGGCAGGCACAGGTGAGCGGGTGATCGACGCCACGGGCTGCTACGTGACCCCGGGATTCATCGAAACGCACAACCACTGGGACGGCGGGGTCTGGTGGTCGCCGAACATGGAGCCGCTGCCCGCCTACGGCGTGACCACCTCCATCAACGGCAACTGCGCTTTCTCGATGGCGCCCGCGCCGAAGAATCCGGAGGATCAGGAGAATCTGATCGAGATCTTCAACTTCTTCGAGGACATTCCCGAAGAACCGATGAAGAAACTCGTGCCGTGGGACTGGAGCCTGTGGAGCGAGTACAAGGCGTCGATGATGCGCAATGTGCGGGTGCCGGTCAACTACGCGGCGTTCTGCGGTCATATCCCGATCCGCTTGACGGTCATGGGCCAGGAGGCATGGAAACGCACCGCGTCACCGGAGGAGATCGAGCAGATGTGCGCGCTGCTCGATGATGCGCTGGCCGCGGGCGCCATGGGGTTGTCGTCGAATCAGCTCGACTACGACAAACACGATCGCCCCCTGCCCTCCCAGCTCGCCGACGACGCCGAATACCGTGCGCTGCTCGAGGTCTTGGCCCGCTACGAGGGCGCCACCTTCCAGGTCATCGTCGACCACTTCATGCGCATGACGGGGCCGGAACAGACCGAACGGCTCGGCCGGATCGCCCAGCAGGCGGGCGTGCGGATGCAATGGGCAGGCCTGCCCACTCTCAAATTCCAGGCCGAGGTGGGCAAACGCTCGAAGGAGCTGCACGAGCGATTCAAGGCCGAAGGGCTCGACATCTACACCGGATTCCACCACGTCTCACCGACCTCGGTGATCAACTTCGCCCGATCGCTGGTCTTCGCGCAGAACGGCAACCAGGTCTGGCAGACCGTGGTGGACGCGGTGACTTGGGAGGAGAAGAGCGCCATGCTGTTGGATCCGGACTGGCTCGCCGACGCCCGCGCGGGCTGGGACGGCGCCTACAGCCACTCCTATCTTCACGACCCGTCCGCGCTGACGCTGCGCGAGAGCGAGACCGGATGGGGTCCGGTCGGCATCACCCTGGCCGACTACATCGCACAGACCGGACTCTCCCATCCCTCGGACGCGCTGGCCGACTGGGTGTTCAAGAACGGTGCCGAATCGGTTGTCCACAAGCGCTCGTGGGAATGTGACGAGCAGGTCCTGCTGGAGTTGCTGCGGGATCCGAACTCGGTCGGCAATATCTCCGACGCGGGCGCCCATGGCAAGATGTTCTGCGGTGCGGGCGACAATGTCTATCTGCTCACCGATTTCGTCCGCGACCGGAAACTGCTCACGATCGAGGAAGGCGTACATGTGCTCACGGGCAAACTCGCCGATTTCTTCGGTCTCCAGCAGCGCGGGCTCATCGCCGTCGGAAAGATCGCCGATATCACCGTCTTCGATCTCGACGAGATCGAACGGCGCCCGGAAGAGAAGATCTGGGATGTCTGGGATGGACGCGGCGGGCGCACCTACCGCTACACGCGAGCGGCGGCCCCGATGCGCCTGACCCTGGTCCACGGTGTACCGATCTTCGACAACAACGCCTTCACCGGTCGTTTCCCCGGCGAATTCATCGGTCCCGAGACGAATATCGCGCTCAGCGCGGCCTCCGGATAGGACTGTGGCCGACACAGCGGGTCACGGTGCGAGGGCGTTGTCGCAGGACGACGTCCCCGATCCGCGTGTCGCCGCATTGGCCGCCTTCCATCGGCAGCGCAAACGGAACAGTCGCGAGCGTCTACTCGCGGCCGCGGCGCGGGAATTCTGCGACCGGGGCTATCTCCCCGTCTCGGTGGAGGAGATCGCGGCCGCCGCGGGCATGAGTCGAATGACCTTCTACCGGCATTTCCGTGGCAAAGCCGATCTCGCCGCGCACCTGTTCGACGCGGCAGCCGAAACCTCCCGGCCCATGTTCCTGCACATCATGGCCGTCGACTTCACACGACGCGAAGCCGTCGTCGAATGGATCACCGAGATCTTCCAGGCCGATCAGGCCAACCGGAGGTTGTTGCGGGCTTTCACCCAGGCCACCGCGGACGAGGGCGACTTCACCCCCCGCGCGCAGGAATACATCCGCGAGCTCATCGCCGGACTCGGCGCGGCGATTCCGGCCTTCGCGGTCGATCCCGACGCACCCGCGCAGCGACGCGGATGGCTGGAGGCATGGCTGTTGCTGTACGAGATCCTCGACCAGAGCAGCCATGCCGCCCTGGACTCGGGTGTGGCGACCGATCCGCTCGTCATCGAGATACTCGCGGACCGCTTCCTCGCCTTCGTTCGTCGAGACAGCCCGGCCTGACGCGCACGCGGTCCCGGCGGAACCGTTGCCTCAGGACAGTTTCCGGATCAGCTCGAGGCTACCCAGTTCGCGGATGGCCCGGCAGCCCATTCCAGCATCGTCACCATCATCTCGTCACCCCGATCGGTGGACGCCGAGAAGGCGGTGCCGAAACTGGCGATCAAGGTGATCTGGAGCAGGCCGAGAATGTAGTCCTGCCAGCAGCCGGTAGTCCCCGTGCAGCAGGCAATACCGATCCGGCTCCAGCATCAACCAGGATGCCACCAACGCGTTGGCCTCGCTCAGCGGCGGCAGCGGTGCGCGCACGGTGTGCGCGACTTCGGTGTAGAACGCGTGCTCGGATCGATAGCCCATCGACACGCGCGCAGACCTCATCGTCGGGATACGGCAATTCGACGATGAAGGATTCGGGCAGCCCGAGCGGTCGCGTCTCGTAGCCGACCGCCGCCCGATAGGCGGCGGCGGTCTGTCCGGTGCCCACCGATGTCACCCCGACATCCGTGATGGACACCGGAGATTCAGCACTGCCGAGGACAGCCGACAGCCAAGTAGCGGTGATCTCTTACGGCTTCGCGGGAATTCTGGGCCCCGTATTCATGGCTGACTTGCTTTCCTGTCCTCAGCGGTCCACGACAACGGTGCCACCCGCGCGAATACGGCCAGCGATATGTGTGGATCCGCAGTGAACACCTCGGGCCGATTCAGCGTGACGAGCCGGACCGGGGCAATCCGTCGGAGCGGCAGCAACCGGTCATGGCCCCCGGAACAGTCGTTCACACGGCAGCCGCGGCAGCCGATGCAGATCGTCGGGCGAATCGACCAACTCGACCACACACCAGCATCGGCTCGCGCAATCCGCGATCATATTGCGGGCCGCCTCGGCGGTTGCCGCGTAGTCGAAGACCCTTCCGGCCAACCGGATCCGCAGATGCACATCGCGCGTCGCCATTGTCGCGTCCAACTCCCCAGCCTCAGTGGTTGTCGGGGGTCGTGCGCGGGAGTCGGGGCCGGACGTCCGCGCCCGCCGGACGGCAGGCTTCCCGACTTCGATCAATGCTCAGGCGGAACGGCATGCCGGCGCCCCTTTCTGATACTCACGGCCGCGGCGGTCGCGCCTGTCCACGTGCTTGATGGACGCGTGCTCCGGGGCGGTTGCAGAGTCAAATTCTACACTGACGTCGAAATCAAGAGAAGCCCCCGCTTCCACGGCGAGATCTTCGCCCCCACCGACGGCCCTCGCGGCACGACGCCAGGCCTCAGCCCGCGAAGATTTTAATAATTAGATTCTAGTTTTAGTTCTTGACGCGCCCCCGGTCGGAGCGCGCAATTCGGCGACCGGTCACACCCGGTCAAGCGCGATACAACCGACACAGGCCAGCGCCGTTCGAACAGCGTCCGCATTGATCACCAGCGGCCCCCGGCGGCGAATCGTCACTTGCCGACCATCACAGTCGGTATTAGGGTGGCGTCCATGGAAGTGATCCCGATCACGATAGTTCGCAGGAGTATGGAGTGACCGTGCGCGAATCTCCGGTTGCGACATCACCTCGCGTACCGCCCCCGACTCACCTGTTCTGCGATCTCGCCGACACCGGCAACCTCGAGAGTATGCCGGCCAGGCCGGCCGACGACATCGATCCGGTGATCCATGTGGCGGGCCTGCCCGGGACGCTCGCCACGGATCCGATCAGCATCGCGGGCACGCGCGCCGCGACGGTGATCGGCAGCTAGGCATACCACACGGATCGGGCGCCCGCGCGACGCCGGGGTACAGCGGACCACTGCCCGTCACCCACCCCCCGACCTCCCGCCTGCGGGGGCCGCGCCGACGATACCGGCAGGTACGAGGTTCGTCGCGTGTGTCCGCGGCGCATTCGGCTCGACGGCAGACTCCCACGATCGGAGACAATGGTGAGCGGCGAACTCCGCGAGCGGGTGCTCGCGAGACTACTCGAACTACGTTAGGCATCCAATCCGTTCACGCCGCAGCAACTTTCGAGCGGAGCCGCATTCGAGTCGACCGCGCAGCTCAGCGCGAACCACCGTCGATGCCGTTACGGTGATTCGGATCTCAGTCGCCGCTCGGTGCGATGTACATCTCAAGGGCCCCCGGGACGAACAAGGGAAAGACGATCTAGATGAAAGTTCAAGTGGATCAGGGTCTGTGTCAGGGGCATACGTTGTGCTGGATGACCGCGCCCGACGCGTTCACCCTCGACGATGTCGACGGTCATGCGACCGCACTCGAGGGGGAGATCCCGCCGGATCAGGTCGAGCGTGTCCGCGATGCAGCCAGATCGTGCCCCGAGCGCGCGATAATCGAACAGTGATCGGCTGAGGAATCGAGATATGGCTTCAGACAGCACGGGTAGCGCTCCGGGCACCAAGGGGTGCCCGATAGATTTCGAGCGGCACACCACCGGGTTCCGTGACTCGTTCGCGGAACGCGCCGACACCTTGCACAGCAAATGCCCGATCGCGTGGTCGAGTTCCTACGGCGGATATTGGGTTGCCAGCGATATGCCGCAGGTCTTCGAGGCCGCACGTAGACCCGATCTGTTGTCGAGTGATTTCGACGGGGCCGGTGAACGGAAGGGCTATCAGGGAATCCTGATCCCCAACTACACCATGGAGCGCAACCGTAGCGGATTCATCGAGATGGATCCCCCGGAGCAGCAGGATTTCCGCAGGCAGCTCAACCCCTATCTCTCGCCCGCGGCGGTCGCGCGCTGGGTACCGGTGATCGACGAGATCACCCGCGCGTGCCTGGACGAGGTCATCGAATCCGGGCGGATCGATTTCATCGACGATCTGGCGAATATCGTGCCCGCGGTGCTGACGATGGGCCTGCTCGGTATGCCGTTGCAGGACTGGGACATCTTCTGCGAGCCGGTGCACGCCTCGGTGTACACCGATCCGACCTCCCCGGAGATCCTCGATGTGATGCGGCGACTGCGCGAAGCCGAGGTGCATCTGGGCGACTGGATCAAGAAGATCCGCGCCGAACCGCGTCCGGGTCTCATCGACGCGCTGAACTCACTGACCATCGATGGAAAACCGGTGCCGCACGTCGACGTGTTCGGATCGTGCCAGTTGCTGATCGGCGGCGGATTCGACACCACGACGGCGCTGTCGGCGCATTCGCTGGAATGGCTGTCGCAGCACCCGGGCGAGCGTAAACGGTTGAGCGAGAATCTGGACACCATGCTCGATTCGGCGACCGAGGAGTTCCTGCGCTTCTACACTCCCGCGCAGGGCAATGGCCGCACCGTCGCAGTGGACGGGCACGTCGGCGACATCGAATTGAAGGAGGGCGAGCGGCTGTGGCTGTCGTGGGCCATGGCCAACCGCAACCCTGACATCTTCCCCGACCCGCACGAGATCGATCTCGACCGCACCGGCAACCGGCATGCGAGTTTCGGTCTCGGCGTGCATCGGTGCATCGGATCCAACCTCGCGCGAAACCTGTTCAAGCGCATGCTGGTTCAGGTGCTCGAGCGGCTGCCCGACTACGTGTGTGACGCGGACGGGGCGATCCACTACCCGTCGGTGGGCATCATCAACGGGATGCAGAAGTTGCCCGCTTCCTTCACACCCGGTGAGCGGCGAGGTGAAGGACTCGCGGCGACCATCGAACGTATGCAGAAGATCATCGACGAGCAGCGTCTGGCCGAGCCGGTGACCAGACAGAAGGCCGCGGCGAAACTCTGACCGAACTGCGGCCTCGGGGGATGCGGGGCCGCGAGAGGCGGCGAACACAGCACCGAATCCATGAATCTGTTGCCGGTGATCCAGGCGGTCGAGCTCGGTGGCGGCGCCTCGCTGGTGCGAGTGGCGATGAACCAGCCCGATCTGATCATGCGCGCGCTGGATGTGGGCGCCATCGGCGTGGTCGTCCCGATGGTGTCCACCCCCGCACAGGCTCGAGCCGCCGCCGATGCCACCCGATATCCACCGCACGGCACCCGGTCCTTCGGCCCCGTCCGCAACTTCTACGGCGTCGAAGCCGCAGCCGCGGTGAGCACCTGTCTGTTCATGATCGAGACCGCCGAGGGCCTCGACAACGTCGACGAGATCGCGGCGACGCCGGCAGTCGACGGCCTTTTCGTCGGACCGGCGGACTTGGGACTCGCGCTCGGCGTGGGACTCGGCGGCATGAATCCGACGAACGAGACCGTATTGTCAGCCGTGGCGACCGTCGTGCGAGCCGCCGAAGCTCACGGGAATTCACCGGAGTCGCCGGAATGGGCCCCGAACATGCCGAGACCCTGCTCGACGCGGGGGTCCGGCTTGTGACCCTCGGCAGCGATGTGGGCTACATCAGGGCGGGTCTTGCGGCCGACGCGCGTCGAATCGATGACTGGAACAACCGCTTTCGCCTGTCGGCCCACAGCACCGGACAGCCGGAATGAGCCCGGCGCCGCCCGCCCGCTGTCGGCGGCCGTCACCGCTCCGCTGGTGGTCTGCACGCTGGTCGAATTCACGTTCAGGTAGACGTTGACCTTGTAGACGCCCCCGGCCCCCACGGTGACGGCCGCCGACAGCGGCGTCGCGGTGGAGGTCCACTGCAACGGGAGCAGGATCTGTTCGAGTCGCTGTGCGCCGGCATCGAATTCGGCCGCCAACTGCGGGGTTGTTCCCGCCTTCAGCCTGCCGAGCCATGCCGCGGTGTCGTGATGGTCGATCGTCGACGCGCCCACCGCGTCGACGAGCCCCTGCGCGCGCTCACGCAGGTGGTCATCCCACGCGCGCCCCAGCGGACCGAAGTCGTACGTTGTTTCAGGCCGATTGGTTACCCGAACGCCCGACCGGCCCCGCGACCGGTGACACGTTCTGTCCGTGCCGTACGCGACCGCATGCCGAACCGGTCCCGCCCGCCGGTCAGTCGCGCCGATAGCCCGCCCCGTTGAGCATCAGATCGACGTGAGAGCGCACGAACGCCTGCGCATCGGCCATCATGGCTGCTCGTTTGCGCGGCGGCGTGGCCAGGACGTGCATCATCAGACCGCCGATAAGCCCGTCGACGAAGGCCGTGGAATCCGTGATCGCGGTGAAGGTTCCGTCGGCGATCGCATCGCGTACCAGATCACGCATATACCGCACGTGCGGGAAGGCGACCCGGTGGTGGTACATCTCGGCAAGATCGGTGTTGGCGGTCGATTCCACGAAGATACGGAAGACGATCAGTCCGCCCTGTCCGGAGAACGCTTCGAGCGTCTGGACGGCGATCGCGATCAGCTGACCTCGCAGATCACCGCCCGGCGCGAGATCGATCGCGGGCGGCGGCACATCCAGCGCCGCCGCGAGCAGATCCTCCCGCGTGCGGTAGCGGCGATACAGGGCGTCCTTACTGACACCGGCAGCCTTGCAGACGGCGCCGAAATTGAATCCGGACCAGCCGCGCTCGGCGTAGACGCTGCGCGCCGTCTCGATGATACGGCGATCGACCTCGACATCGCGGGGGCGACCCCGGCCCGCGGTGTTCGGATCGACGGCCCTCGGGTAGCTCGCCGATCCTCGCTCGGGCTCGATATCGGACATGGTGCGCCGATCATAGCCGGGATCGACGCTCTCACCTCGCGGTATCGGGTACTCGGAAGGATACGCACAGCGGCCGGTTCTCGCGGTGGTCGATCGGGACGTCGCCGCCGGATACCGCTGGCGTCCGCGGCGAAGGCTTGTCACCACCGGTATGGATTGAAATGAGAACCTAAGTCTTGCTAGGCTCCCACTGATGCACGGCCGCTCGCACAGGTCGGCGCGCCCCGAACCGAGGGCACCCGATGCGCGCCTCGTGGAGGACCCGATCAAGGAGAGTCCATTGCCCGCATTCGGAATGCTCGTCGATGACGAGAGCGCCACCGGCGCGGGAACCTTCGAGGTCACCGAATCCGGTGGTATCGGCGCCGAGAACGGTACGTGCGGCTTGGACGAATTCACGCGGTTCCAGGCGATCACCGTCTCGGCCTGACACACAGAGGATGACATCAGTGAGCACCGCAGGACTTCCGGAAATCGGGTACTACGCATTGGCGGGCGGAGCGCCGGATCCACGCGCCCTCGTCGGCGAGGCCGCGACGGCCGAGCGCCTCGGTATCGGCAGCGCCTTCATCTCCGAACGTCTCGGTATCAAGGAAGCGGCCACCATCGCGGGCGCGATCGGAGCCGTCTCGTCCGACCTGGGCATCGCGACCGGCGTCACCAACTTCAACATCCGGCATCCGCAGGTGACGGTCGCGCACGCGAACACCATGCAGGCACTGACCCGCGGCCGCTACACGCTCGGGATCGGCCGAGGTATCGCGACGATGCTGGCAGCGATGGGCGTCGGAGCCGCGACGACCGCCCAACTCGAGGATTTCGCGGGTCTGGTCAAGGCGATGATGAGCGGGGAGCCCATCCTCGGCCACGACGGGCCCGCCGGTTCGTGGCCCTATCTCCACGTGCGGCCGCGACCGGAATATGCGCTCCCCCTGCTGATGACGGCGTTCGGCCCTCGGTCGCTGCGCTTGGCCGCCCGGGCTTTCGACGCGGTGGTGCTGCACACCTTCTTCAGCGACGAGACGACCGCGCGCGCGGTGCGCACGGTCCGCGAGGAATGTGAGCGCATCGGGCGTGACCCGGCCGAGGTCAGGATCTGGTCGTGCTACGCGACCATCGATTCCGCTCTCCCCGAGGATGTCGTCCTCCAGAAGACCGTCGGCAGGCTGTCCAGCTACCTGCAGGGCTACGGCGATCTCATGGTCGAGACCAACCGCTGGGACCCCGCTGCCCTCGCGCGCTTCCGGAACGACGAGATCGTCACCTCGATCCGCGGGGCGATCGATACGATCGCAACGCCGGATCAGCTGCGCCATATCGCCACGATCATCCCGGCGGAGTGGCTGGAGGCGGCCGCCGTCGGCCCGGCCGAACACTGTGCGGTGATGGTGGACCGTCAGTTCGACCTCGGCGTCGACGGGGTGATCATGCACGGCAGCAGCCCCGACGAACTCGCCCCGATCATCGAGGCGTACCGCGGAATGCGCCGCCCCACCCTGCACAGTGACCTCCAGAACAATCCCGGCGCCCGACGCACGGCAGTCGCGACCAGGGCATCGTCGGAGTACCGGCCATGCTGATCCCGTTCGACGACTATCCCGTCCATCAGACCTCGCTGCCGCTCGGCCAGACCGGCGCGGGGAATCCGAACCACTACGACCGTTTCTGGTTCAACGGTTTTCGTGAGGATCTGCTGTTCGGGATCGCCTTCTGCAACTATCCGAACAAACAGATCACCGACGGCGCCTTCTCCGTTCTCGTGAACGGAAGGCAGACCTCGCTGCATTGCAGCGCCCGCATGAAGGCTGATCCCACCGATATGGATCTGGGTCCGTTGCGCATCGAGATCGTCGAACCCATGCGGGTGAACCGGGTCGTCGTCGACTCGCCCGAGTACGACATCCGCGCCGATCTGACCTACACCGCCACCACGGAGGCCATCGAGGAAGTCCACCAGACAGCCTTCTCCGGCAATCGGCATCTGATGGACGTGACCCGCGCGACCCAGTGGGGGACGTGGACCGGCGTCATCGAGGTCGGCGGCACGGTGATCGATCTCGCCGACGGCGCGCACGCGACCAAGGATCGCTCCTGGGGGGCACGCCTGAGCCCGGGGGCCAAGGACGCGGCGCCCATAGCGCCCGCGGGCACCTTGTTCCTGTGGTCTCCGATCCACTTCGACTCGGAATGCTTCCACTACTTGGTATTCGAGGATACCGACGGCTTTCCGCGCATTCATGACGCTGCCCTCGTCCCCAAGACCACCCTCACCCGCCGGACCGTCGACGGGACGGCTCAGCCTGCTGCCGGGCGACGGATCGCCCGCGTCGAGCACGAGATCTCGTGGCTGCCAGGTCACCGGCGCGCACGGGCGGCGGTGCTGACCCCGCGCACCGTGGATGGCGAAAGCCTGGGCGCGATCGAACTCGAACCGCTCATGTGCTTCCAGATGAAAGGGCTCGGCTACGGACATCCGGTGTGGGGTCACGGAAAATGGCATGGCGAGTCGGCAGTGGCCGCCGAGAGCTACGAACCCGCGCGACTCGACCCGCTGAGCTTCGAGAACCTGCACGTCCAGCAGCTCGTCCAGGCCACATGGAACGGTAGATCCGGCCTCGGCGTACTCGAACAGCTGGCCATGGGACCGCTGCCACGCTACGGCTTCCGGGAATTCCTCGACGGGGCAGGCGTTGCGACTCCTGAGACCGCCGCATCGGTCGGGGACACAGCCTCTGCCGACGCCGCCGCGAACTGAACGGCCCGAGGGCGGGGCCGCCGATCGGCAGCCCAGACGCCTTCGTCGGAAAGCCCGTCGATCCAACTCCTCAATATTTCGTTCTGTCGCAAGGCCGCGCCGTCACGGCGGCACCCCGCGTCGTCGGTGTCGGACATCGGCCCGCGTCGCGCGTCATCACAGGACGCGCCGAGAACTGCACCACAAGTCGGTATCAGACACCGTATTAATTACAGTATGTGGTGTCCATCACCTGCCCGATCTGGCGCGGACATCGTTCGATCCAGAAGCGGTATCCAATACTGTAATGACTATCCCCTATCGACCAGGCCAAATCTCCGCGAAGACGGCGATGCCGCGCGGCGACCCCACACCGCTATGCGGACGCCCCGGCGGGCTCCCGACTTTGCGCAGTCAGATACCGTACCTGTTACAGTATCTACAGCAGGAACCATCGGCCCGCACGCTCGGTGTTCGTCCTGTTCGCACCGAGACCGACCTGCGATCCGCATCGCGCGGACGATCGCATCCGCACGCGCCCGAGGATGGTGGGAAATGGCCGCAAGAGACTCCACTGCTAAGAAGCAGAGGCGTGAGCGCGGTTCGTTGACGGTCGAGGACATCGTGGACAGCGCCCTGGATCTGGCCGAGCAGATCTCCGTCGACCGGCTGAGTTTCGCGCTCATCGGCAAGCATCTGAATACCGGCGCCACGAGTATCTCCTGGTATTTCCATCGCAAGAACGACCTGCTCGACTCGATGGCAGGCCGCGCGTTGCAGCGGTACCTGCCCGCAGCCCCGCGCAGGCAGGCCCCACCGCCCGCGGACTGGCGCGCCATGCTGCGCGCACACGCGCACCGTATCCGCGACACCCTCCTGGCGAACACCGTGCTCTGCGACCTGATCCTGGTCAGATCGACACCCGCGCTACTGGCCGCCCACTTCCGCACCGCGGGGATGGACGCGGCGATCCTGGGTCTCATCGAGGCAGGCCTGTCGACCGACGACGCACTCGACGTGCATTCCGCGCTCTGCCTGCACGTACACGGGTCGGTGGTGCTGCAACGACTGCACGACAAACATCGGCAACCCGAATCCGCGGTCGGCGGATACTTCGACCGCTCCGAGATCACCCCGGACAAGACGCCTGAATTGTTCCGGGCAATGAGCGCCGGACACCAGCTCGGAGCACCGGACGACCGGAATTTCGAGTACGGACTGGACTGCATAGTGGCCCGCGCCTCGGCACTGGTATTCAAGCCCGGTTACGGCATCACCCGTGACGCGCCGCCGCTGACCGAAACCGCGAGCGGACACCTCCCGCCCGCGCATTCGCGCAAAGGATCCTCACAGCAATGACATTCGGTAACCCATCAGAGGCCGACGGCGGTTCCACGGCCTCGGACAGCCCGGCGATGCCGACCAGACCGATCGCCGCCGCCTCCGCGCAGCACTACCGGACGCGCGGATGGTGGTTGCCGCCGCAGTCAAGCAACGCGGGCGAGGAGCGGCTGCGCGTGGGCGGTGGCCGGACGGCCCTCGTGGACAACGACGCCGCATGGTCTTATTCGGCGCTCGCCGACACCGTCGCTTCGATCTCCGCGGGTCTGGACGGCGCGGGAATCCGCACCGGGGCCGCGATTCTGATCGTGGCGCCGCTGACGAACGCCGCGGCGGCGGCCTACCTGGCCGCAGTGCACAGCGGAAGGGTGGCCGTGCTCCTGGATCGACGGTCCGGCCTCTCCGATATCCGGCACGCGCACGCCGCCGTGCGACCGCGGCTGACACTTGCCGCGTCGGCCGATATCGAACGCCTCGGGCTGGGCGAATTCGGGCCCGTGCGCACCTTCGACGAGATCGCACAGGCGAGGCCGACGCAGACCGACGACACCGCGCCCTTGGATTTCGACGCACCGGCAGTCGTGCTGTTCACCTCGGGGACGACCGGCACACCCAAAGGCGTGGTTCACAGCCTGAACACCCTGCGCTGCGGGGCGGCGAACATGGCCGCCGCGCTCGGCATCGGAGCCGCTGACATCCCGTTCCTGTCCAGTCCGCTCGCGAGCATCACCGGCGTGGTGCAGCTGCACATGACGATGGAAGCCCACGCGACCCTGGTACTCGAAGACCGTTTCGATCCGTCGTCGTCACTGGATCGCATTCGCGCCCACGGGGCCACCGTCATCGGCGGAGCGCCGGTCATCGTCGAGCAGTTGTTCGCCGAAACCCGACGACGGGACCTGCGTGCGCTGCCGCTGCGCGCCATCGCCCTCGGCGGGACCGCGGTCCCGCGCGAACTGGTCGCCACCGCCATCGAGACCTACGGCATCGAGCCCATCCGAGTGTACGGCTCCTCGGAGGTCCCCTTCTCGACGTGCAATACGGTCCGATCGAACACCACCGAATCGGGGACCGACGAGGGCACCGCGATGCCGGGGGTGGAGATCGCGATACGCGATTCCGTCGACGACGAACTACTGGTTCGCGGCCCGCACCGCTTCCTCGGCTACCTCGATCCCGCCCACAACGCGGGCGCGTTCGAGGATGAGTGGGTCCGCACCGGCGACCAGGCCCGTATCGAGGACGGGCGGCTGATCATCAAGGGCAGGCTCAAGGAGATCGTCGCCCGCAAGGGCATGAAGATCTCGCTGGGTGAGATCGACGAGGCGGCGGCGGTCCTGCGCGATCTCGGGGAATGCGTGGCCTTCGGCCTGCCCGACCGAGAGACCGGCGAACGGCTGGCCCTGGCCATCCGCTGCGATCCGGAGACACCACTCGAATTCGCCGATGTCATCGCACGATTGCAGCGCGGCGGCCTCGCGAAATGGAAACTGCCAGAACAGATCGTCCGCTGGGACGGGCCGTTCCCACGCACCGAGAGCGGCAAGATCCAACGCAAAGAGGTCGCCGCGGGCGCCGCAGGCCGACCCGCGCTGTTCGCACCGAGATTCGGTGCCGCCGCGCAGTCCGGCGACACCGCACAGAAGGACTGAGCTATGGCTGTCGACATATTCATCAAAGGCGGAACGATCATCGACGGTTCCGGTTCCAGACCCCGCTACACCGGGGACGTCGCGGTCGCCGACGGCCGGATCGTCGAGATCGGAACGCGCATCGCCACCCCGGCGGCCGGGGTCGTCGACGCCGACGGCGCGCTCGTGGTCCCCGGCTTCGTCGATGTCCACACCCACTACGACGGTTGATCGAGTTGATGGAGGGTGTCGAAGACATCCCGGGCATCGTGCTCGACGAAGGCCTCGACTAAAATTGGCGCAGCCCTCGCCATGCGCGACCCGGCCCGCAGAAACGCGATCCTCGGCGAGCGGGACAGCGCCGAGGCGATGGCGGGAGATCCTGCCGCGCGGCGGAACTCGTCCGCACCACCGCTCCCCGGGTCGGCGCCACGTTCATGCTGGATATGCCACTGGACTGCGAACCGGGACCGGACAAGCGCCTGGACTCCATCGCGCGCGTGCGCGGCGTGACACCGGAAGAGGTTCTCTACGATCACCTTTCGGCGGGCGATTTCGAATACGGGCTCGACGGCGCCACCGCGCAATCAGGTGGTGCGGCAAATTCCTCCGATGCGCCCTCGGAGGGCAGCTCCTCATGCGTGCCGGAAAGGTCGGCCGGTCATAACCATTGGTTGTCGCAACGGTTGTTGGACGAATCGTGGCAGCAGTCACAAGGTGTAATGACCGGCTGTAGCCGAAGCCGGTCGGCGCGACGCGCGCGATGTGCACAGCCGGTCGTAAACATTGGAACTCCCGGCTCCCGTCCCCGGAGGTCGCGGGGGACGCAACTCGTTCGCAGGAGGAGAAATACCGTGAGTACATCGGTCGACGAATTCGTCTATGACCCGTTCGGTAAGGAGGAGATGCGCAATCCCCTGCCGTTCTACGAGATTCTCCGCGAACACCACCCCGTCTACTACCTCGAGAACTACGACACCTTCGTGCTGTCACGATTCCAGGACGCGTGGGACTTCCTCGATATCGCGGACAACGTCTTCGTCACCAACGAAGGCAGCGTCTTCATGCGCGCGGACCTGCTGAAGCACAACAATGGCGCCACCGCCGATCCCCCTACCGCGCCGTTCCTGGGCACCCACCTTGCCTACGGCGCGCCGGTCTACGAACAGATCCGACAAGCACACAGCAAAGGGCTGCGACCCGGAGCGGTGCGCAAACTCGAACCCTTCATCCGCGACCTGGTACGCGACCGACTGGACCGACTACTCCCCCGCGGCCGATTCGACCTCGTCCACGAATTCGGCGGCATCATCTCCGTCTCGACGATCTGCCACCTGTTCCACATCCCGCTGGAGCAGGCGAGCGAACTCCTCGACACCATCAACGCCGTCACCGCGACCGACGAGGAGGGCCACGGCTTCGCCCGCGACCCCGACATGCAGAAGAAGATGCTCGGGTTCATCCGCCCACTGGTCACCGAGCGCCGCGCCCAAGGACACGACGGCAGCTGGAACCTGGTCGACGGCATGCTCGACCTACGCCTCGACGGACGCGAACTCTCCGACCTCGAAATCGCCGCCAACCTCACCTGCGTACTCGTCGGTGGCACCGAAACCCTGCCGAAAGTCATCGGGCACGGACTGTGGGAACTCGCGCGACATCCCGACCAACTCGCCGACGTCCGCGCCGACCTCGAGGTCAACGCGGCCGCCGCCGTCGAGGAGATGCTGCGCTACTGCGGCCCCGCCCAATGGTTCGGGCGCACCGCCCGCGTCGAAACCGAGATCGCCGGCCAAGTCATCCGCCCCGGCCAACGCGTGATCTACCTGACGCAATCGGCCAACCGCGACCCACGCGAATTCCGCAACGCCGACACATTCATCTGGAACCGCGACATCCCACGCACCCTCGCCTTCGGCCGCGGCCAGCACTTCTGCGTCGGCATCCACCTCGCCCGCCTCGAAGCCAAGGTGATCGTCCAGGAATTCCTGTCCCGGGTCGGCGAATACCAGATCGACACCACCGGCGCGGTCCGCAGCCCCTCGAGCTTCCAATGGGGCTACAGCCACCTGCCCGTCGAGGTCGGCGCCGTCAACGGATGAGCGTGGAGACGATCGCCGACCGCGGAAGTTCGTGCGTCAGCGACAGCGAATCACGACCCAAGCGTGAAGAATACAGTATGGCATCAGATACCGTATCTAATCCAGTAAATGAGGTGGAGGCAACGATGCCCGCAGGCAGCACCGAGGGCGCGGTGATCGACAGACTCTTCATCGGACTGGAACACGGTGACGTCGGCGCGGCCGTCGCCTGTCTGACCGACGCCGCGACGATCTGGCACTCCTTCGACCGGGTGGTGCACGACGTCGACAGCATCCGCGCGGATTGGGAGCGACTGGTCGCAGGCTCGTCCCTGCGACGGGTCACCGATGTGCGACGCGCGCCGATCCCGACCGGGTTCGTCCAACAGCATCTGATGACCGTGCACACCCGAACCGGCGCGCGGCTGGCCTGGCCCGCCTGCATCGTGGTGCGGATCGAGGACGGTCGGATCGCTCGCCTCGATGAATACCTCGACCGAGCTGGGCATTTCATACCGGTCGAGGACAGCCGGACCACCCCGGGCCTGGAGCCCATCGACAGGTCGGCGCGCACCGACGGCGCAGCGCCCGACCCGATCCCGAGGTGATCCGATGTCCACCAGCCATGTCGACGCACGAGGCCCCGTCCCGACCCGGGACCCGGACGCCGCCGAGCGCGACCTCGCCGAACATGGTGGTGCGTAGTCCTCGACGCCCTCGACGCCACCTTCCGCGACGAGGTGCGCACTGCCCGCTATCGCGCCGCCGACGGCGATGCCGGCCGCGGCCGCCGTCGCGAACACGCCCACGGCAGCGACGATCACATCACCAGCGCATCTGGAACCTGCCCGGCGTCCATTCGCCGATTCGGCTCCGAGACCGTGCAAACCCTGCTCGGCTTCCGGCCGCAGGTGCTGGGACGAATCAATGGACTCGACCGACTGGAGAAGGCGTCCGAGAACGACTGACGGATCTGCCGCAGCCGACTAGCCGAGGTAACCGATGACACGGCCCGAATTGATTCGACGACTGGAGTTCGAGACGATGCTGCTGACCCGGCGCATCCTCGATTACGACAGCCGTCGTGGCGATCGTGATCTCGATCGAAGCGGTTATCTGGTGCTCAGCCGAATCCGGATACAGGGCCCGATGAGCATCGGCGAATTGAGTGCGGCATTCGCACTGGACCGTTCGACCCTGCACCGGCAAACCGCGGCACTCAGCAAATGCGGCTTGGCCGAACGCATTCCGGATCCCGACGGGGGGATCGCCCGCAAATTTCGAATCACCGCGCGTGGTGCGTGCGTATTGGATCACGAACGTGCGCGCAAGCTCGCGGCCCTGCGCGATGTTCTCATCGACTGGAGTCCCGAGGACATCGATCGCTTGGCCGCGTATCTGTACGAATTCAACAGCGGTATCGAACGATTGAGCAGCGAGCCGTGGCCACGGCCCGGATCCGACCGCACGCGCGATACATTCGGATGTATCGGCTGAGCACGGAAATCAAAGGAGGCAGTCGATGACAGTGGACACAGACGAGACCACGGAACGGGCACCCCTGCTCGAGACACTGGATTCCGGCGTCCTCACGCTGACCTTGAACCGGCCCGCCGCGCGCAACGCGCTCTCGCTCGCGATGCTCGACGCGCTCGGCGCGGCACTCGACCGGGCCGCCGACGACGAGCGGGTCCGGGTGGTGGTGCTGACCGGTGCCGGCCGAGGGTTCTGCGCGGGCGGCGATGTCAAGACCCTCGCCCGCGGAGAAAGCATCTTCGGTCCCATCGCCGATCGGGAGGGCCGCATAGCCCGCCAGATCGCCGCGCAACGCGCGACCACCGTGCGCCTGTGGGAATTCCCCAAGCCGACAGTCGCGGTACTCAACGGTCACGCCGTCGGGGCGGGTCTGGCACTCGCCCTCGCCTGCGACCTGCGTTACGCGGCCGACTCGGCCCAGTTGCGACCGGGATTCGCCGCAGTGGGGCTGGCGGGCGACTTCGGTGCGACGTGGTTGCTGACCAGACTGCTCGGCCGCGCACGCGCCCAGGAACTGCTGTACTTCGCCGAGCCGGTCTCCACGAGCCGGGCGGTCGAGCTCGGGTTGGTGAACGCCGTGTTCACCGACGAGGAGCTGGCCGGACGCGCGGGGGCGAGGGTGCGCACGCTGGCCGAGCGATCTCGCCCGGCCCTGGAGGCGATCAAGAGCAATATCGCGACTGCCGACCGCTCCGACATCGCGGCGGCCGCGGACGCCGAGGTCCACTGGCACGTCCGGTTGCTCGAGACGCCCGAACATCGGGCCGCGGTCGCCGAAATTCTTTCCGCTCGCCGCTGACCCGACGCGAACGAATTCCGAGCGAATCCGCGCCCGTCGGGACGGCCGCGGATTCCTCGGGGCCCGCGACCGGTGCCGACGCCCCACCGCGCTATTGCGCTCCCTTTTCCAGTGCTCGGGCCAGTAACTGAGCCAGATGAACTCCGTCACGGTCCGCCAGATCCGCGGCCTGCGTGCGGCAGGAGAATCCGTCGGCCAGGAACATATCCTCGGGGCCCGCCGCCTCCAGCGCGGGCAGCAATTGGTGGGCCGCGACCGCGGTCGAGACCTCGTAGTGCCCGATCTCGACACCGAAGTTCCCGGCCAGACCGCAGCAGCCACCGAGCCGGACCACTTCCGCGCCCGCACGCTCGAGCAACTGCCGGTCGGCCTCCCAGCCCATCACCGCGTGGTGATGACAGTGGGGCTGCGCGATCACCCGTACACCGTCGAGCGAGGGCGCGCGCCACGACGCGTCGCGGGCCAGCAGTTCGGCGAGTGTACAGGTGGAGGCAGCCGCGGCGCGCGCGGCGTCGGAGTCGATCAGCTCCACCAGATCGCCCCGCAGTACGCCGGTGCACGACGGCTCGATGCCGACGACGGGAATTCCCTCTGCCAGCGGCTGTTCGAGTTGTTCCAGCGTGCGCGCGAGAATTCGGCGCGCGGCGTCCAGTTGGCCCGTGGTGATCCACGTGAGCCCGCAACAGGTCTCGCGTTCGGTGATCCGCGGACTGTAGCCCGCCGCCTCGAGGACGCGCACGGCATCGATGGCCACCTGCGGGCAGAAATGGTTGGTGAAACTGTCCACGAACAGCAGCACCGCTTTCCCGTCGGTCCGCCGCGCTGCCGCGGTGGCGGCGAACCACCGGCGAAAGGTCTGGTCGGCGAAGGTGGGCAGGGACCGGCGCGAGTCGACACCCGCCAGCCGCAGCGTCACACCGCGCAGAGCGCGAATTCTCATGGCCCGGTTGACGAGTCGTGGCGCGCGCGCGGCCAGTCGAGACCAGCGTGGGAGCCAGCCCAACGCGTAGTGCGTGCGAGGACGCAACCGTCGCCGATAGGACTGGTGCAATACCTCCGATTTGTAGGCGGCCATGTCGACACCGGTAGGACAGTCCGAGGCACACCCCTTGCAGGACAGGCACAGATCGAGCGCGTCATGGACGGCGGGTGAGCGCCAGCCCCCGGTCTGCTCGCCGTCGAGCATCTCCTGGAGCACACGCGCCCGCCCTCGGGTCGAATCCCGCTCGTTGCGGGTGGCCAGATAGGACGGACACATGACCCCGCCCGCGGCGGTCGAATCCGCCCGGCATTTGCCCACACCGGTGCACCGGTGCACGGCCTGGTCGAAGTCGCCGCCGTCACTGTGATATGCCAGCGCCAACTGTCGGCGCACCGGCCGGGGAGCCGCGACGCGAATGGCGGCGTCCATCGGGTCCGGGTCGACCAGGACTCCGGGATTGAGCAGGCCGTCGGGGTCGAACATCGCCTTGATCGCGCCGAACAACCCCATCGCCTCGGGCGAGTACATCCGGGGCAGCAGTTCACTGCGGGCCCGGCCGTCGCCGTGCTCGCCGGACAGCGACCCGCCGAAACCGACGACGAGATCGGCTGCCTCGAGGAGGAATTCGCGGAATCGGCGGGTGCCGTCGGTCGCGGTGAGCGGGAAATCCAGCCGTACGTGCACACATCCGTCGCCGAGGTGGCCGTAGGGCATCGCGGTGAGTCCGTGCGCGTCCACCAGGACGTCGAACGCGCGCAGGTAGTCTCCGATACGCGCGGGCGGCACCGCCGCGTCCTCCCATCCGGCATGCGCGGGCAGGCCGGAAGGGGCCCGGCCCGCCAAACCGGCGCCGTCCTCGCGGATCCGCCACAGTGCGGCGGCCAGTCGCGGGTCGGTGACCACGCGTGCGTCGATCGCGCCGCCGACACGCACCAGCGCGTCAGCCTGTTCGAGGACGGATTCGCGCGCCGCACCGGACAGTTCCACGATCAGCCAGGCCCGGCCGTCCGGTAGCGGAGGCACCGAACCCGGCCCGCGCCTGCTGGTCACGACCTCGACGATCCTGGCATCGATACCCTCGCACGCGGTCGGCGCGAAGGGCAGGATCGAGGAGACCGCGTCACCCGCCGAGCCGAAATCCTCGTATCCGAGGACCACCACCACCCGATGGGGCGGGTCGACCACCAGTCGTACGGAGGCCTCGGTCACGACCGCGAGGGTGCCTTCGCTTCCGACGAGCAGGCCGCCCACATCGAAACCACGTTCGGGCAGCAGATTGTCGACCGCGTATCCGGAGACCTGCCTGCCGAAGGTGGCGAACTCCAACCTCGCCACAGCCAGGTTCGCGCCGATGATCTCGCGCAGTCCGTCGACCACACGCGGCGCCCCACCGACTTCCGGGGCGCCGAGCACGCGCGTCGCCGCGGTGATCCGCTCCCCGCGCATGGTCAGAACACTGAGCTTCTCGACGTTGTCCACCGTCCGGCCGTAGCCGAGAGTCCGCGCGCCGCAAGCGTTGTTGCCGATCATGCCACCGATGGTGCACCGGGTGTGGGTCGAGGGATCCGGACCGAAGCGCAGCCCGGCACGCTGGGCGGCGGTCTGTAGCGTCGCGTGCACGGTTCCGGGTTGCACTCGGGCACTGCGTGTTTCGACATCGAGTTCGAGGACTTCGTTCATATGCCTGCTGAAGTCGATGACAACGCCCGCGCCGACCGCGTTACCCGCCACCGAAGTGCCCGCGCCGCGTGCGGTGACGGGCACCCCGAGCGCACGGCAGACGTCGAGGGTGGCCGCGACTTCGTCCTCGTGCCGCGGACGCACGATCGCCCGAGGCACGACGCGATACAACGACGCGTCGCTGCTGTAGGCGGATCGGTCCGCCGCGGAGGTGAGAACGTCGCCGACTCCGGCACGGGCCAGTTCGCGCGTGAGATCTCGCTCCGCTGCCACCGCGGATCGCCGCGCCCGCGCGGACGCCTCGGCAGCCGCTCTCTCCGGACTCACGGCGCACCTCCGACAAGCTGGGACCGACGCCGGGCGGTCATGCCATGTCGATCGAGATCTTGAACTGGCCCTGGCGCGGTACGACGGCGGCATTGAACGCCGCCTCGACCTCACCCACCGGGAAGACGTGGCTGACGTAGGCGTCCCGCAGTTCCGGATACTCGGCGAGGTAGGCGCTCGCGTCGGCGAGGACGCGCCTGCGCTCGATCGTGGCGCCCGAGCGCAGCGTGAGGTTCTTGCGCAGCAGGGTCATCATGTCGACCGGGTAGACCACATCATCGGGTATCCCGAAGTAGTAGACCTCACCGCCGAACGCTACCGCGTCCAGACAGTTCTTCATGGTGGTCACCTGGTGCCCCACGGCTTCCACGACGACCTGCGGCCGGTCGCGCGGCGCCAGCGACCCCGCCCAGAGGCTCGCGCTCGCGGTCACCACCTCGTCGACCCCGAAGACCTTTCCGGCGTCGCTCCGATCGACCCGATCGACGCCGATCACATGCGCCGCGCCGCGACTCTTGAGGATGTGGCTGAACAGGAGACCGATCGGCCCCTGACCGACGACGGCCGCCGTCCTGCCCGCGAGGTCGCCTAGTTGCTCGACGGCGTAGAGCACACACGCGAGGGGTTGCAACATGACCGCGGTAGCGGGCTCGAGAGTGGTGTCGTAGCGGGCGAGTCCCTCGCCGTCGGCGACGACGACCTCGGCGAGGGCATCGAAACCGGACGCCCAGCCGACGACGAGATCCCCCACGGCATGGTCGGGATGGCTCGAGGCGATCACCTCGCCCACGACCTCGTGCAAGGGGAAACCCGGTGCACTCGTCACCCAGGTACCCGTGTTCTTGGGATGGGGAAACGGCGCTCCCTTGAAGTTCGGCAGATCACTGCCGCAGATGGCGCCCGCTTTGGTGGCGAGCAGCACCTGTCCGGCGGCGAGGTCGGCGGCCACGGGGGCCTCGACCTCGACGGCCTCGAACTTTCCCGGCGCGCTGAGCATCTGAGCCCACATATCCGCCTGTCCTTCCTCGATCTGTCCTGGCCGCCGATCAGCGCTGGGGTGCGCCCGAGTACTCGGCCTTCGCCAGAGCCTCCGTCCACAGCACGGGTTCGGCCAGCATCCGCCGATAGCGTGTGATCAACTTCGCCTGGTTCAAGCCGACCGCCGCGACCAAGTGCGCGCCGCGCCGGTACAGGGCGACGAACCGCTGCTCCTCGACGGACCCGTGCGCGATCACCGCTTCCTCGAACTCGAAGGTCGACCCGACCACCTGCAACTTGTTCTCGTACTGGTCCGACCACACCCACGGAACGGTCGAGAAGTCCAGCACGGCGCCGTGGCCGTGTTCGGCCAGCAGTCGCTGTGCCGCGTGCCTGCCCTGCCGAATCGCGTTGTCCCAATGCTCGACCCGGCGGAACTCACCGAACCGATGGTTCGGCCAGCGGGCTACGTCCCCCGCCGCGACCACCCGCGGCGCGGCCAGCAGACTCGCATCGCACTCGACACCGTTATCGATGGTGAGGCCGCTGCCTTCCAGCCAGTCGGTGCACGGCGTCACACCGAGGCCGAGCACCACCACATCCGCGGCGATCACGCTGCCGTCGGCGAGTTCCACGGATTCGGCCCGGTGCGTTCCGCGCACAGCCGCCACCGCCGTAGCGGTGCGCACATCGACGCCGCGCCGCTGGTGTTCGGCGACGACGGCCCAGCCGACCTCGGCGCCGAGAACTCGCTCGAACGGCGCGACCTGGGTCTCCACGAGTGTCACTCGCAGTCCGCGTTCCACACACGCGGACGCGACCTCGGCGCCGATGAAACCGCCGCCGACGATCACCACGTGCGACGGTCGCGCATCCAGATCGGCGCGCAGTCCGACCGCGTCGTCCCGCGACCGGATCACATGCACACCCGGAAGTCGTGCACCGGGCAGCGACCGGGGGGCCGCGCCGGTCGCGATGACGACTCCGCCCGCGAATTCCCTAGTGGTCCCGTCACCGAGTCGCAGCGAGGGCGCCGCGCCCTTCCCGGCGCTCAGGCCGACGACCTCGGTACCCACATTCCAGACGACCCGCTTGTCCCCGACCGGTGCCAGATCGCACCGTTCGACGTCCCACGTGCCCTTGAGCACTTCCTTCGACAGCGGAGGCCGATCGTAGGGCAGGTGGGGTTCTGCGCCGTAGACGGTGATCTGGCTGACCGCCTGCGATTCCACCAGGGTCTGCACCGCGGTCAAGCCTGCCAATGAGGCTCCGACGACAGCGATGGCAGGCACGGTGCCGACGATCGGTCCGCTCATGCCTTGATGCTGTCGAACAACGCTGCGGGCGCGGAGACCAGCATCGTGTCGATATCGGCGTCACTGACACCGCGCTCGCGCAGGCCGGGCACCACCACATCCGAGATATGCGTCGGTACCCAGGTCGGGAACCGCTTCAGTGCCACCCCCGGCGGGCCCCAGTCCGAATACAGGACCGCGTCGTGGGACAGGCCGATGCGATCGGCGTAGCCTTGGCCGCACAACGTCGCCACCGCGTCCAGCCGCTGTTCCATCGTCGATGTCCCCGGCAGGTAGAGCCCGAAGCGGTCGAAACCCGCCATCGACCCCGCGTCCATCAATCGACGCAGGTAGTCCAAGTCCTCGCTGTCACCGCTGTGGCCGATCACGACCTTGGTCAGGTCCGCGCCGTATTCCACCAGGATCTTCTGAACCGCAGGCCCCAGCTCGTCGGCGGGATGGGTGTGCACCGTGATCGGCACCCCGGTCTGCGCCGACGCGCACGCCGCCGCCCGCAGGACCCGCTCGATGTTGACCGTGATCCCCTCCTTGTCGGTCGCGACCTTGATCGACTGCGCCCGCACACCCGAATCACCGACCCCGACGGTCACATCGCGCACGAACATCCGCGTCAGCATGTCCTTCTCCACCGTGGGGGGGACGCGATGCGAGAGGTGGTACGGCAAGAAGTCGAAGGTATAGATTCCCGACGAGATGATGATGTTCAGATCGACCCGCTGGTTGACCTCCTGCACGAAATCCATATCGCGACCGTGGAAGAACGCCGTGCAGTCCAGGAGCGTCCGAACCCCCCGGTCGTGGACCTCCTGCAAAGCCGTGACCACGCGCTCCACGACTTCCTCGCGCGGCAGGCTCCATGCCAGCTCCGGATAGAACTTCTGGAACTCCGCGGAGATCATGATCAAATGCTCGTGGATCAACGTCGGCCCGAGCCGATCCACCGGCACCGGACCTCGAACAGTCTCAACAGTCGTCATCGAAATTCCTCATCTTGCCTGGGCCGACCATCAGCGAATGATGCAACGGAATGGTGCGCGATCGGAGTCAGGGCTCCAGCCGCAGTGCCCTCTTCGGGCACACTCGAATCGCGGAAGCGACCGCCGCGCGCTCGGCATCGGCGATTTCCTCTTTGAGCACCTGCAGCTCGTCGTCGTCATCCATCTCGAAAACAGTCGGCGCTTCGATGGCGCATACTCCGTTGCCATCGCAGAGCTCCCAGTCGACAACCACTTTCATTGCGAATTCCTCGTCGCTCGGGCTGATATGTGACACGAATCGACGTGCTTCAGCCAGTCTGTGGCGGCGGCTGACGGAATTCCAATATCCACTGCCATGCCGATCGGTTATCGGCACACATCTCGCGCACGGGGCGCTCATGGCGACAGCTCGGTCCGGGGCACGGGCCGCGCCCGTCCCCCGGACCGGGCCATCTCATCGGCCGTCGATATGCCTGGGGCGCGTGCTGAAGGTGTCGAACACGAACTCGAGGAACTCGGCGGTGTCGGTCGGCCATCCCTCTTCGGCTGAGGTTTCGGCGACCGACGTGACCAGGATGAACGAGGAGACCACCGCGAAGTACAGCCGCGCCAGGGCGATCGGCGAACCGGGCCGCAGCGTGCCGTCCGCTTGACCCGCTTCGATGACCTCGGAAATGTATTCGAGAACCCGCTGCTGATAGCCGACCCACGCCTCCGGAATCTCCGTCCCGCGAATCCTGGCCATACGCGAGATCTCCGCCGACAGCGCGCCCCACGCGGGATGGCTCAACGCGTGCGATATCTGCAATTCGGCCAGCGCGACGAGGCGCTCATCGGCCGCGCGGCGTCCGCTCTGCGAACGCTATCGCAGCTTCGCCGACGTGGTCGAGAGCGGAGAACTCGACAGCAACCCGATGTTCGCCCTCATCGAGCAGCCCGGCATCGGAACCTGCCGGGCCGCAGGCCTGCCCGCCGTGTTCGACGGCAGGCATCTGTTTGCCGGGGCGGCGCCGACCCTCGGGGCCGACGGCGCCGATGTCCTGAGCGACGTACTGGGCTACACCCGCGACGATATCGACGCGGGTGTAGCCGATGGGCATCTGGGAAAGGCGACGCGCGAGCCGTGACGCCGCCGGGTCTACCCGGTCACATTTGCGCCCGAGGTGTGCCACACCCGGCCGTCCATGGCGATGAACGAACCAGCGGAGGCGTCGTAGAACGGCGCCGACTGGACTTCGGCCGCGCGCCACAGCGGATCCTTGCCGTGGGCGACCTCCTCGGCGCTCACGCGGCGTACTCGTTCGGCAGAATCTCGATGCCTCGGCAGATGAACAGCGGCGCGCCGCCCGGCTGGGACGGAAGCAGGATCTCGTCGCGGTAGATGCCCGAGCGGCTTCCCGGCGCCCGCCGATCGAGGAAGATCCACGTCGATGTCGCCAGAATCACCGATCCCGATACCACCAGTTCCGGTATCCCGGTCAGGTGGGTTCCCACGGGCGAGTTCTCGGCGAATGCGGCCAATCCTTGTCTGCCCTGGATCGGTGCCCGGTTCGCGATCTCGAGTCGGCCGTCCGGCACGAACAGTTCGCTCCATGCCTGCGCATGGCGCTGATCGATGAGTGATCCGTAGCGAGCGAGTAGGCCGTGGACGGCGATCACGTCCGGTTCCATATGCGTCTCCTATCTAGGTGTGCGCCGTCGGACGCACTCTCCAGAAGTCAATACTGTAATTGATACCGTATCAACGATCCCGCAATATTGCCTCGATGTTCAGCCGATCAGAAACAGTCGACTGTCGCCCACGGCGTTGGCCGGTTCCAGCAGTGGGGCGGGTCCGGACGCTGCGGTCGCGCTCGTCACCGGATCGCCCAGGATCGCTCGGCCAGGTCCGCCCGCGGCGAGAACAGCGGCGCACGGTCACTCGGAAGCGTCATCCGGAGGCGGCGGTTCCGACAACCGAACCCCATCCGGGCACCGTGGCCCGGACGAGGTCGCGGACGTCGATACGCGAACGCGGTGCGCGCCGCCGAGACGGCCCGCTCGATATCGGCGGCCTCGGCCGCGGGCACGGTGAAGTACAGCTCCTCGGTACCCGAATCGAGGACCTCGATCCTGCCCTCCGAGGACGGCGTCACCCATGCCCCGCCGATGAACAACCGGTCCGGGTGGCGAATGGGCGCGACTGTCGCTGTCATGCTGTTCTCCTTGTGTGATCGTGCGCCGACCGATCGTCGTTCGAATGGTCGGCTCATGCGGGAGATAGTCATCGCGGGAGCCCGTACACCGGTTCCGAGATCGCTGGTCGTCTGTGGGGTTCATCACGATGGGCCGGCACGAAAACTATGTGGCGAGCGCCGATCGGCTGTCCAATTACCGATGGGACAACCGTTGGTTATGGCGGACCGCTGCCGACGCGGAGTGGGGTGGACCGTCCCGCCGGATTGCGTTCGGCATCTCGGACTTCCTGATCGACAATGCCTTTCGGAGGTATATCGATGCAACTCAACGACGTTGAGTGATGAAACTAGACATCGTTAAATAACGTACCTATCGTGGGGGCGATCGAAAGGATGGTCCTATGACGGCCAACCGCCCCGACCTGCCGCTGCACTCTCGCGCCGAAGCGGCCGCACCGCCGCTCGCGGGTGTGCGCGTCGTTGATTTCACCAGGGTGGTCGCGGGCCCGTTCGGCACCCAGATACTCGCCGATCTCGGCGCGGAGGTCATCAAGATCGAGAATCCACTGGGCGGCGACGATACCCGCACCTCTCCGGGCGGCGCCGAATTGGGCGGTGAGAGTTCGTTCTACCTCTCCCTCAACCGCGGCAAGAAGAGTGTGGCCGTCGACCTCAAATCCGAGTCGGGGCGCCGGATCATCTTGGATCTGCTCGCCACCGCGGACGTGCTGGTCGAGAACTTCACCGGCGCCGTGATGCGCCGGTTCGGCCTCGACTATCCGAGCCTGCGTGAGCGTCTTCCCACACTCGTCTACTGTTCGATCTCCGCGTACGGGCGATCGGGACGCAACGCCGACGCCGCAGGATACGACTCACCCGTGACGGCCGAAGCGGGTGCCCTCGGACTCAACCGTCACGAATCCGGCCGGGCACCGGTCCTCGGCGCGATTCCCTACACCGATCTCAGCACCGCCCTCAACGCCGTGATCGCCGTCCTGGCCGCGCTGCGCGCCCGCGACCGCGACGGGCTCGGTCAGCATGTCGATGTCGCCATGTTCGACACAGCCGTAGCCAATCTGTCGTTCCAAGCCGCCGCATTCCTCGCCTCGGGCACAGAGCCAGCGCTCAACGTTCGCCGGACGGCGATGCCCCGCGGTGTATTCGATACCGCCGACGGCAGCATGGTCATCACGTGCGCGGGCGAGAAGATGTTCCGCGCCCTATGCCTCGATGTCGTGCATCGCCCGGACTGGCTGGACACACCGGAGTTCTCGACCCAGCAGGCGCGTATACGCAACAGCGCCGCCTTCCTGCGTGAGATGGACGCCATCTTCACGCGCGAATCCGGCGCGGTCTGGTCGCAGCGATGCAAGCGGGCGGGAATACCCTGCGGCGTGGTCCGCTCGGTCGGCGATGCTCTGATTTCGGACGAGGCGTCCGAACGAGAAGTCGTGTTCGATCTCCCGCACCCGACCGCGGGCCGGGTTCCCGCCATAGCGCAGCCCTACCGGCTCAGTCGCACCCCGTGCGACTATCGGACACCGCCGCTGCTGGCCGAGCACAGTCGCGAAGTTCTCACCGACCTGCTCGGCTACGACGAGCGGCACATTGCGGTACTCGAGAAGGACGGTGCCGTGCGGCTGATGGACAGCACGCAGCCGGTTCCCGAATGACCCTGCATCCCACCGCCGCCGGTCGTAGCGGCCTACGGCGGACCCGCGATCGGAAGGAACCACCGTGGCTCGGCAACTGGCCGATCAGATAATTCTGGTGACCGGCGCGACCGGCTCGATCGGCTTCGAGATAGCGGCCCAGGCGGCGGAATCGGGGGCGACGGTCGCGGTGCACGGTTCGCGCGCGGAACGGGTGGACGATGCCATCGCCCGCCTATTGGCCCGAGTACCCGACGCTCGCCTCATCGCGGCGCAGGCCGACTTCCGGACCGTTGACGGGATCGAGCGAATGGTGGACGCGGTCGTCCGGGAAACCGGACGGCTGGACTCGCTGGTGCACTGCGCAGTGGCCGGCGCGCCCGGCGTGGTCGGCGTGTTCGCCGACACCGATCCAACCGCGTTCGTCGAACATGCCGGACTGGTGATCGGCAGCTTCCAGCGCCTGTGCGCGGCAGCCCTGCCGCACCTGGCGCGCGAGGGTGGCACCATCATCGGTTTCGCCTCCGACGCAGGGCGTTTCGCCGCCGCACGGCAGTCACTGGTCGGTGCCGCCTTCGGTGGCGTCATGACCTTCGTCCGCAATCTCGCGATGGAATCGGCACGCGATCGAATCCGGGTCCACTGCGTCTCACCGAGTTTCGTCGAAGGCACCAGGGCATTCCAGGCGCACGCCGGGCGCGCCGCCACCGCCGCGAGCAGGGCAGGACTCGGCCTTCCCACCCCGGCCGACATCGCTCCCACCGTCTTGTTCCTGTGTGGCCCCGCCGCGACGAAGATCACCGGACAGGTCATCAGTATCAACGGCGGTCTGAACGTGTGACCCCGATGGCGGCGAATCCGTCTGCGGGTACCGACACCCCCGCCGCGGCGCGATGGGCCAACAAACGGTCGATCAAAGACTGCGGCCGGATGCCGTTTCTCCTCTTTCGAGATCACGCCGGGACCACATTGGACCTTAATACGGTATCGAATACAGTATCCGAGATCACATCAGTGATCGACAGTGCGCCCACCCGGGGTGACGGCGCGGATTTTCGCCTGCCTGTTCGAGTCATAACCATCGGTTGTCATACCGGTTGTTGGACCTATCGTGATTAGGGTCACACACTGGAATCGCCGGTCCGCCACGATGTGGGTCGGACAGATATGCGACAGGCGAGGGAGACAAGGGATGCGCACCAGAATCGAGGACGTGGTCGACTTCTTCGCGAAATGCCCGCGATGCGGCTACCACGCAACCGCCACGCAGACGATACGCGAGACCGACTCGGGCAGGATCGAGACCGAGATGCAAGCCACGTGTGGACTGCCGTGCGGCTGGCATCAGACGATAAGCGGCAAACCGCCTGCACCGGAACGAGCCCCGCGGTGAAAGTTCGGAGTCGGCCGGGCGACGCGTCGCCCGGCCGACCACCACCATCGCTTACGGAATTCGCAAGGGACACTGCCTCACTGCGACAGCCGGGTAGGGTCACGGCAGCCTGATCGGACACATCGATCCCGGCTTTCACCCCCGGTCCCGACAACCCCGCCCGCCGACGCCGATGGCTCCGAGCCTGGCTGTCCTCCGGCATGGCCGATGATCCTCTCGTCATCGAAACCCTCGCCGATCGGTTCTGCGCATTCGTCCACACGGATTGACCGACCCCGAGAACTTCCCGGCCCAAATGGTCCGCCGCGCATCGGTCGCTCCCGGAATCCCGAGCGATCATCTTTCCTTCGAGAGATTGCTCGAATAGTTGCCGAAAGGCGACTGCATCTCAATACTGTTCCAGATACCGACTCCAGTATCGTATCGAAGCCCAACTTCCCGGCCCGCCGAGCGGCCCACAGCAGATCTCGGACGACTGCGGCTGTGGCGGCCGCGCGAGGAGAACACCACTGATGACATCGCGAGCCGAGTTCGATCCGACCTCGAACGCACCGAACCTCTTCACCCGCTCGACGAGCGATCCTCTCATCGGCACGTCGTGCGGAACACCGCATGCCTGAACACGAGGAAGCGTCGGCGGACCGGGCGTCGGAAGAATCGAAAGCGCGACCGACACGCTCCTATCCGCTGCGAATGCGCTCGCCGCGACCACTCGGCATCCGCACCAAGATTCTGGCGATCGCGATGATTCCGAGTCTGGTGCTGCTGATCATCGGTGTCACCGCCGCGGCCGTACTGGTCGAGCAGGGGACCGAAGTCGAGAACTACGCCAGCGCACAGGCCGACAACCTGGCCATCACGAGAACGCTCGTGACTGCGGTCCAGCATGAGCGCAACCTCTCCATGTGGCGCCTGGCGGGCGAGAAGATCGATCCAGTCGAACTGAACGCGGCCCGAGCCGACCTCGACAGCTCCATCGAAACTCTGGTCACCGCGCGATCGGCATTCGATAACCTGGGCGCCGCCGCGCTGGAAGACACGTCGGACGCTTTCCAGCGGTTGCAAACTCAACTTCCGATACTTCGCGCGCGAGTCGACTCCGGCGCCATGCCGACCGAGGATGTGTACCGCTTCTACGGGGGACTCCTCGAGGGCGTCTTCAAATTCGGAGTCACGGTCATCGAGCAGAGCGCGCCCGACGCGTCTTCGGCTCTACAGCTGAAACAGAGCTTCGATCTGCTCTATGTGATGGAGTCCTTGTCACAGACCGGCGCGCTGACCGCCGCGGCCGTCAGCCCGGAGAGATTGCCCGCTCATCTGGCCACTATCTATCGCAACCTCGTCGGCGCCTATCACACCGGTCTGACGCGCGTGCACGACGAACTCGAACCCGAGTTCGCACAGCGGATCGACAATCTCATTGCGACGCAGGCATGGCAGCGGCTGACCTCGACAGAGGAGGCGGTGTTGCACCCGGCCTCGCTCACGTCGAGAACGCCCACTCCGGATCCCGTCGGATTCGCGGAGTGGCGCGAAGCCGCGGCCGAGGTCGACGGTCAGTTGATGACGGTGTGGGTCGACCACGCCAAACAGACGCAACAGCGAGCCGCCGACACAGGGTCCCGCAATGCGCGCCGGTCCGTCCTCGCCGGCGCCGCCGTCGTCGTGTTCGCGCTGGCGGTGCTGATGCTGTCGGCATGGTTGGCGAACCGGCTGATCGGCCGCTTGAAGCGGCTACGCAGGGAAACGCTCGCGGTGGCCGAGGTGCAACTGCCCGACGCCATGCTCCGACTCGGCCGAGGCGAGACTGTGGACGTGGACTCCGCGGTGCCGCACCTGGATTTCGGCAGCGACGAGATCGGCTCGGTCGCTGAGGCTTTCCGGATCGCGCACACCGCGGCGATCGCCGCCGCCGTGAACGAGGCCCGCACGCGCTCCGGCATTCGCGCCGTCTTCATGAACATCGCACGGCGCAGCCAGACAGTGGCACATCGGCAGTTGACCATCCTCGACGAGGCCGAACGCAATCAGGAGGATCCCGCCCTCCTCGACATCTTCTTCCGACTCGATCACCTCGCGACCCGTGAACGCCGCAACGCCGAGAATCTGCTCATCCTCGGCGGTGACCGACCGGGACGTCAGTGGCGACACCCGGTGTCGCTGATGGAACTGGTGCGCGGTTCGATCGCGGAGTCTGTCGACTACACCCGCGCACAGCTCGGGATATTCCCTGATTTGCTCATCGTAGGCGCCGCGGTGGCCGACCTGATTCACCTGCTGGCGGAACTGATCGACAACGCCGCCTCGTTCTCTCCCCCGCACAGTCGCGTGCACGTCGCCGCCAACGCGGTCGGCAAAGGCGTCGTGGTGGAGATCATCGACCAGGGCGTGGGCATGACACCCGCGGCGATGCGAGTAGCGAACGAGACACTGGGCAGCCCACAGGATTTCGGCCTCGCCTCCCTGACCACCGACTCGCGCCTCGGCCTGTTCGTGATCTCACGACTCGGCAATCAATATGGGATATCGGTCCGCTTGACCGAGTCCGACTACGGTGGCGTTCGCGCGATCGTGCTCGTTCCGACTGCGCTGATCTCCTCAGAACGGGTTGCCGACGAAAACCTCACCCGAGCGGGATCGCCCCTGCCCGCCGCGCACGACGCACGCGACAGCACCTCCGTGCGCGCCGCGCCGACGACACCCGATACCGTGCACACGACGACGGTGTCGCCGACGTCCCGCGATGAGGATCCCGGGCATACCGCACCGTGGGTGGAGGTGGTGCCCCCCTCGAACAGCGGCACCAATCCGCCCCTACCACGTCGCAACAGGCAAGCGAACCTCGCTCCCGAGTTGGCCGAGACCAATGTCGCTCCGGAACCGCGAGTTCCGACACCACGTACCGCCCAGCAAGCGCGAGATCTGATGTCCGCCATCGAGAACGGGACGAGAAGAGGCAGGCTCGCCGACTTCCGTCCGAACACTGTCGAAACGGAGGGTAATGATGGTTTCCACATACGGTGACCTCGGCTGGCTGCTCGATGACCTGGTCGAGCGCATCGACGGTGTCCACTACGCGGTGGTGCATTCCACCGACGGTCTGCTGCTCGGCCGGTCTCGATCGACGCCACGCGACGACGCCGAACACCTCAGCGCGATGTCGTCCACGCTCTATGGACTGGCGCGCAGCGCAGGTTCCCGATTCGGCGGCGGCAACGTCCGACAAGCGGTCATAGAACTCGACTACGCTGTGCTGCTCGTCACCGCCGCGGGCAGCAATGCATGTCTGGCAGTCCAGGCCGGGGAGACGGCCAACCTCGGAATAGTCGCCTACGAGTTGAACGTGACCGTCCAGCGTGTCGGCGATCACCTGTCCACAGCGGCACGCCAAGATCCGGCACAGCGGACACCGTCGAGTAGGGCGCTCTGAGATACCCGTGCGAGAGGAACCGTGTGGGGATCACCTCGGCATCGCCGTCCGATGACTACGACGATGCCCGGGCCGACCGGCCAGCGGCGGCGAGTCTCAGGACGGCACCGTCGTCGCGGCGATCACACGCCCGGTCCGGCCGACGGGCCGACGCACGCCGCAATCACGAGCGGGTGACCATCGCGGCGCTGGCCGTGCTCGCCGAGAAAGGTTGCGGGGCTTCCATTGTCGATATCGCCCGCCACGCGGGCGTCGGCAAGGCCACCGTCTACCGAAGTTATCCCACCAAGGCCGATCTCATCGCGGCGGTCGCGCGGCATCACGCGATGTGGCTCGAAGAGCGTATCGAGCGAGCCGCCGGAGGCGACGACGCGTTCACCGCGTTGCGTGATCTGTTGTTCCACCTGTCCACCGAGCTGGCAGCGGACCGATCGTTCGCCGAATGCCTCCCCCACGCGAGGCCGCGATGCGATGTGTCGCGCAGAAGGGCCCCGCCGAATTCACGCTTCGCGACGTCGCGACCGATCTCGGGGTCATGCGCGCGACCATCTACCGCTACTACGCCAGCACCGATGAGTTGTTCACCGCGGTCGGAAGGGTAGAGGTCATCACCTTCATCGAGGATCTCACCGAGCATCTGCGCGATATCGACGATCCGGCGGGCTGGGTCGTCGAGGCACTGACGGCCGCTATCCTCCGGCTACCCGTCAAGCCGGGTCTGACTTTGTTGCTGGCGGCCGGAAGGGCGGGCACGTTCACGCGCGGCATCACCTCGGCCTCATCCATGAGATTCGGCAGGGATCTCTTCGAGCGCAGTCCGATCGACTGGAGCGCCGTCGGCTACGACGACCGTAGACTCGATGAGCTCATCGAGTTGATGCTGCGAACTCTCCAGTCGATGGTGATCGACCCGAGGGACCCGCCGCGCACCGAATCCGAATTGCGGGAATTGTTCGAACATTGGATCGCTCCCACGGTCAGGCATCAGGTGATGACCGTCAGCCGCTCCTGAGGCTTTCGCATTCTCCCTACCTGCCAGACTCGGATGCCCGTGTTCGTCGCCGACGACATCGCGCTGCGCGTGCCCGCGGACGGGCCACTGCTGCGCACCGGGATCGACCCGGCGGCGTCATCGCCCGCCGGGGCCGCTGTTGTCGCCGGCCCGCAGCGCGGGACCGATCCATCGGCTCAGATAGGTGCGTAGATCGGTACCGCGCTTCGGCGGCTCCGCGGGGGCTACGACCATGGAATGGATTGTTCGAAGCAGGAACTCGGCCAGTTCGTCGAGTCGTTGCCGATCGTATCCGTCTGCGGTCCAGTCGATTTCGGAAGTCTCCAAAACCTTGCGGGTGTATACGATCACGTCGCGACGCAGTATCCGCCTGCCGAAGTAGTCAGCGGGGTCGTTGGCCAGGACCAATGCCAGCAGCGGCTCGTCGGGTAGACGCTCGATGATGAGCGCCACCATCTCGGTGATCTGGTCGGCCACGTCGGTGATTCGCATGGTGGCTTCGATCTGGGCCATGAAACCGATCAACGCCACCTCGGCGGCTGCCGCGAACAACTCCTGCGTGCTCGCGAAATAGCGGTACACGGTCCGACGTGTGATCGCGAGTTCTTCCGCGACACCGGACAGCGTCGTTGCGGCTGGACCGTGAATCTCGATGCAGCGCAACGCCGCATCGAGGATGCGTTTGCGCGCGTCGTCGTCATCGTCGGGCGGCAGACCGCCCCATCCCTTACGTCCCATGTGATGGTTGACACTCCGCCCCTGGTCGACTATCACTGTACAAGATACACGAAATGACATTGTGTGTCTTGATATACGAAGGTGTGATAGTGACCGATCTCGAGATCCGCCGTGCACAATTCGACTTCGATGACGACGTCCCGTTCATCTGGAACCCCGGGAATCCCGCGTTCTCGTTCTCGATGAACGCCACCTCGATCATCGCGGTCTGCTTCGAGAAGATGATCGTCGCGGCAGTGCAGGAGGCCCTGCCGCTGATCTCCGATACCGCCGTCGCCGCGGAAGCCGACGCGTTTCTCCGTCAGGAAGCCCAGCACGCACGCTCCCACCGCAGGCACTTGCAGGCACTGAACAGGCGCTATCCGGGCCTGCAGGAAACTCTCGACGCCGCGATCAACCACTACGACAAGCTGACCGCGACCACCCCGCTGGCATACCGGCTCGCCTACATCGCCGACCTCGAGGCGACCTTCACGCCCTCGATGAAAATGATGCTCGACAACGAGGCCCTGCTGTTCAGGGGCGGCGACGATCGCGTCGCATCACTGTTCCTGTGGCACTTCGTGGAAGAAGTCGAACACCGCAGCTCGGCATTGATCATCTACGACGCCGTCGTCGGCAAGCCGTGGTACCGCGTGCGAGTATTGCCCTCCGTCGTGAGACATCTCGGCGAAGTGATAACGATCATCGCCGACGGAGTGAACGACAGTGTCCCCGAGGACGAGCGCGGCGTCGATGCCGGGGCCATGATGCGAACGGTACGCATGCGACGGGCCGTGCGTCGCTGGTTGCGTCTGGACCCCCCGGATCCGGACGCCACGCCACCGTCGTACGCCGGCATCAGGCGCAGAGAGAAGATCATCGCGGTGGTCAACGTTCTGTTGAGCCAGACACCCTTCCACAAGCCCGCGAACTCGCCCCTGCCCGAGTTCGCCGATCGATGGCTTGCCCGCTATCGAGCCGGTGACGACGTATGGCATTGGTACACATCGGAACTCGCAGGGAAAGACGGCAACCGTGGCTGAGCAGTGTAATCCCATCTTCGACTCCATAGCGCGATCACTGGGCGGGTTCAGCTGCCACGACGCGGCCGCGGTGGTCGATTTCCGCAATCCCTTCGGGCTGTCGAACTGGACCCTGCCGATTATCGAGTGGATGATGGTCCTCGGCGCGGTCCTGGCATTGGTCCACGCCTTCCGTAGACTGCGCCGCGACGGCGACCCGACGAACCTGGCGCTGTGGTTCGCGCCGATCATCTACTCCCTGGTGATCGAGATACCGGAATATTTTCCGAATATCTTCCATCTCGAAGACACCGTGGGCGTCATATTCGCGCACAACGTCTTCACCGTCCAGTTTCTCTTCGACCGACTGCCGCTCTACATCGTGGCGCTGTACCCAGCACTCACCACGCTGGCCTACGAGATCGTACGCAGCCTGGGCGTATTCCAGCGCCGACGAGGAATCCTGATCGGCGCGGTCTGTGTCGGATTCGTGCACCACGTGCTCTACGAGATCTTCGATCAGCTCGGACCCCAACTGCGCTGGTGGGCATGGAACACCGACAACAAGACCAATCATCCGATGCTCAGTTCGGTCCCTATGACCAGCGTCTTCATGTTCGCCACGGTCGGGCCCGCGGTCGTGGTCTTTCTCGTCCGCACGCTGGTGACCCGTCGAGTCCAGCGCGGACCCCGCCCGGGGCGCGCGCAACTCGTCCTGCGCACCGTTCTCGCCGGGATACTGGTTCCGGTCGGTGTCACCATCTTCAGCATGCCGTCTCAGATCTTCGGCGGCGACGACCCGAACACCACCGCGCAAGCGTTCGTCTTGTCCCTCGAACTGGCCGTGTTCGCAGCCATCGCCATCCCGGTACTGACACAGCAGTGGCTCCTCGCCCGACGCGATGCCCCCGACGGCATCGAGATCCCGAATCGATTCGTCGCCACCTTCGGCAGCATCTACCTCGTCACCATGCTGGTGCTGTGGATCGGCGCGCTCCCCGACTACTTCGATGCGACAGCGGGCAGGACAAGCGACGGCACACCCACCGGCAACCTGCTCTACGCCGCCGTATGTATCGTCCTCGCCGCACTCTGCGTCGCGGCCGCCGCAGGCGTCACCATCCACCGGAACAACACCGCCGAAAAGCCCCGGGCGCCCAGAGTGGAAGCGTGACCGAACCCCCGCCGAGCGGAACCGGAGGTGGGAAGTTTCGTTCGCGTGCTGCGGATCCTTCTCTGCGACAAGAGAGGGATCCGCAGCGGCATCCTACAATTCACCGATCACCGATTCCGCCAACAGTTCCAGGGTCTGGTCCGAAGCCCGGTCGTGTGTGAAGAGGATGACTTGGTCGAATCCGAGATCCTGCAACTCTCTGAGCCGATCGACGATGACCGGCGGTGTGCCGATCAGTCCTCCTTCACGCAAACCGAAGCCGGGGTCACCGAACCGCCGTTCCGCTGTCTCACGGACTTTCGGCAGGGCGGCGTCGTCGGGCGCGAGCCCCATCACGACCTCCACCGACATCCCGATGGTGTCGGGATCACGGCCGATCCGCGCGCATGCGGACCGCAGCGCGGCGACTTTGCGCTCGAGTTCGCCGAGAGCGTAGGTCGGTACGTTCCAGATGTCGCCGTACCGAGCGACCAACGGCAAGGTGTACTTCTCGCCTGCCCCACCGATGATGACGGGGGGCCGCTGGACCGGCCCGGGAGTGATCGGCATGTCCCGGATCGTGAAGTGCTCGCCGGCGAAGTCGATTCGGCCACGGGTGAACGCCTGGTCCAAGATCTCGACTGTCTCTCTCAGCCGGCTTGCCCGCCATGCGGGACGGCCCCATTCGATACCTGCACGAACATGTTCGTCTTCGATGGAGCCACTGCCGATCCCCAACTGCAACCGCCCGCCTCCGGAGATCTGGTCGAGCGTCGTGGCCATCTTCGCCAGCACCAGCGGGTGGCGAAACTGATTGCACAACACCAGGTGTCCGACCCGAAGCCGCTGCGTGTGCGCCAGCAGGGCGGTAGCCAGAGTCCACGCTTCCAGTGAGGGGACATCTGGTTTCGCCGGGCAGTACAGATGATCGTAGAGCCAGAGCGACCCGATCCCGAACTCCTCACAACGCAACGCCCGATGCAGGATGTCCTGATATGTGAAGGCCATCTGAGGAACGTAGACGCCGATGTCGAGGGCGCTCATGATCGTAGTTCCAACCGCCCCTGCGTGATACGCAGTTCGGCGTTGGCCGCGGCTTCGAAGGCGAACGTCCGAGGGTCGATTCCGTATACCGAGATGGTGAGATCACTGCCGAGCGGTGTGGGCGAAGCGAACCGGACCGCCACTCTGCGCACACGGCCGGGATCATCGACTCCGATCACATCCAGTACGCCGCGGGCGCACACACCCATCGTCCAGAGGCCGTGGGTGAACAAGTAGTCGAATCCGGTCGAGCGCGCGGCATCGAGCTCGAAATGATGGGCCGACCAGTCCCCGGAAATCTCGGCGTAGCGGGTGGTCACCTCGCTGTCCACGTACTGGGTTGCCGATCCGAGCGGATTGCCGCGCGCGGTGTCGGGGAAGTGGTGATCCCGCGGCGCCGATCCATGATCGGCCAGGCAGCGCACGCCGAGTAGCAGTGTGGTCCACCATTGTTCGACCACCAGACGGCCGCCGGTATCGAATTGTTCGATGTGCAGCACCACTCGAGTGCCTGGTCGCGCGGACCGTATCGAGGTGATTTCGGACCAGCTCTCCAGCGACTCACCGTGGCTGAGCGGCCGATGCACGACCAGGTCGTGTTCGCCGTGCACACCTCCGATCGCCTCGTGCCACACCTGCGCCGGAAGGTCACCGTTCGCCGCTGCCTGGGCGTCGAAGACCTCGGTAACCGGATAGACAGCGGGCACAGCACGACCGGCCGACACCGCCGCCGACCGATCACCGGTCACGGCCGCGTAAGCGGCGATGCGATCGCTCGTCAGTCGGCAGTGAAAGGGACCGTGCCGGTCGATGGAAACTGTCGTCGAGCCACTATCGGTCATCACGCCACCTCGGTCCATGCGTACCCGCGTCATCGAGCTTCTTACGGGAATTAGATTCTTGTTCTATTGTAGGTTCTGCCGCAGACCCGAATGGCCCTGGCGATGTTGGTCATCCTTCGCGGAGGCTTCGACGTCACTGCGCCCGCGGGTGACGTAGCGATCCGGAGAGTTGTCACATGCCAAGAGAAATGGCCGACGCGATGGTCGCGGCCCGAATCGTCGACGCTCGCCCGGTCGCCCGCGGCCTGTCCTGGCCCGAGTGCCCACGATGGCACAACGGCGTCCTCTGGTTCACCGACATGTACACCGGCACCCTGAAGACCGTCGACAGCTCCGGCGTCGTTCGGGTCGTCGTCGACAGCAGCGCGCGCGCCGCGCGCGCCGACGTGCCGATCGTGCTCGGCGGTTTCGGATGGCTGCCCGACGGCCGTCTCATCGTCGTGTCCATGTACGAAAGGCTGTTGCTGGTTTGCGGCGGGATGGAAACCCCGGGTGGGCTATCGGTCTACGCGGATCTGCGCGATCTGGCGCCTTTCCCGATAAATGACATGGTTGTCGCGGCGAATGGGCAGGCCTACGTCACCCAGCTGGGATTCGACTTCTTCCACGGTGAGAAGCCGGCGCCCTCGCCGATCATCGTGGTCGATCCCACCGGAAATGCCCGCGCCGCAGACTCGGTAGCGCCATTGATGGGGGGCAACGGTATCGCCATTTCCGGCGACGGACGCAGGCTGTACGCAGCCGAGGCGTTCGCCAACCGAATCGCCGCTATGGATTTGGACGCGGATGGCGTTCTCTCCAACAGCCGTGTATTCGCCGAATGCCCCAGCCTGCCGGATGGTATCGGGCCCGATGCCGAGGGAGGGGTGTGGGCCGCGATGCCAGGAAGCGGATACGTCGCACGATTCGTCGAAGGAGGGGCCATCACCGACGCGGTGGCTGTGCCGCTCGAAGCGGGCCTCGGTTCGGCCTGCCTGCTCGGCGGCCCGCACCACGACAGCCTCTACGTCACCGTCGGCGTCGAGGTGGCGGACTTCGGCAAATCCGCGCGTGACGCGGCGGGCAGCATCTGGGCCGCCGACGTCGGTTTCCGCGGAGGGGCCGGTCGTCCCTGAGTCCACACGGCACCCGTGCACGGACGGATCATTCGCGCGCGGCTTCGAGCAGAGCCGCGCGGGTGGTCAACTTGACGCGCGGCCGACCGCTCGCGTCGCCCGCTGTCGTTTCGGCCCGATCGATGGCCTTCCAGCCGTCGCGGTCGACCAGATCCGACTGGCGTTCGGCCAGTAGGGCTTTCAACGTCTCGCGGCCCGCCCGAGGTGGCGCGAGTCTGCCGGTCGAAAAATCCGAGAGCAGATGTTCGACGGTCTCGACGGAGTCGGTCCTGTTCGATCCGATGACTCCTCGCGGGCCGCGCTTGATCCACCCCGACACATAGACGCCGTGCACCGGGCTGCCATCCGGGCCGATGACCCGCCCGTGCTCATTCGGGACGACGCCGCGCGCCTCATCGAACGGCAGGTCCTTGACCGGGGTGCCTTTGTACCCGATCGCTCTGAGCACCAGCCCCGTCTCGATCGTCTCGGTGCGCGCTGTCGGGCGGGCGACGAGCCGGCCGCGGTCCTCGATCAGCTCGTTGTGCACGAAATCCAGCGACTCGACCCGGCCGGTTCCGCGCAGTGCGACGGGAGATCCCAGGTAGCGGAATACGATTCGCTTGTTGACCGACAGTTCGGGCGCAGGCATGGCCCCGTACTCCTGCGCGAGGGTGTACTTCATCGCGAGAGCCGGCTCGGCGTCGGCGGCATCGAGCAGCGCACGGCTGGTGTGATCCAGCTCGAGGTCCGCCGGATCAACGACGATGTCGATATTCTCGAGGTGCGCCAACGCCAGGAATTCGGGAGTCGTATAGGCGGCCTGCAGCGGACCTCTTCTCCCCAGCACCACGACCTCACGAATGTTGCTCCGCCGCAGGGCTTCCAGAGCGTGATTGGCGATATCGGTGGTCGCGAGGTGATCGGGGTCGACCGTGAGTACCCGGGCGACATCGAGGGCCACGTTGCCGTTGCCGACGATCACCGCTCGCTCCCCCGACAGGTCGAAGGTTGTCGAGATGTTCCGCGCCACGGGCTACGGGTCGGCTTCATTCGGCCGATTCACACCGTTTCGAGATACCGTTGTTGATACGGTATCGCAGTACAGCAACAGTAGTGCACTCGGAACCGTCCCGGTTATCGATGCCGTCGGACGACCCCGCCTCCGCACGAGCGCGGCCGGCCGGCCGGCTGAAACAGCCCGGACAGCGCGCTCGGGTGTTGCGCGGCGGCGGATCGGAAAGTCGATGAAGACCGAGGTGGTAGCCCTCGTCAGCGGACGATCGGCGCGGCGGCGCGCCGTTCTCGAGTGGGCCGGACGATACGTCGGGCCGCACGGATTGGTTCATGTCGTCAGCGAAGCCGGACCGAGTTCCCTCATCGCGTGCACGCTCGCGGTCAGCGGCGTCATCTACGACATGACCGAACCGGAGCACACGTATTTCCTGGAAGCGGCCGATACCTTGGCCGAACACGGGTGCGGATGGCGGTGGTACCACGCCCCGGTCGGCGCGCGCCTACTCGCCGACACTGTCGCCAGGCGTTACGGCATCGCCGTCATGGCCATTTCCCGCAGTGGCGTGCTCCAACGCCCTTCCGTCAGATTGCAGTTCGCGCACGCCGAACCCGGCGATTGACTCCGGTGCGAGTCCTGCCGCTCGCGGTCCCCGGGCCGGCTCTCATCGGCCTCGCTTCAGACGTCTGCGCGCACGATCTCTCCGAAGACATCGACGAACCGGTCGAAAAGGTCCAGCAGCCGTTGCGCGTCCGCGGGATCGAATCGGGCGATCGCGAGGTCGTAGGACTCGAGAACGTCGCGGACCTCCTCTTCGAAGGCCGCCAGCCCCGCCTCGGTCGCCTCGATCAAATGGGCACTCTGGGCGGAATTCCGGTATCGGCGCAGTAGGCCCGCTGCCATTGCGGCGTTCACCTGGCGATTCACGGTCGATCTCTCCAGCCCGAGATCGTCGACGATACAACGCAGGGTCCGCGGGCGGCGATCGCTGAACAGCCACAGCAGCCTCATATCGGCGGTCTTGATGGTCGCCGCCTGCTCCTGATGGCGACGGTGCCGCTCCAGCTGGGCCACCGCCCCCGCGAGACGCCGACTCGCGAGCGTTCCCGCCTCTCGCAACTGGCGCTCGGTCGTGCGTTCCGTCATTCGACCACCTCTTCGATACGCCCCACGCGGAAGCATGTGTAATATGCACATTGTAGCCGATGTGTAATTTACACATACCGACCCCGAAGGGTAGCGAATGCAGTCGACTTCAACGGTCGTGACGGGTGCCGCAACGGACGCGCCCACAAGCAGACCCGTCATCGCGTTGCTCGTTCTGGGCTTCTCGAGTTTGTCCGTATCACTGATGCAGTCGCTGGTCATCCCGATCCAGACCGAACTGCCGCACCTACTTTCGAGTACCGCGAGCAACACCTCGTGGGTGGTGACCGCGACTCTTCTCGCCGGGGCGGTCGCCATGCCGGTCGCCGGTCGTCTCGCCGATATCGTCGGGAAGAAGCCGGTTCTCGCCACCTCCGCGGTCATCCTCGCCGTGGGTTCGCTGATCTGCGCGTTGTCGAACTCGCTCGCACCGATTCTCGCCGGACGCGTGCTGCAAGGTCTCGCGATGGGCTACATACCCGTGGCGATCAGCTTCGTTCGCGAGCTCGTTCCGCCGCGCATGGCCAACACCGCGACCGCTTCGATCAGCGCGACATTCGGCGTCGGCAGCGCGCTCGGACTGCCATTGGCCGCGTGGATCGCGCAGAGCCATGATTGGCATGACCTGTTCTGGTTGGCGACCGCGCTGGCCGTGGCGATGTTCGCCCTCACCTACTCGCTGATCCCGCATGTGCACGATGCGCACGGAGCCAGGCTCGATGTGGCGGGCGCACTCGGATTGGCGGCGGGTCTGGTCGGCGTCCTCGTGGGAGTCACCAAAGGCAACGACTGGGGATGGAGTGCCGTGAGCACGATCGGCCTGATCGTCGGCGGTGTCGTGGTCCTGCTGTTGTGGGGCGCGTACGAACTGCACCACGACGACCCGCTCATCGACCTGCGCACCACCGCGAAGCGGCCCGTCCTGCTGACGAATATCGCCGCCGCACTGGTCGGCTTCGGGTTGATGGCCCAGTCGATCGTCGTGCCGCAACTGTTGCAGATGCCGGTATCCACCGGATACGGGCTCGGCCAGACCATGCTCAGCGCCGGACTCTGGATGGCGCCCGCCGGAGTGATGATGCTCGCGTTCGCGCCCGTTTCGAGCACGCTGCTGACACGATTCGGTGGCCGTGTGGCGCTGAGCACCGGAATCGTGGTCCTGGCCACGGCCTACGTATTCGGCGCGGTCTTCATGAACTCCCCCTGGCAGCTCATGCTGGTGACCTGCATCGCCGCGGCGGGAGTCGGCATCGGCTACGCCGCCATGCCGACCCTCGTCCTGGAGAACGTTCCGGTATCCGAAGCGGCCTCCAGCGTCGGCTTCAACTCCCTGATGCGCTCGACGGGAACCGTCGTAGCGGGCGCGGCGATGGCTGTCATCCTGACCAGCCGGACGAGCGTGCTCGCGCCCGGCGCCGCGGAGGTCCCGACCGTCGACGCGTTCCGGTTGTGCTTCATCGTCGGGGCTTGCGCGGCCGCGACCGGCGCCGTCGTCGCGCTGTTCATCCCGCGGCGCACCCCGACTGCCTCGCGGCAGTGACATTTCCGCCGTGGCACGAACTCTCGACCGTACCGGCAGGTCAGGGCGGGACAGTACGTGGTGCGCCGGAGCGGCCGCCTTCGCCGACCGCATCGCCCTTTGACCTCGAGATCACCGATGAGAGGTGGGCGGCGATCAAAGCCGGGCGGCCCGAACCGCCGGTGGTGGGAACCACCGGCGGTTCCCACCACCGGTGTCGTGGTTCAACTTCCGGGCAGTTTGAACAGCGACGGGGTGAGGGTGACCTTTCGGAAGTCGGTCAGGCTTCCGTCCTTCGCCGGGGTGGCGACGATACCGTCACTGCCGCAGGCGTTCGGAGAGAGCGGAAGCTGTTTCCCGTTGCACTGGTAGGTGATTCCGGCGCCGAGAGGCAGCGGCAGAGGCGGCGCCGACTTCACGGCCGCCACCACATCGGCCGGTGTCACATCGGTGACCTTCGACGCGTTGAGAGCCTGGATCAATGCCAAGGTCGGCTGCCAGCCGTATCCGGCTGTCGGCCCGAATCCGGCGTTGTCACCGTACTTGGCCAGGGCGGCGATGAAGATCTTCGAGTCCGGTGCTTCAGGATCGTAGTTTCCGGAAGTCGAGACCCGCATTCCCTCGTAGCCGTTGGGAATCGAAGAGCCGGTGCCGACGGTGATGCAGCGGTCGGGGATGGCGATGGCGGCCTTCGGCGCGACTGTACGAATGGCCCGCAGACTGCTCACACAGAACGCGTCACTGCCCAGTACCATGAATTGACCGGGGTTGTTACCCGCTGCCGTGGTGATCTGCGGTGCCATATCCGCTGTACCCGGCGGAATCGCCACGACCTGCGCACTCACACCGGCATTGCCGTAGACGATCCGGCCGAGTCCCTCCGCCGCGCCCTGGATGCTCGGCAGCGCGGCCGCGATGACCGCGGCCTTCGTCGCACCGACCTCTTGAGCCTGGACGGCCGCGATGCCGAAGAGCGACATTCCGTTGTAGAAGCCGAACACCCCAGGAGTGCTGAGCGCCTTCTGCGTGACTCCACTGAACATGAACAGCGGGATCCCGGCCGTCGCGAGCGTATCGACGGCGGCATCGATGTTGACCACAGCTCCGACGACGACAGCCGAGACGTGCGCCTGCACCATCTGATTGGCACAGTCGGTGGTAGCGGCGGGCGTAGCCGCTGTGACACACGTCTTGAGGTCGATGGGGCGACCGTTGATACCGCCGAGGTAATTGTTGGCATACCCAACAGCGGCTTGGGCACCTCGCGCTTCATCCGTCGTATCCGCGAATTGAGACTTGCCATCGAGTAGGAATCCGATAGTGACCGGGGCTCCGGTCGCCTTATTGGGTGTACCCAAGGACGATTCGTCCGCCGAGGGCGCTCCCGACGCCGAGCCGTCGTCCGAACTACACCCTGACATCACTACTGTCAGAACCACCGACATGGCGGCTATGGCAGCCGCGAGGCGGCCTCTTGTCGTCGATCGCATCTTTTCTCCTACGTCAGCACAACTTCGCCGTAATCGGCGTATTTCGACGCGGCATCGGCCCACTTCGGGCACGCCGACAACGCGTTCGCTCTGTCGGTCTCCGGACCGCCGCGTCTACGCTCTGTCCGATAGCGGTGGATTCCAGTGGAGAGGGCGCATCCGGCCCGGTCGAGGCCGAAGAATGCGCTCCGCCGGACACGAAGAACCCACCTTCGGCACAACAGCACGCCGGGCCGAGCAGATCCACTGCGCCGCAGTGGAAACCGACCCGCGATCGCGACTTTAACATGAAGGACCGGCGACTGGAGGCGGATACCGTATCAAATACGGTATCAATATGCCGAAGTGCGCGGGCGGTCCGCGATCCTTCTCGGACCAGCGGCGTGGCGATCACCTGATCAGCGGGCCCGGCGCAACCGGTCCCCGATCGCCCGAGACGGCATCGCCGGGCCGACTCGGCGGCACCACCAACCCAGTCGAATGAACATGAGCGTAGACATTTGAATGGATATTCGGATAGTTTCCTATGAGCGGTTCCTGGTCAAGTCCGGTCGGACCGCGCGAAGCAGCGGACCGTGACACACCCGGGCGGCACGCACCGCGCGGCCCACCTGCGCTGCCACCCACCACACTGGCCGGCAAGTGACGTCGACGCGGCGAACACCCGCGTGCTGAGCCCGCGAGCCCTGAACCCATCACGAATATCGCCTACCAGGAAGCGAGATATGACCGCGAACAGCGACCTCCCAGGACCACGCACAGGCACCGAACTCGATGAGCTTCTCGCGCGGGTGCGTCGCCTCGAGGACGAGGCCGCGATCAATCGGCTGATCATGACCTACGGTCCCGCCGCGGACGCGGGTCTGACCTCTTTCGCGGGTGGGCTGTGGCTCGAGGACGGCCTCTACGACTGGGATGCCGACGGGCAGCCGTACCAGGGCAGCGCCGAGGTCGACACCATGCTGCAGGCCGACCTGCACCAGAGCCTGATCGCCGCGGGCGTCGCGCATTTCGCCGGACCACTGCTCATCGACCTCCAGGGCGATGAGGCGACCGTACTCAACTACTCGCTCATCATGCGACGCGAGGAGGACCGCTCCTTCCTGTGGCGGGTCAGCGCGGTCCGCTGGGAAGTCGCCCGAACCGATAACGGATGGCGGGTACGCAGGCGCACCAATCGACTTCTCGACGCGACCGGGGGCGGACTCCGCTTGTTCCGGGACTCGCTGACCGAACTGTTCGAGGACGTCACACAGTGAGCACCGGGAGACTGGCAGGCAAAGTCGCGATCATCACCGGCGCCAGCACCGGCCTGGGGCCGGTCATGGCCGAGAACTTCGTCCGCGAAGGCGCGCGGGTGCTGCTCGCCGCGCGCCGGGAGGAACTCGTCCAGCAGGCCGCGAAGGAAGCGGGTGACGGTGCCATCGCCATGCGCGTCGACGTCACGAGCGAATCCGATGTCGCGGCGATGGTCGCACGCGCGATCGACGAGTTCGGGCACGTGGACATCCTCTGCAACAACGCCGCCACACCGGGAACCGACCTGTGGATCTGGGAGCAGACGCTCGAGAACTGGAACGCCACCATCGCGGTCGACGTCACCGCGGCGATGCTGTGCACGCGCGAGGTCATCAAACAGTCCATGCTGGCACGTCGCTCGGGCGTGATCCTCAACTTCTCCTCCACCGCCGCCTACAACGGCATGGAACGCAAAACGCACTACGTCACGGCGAAAGCGTCGCTGCGCGCGTTCACCAAGACCGTCGCGCTGGAGGCGGGACAGCACGGCATTCGCTGCAACTGCATCGTCCCGGGCAGCATCGACACCGAACTGTGGCAGAACTGGGTGAAGAGAATCGCCGACGAACAGGGGGTCGATGTCGAAACCCATCGCGCCAACCTGCTGCGATCGGTGCCGCTGCGCGATATCTCCTCCACCCAGGACGTCGCCAACCTCGCACTGTTCCTGGCCAGCGACGAAAGCCGGACGATCACGGGCCAGTCGATCCCCGTCGACGCCGGCGGGTACATGCAAGGATGACGAAACGATGACAGTGAAACTCTCAATCGTCACCCCGGTACTGTCGTTGACCAAGGGCGCCTACGGCCCCTGGGAGGTCACCGGAACCCTCGAGGATGTCGCACAGGTAGCCGAGACCGCCGACCGTCTCGGCTACCACCACCTCACCTGCAGTGAGCACATCGCGCTCCCCGCCGAGGCCCTGGACCGGCGCGGCGCGCGCTACTGGGATCCACTCGCGACGTTCGGCTACCTCGCAGCACGGACAAGGCAGATCCGTTTCGCGACAGAGGCTCTCGCCACCGTCCACGCCGCACTGGGTTCGACGTAGCCCACGAACCGGCCACCGACCGCTTCCTGCACCGTGCGCACCTGCTGGGCGAGCGCGAACGGCGAGCGCAGCGGCATCGGCACGACCGCGGTGCCCAACTCGATCCCGCCCACCTCGCGACCGGCCAGCGCCGGCGCGGTCAAGGTGTCCTGACCGCCGAGCATCGGCGCCCAATGGCCGCCGAGCCCGACGTCGGCGGCCCGACGCACCTCGGCGACCACAGTTGCCACCGACCCGACATCGGTCGTCGCGGAATGAATGGCAGTGCGCAAGTGAGTCCGGCTTCTCTGGATCCAGTGGTTTTCGAAGCTTGTTCGACTACCCAGGGCGGGGTCACAGGATGGCCGGAGTACAGGTTTCGGTTTCTCCGGGCTACACCACCGCCATCACGACCAAGACCGACCGGTAGGAGCGGAAGGCTATTTCGGTTGGAAGCGCAATGCGCCGTCGATGCGCACCACCTCACCGTTGATGTACGGATTCTCCAGCAGATGCTGCGCCAGATTCGCGTACTCGTCCACCGTGCCCAACCGCTTCGGGAACGGCACGGTCGCAGCGAATTTCGCCAGGCCCTCCTCGCCTATCCGCTCCATGATCGGGGTTCGCATGGTGCCCGGCGCGATGCTGTTGAGCCGGATGCCGACCGCACTGAGGTCGCGGGCGCCGGTCAGGGTCAGCGCGATCACCCCGCCTTTGGCGGCGGAGTAGGCCGACTGCCCGATCTGCCCCTCGAACCCCGCGATCGAGCTGGTCATCACGATCGAACCGCGCTCGCCGTTGTCCTTGGGGTCGCTCGTGGCGATCTTCGCCGCCGCCAGCCGCAAAACATTGTAGGTACCGGTGAGGTACAGCGCGACAGTGTCGGTGAATCCCTTCAGCGTGTGGGGGGTGCCGTCTCGGTTGACCAGTTTCTCCCGCACCCCGAAACCGCCGTGCGCGATAACCGAATAGCGCAGCGTGCCCAATTCGTCCGCTGCCGCCAGCGCCTCCTGGACCGAATCCTCGTTCAGGACATCGGTCCGGACGTATACGGCCCGCTCACCGAGTTCCTCGGCGAGCGAACTCGCCTTGTCATCGGCGAGGTCTGCGATGACAACACCGGCGCCCGCCGCGTGCAATCGGCGCACGGTGGCCGCTCCCAAACCGCCTGCGCCGCCACTGACCAGTACGACTTCACCCTCGAAAAACACGGTATTGCTCCTGGTGAGTTGGGAAGGATTCTCGATCCGCGATATGCGACACCTGGTCGACGCGAACGAAGGCTCTCATGGCTGCTGCTACACGGGTAGTGAGGTGCGCCGGGAGGTAGCGTGACCTATTTCGGCACTGTGATCGTCTTCGGCTCCAAATACGCGGCAAGACCTTCGCACCCCATTTCGCGGCCGAGACCTGAGTTCTTGACGCCGCCGAACGGAGCCGCCGGATCGAGTGACAGCGCGTTTACCGAATAGGTGCCGGTACGAATGCGACGGCCGACCTCCACACCCCTGTCGATGTCCGCCGTCCACACCGTGCCGTGCAGGCCGAACGCCGAGTCGTTGGCGATGCTGATCGCGTCTTCCTCGTCAGTGTAGGGAATGAACGCGACGACCGGTCCGAAGATTTCCTCCTGGGCGATCCGCATGTCCTTGTTCACATCGCGGAATACGGTCGGCTGCACGAACCAGCCTCGGTCGAGGCCTACGGGTCGACCACCCCCGACCACAGGTACCGCGCCTTCCCGCTTACCGATCTCGATATAGTCGAGAACTCGATCACGCTGACGTTCGGAGATCAGCGGGCCGATGAATGTGCCTTCGTCGAAGGTGTTGCCGACCGGCAGTTCGGCCGCGATACCGGAGTACAGCTCGACAGCCTCGTCGTACCGATCGCGCGAGACGAGAATACGCGACTGCGCGGTACAGAACTGACCCGACAGCGACATGCTGACGCCGATCAACTGTGGCACCGTCGCGGCCAGATCCGCGTCATCGAGCACGATCGCGGCCGATTTGCCGCCCAGTTCGAGAGTCAGACGTTTGAGATGAGCACCGGCGAGACCGGCGATCCGCTTGCCGACAGCGGTGCTGCCGGTGAACGCGATCTTGTCGATCCCGGGATGGGTGACCAAAGCCTCCGATGCTTCCGGCCCTGCCGCAACGACATTGAGGACACCGGCCGGCAATCCGGCCGCGTGCGCTGCCTCGGCCAGCAGATAAGCGTTGAGCGGGGTCTCGGGGGCGGCCTTCAATACCACGGTGCAGCCTGCGGCCAGGGCAGGCGCCACTTTGAGCATGGCCAGGAAGAAGGGGACGTTCCACGGGGTGATCGCGGCTACCGTGCCGACCGGCTCCTGCCGGACCAGGGCGGGTGAATACAGGCCCTCGACCCATGTCTCCACTTCGAAATTCGCGGCCATGTCCACGTAATACCGCAGGACATCGAGCCCGTTGTCCACTTGAGCCGGCCGCAAGAGCCGCTGCGGCGTGCCGTTCTCGGTTCCGATGACGTGTGCGAGTTCGTCGGCCCGGTCGGTGAGCTCTCTCAGAAGGGCCCGCATTGCGTCGGAGCGCTCATCCGGACGCATGCGCGGCCACGGTCCGTGATCGAAGGCCGCTCGCGCGGCACCGACAGCAGCGTCGATATCCGCGGCATTGGCGTCCGGAACCTCACCGACGATTTCCGTACTGCTGGGCGAGTGAACCACCAGCAACCGATCAGATCTCGGGGCAACCCAGTTACCGTTGATGTAGACGCTTGCGCTTGTGGTCCTCACGAGACCGCCTCGCCCACAGAGATCGTTACCGAATCGTCCGGCACACGGCCGTCGATCGTGCGACAAAGCGACTCGTCAGGCATCCGTCGGCCGGTCGAGGATGTGCACCGCACAGGACGAGCCGAGGCCGACGACATGTGTCATACCGCGACGGGCGCCATCGATCTGACGGTCACCTGCTTCACCTCGAAGATGAGTCGTGACCTCGAAGATATTGGCCAGCCCCGTCGCACCGAGTGGGTGCCCCTTGGACACCAGTCCGCCCGACGGATTGACCGGAATGCGTCCGTCACGCCGCGTTGCGCCGGAATGGAAGAAGTCGGCTGCCTCGCCGGGCCCGCACAGTTGAAGGTTCTCGTAATGCAGGAGCTCCGCGGTGGCGAAACAATCATGCAACTCGACCAGATCGAGATCGCCGGGGCCGACCCCCGCTTGCAAGTAGGCTCGCTTCGCGGCAAGAGCGCTCAGGGTGTTGAGGTCGGGCACGACTTCCGAACCTTCGGACCACGGATCGGAGGTCAGGATCGACGCCGCGATCCGAACCGCACGCGCGCGTGCCGCGGGACCCAGTCGGCGCAGGAAGTCGTCGGTCACGACGACAGCGGCCGCCGCGCCGTCGCAGGTCGGTCCGCACATGAGAACCGTGTTGGGGCTCGTCACGACAGGAGACGCGAGGATCTCGTCCAGGGTGTACGCCTTCTGGTACATCGCGAACGGATTGTTCACCGAGTTCGCGTGGTTCTTCTCGGCGATCTCGGCGAATACCTCTTCCCCGGTGTTCGGGTAGCGCCGAACGTAATCCATTGCCGCGTGCGAGAACAGCGCGGGCATCAGATTGGTACCCAGAACACCTTCGGTGGCCGCGACGGCACCCGAGCGCCCCTGCGCTGTGTAGGTGTCGGGCCAACGCGACGTCATCCCGAGCAAGCCCTTCTTGCCCATCTGCTCGGCGCCGACGGCCAGGCCGACCTCCGCCTCACCGGCAGCCAGCGCCACGCAGACGGTCCTCAACGCCGTCGCCCCGGTAGCGCACGCGTTCGTGACGTTGTAGACCGGAATACCGTACTGGCCGAGCTGCTTCTGGACCTCCTGCCCGATACCTGTGCGGTTCATGGTCGATCCCGCTGCCAGAATCTCGACCTGACTCATGGCGATGTCCGCATCGGCCAGCGCTCCGGAGCACGCTTCGAATGCCAGATCGACATCGTCTCGGTCCGGGAATCGGCCGAAGTTCGTCATCGCGACACCGAGAACCCATATGCCTACCGTCATCGAGTCGCCTCGTTCGTGAGTCTGAATACGAAGGTATGCGCGACCGTCCCTGCCGCATCGGTCCCCAGTTCCGTCGCGGCAAGTTCTACCGATTTATCCAAGACATCAGGATTGACGGATGCCGGGTCGATACCGACGAGATTGCTCTTGACCAACAATCCCCCACCGAGATCGACGACGCAGGACACGAACGGAGTCGTGACGTTCGGCGCGTTTCGCCACACCACAGTGTAGGTCTTCACGGTTCCCGAACCCGATACCGCCAGGCGGCCGAAGGCAGTGCCGCCGCAACGACCGCAGCCGTTGCGGCGTTCCAGATAGCGTGCGTCACAGCTGTCACACACCCACGCCAGCAAATGGGGCGACGAAGCTTCCGGCACAAAGTAATTCACGACCGGGACCACCGCCGGGCGGGCGTCCGAACTCGCAGCGGTCGTCATCGCTTGCTCCACTCACGGATGAACCGCCGGAACGGGTGGACACCCCAGTTGTCCTCGTCTTCGCCCACGAGATCGATACCGTCCATCGTCCACCGGGTCTGGCATTCCCACACCAACAGATTGGGATAGAGATTCGCGCAGAAGCTGTTGACGTTCGTACCTTCGATGTGCGCGGTGCGGCCCTTCACATCGACCAGATCGATCGTGAGCGACAGCGGATGCCCATCGGTAGGATCACGTTCGACAATGGTCCGTCGCGCTTCACTCAGTTTCGCGGATTCACCGTCGCGGTAGAGGATTCCGTCCAGCAAGCGATAGTCGAGGAAATGGTCGTCGACGTTGCCGGACAACACGAAGAACCCGTCATCGGAGGTTCGCGACGTTCCCCACGTGTAACCCATCGAGTCGAACGGGCCGACTCCCTGTCCGAACTGCGTACGCGCCGACCATGTCCGATCACGGAAACCGACTCCGTCGACTTCGATGGTCTCACCATTCAGGACCAGGGTCCCTCGGATGCGCCCGGGCTGGTCCATGTGTGTCTTCGTCGCGGCCACATTCGGGGGCACGATAGCTTCCCAGACCACGTCGAGGTGCACGTCGCCGCCATCCGGGCAGTCGAAGCCGATCTCGTATTTGTGCAGCGATTCGAGCGTCTTGTAGCGGATTCCGTTCGGTAGCCGCACGTCGGTGAGCGGTTGGCTGGGGAACGGCAGGTGCCAGAAGTTCTTGTAATACAGACAGTTCCACCACTGGTCGCCGGTGTCGTCCCAGATGTACACCCCGGCCGAGCAGACGCCGAGATTGGGCTGGAAGAACGGATATAACTGGATCGTGATCTTGCGGTCCGGGATGACGAGTGCGAACCAACTCGTCTCGGTCCAGAAATAGTCCAGAGTCTTCGGTACGTGAAAACCGTCGTCGGCGACGAACTTCGAACCGAATGACTTCAGTTTCTCGATCATGGCGTCATCAGGCACAAGATACTCCTCAATGTATTCGCGGCGCCGCGGTGCGCCTAGGCTCCGAGCGCTTCGCGCAGATGTGGCAAGGCGATGTTGACGGCGGCGATATCGACGCCGCCGGGTATCTTGCCCTGCTGCTTCGACTGCACCAGCAGCCGATGTATCTGGGCCGCCATCTTCGCCAGCGAGAACAGATACCACCATTCGGTGCCGACGAGCCCGCGTCGCAGGATCTCCGGGTAGGCCGCGAGCGTCTCCTCGTGCGACAGGAAGCCGTCGATCCGCGACACGGAGGAATCGACGCCCGCCAGAACCGCATCGACGGCGAGTTGACCGAGGAGATCCTCCTCGGCGGCACTCACACCGCAGAGCTCCCAGTCGAGCAGCGCCACGACTTCGAAGTCGCGGAACATGATGTTGCCCAATTTGGAGTCGCCCCAGCAGATGGACAGACTCTCGGGCCGAGGCGGCAACGTCTTCGCGAGGATGTCCCACGCGTCCATCAGCTGTCGCGGCGGCGGACCGGTCTCCGACGCCCACACGGTGAACTCGCGCCACTGCCGGACGCGTTGCGCCGCGGGATCGGCATCGAGCGGCATGCCCCAGCGGGTCGTCGTCAAATAGGGGAAGTGGGTGGCCACCTCGAGGCGGTGCAGTCGGCCCATCGCCTCGAGATTCGACAGCCACATCCGCCGCCGCTGTTCCACGGTGGCGTCGAACACCCAACCGGTCGAGTGATAGGACAGGGGGGATTCGTCGGGCACGAGCCCGTCGATCCTGTCCATCACATAGAAGGGCGCGCCGAGGACCGACGTGTCGGCCTCGAACCAGCGAACATTCGCGACCGGCACATCGGAATGGTCACGCAGGTCGCGTTGGATCGCCGCCATCCGGTCGATCGGGTACTCGGGGAACAATCCCGGACCTCGGGGCGCCGCCTGGACGACGAGCGGCACGTTCGTCGCGTCGACGGTGGCCTCGACCATGATGGTGTCGTTGGAGAATCCGTGGCCACTCGGCGCGGCGACGTCCAGGTCCTCCAACTGCCGGCCGGGAAATCGCTGTGCCAGCCAGGGATGCAGCGCCCGGTCCAGTTCCTCGACATCGCGCCGCTTGGATACGACCTGCTCAGGCAATTTTCCTCCGATAACGACAGTTCCTATTGGCGATACTCACCGGGGCTCGCCGTTGCGAACGCGCGGAGTGGGGGTGAACTCCACCGGCACGTAGGTGGGTCCCGAGATGAAGTTCGATGCCAGCCAGGTGGGTTCGCCCGCCAACCGCAAGTCCGGCAGTCGGGTGACGAGACGTCCCATCATGGCCGAGATTTCCAACCTGGCGATATGAGCCCCGAGGCAGTAGTGCGGCCCATGCCCACCGAAAGCCATGTGGGGATTGGGATCTCGGTCCAACACAAGTTCATCGGGGTTGGCGAACACCGACGGGTCGCGATTGGCGGCACCGTAGTAGAGCAATACCTTGTCGCCCTCGGCGATGTCGACATCGCCCAGCCGGGTGTTCTGAGTCGCGGTGCGCCGCTGAAAGATCGCCGGGCTCTGGAAGCGCAGGAACTCCTCGGTCGATGTCGACCTGAGCTCCTCGCTCTCGGCGCGCAGGTGACTCATCGCGCGCGGATCGTCGAGCAACGACAAGACCGCACTGCCCACACAATTGCGCACGGTGTCCCCGCCGCCGTTGATGAGCAGCAGGATGAACATGTTGAAGTCCATGACGTCTATCCGAGTATCGTCCAGTTCAGCGTGGGCGATTCGGCTTGCCAGCGTCTCGTCGGGGTGGTCGAGCTTCGCGGCGTGCAGTTCGGTGCAGAACTTCATCATCTCGACCTGGGCGCCTTGGCGCTGCTCGTTCGTCACCGCATCCAGCGCCGAGTGCATGATCTCGGTCAACTCGTAGAGGCGGACACCGTCCGCGCGGGAGACCCCGAGCAGCTCGGCGACGACGTAGGACGGCAACAGCCCGGCCACCTGAGTCATCAGTTCGCACTCACCGGTTTCGCTGACCTCGTCGAGAATGTCCTCGACCAGGTCATCGATGAAAGGTGCCCAGCGTCCCGCCCCCCGAGGGGTGAATTCGTTGGCGACCAACCTGCGCCATTTGGCGTGCTCCGGCGGATCCATGAACATGATCATCCGCCGCAGCCTGACCAGCGACTCGGGGTCGAGGTCGTACATCGTCATGCCGTTTCGGTTGGCGAACACCTCCGGTAGGCGGCTGGCGTATCTGACGAGCTCCGCCTTGGTGACGGCCCAGAATCCTCGGCCGTCCGGTTCGTCGTGCCAGTACACCGGTGCGTTGTCCAGCAGCCAGTGGTACTGCTCGACGGGGTGCCCGGCGTCGAAGGACGCCGAACTCCACAGATCGATGGGAACTTGCGTGGTGGTGCTCACGTCAGCCTCCGAACAGGTGGTATCAGGTCGTGATGACGCCGCGCAGGATCTCTCCGTTGCGCAGGTCGTCGTAGCCGTTGTTGACCTCATCGAGCGGATAGCGCCGTGTGATGAGTTCCTGGAGCTTCAACTGCCCGCTCGCGTAGAGAGCGGCCAGGTTGGGGATAGCGGTGCGTGGATTCATCGAGCCGAAGATCGTCCCTTTGAGTTCCTTGCTCCACAGCACCAGATCGTGCAGTGCCATGGGGATTTCGGTCTGACTGAACGGCGCTACCCCGACCGCCACGCACGTCGACCCTTTCCCCGTGATCGACATCGCTCCGCTGAGAATGTCGCCGTAGAGAACGCTGGGCGCCACGATCACCCGATCGCACAGCCTGCCGCGGGAAAGTTCTTGAATCAGGGGGCGCGCCTCGTCCACCGATCCCGCGGTGTGGGTGGCACCGAATTCGAGGGCCTTCTTCTGTTTCATCTCCACCGGATCGATGGCCACGATCACTCGCGCCCCGGCCGCGGCCGCGCCCTGAACCGCGTTGATGCCGATACCGCCGATACCGACCACCGCGACGACGTCGCCCGGTCGAGTTCCGGCTCGAACCACTGCCGCACCCCATCCCGTCGGGACACCGCACGACAACAGCGCCGCGATCTCGAACGGGAGTTCAGGATCGACCTTGATCAAGGAGTACTCGTGCACGAGAGCGTATTCGGCGAACGTTCCCAGATTGGAATAGACGTTCGTCTGCTCACCGCGCCACGTATGCTTGGCAATCTCGGACTTCTGCAGCAGGCTGGCGCCCAGGTCGCACAGATACTGACGCCCGTCGACACACGATGGACACATGCCACAGGCGGGCATGAAGCTCGTCACCACGTGATCGCCGACCGCGAATCGCTGGACCGAGGAACCCACTTCGACCACCACCCCGGCGCCCTCGTGGCCGCCGATGAGCGGAAACTGCGACGGCAGCCCCAACGCCAACCGGGTCTTCTCGGGAATCACCATGTCCCCGGAGGACATGTGCTCATCGGAGTGGCACAGACCGGCCGCTTTGATCTCGATCATCACATCCTGAGGACCGAGTTCGCCGAGTTCGATGTCATCGACGATCCATCGTTCACCCACACCGGTCAGCAGTGCCGCCCTGGTCTTCATACAGTCTCTCCTTGATGCAGTCCGGCCGAGGCGATGAACTCTCGGCTTGTACCCAATGCGAGGACTCCGTCGATGTTCGGCCCGCCACGCAGGTGGTGGCCACCGTCGACATTGAGGATCTCGCCGGTGATCCACGCCGATTCGTCCGACAGCAGGAACGCGGTGGCGGATGCCACGTCTTCCCCGGTGCCGATGCGGCTCAGCGGCATCTTGTCGAGGTAGTCCTGTTTGACCGATTCGATCTTCATCAACACATCGGTCGCGTCGGTGGGCACGATGCCGGGCCGAACGGCGTTGACTCGCACGTTGATGACGCCCATCTCGTCGGCCGCCGTTCGCACCAGCATCTCCAATCCGGCTTTCGAGGCGTTGTAGGCAACCATGAATCGATGACTCAAGATCCCGGCGATGGACGAGATCGCGACGATGGAGCCGCCGTCGGATTCGGCGATCGCCCGGCCCGCGTGTTTGATGGTGAGCATCGAACCGGTGAGATTGGTGGCGATGACCGCGTCCCAATTCCGCTTGTCCGTGGTGAGCACGGGGCCGGCGCCGCCGGAGCCCGCGTTCACCACGGCGTGATCCAACCGCCCGGCGTTGCCGCGTGCCGCCTCGACCGCTTCGGCGACCGAATCCTCGTCGGTCACATCGCACCGAGCGGTGTGCACGCCCTGGCCGAGAAGAACCGCGGCTTCTTTGAGCCGGGCCTCGTCACGGCCGCACAGTGTGACGATCGCGCCTTCGGCGACAAGACGTTTCGCGCACGCCAGACCGAGGCCCGAGCCACCGCCGGTGACCAGAACGCCACGCCCCACGAAGCGACGTGGGAACGGTCGCACCTCATCGGAATCCGTCATTTACGTCTTGTCCTTTATCGTTATCGTGAACGCGGGCCGGGGGTGAACCGGATCGGCAGTCGCCGCACGGCCCAGACATCGCCGCCGTCCGGGAAGTATTCGATGTCACCGGCGAGGGTGAAGTCCGGCAACCGGCTCAAGATCTCCGAGATCATCACCTCGAACATGACCTTCGCGTGATGGGAGCCGAGGCAGCGGTGCGGCCCGACTCCGAACGCGATGTGCCGGTTCGGTTTCCGGTCGAAGTCGATCTTGTCGGGATCGGGAAACACCTTGGGGTCGCGGTTGGCCGCCGCATGGGACAGCAGAACCTTGTCACCGGCCTTGAACTCCTGGCCCTTGTACACGCAATCCTTCGTCACCGTGCGGCCCTGCGTCTGCGCGGGCGTATCGTGCCGAAGGAATTCCTCGGTGGCCTGGGGCAGGATCGACGGCTCCCGGATGAGACGCTCGCGCAACTCCGGCTGGCGGATGAGCTGAACCAGCGCGTTGCCGGTCAGCCCGCTGGTGGTATCCATTCCACCGATCAGCATCAGGTGGGCGTAGGTGAAGATCAAATGATCGGGCAGTGGTTCGCCGTCGACTCGACCCTGCATGATCACACTGAGCAGATCGTCGCGAAAGCCCTCGGTACGACGAAGGTTGATCTCCTCGAAGACTGTCTTCACCACGTTGTCCCGAGCCGCCAGCGCGTGTTCGGAGTGACGGTCGTGGATCATCGTGTGGACCCAGCCGACCCAGTCGGCCCAGCGCGTCTCGTCGAATCCGAGCATCTTCAAAATCCAGATGGCCGGCAGCGGTGTGGTCAGCTGACCGACGATATCCGCCTCGCCGCTCTCGATGAACTCGTCGATGAGTTCCGTTGCGACGCTGCGGAAGTACGGCTCGTCCTGTTTGGCCAGTTTCGGCGAGAAGTACGGAACCCCGATCCGGCGGTACTGCGTGTGCAGCGGCGGGTCGCTGTCCAGGGGGACGAACTGCGGCGGCGTGTCTCCGGCGGGTACGTTGCGGCCGGGAGCGCTGCTGAAGGTTTCGACATCATGGTCAGCGGAATACACCGTGTCGTAGTCCAGAAAGATGTAGAAGCCATCGTGCGCCGTGGAATGCGCGATCGGACACTCCGCACGGAGTTCCTCGTAGATCTCGTAGTTGTGCTCCACGAAGTAGTCGGCGTGGTGATCGATGTCGGAAAGAACGTAGTCCCTCGAACGTGACGTGGTCATCTCGGCCTTTCGTATTCATCGGTCGTGCTGTCGCCTTCGACAGAAATCGCCTGTTCTGGACATGCTTGTTGCGCTTCCCGCAACAGTTCGACATCGGTGCGACCGACGCCCGCGTCGACCACGACCGCCCGATCCTCGTCATCGAGGAAGTCGAAGGCTTCCGCCGCGATATCGAGACAGCGGGCGTGTCCACGGCATCGGTGCTGATCAATCTGGACTTTCATGTATTCCTTGAATCCCTACGTGGACATTCAGATATCGCCAATGGCGCCGTGATGCGCTGCGGGGGCCGTTACCGGTGACTTACCGCGGCCGCGCATCCTCCAGGCGCATAACACCCGGTACGGCAGATCCACAGACACGTTGACACTTTTGACTCAATTTGTCCATAGTTGACTCGCGATTGCTCCGGTGCAACGATGCGACAATGTGCGCGGCAGCCGAACGGGACGCCGGTATCGCTGGACAGACGCGGACCGGCGGGTCGGGGGCTGCTCAGCGGCGGCGCGGGTTCACAACGCCCCGGACGGCGTCAGGTGCCGTCGTATGCCGGATCGGGTTCGAGCCCCAGCGCCGGTACCAGAACACGGTGCAGATAGCTCCGCAGAGCATCCTGCGAGCGGGTGACGCCGCTCTCCAGCGTCAGCAAGGAGAGCACGAAGCGCAGCAGAGTCTCGGTCATCTCGTCGAGATCATGCTCCCGTTCGGGCACATACGACAGGACAGGCTCGACGAAATGACGGGCGGTGGCCAATCCGTGGGGACTCAGAATCCGCCTGCGGACCTCATCGCCTTGAACGAACGAGATGACGGGCGAAATCGCCGGGTTGAGAGAGTACTCGCGAAGCGCGGAAAGGCACAGCTCCACCACGAAGCCGGCCGCGGACGTATTCATCCTCGCCGCCGCGATGATTCGTTCGGCGGCGGCGGACGCCGCCATCGTCAGGGCCTCTTGGACGATTTCCTGCTTGGTCTCGAAATGGTTGTAGACGGTCTGGCGAGACATACGCGCTTCACGCGCGATCGCACTGATCGAGGTTCGCTCCAACCCTACGGCGGCCAGGCACCGCGACGCTGCCGCGATGATCCGGTCACGCGGCTCCAGCGGCGGAGCCTGGATATCCCAGGTCGCCCGGTGGTTGCGTGTCTCGGACTCGGCCACAGTTCTCTCCTTCGATACGCCTGAACGATCTAAAGCATCCTTGCAGTTTGTGCTCTTCCCGGTGTGCACGCACCGAACTCACGACAGGAGTTGGCCCATGGCAGGCCCCGTAGACGGAATCAACGTAGTCGAACTCGGCGTGTGGGTGGCGGGGCCTGCCGCGGGCGGCATACTCGCCGACTGGGGCGCGGACGTCATCAAGATCGAACCTCCACGAGGTGATCCGGCGCGCACATTCAGCAGGATGTTCGGCAGCGATGTGGACCTCAACCCGGCATTCGAGATGGACAACCGCTCGAAGCGCAGTATCATCCTCGACCTCAGGGCCCAGGAGGGTCGCGCAGTCGCCCTCGACCTGATCGCGGCGGCCGACGTCTTCCTCACCAACGTCCGGCCGGCGGCTCTGCAGCGCCTCGGGTTGGACTACGAGACCGTTTCCGCGCAGCACCCCCGGCTGATCTACGGGCTGCTCACCGGATACGGCACCGCCGGGCCCGACGCCGACAAGGCCGCCTATGACGTCGCAGCGTACTGGGCCCGATCGGGTATCGCTTCGTTGCTGAGCGGTCCTGGGTCACCACCGCCGTTCCAGCGCAGCGGAATGGGAGACCATCTCGCCGGAATGAACTTGGCGGCCGGGATATGCGCCGCGCTGTACGCGCGCGAGAAGACCGGCGCGGGACAGCTGGTCAGCACCTCGCTCTACCGAACCGGCGCGTACACCGTCAGTTTCGATCTCAACATGTTTCTGCTGACCGGCCAGCCCATCGCCATCGGACAACGCGACACGATGCGCAACCCGCTGATGAACAACTACGCGACCGGCGACGGTCGCCACTTCTGGCTCGTCGGTCTCGAGTCCGACCGCCACTGGCCCGCTTTGTGCCGGGCGGTCGAACACCCTGACTGGCAAGGCGATGAGCGCTACAGCGACGCCGCTTCGCGCGCCCGCAACGCCACCGAGCTGATCGCGGAACTGGACGAAATCTTCGCGACCAAGCCCCTCGACGCATGGGCGCGGATCTTCGACGCGGAACCGGAGATCTTCTGGTCGCCGATCAACACGATCGAGGACGTCCTCGCCGATGAGCAATTCCACTCCGGCGGAGGCGTCGTCTCTGTCCCCGATGACGACGGCACCCTCCCGATGATCGCCACGCCCGTGGACTTCGACGGCACCCCCTGGACTCCCCGGTCCGTCGCTCCAGGACTCGGCGAACACACCGAGGAGATCCTCGCCGAGCTGAAGACAGCGCGGAATCTGTGACCACTCGCACCAGCGCGAGACTATCGCGCGGGAACGCTAACCCGTTGTGCTGTCAACTGTTTCGGACGGAACGCGCGGAACCGTCCGCGCGCCGCGAGCACGCAGTTTCGGCAGGATATCCTCCGCGAACTGCCACAGGAACCGTTCCTGATCGTGGCCGGGTCCGTGGAAGACCAGGTGGTTGAAACCCGCGTCGAGGTACTGCCCGATGCCCGCGACCGCCTCCTCCGGGTCCGACGCGACGATCCAGCGTTCGGCCATCTGATCTATCGGGAGCCGGTCCGCGAGTTCTCCCATCTCGAGCGCGGAACCGACGCTGTGCTTCTGTTCCGGCGTCAACGACAGCGGAGCCCAGAAGCGGACGTTCTCCAACGCCTTCCCGGCGTCGCGATCGTAGGAGAGTTTGATCTCGATCATCTTGTCGATCGCGTCGACATCGCGTTCGGCGAGCGCTGCCCCCGCGGCGAGGGCCGGGAGCAGCTTCTCGTTGTACAGCGGCATGCCTTTGCCGGACGTGCAGATGAACCCGTCACCGACGCGACCCGCGTACTTGGCGACCACCGGGCCGCCCGCCGCCACGTAGACGGGGACCGGCTCGTCGGGGCGATCGTAGATGTTGGCGTTGACGGTGGTGTAGAAGTCGCCGTCGAAGGAGACGTCGGATTCGGTCCACAGTTTCCGCATGAGGGTGACCGCTTCGCGCAGGCGGGCGAACCGTTGTCCGAACTCGGGCCAGGGGCGGCCGGACACGGCGGTCTCGTTGAGCGCTTCGCCGGTGCCGACGCCGAGTATCACGCGCCCCTCCGACAACAGCGACATCGTCGCGAAGGCCTGTGCGAGAACCGCGGGGTTGTATCGGAATGTCGGGGTCAGCACGCTCGTTCCGACCTGCAAGCGACGAGTCCGCTCGATGACCGCGGCCATCCACGCGGGCGCGAAGGGCGCGTGGCCACCCCGATGCCGCCACGGCAGGAAGTGATCGGAGGCGAAGACGCTGTCGAATCCCAACTCCTCCACGCGCACAGCGAATTCGACCAACTCACGCGGACCGAACTGTTCGGCTGATGCTTTGTAGCCAATCTTCAACCGCATTACATTCCAGCCTTCCGATGATGCATATTTCGATCTCGCCGATAACGACGGATGAGGGCGTTGGTCGAACTGTCACGGCGTGGTTCGCCGTCGGCTCGGATCTCCCCGCAGGATTTCCGACGCCAGAACCTTTCCCAGTTCGACGCCCCACTGATCGAACGAGTTCACCTGCCAGATCCAGCCCTGGGTGAATACCTTGTGCTCGTATACGGCGACCAGCTGTCCGAGCGTGTACGGGGTCAGCCGCGAGACGAGCAGCATGTTGCTGGGCCGGTCGCCCGGGAAGGAGCGGTGCAGGTCGACCTCGCCGGATTCGTCCACGGAGTCGGACCTGCCGAATGCCAGGGCCTCCGACTGCGCGAAGAGGTTGGCCATCAGCAGGTCATGGTGCTCGCCGAGGTCGTGTTCGGGGGTGAGGACGCCGATGAGGTCGCACGGCACCACATCGGTGCCCTGGTGCAGCAATTGAAAGAACGCGTGTTGTCCGTTGGTGCCGGGTTCGCCCCAGATGATGGGCGCCGTGCGGGCCGCGACGGGTCGGCCGTCGCGGCCAGCTGATTTCCCATTGCTCTCCATCTCCAGTTGTTGGAGGTAGGCCGGCAGGCGCGCGAGACGTTGATCGTAAGGGAGGACCGCAGCACCGGGATATTGCGGCGCAGGGGCGCGGTACGGGAATGGTTGTCCATGGCGTGTGCGCCCGCGAGGAACTCCGAGAAGTAGGCGGGTCCGATCGCGATCATCAGCGACAAACCGATCGCGGAGTGCACGGAGTAGCGCCCCCGACCCAGTCCCAGAACTCGAACATATTGTTCGGGTCGATTCCGAAGGCCACGACCTCGGCGCTGTTCGTCGAAATCGCGACGAAGTGTTGTTCCACCGCCGCGGAGTCGGCGATGGATGACAACAGCCACCGTTTGGCCGCGCGCGCGTTGGTGAGGGTTTCGACGGTCGTGAACGTCTTGGACGCGACGATGAACAACGTTGTCGCGAGGTCGAGATCACCGATGGCGCGGGCGAGGTCGTGACCGTCCACATTCGAGACGAACCGTACGTCGACAGCGACTCCGCCGAACTCGCGCAAGGCCTGACAGGCCATGGCCGGGCCCATGTCCGAACCGCCGATCCCGATGTTGATCACGGTCCGGATCGGCTCGCCCGTCGCGCCGAGCCACCGCCCGGAACGGACGCGATCCGCGAAGTCCGCCATACGGCGGAGCACCGCATGGACCTCCGGGACGACGTTGCCGCCACCGGTCTCGAATACCGCGTGCGGCGGCGCCCGCAACGCGCTGTGCAGCACCGCGCGCCCCTCTGTGACATTGATCGGCTCGCCCGCGAACATGGCATCGATGCCACTCGCGAGTTGACGCTGCTCAGCCAATCGAATGAGCAGATCCATGGTGCGCGCGGTCACGATGTTCTTCGAATAGTCCAGGACCACACCGTCGTACTCGACCGTCATCGACTCGGCGCGGTCGGCACGATCGTCGAACAGTGCGCGAATCCGGGTTCCGCCGACCTCGCGGCGATGTCGCTCGAGTTCGGCCCATGCCGAAAGGGATTCGGTGGTCACCTTGCCGCGCTTTCGTTGTGGCTGCCGAATTCACTCCGCATCGCCGAAAGGGCCTTGTTCGCGTATTCCGCTCCGCCGCGGGAATCGAACCGCTCCCACAGCGCCGCGGCCAGGACGTGGGCGGGGACTCCCTCGTCGATCGCGGCGCGCACCGTCCACCGTCCCTCCCCGGAATCGGCGACGTGACCGGAGTATTCGCCGAGTTCGGGACTGCGAGTGACCGCGGTGGCGGTGAGATCCAGCAGCCAGGAGCTGATGACGCTTCCGCGTCGCCACGTCTCGAGAATCGAGGCGATGTCGAAGTCGTATCGGTAGAATTCCGCGTCGGCCAGCGGGGCCGTCTCCGCGTTCGCCGACCGCTCGACCGCGCCGATATCCGCGTTGCGCAGAATGGCCATTCCCTCGGCGAGCACGGCCATCTGACCGTATTCGACGCCGTTGTGCACCATTTTGACGAAGTGCCCGGCACCGGCGGCCCCGCAGTGGACGTAACCGTACTCGGCCTGAGCGAACGCCCCGGCACGGCCCGGCGTGCGGGTGACCGATTCCGGGCCCGCCGCCAACGCCAGGAAGATCGGATCCAGCACGGCGACGGCTTCGGCATCGCCGCCGATCATCAGGCAGAATCCTCGGTCGAATCCGTGCACCCCGCCGGATGTGCCGACGTCGAGATAGTGGATACCGTTTCCGGCCAACCGCTCCGCCCGCGCGATATCGTCGCGATAATAGGAATTGCCGCCGTCGACCACGATATCGTCGGCGGACAGCAGGGACTCCAGTTCCACGACCACCGCTTGGGTCAGCGCGGCGGGCACCATCAGCCACACCACCCGAGGCGGGTCCAGTTCGGCGATGAGGTCGGTCAACGTGGCCACTCCGGTGATGCCCTCGTGTCGCAGCCGCTGGACGGCGTCGCCCATGGGCCACCTCACGATCAATTGCGACTGCCGCTTTTCAGGCAGTCGATGCACGAAATCATGCAGCGCTGGCAACGGCTATGTCGATCTTCGCGCGCAGCGAGATGTCATCCCCGCGAACACGACTCATCACTCCGCAGCCCCGGGACGGTCCCCTCACAGGCCTGCGACAGCTCCGCGGGTACCGTTCGGCATCTACCCTCCGGACAGATCGCGGATCAAGTCGAGACTGCCGAGTTCGCGAATGGCTCGGGTACCACGTTCCAGCATGGTCACCATCATCTCGGCGCCCCGATCGGTGTAAGCCGAGTAGGCGGTGCCGAGGCTGACGACCAAGGGAATCTGGAGCAAACCGAGCCGGTAGTCCTGCCAGCACTGGGCTTCGGCGTATCCGGAGACCCCGTGAGTGAGCAATGCCGTGTGATAGCGGGCGACGAGGTCTCGCTCGACCTCGGAACGAATGTCGGCGAGCAGCCCCGTCGCCACGAAGTAGGCGAGATCGCGCGCGGGCAGCCCGACCGTCACCGTTTGCCAGTCGACGACGGTCACGCGGCGGCTTCCTGACCCGAACAACAGATTGTCGAGGCGGAAGTCTCCGTGGAGCAGGCAATAGCGATCGGGCTCCAGCATGAGCCAGTCGGCGACCAAGGCACCGGCCTCGCGCAACGTCCGTTCGGCGTCGGCGGATATATTCGCACCGATCTTCTCGATGGTCGTCTCCGCGGCCATCGTGGCCACCCGCCCCAGCATGGCCGCTCGCTGCTCATCCGGTTTCGGCATGGTGACACCGGAGAAGTGCAGCAACTCCGGATCGCACCAGCGCGGACCGTGGAGTCCGGCGAGGGCCTCCACAGCCAGACCTGCGTCGTCGACCCCGCAACCGGCAAGTTGGTCGCCTTGCACCGCGGGAGCGAGATCTTCCATCAGAAGAACGAATTCAGTTCCTTCCGAAGCGATCTCGCTGTGGAAGCAATGCGGCACCGGCGCTCGCACGGTCTGGGCGACCTGGGTGTAGAAGGCATGCTCGGCGCGGTAGCTCGGCGATACGCGAGCGCGAACCTCCTCGTCCTGGTAGGGCAATTTGACCACGAAGCTGTCGGGCAGCGAGGGTGGCCGGTTCTCGTACTCGACAACGGTCCGGTAGGTCGCGCCGGTCTGCCCGGTCCCCACCTCGGCCACCTCGACCTCCGTGACGGTCACCGGTGCGTCCGGACTACTCAGAACCGTGGACAACCAACTCGCGGTGATGTCATCGGGTGTGGCCGGGATCGTAGGTGTGGCGTTCATGATTGCCTTTTTCTCTGCTGTCCGCCATCGGCGACGACGGTGATCACGCGACCCGCTCGAAGACCGCGGTCAGGCCCTGTCCCCCGCCGATGCACATAGTCTCCATCGCGTACCGCTGCTCGCGACGGTCCAGTTCGCGCAGCATTGTGGCCAGTATCCGGACGCCGGTGGCCCCGACCGGGTGCCCCAGCGAGATACCGGAACCGTTCACATTGAGCCGGTCGAAGTCGGTGTCGGTGAACTTCCAGGCCGCGGTGCACGCGAGCGCCTGGGCCGCGAACGCCTCGTTGAGTTCGATCAGATCGATGTCCTTCATGGCAAGACCGGCCCTGGCCAGTGCGAGCTCCGAGGACGGCACCGGCCCGATGCCCATGCGATGGGGCTCGACACCTGCGACCGCCCATGTCACCAGACGCGCGAGCGGCCGCAGCCCGAGTTCGTCGGCCTTCTCCCGAGTCGTCACGAGGCACGCGGCGGCGCCGTCGTTTTGTCCGCTGGCGTTGCCCGCGGTCACCGTGGCCTTCGGATCGGCTTTCAGAAGAACAGGTTTCAGCGCGGACAGCGATTCCATACTCACGTCGGCCCGCGGATGCTCGTCCCGGTCGACGGTGCTCTCGCCCTTGCGGGTCGCCACCGTGATCGGCACGATCTCGGCCCCGAATCGGCCGTCCTGTTGTGCGGCCAGCGCGCGGCGGTGCGAGTTCAGCGCCAACTCGTCCTGCGCCTGCCTGGTGATCGAGTATTCCGCGCGCAGGTTCTCGGCGGTTTCGAGCATTCCGCCCGGCACCGGATAGTGCTTCCCGCCTGCGGTGACCCGACCCCGGCCGATGCGATCGGACAACGGAGTCGAGTCGCCGCGCAGCCCGAAACGCAGGCCCAACGCGTAATGCTCGGCCTGGCTCATACTTTCGGCTCCGCCTGCGACGACCAGATCGGCGACTCCGGTCTGGATCCGCATCGCGGCGTCGATCACCGCTTGCAGCCCGGACCCGCAGCGGCGGTCCAGTTGCAGGCCGGGCACGGTCACCGGCAGGCCCGCGTCCAGCGCGGCGACCCGGCCGATGGCGGGAGCCTCGCCGTTCGGATAGCACTGACCGAACAGCACGTCGTCGACCTCGGACGGCTCGATCCTGGTACGGCGCATCAATTCACGCAGCACCGCGGCGGCGAGATCCACCACGGGCACCTCCTTGAACACGCCGCCGTAGCGCCCTACCGGACTGCGCAGTGGCTCACAGATGACCGCATCGCGCATCTGAATTCATCTCCTCGGTTGTCGACGGAGGATTCCGTCACGGCCTGCCTACGATCGGGTCCGCGCTCGGGGCCGATCACGGTTCGGCGGCCAGTTCGCCCGCGTCGTTCAGGAATCGGCATCGCATTCGCCGGATCGCCCACGCCGTGCCCGCGGTTCCGACGACGTGGACGTCGTAGATCGCCAGCCGGTGCGGCGACCGGTCGGCGGGGAAGAACACCAGTTGCATCCGCACGTCGGCGCCGTCCGCGCGAGCGGTGACCGTCGAACGTCCGGCGAGATGAATCCCCTTCGGCGCTCCGGCGAACATTCGCCGGATCCGCTGACGGCCCGCAAAGACATGGCCGTAGGTGTCGAATTCGCCGTCTTCGAGGAACAGCGCCGCGGCGCCGTCGATATCGTCCACGTCCAGCCGCAGCGCGTACTCGGACAGCAGATCGTCGATGGCGACGCGGTCCGCGAGGGTCAGCGGCGTGATCTCACCCACGGCTGCGGCTGATCATGCTCGCGAGGTTCGCGCGGAAGGCAGGCTCGTCGAACGACTTCGTCTCGGCGGCGAGGATGTCGTCCAGGGCCGACTCGATCCGCTGGGACAGTGGCTGATTGAGCACTCGCCGGGTCTCCGCGAGAGCCTGCGGCGGGAGCTCGACCAGCCGCTTCGCGAGCTTCTTGCCCTCGCTCACCGCCTCGCCCGGTTCGACGATCCGGTTGGCGAGACCATAGGCGTGCGCTTGTTCCGCCGAGATCCGCCCACCGAGCAGCAGCCATTCCTTGGCGCGCTGCAAACCCATGTTCAGCGGCCAGGTCAGCGCTCCGCCGTCGCCCGCGACCAGCCCCAGCGATACGTGCGGGTCGGCGAAATACGCCGCCCGCTCCATCACGACCAGATCGGACAGCGACGCGAGGCTGCACCCGAGCCCGACCGCCGGGCCGTTGACCGCGGCGACGATCGGCACCGGGAGGCCGGCCATGCCACGCACGAGCGACGCGGCTTCGGTCATGATCCTGGCCCGCAGATCCACATCCCGCGTCATACGCTCCAACAGCGGCAGGTCACCGCCCGCGGAGAAGGCCTTACCGGCTCCGGTCAGCACCACGGCGCGCACGTCGGACCGTGCGGCCAGTTCGCTCCACACCGCCGATATCACACCGTGCAGTTCCTCGTCGGCCGCGTTCAACGCGTCGGGCCGATTCAGCGTGACGAGCGCAATGCCGTCGTCATCGACTTCGATGAGCAGGACATCACCTGCGGACATGGGTACCTCCTCGCACCGTCCGTCAGCATCTCAAAAAACATTAGTCGACGTCAATACTGAAGAAATGGTTCGAGAGTTCGCCCGGCGCAACAGGCCGGGAACCGCCTTCACGAGGATCGACCCGAGACGGTCTCGGTCAGGCGGCGACGCAAGATCTTGCCCGAGGCCGAGCGCGGGATCTCGTCGACGAACACCACGTGTCCGAGGCGCTTGTACCGGGCTAGTTCGGGTGCGAGCCATTCGATGAGCGACCGCTCGTCGGCCGAGGAGCCCGCCGCACGCACGACGACCGCGCACGGAATCTCCCCACGCCTCTCGTCGGGAATGCCGACGACCGCGCAATCTGCCACATCCGGCGAACGACTCAGCACCGTCTCGATCTCGACCGGAGATACCTGATAGCCGGAGACCTTGATCAGTTCCTTCAGCCTGCCGCTGATGACGATCCATCCGTCGGCGTCCACCGAGCCGAGATCCCCGGTCCGGTACCAGCCGTCCGCCGTGAACGGGGATGGCGTCGACTCCGGAAGATAGCCTGCCATTCGCGCCGGACTGCGCGCCACGAGTTCGCCGGTGGAGCCGCGTGGCAACACCGTGGTCGAGTCGGGGTCCATGGCCTCCACCTCGACAGCATCGGCCGCGCGGCCCACCGAGTACAGACGGCTCTGATCGAGCCGGTCGACCGGACTCACCGCCAGGATCGGCACTTCGGTCGAACCGTAGGCGGGCTGCCAGGCGACGCCGGTGCGATGGGTGAACTCACGGGCGATATCGGCATTGATCGGCGTGGCGGACCAGTTGAGATAGCGCAGACTGCTCAGATCGCGCGACTCCAGCGCGGGCATTGCCGTCAGCGCGGACGCGATCGGCGCCACGGTGATTCCGATGGTCGTGCGATCACGCTCGATGCCGTCCACCATCTCCGCCACACCGAATCGGGGGAACAGCCGGATGGCGGCGCCCCCGAGAAAGGTGGCTCCGACATTGACGATCCCGAGGATGTGGGACAAGGGCGTGACCGCTTGCAGACGATCGGCCGGGCCGACATCCAGCGCGGAGCGCCATTGCCGCGTGGCCACGGTGAGCGACCCGTGGGTGTGCAGGACCGCTTTCGGCAGGCCCGTGGTGCCGGAACTGAACGGGAGGGCGAGTTCGTCGTCCGCCCGGGCGGACCGACTCCATGGCACCTCGGGTGCCGGAGCGGCCGCCAACAGACTGTCGAAGGTTGTCCAGCGCCCGTTCGCCGTGCTGTCGCCCACCACGACGCACAGGTCCGGCCACCGCGATTCGTCGAGTCGGGCCAGACTGTCCGCGGTCGCGATCACAGCGCTCGGCCGGGTCGTTTCGAGGCAGTGTCGGAGCTCGTGGCCGCGCCACGCGGTGGAGACCATCACCACGGACACGCGCAATCGCGCGAGCGCGAAGAACGAGATGACCCACGCGGGCTCGTTGCCGACACACAGCGCCACCCGAGTTCCCGGGCGGACACCGCACCGATACAGCTGCGCACCGAGGTGATCGGCCGCAGAGGCGAGCCGGGAGTAGCTCCACACCTCGTCGAGGTACCACATCGCAACAGACTCGGGATGCGCGTGCGCGGCGTCGAAAAGGATGTCGCCGTAATCCATCGGACAACCTCCGCTCAGGGGGGAAACAGGTCGGACGTCCCCCACCGCCGCTCGTGCCGCCGAGAACGAGTCCCGACCGAGACGTCGGAGCCGGACCCGAAGCCATATTTTACACCGACGTCGAAATCAGGAGCCGGGTTATGTCTTCGAGAGCCGGCGACGCAGGAGCACCGCCTGCTGGATGCCTGCGACCGGGCCGCGGTGATCGAACAGCGTGCCGATCGTGGCGCCGACACCGTCCGGGCCGTAGGCGGCATCGGCCCTGACCCCGGTCCATTCCCCTTCCGGCGCCCGGTAGAGGTGAACGGTGATGTCGGTGTTGAGGAAGGTCCACTGTCGAACGGAGGCCTTCGTTCCGACACCGTTGGCGTTGTCCGCGACCGCGAACAGCCGTTCGAGCGGCGACATCGTCTCGCCCTGTACGAGGTCGACGGCCGAGCGGATCCACGGCTCCCCCGCGCCGTCTCCTCCCCCCCGGCACGGTCAACCAACGCCGGTCCAGCGTGGATACATACCCGGAGGGGAAGCGCTCGAACCGCGCCCGAGGCATGTCGTCACCGAGCGCGGGAAGCGGGGGCGCGAACGAACGCTGGATCTCGGCCGTATCGGTCTGCTCCATCCGCCAGGCCCACGCCCTGGCGACCGGACGCGAACCGGCCGCCGCATCGGCCGAAGTCATGACCGCCGAGACGAGTTCGATCTTCGTCCCTTTTCGTTCCACCCGGGCCGAGACCCACACCGGAGCCACCGGAACCGGACCGAGCAACTCGACCACGACCCGGCTCAGCCGCGTGTGCCCGCGCGCGGTGCGCAGTTGTCGAGCACGCGGACGAGAAGTGCGCACGGTGGCCCGCCGTGCTGCATATCTCCCCACGTACCGCGGGTGAGATCACCGGAGGCGAACAGCTCACCGAGGTCGCCGGTTTCGATCAACTCGTAGTACGCGTCTCCCATGACAGACGCCTCTCTGGGATGTGAGTCGTGGTGCACCGATGAGTTGCGCGTCGATGACACTCACGGCAGCACGCGCACGACGGAATCGGCGGTCCGTACCGACGCTAAGGGCCGCGCAGCGAACCTGTCAATAATGAGATTCTAGTTTTCGCACTGCTGGGCCATCCCGGCCACGATCAGCGCGACGAAGGCGTCCGCCACTCCTCGCGCCTGGGCGAAACCGCGACCGTAGGAGACGACTCCCGCGCCGAGTGTGCTGAGCAGCGACCAGGTGATCGTCGCGGCCGCTGGCGGATCGGCGACTCCCGCGGCGTCGAAATCGCCGACCAGCGCCTGCTTCGCCGACATCAACATCTCGGCGAGGACGGCGTGGACCTGCGGGTCGTCGACCGCGTACAGCAAGACGTTCACCCGGAAGAATTGCGGATCGGCTTCGAACGCGTCCAGGGCGATGCGGACACGAGTGCCCGCGCGCGTTCGGGGCGCGAGGTCGCTCATCGGCGCCACGAAGTCGCTGGCCGCGAACCAGTCGCGCAATACCGCCGCGCACAGTGACTCCTTGGAGGGGAAGTAGCGGTAGAGCGTGCCGAGCGCTACGTCGGCCGCGGCGGCGACGCGTCGACGAAGGTCGACTCGTGATAGATGGCCGACATCACAGCGGAGTGCACGATCGCTTGCGTGATGACAGCGGCGTCGGCCGGGGAAACGACGCTCAGTTCGGCGAAATCGTCGCGGAAATAGCCGCTCGTGCGCGCCGCGACACCCGAGAGTTCGGCTTTCACTTCGGGATCCGCGCTGGAGAACAGCGCTACCGACAGCCGGAAGAACTGCGGGCTGTTCTCGAACGCCGCGACGATCGCGTGGGCGCGCGCCCCGGCGCGAGCCAGCCCCGCGGGGGCGATCCGCGCCACCGCACTCACGTCCGCGCAGACCGGGCCGAGCTCGCGGAGATCAGCTATTGAAATAAGAACCTAAGTCTTGTTAGCCTCTGTGAGGCGAGTCACCCACCGGTGACCGCGCTCGGCCGCGTGTCTCCGCATCGGGCGCGTATTCATGCCGTGTCGTACGGCAGTGCCCGACTCGGCGCAGTGCGGGCGCCGATCGCCCCCGCGGGGCCAGGCCGAGCCCTCCGTATTTCGCAGTACCGTTCGACCCACAGAAGGACGATCATGGCCCTGTTCCAGACAAGTCACCCGCTCACCACCGATATCGACATATCGTCATCCGGGTTCTGGGCCCAGACGTTCGACGAACGCGAGAAGTCCTTCGCCAGGCTCCGCGCGGAAGCGTCGGTCAGCTGGCATGTGCCGGTCGACTACCACAGCCCGCACGAGGAGAAGGGCTTCTGGGCCGTGACGCGTGCGGCCGACATCACCACGGTCAGCACGAACAGCGAAGTCTTCGAATCCAAGCACGGAACCACCCTCGATCCGAGCAACGCCAGCGCCGCGGCGGGCAGCTTCTTCCTCGCCATGGACCCGCCCGAACACACCCACTACCGCGGGCTCGTGAACGCCGCGTTCACGCCCAAACAGGTCAAAGGCATCGAGTCGAGGATCGTCGCCAACGCCGAGTCGATCGTCGATGACCTGATCGGCGCGGGCGACGTGGATTTCGTGGAGGCGTGCTCGTCTCGGCTGCCGATGGAGACGGTCTCCGATATCGTCGGCGTTCCCCGGTCCGAACGACTGCGGGTAGCCCGGGCGGCGGAAAACCTCGTCGGCGGCGGTGAAGTCGCCGCCTTGCAGGGGCAGGAGCGGTACCAGAAGCTCATGGAAGAAGCCCTGTTCCTCTATGCCATCGCCAAGGATCTGGCATCCTTCCGGCGCAAGACCCCCGGGGACGACCTGATGACCAATCTCGTCGAGGCCCGCATCGACGGCGAAGGCCTCAGCGACGACCACATCGGCGCCTTCATGCTGCTGATGAGTGTCGCGGGTAACGACACCACCAAGCAGACCACGACCAAGACCATGCTGGCTCTCAGCGAGCACCCCAAGCAGCGGGACTGGCTGCTCGAGAACTTCGACGACGCGGCCATGGGCTCGATCGACGAATTCATCCGGTACGCGACCCCGGTCATCCAGTTCTCGCGCACCGCGTCGGTGGACGTCGAACTCGGCGGCCAGCAGATCACCGCGGGTGACAAGGTGGTCATGTTCTACTGCTCGGGAAATCGGGACGAGGCGATCTTCCCCGATCCCAACGCGTTCGATCTCACTCGGCCCCGGACCCGCCACGTCGGATTCGGCGGCGGCGGCGTGCACTACTGCCTCGGGCACAACGTCGCCAAGGTCCAGCTCCGTTCCATCATCGGTGAATTGCTGCGCCGCGTCCCGAACATCGAATTCGGCCAACCGGTACAGCTGGTCAGCAATTTCATCAATGGTATCGAGTCGTTGCCCGCACACATCGGCTGAGCCGAGTCAGTCCGTCCCCAATCCCCTGCCCCGAACGAAGGAACAGCCCCGGTGACGACCTCACTGTCCGCAATCATTCGCGATCCGGAAGCGCCGTACTCGATCGAGCCGATCCGGCTCGATGAACCCGGGCCGGGCGAAGCGCTTGTTCGTATCGTCGCCACCGGCTTCTGCCACACCGACCTCATCGGTCGCAGTGGACTGCTCGGCGAGCAATTCCTGCCCGCCGTGCTCGGTCACGAAGGCGCGGGGGTGGTCGAAAGGGTCGGCGTCGGCGTCAGCTCGGTCGTTCCGGGCGACCACGTGGTGCTGAGCTTCGACATCTGTGGCAGCGGGGCAAGTTTCCCTTCGACCGGATGATCACCACCTACGATCTGGCCGATATCGCGAAGGCCGAAGCCGACGCCATCGCGGGGACCGCGGTCAAGCCGGTCGTCCTGATGCCCTGATCAGGCAGGTGATGACGAGACTCGGCCCGGCACAGGACGTGCGCCCGACCATGGTGACGGCCGATCACCGACCCGACCAATATCTTAGGAAAGACTTCATGGGTATCGTTCAAGTGAGTTCCGAGACCGCGTTCCAGAATTCCGCCGAGGAAATCTACGATTTCGTCACCGACCCGCGCAACTGGGTGAAGGTCTATCCCGGCAGCGAAATGATCGAGGGCGTAGACGAACTGCCGCTGAAGGTCGGCGACAGGTGGCACGAGGCGGGAAAGTCGGAACAACGCTACGAGTGGCGCCTGGTCACCGCTGAGCGGCCTTGGCGGTGGGTGTTCCAATCCCACGGCGCGCTCGGGCACAACCGTACCGACGGCAGCGGCGGACATCAGGGCATCATGACGATCTCGTATTCGTTCCTGTCACCGGGTGAGGGTGTCACGGTATTTCATCGCAGCATGACCGTCGAGGTGCCGAAAGGCGTCGAGTTGCCGCCGGGTCTCATCCGCAGCTTCGAACCGAAGTTCATCGATCAGTATCACGCGGCTGTCAAGAAAGCAATCAACGGCTGACCTGAGCGGCCCCGTCACTCGACCGCCATCACTATCGTGTCGGCTGCGCGCACTCCTCGACGAAGGTCATGATCTCGGCGTGGTACTCGCGAGCGGTGACCCCGACGCTGATGCTGTGGGCCGCTCCGTACTCCTCGGAGGTCACCACACGGCTCGACGCCGTGAAAAGTGCCGCCATCGAGGCGAGACCAGCGGGAGGCGCTTCCCACATGCGCTCGCCGCTTGCCAGGGTGATACGCACGGGCGCGCTCACACCGCGGGCCAGTCGCGGGAACAGCATCGGCCATCGCCCGGCGTCGAGCATGTCGCGGCGTGAGACCTCCGTGAAGCGCATCGCATGATCCAGATACAGTTCTGCCGGCTCCCAGAACAGTTCACGCGCACGGTCACGTGACATCGGTCGAGGCGTCTCGGCGCCATCCCTTTCCGAAGTGACGACGACACCGGGCTGACGGCGGATCCCCGTTCCGGCGATCTCGATCCCGAGCAGGTCGCGCCCGCGCGAATGCGCGGCCATTCGCAACGCGAGAACACAACCCAGGGAATGCCCGACGACGAACACCCGGCACCGATTCGCGTTCTCGGCGGCCAACCGGTCGATGAGACCGAACATCAGCTCGACTTGCCGCCGCGGCACGAGATCCGTCTCCGGCGCGTCGAAGGACGGCCCGTATCCGGGCCGCCACGGCGCGACAACGGTGTACCCCTGTGCCGCGCCGATACGCAACAACGAGTGCTCCGGATATCCCGGCGCGTCGTAGTAGTGCGGTGTTGCCGCCGCTCCGTGCAGCGCGATCACCAACGCGCGCGGGTCGGCCGCGCGAGCGATCAGTCCCGACATCGGAACACCGTCCACGACGCCGGCGAACGGCTCGACCGGACCGTCCATCTCTCCACCTCCACGAACCCTTGCCCACTAGCCACCTGTTACGGTATAAGGTACCGTACCTATTTCAATAAAGCCGGGCCGACTGCGCCCGCTGCCACCGTGGGTGGCCACCGCGAGACGCGCGATCCGACACTCCGGTTCCCCGTAGCGACCGGAACCGGCCGGACCCATCCCGCCGAACCCGACAGCGCTTGCAGGGTGAAATACCTGCTCAAGCCTATTCGGGGAAGAATTTTCATATAGCACTAGATACTGTATCTGATACCGTAGTATGTTACCGAACACACATCCATACGTGTGGGGCATGAGACTCGGCGCGACCACCTGCCCTGGTCGTGCCCGCGGCATTCGCCGAATCAACTCGAAGTGGAGTTACTTGGACATGCAACATTCGGCGTTCCTGCTGCTGGGCCTGGGAAACGGAGCCGTATTCGGCGCCTTGGCACTGGCACTCGTGCTCACCTACCGAAGTTCCGGGGTGATGAACTTCGCGTCCGCCGCGATCGCCCTGTTCTCCGCGTACATGTACGCGAACCTGCGCCAAGGCGACCTGCTGGTACCCATCCCGGGACTTCCCCGGCGCATCGATGTCGGTGATCCGATGGGAATGTGGCCCGCCCTGATCATCTCGCTGCTGCTGGCCATGCTCCTCGGCCTGCTGCTCTACCTGCTGGTGTTCCGGCCCCTGCGCTCCTCGCCCTTGGTCGCGCGGGCGACCGCCGCGCTCGGGATCTCGCTGGCCATGACCGCGCTGATGGCCGAAAGGGCGGGAACGGTCTCGGTGATCGTCGAACCGATCTTCCCCATGGACCTCTGGCAGTCCGGTTCGCTGTCGATATCGGCCGACCGTGTCTACTTCGCGCTGACGATCCTCGTGCTGGCCGTGCTGCTGACGCTGTCGTTCCGCTTCACTCGATTCGGGCTCGCCACCCGAGCCGCCGCCGAAACCGAACGCGGCGCCTACGTCAGCGGCATCTCCCCCGACCGGATCGCCGCCTACAACTGGATGCTCTCCTCCGCTGTCGCCGGACTGGCGGGCATCCTGATCGCGCCCATCGTCCCGCTACAACCGATCGCTTACACGCTGTTCATCGTGCCCGGCCTCGCCGCCGCCATCGTGGCACGCTTCGAGTACGTGATCGTCGCGGTGGTGGCCGGTCTGGCGATCGGCGCGCTGCAGTCGGAGGCGCAGTACCTCGTGACGCTGCACGACTGGCTCCCCTCGGCGGGCCTGCCCGAACTGGTGCCGCTCGCGCTGATCCTGATCGTGCTGCTGGTGCGGGCCAAACCGCTGCCCAGTCGCGGTGAGATCATTCTCCAGACCCTCGGCCGAGCCCACCGCCCGCAATACGTCTACAGCACGGCGGCTGTTGCGACCGCGCTGGCAGCGGTGGCGATCATCGTGCTCGACGACCGCTTCCGCACCGGACTCATCGTCAGCCTCATCATGGCGATCATCGCGCTGTCCACCGTCGTGGTCACCGGCTACGCAGGCCAGATCTCACTGGCACAGTTGACGATCGCGGGCGTGGCAGGCTTCCTGATCGGCCCCATCACCAACTCGCTGCACATCCCCTTCCCCTTCGCGCCATTGGTCGCGGCCCTCTTCGCCGCCGCACTGGGCGTCGCGATCGGACTGCCCGCCCTGCGCATCCGCGGCCTGTTCGTCGCCGTGGTCACCCTGGCGATGGCATTCGCCGTCGAAGCACTCTGGTTCCGTAATACCGATTTCGTCAGCCCCAGCGGTGAACAGATCCCCAAACCCGAGATCTTCGGATGGGACCTCGGTATCGGTCAAGGCATCGCCTACCCCCGGGTGACCTTCGGCCTCCTGTGCCTGTTCGTGCTGGTCGTGGTCGCCATCGGCGTGGCCATGCTGCGCCGCAGCCGCCTCGGCTCGGAAATGCTCGCGGTGCGCGCGAACGAACGCTCGGCGGCAGCGGCAGGCGTCAGCGTCATCCGCGTCAAGATCCTCGCCTTCGCCATCGGCGCCTTCATCGCCGGACTCGGCGGCGCGATGCTGGCCTATCAGCAGCAGACGATCACCTCGGACTCCTTCGCCGCGATGGCATCACTGGGACTGTTCGCCACCGTCTACCTCGCGGGGGCCACCTCGATCGCAGGCGGCATCCTCGGCGGATTCCTAGCCGCCAGCGGACTACTGTTCATCATCACCGACGAACTCGGCCTGACCGGCAACTGGTTCACCGTGATCTCCGGGATCCTGCTGATTATCACCGTCATCTTCAACCCCGAAGGCATCGTCGGCCCCGCCCAAACCTCCCTCGCGAGGTTCCGCGCCGGCCGCGGTCGGCCCGTCGGCCCGAAAGCGGGCGGCGAGAACGCGCCCTCGGCCGAGCGGACCGTCGAACTCTTCGGACACAATCTCGGGGGCAGCACCGACGAAGTCGCCCTCCGGGTCGGGGGTCTCTCGGTGCACTACGGCGGGGTGCAGGCGGTCAACAATGTCGACCTCGCCCTCACCAAAGGCTCGCTCGTGGGTCTCATCGGTCCCAACGGGGCGGGCAAGACCACGGTGATGGATGCCATCTGCGGCTTCGCGAACGCGAGCGGAGAGGTCGAACTCGAAGGGCGTTCACTCGCGAACCTTCCTCCGCACAAGCGCATCCGGGCGGGTCTGGGTCGAACCTTCCAGGCCATCGAACTGTACGACGACCTGAGCGTCTACGAGAATGTCAAGGTCGGGCGCACCGCGACCGCCGCGCGCACCTCCGGTATCCGCGTCGGCCACGATCGCGGCGCGGTAGAGACGATCCTCGAACTGCTCGGCATCGCCGAATTCAGCCCGCGCCCGGTCGCGGAACTGTCCCAGGGCCAACGACAACTGGTCTCGATCGCACGCGCGCTCGCAGGCTCCCCATCGGTCCTGCTACTGGACGAACCCGCAGGCGGGCTCGACAGCTCGGAGAGCCGCTGGCTCGGCGAACGACTGCGCCCGATCGTCGACAGCGGTGTGACCATCCTGCTGGTCGACCACGACATGGACCTGGTGCTCACCATCTGCGACACCATCCACGTCCTGAACTTCGGCGAAGTCATCGCCAGTGGCACACCCGCGCAGATCAGAGCGAATTCGCTGGTCACGCAGGCATATCTCGGTGGAGAGGCGAAAGTCAATGGTTGACCTGATGGAGACCCGTCACGGCGACAAGGGCTCGCCGCGGAGCACGGTGCTGGACTGTCGCGGACTGGCCGTCGGCCACGGGCCCACGGTCGTCGCGCGTGACATCGAGTTGTCGCTGCGCGAGGGCGAAGTCCTGGCGCTGCTCGGCCCGAACGGTGCGGGCAAGACGACCCTGCTCAACACCATCGCCGGAATACTGCCGCGCTGCGCCGGAGAGATCTCGCTCGGCGGGACCGCGCTGCACAACGGAAGGCCCGCCGAGGCGAACAAGCGCGGCATCGTCCTCGTCCCGGACGACCGGGCGTTGTTCACCCGTCTGACGGTTCGCGAGAACATTCAGATCGCGCGCCGCAAGAACGGACCGCAACTCGAGCAGATGCTGGATCTCTTTCCGGCACTGAGGAATCGGCTCAAGGTCGCCGCGGGCGCTCTGTCCGGTGGCGAACAGCAGATGCTGGCGATGGCGCGCGCACTCGTGCAGAAGCCGAGGGCGCTGCTCATCGACGAGATGAGCATGGGACTCGCGCCGGTCATCGTCGAGAACCTACTGCCCGTCGTCCGCCGGATCGCCGATGAGACCCACGCGGTCGTGGTCCTGGTGGAACAGCACGTGCAACTGGCGCTCGAGGTCGCCGACGAGGCCGTTGTCCTCGTCCACGGATCGGTGCGGCTGCGTGGGCCGGCCGACGAACTCGCCAGGAACAGAGAAAGGATCGAGGCGGCCTATTTGAGCAGCGACGAGTTCGTCTGAGATCCGACGCCGTATTTCGATGTAGCAACCTCGTTCAGGAGAAAGAAATGTATTCGACAAGAAAACGTCGCGTCGCGATCGCCGTCGCCGCGATGTCGGTGGCGTGCACCGCCGCCATGACAGCGTGTAGTAGTTCGCAGGACTCGTCGGCGCCTGCGGTCGTCGACAAGTCGGCACTGGGGACGCCGAACAAGGCGACCGGAGATCCCGTCACCGTCGGCTTCATTTACAACGGCAAGACTCAGCTCGGCGACACGACCGACGAAGTGCTCGGTGCCCAGTCCGCCATCGGATACGCCAACGACTACCTCGGCGGGATCAACGGCCACCGCATCGAATTCAAGGCATGCGCGTCAGGGCTCGCGCCATCCGGGACCACCGACTGCGCGAACCAGATGGTGCAGGCCAAGGCAGCGGCCGTCGTCGTCGGGGCGTTGAACAATCTCGACGCCGCGATCGACACCCTGCGGCCCGCCGATATCCCGATCTTCATGTACGGCGGGACAACGCAGAAGTCTCTCTCGACCCCGGGGGTGTACGGCTTCTACAACGGCATGTCGGCTTTCGGCATCTCGGCCGTCCAGGCCCAGAAAGCCGGAGCGAAGAAGGCCGCGGTCATCGTGGCCGCGGTCCCGGTCGCGCAGGGTTCGGCCGAAGGGGTCGGCAAACTCGTCTACGGCAACGCCGGGGTCCCGCTCGAGGTCGTGCCGATCCCTCTCGGCACCGCCGATATGATGCCCCAGGTCACCGCGACCGGTAACGACGTCGGCCAGTACCTGGTACTCGGCAGTGACGCCTTCTGCTTGAGCAGCCTCAAGGCGATTCGCACACTGGCACCGAAGGCGGCGATCACCATTCCGGACCGCTGCATCACTGTCGGAACCGGCGGCTCGATCCCCAACGGATACGAGGGCATGGAGGTAGCGACCTCCGGCGACTACACCCCCGAGGCGCCCGACTCCAAGATCTTCACCGCGGCCCTGGCCGAATACGGCGACGGCGGCAAGTTCGGGCCGACGACCGGATACGGCTGGCAGCCCACGCTCGCGTTCATCCAGGCGCTGAACGCCACCAAACCCGCCGAACTGACACCGAGCAGCATCCTGGCGGCCGTGCAGTCCGCTCCCGCGCTCCCGCTCCCGCTGGGCGGCGGCGTCACCTATCAGTGCGACGGCAAGCAGAACCCGCTCTCGCCGTTCATGTGCGGCAACGACGGCGTCGTGGCCACGGCGGCCAAAGACGGGACGCTGTCGGACTTCCGCAAGGTCACACTGCAACCGTCGCTGTTCAAGCTGCCTGGCAGCTGAGCGACCGGCGGCGATGAGCGTCCGGTCACCGGATCGATCCTTCCGGATTCGGTGACCGGACAAACTCACGCCTCCGACAACAGTCAACACGCGCCGTTGGGCCAGGACATATCATGACCGGAATACGCTCTGTCATCGGCGGACACCCGCTTCATGAATCGCACGTCCGAGAAGAGTTCTCGGATCTTGTTGCGTTGCAGCTTTCCGGTCTCCGTTCGGGGGAAATCGACGAGGAATCCGAAGCGCTCCGGCCGCTTGACGGCCGCGAGCACATCGCCGCAATACTCCTGCAATTCCCGCTCCAGGATCCAGCTCGGACCGGACGCCGTGGACGGCTGGATGACCGCGAGTACTCCGCGCCCCGGATCCGCGTCCGGAATGGCGACCACCGCCGCGTCGGAAACCGCCGGATGCAGCATCAGATACTGTTCGATCTCGGCGGGATAGATGTTCACCCCGCCTGCGACGATCAGATCGGCGCGCCGGTCGAGTAAATAGATGTAGCCGTCCTCGGTGACGTACCCGTAGTCGCCGCCGGTGACGAGATTCCCGCGGCGGACCGCGGTGGACCGGTCCGGGTCATTGTGATACTCGAAGATGGGATCGTGTTCTTCCGAGCCGAAGTAGATGGTGCCAGGAACGCCCGGCGGCATCTCGTCGCCGCACTCGTCGACGATGACCACGGAAGTCCGCGGCAGCGCCCGTCCCACGGTTCCCGGCCGGCTGAGCCACTCCTCGGGGCCGACTCGCGACACCCAGCCCTCGTTGGATCCGAAGTATTCCCAGATGATCGGCCCGAGCCAATCGAGCATCTTCTGCTTGATCAGGATCGGACACGGTGCGCCGCCGTGGATCACGAATTCCAAGCTCGCAAGGCTGTATTCGGAACAGACGTCGTCGGGAAGGCGAAGCAAGCGATGGAAATGCGTCGGAACGAGGTGGCTGCTCGTCACGCCGTAGCGATCCACATCACGCAGAAATGTCCGGGCATCGAAACTCGACTCGATCACCACGGTGTGACCGAAGTGCAGGAGTCCGATCGCGAACGCGCCGGGCGCGGAATGGTGCAGCGGCGAACAGACCAGATGCACTCCCCTGCCCGGTTGCGCGCCGTACGAGGCGAAAGCGGGCATGAGATGCCGCGAGATCACCGTTTCCGGCCGCATCCGCGGCAGGCACCATTTGACGCCCTTCGGCCGCCCGGTGGTCCCGGCCGTGTAGTCGATGAGACTGCCCGCGCTGCGATCCTCCGGCGGCGAAGTCGGCTGCCCCGTGATCAGCGCTTCGTAGGGCTGCCACCCCGTGGCGGCTCCGCCGCAGACGAAACGGTGGCCGGGAAGGTCCTCGGGGGACCATCCCGACACCCGTTCGGCATCGGCGATCAGCACGGTCGCGTCGCAGTCGCGCACGATGAAGGCGATCTCCGCGTCGGCGAGCTGCCGGTCGATCGGCACGAAGTACATTCCCACCTGGGCGGTGGCGAGATACAACTCGATGTACTCGAACCCGTTGGGCACCACGGCGGCGACGACGTCTCCGCGCCCCGATCCCAGCGTTCGCAGGGCGTTCGACAGCGCGTTGACCCGGTCGAGTAGGCATCCGAACGACATTGTCGGCCCGTCGGGAATGACCAGTGCCGTTCGATCTCGGTGCGCCCGCGCGAACAGGTAGAAGCCTTGCCAACCGCCGCGATCGGCTGCTCCGAAGGTGGTCGCCATTGGACCTTCTTTCATGCGTCGCACTACGAGCGAGGTGGAAGCCGGCGCTTTCCGATAGTAGAACGAGAATCTCAGTTTGAACAGGTTGTCCGAGCGACCGGCGCCGTCCGGCTACTACGCGAGCTGGCCCGCCGCGAGCATCTGGCGGAGCCGAAACTTCTGCACCTTGCCGCTCGCGGTACGCGGGAACTCGTCGACCCGGTGTAGTTCCTCGGGCCATTTCTGCTTGGCGATACCCACCGCCGCGAAATGCGCGCGCAGATCGTCCATCGTGGGAAGTTCATGACCGAGCTTGAGGCGGACCACGGCCGCCGCGTGCTCCCCGAGCCTGCTGTCCGGCGCCGCGACGACGGCGGCCTCGGCGACGCTCGGCATCGAGAGCAACACCTCCTCGACTTCCAGGGCGCTGATGTTCTCACCGCCGCGGATGATGAAATCGGACTTGCGATCGGTGATCGTCAGGTAGCCATCGGCATCGATCTCGCCGACGTCACCGGTGTGATACCAGCCCTGCTCATCGAAGACCGAGGCCGTCAACTCCGCGTCGGTATAGCCGAGGAACAGGTCGGGTCCACGACTGAGGATCTCCCCGTCCTCGGTCAGCGTGATCTCCGTGCCGGGCAACGGCGAACCGTCGGTGTAGAGACGCTTCGCCTCGGGAGCCGTGTACAGCGACGCCGTGATCGAGGGGTGCTCGGTACTTCCGTACGCGCGGTAGACATTGATGCCCAGACCGGTCAGGCGGTCGGTGACCGCGGCCGGAACAGCCGAGCCGCCCAACGGCCCGTACTTCAAGCGCGCGAGGTGCTCGGGGGTGAAATCGGGATGTTCGATCAGACTCGTCAGGTAGTACGGAACCCCGCCGCCCACCGTCAGCCCCTCGCTGCTGATCAGCTTCAGCACCCGCTCGGGATTCCAGACGTCGAGCAGGTGGATCGAACGCCCTCCGAGCACCGGAATCAGCAGCGCGCTGAGCATTCCGATGAAATGCCCGACCGGGGCGGCGATGAGCTGCGCGCCGATGTCATGGGGATAGGTCGCGGCTAGCTGCCGGGTCTCGAATCCCAATGTCCGATGACTGTGGACGACCCCCTTGGGATCCCGGGTGGTTCCGGAGGTGAAGGCGATCACCGCCGGGCGCGCGGGATCGACGGCGACGAGGTCGGTGAGAGGTTCGTCGGCGAGCAGGTCATCGAAATCTCGGTCGATCACGCCGACGATGGGGATCTGTGCGCACAGGTCCTCGTGGACGGCCATATTGCCGAAGTTCTCGGCCGCGATGAACACCTTCGGCTCGACAGCGCCGAGGATGTATCCGAGCTCCTTGCGGCCGTAGATGTGCACGATCGGCACGACTGTGGCTCCCAGGATGGCCGTAGCCCAGAAGACGGCGGCGGCCTCCATCCAGTTCGGCAACTGGAAAGCCACGACATCCCCCGGCCCGACGCTCCGGGCGCGCAGTCCCGCGGCGAGTCTGCGCGCCACACGCTCGACGTCGCCGTAGGTGCCCGACCACGGCCGTACGGCCGAGTGGACTCGGAATTCGGCGTCGGGGTTGGCTTGCAGACCGCGCACCAGCATGTCGCCGAGGGTGTCGGAATTCCACCAACCCTCCGCCGTGTAGTGCTCGATCAGCTCCTGCGGAATCTCTCGCATTTTCGGAACTCCTGTTGCGGGTAGCCCGGGGCGAACGGTCGCCCGCGGTGCTACCGGATGTTTGGTCGATTGGTCGGAGGGCGTCGGTTGCTGAAAGCCGACCGCGGCCAGGCAGAAGGCGACCAGTTGGTCGGTGACGTGGTCGACGCGAGCTGGTTCCGTCACGAAGGCGAAGTGGTGGAACACCGACATCACGAGCTTCATCATGAACCAGGCATCCCGTGCCGGGTCGGTCGAACGCAGGGCACCCTGCGCGACGGCCTGCCGCAACGCGCCCTCGATGAGGTCGGCGAAGGGCTGATTCGCCAGCATCATCTCGTCGGGGAACAATTCGTGCAGACGCCAGTGCTCGGCGGTGATGAACCGTGGGCCCAGTGTGCCGCTATCCGCGGATCGGTGCAGGGAACGCACCGCGGCGTCGATATAGAACCGCAGGCGCGCGACCGGATCCGAAATCGCGTGTCCCGCGGCGTCGAACGAAGCCACCTGCTTGGCGATCTCGTCCTCGAACACCGCCAGCAAGAGCTGGTCCTTACCCGCGAAATGGCGATAGAAGGTCTTCAGCGCGACACCGGCTTCCCCGGCCAACTCCTGGGTCGTGAACGATGCGCCCTTGGCCCGGATGAGCCGTCGTGCACCGTCGACGATGATCTTCGCCTGACGGGCGCTGCGCGTGCGCGATCGCTGCACCGAGGGTGACCGATCGGCAGCGCGGGCGGCCCACGCCGCATCTGCCCCGGCGAAGCCGCCGACGGCGGGAGTTTCCGCTCGATCGGTCACGACTGCTTTCCTTTCCAGATATCCGCGTTACGGCGAGGAGGCGGTCGCCGACCGGGAAGTGCGACTCCCCGATGGGCGACCCGTCTCACCGGGGTGTGAGCACGACGACCGGTATGACCCGGTCGGTGCGCGATTGGTACACGTCGTAATTCGGCCAACTCTCGGTGACGATCCCCCACAATCGCGACCGCTCGGCTTCCGACGCCGTTCGGCCGATCACCGGAATGCGCTGATCCTTGACCTGCACCTCGGCCTCCGGATTCGCGCGGAGGTTCAGATACCACGCGGGGTGCTGCGGCGCGCCGCCCATCGATGCCACGACGAGGAAGTCCGCGCCGTCGCGGGCGAAGATCAGTGCCGAGGTCCTGGGCTGATTCGTCTTACGGCCCACGGTGCTCAGCAGCAGCGTGGTCACGCCGTTCCATTCGTACCCGACCTGACCGTCGGTCTCGCGATATCGCGCCACATGGGCATCGCCGACCAACATCAGATCGGGAGCCTGATAGCTCGGTTCGCTCATATCCGCCTTCTCCTTGTCCGGCGCTATCCGAAGATCACGGGAATCTCGGTGGCGCCACGCTCGTACATGCCGATGAACCGCGGTGCGTCCGCATCCGGATCGAGGCGGAGATTCGGGAGTCGGTCCAGCAGGGCGTTAATTCCGGTACGTATCTCCGCTCGCGCGACATGCATACCCAGACACGTGTGCACTCCCCCTCCGAACGTCAACGCGGGCTGGAGCGGACGGTCGATATCGAATACGTCGGGGTTCTCCCAACGCGCCGGATCACGGTTCGCCGCACCGAGACACAGGTGCAACACAGACCCCTCAGGGAGGTGCGTACCGGCGAATTCGACATCGCGACTGACGAAACGCGAGAACATCGGATCGGTCGGCGTCCATCGGAACGCCTCCTCGATCGCGGGATTGAGCAACCCGCGGTCGTCCCGAACCGCCGCCAACACCTCCGGTCGTTCCAGCAGCGCCGTCAATACGATGCCCATCTGCTTCCAGGTCGTTCCCGAACCGGCGGTGAGCAGCAACACCGAGAACGAGTAGATCTCGGCGTCCGAGAGACGTTGCTTGACACCGTCCTCGTTGACGATTTCCGCCGCGACCAGCACGCTGATCAGATCGTCCTGCGGCGATTCGCGCCGTGCCGCCACGATCGGCTCCAGAATGCTCACGATCTCGTGCGGTCGATTCATCGCCTCGCGGATATCGAGGGCTTTCTCGACCGAGACGCCGAAACTGCTGGCGATCGTCAACACCGGGATCGCGGCGCAGAAATCCACGTTCAACTCGGCCCGGCCCTCGTCGACGAAACTGTCGATGAGCAGTGTGACGCATTCTTCGATCCAGTTCCGGATCCACCATCCGGCGTTCTTGGGCATGAACGACGGCTGGACCAGAGCACGATATCGCCGGTGCTGCTGACCCCCCATCGACAGCATGCTGTTGAGCGCGCTCAGGTTGCCGTTCTCCAGATCGACCGGAACCAGCGATGACGCGAACGTCTCGTTGTCCCGGAACGCACTGGAACAGGCCTCGTAGCTGAAGGCCGAGAAGTGCGGCCGGTCAGGGTGGGGCAGGCCCTGGAAGAACGCGGGCCCGGCATAGCCGGTCAGCTCGTGCACGACGCCGGGATGCACCGCCGCACGCGAACGCAGGTCGTGCCAGACAGGATTCGGATCCTCTTCGTATCCGCCGCCCATCTTGGCGTTGTACGCCGCGCGCAGATCGAACAGTTCCCGAACTCGATCACGATCGAGGAGATGTTTGGTAGTCACCGATCACCTCGCCACGTAGCCGCCGTCGACCGGCAGTAGCACGCCGGTGACGTTGGCAGCACGGTCCGACACCAAGTACACGGCGGCTTCGGCGCAGTCCTCGGCGGTGATCGCCCGCCCGAGCGGGTGCATCTGCGCGGTCTGCTCGGCCGCTCGCGCGACATCTTCCGGGCTCTCGCCCATCCCGCCCGCGGCCATGAATTTCGTGTACGGCATACCGGCCGGGCAGATGGCGTTGGCGCGGATGCCGAACGGGGCGCCCTCGATGGCGACGGCCTTGGTGAGCTGATGTACCGCACCCTTGGTGGCCCCGTACACCGATCCGCCCCAGGCCACGAGACCCGCGACCGAACCGGTGTTCAGGATGACCCCGCCGGTACCCTGCCGCTTGAACTGCAGAACGGCCTGCTTGCAGCCGTGGAACACACCGCCGAGGTTGACCGCGACGAGGCGCTGGAAATCCTCGACCGTATGGTCCTCGAGCTTGACACCGAAGCGGGGGGTCGGGATTCCCACGTTGTTGAAGATGATGTCCAGTCGGCCGAGTTGTTCGACCGCGGCCGCGATCGCGGCCTCGACCTCGTCTTCGCGCGATACGTCGCATCCGATGGCGAACGCAGTTCCGCCCGCCGCCTCGATCCGGCTCGCGGTCTCCTTGGCCGCGTCGAGTCGGATATCGGCGACCACCACGCTGGCGCCTTCTTCCGCGAAGCGCAGCGCCGTGGCGGCGCCGACGCCCGATCCGCCGCCCATGACGACGGCGTTCTTATCGTTGAGCAGCACGCCGCTCACGCTCCTTGCTTGTCTATGACGAGTTCCAATGCCGCTGCCGGACATGCCTCCACCGCGATGCGGACCGCTTCGACCCGGTCGGTCGGGGCATCGAGGAGGACAACCTTGGCCTCGTCGTCCTGGGTGAATGTGCCGGGTGCGTACATCGCGCACATGCCGCTGCCTATGCAGATCTCTCGGTCCGCGTCGACCGACCAATTCGACATGTCAGGCCTTGGTGATCGTGGGGGGCTCGGCGGGCGTGAAGCGGAACAGCTTCTCGGCGTTGCCGCGCAGGATCTTGTACTGAGTAGCCTCCGGCAGGTGCGCGATCTGCTTGCGCGCCACCTCGATGCAGTTCGGCCACGTGGAATCCGAATGCGGGTAATCGGTTTCGATCATGATGTTGTCCTCGCCGATGAGGTCGATCGCCGCGATGCCGGCCGTATCCTCGATGAAGCACCCGAAGACGTGGTCACGGAACCGCTGGCGCAGATCGATGTCCATCGGGATCTCACTGGCGGCGTGGCCCTCGTACTCGACACCGCGGGCCGCCCAGAAGCGCTGCTTGGTGTAGACCTGCTCGGCGCGCTCCAAGAAGTACGGAATCCATCCGATATTGCCCTCGGACAAGGCGATCTTCAGGGTCGGCAACTTGGCGAAGTAGTCACTGAACAGCCACTGCAACATGGTTCCCGCGGTGCGGCTGGCGCCCCAGGCGAGATTCGCCATGAACGGCGCGTCCGTGGCGATATTGGGCAGCGTCGATGACGAGCCGACATGCATGCAGATGACGAGTTCGTTGTCCGCGGCCGCCGCCATGACCGGATCCCAGTACCTGCTGGCGTCGTTGATCGTCGGCAGACCCAGCGGCTCCGGATTCTCCGAGAACGCCACGCCGCGCGCGCCCATCGCCGCGACCCGCTCGATCTCTTTGACGGCCAACTGCGGATCCCACAGCGGCATGATCGCCAACGGGATGTACCGGCCGGGGGCCGAGCCGCACCATTCCTCGATCATCCAGTCGTTGTAGACCTGCAGACACCGCAGGGCCAGTTCCTTGTCCTCGGCCTCGTAGAAGATCTGACCGCAGAACCGAGGGAACGATGGGAAGGCAAGCGAGGCAAGGATTCCCGCCTCGTTCATATCCTCGACGCGCGCCAGCGGGTCGTAGCATCCCGGTCGCATCTCCGAGTAGGTGACCGGCTTCGGGCTGAACTCCTCGGCGCTCTTACCGGCGACCGCGCTCAACCCGTTGGTCGGCACGGCCTTGTTCTCGTAGACCCACACTTCGTTGTCGCCCTCGCGGACCAGACGCGGCGCCCGGTCGCGATCCTTCTGCGCGATGCGGTCCTGCCACACGTTCGGCGGCTCCAGCACATGGTCGTCGACGGAGATGAGCCAGTTCAGATCGATTTCGGTTGATGTCATCACATTTCCTCTCTCGGAATGGGCTTACTTCAACTCGCCGATGGCGAGATGTTTGACTTCCTGGAACGCTCGGATGCCATCCGGGCCGCGCTCGCGGCCGAGGCCGCTCTGCTTGTAGCCCCCGCTGGGCGCGTAGGCGCTGAACACGCTGGCGTTCACATTCACCGCGCCGGTCCGCAGCCGACGCGCGATCGCGGTCGCCGCCGCGACGTCCTGGCCGTAGACCTGGGCGGACAGACCGTAGGGACTGTCGTTGGCGATCCGCACGGCGTCATCGAGGTCGCGGTATCCGAGCACCGAGATGACGGGGCCGAAGATCTCCTCCTGCGCCGCGGGATTGGCGTTGTCGGGCAGGTCGAGGACGGTCGGTTCGAAGTAGTACCCGTGTTCCTGGTTCTCGGGGCGACGACCGCCGTGCACGACCTTACCGCCGTGCTGCTCGGCGAGCGCGACGAAGCGCTCGCAGCGTTCGCGCTGGGCGGCACTGATCACCGGGCCCATCGTCGCGGCGGGGTCGGTGGGTGCGCCGACGACGACCGCCGAATACGCCTGTGCCACCGCCTCGAGCACTTGGTCCTTGTGCTCTGCGGGCACCAGCATCCGTGTCGCCGCGATACAGGCCTGCCCGGCCGTCGCTGCGATCACGCCGACCGCTCCGGCCGCGACTTTCGTGACGGCGTCGGGCAGGTAGATCTGCGCCGATTTACCGCCCAGTTCGAGAGCGACGACCTTCACCGTGGACGCGGCCTGCGCCAGGATCATCTTGCCGACGACCGTCGAACCGGTGAAGGAGACCATATCGACGGCGGGGTGGGTGGTGAGCAGTTCGGCCCCCGCCGACCCGTGTTCGACGACCACGCTGAGCACTCCGGGCGGCAGCCCCGCCACGTCCGCCGCGGCGCCGAGCACCAGCGACGAGATCGGGGTGAGCGGGCTGGGGCGCAGGATCACGGAATTCCCCGCCATCAGCGCGGGGATGATCTTCTGCAACGCCATGATGATGGCCGCGTTGTACGGCGTGATCGCCGCGACCACACCCACCGGCTCGTAACGGCGGATGCTCAACGCGACCCGGTTGCGCACCAATTCGTCGACGGGCACCGGATTCATTTCCTCGACCGGCATCGACAGGTACAGATCGATGGTCGCGCGGGCCATCGCCACGCTGGAGACGATCTGCGCGAACTCCGCGAAGAAGCGCGGCTGCCCGGCCTCGGCGACGATCGTGGCGCTCAACTCGGCCCGCGACGCCTCTAGGTGATCGAGGAAGGTGTGCAGAACCGCCGCGCGCTCCCGGGGAGCCCGGTCGGCCCACACGCCCTCGTCGAAGCTGCGCCGTGCCTCCAGCACCGCTCGCTCGACCTCGCTGGTCGGCGTGACGAAGATATCGGCGACATGTGACTCGTCGGCGGGATTGTCCACGCCGAAGACTTCGTCACCCTCCACCCAACTACCTGCTACGTAAGAGCGTTGTTCGGCGATGATCGCTACCACGACTCGTCTCCCTCCTGCCGCCGAGCGGCGTTCTCAGAACTCAAGGCCACCGCGCCGCCGAAATGCGGCGAGGAATGGCAGGCGACGCCGACGGTCGCCTCGGGACGCTGACGGTCACCGGCACGGCCCGCCAACTGGAGATAGCATTCGAGCAACTGGGGAATGCCGTGCATACGGCCGTTCCCCAACGCTCCGCCGCCCGACAGCACAGGCAGCCCGCCGGGCTTGTCACTGTCGATACCGCCGCCGCGGACGAATCGGTGAGCTTCCCCTGTCGGACAGAAACCCAGGGCCTCCAGCCAGAAGTAGACGAACGGCGAGAAGCCGTCGTATACCTGCGGCAGGTCGACGTCGGCGGGCCGGAGCCCCGTCCGCTCCCACAGTCGGCGCGCCGTTTCACGGCCACCGGCCATGATGTCGTCCAGCGGCCAGTGCAGCGGAAGCCGGTGCGGCGGGGGCGGGCTCATCGCGCACCCCGTGACGTAGACGGGCTTGTTCGGCAGGTCCTTCGCGCGTTCGGCGGACGTGAGGACGAACGCCGCGACACCGTCAACCGGTATGTCGGCGTCGAAGCGGCAGATCGGATCGTTGATCATCGGCGACTCGAGGTATTCCGCCGCCGTCAGCGGACGATCCCGCCAATACGACCACGGAATACGCGCCCCGTTCTTGCGCGCCTCGACGACCACCTCCGCCATGGACTCGCGATCGGCACCGTAGCGCTGGAGGTATTCGTTGTAGGGCAGGGAGATCATGGCCAGCGGCCCGAAGAAGCCCTGTGGCGCGGTCCACTGATCGTTACCCGCCGCACGAGTCATCGGGTTGCCGTGATACCGGCCGGGAGGATTGTGCAGAGCACGATGCAGTACGACGTAGTCGGCGGAGCCACTGGCGATCGCGTTCACCGCGAGCGCCATCGTGCCCGGTATCTGACCGATGCCCTGGAAACTCGAGACATAGCGGGGACTCGCGCCGATATGCGCGGCCATCCACTCGGCGGTGACCGAACTGATGCCGTCCTGCACCCGGTGCGCGCCCGCGGTGGGAAACAGTGCGGAAGTGACGAATCCGTCGACCGCGCTCGTCGCGAGCCCGGCGTCGGCGATCGCCGCGCGCGCCACGTCGATGGCGAGCGCTCCCAGCGACCGCTCGGCGTGTTTGACGACCGCACTGTGGCTGTAGCCGACGACGGCCACGCCGGCTCCCCGGCTCATTCCGCACCCGCCAGGGTGAACGCCGGGATCGCGACGTCGGAGCCGAGATCCTCGAAAGCCACCCGCACCGGGTCACCGATCCGCAGGCGCGCCCGCGGCCCGTCGAGCAGCCTGCCGATCATCCGCAGTTCCGTCTGTTCGGCCAATTCGACATCGACGAGCACGAAGGGGATGTCGTCGGCGAACCCGGGCAGGAACGATTGCCGGATGACCGTCCAGGACCGCACGAACCCGTCGCCGCTCAGCGATTCGAAGGTGAATGCCGGATCGGTGGAACCGCAGTGCGGACAGACCTCGTCGGGTGGGACGGCGAAACGCAGACATCGCGCACAACGCGCGGCCACCAAGGTGTGGCGCGCGCTGGCCGCCCAGTACGGCGCCGATCGCGCATCGGGGGCGGGCACCGGCCGCTGCTGGGTCACGGAATCGCTCCCGCGTCCTTGAGCTCGATGATCTGATCCCAGGTGTAGCCCAGTTCGAGCAGCAGGGTCTCGGTGTGCTCGCTGTGCTCCGGCGCCCGCCGGACGATCGGGGGCTTTTCGTCGAACTGCACGGGAACGGTGGGCAGCGAATACGTAGGTCCTTCGGAGTCGGCGACCTCGCTGATATATCCGTTGGCCAGGACCTGCGGGTCATCGATCAGTTCCTCGATGGCCTGTATCGGTGCCCACGGGGCATCGAAGCCAGCCAGCAGATCCTTCCACTCCGTGAACGTGCGCCGCTCGAACTCCGCTTCGAGGATCTCCACGCAGGCGTCGCGGTTCTCCGCGCGCGCCTTGATGTCGGCGAAGCGCGGATCATCGATGAGATCGAGGCGCTCCATCAAACGGCAGAAGTCGGCCCAGTGCCGGTCCGGCTGTAAGAAGACGAGTTGGATGTGCCGCGCGTCCTTGGTCCGGTAGGTACCGACGAGCGGGTTGACCGCACCGCCGCGCCCGGACACTCCGCGCGGCTTCCCCCCCGCGAGAGCGGAGAGGATATCGGAGGACAGCGTCCACATCGCGGTGGCGAGCAGGGACACATCGACCACCGAACCCTTGCCGGTGCGCTCGCGTCGCAGCAGCGCGGTGGACAACCCGAATGCCAGGGCCATCGCGCCGTTGCGGTCCCCCATCGCACCGCGGGGCGAAGGGGGGTATTCGGCCTCGGGCGGCGTGAGGACATGCGCCATACCGCCTTGCGCCCAGAATGCCGACGAGTCGTAGCCGGGGCGGTCCGCATCCGGTCCGCGCGTTCCGTAGCCGTGCCCCCGGCCGTAGACGAGACGAGGGAAACGGGCGGTGAGCTGCTCGGCATCGAGTCCGAGCCGCCGCAGCGCGCCGGGCCGCAGGCTGGTGAGGAAGACATCCGCGGTTTCCAGCAGCTGGTCCAATATCTCGCGTCCGCGCGCAGTGCGCAGATCCAGCGCGATCGAGCGCTTGCCGCGATTGGCCAGCGCCAGTGACAGATTCACCCCGCCGCTGTCGGTGCCGATCCCCTGCGTCGCCAGACCCCGATAGGGGTCGCCGTCGGGGTGTTCGACCCGAACGACGTCGGCACCCCAGTCGGCCAGCAGGGCGCCTGCCACCGGGACGAACACCCACTGGGCGAGTTCGACGACCCGTATTCCGGCAAACGCGTCGTTGTCCACCGAGTACCTCCAATGGTGTTGCCAAAATTACACTGGTTCGAATAGTAGAATGCCACTATACCCAAAATCAACACCTGGTTTCACCTGTCGGGTCGATGATCCGGGCGACTCGCCGCCTCGCGGAACACCGGCAGTCGACCGAAGTCCGGACCGCTCGCGGCGCGATGCGGGGGCCGAATCATGCCTTCGAGGTGCGAATACTCAGATTTCGGCCGACGCAGGCGATTCCGCCGCCGATACAGGTCGACCCGCGCTCGGCAATCGGGGAACACGCCCTTGCCCAATAGTGACACAAGACCTAGAGTCTAATTCTAGCTATCAGCGAAGTGGTGATCCACTGTCGGGAAAGCCTGAATCCACGGCGGCTCAACGCCCGAAGGCGACCGTGTTCGCGAACGCGGCGACCTCTGCCCGCGGTCCATCCGGGCCGGTTGGGCGACCGCGAGGGTGAGTCGTCGTGTCGTTGCGAGATCGGAGACAACCCATGCCCCACGCGAAGCCCGAGGATCTGCCCGCCGGCGGCGGCGGGCGCTGGCCGAACGTGTCGACCGCCTTCCGTTCCGAGCAGTGGGGCGACATGGAGGTCGGCTTCACGACCGTAGAGGCCCCGCTCGACTGCACCGAACTGTACCGCGTCGGCGGTATGCCCGGCGGGGTCTGCACCTGCCCGCACTACGGCTACATCTTCACCGGCAGCATCCGAGCGGTGTATCCGAACACCGGCATACCCGACGAGACCGCCACAGCGGGCGAGGCGTACTTCTTCCCCGCCGGGCACGTCCTCATCTACGACGAGCCGACCACGGCGCTCGAGCTCAATCCCGCGGCCGCCCTGAAGACGTGCATGGACGTCATGGAGCGGATAATCGCCGCCTCTATCCCGACGCAGGCCGAAACGGACCCGGCGTGAATTCCGATTCGCCCGAGCGCATGACCGCGATCGTGCCGGAGAGTCTGGACGAAGCCCTGTCCGCGACGTGGCTCACCGCGGCACTGCGTCCGAACTACCCCGGCATCGACGTCACGGCGGTCCATCGCGGTCCGGTCGTCGATCGGGTCTCGACCAACGCGCGTTTCGGAATCGAATGCGCGGGAGGCGTACCCGCGGGACTGCCGCGAGATCTGTGCGTCAAGGGCTATTTCAACGACCTCGGTCGCGGAGCACGGCGAGCCTGCGCGCCCGAAGCCTATTTCTACCGCGATCTGGCCGCCGCGACCGGAGTCCGGACCCTGCGCAGTGTCTACGCCGATGTCGATCCGGCCAGCGAGCACGGCGTCGTCATCACCGAGGACGTGCACGCGCGAGGCGGGAGGTTTCTCGATGTCACCAGCCCGTACACACCGGAGCAGACCGCCGCGAGTCTCGGCGAATTCGCCACACTCCACGCCGCGACCTGGACCGCCCCCGAATACGAGCGGCTGTCGTGGCTGGCGCCGCGCCTGGCCCACCTGCACGCCACGCGCGGCATGGCGGAGATCGCCGCCAATTTCGACGGCCCGATCGGTGCGGAAGTCCCGATCGAAGTCCGCGACGCGCGACGACTCTACGACACGTACCGGGCCCTCGTGAGCGCGGAAGCGGCCTCGACCGCGCCGAGTTGCGTCATCCACGGCGACGCCCATATGGGCAACCTCTACCTCGACGGCGACGGCCGTCCGGCGCTGCTCGACTGGCAACTCGTCCAGCGCGGCCACTGGTACCTCGACGTCGGCTACCACATCGCCTCGACCCTCACTGTGGAAGACCGTCGGCACTCCGAACGCGACTTGCTCCGGCACTATCTGGACACCCTCGCCGCACACGGCGTCCAATCCCCGCCGTGGGACGCCGCGTGGCAGGCGATCAGCCGAGGGATTCTGCACGGCTTCTACCTCTGGGGTATCACGGTGCAGGTCGCGCCGGAGGTCACCACCGAGCTGCTGCGCAGGCTCGGCACCGCCGCCGCCGACCACGGCGCGTACGAGACGGTGGCGGCCGGATGGTGATCGCGGTACCACTCCCTCCGCGCGGAGGTTCGGATACCACCAATACCGTACCTATTACAGTATCTACGCGCACAAGATTCCCGAAGAACCGGCAGGACATGGCCGCAGGACAACGTCGAACGACGAGACCGCGGTACGAACGCGGCTCGCCGAACGCGGGTGAGATCGTGGACCGCGCCCTCGACCGGCGCGCACACGCCCCTCGGAACATACCCTCGACGACACGAACGAAGGACGCATCGTGACCATCAAGAACGGCACTCGCCTACGCAGCCAGGTCTGCACGACCGAGGTGATCGTCATCCGTACCTCGGCCGATGACCTCGACCTCCGGATCGGGGGCGTGCCGGTCGTGCCGATCGACGGCGCGGTCGACACCGATGCCGTGCTCGACCGGGAATTCGCGGACGGCAACGCGGTCGGCAAGCGCTACACCGACGGCGATGGCCTCGAAGTCCTGGTCACCAAGGCCGGGAGCGGATCCCTGAGTGTTGGCGCAGTCCTGTTGCGGCTCAAGAGCGCTCAGCCGCTGCCCGCGAGCGACTGACGCTGTCCCCGGCCGCCGCGGATCACCCCGCCCGGCCATCATTTCGCTCGAAGGACAGCGGTCGGATGATCCGCGGTGGCCGGGGACGGCGATAATCCTCCGCCGTCCCCGCGCTCGATCATCCCCAGTTCCGCGGAACGGCGTATCCCGAGCTCGTCGGAGTGGCGTCGCTGGGCACCGTCGAGTATCGCCGGTACGGCAGCAGTGGCAGATGCAGAGCGCTCGGATAGCGGTCGTCACGCCAGATCTCGTAGACGCCTCCACCGAGAGTCGCCGCCTGTGTCGCCGTCGACAGGCAACCGATCGGCGCGCCCAATCCCACGGCCGCCCCGCACGCCGCGGGATCGGGTTGCGTGGCCAGCGTCAGTCGTATCCGATGGCCCTCCGCGACAGCAAAGAGTGCCGGTTGCAGTGCCACGTCATAGCGGACGACCTCGCCCGCCGGCTTGTAGTCGTCCGAGCGAAGCGAGGGATACGGACGGATGATCGCGCCGTTCGCGCTCGTCCACGATCGGGACGCGTCGAGGTCGCTCAGACTCGCGAGCAGGGAACCGTGGGTGATCTCGGTGGCGCTTCCGTCGGCGGCGACATCCGACATCGTCGCCACGAGACGCAGATTCGTGGTGGACGACGCCGCATACACGGTGACCGATATCGGACCGGCGATCGTCGCGCCTTCGCGCAGCGGCTCCGACAGATAGCTCCGCGACGTACCGGCATCGCTCGGCGGTCCCCAGGCGAGTCGATCCACACCGCCCTCGGACGGCGTCGCGGCCAACGTCGCGTTTCCCAGACGGTAGGAGGTGTAGTCGTCGGTGAACGGATAGTTCGACAGATTCACGTAGCGATCCCCGCCGCGTTCGTAGGCATGGATCGGCGTGGTCGTGGTGTCGTCGATCCCGGTGTCCTTTCCTTTCAACCAATGGTCGAAGAACTGGAGTTGCACACCAGGATCGTTCAGACAGCAGCCGTGCGCGCCGGGGCCGATCATGAGCTGGTAGCGCCCCGTCGCCCGTTGCCCCGGCAGCATCGGCCCGAACTGGTCACGGCCCGCCCACGCGTTCTGCAGTTGTCCGTAGAGATCCAGCGCACCGATGAATCCGCCTTCCTGCCAGCCCACGTAGATCAGAGCGCGAGCCCCCGACTTCACGATGTCACCCGCCTGGTCGGCGATCTTGCGGTCCTGCCAGAACTGCCGCTCGTAGGCGGAGTCGCCGCCGAGGAAGATGTCGGGGCCGATCGAATGCGTCGCACGCTGCCAACTGTCGGGGGTGGCAGGCCACCGGGTGGCATCCTGCACGACCTTCGCGCTCAACATGGCGGACACCGGCGCCGGGATTCCGTTGTCGAAGGCCGTATCGCGGTACATCCCGCCGGTGATGCACCCCGGCACCATCGCCTTCACCGGCTGGTCCGCGCCGTAACGCCGTCCGAGTTCGGCGGCGGTGACCAGTTGCGAGATCCCCATCGCCGAGCAGCCGAACAGGCCGACCTGCCCGGAGGATTCGGGAATGTTCGCCGCTTTCGAGGCCCACAGCGCGATCGCGGCGCCGTCGCGGGCGTCACGCGGTCCGAACATCCCCCATTCATCGCCTTCGGACAGACCGGTGCCGCGCTGATCGGACTGGACGACGATGTAGCCGCGTTTGGCGAAGTAGTCGCCCGGACACGGGCCGACGACCGAGCGAGCCGCCCCGAGCAGGCCCGGCAGTGACTCGAGCGGCGCGATGACACTGTCGTCACAGACGGGCGCATTGGATGTCACGCCCACGGTGGTCGAGTAGGGCGTCTGCGTGAGCAGTACCGGGAACGGCCCGCGCGCCCGCGCTCCGGTCATCGGGTCCGTCGGGTAGACGATCTGTACCCGCAGCTTCACACCGTCGTCCATCGGCACCATCTCGACCGGATCGACCGCTGCCGCGTAGGTCGCGGGCTCCGGCGCCCACCAGCCGCCCGGGTACGCCGTCGTATCCGCTCCGGCGGACGGCGGCACCACCGCGCACATCGCCAGAACCAGAACGACACCGACCATTCGAGTACGCACGAGGACCTCCGCCCCTGACCGCCCACGCGGCCACTCCGCCTGCACCAACAGCTGGACAATAGTCCGATTCTCACACCATGAGAAGTGGAGTTCTAGACACTGGGGGAAGACACCGACTACGACCGCGCAAACAGGTAGAATTCACTACGGTATGGCATACGGTTTCCACAACCGGTATCGCCCGCCACGACGGTCTGCCGCATGACTGGAAGCAAATACGGTATCGTATACTGTTGTTCAGCTCCAGATCGGGACGGGCAGGCGACCATCGCGAGTGCGGCCCGTGCGCCAGCAACCGGAAGGATCTCCCGTGTCCGTCGAGCATGCCGACCTCACCCCGCCACCACGCACCCGCCGTCGTCGCGGCTCGCTGAACGCCGACGATATCCTCGACGGCGCGTTCGCGCTCGCCTCGGGATCGTCACTCGAGGGTCTGACGATGCCGGGGCTCGCCGCGCACATGAAGGTGGGAGTCACCAGTATCTACTGGTACTTCCGTCGCAAAGAGGACCTGCTCGACGCGATGACCGATCGCGCGCTGGAGCGCTACAGCGGCGAACTTCCCGCGGTCACGGTGAAGCACTGGGACAAGACACTCCGTGAGCACGGGCGCGCGATGCGACGACTGCTGCGCGACGATCCCGTACTGTGCGACCTGGTGGTCATGCGCACCGCCGCCTACGGCGCGTCCAGCAGTCAGAAGATGATGGAGCAGATCGAATCGGTCCTGTCGACGCTGATCGATGTCGGCTTCCGTCCCGATGACGCGCTGAACACCTACCTGTCCATCGCGCTGCACACCCGCGGACTCGCGATGCTCGAGCGTCAGCAGGACATCGACCGCGAATCCGATATCCGCGTGCCCGGTTTCGAGGACAAGGAAAAGCTGCCCATACTGGTCAAACTGTTGAAACAGGGCCACGGACTCGGCGCGAACGAGAAGACCTTCGAGTACGGACTCACCATCGCCATAGAGCAGGCGAAACTCGTGCTCGCGAAAACCGAGCGAGCCGCGATCGCGCGCCGAGAGCGCCGCGGCAGATAAATCTTCGAGTCCCCGCGCCCGCCGGCAAGATACCTCCCGGCGGGCGCCGCCGACTTCGCGCCACCGCACCGAACCGCGGCGGGCGGGTCGAGCGCCGCGTACTCGCTCGCTTCCACCTTTCCCTTTCGACCCGCCTGCACTCCGATGTCCGTTCCGAGCGATAACCATCGGTTGTCGCGCCGGTTGTTGGACTAATCGTGGCCGAGGTCACAGGGTGGAACAAAGGCCGTGTAGCCGGTTCACCCGGCACGCTTCACCAGAGGTGGGAAGGAGATGCGCGTGAGTGTATGGGCGATCCGGTGTCCCTGCGGACTCGAACTCGTCGCCGACGACGAGAAAGCACTCCTCGACCTGGTCACCGCGCATCTCGGCGAGCGACACCCGCAGCTGGTCGGGGCCTACGAGGACGAGGACATCTTGTCCATCGCCTACCGCAAACCGTCGAGCCCAGCGGTGCCCGGCAGCACTCGGGCGCAACTCTTTTCGTAGGAGGAATACCGTGAGCACGGCTGTCGCCGAATTCGTCGATGCCTCGTTCGGTAAGGTCGGCTACACCGACAGCGCCGACGAGATCCCTATCCCCTACTACGAAAACATCCCGCTTCGATAGCGGGCTCTCGCGCAGGCGCTACTCCGGCGCGAGCGAGTCGAGGGTGCCCGCCGACTGCCCGGTTGCGGTCGGCGGCCGAATTCCCGGCGAAGGGGCGTGTGCAGCGGCCGCAGACCGCAACGGCCCGACCCGTCACAGGCGTCGGCCATCTCCGAGAATTCCGGTCAGTCGAGAGAACACCTCGTTCGCGAATCGGTGGCGTCCAGTCCGAGGGAGTTCGCCCAGAGCAGCGTCAGCTGCTCCACCGCCGTGTCGAGGTCGTAGGAGCCGCCACCGACGAACATCGTCTCGGCGAAGCGGGCCACCATACCGCCGAGAGCCATCGCCGCGTACCGCTTGTCGATCCTGGAATCGGCCAGCCCATCAGCCTGCAACCGCGCGATCGCCGATTCCAGGCGCACACCCAGATAGTCATCACGCTTCGTACGCACCCGCCGCACGTCCTCGTCATAACGGCTGACCTCCTCGATCACCCGCATGATCCTGGCCTCACGACGATAGGCGAGCAGATACGAACGATTGGCAGCCCGGATCCGGCCGATCGCACCACCTTTGACGGCGCCGTCCTGCGCGATGTCATCCATCGACACCAAACGCACCTCGACCTCCTCGGCGATCTCGCGGAACAGCGACTCCTTGGAATCGAAATAGTGATAGAACGACCCGTGCGACACATCCGCCTCGGCCGCGATGTCGGTGATCCTGGCCTGCAGGAACCCGTCACGCTCGAAAACCGCCTTACCCGCCTCGAGCAGACGAGCACGAGTACGGCGACCCTTCGCCGACCGCGGCCCGGCATCCATCGAAACCTCTCCTCTCCGACGCGCGGCTGCGAATACACCGCACCGCAGCGTAACCACAGACCCGACGATCACCGCACACCGAGGCACACCGGTCCCCGCTGCGCCGGAGCAGGACCGCCAGGGGCAGGCCGACCCGAGTTCACATGAATCGGCCGCCGGTCACCTCGAGCACCGTACCGGTCATATACGAGGACAGATCCGAGGCCAGGAACAGCGCGACCGAAGCGATCTCGGACGGATCGCCGACACGCTGCATCGGAATCCCGGCCACCTTCTCTTCCCACACCTTCTGCGGCATCGCCTCGGTCATCGCCGTGCGGATCAACCCCGGCTGAATCGCGTTTACCCGGACACCGTGATGGGCCATCTCCTTGGCCGCGGCCTTGGTCATGCCCACGATTCCCGCCTTAGCGGCGGAATAGTTCGTCTGCCCCGCCATACCCACCTTGCCCGAGATCGAGGACAGGTTCACGATCGCGCCGGACTTGGCCTCGCGCATGATCGCGGCGGCCTTGCGGACTCCGTTCCATGTGCCTTTCAGGTGTACCGCGATCACCTGGTCGAACTGGTCCTCGGTCATCGTGCGCATCGTCGCGTCGCGGGTGATGCCCGCGTTGTTGACCACCACGTCCAGGGTTCCGAATGTGTCGACGGCTGCCGCCAGCATTCCGTCCACATCCGCGGATTTGCTGACATCGCATCCGACGCCGATGGCGACTCCGGGACCGCCGAGCTTCTCGGCGGCGACGGCGGCCAGTCCGGCGTCGAGATCGCCGATCACCACGCGCGCGCCTTCGGCCACGAAGAGTTCGGCTATCGCGTAGCCGATGCCCTGCGCGGCGCCGGTGATGACAGCGGTGCGGTCGGTCAGAAGTGGACGGGTCACATCGAACTCCATTCGGAATGTGCCGGAGAGGCAGGACGGGTCAGTTGGATTTCTGGTGGGCGCGCACAAGTCCACCGCCGATGATCAGGCGCTGAATCTCACTGGTGCCCTCGTAGAGGCGCAGCAGCCGAACTTCGCGGTAGATGCGCTCGACCGGAACGTCGCGCATATAGCCGGTGCCGCCGTGGATCTGCACGGCCAGATCGGCGACGGTCCCTGCCATCTCCGTGCAGTAGAGCTTGGCCACCGAGGGGGCGATGCGCCGATCCGAGCCACTGACGTACTGGGCGGCGGCGTCGCGGACCAGCGCGCGCCCGGCCATCACCCCGGTCTGTTGGTCCGCGATCATCGCCTGCACCAACTGGAAGTCGCCGATCGGGGTGCCGCCCTGGGTCGCCGAGGCCGCGTAGGCCACCGATTCATCGAGTGCGCGTTGGGCCGATCCGACCGCGAGCGCCGCGATGTGCACACGTCCTCGCGCCAATGAGTTCATCGCCGCGCGATAGCCGACGTCCTCGCTGCCGCCGACGAGCGCCGCGCCGGGCACCCGCACCGCGTCGAAGGTGATATCCGCGGTCCAGGCACCTTCCTGGCCCATCTTCTTGTCCTTCGGGCCGACCGTGAGACCCGCGGTGTCGGCGGGGACCAGGAACACCGCGATGCCGGGGCCGGAGGCGTCCGCGGGCCGGGTGCGGGCGAAGACGACGAACAGATTCGCCCACGGCGCGTTGGTGATGAACCGCTTCTGCCCGTCGATCACCCAGTCGTCACCGTCGCGTACCGCCTTGGTGTGCAGCCCCGCCGGATTCGATCCCGCTCCGGGTTCGGTCAACGCGAAGGACGCGACCACATCACCGGAGGCGATCGGCTCGAGCCAGCGCTGCTTCTGTTCGTCGGTGCCGAAATTGACCAGTACCTGACCGGCGATGCCGTTGTTGGTCCCGAACATCGACCGCAACGCCAGCGACGTGTAGCCGAACTCCATCGCGAGTTCGACGTCCTGGGTCAGGTCAAGTCCCAGCCCGCCCCACCGCTGCGGAATCGCGTAGCCGAACAGCCCCATCTCGGCGACCTGCTTGCGAATATCCTCGGGCACCGCGTCGGTGTCGAGGATCTCCTGTTCGCGCGGCACCACCCGGGTCCGGACGAACCGGCGTACCTGGGCCAGGATGGGCGCGAAGTCTTCGGAACTCACTTCCGACATGGGATGGCGTCACTTTCTTCGTGGGCGAACGGATTCCGGTGTGTCAGCGCGGCAGCGCGTAATCCTCAAGCAGCCTGCGGCCGACGATCATGCGCTGGATATCGGCCGTGCCCTCACCGATCAGCAACATCGGTGCCTCGCGATACAGCCGCTCGATCTCGAATTCCTTGGCGAAGCCATAGCCGCCGTGGATACGGAAGGAGTCCTCGACGACGTCGCGGCAGTATTCGGAGGCGAGGTATTTCGCCATACCCGCCTCGAGGTCGTTGCGATTGCCCGCGTCCTTGATCCGCGCCGCGCGCACCACCATCTGGTGTGCGGCCTCGACTTTCGTACCCATCTCGGCCAACCGGAACAGCACCGCCTGGTGGTCGGCGATCTTCTTGCCGAAGGTCCGGCGCTGCTGGGCGTAGGAGATGCCGAGTTCGAAGGCGCGGGTGGCGACGCCGACGGCGCGGGCGGCCACATTCACGCGGCCGACCTCGACGCCGTCCATCATCTGATAGAAGCCCCGGCCCGGCACACCACCGAGAATTCGGTCCGCGCCGACCCGGTGATCGTCGAAGAGGAGTTCGGTGGTGTCGACCCCCTTGTACCCCATCTTCTCGATCTTGCCGGGCACGGTGACGCCCGGCGCGGTCTCGCCGAATCCGCACTCCTTGTCGATCAGGAAGGTGGTCAGATTCCGATGCGGTTTGTCGTAGCCCTCGGGGGTGCGCACCAGAACCGCGACCAGATTGGCCGAACCGCCGTTGGTCACCCACATCTTCTGGCCGCTGATGCTGTAGCCGTCGTCGCGGGGAGTCGCGGTGGTCGTGATGGCGCTGACGTCCGAGCCGAGCGCGGGTTCGGACATCGAGAACGCGCCGCGCACCTCGCCGGTCGCCATCTTCGGCAGGTAGTGCCGCTTCTGGTCCTCGGTGCCGTGCTGGAGCAGCAGGTACGCGACGATGAAATGGGTATTGATGATGCCGCTCACGCTCATCCAGCCGCGTGAGATCTCCTCGACGGCCAGCGCGTAGGTCAGCAGCGATTCACCGAGTCCGCCGAATTCCTCCGGGATGGTGAGTCCGAAGATGCCCAGCTTCTTCATCTGCTCGACGATTTCGGCCGGGTATTCGTCGGCGTGTTCGAGTTCGGTCGCGACCGGCAGGATCTGCTCGTCGACGAATCTGCGCACGGCGTCGAGGATGTCGCGTTGGACATCGGTGAGTCCTTCTGTCGCACAGAGTTTGGGCATGGTTCCTCCAGTGCTGCCCCGGGCCGGCACGCGTTACGCGTCCACCGGCGATGTCGTGGATGTCGCGCTCACACCGAATTCCGCCAGGATCGCCGCGGTGTGTTCGCCGAGGGCGGGCACGGGATTCAACAGCTGCGGCCACCCGGCTCCGATGAACGCGGGCAGCAGCGAACGCACCGGGCCGACCGGAGAGTCGACCTCGCGCCAGCGTCCGCGTTCGACGAGTTGGGGATGGTCGACGACGTCGAGCACCCGGTGGTATTCCGCGTTCCCGATGCCCGCGGCGTCGGCGCGCGCGCAGATCTCGTCCAGATCGAGTGTCTCGGTCCATTCGGCGATCGCGGAGTCCAATTCCGCGCGGTGGTCGCAGCGCAGCGGATTGGTGGCGTACGCGGGATTCACGGCCAGGTCGGGACGGTCGAGCAGCACGGTCGAAAGACGTTGCCACTCCGCGTCGTTGGTGGTTCCGAGGACTACCGTTCGGCCGTCGCGGGTCGGGTAGGCGCCATAGGGGGAGACCACAGGCGAACTCAACCCGTTGGGGGGCCGTTCGGCGCCGGTGTAGGCGGCGTGCAGCAGACCGAATCCGAGCAGGTCGGCTACCGAATCGAACAAACTCGTCTCGATCGCGACGCCCTTGCCCGAACGGTGGCGCGCGTTGAGCGCGGCCAGGATCGCGACGGCCGCTTGCAGGCCCGCGCCCACGTCGGCGATCGGGATACCCGGTTTCGCGGGTGCGTCTTCGGTGCCGGTGGCGGCGCAGGAACCGGCCTCGGCCTGGACCAGCAGGTCGTAGGCTCGTCGATTGTCCAGCGGTCCGCCGGTGCCGTACCCGGAGATGTCGACCGCGACCACCGAAGGCCGCAGGGCCACGACGGTCGCGGCATCGATACCCAGACCGCGCGCCACGCCGGGCGCGAGATTCTGCACCACGACATCGGCGTGATCCAGCAGCGCTTCCAGCACCGTCTCCGCTTCCGGAGCCTTGAAGTCGACGACGATCGATTCCTTGTTGCGGTTCACCCAGACGAAATGCGTGCCCATGCCGTTGGCCACATCGTCGTAGTCACGCGCGAAGTCCCCGGTTCGCGGTCGTTCGACCTTGATCACGCGCGCCCCGAGATCGGCCAGCAATCTGGTGCAGTAGGGCGCCGCCACGGCCTGTTCGAACGAGACCACGACGATACCGTTCAACGGCGCGGCCGCGCGTGAGCCTTCTACTCCCTCGGCACCCCTGTGCATACAACCTCCCGGAATCCCTGCGGCGTCGGTCCCCATCGTGGCAAACTGTAATCTTGACGTCAATATCAAAAATTTGACGGGGCGGTGACGAAGGACACAAGCGGCCCTGCTCGGCGCCCCGCCGACCTGCCGCGATCGGGCCACCGTTCAGCACTCGTCGAGAATCTCGCGGAACAGGCGCAGGTCACGGATCGGATCGTCACCGACCGGCTGTACCTGGACGACGGTCACTCCGCGTTCCCGGTAGGCCGCCAGCCGGTCACGCAGATAGCTTCTGTCGCCGATCAACGAGGTGCCCTCGAGCAGCGCGTCGGGGAGTTTCGCCGCCGCTTCGTCCCGCTTGCCGTCCAGGTAGAGGTCCTGCACCTCCCGCGCCTGCGCCTCGAACCCGTACTTGCGGACGACGGTGTTGTAGAAGTTCTTGTCCCGCGCGCCCATACCGCCGACATAGAGGGCCAGATGGTGGCGGTCGAGTTCGCGCTTGTGGGTGACGTCGTCGCCGACTGCCATCGGCCCGCCCGCCACGATCTCGAGGGCCCCGAGTTCGGCCGACCGCTTCGCAGCACCCCGCGCCAGCGCCTCACCCCAGACGGCGTCCGCGCGTTCGGGGATGTAGAGGAACGGCGCCCAGCCCTCGGCCAGTTCGGCGGTCAACTCGGTGTTGGCGGGCCCGAGCGCCGCCACGTAGACCGGAATCCGTTCGCGCAGCGGCGCGTCCACGATCTTGAGCGGTTTGCCGAGCCGAGCCAGCTGATGGCGTCGACTCCGTACGCCTCGGGAACCGCGATGACGTCGACTCCGGCTTCCTCGTAGGTGCGCGCGAGTTGCGCGGTGCGGTCGACGTCCGCGCTCGGCGGAAGCATGACAGCCAGTCGGAGTGCGGGCATCGTAGATCACCTCTGCAGTGGTGCGCAGCCGAATCGCTGCGCGTGGGTCGGGTTCGAGCGCGGTCGTGCCGGAGCGGGCGCGACCGGATTCAGCGAGCGCCGGGCAGCTTCAGCCGTCGTTTGGCGATGATGTTGCGCATCACTTCCGAACTGCCGCCCGAGATCGTCAGGGCACGCGACCACAGCCACGCGTCCTGCAACCGGCGCGCCGCGGCGGCCGCGACCTCGGGCAGGGGCTGATGGGCGGTCGCGAGTTCGACGCCGAAGCGGGCGATGCGGTTGTAGGTCTCGCTGTAGAGGATCTTCGCTATCGGCGCTTCGGCCTCGCCCTCCCGACCCGCCAGCGCGCGGGCGACATGGGCGTCCAGGAAGCTTTTGGCGGCCGCGAACTGGGCGATCGAATCGACGATCCGGGTGGCGATATCCCCCCGGTCGATCAGCCGGATACCGTCCACCGCGACCTGCTCGGCGACTGTGCGCACATCGGCGAGCAACAGTTCCAGTAGCACCACATTCGCGCCGACGGTGAATCGTTCGACTTCGAGGCCGGACATGGCCACCGACCAGCCCCGCCCCACCTCGCCGATGACCTGTTCCGGTGCGAGCACGACACCGTCGAGGAACACGTCGTTGAATTCGTCGGCGCCTCCGATGGTCGGCTTGGGCCTGACCTCGAGGCCGGGCGAATCCATCGGCACGATGAACGCGGTGATGCCGCCGTGGCGCTTCGGCTCCGTCGAGGTGCGCAGCAGCGCGAGACCGAATTGCGCCCAATGGCCGTCGGTGGTCCAGGTCTTCTGACCCGCGAGCACCCAATGGCCATCCTCGCGCCGGGTGGCGCGGGCGGTGATGCCCGCGAGGTCGCTGCCAGCGCCGGGCTCACTGAACAACTGGCACCAGATATCGCGCGCCTCGCGAATGGCGGGCAGATGCCGGTGTTTCTGCTCCTCGGTGCCGAAGTGCAGCAGTACGTGGGTGGCCAGTCCGACCTGGTCGATGGGCCGCGGCGCGCGCGCCCTGATCAGTTCCTCGGTCAGGATGAGATCCTGCCTCGGTTCCCAGTCGGCGCGCCCGCCCCACTCCCCCGGCAAGGAAGCCCCGAGCAGGCCCTCGTCGTATAGGATTCGGTACCAGTCCCGCAGTGCGCGTTCCTGTTCCGGCGATTCGGGCGCGCGATGGCCTTCGCGCGCCTCGTATGGGCGGTGCCGGGCGATGACCTCGCGCACACGCCGACGGAATCCGGCCGACTCGCCGTCGTCATCGGTCCGCGCGGTGAGCCCGCCCATGAGAGTGGCGACATCGGTGCTGACCGGATGCGCCGCGGCGTTGACCAGCACGCGGCGCATCGCGTGGTGCAGCCGCCACTCCCAGGTGAATCCGATGCCGCCCGCGAGCTGGATGCAGTCGTCGAGTGCCGCGACGCACCGGCGAGCGAGATACCCGTGCACCAGTTCCACGAGCGCCCCGGCGCGCGGTTCCCTGGCCGCGAGCGCGGCGGCCGCGCTGTCGAGCAGAGCCTGGCCTGCCTCGACCAGAACCGCCAGATCGGCCAGCCGGTGCGCGATCACCTGAAAACTCGCGAGCGGCTGCCCGAAGGCGTCGCGGCCGGTCAGATAGTCGGTGAGCAATTCGACACTGCCCGCGAGCGCGCCGACACTGTCGGCGCCCAGCAGCAGGACCAGCGCGGCGCGCAGCCCTGGAGCCGGATCCGCACCGACCGCGACCGTGCTCGCGCCTTCGACGGTGACGAGTGCGAGATCCCGGGTGGTGTCGAGACCGTCTGCCACCGCCTCGACCGTGAGCGTCGCGGCGTCGGGCACCACGACCAGACCGGACGCGGTGGAGACGAGCAGAGTCGCGGGCTCGGCACTGCCGACCGCGACCACCTTGCCCGCGAGCCCGGCCGCCGCGCCGGACAGCGCGACCTCGGTCCGCCCGGCCAGCAACTCGGCCACCCGCGCGGATTCCCGCCCGGTCGCGGCGAGCGCCGCCGCCGTCACCGCCGCGAAGGCCCACGGTGCCCGGCCCAGCGCCCGGCCGCCTTCCAGCGCGACCGCGCACGCCTCGACGACCCGCCAGCCGTCGCCGCCGCTCGATTCGGGGGTCAACAGCCCGATCAGGCCGAGTTCTCCGAATTGGCCGAGGCCGGCGCTCGATTCGAAGACTTTCCCGGCGGTGGCCTTCAGCAGCTCGAGTTCCTCGCTGTCGAGGGCTTGCGCGGTATCGCTCATGGTTCCCGTTGTTCCTTCTGTGTTGACTTCGCGCCGTCCGGCTATCGGCTCAGGATCGACACGGCGGCCACCCCTGGCGCGCCGTAGAGCTGGGCCAGCCCCACGTCCGGGGTGCCATCGACCTGTCGGTCACCGGCCCGGCCGCGCATCTGGGTGACCAACTCGTACACCTGCCGCAGTCCCGACGCGCCGACCGGCTCGCCGTTGGCGATCAGGCCGCCGTCGGTGTTCACCGGCAGTGATCCGCTCAGCGCCGTGACACCGCGGGCGATGAGATCGTTCTGTTCGCCGTCGGCGCAGAGCCCGACCTCGGCCATGTGGATGACCTCGGCGCCCGCGTCGGTGTCCTGCAACTGAGCGATCTTCACATCCTCGGGCGCGACGCCCGCGAGTTCGAACGCCGCGCGCGCCGCGTCGACGGTCGGCGCCGGAATGTCGTCGGAGGAGGTCGCCGGGGTGTGCACCTCGTACGCACCGAAACGTCGCGTACGGGTCACGACGCTGCGCAGGAAGATCGGCGTATCGGTGTACTCGTGCGCGATCGAGGCGTCGCAGACGACCGCGGCCGCCGCGCCCTCGTCGGGGCTACAGAACATGTACTGGGTCAGCGGATGATTGATCATCCGCGATTCCAGGATCTCTTGCACGCTCAACGGCTTGCGCCGGTGTGCGTTCGGGTTGAGCACACCGTTGCGGTAGTTCTTGGCCGCCACCGCGGCCAGCGTCTCGGCGGTGATGGCGTGATCGTGCATGTAGCGGTTGATCTTCATGCCGAAGAACTTCGTGGTCAGGAAGAGCCCGAGTTCGCCGTACCAGTCCGGGCAGCCGTAGTCGGTAGGGTCGGAGGTGAACGCGCCGCCCTCGTGCTTGTCGAGTCCGACGACCAGACCCAGCTGGTGCTCACCCAGTTTTATGGTCTGGCTGGCGACCGAGAGCGCGCTGCCCGCCGTGGCGCAGCCGTTGTAGACGTTGGTGAACGGTATGCCGGTCACGCCCAGTTGGGCGACCACCGCGTCGGGCTGGTCCACCTCGAAACTTCCGCCCACCGCGAATTGGATCTGCGGCCAACTCACCCCGGCGTCGGCCAGTGCGGCGCGCGCCGCGTACGCGCCCATCTCCAGCGCGGGCTTGCCCGGGAAGCGGCCGAACGGGTGCAGACCGACACCGATGATCGCGACGTCAGACATGGACGACCTCCGAGGTCTTCGCGGCGATGGCCGCGGGTTCGAATGCGAATGTGACGACTTCCGCCCCGGTCTCGTCGGTGCGGAACGGGATCACCGTGAGACGCAGCGGCATCCCGATCGCGAGATCCGCCTCGGCGACCCCGGTCAGCAGGCTTTCGACCCGAATCGAGCCGCCGATCTCGACGAGCCCGACGTACCAGACCTCGTTGTCCGCGCCGAGCAGAGTGCCCGAGAACGGCGCCTTGGGCCGGAAGCCCTGTGACGTCCAGGACCACAGCACCCCTTCGCGTTCCAGGGTCGTCCGCTCGATGGCGGTGCCGCCGCAGCGCGGGCAGCTGTCGCGCAGCGGGAACGCGAGGGTGTCACACGCGGAGCAACGCCCGGCGAGCAACGCGGGGTCGTCGGCAGGCCAGGTGAACAGATCCTCGGCAATGGGTTTCCGGCTCTCCATGAGCGCCCTTTCTCACCGATGCAGGTCATCGCGCCATCCGGAACAACCGTCCGCGGTGACGCCGAAGTGTCGGCGCTCGCCCGTCTTGTGCAAGTACCGGCCCAAATTCTACACTGACGTCGAAATCAATGAAGGTGTCGCTGCGAACTCGTGGAGGATTCTTGGATACCGATGGCCACGGCGCCCACGGACGCGAATCGGGCCTCCGTGATTTCGTCGGCCGGTTCCGCGGCTGGATGGCGGCCAACGAGGCCGAGCTCGCACCGCTGCTGCCCGCACACGCGGACTACGACCTTCGGGTCGAGACAGCCAAGCGTCTGCGGAAGATGCTGTTCGACGCGGAGTGGGGTCGCGTCGGCTGGCCCGAAGCGGCCGGTGGGCTCGGCGGCACGATCCTGCACCGCGCGGCGATGCACGACGAACTCTTCCGCGCCGGCTGGGGCGGCCCGACCATCTTCGAGCACCTCGAGATCGTGGCCCCGACCCTGGTGCGCTACGCCGACCCGGATTTCGTGCGCGCCGTGCTGCCACGCTTCCTCGACGGCAGCCAGCCGTGGGCACAGGGCTTCTCCGAACCGGAAGCGGGTTCCGACCTCGCCGGATTGCGGACCCGCGCGGAATTCGACGGCACCGACTGGATCGTCAACGGCGCCAAGATCTGGACGAGCTGGGCGAAGTACGCGCGCTGGTGCCTTGCGCTGGTGCGCACCGGAACCACCGAGCAGCGCCACCGCGGGCTGACCATGATCGCCATCGACCTCCGCTCGCCGGGTGTGACGCCGCGCCCGATCCGCCAGGCCAACGGCACCGACGAACTCGGCGAAGTGGCCTTCGAGGATGTGCGGGTGCCGCCGGATCGGATCATCGGCGAGGTCGGGGGCGGTTGGAAGGCCGCGATGTACCTGCTGGCCCACGAGCGGGGGACGCTGTCCTGGGTCCGGCACTGCGGATTCCGCGAGAATCTGACGGCGGCCGCGAAAGCGATGAACGACAGCAGCGACCGGCAGGTCGGCGAGGCCGCGCTGCACCTGCTCGGCGTCCGGGCCACCGCGATCAACCTGCTCGCCCGCGAAGCGCTGGACGTGGAGCTGGGACCGGATTCGGCGTTCAACAAGCTCCTCACCACCCGCACCGAACAGACGGTGTACAACGTCCTGCGCGATATCGACAGCGCGCGAGTCGCGTTTCCGCTCGACTCCGAGACCGACCCGGTACTCCAGCAGGAGTACCTGTTCTCACGGATCGTCACCGTCTATGGAGGATCCCAGCAGATGCAATTGATGACCATCGCGCGCCACGTCCTGGGGCTCCGCGATGCTTGAGATACTGCGTCCGGCCGAATACGCCGACTTCCGCTCGGCGGCGCTGTCGATTTTCGGCCGCCTCGACGGCGACGCGGCCGTCGAGGCGTTCGGCTTGGACGACCTGCTCACACCGTCTGCCGATCTGGACGATCCGCGTCCGGTCCTGGCTTTCCTGGAAGCCCAGGGCTATCACGGCGCCCGCACCGATGTGCTCGGCCGATTCGCGCTGACCGGTCCGCTGCCGCCCTGGGGCGCCCTCCCCGCCCAGCGCCGTGTCCTGGCCGGATTCACCGTGGACACCACGCGATTCGCGATTCCCGGACCGATACCGGGCTCCGATGCGGTACTCGACATCCCCGGCGCCGGAGTGGTCGTCGTCGCCGATCCGCTCGCGGCCGGGCGGGCGGCCGACGAAGCCGACGACTACCTCACGGTGATCGATCCCACCACCGCGCCGACCACGGTGCTCGCGACCGAACCGCTGGTGAACGACTTCCGCGCGGATCTACTGGCACGCACGCATCTCGGCATCGCCGCCGAGATCCTCGGTGTCTGCGATCGGCTGCTCGATGACGCGGTCGCCTATGCCGGCACCCGCCGCCAGTTCGGCCGGACCATCGGCAGCTATCAGGCCGTTCAGCACATCCTCGCCTGGGCGGCGGCCGAGCGATACCAACTGGCCTGCCTGTTCGATCACGCGACCGCGCTCGCGAGCGCGGGCACACTCGATCCCGCACTCGCACGCGCGGTCAAGGCGATGGCAGGCCGAGTCGGGCACGCGATCGTGCAGGCGGCCACCCAGGCGACCGGCGCGATCAGCTTCACGTGGGAATACTCGGTGAACCGCTTGCACCGCCGGGTGCTGACCCTGGACGCGGTCGCGGGCTCCTCCGCCGACCTGATCGCCGCCATCGGGCGCGAGATCCGTTCCGGCGACGAATACCCGGAGCTGTTGGATCTGGCGGATCTGACATGACCGTGAGCGCCGGTTCCGCCATCGCGGCGGGTGCGCGGGCGTAGCGTGTGGGCAATGTGCTCGCGACGGACCGATCCGCACCGTTGACCGGGGACGACGTCGACCGGGCAGCTGATCTCGACCGCGCTCTGGACACACTCGACGAGCTCATCGAGTCCGGTCTCGACCTGCCCGCTCTGCTCGATCGTTGCGCGGAGATGTTCGGATGCCGAGTCGGGGTGGACAGCGCCGAGGGGACGTCACCACCCGCCGATACGGCGGTCCACGACAGACTGCTTCCCGACGGCACCAGGGTGTGGATGGCGCCGGCCGGATCGGCGTATCCCGCCGCCTTCGACGGCGACGCGGCGGCGACGCGGCGACTGCGGCTGCTGCGGCGTCTGGGTATCGCGGTGCGGGCGTCCGCCCAGCACGACGACCGCACTCGTGCCCGCACCAACGATCTGCGCGCGATCGTGGATCCGCGTCTTTCCGATCAGGATCGCCGTTCCGCTCAGCGCAGGCTCGGACTCGCCGGAGCCACCGTCACAGTGCTCGCCCTGGCGGGTCCGGACGACGATATCGAGACCATGCTCGGCCAACTGCGCACCCGATCGGCGGCGGTCCACCACCTCACCGACGACCGGGTGCACCTGGTGCTCGCCAAGGAATTGCGCACGCCGCGCGGTCTGGACATCCCCGAAGGAGTTCGCTGCGCCTACTCCCCCGCCGGACCGATCGACCTTGCCCCGGCGGCATGGCGCCGGGCCCGCAGCGCGCTGCGGTTCGCCATGCCGAGCAACCATTCGAGCGGGCCGTATCTGCTGGAGGAGGCCGTCATGCTCGACTCGGCGCGCGTCGGCCCCTACGGCATTCTCGCCGAGCAGCTCACCGCCGATCAGATCGCACGGGTCGAGGACGTGCAGCGGCTCGACAAGTTGTACCAAGACGCCGGCCCCGAGATGCTGCACACCCTGCTCGCGGTGGCGGCGACCGAATCGCTGCGGCAGGCGGCGCGGGTGGTGCACATGCATCACAACTCGGTCACCTATCGGGTGCAGCGCGCCGAGAAAGTGCTCGGATTCAGCTGCACCCAGCCCTACGGGCGGGCACGTCTGATGTTCGTGCTCACCCTGCATCGCATCATGGATTCCTGGCGGCAGTTCTGACCGTGCCCGCACACGGGAACGGTAGCCATTTGGCGCGCAACGCGCGCTAGTTGACCGATGCCTCACGACGCGCACCCTGCCAGCATGGGCTGGAGGGGGCGCGAATCGGCAGTCCGCGAGACTCGGACGTCGATCGGCCGATCCAGGTGACGCGCCCCCGAGAGCAGAAGGGAGTCATCGGCATGTCGGACATCCAGCGGTGCGACGCTATCGTGATCGGCGCCGGTTTCGCGGGCATGTACGCGCTGCGTCGTTTCCGGGACGATCTGGGAATGCGGGTACGGGTCTTCGAGCGCGGCACCGACGTCGGCGGTACGTGGTATTGGAATCGCTATCCAGGCGCCCGATGCGATGTCGAGTCGATGTTCTACTCGTATTCCTTCTCCGAGGACCTGGAGAAGGAATGGGAGTGGTCGGAACTTTTCCCCGCGCAGCCCGAGATCCTCGCCTACGCCAACCATGTGGCCGATCGCTTCGATCTACGCAAGGACATCTCGTTCGAAACCTCGGTGGAATCCGCCGATTTCGATGACGACACCACCGAGTGGACGGTCACGACCGATCGCGGCGAGCGGGTCACCGCGCCCTATCTGATCACAGCGGTCGGCTGTCTGTCCGCCTCACGCGTTCCGCCGTTCCCCGGTCTCGACACCTTCGCGGGTCAGACCTATCACACCGGGCAGTGGCCGCACGATGGCGTCGATTTCACCGACAAGAGGGTCGCGGTCATCGGCACCGGATCGTCCGGAATCCAGGCGATTCCGATGATCGCGCAGCAGGCCGCCCAGCTCACGGTCTTCCAGCGGACCCCCTCGTTCTCGCTGCCCGCGCGCAACCGTCCGCTGGCGGCCGAGGAGATCGCCGAGTTCAAGGCCAATTTCCGGGAGCGCCGTGCCGCGGCACGGGTCGCGCCGTCCGGCGTACCCGGAATTCCGGCGGTCGGCAGTGTGTTCTCGGTGGACGACCAACGGCGCGCCGACGTCATGACCGAGCGCTGGAACCGGGGCGGTACCTCCTTCCTGAGCGCGTTCAACGACACCCTGCGTAATTCCGAGGCCAATGAATTCTCCGCGGACTACGTCCGGGAACGGATTCGCGAGATCGTCGCCGACCCCGACACTGCCGAGAAACTCGTCCCGCGCGACTATCCGATCGGCGCGAAGCGCATCTGCCTGGACACCGACTATTTCGCCACCTACAACAGGGACAATGTGGATCTGGTCAGTGTGCGGGAGACTCCGATCGAGGAGATCACCCCGCGCGGGTTGCGCGTCGGCGACACCGAGTACGAGGTCGACATCATCGTCTTCGCCACCGGGTACGACGCGATGACCGGACCGCTCAACGCGATCGATATCCGCGGCGGCGGCGGCAGGCTGCTGCGCGACAAATGGGCGGCCGGGCCGCGCACCTATCTCGGAATCGCGACGGCGGGTTTCCCGAACCTCTTCATGCTGACCGCCCCCGGCAGCCCGTCGGTGCTGGTCAACATGATCATCTCCATCGAACAGCACGTCGACTGGGTCACCGATCTGCTCGTTCATCTGCGTGAGCAGGGATATTCGCGGGTCGAGGCGGTGCCCGAGGACGAGGACAAGTGGGTCGAGCACGTCAACCAGGTGGCCTCGTACACGCTGTACCCGGAGGCGAACTCGTGGTATCTGGGGGCGAACATCCCCGGAAAGCCGCGCGTGTTCATGCCCTATGTCGGAGGTGCGGGTCCGTACCGCAAGATCTGTGACGACGTCGCCGCCGACAGCTATCGGGGTTTCGTACTCACCGAGCCCGCGACGGCGTCCGACGCCGTCGACGCATCCGTGTCCCGATAGCCCCGCAGACAGGATTCGATGATGAGTTCCACCGCGCCGAAGAGCAGCCACCACCTGCTCGACCCCGAGATCGCGCCCGTCCTGGCCGCCTTTCCGCCCTTCCAGCTCAGCTCGCGGACCCTACAGGCCATCCGCGACCAGATGCGCGCACGGCCGACTCCCGATGGCGACGCCCTGTTCCCGGCGGTGGCTCGGACCGAGCGCCACGTGCCCGGATTCGACGGCGCCCCCGAGGTCCGCGTGCTGCACTACGAACCGCGGGAGCGCACCGCCGAGGTTCCCGCGCTGATCTGGCACCACGGTGGCGGCTATGTCATCGGTAGCGCCGAGGACGACGATCTGCTGTGCCGCCAGATCGCCACGGAGACATCGGCGATCGTCGTCTCCGTGGACTACCGCCTGGCGCCGGAATGCCCCGCACCCGGCCCGCTGCACGATGGTTACGCCGTGCTGCGCTGGGTGGCCGGCAATGCCGGGGACCTGGGTGTCGATCCCGCCCGGATCGCGGTCGGGGGCCAATCGGCGGGTGGTGGACTGGCCGCGGCCCTGGCGATCCTGGCCAGGGACAAGGGCGAGATCCCGGTGTCCTTCCAGCTGCTGATCTACCCGATGCTCGATGACCGCACCGCGACCACGGCCGCGCCGCACGCGCGTACGGGCGATTTCGTCTGGCACGCCTCCGACAACATCTACGGCTGGACGTCCTATCTCGGGCACGACCCCGGCGGCGACGACGTGTCACCCTACGCGGCTCCCGCTCGGGTGCCCGACATCACCGGACTGCCCCCGGCGTTCATCTGCGTCGGCGCGCTGGATCTGTTCGTCGGCGAGGACATCACCTACGCGAAACGGCTACTGGAACAGGGTATTCCGACCGAACTGCACGTCCATCCCGGCGGGCCTCACGGCTACAACATGGTGCCGGGGAGCCGACTGGCGACCACCCATGTGCGCGACCTGATCGGGGCCATCGGCAGGCACTTCGCCGACATCCGAACGCCGGCGCCGGTCCGATGAGACTCCGGCGCGCGGCGTCCGGCCGGCCGGTGGTGATCCAGGCCGGACCACCCCAGCTCTCGCACTCGATGATCCGCGGACTGTAGCTCGCTGTCTGCGGGACCGGGACGGCGGCGCGGAATCTGTCACCGCGCCGCCGTGGCGGAATCATCACCCCGCGTCGATGTGCCCGGGCGTGCGCTGAAGGTGTCGAAGACGAACTCGAGGAACTCCGCGGTATCGCTCGGCCACCCCTGTTCGCCGGAGGTCTTGGCGATCGTCGTCACCAGGATGAACGAGGAGACCACCGCGAAGTACAGCCGCGCCAACGCGATCGGCGAACCGGGCCGCAGCGTGCCGTCCGCTTGGCCCGTCTCGATGACCTCGGAGATATAGTCCAGGACGCGCTGCTGATAGCCGACCCACGCCTCCGGAATCTCCGTCCCGCGAATCCTGGCCATACGCGAGATCTCCGCCGACAGCGCGCCCCACGCGGGATGGCTCAACGCGTGCGATATCTGCAATTCGGCCAGCGCGACGAGGCGCTCGTCGGCCGCCACGTCCTCGGGAACCAGGTTGCGGATCGACTCGAGCGCGATACTGCGCCGCATCAGCACCTGACCGTACAGATCGTCCTTGCTGTCGAAGAAGGTGTAGATCGAGCCCACCGAGAACTCGCACTGGAGCGCGACGTCCTTCAAACCGGTGTTGTGGTAGCCGCGTTCGGCGAAGAGTTCCTCGGCGGTATCGAGGATCTGCTCGCGCGACATATCCATGCGCTGCTGCCTGCGAAGTTCACGCGGACTGGGCGCAGACTCCGCCGCACCGCCCTCGACGCCGCCCGTGGAGCCGTCGCCCCCGTCGACCTCGCGATGCTCGGTGTCCGTCTTCGCCTTCGCCATCACCGCTCCTCTCACCGACACAGCACTCACCCGCTCGAGCGAACGAATCATCACACACGGATTTGAACGGCCGGTCGACGCGGTCAGCCCATCATACGATTCAGTCGAGTTTGGGCGGGCGCGGCAACCCCAGGGTGTGCTGCGCGACGATGTTTCGAGCGATGTCGGTCGTGCCACCGTAGATGGCGGTGCCCTGCGCGTACCGATGCGCCCACTCGAAGATGCCGCCTTCCAGCGCACCCGCGCCGTCGTGGGACAGTATCGCCTCGGCGCCGATCATATCCAGCAGTTCCGCGCTGCGCTGCACGAGGCGATCGGAACCGAGAATTCGGCCCATCGAGCCCGGCGCGGCGCGGATGATCTCGAGGTCGATCACGATCTCCGAGAGCAGGGCGCGAACTCGCGGATCGTCGAACGGCACGGTGCCGTCCACCCCTGGCGTCCTGGCCCATCTGGTCGCGTGCCACAGCAGCGACCGCAGCGGCTTGGCGTACACCATGCCACCGCTGATCTCGTTGAGTCCGGTCGCCTCGTACTGGCCGTGCTCCTGCTTCAGCGCTATGGACAGCGTTCCCCAGCCCCCGTTCACCGGACCGAGTCGATGATCGTCATCGATACGGACGTCGTCGTAGAACACCGCGTTGGTGCGTTCTCCGCCGACGGTGTGGATCGGGCGGATCTCGACACCGGATATGTCGAGCGGCACCAGGAAGAGCGTGATGCCACGATGTTTGGGAACGTCGGGATCGGTGCGGGTGACCAGAATCGTGTACTGGCAGTTGTGCGCCCCGGTCGTGAACATCTTCGCACCGTTGACGACCCACCCGCCGTCCTCGGTGCGCTGCGCCCGGGTGCGGACCGCGGCGAGATCCGAGCCCCCGTCGGGTTCGGTGTATCCCAGGCACATGCGAATATCGCCCGAGGCGACGCCGGGCAGCACCTTCCGCGTGAGCGCGTCGGATCCCGACGCCTCGACGAGGGTGAGCACCAGGTGGGTGGTGCCGAAGGTGATGTCGGGGACGCCGCGACGCTCCATCTCGAGTTCGAGAATGCGAACGGAGACCGCGTCGAGGCCCGCGCCGCCCTCTTCGGGACGCCAGGTCGGGGTGATCCACCCGCGCTCGCCGAGTGCCTTGTGCAGGGTGTCACTGTAGCCGGAGCCGGACCGCCGCTCCTCGTCGTAGACGGCCTCGGTCGCGTAGGTGTCGTAGAACTCGCTCGCCGAGTCCCAGAGGTCGAGTTGCTCGCGGGTGAGAGCGATCTTTCCGAAATCCATCGTCCTTCTTCCTGAGTACTCGAAGATTCCTACAGCGCCCGCGCGAGCGGAAGCACCGCGCCGACGGCGTGCACCTCTTCGACGAGTGGCCCGGCGATCAGCGGCCAGCCCTTCGCACGCCGGAAATGCAGCGTCATATCCGATTCGGTGGAGAAACCGAAGCCGCCCTGCACGTGGACGCCCACCGTGGACGCCTTGACCGCGGCACGCACCGAGGACACGTAGGCGGCGGGGATCAACTCGGGCGCGGTGCCGGGCTCGTACTCGGCATACCACGCGGCCTTGCGCGTCAGGTTCCGGCTCGCTTGCACCAGGTTCGCCGCGTCGACGATGGAATGGGAAATCGCCTGGAAGGTGCCGATGTACTGTCCGAACGCCTTGCGCGAACTCGCGAATTCGACCGCGAGATCGATCGCCTTCTGCCCCGATCCCGTCAACGCGGCCCCGGTCAGCAGCTTCCACAGCCGGACAGCCCGCCGATAGGCACCGACGGCCGCCGGACCGGAAGCCAGCACCCGCCGTGGCGAACCCGCGAGATCCCACCACGCGACGGGGGACTCACCGAGGTTCGGCTCGGAACGGACGTCATCGGGCGCCTCGACCAGCAGCAGGGAGTCCCCGTCCGATACCAGCGCGGCCTGCGCGATCGCGCCCGCCGGAACGAGTTGGGACGACCGCTCGTGGCTCGGCCGCAGCGCCATCGTCACCATCCGTTCGCCCTCGATCATCGACCGCACGACGTCCCCCGCCTGGATCTCGGCGGCGAGCCTCGCGGCGACGATCGCTTCGACCAAGGGAATCGGGGCCAGGTGCGCGCCGTAGCGCTCCGCCACGAGGACCAGATCGACCACGGTCGCACCATCGCCGCCCTGGGATTCGGGTATCGCCATCGCGACGATGCCCAGTTCCGCGGCCCGACGCCACACCTCCGGGTCGAAGCCGTCGACCGCGGCACGGACGACCTCGCTGGTCGAGACCGACTCGAAGAAGTCACCGAAGGCCTCGCTCACCGCGGATTGCTCCTCGTCCAACGAGTAGTCGTTGCGACGTAGCACGTGCTCTAGGTCGTCTGCCATGGCAAGTCATCCATTTCACTACATCTACAAAAATATGAACTTTGATTCAATCAAATGAAGGGCCGCTTATCCATACCGCGTGCGACCTCAGCCGATCTGGAGGGATTGCCCGCCGTCCACCGTGACCTCGGCACCGGTCATGAACGAGGCTTGTGGGGATATCAGGAAGGCGACCGCGTCGGCGATCTCGCCGGGTTCGGCCAGCCGCTGCCACGGCGAGGAGGCGGCGAGCCGCTGCTGAATCCTCTCATCGAGCATCGGCGTCGCGACCGGCCCGGGGAATACCGCGTTCACCCGGATGCGGTGCGGCGCGAGCTCCGCGGCGGCCACCTGTGTCAAGCCGCGCAACGCCCACTTGGACGCGCCGTAGGCGGCGTGATTCGGGAAGGGCCGCAGTGCCCCGGTACTGCAGGTGTTGACGATGACCGGTTCGGCGGCGACCCGAAGGTGCGGCAGCGCCGCCCGCATGCCCTGGAACGCGCCGAGACAGTTGACCCGCCACAGGTGTTCGAACTGCTCGGAGGTCTCGTTCTCGAGGGGACAGCGATGCAATATGCCGGCGTTGTTGACCAACGCGTTCAATCCCCCGAACCGCTCAACGACGGCATCGATCGCGGCCGCCCACTGCTCCTCGGAGGTCACATCGAGCGACAACGGCAGAATGTCGGCGTCACCGCTCTCGGCGACCGCCGCGGCCAATGCATCCACCCGGATATCGCACGCCGCCACCGCGATTCCGTCGGCGCGCAGCCGTTGCACAATCGCCCAGCCCTGTCCGCCCGCCGCACCGGACACGAGCGCCACCCGTCGATCGGTCATCGTGCCCCTCCCCCGACATCGGTGGCCGGGGGCCTACGGACGGCGACGTGGGCACCGTGTGCCGAGTTGATCACAGTAATTCCTCCTCGAATCGAGACATCGCGATCGTCGTCGACCGGTCAGACCACACGCGGCGACGCCGCCGAGCCCGGATCATCGGATCCGGTGGCGCCTACACCATCGGACCGTTCGTACCCGGACCATGCGTGAAAAGCCCTCGCCAGCACCTGAGCGTGCAGCCGCCGAACTCCGGCGGAGACTTCCCAGTCCGGTGCGACCGAGTCGAATCCGTGGAATGTGCCCGACAGCACGTGCAGATCGGTCGGAACCCGCGCGCGCAGCAGCCGGGTCGCATAATCGATCGCCTCGTCCCGACATGGATCGACCTCGGCGCAAGCGACGAACGCGCTGGGCAGGCCCTCCAGATTGCTGCGGTAGGACGGAACGGAGCGGGCCGATGCCCTGGTGTGCCCGAGATAATGCGCCCAGCCGCGGCCGACCGCCGCCCCGCCCAAGCCGGGGGTGCGCGGAAACGCGCTGCGCGACAGCGTCTCGTCGCAGTCCAGCATCGGATGGTGCAGGATCTGGAGCACGATGCGCGGGCCGTTCGCGTCGAAGACCCGGTGCACGAGTCCGGCGACCAGCGCGGCTCCGGCATCGCGCCCCATGACCGCGAGACGATGTCGATCCAGGCCGAGGTCCTCGGCGTGCTGGAGAACATCGTGGAATGCCGCCTCGACGTCATCGAGGGCCGCCGGGCAGGGGTGCTCCGGGGCCAGCCGGTACTCCACCGATACCACCGCGCACCCGACATCGCGGGCGAGTTCGACGCAGGACGCGTGATCGGTGTCCAGGCTCCCGCTGACGAAGCCGCCGCCGTGCGCGTAGAGCACCACGGGCAGCGGACCGTCGCCCCCGCCCCGGTAGACGCGCAGGCGCAGGGCGTCGCCGAGCGGGCCGACGATACGGCGGTGCTCGATCGCCACTCCGGTCTCGTCGGTCTCCGCGGCCCGCTTCGTCTCGCCGGCTTCGATCGATTTCCGTTCGGCCGCCAGCGAGTCCGAACGGAAGCCGTGGACGGGCAGTGATCGCGCGATCGGGACGAGCGCGGGGTCGAGACGCCGCAGTCCCTGTGGCGGGTCGATGTCGATATTCGAGGTCATCTGATCACTTCGCCGCGATGGACTTCTTCATCCCGGCCAATCCGGCCAGGGCGGGGGATCCTGACTCGGATATGGCGTGACCGTGTCCGAGCGAGTGGACGTCGAAGACGGCCTGCACCGCGGTCGTGAATCCCTGGATGTCGAGGGTCTGGTTGACCGCGCGTTTGGCCATCCGCAGCGCGAAGGGATGCTTCTGGGCGATCTCGGCGGCCAGCTGCCGGGTGGCCGATTCCAATTCGGCGAGCGGAACGACCCGATTGACCATGCCGACCTGCAATGCCTCCGCCGCGGTGATCGGTCGGCCGGTGAACAGGATCTCCTTGGCCAGCCGGGCACCAAGCTCCCAGGTGTGGCCGTGATATTCGACGCCGCCGATGCCCATGGTCACGACCGGATCGGAGAATTTGGCGTTGTCGGCGGCCACGATCAGGTCGCACGGCCACGCCAGCAGCAACCCGCCCGCGATGCAGGCGCCCTGCACGGCCGCGATCGATGGTTTCGGCACATTGCGCCATTTCAGCGAATAGCCGATGTAGTGCTGTGTCTCGTACTCGTAGACTTCCGACACCGTCCACTTCTGCGCGGGGTCGCGGTCGGCAGAAGCGCTCAGATCGTGGCCAGCGGAGAAGTGCTTCCCGTTCCCCCGTAGGACGATGACCCGGACGTCCTGGTCGTCCGCCGCGGCGGTCCAGCATTCGTCGAGGCGACGCAGCAGTTGGGGATTCTGCGCGTTCGCGACCTCGGGACGGTTGAGAGCGATCGTCGCGATCCCGTCCGACACCTCGTAGGTGACCAGTTCCTCGGACATCATGCTCCAATCTGTGACGGTGTCGCCGAGACGGACGGCGCCAAGATCCCCCTTCGGGTGGGAATCCGCCGGTTCGGTTCGGTCATTGTGCGGATTTTGATACGGTATCAACAACAGTATCAGCCGCCGTCACTGGTCCGGCGTGCCGCTCGCCCCGCGTCGGCCGGTTTCCGCAGACACCTGCGCCGACCGCACGGATCCGCTCGCCGCCCGCTCCATCCGCATAGCCGGCGGTTATGGAAACAGTTCTTGGACAGAGTTCGACGGCCCGCGCACCATGATTCGTGTGCCGATCCCGGCACCGGATCCGACCGATGGAGCACCCATGATCATTGACGGAGCCGACCGGAACGGCGGCATCGCGTGCTCGACGTGAGGAGCCGTCAGCTGAAGGCCGTGGGCGGATGGTGGTAACGGTGCGTATCTGACCGCGCTCACCCTCACGACCGGGGCGATGGAACGTCGAAGCGCCCGGCAAAGGCACCGCGAACATGGTTTCCGCGGCCAGATCCGCCGGACCCAGTCGCTCCCGCGCGGTCAGGCGGTGCCCGGCGGGCAACGCGACCACCATCGGTTCGAGCCCGAGCCGATGGAACTTCAGGCGCCGCAACCGCTGGTCCGACGGCAGCCAGATCAGCCCGATATCGGATTCGCCGGACTCGACGCCAGCGCCCTTCTCCGACCAGTCCGCGCGCCGCAGATCCAGCTGCGTATCGGGGTGGACGGCGGCGAAGGTCTCGATGATCCCACCCAGCATTTCCTGGCCGGGCGCGAGCCAGAATCCGAGCGTCGGGTCCGGGCCGAATCGGAGGCCCCGGCGTACGGCACGCCGGGCTTCCCGATCGAACGACCACGCCACGAAGGCCACGGCCGGCTATCCAGGGCAAGCGTCGGTCACCCCACGAACGTTTGAGGGGCCGTGTAGAGGCAACCGTTTACCAGACCTGCGGGTCACCGCGCGGATGACATGGATCGACGCCGACCGTGCGCTCCCGAGCTCGATCCGACCGTCAGGAACCGCCGAAGGCGGCCAGGCAGAAGGCCCAGGCACGCTCGGGCATATCGCCGCCATCCTCTGGCTTGGCGAAGGCGTAGTGATGGAAAACCGACATCAACAGCTTCATCGCCAGCCAGGCATCGGCCGACGGATCATTGGGTTTCAGCAATCCCATCGCGGCCGCCTCGCGCAGATCCCGTTCGATGAGGTCGGCGATCGGCTGCGTCGCCTGCGCTATCTCGTCGGGAAACAGCTGGTGCAGCCGCCAATGCTCGGCCGTGATGAAGCGCTGCGCGACACCGCCGTTATCGTCCACCGCACGCAACACGGACAGAACATAGAAACGCAGGCGTGCCACCGGATCCGGCATGCTGCCGGCCGCGGCCGCGAGTTGCGCGGCGCGTTCACCGATGACGTCCTCGAACACCGCCAGCAGCAGTTGATCCTTGCTGGGAAAATGCCGGTAGAAAGTCTGTAGCGCGATGCCCGCTTCCTTCGACAGCTCCTGCGTGGTGAGGCCGGCCCCTTCGGTCCCCAGAAGTCGGCGCGCGGCATCGACGATTACTTTGGCCTGTTCCACGCTGCGCGCACGCGATCGCTGCACAGAACGGGATCGATCAGCTGCCCGATCGGCCCAATGAGGCGCCGGAGCACTCACGCCGTCGTTTGCCGACGGATTCGATTCGGTCACAGCAAGGACCTCTCATTGCGGACCAGGACACGACCAGCATGCCACAGGCGGTTTCTCGCAGTAACGAGAGTGTCCATCTGCCTCAGCCGGACAAACCGTCGAGACGAGGTAGCGATCGGAACGAAGTCGCGCATCGTCGGCGTAGAGGTTCATCTCCACCGCCAGCGCGGCCGGGCATGCCACGCCCGGAAACGACGTCGTCACGTCCGTGAGTTCGATCCCCGAGCGCCCAACCATGTTTGCCATTGCGCGAACACTTGTTTGATTGGGGACTGTTTCGCCAAGGGTCGGGTGGCCCGGGGTATCTCAACCCCGGGCCACCCGACCGATGAATCCACAGTCCCCGCCGCACAACACGACCCTCGTTCATGATTCGCCCTTCGGTCTGGCGACGGCTCGGCCAGCGGGATCGGGGCACTCCGCTCGTTCACCGATTGGCCACCGACACAAGCCCTTCGTGGACCGAAACTAGAAGCCTGCCCTGGGTGACGGCGCATCGAGGTCGGCCCCGATAGTGCTCACCATGCGGTGCGAGCACTCGAGAAGCGCCGTGCGGAGCTGTGCGTCGTCGAGATCGGAGAGATCGGGGTCCGCCGCGCTGTGAAAAATCCCCGAGACCAGCACCGACACCGCGACCCGGCTCGTCACCCCGGCGTCGGAACCTGCCAAGAGTTCGGAGAGGCGGTCGCCGGCTTCTTTGTAGTCCTGGTGATCTTCGAGCAGGCGACCGACCGCCGGGTCCCCGTAGAAAACCCTGGTTATGTGGCGGTGGCGGACGACGAGCTCGATCACGCCGCTGAACGCGACCGCGCGCCGAGCCTCGTGAGTCGGCAGCGCTTCGGCGATTCTGACGACGCGTTCGATGTCCTCGAACACGGGGCGGATGACCGTCATCGCAATATCGTCCTTGGACTGGAACTGGTAGTACACCGAAGCTTTGCTCACGCCGACACGGTCCGCGATCATCTGCAACGACGTACCGCTGACTCCGCGCTCGGTGTAGAGCGCCAGTGCGGCCTCCAGAACCCGCCCTCGCGCTTGGCCGCGTGGTGACACCGTTTTCGCCAAGTCAACCTTTCGGGGAGGGTCGTTCGATTCGATTCCTTTACCCACCGAGGTGGGCGAGCTTTTCGATCATAGTACCCGCTGATTCTGACCGCCCGACAAAATTTAGTCTGCCGATCGGCTTGATATGAACTAGGTAAACAGTCTACTGTTGCCAAACGTTAGGGTGACTCAAGCCGGTCGCGAAGCCGTGTTGGCGACGCGAACCGTGCAAGCCGAGTCGCGGCCATGGGCAGGACACGTAGGAACAAGCGAGAGATGACGATCATGAGCGCTGAGACAGCAACGGACAGGCTGGAGGGAAGGGTCGCCCTGATCACCGGCGGCGGGCGCGGGGTGGGACGGGCAACCGCACTGGCGATCGGCGCGGCGGGGGCAGCGGTGATGGTCACCGCGCGCTCCGTGGCCGAGATCGAAGAGACCGCATCTCTCATCGAGGCCGCGGGCGGCCGTGCCGTGGCATATCCGGCCGATGTGACCGATCTCGATTCCTTGCGGAAGATGCTGGCTGTCACAGAGTCGGAGCTGGGCAAGCCGACACTGCTGATGAACAACGCCGGTGGCGGTGAGCGCGGCGGCAACGGTCCCTTCGAGACCATCGAGCCCGACGCGATCGTGGCGGGGCTACAGGTCAACCTGATATCCACCATGCTGCTGACTCGGCTCGTGCTGCCCGGCATGCTCGAGCAAGGCGAGGGGCGAATCATCAACGTGGCAAGCGGAGCGGGCATGATGGCAATGCCCTTCCTGGCGCCCTATTGTGTCGGTAAGACCGGCGTCATCCGTTTCAGTGAGGCACTGGCCCTGGAACTTCAAGGCCGCGGCGTCTCGGTCTTCTCGATCACGCCCGGCAACGTACTCACCAACCTGACCGCAGCCCTGTGGCCCGGCCGCGAACAGTTCATCGCCGCGCCGCCGGACGCTTCTCCGTGGGTGTTCCCCCCCGGCCACGCCTTGGAGGATCACGGCTGGTATCCCCCCGAACGCGCCGCCGCCCTGTGCTTGTTCCTCGCGTCCGGCAAGGCCGATGCGCTGTCGGGGAGGTTCTTCTCCGTCCACTACGACGAGGCGGAGATCGCGGCGCAGGCCGAACGCGTGGATCGGGATCAGCTCTACGCATTGCGGTTGACGACCCTCGACGGCATCGAAGAGCCGATCTTCTACAGGGACCCCGCCGAGGTTCGGCGAAGCGGCGCGGTTGGCTGACGCATTTCAACTGTGCTCGATGCATGCCGCATCGAGCACTCGGTCGGCATATTTCATTTCACGAGAAGGTTTGAAGCTATGACCTCGAGCATCCCGAGTTCTCTCGAGCCGGTGCTGAAGAGCCGGTACCCGCACCGCCCTCGAGTACTGTTCGTTCTCCGGCGACGGCCCGGGGCCAGCCCCGAAGCTTTCGAACAAGCGCTGGGCGACTGGCGACGACGATGGGAATTCGGAGTCGCACCCGGCACGATCATCGCCAGGGCGGGCGTGGCGATAGCCGAAATGCAGGACGATCTCGACAAACAATTCCAGGCCTCGGGAGCCGAGGTCACGGCGATCGACGGCTATGTCTCGCTCGATCTCGAGATCTTCGACCCGACACCGGCCGACTTCGAGACGCTGTTCAAAGCCGCGGCAGGTTGCCTGGAGCCGCTGATCGACGTCGTCGACCTGGCAGAGTCGGTCACCCTCGCCGGTGTCGCGAATCTGACCATACCGGGCTTCGCGCCCACGTCGATGATTCTCATCCTCGATCGCGTCCCGGAGCTCTCTGTCGAACAGTACAACGAATGGTGGGTTCGGCACGGCGATGACCACCGCCGCGCCAATCCCGCACAAGTCGGCTACCACCAACTCCACATCGCACCCGAGTTCAATGCCCTGGTGGCCGATTCCACAGGAACAGCCGTGACGGGTCAGTGCGTTATCGACATCATGTACCTGGGACATACGCGTGACGGGTTTCCCGCGGCGGCGGATCCGTCGAGCGGTGATGCCCGCGTGCTCGCCGACGATATCGGCGCACACGTCTCGTTCGCATCAGTAAAGGGCAGCTTCATACGCGAAATCTGATGGGCTCGGCGGGCCGCGCGCGGAGGCCGACGATACGGTCCGCATGGTCGGCCTCCGTAGCCGGGCACGTTGGTCTGGCGGCCGGACCGCGCGCCGTGAACAGGCATTTCCGTGGCTGTGTCGCCGGTACGACAGCGTCAGGGCTTTCTGAGCGGGGATCGGCGTGGTGTCGTCGAGTGGCGGCCCAGCCTGTCCGGCAGTGCGCGCAAGATCGTTCGAAGTTGTCGACCATCAGCGTGTCTGAAGGGTCCTCGATTAAACGATACGTGCCGACCGTGACCTGTCGGAGCTACAAACTGACACTCGCTGACACTCGGGCCGCCGCGATCGGCACCGGGAGCAGTGGACCGAGAGGATCCGGATTCACATGCGTATCGCCATCCATTCCGCAACGACCAACGTCGGATCGGTGGAGGACGTCGTCTCGGAGGTGCGCCGCGCCGCCGAGGACGGGTTGGGCGGGTACTGGGCGCCGATGCTGGGCGGCCAGGACACTCTGACCACGCTGGCTCTCGCTGGTCGCGAGGTCGGTGGGATCGAGTTGGGCACCGCCGTTGTGCCGATGCCGCTGCGCTCGCCGTTCGCCCTCGCCCAGCAGGTACGCACTGTCCAGGAAGTGGTCGGAGGTCGCTTTGTGCTCGGGGTCGGAACCTCGCATGAAAGCCTCACTCGCGACCTGTTCGGGCAGAGCTGGCGTGCGCCGCTCGAGACCGCACGGACGTGTCTGGAGCAGTTGCGGGAAATTCTGTCCGGCACCGGTGCACGCGGCCTAGCGGGTCCGGCGGTCCAGCCGACCGAGATTGTGCTGGGCGCGGTGAACCCGGCCATGATCAGACTGGCGGTGGAACTGGCGGACGGCCTCGTGACCTGGTCGGTGGCGGAGGCGACGATCGGTACCCTGGTGCGGAACGCGGTCAGGGCCGCGGACAGGGAGGGCGCCTTCCGCGTCGTCGTCGCACTACCGCTGTCGGTCACCGACGATCCCGACGGCGTACGGGAGCTGATCCAGGCACGCCTGGGCGGCAACGACCAGCATCCTTCCTATCGTCGAGTACTGGACCGTGAAGGAGTGCGGGGAGTGGCGGAACTCTCGGTCGTCGGCTCGGCCGCGCAGGTGCGCGACCGGATCGCCGGATTCGCGGAGTTGGGCGTGACAGACTTCGCCGCGCACGTCGTCGGGGCGGACCAGGCCGACATCCAGCGGACCCGGGAAGTGCTCGCCGCGCTGTCGAGCGAACATGCCCTCGCCGAACCCCGGTGAGGACCTCCTCGGATCCGCTCCAACAAGATCGGCGGACACTGTCCTGCAATGCCACCTACCGAGCGACGACCCGAGCTGACGCCGGGTGTGCGCGGTGGGTCTGGTCCGATGCGCCAGCGAACCGCCGATCACCGACAATTGGCGAAAACGGGAGTTCTGGCCACGGGTTTCACCTGCCGAACGCCTACCGGCATGATCCGAACCGCTGGCCCTTCGACCGTCAGCGGTTCGGGTTGTGGAGCGTTACGCCCAATATCTTCAGCGGAAGAGCGCCGGCACCGTTCGGTGCCAAGGGACGACGCCGGTCCGACACGTTCGCCGCGAGGTCGGTGTCCACGCGACCGACGCAACGCATCCCGATCAGCGGATAGGTGCGCTCGGCGACCGAGTCGTCTCGGCGCGTCGCCTACCGGGATCGCGCAGAGCCGTACAGCGCCCAGCGGCGCGATCACCTCGCGCGTCATCGAGGTTGCGCCGGTGAGGTCACCCCGGAGCGCTCGTTCTCGTACCTCACTGTAGCCCGACGCATTTCCGGGCGACTTGCCGAAGAGCAAATCGTAGTGTAGTACGGTATCTGTTACCGTATCAACAACTAGACGGCGGTCGCATCACTCGGAGCGGGATGCCACATCGAGGGTGCGACCCCAGATCTCGTTGCGCCCCGCGAGGGAGAACGGGGCGTGCAGTCGTCCCTCATCCACGCGGTATATGGGTGCCGGAACGGAGCGGGATCCGTTCACGGCCCCATGGGCAATAGACGACGATTCCCCGGAAGGGACTCCATGAGCAAGATTTTCGAGCCTTTCGAGGTCGGCGGGCTGCGTTTCAAGAACCGGATCGTGCACGCACCCACCACCTTGAACATGTCGGATCCGCACGGTTACGCCACGCGGCGTCTGGCCGCGGCGTACGGCACGCTGGCGCGCGGCGGATACGCGGCGGTCACAGTTGGCGCTACCTGTGTGCGCCGCGACGGCCTGATCAACGAGCGGATGCTGGGGCTCTACGACGAAGACTATGTGATCGAGTTCCGCGACACCGTCACCGAGATCAAGAACAACGACGCGCTGGCCGGTATCCAGCTGTTCTACGGCGGACTGATTCCCGGTCTCGGGACGACGATTCCGCTGCCGTCGGCCAAGGGCTGGATTCCGGATACGGTCGCCTGGGGTCCCAGCAACAAGTACGTCATCGGCAATCCGAACAGCGACGTCGTCCCGACCGAGGTCTACGAACAGCTCGTCGAGGACTTCGCGCAGGCCGGACGGCGCGCCCGCGAGGCCGGTTTCGACTACCTGTCCTACCATTTCTGTCACGGCTCACTGCCGCACACCAACTTGTCACTGCTGGCAAACCAGGGTCGCACCGACAAGTACGCGGACCATTTCCTGTTCTGCGAGGAGATCCTGCAACGCACCCAGGAACTGTGCGGCCGCGACTTCCCGCTCATTCCCCGGATCTGCGTCGACGAGAACCTCGAGGGCGGCTTCGACACCGAATACTTCGTGCAGAATTTCGCGCCGCGACTCCAGGCACTCGGAGTAGCGGCGCTGGACTGCACCTTCGGATCCATGCTCGGCGCCAAGAGCCGTCGCAGTGATATCGCGTCCAACGAATTCATCGGGCCGGATTTCTACACCCCCGCCGCGGTCAATCTGGACAACATCAAGCATCTGAAGCGACTCCTGCGCGAGCAGAACATCGATATCCCGATCATGGGATCGGCGAATCTGATCACCCCGGACCACCTGCGCACCATGGTCGACGAAGCCGGTGCGGACTTCGCCGCGGTGTGCCGGTTGTCGCTGGACGATCCGGATTTTCCCACGAAGATGCAGACCGGGCGCGAACACGAGATCAGGCTCTCGACACATACCGGCGCGTCCTTGCTGCAAGGCAATATCTTCGGCAAGGGCTGGGCGGGTTCGGCGCAGAATCCCAGCTTCGGCCGGGACGACGAATACCGGATCGTTCCCACCAATCGCCCGCGGAAGGTCGTGATCGTCGGCGGCGGTTCGGGCGGAATGGAATACGCCATCACCGCGAAGCTGATCGGACACGAGGTCGTCGTCCTCGAGAAGTCCGCCACTCTGGGCGGGGCCATGGACTGGGCCGGAAACTATCCGAATATCGAGAACATGCGGATGCTGCGCCACCAGCCCGACTACCACCGCACCATGATGACCGGATACGAGGTACCGGTGCGGCTGGGTGTGGAGGCGACCGCCGAGCTGATCCAGGCCGAACGGCCGGACGTAGTCGTTGTCGCCACCGGCGCGGAAGCGATACTGCCCGACGTCCCGGGACTGGACGACGCCCGCGATTCCGGTTTCGCACTGACCATCGACGAGGTGCTCGCCCGCGAGAACGCGAAGGACCCCGGCTCGTCGGTGGTGATCTGGGGCGCGGGTGAAGGGGCCGAGTTGGCACTGGAGCTGGCGCGGTCCGGGCGTACCGTACGACTGCTCGACCCCGGGCCGGTCTTCCGGCCCGCCAACTACATCGGTTCCCGTGCGCGCGTGATCGTCGGCGCGCTGGCCCGCGAAGGGATCGAGGTCGAGACCGGATCGGCACTCGAGAGCGTGAGCGCGGGTAAGGCGGTGTTCCGTGCCGCCGACGGTGTCACACAGGTCGTCGCGGCCGACTCACTCGTCATCTGCGGCGGACGGCGGCCACGCAACGCCTTGGTCGAACCGCTGCGCAAGGCCGGTCTGGTGGTCCAGGTGATCGGCGACGCGCGCAAGCCGCGTTCGTACGCGAACGCCATCCACGAAGCCGCCTACCTCGCGCGCTATCTCTGACCAGGATCCGTTTCCACCGCCGCCCGAAGGACCAGGACATGACGAAGAAGTTGAATTCGATGCTCGCCGAGACGGCCGCCGTCACGCCGGCCACGCTTGCCCCGCAGTCCCCCGGCGATCTGCTGGTGCACTCGTTGTCCATCGATCCTGATCGGCCTGTCGTCATCTTCCACGACACCGGCCGCGCGGTCACCGCCCGTGAATTCCAGGATGTCGCGGGCCGATACGCGCAGGCGATCGACACACTCGGACTTGAGCCCGGCACCCGGATCGGCCTGCTGTCCCGGAATCGCCCGGAGGTGTTGTTCGTCAACGGCGCACTGAATTTCGTGACCAGTGAGCTGTGCACCGTGGCACTGCATCCGATGGGTTCGGTGGACGATCTGGCCTACACGGTCGACGACGCCCACATCGAGGCACTGATCTTCGATCCTGATCACTACCAGGGTCACGCCCGGGAATTGCGGGAACGCATTCCGCATCTGCGTCACCTGCTGGCGCTCGGGCCCACCGCGGTCGGCGAGGATCTGACGGCGGTGGCGACAAAGTTCGAACCCGCACCTGTGCGGGGGGTTCGCCGCGCACCGGAAGACATCTCCCGACTGAGCTATTCCGGCGGGACCACCGGCAAACCGAAGGGGATCATGGGTTCGCCTCGGAGCGCCGCCGCGCTGATCGACATCATGCTCAAGGAATGGGAGTGGCCCTCGCAGGTCCGGCAACTGGTGTGCTCGCCGCTCTCACACGGCGGCGGGGCGGTGTTCGCCCCGACGATGATCAAACGAGGCAGCCTGATCGTACTTCCGGGGTTCGAGCCGACGGCGGTGCTGGAGGCGATCCAGAAACACCGGATCACCTGCGTACTCATGGTTCCCACGATGATCTACGCGTTGCTCGATCATCCGCGGCTCACCGACTACGACCTGTCCAGTTTGGAGATTATCTACTATGGCGCCTCATCCATTTCGCCGACCCGCCTGAAGGAGGGAATCGAGAAGCTCGGCCCGATCTTCTTCCAGTTCTACGGCCAGGCCGAAGCGCCGATGACGCTGTCGGTGATGAAACGCGCCGAGCACGATCCGGACAACCCGGCCCGACTCGCGTCCTGCGGACGGCCGGTGCCGTGGGTGCGGGTCGAACTGCTGGACGACCACGCCCGGCCGGTGCCCGACGGCGAGCCCGGTGAGATCTGCGCGCAGGGACAATTGGTGATGAGCGGATACCTGAACAAACCGGAGGCCACGGCGGCGGCCTTCGAGGACGGCTGGCTGCACACCGGCGACATCGCGGTCCGCGACGCCGACGGTTTCCTGCGCATCGTGGACCGCAAGAAGGACATGATCGTCACCGGTGGATTCAACGTGTATCCGCGCGAGGTGGAGGATGTGCTGTCGAGCCATCCGGCGATCGCCGAAGCCGCGGTCATCGGTGTGCCCGACGAGCGGTGGGGCGAAGCCGTCACCGCGATCGTGGTGCTGCGCGAGGGCGCCGAAGTGCCCGAGAACGAATTGATCGCCCTGGTACGCACCGCCAAGGGGCCCGTGCAGGCGCCCAAGCGTGTCGTGTTCGCACCGTCGATCCCGCGCACCGGACTCGGCAAGCCGGACAAGAAGGTGCTGCGCGCCGAATACGCCACCGCCGCATCGGGATCGGGATCACACTGACGATGCCGAACGACAACATCACTGCCGAACCGCTGATCCCGGCCATCAGGACGGACGCCGACGGGCAGCACTATCTGGCGGGCTCCCGATGTTCGGGCTGCACCGCGATCTTCGCGGGCGGCCGGTCGGTCTGCGCACGCTGCTTCACCCGCGACCGGATGAGCGAGGTCCGGCTGGCGACCCGAGGCACGGTCTACGCCTTCACCATCGTGCACCGCAGCTTTCCCGGGGTGAGGACACCGTTCGTCGCGGTGACCGTGGACCTGAGCGACGGCGCGCATATCCGGGGCACACTCGAAAACGTCGCCCCCACACCGGAATCCATCCCATTCGACATGCCGGTCGAATTGGTTTTCACCGAGGTCGTGCCTCCGGGCGCGGCGGGCCGCGCCTACCTGAGCTATCACTTCCTCCCGGCGAACGGGACCACCTCCGGAGGTTTCCGATGAGCCACGTCTACATCGTCGGTGTCGATATGATCCGCTTCGGCCGGTATCCGGAGCGGACCGTGCCGAATCTCGCCGCCGAGGCGGCGCTGCTCGCGCTGGACGACGCCGATCTGACCATCGCGGATATTCAGGCCCTCTACTGCGGAAACGTCTACGAGGCACGCACGATGGTGGGCCAGCGACTGCTGGCCGAAATCGGCCAAACCGGAATTCCGGTCACCAATGTGGCGAATGCCTGCGCCACCGGCGCCACGGCGTTCCGGGATGCCTGGACATCCGTACTGGCAGGAGTCTACGACCTGGTGCTCGCCGTGGGCGTGGAACAAATGGGGAAGGGCCTGCTCGGCGGTGGCGCGGGCGTCTCCCCGGAGGGATTCATCGGATCCGCCTCGAATCCGGCGATGTTCGCGCAGATCGGGGTGGAACACACCCGGAAGTACGGCACGACGTTCGAGCAATTCGCGAAGATCTCGGTCAAGAATCATTTCCACTCGACGATGAATCCCAAGTCGATGTACCGCAAGGAAGCCTCACTCGATGAGGTGATGTCGTCGGAGATGATCTCGTATCCGAATACGAAGCTCATGTGTTCGGTGAATGTCGACGGCGCCGCCGCGGCGGTACTGGCGTCGGAGGCCGCGGTCGAGCGTCTGGGGCTGACCGACCGGGCCGTGAAGATCCGGGCCTCGGCGATGACGAGCAATCCCTACCAGGAACGCGGAACCGCGTTGCCCGATTTCAGTTCGGCCACCCGCCTGGCCGCCGCCCAGGTCTACGAATCCGCGGGAGTCGGTCCGGAGGACCTCGACCTGGTCGAATTGCACGACTGCTTCGCGACCGCGGAGATGGTGCATTACGAAAACCTCGGCCTCTGCGCCGACGGGGAGGCGGGCAAACTCGTCGACGAGGGCGTCACCCGGCTGGGCGGCCGCATTCCGGTCAATGTCTCCGGCGGGCTGCTGTCCAAGGGGCATCCGCTGGGCGCGACCGGGATCGCGAATGTCTATGAAGTGTGCACACACCTGCGCGACCGTGCGGGCGCGCGTCAGGTCCCGGGTGCCCGGCTCGGCCTCACCCACGTGGTCGGAGGCGGCTACGACCTCGGAACCGCCTGCGCCGTACACATTCTCGAGCGCCGGTGACAGCCGCGGACCCGATCGGCACAGGAGACGTATCAGCGGTGAGCACATCGAGATTTCGCGCCAAGACCGCCTTGGTGACCGGCGCCGCCTCCGGAATCGGCGCCGCGATCGCCACCCGGCTGATCGCCGAGGGCGCCACGGTGGTCGGAATCGACATCGCCGCGACGGCTCTCGACGAGTTGGCCACCGTACTCGGCCCGGCATTCGTCGCGGCCGCGGCCGATGTCACCGACGAGACCGCGGTCGCGGCCGCGGTCGGTCTCGCCGCGGACCGATTCGGCGGTCTCGATCTGGCCTTCAATGTCGCGGGCGCCGCCCGCGCCGCCGCGATCGTGGATATGACGGAGCAGGATTGGGTCTTCACGGTCGACCTGCTCCAGAAAGGCGTCTTCCTCGGCACCAAACACGCCGCCCGCTTGATCCGCGACAGCGGCCGTGGCGGTGCGATCGTCAATGTCGCCTCGCTCGCGGCGCACATCCCGGTCTTCGGCAACGGCGCGTACGCGACCGCGAAGGCCGGTGTCGAGATGTTCGGCAAGAACGCCGCGATCGAACTGGCCGCCTTCGGCATTCGCGTCAACACAGTTCTGCCCGGGCTGGTCGACACCCCGATGATGGCCAGGGTGCTGAGCGATCCGCCCGCCCGCGCCGACTTCCTGGACCGGATACCGCTGGGCACAGCGGCGACCCCCGAGCAGGTCGCCGCGCCGTGTCTGTATCTGGCCAGTGCCGACGCGTCCTATATCACCGGCACCAGTCTCGTCGTCGACGGTGGCTGGGAGATCAGTAACTTCCCGAACCTGACCGGTTTTCCGCGTGCCGCGCCGCCACGCTCCTGAGCGGATACAGCACCGCCCGAACGCGGTGGCAGCGGAGCGCGTCCGCTTCCGTTCCCGCCCGATATCCCCCGCGACACGAGGTGAGCGATGCGCGCCCTACAACTGACCGCACCCGGCGTCCTCGAGATTCGCGAGGTCCCGATACCCGAGATCGGGCCGGCCGATCTGCTGCTGCGCGTCGGCGCGGCCGGTGTCTGCCATTCGGATCTGCACGTCCTTCGCCTGTCGCACACGCTGCGGCCGCATCCGATGACGCTCGGGCACGAGGTCGCGGGTGCGGTCGAAGCGATCGGAGCGGACGTCGAAGGCCGTGTGCTCGGCGAACGCGGCCTGGTCTACCTCTGCTGGTCGTGCGGCCGCTGTCGAGAATGTGTGAGCGGAAACGAGAACGTGTGCCTCGCCGCAGGTCGCGGTGCGTCGCCACCGTGCCCTGGACTCGGCCCCGACGGCGGCATGGCCGATTACATCCGTATCCCCGCGAGTTCGTTCGTGCCGATCGGCGATCTGGACTACGCCGAGGCCGCCCCGCTCGCCGACGCCGCACTGACCAGTTGTCACGTGATCAGGGGCGTCGCACATCTGCTGCGCCCCGGCTCGACCGCCGTGGTGATCGGCGTCGGCGGACTGGGTCACGTGGCCGTGCAGATCCTGACGGCCACGTCCGCCGCGCGGGTGATCGCGATCGATGTCGGCCGTGACAAACTCGACCTCGCCACCCGCTGCGGCGCGGAACTCGGCCTGATCGCCGAAACGGATACCGCACAGCGCGTCCTCGAACTGACCGAGGCGCGAGGGGCGGAGGTGGTGCTCGACTTCGTCGGAAGCGAAGCGACAGCGGCGCTGGCGCTCGAATCCGTCGCCCCGAACGGGGCCTACCGGATGATCGGTGTCGCGGGCGGCACCCTGCGTTTGAGCACCGGGGCAGCGGGCGCGACGGGCTGGCCGTGGGGAGCGTCGATCCGAAAGTCCTACGGCGGTACCAAGAGTGATCTGATCGACGCGGTCGCACTGGCCCACGCGGGCAAACTCCGGGTCCAGGTCGAGCGTTTCGATCTCACCGACGGCCGGGATGCCATGGACCGACTCGAACGCGGGCTCGTCACCGGCCGCGCCGTGCTGGTGCCGTAGTCGGGCGCGGCAGGCCACGCGGCACCGATGCGCAGGCCGCGATCCAGTCGTCGTCGGGTGGGCCAATTGGTCGAGGGCGACGTCCTCGGTCGGCACCGCGGACGGGCCGGCTGGCCCGCCAACGTCGAACGATCTTCTGGGAGGTCTCCCTACCGGCTTTGGACAAATTACTTTACTATCGGTAACGTAATTCGCGGTCGTAGGCTTGCGTCGGGCACACGACTACGAGTTGGTGGCGTCCGGGTACCGGACTCGAACGAGCGTGGATCGACATCCCGTACGGGTGTTCGCCCTCGTGATGTCTGGGTGATCAGGACGGTGTCGATTCCGGTGATCACCGCTGCGATGATGCTCGAACGTTCGGGATTCATTGCCGCTGACCACTGCGTTCGCCGCGGCGAGTGTCGTTGCCGCGGATCTCGGGCATCGGTGCGCGGATGCGTGCCGTTGGCACTCACTATAGGAAGGGCCGACTTATGGAGCCGACCAGATCCCACGGCTGGCGTCGAACGCGCGAGAGCGCCTCGCGGAATCGTCACGACCGTTTCCTATCGCCTCCGAGTCACAGGCGGAGCAGACGTACGCGCTCTGTCGCCACGGCGGCGATCGGGATGGTCGTGTCTGTGCTCGTCGTGGTGTTGGGAGTGGCTCCGTTGGCTACTGCCGCACCGAGCGAGGGGCGCCCCCAGGGACCTTGCGACATCTATATGGCCGCCGAATCACCATGTGTCGCCGCGTTCAGCACGACGCGCGCGCTCTCCGCGACTTATCGAGGGCCGCTCTATCAGCTCGAGCGGGCTTCTGACCGGGCCTCGCTCAACATCGGTGTGCTGCCCGATGGATACGCCGACGCGGCCGCGCACGACGAGTTCTGCACGGGCACCACGTGCGTGTTCGCCAAGGTGTTCGACCAGTCGCCGAACCACAACGACCTCGGACTTCCGGAGCCGTTGTCGTTCGAGACGCACGGCTTACTCCGACTGATCCCGTTCCATCTCCTGGACGCGAGCCTTCTGCCTATCGTGATAGCGGGGCACAAGGTGTACGGGATGTACTTCGACGGTGAGCATTCCGGATACCGAAACAACCAGACCGCCAACATGCCGATCGGCGACCAGCCCGAAGGCATGTACATGGTGGCGGGTGGCGACCACTTCAACAGCACGTGCTGTTTCGACTTCGGTAATGCCGAGACCGACGACACCGACGACGGTGCGGGCACCATGGACGCGGTCAACCTGTCGACCATATGCTGGTTCCCCAACGGAGTCGGCGCTATGCCGAACTTCTTCGGCGGCGTCCCGCCGGACTCGCAGTGCAAGGGCGATGGCCCCTTCGTTCAAGCCGATCTCGAGAACGGCTTGTACGGGTCCGATACCGGCGTGAGTCGAGACCCCGGCTACGTCGGAGAGCAATACCCGTATGTCACCGCGATGTTGAAGAACGACGGCACGAATTTCTTCGCCCTCAAGGGCGGCAACGCCCAGTCGGGGGCGCTGTCCACCCGTTACGCGGGTCCGCTGCCCCCCAAGCCGTTCGTGCCGAACCCGGCCGACGGCAACGGCTACTCACCCATGCGTAAGCAGGGTGCGATCATCCTGGGCACGGGCGGCGACGGCGGCTCGGGCGCCGGGGACTTCTTCGAAGGTGTGATCACGAGGAACCTTCCGACCGACGAAGCCGAGAACGCGGTTCACGCCAACATCGTCGCCGCCGGGTACGGGTCACCTGCCCCGACGAAGTAGATCCCTGCGTCCATTCGCAACCGTCACACGGCGACGCGCTCGATTCGGCGAGGACCGTGATCGAGCACGTCATCCGAAGGTCGACGGACGGCGGCCGGAGCGGTGCCGGTTCACGTCGAGCCGGCGATCCGCCAAGCCCCGCCAGCCCGGAAGGGAAGTTTCATGCTTCGAGAGTCCTTCGATCAGCAGTGGTATGTCCGAAAGGGTGACGGCGCGGCGGCGGGAGCGCCGGTCGGGCCTGTGACCCTGCCCTACGACGCGATGTTCTTCGAGGCGCGTGACCCCGACTGCAAGAACGGCGGGAACACCGGCTTCTACCCGGGTGGTGTCTACCGCTATTCGAAATCGTTCACGGCTCTGGAAGAATGGCGCGAGCGGGCCGTGGTCCTCGAATTCGAAGGTGTCTATCACCGTTCACAGGTGTTCGTGAACGGTCGGCTCGCCGGCGAGCGTCCCTCGGGATACGCGCTGTTCCATGTCGCCGTGGACGATTTCCTCGTATTCGGGACCGAGAACACTATCGAGGTCGTGGCCGACAATTCGGATGAGCCGAACAGTCGCTGGTACACGGGCAGCGGCATCTATCGTCCGGTGCACCTGATGGTCGGAGGACGCGTTCGCATCGCCCCGACAGGCGTGCGTATCGCCACAGAGGCACTATCCGGATCGACGGCGATCGTCGGCGTAGTGACGCTCGTGGTGAACGACTCCGAGGCAGCGCGGACGGTCACGGTGAGCGCTCGGTTCACCGGCCCGGATGGGGCGGCCATCGAGCCGACGATCGGCGAACTCGCCATTCCGGCCCACGGCACGGCTGAGCTGCGCCAACAGGTTTCGGTCGCGCAAGCGGCGCTCTGGTCACCCGACACCCCGCACATGTATCGGGCCGAGGTCACCGTCTCGGAGGGGGGCCGGACCGTCGACACCACCCGGGAAGAGTTCGGGATCCGGACGCTGACCGTCGACGCTCGAAACGGGCTGCGAATCAACGGCAGGTCGGTGAAACTGCGCGGGACCGCGATCCATCACGACAACGGCGTGATCGGAGCGCACACACTCGACGCGGCCGAGGAGCGGCGGATCCGCATCTTGAAGGAGTCCGGGTTCAACGCGATCCGAAGTTCGCACAACCCGGCATCGCGAGCGTTGCTGCGTGCCTGCGACCGGCACGGCATGCTCGTCATGGACGAGCTCACCGACGCATGGTTCGTGCCGAAGGTGAAGTACGACTACAGCCGATACTTCGAACAGTGGTGGGAGCGTGATCTCGAAGCATTGATCGCCAACGACTTCAATCACCCTTCCGTCATCATGTACTCGATCGGAAACGAGATCTCCGAGACCGCCGCACCGCGCGGGATCGCCGCCAACCGTCTGATCGCCGAGAAGACACGCGAACTCGACCCGACACGACTGATCACCAACAGCGTCAACGGCTTCCTCAACCTCATCGCCTCGCGCGATGACGCGAAGATCGAGAAGAAGGTCGAATCAGCCCGGACCGGCGAGGAGAATCCGAACAAGAACCTCATCCGCGTGCTGAACCTTCTGCTCGGTGTGCTCGACAGGATGCTCGAGCGCATCGTCAGGCTTCCCGCGGTGGATAGACGCACCCGTGAGATCTACGCGGAAGTCGATGTCGCCGGGTACAACTACATGGTCGGCCGATACGAACTCGACGGAAAGCTGCACCCCGACCGGGTGATCGTCGGAAGCGAGACCCGAGCCGCGCAGACGGCGACCATCTGGAAGAGGATCGAACACCTCCCCTATGTGATCGGTGACTTCGCCTGGACCGGCTGGGATTACATCGGCGAGGCCGGTATCGCGGTGAAGCGGTACGGCACGACCAAGCGCGCGATCTACCACCCGTACCCCGCTCTGCTCGCCGGGGAGCCGGTGATCGACATCACGGGGTTCCGCCAGACCCAGTCCTACCTCGATGAGATCGGCTGGCACCTCTCGGCAGGGCCACACATAGCCGTCGAACCGGTCGACCACTCCGGCGAGAAGGTCATGGATACCGGCTGGCGGGCCACCAACTCCATCGCGAGCTGGAGTTGGGAGGGCTGTGAGGGGCGCACCGCGACCGTCGAAGTGTACGCCGACGCCGCGTGGGTCGAGCTCAAACTCGACAGCGAAACCGTGGGATCCGCGCCATCGGGGGCGGACAGGGACTATCTCGCGAAGTTCACCCTCCCCTACCGGCCGGGCCGGCTGACAGCGATCGCGTACGCCGAGGACGGCAGCGAGATCGGACGTCGGACTCTGGTCAGCGCGACCACCGGAACTCGGCTGACCGTCGTACCCGAGACCACCACACTGCGGGCCGATGGCGCCGATCTCGCCTATATACCGATCTCGATCACCGATGACGCGGGAACCGTACGCCCCCTGGCCGATCGCCCTGTCACGGTGCGGGTCGAGGGTGCGGCCACACTTCTCGGACTGGGAAGCGCGGAGCCCATCACCACCGAAGGTTTCGCCACCGACACCCATCGCACGTTCAACGGACGCGCTCTCGCGGTCATCCGAGCAGGCCACGAAGCGGGAGAAGTCGGGATCACTGTCACTGCCGACGGGTGTGACCCCGTCCGGATCGAATTGCGGGTCATCGATCCCGATTGACAACGGCGGCGCGCGAGAACGGCCTTCCTCGGCAGATTGCCGCTGTGTTCAGTTCCGGTCTCGATGACTCAGCCAATCGGTCATCGTCGCGATCGCCTCGGGGTAGCCGCGGGAGCCGGGCTTGTTCAGGAAGCCGTGACGGGTTTCGGGAATCACCGATGTGCTGAGCGGGACGTTCACGGCGCGCAGATGATCGGCGAATGCCTCGCTCGAGGCACGCAGTGCGTCGCGGTCGGCATCGAGCAGCAGGGTGGGGGGGAACCCGCGGACGTCGGCGGTTCCGGGAAACACGGCGGGATCGGCGAATAGTTCGTCGGTTCCGACATAGTTCATGGTCATTCGGCGAAAGATCTCCGGTGCTGCGCCGAGTCGCGCGATACCACGCAAGCGGGGGCGTAAATTCGCGGACAGCGCGGGGAGCTGGGCGTGGAACAGTCCGTATACCAGGAGCAGGCCCGTGGGGGCCGCGGTCATGTCCTGTCGTACCCGCATCGTGGCGGAGGCCGCTAGGCATGCGCCCGCGCTAGCGCCTCCCAGGATGACGGCGCGGCCCGGGTGCCTGCCGACGGTATCGAGCACGGCGTCAGTAACGTCGTCCAGGGGTACGGGGTAGCGGTTCGTCGAGGGTTTCAAGCGAAATCGGCCGATCAGTGCGAAAGCTGGCACCAGCCGATAGTCGACCGTCGTGACAGGACGACCCGTGGACGCGATGGCCGTCGCGACCGCGTGTGATTCCGGCATGTCGAGGTCTCCGGAGCCGAATCCACCTCCGTGCACCCACACCATGGGGGTGTTCGTCGTGGTCACCGCCGGTCGGTAGTCGCGCACGCGGAAGTCCCCGTGGCGGCCGGTGACGGTTCGGTCTTCGGTGGTGACAGGCGTTTTCTCGATGGTCATAGTTCTTTCGAAACCGAGCGGCGATCGGCGGGTGAGGGCCGATCGCCGGGATGTGAGCGGAATGTGAGGACTTGCGGGTGGTGTGCCAGCCAGGCTTCGAAACCCGCGATGAGGATCGTCAGGTCGAAGTCGAGGCGGTCGGCCTCCAACACGCGAAGCTCGGGAAGGATCCGTCGTAGAACCGGGAGTTCGCCTTCGGGCAACTCGTCGAGGACACGTAGGATCTCGACTCTCGAGGGATGCTCCCCGAACTGGTCGGTGAGAAGTTGGGCGCGAGCGGATTCGTGGGCGACGGCTGTGATGAGAGCCAGCGCTCTTCCCGCGGCGTCGTCCCCGAATCCGGCGTCCAACAGAATCTCGGCCAACTGTTCGGCCGGCTTCATCAACGCCCACGTCGATACCTCGGTGACGTAGATGCCGAGCGTGCGCTCTCGCAGGAGTGCGTCGCGCGTTCCCACGGCGAACACCCGGACCGCGGCCTTCCAGTCGGCCTTCGGCAGGACCAGATCCTCGAGTTGGGCCGCCAATGCCTCCGCGCCCATGAGCGCGAGCAGTTCTTCGCGTTTGGAGATGTGATAGGTGACAGCCTTGCGGTCGACGCCGAGGCTGTCGGCGACCGCTTGCAATGTGAGCTTCTCGGGATCGAGATCGGCGGCGGCGGCCAAGATCACCTGCCTGGTCAGATTCGCACGGTGACCAGGACCACGCTGCCCCGGGTTTCTTCGGCGGCGGGCGGGGACATTCTCCGAGCTATCGGGCGGCGGGGACTGTTGGTTACTCACAGTGTCTTTCTATCCGGAGGCGGCGCGGTCAGGAGTAGCGGAGCCCGAAGCCGTATCGATAGGTCGGGGCGGCGGTGTCGTGAGGTGTGTCGGATCGGCTGGCTTCGACAGCCGCCATCGAGGAGGGAATGTCGAAGGGCAGCTTGCCCTCGGGGGCGGCTTCGCCGAACAGTACCTGGACGAACGCGGTTTCCGAGGCACCGAAGTTGGCGATGATCGATGCGGCGGCCTGCTCGATATCGGCCAGGATGGCGGGGCGGTCGAGGTAGATGTCGATGACGGTGGGGACCTTCTCACAGATCTCGGTGATTCGCGATACTTCCTCGGCGGGGAACGCGAGGGAGCCTGCGTGGAAGAACGATTCGGGGGTTCCCGGTTCGCCGCGCGATTGCCACGGTGCGGCCAGTCGCAACACGGCCACATCGGCTTCCTCGGGGGTGTTCACCACCGAAGCGCGGTCACCGACCGCCTGGGCGGAGAGTCCTTCCAGATACAGCCGCAGGCCACTCGACAGTGGTAAGGAAGCGGGGCCCTGGTCGGCGTTCTCGAGAAGAGTGTGCGCGGCGGCCTGAGCCGCGAGTCCTTCGGCGCGTGCCTCGGGGGCGCCCACCAGGCGATCGGCGCTGTCGGGGTCCACGAACGGGTTTTCGAACAGGCCCAGCGCGAACTTCTCACGCAGGAGTCGTCGCACGGAGGAGTCCAAGCGTTTCTCTTCGACCTTGCCCGCCTTCACCAGAGCGACAAGGGCTTCCGGTTTGCTCTCGCCGCCGAACTGGTCGATTCCGGCGTCCAAAGCCTTGAGCATGCGTTCTTCGTAGGTGAGATTCTCCACGCCCCAGCAGGTGTTGCCGAGAATGCCCCAGTCGCTGCACACTATTCCGTCGTAGCCGAGTCGCTCGCGCAGCAGATCGGTGATGATGGCCTTGTTGAAACTGAAGCCGACCTCTTCGTACTCGGTGCCGACGGGCATGCCGTAGTAGGGCATGATCTGCGAGACGCCCGCCGCGATGACGGCCTTGAACGGTTGCAGGTGCAGATCGAAACGTCCTCCCGGATAGACCTGCTCGCGGCCATAGGCGAAGTGCGGATCCTCACCGTCCTTCTGCGGCCCACCGCCGGGGAAGTGCTTGGCCATCGCCGACACCGACTCCGGCCCGACGCTCTCTCCCTGAAGCCCGCGCACGTAGGCGACCCCGAGACGGGAGACGAGGTCGGCATCCTCGCCGAAGGTGCCGCTCGTACGGGCCCAGCGCGGCTCTGTGGCAAGGTCGATCTGCGGGTGGAGCGCTGTTCTGATGCCCACCGCGAGGTACTCGCGCCGTGTCACGTCCGCGAAACGCTCGACGAGTTGCTCCGAGCCGATAGCGGCGAAGCCGAGAGGTTCGGGCCACTGGCTGAAGGGACCGGCCATCAGTGCGGTCAGCGGATTGTTGGTGAAGGAGTTCCTGGGATCGCTGGACAGGGTCACCGGGATGCCGAGCGGATGCCTCGACGCGGCCTCCTGCACGGTGTTGTGCCACACCGCGATTTCACGGGCCGATGGGACGAACAAGGTGCTGAAGTGGTTGATGCGTTTGTCGAGGGACGCGCGCAGTGCAGGTTTTCCGAACTGGCCCGGCTCATCGAGATCGGAGACGAACGCCATTTCGTGGAACATCAGCCCGGCCTTGTCCTGCAGGGTCATCCGGGAGAGCAGGTCCTCGACCCGCTGGTCGACCGGCAGCGACGAGTCCCGGTAGGGGTGGCCGGATTCGGTGGAGTTCACGAGTGAGTCGTCCTTTCGTTTCAGGGTAGGCGGGCTATCGAGCACGTTTCACCGGGATGATGGCGGCCGCGGCGGCGAGAACGACCACCGCGGCGACCACCCACACCGCACGATAGCCCCCGGCCAACGCGACGACCTGTCCACCGATGATGGGACCGATGCCTTGGCCGAGATTGCCTGCCATGCTCGCCATGCCCAGGTCGCGACCCGCGGTCTTCTTGTCTTCGATGACGTCGATGAACAGCGCTTGATCGACCACGACGTATCCACCGAGTGCGATTCCGGCGATCACGGCTTGGATGAACAGGGCGGATACCGTAGCCCAGATCAGTGGTATGAGCATGGAGGTCGCCATCAGGACGGATGTCCAGAAGACGAAGGGTTTGCGGCGTCCTATCCGGTCCGACCAGCGTCCGACCACCACCATGGCGACGAGCATGCACGGCAGGGCCGCCACCTGGAGCAGCGGTGCGATCTTCGTCGCCTCGGAGGGGCTGAGGGCCGGATGGACGTAGCTCTGCAACATGTAGATCGAGTACAGGATGGAGATCGAGTACCCGAACATCATGACGATCTTGGCGAACCAGACCCAGCGGAAATCGGAGTCTCGCAGCGGGATCACGAACGACCTGAAGGTATCCGTCCACTCCATCGGCGCAGTCGTGAGCTCCATCGATGAGCGGTCGCGGCTGATCAGCACGAACAGTGTCGCGAGGACGACGAATGCCAGCGCGAACGGGTAATAGGCATCCAAGCCGAGAGTGTCGAAGGCAAGTCCGGCGCCGACGGCGCCGACGGCCGCTCCGAGCATCGAACACAGACCGGAGATGGCGGACGCCATGCCGATCCTCCGCGCATCGACACGATCGGCGACCGTTGCCGTGAGAGGGACGGAGCTGACGTTGAGCAGGAGTTGGGAGAGAGCCCAGAACACTGCCATGTACGCGATGGTCGGGGAGTATCGCAGGCCGACCAGCAGCAGCGTGCCGAGAACAGCACCACCGACGATCCAGGGGGCGCGCCGCCCCCATGGCGACCGGGTCCGATCCGAGAGCACACCGGTTATCGGCTGGATGAACATCGCGACGAAGACTGCCGCGGCTTGCACGTAGGACAGACTCTGGGCACGCGCGGACTCGAACCTGTCCAGGATTGCGAGCAGGCGTTGCTGGTCGGCGGAAGGAGTGACCGAACCTGCTTCCACCTGTGCCTTCAGATCGCTGAGTTGGTGCAGATCGGCCCCGTGGTCGGCGCCGGTGAAGAATTTGTCGAACTCGATTCCCTGCACCTGGTTCGGTAGCAGGATCCCACCGACCGCCCCGAAGAGCATGAAGAAGCCCATCAAGGCGAACGCGTAGGACACCACGTAGCGGCGGAAGGGGCGTCCTTGGCCCACCTTCAGGGAAGTGCCGCGTTCGGTAGAGGGGATGTCATCGGCCGGTCTGCTGGCTTCGGCCAGCCTGTGAGACTCGTTCACGCAGGCAACTTCCTCTGGATGCGCGGAGAGAGAGGCAATTCAATTCCCATACGGGAATCAATTCCCGTATGGGAATATCGTGCACGAGGGTGTCCGAGGGGTCAAGTTCGTGAATGCGCGGACTTGCCTCTCCGTAACGCGAGGCGATGACGTGGGTGCCGCATGCTCTCGAACCCGCGCTTCGAAGGTCGCTTCGGGGTGCGATGCTTCACCGTCGCCTGGCGGCCCGCCTCCGTCGGCTCTGTCGAGCCGAGGATAGTAGGCGACCTTCGCCCTGGAAGTAGGCGAATCCACCTCGGCCCCTTGACGTTTCCCGCCCGAAGCGGCATCGTATTCCTGTATGGTAATAATTCCTATTCAGGAATACACACAGGTGCATGCGCCGCAATCTGTGATCACCGCCGCCGCCACGGGTGGCCGTAGGTATTCGGCATCATGTGGACCGGGTGAGTCGTGAGCAGGCCGGGACGCATGCGACGGTTCGCCCCTTCGAGAGTCCGGGTCCGCACAGCGGCCGGTCGGGTGCGCGTTCGCGAGATTCGATCTCCATGGTCAGCGTGGAACGTGTTGGGGGTGATATGTATTGCCGCGAGCATGGTCGTCGTCGCCAACCTCGGGACTCGCTCCGACGCCGAGCCTGCCGCCGGGGCGCCCCGTGGCGGGAACGGCACCGTGCACAGCTGGACGTACACGTCATCGAGCGGTACCAATCCGTATCTCGTCTATACGCCGCCGAGCTACCGTTCCGGTGACTCGTGGCCCCTATACGTCAATTTGCACGGTTGCTCGACGACCGCGGAACAGCAGATGTACTCGACGGGGCTCAACGAAGTGGCGGACAGCGAGCAATTTCTGGTCGTATATCCGGATGTGAACGAGGCGACCGCGGGGGGATGCTGGCGCGCGTTCTTCGGCGATCCGGCGAGCGGGCAGCGTGGTGCGGGCGGTGACGCCGACATCGTCGCCGCCATCACCCGCGCCACGATGGAGCGCTACACGGTCGACCCCGAACGCGTCTATCTGATGGGTATGTCGTCCGGGGGATTCCAGGCGAGCGCCGGCGGTGCTGCCTATTCCGACCTTTACGCGGCCATCGGGGTCAGCGCCGGAGGCGGCTACGGCATGAATGTGTCGTGTGCCGCGCTGACAGACGATGTCGTACCGCTGTACGCCCGGGAAGCCGTCGCGCAGATGCGCACCGCGGCGAGGGTCATGCCGTTCTTCGCCATCGGCGGGACCGTCGACCCGTTGGGCGAGGAGTCGGCTCCGGGGGGATGTAGCAGACTGGCCTTCGCGCAGTGGATGGCAACCGACAACCTGATCGCGGCCGACCTCGGCGCCGACGACTCCTACCAACTCGACCCGGCCTCGACGGTCCATGGCGCGGTACCCGATGGGTACACCTGGACGAAGCAGGTCTTCGGCAACAGGTCGGGCTGCCGGATCGGAGAACGGTGGATAGTCGACGGGATGGGCCATTTCTGGTCGGGAGGCTCGAGCGATCCGCGATGGTCCCGCTGGTCCGACCCTGAGGGGCCCGACGCCTCCTCCGCTTCCTGGGACTTCTTTCGTCGGTTCACCAAGAGCGGCACGGATCGTGGATGCGCCTCCGATGACCTATCGCGGTGAGCTGCCGGGACGACTACCGCCTCGGCGGACATCGCGATGATCGACGACAGTCCGAATCCGATCGCACGATCACTCCCCCGGTGCACACTGTCGTTCAGCTGATCGTGAGTGCGCTGCTGTTTCGAGTTCTGACTCGCCAGGACCTCGATGAGGCATTCGCCGACAGGATCGTCGACGTCGTCTTCGAAGGTATCGAGGCTCAGTAGCCAACGATGCCGATACCACGGGGTACCTTCTTCACCGATGCCGCGCGCCCTCGGTAACCGAGCCGCCGCAGCCCGCGACCCGACTCGCCACCATCACCGGAGCCGCCACACCCGCGTTACACGCCATGCGGTGCCCGAGCCCTTTGACCGTGCGACAACGTGAGGTGATCGCCCTGGTCGCCGCGGGGATGTCCAATCGTCAGATCGCCGAACAACTCGTCACCTCGATACGGACCGTGGAAGGCCACCTGTTCCGCGCTTCCCGAGGCACCGGCATCAGCAGCCGCGATGGGCTCGCCACCCTGGTAGACCCACGACCTGCCCCGCCCCAGGGCAATCGAAGTCTGCGGCGTGCGAGTGACCCCCTGTTTCGATCCCGGTTGTCGGCGTATCAGGCACGCCGATGGCACCGGTCAGTGCGTCGAACGCGTCGTGGGTCGGCCACGACTGTCCGAACGGAGTGCCGCCGGGAGCGATGCGAGCGACCGAGCTCAATGCTGGTGGTTTTCGGTGAATATGGAGCTGCGTTTGTAGCGGGCGGTGCGCACCTGCCACACCCAGGTGGCTTGCACCGCGCCGGTGAGGTCGTCGATGTGCTCACCGATGATGGTTGCCAGTGCGGTGTCGGCGAGTGCGGCGCGGCGCGCGGTGAGTCCGGTACGCAGGGAGTGGAATTCGGTCAGTTGCTCACGCACGAGTGCGGCGGCGTGCTCGATCGCGTCGGCCAGGGTCGCGTCTGTGGAGTTGAGCAGGAGGATCGGGATCAAGTTGGAGTCGGCGCCACCGGTGATGCATTCCTTCTCGAAGGAGAAGAGGTCGTTCATCAGGCCCCCGATCTGCACGGTCAGTTGCCGTAGTCGCAACAGGTCGGTGTCGAGCCCGGTGGCAGTGATCGGACCCCACTGCAGGTAGGTGTCACGCCCGTATTCGCAGAACGCGATGACCGGATACATTCCCGACATGTCGGCGCGTAGCGCGATGTAGTCCTGGACGTCGAGGAGTTGCCCGCGGGCGCGGGCGTTCTGATCACGGTTGGCTGGGCGCAGATGCGCGACGGTGGAAGCGAGGGTTTCCTGCAGCCAGCGCGGGTCGGCGTCGCGGCTGAGTCGTTGCAGGAATTCGTGGGTGGCGACTTCGACCGGGACGGGTTCCGGTGGCACGGTGCCGGTTTCGAGCATGTCACAGAGGCGGTCGATGGTGGCTCGGGCGTGCTGTTGCTGCGTGTGGGACAAGTGCGCGTGCTTGTCACGTCCCACGGTGTCGTTGAGCCAGTACAGGATGGCGTTGAACAGGCCGATCACCGTCATCCGCTCGACGGTGACCGTGTTCGGATGCAGGTAGGGAGTCATGCTGTTGTAGTGCGTCGCACCGGGTTCGAGCCAGATCCGGTGCTGGCGGCACCACCGTTCCACCTCCCGGCAGGCCGGCTCCCCGAATCGGTTCGGTGTCAGATCGCGGCAGTATTCCACGATATCGAGTTCCGGTGTGCTGAACAGATCCCGCAGGGACCACCGCCGCGGCGACCGCAGTATCTGTTGGTACTCCTCGCGCATCGCAAGCAGCTTCGCCTCGACCGGTGCGGTGTAATCGACCGACATCACTATCCCTTCGCGAACGGACTCGCCGCGCCCTCCGGCGGAAAACCGACGCGACGAGAGGTGTGAGCGCCGGATGCGTGTGCACTCCGGCACCGCAGGGGTTCCGGGCTCCCGCGCGACCGCTGCGCTACTCTCCGACCCCGGACACGAACCGAGTCTGTCGCCGGACCTGGACCCCTAACCTACTCTGCCATAATACTTTTGGGTGCGCGGAGGCCGGGCGACCTACCACACGGTGGTGGCGGTGACCGGGACCACAGGAGATGGTGTGGCGTTGCGGGACTGTGCGATCGCGCTCCATCGCGGCAACTCCGACAGCGACTCACGGTCCGGGTTTGGAGCGGTTCCGGTGTGTTGGGTGGAGTTCACCATGCCCAAACCGGATACTCACCGGTGTCCCGAAACCGCGACCTGTACCGCGACACATGCTGCGCCACAGCGATGTTGCACCGATGGAGCCGGTTGGGCATCACCCGGGGAAAGGGGACGCTGCCCGGTCGCCGCTGGAGGATGCGACGAACTGCCAACGCTGGATCATGCCGATCTCGGAGGCGATATCGCCGTCGCGACGCGGACAGGCGCTGTTCGCCGCACGCACATGCCCGCGCGGGCGACGACGGGACACGTCATGGTCGACAGCGTCGCGCACACCGGGTGCAGCGCAGCTGTGGTGCCCGCGTCGCTCACTCGGCCCGGTAGGTCACCAGCGCGACGCCCGGAGCCGAGACGATCTGGATATCCGCGTCGTCGGCGACCCGGATGTGCAGGAAGCCACCCTCGATCGAGATCCGCGCGTCCTGCACCGTGCGCGCGGGCTGTCCCTCGCGATCGAGCAGCGTGTAGCCCTCGGCCAGTTCGACGCGGGCGGCATCGCGCCATGCCTGGTTCATCTTCGATCCTTCCGTCGAGGTCGCGGCCGGGAAATCCAGTTCCGGCCCGGCGATGTGGTTGAAGTAGTTCGACAGCACGTTCAGGGCGATATGGCCGGTGATATCGCCGATCTCGGCGTCGGAGACGCCCCCGGCGCGAGCGGCGGCGAGTGCGGCGTCATCGATCCGGCCTCGGGTCCGCAGGATGTCGCGCGCCAACCGCAGGACCGCGTCGGAGTGCGGCTCATCGGAGCGGGCGTCGCGGGTATCGGCGATCTCACGCTCGCCGAACCCCATGCGACCGGCGCGCATGGTGTACGCGGCGACGCAGTAGTCGCAACCGTTCTCGGCGGCGATCAGCAGGGCCAGCTGTTCACGCAGCCGCGCGCCGAGCACGCCCGCCGTCAGCGCGTCGCGCAGATCGAGGTAGCCGCGCAGTGCGGCGGGGCTGTTCGCCAGGGCGGCATAGAGATTCGGGACTCGCCCGAGTTGGCGCTTCACCTCGGTGAGTAGTGCGTTCTGTTCGTCGTCGGCGATTTCGGTGGTGATCAGGGGCAGTCGGGACATGTGCGCTCCGAGCTCGACTCCAAACGGTACCAATCGGTGCCGAATTCAGACGGTACTGATCGGTGCCATCTTCGTCAAGAAGAACGGTACCGATTGGTGCCGTTCTGCTAGTCTCGTGCTCATGGCAACCCGGGCCAGGCAGCGTCTGCTCACCACCGCCGAAGATCTCTTCTACGCCGAGGGGATCCGCGCGGTCGGTGTCGACCGGCTGCTCCAGGAATCGGGGGTCGGCCGCGCCTCCTTCTACCGGCATTTCGACGGGAAGGACGCGCTGGTCGTCGCGGTGCTCGAGGACCGGGACCGCAGGTGGTTGGCGTGGCTGCGGGAATCGGTCGACGCCGAGAACCGCGCGCCCGCCGAACGCCCGCTCGCGGTATTCGACGCACTCGCGCAACGTTTCGCGCGCAACGATTTCCGTGGCTGCGCCTTCATCAACACCATGATCGAGATGGCCGATCCGGATTCTCCCGCGCACCGGGTCGCCGACATGCACAAGCGGCGCGTCATCGACTACCTGGCGGAACTGCTGCAGGACGCGGGCCGCCCCGACGCCGCCGAATTGGCCGCGGAATTCGCGCTCCTGGTCGACGGGGCGATCGTGACGGCGGTGCGCGAGTCGAGTCCGGCAGCCGCCGCGCGCGCACGGGCCATCGCCGCGCGGCTACTCGCCTGAATCCGGCTTCGTTGTCGACACCGGACATGTCGAATCAGTGTGCCGCACAAGGATCGGGCTCGAACACAGGCCTTCGACACTTGCGCCACTGCGGCACGCCAAGCAGGTAACTACCTCCCCTGGGGTAGCCGAGACGCGATCGGGGGCGCAGGTCGACGGTCAGGCCAACAGCAACACCGACTCTCAGGATGTTCTCGCCGACCATAGTGAAGCCTCGATGTCGTCAGCGACGCGAGTCGGGCGACCGCGAGAACCTTGTGTTGGTCATCCGTCGATATCTGTTCGCCGAACTCGGCACCTATCGGCTGGCCGAACTGAGCAACGCCTTCACCTTCGGCCATCTCGTACAGTTCCGACATCCTGGCACCGTTCAGCCCGATCGAGCAGGGTCCGACTCCCATGGACGGCACCAGACTTTCACCCCCCGTCGACTGGATGCCCACAGGACTACCACAAATGTGCGGAGCTGCCCTGCATCCGGTGCCGGCACGTCCACTGGGCTTCGACCTCCACGGACCAGAAGCCCGGCATTTCGTCCTTCGACGCTTGGGTCAGGCCGAGCAGCGCCGGATCGCCACGCCGGCCATCGGAGACAAGCTCCCTGAACACGACCTAGCGGGCGTAGTTACGTCGATTGCGTCGGCAGGCCTCGAAACCGGATAAGAACAACGCGTTCCTGGCAAGAGCCTGGCGTACCTCGTCGCGATGCAGAACAACCGGCCCGGTTCGATCTGATGGCGAAGTACGCCCTGCCTCTCCAGGACGATTCACTATTTGACATCGCTCATGCTCTTGCCGACGTCGGCCAGGGTGCGAGCCTTGCCGTAGTCACCCTTCGGCGTGTATGCGGGTATGTCGCAGCGGAAAGGGCCGGTGTCGGGTTGGAAGTCGGCGGGTCGCCAGCCTGTGGGTGTGGCCTGTTGGACATTGAAGCAGTCGGACGATGCGCGCGGGTTTGTCAGGTTGACCGCTGCCTGCAGTCCGCCGCCTGTCCACGCTGTTTGTTTCGTGGCTGCGGTGTAGACGCATCTGGGGGTCAGGTTGTCACCACATTCATTGGCCGACTTGGCGAACAGCGCCCACTGGTTGAAGGCCCGCAACGCCGGGTAGGTGACGTTCTTGCCGGGGGCGTATGTGGTGAACAGTTCTTTGACCTGGGCGACCGCGGGGGTGGTGTCGGCTGCGCTCAGGGGCGCGATGCTCGACAGGTCTGCGTAGTTGTGCTGGGCGGACAAAGAATTCTCGGCGAGTTGGATGAATTCCGGGGTGTAGGCGTTGCTGTTGGCGTCGACCCAGTCCAGGCGGTAGTCCATCGAGGTGAGGACTTCTTCGAGTTTAGCCAGGCTGCGGTAGTCGCCGAGGAAGACCATGCCCTTGACACCGGCGGATTTGATGGCCTGTGCGTAGGGCGTCCAGTCCGGTACGCCTGTGGCGGGGTATATGCCGTTGTAGACAATGGTCGCGCCGGAGCCCGGCAGTGACTCGCGGAGCATGTCGCCCGCGACTTTGGCGATCGGTGCGTCGCCGACGATGAGTCCGACAGAGGGGGCCGAGGACGGGTATGCCTGGTTCAACAGCCATTCGTGCATGCCGGAGGTTCCTCCGGAGGCGTTCACCTGTAGGTCGGAACCGACGTTCTCGACTTGGTCTACCTGGGCGGGGAAGTCGGGCAGCAAGCATGAGAGCCGATCCTTGACGCCGAGGGCGTCGAAGGCGGCGCTGCCACCGACGAGTGCGAAGTCGGTGCGGCAGGCTTCGAGCATGCGTTGGCGGACTTCGGTCAGATTGGCGTCGTGGATGACGGGGACGAGTTTGCGGCCGTTGACGCCGCCGTGGTCGTTGCACCATGAGGTGAAAACCTTCGCGGCGTCGACCAGTTCGGAGTTCTTGGTGAATCCCATGTCGGTGAACACGCCGAGGGTGATGGCATCGGCGGTGACTCCGCGACCGGTCGCGGCCGACGGTGTGCCGCTCTGGCAGAGGTTTCGCAGGGACCCGAGATCGGCTGTGGTGGTGGTCGTCTTCGTCGGCTGACCGGTGTCCTCGCCGATGCTTTCGCTTCTGCTACAGCCAACGGCCGAGAGCAGAAGCGCCGTCACGGCGGCGACGAGGATTCGCTGAATTTTCATGCTGGTTCCTAACTACTTCTCGACCGTGATCAAGATTTCGGTCGGATCGCATTCCGGTGCGCGAGCCACGACACGGATGACGCCGATGTCGGTGGGGCGAACGACCGCGAGTGCGCGTCCGTCGTAGGTGCGACGTTCGTTGGCGTCGAATCGTTCTTCGGTGCATGGGTCGGCGCTGCCGAAGCCTTGAAGGACCCCGGCGCCGAAGATTTCGACGCTGACCGGGCGATCGGCGTAGGTGTAGCAGGTGCCGTGTGCGTCGGTCAGGGTTATTTCGATATAGGCGAGGTCGCCACCGGTTGCGGCGATGACCGCTCGATCGACCTCGGCGCGCAACAGCACCGGTCCTGTCGCGGTTCGTAGGAGGCTGCGGCCGGTTTCGACGCCGTCTTCGTAGGCGAGGGCAAGCAGCTCACCGGCGTGGTAGACGGTGTTGTATTCGGTGCGGAATCGATGGTCTTCGCCGACCGGACGTCGCCCCAGAGAGCGGCCGTCGAGGAACAACTCGACCTCGTGTGCGTCACCGTAGACTTCGACGGTGATCGGTTCGCCTTCGAAGCCGGGCCAGGTCCAGCTGGAGATGCAATCCCGCCATGCCCAGGGCGTTCCAGCGAAGGCCTGTCCGTGGTATTGGGGTCTCTCGACCGTGATGTAGGGCTGTCTGCGTAGCCCGAAGACGATCTGGCGATAGTAGGAGGCGGGTTTGCGGTGACCGGTGATGTCGATGTCTCCGCAGCCTGCAACCAGGTAGGGATGCGGCGCGGTGTGGGTAGGTTTCGGGGTGTCGGGGGCAAGGTACTGTGCCCGGCCGAGACCGACCTCTCCGAGGTAGTCCCATCCGGTCCACGTGAAGTCCCCGATGACATGGCCGTACTGTTCGACCAGTCGCCAGTTCTCGTCGATCCGGGTGGGAAATGTCTCGGTGCCGAGGATGATTCGGTTCGGGAACAGGTCACGGTCCAGGGCGTAGCGGCTGTCGGCATAATTCATGCCTGCGATGTCGAGCATGCTGTAGGACTCGGCTGTGCGTCGGGTTACCAGTTCGGAGGCGCTGATGGCGTTCATCATCTGTCCGGGGTCCGCCATCAGCGTGTTGATGCCGGTGTCCTCGGTGGCGGCCTGTGCTGCTTGGCTTTTCATCTTCGCGAGGTCGGCCATCACGGCGAGCATGTTGTTGACGGCGTTGGTGAGGTAGCGGGTGCTGTCGAGGGATCGGACCTTTTCGGCGAGCTTTCGGCCCCACGCGGCACCGACGGGGGTGCCGGTTTCGGGGATCTCGTTGCCGATGGAGTAGAGGATGACGCTGGGATGGTTGAAATCCTTGGCGATCATGGCCTCGACGTCGCGTTCCCACCATTCGGGGAAGTTCAGGCTGTAGTCGAATTCGCTTTTGCCGGAGGTCCATACGTCGAAGGTCTCGTCCACCACGAGCATGCCTAGGCGATCGCACGCATTCAGCATCGCTGTGCTCATGGGTTGATGGGAGATGCGGATCGCGTTGAACCCCGCGTGCTTGAGTATCGCGACGCGTCGCTCTTCCGAGCGAGCGAACGTCGCGGCGCCCAGGACGCCGTTGTCGTGGTGCACGCAGGCGCCGCGTAATGTGACGGTCTCGTCGTTGATGCGTAGCCCTCGCTCGGGGTCCAGGCGGAGCGAGCGGACCCCGAAGGTGACGGTGTCGGTGTCGACCGTACCGTTCTCTTTGCCTAGCGTTACTTGCGCGCGGTACAGAGTGGGCGAATCGACGCTCCACAACGACGGGTCGCGCAGATAGAGCCGCTGACGGGCAGTTGCGGGTTCACCGGGTAGCACGGTGAGCTCGGAGGTGTCGCGGGCTACGACAGCTCCTGCGGCATCGTGGATTTCGGTGACGACCTCGACCGTCCGTATTCTGATCGAGTCGTTTTCGATCTTGGTGGCGACCTCCACGACGGCCTGGTCACGGTCGATATCGGGTGTGTTGACACGGATGCCCGCGGGTCCGATCCGGACCAGCCCTCCGACCAGCATCCACGTGTCGCGGTAGATGCCTGCCCCGGTATACCACCGGGAGTCGCGATGGCTGCGGGCTTCGACGTGGATTTCGTTGTGCTGTCCGAATTTCAGGAAGCGGTCGGCGTCGATGTAGAACTGGGAGTATCCGTAGGGACGTTGCCCGGCGTAGTCGCCGTTGAGGTGCACGACCGCGTCGCGGTAGACCCCCTCGAACTCGAACAGGATCCGTTTGTCGGAGTACTCCTCGGGGACGACGAAGGATTTGCGGTACTCACAGGCCCCGCCCGGAAAGTAGGCACCGGCGCCGCTTTCCATCCCGGTCTCGCCCTCGCGCGGGGCCACCCGCTGTCGGGCGATCATCGCATCGTGCGGCAAGGTGACGGGCTCGAACGCGACCACGGCACCGGCCAGTTCGGCGAAGGGATTGACCTTGGGTCGGGTCTGCCAGCCGTCGTTGAACGAGGTGCGGATCATTGTTGCGCCCCGGCGTGCAGGGCCCGGTGCAGCGCGGCGATCTGGTCGGCGACGATACGTCGGGTGATCGCCGCTTGCTGCACGATCGCAGTGCCGTGGAAGGTCCCAGGGTAAAGGACGAGTTCGGTGGGTATGTTCGCCTGCGCGAGGCGTTGGGCGTAGGCGATGCCCTCGTCGCGCAGGGGATCGAACTGACATACGGACACGAAAGCCGGTGGTAGGTCGGAAAGGTCCTCGGCCCGGGCGGGAGCGGCATAGGCCGAAACGCCGTCGGTGCCACGCACCCCCGGCCCCAGGTAGCTGTCCCAACTGAACTCCGCTGCTGAACGGTGCCAGATCGGTGTGTCGTGGTAGTCGCGCATCGACGGCGTACCCAAGCGATCGTCGAGTTCGGGGACCGCGAGGTACTGGAAGCACAGCGTCGGCCCGCCACGATCCCGAGCGAGCAACGTGACTGCGGCAGCCAGTCCAGCCCCCGCGCTCTCGCCGCCTACCGCCAGGCGTTCCGGATCGATGCCGAGTTCTTCGGCGTGTTCGGCGGTCCAGGTGAGTGCGGCGTAGCAATCCTCAGGAGGGGCGGGAAACGGGTTCTCCGGTGCCAGGCGGTAGTCCACACATACCACCACGACACCGACCTCGGATGCGATTCTCTTGACCTCGTGATCCACCAATTCGAGATTTCCCATCACGAACCCGCCGCCGTGGATGTAGAGCAATCCGGGCAGGGGAGCATCGGACTCCTCGGGGCGATAGATTCGCACGGGTACATCCGGGGCTCCGCGCGGGCCGGGGGCCGTCGTGTCACGGACAGCGACCGGGGTGGGAGGCTCGTATCGCGGCGCCGTCGGACCGCCATCACGGTTCATGCTGGACATGTTGCGAAGCATGTCGCGGATCGACGCCAGATCGGCGAAGTCGAGAGTTGGGATCATCGAGGTCCAGGGAGCGAGCTCGGGATCGAATGCGTAGACCACAGTGTCTTCATCTTTCATATTGACGGGCGACATCACGTGTTGACGGTGTTTGCTAGAGGGCGGTCGTCGACGCGGCACGGCAAGCTGAGATCGCTGCGAATTCTCGGTAGCGGTCGAGTATGTCGCGTCGATGCTCGCTGGTGTAGGTCCGGACGCCGACCATCGGCCATGGCTGTGGCCGGTTTTCGCCGGTGAGTGTCCATGCCGCCTGTCTCGCCGCACCTCGGGCCACGTACTCTCCGGGTTCGGGCACAACGACTGGAACACCGAGAACGCTCGGAGCGATTTCGCGCACCGCTTTCGATCGGGCTCCGCCGCCGACCAAAGTGACGCGATCGATGGTGACATTCTGTGCCCGGAGGGTTTCCATCGCGTCGGCCATCAGGCACAGCATCCCTTCGACCGCCGCGCGGGCAAGGTTTTCCCGCGTCAACGATGACAGGGTCATGCCGTACAGGACACCGGTGGCGTCGGGAAGATTGGGTGTGCGTTCCCCTTCGAGATAGGGGACCTGGACCAATCCTCCCGCGCCAGGCCGAGCGGCAAGTGCGAGCGCGCTGAACTCTTCGGCATCGACGCCAAGCACCGCGGCAGTGGCGTCGAGGATTCGCGTCGCGTTGAGGGTGCAGGCCAGCGGCAGGAATCCGCCGGTAGCGTCGGCGAACCCTGCCACCGCCCCCGACGGATCATTGACCGGATCGCTCGAGACAGCCGCAGCGACCCCGGAAGTGCCCAGCGATACGAACACATCGCCGTCGTCGACGCCGAGTCCCAGTGCCGCTGCGGCATTGTCGCCGCACCCGGGCCCGACCAGGGTATCGTTCGCTGCGAAATCGATACATGCCCGTCCAGCGGGTTCGCGGGGGCCGTGGACGGTCGGAAGGAATATTGCGGCCGATGCAGCCTCGTCACGACGAAGCGCCAGGGCGAGCAGATCTCGCCGATAAGCGCCCGACGTCGCGTCGAAGTAGCCGGTTCCCGAGGCATCGGACCTGTCGGTGATCAGGGACTGTATCGCCGTGGAACCGCGCAGCCGCCAGGTGAGCCAGTCGTGCGGCAGGGCTACTGCGGCTGTGAGAGCCGCGTTGTCGGGTTCATGGTCGATCAGCCAGCGCAATTTGCTGACGGTCAACGATGTCACCGGAACGGTGCCGACTGCCTCGGCCCATCGATGGGCACCGAGCACTGGGTCCCCATCTCCGAATTCGACGATCAGCTGCTCGGCGGCGGCCGCGGAACGGGTGTCGTTCCACAACAACGCGGGCCGGATCACACGGCCTCTCTCATCGAGACAGATCATGCCGTGTTGCTGACCGGCGACAGCCATACCGGCAACGTCATCGAGTCCGCCCGCGCGTTCGACCGCCAGCCCTACGGCATCCCACCAACGTTCAGGATCCACCTCGCTCCCCGGCGGGTGCGGGGCGGTTCCGTGACGAACGATTCGCCCCGAGTCCGCATCGCAGATCACGACCTTGCACGACTGGGTCGAGGAATCGATTCCGGCAACCAGGGGCATCGCCTACTCCTCAGCCGATGAGATGTTCGACAGCGAGTTGTTGAAGACCGACGAAGCCGAAATCGCGCTGTGCCACGGCATCCGGATCGAAGTCGGCGTCAGCCGAACGGAATGCCTCGATGCTCTCTCCATCCCCGAGTGTCGGACGGGCGAGATCGAACACCCCGGCGTAGGTCATCGCGTCGATGACACGGGGGTCCTGCCGGAAGGCGCGCGCCTTCGCTGCCAGCCTCAAATAGGTGTCCATGCACGCCTTCGCCGACTCCCACACTCCAGGCAAATGTTCGGTGCGCGACGGCTTGTAGTCGAAATGCCGCGGCCCGGTGTAGCGGGGGCCGTCGGGACAGCCGGGGAACCCGTTCTCGAGCAGATCCACGGAGAAGAAGGCCGAGATCAGGTCACCGTGGCCGAACACCAGGTCTTGATCGTATTTCAGGCCACGCTGACCGTTGAGGTCTATATGGAACAGCTTGCCGCTCCACAGCGCTTGGGCGATGGCGTGGGTGAAGTTGAGGTTGGCCATCTGCTCGTGCCCGGTCTCGGGATTCAGCCCGACGATGTCGCCGTGCTCGAGTTCGGCGATCAGCGCAAGCGCATGACCGACGGTCGGCAAGAAAATATCGCCTCGCGGTTCATTCGGCTTGGGTTCCAACGCGATACGCAGATCGTAGCCCCGGGACTTGATGTACGCGGCGACCGTGTCGATGCCCTCTTTATAACGTTCCAACGCCGAGAAGACGTCCTTGGAGCCGTCGTACTCGCTGCCCTCACGTCCGCCCCACATAACGAAGGTCGACGCCCCCATCCGGGCCGCGACGTCGACCGCGCGCAGCACCTTGCGCAGCCCGAAGCGGCGCACCGATCGATCGTTGGAGGTCAGGCCACCGTCCTTGAACACGGGGTGAGTGAAGGTGTTCGTAGTGATCATCTCGATCGTGAGCCCCGCGCTGTCGACCGTCGTCTTCAAACGGTCGAGAATCCGGTCCTGCTCAGCTTCGTCGGTGTCGAAGGCGTACACGTCATTGTCGTGGAAGCTGATACCCCAGGCGCCGATTTCGGCCAGACGTTCGACGTAGTCCCATGGTCGCAGCGCGGGGCGGGTCGGGGCGCCGAACGGATCGATCCCGGTCCATCCGACTGTCCACAGCCCGAATGAGAACCTATCTTCCCTGGTAGGCAGGCGCACGACCTTCTCCTCATTTTGTTTAGAGGGTAAACTTAATGTGTGATCGAGATAAGGTCAACAGGTGACTCCACCACCCCCGCCTGCCGAGTCCCTACCGGTCGGCTCCCGGCAGTCCACATTGCGTGAGGCGAATCTGCGGCTGGTGACTCGCACCGCGTTGGCTGCCGTCGAGCCCTTGTCCAGGGCGGCGATCTCCACCGCCACCGGCATTACCCGAGCCACAGTTTCGCGGCTGGTGGATGAGCTGATCGTCAGTGGAGTGCTCACCGAACTCGCCCAAGCCGTGCCGTCGGGTCGAGGTCGCCCTGCCACCCCGGTGTCAGCCGGGCGCAGCCTCGCGGCGCTGGGATTGCAGGTCAAGGCAGACGGACTCGTGGGCCGGGTCATCGCCCTGTCCGGCGACGTGCTGGCCGAACACATCGAATTCTCCGATCTCCGCGGCAGCGAAGCCGGTCCCGTCCTCGCCAGGCTCGGTGATATCAGTACGAGACTCATCGCGGATACCCTCGGCACGAGACTGGTCGGCGTCGGACTGGCTCTACCGGGCATCGTCTCCACGAATCCGGATCGCTTGCTGATAGCACCCAACCTCGGCTGGGTTGATGTCGCCCCACAGGATCACCTACCGCTCGCGAAACGCGCCCATCTGCCACTGCGAATCGGAAACGAGGCCGACTACGCAGCACTGGCAATCACCGAGGTGGCCCCGGGCCGCCCCGGGCCGTTGCGTGACTTCTTCTACCTGTCGGGGGAAGCCGGTATCGGTGGCGCCACGGTGCTCGACGGAAAAGTCATGACCGGACAGCACGGCCGGGCCGGAGAAATCGGCCACCTCACCGTCGACCCTTACGGCCCGCCGTGCCGATGCGGGTCCACCGGATGCCTCGAACTGTACGTGGGCAGATTCGCTCTTCTCGCTGCCGCGAACCTCCCATCATCGGCCACCGCCCACGATCTCACCGCTCGCGCTCTAGCCGGTGAACCAGTGCCGATCGCTGCCCTCGAGCGCGCCGCGTGGGCCCTGGGCATTGCGTTGGCTGGGGCGATCAATCTCTTGGACATCCCAGTGATAGTGATGGGCGGACACCTTGGGGCGCTAGCCGAATTCCTTACTCCCCAACTGCGGCGATATCTGCAGGTAAGAGTGCTTACGTCCCGCTGGGAAAGCCCCCGTATCGAATCCGCCGGTGACGACCCCGCACCAGGCGCTACCGGAGCAGCCTATTTCGAACTGGCCGGACTGCTCGACCACCCCGCGCGCTGGATCGATACCTCCCATAACGCGACCTCGGCCGTCGTCTGCTGATGGCCGACTCCACCTCGACGAAGTACGCGCTCTCGGTCCACTCTTGCGCCGGCTCACGAATCGAGCATCGATCCGCCCTCCGGCACTGCGGATGTACAATCACCCCGTAGTGGTCGGCGATCGTGCACCGCGAACCGCCAATTCGGGACCAGGGTCCCGACGATGACATTCCGACGAGGTAGTCATACACGCGCGAGGACAGATGATCCACTCCAAAAGACGTGTGACAGGCTCCGATGTGGCTCTCGCTGCGGGCGTTTCGCGCACCACAGTCAGTTTTGTTCTCAATAACAGGCCTGGACAGTCCATTCCGGACCAGACGCGGCGACGAGTGGTCGAGGCAGCGAGCCGCCTCGGCTACCGGCCGCGAGCGGCCGCTCGCGCACTGGCCGCCGGTCGTAGCGACATTGTATTGCTCTCGGTGCCCGACCTGCCGCTCGGCGCGGCGATCACCCGGTTCGTGGAGGAACTCGCCGCTGCCCTCGCGGCGCACGGTCTGACCTTGGTAGCTCATCTCGCGGCCACGCATGGTGGTGGGTCGCTGTCGGAGGTATGCGCCAGTGTAGATGCCTCGGTCGTGATCGGACTGACGCCATTCCCCCAGCGGGTTGTGGAGGAACTCCATCGATCCGGCGCCGATGTCGTCATTCCGACCGACAAACAGCAAGGGGCCACATTTCCCACTGAGCAGATCGGCCGCGTGCAAGCGGACTATCTCATCGCAAAAGGCCACCGCAGGATCGGCTACGCGCTACCGGACCGACCCGAACTGCTCGACATGGCCGAGGAACGCCTGCGAGGTGCGGTGGACGCATGCGCCGACGCAGGTCTCGATGCTCCGATCACTCACGCGATTACGTTGAACCCCGCCGAAGCCGCACGCGCAGTACAACGATGGAGAACGCGCTCGGTGACTGGCATCTGCGCCTACAACGACGAGATTGCGGTGGCCGTCCTCGCCGGCGTGCACGCCACCGGGCTAACGGCACCTTCCGACATCGCTGTGATCGGCGCCGACGATATTCCGACAGCTGCGGTGTCCATACCCGCGCTGACGACGGTGGCTTTCGATCTCCGCGAAGTGGGTGTCAAGCGGGCGGAAGCCGTCGTGGCCATCCTGTCCGGTGCCGCTCAGCACGCTCCACTCATCCCCATCACTCCCCAAGTAGTCGAACGCTCTTCGGTATAGGCCCTCTTTCCAGGAGGGACTCATCATTACCCCGGACGGTCTGCGGGAGTCGGTCCGGCGACCATGCGCGTAGTAGGGAACGGTGACCCTCTTGTCGACAGTATGGACTACGCCTACTGTGACGCAGTAACGCGCGTTAGTGATGTCCGAAGACAAGACGGTGGGAATCCATTCATGCACGACAAGACCGAACTCGACGCTTTCGTCAGCGCCATGAGCCTGGATGAGAAAGCTGAACTGCTCTCGGGAGCCGGCGGCTGGGAAACGGCGGCGATCGCCCGGCTCGCTATCCCCTCGATCACGCTGACCGACGGTCCGCACGGTCTGCGTTTGGCCGATCCCAGCGAAGCGCAGTTCAGCTTCGAGACCAGCAGGCCCGCGACATGTTTCCCGACTGCCGCCGCACTCGGCTCGTCCTGGGACGTCGAACTGGCAGCAGAGGTCGGAGCGGCACTGGGCGCCGAGTGCCGCTCCGCAGGCGTCGGGGTTCTGCTGGGACCAGGAGTCAACATCAAGCGATAACCGTTGTGCGGCAGGAACTTCGAGTATGTGTCAGAGGACCCACACCTCACTGGCCGCATGGGCGCAGCGATGGTACGCGGCATCCAGAGCAGAGGTGTCGGTGCTTCGGTGAAGCACTTCGCTGCGAACAATCAGGAGACCGATCGGATGCGGGTCAGCGCCGAGGTCGATGAGCGGACACTACGGGAGATCTACCTCTCGGCATTCGAGTACATCGTGACAACTGCCGCACCGTGGACGGTGATGGCGGCCTATAACCGCGTCAATGGCGTACCCGCGACGGAAAGCAGGTTTCTTCTCACCGATGTGCTCCGTGAGGAATGGGGCTTCGAGGGGGTCGTGGTCTCGGACTGGTGCGCAGTGACAGACCCGGTAGCGGCCGTGGTCGCGGGAGTCGACCTGGAGATGCCCACCACCAGAGGCGCCAGCGCGCGAACCTTGGTCGAGGCCGTGGGATCCGGCAATCTGGATCAGGAGGTCCTGGATCGAGCAGTCGCCAGGATGCTGATGTTGATAGGCAACACCACCAACGCCCCGTCCGATCCTGTGGATTCGGCAGCCCATCACACGCTAGCGCGCCGCGTGGCGGCAGAATCAGCTGTGCTGCTCAAGAACGAAGACGCTGTTCTGCCACTGAAGGGCCACACCCGCATCGCGGTGATCGGCGAGTTCGCCCGGACGCCGCGATACCAAGGGGCCGGTAGCTCCCAGGTAGTTCCGACGCAGATCGACAACACCCTCGACTCGCTGCGCACCGTGGCTGGAAAAGAAATCGAGGTCAGCTTCCATCCAGGATTCACGCTGTCGGGTGCCGACGATGCGCTGATGCCCCAAGCAGTGCAGGCCGCCGCAACCGCCGAGGTCACCGTATTGTTCCTGGGCTTGCCCGATGGTGAGGAATCAGAAGGCTTCGACCGCCGAGGTTTGGAACTGCCCCTTGCGCAAACACGGCTGTTGACTGCCATCGGCGCAGTGACCAGCAATGTCATCGTGGTTCTTTGCAACGGCGGTGTCATCGAAGTATCCAGCTGGCAACATCACGCGAAGGCGATCCTGGAAATGTGGCTTCCCGGACAGGCCGGAGGGTCGGCGATCGCGGATCTGTTGATGGGTATCGCCAACCCATCCGGTCGGCTCGCCGAGACGATTCCGCTACGTCTTCAGGACACACCGGCCCACCTCAACTTCCCAGGCTCCGACAGTTCTGTGATCTACGGCGAACGTCTCTATGTCGGTTACCGATACTACGACGCAAAGCACATGCCGGTCAGTTTTCCCTTCGGGCACGGGTTGTCGTACACCACGTTCCACTACACCGATCTCCAAGCCGCCGTCCGCGGAACCGGCGACGACATCACAGTTTACGTGCGTCTCAACGTCACCAACACCGGGTCGGTTCGCGGCAAGGACGTCGTGCAACTCTATGTGAGAGACATCGACTCGTCGGTTGATCGTCCCGTTCGTGAGCTCGCCGCAAAGTCGATCTCGCGCCAGGAGAATCAACCCCGGTCACCTTCGAACTCGACGCTCGGAGTCTGTCGTTCTACAGCACCCACCATGGCCGTTGTATGTTCGAACCGGGCGCATTCGAACTCTCAGCCGGTACCTCATCGCGCGATCTGCGGCTCTCGGTGACCATCACAGCCGAGGACACCGAAGTCGCCGGGACCTTGACCGGCGAATCGACGCTCGCGGAGTGGCTGGCACACCCGGTGGGTGGTCCCATCCTGCGCAGCGCACTCACAACTGGCCCGGACTCGACGTTGGCCCGCAGTCCCGAAATACTGCAGATGGTCGAGTCGATGCCACTGGCACGAGTGATGAAAATGGGAGGCGGTCACTTCGACATCGAGCAGTTGCTCGACGAAGTACACCGCGCGAAACCTGTCGAAATGGCTCCGACTGTATCTCCACCGTCGCGCTGATCGCCCCCCGCCGTGTCCGCCCATACACGCCGAGGACACAAGCCTCAGATCCGCCAGCCGATCCGAGACAGCAGGATCGTTCAGCCACGTACCGAGGCCGATAAGAATGCTCATCTGTCCCGAACTCACCCGCGCACGGTTCATTCCAACGCTGGCGCTCGGTCCGAAATCCGCTGTACTGCTTCGTCGTTCAATCACACGCACGGTAGATCCAGAGCCGGGTATCCTGAGAGCGCGAGGTGGCCGTTTCTGGCCCCGAGGGAGTACTTACCGTCGGGCTCGGGCATCTTCCAGCCCCAGCCCGCGTCGATTTCCTCACCGGCACGGAGGCCTTGCTCTGGATACACGGGGCGAGCCGGGACGCGCGCTGCGGGTATTTGCTTGCGTGGCTGCGGGTTCGGTGACTTCAGTGCTTGGTGGACGGTGCGTTCGCCGACGCCGTATCGGTCGGCGAGCGCGTCGATGCTCATGCCGAGGCGGGCGGCGCGTCGAATCAGCCAGAACACTTCGGTTCGTTGAAGGGCGGACCGCGACCGGCGGTTGGCCGGGCCGGCCTGTGTCGGGTGGGGGTGGAGATCGGTGAGGGCGTATTGCAGCGCGGTTGGTGAGCGGCCCGATAGGGGCGCGAGCCGGTCGAGCCGGATGTGGTTGCCGTCGTGAGGGTCCTGCAGATATCGGCGCAGGTGGGCGGGTCGTATATGGTTGGCGACCGCACCGGATCTACCTCGCCGACCCGACGATACTCCCAGCCCACCGCCCGGCACGTGACCTCGGTCACAGCGAACAACGCCGCATCGTCGTCCCCGATGCGGTCGTCGGCACGAACATCGATGATCACCACGCCGCCATCGGTCCGGCGGACGAAATAGTCGGGCACATGCAGGCGTGGACGCGGTTTGACCCCATCGCTCCACCACAACCGGAACGGCTGCGACACGGCCGCGGCGACATCGGGATCGGCATCCAGGACTATCACGTTGTCCCGTTCCAGCCACGACTCGTAGCCGACGTGCCGTGCCGAACTCGCCATCCACCACCAGCTCGAATCACTCCGCTGCCCCCGATGTGAACGCAACGTCCGTACCGGCCGATCCGCCACCTCGAACGGCACATCCCACGCCGCTGCCAGATCCCGCCGTACCAGCGGGCCACCCACGGTCACGAACTCCACCTCGAAACCCGCAGCCCCAACCGGACCCCGCGCCGACAACGCACCCATCACCCGCGAAATACTATGCGCTGCTACAGGTCATGTGAGACAAACCGCTGAATGCCTCAGATCGATGAGACTGCACCAGCTCAACCGAGACAGGACATATCAGCCGACGACAAGGCAGAACGTGTGACCGGCCGGATCCAGCAGCACCCGCCACCGGTCGCCGCCCCGCTGGTGGTCCGGCCTGACCGCGCCGAGCTCCAGGGCCAACTTCTCCGCCGCGTCGAGCTCCTCGACCCTGAGGTCCAGGTGCAACTGCTGCGGCACGTCCTGACCGGGCCGCCGCGGTGCCCGGTATCGGTCGACCTGTTGGAAGCCCAGGTCGCAACCCGAACCATCGGTCAGGGCGACGAACTCGTCAGAGTCATAGCCGAGCTGCATGCCTGTCAGCTCTTGGTAGAACCGTGTCAGAGCCCGGGGATCGGCGAAATAACACGACAACGCGAACGAACGCGTTGTCCAAGCCACCACATACCCGAGACGAACGATTTCCGAATTCACTCGCGAATGCGACAGTCAGGGGGCGATCAGGTCACGCCGATCGCCCCCGACCCTCGCGGATCGCCGCACGGGAATAGCCCACCTCGGCAACACAACGCATCGTGGCCGCGATGACACGCTGCCGCGTCTGCTCTCCATGGGCGCCGACCGGACGCCCCAGCGACGGTGAACTGATCGACATATGGCCCCTCGCCTCGGATGAGTCAACTCTGTAGAGATTGCCATGCCGCATTGCCGGCGCCGCGCAACGCTTCACCCCTCCGGGAGGGCTTTCGATGAGATCGCCGCGGATGGTCGCGATGGCGATGGCGATCGTGGTTCTGGCGACGGGGTTCGGAATGTTCGTACGACGTCCCACTCGATCGAGAAGAAGCTACCGTGACCGCGCCCATGAAGTCGTCATACCCGCAGTACAATCGGCCGGTCCGGATCGGACAACCGATTTTTTCCCAACGCGCCTATCCCGCGAGCCGCTGCCAAACTCAGCGCGGGCCGTCTGGATCCCGCCCGGTTTCCGAGCGCCCCGAAGCGACCGATCCGTGAGAAACACGCTGCGCCCGATAGCATTCCGGCGTAGTCGATCGCTGTTCATTCTGTCGAGGAGCCATGCCATGTCCCAGCTGTCGAACTCTGGCCGACATCCCGTCGTGGCCGACCTCCACGCTCGTCGCCGCGACGATTGGCAACTACGGGTCGCAGACTGGATCACCCGCTTCGCCGGATCGATGCCGTTCGTCTATATCCATGCGATCGGGTTCGCTGCCTGGATGCTCTACTGCGAGCAGAGCCCTTGGCCGACGCTGACCCTGGTGGTATCGCTGGAGGCGATATTCTTGTCGACGTTCGTGATGATCGGACAGAACCGCTCGGCCGAATTCCAGCAGCTCAAAGCTGACCACGATTTCGCCGAGGAAGAGCTCGAACTCAAGACCAATACCGAACTCACCCGCGCCATCCATGCCATGACCACTGAACTGCACCGTCGCATCATCGATGAAACCGTCACTCCGGCCGAGCGGGCCTGAAAGCCCAAGCCTCGTGGTACCCCGACCCCACCATCAGGAGTGTGGAGGTTCTCCGGTGACGATGTGGTCGGCCAGATTGAGGCCCTCGCGGACCAAGCGCGACAGGTGTCCATCGCGGACGCGGTAGATGATGCGACGACCTTCTCGCCGGGTGTCGACCAGTCCGGTGAAACGAAGTTTGGCGAGATGTTGGCTGACCGCGGTCCGAGAAGCGCCGCACGCCTCGGTGAGGGTGGTGACGTCGGCCTCGCCGTCGGCGAGGATCCACAGGATGTGGAGTCGGGTCGCATCGGACAGCATCCGGAACGCGTCGGCGGCCGCGTCGAGGCGCGCCTGGTCGGGATCGGCGGTGTGAACGAGGCTGGGCGCGGGTGGTTCAGCCGTCGCGTCCGCTGTGCCCGCCATTGCTCACCGTCTCCCCGCTGGTACCGCCTCGATCCGCGACGGAATGTCGACCGGCCACACTCGCGCGGCTGTTGTTCCCGCAAGTGTAGCTATGACAGCCAGAGCTGTTGCCGCGGTGAGTTGGCCCGCGCTCGCGCCGACCCATCCGGCGAGAGGGTAGGTGAGCAGGAAGCAGGCGTGCGAAAGCGAGAACTGGGCCGTGAAAACAGCCGGGCGGACGTCGGGGGTCGACTGTGCGCGCAGCAAGCGCGCCGATGGTGTGTTGACCATCGAGGTCCCCGCGCCGAGTGTCACCCAGGCCACGGCGAGTATCAGCCATCCGGGGCCGGGAGAGGGCCGCAGCGCCGCGATCGAGGCGCCGAGCAGCAGTCCGATCGGCAGCAGGGCGCACCCGGCCAGCATGAGTCCACGGTCGGTGACACGGGTCAGTAGGCGTGGCACCGAGAGCGCGACCACCATGGATCCGCCGCCGTAGCAGCCCAGTGCCAGCGCGACACCGGCGGTGGAGCCGTCGAGCAGGTCCCGGACGTACACGACGGAATCGACCACGACCAGCGCCGTCGCGGCACCGACGGCGAGGTTCATTGCCAGCAGCCCGCGCAATACCGGCCGGTCGAACATGAATCGTGCGCCCCTGGCGATCCGTCGTGAGAGTGGCACCGACCGGTCCGTGGGTATGGGTCGCGGCAACGCGGTCGTCATGACCAGCGAAGCGGAGGCGATGAATCCGGCAGCGGTAGCGACGAAGAGCAGGTTGTAGGTGAGTACGGTCAGCACCGCCGCGGCGAGCGCCGGGCTGAGCAGTGATTCCAGGTCGTATGCCAGTCGCGACAGCGACAATCCTTTTGTGTAGTCGTCCTCGTCGACCAGTATCGAGGGGATCACTGCCTGGAACGCCGGGGTGAAGGTCGCCGAGGCGGCCTGTAGTACGAAGATCAGCAGGTAGATCTGCCAGGTGTGGGTGACGAAAGGCAGCGTCAGGGCGATGGCGGCGCGAATCGAGTCGGCGCCGACAAGCACTATACGGCGCGGTACCCGGTCGGTGACCGCCGAGATCACCGGTGCGACGAAGACGTACGCGATCATCTTGATCGTGAGCGCGGCGCCGAGGACGGCACCCGCGTCGCTGCCCGCGAGGTCGTAGGCCAGCAGTCCGAGCGCCACCGTCAGCAGACCCGTACCGACCAGTGCTACCACCTGCGCGGTGAAGAGTCGGCGGAACCGACGCTGCCGCAATATCTCGATCACTCCGGCCTCCGGACTCGGTGAACCCCCCCGGGTACACATTAGGACCATATGTGCGCAGTTGCGAACTTGATGGCCTATTGACCAGAGGTCGGAGCGACGAGTTCGACCGACGCCTATATCGACGGTCTACGGCGGCGCAATCGACGGCTGCCGAGTGTCGCGATCGCCACATGGGCGACCAGGCCGAAGATCGCGACCGCGAGGCCGACCATACTGCCCAGCCAGAGGTGCACGACGATTCCCCCGACGATCAACGGCAACGCCATGATCCGCAACGTGCCACGGCCGAGGTGACTCATCCGCGCGCACCGGGCGCGACGGCGGTGACGTATCGAATCCACGGACGCAGATCTCCGGAGTCGACCTGCTCGAATCCCGCGTCCCGCACCATCGGCGCCAGCAGATGGATCGGGTTGTGCTCCATCGACGGCCCGGTCAGCGCGCCGACGATATGCCTGCCGACCGGATTCGCCGGTGGCCGGAACTCACCGATCAACAGCCTCCCGCCCGGACGCAGCACCCGCCGCATTTCCGCGAGCGCCGTCGGACGCAGATCCTCAGGCAGATGATGCAACATCAGGCAATTGGCCACCACATCGAACGAATCGTCCTCCGCGGGCAGCGATTCGGCGACGCCGGTGCTGTAGGTGCAGTTCGGTTCCTCGGTGATCCTGCGGGCCCGGTCGATCCCCGCGGCGGACGGGTCGATGCCCACCACCATTCCCGAATCGACGACCGCGGCCAGGCGTCGGGTCAGATAGCCGGTGCCGCAACCGATGTCGAGGACGCGATCGCCGGGGCGGGCGCCGCTCAGTTCGGCGAGGCGTCGGTAGACGTGGTCGCGGCGCCCGCCGAAGAACACCGCGCCGAACACATCGTAGGTTCCGCCGTGGTCGATCGTCAGCCCCCGCGTGCCGGGGTTGGAATTGTGATGCATGAGATGTCCGAGGCCCATGGCCCTCTCCCTAACTTAGTAGTCACTAAGACGGCCTCAACTTAGTTGTGACTAAGTTATTTCGCAAGAGTGGATACGATGACCGCATGGCCCGCGCATCCTCGAGACCCGCCGACTCCCGGCGCACTCGCCTGAGCGCCGCAGAACGTCGCGCGTCGATCATCGACGCCGCTACCTCGGCGTTCGCCGAGTCCGGGTTTCAGCGCAGCACCATGGCCCACATCGCGGCTCGCGTCGGCGTCACCGAACCGGTGCTGTTCCAGAACTTCGGCTCCAAAGTCGGCCTCTACGCTGCCGTCGTAGCGCACGCCTCCGGCCAGATGTGCGCCATGATGCGCGCCTTCGCCGCCGAGACCGACTCGATCGCAGTCCTGCTCGAACACCTGCTCAGCCCCGGACACATCGATGAACTCCATGCCCCCGGTTCGCTCGGGGTGATCTTCGCCGACGCGATGACGCTGACCGCCGAACCCGCCGTCGAACAAGCGGTACGCGGACACATGGGCGAGCTCGCCGAGGTATTGACCGAGGTCATCGCCCAAGGCAAACAGGCCGGTGACCTCCGCTCCGACCTCGAACCCGACGCGGCCGCCTGGCTGTTGTTGTCATTCATGTCCGCGCACCGCTTCCGCAGCGCCGTGATGCCGGATCGCCAGCGGCTCGAAGATCACCTCGCCGCAATGACACTTCAAGCCTTGATGGAGCCGAACCCGTCCCGAAGGCACTGAATCCCGACCGATCGTTCCACGCCTCCGGCCGGAATTCCGTACGCCGATTGCCTTTGTCACTTCCGATCTGTTGCTACGCCCTACCCCTGTCCACCAGGCCGGACCTCTGAGACAGAGGACTTTGGTCCTTGCCCGGGACTGCCAACAGCCGTCGCCACGTCGATGTTGTACGGATCACACTTGGTTCACAGCCACTTGATGTGGGCCACTTGTCCAAGGCGAGCGCAACCGCGCCTTCCGGCAGCGTCGCCGACGAGGAGCCGTCATGCACGAATTCGGATTGCCAGCGTTGTACCACGTTCCTGCCAGCGGGAATCTGACCGACTTGATCGAGCACAACGCCGAGAAGTCTCCCGACGTCGCTGTGATCAGCCGCAAGGTCGGTGGCGATTGGCACGAACTGAGCGCTGCCCAGTTCCGGACCGAGGTGCGGGAGACGGCGAAGGGATTGATCGCCAACGGCGTTCAGGTCGGTGATCGGGTCGCCGTCATGTCCCGCACCCGCTACGAATGGACGCTGCTGGACTTCGCGATCTGGTGTGCGGGAGCCGTCACGGTCCCGGTATATGACACCTCCTCCGTCGAACAAGTGCGGTGGATCCTCGCCGACTCCGGGGCGGTCGCCATCATCACCGAAACCGACCACCATGCGGCCGTGGTCGCCGACCTGCGCGACGAACTGCCGAAAATACGGCACACCTGGCAAATCGACGCCGAAGCCATCGCGACCTTGACGGCGGACGGCACACGGATCGACGACAGCGCCGTCACCGATCGCCGCGCCGCCGTATCGGCCGACGGGCTGGCGACGATCGTGTACACCTCCGGCACCACCGGCCGACCGAAGGGCTGCCAACTCACCCACGGCAACTTCCTGGCCGAATTGGGCAACATCACCGCGCGGATGCCGACGTTGTTCCGCACCGGCGAATCCTCGGTGCTGCTGTTCCTGCCGCTGGCGCACGTGCTCGGCAGGCTCGCCGAGGTCGCGGCGGCATTCGTTCCCATCGATATCGCCCATGTCAGCGATGCCAAGGACATCACCGCCGAGCTCAGCGCTTTCCGACCGACTCTGATACTGGGCGTTCCGCGCGTTTTCGAGAAGGTGTACAACACCGCCCGCACACGAGCCCAACTCGCCGGTCGGGGCCGCATCTTCGATCTGGCCGCCACCACGGCCATCGCGTACAGTCGCGCCGGGGACAACGGCCGAATCCCGCTGACGCTGCGGATGCGGCATGCGCTGTTCGACCGTCTGGTCTATCGCCGTCTGCGTGCCGCGCTGGGTGGCCGCGCCACGCACGCCATCTCGGGCGGCGCCGCGCTCGGCGAACGACTCGGCCACTTCTACCGTGGGGTCGGGTTCACCGTCCTGGAAGGCTACGGACTGACCGAGACCTGCGCGGCCGCCACGTTCAACTCGGATGACCGACCCAAGATCGGCACGGTCGGTCAGCCCCTCCCCGGCTCCACGGTCCGTATCGACGATGACGGCGAAATTCTGCTCCGAGGACCGAACGTATTCACCGGATATTGGAACAACCCACGCGCCACCGCCGACACGTTCCGAGACGGCTGGTTCGCCACGGGAGACCTGGGCACGCTCGATGACGACGGATACCTCACGATCATCGGACGCAAGAAGGAGATCATCGTCACCGCCGCGGGAAAGAATGTCGCTCCAGCCGTGATCGAGGACCGCATCCGCGGCCATTCGATCATCGGTGAGGTGATTGTCGTCGGCGACGGCAGGCCGTTCGTCAGTTGCCTGGTCACTGTCGACGAGGAGCAGTTCCCTACGTGGAAAGAGTTGAATGGCAAACCCGGTGATGCCAGCATCGCCGATCTCTCCGACGACACGGATCTGCTCGCCGCTGTCCAATCCGCCATCGATGACGGCAATCGAGCCGTCTCTCGAGCCGAGGCGGTGCGCAAATTCCGACTGATCGACGCCGACCTCACCGAGGCAAGTGGATACATCACCCCCTCGTTGAAGCTCAAACGAAATATCGTGCTCCGCGACTTCGCAACGGAAATCAGCGCGATGTACAGCGCCTGAGCGCAATCCAACCTTCGATTGGACGGCGCCTCTGCGACCACGATCAGCAACCTGCGGTACTTGCAGTCCGGCGCGAATAACGACCAACGGCAACGCCTCCGGGCCTTTCGGCACTGTAGATCGCGGACGTCTCAGCGCCAGGCTCATAGGGACGAGATCGGTAGCAGGAGGCCTCGATGCACGCTCCCATTCACACCTTCGCCTCGGCGTTGCGACAAGCGCAGGATTGGATCACAGATGTCGCCGTCTCCAACAGAACCGATGACAGGGAATTCGCATACCGTCTCCTGCGAGCCTGGCTGCACACCGTCCGGGACCGAATTCCGGTCGACTCCACCGCACATATGGGCGCTCAACTCCCTTCGCTGTTGCGAGGGGTTCTCTACGAGGGGTGGCAACCTGCCGCTGTGCCGAAGCGGCATGGTCTCGCTTCATTCGTAACTCAGTTCGCGACCTCGGCGCGAATCGACCCGCTCGAAGTGCCGGCATTCGCGGGAGCGACAACCACTGCGCTCCGTCGACGGTTTTCCCACGGCCAACTCGATCATGTATTCGAGGTCCTGCCCGAGCGTATCCGCTCCGTGCTACGCGGCGAGTATCCCCTGACATTCCCCATCGATGAAGGGGATGAGGACTACTTCCTGGACGGGAACGCCGACCGAGACGCAGAGAGGCCGAGCAGTGTCGAGTTCTGAGCAGAATGCTACGCAGCGAATCCTGACGGTAACGCTGAATCCCACTGTCGATACCTGCATGGAAGTGCCACGTCTGAGCAGTGGCGGTAAGAACCGCGCGAAACCGCAGTCGGTCCAAGGTGGCGGCGGCGGAATCAACGTCGCACGATGCCTGCGCAGGCTCGGTGGATCGGCGACCGCTTGGCACACCTCGGGCAGAGAAGTCGGAGCGAGGCTGAACCGACTGCTCGACGCCGAGGGACTGGATCACCGGAGCACCGAAATCGGTTCTGATACAAGAGAAGCCATAATCGTCGCCGAACACTGGACCGGGCACAGCTACCACATCGTGCCACCGGGTCCCGTCCTCACGGACGACGAGGAGAAACTGTGCATGGACGCGATCGTCGCCGCAGCCCACGACGTCTCCTATCTGATCATCACCGGCAGCGTCACCCATGGGCTCCGAGATGACTTCTGCGCCGAGATCGTGCGCCGTACAGGAACGAATGGCACGAAAGTCATCCTGGATATCGCCGCAGAGCAGTTACCGAAGGCCTTGCAGGAAGACATCTTCATGGTTCGCTTGGACAGGCATGAGGCCGCCGAACTGATCGGCCAGCCGATCGAAGACTTCGGCGACGCTCGAGCCGCCAATGATTACCTGCTCGCCAACGGTGCCATACACAACGCCCTCACCACGGTAGGCGCACTCGGAGCGGTGTACTCCGATCGTGTTGCGCACTACGAGATATCAGCCCCGATATCGCCCCACCCGCCACGTAGCGATGTCTGCGCCGGCGACAGCCTGGTGGCATCGGTGACATTTCAGCTCAGCCGCGGGCACACGTGTCTGCACGCGTGCGAATTCGGGGTGGCCGCCGCCGCAGCGACCGTGCGACTTCCGGGAACCGAAGTGTTCGAATTCTCCACCGTCGAAACTCTCCGCTCCGAAGTCATTACCCGAAAGATCATCAGACGCTGATCGTCCTCACATCGAAGAGAACTCATGCGCATATTTCTTCACCACTGTCCGAGAGCATCCGCCAGGCAGCAGATTTCCGAGCCGACCACGCGGGAGTCGGATGCGATCGTGCAGGTGGCCGTAACCGATCGCGGCGCGGACCTTGAACAGCGTCGAGGAAGACGCCCGCACAACTGTCATGGTTTCGCGCGAATGAGGCGTTTCATCTCCCATCCGGGCAGAGGGTCCGGACGATGAAGTCGGCGCCTCCTTCTGTCCGCGGACTCGGCCCCGACGACCAAGAAGCCATTCGGGTCTGCATGCCGGGATGGACGCGAAGGACAGCTACTATCGGTTCTTCGCCACACTGCCGGAGAGCCTCACGACAGTCGGTGCGGCGCTATCGAAGGACGATCCCGACCACTGCGCGGTAGGTGCGTTCGTCGAAGACCGTCTCGTCGGGGTGGCGAACTTCGTAACTCTGGTGGGGACGCGGACTGCCGAGGTAGCTCTCGTCCTCTGACTGCGGCGACCACGACCAGGGGCCTACCGGCCGTTCATCTCGGGACCTCCGACTCCAGACCCGATGTCACCGAATTCATACGGTAGGAATATGAATGCGCCCACCGGAGAGGTCATCGAGAAGGCCGTACTGCTGGCCGGTCGTGCCCCGTCGTTACACAACAGCCAACCCTGGCGGTGGATATTCGACGGTCACGAATTGCGGTTGTATTCGGTGTCCAGCCGCATATTGCCCGCCACCGACGCGGCCGGCCGACAACTGCTGATCAGTTGCGGAGTCGCGTTGGGTCATCTTCACGCGGCGATGGCAGCGGCGGGTTGGCGGACTGTGATCAGGAGGTTTCCCAATCCCAACCAGCGCGACTACCTGGCTGCTGTCGAGTTCCGGCCAGCGCTGATCGTTACCGATGCCGACCGCGAACGCGCCGACGCCATCGTGGCCCGCCATACCGACCGGCTGCCCTTCGCCGAGCCGACGGACTGGGAAGATTTCGAGATCGTGCTGCGCAGCACCCTCGACCCCGAGGGTGCTTCCTTGGATGTCCTCCCCGCCGACAGCCGCCCCGACCTGGCCCGAGCCTCGAAGCTTTCCGCCGCGTTGCGGCGCTACGACTCCGGATATCAGGCCGAATTGCGCTGGTGGTCGGGGCACTCCGTCGAAGCCGCCGGTGTGCCACCCGAGGTGCTGACTTCCCAGGAGGACTACGAACGCGTCGGCATCAACCGGAAGTTCCCCTCCGGCTCCGATGGACCACGAGACGCCGACACCGGACCGGACCGGGCGGCCGTGTTGGTGCTTTCGACCGACGACGACTCCCCCGAAGCCCTACTGCGATGTGGCGAGGCACTGTCGACCGTGCTGCTCGAATGCACGATCGCCGGCTACGCGACCTGTCCTCTCACCCACCTCACCGAACTTCCTCGCAGCCGCGATATCGTCCGCCAATTGACCGGCCGTGGCCAGCGACCGCAGGTACTCGTTCGCGTCGGCATGGCGCCGGAGGCCCGTACCGATCCGCCCGCCACACCACGTCTGGCCCTCGGTGACATCCTCGAGCACAGCAGACGAGACGATCCCGTCCGTTCCCCGGACTTCCAGACCGGTCCTCACTGATGTGCGTTGTGAGGGTACGCCGCGCCAGCGAGGCGCCGTGCGGCACGATCGCCCGGCCTACAGACAGGTGCTCTCCCACCTGCGCAGTCGCGGTGTCGAACTGCCTCCCGCAGCACAGAGCTGCGGGAGGCAGCCAGTCCCTGGACTCGAGGTTCTGCCCGACTCCGCAGAGTCCGGGCTCAGGTTCTGAGATCCTTCCGCAACGAAATCGAAGTCATTGTGTCGATGGAGTGATGAGTCCGTAGTTGCCGTCATAGCGGTGGTAGAGCACGCTGCCGCGATTCGTCGTGCGGTCGCGGAAGAAGACGAACGGGTACCCGGTCAGCTCGAGTCGCTCGACGGCGTTGCCGACGTCCAGGATCGGAGCCGGCATCCGGCTGATCGTGCACGCGGTCGCGCCTCGGACCACGGTGTCGAGGTGCGGAACTGCCTGCGCGAGACGGTAACCCGTGTCGCCTGCCCGGTACATGACGCTATCGGCGCGACTGCCGGATTCGGTGAACAGATGGAATTCGTAGTCCATCGTCTCCATGTCGAAGACCGCTTCATCACAGGTCTCTCCGATCAGCGCGTAGGACTTGCGCCGGATGACCTCGCGCTGGTCGGACTCGCGCGGAAAACCGGACAGCCAGACTCGTGGGATATCTCCGTGACGCCAGTCGTGCCCGCGGAGTCCACGGCGGCCGTTACGGACCGCATCGCGATGCCGGGCCAAACGTTCCAGACGCGTCTTCAACCGGGCGGCCAACAGGTCGATCGCCTCGCGTGTGGTCGCCGCCGCGACCTGGACCCGGACTGTCCGGTCGACGGTGCTGACGTTTGCTTGAGCGACAATCGGGAGAGCCACCGCGGGATCGGGGTGCCCGGTCAACCGGACCCGCACGCCCAGTATGGGATCGAATCCGTGATCTAGAACCGGAATGATCTTCGCACGCGCATAGTCGGACGCTCCCGCCGAGACGTGGTGGCCGACCGAGATCCGGATGACCGAGTCGATAGCTGATTCATTCGTACGCATAATGCCACCCTGCCCAGCTCGATCAGCCAGATTCAGAGGCGAAAGTCCCTCAACAACAAGGCCGTTCGACCGGAAGATACATTGCTCGATGACCGTTCACACCAATGTGTCCCCATCGCGTGAGGGTGCCTGCCTCGATGGAGGCAGGCACCCTCACGCGAACTCACGCCGTTCGACACAGCGAGGGGACACGGTCACCGCCAGCCGCACCCTCGCGCGGTCGGCGCGTAGAGAAGTGGCGGCGATCCCGATTCCGCCTCGTGCCGATCAGCCGCGATCGCGGCAGATCAAGGTCGGGCACGGTGCGTGGTGCAGCAGATTCTGGCTGACAGATCCGAGCAACACCCCGGTGACGCGGTTGTGTCCGTGGCTTCCGGTCACCACCAGTTGCGACCCGGCCGCGTGCTCGAGCAGCGCCTGGGCGGTAGGGCTCTTCTGCAGCACCCGGGTCACCGACACATCCGGGTACTTTTCCGTCCAGCCCGACAAGCGCTCAGCGAGCAGTTCCTCTTCCTGTTGCGCCAGGACCTCCCAGCTGTCGGCCACCTGTGTCCACTGCAACAGGTCCGGGTCGTTCCAGGCGTGCAGGGCGACGATTCCCACCCCGAGCAGCGCGGCGAGTTCGAAGGCGCGACCGACCGCCGCGTCGCTGCCCGGGCTACCGTCGACGCCGACGAGAATCGGACGCTCGTCGGGCAGCGGCTGCGCGCGGTCACCCCGCCAGATCACGACCGGGCAACTCGCTTTGTTCGCCACACGCAGCGCGGTCGAGCCCAGCAACAGCGTGCTCCATCGATCGTCGGCGCTCGAGGCGACGACCACCAGTTGTGCCGTATCGCCGGAGGCGATGAGTTCCCGCGACGGCGCCCCTTCCAGCACCCGCTGGTCGACGCGCAACCGCGGATGGTCCTCGTGCACCGCCGCCGCGGCCACACGCAGCTTTTCCATCGCCACCTCTCGCAGCCGCGGGAGCAGACCGGCTTCGGCGAGGGTGGCGGCGGTGAGCCGGTGGTCGGGGGTCGACACCACGGCGACGAGTTCGAGCGGCGCCTGCTGCCGGGCAGCGATCGCACCCGCCCACCGCGCGGCGGACACGGCTGCCCGACTGCCGTCTATTCCTACGACGATCGACTGATGGTTCGCGAGGGTGGTCATTTCAGGCTCCACTTCGACTGTGTGCTGGGAGAATTCGTCATATCGACCCGCTGCCGCGACCGCGCCGTCGATCGAACGGGAAAGTCGTCGCGGTCGCTATGGCCGACATACTCGACTATCGCCGCGCGCGTCGGATGGAGACAGGGCACGCAGACCCACGAACAGGGGTCGTAGGTCCCCGTAGCGCGCAGCGGACGTCGGCGCGATCAGCCGAACACCTCCGGTACCTCGCTGCGATCAGCGCGGGGTCACGACCGGAGCGCGTCTTCCGGAGGCGCGACGCTGCGGTGTCCGGCCTTGTCGATGGTCGGCGGTCCGGTGAAAGGCCGTTGCAGCACAGCGAATCCCGGCGTTGTCGCCATGGTGATCACGGCTTCGAGCAAGGCCACGCCCTGCCGCAGACCGGGATCCTCGGTCAGCACCGGGCCGAAGAATCCACGGTCGTCGATCGCGAGGATGGGGCTGCCGCCGCGTCCGCCGAGACTTCGCTGACCGGCAGCGTGCGCACTCGCGACGGCGTCGTCGAAGGCGATGTCGTCGAGAGACGCCGAGAGCGCCGTATCGAGTCCGCAATTCTCGAGCAGTTCATCGAGCCCGTCGTGCGTCACATCCTCGCCGTGGACATGCATTCGTGTTCCGATCGTCTCGTAGAGACGCGCGAATCCCTCCCGGCCCTCGACCTCGGTGACGGCGGCGAACAGCCGCCCCAGCCGACGCGATCGTTCGATCATCGGCCGATGGGCGGCGTCGACGTCATGGCCCTCGTTCAGGACAGCCAGGCTCATCTGCCGCAGAGTGACCCGGGCGCCGACGGCCTCGGCGGCACCGAGGAGCCAGCGCGAGGTCACCCATGCGAACGGGCATACGGGATCGAGATACAGGTCTATATCGGTCATTGCGAATTCCTTTCTGGAACGGCTGAGATCTCCACCGCGACGAGCCGGCGAGCAGTCGCGTCACGATGGGCACATCGAGTTCGTTCTCGGATCAGCGGGCACCGAAACCCAGCATACCCCCAGGGGTATGCAGCGATCCGTCGGCGACATGGGAGCCGACCCGTCCGACTGCCGAGGCGCACCGACCGCCGAGTCGTGTGAGGTCGACCGTTCCATCGACCGATACCCGGTGGGGTATATTCGGAATCGTCGAGGAATACCCCTAGGGGTATAAAGGTTGACCAAGCCAGGACCCCGTGGCATTGCAGATTCACTGGCTTTCGACCATGCCGCCGACGCCTGTTCACAACTTCGTCGCCCAGTTTCGAGGAGGACCTCCGATGAGTCGCACTACGAGCATCGAGCCGACCGCCCCACCCGGTTCCCCGGCGACCGCCGGAGGTTTGCTCGCCCGGCTGGGCGCTGTCATGGCGGGCAACGCCAAGATCGTCTTCGGCGTCTGGCTCGTTGTGCTGGTGGCGCTCGGCACGGCGGCACCGTCGGTGTTCAGTTCACTGGCCGGAGCTGGCTGGCAGGCCGACGGATCGGAGTCGGTCCGGGTCCGCGAGCTGGCGCAGCAGCACTTCGGCGGTAATTCCTCGGCAGCGGTGCAGGTGGTGGTGCACTCCGGCACGGTCACGATCCAGAGTCCGCAGGCGCAGCGGGTGCTCGGCGAGATAAGCGAGGTATTCGCCGGTGACAGCCGGTTCGGGGCGGTGATCGCGCCGCAACCCGGCATGTCGATCAGCCCGGACGGCCACACCGGCATCCTCATCGCGGGTGCCAACGCGAGCACCGACGACATGGTCAAGGCCGTCGATGAGCACAAGGACGCCCTGACCGCGCTGGCCGGGGACGGGATCGAGGTCTATCCGACCGGCGCCTCGGCGCTGTGGAGCGATTTCAACAAGGCCAATCACGACGCGATGATCAAGGCCGAATTGTTCTCCTGGCCGGTGACCTTGGCGATCATGGTGCTGGCCTTCGGGTCACTGGTCGCGGCCGGTCTGCCGCTGCTGCTGACGCTGGCGGGTTTGGTCGCCTCTGCGGGCGGACTTGTGCTGCTCAACCAGATCACCCCGATCTCGGTGTGGGCGATGAACTTCGCGATGATGTTCGCACTGGCCCTCGGTATCGACTACGCGCTGTTCATCGTCGCCCGCTTCCGCGAGGCGCTCCGCAACGCCGCCACCAGGCGCGACGCGGTCGCCGAGACCATGGACACCGCGGGCAAGGCCGTCGTGTTGTCCGGCCTCACGGTGCTGGTGAGCCTGTCGGCGGTACTGATCGTGCCCGCTCCCGCGGTGCGGACGATGGCGGTCGGGATCATGCTCGCGGTGCTGTTCGTCCTGCTGGCCACGATGACTTTGCTGCCCGCCGCGCTCGGCGCGCTGGGCGGAAAGGTCAACGCGGGTTCGCTGCCGTATGCCAAGAAGCAGCAGCATCGCTCGCCCCGCTTCGCGGCCTGGGGCAATCTGCTCCATGAACATCCGTGGCCGTTCGCGATCGGCGCACTGCTCGTGTTGATCGCCTTGTCACTGCCGACACTCGGATTGAAGGTGGCCATGCCATCGATCGAGGTCGTGCCCGCCGACGCCCCGGTTCGCCAGGGCTACGAACTGGTCCAGGCTCAGATGGGCGAGGGCGCGCCGGGCATGCTCCAGATCATCGCCCCCGCCGCCGAGGCGACGCGGACCGCACAGCTCGCGGGCGCGACCGACGGAATCACCATGGTGACCCCGCCCCAACCCGCCACAGACGGCAGCGGCGTGGTCATGATGCAGGCGTTGCCCGGCGTCGATCCCTCCGATCCGCAGATGGGTGCGATTCTCGACCGGCTGCGCGGCGCGCTGCCCGCCGACGCCCTGGTCGGTGGCGCTCCCGCGGAGAACCTCGACTTGCAGCAGGCGTTGAACGACTACTTCCCGCTCATCGTCGGCATCATTCTGGTTCTGGGGTTCCTGCTGCTGCTCGTCGCGTTGCAGGCCCCGGTGATCGCCGTGCTGGGCACCGTGGTCAGCCTGCTCTCGACCGCCGCCGCGTTCGGCGTCGCGAAACTGATCTTCCAGGACGGGCACGGCGCGAGTCTGCTCGGCTTCACCCCGCAGGGCTTCCTGGACGGATGGGGTCCGGTGTTCTTCTTCGCCATGATCTTCGCGATCGCGATGGACTACACCGTGTTCCTGCTGGCGACCGCCAAGGAGCACTACGAGCGATCGGGTGATCCGAAGATCGCCCACGTCGACGGTCTCGCCCACTCCGGGCGGGTGATCTTCGCCGCGGCGGCGGTCATGGTGGCCGTGTTCTTCACCTTCGCTCTGGCCGATCCGCTGCCCCCCAAGGAGATGGGCATCATTCTCGGCACAGCCGTACTGCTCGACGCGCTACTCGTGCGACTGGTGCTGCTTCCGGTCCTGCTGCGCTTGACCGGTCACGGCGCATGGTGGTCACCGGCCTGGCTGACCAGGATCCTGCCCTCGATCAGTTTCGCCCACCACCGTTGACCACACCGACCGGACCGAATCCTGGATCATACCCCTGGGGGTATGATCCAGGCATAGGGATCGAGGAAGGAAGACATCATGGTCGGCGACGAAGACACTATCGCCCAGGTACTCAATCGGCTGCGCCGGGCGCACGGACAACTCGCGGGAGTGATCTCCATGATCGAACAGGGTCGCGACTGCAAGGACGTCGTCACCCAACTCGCCGCCGTGTCGCGCGCGCTGGACAAGGCCGGATTCAAGATCGTCGCCACCGGTTTGCGGGAATGTCTGAGCGGACAGACCCCCGATGGCAGCACGCCGATGACCGAAGCCGAGTTGGAAAAACTGTTCCTGGCTCTCGCCTGACCTGTACAACGCGGGTGCCGTCCCTAGAACCGACGGAGATACCGATGTCACAACTACCTCGTCACCAAGGCTGGTCGATTCCGCGAGTGGTCCCGCTGCTCGCAGGTTTCGTCGTACTGGTCGGCACACTGCTGGCGGCGACGGTGTCGCCGTGGTGGCTGTTGCCGACGGGGTTCGCCGGAGCGAATCTTGTGCTCTACGGCACCCTCGGCTGGTGTCCGGCGAGCCTGCTGATGGCCCGGCTCGGCCTACCCACTTCGGTGAACCGTTACGCGACGCCACAGCCGTAGTTCCTCGTGTAGCGGGTCGGGAAAGAAAGCACATCACACCGCGACAGAAAGCAGACCGTCATGAACATCGCCTTGTCGACCACCCTGCAGACCAGCTTCGCCGACGCTGTCGAGCGCACCCGTGACGCTTTGTCGCAACAAGGGTTCGGAGTGCTGACCGAGATCGACGTGCAAGCGACATTGAAGGCCAAACTCGGCCACGATATGGAGGAATACCTCATCCTCGGCGCGTGCAACCCGCCACTGGCTCACCGTGCCGTCGAGGTGAATCGCCAGATAGGTCTGCTCCTGCCGTGCAACGTCGTCGTTCGTCGTGACACCGCCGCCGAGGACATGATCATCGTCGAGGCGATGGATCCGGAGTTGATGGTGCAGGTCAGTGGTGAACCCGCGCTCGAACCGATTGCCGCCGAGGCCACCTCGAAACTCGGATCGGCGATCCGAGCGCTGGGCGAGGACGTTTCCGGCGCGTGAGCTGCCGCGAGGAGCGCGGTCGGGAACGGCCGCGCGGAACTCTCATCATGGCAGCAGGACCGCCGCGCCGTCGAACCGGCCATGCGCCAGATCACTCAAGGCCTGATCGGCCCGGTCGAGCGGGTAGCCGTGCGTCGACACCCGCAACCGGTGTCGTTCGGCGAAGTCCAGGAAGGCCCGCGCCTGCTCTCGCGTATTGGAGGTGACGCTGCGTATCTGGCGTTCCCGGAACAGATGTCGCTGGTAGTTCAGCGTCGGGATATCGGTCAGATGGATGCCCGCGATCGCCAACGTGCCACCGGCATCCAAGGCTTCCAGTGCCGGTGGCACCAACTCCCCCACCGGGGCGAACAGGATGGCCGAGTCGAGCGGTTCCGGTGGTGGGTCGGCCGCGCCCCGCACGGAATCCGCGCCGAGTGCGGAGGCCAACTCCCGCGACGCCTCTCCCCTGGTCATCACGTGCACCCGCGCCCCGCCCGCCAGCGCGACCTGCGCGGTGAGATGCGCACTGCCGCCGAATCCGTAGATACCGAGCACGCCGCCCACTGGTAGTTCCGCACGCAGCAACGCGTGATATCCGATGATGCCAGCACACAACAGCGGGGCCAACGCCTCGTCGGCGTACCCATCGGGCAATCGCAGCGCGAAGTCGACGGGAACCGTGGTGTATTCGGCGTATCCGCCGTCCGCGTCCCATCCGGTGTAGCGCGAGTTCGGGCACAGGTTCTCCATACCGCGTTCGCAGTACCGGCAGATTCCGCACGTGTGGCGTAACCAGGGGATACCGACCCGATCGCCGACCTGGAATTCACCGGTCTTCGCCGGAACCGAGATCACCTCGCCCACGACCTCGTGGCCGGGGACCACCGATTCACGACGAACATCGAGATCTCCCTCGACCACATGCAGGTCGGTCCGGCACACCCCGCACGCCAGGACCCGCGCCAGCAACTCATCGGGCCCGGGTTCCGGCAGGGGTTCGCGGTACATGCGGAGCGGACACGAATCGACCGGTCCCGGGGCGTCCACTCGCCACACTCGCATCATGTCATCTTTATCCCATCCGCTCGGGGCAGGACTTCACCGCCACGAACAGCGGTCGTCGTTGGTCTCCTGGTTTACCTCACGGCGAGCCCTGACACTTCCACTGTCACACCCGTGGCAGTGAGGCCGCAGCGGTCGAAAGTCCCCTGTGCGATTACCTCGGTCCCCGTAGCGATACGCACTCGCCCACGATCACCGAGCAGTGCGCGTCGGGTGACCATAGACCTCGGACAACGGGCGGAAGTCCCATACCCGTAACGGCCCCGCGCGACCAGACTGGGTGATATGACCGACAGTAACCGATCCCCTGTGCTCTCCGTACCGGACCGATCGACGGTGTCTGCGGCGCTGCGGCTCGCGAGCCGGGCTCCGTCGGTCCACAACACACAACCCTGGCGGTGGGTGTACGACCGCACGCGACTGCACCTGTACCGCGATACCGACCGACTGCTGACCGAGATGGACCCACGCGGCAGGCAGCAGGTGATCAGCTGCGGCGCTGTGCTGCACCACGCACGCACCGCGTTCGCCGCCGCGGGCTGGCACACCGACACCGTCCGGATCCCCGACCCCGAACATCCCGAACTGCTCGCGACCATCACTTTCCGCCCCTGGCCCGAGCCGCCCGAGGGGGTAGTTGAACGCGCGCGTGCCATCGAGCGGCGACATACCGATCGGCTGCCGCTGCACGAGCCCGCTGACCTGCCGGAACTGCTGCACACAATGCGCATACTCGTGCACCCCCACGAACTCCAACTCGAACTTCTCGATGAATCAGCGCGACCGCGCATCGCCGCGGCATCCGAGCTGGCTGCCGCACTGCACCACTACGATATGGACTACCAAACCGAACTTCACTGGTGGGCAGGACATTCCAGCGCGGCCGAAGGTGTGCCCGCCAGCGCGCTGACCTCGGACGCCGAGTCCGCCCGCGTCGATGTCGCGCGCAGGTTCCCGTCCGCACCGCATTCGACACGACGCGGCGACCTCGATGACCACGCCCGGCTGCTTGTACTCAGTTCCGAGAGCGACTCGGCGCTGCAATGGCTGCATACCGGTGAGGCGCTGTCGCTTCTGCTGCTCGAGTGCACAGCCGCCGGATTCGCGACCTGTGCACTCACGCACATCACCGAACTGCCCGCGGGCCGAGACGTCCTCGCCGGGTTGCTGCCTCGACCGGGCGTGCCGCAAGTCGTCGTTCGGGTGGGCATCGCCCCGAAGGACGAAGACCCGATCACGCCGACACCACGTCGGCCGCTGGCCGACATACTGACCGTGCGAGAGTGAAGGGTCGTCGCCTATTTCGACTTCTCCACGAGCCGGATGCCGCGGACGATGGTGGGGTCGATCTCGATCACCGTGTCGGTGATGTTGTCGACCCAGGGTCGTAGCAGCCGTTCGAATTTCGCGACGCGCTCGGCGTCGGTCACCGGCCGCGCGATCCCGGTGACCACCACCGACCATCCGATCCGTCGAACCGGGTCGATCTCGTCCGCTTCGTATGCCACAACGAGCCCCGAGTCACCGCGCAGCGCGGTGGTGAGCGATGCCGCGAACCGGGTGCGCACGATGATCGTCCCGTCCGGTTCGATGAGATGATTGACCGGCCGGATCGCCGGTAATGCGTTGCGGGTGAACACCACACGCCCGACGGGAACGCTCGCCAGCAGGCACAGGGCATCGACGCGATCCAGCTGATGCACGGCACGACCCGCGTCGGCGGCCGATCGATTTTCGTTCACGGCCGATCACTGCTTTCGGCTGCTGCGACACCACAATCCGACCGAACAGCCGCAGGGCGCGCTCGACCTGCGATTACAGCCCGCACGCCGGGAATCGCTTCACCGCGCGATCCAATTCCGCGCGTCCGTGTCGGGGACAGTTCCACCTGTGACAACCCACTTCCGAATCCAGGAATTCTCGACCACCACACCGACTCGGCCCACACACGCGACAGTGCGCGGTTCCGATGAAGACCGGCCCTGTCACCGGATTCGATGGGGACCGGAAGCCCGGCCACCGGGCGGGGAAGAAACACTGACGACAGGGCGGCCCGTTCATCCGTATCCGAGGAAGGGCTGGTTGTCGATCGGCGTTCTCCCGACGTCGCGGTGGCCGGCTCACCTACTATCCGCCGGGCCATGCCAGCTGACACAGAGCACATGGCCTGACCGAACGAGGACATCGGTCCCGGAACCCTCGGGTACAAAGACTCTGTCGTCGCGCAGTTCGACTCGGAAGTCCCGATCGAAACATCCCCGACGTACCTTCCTGGAGTGCGCGAGGTCCACTGCTATCCCGGTGCGGTCTCCCGGTGATCCGCCAAAGTGAACAGTGCCTCGTCCTCTTGGGCGAAGTGCAGGGTCAAGATGGCGTCCAAGCCGTACAACGTCGCGCGAAGATCATCGATCTGGTCGGCCTGAATGCCATCGGGAGAGGCTTCGAGGTGTCGGCGGATCCGGTCGGCGAACCTGTCGATCTCGGTGTGTTCGCGGCTCATGGGAACCATCGCCTCCGGATCACGCAGGTATTCGGCGAGCGCCGGATACAGGTCGGATTCTTCGGCGTGCTCGTGTGGCAGCACGAATTCGGTGAGCGAATCGAGAGCACGTCGAATCGCGGCGTCGGCGGTGGTACCGGGACCATCCGCCAGAGAGTCGGCCGCGGCGCGAACCGAGGCCCGTGCGGTGTGCATCCGGTCGTGTTCGTGGGCGAATCGCGCGACCAGCGGGTCGATCGTCGCGGTATGACGACGGTCGCCGGTGCGCAGGGCTCGCAGCGCGTTCATTATGACCGCGATATCGATCCCCTCCTGCACCAAGGCGCCCGCTGCTGGTGTGAGGAGCCCGAACGCGGCGGCGATCATCGCCAGCAGTGACAGCGCCATACCCGCCACCGCGCTCTGAACCGCCATGCGGTGCGCGCGCTGGGCGATTTCGACGGCGTCGGCGAGTCGATCGATCCGATCGTCGATGATGACCGCGTCCGCGGCTTGGACCGCCGCTGTGGATCCGCGTGAGCCGAGCGCGATGCCAACATCGGCCGCCGCCAGCGCGGGCGCGTCGTTCACGCCGTCCCCGACCATGACGGTAATCCCGCTTCGACGCTCGGTACGGATGGCGGCGATCTTGTCGGAAGGGTCGGCGTCGGCGAGGACCTCGGTCAGGCCGAGCATCCTGGCGACCTCGGTGGCGTTGTCGACACGATCGCCCGTCAGCAACAGCAGGCGTTTCAGCCCCGCTGCCCGCAGTCGACGTGTCGTCCGGGCGGCGTCGGCGCGCAGGCGATCACGGACCAGCAGGGCGGCTCGGGGTCTGCCGTCGACCGTGACCCAGATGATCCCGGCCAAATCCAGACGGGCCCGCCGCAGCGCTGCGTCTGCCCACGGTTGCGAATCGAGTTGGGCGGGCAGTCGCCCGACCCGCACGCGGTGCCCGTCCACGGTCCCTGTCGCGCCCTGTCCTGGCTGCTCGGATACTTCCCGCGCGGTCGCGGGTTCGAGCCCACGTCGGGTGGCGGCCGCGACGACCGCGCGCGCGAGTACGTGCGGTGAGAATTGTTCGACGGCGGCCGCTTGCCGCAGCACCAGGTCACCGTCGGCTCCCGGTTCGGTGATGATGTCGACGACTTCGGGCCTGCCGACCGTCACGGTGCCGGTCTTGTCCATCGCCAGGTTCCGCGCTCGCCCGAGAGTCTCGAGTGCGGCGCCGTCCTTGACTACCACCCCTGCCCGGGCTGTGCGGGACATACCCGCGGTGATCGCCACCGGGACAGCCAGGAGCAGCGGGCACGGCGTCGCGGTGACCACGACCGCGACCGCACGCACCGCATCCCCGGTCCACGCCCACGCGGCGCCTGCCACGGCGAGCGCGAGCGGCAGGAACCACACGGCGATCCGGTCGGCCAACCGGGCGACCGGAGCACTGGTGGCGGCGGCTTGTCCGGCCAGGGTGACGATGCCCGCGTAGGTGCTGCTCTCGACCGTCGCAGCGACCCGGATATCCACCGTCGCACCGGCGTTCACCACACCGCTGCGGATCTCGGTGTCGGCGCGACGTACTACGGGTACCGATTCGCCGCTCAGCGCGGATTCGTCGAACACGCCTTCCGCCAGCAGAGTTCCGTCCACGGGAACGGTTTCCCCTGGCAGCACGGCGACGACGTCACCGGGAACGATGGATTCCGCCGGGACCGTCTCGAGACCGCCCGATACCCGCCGATGTGCCTGCGCTGGGGCTCGCTCCATCAGAGCGGTCAAGTCCCGTCCGGCGCGCCTGCCCGCGTACGCCTCGAGTATCCGGCCGGTGGCCACCATCAGTGCGATGAGCGCACCGGCGAAATATTCGCCGACGACGGCGGAGCCGACCAAAGCGATCAGGGCGAGCAGATCAGCCCCGTAACGACCTTTTCGTAGATCGCCCACCACCCACCAGGTCGCCGGGACGACAGCGACCACAACAGCCGACAGCCACAGCAGGTCGGCCACCTCGTCACTGAACGGTCGGGCCGACAACCCGGAAACCAGGAGGACGACGAGTAGTCCGCCGAGCGCGGTTTCGCGAATCGCACTCCCGGCGGTACCCACCTGCCGGTGGATCATCGAGTTCATCGTCTTCTCCTTTCCGCGCGGAACGACTCGGCGGCTCGCACGTCAGTAGCCGGTGTCGCGGCGACCGAAGCCGACGAAGCCCGCGAGCAGAGCGACTGCTGTGGCACCACCGATTCCGACCATCGCCGTCGCGGTGACATTGTCGAGCGGAACCTGCGGAGTGTGCTCGAATGGCGATGCCACGGCGAACCACCCCGGCAGGTCGAACGAGTCCGCGAACAGCAGAGCCACCACGCAATAGGCGAAATATGTCCACGCTGATGCCGCCGCGGCGCGAGGGATCCAGCCGAATCCGAGTACCGCGACAGCGGCGATCGACCACACCGCGGGCCAGTACACCGCCGCGACCCCGATCATGCGCGGCACCTGAGCCCAATCCCCCACTGTCAGAGCGTGTGTCAACCCGATACCGAGGCCACCCATCGCCGCGACCGCGGCTCCGCCGACAAGCGCGATGGTGGCATGGCTTGCCAACCATCTCGTCCGAGCGACGGGCGCCGCGAGAATCGACTCGCTGTATCCGCCGGTCTCCTCCCCACGTGCGCGCAGCACGGCGGTGATGCCGTACGCCGCCGCCAGCAGCGCGGTCATCGAAACCGACAGTGCCAGATAGGAATCGACCGCGTCGGCGGCGCCGCCCGGAAGAAACGCGGCGATCTCGGGGTTGTCGGCGAGATAGTCGGCGATGCTGTCGGCGAATGATCCGTAGGCGGCGCCGAGTCCGAATACTCCGACACTCCAACCGATCCACGACCCCCGCTGCAATCGCCAAGCCAACCCCAGTGGTGAGCCGAGGGCCCACGACGCCTCGGCCGGGCCGGTGCCGTAGGACAGCAGACCTGCCCCGAAGTCGCGCCGATCGAGCAGCGCGAAGGCGACGGCGAGCAGGACCAGGCTCGCGAGGATGAACAAGAAGACCGGCCACCAGCGATCGACCACATAGGGATAGGCACGCTGCCCCCATCCCAGCGGCGAGGCCCACGACAGCGCGCCGTTACCGACATCTCCGATCGCCCGCAGCACATAGGCGGCGGCCAGCAGCAGCGTGACACAGCCGTATACGCTGCGCGGATTCTCGAACACCTGCACCGCGAGCGTGGTGATCGACGCGAATGTCAGCCCGACCCCGGCGATGACCACCGCGAACAGCAACGAACCACCGGCGGGTAGTCCTGTCGCCACCGCGACCCCGAAGACGACCGCGACTACAGCGAGGTCGGCGACCGCGGCCAACGCGAGAGCAGCGAGGGCGGGTGCTCGCCGCCCCACTCTCGCGGACCGGATCAGTTCATCCCGCCCGGCCTCTTCGTCCGAACGGGTATGTCTGCCGACCAGGAACATATTCATGAGTGCGACGACGATCGCCAGGTAGGCGAAAATCTCGAACAGGATTTCGCCGCCGATCGTGTCCAGCAGCCGGATCGGACCCCCCAGGGCGACGGCGGTCGCGTTCGCGCCCATCATCTCCCGCAGGTTCGCGAGCTCGGCAGGGGTGTCGTAGAAGCGCTGGCTGCTCACCGACTGCATCGCCAACAGCAGTCCGACCCCGAGCAACCAGGCGGGCAGTGCGAAGCGTTCGCGCCGCAGCGAGAAGCGCAGCAGTTCGCCCGAACCTGTGGCGCTCGCCAGGGCATCGCGCCGCGAATCGCGCGTCCGGGTACTCACGACATCACCGACGCGGATTGTGCACCGTAGTGACGAAGGAAGATGTCCTCCAGCGTCGGCGGCGTACAGGTGAGGCTGCGCACACCGGCCTCGGTCAACACTCGCAGCACCGTGTCCAGTTGCGAAGCGTCGACATCGAATCTGGCCCGTGTCCCGTTCTCCACGAGATCGTGCAGCCCCACCATCGATCCCAAACTGATTGCGGGGCTTTCTGTTTCGACCGTCACCGCCGTTCGGGTCAGATGGCGCAGTTCGGTGAGGGTGCCGCTCTCCACGGTGCGGCCGCCGCGGATGATGCTCACCCGATCACACAGCGCCTCGACCTCGGCGAGAATATGGCTCGACAGCAGCACGGTCCGGCCCTGTTCGGTCAGTTCCCGAACGCAGGTCTGGAACTCCGATTCCTTGAGCGGATCGAGTCCGACGGTCGGTTCGTCGAACAGCAGCAGCTCGGCTTCGGACGCCAGGGCCGCGACGAGCGCGACCTTCTGCCTGTTGCCCTTGGAGTACGCGCGCGCTTTCTTGTGCGGGTCGAGGTCGAAGCGCTCCAGCAATTCGGCCCGCCTGCGCCGATCGATGCCGCCGCGCAGCTTGCCCAACAGGTCGATGATCTCGCCGCCGGTGATTCCCGGCCACAGTGTCACCTCCCCGGGCACGTAGGCCAGGCGAGCGTGCAACGCCACGGCGTCGAGCCACGGATCTCCACCGAGCAGGCGTACCTGCCCCGCGTCGGCGCGCAGCAGGCCGAGCAGTATCCGGATCGTCGTCGTCTTGCCCGAGCCGTTGGGCCCCAGAAAGCCGTGCACTTCGCCGGTGCGCACAGTCAGATCAAGTCCATCGAGGGCCTTGGCCCGGCCGAACGACTTCGTCAGGCCGGCGATCGAAATCGCGAGGTCGGTCTCCATCGCACAATCGTGAGCCGGAGAACATACCGGCGACAGGGGCGAAGGTCCCGCCGTCGGCACCATTCGCCCCTGTCGCCGCGGTCGCGATCGCGAGACCGTGCCCGCTATGACTTCTCACCGCGTGCGGCGGCGCGGCATCGATCTTTGGCTCGCGATCTACGGCACGGCCCTCGTGGCGCTCACCGCATGGGCGATCGACCGGGATGCGTTCGACCGCGTGGATCGTTTGTTGTTCGATTTACTCAACTCGCTGCCCGAACGACTACACAGGCCCCTGTGGGTGGCGCAATTGCTCGGCGTGCTCGGCGTGCCGATAGCCGTGGCCGCGGTCGCGGCGGCGACGCGACGATTTCGACTGGCGCTCGGCTCGGTGCTGTTGGTTCCGGCGAAACTCATCGTCGAGCGCGGGATCCTCAAACAGCTGGTGTACCAGCAACGGCCGGGCGCTCGGATTCCCGGCGCGATCTTGCGTGACGTGCCTACGGTCGGCTCGGCTTTCCCGTCCGGCCACGCGGTGATCCTGTTCGGGATGGTCACACTGTTGAGTCCCTACCTGAGTGGACGCGCACTCGGCGGGCTGTTCGGATTCGCCGCGGTCGCGACGGCGGCCCGAGTGTATCTGGGCGCGCACTCACCGGCCGACGTGATCGGCGGGGCGGCAGCGGGGTTGGCGATAGGAGCACTGCTCAACCTTCTGGTCGGTGTCTCGCGGTCACCACGAGAACAGTCACCGCGAGAACGGATTCGGTGAAGGCAGGGCCGATCGGCCCTGCCTTCCGAGCCCAACTCCCCTGGTTCGGCGCCGCGAGGCTTTGCGACAGTTCGCATCGACGCACGAGATGAGGGGCGATGACAACCGAAGTAGCACTGCCGAATTCGACAGACCGCGCGAGCGCACCACCCGAGTACACACGGCCCCGACCGATCATGCAGCGACATCCGGGTGACGCGGTCCGGGTCGTCATCGGTGTGACAGTGCTGGTGATTTCCGCGCTCATCGCGCGCAACACCGAAGTTCCGAGGCTGGAGGTCGACCTTTTCCGCCTGATCAACGACCTTCCGTCGTGGATCATGCCGGTGCTGTATGTGATCATGCAGCTCGGCAGCATCGGCGCGGTCGGCGTGGCGGCGGCGGCCGCCCTGGCCACTCGGCGCTGGCGGATGGCACGCGATATAGCGGCAGCGGGAACCCTCGCCTATGTGCTCGCCATCCAGGTCAAGGACCTGATCGGGCGGGCACGTCCCGACATGCTGATCCACGACATGGTGCTGCGAACCCACCAGGGCGGACTCGGTTTCGTCTCCGGTCATGCCGCGGTCGCGGCCGCGATGGCAGCGGCGGCCGGTCCCTGGCTGCCACGGCCGTGGCGCCGTGTGGCCTGGGCGGGAGCGGCGGTCGTGGCGCTGTCGCGCGTTTTCGTCGGCGCTCACCTCGTGCTCGATGTCTTCGGCGGCGCCGCGCTCGGATGGACGGTGGCCGCCGTGCTGCATCTGCTCTGGGGCGCACCGGTGCGGCGCACCGAGGCGCCCGCTCTGCTGAAGGCGCTCGCGGCCGCGGGAATGTCACCCTCGCGGGCGACGCCGGTACTGGAAGACGCGCGAGGATCCCGGCCGTTTTACGTCACCACCGAAACCGGCGGCCGACGTACCGAGATCTTCGTCAAGGTCATCGGATACCACGAGCGCAACTCCGATGTACTTTTCAAGCTCTTCCGCCACCTCGTATTTCGCGAGGTCGAGGACGAATCTCCCTTTGTCACACCGAAGCAGGAGGCCGAGCACGAGGCATTCATCGCGCTGCTGGCCCAACGTGCGGGCGTGCGCACACCGGATATCGTCTCGGTCGGCACCGCGGCGAGCGGGGACGCCTGGCTCGCCGAGGCACATATTCCCGGCCGAAACCTCGCGCGGACGGTCGATGAAGCCGTCTCCGACGAACTGCTGTGCGATGTCTGGCGCCAGGTGGCACTGCTGCACGCGGCCAGGATCGCTCACCGCGACCTGCGGCTGGCCAACATCCTGATCGATGACGACGGCACGCCGTGGATCATCGATTTCGGCTTCGGCGAAGCCAGCGCCTCCCAGCACCGACTCGACGCCGATATCGCCGAACTACTGGTGTCGATGAGCCTGAAGGTCGACGTGCGACGCGCCGTCTCCACCGCGCGGCAAATACTCGGTCCCGACGCGCTGACCGGTGCCGCGCCTCTGCTACAACCCTTGGCGTTGGCCACAGCGACTCGCAGCGCTGTCCGGCAGCGGCGTGATCTGCTGCCGCGATTGCGCGCCGCCCTGGCCGACGCGACCGGCAGCGAACCCGCAGAGCCCGCAGTCATGCTGCGATTCCGATGGCGCACACTCGGATGGATCGCGGCGACGGTCTTCGCCACCTACATACTGCTGCCACAGATCGGCCAACTCGGCCAGACCGTCGCCACTCTAGACGACGCGCAATGGCAATGGCTCGCCGGCGCGTTGGCGATGGCCGTGGCCACCTACGCCGCGGCCGCGCTGACGCTGATGGGCGCCAGCCCACGCCCCCTGGCCTTCGGGCGCACGATGAATGTCCAACTGGCAACGTCGTTCGCCAATCGCCTCGCGCCCTATGGCATCGGCGGCACGGCGGTCAACGAGCGCTACCTGGAACGATCCGGGGTGTCTCGGGCCACGGCGGTGGCGGCGATCGCCCTCACCATCACCTCGGGCGCGATCCTGCATCTGGTCGAATTGGCGGGTGTGGGGCTCTGGCTGGGCCAGTCGCGACTGTTGCTGGTATCCGCGCTGCCCAGCGGCTGGGTCCTGCTGATCGCATTCGTCGCCGTGATGACGGCGCTCGGAATCGCCGTCGGTATCCTCCTGCGCCGCCCGGCCTGGTTCGCGGAGGTGCGCAACGCCTCCCGTTCGATGCTGGACATCCTGCGCAGGCCGCGCCAGGCGATGCTGCTGCTCGGCGGACAGATCAGTGCGAACGTCGCCTATATCGCGGCCCTCGGCTTCGCGGTGCACGCGTTCGGCGGCCGCCCCTCGGCCGCACTGGTCGCCGCGGTATTCCTCGGCGGATCCGCTTTGGGCGCCGCGAGCCCGACACCGGCGGGCCTCGGCGTCGTGGAAGCCGCACTCGTCGCGGGTTTGATGGTGGGCGGGGTGCCCAGCTCAGCGGCGGTCGCCGGTGTTCTGGCCTATCGGCTCGCGACATTCTGGCTTCCCGCCATCGCCGGCTTCTTCTCGTTCAAGGGTCTGCAACGCCGTCACACCATATGACCGCAACCCGCGATCGTGCTCGTCGACACCGGCTGTGGTCACCGCTCGAGTTCCGGCACGCCACTGACAACGACGCGGTAGGTCCTTCCGAAGGTTGTCGACACGGGGCCCAAGGTCCCACTACTACGGGTATCAGGGCTCTGATCCCCGACCATTGTCCTGCGACAGGCTGTACCGTATGGAATCCCGAATCCACCGTATAGCGGTCATGTACGCGACAGCACAGGGCTCGACACGTGATATCGCCGAATTCATCGCCGACGACCTCGCCGGGCGCGGCGCGCAGGTCGAACTCAGCGATATCGAACACGCGCCGGAACTGTCCCGGTTCGACACGGTCGTCCTGGGGAGCGCGGTACACGACATGGCCCTCTTGCCCGCCGCGACCACGTATCTCCACACCAACCACACGGCACTCGCAGCCACCGATCTGTGGCTGTTCAGTGTCGGCCTCGGCCCGGCGCTGCGAGGACCGGTCGGACGGGTCTTCGCACGGAGGGTGCCGAAGAAGATCGCGGCGTTGCGCGACTCGGTCGCCCCCCACGAATATCGAGCCTTCGCCGGTCGGTACGACCGAGACCGTGTCTCGCAACCCGCCCGGACACTGCACCTGCTGATGGGCGGCGGGCGCTACGGCGATTTACGTGACTGGCGCGCGATCCGCAGCTGGTCCGCACGTATCGCGGAATCACTGGGGCTGCCGGAGGCTACGACGAGCATCGTGCAACCGTAGGGTCGCGACAACACTCTCCTCGGACATTTCTCGTCGAGTCGACCACCGGGCCGCTCACGACCGGAGAAGTCGAGAGAGCCCGGATCTGGGCGAGTCGACTGGCGTGCGCCGAAGCCGCTCGCATAGCCGATCACCGCTGAGGTCTTGCCACGAGAAATGGTCCTTGGGCACCTGGGTTCGGGACCAATGACAGGCGCTGTACACGGGCTCGATTCGTAGCCTACGAATGACCGAACTTCCGGGCCACGAAGGGACGCCGCCCATGTCTGCCCAGTCCGCTGACGATCCACACCGACTGGTCTCGGCCGACGTGGTCGTCGGCATCGACGGCTCCGAGCCCTCCGACCTGGCCGTACGCTGGGCCGCGGAAACCGCTTCGCGGCGTCGACGCCGACTGCGCATCGTGCACGGACTCGATCTCGCCGCGGCCCAGGCGGTTCTCGGCATGTACGACCTCATGGTGCCCGCTGTGACCGAAGCGCTGCGCGAACAAGGCGAACGTCGCCTCGCCACCGCGCACCGACTCGCACGCGAGATCGACTCGGAGTTGATCGTCGAGACCGCACTGTCGGACGGCCATCCAGCGAAGATACTCATCGACGCGTCCGAATCCGCGCATCTCATGGTGCTCGGCGCCGGGACCCGTCGACCGGTCACGCATCTGGGCTCGACGCTGCTCGCCGTGACCGCGCACGCAAGAGGGTCGGTCGTTGTCGTCCGCGACACCGGCACCGAGCAGCAGACCCGCCGGACCGGACCGGTCGTCGTCGGCATCGACGGCAGCCCTGCCAGCACAGCCGCGGCGGCTACCGCCTTCGCCGAAGCATCCCTGCGCGACGCGCCTCTCGTCGCGGTGCACGCCGCCAACGATATCTCGGCCGCGGCCATCGCCGGGTTGTCCGAAAGCCTTCCGACGACCCTTCCGACTCGTGAGATGGACGAACTCGCCCACGAGATGCTGTCCGAGCAGCTCGCGGGATGGCAGGAGAAGTATCCCGACGTCACTGTCACCCGCAAGGTCTATCTCGCCGAGGCGCGCAAACACCTGCTCGCTTGGTCGGAGACCGCACAGCTCGTCGTGGTCGGCAGCCGCGGTCGCGGTGGCTTTCTCGGCATGATTCTCGGCTCGACCAGCAATGCCCTCGTCCAGCAAGCGTCCTGCCCGGTACTCGTCGCCCATCCCGAATAGGCGGCGGCGAGCATGTCACCGACGAACGATCCTTTCGCTCGCGCCGAACACACCGCGCGCGTCTGGCTGCGCCGCATCACCGACGACCTGGCGACAGACGACCGCGCCTTCGCCTACCGCGTGCTGCGCGCATGGCTACACGCCATGCGCGATCGGCTCGATATCAACTGCGCCCTCCACCTGAGCGCGCAGCTACCCGAACTGCTGCGCGGCATCTTCTTCGAAGGCTGGGTTCCTACCGATGTGCCCGTCCCCCCGGAGCTGTCGGCGTTCGTCGACCAATTCTCCCGGGAGGCCGGGGTGAACCCGGACGAAGCCGCCGGCCTGATCTGGCTGGTGTCGGACGCATTGCGTGAACTGTTGTCATCGGGTCTGCTCGAACAGACATGCGCGGTGTTCCCCCGCGACCTGAGCGATGTGATCCTCGGCGTGTCCACCGGTCCGTTCGACGAGCAACCCGCCGACATGAGGTGAGGAGCCCCCTCCGAGCTCCGCCGGAACGCTCGTCGCGGGTGCGAGGCGACGAAAGTCGATTCGTCACGTACCGAAGGACCCTGTCGGCGCGGACCGTTCGCGCGGATGGTTACACCATGACCACCGAACCCGACGACCACACCCGACACACGGTGCTCGTCGTCCATGCCTCTGCCGCAGGTTCCACCGCGGAGATCGCCGAATTCATCGGAAACCGAATGCGCGACAGCGGCTTACAGGTACGAGTCGCCTCGGTCGCCGACGATCCCGATCCCGCCCACTACGAAGCCGCGGTACTGGGCAGCGCGGTGCACAACCGAGCGCTCCTGCCCGAATTCAGTGCCTACATTCGTCAGCACGGCCCGACACTGCGCCGGCGTCCGACATGGCTGTTCAGCGTGGGCATGGCCCCCGGACTGCGTGGACCTCTCGGCTATCCACTGAAACACGTCACACCCCCTGCCATCACGCAGGTTCGAAACCAACTCCACCCCTGTGGATTCCAGCAGTTCGCCGGTGTCTTCGCGCGCCCCGACGGGCTCGGAACCCGAGTTGTGGTCCGGTTGCTCGGCGCTCGCTTCGGCGATCAACGCGATTGGCCCGCCATCGGGGCATGGACCGACGTCATCACCGCCCGGATCGACACCGCACGCCCTGCGACCAGATATCCGGCGGCACACGGCGAGCTATAGGCACGAGCCGCGCCGGACCCGGACTTCGTCGTCCGGTCTCGGTGCGGCGACTAGGGGGCCGGGTACGTCATCTCCAGGTCGAGCGTGGATGCCGGACAAGTCACGGCAGGTACTTCTTCTGCCGACCGAATCGATCCCAGTCCCGTGCCCAGCACGCAGCCCGGTGCGCGTCGAATAGTCGCCCCGTGCCCCAGACCAGGACCAGTGCACCGCTCCAGAACGCCATCAGCACCGCCAAGCCCACCCCGACCCCGTCGCCTGCGGCATCGTCCGCTCCCGCGGGCGCGGTGGTCGGCTCGCCATCCGCCCCCAGCCAGATCGTGACGTCGTCACCGCGACGAGTTCCGCCGGGAACATCAGCGGTCGCGGTCGCGGTATGCCCGCTCCGGCTCCATTGCACCTCGGCCTCGAACTGGACATCGTCGGCCCCGTAGCGGTAAGTCGCCGGTAGCGTCCGCTCGGGCTCGGCTGTGACCATCGCCTTCACCGGTGTCTTCCGGGCATTCTCGACATGGATGCGGTCCGCGGACGCCGCGTATTGCATGGTGCCCACCGCACCCGCGAGCGGGACCGCGATGAGGACCATCGCGACGGCGAACAGGCCGATCACCCACTGAGTCCGGTCCGACATACGCATCAGCGAGTTGGCCTGCCACGGCGCGGTTCGCCAGAGCCGCACAGGCAGCGACGGGTAGGCGGCCACCCCGATCACCTCTTCCGATGGTGCTGTCATCTCGACGCGGATCGCGTCGAATCTGTCGACGAGCATCCCGCGTTCGAGTGATGGCGCGGCAGAGACGAAGGTCCTCTGATCGACGGGTCGACCGACCTCGCTTTCGGCGACCGGCCGACACTCGGCGATCGCCATCGATCGGCGGCGGATCGGCCCTCCACGACGACGACCAAAGACCTTTGCCGGTAGGTCGGCGGTCTCTACTGCGATCTGCTCATCCCTGGTCGAATCGAGATCGTCATCTTCCCCACCATATGGAGGCCATCATGAGCCTGCTCCCCGCACACCGTCACCACTCCCTGTTGCCCGATCTGACCGACTGGCTCACCGGATTCCCCGCCGTGGAGAACATCCGCCCGTTCGTCGAAGGCCGTCTGATCCGCGTCGAAGACGAGACCACCGACGACAAATATCTCGTTCGCGCTGAACTTCCCGGCCTGGACCCGGACAAGGACGTCAGCGTGACCGTCCGGGACGGACTGCTGACGATCAAGGCGGAACGCAGCGAGCGGCAAGAGACGAAGGGACGCACCGAGTTCACCTACGGCTCGTTCACCCGCTCGGTGGCCCTGCCCGAAGGCGCGAACGAAGACGACATCGCCGCCACCTACGAAAAGGGAATTCTCACGATCGCCGTTCCGATCGCCGCCGCCGAGGCGTCAGAGCCGAAGCATGTGACGATCACGTCCGCGGAATAGCCGGGTCATCCGGGCGGATCTCGATGATCGGCCCGGAACCCGTTCGTACGGCGAAGGCAATTACCGAGCCACGTCACCGACTCTCCGAGCACGTACAGCACGGCAGCCAGTCAGCGGAATTCGCCGGCACCCGAGCCGAACCCGATGCAAACCCAGGACCAATGCCCCGGCGGCACCAACCTTGGACCCTGTGGATGTCGATCATGACGGCGCAGGCTCGAGCTACGGCGCTCGTCACGCCGGATGAGCCCAGGAGGAAAACATGACGCATCAGGACGATCCGTTCGCCACCGCACTTCAGACAGCGCACGCGTGGGTGCGCACGGTCGCGCAGAGTATCGGCACCGACGACAGAGTTTTCGCCTATCGGGTACTGCGATCCTGGTTGCACGCGGTACGCGACCGGATCGGCGTCAACAGCTCGGCGCACTTGGCCGCGCAACTGCCCGAAGTACTGCGAGGCATGTACTACGAGGGATGGGTGCCCGGCCGTGTCCCGGTGCACCACGACGTCGGCGCGTTCGTCGGACAGTTCGCCGACGAGGCAGGTCTCGAGCCCGACGATGTACCCGAGATCGCGGGCGCGGTCACCAGAGCGCTGAACGACTTGTTCTCGCCCGGACAGCTGAACAAGGTGTCCGCGGTCATGCCGATGCCGCTGTTCCGTGTCCTGTCCGGCGATCTCGACAGTGAGGAGGTGCAGCGGTTCGAACCGACCACTACCTCCGAAGGCAACGGGCGGGCCGACGCCGATCGGCTCGTTCACCTCGAAGACCGGGTGAAGGTTCTGGGCGCCGCGGTAGCGCTACTCGCGCGCGGCGCCGAGCGCCTGCCGATCGATGAAATCGAGAACGACCGAATGGCTTCCGCCGCGCAGCAGGCACATCGCCTACTACTCGCGGAGGGCTTGGTCGGCGCAGACGGCGCGGAGTCGTGATGCTGCGAGAAACTGTCTCATTCGGCCGGATCGCGGGCATCCGCGTCGGCGCGCACTGGTCGGCGTTGGTCACACTCGCCCTGTTCATTCTGTTGCTCGGCCAGTCCCTGGTCAGCGCCTTCGGCGGGTCCGTGAACGTCTGGCTGATCGCGGCCATGGGCGCGGTCGGTCTACTCGTATCGCTGCTCCTGCACGAGATCGCTCACTCGGTGCTCGCCCGGCGCGCGGACATACAGGTGGACGGCGTGGTGCTGTGGCTGCTGGGTGGAGTCTCCGAACTCGCCGACGAACCGAAGGACGCACGGTCTGATCTGCGCATCGCACTGGCCGGTCCATTGACCAGCTTGCTGCTCGCCATCGGCTTCTTCTCCGTCGCCGGTATCCTCGGGGACGCGGCGGGGGAAGCCGTCCTGCACACCCTGATGTGGCTCGCCACGATGAATCTCCTACTGGCTGTGTTCAATCTGCTGCCCGGCGCGCCTCTGGACGGCGGCCGGGTGTTGCGCGCCCTCGTATGGCGCTCAACCGGTGACCGGCTGCGCGCGGCCACCATCGCTGCCCGCAGCGGCCGGATCCTCGGGCTCTTCCTGCTGGCGCTCGGCGCAGCGGAATTGATCCTGGTCGGCAATCCCGGCGGCATCTGGCTCATGCTCCTCGGCTGGTTCCTCTACTCGGCGGCCAACGCAGAGCTCACCACCGCAGGGCTACGACACCAATTGGGCGACATCGTGATTCGCGACGTGATGACATCCCACCCGGTGGCGATCCCGATGTCCTGGTCGGTCGCGGAACTACTGCGCTCCCCTGAGATGCGCACCGACCATCGGGTGTTCCCGGTGGTGGACGCGGCCGGGCAGCCGGTCGCTGTGTTGTCCTGGTCGGATCTCACCGCCCTGCCGGTTCACTCCCGTGAGCAGACATCGGTACACGCGGTAGCCCGACCGCTGCCCGCCGCCGCCAAGGTCCCCGAGGACCGATCACTCAGCGATGTCGCAGCCCGGGTGGTACTGCGGCCTCACATCGACATCATCGCCGCCGTCGATCAGCAAGGACGACTCACCGGAGTGGTCACCGCAACCGACGTGGCGCTGGCCTGTCACCGCAGCACGCTGGGCCTGCCCGTACGTGGGAGCGAACGGAACGGGTCCGCGGTCGGCGAGCTGTAAGAACACGACTCGGTCCACTCGGCAACTTAGGGAAAACGATGAATCAGGTTCACGTGGAATCCGATACTCCCCGGGCGATCTTCCGTGACAGGCACGAGGCGGGGCGGGTCCTCGCCGGGTTGCTCGAACACTATCGCGACGACCCGGACGTGCTCGTGCTCGGCCTGGCCCGTGGCGGTGTCCCGGTCGCCTGGGAAGTCGCCGCGGCGCTCGACGCACCTCTGGATACGCTGATCGTGCGCAAGCTCGGCGCCCCGAGCCATCCGGAATTCGCCATCGGCGCGCTGGCGATGGGCGGCAGAATCGTGCTCAACGACGACATGATCCGCGGATTGCATATCACCGCAGAGGAGGTCCGCCGGATCGCCCGCACGGAGACCGACGAGTTGTATCGCCGCGAAGCGGCCTACCGTGGCGACCGCGGCCCGCTCGAGATGGCGGGGCGGACGGTGATCCTGGTGGACGACGGATTGGCCACGGGTGCGAGCATGTTCGCCGCGGTCGACGCGATACGGGCGGACCAACCCAAGCGAATCATCGTGGCGGTCCCGGCCGCGCCCGAGTCGACCTGCCGTGAGCTGGGGGCAGGCGTCGATGAAGTGGTCTGCGCGACAATGCCTTCGCCGTTCGGGTCGGTCGGTGCGTCGTTCTGGGACTTCACCCAGGTCACCGACGAACAGGTCCGGGTGCTGCTGAGCACGCGGACCACGGGAACAGCTGTGCCACCCATCGATATCGCGGCGACCATCGCCGCGGCCGCCGTCGAGGCACCGGGCGGCGTGCCACCCACGCATGTCCTCGAGGAACTGATCGGCGACGCACAGATCGTGTTGATCGGCGAAAGCTCGCATGGCACAGAGGAATTCTATGCCGCGCGGGCGGCGATCACCCGCTGGCTGATCGAGAACAAGGGTTTCACCGCGGTCGCCGCCGAGGCCGACTGGCCGGACGCTTACCGAGCGAACCGCTACGTACGCGGGCACGGGCCGGACACCACCGCCGAGGAGGCTCTGCGCGGATTCGAGCGCTTCCCCTCCTGGATGTGGCGCAATACGGTGGTCCGCGATTTCATCGCCTGGCTACACGATCACAACCGTGAACAGCGATCACGTGATCTCCCGCGCACCGGGTTCTACGGCCTCGACCTGTACAGCATGCACCGATCCATGCAGCAGGTGATCGACTACCTCGACCGCGTGGATCCCCGCGCGGCGCTGCGGGCGCGCGACCGATACGGCTGTTTCGACCATATCTCGGGCGACGACGGACAAGCGTATGGATTCGCGGCCGCTTTCGGAGCGGGAAGATCCTGCGAGACGCAGGCGATCGAGCAGCTCGTCGAACTACGAGACGATCTCCTGGCGCGGGAGGATTCGGACCCCGCCGACGCCGACGACCGATTCGACGCACTCCGCAATGCGTGGACCGTTCATGACGCGGAGACGTATTACCGCGCGATGTTCGGCGACCGCGTCTCGTCGTGGAATCTACGAGACCGGCATATGGCCGAGACGCTGGACGCGCTGGTCGAACACCTACAGCCCGACGAGCCGGGCGACCGAAAGGCGCGGATCGTGGTGTGGGCGCACAACTCGCACGTGGGCGACGCCCGCGCGACCGAGATGGGCGCGGAAGACCAGCTGACGCTCGGCCAGTTGGTCCGTCAGAAATACGGTGCCGCTTGCCGTTGCATCGGATTCAGCACCTACGCCGGCTCGGTCACGGCCGCCGAGGAATGGGGCGGTCCCGCCAAACGCGAGGGCGTACGGCCGGCACTCGGGTCGAGCATGGAAGAGTTGATGCACGACACCGGCATGACGGAATTCGTGCTCCGCATGGACCTTCCTGGCGACGCGATCGATATCCTGCGACAACCGCGGCTGCAGCGAGCCATCGGGGTGATCTACCACCCCGGTACCGAACGCCAGAGCCACTACTACCACGCCAGACCAGCAGACCAGTTCGACGCACTCATTCACCTCGACGTGACCACCGCGATCACGCCGTTGGAACCGACCCGCCAATGGATCGACGGCACGATACCCGAGACCTATCCATCCGGGTTGTGAGGGAGCCCGACTCGGCGATGCCCGGCGCTGCCTCTCGGAGCGCTCCCGCGGCGAACGGCGTAGATCACAGCACCGATGAAGACGACCAGCGCGCCCGCAAGCGCCGACGAGGACGGCGGTGTGAAGGCAAGGGCCGAGCATCCGATCAACCCGACCGCCGGGATCACCCGCATCGGTCGTCCCTCGGTCGCGGGCAGTGTCCACGCGCAGACGTTCGCGATCGCGTAGTAGATCAGGAGGCCCCGGCCGACCGCACCACCTGCGACAAGGGCGCGCTCGCTCGCGACAGATCCTGTGGCCCCAACACCATCAGCGCGGCGACCACGACAGCCACGTACACGAGCACAGCGATACCGAGGGCGAGGGCGAGTGGAATCGCGCGGGGAATCGCGCGCGCCGGGTCACGAACCTCCTCACCGAGCGTCGCGATCCGCGCGTAACCGGCGAAGGCGAAGAACAGCAGACCCGCGCTCTGCAATACCCCGAACATGCTTATGCCGGAACCGAATTCCAGCCGTGCGACATCGGGGGATCCGGCACTCAGCGCCGCGACCACCACCGCTGCGAGCACCGCGAGCACGATCGCGACGACCACACGGGTGGTCAGCGAGGACTTCTGCACGCCCCGATAGTTCACCGCCGTCAATGCGACGACCGCCGCGACAGCGACAGCGTGCGCGTGCTCGGGCAAGGCGTACACACCGACCGTCAGCGCCATCGCCGCGCACGAGGTGGTCTTGCCGACCACGAAACACCATCCCGCCAGGTACCCCCAGAACTCCCCCAGCCGCTCACGTGCGTACACATATGTCCCGCCCGAGGACGGATACCGCAACGAACTGTCCCGCGGTGACTACCGGGTCCGGGAACTGGTGACACAGGTCGGTGAACCGCAGAACCTGGTCTCCTATCACCTGCGATTGCTCCGCGACGGCGGGCTGGTGACCAGCACGCGCAGCAGCTACGACGGGCGCGACAGCTACTACCACCTGAATCTCGACCACTGCGCCGACATACTGATCGGCGCGGGCGCGGCGCTGCATCCTGCGCTTCGACTTCGCTGCGCGCCAACGGCATTCGAACCTACAGGACCGCTGGCAGTGCTGTTCGTGTGCACCGGCAACAGCGCGCGCTCAGCGATCGCGCAGGCCCTGTTGCGGCGCCACTGCGGTGGACACGTCGAAGTCCTCAGTGCCGGTAGCCGCCCGAAACCCGCTATGCACCCCAAAACGGTGCGGGTCCTGCGGCGGGAGTACGGGAGAGACATCTCCGACCAGTCCCCTCGCCACCTCGCCCCCCTCGGCGAGCGCCGGTTCGACGCGGTGATCACCCTGTGCGACAAGGCCCGAGAAATCTGCCCCGACTTCGGGAACAGCACAGCTGCGATCCACTGGAGCATCGCCGACCCGGCGGCGACCGGCAACACCGACGAAGACAGCTACCCCTTGTTCCAGGCCACCGCCACCGAAATCGACACCCGCACCCGCCATCTGCTGCCGGTCCCCGCCACCCGATAAACCGCCAGGAAGGAACGAACAAAATTGCCCACATCGACCGAATACGCCGATATCCGCTACCTCGTCGACGACGTGCAAGCGGCCATCGACTTCTACACCAACCACCTCGGTTTCACCCTGCACACCAACGCAGAACCCGCATTCGCCGACGTCACCCACGGGCCACTACGGCTACTGCTGTCGGGGCCTTCCAGTTCCGGTGCCCGCGCCACGCCCGCCGACACAGCCGGAGGTGGTAACCGCATTCAGCTACCCGTCGATGACCTCGACGCCGAGATCGCACGCCTGCGCGACGCCGATATCGCATTCGACAGCGACAAGGTCGCCGGACCCGGCGGAAGTCAGATACTGATCGCCGATCCCGCCGGCAACCTGATCGAACTATTCCAACCCACCCACACCGAAACCCCCACCGAGCGGTAGCCGCAGCGCGACCCATTGGACGCAGGACATCGTCAGCGCGCCTCGCAGAGCACGCCCGATACCGTCCGTTCGGACCTGCTACAGATCATCCGGACGAGCTCGCGGTTTTCCCGACAACCCTGGGTCGTCCACGCGATGATGCAATATCGACAACCGTCGCAGATATTCGGTCTCGTCCAACTGACCGTTGGCGAATCGGAGCGCGAGAATTTCCGTGGGCGTACGGGATTCGATACCTCCGATCGGAGCATCCCCTGATCGGGGGGTTTGCCCGCGCTCGGGCCGCGCCGCGTTCCGCATCGCCGCCGCTATGCCCACGGCCAACGCCAGCCACAACGGTATCAATGCGAGAACAACGAGAACGAACATCCAGCCGTTCATCACACCGCCATGCCAATACATCTGATCATTCCAATACATGACCGCTATTCCTCTCTGGCCCGGTGGTCGTGCCGCCACCGGTACCGTGCCGTCGCGAGCCGTGCCCGCGACCTTCCAAACGTCCGGCCGCCCAGCTGAAAAACAGTGCGCCCGAAATCGGGGCCAGCAGGATCGTGGCGCCAGAACTGACGCCGGCCATTGCCGCATGCCACGAATTCCTCCGGGGGCCGACCAGGTTGCCCTTCGCGTCGAGCCATACGACCACGTGTGAGCCGCGTGTCGCGTCGTCCGGCACGTGAACGGTGGCTCGCGCAGTCCGTCCGTCGACGGTCCATTCCACAGGAGCCTGGAATCGCCTGTCGGGGGGCGCGGCACGCTGTGGGTCCACGGTGAGGGTCGCGCTGACGGCGACCTTGCCGACGTTCTCGGCGCGGATCGTTGCCGCGGTATCGAGTGCGATCACGGTACCGATCACTGCGGCGACCAGTACGAGCGCCAGACATATCACCGTCCCGGTGATCGCAGTCGACGAGAATTCGCGACCCGCCGTTCTCGACGCCCATTCCCGGCCCGGCCGGCCGGGCCGCAGACCGCTGGACACGTATCCGACCATCGGACCCGCCGCCTAGGACGCGTCGGGCAGTGGCAAGGCCTGGCCTGCGGTCGCGCCGCCGTCGAGTACGAACTCCGAGCCGGTGGAGAAGCTGGCCTCGGTGATCACGAACCGGACCATCGCGGCGACCTCCTCGGGCTCTCCGTACCGTGCCAGCGGCTGAGCCGCGGCGAGCGCGTCGCCGTGCCCCGCGGTCATCGGGGTGTGGATGGGTCCCGGGTGCACCGAGCACACGCGGATTCCCGCTGCCCCCAGTTCCACCGCGGCGGACTTGGTCAGTCCGCGCAGGCCCCACTTGCTCGCCACGTACGCGCCGATTCCGGCGTATCCCGCCAGTCCCGCTGTCGAGGAGATGTTGACGATGACCCCGCCACCGTTGGCACGAAGTCGCGGGACAGCGGTGTGCATTCCGAGCCAGGCGCCGTACAGGTTCACGTCCACCACGTGCCGGAACATGGCGGGCGACTGCGTATCGATGGTGCCGAAATCGAGGATGCCCGCGTTGTTCACCAGAATGGCCAACGGACCGAAAACCGCTTCCGCTTCGTCCACCACCGTGTTCCAGTTTGCCTCGTCGGTGACGTCGAGTCGGCAGAACTTCGCGTTCGGGCCGAGCGTGCGCGCGAGTTCGGTGCCGTCGTATTCGAGAAGGTCGGCGATCACCACCGAGATGTCCTCTTTGACCAACGCGCTCGCGATGGCGGCACCGATGCCACGCGCGCCGCCGGTGACGATCGCGGTGCGTCCGCTGAAAGTGCTCATGATGAGATTCCTTCGATTCGGTGGTGTTGTCGATCGAGCATCCCGCGCCGCCCGCACGGCCGACGATGGTCGAAAGTCACGGGTTCACCGGCCCTCCGGCACCCGTTCGGCGACGATCGAGCGGTACCGGGAAGTGGCGTCGGGGTCCTGTCGCGCGTGTCGAAGCAACTCCGCGACGGCTTTCTCGATACCGGAGGCGATCATGGCGATATCGGGCGTGCTGTCGTAGTCACCGGTGATACCGAATACAAGCTGGTCGCCGTAGCTGAGGATGGTGATCCCCGTGCGCAAGCGCATGGCGATCGGGGCGTAGGCGAAGATCTCGAGCACTTCTCCGCCGTGCAGATGTAGGCGGTGTTTCGGGCCGGGGACATTGGTCGCGAGTACGGAGACGCTGTGCTGGGGATACATCGTCACCAAGCGCAGCGCCAAGGCCACCGGCGCGAACGGCAGTCGATCGGCGAGTCCGAGGAGCGAATTCGCCGCGCCCGCTTCGCCTCTGACCTTGTGTCGCGACAATCGGGTGTGCACCGCGGCCAACTGCTCGACCGGGTGCGGCAGCTCGACCGGCAGCAGCGGCAACATCGCCGAAACCCGGTTGTCGAGAATATTTTTCGCGCCCGAGGCGCGCATCGATACCGGGGCAAGGACACGTAGTTTGTCGGCTCGTGGCTCCTCGCCGCGCCCGAGTAGTACTGTCCGGAACGCCGAGGCCACCGCGGCGAGGGCGACGTCGTTGATGGTCACCCCGAACGTCGTCCGGATCTCGCGGACCTCCGGTAGCGAGGTCTTCGCCACCGCGTATCGGCGTTGCCGTCCGATCGGACCGTTGAGTGACGAATCCGTCGCGGGCAGAACCACATCCAGGATCAGCGGCACAGCTGCCCGAACGGTCGCCAGCACTGTCCGCGGCACGTCGATCGGCAGCCTCAGCCCCCTGACCAGTAGTCGACGCCAGTCGGTCGGTGAATCCTTCGCCGACCGCGAAGTCGAGGCGAGGTCGACCGATTCGTCACACAGCCGCTCGAACATGGTGATCCCGGAGATCCCGTCGACCATGCTGTGGTGGGCTTTCACCACCACAGCCCATCGCCCTCCCGCAAGGTGTTCGATGACGACGCATTGCCACAGCGGATGGTCTCGGTCGAACCGTTCTTCCATCACCACGGCGATCAGTTCGCACAGCGCGGCTTCGTCGGCCGGTTCGGGCAGGGCCATCCAACGAAGATGGTGTCCGATGTCGAAACTCGAATCGTCGACCCATTCCGGAGCGGCGATATCCCACGGTGCGCGCTGGACCCTCTGGCGCAGTCGCGGATCTCTGCGCGATCGCTCGGCGAGCATCGTGCTGAACTCGGCGCGCGTGGGGGGCGGGCCGGCCACGATCGCCACCGCGCCGATTCCGGCACTCACGTGGCGGTCGGTGTCCTCCAGTTCCATGAAACCCGAATCCAACGGGCCGAGTCCGGTCATTCGCGCTGCCTATCTCCGAGGTGCGCCGTCACCGGATCGGCCACGGCCGCTGCCACCACTCGATCCTGGCAGTCGGATCTGTGGCTTCACCAGGTGCCAAAGCCCTCAGGACCGGTGACGTTGGCCATTTCGGACGACGATCATCGGGCACTGCGCCGAATGCAGCAGCGCGTTGCTGGTCGAGCCGAGCATCATGCCCGCGAAGCCACCGCGGCCGTGGCTTCCGACAACCAGCAGCTGAGCATTCGCCGATGCCTCGAGCAGTGCGCGCGCGGGCCGATCAACCTTGCTGATCCGCTGGACCGGCACATCGGGATAGCGCTCGCGCAGGCCGGCCAACTGCTCGGCAAGCAGGGCTTCTTCCGACTCGCGGGCCGCCTCCCAGCCCGACCAGGGCAGATCGAGACCGCTGGCGTCGCTCCAGGTGTGCAGGGCGGTCAAGGACACTTTGCGCAGCGAGGCTTCCTCGAACGCCAGCTCGATGGCGGGGACGCTGTTGCTCGAGCCGTCCACCCCGACAATCACCGGACGCTTGCCCTGATCCGGGTCGATATCGGCGATGTCGTGCATGACTGCCACCGGGCAGTGCGCGTGTCGCACGACAGCCGTGGTCACCGATCCGAGCACTCCGGGATGAAACGCGCCGACACCCCTGCTTCCGACCACGAGCATCCGTGCCCGTTCCGAACGGTCGAGCAGTGCCGGAATCACATTCTCGAATGTCACCTCGGTCGTGAGTTCGAGCTCCTCACCCGGCACCGCCTCCCGCGCGATCCGGGTGGCCTCGACGAGTACGCGCTCACCGTCACGGCGCAGCCACTCCGCATCCGAGGCGCTCGGTGCCGCGCCGCGACCGAACCCCAGCGGAATCCCGACGGCGATCAGCAGGTGCAGAGGACTGCGGTGCAGCACGGCATCGAGAGCAGCCCAAGCCGCTGCCTGGTACGAACAAGCCGAGCTGTCGATCGCGGCGATTATCGGGGGGCCGGACTGTGCGAAATGATGCTCGGCCATGATCTAGCCTCTCGTCTGTGTGAGTGTGTCGATATCGAGCCTCCTCGGCCGAGGCGGCGATACGGCAGGGACAAAAGACCTCTCCTCGTGAGCCACCGATCCTCGGGTCGACGGTCCGACCACCGAGCCCGACCATGGCCCAATGTCCATCGGCGAATGGCAGTTCGGCACTGTGTCACCGGTGTGCGCCGCAGTAACGTCGAGTTATCCGGTACAGGAGCAGGAGTACTCCGATGCACGCCCGAGTGGTCTACGAATCACTGTTCGGCAGCACCGCCGAATTCGCGGAGGCCGTCGCGGCGGGATTGCGTGCCTCCGGCACGGTCGAGGTGATGAACGTGGTCGCGGCGGGCGAGCAACCCGAGCCGACGGTCGACCTGCTCGTCGTCGGGGCCCGGACCCATCTGTTCGGGATGAGCGGCACCCGTGAGCGCCGTATCGCGACACACCGGACGAGTGCGCCGATCGTGATCGATCTCGGTATCCGGGAGTGGCTGGCCAACGCCCACGCACCGGCACCGGGTACGCGAGCCGCGGCTTTCGAAACCCGGGTCGTCCACCTACTCCCTCCTCCCGGGTCGGCCGCGCACTCCATCGGAAAACAGCTGCGGCGCCTCGGCTATCAACTCGTCGGCGATCCGGCGGAGTTCTTGGTCTACAACGTGCTGGGACCGGCCTCGACGAAAGAGCTGAAGCGCGCGAAGGCGTGGGGCGAACGCATCGGCCGCACCGAGGTCGACCGCCAAGCACATCCGCTCTGAACGGAAGGACGACGATGTCGCATCGGATCACGGTGGCACAGTCCGCGCCGCACACTCGACTCGAACTCCGGCATGCGGTGCGCGCCGAGCAGGCGGGAGACGATATCGGCGCGGGAATGCGGCAACTGTACGAGCTCGCGGGCCGCATCGGGCTCGTACCTACGGGCCCGCCGTCGACGACCTACCACGGTGAATTCGGACCGGGTCACACGACAGAGGCGGACTTCGGGCTGCCTGTCACCGCAGGTCCGGTCGACGGCACCACCGAACAGATCACCGTGCGGCGAACCGAACCCATGCGGTTCGCCTACGTGACCCATCACGGCGGCTACGAGCACATCGGCACCGCCTACCGGGACCTCTACGACTGGATCGGCGCTTCGAACCTCTACGCCTGCGGACCACCCACCGAGGTCTATCTGGTGGCACCGGACGAGGCTGTGCATCCGAATGATCTCGTCACCGAGATCCGGTTACCTGTAGTCACCAGGCCCGACCTGGCGATCCGGCTACCGGCGACGCTCCCCAAGGCCGTTACGCTGGTTCGAAACACGTTGACCGACAAAGGGTTCACTGTCCTGACCGAAGTAGATGCGCGCGCGACGTTCCAGGCAGGCCCAGGCACCGCGATGCAGGACTGCCGGATCCTCGGCGCGTACAACGCGGAACTGGCGCATCGAGCACTCGAACTCGATCCCAGAGCCGGGCTGCTGCTCTCGTTCAATATCGTGCTGCGCGCCGACGGCGAAACGACCATCATCGAAGCCGTGGACCCGCTACGACTCGTGGACACCGAGGACCAAGCGGCGCTGGCAGCGATCGCGCGCGACGCCAGGTCGCGATTGGTATCCGTAATCGAGGCCGTCGCCGAATACTCGCGTCCCACGGACTGAGGCCGCCACTTTCCGCGGCGCGCGGCTCCGGTCAGCAATCGGCGTCGTGTGCATCGGCACCGATCGGCACGAGTATGTCCTGAAGCGGACGCCGACCCGGTAGCGGCAACGCAGGACCGACAGGTGCGGACCCGATGCGAACAACAGCCTGCGGGTGTGCTGCACCGTCGAGCACCCGGCGACGAATCGCGGCGCGGAGTTCACGGGCGGTGAAAGGCCAACTCCTCAGGCAGGTCGCCAATCCGATATTGGTCGCGGTCAACAGGACCGCGCTGGCGGCTTCCCCCGCGCGTAACCACGATTCGCGCTCGTCGGAGTCGGTGCCGAGCACGAGCAAGTCTGCGCAATCGAGCTCGACCGGCCGAAGCGCGACGAAGATCTCGGGCACGGAGGTCGGCGCGAGAAGGTCCGGTGTGCGCACTGCCGGCAACGGCGCGCGCATCAACTCGGCCAATCGTTCACGCGGTTCATCGGTTGCCTGGCGGACCTTCGCGCCCGCCGCCGCGGCGCGCTCGGACACCAGCCCGAAGTAGCCGGGCGGAACCGGCCCAGAGCCGAAAGGCCTGTGATCCGAACGCCTGTGGGTGATCGCGGCGTTCAGTGCGACGTCGGTCATGGTCGGTCGATGCCGCATCAATCCGATCGAGGCGAGGTGGTCCGGATTTCTCGGATCGGGCAGGCGTTGCACCACGCCCAGCCAACCGAGCGCTGCGAGCGCGATACACAGGTGGTGCAGCACGGCGCCGCAGCTCAGCACCGACTCGCGGCCGCTGGGATCGATGCCGGAACGGACCCTGCTCCCATCGAGGTACAGGCGTAATCCGCGCTCGCTGACGCCGAACCGCCACGGTTGCGTGTTGCCGGCCGACGGCGCCCGCACAGCCAGTGTGAGAGCCGCGATCGCGATGTCGTCGGGCAGTCGGTCATTCATCTGCCGGCATCCTCTCGTCGTCTCTCCACATACCCCACACTCGCTCCTTCACGCTGCCGCTATCGGACGGTTCCGGGTTAGAGCAGGACGACCCCTACACGTGGGACTTCCGCAGCCCGATGCGCGGTCGGTCCGTACAGATGCGGAAATCCCACGCTTCGATGACCTTCGGCCATCCCAGGGCGAGCACCGATCCGCGATTCTGGGCGTATCCACATCGAAAGGGATCGCGCCATGAGCGAGTACGCGGCGCCCGCCGAACTGCGGGAGACCCATACCGGCCTGGTGGCGCTCTACGCCGACCGGGCCTACAAGGTGAAGAAGGCGATTCGCACCGATTTCCTCGACTTCAGCACACCGGAACTACGGGAACGCGCCTGCGCGAGAGAACTGGAACTGAATCGCCGATTGGCCTCGGACGTCTATATCGGCCTGTCCCATCTCAGCGATCCGGCGGGCGGCCCCGCCGAGCCGGTGATCGTCATGCGGCGCATGCCCGAGGGTGCCAGGTTGTCCAACGTTCTGGCCGATCCAGCCGAGCGCGGTGCCGAGTTGTCCGCTCTGGTTCGGGTACTGGCCGATTTCCACGCAAGAGCACTACGTGGCAGCGAAATCGACGCCGAAGGCACTGCCACGGCCCTACGACTACGGTGGCAGGTTCTGCTGGACAGCCTCGCGGATCAGCGGACCGATGTCGTCGATCCCGCCGTCCTGACCAGGATCGGGCACAAGGCCATGCGCTACATCGACGGCCGGGAACCCTTGCTGAACAACCGGATCGCCGCAGGCGACATCATCGATGGGCACGGCGATCTCCAGGCCGAGGACATCTTCGAGCTGGCCGACGGGTTTCGCGTGCTGGACTGCCTGGACTTCGACGACCGGCTGCGGTACCTCGACCGCATCGACGACATCGCTTTTCTGGCAATGGATCTGGAGTTCCGCGGCCATGCGGACCTGGGCACGCGGCTCCTCGACGACTACCAGCGGGTGACCGCCGACGCCGCTCCACCGTCTTTGCGCTCGCACTACATCGCCTACCGTGCTCTCGTCCGCGCGAAAGTCGACGCTATCCGCTTCGGCCAGGGCGAGGAAGCCGCCCGTGACCGCGTGCGGCGGCATCTTCTGCTGTCACTGCGCCACCTCGAGCGAGCGGCCGTCCGTCTCGTACTGGTGGGCGGGCTACCCGGCACCGGCAAATCGACCGTCGCCCGCGAACTCGCGGCGGCGACCGGCGCGGTCCTGCTCTCCAGTGACCACGTGCGCAAGCAGTTACGAGCCACCAGGGAGGTCATCGGGACCACCGTCGACTTCGGCGCGGGCACATACTCGGCCACCGCGAAGGCGCGTGTCTACGCCGAGATCCGTGCGATGGCCCGAGAACTCCTGGCGACCGGTCACTCGGTAATCCTGGACGCGAGCTGGATCGACGCCGACGAACGCGCGCATGCGAGCGACCTCGCGGGCGAGACACACGCGGACCTGCTGCAATTGCGATGCCAATGCCCGCCCTCGGTCGCCGACGGCCGTCTTCGTCACCGCGCCGTCGGCGACTCCGACGCGACACCCTCGATCGCCGCGGCCATGTCGAGGACAGCGGCCGATTGGTCGGATGCGACGCCGGTGGATACCGCGCTGACATTGGCCGACACCATCTCACTCGCGCGCCGCGTGTGGGACGGACAGGAATCGACGGACCCGGGTCATTCGTCAGAGGCCCGTCCACGGCACACATCACCGAATGCCGTCGTAAGCTGACAAAATGGGCGACAAAGGTAGGTCCGCATGACCACGGTTTTCTTGGTGGACGACCACCACATTGTGCGCCGAGGAGTCGCCGATCTGATCGAGGCCGAGCCGGATCTCGAGGTGATCGGCGAGGCCGGCAGCGTATCCCACGCACTCGCGCGTATCCCAGCCCTGCGGCCGGAAGTCGTCGTGCTCGATGTCCGACTGCCGGACGGCAACGGCATCGAACTGTGCCGCGAACTACTCGACCAGCACCCCGACCTCCGTTGCCTGATTCTGACGTCGTTCACCGACGAGCAGGCGATGCTCGACGCGATCCTCGCCGGTGCCAGCGGCTACGTGGTCAAGGACATCGGCACCACCGAACTCGTCGACGCCATCCGCGACGTCGGGGCAGGCAAATCATTGCTCGACAATCGGGCCGCAGCGGCACTCATGGCGAAATTGCGCGCCGAAACCGAGACCAAGACCGGCCCCTTGGCCGCACTGACCGATCAAGAGCGGGTGCTGCTCGGACTGCTCGGTGAGGGACTCACGAACAGGCAGATCGCCGCGCGCATGTACCTGGCGGAAAAGACAGTCAAGAACTATGTATCCCGACTGCTGACCAAACTCGGCGTCGAGCGGCGGACCCAGGCCGCGGTCATCGCCTCCAAGCTGGACACGCCCGCCAAGAAGGAATGAGGCAGCAGAGCGCCGCCACCGTCAACACGTCCACTTCCGGGAATGTGCCTTCGGACCCGGTCATTCGGGCCGAACGGCCGCATCGCGCACCGACAGAAATTCCTAACCTACGGATAGTCGAATCAACGGGCCGTCGCCTCGCAGCGCCCGCCCCGAATCCGTCAGGAAGCGAATCTCATGTCTCCCAACAACCTCCCCATTGTCGTCGGCATCGACGGATCGCCCGACGGACTCGCCGCCGTGCGTTGGGCCGCGATCGACGCGGCTCGACGCGGCGCCCGGCTCGACATCCTCGAGGCAATCGTCGCGCCGACGGAGTTCGGACCGGGTATCGCATTCGACCAGTACGACTACGAACGGTTCCGCGAGTCGGGTCGGGACGCACTCGACGCCGCCTCCGAAACCGCGGCGACGGCTGCCGCGCCGATCGGTGACCTCGTCATCACCACCGATCTGGTCGAAGCACCGCCCATCCCGACCTTGCGCGACCGATCCAAGAACGCGGACCTGATCGTCGTCGGCACTCGGGGGCACGGCGCCTTCGGGCGCACCCTGCTCGGTTCGGTGAGCACGGCGCTCGCCCGGCATGCCGAATGCCCGGTCGCGGTGATTCCCGAGGTACCGGAAACAGCGGGTCGGCCCGGGCCGGTGGTCGTCGGCGTCGATGGCTCCTCCTGTAGCAAGCGTGCGGTGGAGATCGCCTTCGACCAAGCGGCGCGCCGCGGGACAGATGTCGTCGCGGTGCTGACCTGGTCGGAGTCGTTCCGGTACGTGTCGCGCGACGACCTGCAACAACAGGGTGAAGCACTGCTGTCGGAGAGTCTGGCGGGCTACGGCGAGACGTATCCGGATGTCGCGGTCAGACGGATCGTCGTCGAGGACCGCCCGGCGAAGCGTCTGCTCGAGACCGGCGAACACGCGGAATTGATCGTGGTCGGAAGCCACGGCCGTGGCGGTTTCGCCGGAATGACCTTGGGATCGGTAAGCCAGGCGGTACTGCACGGAGCCCAAGTGCCGGTCATCATCGCCAGGACCAGCTGACCGAGCGCGAACCGGTGGGTGGCCCGAACAGAGGACGAACGGCCTCCCCATAGAGGTCTTCGTGTCCGCGCGAAATCGGCCGAATCCAAGCAGACTGTTCGGTAGGTAAAACCGGCACGGCGTTGCCGGAACCCCGACGTCGATCCGCACAAATCCTCGCGACGTCGGTGAGAGTGCCGAATCGGGTCGGGTGGGTTCGACACGCTGAACTCACTCAGGCGAAGGCAGCAGGCGATGGAATACCGCGAAACCCATATGTCGCAGTCGGACCTGTTCTCGTGGAACATGGAGCGCGACCCGGCGCTGCGCTCGACGATAGTCTCGGTCCTGCTGCTCGACGCCGAACCCGACTGGGATCGCTTGGTTCGCACGATAGATCGTGGCACCCGTCTGGTTCCCAGACTGCGGGAGCGGCTGGTGCGTGTACCGTTCGGTCTCGCTCCGCCGAAGTGGGCACCGGATCCCGATTTCGACCTGCTCTGGCATGTGCGCCGCGCCGCGCTACCGCAACCGGCGACCCTGTCCGCCGTGGTCGACTTCGCCCGCACCGAGGCGATGACCGCGTTCGATCCCGTGCGGCCACTGTGGCGGTCGACTGTGCTGACCGGTCTGGACGGCGGCGGATGCGCGGTGGTGCTGACCGTGCACCACAGCCTCACCGATGGCATCGGCGGCATCCGGATCGCGACGGAGATGCTCGACGTCGACCGGGCGGGCACTGATCGCGCCGACGCGCCGGAGCCGCCCGCCGGCAGCACCACCGGGCTGCTCGATATCGCCGCGTGGAATTGGGCGGTCGGCACAGATCTCCTCCGGGGCGGCATCACCGCGACACTGCCCACCGCATGGCGAGCTGTCACCCACCCGGCGCGGGCGGTCCGTGACGGTTCCAGGCTGGCCACCTCGCTGGCCCGCCTGGTCCGGCCGATCACCTCGACGATGTCGCCGGTGATGACCGGACGGAGTACCCGCCGCGAACTGGCGATGCTCGAAGTTCCTGTCGCGCAATTACATCGGGCCGCACAGATCGTGGGCGTCACCATGAACGACGCTTTTCTGACGGCGGTGATCATCGGTATGCGGGCCTATCACGCACGGCACGGGGAACAGATACATCAGCTGCGGCTGACCATGCCGATCAGCCTGCGCGCGCCCGACGATCCGCTGGGCGGCAATCGCATCACGCTCGCCCGCTTCGCGCTACCGGTCGACATCGCCGGTACCGCCGACCTCATGCGCGCCGTCGACACCACGATCGCCGGCTGGCGTCACGAACCGGCGATCCCCTTCTCCAGCGCTGTCGCCGCAGGCCTCAATCGATTGCCGGTCGGACTGCTCACAGAAATGCTCAAACACGTCGACTTCGTGGCCTCCGACGTCCCGGGTTCGCCAGTTCCGCTGTATCTGGCGGGGGCGCGGATCGACCGGATGTATGCCTTCGGCCCCACCATCGGTACCGCGGTGAACGTGACGCTGACCTCGCATGTCGAAACGTGCTGTATCGCTATCAACGCGGATACCGCCGCTATCCCGGACATCGTGCCCCTGACAGTCTGTCTCGCCGAGGGTTTCCAGTGCGTGCTCGACCTCGTCGAGGACATGGGGCCGCGGGTCGATGTCAGCGTGCCTCATCCTCGTTCACACCGGGAGTGACGTCATCGATCCGTACGACATGCCGCAACTCCGTCAGCACCGCCTCGACCGCTCGCGGCACCGCGGCGGCGACCGGCTCGCAGAGACCCACGCCGAAGTCGAAGCAGTCGGCCTCCACCGCGACGACGACGAGTTCGCCGGGGACGCGGTCCAGCGCGCGCCCGAGTGGCACGGCCTCGGGAATGGACAGAGCGTGGGAACCGGTGTTGCCCGAACCGCCGCGCAGCGCGTCGACGCCGACCCGTCGGATTCGACCCGCAGTCGCCGGGTCGCGGCGAACGGCATCGATGACGACCGCGAGGCCGACACCCGTCCAGATGTCCAATAGTTCTGTGGGGTCGCCCTCACACCGGGCCACGACAACTCCGGGGAGGCCTAGTCGCTCGATCTGGAACGCGACAGTGAGGCCGATCCCGTCGTCACCGCGGAATTCGTTGCCGACGCCGATCACGACGGCCCGCGACGCGGTCACCGGCGCACCACGTCGAGGTCGAGGAAGTGCGCGGAACAGGAGATGCACGGGTCATGATTGCGGATCACGCGCTCGCACAGCGCCGTGAGAGCAGCGTCGTCCAGATCGAGGTTGGCCGAGACGGCCCGGCGCAGATCTTCCTCGATGGCGGCTTGGTTCTGCGACGTCGGTGGGACGATATCGGCCGCACGGATGATTCCGTCGTCGCCGAGATCGTAACGGTGATAGAGCAATCCGCGCGGCGCCTCACTCACCCCGTGACCGGTTCCGGCGCGGGGCTCGACGGGAACCGCCGCGCGCTCGGGGCGCTCGTACCGTGCGATGAGCGCCAGCGCCTCCTCGATGGCGTAGACGACTTCGACCGCACGGACCAGGATGCTGCGATACGGGTTGCGGCATTCGTCGCCGAGTCCGATCTCTGTCGCGAGCCCGCGCACGGATGGGGAGAGCTGGCGGGAGTTCAGGGTGTACCGGGCCAAAGGGCCGGTCAAATACCGCATGCCGTCGAGTTCCGCGTACAGGGCGGTGGAATGCGCCACCTGTCGTTCCTTCACGTGGGTGGGAAAATCGTTGGCCGGGAAGCGAAGTCCGCCGCTGGTACACATCTCACCCCCCTCGATGGCGTAGCGATCGGGCGCGGTGACGGCGAGCAGTCCGCATTCGAGTTGCACGTCGGGAAATTCGAAACCCGCGGCACGGCGCGCGGTGTTCACCGCGCACTCGTGCGCGTGGCGCAATTGCGCGGTGATCGGTGCGAAATCAGCGGGGTCGGGCACCGAGTAGAAGCCGCCGACCCGGACGTTGACGGGGTGGATCGCCCTGCCGCCGATGAATTCGAGCAGCGCGTTGCCCGCCTTCTTCACCGCCAATCCCTGCTCGACCAGGTCGCGGTGATCAGCCGCGAGCGTGATCGCGTCGGGGTATCCGAGGAAATCCGGGATGTGCAGAAGGAGGATATGCAGGGAATGGCTGGCGATCCACTCCCCGCAATACGACAACCGACGCAGCGCGGCCAACGGCGGATCCAATTCGATGCCGCAGACCTGTTCGAGCGCGTTGCAGGCGCTGGTCTGATAGGCGACCGGGCAGATCCCGCAGATGCGAGCGGTGATGTCGGGTGGTTCGGTATAAGCACGGCCGCGCAGGAAAGCCTCGAAGAATCGCGGGGGCTCGTAGATCCGCAGTTCGACACGATCGACCCGGTCATCGTCGATGACGACGCGGAGTGCGCCCTCGCCCTCCACGCGAGCCAGGGCGCCGACCTTCAACTGCCTAGTGCGGTGGCTCATCGCGGTACCTCCGGGCGAATTCCGGTGCCGCCGCCGCGTAGGTCGTGAACACCCGATCGATGTCATCGGTCGACATGCCGTTGACCCGCAGGATGGGAAGCAGCGCATGGATATCGGGGTCGGCCATCGGCCCGAAACAGCCGTAGCACCCGCGATGGTGCGCCGGGCACAACGCGCCGCATCCGGCTTGGGTGACCGGGCCCAGACAGGGAATCCCCTCGGCGACGGTCACACACGTCGTTCCCCGGCGTTTGCATTCGGTGCAGACGCTGGTGTTCGGGATGTCGGGTTTGCGTCCGGCGAGGAACGCGCACAGTGTGTCGATCAGCTGGCGGCGGTCGATCGGGCAGCCACGCAGTTCGAAGTCCACCGGCACGTGTGCCGAGATCGGAGTCGAAGTGGCCAGGGTGGCGATGTACTCGGGGCTGGCGTAGACCCTCGAGGTGAATTCGTCGGCATCGGCGAAATTTCGCAGCGCCTGGATTCCGCCGTGGGTGGCGCACGCCCCGATCGCCACCAGGATTTTCGACTGCTCGCGGATCTCGGTGATGCGGCGTAGCTCTCGAGGGGTGGTGATTGAACCTTCGACCAAGGACACATCGTAGGGTCCGGGTTCCGACGCGCTCGATGCTTCGGTGAAATGCACGATACGGATCCGGCTCGCGAGGGTGAGCAGTTCGTCCTCGCAGTCGAGCAAGGTCAGCTGACAGCCGTCGCAGGACGTGAACTTCCACACCGCGAGTGTCGCAACCGTCATCACAACTCCTTCACGGCCAGTAGCGGCTCCGCCACCTCGTAGTCGATGATCGGTCCGTCGCGGCAGAGCAACAGCGGGCCGAGTTGACAGTGACCGCATCGTGCGACACCGCATTGCATGGTGCGTTCCAAGGACACCTGGATATTCGTCGCGGCGATTCCCTTGCGCAGGAGAGTTCGCGCGCAGAATCGCATCATCGGTTCCGGACCGCACAGCAGCGCCGTGGCGTGGTCCGGTTCGAGATTCAGATGCGTCAACGGCTCGGTGACGAAGCCGACGGGCCCGGTCCAGCCCGGCAGCGGGTGGTCGACGGTTCGATATATTTCGATAGAATCGTCTGTCTGCCACAGGTCTTGCTCGCGACGGAAGAGGATGTCGGCGGGCGTGCGGGCGCCCGTGATCACGACGACGCGCCGGTAGCGCCCACGGTCGGAAAGTACCGCTAGCACCGCGGGGCGCAGCGGCGCCAATCCGAGTCCGCCGCCGATGATGACGAGATCTCCCCCGGCCGCCGAATCCAGATCCCACCCGGTGCCGAAGGGGCCGCGCACTCCGATCACACCGCCGATGGAGGTAGCGTGCAGAGCGCCGCTCACCGCGCCCACGGCCCGGATGGTGTGTTCCAGCTGACCCTCGCCCGCCCCCGGGTCGCCACTGATCGAGATCGCGATCTCGCCGACGCCGAAGCTGTAGAGCATCATGAACTGTCCCGGCTGAAAACGTTGTGCCACAGCGTGAACCGGCTCCAGTCGCAGGGTCGCGGTATCGGAGGTCTGTGGCAGGCGGCCGACGACGCGATAGGCGGACATCGTGTCCGCCTGCGACGTCGCGCCGGGCCGTGCGTCGACGCTCATCGGCCACCGCGTTCGGCTGTGAGGCGAGGCGGGTAGAGGGCGGGAGTTTCGGCGGGATTGCGATAGAGGTCGAGCAGTCTGGCCCTGGTGGACTGTAGACGTTCCAGTAGTGCCTCGAACAGAGTCAAGGTCAGCGCGCGGCCGAATCGCGGGTCCGCGTCGACGAGTTCGGTCAAGGCCGCCGAGTCGAATTCGACCGCCTCGACCGGCTCCGCGGCTACCGCGCCGAAATGCCAGCGATACGGCGGCACCAGCCAGGACCAGCCGAGCAGATCGCCGCCGCCCAGCGTCTGGATGACGACGTCCCCGCGTCCCGGCACCTGCGCGTCGAGCAGGATCAGTCCGCTGCGGATCAGCCAGCAGCGGTCGGCGGGGCGGCCCTCCTCGATCAGACGGTGTCCCGCGCTGAAGGACACCTCGTGCGCCGCCGCGGCGAGGGTGCCGAGTTCGTCCGGAGTGAGTGTGGCCAGCCGGGTGAACACCGATAGTTCGTCAGCCGTCGGCATCGGGGTCCCCCGCCAGTTCGGCGAGCTTTCCCACTTCGGCCGTGATATCGATGCCTGCCGGGCACCACGCGATGCACCGCCCGCATCCGACGCATCCCGAACTACCGAACTGGTCGTGCCAGGTGCCGAGCTTGTGAGTGAGCCATTGCCGGTACCGGCTCTCGCCCGATTGCCGCACGCTGCCGCCGTGCAGATAGGAGAAGTCCCCTTCGAAGCACGACGCCCACCGCAGCCAGCGCTCGGCATGATCACCGGTGAGATCGGTGACATCTTCGGTGGTCGTGCAGAAACAGGTAGGGCAGACCATCGTGCAGTTCGCGCAGGTGAGGCAGCGGCTCGCGACATCCTGCCAGTGCGGCGACTCGAGGGAGTCGCGCAACAGGGCACGGATGTCCAGTTCAGGCATCTGCCTTCCCATCCGGCCCGCCGCGTCGGACACCTCCGTGCGAGCCCGCGTGACCTCCGCCTGCTCGGCCGGACGCGAGGTCAGCTCGGCGAGGATCCGCGCGCCGTCCGGGCTGCCGACCTCGACGAGGAAATGGTGGCCGTCGGCGCCCGTACGCTCGGTGAGGGCCAAGTCGTATCCGGCCGATACACCGGGGCCCGTGCCCATCGACGCGCAGAAACAGACGCCACCCGGTTCGGTGCAATTCACGGCGACGATGAACAGGTCTTTGCGGCGGGCTGCGAAGGAGGCGTCGGGATATGTCCCGCCACCGAGCACTCGTCCGAGAATCTCGATCGAGGCGAGGTCGCAGCCGCGCACGCCGAGAAACGCGAAGCGCGGCGGCACATCTTCGACGGGTACCGCCTCCAGATCCGGTCCGATCTCGAGCATCTTGCGGCGGGGCGGATGCAGGAACTGTTTCCAGGACCCCGGGCCCGCCGAATGCGCGAATACCGCCTCGTCGTCGCGGCGATGGAGCCGGTAGCGGCCCGGCGCCGTCTCGACACCCCACCCGGCGGGCAGCGCAGCGCCCGAGTCCAACACGTCCAACACGATCGCGCTGTCGCGCACCTGCGGACCGATGACCCGGTAGCCGTGCCCACGCAGCACGTCGACCAAGTGATCCAGACCGGCGCGATCGATTACCACGGTATCGTCAGGCATCATCGAAGCCCCTGTTCAGTCGGGGTAGAGCCGTCCGATTTCCAGTCTGCCCCACATGCGTGGTCCGTGGCGAGGGAACGACGGCCACACATCTCATAGGCCGGTAGTACCCACCGGGCGGGACCTTGGCCCCTGTACGGCGGCCACCGCCGCGAGGCACGCTCGGTGCACAAGGCACCGAGGAGGTTTCGATGCAGTGCCAACTGGATGTGGTCGGGTCGACGTCTATTCCGACGACACCGCGCTCCTACGACCGACCGGGCGATTCGGCGGCATCGAGATGACCGAGCTCATCGAGACCGAACCCGGTGTCCGGATCGACCCCACGGAACGGATCGAACTACTGCTGCGCGATCTGCGCGGCTCCCGTTCCGGGTTGTCGGCTCGGGAGGCTGAACGGCGTCTGATCCACTACGGCCCGAACGTGCTGCGGCGAAGAGGCGAGCGCAACTGGCCGCGGGAGCTGGCACGCCAGTTCACGCACCCGCTGGCACTGCTGCTGTGGGCGGCGGCGGGTTTGGCGGCGGCTGTCGGGATCATCCCGGTCGCCATCGCGATCGTGGTGGTGATCACGATCAACGCGTCGTTCGCTTTCGTGCAGGAACGGCACGCCGAACAGGCGGTCGAGGCGTTGGCCGCGTACCTGCCGGTGCGGGCCAAGGTGCTGCGCGATGGGCAGGTCAGCGAAATCGAGGCGACCGACGTCGTACCGGGAGATGTCCTGGTGATCGCCGAAGGTGACCGGATCTGCGCGGACGCCCGGCTGCTCGACGGCGGTATCGAGGTGGACCTGTCGGAACTGACCGGGGAATCGATGCCCGCGTATCGCACCGCCGAGGCCAATGATGTCGCGGTGCCGATGGCACAGGCGCGCGAACTGGTATTCAGCGGCACGTCGTGCACCGAGGGCCAGGCCGCCGCGATCGTCTTCGCGACCGGCATGCATACCGAGCTGGGCCGTATCGCGGCGCTGTCGGAGCAGGTCGAGCGCGACGAGAGTCCCCTGGAGCATCAGGTGCGACGCGTGGCCTGGTTGATCGCGCTCATTTCCGTTCTGCTCGCCGCGGCATTCATCCCGCTGGCGATGATCGGCGCCGGGCTGTCGCCGATCAACTCGGTGATCTTCGCGGTGGGACTCCTGGTCGGCAACGTCCCGGAGGGGTTGCTACCGGTGATCACGCTGGCGCTGGCGATCGGCGTGCGCGGACTCGCGCGCCAGGGCGCGGTCGTCAAACGTCTGAGTGCCGTGGAGACCCTCGGCTCGACCGATGTGATCTGCACCGACAAGACCGGCACCCTCACCGAGAACCATATGCGGGTGATCGCTATCCACACCGCGACCGGATCCCACGATCCGTTCGCGGCGTCCGTCGGAGGCGACCCCGTCGTGGCACGCGTGGCGACCGCCATGAACGCCTGCAACAACGCCAGGCTCGGCGAAACCGGGCCCGACGTCGGCGATCCGACCGAGCTGGCGATGCTCACCGCAGCCGCGGCGCTTGGCGGTCGAATCGATCCCGATGAACGGGAACGATTGCGCCGCCGTATGTTTCACTTCGATCCGGTGAGCAAGCGGATGTCGACGGTCGACGCCGACGAGAGCGGACTGCTCCGGGTGCACACCAAGGGCGCCCCGGAGTCGGTGCTACCGCTGTGCACGGCCGAATTCGATGCCGAGGGCCGCACCGTGCCGCTGACAGCGCGCCGCCGCGACGAACTCGCCGACCTGGTCGATTCCCGGGCACGGCAGGGCTTGCGTGTGCTGGCCATCGCCTCCCGTGACCTCGCCGACGAGGCACTGCCGGACAACCGGGAAGCGGCCGAGCGGGATCTGGTCCTGCTCGGCCTGGTGGCGATGGCCGATCCACCCCGCCCCGAAGTCGCCGAGGCAGTCCGGCTGTGCCACGAGGCCGGGATACGCATCATCGTCATCACCGGTGACCACGGGCTGACCGCCGCGGCCGTCGCCGCTCAGGTCGGCATCACCCGGGGCACGCCGACGGTGATCACCGGGGTGGATCTGGACCGGATGACCGAGGACGAACTCGACGAGCTGCTCGCGGGACCGGACGAGCTGATCTTCGCCCGCTCCTCGCCCGAGGCCAAGTTACGAATCGCCGACGCGCTGCGTGACGTCGGACATGTCGTGGCCATGACCGGCGACGGCGTCAACGACGCTCCCGCCCTGCGTCGCGCGGATATCGGTGTGGCGATGGGTCGTTCGGGCACCGACGTCGCCCGGGAGTCCGCCACCATGGTGCTCACCGACGACAACTTCGCCACCATCGCCGCCGCCATCCAGGCCGGGCGCCTTGTCTACGACAACATCCGTAAGTTCATCTTCTACATCTTCGCGCACGCGACGCCGGAAGTGACGCCTCTGCTGATCTTCGCGCTGTCCGGCGGCGCGGTCCCGTTGCCACTGACGGTGTTGCAGTTGCTCGCTTTCGACATCGGTACCGAGACCCTGCCCGCGCTCGCGCTCGGACGCGAGGCGGCCGAACCCGGCCTCATGCAACGGCCGCCGCGCGAACGCGGTGAGTCGGTGATCAGGACACCGATGCTGCTGCGCGCCTGGCTGTTCGTCGGATTGATCGCCGCGGTGCTGGCCATGGCCGGATTCTTCTTCGTCCTGCTGCGTGGCGGCTGGCATCCGGGTGATCCCACCGGACCGGGCACCTCCCTGCATCACACCTACCAGCAGGCGACAACCATGACATTCTTCGGCCTTGTCGCGGGCCAGATCGGCACCGCGTTCGCCGCCCGCACCGAGCGCGCCTCCCTACGCTCGATCGGCGTCCTGTCCAACCCATTGCTGCTGTGGGGGATCGCCTTCGAGCTCGCGCTGGCCGCGGCGATCATCTACGTTCCGGTACTGCAACGCCTGCTCGGCACAGCCGCTCTCACGCCGTCGATGCTCGCCTTCACGCTGCCGTTCCCGTTCATCGTGTGGGGCGCCGACGAACTTCGGCGGTGGGTACTGCGCCGCCGCGCGGGCGATCCGGGCCGTAGCTGACTATGTGCGCACCCACATCGCGCCCAAGCGCCCCTGAAATTTCCAGGACGGCACGGGATGACGCAATCAAGTTCCTTCGCGGCCGCCGCGAAGGCGAGCGTTGTCGGCACCGAGTTCGGCGTTGACGTCTTCGAGATCGAGGATGCGCCCGATGCCCGCGAGGTTGACTCCCTGGGAGACCAGAACCGTGATCCGATGCAGGCGCGCGAGATCGTCGCCGCTGTAGCGCCGCGTCCCTCCGCCGCTACGCACCGGCGTGATGAGACCGTGCTGCTCGTACAGCCTCAGGGTTTGCACGCCGATCCCGGCCAGCTCGGCGGCCACCGAGATCGCGTACACCGCATGCCCGGGACCGGGCAGCCGACTCCCTTGCTGCTCGCTTGTCATTGCGCCCCTCACTCCCACACTGCCATATCAGGTTTCCTATCGTAACCCCTTGCACTCACCTTACGACAGTGCTAAAACAAATCTATGCCGAATAGCAGAGGTTATCCGGCAACCACTACTACCGAGAACGGAGTGTGTTGGAGGTGGCGACCATGCTGATGCGTACCGATCCCTTCCGCGATCTGGACCGACTCACACAGCAGGTATTCGGCACCGCGGCCAGGCCCGCGGTCATGCCGATGGACGCTTGGCGCGACGGTGACGAATTCCTCGTCGAACTGGACCTGCCCGGCATAGATCCCGAATCCCTCGACCTCGACATCGAGCGCAACGTCGTCACCGTGCGCGCGACCCGCCCGCCCCTCGACGGCAGCCGCTCGATGATCGCCGCGGAACGCTCCCGCGGCGTATTCAGCCGCCAACTGTTCCTCGGCGAAGGTCTGGACACCGACAACATTCGCGCCGACTACACCGACGGAGTACTCCGACTGGTGATCCCGGTCGCGGAGAAGGCCAAACCCCGCAAGATCGAGATCGGACACAACGACAACCGTCAGGCAATCACCGTCTGACACTCGGAAACGCCCGGCCTCAGCGGAATAGCCGACCGAGGCCGGGCTCGGCCCTCGAACTCTCGTCGGTCCCGTACCGCAGGCACACCTCCCACTCGAGGAGGTGATGATCCAGCACGATATTCACCCCCTGATCACGGTGTGCGAGGACCAGCGGCCGCCGCGCGCCGACTCGTCCGCACATCACTCTTCTTCCCGTGGGCGGGTCCGAATGTTCGGACCCGCCCAGATCCTCGACTCAGAGCGAACCGGGGATCTTCGCTATTCTCGTCCGAACCGGCTTGCCGTTCAGCGGGTGCACGATGGTCAGCGACGTCAGCAGCCGACCAGCGGCCACGGATAGCCCAGCCACCGATCGGAGCCGGATCGGCACGAGTTCACCCTCGCACCTCGAGCGGGCTGTCGGTCGTCAGCCCCATCACCTGTTCCCACCAAGCGCTCAGCGGACTGGGGTCGGGCCAGACCACCATCGGACCGATCCTGTCGACGTCCCCATCCTTCACAGTGATCTCGGTCGGCTCATACATTGCTCGCGTTCCAATCACGGTCACGGCCCGGTTCCGAACTAGCGCTGCGGTCGGCTACCGGGATCCGGTCGGATCACCGTCGATGAGCGTTGTCGGAACAGTTTGCGTGGTACCGGGTTCACGCGGTCCCTGGTCGAATCGGAACGGCGGGTAGTCGTCGCGCATCAGGGCGGCGTACGCCAGGACCCGATAGAACCAGCGGTTGATACCCATCACGAAATCGAAGAGACCCCGGGGATATTTCGCGGTGAACAGCAGGACGATGGCGGCGATGAGAACGAGCACACCGAGCAACGGGATCGTACTGTCGCTGTCGCTGTCACCGAGATTCAGTCCGCCGCCGGTGAGGGCGAGGACGATCACGTAGTGCGGTATGGCCAGCAGCCACCATTTGACGAGAACCAGGCCCCTGGACAAGCGCTCGGGATAGTCGACGTGGAAGTCGGCCGGATAGTCGGTGGACGCGAGAGTGAATGGCGGGTAACGGTCGGTGCCCAGCGCCGCCAGGGTGTAGAACTGCACCCGCCACGACCAGCGCACCACTCCGACGTTGAAGTCGAACAGGTTCCTCGGGTATCGGCCGGTGAACAGGATCGCGAATCCGGCGGCGATGGTCGCCACCACGAATGCGATCCACAAGAAGAGCAATACGACGTAATGCGGTATCGCGAGAATGGGTTTCACCAGCCATAGCCAGCGCGACAGCGGCTCGTCCAGGTCGCCTCGCAAACGGGCCGGATAGCTCTGGGCGGAATCGGAATTCATGACAGGGTGCTCCTGAAGTCGTGCCAGGTCGCTCGGAATCGAACAATTCGAGCTTCCCCCCGATGGCACTGCGGCCCGAGTGCCGAACGAACCGGTTCGGCGCCGATGGTCACCGGGTCGAAAGGACTTTGTGCCCTCGGCGTTTCACGAACTTCTCCGCTTGCGTGGCCCCGGACAACCTCGACTGCGGCTCCGACCGTGGCCCCTCGACCGATATGCCGTCGCGTCTCGACCTGATCGGTTCCCGACACGATTCCTCCTCCGCCATTGCCCGGACGCGGTGGACGCCAACCAGGACGCGGTGATCCGACAGGGCGAAGGGATCTCCATCGAGCTTCCCTCGCGGGAGGGTCCTATCGGATGGGCGGAAAGTCGCCGACTCCCGGGGCGACCGGATCGCTCGACGCGGTGGCGATGCGCGCGACCGGAGTGCTGTCGGTGTCGTTGGTCCCGGAACATAGAGCCCGAGTCCTCTCATCCCGCCCCCTGCCCCTCGGCAAGCTCTCACACCATGACGACAACATGGAGTTCGAGCGCCACCACCACGGACCCCGCGGCCCCGCTGGCAGTTCCCGCGATGGTGCTGGCGGTGCTCATGTCGACTCCCGCGCTGACCGCGCTGACCCGGCTGCCGCAATGGGCGAGCGAATACGGACCGGCACTGGTGTACCCGGCTGCGCTGCTGTACTTGGCTGTGGCCGCCCGAATCTGGTGGTGGGGTGCCGCGCATCGGGCCCCACGGGCCCGGTACGTCTCACGAACTCGACATGGTCGGCCCGCGCGCCGCTGAGGATTTCGTCGGCACTCCCCCGCCCGATCGCTTCGCACGGCCCATATCGAAATCGACCGCATCACGTCCAGTACTGCCAGGAGTATTCCGTGCTTATCCGTCACACTCCCGTGTTCATCGTCGCGAGCTCGATTGTCATCGTGATCGCAGCGGTGGCGGGGCTGCCGCCGGCATTCCTGCTTCCGCTGCCTCTGGTGGTCGCGCTACCGATCCTGGCGGTTCTTCTCCACGACACGGGCATCGTCGGACGATAGCGACGACTGGTTCTCATTCGCCTCAGGTCGCGGCATGTCGCGTCGACAGCAGCTTTGTCAGCCCCCAGCCGGTGACCGCGGCCATCGTGGCGGCCATGACGAAGCCACCGACAATTCCGATCAAGACCACCAGCGCAACGGATTGACCGGGGTGCCAGAGCGGAGTGGTGATCACGGTGAAGGAGACGAGCCCGGCCAGCCAGGCCGCGGCGTTGATCGCGATCCATCGGGCAGCGCGAGGAACGTGATGGCGCAACACCACCCATTGGCTCACTCCCAACGACAACAGCAGCAAGGAACCGCCGATCACCAGGGCGGGTACGAGCAATGCCGGAGGCCACGACCCCAACCCGTCGGACGAGATCATCGGTACGACGCCGATGGACCACGCCGCCAACGCACCGAGCGCGGTCGCGAGAACCCATGCTCTCGAACGGATGCCGGGCAATACCCGCCGAAGTACCCGAGCCTGGAACCAACCCAATACGGTTCCCTCGAAGGCGCCCGCGGCCAGCATGGCCGGGATGACAACGGCGGGTGCGGCGTCCCACACGACAGAGCCGGCGACCGCCGGAGCAGCGAAGCCCAGAAGTTCTCCGAGGGTCACCGCGGTGAACCAATGCCGCCGGATGCCCTTCTCCAGGCGTCGGGTGCCTTCCTCGAGATCGTGGCGCCGACGTTCGGCAGCCAGGTCGATCACCACGAAAGGGTCGGTCGCGGGAATCTCCATGCGCGGATGACTCTGCTGATAGACCACCGCGATCTCTTCGTGCTCCAAAGTCCCCGCCGACGCCACATGCCCGATCCCGTGAATCCAGTGCCCGTCCAGGCGCACCGATACCGATCGCGGCGAACGGAAGTTGCGCCACCACTGTTTGGTCTCCGGTCGCGCGACACGCACTATGGCGATGTCGCCGGAACGAACGCAGGACACGGGCAATGCGATATTTCGCCCCGAACGCCTCGCCTGGTAGCGCAATTCCCCCAGATTCGGGGCCAGTCCCCGGCCGAACGGTGTGTGCATGACGGCCAATACAGCCGACGCTCCGAACCCGGGAGTCCGGTAGCGAGTCATCTCTGTCATCCACCGATGGTCGCCGCGAACACCGCCAACGGGCCAGTATCCAAAGACCCGCTGGCCGATGCCATTCGTCCGTCCCCGCTCGACGGGCCCCACAGATAGGTTCGGCGCACTGCCGCCATATGGTCGAAAGTCCATCGGCCGACGACGGTTGGACACTATCCGTGGTCGCCGACCAGCCGTAATGTCGGATGTGCACGGTTTCTGTCGGTGTTCACGACCGAGGAGAATTGCGATGTCAGGACAGACTTCCCGCTAGGGAGGTTCGGGCCACGACCGCGAAGCGTTGCGACACGCCGCACCGCGACAGCGTGTGGCCCGAATCCACAGATCCGAACGGGGAACGAGAACCGCTATGCGACTGGAGAATCTCCCCTCGTCCCCAGGGCGAACGGTCAACGATTACGGCGCAGTCGTATTCGATATGGACGGCGTGGTCACCGACACCGCCGCCATCCACGCCAAATCGTGGAAGATCCTGTTCGACGAAGTGCTCGCTCGACTCGCGGACCCCTCGGAGCGGCCGTTCGACCCCGTGAACGACTACCGGCTCTTTGTCGACGGCCGCAGTCGCGAAGACGGCGTACGCGGCTTTCTGAGCTCGCGGGGGTTGCGCGTCATCGAGGGCGAACCCGACGACACATCCGAATCCTGGACCGTGGCGGGGTTGGCCGCTCGCAAACAACGTCTGTTCGCCACCGAACTCGCTCGCGTCGGTGTGTGCGTATTTCCCGATGCCCGCCGACTGCTCGATGGTCTGCGCGCCGCCGGGGTTCCCACGGCGTTGGTGACCGCTAGCCGCAATAGCACCGCGGTGCTCGACGCGGCCGGGATCACCTCCCTGTTCACCGTGCGTGTCGATGGCACCGACGCGGCGAGGCTCGCTCTGGCAGGCAAACCCGACCCGGCCATGTTCGTCGAGGCGGCACGCCGCCTGCACGTCGAACCGATCGATGCGGTCGTGCTCGAAGACGCCACCGCGGGCGTGCGCGCGGCAGCCGAGGCGGGCTTCGGTCTCGTCGTCGGAGTCGACCGTACGGGTACACGAGCACAACTGACCGAGGCCGGAGCCGATCTCGTCGTCACCGACCTCGCGGAATTGCCCCTGATCGCACACACCGGCGTCACCTTCGCGGAACCTTCGCCGACGCGCTGGTGCGGCGGCGCGACGACGACGACCGCGGGCGGATGGAATCTGATCTACGACGGCTTCGAGCCCGCACACGAGGGCGCACGCGAAGCGCTGTGCACCACCGGCAACGGCTACTGGGCCACCCGAGGCGCGTCACCGGGTTGTGTCGCGGACGCGGTGCACTATCCCGGCACCTACCTCGCCGGAATCTACAACCGCGTCACCACCCGTCTCGACGACCACGACGACGAATCCGAACACCTGGTCAACGCCCCGGACTGGACCGTGCTGAGAGTACGAGCGGACCAGGGTCCGCTCTTGTATCCCGGGTGCCCCGAAATGATCGGCCACCACCAGGATCTGGATCTGCGCGCCGGCGTACTCACCCGGACGAACCGGTACCGCGACAGCCTCGGCCGGACCACACGCCTGACCACACGCCAGTTCCAGTCTCTGACCCACCCCCATCTTGCCGCCATCGAGCTCGGCGTCGAGGCCGAGGACTGGTCGGGAACCGTCGTGGTCACGTCGCAGATCGACGGACAGGTCGCCAATCGCAATGTGGCAGCCGATCGCGCACTCAACGGTCGGCACCTGAGCTCGGGCCACCATCGGGCGCTGGACGACCGGACCGTGCTCTACGAGGCTGTCACCGGCCAGTCCGGCATCACGATCGCCATCGCGGCACGCACCCATACCGACGCCGCACCCGTCGACCTCCGGCCACACAGTGAGATCGAACGTCCCGGTGTCGAATTGACCCTTGCCCTAGCACCCGCGTGTCCCGTCGTCATCGAGAAGATCGCCGCCGTGGCGACCTCTCGCGAACGTGGCCTGTCGACCGCGGCGCTGGCGGCCGTCCAGCGCATCGATGAGGCTCCTCGTTTCGGTGCGCTGGTGGCCGCTCACATGGACGCGTGGTCCCAGCTCTGGGACCGCTTCGGCATTCGTCTGGGCGACGGCCGCGGTCATCGGCTCGCGCTGAACCTCCATGTCTTCCATGTGCTGCAAGCCACGGTCGCCGCCTGCCCGGATACCGACGCGGGCCTGCCCGCCCGCGGACTTCACGGAGAGGGCTACCGCGGCCACATCTTCTGGGACGAGTTGTTCGTCTATCCCGTGCTCACCCTGCGTCGACCGGAACTGAGCCGCGCCTTTCTGAGCTACCGCTACCGACGGCTACCAGCGGCGCGCACCGCGGCACGCGCACTGGGACTCGGCGGGGCGCTGTTTCCCTGGCAGAGCGGCAGCGACGGGCGCGAGGAAACTCCGACGGAACTCTTCAACGTCCGCAACGGGCAATGGATGCCCGACCACTCCCATCGCCAGCGTCATGTCGGACTTGCCCTCGCCTACAGCGTCTGGCAGTACTACCAGGCCACCGCGGATCTGCGATACCTCATCGACAACGGCGCCGAGATACTCGTAGAGGTCGCACGCCTGTTCGCCGACCTCGCGACACACGACCCGGCCACGGATCGCTTCGACATCAGCGGAGTCATGGGTCCCGACGAGTATCACGACGGCTACCCCGACACCCCCGGCCTCGGGGTCCGCAACAACACCTATACCAATGTGCTGACCGCCTGGGTGCTCGCCCGCGCCCACGAGGTGGTGGAATTGCTGTCCGGTCACGATTGCGCGCCCCTGTGGAACCGGCTTCGTCTGGGACCGGACGAACCGCGGCGCTGGGACCGGATCAGTCGGCGCCTGCGTGTGTCGTTCCATGCCGACGGCATCATCAGCCAGTTCGACGGGTACGAGGATCTCGCCGAATTCGATTGGGACGCTTACCGATCCCGCTACGGCAATATCGGTCGCCTCGACCTGATATTGCAGGCCGAGGGCGACACGACCAATCGCTACAAACTGTCCAAACAGGCCGATGTGCTGATGCTGTTCTACCTGTTCTCCGCGGAGGAACTGCGTGAGATCTTCGAGCGCCTCGGCTACGAGCTACCGCCAGCGCTGATCCCGCGCACCGTGGACTACTATCTCGCCCGCACCAGCCACGGCTCCACGTTGAGTCGCCTGATCCACGCATGGGTGCTGGCCCGTACCAACCGCGCCCTGTCCTGGTCGCTGTTCACCCAGGCTCTGGACGCGGACGTCGCCGACACCCAGCGCGGCACCACTCGCGAAGGCGTGCATCTGGGCGCGATGGCCGGCACCGCCGATATGGTGCTGCGCTGTTACGGCGGAGTCGAAACCCGCCATGACACCCTGCGCCTGCACCCGGTGTTGCCCCTCGAACTGCGCGAGGTGGAATTCACCCTCAGCTACCGCGACCAACCGCTGACGATCACCGTGAACCATCATCGGATCACGCTGCGTCTGCATCCCAGCAGTGCCGATCCGATATCGGTTTCCGTGGAGGACCAGCAACGGACCCTCGGAGCGGGCCAAACGTGGGACATCGCGCTCGGGTAGAGATTTCGACGCCCGAGCGGACAACGGTCCGATCGACAGTCGCCGTCGTCAGTTCGACCGGAGAGCGGTGACCTGCCCGCGGCGGATGTCCGATACCTATCGGGTCAGCAGGAATTCGACACACGAGCGGATCGAGATCAGTCGAGGGTAATCGTCCTCTTCTATGCGCGCCCCGCGCACTTCGGACAGGCGTTCGACGAAGGTCAGGAAGTCGATCGAATCGAGTTCCAGGGCGCTACGCAACGGTTCGTCGGACGACAGCGCGGCCACCTCGGCATCGGATCCGAACCCGCGCAGGGCAGCTCGCACACGTTGATCGGCTTGGGCGTTGGTCAGGGTCTCGGGCACGGCTCACAGCTCCTCGGGATGTTGTAGCAGGTCGGAGAAGGCGTGGAGAAAGCGCGACCCGGTGACGCCATCGCTGGCGCGATGATCACCGGAAAGCGTCGCGGTCAGTTGCGGACGGACACCGAGCAGCCCGTCCACGGCACACGGCCGCGGCTCGATCGCACCGAAGCCGACAATCGCGACCTGTGGCACGGCGATCACGCCGAAGACGGTTTCCGCACCGAGATCGCCGAGATTGGTGACGGTGATGGTCGCCGTCGTGGTGTCCGCCGAACGGAGACGAGCGTCGCGGGCGCGGGCGACCAGGGCCCGCAGCCGCTCCATGGTCTCGGCTACCGACAGGGTGTCGGCGTTCGGGATGGTCGGTACGATGATGCCGCCGCCACGCAGCGACACCACCACGCCCACGTGTACCGAATCGACCGGGCGAAACGTGTCATCGATCCAGTGCCCGTTCAGCTCCGGCACCGCGCGGGCGGCGCCGGCGACAGCCCGCAGCAACAGGGCGGCAGGCAGGATTCTCGCCGAGACCGGTGCGTCGAGGTTCACTTCGCGCAGCCAGTGCAGCGCGGCGTCCATATCGATCGGGCTGGACAGGTAGTAGTGCGGCACCGTCTGCTTCGACCGGGTCATCGCGGCGGCGATGACCCGTCGGATCTCGTCGCGATCCCGTTGTGGCGCGGGTTGTTCCGCGCTCGTGCTGGGCGGTGCGGGGGCAGCCGTCGCGGGTGGCGCGGGTGGCGCGGGTGGCGCGGGTGCGGCGAACGACGCCGACCGGGCGGCGAGGACGTCACCGGCCAGTACGGCGCCACCGGGCCCCGTGCCGCCGACGCCGACCAGATCGACACCGAATTCGGCCGCGAGGCGCCGGGCGTAACCCGATGCGGGCACCCGATCGTGGTCACCGCTGCGACGTTTCGCGGTGGCTTGTTCCACGTCGGTCCGCAGGACTCGTCCACCGGGTCCGGAACCGGTGATCGACCCCAGATCGAGTCCGGCCTCCTCGGCCAGGCGGTGGACCAGCGGGGTGGCGTGCACATCGGGTTCGGGTACACGATCGGCGGCCCGCTGCTCCGATGGCAGGGTTGCGACCTGCGCTTCCGCTTCGATGCGGTTCGGGGCCGCGTCCTCACCGATACTTTGCCCGACCGTGGAATCGGCGGTGGTGGGCGCACTGTCGTCGGCCCTCTGCGGACGAATCGTCGCGAGGACGGTGCCGACCGGCACGGTGGCGCCTTCCGGAACGAGCACATCGGCCAGGATCCCGTCGTCGAAGCATTCGATTTCGATGGCCGCCTTGGTGGTGTCGACCTCGGCGACCACTTGGCCGGTGTGTACCGCCTCGCCGGGTGCTACGAGCCACCGCAGCAGCGTGCCCTCGGTCATATCGGCGCCGAGGGAGGGCATCCGGAATTCGACCATCTCAGCTCACCACCGCGCGTACCGCGTCGACGACAGTCGCGGGCTGCGGCAGGGCAGCCTCCTCCAGGTGGCGTGCGTAAGGGATCGGGACTTCGGCGGTGCACACCCGGCGGATCGGAGCGTCGAGTTCGTAGTAGCCGGATTCGGCTACGCGGGCGGCGATTTCGGAGGCGATGCCGACGCTGCGCCACCCTTCGTCGACGATCACCAGGTGGTGTGTGCGCGCGACGGACTCCAAGACGGTGGTCTCATCCAGCGGGCGCAGCACACGGAGGTCGATGACCTCGGCCGCGATCCCTTCGGTGGCCAACCGCTCGGCTGCCGTTTCGGCCACCCGCAGGCTGCCTCCGTAGGCGACGATGGTGGCGTCGGTTCCCGGACGTCGGATCGCCGCGTGAACGATATCGGTCACCGCACCGTCCGCGGGCAGTTCGCCTTCGGCGTTGTACAGCGCGATCGGTTCGAAGATCAGCACGGGATCCGGGTCTTCCAAGGCGGCCCACAGCATGCCGCGGGCGTCGGCGACGGTCGCGGGAGACACGACCCGCAGGCCGGGGATATGCGCGTAGAAGGACTCGAGACTGTGGGAATGCTGGGCGGCCAGCTGGCGCCCGGCCCCGGTCGCCATCCGGATCACCAGCGGCACTCCCAGCTGTCCTCCCGACATGTGGCGCAAGGTGGCGGCGTTGTTGAGGATCTGATCGAGGGCAAGCAAGCTGAAGTTGACGGTCATGATCTCGACGATCGGGCGCATGCCGCCCAGTGCCGCGCCGATTCCCGCGCCGACGAACGCCGATTCGCTCAACGGGGTATCCCGGATCCGGCGCGGGCCGAACTCGTCGAGCATGCCACGGCTGACGCCGAAACAGCCGCCGTAGGCGCCGACATCCTCCCCCATCAGGAAGACACGGTCGTCACGGTGCAGCGCCTCGCGGATCGCTTCCGCGATCGCCTCGCGGTAGGTGGTCATGACGGCTCCGCGTAGACATACCTGGTCAAGTCGGCCACCGGTTCTTCCGGTGCTGCCTCCGCGGCGGCGATGGCCGCGTCCAACTCCGCTTCTGCCGCGGAGTCCATCGAAGCCCGCTCGGCTTCATCCAGTTCGCCGGAAGCACCGAGCGTGGCACCGAGGGTGGTGATGGGATCACGTTCTTTCCAGTCCGCGATCTCCTCTTTGGATCGATAGCGATCCGCGTCGTAGAGCGAGTGGGCACGAAATCGGTAGGTGCGCAGTTCTAGGAAACATGGTCCGCCGCCACCTTTGATCGAGGTGATCGCCCTGCGGGTGGCCGCCGCCACCGCGATCGCGTCCATTCCATCGACCGGCCACGACGTCAGCCCGTAGGATCCCGCGCGCAACGCGAGGTCGATGTTCGCGTGCTCGCGGGCGAGCGCGGTGCCCATCGCGTATCTGTTGTTCTCACAGGCGAACAGCACCGGAAGCCGCCACAGCGCGGCCAGGTTGAGACATTCGTGGAATTCGCCCTCGGCGACAGCGCCGTCACCGAACAGGCAAACCGTGACCGCGTCGCGACCCTGCATCGCGTCGGACAGCGCGAGCCCGACGGCGACCGGCAACCCGCCGCCGACGATCGCGTTGCCTCCGTAGAAGCGCAGGTCGGCGTCGAACAGGTGCATCGATCCGCCGCGGCCCCGGCTGCACCCGGTCGAGCGGCCGAACATCTCGGCCATCAGCGCCGTCATCGGAATGCCGCGGGCGATGGCGTGACCGTGCTCGCGATAGGTCGATACGACAGCGTCCTGCGGGGTCAGCTCACCGAGGAGTCCGGCCGCGACGGCTTCCTCTCCGATGTAGAGATGCAGAAACCCGCGGATCTTCTCGGCGCTGTAGAGCTGAACGCATCGCTGCTCGAAATGTCGGATGCGAATCATCTGGCGCAGCAGACCGATCCGGTCGAAGGAACCGAATTCGGTCGCCGCGAAGTCGGTGTCGGTCATGACGGGCCTTCCAGGGTCGACACATCGCCTTCGGGGAGGTCGAGTTCGCGTGCTTTGAGCAGTCTGCGCATCACCTTGCCGCTGCGGGTGTGCGGCAGCGCGGCGGTGAACTCGATGGTCTTCGGCGCGACCGCGCCCAATGCCTTACGACTGAAGGCGAGCAGGTCGGCGCGCAGTTCCTCGGTGGCCTCGTAGCCGGGGCGCAGGAGTACGAAGGCCTTGACCAACTCCCCCGCGACGGGGTCCGGAGTGCCGATGACGCCCGCTTCGGCGACCGCGGGATGCTCGAGCAGCGTGCTTTCGACCTCGAAGGGGCCGACCAGATGTCCTGCGGACTTGATGACGTCGTCGGCGCGTCCGACGAACCAGTAGTAGCCGTCGGTGTCCCGGCGGGCCAAGTCGCCGCTGAGGTACCAGCCGCCCGCGAAGCACTGTGCGTACCGGTGCGGCTCCCCCCAGTAGGTCCGGAACATGGACGGCCAGCCGGGCCGTAGGGCGAGCTCCCCGACCTCGCTTGGTTCGGCGGATGTCACCGCACCGTCGGTGACCGCGGCACGCCCGTCGGGGCCGCGTCGCAACGTGGTCGCTTCGATACCGGGGAGCGGGCGGCCCATCGAGCCGGGGCGCACCTGTGTGGCCGCGAGGTTGGCGATCATGATCGCGCCGGTCTCGGTCTGCCACCAGTTGTCGTGCACGGGGTGCCCGAGCGCGTGTTCGCCCCAGACGACGACTTCGGGGTTCAGCGGTTCGCCGACGCTGGTGACGAACCGCAGCGCCGACAGATCGGTGCCGTCGGGAGGGCGATCACCCATTCGCATCAGCATCCGCAGGGCGGTCGGGGCGGTGTACCACACCGATACCCGCTGTTCGTCGAGTATCCGATACCACCGTTTCGCGTCGAATTCCGATTCGTCGCTGATCACCGTGGCTCCCAGGCAGAGGGGTGCGATCACCCCGTAGGACATACCGGTGACCCAGCCTGGATCCGCGGTGCACCAGAAGACGTCGCCGGCGCGGAGGTCGAGGGCGTATCCGGCGGTGATCCGATGCGCGAGCACCGCCCCGTGCACATGCAGGGCGCCCTTCGGCTTACCAGTGGTCCCACTCGTGAAATGCAGCAGCGCCGGATCCTCGGGGCCTGTCGGCGCGGGGGCGCAGTGATCATCCGCGGCAGCCATCGCGGCGGGCAGGTCGACGCCATCGGGGCCGCCATCGGTGAGCAGGACCGTCCGTAGGGTAGGTACCTCCTCGCGGATGGGGGCGATCTTGCGGCGGTACAGCGCCGCCGTGGTCACCACAGCGGCGGCCTCCGCGATCGCCAAGCGCTGTCGCACCGGTTCCGGCCCGAACGCCGAGAAGAGCGGGGAGACGACGCAACCGGCCTTCAGCGCTCCCAAAACCGCGATATACAGCTCTGGGGTGCGTCCGAGCAGCACTCCGACCCGATCGCCGACGCGCATTCCGTTGTCTCGCAGCACATTCGCGAACCGGTTGGTCGCCGCGGCCAGTGCGGCGTAGGTGTATTCGACGACCTGCCCGTCCGCGCGGAGCCAACGCAGAGCGACGACGCCGGCGGTCGGGCTGCCGAGATGCCGATCGACCGCTTCCCAGGCGATGTTCACGCCGCCGTTCGGCAGCCCGGACAGCTGCGATCGCGCCGCGTCCCAACTGAATTCACGACAGACTCGGTCGTAATCGATGATGTTGGCCTGCGAGCGTTGCGACGACGACTTCTCGATGGGCGCCCATCCGGAGAAGCCGCCCGCCGATACGCCTGCCGCGTTTGTCTCGGTCATGTTGTTCATCGTCTCGCTGCGGCAGGCCGGGGGGCAGAGCCTCTGGCCCACCGATCGCAGGAGCAAAGTCACCGATCGAGGGGGTCTCCGACCCTCGACCGCCCCGGCAGGGACCTCTGTGTCGTGGCAGCGAGCGCGCATGACGTCGACCTCAGTCGGCGGTCACGATGCGCGCCCCGACGAGCAGTGCGGTTACCGCGACGATGCCGACGAGCATCGCGAGCCGATTGACATCGACAGCGGGCCGCCACGTCAGTCGTCCGTTCTCGATCACGTACACGCCCACCGGCTTGGCTCCGAGACCGAACCCGCCTCCGGATCCCTCACCACCGTCTTTGTCGCTCCCGGTGCCGATGCCACCGCCGCCGGAAACCGCTGCGACCTCGATGACGGTGACTCCGTCGCTCTGCACGGGATCGGAGTAGACACGCCGTACCGTCATCGAATCTTTCGCGAGAGTCATCAATTCATCGATTTTCATGTGCCGGACCTATCTATCGGTCAAGGCCTGAGCGGATGCTCGGCCGAGTCCAGTCTCGGCCACGGATACCGTCGCGCCGAGGGTCTTTCGGCCCGCTGTTCGAAGGCGTAACGGCATCAGAAATGGGCACGGCGCGGGCCCCCTGCTCGCCACGGCCGCAGAGATGAGGCCCTTGGTCCCCAGCACCCGGGCACGACGGCTCTGACTACCCGCTCGCGACTGCGCGAGGCTGAGGCGACACAGTCCTGATGCGCAGATCGGAGCCGATATGGGCGAGTACGTGGCCGACTTCCGCGAGTTGCGGCTCGCCGATACCGATATAGCCGGCGGCAAGGGAGCCAACCTCGGAGAGTTGGTGGCGGGCGACCTGCCCGTTCCGCCGGGTTTCGTGATCTTGCGTTCCTGCTACGAGCAGGTGATCACGTCGGGTCCGCACGGCCCCGAACTCGACCGCCTACACGGTGAGGCGCTCGATTCGATCACCGATGAGTCCCGGATCGCGAAGTCGTGTCTGCGGATGCGTGAACTCGTACACGAGGCAGCCCTCGACGGCGTGGTCCGCGAAGCGGTCTTGTCCGCCTATCGCGGACTCGGCGACCAGGTTCCCGTCGCGGTCCGCTCGTCGGCGATCGGCGAGGACAGCGCCACTTCGTCCTTCGCCGGCATGAATATCTCACGGACCAACGTGCGCGGTGACGACAAAGTACTCGAGGCCGTCGTCGACTGCTGGGCGTCGCTTTTCACTCCCCGTGTGGTCACCTACCGGGCGCGACGAGGCATGCGAGGGCGTCCGGTGATGGCCGTTGTCATCCAGCGCATGGTGAACGCACAGCGCTCGGGGGTCGCGTTCACCGCTGACCCGTCGAGCGGACGCAGGGACCGGGTGGTGATCGAGGCCGCCCGCGGCCAGGGCGAGGTCGTGGTTTCCGGCGCTACCGAACCCGACACCTATATCTTCGACGCCGAAGGACCGACTCGACTCGACACGCGCACCGGCCACCAGAGTTACGCGATCGTCGCCGGACCCGATGGCGATCGGCAGGTCAGTCTGTCCGATGCCGAGACCGCTGCCCCGGTGCTGAGCGAAGAGCAGGCCACCGCGGTCGCCGAACTCGCACTGGAGGTGCAGAAACACCACGATGGGATTCCGCAGGACGTCGAATGGGTCTTCGATGACGACACCCTGTGGCTCGTGCAGGCACGCCCCATCACCACCCTGCACGACGAACCGACCCGACGTCCCATCGCGGGCCCGGTGCCCACCCGTGTCCTGGTACGCGGATTGGCCGGCGCCCCCGGAATCGCGAGCGGCGTGGTGCGCGTGCTGTCCTCCCCCGCTCAGGGACATTCGTTGCGAGACCGCGAAATCCTCGTCGCGCCGATGACCAACCCGGACTGGCTTCCGACACTGACCCGCGCCGCCGCCGTCGTCACCGACAACGGCGGCATGACCTGCCACGCCGCCATCGTCGCCCGCGAACTGGGAATCCCGTGCATCGTCGGCACACGTTCCGCGACAACGACATTGGCGGACGGGTCGATGGTCACCGTGGACGGCGCGGCAGGTGAGGTCCGCGCGGGAGAGGCGGAGCCGATCGCGACCGAGTCCAGTCGTCTCCCGACCGGCGTCCCGGGTGTGATTCAGGTACCCACCGCGACTCGGGTCTACGTGAACCTCGCGATACCCGATGCCGCCGAACGGGTCGCCGCGGGTGACGTCGACGGGGTCGGGCTGCTCCGCGCGGAGACCTTGCTGACCCAGGCGCTCGGCGGGAGGCATCCGCGAGATCTGATCGCACGCGGCGAGGAGCATCTGTTCATCGACCGAATGGCGGAATCACTGCACCGCATCACGGCGGCCTTCCAGCCTCGACCGGTCATCTACCGGACCACCGATTTCCGCAGCAACGAGTTCCGCGCCTTGACCGGCGGCTCCCGCTACGAGCCGGTCGAACACAATCCGATGATCGGCTACCGAGGTTGCTACCGCTACGTTCGCGAGCCCGAGTTGTTCAATCTCGAATTGGCCGCGATAGCTCGTGTCAGGGAACGAACACCGAACCTGCACTTGATGATTCCGTTCGTGCGCACCCGCTGGGAGCTGGCCGCCTGCCTGGAACTGGTCGACGCGAGCCCGCTCGGACGCCATCGCGGCCTGCACCGTTGGGTCATGGCGGAAGTCCCCTCGGTCGTGCACTGGCTCCCCGAGTACATCGGCCTCGGCATCGACGGAGTCTCCATCGGCAGCAACGACCTCACCCAGCTCATGCTGGGTGTCGACCGTGATTCCGAGCAATGCGCCGAACTGTTCGACGAATCCGATCCCGCCGTGCTCGACGCCATCGGACGCATCGTGTCCACCGCGCGGCAACACGGCATCACGTCCTCGCTCTGCGGTCAGGCGCCGTCGAATCATCCCGAATTCGCGGAGCATCTGGTGCGCATGGGTATCACCTCGATCTCGGTGACACCCGATGCCGCGCCCGCCGTCCGCGCCACCGTCGCCGCCGCCGAGCGACGCCTGCTGCTCGACCGCGCCCTGCTCGACCCGCGGACCTGATCAGACGCCGACGACCTTTCCGGAACCGGGAGGGGGACCCCTCCTTCCCGGGTTCGGACGTCGCCGCGGTCGGGACTCGATCAGGGGATGCCGCCATCGGACCGCAGAATGGATCCGGTGGTGTAGCTGGACGCGTCGGAGGCCAGGAACAGGGCGGCACCGATGATTTCGGATGGCTTTCCGGCGCGTTGCAGGGCGTGGGTGGCGAAGGGGTTGCGTGACGGCTCGAGCGTGTCCAGCCCCCACGCCTTGCTGACATCGGTAAGATACGGGCCCGCCATCAGCGTGTTGACCCGAACCTTCGGTCCGAACGCGAGGGCAAGCCCCTCGGTCATGGCATTGAGACCGGCCTTCGCCGCCGCGTAGGGCACGATCCACGGTGTCGGGCGGATCGAACCGGTGGAACTGACGTTGATGATCGACCCGCGCCCCGCCTCGACCATCTTCTCGCCGACCAGTGCCGCCAGCCGGAACGGGCCCTTGAGGTTGAGGTTCAGTACGGAGTCGAACAGTTTCTCGCTGACCGAGGTGAGCGAGTCGTAGACCGGCTGCATCCCGGCGTTGTTGATCAGCGTGTCGACCTTGCCGAACCGCTCGTACGCGGCGTCGACCAGTCCGTCGAGTTCGTTCCAGCGGCCGCCGTGCACCGCATAGGGCAGTGCACGGCGGCCGGTGGTTTCCCGGATCTCGTCGGCGGTCGCCACGCACGAGTCGTAGTTGCGGCTCGCGATGATCACATCGGCACCGCAGTGCGCCACGGCGAAAGCCATTTCGCGCCCGAGCCCACGGCTGCCGCCGGTGATCAGCACGACCTGATCGGTCAGATCGAAAACGCCGTCCGCGTATCCCATCAGAGGCTCCCGCTCGGCGGCGACATCGTGTCATCTCGCCGAGCCAACAGCCCGACAACGGTCGGTAGACCTTCGGTTTCCATCCGCACAGCTCCTGACTCTCGAAATGAAGAATATCGTTCTTCATTTCGAGTATGTCAATCTGAGCCGATCGCGAATCACTCCATCGGCCGTACTACCTCCGCCAATGCCCGACGCGGCGTGGCAGGCAAGTCCGCGGCGCTCGTGGCGGCCCAGCCGACCCGGACGACGAGTTGCGGAAAGCCGCTGTCGGACAAGACATCGGCCCGCAGCAGTTCCCGCGTACCCGGCAGTTCCAGTGGCTCGGTCAGCGGGCAGGTCGCCAATCCATAGACGGTGGCCGACAACAGCACGGCGCTGGCGGCTTCGCCCGCGCGCAGGCGAGAGAGCTTGTCGTCGGAGCCGGTATGCACGAGCATCAGGGATCCGTGCTCGTCGAGATCACCTGTCGCCGTCTCGGTGAGGGTCGAGGCGTGGAATTCTCGTGTCAGCGGATCCGGCGACAGCACCGCGTTGCGGGCGGGCACTCCTTCGGAATCGGCGTGGCGCCCGCTCCACCGGGCGAGTTCGTCCTGATACCCCGGATCGGCCCGGTGCGCGGCAGCAGCCTCACGGAACGCCTCGACGAGGCGGATACGAGTGCTTCCTCCCGGAATCTCGCTGACCTGCGCGCCTTCCGCCGCGCCCGCCGCCGCCATGGCGGTGACGAATGGGGCAGGCACCTCCCACGAGGTGAGATGTCGTCTGTCGCTGCGTCGGTCTTCGATCGCACGCGCCATCGACACCACGTCGGCGGTCGGTGTGATCGGTACGAATTCGACAGCAGCCAGGTGCCGAGGGTCGTCGGGATTCGGGAGCCGATGCACGACCGTGTGCCAGCCGAACGAGCGCGCGGCCACACGGAAGTGATGCAGCGCCGCACCACAGCTGATGAGCAGATCTCGATTGTCCGGGTCGGTGTGACGCAAACTTCGGTCGTCATCGACGTAGAGGTGCACGGTGGTGTCGCCGACCCGCCACTGCCACGGCTGGCTGTTGTGTATCGAGGGCGCGCGCACAGCCAAGGCCAGCGCGGCTCGCACGGTGTGGGCGTCAGGGTGCTTACCGGTCATGGTCTTGCCTCTTTTCGGACGCATCGCGGACGATGATCATGGGGCACTCTGCCGAGTGCAGGAGGGAGTTGCTCGTGGATCCGAGCGTCATAGTTGCGAAACCGCCGCGGCCGTGGCTGCCGACGACGATCAGTTGGGCTCCCGCCGATTCGTCGAGCAGAGCGCGGGCGGGCCGGTCGCACTCGACGATCCGTGTGACAGGGACGTCGGGATATCGCTCCTGATAGCCGGCGAGTTGTTCGGCGAGCAGCGCGTGCTCCGATTCGCGGATCGAATCCCATCCGACCATCGGAACGGCGATTCCGGTCGAATCACTCCAGGTATGCAGGGCGGTGAGCCCGACCTTGCGCAGCGACGCCTCGGCGAAGGCGAGTTCGATCGCCGGTCTGCTGTTCTCGGTGCCGTCCACTCCGACCAGTACCGGTCTGACCTTCCATTCCTCGGTCAGTCCGGCGATATCGTGGATCACCGCGACCGGACAGTGCGCGTGTCGCACTATCGCGGTACTGACCGAGCCCAGCAGCCCACGCTGAAGCGCCCCGAGGCCACGACTTCCGACTGCCAGCATCGACGCCGACTTCGACCGTTCGATCAGCAACGGTCGCACTTCCTCGAACGCCACTTCGGTGGTGATCTCGAGCTCTCCGCCGGGTGCTGCCTCTCGGGCCACCCTGGCGGCCTCGGACACGAACCGCTCACCGGCACTGGTCAACGACTCGATATCCGAGTCGGACAAGGGCATTGTCGGCCCGAGCCCCTCGGGAAGTCCCATGGAGGTCAGAATGTGCAACGGCCATCGGCGCATGGCAGCGGTCACGGCCGCCCATGCCGCGGCCTGGTACGCGGACGCCGAATTATCGACAGCGACCACCAATCGCGAGCCGCGAGCCTGCGCGGAGTCATCTGCCATTTTCTTGCCTTTCATCGGCGTCGGTCACCTCTGATACCGAGCTTTCCGCATCGGTGTTCCGCAGGGCAGAGACGAAAGTCCCGGCCCCGATGGGCCTGTGGCACCTAACTCGAACGCCTCACGTTTCCGGTGTTCCTCAGACAGAGGGGGAGTCACACAGTGGCGCTGCGGAGGTCTCCAGGACCTCCGAAACCGGGCGCCGCGGCACCGCGGGCAACGCCACGTCGCTGTCCGACCACCCGATTCGGATGATGGCTTGCGGGTAGGCGGTACCGTCCAGCACTCCGGCACGAATGCGATGACGCAGTTCGGGGACCTCGAGCGCTTCGGTCAACAGGCACGTCGACAAACCGATATTCGTAGCGGTCAGCAGCACCGCGCTGAGCGCCTCACCCGCCTGCAGGCGAGACAGCCGACTGTCGCTGACAGTACCGAGCACCAGCAACTCCGCGTAGTCCGGTTCTCGCGAGGTATCCACCAGACGGGGGGAGGCGAAGATCCGGCTCGGGATGGCCCGCCCCCGGCGTGCCCGGGGCGTACTCGCGGACGGAACACCGTCCGAACCGCCTTGTCGGCCACTCCATTCGGCGAGTTCGAGTGCGTATTCGTGGTCTCCGGCATGTCGCCGAGCCGCGTCGTACATCGTCTCGACCAATGTACGACGAGATTCGTACGCGGCCTGGCGCACCGAGGCGCCATTGGCCGCGGCGCGTTCGGTCATCAACCCGAGGTAGCCCTGCGGAATGGGCTCGGAGGTGAAACTCCGTCTATCGGTTCGTCGTCGGGTGATCGCCGCACCGAGCGCGATATCGGTCATCGTCGGCCTGTATCGAACCAGTTCGACGGTGGCGAGGTGGTCGGGCCGGTGTGGATCGGGCATCCGGTCCACGACGGTCGACCATCCGAGCGAGGCGAAAGCGATGCGTAAGTGATGCAGCACCGCCCCGCAACTCAACAGCAGGTCGCGCTGATCGGGGTCTGTCACACGCAGCGCGCGCGCCGGGTCGGAATACAGGCGCAGGCCGCGGTCGACGATACGAAAGCGCCACGGCTGGGTGTTGTGCACCGATGGCGCGCGCACCGCGAGCGTGAGGGCGGTTTCGATGATTTCCACATCGGGCAGTCCGTACCGCATCCTGCGTTGTCCTTTCCTTCCTTTCGAGCTTCTGGAATTCACGCTGCCACCGCGGTCCGCTCCCGGTTAGGGGAAGATGTACCCGCACCGGAGGACCTACGGCGATACCTTCCGCTCGAGGCCCTCGGTTCTCGACCGAGTTCGACACAGCCGCGCCACGAGACGCGTTGTTCTGTGCCTGCCTTTGGTCCTCCTCACCGGGGCACTGCGCCCCTAACGCGCGATCGACGCCGAACGCGACACTCGGAAGTGAAACGCTGTCGCGGAGAATCGTCTGCCGCAGCGGCCGAAAGGACTCTCAATGACCGTGTCAAGCCGCAGCGGCCACCGGAGCCGGGTTGCCGACGCTGAATTCACGACCGTCACGCAGCAACGCCCACAACACATCGACCAGCCGCCGGGCCAGAGCTAGAAGGGCCTGGGTATGTATCTGCCGTTCACCGCGTTTTCGGTCGTAGAACCGCCGCGACGGCCCGTTCTCGTAGCGCAAGCTCGACAGGGCGGCCATGTAGAAGACACGCCGCATGCGCCGGTTGTAGCGCTTCGGACGGTGCAGGTTGCCCGAAACTCGACCGGAATCGCGCGGGACCGGGACCAAACCGGCGTAGGACGCCAAACGTCCGGCGCTGGCGAAATTGGCCAGGTCACCACCGGTGCCAACGAGGAACTCAGCACCCAAACCCGGTCCCATCCCGGGCAGCGACTCGATGATGTGCGCCCACGGGTGTTCCCGGAAACGTGCGGTGATGAGCTTGTCGGTGTCCTTGATCTCGCGATCGAGGTCCAGCAGCTTTCGGGCGATACGTTTGACCAGCATCGCGGTATCGGCCTCGCCCGGCAGGGCCAGGCTTTGGCGCCCGGCGGCATCGACCGCAGCGGCCGCGGCCTTGACGATGCCGGGCTTCCATGCCCCGTTGTCGGTCAAATATGTTGTGACACCGTCGATTCCGGCGGCGCAAATCTCCGCAGGCGTGCACATTCCGGCGACCAGTATCAACGGGGTCCGGTTCGAGAAATCGAACGCTGCCTCCAACGTCGGGAAGATCGACCCGAGCAGAGCCCGCAATCGGTTGATCCCGGCGACCCAGTCGCTCATGAGGTCGGTGCGGTAGCTGGTCAGCTGGGTCAACCCGACCACCAGCTCGTCGGGCATCGTGACCTGCCCCAGATCGCGGCGCATGCGGGCGGTCTCGGCGATCACCTTCGCGTCCTTGGCGTCGGTTTTCCCTTCGCCGCGGAATCCGTGGGCCATCGTATTGACCACCCGGCCCGGCACATACGTCACCGCTTGATCAGCGGCCAACAAGACCGTGATCAGCAGCAACGCCATCGGACTGGTCAGATCGATCGCCCACCGCACCTGTTGCGCGGCCTGGCCGGCGCGGGCGATCAACGTCTCGATCGAGGCTTGGTCGTTGCCGAATTTCTGGCTGAACACCGTCTTGCCGGTCTCGTCGACCGCGCACGCGTGATGCGCTTGCTTGCCGACGTCGATCCCGACCCACATCTGAGGGCGAGTAGTCACCCGCGTGCTCCTGACTCGAAAACGGTTACGCCCGTGGACAACCCCGCCGACAGATCCCTAAACAGCGACGACCCGCAACAAGCTCTCAATCAGCGGTCGGAGTGTCCAGCGCGGTGGGGCAGCCAGTCCTTTGAAGCCAAACCAACGGCAAGCAACCATCAGCTACACCCCACCGCTCTGGGCATCCAGGGCACCAACCCCAGACACCTACAAACTTAGGGAGTGATCATGTCGACGCTGGCTCAACGGCGAACCGATCGTGGTTTCCGTACCGCACTCGCGAGCGTCGCGGCCTTCGTGGCCATCTGGGCGTACGCCGGTGCGGTGGGTCTCGCCTCCGGCGCGGGAGCGGATCTCGGCTCCGAGACAACCGCCCGGCTGCCGTTCCACAGCCCGGGCATCGCCGCCATGCTGTTGGCACTCGTGGTCGGAATCCCCATGACGGTCAGCGCGGTGGCGGCTTTGCGCTCGTGGAAGGGCGTTGTCACGCTGTGCGGAGGTAGCGGTCTGCTCTTGTTCGCCTGGGTCACCATCCAGCCGATCGTCATCGGCCGCTCGCTCTGGCAGCAACCCGTACTCGGCCTGCTCGGATCGGCGATGTGCGTGCTGGCGTACGGACTGTGGCGACACCGTCACCACGCGACCGGCCGAGCATCGCGTGCTGCGGCTGTATCTCCACGGATGGTCCTCGGCACCTGATCTGTGACCACTACGGCGGCTCGATCGGCACCTGTCCCAGCAAACAATGGAAGGCAATTATCGTGAATTGGCCCCTCGCAGTAGTGATCGTCGCCGTCGTCTTCGCCGTGATGGTCATCATCACCACGTACCTGTCGACGAGAAAACCGTGAAACCACACCGCGCCGCCCGACAACGGCCGCCTCATCCAGGACACACGATGACAGGGAGCCGGAATGACCGCTCCTGACGAGACCACTGTCCGCGCAGTCCTCGCGCGCGCGAACCGAGCGCCCTCATTACACAACAGCCAGCCCTGGCAATGGCGCTGGAACGGCGTCCGCTTGGCCTTGGCCGTCGACGCCGAACGACTTCTGCCTGTCACCGATGCCTTCAACCGACAGGGCATCATCGGCTGTGGCGCCGTTCTGCACCACGCGGTCGCAGCGTGGAACGCGACCTGGTGGCGGCCACGACTCGAGCGCTTCCCGCAACCGGGCGACCGCACCCATCTGGCTTCGCTCGAATTCCACGGACGCCACGCCCCATCGGACACCGATTTCGAACTCGCCGCGGCGATCGACACCCGATACTCGGACCGCGCGCCTTACGGCCCCACAGAACGATGGCCCGACCTCGCACCGGTCTTGGGGGAGGTGTGCCGTCAGCACGACACTCGCCTGGTGCCGATCGATGACCGGACACGGGCCACACTCGGCAAGATCTCGTGGAGTGCCTCGGCATTGCGGCGTCGAGACCCCCACTATCAATCCGAGCTCGCCTGGTGGCTCGGCGGCGCCGGTCCGTACGCGGGTGTCCCCGCCTCGGCCCTGCCGCCTCGCGAGGACCCTGCCCGTGTCCCGGCCAACCGCGAATTCCTCACCGGCACAGCAGACCAAGGGGTGGAGCACAACGACCAGGCACGGATCATCGCACTCGTCAGCCACGACGACGCCGTCGAATCGTTGTTGGTTTGCGGTGAGGCGTTATCGGCGGTGCTCCTGGAGTGCACCAAGTATGGCCTGTCGACCTGCGTGATGAGCCATCTCACGGAAATGCCCGCGACGCGCGCGCGGGTTATCGAGGCGATGGGTGAGTCCCACCCCCAGATCTTCGTGCGTCTGGGTCGCGCCACCGCGCCGAAACCGCCGCGCACACCCCGACGACCAGTCGATGAAGTCCTGATCATCGGGTGAGGACAGGCTATGTGTTCGGCGAGACCGTGCAGCGAGTGGGGCCACTCAGTTCCCTGCCGACTCCGTACCTTTGTCGCCTCGACACGAACACCCAGCACAGCCCAGACGTCCCGAACCGCGGTCACCGCGCGCCCGAAACCGAGCACCGACCAGCGATCCGACGGCGGGCTATATCGCGCCCCTGTCTCCTCGCCCTATAGTGGTGTCATGCCGGACACTGGGGCCCAGCGGTCTGGTTCGAGATCGAATGGCCGGATCGCTGTCACCGAGACACTGTCGCAACTGCGACTCCACGAGTTACTTCTCGAAGTGCAAGACAGGATCGCCCAGATCGTCGATGTTCGCGACCGGATGGATCGACTGATCGAAGCCATGCTGGTGGTGACCGCCGGACTGGATCTCGACAACACCCTGCGCGCCATCGTGCACTCTGCCATCGAACTTGTCGACGCGGGCTACGGCGCACTCGGCGTCCGCGACAGCGACGGTAAACAGCTCGCCGAATTCGTATACGAGGGCATCGATGACCGCACACGGGTCACCATCGGCGACCTGCCGCGCGGACACGGCGTTCTCGGCGTTCTGATCGAACACCCCGAGCCCATCCGCTTGGCCAACCTGTCCGACCATCCCTCCTCGGTCGGTTTCCCCGCGCACCATCCTCCGATGCACACCTTCCTCGGAGTGCCTGTCCAGGTCCGGGACGAGGTTTTCGGCAATCTCTACCTCACCGAGAAAGCCGGCGGTCTGGAATTCACCGATGACGACGAGGTCGTCGTCCAAGCGCTGGCCGCCGCCGCGGGTATCGCGATCGAGAACGCCCGACTGTATGAACTGAGCCGGGTACGGCAGCGTTGGCTGGAAGCGACCAGGGACGTCGCCACCGAACTACTCGGCAACGGTGAGTCCACCGAAGTCCTCGAGGTCATCGTCGAGCGCACGCTGGAACTCACCGATTCCGCCGTCGCGTTCGTCGCCAGACCCGAAGACGCCGACGTGCCCGCCGAGGAGACCGCGGAACTCATCGTGGTCGCCGCGGCGGGCGCTCGATCGGACACCCTGGTCACTCAGCGTATCCCCGTGGACAAGTCACATTCCGGCGATGTTTTCAAGACGGGGCGAATGGTTTCGGTCGAGAAGTTGGCCTACAACCCGTTCGGCGACGACACAGACGAATACGGTCCCGCGCTGATCCTGCCGTTACGAGCGGGGAACTCGGTCATCGGCGTGCTCACCGCGCTGCGTCCCGTGGGCGCGCAGCCGCTGGACGCCGCCGCACAGCAGATGATCGGCGTTATCGCGGATCAGGCCGCACTCGCCCTCCGCCTGGCTGACACACAGGCTCGCGTGCGCGAACTGGATGTCCTGTCCGACCGTGACCGTATCGCGCGTGATCTGCACGATCACGTCATCCAGCGACTGTTCAGCGTCGGCTTGTCCCTGCAGGGCACCGCCCAGCGAATAAAATCTCCGGAGGTCAAGTCCCGGCTCACAGCGACGATCGAAGACGTCCAGACAATCGTCCAGGACATCCGACATTCGATCTTCGACCTGCACAGCAACAACGCGGCCGACTCGTCGAGCTATCGCAAACACCTACACGGCATCATCGTCGACACGACCGCTGATTCCGGTCTGCGCACCACCATTCGACTGGCCGGACCCGTCACCGTTCTGGAACCCCCGTTGTCCGACGACGTCGAGGCTGTCCTGCGCGAAGCCGTGTGCAATGTGGTCCGTCACGCGCGCGCGACCACCCTGTCGGTGGAATTGCGTATCCGCGACGACGTCACCATAGAGATCACCGACAACGGCAAGGGGATCAGCGAGAGCGATACCCGAAGGAGCGGCCTGGCCAATCTTGCTACCCGCGCGGAGAACGAGGGAGGCACCTTCAGCATCGCTCCGAACCCTGGCGGAGGCACGATCCTGCGCTGGTCTGCTCCCCTGCCCTAACCGTTCGAGGTGCCCCCGTCGCCGGACTGCTCGGCAGCGGCAAGGAGACGCACGGCTCGCACCGCCCCATCACACGCCTGCGGGAGTACTCCCAACAGCCGATCGGTCACGTCCAACTCACGTTGGTAGAGCAGACCGTAGGTGAAACTGGGCTCCTCGGCCTTCTCTGCGTCCCGGCTGATCTGCAACAGGTGCCGCTTGGCGACCACTGCGTCGTGATGCTCGCCGAGCGCGTCTTGCAGCGACTCCAATGCAGCCATCGCTCGCTCTCGTTCCGGCTCGCACGGACCGATCGACTCGATGTAATACCGCAACCTTCTGACGGCTTTGCGGACGGAATGGACGGTGGCGTCGCGCGAATCCTCGCCCAGCGCCAGCGCCACGGCCCGCATCCGGTCCTGCACACGTTCGACGAGATCGGCGAGTAGCACGTCGGGGCGATCCACGGACGCCCATCCGGCCGTGCCGCCGCGTAGTTCATCGATCTGCGAGTCGAGGTCGGTCAGAACGGCGAGGTAGCGTCTCGAGCCCAACAAGGCCCGGCCCTCGTTCCTTGCCTGTTCGATGTTGTAGTCGAAATACTGTTCGACTCGCTCGCGCACCGGACCGCGAAGATACCGAGCGCGCAACGCTCCGGCGCTCGACCGCAGGCGCACGGCCTGGACATCCAGATCGTGTGCCGCACCGAGTGCGAGCCCGAACCAGCGCAGATCCTCGATCAATCGACGTAGTTCGCGGTGATGATCGCGCGCGGCGCGATGAGCGGCAACCGCACTGCGGGCCCGCCGCGCCGCGACGATGATCGCTGGAATCGCCTCGGCATCTCCACTACGCGCGGCGATCTCCCCCTCGACGATGATGTCGCGCTGTGCGCACAGGTAATCCGCCAACACCGCGGCGTTGGACATCCTCACCGAATCGATGTCGAAGGCGCCGGCTGTTGATGAATCCGTGTTCAGGGTCTGTTCGCGCGTCATGGTGCCACCTCACGTGGAATTTCGGTCGTTTGCTCCACACTTGCGCAGGAACAACCTGTCCCGACAGGGCCGTTGGTCGCAGAACCGCGAGTCCTCCGGCCGGTACATCTGCCCGGCCAGGACCCTGGCTCCGGCGATCGATCACGCCTTGGGCATGGAATCAACCACGCGAACTTTATTGACATATGTCGAATATGTAGCAGATCGCCACCACTGCGGCGCACGAGTGCCCGTGCGACGTGACCGATGCCCGATCTCGCGGTTCACGCCGACCTGCCTCGTGTGCGGAGCCGGAACAGCGAGTCGCTCAATCTCTGTGCTGGTCGATTCGAAACACCGGATAGTTAGCGGCGATCCGCTCGAAGTCGGCCGAAGGGGAGTTCCTGTCGACCGGGATATGAGGACGCGCGCCGGGCGCAACCTTCAAGTACTTGCGCAGAACAGGTGCACGCCGATCGGGTTCGACCTCCACGAGGTGGACCGGGTCTTCGGTGCCGTGACGCAGCACGGCACGGCCATCGGCCGCGGCGACATTGCGCACCCAGTTCGCGTTGTTTCCCAGCATCGAAACGAGGTAGTCATGACCGTCGAACTCCGCGATAACGACAGGGAACCAGATCACACGACCGGTGCGTCGCCCGCGCACTCCTAGAGCTGCGACCCGCCGCGGCGCGACTCCCACCGCGAAAAGCCTTGCCGACAAACGATTCTGGATCCGAGCGAACAGGTTGGGCCTACCGCCGCGGTACAGCCACCGCAGGTAGCTGTCATATCCCCACATGATGTACTCCTTGGATGCGGACGTTGTCCACCACCGGAACTGGATCAGGACGCCACCGCTGTCGCCATCTCGTCGGCGCACGCACGCCGAGTGGATTCTGAACGCTTTCCGTCGGTGTACGACCGACCGCGGACCTACTGGGAGCGTATCCCGTGCCATCGTCCACAGCAGAAGCCGGAAGTCAGCGAATCCGGGGCTGAAGGCCTCTTCGTTCAGCACCCGATGCAATCGATGATCGACTCATGCGAATCGATGAAAAGGTGCAGATCCAGCACATCATCGAACGTCTTGTGAAACGTCACCCCATGGTCGGCCGACCGGTTGCGCTGCTGTCGACCTACGACCACTGCCTGCGGTCACGCCACAACGACGACCTCGGCACCAGCCCCGATGTCGTGCTCGCCTGCGCGGGTGACGTGCCGACGCTGGAAACTCTCGCCGCTGCCGCGATCCTGCGGGATCGCCTGCCCGATCTGCGTGTTCGCGTGGTCAACGTGGTCGACCTGATGCGGCTGCTGCCCGCCGACGAACATCCGCACGGCCTGCCCGACAGTGAATTCGACACACTCTTCACCACGAACCGCCCGGTGATCTTCGCGTTCCACGGGTACCCGTGGCTGATCCACCGGCTCACCTACCGCCGTACCAACCACTCCGAGATGCACGTGCGCGGATACAAGGAGAAGGGCACCACCACAACACCTTTCGACATGGTGATGCTCAACGACCTGGACCGCTACCACTTGGTCATGGATGTCGTCGATCGCGTTCCCGGCCTGCGGGAGAAGGCAGCGGGACTGCGCCAGGAAATGGTCGACGCGCGCTGGAAGGCCAGGGCGTGGACTCGCGAACACGGCGCGGACATCCCTGTGGTCTCGCAGTGGCGCTGGCCCGACCCCGCATTGTGAGCGCATAGCAGGCAGGATGCTCCGGGAACTTGGACGAAATCCACCACGATCGCCCGCAACGATCCAGCATCGTCACCGTAGCGCTTCGTCGGTGACAGCTCCTCGGAGTCGCCGAGTTTGTGGCGTACGAAGAGACGGCTCGACGTGGGTCACCTTTCCCGTACCCATGACCTGTAGGAATCAGCGACGAACATCGGACCTCGTCGATATGGCGGGGTGCCGGTTGTGGCGAGGCCGCCGGCGACCGCCACGTTGCCCGATTGTGGACACGACTGTTTCGCTGCCGACACCACCGGAACCCGCACCGTCCAACTATGCTGCGTATCAACAGCTTTGCAGTTGAAGCGATCGCGAGCAGTTGTTGTCGGATTCTTCACCTGCTGTACCGAGTACCCCCGTAGGTATCGACCTAGGCTGTAACAGCTTGGTCGGCGCGCGCCCAGCCCGGGGACAATACCTTCTTGCTTTTCGGCGCCGCGAAGAATCATCCGTGTGCCGACGTCAGGCCTCGGTGAGGACCGTGCCAACTGACGAGCTGCTGCCGGGCACCCCGGACCGGACGAAGGAGATCAACGTGACCACCATCGACAGTATCGACGCCGACAAGGCTGTAGTAGTACACCTACTCGACGTAGAGCACACCGACGCGATTCTCGATCTCGACGACCGGATCCCTTCGGTAGCCGGTGTCTTTTGTTCAGCGACACAAGATGGAAAGGAATTGAAGACGGTCGCAGCCGCCGTTGGGAGAGGTGATCCGTCATGTGGTGCTGTCGGAGCGTTCATCGGTGACCGCCTCGTCGGGGTCGCAAGTTTCTTCCCAGGACGGGCAACCTCCACTGCGGAGGTCGCGCTGGTCACCATGCAAGCTCACCAGGACAGGGTGGCCGCAGAACTCATGGCCCGGCTGACTCGGTTAGCTCGTGAGCGCGGCATGCAGCGCTTCGTCCTCGACGTGGCACCGACCAACTCCGCGATGATGCGCTGGTTCATCGAGACTGGTTATCCTGTTGTGGCACATAAACACAACGACATGGCCCGGGTCGGTGTGCAGCTCTGAAGCCACGCTACCGAGCATCCTTCGAGAACCTGGTCAACGCGACGGATCCGGAGAGCCGTGGACAGCGGAGCATCACAGCTCCGGTAGGGCGATAATGATCGGCAGCATGGGGGCTTGGAGCGCGTTCGGACCGACCGAGCCGAGCGTCACAGCAGCGAAGCCTCCGCGCCCGCGGCGATCAACCACAGGTAGCTGGGCACGGTCGGACTCGCGGCGCACAAGCCCTCCGGGGGGGCGTTCTCATTCACGATTCGAGTGACTCGAACATCGGGGCACTTTCGGCGTAGCGGACGAGTGTCCGCAAAAGCGCAAGGCGCGCCTGCTCACCGGCTAATACTGCAACGGCACTCGGCGCTCAGGTAAGTGGATGTCCGCGTCGCCGGTAGTGGCTGAGGCGGGCTTGGTGCTGGCGTCGTCGTCGCCAGGTCGACCATGACCAGATGTGATCGGCGGCATGGCGTGGGGTGAGGACGAACGCGATGAGCAGGCGGCGGATCTCCGGTAGCGTGAGAGCGATCATGCCCTCGTCGAGGTCACTGGTTCCCCTTTGCAGCAAGGGTTTTCGACGCGGCGAGCCATGCCAGGGCGAGCATCGACAGGGTGATGTGGGCGTGCCAGGCCCGCCAGCTGCGGACTTGGTAGTGATCGAGTCCGGCTTCCCCTTTGGCCTGCTGGAACGCCTCTTCCACATGCCAGCGTGACCCGGCCGTCCAGGCCAGATCGACCAGCCGGGCGGTGGCGGGGCCGTAACAGATGTAGTAGGCGATCTCGAGTTCGCCTCTGCTGTTGGGTGTGAGCGAACGTCGCGCCAGCAGCCAGTGTCCTCGCCCGGCGGCCCAGGTGCCCTCGATTTGGCGGCGCGCCCAGTCGTATTCGCGCGGTCCGTGCGCGCCGGCGCCGACCGAGAGCCGCTGCCAGGTGCGGCCGCCGAACTCGGCGACCAGATCATCGGCGCGCGCGACACGGTCGGCGCGGGTGGCCATCTGGTGGTCGCAGCGGGTGGCCATCACGTAGAACACGTCGTGGTCTTCGCACCAGTCCCGTAGGTAACCGGCCTGCCCGTAGGCCTCATCGGCGGTGAACCACCCGAACGGCACCTTCGCGGCCAACGCGCGTTCGAGCATGGCGATCATCAGCCGGGGTTTGGTGGCGAACTCGACCTCGTCGGGAATCCCAGCGTCGCGGCAACGCTCGCGATCGCTGGTCCACGACTCGGGAACATAGAGTTCCCGATCGATCAGCGCGTGCCCCTGCTTCGACGCGTACGCCAGGAACACCCCGATCTGACAGTTCTCCGTACGCCCGGCTGTGCCCGAGTATTGGCGTTGCACCCCAGCAGATTTGGTGCCCTTCTTCAAGAACCCGGTCTCGTCACCGGCCAGCACAGCGTCAGGGTCGCCGAGGTGTTCGACCACGTAGTCCCGCACATCGTCACGCACCCCCTCGACATCCCAATCGGCTTTGCGCAGCAGCCGCTGCATCCCGTCCGGGCACCCCTCACCAGCGCGTTCGGCCAGAGTCCACCCGTTCTTGCGTTCCAAACCGGCCAGCAGGCCCGACACGTACTCCCGCGCCCGCTGCCGCGGCTCGGACCGCGCGAACCGGGAACCTATCCGAGACATCAACGAATCCAACTCGGCCACAACACGATCCAACACCACATGCCAGATCTACCAGCACACACTCAACCGAGTGCCGTTGCAGTACTAATCCAGAAGGGGACCTCTCGCGTTCCCGCTTGTTGAATCGAGCAGTCCACTTTCGCCGAACCACCTTCGATCGAGGTACCTGTCGGCGCGCCGACTCGTCACAGCCTCGAGACCGAACTAATTCTGCACCACGCGATTTCGCGGTTGCCGCACCAAACTACTATCGCCGGGCACGAAAGTGGCCTACGCGCGGCGACACCAACCGTGGACATCGGCACGAACCAATAGAGTTGAGCGCAATGGACTCAACTCCATTGGTCTTCACTCCAGTGCACAAGGCATTTTCAGGCCGGAAGGTCGTCAGCGGTGGCATTGGTCTCTGCTTTTGCTGACTGAATGCTCTTCGACGAGCCGGAGACAGCCCAGTACGAATAGGTATATCAACTAGGTAGGAAGGTGCTCGTGGACTCGTTCAATCCCACCACCAAGACCCAGGCGGCGCTGACCGCCGCACTGCAGTCGGCCTCGGCCGCGGGTAATCCGGAGATTCGTCCGGCGCACTTGCTGGTGGCGTTGCTGGATCAAACCGACGGTATCGCCGCTCCTTTGCTGAAGGCTGTCGGAACCGATCCGGCGACGGTACGACGCGAGGCACAAGAGATCGTCGACCGGCTGCCGCGCGCCACCGGCGCGACCACGACCCCGCAGCTCGGACGCGAGGCGCTGGCGGCGATCACCGCCGCTCAGCGTTTGGCGACCGAACTCGGTGACGAATACGTCTCCACCGAACACGTCCTGGTCGGATTGGCGCAGGGCGATTCGGACGTGACCATGCTGTTGACGAAGTACGGCGCGACCCCCGACGGGCTGCGTGAGGCGTTCACCACCGTGCGCGGTAGCGCCAGGGTCACCAGCCCCGATCCCGAGGGCAGCTATCAGGCGCTGGAGAAGTACTCCACCGATCTGACCGAGGCGGCGCGGGCGGGCGAACTCGATCCGGTGATCGGGCGCGACACCGAGATCCGCCGCGTGGTGCAGGTGCTGAGCCGTCGGACCAAGAACAATCCGGTGTTGATCGGTGAACCCGGTGTCGGCAAGACCGCGATCGTGGAGGGTTTGGCCCAGCGCATCATCGCCGGTGACGTGCCGGAGTCGCTGCGCGGCAAATCCGTGGTCTCCCTCGACCTGGCCGCCATGGTGGCGGGCGCGAAATATCGCGGTGAGTTCGAGGAGCGGCTCAAGGCCGTGCTCGAGGACATCAAGAACAGCGCGGGACAGGTCATCACCTTCATCGATGAGCTGCACACCATCGTCGGCGCGGGCGCGACCGGTGAATCGGCGATGGACGCGGGCAACATGATCAAGCCGATGCTGGCCAGGGGTGAGTTGCGCCTGGTCGGCGCGACCACCCTCGAGGAATACCGCAAGTTCATCGAGAAGGACGCCGCCCTGGAACGCCGTTTCCAGCAGGTGCTCGTCGGTGAGCCCTCGGTGGCCGACACCATCGCCATCCTGCGCGGCATCAAGGAACGCTACGAGGTGCACCACGGTGTGCGCATCACCGATTCGGCGTTGGTCGCGGCGGCGGCGTTGTCGGATCGCTACATCACCTCCCGGTTCCTGCCGGACAAGGCGATCGACCTGGTCGACGAATCGGCGTCGCGGCTGCGCATGGAGATCGACTCCCGTCCCGTCGAGATCGACGAGGTCGAGCGCGCGGTGCGCAGGCTCGAGATCGAAGAGGTCGCGCTGAGCAAGGAGACCGACGAGGCGTCCAAGGCGCGGCTGGAGAAACTGCGCCAGGAACTCGCCGACGACAGGGAGAAACTGAACCAGCTCACGACCAGGTGGCAGAACGAGAAGAACGCCATCGACGGGGTCCGCGTCCTGAAGGAGGAACTGGAATCGCTGCGCGGGGAATCCGAGCGGGCCGAACGCGACGGTGATCTCGGCCGGGCCGCGGAATTGCGTTACGGCCGGATCCCGGCACTGGAGAAGAATCTGGCACAGGCCGAGCAGGTCTCCAAATCGGCCGCCGACGGTTCGGTCATGCTCAAGGAGGAGGTCGGCCCCGACGATATCGCCGAGGTGGTCTCCGCGTGGACCGGCGTCCCGGTCGGGCGGCTGCTCGAGGGCGAGACCCGGAAACTGCTGCGCATGGAGCAGGAACTGGGTCAGCGGGTCGTCGGTCAAATGGAGGCCGTCACAGCTGTCTCCGACGCGGTGCGCAGAGCGCGCGCCGGGGTCGCCGACCCGAACCGTCCGACCGGCTCGTTCATGTTCGTCGGCCCGACCGGCGTCGGTAAGACGGAACTGGCCAAGGCCCTGGCGGACTTCCTGTTCGACGACGAACGCGCCATGGTCCGCATCGATATGAGCGAGTACAGCGAGAAGCACGCGGTGGCCCGCCTGGTCGGCGCGCCCCCCGGGTATATCGGCTACGACCAGGGCGGTCAACTCACCGAAGCGGTGCGGCGGCGGCCGTACTCGGTGGTGCTCTTCGACGAGATCGAGAAGGCCCATCCCGATGTCTTCGACATCCTGCTCGCCGTCCTCGACGAAGGCCGCCTCACCGACGGTCAGGGGCGGACGGTCGATTTCCGCAACGCCATCCTCATCCTGACCTCGAACCTGGGTGCCGGCGGCGACCAGGAATTCGTCATGAACGCGGTGCGCTCGGCGTTCAAACCGGAATTCCTCAACCGGCTCGACGACGTGGTCATGTTCCACGCGCTCGACGAGGAACAACTCCAACACATCGTCGACATCCAACTCGCCCAACTCCAGAAACGGCTCGCCCAACGCAGGCTCACCCTCGACGTCGGCGATTCGGCCAGATCCTGGCTCGCGGTGCGGGGCTACGACCCGGCCTACGGCGCCAGACCGCTACGCAGACTGATCCAGCAGTCCATCGGCGACACCCTCGCCAAAGCACTACTGGCCGGAAAGATCATCGACGGCGACACCGTGAAGGTGAACGAGGACGGCGATTCGCTCACTGTCAGCACATGAGCCGACCGTGCGGCACCTGCCCGTCGATGGCGAACAGCACTTTCACGCCGGTCGCCATCGACAGCACTGCGAATGTTCGAAACACGGATGCGCTGAAAGGTCCGCAGCGCAGCGTGGACGCTCGGCGATGCACCCCCGGTCAACCGACAACAACCGCGTTCACGTCAAGTAGACGAAGATCGAGACCGAGACAGCGGCATCGTGCCAGAACAGCAGGGTGATCGGATAGGCGGCGACGGCGACGAGCGCGCCGATGAGGAGTCCGGTGACCGTCTCGCGCCAGAGAATTCGTTTGATACCGACCCCCACCGACAGGCCGCGGATGACGAGCGCCTCTGTCTGGGTGCCCACCGCGTCCGCCAAGTAGACGATCGCGGGTATGAAGAAGCCGAGGAGGACTTGGCGCTCCAGTTGGCTTTGGAAGGCGTCCACCAGTCCTGCGGCCAACATGGATCCGATCAAGCCGACCAGGAGCCATGGGAGGCGGGGTCACTCACCGGCGAACGGTAGCGCGGTTTCACCGTATCACCACGACAGCCTCTGCCCCGATCTCGCGTCTCGAATCGGTACGCGGCGGTAGACAGGCAGCTCAGGTCAGCTGCGGCACTCATAGTCACCGGCCTTGGACCCTGTTTCCGAGGTCGGAGTCCTCTACGTGCGAAGCCGTGGGGTCCGACACACTTCGAACATGACGCAGACCAGACGCCTCGCTCCCCAGGCAGATGATCCTGCGGCACCGCTGGGCGTGCCTGCGATCCTTCTCGCCCTGACGATGCTCTTCACCCCCTTGGTCATCAGCAGCAGGATCTCCGGGTGGTCGGCGGACTACGGGCCGTTGCTGTATGTGGTCCTCATCCTCTACCTCGCGGCGGCATCGCGGCTCCTGTGCTGGGGCGTCGCAGTCCGCAAGCGCCGCCGTCGCTGATCGAGCAGCGACGACCATGGTCAACGCCACTACGGCCCAAGTGCCCTTCCTTGATATCGACAGTCGGACGGACCGTATCGGTATGAAGAAAACCACGGCATGCGCGATCGGCCTCGGCACCTACCTCGCTGGTTTGGCAGTGGGCTACCAGGTACTGCTTCGCGACCGATGCCTCAACTGGGGCACCACGCCCGACGAAGCGACACGGACGATGCCCGGCGACGACTTGCTCCCCATACCCGACATCGTCGCTACCAGGGCCGTCACCGTCCAGGCCCCGCCCTCCGCGATATGGCCTTGGCTCGTACAAATGGGGCCCGGCCGTGGCGGCGCCTACACCTATGACTGGATCGAAAACCTGCTCGGACTCGACATGCACAGCGCCGATGAAATTCTGCCCCAATTCCAAGACCTCGCCGTCGGAGACACACTCAGCCTGGGGACCAGCGGGCCGACAATGCGCGTCACCGAACTGGAGCCCGAACGCACCCTCGTGTTCCGCTCGACCGACGGAAACTGGATCTGGGCATTCGGGCTGTACCCCGGCGTCAGCGGCACCCGGTTGATCAGCCGCAATCGCATCGTGACACCCACCGCCTCCGCGCCCGTCCGACTGTTGAATCGCGTGATCATGGAACCGGGGAGCTGGGTCATGGAGCGAAAGATGTTGTTGGGCATCGCACGACGCGCCGAACAGAAGAGCACGGCTTTACCGGCCGCACCGCTGGCCCGGATCTGATTCCTTCGATTCCCGCACTCTTGAAAGGTACTCACCATGGACCACCATCCCGACACCCCACCACAACACGAGCAGGGATCAGTGGTGGTCGGCGTAAACGGCTCTCGCGGCAGCGATCTGGCTGTTCGCTGGGCCGCCGAGACTGCGGCACAGCGCCGTCGCCCCTTGCGGATCGTGCACGGTATCGATCTCCTGACGCTGAGTTCCTCGGTGGAAAGCCACGACGTCATCACACCCGCGATCATCGACGCGGTCCGCGAGCATGCGAGGGCGGTCCTCGACAAAGCGGCGGTATCGGCGCGCGAAATCGCCCCCGAGCTGGAAATAGAAACCGAGATCTCCGACGACTCACCCACTCGTCTGCTGATCGACTATTCGAAAACTGCCTGGATGGTGGTCCTGGGCGTCACAGTCGACACAGGGACCTTCGCGCACCTCGGCTCGACGCTGCTCGCGGTAACCAGCCACGGTCACGGTCCGACCGTGGTCGTCCGTGCTTCGGGCACCGACCAGGGTGTTCGCCGCGACGGCCCCGTCGTGGTCGGCATCGACGGGAGCCCCTCGAGCGAAGCCGCCATCGCGGCGGCATTCTCGGAGGCCTCCGAACGCCGAACAGAATTGGTCGCCGTGCACTCCTGGAGCGATTGGGATGCCGGTGAGTTCGCGGGCAAGAAGGCCCTGTCCATCGACGCGAACCAACTGGAGACCGCGGAGTCCGCGATCCTCGCCGAACGCCTGGCCGGGTGGCAGGAGAAGTACCCCGATGTCGCCGTCACCCGCAAGGTTTATCTGGCCGGGCCTACCGAGCAGCTGACCCGCTGGTCGATCAGAGCACAACTGATAGTGGTCGGCAGCCGCGGCCGCGGCGGGTTCGCAGGTCTGTTGTTCGGATCCACCAGCAACTTTCTGGTCCAGCACGCGCACTGCCCCGTGCTGATCACCCATGAACGGCGAGCATGAACCGCTGACCGCCACGAACGGAGCAAACTGCCCGACCGCGCGAGGCTGACCCCGCCCTGGCGAATCCCACGTCGAGGTCACGGCGAACCCGGCGATTCCTGCGGGTTCCCGCGGGTTCGACAGCGGCCTCAGGATGGTTCGAGCGGGCGGGTGACCAGTTCTCCGTCCAACTCGTCCAACCAGCCTCGAATTGCGGCCATGGCGTAGCGGAATCCGTTCAGGTGACGGCGATTCAGGTATCCGTGCCAGGTATGTGGCACCACGGAGTACGTCATCGGGACGCCGGCGGCGGCGAGTTCGGCGGCGAAGGCCTCACCCGAGGCACGCAAAGTATCGTGATCGGCGTCGAGCAGCAGAGCAGGCGGCAGGCCGGTCAGCTCGCCACCCCCGGGAAAAGCACCACTGCTCAGCAGACTCTCGTCCCCGACATAGTTGAGGCTCATCCGATGAACGGCGGGCGGAGTCAACTGCCGGTATCCGGCGAGCCCACGTACGCTGGCGCGCACCGATTCCGATAGCGGCGGCAGCTCGGCGTGGTAGACGCCGTAGCAGAGCAGCAACCCGGCCGGGTCAGGCAGCCGCTGCGCGGCGGTGACAGCCAGGCAGGCGCCGGCGCTGGCACCCCCGAGCACGATCCGGCCGCCTTCCTGCGCCAGAGAGCGACCTGCGTCGACCACGTCGTCCAGCCCAGCGGGGTAGTGATTCAGCGAGGGGTTGGCGGTCGACGAATGCCCCCACGGGAATCGGGGCGCGAGCCGGTAGTCCACGGTGCGCACCCGGCGCCCAGACGAGGCGATGCCCAACGCGACCGAATGGGATTCCGACTGTTCCAGGTTTCCGGAGACGAATCCGCCTCCATGGAGCCACAGCACCGCCGGCGAGCCCTCCCGGGATTGTGCGGGGTGGTAGTCGCGAATGGGGATCGCGCCGCCCCACCTTCTCGGCAGTGTTCGATCGAGCGTGCGAACCGGCATATCAACGTGGTCGTCCCGACGAGCGACAGCGCAACCGTCGGCGATCGGCGTCGACGGATCATGACGTTCGGACATGGCAGCTCCTGTAGTCCGTGACCGGGAACCGGTTCGGCACGGTGACGGTTGCGTCGTGTGCCCTACCCCGCCATACGGTACTTATCGAACAGTCGACGCCGTCCTCCGAGCAACCTGGACTATTGCGAGTGGCAGCGAAATAGCCCGCACCAGGTATGGACGACAATAGGCATCTTCGGGTGCGGCCCCCTCGGCGGGATGCGCACGATCACCCGAGTTGTTCCCGGAGCGCAGTCTGCAATCTCGATCGGATCCACAACTGCACCAGGCACATTCGGTAAACGCACCATTGGTCGCACCCCAGAACCGGCCAGGGGCCTTCGACCTTTCGGCCACCAACCAATTCCCGTAGGCGGGCGGCGGGTCGAGAGCGCACCGTAGAGGTCTATCACCAGCCGAAAAGGGAGATACCACTATGCCCTACACGGGTCTACCCGCAATTGCCGTCCGAACTCGGCGACATCGACCTACCCGGACACCGTGGTACCGCGCCCTGCGCAGCACCGCACGTCCATCCGAGGCTTCCCCGGCGCGCCCGACTCTCGGTCCGCGCCATTCATCGCAGGCGATTGTTTCGCAGCTCGAGCGATTGAACTCACCTGGCGTAATCGAGTGAGCATGCCCGATCCCGGTCAGCTCCATCCCGACATCCGAGGAGCCGAACAGACCGAGACCGAATCCTGCGGAAGGCCCCCGTCCAACTCCTCATTCGCGCAGCTCATCGAGCTCATTGCCACTCCGACATGTACCCACCTGCGGTGAACACGACTCTGCTGCCCTTCGTGGTCGTGGTCGCTGTGATGTTCGCGGTCAATCTGTTGCCTGCATTCGGTCCACCGAACTCGTTGGTCCTTGTGTTGTTCCGATTGAACTGGCACCTCGACCCGATCGCGCTCGTCATCCTCGGCGCCCTGAGTTCGGGCGCTGGTCGATATCTTCTCGCCGTCGCGACCAACCGCGTCCGCGACCATCTGGGGCCGCACCGCAAAGCCAGTCTGCAAGCCGCGAACAACTATCTGACAGGTCATCGCGGACGCTCGTCCGCCGGGCTTGGGTTGTTCCTGCTCTCCCCCCTGCCGTCCGCGCAGATGTTCGAAGCGGCCGGACTGATGGGCGTTCGCCTTGTTCCGATAACAGTTGCGCACGTGCTGGGAAGACTGGTCAGCTTCTCCGTATACATGGCCGCAGCAGGCGTCGCCGAGCGAAATCTCGGTGCGACGCTTATTGCTTCAGTTACTTCGCCCTACGGAATCACAATTCAGATCGTCCTGATCGCTGCTGTCGTGATGCTCGCCCGCATCGACTGGAACTCATACCTGCCGGATAGGAAGTGAGGTGGGATCCCGCAACTGATGGTGGTCCTCACGACACACCGTGCCGACGGCGCGATCGAACTCGACGGCGGGGGCGGTATCGTCGCGGCCTGTCACGGCCGGTGTGTGGACAGGGTGTGTCGCAATCGGAGTGGTCGATGTCGTGATCGCCCACCCCGTTCACCAGGCGGATATCGCGCACCTTGCCGCCCGCCTCGATGCCGGCGGGGCTGCCTTTCACTCGGAGCGACTTGACGACCGTGTCGGGACAGAGCGGCAGCGAGTCGCTCGTGGGAATCCTTCGAGTGGGTCGACGATCAAGCGGCGGAGAGGAATTCGACAAGGATGCGGTTGACTTCGTCCGGCCGCTCGAGATAACCGTAGTGTCCGCAACGCTCGATCTCGGCGTAACGGGCGTTCGGGATAGCCTCGGCGACCTCGCGGCAGAACCGCGGCGGCACCATCCGGTCGTCGCCGAACCCGATGACCAGGCTGGGCACCGTGATCCGGCGGTAGGCCTCGCGCCGGTCCTGCGAACGGTCCATCCCGAGCTGGGCGCGGGTGCCCGGAGTACCTTTGCCCGAGGTGAATTCGAAGATGTCGAGCCATTCCTGCGCCTTGGCCGGGTCGGCCAGGGTGTGCGGTGACAGGTTGAGTATCGCCTTGATCGCGGCCGAGTACTCCGGCGGCAGCTGGATTCCCTTGTCGAACAACGCCTGTTCGCCTCGATTGAGTGTGCTAGACATCGGGTCCGGACGCGCGGTGGCGGCGAACATGATGGCCTTGCCCAGCAATTCGGGGCGGGCCAGCGCCAGTTCGGCGACCACCCGCGAGCCCATCGACGTGCCGACCACGTGGGCGGGCGCGCCCAGGCGTTCGATCAGGGCGGCGGTATCGCCGACGAGGTCGGTCATGGTGATGCCCGCCGCCGATTCCGAGGACGGCGAGATCCCGCGGTTGTCGACCGTGACGACTTTGAACCCCGCCTTGACCAGGGCGGGCACCTGATAGGTGCGCCAGATACGGCCGGGACTGCCGCTACCCATCACGAGCAGGACCAGTGGTCCCGAACCAGTGACGTCGTAATTGAGCTGGATGCCATTGAGCGAGGCGAGGGGCATATCTCTCCTGTTATCCTGTTTGCTAAAGTTAGAAAATAGCTTACCGCCACAGCAGGAAGGGGTTCGCCACGGTGCCAGGACTGAGCAGGCCGTTATACCAGATGAAGGCCGACTTCTTCAAAACCCTCGGCCATCCGATCCGCATCCGGGTGCTGGAGCTGCTCAGCGAGCGCGAATACGCGGTCTCGGAGATGCTGCCCGAGGTCGGCGTGGAGGCGGCGAACCTGTCTCAGCAGCTGGCGATCCTGCGCCGGGCCGGCCTGGTCACGGCGCGGCGCGAAGGCCTGTCGGTGACCTACGAACTCACCTCGCCACAGGTGAAGGAGCTTCTGATCGTGGCCCGCGCGATTCTCACCGGCGTCGTCGCAGGACAAGCCGAGCTACTAGACCCCGCCTGACCCCACCGAACAGCCCCGAATCTCCAATGCCCACTAGTTGCATACTTTCTAAATTAGACACCTAACAAGGTGAGAAGGAGAGCGCCCGTGATCACGAGCTCCGCACCGACGACAGTCCTCACCGACCACCCGGCCATCCTCGCCTGGGTCGAGGAGATCGCCGAACTCACCGCCCCCGACCGCGTCATCTGGTGCGACGGGTCACGCGCGGAATGGGACCGCCTCACCGACGAACTCGTCGAGAAGGGCACCTTCGTCCGGGTCACCGGCAAACCGAACTCCTTCTGGTGCGTCTCGGCCCCCGACGACGTCGCCAGGGTCGAAGACCGCACGTTCATCTGCTCCGAGGACCCCGCCGACGCGGGCCCGACCAACAACTGGGTCGACCCGCTCGACATGCGCACGGTGCTGACCGAGCACTTCCGCGGCGCGATGGTCGGCCGCACGATGTACGTGATCGGCTTCTGCATGGGCCCGCTCGATGCCGCCGAGCCGAAGTTCGGTGTGCAGATCACCGATTCGCCGTATGTGGCGGTTTCGATGCGGATCATGACCCGTTCCGGTGCACCCGTCTGGGAAAAGCTCACGGGCACCACCGAATTCGTGCAGTGCCTGCATTCGGTCGGCGCACCATTGGGCGTGGGCCAGGCCGACGTGCCGTGGCCGTGTGACCGCACCAAGTACATCGCGCACTTCCCCGAGTCGCCCGCAATCTGGAGTTACGGCTCCGGCTACGGCGGCAATGCCCTGCTCGGCAAGAAGTGCTTCGCGCTGCGGATCGCCTCGGTACTCGGCCGCGACGAGGGGTGGCTGGCCGAGCACATGCTGATTCTGAAACTCATCTCGCCGCAAGGCAAGACGCACTATGTGGCGGCCGCGTTCCCGTCCTCGTGCGGCAAGACCAATCTGGCGATGCTCGAGCCCGCGCTGCCGGGCTGGCAGGCCGAGACCATCGGCGACGACATCGCCTGGATGCGTTTCGGTGCCGACGGCAGGCTCTACGCGGTGAACCCGGAGGCCGGGTTCTTCGGTGTCGCGCCGGGCACCAATGCGCGCACCAATCCCAACGCGATCGCCACCATAGACCGTGGCAACTCGATCTTCACCAACACCGCGTTCACCGACGACGGCGATGTGTGGTGGGAGAGCCTGACGAAGGAGCCGCCCGCGCACCTCACCGATTGGCACGGCAACGACTGGACACCCGAATCGGGCACCCCTGCCGCACACCCGAATGCGCGCTACTGCACGCCGATCGAGCAGTGCCCCTCGGTCGCGCCGGAGTGGAACGACCCGACCGGGGTACCGATCTCGGCGATCTTCTTCGGTGGCCGCCGGGCAAGCACGGTGCCGCTGGTGACCGAGACATTCGACTGGGCACACGGGGTGTTCACCGCGTCGGTGCTGTCCTCGGAGACCACCGCCGCGGCGACCGGCACGGTCGGCGTCGTCCGCCGTGATCCGATGGCCATGCTGCCGTTCCTCGGGTACCACGTGGGCGACTACTTCGCGCACTGGCTGTGGCTCGGCGCGCAGGCAGACCCCACGAAGTTGCCGAAGATATTCCAGGTCAACTGGTTCCGCCGCGACGCCGACGGCACCTTCCTGTGGCCCGGCTTCGGTGACAACGTGCGCGTGCTGAAGTGGGCGCTGCAACGCCTCGACGGCACCGCCGACGGCGAGTGGACACCGATCGGCTATGTCCCCACCGCCGACGCGATCGACCTGACCGGCCTCGACGACGCCGATCGCGCACTGGTCGAGCAGGCACTGACCGTCGACACCGCAGAATGGGTCGCCGAAACCCAGTCCATCGACGAATGGTTCGCCCGCATCGGTGGCAATCGGCTACCGGAGGAGCTGCGTGAGCAACTCGCCGCACTGAAGTTGCGCCTGTTCGGCAACCGCTGACCATGCGGGCCCTGCTGCCGACCTGGTCGGAGTGGAAGCCCGCTTTCCGGGCGCCGGGCACGGATCTGTTGTCGGGGCTGGTCGTGGCGCTGGTGGCATTGCCGCTGGCGTTGGGATTCGGCATCAGTTCCGGGCTCGGTGCCGCCGCCGGTCTGGCGACGGCGGTCATCGCCGGTGCGTTGGCCGCGGTATTCGGCGGCTCACGTTTTCAGGTCTCGGGGCCGACCGGCGCGATGACCGTGGTACTGGTGCCGATCGTGGCCGAACACGGCGCGTCCGGGGTCCTGACCGTCGGCTTGCTGGCCGGGGTGCTGTTGGTCGCGCTGGCGTTCGCCAAAGTCGGCCGAGCCATACGGTTCATGCCGGCCCCGGTGATCGAGGGATTCACCGCGGGCATCGCGGTCGTGATTGCCCTGCAACAGTTTCCGGGTGCGCTGGGGGTGTCCGGAGCCGAGGGCGAGAAGGTCTGGCAGTCCGCGTTCGACGCGGTCCGCAAGTTCGCCGACGATCCACACGCGACCGCACCGGTCACGGCGCTCGTCGTGGCCGTGGTGATCCTGGTCGGCGGGCGATACCTGCCCAAACTACCGTTCGCGCTCGTCGCTGTGACGGTGGCGACGGCGGTCGCGAGCATCTTCGACTTGCCGCTCGCGCGCATCGGGACGATCCCGGCCGGTCTGCCCGCACCCTCGCTCGGCTTCCTGCGACTCGATGACCTGACCGCCCTGCTCTTGCCCGCGCTCGCCGTCGCCGCGCTGGCAGCACTCGAATCGCTGCTGTCGGCCACCGCCGCCGACGCCATGGCCGTCGGCACCAGCCACAACCCCGACCGGGAACTGTTCGGGCAGGGCCTCGCCAATATCGCAGTGCCGCTGTTCGGCGGAGTGCCCGCGACCGGCGCGATCGCCCGCACCGCGGTCAATGTGCGCTCAGGTGCGCGCACCCGGCTGGCGGCGCTCACCCATGCGGTGATCCTGGCGGGCATCGTCTACCTGGCCGCCGGACTGGTCGCCGCTATCCCGATCGCGGCGCTGGCCGGTGTTCTGCTGGCGACGACAGTGCGGATGGTGGAGGCGGCCTCACTCGCCGCGATCGCCCGCGCTTCACGGGGCGACGCGATCGTCATGGCGGTCACCTTCGTCGTTACCGTCGCGTTGGACCTGGTCACCGCAGTGGTGATCGGCATCGGGTTCGCGCTGGTCTTGGCGGTGCGCGCGATCGCCCGGGAGGCGAACCTGCATCAGGTGCCGCTCGACGAGACCGACCACCTGGGTGAGGAACACGAACTGCTGCGCGATCACATCGTCGCCTACCGCATCGACGGCCCCCTTTTCTTCGCCGCCGCCCACCGCTTCCTGCTGGAATTGGCCGACGTCGCCGACGTGAAGGTGGTGATCTTGAGGATGTCACGTGTCACCGCCCTCGACACCACCGGCGCACGGGTCCTCGAGGATGCCATCACCAAGTTGCAGCACCGCCACATCACAGTGCTCATGTCCGGCCTGCGCGAGGACCACCGCCAGCGCCTGGCCGCGATGAGCGCGCTCCCAGCGGGCGGTGACGACGCGGTGTTCCCCGACACCGGCGCGGCCATCACCTACGCCCGCCGGTTCCTCCCCACTACTCGCCGAGCTCACTGAAATCGGGACTTCCGGCGAACTGCCAGCACTGCCCGCGCCCTCCCATCGAGGATCCTTACGGCTTTGGAGAGCGCTTCAGCCGCCGTAGCGGGCGGCAGCGCTATGGCCTTATCCGGTCTCGGGTGTGTAGCTTGTGGCGGAGGCGACCGGTTACGCGTCGATCATTCGCGCGGCTCTGCGGGAAGTACCGCCAGCGCGCACGCGGATCCGACTCCTGAGTTGGTGGCTGTTGTGATGTCACCGGGCGGTGTCCCTTTACTCGGAACCTCGACGGATACCGCCCTCCGCGAACCTTATCGGCCGTTGCCACTCGCCCCCTCTCTGCCCTCGAACAGGTGAAAAGTTCCCACGTTTCAATAACGGCTGGATCACGCCTTGGGCACGCGTGAAGGGCACGCGCAAACCCGGGTACGGTTGACGTCGCTGCTACCTGTCACTGATCTGAGGACAGCTCGCAGCTCACGTTGCGCTCCAAGGCCCAGTAGGTAGTTGACCGATGCTTCGGCGTCATCGACACCGTGAGGAACCACTGCTGTAACACGACAGTGGTATCTCGTTGTGCTGCAACATAGTTGATACTGTGCAGTTTGTCGCATATGTTGGTAATGGTGCAGCCGAAGATATCTCGGCGTGGCGGGGCTGTCCTATCGGGCGGATCCGCGGCGGTCAGCGCGGGCATATCCGACGGGGTTGCTGCCACCAGTGGAGCGCACGAATACTGGCTCTGGTGTGCCACGGGCGTGTGGAAAATTCTCAACGCGGGGTGTTCCTGGCCTATGCCAGGCGTTCGGGTCGGGCGCGGATCGACAAGGAGCTCTACCGGCCGTGAGTCGTCGGTCGGCGGCCTCGACCGCTGCACCGAAGAGGGAATCGATTCGGTCCTCGCCGAGGCCCCGGACTCCGAGACGTCCCGATGGACGACCTCGAAGCACTACTCGCCGCGATCACGGCAGAGGACTGACCGGGCGGTGCCTCGGCCGCAGGCAGCCAAGGTGCGCAGGGATCGTTCGTGGCATGCTTGGATCTGATCGGTCGGATCCGATTTTCTTGGATGAGGGTGCCGAAGGATGAAGTATCCGAAGTCCCGGTTGGCGATCGCCTTGCTGTTGTCGGCTGTTGCCGCGGGATCGGTTCTGGTTGCCGGTGTGGTCGCGCAGGATCGCGGTTCCGATCAGGGCGCCACCACGTCCCAGGAACGTCGGTGCGTGGACCACCGATGGCGATCCGTCGTCGTCGACGTATCGAGCAAGCCACGCGAGGTGTTGTGGAAGGCTCCCGCACGGTCCTGGCCCAAGGGCGTGATCATCGTCATGCACGGTGGCGGTGGCGAACATGTCCAGTGGTGCGGGTCGAATTTCGGGTCGGCGGCGGCGCAAGTGCGTTTCAGTGAACTCGCCGTCGAAGAAGGGTTCGCGGTCTTTCTGCTGAACTCGTCGAGCGAGGTGAGCGACAGCCAAGGTCGGGTCTGCGGCAAGGTCTGGGACGACGAGGTTCGGGACCGCCCGAATCTGGATCTGCCGTTCATCGAACAGGTTGTACAGCAGATCATTCCACCGTTGCGCCCTGCCGGCAGCGAGGGTGCGATCTTCCTCACCGGGTTGTCCTCCGGAGGGTACATGACTGTCCGGGCGGCCACGCATTTCAACGCCCTCGTCACCGCTTTCGCGCCGGTCTCCAGCGGAGACCCCTACGGCTGGCATCGGATTTGCGAGCCGGGCCTGACACCACGCCGCAAGGTCGAGGGCGCGGGATATGACAACGAGACCGGTAAGCAGATCACCGAGCGGAATTCGTGCCTCTCGCAGAGCTACCCGAACGAGACCGTATGGGATGACGGGCAGAAACCGTCGAAGCCGACCTTCCGGCTCTTCCATCACGAGATGGACGGAATCAACGATGTATCGTGCGCCGAGAAGGTCGCTCGCCAGCTTCGCGCGCACGGCTATCCCGGGGAACCGGACTTCCTGCTTCGCGGCGCGCGGCGCAGTCTGGCGAATCATCTATGGCAGGACGAGTACAACCGCCCCGTCCTCGACTTCTTCGCCAGCTGTCTCGGCCGATGACGGCCGCTCCGCCTCGACTCTGCCCGACCTCGAATCGCGAGCAGCCCCTCGCGGGTCACGACAAAATCGAGGTTGGGACAGGCCCTTTGTCCGAAACGTATTGAACCGTACGGGGCGATTCGGTCGAGCAACGCGAGGTCAACCTATCGATCGGTAGTTCGACAGGTTCTGCACCTACCCCATGATGCCGCGGCAACAAGCGGTTCGCAGACATGCAGCGGGATCGACGCCACATTCTTGCTCACGCAAACAATTGCTCGAGTGTGAGTATTGCGTAATATGGAGATAACCGACTGAATCGAAAACGCATCCTCGATCCGAAGCACTGCATGTACCGTTCCTTTCCGCATCTGCTTTTACTCGGCTACTATGGCAAGTTCGCAAGCCCGCCGAGTCGAACACGGAGGACATTCTCGAATGGCCCGCAAAGTCGTTGTTACAATGGTCGATGACTACGACGGTCGATCCTCGGCGCACGAGACACTAGCCTTCTCGCTGGATGGCGCGTCCTACGAAATCGATCTATCGGTACTCAATGGCAGCCGGTTGCGGGACATCTTCGAAAAATGGACCCCGCACGCCCGCAAGGTAGGCCGGGTGCCAAAAGCCAAGTCCAACAGCGCCGCTTCGCCGAACGATGACCGGGTGCAGAGCGCCGCTGTGCGGAAATGGGCTCGCGAGAACGGGCACAGGGTTTCGGACCGAGGCCGAATCTCGACAGAAATCGTCTCCGCCTACATCACGGCCGTGAGCTGACCAGAGGCACTGCGAATTCCGAGCGGCGAATCCTTGGCCACCATTCAGAAGACCGTATCGTTCCGATAAGAGAGTCGGCGAGAGCATCGGCCCTTTCACCTGTGCAGGCTGTTCCTATGGACAGGATGGCACGTGAATGCCACCGTCCCCGTTGTCGTAGAGAAATTGGGTTCACCGGCAAACGCCGCGAATGGAGAGTGCGATTGCCCAAAGAGCAACTCCATCTCTGTTGGATAGCTGAGCTGAATTGTGACACTGCTCCGACATGCGTCATCGGTCGAACCGTTCGAATGAGGTGGAGACGGGACTCGAACCCGTGTGGACGGTTTTGCAGACCGCTGCCTCGCCTCTCGGCCACCCCACCATCAGAAGTGTAAGGTCAGGGTAACAGAGCTATCTGTGGAGCCTCTGACGAGGAGTTGCCGAACCTGGCAGGTGAGGGCTCGGCTCGGGCGCGGTAATCCTCGGCCGCCGGCCCACGATCTTTCCCGATGGGCTCGGGCGACGCGCGGATCCATGGTGATGGTGATGGTGATGGTGATGGTGATGGTGATGGTGATGGTGATGGTGATGGTGATGGTACGGAAATAGTTACGGTCGAATGTATTTAGCGCAATCGGTAGCACCGTGCGGCTGGTGCCAGGCTCGCCGTGAGCGAGGATGGTCGTGGCGGTGATGCCCCGGGGTGTAGTCGGCGTGGCCACCGTTCGTTCGGGACACCGCTGGCTGAGGCGACAGACCCGGTCCTGTTACCGAGGCCCGACGGGTTCGGCCTGCGGTGCGGACTATCGGCATCCGGCCCCGGCACACACGCTCAGTTCGGACAGGCGTTCGTCGAGTTCGGCGACCACGGTGGCGTGTTCGACCCGGCCGTCGGCGGTTTTGATGAGGTTGGTCAGCTGGTAGGGATCGATGGTGAGGTCGTAGAGCTCGTATTCGCGGTCGGCGAGAGGACGTTCGCGTTCGTACCAGCGCACGTACAGGTACCTATCGGTGCGTACCGCGATCCAGGACGGCATATCCATGGCATACATCCGCGGCGTGTCGGTGCCGGGAACCTGTTCTTGGGCGATGCCGTTGCGTCCGTCGCCGCCGGGACCTCCGTACTCGGCGGTGAAGTCGACACGCCACGCATCGGTGTCACCGCCGAGCACCCGGCGCAGGGAACGTCCGTCCATCTGGTCGGGAGTGGTGATACCGGCCCAGTCGAGAATTGTCGGCGCGAGGTCGATCGACAATCCCATGGCATCGGTTTCGGCGCGGGTGATACCCGGTCCGGCGATCACCAGGGGCACGCGCATGGACTCTTCGTAGGGTGCCATCTTCTGGGTGAGCCGGTGCGCGCCGAGACTGTACCCGTTGTCGGAGGTGAAGATCAGGTAGGTGTTGTCGAGTTGTCCGGTGCGGTCGAGGGTTTCGACTATTCCGGCCACCATCTCGTCCAACGACCTCAGCGCACCGAGCCGATTGGTGTAGTCCGCGTCGTTGGTCAGCGCGATCGTGGCCGCACGGGCGGTCGCGGTGTCGACGAGCCAACTCGGTTTATCGGAGACATCGGCCTCCTGGTAGTTCGGCGTCCGCGGCGCCGCGGACGGAGTTGTCTCGGCCAGGTGTCGCGGTGCCGGCGGTATCGGAAAGTGCGGTGAGGTGGACGCGGCGTACCAGAAGAACGGCTGCCCGGAAGCCGCGGCGTCGGTGATGAACCGTTCCGACTTGTCCGCGATCACGTCGGTTTCGTAATCCTTCGGCGCGACACCGTATTTCACGTGGCGGCCGTTCTCGTTGAGCGTGTAGTTGTAGCCGCTGTAGAGGAAGTTGTCGATTCCGGCGTTCCAGTCGTCCCAGCCCGCAGGGATGTGATCGGGATCGTGTTCGAGGCCGTTGAGGTACTTGCCTGCCATTCCGGTGCGATACCCGGCCTCGTGCAGATAGGTGGCGATCGTGTGGGATTCGTTGCCGTTGTCGCGGAATGCCTCGAACCCGCCTACCTCGCCACCATTGGTCAGCACTCCGGTGTTGTGTCCGTACTGCCCGGTCAGGATCGAGGAACGCGCCGCGCAACAGATGGGCATAGGCGCGAACCCGTTGGAAAAATCGACACCGCGGTCCCGGATCAACGCTGAGGTGCGCGGCATCGCCTGCCACACCGGCGTGGTGGTCGCGTCGAGGTCGTCGGCGAGTATGAGGACGATATTCGGGCGGTCGTCATGGCGTTCGGGAACAGCCGACGCCGTGGACAATCCCGCCGCAGCCGACAGCAACAGGACGGCGAGGGACCCCATCGACCGATGGAACAGACGAACTCGTCGCATCGAAACTCCTACCTGAACACTTGAAGTATTGATACACAGAAATTGTGCTCATCGATATCGAAAGTAGTCTGTAGAAAATGTGTACGCCGCTCGGAAAGCGAAGTCTCATCGCACCCTCATCTTCGGCGAACGACCTCACGATCGCAGGCAGTCCGTCCATCGATGATCGGAAAGTGACACGCACACAGAATATTTCGAGCACACACGGATGACCTGGTCGCCAGCGAGGCGCCTATCGACAACATTAAAACCCGGTGAGACAATCACATACGATATTGCCGCCCGAATATGAACGCCATACGGTCGATTTCACCCGGCACGGTCGGACCCAACGCCGTCCACGAAGTATGCCGGGCATCTATCGAGAGGCGAAATCATGGCCGAGAATCGTTATTCGAACAGCAAGGTCGGCCGGATGGCCGCGAAGATCGCGGTGGTCGGTGTACTGGCCGCGATACCCGTCGCGGCCGGTACCGGCATCGCGAACGCCGTCGACCCGGGACCGGGTATCGGCGTTCCCGGTCCGGGCGTCGTCATTCCGCGGCCGGACACCGATCCCGGCCTGGGTATCGGCGTGCCGGGTCCGGGGGTATTCCAATCCCGCCCCACCGATCCCGGCCCCGGGATCGGTGTCGACGGTCCGGGAGTGTTCGTGCCGAGGACCGAGCCGGTGTCCGACCCGGGACCGGGTATCGGCGTTCCCGGTCCGGGGGTATTCGTGCCCCGGACCGGTTCGGCAGATCGAGGCGCACCCGGTCTGGGATTGTTGCCAGGGCTCGGTTGGGGGCTGCCCGGTCTGCCCGGGCACCCGTTCCTGCACTGATCACAACCACAGCGCTTATCCAGGCCGGACCGACCACGTGTGCGTGGTCGGTCCGGCCGTCGCCAAGTTGGATCAGCATCGCCCGATTCGCTCACACGGGCGGGGACGCGGTGGACGTTGCACGGTGACCTCGATACGCACATTCGGAGCCACGGGCGTTTCGGCCGCCGGTACGGGATCGGCTGGGGCGACGGGATATTCAGCGGCCGGGAGGGAATCGGCGGTCGGCGCGACGACGACAGAGGGCACACGGCTGCGATCCAGTTCTTCCTGTCTGCTCGCGCAGCGCCCCATCGGGCCGGTATGCCCCTGCCACGCCTCGGTCTCCGACGCGGCGAGTACGCCGATGAATTCGCGGTCCGGTGACGGCAGGGCCGCGGCCTGAGCGACGATCTGGTCTTGAACCGGTGCCGCCGCGGCCCCACGGTCCAGCGGGGGGTCCAGGCGCGCCCGACCGGATTGCACCAGGGCCTCGTTGACGCCTACATCTTCCGCTGCCACACCGCGGACGGTCCCTATATGGACAAAGGCGGCGAGGTCGTACCCGGGCTTCACCGCCGCACCTGAACGCACGAGCACGACCGGAGCATCGACGGGCGCGAGTTCGCCGACCCCCGCGTCGAACGCCTCGCGGCTGCCCGCTCCACAGTCGGTGGCCGCTATCCCGGCCAACGCGACGACCACTGGACGCGCCACACCGATGTCGATCACGAGTTCACCGCCGCCGGTCGCGGTGACCGTCCCGGTCAGCACCGGATCGTCCGGGATCTCGACCCGGATATTCGGCGGAGCCGAACCGGATTCAGGAGCACACGAGACACCACCGATGGCGACAGCCGCGGCGATGACGAGGTAGCCCCGTCGGGCGACAATCCCCAAGCGAACCTCCAGATGTGGACCGTCGCAGACTACGGCCGGACGAAGCTCGAATCAACGACTCTCACCGTTTCCTCATCGTCGCCGATCCGACACTCGCCGGATCGGCAAGCCATGCTGATACGGTGCCCCCGATTACCCAGTCACCACGCCGGGAGGAAAAGCCGTGCCACCGGTAACCGCTGCCCGCCCCACGTATCGAGTCCTCGTCGTCGACGACGACTTCAATGTCCGCGAATCCCTGCGGCGTGGCCTGGGATTGTCCGGATTCGAGGTGCTGACCGCCGCCGACGGCGCGCAGGCCATCACCGCGTGCACCGACCGTGATCCCGACGCCGTCGTGCTGGATATGCAGATGCCGAAACTGAGCGGACTGGCCGTCATCACGGCACTGCGCGCGAGCGGCAACGACGTCCCGATCTGTGTACTCAGCGCCCACAGCGCACCCGATGACCGGATCATGGGCCTGCAAGCCGGCGCCGATGACTATCTGGTCAAACCGTTCGTCTTCGATGAGCTCACCGCCCGCCTGCGAGCGCTGCTGCGCCGCTTCCGCGCGGACCGGGCCACGCCCACCCGCACCGACCCGCTGACCGTCGGCGCCGTTCGCATCGATTTCGCCGGACGACGAGTGTGGAGCGCGGACAGGGAACTCGAGCTCACCCGGCGCGAGTTCGAACTGATGGCGGCGCTGGCGACAGATCCCGAGGTCGTGCAATCGCGCGAACAACTCCTCGAGAACGTGTGGGGCTACACCTTCGACACCGGCACCAACGTGGTCGATGTTTTCGTCGGCTACCTGCGTCGCAAACTCGAAGCCGGCGGCGAGCCACGAGTGATCCATACCGTCCGCGGCATCGGCTACGTGCTGCGCGCAGGCTGACGTCGGCTGTCTCCGATGCTGTCACTACGCACACGAGTCGCGCTGGCCACAGGACTGGGGGCCTTCGTCATCGTCGCCGCCCTGGTGGCCCTGATCTCGTACGCCGTCGCCCGCAACAACGTCAACCACCTCGACGACGAACTCGACACCGCGATCGACCTCATCGAACTCAACGCCGACACCGCCGCACTGTTCCTCGGCAGAATCGGCGACGCCGGAGCGTTCGCGGTGACCCTGCGAGAAGGCGGGACGGTCATCGCCTCCAGCACAACGCAACTGCCACCGATGTCGGACGGGCGAGCCACCAAAACCCTGGGCGACACCCGATACCGGGTCAAAACCGAAACCATCCTCCGTAGAATCGGTGGCCCGCTGACAATTTCGCTGGCGGTCCCGACCGCACGTGCCGATACCATCACCCGCACCCAGCAACAGCGTGTCCTGACCACCGGTATCGCGGCGGTCCTCACCGCGACCGGACTCGGCTGGGTACTCGGCGGACGCGCCGTCCGGCCACTGGTCGATCTCACCCACCGCATCAGCACCGGCCCCCCGACCCCGGACCTGACCGGAACCGGAACCGGCGTCCGTGAAGCGTCCGAGTTGTCGGCGGCGGTGCGTGACATGCTCGGCCGGATCAACCACGCCCAGGACCAGACCCACTCGGCCCTGCAAACAGCCCGCACCTTCGCCTCCACCGCCGCCCACGAACTACGCACCCCGCTCACCGCGATGCGAACCGATCTGGAAGTCATGCGCGGACTCGATCTGCCACGAGAACAACGCGTCGAGATCATCGACGATGTCCTGCGAAAACAGAGTGGTATCGAATCGACCCTGACCGCCCTGGAACAGCTCGCCTCCGGTGAATTGGCCCGCGGCCGGCCCCGACACACCGTCGTCGACCTGATCGAACTGGCAGACGAGGCGGCCCGCGACGCCGCCCGCCACCACCCCGGGGTCCGCATCACCGTCGGCACCGAACCACCGATGCCGGTCCTCGGACTACCATCCGGTCTGCGCTCGGTCCTGGACAACGCCATCACCAACGCGGTCAAACACGGCAACGCCACCGCCGTCCTGATCACCGCCCGCCACGAAGCCCGCCACATCGTCCTCACCGTCGACGACAACGGCACCGGCATCCCCACCGACGAACGCGACCTCGTCTTCGACCGCTTCTACCGGGGCAGCAATGCCGCACCACAAGGATCGGGACTCGGACTGGCACTGGTCGCCCAACAAGCCGACCTCCACGACGGCCGAGCGTATTTCACCGCGAGCCACCTCGGCGGCGCCCGACTCACATTCGAACTCGACAACTCCATACCCCCGACACAGGCCGAGCCGCTATGAGGATCGATACCCGCCTCGTGGCTCTGATACGGGCTCGTGGCCAATGACCGCAACCCGGGCAGGCACGATACGACGCCAAGTAGCGCCGTGGCGGTCATACCCTCCGCGACCGTCGTGGGCATAGTGGTCGAGTCCCCTCCGGACACCAGATGGATTCCGGGCGGTGTTCGACCTTCAGAAGTCGGCACTGCCCGAACTTGTTCCGCGGCGGCGCCTGGACTCCGAATGGCGCCCACCCATCTGCGCTCCTGCGGGTAACGCAGTTATCGTAGGGGTATGGAGGGTGAGGTGAGCGTGGATCCGGGTACCAGGATCACCCACGCCGTGTGGGCGTTGCTGGAATCCGACGGCTACGACGCCCTTCAGTTGCGTGACGTCGCGCGTGTCGCCCGTGTCTCGATGAGCACCATCTATCAGAGGTATCCGAATCGGGACGAGTTGGTACTCGCGGCGATCACCGAATGGGTGGACGCCCATATCTATCGTGAGCTGGCGCCGCCGCATCCGGAAGAGACCCTGGCCGAGGGTTTGATACGGATGCTGCGCTACGTGTTCGAGCCCTGGGAACACAATCCCCACATGCTCGAACCGTATTTCCGGGCCCGGTCGATCCCCGGTGGTCATCGCCTCGACGCGAAGGGTTTCGAAGCGGTGTTGCCCGTCGCGGCCCAGATCTTCGCCGGAATTCAGCCCGACTACGCCGCCGACCTCGGCCTCGTGCTCACCAATATGACCTACGCACTCATCGGTCGCTGTGCCGCAGGCGATTTGGACAGCGCCGAGATCCTGCCCGCGATGGAACGGATCATCATGCGGATGACGAGCGACAACGTCCCTCTCACCACTCCCGTCGAGGAGGCGGCGAACGATCACACCGAGGACTTCCCCACTTTCGGGATCGGTCCCTCGTTCCATTCGCCGTTCGCCCCCTGACGGCCGCGGACACCAGGACTCGGGTTCAGAACTGCGACCCGGCCGACTGCGGCATCACGTCGGAGGTGACCGTTCCGATGACGTCGACGCCTGCGGCGTGGAAGGTTTCGACGGCACGGTCGAGGTGATCGGCCGAGGTGACCACCACCGCGTCGTCGGCGCCGAGCTCGTGCATCGACCGCGCGGAGTGTTCGGCGTTCTGCCGGGTCGAGTCGGCGTCGGGTTCGATATGCACCCGATCGGCCGGAATGCACTGTCGGCCGAACCAGTCCGCCATCGCCCGCGCCTCGGTGATGCCGTTGTGCGGGTTGCCACCGGTGACGATGATCGGCGACGCGGTGCGAGCAGGGCTTGCAGGCATCCTGCCCGGAGCCGGTCGATCAGCTCGGGTCGCAAAGCGGACAGGTGCTTGACATGACGGTCAGAGCCGATCCGTCGGTTCGCTTTTCGGCGCGTCGTCACCCTCCGGCGAGCACTACCGGTCGCCCGTTGAGCGCCTGGGCGGGGCGGTTGGTGTGCGGGAATCGCACCCGGTAGCGGTCGAGTTCGTCCGGTGTCACCGTGACCGGGTGACGCAGGACGGTCCATGCCACCCCTTCGGTGCACGGTGGCGTGGTCAGCGAGCCTTCGTAGCGGAACTGGGCGTGGTCGCTCGGCAGGACGGTGCGCAGATCGACGGTGCCGACGGTGCGCGTCGACCCGACCTGTGGCAGCTCGGCCAGTACCTCGCCGAAGGCCGATCGCTGCCCCGCTACTTCCAGCAGGACCGCGAGTACGGCGACCGCGCCACTGTCCGCGACGTGGACCAGGTGCAGTTCCATGGCGGCGCCGACTCCGTCGACGATGTGCTCGCTCGGTGCGTGGAAGTGGAACTGGCTCAGGGCGAAACGTCGTCCGTCGACGACGATGTGCCGGCCGGTGCCTGCGGGCAGGTTCGCTTGGATCGTGTGACCGTTGTTGACCAGCTCGAGCGAGGGAACCGATCCGTATTCGATATCGATGTGTTCGGCGGGCTCGACGCGCGTCGGATGGCCGAGGTCGATCGGGGATTGCCTGGCGCCGGAGCCGCAGGCGCTGTATCGGCCGTCGATCACCGGCCAGCGCACGGGCCCGTCGGCGTCGTAATCCCAGTGAGGCGCACCGGCTTCGGGATGTCGCTCGACCTCCGGGCCGGATCTCGGGCCGATGGCGCCGCAACCGGGAAGTGCCAGCAGGGCTGCCGCGACGAGCGCGCGACGGCGGGTGAACCCGGCACAGCCGCCCGAGGCGGGGGAAGTGTTGGACGGGAGTGACATCGGAGACTCCTAGTGAGGATGCGCGTCGCCGTTTCACGGAGTCGTGGTGTGCGCCGGAACAGCTCGAGGCGCACGGACGGCACGCGGCGTGACCTGACGCGGATCGCGGAGTCGAATTCTCGAAATCGAGCGAACGAGCCTGCGGAACAAGCTGTTTCGCGATCGCGCCGCAGCCAGATTAACGCGGGGCGCTATGTCTCCGACAGAGGGTCGTAGGGCGACCTACATCACAGCCGATCCCCGCATACCGAATCCTGTCCTCGCAGAGGGCGAATGGAGCGGCCGCGACGACGACGGCGCGGCCACCGAGGGCGGGCCACGGTCACAGTCCGCCTGTGGCCCGAACTCCATCCGGGAATGCCCCGTCGAATTCCCGGGAAATGTTCGATCGGTCACGAGCTCGACGCTTTCGCGTTCGAGTATCTCGTCGTACGCACCGCGGTGACCGCACGACGTCAGCTGGGCGGGCCCATCGTGATCGTGCGAATCCTGTTGCGGGCCTGTTCGGCCGCCGCGCTGTTGTCGCTGGCGCCGACGACCTCGATGAAGGTCCTCGACCCCTGCGGCAAGCAGGTGACCAGTACCGCGACGCCGGATCCGTCGAGGTCGCCCGCACCGCCGATATGCGGATCGGACGTGAAGGTCACCGCCAGGCCGGTCTCCCGGATCGCGAATTCCGCGTCCCGGCGAGCGTCCGCTTGCGACTTGGCCCGAGTATCGGAACCGACGTGAATAGCTGGAGTTTGCGCCATGATGGTCTCCTCACCAGAGATGTGATTGCTGTTCTTGCGCGTATCCATCGTCCGGTTCGGGGCACAGGCCGAGCTAGGGTATTCCGCTACTCCATTCGCGATCGGACGCGGCGCCGGAACATCGTGAGGCGACGTTCCGGCGACCGATCGGCGTCTCAGTCGTGCCGCCAGATCCCCGCGGGCGCGGTGACCAGGCCGACGTCCTTCAAGCCGAGGATTCCCGCCGGGGCGGCGGCGACGTCGAGCACGGCACTGACCGCGGGCATCGCGGTCATGGTGTCCCACTCGTGGTTGCCCCAGGTGTCGGGCGGGATGAAGCGGATGCGGGTGTCGACTTCGGGTTCGCCCTTGATGACGACGTGGTAGTGATCGTCGAGGAAATCCCAGTCGGCGTTCAGTTGTTTGGTGAGGTACCAGGCGACCTTGGATTGCACCACGGTCTTGCCGTTCACCTTGCCGTTCCAGCCCGCACGAATGGCGGCGATGGTGTACTTCTCCATGCAGAACCAGCCCAGATCGACCTTTTCCGAGGTGGTCGCGTGCTCGATGAAGAATTCCACGTCATCGAGTTCGTATCCGAGCGTGACCGCCATCCGCTGGACGGCGTCGTGGAAGGTGCTCAGCCACATCTTGGCGATCTCGATCACCCGGGGTGTCGCCTCGGGCAGCGACATGCCCAGCGCCTGCCAGGTCTCGGCGGATTCGTAGACCGAGACATCGGCGGACCGCCTCGATGCGGCCGAGGCCGAGCGGTGACGTAGGTCACCGCTCGCGTTTCCGAGCTTTACACATCCGGTCTCATTTGTCACTCCGCGACATTTGTCGACCGATCGCCGGAAACCGCTTCCGCCCGTTCACACTTTCTGGAGCCAGTCCCGGTAATGGGTGGGCGCCAGGTGGGCGTCCGGGCCCGCGGTCAGCACGTCGCCGGTGACGGCCGCGAACATTCCGGCCTCGTCGTCGGTGACGACGGTCCGGGCGTCGTGGTGCGCCGCCAGCGTGACCCGGCCGAGTTCGTCGAGGGAGAAGACGTCGGGGCCCGCGACATTCCTGATTCCCAGCAGCGGCTCGCCCGTCGCGACCTCGATGACCGCGTCGACGATGTCGGCGGCGGCGATCGGCTGGAGGCGGGTTGTCGGCAGGTGGACGGTGTCGCCGTCGGCGGTCCAGTCCATGACCGCGTCGACGAATTCGAAGAATTGGGTGGCGCGGACGATGGAGTACGGGGTCGGCCCCTGTCTGAGCAGTTCCTCCTGCATGGTCTTGGCGCGGTAGTAGTCGAGCTGGGGGACCTGGTCGACCCCGACGATCGACAGGACGACCTGGTGCCGGACTCCGGCCCGCTCCCCCGCCCTGAGCAAATTGTTCATCGAGGTGCGGAAGAAGTCGATGGAGGCCTCGTCGAATGTCGGCGAATTGGCCAGGTCGATCACGACATCCGCGCCGGCCAGCGCCCGGTCGAGCCCCTCTCCGGTGATCAGGTCCACGCCCGTGGACGGCGCCGCGGGGACCGCCTGGTGCCCGGCCTCGGTCAACTTCCGCACCACCTGGGAGCCGATTCGTCCGGTACCGCCGATGACTGTGAGCTTCATGATTCGCACCTTTCACGACGTGCCGCCGGCACGCCGGGGTTCGTGGAGATCGGTTGCGCTGACGTCGGAAGTCCTTTTCGTGGCCCACTCGGACCGAATCCGCTCTCACTCGCCGTCGGGCCCGAGCGGTCGACCACCAGCTGCCGATACAGCATCCCATCGGCCCATCGATGACACCACGGGTCTGCCGGATGGCGACCGGTTCGAGACCTTCCCACGGACCGTCGCACCCGCGATCACATCGGGAACCGATCGACGCAGAGCGGGGGCTCTCCCGAACATCGATCTGGACATCGGATCAGTAAGTTAATGGACGTTCACAGTACGATCGCCAATCTCATGCGGCAACATGACACACCGGAAGAACGCTCAAGATGCTCTATATATCGAGCTTTCGAGTTCGTTCAGGTCCCGAACGACCGTCGATAAGTTACTCTTTGTTTCTTCAAGATTGATCGGACGAAGGGGTGCGATACGCGGTCGGGAGCGGTTCTTCGCGTTTCAGCACAGCCTGGGTTACCCGGTCTACACGCTCCCGGAGGCCTTCCAGGCCACGCAGTCGGTGCGGCCGGAGGCGATCGCGCTGCGGGTGAGCGGCGGCAGGGAATACAGCTGGCGGGAATACGCGCGCGAGGTCCGGCGGATCACGGCGGGCCTGGCCGCGCTCGACATCCGCTTCGGCGACACCGTGGGCATCATGCTGACCAATCGGCCCGAATTCCACCTCGTCGACACCGCCGCACTCCACGTCGGGGCCACCCCGTTCTCGATCTACAACACGCTGCCGCCCGCGCAGATCGCCTACATCTGCGCGAACGCGGGCAACCGGATCATGATCACCGAACAGCAGTTCCTGCCGAGGCTGCTCCAGTCCGGTGTCGCCTTCGACCACATCGTCTGCGTGGACGGGCTCTCGCCCGGCGTCATGTCACTCGCGCAACTGGTGCGCATGTCGGCCCCCGATTTCGATTTCGAGGCACGCTGGCGTGAGGTCCGCCCCGACGACCTGGCCACCATCAGCTACACCTCGGGAACGACGGGCCCGCCCAAAGGTGTCGAGCTGACTCACGGCAATATCCTCGCCCAGCTCGTCGGCCTCGGCGAACACCTGCCCGCCGAGCACGGCGATCGGATCGTGTCCTATCTGCCCGCGGCACATATCGCCGACCGCATCACCGCGCACTACGCCGGAATGGTGCGGGGTATCCAGGTGACTTCGGTCGCCGACCCGCACCTGATGGCCGCCGTCCTCCCGGAAGTGCGCCCCACGGTGCTCTTCGGTGTGCCGAGGGTCTGGCAGAAGGCGCGCGCCGCGATCGAATCGCGTATCGATGCCGAACCGAGTCACGCCAGGAAAGCACTCGCCCTCTGGGCATTCGAGATCGGTCGCCGCGCCGCGGACGCGGAAACCCGCCGTGTGCCGCGTTACCGGCGGCTGCCGGTCCGCCGCCGGATCGCCGATGCCCTGGTGTTGTCGCGGGTCCGGCGACAGTTGGGTATGGACTGCATTCGGTTCGCGGCATCGGGGGCCGCCCCGGTGTCGGCGGATCTGCTCGCGTATTTCGCGGGTCTGGGCATCCGGCTGACCCAGGTGTGGGGCCTGTCGGAGGCGGCCGGGGTCAGCACGACCACGACACTGGACGATCCGGCCTTCGGCAGCGTCGGCCGACCCGTGCACGGGACCGAGATCGCCCTGGCCGCCGACGGCGAGATCATGGTTCGCGGACCCATGGTCATGCTCGGATACCACCGCGATCCCGAGACCACCGCACGCGCGTTCCGCGCCGGGAATTGGCTCGCCACAGGAGATCTCGGATCCGTCGACACCGCGGGGAACCTGTTCGTCGTCGGGCGCAAGAGCGAGATGATCATCAACGACGCGGGAAAGAACATCGCGCCCGCCGCCATCGAGAACGCGATCAAGGCCGCGTCCTTCCTGATCGGACACGTCATGGTCATCGGCGAGGCCAGACCGTATCTGACCGCGCTGATCACCCTCGACCCGGACGCCATCGCGGCGGACTCGGCCGCCGCGGGCGTGCTCGCCGCCGATATCGACATCCTCGTCCACCGACCCGGAATCCGCGAGAAGGTCGTGGCCGCGGTCCGCGACGGCAACGCCACGGTGTCACGCCCGGAACAGGTGAAGCGGTTCATCCTGCTCGACCACGCCTGGACTCCCGGCGACGAGGAACTCACCCCGAAGATGTCGCTGCGCCGCTACGTGGTCGAGCGCAATTACGCCGCCTCGATCGAATCGCTCTATTCGGATCCGCTCGCACCGGGAGTCGTCGATGTCGCCGTACGACAGTCGATTCCGACGCCGCCGCGTCGCGTCAGGCGTCACAATTGGCGCTAGCACCGTTCGTACTGCTACGGGCCACGCCGGTCCTCGGTCACCTCGATACGCGGGTGATCGCGGCGAGCCAGGCGGGTGCGCCGTTGTCGTGGAATCTCGTGTGGATCCGGTCGCGTTCGATCGTGACGACTTTCCAGCCTCGGTCCGGGGCGAAGGCGGTGTCGAGCTCGTCGCGTCGGACCGGGTGCGGGCCGGTCTCGGGGCCCTCGTCGCTGAAGCACAGCACGTACAGCGTGGCGCCCGGTTCGGTCACCGCGGCCAGGCTGTCCGCATACGGTGCGCGCTCGTCCGCGCCGAAGGTGTGGAACAGTCCGGAGTCCAGGACGGTGTCGAAGGTGCGGCCGAGCCGGTGCAACGCGAACGCGTCGGCGGTCGCGAATTCGACTGTGATGCCTCGACTTTCGGCCTGTTCGCGCGCCATCGCCGAGGCGGTTTCGGCGACGTCGACGCCGAGCACCGACAGTCCCGAGGCGGCCAGGTGCAGGGCGTTCGCGCCGGTGCCGCAGCCCGCGTCGAGGACGGCGCCGGTGAATCCGCCGTCCGACGCGATCCGTACCACGGCGGGTTGCGGGCCGCCGATATCCCACGGCGCGGGACCGTCGCGATAGGAGGCGTCCCAGGGCAGGCCGGTCATGCGTTCGTGACCGGTGGGAGTGCGATCGTCGAACGGGTCGTCCGCGAAGGCTCCCGGTTGCTCGGACATCCGACCTCTCCGACCGACACCGCCGCCGAATCGCCGGACGCGCATTCGCGGATCTCGGTCTTCCCGTGCACCCGATTATCCACCGCACCCGCTCGGGATCCGTTCGCGGTTCCGATTGCGGTCGCGGTTCCGGTGCCTATGTCGGTGGCGGTGGCGGTGGCGGTGGCGGTGATCATCGGCTCGGTAGGGTGCCTGCGTGGTCGACATACCCATTCCGCGCGGATTGATCGAGTCCCAGTTCACCTATGCCGGGGCGGGTGGTCAGGCCTTCATCGCGGCGCTGCCGGAACGGATGGACGAATTTCTCCGGCGCTGGGAATTGCGGGTCGACGGTGGCCCGATGCACGGAATGGCCGCGCTCGTATTGCCGGTGGTGCGCCCGGACGGTACCCGCGCGGCGATCAAATTCCAGCACCGCGACGAGGAGAGCGAGGGCGAGCCGATCGCGCTGCGGGTGTGGGACGGCGACGGAGCGGTCCGGCTCCTGGACCACGACGAGGAGACCGGCACGTTGCTGCTCGAACGCCTCGACGCCGCACGGATGTTGTCGACGATCGCGGCGAGAGGAGCGGCGGATACCCGTCGGGCCGTGCTGATCATCGCCGAATTGCTCGCACGACTCACCTCGGTCCAGGCACCGCCGGGAACGCGTCGACTCGGCGACATCGCACGTCGGATGGTGGCGGACCTGCCGACGGCGTTGACCGCCGTCGACGACCCCGACGCGCGCCACCTGCTCGAATCATGTGGTAGCGCGGTGCGCGAAGTGATGGACGACGCCGGTGATCGGCTGCTGCACTGGGATCTGCACTTCGAGAACGTCCTGGCGGGCGATCGCGAACCATGGCTCGCCATCGATCCGAAACCACTGGCTGGCGATCCCGGATTCGATCTGATGCCCGCGATCGACAACAGTTTCGCTCCCGAGGACGTGCTCTGGCGCTTCGACGCGATGACCGAGATCATCGGGCTCGACCGGGCGCGAGCGAAGGCGTGGACGTTGGGGCGGGTACTCCAGAACTGCCTGTGGGAGATCGAGGACGGGCGGCCGCTCGTGCCGGATCACCTGGAGGTGGCGCGCCGACTTCTGCGATCTCGCTGAGTCCTCGGGCGCGACCCCGCGCTCGCGGTACGCGTCGGGATCAGGTACGCGGTGGTGTTCGCGCTCACCGCGTGCGGCCTCTACACCGTCGCGGTCGACGAACCGTTCGGCGTCACCACCGAGCCGCGCTGGCTCGGCGCGAAGATCCTACTGTACTCGGCGTCCATCGCCGCCGGACTCGGCATCCGAATGACGTTGCGCCCCTTCGGCCCCGCGTTCGGCGCGCTGATGACGACCGGCTCGACCGACGAGGTTGAACGCGCCATCCGGCGCAGCGTCGACGGCTGCCTGCCCTACGTCTGGACGATCTGGGGCAGTGTGCTCGCCGCCGCCGCGCTCGGCGTGCTCAAACCCGGCGCGAACCTCTGAATATCAACCCGCGTAACCCAATTGCGCCGATATGGCACGACCGGATTTGAGCAGGATCGGGACGAATTCGTCGATGCGGGGCTCGAAGCGCGACAGCGGGGCGCAGACGCTGATGGCCGCCATGACGCCGCCGTCGTGATCGAGGATGGGAGCGGCGATGGAGGCCACGCCGATCTGGCGTTCGCCGAGCGAGATCGCGTATCCGCGTTTGCGGGTCGCGGTCAGTTCGGCGCGCAGGGCGGTGCGGCTGGTGATCGTGTCGTCGGTGAAGGCGACCAGGTCCTGCCTGCGCAGGTAATCGTCGATGTCCTGTTTGCCGAGGTAGGCCAGGATCACTTTCGACGAACTGCCCGCGTAGAGCGGATACGGAACGCCCAGAGACACTTCCACGCGCAGTTCGTGATCGGGCACCACCTGGTCGACGTACATTCTCGTGTCACCGCGGCGGATCGACAACGTCACCGTCTCGCCGGTCAGCGACGCCAGGCGACGCAACTCGGGCGCGGCCATGATGCGTAAATCGGTGCGCGCCATGTACGCCCGGCCGAGCGCGATGGCGGCGTGGCCGAGGGTGTAGCGCCGCGTGGACGGTTCGAACGCGATCAGGTCGCGGTTGCGTAGCGCGGTGAGGATGCGATGGACAGCCGCCTTGGTGATGCCGAGTTCGGTGGCGATCTCGGTGACGCCGAGGTCGGCGCGACCGGAGCGGCCGAACAGCAGCAGGACGTCCATGGCGCGCTCGACGGCGGCGATGGATCGACTGGGACTTTCGGGTTCACTGACTGCCACTCGGCCAGTGTAAGCAGGAAATTTCCCTATGGGAAACGGACGACACACCCGTTCCCCTTGCACGAACCGAGACCTAGCGTTACGTTGTGGGAGACAGCGTTTCGACCAACGAAACGAGATACGCGGTGGATCCCCCATTCTTCCGGGCGGTCCCGGCGCAATGGGCCAGCGGCGTCACCGTGGTGACCACGGCCGGCAACGGTGACGGCCGCAGATACGGCACGACGGCCAGTTCGTTCAGCAGCGTCGCCGTCGACCCGCCGCTGATCTCGGTCTGCCTGGCCTCGGCGGGCTCCACGTACCGGATGATCCGGCGCAGCGGCGTCTTCGCCGTGAATATGCTCGGCCACGATCACCGGGATATCAGCGACCGTTTCGCGAACGGCGACTGGGATACCGCCTGGACCGGATCCCCCGTGCTGGCCGATTCGCTGGCCTGGCTGGACTGCGTCGTCACAGCCTGTCATCCGGCCGGTGATCACACCATACTGCTCGGATCGGTGCAGGACGCGGCGACGCCGCGGTCAGCCGCTCCCCTGCTCTACCACGCCCGCACCTACTACGAGGGACTCGTCAGATGATCGGTGAACGACTTGTCGAAGATATGACCGCGGACGAACGCGACCGCGCGCGGCGGGTGGATTCGATCCTGCCCGTGTTGCGCGCGGCGGCCGACCACGCCGACACCACGGGAACCTTCCCGGCGGGCCACGTCGATCTGCTGCGCGACGCGGGCCTGCTCGGCCTGGTCGTGCCGGAGAAATTCGGCGGACTCGGCGGCGGACTGCGCGACCTGGCCGCCGCCACCTACGCGATGGGCACCGCCTGTCCCTCGACCGCGCTGGCGTACTTCTTCCACAACACCAGCGCCTCGCGCGGCCTGTTACCGCTGGAGGCGATCGACGCCGGACTGTTCGACGCGGACGAGATACCGGTGGTGCGGGCATTCGCGGAGAAGGTCCTCACCCGTATGGCCGACGGGGTGTGGCTGGCCAATTTCGCCTCCGAATCGGTGAAGACCGAAGCGGCCAACATCACCATCGCCACCACCGCGAGCAAGGTCGACGGCGGCTGGATTCTCAACGGCGAGAAGTCGTTCGGCTGCGCGACCGGCGTCGCCGACTACTACCTCACCTCGGCCAAACTCGACGGCCACGACACCGCCGACGGAATCGCGACGTTCTTCGTTCCGCGCGACGCGCCGGGGGTGAGCGTGCGCGCGCCGTGGAACGGGCTCGGCATGCGGGCAACGGCCAACAACGGCATCCGGCTCACCGATGTGTTCATCGCCGACGACGAGGCGCTCGGGGTGCCGGGCGCGTTTCCCAAGATGCTCACCAGGAGCCGGGGCAGTTTCGTCGGGAATCAGCTCGCGATCGCGGCGGTGTACACCGGCTGCGCGCAGAACGTCTACGACGAGGCATTGGCCGCCGCCACCTCGAAAACCTTCGCCGACACCGGAAATCCGGTGGCGTCCTCACCGGTGCACCAGGTGCTGTTCGGCGAGATGACCCCGCAATTGCAGACCGCCTACCTGTGGCAGCGCTATCAGCTCATGGTCGAGACCGCCGAGCCGGCGTTCAAGTCGAAGCAGGATGTCTTCACCCAGTGGCGCCTGGGCAAAGGCTCGGTCACCGAGGCGTGTTTCCATGTGGCACTCGGGGCGCTCAAGGCGGGCGGCACCTCCGCGGCATCGATGCAGGGTTCGGCCGGGCGCGCGCTGCGCGATCTCGCGATGGGCCTGGTCATGACCTTTCCCGCCGAACGCGGCATGCTCGAGGTCGCCGAGATCGCGACCGAGGCGAAAGCCAACGAACTGTTCGCCACCGCACCGGCCGAGGTGGGGTGATGGACACACGACTGACGCCGATCATGGATTTCGTCGACGGCGAATGGGGCGATGCGACGATCGATCTCGGCTTCGACCTGGAAGATCCGGCCACCGGCGCGACGACGGTCCGCGCGGTGGGTAGTACGCCCGCGCGGGTCGAGCGCAGTCTCGAAGTGGTCGCGGCGGCGCGTGGGCGGATCGACCCCGACATGCTCGATGCCATCGCCGACGCACTGGAACCGGAACTGGACGCGATCGCCGCGCTCGACGCGGTGAGCACCGGGGTGCCGTTGAGCCAGACCGCACCGCTCGGCGTGATCGTCTCCGGATCGTTCCGCCTTGCCGCACAACAGGTTCGGAGTCGGATCGGTGCCGGTCACCGAACCGGCGGCGGTGGCGGCCGTTGTGCGAGATGCGCACGAGGGTTTCCGCGTGTGGTCACGCCGTCCGATGGCCGAGCGGCTGGTCGTGCTGGGCGAAGCCGCCGACGTGATCGCCTCCCGCATTCCCGAGTTGGCGCTGCTGCTCGCGCGCGAGTCGGGCAAACCGGTGGCCGACTGCCGGGGCGAGATCGGTTTCGCGGTCACCTATCTGCGCTGGGTGTGCGCGAAAGCTCCTGCGGTACTGGCCGGTTCGATGTTCGACGACGACCAGGGCCGTCTGGATCTGGTGGCGCGGCCGTACGGGGTCGTCGTCGCGATCACCCCGTGGAACGCGCCGATCATCCTGTCCATGCTCAAGGTGGCCCCGGCGCTGGCGGCGGGGAATACCGTCGTCCTCAAACCGTCGCCGCTGGCCCCGCTGACCGTGTCGGCGGTGGCGGCACTCCTGCCCGAGACCACCGTCGTGCCCGGCGGTCCCGACACCGTGCTCGCGCTCGTCGAGCACGAATCGGTCCGCAAGATCGCGTTCACCGGGGGTGCGGCCGCGGGGCGCGATATCGCCGCCGCGGCGAGGCGGGCACTGACGCCGATCCTGCTGGAACTCGGAGGAAACGATCCGGCGATATTCCTCGACGATTTCGCCCTGACAGACGCCGATTACGAACGGTTCGTGCTGGCGTCGTTCGCGACGGCGGGCCAGGTCTGCATGGCGGCCAAACGCCTCTACGTGCCGCGCGCACGCGGTGACGAATTCGTGCATTCCTATCGGGCGGCGGCAGCACGCATTCTGCGTGTAGGTGATCCGACGTCGGAGGAGGTCACCATGGGGCCGGTGGTCACGCGCGGTGCGGCGGAACGGGTGAGCGGACTGCTCGCCGATGCGGCGCGGCGCGGCGGGCAGCTGGTCCCCTTGGCGTCCGTACCCGACGGTGATGGCTATTTCCTCACTCCCACACTGGTTCTCGGCTTATCCGATGATGCCGACCTGGTCCGGCTCGAACAGTTCGGCCCCGCGTTGCCCGTGCTCACCTATGACAGCGAAGACGAGGCCCTCACCCGCGCCAACGACGGCGAACTCGGACTCGGCGCGTCGGTGTGGTCGGCCGACGAGGATCGGGCCTTCGCCGTCGCCGCGCGCGTCGAGGCGGGTTTCACCTTCGTCAATACGCACAATCGCACCGGTATGTCGCTACGCGCGCCGTTCGGCGGGATCAAGGGCAGTGGATTCGGGCGCGAATACGCCGAAGAAGGGTTGCGCGAGTACGCGCAAACCGTCGTACGGCACGCACCGGCGGCATTCCGGCGGGACGGGACGGGGGCGGCGGCCAATGCCTATCCGGCGGGCGGAACCGGGCGCACGCGGTCAGCGCCGGTAGTCGACCACGGCGCGATCGGCCAGGCGCGGCACCAGCCAGGCCGCGAGTTCGAGGTGCGCGGGGTGGGCCTGATATCCGCGCAGCGCCTCGGCGGAATCGTGCACCGTGGTCATGCACAGGTCGTAGGACACTTCCGTGCCCGCCTCGTCGAGTTCGATGGCGATGGTGCTGATCTCGGGTACCGACCGCGCCATCGCCAGCAGTTTGCGCTTGGCCTCGAAGGCGTCGGACCTGTTGATCGTCGGGCGCCAGGCGGCGTGCTCGATCCCGTCCGCCGGATCAGTTCCGCTTCATGGTGCCGACACTCAGCGAACCGCCGGTGTCGGTGCGCAACTTCTTCTCTTCCGCACGGACGTAGCCGACGGGATCCTTGTCAACGGGCCGGACGCCCGCGTAATTGCGCGCCTCGTAGGCGGCGAAGGTGACCGCCAACCGGTGGCGGCGGTCCAGGCTCGCCAAGCGGCGGAAGTCGGTGAGACCCTCGCGCTCTTCCTCGCCCATGTGGTCACTGTTCGCCGCATTCGCCGCTGCCACAGCCGCATACCAGTCGTCGGTACCGGTCCGATGACGCGCTACCTCGGCGATCGCGTCCCTGATGTCGTTGTGGTCGCCGATGGCGTCGAGTGTCTCGTCCTCCACGCCGCTCTTGCGCCGGGCGGCAATGCCGACCTGAAGCAGCGCCGGGTAGAAGATCTCCTCCTCCGCCTGCGCGTGCAGTTCGAGGAAGGCCGCCAGTCTGTCCCAGATTACGGAAAGCACGGCGACCTCCGAACGATCGATCTGCTCCAGGATCGCGAACAGCCGCCGTTGCTCGTGGTGGTCGTCGAGAATCAGTTCGGTGATGTCCACAATTCCTCCCTGACAACGTGTTTCAGGTGAGCGATGAACGTCGGTGACTTACCTACCCGGCATACCCTTCGGGGGGCGACGATAACGCATCGGTGAGTAGAAGCACGGCTGCCGCACCGCCCACAGCACGCTCATCGATGGAAACACGGTGTCGCGTCAGAGGGGGCGGCTGATGAGGCTGCGCCCTTACACCCGGCTGATCCCGATCGGAGAACCGGTTTTCGCGGCGCCCGCCGCGTAGACGCGGACACCAACGGTGTCCACGGTGCGCGGTGGTGTCGGTGGGTTTCTGTAGCGTCATGGTCTGTGGAGACTGGGGAACACATCCGAGAGCTCGCTGACCGCATCGTGGCGCTGCGCGAGGCCTACTACCAGGGCTCGCCGCTGGTCGCGGACGCCGACTACGACACGGTCGAGGACGAGCTGCGCGCCCTGATCGCGGCGCACCCCGAGCTCGCGCCGGACCCGAATCCGTTGGAGCAGGTCGGCGCGCCCGCGGTGCTGCACGCCCCGATCCGGCATTCGCGGCCGATGCTGTCGTTGGAGAAGTCGACAACGCCCGAGCAGGTGGCGGCGTTCTTCGACCGTTTCCCCGGCCAGCCGGTGGTGGTGATGCCCAAACTCGACGGCCTGTCGCTGGCGTTGGTGTTCGAGGACGGGGCGCTGGTGCGCGCGATCACCAGGGGTGACGGCACCACCGGTGACGACGTGACGATGCTGGTCCGCGCGTTGGTCGACGGCGTCCCCGAGCGGATCGATTCCCGGGGGCGGGTGGAGGTGCGCGGCGAGGCGGTGATGCTGCGATCGACCTTCCTCGCCTACAACACCGCACATCCGGACAAACCCCTGATCAATCCGCGCAATGCCGCCGCGGGCACGCTTCGCGCGAAGGACCCGGCCACGGTCGCCGAACGCCGCCTGCAATTCTTCGGTTTCGACCTGGATACCGACGACGACACGGCGGTCGACCTCGGAGAGGGACTGCGGGCGCTGGGGGTAGCGGGGGCGCAGATGCGGTTGTGCGCCGACGCCGAACAGGCGCAGGCGGCGATCACCGCGATCGAGCGGGATCGCAACGAACTGGACTACGACCTCGACGGCGCGGTACTGCGACTGGCCGACCGTGACGCCTACGCGGCGGCCGGGACCCGGTCCAACTCGCCGCGTGGCGCGCTGGCGTTCAAATTCGCCGCCGAGGAGAAGACCACGCTGCTGCGCGAGGTGATCTGGGATGTCGGCAAGACCGGCAAGATCGTGCCGGTCGCGTGGCTCGAGCCGGTGTTCGTCGGCGGCACGACCGTCACCAAGGCGACGCTGGCCAACCAGGAGGTGATCCGCGCCCGCGATATCAAGGTCGGTGACACCGTCCTGGTACGTCGCGCGGGTGATGTGATCCCGTTCGTGGCGGGCGTCCTCGACGCCTCCAAACGCACCGGCGAGGAACTCGAGATCGTGCCGCCCACCGCCTGCCCCTCGTGCGCGCAGCCGGTGACCGAACAGGGAAACAGCCGAGAACTGTTCTGCACCAACGTCTCCTGTCCCGCGCAGACGGTCCGCAGACTCATCCACTGGGCCTCGCGCGCCGCGGCCGACATCGACGCCATCGGCGGAGTCTGGATCGAACGCCTCGCCGAGGCGGGCATCCTGGAGCACCCGTCGGACTTCTACACGCTCACCAAGGAGCGCCTGCTCGAATTCGATCGCGTCGGTGAGGTCTCGGCCGCGCGGATGATCGACTCGATCGACGCCAGCCGCCAGGTCGGTCTGCGCCGTGCGCTGATCGGGCTGGCGATCCCGATGGCCTCCGACGGCACCGCCGCCCGGCTGGCCCGCGCGGGATTCGGCTCACTGGAGGAGGTCGCCGACGCGGGTGAGGAACGACTCGTCGCGGTGGAAGACATAGGACCGAAGGTCGCGGCCTCGCTGGTCGCGCACCTCACGCGTCTGCGCCCGGAACTGGAACGGCTGCGCGAGCGGGGTGTCGGTCTCGACGTCCGCGCGGAGGACCTACCGCCCGTCGTCGCGGCAGGTGCGCCCCTGGCGGGCAAGACGGTGGTGATCACCGGCGCGCTCAGTGACCCGCGCTCCGGAGAGAAGGTGGCTCGCCCGACGTTCCAGCGTCTGTGCGAGAAGGCGGGCGCGACGGCGGCGTCGTCGGTGTCGGCGAATACCGACATGCTCATCACCGGCGCCGGGGTCGGGGAGAGCAAACTGACCAAGGCGGAGAAGCTCGGCGTCGAGGTCATCGACCAAGCGACGATCTGGAACCTGCTGATCACCGCCAAGGTCGTCTAGACCTTCGACGGATTGCCCGATGTGCCTCGCGGCGGTAGCCGGCCGGTGTCAACGATCATCGGTCGGCGCCGTGATGGGGCCGCGTTCTGGGTACGATTCTTTTCCACGCTCGGTGAGGTTGCGAGAGTCGGGTATTCGGCTGACAGACAGGATGGGGGGGTGAGTACCTCCCACCGGATCCGACCATCGGCTGACCGACTTCGGGGAACTGTGTTGCCGGGTCGGCAGGGCGGGTGCTCACCCGGCTCGCCCGGTGGTCCCGTCACCTCCACGCCGCCGAGCCTTGTCAGGGTCGATATGGAGCCGAACACCCTTGTACACCACCGTGTTCAGCGCATCGTCATCGTTGCAGGGGTCGCCGGATTCGGCAGGATCCGGCAGTTCGGCGATCTCCTCGATGACGATCTGTGCTCGCGTTGCGCCGGGATCGAACATCTCCTGAAACGGCCCGACGAACGAGCCCCCGAGGCCGCGATGTTTCGCCCGAAGAGCCGCCCACCCGAACAGTGCCAACGGGCCGATGGTGACGATAAGCAGTAGCAAGTCCCCGCCCATGCCCACGAGGGTACCGAGCCGGCTATCCGGCAAGGGCGAAGGTGACCTGGGTTCGGTGCGGGTGGGAGGTGCGGATATGCGTTGTCGCCGGGTGGTGCGCAATCACGGACAGAAACGATTCGGTCTGCTCGGGATGTGGGCACCATCGGCTGCCGTTTCCGATGTCACGAGAGGTCGTCGTCGACGGGTAGCGCAGGGTGAGTGAGAGCTGTCGAATCCGGTCGTCGTCTCCGTCGTCGGTGATCACTTGGCGGGTGATGTCGTAGACGAATTCTTGCTGGTCGCCGGAGTATGTGCCCCACTGGAACAGCAGCATGTCGCCGTCGCTGGCGAGGTCGACATCCGTGACGCGATGGTGGGCATAGAACATGGTCATGGCGTCGACCGCGGTGGTTGCGGACGCAGCACTCACGGCGTCGCGCGCAGGCCGGGTTCATCGAGGGCGTCGAGCAATTCGTCGATGGCGGCGCGTACTCGCGCCGCGAAGGTTCGGTCGCCGGTCGATGTCTCGTCGGTGGCCCATTCCTTTTCGACCGCGACGCTCGGGCGAATATCGATATGCCGCCGGGAGTGTCGATCGAGCCAGTCGCGCAGGCCGGGCAGTTCGCGGTCGGTGAGGTAGCTGCGGTCGACGAGCCATCGGCCGAATCGGGGATCGGCGATCTCCTCTCGCGGGCGACGTCCCGCGTGCGGGAGGTCCCGCGTCCATCGGCCGATGTAGTCGCGGCCGGTCAGGGCCATGGCGGGATACCACCGCTGCTCGGGTCGCGAAGTGTGGTACGCCAGATGCAGATTCGCCCCGATCGACCAGCCACGGTACTCAAGGGCGAGTAGTCCGTCGACCACGGTCGGATTCGGATAGAAGGCGGTGTACTGCGGTTTCAATTCGCCGACCCACGCACCGAGCCGCACGGTGTCTCCCGCCCACCACATGCTCACCCGTTGCGTCGTCGTGACGCCGTGAACGAATTTGACGGTGGCGTACACGTCGTGTTCCGTGGCCGATACCCCGGTGGCCCGTTCGAGGATCGCGCGCAACCTGCTCCGTTGGTGCTGGATCTCGGCGGTGGACCACGTCATGGCAGCAGGATACTGCGCGGGCGGTGTCTCGGGACCTCGGACAACGCGAACTCCTTTGTACCGCAGCGAAGTCGCCGCGACAGCGGTTACTCCACGCTGATCCAGTAGCGGCGTGCGGGTCCGAGCGGGGTTTCCCGAATGCCTTCGAGGACACCGCCGTGCCGTTCGATGGTCTTGGCCGAGGCGATGTTGTCGACGGCGCAGACGATCAGCACCCGATTCATGCCGAGTTTCGCAGCCTCGCCGAGCATCCGGCCCAGCGCCCACCCCGCGTACCCGTGACCGCGCGCGGACGGTCGGATGCCGAAGCCGATATGGCCTGCCCAGCGCGCGTGATCGTCGAACTCGTGCCGCAGCGCGATCCCGCCGAGCACGCTGTCGCCTTCGACGATCCATCGGTAAGCGCAAGGCGCACCGCTCGCCTCGTCCGATTCGGCGGTCAACCGTGCCACCCAGTCCGCGAAACCGGCGGGCGCGTCGACCTCGTCGGAGGGTCGCAGCCCGAAGCCGTCTTCGTGCGGGCCGGGTCCCCATTCGGCGTGCGCCTGGAGCCACGCGGTGTGTAGACGCGTGGTGGGAGTGATCAGGGCGGGCATATCGCGACGGTACTGCGGTCCCGCCGAGCCTTCGAATGATTTCGACAGCGCGCCGAACGGTCGACCGAAGCCCATTCGCGTTTCTCCGAACGAGCCGAACGCCGCGCGGGCGTCGCTCACCGCTCGTTACGTCCGAATGTATTGCCTGTTGCCTGCCTGGACACGCGATCGGCAGGGGGGACAGAATTCGAGTCGATTGGAAACACTGTTTCGATCTACGGAACACCATCCGCTGCGGAAAGAGGACGATGCCGTGAGTCGAGTCGCGGCCGCGCAATTCGCCGCGGGCACGGAGGTGACCGTCGATCTGGCCGCGTGCCTGCGCGCCATCGATGCCGCCGCCGAGGCGAACGCCGAACTCGTCGTGCTGCCGGAGTTCTGTCACCACCTATCCTGGTACGCCGATCGGGAGCACGCACGGCGCGCGGCCTGCCGGATCGGTGACGAGTTCCTCACCGCGGTCGCCGAACGTGCGGCACGGCACAGCCTCTACGTCAAGATCGGCGTCGGCCTCGCCCGCGACGACGGCCGCACGACGGCGACGAGCCTGCTCTACGGACCGGACGGCGCGCTGCTCGGCGAGTCCGACAAACAGGTCCTGATGGGCGCGGAGAACGACTACTTCGATCCGGGCGACACCGATTCGCCCGTGATCGACACCCCGATCGGGCGGCTGGGGATGTACGCGTGCATGGAAGGCGTCATCAACGAGGTCACCCGCTCACTGGCGGTGCGCGGCGCGCAGATCCTGTTGAACAGTCTCAACTCCTTCGCCGTCGACGAGGCGAGTCTGCACGTGCCGGTGCGGGCGGCGGAGAACAAGGTGTGGGTGGTCGCCTCGAACAAGGTCGGGCCGCTGCTGCCGGAAGAACTCGTTCCGGAGATCGCCGCGCGCCTCGGGGTTCCGCCGGACCGGCTGCACGGCGCGGGGGAAAGCCAGATCGTCGCGCCGGACGGCACGGTGGTCGCTATCGCGCCGCCGACCGGTGAGGCGATCGTCGTCGCCGATATCGATGTCGCGCGCGCCGATGACAAGATCCGGCCCGACGGCACGGATCTGCTGGCCGCGCGACGTCCCGAGATCTATCACCCGCTCGCCGAACCGTCCGCCCGGACAGCACCGCCCGGCGCTCCTTTCGTCACGGCCGCGGTGGTGGCCGCCGACGTCGCGCTGATCCGCGCCGCCGCCAGCGCCGGGGCCGCGCTGATCGTGCTGCCGGAACTGGCCGATATCCCGCTGGGCGATCTCGTCGACGCGCTCGCCGATTCGACCGCGCACACGGTGGTCTCGGTGCGCGATGGTGCGGCCAACCACGGACTGCTGGTGAACGCGGGAGGCGTGGTGGGCCATCAGCCGCAACTGCATCCGACGCATCGGCACCCGTGGCTGACAGAGCTCGGCGACGGCCTGCTCGTCTTCGAATTGCCGTGGGGCCGTGTGGCGATCGTGGTCGGCGACGACGCGGTCTTCCCCGAGACGTTCCGGCTGGCCGCGGTCGCCGACGCCGACGTCGTCGCGGTCACCCACACGCCGTCCGAGCCGTGGGAGTTGCGGCTCGGCCTGGCCGAACGGTCGGCGGAGAACCGACTCAACATCGCCGCCGCCGGGTACGACGCGGACGGCGAATTCCGTGGCGCGTGTTATGCGCTGAGCCCGGATTTCACGCTGTGGACCGCGTGGCGTGGTCCGTTCACCGGGGTCATCAGCCATCCGGTCGTGAGCGCGACGGTCGCCGGGTCGGTGAGTCTCAGCGCCGCCCTGCGGCCCGCCCAAGCGGTGAACCGCAATGTCTCCAAGGGCACGAATCTCGTGGACGGGCGTCCGCTGCGGCCGCTCGCCATCGCAACGTCAGGAACGGAAGTGATCAGGTGAGCGAAACGCTGCGACACGTCGAGCAGATGGTCGACGAGAATCCGCGGACCGACGTGAGCGAGACCTTCACCGAATGGCGGGCTCTGCTCACCGAATTGAAGGATCGGCTCGCGGCGCGGTTCGAATTGACGCGCGACCCGTCCACCGTCGATCTGGAACACTACGGCGACCCGGAAACCGGTCCGGCCGGAAGTCTGGCCGCCTACACCGGTCCCGAGGTCGACTGGCTGGTGCACTCGTGGATCGGCGACCCCGGCACCGGATTCGTGAACCTGCACCTGACGCTGTGGCTCGGCCCCCAGGCCCGGGTCCCGCATCTGGCGATCGCGTTGCTGCTGTGGCCGGAGGGCTGGTTCTACGTCGACGCCGTACCCCGAGGCGATATGGTCGGCGACGGCGACTACTTCGACAGTTACTACGCCGAATTGACCGAACGGCTGGTCCGCGCGCTGTGGGGCGGCGACCGCGTCCTACCAGGGCCGGTCGCGTGAGCGCGAGACGCCGTCCACCCCGAATCGCCGGAAGACATCCATGAGCATCATCCGTTCCCTGTGGTGGTCGGTCCGCACCGACGGGACCGCACCCTTCGATACCGCGCACCTGAAGGTCTACTACCCGGCGGAGGTCCGCGGTGACGACGCCGAACGTCTCACCGGCGTCTTCGGGGCCGATCCGGCGAACGCGCCGTATCCGGTGGTCCTGTTCCTGTCCGGGGTGAACGTCGGCCAGGACGCCTACCGCCGTTTCGCCACCGCCATCGCCGAAAACGGTTTCGTCGTCGTCACTTTCGACAGGGTCGCCGAACTGTTCGGCGGACAGTTCGGGCTCACGCCCGGCGTCGACCTCGCCGCCGCCCGGCCCGACACCTACGGCACCGCGGCGCCGGGCACGGTGCTGCCCGCACAGGTCACCTGCCCGGTCCTGCTCGGTGTCGGAACCAACGACGGCGTCATCATGGGCAGTGCCGACCGCTACGGCGAGGACGGGCTGGAACGGCCCGATCCGGTCGCCCGCACCTTCGAGGAGGCGCTGCCCGAAGGCGAGAATCTACTGGCGATCATCAAGGGCGCCAACCACTTCGCCATCGCCGATGCCGATCCGACCGCCGCGCGGGCATTCCTGGATGGGCCCGCCGACAGCGACGCGATGCCCGCCTTCTCCCGGCTGACCGCGCTGTTCCTGCACACCCATGTGTCGGGTTCGGCACGCGCGCGAGCCGAACTGTCCGCGTTCGGCGACGTCTCCGTTTCCGACGATGGTGTCGTCCTGCACCGCCGATAGGAGCGAGCACACATGCTGAAGAACTTCTGATACGCACTGGAATTCGCGGAGAAGGTCACCCGGAAACCGATCAGGGTGACCTGTCTCGGCCAGGATTTCGTCCTCTACCGGGGCGAATCCGGCGCACCGGTCTGCCTGTCGGATCTGTGCGTGCATCGCGGCGGATCCCTGGCGATGGGCAGCCTCGTCGGGGACCGCATCGCCTGCCCCTATCACGGCTGGCAGTACAACCCGGATGGGGCGTGCGTGAAGATCCCGGCCAATGCCGAGGAGCGAAGTATTCCGCGCAAGGCGCGGGTGGATTCCTATCTAGCCCGCCGCCGCCCAAGGGGCTGTGGGGCCTGCTGGCCAAACGCAGACCGCGTCCGGAATACGTGACCGTCACCAACGGCTGGTACCTGCCCAACGTGGTGAAACTGCATGTGCGCCTGGCGATCGGCGACATGCTGCTCTACGACTTCAACATCCCGATCAGCCAGGACCGGACCATGGTGAAGATCATCGGCTACCGCAATTTCTTCACCGGCGGCTGGGCCGACGAGAACGCCCGCAAACGTATCGAGAAGATCCTGGTCCAGGATCGGCCCGTGGTCGAATCGCAACGCCCGGAACTGCTGCCCTTCGATCTCGCCGACGAACTGCATGTCCGCAGTGACGCGCTCCAGGTGGCCTACCGTCGTCGCCGCGCCCAGCTGATCGCGCAGGGCTGGTGGGTCGGCGGCGACGACATCATCGCCACCGAGGGGCCACGGCGCAACGCGACCGTCATCGCCTCGCCCACTCGCCGCGACCACCCCGAATTGGCCAGTGCGTGGGTGCACAAGGCCCGCAATGGAGGTAAACCCGATGAGCCTGCCCGCCGCGCTCAGTGATCGCACGCTGGCGACACTGTCCGACGCCCTCGATCTGACGGTGACCCGGGACGTCGCCCTGACCAGTGCGATGTCACCCGAACCGGTCGGCAGGCTGCGCGTGCTACGCGGCGGCCCGATCGACAAGGCGGTGACGGTCTCTCTGGTCGTGCCGCAGATCGGCCTGGACAGCCACATGATCTTCGCGTTCACTGGAAGCGATTCGGCGATACCGCATTTCACCCTGGATTCGGTCACGTCGGCCGAGTACCACGCGATGCATCTGGATCTGGTCCCCCGGGCAGATCTGGCGGTGAATCTGGACTACCTGGACGAGGTTTTCGCACCCCTCACACCGTTACTCGAAACGGCATGGTCGACCGAAGGCATTTCACCAGCCGCAATCCGCCCAGGTCAGCGGGCCATGATGTCGCCCTGGATGCTGGTGTGCCGGGTCACACCCGAGGCTTTCGTCGCACTCGACGGCACCGTCGACAGCTATCTCGAACACTGGCTGACCCTGGTGGACAAGGGCATCGGCGAGGTCGACGCGGACCTGGCGGGTCGTGATCGCGCCAACCGCGCGAATCTCTTCGATCCCCGGGTCGATCCGGTGTGGGATCGGGTCACCCGGCTGATCGGTCCCGAGCAGTGCGATCTGGTGCGTGGAGAGTTGCTGGCATGAGCACCGCGGTCGAACCGCGTCGCTGGCAGCAGCGCATCACCGGCGAATGGGTCGGCAGGCCGTCGCTGTTCGACGCGCTGGGCACCTGGTGTGGATTCGAGAACATCCGCCGCTCCTCGGTGTTCCGCGACGGTGTCACCACCTACTACATGGACGGGGGCATCGAGGGCGGCGGCGCACTGGCCGGACGTTTCGCGCTGGCCGCGCCGTTCGCGTTCGGCGTCACCGATTCCGACGCCGATCGGCTCTACACCGGTCCCGATTTCTTCGGCGCGGGCCAGCCCTACGGCAGTTTCGTCGACGCCCAGTACTACGGGCCGGGCTGGCAGGTCAGCCTGAACACCTGGAACCAGACCATCAAGGACACCCAGGTGTATTCCTCGGTGCTGCGGCAGGGACCGGCGATGGTCGGGGTCTTCAACGGTCTCTACACGCGGGTCCCGGAACTGGTGCGGGACCATCTCGCGCACGAGACACGCTGCGGTGCGGTGCCTTTCATCCTGCCGTCCAAGGAGGTCAGCCGATACACCGGTGCATGCGAACTGTGGGGCGCGGACCAGCGACCGCTCGGGCCGGTACGGATGGAACTGGCGATCGACCCGGTGAATCTGCTCACCGCGCGGCACGAGATCACCTGGTCGGGCGCGATCGACTACGACTACCGCACGCTGGCGCGCCGCGACGGCGCCCGGTTGTTCTACGAAGGCCTCGACGGCTGGGGCAACGCGACCGCCTATGGGCGCGCCGACTATCCGCTGGTGCATTTCGCCGATGGAAAGCGGGCGCAGGGAAGGGAATTCGTCATGAACGCCGAACCGGGCATGGGTGCGGGCACCCGGATCGCCGTGGTCTACGAGATCTTCGAGCACAACCGCCTCGACGCGGTGCTGCACGGTATTCTGGAGCGGTCGTGAACGCCGTCAAGACCGTCGCGGTCACCGGCGGCACCCGCGGTGTCGGACTAGGGATCGCGCGCGCCCTGCTCGCGGCGGGTCATCGGGTCGCGGTCTGCGGCACCGATCCCGAGCGGATCGAGCGCGTGCGCGCCGAACTGCCCGACGAGGCACTGGTGATGGCCGCCGACGTCACCGATCGCGACCAGGTCCAGCGGTTCTGGGACGCGGGGTGCGAACTGCTCGGCCCCATCGACATCTGGATCAACAACGCCGGGATCTCGCACGACCGCGAGCGGGCGTGGGCACTGAGCGCCGTCACCTCGCAGGCGGTGGTGGAGACCAATCTGCTGGGCGCGATCCACGGTTGCGCGGTCGCGATCGCCGGGATGGCCGCGGGCGGCGGCGTGCACACCGACGCCGAGGGCAGCAGCTCGGATCTGCTCGGCACCTTGCTGTGCGGCGAGCCGCAGACCTTCAACGTGGCCGAACTGGACGCACTCGCCATCGGCTGGGCCGACGATTACCTGTCGGGCACCCCCACCTCGGAGTTCTACCCGGACGAGAGTTTCCGCCGGGTGGCCGCGGCGCCGGGCGAGCAGATCCTGCGCCCGTACTGATCGAGCGGTTCCACCGCGAACCGGTCGGCGTGGCTCGGTGCTACGCCTCGCGCCGACCGGCCGGATCAGCGGTGCGGCGTTGGGAAGTGCCGCGTTCGGCCACCACGATCGCGGCGAGCAACACGGCCTCGCCCAGATTGCCCAGCGGTGGCGCGGCGGCACCGGCGCCTGCCGCGACGAACATCACCAGCGCGCCGATCAGCAACGCGGCGTCGCCGCCGCGTCGCCATGCGATCGCCCCCGCCACGATCAGAACGACCACGACGATGAGGGCGGGCAGCGGGACGGCGGCCTCCTCTGGGGCGTAACGCACCGTGTCCGCCCAGGTGCGCACCGTCAGCCGCAGACCCCACACGTCGGCGACGAGGCCCCAGACGATCAGCGACGCGGTCACCGCCGCCGCGCCGCGCCGAATCCCCGGTCGGTCCGCGTATTTCCACGCGGCCCAGACCACGAGCAACGGGGTCAGTACCGCGTGGCCGAGGAACCGGAACCAACTCGCTGTCTCGAGCGCCTGCCCGGCTCCCACCACGGCCCCGAGCCCGAATATCGCCGAATCGTAGGCACATCCGAGGCCGACCGCCCAGATCAGCAGGCGACGGCGCACACCCGTGCCGGGTCGCCCGAGCGCGACCAGTGTCGCGACTTCGACGAGGGACAGCGCAACCAGTGCGACGGAGAACATCGCGCCTCCTTCCACAGCGCCGGACACGGCGGCCCGGCATCGAAGCAACGCGATCGAAGGCCACGCTACAAGGGAAACGGCCGTTTCTCCAGCCGTACCGATCGGTGCCTGTCGGCTGCGTCACGCCGGTCGCGAAATCCGATGAAACGTTCGTGTTTCGGAACGTTTTCGCACCTTGACACTCTCACTCCGCCACCGATTCAAATGAGCCCATTCCGAAACTGCGTTTCTCATAGCGGAACATGTCAGGAGGCAAGGTGACCGGACCATAGCATTGTCCGGCCGTCGATCGACTCGACCGCGCTCGCCTCGGCGTCGGCCACCGAACCCGACGCCAACCGGGCGACACGCTGCTCGCGTGGGCCCTCGCCGCGGGAGCGGCCGTCACGGGGCCCCGGTGGGCGGCGGGCAGTTGATCCTGATGTCCAAACCGATCGGCGGCGTCCTCGATATCCCGGGCGCGGTCGTCGGATATGTCGTCGTGACGGCGGCGCTGCTCGGATGCCTCACCGCTCTCGCCGTGCCGAGACTGTTCCGCCACACCGCCGCCCGCGCGGGCGCGTGGTCGGGTATCGGCGCGGGGGCGGCGCTGATCCTGGTCGCGGTCGCCGCCGAACCGATCTTCTTCACCGCGACGACGCTGGCCGCGGGCGCGCTCACCGGCATCGCCTACACCACCGGCCGAACGGCCTTCGGCGCACTCGGCGCGAACGCGCGCACCACCCGGCACGCGCTGAACTGGCTCGGTCTGCTCGGCGCGGCCACGCTGGCGCGACTGTCCTACGACGACCCGATGTCGGGGCTGATGGTGGCCGGGGTCGTGGCCGCCGGGCTCGGCGTGCTCGCGATACCGCTGGCCATGACCCCCGCGCCCGCCGCGCCCGTCACCGGCGGCACGACAGCGGCGGGTGCGGTCCTGCTCGGCTATGCCGCCGCCGGTCTGGCTCTCGGCGTGAGTTTCACTCCCGCACTGCATCTGCTGCTGTTCCGCTGGGAAGTCGTCGGGGTGGATCAGATGCCCGTCGTTGGCGCGGCGGCGGTCGCGGCCCTGGTGGCCGTGCTCGCACCGCTGCGACGGGTCTCGGTGGCGCTGATCCTGGTCGTCGCGGCCGGAGGGCCGCTGCTGTTCGCCCCCGGACCGTCGACCCTCGCGATCGGACTCGCGGTCACCGTGGCGGCCGCCGCGCGCGCGACACTCGAACTGGACCGGTCCACCGATCCCCGCGCCGTCCGGCCGACCGCCCTCGCCGTGTGCGCGGGCGGGCTCGGCGCCGTCGCCGGGCTCGCGGTCGCCGAGGCACTCGGCGCGATATTCGGCGCGGGGACGGCGCTCACGCTGACCGTCGTTCCCGTTCTGGCGATCGTCGCCGCATCGGTCATCGCCGGGTCGGTCGCGGCGGCGAAACCTCGCACCCAGTCCCCTGTTTCGGAAGGAGACCACTCGTGAGCACCTCCACGCGCGCCGCGCTGCGCCTTGCCGTCGTCGCTCCCCTGCTCGCCGCCTGCCTCGCCGCCGCGCCCGCGATCGGCCACGCCGCGCCCGCCGACACCGCGACCCTGCACGTCGGGACCGAGGACGGTGTGACCGAAGGTCAGCGGATCACCGTCCGAGGCAGTGGGTTCCGGCCCGGTCTCGCCGCCGTCGCGGTCGGGCTCTGCGAGCAGGGCTATACCAACGGGCTCACCGATTGCGATCTGGAGGGCGGCGCGACCTTCGTCAATATCGGCGCCGACGGAACGTTTCCGGAGCTGACGCTCACCGCCCGGTCCAAATTCCGCGATATCGACTGCGCCCAGCGGCAATGTGTCATCGCGGCCGCGCCGCTGCCAGGCAGCGAGCCGGAATCCATTCTCGCCGCCAACTCCGCCGTCGTGCTGATCGGATTCGCCGGAACGCGATTCCACGGCGGCACTGTGCAGACGCCGGTGGCCGCGAGCACTGCCACGGTCGAAGACCTGTCCGGCCCGTCGACACCGCTGTGGTTCGCCACCGCGGCGCTGCTGGCGATCATCGCGGGCCTGGCGCTGACCATTCACGCGAATCCGGTTCGGCGCCATCGCGGCGCTCACCTGCGCGGCGGCATTCGGCGCGACGGGTGTCGCCGCGGCGAGCCCGTATCTGTCGGTCAGTCAGACCGCCGGGGTCTCGCCGGGGCAGGCGGTGTATGTGTCGCTGAGCGGAATCGAGGGGATCCAGGGTTCGGTGGCGATCGGCCAGTGCAAGTCGCAGGTCTCGGGACCTGCTGATTGCAATCTGCCGGGCACCCTGCTCGGCAAGGCCGACGACGCGGGTAACTGGACCTCCAATTCCGGTACCGCCATCACTCTCGCGGCCAGTATCGGCGGTGTCGACTGCACCGCGTTCGACGGTGCCTGCATCGTCGCCGTCACCGCGCTCAACAATCCGTCCGCCATGATGGCGACCGTTCCGTTGAGTTTCGGATAGGCGCGGTATGACGACGACGCGATTACGCGCGGGCGCGGTCGTACTGCTCGGCGCGGGCCTGCTCGCGACGAGTCCGGTGGCGGCGGCCGATCCCGCGCTACAGGTCGAATCGCATACCGGGGTCGCGGTCGGCCAATCGGTCACCGTCACACTCGAAGGGCTGCCAGCGAATCTGCCGATGGTGGCCGTCGGACAGTGCAAACCGCTGATCAAGGGGCCGACCGACTGCAACCTGCCGACCGCGTTGATGGGTAGCGCCGACGCGGCGGGGGTGTGGAAGCCCAACGGCGGCAGCACATCCATCACCCTGGCCGCCGATGTCGGCGGCGTGGACTGCACGAGTGCGGCGGGCGCCTGCGCCATCGCCGTGACCAGCCTGACCGATCCCACCGCCACTCTGGCCGCGGTTCCGTTGACCTTCGGTAGCCCCGAACCCGCACCGGTCACCCGGGCGGCACCGGCGGCGGCCGAGGACGACTCGGACTACACGATGGTGATCGTCGGCGCGGTGACGGTCGCGGTGCTCGCGGGTCTGGTTCTGCTGGCGGTGCGACGGCGCGCGCGAGCGGAGTGAACGACAGGATCCCCGAGGTGCTCGTATCGCCTCGGGGATCCTGTTCGCATACTACCGGCGCGCGAGGTCCGGCGACGGCGGATCATTCCGGCATCAGACCGTGTTCCATCGCGAAGACGGCGGCGCCCGCGCGGGTACGGCGGCCGGTCTTGTCGTAGATGTGGGCGAGATGGTGGCCCACCGTGCGTTCGGACAGCACGAGTTCCGCCGCGATCAGGCGGTTCGAGAGGCCGCGGGCGGCGAGCCGGAGCACCTCCACCTCGCGCTCGGTGAGGCCGCAGGGATATTCGGTGCGCGGTTTCCGCAGGCCCGCGGCCTCCACGACCGCGGCGCAGGCCGCCGTGTCCAGCCGACCCGTCGTCGCCGCCGACATCAGGATCCCGGCCGCGGCGTCGGGCGAATGGGCGGGGCGGTACGGCCGGGCTTCGGTGAGAGCCGCGAAAACATCGGCGGCGGCGAGGATTCGGGCGGATTTGGACAGATCGTGGCCGCGTACGCCCCGGTGATATCCGCTGCCGTCGAGACATTCGTGGTGACCCGAGGCGATCTCACGCAGATCCGCCAGGCCGGGGCAGCGTTGCAGTACCCGATCTGTCCAGTACGTGTGCAGCCGGACGCGCTCCCACTCCCCCGCGCCGAGCGGTCCCGGGCGATCCCAGATCGCCGACGACACACCGACCCGGCCGATATCGTGCAGCATGGCCGCGGCGCTGAGGGTATCGATATCGGCCGCGCTCAGCCCGGACAGTTTCGCCGCGCCGTGCGCGAGGCCCGCGACGTGCGCCGAATGCCCCAGCAGCCAGCGGCCTTTCAGATCGACGACGACGGCGAGCGCCGAACACAGCTCCAGCCGTTCGGCGGGTCGGATGTACACCGGGACACCGGGCTCGGCGCGCATGACCGCGGCGAGCGCGTCCGGCACATCGAGGCAATCCCAGATCTCGCCCGCGGCGAACGCGGCGACCAGGTCCGGATCGAGATGCCCGCCCGCGCGCCGCCGCAGTTCGTCGACCGCGCCGCGCCTGCCAAGGTCCGTCGCGGCGAGCACCGCCTGCTCGGCGACGTGCACGATCCGGCCTGGCAGCGAAATATTCTCTCCCCCGAGGTGTTCGGGCTTTCCCAGACCGTCCCAGCGTTCCTTGACCTCGGTCAGCGCGAGCACCGCGGCGTCGGGCAGACCGAGCCGGGGTCCGAGGGCTCGGCTGACCTCGCACACCGAGCGGACCGCCGCCGAACCCTGTTCCGGCGTCATCTCCACGAGCCGCTCGCGCACCGCGGGCTGGAAACCGGGCGCCCAGGAGCCGAACTGCGCCAGCTGGGCGGCGTAGACCGGGGCGTCACCGGGGTCGAGCACGTGATAGGCGCGCTGGAAGGCGATGTCGTCGGCGAAGGACGCGGCGTTCTCCGAGGCCCGGCTGGTGCAGCCGATCGCGCCGAGCAGGGCGGCCTGGAAGACGACGCGCCGGTCGGGCTGATCCATGCCGATCCGCTCGGCCAGCGCGGTCGCCACCAGACAGGTCGCCAGCCCCTTCTCGAACGGGACTCCGGTGGCGAGATCGGTCGTCAACGACAGCGCGGCCAGCACTTCGGTGACCCGGATGGACGCGGGTGGGACACCGCCCGACCGAGCCGACCCCCGATGCTCGCTACCGGTGTCGAGATGGGGAGAAGCGCCAGTCACCCCCCTACCGTATCGCGGGCCGGCTCGGCCCGAATCACGCTGGCTGTCAAGCCCGTTGGACGGCCGCGCTCAGCGTCCGGCCAGGGTCGCCAGTGCCTGCCTGGCGCGGGGTGCGTGCAGCGGCGAGAAATGCGGGTTGATCTCCAGTGCGGTGGTCAGCGCGGCGGCGGCCTGATCCGCCCGGCCAAGGGCCGCCAGGATCATGCCTCGGTGATAGGCCAGTGACGCGCTGCGCCACCCGAGCGCCGCCGCCCGGTCCGCGTAGCCGAGCGCCTCGGCGTCGCGGCCCGCCTTGTGCAGCGACCACGCGAGCACATCCGAGGTGATCACGCTCTGCCTGCGGCCGAACTCCAGTTCCGCGAATCGCACCGCCTCGGTGGGATCGCCGTGTTCGGCCGCGAGGTGGGCGGCGTCGATATATTCGGTCACGCCCTGTTCCTCGAGCCGACGGAACCGCTCGGAGATCTCGTGGAAGACGGCGGCCGCCTCCTCCGGACGTCGCGCCGCTTCGAGCAGTTCACCCATCTCGATCAGGTATTCGGGCAGGGGCGCGGCGGCGGTCAGCGCTTGGTACATCTCGACGGCCCCGTCGAGATCCCCGCGCGCCGCGGTGACCTTCGCCATTCCCCGGCGCAGCGCCACGTTGTGCGGGGACGCCAGAAGACCTGCGCGGTACTCGCTTTCGGCCTGATCCAGGTTGCCGGTGTCGAACGCGAGTTCGCCGAGGTGGTAGCGGCAGAAGGCGATCTGGTCGGCGGTGGTCGCGGCGGTGAGCGCCATACGAAGTGCCGCCGCGGCGTCGTCGGTCCGGCCGTGCAGTTCCAGGTCGTAGGCGGCGCGGGTGAACGAGGGTACGCCCGGTCGTAGTTCGAGCATCCGCTGCACCGCCGCCGTCGCGGCGTCGGCCTCGCCGAGTTGGGTCAGCGCGTCGATCAGGACACCGTGGGCGTCGGCGCTGTTCGGTCGCAGCGCGAGCGCCCGCTCGCCGTAGTCACGCGCGGCGGTGAAATCGTGCAGGGCGTTGGCGAGCGCGCCGAACCCGATCAGCGCGTCGGCATTGTCCCGCGGTTTCAGCTCGATCGATCGGTCGAGCGCGCGTTGGGCCGCGCCGTAGTGTTCCGGATCCGCGGTTATCCGCGCCAGTTCGACGTAGGCGGCGCCCAGCGCCGCCCATCCGGTCGTATTACCCGGCACCCGATCCAACTGCTGTCTCGCCCGCGCGATCTCCGCGCGCAAGGGGGCACTCGGATCGGCGGCGACGGTTTCGACCGTCGGGGGACCGCCCGGCCACGCGACGGTGACACCGACGGCGGCGCCGATCAACCCGGCGAGCACCAGCAGGACGAGCAGAGGTGTGCGGAAAGTGCGAAAGAGATTGTCGGACATCATGAGTCCTCGAGTGGCAGGGGTACGGAGAGGTGCGGGCGGCGACATCGACTCGATGTCACCGCCCGCACCGGAATCAGCCGTTCGACGACGGGCTCGGCGCCCGACGCGACCGGCGGCGGATCAGCAGCAGTCCGCCGCCCGCGACGAGGACGCCCACACCGACCCCGGCGGCGACGAGCAGCACGGCCGACGTGTCGTCGTCACCGCCCTGCGGCATCGCGACGGAGGTGTTCGTCGTGTCGGCCGTCGACGAGGTCTGGCCGACGGCCTTGCCCCCGGTGGTCTTACCCGGTGACGGCAGCGCGACATAGGGGAAGCTCCCGGAGAACGCCGTGTCGTTGGCGTCCACCTTGTCCCCCGCGGCCAGCGCCTCGACCGGTTTGCCGGTCTGGGCCGCGCCGACCATGGCCTGCAAGGCGATATCGACGACGTCGTCGCTCAAGCGGCGACCGTTGGGGAATCCCTGGAGATCCCCGCCGACCACGCCCAACCGATTCGGTTTCGCCGTCACCGGCACCGACATGTTCAACCGCAGCATCTCCGACGGCTGGAACGTCGAGGCCTGCACGTCGGCGTTGAGGATCTGCGAATTCAGATCCGCCTGGATGGGCGGTGCGCTGCCGTCCAATGTCGGCGCCTTCTTGGCGATTCCGGTGAGGAAGATCTCCACCAGGTCGTTGCGCGGGCCCGCGGGGGCGGGCACCTTGTAGAGCGCTTCGATCAATTTCGGCAGTTCGGGATCGGTGACCCGGCGGACCACTTCGGGAATGGTCGCGTCCCTGCTCGGCGACAGGCTGTTGAACGCGTCCTTGAGCGCGACCGGGACGACCACCTCGTTCACGAGCGGGTTGCCCAGTCGCGACACCTGCACGAATTCGCCGACCGACGTGGCCGCGCCCGGGGTGAGTTGCAGTGTTTTGCGTTCGGTGTCGCTCCACACGCCGATCACCGGGTTTCGTGTCGCGTCGTTGCGCAGCGCGAGATCGCTTTTCGGCACTTGCAGCACCACGGTGTTGACGTTGGACGCGGCCAGCGTATCGGTGCCGACCTCGGACAGGTCCCCGCCGTAGAGCAGGTCGAACACCCGCAGGTCGAGGAAGAACGGGTCCTCGGCGGCGCCGACGTAGGCGGTTCCGCCGCCCGGCAGAGTCGTCGTCGCCTGTTTGCGCAGCGCGTCGTAGTCGGGCATCGATGCCTGCCCGGTGTAGGACGGCGCCACTCGACCGTGCGCGATCGGACGCCAGTCGTCGGCGCCCTGGCTGACCGACACCGTGTAGTTCTGCCGGAACAGCAGATTCTCGTCGTCCAGACCGGTCACCGGGCCGTTGTTGTAGAGGAAGGTGGTGCCACCGCGCCGATCGTCGGTGGTGAAGTTGACGCGGTAACTGAGATTCGGCTTGCCGTTGCCGTCGTTGTCGATATTGATGTCGTAGTTGGCGTCGGTGGCCCAGGGATAGAAATTCGGCCCGCCGTTGGGCTCCTGGAGCCCGAACCAGTTGGCGACGATCGTCACCGTATCCGGTTTGTCAGGACTGACGAACGCGTACACATCGGTGTTGTCCACCGCCGGATCGGCGGCGACCAGGGGCGCCTCGCGATGGCTGGACGCGCCCGCGATCGGCAGCGCGGGGCCGCCGACGGTCGCGAACGCGATGGCGGCGACACCCACGAGGACGCCGACGGTACGACGACGGGCGCCGTACCGAAGTTGATGAGACATGAGATTCCTTCGATCGGTGCGACAATCCTGCGCGGCGCGCAGTCGAGCACGGTCTGTCGGAAGTGTCGGCGGGCGAGGCTGTCCGCAATTCGCATTGCGTCTTCGAGCCTCGGTGAGCGTTTATGGAGACCGTGTCACCAATGGTGTACGTCGGTCCCGTCCCGTCGCATCGGTCGATCGACCTATCCGGCCGCGGTCCTATTTCGACGGCGTGAGGAGCAGGTAGGCGTAGTTGTGGTCCAGCTCGTTGCGCGGTACCAGCGACACCACTTCGGGTTCGAAGCCGTGCGCGACCGCCAGCTGCCAGAACGCGTCGATCGGAAAGATGGTCTGCGATGCCAGGTTTCGGGCGTAGTTGCGTTTGTGCGGTGCGCGGTCGGCGTTGTCGCGGTATTTGATCTGCACGAACATCACCCCCGACGGGCCGAGCAGTTCCGCGGCGATGTCGAGTATGCGGCGCGCGTACTCCTGGGAGGGCAGCAACTCGATCACGTAGAGGCACAGGAACAGGTCGCACGATCCGGGGCCGATCCGCTCGATGGCCTCCTCGGGATCGGCGACGTCGATCAGGACCGGCAGGAACGGTGTCTCGCACACCGCGCGGGTACGGCTCTCGCATTCGTCCAGGCTGGCCTGCACGACGTCGACGGCGATGAAACGATCCGCGTGCGGTGCGAAGGCGACGGCGTTCGCACCGCCGCCCGATCCCCATTCCACGATCGTGCCGATCGCCGGTTCCCGATCCAGCACCCGCGCCAGTTTGCCGAACAGGGCGAAATGGTCACGCCCGACCTGTTCCCACTGGTCGGGGATGCCGTCGCGCCAATGGGAGTTGCCTTCCCAGGCCCTGTCCGCGCGCGCCGACCAGTATTTCGCGGCCTCGGCGATCACCCGCTGTTCGGAAAATTTCGGCCCGATCCGGTCGAGCACATCCCGCCCGCGTGCCCGTAACCGCCGAACCGCATCCCCCGACCGGTCCTTCACCGCATACCTCTCAGTTCACTACCTCTTCGATGCGGCGCGTACCCCTCCGGTACCGGAACAAGCGCGTCATCCACCGTGCAGAGGCTGACTGTAGCTCGAGTTCCGCTCCGCGCGGGATTCCCCGGGCAGCCCGTCCGCACCGGTATCCCGCGCGACGGCCCACACGCACACGCGGTGAGCAAGCCGGATCTTTTCCGGGCTCCGGGCGAACACCGGGTGGTCGTCGCTGTCCGGTTCGTGACGGTTCGCGGACCGGTAGGTGAAATGGCCGTGCCCGGGGCGGCGGCGGGCTGCGGAGCCGGGTCGGGGGTGGCACCATATGCGTGGATCGACGAGTCCGACCCGGACCAGGGGGCCGACGCGATGGCGCGAACACGTACCGCCGGAACAGTTTCCGTGCCGCGCCGCCCGGCGCGCCCGGACCGGTCGATCAGTGTGTGGCTGACCGCCGTGGCGATCGCGTTGGGGGTGTTCCAGCTGATCGCACTGCCGCTGGGACTGCTGCCGCGCGATGCCGCCTGGGGTTGGACGTTGGTGCCGCTGACGCTGCTGACCACACCGTTCTGGTCGTTGATCCACGAGGCCGTACACGGCACGCTGACCGGGGAGCGCGGCCTCAACGACCGCTGCGGCCGAGTGCTCGCGGTGCTGTACGGCTCGCCGTTCGTCCTGCTCAAGGCGGGCCACCTGCTACATCACCGGTACAGCCGGACCCGGGAACGCGCCGAGATCTACGACCCGGCGACGACCACCTGGGGCCGTGCCGCCCTCGGCTACTACCCGCGGCTGTTCGGCGGACTCTATCTGCTCGAGGTCGCCGCGCTGCTGCTCGCGCTGTTGCCCGCCGCGGCGGTGCGCGAACTCGGCCGCCGACTCGACGCACCGGACACCGTGGCCGGGCCGATATTCGCCCGCGTCGGGCAACCCGGGGTACTGCGCCGGTTCCGCACCGACGCGGCCGCGATCGTGATCCTCTACGCCGCGGCGCTGCTCGCCTACGGCAGCCACTGCTGGATGCTGTTGGCGGCGTTGGGCGGACGAGCGGTGGTCATCTCCTGGTCCGACAACGCCTACCACTACGGCACCGACCTGGACGCGCCCCGCGACGCGCTGAACCTGCGGTTGCCACGACCGCTCGACGCCCTCGCGCTGAATTTCCATCTGCACGGCGTGCACCATCGTCATCCCGGTCTGCGCTGGTACGAACTGCCCGACGCCTTCCGCGATGGGGGCGGGAACTACGACCTCGGCTGGTTCACCGCGGCGGGACGCCAGATCCGAGGTCCCGTCGCGGCGAAATAGCCGTGCCGTCGATCAGCCGTTGTGGTGGCTCACGACGTCGAGAACCCAGACGACGCCGAAGCGGTCCTTCAGCATTCCGTAGGCGGGCGCCCACTGTGCCGGACCGATCGGAACGACGACGGTCGCCTCCTCGGACAGCCCTTTCCAGTACTCGGTGACCTCCTCGACCGTGTCGCCGCGCACCGAGACGAAGACCGAATTCGCGCCCTGGTCGTAGGGCATCGCCGCAGGAACGTCATAGGCCATGACGTGAAAGCCGTTGTCTGCGAGCACTTGCCCCCACATCACCTGTTCCGCCTCGGGCCCGTCCTGGGCCGCGCCCGCGTCGCCGTAGGTGACGGCGGCGAGGTCGCCGCCGAAAACGGACCGGTAGAACTCGAGCGCGGCCCTGGCATCACCGCGGAAGTTGAGGTGTGTGGTGGTGGTGACGGACATCATCGATTCCTGTCGTCGAAGGGATATTTCCCGGCGTGGTCACCGGCTCGTGTCGCCGTCGCGGCGACACGGGACAACGGTCGCAGCAGAAGAGGCCAGAATGTGTCCGCTACTCGGGGCAGTATCGGAGATATGCCGAAAACGTCCGCGCGACTGCTGTCGCTGCTCTCGCTGCTCCAGATGCGCCGCGACTGGCCGGGGGCAGTGCTGGCCGAACGTCTCGACATCAGTCCGCGCACCGTGCGCCGCGACGTGGACCGGCTGCGGGAACTCGGCTATCCGATCGTGGCGAGCAAAGGCCCGGACGGCGGGTACCGGCTCGCGGCGGGAACGGAACTACCGCCGCTGCTGTTCGACGACGAACAGGCCGTCGCCCTCGCCGTCGCCCTGGGGACCGCGGCTGTCAGTGGTGCCGGTATCGAGGAGGCGGCGGCCCGGGCGCTGGAGACGGTGCGACAGGTCATGCCCGCGCGGTTGCGCCACCGGATCGACGCGGTCCACTTCGCCACCGTGGATCGCCCGGCCGCCCCAGTGGCCGACGCCACCGTGCTGATGGCGTTGAACGCGGCGGTCGGAGCCCGCGAAGTGCTGCGTTTCGACTACGCTCCCGCGTCCGCGGCGCGCGCGGATGCCCTCGAGGTGGCACCACCGCGTCGGGTGGAACCCCATCGTGTCGTCACCCGGGATGGTCGCTGGTATCTGCTCGCGTGGGATCTCGATCGCGACGACTGGCGTATCTTCCGCGCGGACCGGGTCGTGCCGCGCGTTCCCACCGGCCCGCGTTTCACCCCGCGCGAGGTGCCGGGCGGGGATGTCGCCGCGTTCGTGACCGGCAGATTCAAGGGGTCCGACGGCGCGGGTGACTGGCCGTGCCGTGGCGAGGTGATCCTCGAACTGCCCGCGTCCACCGTCCTGGAATTCTCCCGCGAGGCCGTCGTCGATGAACTCGGCCCGCACCGCTGCCGGGTGGTCCTCGGCTCGTGGTCCTGGCCCGGCCTGGCAGCCGAAATCGCCGGGTTCGACGCCGATTTCGAGATCGTCGGTCCGGCCGAACTCACCGCCGCGTTCGCGGATCTGGCCCGCCGCTTCGCCGACGCGGCGGCCGAAAGCCGGGCACCGACCCGGGCGCTCAGCCGAAACTCATCACGGCCCCCGACCCGGATTTCGCGGCGTACACGAAGAACCTGACCCGCTCCGTGTAGTTCTCCCCCAGGTAGCCCAGGCCGATATCGTCGCCGTCCCGTTTCCAGATCGGCGGATAGATATCGCGTTCATCCATGTCGACGGCGTCGAAATGCGCGGCGAGCGTGGCGAACGGTGTGGACTTCAATGTCGCGGCGGTGGCACTCACCAGCGCCGGTGACCACGCGTAGAGCTCCCCGTCCTCGCCGAGCGCTTCCCCGTCGACGAACAGGTCGACGCCCACCCCCGCCCGCGTGAACAGGTAATCCAGCCCGGCCCAAGCCTTGTCGATGTATCCGCTGGGTCCGCGCTTACCGGAGTCGCTCTCGTGCAACAGTTCCCACGCCGAATCCGGTGCCGCGACCAGTCGCGCGAGTTGCGCTTCCGTCACCGCCGTGAACGAGACGACCATACCCATGCGACACTTCCGATCTCCGTGCTCGAGCCGATACGCCCGCACGGTATCGCCCGCGACCGACAGGTTCTCCAACACCGGGAACCGCTGGACCGGACCCAACTCCCCGGCGACCCGCGCCCGCGCCACGCGACGCGCCCGGAGCACACCACCGCACATCCGCGACTCACCGCGATCACGTCGCCGCCCGGTCCTCGGAATCACCGAATAGTGTGCGCGCGCTCCCTGGACACTCGGTCCACGGAATCGTCGGCGATCGCGCCGTCCCCACCGGATCGAGATTCGGACGTTCGCCGGGCAGGAACCAGCACAGGGCGATGCCGAGCGCGGCGACGGTGGCGAAAACCGCGGTGGCGGTACGGAGATTGGCGACGAAATGCGCGAGGTCGACCTGCCCGATAGCGCCGAGGGTTCCGTCGATGGCGGCGCGGCGCGCGGATTCGCTCAGGCCCGCGGTGCCGAGGGCCAGAGCGAGGGCCGAACTGACCAGGGTGCCCAGGTTCTGCGATGTCGAGCGCAGGCCGTTGGCGATGCCGCGGCGTGCGGCGGGAGCGGCCAGCATCAGGGCGTTGGTGCTCGGTGTCATGAACAGCCCGTTGCCCGCGCCGATGACGAACAGGAACGGTGTCACCGCCCAGAGCGAATTCGCGTCGTCGGTCATGGTGGCCGCCAGACCGATCAGGCCGATCAGACTGGCGGCCATACCGGTCGCGGTGAGGATTCTCGGGCTGTAGCGCGTGGTCAAGGCGGCGGTCAGCGCGGCGGCGAGCACGGTGCCGAGCGCGACCATGACTCCTGCCCGCACGGGTGTCAATCCGCCCGCCTGCCCGTAGAGCGAGACGAGCACAACCACCGCGTTGGTGGCGACGGCATTGGCGATCACGGCCGTCAGGGCGACGGCGATCGTCGGCAGCCGGAAGAGCCCGATATCGATCAGTGGGTGTTCGCGTCGCCTCTGGACGACGACGAACGCGACGAGAAGAACCACCGCCGCGACACCGCACACCCGCACCAGGCGGGGGTCGGCCTCCGCCGTCGTGGTCAGTGCCAGCACGGTCACGGTCAGCGCGAGTGTGGACAGGGCCGCGCCCGCGAGGTCGAAACGTTCACGCCGCCTGCGAGTCCGGTCCGGGCGCGGAATGAACAGCAGCGACATCACCAGGGCGAGCAGGCCGATCGGCGCGCAGACCAGGAAAAGTCCGCGCCAGCCGAACAGCGCGGTGGCCGCGCCGCCGACGACCGGACCCGCGACCTGCGCGGTCGCCGCGATGGTGACGTTCCAGCCGAGCGCTCGGCCCAGATCGGCGGCGGGGAAGGTGTCGGTGAGCAGCGCGGTGTTGTTGGTGACGCAGGCCGCCGCCCCCATACCCTGCACTATCCGCGCCGCGATCAACATCTGTGGTGAGACCGACAGCGCGCACAGGCCGGTGGACAGGGTGACAGTGCCAGGCCCGCCAGGTACAGGCGGTGGCGGCCGATGATGTCGGCGAGTCTGCCGAATACCAGGATCAGCGCCGTGGTGACGAGCAGATAGCTGCGCAGGATCCAATTGGCCTGTGTGGCATCGGCTCCCAGCTCGCGCGCGATGGTCGGCAAGGCCACGCTCAGGCCGCTGATATTGAGGAACACCGCGACGACGCCGATGCTGGTCGCCACGAAAACCCGCCAGGGGCGAGCGGTGGCGGACGCCCCCGGGCTGACGGCCCGCACCGGTCAGGCCCGGTAACGACGGAGGTAGGCGCCGCGTGGTTCGCCGACGACCCGGCCCGCACGACAGATGTGATGTCCGCGCAGGAAGACATCGGTCACTCTGGCGCTCATGTCGAAACCCTCGAAGGGGGTGTATTCCTGGGCGGAGTCGGAATCGCCCGCCCGCACGGTCCATTGCGCGTCGGGATCGACGAGCGCGATATCGGGGCAGCACGCGTGATCGCTGACGACCCAGTCGATCTCGCCCGCGAGCAGATGCCGCCCGCGAGTCCGGTCTCGTGGGCGAGGTAGGAGGCCATCGTGATCGCGAGACCTTCCGAATGCGGTGGTCGCGACGCGCTGTAGGCGCGCAGCCCCGTCAATACCCCTTCGCGCTCGACCATCTCGGTGTAGGCGGCCATGATCTCGGCGGTCTCGCAGTGCAGCGACAGCGAGATCCGGTCACCGAAGCGGGCGCGGGCCCGTGCGAGTGCGCGCATGACGAATTCGAAATGCGCGAGGTCGTAGCGTTCGCCGGGACCGATCATCAGGAATTCGGCCTGGTCGTCGGAGCGCCCGTGTAGGCCATGGCCGCCGTAGAACATGAAGATCTTGAACGAGGTGATGCCGAATTCCTCGACCAGCGAAGGGATCTCGTCGATGTGTTCGGCGGTCATCGGGGCCAGGTGCAGGGCGTAGTCGACGAAGGAGCGCCCGGCCATCGCCTCGAGTACGATCGGCACGCGTCGGTGGTGGGGTCGCCCGGGCGCACCACGCGGGCGTTTCGAATCACCAGATCGGTCTGCGACACCTTGTACTCCGTTTCTCTCTGCGAAACTCGATTTCCGAAACATGGTCGTTTCAGTCAAATGAGCAGTTGGTCAATGCCCTATGTCATCGGAATGTTTCGCATTGGGAAACTATCCGGGAGCAGCAGCCGCTCTGCTGCCGCCACCGCATGTACGGGCCGAACGGCCCGGCCGCACTACCGACGGGTGGCGTCGGCCCACGCGCCGATCGAACGCGAACGCACCGGCTCGACCAGCTTGGGCGCGACGCTCCGCGGATACCCCGGACCCCAATTGGTGGCATCGCCCGACATGACCACGCGGGCGTTGTCGGTGTACCAGTCCACGAGGTCGGCGTCGGATCGCACCAGCCAGGCGCACCCGCGCTCGGCGTCGGCGGTGAAATCTCCGTGCCGGATCCGCGGCGGGCGCCAGAAATAGGCGCCGGGCCACATCTTTCCGTAGTTGTAGTCGAATCCGCCGGAGAGGCAGTATGCCTCCTCTGCACGGGTGATGGGCCAGCGGCACTTCCCGCCAGCCGGGTTTGGCCTTGATCAGACGGCTGTAGAACCCGGTCGTCACGTCACGATGCAGCAGCTTGATGTACAGGCCGGGCACCGGCGTCCCCCCGGAGATCGAAGCGCATCGGACTGCCGTCCTTGACATCGATCCACGGCATCTCGGAGGTGTGCAGGACGACGAGTTCCTGGTCGGGGCGGACGAATTCGCGATCCTGTTCGGCGAGGTCGAAATGCCAGTCGCCGCCTTCGCGGAACAGCAGGATCTCGGTGCCGTCGGTGACGGTGATCGGGGGTGTCAGCACGCCGATCGGCGCGTTCCAGAAACCCTCCGGCCCGAGTTCGGTGTCACCGATCGTGACGCTGCCCGACAGCACGAACCATTCGGTCCCGGCGTGATGCACACCGGCGGGCCGAGACCAGTCGCTGGTGAATCGCACCTCGAGCGAGGCCGAACCGTCTTCCTCGTCGTAGCTGAGGTTGCGCTGCTCGGCGATGCCGTCGGCGTGCTGGAACACGGCGTTGTGCCAGATCAGATCTTTTTCGTCGATCAGTTCGACATGGGGTCGCATGCCGTTCTCCTCGCGGACTGCGTTCCTTTTCCGATACGGAACGTAGCAATTATCATTTTCGAATACAAGATGTATCGTTAATTTCGTGACCAGACCCGGCCGCCCCACCGGCCCTTCCGCCGACACCGAGGAGATCGTGCTCACCGCCGCCCTCGAACTGCTCCTCACCGAGGGCGCCGTCGCCCTGACTCCGGCGCGGCTGCACACCGTCACCGGGGTGGCGAGGACCACGGTCTACCGGCACTGGCCGACACCGCGGGATTTCCTCGCCGCGCTCATCGCCGTCGCTCCCCATCCCCCGGTCCGGCCGACCGGCGACCTCGCCGCCGATCTGCACGCGGAAGTGGACGGACTGTGTGATCGCCTGCGCGACAAGCCTGTCGACGCCTTCCTGCGCGCGCTGGTCACCGCCTCGGCGACCGATCCCTCCTGCGCCGAACTGCGCCGCCGCTACGTCGGTGACCTGTTCGCGCCGTTCCACGCCGCGTTCCACGCGCACGGCGTACTCGACGACGCCGATATCGAGGAAGCCGCCACCGCGATCGTGTCGCCGCTGCTGGTCGACGCCCTGCTGCTCGACCACCCGATCGACCGCGAACGCGCACACCGTGCCGTCGAGCGCGCCCTGACCCCGACATCCGTCCGACATCTCGAGGAGACCGGCCCATGACCAACGCGGTAGGCACGCGAGCGGTATTCGGAGTGATCGTGCCGAGCACGAATACCGTGGTGGAACACGACTATTGGCGCGCGGGCCTGGACGGTGTCAGCTACCGCGCCGGTTCGATGTACATCCCGAATCCGGTCATGGGCGACGACGAGGATTTCACCGCCCTGCTCGGACAGATCCGCGGTTCCATCGACACCGCCGTCCGCGATGTGCTCACCGCCGAACCCGACCGCATGGTCATGGGGATGTCGGCGGAGACGTTCTGGGGTGGTGTCGCGGGCAACGAATCGTTCAACGCAGGCTGCGCGAACGCACCGAGATCGACAGTGCTGACGCCGACGCCGTCGTCCAGGTCGGCACCAATCTGTCCTTCGTCGCGCAGGCCGACCGGCTCGAGGCCGAACTCGGCAAGCCGGTCATCGCCATCAATGCCGCGACGCTGTGGCACGCCCTGCGCGAGCACGGCTTCGACGACCGGCTCGCCGAAGGGGCGGGGACGCTGTTGCGGGAACACTGAATTCCGCGCGGCCGGGGGGCTCGCGGCGTCCCGGCAGGGTGGCCGTCGAGCCGGGTCACCGCCGTCGTCGCGGCGACGCTCGTACCGGCTGCCGCGCCGTCCACCGGCCGATGGATCGCCGCGGGCAAGAAGCGATCCTGAACCGCTACGGTCGGATCCGGTCACCAGATCGGTGCCGGATCCGACCGCCGCGCTACTTCTTCACATTCGGATTGAACTTGTTCGTGTAGAGCTTGGCCGGATCGAACGGGCCGGTGATAGCGCCGGTGTCGCGCAGCCAGCTCTCCCACCGCAGGAGATCGGCGTCGGCGATGACGCCGTTGACGGCGGGAACGCCGACCGACAGCCAGTACTTCACCGACGACGTGTCCTCTCCCGCACGCTTGCGCTTCTCGATGATCTGAGTGAACCGCGCGATGACCTCCTCACGCGGGGTGACCCGCAGCCATTCGATCGCCTTGGCGACCCCACCGACGAACGCCTCGACACTCTTCGGGCTCTTACCGATGAAGTCGTCGCGGAAAACGTACTGGCCGCCGTTGAAGGCGCCGAACAGTTCGTAATCGGTGAACACGGCCCGCAGTCCGCCGTTCGCGACGGCACGCTGCTGGAACTGTCCCGACAGACCCGCGACATCGACCTGCCCGCGCCGCACCGCGTCCTCGGTGTTGGGCGGCGGCAGCACCACCAGCTGCACCGACTTGATCTGCTCCTCGTCGAGCCCGCTCTTCTTCAGCACGTCGTGGACGTCGGCCTCGGCCTGACCGCCCAGGGTGTTGACCCCGATCTTCTTGCCGAGCAGATCTTTCGGCGTCTTGATCGGACTGTTCTCGGGCACGTAGAAGCCGGTGAAGGTCTTCTCGTCGGAACCGTAGTAGTTGATCACCGCGGTGATCGGAGCGCCCGCCTGACCGAGTTTGGCCACCGCGCCACCGAACGCGCCACCGAAATCGACCTGACCGGTCGCCGCCGACTGGATGTCCTGCGGTCCGCTGATGGTGTTGCCCTGCCATTCGAGCTTCACCTTGTTCTCGAAGTAACCGAGATCCTCGGCCAGTTCGGGAATGACGACCTGCGAGGCCCAGCCTTGATACCGCAGCACCGGCACACCGCCGGACTCGCGGACCTCACTCCCGCCGCCGCACGCGGTCAGCAGCATCGCCGCGACGGCGGTGACGACCGCGGGTATCAGGAACCTGCTGTGCGCTCTCACTCGAACTCTCCTCGGACTTCGGCGGCGCGCGTTCGCGTCGCGGTACCGAGAGCCTGGGGCACACGTTCTTCCAGGTACAGGGTTGTCATCGGTCCGATTCGAACCACCCGCGACCTCACCGCACGGGGTTCGTCGCTGTGACGATCCGGGTTCGGTTATTCGGTGTCGGCGAAGGGCCAGCGCGTCAACCGATCTCGCGCCCGCGATTCGTAGGGCCGCGCGCCGAGCGCCCGCGCGCGGTGCATCGCGGCGACCACTTCCGCGCGCGCACCCGCGCGGCCGAGCATGCCGCGGGCGGTGCCGCGGTAGAGACCCGACGGTCCGAGGCAGACCAGGCCGGGCCACTGCACGATCAACGTCTCGCCCCATCCCGCGGTCAGCGGCGCCAGGACGGCGGCGAATTCGACCACGCGGTCACGACGGTCCGGGGCGTGCCGACCGACCACGAGCAGCGCCTCCAGCAGCAACGGCACCCGGACGACCAGTCGCGGCCCGTGCAACCGCCCCGGCAGGGCGACGACCTGCTCGATCAACCGCATGGCGCGTTCGTGATCGCCGATCTCGGCGGCGGCCATCGCGACGACGATCGCGAAATCCTCGTCGAAATCCTCGGCCATGCGATCGGCGTCGGCCAGCGCCTCGCGCAGGCGGCCCCGATGCCACAGTTCGATCGAACTACTGGTCAGCAGCGAGGCCTCGGCGAGCAGCCGGGCCGGACCGTCGACGGCGCCGAGTCCGTCAGCGAAGGTCGTCATCAGCGTGCGCGACTGCTCGTAGTCGCCACGCAGCACGGCGAGCATCACCTGCCACCACAGCTGGGTCGCCGCGAGATCGGTACCGCCGTCGGCGGCGAGCCGGGTGAATTCGGCCGAGAGCCGCCGGACCAGCCGCATATCCCCCGACTCGAGCGCGCAGACGCGGCGCAGATGGATCGCCGTCGCCAGCGCTTCGCGATCGTGGCCGGCGAGTTCCTCCAATTCCTCGGCGATCACCCGACGCTCGGCGACCGTGGTCGGCTCCCAGGTGCAGATGAATTCGGCCAGGCGCACCTGCCGCCACGACCTGCGTCCCGGGGCGCTGCGCGAACGCGCGTCGGCCAGCACCTCGAGATCGCCCGCGGCGCCGTGGATCGCGCGGTCCGCCGCTTCGATCGCCTCCACCTCGGCGACGAGATCGGCGTCCAGATCCTGCCGATGGGCCAGCGCTCGCGCCCGCAGTGCCGACGAACCCGTCTGTACCACACCGTATCCGGAGAAGTAGCCGGCGACCCCGCGCGGTGCGGCGAGCAGCGCGGTGCGTGCCAGCGCGGTGCGGTCGTCGCGTTCGGCGCAACGTCTGCCCGCGCGATCGAAGGATTCGGCGGCGGAGTCGTAGTGGCCGAGCCGGTGGTGCGCCTGTCCGGCGAGGCAGTCGAGTTCGACGAGGAGTTCGGCGTCGCCCGGCTCGGCGTGCCGGATGCCGCGCGCCGCGAAATCGGCGCAGTCGCTGACCGCGTCGCGGCGCAGCGCGTCCCGTGCCGCCGTGGCACATGCCAGCGCGGCGGCGCGGTCGATCGAATCGAGGGCGGCGGCACTGCGGTGCAGCGCGGCGGACGCGGTGTCGTCGGGGCGCGAGACCGCCAGTGTGTCCGCGATCCGCCGATGCAGCGACGCCTTCCTGACGGCGCCGAGCCCGGAGACGACGACGTCGCGCACCAGTTCGTGCCCGAAGCCTATCGTATGGTCTGTCACCGAGACGATCTGCGCGGCAACGAGTTCGGCCACCCCCTCATCGAAACGCGGTGTGCCGTCGGCGGCCGCGGCGAGCCCGAGGGAGGCGCGAACGCCCAGAACGGCCAGCAGTTCGGCGAGTTCGCGCACGGCTTCGGTGACGGCGCCCAGTTTCGCCTCGGTGATCGCGGTGACCGCGCCGGTTCCGTGAACGGGGCGACCGGCGCGCACGAGATCGCACAGTTGCGCCGCGATGAACGGACTGCCCAGACTCGTGCGCACGATGTCGGGGTGCGCGGTGGCACCGACATCGCCGAGTTCGGCGCGGACGAACTCGGCGACGGCCGCGTCGGACAGCGGCGCGAGGTCGACGGTGACGTGCGTGCCCGCGGCGCGCAGAGACTGCACCGCGGTGGCCGTTTCGGCGGGCAGCGCTTCGCCGCGGACCGTGAGCAGCAGCAGGATCGGGTGCGCGCGCAGCACCCGCACGGCGGCGGCGATCATTCGCACCGAATCCGGATCGGCCCACTGCACGTCATCGATGACCGCGACCATCCGGCCGGTCTCGCGGGTGATATCGGCGAACAGGGCCGCGAGCGCGCGCGGGGTCGGGATATCGGGGACCACACGGCCCGACAGTGCCGCCTGGTCCAGCCACGGTGTCAGGGTCGCCAGCGGCTGGGCGCCGAAACCGCCGACGGCGGCGGTGAAGTAGGCCGCGCCGCCGTGGCGGCGCACCGCGTCCTCGACCACGGCGGTCTTGCCGATCCCCGGAGCGCCGCGCACCGTCACCACGGTCAGTCCCCGCCGAGACCGCCGCCACGCCCGATCGAGAACCGCCGCGATATCGCCGCGGCCGTACAGCGCCGTGACCGCGTCGACCGTCGGCGCGGCCGAGACCGTGCGGATCTCGGTCTCCACCCGGACGGTGTCGGCGCAGGGGTCGAGTCCGAACTCCGCGCGCAGCGAACGGCGCAGCCGGACCATCACATCGAGCGCTTCCGAGATCCGGCCGCAGTCGCGCAGCGCGAGCGCGAGCAGCCGGGCCGTGCCTTCCCGGAACGGATGCCGCTCGCGTTCGTCGGCGAGCAATGTCACCGCGTGCCTGGCGCGGCCGAGCACGATCAGGGCTTCCGCGCACAGTTCGACGAGTTCGGACCGCAACTCGTCGAGGCGGGCGCGTTCGGGCGCCAGTTCCGCGACATCGTCGACATCGGACAGGGCGTCACCGCGCCACAGGCCGAGTGCCTGGTCGAGCAGTTCGACCGCGCGCCCGATATCGCCGTCCGCGACGGCGGCCCGCGCGTCGCGCGACCACACGTCGAGCAGGTCGAGGTCGGTACCCGATCCGTCGCATCGCAGCACGTAGCCGTTGGTGTCGGTGTCGATGCGCAAGTCGGGCAGCGGTTTCAACGCCCTGCGCAACCGCGAGACATAGCCCTGCAACGTGACCAGCGCGCTGTCGGGCGGATTTCCGCGCCACAGCAGTTCGCACAGATACCCGGCACTGCGCGTGGTGCGCTCGGCGGCGAGGATGACGAGCAGTTCCGCGTGTTTTCGCGCGGGAACCGCGATCCGGACACCGTCGGGGCCGCTCACCTCCAGCGGCCCGAGCACCGCGATCGCGGGCCGGACCCGCGCGACGTCGCCGGACAAGGCACGCACCAGCGTCACACCAGCGCCCTCGCCGATCCTCGGCTCATGACAACCACGAACGAACTCCTGCCGACACCGACCACCACCGACGACCGGGCGTGCACGGGCAGCCCGTCCGGCGAAACTGTACTGCGAATGTGCGGCGCCGCGTTGACCATCGGCGGCGCACTGTGCGTCGCGGGTGGCACCCTGCATCCGATCGTCGCGGGTAAAGGGCATTCCGTCGAGGCATTGACCAGTCCGGGAACACCGATCGCGCAGACCCTGCTCGGCCTCGGCACCGTGCTGCTCGTGCTCGGCCTGCCCGGTATGTACGCGTGGCTGCGGCCTCGACTCGGCCCGGCCGGTTTTCTCGGCACGCTCACCTATCTGGTCGGCAATATCGTCACCGCCACCGGACACCTGACCGTCGAATTGTTCGTCGCCTACCCGTTCGCGTCCGATCCGGACACCGCGCATCTGATCGCCGACAACGACAACATGATCGACTCGACCGCGTTCATGCTGTTCAACACCGTCGGCGGACTGGTGATGCTGGCCGGAATGGGTCTGCTCGGCGCGAGCCTGTTGCGCAATCGCGCGGTGCCGCGCTGGATCGCGGTGCTGACCCTGCTCGGCATGGTCGGCTTCTTCCTGCCGATTCCCGCGACGGCCGGACTGTCCGGGTTCATCTACGAAGCGCCGCGCGGTATCGCCGTGGCCGCACTCGGTGTCCTGATGATGCGCAGACCGCGCGGCTTGCGCCGGTGGGCCGCGCGTCCGTGACAGCCGTGACAGCCGTTCTCATCCCGTGCCGGTGAGAACGGCGTCGGCTCGCGAGCCGAGACCGCCGAGATAGTCCACCGTGCGATCCAATGCCCACACCTCGCCGATCTTGTGCGCGATATCGAACAGATTGCCTCGTGCACGCGACGGTCCCGATCACCGACCGCGTCTTCGACCACGATGGGCACGAATCCGTGCTGCAACGCGTCCAACGCGGTCGCGCGGACGCATCCGCTGGTGGACAGCCCCGCGATCAGCGCCGTGTCGACGCGCTTGGCGGTGAGATAGGAGTGCAGGGTGGTGCCGAAGAACGCGCTCGGATAGCTCTTGTTCACCCGGAATTCGTCCGCGTTCGGGGCGAGTCCCTCGATGAAATCGGCGAACGGACTGCCCTCGCAGAACGCGACGAGACCACCGGACTTGCGGAAGAAATGGCCCGCGTCGGCGCCGTCGGCGCGCAGCCTGACCTCGGTGATCACGACCGGGATTCCGGCCCTGCGCGCGGCGGCGAGCAGTGCGCGCATCGCACGGACCGGCTCGTCGACCCCGGCGTAGAGCGAGCAGCCGGGATCGACGTACGCGCGGGCCGGGTCGACGAGAATCAACGCGGGCCTCGTGCCCGGGGTGAGTTCGCCGCCGAATCCGGCGGTGGCGTAGTCGGCGGCGAGGTCGTCGGGAACCGGCATGGCGGATCACTCCCTCTCGGTGGGGCGATGAATCGGATGGGCGATGACCTCGAAGGTATGCACGGCATGTTTCCCCCCGGAACCGATCGGGTAACGGACGCTCCGCAGGAGCGAAGTCGGCATTCGGGCTACGATGACGTCTCATCGTTCGGGTCGATCGTCGAAGGAATATGGAATGGCGCGCAAGGTCACCGTTGAGCTGGTCGATGATTACGACGGCAAATCCGAGGCTCAGGAGACCGTGCGTTTCGCCGTGGACGGCGTGGACTACGAGATGGACCTGTCGGTACTCAACGGCGCGCGACTACGCGGCATCTTCGAACAGTGGACGCCCCACGCCCGCAAGGCTGGCCGGGTGCCGCGCGGCGAGAGCGGCTCCGGGCAGGCCACCGATCGCGAGCAGGCCCAGACCATTCGCGAGTGGGCGCGAAGCAACGGCATGGAGGTCTCGAGCCGTGGCCGGATCTCGGCGGAGGTCGTCGAGGCCTATCAGAAGTCGAACGCGTAACCGGGTCGTCGTCGCGGGCGGCTCAGCCGTCGGAGGAGGCCGGGGATTCCGGTAGGTCGGCGACGGCGTCGGTGACGGTCGCGAAGACCGTGATCGCCATTTCGTGCGGGATCGCGGTCCCCAGCTCGTCGCCGAACTGGCCGATGTAGCGGGCGATGCGGAAGTCGATCCTGCGGCGACCGAGACTGTCGCGAAGGTCGGAGAGCATCATCGCGGCGGTCACGTCGATGGTCGGCGAAGTCTCGGCATCGAGCACGACCAATCGTGTCCGGTCGGTGCACAGCTGTTCGACGCGGTCGCGGACGTAGTCGGCGTTGGCGAAGTACAGACCCGACTCCACCCGCACCACCAGCAGGTCCGGGCGCCGTGGCAGGTCGGGATGGCGGTCGGCGTCCAGCCACAGGGTGCCGCTGCGGACCACGGGCACGATATGCGGCCGGGAACTGCGGTAGACGAGCAACAGGATCGAGATCCCGATGCCGATCAACAGACCGGGCAGCGTGTCGAATACGAGGACGCCGATCATGGCCGCCGCCGCGGCGGTGAAATCGGTTCGGGCCGCCTTGCCGTAGATCCCGCCGAGTCGCACCGTCCACACCCGGTACAGCCGTCGCAGCGCGGGGAAATCGACCAGCTCGATCACCGCGGCGATCACCACACCGGCCAGTGTCGCCTCGGGCAGTTTCTCGAAAAGGCCGGTGAGGAACAGCAGGGTCAATACCGTGAGTCCGGCCACCACCAGGCCGCTGACCTGTGTCTTGGCACCGGCGGAACCATTGACCGCGGTTTTGGACAGGCTGCCGTTGACGACCATGCCCGAGGCGAGTCCCGCGCCGAGATTCGCCGCGCCGAGCCCGACGAGTTCCCGGTTGGGGTCGACCTGGTAACCCTGTTTGGCCGCATAGGTTTTCGCGGCTCCCAGGCCCTCGGCGAAACCGATCAGCAGCACCCCCGCCGCCGGTCCGAGCAGATCGAGGTAGTCGGCGAAAGCCACACCGTCGGGCAATCCGACCGAGGGCAGCCCGGCATCGATGTGGCCGACGATGTCGACGCCTCGATCGTCCAGACCGAGAACCGACACCGCCGCGATGCCGAGCAGCACCGCGAGCAGCGATCCCGGTATCAGCGGCAGCCACCGTTTCAGGCCGACGACCACGGCGAGACTCAGGAATCCGACGAGGGCGGTCTGCCAGTGCAGGTCGCCGAGCCCCGTCAGCACCCCCCACAGCTGGTCGAAGAAATCACCGGCGGTCTTGTCGATGCCGAGCAGTTTCGGCACCTGGCCGATGATGATGGTCAGCGCCAGTCCGACGATGAAACCCTCGAGGACCGGTTCGGAGATGAAGGCGGCGACGAAACCCAATCGGATCGCGCCTGCCGCCAGACCGAGCAGACCGGTGGCGATGGCCAGTCCGGCCGAAAGGGCGATGTAGCGGCCGCCGTCGGCCCCGGCGATCGGGGTGATGATGGCGGCCGACAGCGCGGCGGTCGCCGACATCGGACCGACTACGAGGTGTCGTGAACTGCCCGCGAGCGCGTAGAGCACCAGCGACGGGATCGCGGCGTAGAGACCGACGACCGGCGGCACCCCGGCGATCGAGGCGTAGGCGAGACCTTCGGGAACGAGGACGGCCCATACCGTCAGGCCCGCGAGAATATCGGGGCGCAGCCACTGCCTGCGATATCCGGCGAGCGATTCGAACACCGTCCAGCGTGCCATCCTCACACCGCCCGTTCGCTGGTTCCGTCACCGAACCCGCACGTCACCTCAGTGCCGGGGACGCCAGGTGACCACGGCCCAGATGACGACGACGTCGAGCACGATGAGCAGCACCGACCACAGCGGGTAGTACGGCAGCCACAGGAAGTTGGCCAGGATCGACAGCGACGCGAATCCGATCGCCGCGCCGCGTCCCCAGGCGGTGCCCGTGACCAGCGCCAGCGCGCAGACGATGATGAGCGCGCCGAGCACGATATGGATCCATCCCCACGTGGTGAGGTCGAATTCGTAGATGTAGTCGATGCCCGTGACGAACACCTCGTCCTCGGCGACGGCCGAAATACCTTGCAGCAGTGACACGATGCCGAGCACCATCAGCAAGATCGCGGCGCCGATGGAGGTACCGGCGGCGAGGCCCTGCCGTACGGGGCGGTTGTCAGGTGCGGTCATCTCCGACTCCTTCCGAGCACGGGTTCGACGGCGACTATGCCCGCACCGCACCCGGCGGCACCTCACCCGCTCGGGGTGATCGATCGTGCCGCCGCCGCCCCGGGATCACGGTCGTGGTGACCGCCGCGCGCACGTGCGACAACCGTGATCCGGGGCGGCGGCGCTCACCCGAATCGGATGAGGCGCCACGCGCGAGGAAGCCCGACGATGCCGTAATGGTCAACGAGAAACTGTGCCCGGGATGTATGAGCCCGGTGCGCTATTCGGGGATGAATTCGCCTCCGCGACAGCGAATTTACCGCGGCCACCACGCCATGCCGAGCACACCGCGCCCGTCCGTGGCCTTGGTGCCGCCGGTGACCTACGTCGAGGAGGCCGGACTGTCCTCGCGGCAGGCGGCGGCCTCGGTCGCGGCCATCGCCTGGGCGGTGTTCCTGATCGCGGCGGGCACGATGTCGATCCTGCTCGGCGTGCCCTGCTTCGCGGGCGACCACGTGGTGCTCGCCGATATCGCCGCCGTCGACCGGCTCGGCGCCGGCGCGATGGGATGGATCCACCTCGGTCTCGGCGCCGCGCTGATCCTCTGCGGTGTGGGCTCGGTCGTCGGGCGGACCTGGGCGCGGATCGGCGCGGTGATCTGCGCGATGGCATCGATCGTCGCCGATTTCGCCTGGCTGCCGCACTATCCAGGCTGGGCGGCCGTGGTGATCACGGTGAAGGTGGCCGCCATCTGGGCCATGGCCGTGTGGCATCCGGCCGATATGTGAACCGCTCCTCGAATTCCACCGTCCGGCGTATCACCCACCGGGGGTGATACGCCGGACCCGCCGATTCCCTACCGTGGCCCACATCGCCGTATTCGTCCGCGAGAAGTCGACATATTCGGAAACGAGGAAATATATGAGCGCATCGCTGAACTTCGACGATACGACCGATTTCGACAACGCCACCCGCGGATTGATCGCGGCATTGGAACCGGCGGTGATCAAGGCCTCCGACGGCCGGGTGATCTGGGACGGGCAGGCCTACGATTTCCTGAACGGCGAATGCCCCCCGACCGCGAATCCCAGCCTCTGGCGGCAGGGCCAATTGTGCAACGAACAGGGTCTGTTCGAGGTCGCCGAAGGTATCTATCAGGTGCGCAACCTGGATCTGTCCAATATGACGGTGATCGAGGGCGACAAGGGCGTCATCGTCATCGATCCGCTGATCTCCGCGGAGACGGCGGCCGCGGCGCTGGCCCTCTACCGGGAGAATCGCGGTGACCGGCCGGTGACCGGCGTCATCTACACCCACTCGCACGCCGACCATTTCGGCGGCGTCCGCGGTGTCATCCCACCGGGACACGCCGCGGTGCCGGTCCTCGCCCCCGAGGGATTCCTCGAACACGCCGTGAGCGAGAACGTCTACGCGGGCAACGCGATGACCCGGCGCGCGGTTTTCATGTACGGAGCCGGGCTGGGGAAGGGGCCCGACGGACAGATCGGCTGCGGTCTCGGCATGACCACCTCCCTTGGATCCGTCGGCCTGGTCCCGCCGACCGTGGACATCACCCATACCGGGCAGGAGGAAGTGATCGACGGGGTCCGTATCGTCTTCCAGTTGACCCCCGGCACCGAAGCGCCCGCCGAGATGAACTTCCTCTTCCCCGATCGCCGCGCGCTGTGCATGGCCGAGAATGCCACCCACAACATGCACAACATCGTCACGCTGCGCGGCGCGCTCGTGCGTGATTCGCGCGTGTGGGCGGAGTATCTCGACGAGACGATCGGAATGTTCGCGGACGAGGCCGATGTCGCGTTCGCCTCCCACCACTGGCCGACCTGGGGGCGGGACAACTGGACGACATGGCTCGCCGGACAGCGCGACATGTACGCCTACATGCACGATCAGACGCTGCGCCTGACCAACAGGGGCCTGACGGGTTCGGAGATCGCCGAGGAACTCACCTTCCCGTCCGCGCTGGAGAGTCTGTGGGCCAACCGCGGGTACTACGGATCGGCCAGCCACAACATCAAGGCCATCTATCAGCGCTACATGGGTTGGTTCGACGGCAATCCCGCGCATCTGTGGGAGCATCCCCCGGTTCCGCGGGCGCAGCGCTACGTCGCCGACTACGGCGGGATCGACGCCATCGTCGCCAAGGGCCGCGCCTACGCCGACGACGGTGATCTGCGGTTCGCCGCGACCCTGCTCAACCACGCGGTTTTCGCCGAACCCGGCAACGACGACGCCAAGCGCGCACTGGCCGATGTGTACCAGCGCCTCGGCAGCGGGGCCGAGAACGGGACATGGCGGAACTTCTACCTGGTCGGCGCGCACGAACTGCGAAACGGCACGACACCGACCGATATCAACACCGCCGGCCCCGAGATGCTGGCGGCCCTGCCCGTCGACATGATCATCGATTCCCTCGCCGTCCGCGTCGACGGTCCGCGCGCGGCCGATTCGCCGCTGACCATGGATTGGGATCTCCTCGACGAGGGCAAGGTCATCCGGCTCACCCTGTCCAACGGCGCGCTCACCCACCGCGCGCACACCACCGCGGCTCCGCTGCGGGGGGCGGCCGATCTGACGCTGCACCTCACCAAGGAGCAACTGCTCGAACTGCTGGTGGGCAAGGGACTCGACGGCATCGGCGTCGACGGTGATCCGGCGGTGCTGAAAACGCTGGTGGACCTGCTGGATACCCCCGACCCGCAGTTCCCGATCGTCGTTCCCTGACAACGAACGCACCGTGGCCCGGATCCTCGAGGGATCCGGGCCACGAGCGTGTCAGCCGAGCGGAATCTCCACGAAACACGCGGCGCCGTCGAAGGATCCGACGGTGATCGTCGCGTCGAGGATGTTGTCGGTCGAGTAGTGCGGGTCCCTGCTGTCCACGACCACCATCAGGCGGTGGCCGGGAGACATGTCGTAGGCCGCGGCCTGCATTTCCCACACGGGGGTGGCGGGCAGCCCCGAGGAGACCGTCATCGGTTCGTGGGTGATCATCCGGCCCACGCCGTCGGCGTCGACGTCGAGCAGATACGCGATTACCGTCGCCGCGGATTCGGTGCTGTCGATGCCGAGCCGAACCCTCGGGATTCCCCGGATGCGCCGGGAGGAGGCGAACGGTTCGGTCGACCACACCAGGGCGTGGCCGCGGTCGATCTCGTCGACCCGGTAGGGCTTCGGATTGCCCTCCCACTCCCGCTGCCCGGTGCCGAGAATCGCGTCCATGGCGACGATCTCGGGTTCCTTGCCCACCGAGAAACTGCGCCGCCACCCGGTGGTGTCGGCGGTGGCCTCGGGCAGCAGCGCGCCGTCACCGCTGCCGTGCGCACCGGTCAGGATCAGCGTCTCGGTATCGGTGGTGACCGCCGACCAGGACCGCTTCTGTTCGCGGCGAGCCGGTTCGATGATGACGTGGTCGCCGTTGTCGCCCGCCGGAGTCGTCACGTAGGTGAACATGACCTGGTTGGTGACCTCCGGCCAGGTGTCGACGCCGTTGTCCTCGTCCATGAGGTAGTGGTCGAGCCAGGCGTAGGCCTCGCGCAGGGCCACGTTCGGGGTGAGGGAGGGCGCGATCAGGCCCGGGCCCTCCGGCACCGCGTGATCGCCGATCCACATGCTCAGATGCTTGGGTCCGGTCAGCTTCTGGAAGGTTCGCAGCATCTGATTCGGCGGGAAGAGGCCCTCGTGCCAGGTGTTGCAGAAGAAGGTCGGCACCGGACCCGCGCCGCCGACGTAGTTCTCCGGCGAGCGTTCCTCACCCCATTCGACGACGGGATCCATATCGCCGCCCTCTTCGAACCTGGTGAGGATCTCGAGGGTGTCGGCGTCGAATTTGTCCGCGCGGTCGCCACCGGTCAGATCGAGCAGCGCGGCGACGGTCCTGGTGTGACGGGTTCCGTTGTCGTAGAGGCTGGTCGCCAGATTGCCCCAGGTGCTCAACGCGACGACCGCGTCGACCCGGTCGTCCTGGGCGGCGACCAACTGGCTGATGCCCGAACCGTAGGACTCGCCGAAGAACGCGACCCTGCTGGGCGCGAGGGCCTCTATCGCGAAGTCGAGCACCTTGCGCCCGTCTTCGCGGTCGAGCGGTCCCGCCACGTCGACGGTGCCCTCCGAGGTGCCGATCCACGGCTTGTTCGTCCCGGGGAAGGTGGTCCAGCCGATGCCGCGCGGGGTGTAGGCCACCACGTGGTAGCCCTTCAGGGCGAGGGTGAGATAGGCGTACTCGAACAGCGGCCAGCCCACCGGTGTCCACCCGGCGGGGATGACGACCAGCGGACACGGCCGAGTGGTGATCTGCTGCAACATGTGCGCCGAGAGCCCGACACCGTTCGCGCCGGGGATGCGGTGGAAGGTCGGGACGACCATGTTCAGTGCCCGCTCGACGACATCGCCGAGTTCGTCGGGCACCCGCCCTTGGGCACTGCGCGCCCGGACCGCGTCGACCAGGGTCGCGGCCATCCGCACCGCCTCGGGCCGGACCGAACCGTCGGCGTCCCACATGCCGTGTTCGGAGATACGAGCGACCTGTTCGGCGGTGATTCCGATGCGGGAATCCTCTTTTGCCAAAACTATCTCCTTCCGTGACGTGCCAGTGTTTTTTCGGTCTTCGTCAACGTGCGCCACGAGAAAGCCTGACATGGTCGAGAAAGGACCGCCCGCTGTTTCGATCGTGGGCGTATAACGATCTCGAATGGCTTTCTCCGGAACTGTTTCGACGATTACGGGGAATTGCCGAACCGACTCGAATTACGGAAATCGAGGGATATGAAACCGACGGCGCGCGCGTGAATTCCGGGCGGATTTCGCCTCGCGCCGGTCCGTGGCCCGCACGGACGACGTCGGGTCGAACACATGGACACGGGCACCGGTCGCGCTCGCCGTGATCCGGGGCCGTGGCGAATATCCGCCTTCGGAGACTGGGATCCGATTCCACTCGGGGACAACGTATTTCCCCGCGATCGACCTGATTTCAACGGTTGACAGTCTCGTCGACGAGAACCGCGCCGGTGTCCTCGTCCGGCAAAAGGCCAGGCGGAACGGGTCGGCGCGACGCGACGACGCGTGCGACGACGCGGACCTCCCGGCAGCGGCCGCGAGCGCGACCCCGGGACGCGCGGATTCGCGCGTTGAGTGACACAGCCTTCACGCAGCACAGAAACGGGAGACGATGGCACCGAACCCACTCCATATCGGCGTCGCGCTCGACGGAGCAGGCTGGCATCCGGCCGCCTGGCGAGCGCCGAACTCACGTCCCGCCGAATTGTTCGGTCCCGGCTACTGGACCGACCTGGTCACCACCGCCCAGCGCGGACTGCTCGACTTCGTGACCATCGAGGACACCCTGACGATTCCCGGGCCGCCGCACACGCAGGCCGACGACGCCGTCGACCGGGTGCGGGCCAGGATCGACGCCCACCTGATCGCGGCGCGCGTCGCCCCCGTCACGCGCCGGATCGGCCTGATACCGACGGTGACCACCACCCATACCGAACCGTTCCACGTCTCCAAGGCGCTGGCGACGCTCGACTACACCTCGCTCGGCCGAGCGGGCTGGCAGGTGCGGGTGTCGGGCACCGCGCAGGAGGCCGCGCATTTCGGGCGACGGACCGTGCCCGATCTCAGCGCCGCCGAACTGGGCGAAGCGCTGCGCTCCGGTGTCTATCCCGCCCACGTGCACGATCTGTTCGGCGAAGCCGTGGACGCCGTCGAGGTGGTGCGCCGACTGTGGGACAGCTGGGAGGACGACGCCGAGATCCGCGAGGTGTCGACCCGGCGCTTCATCGACCGCGACAAATTGCACTACATCGATTTCGAAGGCCGCTTCTTCAGCGTGCGCGGCCCCTCCATCACCCCGCGTCCGCTCCAGGGGCAGCCGGTGGTGACGGCGTTGGCCCATTCCCCGCTGGTCTACGAATTCGCCGCCCGCGTCGCGGATGTGGTGTTCGTGACCCCGGGGCGCGGGGCCGGGCCCGGTCCCGTCGTGGAACAGGTCGCGGCGGCCTCGGCACGGGCCGAACGCGGCGGCGAACCGCTGCGGGTCTACCCCGATCTCGTCGTCTTCCTCGACACCGACGACGGGTCGGGAGCGCAGCGCCTGGCACGTCTGGACGAACTCTCCGGAAGCGCATTCTCCTCCGATGCCGCGATTTTCACCGGAAGCGCGGACGATCTCGCCGACCTGCTGCTCGAGTGGAGCGCACGGGGCGCCGACGGATTCCGGTTGCGCCCCGGCGTCGCCGTCGACGACCTGACCGCCATCGCCGACCGGCTCGTCCCCGCCCTCCAGCGGCGCGGCGCGTTCCGCGCCGACTACCCGGACGGGTCGCTGCGTTCGCTGCTCGGCCTGTCCGCCACCGCACCCAACCGTTACACGACTGTCTGAGCGAGGTCACCGTGAGCACCCCACGTAAGCAGGTCATCCTCGGCGCCTACCTCGGCGGCGTCAACCATCACACCGCCTGGTGGCATCCCGAGGCGGGCAGCCAGATCGATTTCAGCAGTTTCGAACACACCGCCAGGACCGCCGAACGCGGCAAATTCGATTTCTTCTTCCTGGCCGAGGGACTCATCCTGCGCGAACGCGCGGGCGAGATCTTCGACCAGGACATCATCGGCAGGCCCGACACCTTCACCGTGCTGGCCTCGATCGCCGCCGTCACCGAACATCTGGGACTCGCGGGCACCATCAACGCCACCTTCAACGAGCCCTATGAGCTGGCACGCCAGCTCGCGAGCCTGGATCACCTGTCCGGCGGGCGGGCCGCCTGGAACGTGGTGACCTCCTTCGACGCGTTCACCGGCCAGAACTTCCGTCGCGGCGGCTTCCTCGATCCGGCCGACCGCTACGTGCGCGCCGAGGAGACGCTCGAGGCTGTTCGCGCCCTGTGGGATTCGTGGGATGCCGACGATATCGTCGCCGACAAGGAATCGGGCCGGTTCCTGGCCCGCGCCGATGCCGGGGCATTCGCCTTCCACGGCAACCAGTTCGACATCTCCGGCCGGTTCACGGTGCCGCGCAGTCCGCAGGGCAGGCCGGTGATCCTCCAGGCGGGCGTCTCGCCGCAGGGCCGCGATTTCGCCGCGGCCAACGCCGACGCCATCTTCTCCCCGTACGGCAAGCTGCCCGAGGCCGCGGACTTCTACCGCGACATCAAGGCGCGCGCCGTCGCCGCCGGACGCGCCGCCGACGACATCAAGATCCTGCCGTCGGCGAGTTTCGTCCTCGGCGACACCGAGGCCGACGCCGTCGAGAAATACCACGCCGTCCGCAACGAGCAGGTCACCGGCCGGACCGCGCTGATCCTGCTGGAGCAGATCTGGAATCGCGACCTGTCCGGCTACGACCCGGAGGGTCCGGTCCCCGATATCGACCCCGATCCCGAAGCCCCGCCGATCATCCGGGGTCGCGCCTTCGTCCACCAGGACCGGTTCGCGACGGTCGAGCGACTGCGCCAGGTCGCCGAGACGAAGAAGCTGACCCTGCGCGAGGTGGTGATCGACCAGTTCGAGCGCGGTCCGCTGGTCGGCACCGCGGCCCAGGTGGCCGAGAAGATCGACGCGTTCGTCCAGAACGACGGTTCCGACGGTTTCATTCTCGGGTCGCATCTGGTGCCCACCGGGTTGGACGAATTCGTCGACCAGGTGGTGCCGCTGCTCCAGGATCGCGGCGTCCTGCGCGCCGACTACGAGGGAACCACCCTGCGCGACAACCTGGGACTCCCCCGGGTCGGCTCGACGGTCAGCGTCTCGTCCGACGCCTGAGTTCGGCTGCGGCTCCGGGTATTCGGAATCCCCGATGAACGGAGCCGCGACCGTTCGGCCGTTGACCATACAGTTATCCGGACAGGTGTATACATTTCGGCCCGGGTGACACTGACCTGTGGACGTGACAGCAACGACGCCCACGCCGCGGCAGGCCGGGAAGCACCGGTTCACCGTCTACGAGACGCCCGCGGGCGACGCCTCGGCCTACGCCCTGCTGCTCCACGGCTTCCCGCAGAGCGCGGCCTCGTGGACCGACGTGGCACGACGGCCGGCGGCGGCGGGCATCGCGTCACTGGCCCCGGATCAACGGGGGTATTCGCCGACCGCGCGGCTGTCCGAGGTGGACGCCTACCGCCTCGGCGAATTGGTCGACGACGCGCTCGGGCTGTGCGCGACACTGCCCGCCGGGCGGGTGCACCTGGTCGGACACGACTGGGGCGCCATCGTGGCCTGGGCGGTCGCGGCCGAGCACCCCGAACTCGTCGCGTCGCTGACCGCGGTCTCGGCGCCGCATCCCGCGGCCTTCGCGTAGTCGATGGAACACGACCCGCGACAACGCGAACTGTCGGGGTACATGACCTCGATAGACGACGGCGACCTCGACGCGGAACTCCTGCTCGCCGATGGCGGGGCGGCATTGCGGCTGGCTTTCGGCGACGAGGACACGGCGGTCACCGGAGAAGCCGCGGCGAGGTGCGGCGAGCACCTCACGGGCGATTACGAATTCGTCGAGCTGAGCGGCGTCGGTCACTGGATTCCCGAGCAGGCCGCCGATCTACTGGCGGCGGCGATCGTCTCGCGCGTCGACGGCGCGCACGGGGGCGGCGGCTCGCGGTGATCGAAAGCCGCGGGCGCGCCACCGATTTCGGTGGCACGCCCGCGATGCCGTGTCCGAGGACTCACATCTTCGCGTGTCGGGCCCTGACGAAATTGTAGAGACCGTAGGTGATGATGCCCAGGCCCGCGGCGATGAGCAGGAAGACGCCGTAGGGCTGCGCGCCGAGGGTTTTCAACGCGCCGTCGAGCCCCGAGGCCTTGTCCGGCTCGGACCTCGTGGTCGCGACGATCACGAGTACACCGATACCGGCGACCGCCGTGCCCTTCGCGAGATATCCGGCGGTGCCGAGCCTGCGCGCGACCGAGCCCGCGCCACCGTCGAGATCCTTCACGAAGCGCTGGGTGGCGCCCTTGTACAGGTAGTAGCCGCCGACACCGATGATGACCAGACCGCCGAGGACGAGGACGATCGTGCCAGCCGTATTCTGCATGAGCCGCGCGGTGATGCCCGCGTTCTGTTCGCCGCTGGACTTGCCGGTGCCGCGCGCGAAGGCGACGGCCGAAACCGCGAACACGAAGTACAGCACCGCCTCGGCGAAGGCCTTGCCGCGATGGAAGGCCAGCGACTTCTTGCTGTCGGGCTCGGGTTTGGACGAGCTGCCGATCGCCGATTCGATCAGCCGCCACAGGCCGAGCGCCACGAACGCGACCGCGCCCACCCACAGGACGAAGGTGCCGCCCGGTTTCCGCGCCAGTTCGGCCATGGCGCCGGACTGGTCGGCCGAGCCGCCCTCGCCGCCGAGCGCGAGCCGGATCGCGATATAGCCGACGAGCAGGTGGACGATGCCGGTCATGACGAAACCCGCGCGGGCGAATCGCTCGAAGGTGTCGTTGCGGGCAAGCCGCCCCGCGGTCGCGGACACGCCGACCCGCGAGGACGACGAACCGCTCGACGTCATGGAAGTTGTGATTCGACTCATATCGCTTTCCTCCGGAAATAGCGGTGGGGGGGTGCGCACCGCGCCCACGGGGGCCTGCCGATCGGAGCGCGGGCTCTCCGCGTCTTCGCTCCCATCGAGGTGAACGATCGGCGAATACCCGGGGACCTCACCTCGAAACCCGCACAGGCACGCGGTGTTTCGATACGATCCGATCGGGCGTCGCCCCGACGGATGAACCGGCGAGGACCGGGTATCCCCTCTCTCCTAAAAATCGAATCGGACAAACTCTTGACTCATTCCAGAAAAGCGAGTCATAGTGTCAGGGTGTCCACGACGCCGGATTACCCAGAGCAGTTGCGAGCGGCTGCCCTGCGTGTGACCCAGCCCCGGATCGCCGTGCTGGATGCGGTACGCACGCACCCGCACGCGGATACGGACACGATCTACGGAGTCGTCCGCACGGCGCTGACCGGGGTGTCCCGGCAAGCCGTGTACGACGTGCTGCACGCCCTGACCGCCGCCGGACTCGTGCGACGGATCCAGCCGTCCGGCTCCTCGGCCCGCTACGAGTCGCGGGTCGGCGACAACCATCACCACCTCATCTGTCGTTCCTGCGGGCTCATCGTCGACGTCGACCGTGCCGTCGGCGACACACCCTGCCTGAACGCCGCCGACGACAACGGCTTCGAGGGTTTCCAGCTCGACGAAGCCGAAGTTATCTACTGGGGCCTGTGCCCCGGCTGCACCACATCACGGATGTGATCACAGCCTGATCACACCCTTTTTCGGAAGGAATTGCCATGCCCGAGGAACATCCGCCGATAGCGGAAGCCAACACCGAGCCCGGCTGCCCGGTGATCTCCGGCCTGCGCGCGCACCCCACCGAGGGCGGCGGAAATCGCGACTGGTGGCCCAACCAGCTCAACCTCAAGATCCTGCAGAAGAATCCGGCCGTCGCGAATCCGATGGGCGCGGATTTCGACTACGCCGCCGCGTTCAAGACCCTCGATCTCGCCGCGGTGAAGCAGGACATCATCGATGTCATGACCACCTCGCAGCCGTGGTGGCCCGCCGACTACGGCCACTACGGCCCGCTGTTCATCCGGTTGGCCTGGCACGCGGCAGGCACCTACCGCATCAAGGACGGCAGGGGCGGCGCGGGCGCGGGCATGCAGCGGTTCGCGCCGCTGAACAGCTGGCCGGACAACGCCAGCCTGGACAAGGCGCGGCGTCTGCTGTGGCCGGTCAAGAAGAAGTACGGCAGCAAACTGTCGTGGGCCGACCTGTTCGTCTACTCGGGCAATGTCGCGCTCGAGGACATGGGTTTCACGACCTTCGGTTTCGGTGGCGGCCGGGTCGATCAATGGGAGCCCGAGGAGGACGTCTACTGGGGTCCCGAGCACACCTGGCTCGGTGACGAACGCTACTCCGGCGACCGCGATCTCGAAGCCCCGCTCGCCGCGGTCCAGATGGGCCTGATCTACGTCAATCCCGAAGGCCCCAACGGCAATCCGGATCCGCTCGCCGCCGCGATCGATATCCGCGAGACGTTCCACCGGATGGCGATGAACGACGTCGAGACGGCCGCGCTGATCGCGGGCGGGCACACCTTCGGCAAGACCCACGGCGCCGGTCCGGCCGACCTCGTCGGTCCCGAGCCCGAAGCCGCGCCGCTCGAGGAGCAGGGACTGGGCTGGCGCAGCAGTTTCGGCACCGGCGTCGGCAAGGACGCCATCACCAGCGGTCTGGAAGGCGCGTGGACGCCCACCCCGAAGGCCTGGGACAACAGTTTCATCGAAACGCTGTACGGCTACGAGTGGGAGAAGACCAAGAGCCCCGCGGGCGCGTGGCAGTGGATCCCCAAGGACGGCGCGGGAGCGGGCTCCGTGCCCGACGCCCACGATGCGACGAAGACCCACACGCCGGTCATGCTGACCACCGACCTCGCGTTGCGTTTCGACCCGATCTACGAGCAGATCACCCGCCGGTGGCTCGACCATCCGCAGGAGTTCGCCGACGAGTTCGCCAAGGCCTGGTACAAGCTCACCCACCGCGATATGGGTCCGGTGGTGCGCTACCTCGGCCCGCTCGTCCCGCAGGAGACCCTGCTCTGGCAGGACCCGATCCCCGCGGTGAGTCACGATCTCGTCGGAGCCGATGACATCGCGACCCTCAAGAACCAGATCCTGTCCTCGGGTCTGACCGTGTCGCAACTGGTCTCGACCGCGTGGGCGGCGGCCTCGTCGTTCCGCGGCAGCGACAAGCGCGGCGGCGCGAACGGCGGCCGGATCCGGTTGCAGCCGCAGATCGGCTGGGAGGTCAACGAGCCCGACGAGCTCGCCCAGGTGATCCGCACGCTCGAGGGCGTCCAAGAGGCCTTCAACGCCGCGCAGTCGGGCGGCACCAGGATCTCCTTCGCCGACATCGTCGTGCTCGGTGGCGCGGCCGCGGTCGAGAAGGCCGCCGCGAGTGCGGGATTCGAGATCGAGGTACCGTTCACCCCGGGCCGCGCCGATGCCACCCAGGAGCAGACCGACGTGGAGTCGTTCTCCGCGCTCGAGCCGGTCGCCGACGGTTTCCGCAACTACCTCGGCAAGGGTAACCGGCTGCCCGCCGAATACCTGCTGGTCGACAAGGCGAACCTGCTCACCCTGAGCGGGCCCGAGCTGACGGTCCTGATCGGCGGCCTGCGGGTGCTCGGCGCGAACTACCAGCAGTCCACGCTGGGCGTTCTCACCGACACCCCGGAGACGTTGACCAACGACTTCTTCGTCAACCTGCTCGATCTCGACACCACGTGGTCGCCGGTCTCGGGCAGTTCCGAGGACGCCGAAACCTTCGAGGCCCGTGACGCCTCCGGCACGGTCAAGTGGACCGGCAGCCGGGCCGACCTGGTCTTCGGCTCCAACTCGCAACTGCGAGCGCTGGCCGAGGTCTACGCCACCGACGACGCGAAGGAGAAGTTCGTCCGCGACTTCGTCAGCGCGTGGGTGAAGGTCTCCGAACTCGACCGGTACGACCTGGCCTGATCCGACACACGACAACCCCGTGCGCGTGGGGTTGTCGTGGTCTTCGGCGAGAACGCGTGGCGGAGCAGCGCAGCCCGCCCGCGCGGGTCAGCTCTTGGGGGGATAGCCGGCGACGGCGGGGGTGGCGACGCCGAGGCGGACGTGGAGGGTGTCCTGGTAGAAGGCGACGTGCTTCTGTAGGCGCGCTACCTGGAGGATGGGGTCGTCGTAGCTCCAGCACAGCGGGGTTTCGCCGTCGCCGTCGAAACGCCAGTAGCTGGCCTGGCCCTTGAAGGGGCAGCGGGTCGATACCGACTCGTCCGGGCGCAGTTCGACTTTCACGTCCTCGCGGGGGAAGTAGAAGACCAGGCCGTGGTCCTGTTCGTCGACCAGAAGCGGACGGGTGGTCTCGGCGATCAGCCGATCGCCGAGGTGGGCGGTGACCAGGTTGCGGCGTCGATGGATGTCCACGCGGTAGTCGGGTCGCTCGTCGAAGGCGGAGGGTTGCAGCGATGGTGAACTCATCGGATGGTCCTTTCCGTACGGGTGCTCAGAGCCGTGCCGAGGCGGGGATGGCGGAGACATCGCCTGCGAGCGGGCGGATGAGCGCTTCCTGGGTGAACGAGGCGATCAGCCTGCCGTCCTCGGTGTGCACGAGGCCGCGGACGTAGGACATTCCGGAACCCACCTGGGTGCTCTCGTGGGAGTAGAGCAACCAGCCGTCCCAGCCGAGTGGTTCGTGGAAGCTGACCGTCACGCTCATCACCGCGGTCGAAATGGTGTGGTGCGCTTGGCTGGTGCCGACTCCGGCATGCGCGCGCATGGTCGTCGACACCGACAGGTGGCCGGTGAAATGCGCGAGCAGGGCCTTGGCGAGATCGTCGCGCTCGGGGATCGGATCGTAGTGCAGCCAGGCGTGCAGTTCGGGCGGGCCGACCTCGTGCGGATCGTTCACGTCGGCGACATCGACGATCCGCAGTCGACGCCCCGTCATCGGCATCCAGGCCTCGATCGCCTCCTCGGGACCGGCGACGGCGGGACGCGGCACGTGGTGGCGGATCACATCCGGCGACGGAACGTCGGCCAGGATCGTCACCGACGCGCAGCGGCGCGCACCCTGGTGCACCACCACTTCCGCGCAGGCGATGGATCGGCCCTCGTGGGTGATGTCGACGGCGAATTCGACGGGCAGGTCGGCGTCGGCGGCACGCGCGAAGACGACGTGCGCCGAGCGAATCGATTTGCCCGGCAGCAGTTTCGCGGCAGCCACGATCGACTGGGCCAGCAATTGGGTGCCGTCGACCACCTTGCGGGAGCCGCCGTCGCTGGTGCCGGTGAAGGCGTTCTCGCCCGCGGGCCGGACATCGAAGATGTCGAGGATGCGCTGGACCGACGATTCGAGGTCGGGACCGTCGTCGGTCACGGCGGCGTGCTCTCGCGCCGTTTCGGTCATGCGGACTGCTCCTCACTGGGCCCGGTGGCCGCGAACTCGCGCGGCGGGCCGGTCTCTACTCGGCGTAACGCCTGCTCGTACTCGCCCGGTCCGGGATGGAAACCCTCCAGCCACCAGGTGGCGCCCGCCGCGGCGACCGCGGCGACCTTGTCGACGGTTTCGGCGGACCGGTCGGCCGGAGTCCGGCCTGTCACGACCATATCGAACGGTGTCGAACTCTCCCGATGCGCGCCGATGATCCGCATCATCTCGCCGACGATCTCGGGGGTCGGCGCGAAGGAACCGTCGGGTCCGATGATCATCGGGGCGAAACCGTCCCAGCGCGCCGCCCGGCGCAGGGGCGCGCGACTGGGCCAGTTGCCGCCGATCCAGATCGGCGGGCGTGGCCGCTGGACCGGCGTCGGCAGGAAGGTGACATCGGTGGCGGTGAGGTGCTCGCCGGTGAAATCGACCCGCTCGCCGGACCACAGCGCGGTGAGCAGGTCCAGGCCCTCGTCGAGGCGGGCCGCGACCTCACGGGGCTCGATCGGTTCGCCCCAGGTGCCGTATTCGGCCTCCAGCGTGAACCCGAGTCCCGCGCCGAGGACGAGGCGACCGTTCGAGAGTCGATCCAGCGAGGTCGTCTGCCTGGCCAGCGTCCCGGTCCGGCGCCGCGCGATCGGAGTCACCAAGGGGCCGAAGGAGATTCGCTCGGTCGCGGCGGCGACCAGGGTCAGCAGCACCCACGGGTCGGCCACTTCGACGGCTCCGAACGGGAAGACGACGTGGTCCCACACGTAGAGGCCGTCCCAGCCCGATTCCTCGGCGCGCCGGGCCAATTCGGCGACCCGCCGTGGATCGGCGAATTCACCGAGACACGGCACACACAGTCCGAAACGCACAGTGTGCCTCCATTCCCTTCCGGAGAAGCGGCGCGACCGGGCGCCCGGCCGACCGTTTCACGAATATGCCTGTGAACGAACGAATTCCGGGACGCGCGGCGCGCCCCGGAAATCGTCGAGATTTGTGCGTACTGCTCCTACTTGAGGGTGCTGCCCGCGTCCACCGTCATCTGCAAACCCGTGATGTAACGAGCCTCCTCCGACGCCAGGAACAACACCGCATTACTGATATCGACCGGCTCCACCCACCCGATCGGCAACACATGCATGAACTGCGCCACCGGCAACATATCCTCCGGACCCGGCGACTCCAGATCAGGACGGAACAACTTCATCGTCCCCTCGTTCATGAACATCGGCGTATTCACATTCGTCGGATGCACCGAATTCACCCGAATCGAATGCTGACCCAACTCCACCGCGAACGTCTTCATCAACCCCACCACACCATGCTTGGCCGCGATGTAATGACCCGTATTCGGATACGCCTTGATACCACCCACCGAACTGGTCAGGATGATCGAACCACCCCTACCCGCCGACAACAGGTGCGGCACACCCGCCTTCACCGACTTCCACACACCCGCCAGATTGATATCGATCATCGAGGACCAATCGGCCTCACTCAACTGATCCAACGTCTGACCACCATTACCGATACCGGCATTGGCCACGATGATATCGAGCCCACCCAACTCCTCCACACCACCGGCCACAGCAGCCGACAACGCATCGAAATCACGCACATCCACCTGCGCGGTCACGACCCGACGCCCCTGCGCCTTCACCAACTCCGCCGTCTCGGCCAAATCCTCCGGCGTCGACGACGGAATCAAATCCGTACCACTGACCGACGCACACACATCCACCGCGATGACATCCGCGCCCTCCTGCGCCAAACGCACCGCATGACTACGACCCTGACCACGCGCCGCACCCGTGATGAAGGCGACCTTTCCTTCTACCCGTCCGCTCATATCTATACCTCTATTCGTCGTCGTGCCCGTGGCGGTCGACGTGAACCGCCACGGGAAATTCGTTGGTGATGTCAGGAATTGGCGTTGAACGTGATGTTCAGGTCGGTGAGTCCGCGCAGGATGAACGTGGGCTCGTAGGTGTAGTCGCGCGCACCGGCGGGACCGTGCTTCTCCTCGTCGACGCCGATGTCGCCGAGCCGATCCAGGATCCGCTCGATGGAGACTCGGCCTTCCACGCGGGCCAGCGGGCCGCCGGGGCAGGAGTGCACGCCACGTCCGAATGCCATGTGCTCACGGAAGTTCGCCCGGTCGAGACGGAACTCGTGCGGGTTGTCGAACCGGCGCGGATCACGGTTGGCCGCACCGGGGCAGACCATGACGGTCGCGCCGACCGGAATCTCGGTCTCACCGATTGATGTCGCCCGCTTGGCCAGCCGGAAACCACTCTTGACCGGCGAATCCATGCGCAGGGTCTCTTCGATGAAGGCGGGGATCAAGGTGCGGTCGGCACGCAACTGCGCCTGCACCTCGGGGTGGTCGCCCAGCACCCGCAGCGACGCGCTCAGCAGTTTCGCCGTGGTCTCCTGACCGGCGGCGAACAAGAACGTCGCCGAACGCACGACGTCGATGACCTCGGGGGTGGAGCCGTCCGGATATTTCGCCAGCGCCAGCGAGGTGAGCACGTCGTCGCGCGGGTTCTCGCGCCGGTCACTGATGTAGGCGCTGAACTTCTCGTCGAGCCACTCCAGCGGGTTGCTCGCCACGATCTCGTTGTCCAGCGAGCCGACCTGGGTGCCCGGCCCGGCGGCGCCGAGCACGATGCGGAACGCTTCGTGGTCCTCCTCCGGGACGCCGAGCATATCGGCGACGACGAGCAGCGAGAACGGCTTGGCGTAGGAGGCGAGGAATTCGCACTTGCCCTGCGCGATGAATTCATCGATCTGACGGTCGGCCAACCGCCACATGAAGTCCTCGTTCTCCTTCAACCGGGCGGGCGTCAGTAGCCGGTTGAGTAGGGAACGCGCGTAGGTGTGATTCGGTGGGTCCATCGTGACCATGTGCTCGTACATCGGCAGCTGGCTGCGGTGCTGCTCGATCAGACCGGTGATGTCCTCACCCTCGATGGCGAACGGCAGGGGCGGGAAAGGACCGCCCACCGCGATCGCCGAGGAGAACTCGGCGGAGTTCTTCAGAACTTCGGCCGCTTCCTCGTAACCCGTCACCGCGTACACGCCGAAGGTCGGCTCCTGCGTGACGGGGCACTTCGCCCGCATGTGATCGAAATACGGGTGCGGATCCGGGACCAGGGATTGGTCGGTGAAGTAATCGACCGTATCGAAATCAGTCATGTGCGGAACTCCTGAAATATCGAAGCAACCAGTGGAAGGATAACATCATTATTCAGTTGTGGGAATCTCATTCTCATGAGTGCGCAACCGCACTACCAGCCGATTCGCTCCGAATCAGGGCAGGTAGACGCGGCTGGCCAGCCAGCGGCCGTCGACCAGTTCCATCGTCATCACGACCCGGCTGCGATCCACTCGCGGATCGGCCGACGCCGAATTGGTGACCGTCTGATCGATGAACAGCAGAACCTCGACCTTGGTCTCGGTCGCCGACTTGATGGCGGCGTCCAGCACAGTGCCTTTGCCGGTCGCCTTGTTCTCCAGCAGCAGCTGGCGCAGCTGTCCGCTGGAACGGGTGTACATATCCCGGAACTCGCCGGTCGATCCGTCCAGGACCGCCGCGAAATCACCGTCGAGTTTGCTCGAGTCGACGCTGGTCAGGGTGACAGCGTAGGTGCGGGCCGCAGCCAGTCCCGCCTCGCCCGCCGCGTCGATGTCGCGCTCCTGCTTCAGTTTCCAGCCGAGCACACCGGCCGCGACCAGTGCCACGATGGCGATCAGGGAGACGAGCGGAATCAGGATACGAATCACGAGGGACAGCCGTGAGAACTTACCGGCCGTGGGCGGCAACGCATCGGCATCGGTCGGCGGCTCGGCGGCCTCGGTGTCCGAGACCTTCGCCGCGGCGGGCTTGTCCAGCACCACCGTAGCTGCGGTCGCCTCGCTGTCCTGACCGGTCGCCTCGGTCTCGGCGGTCGCGCCCTCGGACTTCTCCTTCGTCGCGACGGAGCTGCCGGTGTCGTTGTCGCTCATAGTGTTTCCTCGCGTGTGGTTATTCCTTGCATGGACTGCCTTCGCCTCATCGCTTCGGCGCGGGTGGGGCGGGCGGCAGTGATGGACCGCCGAAGGTCAGCGGAAGTGATTCCGGACCGGTCGGCGACGGCGCCGTCCGCTTGTCGGCGGGCTCTCCCGGCGGCGGAGCGCCGGGAATCTCCTCCCCCGGCGGACGCGGCGCGTTGCGCGCGCCGCGGATCAGTACCGAGGGGTCGTTGTTCGGGCAGTACGTGTACAGGTACGGCTCCGGGAAATCCGGCCGCGACGGAGCCTGCCGGGGCAGGTCGTAATCGCAGACGTAGCGCGGGTAGAGGTTCACCAGACCCCAGATCCCGCCGTCGTGGAACGCCACCATGATTCCGTCCAACGTGGAACCGGCGCGCTCGGTGGGGAAGAAGAACTCCTGGAAGGCGGGAACGCGTTTACCGGTGACATCGGCGACCACCGCCAGATTCGCCAGCAGGTCGGCTCCGGTCCCGGCGTTCTGCGCCAGTACCGCATCGAACGCGCGCAAGGTGCCAGGGGCCGCTCCCAGCAGTTCGACGTATCCGCCGGTCTTCGCCTCGACTCCGCTCATGACGCTCTCGGCGTTCTGAGCGAAGGTACGCAGGCCGGGGCCGAAGTCATCGATGGTGGCCAGCAGCGATTTGCTGTCCTTCAGCAGGCTCACCGTCTGCGGGAGCACCGAATCCAGGGTCGAGATGAGGAAGACTCCGCCGTCGACGATATCCGCGAGTTTGCCCGGTCCCTCGGGGCTCACGCCCAGTTCCTTGACGATGGCTTCCAGATCGGCCGGATTCACTTGCGCCAGCGCGGTATCCAGCGACGAGAGCGTCTTCCACATCGGTGTCGGCGTCGAGGTCTGCCCGACCGCGATCTCGGCGCCGTCGCGCAGGTAGGGGGCGTTGTCGTGGGTCGGGCGGAAATCGAGGTACTGCTCGCCCGCCATCGACAGGCCCGCGACCCGGACCTCGCTGTCGGCGGGCACGCGAGTGTCGGCGTCGACCTCCGCGACCGCGACGATCCCGGTATCGCTCAGCTCCACCGATTCGACCTTGCCGATCGGGACACCGCGCAGGCTGACTTCGCGCCCGGACAGCAGACCGCCGGAATCGGCCAGATGGATGCGGACCTTCATCGTCGTCGCCGTCGGATCGGCGCCGAGCGCCCCGAAGACGAGGTAGCCGCTGCCGACCACGATCAGCAGAACCAGCGCGACGGCCGACAGCGCGTTGCGGCGTTGCCTGGCGACGCGAACGGTCGTCACCGTGGCGCGGGCGAGCAGTTCGACAGGGTTCACGCCGGAACCGCCCGCGCGAGTGGAGGTAGTCATCGTCGGCCCCCGGTGATCTGCGCCTGCAACTTGAGCAGGGTGTAGGTCAAGGTGCCGACGAATGCCTGCCAGTCGGAACCGTCCGGGATCCGGCTGAGCGGATCGCCGCTGTGGTTCACATCCGGGAGCGCGCCGATCGCGAGATCCTGACCGTCGGCGTCCACACTGGCGGCGGTTCCGTTGGTGATGGCGATGACCGGACCCAGCATCGCGTTCATGGCGGCCACGCTCGCGTTGGGATCGGTCGCGGCGGCGTTGAGTTCGGCCGCGATCCGGTTGATATCGGCGACCATGCCCTCGCTGCCGTTCAAGCCGGGGAACCGCATCAGCTGACCGCTGATCTCGTCCACCCGTCGCACCAGTGCCAGCGCCTGATCCGCGTTGTCCTTGACCACGGCAAGGGCCGGACCGGTCGCGAAGACCAGATCGTCGATGGTGCCCGCCTGCTCGTGCAATCGGGCCGTGAGCCGGTCGATCTCGGTCAGGGTCGTGCGGATGTCCTCCGACCGGGCGGCCAGCGCCTGCACCACCCGGGTCGATTGTTCGATCAGGGCGGCGACGTGATCGCCTCGATCCCCCACCGCCCGACCCAGACCGTTGACGATATTGGTCAGGTTGCGAATGGCCCCGCCGTTGACCAGCAGTGACGCGGTCGTGAGCAATTCCTCGATGGTCGCGGCCGCGGCGGTCGCGTCGCGCGCGATACTGTCGCCGTCGCGCAGGATCGGGGTCACGTCGGTGGCGTCGGTGGGTGCGGTGAGCGAGACGAACACATCACCCAACGGGGTCGCGGTCCGCAGTTCGGCGCGGGTGCCCAGCGGCAACCGGACCCCCTTCTCGATACTCATCGTGACGATCGCGTTGTAGTCGCGGACCGCCATCGCCGAGACCTCACCGACCTCGGCTCCCGACAGCCGAACCTTCGCCTTGGCGGGCAGATTCAGCGCGTTGGCGAAGTCGGCGTGAATCGTGTAGCTGTTGCTGCCGCCGCCCGGCGCGGGCAGCGGCAGATCACCCAGACCTACCGAACAAGCCGTACTCGTGGCCAGCGCCATCGCCGCCAGGGCGATCACGCGGGCGCGTCTGTCACGTGTGCTCATTGCCCCATCCTCGACATCGCGGTCAGCATGTCGGTGAGACCGAAGTCCGGTCCGAAATCCTGGAGAGTTCCCGTGGCACAGCCGAGTTGGCGCAATCCCAGGATGTTGCAGACCTCTTTGATGAGCTGTCCGTCGAAGAAGACCTTGTCCAGCATCGCGTGCACCCGCACCCCTCGATGCTCGAAGTCGATCGCGTTGTAGGCGTTGTTCAGCAGCAGTGGCGTCACGTCGATGAATTCGGCCAGCTGGGTCCGGTAGTCGGCCAGCGCCTTGGTCACCGTGCTCGCGTTGGACAGCGTCGCGCGCAGTTCGTCGGCGTTGTCGGTGAGCAGGGCCGTCGTCTGGGCCATGATGTCGTTGATCTGCGCGCCGGTCGAACCCGACCCGATATCGAGCTGGGCCAGCACATCACCCAATTGGCCGGTGGCGGTGCCGAATTCCCGGATCACCGCGTCGTTGTCGGAGGCCGCGCGGACCAGTACCGACAACTGTTCGACGATGCGGGTGATCGATTCGCGCACCTGCGCGCCGCCGTCGTCGCCCATCCGCAACGCCGTGGCCAGTTCGTCCATCGTCTCGCGCATCTGCGGGCCGCTGCCGCTGGCGATGGTGGCCGATACCGCGAGCAACTGCGCGATCGGGCCGTCGGAGGGATTCTCGGTGGACAGCTCACCTGCCATCCGCTCCCCCGCGCCGAGCAGGCGATCGAATTCGACGGGTGTCTTCGTCCGGTCGATCCCGATTCGGGCCCCGTCGGCCAGCGCGGGACCGCCCTGGTAGGCCGGCGTGAATTCGACGTGCCGGTCGGTCAGCACCGAGGTGGACACCGTGACCGCCCGAGCGCCGGCGGGAATGGCGATATCGTCGTCGATTTCCATCGTGACCTCGACGACGGGACCGTGCGGCTCGATCGCGGTGACCTTGCCCACCGGCATGCCGAGGACAGCCACCGAGTTGCCGACGTAGAGTCCCGCGGCGTTGTCGAAGTCGGCGACAACGGTTTTCGTGGAGTCGCCGAGTCCGGCGACACTGCCGGAGCATCCGGCGATCGCGCCGATCGCCGCGACGACCACGACCCGACTCAGCACACTTCTGACGTTCATCGGCAGTCCTCGCGATAGGGCTGGAGGTTGGCCTGCGTGGCGCGGCTGCTGATCGCGCACATCCAGCTGTCGATCATCGGCCCCGCCAACGAGGTGAAGTCGACCTCTTTACCGGTACCGGAGGCATTGGTGAAATTGCGGATCGGAACCGGCAGGACCTCGAGCAGGTTGCGCAGCAGTTCGTCGTTGCGCGACAGGGTGTCGAGCAGGCCGTTCAACCCGGTGAGGAGTTCGTCGACCTGGGCCCTGTCGGTGCCGACCAGGTCACGGATCTGGCCGGTGAGCTGCCGGGTGCCCTCCATCAGCCGCAGGATCGCGTCGCGCCGGGCGACGACCTCGGTGAGCAGGTCGCGTCCCTGGGTCATGATCTGCCCGAGATCGGACTGCTGTTCGGAGACCACCGTGGTCAGACGTTCCGTGCCCGCGAGCAGCGCGGTCAGTTCGCCGCGCCGGTCACCGACGATCGTGGCCAGCGACCGCATATTGCCGAGCAGACCGGGCAGTACCGACGGCACGCCCTCGAGCTGGGTCGCGAGGGTGTCCAGCGATCGGCCGATCTGGCCCGCGTCGATCTGATCGAAGGTGACGGTCGCGTTGTCCAGCGCTTCCTGGAGGTCGTAGGGAACGGCGCTGTGGTTCAACGTGATCCGACGATCCGGGACCGATCCGGTGCCACCGGGACGCAATTCGACGTAGCGCGCGCCCAGCAGGGTGGTGAGTTTGATCGACGCCCTGGTCTCCGCACCGAGCGCGACCGAATTCTCGACGGTCAGCCGCACGACGACGTGGTCGCCCGCCAGCCGCTGGGATGTGACGGTGCCGACCGGAACTCCCGCGACGGTGACCGAGTCACCCGGGCTGAGCCCGGCGGCCTGGGCGAATTCCACCTCGTATTCCTCGGTGCCCACACCGAGTCGGGTGAATCCCACCGCGCCGAAGAGCATCGCGGCCAGCAACACCAGCGCCACCGAGCCCAGCACCACCTTGCGATGTTCTTCCAGTGGTCGACGCAGCACCACGGCGGATCGACGCGCGCGATCTTTCGGACTCATCAATTCACCTGACAGGTCGGAGAATATTGCGGTTTGCCGGTGGCCGATGCCATGCCGACGATGGTGGGAACGAGTTCGGACAGCGAGGGCAGGAACGTGGCGTTGATATCGCACAGGTAGGTGTCGAGGAACGCGCCCTGCTGACTGACCCGTGCAAGCCCCTTCATCAGGGCGGGCAGATTGAACCCGAGGTAGGCGAACTCGCTCTTGTTCTCCATGAAATGGCGGGTGAAACCCGGTTCCCGGTAGAGCAATTCGTCGAGGTCGGGTTGGATGCCCCCGACCACCTCGGCCATCCGGGTGGTCATGCCGCTCACGTTGGTGAGCGTTCCCATCAGTTCCTCGCGATGTTTCGACAACCCCTCGACAATCGAGCGGGAACTGGTGATGAGCGAACTCACCTCGTCGCTGTGCACCGCGAGATCCCCGACGACATGGTTGAGATTGGTGATCACCGAACCGAGTACCCGGTCCGGTCCCGCCAGCGATTGGGCCAGCGAAGACACCTGTTCGATGAGCAATACCAGGGAGGTGTTGTCGCCTTGCAGCGCCCGGATCAGCGCTTCGGTGACATTGTCGACCTGCTTGGGATCGAGCCCACCGAACAGCGGCTCGAAACCGTTGAGCAGCGCGGAGATATCGAACGACGGTTCGGTGTGGTCCAACCCGATCTCGTCGCCGGGGCGCAACTGCTGCGGCGCGTGATAGTCGGCCAGCGACAATCCGAGATACCGCTGACCGATGACGTTCTGATACGTCACCGACGCCTTGGTATTGCCGTAGAGCTTCTGATCGACCTCGACGCGGAAATTCACCTTCGCCTTGTCGCCGTCCAACTCGATCTTGTCCACGCGCCCGACCCGCACACCGGCCATCCGCACGTCGTCACCGGCCCGCAGCCCCGTCACATCGGTGAAAACCGCCGAATAGGAATGGGTTTCGCTGTTGATGCCACGGTCGAGGGTGACGTAGGTGATCCAGATCAGCAGGAAGGAGACAACGACGAACAGGCTGACGCCGATCAGCGGTTTGCGCAGGTTCATCGCGCACCCCCGGTGAGCGGACCGTCGGCCAGCAGCGAGCCGAGAATCGACTCGGCTCCGTTCGCCTCACCGGTGAGCGCGCGGCGCAGGAATTCCTGGAGGTCGGCGGGCAGGTCTGGTGGCGCCGTAAAGTTCCGCGGGTCCATGGTCGCCGGCAACTCCTGTTGTGGAATGACGTCGGGCGCGGTCGCGCAACTCGGACCGGCCATGTCGCCGTATCGCGGACAATCCGCCCGCGTGTAGAGGGTGTGCGGGGTGAAGCGGAACTGGAACTTGCCGCGGCCGCGCGGACTGTCGGAGTTCCAGAACTCCTGGTACCACTTGTCCGACATCTTCCTGATCGTCGTCACGATCGGCGTGAAGGACGGCGAGCCCTTGGCGAACACGTCGAGGACCGGACCCATTTGTTCTGTCACAGTGACGATCTGGTCGGTTCTCCGGTCCAGGGTTCCATTGACCGACGCCAGGGTGTTGTTACCTGCGGAGATCAGCGAAACGAGCTGTTCGTCCTGTTCGGCGAATACCCGCATCGGCGTCACCGCGTGGTGCAGCGCGTCGAGCAGATCGGGCGCGGAAGCGTTCAGACCGCGCACCGCGTCGGCCATGAGGGTCAGCGTCGGCGTACTGCCGTCGGGTGTGAGCAGCGCGTCGAATTCCTTGGTGATGCGGTCCAATTGAGTGCCCGCGGCCACGATATCGGCGCCGCGCCGGTCGGTGGCCTCGGCGACCGCGGCGAGAACGCCGACGGTATTGCTGCTCCCGAGACGCGCGGTGCTGGCGATGATCTCGCGCAGTTTGGTCAGCGCGGTCTGGAGTTGGATCGTGGAAAGGCTCTTGTCCTGGGCGATTTCGGCGCTCGCGCTGAGCGCGGGCGCGGGACCGTTGTCCACCAGTTGGATCGAGGACACCGCGAACACATTGCTCGGCACGACCCGCGCGGTGACCGAACGCGGAATTCTGCCCAGCGACGCCGGATCCATCTGCAACAGGACCCGATTGCGGCCGCCGTTGGTCGCCGGTTCGACCGACGCGACGGTGCCGACCAGCAGACCGCGGAACTTGACATCCGAACGCGGGGGCAGGCCGTCACCGAGTTGATCGAGCATCGCGGTGACCTCGACCTTGTCGTCGAAGGCACCCGTCGATTTGATCAGCAGCAACGACACCACCAGCCCGGCGGCGACCAGAAGCACCACGCCGCGCAGCAACAACGCCAGCGGCGAAGGTCCGCGCCCGTCCTTTTCGAACAGTACCGACATCGGTTCCTATCCCCCCAGCCGTGCGCTGGCGCCGATGCCCCACAGGGCGATGGTCAGCAGCAGATTGACCACGATCATCAGCGAGATCGCGGCGCGCATCGCGCGCCCGGCGGCGATGCCGACCCCCTGGGGTCCACCGGCGGCGTAGAAGCCGTAGTAGCACTGGATCGTGGTGGTGAGAACGACGAAGACGATCGCCTTGATCAGCGAGTACACGATGTCGGGACCGTTGAGAACCAATTGGAAATAGTGCTGGTAGGTACCGGCGGACAGTCCACCCGACACGTTCACGACGACCTGCACCGCGATGTAGTTCACCGCCAGGCACACCAGGTACAGCGGAACCATGGCAAGCACCGAGGCGAGCAACCTGGTCGAGACCAGATACGGGATCGAGCGGATACCCATCGATTCCATCGCGTCGATCTCCTCGGCGATGCCCATCGCGCCCAGCTGCGCGGTGAAGCGGCAGCCCGCCTGCGCCGCGAACGCCAGCGACGCCATGATCGGGGCCAGTTCACGGGTGGACGCCGTCGAGGCGATCAAACCGATGGTCGGTTCCATCCCGAGCAGGTGCAATGCGTTGTACCCCTCCAGCCCGACGATCGCCCCGCCCGCCGCGCCGAGCACGATGATGACACCCGCGGTGCCGCCGCCGACGACGATCGAGCCGTTGCCCCAGGTGACATCGGACAGAATGCGCAGGAATTCCTTGCGGTACTGGCGCAGCATCACCGGAATCGAGGCCACAGCACGCACGAGGAAGGTCAACATGTGCCCGAGGCGCATGATCGCGGTGCCCAGGTTCCGGGCGGTGCGCACAAGCGCATAAGTCCCGGGCGGGTAGTAGGTCGCGGCCATCAGAGGCCCTGCCTCGGGAGCAGGATCATCGCCAACTGGGTGACGACCACGTTGATCGTCATCAACAGCAGGATCGAGGAGACCACGGTCGAGTTGACCGAATTCGCGACGCCCGCGGGGCCGCCCTTGGTGGACAACCCCTTCTCACAGGCGACGACGGCGACGATTGCGCCGTAGATGACGGCCTTGAACAGGGTCAGCCAGAGATCGGTCACGGTCGCGAACGACGCGAAGGTCGCCACGAAACTTCCGGGCGCGCCGTTCTGGACGAACACGTTGAACAGGTAGCCGGCGAGGAAGCCGACGAAGCAGACGATGCCGGTCAGCGAGACGCCGACCAGGATGGCGGCGGCCAGGCGCGGCACGACCAGGCGCCGCACCACCGATACCCCCATGACCTCGAGCGCGTCGATCTCGTCGCGGATCTTGCGCGACCCCAGGTCCGCGCACACCGCCGAGCCGACCGCTGAGGCCATCAGCAACGCGGCGACCATCGGCGCGCCCTGGCGGATCACCGCAAGACCACTCGCGGCACCCGCCAGCGATGTCGCGCCGACCTGTCCGGCCAGCAGCCCGAACTGGATCGACAGGGTGACACCGATGGGAAGCGCGACGAAAATCGTCGGCAGCACCGCGGCCGAGGCCATGAACGCCGACTGCCTGATGAATTCGGCGAAGGCGAAGCGCCCGGTGACGATGTCGACGCACAGGTACTGGACGGCGCGCACGCCGAGAACGAACTGTCCACCCACCGTTTCCAGTGCGGTGACGGGGTGACGCCGAAGGTATCCGCGCGACCATCCGGTAATTTCCCGAGTCGCCCACCTGGGCGGTGGATCCTGGTCGACGCCACCGTCCACACCGACGGCGCTTTCGCGCACATCGGATTCTTGGTGAGTCATCTTCGATCTCGAAACTCTCAGGTCCGGCGGGCAGCATCCCACCGCCGACGAACGATCTGTAAGAACATGTGTTTTCAGGCGATGGTTCGCCTTCTGAACTGAGTCTCCCGATTATTCGAGCCACTCTGCGGCGCGCACGCCTCGGGCAAGGAAATCCCCTTGCCGGATTTCCTTGAATCCTTGCCGAGTCCACTTCTCGCCCCGGCTCGAGGATTTCTCCGAAAAACTCTTCGGCGTGCATCGTCGATAAGACATTGTGCTTGCAGTCACATCGCGAGTCAATAGCAGAACACGGAATCAGCTGAGGTTTTGCCGCCGGTTCGAATTAAGTCGTAATAAAAAGGAGATAGGTGGATATGGGGCATCCGGCACACTCGACGACCGCCGGATCCGACGACGGATCGACGCCTGGGCACCATCGATTCCGCCGCCCGTTCGCTCGGCCGGGCGCCGTCGGGAGGACTTCCCGCGTCACACCGGTGCGGACCGCCTCCCCGTCGGCATGTGCCGCCCCCGGCCGGATATCGCGCGCGTGTCCGGCCTGGGATCAGCCGATCGGCGCACGGCAATCCACGGGCGGACCACACCGTCGTGACCCATATTGCCCCTCCTGACCACAAGAAATGTGCTAGTGAAGTATTCGACACCCACCGGCGGACGATCCGGGCTACGATCGGCCACCGGATGCCGAGCGACTGCTCAGCATCGGTGCTGTGCATATGCATAGCATGAGGTGACTCAGTCAGTCAATAGACGACGAGGCTCGCACTGGGCTATGAATTGACCCCACCACGGGTTTTCGAACAAGGAGGACGGCGAATGCCATCGCCCCGAAGGATCGGTGCCCCCGATGCCAAGAATCGCCAGGTCCTCATCGAGGCGGCCCAGCAACTTCTGCTCGAGGAAGGATGGGCGGCGGTGACCTCGCGTAAGGTCGCCGAGCGGGCGGGCCTCAAACCGCAGTTGGTGCATTATTACTTCCGCTCGATGGACGAGCTGTTGCTGGATATTTTCCGAAGAAATGCGGATGAAGGTCTCGAACTGCAGGCCGAGATGATGAAAACGGACAAACCGCTCCACGCATTATGGGCTTTCAGCACCGATCCGACCGCGGTGCGATTAACAATGGAATTCGTCGGCCTGTCCAACCATCGCCCAGCTATCAGAGCGGCCGTCGCCGAATACGCGGAGAAATTCCGCACCATCCAGGCGAACGCGCTGGAGGAACTGTTGGGCGAATACGGATTCGATACCGAGAGATTCCCGGCCGCGGCCATGGCGGTCCTGATCACGAGCATTTCGCGGGTCGTGGTGATCGAACGCGCGCTCGGGATGTCGGGCGGGCACGCCGAAGCCCTCGCGCTCGTCGAGAGGGAGATCGACAAACTCGAGGGCGGGCACGCGAACGCCGGCCGGGAAATTTCCTGACCGGCTGTGTCGCGATCGGAGATCAGGTAGCGGGAACCAGATCGGCGTCGGAGCGGTAGATGGGCGGCGGGATCTCGCCGACCCGGAAGGCTTCGGTCGACTCGACCGATTCGGCGGGGTGGCCCGCCGCGTTCAACGCGCACGCCTTGAAAGCGCGCGCCGCCACGCTCACACGATGATGCGCGGTGCCCGCGCGGTGTTCCAGCTCGGGCGGGATCACATCGCCCCACATCGCGACCTCCATGAGGCCGCGGTCGAAACACTCGAGCACGCCTTCACGAACCCGGCTGTCCGACATGTAGGTCTCCGACGCCACCGCGACCGCGTTGGGCCACGTGTCGTGTACCGAGGTGGCCAGTGACTGTTCCAGATCCAGGACGGTAGCGCCCAGAATCCGCAGCGGGCGCACATCGCTGTGATCGGTCACCAGTACCGTCACCTCCCAGCCCGCGGTCGTGCGGTCGAACAGCCACCCGCCGGCGTGACGGATCACGTCGACGGCGCTGGGCGCGACAACCGCCAAGCGATAGCGCAGTGGGTGTCGGCGCGCGTGCGCGCGCCAACGAGCCACCGAATGAAGGTCCCGAACGCCCTGGTTGACGGAGTCGACGGATCGTACAGCCATGGTTTCCCATCCCGCTTGTCGAACGTGAAGATCGCGGTGGATCCCCCCGGGTCAGGGCCGATGCGTCTGGGCTGAATGACAAACATCGGGATTTCCCGCAGGGAGATCTACCGCTCACACAGTAAGGCGGTTCTCCGAAATGTGATACCGGCCTCACACCTGAAGGATATGTGATCTATGTCACATATCCGGTTGTGGAAGACCCCTCGCTTCCTGCGCAAACGCCCTATTGCGACCCACACCCAACTACGTAGTTCCTACGTTGCGGGACACTGAAATCACTTGGCGCGGTTCATTACTCGATCCGCCGCCGCCCAGTGCTCATCCGACACCCACAACCGCGCGAATGCCTGTACAGCTTCCTGTTCGGAAACACCTCTGACCACCCGTTTGACTTCACCCGCAGGAACGGTCGCGAGCGACTTCGCCAGGGCGCGCCACCCCTTGTCGAACTCCTGACGCGGAAGAACACGGTCGATCAGCCCGAGACGCTCGGCCGAGGCGGCGTCGAGGATCTCCCCGGAACCGGCGAGCATGATCGCCCGACCCGGTCCGACCAGCCGCGCCAGCCGTTCCGCGCCGCCCCACGCGGGCATGATCGCCAGCGACACCTGGTTGAAGCCGATCTTGATGTCGTGCGCGGCGATGCGGATGTCGGCGGCGACCGACACCTCGGCGCCACCACCGAGCGCGTGCCCGTTCAGGGCCGCGATCACCGGGCCGGGGAACGCCGCGAGCCGATCGCAGATCCCGCGCATGCGCCACGCCATCTCGGCGGCCTGTTCCTCGGTCCGCAACTTGGCGAGTTCCTTGAGGTCGCCGCCGGAGACGAAGGCCTTGTCGCCCCCACCCGTGAGCACCAGAGCGCGAGCCTCACCTGCGGCGTCGATCGCCTTCTCCAACTCGTCCATCGTGGCGGGCGCGATCGCGTTGCGGGCCTCGGGGCGATTGATGGTGATGACCGCCAATCCCTCGTCCAGCTCTAGCTCGACCATCTTCTTGTTCTCCTAGGAGGAAATATGATTCTCTTGTCAGGAGAACAATATACGTGCAGGCGATTCCGAGGAGCTCGACGATGCGCAAGATCCCCGTCGACCTGGTCACCCGTTACCAGGAAGAGGGTTGGTGGACCTCCGAGTCGCTCGGCGATCTACTCGCGGCGGGCCTGGCCGCCGCACCGGACACCCAGTTCCGAATCCATTCGGCGAAGCGGCCGTGGTCGGGCACCTACCGCGAGGTCGAGCACGACGCCCGCAGGCTCGCGGCAGGCCTGCGCGGGCGCGGAGTCGAACCGGGTGACGTGGTCGCGTTCCAGCTGCCGAACTGGGTGGAGGCCGCGACGGTATTCTGGGCGTCGGCCTTCCTCGGCGCCACGGTGGTACCGATCGTGCACTTCTACGGACGTAAGGAACTCACCTACATCCTGGAAACGGTGCGCCCCAAGGTCTTCGTCGTCACCGAACTGCTCGGTCTTCCCGACACCTGCGCGGATCTGCGCGAGGACATCCCGATCGTCGGTGTCGTCGGCGGGAATTTCGAGGAACTTCTCGACCCCGAGCCGATGGCGGGAACACTGGCGGTCGACCCCGACAGCCCGGCGCTGATCGCGTTCACCTCCGGCACGACCAGCTCGCCGAAGGGGGTCGTGCACAGTCATCGCACCCTCGGTTGCGAGACCCGCCAACTGGCGGCCTGGTATCCCCCCGAACTCGGCAATCAGATCACCGCGGCGCCGGTCGGCCATTTCATCGGCATGGTCAACGCGCTGCTCATCCCGGTACTGAACAACATCGCAATCAACGTCACCGATGTGTGGGATCCGACCAAGGTGCTCGAGCTCATGCTCTCCGACGGGCTGACGGTGGGCGGCGGCGTGCCCTACTACGTCACCAGCCTGCTCGACCATCCGGACTACACCGACGCGCATCTGCCCTTCATGCGCTACGCCGGAATGGGCGGCGCGTCGGTGCCCGCGGCCCTCACCACCCGCCTGGCCGCTATCGGCATCACCGTCTACCGGTCCTACGGCAGCACCGAACATCCGTCGATCACGGGTTCGCTGTACACCGCACCCGAGCACAAACGCCTGTTCACCGACGGCAACACCATGCCCGGCGTGGAGATGCGACTGGCCGAGGACGGCGAGATCCTCAGCCGCGGACCGGATCTGTGCCTGGGGTACACCGATCCCGAGCTCACCGCGAAGATGTTCGATGAGGACGGCTGGTATCACACCGGCGATATCGGCGTCCTCGACGAGGACGGCTACCTGACCATCACCGACCGCAAATCCGACGTGATCATCCGCGGCGGCGAGAACGTCAGCGCGCTCGAGGTCGAAGAGGTCTTGCTCACATTGCCGGGAGTCGCCGAGGCGGTCGCCGTCGCGGTTCCCGACGACCGCCTCGGCGAGCGCACCGCGGCGGTGCTGCGCTTGCACCCGGGAGCCGAGGCCCCCGGCCTGGACCAGGTACGGGAGTGCTTCGCCGACGCCGGAATGGCCAAACAGAAGTGGCCGGAGGAAGTGCACGTCGTCGCCGATTTCCCCCGTACCCCGAGCGGCAAGGTCCAGAAGTTCATCGTCCGCCGGGATCTGGCGCAGACGCGGGCCGCGGGCATTGCTATACATTCATGAAGAGAATACGATTCTCATAAAGTGACAAGGAGGATTCCATGAGCAAGGTCGATCTGCCGTACCAACTGTTCGACGCGGACAACCATCTCTACGAGACCAAGGACGCGCTGACCAGGCATCTGCCCGAGCAGTACGAGGGTGCGATCCAGTACATCGAGATCAACGGCCGCACCAAGATCGCGGTGCTGGGCCAGATCAGTGAGTACATCCCGAACCCGACCTTCGATGTCGTGGCGCGTCCCGGCGCCATGGAGGATTACTTCAAGTACGGCAACCCCGAGGGCAAGAGCCGTCGCGAGATCTTCGGCAAGTCGATGAAGGCGATCGAGGCCTTCCGCGATCCGGTCGCCCGCTTGAAGGTCATGGACGACTTGCAGTTGCAGCGCGCGCTGATGTTCCCGACCTTGGCCAGTCTGGTCGAAGAGCGTATGCGTCATCATCCCGAGCTCATTCACGCGGTGATCCACTCGCTCAACGAGTGGATGCTCGAGGAGTGGGGCCAGGACGGCAACTTCGTGCATTCGGATCGGATTTTCACGATCCCGGTCATCACGCTGCCGATCGTGGAGAAGGCGATCGAGGAGTTGAACTGGGCCGTCGTCGAGCACGGCGCCAAGGCAATCCTGATCCGCCCGGCCCCGGTTCCCGGGCTGCGCGGTATGCGTTCGTTCGCGCTGCCGGAGTTCGATCCGTTCTGGAAGCGGGTCGTCGAACTCGACGTGCTGGTCACCATGCACTCCTCGGACTCGGGCTACTCGCGTTTCGACGCCGAGTGGGAAGGCAGCGGCCTGGAGATGCTGCCGTTCAAGACCAACACCTTCGCCATGACCAACCAGTGGCGTCCGGTCACCGACGCGGTCGCCTCCTGGGTGTGCCACGGCGCGCTCAACCGCTTCCCCGACCTGAAGATCGCGGTCATCGAGAACGGTTCGGCCTGGCTCGAGCCGCTGCTGAACCAGCTGTCCGACGTCTACAAGAAGGCACCGGAGGGCTTCGGCTTCCGCGATCCGATCGAGGCCATCAAGCAGAGCCTCTACGTCAGCCCGTTCTGGGAAGAGGACCTCTTCCGTCTGTCGGACGTGATGGGCGTCGATCACGTCCTGTTCGGTTCGGACTGGCCGCACCCGGAGGGTCTGGCCGAGCCCGCGCGCTACATCCACGAGATCAAGGAAATGCCGCTGGAGAACCAGGCGAAGATCATGGGCGGCAACCTGGCTCGGCTGCTCGGGGTATGACCTGGCAGACCATCCCCGAGATGGTCCTCGGTACGGCGACCCGCTTCGGTGATGCCGAAGCGGTCGTCGACGGGGAGATCCGGTGGACCTACACCGAACTCGTCGACCGGATCCGTCGCGCCGCGGGTGCTTTCGCTCGAGCGGGTATCGACAAGGGTGACCGCGCGGCGATCTGGGCCCCGAACTCGGCGCAGTGGATCGTCGCCGCGTTCGGGCTACTCACCGCGGGCGGGGTGCTGGTTCCGGTCAACACCCGGTTCAAGGCCGAAGAGGCCGGTGACATCATCGCCCGCAGCGGCGCCAAGATGGTCCTGGTCCAACAGGGTTTCCTCGGCGTGGACTACAGCGGTTTCACCGCGGGCGGTGTGGCGGTGATCGATCTGAAGTCGGATTTCCTGACCGAGGGCACTGCGTTCGAACATGACGACATCGTCGGCACCGATATCGCCGATATCGTCTACACCTCGGGCACGACCGGTCGCCCCAAGGGCGTCATGATGAACCACCTACAGACGCTGCGGCTCTACACCGAATGGTGTGATCTGGCCGATCTACGCGAGGGCGACAAGTACCTGATCGTCAACCCGTTCTTCCACACCTTCGGGTACAAGGCCGGCCTGGTCGCCTCGCTCATCCGTGGTGCGACGATCCTGCCGGTACCGGTCTTCGAGGTGGACCGGGTACTCGAACTGGTCGCCCGCGAACGGGTCACCATGCTGCCCGGCCCGCCGACCCTCTACCACTCCCTGCTGCAAGCCGATGGCGCACACGACCTCTCGTCGCTGCGTTCGGCGGTCACCGGCGCGGCCGACATCCCGGTCGACCTGATCCGCCGGATCAGCGAAGAACTGCCGTTCCGGTCGATCATGACCGGCTACGGACTCACCGAGGCGGGTACCGCGACCGCCTCACGCCCCGGCGACACCTTCGAACAGATCGCCACCACCGCCGGACAGGCCTGCGACGGTGTCGAACTCGCCATCGCCGACGACGGCGAGGTACTCGTGCGCGGCTACAGCGTCATGCAGGGCTACCTCGACGACCCGAAAGCCACCGCCGAAGCGATCGACGCGGAGGGCTGGTTGCACACCGGCGATCTCGGCAGCCTCGACGCCGAAGGCCGTCTACGTATCGACGGCCGTAAGAAGGACATGTACATCGTCGGCGGGTTCAACGTCTATCCGGCCGAGATCGAGGGTTTCCTGATCCAACACCCCTCGGTCGCCCAGGCCGCCGTCATCGGCGTGCCCGACGAACGCCTCGGCCAAGTCGGACGCGCCTACATCGTCGCCGAAGCGCCGATCACCGAGGACGAGCTGATCGAGTGGAGCCGAGACCGCATGGCGGGCTTCAAAGTCCCCCGCTCGATACGTTTCCTCGACACCCTGCCGTTGAACGCCACCGGCAAAGTGATGAAAGACCAGCTGGGACAAGAGAAAGCGATATGACGGACTTCTCCGACTTCGACGCGCTGCGAGCGGCCGTCGGCACCGAGATCGGCACCGGCGACTGGTTCGAGATCGACCGGTCGCGCATCGACGGATTCGCCGAGGCGACCGACGACCGGCATCTGGTCCGGTACCTGAGCTGATCGACGCCGCGCTCGGGCGCCGGATCACCGGTCCTGAGCGCGGTTCTCGACCGCTCGGTGCAACAGCACCGGGGTGAGCGTGCCGATCCCCCGGATCTCCGCGCACGCCATATCCGTCAACCGGAAATCCGGGTGCCCGCGCAGTTCGGCGGCCAGCGCGGGAGCGATCACGACGCCGCCCGGCGCGGCGAGCGCGGTGAGCCTGCTGGCCAGATTGACGGTATTGCCGAAGATATCGCCGAGCTGATGGTGCAGCGGCCCCCACGCCGCGCCGACGCGCAGACCCGGAATATCGGGATCGGCGGCGAAGGCCCGGGCCAGGCGCGTGCAGATCTCCGCGATGATCACCGGGGAATCGGCGGTGAACAGGATTTCGTCGCCGAGCAGTTTCACCACGCTGCCGCCGTATTCCGACACCACGTCGATGCTTCGGTGTTCGAATCGCGCCACCACCCTGAGCAGGTCGGCGGCACGGCGGTCGCGACTCAGTTCGGTGAATCCGACGATGTCGGCGAAGCCGACGCCCGCGTCGCGGCCCGGCGGCGTTTCCGAGCCGGGGTCGAGCATATCCATCGCGTCCTCGAGCCTGCGTCGCCACAGTTGCCCGAGCATCCACTGCACCTCGGGAATCCGCTCGGCCAGCGCCGCGGTGGTGTCGAGGGATTCCGGGGCCCGCAGCATCTGGCCCGCGACGATCTCGGCCTGGAGACGAGCGAGCTGGGAGATGGATCTGGCGAGTACGCCGACCAGGTGCAAGGCCTCCGTCTCGTCGACCAGCCCCCGGTCGGCGTACCCGGTGACCAGACGAACCAGATCGACGTCGGAGGCCGCGAAATCGACGCTGGCGTCATCGACCCGCGGATAGCCGAGCGCGCGCAGGTAGCGCCTGCCGCGCTCCGCGGGCACGCCGACGGCGGCGGCCACCTGATCGGCGGTGAGATTGCGTTGCTCGCCGAAGGTTCCGACCACCGGATGCCCTCCTGGTCCGATCGGCTCGCGGTCCGGCTCGTCGCGCTCCGCCGTACGGGATTCGGCCCCCACCATCCGATCCTTCTTTCCGGTCCGTGACCCGAGCGCCGCTATGCCGACCGACCGACACTCGCGAGGATGTCCTCGTGGCGGTGGTGTCCGCCGCAGGATACGCACAGCGCGTCGTTCTCCGCACCGCGCAGGTGTTCGAACAGCGGCGAGTATCGCCAGAGTGCGGCGAAGCCGTTCGCGGTGCCGATATTTCCGGCCAGCAGGGCCTCGTGCGAGGCGAACGGGCAGGCGTAGACGTCACCGGTCGCGTCGATCAGGCACGCGGTCCGGCCCGCGCCGCATCCGACCGCCGTCTGTCCGTGATCGTCGGCGGCCGCGTCGCCGATCTCGCGCTGCCTGCGCCGCACGTCCAGTTGCTGACGGGCACTGGGGCGGGGTTCGTACCACGGCCGTCCGGTCCGGCGGGGCGAGCGGGGGCTCGAGGTGCGCAGGCGCACGCCGAACAGGTCGGCGACGGCGGCCATCGCGTCGAGTTGCCCCATATTCCGCTCGGTGAGAACGACATCGACCGCGAAATCGTAGACGCCGGAGGAGTAGAGCAATTCCATGGCGCGCACGGCCGCGCGATAGGCCCCCGCGCCGCCGACCGGATCGTTGGTGGCCTCGGTCGCGCCGTCGGTGCGGAAGCCGACACCGATGCGCCGCGCGCTCGCGGCGTCGACGATGCGCCAGAAGTCGGTGCGGACCATCGGCTCGCCGCCGACGATGTCGAGGTATGGAACGCCCATGGCGTCGAACTCCTCGACGAGCCCCAGGCATTCCGCGGTGCCGAGTTCCCGCACCGCAGTGGACGGGAACACCGCCTCCGACGCTTCGTGGTCGTGGGTCAATTCCCAGCTGACGCGGTGCGGCGCCTCGGGCCGGTGTCCGAGTTGTCCGACCACGGGTAGTGGTGCGCCCATACCGGCCTCCGTCGTGGTTGGGCCGCCGCGTCGCCGTGCGGCGGCACGAGCGGAAATGTCATTCTCAAATAACGGTAATCCTATTTCAATCAAGGGACAAGGCCCATGCCCCAACGGGATTTGCGACCATTGCTCGCATATATGTCGACCAGCCGGGCACCTGGGGTGTATGGTCGAGGACACGTATGAGAGTGACATTCTCTTCAATGAAGACTTATCATCTCGAAACTTTTCCAATCTCGAACCGGTGGAGCGCAGCCCCCACGCAGCCCCATGAACACCGAGGAGTCACGTGAACATCGACGACCTGATCCTGGTGAGCATCGACGACCATGTCGTCGAGCCGCTCGACATGTTCGACGGCCATGTTCCGAAGAAGTACGTTGACTACGCACCGAAGGTCGTCGTCGACGACAAGGGCATCGATCGTTGGATCTACCGGGACCGGCCGACCGGTGTCGCCGGGCTCAACGCCGTCGTGACCTGGCCCGCCGAGGAATGGGGCCGCGATCCCGCCGGTTACGCCGAGATGCGACCCGCGGTCTACGACGTGCACGCGCGGATTCGCGACATGGACGTCAACGGCGTGCTGACCTCGATGTGCTTCCCCACCTTCACCGGCTTCAGCGCCGGGCACCTGAGCCGTGGCGGCCAGGACGAGATCACCGTCGCGATGATCGAGGCCTACAACAACTGGCATATCGACGACTGGGCCGGCGCGTACCCTGGCCGTTTCATCCCGATCGGCATCCTGCCCATGTGGGACCCCGAACTCGCGGTCGCCGAGATCGAGCGACTGGCAAAGCGCGGCTGTCATTCGGTGACGATGCCGGAGCTGCCGCATATCGACGGCCTGCCCAGCTACCACGACCTCGAGTACTGGGCTCCGGTGTTCCAAGCGCTGTGCGACAACGACACTGTGATGAACCTGCACATCGGCCAGGGCTTCGGCGTGCTGAAGCTGGCGCCGGACGCACCGATCGACAACCTGATGGTGCTCGCGCCGAGCATCTCGCTCATCGCCGCGCAGGATCTGCTGTGGGGCCCCGCGTTCCGCACCTACCCCAAGCTCAAGATCGCGCTGTCCGAGGGCGGCGTCGGCTGGATCCCGTTCTTCCTCGACCGCTCCGACCGGCACTACACCAACCAGCGCTGGCTGCGCCGCGACTTCGGCGGCAAGATGCCCAGCGAGGTGTTCCGCGAGCACGTGCTCGCCTGCTACGTGACCGACCGGACGTCGCTGAAGTACCGCCACGACATCGGGATCGACAACATCGCGTGGGAATGCGACTACCCGCATTCGGACTCCCTGTGGCCCGGGGCCCCGGAATTCGTGCTCGAGGAACTCGAGCACGCGGGCGCCGACGACAGCGATATCAACAAGATCACCTGGCAGAACGCCTGCCGTCACTTCAACTGGGACCCGTTCGCGACCGTCCCGCGTGAGCAGGCCACGGTGGGCGCGCTGCGTGCCAAGGCGACCGACGTCGACATCTCGACCAAGTCGCGCGCGCAGTACGCACTGGAGTACACGCCCAGCGCGAGCTGAGTTGCACGACGAATGCCCCGATTCTCCGACCGGGGCATTTCTCTGTTCGCCGTTGCCCGGTTACCCCGATCGGAACAGCGAAAACCCGGCCGGATTGTTCCGGCCGGGTTCTGTCACGACATCGCCCGAGGCGGGCGAGCGATCTCAGCGCGAGGTATCTCCGCTCGGACCTTCCAGGATCGTCACGGCGGCGACCGCGGTGGGCCCACCGACGTTGTGCGCCAAGCCGATACGCGCGCCGTCGACCTGGTTGGCCGCGCTGCCGCGCAACTGCTCGAACAGTTCCACGCATTGCGCGACACCGGTGGCGCCCGGCGGATGCCCCTTGGCCTTGAGGCCGCCGCTCGGGTTGACCGGCAGCGCGCCGCCGAGCGCGGTGACGCCGGATTCGATGAGTTTGTACCCCTCGAACCGTTCGGCGAAGCCGAGGTCCTCGTAACTCATCAACTCGATGCCGGTGAAGAAATCGTGCACTTCGGCGACATCGATGTCGGACGGTCCGAGGCCCGCCATCCGGAACGCCTCGCGCGCGGCGCGGACGGTCGCGGGGAAGGTCGTCATATCCCGCTTGTGCTGGTGCATCACCGAATCCAGGCCGAGGCCGACACCGCGGACCCATACCGGCCTGTCGGTGTAGCGGTCGACCACGTCCTCGGCGGCGAGGATGAGCGCGGCGGCGCCGTCGCTCTGCGGCACACAGTCGTAGACGCGGAACGGATCGGCCACCACGGGGGCGTCGCGCGCCTGTTCCATGGTGATCTCGAAACGTAGTCGCGCCTTGGGATTCCGCGCGCCGTTGTAGTGGTTCTTCACCGCGACCATGGCCATGTGCTCATGCGTCGCCGGGGATTCGTACAGGTAGCGATTGACGTGCAGGGCGTACCCCGCGTGCGGGAACAGACCCAGCTGGGAATCCCAGGCGCGGTCCCAGGTCATGGGCTGCCACTCGCCGAGCAGATCCTTCTGCGCCGTCTCGCGCAATTTGTCGGCCCCGATCACCAGGGCGACGTCGACCGCACCCGATGCCAGCGCGTACAGCGCGTTGCGCACCGCGTCGTTACCGGTCGCGCAGGAGTTCTGGATATGGGTGACGGGCAGGCCGGGCAGGCCGAGCGCGTCGGCGAGCACCCCGGACGGGAAACCGTCGGTCGATCCGAGCGCGCCGAACCAGGCGGCTTTCAGATCGGCGGTGCGGAACCCCTTGTCGACCGAGGCCGCGCATTCGGCGAAGGCCATCGGCAACAGATCCTTGATGCCGAGTGCGAAATGTTCGGCGAAGGGCGTCATCCCCGCGCCGACGATGGCCACTTTCCTCATACCGCCTCCGGTTCCGGTTCGAACGCGTATCCGTAGTCGGGGACCCCGGCGCGCACGGCGACGCGGCGCAGCACCATCCGACCGCGGTCGCCGATGCCGACGGTGCCCGGATCGGCGCCGGTCACCTTGGCGACGGCACGCACGCCGACTTCGTCGAGTTCCACGATCACCAGCGAATACGGACTCTTCACGCCGGGTACCGGAATCCGCACCGTCGTCTCGGAGTACACGACGCCGGTACGCGGGAGCGGCACCAGGGTGTAGTCGGTGCTCAACAGTCCGTCGGGCCCGATCCGGTAGCGCGGCGGGAAATCCAGTTCGTCGCTGCCGGGATGCCTGCCCGCTTCCCAGCGGACCTTGGCCTCGAAGGCGCGCTCGTAGGCGGCCAGCGACAGCGGAAGATCGGCGCCCGGCACGGTGACACCTTCGGGAAGCGCCCGCGCGGGCTGTTCGTTACGCCGGACGTCGCCCGCGCCCGCGCCCGCGACGACGGTGACGCCGGACAGATTCGCCTGCTCCACTCCGACGAGCAGTCCTCCCGTTTCCCATTCGGCCATCGTGGCCAGGGCGAACAGGCTCGAACTCGCGCCGAGCGTCGGCAGTTGCGGCGGCGGACTCAGGCACAGCGCCGACGCCTGTTTGTGGTCGACGCCCGCCACCGCCACCGGGGTGTCGAGCCAGGCCGCCGAGAGCGAGGCCATGAGTCCGCGCTCGTGCAGCAGGCGCGGGTCGCCGTAGTCGTGCACGGCCCCGACCGCGTTGCGGGTGCGCACGGGAAGACTGCGCGTCACCCTGGCCGCGGTGCGGACCTGGATGCCGCCGCGGTCGGAGACGTAGGCCGCCACCGCGCCCGCGGGTTCCAGATCGACGCCGATCACGATGGTGCGCGGCCGCGCCGAACTCAACGCGTCCAAGGTCGCCGGAGCGCCGCCGAGGCGTTCGATCACCTCGAGTTCGGGATCGAGCCCCAGCCCGGCCAGCAACACCGCGGCATTACTGCTGTCCATGAGCGGCAGGTCCCGGCTGACCAGGACCACCCGTTCCACCGGCTCGCCGTGCGCTACCGCCGCACGGCCCGCCTCGACCGCCAGGGTGACCGCGTCTTCGTCCTCACCGGGCACTCTGCTGCGTCTACTGCCCCAACAGGGCAGATAGGTCCCGATAGACGTGACAAAAGGCATCGGTCACCCCTTTCCCGAGCTAAGACACCGCGCCCGCGGTCTTCAGCTCGATAATGCGATCCCAGTCCATACCCAGTTCGAGCAGAACTTCTTCTGTGTGCGCCGCGAATTCGGGGCCGGGCCGCAGCTCGGGCGCACCGACATCGAATTGCACAGGGCTGGAGACCAATTCCAGTTCACCGGCCTGCAACAGGTACTCGTTCGCCCTGATCTGGGCGTCCGATCCGAGCTGCAACGAGTCCTGAACGGGTGCCCACGGCCCCGCGAGGGTCGCGAACCGCTCGGTCCATTCTGCCAGAGTGCGTCCCTTGATCACCTCGCGCAGGATCGCCACCGCTTCGGCGGTATTCGCCGAGATCGCGGCGGAATCGGCGAAACGCGGATCATCGATCAGTTCCGGCCGATCGATATGACGGCACACGTCGGCCCAGAACTTGCCCGGCTGGAGCATCACGAACGACAGGTACCGGTCGTCGGAAGTGGCGTAGAGCCCCGACAGCGGGTTGGTCGGCGCACCGTGGGCGCCGGGAACCGGCGCGACCATCGGCTGCTTCTGCTGTGCCGACAGCGCGATGGTGTGGCCGAGTGCCCACAGTCCGCTACCGAGCAGCGATACGTCCACGACCGAGGTCTCCCCCGTGCGCTCCCGCTTCAACAGCGCGGCGGCGATACCGCCCGCCAGGTTGGTGCCGGAGATGGTGTCACCGAACGCGGGTCCCGGCGGCTGGATCATGCCGTCGGTTCCGGGCGGGGTGATCGTGGCGGCGACGCCGCCACGGCACCAGAACGCGGTCATGTCGTATCCACCGCGCGTGGACTCGACACCGCGCGGGCCGAGCGCACTGCCACGGGCGTACACGATATTCGGGTTCACCGCGCGGATGTGCTCCACGTCGATCCCGAATTTGGCGCGCGCCTGCGGCAGGAAACTGGTCAGGAAGACATCGGCCTTCTCGGCCAGTTCGAGGATGACCTCGCGTCCCTCGGCCACCGTCATATCGATGCCGATACTGCGCTTGCCGCGATTCGCGTGCTCCACGTTGGGATTCGGATCGCCCTCGACGGTGAAGGCTCCGATGCGTCGCAGGCCGCGTTGCGGATCGCCATTGACCGCGTGTTCGACCTTGATGACCTCGGCGCCCCAGTCGGACAGGACAGCGCCCGCCGACGGGACGAACCCGTACATCGCGACTTCGAGGACCTTGATACCTTCCAGCGGCTTGCTCATGCCAGAACCTCGGCGAAGGTCTTCAGCTCAAGGAATTCCTCGAGACCTTGACGGCCCATCTCCCGTCCGATGCCCGACTGCTTGTAACCGCCGAAGGGAGCGTCGGCGGAGAAGTAGTTACCGCCGTTGATGCTGAAGGTGCCGGTGCGCACGCGGCGCGCCACCGCCTTCGCCCGCTCGGCGTCGGCACTCATGATGCCGCCGGACAGACCGTAGATGGAGTTGTTCGCGATGCGGACCGCGTCGTCCTCGTCGGTGTAAGGGATCAGCGCGATGACCGGCCCGAACACCTCTTCCTGGGCGATCTCGCTGTCGGGATCGACATTCGCGAGCAGTGTCGGCTTGTAGAAGAAGCCGGGATCGACCTTCTCGCCACCGGCGACGAGCGTGGCGCCCGCCGCGACCGCGCGCTGGACGATGCCGTCGACCTTCTCCCGCTGACGCTCGCTGATCAGCGGTCCCATGTAGGTCTTGGGATCGCGCGGATCGCCGTAGCTGACGTGGGCGAACACGCCCGCGATCATCTGCGCCACCTTGTCGTGATCGGCGGCGGGCACGAGGACGCGGGTGGTCAGCGCGCAGCCCTGTCCGGCGTGGGTCGCCACGCTGAACGCCGCGAACTGGGCCGACTTCACGTAATCGGCGTCGTCGAGCAGGATCATCGCGGACTTGCCGCCGAGCTCGAGGAAGACCTTCTTCAGGGTCGCGCTGGCCGCCGCCATGATCTCGCGGCCGACCGGGGTGGACCCGGTGAAGGTGACGACGTCGACGTCGGGATGGGTGGTCATGCGCTTGCCGACCTCGATATCGGAGGAGGTCAGCACATTGACCACGCCCGCCGGGATATCGGTCTGCGCGATGATCTCACCGAGCGCCAGGGTCGACAGCGGGGTGTCGGGCGCGCCCTTGAGCACCACGGTGCAACCGGCGGCCAGCGAGGGCGCCAGCTTGGCCAGCGCGAGCTGGTGCGGGTAGTTGTAGGCGGCGATCGCGGCGACGACGCCCGCGGCCTCCTTCTCGACCCAGCGGTGATGCTGCTGACCGCGGATCTCGATATTGCCGAGATCCTCGCTCCACTCGTAGCCCTCGAGCAGCCCCGCGTAGTAGCGCACGATCTCGAAGGGGACCTCGAGCTGATTGCCGTGGGTCAGCGCGCGCGTGGCGCCGACCTCGGAGATGGTCAGCTCGCGCAATTCCTCGACGTTGTCGCGCAGCGCTTGGTACAGCTGGTTCAAGCAGCGTGCCCGCAGCGCGTGATTCGTCGACCAGTCGGTGGTGTCGAAGGCGCGCCGCGCCGCCGCGACCGCCGCGTCGACCTCGGCCACGGTGGCCTCCGGCGCGTAGCCGAACACCTCGCCCGTGGCGGGATCGAGCGAGGCGAGCGTCTGCTCGGTCTCGACCAACTGCCCGTCGATCAGTAGCCGCCGCGTCACCGCTACTGCCTGTTCCTGCGTTGACATCCCGTCTCCTCGCTAACAATGGAAATTACATTCTCGCTTCTGGAGAATGTAACATTCACAACGCGGAACTGTAGCAATAATCGACATCACGCGACAGCCCGCCACGCCCTCCATTGCGCTTGGCGACCGTTCAGCAAGCAGGCGACTCTTGCGAAGGTGTTCGGTGCGAGAGTACGGTTCTCACAACCGGAAGGGAGATTCTTGTGTTCGACACTACACTCGCCCCGGTCCCCGAAGGGGCGGCGCGCGACACCCGCGCGATTTCGTCCGGCAACATGGTCAACGGAGAGAGGTTCCAGGCGTGAAGACGGCAGTGGTCACCGGAGGCGCGTCCGGAATCGGTTTGGGTATCGCGGAGCGTTTGCGCAGCGACGGATTCCACGTCGCCACGCTGGATCTGAATCCGCCCGCCGAGGACGACTTCGCCTATCGGGCCGACGTCACCGATCCCGAGCAGATCGGTCAGGCACTCGACGCCATCCGGGCCAAGCTGGGGCCGGTCACCGTCCTCGTGAATTCCGCGGGTCTCGACGGCTTCAAGCGATTCCAGAACATCTCGTTCGAGGAATGGAAGCGCGTCGTCGACGTCAACCTGCACGGGGTCTTCCACTGCGTCCAAGCGGTGCTGCCCGACATGCTGGAAGCGGGATGGGGTCGTATCGTCAACATCTCCTCGTCGAGCACACATTCGGGTCAGCCGTTCATGTCGCACTACGTTTCCGCCAAATCCGCCGTCAACGGGCTGACCAAGTCCCTGGCGCTGGAACTGGGACCGTCGGGCATCACCGTCAACGCGGTGCCGCCGGGCTTCATCGACACCCCGATGCTGCGCAAGAACGAGGAAGCGCGACGACTCGGCGGAACCGTCGAGGACCACATCCAGCGCACCCCGGTGCGCAGGGTCGGCACCCCCGCCGACATCGCCGCGGCCTGCGCGTTCCTGATCTCCGAGGAAGCCGGTTACATCACCGGTCAGATCCTCGGCGTCAACGGCGGACGCAACACGTAAGACCCCGGCCCGCCCTACCGGGCGCGGACGGTGCAGCCCGAAACAGCAAGACGGAAAAGGAAGAACACCGTGAAGGTCCACGTCGATCAAGACCGCTGCCAGGGGCACACGCTGTGCGCGATGATCGCCCCGCAATCGTTCGAACTCAGCGATATCGATGGACACTCGTCCCCGGTCGACGAATCCGTCGCCGACGGCCAGGAGGAGCAGGTCCGCGAGGCCGTCCATTCCTGCCCCGAGCGCGCGATCTCGATCGACGAGTAGATCGGAACCGCTATAACCGTGGAGAACATCACCGATACCGATCGCAAGCAGCCACAATTCCACTTCGATCGTTTCGCGCCCGAATATCGGGAGAACTTCCAGGCGATCACCGACGAGATGCAGGGCGAATGCCCGGTCGCGTGGACCGAGACCTACGACGGCCACTGGGTCGCCGCGGGTAACAAAGAGGTCTTCGAACTCGCCCGCTGCCCGCACATGTCCAACGATCACGACCCCAACAGCACGGGGTCGGGCTACAAGGGCATCTCCATTCCGCCGCCGCCCCGCGCCAAGGGCATCCGCGCGGGCATTCTGGAAATGGACGAGCCCGAGCACAGGGAACTGCGGGCGGTGCTCAACCCGTACCTGTCCCCCGCCGCCGTGAATCGCTGGATTCCGTTCGTCGACGAGATCGTCCGGGCGTCGATCGACGAGAAGATCGAAAGCGGCCGTATCGATTTCGTCGACGAGCTGGCGAATATCACTCCGGCCGTCCTGACACTCGGCATGCTCGGTGTGCCGCTGAACAAGTGGCAGATCTACAACGAGCCCATCCACGCCGCGGTGTACACCCACCCGGAGGATCCGGACTATCCCCGGATCGCCGAAATGCACAGGGCGCTCGGCATCGATCTGCTGACCAACCTCGCCGAGATCAGGCAGAGCCCACGTCCCGGCATGATCCACGCGGTCAACTCGGCGACGGTCAACGGCGCGCCGCTGCCCGATATGGAAATCCTCGGGATGCTCAGCCTCTTGATCGGCGGCGGCTTCGACACCACCACCGCGCTCACCGCGCATTCGCTTCAATGGCTGTCGGAGAACCCCGCCGAACGCGAGAACCTCAGCCGGGACCGCGATCTGCTGCTCAACTCGGCCACCGAGGAATTCCTGCGCTACTACTGCCCCGCGCCCGGTGACGGTCGCACCATCGCCGAGGATTGCGAGGTCGCTGGCACGTCGTTCAAGGAAGGCGACCGGGTCTGGTTGTCCTGGGCGATGGCCAACCGTGACCCCTCGGTGTTCCAGGATCCGGAAGAGGTCATCCTGGACCGCAAGGGCAACCGGCACTATTCCTTCGGTCTCGGCATCCACCGCTGCATCGGCTCCAACATGGCCCGTATGGTCTTCAAGCGGATGCTGGTGGCCGTGCTGGATCGGATGCCCGACTACCGGTGCATCCCCGAGGAGACGGTGCACTACGACACCATCGCGATCATCCAGGGCATGCGGCATCTGCCCGCCGAGTTCACCCCCGGCCCGCGCCTGGGCCCGGGAATCGAGGAGACCCTGGAGAAGTTGCAGGTCGTCTGTGACGAGCAGCGGCTGGCCGAGCCGGTGACCGCGAACAAGCACACCGCGGAAATCTGACCGGACGACAACTGAAACACGCGCCGCGCGTGGCCGATCCGGTCGCGCGCGGCTACCGGCTGCGACGATACGAGGAGGCACTGTGGCAGAGGCGGAGAGTTCACCCGCGGCGAAGGCCGAACCGTCGGGGCGGCCATTGCCGCTGCTGAGTCTGGACACCGAGTTCTTCTGGACCTCGGGGTCCGACGGCGTCCTGCGCATCACCGAATGCCGTTCCTGCGCGGCGCTCATCCACCCGCCGCAGCCGATCTGCCGCTACTGCCGCGGCCACGACCTCGGAATCCGCGAGGTCTCCGGTCAGGCCGTGCTCGCCGGTTTCACCGTCAACCACCGCTTCGGCCTGCCCGGCCTGCCGCCGCCCTACGTGGTCGCCCAGGTCGCGCTGGTCGAGGATCCGCGAGTCCGGTTGACCACCAACATCATCGACGCCGATCCCGACAGCCTGGAGCTGGGGATGCGCGTCGAGGTCGTCTTCCAGCAGGACGCCGACGTGTGGCTGCCGCTGTTCCGGCCCGTGGCCGACCAGCCCGAACTCGCGCCGCTGCCGGTGGACGAGATCGCCCCCGAGCGTTTCGGCGAATACGTGCGCCCGATGGTGCGCCAGGAGAAGTTCGAGGACAAGATCGCGCTGACCGGCATCGGCATGTCGCGGCTCGGACGCAGGCTGATGGTCCCGCCGCTGGCGCTGACGGTCGAGGCGTGCGAACGGGCCGTCGCCGACGCGGGGCTGACCATGGACGATATCGACGGTATCGCCTCCTATCCCGGCGGCGGCAATGTCGGCGGATTCGGCGAAGGCGGCGTCACCGCGGTCGAGGCCGCGCTCGGCTTGCGCCCGACCTGGCACAACGGCGGTATCGAGACCTTCGGCCCCGGCGGTTCGGTGATCGCGGCGATGACCGCGGTCGCGGCCGGACTGGCCAACCATGTGCTCTGTTTCCGCACCGTATGGGAATCGACGTTCAACGAACTGAGGAAGGCGGGTCGCATCCCGTCCTCGGGCGGACGCACCACCAGCTGGATGATGCCCTTCGGGGCGACCTCCGCCGCGCACACGCTCGCCCAGAATGCCCAGCGCCATTTCCAGCGCTACGGCACCACCCGCGAGACACTGGGCTGGATCGCGCTCAATCAGCGCGCCAACGCCGAACTCGAACCGACCGCGGTCTATCGCGACCCGATGACGATGGACGACTACCTCGGCGCCCGCGCCATCACCACCCCGTTCGGGCTCTACGACTGCGACGTCCCGTGCGACGGCGCGGTCGCGGTCATCGTGTCGGCGGTCGACGTGGCACGCGATCTCGCGAAACCGCCGGTGCTGGTCGAGGCCGTCGGCACCCAGATCGTCGAGCGCATCGAATGGGATCAGAGCACCCTGACCCACGAACCGCAGGTACTCGGCCCCGCCGCGCATCTGTGGACCCGTACCACCCTGCGTCCGGCCGATGTGGACGTCGCCGAACTCTACGACGGGTTCACCTTCAACTGTCTGTCCTGGATCGAGGCGCTCGGCTTCTGCGGGATCGGCGAGGCGAAGGATTTCCTGGAGGGCGGCAAGAACATCGCCCGCGACGGCACGATTCCGGTCAACACCCACGGCGGCCAGCTGTCACACGGGCGCACCCACGGCATGGGATTGCTGCACGAGGCGGTGGTGCAGTTGCGCGGCGAGGCCGGGGCACGCCAGGTCGGCGGGGCCAGGGTCGCCGTGGTCTCCAGCGGCGGACTGACCCCGGGCGGCGCGATGCTGCTCCGCACCGACTCGTGAGCGCGAGAATGTCGGTCTCCCTATGACACTCATCGAGTCCGACCTACGCCCGCTCGACGGTCCGGCCCCGCTGCCGGTCGTCGCCGAATTCGACGGCATCCCGGTCTCGGGCCTGCTCGCCGAGGCGCCCGCCCCACGCGCGGTGCTGATCGCCCTGCACGGCGGCGCGACCGATTCGAGGTATTTCGACTGCCCCGGGCACCCGGAACTCTCGCTGCTGCGCCTCGGGCAACGCCTCGGCTACACCGTGCTCGCGCTCGACCGGCCCGGCTACGGCAGTTCCGCGCCGTTCACCGAGGAACTCACCCAGGCACAGCGGCGCGTCGATCTCATGTACGGCGTCGTCGACTCGCTGTTGGCGAATCGCGAACGCGGCGCGGGCGTATTCCTGATGGCCCATTCGGCCGGTTGCGAACTCGCGCTGCGGATGGCGAGCGCGGATCGCGGCGCGGATCTGCTCGGCCTCGAGCTGGCCGGGACCGGACGCAACCATCACCCGAAAGCCCAGGAAGTGCTGTGGGGGCCTCGATCCGAGGGCGGCCGCAGGCCGATCGGGCTCGGCGGACTGCTGTGGAAGCCGCGTCGGCTGTACCCGCCCTCGCTCGGCAGCGGGGCGATCTACGTGCCCGGCCCCAAGCTGGAGGCGCAGACCATCGCCGATTGGGCCGAACACCACTTCCCCACCCTGGCCGCGCGTGTGCGGATCCCGGTGCGCTACACCGCCGGTGAGTACGAGGCCATCTGGCGCAACGACCCGGAGGAAGTGGCGCGTATCGGCGCGCTGTTCGAGGCGGCGCCGCGCGTCGTGCTCAACCTGCAACCCAATACCGGGCACAACGCGAGCCTGGGCTATACGGCGGCGGCATACCACCTGAAGGTGCTTTCCTTCGTGGAGGAATGCGTTGTCGCCGCGACTACCGGAGAATTCACCGGACCGACAACACAATTCGACGGCGGCGACAGCGCGGCCAGGGAGGTCAGGTAATGGAGGTCACCGATATCGCGCCGCTGCTGCTGCGGCTGGTCGTGGGTGTCACGATGATCGCGCACGGCGCGAATCACTGGATCGGCGGCGGCAAGATCGCCGGAACGGCACGGTGGTTCAGCGGACTCGGGCTGCGCAACGGCGTGCTACAGGCATGGCTGAGCGTCATCACCGAGATCGGCGCGGGCGTGCTGCTGATCGTCGGACTGTTGACGCCGTTCGCGGCCGCCGCCGTCATCTCGGTGATGCTGGTCGCCGGACTGCTCGCGCACCGCAAGAACGGCTTTTTCGTCTTCAAGGAGGGCTACGAGTACGTCCTCGTGCTGGCCGTGGCCTCGCTCGCGCTCGGCTTCTCCGGACCGGGATGGCTGTCGCTGGATCATGCCGCGGGCATCGAGATCACCGGCTGGGCCGGTGGCGCGGTCGCGCTCGGCGTCGGCGTACTCGGCACCGCGGGACTGCTCGCCGTGTTCTACCGCCCCGCTCCCGCGAGCCCGGCGCCCGAACCCGCGAGTGCCGCACCGGAAACCACCGTCAGCGAGGAGGCGCACTGATGCGCGTCGGATTCATCGGATTGGGCAGCCAGGGCGGCCCGATGGCCCGCCGGATCATCGAGGCGGGCCACCCGACCACACTGTGGGCACGCAGGCCCGCGTCGCTGGAGCCCTACGCCGACACGGCGGCCGACACTGCCGAATCCCCCGCCGCCCTGGCGGAGAAGAGCGATCTGGTCTGCCTGTGCGTGGTCGGCGATGCCGACGTGCGCGAGGTGATCACCGGCGAGAACGGCATCCTGGCCGGAATCGCGCCGGGATCGATCATCGCCGTGCACTCCACGGTGCACCCGGACACCTGCCGTGATCTCGCGAAAACAGCCGCGGCACAGGGTGTCGAGCTGATCGACGCCCCGGTCAGCGGTGGCGGCCCCGGCGCCGCGGCGGGCACCCTGCTGGTGATGGTCGGCGGGCCGACCGAAGCCGTCGAGCGCAGCCGACCGATCTTCGAATCGTATGCGAATCCGATCGTGCACCTCGGTGACGTCGGCGCCGGGCAGGTCACCAAACTGCTCAACAACCTGCTGTTCACCGCCAATCTGGCGACGGCCAAGAGCGCACTGGATCTGGGCACCTCGCTCGGCCTGAGCCAGGAACGCCTCGGTCAGGTCATCTCCAACGGCACCGCGAACAGTTTCGCGCTCGGACGCATCGTCGACGCGGGCGGCACGCTGGACCGGCTCGCGGCGCACGCGGGCGATCTGCTGCTCAAGGATGTCGGTCTGGTCGCGGCCCTGGCCGCCGCGGCGGATGTCACCCCGGGAATCGTGCTCGACGCCGCCGACGCGACTCTGGGCTTCATGGATCGTTCACGTTGAGGGAGACAGCCGGCATGCGTATCGGATTCGTTGGCGCCGGGCGGATGGGCCGCCCGATGATCGAACGCCTGGCCAAGGCCGGGCATACCGTGCGCGCCGTCGGCCGCTCCGCCGAGACCAGGGCCGCGCTGGCCGAGACCGGCGCCGAACCGGTGGCGTCGGTCAGCGCCGCGGCCGCGGGAGCGGAGGCTCTCGTGGTGTGTGTCTTCACCGACGAGCAGGTCCGCGAGGTCTGCCTCGACGGTTCGCTACTGAGTGATCTGCCGCGCGGTGCGGTGCTCATCGTGCACACCACGGGGAGTCCGGCGACCGTGGCCGCTGTCGCCGAGGCCGCCGAGCGATACGGTGTCGAGGTGGTGGACGCACCGGTCAGCGGCGGACCGCACAATATCGCCGCGGGCAAGTTGACGGTTTTCCTCGGCGGATCCGAGGAAGCGGTCGCCCGCGCGCGAGAGGTGGTGTGCGCCTACGCCGATCCGGCGGTGCACGTCGGCCCGCTCGGGTCGGGACAGCGGGTCAAACTCGTCAACAACGCGTTGTTCGCGGCGCAGATCGGCTTGGTCGCCGACGCGGTACGGCTCGGCGAACAGCTCGGGCTCGACGAGGCGACGCTGCTCTCGGCACTGCCGCACGCCAGCAGTAGCGGTCGCGCGCTGCTCAGCGTGGCGAGCAAGGGCGCGGTGGCGCAGTTCATGGCCTCGGTCGGTGAATTCCTCGGCAAGGATGTCGCCGTCGCCAGGGCGCTCGTCGCCGAACTCGGCGGAGACCTGGGAATTCTGGAGGCGGCCATCGACGCGGGAGTCCCCGCGCACGATCCGGCCTGACCGCTCGGAAAGCCTTCTCGGGGCGCGGGTTCCGCGTCAGATGACGCGGGATTCGCGCCCTTCCCAGTAGCGTTCGCGCAGCAGTCGCTTGTACAACTTCCCATTGGGATCGCGCGGCAACTCGGTGACGAAATCGACCGTGCGCGGGCATTTGTACGAGGCCAGTTCCGCACGGCAGAACTCGATCAGTTCCGCGGCCAGCGCGTCGTCGGCCAGCGCCGGATCCACCGCCTGGACAACCGCTTTCACCGCCTCGCCCATCTCCTCGTCCGGTACGCCGATCACCGCGACGTCGGCGACGGCCCGATGGCCCGCCAGCACGTTCTCCGCTTCCTGCGGGTAGATGTTCACCCCGCCGGAGATGATCATGTGCGCCTTGCGGTCGGTCAGATACAGGTAGCCGTCCTCGTCGAGGTAGCCCATATCGCCGATGGTGCGCCAGCCCTTCGGATGGGCGGCGGCCGCGGTCGCGTCCGGATTGTTGTGGTACTCGAAGGGTCTGCCGCCGCCGAAATGGACGACGCCGACCACGCGCGGGCCCACCTCGTTGCCTTCGGCGTCGACGATATGGCATTCCTGCATCGGCTTGCCCACCGAACCGGGATGACTCAGCCAGTCCCGCGCGCCGATGTAGGTGGTGCCGATATCCTCTGTGCCCGAGTAGTACTCGCTGATGATCGGTCCCCACCATTCGATCATCCGGTGCTTGACCGCGACCGGGCACGGCGCGGCCGAGTGCACGACGTCCACCAGACTCGAGCGGTCGAAGCGGGCGCGGCGCTCGGCGGGCAGCCGCAGCATGCGCACGAACATCGTCGGCACCATCTGGGTGTGGGTGACGCGGCAGTTCTCGATCAGATCGAGGCATTGCGCCGGATCGAAACGCTCCATCACCACGACGGTCGCGCCGAGCCGTTGCCACGACATCGAGAACACCAGTGGCGCACCGTGATACAGCGGCGCGGGCGAGAGGTATACGCCGTCGCCGGTGGCGCCGGAGATCAACAGGCCGCGCGCGATCTGCACGGGCGCGGCGGTGGGATCGCCCAGCGGTGTGGCGGGCAGTTGTTTGCGCACGCCCTTGGGACGGCCGGTGGTGCCCGAGGAGTAGAGCATCTCGCGGCCCTCGCACTCGTCCGCTAGCGGACCGGCGGCGGTGGCGGCGAGGATGTCGTCGTAACGCTCGAAACCCGGCAGGTCACCGTCGACGGTGACGCGTACCGGGATATCGGACAGATCCAGCCCGGCCACCACATCGGCCATGGCGGCGCTGGTCACCAACGCGGTCGCGCCGCTGTCGGCCAGGATGTATTGGACCTCGGCCGGGCGCAGATGCCGGTTGACCGCGGTGTAGTAGAGCCCGGAACGCTGTGCGGCCCAGGCTACTTCGAGATAGGCGCGGGTGTTCTCCAGCAGGATGGCGATATGGCCGCCGACGCCGAGGCCACGTTCGCGCAGTGCCGTCGCGAACCGCAGTGAACGGTCCTCGAGTTGTGCGTAGGTGACCGTCTCGCCGCCGCTCGCCATGACGAGCGCGACCCGATCCGGGGATCGGGTCGCGTGCCACCCGAGCGTCGCTTCGGCATCACTCATGCCCGGCCGCTCGTTCCGTGCTCATTCTTCGACGATCGCCCGTTCGGGACAGTTCTGCACGGCCTCGCGGACCTTGTCCTCGTGTTCGGCGGGGATCTCGTCTACGAGCACCTCGGCGTAGCCGTCGTCGTTGATGGCGAACACCTCGTCGCACAGCACCATGCAGATGCCGTGTCCGCGACAGCGTTCGTCGTCGATGGAGACCTTCATCGTGCTTCGGCCTCGGCGACGTCGATGTCGAGGTACAGCTCGTTGAGTCCACGCAGGATGAACGTGGGCAGGTAGGAGAAGTTGCGGGCGTCGGCCGGACCGTGCCTGTTCTCGTTGATCCGCAACTCGGCGGTGCGCTGCAACAGACGCTCGATGGCGACGCGCGCCTCGGCGCGGGCCAGCGGAGCGCCGGGACAGCTGTGCACACCGCGACCGAAGGCGACGTGGGCGCGGGCGTTGGAGCGGGCGGCGTCGAAGGTCGTCGGGTCGTCGAAGCGGCGCGGATCGCGGTTGGCGGCGGCGTTGATGACCATCACGACACTGCCCTGGGCCACCTCGGCCCCGCCGACCTCGGTATCCACCTTCGCCAGCCGGAAGTCGCCCTTGACCGGGCTCTCCATCCGCAGCGACTCCTCGATGAAGTTCTGGATGCGGCTGGTGTCCTCACGCAGGTACTGCTGGATGTCGGGGCGTTCGGCCAGCGTGCGCAGGGCCGAGCTGAGCAGGCGGACTGTGGTCTCCTGGCCCGCCGAGAAGAGGTTGGCCGCCACCCGCACCACATCCATGACCTCGGGCGTGCTGCCGTCGGGGAAGGTCGCGGTCGCCATGCTGGTCAGCACATCGTTACGCGGATTGGCCCGGCGGTCGTCGATGTAGCCCGAGAACTTCGTGTAGAGGAATTCGATCGGGGCGTGCTGTAGGTCCTCACCGTCGGTGCTGCCGACCGCGCCACGCGAATGCTTCTCGCGCTGCAGCTTGTTGAGGAATTCCTCTTGGTCGTCGGCCGGCACGCCGAGCAGGTCGGCGATCACGTAGAGGGTGAACGGACCGGCGAAGTCGCGGATGATGTCGGCGTCTTCCATCACCAGGAATTCGTCGAGCAACCGGTCGGCGATCGACCACATCGCCTCTTCGTTCTCCTTGAGGCGCTTGGGGGTGATCAGACGCATCAGCACGGCGCGGTGCCCGGTGTGCATCGGCGGATCCATCGTCGGCAGCTGGTCACTCATCGGCAGCTTGTCGCGATGTTCGGCGATCAGCGCGTCGACATCCTCGACGCCCTCGAGCGAGACCGGGAAGCCGGGGAAGGGGCCGGTGACCGAGATGCAGGAGGAGAAACGCTCGACGTCGTTGTAGACCTCCAGCGCTTCCTCGTACCCTGTCACCATCGTCACGTCGTGATGGTTCTCCTTGGTGACCGGACACACCTCGCGCAGCGAGTCGAAGTACGGGTACGGATCGTCGACCAGCTCCTGTCCGAGGAAGAAGTCCAGATCCTGGAAGTTTTTCACCACTCGACGGTTCCCTTCGATGCTCCGGCGAGCGCACGGGGCCGACGCTGCCAGTTGACTTCCATGATTGAGAATAAGGCTCTCATCTGTGAATATGAGATTTCCATATTCATAGCTCCGCGTCAACCAGAGGACCGCCATCATGCCCAATGACCCCACCGCGGATCAGCGGTTTTTCCAGTCGACCACCCGGGACTTCCTCGCCGACACCGTCCCGATCAGCACGGTGCGCGCGCTGGGCGACTCCGGCACCGGATTCGACCGCGACTGGTGGCAGCGCGGATGCGAACTCGGCTGGACGTCCATGCTCATCCCCGAAAGTCTCGGCGGCGGAACGGTATCCGGTTACGCGATGACCGAACTCGCCCTGGTCGCCGAGGAACTGGGCCGCGCTGTCGCACCCGGCCCCTTCGTCACCACCAACGCCGTACTCGCCGGACTGGTTCCCGGCGCGGACCGGTTCGCCGAAACCCTCACCGCCGTGCAGAGCGGTGAGACCGTCGTGGCATGGGCGGTATACGAACCGAACCGCGGTTTCGAGGCGCTCTCCGGCACCGTGACCGGCACCCGCGCCGAGCCCGACGGCGATGGCTACCGACTGACCGGCGTCAAGGACCGGGTCGAGGCGGGCGATCAGGCGGATGTGTTCCTCGTCTCCGCCGAGAGCGAGCGGGGCCCGATCCAGTTGCTCGTGCGTGCCGACGCCCCCGGCGTGACGGTGACCCCGGCCTGGACCCTGGACCTGGTGCGCCGCACCGCGCAGGTGTCGTTCGAGAATGTCGAGGTCGCGGCGGACGCCGTAGTCAACGTCGGCGCCGAGGCCGCCGATTCGATCAGGACCCAGGCGCTCACCGCCGCGGTGCTGACGGCGACCGAGACGGTCGGCGCCACCGGCCCCGCCTTCGACTCGACGCTGGAATGGCTCACCGATCGCTACACCTTCGGCAGGCCGCTGGCGTCCTACCAGGCGCTCAAGCATCGCATGGCCGACAACAAGACCTGGCTCGAAGCCTGCAAGGCGACCGTGGCCGCGGCCGCCGCGGCGTGGGACGAGGACGCGGCGGGCGCGGCCGAGACCGTCAGCATCGCGAAATCCTTCGCGGGCGCGAAGGCGACCGAGATCGCCCAGGACTGCGTGCAGTTGCACGGCGGCATCGGCGTCACCTGGGAACACGACCTGCACCTCTACCTGCGTCGGGTGACCCTCGGCCGCACCCTGTACGGCACCCCGGAAGAGCACCGGCGCCACATCACCGACCTGCTCGACACCGCGGCAGCCTGAGTCGCACCGAATCTCCAGGAAGGCACCTCACCAATGACCACAGAGCTCGAATCGGTCGCCGATTTCCGCGAACGCGCGCGAATCTGGTTGCGCGACAACATGCCGACCGCCCCGTCGACGGAACTCAAACCCGATTCCGACGAGGCCTGGCAGCGCGCGCGTCAGTTGCAGCGCATCCTCTTCGACGGCGGTTTCGCGGGCATCTGCTACCCGGCCGAATACGGCGGACGCGGGCTGACCCCGGCACACCAGCGCGCCTTCAACAAGGAATCGGCGGGCTACGAGATGCCGCTGCTGCTCAATGTGCCGACCCTGTCCATCTGCGCGGCGACACTGGCCGAACTGGGCACCGACGAGCAGAAGCGCGCGCATCTGCCCGCCGTGCTCAAGGGTGAGGAAGTCCTGGTCCAGTTCCTGTCCGAGCCCAACGGCGGATCGGATCTCGCGGGCCTGACCACCCGCGCGGAACGCGACGGCGATCGCTGGATCCTCAACGGCTCCAAGATCTGGAGTTCGGGCGCCTACGCCGCCGACTACGGTCTGTGCCTGGCCCGCACCAACTGGGATGTGCCCAAGCACCGCGGACTGACGCTGTTCATCGTTCCCGTGCACGCGCCCGGTGTGACCGTGCAGCGGATCAAACAGGTCACCGGTTCGACCGAGTTCTGCCAGGAATTCTTCGATGATGTCGCGCTGCCCGCCGAAGCGGTGCTGGGCGAGGTCGACGCGGGCTGGGAAGCGGCGTCGCGGCTGCTCAACCACGAACGCGCGGCGCTCGGCGGCACCTCCCCCTACATCAGCGGCCACACCGTGCACATGGGCGCCGAGACCATCTCGCTGGTCCAGGTGGCGAAGGCGACCGGTCAGTGGGAGGACTCGCGCGTCCGCGAGGACATCGGCGAGGCGCGGGCCATGCGAGTGGTGCGCGATCAACTCATCGCCCACGTCACGAAATCGATCATGAACGGCGCCCTTCCGCCCGCGGCGGGTTCGATCACCCGGCTGTTCAGCGCCGAAACCGAATGGATGCAAACGGATACGCGGGTGCGCATCGCGGGTTCGGTCGCGGCCACCCAGGCGCCCGGCGATCCGGTCAACAGCGAGAAGATCGGCCTGGACTACCTGTTCCGCAACGCGTGGAGCCTGGCGGGCGGCAGCACCGAGATGGCGCGCAACATCATCAGCGAACGGGTGCTCGGCATGCCGCGTGAATACGCCGCCGACCGCGACGTCCCGTTCAACCAGGTCAAGCGCGGCCGATGAGCCGAACCCAGCCGAGCCGAACCCAGCCGAGCCGAACCCAGCCGAGCCGAACCCACCGATAGGGAGTCGATGCGATTCATATTCCATTATCCGGAAACAGCCGGATACGAAGGCAGCCTGCTCGACGCGGGTCCACTGCCCGAGGTCGCCGCGGCGGCCGAGCGGCACGGATTCGACGGGTTCTCCCTCAGCGAGCATCCCGCCCCGGGCGCCAAATGGCTGGCCTCGGGCGGTCACCAGACCCTCGATCCGTTCATCGCGTTGGCGTTCGTGGCCGCGGCGACCGAGCGGCTGCGGTTGATCACCTATCTGACGGTCGCGCCCTACCGCAATCCGATGCTGCTGGCCAAAACCGCCGCCTCCCTCGACATCCTGTCCGGCGGACGAATGACCGTCGGACTGGGCACCGGCTACCAGAAGAGCGAATTCCACGCCCTCGGCGTCGATTTCGACGAACGCAACGTCCTGTTCGACGAAGCCCTGGATGTGCTGCCCCAACATTGGAGCGGTGAGCCGTTCAGCTACACCGGCACCCATTTCAGCGCACGCGACGTGGTGGCCCGCCCACGCCCGATCCAACAACCGATCCCGCTGTGGATCGGCGGCAACTCGGCACTGAGCCGTCGCCGGGTCGCCCAGCGAGCCCAGGGCTGGATCCCGATGAGCGGCGGCGCGGAACTGTCCACCACCGCACGGACACCGTCGCTGGGACCGGTACCCGAACTCGCCCGCAAGATCACCGAGATCAGGGACCAGGCCCAAGCGGCGGGACGCACCGAACATATCGACGTCGTGTACTCCTACAGCGGCGAGGGGATCACGAAACCGACCGTCGACGCCCAGCGCCATACCGACGCGCTGGCCGAACTGGCCGAGGCCGGGGTGGACTGGATCGTCATCTCGAGCCGTACCCGCGAACAGGCCGAGACGATGGACTTCATCGAAGGTTTCGGCACCACGTATCCGACGGCGGCCCGCTGATGGGCTGGTTCGAGGAACGCGCGGGCCTGCACGACACGGTCGCCGTGGTGACCGGCGGCGCTGGCGGACTGGGTCAGGCGGTCGTCACCGACCTGGCCGCCAACGGCGTGCGGGCCGCGGTACTCGACGCCGACGCCGACGCCGCGGCGGCACTGGGACGGCTGGCTGCCGAGCGCGGCCACGACATCCTGATCGAGGTCGGCGACGCCAGGAATCCCGACGTGCTCGCCGCGCTGTTCGACGCCGTCGACGCCCGATGGGGACGCCTGGACACCCTGGTCAACGTGGTCGGCGGCACCTTCCGCGCCCCGTTCACCGAGACCAACGCCAAAGGTTGGGACGCGGTCATCCGCACCAACCTCGGCCACGTGCTGCACGCGTGCTCGCTGGCGGTGCCCCGCATGCGCGCAGGTGGACGCGGCGGCAGCATCGTGAACATCACCACGATCGAAGCCCACCGCGCCGCACCGGGTTTCGCGGTCTACGCGGCGGCCAAGGCGGCGGTGGAACAGTTCGCCCGCACCCTGGCCGTGGAAGTCGCCCCCGACGGCATCCGGGTCAACAATGTCGCGCCCGACTACGTGCCGACGCCGAACCTGACGCGGTTCAGCCACGCCGACGGCGCGCTGGACGATCCGGTCGGGGTCAAGGTTGCGATCCCGATGGGCCGGGTCGGGCGCGTCACCGACATCTCGAACAGCGTGGTGTTCCTGGCCTCGTCGCTCTCGTCCTACATCACCGGGTCCACGCTGCATCCCGACGGCGGCACCAGCGCGTCGGCGGGCTGGTTCAACTGGCCCGGCCAGGGCTGGGCCAACCACGCCCCGCTCGAGGTCCTCCGCGGCGCGAACGGCGCCGTGACCTAACCCGGGGTAAGGGCACGCAGGCAGAAGGCGGTGATCCGGTCCACGTCGTCCTCGGTGGGACCGGATCGCTGTCGCAGCAGGTCGGCCAGCGTGCCGATGGCGACATGGGCGATCAGCGCCGCATCCGAATCGGGCGCGGCGCTTCCCAATTCGGCGAGCGTGTCACGCAGCAGGGTGGCGAGTCCGCTGCCGACCACTCCGGGGCCCGCCTCGAGCGCCAGGCCCGGTCCGGCCGCGTTCCACAGCACGGACAGGGTGGCCGCCGCGGTCTGTTCGTCGGCCTGGGCCAGGATCGCGGCCACCCAGCGGCGCACGCGCAGGCGGGGATCGGATTCCTTGGCCATCTGATGCGCCGCGTAGCGGGCCAGCCGCTCCGAGCCGTCCTCCAGCAGGGCGGCAACCAACGCGTCCTTGGACGGGAAATGCCGATAGAAGGCGTCGTTGGAAAGTCCCGCGGCCGCGACGATATCGACGACCCTCGGCTTGGCGGTCACCCCGCCCGCGGTCATCACCGACAGCGCGGCATCGAGCAGACGCCGGATCTCGTCGGCGTAGTCGGCGCGGCGCTTGGCCAGGGCGCGCTTGGCGATCCGCGCGGCGACATCATCGACGCGATCCGCCTCGTCGGGCGCCGCGCTGTCGTAGGACAGGTCGACCTCCAGGTTCGTCACCGCGTTCTCCTTCACAAGAATATTATTCTCGACAGGCTCCTCCAGCGCAAATGCTGACGCCAGCTGCGAAAACGCGAGCGTCGAGCGCTGGCCCGGCCCTCGCCAAGAATTGCATTCTGTTTCAGGAGAAGCTTATTCTTCATGGCGAGAGGAGATGCGATGGGATGGGATTTCGAAACAGACTCCGAGTACCAGGCGAAGCTGGACTGGGCCGAGGAGTTCGTCCGCGAAGAGGTCGAGCCACTGGACCTGGTCTGGCCGCACGAGCAGTTCGTGCCGCTGGACGGAGGACGACGCAAGGCGATCGCCCCGCTCAAGCAGCGGGTCCGCGAACAGGGCCTGTGGGCGACCCACCTGGGCCCCGATCTGGGTGGCCAGGGCCACGGGCAGGTGAAACTCGCCCTGCTCAACGAGATCCTCGGCCGCTCGTCCTGGGCCCCGATCGTCTTCGGTTGCCAGGCGCCCGACACCGGCAACGCCGAGATCATCGCCCACTACGGGACACCCGAGCAGAAGGAGCGCTATCTGCGCCCGCTGCTCGAGGGTGAGCTGTTCTCCTGCTACTCGATGACCGAACCGCAGGCGGGCGCCGACCCGACGCAGTTCCGCACCATCGCGGTGCGTGACGGCGACGACTGGGTCATCAACGGCTGGAAGTTCTTCTCGTCCAACGCGAGAACCGCCGCGTTCCTGATCGTCATGGCGATCACCGACCCCGATGTCAGCCCGTACAAGGGCATGTCGATGTTCCTGGTACCCACCGACACCCCCGGCATCGAGATCGTGCGCGACGTCGGCCTCTACGGCGAAGCCGAGGGCGAGGGCCAGCACGCGCTGATCCACTACAACGACGTGCGGGTGCCGAACGCGGGCCTGCTCGGCGGCCCGGGACAGGCCTTCGCCATCGCGCAGACCCGCCTCGGCGGCGGACGCATCCACCACGCGATGCGCACCATCGGCTTGGCCCGCAAGGCGATCGACATGATGTGCGAACGCGCGCTCAGCCGCGAGACGGCGGGCAGCAGGCTGTCGGAGAAGCAGTTCGTGCAGGGCTACATCGCCGATTCGTACGCGCAGTTGCAGCAGTTCCGACTGTTCGTGCTCTACACCGCGTGGGAGATCGACAAGCACAACGACTACAAGAAGGTCCGCAAGGACATCGCCGCGGTGAAGGTCGTCATGCCGACCGTGCTGCACGATATCGCCTGGCGATCGATGCAGATCCACGGCGCGCTCGGCACGACCAACGAACTGCCGCTGTTCCGGATGATCCACGGCGCGGCCGTGATGGGCCTGGCCGACGGACCCACCGAAGTGCACAAGACCACCGTCGCCAAACAGGTGCTGCGCGATCACAAGCCCACCGAGGACACCTGGCCGACGGAATGGATTCCGCGCCAGCGCGAGGCCGCGCTGGCCAAGTACGCCGAATTCCTGGAAGACGAAGTAGGAAACCGATGACGAGCGACGCAGTAACGGAGACCGAGTCGACGCTGGACGTCACCCGCCTCGCCGCCTGGATGGAACAGACCGGTCTCCCGGAGGCCGGGGGCCCGATCGAGATCGGCCTGCTCTCCGGCGGCACCCAGAACGAGATCTACGAGATCCGCCACGGTGATCACCGCAGCGTGCTGCGGATTCCGCCGAAGGCCGCCCCGGCCGACCGTGACAAGGGCATCCTGCGCGAATGGCGCATCATCGAGGCCCTCGACGGTTCCGACGTGCCGCACACCGAGGCGGTCTCGGTCTGCACCGATCCCTCGGTGCTCGGGCGCACATTCTACCTGATGGGCTTCGTCGACGGCTGGTCGCCGATGCAGCAGCGCCAGCACTGGCCCGAGCCGTTCGACGCCGATCTGTCGGCCCGCGCCGACCTGGCATACCAGCTCACCGAGGGCATCGCGCTGCTGTCCGAATTCGACTGGCAGGCCAACGGTCTCGCCGATCTCGGCAGGCCGGACGGTTTCCACGAACGCCAGGTGGAACGCTGGACCGGATTCTTCGAGCGCATCAAGGCACGCGAACTCGACGGTATGGAGACCGCGACGGCGTGGCTGCGCGAGCACCGTCCGCTCGACTTCGTCCCCGGTGTCATGCACGGCGACTACCAATTCGCCAATGTCATGTTCCACCACGGCGCACCGGCGCGGATGTCGGCGATCGTGGACTGGGAGATGGGCACGGTCGGCGACCCCAAACTCGACCTCGCGTGGATGCTACAGGGGTGGCCGCAGGACACCTCGGCTCCCGAGGCGTCCACCTCCGGTTACGTCGATCTGAGGTACATGCCCTCGGTCGAACAGCTGGCCGACCACTACTCGAAGGTGTCGGGCCGTCAGGTCGACGACCTCGACTACTACCTCGTGCTGGCCAAGTGGAAGCTCGCGATCGTGCTCGAGCAGGGTTTCCAGCGCGCCGGTGACGACACCACACTCCAGTCCTTCGGCGCGATCGTTCCCGAGCTGATGCGCTCGGCCGCCGAACTCGCCGAATCGAGCGGGTACAAGGGATGAGCGACAACACCGAAACAGCGGAACTCCTGTTCGAACGGCACGGCGCCGTCTCGGTGGTCCGGTTGAACCGGCTCGAAGCCCGCAACGCGCTGACGGTGGCGATGATGCAGGGCATCGGCGCGGCGGCTCTCGAGGCCGAAAGCGATACGGAGATCCGCGCGCTGCTGCTCACCGGCGCCGGTGACCGCGCGTTCTGTTCCGGGATGGATCTGCGCGCGTTCTCCTCCGGGGCTTCCTTCTCCGACGAGGACCGCGATACGGCCGCCTACCTGCGCCTGGCGCGCGGCAAGCTGTCGGTGCCCGTGGTGGGCGCGGCCAACGGTTCCGCCATCGGCGGCGGTCTGGAACTACTGCTCGGCGGCGATGTGCTCATCGTCTCCGAGGACGCGAAATTCGCGTTCCCCGAGATCAAACGCGGGCTGATTCCCGGCGGCGGCGGAACTTTCATCGGCACCAGGATCCCGATGAACATCGCCCTGGAGATGACGCTGACCGGCGATCCGATCACCGCGGCACGCGGCTACGAGATCGGCCTCGTCAACGCGGTCGTCCCCGCGGATCAGGTGTTCGCGACCGCGCTCGACTTCGCCCAACGGATCGCGGCCAACGCGCCGCTCGGCCTGGCCGCGTGCAAGGAACTGGTCAGGTTGGCTGTCGACGACGCGGCCGAGGCCGACAGGCGGCTGACACACTGGCAGGGCAAGGTCTTCACCAGCGACGACGCGAAAGAGGGCGCGATGGCGTTCCTGGAGAAGCGCGCGCCGGTGTGGCAGGGTCGCTGACATGCGCGCGGCCGTCTGCCCGGCCTACGGACCGCCCGAGGCGGTCGAGATCCGCACGCTGCCCGCACCCGAACCGGCCGCCGACGAGGTGCTGGTCCGGGTCGGGTCGGCCGCGGTCAACTTCCCCGATGTCCTGCTGATCGCCGACAAGTATCAGATCAGCGTGCCGCCGCCGTTCGTTCCCGGTAGCGAATTCGCTGGTGCGGTCATCGAAACAGGCAGTGCGGTCACCGATCTCGCGATCGGTGACCGCGTCACCGGCACCGGACTGTATGGTGCCTTCGCCGAACAGGTGGTCTTCGCGGCGAAGAAGCTGGCGCGGATACCGGACGGGGTGGATCTGCCCACCGCGGCCGCGTTCGGGGTCGCCTATCGCACCGCGTATCACACGCTGCGGTCGATGGCCCGGATCGGCGAGGGCGATCGGTTGATCGTGCTCGGCGCGGGCGGCGGGGTCGGGCTGGCGGCCGTGCAACTGGCCGTCCAGCTGGGCGCCGAGGTGACCGCGGTCGCGTCGTCGCCGGAAAAGCTCACGGCGGCGAAACGATACGGAGCGGCGCACCTCATCGACCGGACGGCCGGTGACATCCGCGCCGCCCTGCGCGAGGCGCTCCCCGACGGCGCGAACGCCGTGGTCGATCCGGTCGGCGGCGACCTGTCGGTACCCGCGCTGCGCACACTGGCGCGCGGTGGCCGTTTCGTCACCGTCGGCTACGCCTCGGGCGTCATCCCGGACATCCCGCTGAACCTGGTGCTGATCAAGGGCGTCCACCTACTCGGCTTCCAGTTCCACGATCTCGATCCGGCCGAATACCGCCGCAACGAGGACGAATTGGCCGCCATGCTGGCCGAGGGCCGGATCCGCCCGCATATCGGCGGCGAGTATCCGCTGGCCGACGTCGGCGCCGCGCTGCGCGAGGTCGCCGAGGGTCGCGCGGTCGGCAAGATCCTGGTCGATCTGTCCGGCGACCAGTAGTCGATATACCTTTCGACCGAAAGGAGAGGGGTCATCAACAACACCGGTGCCCATCTCGTTCTCCACCGTCCGGCACGTCGGGCGGTAACCCGATGATCCGGGCCGAGAACCAATTCCATCTCGGCATCGTCTCCGACGATTTCGAGGCGACCGTGGCCGAACTGTCGGAGGCCTTCGGCTACCGGTGGGGCCCGCAGGTCGGCGGCTCCGTCGAGGTGACCACGCCCGCGGGCGCGACCGTCATCGATCTCGCGTGCACCTACTCGGTGACCGTCCCGCGCATCGAGATCGTCCGTTCGATCCCCGGCACGCTGTGGGAGCCTTCGGGCGGCGGCATCCACCACCTCGGCTACTGGTCCGACGACCTCGCCGCCGACGCGGCCACGCTGCTCGACAACGGTTACGCCAGCGAGGTGACCCGCGACCTGCCCAACGGCCTGCCGCAATTCGCCTTCCTGCGCGGTCCGTCGGGTATCAGGATCGAACTCGTCAACCGTCTGACCGAACCCGGCCTCTCGGACTGCTGGGCCACCGAACGGAGTGCCTCATGACCACCGTGGGGATCGTCACCGGCGCCGGCCGCGGCATGGGTCTGGCCTGTGCCGAACGGCTGTCGACCATGGTCGACGTGCTGCTCGTCGCCGACCTGGACAAGGAAACCCTCGCCACGGCATCCGATGCCCTCGCGGCGCGGGGGTCGGCGCGGATCGAACCGATCGTCATCGACATCTCCGACGCGGACGGCGTCGCGGAAATCGCCGCGCGCGCGGGCGAACTCGGCACCCTGCGGGCCGTCGCCCATGTCGCGGGCATCTCCCCCACCATGGCCGACTGGCGACGCATCTTCACCGTGGACCTGGTCGGCACCGCCCTGCTCGCCCGCGAGCTGCGGCCGCTGGTCACCACCGGCACCGCGACGGTGTGTTTCGCGTCGATGGCGCCGGTCCTGGCGGGTATCGCCGCGGAGCCCGCGGTCGCCGAGATTCTCGACGATCCGCTCGCCGAGGGATTCCTCGACGCCGTACGCGCGGCCGTCGGCCCGTCGGTCGAAGATCCGGGCGTCGCCTACTCGTGGGCGAAATACGGTGTGAAGCAGTTCGTCCGACGCGAAGCGATCCGTATCGGCGCGGCGGGCGGCCGCATCTGCTCGGTGTCACCCGGCATGATCGACACCCCGCAGGGGCGTCAGGAGGCCGAGCAGCACGCGAGTATGCAGGCGCTGGTCGCGCGGACCCCGCTGGGGCGCACGGGAAGGCCCGAGGAACTCGCGGCGGTGGTCGCCTTCGCGCTCTCCGACGAGGCGAGTTTCCTCAACGGCGTGGATCTGCTCGTGGACGGTGGCGTATGTGCCGCCGCGCGGGGCTGATCGCCGCGAACAACGGTTGACGCCGGAGACGGCGGTCGAAGCCCCTCCACAGGGCCCGATGCCGCGGTCTCCGGCCCAACCGCTGTGGTCTCCGGCTGACTACTGCGGACTCCCGCCGAGCGCCGCGGTTATCGGCTGGCTCAACGCGGCACGCTCCGGACGAAGGCTTGTGCTCTCCGGCCGAACGCCGGGAATCACTCGTATTCGACGACCACCGACGGCGTCTGTGGGACCGACTGACAGGTGAGGATGTACCCCTCGGCGACATCCTCGTCTGTCAGCGCGTCGTTCACCCGCATCTCGACACGACCCTCGATGAGTCGCGCCATGCATGTGCCGCAGTTGCCCGCCTCGCAGGCGAACGGCGGATTGAGTCCGGTGCGGCGACCGGCTTCCAGCACTGTCTCGTCCGGCTTCATCTCGACGACGGACTCCCCGCCGTCGAGTCGTACGGTCACCACCGAGGCAGTGGCGGTGTCGCGCTGGGGTACTGATGATCCGGCCATGACGGCACACTCCTGATCGGTGAAATCGCACACGTCGGATGGGCAACCCCCGACGGTACCGACGAGCGCTCAGGCCATTGGCCTGAGCGCTCGCTCAGCATTTTGGGCTGTGCACATGCTTAGCACGGCACTTCGCGGACGGTCAATACCGGCAGGTCAGCGACCTGCACGCTGAAGACCTGCTCACCGACCGGTCCACTGCGGCGTGCGCTTCTCCGAGAAGGCACGCGGCCCCTCCTGCGCATCCGAACTCTCGTAGCAGTGCGTCGACGCGTGCCGCGCGGCCTCCAGTGCCGCCGAACGCCCCATCTCGGTCGCCAGCATGACCGTATCCCGCGCCGCGCGCACCGAAAGCGGTGCGCCCGCGGTGATCTCGGTCGCCAGCGTGATCGCGGCGTCGAGCAGATCCTCCGGCTCGGCCAGGCGATTCACCAGACCGATCTCGTAGGCCCGCTGCGCGGTGATCGGCTTACCGGTCAGCAACAGCTCCATCATGATCCGCTGCGGGATCATATGGATCAGCGGCGCCGCCCACGGCGAACTGCGGCCGACCTTCACCTCGGTGACCGCGAAGGTCGCGGTGGTGCTCGCGACGCACAGATCACAGGCCTGCGCGATCATCCAGCCACCGGCGAACGCCGCGCCGTTGACCGCCGCGATGGTCGGCTTGGACAGTTCGATGGTGTCGTAGGGCAGCGCGAACATATCGCGCGGCGGGACCGTCATCCCGGTGCGCACCATCTCCTCGAGATCGCCGCCGGCGCAGAACGCCTTGGGGCCCGCGCCGGTGAGGACGGCCACGCGCAGATCCGGATCGCGCTCGAACCGGTCCCACGCCTCGAACAGTCCGGCGCGCACGTCCAGCGCCAGACAGTTGCGGCGCTCGGGCCGGTTGATGGTGATGATCGCGATGCCATCGGATCGGGCATCGAAGAGTACGGCGTCCGACATCAGAAACCTCTCTGCTGGACGACGTGTGCCGCGCGCTCCAGCTCTTCACGGAAGTCGGGGTGGGCGATGGCGATCAACCTGCGGGTGCGCTCGGCCAGCGTCTGCCCGGCGAGTTCGGCCGCGCCGAATTCGGTGACGATCACGTCCACATCGCTGCGCGCGGTGGTCACCGGGCCGCTCAGTGCCACGGTGATCCGGCTGATGGTGCCGCCCTTGGCCGTGGCGGGCAGCCCGATGATCGAATGACCGCCGGGCGAACGCACGCCCGCCCGGACGAAATCGACCTGGCCGCCGGTGCCGCCCAGGTAGGACGCGCCGCTCTGTTCGGCGTTCACCTGGCCGGTGATGTCGACCTCCATCGCGGAATTGATGGTGACCAGACGTTCGATCTGCGCGAGCACCCCGGCATCGTGGGTGTAGCCGGTGGCGCACATCCGGATCGACGGGTTGCGGTCGGCGAATCGATACAGCCGGTCGGTGCCGATGAGCGCACCGGTGACCGAGACGGCCCGGTCGATCTTCTTGCGCGCGTTGGTGAGAACGCCCGCCTCGACCAGGTCGACGAGTCCGTCGCCGATCATGCCCGAATGCACGCCGAGATCGACACGGTCGTGCAGCAGTCGCAGCATCGCGTCGGGCACCGCGCCGACCCCGACCTGCAACACCGAGCCGTCCTCGATATAGGCCGCGGCGAATTTCGCGATGGCCGAGTCGGTTTCGCTGACGTTCGCGGCCCGGACCCGCACCGGTGGACGCGAGACCCGCACGGCGACATCGATATCGGAGGCGGCCAGCCGCTCGCCGAGGGTGAACGGCACCTGATCGTTGACCTCGGCCACCACGACCCGCGCCGTGGCGACGGCGGCGCGCACGTAGTCGCTGATGAGCCCGAAACTGTGCTCACCGTTCTCGTCGGCCGGACTCACCTGGACGAAGGCGACGTCGCAGCCGATGGCCCCGGATTCGATCAGCGGACCGACCCGGCTGACATGGCACGGCACGATGGCCAGGCGATGTTCCTTGGTGAGCGAACGCAGGGTGCCGATCGCGCCCATACTCGACAGCGCGAAGGATTCGGTGGCCTCGGGGGTGAAGATCCCGGAGAAACTGGTGGCGACGAACGCGGACAGTCCGCCGATCTCGCGGCCCTGCGCGATGAGCGCCTCGAGCAGCGTGGTCGGTTCACCGCACGCCTGTCCGATGACGATCCGGTCGCCGGGGCGCAGGATCGTGCGCAGATCCAGTTCGTCCGCCTCGAGCACTGTCGTCACGGCTGTGCCTTTCCGTTCGCGTGAGTCGTTCCGTTCGCGCCCACGTCCGCGTGTTCGCGCAGTGCGCCGAGCACTTCCTCGGTGTCGGCACCCAGTCGCGGCGCGGGACCGGCGACCCGGCCGGGCGTCCGGGAGAACCACGTCGGAGGGCCGGGGAAACGCAAAGGCCCGTAGGAGGATTCGACGGTTTCGAAGAAGCCCGCGTCGTTCAGGTGCGGATTGTCGAACAATTCGTCCAGCGAGCGGACCGGCGCGCACGGAATACCCAGCGCGCGAAGCAGTTCCAGCCACTGATCGGTGGTGCGCTCGGCGAAGGTCTCGGCGAGCCTGGCGTAGACGACGTCGATCCGCGCCGCGCGCTGTTCCAGCGTCGCGAATTCCGGGCCCGCCCAGGCGGGACGCACCGCGCCGACGAAGGTCGTCCACTGCTTGTCGTTGTAGACCAGCGCGGACAGGTAGCCGTCGGCGGTGCGATAGGGCTTGCGATTCGGGGTGACCGCGCGCGGATAGTGCGCGGGCCCGAGCTGCGGTTCGAACAGCGCGCCGTTGGCGTGTTCGACCAGCATGAACGCGGCCATGGTCTCGAACATGGCGACCTCGACCTCTTGGCCCTCGCCGGTGCGCTCGCGATGGAACAGCGCCATCATCGTCGCGTACACCGCGGTCAGGCCCGCGATCTTGTCGGCCATGATGGTGCCGACGTATCCGGCGGTTCCGGTGAGCTGTTCCTGGACCGACGGCAGACCGCATTCGGCCTGGATGGTGTCGTCGTAGGCGGTCAGATCGGCGTCGCGACCGCGGCGGCCGTAGCCGTAGCAGTTGGTGTAGACGATCGACGGATTCAGTGCCGCGACCGCGTCGTAGCCGAATCCGAGCCGATCGATCGCCGAGGCGCGCATGGAGTGGATGAACACGTCGGCCGTGGCCACCAGGTCGCGCAGCGCTGCGGCGCCCTCGTCGGATCTCAGGTCCAGCACCACACTGCGTTTGCCCCGGTTGACATTGACGAAGACGCCGCCCATGCTGCGTTCGGGGCCTACCGAGATGAAGCGGGTGTTGTCGCCGGCCGGAGGTTCGATCTTGATGATCTCCGCGCCCATATCGGCCATGATCTGCGTGCAGTATGGGCCCATGACCATCGCCGTCAGGTCGATGACACGGATGCCGGACAGCGGGCCTGTATGTTCCATCGCCACGTCCTTTTTTGCGACCTCTCCGGTGTCTACACAAATCCCATCGCGATGGGTACCGTGAGGCTATCTGATGAATCTTTGCAAGGATAGTGATATCAAAGACGCTGTGGACAGTTTCAACGGCGACAGCCCACCGGGCCCGGCCCCCCTTCGACCGATCGCCCGTGTGCTCGACGCGCCTCTGCGCGCCGAGCCCGACGCGACGGCCGTAGAAGCCGCCTCCGGCTCCCTGACCTACGCCCAACTCGACGAACGAGCCGACCGCGCGGCGGGCGCCCTGTGGTCGCTCGGCGTGCGCCCCGGCGACCGCGTCGCCGCGTGCCTGCCCAACGACCTCGGCATCGTCGTCGCCTTTCACGGCACGCAGCGGATCGGCGCCGTGTGGGCGGGCATCGGCGAGGCCCTGTCGGCTCCCGAACAGCGACATCTGGTCGATCTGGTCACGCCGACGGTGGTACTCGCCGGACCGCGCTGGCTGCTCGACACGCCCGAGACCGTCGACGCCGAGCGCTGGGCCGCCCTGACCGAATCGGCCCAAGCGCCGCCCGCCGTCGAACTCGACATCGACGCACCCGCGGGTATCGCCTTCACCAGCGGGACATCGGGTAAGCCCAAGGCCGTCGTGCACAGTCAGCGTAACCTGCTGCTGCCGGGCGCGGCGCTGGTCGCCACCCGCGGATACGGCCCCGAACTGCGCAAAGGCGACAGCTTTCCGTTCACGATCCTCAATCTGATGGTGCTGTCGACCCTGCTCACGGCACAGGCAGGCGGTTGCGCGGTCGTCATGAACCGCCGCGATCTCGAAGGCGTGGCCGAGTGGATCGCTCGCCATCGCGTGACCGTGTGGAACGGCGCGCCCGCCCAGCTCTACGACCTGGCACGGCGGCCCGAGCTCGATCTGAGCTCGCTGCGGGAGGTCTGGAGCGGCGGCAGCGACACCCCCGACACCATCCGCAAGGCCTTCGCCGCCGCGCACGGCATCTCCCCCCGCGTCACCTACGGCCTCACCGAAACCCCCACCGTCGTCTCCATCGACAAGCCGGGCTCGCAGTGGTCGCCCGGTAGCAGCGGCCTGGTGATGCCCCAGTTCGATGTCGCCGCCTACGACGACGACGGCCGACGCCTGCCGCCCGGCGGGCTCGGCGAGTTGAAGGTCGCACCCGCCACCGCGGGACCGTGGGCCGGACTGTGGACACCGATGCTCGGCTATTGGGAGGATGGTCGCGTGCGGCCCCCCGAACCGGGTCCGACCCCCACCGGCGATATCGGCACCGTCGACGCCGAGGGCATGCTGTCGGTGCTCGATCGCAAGAAGATGGTCATCATTCGCGGCGGCGCGAATGTGTACCCGCTCGAGGTGGAGCGGGTCATCGGCGCCCATCCGGACGTGAACAAGGTCGCGGTCTGCCCCGTCCCTGACGAACGGCTCGGCCAGAAGGTCGCGGCGATCGTCGAAAGCATTTCCCCAACGGTCGATTTCGCGGAACTCGCGGCGCTGTGCAAACGGGACCTGGCCGGATACAAGGTGCCCGAGATCTGGGTGCGGGTCGACGCGCTGCCGACCAACGCCATGGGCAAGGTGGAACGCACCAAGCTCACCGAACTCGCCGCGCCCGCCGCCGACCGGACAACGGAGGTCTCCCGGTGAGCCTGCCCCGCGAGCACGCGACACGACTGTTCGACCTGGACGGCCGGGTCGCCATCGTCACCGGCGCGTCGTCCGGTCTCGGGGTCGCGGTCGCGGAATCCCTGGCCGCGCTCGGCGCCAAGGTCGCCGTGGTCGCGCGCCGCGAGGACCGGCTGACCGAACTCGCCAAGCGCATCGACGGACATCCCGTCGTCTGCGATCTCGGCGACTCCGACCGGGTCGGCGACGTGGTTCCGGCGGTGGTCGACGCGCTCGGACCACCGGAGATCCTGGTCAGCGCCGCGGGCAACCGCTTCAGCAACGATCGCGCCGAATCCGAATCGCTCGAAGACGTGCACCGGACGCTCGGCCTGAATCTGATCGCCCCGTTCCTGCTCGCGCAGGCGGTGTTCCCGTACATGCGCGACGCCGGACGTGGATCGATCGTCAATATCTCCTCGATCAGCGGACGGGTCGGCGTGCCGGGAATTCCCCAGGCCTCCTACGCCGCGAGCAAATCGGGGCTTTCCGGACTCACCGCCGAACTCGCGGTGCAGTGGGCCCGGCATTCGATCCGGGTGAATACGGTCGCGCCCGGATTCTTCCGCAGCGAGATCACCGACAGCCTCTACGACAGCGACCGCGGCGCGGACTATCTGCGCCGCAACACTCCCCTGCCGACCGAGGGAACGGCCGACGACATCGTCGGCGCGGTCACCTGGCTGGCCGGTGACGCGGCCCGCTACGTCACAGGTCAGACGATCGTCGTGGACGGCGGCTGGACGACCCGCTGACCTGTGCGCTTGCGCTGGTCAGAGCCGGTTGACACCCGGTACCAATAATGGAAATATTGTTTTCCCATCTGGAGAATCTAATTCTCGTATGACGAAAATTGATGTGCGAGATCCGGAAAGTCCAAGGGCGAGGAAGGAATCCGCTCCGAATGTTTGCGGCAGTTGTTATCGAAAAGGGCGACGAGGGAACAAAAGTCGCGCTGACGAATGTGGATGAAGCGGCGCTTCCCGAGGGGAACGTCACCGTCGAGGTGGCGTATTCGACCCTCAACTACAAGGACGCCCTCGCCATCACCGGTTCGTCGCCGGTCGTGCGGTCGTTCCCGATGGTCCCCGGCATCGATCTCGCCGGCGTCGTCACCGACAGCGCGCATCCGGACTACTCGGCGGGCGACGAGGTCATCCTCAACGGCTGGGGTGTCGGTGAGAAGCACTGGGGCGGCCTCGCGCAGAAGGCGCGTCTGGACGGCGACTGGCTGATCCCCAAGCCCGCGGAATTCACCGCGCGCCAGGCGATGTCGATCGGCACCGCGGGGTACACCGCGAGCCTGTGCGTCGAGGCGCTGCTGCGCCACGGCGTCACGCCCGACCAGGGCGAGATCCTGGTGACCGGTGCGACCGGCGGCGTCGGCAGCATCGCGATCGCGCTGCTGACCAAGGTCGGATTCGGCGTGGCCGCCGCCACCGGCAAGACCTCCGAGACCGAATACCTCCAGAGCCTCGGCGCGGGCACCATCATCGATCGCGCCGAACTGTCCGAGCGCGGCAAGCCGCTGCAGAAGGAACGCTGGGCCGGTGTCGTCGACACCGCGGGTTCCCACACCCTGGTCAACGCGGCCGCGCAGACCCGCTACGGCGGCGCCGTCGCGGCCTGCGGCCTGGCCCAGGGCATGGATTTCCCGGCCACCGTCGCGCCGTTCATCCTGCGCGGAGTCGCGCTGCTGGGCGTCGACAGCGTGATGGCGCCCAAACCGCGCCGTCTCGAGGCCTGGGCCCGACTGGCCCGTGACCTCGACCCCACCGCCTTGGAGTCCATCGCCCAGGAAGTCGGTCTCGGTGAGTCCATCGCGGAGGCGAGCCGGCTCATCGACGGCACCGTGCGCGGTCGCATCGTCGTCGACGTGAATCGCTGATCAGGAGTTTGTTCGTGGCAACCACAAGGAAAGCCGCCGCACCGGCGGCGAAGGCCGCACCAGCGGCGAAGAAGACCACCGCGGCGAAAGCCGCGCCCGCGGCGAAGACCACCCGCACCACCAAGACCGCCGCCACCAAGGCGGTAGCGGCGGAGCCGACCGTCGAACTCGATCTGTCCGACGTCGACCACCGGGTCGGCAAGCCGATCGGCGGCGGTCAGCTGTGGGATCCGTGCAGCACCTCCGATATCCGCCGCTGGGTGATGGCGATGGACTACCCCAATCCGCTGCACTGGGATCAGGAATTCGCCAGGGAGTCCCGCTACGGCGGCCTGGTCGCTCCGCAGTCGATTGCGGTCGGACTGGACTACGGTCACGGCGCAGCGCCCGCGTGTGTCGGCCATATCCCCAACAGCCACTTGATCTTCGGTGGCGAGGAGTGGTGGTTCTACGGTGCGCCCGTGCGCCCCGGCGACACCCTGTTCCAGGATCGGCGTTTCCACGACTACAAGGTCGCGGACACGAAATTCGCCGGGCCGACCATGTTCTCGCGCGGTGACACCACCCACCGCAACCAGAACGGCGTGCTCGTCGCCCGCGAACGCTCCACCGCCATCCGCTACCTCGCCGAGGAAGCCGCCAAGCGCGGCATGTACGACAACTCGGTCGGCGAGCTCAAGCGCTGGACCGCCGAGGAACTGGCCGAGGTCGACGCGCTGCGCACCGAATGGCTGCATTCCAATCGTCTCGGTGTCTCACCGCATTTCGACGAGGTGAAGGTCGGCGACAAGCTGCCGCGTCGCGTCATCGGCCCGCACTCGATCGCGAGTTTCACCACCGAGTACCGCGCCTTCCTGTTCAACATCTGGGGCACCTTCCGCTGGACCGCGCCCGAGGGCATCAAGGATCCGTGGGTGTACCAGGATCCGGGCTGGACCGAGGGGTTCGGCTTCGACGAAGAGGGCGCCAAGATCGATCCGCGACTGCGCGACGGTCTCTACGTCGGCCCCTCGCGCGGCCATATCGATAACGAGAAGGCCGGCGAGGTCGGCATGGCGCGGGCCTACGGCTACGGCGCGACCATGGGCGCCTGGTGCACCGACTTCCTGGCCTACTGGGCGGGTAACGACGGCATGGTGCGCCACACGAAGGCCGATTTCCGCCTTCCGGCGTTCGAGGGCGACGTGACCTACTTCGACGCCGAGATCATCGGCAAGGAAGCCCAGTCTGTCTGGGGCGTACCACTGGTCCAGGTCGAGCTCAGGCTCACCGACCAGAATGGCGGCACGCTCGTCAAGTGCGTCGCCGAGGTCGAACTGCCGTTCTGAGGCGGCGGAAGGAACGGGGAAGGTCGAGGATGACCACCGAAACCAAGGAAGTATCCGAACAACAACCGGCGATCGCGTCCGGCTTGCCGCTAGCGGACGAGCCGGGCCTGGGCACCCTCACCCTGCCGGGCTTCCTACGCGAGGTGACACAGCAGTTCGGCAGTCGCGAGGCCCTGGTCTTCCACGACGACGCCGGTGTCACCCGCTGGACGTACGACGAGCTGTGGGAACGCTCCGTCGAGGTGGCGCGGGCGCTACGCGCCTGCGGCGTCGGCAAGGACAGCCGCGTCGGCGTGCTGATGACGAACCGCCCCGAATGGCTCGCGGCCGTCTTCGGCACCGCGCTGGCGGGCGGTGTCGCCGTCGCGCTCAGCACCTTCTCCACCCCGGCCGAACTCGAGCATCTGCTCGGGCTGTCCGGAGTCTCGGTCCTGCTGTTCGAACGCACCGTGGTGAAAAGGGATTTCGCGTCGGTGCTGACCGATCTGGAACCGGCCATCGGTACCTCCGCGCCCGGCGCCGCGCAGTCGGCGACCTACCCGTTCCTGCGCCATCTCGCCGTCGTCGGCGAGCCGGTGCCAGGCGGCGCGATCGACGACTGGGACACCTTCGTGGCCCGCGGACAGACCGAACCGGTCGAACTGATCGAGGCCAGCGCCGCGTCGGTGAACCCGAGCGATACCGCTGTCCTGTTCTTCTCCTCGGGCACCACGAGTAAGCCCAAGGGCATCCGCAGCGCGCATCGGGGCGTCACGATCCAGATGTGGCGTTTCCGGCGGATGTTCGGTTTCGGTCCGGAAGACGACGTCCGCTGCTGGACCGCCAACGGGTTCTTCTGGTCGGGCAACTTCGGTCAGGCGCTGGGCTCCACCCTCGCCGCGGGCGGATCACTGGTACTCCAGTCGACCTTCGACGGTGCGGCGGCCCTGGAACTGATGCAGTCCGAGCGGGTGAATTTCCCGGTCGCGTGGCCGCATCAGTGGGCACAGCTCGAGGGCGCGCCCAACTGGGCGACGGTGGATCTGAGCAGTCTGCGGTTCGTCGACCGCGACTACCCGGCCGCACGGCATCCCACGGTGAAAACCGACTGGACAGAACCGGGTCACGCCTACGGCAATACCGAAACCTTCACCATCACCACGTGTTTCGCGGCCAACACCCCCGAGGACGTGATCGCGGGCAGCAGTGGCGAGCCGCTGCCCGGCAATACGATCAAGGTCGTCGACCCGCTCACCGGCCTGGTGCTGACACGCGGGGAACGCGGCGAGATCTGCGTCAAGGGCCCGACCCTGATGCTCGGCTACGTCGGCATCCCGCTGGACGAGACGCTCGACGAGGACGGCTATTTCCACACCGGCGACGGCGGCTACCTCGATGATATCGGCCGCCTCTACTGGGAAGGACGGCTCACCGACATCATCAAGACCGGTGGCGCCAACGTCTCCCCGCTGGAAGTGGACGAGGAACTCAACCGCTACCCCGGCGTGAAGGTCGGTCGCACCGTGGGTGTTCCGCACGAAACCCTCGGCGAGGTCGTGGTGGCCTGTGTCGTGCCGCACGCGGACACGACGCTCGACGGCGAGGCGATCCGCACCTTCCTGCGCGAAAGCCTTGCCAGCTACAAGGTGCCCCGGCACGTGCTCTTCTTCGCCGAAGAGGATATCGAGATCACCGGCAGCGCCAAGATCAAATCGAGTGACCTGCGGCTGCTCGCCGCACAGCGGCTGGAAACCTAGCCGCACGAAGGCCCCCGGCACGGCCGCGGGGTGGGTCCGGCGTCGACAACGACGTTGTCGCCGGTCCGTCGCCCGCGTCCCACGCGCGCGGCGGACCGGATCCCGACAACGGCGTCGTCCGATCCGTCCGCGCGCTACGGCGGATCCCGTCACGTGACACGACAAGGCCCGAACAGCCGCTCAGCTGTTCGGGCCTTGTCGTGTCCCGGGGCGCCGGGCACGCGGTGTCGTTCCGAATCGGATCCGGAAGGCCCGGCCTACGCGGACAAACGCGGCGCTCAGGTACATGAACCCGTCTGTTCGAGGCGACATTGTCCGCTCGGGCCGGGCGTCCCCGCGCCACACGACGAAGCCCGAACAGACAACACTGTTCGGGCTCATCGTGTTTCGGGTTGTCTCGATGTCCACGGCCGGTGCGCCGCCGCACCGAGTCGGCGTCTACTCGGCGGCGGAAGGAAGGTAGCGGCGGGCCAATACTTTCCGGTGTTCGGCAGGAGAGCCGAACAGGGAGCGGTTGAGCACGGCCCGCTTCAGGTACTGGTGGATGCCGCTTTCCCAGGTGTAGCCGATGCCGCCGTGCAGTTGCATCGCCTTGCCCGCGACGTCGACGGCGGCGGCGCTGGTGAACGCCTTGGCCATCGAGGCCGCGGTGCTCGCCTCGGGTGTGTCCGCGACGAGGGCGCGTACGGCAGCCGAGACCAGTTGCCTGCCGACGGTCACCTGGACCAGCATGTCCGCGCACGCGTGCTTGACCGATTGGAACGAGCCGACGGGGCGGCCGAATTGTTCGCGGACCGCGACGTATTCGACGGTCGCGTCCAGCATGGCCTCACTCAGCCCGAGGCTGTCGCAGGCGAGTGCGACCACGGCGCGGTCACGCAGTCGCCCGACGGCGCGCGCACCGTCATCGTCGAAATGCCACACCTGCTCCGTCGTGAGCGACAGTCCGTCGATGCGGACCTGCCCGAATCCGCGCGTCTCGTCGACGACCGGTTGTTCGGTGACAAGGTCACCCGGTTCGATCGCGGCGAGCACGATCGCGCCGTCGGGTGTGCTCGCCGGGATCAGCAGCCGGTCAGCCGAGACCGCGTCCAGCACGAAATCGGCGCTGCCGTGCAGGGTCGGTCCGTTCTCACCGTCGACGAGCCGGAATTCCGGCGCGGTGTCGGGATCGAGTGCGGGCGAACGCCCCGATGACAGTACGACGATCGGCACGGACGCGCCCGCGACGGTGCCGCGCAGCAGCGTGTCGCGTTCCGGGTTCGGGCTCACCAGGCCCAGCGCGCCGAGTCCGAGCGCGGCCACCGCCGGGTAGGCACCCGATGCCGCCGCCCGTCCCAGCTCACCGAGCAGGACCGCCACTTCCGCGAACGTGGCTTCGGCTCCGTCGAATTCGGCGGGCGCTTCCAGACCGAGCCAGCCGGAGCGGGCGATCAGCGACCAGTCGATGGCGGTCTCGCGACCGGCCTTGCCGAGCAGATCACGGGCCACCGCGCGCAGTTCGTCGTGGATCTCGGCGAATTCGTCGCCCGCCGCGAATGCTTCGCTCATCACGTCCCCGTCGGTTCCCTGGGCAGTCCCAGCCCGCGCTCACCGATGATGGTGCGCTGGATCTCGCTGGTTCCGCCCGGAATGGTCCATTCCCACGAGCCGACGAAATCGAGAACCCACGCTCCGGATTCCCACCCGCCGGACATCGGTTTACGCAGCACCGTATGCGCGCCGACGCCGCCGACCTCGGTGCCGAAATCGGTCATGCGCTGGAGCAGTTCGCTGTAGTACAACTTCACGATGGAGGCGTCGGCCGGACCGGCGGTGCCGGTGTCGTGACGTTCGACCAGATCGCTGCACAGCGCGCGCAATCCGGTGATCTCGATATCGAGTGCGACCAGTCGGTCGGCCACCACCGGGTCGTCGACCGGACGTCGTCCGGTCGCGTCGGGGGTCGCGCACGCCTCGACCAGCCAGCGGAATCCGGCGTTGCCGAGACGTTCGGCCAGCTCCAGCATGGTCAGCCCGCGTTCGGCGCCGAGGGTCCGCTGCGCGACCTGCCAGCCCGCGTTCTCCGCGCCGATCAGGTTGGCGGCGGGAACGGGCACGTCGTCGAGGAAGATCTCGCAGAAATGCGATTCGCCCGCCGCGTTGCGGATCGGGCGCACTTCGATGCCCGGTGTGCGCATATCCATGAGGAAGTACGAGATACCGCGACGTTTGGGCGCGTCCGGGTCGGTGCGTGCCAGCAGCAGGCACCAGTCCGCGTATTGCGCGCCGCTGGCCCAGACCTTCTGTCCGGTCACCCGGTAGGTGTCGCCGTCGCGGCGCGCGGTGGTGCGCAGTGCCGCCAGATCCGATCCCGCCCCCGGTTCGGAGAAGCCCTGGACCCAGAGTTCACCGTCGAGAATGGCGGGCAGATGCCGCTTGCGCTGTTCCTCTGTGCCCGCCGCGAGCAGCGTCGCGGCGGCGTGATGGACCGCGACGAAGGCCAGGACCAGGCGCGGCGCGTCGTGCGCGGCGAGTTCCTGGTAGAGCACCACCTGTTCCGGAATCGACATGCCGCTGCCGTAGGCGGCGGGCCAGTGCGGCACCGCGTAACCCGCGGAGCGCAATTTCTGGAACCACTCCTGTTGGAAGCGAACGAATTCCGCCTCGGACGGTCCCGTCTGAGCCTGTCGCCAGTCGGCCGGGACGTTGTCCCGACACCACCGACGCACCTCGGCGCGGAACTCGTGCAGATCGCGCCCGGTCACCGCGCGCGTGCCCTGATCGCCAGCAGTCGCTCCCGGTGTTCGGGGGACTTCATGGTGGAGACCTCGGCGGCGAAACCCGCCTGCATCGGCCCACCGAGGGCCTGCGACAGGTACATGTTCACCACCCGTTTGGTGCTGCGCAACGCCTCCGCGGGCATCGCGGCGAGGCGTTCGGCGAGTTTGCGCGCCTCGGCGAGCAGTTCGTCCGGCGCGACGGTGCGGCTGGCCAATCCCACCTCGACCGCGGTGGCGGCATCGATGCGATCACCGGTGTAGAGGAATTCGCGCGTGCGCAGGATCGGGGTGAGCAGCGGCCAGAACGCCGCGCCGCCGTCTCCCGCGACCAGTCCGACCGCGACATGCGGATCGGCCAGGTAGGCCCGTTCCGACATCAGCACGACATCGCACAGCACCGCCATGCTCGCGCCGAGTCCCATGGCCGCGCCGTTGACGGCGGCGATCACGGGCAGCGGGAAGCGCAGCATCTCCTCGATGATCTGCGCGCCCTCGCGGATGCTCTCGTCACGCGCGGCGGGATCGTCGAGGAAGGTGGTGATCCAGTCCAGGTCGCCGCCCGCGCTGAACGCGCGGCCCGCGCCGGTCAGGATCACGACCCTGGCCTCCTGGTCCGCGGCCAGTTGCCGCCAGACCTCGGCGACCGCGCGGTGCAGATCGGCGTTGACGGCATTGAGTTCGTCGGGCCTGTTGAAGGTGACGATGCGGACGGGGCCCTCGGATTCCACGGTCAGCACCGCGGGCAGGTCGTATCCCATGCGACTCACACTCCCCCGATCTGGGTGAAAAGTCCCGCGGGCCCGCGGCGGCCCATGTGGGCGGCCAGCGCTTCGTCGGTGCCGATGGAGGCGAAGGGCAAACGTCGCAGCGGCAGGCTGTAGCGCGAGAGCCACGACAGCGGCGTCTCGTCGCAGAAGCCGGTGGCGCCGTGCAGTTGGTGCGCGGCGCGGAAGATGGTGTCGGCCGCGTCGAGTATCGCCGAGCGCAGCGAGAGCGCGTCGATGAGCGCGTCCTCACGGCCGGCCTGGATACTCCACAGCGCGTACCTGGCGAGCATGTCGACCCCGCGCCGGTCGACTTCGGCATCGGTCAGCTGGAACTGCACGGACTGGAATTCGGCCAGCGGTTTGCCGAACTGTTCGCGCACGAGCACGTGTTCGCGGGCCGATTCGATCGCGCGATCCAGCATGCCGAGCAGCGTCCAGCAGGGCAGGACCAGCGCCAGCGCGACATCGGCGGCGCCTTCGGTGTCGACCGGGCGCACCCGCACACCGGTCGTGAACGCGGAGTAGCGCGCGGATTCGCTCGACGGCAGCACGGTGATCTCGCCGCGCGCGCCCTCCAGGGTCACCGCGGCCCAGCGCAGATCCACCCCGGCCAACGCGGCGGTGGGTTCGTCACCGGCGACGACGACGAGGCCGTCGACGTCCATGCCGATCGGACGGGCGAGCCGCTCGGCGACCGGGTACGGCGTCGCCCAGTAGCCCGCGCTGCGGCACAGCGCCGCGGCCGCTTCCAATTCCTCCGGATCGCGGCGCGGCTCCAGATCCCACGCGCCGAGCGCGTCGAGCACCGGGGCGACGAGTTCGTGCCTGCGCGCGGGTTCCGATTCGGCGGCCTGCACCAGTTCGTCGCCGCCTGCGGCGCGCAGCGCGCGCAACGCCTGCCTACCGAATTCCTGTGCCTCGTCGGATAATTCGATGGTCATGGCATGACCGTCGGAAGGGAAGGGCGCGGTGGTCATGCGGCCTCCCCGGACAGGCGGGGCGCGCTCAGCAGTGAGCGAGCGAGCAGGATCTTCTGCATCTCGATACTTCCCGACGCGACGGTCGCCGCGTTCGCGTAGCGCCAGTGATCGTCCACCGCGCGCCGGAACTGCCGCTGGGCTTCACCCTCACTCGGCACGAACGCGGCGAGTTCGGTGAGCACGCTCGCGCTCTCCTGATCGAGTGTGGTCACCGCGATCCGGTAGGCGGCGGCGTCGCCGGGCACGACCCGGCCGGTGGCCTGCATGGAGACCACCTGGTAGGCGAGCAACCTGGCGCGCCTGGCCCGGACCAGCGTCTTCGCCCAGCGCACGCGCAATTCCGCGGGCAGTGTGTCCCAGCGTTCGCCGAGCACATCGGGGGCGGCGGAGAGCAGGCGGTCGCAGCGGGCGTAGCGGGCGATGCCGACGCGTTCGAAGGCGAGCACTTCCTGCACCACCGACCAGCCCTCGTCGACCGTGCCGAGGACATCGGCCTCGGTGGCGCGGACGCCGTCGAAGAAGACCTCGTTGAGGTGGTGCGGTCCGAGCATGGATTTGATCGGCCGCACCTCGATGCCGGGATCCGACATCGGGATGAGGAAGACCGTCAGGCCCTGCTGTTTGCGCGCGCCGGTCGAGGTGCGGGCCAGCAGGAAGCACCACTGCGCCATCGAGGCGTAGGAGGTCCAGATCTTCTGTCCGGAGATTCGCCATCCGTCGCCGTCACGGCGGGCCGCGGTGCGCAACGAGGCGAGGTCCGAGCCGGAATCCGGCTCGCTGAAGCCCTGGCACCAGATCACCTCGCCGCGCGCGATCGGCGGCAGATGTTTGCGTTGCTGGTCGGCGGTACCGTGCCGCATGAGTGTCGGGCCGACCCAGTTGACACCCATGTACTGTGCGCCGCGCGGTTCGTGGTGTGCCCACATCTCCTCGCGGACGACGGTCTGTTCCCACACCGAGGCGCCACCACCGCCGAAATCCTCCGGCCAGGCCGCGCAGAGCAGTCCGTGTTCGGCCAGTACCCGGCAGAAACGCTGGGCCACTGCCAGATCCGAGGGATTGTCGGTGAACGCGCCGAGATAATCGGCGGGGACCTCCTCGGCAATCAGCCGCCGCAGTTCTCGCCGGAGTTCTGCGGCGGACCCACCCATCGTGAAGTCCATGTGGCGCACACTACTTCAATCCTCATAAGGATAGCAATATTTGAATGGTCAGCCGGTTGATGACTAGACTGCCGCCATGACGGATACGGCCACCTGCGTTCGAACGAATCGGACGAACTCGCGACGGTCCGCATGACCACGGCCAAACGCGGCCGGGTGCCGCAGCGCCGCATCGCCGAAACCGTCGCCGCCGAGCTACGCACGCGCATCCTCGCGGGTGACGAGAACTACCGACTTCCCACCCAGGACCAGTTGGTACAGGATTTCGGTGTCAGCTATCCCTCGATCCGCGAGGCATTGCGCATCCTGGAGACAGAAGGCCTGGTCACGGTCAGGCGCGGCAATGTCGGAGGCGCCGAAGTACACCGTCCCGACGCGACTTCCGCAGCGTATCACCTCGGCCTGGCCCTCCAGGGCGCTCGCGTCACGCTCGGCGACCTCGCCGCGGGACTGCGCATGCTGGAGCCGCTGTGCGCGGCCGAATGCGCCGAACGGCCCGATCGCGCCGACACCGTGGTGCCCGTTCTCGCCGAGAACGTCGAGAAATCCGCCGAACTCGTGGCCGACGGCATGGCCTTCACCCACACCGCGCGCGAATTCCACGACCTCATCGTCCAGAACACCCCCAATCTCACCGTCCGATACGTGGTCAGCACCCTGGTCACGCTGTGGTCTGCGCAGGAGGAGGCCTGGGCGGAGGCGCTCACCCGACGCGGTGAATATCCCTCCGGGGACGAGGCCGCCGCGGTGGTGCGCACCCACCAGCGCATCGTCACCGAGATCGCGGCGGGCCGAGCGGCCGAGGCCGAGCGGCTGTATCGCACCCACCTGGCCGCCACCCAGGCACTCGTGCTGGAACGCTTCGACGACGGCGTGGTCAACGCCGCGTCGGCGGGCGCGCGTCTCGCCGCGCACTCCGGGCTGCGTTCCCGGATCTGACGCACCGCGTCACGAATTCCATCGCACCCCCGCTGAAGTCGCGTTTTCCTTGCTGGACGCCGCGAACGGCCTAGGATAATCATGTTCTCATCCCAGTGAAATCAGCGTTTCCAATCGTGTTTCAGGCGTATGCTCGGGTAGACCCGGGCACCGGTCGGCACCTACCGACCGGGTCGGTGCGGGCCGACACCGCCGAGGGGTCGTTGTGTGCGGCTATCTGCTTGCAGTACAACATATTTCAATCCAGCAGCGAGACGGGCGACACCTCGTCTCCGCTCGGCGGCACGACCGCTTCACGCCGCTTCGAGGCGTCATCGACAGCCCGCGGCAAATTACCCACCGGTAAGCAATTGTTCAAGTATTGCTATCCTTGTGAGGATTGAAGTAGCGTGACCCACGACACGCGGTCCTGCACTTGCCCCCATCGGAATCCCGCCCCACGGCGCCGCCGGGTCCGGGCAGTGCCGCAACGCGAATATCGGACTTCTCACCGCATCGGAGGGCCCCACCTTGACTCGAGGGGCGCGTTACAGCAGCACCACGTCCATCACCACCGCAGAGGGTGTGAGCATCCAACGGCTCACACCGCCGAGCCGACTGTTCGGCGCGAACGGCCTGCGCACCGGACCTGATAACCGCATCTACGTCGCCCAGGTGGTGGGCAGCACGATCAGCGCCCTCGACATCACCACCGGCGATCTCGAGACCATCAGCGCCAAAGGCGGCGACATCATCGCCCCCGACGACATGGCCTTCGACCCCGCGGGCAACCTCATCGCCACCGAGTACATGGACGCGCGGGTGAGCGTGCGCAGCCCCGACGGCACCAGCCGGGTACTGCGCGACGATCTGCCCGGCGCCAACGGCATCACCGTGTACAACGGCAGGCTCTTCGTCAACGAGTGCCGCATCGGCGGCAGGCTCATGGAGGTGCCGCTCGACGGCAGTGCCCCGGTGGTGCTCCAGGACAACCTGCCGATGCCCAACGCCATGGAGGTCGGCCCGGACGGGCTGCTCTACTACCCCGTGATGGGCACCAACGACATCTGGCGCATCGACCCGAACGGCGGGACGCCGGAGCGGGTCATCGGCGATCTGGCCGGGCCGGACTCGGTGAAGTTCGACGCCGCCGGGTTCATCGTCTCCACCCAGGCGGGCACCGGGCAGGTGCTGCGCATCGATCCGCGCACCGGCAACCGCGAGGTGCTGGCCCAGCTCGAACCCGGCCTGGACAACTGCACCTTCGTCGACGGCAGGCTCTTCGTCTCCAATTTCGACGGCACCATCACCGAGGTGCTCGGCGGCGGCGAGAGCAAGTCGATCCTGCCGGGCGGGCTGTTGTGGCCGCTCGACCTCACGGTCGGCCCGGACGGCACGCTCTACGTCGCGGACGGCACCTACTTCCACGAGTTCCGCGATGGCAAGCTTTCGGTGGTCGCCTCGCTGTTCAGCCTGAACAGCCCGGGCTACGTGCGCGGCGTCGTCGCGACCGGCGTCAACGAGTTCGTCGGCACCACCTCGACCGGGCAGATCGTGACCTACAAGCACGGCACGGAGCCGGAGACCGGGCTGATCGCCGACGGCTTCGACCAGCTGTACGGCATCGCGGTCGCGTCGGACGGCTCCGTCGTCGCGGTCGACGCGGGCACCGGGCAGGCGATTTCGGTGCGCGGCGGACAGACCGAGGTGCTGGCGTCCGGGCTGCAACGCCCGATCGGCGTCGCGCTCGGCCCGGACAACGCGATCCTGGTCTCCGAGTCCGGTGCCGGACGCATCGTCTCGGTCGGCGCGGGCGGTGTCGACACCGTCGTCGACGGCCTCGAGACCCCGCACGGCATTCTGGTGCGCGGCAAGCAGTTGCTCATCGTCGATGTCGGCCTCAAGGCTCTGATCAGCTTCAACCTCGAGACCAAGGTGCGCGCGACGCTGGCGACCAACCTGCCGGTCGGCACCCCCGACGGTGTCGTCGCCAAGCCGCTCCAGGGCACCCCGCCGTTCTCGGGCCCGATGGGTCCGTTCGCCGGTATCACCGCCGCACCGGACGGCACCGTCTACATCTCGGCCGACGCCGAGGGCAGCGTGCTCGTCCTGCGCGAGGAGGCATGAGCCACCGATGACCGACGGCGGGGAACAGAAACGCGAAAAGCCTGTTCCCCGCTGCCGGGCTATCGAGAGAGAACACCGGCCGGACCAGCCACCGCGCCGCGACCACCTACTGACACCACGGTTTCCACCAGGAGGATGTCATGACCGAAACCGCTGAGAACATCACCGAGACCACCACGACGGAACCCCTGTCGACTCCGATGTCGATCGGTGTCGAGGCATACATATCCCCGGAATACGCCAAAGCCGAGGGCGACAAGCTCTGGGCCAAGGTCTGGCAGCAGGTCGCCCGCGTGGAGGAGATCCCCAAGGTCGGTGACTTCCTGACCTACGAGGTCGTGAACGACTCGATCATCGTGGTCCGCACCGCCCCCGACACCATCCGCGCCTACCACAACGTCTGCGCCCACCGCGGCCGCCGCCTGGTCGACACCCCGGCTGGAGCGCACGACGCGCGCGGGCAAGCCCGCCAGTTCATCTGCGGATTCCACGGCTGGCGCTACGACCTCGAAGGCAACAACACCTTCGTCGCCGAACGCGAGGACTGGACCTGCGGACTCACCGAACGCAACGACGGCCTCAACCACGTGAAGGTCGACACCTGGGGCGGCTGGGTCTGGATCAACATGGACCCCGAGGCCGAACCGCTGCGCGACTACCTCGAGCCCGCCGCGAGCCTGCTCGAGCATTTCGAACTCGAGAAGATGCGCTACCGCTGGCGCAAATGGCTGACCTTCGACTGCAACTGGAAAGTCGCCTTCGAAGCCTTCATGGAGACCTACCACGTCCCCTACACCCACCCGGAATTCACGAATTTCGGTAGCTTCCTGGGGTGGGCCCGCCAGCAGGGCAAGCACAGCAACATCGGTTACGACGCGCCCAAGGGCATGGAAGAGAACCAGGCCAAGCTGCGCGTCGGCGGCGGTGCCGACGCCCGTATCTCCACGGCGACCCTGCAGAATTTCACCTGGGAGAACGCCAACACCAACACCACCCGCACCCTCGTCGACGTCGCCAACCGCCTCGTCGACGAACTGCCTGAAGGCACACCCAGTGCCGAGGTGCTGCGCTACTGGCTCGAGACCTCTCGTGCCGAAGATCAGGCCCGCGGTGTCGACTGGCCCAAGGTGGAACCCGACGTCGTGGCCAAGGCGGGCACCGCCTGGCAGATCTTCCCGAACTTCCAGATCGGGCACGCGGTCAACAACATGCTCTGCTACCGGTTCCGGCCCTTCGGCGCCGACCCGGACAAGTGCGTCTTCGAGGCCGCGGTCTTCGAACTCTTCCCCGAAGGGCAAGAACCCGAGACCGAATGGGAATACACCCCCGTCGGCGACCCGGGGTGGCGCACCGTGCTCCCCCAGGATTTCGACAATATGGCCGCGGTCCAGCAGGGCATGAAGTCCAGGGGCTTCTCCGGTCCCAAACCCAATCCCTATCGCGAACGCAGCGTGGTCAACCTCCACCACGGCCTGGCCCAGTACATGGGTACCGGCGAACCACACGACCTCGTCTGAATCACCACACCCAGCAAGGAAACCCGCATGACTGACTGCGCACCCACGCAGACCCCCGAGGTCGATATCGACGCACTTCGGGCGAAGTACCTCGGCGAACGCGACAAGCGTCTGCGCACGGAGGGCCAGGGCCAGTACCTGGTCACCGAAGAGGGGTTCAAGGAGTTCTACGAGGGCGACCCGTACACCACGGTCGTTCCGCGGGAACCGATCGACGCCGAGATCGGTGTGGCGATCCTCGGCGGCGGGTGGGCAGGCCTGATCGCCGCGGCCCGGCTGGAAGAGGCGGGCGTCACCGACTTCCGGATCATCGAGCTGGCGGGCGATTTCGGCGGCGCGTGGTACTGGAACCGCTACCCCGGCATCCAGTGCGACACCGACAGCTACGCCTACCTGCCGCTGCTCGAGGAAACCGGCTACATGCCGAAGGAGAAGTACGCCCGCGGCGACGAGGCGTTCGAGCACGCGCAGCGCATCGGCAAGCACTACAACCTCTACGAGCGCGCGATCTTCTCCACGCTGACGACCTCCTTGGAATGGGACGAGGCGACCAAGCTCTGGAATGTCGGCACCAACCGTGGCGACAACATCCGCGCGCACTACGTCATCATGGCGCAGGGTCCGTTCAACAAGCCGAAACTGCCTGGCATTCCGGGCATTTCGGAGTTCGAAGGGCACACCTTCCACAGCGCTCGCTGGGATTACGAGTACACCGGCGGCAGTTTGAAGGGCGGCCTCGACAAGCTGGCCGACACGAAGGTCGCCGTGATCGGCACCGGCGCCAGTGGCATCCAGGTGATTCCGCACCTCGCGAAATCGGCCGAGCACCTCTACGTCTTCCAGCGCACGCCGTCCTACGTCTACGAGCGCGGCGATGTGCCCACCGATCCGGATTGGGCCGCCACGGTGCAGCCGGGTTGGACCCGTGAGCGCAAGCGTAACTTCCACACCGCGGCCTTCGAGGCGTTCGCCCCGGGCCAGGCAGACCTGATCTGCGACGGCTGGACCGAGGTGAGCCGCAACCTGGAGGCGCATATCAGCGCCACCGGCCAGTGGGCGACGCTGACTCCCGAGAAGTTCATGGAGCTGCGCGAAGCCGAGGACTACAAGGCGATGGAGCGGGTCCGCAACCGCGTCGACGAGATCGTGAAGGATCCCGCGACCGCGGCGGCGCTCAAGCCCTACTACCGGTTCCTGTGCAAGCGGCCCGTCTTCAACGACGATTACCTGCCGACCTTCAACCGCGACAACGTGACCCTGGTCGATGTGTCCAAGTCCAAAGGCGTGGAACGCATCACGGCCAAGGGCATCATCGCCGACGGTGTCGAGCACGAAGTCGATGTCATCATCTTCGCCAGCGGTTTCGAGATCACCACCGATCTGGACCGTCGCCTGGGCATCGCGCCGTTCACCGGCCGCGACGGCCTCTCGCTCTACGAGCACTGGGCGGGCGGCTACAAGACCCTGCACGGCCTCACCACCCGCGGATTCCCGAACGTGTTCTTCACCGGGTTCATCCAGGGCGGCGTGACCGCGAGCACCACCGACATGTTCGACCAGCAGGCCAACCACATCGCCTACATCCTGTCGAAGGCGTACGAAACCGGTGCCGCCACGGTCGAACCCACCGCGGAAGCGGTCGAGGAATGGTGCACCACCATCCGCGAGTCGGCGGTCGACAACACGACCTTCCAGCGCGAGTGCACGCCCGGCTACTACAACAACGAGGGCGAGAAGACCATCAAGTCGCACCTCGGTGACCCGTACTGGCCCGGCTTCTACGCCCTCGAGGACCTGTTCCAGGCGTGGCGCGACGCGGGAGACCACCAGGGCCTCGTCCTGGACAAGTGACGATCGCAGAAGGAGGAGATCCAGTGCCGGAACTCAGATTCGACGATCGAGTTGCCGTGATCACCGGCGCGGGACGCGGGCTCGGGCGTGAATACGCCCTGCTGCTCGCGTCACGTGGCGCCAAGGTGATCGTCAACGACCCCGGTAGCAGCGTGCGCGGCGACAGTGTCGAAGTGGACGCCGCCGCCGAGGTGGTGGCGGAGATCGAAGCGGCGGGCGGTATCGCCGTCGCGTGCACGGAGTCGGTGGCGACCCCCGAAGGCGGCCGTGCGATCATCGAATCGGCCATCGAGAATTTCGGCCGGATCGATATCCTCGTGCACAACGCGGGCAATGTCCGTTACGGCTCGCTGCGCGAGCTGAGTTACGAGGATTTCGACGCGGTACTCGATGTCCACCTGCGCGGGGCGTTCCATGTCGTTCGCCCGGCGTTTCCGTTGATGGCCGACGCAGGCTACGGCCGCGTCGTGCTCACCTCGTCTATCGGCGGGTTGTACGGCAATCAGGGCGTCGCGAATTACGCGGTATCGAAGTCGGCCATGATCGGTCTGTCCAATGTGATCGCGCTCGAGGGCGCCGAATCCGGTGTGCGCAGCAATATCATCGTGCCCGCCGCGGTGACCCGGCTGGCCGACGGACTCGACACCTCGGCCTACCCGCCGATGGGTCCGGAGCTGATCGCGCCGACCGTCGGTTGGCTCGCTCACGAAACCTGTTCGGTCACAGGCGAAATGCTGGTGGCCGTCGGGGGTCGGGTGGCGCGGGCGTATATCGCCGAGACCCCGGGGGTCTATCGACCCTCATGGTCCATCGAGCAGGTCGGCGAGCAGATCGATGCGATCCGCGACACCGCGGATTCGTGGGTCTTCCCCGCGACCACAGGACACGTAGAACACCTAACGAAGAGTTTCGCGCTAGCCACGGAGGCAGGCCAGCATGTCGGTTAAAGTTTACGAACGCATTCTCCAGCTATTCGAAGCGGAGGGCATCAACACGATTTTCGGTATCCCCGATCCGAACTTCGTGCACATGTTCCATCTCGCCGAAGAACGCGGTTGGAATGTCATCGCACCCCATCACGAGGAATCCGCCGGATTCATGGCCGAGGCCGTGTCCAGGATGACCGGTAAGGCCGCGGTCTGCATCGGCACCCTCGGCCCGGGTGTGGCCAACCTCGCGGGCGCGATGATGTGCGCCAAGGTCGAGAATTCGCCGGTGATCTTCCTGGGCGGTCAGCGCGCCAGGATCACCGAGCAGCGGGTACGCCGCGGACGGATCCAGTTCGTCAAGCAGGCCGCGCTGTTCGAGCCGTCGGTGAAGTACTCCGCCAGCATCGAATACGCGGACCAGACCGACGAGATCATCCGCGAGGGCCTGCGCAAGGCGCTCGGCGGCACCCCGGGACCGGTCTACATCGAATACCCGTCGCACGTCATCCTCGAAGAGCTGGATGTGCCGGATCCGGTGCCGCCGTCGCGCTACCGCCTGGTCGGACAGACCGCGGGCGCCGACGTGATCGCCGAAGCCGTGGAACTGATCCGTGCCGCGAAGCAGCCGGTGCTGCTGGTCGGACACGGTGTGCACACCACCCGCTCCGGTGAGTCGGTCCGGGCGCTGGCCGAGGCGATGGCCTGCCCGGTGATCCAGACCTCCGGCGGCACCTCCTACATCGAGGGCCTCGAGGATCGCACCTTCCCGTACGGCTTCTCGCCCTCGGCGGTCGAGGCGGTCGTGCAGTCGGATCTGTGCCTGGCCATCGGCACCGAACTCGGTGAGCCGGTGCACTACGGTCGCGGTCGGCACTGGGTCGCGAACGAGGCGAACCGCAAATGGATTCTGATCGAACAGGATCCGTACGCGTTCGGCGTCAACCGCCCGATCGACGTTCCGCTGGTCGGCGACCTCCGTGCCGTCGTCCCGCAGCTGGTCGAGGCGCTGAAGGACACCCCGCGCACCGCGACGCCGGAGCTGGCAGGCTGGATCGAACAGGATGCCGCGCGTCTGGCCGAACTGGCCGAGACCGCGCCGTCCGGGATGACCCCCGTGCACCCCGCGCGTCTGATCGTGGAGGCCACCACGGCGTTCCCGGCCGACGGCATCATGGTCCGTGACGGTGGCGCCACCACGATCTTCGGCTGGACCTACTCCCAGGCCAAGCCGCACGACGTGATCTGGAACCAGAACTTCGGTCACCTCGGCACCGGTCTGCCCTACGCCGTCGGCGCCTCGGTCGCCGAGGGCCGCAAGCGTCCGGTCATGCTCGTCACCGGTGACTCGTCGATCCAGTTCCAGATCGCGGAGCTGGAAACCGCTGTGCGGCTAGGACTTCCGTTGGTCGTCGTGGTCGCTGTCGACTACGCGTGGGGCCTCGAGGTCGGCGTCTACAAGCGCACCTTCGGTCAGGGCTCGCTCGAGACCGGCGTGCACTGGGGCACCGAGACGCGACTGGACAAGGTCGCCGAGGGCTTCGGCTGCTACGGCGAGTACGTCGAACGCGACGAGGACATCGCACCGGCCATCAAGCGGGCGTACGCCAGCGGCAAGCCGGGCCTGATCCACGTGGCCGTCGACCCCAAGGCGAACTCGGAAGAAATGCCCAGTTACGACGAGTTCCGCACGTGGTACGCGGAAGGGACACAGTAGTCATGAGTGATCTGACAACGTTCTACATCGGCGGCAAGTGGGTCGAGCCCGCTGGCACCGAATTCTTCGACGTGGTGAATCCGGCCACCGAAGAGGTCTTCGGTCGCGTCGCACAGGGCACGGCCGAGGATGTCGACCGTGCCGCGACGGCCGCCCGCGCGGCGTTCACCACCTGGTCGGCGACCTCGATCGACGAACGGCTCAGGGTGCTGCGCGCCATCGACGAGGAGTTCGGCAAACGCCGCGACGACCTCGGCGCGGCACTGACCCAGGAGATGGGCGCGCCCGCCGCGCTCGCCAACGGCTTCCAGCTCGATCTCCTTGCCGGACATCTCGGTACCGCGATCGGCATCCTGGAGAACTTCTCCTTCGAGGAGCAGCGTGGCGCCACGCTGATCGCCAAGGAGCCGATCGGTGTCTGCGGGCTCATCACCCCGTGGAACTGGCCGCTGAGCCTGATCGCCGTCAAGGTGTTCCCGGCCCTCGCGGTCGGCTGCACCGTGGTGCTCAAGCCCTCGGAGCAGTCGCCGTTCTCCGCGCAGATCTTCGCCGAGATCCTGGACGCCGCGGGTGTTCCCGCCGGCGTGTTCAACCTGGTGCAGGGTGACGGACCGAGTGTCGGTGTGCCGCTGGCGTCGCATCCCGATGTCGACCTGATCTCGTTCACCGGTTCCACCCGCGGTGGCATCGAGGTCGCCAAGAACGCGGCGCCGAGCGTCAAGCGCGTCACCCAGGAACTGGGCGGCAAGAGCGCCAATATCGTGCTCGACGACGCGAACCTGGCGGCCAACGTCGGCGCCGCGATCGGCCCGCTCATGATGAACTCCGGCCAGACCTGTAGCGCGCTCACCCGCATGCTGGTCCCGGCGGCTCGGATGGACGAGGCCATCGCCGCGGCGAAGGAAGCGACCGAGCAGGTGACGGTCGGCGATCCCAACGGTGACGCTGTCATCGGCCCGGTCGTCTCGGGCGCGCAGTTCGAGAAGGTCCAGTCGCTGATCCAGAAGGGCATCGACGAGGGCGCGACCCTGGTCACCGGCGGCGTCGGCCGTCCGGACGGCCTCGACACCGGCTACTACGTCAAGCCGACCGTCTTCGCGAACGTCACCAACGATATGACGATCGCGCGCGAAGAGGTCTTCGGGCCGGTGCTGTCCATCCTCGGATACGACAACGTCGACCAGGCCGTCGAGATCGCCAACGATTCCGAATACGGTCTCGCGGGCAATGTCGCGGGCGCGGATCTGGAGCAGGCACGCGCGGTGGCACGTCGTATCCGCGCCGGCTACGTCACGATCAACGACGCCTTCGACTTCGGCGCGCCCTTCGGCGGCTACCGCAAGAGCGGAAACGGCCGCGAGTGGGGCGAATTCGGATTCGACGACTACCTGGAGATCAAGGGCATCCTCGGGTACGCGCCGGATACTTCGGCATAGTTCGAGACAGAGATGAGTGTCGTGCCCGAAGAAGTGCAGGCGCTGCTCGACAAGCAGAGCATCCGCGAGCAGATCGTGCGTCTGGCCCGCGGCGAGGACCGCAGGGACGCGGTGGCCATCACCGCGTCCTTCTGGAAGGACGCCACGACCGATTTCGGTATTTTCTCCGGATCGTTCGACGATTATCTGAATTGGGTGGTGCCGGGATCGCCCGCGGTGATCCTCACCCAGCACATGCTCGGTCAGACCCTGGTCGAGCTCGATGGCGATATCGGACTGGCCGAAACCTACGTCGACGCGTACCACCGCGTCGACATGGGTGAGGGCGAGCGCGATATCTCCCTCGGCGGGCGCTATCTCGACCGTTTCGAACGACGCGACGGTCAGTGGCGCATCGCCAAACGCACCATGCTCTACGACTGGGTTCGCGAAGGCGGCGACGCGGCGGACTGGTCGAAGGGCATCCTGGGTGCGGAACTGACCGGCCGTCGCTATATCGGCCGGACGTCGGGTGATCACAGCGCGACGTTCTTCGGCACGCGGGCTTCCTCGTGACCACGTTGTCCGGCAAAGTGGCTGTCGTCACCGGGGCCAGTCGCGGTATCGGTAAAGGTATCGCGCTGGCCCTGGCCGAACAGCACGCCACGGTCTACCTCACCGGCCGGACCGCCACGCAGGGATCGCATCCGCTCCCCGGCAGTCTGGCCGAGACGGCGAGTGAATGTGATCGCCGGGGCGGCAAGGGAATCGCCGTCAAAGTCGATCACGCGAACGACGACGAGGTCGCTGCCCTATTCGAACGCGTCGAGCGTGAACAGGGCGGTCTCGACATCCTGGTCAACAACGCGTTCGCGCTCCCGGACGACCTCACGGCCCCCGAGCCGTTCTGGGAGAAGCCGCTGTCCAATTGGGAGATGGTCGACGTCGGGGTCCGCTCGAATTTCGTGGCCGCCCGGCACGCCGCCCGTCTCATGACACCGCGCGGCAGCGGCGTGATCGTCGCGATCTCCGGGTACACCGGCGTGGCCTACACCTACGGCGTCGTGTTCGGCACCGCGAAATCCGCGGTCGACCGGATGGCGCGGGATATGGCCGTGGAACTGAAACCGCATGGCGTGACCTCGATCTCGCTGTGGCAGGGGCTGACGCTCACCGAGCGCGCGCAACGCAATCTCGCCGCGCTGCCCGGATTGAGCGGACAGTCCGCGACCCGTCCGCAGGACAGTTGCACACCGGAATTCCCCGGCCGCGTCATCGCCGCCATGGCCTCCGATCCCGACGTGCTCGCCCGATCCGGCGGCACGTTCATCACCGCCGAACTCGCGCGGGAATACGACGTCACCGATATCGACGGGTCGGTGATCCCGTCGCTGCGCGCGACTCGCGGCGCACCGATCTGGTCGCCGGTATGACCGGGCCCGCATCCCGATTCACAGATCCACCAGGGAGAAGATCATGACCTCTACCGATACGGACCGTCAGGCCCGCCTCGAATCACTGCTCGACCGCCAGGACATCCTCGATGCCCTGACCCGATTCAGCCGCGGCATGGACCGTTTCGACAGGGAACTGTTCCTCTCCGCCTTCCACACCGACGCCACCATCGCCGCGGGCGACTACGTCGGCGGACCCACCGATCTGTACGACTGGGCCTCTGCCATGCACGAGACCGGCCAGGTCGCCACCCACCACAACCTGCTGAACCACACCTGCGACCTCGACGGCGACACCGCCCACACCGAGACCTACTACCTGTTCGTCGGACGCAATCGCGACGAGAGCAACTGGATCGCGGGCGGACGCTACATCGACCGTCTGGAGAAGCGCGACGGACAATGGCGTATCGCGCTGCGCACCAACGTGATCGAGTGGTCCGGCCTGGTGCCCACCATGCCGATCCCCTTCGCCGACGTTCCGGATATCCACCAGAACGGCGCCCCGTCGCGCAGCGGCGACGACCCGTCCTACCGCCGCCCGCTCACCAACACGCGGGCACCGCATATTCCCGCCTGAGCACACGGCGGGCATGACAGCGAGGAGAACGGTAGGCATGTCCGACATCACATTCGAGAAACTGAGCGACAACGTCGGTATCGAAGTGCTCGACGTCGACGTGGACCGGCTGCTGAACAACGACGAGATTCCCGCGTGGTGCCTCGACGCGCTCGACACCTACGGCGTGCCGCTGTTCCGCGAACTGAACGCCGACGACGCCCAGGTGGCGTTCGGCAGGCGACTGGGCGAACTGGTGAAGTTCCCGCAGTACGCCAACCCCGAAGTCATGGAGATCAGTTTCGATCCCGCCAAGGCGTCGATCATGTCGGCGCGGGTGATCGCCGCCGTCGGCGGGGAGACCGAATTCGCCAGCACCTACGCGGCCTACGACGCGCTGACCGAAACCGAGAGGCAGCGGTTCGCCGAATTGCGGGTCGCGCACAGCATGTCGGGAGTGCAGAGCCGAGCGAACCCGAATCCGACGCCGAAACAGGCGGCGGACTGGGCGCGCTGGCCCTTGCGCGAGTATCCACTCGTGTGGAACCACGAAAATGGCAGACGCTCACTGGTTTTCGGCGCGACGGCGGCACATGTCGTGGATATGGACCTCGACGAGGGCAAGGCGCTGCTGCTCGATCTCGAGCAGCGGGCGACCGCCCCGGATCGGGTGTACCGGCACACCTGGACCGTCGGCGACATGGTCATGTGGGACAACAGGGGCCTGGTGCACCGCGCCTGCGAATTCGACCGTTCGGAACCGCGCCGCATGCATCGGACCACCCTCGCGGGCGAGGAGGCGATCGGATGAGTTCGCGCACCGCCATCGTCACCGGGGGCGCGTCGGGTATCGGCGCGGCCATCGCCTCGCGGCTGGCCGCCGACGGAAATATGGTGGCCGTCTTCGATCTCGACGGTGAGGCGGCCGCCACCATGGCCGCCGAACTCGAGCGGGCGGGCGGTAAATCCGTCGGCCTCGCCGTCGACGTCACCGATCGGGCCGCGATCGACGCGGGCATCGACGAGGTACGTTCGCGACTCGGCAGGCCGACCATCCTGGTCACCAGCGCGGGACTGAGTCTGGAGAGCAATTTCCTCGACGTCACCGCGGAGATGTGGAACAAGTCGCTCGCGGTGAATCTCACCGGAACCTTCGACTGCTGCCAGGCTGTGCTGCCCGGCATGATCGAGGAACGCTGGGGACGTATCGTCACCATCTCCTCGTCGAGCGTGCACAGCGGATCCGCCTGGCTGGCAAGCTATGTCGCGGCCAAATCCGGTGTCGTCGGCCTCACCAAATCCCTCGCCTTGGAATTCGCCAGGCACGGGATCACCGTGAACACCGTCCCACCGGGTTTCATCGACACCCCCATGTTGCAGCAGGCGGTGGAACGGGGCTTCTTCGACGTCGAGAGCCAGACCGAACGCACCCCGGTCGGTCGCATCGGCCGTCCCGAGGATATCGCTTCGGCCTGCGCCTACCTGGTCAGCGAGGAAGCCGGTTACATCACCGGCCAGATCATCGGTGTCAACGGCGGGCGCAACACCTAGAGAACGTCGTCCAGGGGGAACGTGGGCGACGCCGGTCGGGCGGGGCCCGATCCGAAACCGCTTGTACGCGCTGGGATTCGCGTGCAATGACGAACGGATCGGGCCCGCCCGATCGTCGATTCCCTGGACAAGATCGCGGCGGATTCCACGCCGCGATGCCCATGAGGGCCGGGACGCCGGTCTCGACAGCTGGGGCCGGTCCCGCCGGGCGGGCGGGACCGGCCCGACCACGCGGCGAAGAGCTCAAAACGCGCGCAGGCGCATCCATTTCGTCATGATCCACTTCTCCCCCGCGATCACCGGTTCGCCGCAGTGGCGGGTGAGCGGATCGAGCTGGCCCACCCCATTGCGGTATCGGAAGTAGAGCGCGTCGCCCTTCTTCGGTGTGACCGACAGGCCCGCCTCCGGAAAGGCCGTCGCGCCACCGGCCTCGACCTCGTTGAGGTAGACGATCAGTGTCGAGACCCGTTGCCCGGCCGTCGCGACGTGTTGCCAACTGCCGGGATCCTCCGGCGGGAAGTAGTCGAAGTGCGGGCGATATTCGCCGCCGACGCCGTAGCGAAGAATCTGCAAACCCTCACCGTGCTCCAGCGGCGAGTTCATCAGCGCCGAGCTCCTGCGGTCCAGACGATCGATGAACTCGTCCTCACCGCGCTGGAACACCGCGCCCTCGCTGGTGCGGTTCGCGATGGTCTCGTCCGCGCCGGTCGCGCCGTTGACGGTGGTCGAGCGCTTCAACCGGTGCCGCGACCGTTCGATCATTTGATCGCACTCCTGCGTCGAGAGCACGTCACCGAACAGGACCACCTGCGGTCGCCGGATACGCGTCAGCACTCGAACATCCCGGTCGTGCGCGTGAATGACGTTGTCGCTCGACACCGGGCACTCGTCGTACACGTATTCGGGATTCGGCTCCCGCGCGATCGGCTGCGCGGTCTCGCCTCCCAGGACCCGCTTCACGGCGGAATCCGCCGCGGCTTCCTCGAAGCCTGCCCCCACCATGGCGCTGACGATCGTCTCCACCCGGCAGCCGCGATCCACGTTCTCGGCCAGCCAGTTCCGCCAGTCACTGTCCAACTTCACAACCATCTTCTTGTCCCCCACAGGTTCAGACGAGCCAGCTTTCGCGGCGGTAGTACCGAGAGTCCGGATCGTCCCACTCGTCGTCGTCGCTCGGCGCGGCATAGCCCTGGGTCTGGCGTGACGATGCCGCACGCGCGATCGATTCGCGCTGCTCGCGCGCCTCGGCTTCGACTCGCTCCCGCTCGGCCCGAGCCTCGGCTTCGAGTCGTTCGCGCTCCGCACCCGCGACACGAGCCGCCTCGATTTCCTCCGCGTGCTCCTCACGGAATCGAAGTTCTTCGGCCACGGCCTGTTCGACCGCCCTGCCGTAGGCCGCTCGGGTCTCGCGCTGTTGTTCTTCGAGCTCCTCGAGGTTCGCTCGTGACCGACGCCGGAAATCCTCGAAGGCGTATTCCATTTCCCTGACGTAATCCATCGCCGCTACCTCTTCACCAGTTCCAGCTCTCGCACACCGGTCACAGTGGGCCCGCCTCGGCCAGCTCGGCGCCGGTCCGTGCCGGTGCGGGCTGTTCGGCGGTCTTCGGCGTGTGCTCACCGTCCTGCGCGGGCTTGTTGGTTCCGCCCGGCGGCACGACCGAGTTGGGCGTGCCCGTGGTCGGCGTGCCCGTGGTCGGCGTGCCCGTGGTCGGCGTACCCGTGGTCGGCGTACCCGTGGTCGGCGTACCCGTGGTCGGCGTACCCGTGGTCGGTGCTCCCGCAGTGGGTGCTCCCTCGGACGGTGTTCCCCCGCTCGGTGCCCCGGCGGACGGTGTCCCTCCGCTCGGCGTCCCGGCAGACGGCGTCCCGGCAGACGGCGTCCCGGCGGTCGACTTGTCGTCGTCCTTCTTCTCCTCGCTGGAGATGACTGGGACTCCGTTCGAGTCCAGCTTCACGCTGTACTCATGAGTTTTGCCGTCCGGGCTGGTCTCGACCAGCTTGGGCTGCCCGTCGGCACCCACCTCGAGCTTGTAATGCTTACCGGCGAGGTCGAATTCGGACGAAGTGTTCTTCTTCGCATCGTCCTTCTTGTCGTCGTCCTTGTCCTCCGTGCCCTTGTCCTCGGTCGCGTCCTCGAAGGCATCGGAGATGGTGGTGGTGAGGGTGGACAGACCGCTGGTCGCGGCCGCGGCAAGCGTGGTGGCCGCCGTGCTCAGCGTGCTCGTGAGCGCCGACGCCAGACCGCTCATCGTCGTCAGGGCGGACGGTGTTCCGGAGGTGGGCGTCCCAGAGGTTGGCGTTCCGGACGTCGGAGTGCCGGAGGTCGGTGTCCCAGAAGTGGGTGTTCCGGAGGTCGGTGTTCCCGAGCTCGGTGTCCCAGAGGTGGGGGTTCCGGACGTCGGAGTTCCCGAGCTCGGAGTTCCAGAGCTCGGCGAGGGTGTGGACGAGGGCGAAGACGGCGCTCCGGCCGGCTGCGGGTAGGGATCCCTGTCGAGCTGCCCCAGCGCGTTGTTCATGGAGGTGTAATGCGCGATGATGAGATTGTCGACATCCGTGCACATTTGCCCCCACTTCGACAGCTTGCCGGTGAAATCGTTCTTGAAGACGTTGTCCAGCCACCTGTTGACCGCAGCCTGCGCTATATCGGCATTGGGCGTCAGTTCGAAATTCCCACTCTCCGAACCCTTCCAGTTGAGCTTGTTACTTTCCCCGTCCTTGTAAGTGTGGTGTTTCGGATCGTCCATCAGCGACTTGGTTTCGGGAAAGTTGTCGTAGACCCAGCAGATCTGGTCGTAACTCAACCACTCACGCGCCTCGCGGATCTGGATCATCTTGTCGACATCGTCGGGGGTCTTTCCATCGATCTTCACCGGCAACTGACCGGTGAAGTTCTGGCCCATCTGCCATTCGACCGCGACCCGCTCGATCCAGACTTCCCGAAGTAGGGCGAGCGTGAACTCGGCCTTCGTGTCGACCGCACTCTTGACATCGTCGATGAAGGTGCGGATGGCGTTGATCGCGGTCTGGAGCTTCGTGACGTCGGCTTCCGCGAGTCCGATCTGCTCCCAGATCTTGTTCTGCGCCTGCTGCGAGGCGTTCCCACTCCAGACGTTCGGCAACCGCCCGACGATATTGCGCTGATTGGTGATCTGGTCGTCGCCGACCGTCTTCGCGTCGGTCAGCGCTTTGAGTGTGCCGCCGAGCCCGACCAGGTTCAGCCCCTGCTGCTCGTGATACCTGTCATCGAGTTGTTGGACCGTGTATTCGCATTCCCTCGGCCACAGTTTCACAAAGTGCGGATGGAACTGTTTCCAGTATTCCAATCCCCAGGCGCCCGCTGTCAGGATGTCGTCGACATTTGCCTCAGCCATATTTCCTACTCGGTCAGTTCACACACGCCGCTCGAATTGTGGTGCCGTCTACGACAGTTCGTTCACCTTCTTGGCGTTGACCGCGTCGGTGTTGCCATAGGCGACGGCGCTCTGCCCCAGCGCGCTGCCGGTAGCCTTCACGGCGGTACTCCAGTGCGTCAACCAGAAGGCGACGCGCTCCAGCGCGGCATTGGCGTCCTCGCCCTGCTTCGGATAATTCTTCCCGGACTCGCGCTGGCCGTTGTGCGTGCCCATGCCCCAGAGATTCTTCCTGACGGGATCGATCTGCCCACCGACCGCGTTGCCCGATTCCTTCATCGTGTTCGACAGCGTTGTCAGATCCGCCGTACTGACATCCAACGTAGCCATGGATCGTCCTCCACCTGTCTCGTATCTCACGCGCCGAGCCCATGATCGTCACCCCTCCCCGGGTTCCGGACACCGGCTCCGTCGATTGCGCAGACTGCTGTTCTACTGTCTTCGACGCACGCGTGCCCGCACCGGTTCCATCGGATCCGGAAGCCGCGCTTCGGCCCGGACCACACGCACGGAAATCTACTGCGCGATGGGCAAAAGGTTCAATCGCGGACATCCCGGTCGGGCGGCACCCGGGCGACGGCGCGGGTCCGGCGGCCGTACCCGATTCGACCGACCTGATTACGATCAGCGCGTGTCCGGTAACCCTGCGCCGACGGTGTCCAATCGATTCCTGATCTGTTCGACAGTGCTCGATCCCGTTGCCGGGCATCGGTTCTGGCTCGACTTCCACCTACGGCAGGCCGAGTCGATCATGCTCTTTCTGGACGACCCGGGCAAGCGGGCGGAGTTCGAGGAGTTGGTCGGGGATCGGCCGGTGCTGGTGCTGGACGGGGCCGGGGATCGCGCCGACAACACTCCGTCGGCGGTGGTTCGGCGAATCATCGCGAATACGCAGGCCGCGGTGACCCATGCGGTGGAGCACGGGTTCGATTGGGTGGCGGCGGTGGACAGCGATGAACTGCTCTACGACGAGAGCGGTGGGGCGTGGCGGGATCAGGAGCGGGTGGGGCAGGTGACGTTCGCGAACCACGAGGCAGTGCCGGTGGACCACCGGCCGGAGAACTGCTTCGCCGAGTGCACGCTGTTCCGGGTCAACGGGCGGACCGATTTCATGGCATACGGCAACGGCAAGAGCGCGGTGCGCGTATCGCCCGGAGTGCGCGCCGGTATTCACGAATTCCACGACTACGCGGGTGAGCATCACGTGGCGATCGGGCCGGTGATCCTGCACTATCCGAATCCATCGTTCGAGAGTTGGGTGGCGAAATTCGGCAACCACGGGGAGTTCTCGAATTTCTGGTGGGACGATCCGAGTGTGCCGATCCAGTTGCAGTACATGTTGCGGTCGCGGGATCTGATACACCGAGCCTCGGCGAGCGGGAATTGGGTGGAGGCGCGCGCGTATTTCCGGTCATGGATTCCGGATGACGCGAGTCGGGAGCGGATGCTGGCGGCCGACGAGTTGCGGGTGTACAGCCCGGTGACGCAGTTGCTGCGGGCGGATCCGGAGCGTTTGAAGAACGCGTTGCTGGCGACGCTGGCTCAGCGTTCGGAGTGACGGCGCTGCGCGGCACACCCTAATATCGACATGCTCGCGGGATGGGGAGGAGACGGAATTGGCTGACGGTGGACGGGTGCTCGGCGACCGGAAGGTCGCGTTGATCACCGGGGCGGGCGGGTCGCTGGGCAATGCGTTCTGCCAGGCGCTGTACACCGAGTACGACATCGTGGCCGTACATCGGACGCGGACACCGGCGGTACCGACGCAATACGAGTGGTTCGTCGACCCGCTCGATCCGGAAGCCGAACTGCCGGAGAACGATTCGCGCGTCTACCTGCTCGAGTCCGACCTGAACGAGCCGGGCGAGGTGGAGCGGGTCGTCGATCTGGCGCTGGCACGGTTCGGCACGGTGGATCTGCTGATCAACAATGCCGCGCACACGACGTTCCATGGGCGGGGCGTGGTCGACGGCGATACGGTGCTGGACGATTTCGACAACCACTTCCACACGAATGTCGCTGTGCCACTGCGTGTGGCGACGCGGCTGGCGCAGCGCTGCTGGCTGCACGATCGCGAGACGAACCTGGCGCGCAATCGCAATGTGGTCAACGTGTCGAGCATGTCCGGCACCGAGGTCCATGAAGGCGGGCAGGCGCTGTACGGCGCATCCAAGGCGGCGCTCAACCATCTGGGCAGGCACCTGGCCGTCGAGTTCGAGGAATTCGGGGTTCGCGTGAATACCATCGCGCCCCGAGCGTTTCCGACATCGGTGCCCACCGAGAAGGTGCTGCTGTCGATCCTGGAATTGGACCGCGGCCGCATGACCGGCGGGGTGTACGCGATCGAAGGTCCGCTCGAAACCGAGAAACCGACCGGGCGACATACCCTGACCGCGACACCCGCACCGCTGACCACCACCGCCACACCGAACTGACGCGAGAGAAGCCGACCGGGTTCGATCGGACGTATTCCCCAGGTGCCCTGGTCGGTGCGGGCGGTCTCCCGGCCGCGTCATCGTGTTCTCGACGCCTCCAAGTCGAAGGTCCACGGCAGATCCAGCCATCGACGTGAAAGGTTCGACCATGGACACTGCACGCACGGCAATCATCGCCAGAGCGGTTGTCCGGCGAGACGGCGACATCCTGCTCGTCAAGCAACGAGCGAAGAACTGGTCGTTCCTGCCCGGAGGGCACGTCGAACCCGGCGAACGCGTAGAAGTGGCGCTGATTCGCGAAATCGCCGAAGAACTGGGCACGGACGCGAAGATCACCGGATTCGTCGGCGTGGTCGAACACGGCTACGTCGAGGACGGCACCCCGCACCACGAACTGAACCTCGTCTTCGAGGTCACCATCGCAGACCTGGAGCCGACGAGCCGGGAAGACCACATCGAACTCCATTGGCTCCCGATAACCCGACTCGTCGACACCGATATCCGTCCCGCCGCACTGAAGAACGCGCTACTGGTCGCCGATCGCGACTCGGCGCAGTGCTGGCACGCCTGGAACGAGTAACCGCGCGACGAGGCCGCACACCCGCGGACATCGAAGGCGCCGAGTCGGGCGGGACCGATGACGGATCTCACCCGAATCCGCGACCCGGCCCGCACAGAATGTCAAAAGTTCGCCCGGTGTCTTGTCGCAGGCTGGTGGGCGCCGACGGGGCCATCGTCGGTCACCAGCAGAGAGGCAACGATATGACCGAACACCGGATCGATGAGCGTGAGACATGGGAGACCTACGTCGCGTCGTGGACGGCGGGGACCGAGACGGAGAAGAAGGCGCTCTTCGCCGAGGCCCTGGCACCCGACTGCGTCTACACCGACCCGATATCCAGGACACAGGGGTGGGACGAGCTGATCGCCTACATGATCGACTTCGACCGGCAGGTCCCCGGCGGCCATTTCGTCACCCGACGCTTCCAGGTCCACCACCGAGCCTGCCTGGCACGGTGGGACATGGTCGCCGGCGACGGGACAGTACTGAGCGAGGGGATCAGCCACGGGCAGTTCGGAGACGATGGCAGGCTGGTCGCCATGACCGGCTTCTTCGACACCCCCGAGCAGTGATCCGGTGAACTACCTCGACCGGCTCCAGCTCGGAGTCGACCACATCGAAGCCGAACTGGACTTCGAGCTGTCGCCGGCCGAGGTGGCGCGGGCCGCGGGGGTGAGTCGCTGGCATTTCCAGCGGATCTTCTCAGCGGTCACCGGCGAGACGCTCAAGTCCTACATCCGCTCCCGTCGCCTTGCCCGATCGCTGGAGCGCTTGGCGTGCACCGACACGCGGATCATCGATATCGCCATCATGGCGGGCTTCGAATCCCAGGAGACCTTCACCCGAGCCTTCCGCAAGGCGTTCGACATGACCCCCTACCAGTTCCGCAAACTCGGGCGACGCAACCTGTTCCTCCGCAAAGCCCGGTTCGACGCCGACTACCTCCACCACATCACCACCAACCTCACCATGGAACCGGAGGTCATCGAGCAGAAGCCGATGACCTTGGTCGGGATGCGCACGCATTTCTTCAGCGTCGACAGCGAGAAGAACAATATCGCCGACCAACTCCCACCCCTGTGGGACGCCTTCCTCGCACGGCTGGACGAGGTGGAGCACCGCAGCGGCCCCGAGGCCTACGGCGTCGTCCGTTCGGAGAACCCCGACAGCGACCGCCTCGTGTACGACGCCGCCGTCGAGGTCTCGAGGATCGACACGTTGCCCGAGCACATGCTCCGCTTCGACGTGCCCGCCGCCACCTACGCACGCTTCACCCACCGTGGTCCGGCCACCGACCTGAACCTCACGGTGAACTACGTCTACTCCACGTGGTTGACCAGCTCCGACCATCACCACACCTACGGCCCGGATTTGGAGATCTACGGCGAGGGATACCAGCCTGACAGCCCCGACTCGGTCATGGGCTACGCCATCCCCATCGGCTCGGGACCATAACTCGGCCGCCGATGTGGCAACGCACCTCGAGTCCACCGGCTCGATGCTGTCCGATATGCGGCGGTTCGCTTCCGAACAGGCGACAGAGCGCCGGGGCCGGTCCCTCCGCGTGGAGTGGACCGGCCCCGATCATCCGATTCTTCGAACCGGCGATATGTCAGGAAACCCCGAGATCGCGCGCGATGATCATCTTCATGACCTCGCTGGTGCCCGCGTAGATCCGCGCCACCCTGGCGTCGGTGTAGAGCCGGGCGATCGGATATTCCATCATGTAGCCGTACCCGCCGAACAGTTGCAGGCAGCGGTCGACCACCCTGGCCTGCACTTCGGTGCAGAACAGTTTGGTCCGGGCCGCGTCCGCGCCGGACAGCTCGCCGTCGACCAGATCCGCGACCGCCCGATCGATCATGGTCTGGGCGGCCTCGACCTCGGCCGACATGGCGGCCAGCTCGAATTTGGTGTTCTGGAACGAGGACACCGGTGTGCCGAAAGCCTTACGCTCCCTTGTGTATTCGATGGTCGCGTTGATCGCGGCGCGAGCCTGGGCCACCGAGCCGACGGCGACCGTCATACGCTCCTGCGGCAGGTTGTGCCCCAGGTAGCCGAATGCCGCGCCTTCCTCGCCGAGCCGGTTCTCGACCGGAACACGCACGTCCTCGAAGGACAGCTCCATGGTGTCCTGCACCTTGCAGCCCATCTTCTCCAGCATGCGGCCGCGGGTGAAACCGGGCATTCCGCCTTCGACGACGAGCAGAGTGAGGCCGGCGCGACGGTTGTCCGGATCGGTGGACGTGCGCGCGACCACGATCACCAGATCGGCGAGCAGGCCGCCGGTGATGAAGGTCTTGGCGCCGTTGAGGATGTAGTGGTCGCCGTCGCGGACCGCGGTCGAGCGCATACCCGCCAGATCCGAGCCGGTGCCGGGTTCGGTCATGGCGACGGCGGTGAGCAGGTCACCGTTCACCATGGCGGGGAACCAGCGTTCGCGCTGCGCGGCGTCGGCGTACTCCAGGAAGTACGGCAGGATGACGTCGAGCTGGGTGCGCACGGTGCCGAGGGTGACCAGCGCACGCGCGGCCTCCTCCTGCAGGATCACGTTGTAGCGGTAGTCACGCGATCCCCCGCCGCCGTATTCCTCCGGCAGCGCGAAGCCGAGAATGCCGAGACCGCCCATCTCGCGGAAGATCTCGCGGGGCATCTGCCCGTCCTTCTCCCACTGGGCGTAGTTCGGGGCGATCTGCTTTTCGATGAAGCCCCGGACAAGTTGCCGGAACGCCTCGTGGTCTTCGGTGAAAAGGTCGCGGCGCACGCCGGTTCCTCCGTTCGGGAGAGAGGTTCAGGAAATCAGTTCGATCACGGTGGCGTTGGCGGTGCCGCCACCCTCGCACATGGTCTGCAACCCGTACCTGATCCCGTTGTCGCGCATGTGATGGATCAATCTGGTCATCAGCACCGCGCCGGAACCACCGAGCGGGTGGCCGAGCGCGATGGCGCCGCCGAGCGGATTGGTCAGCGCGGGGTCGGCGCCGGTTTCGGCCAGCCACGCCAGTGGGACGGGCGCGAACGCCTCGTTCACCTCGAAGGCGCCGATATCGCCGATCGACAGACCGGTTTTCGCCAGCACCTTCTCGGTCGCGGGGATGGGTCCGGTGAGCATGAGGACCGGATCCGAACCGGCCACCGCGCCACCGACGTAACGCGCCAGCGGCGTCAGGCCCAGTTCGCGCGCCTTCTCCGGGGTGGTCAGCACCAGCGCGGCCGCGCCGTCGGAGATCTGCGAGGAGTTACCCGCGTGGATGACGCCGTCCTCCTGGAAGGCGGGCTTGAGATTGGCGAGTTTCTCCACGGTGGTGCTGCGGCGGATGCCCTCGTCCTGGTTCACCACACCGGCTTCGGTTTCCACCGCGACGATCTGATCGGCGAAAGCGCCCGCGTCCTGCGCGGCGGCGGCCCGCTCGTGCGACAGCGCCGAGTACTCGTCGACCCGGGTGCGATCGAAACCCCACTTCTGGGCGATCAATTCGGCGCCGATGCCCTGGTTGAAGACGAAGCCGTCGTAGCGGGCCAACGCCTTCGGGCCGTACGGCGCGCCGTCACCCTTGGCCGCGCCCAGCGGCACCCGGCTCATCGATTCGACACCGCCCGCGACGACCACGTCCTGCTGACCCGACATCACGGCCTGGGCCGCGAAATCCAGGGCCTGCTGGCTCGATCCGCACGCCCGGTTCACGGTGGTGCCGGGGATGCTCTCCGGCCAGCCCGCGGCGAGCACGGAGTAGCGGCCGATATTGCTGGACTGGTCGCCGACCTGGGAGACGCAGCCCCAGATGACGTCGTCCACGACGGCCGGGTCCAGCCCGGTGCGCGCCGCGAGCGCCTGCAACACGTAGGCGGACAGATCCGCCGGATGCACGGCCGACAGGCCGCCGTTACGTTTACCGACAGCGGTGCGAACCGCCCCGGCGATGACTACTTCACGCATCAGTTCTCCCGTTCTCGGATTTCATGGCGCCGTCGGCGGTCCGGATCGGCGGACGTTCGATCAGCCAGCGCCCGGTATAACTGGGTTCACGCCGCCCGGCGAAGGCCGCGAAGGCCTCCTGGGCATCGGCGGTCGCGAAATTGAGTCCCTGCGCCCGTGCCTCGGCGGCGAGCGCGTCGCGATGAGTCGACGACGCGCCCTCGTTCAGCAACGCTTTGATCTGGGCGAGCGCGACCGGCGGACCTGCCGCCAGACGTGCGCCGAGATCGGCGACGTGGGCGTCGATCTCGGTCGCGGGCACCACCCACGTCACCAGACCGAGTTCGCGCGCCTGCTCGGCGTCGATGTCCTCGGCGAGCAACGCCAGCCGTTTGGCCTGCTGCAAGCCGACCAGTTTCGGCAGCAGCCAGGATCCGCCGAGATCCATCGAAAGCCCACGCCGCGCGAAGATCTGCGAGAACTTCGCCTCGGGGGTGGCGACCACGAGGTCACATCCGAGGGCGAGGTTCCAGCCCGCGCCGACCGCGACGCCGGTGACCTTCGCGACGGTCGGCAGCGGCAGTTCGTAGAGCAGCGCCGCCACGTCGGTGAGCGCGCGCATCCGATAGATCGGATGCGCGTTGTCCGGCACCGAGATGTCAGCGCCGGAACAGAAGGCGTCGCCCGCGCCGGTGATGACCAGTGCCCGCACCGAACGGTCGGCGGCGACCGCGCGCAACGCGTCGGCCAGCGACGTCCACAGCGCCGCGTCGATGGCGTTCTTGCGGTGCGGCCGGTTCAGGGTGAGGGTGCGGACACCCTCGTGATCGGCGCTCAGTAGGACTGGTTCGGCGCTCATCGCCGCCCCTCGGCAGAACCCAGCCCCTCGGCAGAACCCAGCCCCTCGGCAGAACCCAGCCCCTCGGCAGAACTCGGCGCGTCGGCAGGGCCCCGCCCGTCGGCGGAACCCTGTACTTTCGCCGACTCCCGCACTCCGGCCGGGCCGATCGCGCCCGCATCCCGTAGTCCGGCGATATCGGCCGCACTGCAACCGATTTCGCCGAGCACCGTGTCGGTATGCGCACCGAGACCCGGCACCGCGCCCATCGGCGGTTCGAAACCGTCGATCACGGCGGGCGGCAACAGCGACGGGATGGGCCCGTTCGGGGTGTCGATGGTGCGCCAGCGATTCCGCTCGACCAGCTGCGGGTGGTCGACGACCTCGCTCGGCTTGTTGTAACAGGAGTTGCCGATGCCCGCGTCGTCGGCGATCTTCTGGATCTGGGCCAGGTCGTGGCGCAGACACCAGGCCCCGATGGCCTCGTCGAGTTCTTCGCGATGGCGCGTCCGGTCGGAATTGGTGCGGTATCGCTCGTCGGCGGCCAGATCCGGGCGGCCGATGATATCGGTCGCCAGTCGCCGCCACTCCCGGTCGTTGGTGGTACCGAGGACGACGGTGCGGCCGTCGGCGGTCGCGAACGCGCCGTAGGGGGCGACCGCGGGCGAACTCATGCCGAGCGGCAGCAGGTCGACTCCCGAATGCCGCGCGTAGGTCAGGTGATAACCCATCATCTCGGCCATCGTGTCGAACAGACTGACCGCGATGCTGTTGCCGCTCCCCGGGCCGGAGCCCACCGCACCGCGCCCGCGACCGGTCAGCTGCGCCAGAATCGACAGTGCCGCATACAGTCCCGTGGTCACGTCGGCCACCGGCGGTCCCGGCTTGGCCGGAGCGTCGGCGGTGCCGGTCACCGCGCACACCCCGGATTCGGCCTGGACCAGCAGGTCGTAGGCGCGTTTGTGCGACAGCGGCCCGCCCGCGCCGAATCCGTCGATCTCCACCGAGATCAGATCGGGATGCCGCTGCGCCAGGTCCGTCGGCGACAGGCCGAGCCTGGCCGTCGCGCCCGGCGCGAGGTTGGAGACCAGCACATCGGCGCGATCGAGCAGACGGTGCAGGATCTCCACGCCCGCTTCGGATTTCAGGTCGAGAGTGACCGATTCCTTGCCCCGGTTGACCCAGACGAAATGCGCGGCCTGGCCGTTGACGACATCGTCGTAGTACCGCGCGAAATCACCGCCGTCCGGATTCTCCACCTTGATCACCCGCGCGCCGAAATCGGCGAGGGTGCGGGTACACATCGGCGCCGACACCGCCTGTTCCAGCGCGACGACGGTGATACCGGCCAGCGGGCCCGGATTACCGGACCCGCTCGGGGGGATGTCCTGCGGGGAGGCGGTCATCAGATGACCGTGCCGCCGTCCACCGGCAGCACCTGGCCGGTGATGAAGGAGGCCGCGTCGGAGGCGAGGAATACGAAAGCGCCCGCGACCTCTTCGGGTTCGGCCCAGCGGCGCAACAGGATTCGGTTGAGCATCTGCTCGGAGAACTTCTCGTTGGTGCGGATGGTCTCGGTCATCGGCGTGGCCGCCAGCGGCGCGAGGGCGTTGACGAGAATCTGCCTGCGCGCCAATTCCTTGGCCAGCGATTTGGTGATGCCGATGATCGCGGCCTTGGCGGCCGAGTAGTTCACCTGGCCGAGGGTGCCGACGATACCCGCGGCGGAGGTCACGTTGATGACGCGCCCGGTGCCGTCGGTGGGCATGTACTCCAGCGCGGCCTGGGTGCAGTTGATGGTGCCCATCACGTGGATGTCCATCATCTTCTGCACCGATTCGGCGGTGGTGTCCTTGAACATCGCGGGGGCGGTGATGCCCGCGTTGTTCACCACGATGTGCAGCGCGCCGCCGGTCAGTTTCGCGGCCGCCTCGGCAGCGGCGCCCGCCGCCTCGCGATCGGAGACATTCAGGGCGAAACTCGACGCGATACCGCCGTTGGCGATGATCTTCTCGGCGACGGCGGCGGCCGCGTCACCGTTCAGATCGCTGACGAGTACCGCGGCGCCCGCGTTGGCGAGCGCCTGGGCGACGGCCGAGCCGATACCGCCCGCGGCGCCGGTGACCAGGGCGGAACGCCCGGCGAGATCGAACAACGTCTGCTGTGTCATCAGTAGCTCCTCGGCAATCCAAGAACGTGCGAACCCAGGAAGTTCAAGATCATTTCCTGGCTGACCGGGGCGATCTTCATGACCCGCGACTCCCGGAAGTAACGCGATACGTGGTACTCCTCGGAGTAACCCATACCGCCGTGCGTTTGCAGCGCGCGGTCGGCGGCGGTGAAGCCGGCGTCGGCGCACAGGTACTTGGCCGTATTCGCCTCGCGCCCACAGGATTTCCCGTTGTCGTAGCGCCAGGTGGCCTTGCGCAGCATCAATTCGGCCGCGTCGAGCCTGGCCAGCGAATCGGCCAGCGGGAACTGGATGCCCTGGTTCATGCCGATCGGACGGTCGAACACGATGCGCTCGTTGGCGTAGCGCACCGCGCGATCGAGCGCGACGCGGCCGAGACCCAGCGCTTCGGCGGCGATGAGCATACGCTCCGGGTTCAGGCCGTCGAGCAGGTATTTGAAGCCCTGACCCTCTTCACCGACGCGGTCCTCCACCGGGACGCGCAGATCGTCGATGAACACCTCGTTGGAGCTGACGGCGTTGCGGCCCATCTTCTTGATCGGCCGGATGTCGACGTGCGCGCGGTCCAGATCGGTCAGGAACAACGTCATGCCGTCGGTCTTCTTGGTCACCTCGTCGTACGGGGTGGTGCGCGTCAGCAGCAGAATCTTCTCCGATTCCAGCGCCTTCGAGATCCACACCTTGCGCCCGTTGATGACATAGTGGTCGCCGTCGCGGCGCGCGAATGTCGTGATGCGGGGGGTGTCGAGTCCCGCGGTCGGCTCGGTGACGCCGAAACATACGTGCAGATCACCGGTCGCGATGCGCGGCAGGGTGCGCTTCTTCAGTTCTTCCGAGCCGTGCACGACCACCGGATGCATACCGAAGATCGACATGTGGATCGAACTCGCGGCGTTCATGCCGCCGCCGGATCGCGAAACTTCTTCGGCCAGTATTGTCGCTTCGGTGATACCGAGGCCGTGGCCGCCGTATTCTTCTGGAATGGTGATCCCGAGCCAACCGCCGCTGGCGACCGTGTTGTAGAACTCCGTGGGGAATTCGTGCGCCAGGTCTTTTTCCATCCAGTACTGGTCGTCGAATTTGCGGCACAACTCCGCCACCGACTTGCGGATCAGCTCCTGATCCTCGGACAGTTCGAAATTCATGCCCTCGCTGTTGGTCTCACCGGACACATCCGCACCTCCACTTTCCTCTGATCGGGTTCCACGGGCCGGCTGATCCGGACCCGGCCTGCCACAGCGCACACGGGTGCGTGCGGTCGATGGACCGCACGCACCGTGTCCACCCGGCGTCTGTTCGGTATCCAGCACGTAGCTCACCCGTCTCCCCAGTCGAGACGAGTTTTCCCGAACGTCTGCCGCCACTGGTGCGGCACTGCACCGGGGGCTTGTGTCCGTATCCGGCGAACGGTGTTCGCCGGATACGGACATCCACGACCCGCGCGATGGCGGGTGAGTCATCTACCTCGACCCGGCGCCGACGCCGTCGTACCGGTTGTTGTCGGCTCCGACGACCCTGTTACCGAGCGCGTCGAGGTCGAAGGACTGACGCGCCAGCCAGAATCGCAGGAAGTTGGTCAGCGAATAGCGCAGGAACAGCGCCGATCCGACGATGGACGCCGCGACGCCGCCCAGGGCCAGAACGATGGCGTCGCGCTGCGACAGCGGGTTGGTGGTGCCGTGTGACATGAAGTATGCCAGCACCGCGACCACCAGGCCGCCGACCATCAGGATGACGCCGGTGCGCAACCACAATCCGGAGCGGCCTGCCGACGGATCGGGGATCTTGAGAGCGTTCAGTTCTTGGACGAACCGGTCGGCACGTGTTTCGGTCATGTGGAACTTCCTAAATAGAGGGCTGCCAATTCATTTCGGATTCCGTCTTCCGGATGACCCTGCCGCACGACCCTGCCGCGCACCAGCACGGCCGCGTGATGGCAGGTGTCGAGTACCGAGGCCGCGAACTGTTCGACCACGAGTACCGCGACACCCTGAGCGGCGATCTGGGCGACCTCGTCGTAGAGCCGCCCGACCACCAGGGGCGCCAGGCCCATGGAGAGTTCGTCGAGCAACAGCACGGCCGGATCGGTGGCCAGACCGCGTGCCAGCGCCAGCATCTGCTGCTCGCCACCGGACATGGTGCCCGCGACCTGGTTCGCTCGCTTGCCCAGGATCGGGAAGCGACTGAACGCGATCTCCTCGATTTCGGCCTTCGACCGTCCGGTGAAGGTCATCATCAGCAGGTTGTCGCGCACGGTGAGGTTCGGGAAGACGCCGCGTCCCTCGGGGATGAGGCAGACACCCGCCCGAGCCAGGTCGCGCGGATCGACGCCGGTGACATCGCGTCCGCCGAGCACGAGACGGCCGGAGGCCACGGGATGATTACCCGCGATCACCTGCAGTGTCGTGGTCTTGCCCGCGCCGTTGGGACCGAGCAGTGCGACGACCTGCCCCGGTGCGACCGCGAGGTCGACACCGTGCAATACCGAGATCGCGCCGTAGGCGGCACGAACCTCTTGCAGTTCCAGCAGGTTTCCTTCGGCGGCCGCGGTACTCGTCGGTGCTTTCTCGAGGTCGGTGGCCGTCATGTTTCGGGCTGTCATACGTCCCCCAGATAGGCGGCGAGTACGGTTTCGTCGGCACGGATGACCTCGGGCGGACCCGAGGCGATCATCTTGCCCAGATCCAGCACGAACAGCTGATCACAGACGTTCATCACCAGACCCATGTCGTGTTCGACGAGCAGCACCGCGGCGCCGTCGTCGGCCAGCGAGCGGAGCAGTTCACCGAAACGCTCGGTCTCGGTGTGGTCCTGACCCGCCGCGGGCTCGTCGAGCAGGATCAGGCTCGGGCGCGCCGCGATCGCGCGTCCGACCTCGACCAGCCGACCGGTGCCGGTCGGCAGCTCGTCCGCGGACGAATCCGCGATGTGGTGCAGGTCGAGCCGTTCGATGATCTCGTCGACGGCGCGGCTCGCGCGCCTGCGCTCGGGACCGAGTTCGGCGGCGACCAGCAGGTTGTCGCGGACACTGAGGCGTCCGAACAGTTCCAGTCGCTGGAATGTCCTGGCCAGTCCGTGCTTGGCGCGCTTGGCCGGACCGTGCTTGGTGACATCGACACCGCCGATGGACACCCGCCCGGTCGTCGGCTTGCGCAGACCGCCGATCACGTCGAACAGCGTGGACTTGCCCGCGCCGTTCGGCCCTATCAGACCGGTCACCTGACCACGCTCGGCCCGCAGGCCCGCGCTGTCCAGAGCCTTGTTACCGCCGAATACGACGGTGACATCGTCAACTTCCAGCAGTGACACCACGTTCGAGCACCTCCTCGTCCTCCGATGTCCACCGTCGCTTGACGCCGACCCACTCCACCGGGATCTCCAGCGTCTCCGGATCGGGCTTGACCCGCTCCGAATGCCAGAAGCGTGCGGCGATCACCGCGGCGACGACACCGAAGAAGAAACCCCAGCCGTCGATCGCGTCGATCAGGCGCAGACCCCACAGGCCGAGGATCACCACGACCAGCAGCGGCGCGATGATCTTGTCGCGCAGCATCGGGAACCAGTCCCGGCGCAACGGACCGATGGCGCCTTCCTTGAGCGCACCGCCACCCGCGGCGATACCACCCAGAGCGGGCAATACCTGTGCGAGGTTGGACAGTCCAGGCCACAGCACGGGGATCACCTTCAGCGGACCCGCGAGTGCGAGACCGGTGAACATGCCCGCGCCGACAGCGCCGAGACCGGCGATGGTGACGACCAGGAAGATCGGCAGACCCGACACCAGACCGAACTGCTCCGGCGCGACGGCTTGGGACTGCATGCCGTACAGCGCGCCGCCCAGTCCGGCGATGGCCGCCGAGAAGGCGAACACCAGGACCCGGGCGATGAGCAGGCTGCCACCGAGGGTGGCGTAGGCCGCCTCGCTGTCACGCAGGGCGATGAGCCTACGGCCGTACTTGCTGCGCCGCAGCACCGCGATGGCCAGACCGACCACCGCGACGCAGACCGCCGCGAAGACGGTGATCTCCTCGATGCTCTCGAGTTTCCATCCGAACAGATCCGGCCCGACGAGCGAGATCGAACCCTGATCGAACAGCGAGATCTTGATGCCGAGGATCTCGAAGGACGGCAGGGTGAAGATCCACCGGTCCAGGATGACCGCGAACGCCGCCGTCGCCAATGCCATGTAGACACCGGACAAGCGCAGGGCAGGGATCGCGATCACCACCCCGACCACCGCGGCGATTCCCATCGCCGCCAGTATCGCCCACCACTGACCGTCCGGCCCGAGATGGGAGTAGGCGACCGCGCCGACACCGGCCAGGCTCAACTGGCACAGCGATATCTGCCCGGCGAAACCCAGGAGCGGGACATAGGACAACGCGATCATGGCCCAGGCGAACATCGCACCGTAGGTGATCAGATCCGACTCGGTCAGCATCGTCGCCAACATCAGGCCGAGCACGATCACCGTCGCCGCGAATGCCACCGAACCGGATCTGGTCGGCAACGGCACCGGATTGAGTTTGCGATCACGCCCGCGCAGCCTGCCGTGCGGGAACACCAGCAATGCCACGAAGAGCAGCAGTGCCGGGGCCGCCAGGCGCAGGCCGGGCAGGTACTCGTTCTGCGGAAGGTATCCGGTCAGATAGCTTTCCATAAGCCCGACGACCACCGCGCCGAGGAATGTCATCGGCAGGCTCTTGAGCCTGCCGAAGATGGCGGCGGTATAGGCACTGACGATCAGCAGTGAGAGCTGCGCGGCATCGAGCGCCACGGTGGGCGCGATGAGGATGCCACCGATCGCCGCCAGTTCGATGCCGAGGATCCAGGCGACCCGGTTGGCCCGCTTGGGATCGGCGCCGGTGAGACCCACCAGCGCGCGATCATCGACGGTCGCCCGCATCTCGGCGCCGGTCCTGGTGCGGAACAACAGGATCCGCAGCGCGATGGCCACGACGATGGCGACCACCATGGTGAGCGCCTGGTGCCAGGTAATGGTCACCACGCCGAGGTCGATCGACTTCTTGTCAGCGAAGAACCGGGAAAGCGAACGGGATTCGTTCGGATTCCAGATCCACCGCGCGAGGACGATCAGGCCGCTGAGCAGCGCGATCGTCATCACGAGTTTTTCCGCGTCACCGAGCCCCTGGGTGGGCGCGAGCGCCTTTCCGAAGGCCAGGCCGAACAATGGCGCGAATACCAGTAGTACGGCGACGATCGCGGTCGGGGTCGGCCAGCCCCAGCCGATCGTGAGCTGCCAGTACACGAATGCCGAGATCATGCCCGCGGCACCGTGCGCGAAATTGAACACACCGGTGGTGGTGTAGGTCAGCACCAGGCCACTGCCGATGATTGCGTAGATCGCGGCGGTACTGAGACCTACGATCCCGAAAGCGATGAATTGCTCCATCAGTGCGATTGCTCCGTCACTTCAGATCGTTCATGCTCAAACCCACGTCGGCGAGCGTCATCGGCTTGCCGAAATCCTGGGTGTACTTGTAAGGGGTGAATCCACAACGGAACTGACCGTTGTTCGGCTTGAAATCGGCGGCCTTCCAGCCGTCGGGGGTGGCCTGCTGCACGTTGAAGCAGCGCGGCTGCTCCGCGAGCGGCTTGGACAGATCGATCGGCGCCTGCAAGCCACCGGCGGTCCAGGCGGTCTCCTTGATCGCGGCGTTGTAGACACACGAGCGCGTCAGGCTGTCGCCGCAGCTGGCGGCCGACTTGGCGAACAGCAGCCAGGTCTGGAAGGCCCGCAGTCCCTGGAAGGTGATCGCCGCACCGGGTGCGTACTTCGCGTACAGGTCCTTCAGCTCCGCGATGGCGGGAACCGAGCCCGCGGCATCCAGCGGAGCGGTGCCGCTGAGGTCGGAGACGTTGGTCTGCGCGGCCAGCGAACCCTTCGCCGCGCTCAGGAAGGACTGGTTGTAGGCGTTGGCGTTGGCGTCGATCCAGTCCAGCTTGTAGTTCATGCTGGTCAGGATGTCCTCGAGCTTGGCGAGGTAGCGGAACTCGCCGAGGAAGATCAGGCCCTTGACGTTGTTGGCCTTGATCGCCTGCGCGTAAGGGGTCCAGTCCGAGACGCCCGCGACCGGGTACAGATCGTTGTAGACGATCTTCGCGCCGACGGCGTTGAAGAACTCGGTCTGCTTGTCGCCCATCGACTTGGTGATCGGCGAGTCGCCGTTGATCATGCCGATGGCGCCGAGCGAATCCGGGTAGGCCTCTTTGGTCAGCCACTCGTAAAGCCCGGTATACGGGTTGACACTCTCCGACGCGGACGCGCCGAACGAGGGAACCTGCAGATCGGAGCCGGTATTGGGCACCTGGGTGACCTGCGCGGGGAATTCGGGAAGCGTGCACTTCAGCCGGTCCTTGACGCCGAGTCCGTCCAGCGCGGCGCTACCGCCGACCAGGACGAAATCCTCACGGCAGGCTTCCAGCATCCGCTGGCGCACCTCCATCAGGTTGGTGTCGCGCAGGTTGACGTTGACCTTGCGGCCGTTGATACCGCCCGCCGCGTTGCACCACGAGGTGAAGACCTTCGCGGCGTCGACATAGTCGGGGTTCTTGGTGAACCCGACATCGGAGAACATGCCGACCTCGATGTCGGACGCCGTGACACCCTGCGCCGGAGCGCTTTTCGCGCTGCCGGGCTGACAGACGCCGTTGAGGCTGCCGAAGTTCGCCGTGGCGGCGGGCCCCGACGAGCCACCACCTTCGACGGCCTCGGTGCCACCACCCTCACGAGCGCAACCAGCTGCCACCAGTGCGATCGCGATCAGGGCAACGACTATTCGCTGCGGTTTCACCGTTTTCCTCCTCTGCGGGCTCGGCGTCCCGTGTGCGAAGCCGATACGTCGTCGACGTCTTGCCCGTGCTCGTCGATGAGCTGCGGGTGCCTGGCATGGCACCGTCCGCTCCAGGGAAACTATCTTCTCAGATTTGGATAATCAATATCTGTTTTTCGGAGAGTCACACCTGCACCCCTGGTCCGGCCGCCCCCAGCCCGCCGGGAGCCCTCCGCCGGTGACGTGACTTCTACCCCGCTGATTGACAGCAGCCCGGCGGCATGAAAATCTGATGACAGATTTTGAGAATGCTATTCTCTTAACGGAGAGCAGCAATGTGCAGGACCACGGGGGGGACAGCTCGGTTTCGGGCTGTCGCCACGTGGCCCGCCTCAGGTCTTGACCGGACCGCCCACCGGTCATGGCAGTCAACCCCTTCGGCGATCCGCCGGACCAGGAAAGGTAATCCCTTGGCAAAATTCAGCAAGCCGGCTGCGGGAAGCTGGACGCAGAACTATCCCGAGCTCGGCACGGGGCCGGTGGACTACACCGACTCGGTCGACCCCGCCTTCTACGAGGACGAGCGCCACGCGATCTTCCGCCGGAACTGGCTGAACGTCGGCCGGGTCGAGCAGCTCCCCCGCGTCGGCAGCTACTTCACCAAGGAACTGCCCTGCATCGGCTCCTCGGTCGTGATCAACAAGGACCGCGACGGCGAGATCCACGCCTTCCACAACATCTGCCGTCACCGCGGTAACAAGCTGGTCTGGGACGACTTCCCGAACGAGGAGACCTCGGGCTCCTGCCGTCAGTTCACCTGCAAGTACCACGCGTGGCGCTACGAACTCAACGGTGATCTGGCCTTCGTGCAGCAGGAGAAGGAATTCTTCGACCTGGACAAGAGCAAGTACGGCCTCAAGACCATCCGCTGCGAGGTGTGGGAGGGGTTCATCTTCATCAACCTCGACGTCAACGCCAAGCCGCTGACCGAGTTCCTCGGCCCGCTGATCAAGGGCACCGAGGGTTACCCGTTCCACGAGATGACCGAGGTCTACAGCTACAAGGCCGAGATCGGCAGCAACTGGAAGCTGTTCATCGACGCCTTCGCCGAGTTCTACCACGCGCCGATCCTGCACCAGAAGCAGGCGGTCAGGGACGAGGCCAGCAAGCTGCTCGACGTCGGCTTCGAGGCGCTGCACTACCAGATCGAGGCGCCGCATTCGATGGTCTCCTCGTGGGGCGGCATGGCCCCGCCGAAGGACCCGAACATGGTCAAGCCGATCGAGCGCAAACTGCGCAGCGGCCTTTTCGGTCCGTGGGATCGCCCCGATATCGAGGGCCTGGACCCGCTGCCCGAGGGCATCAACCCGGCCCGCCACCGCGCGTGGGGCATCGACGAGTTCGAGATCTTCCCGAATATGTCGCTGCTGTTCTGGGCGCCGGGCTGGTACCTGACCTACCACTACTGGCCGACCGCGGTGAACAAGCATATCTTCGAGGCCAACCTCTACTTCGTTCCCGCCAAGACCGCCCGTGAGCGGCTGGCCCAGGAACTGGCCGCCGTGACCTTCAAGGAGTACGCGCTGCAGGACGCGAACACCCTCGAGGCCACCCAGACCATGCTCGCCACCCGCGAGATCAGCGACTTCCCGCTCAACGACCAGGAAGTGCTGCTGCGCCACCTGCACACCACCGTCCAGCGAATCGTGGAGGAATACCGCAATGACAACGTCAACAACTGAGGCCGCGACCGTGACCAAGCAGCTGCCCGAAGAATTCGCCGCCCTCTCCCGGTTCTCCGCCTGGATCCTGCCGACCGAGCCCGAGCGCTACACCAAGCGCCTCGCCTCGTCGATGGAGGAGATGCAGGACCTCTACGACGTCGGCATGGAGCACCTCGACGCCGCGCTCGACTACTGCGACAAGTTCGACATCAACGATCTGCCCGACGAGGCTCGCAACCTGTTCCACCTGTTGCAGTCGGTCGTGATGGTGTCGTTCCCGATCGAATGCTGGAGCCAGGCCCGGGTGCCCGACTCCGGCGCGGCCTACGTGGCGTTGGTCCACGAGCCTGTGGTCTGACCCATGACGGCGCTGACACTGAAAGCCGCCGGACTGCTCGACGTCGACACCGGCACCATCGTCCGACCCGGAATCATTCGGATCGAGGACGATCGGATCGTCGGTGTCGGCGGTGCCGACACAGCCGTGTCGGGTGAGGTCGAATCCGGTGAGGTCATCGATCTGGGCGACGTCGTCCTGATGCCGGGCCTGATGGACATGGAGGTCAACCTCCTGATGGGAGGCCGGGGCGAAACCGGCCTGGCCTCCAGTGTCAAGGACGACCCGGCACTGCGCATGCTGCGCGCGGTGGGCAATGCCCGTCGCACGCTGCGTGCGGGTTTCACCACCGTCCGCAACCTCGGGCTGTTCGTCAAGACCGGCGGTTATCTGCTCGACGTGGCGTTGGGCAAGGCGATCAATTCGGGCTGGATCGACGGCCCGCGGATCGTGCCCGCCGGACACGCGATCACCCCGACCGGCGGTCATCTCGATCCGACGATGTTCGCCGCCTTCGCGCCCGACGTACTGCACCTGACCCTCGAAGAGGGAATCGCCAACGGTGTGGACGAGGTGCGCAAGGCGGTGCGGTACCAGATCAAGCACGGCGCGCAGCTGATCAAGATCTGCGTGTCCGGTGGCGTCATGTCCCTGACGGGCGAGCCCGGCGCACAGCATTATTCGGACGAGGAACTGCTCGCGATCGTCGACGAGGCGCATCGGCGCGGACTCAAGGTCGCGGCGCACACCCACGGCGCCGAAGCGGTCAAGCACGCGGTCGCCGCGGGTATCGACTGCATCGAGCACGGCTTCCTCATCGACGACGAGGCGATCGACCTGATGGTCGAGAACCGCACCTGGCTGGTGCCGACCACCCGCCTCGCCGACGCCATGGACGTGTCCGAGGCCGAGCCCGAACTGCAGGCCAAAGCCGCGTTGATGTTCCCCAAGGCCCGCACCTCGGTGCTGGCCGCCTACAAGGCGGGGGTCAAGATCGCGGTCGGCACCGACGCGCCCGCGATCCCGCACGGCCGCAACGCCGACGAACTGGTCGCGCTCGTCGAACGCGGTCTGCCCGCGATCGACGTGCTGCGGGCGGCGACGATCAACGGCGCCGAACTGATCGGGGTCACCGACCGCGGCAGGCTGGCCGCGGGGCAACTGGCCGACATCATCGCCGTCCCCGGCGATCCCGTGCACGACATCACCGTCACCAGGGACGTGCGATTCGTGATGAAAGGCGGAAAGATCTATGTCCAGAAATGACGACCTGCTGGATATCCAGCAGTTGCTGGCCCGATACGCCGTGTACATCACGCAGGGCGATATCGACGGGGTGGTGAAGGTGTTCACCCCGGACGGCACCTACAGCGCGTTCGGCGACACCTACACCCTTGACCTGTTCCCGGAGCTGGTCGCCGCCGCGCCCAAGGGCCTGTTCCTCACGGGCACACCGGTTCTCGACATCGATGGCGACACCGCGGCGGGCACCCAGCCGCTGTGCTTCATCGACAACAGCACCCACGACATGCGGATCGGGTACTACACCGACCACATCGTCCGCACCGAGGACGGCTGGCGGATCAAGACGCGGCGGATGACCTTCATCCGCCGCAACGGCGATCACGACTCCGGAATCCCGCACGCCTTCGAGCGTTCCAAGGCATGACGGCGGTAGACACCGACCCGCACGCGCAGATCGCCGCATTCCGCGACGGTCTGCGCGCGTGGCTCGAAGACAACGATCTGACTCCGGGCCCGGATCACTCGCTCGACGGACAGGTCGAGCAGTTGATGCGGGTCCGTCGTGCGCTCTACGACGCCGACTGGATGCGCTACGGCTGGCCCGCCGAGGTGACCGGCCTCGGTGGACCCGCCGCGCTGCGCGCGATCCTCGGCGAGGAGGTCGCCACCCGCGATCTGGCCGAACCCGGCATCTACTCGATGATCGAGGTGCTCGCGCCGACGATGATCTCCTACGCGCGACCGGAATTGGCGGCCGAGATGGTGCCGCTGCTGCTCTCCGGCCGCGAACAGTGGTGCCAGGGTTTCTCCGAACCAGGTTCCGGCAGCGATCTGGCCTCCTTGTCCACCAAGGCGACCCAGCGCGGTGACGAATGGGTGGTGAGCGGTCAGAAGGTGTGGACCAGCCTGGCCCAGTACGCCGCCCGCTGTGTGCTGCTCACCCGCACCGGTCCCGGCCACGACGGCATCACCGCCTTCTTCGTCGACATGGACTCCCCCGGCATCACCGTCCGTCCGCTGCGCACCATGCACGGCGTCGACGAATTCGCCGAGGTGTTCTTCGACGACGTCGTCGTGCCCGCCGATCGCATGCTCGGTAAACCGGGCGACGGCTGGCGGGTGGCGATGGATCTGCTGCCCTACGAACGTTCCACGTGCTTCTGGCATCGGATCGCCTATCTGCTCACCCGCCTCGACCAGGTGATCGAGCAGACGACCATCGCCGACGACGCCGAACTCGGCGCGGCCTACCTCGCCCTGCACACCGTGCGGTGCCGATCCCTGGGAACCCAGCGGCGATTGGCCGCGGGCGAACGGCTCGGCGCGGAGACCTCGATCGACAAGGTGCTGCTCGCGACCGCCGAACAGCGTCTGTTCGACACCGCGCGCGATCTGCTCCCCGGCGAGGTGGAATTCGGCGAATCGCCCTGGCGCACCGAATTTCTCTACTCGCGGGCGGCCACGATCTACGGCGGAACCGCCGAGATCCAGCGCAATATCATCGCCCGGCGATTGCTGGACCTGGGGAAGGAATGACCGTGGCCGATTCCGGTGCCGATCGGGCCGAACTCGAACTGCTCACCGACACACTGCGCAAAACCCTGACCTCGGCCAGTGGTCACGAGCTCGACACCGCGCTCGCCGAACTGGGCTGGCCGGATCTGCTCGACGATCTGCCGGATCTGGCCGTACCACTGGTGTTCCGGCTGCTGGGTGAGACCGGGGCGCACGCCTCGGTACTCAACGACGTGGTCCGCAGGGCCGCCGGATGGACCGGAACCGATCCGGTGACGCTGCCGTTCGCGGGCGGCACCTTCGTGATCTGGGACAGCACCGGCACCACGGGCGGCGCGGTCGACGAGGAACTCGCGCTGCGCACGCTCACGGAAGGGACGGCGCTTCCCGCCGAGGCCCTGGCCGAGGGCAGGCGGGCGCTGGGCTGGTGGTTGCTCGGCACGGGCCACACCATGCTCGCCCTCGCCAGGCGCCATGCCGTCGAGCGCACCCAGTTCGGCCGTCCGCTGGCGTCCTTCCAGGCGGTGCGGCATCGGCTCGCCGAAACCCTCGTCGCGTTGGAAGGGGCCGAAGCCGCCCTGAACAACGCCGACGGCGAACTCGGCGCGCTGCTGGCGAAGGCCGCGGCGGGCCACGCCGCGCTCACCGCGTCCAGGCACTGCCAGCAGGTGCTCGGCGGTATCGGTTTCACCGCGGAACACGATCTGTCCCGGCATGTCCGCCGCACCCTGGTGCTGGACGGACTGCTCGGCAGCGCAAGGGAACTCACCCGCGAGGCGGGTGCGCTCATCCGCGCCGCGGGTTCGGCGCCGCGACTGGCTCAGCTCTGAGCTGTCCGCTCGGCGTTCTTCTCCACAACTACTGAAGTAGCACCTCGAACACCGAATGGCCCGGTCCCCGACTCTGTGTCGGGACCGGGCCATTCGGTGTTTCTACCGGCTCATCGGCAGGCTGCTGGAATCAGCAGGCGGGCGAAGTGCCACCCTGAAGGGCCATCAGCGCGCAGAAGGTGGTGGCGCCGACCTTCCACTTGCCGTCGATCTTCACGGCCTCGCCACCCTGGTTCGGCAGCACCGGGTTGCCGCCCATGAGCAGCGTGTAGGTGACCTTGGCGTTGGTCGCGTCGACCGTCTTGACGGCCGAAACGGTGGCGGTGGTGCCACCCTTGGCCGGGTCGGCGGCCTGCGCCTGCAGGACCGGCGCGAAGATCTCGCCCTTCTCGACCGACGCGATGCGCTGATCGACCGGCGCGGCGGCGTTGAAGAAGACGGTGTAGGCGTCGGTGATCGCCTTGGTGGTCTCGGCATCGGCGGCGCCGGGCGCGGCGGCGGCCGAGCTCGCGGCACTACCCGCCGAAGCGGACGTCGAGGTCGAGCTGGTCGATTCGTCATCGGAGCTGCAGCCGGTCAGGGCGACGGCCGCGACGAGCGCGAGACCACTACACACCGCGGCAGTGCGGGGGAAAGAAATGCGCATGAGAAATCCTCGTCTCAGGAAAGGGAATTGCTGAACGGCCTCGGTGCCCCGATTCGCCGAACATTTATTGTGTGCACGATCGCGTCGTATAGATGGGTGCGGCGCGATCTGTGCTTCATCACCGGTTACGCCTGCTCGGCGATACCGGCGGCCGACTCGATGTTGTCGATACCGGCGTACCGGTCGCTACGCGGGTCACCAGCGACTCGGAAAAACTGTAAGCGATGCCGTAAACATTGGGGAGAATTATTCGATATTCGCCTTCATGTCTTCCAGCTGCACCAGAATCGGTAAACCGTTCTCGCTGAGGGCATTTCCGTGACCCGTCTGGTGCACATCGAATACGGACTGGATGGCAGCGTAGAACCCCTGCACATCCAGGGTCTGATTGACCGCGCGTTTGGCCTGGCGCAGTCCGAACCGCGGCATGGCCGCGATCCTGGTGGCCAGCGCCCTGGTCTGCTCATCGAGTTCGGCGCGCGGGACGACGGTGTTGACCATGCCGACCTGCGCGGCCTCCTCGGCGGTCACCGGTCGCCCGGTGAACAGGATCTCCTTGGCCTTGCGCGCCCCGAGTTCCCAGGTGTGACCGTGGTATTCGACGCCGCCGATGCCCATGAGCACGACCGGGTCGGAGAACTGGGCGTCGTCGGCGGCGACGATGAGATCACACGGCCAGACCAGCAGCAGCCCGCCCGCGATGCAGCGGCCCTGCACGGAGGCGATGGACGGTTTGGGGACATTGCGCCAGCGCAGCGAGTACTCGAGATAGCGGCGGGCCTCGTTGGTGTAGATCCGCTCGAGGGTGATCTTGCCCCAATCCGCCTTCGAACCCGCCCGCAGATCGTGCCCCGCCGAGAAGTGCTTGCCTTCGGCACGCAGCACGATGACCGCGACATCGTCGTCGTCGGCGGCGCGTGTCCAGGCGGCATCGAGTTCGTCGAGCAGTTCACTGTTCTGCGCGTTGGCCGCGTCGGCCCGGTCGAGCGAAATGGTGGCGATCTTGTCCGCCACCTCGTAGCGAATGTACAAGACGACTCCTCAACTCCGTGGATGACCGGGCACACGCCCGGCCACGATGGCGCGCTGGATATCCGGGCCACGACCGGCGCCGTGAGTGCGCCCCGGCGGTCGGTCGGAGCCGTACGCCACGAACATCCGGCTTGCCTCCTTGCCAGCGTCGATGCCTGATCGGATGCGAGAATAACATTCTCACTACTGGAAAGGATAGTCTCCAATAAGGAGGACCGTAATCGACGGAACCCGAAAATTTTGGCATTTCCGGTACAGTGCATCCATGTTCTCTTCAGACGACCCAGGGCCGAGGCGCCGGTGACAAGCCTGAGTGAGAAGCCCGCATGGAAACAGCGCGCGGTGGAGCGCTCCCTACGCAGTGCGAAATTACGTGCCGAGGAACGCGTTCAGCGCTTCCTCGACGCCGCGCAGGCGATCATCACCGAGAAGGGCACGACGGACTTCACGGTACAGGAGGTCGTCGATCGCTCCCGGCAATCGCTGCGCAGCTTCTACCTGCAATTCGATGGCAAACACGAACTGCTGCTCGCCCTCTTCGAGGACGCGCTGAGCCGTATCGCCGAACAGTTGCGCGCCGCCGCGGACGGCCCCACCGACCCGCTGGACAAGCTCCAGGTGACTGTCGAACTGCTGTTCGAGTTGTGCCGTCCCGATCCCGCCGCGCAGCGTCCGCTGTTCACCGATTTCGCGCCGCAGCTGCTGGTCACCCATCCCAGCCAGGTGAAGATCGCGCACGCGCCGATGCTCGCGCTGTTCTCCGAACTGATGGAACTCGCCAAAGAGGCGAAACAGGTTCCCCCCGACATCAACTCGCGCCGCATGGCCGCCATGGTCATGCAGACGGTCATGTTCACCGCGCAGTCGGCCGGGGTGTCCGAGGACGACACGCAGCACACGATCACCGCGTCCGAGGTCTGGAACTTCTGCGCTCACGGCTTCGCCCGCGGCTAGTTCTCCCGCGGGCGAGGCCGTGATCGCGCCGACTCACTCCCGCGAAGTCAGCAGTGCCGCGGCGGCGGCGTAGGCATCGCGATCGCCCGAGGCGACCGCCTCGGCCAGTCGATCCAGTTCCGGATGTGAACGCATCAACGACTGCGCCAGCGAGAGGATCTGGGCACGGGCACGGGCGGCACGCCGCGCGGGGGTATCGGCCCGATGGTGGGCATCGATCGCCTCGACCAGTTCCTCGATCCGCTCGTCGCGCGAGGCGATCAGGGTGAGGATCGGGACATCGGATTCCGCGCGCAGGTCGCGCACGGTGCGCTCGGCGCCCTCCCGGTCGGCCTTGTTCACCACCAGCAGGTCGGCCACTTCCAGCAGCCCGGCCTTGGCGGCCTGAACCGCGTCGCCCGCACCGGGATTCAGGATCACCAGGGTGGGATCGGCGACGGCCGCGATCTCGATCTCGGATTGCCCGACGCCGACCGTCTCCAGCATGACGACGTCGTATTTCAATTCCGCGAGTAGCCGCAGGGCCGCGGGCACCGCGGCGGACAGCCCACCGAGATGCCCGCGGGTGGCCAGCGAACGGATCAGCACGTCGGCGTCGTTGATATGCCTGGCCATCCGGATCCGGTCCCCCAGCAGCGCACCGCCGCTGTAGGGCGAGGACGGGTCGACGGCCAGTACCGCGACCCGCAGTCCGCGCGACCGGTACGCGGCGACCAGCGCCGCGATCGTCGTCGACTTACCCGCCCCGGGCGGACCGGTCACCCCGATGACCCGGATCGTGCCGGTCCCGAGCGCCGCCTGCACCTCGTCGCGACGCTCGCCCTCGACCAGGCTGAGCAGCCTGCCCGTGGCCCGTGCCGAGCCCGACCTCGCCTGATCGAGCAGTTCGGCGATGGTCGCGGTCTCCGCGATCACCGCCCGCTCCGAACCGTCGTGTCCACGGTGTCCTGCCAGTGCGTGTCCGGCCCGATCACGGGGCGGGGACCTCGATCACGGTGGCCGAACCCATGCCGCCGCCCGCGCACAGCGCCGCGATGCCGAAACCGCCACCGCGACGACGCAGTTCGTGCACCAGGGTGACGATCATCCGCGCACCGGTGGCGGCGACGGGGTGTCCGAGCGAGCAGCCGCTGCCGCTGAAGTTGACCGAGTCCGGGTCCAGGTCCAGCGCCCGGATGGCCGCGATCGGGACGGAGGCGAACGCCTCGTTGATCTCGATGAGCTTCACTTCCGACAGCGAGATCCCTGCCCGCTCGACGGCCTTGTTGATCGCCTCGATGGGCGCGAGGCCGGTGATGGCGGGGTCGACGCCGACCGAGGCCCACGAGCGGATGTAGCCGAGGGCGGGCAGGCCGAGCGCGTCGCTGGCGATGGCCAGTGCGGCCGCGCCGTCGTTGGCGCCCGAGGAGTTGCCCGCGGTGATCGAGAAGCCCTCGATCTCCGGGTGCAGCACCTTCAGCGAGCCCAGCTTCTCCAGGCTGGTGTCGCGACGCGGGTGCTCGTCGGTGTCGAACAGACCGTGCGGGGTGTCGATCGGGACGATCTCTTCCTTGAAACGGCCCTCGTCGATGGCGGCGATGGCATTGCGGTGCGAGCGCAGCGCCCACGCGTCGAGGTCTGCACGGGTGATCCCGGCCTTGACCGCGGCGTTCCAGCCGACGGTGATGGACATGTCCATCGCCGGGGCGTCGGGGCGATCGGGGTGGCTGGGCGAGACCCACGGGTCGATCCAGGAGTCCTCGCCGACCCGGAACCGGACCCGGGGCGCGGTGGAATCGGAGTTCACGCCGCCGGCGATGATCAGTTCGTCCATGCCCGCGCGGATTCCGGCGGCCGCGCTCTGCACGGCGGCCATTCCGGCCGCGCAGTGGCGGTTCTGGGCCAGGCCGGGCGCGGAGGTCAGACCCGAGGTCACGGCCGCGTGGCGGGCGAGCACGCCGCCACCGTAGCGTCCCTCGCCCAGGATCACATCGTCGATGCGGTCGGCATCGAGACCTTCGGCGGCGGCACTGACGACGTGCTTGGCGAGATCGAAGGCGTTGGTGTCGCGCAGGGTGCCCTTGCGCGCGGTGCCGATGGGGGTCCGCAGCGCGGACACGATGACGGCTTCAGGCATTGGTTGGCCTCCATTTACGAACGGACGAGATTGCGGTTCGAGAGCTTTTCGGCAATCATGCCGAGAGTCGCGAGAATGCTATTTTCTCAGTACGAGAGTGACAGTTGCAAGATAGGATTATGACATGCAGATAAGTGGAAGCTCAGCGCTCGTCGTCGGTGGAACCGGCGGTCTCGGCGAGGCGACCGTCCGTCGACTGCACGCGGCGGGCGCGAAGGTCGTCGTCGCCGACGTGGCCGACGACAAGGGCAAAGAACTCGCGAACGAGCTCGGCATCACCTACGTACACACCGACGCCACCGACGAGGATTCGGTGCTCGCGGCCATCGCCGAGGCCGAAGCCCTCGGCCCGCTGCGGATCTCGGTCGACACCCACGGCGGTCCCGCCTCGGGCGGCAGGCTGATCGGCAAGGACGGCTCCCCGCTGGCTCTCGATGGTTTCCGTACCACCATCGAGTTCTACCTCACCGCGGTGTTCAACATCCTGCGTCTGTCGGCGGCCGCGATCGCCAAGACCGAGCCGCTGGAGGAAGGCGCCCGCGGTGTGATCATCAACACCGCCTCGATCGCCGCGTTCGAGGGCCAGATCGGTCAGCTCCCCTACGCCGCCGCCAAGGGTGGCGTGGTCGGTATGACCCTGGTGGCCGCGCGCGACCTGTCCCCCGCGGGTATCCGCGTGGTGAGCATCGCCCCCGGCACCGTGAACACCCCCGCATACGGCAAGGCGGCTGACCAGCTCGAGGGCTACTGGGGTCCGCAGGTCCCCTTCCCCAAGCGTATGGGCCGTTCCGACGAGTACGCCAAGCTGGCGCTGTCGATCATCGACAACGACTACCTCAACGGCGAGGTCATCCGTCTCGACGGCGCGCTGCGTTTCCCGCCGAAATGAGTGACACAGTTCTACCCGCGACAGGCGACCTGACCGGCAAGGTCGCCTTCGTGGCGGGCGCGAGCCGCGGTATCGGCGCGGCCGTGGCCGAAGGACTCGCCGCGGCGGGCGCCTCGGTCGCCGTCGCCGCGCGTTCCGAACAGGAAGGCGCGCTGCCCGGAACGATTCACGCTGTCGCGCAACGCATCACCGCGGCGGGCGGCCGAGCGCTACCCGTGCCGTGCGATGTCACGAACGAGGAATCCGTCGAATCCGCGATCGCCGCGACCGTCGCCGAGTTCGGCGGCATCGACATCCTCGTGGCCAACGCGGGTGTGATGTGGCTGGCGCCGATCGAGAAGACGCCGCTCAAACGCTGGCAGCTGTGCCTGGATGTGAATCTGACCGGAGTCTTCCTGGTGACCAAGGCGGTGATTCCGCATCTGCGGGCTCGCGGCGGCGGTTCACTCATCGCGATCACCACCACCGGCGTCGACATGATCGACCGGGGCTCGAACGCCTACTGGATCTCCAAAGCCGCGGTCGAGCGAATGTACCTCGGCTTGGCCTCGGACCTGCGTGGCGACAATATCGCCGTCAACTGCCTGAGCCCGACCAGGGTCGTTCTGACCGAAGGCTGGCAGGCAGGCAGCGGCGGACGCGAGATTCCACCGGAAATGGTCGAGCCGCCCGAGGCGATGGCCGACGCGGCCGTCCTGCTCGCGGCCCAGAACGCCGACGGGATCACCGGAACCGTACAGCGTTCCGAACATCTCATCGCGGCCCGCTGACAACGGCCTGAGCGGTCGATATCCCCACAAAGCAGCGGAATCCCGCATCTCGCGAGCGAGAATGTCCGCTCAGGCCGAGCGCACGGCTCACCGATAGCACGTGAAAATCCCCCGGTAGCTTCCGGGGGATTTTCGTTGTCGCGGCGTTCGTGGTGCTCGCCACGACCCGGTCGGCGCGCCATACGGTGCGGCACGCCGACCGACAATCAGCCGCGCTTGGTGAGACCCGCGATCACCGCGTGGAATTCCTCGGTCTGGAAGGAGGCTTCCTCCGCGGCCAGCGCGTAATCCAGCGTCGCCAGGACCGCGCGCTCCAGATGCACGTTCATCAGCCGCTTGGTGCTCTCGACGGCTTGACGCGGCAGTTCGAGGATGCGCTTGGCGCAGGCGAGGGCTTCGTTGAGCGGATCGGCGACCACATGGTTGACCAGACCCATCTCGCGCGCCCGCTCGGCCGGGATCTTCGCACCGGTCAGCGCGTATTCCTTGGCCAGCAGCAGACTCGTGTGCAACGGCCAGGTCAGCGGACCGCCGTCGGCGGCCACCAGTCCCACCTGGACGTGCGGATCCTTCAGGTACGCGGTCTCGGCGATGTAGGCCACATCGCTGAGCGCGACCAGACTGCATCCGAGCCCCACCGCCGGGCCGTTGACCGCGGCGATGACGGGCACCCGGCAGCGCGTCATCCCGAGGACGATGTCGCGGCCGTCGGAGATGGTCTTGGCGCGCAGATCCGCGTCGCTGCCCAGTTCGGCGAGGTAGGCGAAATCGCCACCGGCCGAGAAGGCCTTGCCCGCGCCGGTCAGCACCGCGACCTGCGCGTCACGGTCGCGGCTGAGCCGGGGCCAGAGCCTGGCCAGACCCGCGTGCAGGTCGTCGTTGACCGCGTTGAGCGCGTCGGGCCGGTTCAGGGTGATGATCCGCAGCGGGCCGTCGGCCTCGACCTGGATCTCGTCGGGCATGTCGTACATGGTCAAACTCCTAGTCCGAGAATGCGCGAGGCGATGATGTTCTTCTGGATCTGCGAGGTGCCGCCCATGACGCTCTGTGCCCGGCTGTAGAAGTAGCTGCCCATCAGTTCGGTGTCGTCGGTGCCGCCGACGGCAAGCGCCGCGTGCCCCACCGCTTGATCGACCCAGGTCATCAGCAATTTGTCGAGCGAGCCGTCGGGCCCGTGGACCACACCGTCGAGCTGTTCGGACAGCCGACGGCGCACGTGCAGACGCAACATCTCCACCTCGACCGCGGCCCAGGCCAGTTCGTCGGGATTCCTGCCGTCGACGCGAGCCGCCATCTGGCGCACCAGTTTTCCGTAGCGCGCCGCGAAACCGAGGGTGGAGGGCTCACGTTCGTGGCCGACGACGGTCATCGCCATCTTCCAGCCGTCGCCCGGCTCGCCGACCATCTGGTCGGCCGGCACGACCGCGCCGTCGAAGAGGACCTGGCCGAATTCCTTTGTGACACCGCTGATCATCTTGAGCGGACGCTGTTCGATGCCAGGCTGATGCATGGAGATGAGGAAGGCCGAGATGCCTTTGTGGCGTGCCACGGTCGAGTCGGTCCGTGCCAGCAGCAGACACCAGTCGGCGACATCGGAGTAGCTGGTCCAGATCTTGTGACCGTGGATGATGTAGTTGTCGCCGTCGCGGGTCGCGGTGGTCGACAACGACGCCAGGTCCGAACCGGCGCCCGGCTCGGAGAAGCCCTGGCACCAGCGTTCGGTGCCGTTGATCAGTCCGGGCAGGAAGCGCTGCTGCAATTCCTTGCTGCCGTGCCTGCCGAGTCCCTGGACCAGATATCCGAGGCTGGGCCGTGGCGGCGCGCCCGCGACCGCGAGTTCCTCGTCGACGATGACGTCGAAGACGGGCGGCAGGTTCTGGCCGCCGAATTCCTCGGGCCACGAGGTCCCGAAGAATCCCGCCTCGTACAGCGCGCGGTGCCACTCGCCCTGTTTGGCCCAGTATTCGTCACCCGAGGTCGGGAAGGTCCCGGCAATCTCGGCGAGCCAGTTCCGCAGTCGCGTGCGGAATTCGGTCTCCTGCGGTGAATCACGAAAGTCCAAGGTCGATCTCCTCCAGACGTACGGGGAACAGTTCGGTCGAGGTCAGCGCGCGACGCAGGTAGACGTGCGCGAGACATTCCCAGGTGTTGCCGATGCCGCCGTGCACCTGGATCGAGGTCTCACAGATGGTGCGCGCGGCACGAGCGGTGTAGAGCTTGGCGATCCGCGCGGCGCGCAATGCCTCGGCGGGGGTCAATTCGTCCACGGCCCATGCCGCGTGGCGCAGCACGCTGACCGAGCCCTCGATCAGGGCCTGGCTCTCGGCGAGCAGATGCGCGACGGCCTGGTAGGACCCGATCGTCTTGCCGTACTGCTCACGCATCTTGGCGTATTCGACCGCCAGATCCTGTGCGCCGCGGGCGACGCCGAGCAGGTCCGCCGTCGTCACCGTGACGGCGAGGGCCTGCCACTGGATGACCTGATCGGCCGACAGCTCACCGATATGTTCGCGGTCACCGGTCAGGTGCGCCTTGCGCCGGGTGAGATCCGCGCCGGGGGCGGCGTCGCCGACCGAGATCGCGAAAAGGCTGTTGTCCTCGACGAACAGCGCCCGGCCGCGATCGCGCGCGTCGATCGCGCGCTCACCGACGGCGACGGTCCAGGCGTCGCCGTCCTCGGCGGGTTTGCCGTACAGATCGTCGGCCAGCACCGGGCCGAGGAACGCGACGTCGATCAGACGACGACCGAATTCCTCGGCCACGATGGCGACTTCGACGCCGGAGGCGCCGTCGGTGCGCAGGGCTCGCCAGCCGGCGACATCGACCGCCCGCTCGAGCCGCGCGCGGCGTTTCTCGTCATCGAGTTCGGCGACCGATCCAGGACCTAGATCATCGGCCAATTTGGCTGCGGCATCGCGCAGTTGCCGCTGTTCACTGGTCAGACGGACGTCCATAGCGCTCCTTCAGGACTCGACGCAACACCTTGCCGGACGGCAGGCGGGGAATTTCGGGGACGAAGACGACCCGGCGCGGCCGCTTGTAGGTGGCCAGTCGCGCGCCGACCAGGTCGATCAATTCGTCTTCGGTGAGGGTGTCGGCGCCCGCTACCGCGGCGGTGTCCACAACCGCTACCGCGGCGACGACGGATTCGCCGTCCTCGGCGGGGACGCCGAACACGGCACAGTCGCGCACGAGCGGATGGCCGTGCAGGACGGCCTCGATCTCGGCGGGGGCGACCTGGAATCCGCGGACCTTGATCATCTCCTTGGCCCGGTCGGTCAGCCTGATCCAGCCGTCGTCGTCGACGTGGCCGACATCGCCGGTGCGGTACCAGCCGTCGTCGAACGCGCTCGCGGTCGCCTCGGCGGGCAGATACCCCGCCATCACCGAATCCGCGCGGCACTGGATCTCACCCGTCCGCCCGGACGCGAGAACCTCGCCGGAGTCGAGTGACACCACGCGCACGCGTACCCCCGGCGCGGCCTTGCCGACGGTGTCCAGGCGTGCGCCGTCGAGCGGATTGCAGGCGATCACGGGTAATTCGCTCGCACCGTAGGCGGGTAGCCAGCGCACCCCCGTGCGCGCGGTGACCTGTTCGGCGACGGCGGCGGTGACCGGGGTGGCGCCCCACATGATGTAACGCAGCGAACTCAAATCGAAAGTTTCGAGTTTCGAATGTGACGCGATGGCGAGGGCGATCGGCGCGACGGCCATCTCGATGGTGATCCGGTCGTTCTGGATGCACCCGAGCATGGTGTCCAGGTCGAAGCGGCGGTGCAGCCGCATCCACGCGCCCGCCTGGAGCGCGGTCACTATATTGAGCAGCCCGAGGATATGGGAGGGCGGGGTGGCGATCTGGATGCGGTCCGCGCCGGTGAGTCCGAGCACCTCGATCCACTGCCGCACCCCGAAGGCCAGCGAAGCGTGGGTGTGGCGGACCGCCTTCGGCAGCCCCGTGGTGCCGGAACTGAACACCAGCACCGCGTCGGCGGCGGGATCGGGCGGCGCGGCGTCGGCGGCACGCGGGGAGATCGGGCGGTCGAGATCACGCATCGGCAGCAGCGCGCCGAGCACCGGGTTGTCGCCGACCGCGCGGGTCGGTCCGGTCACCGCGAGCGCGTGCGCGACCTCGTCATGTTTCCAGGCCGGACTCAGCAGGACGACGGCCGCGCCGAGTCGCCAGATCGCCAGCACCGCGATCACGAATTCGGGACGGTTGGACGACATGAGCGCCACCCGATCACCGGTTCGCACGCCCTCGGCGGCCAGTTCGTCCGCCAAACCTGCCGCGAGGTCGTCGAGGTCGTCCCGTGAGTAGGACCGCCCCTCGAAGTCGAGCGCACTCGACTTGCTTCCTGGCGACATTTGAGAGATCCCGTCTCGTGAGTGAGAATATAATTCTCTTACTACTAGAACCTTAATACCAGGAGGCTGCGGCTCATGGCGAGACCCTCTTTGTTCCAGCGCGCGACGGTGACCCGGATCGTGAAGGAAAGCGTCGACGCCCGGACGTTCGTGCTCGCGCCGCACGACGGGCCGATCTCCTACACAGCCGGGCAGTTCTGCACATTCAAGGTCACCGTCGACGGCACCGAGCTGTATCGCGCGTATTCGATGTCCAGCGCACCCGAAACCGATGGTGAGCTGATGACCACGGTCAAACGGGTGCCGGGCGGCGCGGTGTCGAACTGGATGCACGACAACCTCACCGAGGGCGACGAAGTCGAGGTGACCAGGGCGGCGGGCCGGTTCTGCCTGCGCGAGACCGATGTCCCACTGCTGGGTTTCAGTGGCGGCAGCGGTATCACCCCGATCCTGTCGCTGGCCAAATCCGCACTGGCGACGACCAACCGATCGGTTCGGTTGTTGTGCGCCGATCGCGACGCGGATTCGGTGATCTTCGACACAGCCCTGAGGGAGCTGGCCCAGAAGTACCCCGGCAGGCTGGAAGTGATCAGACACCTGGATTCCACGGCGGGTTTCCTCGACGCCGAGGCGATCAAGACCTTCGTCGGCGCCGACGGCCACGGTGACAGTTACATCTGCGGCCCCGAGGCGTTCATGGAGATGATCGAACTCGCGCTGCCGGGACCGGGTCTGGTGCACAGCGAGCGATTCGGCGCCGCCGCGCCGATTCCCGGCGAGACCGTGGAGGCGACGCCTGACACCGTCGTGACCGCGCCCGTGCAGAGCCCGTCGCCCACCGAGGCCGCGGTCGAACTGGGCAATGTCGATATCACCCTCAAGCGCAAGAAGAAGTCGGTACCGCGCAAGGTGGGCGAGACGCTGCTCGAGAGCGCCCGCCGTGCCGGTTTCACCCCGCCGTTCTCGTGCGAGGCGGGCAACTGCGCCACCTGCATGGCCAAGGTGACCGCGGGCCACGCGACGATGCGCGCCAACCAGGCCCTGACCGACGACGAGGTCGACGACGGCTACGTCCTGACCTGCCAGGCGGTGCCCGACAGCGAATCGATCACCGTCGACTACGACCAGTGAACCGAGGGGGCGGCCCGTGAATATCACGGGCCGCCCCAGGGTTTCGTCGCGCACGGACTCAGTCGTCGTGCTCACCGAGCCGAGGCGGCGGGCCGTACGCGGGCTCGTACCCGTCGATCCGGATCGGATTGCCGACCAGACGGAACTGTCCCGCCGTCACCACCGCGTCCGGACTGGTATCCAACGCCTCCGGCAGATCCCGCACGGCGGCGGCGGGAATGCCCAACGGGCGCAGGCGCGCTTCCCAGCCGACCGCGGTGTCGGCGGCCAACGCGGTGGTGACCGCGTCGAGCACCTCGGTGCGGCGCACGGCGCGATCCGCCATCAGTTCGAACCCGTCGACGCCCGCCTCGGCGGCGAAGGTCTTCCAGAACCCGTCGTGGGTCACGAACAGCGCGAGGTAGCCCTGCGCCGTCGGGAAGATCTGGGCCGGAACGTAATACGAATGCGCGCCGTGGGGGCGGCGCTCCGGTCGCTTACCGTCGTTGAGGTAGGCGGCGGCGTGGTAGTTCAACTGCGACAGCATCGTCTCGTAGAGCGAGACATCCACCTGCCCGCCCCGACCGGACACGATCTGGGCCAGCAGGCCGAGCGCGGCGGTCAGGCCGGTCGAGTTGTCGGCCGACGAGTAGCCGGGCAGGGTCGGCGGACCCGTCGGATCGCCGGTGAGCGCCGCGATGCCCGCGGCGGCCTGGACGATGTAGTCGAACGCCGGATCGTCGCCGCCGTAGAGCCCGTATCCGGTGATCGCGACGCAGACGATCTTCTCGTTGTACTGCCGCAGCGCCTCGTAGGTGAGGCCGAGTCGCCGAATAGCCGACGGCTTCAGATTCACCAGCAGCGCGTGCGACTGCCCGACCAGTTCACCGAGACGGGCGCGGCCCGCCTCGCTGCCGATCTCGATACGGACGCTCCGCTTCCCACGGTTGAGGCTGGCGAAATAGCTGTCGCTGACCTGTCGTGAGATATCGCCGGTCGCGGGCTCCACCTTGGTGACCTCGGCCCCGAGATCGGCGAGCATCATCGTCGCGTACGGACCGGCGAGCATGGTGCCGACCTCGAGTATCCGAATTCCGGCCAGCGGGCCGGAATTCGGACCGCTCATCGCAGCTCCTGGGCAAGCGCCGCGATCATCTCCCTGGTGCGCTGCTTGGACGCCACCAGTTCGTCGCGGGTCTCACCGATCGGCAACAGCCGGATCGACATATCCGTCGCACCCGCGTCGGCGTAGCGCCGCAGACCGGCCTCGATCTGCTTCTCGTCACCGGCGATACACATATCTCCGACGTTCTGCGCCGACCCCTGATCCAGCAGACGCTGGTAGTTCGGCGAGACCTCGGCCTCGGCGAGAATGCGATTGGCGCGCGCCTTCGCCTCGTCGACCCGGTTGGGTTCGCACAGGCAGACCGGAAGTCCGGCGACCACGCGCGGCGCGGGCCTGCCCGCGTCCGCGGCGGCCTTGCTGATCTTGGGGACGATATGGCTCTCGATGGCGCGCTCGTCGGCCATCCACAGCACGGTGCCGTCGGCCTGCTCGCCCGCGATGCGCAGCATCACCGGTCCCAGCGCGGCGATCAGCACCGGCACCGGGGCGACCGGGCCGAGATCGAGGGGGTTGTGCACCGTGAACGTGTCGTTCTCCACGTCCACCGAACCCGAACCGAGCAGTCCCGCGTTGAGCACCTCGAGGTAGTCGCGGGTGTAGGCGGCGGGCTTGTCGTAGGGCAGGCCGAGCATATCGCTGACGATCCAGTGGTGCGACGGGCCGACGCCGAGCGCCAACCTGCCCCCGGCAGCGGCCTGCGCCGACAACGCTTGGCGGGCCAGCGCGATGGGATGCTGCGCCTGCAACGGCACCACGGCGGTACCCAATTCGATACGCGAGGTTTTCAAACCCATCGCGGCGATCGTGATCAGGGCGTCGAAATCGGTGGGGATCTGCGGGATCCACGCGGTGTCCATCCCCGCCGATTCGGCCCACTCGATATCGCGGAGCATGCGCTCGAGCTTGCGCCCGGAGTCACCCTTCTCCGGCCCGATCATTACTCCGATACGCACTGTTCCTCCAAGCTGTGTGTCGTCGGCATCCGTTGGATCACGGGGCCGGTGTTCCGGTCAGTGCGCGAATCTCGGTGACGAGCGTCTCGAGCGGGGTGCTGGTCGGGAACACCGCCTTCGCACCGGCCTCCAGCAGTTTCGGCACGTCGGCCTGCGGGATGGTCCCGCCGACGACCACCGCGATATCACCGGCGTCGGCCTCGCGCAGCGCGTTCACCACGCGGGCGGTGAGCGCGACGTGCGCGCCCGACAGGATGCTGAGTCCGACGACGGCGACGTCCTCCTGCAAGGCGATGGAGACGATGTCCTCCACACGCTGGCGAATCCCGGTGTAGACCACCTCGAATCCGGCGTCGCGCAGCGTACGGGCGACGATCTTCGCGCCGCGGTCGTGTCCGTCCAGACCTGGTTTGGCGACCAGTACGCGAGCGGGCATCAGAACACCACCGGCTGCTGGAATTCGCCCCATACCGACTTCAGCGCGGCGGTCATCTCACCGACCGTGCAGTAGGCGTTGGCGCAATCGATCAGGCGATGCATCAGGTTGTCGTCTCCTTCGGCGCCGCGCGAGAGCGCGGCAAGGGTGTCGCGAACGGCGGCGGGATCACGTTCGGCTTTCACCCGCGCCAGTCGCTTGAGCTGTCGCTCGCGCCCCTCGGCGTCGAGTTCGTAGGTACCGATATCGGGGGCGGGTTCGTCGGAGACGAATTTGTTGACACCGACCACCGGGCGTTCGCCCTTCTCCACCTCGTGGTGGAGTTTGAACGCCTCGTCGGCGATGAGGCCCTGGAGGTAACCGTCTTCGATGCAGCGCACCATGCCGCCGTGATCGTCGAGGTCACGCATGATCTCGATGATCTTCTCCTCGGTGGCGTCGGTGAGCGCTTCCACGAAGTAGGAGCCGCCGAGCGGGTCGGCGACCCGGGTCACGCCGGTCTCGTAGGCCAGCACCTGCTGGGTGCGCAGCGCCAGGGTGGCCGAATCCTCGCTCGGCAGCGCGAACGGCTCGTCCCACGCGGCGGTGAACATCGACTGCACCCCGCCGAGCACCGAGGCCAGCGCCTCGTAGGCGACGCGGACCAGGTTGTTCTGGGCCTGCGGCGCGTACAGCGAGGCGCCGCCGGCCACACAGCCGAAGCGGAACATCGAGGCCTTGTCGGTGGTCGCGCCGTACCGCTCGCGCACCAGGGTCGCCCAGCGACGCCTGCCCGCGCGGTACTTCGCGATCTCCTCGAAGAAATCGCCGTGGGTGTAGAAGAAGAAGGAGATCTGCGGGGCGAACTGATCGATCGTCATCCGGCCGCGCTCGACGACGGTGTCACAGTAGGTGACGCCGTCGGCCAGCGTGAACGCCATCTCCTGCACGGCGGTCGCGCCCGCGTCGCGGAAATGCGCCCCGGCCACCGAGATCGCGTTGAACCGCGGTACCTCCGCGGCACAGAACTCGATGGTGTCGGCGATCAGGCGAAGCGAGGGCTCCGGCGGCCAGATCCAGGTGCCGCGCGAGGCGTATTCCTTGAGGATGTCGTTCTGGATCGTGCCGGTCAGCTTCTCCCTGGGCACACCCTTCTTCTCCGCGGCGGCCACGTAGAAGGCCAGCAGGATCGCGGCGGTGCCGTTGATCGTGAAGCTCGTGCTGATCTTGTCCAGCGGGATGCCGTCGAAGAGCACCTCGGCGTCGGCGAGGGTGTCGACCGCGACACCGACGCGGCCGACTTCCTCACTCACCTCGGGGTCGTCGGAGTCGTACCCGCATTGGGTGGGGAGGTCGAGCGCGACCGACAAGCCGGTACCGCCCTGCCCGAGCAGGTAGCGGTATCGCTCATTGGACTCTTCGGCGGTTCCGAAACCGGAGTACTGCCGGAAAGTCCACAGTCGCCCCCGGTAGCCGGTGGCGAAGTTTCCGCGCGTGAAGGGATAAGCGCCCGGGTCGGGCGGGTCACCGCGCCGGTCATCCGGTCCGTAGATCGGCTCCAGCGGGATTCCGGACGAGGTCTGCACTTGGTTGTTCATCATTGAATACGATACTTTCGCAAAAGGAGAATGCCAATACCGTTTGGTGTGAACGAGACCGCAAAATATTCTCGGGACACTCTCGGGACTGAGGAGAACGATGTCCGATCAGGAAACACAACTGACCGACCGCACGCTGGTCGTCTCCGGCGCGAGTCGCGGAATCGGGCTGGCGATCGCCCTCGCCGCCGCCGAGCAGGGCGCGAACGTCGTGCTGCTCGCCAAGACCGCCGAACCGCATCCGCGGCTGCCCGGCACGGTCCACACCGCGGCCGCCGACGTCGAGGCCGCAGGCGGACACGCCGCGGCGGTGGTCGGCGACGTGCGTAACGAAGAGGACGTCCAGCGGGCCGTCGACCTCGCCGTCGAACGGTTCGGCGGCGTCGACCTGGTCGTGAACAACGCCAGCGCCATCGCCACCGAGCCGACCGAGCAACTCTCGGCCAAGAAGTTCGACCTGATGCAGGACATCAATATCCGCGGCACCTTCCTGCTGACCAAGGCCTGCCTGCCGCACCTGCGCAAGTCGGCCAACGCGCACGTGCTGACCATCGCGCCCCCGATCAACATGAATCCGTACTGGCTCGGCGCGCACCCGGTCTACACCCTCTCCAAATACGGCATGAGCCTGCTGACCCTCGGCTGGGCCACCGAGTACGCCGACGCCGTGATCGCCTTCAACTGCCTGTGGCCGCAGACCTATATCGCCACCTCGGCGGTCGCCAATCTCGACAACGGCGAGGAGCGCCTTAACGCCGCCCGCAGCCCGCGCATCATGGCCGACGCCGCCGTCGCGATCATGACCCAGCCCTCGGGCAAGATCACCGGGAACACCTTCATCGACGAGGACGCGGTGAAGCGCTTCACCGGCATCGACGACATGTCCCGCTACGGCGGCGGCGACAACCCCACGCTCGACCTCTTCCTCGACGCCTGATCCACGAGCGCGGTTCCCGGCGGTATCGGCCGGGGACCGCACCTCGAGCCCCCCGATGTTCACCCCGTGGCGAGTTGCTCGGCCGGTGTCACGCCGGACACGAGGCCACCCGGATGAATGGGGCGATCGGTCACCGACAGCGGCCGTGCCGAACCACCCCGTCGCACGGCGACGATCTCCGCGCCGATCGCGACGGCGGTCTCCTCCGGCGTCTGCCCGCCGAGTTCGAGGCCGATCGGCGAACGCAGCCGACGCAACTGCTCGTCGCCCAGTCCGGCCGCGCGCAATCGCAGCCTGCGTTCCCGGTCCGCGCGCCGCGACCCCATTGCGCCGACATAGGCCACCGGACGTCGCAGCGCCTCGACCAGTACGGGAATGTCGAATTTCGGATCGTGGGTCAGCACGCAGATCACGGTGCGCGCGTCGACGTGGGTGCGCGCGAGATAGGTGTTCGGCCATTCCCGCACGACCTCGTGCGCGTCGGGCATCCTGGCCGGATCGGCGAAAGCGGGACGCGCCTCGCACACGGTGACGTGATAGCCGAGCAACCGGCCGACCCGGCACAGCGCGGTGGTGAAATCCGTCGCGCCGAAGACCAGCATGCGCGGGGGCGACGCGAACGATTCTACGAAAACCGTTCTTTCCCGATCAGCGCAGCCGATCACCCGCACCGCGGTGCTCGCGGTGTCGAGCATGGCCCGCGCCCGAGCCACGAGCGTCGGGTCGGCGTCGGGCCCGACCACGCTGTCCGGGCGCAGCGCCAGCATCTCCCCCGACTCCAGATCGCGCACGAGCGCGACCGGTCCACCGTCGGCGTCGAGCACGGCTTCGATGATCGGATACCGGTCCGGGGTGACCCGATGGACCAGAATCTCCAACTCACCGCCACAGGTCAGGCCGACGGCAAAGGCGTCGCTATCGCTGTATCCGAAAATCTCGCGGACTGGCTCACCGGTCTCGAGCACACGACCGCACAATTCGAGGACCGCGCCCTCGACGCATCCTCCGGACAGACTCCCCCGAATATTGCCCTCGGCGTCGACGGCCATCGTCGCCCCGGGCGGGCGCGGCGCGCTTCCGGTCACGCCGACCACCGTGGCCAGCACATACGGGGCTCCCGCGGCATGCCATCGCAGCAGATGCGCACCGAGTTCACGCATGGGAGTCCTCTCGCAGTCATCGGCTCCGGCCCGCGAGAACGGCCCGCCGCCGATCGGATGGGAGCCTGCCAGGGACTCCGATCACGTCGCACTGTCAGCGAGAATACAATTCTCGTACGATTCTAGCGACATATCCGTTTACGGCATAGGAGGTTGACATCCCGCGAATCTCAATGCTAAACACATGTTCAGCATCCACGAACGGCACCCGTCGTCCCGCGAGCGGCCCGCAGCCCCGGCCCGCGCGCCCGACGCCGACCTCCGATCACGATGCCCCTCACGATGTCCGAACTCGCCGACGGCGCCGAAGCCCGCGCGGGGCGGCACCGGTCGGCATCCGAGGTGAACGGAGTACCAGCCGGATGACTTCTTCCAGGCAGCCCATCGGGGTGGACGGCGGATACGGCCGGAGACCCGCGCGATGACCCGCACGCACACCCCTCCCAGCACCGGCGTTGTCGGCTCCCGGGTACCCCGGGTCGAGGACGCGCGCCTGGTCACCGGAGCGGGCACCTTCGTCGACGACGTCACGCGGCCCGGCATGGTGCACGCGTGTTTCGTCCGCAGCCCGCTGCCACGCGCGCGCATCGGCGACATCGACGTCTCCGGCGCGCTCGAACTCGACGGCGTACTGGCCGTCTACACCGCCGCCGACCTCAATCCCACCGCGCACCAGATCTCCTACGGGCTCGACATGATCGGCATGCCGCCGGTGCCGCGTCCGCCGCTGGCAGAGGAGGAGGTCCGCTTCGTCGGCGACCCGGTGGTCCTCGTGATCGCCGTCGATCGCTATATCGCCGAGGACGCCGTCGAACAGGTGATCGTCGACTACGAGCCGCTCGACCCGGTGGTCGACTACATCACCGCGGGCGAATCACCGAACCTCGTGCACGCCGGTTTCGCCGGTAATTCCGCGGGCGAGATCGGCGGCCGACCGGCCTCCGACCTCGCGCCGATCTTCGACTCGGCCGCCCACGTGGTGCGCCAGCAGATCTTCCAGCAGGCCTATTCGCCGGTGCCGATGGAGACAAGGGGCATCGTCGCGGAATGGTCGATCCCCACCTCGGAGATGACGATCTGGGCCTCCACCCAATCCCCCTTCGAGGTTCGCGGTTTCACCGCGCGACTGCTCGGCATCGACGAGCACCAGGTGCGCGTCCTCGCCCGGGACACCGGCGGCGGCTTCGGCATGAAAGTCGCGCCGCTGCGCGAAGAGGCCTGCGTGCTGCTGGCGGCGCGCACACTCGGCTCGGCGGTGAAATGGATCGAGGACCGGCAGGAAAACCTCATGTCCGCCGGGATGTCGCGACACGAACACGCCTCTGTCGGAATGGCTTTCGACGAGGATGGCAAGATCCTGGCCGCCTCCATCGAGCACACGCAGAACGTCGGCGCCTACCCGGCGCCCTCACCGATCACCGGCGGCGTTCCGGTCGGCATGCTGTTCCCCGGCCCCTACCGGGTCACGAACGCCTCCTTCCACGCGAAATTCCTCTACTCCAACACCGTCGGCCGGATCGCCTACCGCGGACCGTGGCAGTTCGAGTCGGTGGCCCGCGAAGTGCTGCTCGATCACGCCGCGCGGCGGATCGGCATCGACCCGATCGAACTGCGCCGACGAAATATCCTGCGCCGCGACGAATTCCCCTTCCCCAACCCCAACGGCATGGTCTACGACAACGCCTCCCCGATGGAGACGTTGGAGCAGGCGGTCCAGATGCTCGACTACGACGCCTTCCGCGCCCAGCAGCGCGCCGCCCGCGCCGAAGGCCGCTACCTCGGCGTCGGCACCTGCACCTATATCGAGCCGACGGCGGGCGCGAGTCCGTTCCTGAGCACCGAGGGCGCCACCATCCGGATCGCGCCCAGCGGCAAGGTCAACGTCTTCGTCGCGGGCGGTTCGGCGGGTAACAGCATCGAGACCACCGTCGTCCAGTTGACCGCCGACGCGCTCGGCGCCGATATCGCCGATGTGCGCACCGTGCAGGGTGATACCGCCGTCACCCCCTTCGGCGGCGGCACCCAGGGCAGTCGCTCCGGTTCGATGACCGCGGGCGCGATCGCCGCGACGGCCGCGCCCCTGCGCGAGCGCATCATCGCGATCGCCGCGCATCGTCTCGGCGTCGCCGTGGACGAGATCGAGTTCGCCGCCAGCAGGGCCACCGTGGTCGGCACCCCCGACAAGGCGCTCACACTGGCCGAGATCGCCGAGATCGCCTACCTCCAGGCCGACGCGCTGCCGCCGGGCATACCGCCCGGTCTCGAGGCCGTCGGACGGCACAAGACCACGCAGATGGCGATCTGGGCCAATGCCACCCACCTGTGCACCTGCGAGGTCGATATCGAGACCGGCGAGGTGACACTGCTTCGCTACATTGTGAGCGAGGACTGCGGCCCCATGATCAACCCGGCCGTGGTCGAGGGCCAGATCTACGGCGGCACCGTGCAGGGCATCGGCGGCGCGCTCTACGAGAATCTCGCCTACGACGAGAGCGGCAACCCGGTCGCCACCACCTTCCTCGACTACCTGATGCCGACGGCGTCGGAGGTGCCGCGCATCGAGGTCGGTCACGTCGAGACCCCGAGCCCGGGGCCGGGCAGTTTCAAGGGCGTCGGGGAGGGCGGGGCGATCGGTTCGACACCGGCGATCCTCAACGCCGTCGCCGACGCGCTGTCGCCGTTCGGTGTGGAGATCTCGAAACTGCCGCTGTCCCCCGCCACGATCGTGTCGATGCTCGACGAGGCGCGCGCCGCCGGAAAGGGTCCCGCATGAAACCGGCGGCCTTCGAATACCACGCCCCCGCCACCGCCGAGGAGGCCGTGACCCTGCTCGCCGACCTCGGCGAGGAGGCCAAGATCATCGCGGGCGGTCAGAGTCTGATGCCGATGCTGGCGTTGCGGCTCGCCGTCTTCGACCATCTGGTCGACCTGCGCAAGGTGACCGAATTGCGCGGCATCCGGACCAGCGACGACACGGTGTGGATCGGGGCGGGGACGACCCATGCCGAGGTCGGCCGGTCCGAGGAGGTGCGGCGCGCGGTGCCGCTGCTGGCGCGGGCCACCCCGCACATCGGGCATTTCCAGATCCGCAATCGCGGCACCATCGGTGGCGCGATCGCCCACGCCGACGCGGCGGGTGAATATCCGACGGTGGCACTGACGCTGGACGCCGAGATCGAGACGCTGTCCCCCCGTGGCCGCCGCGTCGTCCCGGCCGCCGAATTCTTCACCGGCATGTGGTCGACGGATCTGGAGGCCGACGAGATCGTCACCGCGATCGGATTCCAGGTCCGGCGCGGCCGCTGCGGCTACGCCATCGAGGAATTCACCCGCCGCAGTGGCGATTTCGCGATGGCGGGAGCGGCGATCGCGGTCCGCCTCGACGCGGATTCGCGGATCGAGAGCGCCGCGATCGGACTGATCGGACTGGCTCCGACACCGGTGCGGGCCAGAACCACCGAGGCCGGACTCGTCGGCCGTTCGATCGACGATATCGACGTCGAGGAAATCGGCCGGTCCGCCACGGCGGGACTGGATTCGGTGACATCGGATGTGCACGGCTCCGCCGACTATCGGCGCAGGGTCGGCGCGGCAATGGTGGTGCGCGCGTGGCGTCGTGCCGTAGAGGAGGCGAGCGATGACTGATATCGAGATCGAGGTCACGATCAACGGTGCGTCGCGCCGCGACATCGTGGCGCCGCGACTGACCCTGGCCGACTACCTGCGCGAGAAATGCGGGCTGACCGGAACCCACCTGGGCTGCGAACACGGTGTGTGCGGCGCGTGCACCGTCATGCTCGACGGCGACGCGGTCCGGGCCTGCCTGATCTTCGCCGTGCAGGCCGACGGCGCCGAACTCACCACGGTCGAGGGCATCGCGGCCCCCGACGGCACCCTGTCCCCCGTGCAGGCCGCGTTCCGTGCCGAACACGGGTTGCAATGCGGTTTCTGCACCCCCGGCTTCATCGTGTCGGCCACCGCCTTCCTGCGCGCGAACCCGGACCCGACCGAACCCGAGATCCGCGACGCGATCTCGGGCAACCTCTGCCGGTGCACCGGATACCAGGGCATCATCCGGGCCGTTCGCGCCGCGGCCGATTCCATCGCCGACGCGCACGGCGACCGGACGAACAATTCCGATGCGAACGATGCGGAGACGACCGACGCCGCGGCGCGGCAGTCGTGAACATCCGCGCGACCTCTGAAGGACACCAATGAAACTCGACAACACCTTCACGATTCCCGTCCCCGCCGCGCAGGCCTTCCCGGTGCTGCTCGATCTGGAACGCCTCGCCCCCTGTGTGCCCGGCGCGACCATCACCTCCAAGGAGGGCGACGACTACCACGGCAAGATCAAGGTCAAGCTCGGTCCCGTCGGCCTGAGCTACAGCGGTGTCATCAAGGTCGTGTTCCAGGACGAGGACGGCGGCATCGCCGTGCTGGAGGGTCGCGGCCGCGAGACCCGTGGCAACGGAACGGCCAAGGCGACCATCACCTGCCGCCTGGTCGAAACCGACGGCATCACCGAGGTTTTCGTCGACACGGATCTGGCGATCACCGGCAAACCTGCCCAGTTCGGGCGTGGCGCGCTCGCGGACGTGGCCGGAACGCTGATCGGCCAGTTCGCCGCCAACCTGGCCGAGGAGATCACCGCCTCGACACAGGGGGCGCCCGGCGGCGAACCCGCGCCGCCGACTCTGGCCGCCGTCCCGCCGTCGGAGCAGGTGAGCCCGGCCGCGTCCTCGGCGTCCACCGCCACGGCGCCGACCTCGTCGGCGCCCCGTAAACCGGCCGAACCGATCGATCTGCTCGCCGCGGCGGGAGCGGGCAACGCGACCAAACTCGGCGGCCTCGCCTTCGCCGGTGTCGCGGCGCTGTTGCTCGCGGTGCTGCTCCGCAGGCGTTCGTCCAAGCCGACGGCCTGATCGGCGCGGTCTTCCGTACCGGCCTCGTCAGGAGCGAGGCCGGATACGCGCCCCACCGGGCCTGAGAACGTAGTTCTTGATTTTGGATAGTCTCGATCTTTCTGATAAGAATTGAGATATACGAATCAGTAGAATGTTCCTTCCCTTCCGGTACTATTCAATGATGTTCATCCTCCGGAGGGCTTCCGCCCATCGATGCACCGGCTCGAGGTCTCTATGAGCCGTACCGATGAAGGCAACGTGCCCGCGTGGAAGCAACGCGCGGTGGACCGCTCGCTCCGGACGGCTAAAATCCGTGCGAGTCAACGGGTTCAGCGCTTTCTCGACGCGGCGCAGGCGATCATCACCGAGAAGGGCAGCACCGATTTCACGGTGCAGGAGGTCGTCGACCGGTCGCGACAGTCGCTGCGCAGTTTCTACCTGCAATTCGACGGGAAACACGAACTGCTGCTCGCGCTCTACGAGGACGCGCTCGGCCGGACCGTCGAACAGATCCGCGCCGCGACCAGCAACAGCGTCGAACCGCTGGAGAAGTTGCGCACCGCGGTCGAACTGCTCTTCCAGCTCTGCCGTCCCGACCCCGACGCCAAGCGGCCGCTGTTCACCGAATTCGCTCCGCAGCTGCTCAGTTCGCATCCCGCCGAGGTGCGCATGGCGCACGCGGCACTGTTCGCGCTGTTCACCGAGCTGATGACCGAGGCGAACAAGTCGACGCGGCTACAGCGCGACGCGAACCCGCGCAGGCTGGCCGCGATGACCATGCATACCGTCATGTTCATCTCCCAGCCCGCGAGCGTGGACTCCGACGCCCGACCGCTCAGCGCCGCCGAGGTGTGGAACTTCTGCGCCAACGGCATCACCGCCCGCTCCGACGAGGCGGAGGATCGCCTGCTCACCTGAGGTGCGCGCGGTGGTTTGACTGGGGGACACGGATTTGAAAATGTGTTAGTCAAGAATGCAAATCGCATTCTCGCTAGGTGATCAGGAGGACGCGATGAGATTGGGCCCCCTTCCGGAGGAAGAGTGGGACGACGAAGTGATCAGCGCGTTGTCCCGCATGCTGCCCGCCGAGCGCCGCAACGCCGAGAAGGCGGGCAACGTGCTCACCACCATGGCGCGCCACCCCGCGCTGACCAAGGCGTTCCTGACGTTCAACGTGCACCTGCTGTTCCGGTCCACGCTCACCGAGCGCGTGCGTGAACTGGCAATCCTGCGTGTGGCCTACCGCCGCAACTGCGCTTACGAGTGGGACCATCACGCCAGGATGGGCATCGACGCCGGACTCACCGAGACCGAGGTCGAGGCGGCGCGCGGCAACGCCCAGATCACCGACGATTTCGATCTCGCCATCCTGCGGGCGGTCGACGAACTCGACGAGAAGTCGAATCTGTCGGACGAGACGTGGGCCGCGCTGAGCGAACGCTTCAGCGAGCGCCAGATCATGGATTTCGTCTTCACCGTCGGCGCGTACGCCATGCTGGCGTCGGCGATCAACACCTTCGGCATCGAGGTCGACACCCGGCACTGACCCCGCCGACGACTCGGGGGCGGTACGCGAATCGCGTACCGCCCCCGAACTGTCTATCCGCGCTCAGGCGCGCGGCAGGCCGAGCACCCGCTCGGCGATGATGGTGCGCTGGATCTCGGAGGTGCCGCCCGCGATGGTGCCGGCGAAACTACGCATGTAACGCTCGAACCACCCCGACGAGAAATGATCCAGCGACATCCGACTCGGCGGCGAGCTCAGGGTCGGATGCGCGAGCCCTTCCAGCCCGACCGAGTACAGAGCCTGTTCGGAGGCCGTCTGGATCGCCTCCGAACCGAGCACCTTCAGGATCGACAGCGCGGGCACATCCTGCTCGTTGCGCGCCTCCCTGGCCAGTGCCGCCGAGCCGAGCAGCCGCAGCGCCTGGTTGTCCATGACCAGCTTCGCGAAGGCGTCGTGATCCTGCACGCTGTGCGGACGGAAATCACCGAGCAGATCCTCGAGCCGATCGGCGAAACTCAGCCACAGCAGCGTGCGCTCGTGTCCGAGCGACCCGTTCGCCACCGACCAGCCGCCGTTGACCTCGCCGATGAGATTCTCGGCGGGCACCCGGACGCCCTCGAAGTAGACCTCGTTGAAGTCCAGATCGTCGGGCGAGCACACCGAGGGGAACGGCCGCCTGGTCACACCGGGCGAATCGGTCGGGATCAGCAGCACGCTGATGCCCTTGTGCTTGGGCGCGGTCGGATCGGTGCGCACGAAGGTGAGCAGTACATCGGCGTCGTGCGCGCCCGAGGTCCAGACCTTCTGGCCGTCGACGACGAATTCGTCGCCCTCGCGAACCGCGCGAGTACGCAGCCCTGCCAGGTCCGAACCGGCGCCCGGCTCGCTCATGCCGAGCGCGGCGGTGATCTCCGCGCGCAGGATCGGCACGGCCCAGCGGCGCTTCTGCTCCTCGGTGCCGAACGACAGCAGCGAGGCCGCGATGATGCCGAGGCCCTGCGGGTTGAAGCTGTGGTAGATCCGCCGCTTGGACAGTTCTTCCAGGTGCACGTACTGCTGGATCAGCGTGGCGTTGCGCCCGCCGAACTCGGGCGGATTGGCGGGCAGCAGCCAACCGCTGTCGAACATCAGCCGCTGCCACTGCCGTGCCCACTCCGGAACGTCGGCGCTGGATCCGGACCGCTCGACGGCGACGTCCTCGCCGGGCAGGTTGGCGTCGAGGAAGGCGACGAATTCGGCCCGGAATTCCTCGACATCGGAATCAAACGTGAGCTGCACGGTACTCCTCGGAGATCAGCGCACGGTGCTCGGCCGCGCCGCCGAGCAGCAACTCGCCGGCCTTGGCTCGCTTGAGCGCGAACTGTAGGTCATTTTCCCAGGTGAACCCCATGGCGCCGAAGAGTTGAACCCCGTGCCGGAACACCACGGACTGGCATTCGCCCGCCGACGCCTTGGCCATCGAGGCCGCCAGCCGCCTGCGCGGGTCGTCGGAGGCCAGGCACAGCGCGGCGAAATAGCCGAGCGCGCGGGCGCGTTCGATCGCGATGTGCATATCGGCGGCCTTGTGCTTGACGGCCTGGAACGATCCGATGGCGGCGTCGAACTGCTTGCGGGTGCGGACGTGTTCGAGGACCAGATCCAGAATCCGCTGGCAGGCGCCGACGGTGGTCACGGCCATGCCGGTCAGCGCGTGCTGACGCGCGCGTTCGGTGTCGATACCGCTGCGGTCGGCGTTGCCGACCGACACATCGGAGAAGGTGACCTCGGCGACATGCAGCACCGGATCGAAGATCGCGGTGCGGCGCACGGTGACCGCGGACGCGGGCACGACGAAGACACCCGCGGGCGTGACCACCGCGAACTGCTCGGCGCGGTCACCGTCGAGCACGTGGCGCGCGGTGCCGTTCAACCGCCAGCCCGCGCCGTCGCGGCTGGGCACCACACCCGAATACACGGCGGTACCGGGCCGATCGATCGCTCCCGTGTCGGGAACGAGGGGGGCGAACTGCGAGACCGACGCGAGGAAGGGCGTGGGATCGGTGGCCCGACCGAGGCCCTCGAGCACGATGGCCAATTCCACGGCGAGGTCCGGATCCGTCAGTTCGGTCCAGCCGAGACCGACGTAGGTCTGCCATAGCTGACCGGCGTCGAGGTCCTTGTCGACGATGTCTCGAATGAGCGCCGGTGGGCACTCTCTAGCCGTGACCTCACGCACCGTATCGCGCAATAGTCGCTGGTCGGCGTCGAACTCGAACAGCATCTCAGCCTCCCTCCTTTCGCGGAATGAAGATGTACTTCCATGAGAATAACATTCTCAATTCCGAAAGGACCGATCTGATTCCCCCTCTGACCACGCCGATTTCCCGCCCCCGCAGGCTTGACATCCACCACTGAACCGCCTAGGCGCGCACGGGCACCGCATATATCCGACAAGAGACACGACCCGATTCACCCGCGTAGTCGGACTGTCGGCGTCGCACGCCGAGGACGTTCGCCGCGTCCTCGGCGTCGATCACCGCCGCGTGACCGTCACCGTCACCGGGTCCTGCCCGGGGGCGGCGGTCAGTTCGAGCATCGGGGCGTCGGGTTCGGAGACGACATCGGCGCCCTGGACGTCGACGTCGTAGCCGCCGGGGTAGATGCTCCGCGGCAGCGACACCTCGGTCCGGGCTCCGAGGGGGAACGGCTGGCCGGAATCGACGCGAACGGCGCGGTAGCGCAGGGTGAAAGCGCCGGTCGCGCTGTCGTAGCGCCATTGCAGCGGAGTGCCCGCGACCGCCTGCGGATAGGCCCGCACGATCGCCGGGTCCATCAGGTCGGGACCGGTGGGCGGTTCCTGCGGATGACCCGGCGTCTGGTTCTGCGACAGGGACCAGAGCATCCAGGAGACCATGCGGTCGTCGTAGAGATCGCCGAGACGGGTCAGTTTCGACCAGTCCCTGGTCGCGCCGAATTCGGTCACCATCCCGACGACGCCCTCGCGGTCGGCGCGATCCAATCCGCTGCTCACACAGGCGTCGTCCCGACCCACGCAGTAGTCGTGGAAGCTCATCCCCGCGTTCGGATCACCGGTCGGATTCGGCATCCAGTTCGGAGTGCCGAAGTCGTTGGTCACCGAAGGCTCGTAGAACAGCACGTGTTTCGAGTCGACCCGGCGGATGGCGTTCATCACCTCGGCCTGGAACGGGGCGAGGACGTCGTTCTCGAACCGGGGGCAGCCCTGCGGGAAACAGGTCGGGTATTCCCACCCCGGCCACGGCTCGTTGATCAGGTCGTAGCCGAGCACATACGGTTCGTCGGCGAAGCGTCGCGCGACGTGCTCCCACATGGCCGCGTAATGATCCCGCACCCCGACGCCGTCGGCCGCGGCGCGGTTGCGATAGAAATTCGCCCACGTCTGGTTCTGCGCGGGGCTGACGAAGTAGACCAACGGGAAGCCCGGATCGGGCTGCAACGGGAACCCGTCGGTGAATGTCGCCCAGTTCGGGAACCCGCTCCAGCTCGCGCCGACCGATTCGTTGAACGCGTCCTGATGGGAATCGATGAGACTGTAGATGCCGTACTCCGCCAGCACACCCTGGGTCTGCGCGATCTGCGCGATGTAGTCGTCGTCGTAGACGCCCGGCTGCGGCTCGACGGCCGTCCAGGCGAACCCGAGCCGGACCGCGTTGACACCGTGCTCGGCCAGGTACCGGGCGTCCTCCTCGCCGAAACCGCCCGCCGCGGGGAAGTACGGCGGATATTTGTAGACCATGTTCACACCGTGCACGGTGATCACCCGGCCCTGTTCGTCGGTGAGCCAGCGCCCCGCCTGCACCAGATCCGACGCCGTCGGCGTCGCCGCGGCCGGTACGGTCAGTCCGAGCAGCAAGACGACCAACCCGAGACACCGAGCGGCCGAGGACATGAGGGTCATCGCGCAAACCTTTCGACGAGTGCGCCGACCGCCCCGCTACGGCACCGTCGACTCGAGCGAGAGAAGCTCCGATACGCGGCCGCCGTCGAATCCCCGGCACCGCTGATGCGGAAATGCTATATCTCCGCGACCGGATGGGATCACGACACTCCAAGCCCCCGTGCCGTCCTGTTGTCGCGGAGCGCGGCGACCGTGTGAAAGAGCGAAACACCATGCATGTCACCGAGACGATGATCGATCCCGGCCTGCGAAGGGCGGCCGCGGTGCTGGGCAGGGCGGCCGGACGCGCGCGCACCGTCGACGAACTGCGGAAGCCGACACCGATCATGGACCGGATAGCGCGCGCCGTGCCGATCGGCGGTATCCGTCGCCGCGAACGATGGATCCGTCGGCGCGACGGCTCGCCCCTGCGCGTTCTGATCGTCACCGGCCCCGACCCGGCACCGGAGGCGGCGGGGATCCTGTGGATCCACGGCGGCGGCTACGCCATGGGCGCGCCGGAGTGGGAAATCGCCGCCATGCGCAGACTCGTGCGCACCGGCAATTGCGTGATCGTCTCCCCCGACTACCGACTCAGCCGCCTGGCACCGTATCCGGCGGCGTTCGAGGACTGCTACGACGCGTTGCTGTGGTCGCGCGATCACGCCGACGAACTCGGGGTCCGCACCGACCGACTGGCGGTCGGCGGGGCCTCGGCGGGCGGCGGTCTCACCGCGGCGGTGTCGCTGTATGCCCGCGACCACGGCGAGGTCGCCATCGCCTTCCAGATGCCGATATACCCGATGATCGATGACCGTGGCGGCACCGACTCCGCCGTCGACAACAACGCCCCGGTCTGGGACGCGGTCACCAACGAATCGGCCTGGCGTCTCTACCTGGGCGATCTCTACGGCGGGAACGTGCCCGCCTACGCCGCACCCGCACGCGCCGCCGACTTCGCCGGATTGCCGCCGACGATCAGCTTCGTCGGCGGCATCGAACCTTTCCGCGACGAGACCATCGCCTACGTCGATGCCTTGCGCGCAGCGGGCGTGCCGGTCGAGTTCCAGCTGTTTCCCGGCGCGTTCCACGGGTTCGACGCCGCCGTCTGGACCCCGATCGCCAAGCGGGCCACGGCTTTTCTGCTCGATCGCTTCGACCACGCCCTGCGGACCCACCGCGCACCGCAACCCTGACCGCGCTACCCGGGGTCGGTGCGCCAGCGCGCCCACATCCGCCGATCGCGAACTCGCCCCGGTGCGTGTGCCAGTACGCGTGTACCATTTGCCCGGATATACACCCGCGGGAGCTCGGAAATGGCCGGGCTGAGAGGGCGGACCCGAAGCGCCGCCGACCGCATGAACCTGTCCGGGTAATGCCGGCGTAGGGAAGCGAGTTGCCCGATGGCCTCATCGACCGCCGACACGACGGGCCAGGAGGCCCCGCTCACGTTGGATCAGCCCGCGCCGAGGGTGCTGTCGTTCTGGGATCAGAGCGCGTTCTGGGCGAATCTGGGCGTCAGTCTTTTCGCGTTCTCCGGGGCCTACACCGTCCTCGCGCCGAATACCGAGGGCGCGGCGCAGATCTCGATCGCGGCGGGCATCGTCGCGATGATCATCGGCACCGTGGTCGGCGGACTGATGCTCGGGCTCGCCGCCGTCCCCGGCGCGAAAACCGGCAAACCGGCGATGATGCTGTTGCGGGGTCTGTTCGGCGCGAAACTCAGTTATGTGCCGACGGTGCTCAATATCGCCCAGCTCATCGGGTGGGGCACCTTCGAGTTGATCGTCATCGGCAATGCCGCCGAAGAGATGTTCGGCGGCGGTCCGCGCTGGCTCTACGTCGTCGTCGCCGGGGTCATCACCACCGTGCTCACGATCTGGCCGCTGGGGTCGGTACGACTGCTGCGCCGGTTCGTGACGGTGGGCGTCGGCGTCGCGCTGCTCTGGTTCTACATCCAGTTCTTCCGTGCGGGCCTGCCCGATCTGACCGCCGATCCCGGCCCCGAGGGCAACGGCCCGTTCGGCGCCGACTGGTCGCTGTTCTGGATCGCCACCGATGCCGCACTGGCCGTATCGATCTCCTGGATGCCGGTCGCGGCCGACTACACCCGTCACTCGCGCAGCACGAAAGCGGCGTTCGGGGCGGCGAGCGGCGCGTACGGACTCACCCAGATCCTCGCTTACATCCTCGGTCTGTTCGCGCTCGCGCTGTCCACCGGCGACGGCACCTACGGGCCGTTCCTCAGCGTCACCCTCGGCGCGGCGTTCTTCTTCATCCTGGTGCTGCGCGAAGCCGACCAGTCCTTCGCCAACGTGTACTCCACCGCGATCTCGATCCAGAACCTCGCGCCGCGCGTCGACCGCAGGGCGCTCTCGATCGGGCTCGGCGCGCTGATCACGGTACTGGCGCTGTGGCTGGACATGGACGACTACTTCGGCTTCCTCGGCCTGATCGGCTCGGTATTCGTGCCGCTGCTCGGCGTTCTCGTCGCCGATTTCTTCCTGCGCACGCACGGCGAGTGGAACACCGCCGCCGACGCGCCGTCACGCTGGGGCATGATCGTGGCCTGGCTGGTCGGCCTCTCGGTGTACCAGCTGATCAATCCCGGCGACGCGGGCGTGTGGACCGATGCCTGGGTGCGGGTACAGGAATGGCTGCATTTCACCAAGCAGCCGTGGATGAGCGCGTCGCTGCTGTCGTTCCTCGCCGCCGTCGCGGTGGCGTGGCTGGTGGGCAGGTTCATCGACCGCCGCGCCTCGGTGTCAGCGCGCGGATAGGGTCGCGAGGGCGGCCAGCGCCGCCCGCTGGAAGGTTCGCGTGTGGGTTCGCGGCGGTGTGTCGACGCCGCCGCGGACCCACTGGCGGCAGTACTCCTGGGCCGGTCCGACGCAGAGCGCGTGTGCCAGCGAGAAACCGGAACCGTCGTCGGCTCCGGCGCCGGGCAGCTCCGCGTAGCAGCGTCGAAGCGCGTCGAAGAATTCCTGATTGTGCTGCGCCAGTGCGGGTTTCGCTATGGCTCCGACCTCGTCGGGCAGGGTGGCGAACAGGAAGCGCGCGAGCTCTCGGCGATCTTCGACCCAGCCCAGATGCGCGGCGATGAACGCGAGTACGTCGCGCTCGCCGTCGCCGGAACCGAGGCGGTCGAGCACGGCGCGCTGGTAGTCCAGCATCGCTTCGACGTAGACCGCCGCCGCGAGCCCGGCCTTGGAGCCGAAGGCGTGGAACATACTGCCGCTGGACAATCCGAGCCGATCGCGCACCGCGGCGACGGTGAACGCCGGATACCCCTTCGCGAGCAGATGCGTCCTCGCCTCGGCCAGGATCCGGTCGCGGGTGTCCCCCGCCACCTAGACCCCGAACTCGGTATCGATACCGGATCGCACGGCCTCGAGCACCGCGGCCCGCACCCGTGTCTTCGTGCCGAGATGCGCGACCATGTCCAAGCCCGCGAGCCGTTCGGCCTCGGCGTACACGCCGCTGCGCAACGCGTCCTCGTCCTCGGCGACGACGTCGAGGAAACCCAGGTCGCGCGCTTCCCCCGGCGCGAACAACGCCCCGGTGCCCGCCGCGCGATCGAATCCGGGTGCGGTGAGCCGATGCCGGGCCGTCTCGACGCCGTAGTGCGGGATGGTGAGTCCGATCGCGACTTCGTTCAGTCCGATCTTGAAATCACCGGCGACGCCGAAGCGCACATCGGTCGCGAGCAGCACGAACGCACCCTGCGCGATCGCGTGTCCGGCGCAGGCCGCGATGACCGGATACGGAAAACTCAGTAGTCGGTGGACGAGTTCGCCGCCCGCCCGCAGGGTCCGAACGACTTCCTCCGGATCGCGACCGAACATCGCGAGGTCGTATCCGGCGGAGAACAGCCGAGGCCGCCCGGTCAGCACGACCACGGCCCGGTCCGTCTCGGCCTGCGCCAGCGCCGCCGTCAATTCGCGAATCATGTTCTGCGACATCACATTCGCTTTACCGTCATCCATCGCGATGGTGGCGACGGCACCTTCTCGTGTGTATCCGACGAGATCAGGCACCACAACTCCTTCGTCCTAGAGCCCCGCTCTAGAGTAGCACTCCACCACGAATTCGAGCGTCATTCGCGCGGGCGCCAGATCTGCGCCGCGTCGGCCAGATTCCACCAGGAGACGAAATCGGGGTCCTGTTCGACGAGCACCCACTCGGCGTCGAGCGTGGCGAAGAAGGACTCGTTCGCGGTCCGGCCGCCGCGCGGTTCACCGATGTAGACGAGCCGGTCGCCCCCGGCCTCGCGGTAGTGGTTCAACGCCTCCGACGACATCGGGTCGTCCCATCCCGGCGGCCAGCACAGCAACAGGACGGCGTCGGTGGTGTCGATGTGGGCGAACGCGGTGAGATCGCCGACCGGATGCCAGGTCTCGGGAATTCCCGAGGTCGCCGGGAACGACAGGTTCGAGCGCGCGCCGGGCGGTTCGACGTCGAAGGCGAGGACCTCCGCACCGCGACGCGACAGCTGGGCGGCCCAGTAGCCGCGTCCGGCACCGAGTTCGACGAGGCGACGGCCCTGGCAGCGGGCGACGATCCAATCCAGCGTCTCCGGCGCGGGAACCGCGTAGGCGTAGGCGGATTGGAGGACGGTTTGCGCGAACGCGAGCCTGGCACTGCCGCGAGGGTCGCCGCCGTTGGCTTCGCGTCTGCGGCCGCGGCTGTCCGGGCCGGGCGTGACCGTGGGGCGGACGATCTCCCAGTACGGATTGTCGGCCGCACCGCCGGTCAGATAGTGCAGTAGCCCGAGATCGAAAGCGCCATCGGCGCTCTCGTCGCCGGTGCCCGCGAGAAGCGGGGCGGTGTCGAGATAGTCGGCGACGGCGGGATGCTCGGCGCGCAGCCGGTGCTCGTCGGCGAGAAGTGCGGCCAGTTCGTCACGTCGCCGAGGCGACAGGGGAAATGCGGTCACCGAGACAGTCTGGTCGCTGCGCTCACGACGCGACGCCGAATCCGGAGTCCGCGCGACGCGGCTGGACGACCTGCCGATTATTCCCGAACGACCGGTTCGGATCAGAGCGAGGAAAACCGTCGCGGTGGCGGCTACCGGGTCGAATCCTAGAGGTTCGAGCAGTGTTCTCTCGGGCGGAAGCAGGTGGCGTATGGGTGCGTTCGGTGTCGGCATAGAACTCGACGGGGACGGGTACCACCCGGCCGCGTGGCGGCGCTCGGGCCGCACACCGGACCGGCTGCTCTCGGGCGACACGGTCCGGCAACGGGTCGTCGCCGCCGAGAACGCCGGATTCACCCTGGCCACGTTCGCGGATTCGATCCTGCCCGACGACGCGGTGCCCGGGCGTATCGACGCGGTGACGCGGGCGTCGTTCGTGGCGGCGACGACCAGCACCATCGGCCTGGTCCCGACCGTGGCCACCACCTATGCCGAGCCGTTCCACACCGCCTCGCAGATCGCGACGCTGGACTACTCCTCGCGCGGTCGCGCGGGCTGGATCGCGCAGCGCGTCGACGACGAACGCGCCGCCGCCACCTGGGGTCGTCCCGTGGTGTCGGCGGATTCCGATCTCGCTGCCGAACAGCGCGACTCGATCGAGGTGGCACGGCGGCTGTGGGATTCGTGGGAGGACGACGCGGTCGTGCGCGACTACGCGAGCGGACGCTTCCTCGACCGGGATCGCCTGCACTACATCGACTTCGAGGGCGGGACCATCTCGGTCAAGGGTCCGGCGATCGTGCCGCGCCCGCCGCAGGGCCAACCAGTGGTGTTCGGCGTCGAAGGCGAGGTCGACGTCCGGCTCGTCACCGGGAACACCGTCGACGAACTCGTCGCGGCGGCGGCTGGATCCGACGCGCCGCGCACCTTCGGTGAGATCTCGGTGGCCCTCGACACCCCCACCGTGACCGCCGCGGACCGGCTCGCCGACCTCGATCGCCACGCCCCCGCACGATCGACCGGACGACTGTCGTTCTCCGGTTCGGCCGCCGAACTGGTCGCGCTGCTGACCGGCCTGGCCTCCCACCTCGACGGCGTGCGCCTGCATCCCGCGGTCATCGACGAGGACCTTCCGGTGCTGGCCCGGCTGGTCCTGCCCGCCCTGATCCTCGCGGGCCTCGCACACCGACCGGTCCCCGGATCGACCCTGCGGGCCGAACTCGGGCTGTCCCGTCCGGCGAACCGCTACGCGGTCACCCCCTGATCCGAGGAGAGATATCACCATGACCGCCGACATTCCGCGCCCCGACGCACAGGTCCACTTCGGGATCTTCTTCCAGGGCGTGAATCACACCACGATCTGGTCGGATCCCAGCAGCGGATCGCAGATCGATTTCGAGACCTTCCGCCGCGTCGCCACCACCGCCGAACGTGGCCTGTTCGACGCCTTCTTCCTCGGCGAGGGCCTGCGCCTGCGCGAACAGGACGGCAGAATCCTCGAACTCGATATCGCGGGCCGCCCCGACGCCATCGCCCAATTGGCCGCCCTGGCCGGGATCACCGAGCGCATCGGCCTGGTCGCGACGCAGAACACCACCTACAACGAACCCGCCGATCTGGCCAGACGGCTGAGCGGACTGGATGTGATCTCCGGCGGACGCGCCGGATGGAACGCCGTGACCACCGACAACGCGTGGACCGGCGAGAACTTCCGGCGCGGTGGCTACCTCGACCACGCGCACCGCTACGACCGGGCCGCCGAATTCGTCGGCACGGTCCGCGAGATCTGGGATTCCTGGCGCGATCACGCGATCGCGACCTCCCAGCACGGCGCGAACTGGATCGAACCCGACGCGATCGCTCCGGTGGAACGCGCCGGCGCGCATATCCGCGCCACCATACGCCCGACCCTGCCGCGCAGCCCGCAGGGACATCCGGTCATCTTCCAGGCCGGGGATTCCCCGACGGGCCGCGATTTCGCCGCCGCCAACGCCGATGTCATCTTCTCCAGGCACGGAACCCATTTCGACGACGCCCTCGCCTTCGCGCGGGATGTGCGGACCCGGCTGCGCGCCGCGGGCAGGCCCGAGGACGACATCAAGATCCTGCCGGGAACCCAGATCGTGCTGGCGGAGAAGGAATCCGAGGTCGAGGAGAAGGTCCGCTGGGTCCGCGAGGGTCAGTACACCGGCCAGACAACGCTGTCGCTTGCCGGTCAGGTGTGGGGCAAGGATCTGTCCGACCGCGATCCCGACGGTCCGCTCCCGGCGGAGGATCCGGAGCCGCGTCCCATCTCCGAGACCCGGGGCGCACCGCGCGGCGGCCAGGATCCGCTGGAGATCGCCCGCGAGTGGCGGGCCCGTGCCGAGGCCGAGAATCTGTCGCTGCGCCAGGTCGTCATCGCGACCACCGCCCGTTCCGGTTTCGCGGGAACCCCCGCCGGGGTAGCCGACGAGCTGGCGCGCTGGGTCCGCCACGGCGCCACCGACGGATTCAATATCTCGCCGTATCTGGTGCCGACCGGATTGGACGAGATCGTCGAGTCGCTGGTTCCCGAACTCCAGGAACGCGGGGTCTACCGGACCGAGTACACCGGCACCACCCTGCGCGAGCACCTGGGATTGCGCGACCCGCTCACGCGCCGCGCCTGAGGGCTATTCGGCCGACGGCGCGAGATCGCCACCGGATTCGGGCGACGGCTCGTCGGACACGTCGACGTGGTCCGACTCCGGTGGCGGGCCGCTGACCGCGTCGATCTGCTCGCCGATATAGCGGATCACCACCGCGATGATCGCGACCACCGGCACCGCCAGGAAGGCGCCGGTGATGCCGTAGAGCGAACCGCCCGCGGTCACCGCCAGCAGCACGATCACCGCGTGCAGTTTCATGCTGCGGCTCTGGAGGACCGGTTGCAGCACATTGCCTTCCAGCTGCTGCACCGCGATGATGATGCCGAGCACGATCAGCGCGGTCGTGAGCCCGTTGCCGACGAGCGCGACGAGTACCGCCAGCGCACCGGCCACGAAAGCGCCGACCATCGGGATGAATCCGCCGATGAAGGTGATCACCGAAAGCACCATCGCCAGCGGCACCCCGAGGATGAACAGGCCCGCGCCGATGAACACCGCGTCGATGAGGCTGACCAGCGCCTGGGTGCGGATGAAGCCGCCGAGGGTGGCCCAGACCCGTTCCAGCACCGCCTCGACGTGGCGTCCGCTGCGGTTGCCGAGTACCTGGTGCATCCAGGGCAGGAAGCGCGGTCCGTCCTTGACGAAGAAGAAGGCGAGCACCAGCACGAGGAACAGCGTGATGAGCGCGGAGGTCGCGGTGCTGACGCCGGTGAAGACGCCGGAGGCGATCTGCTCGGAACTGGACTGGAGTCGCTGCACGATCGCGTCGACCGCGGAATCCAACTGTTCGTCGCGCACCCGCAACGGCGGGCCCTGCAACCATTCCCGCACCTGATTGACGCCCGCGGTGGCCTTGTCGGCGAGTTCGGGCGATTGATCGGCCACCGACGGCACGATCAGCGCGATCACCCCCGCCAGCAGTGCGAGGAATCCGAGCACGGTGACCGAGGCCGCGGCGGCGGGGCGAAATCCGTGCGAGGTCAGCCACCGCGTCGGCGGCCACAGGATCGTCGCGACCACGATCGCGAGCGCGACCGGGAGGATCACCACCCACAGCCGGGCGGTGAGGAATCCGAGTACCCACGCACCGGCCGCGATGGCCACGACGGCCAGCGACCATTTGGCGAGCCACAGGATCCCGCCCCCGATCACGTCGCCGCGATCGCGCCACGATGTGCCGTTCTTCTGTGCTCCGCTGGTTTCCTCTGTCGGCCCGCTCACGCCGCCAGTCTCGCACGCGGCACTCGCGGCGGCGGGGATTGGAGCGCGAGCATCACCCGCGGGCCCGCACCGCGATCGCTGCCTTGCGGGCCGCGACCAGCACCGGATCCCAGACCGGCGAGAAGGGCGGCGCGTAGCCGAGATCGAGCGCGGTCATCTGTTCGACGGTCATCCCGGCCGTCAACGCGACAGCCGCGATGTCGACCCGTTTGGCCGCGCCTTCGCGGCCGACGATCTGCACGCCGAGCAGGCGGCCGGTCCGCCGTTCGGCGAGCATCTTCACCGTCATCGGGTCCGCTCCGGGGTAATACCCGGCCCTGCTGGTCGATTCGATGGTGACGGCGACGAATTGCAGCCCGGCATCGGCGGCGGCCCGCTCCCCCAGCCCGGTTCGCGCGACCTCGAGTTCGCAGACCTTGCTCACCGCGGTGCCGACCACACCGGGGAACGTCGCGTACCCGCCGCCGATGCCGGTGCCGATGACCTGCCCGTGTTTGTTCGCGTGCGTGCCGAGGGCGATGTGGCGCTCACGGCCCGACACCAGATCGAGGACCTCGACGCAGTCGCCGCCCGCCCAGATGTCGTCGTGACCGCGCACCCGCATCGCGAGATCGGTGAGCAGGCCCCCGTATTCGCCGAGCGGCAGTCCGGCCGCGCGCGCGAGCGTCGTCTCCGGGGTGACGCCGATCCCGAGCACGACCACGTCGGCCGGGTATTCCGCCGACGCGGTGACGACCGAGCGCACCCGCCCGGCGTCGTCGGCGCGGATCTCCACGACCTCGGCCTCGCAGACGATCTCGATCCCCATTCCGAGCATGGCGGTGGCCACGAGCGCGCCCATATCCGGATCGAGGGTCGACATGGGCGCGGAACCGCGATGCACCACCGTCACCTCGTACCCGCGATTGATCAGCGCTTCGGCCATCTCGATACCGATGTATCCGGCGCCGACCACCACCGCCCGCTTGCCCTCGATCCGGTCGAGCGTGTCGAGCAACTCCTGCCCGTCGTCGAGGGTCTGCACACCGTGCACCCCCCGCGCGTCGATGCCGGGCAGGTCGGGGCGGACCGGTCGCGCGCCGGTGGCGATCACGAGTTTGTCGTAGGACAACCAGGATTCCGCACCCGACTCGAGGTCCTTCGCCCGCACCGCGCGACCCTCGATATCGAGTTCGACCACCTCGGTGCGCATACGCAGATCGATATCGCGGGCCCGGTGCTCCTCGGGAGTCCTGGCGATGAGCGCGTCGCGTTCGGCCACATCCCCGCCGACCCAGTACGGAATCCCGCACGCCGAATACGAGGCGAACCTGCCCCGCTCGAACGCGACGATCTCGAGTTCGTCGGCGCCGCGCATCCTTCGAGCCTGTGATGCCGCCGCCAACCCCGCCGCGTCGCCACCGACGACCACCAGTCGCTCACTCATACCGTCACGCTACGTCGCCGGGCGCGCACCCGGCCCGCGACAGCACATCGGCCCCGGCCGTGACGGCGGGGGCCGATGTGTACTCGCGGGTGGATCAGGTGGTCAGGATCGACGCCGCCGCCGTTCCGGGCGCACCGTAGACCTGCGCGTAACCGACCTTCGGGTTACCGGGAACCTGACGGTCCCCGGCGTTTCCACGCAACTGCTGGACGAGTTCGTAGACCTGCCGGATACCGGAGGCACCGATCGGCTCGCCGTTGGCGATCAGTCCGCCGTCGGTGTTGACCGGCAGCCTGCCGCCGATCTCGGTCGCGCCCTCGGCGATGAGCTTCTCCTGCTCGCCGTCCTTGCAGAAACCGTTCTCGGCCATGTGGATGACCTCCGAACCTGCGTCGGTGTCCTGGAGCTGGATCACGTCGACATCGGACGGGTCGATGCCCGCGGTCTCGTAGGCGGCGCGCGAGGCGTACACCGTGGGCGAGACGTCCTCGTCGACGGCGGCCCAGGTGCTGTGCACCTCGTAGGCGCCGTAGCGGCGGGTGCGGATGACGCTGGACCGCAGGTAGATCGGCTTGGTGGTGTAGCGCGCCGCGAGATCGCCACGGCACATGATCACGGCCGCCGCGCCCTCGTCGGGCGAGCAGAACATGTACTGGGTCAGCGGGTAGTTGAGCATCGTCGAGTTGAGGATGTCGTCTTCGGAGATCGGGTTGCGCCGGAACGCGTTCGGGTTGAGCGCGCCGTTGCGGAAGTTCTTGTTGGCGACCTTGGCCAGCGTGCGCTGGGAGATGCCGTGCTCTTCGATATAGCGGTTGGTCTTGATGCCGAAGAACTTGGTGGTCACGAACTGACCGTTCTCGGCGTACCACCCGGGCAGGCCCAGTTTGGACGGGTCGTCGGTGAACGCGCCACGGGGGTGTTTGTCCATGCCGACCGCGATGCCGATGTCGTAGCGGCCCGAACGGATCGCCTCGGCGGTCTGCTCGATCGAGCTGGCGGCGGTGGCGCAGGCGTTGAACACGTTGGTGAACGGGATACCGGTCAGGCCCACCAGCCGCGTCACGGCGTCGGGGTTGCTCACCTCGTAGCTACCGCCGAACCCGAACTGGATGTCCTTCCATTGCACTCCGGCGTCGGACAGGGCGAGCTGGATCGCTTCCGCGCCCATCTCGATCGCCGTTTTGGCGAAGCGGCCGAACGGGTGCAGACCCACGCCGATGATGGCGACGTCGTTCATGTGAAGCTCCTTGATTTCTTCGGTGAGGGTCGGTGTCAGACCGGCTTGAACGCGACCGTCACGACCTCTTCGCCCGCGTCGTCGACATAGAGGGGAACGAAGGTGAGTTCGACGTCCATGCCGGTGCGCAGCACGGCCGGGTCGCCCTCGGTCAGCCGGGTCTCGACGCGCACGTCATCGCCGAGCTGCACCAGGCCGATGCCGAACGCCTCGAAGTTGTCGGCGTTCTCCTTGCCCGCGTACGGCAGCTTGGGAACGAACCCCTGCGTCGTCCACGCGACCAACTTGCCGGAACGCTCGAGCAGCAGGTCGGACAGATCCGCGCCACTGCACCTCGGGCACCGCTGCTGACGCGGCCAGGTGGTGGCCGCGCAGTCGTTGCAGCGGCTGCCGATCAGCTGCGGATTTTCCTCGGGCCACGTCGAGACATCCGGCGCCAGTGCCTTCGCCATCTACTGTCCTCCTCTGTCGATTCCTCTTGCGAGCTGGGTTTTTGTATTCGAATGTGCTGTAGCTCAATGGTTTTCAGGCCAGAGAAGGTGATGACACAGTCCGATCGGCCCATCGGCGACCGCGAATGCACATCCCACTATCCTCCTGCGAGAATTCGATTCTCAATTCCCGAAGATAGATTTCCACGCGGGAACCACGGAGTCAACCTCGAGACGGATGCCGAACAGGGAGGGATAGAACACGTTCGACCCACCGGGAGGCCGATAGCAAAAAGTTTGCTTTTCGATTGCCCGCCGGCGACCCGCCGATCGGAACTAAACGGAGAGAAGTGCTCCGCTATCGTCGGGAGCATGAGCATCCATGGATTCAGCGTCACCACCGCCGAGGGAACCGCCAAACCCCTGAGCGACTACAGCGGCCGCCTCGTATTGATCGTCAATGTCGCCAGCAAATGCGGCTTCACCCCGCAGTACGCGGGGTTGGAGGCACTGCATCGAGCGACCGAGGACCGCGGGTTGGACATCCTCGGGTTTCCCTGCAACCAGTTCGGCAACCAGGAACCCGGCACCGACGCCGAGATCCAGGAATTCTGCTCGACCGAATACGGGGTCACCTTCCCGATCTTCGCCAAGGTGGACGTCAACGGCCCCGACGCCGATCCCCTGTTCACCTACCTGCGCGCCCAGGCGCCGGGCGATTTCGGCCCCGACGCGGGCCCCCTCTACGAGCACATCAAGAGTTCACGTCCCGAAGTGCTCGGCACCGACGAGGTGAAATGGAACTTCTCGAAGTTCCTGGTCGGCCGCGACGGCGCGGTCATCCGGCGCTACGAATCCAGCGCGACACCGGAACAGATCCGGGCCGATATCGAAGCCGACCTCGACTGAGACCCGTTGGTGCTTCGTGGGCGCCGCGCCCACGAAGCACCACCCCGGCGCGACTATGCCGAGTGACTCACCTCGGGTTCGCGCGCGGGTCCGATCCGGTCGTCACCACCGGAGTCGGAGCGCGGCACCGTGTACGTGGCGAGCACGCACAGGACGGCGATGGCGAAGCACGCCAGGGCGTACCAGATATTGCCGATGGGATCGCCGTTCGCGGTCGAGCCGTCCACGGCGGCGAAGTAGTCGGGCAGCGCGGTCACCCAGAGCAGCGCCATCACGCCCAGATACACCACGCTGTATATCCGGACGAATCGATTCGAATAGCGCGGGATATCCGACTCGCCCCGGCGCAGCGCGAGCCACCGGCGGCTCAACGCCACCACCGCGACGACCGAGACGACAACCAGTTCCGCCACGTAGAGCAATCCCCTGACCGTGTCGCTGCCCGCGCCGAGAACCGTCGCGGGAATGGGCAGTATCCCGGTGCCCAGCGATCCGAGTATGCCGATGACGACGGTGCGCCAGACGATTTCCACACCCGAGAAATCCCGGCCCGCGTCGACATGGCGACCGACGAGCAACTGGACGAAGAACGCCAGCGACATCGGCCACAGCGCGGCGAAGACGACCACGCTGGGAATGGGGACCGAGTCGAACATAGGTTGGTTGATCGGATTGTCGACCGACCATTCCCACCAGCGCAACTGCGGTCCGATGTGGTCGAAGACCTCGTAGAAGCCGTGATGGACGAACCCGACGCAGACCGCGCCGACGAGCACACCGTAGCGGCGGAACACCCCGAGCGATCGAACCGTTTCGAAGGCGAGCGTCGCCATCAGCGGATAGATCGCGACGATGTACAACGGCAGTCGGCCCCAGAGGAATTCGACCGTGAAGACGTTGTGCGCGAACATCGTGTCGACATGTTCGTCGATGCCGAACGCCGCGGGGAAATACAGCGGCGGCTCGATGATGAACAGATACGCCGTCGCGCCGAACCAGACGACGAGGTTGGTCGGATCACCGTGACGGCGCAGCCGGACGATCGCGTAGATCAGGGCGAGTATCGCGCCGAGCACGATGGTGAATTCGAGGACGGGCAGCGTCCAGTTCTCCAGCGCGAACGGGTTGCGCACTTCGAGGAGTCCACCCGCTTCCTCGCAGGAGAAGCCGAGTTCTCCGGCGAGTTTCTCGAAGGTGGGGGCGCAATGATCGGTCATCGGTCCGCCCGCGGCGAAGTGACCGCGTTCGCGGTGTACCACTGCGACACGTCGTAGCCCGCGTCGTAGCGCTCGAACCACACTCCGGCGAGTTCGGGCAATGTCTCGTGATCGGGATTGTGTCGCGGCATCTGACTACGGATGATGCCGACCAGCGCGACGAGTTGCGGACCGAGCCGGAGGTGGTCGAACGCGCGCGACATCGGGCCGTTGCCCCCGGCGCGCGAACGGCGGAACAATCCGGCGAGTCGTTGCTGGTAGCGGTAGGTCGCGAACATCGCCATCGCGTCGACTTTGCGATCCTCCAGCGGAACGTGTTCGTTGAAACCCGCGCTGGCGATCCGGATCACCTTCATCACGTGCCGGAAGATCGAGGGTGCCATGCGCATCCGGTAGATATCGCTGCCGACGACCGAGTCGAAGATGATCAGCGCCGAACTCCTGTGCTCGACCTCTTCGACGAAATGCCAGATGAACAGTGACGCGACGCGATCGTCGCCCGGCCGGAACAGGGACGAGTCGTTGTCGAGCATCAGTTTGAAGACCGGCGTGAACGTCGCCTCCAGGTCCGCGGTGTAGGCGAGGCGGTAGTCGAGGGACGTGTCGACGGTGAGGCGGTCGAATTCCCCGATCACCTGGTTGAGCGTTTCCTGTAGTCCCGGATAGCGCCTGATCAGAGCGTTGGCGTGTTGACGGTGCGCGGTCGAATGCTGGCCCTCCTGACGCACGAACGCGTCGGCCTCCCGCGCGACGGCGGGATCGGTGATCCGGGGCATGGCCTCGCGGATCATGTTGACGATCATCTTCTCGAAGCCGATCGCCAGGAAGGACACGGCGTTGGCCATCGCGGAGAAGGCCGGATTCCGCTCGTTCCACAGGAAGGGCACGTCGTAGTCCGCGAATGCGAATCGCATCTTCCGGACCTGTAGGTCGGTCACCGGTCTCCACCTCGTTCTCGGGAGCGGTCCGGGCTGTCGGGCCGCTCGGATAAGCCCGCTCGGGCATGCCCGAGCCTGACAATTGTGATCATACATATGACTATCACTGTGTATGATATGAATCGAAATATCGCCTCGAGCTGGGCGAACAGTCGGCCGGAAGCGCTGTGGTAGGTTCGATTCCTTGATTCGCACGCAACGAATTCGGCCGAGGAAGCGGGCAGTGGCAGGCAGGCGCGGGTGGGGCGGCAGTCCGCCGAAGGACGACGAAGAAGCGTCTCGTCGAATCGTCGCCGCCGCTGTCGAACTGATCGGACGAACCGGCGCCGAGATCAGCATCGCCGACGTCGCGGAATCCCTCGGCGTCATCCGCCAGACCGTCTACCGCTACTTCCCCAGTTCGGACGCGCTGATGCGTGCCGCGGCGTTCGCCTCGGTCGACAATTTCCTCGACCGGCTGGCCCGGCACGTCGGCGGCATCACCGACCCGGCCGACGCCATGACCGAGGCCGTGGTCTTCACCCTGACCGATGTGCCGCGGACCCCGCACCTGGGCATCCTGCTGTCGAGCACCTATTCCGAGGCCGACCCGGAAAGTCTCACCTCCGAGGAAGCGCACACCTTCGGCATGACGATGATCGAGCGCTTCGACGTCGACTGGCGCCACTGCGGCTACGACGACGAATCCCTGCACGAACTCGTCGAATACGCCCTTCGGACGATGCAGTCGTTCTTCCTGTCCCCCGGAAATCCGCCGCGCGAGGAGGCGGAACTGCGCCGCTATCTCCGGCGGTGGATGGGAACCGCGATCCGCGCCCAGGTCGACAGCTCGTCGAGGTAGCCCCGCACCGGTCCGACACCGAGCAGGCCGCTCTGCGCGGTGGTCTCGGCCGCGGCGGGTGAGAGCTGGGCGACGGCTCGCGCCATGACCGGCGCGTCGTCGACGGCGATCGCCGCGTAGGCGATCACGGCCCACAGCGCCTCGAAAAGCAGATCCCGTGGCGGGGACGCGATATCGCGCAGAGCCGTTCGGGCGCCGTCGATCTCGCCTCGCGCGGCGAGCACGGCGGGACGAACCCACGGTGCGTACGGTCCCCAGTCCCGGCCGGTGTCGAACGAGGCGATCCGTTCCGTATCGCGGTGGCGCAGCGCGAGACTCAGCAGCGCCAACGGCAACAGGCCGCGATGCAGTCCGGGCATACCCGCCCCTTCGAGCGGAACGGCCGCCGCCTCGTACGCCGCTTCGGCCGCCCGGATGTCGGAGGTCTCCGCCGTGCGCAGCGCCCGGAACCAGTCGGTGAACACCGTGACCAACGGCAGGTCGTAGCGTCGCGCGACGGCGTCCGCGGCCGAGGCGTGCCGTTGCGCCCCCTCGAGATCGGCCAGCGCGCAGTGGGCCTGCATCCGCACGAGATGACCGAGCACCTCGTAGGTGAACAGGTTGTTGCCCGTGGCCACCGACAGCACCTCGGCGCCGAGCGCGTCCCGCTGTCGCGCCATTCCGGCCCGTTCGAAACTCTGCATGAACACGCCGTTGAGCGCGAAGGCCAGCAGCGACGGATCGCGCAGCCGCCGTGCGATCTCCTCTGCCGCACGGGCGGCGTGCAGCGGCCGCAGACCGTCGTCGGCGCGATATTCGGTGGGCAGCGCACCACGCGATTCGACCGCGATCGTCGCGAGCAGCCGGGCCCGATCGGTGTCGTGCTCGGGCAGGCGTCCGATCGTCTTCTCGGCGACGGTGACCAACCAGCGGTCCGCGGCGGGATCATCCGAACGGGTCCAGATCGCGGGCACGTCGTAGATGCCGATGACCCGCGCGGTCAGTCGCGCGTCACCCGTCCGCTCGGCGGCGGCGACCGCCGCGATCCGGTGTCTGCGGGCGGCTTGGAGCCCGCCGCCACCGGTCACCGCGAGATCGCGCATGAGTCCCGCCGTCGACTCCAGCCTGGTTCTGGTCCGGGACGCCACCGCGCTGTCGTAGGCGGCGCGCGCCTGTTCCCACACCCGCTCGGCCGGGTCGGTGACACCCGGATCGAGGTGTTCGGCCTGGAGCAGCAGATCCTGCTCCAGCCTCCGCAGGCGCGGTCCCGGATCGATGCCGAACTGTTCGGCGAGCATCGCGCGGGCCCGGCCCACGACCGCGAGCGCGTCGGCCTGACGCCCGCAACCGTAGAGCGCGGTGGCCAGCAACTGCCAGGCGTCCTCGCGCCAGGGATGTTCGGCGACGTGGACATCGAGATCGGGGATCGCCGCCGCGGCCGCGCCCGTCGCGAGTTGCGCCGCCGCGCGCCGTTCCACGGCGAGTAGTCGTTGCTCGGTGAGCCGCGCGCGCTCGGCCCGCGCCCATTCGCTGTCGGCGAAATCGGCGTAGGCGAAGCCGTGCCACCAGCCAAGTGCCTCGGTCAGCCGGGAAAGCGCTCGCGCGGCGGGAAGTTCGACCGCCGCCCGGACCGCGTCATCGAATCGCCACGCGTCGACCGCGTCCGGTGCGGCGCGCAGGACATAGCCCGGTCCTTCGGTCACCAGCAACCGGGCGGGAGTGCGCGGCGCGCGATCGGGTTCGAGCGCGCGCCGCAGCCCGGCGACGAAGGTGCGGATCGCCCCCACCGGGTCGGCGGGCGGTTCGTCCCACAGGTCGTCGACGAGACGACCGACCGGGACGACGCGGCGGCGGGCGAGGATCAGCCGCGCCAGGACCTCGCGGTGTCGCGCGCGCAACGCGACCGGTTCACCCGTCTCGTCCCGCACGATCACCGGGCCGAGCACCTGGAAGCGCATCGGTCCACTGTAGTGCGCGTTCATCGGTTGCTCATCGGCTCACCGCAGGGTGGGAACCGAGGCGCCCGACGGCGCGCAACCCCGATACGAGGAGTCGCCCACGATGAATGTCACCCTTCCCGGTTTCGACTACCGTCGCGTCCGTGTCGCCGACGACGTCGCGCTGAATATCGCCGTCGCGGGCTCGGGAACCCCGATCGTGCTCCTGCACGGCTTCCCGCAGACCCATCTCATGTGGCGTCACGTCGCCGCCGAACTGGCGGCACATCACACCGTCCTGTGCCCGGACCTGCGCGGCTACGGCGACAGCGACAAACCGACCGAAGCCGGGCCCGACACCTATGCCAAACGCACGATGGCCGCCGATATCGTCACCGCCGCGGCGGAACTCGGCCACGATCGCTTCGCGCTGGCCGGACACGACCGAGGGGCGCTCGTGGCGTTCCGCGCCGGTCTCGACCACCCCGCGGCGATCACCCACCTGGCCTGCCTCGACGTGCTGCCCACGCTGGATATGTGGGAGGTCATGCGCGGAGCGGACGCGGCCGTCGGCTTCCATCTGTATCTCATGGCCCAGCCGCCCGGACTTCCCGAACGGATGATCACGGCGTCGGCCGACGCGTTCTTCGCCCATTTCCTCGATCAGTGGACCAACGATCCCGACGCGATCCCGACGGAGATCCGCGCGGCCTATCTCGACGCCTGCCGCGCCGCGGTCCCCTCCATCGTCGCCGACTACCGCGCCTCGGCGACCGTCGATCTCGACCACGACCGCGCCGACCGCGCCTCGGGCACCCGACTGTCCATGCCGGTGACCGTCCTGCAACAGGATTGGGGCGCCGCACTCGGCTACGACGCGGCGGCGCTGTGGTCCGGCTGGGCCGCCGACCTCGACCATCGCACCGTCACCTCGGGCCATTTCATGGCCGAGGAAGCACCCACCGAGATCGCCGCCGCCCTCCGCGATCTCCTCCGCCGCTGACCCGCCCCGCCACCTTCCCGAGAGGCCCGGGCACCCTTCGGGATCGTCGCGCGTTCAATCCTGCGACTCACCGTGTTCACATCGTGTTTACGATGACCGAATGCTTATTCACGACGCGCCCGGCAGTTCGACCTCACCACCGGATCCACCGGGTGCGGAAGGACTCCGGGAGCGTCACTTTCGGCCCGCGGTGATCTGGGGCGGGATCGGCGCCGCGATCGTGGTACTGGTCGCGGGTCAGCTCATGTCCGTTCACATCCACGCGCTCGGCCCGCTGACCAGCCTTTTTCGCGACTACGCCGGGGTTCCGAAATCCGCGACGACGCCGTGGGCCGGTTTCCTGCTCGCGCTGATCGGCATCACGGCGCGGGCCCGGGTGAACGCCCTCGCCGCCGCCGTGGTCATCGACCTGATCTTCGTCGCGATCCGGACCGTCGACGGCAGGCCGTTCACCGTCGGCAACGGTCCGACCATCGTGCTGACCGCCGTGGCGCTCATCGCCGCGCTGCGCTGGTCCGGCATCCGGCGCTCGACCGCGTTGCGCACCATCGCCCTGGGCGCGCTGCTCATCCTGGCGACCAAGGTGGGCGAGATCTGGCTCGACATCACCGCGTGGGCCTGCCCGCAGGTCCTGGATTCCTATGTGGAAGTGGCCGATCGGGCCCTCGGCAGTCCCGCGTGGGTCGTCGGGCACGCGCTCGATATCGCGGGGCCGGTGCCGCTGGGCGTCGTGCGCTGGGTGTACTTCGAACTGCCCGTGGCCGCGATCGTCGTCGCGGCCTGGCAACTGCGCCGGGTGACCACGGGGGTGTGGCCGAGCCATCACCTGGTGCGGACATTCCTCGTACTCGGTCTGGTCGGGCCGATCTGCTACGTGCTGTTCCCTGTGGTCGGACCCGTTCTCGCGTTCGGACCGCAGGGCAACGGGCTGGAACTGGCCGATGTGTGGCCCGATCTCGTTCCCGCCCTGCCCGCTTCGGTGGATTCCATGCCGTTCGACGGCATCACCCCGCGCAATTGCATGCCGTCGCTGCACACGGCGTGGGCGCTGTCGCTGTTCATCCACTCCCGCCGCGGGCCGCTGTGGTTGCGCTGGGGCGGAGCGTTCTGGTTGGTGTGCACCCTCGTGGCGACCCTCGGACTCGGGGCGCACTACGGCCTGGATCTGGTGGCGGGCGCGGCGCTGTGCCTGACGGTCGAGTCGGCGCTGCGCGACCCGGAACGCGGCTGGGACCGCGCGCGGGTGACGGTGATGACACTCGGCGTCGCGGTCTTCGCCGGGGTGCTGCTGTGCACGCGCTATCTCGCGATACCGATGGCGACCTATCCCGCGCCGTTCGGCATCGTGATCCTCGGTGCGCTGACGGCGCTGGCGATCGTGTTCTACCGAACCTGGTTCGCCGACCAGCCCGGCGACCGCGTCAGCCCCGAATGATCAGCACGACCGCCGCGGTCACGACCGCGAGCGCGATGGCGGCGATGCCGTAGGCGAGGCGGTGGTAGCGCAGACCGGGCAGGTAGTGGTCGAAAGCGACGCGCCCCGGCCCGGTCAACGCGAGTCCCGCCGCCGTGCAGGCCAGGACCAGGTCGTATTCGATTCCCTTCGGCGCGAAGAATTCGCCGGTGCCCTTCACCGCGATGGCGTTGATCATCACGCCGAGGATCGCGGCGGCGGCCAGCGGGGTGAACAGCCCCGCGATCAGGCCGATACCGCCGAGGGTTTCGCTCAGCCCGGCGATCCAGGCCATGGTCTCGCCCTGCGGGTAGCCGCTGGATTCGAAGAACCCGCCGGTCCCGGAGATCCCGCCGCCGTCGAACCAGCCGAACAATTTCTGGGTGCCGTGGGCCGCCATGGTCACGCCGACGACCAGTCGGATGACGAGCAACCCGAGGTCGAGCGCGGATTGATCGGCGACGGGTGCGGTGAGCACGGGCCTGTTCGAGGGAATCGTTGCCATGGGTATCTCCTTACCGGTGGGGTGATCGGGTCAGCCGAACTGGACGGAGCGTTTGGATAAACCGTGCCAGAAATCGTCGATGACCGTGCGCTGGGTCGCCATATCGGTTTCGCCCGCGCCCAACGTGACGAACAACGGGGCGAAATGCTCGGAACGCGGATGCGCCAGCTGCGCCGCGGGCGCCTTGTGCTCGAAATCCAGGAGCGCGTCGATATCGCCGGAGGCCAACGCGCGGTTGCCCCAGTCGTCGAATTCGGCCATCACCGGGTGCACCGAGCCGTCGTCGGTGAGCGCGCGCAGATTGTGGGTGAAGAAGCCACTGCCCACGATCAGCACTCCCGCGTCGCGCAGCGGGGCCAGCGCGCGCCCGACCTCGAACAGTCCGTGCGGGTCGAGGGTGGGCAGCGACATCTGGAGGACCGGCACATCCGCGTTCGGATACATCTCGACCAGTGGCACGTACGCGCCGTGGTCGAGTCCGCGCTCCGGTACGTCCCGCACCGCCGTGCCCCGCCCGCTCAGCAGCGCGCGCACCTGGGCGGCCAGTTCGGGAGCGCCGGGCGCCGGGTAGCGCACCTGGTAGTAGTGCCGGGGGAATCCTCCGAAGTCGTAGACCAGCGGCACCGATTCGGTGGCGCCGAGCGCGATGGGGGCGTCCTCCCAGTGCGCGGAGATCATCAGGACGGCGGTGGGTTTCGGCAGTTCCGCCGACCACGCCGCGAGCTGCCCCGGCCAGATCGGGTCGTCGGCCAGCGGCGGCGCGCCGTGCGACAGGTACAGCACGGGCATCCGCGTGGACTGCGTCGCTGTCATGAGACCTCCCATGTCCCTCATATCATTCAAATTTGAACAACCTTCTCGAAGACTACCTGTTAGTTCGGATTCGAACAACAGCGGTAGGCTTATCAGCGTGGACGAAACGACGTGGCTGAACAGCGAGGAGATGCGCGCCTGGCAGGCACTGCTGTCCGGATGGGCGCTGCTCGATCGCGAGATCGAGCACCAGCTCAAGAACGATTCCGGACTGTCCCACACCCAGTACGAGGTGCTGGTGCGACTGGCCGCCGCGCCGGAGGGCCGGATCAGGATGACCGAACTGGCCGATTCGCTGGTGAACTCCAAGAGCGGGCTGACCTACCAGGTGAGCCGCCTCGAAGAGGCCGGACTGGTGCGCCGCGAGGCCTGCCCGACCGATGTCCGCGGTGTCAGCGCGGTCCTCACCGACAAAGGTCGAGACACCCTGGACAAAGCCGCGCCCGGTCACGTCGCCCAGGTCCGCGAACTGCTCATCGACGTGTTGACGCCGACGCAAATCACCGCGCTGGCCGACGGCCTCGGCGAGGTCGCGCGCCGCATCCAGGAAGGCTCGCCACGCGCCGGACGAGCGCCGACGACACGGCGGCCCGAGCGCACCGTCTGACTCCCTTTCGGCTCGGCCGGGGACGGTTCCACCCCCACCACTGCCCGCCCGCTCGACCGCGTTGCCTACGATCCGGCCATGGCCGAGATCAGGAGTGAACGGCGGGGCAAGGCAGCGGTGATCACCGTGCACGACCCCGACCGACGGAACGCGTTGACACTGGAGTTGTCCGAACAGTTGGCGGCGGCGGTGGACGACGCCGAGCGCGACGATGCCGTGCACGCGGTGATCGTCACCGGAACACCGCCCGCGTTCTGCGCTGGCGCCGATCTGACGGCACTCGGTGAAGCGCGCGAGCAGGGTTTGCGCGCCATCTATCACGGATTCCTCGCCGTGGCGCGATGCTCGCTGCCGACCATCGCCGCGGTCGGCGGCGCGGCGGTGGGAGCCGGACTCAACCTGGCACTGGCGGCCGATATCAGGATCGCCGGGCCGCGCGCCCGTTTCGACGCGCGATTCCTGCGCCTGGGCATCCATCCCGGCGGCGGGATGACCTGGATGCTGCAACGGGCGATCGGCACCCAACGAGCGACCGCGATGACACTGTTCGGGGAGATCCTCGACGCCGAGGCGGCCCGCGAAGCGGGTTTGGCGCACCGGGTCGTCGACGGCGACCACGACGCACTGCTGGCGGCGGCCGTCGAATTCGCGAGCGGTGCGGCCGAAGCGCCGCGCGAGTTGCTGAAGACCACCAAGCGCACCATGCGCCACACCGCGACGCTGGACGCGCACGCCGACGCGGTCGACGCCGAGATCGTGCCGCAGGTCGCCTCGATCGAATCACCGGAGTTCGCGGCCAGACTGGCCACGATGAAGGCCAGAATCGGCGGAAACTGATACCCGATGTGCCGCAGTGACTTCGGCTGCGGCACATCGTTTCGATCACGGAAGTATCACGCATAACAAATTGCCGAATTCGGTCAATACGACCCAATGCCCGATTACCGACATACGACAAAACATGTGACACTTGTCTCCACAGCGGCTCGACCGAGGCAATAGACAGGCTCTGAGCTGCGGTTTCAATTCTTCTCACCGCGCTCGACACCTCGCGGAGAACAGAGTTTCAAAAGACGGACACAATTGGTTAACCGGCCGTTCGCTGGAATCGATTGTTATCGAATCGTCCCACTTGTGAAACGATTCGAACGAGGTATCCGAGAAATGCTGATGAGGAAATTCGCCGCCACGTCGGCACTTCTGATCGCCGCGCTGGGCGTCACCGCGGGCGCCGCCGACGCCGCCCCGGCACCGACCGAAACCCCCGTCGGCTTCACCGCCGACACCGTGGGCTCCTCGACCGTCGTGCGAACCGACGCCGGATCCCTCACCGTCGACAACGGCGTCTTCCAGATCAGGGCCGACAACGGCACCGTGCTCGCGGGCGCACCGCTGTCCTTCCGCGTCGACGATTTCGAATTCCCGATCGCCGCCGATATCGCCGACCACACCGCGACCCTGACCCCGCAACTCGACATGGCGCACGCGACCTACAAGCCGGTCGCGCTGCCGTTCGAGGACAAGGCGCCCTGGAAGAGCGAATACGACCGCGAGCAGGCCGCCTTCAACCGCATGAAGGACACCATCGCCATGGGCGCCACCATCGGCACCCTCGCGGGCGGTCTCGGCGGCGCGGCCGTCGGCTGCGTCCTGGGCGGCATCGCGGGCGCGACCGTCGCCTCGGCCACCATCATCGGCCTGTTCGGACCGTTCATCCCCGCCGCCGTCATCGGCTGCCTCGGTGGCGTCGTCGCCGTCGGCGCGCTCGGCACCGTCGCCGGACAACTCCTGGTCACCGCGCCGGTCGCGATCGGCGCCGCGATCCAGTACTTCGCCACAATCAACGCCCCCTTCCAGACCAAGTGAGTCGTTCCGACGGCCACCGAGATCGGTTCGGCGGCCGATAGTTTCACCCTCCCGCGTCGCCGGACCATTGCCCCCGGATCGAGTCGGCCGACTCGATCCGGGGGCGCTCTCGATTTCCCGGCATGGGGTTCGGGCGCGATTCCTTTCGATCGATGACCGACACGCCCGACCCGCACACGAGTTTCACGCGCGAGATCCGGGCGAACGGGACGCCATCGGACGGCAGCGGCGGAATCCACAACGGATGCGCGAAAGACATTCCAGCCCAACAATTTCCGGGATCGCCCCGCCCGAACACACCGCAGGATGGCGCGACGCCCGCATCCCGGACCACCGAACCCCGACCGCCGTGTCGACGGCACCACCCCGGCGACGACACCGGGGTCCGTCACCGACGCAATGACATTGGGGAGACGGCGGTGTCACATCGGGGGACAGTGTGACTTCCGTAAGCCACAAGTTATCCATCACTTCACGGCTATTTCGCCGAATGACGACTTCGACGAAGACCGGCGCGAGGCGGTTCGCACGCACGATCGAGGCCCCGACACTTCGCGCGGTCACTGCCGTCGCGATATTTGGCCTGCGGACTCGACGGCCGAAAGATGAACATGATCAGTATGTCCTACCCGGCAACCGCAGCGTGGCACGCCTCTTCCGACGAACCGCACCCGGTGCGGACAGTTCGCTCGAAACCTCACACCGAATCGTCGACGATTCGCCGTAGCCTCCTATATGTTAGTACGAATTCTGGCACAGTGAAGCTGACGACGTGACGCGCACCCGCATCACTCGTCTCCGATCACCGGCGGGATAGCAGCCCGGAGTGTCAGCGCCGACGTGTCGGCAGATCTCCGCGGGTGGACCGAACGGGTGGAAGACATGCGCACGACAACTCGACGAAGAAGCCGGGACAGCCCGCCACCGACCAGCGATTCGGGCATCGACGCCGAATCCGGCCACGATGGACAGCGTCGGCCGTCATCCCCATGAACCGGGACGACCGCACACGCCGCGCGCGCAACATGGCTTACACTTCCCGGGCGGTCCCCGTACTCCATGAATTCCGTGTCGCGGCACTCTCGCCAGACCTTGTGCCGACAGGGGATCCGCCCTGTATCGCGCAACCGTCCCGGGCACCACTTCGACCGAGTGACTTTCGGCAGTGAATACAACGGAGTACACGATGCTGACACGATGGAAGATCCATGCCGCCGCCTGCGTGGCCACGATGCTGACCGCCGCCCTCCAGTTCGAGGGCGCCGCCGTCGCGGGAGGCGCACCGGCCCATTGCCCCGACCTGTATGTCGTGGCTGTTCCCGGCACATGGGAAACATCCAATTCCGAACCGGGCAGGGGGATACTCGCGCAGAGCGTCGACAATCTGCCCGGTGATGTCCAGGTCGACTACGTCACCTACGCGGCCACCGCATTCCCCTGGGAGGGTGAGGTATACGGCCGCTCCAAACAGGAGGCGATCGACAAAGCGCGCGGATTCGTCGCCGACATGGGCCGGTCCTGCGCGGCGACCCGTATCGCGCTGGTCGGTTACAGCCAGGGCGCGGACGCGGCGGGCGATCTCGCGGCGGAGATCGGCACCGGGCTCGGCGTCGTCGCGGCGCACCGGGTCGCGCTGGTCGGATTGATCTCCGATCCTCGCCGCTCCCCCTCCGACACCTTGATCGGCCCGCCCGTGCGCGGCGCCGGAGCGGGCGGCCCCAGGGTCGGCGGTTTCGGCTGGGTCACCCCGCAGACCTACACCTTCTGCGTCGACGGCGACCTCTACTGCGCCATGCCCGACGGTGATTTCGCCGGCCGGATCGCCGGTTTCGTCGTCCAGCTGTCGAATCCCGATCCCACCAAGATCGGCAGCTACCAGAGCCAGGCGGGCGAGCTCATCGGCGACGCGCTGGCGGCGGGCGGGCTCGGTCTACTGTCCGACCAACTCAACGGCAGCGCCTACGAGCAGCGCAAGCAGCAGGTCGACAACTTCCTGAAGTCCGGCGCTCACCAGGCCTATCCCTCGTACGCCGTCGACCCGGGCGGCGCCACCCCGTTGACCTGGCTGCGTCAACGGTTGATCGAGGCCGCCGGTCGATGACCATGGTCCCGCACGGTTCTCTTTTGGTACCTTCAGCTGAAGAGTCGACGTCGACTTTTCTGCGTGAAGGGTGATCCGGAGTGTCCAAAGGCTATGTGATCGTTACCGAGGCGATCAAAGATCCGAGCAAGATGGCCGAATACGGCAAAGCCGCCGCGAAGGCCATGGCCAAGGGAGTTACCGTCCTTGCCGTCGATACCAAGACCCAGGTGCTCGAGGGCGAATGGCACGGAAACCAGACGGTTGTGCTGGAATTCGAATCCCCCGAGGCGGCGAAAGCCTGGTACGACTCCGAGGAATACCAGGCGGCCATCCCGCTGCGCCAGGCAGCCGCGGACGCCAATTTCGTGATCGTGAACGGGCTGTAGGACCCGCTCGAATCCCCGAGGTTGTGATCGGCACCCGTGTCGATCACAACCTCGATTCGTGTTCGAATCGCCACGGCTGACCAGGAGAGATATGTCCTACGACCTGTTCACGTTGGATGGCAGGGTCACGGTCGTCACCGGCGGCGGACGTGGCATCGGCAAGATGATCGCGCGCGGCCTGCTGCACGCGGGGGCCACCGTGTACGTGAGCAGCCGCAAGGCCCCGAACTCGACGCGACCGTCGACGAACTCTCCCCGCTCGGCCGCATCGAGGCCATCCCCGCCGATCTGAGTACCGAGGCGGGAATCACCGAACTGGTCGACACCGTCGGCCGACGCGAGAACTCGGTCCACACCCTGTTCAACAACGCGGGCGCGACCTGGGGCGCACCGCTGGAGGAATTCCCCGACTCCGCCTGGGACAGAACCTTCGACCTCGATGTCAAAAGCGTTTTCACGCTCACCCGCGCTCTGCTGCCGATGTTGCGCGACGCGGCCACCGACGACGATCCGGCGCGGGTAATCCTGGTCAACGCCATCGCGCCCGGCCTGTTCGAATCGAAGATGTCCGCGGCGGTCCTGAAGACCGGCGGCGACGCCATCGCCGCGCAGTTCCCGCTCAAACGCATCGGCAGGCCCGACGATATCGCGGGTATCGCCGTCTTTCTCGCGAGCCGCGCCAGCTCCTACATCACCGGCGCCGTCATCCCCGTCGACGGCGGGGTGAGCACGACTCGCTGAGCGGTGGACGACGCCGCCGGGCGTAGGGAATTCAGTGGTCGGGCAGGACGACGCGAATCCTGGAGCCCGGATCGGCGACGGCGATCGTGCCGCCGTGCAATTCCACGATCCACCGCGAGATCGCCAATCCCAATCCCGTTCCGCCACCGTCGGAGCGACCACCCCGGGTGAAACGATCGAAGATCCCGGCTCGCTCCGCCACCGGAATTCCGGGACCGTCGTCCTCGACATCGATGACCACCCTGCCCTCGGCTGCGCGCGCCGTTATCCGCACCTCGCCCCCCGCGGGACCGTGCCGGGCGGCGTTGTCGAGCAGATTGAGCAGCACCTGATGCAATCGTGCGCGGTCTGCACGGACGCACACATCGCCGGGGTCCACGTCGGTGCCGAAACGCACGCCACGGCCCAACGCCGCCGCCGTCACCTCGGCTTCGTCGACCACCCGCGCCAATAGCGGTGCGACGGCGACTTCTTCACGGTCGAGCGGAATGGCGCCCGCTTCGATACTCGACAGATCCAGGAGTTCGGAGACGAGCAACCCGAGACGTTCGGTCTGGGCCAGAGCGGTGCGCAGCGTGCCCGGATCCGGTTCGGACACCCCGTCGACCAGATTCTCCAGCACCGCGTTGAGTGCCGTGATCGGCGTGCGCAATTCGTGCGACACGTTGGCGATGAGATCGCGACGCTGCTGATCGGCGGCGGCCAGGTCGGCGGCCATCTGGTTGAACGCCTCGGCGAGCTGGCCGACCTCGTCGCGCGAGCTGGCCCGCACCCGGCGCGTGTAATCCCCCTGCGCCATCCGCTTCGCCGCCGCCGTCATCTCCCGCAGCGGCCGGGTGATGCCGTGCGCGAGAAACTGTGACGTCACCAGCGCGATCACCAACGCGGCCACGGTGGTCTTCGGCGGTAACCACCCGATCCGGAATCGGAAGAACCCGAACGCGACACCGCCGGACACCAACATCAGAATCGCCAGTTTGAGTTTGACCGAGCGCACCGGGTCGAGCGGACGCGGAAGTACCGTCGCGATGTGGTCCGTCCACACCCGAATCCGCTGTGCGGACGAACCGTTCCCGATCTCGCCGCCGCGAGCGGAATCGGTCTGCGACTCGATCACGGCGCCTCCAGCGCGTACCCGACACCGTGCACGGTCCGGATCAGGTCGGCCCCGAGCTTGCGGCGCAACGCCTTGACATGACTGTCCACGGCACGGGTACCCGCGGCGTCGGCCCAGTCCCACACCTCCTCGAGCAACCGTTCCCTGGCCAGCACCACACGGGGGCGGCGCGCGAGTCGGGCGAGCACTTCGAATTCCAGCGGCGTGAGCTGAGCTTCGTTCTCCGCGCGCCACACCCGGCGCTGGTCGACGTCGATGCGCAGATCGCCGACGACGATGCTCGCCCCGTCGCGGTCCGCCGCCCGATCCACCCGGCGCAGCAGCGCGTGGACCCGAGCGGCGAGCACCCGCATCGAGAACGGTTTGGTGAGATAGTCGTCCGCCCCGACCCCCAAGCCGACGAGCTGATCGGTCTCGTCGATCCGCGCGGTCAACATCAGCACCGGAATCGCCCGCCCCGCCTGGATTCTGCGGCACACCTCCAACCCGTCGAACCCGGGCAGCATCACGTCGAGCACCACCAGATCCGGCTCGTTCGCCCGCACCGCCGCGACCGCCCCCGGCCCGTCGTGCGCCACTTCGACGGTGAATCCCTCCGCCCGCAATCGAGCCGCGACCGATTCCGCGATGGTCACTTCGTCGTCGACCACCAGAATCCGCCGCGCCCGCCCATTCCCCGCCCCACTGTGTTCCATGTCGGAACCCTAACCATTCGGTGTGGAGACCACCCGCCCCGATTGTGGAGATTCGGTGCGGTTTTCGTCATCGATCCAGACCTTCGACGGCGCAGGCGTCGGAGGATGATCTCGCACCGAGCGACATCGAGAGAACGGCCCCGCGCTTCCGTGCGCCGCCGCCTCTGACCTTCGCGCGGCATCATCGTGGTCGATCATTCGCACGAAGCGGTCGCGAGCCTCGAGGCAATTCAACCGCACAAAGTTACTTTATATTCTTCCCTGAAACGAGACGGTGGCACACGATTCGAAAAGGCCTACGGCGGTGGCGGCGATATCACGTCGAGGAGCCCCGGTCAGCGATCTGTGACTCGAGACAGTCGGAGTGCGCTTCTACGTATACTTCTCTGGCGCTTCGGCATTGCGACGACCGGCGAGTGGGGAACTCTCCAGATTCGGGCGATCCACTCGCCACCTACACGAAGACTGATAAGTTACTAGCTGTTCTTATTGGATTGCATGAAGTATCGATCTCGTCGCTCGTCCCCCCGGCGAGGCGGCCGAGTTCATCGGTCGGCTCGACCCGTACCGCCCAGTGGATTCGACACCCGGTGCCGCGATGCCCGTCCACCCACTTCCTGTTGTCCCACGCACCACGCTTTCTCGTATCCGGAGGATCCATGAACTCCCCAAGAACCGCTCGCCTGCGATCGGCCGCCGCCGCGCTCACCGCCTGCCTCGACGGCATCGGCGGTCCGATCGTGCTGGTCGGCCACTCCTACGGCGGGGCGGTCATCGGCAATGTCCACGATCCCGATGTGAAGGCGAATGTCTTCGTCGCCGCCTTCGCTCCCGCGGAGGGCGAAATCGTGCAACTGCTGTTGAACCCGTTCACCTATCCGGGCAGCCCGCTGCTGCCGCCTGCCGTGCTGATCACCCCGGTCCCGGATGCGAACAGCCCCGTCGGCATCGGTATCGACGGATTCATCCCCGAACTCTTCTTCCACCAGGTCTTCGCCCAGGACCTCACGCCCGCGGTCGCCGCCGACCTGTACGCCCACCAGACAACCGCGGCGTTTGCAAGCCAACCTCGAACCCAGCGGCCCACCGTCCTGGGCGCACACGCCCAGCTGGTACCTCGTCTCGACCCGAGACCGGGTGATCCCACCGGCACCGCAACGCATGATGGCCGATCGCGCCGCACCCGGCCGCACCGGTGACGTCGACGCATCGCACGTCTCCCCCGTCTCTCGGCCCGACCGCGTGACCGCGGTGATCCGCGACGCCGTCGTGGCGACATCCTGACCTCACATCGACACCGGGACGTCCTCGGCGCGGGAAGCCACAGCGTGACCGCCGCCGAGAGCCGCGTGGAGCGCAATAAGGAAGTCGACGATGACTACCGAATATCCGGACGGATCCGAGCTCGTATCGACGGGCGTTACCGCATCCGAAACAGCAATGGCTACCCGGGCGCTGGCCGACGATCTGGTCCGCCACCTGTTCGACAGCGTGGTTTCGCGTGGCGCCGCCCCCGACAGCGGGACCCGCGAATACGTCACCGACGTCACCCAGGCATGCCTGGATGTTGCTGTCGCCACCTTGGACGGGCGCTACAAGTCGGCGGCGAGAAGTCCTGAAACCACTCGAGGTGGCCGCGGCACAGTGGGCTCGCGACGGGGTCCCGATCGAGCGGATCAACCACGCCATCCACGACGGCTTCCGCATGATGATGGAACTGATCTCGTCGAACGCGTTCGGCACCGACGCGAGTTATCTGGCGCGTGTGCGGCGAGTTGCGATGGAGGTACTGGAAACAGTCACCTCGACGATGTCGTTCGCCTATGTCAAAGAACTCCACGCGGTGATCGCCGAGAATCACAGAATCCCGCGGGCGCTGACCGTGGCATTGCTCGGCGGGCACGATACGTTGACGATCACGCACGAGAGCGGCATCAAGATCGCGCGAAGTTATTCGGTGTTGGCCGTGCACTTTCCCGCTCGACGAGACGACTACAACTCCACGTCGAGCACCCATATCATCGGCGGACGAGTACTGCGGCGCATACGGGTATCGCTCGCCGCGCAATCTCGGTGGGCGCGTTGTCCCTGCTGAACATCGATGGCGGAATCATTTCGATTCCCTCGTCACGGTGCGCCGACGGCGACCTGGACCGCCTGGTGGTCGGCCGGTCCGAGGCGGCGGACATCGAACTGACCGCGACCTGCGCGGAGGCCGAGCCGGAGGATATTCCGGCGGTGGTGGAGCATCTGCGCGAACTACTGAATCTGGTCAGGCAACTGCAATTCGCTCCCGGGCTCTACCGTTTCGCCGATCTGGCGGTCGAATACCAGCTGACCAGGCCGAGCCCCGCACGTCGGTTTCTCGGCGAGATGCCGGCGCCGCTCGACGCCCATCCGATGTTGATAGACACCCTGCGAACCCACATCGGCAACAATTTCAACCGCCGCCGCAGCGCACGCGACCCCCGATGCCGCGTCGGCCTGACTTCGAATTCCGACCCATCGAACACGTGCGTGCGCGTGGTCATTTAGATGTCACGGGCCGAGCCCGTACGAACAGCAGGGCCGACGAGTCGAGTACCGAGTGTATTCCAGTAGCGCATTCTGGTGATCATTCTGGAGAACTTTCCATAAGGGATATCGGCAGGTCGCTTCACTGCCCGCACACCGGGCACGCACGGCGCGTACGCGGTACCGTCGACAGCGATGGAGGGCGCGCGCCAACGCGCTCGGGGACCGGGGGATCGGAGTGAACGTGTCGTATCAGTACCCACCGCCCCAGCCGCCCTATCGGTCACCGCAGGATCAGCCGCCGCGCTGGTCACCGCCCCCGCGAGCGCGCGGCGCCGGTGTCCTCGGAGCGGGCCTGGCATCGGCCGTGCGACGCCGCCGAGCCGACCGGTCGGACCGAGCGCTGTTCACGCTCGCGTGACGATCCTGCCGCGCACCTCGCCGAATCCGATGCGCGAGTTACCCGGGCCGGGCGCGTCGGCCGAGATGACGACCTCGTCGCCGTCCTCGAGGAAGGTGCGGGTCTCGCCCCGCACGGTGATCGGCCGCGCACCGCCGCTGGTCAACTCGATGAACGAACCGCGTCGGTCCTCCCCCGCGCCGGAGATCGTTCCGGAGGCGAACAGGTCCCCCGTCCGCGCCGTCGCCCCGTTGACGGTGAGATGGGCCAGCATCTGCGCGGGAGACCAGTACATCTGCCCGTAGGGCGGTCGGCTGACCCGCTCCCCGTTCCAGCGCACCTCGAGATCGACGTCGAGCCCCCATGGCCGCGCCCCGCGCAGATAGGGCAGCGGCACCGGGAGTTGGGGCGGGGTGTGGATCCAGGCGTGGCTCAACGCCGCCAGGGGGACGACCCAGGGCGAGATCGAGGTCGCGAAACTCTTGCCGAGGAACGGCCCGAGCGGAACGTATTCCCACGCCTGGATGTCGCGGGCGGACCAGTCGTTGACGATCACCGCCCCGAACACGTGCTCGGCGAAATCGTCGACGCCGATCGGTGTCGTGGACGGCACGCCGACGACGAATCCGAGTTCGGCCTCGATATCCAGACGCGTACTCGGCCCGAATTCCGGGTTGACGGCACCGGGGGCTCGCCGCTGTCCTTCGGGTCGCACGATATCGGTCCCCGACACCACGACGGTGCCCGCTCGACCGTGGTATCCCACCGGCAGATGTCTCCAATTCGGCAGCAGCGGTTCGGCATTCGGCCGGAACAGGCGACCGAGGGCGACGGCGTGGTGTTCGGAGGCGTAGAAGTCCACGTAGTCGGCCACCTCGAACGGCAGGTGCATCCGCACCTCGGTCACTGCGTGCGGAACACCGTCGGGCACCTCGCCCACCCCGACCAATCCCCGTAGTCGCTCCCGCACCTGCGCCCACCGCGACGGACCGCGCGACATGAACGGGTTCAGCGAACCCGTCCTGAAGACCGGGTCGTCGAAGACCGCGCCGAGATCCAGGACGTGATCGCCGAGCCGGACGCCCGCGCGCGGCGTGAGTTCCGCAGTGGAGAAGATGCCGAACGGGAGATTGTCCGGGCCGAAGAGGGAGTCGTCGGGAATCGACAGACCGGTCACGCCGGACCCGCTGCCTCGCGGACGTCGCCGGGACCGCGACCGGCCCACGTCCACGCGTAATCCGGGTCCTCGCAGGCGAGAGCGCCTTCCCCGAGTTCGAGCGGCCGGAAGGTGTCCACCATGACGGCCAGTTCGTCGAAGAACTCGGCCCCGATGCTGCGCTCGTACGCGCCCGGCTGCGGCCCGTGGGCGTGACCGCCCGGATGCAGCGAGACCGAACCCGCCCCGATCCCGGATCCCTTGCGCGCCTCGTAGTCGCCGCCGCAATAGAACATGACCTCGTCGGAGTCGACATTGGAGTGGTAGTAGGGAACGGGGATCGCCAACGGGTGGTAGTCGACTTTCCTCGGCACGAAATTGCAGATCACGAAATTCGCGCCCTCGAACACCTGGTGCGCGGGCGGGGGCTGGTGCACCCGTCCGGTCAACGGCTCGAAATCGGCGATGTCGAACGTGTACGGGTAGAGACATCCGTCCCAGCCGACCACATCGAACGGGTGTGTCGGATAGACCATCCTGGTGCCGACGACACCGGAGGAGCCCCGATGTTTGACCAGCACTTCGACGTCACCCGTGACGGTGGCGAGCAGGGGTTCACCCGGACCGTGCAGATCCCGCTCGCAATACGGGGCGGATTCGAGCAACTGACCGAAGCGCGACAGGTAACGCTTCGCCGCAACGATATGGCTGCCCGCCTCGATCGCGTACGCCCGCAACACCTCGTCACCGCGGGGAATCCAGCGGTGCGTCGTCGCACGGGGGATCACGACGTAATCGCCCCGGCGCGCGTTCAACACACCGAAGACGGTTTCGACCGACGCCTCGCCCGATTCGAGGTAGACCACCTCGTCGCCGATCGCGTTGCGGTACAGCGGGGACGGCGCGCCCGCCGCCACGTAGGAGATGTGGACATCGGCGTTACCGAGGATCAGCCGCCGCCCGGTGACGACGTCGGTCCCGGCGATCGCGTCGGCGTCGAACAGCGTGCGCAGGCGCAGGTGGCGCGGGCGTAGCGGATGATTCGGCACCGATGTCTGATCCGGTAACTCCCATGCGGTGGCGTCGACGATCGCCGAGGGAATGTGGCGGTGATAGAGCAGCGACGAATCCGAGGAGAAGCCCTCCTCCCCCATCAACTCCTCGTAGTACAACGCGCCTTCCTGGCTCCGGTGCTGCGTGTGACGCTTCGGGGGAACCGAGCCCACCGATCGGTAATACGGCACGTGGCACTCCTCGGATGTCGATGCGGATGGACGCCGATCATCAGAAGTTATCGGTTCGAGCTGTGTCGGATCGCGGAAAGCGGGCATTGCTGCCCCATGGTGACACTGCGCTCCCGACTTCCCGCGACGACGGGTCGGCCGTTCTCGCGTTCCCATGACGGCCCCGCGTCCGGCGCGTCGCGCGTCCGGGCGAGCGCTCCCCGGGTGCACCGGGGACACGAGGCCGTCCTCGTCCTCGGGATCGGCTCTACCGTACTCGGACTATTGGTGGCGATCTGGCCCGACAAGACTGTCCACTCGTTGGAAATGCTGCTCGGCGCGGGCATCGCCTTGGGCGCCGGAGTACAGATATACCTCGCGATCGCCGCCCGATTCGCGGCACCGTTGCGCGCCGTGCTGGCGCTGTGCGGAATACTGACCGCAGCACTGGCGCTGTTCAACGTGGTGGGCGGCAACTCGATTCCGTTACTGTCGATCTGGCTCGGAGCGAGCTGGGCGATCAGCGGTGTCGGTCAGGCGACGGTCTCGGTCTGGGACGACCGGCTGGCCGAACCCGTGCGCCACGAACTGACCGGCGTCGCGACCATGCTCGTCGGCATTCTCGTCCTGCTGTTTCCCCCGGAATCGCCGACCGCGCTGGGATTCCTCGCCGCGGCGGGACTGGTCCTGCTCGGCGCGGCGAATCTGGCACTGGCCGGAGTCGGCGGCAGCGCCGTCCACGTGGCGTGGACGCAGCGAATTCCCGTATCGCATACGTGAACCCGGGACGGTCAGTACAGATCGAATTCGGGCCGTAGATCAGGATCGGCGGAAGCGCGCCGTTCGCCGAACGCGGCGCGTAACCGTTCCTGTTCGCGGCTGAGCAGCGCCCAGTCGTAGCTACAGTCGGGATGTTCGGCGACATCGACCAGCGGGTCGTCGGGATAGTCGAGATCCTCGTGCACGGCGACCACCCGGGCCAGACCACCGCGCATATCGTCCTCGCCGTGGCCGAGGAACAGCTGGTTGTCGACATAGATGTCCGAACCCACCACGGGCCGATCGGTGAACGTGATTCGTTCGGAACCGCCGGCTCCCATACTCGCCTCCTCCACGGCGTCGAACCACACGGCGCCCTCCGGAGCGTACTGGTCAGTTGGTTAGACCATATCCAATTCCCGCACTCGAACCGCACCGAGTCGAACCGTCGCCCGCATTCGACCGTCCCGAGCGGACGGAATCGAGGCCTTCCCCTGCGTTCCTTGCGATCTCGTCCGTCACGTCTAGCCTCTGTTTCACCATCGAGGGTCAGTCAAATGCATTGATCGCAATATTTCCATATCGGCATCGTACAACTCTTACCCGGCCGACGCGCCCAGGAAATCACTCCGCAACGCCCGCCCTCTACGTTGACCCACACCCGATGACCACCACCCGACGAAGGGCACGCCGTGAACACCTACGCTCTGCCACGCTCCTACGGCGCGACCATGCCCGACTGGGTCTTCGACGAAATCGAGCACTCCCCCGCCGTTCTCGACTCCGACGAACAGCGCATGGCGCTGGTCCACCGGCTCGCGGCACGCAACCCGCGCGAAGGGTCCGGCGGACCGTTCGCGGCACTCGTCATCGACAGCGCCACCGGCGCGATCGTCGCGGCGGGCGTCAATCTGGTACTGGCCAGCGGGCTTTCGTCCGCCCACGCCGAGGTGGTCGCGCTGTCGCTCGCGCAGACCCGGGTGGGCGACTGGGATCTCGGCGCGGTGGACGCGCCCGATCGCGAACTCGTCGTCAATTGGCGGCCCTGCGCACAGTGTTACGGCGCGGTGCTGTGGTCGGGGGTGAAACGTCTGGTCATCGCGGGCGAAGGACCGGAACTGGAGCAGCTGACCGGATTCGACGAAGGACCGATGCGCGAGGACTGGGCCGAACAATTCCGCGGGCGTGGGATCCGGGTCGATATCGGCGTCCAGCGCGACCGCGCGCTCGAGGTGTTCGCCGACTACGGACGCATGGCGGCCGACCGGGAGTTCACCGTCTACAACGCACGCGGCGCCGCCTGAGCGACGCTCCGCCACCCTCCGGTAACCCGCACCGCAATCACCCCGCCTCACGGTGCCGCGCACGCGATCACGCCCGCGCGGGTGAGAACACCTGCGGGTTCGCCGCCTCCGCCGCAGCCGAACGGCCTGCCCGCACCTCGGCCACCCTTGCGCTCGAGCCGAATGTAAACGTCGCGCAAACCGCCGAGCGTTCCTAGCCTTTCGGGGCATGACCACGGATCCGCGCGACCCGCCGATCGAGCTCGTCGACGCCACGGCGACCGCGGTGGCCGATGACCCGACCGCCGCGCGCGTGGTGTTCCGAACCTCACCCCCATCGTCTGGAGCCCTCGCATGACCGACCCGTCGACGGCCGCGGATCCCACCGCGAGCTGGAGTTTCGAGACCAAGCAGATCCACGTCGGACAACTTCCCGACGGCACCACCTCCGCACGCGCGCTGCCGATCTACCAGACCACCTCCTACACCTTCCGCGACACCGACCACGCGGCGGCGCTGTTCGGGTTGACCGAACCGGGCAATATCTACACCCGCATCATGAATCCCACCCAGGACGCGGTCGAGCAGCGCATCGCCGCGCTCGAGGGCGGTGTGGCCGCGCTGCTGCTGTCCTCCGGACAGGCCGCCGAAACCTTCGCGATCCTGAATATCGCCGGGGCAGGCGACCACATCGTGTCGAGCCCGCGGCTGTACGGCGGCACCTACAACCTGTTCAGGTACACGCTGCCGAAACTCGGTATCGAGGTGTCCTTCGTCGACGATCCCGACGATCTGGAGCAGTGGCGTTCGGCGATCCGCCCGAATACCAAGGCGGTCTACGGCGAGACGATCTCCAATCCGCAGAACCACATTCTCGACATCCCCGGTATCGCCGAGGTCGCTCACGCCGCCGGAGTTCCGCTGATCGTGGACAACACGGTGGCCACTCCGTACCTGATCCAGCCGCTCGCGCACGGCGCGGATATCGTCGTGCATTCGGCGACCAAATATCTCGGCGGGCACGGCACCGCGATCGCGGGTGTCATCGTCGACGGCGGCGGTTTCGACTGGCGCGGTGGGCGTTTCCCCGGTTTCACCGAACCCGACCCCAGCTACCACGGCGTCGTCTACGCCGATCTCGGCGCTCCGGCGTACGCGCTCAAGGCCAGGGTGCAGTTGCTGCGCGACCTCGGTTCGGCGGTGTCGCCGTTCAACGCCTTCCTCATCAGCCAGGGCCTGGAAACGCTGAGCCTGCGCATCGAACGGCACGTGAGCAACGCGAAGGCCGTCGCGGAATTCCTCACCGAACAGCAGGGCGTCACCTCGGTCGCCTACGCGGGGTTACCGTCCTCGCCGTGGTACGAGCGCGCGCTGGCGCTGGCCCCGAAGGGCGCGGGCGCGATCATCGGATTCGAACTCGCGGGCGGTGTCGACGCGGGTAAGCGTTTCGTCGAAGCGCTCACCCTGCACAGCCACGTCGCCAATATCGGTGACGTCCGGTCGCTGGTCATCCATCCGGCCTCGACCACGCATTCCCAGCTGACCCCCGAGGAGCAGCTCGCCGCCGGCGTCACGCCGGGGCTGGTCCGCCTCGCGGTCGGCGTCGAGGGGATCGACGACATCCTCGCCGATCTGCGCACCGGATTGGCTGCCGCCAACGCGTGATCCGTCGTCGGGGTGGTGGGCCGAGGTCCACCGCCCCGCAGCGCGCTCCCGCGACCTCTCCACCGGATGCTCGTCCACCGATGGCCGCGACGCGCGGTGACACATACGATGTTCGTGCGTCGCGAGGAACGCGCGACGCCGGTCGATGAGCGCAGTCGGATCCCCCGCACGCAGCACGCGCCGGGCCGAGGTAGCCGTCGACCCGCGAGGTGCATATGGACCCGTACTCCGGATCCTGGATGTCGTACTCCCGATATGTCGCCATCGGAGACAGCCAGACCGAAGGCGTCGGGGATCCCGACGGCATGGGCGGCTATCGTGGGTGGGCCGACAGGTTCGCCGAATTGCTCGACGCGGCGCATCCGGGAGCGCATTACGCGAATCTCGCGGTCCGGGGCCGACGGGTCGGGCAGATCCGCGACGAACAGCTCGAGCAGGCGATCGCCCTCGATCCGGATCTCGTCACGGTCATGGCGGGTATGAACGATCTGATCCGGCCGCGCTTCGACCGGAAATCGCTGCTCACCGATCTCGACATCATCTTCGGCGCGCTCATCGACACCGGCGCGACGGTGGTCAGCTTCACCTATCCCGATATCGGCGGCATCGCCCCGCTGGTGCGCCCGCTCTCACCGCGCATCTACGCGCTGAACGACGATCTGCGCACCCTGGCCGAAGAGCACGGTGTCGTACTCCTGGACTTCGAACTGGTCGAGGCGACCACGCATCCACTCGTCTGGTGCGATGATCGCCTGCACCTCGGCCCGCTCGGGCACGATCTCGTCGCCCGTGCCGTGGCCGACGCCCTGAGGCTGCCCGGCTCCGGCGACACCTGGCGCGATCCGCTGCCCCCGGCTCCGCACGCGAGCACGCTCACCGCGGAATCGGGGTGGGCGATCCGTCATCTGCTGCCGTGGATCGGCAGGCGGATGCGCGGAACCTCCTCCGGCACCGGACTGTCCGCCAAACGCCCCGACCTGCTGCCCGTGCTGCTCTGACCGCGACCGACGGTCGATCAGGAGGCGGCCCCGGTCGCCGCGATCTCGAGGTACTCGGTACACGCGCTGCGCGAGGCGGGCCCGAAGACGACCTGCGCCCCGCCCGGTGACTCGGCGAAACAAGGCCACAGCGCGTACCGCTGCGCCGCGTCGAGCAGGACGAAGAAGTCCTCGATTTCCTCGAAAGGCCCCATAGATCACCTCACCGTCGTACGGCGGCTCGTCCGGTCGACTTCGGAAAACCCGAGTTACCGGTTGTGCCGAACTTCCGCCGGACTCCGAATTCCCTGATGCTGAACGAGTGCTTAGCATGACTGGCAGGGTTGATTTATAGCACTCACCGGGGAGGGAGGCAACAGGCCGTGCGCCACCGCCTCCCGGTGCGCGATATCGACGCCGGAATCAGGTCCAGAGCACCGCGACGAGGACGTTCACGATCGCGAGTCCGCCCGCCGCATGGGTCATCCACGCGATGTCGTTGCCGCGTTTCGCGTCCGCGCGGCCCATCTCCGCGAAGGCCGCGACGAGGATCGCGATCACCAGCTTGACCCCGACTTTCGCGTTATCGGGTTCCTTGCCGATCGAATCGATCGCCGAGGCCATACCGACCAGGATCAGTCCCGTGATGATCTGGGCGCGCGCACCCCACACCATCGGTTCCGAGACCTTCGGCTGCCCGGCGACATATCCGCCGACCACCGCCGCCATACCGAGCAGATGTGTCACGACCACGACGTTGTAGACGACTTCCGGCGCACTCACGTTGCGAACTCCCAACCGTTGGACGAGGACCGATGCCGTCCGTTCTACCGTGCCGGTTCCCGCCGACCCGAAAACGCGAGCGTGGCGCGGGGGCGACCGGACCGGATTCGCCTATTCTGTCCGGCATGATCGGCGGACTCGACGTGACCGAAACGCTGGAGCAGCCAGGATATCGACCGGACGCGGGCGGATTGGTCGCGATGCTGTCGGCGGCGGCTCGACGGCTCGACGACGTCCCGTACGCGCCACAACCCGCGGTCGTCATGCTCGCCCGATGCTTCCACGGATTCGCCGCGGCGGGACTGTCCAGCACGGCGCTCTACGAGCATCACGTGCCCCGCCCGCACGAATGTCTGCCGGTGGCACAGGAATGCGAGGCGATCAGCTACGAGTTGATCGAGGTCATCGGCGAACATCGGCGTCTCGAGTATCGACTCGACCAGCACGCGATCGTCGAACAACTCGCCGATCCCCTGCTGACCACCATCGGTCCCGACCTGACCGAATGTGTCACGCAGACAATACGATTGGCACGCCGACTACGCGAGGTCCTCGACCACCTCGCGGACGATGCCGCCGCGCCGCCGGAGGTGCGCGAGGTGGCCGCCGTCGCGGCGCGGTCGGCCGAATACCTCCGAAGCCAGTACGAGTAGCGGGCGCGCGGGTGGCTTCCCGCACGCCCCTTCGACACTCAGCGTCCAGCGCGCCCGCACCGCCGTCTCATCGACGACGGGTCGCGTAGACCTCGTGCAATTCGGTGCCGATCAGCGCCGCGTCCTGTCTGGTGCGCGCCGTGAATCCCTGCCTGCTCAGCAGATCGCAGACCTGGGCGAGGCGGCCGTCGATATCGTGGACCTCGGCGACGACGGCGCGGATGCGGGGCCAATCGCCCTCGGCGACACCGCGCAGGACATCCATCTCGGCTCGCTCGACATCGATCTTGAGTACGCCGATCTCGCTGTCGAGTGCGTGCTCGGCGATGATCGCCGACACGGTGGTGACCTCGACGTCGATCTGCTCGCCCTCGTGGAGTTCGGCGGTGATCATGTCGATCGCCTCGTCGGGCAGGCCGCTGTTGCGAAGGAAGACCTTGGTCGCCTCGTCGTCGGCCGCGCGGTCGGCGTAGAAACCCGAATTCGCCGTTGCCCGCGGGTACCAGGTGAACGGCAGCACTCCGTGTTCCGCGCCGACGGCGATGCGCAACGGAATGCCCCCGGGCACATGGGAAGCCACGTTCCGCTCCAGGCAGTCGAAGGTCGCCGGAGCCGGTTCGGCGGTGACGACCTTGACCCCCGGGCAGGTGTCGGCGAACATCATCGCGCTGAGCCCGATATTGGCCCCGATATCGATGGCGACGTCGGAGGGCCGCAATTCCGCGGCGGCCAGACGGTAGAAACCGGTCGTCGACATCTCGCCCCACAGCATGCGCGCCTCGGCCGGACTCGTACAGGCGATCATCCTGCCGTCGTCCAACCGAAGCTGTTGAATCTGCGAAGAACTCGTTTGCATACGTTCACGAACCTTTCGAGGATCACTCCGATGAGGACAGCAGAGAACTTGATCGAACTCGAGATGGTGTGCCGAACGCCGTCCATGATTCATCCGCGCCCGCGCTCACGCAAGAACCGGGGTCGGACGCGCGTCACCCGCGCGGGAACGCGCCCCGCGCGGGAACGGGAGCCGCGCGATTCAGCGGGCGGCGTCGGCCAGGATGTCGGCGGGCGTGAGTGCCGCGGTGATGGTGTCGACGGTGACACCGGGCATCAGGTCGCATTCCGCGCCCCTGGTGACCATGCGTAGCGGGGTGTCGGCGGGAATGTGGCGGCGCAGGTGCGCGGCGATGGCGGCCGCTTGGCCGAGGGTGCCCGCGATGGTGAGGCCGCGGTCGTCCATCTGGGCGTAGCAGAGGTCACCGGGCTCCTCGATATCGGCGCGGATCCGCAGCAGTTCCTCACGACCCCCGCCGTGGAAGTGGATGCCCGCCCGCGTCGTATCGGTGAACACCTCGGGCCGGTAATGGGCCATGGTCTCGAAGACCAGGGTGCGCAACGGCATGCGCCCGCGACCTGTCACCGGAGTTGTCACCGCCGGGCCGTACACGCCGTAGTCCGAGAAATACCACTTCGAATGACGCTCGACGATCACTGCCACGCTGTCTCCTCACGACTCGAAACGCACCTGTCGCGCTCGGGGACGGTCTGGACCACGAACGCGTGTGTATCTCAGGACGCGGGACGACGTCCGAGGCGAAGATCACTCCCGGAGAACGCCCGCCGTAACGGCAGGGGCGCATCGCCGAACGGGCTGCGACGGCGGTGCACCACCTCGGTATTCGTAGCAGACCGCCGCCGCGGCGGCGGAGCAACGGCCCGATCCGTTATGCGAGTGAGCCCGTATGCCGACCTCGGCATACGGGCTCGACACACCGGGAGAACAGGTGTCGGGAACGACAGCTCCCGCACCTGCTCTCGGTCGGTGCGGATCAGCGCACCGAGCGGCTGCGCCCGGTCACCAGACCGACCAGGAACAGCAGGATCACCGCGCCGCCGAGGCAGGTGAAGAAGCTGAACCACAGGCCGCCGCCCTCGACGTCGACATCGAAGAGCTTCAGGACGAACCCGCCGAGCAGGCCGCCGATGACACCGACCACGATATTGAGCAGAATGCCCTGTTGCGCATCGGTTTTCATGATCTTGCTGGCGATCCATCCGGCCAGGCCGCCGATGATGATCCATCCGATGATTCCGAGACCGAGCATCGTGTTCTCCCATTCTGGAGCCGAGCGCCTCACCGTTCGAGTCGCTTCGCCCACGGCATACCCCGCACGAGAGCGCTCAATCGAGCAGAATCACACACCATCGCGGTCGCCGACGAGTTCACCGAGCGCAGGCAGGCGCCGAGCGCGGCGTCCGCGGAAACGGATCTGCGCGCGGGCCTGCCGTTCCGCCCGCTCTCGGCACGCGGCGGCGAGGATCTGATGCTCGTCTACACGCTCGGCACCACGGGACCGCCCAAGGCGATCATGTGGCAACACCAGGATCTGGCGCGGGTACTCGCGGGGAGTATGGATTTCCACCTCGACCGGCGCGGCGCGCGCAGACTGCGCGGCTCCCACCAGGGCGCCGGTCATCCCGAATGGCTCGTCCTCGTTCCGCTCGGCGACGCCGCGGGCGTCATGCCGACGCTGACCGCGTTGCTCTGCGGCCACACGGTGGTGCCGACCTCACGATTCGATCCGGACGAGATCTGGCGGATCGTCGCGGAGAATCGTCCGCAGGTCGTGGTGTCGGCGGGCGACGCGATGGCGCGTCCGCTCCTCGACGCCTATCGCCGATGCCCGACCGACGCCACCTCGCTCACGACCATCGCCTCCTGCGCCGCCCCGCTGTCGCAATCGGTGAAGAACGAACTGCTCGAACAATTCCCGTGGACCGACGTCTTCGAAGCCATCGGATCGTCGGAAACCGGATTGCGCGGCGCGGGCGTGGCCCGCAAGGACGACGATCTCGCCCGTCGCTCCCGCTTCCACCTCGCCCCCCGCACCGTCGTCGTCGACGCCGACGGCGCGCCGACCGAGACCGGGGCCGAAGGATATCTCGCGGCGACCAGAAATCTGCCGCTCGGCTATTACAAGGACCAGCGCGGCACCGATTCCCTGCCGCGCTCCCCCAGCGGCAAACCCGACTATCGCCGGGTCCGGAGTTACATCGCCGAACGCGTTCCCAATCATGTGCTCGCACCCCGCTGCCCGGCGTGAGCCGCGGGCGATATCGCGTGGCGGGAATAGGAACGCGCCGCGCGGCGCTGATCGTGACACGTTCGATTCGTAGGGGAGGGCGTCATGTCCCTGACCGTGGTGGTGCTGATCGCACTGCTGCTTCCGGCCGTCGCGGTGCTCGCGGCATACACGACGGTGACGTTGAGCTACTGGTGGGAAATGCGGAAATCCGTCGAACCCGCCGCGATACAACAGAATCCGCCCGGTGCGGAACGACCGCGCTGATGTCGCGTTCCGGCGTGCGCCGCGATCACCCGGCCGTCTGTCCGCCCGCGGGCGGTAGCGCGCCGTGGTAGAAGTATCGGCCGAGACCCACCGTGAAGACGATGATTCCGTAGATCGAGTGCTCGACCGAGGCCGTGAACAGTGACTGCGTTCGCAGATATCGGGTCGCGAAGATCCAGCCGCCGACGGCACTCGCCGCCACGGAGAACCAGCTCCCGAAGATGATGTGCACGTAGCCGAAGGCGGCCGCGCTGGCGGCGACCGCGCCGACGCCGTCACCGAAAATCGGCGCGTAGCGGTGCAGGAGAAACGACCGGAAGATCACTTCCTGCGGATACACGCTCACCACGGGATAGGCCAGCAGCACCGCGAGCCAGATCCACGGATTCCGTCGCGGTAGATCGAACAGGTCTGCGCGTCGGAACACCGCGACGGCCGCGGACAATCCGAGCGCACTGGTCGCCGCGGCCGCCGCCATGGACCGGCCCTGCGCGCGCAACGCGCCCGCCCGCCAGAATGTGCCGCGATCGAAATCCGGTGCGCGGCGCAGATAGAGCACGGCCCCCGAGGTCAACGCCAGCAACGCGGGAATCGGCGACCTACCGCGCGTCACCGCGTTGTACACCGTCGGTCCACCGAAGAACAGCACCGCGTATTCGGCTCCGAGATATGCCCGCCGCAGGCGTGGAATCCTCACGCGCGTCAACCTATTCGCCGCGCTCCCGACCACCGTTTCGCGCAGCCGAACCGCGGGTGGCACGAACGCGAATTCTTCGCGTCTTCGCGGCGGGCCGGTCCCGGTTGTTACGTGAGCGGAGTCGTCGCGCTGGGGCCCTGGCGGTAGCGCGTCATCGTCAGTCGTTGTTCGACGGCGTTGTATTCGGGGATCGGCAGCGGGAACCAGTAACTTCCGTCGAGCCACATCTGACCGAGCAGCGGGACCGGCTTACCCAGGATGTTCACGCCCTCGCCGTGCGGCGGGTTCGTGAACGCGCCGACCGAGCCGCCGTCGATGAAGAATTCCACTCGCTCGTGGTCGAGGCGGACCGCGTAGGAATGATCCGCCGCGAGCAGGCCGGGGTCGAGCATGGTGATCCGCGGAACGAGTTCTCTGCCGCGCTTGACCATGAGGAAGAAGCCGCGCGGCAGTTCCGATCCGAGCACAGTGAAGATCGGGCGGGTGAGAGCGCTCGCGTCACCGATCAGACCGTGCGAGAAGCGAGACCCGATGCCGTGCTGCCTGCTTGCCGGATACCTCTCCGCCGGCGCGCACCGACTCTGGCGGCGCGTGCGCGGCCGACCGATCGCACCGGCGGAATTCGCGCCGACCGCACAGCGCCCCGGCCCCGCCGCCTCGCACACGGCACGAACCGAGGCCGCCTGATGAGCGCGCCCGCCCCGCGAATCATGCCCTCGGTCACCGAATCCGACACCGACGATCTCGCCTTCCAGCGCTATGTCCTCGACCTGGCACTGCAACCGATCGACCGGTTCGACGGATTCGACCGCATCGAACAGATCGGCGGCAGCGCGCTGCGCTACCAGCTGAATTTCATCGGCTACGCACTCGCCATGGCGCAATACACCAGAACTCCGGCCTTCACCGGCTATCTCGCCGAGGCGCAGCGCAACGCCATCGTCAAGATGTGCGACAAACGCGTGTGGGGTTACTGGGCCGCGGAAAGCCTGGTCGGCTACGCCAGGATCAACACCGATCCCATCCGGCACGCGAACGTCATGTACAGCGGCTATTTCGGGGTCATGCTCGGCCTCTACGAAACCCTCAACGCCGACCAGACTTTCGACCGTCCGGGATCGTTGAAACTGACCTGGAGCCCGCGCACGACACACGACTACGATTTCGCCCGGCTCTCCCGCGCGATCCGCCGCAACATGCTGGCGCGCAAGGACTGTCCGCAGTACGCGTGTGAACCGCATCTGATCTACCCGATCTGCAACGTCTTCGCATTCAACACACTGGTCATGCACGACCGCCTGCACGGCACGGAACTGACCGGCGATCTCGTCGACCGGGTACGCCACAGCTACCTGCACGACGGATGGCGACTGCGCAACGGGCGGTTCATCCCGGGCAGGCTCGGCCCCTCCCTCACCATCAGCAAGCCGGTACTCGGTTACGACGCGGGCATGGTCGCCTGGCTGAACGCGATGATGCCCGACCTCGCGCGCGACACGTGGACCACCATCCGCGATCGGTTCGTCGACTACGACGGTACGAACGCGCTCCTGCGCGGCAGCGCCCGCGCCCGGGTCGATCTCGGCAACTACAACGTCGTCAACGGCGACGGCATGACCAAGGTCTTCGTGGCGAGCGCCGCGACCGAGATGGGTGACACCGATCTCGCTGCCGCGCTGGCCCGTTCCCTGGGCGAGAGCTATCGCCTCGTCGAACGCGACGGCGCGCGACGTTTCTTCGGCGTCTCGACCGTCACGAACGCCCATCACGCGCTGACCCGATTCCTGCGACCGGACGGCCTGCGCGATCTGATGCTCGGCGCGGTTCCGCCAGGGTGGCGGACCGGGCCCGTTCTGGCCGACGCCGCCTGTCCCGACGTGCTCGTCGCGCGCGCGGTGACCGACGGCACCGGACTCGAACTGGTGCTGCGGCCGGGACGTGGCGACAAGCGGGTTCGGCTGGCAGTGCACCGACTCCTCCCGCACCGGAGTTACCGCGTCACGGGTGCGACCGAGCCGACGGTATCCGCGGACGCGAACGGCGAACGCGTGATCGAAGTCGACCTCGGCGGACGCACCGACGTGCACGTCACCCCGGTCTGAACCTCGGCGTGGATCACGCGAACACCGCGGTGACATGGGCGCTGTTCGTCGCGTGCCTGCTCGCCGCGATCGTGGCGGGCACCCGGCTGTTCCGACCCGAGCCCGGCCGGTTCGGACGAGGTGGGGAGCTCGTCCACGTGGTCATGCTCGTCGCCATGTCCGCGATGTGGACCACGGCGGGCGCGGGGCTCACGATCTCCTTCTGGCGCATCGTTTTCGGCGCGGTGGCGGTGGGATCGACGGTGTGGTTGGTCGTCGGATGTCGATGGATCGGTCCGGTGAGCCAAGAAGGTCGGTTCGGTGCCGTGGTCCCCGGCGTATCGACCGGTGTGGACCGTTCCGTCGGGCGGGCCGATATCGCACCGTCCAGCCGACCGGATGCGACACGCTCCGGCGAACCGGCCGTTGCGGACCGGCGGGCCGAGGCGAGCGGGCGATCCGTCGGTGGGGGCAACGATGCGGAACTGTTCGGCGAGAAATCCGGCGCGGCGATCTATCACGGAATCGCCGCGTTCGCCATGGTCTACGCGACGCTCACCCCGCACGCGCACGGTCCGCGTGCCGAACACACCCCGCACGCGTCGAGTCCGCCGATCCCGGCGATCGGATGGGTGCTGGTCGCACTGTTCGTCCTCGACGCGATGGTTCTCGTCGCCACCGCGCGCCGCGTGCCCGAGCGGTTCGGCCGAAGTCGTCCCGCGACGTTCGCGGCGGTATTCCCGCACGCAACAATGGATTTCGCCATGGCGACGATGCTCGCCCTCGCCCTGCGACCTCCCGGCTGAACGCCCCGCGGCCATCTACGATGCCCCGGGTCCGTACGCGCCTCCCTCGACGCAGTTCGCGCCCTGTCGGATCAGCGCTCGCCGCGCGGTCCCACCTCCAGTGCTCCGCCGGCGGCGCGCCAGTCGATCAATCCACCGGACATGTTCTTGGCGTCGAAGCCGTAATCGATGAGCAGGTTGGCGGCGCCGTAGGACCGCAGGCCGCCGGTGCAGAAGGTGATCAGGAGTCGGTTCTCGGGTAGTTCCTCGCATCCCTCTGTCAGCTGTTCCAGCGGAAGATGGATCGCACCGGGGATGTGGGTGCGGTTCCATTCGAACCGGCGGCGCACGTCCACGATCAACGCGCCCGCCCGGACGGCGTCGATCGCCTCGGCCGCCGAAACGGCGGGGGCGCGATGGAGGTAGTGGCGGATACTCATGGGTCGGTCCTCACGTGGTCGGTCGGTCGTTCATACTCGTTCGCGAATGTCTGCGCGGCCCGGCGGATTCACGCGATCGCCCCGATCCGGGCCGGTCACCGGCCGCCTGTGCGGCGCGAAAGAGGCCGGGCAGTATCTCGCGCAGCGCGCCCGGGCCCATCGCCTCCGACAGGAGAGCGTCGAGTTCGGTGTACGCCTGTTTCCCGACGTCGAGCAGCCGTCGCCCTTCGTCGGTCACCGCCAGCTTCGCGGTGCGACCGCGGCCGCCGCCGGTCACCTTCTCGACCGCTCCCGATTCCTCGAGTTTCGACAGCGTCGCCTGCATGCTCTGCGGGGTCACCGAGGCGCGGCGGGCCAACTCGCTGTAGGACAGGCCCGGATCCCGGGAGAGGTGCCCCAGCGCGGAGAGATGGCGGATCGCGATGCCCTCGGCCGCCAATCGGGCTTCGACACCGCCGCGCAACCGACTCCCGAGCATGATCAGCAGGAACGCGGGACTCAGCGGCGGGACTCCACCCCGGTCATCGGACACGACATTCACCACCTTTCTAGTTTCAGTCTAACTGAAACTGGGGAGCGATCACCGCGAGCGCAAATCTGGTGCGCGCCGGCCTTGCCGCGCAGAATCCTCCCATGAATTCTGCCGCGAACGGCGTTGTGGGCCCGTGGCATTCGGTGTAGCGCGCGCGACGGGACCGGTCTCGCCGGTCGTCTACGACCGGCGGTCCACCCTGTGGTGCTGCCTCGGGGCGGGTTTCGCGACCTTGCTCGACGGCGCCGTCATCGCTTTCACCGCACCGTCGGTCCAGTCGGCACTCGGCCTCGGCGATTCCGCCACGCTGTGGTTCCTATCCGCGTTCTCTTTGACGTTCGGGCTCGGACTCGCGCCCGCCGGACGGCTCGGCGACGCCTACGGGCGGCGCGGGCTGTTCCTGGCGGGGCTGGGCTTCTTCCTGATCGGATGCGTCGCGTCGGCGGGAGCGGTCGGCACCTGGTCGGTGATCCTCGGACGGCTCGTCCAGGGTTTCGGCGCGGGCGTCATCAGCGCGCAGGTACTCGGGGTCATCCAGGATGTATTCACCGGCCCCGACCGGTTGCGCGCCCTGGCCCGGTATTCCGCCGCGGGAGCGGCCGCGGCCATCGCGGGCCCGGTGCTCGCCGGGATCGCGCTGTGGCTGCTGCCCACCGAATTCGCCTGGCGCGTAGTGCTTCTGCTACCGATCCCCTTCACCATCGCGACGATCGTGCTCGGCGTCCGGGGACTGCCGCGCGTTCCCCGAGCGCGTCGCGCGACCGACCTCGACCTGCCCGGTATCGCCGCACTGGGACTCCTCGTCGTCCTCGTGACGGTGCCGATCATCGATCCCGGACTCCCGGGTGCCGCCATCGCCGCCGTCTGCGTCCTCGGCTGCGGGTTGGCGGTCGGACTCGCGTGCTGGGAACGGCACTACGCTCGCACCGGACGCCTGCCGTTGTTCGCACCGGCGCTGATGCGGTCACGCGGCTACGTGACCGGCAATGTGGTGGCACTGCTGTGGTTCGGGTCCAGCCTGGCCTTCCACACCGTCAAGACCATCTATTTCATGCAGGTGTGCGAGACTCCCGCGCTCGCCATCGCGCTGGCGCTCATCCCCTCGGCCATCGCGCGCATCGTCGCGTCGGGCTGGGGGCAGCGACTCTTCGCGACGCACGGACCGCCGCTGGTCACCTACGGTCTCGTCGTGCACACCGCCTGTCTGGCGGCGAGCGCGGGGGCGACCGCCGCGTCGTTCTCGCGACACTTCCGCACGGACGCGCCCCCGACCGTGCTCGAGACTCCGGAACCGGGAATGGACTCGCGCGGCGTCGCCTGACAAACGAGGGTCGCCGGGAACCGATTCACCGCGAGCGCAAACCTTGTTCCCCTCGATCCCCGGTGACGACAATCGCGGTATGAGGATCGCTTTCGCCGTGTCCGCCGCGGTCGCCGCCTGCCTGTGGAGCGCGGGGATCGCCGGAGCCGACACGTTGACACCGGATTACGCGCAGGTCGCGAACGGATCGGGCGACGACCCGGCCGACAATCTCACCCCCGGCGCCTCCCCTATCCAGGTGCCCGATCTCGACGTGCGGCACACACTCGACACCACCGTCGTCGCCCACCCCTACCTCGCACCGTGGGTGCACGCCCTGGTGCCGGTGCCCGCGAACACCGGCCTCGAGATCCGAGGTGCGGCGCGGGTGACCCTGCCGTCTCCGGTCGACGGCACGACGACCGTACTGAATCCCAACGGCCACTGCGCATTCGGCGCCGTGGACGATCCCGCGCTGTCCGTGACCGCACTGGCGCCGATCCGGATCGACACCCCCGCATTCCAGCTGGTGATCGACCCGACCGTCAGCCGATAGGCCGCGTCACCAGGTCAGCACCGGCTTGACGACATGGCCCGCACGCTGATCCGCCAGCGCGGCCTCGATATCGGCGTGCGGATATCCGGCCACCAGTCGCTCGATCGGGAATCGGCCCACCGCGTGCAGTGCGAGCAGACGCGGGATGAAGGTATGCGGGTCGGCGTCACCTTCGAGGCAACCGCGCACGGTTTTGCCGCCGAGGACGATATCGCGAATATCGATGGCGGGCACGCCTGCGCCCAAGCCCACGGCGACCACCGTCCCGCCGACCGCGAGCGCCGCGGCGGCCTCGGCGAGCACGGTCGCCGATCCGGTGGTGTCGAGCGCGTGGGTCGCGCCGCCCCGGGTCGAGTCGCGGATCGCAGCGGTCGTCTCGCCACCGGCCGGATCGATCGCGGTGACGGCGCCGAGAGCGAGCGCGAGTTCGCGACGCGGTCCGTTCGGTTCGACCACGATGATCTGCTCGACACCCGCCGCGCGCGCCGCCAGCACACCGGCCATCCCCACGGCACCCGCGCCGTAGACGACGAGGGCCGCTTCGGGTTCGGGACACAGGACGTTGAGCACCGCACCCGCGCCGGTCTGGAATCCGCAGCCCAGCGGCGCGGCGAGAACCGGATCGGTGGCGGCGTCGACGACCACCGTATTGTCCCGGGTGCTCAAGGCGTAGCCCGCGAAACTGGACTGCCCGAAGAATCCGTCGCGCACCCGCGCACCGCCGACCGTGACCCTCGGCGACTTGTCGGACCTGGCGCCGAACTGGTTCAAGGCCAACGAATGTCGGCAATAGGCGAGGCGCCCGCCGCGACAGCTCGCGCACTCACCGCAGGAGCGGAAACTCAGGACGACCCGATCCCCCGCACGCACCCCGCCGACCTCCGCGCCGACCGCCTCCACGACGCCCGCGCCCTCGTGCCCGAGCAGGACCGGGCGATCCGGTCCGCCCGCCGCGCGGGTGACGAGATCGGTGTGGCAGATGCCGACGGCCTCGACCCGGACCAGGATCTCGTCCTCGCGCGGGGAGTCGACCTCGACGTCCTCGAGGCTGAACGGCGCGGCGGGGTCACGTGACAGCAGCGCGGTGGTCAGCACTCGCCGTCCCGCTCGAGCAGGAAGTAGAAGTATTCGCCCTCGGCGAGCACCAGATCGGGGCGGCCGTTCATGATGCCCATCAGGGTCGACTCGTCCAGACGCTTGAAATGGTCGAAGACCGGGCGTCCGTCGTAGACCATCGTCGCGGTGACCTCACCGCGGAATTCGATATTCCACAGACTGGCCTCGCCGCCGCCGAGTTCGACATTGGAGAACAGCGACCCGTCCTCGGCCCGGCAGATCAACGGTTCCGCGCGGGTCAGCGCATGGAAATTCTTGCCGTACCAGCGGCTGGCGGGCAGGACCCGACACAGCGGGTGTCCCGTGGCGAAGGCCGCGCCGCGCCACCGTCCGAGGATCTCCTCGGCTCGCACGGTCGGCAGTTGCGCCCACAGCGCGTCCAGATCCGCGGTGGCCACCCCCGATTCCCGGGCGGCCAGTTCCCTCCAGGACTCCACAGTTACAGCCATCGGCGACACCCTCCACTTTCAGAACCATCCGGTTCGTGAACCTTAACCGCGAACCAAATGGTTCGGCAAGATAGGATGCCGCAATGCGCGCCGCCGGTCATGCCACCAGGGAACGGATTCTCGTCGCCGCCAAGGCCGAATTCGCGCAGTACGGTGTCGCGGGCGCGAGGATCAATCGCATCGCCGCGGCGGCCAAGGCCAGCAAGGACCGGCTCTACGCCTATTTCGCGAGCAAGGACGCGCTCTACACCGCGGTCACCGAGCAGTGGGCCGACCAGACCACCACCGAGACCGCGTTGAACGCCGCCGACCTACCCGGTTACGTCGGACGGCTGTATGACCACTACCTCCGATATCCGGACAACGCCCGGCTACAGGCCTGGGCCGATGTGGAACGGCTCCACATCCCCGAGGCCGAACAGGTCGTCCGGCGCGTGATCGCCGCCAAGATCACCGAGGTCGAACGCGGCCAGCGCGAAGGTCTGGCGACGACCGATTTCCAGCCGATCACCCTGATCGTCATGCTCACCGACCTGGCCCGCACCGCCGCCGCGCACGCCACGAGGGACGACGGCAAGCACAATATCGCCGAACGCCGCGCCGCACTGGTGCTCGCGGCACGGCGGCTGGTGACACCCGACCAGGGGTGAGAACGGGTCAGGCGTCGGCCCTGACGCGGCTTTCCTTCACCGCCGCGTCGTCATCCTCCCCCACCGGGGCGCGACCGGCCCGGTACCGCTCCCACATCGCCACCACCACGATGGTGATACCGACGTACACGTAACCGAGCAGCACGTCGATGACGTAGTGCTCACCGCCGTACACCAGGGTGAACGCCATGGCGAACGGAAAGAGCGCCAACGGGACTCGCAGCCACCACCTGCGCACCAGCGGCCAGAGCGTCACGGTCACGAGCACGGCGAAGGCGGTATGCAGCGACGGCAGGGCCGCGACGTAATTGCCCTGCTCCTCGAGCCATTTCGCACTCACGTCCGGCGACACCATGCCCAGCCCGAAACCCGAGATCCGCCGGACCTCCTCGTCGATCGCACCCTCACGACTCGCGTACCACGGCGGAGCGGCGGGCACGAGAATGTAGGTGACCAGGGCGAGATAGGACAGCACCAGGATGCGGCGCATGTACCGCGCCCACATCGGCCGCGAATACAGGTAGAAGATCGCCGCCACCGCCCACGGGACGATGAAATGGGTGGTGTAGACGATGCCGATGATCGGCGTCCACCAGGGCTGGCCGTCCTCGGCGAGATGCTGTTGCAGCCACACCGTGGGCAACGCGCCGTCGAAGAACCAACGCTCCACCGTCACCAGTTCGTGCATGCGCAACGGCATCCCGACGGTGTCGGCCAGATCGCGGGTGAAGTCGTACACCAGCAGCACCGCCACCAGTGGCAGCCAATCCACCACGACCCGCAGATGATCCCGCCACGGCCGATCGATGCTGAACGCGATGATTCCGGTCAGGATCCACGCCACCTCGGTCAACCGACCACCCGGAATGAGGCCGGTGAGAACCGCCGCGACGAGCGCGATCAGGTAGGCGTACCGGACCGCGACGCGCACCACGCGCCGCGTCCCGTGCGGATCGTCTTCCTCGGATACCGCTGTCCGAGTGAATTCAGTGGACAACCCCGTCATTCACCCAGTGTACTGACACAATTTCGCAGCGAATTCGCGTCTGATCCGGCATCCCGTAACCCAACTGACACTTCTCTGCGGTTTCTGGCCGCCGCACTCCTCGTCGCGACGTCGGGAGGACACCGATGAACAATCATGTCATCGCTGCTCTGGCACCTGATGCGACCGGATCGGCCGGCCGGGGTCGAGTGATCGGGCCGAGCGCGCACGTTGTGCTCCCGCTGATCGCGGTGGTTTATCCTGACCCGCCCCGCGACGAGCGATGGGCATATGGTCTTCGGCGCGTCGACCGCAACGGGCGCGTGATCGACAAATCGGTGATCGCGGCCCTCGGATGGCACCCGGGTACGCGCCTGGACGCGACCACCGTCGAGGGCGCTGTCCGGCTCACGCTCTGCGAGACCGGCAGGAACCGGATCACCAACGAAAGCGACCTGCGGCTGGCGGCACGAACTCGCCGAATCCTGTCGATCAACGCGGGCGATCAGGTCCTTTTGGCAGCCGATACGCAACGTGCGGCGCTGATCCTTCTGCCGTTGCGAGCAGTCGACCGACTGATCGGCGACATTGTCGACGGCTACCGAGCCGAGTCAGGACAGTCATGAGCGCCGCCCCCTCCCCTGATGACCTCGACGCCGCCCGACTTCTGCTCGACCAGACGCAAGACCTCCTGGCCCTCACCGACGCGAGTCGCGAGGTCCCGACCTTCGCCGAATACGTACCCCGCGTCCTGGCCGGCCTGCCCGCGACCAGAACGGTGAGCAAGTACCGGTCCTATCTGAACAAGGTCGCCGCGGCGTGGCCGGACAGGCGCATCGACGAGCCCACGGCGACCGAGTTCAAAACCCTGATGGCCGAACTCGTCGACACCCGCGAGATCAGACGCAACGACATCGGCGGCAAAGGCACGGCCCGCAGCGCGGTCTCGGCGATCCGCAAACTCTACGAATTCGCCGTCGACGACGGCCATATCCGACCAGAGCGAAACCCGGCCAAGAAACTGACCAAGCCACGCATGCCACCCTCGCGCCGACGCGCCCTGCTGCACGATCAACTGATCGAGATCAATCGCGCCGCCGCGGAATCCGGCAACGACCCCGAGCTCGACACCCTGATCCTGCGGCTGCACACCGAGACCGCGTGCCGTCGCGCCGGAGGGTTGGCGTTGCGGGAAGTCGATCTCGATCCGGTGAACTGTCTCGTACACCTGCGCGAGAAGGGAGAGCTCAGCAGATGGCAGCCGGTCTCACCGACCTTGATGACGGCACTTCGATATCACCATCGCACCCGCACCCCACACGATCGACGTGCCGGACATCGCGCTCGCAACGGCGTGCCTATCAGTGCCGACGCCGAAACGCGACTACTGCGCTATCGCAACGGCGACCCGATCTCGGTCAACCAGTACCGACATATGTTCGCGCGCATCGGCGCTGTTGTACCGTGGGTCGCCGCGCACCAGGTCACCGTTCACTGGTTGCGGCACACGACCTTGACCTGGGTCGAACGACGCTACGGAGTACCGGTCGCCAAAGCGTATGCCGGGCACACCGACAACCCCGGTGGCGCGGCGACACTTCTCTACACCCGCGCCGGTCTGCCGGGGGTCGCGCGGGCCCTGGCAGAACTCACCGGCGAGCCACATCCGTGTGCGGCATCGACTGCGTTCGACCTCGACTACCTCGCCTCCGGCCCGAAGCAGCAGCCATGACGTCTGGATTCAGGACGCACAGCAAGTCTCCTGATCGTCGCAAAGGGAAGTCGTTGCCGTGCCAGAGCCTCGCCCGGATTCGCGGTGGCAGGACGCTGCACGAAGATGATCATGGTTCGTTCGTGATCATCTTCGTGCCGGAGTCGCGCAGGACACGGCAGCGGTTCGGCGTAATTCTCGACCCTCCGGGTGAACCCGCGCCGCCGATACAGACGATCGACTCCCGGATGCGCACGACTGGCCGGTGGTCAGCGTGCGCCGTCTTCGCCTATGGTCGGCCTGTGGGCCGCCGACAACTGGCCGGGGTGCGTTGTCCGACGCGGTCGTCGGTGTCGCGGGCTGTACAGGCCATCGTGGAGGTCGGGGTGTTCTTCGTGTCTGGTGGGGATCGATTCCGGGATGCTCGGTGGTCTGTCGAGACGTGCTCCCCTGCCCGGGTTGTCGCCGCGGTGAGTCCGTTCGAATCCGAATCCTGTAGGTCTCATTGCGGTTGTTCGGTTCAGCAGGCGATGGCGTGGGTGTCGGAGAAGCCGTAGGAGAGAAGGATGTCGGGGGATCCGCCGTAGTCGATGATTTCGAGGCCGAGTGTGAAGGTTTCGTGGGTGTCGGGGGTGCGGATGTGGAGGGGTTCGAGGCGGGGGCAGCCGAAGGCGACCTGCATGGGGGTGGAGTCCCAGATGGGTGGGAAGTCGGGGGTGGCTCGGAGTTCCCGGTAGAGCTTTCGGGCTCGGGGTAGGTCGCGGTATCGGCCGAGGTTGGCGCGCAGGATGGTGACGGCGTGGACGATTTCGGCGTCCCAGTTGGTGATGCGGTCGCGGGCGGCGGGGGTGAACAGCCATCGCACGTAATTGTTGTCGACCTCGGCGAGGCCGGGGACCAGGCGGTGGAAGGTGCGGTTGCCGTGGAGCACGGTGCGTAGTGGGTCGATGCAGACGGCGAGGACGTTGCGCGTGTCGAGGTGGGCGTCGACGCCCTGGCGGGTGAGGCGCTGGCGTAGCTCGTCGGCGGATTGCAGGTGCAGGGACAGTGGGCCTCGCGCGACCGCGGCCTCGAACGGTTCGTCACCGAACAGCCGCCGTACTCGATCCTTGTTCGCGGCATCGAGGAGGACGTACTGCCCACCACACTGCGGCACGGCATGGGCACCCTCACCTACAGCCCGTTGGCCGGTGGATGGCTGTCGGGCAAGTGGCGCAAGAACGCCGCCGCCGCACCTACCTCCGCGGCGCGTCCCACCGCCCGGTTCGACATGTCGACACCCGCGAACCAGCGCAAACTCGACATCGTCGAGGACCTCGCGCAACTGGCCGAGCAGAACGACATGACGCTCATCGACATGGCGATCGCGTTCACGATCAACCACCCCGGCGTCACCTCCGCGATCGTCGGTCCCCGCACCATGGAGCAGTTGCAGTCCTACCTGCGCGCCGCCGACCTCACCCTGTCCACCGAGGTGCTGGACCGCATCGATGAACTCGTCCCGCCAGGCGTCACCATCAACCCCGAGGACAACAGCTACGGAGCCACCGCACTGCTCACCACGAATCGGCGGCGCTGACCGAGAGCGACGGGCGCCGGTCGGGCAGACAGGGCCGCCGCACGGAACCGCCGGCTGTGGATCGAACCGCCCACCGGATAATCGGGGTCCGTGCGCCGAGCTCGGCTCGTCCCTCTACGACCGTTGCGGCGTGTCGCGCTGCGCGCTGACGAGTCCGCAGATGGACAAACTGTTCTCGACCGTCGGGTTTCCGGTCTATGTCGCCTGCGATCTGGCCTGGTGGCCCGATTTCACCACTATGGCCGCTGACAAACCGTTGTGGAAACTCGTCTGTCGCGCTCAACGCGAAATCGCGGCCCTGCCCGAACACGGCTGGCGCGGCAGACTCATGGTGATCGCGATGGGGCCTCGCGTCACCCGAGCGATCCACACCAGCGCCGAGAAAGGCTATCGCCCACTGGATTATCAGGCGTTCAACCGTTTCCATCACGGTGGCAAGGTCCGCGACCAAGACATCGACTCGTTGCGTGAATGCCTCGAATCCGGACGCCGCTGAGGCAAGTCGATGAAAGCCCTGACAGCACTGCTCCGACGCCTCGACGCAGCCGAGGAGATCACACCCCCGGCGAGTGGTCACGCCGCCTCGTGACGCCGGCGCGCTGACGGCGCTTGCGCTGAGATGCCCGCAGGCACAGCTTCATCGGCTCGGGACGTAGGAGGGTACGTGGCCTCCACCGAGCGGAGTCAGGATCGACAACGCGCCGACCGGCGAGGGGTCGGCCGTCCGGTGCGGGTCCGCGCCGGGAGGCAGCACCGAAGGATTCCACCCGGGAGGCCGCGGTGCGTTCCGGGCACCTCGGGGCAGGATCGTCGGGTCGGGGTCGGTGCAGTCGGCGTAGAGGTACGGCTCGGGATAGTCGGCGGAGGTGCCGGGCCTGCGTGGCACGTTGTAGTCGCATTGATAGCGGGGATAGACGCTGGCCAGCGCCCACACTCGGCCGTCGTGGAAGGCGGTCGTCATGGCGTCCAGTGTCGAGCCCGCACGCTGTTTCGGGAAGAAGAACTCCTCGAACGCGGGAACTCGCAGATACGCCATCGGTGCCACGGTGGCGAGATTGCCCAGTAACTGCACCATCGTCGGCGAGTTCTGCGCGATAACGGCGTCCACGGTGGCGAGCAGGTCCGGGGTATGGTCGACCAGGTCGGTGAAACCATCGGCCATCGATGAGACACCCCCCATCGTTGCCGCGAGATCCGCTGCGGTCTCGCGCATTCCCGCTTCGCTGTCGGCCAGTGTGGTCAGAACGACTTTGCTGTTGCGGAGCAGTCTCACCGTTTGTGGGAGAACTCCGTCCAGCGAGGCGATCAGAAATGTGCCGCCGTCGATGATCGCGGCCAACTTCTCGGGTCCGGTTTCGCTCACTCCGAGTTCGTCGACGATCGCCCGCAGTGTTGTGGGGTCGATCTGCACCAGAGTGCCGCTGAGCGATTCGAGCATGTCCGACAGTGGCACCGGAGTGGATGTGCGGTCGGATCCGATGATCGCACCGTCGGCCAGGAAGGGCCCGGAGTCGGTGTCGGCGGTGAAGTCGAGATACTGTTCGCCTGCCGCGGACAGTGACGCGGCGCGCGCGTGGCCGCTCGCCGGAATTCTGGTCTCGGTATCGATCGCCGCGACAGCGATCACTCGATGGTCGTTCACCTCCACGGATTCCACTGTCCCTACCTTCACACCGTGCAGCGTCACGTCCTGGCCCGGTAACAGACCGCCGGATCGGGCGAGTTCGACTCGTACGCGGTAGTGCGTGGCGAGCGGGTCGATATCGAGGGCGCCGATCATCAGATGCCAGACACCGATGGCCAAGATGAGCAGCAACCCGATCGACGATGTTGCGGTCTTGTGCCGGCGTAGGGCACCGACGACCGCCACCACAGCGCGGGCGGGCACCTCGAGTATGCGTTTCGTCATCGGGGTTGTCCGTTCAGGCGTCCGCCGAGCCTGTCGAGCATGTGTTGCAGCGAGCCGACGAACGCCGTCCAGTCGCCGCCGTCGGGGAGACGGCCGCCGGGTGTGCCACGAAAACCGGGATCCGGCACGGCCCCGACCGCCACCTGGACGATATCGATATCGGCATGCGCGGACGATCCGTTGGTCAGCTTCAGAACGATATCGAGAATGCTGTTGAGCGCATCGAGGTCGGCTTCGGGGTTGGACGCGGCATCGTTGAGACCTTTGGCCAGCAGATCGATATCCTCGATGATGCTTCCGCTGTTGGTTCCCTGGATCGACGGGAAACGGGAGAGCTGCCGCGCTATCACGTCGACACGGTCGACCAGATCGAGGATGCTGCCGGTGTTTTCGGCGATGACCTCGACGGCCGGGCCCGCTGCGGTCACCGCGTCGGTGATCGAGGCGCGTTGCGCTGCCAGGAGCGCGGACACTTCGTTCGCTTGCGCCACCACCTCACGAATCCGGTCGGAGCGGGCGGTGATGCTCGACAGCAATTGCCGAGTCTGCGTGATCAGGGCGGCCAACCGCTCGCCGCGGTCAGCGGAGTGCTCGCCGAGTGCGGCGACAAGGTGTGCGAGGTTCTCCAGCGCGCCGCCGCCGACCAGTACGGAGGCTCGACTCAGCACCTCTTCGATGGTTGCGGCCGCCGAAGTGGCCTCGATGGGGATGGTTGCCCCGTCGTGGAGTATGCCGCCCGAAGGGCTGGGCGTCGAAGGAGGAGTGATCGCGACGAACACGTCACCCATCGGTGTGGCCGAGCGGAGTTCGGCGGTCGTGCCGACGGGCAGTTCGACGTCGTGGCGGATTTGCATGGTGACCAGCGCGGTGAAATCGTGGGCGGTCATTGATTCGACTTGGCCCACATCCGCGCCGTTGAGTTTCACCTTCGCCTTGGTCGGTAGGTTCAGTGCGTTGGTGAAGGTCGCGGTCAGCGTGTAGGAGCTCTCGTCGAGTCCCGGCGCGGGAAGCGGAAGCCGATCGAGGCTGATCGAGCAGCCTGCCAACAGTATGGCCGCGGCCGCAGCCAACGCGGTGTATCGGAGGCGGCGTATCCGGTCGTTCATTTCGCCGCCGCGAGGGCTTGGAGTATTGCGGTGATCCCGAAGTCCGGCCCCATATCGCGCATGGTCCCGGTCGCGCAGCCGAGATTGCTCAGACCGACCAGATTGCAGATCTCCTTGACCATCTGCCCGTCCAGCAAGACGCGGTTGAGATCGACGCTGGCGCGGAGTGCGCCGATATTCTGATCGATCGCGTTGTAGGTGTTGTCCACTGCCAGCGGAAACACATCGAGAAATTCGGCGACATTGGTGTTGTAGTCCGCTACCGAGGTGAACATGGTGTTCGAGTTCGCCAGCAGGTCTGCGATCTTGTGTCGATTCTGCTCCAGCAGTTCGGTGACCGAGACGATGATTCGGTTCAGAACGGTGCCGGTATCACCGGTACCGAGGTTCTGATCGGCCAGCAGATCACCGAGTTGGTGTATTCCCGTACCGAATTCGCGCAGCGTTCGGTCATTGCGGGCGGCCAGATCGATCAGCGCGTCCAAGTTGATCACCACCTCGGTGATCTCGTCGCGGGTGGCCGCGCCGTTGTCTCCGCTGAGCTGCAACGCCCGGGAGAGTTCGGTCAACGCGGACCGCATGGCTTCTCCATTGCCGGAGGTGGCCTTCGCGCCGAGATCCAACAGATCGGCGACAGGTCCTTTGGCCGCGCTGTCGCCGCCGAGAGCGGTGGCGAGTTTCTCGACCATCCCGAGCAGACTGTCGAACTCGATCGGCGTTCGGGTGCGGTCGCGGCCGAGCACGACGTCCTTCCCGAGGGTGGGACCGCCCCGGTAGGCCGGAGACAGCTCGACCCGGCGGTCGGTGAGCATGGAGTCCGACACTGTGACCGCTTTGACATCGGCGGGGAGGGTGATGCCGCCGTCGACGCGCATTTCGACATCGACACCGGAACCGCGCGGTCGGATCCGGGTTACCTTCCCGACTCTCATTCCGAGCACCGACACCGCGTTGCCTGTGAAGAGTCCGTTGGCATTGGCGAAGGTCGCGGTGATCGTGGTGTCGTTCCGCGACAACGGCGGGCCGCTGGAGCATCCGGCCAGCGCGGCGACGAGGCCGACCAAGACGAGGATTTTCAGCGGTGTCGATACTCGGCTCATTGGCAATCCTTCAAATAGGCAGCTCTGCCGATTTCGACGGCACGTTTGCTGAGCGCGCACATGAAGGAGTCGATGAACGCGCCGTCGGGTGCGTTGGCCGACAACTCCATGCCGGTGCCCGTCGCATTCGCGAACAACCGCCACGGCACCGGCAGGATCTGTAGGAGGTTGCGGAGCAGGGCGTCGTTGCCCGCGATCATGGTCGTCATGCCGTGCAGATCGTCGAGCAGGGTTTGCAGCCGTGGACGATCGTTCACGACGATCGGTTCCAGTTGGTGCACGAGCGCGGTCGTCGCGTCGAGCAAGCGCCGCAGGGATTGTTGCCTTGTGTTGATCTCTTGCAACACTGTTCGCCCCTGGCTCACCAGTGTCGCGAGGTCGGCTTGTTGATCTCGCAGGACCGTGGTCACCTCGGCGGTGCTTTCGAGCAGAGTGCCCAGCTGATCGCGCCGTTGTGCGATGACCGAGGACAGCTGCTGGATGTCGCGGAGTACTTCCGGCACCAGTGGCGGCATCGTCTGTAGTTGCTGCGACAGGACCGTCATGGATCGGGCGATCTGGTCGGCGTCGACCTGACCGAAGGTTTCGGTCGCGTCCTGGAGTGCGCTTTCCAGGTCGTAGGGCACGTCGGTCTGCGACAGCGGGATTGTTCTGCCCGGTAGTTCTCCGGTTCGGTCGGATCGGAGTTCGACGTACCTGGAACCCAGCAACGTCGTCAGTTTGATGGCGGCACGGGTATCCGCGCCGAGCGCGAGGTCGCTGTCCACCTTCATGGTCACCGCGACGTGGTCCCCGGCCAGCCGGATACTGGTGACGGTTCCGGCCGGGACACCCGCATAGGTGACACCGTCACCGACGCCGAGATTGGCCGCTTGCGCGAAATCGGCGTAGTAGGTGGTCTTTCCGAGGTGTAGCGAATGAACGACGACGCTCGCCAGCAGAACGACGGTGACGACCGTGATGCTGGCCAGACCTACCGCCAGGGGGCCGAACGATCGGCGCGATGGACTCATGGCGATCCTGTTCGGGACGGTCGACTCACGTGGTTGTCTCATGTGCTCACCTACAGATCGGGGAATGTTCCGGCTGCCCGCTGGGGGTGGCCAGCCCGAGAATCCGGGCCATGAGCGGGTCGACTCCCGGCACGATGCTCAACCCGATATCGCAGACGTAGGCGTTGAGATACGCGCCGCTGTCGACGACCCGGCTCAGCGATTTCAGCATCGGCGGCAGATTGAATCCGAGGTAGGCGAACTTGTCCTTGTTGTCGACGAAATGGTCGGCGAAACCGGGCTCGCGTTCGACGAACCGGTTGATGGAAGGCGACGCCCCTTGGATGACCTGCGATGCTCGATCGACCACACGCGCGATCTCGGCGGTTTGGGTCAGGAGTACATCGCGACGTTCGTGGAGTCCCTCGAATAGCTTGCGGGTCTGCGCGATCGTCGTCCGGAGGTTGCCGCTCTGGGCGGCGAGATCGGACACCACGCCGCTCAGGTTGTCGATGATCGATCCGAGGATTTGATCAGGACCGACGAAAGACTGTGCCAGCGCGGCGGTTTCGGCGATCAGCACCGGAACGGCGTTATCGTCGCCTTGGAGGGCTTGGACGAGTGCGGCGGTGATGTTGTCGACGTCCTTCGGGTCCAGCAGCCCGAACAGCGGCCGAAATCCGTTCAGCAATCCGGAGATGTCGAAGGAGGGCTCGGTGTGTTCGAGGGGAATTCGCGTGCCCGGTGCCAATACTTCCGGCGAACCGAAGGTCGCCTTGGAAAGGCCGAGATAGCGCTGTCCGATGAGGTTCTGGTAGGTGACCGATGCCATCGTGTTGCCGGTCAGCCGTTGCTCGGATCGCACCGCGAAGCCAACTTCGGCGAAGGTGCCCTCGATCTCGATTGCGTCGACCCGGCCGACCCGAACGCCCGCTATCCGGACGTCGTCGCCGACACGCAGACCCGACACATCGGTGAACAGGGCCGAATACCGATCGGTGTGCCCGGGGACACCCCGCTGGAGAGTGGCGTGCACAACCCAGGTGAGCAGGATCGCGACCAGGAAGAAGATCGTGAGACCCGTCAGTGATCTGCGGTAGTTCATCGGACCCCTCCGGTTGGCTGTGCGCTGCTGCCGTCGACGGGGACGACCCGTACGTCGTTACCCCGAACCAGCGGACCGAGCAGCAGTTCCGCGGCGACATTCGGGGTAGCGCCGAGGATCTCGGCGATCTGCGCGCGTTCGTCCACATTCCCGGGCGGCTGCTCCCGAGCCGCCGCAGGACGGGAGGCGGGCAGTCCATCACCGGTTCCGAGCACCGCCGGTCCCTCTGAGCCGGTCACACAACTCGGGCCGGCCAGTTCGCCGTAGCGCGGACAATCCGCACGGCTGTACAACTTGTGCGGCGTGAGTTCGATGATGACGTTGGCGGTGGCGCTCTGTGTGTCCGCTCGCCAGAACTCGGTGTAGAACTTCTGCGCGATCCTGGTCTGAGACGTGGTCATCCGGACGAAGTTCTGACTGCCGCGGCCGAGGACATCCAGCACGGGCGCCATCGCGCCGGTGATGTCGGTGACAGTCGCGGTGTGCGCGACCATCCCGTCGCCGACGGTCGTCGCGGTCACCAGACCACCGGTGAGGAGTCGGGCCAGTTGTGCTCGCTGCTCGGCGAGGGTTCGCATCGGCGCGACCGACTGGTTCACAGCGGCGAGCAGATCGGGCGCGGCGGACCGTAGCCCCGCGATCGCAGTGGACAGTGTCGCCAGCGTCGATGCGGTGCCGTCGGCGGAAGCCACCTCGGTCAGCGCCGCCACGATCCGCTCGAGTTGCGCGGCGGCCTCGACCGCCTCTGCGCCGCGGCCGTTTGTCGCTCGCTGCACGGTTTCCAGAATCCCGACGGTGGGATCTGTTCCCGAACGACCCGCGGCGGCGGCGATCCTGCTCAGCGCGGTCAACGATGTCTGGAGTTGGACAGTCGCCGAGCCGCGGTCCTCGGCGATGTCGGCGCCGGGCCGCAGGGCGGGCCCCGGCCCGTTGTCGACGAGTTGGATCGAAGGCACCGCGAACACGTTGCTCGGCACCACTCGGGCGGTGACCGTGGCGGGTATTCCGGATGCGCGGTCGGACCTGAGGGCGATCCGCACGCGACTGATTCGGTCACCTCGACCGGACACCACGCTCTCGACGACGCCGACCAGGACGCCGAGGTACTTCACGTCCGACCTCGGTGGCAGCCCGTCTCCGAGGTTGCTCATCAGCGCCGTCACCTCGACGCGGTGTTCGAATCTGCCTTCCGAGCGCGCTGTTCCCACGGCGACGAGGCCTGCCGCGGCGAGTATGAAGGCCATGCCGCGCAGGACCAGTTTCGTGTTGGTCAGGTTCCGGTTGTCGGACTCGAATCCGAGGTACATCGGTCTACCCACTTATCCTGGAGCCGGAATCGAAACCCCACAGCGCCATGGTCATCAGAAGGTTCACCGAGATCATCACGGTGATACTCGCGCGCATCGCCCGTCCGGCCGCGACGCCGACACCTTGGGGTCCGCCGGTCGCGTAGTAGCCGTAATAGCACTGGATCGTGGTCGTGATGATGACGAATACCACTGCTTTCAGTAGCGAGTAGACAATGTCGGTGCCGCTCAGGACCAGATTGAAATAGTGATCGTAGGTTCCCGACGAGCTGCCTCCGGCGATCCAGACGAAGACCTCGACCGCCAGATAGTCAGCGGCGAGCGCCGCGAGAAACAACGGCACGATGGCGATCACCGACGCCAGCATCCTGGTGGAGACGAGGTAGGGAATCGGGCGGATCGCGATCGAATCGAGCGCGTCGATCTCCTCCGCGATGCGCATCGATCCGAGTTGGGCGGTGAAACGGCAACCTGCCTGTGACGCGAAGGCGATCGAGGCCATGATGGGGGCCAGTTCTCGGGTAGCGGCGGTCGCGGCGATCATTCCGGTGGCCTGCTGCATACCGAGAAGTTTGAGCGCGCTGAATCCCTCGATGCCGACGATCGCGCCCGCCGCGGCGCCGAGTACGAGGATGACTCCCGCGGTTCCACCGCCGACGACGATCGAGCCGTTTCCCCAGATTACATCGGAAAGGATCTTGGCCGATTCTCGCGAATAGGACCGAAGGGCAACCGGAATCGACATCACGGTACGTCCGAAGAAGGTGACCATGTGTCCAAGCAGGCGGACAACACGCATCGGAGCGCCGACCACCCCGATGAGCGGGCGCAGCAACGGTGGCTGGTACGTCGCGGCCATCAGAGTGTGGTCCTCGGGAACAGGACGGTATACATCTCGGTGAATCCGACGTTGACGACCATCAGCAAGATCATCGAGGCGACAACGGTGGCATTGACCGAATTGGCGACACCGCCGGGCCCGCCCTTTGTGTTGAGCCCTTTCTCGCAGGCGACGATCGTCACTATCGCGCCGAAGACGACCGCTTTCACCATCGCCAGGTAGAGATCGCCCGCGGTCGCGAAGGAGGAGAACGTAGCCATGAAGCTTCCCTGCGTACCGTCCTGCACGTAGACGTTGAACAGGTAGCCCGCGAGGAAACCGACGAAGCAACTGAAACCGGTCAGCGCCAGGGCGACGAGAATTCCGGCGGCCAACCTCGGAACCACCAACCGATGTAGCACCGACACGCCCATCACTTCCATGGCGTCGACTTCTTCACGGATCGTTCGGGCCCCGAGATCCGAGCAGATCGCCGAGCCGACAGCCGCGGCCAACAACACTGCGGTGACCAGCGGCGCTGTCTGCCTGATGACGGCCAGGCCACTGGCCGCGCCAGCCAACGACGACGCTCCGACCTGGCCTGCCAGTAGACCGAATTGAATCGATAGTGTCGCGCTGATCGGAAGGGCCACCGCCACAGTCGGTATCAGCGATACCTTGACCATGAACGCCGCCTGATCGACGAATTCCTTGAAGGGAAACCGCCACGCGAACACATCCGCGACCAGGTAGCGGATGGCTCGGCCGCCCATGATGACCTGGCGGCCCAACGTTTCCATCGAGCGTACGGGGTGCCGACGAACGTAATCTTTCGACCAGTCGCGGATTTCATCGACGGCGCTCGTCCTCGGGTCGTTGTCAGCGAGCATCGCGGTACCGATCCTCGACCGCGGGCGGAGGTATTCGACATGGCCCGCGCGCCGAGGCACCGGGACCGCAACAGGCGGGCCGCACGTGACCGGTGACGATTGGCGGATTCATGAGACTCCTCGCGCTGGTGCGGTGTCGACTTCGGCGGGTCTCGGCCGTCACGGATCCCCACGTCGAACCGCTCCGACGCCGACCGGCGGATCGATTCGTTCGAAGAGAACCGCGCCACAAGCCCCGAGTTTCGTTCAGGAGCGACGCATCTGGGCGGGCATGCTGTCCCAACCCCGGACCGCCGATGACGAGGAGAAGACCGCGCTGTCGAGATCGACTTCCCAGTCCGGGAATCGGTTGAGGATCTCCTCCAGAGCGATACGACCTTCGGTGCGCGCCAACGAGTTACCCAGGCAGAAGTGCGCTCCCGCGCCGAACGTCATGTTCTGGCGGGGCGCCCTGGTGATGTCGAAGCTGTCCGCGTCGGCACCGAAGCGCTCTTCGTCGCGATTGGCCGCACCGATGAGGGCCAGCAGCGCACTGCCTTCCGGGATCGTCCGACCGTAGTACTCCACGTCGCGGGTGACGTAGCGGGCGGCCTGTAGAGCAGGCGGCTCGTATCGCAGGATCTCTTCCAGCGCCCCGGGCAACAGTGACCGATCCGCGGCCAATCTGCGGCGTTGGTCGGGGTGCTCGGACAGTAGCTTTCCCGTCCATCCGATCAGCCGCGTCGTCGTCTCGGCACCGGCGACCGCCACGACATTCATGAACATCAGCAGCTCGTCGCGGCGAAGCCTCCTCCGGGTGCCGGTTTCGTCTTCGAACTCCGCTTCCAGGAGCTCGGTGGTGAGGTCGTCGGCCGGGTGGTCGACCCGCCAGTCGATGAACTCCGCGAATACCCGACCGTCGCTGAGGACCCCGTTGGGGTTGTCGGCCATCGAGCCGCCGCGCTCGGTTCGGACGTGACGGTCGCCGTCCTCCTGTACGCGCTGCTGGAACTCCACCGGAATGCCGAACAGCATCCCCACCACTCGCAGCGGCATCACCGCGCCCAGATCCTTGACGAAATCGAATCGGTCACCGTCGGGTAGATTGTCCAGGCATTGCACGGTCAATTCACGGATGCTGTCGTGCAGCGCGTTTATCTTGCGCGGAGTGAAGGCTCGTGAGAGCAGACTGCGATGGATATCGTGAATCGGCGGATCTTCGAAGATCAGCACCCCGGGCGGGATCTCCATGCCCGACTTCAGTATCTCGAGAACGACGCCTTTGGCGGAACTGAACGTACGGAAATCGATCAGGGTTCGCTGAACGTCGTCGAAACGACTCAGAGCGTAGAACTCGTGTGTTTCGTTGTAATACAGGGGCGCCTCGGCACGGATCCGGCGGAACATCGGGTACGGATCGGCGTTCAACGTGACATTCCACGGGTCGTAGTAGAGGTCATCCGCTATCGCTGTCATTATTGCTTCCCACTACTGCTTCGAACTCTGGTCGGTTATCGACATGGATATCGGCACGGGACATTTGTCTGCCACGGGCGAATTGATATTCGGTCCGATCTTCGGGCCGCGTGGCATCCATCGGAGTCGTCCACGCTCGACCGGATCCGATCGTGTCTATTCCGCCGCGGTTACCGGAACGGCCTGCGCGCGGCGGCGGGTGGCTGATCTGCCAGCCGACCCTCCGGGCATCCGATGTGTCGCCGCACACTAATGATATACAGAAGTGTATCCTAAATACAAGGATGAATATTTAAATGGTACTCAAGAGGGCGGATCCCACATCGCTCGTTTTCCTGGGAGGATGACGGCGTGGCTGAACGATGGACGCGACAACGGCGGGTCGAACAAACGCGGACCCTCCTACTGGATGCCGCCGAGGAGGTGGTCGCCCGGTTGGGCTTCGGCGCCGCCTCGCTCGAAGTCATCGCCGATGCGGCCGGCTACAGCCGCGGTGCGATCTATTCGCACTTCGGGACGAAAGAAGCGCTGTTTCTCGCGGTCATGGAGCGCCAACTAGAACGATTCCTCGGCGGATTCACCGATATCGTCGACTCGTTTCGCGCCTACAACGACCTCGACGTCGACAAACTGGCCGAGCGATGGCGAGAGCTGACCATCGGCGGTCCCGAGCGCGCGGCACTGGGCTATGAATTCACCCTCTTCCTCTTGCGTAATCCCGAAGCGCGACAGCAGATCGCCGCCCAGCGGCAGCAGACCGCCAATTCCTTGGCGGACTACATCGCCGCACATCTCACCCATGTCGGCGGAAGACTCCGGCTTCCGGAGACGACGGTGGCCCGGTTGCTGATCGCCACCCACGAAGGAGTCACCCTCGCCAGCCATATCGACGGCGAGGACCTGTACCGCGCATTTCTGGAGTTGGTGCTCGCGAATGTCGAGCCGATCGGCGCCGAATCCCATTCGAGCGGGGCGGTCAGCACGTCCGGTTCCTGAGCGAACGGGCCGGATGTGCGTCGGTCCTCGGTCACAGTCCGACTCGGATATGGAGTTTGGACACACCACGCAATATGAAGGTCGGCAGATATCGGTAGCGCCGGTCGCCGACGGGGCCGTGCCTGCTGTCATCGATCTCGATGATGCTCGTGCGATCGAAGAGTCTCTCCACAGCGGCGACGGCCTCCGTGCGGGCCAGTGGAGCACCGGGACAGCTGTGCACGCCCCTGCCGAACGCGATGTGGCTGCGCGCGTTGGTTCGTTCGATATCGAAGGTGTCGGGCTCATCGAATTTGCGAGGGTCACGGTTCGCGGCCACGTTGAGCAGCATCACCGTGGTCCCCGCGGGTAATGTCATGCCGCCGACCTCGACCTCCTCGGTGGTGAGCCGGAAGTCGCCCCGGATCGGACTCTCGTAACGCAGCGTTTCCTCGATGAAGTTCGGAATCAACTCGCGGTGGCCGCGCAGCCTTTCCTGCAAAGCCCGATCTTCGGCGATGGTCATCACCGCCGCGCTGAGCAGACGCACGGTCGTCTCCTGTCCAGCAGCGAACAGGTTGGAAGCCACACGCACGGCGTCGATGATCTCCGGAGTGCTGCCATCGGGAAATGTCGCCGAAGCGACGCCGGTCAACACGTCATCACGAGGCCGACGCCGTCGGTCCTCGATATATTCCGCGAATTTGCCGTAGAGATACTGCAACGGGGTGTCGCGCATGGTCTCGCCCTCGCTACTGCCGATGGCACCTGCCGCGTTGTGCAGCAGCGAATCCCGAAACTCCGCGTGATCGGACTCCGGCACACCGAGCAGATCGGCGATCACCAGCATCGCGAACGGACTCGCGAAGTCGCCGATGAACTCACATTCCCCTCCCCGCAGCGCCTCGTCGTACTGACGGTCGACCAGGCGCCACAAGAACTCCTGATTCTCCTTCAGTCGCTTGGGAGTGATCATGCGCGAGAGCAGCGAGCGGTGAACGGTGTGCGCGGGCGGATCGAATGTCGGTAACTGGTCGCTCATCGGCAACACGTCCCGGTGCGCGGCGATGAGCGCGCGCACGTCGCTATCCGCCGTGATCGGAACCGGGAACCCGGGAAAGGGGCCGGTCACCGAGATACACGAGGAGAACCGCTGCGGGTCGTTGTAGATCGCGACCACCTCCTCGTACCCCGTGACCATCACCACATCGTGGTGCGTCTCGCGGCGGAGCGGAGATTCCTCGCGCAACGCCGCCAAATAGCCGTACGGATTGTCCAGAACCATTCTGTTGGTGAAGAAATCGACCGAATCGATTTCGGTCATGTAGGCACGCTCCTTACCAGTGATGCCGACCCGGCCTCGGCCGGACCCTTGCCTCATTCCGAGATCGCTACGCCCTCGTACGCGTCCGGCAGGGCGCTGGGCGGAAGGGCCATCTGTAGGTAGACGTCGATCCGGCGGATCGCGCCTTCCTGCGTGAATTCGTACACCGACAACGAGTTGACGGAATTCGAGAACTCGCCGAATGCGCTGCGCTCTTCCAATTCGAGAAAAACGAGCCCACCGGCTTCGGTGATCCGCTTGAAGGAGCAATCCCATTCCGCCGCAGACGCCCAGCCGGTCAGAAACGATACGTATTCATCCCAGCGCATTGTCTCCTTGAAATTTCCGACCCGCACGAAATCATGCACCGAGACGAGCGCGCGCAGCGGGTCCCAGCTCGCGGCCGAGAATCCGGGTTGTTTGGCGCCGTCCACGACACCCTTCGTCACACAGGCGTATTCCAGCGCCCGCCGAACATTGCCGTGATGATTTTCCATCGCTACGCGAATATCCATGCCGCCACCCTCCTGAGGTACAACTACTACGGCCGAAACCTTCGATATGTTTCGGCCGCTAACAGATTTTGAGATCGGTATCCGAAATATCGCCTAACCGGCCGAGTTCTCGAGATACCTGTCCACCACGGAGTGATAGTGCGCGATGACCACTTCTTCCTTGACCAGGGACATCGCCTTCAGCGCCGTATTGCGTAGACCGATCTGCTGTTTGGGCATCTGCTCGTAGTCCTGCTGCAAAGCCAGGAAGTATTTGAAACTTCCGGGCTCGTCGACCACGACCGCCTCGGCCGCGAAAGCACCGCGGGCTTCTTCGGGCAACCACATGAAACTCATGATGTGCCAGTGACTCTTGTGCGGATCGCCGTCCTCGTGCGGAAGGGACATGATGATCGTCGCCTCCCCCGCCCTGATGGTCATGAAGAAGTTGGGGAACAGAACCCAGCCGTGATTGTCGCTCATCTGGGCGTCGGTCAATCCGCTGACATCCAGGCCCATGCCGGTCAGCACTTCCCGCGTCGCGGTCTGCAACAACGTTCGCGGTGCCACGCCGTCGGGAAAGCTCAGAACACCGTCGCTGTCGCGGTAGGCGGCGACCAACTCCTGGAAGCGCGGCAGCACCGCTTGAACCGAGGGGAAGGTCTCGGGCAACTCCAGGATCCCCTCGACCTGTTCCTCGGGTCCGTATTTCGACGCGCCCGCCACCTCGAAGGGCGCGCACGCGACGCTGTGGTTCTCGAAGAACCGATATCTGCTCTTCGCGGGGTCGATCAGGATGACACGCAACAACTGGGGATGGATGCCGGAAATGTGGTAACCCTCTTCGAAAGCATCCATCACCACCTTCCAGTTGCAGTTCAGGCTCTCGCGCACATCGAGGACGGTGGTCATTTCGTCCAGGTGGTACGGCGCGAGCAGATCGACGACCTCCTGCCCCAGGAATTCGGCGAGTGGTTTCGCGTCGGGATCCGGGTTGAGAAAGATGAATCCGGCGAAACATTCGACGGGGACCTCCAACAAGGACATCCCGGCCTTGTCCAGGGGGGTCACCACATTTTCTTTCTCGCGCAGCACTCCGCGCAACTGCCCGTCGAGGTCGTAGGACCACAGATGGTAGGGGCACAGGAAACGTCGAGCGTTCCCTTTACCGCTGCACAACGCATTGCCGCGGTGGCGGCACGCATTGACGAAACCTCTGATTTTGTAGTCCTTCCCGCGCACCAGGATGAACGACTGATCGAGAAGGCGGTACTCCTTCCAATCACCCACCGCGGGCAATTCCGACACCCGCCCGGCGACCTGCCACACCCGCATCCAGATATGGTCGCGTTCTCGTTCAACATAGGCCGCGGAGGTATAGCGGTCGGTCGGAATGTCCATGCGGTATCGCCCGAAGTCGATATCGGCCAAGCCCATACCGCTGTCGACCCACTCTCCCGGGCGCGTCGGCTGTGTCGTTGTCATCGGCAATCGCTCCTCAGCTGTGTCGGCGACGGCGAAGGTGTCGCTCTTCGACGAGTGCGAGCATCCGGCACACCATCCTGCTCGGTGCCCAAACCTGTTGGAAAACCTGAGAATCGCCGCTCGAACGCGACGACTCCGTTCTGGACATCCGTGATCGACCGGCCTCCCGACCTCGACCTACATAGTGATGCCGGTCACTACTATACGCATCAGAATATTAAATACAAGACCGTATATTTGATGCGATCGTGGTGTGCCGCGGCGGCCTCCCACACCCCCATCGACGCGATCGGCCGCATGCGCGCCTACCCCGCACGACCGAGACCGCCACGATCGTCCCACCTGCTACAAAAAATCCAATCTTGTATCTGCGATACAGCTATGTATATTACTTGTGTGCGCTACGCCACAGAGCTAGCCCGGGCGAGTTCGGGCCAGACCCCTTCATTCCCCGGCAGAGGGGCAGCGCCCCTGGGCGGCGATAACGCGGCGCAGACGAAATCATCGCGAAAGGGAACACCATGGACCTGGTCGATCGGATCGCCAAGCATCGCCGCATGGCCGAGAGCTACCGAGACAAGTACGTCCTGCAGAAGGTTCAGGAAGGTGAGACCTACGACGAGTGGGAGTTCACCGACGACGCCGTCTACACCTCCCCGTACTTCGTAGCCGACCAGGAACTGGTCCTCAAAGACGTTGCTACACATTGGGATACCGCGGCGACGATCGAGGCGAAGGCCTACGGTGTGGTATTCCCGGACTGGAAACCCGCCGGGTTCAAGGTCTGGCCGGCCGAGAACGGCTTCGTCCAGCGGTATCGCTGGGAAGGCACCAACATCAACACGGGGCGGACGATGGGGTTCTATTCCATCAGTTTCGTCGAGACCAACGACGAGGCTCAGATCACTCATTGGTCGACCTATGTCAACGACGAGGAGTACGGCCCCTTCCTCGAAGCCGCCATCGGGGCACGCGGCCCGTTCCACGGTGACGAGTACATGCAGGCACTCTCACGTCATTTCGAGAAACACAGCATAACTCTGTAGTCGGCGCTTTCCGCGGCTTCATCGGACCGGCGAGATTCGCGGGACGCGGGTTCATACGCCCGCCTCCGAGGTGGGCGTATGTCCGGGAGCCGATACGAAGTCAGAGACGAGTCCGACTATCACGCCACGGTGGCAGGGCAACCGTGGCGATGTCTCGGACGCGGCCGACTTCGGTGCGAAACCCCGGTCGAGATCAGGGGCTGTCGTGGTCGATCGTAGATCCGTGCGGGGCAACTACGTCTGGTCACCGGGTGCGGCGAAGAGTCGCACGGTTCAAAAGCCGGACCCAGGCTCCACAATCCAAGAAGGAATCGAGGAAGCCATGTCGACAGAGCGCACACGTGGTCGCGTAGAAGGCAAGGTCGCGTTCATCACCGGCGCCGCGCGTGGACAGGGCCGCAGTCACGCGGTACGACTCGCCTCCGAGGGCGCCGATATCATCGCCGTCGATCTGTGTGGCCCTGTCGACACGGTTCCCTACGCGCTGGCCACACCGGACGATCTGGCCGAGACCGCCGAACTCGTCAAGGCGCATAATCGCCGCGTCGTGACCGCCCAAGTCGACGTCCGAGACTATGCGCGCCTCAAGGGAATAGTGGATGACGGTGTCGAACAGTTGGGCCGTCTCGACATCGTCGTCGCCAACGCCGGAATCGGCAACGGTGGCCAGTCACTGGAGGAACTCGACGAGGATGTCTGGCAGACCATGCTCGACGTAAATTTGACCGGTGTGTGGAAGACCGTCAAGGCCGGCGTTTCCCATTTGGTCGCCGGCGGCAACGGCGGCTCGGTGATCTTGACCAGTTCGGTCGCGGGCCTCAAGGCATACCCCCTGATGGGCCAGTATGTCGCTGCCAAACACGGCATCGTCGGCCTCATGCGCTCCTTCGCCGTCGAACTCGGCCAGCACATGATCCGCGCCAACAGCGTGCACCCGACCCACTGTGCGACTCCGATGGTCATGAACGACGAGACCTTCGGCCTGTTCCGACCCGACCTCGACAACCCCGGCCCCGACGACATCGCGCCGATCTGTCAGATGTTCCACACGATGCCCAAACCCTGGGTGGAAGCCCAGGACATCTCCAACGCGGTGCTGTTCCTGGCCTCCGACGAATCGCGCTACATCACCGGCGTTTCGCTGCCGGTCGACCTCGGCAGTTGCCTCAAATAAGCGGCCGGATCGGATCACACATGATTATTCCTCGGGTAGCCGTCGTCACCGGCGGCGCATCAGGGATGGGCGAAGCCAGTTGTCATGAACTGGCCGCACACGGACACAGTATCGCCGTTCTGGATATAGACGAAGAAGGCGCGCAGCGTGTGGCCCACGACTTGCGAACCGGCGGTGCGGTAGCGCTGGGCATCGGGGTCGACGTCGCCGATCGGAAATCGGTGGAAGCCGCGTTCGAGCAGACCAGAATCGAACTGGGTCCCGTCGCGATCCTGGTTACCAGCGCCGGGAAAGTCGCCTTCGGCAAGTTCCGGGACATCACACCCGAATCGTGGTCAGAGATGTTCAGCGTCAACGTGACCGGCACATTCCACTGCTGCCAAGTCGCCCTGCCGGACATGGTCCGGGCGCGCTGGGGTCGCATAGTCACAATCTCGTCCTCCAGCGCCCAGCGGGGATCTCCCTACATGGCGCACTACGCCGCGGCCAAAGGCGCCGTCATCACTCTCACCAGATCCCTGGCAAATGAATTCGCACCAAAGGGGATCACCGTCAACAACATCCCACCGTCGAGTATCGACACCCCGATGGCACGGCAGTCCCAAGCCGAGGGAACACTGTACACACCCGACGAACTCGCCAAACGAATCCCTCTGGGGCACATGGGAACCAGCGATGACATAGCCGCGGCCGTCGGCTTCCTGACCTCGGAGCGCGCGGGATTCATCACCGGTCAGATCCTCGGTGTCAACGGCGGAACGGTGATTTGATATGGCCAGACTACAACCGCTCTCGGCCGAGCACTGGGATGACGACGTCGTCCGCGCGCTTTCGGTGATGATGCCCACCGAGCGTGCTCGTCCCGACACCGTCGGCAATATGCTCGCCACCTTCGTACGGCATCCGAAGCTGACAAAGGCATACCTCACCTTCAATCTCCACGTACTCGCGAGGACGACCCTGCCGGCGCACATCACCGAGACGATCGTCCTTCGCACGGCCACGCGGCGCGAATCCCGATACTTGTGGGACCACCATGTGCCCCTGGCCGAGCGCGCGGGGCTTACCGAATCTCGGCGTGAAGAGATACGCACCGGACTGACCGACGACCCGCCGACCTGCGCTGTCATCGATGCCATCGATGACCTGATCGACCGCGGCAAGATCTCCGAGACGCACTGGAAGTGCTTGCACGAGCATCTCGATGAGCGACAGGTGATGGATCTCGTATTCGCCACGGGCTGCTACACCCTGCTGGCCATGGCCATCGAGTCGTTCGAAATCGAGGACGAACACTGACCAGCGCAACCCCGGCTCGTAGGTGTCTGCTATCTCGCCGAACCACAGATCCGGATGCATCCCATTTCTGCGCGGTCGTATGTCGGGCCGACGGGCGCGACGGCCTGCCGATCACGGTTCATCTACCGCGAGGACGAGGAAGTCACACGTAGGACATAACGGCTGACAGGATGCAACCTTCGACTGTCCGAACAAAGAACTCGTTCAGCAGATCATCGCGCGTACCCGTGGGACTCGTAGGCTGAGTCGTGAGCACAACGGGGGCGGGATCGGTTGCAGCACGTCGCCCAACCAAGCGATGGTCGAGATCCAGAGTGGGTGCTGCGCTGGTCGTCATCGCCCTCTTCTACCGAAATCCGCTCGAGTGAACTCGGTAGCACAGCGGGCCGCAGCTGGCTGAAGGCCTGCCGAATGTCGGACTTGCCCGCCCCGGCCGACGCCGTCACGCAGCCTCAGCCCGTACTCGCCCGCGATCCGCTCTGGCCGTCGGCTGAATCGGTACAGACCGTCCCCGTACTGGTAGAGCGGTCGCGCGGCTCCCGCGAGCGTCACGTCTGATCCCGATGTCTGTGTCGGGCCATACGGTCGATACGGACAAGGGCGATATCGAGGATGGGTAGGTAGGCCGGTGCCCACAGCGGTGCCGACATCGACGCCCGGCATCCGCCCTGGACCGGTTCGACTTCGTGGACGGTGGCGGGGATCCCCGCCACCGTCCACGCCCAGCGGCGTCCCGGGACGAAGTCGGTGATGACGAACGGCAGCCTCACTCCGACCATGGTCTTCACGGTGCCGCGCGCACCCGCGGTCAGCTCAGCGTCGTCGAGGGCGGCAGCGCACACCGTGGGACCCCACTGCGGCCAGGCCGTGAGATCGGTGAGCAGTTGCCACACCACATCCGGCGGCACCGGGATGTGGCGGTGCACGCTCCAGCGCCGGTCGTGCAGCGTCGGTGTCATCCCTTCATCCTGGCGTGGGCGTCGAGCAATCACGGCGAAGACGCCTGTGTCCAGGCAACACGGCAGATCGCCGCTCCATCCGCACAGCCCCTGGGCCGGGCAATCGTTAACTGCCAGTGGTTAGCTGTTGCTTCGCCGCCTGGGCACCGCCGATGCGCGCGACCTGGCGGCGCCGCACTCGATGAATCGGCGGCACGGGTCGGCAACGACGCGTCGGCGCGGGCCATGCTGCGCGTGGCCCCCGAGACCGTGTGTCATTGACAGCTCACTCAATCCGACTGAAGTCAGCATCGAGAGTGCCACTCGGGATGCTGGAGCCGAAGGGCTCGCGTGCCGGACCTCTGCGCCGCGCTCGTGCTGCCGGGCGGTGATCGACGCAGCGGAAAGTGCTGCAACCGCGCAACTGTTGTCGCCCTACTCGGTCAATACTCCCCGCGATCGATCTTCTCCTGCAGCGCAGCGGCGATCTCGGTGTCGATGTCGGTGCTGGTGTCCTCGACCTCGTGGTCGTCCTCGTCGTTGAGGTCGTCAGAGGGAATGGTCTTCGCGTTGTTTGAAATCCACCTTGTCCCACTTTTCGCTGAAAGCGCCCATGTCGGCAGCCTCCTGTCGCTAGTAGTGAACTGTCCTGTGAGGCACAACACACATGAGGCTATCGGAGCTGTGGACCAGGTCAAGATCACTGGGCTACCCGAGAGAGTCGGTCACCCCCGGCACCGCAACTCCCGGGGATCGCGCGGATCGCGGCAGTAGCGGATTTTGGTGGACCGACTGACGAGCGGCCTGCTCGTCGTCATGATGGTCAGCGGTGACTGGCCGCCAGCTTCAGCCCGAATCCGACCACGACGATTCCCGTCAGGGTATCCATCGCGCGGCCCAACACATCCCGGCTCAACCACGCCTTCGCCCGGCTCGCGCCGAAAGTCGCCGCCCATCTCGACGGCGCACGCGCTGATCTGCTCGCGTTCACCGCCTTCCCGAAACAGATCTGGCGTCAGATCTGGTCCAACAACCCCCAAGAACGGTTGAACAAAGAGATCCGTCGCCGCACCGACGTAGTCGGGATCTTCCCCGATCGACAAGCCATCATCCGATTGGTCGGGGCCGTGCTCGCCGAACAACATGAATGGATCGAAGGCCGCCGCTACCTCGGCCTCGACGTCCTGACGCGCTCTCGCGGCCTCACCGACCCCGCCACCGAACAGGAGGACGCCACCGCAGCACTGACCGCCTGACCAAACAGGATCACGCGGCGACCATCCTGCTACACCACGCATTTGGACTTGATCCCCTCGAGGTCCGACGATCATTGTGTGCATCACAGGTGCACACCGGCTCCGCGTCCGATGATTCAAGTGCGAAGGCCGAGTCGATGTTCCGGGAGTATCAGCCCGTCGAGCACCCCGACGTGATCGGTTGTGCGCAATGAACAATTCACTCGCTTCAGTCAAGGTGACCGCCCTGAGCGCCGCAGTCGGACTGTGCCTGGTAGCGGGGGGATGCCGCGATCGGGAGCAGAATCCGCAACACGTACCAAACACGTTCCCCGCCACGGTAACGCCACAGAACGCGGATCCGTCCTCGACCGAGGACCAATTGCCGACCGGTGGAGCGACCCCGACCAACGGCATGGCACCGACCACACAGTCCTCGTCGGCGCACGATTCGCCGCCGATCCTCACCGGGATCATTCCGCCCACAGCAACTCCGTTGCCCTACACCGAGGCAGAGACAACCAGTTTCGAACCACCAGCCCCGGAGACACAGACACCGAACGACACGCCACAACCGCCTCCGTCCACCGGGCCCGTCGACCCGGGTACACCGTGAACGCGCGCGAACCCGCCACCATCGGGTCGGCGTGGTCACTTATCACCGTCGTCGCCTCCCAAGCCGTCGTGGTGACCGGAGTGCTCTATTACTTCGGATGGGCCTACGCCAGCGCCTTCTACCAGCATTTCGGTGTCGACCTGCGGTTGCTCGGATTCTCCACCCAAGACTATGTACTGCGCAGCCTCAACGGCGGCTTCCGCCCGGCCGTCGTCGCGATCTTCGTCACCGTGGTGTTTGCTCGCGGCACGCCGACTACCCCAATGGCACGCCATCCGCCGCCGCAGGCCACGACGAGTGCTGCGCATGTGGGTAGCCGCAACCTGTTCCATCGGGGTGGCGATCACCGTGCTCGTCGCAGCGGTCATGTTCATCCAGCTACCCGAGAGCACCCCAGCCGTGGTCACCAGCGCTCTGGGCCTCTGGCTACCAGTCATGCTGATCGCAGGCGTCGCACTGCTCGGATACTCGAACTCCCTACGCATCAGATACCGGGCACTACTCGGCCTACGTCCACGCAACACGAACAGCGAGACCTCCGCGCTCAGAATCAACATGGCCGCGTTCATCGCCCTCGCTCTCATCGGATGTCTGTGGGCAGTGGGTTCCTACGCCCACCGCGAAGGCACCGCCACCGCCCAACAAGCCGAGAACCAACACTTCCACCACTACCCGTCGGTGATGATCTTCAGCATCGACAGACTCGGCATCCAAGGCCCCGGCACCGTCACCGGCCACATCGACCACCCCGACGAACGCTACAAATGGGTCTACAGCGGCGTCTGGCTTCTGGCACGCACACCCGACCGCTACATCCTGCTCCCCCAACAATGGAAAGCCACCCGAGACCGCGTCTTCGTCATACCCGACAACGACACCATCCGCATCGACATCGCACGCACCCCCAAATAATTCGAGCCTCGCGCAGTTCAGCGCTGATACCGGGCACGGTTCATGGCAGCGCGAGCGATTCGGGTCAGTCAGGCCTGCTCGCGGTAACCAGGCGCGCAAGCCAGCTCAGCTCCACCGCAGCTCGGTGTGGCGAAATCGTTGAAGATCGGGTTTCATGGAAGCGGAACGGGATCAGCGGGCTGGCAAAAGAATCGAGAGTTCTATGCCTTCCCGATCATCCATTGGCGGCAGCCACCCCGAAGCATTGGTCGGTTTCCGCGGCATGTTCACCTCGAACCGCAGACCATCGCAGTTCGGCGGTGTTCCGTTGCGGTTTCCCCCACCCGAACCGATCAGCCCGATCGGTGAGATCTACATGGCGACAACCACGGTCGACATCCGGGGACGCCTGGGCGAACGCTCCGCGATCAAGGTCCTGCATTGGGAACCGGGCCAGCCGCTCACTCTGTCCGCCGAGCCGGGGCGCGTCGTTGTCGTAGCCGAGCCGACCGGCAGATGGACCATCGGCGCCTCCGGCTACCTCAGTCTTCCGGCCCGACTACGCCGCGAATCCCACATCGGGCTCACCGATCGCGTCCTCCTGCTCGCTGCCCCCGACAATGACGTGCTGGCGGTGTACTCCACCGCCTATGTCGCCGACGCGTTGGCATGCAGACACCCCGACCTTCGGGCACCGAAGCCATGAAGTCCGACGACGTCGCCACCGCACTCCACCTGCTGACCCGCCTCGGCCTCACCGTCGAGGACCTGTCGATCTCGGTATCTCCGCCCGCGGCGGTTCCCACCTTCACCTCCTATCTGAGGCAATTGCGTGCGTCGATCTCACCGGTGACGGTCAAGAACTACGACTCGTATTGGCATGTCATCGAAACCACGTGGGGTGGGCGGAAGCTGGATGAGCCCACACCAACCGAGATCGACCAGCTCATCAACACACACCGCGCCCACGCTGTCGTGCGCGCGAATTCTCGTGACGGTCGCGGTGCCGCGGCGAGCTTCGTCTCGGCGTTGCGCTGCATCTACCGCCACGCTGAAGGCGACAGCCTCATCCATCCCGCCGACAATCCCGCAAGCAGGATCCGGCGTCCGCCTCAGCTGCCCAGTCCGCGCCACGCGCTGTCATTGGCACACGTCATGGAACTGGCCGAGGTCGCCTCCACCACCGGCAACGACCCCGAACTCGACGCGCTGATCTTTCGACTACATCTGGAAACCGCCTGCCGACGCGGCGGCACTCTCGCCCTGCGAGTCGCGGACCTCAACAGCACCGACTGCCTGCTGCAACTCCACGAGAAGGGCGGCACAGTCCGTCGCCAGCCCATCTCCCCCTCATTGACACGTCATCTTCTCAACCACGTCCGGACTCGTGGAGGAACCGACACGATAGCGGCACTGCTGCGATACCGCAACGGCAAAGCGATGGGGCGGCGGCGCTTCGACTACCTCAGCCAGCGTCTGCGCGAGCACCTCCCGTGGGCGCAGGCTCTGCAGTTCAGCATCCACTGGCTTCGACACACCACCCTGACGTGGGTGGAACGCGAGTACAGCTACGCGGTGGCCCGCGCCTACGCCGGTCACGCACCGGCACCCACGAGCTCGCTCGGCGCGACCTTCACCTACGTCCGAGCCGGCCTGCCCGAAGTCGCGCACGCCCTCTCCGCGCTCACCGGCGAACCCCACCCCCTGGCCGCGACCGACCTACATCCATTGAGCGGGCGACCGGTTACCCCCGAGGAGGGCTCCGGCGGTAGGATCTGAGCTCATGAACACGCAAACATCGCGTGTTCGCTGCGGTTTACGTGTCGGAACCAGTGTTCCACGCCGATTCACCATCTTGCGTTCCGAGCGTTGCGCTCCGAGATTCTCGCGCGGGGAATCTGGGCGGGAAAGTGCCCGCTACCACCGGTTTCCCTGCCGTCATCAGCTGAATCACCCATTCAGAACAAAACGCCGGCCGAAGCCGCCGTCGGTCCTCTCCACTTCACCGAGACGACGACCGCGACACCCGAAGAATTCCTCGCGGCGCTCACCGACTTCGGACCCGACCGCGAGAAACTGTTCGGGAACAGCACCGGCCAATACCTCGAGGTGCACCACCGCGGCCCCACCGAAGCCGACGTCACGGAGGAATCACGCGCTGTGCCCGCCTATGCGCGATCCACTACCGGCGCCAAGTACAGCCCCGTAATCGCATCGATCAAACCCCCCGCGACCGATTCCCATCCCACCCCGCCCAGCACCGAACCGTCGGCGAACCCGCGTTCATATTCGGCGCAGGTATGCACGATCAACAACCGCGCCATGGCATTACGCTCGCGCTGCAACTCCGGCGACAAATCCGGCAGACAGCCGTGCAGTCCGGAAACGATGCACTGAATCGTCTTCGATGACAGGGACTCATCAGCCAACAGCACCCGGTACGCCGGGTCGGACACCAATTGCGCGCTGAATCGCGCATACCAGGTCACTCCGCCCAACCCAGCCAAATGGTCGGTCACCGGACGCACCAGACACGCCACCCAATCACGCGGGTCCGAGGATCCCCGAGCCCGACCCAACATCTCCCGACACAACAGCTCTGTATTCGCATGATGCTTACGCACTATCGCCCGCACCAACTCGGCCTTCGAACCGAAGTGATATCCCACCGCCGCGTTGTTCCCTTGGCCCGCGGCCTCGCTCACCTGACGATTGGACACGGCTCCCACCCCGCGCTCGGCGAACAACTGTTCCGCAGCCGACAAAATGGCTTCCCGCGTCGACCCCGCCCGCTCGGCACGAACCGACCTACCCACCCGCGCTCCCTTCGCCGCGACCACAGCCGCCGTCGGCAGCTCGATGTGATCCACACAACTACTGTGACTTGTTTAAGTCAAGCGGTTGACTTAAAATGCCGAACCGCTACGTGCGACTTCGGACGTGTTACCAGGTCACGGGTAGTTCATACACTCCGTAGGCCAGGCGATCATGCTTGAACTCGACCTTGTCGAACGGAATCGCCAGACGTAGCGTGGGAATCCGCCGTACCAGGGTGCGGAACACGATCTGCAATTCGACCCTGGCCAGCTGCTGTCCCACACACTGATGCGGACCGAAGCCGAAACCGAGATGATGTGACGCGGGTCTGGTGAGGTCGAGCTTTTCCGGTGTCTCCCAGGCCTTCTCGTCCCAGTTCCCCAGAGACAGATCGAAGATCAACCCCTCACCCGCACGGATCGTCTCACCGGCGATCTCGATATCGCCGACCGCGACGCGCCGCTGGCCGTTCTGGATGATACCCAGATAGCGCAGCAACTCCTCGACCGCGTTCGCCACCACCTTGGGATCCTCGGTATCGCGCAGCAGCGCGAACTGCTCGGGATTCTCCAACAGCGCCAGAGTACCCAGGGAGATCATGTTGGCGCTTGTCTCATGCCCGGCGATCAACACGCCGGTGCCGAGCTGCGCGCCCTCCAGGATCGTGATCTCCCCCGAGCGGACCCGCTCGGCGATATCGCTGACCACATCCTCGCCCGGCTCGTCCAGCTTCAGATTGATCAGATCGATCAGATACTTCGCCAATCCGGCGCGACCCGCCGCCGCCTGCTCCGGCGTCGCGAAACGATCCACGTTGACCGCCGCGTGCTTCTGGAAGAACTCGTGATCACCGTAGGGAACACCGAGCATCTCGCTGATCATCATCGTCGGCACCGGCAATGCCAGCCCCTCGACCAGATCCACGGGCTTCGGTCCGGCCAGGATCCGATCGATGTGCTCATCGGTGATCTGCTGGATCACCGGCCGCAGCGCGTCGACCCGTTTGAAGGTGAACGGCTTGGTCAGCATCCGGCGGAACCGACTGTGTTCCTCACCGTCGGTGGTGAAAAGCGACTTCGGCCTGCTGTCCTTGATCGCGCGCATCCCCGCATTCCAATCCGGGAATCCTTCGACATGATGATCGACGCTGACCTTCGGGTCCGACATCAGAGCCTTGAACTCGGCGTAGCCGGTCACCAGCCAGGGCGTACTGCCATCCCAGATCCGAACACGATTGAGCGGCTTGACCTTTCCCAATTCCATCGCTTCCGGCGGCGGCGCGAAGGGGCACGCACCGGACCGGAGCATCGGATACTCGGGTATCTCGGCGACGGCGGAGGTGTCGATCAACGCTTCGGACACTGTTCACTCCTGAGTACTCGACTGCGGTGACACCGCAGAACTCGATTCATTCCTCGATGTGGATGGCCATGGCGGGACAGACCGCCGCGGCTCGGCGGATATCCTCGGCCAGTTCCTGCGGCGGGGCTTCATCGAGGAGCACGACGATGCCGTCCTCGTCTCGCTGGTCGAACACGTCGACCGCATGCATGACACAGTGGCCGGCCCCGACACATTTGACCTGATCGATGGTGATCTTCATCGGAGTCTTCCTTTCTGAACATCCTGGATCGGGCGGATTCGAGTCCGCTTCATCGCGCGTCCGCGCAGTTCGCCACGCCGATTCCCGTCACAACCGCTCCGGAAATCAGATCGTTCATTCGTTCAGTCAACTACCGCGCAATCTTTAAGTCAACTGATTGACTTAACTCGACCGAGTGGCGAGTATCGCCCAGCGCCTCCCGGGCGCGACCGAGCCGGCTCTCCGGCAGGTTCCAGCCGCCTCGGGGGTGAACGCACGTTCACCTCGATGGTATGAATGGGGCCATCCCTGTGAACCGGAGGCCTCGTGCACAGTCCTGTCGAATCGCCGCCGAGTCGCGCCCTGACGATCGTGTTGTGCATGTCGGGCGTGGTGGTTGCCCTACAGCACACTCTGGTCGTTCCCCTGCTCGGCGAATTCCCCGGGATCCTGAACGTCGACTACGCCAGCGCCTCGTGGCTCGTCACTGTGACGCTGCTGACCGCCGCCGTGGCCACACCGATCCTGTCGCGGTTGGCCGACATGTTCGGCAAACGACTGATGATGCTGGTCTCCCTCGCCACGATCGTCGCCGGATCGGCGGTCGCCGCGATCGGCGGAACATTCCTGACGGTCCTGGTCGGGCGCGGACTACAGGGGCTGGCCTCGGCACTTGTGCCCATCGGCATCGCGATCCTGCGCGACGAACTACCCAAAGCCCGCGTCGCCGGTGCGACCGCCATCATGAGCGCGACATTGGGAGTCGGCGCGGCACTGGGACTTCCGCTGCCGGGGATACTCTACGAGCGCCTGGGCTGGCAGTCGATCTTCTGGCTGTCGGCGGCGGCAGCGGCGGCACTGTTCGTCGCGGTACTGCTGGTGGTCCCCGAATCCGCGGTCCGCAACCCGGGACGATTCGACTTCGGCGGGGCGGTATTGCTGTCGATCGCACTGGTCGCCATGCTGCTGGCCATCTCCAAAGGCAGCACCTGGGGGTGGACCAGTCCACCGACCCTGATCACGGCGGTGATCGCGATCCTCGCCTTCACGGCCTGGTTCCCGTTCGAACTCCGCGTCGGACAACCGATGGTCGACCTACGAACCTCCGCCCGCAGGCCGGTGCTGCTGACCAATATCTGCGGCCTGCTCTGTGGCATCTCGATGTATGCCAACATGCTGACCACCACCCAACAGTTGGCGATGACCACCGCCACCGGATACGGCTTCGGACTCTCGGTACTGACCGCGGGGCTGTGCATGATGCCCGCCGGAATGATGATGGTCGCCTTCGCACCGGTCTCGGCGCGAATGATCCAACGCATCGGCGCCAAACACACTCTGATCGCCGGAACCGCCCTACTCGGCCTCGCCTACCTGCTGCGGATACTGCTCACCGGGTCGGTTCCGCTCATCGTGCTCGGCTCCATGCTCGTCACCGTCGGCACCGCGATCGCCTACTCCGCCATGCCGATGCTCATCATGGGCTCGGTCCCGATCACCGAAACCGCCTCGGCCAACGGGCTCAACACCCTCATGCGATCGATCGGCACCTCCATCTCGAGCGCCCTCATCTCCGCACTGCTGACCACCGTCACCATCACTGTCGCCGACCGGCAATACCCGTCGCTGACCGCCTTCCAGCTCATCTTCGCCTTGGCCGCGACCGCCGCCCTGGCGACCCTGGCCGTCGCGTCGTTCATCCCATGCATCGACACCGCCGACACCACGACCGACGACCAACAACCACCCGACGAACTGGTCGTCACCGGCGTCGTTCACCGCGCAGGCGGACAACCGATCCGCCACGCGGTCATCACCGTGCTCGACACCGCAGGCGAACCGGTCGACTGGAGCCGCGCCGATCACACCGGCGAATTCACCGTCGTACTCCCCGCACCCGGCCCCTACCTGATGATCACCAGCGCCGACGGATGGGCACCACACTCACAGGTAGTCGACTTCACCACCGACGCCGAACGCCACCACGTGCTGCTCACCGAACAACTGAGTCTGCACGGCCACGTCACCGTCGGCGCCTACCCCTGCACGGGCGCAGTGGTCAGCCTGGTCAAAACCACCGGCGAATACGTCGCCGCCACCGTCACCGCCGAAGACGGCAGCTACGAACTCGCCCAACCTCCCAGCGGTCGTTACCTGGTCACCGCGCTCGGCGCCGACCGTCGCACCGCCACCCGCCACGTTGTCGTCCTGACCCGTCCCGCCGTGGTCGACTTCGATCTCGCACACGACCCACAAGCGGTCGGCGCCCGATGAGCGAAACCTCCACCCGCGAAACCGTCGTCGCCGCCGCGCGTGAACTGTTCGCCCGCCGCGGCTACACCGCGACCACCATCAAGGACATCGCCGCCGCGGCAGGCTGCTCCCCCGCACTGGTCATGAAACTGACCGGAAGCAAAGCCGAACTCTTCGCCGCCGCCGACCCGTCGGCAGCCGGACTGGAGGAACCACCGCCCGCCGAAGAACCGATCGGCATGCAACTGGTACGTCGCATCGTCGACCGCCGCGACAACGACGAACCAGAGCCGTGGGCCATGGCTCCGCTCCTCATCCACGAATCCGCCGACCCCGCACATACCCGCACCGCCACCCGCAACCGATACCTCGACGCCATCGCCCACCGCATCGACGACACCACCGAACACCGCGTCCGGGCCCAACTCGTCATACTCGAACTCCTCGGCCTCGCCGCAGGCCTACGCCACCTCGGTCTGCTCGGCCCCGAAACCATCGATCCCGAAACGCTCATCACCCGCTACGGAGCAGCCGTGCAAGCCATCATCGACAACCAGCCGCGATAAACGGGAAACACACGACGCCCGAGCCCGGGCCGACAGCGACATCCTGGAACCTCCGGTCCGAGTTGGCCTGTGCCGCAACGCGTGCCCCACCGAGTTCCCTTCGAGTAGAATGTGATGACACGATTTGTCGGGGGAATCATGTCGAACAGCCATCAAGAACAGGTCGATGATTCACGCGCCCGATGGCGCCGCCTGCCCGCCGAACCCGCCTATTACATCGAGGAAACCCACCTCGACGGGAGTTCGTCGAGCTACATGGTTCCCGCCGTCGACCCGGCCCAGGACTTCATTCGCCTCTACGGCGGCTAGTGCCGCGCCAGGCACCCTCGTTGGGATAATCCGGGCTCGGTGAGCGTTCTGCTGTCACTGGGCGCGGCGCATCTGCCCCATCCTTGGTTGTGGCCCCTGCGCCGCTGGCGAACTATCGACCATGCAATCCACGACGTCGCCGCAGGACGCGCGCATAGGCGCCGCCATGCGTCGCGACCGAACCCGTATCACCGCCTCGGAGTCCACAGTGCACACCCGTCCCCGGTGCGTGCACCGCTCAGGAGCGGCCGGTGTCGACTCGACGCCCGGTCAGCGGTCGTGGACGACGTTGCCGGAAGGTAGGGAAGGCAGAGCCACCATCATGGCCAGGCAGATCGCAGCGCCCGCGCCGAGGCCTGCCATCAGCGATCCTGCCAGCATCGCCACCCCGAAACCGAAGACCAGGGCGATGATCGCGAACAACAGGGCGGTTCCCGACTCGACGCGACCGCCCCTGCCGGGTTGGATATTCATCGCAGTCATATCACCGGGCTACCCCTGTTGATCGTGATCCAAACGTGTCCCAACGGCCGGGGCGCATCGCCAGCAACCCTCATCGGTCACCCTTACACGGCCAGGCTCTACCGTAAGGCGTTGCTACACAACAGTGTCGACAACACCGAGTTGCGCGCGGAGCCGCCCTTTGCCGAATACGTAGCCGGCGTCCCGGCCGACCGTCTCGTGGCGCCGTGAGGTGCTGCCGGCTCAGAACATGCCGTGCGGTATCTGCTCGGGTTCGGGAACAGCCTGAACCACATCCCAATGCTCGATCATCTTTCCCTCGACCATCCGGAAGATATCGACAACCGCCGTACCGCGCGCTTCGCCCGCCACCGTCATCCGGTAATGCACGACCACGTACTCCTCGTCGGCGATGATCCGCGCCAACTCCAACCCGGCCGAGGCGAACGCGGACTCGGCGATGAATTCGATGAAAGCCTCCTTGCCGGAAGGGTTTCCGGGGCTGTGTTCGACGAAATCGTCGTGCAGCAGCGTACGCAGGACATCGAAATCACCTGCGGCGACTTCCGCGAAGCCACGCCGGGCCAGTTGCTTGTTGTACGCGGCCGGATCGTGAGCCGCGAGGTCGTTGTTCGTCATGAGAACGAGCCTGACCGACCGAGCACGACCCGTCGATTACTCGGCACGTAATGGCCGACCCGACCACGACGCCGCGATACTGGACCGATGCACGCGGACCGACCGATAGGCGAACTACTGCGAGAATGGCGACACCGGCGCAAGCTCAGTCAACTGGACCTGGCGATCGCGGCCGACGTCTCCTCGCGGCACATCAGCTTCATCGAGACCGGACGCACGATACCCAGCCGGACAATGGTCCTACACCTGGCCGAGCACTTGAACGTGCCTCTACGCGAACGCGATCGGCTACTCACCGCTGCGGGGCACGCACCGCAATTCCACCGCCGCGACTGGTCCGACCCGAAACTGCGACCCACCCGCGAAGCCGTTCAACGGGTCCTGCATCCACACGAACCCTTTCCCGCGCTCGCGGTCGACCGACACTGGAACCTGGTGCAGGCCAACGACTGCGTGCGGGTCTTCTTCGACGACGTCGACCCGGCCCTACTACAACCTCCCATCAACATGATGCGACTGGGCCTACACCCCCGAGGATTCGCCCACCGACTGCGCAACCTGGACCAGATACGCGCGAACCTGTTGCCGCGCCTGGCCCGTCAGGCGATGGCCAGCGGCGATCCGGAACTGACTACTCTCCACGAGGAACTCCTGACCTACGCCGCGCTCATCACCGACACGGAGCCGGCCGAGATCGTGCTTCCGATCCGGCTGGTCCACCACGATGTCGAACTGACGTTGTTCAGCACGGTGACGACCTTCGGCACCGCCCACGGCATCACCCTGTCCGAAGTCGCCGTCGAGGCGTACTTTCCGGGTGACGCCGAGACCACGAACTACCTGCACGAGTTGGCCGACAGCACCAAGCCCGGCCGTTGACGAGTTCGAGTAGTAGGACCGGGTTCCCGACCGTTCCGGAAACAGCCCCCTGTTGCGGTCGACTCCGCACCGGCAGCATCTCAGGGAACCCGATGCCGTCAGCACCGTGGTAGATCCGCGGGGGAGGCTATGCCGGAGTCGGCCACGTCGTTGGCCGGTGGATCCGATGCCTACCTCGCGGACAGCGCGGCGACGATGTTGGATCGGCCGGCGCGGATCGCTGGCGCAAGCGCACCGAGCCAAACAGCCCTACCGCGCGCCACAGCCCGCAACCGGTTGACAGGAACCATAGAGATACCCCGGGCCCGTAACTTCCGCACGCTTTCATCTCGGCGTGGCGGTGCGTCTACCGCCACGCCGAACATGTCCATTACCAATGGATTCCAGTACGAGATCCCGAATCGCCCGTTCAGGACAAGACGCCGACCGATACCGCCGTCGGTCCGGTGAGCGGGCCTTCGATGACGATGATCATCGTCGAGTGCTGGTCGGCGGCGGCCTGTCCGGCCAGGCGGGTGAGGGTGTGGCCGAGGCTGGTCTTCGCCTCGGGGGTGAAGGTCGGTGGCAGTTGGCCGAGGATGCCGCCGATATTTCCGACCGAGAGGGCGGAGGCTTCGGCGGGGGTCAGGATCACGGTGGTGCTCGTCGGTGAGTCGATCAGGACGGCGGCCTGGGCGGCCGGAGCGGCGGCGGCGACCGCACAGGCTGTCGCGGCACAGGCAAGCAGAGCGGTGTGTACCCGATTCATCGGGAATCTCCTCAGGTCAGGTGCGTTCGGCAGGTGCCCGCGCGATCGAGGGGACGTCACCGGCCGTGCCGAGGGAGTTCGAACATTCGACGGCAGGGACGATCACGGAACCGGATCAGCGCGGTCGATCCGCACCCCGCGCGGAACTGTCCGCGTTCATCCGTGCGCGCGCGACAGCGGAAGACGGCCGTGCGCGGGGAAACGAGGCGGCGAGCGGGACGCTCATCTACCCATTCGGCGCCGTCGACGGCGAGGATCGATCGACTGCGTCACATCGCGCGATCCGCGTGCGTGAACGATCGCCGCGCACTCGAACGGCCGAGGGCGGCCCTCCGGTTACCCGCCCGTATAGTTCCCAGCGCAGGAGGCCCCGCCACTCGGTGATCCCGAGGTGCGGGGCCTTCGCCGTGATCCGCCCATCGAACACCGGAGAATCCGCGTTGACTGTGCTCACCTTCCTTCTGGTCGTCGTCGCGGGATTCTTCGCGGGCCTGGTCGGGTACGTCACCGGAATCGCCTCGCTCATCTCCTATCCGGCGTTGCTGGCCGCGGGCCTGCCGCCGGTGGCCGCCAATGTCACCAATACCGTGGCGATGGTGGCGGTCGGGGTCGGCTCCACCGCGAATTCGGGTGCGGCGCTGGCCAAGGACGGCCGCAAACTCGTGCTCTGGGCAGCCTGTTCGGCGACGGGCGGGATCGCGGGCGCGGCGTTGTTGCTGCTCACCCCGGCCGACGCGTTCGAGATCGCGGTGCCGTTCCTACTCGCGGCGGCGTCGGTGAGCCTGCTGCTGCAACCCAAGCTGCGCGAACTGGCGGGTGATCGGGAGTTCCCGCGCATGTATCCGCTGGGCATGATGGCGATCGCGGTGTACGGCGGCTATTTCGGCGCGGGCGTCGGTGTGATGTTCCTGGCGCTGATCCTGGTCTGCACGTCCGAGCACATCTGGCGGGCCAGCATTCTGAAGAGTTATCTGACCGTGGTCGCCAACCTCGTCGCGGCGATCGGCTTCGCGCTCTTCGGTCCGGTGCACTGGCTCGCGGCCGCCGCGATGGCGATCGGCGCGTTCGCGGGCGGATGGTGCGGACCCCCGGTGGTCAAGGTGCTGCCGCCGACTGTCGTACGGGTGGCGGTGGCGATCTGCGGGGTCGGCCTGGCCGCCTATCTGGCGCTGACCTGATCGGGCCGCCGTCACCCACCGCATGGACGACGGCGGCCGCGGTGCGCGGGCGCGCCCGAAGCGCGACCGGCTATCCGACCGGTTGGGACGCGGCGGGCACGGTGAACACCCCTTTTCCGGTGATGAACGGCAGGTCGAGGGTGGTGCGGATACCGGGGGCCGCGGTTACGACGGCGGGCGCCGCGTTGACGATCCGTCCCGCCGCTGCCACGATCGCCGCGTGATTGTGGTCGCCCACCAGGCTGGTCGGGCAGATGTCGACCGCGCAGGACGGTTCGCCGGTGATCTCGACCCGGTACGAGCCACCGGGCTGCGCGGGGCGCGGCCAGCCGGGGCACAGGTCGTCGCGCAGCGGTCACGGCCGTTCCGCACAAATAGTCCCGGGCGCCACGGCAGACCCGCCCGGTAGCACGACTGCCGGGCGGACGTCGTGCCAGTGACATGTCTCCGAGAAGTGCCGCGCGACGGACGGTCCCGTTGTGAACTGTTGGTAACTCCTGTCGTCGTCCGCCCGGCCTGGCTAATCTCGTCGGGTGGCGAGACAGCGGTACCTGACACGCAGAGTGACACTTTCCCTCGGAGCCGCCGTGGCGGGCGCGATGGTCACCGGCGTCGGCGCGGCGAATGCCGAACCCGATTCACCGAATACCAGATATCGCGGCTACTCCGAGCATGATCGCACCCGGCCGTACGCGAAATACATGGCCGACCGCACCGCGCGCGAACCCGCGCCGGTATCGGCCGCCTACGCCGGGCCGCCGACGCCCGCCGCCGACATCCCCGACTTCTCGGCGCTGCGCGCCGATCTCGCCGCGACCGGATCGTCGCCGATCGAAACCGGGTACGGGCGCACGGCTTCCGGCCAGGCGTGGGTCGCGGTGCGCACCGAGATGCCCCGTGTCACCGCCGCCATGTGGGACTGGTGGTTCGGCTGGCATTCCTCGGAATCGGCGCGCTACAAACTGTGGCATCCCGACGCGCACCTGTACGCGGCCATCGCCGCCGACCGCACCGCCGCACCGCTGCCGGACCGCGAACGATACGTCGGCAACATCTCCTACGTCGACGAGTACATCGGCACCGAACTGCAACAGCTCGCCATCGCGTTCCAGGACCCGATCGCCCACGGATTCGACGTCCCCGAAGGACAGACCGTCGTCTTCGGCAAGGTCGGCAGCAGTGTCGCCCCGCTGGACGTCGGCCGGCTGGCCCACCAGGTCAGGCCGATCACCGGCGGATGCGAGATGCGCAGCCGCTTCTACCTCAATATGTGGAGTCTGCGGGTCCCGGACCTGGCCAGGGCCGCCGACGCCGTCGGCCGCGGCCCCTCGGTCGATCCGAGGGATATCGCGGCCGATCTGGACGCGGCGCGGGATCTGCTGCTGCACTGCGGTCAGGAGATGAACCACCTCGCGGGGTTCCTGCCCGAGCTCTACCGCGAATTCCGGTAGCGCCGCCCGTCATTCGTCGGATTCACCACGGGAACCGTTGGCGCTCATCGCCATCCGGTAGTCGCCGTCGGACGGTCCGGCCAGTGCGGTCGGAATCTTGGGCAGCGCCTGCGGATGGGTGCGCCCGAGCCAGCCGAGCAGTTCCTCGCGGACGGCGCAGCGCAGATCCCACACGTCGTCGGCGTCGGCGGCCGACATGGTGGCCCGCACGACGATATTCGTCGGCGTGCTGTCGGTGACGACCAGACCCCAGGAACGGCCGTCCCATTCCCGGCGTTCACGCAGGTACTCGTGCAGGTGTTCGCGTAACAGCGTGATCGGCGTGCTGTGGTCGAGATGCAGGTAGACGGTGCCGGTGATCTGCGCGCCGCCGCGTGACCAGTTCTCGTACGGTTTGCTGTTGAAGTAGGAGACCGGCATGGTCAGTCGGCGGTCGTCCCAGATCCGCACCGTGAGGAAGGCCAGGGTGATCTCCTCGACCACACCCCATTCGCCCTCGACCACCACGGTGTCGCCGATCTTGACCGAATCGCCGAAGGCGATCTGCAACCCGGCCATGAGATTGCTCAGCGTCGACTGGGCCGCCACACCGGCGATGATGCCGATGACACCCGCCGAGGCCAGCATCGAGGTGCCCAGCGCCCGCATACTGGGGATCAGCAGCAGAATCGCCACCGCCACCGTCGTGACCACCAGCACCGAGGTGACGATGCGACGCACCAGACCGAGCTGGGTGCGCAATTGCCGCACGCGCGAGATCTCGCTGGTCCGTTGGGAATAGCGGCGCAGCATATTCTCCGCCACCGCGTCCGCGGCGCGGATCGCCAGCCAGGCCACGGCGATGATCGTCACCGCGGCGAGCATTTTCCTGATGAAGGTGTCCTGGTGCGGGTCCAGGTGCGCCAGCGGATAGGTCGCCTGCAACGCCAGCGTTCCCAGCAGCAGTTGCAGGGGCAACTGGAGTCTTCGCAGCAGCAGCGGCAGGTGGGTATCGGGATGACGGCGTGCGCCCAGGCGCAGCAGTCGGTCGATCAACAGGCCCGCGATCACGGTGACCGCGACGGTTCCCGCCACGACGATGAGTGGCCGTAGTACTTCCTCCAAGAGTTCGAACTCCTCCCGTGGTCACCGCCGCGCCGCGATACGCGCGGCCGTGACCACTCGTCGTCGACTCGCAACAGGCAGTCGCTTACCCACTCGCGACAGGGAACTACGGCACCGGTGATGTGGCGAATGCCACCCTGTCACGGGGTTTCGCCTCGGGATCGTCGTCCGCGCAGGTCAGCGCGGACGACGGCCGCCGCCACCGCTGCGGGGAACTATCGCGCCGGGACCACCGACCTGCGCAGGGCGGGTTCGGCGAGGGCGCGGGGAATCGCCCCGGTATCGCGTTCGCTGAAGATCGTGCCCGGCGCGACGATTTCGTCGATGCGGTCGAGCACGTCCGCTCCGAGGGTCACCTCGGCGGCGCGCAGGTAGGCGTCGAGGTGCTCCCCGGTGCGCGGGCCGATGATGGCGGCGGTGACGTCACGGTGGGCGAGCACGAAGCCGACGGACAGGTCGATCAGCGACAGCCCCGACTGTTCGGCGAGTTCCGCGAGCGCGTCGGCGGCGGCGAGTTTGGCGGCGTTGTTCGGTGAGTCGATGTCGAAACGTCCCGGGATCAGGTCGGCCCGGTGCGAATGCGGCTGCTGCGCGCCGATCCGGTATTTCCCGGACAGCCAGCCCGCGGCCAGCGGACCGTAGGTGATCACGCCGAGTCCGTATTTGCGCGCGACGGGCAGGGTTTCGCGTTCGATACCGCGTACCAGCGGCGAATACGGAACCTGTTCGGTAGCGGGACGATTCAGTTTCCGTCGGTCGGCGACCCACTGCGCTTCGACGAGTTCGGCGGGCGGGAAGGCCGAGGTGCCGTAGTAGCGGATCTTGCCCGCGCGCACCAGATCGTCCAGCGCGCCGACGGTTTCCTCGATCGCGGTCACCGATTCGGGCCGGTGCACCTGGTAGAGGTCGAGGTGTTCGGTGTCGAGTCGGCGCAGCGAATCCTCCACGGCGCGCGCGATCCAGCGCCGGGAGTTGCCCCGGTGGGTCGGATCGTCGTCGACGGCATTGTGGAATTTGCTGGCCAGGATCACGGTGTCGCGACGACCGCGCAGCGCCTTGCCGACGATCACCTCCGACTCCCCGCGCGAGTAGGTGTCGGCGGTATCGATGGCATTGATCCCGGCGTCGAGCGCGCGATGGATCAGGGCGACGGATTCCTCGTGGGTGGTGCTGCCGCGCGTGCCGAAATTCATGGCGCCCAGCACGTAAGGGCTGATCCGCACACCGGTGCGGCCGAGCGGACGGAGGTCGGACAGGCTCATCGGAGAACTCCTGCGGGGTCGCGGCGGCGGGTGGCGGCATCGGTGAGCGAAGGCGGCAGATAGCCCTCGTCCGCGGGGCTGATCGTCACCCCTGGCGCGACGATCTGATCGATGCGGTCGAGGATCTCGGCATCCAGGCGCACGTCGACCGCCCCGAGTTGGGATTCCAGGTGGTCGAGGGTGCGCGGGCCGATGATGACGGTGCTCACCGCGGGATGCTGGAGGACGAAGGCCAGCGCGAGGTGGACCAGCGTCAGACCCGCGTCGTCGGCGAGTTTGGCCAGTTCCTCGGCGGCGGCCCGTTTGCGCTGGTTGGCGGCCAGTTCCGGATCGTGGCGGTGCGGCTGGCGGTCGATCCGGCTGGATTCGGTCGCGGTCTCCCCCGCCCGGTATCTCCCGGACAGCCACCCGCCCGCCAGCGGACTCCAGGTCAGGACCCCGAGGCCGTACTGTTGCGCGATCGGCAGGGTGGCCCGCTCCGCGCCCCTGGCGAGAATCGAATACGGCGGCTGTTCGGTGACCGGCCGGTTCAGGTTGCGATCCTGGGCGACCCACTGCGCCTCGACCAGCTGGTGCGGTTCGAAGGTGGTGGTGCCGTAGTAGCGGATCTTGCCCGCGGCGACGAGGTCGTCGAGTGCGCGCAAGGTCTCCTCGATCGGCACCTCGGGGTCGGGCCGGTGCACCTGGTAGAGGTCCAGGTGATCGGTGCCGAGGCGGCGCAGGCTGTCTTCCACCGCGCGCACGATCCAGCGCCGCGAATTGCCCCTGGTATTGGGATCGGTCCCGATCTGGCCGTGGAATTTACTGGCCAGCACCACTTCCGAGCGGCGACCGGCCAGCGCCTTGCCGACGATCTCCTCGTTCTCGCCCTGGGAGTACACGTCGGCGGTGTCGACCACGTTGATCCCCGCGTCGAGTGCCCGGTGGATGATCCGCGCGGCGTCGTCGTGGTCGCGGTTGGCCCAGGCGCCGAAATTCATGGCGCCCAGGGTGAGCGCGCTGACCAGGACTCCGGTCCGGCCCAGATAGCGATGTGTCATCGTCGGATCCGTCACTTTCTTGTCGTGGAAACTGTCTCGCGGGCAAACGAATTCGCCGGTTCGGGCAGACCGAGGTGGCCGCGCAGGGTCTCGTGCTCGTACTCGTGACGGAACAGCCCGCGACGGCGCAGCTCCGGCACCACCTGGTCGACGAAATCCTCCAGGTGCGAGGGCAGCACCGCGGGAATGATCGTGAAGCCGTCGATCCCGGCGTTGCGGAACCACAATTCGATGTGGTCGGCCACCGATTTCGGGGTTCCCGCCACCACCCGGTGCCCGCCGAGGAATTCGGTCAGCAGGCGCCGCACCGGATAGCCGGTCTCGGTGGCGTACCTGGTCAGCGAGGTGAAGAAACCCTGCGGACCGATTCGTCCCTCGGGCAGGACGGTCAGCCGCTGCGGCAGCGGCGCGTCCAGATCGATCTCGGCGTCCGGGTAGCCGAGCCAGGCGGCCAGTTCCCGGACCGGCGTGCTGTCGGGGTGCAGCCTGCCCTGGAGTTCGTCGAAGCGGTCGCGAGCTTCGGCCTCGGTCGCGCCGAGTACCGGGATCAGGCCGGGCAGGATTCGGATGGCCTCACCGTCGCGACCGGAATAGGTGGCCGTCGCCCGGATCTCCTCGGCGAATTCCCGTGCGGCGGACAGACTCAGCTGGGTCGTGTAGATCACCTCGGCGTGCGCGGCCGCGAAGGCCCTGCCCTGCGGTGAGGCGCCCGCCTGCACGAGGACGGGTCTGCCCTGCGGCGACCGGGTGACGTTCAACGGCCCCGCCACCGAATAGAATTCACCGCGGTGGCGCACCGCGTGCACCCGTTCGGGATCGGCGAACCGGCCGGACTCCTGGTCGCCGATGATCGCGTCGGCTTCCCAGCTGTCCCAGAGCTTTCCGGTGAGTTCGACGTATTCGGCGGCACGCCGGTAGCGCTCGTCGCGTTCGGGCAGCTGACGAATCCCGAAGTTGCGCGCGGCATTCGGCTCGAAGGTGGTGACCACGTTCCATCCGGCCCGCCCGCCCGTCGCGTGATCGAGCGAGAGGATACGGCGCGCGAGGTTGTAGGGCAGGTTCAGCGAGGTGGTCGCGGTGGGGACGAGTCCGATCCGCTCGGTCGAGACCGACAGCGCGGCCGCGAGCAGGATCGGGTCGAGGGTGGCTGCGGGCGCCCGGGCGATGCCGGGTTGCTGGACCGGGATATCGGGGAAGAGCAGCCCGTCGAGTGCGCCGCGCTCGGCGATCTCGGCGACACGCCGGTAGTGGTCGAGCCGGATGAAGGCGTCGGCGGGCAGTCCCGGTTCCAGCCATGCGGCCCGGTGATATCCGGCGCTGCCGATATTGACGAAGAACCGTAGTCGTCGGCTCATCACGCGGCTCCCTCGTGCTGACGTGCGACATGGTCCGGGGTGCGAAGCCCGAGATGGTCGCGCAGGGTGGTTCCGGAGTACTCGGTGCGGAAGACGCCGCGCCGACGCAGGATCGGCACGACACCGTCGACGAAATCGTCGAAGCCGCCGGGCAGGACATCGGGCATCAGGTTGAATCCGTCGGCGATGCCCTTGTCGACCCAGTCGATGATGGCGTCGGCGATCTGTTCGGGTGTGCCGGTGACGATGCGGTGTCCGGCCCCGCCGCCGAGTCGGCGCAGCAATTGCCGCACGGTCAGGTTCTCGCGGCGCGCGAGGCCGAGCGCGATCTTGTAGAAGGTCTGCGATCCGCCCGCCTCGTCGGGATCGGCGAGCAGCTGCCACGGCAGTGGCGAGTCCAGCGCGAGGGCGTCCTGCTCGACGCCGAGTTGGCTCGCCAGCCGGGCCAGCGCGTATTCCGGCGGCACCAGTTCGGCGAGCAGTTCGCGACGTTCGGCGGCCTGCGCCTCGGTCGCGCCGATCACCGTGGACAGTCCCGGCAGGATGACCACGTCCTCCGCACGCCGTCCCAGCGCCACCGCGCGTGACTTGATGTCGCGGTAGTACTCGTCGGCCTCGTCCTCGGTCTGGGCCGCGGTGAAGATCACCTCGCCGACCCGTGCCGCCAGCGCGCGCCCGTCCTTGGACGCGCCCGCCTGTACCACCACCGGCTCACCCTGGGGTGAACGCGGCACATTGAGCGCGCCCTCGACATCGAAACGGGCGCCGTGGTGCGCGGCCGGATGGATCTTGTCCGGATCGGCGAAGCGGTGATTCGCCTTGTCGCCGAGCAGGGCGTCGGGTTCCCAACTGTTCCAGAGCTTTCGGACGACCTCGACGAATTCGGCCGCGCGCTCGTAGCGGGCGGCGTGTTCGGGTTCGGCATCGTAGCCGAAATTGGCGGCGGCCTCGGTGCCCGCGGTGGTCACCACATTCCAGCCCGAACGTCCGCCGCTGAGCTGATCGAGCGAAGCGAATCGACGGGCGACATCGTAGGGGTGGTTGTAACTCGACGACAGCGTCGCGATCAGCCCGACCCGGCTGGTGGCCGCGGCCACCGCGGCCAGCACCACCGAGGGTTCCAGGCTGTTGAAGGGCCGGTAGCGCAGGTCTTCGCGGATCGCGGGACCGTCGGCGAGGAAGACGGCGTCGAAGGTCGCCTCCTCGGCGCGCCTGGCGATGCGCACGTAGTGGTCGAGGGTGAAACTCGCGACCGGGTCGGTGCCGGGGAAGCGCCACGACCCGCCGAAGACACCGGCGTTGAGGATATTGACGTTCAGATGGACCTGCCGTCGGGTCATACCTGTTTCTCCTGGGGGTCACGGCCCGCCGCGATCGCGGCGCGACCGAGGTTCGCCAGCACGAAATCGCTCTGCGGGGTGTGGATTCGGCCGACCATGGCGTCGCGGTGGTGCCGTTCCAGCGGATACCGCCGATCGAGGCCGGGGTTGCCGGTCAGGTCGAGCGCGGATTCGGTGACGCGGATGGCGGTGGTGGTGGCGACGTGTTTGGCCAGCCCCGGCAGCGAACCGTCGGGGTCGGTGCTCAGCGCGGCGACGCCTTGGCGCAGCAGCGCGCGACTGGTCTGGATCCACGCCTCGATCTCACCGACCCGATCGTGATAGCGCGGCACCGTCGCCAGCGACGCGCCCAGCGCGGTGGGCACCCTGGTGTGCAGGTAGCGGACCAGCCAGTCCCGCGCGGCGACCGCGACGCCGTTGTAGTTCGCGGCCAGCAGCAGCGGCAGTGCCTGCCGTCCTGGCCTGCGTGGTTTCCCGGCGCCGTCGGCCGGATCGCGCAGTTCCACCAGACGCGCCTGCGGCACCACGGTGCCCTCGAACACCACCGACTGGGTGTCGGAGGCGCGCAGTCCGAGGTGGTTCCAGGTCTTCTCGATTCGCCAGTTCGTGGCGGAGCGGTCGAGCAGGAAGGTGGCGATCCGAGGGCTCGGTTCCGCGGTCGTCGTCGTGACCGTGAACCAGCTCAGCCCTGAAATGCCGGTGGCATAGGCTTTTTCACCGTCGATACGCCAGTCGCCGGAGGCCAGTCTGGTGGCGGTCGTCGCGGGCAGACCGCCGCGCGAGAGGCTGCCGAGTTCGCGTTCGACCGCGAGGCCGTTGATCAGCGCGCCGGACTCGGCCGCCGAGCGGAACACCTGTTCCTTCAGTTCGGCGGGCCACGGGTTGTCGGCGCGCGCCAGGCCGAGGTGGTTGGTGTAGTTCCATTGCAGGATCAGTCCGACCGACGGGTCGGCGGCGCCGATCCTCTCGATCACCTCGACGGCTTCGGCGATCCCCGCTCCCCTACCGCCGAATTCGGTCGGCACGACCAGGGCGGGCGCGCCGATCTCGGTCAGGGCGCGGAAGGCCGCGAACGGGAACGCCCCGGTGCGGTCGTGTTCCTCCGCGCGTTCGGCGATCACCGCCAGCGCCGCGGTGAACGCGGCGTCGTCGAGTCCGTGCGCGGTCCGCTCGGTTACCACGGCTGTCATCGGCGGTTCGCCTTCCTGTCGGTGTCGTGTCGGGTGCGGGCGGCGCGAGGGTCCCCCGGTGGATTTCATTCGGTTCTCACGGTGGGCACTCGCGCTCTCAGACCCGAACCAGTTCGGACGTCCGGGCACCGACACCGGGCACCGCGGCCAGCAGGCGCTCGGTGTATTCGTGTTCCGGCGCGGCGAAAACCGAGGCCACGGTGCCCGATTCGACGACACGACCCGCGCGCATCACGGTGACCTCGTCGGCGACCAGTCGCACCACGCCCAGATCGTGGGTGATGAACAGGTAGGTCAGCCCCTGTTCGTGTTGCAGATCGACCAGCAGTTGCAGAATCTGCGCCTGCACCGACACGTCCAGCGCCGAGACCGCCTCGTCCAGTACCAGCACACGGGGACCGGCCGCCAGCGCCCGCGCGATCGCGACCCGCTGTCGTTGCCCGCCGGACAGTTCGGCGGGTTTGCGGCTCAGATGCGCGCGCTCGAGCGCCACCGAATCCAGCAGTTCGGTCACCCGTTCACGCCGTCGCGCCCGTCCGTCCACCAGACCGAAGGTCACCAGCGGTTCGGCGATGATCTGTTCGACGTCGAATCGCGGATCGAGTGAGGAGTACGGATTCTGGTAGACGAACTGGATACCTCGGCGCACCGGCCGCCATTGCCTGCGCGAACGCCCGCTGATCCGCTGTCCGTCGAACCAGACCGAACCGCTGTCGGGCGCGGTGAAGCCGACGGCGATACGCGCGACGGTCGATTTCCCCGCCCCGGACTCCCCCACGATGGCGTGGGTCGACCCGGCGGCGACGTCGATCCCGACGTCGTCGGCGGCGCGGAATCCGGCCGAGCCGAAGGTTTTGGTCAGCCCCCGCAGACTCAGCAACGGCGGGCCGGACGGCTCGGACACGGCGACCGACTCCCGTTTCCGGCTGGGCCGCAATCGGACACTGTGCCGCGACGGCGCGGTCTCGACCAGTTTGCGGGTGTACTCCTCGCGGGGGTCGGTGAGTATCTGTTCGACACTGCCCTGTTCCACGATCCGACCGTGCTGCATCACCAGCAGTCGGTCCGAACGTTCGGCGGCCACGCCGAGATCGTGGGTGACCAGCAGGACCCCGAGGCCGAGCGTGGTCCGCAGCCCGGCCAGGTGATCGAGGATGACCTTCTGCACCGTCACATCCAGCGCCGAGGTCGGCTCGTCGGCGACCAGCAGCGCGGGATCGTTGGCGAGGGCGATCGCGATGAGCACGCGCTGTTTCATCCCGCCGGACAGTTCGTGCGGATACCGCTCGTACACGCGCTCCGGGTCCGGCAGACCCGCCAGCTCAAGTTTGGCCAGGGCCAGATCCCGCCCCGGACCCGAGGCCATCCGCCGATGCAACCGCAATGCCTCCAGCACCTGCGTGCCCACCCGTTTGACGGGGTTGAGGGAGGTGCCGGGATCCTGCGGCACGAATCCGACGAACGGCCCGCGCAGCCGAGCCAGCTTGCGGTCGTTCCACCCCGTGATGTCGCGGCCGTCGAGTTCGAGGGCGGTGGCACGTACTCGCGCACCCGGCGGCAGCAGATGCAGGGCGGCGTGGATGGTCGTGCTCTTGCCGGATCCGGATTCGCCGACGATGGAGACGAATTCGCCCGGCCGCACGACCAGCGACACGCCGTCGACGGCGTCCTCGGCCCTCGGCCCGTATCGCACGCTCAGATCCTGGACCCGGAGCAGGGGTTCGTTCGCGCTCATCACAACTCTCCTAGCGATCGGCCGATCCTGTTGGTGGACAACACGACTACGGCGATCAGCACACCGGGCAGGATGGAGATCCACGGGTAGGTCGCCAGGAAATCACGGCCTTCGGCGACCGCGAGTCCCCATTCCGGCTCCGGTGGCGGTGCGCCGTAGCCGAGGAAGCCGAGTGCCGCGACCGCGAGCACCGCCGTGCCGCATTCCAGCGCCGCCAGCGACAGCACCGCCGAGACGGAATTGGGAAGCACATGGCGCAACACCACCCGCCCGAAACCCGCGCCGGAACCGTAGGCGGCTTCGACGTAGTCGCTGCGCGCCACCTTGAGTACTTCCGAGCGCATCACCCGCGCGAACGCGGCCACCGCCGAGATACCCACGGCCACCGCGATATTGAGGGTGCCGTAGCCGAGCGCGGTCACCACCGTCATGGCGAGCAGCAACGCGGGAATCGCGAGCAGCACGTCGACGAAACGCATGACGACCGCGTCGACCCGACCGCCGACGAATCCGCTGAACAGCCCGATCGACGCGCCGATCACGAAACCGAGGGCGACCGCGATCAGGGTCGCGCTCACCGTGGTCGAGGTGCCGTGGATGGTGCGGGCCAGCAGATCCCGGCCGAGTCGGTCGGTGCCGAACCAGTGCGCCGGGCTCGGCGCCTGGAAGCTGGCGTCCGAATCGCCTTCGTTCGGATCGAACGCGGTGAACCAGGACGGTGCGAGCGCCCAGGCCACGACGGTGGCGATCACCAGCCAGGACAGCGTCAGCCCCGGCGCCGCGACGACCGCGCGCGCCACCCGACGCACCCGCTGCTCGGCGGCGACGGGGGTGGTATCGGCGGGTATCTCCAGAACGGTCATGCCGGTACCCCGGTCCGCAGGCGGGTCCGCAGCCGGGGATCCAGCAACGGGTAGACGAGGTCGACCGCGAAATTCACCGCCACGAAAATCACGGCGGCGAAGACCACCACCGCCTGCACGATCGGAACGTCCTGGGTGCGAACGGCGGTCTCGGTCAGCCTGCCCAGACCCGAACGGGAAAAGACGGTTTCGACGATCACCGCGCCCGCGAGCAGATTGCCGAAGGTGACACCGGCGATGGTCAGCGCGGGCAGGCCCGCGTTCTTCAGCACCTCACGGACCAGCACCCACAACCTGGTCGCCCCCTTGGCGACCGACACCGTGACGTAGCCGGATCTCAGTCCCGAATCGAAATTCTTGATCAACAACTGCCCGATCGGCGCGGAGACCGGAATGGCCAGGGTGATCGCGGGCAGAACCAGCGAGGCGAACCCGTCGTTGCCGATCGGCGGGAACCAGCCGAGTTGGAACGAGAACACTTGCAGCAGCGCCAATCCCACCAGGAACACCGGCACCGAGACACCCGCCGCGGGCAGGGTGGCGACCAGATCGGCGACCCAGCGGGTGCGGGCGTAGCCCGCCGTCAACGCCACCGCGAGAGCGATCACGATGGCGAGCACCAGGGCGAAACCCGCCAGCGCCGCGGTCTGCGGGAGCACCGACATCATCAGCGGCAACACCTGTTCACCGCTGCGGGTCGACGCCCCGAAATCTCCCTGCGCGGCGTCGAAGAGTCGGTGCAGGTACTGGCCGATCAGATGTTGGTCCAGCCCGTAGTACTCGCGGGCGTTCGACTTGTCCTGCTCGGTGATCAGATCGCCCTGGGTCGGGTCGAACAGCACGTCGACCGCGTCGTAGGGCAGCACGTAGAGCAGCACGAAGGTCACGGTGTAGGCGCCCCACACCACGAAGACCGCCTGCCCCAGCTTGGCGAACACATACCGGATCATGGGAGCTACCTCGGCTCGATCCAGGTGTCGTAGAAGACATTGCGCGACTGCGCCTCGTAGCCGATGTTGTGCACCTTGGGGCTGGCCGCGGTCACCTGGGCCGGGTTGTAGACCGGGACGGTCAGCACCTGATCCACGAGCAGGAACCGTTGCGCCGCTTCGGCGGCGGCGGCCCGGCGGCTCGGGTCCAGTGTCGTACTCACGGCGCTGAGTGCGGTGATCGCCTGCTGGTAGAGGGGATCGGTCTGCGCGAGTTTGGACATGTTGCCGTACTGCGGCGAATACACCTGCTCGAGTACCGCCACATCGGCGCGACTCTGATTGGCGACCTGGATATTCCAGCGCTGCTGCTGGGTCGCCGCCGCGGTGTAGTCGGGAATGGGCAGCACGTTGAGCTTCAGATCGATGCCGATCTTGCGCAGATCCTGCTGGATCAGTTCGTAGGCGGGCTTGTTGTTGACCAGGTTGTTGATTCCGAGCAGCGACAACTCGAGCCGCCTGCCGTCCCTGTCCACCCGGATTCCGTCCGAACCCTTCGTCCAGCCCGCCGACTCCAGGATCTGCTCGGCCTTCTTCTGATCCTGTTTCAGTTCGGCGCTGAAATCGACGTAGCCGGGAACCCGCGAGGAGATCACCGAACTCGACACCCGGTAGCTGTCGGTCAGCACCGTCTTGGCCAGCGCGTCGCGATTCCAACCCAGTTTGACCGCTTCCCGGACCGCGCGGTCATTGGTCGGGAACAGATCGGTCTTGAGATCCAGCGAGATATCGCGCCCCGGAATGAGTTGGGGGACGATGCGATAGCCCTCGTTGCGCAGCGGGGTCTCGTCGGTGTTGTTCACGTCCAGAATGGCGTCCACCTGGCCCGACCGCAACGAGCCGGTCCGCACCCCGGCCTCGGGGATGACGTCGATCTCGACGGTGTCGAGATAGGCCTCGCCGCTGTGTTTGCGGCTCGCGGGCGCCCAGTTGTATCCGGAACGCTTCTTCAGCACGGTCTTCTGCTGGTAGACGTGTTCGGTGACGGTGAACGGTCCGGTCGTCACGAGATTCCGCGCCAGCCCGCGCTGATCCTTGGGCAATTGCAGTGTGGAATGCCCGACGATTCCGGAGAAGTAGAGCGAGAGTGCCTGGAGGAAACCGGCATTCGGCCGGTCGAAACTCACCTTCACGGTCAGCGGGTCGACGACGACGGTGTCGCGGTAACCGACCCAGTAGGCGGTGACCGGAATGATGCCGAGTTCCTTGTTACCCCGCCCGAGCAGATCGAAATTCTCCTTGACCGAATCCGCGGTGAATCTGCTTCCGTCGCTGAAGGTCACATCGTCGCGCAGGTGGAAGGTGAATTCGGTGAGCCGGTCGTCGATCTCCCAGGATTTCGCCAGCCACGGTTCGATCGCGCCGGTCTCGGGATTCTGGTAGGTCAATTTGTCGGTGATATTGCTGGTGATCAGCGATTCGGGGTAGGAACTGCCCGAATGCGGGTCCAGATTCGCCGGAGCGTCGAGCACGGCGAAACGCAACGAGCCGCCCGCCACCGGGGTGGCGCTGTCATCGGCCCCGGTCACCCGGTTGCCGGAGGCCGCGCATCCGGTCAGTACGGCGGCGGCGATCGCCGCCGCCGTCGCGAGCACCGTGGCTCGGACGAACAAACTTCGTGACATCTGGGGAACTCCTGGGTAATCGACCTCGCGTGCGAACTCCACGCGAAGGCAGGAAGGACGGTGGCTGTGACAGACCGAAGGTGACGGCCCGAAGGCGGCAGTCGGAAGGGGGCGGGGCGAGGCGATCAGCGACAACAGCGGGCGGCCGCACAGCGGACGCACCGGGAGAACGAGCGGTAGGACGTGGAATGCCCGACATTCATGTGCCGCTCCCTTCGTGATCTTCGAATCGAACGCGCCTCTGCGCTCCGAAGTGAGTGTGCACAGCGGCCGAGTGGAGAACAACCAAGCTTTCCTACGAGATTCATTCAGTTTTGGTGAAGGACCGAACAGGAGAATGTGCTGAATGTTTGCCAGAATGGCGAAGACCCCACCGCACGGTCGCGATACGCACCGTGCGGCGAGCGTGGGAACGCGAATCAGGAGCCGAACGCAGGGAGTGAGCGTGCCGTTGTCGATGATCGCCGAAGCCGAAACAACCGTCTCGGACCCGGACTCACCACGACGACGTTCCCTCAGCACCCCCGCGTACCTGGCGATTCTCGTCGTCGGCGCGATCGCGGGCGGCTGGTATCTGAAAATGGTGTTCGACCTGCCGCAGGTGCTCATGCACCTCAAGGATCTGAGCGTGTATCAGATCGCGGGCAACCGGGTCGCGGACGGCGATTCCGTCTACGACACCCCGCTGCTCGGCAATACCCGCGGTGTCTGGGAATTCGTCTACACACCGTTCGCCGCGCTGCTGTTCGTCCCGTTGGGCGGGCTGAGCGGCGACCTCTACACGTTCGTGGGCGGGTTCGGCAATTTCGCGATGCTCGCGGCCTCGTCCTGGGCCGCGCTGTGGATGCTCGGTTACCGCCGCGACCTGCGCCTGGCATTCGCGGGCATCGGGGTCGCCGGAATATTGCTGTGGTGTGAGCCGGTGCGCAGCACCATGGGCTTCGGGCAGATCAACATACTTCTGCTGCTGCTCGTACTCGCGGATATGGCGCTCCCCGATTCCGCGCGCGGCAAAGGCGTCCTCACCGGCATCGCCGCCGGGATCAAACTGACCCCCGCGTTCTTCGTGCTCTACCTGCTGGTCACCCGCCGCTACCGGGCCGCCGCCGTCGCGGCCGGCTCGTTCGCCGCGACGGTCCTGCTCGGGTTCGCCGCGTTGCCGAAGGACTCGCTGACCTTCTGGAGTGGGGCGTTCGCCGACCCGGCGCGCGTCGGGCTGCCGGAGAATCTGTCCAACGAATCGCTGCGCGGCATGATCGCCAGGGCGGTGGGCGTCGACGGCGGCCACCAACTGCTGTGGTTGGCGGGCGCGGCCTCGTTCGCGGCGCTCTGCCTGTACCTGGCGCGGCGGCTGTCGCTGCGGGGATACGAGTTGCACGCGGTCGTGCTGTGCGGTCTCACGACCACCGCCGTGTCACCGTACAGCTGGGTGCACCACTGGGTGTGGGTCGCGCCGCTGCTGATCTGCCTCGGCGAGGTGACTGTGCGGCGTCGCGGCGTACTCGCTCCGCTGCTGCTGTTCGGCGCGGGCGTCACGGTGTCCGGCGGACTGCTGCATTACTTCGGACCGACCATGGACACCGTCCTCGATATCCGCGGACCGTTCGAAGTGGTGTTCCGCAACGCGTACCTGGTGATGACGCTGGTCCTGTTCGGTGCGGCCGCGCTGTTCCTGCGCGGCACCTCCGGGCGGGGTGGTTCCGAGGCGCCCGACGCGGACGGAATGGTCCCGGTCACTGCTCTGGCCGGGGCGAGCGCCGTGGAACGGGCGAAGGTCGGCTGACGCCGGGCCGACTTCGGAACCGAAGTCGGCGGTGAGCACACTGCGCGGCGTCGGGCGCGTGGTGGGCCGCCATGCCAGGCGAGTCGCGAGCCGTCGGAAATGGCGCATGGCCCCCATCAGCACAGGCGCGTGGCAAGCCGTCGGGACGGGCGAGTAGCGAGCCGTCGGGACAGGCGCGGACGCCGATCCGCAGCGCCGGCTCACTCGCCCCTGCTCAGAAGGGCCACTCGGCACAGGAGTCACCGCCGAATCGCAGCTTCGCGTGTTCGCGCATGCGGCGGCCGTACACCTCGTGATCGAAAAGGGCCGTATAGGTCGGGAATTCAGCGGTGAACAGACCCGCGGTGTGCGCCAGGTAGACGTCGAAACCGGGATACATGAGGCCGACGAACGGCAGGTCGTCCACATCGACGGCGAGTACCGGATATTCCCCCGTGGAATCGGGATCGCCCACGGCCAGTATCCGGCGGGAGTCCGAACCGCCCGGCAGGAGGAAACATTCGGGGAAACGTCGCGCCAACGGGCGAATTCCGACGCCCACGGCGGACCCAGTTCCGCGTCGACCAACTCGTCCGGCGGTCGCGGGGCGAGACCTCCGTCGGCGTCGAACCACCCGTGGCGCTCGAGCAATGTCGTGTCGTAGGCCAGCCACGCCCGCAGGCTCGGCGACAGCGGCCGTCCGGAGGGAAAGACCAACTCCCCCAACGTATCCGGCGCCATCGGACGTCGCGTTCCGGCGACCCACGGGATGTTCCGGTAGTCGAGTACGGACGCGTCGGGATCCCGTCGCACGATCTCGAGCACGCGCTCGGTCGATTCCATTCCGTGCGCGGCCTGCCCCGCCCCGTCGATCAGCATGGCCGGACGATATCAGCGCCCGCCGACGAACTCCGGAGACCGGAAATCCGACGGGGCGCAGCGCCGCTATTCGACGCCGAGGCTCACCTCGGTCGACTTGATGAGGACCTTGACCGGGGTGCCTTCGGCGAGGCCGAGGTCGTCCACCGCGTCGCGGGTGATGGAGGAGGTGATCTCGTCGCCGCCGGTGAGCCGGATGCGAACCACGGCCATCGCCTCACCGCGGGTCACCGAGACCACCGTGCCGTCGAGTTGATTGCGCGTGCTCAGTCGCATGAGTGGCAAGTCTAGGCAGCGACGGTCTCGTGATGTGGGATGCGCGGTAATCCGGTGTCCGACGAAAAACCGCACCACCCGATCGGGTGGTGCGGTCAATTTCGTGCCTACCGGAACATCACGAGGCGGTGGTCTGCCGCTTGGGCAGCTTCCAGTCCGGGCGCGGGTAGTGGCAGGTGTAGCCGTTCGGGAACTTCTCCAGGTAGTCCTGGTGCTCGGGCTCGGCGTCCCAGAACGCACCCGCCGGGGTCACCTCGGTGACCACCTTGCCCGGCCACAGGCCGGAGGCGTCCACGTCGGCGATGGTGTCCAGGGCGACGCTCTTCTGGTCGTCGTCGAGATAGAAGATCGCCGACCGGTAGCTGGAGCCGATGTCGTTGCCCTGACGATCCTTGGTGGTCGGATCGTGGATCTGGAACAGGAACTCCAGCAGCGCCCGGTAGTCGGTCCGCGCGGGGTCGTACTCGATCTCCACGGCCTCCGCGTGACCCGGATGGTTGCGGTAGGTGGGGTGGTCGTTCTGTCCTCCGGTGTAGCCGACCCGCGTCGACACCACCCCGGGGCGCTTGCGGATCAGGTCCTGCATGCCCCAGAAACATCCACCGGCCAGAATCGCCTTCCGCGTCTCGCTCACGCGTCCTCCTTCGTGAAAATAGTCCGGTACTGCCCGTAACCCTGCGCCTCGAGGTCGTCGAGGCGGATGAAGCGCAGCGCCGCCGAGTTGATGCAGTATCGCAGCCCGCCCGCCTCGCGCGGCCCGTCGGTGAACACGTGCCCGAGATGGCTGTCACCGTGGGTCGAACGCACCTCGGTGCGGACCATCAGATGACTGAGGTCGCGCTTCTCGACCACGTTCGCGGAATCGATCGGCTTGGTGAAACTCGGCCATCCCGATCCGCTGTCGAATTTGTCGACCGAGGCGAACAACGGCTCACCCGATACCACGTCGACGTAGATACCCGGCTCGTGATTGTCCCAGTACTCGCCGGTGAACGGCCGTTCGGTGCCGTTCTCCTGGGTGACGTAGTACTGCTCCGGCGACAGGGCCGCCGCCGCGGGATTCCGGTTGTATTCCTGTGCCACATGACCTCCTCATATCGACTACCGATACAACGAGATCCCCCGTGCGGAAAGTCCCCGCCGAACGGCGACGTCATATTTCCGTCATCTCCGATCCGGCATCGGCTTTCGCCGCGCCTCGCGCGACCGGGCGACGTAACGTCGTTCACATGCCGGAGTTGGTACTCGGCCCGGTGTTGCGTCACGTCGATGCGACATCGGCGACCGTGTGGGTGGAAACGAACGTTTCGTGCGAAGTGGTGATTCTGGGGCGCAGCGCCAGAACATTCCAGGTCGGCGAGCAGCATTTCGCGTTGGTCGTCATCGACGGTCTCGAACCCGACACGTCGATCCGGTACGAGGTGCGTCTCGACGGGGCGGCGGTGTGGCCGGAACCCGGGTCGGATTTCCCGCCGAGCCGCATCCGCACGGGGACCGTCGAGACGATCCTGTTCGGCTCGTGCCGGGCCGCCAAGTCCGCCCCCGGCGCGCTGGAGGCCGACCGGCTCGGCCCCGACGCGCTGGACGCCTACGCGTTGCGCATGAAGTTGCTGCCCGAGGATCGGTGGCCCGACGCGCTGGTCCTGCTGGGTGACCAGGTCTACGCCGACGAACCGACACCGCATATGCGGGAATGGCTGGCGCGGCGACGCGGCGAAGAGGAGCCGCGCGGCGAAGTGGTCTCGTTCCGGGAGTACGGCGAGCTCTATCACGAGTCGTGGTCGGATCCGGAGATCCGCTGGCTGATGTCGACGGTGCCGACCTCGATGATCTTCGACGACCACGATGTGCGCGACGATTGGAACACCTCGCTGACCTGGCGCGCGCAGATGGCGGAGAAACCGTGGTGGGACAAACGCATTCGCGCCGGACTCGCCTCGTACTGGGTATACCAGCATCTCGGTAACTTCGGACCGACGGAACTGGCGGACGACGCACTGTTCCGCGAGATCAGCGCGGCCGACGGTGACGTGCGTAACCTGCTGGAGGATTTCGCCGGACGGGCCGACAAGGAGATCGAGGGCCGTAAACCCACCCGGTGGAGTTATCGACGCGATTTCGGCCGGATCCGTCTGCTGGTGATCGATACCCGCAACGGCCGCATCCTCGACGGGCAGCGGCTCATGGTCGGCGCCGAGGAATTCGCCTGGATCGAGGACAACGCCGCGGGCGATGTCGACCACCTGCTGATCGGATCGTCGCTGCCGTGGCTGATGCCGCCTTCGCTGAGCCACTTCCAGTCGCTCAACGAGCGCGCGGCCGGTCTGCCGGGATGGCGGGGACGACTCGGCGAGAAGGTCAGGCAGGCGGCCGATCTCGAACATTGGCCCGCGTTCCGCGCGTCGTTCGAACATCTCGCGGATCTGATCCACCGGATCGGCACCGCGCCCGGCGCACCGAGCACGATCTGCGTGCTGTCGGGGGACGTGCACCACAGCTACGCCGCGCGTGCCACCTACCCGGATCCGACCGAATCCGATGTGCTGCAACTGGTGTGCTCACCCGTGCACAACGATCCACCCGGGTACCTGCGCCCCGCGTTCGCGCTCTCGTGGGCGAAACCGCTCGCCTCGACGTTGCGATGGCTGGCGGATCGGCGCGGGATCTCGCCGGATCCGGTTCGGTGGAACAAGGTCAGCGGGCCGCATTTCGGCAACTCGATCGGCTGCCTGCGCATCACCGGCAGATCCGCGCGGTTCACCCTGGAAACGGCGAGCGAGCGGAAGGGACTGTTCCAGGTCGCCGACGTGGCGTTGCCGTCCTCCGGTGCGGCGCCGCCGAAGGGTCGGTGAGGGCGCTCAGCGCGTCCGTGCCGGGCTCGGAGGGCTCCTCGGCGACCGCCGACAGCGGAAACGTCACCGGAATGTGTCATCGAGCGACCTGGAGTTCACCCGACGGTGGTGTATTCGCTGGATACTGGTGTCGGAGGCGCGGGGTGCGATTTGCGTATTTCCCGCGGCCCGCTAGGGTCTGCGCAGGCTCGACGGACGGACAGTCGCAGCCCGAACCGACAATGACGCATAGGGATGTGCAGGCCACCCGTGGTAATTGACAGCACTGCCGATCGGGTGACGCCGAGTTCCGGCGCCGGGACGAGCGCGCTGGTCGCGGAGGACCGCGACGACGCGAGCGGACAGTCACCGATATCGACCGGGCCGCAGACCAAGACGCGTGGTAGCGAATTCTCGGTCCTGCTGCGCCGTGTCCGCGAGGCCGGACTGTTGGATCGGCGTTCGCGGTACTACACGTGGCGCATCGCGCTGACGGCGCTGGCGTTCGTCGGCGGGTGGACGGCGTTCGTCCTGCTGGGCGATTCGTGGTGGCAGCTCGGCGTCGCCGCCTTCCTCGCGGCGGTCTTCGCCCAGCTCGCGTTCCTCGGACACGACGCCGGCCACAAGCAGATCTTCGCCAACCGCAAAGCCAATTACGCGTTCGGGGCGATCGCGGGAAATCTCGCGATCGGTTTGAGCATCGGCTGGTGGGTGGCCAATCACAATCGCCACCACGCCCACCCCAATACCGAGGGCGCCGATCCCGACGTGATGGGCGTGCTCGCCTATTCCGGTGAACGCGCCCGGACCGACCGCACCTTCCGGCGATTCATCTTCCGATACCAGGCGTGGCTGTTCTTCCCGTTGCTGCTGCTGGAGGCGGGCAGTCTGCATTTCGCGAGCGTCAGGGCGGTGCTGCGCTGGCCGATCCCGAACCGGGTCCTGGAGGGCGCACTACTCGCCGCCCATTTCGTGGGATATCTCGCGACGGTCTTCCTGGTGCTCTCACCGGCGAACGCGCTGGTGTTCATCGCCGTCCAGCAGGGGCTTTTCGGCTTCTACATGGGCTGCACCTTCGCCCCGAACCACAAGGGCATGGAGGTGCTGCACGAAGGCAACTCCGTGGATTTCCTGCGCCGGCAGGTGCTCACTTCCCGCAATGTCATCGGCGGACCGATCATCGATACGGCGATGGGCGGGCTGAACTACCAGGTCGAACATCACCTGTTCCCGTCCATGCCGCGCCCCAACCTGCGTCGGGCTCAGCCGATCGTGGAGCAGTTCTGCGCCGAACGCGACATCCCCTATCTCCAGACCGGCCTGATCGCCTCCTACGCCCAGGCCCTCGCCGCGCTCGACGCCGCGGGCAGATTCGCGCGACCGGGCGCGGCAGCGAACTCGGAAACCCACGCGGGCGTGTGATCGAGGGTCGTCGCCCGGATTGTGCCGGGCGACCCGCACGGTCACTCGCGACGGTCAGCTCACCGCCTTCTCGAACAGCAGGAACGCGGCGATGATCCCGCCCACCACGACCAGCCCGTAGTAGCCCGACGATCCGACGTAGTCGAGTGTCGACGCGGCGACGACGATCGCGATGATCAGGAATACGAAACGTTTCACGGCTTGCTCCCACCCTCGAAGTGGTTTCAGGATACGAGATCCGTATTCGGTTGTGCCCCGGTTCGACAGCCGAACCGACCATTCGACCGGGGCGTCGCCGATGCCGGATATTCGCCGATGACCGGGCGGTGATCCGGTCCGGTGCGAGGTCCGGGCGTGCTCAGGCGAATTGCTCCCTGGGGAACATCGTGTGCAGCAGTCCGAGTTCCGGCACCAGGGCGCCGTCCTGGCCGAGCGCGAGGAAATCCGCCTCCACCTCGGCGCGGTCGAGTTTCCCGGCCCGGACGGCGTGGTAGCGGACCGCGTGCCACAGGAAGACGTCGAGATCGTCGAAACGCGTATCGGCTTCCAGCACTTCCTCTTCGTGGAACCAGACCGCGATCTGACCGTTGGTCAGCACGACGTAGAGGTTGCCGCCGCCGTCCGCGCCGACCGAGTAGATGTCATCGTCGGTGAGTTCGGTCTCGTAGTCGCTGTCGCGAATTCCGCAGTCGTTGGCAGCGAAGTCGAAACCGTAACTCCAGTCGTGGATGTCGAGAACCTGCGGCATACCGCCCGAACGCACGAGACGATCGAGCGCCCTGAGCGCCGTCGCGTGTTCGGTGGCCAGCCGCTGCTGGAAGTCGGTGATCGGACGGGTGTCCTCGGGGACCTCGACCGGCGGCCGGTCGGGGAACCATCGGGTCAGATCGGCTTCGAGATCGCGCTCGGCATAGCCGATCAGGGCGTCACGGGAAATGGGCACCCATGGATGGTAAACGCGGACAACGACATTCGGCCGAGCAGTTCATCGATATACGCGCGCACGGGAGCGGGGCCGCCGCTCAGGGTGAGGTAGCGGCCGAACAGCGCGCCGAATTCGCGCTCGAGAGCGGTCCGGTCGCGGTGACGTCCCGTGAGGACGATCTGTTCGGCGCCGAGCCGCCGAGCCGACAGGACTGCCGGCAGCCCCACCGCGCGACACGCGCGTGGTAGTGCCTGACCTTCCGGGTAACGCCAGAACCTCCTCCACGCGCGGTCGAGGCCGTAGCGTCGATCGGGAGCGACCGAATCCCGAGTTGATCGAGATCTTCGACAACTTCGCCTTCGACGAAGTCCTGCGCGATATCGCACTGGACGTCCCGACCCGCCTGATCGTCCAGTCGGCGTCGATGATCGCCGCGGGCGCGGTCTCGGAATACCGCGTCATGCTCGGCGCCGCGCTGACCGTCGGGGTCACCCCCGCGCAGGTCGAGGAGATCGTCTACCAGGCCGTCGCCTACGTCGGGATGGCGCGGGTGTTCGATTTCGTGCACGCGACGAACGAGGTCATGACCGAACGCGGCATCGCGCTGCCCCCGGCACCGCAATCGACCACGACACCGCACACCCGCCACGACGACGGACTCGCCGCGCAGAAGCGGTGCGTCGGCGACGACACGGTCACCGACATGTACGCGTCGGCGCCCTCGGGTCAGGCGCATATCCAGCGCTATCTGTCGGCGAATTGCTTCGGCGACTACTACACGCGCGGCGGGCTCGACGTGGGTACCCGCGAATTGATCACCTTCGCGATGATCGTCTCGCTCGGCGGCTGCGAACCACAGGCCGCGGGCCGTGTCCGCGCGAACCGCAACGTCGGCAACGACCGCGTCACCCTGATCGACGTGGTGGCCGCGCTCCTGCCGTTCATAGGGTATCCGCGGGCGATCGACGCGCTGCGGGTGATCGACGAGGTGCTACCCGCGACCACCGGTGGTTGAGCGAGGATCCGCCCCGCACGTGGTCAGGTGTAGTCCCAGTACTGGAGCCACTTGACCGAGGCGAACAGCAGCAGTGTCAGCGCGTAGACGACCGCGACGACCGCCGCGCCCCGGGCGCTGATCCGCTTGCCCGCACCGTCGACCGGGTCCAGCCAGCGACGGAAGCACACGGCGACCGCGGGCGACAGGATCCAGCTCATCAGGGCGACGCTGACGATCTGACTCAGCCACATGGCAAGCCAGGGCGGCGCGCCCGCCGCGTCGAGGATCGGCCCCAGGAATCGGGACAGCGTCATGACCGTCGGATAGAGCACGAGCAGTACGAGCATGGCGATCTTCCACGTCGGGGTCACGCGTGTTTCGCCGTCGACGGTGCGCAGGGTCGATCCGAACGGCGTGGTGTGCGCGACCACCGAGAAATCCTCGGCGAGTTCCGAGCGCAGGGCGGGTAGCGCGGCGGCGCGCTGTTCCGACCGCATCCACGCCGACAGGTGTTCGGGCGTCCGGAACCGCAGAACCGAACACCAGCGACCGGCGCCGCCGGTATGGAAGAGGGCGGCGCCGTCGAATCCGGGGAAGGTGGCGCTCAACGTCACCAGGCGCGCTTCGGTCGCCACGAAATCGGATTCCTTGCCCGGCGACACCGTGTGCTGGAACACGCCGACGCCCGGTGGCGGCAATTGCCCGTCGACGATGATCAGGTCGGTGCTACGGCGGTGGAATCCGAGCGACTCCCCCTCGGCCAGCACCGAGGCGCGCCGCGGTGAATCCAGGAATTCGTCGGCCGCCCGCGCCGTGCGGAAGGTGACGCTCAATCCCGGTTCCAACGGCGGCTCGGCGTCCGCCGCACGGCACGCCTCCACGAATCCTTCGGCGGCGGCGGCGATTTCGGCCAGCCGCGCCAGCCAGGTACGGAACGCCGTCGCGTCGGCCGGACGGTGGAATACGGTGACCGCGGTCGCGTTCATCGGCGCACGCTAGTCGTCGTCGATCCGACGACCCTGCACGTAGACGCGGGCGATCGTGGTCTCGTCCATCCCCATGATCAGGGTGAACAGCGTCTGGTCCCGGGCCAGGACCGGATCGTCGGACCGGACCCCGTGTGTCAGCCTGCCCGCGAGCGCCGGGGTTCCCGCCGGGTCGACGACCAGGAAATCCGCTTCCTTGCCGATATCGAAATTGCCGAACCGGTTCTCCATGTCCAGGGCGCGCGCCCCGGCCAGCGTTCCGGTGAACAACATCTGCGCCGGATGCATCGATATCGCGTCCGCGCCGGGTTCGGAGATGTGGACCTTGAACGCCGCCGACAGCACCCGGGGAATCGACCATTCGTCGCCACCGCCGAAATCGGTGCCGACGGCCACGTTCACCCCCGCGGCGATCGTGCGCTTCCACGGCATCGTCCCCGAGCCCAGGAATTGCTGCGAGATCGGACAGTGCGCGATCGAACTGCCGGTGGCGGCCATCCGCTCTAATTCACCGTCCTGGCAGTGCACCGAATGCGCGAAGATGCTGCGCCGCCCCAGCATGCTCCGTCCGCCCACCGCCGACCCGGGCAGGAATCTGCCGTCGTAGGTGTCGAGGTAGGAATTCACCCCGTAGACCGTCTTGGTGGTGTCGACCTCGCCGGTGCCCGGCCGATTGTTCTCGTTGAGATGGGTGTGGAAGTACACGCCGCGGTCGCGGACCGACTCGTACAGTTCTCCGAGTTCGAACAGGGTCCGCGTGGTTACCGAGAGCGAGAATCGGGGGATCACCGCGACGTGCAGCAGCGCGGTGTCGACGTCACCGGTGTCGGCGCCGTGCCAGGCGTCGATCTCCGCGCGCGTCAGCCGGACCACGTCCTGTTCGGGGATCAGCAGCGGGGCCACCGATTCCCCGCCGACGGTCTGGATGCCCCGGCCGCTGACCACGCGCAGACCCCGGCGATGTGTTTCGGCGAACAGCGCGTCCTGGGCGTGCCGGAAAGCCGAGCCGAACACCATCGCGGCCGTTGTGCCCGCCGCGATTCGCCGTGCACAGAATTCGGCGGCCGCGATCCGCGCGTATTCGGGATCAGCGAATCGAGATTCGGCCGGATAGATGCACTGGTCGAGCCATTCGAGCAGTTGACCGCCGCCGTAGGCGTCGCCCGCGAAGGTCTGGGGAAAATGGATATGGGTGTCGACGAAACCGGGCAACAGAAATCCGGGACGGTGGTCGACGATCTCGTCCCCCCGGAATTCGGCGGGAATGTCGTCACTGTCACCGCAATAGACGATTCGACCGTCGCTGGCGACGATCAGCGCGCCATTCGGCAGGGAGACCAGCGCATCCGCCGCGTCCTGGACGGTGGGACGTCCGGCGAGGTGGAATACGTGCCCCAAGTGGACTTGGTTCACGTAGCGAGCACAGCATATTTGCCAACCATTAGCCAGCGAATCGCCGAGAAGTGTCCGCACCTGTACGGACGGAGCTTTCGACCGGGTGCGCGGAAACGGTCCGGCCGATATCGATCACCGGCCGGAGCGCCCGCTACGACCGGTGATCAGACACCGGCCGGAATACCCTTCGCGTCCTTCCTGATGCCGAAGGACGTGATCACCTCCATGACGCCGAGCACGATCAGCCAGATGCCCGCGACGAGTACCAGCGTCGTCGTCGAGGTGATCGGCCATACGATCAGCACCACGCCCGCGATGGCCGTGAGGATGCCGAAGAAGATCTGCCACCCGCGACCCGGCACCGGCTCCGAGATCGCGCCCATCAGGATCGCGATGCCGCGGAACAGCCAGCCGATGCCGATCCACAGGCCGAGCAGCATGATCGAGGCGAGTTCGTCGCGGAAGCAGAAGATCCCGACGATGATGCACAGCACGCCGGTGACGAACAACAGCACCCGCATGCCCGCACTCGCGCTGGTGCCGAACGCCGCGACCAATTGCAGGACGCCGGTCACGACCAGATAGATACCGAAGAGGATGCCGGCGACCACAAGGGTGGGGCCGGGCCACACCAGCATCATGACGCCGAGGATCACCGACAGGACGCCGATGACCAGAACCGATTGCCAGGCACTCTTCGCCAGCGACGCGAGAGGGCCCTCCAGCACGCTATTTGTGGTCATGACCCCGATGTTATGCCTCGGAGCAAAGGTTATCTGATGATTTGCTGATGAACGCGCCGAGTGGTGTCCCCACTCTGACCGGCCCGGCTACGCGGTTTCCGCCGAAATGTTCACCATCCAGGAGATTCCGAAACGGTCGAGACACATACCGAATTCGTCGCCCCACATCTGTTTCTCCAGCGGTACCGCGACGGTGCCGCCGGATACCAATTTCTCCCAGTAGCCGCGCAATTCGGTGGCGTCTTCACCGCTGAGGCTGACCGAAATACTGCTGCCCGGCGTGTATTCCATGCCGGGCGGAGTGTCGGCCGCCATCAAGGTGAATCCGCCGGGGGTTTCGAGCATGCCGTGCATGACCAGATCGGCGCCCTCCGCCTCCTTGTCACCGAAATCGCCGAACGTGTTGACGGTCAGCGTGCCGCCGAACACATCGCGATAGAACTCGAGCGCCGCACGCGCGGTCTCGCCGAATGAGATGTACGGATTGAGCCTGGAGACCATGGAATGCTCCTTCAGCTGTAGGTGCCGTCACCTGCGAGATTACCGCCGCGGATGCCCCGCGCGATCGATGACGCCCCGCCATGTCCGACGTTTACCGGATCCGCCCCGGGGGAAGTAATCACTCGTGACTCTCGTCGTAAGCACCGACCGGGTGCGACGGGGCGCGGCGGTCGACGGGTTTCGGGTGGCTAGGAGTAGAGGGTGGCGGTAGTGCTCGTGCTGCAGGCACGCGGGCTGGGTGAGTTGCTCACCGCGGTCCCGGCGCTTCGTGCGCTGCGACGGGCCCAGCCGCGCGACCACATCGTGCTCGCCGCGCCGCAGCGCCTCAAGCCGATCATCGACCTCATCGCGTCCGTGGACACCCTGGTGCCCACCTCGGAGCCCGCCGCGTTGCGCTGGGACGGCCAGCCGCCCGAACTGGCGATCAATCTGCACGGTCCCGACGCCGAGAGCATCGCCGCGCTGAGCAGAACCGGGGCCAAGCGCATCCTGAGTTACCGCGATCCGGCGTTCCCCGATCTCGCGGGCCCGGTGTGGCACACCGATACCCACGAGGTCGAGCGCTGGTGCCGCCTGCTCGAATCCGGCGGTATCGGCGCGGATCGGCGCAACCTCGGTTTGGTGCCGCCGGTGTCGACGATCAGTCATCGCGACTGCGTCGTCGTCCATGTCGGGGCGAGCGCGCCCGCGCGCCGCTGGCCCGCCGAGCGGTTCGCCGCCGTGGTGCGCCACCTGCTCGTCCTCGGCCGAGACGTGGTGCTCACCGGTGACGAATCCGAACGTGACCTGGCGTTGAGTATCGCCGCGCGCGCCGGGCTGCCGGTCGGGCGGGTTCTCGCGGGTGGGCAGAATCTGATCGAAGTGTCCGCCACCGTCGCCGAGGCGGCACTGGTCATCTCCGGCGATACCGGGGTCTCCCGTCTGGCCGTCGCGTTCGGCACCAGGACGGTGCTGCTGTTCGGCCCGACCCCGCCGCACTGGAACGGCCCGCCGCAGCATCTGCTCGCCAGGCACGCGGTGTTGTGGGCGGGACAGCTCGGTGACCCGGACGCCCAGACACCCGATGCCGGACTGTTGCGCATCGATGTCGGCGAGGTCGTGGACGCGGTCGACAAACAACTAGCGCGGCGGACCGTGCCCGGGACGGAATCCGGACGCGCACCGTATCGCCGCGTCGGCTGGCCGGTTCGGGCCTCGGCGGTTCAGCCGTCGGTCCCGGGCTCCGCGCCGACCCGCGCTTCGCTGAGCGCCGAGGCGTAGGCGGCGAGGGCGCTCGGCCAGAACTGTTCGAGATAGTCGCGGGCGTCGCCGAGGCCGCGCGGGTCGAGCGAATAGAGGCGGCGGGTGCCCTCGGCGCGGACCATGACCAGGCGGGCATCGCGGAGCACCCGCAGATGCTGGGAGATCGCCGAACTGGTGACGCCGAGGGCTGCGGCCAGTTCGCCGACCGACCGGGGCGACTGCGGCAGCGCCTCGAAAATCGCACGCCGGGTGGGGTCTGCGAGGGCTTGCAGAGCACGCACTCCATTAGTCGGCACTTAACGAGTGTGACCAACCGGAAGGTCGCTGGTCAATTCGCGGCAAATCGGCGAATTACCAGCTCATCGCGTCATCCTGGCGTTCTTGTTACCCGGCCGTGACCTGCCAACTGGGTTTTTACCGCTCCGTGATGGTAGCCACAAGATTACTGCGACCTCGAAGACGTCCCGTACGTTCGAGTGATGCCCGTGACCGATCTGTTACCTTCGCTTCGGCCCGGCGCGGACCTCCCCCGCCGTCACCGCACCGCGACTCGTGTAGTCGCCGTGTCCGCCGTCATCAGCGCCGCACTCAGCGTGCTCATCGGCGCCGACAAGCACGGCGCCGATGCCGCCGTGGCGACCGGCCCGCTCACCACCACCGCCGACACCCTCGCCGCACCGGCCGCACCGGCCGAGAACGTCGCCTTCGTCCAGCCCGGGATACCGCAGTCGGCGCCCGACCCCGCGCTCGCCGAACAGCACCGCATCGCCGAACAGCAGCACATCGCCGAACAGCACCACGTCGCCGTCGAGGCCGCACGGCCCAAGACCGTCCGTCCCGTCGGCGGTATCCTGACCTCCAACTTCGGGATGCGCTGGGGTGAGATGCACGCCGGAATCGATTTCGGCGAGCCGCTCGGCGCTCCCATCGCGACCGTCACCGACGGCGTCGTCATCGAGGCGGGACCGGCCACCGGTTTCGGCCTGTGGGTACGCGTGCAACAGGACGACGGCACCGTCGGGGTCTACGGACACGTCAACGACATCCTCGCCTCCGTCGGCCAGGAAGTGCGCGCCGGCGACATCATCGCGACGGTCGGCAATCGCGGCCAGTCCACCGGCCCCCACCTGCACTACGAAGTCCACGACCCCGAGGCGGGCAAGATCGACCCGCTGCCCTGGCTCGCCCAGCGCGGCATCGACGCCTTCCGATTCCCGGCCTGATTTCCCGATGACTGCCCGCGCGTTCGATGAGGGGCGAGCAGGCACCGAGCGGTTCTCAGCGCCCTGATGAGCGCTCGCGGACAACGGCGTTCGCGGGCATTCGTCGTCTCCCGACCCGATACCTCGGTGTAGCTCGCGCGCCGAACCAGTACTGCGGTATCACCGTCGAATGGCCCCGTGGCGGGACGCCTTCGCGCGGGCGCGATTCCTAGTTTCGGTCTATGCCGAACAGTGACATCGATTCCGCCGTAACGGATTCCGCACCGGGGCGGTATCGTCGCATTCCCTCGCTCATCCCCCGGGGCGGTCGCGTGCACCGTCCGCTACTGGCCATGGTCGCCCTGATGACGACGCTGGTCGTCGTGTCCCTCGGCGGCATCCTGGTCGACGACCGCGTGCTGCTCGGTGAGTCGGTCTGGGTCAAACCCCTGAAATTCGGGTTCGCCTTCGCCGCGTACGGGCTGACGCTGGCGTGGTTGCTGTCGCTGCCGCACCGTGGCAGTCGTGCCACCTGGTGGCTCGGCACCGTCTTCGCGGTCACCGGCGTCGTCGATGTCGGATTCATCGTCGTCCAGGCCGCGCGCGGCACCTTCAGCCATTTCAACGGTTCCGAATCCGACGCGGTCAACGTCATCGGACAGCGGATCTTCATGTCCGGCGTGCCGGGCTTGTTCCTGGCGAATCTCGCCATCGTGGTGATCCTCTCGTGGCAGCGACTGGTCGACCGGCCGACCGCGCGAGCGATACACGCCGGAATGGCGCTGGCGGCACTCGGGATGTTCCAGGCGTATCTGATGGGATTCACCGGTAAGCAGCGGGTCCTCGACGCCGACGGCGAGGTCGTCGAATTGGTCGCCGGGCACACGGTGATCGATACCGCGTCCCGCACCGAGGCCGTTCGCGACGCGAACGGTATGCCGATCACGCACTGGAGCACGACCGGCGGCGACCTCAGGATCGCGCATTTCGTCGGGCTGCACGGCATCCAGATACTGCTGCTGGCCGTGATCGTCACGGCCTGGCTGGCGCCGCGTCGGCCCTGGTTACGCGCCGAACGCACCCGCGCCGAACTGATCGGTGTGCTCGCGTTCGGCTACACGGGTCTGTTCGCACTGGTCTTCTGGCAGGCGATGCGCGCCCAGTCGCTGATCCATCCCGACGACACGACCCTCGGGGTGTTCGCCGGACTGGTGGCCGTGGTCGCGGGACTGACGATCCTGGTCTACCTACGCGGTCGCGACCTGATCCGCGCGCAACCCGGCACGGCACCCGCGCTCAGCGCAGTCGTTCGGCCTCTCGGGTGAGTTCGAGCAGGGTCTTGCTCAACGCGGCGAGTTCGGCGTGTTCGGCGCCCTCCTCGATCGCGATCGCGACGTCCTCGGCCGCGCAGCGCGCCGCGAACCAGCGATCGGCCAGATCAGCGGCTTCCTGGGCGCTGAGCACGACCGAATCGTCCGGAATTCCGGTCCCCTTGAGGCTGTTGCGATTCTCGTAGGCGCGCTGACGGCACGACTGCCTGCAGTACCGGCGACGGCGTCCGGCCTCCGATTCGACTATTTCGCGCCCGCACCACAGGCAGGACAATTGACGTTGAGCGGTGGCATTGCCTGACCTGGGCGTGTGTGGCACGTCGCACACGATAGCGCCGCGCGCGGGAGCGGTGGTAATTGCCGTTGCGAGGCTTGGCAATCCAGGACATATCCCGGGGCGTGTGCACGCGAACGGGGCGCGACCACTACAATTGCACGGTTCACCGTCGCCGGGGCGGGAACTATTCAGACAGACCCGTTCGTTGTACCGAAGGTCCGGTGAGCGCGCGACGTGCTCGTCCGAACACGACCCGCAACGCAACACGGACTCGAGCACACAGGGAGAGGCACACCATGGCAGATCGCGTACTCCGGGGCAGTCGGCTCGGAGCGGTGAGCTACGAGACCGATCGCGACCACGACTTGGCGCCGCGTCGGATCGCCCGGTACCGCACCGACAACGGCGAGGAATTCGACGTTCCCTTCGCCGACGATGCCGAGATCCCCCCGAACTGGCTGTGCCGCAACGGCCAGGAGGGCATCCTGCTCGAGGGCACCACCCAGGAGACCAAGAAGGTCAAGCCTCCGCGCACACACTGGGACATGCTGCTCGAGCGTCGCAGCAAGGACGAGTTGGAGGAGCTGCTCAAGGAGCGGCTCGACCTGCTGAAGACTCGTCGCCGCGTCTGATCGCATCCGGCGTCGGTAGACAGTCGGAAAAAGGCCGCTCCCCTCGGGGACGCGGCCTTTCTCGTATTCGGACGCCGCCGCCCGTCACGTCGGCGGACGATCAGTGACTGGCGACCTTGCGGTACTGCAACAGGGCAAGCGGCACGGCGACGGCCAGGATCACCAGCGAGCAGGCGATCGCATAGGGGACGCAGTGATCGGCGGCCCACCCGCTGGCGGGCGTGAACGTGGGCGGCGCGCCGTTGTCGAAGAGTTTGCGTCCCGCTCCCGCGACCGCGGTGATCGGATTCCACTCGGCGATGGTGCGCAGCGGGCCCGGCAGCGTCTCGGCGGAGATGAACGCCGAGGAGATGAACGACAGCGGGAACAACCAGATCAGCCCCGCGCTCTGCGCCACCTCGACGGTGGGCGACATCAGGCCGGTCAGCGCACCGACCCACGACATCGCGAACGCGAAGAGCAGGATGACGCCGAACGCGAGCGCCGCGTCGGCGACACTGCCGTTGATCCGCCAGCCGACCACGTAGCCGCAGCCGACCATGACGATCAGGCTCAGGATGTTGACCACCAGATCGGACAGCGTGCGTCCCATCAGCACCGCGAGCCGTGACATCGGCAGTGTGCGCATGCGGTCGATGATGCCCTGGTGCAGATCACCCGCGAGACCGACGGTGGTGAACGCGGCGTTGAAGGCGACGGTCTGCGCGAAGATGCCCGCGAGCAGGAATTCGCGGTACTGACTGCCGCCGAGCGACGCCCCGAAGATGTAGGCGAAGAGGAAGACGAACATCAGCGGCTGGATCGTCGCGGTCACGAGCAGCGTCGGCACCCGCAGGATCGTCAGCAGATTGCGGTAGGCCACGATCGCGCTGTCACGGAAGACCCGCACGCGCGGCGCGGTGATCTCGGTGTTCACCCGCGTCTTCGCCGTATCGACGGCGGAATCCGCGCGCGGCGCTTCGTCTTTCACGACGGTACCGGCGACACTCACGACATGATCTCCTCTTGTACGTCATCGGTTTCCGGTTCCCGCGCGACCGCGTCGTCGGCGGGAGTTCCGGTGAGAGAAAGGAATACGTCGTCCAGGCTCGGCCGGTGCACATTCGCGTCGAGCACGCACACGCCCGCGTCGTCGAGCCTGCGCAGCGCCTCGACCATGGTGCGCGATCCGTCGCCGACGACCACCGACGCCTCGTCGGTACCGGGCTCGTGCAGCGGTTCGCCGACCCCGACCTGGGCGAGTACCCGCAACGCGGGCGCCATCCGCTGGCCTGCGGCCAGGGTGACGGTCAGTCGGTCGCCGCCGATGGAGGTCTTCAGCTCGTCGGCCGAACCCCTGGCGATGACCTTGCCCTTGTCGATGACGGTGATCCGGTCGGCCAGCAGATCGGCCTCTTCCAGATACTGGGTGGTGAGCAGCACGGTGGTGCCGTCGTCGACGAGATCACCGATGACCTGCCACATATCGAGGCGTCCGCGCGGATCGAGTCCGGTGGTCGGCTCGTCGAGCACGACCACGGCGGGCCGGGCCACCAGCGCGCCCGCCAGGTCGAGGCGGCGCGCCATACCTCCGGAGTAGGTGCCCGCGCGGCGATGCGCCGCGTGGTCGAGGCCGAAGGCGGTGAGCAGTTCGGCCGCCCGCGCCGACGCCTGCCGCTGCGACATGCCGTACAGCCGGGAGACCATGCGCAAGTTCTCGTATCCGGTCAGGTTGCCGTCCACCGCGGCGTACTGGCCCGAGAGCCCGATACGCCGTCGCGCTCCGGCCGGATCGCGCAGGACGTCGACACCGGCCACGTGCACCGATCCCGCACACGGCGCGAGCAGTGTGGTGACGATCCGGACGGTCGTGGTCTTACCGGCGCCGTTGGGTCCGAGCAGGCCCATGACGGTGCCCGCGGGGATTTGCAGGTCGATATCGTCGAGTACGCGGACCTTGCCGAAATTCTTCGACAGTCCCTGCACTTCTACGGCGAAACTCATGAGCGCACCTCACCTGTCCTTTGCGGTTCCGGCGGCGCCGTCCAGATGCCGGTGCAGCACCGGACCGATGACAGCGAGCGATTCGGGGGTCGTCATTGCCGCGTGGCGGCACGGGAGCGGGTGATCGTGGACGGTCCCGGTGACGAAGGACTCCCACGCCGTCGCCCGGCGGGCCGGATCGGCCCGATTGATCTCGTCGTCCGCCGCGCTGAAGAAGACGAGGTCGCCGACGAAGGTGCGCGGCCGGAAACCGTGCGCGAGCACCGTGCCGTTGGCGTATCCCTCGTACAGCCTTTCCAAGTGGTCGACGGTGAGCGCCGCGAACGGGCCCGGCCGTGAGCGGAGCAGATCCGCCGCCGCGCGCAGATCCATTCCCGGATCGAGTTCGCCGCCGTCGAGCAGGTCGCTACCGAATTCGGCGACGATTTCGGCGACGCCGGGGATCGCGTGTTCGAGCAGTTCGTCGGAGAGCTGGTAGCTGTCCATCATCGACAGCAGCGCCACCTCGTCACCGGCCTGCTGCAACTGCACCGCCACCTCGTGGGCGATCAGACCGCCGAGTGACCAGCCGAGCAGGTGGTAGGGGCCGGACGGCTGGATCGTCTTGATCCTGTCCACGTAACGTCGGGCGGCTTCGACGATCGACCCGAACCCCTGTTCTCCCGCCACGTGCGGCGACTGCAATCCGTACACCGGGCGGTCCGGGGTGAGATGGGCGAGCAGACCCGAGTAGCACCACGACAACCCGATCGCGGGGTGCACGCAGAACAGCGGCGCACGGGACGACCCGGTGGTAGGCCGGATCGGCAGCATCGGCGCCAGGGCCGCCGCCATGGCCACGGCCGGATCGACGTCGCCGTCGATCCTCGCGGCGATCGCGGCCGGGGTGGCCTCGCCGAACATCATCTGCACCGACAGTTCGATTCCGGCCTCGCGCACCGACGACACCACCTTGGTGGCGAGCAGGGAGTTGCCGCCGAGTTCGAAGAAGCCGTCGTCGACGCCGACGGTCTCCGCGCCGAGCGCCTCGGCGAACGCCGCGCACAACACCGCTTCGGTCGCCGTGCTCGGTGCCCGGTAACCGCCGGTCGCGCTGAAGACGGGTTCGGGCAACGCCTTTCGATCGAGTTTGCCGACCGGACTGAGCGGCACCTCGTCCAGCAGCATGATCGACTGCGGCACCATGTAATTCGGCACCAGCGCCGACACGTGCGACACGAGTTCGGCGACCGCGACCCCGCTGCCGCGACGAAGTTTCACGTACGCCACCAGCGCGGTGACACCGGCGGGTGTGCGATGGCCGACGGTGGTCGAGAATTCAACAGCATCGTGACGAGAAAGCGCCGTGTCGATCTCGCCGAGTTCGATCCGGAAGCCCCGGATCTTCACCTGATGGTCGGTACGCCCGACGTACTCGATCTCGCGTGCCCGAGGTGTCGCGCGTTCCTCCTCGGCGTCGCGCCCGAGATCGCGGGTCATCGGCGCCTGTCGCGCACCGGCGAACCAGCGCACCAGGTCACCGGTGCGGTACATCCGCTCACCCGGCTTGCCGAACGGGTTGGCGATGAACCGCTGTGCGGTCAGACCGGGCCGGTTGAGATAGCCGCGGGCGAGGGCGTTACCCGCCAGATGCAGTTCGCCGGTCACGCCGACCGGGGCCGGGTGCATGCGCGCGTCGAGGATGGTGGCGCCGACGCCGCGGATCGGGCCGCCGATGGTGATCGGGCCACCGGGCACCTGCGGCTGACCGATCACCGTGACGATCGTGGTCTCGGTCGGGCCGTACACGTTGTAGAGGTTGCGTCCCGGCGCCCAGCGGGTCACCAGATCCGGCGGCAGCGCCTCGCCGCCGACCAGCACGTGCGCCAGTTCCGTAACACCGGCCGGGTCGACGGTGCCGAGCGCCGAGGTGGTGATGAAGGCGTGGGTGATGCGCTCCTCGATGAAGACGCGAGCGAGATCGGCGCCGCCGACCACACCGGGCGGAGTGATCGCCAGGGTGGCCGCACCGCCCAGTGCCAGCAGCAGATCGAGCATGGCGGCGTCGAAACTCGGCGTCGCGAAGTGCAGAACACGCGAACCGGGCCGGACGTCGAAACGCTGCGCGGTCTCCGCGGCGAAATTCGAGAGCCCGCCGTGGGTGACGACGACGCCCTTCGGGGTGCCGGTCGAGCCGGAGGTGTAGATCACGTAGGCGGGATTGTCGACCCGCAACTCGGTGATCCGGTCCGCCTGCGTGATCGGTGCGTCGGACGCGGCCATCACCGCGGCGCGGAAATCGTCGTCGTCGAGCACGATCCACTCGGCGTCCTCGGAAGGCAGTTCGTCACGGTAGTCGGCGAGGGTGATGCCCAGCGCCGCACCGGAATCCGACAGCATGTGACTGATCCGGTTGGCCGGATACAGCGGATCGACCGGGACGAACGCCGCGCCCGCCTTGGCGACCGCGAGTACCGAGGCCACCGACTCCACCGAGCGCGGAATGCCGAGCGCCACCAGGGTTTCCGGACCGACGCCGTAGCCGATCAGCACGCGGGCGAGCCGGTTGGTCCAGCGGTCGAGTGCGTCGTAGCTGATCCTGGTGCCGTGGGAACGCAGTGCCACGGCGTCGCGATCGACCGCGGCCGCGGCCGCGAAGACCGCGGGCAGGGTGAGCGGACGTTCCGCCTCGGCGCCGCTGACCGGGGCCAGTCCCGACCATTCGGCCGGATCGAGCAATTCCAGATCGCCGACCGGCGTGGCCGGACCGGCCGCCACCGCGCTCAGCAGGCGGGCCAGCCGCTTGGCAAGTCGGTGCGCCGTCGCGGCGTCGAACAGATCGGCGGCGTAGTTCACCGACAGGTTGATACCGTCGGGCTGCCGCTGCCCCTCTGTGAAACTGTGCGATTCGGTCAGCGTGAACTGCAGATCGAATTTGGCGATCCCGGTGTCGACATCGCCCGCCTCGATGCGCAGACCCGGCAGTTCGACCGCGCCGACCGGCTGGTTCTGCACCGAGAGCATCACCTGGAACAGCGGATGGTGCGAACGCGACCGCGCGGGGTTGAGCACCTCGACCATGCGCTCGAACGGGAGGTCGGCGTGGGCGAACGCGTCGAGATCGATATCGCGCACGGCCCGGAGCAACTCGGTGAAGGGCGCGTCGGGGCGGACCCGGGTGCGCAGTACGAGCGTGTTGACGAACATGCCGATCATCCGGTCGAGCGCGGGATGTCCGCGCCCCGCGATCGGAGTGCCGACGGTGATGTCGTCCACCCCGGTCATCCGGTGCAACAGCACCGCCAGCGCGGTGTGCAGCACCATGAACATGCTGACGCCGTTGGCATTGGCGACCGTGTGCAGTTCCCGGTGGGTGTAGGCGTCGATCGGGCATTCCACGATGCCGCCACGGTAGGAGGGCACCGGCGGACGCGACCGGTCCGCGGGCACGCTCAGCAGTTCCGGATTCTCGGCCAGGGTGTCACGCCAGTAGGCGAGCTGCTTGCTGATCACCGAATCGGGATCGTCCTCGGTGCCGAGTACGTCGCGCTGCCACAGCGTGTAGTCGGCGTACTGGACCTCCGGCGCGAGCCACGCGGGTTCCGCGCCGCTGACGATCGTGCTGTACGCCTCGACGAAATCGGCGGCGAGGGGTTCCAGCGACCAGCCGTCCATCGCGATGTGATGCACGACGAGTACGAGCACGTGCTCGTACCCCACACCGGCGTCGACATAGGCGTCTTCGGAGACGGTGATCAGCGCGGCTCGCACCGGCACCGTGTCGGCGAGATCGAATCCGGGCGAGGCGACGCGACGCACCTCGTCGGCGACCCGGTCGGCCGTCACCGTGACGCGCGACAGCGTGATCGCCGCGTCGACCGGATCGAGTACCTGCTGCACGGGCGCGCCCGCGATCTCCGGGAACACCGTGCGCAGCGTCTCGTGTTTGCGCTGCACCGCGTGCAGGGCCTCGACCAGCGCCCGCGTCTCGAGCGCGCCGCGCAGCCGCAGCACGACCGGGATGTTGTACGCGCCCGCGGCGCGATCGGAATCGGCCCCGTCGTTGAAGCGGTTGAGGAACCACAGTCGCTGCTGCGCCGCCGACAGCGGGATGCGCTCCGGGCGTACCCGGCGTACCAGGGCCGGACGATCGTCGCGACGGGTCTCCCGCTGCTCGTCGTCCACCGACACCGTCGTCGACGGATCGAGCAGCGCGGCGATCTCGGCGACGGTGGGCGAGGTGAAGACCGTGCGCACCTCGATCCTGGTATCGGTGGCCGCCGCCAGCCTGGCCACGAATTGCGTTGCCAGCAGCGAGTTTCCACCGATCTCGAAGAAGCTGTCGTCGGCGTTGACGGTTTCCGCGCCAACCAGTTCGCCCATGATGCGGGCGACGAGTCGCTCGGCCTCGGTCGCGGGTTCACGAGCCGTCCGCGCGGCGCCGAAGGTCGGCTCGGGCAGGGCCGCGATATCCAGCTTTCCGGTCGGGGTCAGCGGGATCCGGTCGAGCAGCGTGATCGCGGCCGGAACCATGTGGGCCGGAAGCAGTCCGGCGACATGCGCGCGCACCGCGTCGGTGTCGATCCCGGCCGCTTCGTCGGTCGGGTGGACGAAGGACACGATCCGGTCCGCGTCGTTGATACGGCGGACCTCGGTATGCGCGAACCGGACCGAAGGGTGTCCGCTCAGCGCGGAGGTGATCTCGCCGAGTTCGATGCGGAAACCGCGCATCTTCACCTGGTGGTCGCTGCGGCCGAGGTAGACGATCTCCCCCGCCGCGTCCCAGCGCACGACGTCGCCGGTGCGGTACATCCGCGAGCCGACAGGCCCGTATGGGTCGGCCACGAAACGGCCCGCGGTCAGCGCCGGACGCTCGAAGTAGCCGCGTGACACACCGAGTCCGCCCAGGTACAGATCACCCGGGACGCCCACGGGCACCGGGCGCATCCGCTCGTCCAGGATCACCGCGTGCGAGCCGCGCACCAGCGAACCGATGGTGATCGGGAGGCCGACGTCGACCTGCGCCATGGTGACGACGACCGTGGTCTCGGTCGGCCCGTACCCGTTGAAGAGGTTGCGGCCCGGCGCCCACCGGGCCACCAGATCGGGGCTGCACGCTTCGCCGCCGATGAGCAGTGAGCGCAGATGCGGCAGTTCCCAGCGATCGCGGTCGATGGTGGCCAGCGCGGCGGGTGTCATGAACGTATGGGTGATCCGCTCGCCTTCGAGCAGTTCGGCCAGTTCGTCGCCGCCGAAGATATCCGGCGGGCAGATCACCATCGCGGCGCCCGCGCCGAGCGCGAGCAACAGGTCCAGGATCGCCGCGTCGAAACTCGGCGACGAGAAGTGCAGGGTGCGCGCGAACGGTCCCGCGTCCAGACGTTCGCTGAATTCGTCCGCGAGGTTGGACAACCCGGCGTGGGTGACCGCGACGCCCTTGGGCTTCCCGGTGGAACCCGAGGTGTAGACCAGGTACGCGAGATCGGCGATCCTGGCCGGGCGCAGACGCTCGCCGTCCTCGATGGCGCTTCCGTCACGGGCCGCGAGTTCGGCCGCGAATCCCGGCTCGTCGAGCAACAGCCAGTCGGTGACCGGACCCGTCGTCCCCGGTTCGTGCCCGGCGGCGCGCAAGGTGTCGGCGTAGGTCGAATCGGTGAGGCCGACCAGGCAGCCGGAATCGGACAGCATGTGCCTGATCCGGTCGGCCGGGTACTTCGGGTCGACCGGGACGAACGCCGCGCCGGATTTGGTGACGGCCAGCATCGTGACGACGGATTCGATGGAACGGGTCAGGCCGAGCGCCACCCGATCGCCCGCGCCGAGGCCACGCGCGATCAACGCCCGCGCCATGCTGTTCGAGCGGCGGTCCAGTTCCGAGTAGGTCAGCGCCTCGCCGTCGGTGGACGCGTAGACGACCGCGGTGCGCTGCGGATACCGCTGCGCGGTTCCGGTGAAGTAGGCGGCGAGTGTGCGCGGGGCCACGATCGGGCCACCCGAAGCCGGTGCGAGCGTTCGTCGTTCCTGCTCGGTCCTGGCGTCGATATCGCGCACGAGCACCCGCGGATTACCGGTGACCGCCGACAGCACCCGCAGGAACCGATCGCCCAGTATCTCGATCGTGGCGCTGTCGAAAAGTTCGGCCGCGTAGAGGAATTCGAATCCCAGCGCGTGGTCGGCCGCGTCACCGGTGCTCGTGACACGCAGTTCGAGATCGAATTTGGCCAGCGCGATATCGAGTTCCTCGGCGCGCAGTGCCAGACCCGGCAGGCGCAGCGACGGCACCGGGTTGTCGTCCACGGTGAGCGCCACCTGGAACAGCGGCGGACGGCTACCCGTGCCCGCCTGCTTGCCCAATTCGTCGACGACCCGTTCGAAGGGGAGGTCCGCGTGGGCCAGGGCCGCGAGTTCGGTGTCGCGATCGGTCTTCAACAGCGCCGCGAAGGAACTGTCGGGATCGACGTCGGAGCGCAGCACCAGCGTGTTGACGAACATGCCGACCAACTCGTCGAGTTTGGTGTCGGTGCGGCCGGCGACCGGCGTGCCGATCACGACATCGCGGCCTCCGGTGACGACACGCAGCAGGACCGCCAGTGTCGAACGCAGGACCATGAACATGCTGACGCCCTGTTCGGCGGCCAGCCGGGTCAGGCCGTGCCGCACCGACTCCGGGACCGACAGCCGTACCGAACCCGCCGCGTGCGTCGGTTGCGCCGGGCGCGGGCGGTCGTAGGGCAGCGGCAGTTCCTCCGGGGCGTCGGCGAGGGCGGTGCGCCAGAATTCCAGCTGCGTGCCCGCGACACTCGCCGGATCCGATTCGTCGCCCAGGCAGGCCCGCTGCCACAGCCCGAAGTCGGCGTATTGCACGGGGAGCGGCGCCCAGACCGGCGCGGCGCCATCCTGCCGCGCCGCGTAGGCGACCGCGAGGTCGCGGGTCAGTGGACCGAGCGACCAGCCGTCGGCGGCGATGTGGTGGATCACGATGCCGAGCAGGTGGCGGTCGGATGCGGTACGCAGCAACGAGATACGCACCGGTGTCGAGCGGGTGAGGTCGAATCCGCTGCGCGCCATGGTGTGCAGCGCCCGCCGCGCGCCCTCGTCGTCGGTCGTGATCGGGTGCAGGACGGGAGCGGCCTCGGAGATCGGGAGCACGACCTGCTGGGGGCCCTCGGTGTCCTCCGGGAACATCGTCCGCAGCACCTCGTGCCGGTCGACCACATCGGTCAGCGCGGCGCCGAGCGCGTCGATATCGAGTTCGCCATCGACGCGAATCACGAAAGCGATGTTGTAGGCGCTCGATTCGGGTGAGAATCGATTGAGGAACCACAGGCGCTGCTGCGGCAGCGACAGTGGAAGGCGTCCCGGGCGCGGGGTGTGTACCGCCAGCGCCATCCTTTGCGTCCGGGGCGCTTCCGTTATCCGCCTGGCCACCCCGGCCACGGTCGGCTCCTCGAAGATCTCCCGCACCGGCAGATCGACGCCGAATTCGGTGTGCAGCGCGGCGGCGAGGCGGGTGGCCAGCAGCGAGTTGCCGCCGACATCGAAGAAACTGTCCTCCGCGCCCTCGACCGGCCTGCCGAGCACCTCGCCGAAGACGGTGGCGACCCGGAACTCCGCGGCCGATTCCGGTGCCCGCGAGCTGCCGATCGCGACGAAGACCGGCTCCGGCAACGCCTTGCGGTCGAGTTTGCCCGCGGGCGTGACCGGCATGTCGTCCAGCACGGTGATCGACCCGGGCACCATGTAGCCGGGCAGCCGCTGACGCGCGGTATCGGCGACGGCGATCGCGTCGACGCCCTCGTCCGCGGTGACGTAGGCCGCGAGGCGGGGCTGGCCGTGCTCGTCGGTGTGCACGACGGTGAGCGCGAACTGCACCCCCGGATGCGCGCGCAGCACATGGTCGATCTCGCTGAGTTCGATCCGGAAACCCCGGATCTTGACCTGATCGTCGGCTCGGCCGAGGAAGCGCAGATGCCCGGTGTGATCGATCACCACCAGGTCGCCGGTGCGGTACATCCGTTCGCCGCGCCGTCCGAGGGGATTCGCCGGAAAGCGTTGTGCGGTAAGTCCGTTGCGTCCCAGATAGCCGCGCGCCAGGCCGGGCCCGGACAGGTAGAGCTCGCCGGGTGTGCCCGGCGGCACCGGACGCAGCCTCGCGTCGAGCACGAACAGTCGCATGCCGCGCACAGGGAGGCCGAGGGGCACCGGCAGGCCGGGCACCATCGCCCGCGACGCGGTCGCGGCGACCGTGGCCTCGGACGGGCCGTACATATTGTGGATGCGGTGGCGCGCCGACCAGGTCTGCACCAGCTCGGCCGAGCACGCCTCGCCGCCGACGATGACGACCTGGAGATCGTCGAGATCGTCGTCGGGCACCGTGTTGAGTGCGGCGGGGGTGATGAACGCGTGGGTGATCCGCTCGCGGCGCAGCACATCCGCGAGTTCGGAACCGCCGTAGATACCCGAAGGGACGACCACCATGGTGGCGCCCGCCGCGAAGCCGAGCAGCATCTCCAGCACCGAGGCGTCGAAGCTCGGCGACGAGAAGTGCAGTGTGCGTGCCGATTCCGTGACGCCGAACAGGTACATCTGCTCCCGCGCGAGCGAGGCGATACCCCCGTGGGTCACCACGACGGCCTTGGGCTTGCCGGTCGACCCCGAGGTGTAGATGAGATAGGCGGGATGGCCGATGCGCAGCGGGTAGTGCCGCTCGGCGTCGGTGACCGGCGCCGTCGTGTATTCGGCCAGTTCGCCCGCCAGCGCGTTCGAGCCGAGCACCAGCCAGTCCAGTGAGGTGTTGCGATGCTTGCCGTGGGTGTCGGGGAAGGCGGGCATGGCCATCAGCGAATCGGCGACGGTCAGGCCGAGCATGGCGCCGGAATCGGCGATCATGTGGCCGATCCGTTCGGCGGGATAGCTCGGGTCGATCGGGACGTAGGCCGCTCCCGTCTTCGCCACCGCCCAGATCGCGAGGATCGAGTCGAGGCTGCGCGGCAGTGCGACGGCCACGACGACCTCGGGGCCCGCGCCGTGATCGATGAGCACGCGTGCCAGCCGGTTGGACATGGCGTCCAACTCGCCGTAGGTGGTGTCGCGTCCCTGGTAGCGCACGCCGACCCGCTCGGGCATGCGCTCGGCTGTTTCCGACAGCATGCGGGCAAGGGTGACCGGCGGCTCACCGGGACCACCGGCGATGGGGACCAGTTTGGCGCGCTCGCGACGGTCGAGGAGATCGATGTCGCCCACCGGAACCTTCGGCGCCGCGACCGCCGAATCGAGTACCGCGACGAATCGACGCGCGAAGGAGGTGACCGTCTCCTCGTCGAAAACATCGGTGGCATAGCCGAATTCGGCGTGCATCGGGCCGTCGGTCGCGTCCTCGCGCACTTCGAGCTGTAGATCGAATTTGGCGATCGCCGAATCCAGCTCGAGTACCTCGGTGCGCACACCGGGCAGGTCGACGCGCATCTCCGGTGTCCGGTCGTAGGACAGCATCACCTGGAACAGCGGGTGCCGCGCGGTGGAGCGTTCCGGGTTGACGACCTCGACCAGCCGGTCGAAGGGCACATCGGCGTTGGCGAAGGCGTTCAGGTCGGTTTCGCGGACCACGTCGAGCATCCGGTCGAAGCCACGGGCCGACTCGACCTCGGTGCGCAGCACCAGGGTGTTGACGAACATGCCGACCAGCTCGTCCAGCGCCGGATCGGAGCGACCGGCGATCGGGGTGCCGATCGCGATATCGGTCGACGCGCACAGCCGCGACAGCAAGGTCACGAGTGCCGCGTGCAGCACCATGAACATGCTGACACCGCGCGCGGCGGCCAGTTCATTTGCCGCCCTGTGTGTTTCGGCGGAGATGGTGAATCCTACCGTGCCGCCCCCCGTCGTCCTGCGCAGCGGACGTGGACGGTCGAGCGGCAGATCGAGCTGATCGGGCAGACCGGCCAGTTCGGTGCGCCAGAAAGCGAGCTGCCTGCTCAGCGCGCTCGACGGATCGGTTTCGTCGCCGAGCAGTTCCCGCTGCCACAGCGCGAAATCGGCGTACTGCACCGGAAGGGGGCTCCACCGCGGCGCGGCGTCGCGCGCACGCGCGGCGACCGCGACCATCAGGTCGCGCGCCAGCGGGGCGATCGACCAGCCGTCGCCCGCGATGTGGTGCAGCACCACGAGGAATACGTACTGATTCGGACCCGTCGCCCACAGCGCGACCCGGATCGGCGCCTGTCCGCGCAGATCGAACCCGTATCCGGCGAATTCGGTCGCGAGCGCGGTGGCGTCGGCGCCCTCGGCGCCGACCGGCTCGAGGGAGAGCGGGATCTCCGCGGTCGGGTGCACCAATTGGTAGGGGCCGTCGGCCGATTCGGGGAAAGTGGTGCGCAGGCTCTCGTGCCGTTCGATCACATCGGTCAAGCCGGCGCGCAAGGCCTCGATATCGACGGGCCCTTCCAGGCGCACCGCGAGCGGCATGTTGTAGGCGGCCGCGTGTTCGGCGAAACGATTGAGGATCCAGAGCCGCTGCTGGGCCAGGGACAGCGGCACCCGCTCGGGTCTGTTCATCGGGACGAGGCGCGGCGAGACCGTGTCGAAGGTATGCGTGGCCAGCAGTTCGGCCAGTCCCGCGATGGTCGCGGCCTCGAAAAGGTCGCGGATGGTGATTCCGGTGGCGAGGTTCGCGTTGATCCGCGACACCGCGCGCGCGGCGACGAGCGAGTTGCCGCCGAGGTCGAAGAAGCTGTCACCGGTGCCGATCGCGTCCTCGTCCAGATCGAGCACCTCGGCGAAGATCGCCGCCAGGGAGCGTTCCAGCTCGGTCGCGGGCTGCTCGGCGACCGGATGCGAGCGGACGGTCACCACGGGCGCGGGCAGTGCCTTGCGATCGATCTTGCCGTTCGCGCTGAGCGGTAGTTCGTCGAGTTCCATCACCACCGACGGCACCATGTATCCGGGCAGGGTCTGACGCAGGGCGACGACGAGGGCGGCCGTGTCGATGCCCCCCGCTTCCTCCGATCGCCCCGATTCCCCCGGTGCGGCGACGACGTAGGCGACGAGTTCGTCGCCCTTGCGACCCGCGTGCGCGACGCAGACCGCGCGGGCGACGACGGGCTCGGCGAGCAGCGCCGATTCGATCTCGCCCAGTTCGATGCGCAGACCGCGGATCTTGACCTGGAAATCGGTGCGGCCCAGGTATTCGAGTACTCCGCGCTCGGAATCGGAGCCGACCTGCCAGCGGGCCAGGTCACCGGTGCGATACATCCGCGCACCCGGGGTGAACGGGTTCGCGACGAACCGATCGGCCGTGAGCCTCGGCTGACCGATGTACCCGCGTGCCAGCTGCACACCCGCCAGGTACAGCTCGCCGACCGCCCCCGGCGGCACCGGCTGCAGGTGCGCGTCCAGTACGTAGGTCCTGGTGTTCCAGACCGGGGAGCCGATGGGCACGGAGTCCGGATTCGGCGGGCATGGCCAGTAGGTGACGTCGACCGCGGCCTCGGTCGGGCCGTACAGGTTGTGCAGTTCGGTACCGCGCAGCGCCGCGTGGAAACCGCGCACGGTCGCCGACGGCAGCGCCTCGCCGCTGCAGAAGACCCGGCGCAGGCCGGTGCAGCCGCGGATATCGGCGTCGGTGACGAACACCGACAGCATGGAGGGCACGAAATGCGCCGTGGTGATGTTCTTCTCGGCGATGATCGCGGCCAGGTAGGCGGGATCGCGATGACCGTCGTGGTCGGCGACCACCAGCCTGGCGCCGATCTGCAACGGCCAGAAGAACTCCCAGACCGACACGTCGAATGTGGCCGGGGTCTTCTGCAATACCGCGTCGGTGGCGTCGAGCGGATACTCGTGCTGCATCCAGCGCAACCGGTTCACGATGGCGGCGTGGGACACCCCGACGCCCTTGGGCTTTCCGGTCGAACCGGAGGTGAAGATGACATACGCCAGGTCGTCACCGCGCAGGGGCGCGCGGCGGTCGTCGTCGGTGACCGGACTCGCGTCGATCTCGCGCAGGTCGAGCAGGTCGAGCGCGATCGTCGCCGCGCTGTGCGGCAGGGTGAGCGCGTCGCGGGCGGCGGTCAGCACGCAGACCGGTCGCGCCTGCTCGAGGATGCCGTCGATCCGCTCGACCGGATGGTCGGGATCGAGCGGCAGATAGGCCGCACCGGATTTGATGATCGCGTACATGCCGACGACGAGTTCGACACTGCGCCGCAGGCACAGCGCCACCGTCCGGTCCGGTCCCGCACCGCGCACGATCAGCCGACGGGCCAGCCGGTTGGCGCGCTGATCGAGTTCCCGATAGGTCAGCGTCTCACCGTCGTATTCCACCGCCACCGAATCGGGGCTGTCCGCCACGCGCTCGGCGAACAGCCCCGCGAGAGTGCCCTGTGAAACGGGCTGATCCGTGGAATTCCAGGTGTGTAGTACTCTGGCGCGCTCGGGCTCGGTGATGGCGGCGAGCGCAAGGGCCCGAGTATCGGCTTCGGACTCGAGGAATCTGCCGAGGAAATCGAAGAAACGCTCCTGATGCCCCGTGACCTCGTTCTCCGAGTACAGCCCCGGATTGGCCTCGAAGTCGATGTGGATGCGGCCGCCCTCGCCGTTGTACAGATTGATCGACAGATCTTCGACGGGGCCGGTGGCGAGCACGTGCAGCGAACCGGTGAGACTGCCGAATTTCAGCTCGTTGTGGAACAGCATGATGTTGACCATCGGCCCGAAGAACCCGCGGGCGTCGCGCGAATAGCCGCAGTCACGCCGGATATCGTCGTGCCGGTAGCGCTGATGCCGCAGCGCGCCGGTGATCTGGAGTTCCGCGCGGCGCACGACGTCGGCGATCGTGGTGTCGTCGTCGAAGTGGATGCGCAACGGCACGACATTCGACACGACACCGGCCGAGCGCCGCAGCGTGACGGTGGTGCGCGCCGAGACGGGCAGGCTCAGCACCACCTCGGAATCGCCGGTCACCGAGCGCACGTAGCAGGCGAGGGCCGCGACGAAGACGGTCGACGGGTGCGCGCCGTTGGCCGCGGTGACCGCGGCGAGGGCGGCGTCGGCCCGGTCGTCGAGCACGTCACCGGCCAGCCAGCGCGCGGCGGCGGGTACCGAACCGGACGTGTTCACGCTGGACAGGCTCTTGGGCGCGCCGACGCCCGCGAGTTGTTCCATCCAGTAGTCGCGGTCGGTGACGAACCGCTTGGACGCGCGGTAGGTCGACTCGCCCGCGTAGATCGCGGCGAGATCGGTGGCGCGCGACACCGTGGGCTCGGTGTGCTCCTCGAGGGAGGTGTAGATCTCCGCGACCCTGGTCATCGCGGTCATGGAGCCGTAGCCGTCGATGACGATGTGATGGGCACGCGCGTACCAGAAATACTCCGCGTCGCCGACCCGCAGGATCACGTTCGTGCTGAGCGGGTCGTGTTCGACGTCGATCGGGGAGCCCGCGTGTTCGTGCATCCACCGCAGGGCGGCGGCTCTGGGATCCTCTTGGTCGCGCAGATCCATCCGGCCCCAGCCGGGACGCCAGTTCAGGTCGATGTACTGGTGCGGGACGCCGTCGATCTCGGTCAACCGGACATAGCCCGCCTGCGACTCGGCGCCGTAGCGCTCGGTGGCGTACAGCAGACGGCCGATATCGAGGTCACCGCGGAATTCGACGTACTGGGCGATCGTCAGCGGCACATCCGGACGGATGCGCTGGGCGTACCACAGAGCTGTCTGTGCGGGAGAGAGTGCGAATGGCTGTGGCGAGTATTCGCCGGAAGAGCATTGGTCTACGCGATCGGTGGCCAATGAACTCATCAATCACTCCGTTCTGCCGCAGTTGACGCAACTCCCCGAGCACCACCACGACCCGCGCGCATGCGCCAGCCGTAGAGCCTGATCCACGCCCTATGATTCGGAGCACCACATCCGGCGGATGGCCGGTGTGCTTGATTTGTTTTGCATCGAACGCCGGTGTAGGACGGCGATTTTCGCTGGCTATATTCCCGCTAACCGGATGGTTCCACGGCCGTTCATCGAGTGATCACCGGCGGTAGCACGGTTACCGGCGCTGATCTTGGATAGTGATCTCGGCGACATCAGCAACAGACTGGCGAACAGCATGGAACGTTCGGAACCGGCGGTAAACAGACAGGCCGGGCCCGAAACAGAACGATTGTTCGGTTGGTGGAGATGTTCGGTTCAGTGGAGAGAAGAGCCCCTACCGCCCCCGGATCAAGGGCGGATCGGGTATCGCGTCCCGATCGACGAAGCATCCGGTCCCGGATCGGTCGAGGCGCTCACGCGCGCCTTCGACGCCGGTAGAGCACAAACACCACCGCGGCACTGGTCAGGATAACCGAGAGAAGTTCGGGCGCGGGGCCGATTCGCGTGGCGATTGTCTTTCCGTTTCGCAGCGGCAGGTCCGCTACCAGCGCGGACGGTACGAACAGCGGCGTCTCGGCCCGAACGTCGCCGTCGGCGGTGATGATCGCGCTGACCCCGGACGTCGCCGCGACGACGAGGGCCCTGCCGTGTTCGACCGCGCGCACCCGCGACATCGCGAGTTGCTGATAGGTCATCTCGCTGTCGCCGAAGGTCGCGTTGTTGGTCGGCACCGTCAGTAATTGCGCGCCCGCGCGCATCGAATCGCGGAAGGCGCGGTCGAACGCTACTTCGTAGCAGGTCGCGACACCGATATCGGTCCCGGCCGCGTGGACGACGCCGTCACCGTGTCCCGGGACGAAGTACCCGGCCCGATCGGCGTAGTCGGAGAAGAGGCGGAAGAATCCGCGCATCGGGAGGTACTCACCGAAGGGCTGGATGATCTTCTTGTCGTGACGCTCACCCGGTCCGGCGGCGCCGTTCCAGACGATGACCGAATTGCTGGTGGTGCGGTCCGCGTTCACCAGAACGGCCCCGACGAGGATGGGCGCGCCGATCCGCTCGGAGGCGGCGGTGATCAACGCCGCGGCGTCGGCGTTGCGCAACGGGTCGATATCGGAGGAATTCTCCGGCCAGATGACCACGTCGGGCTTTTTCACCCGGCCCGCGGCGACCTCGCGCGCCAGTTCCTCGGTGCGCCGGACATGGTTGTCCAGTACGGCTCGTCGCTGTGCGTTGAAATCGAGGCCGAGCCGGGGCACGCTGCCCTGGATTGCGGCGACGGTGATCATCCGCTCACCGTCCTGCGGGCCCGGCAGCGCGGAGCGGAGCAGCAGGCCCGCCAGCGGCAGGATCGCGAGAGTGACCGCGGCGGTGACGATTCCGCGCCGTGACGCGCGGACCGGTGCGGCCTCGTTCGAGGCGGACTCCGGTGCTCGCAGCGCCCACAGGCGTTCGGCCAGCGCGGCGGCGGCGGTACCGGTGAGCGCGACCGCGAAGCCGACAAGCGGCGCGCCGCCGATCATCGCCAGCGGCAGATACCAGCCATCGGCCTGGCCGAAAGCCACACGCCCCCAGGGGAACCCGCCGAAAGGAAAACTCGACCGCGCCCACTCCCCCGTGGTCCAGGCCAGTGCCAGCCATACCGGCCACCCCGGCAGCTTGCCGAGCAGACGGGCGAGCACCCCGAAACCGCCGAGGAAGACCGCGCATACCGTCGACAGGGCCAGCCACGGCACCGGGCCGACGTAGATCCCGGTCCACGGCAGCAGCGGGAGGAAGAAGCCGAGTCCGGCCAGCATCCCGTATCCGAACCCGCCGCGCAGCCCGCCGGGCGCGCGCAGCACGAGAACCAGCACGGCGAGGCCGACCGGGGCGAGGAACCAGTACGGGCGCGGCGGGAAACTGCCGAACAGCAGCACTCCGGCCACCACGGCGGCCAGCGCCCGTGCCGGGACCGGGTACCGGCCGACGATGTCGAGAACCGACCGCCACCGCGACACCGCCTCGGTCCCCGGGGCCGCGACGACGGGATCAGGCTTCATGGATGGTGACTCCGCGATGGACGGTGCGCAGGCAGCGGGGCAGCGGGGCGTCCGCGTCCAACGGGGGCAGTCCCGGCACCCGGGAGCGCGGATCGGTCGACCATCGCTGCACGCTGTCGGCGGCCGCGGCGACCACGAGTTCGTCGGCCTCCCAGATCGCGTAGGAGGCGGGGGCGCCGGGAACCAGCGTGCCCGCGAGTCCGTCGCGGACGCCGCCCGCCCGCCACGCGCCGCGGGTGGCGGCCGAGAAGGCCGCGCGCGGGGAGATGCCGTTGCCCGCGGTGCGGTGGTTGACGGCCGCGCGCACGGCGGCCCACGGATTCAGCGCGGTGACCGGGGCGTCCGATCCGATGGCGAGGGCGATACCGGCGGACGCCATGGCGGCGAAGGGATTCATGGCGGCGGCGCGCTCGGCGCCGAGTCGCGCGGCGTACATGCCCGAACCGCCGCCCCACGCCGCGTCGAATCCGGGCTGCACGCTGGCGATGACACCCCACGCCGCGAGTTTCGCGATCTGCTCGGCGTCGAGCATCTCGGTGTGTTCGAGACGGTGTCCGCGGGCCGCGACGGCCGGACCGCCGAGCGCGTCGACCACCCGCTCGAATCCCGCGACGACCGCGGCCATGGCCCCGTCGCCGATGACATGGAATCCGGCCTGGATACCCGCTTCGGTGCAGGCGCGCACATGCGCCTCGATCGCGTCGGCGTCGAGATATCCGAGTCCCGACGTGGCATGGTCGGCATAGGGTTCGCGCAGCCACGCGGTACGCGAGCCGAGCGAGCCGTCGACGAAGAGGTCACCGGCCAGGCCGTGCGCGCCGAGGTCACCGATCAGTTCGCGGGCCTGATCGGCGGTGCGCACCGCCTCACCCCAGTACGCCCGCACTTCGACCCCGTGCTCGAATTCGAGCAGTTCGCGCAGATCGGTACGGCCCGCGATCTCGGGCCCCCCGCATTCGTGCACGGCGGCGACGCCGTGTGCCGCCGCCGCGTCGAGCGCGGCGCGGCGCGCGTGATCGCGGCGCGTGCGATCCAGCCCCGCCAGCACGGTCGCGCGTACGAGGTGGTGGGCGGCGGCCCGTACCGGCTCACCACGGGTGAATCCGGTCGCCGAGCGCACCTGCGGAACCGCGTCGAGCAGGGCCGTCGATGCCACCGCCGAATGCGCGTCCACGCGAGCCAGATAGGCCTGCCTGCCGGGGCCTGCGGCCGCGTCGATCTCCTCGATCGTCGGCGGCCTGCCCTCGGGCCAGCGGGTCTCGTCCCATCCGTCGCCGAGGATCGCGCCCCGCGGATGCGCGGTCGCGTAGGCGCGGACCAGGTCCAGGCAGGCACCGAGGGATTCGGCGCCGGACAGGTCGAGTCCGGTCAGATGCAGTCCGAGCGCGGTCACGTGCACGTGCGGGTCGACGAAGGCGGGCGCGATGAACGCGCCGTCGACGTCGATGATCTCGGCGTCCGGGTGCAAGGCCCGGCCCGGCTTCTCGGCTCCCAGCCACACCACCATTCCGTCGGTGACCGCCATCGCGGTCGCGTCGGGGGCACTGGAACTGTAGAGACGACCGCCGAGAAGCAACTGGGTACTCACGGGGGATCAGTCTGCCGCATCCGCTCGAGGGGGCCGCTCGCCGGAGTGCGCGTGGACGCCCGGATCAGGCGGGGCCGACCGCGCGGCGGGCGTTGCCCTGTCCGTCGTCGTACCACTGCTGCACGACGGTGCCGTCGATGACGTCGTCGCCGTCGATCACCACACCGCGATACGGCCGGGCCGCGGCGAATTTCCCGATCCGCCGGGCGGCGACCGCGGTGACGACGGGACGCACGAGGAAGCGGGTGGGCGGGAGCAGGAACAACAGGCCGATCAGTCCGGTCACCAGACCGGGCACGAACATGAGCACGCCGCCCACCGCGACGAGCGCGCCGTCCGCGACAGCGGTACCGGGATCGAGGTCGCCGCGACCGACACGGCGGAACTGTTCGATGACACGGCGGCCCTGCGAACCGAGGAGCAGCATGCCCGCGGCCGATACGGCGATCAGCAGCAGGATCGCGGGCACGACGCCCAGGAAATGACCGACGGCGAAGAGCGCGGCGATCTCGGTGACGACGTACAGCGCGAAGATCAGGGCGGGCATCGGCGTTCCTTTCGAAGGATCTACCCGGTACAACGCCGAAGAGCCCGGTTTTTCTCCCGATCGCGCCTGATAGCTCGCTGAGACCCCCGACGCGTCAGCCGCCGGGGCGGACCAGACCGGTTTCGTAGGCGAGGACCACGGCCTGCACCCGGTCGCGCAGCCCCAGCTTCGTCAGCACCCGCCCCACGTGGGTCTTCACGGTCGCCTCCGACAGGTACAGCTGCCGGGCGATCTCGGCATTGGATCGCCCCGCCGCGATATGTTCGAGCACCTCGCGTTCGCGCGCGGTCAGCACCTCGAGCACGCCGGGATCGCGCATACCGCCGGAATCGTCGGCGATGAGCCGGTCGAGCAGCCGTTTGGTGACCTTGGGCGAGACGACCGCGTCACCGGCGGCGACACTGCGAATGGCCGAGATCAGATCCTCCGGCGGGGTGTCCTTGAGCAGGAATCCGCTCGCGCCGGCCCGCAACGCGCCGAGCGCGTGCTCGTCGAGATCGAAGGTGGTCATCACCAGCACCTTGCAGCCGTCGCCCGCCTCGATGATGCGTCCCGTCGCGGTGACACCGTCGACCACCGGCATACGCACATCCATCAGCACCACATCCGGCCGCAACTCCTTGGCGCGCGCGACCGCGCCCGCGCCGTTCTCGGCCTCGCCGACAACTTCGAGATCCGGCTGCGCGCCCAGCACCATCTTCAGACCCATGCGCATGAGTTCCTGGTCGTCGACGACGAGCACGGTGATCGGCACCTCTCCAATCTAGGACCTGCCCGCGCGCGCGTGCCCACGGCGTTGCGAGCGACGCCGTGACCCCGCGAGATCCGTACCATTCACGACATCGCCGCGATCCGGTTCGGTTGCGTGCGCGCCGATTTCGGAATCCGCGCGGTTACTGAAAGAATTCCGGCGGCGATGCGTGCGCGAGCCGTGCGAGTTCGTTCCTGTCGGTATTGCGCGATATCCTTTTCGGTTCGACCAGACATAGACCCGGGGGGACGAGGTGTCCGACAGGAAATCACTCGCACGGCTGCGCTCCGACGAGCGGACATGGATCGTTCCCGCGCGCTGGTGGCGTCGTACCGAGCCGTGGCGCGGACGCGGACAGTGTCGCGTCGCGGTGGATTCGGCGGCCGCGCAACGGGTTCGCGAACTGCTCTACGACTCGGTGGACGCGCTGCGCGCCGTACTCGCCGACCCCGCTTCCGATCCCGTCATCGCGGCCCGCGGACTCGCGGTACTGGAATCGGGCATCGGCGAACCGGTCGGTTCCGGTGTGATCAGCGCGCTGCTGCTGCGGATGCTGCCGCCACCCGATCGCGGTGACGTCGCCGACCTGCTGGTGGAGTGGTACGGCCTCGAATTCGCGGCCGAGGCGCTCGTCCACGTGAGCCGGGTCCGGCTGGTTCGCCCCGACAGCGCGGGCGAGGGCGGCACGGACGACGGCATCGGCGCGCGACTGGCCGGTGCGGCCGTCCGGATGAACACGGACGCGGCCACCACGGCGACCCGGCCGATGGCACGGCGGCTGCGCGCCTTCCTCGCCGTCGCGCCCGACGACTCGTATTCGCGCGCCATCGGAGTGCTCACCGCGTTGCGCGGCGACGCTTACGCGCGTCGATTGCTGGCCTATCTCGCGCCGAGCGAAGCCGAGTGGGTCGACGAGGCCGTCGCGGAACTGGGAGACGGCATCGATCGGCACTGGACGGTGGCCGCCCTGTTCAGCGCGGTCGCCACCCCCGCCCAGGCCGAACGCGTCGCCGCTGTCGCCGGTCACACCGTGCTCGCCCGCGACCCGCACGTGCTCTACAGCGTGGCCGCCCATCTCGGGCCCGCCGCCGCCGCGTCGATCGCCGCCTGCGTCGCGCAGGCCAACGACGACATGTACCACCGGGCGGTCCAGATCCTGGCCGATTTCCCCACCGACGAGGCCTTCGACCTGCTGATCGACCTGCTGCCCGACCGTCGCGCGCGCACCGCGCTGCGCGGCGCGGTCACGGCGTTTCCCGAGCGGGCGCGCCGACTGCTCGCGACCGCGGCCCACCGCGGCGACGACAGTGGCGTCGCGTGCGCGGCGCTGTTGGGCGAGCAACTCGGCGCACCGGTCGACGGACCGCTCGACTTCCGGCCGTGGCTGGATCTCACCGCGCTGCCCGCGCTGGCGCCCGCCGACGCGATGCGGCTGTGCACCCTGCTCGCCGGACCCGAACACGATTACGTGGACGCGCTGATCGCCGAACTCGATCCCGCCGATCGCGCCGCGTTCGGTATCGCGCTGTTCGAGCGGTGGCGCGCCGCGGGCTATCCGCCCTCAGACGACTGGGTGCTGACGGCCCTGGCGAGAACCGGTGACGACACCACCGCGCGCACCCTCGCGGAACTGCTCGTCACCTGGGACGGACCGGCCGGGCACAGCAGGGCCGTCACCGCTATCCGGGTGCTGACGGCGATCGGCACCGAGGCCGCGCTCACCCAGCTGATCCGCCTCACCCTGATCCTGCCGCCCGACGAATTGCACGCGGAGGCCAAGCGCGGGGTGTCCGCGGTCGCCGATCGGATCGGCCTCAGCGCGGATCAACTGGCCGACCGCCAGGTCCCCACCTGCGGCCTGGAATCCGACGGAACCCTTGTACTCGCGGACGGCACCCGCATCTCGCTCGTCGGATTCGTCGCGCAGCCGAAACCCGGTGTCGGCTCACTGTTGCGCGGAACCCTCGCCCGGCCGACCGCCGAACGTTTCACCGACCTCGAAAGGGAGGTCGAAGCGGTCGCCGCCCAGCAGGCGCGGCGACTCGAGGCCGCGATGGTGCGCGGACGCACCTGGTATGCCGCCGAACATCGCACGGCGTTCCTCGAGCACCCGCTGTTGCGTCATATCGCGCGGCAACTGGTCTGGGTGGTCCTCGACGACGACGCGCACCCGGCGAACTCCTTCCATCTCGCGGCCGACGGCACACTGCGCGACCACGCCGACCGGCCGTTGGACTTGCGCACCGAGAAAGTCGTCATCGCGCATCCGCTACATCTGGGCGAGCGGCTTCCGTATTGGGCGGCCCGATTCGCCGACGACCGGATCAGGCAGCCGTTCCCGCAGCTCGACCGGACGGTGCACCGGCTCTCGGCCGAGGAAGCGGCGGCCACCTCGCTGGCGCGTTTCGCGGATCGGATGGTGGCGACGAGCGCGCTGCTGCGCCTGGAGGATTCCGGCTGGCGACGCAGCCCACCGGCCGACGGCGGAGTCCAGGATTACCTGTTCCGCCCGGTCGGCGCCGACCTCCAGGTGCTCATCGTGCTCGATGACGGCATCGATGCCGGTGATCCCCTGTCGATCCCGGAGCAGGGAATCGCCTCGGTCGAACTCGCGGCCGGTCCGCCCCGGCATTGGTGGCACCGGTGCGGCGACACCAGATTCGAGGTCCTTGACCCGATCACCGCCAGTGAGATCCTGCGCGACCTGGAGATTCTCGTCGTCTGACCCGGCTCAGTCGGACAGGCCGGGATCGAGCGGGATGGTGGCGCGCACCAGCCAGGCCCCGTCCGGCATCCGGCCGGTCTCCAGCGTCCCGCCGAGGACGGCGATCCGCTCGCGCATACCGACCAGGCCCATGCCGCTGCCCTCGATCAGAGGCCCGGGCGGACCGTGCACCGGTATCCCGCCGGTGTCGGTGACCTCGACGAGGACATCGGCGTCGCGACGTCGCACGCGAACCCAGGCCTTCGGATTCGGTCCGGCGTGCCGCAGGGTGTTGGTCAGCGATTCCTGGATGATGCGGTGCACGCCGAGGCTGACTTCCGGCGCGATCCCGTCGAGTCCGCCCGTGAGTTCCGTGTCGACGGCAAGTCCGGTGCCGCGCATCATCTCCACCAATCGGGCCAGTCCCGCGGTGCCGTGCTGGGGCAGGCTGTCGGGCGCGTGATCGGTGCGCAACAGCGCGACGGTGCGGCGCAATTCACGCAATGCCTCGCGCCCGGTGGCCGCGACGGTGGCCATCGCCTGTTCGGCGACGTCGGGATCTCGACGCAGCGCGTAGCGGGCCCCGTCGGATTGCACGATCATCACGCTCACCGCGTGCGCGACCACATCGTGCAGTTCCCTGGCGATCCTGGTGCGTTCCATGGCCACCGCTTCGTGCGTGCGCCGTTCCCGGTCGTAGTCGGCGACGGCGAGCCGGGCCGCGACCTCCGAATCGTAGGCGTGGCGCGCGCCGTTGAATTCGGCCAGCGTCCAGCACAGCGCGTAGAACAGCGAGATGAACGCGACCGTGGACGGCACCGGTTGATCCAGCAGCAGTACCGAGACGGTGCTCTCGACCGCGAGGCCGACCAGCAGCAGCAGCCCTTCGCGCCTGCCCACGTACGCGACGAGGGTGTAGAGCATGATGCCGAGCGCGAGCAGCGCCGGATGACTCGCGTGATCGTCGAGCAGATAGTTCACCGCCGACGTACTCAGCGCGAGCAGCAGCATGAGTGCCGACATGGCCCGTGGATAGGCGCGACGGAACGCCACCGGAATCGGCAGCAATCCGCCGATCACCAGGTAGACGACCTTCTCCCGGCTTTCGCCTAGTCCGGTCAGATCCAGCAGCAGCAGTCCGAACGCGAGGATGGAATCCGCTACGAGCGGCTTGCCGCGAAGCCACAGACTGAACCGACGCACGAACCTCAGCCTAGGGCGGCGGCGCGGCGGTGGGCCCCGACCGCGGCGGCGTGCCCGATTCCCCCGCGGATGCCACCCGCGTCGAATCATGGGACGTCTGGTTGGCTGACGGGGTGAATTTCGCGGACTGGACGACCCTGCTCGTCGCCGCGACCGCTGCGGGCTGGGTCGACGCGGTGGTCGGCGGCGGCGGGTTGATCGTGCTGCCGACGCTGTTCCTGGTTGCGCCGGGTATCGCGCCGCAGACGGCGCTGGGCACCAACAAGATGGCGGCGGTCGCGGGGACGTCGGCCTCCGCGATCACCTTCGCCCGCAAGGTGCCCATGCGGTGGCGGATCCTGCTGCCCGCCGCCGTGATCTCCGCGGTGGCCGCCGGGGTCGGGGCGGCGGCGGTGTCGCTGATCGACCGCGAGTTGTTCATCCCGATCGTGATGGTCGTGTTGGTCGGGGTCGCGATCTTCGTCACGTTGCGCCCGTCGATCGGCGTCACCATGGCGACGCACCCGCCGACGCGGCGCAAGGTGATCCTGGTCGTCGGACTGGCCGCCGGACTGATCGGGTTCTACGACGGCCTGCTCGGTCCCGGCACCGGCACTTTCCTGATCATCACCTTCGCGACCGTGCTCGGCACCGAATTCGTCCGGGCGGCCGCGATGGCGAAGGTGATCAACTGCGGATCCAATGTGGGCGCGCTGATCTACTTCGGCGCCACCGGCCACATCCTCTTCGCGCTCGGCGCGGCCATGGCGGTGGGCAATGTCGCCGGGGCCGTGGCCGGTTCGCGGATGGCACTGCGCAAGGGCGCCGAATTCGTCCGCGTGGTGCTGCTGGTCGTGGTCATCGGGATGGTGATCCGATTGGGCTGGCAGCAATTCGCCTGATCGGGAGCCCTCAGCCGACGGTTTCGGCGCGGGTCGGGTGGGGCGCGGACAGCCACGGTTGCAGTACCCGCGAGGTGGTCTCGTGGATCCGGCGATGCAGTCGCTCGCCGTCCTCCTGGCTCGAATGCGGTTGCTGGAAAAGAACCGTCAGCGCCCCGGAGACCGCGCCGACCACCGCGCCCACCAGTGCCGCGGCCCCGACTTCATCGAATTCCTCGGGGAACGCGGCGTGCAACTGCCTGCCGATCTCGCGCTGGGCGAGCAGTTGGGCGTGCGCGGCCCGACCGCTCACCGCGGGCACGGTGCGCGAGACCTGCGCGCGCACCGCGGCGATCCTCGCGTTGAGATCGTCGATCAGGTGGTCACCGGGATTGTCCCCCGCGGCCCGTAGCGCGCGCAGCAGCACCTCGACCGGACGTTCGCCCGGCCTGCGCCCGCCGATCGCGACGACGGCGGCGCGCACCCGCTCGTCCGGTTCGGGGAACAGCAGTTCTTCCTTGCTGGCAAAGTAATTGAAGAACGTGCGGGTGCCGACATCGGCCGTGGCGGCGATATCGGCAACGGTCGTCTCCTCGTAGCCTCTGTTCTCGAACAGCTCGACAGCGGCCTCGAGCAGAGCACGGCGGGTACGTTCCCGTTTACGGTCGCGCAGGGCAGATGGCGGCACGCGGGCACAGTACGACATCGACTGCCGTCCTCGCGGTAACCAGGGGGTTTCCAGCGCGCCGTTGATCGTGCGCCGCTGGGCAATTCGTCCGGTTGCGCCGGGTTGTGCGCCGGGACACCCGGTCACGGGCGGACCCGGTAGCGTAGCCGGGGTGAGCATCGCGAATTCCGAGGATTCGTCGGGAACTGCGGCCATCGACGCCGAATTCCTCGCGCTACCACTGCCCGCGCTGACCGACGCCGCGCTCGGCGCGGCGAAATCCGCGGGCGCCGAATACGCCGACCTGCGTGTGCAGCGGCTGGTGACCCAATCGATTCGGCTGCGCGACGGCGAGGTCGAGGCGATCACGAACGCGACCGATCTCGGATTCGCCGTCCGCGTGATCGTCGACGGCACCTGGGGTTTCGCGTCGCATCCGGCGCTGACCGCGCAGACCGCCGCCGAGGTGGCGCGGCGCGCGGTGACGGTCGCGACGACGTTGCGCGCGCTCAACAGAGAACGTGTCGAACTCGCCGACGAACCGGTCTACCGTGACGCGCGCTGGTCCTCGGCCTACGACATCGACCCGTTCGCGGTGCCGACGACGGAGAAGGTCGCGCTGCTCCAAGACTATTCGGAACGCCTGTCCAGCGCCGACGGCGTCGACCACGTGACCGCGTCGGTCCTCCAGGTCAAGGAACAGACCTACTACGCCGACACCGCGGGCTCCTCGATCACCCAGCAGCGGATTCGCCTGCATCCCACCCTGGAAGCGGTCACCGTCGATTCCTCGGCGGGCGTTTTCGAGAGTATGCGGACCCTCGCGGCGCCCGCGGGCCGGGGCTGGGAGTACGTCACCGGAGCCGACGGGGTCTGGGATTGGGACGACGAACTCGCGAAGATACCGGCCTGGCTCGCCGAGAAGGTGAAAGCGCCCGGTGTGACGCCGGGGCCGACCGATCTGGTGATCGACCCGACCAATCTGTGGCTCACCATCCACGAATCCATCGGGCACGCCACCGAGTACGACCGCGCGATCGGCTACGAATCCGCCTACGCGGGCACTTCCTTCGCCACCCCGGACAAACTCGGGACCCTGCGGTACGGCACGCCGATCATGCACGTCACCGGTGACCGCACCGAACGGCACGGGCTGGCCAGCGTCGGCTACGACGACGAGGGTGTGGCCGGACAGCGCTGGGATCTGGTCCGTGACGGAACCCTGGTCGGCTACCAACTCGACCGGGTCTTCGCCCCGCGCCTGGGCCTCGAACGTTCCAACGGTTGCTCGTACGCCGATTCCCCGCATCACGTGCCGATCCAGCGCATGGCCAATGTCTCGCTGCAACCCGACCTCGAGGTGGACACCAGCACCGAGGAGCTGATCTCGCGGGTCGAGAACGGCATCTACATCGTCGGCGACCGGTCGTGGTCGATCGATATGCAGCGCTACAACTTCCAGTTCACCGGACAGCGCTTCTTCCGTATCCGTGACGGCGAACTCGACGGGCAGTTGCGCGATGTCGCCTACCAGGCGACGACCACCGATTTCTGGGGGTCGATGGAAGCGGTCGGCGGTCGGTCCACCTGGCAGCTCGGCGGCGCGTTCAACTGCGGAAAGGCCCAGCCCGGTCAGGCGGCCCCGGTCAGCCACGGCTGCCCGTCGATCCTGGTGCGCGGCATCAATATTCTCAACACGCGGACGGAGGCAGGGCAGTGACGGAGTTGCCGCACGCGGGCGAGGTGGTCGAGCGGGCACTGGCGCTCTCGAAGGCCGACGAGGTGATGGTCATCGTCTCCGACGCGTCCGAGGCGACGCTGCGCTGGGCCGGTAATTCGATGACGACCAACGGTTCCACGACCGCGCGGGACTGGGCGGTCGTCTCCGTCTTCCGAGAGGGACCGCAGACCGCGCGCGTCGGCAGCATCAGCTCCACCAGCGTCGATCCGGACGAGATCGAGGCGGCGGTGCGGGCCAGCGAGGCGGCGGCGAGCAGCGCCGAACCCGCGAAAGACGCCATGCCGCTGCTGGAACCGCGAGCCGACGCCGAGGACTGGTCCGCTCCGCCCGCGCACACCGACATCGAGGTGTTCACCGAACTCGCGCGCGATCTCGCGGTCGGATTCGACGGCACGGACCGTCTCTACGGGTACGCCGAACACCGGGTCGTCACCACCTGGCTCGGCACGTCGACCGGGGTCCGCCGCCGTTTCACCCAGCCGACGGGGTCGGTGGAGATCAACGGGAAGCGCGGCGAGGGCACGGATCTGGCCAGCGCCTGGGTCGGGGTCGGAACCACCGACTTCACCGATGTCGATATCGCCGCGATGCTCGCCGACCTGTCACGCAGGCTGGATTGGGCGGGCACCAGGATCGAACTGCCCGCCGGGCGCTACGAGACGCTGATGCCGCCGTCGACCGTCGCGGACATGATGATCTATATGTCCTGGTCTATGGAGGGCCGAGGCGCGCACGAAGGACATTCGGCGTTCGCGCGCGCGGGCGGCACCAGGGTCGGCGAGCGACTCAGCGAGATTCCGCTGACCCTGTACTCCGATCCGGAGGCGAGTGGACTCAAGTACCAGCCGTTCGTCGCGACCCGCGCGTCCTCGGAGGCGATGTCGGTCTTCGACAACGGGTTGTCCGCGCGACGGGTCGACTGGTTGCGCGACGGCGTGATCGAATCGCTGATCTATCCGCGCGCCACCGCCGCCGAATACGACGCTCCCGCGACGGTCCCCGGCGACAATCTGCTGTTGATCGGCGGCTCCGGGGCCACCCTGGACGAGATGATCGCGCGCACCGAACGCGGTCTGCTGCTGACCACGCTCTGGTACATCCGCGTCGTCGATCCGGCGACCCTGTTGCTCACCGGGCTCACCCGTGACGGTGTCTATCTGATCGAGAACGGCGAGGTGGTCGGCGCGGTGAACAACTTCCGCTTCAACGAGAGCCCGCTGGATCTGCTGCGGCGCGCGACCGAGGCGGGCGCGACGGAGACGACGCTGCCGCGCGAGTGGAAGGACTGGTTCACCCGAACCGCCATGCCGCCGTTGCGTATTCCCGACTTCCACATGTCGTCGGTGAGTCAGGCGACCTGATCGAACGGCGCGCCCTGTCCTAGTGCGGGCGGCTGACCTCGTAGGTGCCGTCGAGATCGGTGACGGTGATCGTCACGCTCTTCTTGATCCCGTCCACCCTGGCCGTGCAGTCGAAGACCGTGCCGACCTCCACCGGCTGACCGGCGGGGCATTTCACCTCGCGGACGTCTTCCTGCCCGTAGGACTCGCCGAGCACCTGCACCACGCCGCGCTGGACGACCAGCGGATCCAGATTCTCCGGCGCGCTCGCGACGCTGGTGCGCGCCGCGATCGTCGACGGCACCGCCGCGGCGGGCGGTATCACCGGAACGCTGGCCTGGGGCGCGGACACCGCCGGTTTCGGCGCGGTGTCGGGCATCGACGACTCCCGGATGCCGACCACGATCAGACCGCTGATCACCCCCGCGATCGCGATGACGAAAGCGGCGACGACGCCGGCGATGATCACCGGCACCCAGCCGTTCGCGGTGGACCGGGGTGCCTGCCCCGACGCCGAGTGATCGGCGATCGGGTAAGGGCGAGAGGTATTCGGCTGTCGCGTCGGTACCGTCATCACGTTCCCTCCCCCCGGGGCAGGGCCGAAAAATGAGGTCTGCCAGTGAACTACCCCGGTGCGCGCGCAAGGATAACCGAGTGGGTGGGTCCTTCGCCCCGCACTCCCCCGAATCGCCCTACCGGACTTGCGGATTGCGTATCACCGTATGGTTACGGCGCAGGTGGGGGCGTCGGCGTGATCTCGATCCCGACGGTCCCGGATTTCCCGCGACGCAGATTGCTTCCGATGATGGTCAACGGGCCGAGGATGAAGTACTTGCGCATCAGCAGTTTGCGCACCCGCGCGGTGCCTTCGGCGTCCAGGATCCGGCCGGTGCCTTCGACCACCTCGCCGCGCGGCTTGCCGCGCACGTCGCAGGGCTGCACGGTGACGGCGGGATTCTTGCGCAGCCGTTTCACCTTCCAGCTGTCGGTGACGGTCCAGACGAACAGTTTGTCGCCGTCGGCCACCGCCCAGATCGGTGTCCCGACGGGCGTGCCGTCCTTTCGGAACGTCGTCAGGAGAACGTAGTCCGCGTCGCCGACGGGACCGAGGGTGTTGGTCATGCCCGCAGCCTAATCTTCCGGATCCGGGTATGCCCGTTCCCGCATGTGGTATTCGCCCGCCTCCAGCCGCGCGAGAATGCCGCCGGTCCACGCCGAGAGATTCGCGAAGACACCACTCCACAATTCGAGTAGATCGGTGGCGTGCGGCGCTTCGTAGCGGCCGGGGAAATCGGGAATCATCGCGAGAAGTTCGGCGCGCACCGTGTCGCTGTTGCGGCGCTGCTCGCGTAATTTCTCGATGACGTGCGCGCGGGGCAGCGCGTCCATGAAGGCGATGGCGGCGCCCAACTCCTCCATGTCGACGCTCACCAGCGCCGCGTCCATCAGCGCGCGGAATTCCGCTTCCCCGGCCTCGGTCAGCGTGAACAGGGTTCGTCCCGGTCCCTTCTCGCTGCTCTCGGTATCGGAGGCACTCAATTTTCCTTCCGCGCCGAGCTGTTTCAGGGCGTGATAGATCGAGCCCGGTTTCACATTGGTCCACGTGTCCGCGCGCCACGACAGCAGTTCGGCGCGCACGGCGTACCCGTGGGCGCGCCCCTGCCCGCGGATCACCCCGAGCACGAGCAGTCGCACCGAGGACATGTCGACCTTCCTTCCTTCGTCGTCGACCGCACATGCTACTCGAGCTTGACTTCCCCGAAACGCGCCCTAGGCTGGGGTAGTCAAATTTGACTAGCTTCGACGACGTGGAGGAACTTCCCGATGGGCGACACCCCGGTTCCCGTGCTGTGGACCGCAGCACCGGCCGCGACCCTGGATTTCTACCGAACACTCGGCTACACCGTGACCTACGAGCAGACCCGCCCCTACGTCTATCTCGCCTTCGAACGCAACGGCTGCCCGATCCACTTCACGGCGGCGCCCGAGACAGCGGAAGCAATCATCGAACATGTCGGCTGTCTGGTGATGGTCGACAACGTGGCCGACGCGCACCGCGAATTCAGCACCGCCCTGCGTGCCCACTTCGGCAAGATTCCCGCCAAAGGGCGTCCGCGCATCACCCGATTCCGTCCCGGCCAGAGTCGATTCAGCGTCGTCGACCCCGACGGCAACACCCTCATATTCATCCAGCGCGACGAACCCGAGGATGTCGAATACGGAGGTTCGGCCGAACTGGAGGATCTCGCGCGCGTTCTCGACAATGCCCGGATCCTGCGCGATTTCAAGAACGACGACAAAGCCGCCGCGCGCGTGCTCGAGGTCGGACTCGGCCGGTTCGCCACGGTCGCGACCCCACTCGAACGCGCCCGCGCCATGGCAATGCTCGCCGAATTGGCGGTGGCCACGGACGAACCGGGGCGCGCCGAGAAATTCCGCGCCGATATCCGCGCGCTGGAATTATCCGCCGAGGACCGCGACGCCGTCGCCGAAGAACTACGCGCGGGCACCGATCTGGAGCACTGGCTCGACGGTGACGACTAACCCGAGGCGGTGAGCACTCGCGGGCCGTCGGCGGTGATCGCGACCGTATGTTCGGAATGGGCGGTGCGGGAACCGTCGGCGGACCGGATGGTCCAGCCGTCGGGGTCGGTGTAGATCCGGTCGGTGGTGCGCGCGAACCAGGGTTCGATGGCGATGGTCAGGCCGGGCCGCAGCGTGTAGCCGCGGCCCGGCCTGCCCGCGTTGGGGATGTGCGGGTCCTCGTGCATGGTCCGTCCGAGACCGTGGCCGCCGAATTCGGTGTTCACCGGGTAGCCGTGGGAGCGGGCGACTCCCGCGATGGCGGCGGAGATGTCGCCGATCCGATTACCGGGCAGGGCGGCCTCGATGGCGGCGGCCAGCGCCTCCTCGGTCGCGCGGACCAGTCGCAGATCTTCCGGATCCGCCGTGCCGACGATGACCGTGGTGGCCGAATCGGCCACCCATCCGTCGATGCCGACGGCGAGGTCGATACCGAGCACGTCACCGTCGCGCAACCGATAGTCGAACGGAAGTCCGTGCAGCACGGCGTCGTTCACCGAGAGGCAGACCGTGTTGCGGAACGGTCCGCGCCCGAACGAGGGCGCGTAGTCCCAGTAGCAGGATTGCGCACCGGCCTCCCGGATACGTTCGCGCACATGCGCTTCCAGCTCGAGCAGGTTCACCCCGACCCGCGCGAGCGCCCGCACCTCGGCCAGCACACCCGCGACGAACCGCCCGGTCACCCCCATGCGATCGATTTCCGCGGGCGACTTCAACTCCACCATCACGACCTCCAGTCGGTATTTTAATACCAGCGTAGCGGCTTGCGGTATTTTAATACCACTCGTACCCTGGTCGCATGGTCCGACTCCCGCTCACCCCCGCCCAGATCGAGGCAGGCCGCCGCCTCGGCGGACGGTTGCGCGCGGCCCGCGCCGACCGCGAACTCTCCGACGTCGCCGCCGAGGCGGGAATCTCCCCCGAAACCCTGCGCAAGATCGAAACCGGCCGACTCCCCTCCCCGGCCTTCGGCACCGTCGTCGCCCTGAGCCAGGCCCTCGACATCCCCCTCCAGGAACTGGCCGACACCTGGCGTTCGGTCGGCCTCGCCGAATCCGCCTGAGGCAGCGGCGCCCGGTCGCGAGCCACGTCGACGCGCAGTGATCGCCCCACCGAACCGCGCGAACGCCTCGCCGCGTTTTCGGTGTTGCGCGCCGACCTGCCAACTTCGAAACAACGGCGTTGATCCGGCCATCACCGGGAAGCCTCCGGAAGAACAGGGACTCCGTGGAGTCTCCCAGTAGAACCGGACGTCCGTCGCACGTCACAGCGACCAATGAGCGGCACGCGGATTTTCGTGTGCAAGCGGGGTGGTACCGCGGGCTCCCGATCCTCGTCGATCGGGTGTTTCGTCCCCGCACGGGCGAGTTCACCTACCTGTGCGAGCACGGAACAAACGGGAGCAGTCGGAATATGGTCCATGACGATCGACCCACGTCACCCTTCGTCGCCCTCGCGGCGCGAATCGACCTCCCCGCGACCGAGTCGACGATTATCGAATGGTGGCGCGAGCGCGACATCTTCGCCCGCAGTCTCGAACGCACCGCGACGGGTCCGAGGTGGGGATTCTACGAGGGGCCGCCCACCGCCAACGGCTCGCCGGGTGTCCATCACGTCGAGGCGCGCGTGTTCAAGGACGTCTTCCCCCGCTTCAAGACCATGAAGGGGTATTCGGTGGCACGCCAGGCGGGTTGGGACTGCCACGGCCTGCCGGTCGAGCTCGCGGTGGAGAAGGAACTCGGGCTGGAGGGTAAACCCGCGATCGAGGAATTCGGGGTGGCCGAATTCAACGCCCGCTGCCGCGAATCCGTCATGCGCCACGTCGGGGAGTTCGAGCGGCTCACCGAGCGCATGGGGTACTGGATCGACCTCGACCATCCGTACACGACCATGTCGCCGGAATACATCGACAGCGTGTGGTGGTCGCTCGCGCGAATCTTCGACCGCGGTCTGCTGACCGAGGATTTCCGGGTCGCGCCCTACTGCCCGCGCTGCGGGACGACGCTGTCGGATCACGAACTCGCCCAGGGCTACGAGACGGTCACCGACGCGTCGGTGTACGTCCGGCTGCCCGTGTCGGAACCGGTCGCGGGGATCGACGGCGTCGATCTGCTGATCTGGACCACCACACCGTGGACCCTGCCCGCCAATACGGCGGTCGCGGTCAATCCCACGGTGACCTATGTCGTCGCGCGCACCGGCGCGGGGACTTTCCTGGTCGCCGAACCGCTGGTCGAGGCGGTGCTCGGTCCGGACGCCGAACGCGCGGCGACCGTGCTCGGCGCCGACCTCGCCGGTCTGCGGTATCGACGGGCCTTCGACCTGGTCGACATCCCGGACGCGCACCGCATCGTCACGGCCGACTACGTCACCACCGCCGACGGCACCGGCCTGGTCCATCAGGCTCCGGCGTTCGGCGCCGACGACCTCGCGGTCTGTCAGGCCAACGGACTGCCCCTGGTCAATCCGATCGAATCCGACGGCCGCTTCGCCCCCGACGTCCCGCTGATCGGCGGCATGTTCTTCCACGACGCCGACCCGGTGTTGACCGAGGAACTCGACCGACGCGGATTATTGTTCCGTCGCACCGATTTCGAGCACAGCTACCCGCACTGCTGGCGATGCCACACGCGACTGATGTACTACGCGCAGCCGTCCTGGTACATCCGCACGACGGCGGTCCGCGCGGAACTGCACCGGGAGAACGAGCGGACGAACTGGTTCCCCGAGACCATCAAACACGGCCGATTCGGCAATTGGCTCGACAACAATATCGATTGGGCGGTATCGCGCAGCCGGTACTGGGGAACACCACTTCCGTTGTGGCGCTGCGAGAACGACCACGTCACCGCCGTCGGCTCGCGCGCAGAACTCGGTGAGCTCGCGGGTGTCGACGTGTCGGACATCGATCCGCACCGGCCCCATATCGACGCCGTCACCTTCGGCTGCCCGGACTGCGGCACCACCGCGACACGGGTGCCGGAAGTCGTCGACGCCTGGTACGACTCGGGTTCGATGCCGTTCGCCGCGCTCGGTTATCCGCACGTGGAGGGCAGCGTCGAGGCCTTCGAACGCGACTACCCGGCGCAGTACATCTGCGAGGCCATCGACCAGACCCGCGGCTGGTTCTACACCTTGATGGCGGTCGGCACCCTGGTCTTCGATCGCTCGTCGTACGAGAACGTGGTCTGCCTCGGGCATATCCTCGCCGAGGACGGCCGCAAGATGAGCAAACATCTCGGCAATGTCCTCGCGCCGATCCCGCTCATGGACACGCACAGCGCCGACGCGCTGCGCTGGTTCATGGCATGTTCGGGGTCGCCGTGGTCGGCTCGCCGGGTGGGTCCCGGCCCACTGGACGAGATCTCACGACGCCTGCTGATGACCTACTGGAACACCGCGTCGTTCTTCGCGCTGTACGCGAGCAACGCCGAATGGAATCCGTCCGCGGCGCACCCGCCCGCGCGGCGCCCCGTGCTCGACCGGTGGATCATCGGCGAACTCCACACGCTGGCCGACGCGGTGGACACGCGGCTGGAGAACTACGACACGACGGGTGCGGGCAGGCTGCTCGCCGAATTCGTCGACGCGCTGTCGAATTGGTACGTGCGCCGGTCGCGCCACCGATTCTGGGACGGCGACCAGGACGCGCTGTCGACCCTGTTCGAATGCCTCGATGTGCTCACCCGTCTGCTCGCGCCGTTCATCCCGTTCCTCACCGAACAGGTGTGGCAGGACGTGCTGCGCCGGGGCGGGGCGAGTGCCGAATCGGTGCACCTGTCGGACTGGCCGGTGTCCGACGCGGCACTGATCGACCGCGCCCTGTCCGACGAGGTCGCGACGGCACAGGCGTTGGCCGAGGCCGGTCGCGCCGCGCGCAAGGTGAGCAAGGTCCGGGTTCGTCAACCGCTGGCGCGGGCGTTCGTCGGATTGCCGCCCGGTGTCACGCTCGGGCAGGATCTGCTCGACGATGTCGCCGACGAATTGAATGTCAAACGTCTGGAGACGCTGCGGTCGGCGGCGACCGTGATCGATATCGGCGTCAAGGCGAACTTCCGCGCGCTCGGGAAGCGTTTCGGCAAGAAGACGCAGGCCGTCGCCGATGCGCTGCACGCCGCCGACGCCGCGCGTGTGTCGAGCGATTACGCGAGACCGGGGCGGCGACGATCGAATTCGACGGCGCCACCGTCACTCTCGGACCCGACGAGGTCATCGTCTCGGAACTGCCACGCACCGGCTGGGTGGTCGAAACCCAGCGCGGCGCCACCATCGCCCTCGATATCGGGATCACCGCCGAACTCGCGGCCGAAGGTGTCGCCCGCGATGTCGTTCGGGTGGTCCAGAACGCCCGCCGCGACGCGGGATTGGCGATCGCGGACCGGATCGAGCTCACCGTCGCCGGATCCGACGACATCCTGGCGACGGTGAAATCTCACGAAACCTTCATCGCCACCGAAACTCTCGCCACCTCGACGACGCTGGTGAACGCGGTGACCGACGGTTTCACCGGAACCGTCGGCGACGGGGCCGAGATCAGCGTCCGCGTCGTGACGACGCCCGGCGAATTCACGCGTCCTTGAAGGGATTCAGCCTGCCACCGAGGTAGTAGCCGACACGGGTCGGGATCGGGCGCATCGCCGCGGCCACGACCTTGTTGACGGTGCCGGGCACGCAGACCGGCTTGCCGTTCATGACGGCCTGCCAGCCTTCGCACACCACGTCGTCGGGCTGCTGCCACAGCAGGCCGGGGAGGTTGTTCGCCTCGTCGCGGGTACCCATCACATCGTGGAACTCGCTGTGGGTGAAGCCGGGACACAGGGCGGTGACGTGGATGCCGTGCGGTTTCAGCTCCATGTCGAGGGACTGCGAGATATTGAGGACGTAGCTCTTGACGCCCGTGTAGAGCAGGCTCGCGCCGGGCGGGGAGAACGCGGCCAGCGACGAGAGATTGACGATCCGGCCCCACCCGCGCTCCTTCATGCCGGGAACGACGCGGTGCGACAACTCGGTCACCGCGGTCACCATCAGCTGGATCTCGGCGGCGAGCGTGCCCCACGGTGTCTCGGCGAATGCGGTCTTCCCGGACAGTCCGGCGTTGTTGACGAGGATGTCGATGTCGATGCCCTCGGCCGCGGCATGTTCGGTGATGGCGGCGGGCGCGGCGGGGTCGCTCAGATCGGCCGCGAAAACCGCGCAGCGCACGTCGTATTCGGCGCGCAGTTCCGCGGCGAGGGCTTCCAACCGCTCCGCGCGGCGGGCGACGAGCAGCAGGTCGTAGCCCTGACTCGCGAGGTGACGGGCGAAACTCGCGCCGATGCCGGCGGAGGCCCCGGTGACGAGGGCGGTTCTGGTGGGCATTCGATTCCTCGGCTCGGCGGGCGAAACCCGACGGTCGCGCGGGTACACGGCCGGGTTTCTTGAATGGCAATCAAGAACTTCGCGAGCGTAGCCGATCCTTGATTGCCGTTCAAGATAGGATCGTGGCCTTGCCGACGAGCGACAGGAACCCATGCCGGCCAACAAACGCCCCAGGGACCGACAGGAGAAGCGCGACGAGATCGTCACCGCCGCGCGACGCCTCTACGTCGACGCGGGCTACGACGCCACGAGCATGAGCCGTCTCGCCGCCGAGGCCGGGGTCGCGGCCAACACCGTGTACTGGTACTTCACCGACAAGGACGATGTACTGATCGCGGTACTCGACACCCTCGTCGAGGAAGCCCTCCTGGATTGGCCGAACGCCCCCACCGGCCTCGCGGGTCGCATGCTGTGGCTGATCGACCGACTGTCGACCGTGAGCAAACTGGTCAGCACCGTGCACGCCCGCACCACCGTGTCCGAATCCATCGACGCCTGGCACCACCGTTTCCACACCACGGGCGAGGCGATGCTGCGCGCCGAGATCCACCGCCCCGGCCTCACACCCACCGAACTGGACGCGGCCGTACGGCTGTGCGTGTTCACCATCGAGGGCCTACTGGTCCACCCCCACGCCGAATCCGAGAAGCGCGCCATCTGCGAGACACTGCAGAAGAGTCTCTGCTGACCCGAACGGAATCGCACCCCTCACCGCGGATCGACTCCGGTGAGGCGCGGGTCAGGCGCCGACCCGGCCGGATTCCGGCTCGCGGGCGACGAACCAGCCGGTCGGGGTGAGTTCCGCGCCCATGCGCGGGACGTACTGGTCGAAGTAGACGCGGGAGATCAGTTCGCGTCGGGAGCGGACGTTCGCCTTGTCGAAAACCGATTTCAGGTGGTCCTGGACGGTGTAGGTGGACAGGTGCAGGGTGGCCGCGATCTCCTTGGTGTCGATGCCCTGGAGCACCAGTTGGACGACGTCGCGTTCCCGTGGTGAGAGCCCGTAGGCGGCGACGACGATCGCGACGATCTCCGGCGGACGTGCTTCCTCGATGGTGATCACCACGTCGCCCTGCCTGCCGCCGCGTGCGGTGAGCGGGCCCGCGTGCAGTACCAGCCACATACCGCCGGTGGTGCGCATCCGGCAGCGCGGCGGGACGGCCGTCTCTCCGCGCCCGAATCGCCTGGCCGCGCCGACCAGGGCACCGACGGGACCGAGCGGATCGCCACCGCCCACCCCCCAGTCGAGTTCGGCGAGGCGCTGCTCGGCGCCGAGACTCATCTGCACGATCTGATCGTCGGAGCCGACGATCAGCACGGCGGGGCCGGTGATCGAGGCGGGCGGGGCGACCTCGACCAGGCGGGCCAGCATGCCGGTGCGGACCCCGTGCGCGAACGGCGCCGCGAGGGAGGCGAGGAAATCGATTTCGGCGGCGTCGAACGGCGCGTCGCCCGCACCGCGGAACAGCGCCATCGCGCCCCAGGTCTCGTGGCCGTCGCGGAAGGCCAGACGGGCCTCGTCGGCGAATCCGAAATGCGGTTTCATGAAGGTGCTCATCCGCCCGGAACGCTCGACGTCACCGTTGGTCATGAGGTGCACGCCCGCGGCGGGCACCTCGGCGCGCGCGAGTTCGGTGAACGCGGTCGGTTCGACGGTGCCGTATTCGATCAACCCGAATTCGTGGTCGTGACTGTTGCGATCGCGCAGGTCACCGTATTTCCTGGCGCTGGTCAGCATATGGGTGACCGGGTCCTGGGTCGCGATGCACGCGCTCACCCACGGCACCGCGCGCGATACCGAGGCGACGGCTTCCTCGAGGAAGGTGTCGAGGTCGAGTCCGGCGCGCGCGACGATATCCATATCCTGTCGCACGCGTGCCGCGGTCAGTCCTCGAGCCATGACGATCAGTGTGCGCCCGCGAGCGGATTCCCACCATCCCAGAAGTCTGGGTACCGCCGACCACCAGATCCGACGGGCCGCGATTCCCCGGCTTCGCGGGATGGCGTGGCGGTCGGCGCGGGCCGAATGTTGTCGCCATGACTTCTTTCGACCTCACCGCCTCCCCCGCCCTGGAGACCCTGCGCGACCACTGCGAACTGCACCTGCCCGGCGACGACGGTTACGACGCCGCGCGGACCCCGTGGAACGTGGCGGTCGACCAGCGCCCCGCCGCGGTCGCGATCCCCCGCAGCGTCGCCGAGGTGGCCGCGGTGGTGCGCGCCGCCACCTCGGCGGGTCTGCGGGTCGCCCCGCAGAGCACCGGTCACGGCGCGGGACCGCTCGCCGAACGCGCGCTCGACGACGTCGTGCTGCTGCGCCTGTCGGAGCTGACCGGGGTCACGATCGATCCGGTCGCGCGGACCGCCACGGTGGTCGGCGGCACCCTGTGGCAGGAGGTGATCGCCGCCGCCGCTCCACACGGACTGACCGCGTCGCACGGCAGCGCGCCCGATGTCGCGGTGGCGGGATACCTCCTCGGCGGCGGGCTGTCGTTCTACGGCCGCGAACACGGCCTCGCCGCGAACGCGGTGCGCTCGGTGGATGTGGTGCGGCACGACGGCGCCCTCGTCCACGCCGACGCTCGGGAGAACCCCGATCTGTTCTGGGCGGTGCGCGGCGGTGGCGGCAACCTCGGCGTCGTGGTGTCGATCGAACTCGAATTGCTACCCTACGCCGACGTTTTCGCCGGAATGCTGCTGTGGGATCGCGAGCGCGCCGCCGACGTGATTCCGGCCTGGGTGCGCTGGAGCAGGACCGCCCCCGAATCGGTGACCACATCGCTGCGGGTCATGAGCTTCCCGCCGCTGCCCGAACTGCCGCCGTTCCTGTCCGGCCGCGACATCGTCGTCGTCGACGGCGCGATCCTGGCCGACGACGACACCGCCGCGACGATCGTCGAACCGCTGCGGGCGCTGCGCCCGGAAATGGACACCTTCGCCCGAATCCCCTCGGCCGCCCTGCTTCTCGTCCACATGGACCCGCCCGCACCGACGCCGACCGTCGGTGACCACAGCGTCCTCGGCGATCTCGACGACGCCGCGATCTCCGCGCTGCTCGCCCATATCGGCCCCGGCACCGCCCCCGGTCTGATGTTCACCGAGTTGCGTCACCTCGGCGGCGCCATCGGACGCCCGTCCGACACGGGCGGCGCGCTGTCCCACATCCCCGGCGTCTACGGATTGCTCTGTGTCGCTGTGGCTCCGACGCCGCAGGCCGCCGTGGCGGGCAGGGCGGCGGCGTTCTCCGTCGTTCGTGCGATGTCGAGTTGGTCGCTGCCGAATCTGATTCCGACCTTCACCGAGAACCGCGCGGATTCGGGCCGCATGTACGACGGTGAGGACTGGGCCCGCCTGTGCACGGTCCGCGACGAACTCGCCCCGGGCGCGGTCTTCGTGGCGAATCACGCGCTCTAGCGTGATGCGGCGGCGTCGGCGAGGACACCGGCTCCGCCGCTCCGATCACGGAATCGATACGGCCACGGGCGGTTCCGATTCCATGGCCGAACCGCCACCGCGAGATCACCGGTAGTCGCGGCGCCGACGAGGGGTGCTGCCGTGGGCTACCGCCGAGGCGCGCGGTGGCGGCGTCGTCGGCCGCACGACCGGAATTCCACGCTTGTACGTGACGACCCCGCGTTATCCGACATGTGCATGTTCCACATATGCCGTCGAATTCACCGATTCAGCAGTGCGACAGCGATATCAGCAACCCCGCAGACAGTATTTCCGACGCGGGTCGCACGCCGCCACATATCCGGTCGAGCCCCGCCTGTCGGCGGATACTCCGGCATCCGAGTACACCCGGTATGTAGTGTTGTCGAAATCATCCGGGTCGTAAACGTATATGCGGTAAAGGATATCGAGCCGACCGCACACAGTTCACGATCCGGATACGGCCACATCGAACCGGGAGGCCCGGACACGCACAACGGCGGTTGCGACATCGGATTCCGCTGGACCGCACTATTGTTCCGACACGTGTCGCATATGAGACGCGAGAACCGGGAGGTCATCTTTTCCGGCACACCGAAACGTCACCCTCGACGCGTTCCGGCCACGCGGTGGTCCGGTCACCGATCTCGAGCTCCGACAATATTGCCGATAAATAGCTCGGACGTAACTACCGGGCGGGAGTACCCCATTTCCCGGAAGACCTTCCGTTAAACCAAAACGTGATCAACGCCATAATTTTCAACCTAGGGCCAACCTGCCACCTGCCGTATCGTCTGTTCCGCTACATCATTTCGTGATCTCGGCAGTACCGTCGGCAGTGGGGTTTTCAAGGTGCTAGACATTTACCACTTCAGTCACGGCTGGTTGACGCCACTGCTGTCCTACATCATGTCGTTCATCGGCTGTCTACTCGGATTGCAGTGCGCGGCACGCGCACGGCAGGAGAGCCGGACGTCGTGGCTCGGCCTGTCCGCCTTGGCGATCGGCGGCACCGGTATCTGGGTGATGCATTTCATCGCGATGCTCGGCTTCTCGATCGAGGACGCGCAGATCCGCTATAACGTGCCTATCACGCTGTTCAGCGCCGTCACCGCCATCGTGGTGGTGTGGATCGGATTGATGCTGGTGGTGAAATCGGAGCCGACGCTGCCCGGACTACTCGCGGGCGGCACCATCACCGGACTCGGCGTCGCGGGCATGCATTACACGGGTATGTACGCGATGAAATCCGATGCGGCCGTGACCTACAACGCCGGATTGGTCGGATTGTCCGTATTGATCGCGGTCGTCGCGGCCACGGCGGCGCTGTGGTTCACCCTGCATATCGACGGCGCGTTCGCCACCATCGGCGCGGCATTGATCATGGGTGTCGCGGTTTCCGGAATGCACTACACCGGTATGGCCTCCATGCACGCCCACGCGGGTGCGCACCACGGCACACCCTCCGGAGCGGAAGCACTGCAATTGCTCGGCCCGTTGATCGCGGGGATCAGCATCGTGACCATGCTCCTGCTCATCAGTGTCGGTCTGACCTCCATCGAACGCACCCCCGTCAGGCGCACTCCCACGGACGCGAGCGGACCCGCCACGGGCGTCGGCCTCGCACCGCCCAGACGCTCGGATTCCCTTCCGGCCGACCGCATCAACTGGTGGGAGGATCGATCCGAGACGCAAGGCACCGGCGGCGTTCCCACCAACCAGTACTGGCCGAGCAGACCGTCGAATTCGTCGGCGCGCGCCGAATCGGAAACCGCACGACCGCGCGCCGTCGACGAGCGAGCGCCACGACAGCCGCGGTACGGACGCCACGACAACACGTGATCCCCGGGGGCTCTAGGCCACCTTCGCCTGTTCCGGTTCCTCGCCCTCGGTGGCGGCGACGGGCGGTCGCGAGCGCAGCAGTATCAACCCGAGCAGAGCCGCCGCGGCGCTGAAGCCCGCGCTGATCCACGCACCCGCCGCCATGGCCGCGGTGAACGCTTCCTTGGCGGGTTCGGTGTACCCGAGTTCGAAAGCGGCGCCGATGGATTCACGCGCCGCCTCGGGGGCGTCGTCCGGCATGCGCGAGGTGAAGACACCCGCCAGCACGCTGCCGAGAACAGCGATGCTGATCGCCATACCGACCTGTTGCAGTGTGTCGTTCATCGCCGAGCCGACGCCCGCGTGTTCGAGCGGGATGGCGTTCATGATGGCGGCGTAGGCGGCCGGACCGGCAAGACCACCGCCCATACCCATGACGAGCATGCTGACCAGCACCCACAGATATCCCTGGCCGATGGCGAGGATCACGAAGGCCGCCGACATGACGAGCAGGCCCGACACGATCAGGGTCTTGTTGCTCACCGCTTTGCCCAGGGTGGCGCCCAGTCCGTTGCAGACGGCGGCCGCCACCGCGTACGGCAGCAACGCCAGACCGGCTTTCATCGGGCCGTAGCCGAGGACGAACTGTAGGTACTGCGTCAGCATCAGCATGAGCGCGCCCATGCCGAACACCATGAGCAGCAGGGTCAGCGCCGTGCCGGTGAAATCCCTGTTGCGGAACACGCCGAGCGGCAACATCGGATGGTCCGACCGCGCCTCCCACACCACGAAACCAACCGCGGCGGCCACCGCGAGGGCGATCATGCCGATATTGAGCTCACGCTCGATGACGACGTAGATCGCCGCCCCCAGGGCGACGATGGACAGCAGCACACCGACCGGATCGACCGGGCGCTGATCACCCACGGTTTCGGGCATGAGCACCAGAGCGGCGACGATCGCCGCGACCGCCACCGGGATGTTCAGCAGGAAGACCGAACCCCACCAGAAATGTTCGAGCAATGTGCCGCCGAGCGTCGGACCCGCGACGATGCCGACGACCGACACCGTGGCCCAGGCGGCCATGGCGGTGCGCCGTTCGTCCTCCTGGAATGTCGTCATGAGGATGGACAGCGTCGACGGCATCAGCAGCGCGCCGCCGACTCCCATCGCGGCGCGCGCGCCGACGAGCTGCCAGGGTTCGGTGGCGAGGACCGCGGCCAGCGACGCCGCGCCGAACACGGCTAGGCCGATGATCAGCATCCGGCGCCTGCCGAACCGGTCGGAGAGGATGCCCGAGGTGAGGAGCAGTCCCGCGAAGACCAGGACGTAGGCGTCGAGGATCCACTGGATATCGGCCGGTGTCGCGCCCAGTTCCCGGATGAGGGACGGGATCGCGAGGTTGAGCACGGTGCCGTCGATCATCAGCACCAGTAGCGAAAGACAGAGAACTCCGAGGATCCACCAACGACGGGGGTCTCGCACAGTGTTCGATTCCACTCGCACACCGTACGGCAAACTCGAACGATGTGCGAGTGAATATAGAATCACGGGTGTGACCAAGCAGTTCTCCTCGGTATGGACCCGCGAAACCCGTCGCCCCAAGGCGTCGGGCCTGACCCGCGACCAGATCGTCACCGCCGCACTCGAGATTCTCGACGCCGAGGGATTGGCCGCGCTGAGCATGCGCAAACTGGGTTCCAGACTCGACGCGGGCGCGACGAGCCTGTACTGGTATGTCACCAACAAGGACGAACTGCTGGAATTGGTCCTCGACGAGGTGTGGGGCATGCTCGACAGCGCCGAACCCGGACAGGCGCCGTGGCGCGAGGTGATCACCACCTTCGCCTACAGTTTCCGCGAGACCCTGCGGGCGCACCCGTGGGCCGCGTCCCTGGTCGGCCAACTACCCAGCATCGGCCCGAATGCCCTGCGACTCACCGATCGACTGCGCCGCGCGTTCATCGAGGCCGGATTCACCGGCACCGACATCTACCTGGCCAGCGGCTCGGTGATCTCCTTCGTCCTCGGCCAGGTCATCCCGGAACTGGCCTGGACCAAAGCTTTCGGCGACACCGAACCCGATCGTGACACGATGATCGACAGCGTGGTCGAACTCGCCGCCGACTACCCCGAGATGATCGAGGAATTCCGGACCACGACGAACATCACCCCCGCCGCCGCTCGCGCGATGGCGTTCGATTTCGGACTGTGCTGCGTACTCGACGGTCTGCACGCACGGCTGCGTCAACGGGACCGACCGCACGGCAGTCCGGCAGAATCCGTGCTCCCCTGATCCGACCGCGCACCGGGCGAATCCCTCGCCGCCGGGAATGGTGTATCCGGGAAAACAATTCGGGCACGTGAATTACCCGGCCGCCCTCGGCAATTATCTAGCGAGGGCGACCGGGGAATATTCGATCTTTCCGAATGCCTTACTCCGGCACGGTTACTGGTTGGCGCCGATCACGCCGCCGATGAGACCGCCGATGAGGCAGCCGGGCAGGAATCCGGCGACGAAGAACAAGAATCCGATCAACGCGCCGATCACGCATCCGATCAACGCCCCCGCGACCGTCGTTCCCGCGTCACCGATGAAATCCGCCTGCGCCGGGACTCCGCCGACCGGGGTGAGTGTCAATGTCGTTGCGGTGGCGTCGACTTCGGGCGCCACCTCCACCTGCTGGCCCGCGACCGCGTGCAGGGTGGTCGGTACCGTGGCCACCACCGCGCCGTCCGGCGCGACCACGACGATCCCGGCATCCGGGGTCACCACGAACCGGCCCGAGGCCAAGGTCACGGTGGCCGCGGAGCGATCGGGAGCCACCGCGGCCGTGTATTCGACGCCGCGGTCGTTGCCCGCGAGCACCGGGGCGGCGACCGAGGGCGAACCGTACGCGGTGGCCGCGGTGACGCCGGTGGCGGCGACCGTCAAAACCGTTGCCGCTACCAATTTTCTGATCTTCATGTGTATTCCAATCCAGCCGAATCGATTGATGTTCCCCGAGAAACGGACTTGGGACACCAATAATGATGCGCGTTCGACATCAATCGCGGGCGCGAATCGTAGAATTCGAATCAGGTTGGCGGAACGTCTGATCGGCCCGATTTTTCGGGTCTTGCGATCATGTACTCCAGTAAAATCTTCGCCCATCACGGGCTGTCGACCACATACGTTGTGCCTTACGTGGCAAACCGACGTGTCGCTATTCGATCACGTAATGATCAACGGCGGCGCGGAATGCGCTCCGGCAGCGGTGAACACGGCCACGAGAGGTATCGGAGCCCACCGTTCGGGCGGCGGACCTCGCCCGCCGCCCGAACGGCACTACTCGAGTTCGCCCTCGGTCTCCAGGTACACCCGACGCAGACGGTCGAGCGTCTCCTGTTCGGGAGCCGACCACATGCCGCGCTCGGCCGCCTCGAGCAACCGCTCGGCGATACCGTGCAGTGCCCACGGATTCGACTGCTCCATGAATTTGCGATTCGCGTCGTCGAAAACGTAGCTCTCGCTGAGCTTCTCGTACATCCAGTCGGCGACCACATCGGTGGTGGCGTCGTAGCCGAAGAGGTAGTCGACGGTGGCGGCCATTTCGAACGCGCCCTTGTACCCGTGCCTGCGCATCGCCTCGAGCCAGCGCGGATTGACCACCCTGGCGCGGAACACCCGCGCGGTCTCCTCGGACAGGGTCCGGGTCCGCACCGCGTCCGGGCGGGTGCTGTCACCGATGTAGGCTTCCGGATTCTTGCCGGTCAGCGCGCGCACGGTGGCGACCATGCCGCCGTGGTACTGGAAGTAGTCGTCGGAGTCGGCGATATCGTGCTCGCGGGTGTCGGTGTTCTTGGCCGCCACCGCGATTCGCCGGTAGGCGGTGCGCATGTCCTCGGCGGCGGGCGCGCCGTCCAGGTCGCGGCCGTAGGCGAAGCCGCCCCACGCGGTGTACACCTGCGCCAGATCGTCGTCGGTGCGCCAGCTCTTGGAGTCGATCAGCTGGAGCAGTCCCGCGCCGTAGGTGCCGGGCTTTGACCCGAAGATCCTGGTCGTGGCGCGACGCCGGTCGCCGTGCTGGGCCAGATCCGATTCACTGTGCGCGCGCACGTAATTCGATTCGGTCGGTTCGTCGAGATCGGCGACCAGGCGTACCGCGTCGTCGAGCAGCGCCAGGACGTGCGGGAAGGCGTCGCGGAAGAATCCGCTGATTCGTACCGTGACGTCGACGCGTGGGCGTCCGAGTTCCTCGAGCGAGATCACCTCGAGGGTGGTCACGCGACGGCTGGCCTCGTCCCAGACCGGCCGGACACCGAGCAGCGCGAGCACTTCGGCGATATCGTCGCCCGAGGTGCGCATCGCCGAGGTGCCCCATACCGACAGGCCGACCGAGCGCGGGTACTCGCCGTGGTCGGCGCGATATCGCTCCAGCAGCGATTCGGCCATGGCCTGACCGGTTTCCCAGGCCAGCCGCGACGGGACGGCCTTCGGGTCGACCGAGTAGAAGTTACGACCGGTGGGCAGGACATTGATCAGTCCGCGCAGCGGCGAACCGCTCGGACCGGCGGGAATGAAGCCACCGTCGAGCGCGTGCAGCACCCGCTCGATCTCGATGCCGGTCTGGCGCAGGCGCGGAGCGACCTCGGCGGCGGCGAAGCGCAGCACGGTGCGCACCGCGTCGAGACGCTGCGTCGAATCCTGCTCGCCCGGTGCGGATTCCACGATGGCGGGCGCGAATTCGGCGACGATGCCGTCCACCGCGTCCACCGACCAATCGGTGGCCTGCAACGCCTCGACCAGTTCGCGGGCCTTGCGCTCGACCACGTCGACGCGATTGCGGGTCTCGGTGCCGGATTCGTCGAGGCCCAGTGCCTCGCGCAGGCCGGGCACATTGCGCTCGCCGCCCCACAATTGGCGCGCGCGCAGCATCGCCAGCACCAGGTCGAGTTCCATCTCGCCCACGGGCGCCTGACCGAGAATATGCAGACCGTCCCTGATCTGCACGTCCTTGATCTCGCACAGCCAGCCGTCGACGTGCAGGAGCATATCGTCGAAGGAATCCTCGTCCGGGCGTTCGGCCAGTCCGAGATCGTGATCCATCTCGGCCGCGCGCATCAGCGTCCAGATCTGCTGCCGGATGGCGGGCAGTTTGGCCGGGTCGAGGGTCGAGATGTTGGCGTGCTCGTCGAGCAGCTGCTCCAGACGCGAGATGTCGCCGTAGCTCTCGGCGCGCGCCATCGGCGGGATCAGGTGATCGACCAGCGTCGCGTGTGCCCGGCGCTTGGCCTGGGTGCCCTCGCCTGGATCGTTGACGAGGAACGGGTAGATCAGCGGCAGATCGCCGAGCGCGGCGTCGGTGCCGCAGGACGCGGACATGCCGAGGGTCTTGCCCGGCAGCCATTCCAGGTTGCCGTGTTTGCCGAGGTGGATCATGGCGTCGGCGGCGAAACCCTCGTCGGCGCGCAGCCAGCGGTAGGCGGCGAGGTAGTGGTGACTCGGCGGCAGATCCGGATCGTGGTAGATGGCGACGGGATTCTCGCCGAAACCGCGCGGCGGCTGCACCATGAGCGCGATATTGCCGAAACGCAGTGCCGCGATGACGATTTCGCCGTTCGGGTCGGCGGAGCGGTCCACATACAGCTCGCCCGGCGGCGGACCCCACGCCTCGACGACGGCGTCGCGCAGATCCTGCGGCAGCGTGTCGAACCAGGTGGTGTAGGTGGCGGCGCCGATCCGGATCGGGTTGCCCTCCAACTGTTCGGCGGTGAGCCAGTCAGGATCTTGGCCGCCGGCCGCGATGAGGGCGTGGATCAGCGTGTCGCCGTCGCGTTCCTCGAGGCCGGGCACCTCCCCCGGCGCGCCGAGATCGTATCCGGCCGAACGCAATTCGGTGAGCAGACGAATGGCGCTGGCCGGAGTGTCGAGCCCGACCGCGTTGCCGATGCGCGCGTGTTTGGTCGGGTAGGCCGACAGCATGATCGCGATCCGCTTGTCCGCGGCGGGAATATGACGCAGCCGGGCGTAGCGGACGGCGATCCCCGCGACCCGCGCCGCGCGCTCGGCGTCGGGCATATAGGTGGACAGGCCGTCGGCGTCGAACTCCTTGAACGAGAACGGCACCGTGATGATGCGGCCGTCGAATTCCGGCACCGCGACCTGGGTGGCGACATCGAGCGGGGAGAGCCCGTCGTCGTTGGCCTCCCACTGGGCCCGTCCGCTGGTCAGGCACAGACCCTGCAGGATCGGCACGTCGAGTTCGGCGAGCGCCGCCACGTCCCAGGCCTCGTCGTCGCCGCCCGCCGAAGCGGTCGCGGGCTTGGAGCCGCCCGCGGCGAGCACGGTGACGACCAGCGCGTCGGCCCGGCGCAGGGTGTCGAGCAGTTCGGGTTCGGCGGTGCGTAGCGACGCGCAGTACAGCGGGAGCGGCCGGGCGCCCGTGTCCTCGATCGCGGTGCACAGCGCGTCGATATAGCCGGTATTACCCGCGAGATGCTGCGCGCGGTAGTAGATCACCGCGACGGTGGGCGCCTCGACGTCGAGTTCGCGCGCCGAGCGCTCGAGTTCGCCCCAGCTCGGTAGTTGCACCGGCGGGTCGAAGCCGTGACCGGTGAGCAGCACCGTGTCGGACAGGAAGGCGTGCAGTTGGCGCAGATTCTCCGCACCGCCCGCGGCCAGGTAGTTGTGGGCGTCGGCGGCGACGCCGCCGGGAACGGTCGAGCATTCCATCAGTTCGGCGTCGGGCGCGAGTTCGCCGCCGAGCGCCACCATCGGAACCCCGCTCGCGCGTACCGCCTCCAGGCCCTCTTCCCAGGCCCGTCTGCCCCCGAGGATCCGCACGATCACCAGGTCGGCGCCGTCGAGCAGGGCGGGCAGATCGTCCACGAGCAGCCGCGCCGGGTTACCCCAGCGGTAGTCGGCGCCGCTGGCGCGCGCGCTCAGCAGATCGGTGTCGGACGTGGACAGCAGCAGGATCACGGGTGACCTTCCTCGGGTGACGCGCCCATCGGGATATTCGGTGCTCGCCGGGGAGGGTCTGGCTGTTCACAGTGGCGCGACCGCACCGGAATCGCACCGGTTTCCTCGACGCCCGCCGAGCATGCAGGATGCTACCTGCCCGCCGAGCGCCTCCCGACCCGGCATACGCGGGGGACGGTCAGGACACCGGATGGGCGACCGAGCGCGCGGCCAGGAAATCGTCTACGATGCGGGCGCAGTCCTGCGGTGTCGAGGCGCGCAGTCCGATCAGCTTGGCGAACACGAGCGGCCCCACCAACTGCGAGAGCACGAAGAAGGTGTCGAATTCGCCGAGTTGCGCGCGGGCCTCCTGGGTGTCGAGCACCCGGTCGAACGGCACCCGGTACTGATCGATGAGGCGCTGGCTGAGCGAGGTGATGGTCGCGTTCTCGGCGACACGGTCGGATCCGGTCGCCAGCCAGGCGAGCGTTCCCACCTGCAACGGCATGTCACGGATGGCATCGGCCTGACGTTCCAGCAGGGTGATCAGGCGTTCGCGCAGCGGACCTTCGGCCGGTGTCTCCAGCACGGGCGGCAGCAGGCGTTCGATGGTGGCGGCCCGCAACTGCATCGCGTTGTCGAAATGCCGGTAGAGCGTGGTCTTGGCGACCTTCGACAGCTTGGTGACGCCTTCGACCGTCACCGCCTCCAGCCCGCCGTCCTTCAGCAGGGCGGTCGCGGCGTCGAGCAGGCGGGCGCGCGAACGCACCTTGCGCGGGTCGATGTCGACGTCGTCGGTTCCGCTCATATCGCCCAGTATTCCTTCACATCGTGGGCTACCTCACCCGGTCTACCGGGGACCGAGCGACTTATGCTACTCATAGTAGCGTAGCGATACCAATAGTTGCGGAGGTCCGATGGAATCCACCGAACGCGCCGGACTGTCCGCCGCCCAGCGCTGGCTGCTGACACTGTCGTGTCTCGCGGTGGTTCTCGTCATCGCCTCGATGGCGGCACTGTATACAGCGTTGCCCGAGATCGCGGCCGCGACCGGGGCCAGCCAGGCCGAACTCACCTGGATCGTCGACGGTTACACCCTCGCGCTGGCCTGCCTGGTCCTGCCCGCGGGCGCGTTGGGCGACAGATACGGTAGGCGCGCGGTCCTCATCGTCGGCCTGATCATCTTCTCGCTGGCCTCGGCGATCCCGCTGGTACTCGACAGCCCGACCTGGCTGATCGCCGCCCGAGGTGTCGCCGGAGTCGGCGCGGCGCTGGTGATGCCATCGACGTTATCGCTGCTGACCGCCGGATTCCCCGAGGAACGGCGCGGCAGCGCGATCGGACTGTGGGCCGGCGTCGCGGGCGCGGGCGCGATCCTCGGTATCCTCGGCTCGGGCATCCTGATCGAATACTGGTCCTGGCTCTCGATTTTCGTCGGCATGACCGTCGCGGGCGTCGTCCTGTCCATCGCGGCGTTCACCGTGGCGGAATCGGTGGACAAGTCGAGGCCCGCGATGGACCCGCTCGGCGCGATCACCGGAGCCCTCGCGGTCGGCGCGCTCGTGATCGCCGCGATCGAGGTGCCCGCTCGCGGTTGGCTCGACCCGCTGGTGCTCGTCGCGGCCGTCATCGGCATCATCGCGGCCGTCGCGTTCGTGGTCGTCGAGAAACGGGTCGCGCATCCGCTGATCGATATCAAACTCTTCGCCGACCGGGGTTTCGGCAGCGGCACCGCGATCGTCACGGTGCAATTCCTGGTCACCTTCGGCATGTTCATGCTGCTCGTGCAGTATTTCCAGCTGATCCTCGGATACCGGCCGCTGATCTCGGCGGTGGCGCTCGCGCCGATGATCGTGCCCATGGTGATGATCTCGGCGATCTCGCCCTGGCTGGCGCAGCGGGTCGGCCTGCGCATCCCGACCTTCGCCGGGCTGCTCGCGATCGGTGGCGCGCTGCTGATGATCGCCCGCATCGACGTCGACGGTTCCTACGTCGACCTGCTGACCCCGTTGCTGCTGATGAGCGCGGGCGTCGGACTGTGCACCGCACCGGCCACGGCCGCGATCATCGAGGGCACACCGGTGGAGAAGCACGGTGTCGCGGCGGCGGTCAACGACGCCGCACGCGAAGTCGGAGCGGCGATCGGCATCGCGATCGGCGGCAGCGTGCTCGCGGCAGGGTACAGCGAGCGCATCGCCCCCGCCCTGCCGAGCCTCCCCGAAGCCGCGCGGGAACCGGTCGGCGACTCGCTCGCGGCCGCGCTGCAAGTCGCCGAACGCGCCGGTTCGGCGGCCCAACCACTCGCCGAATTCGCCAAATCCGCGTTCATCCACGGCCTGCACCAATCCGCGACGACCCTGGGCTTCCTGACCATCGGCGCGGCGGTGCTCATCGCCTTCTGGACCCCCGGCCGCCGACGCGCCGCCGTGCCCGCCGAACCGAAGCCCGCGGTGACCGAACCGCAGGCGGCGGCCACGTCGACGAAATCGGAGTAGTCGGGGGTCTTCGCGGCCCGTCGGCCCCGACTCGGGGTCAGGAAACGCCGCGGAAGAAGACGCGGAGGTCGTCCGCGAGCAGCTCCACCTCCTCCATCGCGGGGAAGTGACCGCCCTCGGGGAACTCGCTCCAGTGGCCGATCGCCTTCCACGGGTCCATCGCGCGGCGCACGAGCGGGTGGGTGTCGAACACGGCCCATCCGGACTGCACGTCGGAGGCCACGAGCCAGTCGAGTCCGGAATGCTCGCCCTCGTAGTAGAACTGCGCGCTCGACGCGCCGCTGCGGGTGAACCAGTACAGGCTGATGTTGGTGAGGAGTTGGTCCCGGTCGACCGTCTCGTCCGGCGTCCGGTGGTCGCCGCGGGTCCTGGTCTTGAACTTCTCGGCGATCCACGCGAGCTGACCGACCGGCGAGTCGGTGAGCGCCGCGCTGATCGTGTCGGGACGGTGGTTCTGCATCTCGAGATACCCGCGATCGGCCGCGTCCTCGGTGCGCGCGGCCGCGAACTGGGCCATCTCGTCATCGGACAGATCGTCGGGGTAGGGGAACTTGTCGCCGACGAACCCGAGACACCGGGAGTCGGTGCCGATGTGTGTGCCGATGACGCGCTCCGGGTAGAGCGCCGCGAGGCGCCCGGTGATGCCCGAACCGATATCGGTGCCGTGGGCCGCGAACCGTTCGTAGCCGAGACGCATCATGATCTCGGCGTAGGCCTCCGTCGTCCGCGCCAACTCCCAGCCGGTTCCCGACAGCGGGGTGGAGAACCCGAAGCCGGGCAGCGAAGGGATGACCACGTGGAACTCGTCGGTCAGTAGCGGGACGAGTCGCTGGTACTCCACGAACGAGCCCGGCCAACCGTGGTTCAGCATCAGCGGGGTCGCTTCCGGATTCGCTGATCGCGCGTGCACGACGTGGAAGGTCTGCCCGTCGATGGCCGTCGTGCACTGGTCGTACTCGTTGAGTTTCGCCTCCTGCGCACGCCAGTCGAACCCGTCGCGCCAGTAGTCGGCGAGTTCCTTCAAATACACCAGCGGGATGCCACGGCTGAAGTCGGTGCGATCGTCTCGGCCCGGCACGGGGATCGGCCAGCGCGTGCGCGCCAGCCGGTCGCGGAGGTCGTCGACGTCGGCCTGCGGGATGTCGATGCGGAACGGTGCGAGTGCGGTGTTCTCGGTCATGGCGTCCACGTTCCCGGGTAATGCGGCAGATCAGCTTCCGCGATTGCTGAAATGATCGAGAACATGTTGGAGACCTCGGCCCGCCTGCTCGCACTGCTGTCGTTGCTCCAGCTCAGGCGCGACTGGACGAGCTCCGAACTCGCGGGTCGGCTCGAGGTGAGCACGAGGACCGTGCGCGCCGACATCGGCAAGTTACGCTCGCTCGGCTATCCCGTGGACGCGCGCCCCGGCGTGGCGGGCGGGTACCGGCTGGCCGCCGGGACGGCGATGCCCCCGCTGCTGCTCGATGACGACGAGGCCGTCGCCGTCGCGGTCGGGCTGGGCGCGGTCGCGACCCGAAGGCTCGGCGTGGAAGAGACCTCGCTCACCGCGCTCGCGAAGCTGGAGCACGTGCTGCCCTCACGCCTGCGTCGGCGCGTCGAGGCGGTACGCGAGGCGATGAGCGTCGTTCCGGGAGCTGAACCGCCGCTGGATCTCTCGGTTCTCGGCGCGGTCGCCGCCGCGATCCGCGGCCACGAACGGCTCCGGTTCGGATACACCAAGCACGGGGGCGCCGAACGGGCCTGCCACACCGAACCGCAACGGCTGGTGACCTGGGGGCCGCTCTGGTACCTGCTCGCGTGGGATCTCGACCGTGCCGACTGGCGGATCTTTCGTGTCGACCGCATGATTCCGCACGCACCGACGGGTGCGCGGTTCCAGCCGCGCGCGGTCCCGGAGGACGATGCCGTCGAGTACGTCGTCGGACGCGTCAGCAGGGCGGCCTGGAAGTACCGCGCCCGGGTATTCGTCCACGCTCCCGCCGCCCGGGTCGCCGCGAAGATCCACATCCCGGTCCACATCGAGGTGGTCGACGAGTCCACGTGCCGTGTCGAACTGGGTTCCGACGACCCGGACCGGCTTGCGCTGTGGATGGCACAACTCGACGTCGACATCGAGGTGATCGACAGCGACGAACTCGCGGTGGCGTTCGATCGCCTGGCGACGAGGTTCCGCCGCGCGGCAGGTTCTCGGCCGTCGGTCACCCGCCGGGCACGTTCCCCCGGCTCCGGTGATGCCACCGCGTAACGGGGGATCAGGTCAGATCGGCGTTCCCGTCGATGACCTTGAGGTGATAGTGGAAGCGGTCGACGCGCCAACCCGCGGCGGTACGTTCCGCGCCGATGGCGTAGCTACCGACGAAGGTGCGGGTCGCACCGTTGGCCGCGCTGTTCTTGACGTGGACGGCGATGGCGTCGGCGTGCACCGCGGCGGTGTCGCCGTCCAGGTCGACCAGATAGTTCCCGGCCTGGTGGTGGACTTCGTCGAGATCGCTCAGACCGGTGCGCCAGTCGCCGACGATATCGGCGGCGGGGCGGATGGCGACATCACCACCGAAGCCCGCCGTCGAAATCCACGTTCGCGGTGAACACCTCGGTGAGGAGTTCGTCCCAGCGCTTCTGATCGGTGTAGACGAACATGCGGGTGACGACCTCGATGATCGCGAAACGATCTGCGAGGTAGGAGGTTTCGGACATGGATCGACCCTACTCACCGCTCCCGCCGCCGCGCACGCGCATTTTCCCGCCGGGCGCCCGGCGACGCGCGGGAGCCGGTCGTAGGCTGGCAGTGCTATGACTCGACGTGCTCCCGATTCCTGCCCCGGTGTCCTGCGGCTACATCAGGCCGCCGACGGACCCCTGGCCCGCATAAGGCTGCCGGGCGGCAGGCTGGAGCCGGATCAGTTGGCCGATCTGGCCGCGATCAGCGTCGATCTCGCCGACGGGAACATCGAACTGACCTCGCGCGGCAATCTGCAATTGCGGCAGGTGGGTGACGCGGTCGCGCTGACCGATCGGCTCGCCGCCGCCGGACTGCTGCCGAGCCGGTCCCACGAGCGGGTGCGCAATATCGTCGCGTCGCCGTTGTCGGGTCGGCTCGGCGGACTGGCCGATGTGCGCGATCGGGTGATCGCGCTCGACGAAGGTCTGCGCGCGACGGCGCGGCTGGCCGATCTGCCCGGGCGTGTGCTGTTCACCCTCGACGACGGACGCGGCGATGTGAGCGGACTGGCGGGCGATATCGGCGTACACGCCGTGCGCGCCGACGAATTCGCACTGGTCCTCGCCGGGTCCGACAGCGGTATCCGGGTCGGCGCGACGCATGCCGTCGATCTCGTGCTGGCGGCGGCCGAGGGATTCCTCGACCTGGATTCGGGGCAGTGGCGGCTGCGCGACATCGAGGACGGCGCGGCCCGGGTCATCGAGCACCTGGGCCTCTCCCCCGGTGACGAACGCCTGGAATTCGTCGCGTACCAGGATATTCCGATCGGCTGGCTGGATCAGGGCGACGGCTCGGTGGCACTCGGCGCCGGGGTGCGCCTGGGGACGCTGCCCGCGCGGGTCGCCGAATTCCTGGCCGCGGTACAGCGCCCGATCTACGTCACCCCGTGGCGCAGTCTGCTCGTGGTCGACCTGGAGGAGTGGGCCGCCGAACAGGTCGTGCGGGTGCTCGCGCCGATGGGAATGATCTTCGACGCGGACTCGCCCTGGTTGCGCGTGAGCGCCTGCGCCGGGCAACCGGGATGCGCGAAATCGCGCACCGATGTCCGCGCCGACACGGCCGCGGCCGTCGAATCGGGACGGGTACTGCCCACCCGCGACGACGCGGGCATTCCACCGGCCGATCCGGTGGAGGCCGCGATGGTCGTGGCGGGCGGACGCCAGCACTGGTCGGGCTGCGAACGTCGTTGCGGACGGCCGCCGGGCGCGGTCACCGAGATCACCGCGATGCCGGACGGCTACCGGGTCGACTGAGCGGCGCTAATGCAGTTCCAGGGTGCAGCATTTCACGCCGCCGCCCGCTTTGAGCAGTTCCGACATGTCGATGCCGACCGGGTTGTATCCCTGCGCGCGTAACGCCTCCCCGAGACCGTGCGCGCGGGCGGCGATGAACACGTTGAATCCGTCCGACACCCCGTTCAGGCCGAGCACCATCGCGTCGGCGTCGTCGGCGAGGACGGCATCGGGATACAGCGCGGCCAGGATGTCGCGACTGTCGGCGCTGAACGCCTCGGGGAAGTAGGCGATATTGTCCTCGTCCAGCACCATCAGGGCCGTGTCGAGGTGGTAGAAGCGCGGGTCGACCAGTTCGAGCGAGACCACCGGGCGACCGAAATAGCGCTCGACCTCGCGGTGGGCGGCGGGCGAGCTGCGGAACCCGGTGGCGGCCAGGATTCGACGGCCGACCCGGAGGAAATCTCCCTCGCCCTCGTTCACCTCGGTGGCCGCGACGAGCTCGCGGAATCCGCGCCGGGCGAACCACTCGTGATAGGCGGGGCCCTCCGCCGCGCGTTCGGGATGGGTGAACCGCGCCGACATGGCCCGCCCACCGATGACCACACCGCTGTTGGCGGCGAAGACCATATCCGGCAGGCCCGGCACACCCGGCACGACCTCGATGCGGTGGCCGTGGCGCTCGAATTCCACGCGCAACGCCTCCCACTGGGACAGCGCGAGCGAGCGATCGACCGGTCGGGCCGGATCCATCCAGGGGTTGATCGAGTACGAAACCCCGAAATGATCGGGGCGGCACATCACGAACCGTCGCGGTGTCGACTGCCGCCGGACCGGATCGGACTCCGACGTGGGCATGGTGGCTACAGAGGTCAACGTGGCTCCCGAGGTAGTCGCGAATCTTCCACTGCCACGACCATAATTCGCCTATCATTGCGCCAGAAATAGCAATTCATTGCGCAATCAACGGGAAATATGGCGATTTGTTGCGTAGCGCGAGGAGAATGTGACATGGACGACATCGACCGCCGAATTCTGGGGCACCTGCTGCGTTCGGCGCGTGCCTCGTACCAGGAGATCGGTTCCGGCATCGGACTGTCGGCTCCCGCGGTGAAGCGCCGGGTGGATCGCATGGTCTCGAGCGGGCAGATCACCGGATTCACCGCGCTGGTCAACCCCGCCGCGCTCGGCTGGACCACCGAGGCCTACGTCGAGGTCTACTACCGCGACAACATCACCCCGGCCGAACTGCGCCGCAGCCTGGAACCGATCCCACAGGTGGTCGGCGTCTGGACGATCGCGGGCGAGGCCGACGCCCTGGTGCATGTGATGGCCACCGATATGGCCGAAATCGAGTCGACCGTCGAGCGGATCCGCGAGAACACCCGGGTCGGGCGCACCCGCAGTTCCCTCGTGATGTCGCGCATCCTGGAACGTCCGCGCACCTGAAGCGGTACCCGGGCGTGATCGTGCTCGCCTCGCCCTCCTAATGTGGTGCGCATGTCCGACGTGCGTGCCGACTACCTCACCGACGGGGCCGAGATCTATCGGCGCTCGTTCGCGACGATCCGCGACGAGGCCGATCTGGCTCGCTTTCCCTCGGATGTGTCGCAGGTCGTGGTGCGGATGATCCACGGGTGCGGACAGGTCGATCTGGCCGATGACATCGCTTTCTCCCCCGGTGTCGTCGCCGCGGCGCGGGCCGCGCTGCGCGCCGGGGCGCCGATTCTGTGCGACGCCAATATGGTCGCCTCCGGCGTCACCCGCAAACGTCTGCCCGCCGACAACGAGGTGATCTGCGCCCTCGCCGATCCGCGGGTGCCCGAACTCGCCGCGAAGATGACCAACACCCGCTCGGCGGCCGCGCTCGAACTCTGGGGCGAGCGGCTCGGCGGCGCGGTCGTCGCCATCGGCAACGCGCCGACGGCGCTGTTCCACCTGCTCGACATGCTCGACGCGGGCGCCCCGCGCCCGGCCGCCGTACTCGGCATCCCGGTCGGGTTCATCGGCGCCGCCGAATCCAAGGACGCGCTGATCGATTTCGGCGGTATCGAGTATCTGACCGTCCGGGGCAGGCGTGGCGGCAGCGCCATCACCGCGTCGGCGCTGAATGCGATTGCGAGCGAACAAGAATGACCGAGATCAGCGCACCCGGCAAGCTGTGGGGTGTCGGGCTCGGCCCCGGCGACCCGGAACTGGTGACCGTCAAGGCCGCCAGGGTGATCGAATCCGCCGATGTGATCGCCTTCCACAGCGCCAAGCACGGGCGCAGCATCTCGCGCGGTATCGCCGCGCCGTACATGCGGGCGGGCCAGCTGGAGGAACATCTGGTCTACCCGGTGACCACCGAGACCACCGATCACCCCGGCGGGTACCAGGGCGCCATCGACGAGTTCTACGAACAGGCCGCCGAACGCCTCGCGGCGCATCTGGCCGCCGGTCGTTCCGTCGCGCTGCTCGCCGCCGGTGATCCGCTGTTCTACAGCTCGTACATGCATATGCATCGCAGGCTCGCCGACCGCTTCGAGGCCGAGATCATCCCCGGCATCACCTCGGTGAGCGCCGCGTCGGCGGCGCTGGGCACCCCGTTGGTGGAAGGCGAACAGGTGCTCACGGTGCTGCCGGGGACCATGCCGACCGACGAACTGACCCGCAGGCTCCGCGGCACCGAGGCCGCCGCCATCATGAAACTCGGCCGCACCTACCCCGGTGTGCGCAAGGCGCTCGCGGATTCGGGACGGCTCGACGACGCCTACTACGTGGAGCGCGCGAGCAGCACCCGTCAGCGCGTGTTGCGCGCCGCAGACGTGGATGACGCCGACGTCCCGTACTTCTCCATCACCCTGGTTCCCGGTCCCCGGCCCACCACCCCGCTTCCACGCGCGGTCGTGCGGGCCGCGGCCCAGCACGCGGTCGTCGAGTCGCCCGCGACCGCCGACGACTCCGTGACGCCGAGCACGGCGGGTGAGGTCGTCGTCGTCGGGCTCGGTCCGGGGTCGGCCGAGTGGACGACCCCCGAGGTGCGTCGCGCGCTCGATGAGGCGACCGATCTCGTCGGCTACACCACCTATATCGACCGGGTGCCGGTGTGCCCCGGCCAGCGCAGGCACGCCAGCGACAATCGGGTGGAATCCGAAAGAGCCGCCATGGCACTGGATCTCGCCCGCAAGGGTGCGCGCGTCGCGGTGGTCTCCTCGGGCGATCCCGGGGTTTTCGCGATGGCCGCCGCCGTGTTGGAGGAATCGGCCGACCCGCAGTGGGAAGGGGTTCCGGTGCGCGTCCTGCCCGGCCTCACCGCCGCGAACGCGGTCGCCAGCCGGGTCGGCGCGCCGCTGGGACACGACTACGCCATGATCTCGCTCTCGGACCGGCTCAAGCCATGGGAGGTTGTCGCACAGCGCCTTTCGGCCGTCGCCGCGGCGGATATGGCGATCGCGATCTACAACCCGGCCTCGTCGCAGCGCACCTGGCAGGTCGCCGCCATGCGCGAGCTGCTGCTCGAACATCGCAAACCCGATACACCGGTGGTGCTCGGGCGCGATGTCGGCGGACCGACCGAGTCGGTGCGGGTCGTCACCCTCGATGAACTCGATCCCGCCGAGGTGGATATGCGCACGCTGCTGATCATCGGCTCCTCCACCACCGCGTCCTTCGACACCGACGCCGGGCCGCGGGTCTACACGTCCCGCCGATACACGCGCTGACGGCCTCGCTTCGTCTCGCGGGGTCGATCGGCTAACATTCCACTATGGAACGTGAGGATGTAGCGAACGAGACCCGATCGACCGAGCGCCGCAAATCCCTGAATTCCACGGCGGCCTCCCTGCTCGGGTTCCTGCACGAGGGTCCGATGTCGGGATGGGATCTGGTGACGATCGCCCAGGAGCGCATCGGCGACTTCTGGACCATCACCCAGAGCCAGGTCTACCGCGAACTGGCCGCGATGGACAGCGCGGGCCTGGTCGAGAAGGGGCAGGCGGGTGCGCGCGACCGGACGCCGTACCGGATCACCGACGCGGGCCGCGCGGCCTTCCGCGAATGGATCGGCCGCGACCCCGGCAGCGAGACGATCCGCGTCCCGCTGCTGCTGACGCTGTCCTTCGGCGAACACCTCGATCCGCGTCATCTCGACCGGATCATCACCGCCAACCGCGCCATCCACCACACGCGGCTGGACCGGTACCGGGCCGAGGACCCCGACACCCTCACCCCGCACCAGCGGGCCACCCTGGAATTCGGCATCGGTTACGAAACAGCCGTCCTCGAATGGTTCGAGCGCCTCCCCGACCTGCTCCGGGTTCAGCGGATGGAATCCTGATCGGACCGAACCGCCGTGCGCAGCAACCATTCCCGCGCCTGCTCGACGGTTTCCACCGCGGTGACGCCCTCGGGCAGCACGGGCCGGTCGACGACGACGACGGGTAGTCCGGCGGCGCGGGCCGCCACGAGTTTCGCCTCGGTCTGATCGCCGCCGCTGTCCTTGGTCACCAGCACGTCGATCCGCCGGTCGGACAGCAGCGCTATCTCGTCGTCCACCGCGAAAGGTCCACGGGTCAGCAGCAATTCGTGCTTCGGCGGCAGCGCGCCTTCCGGCGGGTCGATGGCGCGGATCAAGAACCACTGCCGGGTCAGGCCCGCGAACGCGCCGACGCCCTGGCGGCCGATGGTCAGGAAGACCCGGTCGCCGAATGCGGTCAGGGCTCGAGCGGCGGCGTCGAGGTCGGTGACCCTGGTCCAGCGGTCACCCGGTTGTTCGCTCCACGCGGGACGCAGTATCCGCAACAGCGGGATGCCGAGCGCCGCGGTGGCGACGGCGGTGTTCGCGCCGATTCTCGCGGCGAAGGGATGGGTCGCGTTGACGACGGCGCCGATATCCTCGGCCGCCAGCCAGTCGCGAAGTTTCTCGGTGCCGCCGAAACCGCCGATCCGCACCGGCCCCTCGGGCAGATGCGGATCGCGCACGCGACCGGCGAGCGAGGAGACGATCTCCAATCCCCGCTCACCGGACGTCGATGCGGCGAGTTCCCTGGCTTCCTGGGAACCGCCCAGAATCAGAACCCTCAGGGCTGCCCGCTGAAGTAGGCGATGCCCGCGTTGATCAGGTTCGGACCACCCGCGATCAGCAAGCCGATCAGCGCACCCACCGGCAGGCCGATGCCGAAGAAGAAGAATCCGATGATCCCGCCGATGACGGCGCCCAGGGACGCGCGCTGCAACTCGCTGAAGAACCAGTCCTGCGAACCGATGGCCTCGGCGTGCCTGGCGACCGCGTCGGCGGTGGGCTTGGCATCCGGGGTCAGCGTCAACTGCTGCGCCGTCGGATCGATGGTGGCGGCGATGGAGATCAGCTCCTCACCGACCTTCGCCTGCAACGGGATGGAGGTGACCACCGCGCCGTCGGCGTTCGTGACCGTGACGTACTTCTTGTCGGCGTCGAAGGCGAACGATCCGCCGGTGACCGCGGCGACGATCGACTTGTCGAGCGCCTGCACCGTGTAGCCGACGCCCTGATCCGTGCCCTGCACGCCGGCCACGGCCTGATTCTGCACGGCCGGGGCCGGTGCGGAGGGCGCGGCGCCGGAGGTGCCGGAGGCGATGCCGGTGGCGGCGACCGCGAGGATCGCGGTGGCGGCGAACTTCTTGTACTTCATCAATCTCCCCATTAGAAACCTGAAGTCCGATAACTATCGGATCTCGGCCACCGACCCTACCGCCCGACTCCCGCTGTTTCACCTGCAGTTCCGGTATTTCCAGTCTGCTACGACAGTATTTTCCGTACCGACCACTGAGTTACCGGTAACTGTGGGCGCCACGCCGTGAAGCCGCCGAGCGGCTCGGCCCGATAGATCTGAAACTTTCGCAACTCACCTCCGTGACTGTCGGCCCAGGTCAGCAGCAGCGATTCCGATTCGGCGGTGACCGCGTTCGCCACCAACCTGCCGCCGTGTCGCACATACGACCAACATGTCTCGAGCAGGCCATCCTGCGTGAGCCCGCCGCCGAGGAAAATCACGTCGGGTGATCCGGATTCGGCGGCCACGATCGCCAATTCCTCGGGGGCCGCGCCGCGGACGACGACCTGCGGCACGCCCAGCGCGGCGGCATTGCCCGCGATCTGCCGACGTCGCGCCTCGTGCTGTTCGAACGTCACCGCCCGGCACGCCGGATGCGTCCGGCACCATTCGATCGCGATGGTGCCGGACCCGCCGCCGATATCCCACAGCAGTTCGCCCGGCGCGGGCGTGAGCGCGGCCAGCGTCAGCGCGCGCACCTCGGATTTGGTGAGCTGTCCGTCGCCGCTGTACATCTCGTCGGGCAGGCCGGGCACCCGAGTGGTCCGCGCACGGGCCGGATCGCCCACGCACTCGATCGCGACGATATTCAGCGGATCGCCCTCGCCCCTTCGCCATTCGGCCGCGACACCGGACGCCAGGCACTCGTCGGGGCCACCGAGTTGTTCGAGCACCGTCAAGTTCGACGCGCCGAAACCGTTGTCCCGCAGAAGTTCGGCGAGCGCGGCCGGGGTGTGCTGATCGGCGCTGAGCACCAGGATCCGGCGTCCGTCGCCGAGTTCGGGCAGTACCGTCGCCAGGGGTCTGCCGACCACGCTCACCACCGGAACATCGGCCAGCGGCCACCCCAGCCGCGCACAGGCCAGCGATACCGACGACGGCTGCGGGAACACCCGCAGCGCTCGAGCGCCGACGAGTCGGGCCAGCGTGACACCGATCCCGTAGTACATCGGATCACCGCTGGCCAGCACACCTATCCGCGCGCCCGCGTTGGTCTCCAGCAGACCGGGCAGGGCGGGTACCAGCGGCGACGGCCACCGCATCCGCTCGCCGGTGACGTCGTCGGGAATCAGCGCCAACTGGCGTGGCGAGCCGAACAGCACCTCGCACGCCGCGATCTCGCGCCGCGCCGTCGCCCCGAGTCCGTCCCAGCCGTCGGCGCCGATCCCGATCACCGCGATCGGAGGGCCCGGCCATACCTTCGTCACCGCGGCATCCGACGCCAGACCGATTGCGGGACGAAACGGACGACGGCGTAGATCGGCTGGAAGATCCGAGGCACCCACACGCGGGCGGAGCCACGACGCAGGCCACGGACCACCGCGTCGGCGACCTGATCGACGGTGCTCGACAGCGGGGCCGGTTCCATGCCCTCGGTCATGCGCCCGATGACGAAACCGGGACGCAGCAGCAGCAGCCGAACGCCGCTGCCGCGCAGGGCATCCGACAATCCGGTCGCGAATCCGTCGAGTCCGGCCTTGGCCGACCCGTAGACGTAGTTGGCGCGGCGCACCCGCGCGCCCGCCACCGAGCTGAAGACGACCAGTTGCCCCGAGCCACGGGCCCGCATGAGGTTCGCGAGGGTGGTCAGCACGCTGATCTGGGCCAGGTAATCGGTGTGCGCCACCGCCAGTGCGTGCGCCGGGTCCTGTTCCGCGCGTGCCTGATCGCCGAGTACGCCGAAGGCGAGCACCGCGACGCCGATCCCGCCGTGCTCGGCGTCGATCTTCTCCAGCAGCGCGGGATGGCTCGCGGTGTCGTCGGCGTCGAATTCGACGGTGTGCACGTCCGTGGCCCCCGCGTCTCGCAGTGTCGCGATCTCGCCGTCGAGGTCACCGTGGCGACGGGCGGCCAGGATCACCGTCCGGCCGGCCGCCAACCGCCGCGCCACCTGGATACCCATCTCGCTGCGTCCGCCGAGCACCAGCACAGGCCCGTCGGCGATGCCACGCCCACCTCGCAATCCCATGCGGACAGTCTGTCATTGCCGGCCGTGCGCCCGTGCCGCCACCGGTCCCCTCGTGACCTGCGCGGACATCGGCGGCTACGGTCGGGGGATGCCGACAACCACCGCGCGACTGACGCCGACCGCCCTCGAATTCGTGACCGAACGGCATCTCGCCACCCTGACCACCCTGCGCGCCGACGGCACCCCGCACGTCGTCGCGGTCGGGTTCACCTGGGATCCCGAGGCCGGGATCGCGCGCGTGATCACCAACGACGGTTCGGTGAAAGTGCGCAACACGCGCCGCTCCGGGTACGCGGCGGTGAGCCAGGTGGACGGAATCCGGTGGCTCACCCTGGAAGGGCCCGCCACCGTCCTGGACGATCCCGCCGACGTCGCCGACGCGGTGGCGCGCTACGCGGGCCGCTACCGGGTTCCCCGGGAGAACCCGACGCGCGTCGTGCTGGCGATCCAGGTCGCCCGCGTGTTGTCCAGCAGCACCCTGCGCTGAACAGCACCGCGTACGGCGCCGGGCGCACCGGCGCCCCACGCACTCGCCGAGGACACCGACTGCCGATATGGCTTCGCCCCGTATCGCCCGGTGACCGCGCCGGACAAGGAGCCGTGGCGGCTCGGTTCACTCCGCCGCGGTCACCTACAGCACCGTCAGTCCGTGCGGGCGGTGGTTCATCGACTCGCAACCGTCCTCGGTGACGATGACGATGTCCTCGATACGCGCACCCCATTCGCCGCGGAAGTAGATGCCGGGCTCGATGCTGAAGGCCATACCCGGCCGCAGCACCAGGTCGTTACCCGCGACGATGTAGGGCTCCTCGTGCACCGACAGCCCGATGCCGTGGCCGGTGCGGTGCACGAACGCCGCGCCGAAACCGGCCTCGGTCAACACCTCTCGCGCCGCCGCGTCCACCGAGGCCGCGGTGACGCCCGGACGTGCCGCGGCGACCGCGGCGGCCTGCGCCTGTTCCAGGACGTCGAATTTCGCGGCCACCTCGGAGGCGGGTTCACCGAGGACATAGGTCCGGGTCGAATCGGAGAAATAGCCGGGTTCCACGGGGCCGCCGATATCGATGACCACCACGTCGCCGCGTTCGATCCGACGTTCGGAGACGTGGTGGTGCGGATCGGCGCCGTGCGGGCCGCTGCCGACGATGACGAACGCCGCCTCGAGATGGCCTTCCTCGACGATCGCCCGTTCGATCGCGGCGCCGACCTCGGCTTCGGTGCGCCCCGCGGCGAGGAACTCCCCCATGCGCGCGTGCACCCGGTCGATGGCGGCGCCCGCCCGGCGCAGCGCGTCGATTTCCGCGTCCCCCTTGATCATCCGCAATTCACGCAGGACCGGGGTGGCCGATGCGGGCAGGCCGCTGACGGACTGGGCGAGCGGGATCAGATGCAGAGCGGGCATCGCGTCGGCCACCGCGACCCGCGAACCGGCGTGCAGGGTGGATTTCACCAGCTGATAGGGGTCGACGCCGTCGACCCAGTCGAGTATCTGTAGGCCGAGTTCACCCGTCGCCGAACCGGACAGCGAGGCCAACTCCAATTTCGGGATCACCACCGACGGTGTCGCACCGTCGGCCGGGATCACCAGGCAGGTCAGCCGTTCGAAGGATTCGGCCGCCGAGCCGATCAGATACCGCAGATCGGGGCCGGGCGTGATGAGCAGGGCGTCCAGATGCGCGACCCGCATCAACTCCACCGCCCGCTCCAGCCGCTCTCCGTACACATCCGCCGCGAACCTGGACTCCGTGTGCGAACTCATAGGGTCCGACGTTACCCGCCGACCGTGGCCGCGCGAACCGGAACAAAGGTGAGGTGCGGTTTCCGCCCCGCGACGCGGGTGCGGCGAGGGCGAAGTCCGGGGACTTGTCGGCGCGGAAAGGTAGCCTCTGCGCGTGACCTCTGCGACTTCCGGTGCGCCCCTGCTGCTCCTCGACGGGGCCAGCCTGTGGTTCCGGGCGTTCTACGCCATCCCGGACAAGATCACCGCCCCCGACGGTCGTTCGGTGAACGCGCTGCGCGGTTTCACCGATATGGTCGCCTCGCTGATCACCAAACACTCGCCGAGCCGGTTGGTGGTGTGCCTCGACCTGGACTGGCGCCCGGGATTCCGCGTCGACCTGGTGCCCTCCTACAAGGCGCACCGCCTCGACACGACGGTCGGCGCGGCCGACGGCGCGGAGGAAGTACCCGACAAACTGACCCCGCAGGTCGACATGATCCTGGAGGTACTCGCCGCGGCGGGAATCGCCACCGGCGGCGCGGAGGGACTGGAGGCCGACGATGTACTCGGCACCCTCGCCTCGCGGGAACGCACCGATCCGGTGGTGGTCGTCAGCGGTGATCGCGACCTCCTGCAACTGGTCCGCGACGATCCGGCGCCGCCGGTGCGAGTGCTCTACGCCGGTCGCGGTCTGGCCAAGGCCGAACTGTTCGGCCCAGCCGAGGTCGCCGCGAAATACGGTGTGCCCGTGCCGAACGCGGGTCCGGCCTACGCCGACCTGGCGACCCTGCGCGGTGACGCCTCCGACGGGCTGCCCGGCGTCGCCGGAATCGGCGAGAAATCGGCGTCGACGCTGATCACCCGCTTCGGATCGCTGGAAGCCCTGATCGCCGCGGTCGAGGACCCGGAATCCGAACTCGCCGCGGGCGTGCGCGCCAAACTCCGCGCCGCGGACGACTATCTGAAGGCCGCCGCCCCCGTCGTGCGTGTGGTCCGCGACGCCGAGGTCGAACTCTCCCGCGCCGACACCCTGCCCACCGCACCCGCAGACCCGGATCGGCTGCGCGAACTGGCCACGAAGTACAACGCGGAAAGTCCCGTCACCCGCCTGGTCACCGCGCTCGGCGCGCCGAGATCGCACTGACACGACGGAGCCCGACCGACTGAATTCCCCCGCCCCCAGCGGAATTCACGAACGGCCGGGCTCGGCGCAACCCCGCGCACCTCTCGGCGATCGGCTACCTCAGCTCGGGCGACCGACCTCGTAGGTCCCGTTCTCGTTGGTGATCTTGACGTTGACCTTCTTCTGCTCACCGCTCACCTGGAGGGTGCATTCGAAGGTGGCGTCGACCTTGACCTCCTGGCCGGACGGGCAGGAGACGCCGTCGACGTCCTGGATGCCGTAGGAATCGGTGAGCACCTTCTTCACCCCCTCCTGCACGGCGGCCTGGTCCAGCTTGTCCTTCGAGGTCAGCACGACCACCAGCGCGACGATCGCACCGACGACCAGCACGCCGAGGATGCCGAGGCCGATGAACAGCCCCTTGCCCTTGCCGCCGCTGGAGGGCGGCGTCGGCGGACCGGGATGCCACTGCTGCGGCGGCTGCTGCTGCTGCCCCCACTGCTGCTGCGGCTGCTGGTTCCAGTCCTGCGGTGGCTGCTGCTGGCCCCACTGGGGCTGGGACTGCCCCCACTGCTGCTGCGGCTGAGCACCGGTCTGCGGCGGCTGCTGCCCCCACTGCGGCTGGGACTGGCCCCACTGCTGCTGGGGCTGACCACCGGTCTGCGGCGGCTGCTGCTGGCCCCACTGCTGGGTCGGCTGCGCCTGCTCCGGATTCTGACCACCCCAGTGCTGGGTCGGCGCGGCCCCGCCCTGCGGCTGCTGTGCACCCCACACTTGGGTGGGATCGTTACGTCCCTCCCCGGGGTCGTTCGGTCCGTACGGGCCGCTCATCTGCTTGCCTCCACTCGCATCGGTATACATACGGTAGCCCCCCGACGGCGAGTAGTCGCATAGCACAACTCCTCGGCCACGGTCGGTACGCGAAGAAATCAAATCACAAGTGAATCGCCTACGCGGCGTCCACCGCAACGACACCCCGCCGAATGGCGCGCACAGCCTTCGCCGCCGTCGCGGCCACCTCGACGTCGTCGGCGGTGCCGTGGATCTGGTCGAGCAGATCGATGACCTGCCTGCACCAGCGCACGAAATCGCCCGCCGACAGCGGCGACCCCTGATCACCGCTGGCCAGCAACGACTCGGCCAACCCCTCGCCGCCGGCCCATTTGTAGACACCGGCGACGAAACCGGTGTCGAGTTCCCTGGTGGGCGCGAGTTTGTGCCGGGCCTCGTCTGTTCGCAACTGGCTCCACACACCGATGGTCGCGCCGATCGCTCGCCGAATCGGTTCGGTCGGACCGGCGGCGCCGAGGTAACCGCCTTCTTGCCGCGATTCGAACACCAGCGCGGAAACCACGCCCGCCAGTTCGGCGGGCCCGAGCCCACGCCACAGGCCCTGGCGCAGGCATTCGGCGACGAGCAGATCGCATTCGGCGTAGACGCGCGCGAGCCTGCGTCCGTCCGCGGTCACCTCGCCCGCGTGCACGAAACCGCGTTCCTCGAGCAGCCCGAGAATCCGGTCGAAGGTACGTGCCAGCGAATTCGTGGTGGCGGCAACCTTCTGGCGCATGGAGTCGGTCTCGCGGCTCAGGCGGTTGTAGCGTTCGCCGACCCGGCTCATCTGCTCCCGATCGGCGCGGGTGTGCGCCGGATGCGAACGCAGACTGCGGCGCAGCGTGGACAGTTCCCTGTCGTCGGCCGCACCCGAGCGCTTGTTCCTGCGCTGCCTGCCCGGCACCGAGATCCCGGTGTCGCGCAGCGCGGAGGCCAGATCGCGCCTGATGCGCGCGGTCCTGTGGTCGACCCGCCGCGGCAGCCGCATATGCCCGAGCGCCTCGGCGGGCACCGGGAAGTCGGCGACCGAGACCCGGCCTGCCCATTTGTCCTCGGTGAGAACGAGCGGACGCGGATCCCCCGGTGTCGCGTCCGGCTCCAGGATCACCGCGAGTCCGGCCCGCCTGCCCGTCGGAATCGCCACCACGTCGCCGCGGCGCAACGCGGTCAGTGCCGTCACCGCGGCACCGCGACGATCCATCCTGGTCTGCTGTTCGAGCTGACGCTCGCGCTGTTTGATCCGCTCGCGCAGCGAGATGTATTCCAGGAACCCGCCTTCGGCGCCGTCGAGTTGTCCGCGCAATTTGCGCAGCTGCATCTCGTTGCGTTCGATGCCGCGCACCAGCCCGACCACCGAGCGATCGGCCTGGAACTGCGCGAAGGACCGCTCGAGCAGTGCCCGCGCCTCGTCGGAGCCCATCCGATCGATCAGATTGATGGACATGTTGTAGCCGGGCTTGAACGAACTGCGCAGCGGGTAGGTCCTGGTCGAGGCGAGCCCCGCGACCGCGCTGGTGTCGACCTCGGGCTGCCAGAGCACCACGGCGTGGCCCTCGACATCGATACCGCGCCGACCGGCACGTCCGGTGAGCTGGGTGTACTCCCCCGGTGTCAGTTCGGCGTGCGATTCACCGTTGAATTTGACCAACCGCTCCAGCACCACCGTCCGCGCGGGCATGTTGATGCCCAGTGCGAGGGTTTCGGTGGCGAACACGGCACGGACCAGCCCGCGCACGAACAGTTCCTCGACCGTGTGCCGGAACGCGGGCAGCATCCCCGCGTGGTGGGCGGCCAACCCGCGATGCAGCGCCTCGCGCCACTCCCAGTAGCCGAGCACCTCCAGATCGCCCTTGGGCAGATCCCCGGTATGCCTGTCGATGATCGCGTCGATCTCGGCGAGATCGGCGTCACGGCTCAGATCGAGCCGCGACCGCAGGCATTGCGCCAGCGCGCCGTCGCAGCCCGCCCGGCTGAAGATGAACGTGATCGCGGGCAGCATCCCTTCCTCGTCCAGTTTCGCCAGCACCTCCGGGCGCGGCAACGGACGGAAATCGCGCCTGCCGCCACCGCGGCCGCGCGGGCCGCCGCCCCAGCCGTTCATCCGGTCGGCCGCCTCGCGCTGCTTGATGTAGCGCACGAGATCCTCGTCTACCAGCACCTTCTGCTCGCTGGACTCGGTGTCGAACAGATCGAACATGCGTCGCCCGACCATGACGTGCTGCCACAGCGGCACCGGCCTGGTCTCGTCGACCACGACGCTGGTGTCGCCGCGCACGGTCTCCATCCACGCGCCGAACTCCTCGGCATTGCTGACCGTGGCCGACAGGCTGACCAACCGCACCTCGGCGGGCAGATGCAGGATTACTTCCTCCCACACCGCGCCGCGGAATCGGTCCGCCAGGTAGTGCACCTCGTCCATCACCACGAAGGACAGGCCGCGCAGCGCGTCCGAGGACGCGTACAGCATGTTGCGCAGGACCTCGGTCGTCATCACGACCACCGGGGCGTTCGGGTTGACCGCCTGGTCACCGGTCAACAGACCGACCTGGTCGCGCCCGTACCGTTCGGTCAGATCGGCGAACTTCTGGTTCGACAGCGCCTTGATCGGCGTCGTGTAGAAGCACTTCCCCCCGGCGGCCAAGGCCATGTGCACGGCGAATTCGCCGACGACGGTCTTACCCGCTCCGGTGGGAGCGCACACCAGAACCCCGTGCCCGTCCTCCAGCGCCGCGCAGGCATCGCGCTGGAAGGGGTCGAGGGTGAATTTCAGCTCGGCGGAGAATTTCGCCAATTCGCCCGTCCGAGACCGGTCAACTGTCACTTGTCAGAGCGTATCGGAGGAGTACGACACCGGTCGTATGGATTTTTCTCCGATCCCGCCCTAGCGATGCCCCGGCCGCGCCGGTCGTTCGCCGATCGACGACCGGCGCGTCGGGATCAGCGCTGGCGCCAGCTGAGCGGGCCCGGCAGATCGACGCTGTTCTTCTTGGTCCGGGAGTTCCAGGACCAGCGGCCGATCTTGATGCCCCATGAGGACAGGCCCGACTGGGTGAAGTTGAGCTTCAGCGGCCCGTAGGATTTGCGCTGGCGGTACTTGATGGGCATGTGATCCTCCTCGTTCGATCCAGCAATAGCCGAACACGGGCGGTCCAAACGGCTTCGGGCCGATTCGGGGTTCCGGTATTCGGAATCACTTGGACGAAGCGATGATTCGGTTCACGTGCGAGAGGCGATCGTCGCGGGTGTCGCGAACGCGGCCGATCGATCCGGTGCGGGCAGCGTCAGAGGGTGTCGGAGAAGTCCGAGACCGAACGCGACGCGTCGGCGGAACCGGACATCGACTCGGCGGGCCTGATCGGTTCGGGCCCCGCGAGCACCGAGGCTTCCTCGTCGCGCAGGGCCGCTTCGGCGTCCTTGCGCGCGCGCCGCTTGTCGTTGATCCGGGCGAATTGCACGGCGACCTCGAACAGCACGGTCAGCGCGCAGGCCAAGGCCAGCATCGAGAACGGGTCCTGCGGGGTGACGATCGCCGCGAAGACGAAGAGTCCGAAGATGATTCCACGCCGCCAGGCCTTGAGCCGCACGTAGGTCAGCACACCGGTGAGATTCAGGCCGATGATGATCAGCGGGGTTTCGAAACTGACGCCGAAGATGATCAGCAACTGGATGATCATCGAGAAGTATTGCGACCCGCTCAGCGCGGTGATCTGGACGTTGTCGCCGATGGTCAGCAGGAATTGCAGCGCGTGGGCGACGATGAAGTAGGCGAGCACCGCGCCCGCGCCGAACAGCACCGAACCCGAGACGACGAAGCCGACGGCGTAGCGCCGTTCCTTCGCGTACAGGCCCGGGGTGATGAAGGCCCACAGTTGATACAGCCAGACCGGTGCGGCCAGCACCACACCCGCGGTGAAACCGACCTTCAGTCGCAGCATGAACTGTTCGAACGGCGCGGTCGCGAGCAGTCGGCACGCCCCGTCCGCGGTCAACGTGGCACGCGCCTCGGGTGGCAGCGAACAGTAGGGACCGGTCAGCAGATCGCCGAGGCTTTCCAGACCGAAGAACGAATGCGTGTACCAGAAGAAGCCGATCACGGTGGTCAGCAGAATCGCGGCCAGCGATTTCAGCAGCCTGCCGCGCAATTCCTGCAGGTGCTCGACCAACGACATGGTGCCGTCGGGATTCGTCCTGCGCTTGCTGCGCCGAGGATCGAATGGGATTCGCATAGGTCTGATGTGTCCCTGAGTCGAGAGCCGCTGAGTCGGGTGCCGCGAACCATGTCACGGTCCGCCGAACAGCACTGATCGGGGTGAGCCGGACTCACCCCGATGGGAACGGACCGCTCAGGCCGACTTCTGCTGCGGCTGCGGTGGCACCGGCTCGGCCGCGGACTGACCCGGCGGCAACGGCTGCGCGGGCGGCGGAGTCGGCGCGGTCGAAGGAGTCTCCTCCTTCTGCATCTGGCTGACTTCGCTCTTGAAGATGCGCAGAGACCGGCCGAGGCCGCGAGCCGCATCCGGCAGCCGCTTGGCGCCGAAGAGCACCACGAACAGCAACGCGATGATCAGCAGGTGCGTCCAGCTGAACGTGCCTGACATCTGTACCTCCCAAAAAAGTGGTAGTCCCGATGCTACCGGACCATCGATGTCGCGACGGGCGGGTCAGTCCCTGTTCGCCCGAGGTTCGCCCCGCGCGCTGTCGGCGGCGGCTCGCAGTTGCTCCAGCAGTTCGGCCCCCGTCCAGGTGCGGCGATCGCCCTGTTCGGCCGCGACGATCAGTTCGATGAGCCGTTGATTGACCGGTGTCGGCAGACCGACCATCTCGCCGAGTCCGACGATTTCACCACAGAGCCAAGAGATTTCGGTCTTGCGCCCGAGTGCGAGGTCGTCGGCCATCGACGAGCGCGCCATCGGATCGATGGCGAGTACGCGGCCCGCGACCCGGCCGAAGACCGCGTCGGGCACGGTCAGCAGGCGCGTCATCACCCGCGGTGGCAACGGCGTCAGACGCGCCGGATGAATTCGCGCCCTGTTCATCGCGGCCAGCGCCTCGGACTGGGTCAGCGACAGGCAGCGGCGGTAGTTGCGGTCGGCGAGTTCCTCGCGCAACGGTCGCCCGGACAGCGCGTTGATCGGGTTGTTGAGGTTCAGCAGCAGTTTGGCCCACTGCACCGGGAGCAGATCCCGATAGCGGCGTAACCCCAGTCCGGCGCGGTCGAAGACCGCGGCGGCCGACGCCAGCGCCGGATCGTCCTGCGCCGCGATCCCGCCTTCGGTGCCCCGGTGGAACCGGCCGCCGGGGTGATGCACGACATTGAACATCACCATGCCCGCCAGCACGACGCAGGTGGGCAGGATCTCCCTGATCACGGTGTCGTTGCCGATACCGTTCTGAAGACTCAGCACCGGGGTGCCCGGACGCAGGACGCCGGTGAGATCGCGTACCGCGCTCGCCGTCGCCGCCGATTTGACCGTGACCAGCACCAGATCCGCCGATCCGGCGTCCTCGGGGGTGGTCGAGGTTCCGAACTCCGAGGGCTCGACGGTCACATCACCGCCGTCGAGGTCGGTGAGACGCAGTCCGGACGCGGTGATCTCGTCGAGCATTCCCGGTCTGCCGACGAAGGTCACCTTCGCCCCGGCCGCGGCCAATTTCCCGCCGACGTAGATCCCGATGCTGCCCGCCCCGAGCACCACGACATTCATCGGATCTCGAACCCTGCCTCCGCGTAGACCGCGAGCGCGGCATCGGAACGTTCCCGCACCGCGGCGACCAGTTCGGGCGGACCGAGCACGGTCACTCCCGCGCCGAAGCCGAGCAGCAGCCGCGCCATCCAGTCCAGGGTGGCGAAACGCATGGTGACGTCGAGGCTGCCGTCGGGATGGACCGCCAGCCGATTCATCGGGTACTGATCGAGGACCCATCCGTAATCGGGGTGGATCCGCAGACGGGCCAGCGGAACCGCCGGATCGTCCTGAAACAGGTCGAGCGCCGCGGCGGCCTCGGTGGCATGACTGGGCGGTCGCGCGGGTTCGTCGAGTTCGGTCGCCGCCTCGATCCGGTCGAACCGGAACAGCCGGACCCCCTCGGCCTGCCTGCACCACGCCTGCAGATAGCTGTTGTTGTCGACCAGCACGATCCGGATCGGATCGACGATCCGCTCGGAGACCACGTCCCGGCTCGCCGAGTAGTAGACCAGGCGCAGCGCCCGCTGGCGTGCCAGCGCGGAACGCACCTCCGCCACTGCGGGGGCCTCCGCGGGCGGCATCCGGGAATCGCGCGGCTCGGAGATCTGCGCGCCGCCGCCGACGATCGCCGATTCGATCTTGGCGATGGCCGCGTGGGCCGCGGTGGGATCGACCATGCCCGGCATCTCCACGATCGAGCGCAGCGCGACGAGCAGGGCCGTCGCCTCGGTGGAGGTAAGCCGCAGCGGCCGGTCGATCCCGGCGGAGAAGGTGACCTCGATGCTCTCCTCGGAGAAGGACAGGTCGATCAGATCGCCGGGACCGTAACCGGGCAGCCCGCACATCCACAGCTGATTGAGATCGCTCATGAGCTGTTTGGTGGTCACGCCCAGATCGGCGGCGGCCTCGGCGGCGCTGATACCCGGATTGGCGATGAAATACGGGATCATGTTGAGCAGCCGCGACAGTCGCACGGACAGTCGGGTGTTGCTCACAACACCACCTCCGTGCGTTCGAGCACCGACCGCAGCCTGGCCACGACATCGGCACGCAGTTCCTCGGGCGCGATGACGACAGCGTCCGGTCCGAGGCCGGTGATCAGCCGCGCCAGCCAGTCGCGGGACCGGATCGGAATCTCGACCTCGACGCCCGCCCTGCCCGCGACACTGCGTTCCCCGAGGACCCGGCCGAGTCTGCGGATCTCACGTCCGCGCCCCTCGGCGACCCAGACCGTCGCCGCCCCGCTCACCGGAGCGCCGCTGGTGACGCGGTCGACGATGGACCGCAGATCGAGACCTTCGGGCTTGTGCACCGTGTTGACCGGACCGTGGGCGGTGATGTCGTCGCCGATGCGCGAGAGCCGGAAACTGCGCACGGCGTCACGGTCGCGATCGTGCCCGACCAGGTACCAGCGGCCGTGGTGGGTCACCACGCCCCACGGCTCCACATCGCGCATGAGGTACGGCGCGTTGACGGCGCCGCGGTGTTCGAAGCGTACGGCCCGGCCTTCGTCGATGGCCGCCAGGAGTTTGCCGAGTACCGGTTCCGAACCACGGGTCCGCGCCGGGACGGCGGGCACCGAGGCCACCGCCGCGTCGGTTTCGACGTGCACGCCCGCGGCACGCAACTTGAGCAGCGCGCCCTCGGCCGCGGCCGCCAGTTCGGGGGATTCCCACATCTGGACCGCGACGGCGACCGCCGCCGCCTCCTCGTCGGACAGCCCGATATCCGGCAGTTCGTAGGCGTCCCGGTTGATCCGGTAGCCCTCCACCGTCGAGTACCGGCTCACTTGACCGACTTCCAGCGGAATGCCCAGGTCGCGTAGCTCGTTCTTGTCCCGTTCGAACATCCGGCTGAACGCCTCGTCGCTCGCGGACTCCTCGTACCCCGCGACGCTGTCCCGGATCCGCTCCGCGGTCAAGAACTGCCGGGTCGACAGCAGCGCGATGACCAGATTCATCAGCCGCTCGACCTTGGATATCGCCACTCGATAGAGGGTAATCTGCGCTCTGCGGTCCGTGCGCGGCGGCGCGCGATTCGCTACGCGCGGGCGAATCCCCCCGCCATCGAGGAGCAGCCAATGATCGTCGCCTTTTCCGTGACACCGCTCGGGACCGGAGTCGACGTCGGACGTGCGGTGGCCGAGGCGGTGCGGGCGGTCAGGGCAAGCGGCCTGCCCAATCGCACCGATGCGATGTTCACCACCCTCGAAGGCGAATGGGACGAGGTGATGGCGGTGGTGAAGGCGGCCTCCGATGCCGTGCTGGCCGCAGCGCCGCGATGCAGCCTGGTACTCAAGGCCGATATCAGGCCCGGCGTCAGCGACGCGATGACCTCGAAGGTCGACACCGTGGAGCGCTACCTGGCCGAGGAGTAGATCGCCTCCCGGCCGCGAACGGGGTGGTCCGGTCATCGACGCACGCGGGTAGGCGGGGTCGCGGGTTCGCCGAGGGGTCACCGGGTATCCGAGTCGACACCGACCGCTGCCTCAGTTCCGAATGACGGTCTGCTGATAGCAGGCGAGCCGCCATCGCCCCTCGCGCCGGACATAGGTCGTCGACATCACACCGCGGAACGCGGGTTCGTCACCGTCGCGGTAGGCGACGCCGATGTAGACCAGAACCCAGCCGTCCGCGCCGACACCGACCGCGCGCGGATCCTCGATCTCGTAATCGCGCCACGGCGGTGCGTCACGCAGCGCCGAGACCACCGTGTCGCGGTCCATGATCATGCCGTTGGCCAGCACCATCACCGCGTCCTCGGTCATGATCGCGCCGTAGAACTCGGCGCCGGTGCTCGAACACAGCGCGTCCCAGCCACGACGCTCGACCTCGAGCAGTTCGTTCAGGAGTTCGTCATCGGTCATATTTCCACGCTAACCAGCACGCACACGAGAAACCGCCCGCCGCGCCCCTCTCGTGAGGGCGCGGGCGGGCGGTCCGATAATTCTCGTACTACATCGAGGCGATCAGCCGGTCGACGCGCTCGTCGACCGACCGGAACGGATCTTTGCAGAGCACCGTGCGTTGCGCCTGATCGTTCAACTTCAGGTGCACCCAGTCGACGGTGAAATCGCGGCCGGCCTCCTGCGCGGCGGTGATGAAATCACCGCGGAGCTTGGCGCGCGTGGTCTGCGGCGGGGTATCGACGGCGGCGTCGACGGCCTCGTCCTCGGTGATCCGCTTGGCCAGACCCTTGCGCTGCAACAGATCGAACACACCGCGACCGCGCTTGATGTCGTGGTAGGCCAGATCCAGCTGGGCGATCTTGGGATCGGACAGCTCCATGCTGTAGCGATCCTGGTAACGCTGGAACAGCTTGCGCTTGATCACCCAGTCGATCTCGGTGTCGACCTTGGCGAAATCCTGTGCCTCGACCGCGTCGAGGGTGCGTCCCCACAGGTCGACGACCTGGTCGATCTGCGGATCCCGGTCGCGGTTGCGCAGGTGTTCGACGGCGCGGGCGTAGTACTCGCGCTGGATGTCGAGTGCGCTGGCCTGGCGTCCGCCCGCCAGCCGCACGGGGCGTTTGCCGGTCAGATCGTGGCTGACCTCGCGGATGGCGCGGATCGGGTTGTCCAGGGCGAAATCGCGGAAGGAAACCCCGGCCTCGATCATCTCCAGGACCAGTGCCGCCGTGCCGACCTTGAGCATGGTGCTCGGCTCGGCCATATTCGAATCACCGACGATCACGTGCAGGCGGCGGTATTTCTCCGCGTCCGCGTGCGGCTCGTCACGGGTGTTGATGATCGGCCGCGAGCGGGTGGTCGCCGAGGAGACGCCCTCCCAGATGTGCTCGGCCCGTTGCGACAGGCAGAAAGTAGCCGCTTTCGGAGTCTGCAGCACTTTGCCCGCACCGCAGATCAATTGGCGGGTCACCAGGAACGGCAGGAGCACATCCGAGATCCTGGAGAACTCCCCCGCGCGCACCACGAGGAAATTCTCGTGACAGCCGTAGGAGTTTCCCGCGGAGTCGGTGTTGTTCTTGAACAGGTAGATATCGCCACCGATACCTTCCTCGGCCAATCGCTGTTCGGCGTCGATCAGCAATTCCTCCAGCACCCGTTCACCCGCACGATCGTGGGTGACCAGCTGATGCAGGTTGTCGCACTCCGCCGTCGCGTACTCCGGATGCGAGCCGACGTCGAGGTACAGCCGAGCACCGTTGCGAAGGAACACGTTAGAGCTACGGCCCCAGGACACCACCCGGCGGAACAGGTACCGGGCTACCTCGTCGGGGGACAGCCGACGGTGACCGTGAAAGGTGCATGTCACACCGAACTCGGTCTCGATCCCCATAATTCGTCGCTGCACACCATCGACATTACAGCCATATCCAGCAGTTGCGTGGGGCTGCGGACAACACGAATGCATACGTCTTCACAACGATTTGGGTCGGTTTGTCCGTTTCCATAGACCCGGACCGGCGGATTTCCGGTGCGAATTCACCCCGCGGTCGGGCGCGTCACAGCACCGGAAAAAGTGTCACGGCACCGGAAGAAACTCGGGCCCGCGTCCGGAACGACCGTCGAACGGTATTCCGGGCGCGGGCCCGAGCGGGTTGTGCGGCTCGCCCTACTCGGGCTGCTTCGGGGTGTCGTCCCCGGCCGATTCCGGCGCGGATCCCTCCGCGTCGGAGGGTGACGCCGCCGGGGTGCTTCCTTCGCCGAGCAGCTGTTCCAGCTGGGCGTTGGGGATGCGCCGGAAGGCACGGCGCTGTCGCGACTGCTCCAACGTCGCCACCTCGAGCGCGGCGACCCCGAGCGAACGCTTGTCCTTGTCGGCGCCCTCCGGAATCCCGGCCTGCAACGCCTTGACCGCGATGTCGATGGCGGAACTCAGATCCAGGCCGGACCGGTAGGAACCCTTCAACGCGGTGAGGATCGGCTCGGTCGTGCCGCCCATCACCACGTATTCGCGTTCGTCGACGATCGACCCGTCGAAGGTGATCCGGTAGAGCACCGACTGCTGCTCCTGCTCCGGATAGCCGACCTCGGCGATGCAGATCTCGACCTCGTAGGGTTTGAGCTGATCGGTGAAGATCGACCCGAGAGTCTGGGCGTAGGCGTTGGCGAGCGCACGGCCGGAGACATCGCGCCGGTCGTACTGGTATCCCCGCAGATCGGCCTGGAGGATGCCGCCACGACGCAAGCTCTCGAATTCGTTGTACTTGCCGACGGCCGCGAACCCGACGCGGTCGTACAGCTCACTCACCTTGTGCAGCGTCGCGGACGGATTCTCCGCGAGGAACAGCACACCCTTGTCGTACGCCATCACGATGACACTGCGACCACGACCGATCCCCTTGCGCGCGAGTTCGGTCTTGTCGCGCATGATCTGCTCGGCCGACGCGTAGTACGGCAGTGTCATGCTGGGGCACTCCCTTCTTGCGCGGCCTCACGTGCGGCGACGATCTCGCGCGCGATCTCCTCCAGCCGCGTTCCGGCCACCTCTTCGGCGCCTTCCTCGGTGATGAGGACCGCGGTGGGATAGATGCGACGCACCAGATCGGGCCCGCCGGTGGCGGTGTCGTCGTCGGCGGCGTCGAACAATGCCTCGACGGCGATGCGCAACGCGCGCGTCTCGTCGATTCCCTTGGCGTACAACTTCTTCAACGACGTCTTGGCGAACATCGAACCCGAGCCGACCGCGGCGTAGCCGAATCGCTCCTCGCTGCGCCCACCGACGACGTCGTAGGAGATGATGCGCCCGACCCGATCCGGATCGGTGGTGTGCTGGTCGTAACCGACCAGCACCGGCACCACCGCCAGACCCTGCAGGGCCGCGGGAAGGTTGTCGCGCACCATCTTCGACAGCTTGTTGGCCTTGCCGTCGAAGGTGAGCGAGATCCCTTCGATCTTCTCGTAGTGCTCCAACTCCACGGCGAACAACCGCACCATCTCGACGGCCATGCCCGCGGTGCCCGCGATACCGGCCGCCGAATAGGTGTCGGTGATGTACACCTTCTCCATATCCCTGCTGGCCAGCAGGTTTCCCTGAGTGGCCCGGCGATCGCCCGCGATCAGCACACCGCCGCGGAAGCTGACCGCGACGATGGTGGTCCCGTGCGGGGCCACATCCTTGGCGGCGCCACCGGAGGAACCGGTGGCGCCGTCGATCGCGGCGAATCTGTTGCCCGGCAACAGATCCGGTGCGTAACTGCGCAGGTGTTCGGTGAAGGACGAGAGTGCGTGCCCCGGTTGGAGACGCATCGGATCACCTGCTGTCACTGGCCGCCCTTCTGCACGTACGCGCGGACGAAGTCCTCGGCGTTCTCCTCCAGCACGTCATCGATCTCGTCGAGCAGGTCGTCGGTCTCTTCCGCCAATTTCTCGCGGCGCTCCTGACCGGCCGCTTCGGCGCCCTCGGGCCCCTCGTCCTCGTCGCCGCCCCCGGCGCGCTTGGTCTGCTCTTGTGCCATCGCAGCCGACCTCCTCTGTCCTCATCATGACCGGAGCCCAAGTATGAGCACGGCGCCGATCATGAGCAATGTTCGTGCTCGTACGAACAACCCTACCCAGCCGAACCCGGGCTGTGTTGATTTGCGGCCGGGGCCGCGTGGTTCGCGGCCCCTCTGTCTCGCGTCCGAGCGGTCGAGACTCGCGCCTTCGGCGCATGCGCTTCGACCGCTCGGACGCGAGACGGCCGCGAACCGGTCGCTCGTAAAACTCGCTCCGGGCGGGGTTGGTTCGGGGAGGCAGGGTTCGGGATGTTCGAGAGGGATCCCTCGCAACTGTTCCTCACAGCGAGGCCGCGAACCGTCGTTCGCGGGCACCCATCGGCAATGCCCCCGGGCAACACCCCTCACCCCCTCCCAACCGACCTCACCAGCGACATCCCCACCAGCCCCGAGCGGCGCGCCTCGACCACCCCCGCATCGATCGCCACACCAAATGCACCGGGCCACCAAGCCCAACCACTCCCCCGGACACCCGACCAGCAACGTCACACCCGCTCGTGCCGCGCGCCTCGACCACCCCCTGATCGACCACCACATCAGTTACACGGGGCCACCAAGCCCGACCACTCCCCCACCAGCAAACGCCACACCTGCTCGAGCCGCGCGACTCGACCCCCTGATCGACCACCACACCAAATACACCGGACCACCAAGCCCGACCACTCCCCCGTACATCCCCACCAGCGACATCCCCACCAACCCCACCACCGCACGGCGCGAGCCTTACGAGCGCCCGTTCGCGGCCGTCTCGCGTCCGAGCGGTCGAGACCATGCGACGAAGTCGCGAGTATCGACCGCTCGGACGCGAGACAAGAAGGGCCGCGAACCCGCGGCCCCGGCCGCCAATATCACTGCGTGAGTTGTTCGACCAGTTCGGCTGCGGTTTCGACGCCGTCGAGGAGTTTGCCGACGTGGGATTTGGTGCCGCGGCGGGGTTCGAGGGTGGGGATACGGACCAGGGAGTCGCCGCCGAGGTCGAAGATGACCGAGTCCCAGCTCGCGGCGGCGATGTCGGCGCCGAAGCGGCGCAGGCATTCGCCGCGGAAGTAGGCGCGGGTGTCGGTGGGGGGCTTGGTCATCGCGTCGAGGACCTGCTGTTCGGTGACCAGTCGTTTCATCGATCCGCGCGCTACCAGGCGGTTGTAGAGACCTTTGTCGAGGCGCACGTCGGAGTACTGCAGATCCATCAGGTGCAGTTTGGGTGCGGCCCAGCCGAGGCCTTCGCGGTTGCGCATGCCTTCGAGCAGGCGCAGTTTCGCGGTCCAGTCGAGCAGGTTCGCGGTCTCCATCGGGTCGCGTTCGAGCAGGTCCAGGATCATGGCCCAGTTGTCGAGGATGTCGCGGGCGCGGGGGTCGTCGTTGCCTTCGCGGTCCATGAATTTCGCGACCCGCTCGTGGTAGAGGCGTTGCAGCGCGAGGCCGGTGAGTTCGCGGCCGTCGGCGAGCGCGACGGCGGTGCGCAGGGTCGGATCATGACTGATCTGGTGCACGGCGGTGACCGGGCGGGCCAGTTGCAGGTCGGACAGGTCCTCGCCTGCCTCGATCAGGTCGAGCACGAGCGCGGTGGTGCCGACTTTCAGGTACGTCGACATCTCGGCCAGGTTGGCGTCGCCGATGATGACGTGCAGTCTGCGGTATTTGTCGGCGTCGGCGTGGGGTTCGTCACGTGTGTTGATGATGCCGCGTTTGAGGGTGGTCTCCAGTCCGACCTCGACCTCGATGTAGTCCGAGCGCTGGGAGAGCTGGAAGCCGGCGGTGTCGCCGGATTGCCCGATTCCGACGCGGCCGGAGCCGGTGATCACCTGGCGGGAGACGAAGAACGGGGTGAGCCCGACGATGATCTGGTTGAACGGGGTGTCGCGGCTCATGAGGTAGTTCTCGTGGGTGCCGTAGGAGGCGCCCTTGCCGTCGACGTTGTTCTTGTACAGCTGCAGGCGGGGCGCGCCGGGCACGCTGGAGGCGTGGCGTGCGGCGGCTTCCATCACCCGCTCACCGGCCTTGTCCCAGATGACGGCGTCGAGCGGGTCGGTGACCTCGGGTGCGGAGAATTCCGGGTGCGCGTGGTCGACGTAGAGGCGCGCGCCGTTGGTGAGGATCATGTTGGCCGCGCCGACCTCGTCCGCGTCGATGACCGGCGCGGGCCCGTTCATCCGGCTCAGGTCGAATCCGCGCGCGTCTCGCAGCGGTGATTCCACCTCGTAGTCCCACCGGGTCCGCTTGGCCCTCGGCACGCCTTCGGCCGCGGCGTACGCGAGCACCGCCTGGGTGGAGGTGAGGATCGGGTTGGCCGACGGCTCGGTGGGTGTCGAGATACCGTATTCGACCTCGATGCCGATGATGCGCTGCATGCCATCGAGCCTAGGCGACAGATGCCGATGTCATACCGAGGGTGGTATTTCGCTCATCGCGGGTCCGCCCGCGCGGGATCCGCGTGGCGCGAGCCCGCGAACCCGAGTAGTCGGCTACGCGTGTTCTTCCCGGTCGGCCCGGCGATTCTGGGGTGGCGCCGCTCGCCGCGGGGCGCGGGGCCTGCCCGGTCGAGGTGTGTCGGACCGGAAGTGATTCCCGGATTCGTCTGTCACGCAACGGAATACGGAGAGAACCCGATGAAAGCCGCGGTCCGCGAGATCTGGCTGCCGTTCAATGTGCCACTGGAGGGCCGGGTGCCCTGGATGTACCTGGATGTCCGGGGGTGCGTGCGCACCGCCGTCGGCGTCGCGCTCGACGAGTCGGCGCGCGAGTTCGGCTCTCCCACCCCGGGTGAGCGGGTCGCGGCGCTGGCCGCGTCCCGGCGGCTACCGTGGCGCCGGGGCATGCGCGGCCCGTACGCCTCCGACACCGATATCGACGCGGCGTGGGACACGGTGAAACGTCGCACCGATCTGGTGCGTGGCGGTTGCCGCCATTTCGAGCGGGTGACCGATCTGCGTCTGACCAACGGGGCGATCGACCGTTTGGTGTTCGAACGTCTCGACGAATGGGAGACGCTGATGCGGGGTCGGCTGACGCGCCACCGCGACGGGGCGGTGATCACGCCGTTCGCCGCTTTCGAAACCTGGCCCGCCGACGCGCAACTGGGCATGCTCAGCATGTGCTGGAGCATGGGGCCCGCGTTCGATTTCCCGCGATTCGAGCAGGCCGCGCTGTGCCGCGATTGGCTGCGTTGCGCCGCCGAATGCCGCGTGTATCCCGAAATGGGGACGGTGGCGCGCCGCAACGAACGCAATCAGGAGTTGTTCCGCAACGCGTTCCGGGTCGAGTCCACCGGATCGGATCCGCACCGGTTGCTGTTCACGTTGCCCTGATCCCGGCCGTCGCGATCCGGCTACCCTGTGGATGTGACGCTCGCCGAACGGTTTCCGTTGCTGCACACTCCGGCTCGCTGGGAATGGGGTGGGCTCGACGTCCGTTTCTCGACCGAACTGCCGCCGGACGAACTCGTCACCAATATCCACGTCGTCTGTTTCGTCGGCGCGCGGATCGTGCTGTGCCGCGACGATCGCGATATCTGGCTGGTGCCGGGCGGGACGCGCGAGGCGAACGAGACGATCGAGGAATGCGTGCGCCGCGAATTGCTCGAGGAGGCGGGCGCGCGCACCGTCGGTCCGGTCCGGTGGATCGGGGCGCATCACGGTGTCAGCGATCATCCGGCGCCCTATCGGGCGTGGCAGCCGCATCCGCGCAAGGCGTTCCTCTGGTGCACGGCCGATGTCGTCGTCGATTCCGCGCCGACGAATCCCGGCGACGCCGAACAGATACAGGAGGTCCGCGCGTTCGCGCCCGCCGAGGCCGTCCGGTTGGCCGCGACGAACGGCGATTACATGTCCGAACTGGTGGCATTGGCGATCGAACTGCATCGCCGGTAGCTCGGCGCTTCCTCGCCCGGTCACCCCGATTCGGCCACCTGATGGAAGATCGTCGGCGAATTCCGGATCAGGTGGCCGAAACCAGCACCGCGGCGGTGTCGCCCGGATAGATTGACAGGGAATCCGCACCTGGATTCGCGTCACCTGCCGGGAGCGTCCGATGGAGAAGGCTCTGGTCACCGATGGGGTGTCCGCGACACCCCGAAGCCTGGGCGGCGCACACCCGCCCGACGACACCTCATACCGGGCTACGGCCTTGCTGCGTCCCGGAATTCTCGCCTTCGGCGGCACGATCGGCGAAACCGATCTGCACGCGCATCACGCCGTACAGGTCCTGGCCGCGGACACGCCGCTGACGGTGATGGACGCCAGCGGCGTGCACCATCACGGCACCGTCGTCATCGTGCCCGCCGACGCGCCCCACCGGATCGACGCGGGCGCGGCGCACGGCGCCGCGCTGTACCTGGATCCGGAGACGGTGGCGGGCGCCGCCGCCGACCGCCGCGCCCACACCAGGGGCTGGACCGGGGGCGTCCGTATTCCCTCGGTCGATCCGGTGCGGTCGGCGCTGCTCGACCAGGTCACCGCGATCGTCACGGATCTGCGCTGCGATCACCAGACGCCGCCGGGCGCACCGCATCACGCGGTGACCGAGGCGCTGCGCGTACTGCCCTCCCTCGTCCACGACCGGTCGATCCGCGGCGCGGATGTGGCACGGCGCGTCGGCCTTTCGCCGACGCGGTTGTCGCATCTGTTCGCCGCCCAGGTCGGGATCCCGCTCCGTCCGTACATCCTCTGGCTGCGGCTGCGCGTCGCCATCATCCGGGTGCGTTCCGGTGACGATCTCGCGGCGGCGGCGGACGCGGCCGGTTTCGACAACAGCGCGCACCTGACCCGCACCTGCCGCCGGACCTTCGGACTGTTCCCGGCCGCGCTGGAACGCGACGGCCTCTGGGATCTCGGCGACGGATCGTGGACGGCGGGCAGCGCGACCTGAGAGGTCCCGCCCCGGAGCATCCGGTCCCCGCAGTCGGGACCACGTACTCTCGTGGCATGTTCTCGTGGGCTCGGCTGACGGCGTACGCGGTGGTCGCGTTCGTCGTGCCCGGGCTCGCGCTGCTCGCCGCACCGGCGGGCGAATCGGGGGCGCTGGCCATCCTCGGTGTGGTCGCCGCGACCGCGATCTTCGCGATGGTGTCGCCGCACGCCGTTCGGCTGCGCGCGCTCGCCGCCACGGCATCGGGCCCACCGCCCTCGGCACAGCGTCGCAGGCGCGGCACCTATCTGCGGCAGAGCAATCCGGACACGGCGGGCCGTCCCCGGCCACGAGCACCGGGCGCGACCATGCGCTGACGACGGCCCGAGCGGGCGTCGTCGGCATTCGGCCGTCCATGCCCGTTCCGTGCGCCCGACGCACGGCCACCAGTCAGGTGTCCCCTCGTGCTCGATATCGTCTATTACCCCGTGTCCGCCGTGCTCCGGTTGTGGCACAACGCTTTCGCCGCTGTCCTCGGTCCCGCCGACGCCCTGGCATGGATCCTCGCCGTCGTCTTCCTCGTCGCGACCTTCCGTGCGGTGCTGTACCTGCCGTTCCTGCGCCAGGCTCGCAATCAAGCCGCCGTGAAACGCCTGCAACCCGAAGTACGGGCGATCCAACGGAAATTCGACGGCGACAAGCAACGGCAGAGCGTCGAGATCAGGAAATTGCACGCCGAACACGGCGTCGGCCTGTTCGTCGGATGCCTGCCCGCGCTCGGTCAAGGGCTGGTCTTCCTCGGCTTGTTCCACGTGCTGCGCTCCTTCGACCGCACGCGAACGGTCGGTCACCTGCCGTTCGCGACCACCTCGGCGCCGATGACCCCCGAGCAGAACGCGCTCACCCCCAACTACTTCCTCGACGCCTCCGATGTGCGATCGTTCTTGCAGGCCAAGATATTCGGAGCGCCACTGTCGGCGACCCTCACCGGTACGCCCACCGTGGCGGTGATCGGCGTCGCCGTCGTCCTGATGGTGATCGCCGCGGTCGCGACGCACGTCACCGCGCGGGCATCGATCGCCCGCCAGGATCGGACCGCACGGCAGGTGCCGTTCATGAACACCGTCATGCTGTGGGTGTTTCCCGCGGCGGCCGTGCTCGGCGGCGCGGTACTGCCCCTCGCGATCCTGCTGTACTGGGTGTCGAACAACGCCTGGACTCTGGCCCAGCAGCACATCGTCTATCGCAGGCTCGACGCCGAAACCGCGGCGCTCGAACAGCGCGCGGCCGAGAAGCGCAGGGCCGCCGCGCCGAAACCGGGCGCGAAACCCGCGCGACGTCGGTCACCGGGTCGTGGTTGACGTCATCGGATCCGCACCGGGAGTCGCAGGCGCCACCGGATATCGAGACGACCGCGTCGTCGCGACGCGGTTTCCGATGGCGTGCCGCCGGTCGGGACCGATGTCATCGGGGCCCGGTGGCGGTTCCGGAGGTGATGTCGTCCGCCAGGGGTGCGATCGCGGCGATGATCTCGGTGACCGTTTCCGGTGGAACTCCCGCCGCGGCCAACGCATCGGTCAGGTGACCGGCGACCAGACCGAAATGCTCGATGGTGATTCCGCGTCCCTGGTGCACCTGTTTCATGGGCGCGCCGGTGTAAGGGTCCGGCCCGCCCAGCGCGGCGGCGAAGAACTCCACCTGCTTACCCTTCAGCCTGCCCATATTCGTGCCGGTGAAGAAACCGGCCAACTGTTCGTCGGCCAGCACGCGAACATAGAAATCCGCGACCACGACCTCGAGCGCCTCGTAGCCGCCGATCTGCTCGAAGATCGGTGCGACGGTGGCGACGGATGATTTCTGCTTGAACCAGGATGAAATACTCATCGCTCCACGACACCAGTCGGCGATTGCCCCTCCGTGATCTGCCGATCGCGCGCGCGTTGCCACTTGTACCGGTCGCGTTTCCGTGCGCTCACCGCCCGACGGAAGACCGGTTACCGCCCGGCAGCCGTCCGGGCCGGGCTCCCCCGCTGACGCGCGCTACCCTCGGGCACGTGCCACAGCGGGCGGAGCAGAGTTCGGAAATGATCGCGGTCTACGACGGTGCGGGCCGGGTCGTCGGGGACGAGGACCGGGCCACGGTCTATCGGGACGGGCTGTGGCACGCGAGCGCCGGGGTGCTGGTGCGTTCGGGTGACGGACAGCGGATCTACGTGCATCGACGTACCGATACCAAGATGGTCTTCGCCGGGATGCACGATTGTCTGGCGGGCGGCGTCGTCGGTCCCGGCGAGGATCCGGTCCGGACAGCGATGCGTGAACTCGGCGAAGAACTCGGCATCATCGTGACGGACGGGCTCGTGCCCCTGGCGAAGACCTCGTGGGACGGCCTGTGGGCGGGCAGGCCGATGCGCTGCCACCTGTTCGCGTACGAACTCCGCTGGGACGGGCCCATCCGGCACCAGCCGGAGGAGATCGCGGACGGCTGGTGGTGGACCGACGCGGAGTTGCGCGCGCACCTCGACGATCCGGAGTGGCCGTTCGTGCCCGATACGCGGCTCCTGATCGACGACCTCATCGACTGATCGGCCTGCCGGAGCCGGAAAACAAACAACCCACCGGATAATTCCGATGGGTTGTCGCCACTTCTTCGTTCGACTACGCGGCACTCTGCGAGACAGCGGCGGATCCGGTCTGAAGAATCATTACGAGCACTTCGAGAAGTTCCATCAGAACAAATCCTCAATTTCGATGTCGATTGGAGCCCACAGCATCGACGACCCCGGTGCCCGGCAGATGAACACCCGGTGACCATCGGGCAATGCCCCGCGCACCGCGCGGCATCCGCGACGGAGAGATCCCCGTCGACCGGCCGATCAGCCGTTGGACGCCACCGAACTCGCCCACACCGCGAACGCGCCGGGATTGCGGGTTTGCAGCAATACCCGGCCGGGCCCGACGAAATCGAAGACGAAACCCTCGCCCGATTTCAGCGACTGGATCGAACGGCCCGAAACCGCTCGCCGGATCGTGAAATTCATCGCCAGATCGTAGGCGACCACGTGTCCGGTATCGATGGTGATCGGTTCCCCCGGCTGTAGATCGATGACATCGATGGCGCCGAAAACTCCGACCACGATGTCGCCTTCGCCGTGCGCGCGTAGACCGAAACCGCCCTCACCTCCGAACAGATTCGAGAATCCGCCCCATTTGCTTTCCACCTGTACGCCATGCGAATTGGCGATCCAGCCACCGCGGCTGATGAAGAAGGGGCGGTCCGGGACGATCTGAAGGTTCAGCATGTCACCGGGCAGCGCGGGAGCCACATCCACCCAGCCGCCCTGCTGCGGGGCGGTGAACGTCGAGACGAAGAATGATTCGCCCGCCAGCACCGACCGCTTCAGACCGGCGATGATGCCGCCCTCCGCCTTGGCCTGCAACGCGACTCCCGCCGAATGGGCGACCATGGCGCCGCTTTCGACCCGCATCGGCTCGCCGCCCGCGAGAAAGCACCGCGCGATCGTCGACGCGGGGTTGTGGCGCAGTTGTACCTTCATGACTCGCGACACTAGATCAAAGCGCAGCGCCGAGCACTCCCGACCGGGGGATCCTCGAGAATCCGGGCGGGAGTGCCCTTTCCGATAAGTCGCGGTGACCGCGTGCGCGGCCCGATCACTCTCAGCCCAGGGAACGCAGGGCCTCGTCGGTGCGCGCGACCACGGCCGCGCCGTCGGCGGTCAGGACGATCGGGCGCTGGATCAGTTTGGGGTTGGCGGCCAGCGCCTCGATCCAGCGGTTCCGGTCGGCGGGCGTCCGGCCCCAGCTCGACATGTCGAGATCCTTCGCGATCTGTTCGCCGGTGCGGGTGATGTCCCAGGGTTCGGCGCCGAGGCGATCCAGTACCGCGCGCAGTTCGTCGGCGGTGGGCGGATCGTCGAGGTATTTGCGCACCGTGTACTCGACACCGACCTCGTCGAGGCGTGCCGTGGCGTTACGGCTCTTGGTGCACCGCGGGTTGTGCCAGATCTCGGTCTGCCCAGCTGTCATGTCACCAGCCTAGAGGTGCGCGAGAGGGCCGCCGAATCCCGCCGTCACCTCGTCCGGACGTAGTCGTCGGCGACCCCGAGCACGGCGTCGACGATATCGAGTCCGGTGCGGATCTCCTCGGCGGAGGTCGTCAGCGGCGGCGCGATCTGGAACCGATTGCCCGCGTTGAACGGCCACAGTCCGCGTTCCTTCGCCGCGGCGGTGATCACGGCCATGGGCTCGGCCGCGGCGCCCGCGGCCGCGAACGGGATCAGGGGTTCGCGGGTGCGCGGGTCACGGACCAGCTCGAGCGCCCAGAAGAAGCCGAGACCGCGGACCTCGCCGACACTGGGATGACGCGCGGCCAGCTCCCGTAGTCCCTTGCCGAGGACGTCGGCGCCCACCGAACGCACGTGATCGAGAATGCCCTCGCGTTCGAAGATGGCGATGGACGCCACCCCGGCCGCGCAGGCCAGTGGATGACCGGCGTAGGTGAGACCGCCCGGGTACAGCGTCTGGTCGTAACGCTGGGCGATGCGCTCGGCGATCACGACGCCACCCAGCGGCACATACCCGGAGTTCACGCCCTTGGCGAAGGTGATGAGATCGGGTGCGACACCGAACGCGTCCACCGCGAACCACTCCCCGACCCGGCCGAATCCGACCATCACCTCGTCCGCGATGTAGACGATGCCGAATTCGTCGCACAGCGCTCGCACCCCGGCCAGATAGCCGGGCGGGGGGACGAGCACACCGTTGGTGCCGACCACGGTTTCCAGGATGAGTCCGGCGATATTGGCCGGGCCCTCCAGTTCGATGACCTGCCGCAGATGTTTCAGCGCCGCGGCGGTCTCCTCCTCCTTGGTCGTCGTATCCCACGGTGACCGGTACGGATAGGGCCCGAAGAATCGAACCACGTCCACATTCGTGGGTTCCGCGCCCCAGCGGCGCGGTTCCCCGGTCAGCCCGATCGCCACCCCGGTGCCGCCGTGGTAGGAGCGGTAGGCCGCGAGCATCTTGGTGCGGCCGGTGAAACTGCGCGCCAACCGCACCGCGTGCTCGACGGCTTCGGCGCCGCCGGTGGTGAACAGCACCCGGTTCAGGTCGCCGGGTGCGCGTTCCACGATCAGCCGGGCCAATTCGCTGCGGGCGCGATTGCCGACGGTGGGCGAGATGGTCGTCAGTTCGCGAGCCTGCGCGACGATCGCCTCGATCAGATCCGGATGCTGGTGGCCGATATTGACATTGACCAGTTGCGAGGAGAAATCGAGGTAGCGCTTACCGTTCTCGTCCCAGAACCAGGAACCCGAGGCCCCGGTGATCGCCACCGGATTCGGGCCGCCCTGAACACTCCACGGATAGAAGACGTGGTCGTCAGCGGTCATCTATTTCCCCCCTTCGGTCAGTGTCACCTGGATCGGCGCGAACGCGGTTCCGGTGACGTCGGTGCCGCCGGATTTCAGGATGTCGAGCGCCTTGGTGACGTACTCGTTGGTGAACGCCTCCGCGTCCGGATCTTTCGTCAGCACGGTCGCGCCGTCCTGGTTCTTCGTCTCCTCGGCGATTTTCACGGTGCGATCCCACGCCGCCTGGTCGATCAGCCCGATTCCCGCGGTCGACGGCCAGATCAGCTTGTTGACCTCGTTGATCTGCCACTGTTGATGGCTCGCGCCCAGTGTCGATCCGGCGGCGACGGTGATATCGCGGCAGGTGTCGACATTGTCGCGGCAGAATGCCCAGCCCTTCAGCGACGCCGCGATGAATCGCACCGTCTGATCCTGGTACTTCGGATCCTTCAATTTCTCCGAATTGGCCCAGATCGCGTCCTGCAACATGGCGACGCCCTCGGCGTTCCAGTCGATCGTGGTGAAATCGTCGGGGGTGTAGAGCTTTCCGGTGGCCGGATTCTTCGTCTCGAGCAGCTGGGCGTATTCGTTGTAGGACATGGCCTGGGCGGCGGCGATATCCTTGGCGAGGAACGCGTTCATGTCGAACTGCTGTTGGACGAGGGTGACGTCCTTCGCCGGATCGATACCTGCCCTGGTCATTCCGGCGAACAGCTCGAATTCGTTGCCGTAGCCCCAGTTTCCGACCGTCTTGCCACGCAGCGCGGCCGGACCGGCGATATTGTCGGATTTGAACGAGACCTGTTTGGTGCCCGAACGCTGGAAGACCTGCGCCACCTCGGTGATGCCCGCGCCCGCTTCGCGCGAGGCCAGCGCCTTGGGCACCCAGGCGATCGCGTAGTCCGCCTGACCCTGCGCCAACACCGTCTGCGGCACGATATCGGTGCCGCCGTCGAGGATTTCGACCGAAAGCCCCTGCTCCTTGTAGAAGCCCTGATCCACCGCGGCCAGATACCCGGCGAACTGTCCCTGTTTGAACCACTGCAATTGCAGGCGGACCTTGGTGAGTCCGTCCGGGGTGGTCGCCGAGGAATCGTCGGTGGTACTACAGCCGGTCAGCGCGGCCGCGGTCACCGCTACCAGCGCCAGACAGGCACGTAATCTGCGGGGGGTTCGGTTCATGTCGATCTCCATGGGGTCGTGCGCGGGCGACGGGTGAGAAATTCGAGAAGTAGGACGGCGAGGAGGAAGACCAGGCCGACGAGCATGGCGCCGACGACGTAGGCCCACGCGCGCGGATAGGCGGTGTTGGCGGCGGCCGAGGTGATCCGGCTGCCGAGCCCGTTCTGCAATCCGCCGAAGTATTCGGCGATCACCGCGGCGATGACCGCGCCGGGAGCCGCGATGCGCAGGCCGGTGAACAGGTAGGGCAGTGCGGCGGGCAGGCGTACGGTGCGGGTCACCTGCCAGCCGCTCGCGGCGTAGGAGTGCAGCAGATCCTGCTGCACCTTCGGCACCTGACGCAGCCCCTTGGCGGTGCTCACGAACATCGGGAAGAACACGACGACGGTGACGACCATGCGGCGCGGAGTGTCGGTGGTGGTCGAATACATCGAGTTCAGCAGCGGAGCCATGGCCACGATCGGCACGGCGGCGGCCGCGCCCGCCAGCGGCGAGAGCAGGCCGTCGACGATGTGGAACCGCACCGCGACCATCGCGGCGGCGATGCCGAGCACCGCGCCGATCAGCAGGCCGATCAGGGCGTTGGTGCCGGTGGCGACTGCCGCGTCGAGGATGCGATCGAAATTCTCGACGAATTGCTCGGCGATATCGGTCGGCGCGGGTAGCAGGAACGACGGGACACCGGCGGCCACCGTCAGCACCTGCCACAGCGCCAGTCCACCGACGCCGAAGACCACCGGCGGCAGTATCGATGTCAGCGCGGACCGTGACGACGCGGCGGTCACCGCAGATCCCGTCCCGCGATCGGGCCGTCGCCGTGGCCACCGCGCAGTGCCGCGCGTACGGCGGCGACGGCGTCGAAGAACACCGTGCTGGAACGCACGTCCCGGTCGGGATCGGGATCGCGGCCCTGGCCACCGGTCGCCACGATATCGGTGACGCGCCCCGGGCGCGCCGACATCACCACCACCCGATCGGAGAGGAATACCGCCTCGGGGATCGAGTGGGTCACGAAGAGCACGGCCGCGCCCGTCTCCCCCGCGATCCGAAGCAGTTCGGCCTGCATCCGTTCCCGCGTCATCTCGTCGAGCGCGCCGAACGGCTCGTCCATCAGCAGCAGCGACGGTGTGCGGGCCAGCGCTCGCGCGATGGCGACGCGCTGCTGCATACCGCCGGAGAGCTCGGCGGGATAGCGCTTCGCGAAATCGGTGAGTCCCGCCATCTCCAGCAATTCCGCACTGCGCGCGCGTCTTTCGGCTTTGGGCACCCGGTGCAGTTCCATCGGCAGTTCCACGTTGGCCTGCACGGTGCGCCAGTCCAGCAGTCCCGCCTGCTGGAACGCGATCCCGTAGTCCTGGTCCTTCCTGGCCCGCTCGGCGGATTTCCCGCGGACGGTCACCGATCCGCTCGACGGCTGTTCCAGATCCGCGACGATGCGCAGCAGGGTCGATTTGCCGCAGCCGGAAGGGCCGATGAGCGAGACGAATTCGCCCGCGGCGATGGTGAGGGAGATATCGGACAGCGCGGTCACGGCGCCCGCCGCGAAGATCTTGCCGACGTGGACGAGATCGACCGCGGCGACGGATTCGGCGGGCACTGCCGCTTCGGCGGTCCCTTCCGCCCGCACGGCACCCGAGGATTCCCCGCCTTCACTCGCCGTCGTGTCGAACGCCGTGGTGACGGGATGTTGCTTCGCCGTCAACGGATACCTCCTGACAAGCGGCAGTCCCGAACGGGACCGCCCGATACCGATAGGCGCCGAAACAGCGGCGCGCCGAGGGAGGGGCGAGGAAAGCTCACGTTCTCCCCTTCGACCTCTGCGCTCCGGCGGGATGGCTGTAGCGGCGCAGGACGAATTCGGCCAGCGCGACCACGCCGGTGACGGCGATGCCGAGCAGCGCGGCGGCCAGCACCGCCGCGTAGAGCCGTGACGAATCGCCGGTCGCCTGCTGGGAGAACACGATGATCTGACGACCGATCCCGCCCGCCGTTCCAGTGGAGATCTCGGCGACGACCGCGCCGATCACCGACGCCGCGGCGGCCAGGCGCAGGGCCGACAGGAAATGCGGCACCGAAGCGGGAAAACGCAGTCGTATCAATGTGTTCCACCAGCTCGCCGAAAAGCTGTGCAACAGTTCGACCGAGGCCTTCGGCGGTGCTTGCAGCCCGCGCAACATGCCGACCGCCACGGGGAAGAAGGCGAGGTAGGAAGCGATCACCGCGATACTCATCCACGGCCGCCACGGCTCGCCCGCGATGACGACCCGGCCACCCCAGCCCGCGACCAGCGGCGCCAACGCGATCAGCGGAACAGTTTGCGAGACAACGATATACGGCAGCAGTCCGCGTTCGACGAAGGCGAAGCGCTGCATCAGCACCGCGAGCGCCACCCCGACCACGGTGCCGATGAACAGGGCGAGCAGTGCCAGGCCGAAGGTGAAACCCGCCGTGCGCAGGAGTGTCGCGCCCACGGTGCCCTTGCCGTCGCGTTCACCGAGCACCGTGAACACCGTCCACACGTGGGGCAGCGCGGCGTCGGTGGTGCGCGGCAGGATCCGCTGGTCGCCCAGACTCACGCCCTGCGCGGGAACCAGTGCCTTGACCGCCTCCCAGATTCCGATGACCAGCAGCAGCGCGGCGAGCGCGTAGCCGGCGCGCGTCGCCCGCGTCCGCGCGCCGCCGGTGGAATTCATCCGGCGCCCTCGGTCGCGGTGACGGGGTGGGCCAGCCGGGGCAGCACCGATTCGCCGTACGCCTCCAGCGTGGCGGTCTTGGCGTCGTGCTGGAGATAGACCGCGAACTGGTCGACGCCGAGTTTCTCCAGTTCGCGCAGCCGGACCAGCTGCTCGTCCGGGGTGCCGAGCAGGCAGAACCGGTCGATGATCTCGTCGGGCACGAAATCGGCGTGGGTATTGCCCGCGCGACCGTGCTCGTTGTAGTCGTAACCGTGCCTGCCCGCGATGTACTCGGTCAGCGCCGCCGGAACGTCACCACCGGTGCCGTAGCGCGCGACGATATCGGCGACGTGATTGCCGACCATCCCGCCGAACCAGCGGCACTGCTCGCGCGCGTGCGCCAGCCCCGTCGCCGATCCGTCGGTGACATAGGCGGGCGCGGCGACGCAGAACTTCACCGCGCCCGGATCGCGACCGGCGCGTTCGGCCGCCGCCCGCACCCTGGCGATGGTCCACGCGGCGATATCGGGATCGGCCAATTGCAGGATGAACCCGTCGCCGACCTCGCCGGTCAGGTCGAGCGCGCGCGGGCCGTAGCCCGCCACCCACACCTCGAGGCGCGAATCGGCCGCCCAGGGAAAGCGCACGATCGTGTCGTCGACCTGTGCGCTGCGGCCGTTGGCGAGTTCGCGGATGACCTCGATCGATGCCCGCATGGTGGCCAGGGTCGTCGGTTTGCCGCCCAGGGTGCGCACGGCCGAATCGCCCCGGCCGATCCCGCAGACGGTGCGGTTGCCGAACATGTCGTTGAGCGTCGCGAAGGTGGAGGCCGTCACGGTCCAGTCCCTGGTCGCCGGGTTGGTGACCATCGGACCGACCATGACCTTGCGGGTCGAGGCGAGGATCTGGCTGTAGATGACGTAGGGCTCCTGCCACAGCAGATGCGAGTCGAAGGTCCACACGTGCGAGAACCCGTGCGTCTCGGCCTGTCTCGCGAGTTCGATCACGCGCGAGGCCGGAGGGTTGCACTGCAGCACTACGCCGATATCCATGCGGCACTCTCCATTCGGGTTCGATTCGGCGTCAGATCAGGTTCTGCGAGAGGTCGCGTTTGACGAATCGGCCGTGCCCGGTGGTGCCGAGGTACCGTCCGCCGGCGATGATCACGCGTCCGCGCGAGAGGACGGTATCGACGTGGCCGTCGATCTCGAAACCCTCGTAGGCCGAATAGTCCATGTTCATGTGATGGGTCTTGCCGTACCCGATGCTGGTGTGCCCGGCGGGGTCGTAGATCACGATGTCGGCGTCGGCGCCGGGACTGATGACGCCCTTGCGCGGATACATACCGAACATGCGCGCGGGCGTGGTACAGCAGACTTCCACCCACCGCTCCAGCGAGATCAATCCGTTCTTGACGCCCTGGAACATCAGGTCCATCCGGTGTTCGACACCGCCGATGCCGTTGGGGATCTTGCTGAAGTCCTCGCGCCCCATCTCCTTCTGATCCTTCATGCAGAAGGGGCAGTGGTCGGTGCTGACCGCGGTGACGTCACCGGTGCGGATATAACGCCACAGTTCGTCCTGGTGCCCCTCGGCCCCGGATCGCAGCGGTGTCGAACACACCCACTTGGCGCCATCGAAACCCGGTGCGCCCAAATGCTCTTCGAGCGAGAGGTACAGGTACTGCGGACAGGTCTCGCCGAAGACGTTCTGCCCGTTGCCGCGCGCGGTGGCGATCTGCTCCAGTGCCTGCTTGGCCGACACGTGCACCACGTACAGCGGCGCGCCGGTCACCTGCGCCAGCATGATGGCGCGGTGGGTGGCCTCCTCCTCCATCTGCCACGGGCGTGTGACGCCGTGGAAGTAGGGGCTGGTGTCACCGCGCGCCACGGCCTGTTCGACCAGGACGTCGATGGCGATGCCGTTCTCCGCGTGCATCATCAGCAACGCGCCCAGATCCCCGGCGGATTGCATCGCGCGCAGGATCTGGCCGTCGTCGGAATAGAAGACGCCGGGATAGGCCATGAACAGTTTGAAACTGGTGACGCCCTCGGCCACCAATTCGCTCATCCCCTTGAGGGATTCGTTGTCGACATCACCGATGATCTGATGGAAGCCGTAGTCGACGGCGCACTGTCCGGCCGCCTTCTGATGCCACTGGCCCAGGGTGTCCTGGATCCGCTCGCCCGGTTTCTGCACCGCGAAATCGATGATCGTGGTGGTGCCGCCCCACGCCGCGGCCCGCGTGCCGGTTTCGAAGGTGTCCGACGCCTCGGTGCCGCCGAAGGGCATCTGCATATGGGTGTGCCCGTCGACGCCGCCGGGGATGACGTATTTCCCGGTCGCGTCGATGACGGTCTCGGCGGACGCGGCGAGATCGGCGCCCAGGGCGCGCGATCCCGGTTGCAGCACCGCCACGATGGTCTCGCCGTCGATCAGTACGTCGAGCAATTGCGATCCGGTGGCCGAGACCACCGTGCCGCCGTGGATGAAGGTGGTCATGGCGTCACCAACGGTCCGTAGGCGTCCGGTCTGCGATCCCGGTAGAACGCCCACCGGTCGCGGACGACCTTGATCAGATCCAGGTCCAGATCGCGGATCAGCAGTTCCGGGGCGGTGTCGGAGGCGACGTCACCGACGAATTTGCCCTCGGGGTCCACGAAGTAGCTGGTGCCGTAGAAATCGTCGTCACCGTATTCGGATTCTATGCCGACCCGGTTTATCGCGCCGATGAAATATTCGTTGGCGACCGCGGACGCGGGCTGTTCCAATTTCCACAGGTAGGCGGACAGGCCGCGCGAGGTGGCCGACGGATTGAATACGATCTCGGCTCCCGCCAGGCCCAGTGCGCGCCAGCCCTCCGGGAAGTGCCGGTCGTAGCAGATATAGACCCCGACCCGGCCGACCGCGGTATCGAAGACCGGCCAGCCGAGATTGCCGGGACGGAAATAGAATTTCTCCCAGAAACCGTTCACGTGCGGAATATGATGTTTTCGGTATTTGCCGAGGTAGCTGCCGTCCGCGTCGATCACCGCCGCGGTGTTGTACAGCAGTCCCGGCTGTTCCTGCTCGTAGACCGGCAGGATCATCACCATGCCGAGTTCGCGCGCCAATGCCGCGAAACGTTCCGTCGTCGGTCCCGGTACCGATTCCGCGTAGTCGTAGAACTTGGCGTCCTGCAACTGGCAGAAATACGGCCCGTAGAACAACTCCTGGAAGCAGATCACCCGCGCTCCCCGCGCGGCGGCCTGCCGCGCGTAGTCCTCGTGCGCGGTGATCATCGACTCTTTGTCGCCGGTCCAGGTCGTCTGGACGAGCGCGGATCGAACGGTTGCCATGATTGTTATCGTGCACCCTGAACCACGTCCGATGTGTTACATCTGCGCGGAAACAGTTTCTTGGCCGTAAATCTTGGGGATGACCGTGGTTCGTGCCCGGTGGCGGGTCGCAGAATGGCGGGGTGACCATCGAACGGGCGGGTACCGATGACGCGGACGACCGCGTTCCGCCCGGTTCGACCGTGCCGCCGCCGAGCCCCGCCGTGATGTCACCGTCGGAGTTCACCGCCGATCTCGACGATCGCACGCCCGCGGGGATCGCGGCCGTCCTCAGCCGTCGAATCCGTTCCGGCGCACTGGCTCCCGGATCGCGGCTGCCGACGGTGCGCGAGGTGGCGCGCGAACTCCGGGTGTCACCGGCCACGGTCAACCAAGCGTGGCGCGCGCTCGCGGCGACCGGCGCGATCGTCGCCAGGGGACGCGCGGGCACCTTCGTCGGGGAACTTCCCTCGGGCCGTCCCGCGGTCGGCCGCTATCAGCGACTGCACCCGCCGACCGACAGCGCGTTCCGTATCGATCTGTCGCGCGGCACCCCCGATCCCGGGCTACTGCCCGACCTGGCGACGGCATTGCGCACCATCACCGCCGTCGACGCGGGTGACCTCGCCGCGGAATATCTCGGCGACGCGGTCCTGCCGGAACTCGCCGCCAGAGTCCGCCCCGACTGGCCGTTCCGCGCGGAACGCCTGGCCGTCTTCGACGGTGCGCTCGACGCCATCGACCGGCTGCTCACCCTCCACATCCGGCTCGGGGACGCGGTGGCCGTCGAGGATCCGTGTTTCCCGCCGTTCCTCGATCTGTTGGCCCGCCTCGGGGCGAAACCGATCGCGGTCCACCTCGACGACTCGGGATTGATACCCGCCGAATTATCCCGCGCGGTCGCCGATTTCGGTATCGGTGCGCTGATCCTGCAACCCCGGGCCCAGAATCCCACCGGGGTCTCGCTCGCCGCGCGCCGCGTGCGCGAACTCACCGATATCCTCCGCGCCACCGACACCCTGATCGTCGAGGACGACCATTCCGCCGGAATCGCCTCCGCCCCACTGCGTTCCCTCGGCGCCCGACTGCCACGGTGCACCGTCCACGTGCGCTCCTACTCCAAATCCCACGGCGCGGATCTGCGCCTCGCCGTCGCGGGCGGCCCCGCCGAACTGCTCGATCCGGTCATCGAACGGCGCATGCTCGGGGCGGGCTGGACCAGCCGCCTGCTCCAGCGTGTCCTGCTCACCATGCTCGACGATCCCGCCGCCGCCGACACCGTCACCGCCGCGCGCGCCGAGTACCGGAGACGGTCGACCGAATTACGGCGTGAACTCGCCGTCCACGGCGTCACGGTGGCCCGCGCGGACGGTATCAACCTGTGGCTCCCTGTCGCCGACGAGAACGCGGCGATGATCTCGCTGGCCGCCGCGGGAATCAAGGTCGCGCCAGGCGGCCCGTTCGAAGCGGCCGACACGCCTCGATCCGACCACGTCCGGCTCACCGTCTCCCCCGTCACCGATGCCGACCTCCCCTGGCTCGCCACCGAACTCGCCGCCGCCGCGTCCGCCGCGCCCACCTATCGCCGCATCCGTCGGGCGTGAGATCCTCCCGAGGTTCGCGCCGTCTATCGCGGCAGTAACCGCGCGACAGCTTTCGGCGCCGCCAGCCACTCACGAAAGTTGTTGCGCACCTCGGTTGTTCGCCGACACTCACAATAGGCGACGACACCGTCGGCATCGATGCCCGCCGCGCGGCACAGCGCGACCGCGCGCGGCAGGTGCCGGTACTGGCTGACGATGATCGCGCGTTCGATTCCGAATCGGTCGCGGGCGCGTTCGCAGGTCTCCCAGGTCGACAGTCCCTCTCCGTCGGATCGGATCAGAGCGGGATCGATGCCGTTGTCGAGGAGGTAGCGCCGCATCGAGGCGATCTCGTCGCCCGATGTGCCACCCGCGTCGCCGGAGAGCAGGATCTCGCGCACCTTCCCGGCCCGCGCCAGTTCGATGGCGACATCCAGACGCCCGCGCAGGTACGCCAGCGGTGAACCGTCCGGCCCGACCTTCGCACCCGGGACGATCACCACCGGCGCCGCGGGAGCCGATGCCACGTCGTGGCGATGCCCCGACGACAGTGCCCACAGCGTGCCGTTCGCCCCGGCCACAACCACGACGATCCCTGCCGCGAGCGCGACCCCCACCCTGATCGCCCGCCGCCACGGCCGCGTCCTGCCCCCACCCGTCACCCTCTGCTCCTCCCGTGGACGTCCTGCGGTCCCGAGGCCAACCTACCTAGCGCCCCGACCCGTGACCGCGCGCCGGGTGATCGGATTCGACCGCCCGTGCGCATTTCGAGCCGACGAACAGGGTGACCAGGACCGCGCCGCCCTAGAGGACGAGGTCGCGGCGCAGTCCGCCGGATCGGGTGCGTGTTCCCGGCGCGGCCGCGATATCCGGTCGTTCCCGGTGCCGAGTGCGTTCCATGCCGCTCGCCGACAGCACCGCAGCGAACCCGTCGTCGGATCCGGCCGCTCACACCGGACCGAGGACCCGCACCGCCCCCGAGGGCGAACCGTGTCATCGGAACCGAGGTGCACACGAGACACCACTGCCCGCGACAGGAACAATTCGACGCCGCCTGCTCGCATCCGAGGGCGAACCGGGTGGTTCGCTGACGGCGAGGGTGGGGTAGATGGCAGGATGCGGGCCAGCATCGTCCGGTGCGTATACCCCTGATGAAGGAGATCCACTGTGAGCATCGGAACGCGGGCGCGCGCGGGCGTCGAGAAGCGTCGCGGCAATCCGATGCGGCGGATGCTGCCCGGGCTCGGCCTGCTGATCGCGGGCGCGGCGCTGACGCTGCACGCGGCGGGCGGCGTGGCCGCGCAGCCGTGGCAGGCGCACCGGAGTCCGGCGGGATGCGCGCCCGCGTCCGCCGACGCGCCGAACGGGAAGCAGTGGCCCTTCGAGCCCTGGCAGACGATCGATCCCGCCGCCGGGTACACCGCGTCGCTGGAGACCAACTGCGGAACCGTGACGGTGGCCCTCGACGCGGCTCGGGCGCCGCGCACGGTGAATTCGTTCGTCTTCCTGTCCGACCAGCAGTATTTCGACCACACCCGCTGTCACCGGTTGACCACCCAGGGCATTTTCGTCCTCCAGTGCGGTGATCCGTCGGCGCTGGGCACCGGTGGACCCGGCTACCGGTTCCCCGACGAGAATCTGGCGGGCGCGACGTATCCGGCGGGCACACTCGCGATGGCCAACGCCGGTCCCGGCACCAACGGGAGCCAGTTCTTCCTCGTCTACCGGGACAGTCGGCTGCCGCCGAACTACACCCCGTTCGGCCGCGTGGTCGACGGACTCGGCGTGCTCACCGGAATCGCCGCGGCGGGCGTTCGCGACGGTTCCGGCGACGGAGCCCCCACCGACGACGTGGTGCTGAACTCGGTGCGCGTCGCCCGCGGCTGAGCTTCCGGTAGGCGGGTCGGGACGGCTGTCGACGCGATGCCGCGCATCATCCGGTCCCGCGAGGGCTCCCACGCCGGAACTCCGGGTTCACGCCGGATACGACCGCATCTCGGTGGCCTTCACGGCCGCCCACAGCCGCTGTCCCGGACGCAACCCCAGTTGGGCGACGGTGGCGGGGGTGATGTCGGCGAGTACGGGCGGACTGCCCTCGAAACGCACCCGGATGGTGTGGGCGTGCTGCTCGATACCGGCGATGACGACGGGCCAACTGTTGCGCGGGCTGCCCACCGGACGCTCCGGATGCAGTCCGACGGCGTTCGGGGCGAACGCGACGTACACCGGTCCGTTGCCGGGTTCGGCGATGGTGAATTCGCCGCCGGTGTCGAGGGCCACCAGGGTGCCGCGCGCGGTGCCGCGATAGAGGTTGAGTCCCATCAGATCCGCGACGTAATCCGAGCGCGGCGCGGCGGCGACCTCGGCGGGCGCGCCCTGCTGCACGATCGCGCCGTTCTCCAGGATGACCAATCGGTCGGCGAGCACCATCGCGTCGAGCGGGTCGTGGGTGACGAGCACCGTGTATCCGGGAAAGTCGCGCAGGTGACGGGACAGGTCGGAGCGCACGTGCAGCCGGGTGCCCGCGTCGAGCGCGGCGAGCGGTTCGTCGAGCAGCAGCAGGCGCGGTTCGGTGACCAGCGCCCTCGCCAACGCGACACGCTGGGCCTGTCCGCCCGACAGCGCGCGTGGTTTGCGGTGCATGTGGTCAGCGAGTCCGACGCGGGCCAGCCAGGCGGCGGCCTGTTCGCGCGCCCGGGCCTTGCGACGTCCGCACGCCCGCAGGCCGAAGGCGACATTGTCCAGCGCGGACAGATGGGCGAACAGCAGGTAGTCCTGGAACACCACGCCGATCTCCCGCCGCTCGGCGGGCACGAACACCGAAGGCGGTGCGTCCCAGGTATTCTCGCCGACGCGCAGATGCCCTCCGGTGAGCGCGACGAGTCCGGACAGCGCGCGCAACGCGGTGGTCTTACCGGCCCCGTTGGGCCCGAGCAACGCGATCACCTCCCCCGGTGCCACGGTGAGCGGCAGGTCGAGCGCGAAATGCCCTCGGTCGACCCGGATTTCGGCGCTCAGGGTCATACCGGGCCCCGGATCCAGCGTTCCCGCAGCGCGACGAGTACGAGCACCGATACCGCGAGCAGCACCAGACTCAGCACGATCGCGGCCTCCGGATCGCTCTCCAGCGCGAGATAGACCGCCAACGGCATCGTCGTCGTGCGACCGGGGAAATTACCCGCGAAGGTGATGGTCGCGCCGAATTCGCCCAGCGCGCGGGCCCAGCACAGCACACCCCCCGCGACGACGCCCGGCAGGATGGAGGGCAGTGTAACCCGGCGGAAGGTGTACCAGCGGCTCGCGCCGAGGGTCGCCGCCGCCTCCTCGAATCGTTGATCGGCCGCGCGCAGGGCGCCCTCGACCGAGATCACCAGGAACGGCATCGCCACGAACGCCTCGGCGACGATCACCCCGGCGGTCGTGAAAGGCAGTGACACCCCGAACCATTCGTACATGTAGCGCCCGATCAGGCCGCGCCGTCCCAGGACCAGCAGCAACGCGACACCGCCGACGACCGGTGGCAGCACGAGCGGGACGGTGACGAGAGCGCGCAGCAGCGAACGGCCGGGGAGATCCGCGCGGGCGAGCAGCCACGCGAGCGGAATCCCGAGCACGAGGCAGATCAGGGTCGCCGAGGTCGCGCACACCAGTGAAAGCCGCAGCGCCTGACCGACTTCGGCGCTCGCCAACCGCTCCGGCAGGGTCGACCACGGTGCCCGTAGCAGCAGCCCGATCAGCGGGACGACCAGGAATGCCAGCCCGCAGACGGCGGGCAGTATCAGCGCGACCGGAGGCCGCCCCAGTACCGCCCGCCGCCGCGAGGACGTTCTCACGGAGTGTCGAATCCCGCCGCCGTGAACACCGACTTCGCCTGGGCGCCGGTGACGAATTCGACGAACGCCGCCGCGGCCGTCGCGTTCGGGGCGTGCGCGAGCGGTGCGACCGGATAGTCGTTGACGGCCTTGGCCGATTCGGGGAATTCGATACCCTGGACCTTGTCCCCCGCGGCCTTCACATCGGTGCGGTAGACCAGCGCCGCGTCGACCTCACCGAGCGTCACCTTGGTGAGCACCGCCTTGACGTCCTGTTCACGGGTATCGGGCTGGGGGGTGACGCCCGCGGTCTCGAATACGGTCTTCGCCGCCGCGCCGCACGGCACCTGCTCGGCGCACAACGCGATCTTGGGCTCGGTCTTGCCGAAATCGGCCAGTTCGGTGATGGCGCCCGGATTGCCCTTCGGCACCGCGATCTCGAGTCTGTTGCGCACGAAGGTGACCGGTGCGACCGTGACTTCGCCCTTGTCCCGCACCTGCTGCATGTTCTTGGGCGCGGCGGAGGCGAACACGTCCGCCGGAGCACCCTGGCTGATCTGCTCGGCGAGCGCCGAACTGGCGCCGAAGCTGTAGACGACCTTCACCCCCGGGTGCGCGGCCTCGAACTGCTTGCCGAGTTCGGTGAAGGTCTCGGTCAGCGATGCCGCCGCGAATACCGTCACGGTGCCCGACACCGACGCCGCGTCCGCGGATTCGGTCTTGTCGTCGGAACCGCAGCCCGCCGCGGTCACCACCGCGAGTACCGCCGCGACCGCGGCGACCACTGTGCGCATGAAATTCATTCTCGTCAACTTTCCGGAATCTCCACCACGACGTGGGTGGACTTCACCGAGGCGACAGCGATACTGCCGACTTCCAGACCGAGCTCGTCGACCGATTCCCTGCTCACCAGCGACACCAGCCGGAACGGTCCGGCCTGCATCTCCACCTGCGCCATCACGGTGTCCTTGACGATCCTGGTGACGATGCCGCGCATCCGATTGCGCGCGGACGCCGCGACCGTCACCCCCGGCTCGGGAGCTTCGGCATTGGCTCGCAGGAATTGGGCGAGCTCACGGCCGCTGACACCCTTGCGTCCGCTGTCGAGCTGGATCGCGGTCAACCGGCCCTGATCGATCCACCGGCGCACCGTGTCATCGCTGACACCGAGCAGGGCGGCCACCTCACTGATCCGTAGATTCGACACGGTCCACAGCATATTGCCGCAGACACGGAATTGCGAAGCGAGAAGATCCGTAGATCAGAAAGTCACTGCGGCAACGGCAGGAGTTCGGCGACGCTACCGCGTCCGCTGTTGGGCCCGAGCAGCGCGAGCGCTTGGCAGCCGATCAGGTCGGCCAGGTGCGGTGTGCGCGCCGCACCCGCGCTCTGCCACACGCCGCCGGGCAACTGGCGCACCGGCACCACCGCGGTGAGCGTCTCGTGTGATCCCGACCGGTCGCTGATCCGGCCCCACAGTCGCTGTCGCGAAGTGCGCGCGGTCAGCGCGTCCACGATCGCGGGGGCACTGACCAGCAGCGCGGCCACCGCGGCGAACGGATTACCCGGCAGCGCGAGCAGTACCCGGCCGTCGGGCAGTACCGCGACGATCTGCGAGCCGCCGGGCCGCATCGCCACCCCGTCGAGGAGCACGCGCGCGCCGATCTCGGTGAGCACATCGCGCAGATGATCGGCCGCGCCGTGTCCGGTCGCGCCGGTGACCACCACCATCTCGGCATCGCGTTCCTGGGTGAACCAGGTGAGCAGGTCTTCCGCGCGGTCCGGCAGATGCCGGACCGGACCGCACCCGATATCGCAGGCACGCAGCAGTTGCGGCAGTACCGGCGCGAGCGCGTCGCGGGTCTGGCCTTCGGCGAGCGGGCCGCGCGCGCGGATCTCGTCGCCGGTGATCAGCACATCGGCGCGCACCGGCCCGCGGACCGCGGCCGTGGGGGCCTCCGCGCTCGCCGCGGCCGACACCACCGCCGGGCACACCCGGGTGCCGTAGCCGACGAGCACTTCCCCGCCGTCCCACTGCTCACCGCAGCGGCGCATATCGTCCTTCAGGGGCGCGCCGGGCACCCTGCGCACCATCAGGCGGCCGGATACCCGCGCCGTCTCGGCGAATTCGTCACGCATCACCGCCGTGGTCCCGGTCGGGGCCGCCGCGCCGGTCGCGATCCGCACCGCGACACCCGACGACAGCGGACGTCCTCGACCGTGACCGGCCAGCCTGGCGTCGGCGCGCAACGTCCACCAGGGACCTGGGCCGCTCACCGCGTAGCCGTCCATCGCCGCGGTGTCGACCCGGGGCAGCGCGGTACCCGCGATCAGATCTTCGGCGAGCGTCGCGCCGGACGCGTCCGCGAGCAGCGCGAAACGGGCCGGAACGGCGATCAGTTCGGACCGGAGGACCTCGGCGACACCGTCGACGCCGATCGGCAGCATCCGCACACTCTCCACGCTCACGACAGCCTCCGATTCGATCTCCGCCCGCCCGGTGCCCGCGGTCGTCCCGTCCGCTCGAACATCGACAACGCGGGGCGAATAGATCCTCATCGTCGGACATGACGTGCGATGGTCGCCTCAGTTGCCCGACAGTCACCAAACGCTCACCCCGCCGCCACCGCGTCGGTGCGTTCCGCGCGCCGAGTCCGGCGGAGACGGGGGGGATGGCGACACGCTGTGCGCGATCGTCGGCGGCGTGCTCGGTGTGCGGCTCGGCTCTCGGGGTATCCCGGAAACATGGCGCAGCCGTCGAGAGCCCCCTTCCGCTATGGGCGGGGTCGTAGGATACTTCGGCTACGCCCAGTTCTCAGCAAGCCCACAGTCATCTCTGGCGTATGCCACGGTTTGATGAGGTGAACTGGTATTCGGACGGCCGACAGGTCGCCGGCGACCGATCCCAGGAGGTCAGGCCGTGAGTAGCGCAATGACGACATCCCGCCGCGAGTTGGTTCGGCTCGCCGGAATCGCGGGTGATTCGGTCAGCAGGCGCGGGCTGCGGTCGATCAACGCCGACGCCGTGGCCTCGTGGACCGATCCGGTCACCGGTCGAGTCGCCTTCGTCGTCGCCGACGGTGTCGGAGATCACCTGCTCGCGGCCAGGGCCGCGCGGGCCGCCGCGACGGTCGCGGCGAAGGAGAGCGCGCGCGACGGCGCGGCAGCGGGCATTCTGGCCGCGCAACGGCGTCTGCTGCGCGAATTCCCCGAACCCAAAGCTGACAGCGCGCTGGTCGTCGCGGTACTCCCGACGGCCGACAAACCCGACTGTTCGGCCGATATCGCCTGGGTCGGGGATTGCCGCGCCTACCGCTGGAACGGCCGGATGCTGCATCAGATCACCACCGATCACACCCTCGCGGAATACCTCCGGATGCGCGGCCAGTACGCCGCGCCGCGCACGAATCACATCATCACCACCACCGTGCGCACCGTGCGCGAGGACCAGATCGGCCGCGCAACCACCGGCTCCAGCAACGGGCGAATCCTCCTCAGCACCGACGGGGTGCACAAACGCCTCGATATCGCCACGATCAAACTGCTGCTCGCCACCGGCGAATCGCCGAGCACGACCGCGGAGGCGATGGTGGATTCGGCGCTGAACGGCGGCGGCAGGGACAACGCCTCGGCCTTCGTGATCGACCGGCACTGAGCCCCTGCCGACCCGATCAATCGCCCCTGATCCGGGCGTGCAGGTGCATATCGTGCCACCCGTCCGCGTGCAGACCGGCGCTGCGCCTCGTGCCCTCCAACGCGAACCCGAGTTTGGCCGCCACCCGGCACGACTGCGTGTTCCGCACCGAGTGCTCCAGTTCGATGCGGTGGAAGCCTCGCTGGTTCAACGCCCAGTCGGTGAGGGCCGCGACGGCGCGCGGGGCCACACCACGACCGCGCGCGGCGGGCACCGTCCAATAGGCGGCAGCGGCTTGGCCGTCGGTCAGCCGGATGTCCCGCAGCGAAGCACGGCCGACAAGGGTGCCGGTGTCGGTATCGATGACCGCCCAATTGGCGTGGGCCGCTTCGTTCCACGCCTTCGCCCACGCCTCCAGCCAGGCACGCACCTCCGCCATCGAGACGGCGATCCGGGCGTGCCAGCGCTGAATCCCGCTGTCCTCGAACGCCTCGAACACCGCGGGCGCGTCGTCGGCCGACCACGGCCGCAGAGTGAGTTCGTCCACGACGAAGCTCGGTTGCGCTGTGTCGGTGAAGTATTCGGCGTCGAGTAGATCCGTTGTCGTCAGTGGCACGATCATCCATTCTGCCCGGCAGTGCCGTCGGCTCGGGCAGGAAAGGAAGAAGCCGCGCCCCCGAGGGAGACGCGGCTTCTCGAAATCGACCGGACCTTACAGGTATTGACCCGTATTCGACTCGGTGTCGATCGAGCGGCTGGCCGAGGCGTTCTTGCCGGTGACCAGCGTGCGGATGTAGACGATCCGCTCGCCCTTCTTGCCGGAGATGCGAGCCCAGTCGTCCGGATTCGTGGTGTTGGGCAAGTCCTCGTTCTCGGAGAACTCGTCCACGATCGAATCGTAGAGATGCTGGATGCGCAGACCCGGATTGCCGTTGTCGAGCACCGACTTGATGGCGTACTTCTTGGAGCGGTCCACGATGTTCTGGATCATGGCGCCGGAGTTGAAGTCCTTGAAGTACAGGACCTCCTTGTCACCGTTGGCGTAGGTGACCTCCAGGAAGCGGTTGTCCTCGCTCTCGGCGTACATCCGGTCGACGACCCGCTCGATCATCGCGCGGATGCAGGCGCCCTTGTCGCCGCCGAATTCGGCCACGTCGTCCGCGTGCAGCGGCAGCGTCTCGGTGATGTACTTCGAGAAGATGTCCTGCGCCGATTCGGCGTCGGGCCGCTCGATCTTGATCTTCACGTCCAGACGGCCCGGCCGCAGGATCGCGGGGTCGATCATGTCCTCGCGGTTGGAGGCGCCGATGACGATGACGTTCTCCAGGCCCTCGACGCCGTCGATCTCCGAAAGCAGCTGCGGCACAACGGTGGTCTCCACATCGGAGGAGACACCGGAACCACGGGTGCGGAAGATCGAATCCATCTCGTCGAAGAACACGATCACCGGGGTACCCTCGGACGCCTTCTCGCGCGCACGCTGGAAGATGATCCGGATATGGCGTTCGGTCTCGCCGACGAACTTGTTCAGCAGCTCGGGGCCCTTGATGTTCAGGAAGAACGACTTGGCTTCCTTGGCATCCTCACCGCGCGCCTCGGCGATCTTCTTGGCCAGCGAATTGGCCACCGCTTTGGCGATCAGCGTCTTACCGCATCCGGGCGGACCGTAGAGCAGCACCCCCTTGGGCGGGCGCAGCGCGTACTCGCGGAACAGATCCTTGTGCAGGAAGGGCAGTTCGACGGCGTCGCGAATCTGCTCGATCTGCCGGGTCAGGCCACCGATGTCGTGGTAATCGACGTCGGGAACCTCTTCCAGGACCAGATCCTCGACCTCGGCCTTGGGGACGCGCTCGAACGCGAAACCCGCCTTGGTGTCGACGAGCAAGGAGTCTCCGGGACGGAGTTTGCGGATCGGCGAATCGGGGTCGTCCACGTCGTCGTATTCGGCGATCTTGGACAGCGGGCCCGACAGCCACACCACGCGTTCCTCGTCGGCATGACCGACCACGAGGGCGCGACGGCCGTCATCGAGGATCTCCCGCAGGGTGCCGATCTCGCCGATCGCGTCGAAGACGCCCGCCTCGACCACCGTGAGCGCCTCGTTGAGGCGAACGGTCTGGCCGTACTCGAGTACGGCGGTGTCGATATTCGGCGAGCAGGTCAACCGCATCTTGCGTCCCGAAGTGAACACGTCGACCGTCTGATCGTCGTACACGCCGATCAGAATGCCGTATCCACTCGGTGGCTGACCCAGCCGATCGACCTCCTCGCGCAACGCGACCAGCTGCTGGCGCGCTTCCTTGAGGGTGTCCATCAGCTTCGTGTTGCGAATGGTCAGCGAATCGATGCGGGCTTCCAACTCCCGCGCCTGATCCGGCGAATCGGCGAGTTGCCTTCGGAGTGCAGCCGCCTCGGCGCGTACCGCCTCGAGCTCTCTCCAGGCCGCCGAATCCGAATTCTCGATGGGGCTCATGTGCTGCTCCTCCCAGTCCCGGTCTATCAACGCTACCGGGCGTGGTCAATTCTCGCTTTCCGACATGGTTTCTTCGTGATCACATCTGCACTGCGATCGGCGGCCGGAGGTCCATGTTAGCCTGCCCTAACCCGATTGGGGCGAGAGTTGTCGCCCTACGAGCCGAAAGGTTGCTCACCATGCTCCTTCCCGCCAGAACTCTGCGCTTCTGCGTAGCGACGGCCGCGGCGGCCATCGCCGTGACAGTCGGTCTCACCGGATGCGGATCCGACGACGATTCCGGTTCCGCCGCCGGCACCACTGCCACTGCAAGTACCACAACCGCGGCCTCGGCAACCACCGGATCGGGGCAGGCCGCGGGCGCGACGCCGTCGGCCGAGGAGTTGCAGACCACGCTGGCGATTCTGTCCGACCCGGCCAAGACCACCCAGGACAAGGTCGCGATCGTCGTCGACGGCGAGAAGCGGGCCACCAACATCGAGACCATGACCAAGGCTCTCGCGGGCTACGGAACGCTGAAGTTCGTGGTCAGCGACGTGAAGGTCGCCGGCGACACCGCCACCGCGCAGGTCGTCATCAGCTCGCCGAACGGCGACGCTCCGCCCATGCCCCTGACCTGGCAGCAGGTCGGCGGCAAGTGGAAGCTCTCCGACGCGAGCACCTGCGTACTGCTCGGGTTCGCCCAAGCGCCCTGTACGCCGTAGTCGCATCGGCCCGTGCGCGCCCGAAGGCACGCACGGGCCCGGGGCTCAGCCCTTCGAGGGGCGACGTTGGGGCTTGGGGGTCACCGTTCCCTCGGCGAGGCGGCGCGCGCTCACCAGGAAGGCCGTATGGCCCTGCATACGGTGTTCGGGGCGTACCGCGAGGCCGACCACGTGCCAACCGCGCACGATCGACTCCCAGGAACGCGGTTCGGTCCAGCATTCCTGTTCGCGCAATGCCTCCACGATCCGCGACAACTGTGTGACTGTCGCCACATAGACGATCAGGACACCTCCCGGCACCAGCGCCTTGGCGACCGCGGGCAGCGCGTCCCACGGCGCGAGCATGTCCAGCACCGCCCGATCGACCGGTTCGCCGTCGTAGTCGGCGACGTCGCCGACCGTGAGCGACCAGTTAGCCGGACGTTCGCCGAAGAAGGTCTCCACGTTGCGCACGGCGTGCTCGGCGTGGTCGTCGCGGATTTCATAGGAGATCACCTCGCCTTCGGGACCGACCGCGCGCAACAGCGAACATGTCAGCGCGCCGGAGCCCGCACCGGCCTCCATCACCCGCGCGCCGGGAAAAACGTCGCCCTCGTGCACGATCTGCGCGGCGTCCTTCGGGTATATCACGGCGGCCCCGCGCGGCATGGACAGCACGTAGTCGATCAGCAGCGGACGCAGCGCCAGATACGGTGTGCCGTTCGTGGAGTTCACCACGGTGCCCTCGTCGGCGCCGATCAGGTTGTCGTGCTTGATGCCGCCGCGGTGGGTGTGGAATTCCTTACCCGGCTCCAAGACGACCGTGTAGAGGCGCCCCTTGGCATCGGTCAGCTGCACCCGGTCACCGATGGTGAATGGCCCGGTCCGTCTGGCCGTCATGAATCTCCGTTTCGCTGGCGTGAAGGTGCTGTCGGCGCGAGCGCGGCCTGCGTGCTCACGCAGCGACCGCCGTTCGCGCCGCGGTGTCGGTACCGCCGGATAGCCTGCCAGGTATGCCAGCGCCCGTGTCCACGCCCCCTGCCGACGACGAGATGTCCACGGCGTCCGAGCCTGCCCGGGTCCGGCGACGCCCCGCGCTGTCGCCCTCGCGGGCAATGGATTTCAAACAGTGCCCGCTGAAGTACCGACTGCGCGCGATCGATCGGATTCCGGAACCGCCCACCCGTCACGCCGTGCGCGGGACGGTCGTGCACGCCGTGCTGGAGGACCTGTTCGGACTGCCCGCCGCGGACCGGGCGCCCCAGCGCGCCGACACCCTCGTCGGCCCGGCCTGGGAGCGGGTACTGGCCGACCGCCCCGAGATCGCCGAACTGTTCGCCGACTCCGGTGTCGACGGATTCCTCGCCGAGGTGCGGGCCCTGGTCGAGAGCTACTACCGGCTGGAGGATCCGACCGGATTCGATCCGGAATCGCGGGAGGCCGGGGTCGAGGCGGAACTCGACGACGGGGTGCTGCTGCGCGGTTTCATCGACCGCATCGATGTGGCGCCGACGGGTGAGCTCAGGGTCGTCGACTACAAGACCGGTCGCGCGCCTGGACCGACCAGTGAGACCAAGGCCCTGTTCCAGCTCAAGTTCTACGCCCTGGTCGTGCTGCGCACCCGCGCGATCCTGCCCGCCCAGCTGCGACTCATCTATCTGGCCGACGAACAGGTACTCACCTACGCGCCGGAGGTGGAGGAACTGCGGCGTTTCGAACGCACCCTCTCCGCGCTGTGGGCGGCCATCACCGAAGCCGGGCGCACCGGCGATTTCCCGCCGAGCACCAGCTGGCTGTGCTCGTACTGCGATTACAAACCGCTGTGCCCCGAATACGGCGGCACGCCGCCGCCGTATCCCGGTTGGCCGTCCGACGGGGCGACCGAATCACCGGACGAGACGCTGGCGGAAGCGGTTTCGGACTGAAGGCGCGGCCCGATCACACCCCGAATTCGTCACAGAGGTCGATGTACCGCTCGAGGTATTCCGGGGTGGATCGGTGGGCCGCCAACCCGACGGTGTCGAATTCGTCGGAGCCGGGCACCGCGAGCACGCCGAGCGCGCGCAGGGCCTCGTTGATGGTGCGCACCGAGCGCGCCGGTCCACCGTCGACGGCGACGACCGCCCACTGACTTCCGTTTCCCGCGAAATAGTCCGTGAACACCACGGCGAACGCGGGATCGGGTCGATCACACAGTCGCGCCGCGATCGTGGCCGTGACCGCTTCGCGGGGAAAGATGCCGGGCGCGTCGGAGGGGAGGTCGAAATATTCGGTGATCCCCCGTTCGGCTTGCCGGTACGCCGTGTAGTAGTGCGTCAGGTGGAACAGGGTCAGGTTCTCGCGCAGCGGTACCGGCACCAGATCCCATTCCACAACCGCGTCCGCGTCGAATCGTCCCGGTACGAGCAGCGCGGTGATGGCGTGCGACACGCTCAGAACCCTATCGCTGCCCGGCCGCGCCGACGGAGAATGACCGCCCGACGGCGTCCACGAGTCGTTCCCGTCGCGGCACGGGTCAGACGGTGAAGTTGTGGAAGAGCAGCACCGAAAGACCGAGACCGACAGCGAGATTGACCACGGCGGCCGAACCGAAGACCGCGATCGGACGCCAGCCCGCGTCCCGCAGTACCTTCGGCGAGAATTCCAGGCCGATGGAGACGAAGGCCGAGATCAGGAACCAGGTGCGCAGATCGTTGACGATCGCGATATGTGCCGCGCCGGTCTTCTTGTCCACCGATCGCAGATACAGCGTGCCGATCATCGACGCCGCGATGAAGGCCAGCACGAATTTCGGGAACCGATCCCAGAATTCACGCGGTGAGGGGCGCGCGCCGCCCGCCACCCGTTCGACGCGCAACGTGAAATACGCGGTGAGCGCGATCGCGACGACGCCGATCAGGGCATTCTGCGTGGTCTTCACGATCGTGGCGATCTGCAACGCCTCCTCCCCCGCGATCGCCGCGCTGACACCGCAGATCGATACCGCCGAGGACAGCAACGCGCGCAATTTGTCGTCCAGTCCCAGCACCCCGCCGAACCACCAGGTGAACCCGAAGACGATCGTGATCAGCAGCAGCGCCTGCACGATGGACGGTCCCGCCGCCGTCACCAGGATCTTCAGGTTGATCGAAGCTCCGAGCAGCACCACGCCGGTCTTGATGAAGAATTCCGTGCGAAATCCCGCGGAAAGCCGCTCCCGCAGAGCCAGTTTCGTCAGGATCACATTGCCGATCAGTCCGATGGCGATCGCGTACACGGATATTCGATGACGCGAAAGAGAGTCGTGAACGTAGGCCACGCGTGTAGTTCGGCGCTAGTTTGCGGAATCGACGCCACGGGTGCCGGGAGCGTCGTAGACCAAGGTGTATCGCCAGAACAAGTGACGCCGAATGCGGGCACCAGGCAGGACAACTTCAGCAGCGGCCCGGATGTCGGCCGAGGTCTCGTCCGGATCAGCGGTCGGTGCTGCCATGTGCGGCGGTGGCTCGCTCGCGCGGGCCGGATGCTTGATCAATCCCATGACCGGGTTGGCGGCGATGGAAGGTAGATCGGCGAGGAGGTCGATAAGGCCGGCCGCGCGGTAGCATCCCACCACCACCAGCCGCCCGCCCGGGGCCAGGCACTCGCGCAGTTCGCGCAAGGTCGGCACCAGCGGGAGGTGATGCAGGACAGCGACGAGGACTACAGCATCCCAGCGCCGCCCCGGATCGCGGCCTGCGAAGTCGGTGTGAACGACGGTCACGGCGGGATCGCCGACGAAGCGCTGCTTCGCGATGCTGACCATCGCGGGGTCGGGCTCCAGCGCGGTCATGGTAGTGACCTCTTCGCGCAGCCGGGCGACGAGATTGCCCGCACCGCACCCGACGTCGAGGACGTGACGGGCTCGGGAGGCTGCTACCTGCTCGACGACCCAAGGTCCGTAGTGGTCGTTGTGGCTCCAGGGATGTCGCTGATTGAACCGGTCGAGTCGAGATAGCAGCATCCCTGCATCCTCCCGGCCGCTGCGCCCGAAGTCATCAGAGCCCGAAAACTACATCCGAACTCCGCAACCATCCCCGCAAACCAACCCTGAAAAGTACACACGAACAGGACAGCGTTCCTCACCGAGAGCCCGCACAGTACCGACGCCGTACCCGTACTGACACCGGTTGCGTTCACCGTGAATAGATCACGCGCACAAGCCGAATCACCGAGAGCCGAGGCTTGTCGACGGAACGCCGATACGGATTCTCCGACGGAATGTCAATGTGGACCATCCGGCCGGTCGGGTTGGTCCAGTCAGGGCCGGTAACAAGCCCATTAGGGGACGCCTAGGGGTTTGCACACCTCACCGATCACGCGACAGTGAGGTCATGCGCGCAATCTCCGGTGCCGGCTCGACAAACCGGTCCTCCCGCGGTGGATCCCCCGGTCAGCGACGGCCACGAGTCGGGCACATCGAATTCCTGAACTGGCTGCCGATCCTGTGGGGGCTCGCTCGCACAGGTAATCTCATCGATCTGGATCTGGTCCGCGACACGCCCGAGAACCTCAGCGACGCACTGGTCGCCGACGATCTCGACATGGGCCCCATCAGCCTGATGGAGTTCCTGAGCCACTCCGACCAACTCGTGATATTGCCCGATATCGCGATCGGCTGCGACGGCCCGGTCATGTCCTGTCTGATCGTGAGCAAGATTCCGCTCGATCAGCTCGACGGGCAACGAGTCGCGCTCACCTCCACCAGCAGGACATCGGTGCGGCTGACGAAACTACTCCTCTCGGAACACATCGGGGTCCATCCCGAGTATTTCGTGAGTCCGCCGAACCTGGAAACAATGCTGGCGCAGGCGCCCGCCGCGGTGCTGATAGGTGACATGGCGTTGCGCGCCGCGCTGTTCGACGCTCCCGCCGCGGGACTTCTGGTGCACGATCTCGGGCAGATGTGGCGGGACTGGACCGGACTGCCCTTCGTGTTCGCGGTGATCGCGGCCCGGCGCGACTTCGCCGAGCGGGAACCCGAAACCGTCCGCCGCGTCCACGCCGACCTGCTCGCCGCCCGCGACATCGCCATGTCGGAGATGGACGAGCTCTGCCAACGCCTGGCTCGCTGGGAGGAGTTCGACGCCGCGACCCTGCGCCGGTACTACACCGACGCACTCGATTTCGGACTCGGCCCACGACACCTCGCGGGCATCGCCGAGTTCGCGACGCGGGTGGGTGGCCCCGCGGCGGGCTTTCCGGTGGATGTTTTCGCGACCCTGCTCGATTCGGCCTGAGCCGAGACCGACAAAGGAGTTAGTGATGCCATTTCACGGGTCACCGTTCAGCAGCGATCTGAGTCCGGCCGCGCGCGTCGACGAGCTGGCCAGGAATCGTGGCGAACAGGTCGCGATGGTGTACGAGGGCGCTACCTACAGCTATGCCGCGGTCGCGGCACAGTCCAGGCGATTGGCCGCCACGCTGTCGGACAGCGGTGCGGTGGAAGGCGATCGGATCGGCTATCTCGGCGGCAACAGCCTCGCCTTTCTGACCACCTTCCTGGCCGCGGCGCGGATCGGCGCGGTTTTCGTGCCGGTGAACTCGCGACTGACATCGCCGGAGGTCGCGCTGATTCTCGAGGACTGCGCCCCGCATTCGCTGATCGTGGAGCCCGGACATCGACAGATCGTGGCCGAAGCACTGGCCGAGACCGATGACGACCGGGTGCGACTGCTGTGGGCGCCCGGCGATCCGGTTCTCGACGGTCCGACCGCCTCCCCCGCCTTCGCCGACCACACGCCCTCCGAGGAGTTCGCCGACGTCCGGTCGACCCCGCTGCGCTGCGACGCGGACCGGGTCGCGATGCTCACCTACACCTCGGGCACCACCGGCCGCCCCAAGGGCGTGGAACTCACCCACGGCAACCTCTGGTGGAACGGCGTGAACCTGGACATGGTCGCACCCGCGATGCCAGGGGACATCACCTTGGTCGTGGCACCGCTGTTCCATACCGCGCCGTTCGGCTGCTTCACCCTGCGCACCCTGCTGCGCGGCGGGACGGTGGTGCTGCGCCGGGACTTCGAGCCTGCGCATCTGCTGGCGGACCTCGTCGACTACCGGGTCAACACGGTGTTCGCGGTACCCGCGATGTTCGCGGCGGCGGCGGCGGTACCCGAATTCGCCGACGCCGACCTGTCGGCGCTGCGCACCGCTGTCACCGCGGGAGCCCCGGCACACGCCGAACTCATCGGCCGCTACCTCGACCGCGGCGTCACCCTGCAACAGGCATACGGCCTGACCGAGACCTTGTTCGCGACCTGTCTGCCCGCCCAGCAGGCCGCGACGGCGCCCGCTTCGGCAGGACTGCCGTTGCCCTACACCGAGATCCGGGTGATCGACACGACGAGCCGAGTCGTGCTCGACGAGCCGGGCGCCCGCGGCGAGGTGTGCCTGCGCGGTCCGACCGTGGCGGGGGGCTACCGCAACAACGACGCCGCCACCGCCGCCTCGTTCGACGCGGATGGCTGGTTCCACACCGGTGACGTGGGTTATCTCGACGACGACGGCTGCCTCTACCTCGTCGACCGGCTCAAGGACATGATCATCGTGGGCGGGGACAACGTGTACTCCGCCGAAGTCGAGCAGGTGCTCGGCCACTTTCCCGGCGTCATCGATGTGGCGGTGGTCGGTGTGCCCGACCCGCACGAGGGTGAGAGTGTCGTCGCGATCGTGCTGTGCCGGAAAGGGGTCGAGCCGAGCTTGGCCGAACTGCGCCGCTTCGCCCGGACCGAGCTGGCCCGGTACAAACTGCCGACCCGCGTGGTGCACGCCGATAAGATCCCCCGCAACGCGATGGGCAAGATCGACAAGGTCGATATCCGCGCCATGCTCGCCGAGGGCGACGAACGCCGTTTCAGCGAAGCGGCAGCCGACGGGCCCGCGCGAACAGCAGGCACCGCGTCGGAGCAACGCGCGGACGGATTGCGGACCCTGGCTTCCCTTCCGCCCGACGAGCAGCGCCGCGCGGTCTTCGACCTGGTGACCGCGAGCATCGCCCGCACCGTGCACGCCGCGCCCGCCACGCTCACGGCACAGGACCGCTTCGACGACCTCGGGTTGAGTTCACTCGCGGCGGTCGAGCTGAGCCGTGGGCTCGGCGTCGCGCTGGGTCGTCGCCTGCCGACCACCGTGGTCTTCGATCACGCGACGGTCGGCGCCCTGGTGAAGCACCTGCAAACCCAACTGGCCGCCGAAGTCCGCCGCTCCCCCGCCCTCGAGCACCTGACCGAGTTCGAGCGGGTGGTCCGGCAGGACCCGCCGAGTGACGCGCTGCGCACCGAACTTCGCATCCGGCTCCGTAGTTCGCTCAATCGTCTCGCGACGAACGAAGCCGCGATGACCACGATGACCCGACCGGACCCCGTAGCCGAAACATCCGATTCCGAATTGTTCACCCTGCTCGACGCTGAACTCGGATCGGTCTGAGTACCCCGATCCCGGCCTGAGAGGTACCTGTCGATGACCGACGAGACAACGCTGCGGCACTATCTGCGGCGCACCGCGGGCGCACTGCTGCGGACCAGGGACGACCTGCACCGGTTGGAAGCCGCACGCAGCGAACCGATCGCCGTCGTCGGCATCGGCTGCCGCTATCCCGGTGGCATCCAATCGCCGGACGACCTGTGGGACTTGGTGAACTCCGGTGCCGATGTGGTGTCGGAATTCCCCGACGACCGCGGCTGGCGACTGGATTCGCTGTTCGACGACGATCCCGATCATCCCGGCACCGTCTATGCCCGCACCGGCGGATTCCTCGACGACGCCCTCGATTTCGACGCCGACTTCTTCGGCATCGCACCACGCGAGGCACTGGCGATGGATCCGCAGCAACGGCTGCTGCTGGAGGTGTCGTGGGAAGCGTTCGAACACGCGGGCCTCGACCCGGCGCAGCTGCACGGCAGCGAATCCGGTGTGTTCGTCGGCGCGATGTACCACGACTACGCCAGCAGGCTGCGCACCGTGCCCGGCGAACTGGAAGCCCAGCTCGGCACCGGTAGCGCGAGCGGTGTGCTGTCGGGTCGGCTGTCCTACGTCTACGGGTTCACCGGGCCCACCGTGACAGTGGATACGGCGTGCTCGTCCTCGCTGGTGGCGATGCACCAGGCGATCGGGGCGCTGCGCGGCGGCGAGTGCGGACTGGCACTGGCGGGCGGGGTGACCGTGATGTCGACCCCGTCGAGCTTCGTAGAGTTCAGTCGCCAGCGCGGGCTCGCCCGTGACGGTCGCTGTAAGGCGTACGCGGCAGGCGCGGACGGCACCGGATTCTCCGAAGGTGTCGGCCTGCTCGTCCTGGAACGCCTCTCCGACGCGATCCGCAACGGTCATCGGGTATGGGCGGTGCTGCGCGGATCCGCGGTGAATTCCGACGGCGCCTCCACCGGACTCACGGTGCCGAACGGGGCTGCCCAGCAGCGCGTGATCCGGCAGGCGCTGAGCGCCGCGGGTGTACAGCCCGGCGACATCGACATGCTCGACGGACACGGCACCGGTACCACCCTCGGCGATCCCATCGAGGTCCGCGCCCTGCTCGACGTGTTCGGCGGGGAACGCGACGCCGAGCCGTTGTGGCTGGGATCTGTGAAATCGAACCTCGGACACACCCAGGCGGCAGCGGGCGTCGCGAGCGTGATCAAGACCATCATGGCGATCCGGCACGCGACAGTGCCGGCCACGCTGCACGTCGACGCCCCGACACCGCACGTCGACTGGGCGAACGGCGCCGTAGCGCCCATCACCGAGGACCGGGCGTGGCCGCGGACCGGCAGGCCACGGCGCGGCGGGGTCTCGTCGTTCGGGATCAGCGGGACCAACGCCCACGTCATCGTCGAGCAGGCCCCGGAAACCGAACCGGCACAATCGGATTCGACACCGGCCGCACGGGAGCAAGCCTCGCCGCTCGCTACGTGGGTCGTGTCGGCCAAATCCGACGCGGCCCTCGCCGGCCAGGCGGGACGGCTCGCGCAGTGGGTCCGCGCGCGAACCGACCTCGCCCCCACCCCGACCGGTCGCGCGCTCACCGCCACCCGGTCGATATTCGGGCACCGCGCCGTGATCTTCGGACGCGACCGCGGCGAGTTGCTCGCCGGTCTGGACACCTTGGCGGTCGGCGGCGAATCCCCCAGTGTCGTGCGCGGCGTCGCCCACGAAGGTCGGATCGCGGTGATGTTCCCCGGCCAGGGTGCCCAGCGCAACGGCATGACTCGCACGCTCTATGCGACAAGTCCTACCTACGCTGCGGCTTTCGATGAAATATGCGCCGAATTCGATCGGCACCTCGACGGCATCGGGCTGGCCGAAGTGATCTTCGCCGAGCCCGGCACCGAGGCCGCGCAGCGCCTCGACCGCACCGGCTACACCCAGGCCGCGCTGTTCACGGTGGAGGTGGCGCTCTACCGGTTGGCCGAATCCTTCGGTCTGCGACCCGATTTCCTGATCGGGCATTCCATCGGCGAACTGACCGCCGCCTATCTGGCAGGCGTGTGGAGCCTGGCCGACGCGGCACAGCTGGTGTTCGCGCGCGGGCGCATGATGGACAGCCTGCCGGGCCGTGGCGCGATGCTCGCGGTGGCGGCCGGAGAGCACAAGGTCGCGCCGCTGCTGGTCGGCCGCGAACACGCGGTGTCGGTGGCGGCGATCAACGGCACGGCCTCCGTGGTGCTCTCGGGCACCGATGCGGCGGTGGACGAGATCGCCGCCACCTTGGAGACATTGGGACGTCGCACGAAACGGCTCCGGGTGGCGCACGCGTTCCATTCACCACTGATGGATCCGATGCTGGCCGAGTTCACCGAGGTCTGCCGCCGTCTCGAATACCACCCGCCCCGGATTCCCCTCGTGTCCGACGTGACCGGTGCGATCGCGGATCCGGCGGTGCTGTGCACGCCCGAGTACTGGGCCGCGCAGGTCCGCAGGCCGGTGCGTTTCTTCGACGGGATCACCGGCCTGCACGCCGAGCGCGATGTGCGCATGTTCCTCGAGATCGGCCCGGGAACCACCCTGACGGCACTGGCCAGGGAGGCGTTCGCCGGGGAGACCGGAGTGACCACGGCGCCGCTGCTGCCCGGACGACGCGACGAGACCGACGCGGTGATCGCGGGCCTCGCGACCGTGTTCGCCGCCGGAACACCGGTCGACTGGTATCCCGAGCCCGCGGGCACCGATCCGGTGCCGCTGCCGACGCACGCGTTCCAACGTCGCCGGTACTGGCTCGACGCGGACTCCGACGAGCTGCCCGGCGCCACCGCGACCGGGCACCGGTTGCTCGACCGCGCGATGGCGCTGGCCGACGACGCGGTGCTGTTCTCCGGGTCGCTCTCGCGCGATACCTGCCCGTGGATCGACGACCACGTCGTCCACGGCGCCGCGCTGCTGCCCGCGACCGCCTTCGTCGACATGGCATTGTTCGCCGCGAGCTGGTGTGGCCGGGACGAGCTCGGCTCCGTCGACGAACTCACGGTGGTGGCGCCGCTGATCGTGCCCGCGCACGCGACGCTGTCGTTGCAGGCCGTGGTCGGCGCGCCCGAGCCCGACGGCACCCGATCGCTGACCATCCACTCCCGCCTCGGCGACGACGCGGCCCAGGCGTGGACGCGCCATGTGGAGGCCACCCTCGGCGCCGACGGCCCGGCACACGACGCGACCGGTCCGACGGCGGTGCGCGATTGGCCGCCCACGGGCGCGGAGCCGATCGACGTCGACGCGCGGTACCGGGAACTCGCGGCGGCCGGTTTCCACTACGGGCCTGCCTTCCGCGCCACCGCGCTCTTCACCCGCGGCGAGGACCTGTTCGCCGACGTCGTGCTCGCCCCCGAGGTGGACGGCGGCGGATACCGCGTCCATCCGGCGATCCTGGATGCCGCGCTGCACCCGCTCGCCTCGGTGGACGCCGAGCGAACACGGCTTCCCTTCTCCTGGCGCGGTATTCGACTACATCGCGTGCCGGAACCCGGTCCGCTGCGGGCCCGGCTCGGCATCGTCGACGACCATTCGACCGTAGAAATCCTCGACACCGCCGATCGGCCGGTACTGACCGCGGCCGCGCTGGTGCTGCGGACCGTCGACCCGGACATGCTCAGGGCGGCCGCCGGACGGTCGGCGACCGGGGGCACCGTCGACTCGCTGTTCGGGCTCTCCTGGGTCGAACTGCCCGGTACCGCGGGCGCGGGGCAGGGCCGCGCCGCCGATATCACCGGCGCGGCGCCGACCTGGTTCGATGTGCCCGCGACCGATCCGACGCCGGCCGGGGTCCGCCTCGCGCTGGCCGCGACGCTGGACCGGCTGCGATCATGGCTGGTCGAGGAGGAATCCGCCGTCCTGACCATCCGTACCCGCGGCGCCGTCGCCGTCGGTACGCAGAGCGTGGGCGATCCGGGCGGCGCCGCCGTCTGGGGCCTGGTGCGCTCGGCGCAGACCGAGCATCCCGGCCGGTTCGTCCTGGTCGACGTGCTGGACAGCGAACCGGCCACCCTGCCCTACGGCGAACCCCAGATCGCGGTCCGCGCCGACCGATTCCTCGCTCCACGACTGGTTCCCGCGCGGCGACGCGCGACCGAGCCCGAGCGGGGCGCGCCGGTATGGAACTCCGAGGGCACCGTGCTCATCACCGGTGCGAGCGGCGGCCTCGGCGGGCTGGTGGCACGACACCTCGCGGCCGAGCACGGGGTCCGGCATCTGCTGCTGCTGAGCCGCGGCGCCATCGACACCGCCGAACTGACGGCCCGCGGGGTACAGGTCACCACGGCCGCCTGCGACGTCACCGACGGTGCCGCCCTGGCGACGGCCATCGCGACGATCCCGGCCGAGCACCCCCTCCTCGCGGTGGTGCACGCGGCCGGTGTGGTCGACGACGGCCTGATCGACAAGCTGACACCCGAACAGTTCGAGCGGGTACTGCGTCCCAAGGTGGACGGAGCGTGGAACCTGCACAACGCGACCCGCGAGCTGAATCCGGCCGCGTTCGTGCTGTTCTCGTCGGTCGCGAGCGTCCTCGGCGCGGCCGGTCAGGGCAACTACGCCGCCGCGAACGCCTACCTGGACGCCCTCGCCGGTCGACGCCGCGCCGAAGGGCTGCCCGCGACGGTACTGGCCTGGGGGCTGTGGGCCCGTCGGACCGGCATCACCGGCCACCTCGACGCGACCGATCACGCCCGTATGGCGCGCACCGGCATCGTCGCGCTGTCCGACACCGAGGGGCTGCGCCTGTTCGACGCGGCGTGCGAGCGCGAGGAGACCTTCCTGGCCGCGGTCGCACTCGACGCCGCCGCACTCGATCGGGCCGGTGCGCCACCGCCGTTGCGCGACCTGATCCGCCCGCGTCGGCGCACCGACATCGGCGCGGGCGCCACCCGGCGACACGACTCCGCCGACGCCGATCCGGCGGCCCTGTCCGCCCGATTCGCGACGATGGATTCCGACAGCCGCCGCGAATACGTGCGTGATCTGGTGCGCGACACCATCGCGACCGTCCTCGGCCACGCCGCGGACTCGACCGTCGACACCGATCGCTCGTTCAAGGAACTCGGTTTCGACTCGCTCACCGGGATGGAGTTGCGCACCAGGTTGGGCGCGGCGACGGGCTTGCGCCTGCCCGCCACCCTGGTCTTCGACCATCCGACACCGGATGACGTGGCAGCCCACCTCGACGAACGGCTCGCGGCCGAGACCCCTTCCACCACGGCACTGTCCGACGACACCGTGCGAGCGATGCTGGCCCGGATACCGATCCAGCGACTGCGCGAGGTCGGACTGCTCGATTCGGTGTTGCGGCTGGCCGACCAACCGGCGAGCCACGAACCGACCGCCCCCGACCGCTTCGCCGAGGTGGCCGACCCGGGCACCGCCGCGATCGCGTCGATGTCGGCGGCCGAACTGATCCGGATGGCTCGCGGCGACAACGACAGGACCGTGGCGTGAACGATCACGAATACGACGTCGTCGTGGTCGGTGGCGGATCCGCCGGGGTGGCCGCCGCCGTCGGCGCCGGCCGGGCGGGTGCGAGAACGCTGCTGGTGGAACGTGGTCCGTGCCTCGGCGGGGCGGCCACGCTGCGCAATGTGCTCACCTACTGCGGGATCTACACCAGGGCGGACCCGCCGCGGCAGGTGGTGTTCGGCATCGCCGACGAGGTGTTGGCGGGCCTGCGGGCCATGGACGCGGTGACCCCGCCGACCCGATTCACCTCGGTCGCCGTCGTTTTCGATCCGGAAGCGGTGAAGGTGGTCCTCGACCGGATCTGTGCCGAGGCGGGCGTCGAGGTCCATCTCGACAGTCAGCTCGTCGCCGCCGATCGTGATGCGGGCCAGATCATGTCGATTCGCGTCGCGAACCATCAGGGTGTTCGACAGATCAGCGCGGCCGCGTTCGTCGATGCGACCGGCGAGGCCGATCTGGCGACGTTCGGCGGCGCCACGGTGCGCTACGGCAACGACGGACTCGTCCAGAACGGCACGCTCGGCGTCCGCTTCGGTGGTATCGCGGCGGATGCCGACATCGCCCGCGACACGCTGTCGGCGGCCATCCGGGCCGCCAAGTCCGGTGGCGCTCCGCTGTTGGCCGAACGCGGACTCGTCGCGCGCCTGCCGGTGTCGGGTGACGTCATCACCTACGTCGTTGACGAGGGATACGACGCCCGCGACGTGAGGCAGTCGACCCGCGCGCAGACCCACGCGCGGATCCAGGCGCGCGACTATCTCACCGCGCTGCGCGCCATCCCGGGGTGGGAGCGCGCCTACATCGTGAGCACCGGCCCCGAGATCGGCACCAGGGAGTCGCGCCACGTCGTCGGCACCTATCAGCTGACGGTGGACGAGGTCCGCGGCGGAGCCCGGTCCGAGGACGTCATCGCCCTGGGCGCCTGGCCGATCGAATATCACCCAGGCGCCGGGGTTCTCCCGCAGTGGGAGTTCATCGACGACGACGGCTTCTACGACATTCCGTTCGGCGTGCTCCAGAGCATCGACACCGTCAACCTGTTCGCCGCGGGCCGCGTCGTCGACGCCGACCGCCTCGCCGGGGCGTCACTGCGGGTGATGGGCACCGCGTTCGCCACCGGACAGGCCGCGGGCATCGCCGCCGCGGTCTACGCCGATCGCACCACGGCGCTCGCCGTCGGCGCGGTCCAGAAACATCTCGTCCACCAGGGCGCCTACCTGCCCACGATAGATTCCCACTGAGAACGGATTCCACGGAGACGAGAAACGGGGCCTGGTGACAGGCCCCGTTTCTCGTTTGCGCACCCGGCAGATCAGTCCACGCCGACAACCCCGGCGGTGCGCTCGACGACGCGGGCGCCGAACTCGGGATCCCGCGATGCCGACGACGAACGGGCGAGCCCGTTCCTGTCGTAGTAACCGCCGGTGGCGTGTGCCGACTCCGGATCGGCGGCCAACCGGACGAGCGGGGCCGCCCCGCCGTGCGCAGTGGTCATGAACGGGCGCCCCACGGTTTGGATCACCCGGAACACTCCGCCCGCCGCCACACCGAACCCGGTGGCCACCGCGCCCGGATCGGCCGCGTTCACGGTGACCCCGGAGCCCTCCCAGCGCCGCGCGAGCGCGTAGCTGTAGGCGAGGGCTGCCAGTTTCGCGTCGCAGTACGCCGCGACCTGGCGGAACTTCCGCTCGTAGGACCAGTCGTCCAGGTTCGGGTTGCCGCGTTTCTCCATGAACGACGACGTCACGATCACTCGCGACGGCACCCCGGCCGACTCGGCACCGGCGCGCAGTGCGGCGAGCAGCCGGTGCGTCACCGCCGCGACGGCGATGTGGTTGAGGGCGAACGACCGCTCCACCCCGTCCGGCGAGAGCTCACGGCCGGCGAACCCGCCGCCCGCGTTATTGAGCAACACGTGCAGACCGCCGGGCGCGGCCGCCCCGACCTGTTCGGCGAACGCACGCACCCCGCTCAACGAGCCGAGGTCCGCGGCGACCGGAACGAAACGGCCCGCGCCCGCGGCGCCCAACTGCTGCGCCGCGGCCGCTGTCCGTCGCGAATCACGCCCGTGCACGACCACTGTCGCGCCCGCGGCGCCCAAGGCCGCCGCGGCGGCATAGCCGATACCGCTGGTCGAACCGGTGATGACGGCAGTGCGCCCCGACATCGATCCGGGTGCCGGGTCGGTCATCTCAGCTCGCGTTCGACTCGGACAGCGACACGACGGTCTTGCCGACGTTCTCGCCGCGGATCATCGCCGAGTACGCCTCGAACGCGTTCTCGATCCCGTCGAACACCGTCTCCTCGGCCTTCAACGAGCCGTCTGCCAGCCAGCCCTTCGCCTGCGCGAGGTAGTCGGGCAGGACCGCGAAGTAGTCGGCGGCGTTCATACTGAACAGCGATACCCGCTTGCCGATGATCAACGGCAGGTTCTTCGGGCCGGGGGGCAGCGAGTCGGTGTCGGTGTCGATGGTGGCGAGCGAGCCGGACAGGATCACGCGGCCATGGGGTTTGATCGCGCCGAGCGCGGCATCGAGCTGCTCGCCGCCGACATTGTCGAAGTAGACGTCGATACCGCCCGGTGCGGCAGCGGCCAACCGGGCCGCCACATCGCCGGCGCGGTAGTCGATCGCTGCGTCGAACCCGAATTCCTCCACCAGCTTTCGGGTCTTCTCCGGTCCGCCCGCCGAACCGATCACCAGCTTGGCCCCGAGTTTGCGCGCCAGCTGACCGGCCACCGAACCGACAGCGCCCGCCGCCGCCGAGATGAACACGACGTCACCCTCGCTCACCTTCGCCACCTCGGTGAGGCCGACGTAGGCGGTGAGCCCGGTGGTGCCGAGCACGCCCAGATACGCCTGTGGCGCAACGGAAGTCACGTCGACCGGCTGCGCCCAGGCTGCCAGGGTGTACTCGCGCCAGCCGTCGAAGTGGCTGACGACCGCACCGACCGGCAGCGCGTCGTTGGCCGAGGCGATCACCGTACCGACGGCGGCACCGGTCAGCGGCACATCGAGATCGAACGGCGGCAGATAGCCGTCGCCCGCGTTCATCCGGCTGCGCATGTACGGGTCGACCGACATCCAGTCGTTGCGGATCAGCGCCTGGCCGGGGGCGGGATCGGCCAGGGTCACCGTGGCCAGTTCGACATCGGCGAGCGTGGGGGTTCCGGCGGGACGGGCGATCAAACGCCATTCACGGCTGGTAACAGGCAAGGCAAGCTCCTTCGCTCAGTGTGGACGGCGCGCCGGGATCATGCCGACGCGGGGTTGCTGTCGATGAACTCGAATATCGCGGTGTCGTCGGCCAGATCGATCCGTTCACCGACGACGTCGGGTTGTTGCGGGCCACGCAGGCGTTGCGCGGCGTCGAGCAGTCCGGCGACGGCACGATCGCGTTCGGCGTCCGACGGATCGGCCCCGCCCAATCTGTCGAGCAGGGCGGTCAATTCGCCGAGCAGCGGCGCGACCGGGTCGGCATCGGATGCCAGCAGGCCACACAGGTGTTCGGTGAGCGCATACGGTGTCGGATAGTCGAACATCACGGTGGTCGACAACATGACACCCATCGATTTCTTCAGGTGGTTACGGAGCTCGACCGTGGTCAACGAGTCGAACCCCATGTCTACGAATCTCTGTTGTGGATCGAGTGCTTCATCGGCCACCCGACCGAGCACGGTGGCCACATGTCGTGCCAGGAGTTCCGACACGACCCGACGCCGGTCGGCGCCGCTGCGCCCCAGGAGCAGCAGCGCGGTGTTCTCCAGCACCGGCGCCGACTGCGCATCGCGACGCATACGAACGATCGTACTCAACATCGCGGGCAACGGCGACCCGGCCGTGGCCGACGCCCTCGCCGCCGCGACATCGATGCGCAACGGCACCGACGCCGCCATGCCCGACGACAGCGCCGCGTCGAACATCCCCAACGCCTCCGCGGTGGACAGTGGCGTGAACCCACCGCGAGCCATCCGGTCCAGATCTCGCTGCGCCAGATGCCCACTCACGCCGCTGCTCTGGGACCACAGCCCCCACGCCAACGACGTCGCAGGCACCGCGGAACGGGCGGCGCGCACCGCGAGCCCGTCCAGATAGGCGTTGCCCGCCGCGTAGTTGGCCTGGCCCGCGTTGCCGAGAACGCCCGCCGCCGAGGAGAACAGGACCAGCGCCGACAGATCGAGGTCACGGGTCAGCTCGTACAGGTTCCACGCGGCGTCGACCTTCGCGGGCAGCACCCGGTCCAGATCGTCGATGGTCAACTTCTCGAACGCCGCGTCGCTCACGGTGCCCGCGCAGTGGATGACAGCACCGAGCGGATGCTCGGGATCGATGCCGTCGAGCAGGGCCGCCAGCGCGGCCCGATCGGCGACATCGCACGCGGCGACCGTGGCTTCGGCGCCGCCTTCGCGCAGCTCGGCGACGAGTTCGGCCGCGCCGGGTGTCTCGGCACCGCGCCGGGAGGTCAGCAGGATCCGTCGAACTCCGTACTCGGCCACGACATGTCGTGCCAGCGCGGCGCCGATCGTGCCGACACCGCCGGTGATCATGACCGTGCGGCCGGGATCCAGCGGCGGCGGCACGGTGAGTACCACCTTGCCGACCTGGCGGGCCTGGCTCACGAACCGCAGCGCGCTCGTTGCCTGTCGCACGTCCCAGGTGGTGACCGGCGGCGGGGTGAGCGCGCCCGCGTCGAACAGTGCCACGATCTCGGCCAGCATCTGCGCGATGCGGTCCGGCGCGACCTCGGTGATGAGGAACGAGTGGTAGCCGACACCCGGGTACTCGGCGGCGATCGCAGCGGGATCGCGGCGATCGGTCATGCCCATCTCGACGAACTGCCCGCCGCGCGGCAGCAGCCGCAGCGACGCGTCGACGAATTCGCCCGCCAGCGAATCGAGGACGACGTCGACACCGTTCCCGTCGGTCGCGACGCGGAACTGTTCCTCGAAGTCCAGGGTCCGCGAATTGGCGATCCGCTCCGGCGCCAACCCGTCCGCGACCAGCACGTTCTGCTTGCCCGGACTCGCGGTCGCGTAGACCCGCACACCCCAGTGCTTCGCCAATTGCCGAGCGGCGGTGCCGACGCCACCGGTCGCGGCGTGGATCAGCAGGGATTGGCCCGCGCGCAGGTTCGCCAGGTCGAGCAGACCGTAGTACGCGGTCAGGTACACCACCGGCACCGAGGCGGCCTGATGGAACGACCAACCCTCCGGGATCCGCACGATCGTGCGGTAGTCGGTGACCACCGTCGACCCCACACCGTCGAACAGACCCATCACCCGATCGCCGGGCGCGAAGTCGGTGACGTCGGGCGCCACGTCGATGACCACACCGGCGCCCTCGCCCCCCAACACGGCGTCCGGATACGGGTACATGCCGATGCTGATCAGCACATCGCGGAAGTTGATGCCCGCCGCCCGCATCCGCACCCGCACCTGCCCAGCGGCCAGCACGGGAACGGGATCATCGGCGAGGCGGCTCAGACCGATCGTGGTCAGCGTGCCCTTCTCCCCGATCGTCAACCGCCAGTGCGGATCCCGGATCGGGTCGGCCACGTCGGCCATGTCGATCACGTCATGACGGATCATCCTCGGCACCGACGCACTCGCCCCGCGCCAGGCCACCTGTGGCTCGGCCGCCGCGACGGTCGCGGCGACGGCGTCATCGAGCACGGTGTCCGGGCCGAGGTCGAGCAGCACCAGCCGATCCGGGTTCTCGGTCTGGGCCGACCGCAACAGTCCCCAGATCGCCGCACCGCGCAGATCGACGGTGTCGGTCACCTCGACCGCCACCGCACCGCGCGTCACCACGACCAGCGTGGTGTCGGTCAGGCGTTCGGTCGCGAGGAACCGTTGGACCTGGTCCATGACCAACGCCGTGGCGGCGCGCACGTCCGAGGGCTCGTCGGTGCCGTGTGATGCGATGACCAGGACCGCGTGCTCGGGTGCGCTCCGCGCGCCCTCGAGGTCGGCGAAGCTCGGCACGGGCGTCGCGGGCGTACTCGGCAGCGCGGCGGCGGGCAGTGGAATCCACTCCACCGCGTAGAGCGGATGCGCGCTCGAGCGGGTCCGCTCGTCGGATCCCGCCGACTCGCGCAGCAGCAGGGCGTCCACCGACAGCACCGGTCGGCCCGCGGTGTCGTCGGCGGTGACCCGGAGACGATCGGGTGCCGTCGCCGTGAGTGAGACGTGCAGCACCGACGCGCCCACCGCGTGCAACCGCACGCCCTCCCAACTGAACGGCAACCGCAGGGGCGCAGCGGGTTCGGTGTCGACCATGCCGTGCAACGCGGCGTCGAGCAGCGCGGGGTGCAGGTGGAACCGGGTGGTGTCGAGGTCGTCGGGCGCGGTGACGGTGGCGAACACGTCGTCCCCACGGCGCCACAGCTGACGGACACCCCGGAACAACGGGCCGTACTGATAGCCGAGTCGCTCGAGTCGCTGATAGAAGTCGGCGGTCTCGACCGGCACCGCGCCTTCGGGCGGCCACGCCGCCGAACCGGTGTCGGTCGCGGCCCGCTCGCCGAGGTCGCCGCCCGCGCTGAGGGTCGCTTCGGCATGGCGCCGCCAGCCCGCACCGGCGCCGGAGTGCACCGTCACCGGGTAGCGGCCGTCCTGCGGTTCGTCGATGATCAGTTGGACGCGCACGTCATCGGCGCCGGTCAGCGTCAGCGGGGCGACGACGATCAGGTCGTCGACGCGGTCACAGCCGACGCTGTCGGCCGCCCGCAGCAACAACTCGACGAACACCGCGCCCGCCACCACGACCTGCCCGCCGATCCGGTGATCGGCCAGCCACGGGTGCGTCCGGGTCGACAGCACGCCGGTCAGCACGACGCGGCCACTGTCGGCGACCGAGATCTCCGCCCCGAGTAGCGGATGCGCCGCGGCGTCCAGACCCGACGCGGTCACATCACCGGCACCGGCCTCTATCGGCAACCAGTAGCGCTGGTGCTCGAACGCGTAGGTAGGCAACGAGATCCGGCGTCCGCCCGCCAGCGCGGGCAATCCGGCCCAATCCACCGCGACGCCGGCCGTATAGGCACGGGCCAGCGCGGTGTACACCGACAACTCCTCATCCTGCGCGGGGCGCAGCAACGGCACGACGACCGCGTTCGACGAACCGTCGTCGTCGGCGAGAACCAGCGACGACAGCGCCGCACCCGGCCCGACCTCGAGGAAAACGCCCACCCGACCGGATCCACGCAACCAGCTCAGCCCATCGGCGAAGCGCACCGGGCCGCTGACATGGCCCACCCAGTACTCGGGCGAGCACAGCTCCGCCGCGGTGGCACGTTCGCCGGTGCGGTTGGACACCACCGGAATCTGCGGCGCGTGATAGGTGAGATCGGCGCACACGGCGGCGAACTCGTCGAGCATCGGCGCCATCAACGGCGAATGGAACGCGTGGCTCACCCGCAGGCGTTTCACCGACGCCGCGTCGAAGTGCGCGGCGATCTCGGCGACGGCGGCCTCGGCACCCGAGATCACCACCGATCGGCTCGCGTTCATCGCGGCGATGCTGACCCGCGTGGACCGCTCGGCGATCAGCGCCGCGACGGTCTGCTCGTCGCTCGCGATCGACAGCATGGCGCCACCTTCGGGCAGCGACTGCATCAGGGTTCCGCGCGCCGCGACGAGGCGGGTGGCGTCGGCCAGGGACCAGACCCCGGCCAGATACGCCGCGCTCACCTCGCCGATGGAGTGTCCGACGAGGAAATCCGGTCGCACACCGAATGATTCGATCAGCCGGAACAGCGCCACCTCGGTCGCGAACAGCGCGGCCTGGGCGTAACCGGTGCGGTCGAGCAGCCCCGGTTCGCCCGCGCCGTCGATGACGAGCTCGCGCAGGGATCGACCCAGTGTGCCGTCCAGGTACGCGCACACCTCGTCGAAGGCGGACGCGAAGACCGGATGGCGCGCGGCGAGCGTCGCGCCCATACCGACCCGCTGCGCGCCCTGGCCGGGGAACAGCATCGCCACCCGGGTCGAGGAGTCCGCCGAGCCGAGGTGGACCGCGCTGGACTCGGTGTCCGTCGCCAGCGCCGCCAGCCCGGATTCCAGTTCGTCGCGGCCGTGGCCCAGGATCACGGCGCGGTGGCTGAACCGGGATCGGCTCACCGCCGCGCTGAGACCCACATCGGCGGCCGCGTGTTCGGGGTGCTCGGCGAGTGCCTCGCCGAGCCGGGCGGCGTTGGCGCGCAGTGCCGCCGAGGTCTTGCCGGACAGGACCCACGGTGTCAGCGGGCCGTCCGCCGGGTCGACGAGCACCGGTTCACCGATTGTGGCGCCGACCGTGTCGGATTCGAGGATGACGTGCGCGTTGGTGCCGCTGATGCCGAACGACGACACCGCCGCGCGCCGTGGCCTGCCGGTCTCGGGCCACGACCTGGCCGTGGTGACCAGTTCGATCGCGCCGCTGTCCCACTCCGCGTACGGCGTGCGGTCATCGACGTGCAGCGTGGGCGGGACGACACCGCCACGCATCGCCAACACGGCCTTGATCACCCCGGCCACGCCCGCGGCGGCCTGGGTGTGGCCGATATTCGATTTCGCCGACCCGAGCAGCAGTGGACGGGTCCGCCCCTGCCCGTAGGTGGCCAGCAGTGCCTGCACCTCGATCGGATCGCCGAGCCTGGTCCCCGTGCCATGCCCTTCGACGAGGTCGATGTCGTCGGCGGTGAGCCGCGCGGCCGACAGTGCCCGGCCGATCACCCGTTCCTGCGCCGCCCTGCTCGGCGCGGTCAACCCGTTCGACGCGCCGTCCTGGTTGACCGCGCTGCCGCGCAACACCGCGAGCACCTCGTGGCCGAGACGGCGAGCGTCGGACAGCCTTTCGACCAGCACGACCGCCGCGCCCTCGGACCAGCCGGTCCCGTCGGCGGCCGCGGCATACGACTTGCACCGGCCGTCGGTGGCCAATCCGCCCTGCATCGCGAACTCGGCGAACACCTTCGGCGTCGACATCACGGTGACACCACCGACCAGGGCCATCGAGCACCCACCGCGCCGCAACTCCAGCGCCGCGGTATGCAACGCCACCAACGACGACGAGCACGCCGTGTCTATGGTCACCGCCGGACCCGTGAGACCGAGCGCGAAGGCGACCCGGCCGGACACGACGCTGGCCAGACTGCCCGTGCGCAGATGACCCTCCACCTGTTCGGGCACGGTGTGCAGGCGATCGGCGTAATCGTGGTACATCACGCCCGCGTACACGCCGGTCTCGCTGCCACGCAGACTGACCGGATCGATACCCGCGCTCTCGATCGCCTCCCACCCGACTTCGAGCAGCAACCGCTGCTGGGGGTCCATCGCGAGCGCCTCACGCGGCGAGATCCCGAAGAACGCCGGATCGAAATCCATGGCGTCATAAAGGAATCCACCGAGATGGGGATACGGCGGCGCGTCCGGTTCGTCGACCCAGCCCCGGTCATCGGGGAAGTCGCCGATGCTGTCCGCGCCGTCGAGCAACTGCCTCCACCACCGGTCCGGCGAATCGGCCCCGCCGGGCAGTCGGCAGGCCATGCCCACGATGGCGATAGGCTCGGACAGCTGGGCACTGAGCTGATCGTTGCGCCTGCGTAGCTGATCGCCTTCCAGCAGCGAACTACGGAGCGCTTCGACCAGTTCGTCGTCGTGTGGCGTCATGGCTACCGCTCCTAGTTGCCGCAGCCGCTGCCACGCAGCGCGACGATATCGATGAGGTCGGCCATGGCGGCGTAACCCGCGGGGCCGACGTGGTTGTCCAAGCCCCGGTACTGCGACAGGATGATCGCGTCGGCGTTCGGGTCGGCCAGCAACGCGTCGTAGTCGACGACGCCGTCAGCGATCTGCTGTGTGCGCACCCAGTCGTTGAGTTCGACCCTGCGCTGATCGGCGAACGGTGCGAAATTGCCCGCCAGCAGCGAGTACTTCAGCGGCGGGTTGGTACCGAGCACCACCCGGATGCCCGCGGCCCGCAACCGGTACACGGCCTCGGTGTAGCCGGCGATCATCTCCGCGGTCGTCGCCCACTCGGGGATCGCGAAGTCGTTGGCGCCGAACATGACGATCGCGTCGGTGACTCCGGCCACCTCGAGCACGTCGGGCTGGATCCGGGTCAGGCCACGTGGGCCGAGTTGCGGCAGGGTGCGGAACGCGTCGTCGAGCAGCCGATTGCCCCAGATACCCGAGTTGACCACCGAGACCGGGATCCCCGCGGCGTCGAGTCGACGTTGCAGGAAGTCGGTCGGACGAAGATTCTGGTCGACGGCCGCCGGTGACTGTGGCACCTCGGAGTAACCGCTGCCGACGAAACCCTCGGTGATCGAATCGCCGAAGGCCACCAGCGTCGACACCGAAGCCGGGGCGAGCACGTCGACACCGGAGACGTACAGCACCGAAGTCGTTGTGCGGTCCAGCGATCCACCGCCGATGTCGTGCGTCCGGTCACCGGTGCCCGGCGAACCGTAGTAGCTGGTCGCCATGCCCTGCAGGTGTTCGGTCGGCGCGCGCGAGCTGCCGGGAACGTAGACGCTCACCGCCAGCGGTTCGAACGAACCGAACGACAGGGCGACCGGGTCACTGACCACGTCGCCGCCCGCCGGGACTGTCACCGACGACGCACCGTCGAAGGTCACCGTCCGCAGCGAGTCGGACGAGACCCGCGGTCCCCCGGCCTGTTTGCCGACCGTCACCGAGGTGAAGGTCACCTCGGCGGGGCTGAGCCGGTTGGTCAGACGCACACGCATGGTCGCGCCCGCCCGATGCGGCGTGATCACCATGCGGTAGGTCTGGTCACCCACCGAGGTGATCGGATCGAACGAGAAATCGGCAAGCGACGCCGCATCCGACGGCGCGGCCATCCAGGTCGCCACCCAGTGGTCTGCCCCGCAACCACCGCCGACCGGCGCCGACCCGGCAGACCCACCGGTGACCGCCACGAACCCCGCGAACAGCGGAACTATCGCCAGCACTCGCCAGTTGGCCCGGTTGCGTCGGCGTGTCATCGCCATCCACTTGCTCCTATGTTCGCGAAGGCGGCGCGCAACGCGGCCGCCGGATTGTCGTTCCCGCTCAGGCTGCGCCAGCACACGTGGTGGTCGGGGCGCACCAGGATCGCCCCGTCGTCGGCGATCTCGCGGACCCGCGACCAGGCGCCGTCCTCGCGATAGGCGCCGCCGTCGCCGATCACGGCGACCACGAACGGGGCGGTGGGGTCGGCGAGGTCGGCGGGGTCGGCGCCGAGCTCACGCGCGGCGTCCAGCCACGGCTGCCCCCCTGGTCCGACCAGCAGCACCGGGCGGTCGCGGGGAACCAGGTCCAAGGTCGACAGCCGGGTGCCGTCCTTGTCCAACCACGCATGCGGCAACCGGTGCCCCGGCCGCGTGGTGGGGTGGTAGATATCGCCCATCGGCGCGCGCGGCGGTGCCGTGGTGCCATCGGGGGTGAGGGCCCCCTCGGCGTAGGCAAGGCCGAGTTCCATGTCGTGCGCCTGGCAGTCGACCCGGTGGGTGCGGAACACCTCACCGGCGCGCGCCCTGGTCGTCGCGCCACGACGGGAATCCTCGAAGTACACGTGGAAGAACGCGGGCCGCACCAGCCGCGGCACCTGGGGACCGAAACCGAGCGCGTTCTCGGTGATCAGCTCGGTGTTCTTCAGGATGCCCAGCGCCCAGTCCAGATTGTCCCGGCCGATCGGGCGCCGCTCGGATTCGTAGCTGTCGAGCAGGGAGGCCTGCGACCGCCCCGACTCCACGGCCGCGATCTTCCAGGCCAGATTGTGGCCGTCCTGGATGGCGGTGTTCAGGCCGAGACCCGCGGCCGGTGGCATGCGGTGCGCCGCGTCGCCCGCCAGGAACACATTGCCCACCCGGTACTTCGCCGCGAGCACCGCGTCGACGGTCCAGCTGCTCACCTTGTGCAGGGTGATCGGCAGGTCCGGCGCCTTGAGCACATCGCGAATCCGTTGCAGCAGCGCGTCTTTGCGGGTGCGGGCCGGATCGTCGGCGGCCGCGGTGAAGTGCAGACCCCATTCCTCGGAGAACTTGCCCCAGGTGGGGCCCATCTGCACCAGCATCGCGCCGGACAACTCGGCGAGTTCGGGGTTGATGAAGAAAGTGATCAGGGCGCCGTCGTGCTGCCAGCGCGACAGATCGGCCGAGAAATGCGCCGTCGTGACCTGGTGGAACTTCGGCCACCCCTCCATCTTCACCTTCAGCCTCGGGCCCACGGTGCGACCGCCGTCGGCGGCGATCAGGTACTTGGCCCGCACCGTCGACTCCACGCCGTCGGCGTCGCGCAGCCTGGCCACGATCGTCGAACCCTCGTCGACCCAGTCGAGCAGTTCGCACCCGTACCGGACGCGACCGGGCGCACGCCGCTCCGCCAGGTCACGCAGGATCGGCTCCAGCCGGATCTGCGGCAGGTTGGTCGAATCGACCGGGCTGTCGCCCGCGTAGCGTTCGCTCAGCGAGCCCGCCCCGAAGGCGTCGAGTTCGTAGAGCACCTTGCCGTCGTAGGGGCCGCGGCCGGTCAGCGAGGTCTGCCACACCACCTTGCCGAACTTGTCCAGTGGCGCGCCGACCGCGGTGATCGCGTCGGCGACCCCGTGCTGGCGATACAACTCCATCGTCCGCTGGCTCAGATAATGGGCCTTCGGCAGCCGCGACGTCTCGCCACGTTGCTCGATCAGCAGGTGATCCACGCCGAGATCGGAGAGGAAGATCGACGTGGACAACCCACACCCGCCCGCGCCGACGATCAGTACGGTGACGTTGTCCGGCTGTGTCATTGGCGCTCCGATCAATTGTGACTGTGCCCGGAAGTCATACCGGGTGTGACCGGATGCGGATCGGCACCGGCCGCGAGCTCGTCCGGCCAGACCGGGTACGGGAACGCGGTGTCCATGCCGCCGACCACACCGGGAATGTCGCCGAACGGGCTCAGGTCCGAGGCCACCGGCGTCGTGGGGTTCGTCGGGTCGAGGAAGATGTGCACGTCCCAGCCGCGCGGATGGACCAACCCGGACGGTGTCGACCCACCCGGCAGTGGGGTGTCGCCCCGATTCTGGCCGAGGTAGTCCTCCTGCGGCGGCATCATGTGCATGTCGAAGTCGGGGAAGGTGTGCACGCCCCGCTCGTGGAAGGCCCAGTCGCCGCGGAACATGCACAGCCCCACCTCGGTCGGCGTCTGACCGGGGGTGTAGACGCCGGCGTAGAACCAGCCGACCAGGTCGTAGGGGAACTGCGGGGTGTACGCGTCGTGGTGGTTGAATCCGGTCTGTCGTGACCGGTAGAACAACCCCGCGGGTTTACCGCTGACCACGGTGTCGGGTCCCGGTGTCGAACCGGGCATCTGCTTGGCGATGATCTGCAGCGACTGGTCCAGGTTGAGCAACGCCACACCCATCCGCTCGTACTGCACCCAGCCGTGCGAGTCGGGACCGTAGGTGCCCGCGGCCGCCAGCGGCACCAGGTCCTCCGGGCCGTTCAGCGTCCGCAGCGGACCGAGCAGGTCGAACACGCGCTGCTGGTCGGCCCGCAGCGACTCGGTGCGCTGTGCGGCGGTACAGCGGTCGCTCGCGATCGGCACCCCCGGCTTCGCCACGGCGGTCGGTGCCGCCACGACGTTGGTGATGACCGCCAACGCGGACACCAGCAGAGTTCCCGGCACCGTCAGTCGTCGGCGCCACACTCCCGGTGCAGTGCGCATCACTCCGGCGGCACCATGATGTCGCATTCGCATGAGGTCGGTATTTCCTTTCTGACGACCCGGCGCCGTCTCGTCGACGACGCCGGGTGAGGGATGAAATGACGAACTGTGCCGCCGCCGCCCGCTGCGATGCCCGGGACGCGGCGGCGGCCGACCTACCCCAGGCTCGCGGGGTCGTTGTCGAAGAACTCGAACAGTTCGTCGTCGGCGGCGCTGCCGAGTTCGGAGATCACGGCATCGTCTTCCTTGCCCCGCACGGCGCGCAGGAGTTCGTCGAGGCGGTCGGCGATATCGGTCCGCTCGGCACTGCTCAGTGCCGCTGCCGTGAAACCCGAAGCGATGGTGTCGATCTCGGCGAGGATGCGCGCCGCGGCCGCGTCGGCCGGGACGATCTCCTCGCACATGTACCGAGCCAGGATGGCCGGCGTCGGGTAGTCGAACACCACCGTCGTGGTCAGCTTGAGCCCGGTAGCCGACTTGAGCCGGTTACGGAACTCCACCGCGCCGAGGGAGTCGAAGCCGAGGTCGGTGAACGCCTGGCCGGGCCCGATCTCGTCGGGCGAATCGTGCCCGAGCACCGCGGCGGCATGCGACCTGATCAGATTGAGCATCGTGCGCTCCTGATCCACCGGACTCATCGCGAGCAGGCTCTTCGCCAGCGACGAGGACTCGCCCGCCTCGCCCGCGCCACCACCGGCACGCCGGGGCGCGGCCCGCAGCAGACCGCGCAGCGGCGGCGGCAGCAGTGTCGGATCGTCGGCGCCCGCGGCCCTGATCGCCGCGAGATCGAGCCGCGCGGCCACCGTGAGCGCCGCACCCATCGACAGGGCGTTGTCGAACATGACCACACCGTCGGCGGTGTCGATGCCGATCATGCCGTCCCGACGCATGCGCGCCCGGTCGATGTCCGACAGCGCGGCGGTGATGCCGCTGGCCTGCGCCCAGAGTCCCCACGCGATCGAGGTCGCGGGCAATCCGAGTCGCTGCCGGTGCTGGGCCAGTGCGTCGAGATAGACGTTGGCGGCAGCGTAGTTCGCCTGACCCGGACCGCCGAGCACACCGGCGACCGAGGAGTAGAGCACGAACTCCGCCAGCCCGAGGTCCCGGGTGGCCTCGTGCAGGTTCCAGGCGGCGTCGACCTTCGGCCGCAGCGCGGTCTCCACACTCTTCGGGGTCTGTGCCCCGAACACCGCGTCATCGGTCACGCCCGCCGTGTGCACGACCGCGGTCAGCGGGTGGGCCGGCGGGATGTCGGTCAGCAGCGCTGCCAGCGCGTCGCGGTCGGCGACGTCACAGGCGGCGATCTCGACGTCGGCGCCGAGCGCGATCAGTTCCTCGCGCAACTCGCTCGCACCGGCCGCCGCCGAACCACTGCGGCTGGTCAGCAACAGGTGACGCATACCCCTGGCCTGCACCAGGTGACGGGCGATCTCCCCGCCGAGCACGCCCGTACCGCCGGTGACGAGCACCGTGCCCTCGGGATCGAGCAGGGCCGGAATCGTCAGGACGTTCTTACCGACGTGCCTGGCCTGGCTGAGGAAGCGGAACGCCTCCGGCGCCCGGCGCACGTCCCAGGTGGTGACCGGAAGTGGTTCCAGCGCACCGGACGCGAACAGCGCCACCAGTTCGGTGAGGATCTCGTGCAGCCGGTCGGGTCCGGCTTCCATCAGCACGAATCCGCGGTAGGCGACACCGGGATACTCCTGCGCGATCTTCTCCGGATCACGCACGTCGGTCTGGCCCATCTCGATGAACCGACCGCCGCGCGGCAGCAGCCGAAGGGACGCGTCGACGAAATCGCCTGCCAGCGAATCGAGGACCACGTCCACGCCGCGCCCGTCGGTCGCGGCCAGGAACTTCTGTTCGAAGTCGAGGGTGCGCGAGTTCCCGATATGGGCGTCGTCGTAGCCGATCCCGCGCAGGGTCTTCCACTTCGGCTCGCTGGCCGTCGCGTAGACCTCGAGCCCGAGGTGCCTGGCCAGCTGGGTCGCCGCCATGCCGACACCGCCGGTGGCGGCGTGGATGAGCAGCGACTCCCCCGCCCGCACGCCTGCCAGATCGACCAGTGAGTAGTAGGCGGTGCCGAAGACCGCGGGGACGGCCGCCGCTTGCGCGTAGGTCCACCCCTCGGGCATCGCGGCCACCATGCGCTGATCGGAGACGACGGTGGATCCGAGTCCGGAGAACAGGCCCATCACCTTGTCGCCGACGGCGAATTCGGTGACATCGTCGGCGACGTCGACGATGATGCCCGCGCCTTCACCGCCGATCGGCGCGTCCGGGTCCGGGTACATGCCGAGCACGATCAGTACGTCGCGGAAGTTCATGCCGGAGGCCCGCAGTCGCACCCGCACCTCACCCGGCTGCAAGGGCTCGCTGTCGGAACTCTCGACCAGCACGATGTTGTCGCCGTGCAGCGTGCCCTTGCCGAGCGAGGTCAGCAGCCATGGCCGGGTACCGACCAGGGGGGATCCGGCCGCGCTGTCCGCGCCGGGACGGGCGAGGCGGGGTACGTGCGGCACGCCGCGTCGGAACGCGACCTGCCCCTCGGAACCGCCGAGCGTCGCGGCGACGGCGGCGCGGTAGTCGTCCGCGTCGTCGACGTCGATGAGCTGGATACGGTCGGGCTGCTCGGCCTGCGCGCTGCGCAGCAAGCCCCACACCGGCGCCACCGCCAAGTCACCGATCGCCTCGGCGCCTTCGATCGAGACCGCGTGGCTGGTGACAACCACGAGGCCGACATCGGTGTTGCGCTCGTCGGCGAGCACGTCCTGTACCCGCCGCAGCACCGTGGTCACCGTGGCGCGTACCGCGTCCGGGCCCGGCACGTCGGCGGTGTCGCCGCCGAAGCGCAGCACCACGGCCTTGGCGCTCGCGGTGGTGACCACCTCTTCGTACTCGTTCTCGACGTCGGCGTAGGGCTCCCAGTTCCCCTGTTCCACTTCGACAACCGGCTGCGGCACCCAGGTGAGCGCGTACAGCCCCTCGGCGGCGGCCGACTTCGTGGACCCGCCGAGCGCGTCACGTGACATCGCCCGCAGCGACAGTCCGTCCACCGTGACGACCGGTGCGCCCGCCGCGTCGACCGCGGTGATCGACATCCGATCCGTGCCGGTGGCGGCGAGTCGAACGCGCACCGCCGTGGCACCGACCGCGTGCAGGGTGACGCCCTCCCACGCGAACGGCAATCTGATCTGGTCGCCGTCGGTATCGCCACCGGCGACGGCCATCGCGTGCAACGCCGCGTCGAGCAGCGCCGGGTGGATCCCGAAGGCTCCCGCAGCGCCGCGCGCCTGCTCCGGCAGTTCCACCTGGGCGAACAGTTCCTCGCCGCGCTGCCAGACCGCGCGCAGACCCTGGAACACCGGACCGTAGCCATAGCCCGCGTCGGCGAGTTCGGCGTAAGGATCACCGATCTCGACCGGGGTGGCACCGGGCACGGGCCAGATGGCCGACTCCGCCGTCACGACCGCGGGGGCGTCGTCGACGACCAGCGAGCCGACGGCGTGCACCGTCCACTCCGCCTGCTCGCCCTCGTCGTCGAGCTGCTGGGGCCGCGAGTAGATGGTGATGGGCCGATCGTCGCCGGAACCACCGACCACAGCCTGCACCTCGACGCCACCCCGCTCGGGCAACACCAGGGGTGCCTGCAGCACCAGTTCACCGATCCGGGGGACGCCGAGCTGGCCGCCTGCCAGCAGGGCGATCTCCACGAACGCGGTGCCAGGCACCAGGATCGAACCGCCGACCACGTGATCGGCAAGCCAGGGCTGGGCCCTGGTCGACAACAGGCCGGACAGGAGCACATCGTCGCCGCCGCTCGCCTGCGTGATCTTCGCGCCGAGCAGCGGGTGATCGACCACGCCGAGGCCGACGCCCGCGACATCGCCGGTCCCGGTCGGCTTGTCCAGCCAGTAGCGCCGGTGCTGGAACGCGTAGGTCGGCAGGTCTACCTGAGCGACCGCGCGCACATCGATGCCCTGGGTCCAGTCGACCGCGGTGCCCGAAGCGTGCGCGGCGGCCAGACCCGCGTAGAACGCGATCGGCTCGTCCTGCTTGGGTCGCAGCAGCGAGGTCGCCACGGCGACGGCCTCGTCGACACCGTCGTTGAGCACCTCGTCGACCAGGGTGGTCGAACTCGCGCCGGGGCCTACCTCGAGGAACACCGTCGCGCCGAAATCATGCGCGGCGCGCACGCCGTCCGCGAAGCGGACCGCCTCGCGGACGTGGCGCACCCAGTATTCCGGGGTGCACAGCTGCTCGGGCTCGGCGACCGCGCCGGTGACATTGGAGACGATCGAAATCGACGGCCGCTGGTAGGTGAGCGACGCGGCGACCGCGCCGAACTCGGCGAGCATCGGCTCCATGAGCGGCGAGTGGAACGCGTGGCTGACCCGCAGCGGCTTGACCGTGTGTCCGAGCGAGCGCAGCTCCGCCGCGATGTCGTCGACGACCGCGGCCACACCCGAGATCGTCAGCGCCGAAGGGCTGTTGATCGCGGCGATGGCCACATCGGCCTCGCGGCCGGACAGCAGCGGCAGCACCGTCTGCTCGTCCGCGCGCACCGACAGCATCGCGCCACCCTCGGGCAGCGCCTGCATGAGCCGGCCACGCGCGGCGACCAGGGTGGCCGCGTCATCCAGCGACAGCACACCCGCGACGTGGGCGGCCGAGATCTCGCCGATCGAGTGTCCGAGCACCAGATCCGTTCGGACACCGAAACTCTCGGCCAACCGGAACAGCGCCACCTCGACCGCGAACAACGCGGCTTGGGTGAAGGCGGTGCGGTCGAGCAGCACCGCCTCGTCGGTGTCGGGCTCGGCGAAGACGACATCGCTCAGCGAACGCCCCAGTGCGGGGTCGAGCCGCGCGCACACCTCGTCGAAGGCGGCGGCGTACACCGGATACCGTTCGTACAGCGCACGTCCCATGCCGACGCGTTGCGCGCCCTGGCCGGGGAACATCACCGCGGTCTTGGCCGAGCTGCCCGCCACACCGACCGCCACGTTGGCCCCGGAATCGGACGTCGCGGAGTCTTCGACGACCGCACCGGCCGTCTTCAGCGCCGCGATCAGTTCCTCGCGGGTGCTGCCGAGCACCACCGCGCGATGGGCGAACCTGGCGCGCCGGGTGGCCAGCGAATACCCGATGTCGGCGGGCGAGTACTCGGGGTGATCGTCGAGGAAGGTGCTCAACCGGGCGATCTGATCGGACAGCGCGGGCGCGGTGGCCGCGGAGACGACCCATGCCGTCGCCGCGGGCTCGACCTGCGCGACACCGGCCGCCTCGGGCTCGCTCTCCTCGGTGGTGGGGTCCGGCGCCTGTTCGAAGATGACGTGGGAGTTGGTGCCGCTGATACCGAAGGCGGACACCGCCGCCCGGCGCGGACGGTCGACCTCGGGCCACCGCGTGGCCTCGGTCACCAGTTCCACCGCACCCGCGTCCCAGTCGACCTGGTGCGACGGCTCGTCGACGTGCAGGGTCGGTGGCACCGTCCCGTGCCGCATCGCCATGATCATCTTGATCGCGCCCGCCACACCGGCCGCGGCACTGCTGTGACCGATATTCGACTTGATCGAGCCGAGCAGCAGCGGCGTCGTGCGGTCCTGGCCGTAGGTGGCCAGCAGCGCGTTCGCCTCGATCGGGTCACCCAGTGGGGTACCGGTGCCGTGCGCCTCGACGACGTCGACGCCGGACGCGGGAATCTTGGCGTTGCGCAGCGCGGCTTCGATGACCCGCCGCTGCGACGGGCCGTTCGGCGCGGTCAGACCGTTGGACGCGCCGTCCTGGTTCACCGCGGATCCGCGCAACACGGCCAGGACGGGGTGGCCGTTCTTCTGCGCGTCCGAGAGTCGTTCCAGGACAAGCAGTCCGACACCTTCGGACCAGGTGGTGCCGTCGGCGGCGGCCGCGAACGCCTTGGCCCGCCCGTCCGCCGAGATCACACGCTGACGGGAGAAGGCGATGAACGCCTCCGGTGTCGGCATGATCGTCGCACCGCCCGCCAGTGCCAACGAACATTCGCCCGACCGCAGCGAATTCGCGGCCTGATGGATCGCCACCAGCGACGACGAGCACGCGGTGTCCAGCGAGACCGCGGGACCCTCGAGGCCGAGTGAGTAGGCCACCCGGCCCGACGCGACGCTGGAGGTCCGGCCGATCAGCAACCAGCCCGCCAGACCACTGCGGTCGTCCATGATGGTCGGGCCGTATTCGACCTCGATGATGCCCGCGAACACACCGGTATCGGTGCCGCGCAGAGTATTCGGGTCGATGCCCGCACGCTCGAGCGCCTCCCAGGCGACTTCGAGCATGTGCCGCTGCTGCGGTTCCATCGCCAGCGCTTCACGCGGGCTGATACCGAAGAAGGCCGCGTCGAAATCGGCGGCGCCGCCCAGGAATCCGCCGTGCGAAGAGTACGACGTCCCTTCGTGGTCGGGGTCGGGGTGATAGAGACCGTCCACGTCCCAACCGCGGTCGGTGGGAAACTCCGAGATGACGTCACGACCGTCGGCGACCATCTGCCACAGATCCTCGGCGGATTCGACACCGCCGGGATACCGGCAACCCATGCCGATCACAGCGATGGGCTCGCTCGACCGGTATTCCACCTCCTGCAGACGCTGCCGGGTGCGATGCAAGTCGATTGCGGCTCGCTTCAGGTATGCCCGAAGCTCCTCTTCGGTCGCCATTGCGCGTCTCCTCCGATGAACGATGTGATTCGCGGTTCGCCGATTCCGACGCGACTTCGCGTGGATCGCACTCCGACTTGCGCGTTCGCCGTCGATTACTCCGACGGCCGACATCACCATCGTCAACGGACCTACCACTCGCTGGAACCCCTAGCTACTCCCCTACCCGCCGCACAACCGTTCGGATGGCCACCTGCCGTCGACCGGGGTAGCGTTCGTCTCGACGGCATGACCGACTTGACGACTTCCATATCTGCGTGCGTAAATAAGAACGATCGTTCGTTCAGTGCGCATATGACCGTAATCGGACGCCAAGGGGAGACAGGGCCGAAAATGACCTCGCAGACCTGGACCGAAGAGACCGACCCCGACTGCATCGATGACGCCAGCGCCGCGGCGATGCTCGACGGCGCCCCGTGGCGGCGGCTCGCCGTCATCGGCGACAGCACCGCCATCGGCCTCGGCGCGCCCTACCGCGGCTACCGCAGGCTCACCTCGTTCGCCCGAATGGCCGACACGTTGGCGATGGCGGTCGGTCCGATCAACTACATGAACCTCGGCACCCCGTGGGCAACCTCACGTAAAGTCGTCGAGGGACAGAAAGACCTGATGGTGGCGTTCAAGCCGGATCTGGTGATGATCTCGTGCGGCGGCAACGACCTGATGGTCGATACCCCCGACTACGCGGCGATCGCGGCCAATCTCACCGAACTGTTCGAGGCAGGCAAGAGCGTCGGCGCGCAGACGATGACAATGACCCTGGCCGATGCCTTTCCCGACGAGTCGATGGTGCGCTTTCGGAGCAGTTTGGCGCGGCTCAACGAACTGGTGCGCAAAATCGCCGCCGAGCACGACGCGATCTTGATCGACCTGTGGCATCACTCGGTCGGACATCGCCCCGACGTGATGAGCAACGACCGGATCCACTTCAACATGTCGGGCCACGCCGTGCTCGCCGCCGAAGCCGTCAAGGCGCTCGCGGCTCATATTCCGCAGCGGGCCAACACCGTTTAGCCGATCAGGGCGGGCGCGCGGTCCCCACCGGTGGCGCATTCGCCCAGCAACCGCAGCATCGTGACGCGCGCGCGGTCGAAGACGGCCGGGTCGCCCAGCAGGATCATGTCGGACGCGGCGGCCCGCTCGATCGCGGCCAGTTCGAACGCCAGTTGGGCCGGGTCGGTCTCGGCCGAGATCTCGCCGAGTTGCTTGGCCTCGATCACGGTCTGGCGGTGAAACTCGTGCCACTGCTGCCAGACCGACACGATCGCGTCGCGTACCCGTCCCGGCCGTGCGCCGTATTCCGATCCGACCGACAGGAAGAAGCACGCGCCGCCCGAACCGATGTCCTCGTTGAGATGGTCGATCCAGGCTTCACAGAGGGTGCGCAACCGGACGAGGCCGGACGGCTGACGCAGCGCGGGACTGATCACCGAGGCGATGAACTCGGCCTTCGCCTCCTCGATCGCCGCCAGCTGCAATTCCTCCTTGGAACCGAAGAGCCCGAACACGCCGCTCTTGCTGGCGCCGAGCGAGGTTGCCAGGCGCCCGATCGTGAGCCGGTCCAGCCCCTCGACCGCACCGACCCGGACCGCCTCTCGCAGGATGGCACGGCGGGTGTCCTGCCCACGCGCGGTCTGGATATCGCTCATCGACCCGAACTCCTCTCGCGACAAAAGTCCGATACGCCCGTTGTCGCGCGTACCCACCACCCACGATAGCCGAACAATCGTGCGGCCAGTTGGAGCACCTGACGGCAGTCGAGGCAGCACCGCTTGCATGTCCAGAGCGCCCGTGCGTAAATAGATGCGTACGAACGTTCGGTTCATTACTAGACTGAGAGGTCGTCATGAACGTTTTCTCCTCCACCGCGCACCCGCGCGGGCGGTGCGACGATCGGACAGGTGAACGATGACTGACAAGACGTCGACCGCAGCGCCGTCCGCGGTGGAGCCCCGTCGCGTTCTGCTGATCACCGCGCTGGCCACCTTCGTGGCCTTCCTCGACATGTCCGTGGTGAACGTCGCGTTCCGCAGCATCGCCGAGGACTTCTCGGACACGTCACTCTCCACGCTGTCCTGGGTCGTGAGCGGCTACGCCGTGTTCTTCGCGGCGGTGCTCACCCCGGTCGGCCGCTATGCCGACCTGATCGGCCGCAAGACAGTGTTCCTGTGGTCGCTGCTCGGCTTCACCGTCGCGTCCGCGTTGTGCGCCGCGGCGCCGACCATCGAAGTCCTCATCGGCGCTCGCGCACTGCAAGGTATGGCGGCGGGTGGCATGATTCCCGCCGCGCTCGGCCTGGTTCTCGGCGCGTATCCGCCGGAGAAGCGGGTCGCGGCGGTCGCGGCATGGGCAGGCGCCGCATCGGTGTCCGCGGCGTTCGGTCCCGCGGTCGGCGGCTTCCTGGTGTCGGCCTTCGATTGGCCCGCCATCTTCCTCATCAACGTCCCCGTCGGTGTCTTCGCCCTGATCGCGGGCCGCGCCTGGCTGCCCGAGATCAAGGTTCCCTCCTCGGTACGGCCCGATCCGATCGGCGCCATCCTGGTCGCGGTCGGCGTCGGCGCGGCGGTGGTGGGGTTGACCCAGGGCGGCCAATGGGGTTGGACCAGTCCGGCCTTCCTCGGCTGCACCCTCGGCGGGCTCGTGTTCCTCGCGCTGGGCATCCTGCGCTCGATGCGCACGCCGGTGCCGACCTTCGAGGTCGACCTGTGGCGCAATCGCACCTTCGCCTCGGCGAGCGCCGTATCCTTCCTGTTCGGCATCGTGATGTTCGCCTGGCTCCTGGCGACCCCGCTCTGGACCCTGCTCGTCTGGAACTACTCCGTCTGGGAAACCGGTCTGGCCAACACTCCCGGTGCATTCACCGCGGCGGTCGGCGCGGCCATCGTCGGCAAGTCCAAGCACCCCGACATCGCGCGCCTCGCGACGATCGCGGGCACCCTCTGCTTCGGTGCCTCGGCGGTTCTCTTCGCGCTCCTGCTCGACGAGACGCCGCGCTTCTGGACGGTGTGGTTCCCGGTCGGCCTGCTCCTCGGCCTCGGCATCGGCCTGGTGATGACGGCGGTGTCCAGCGCCGCCGCGACCTCGGTGCCGGAGGAGAAGTTCGCCTCCGGCTACGGCATGAGCACCACCGCCCGCCAGATGGGCGGCGGCTTGGGCATCGCTGCCTTCGCCGCGATCACCACGTCGGTCACCACCGGCTGGCTCGACGGACTGCAAACGGTGTTCTGGTTCAGCGCCATCGCGTGCATCCCCGTAGTCCTGGCTGCTCTTCCGATGGGTCCGGCCGTTTCGACACCGATCCCCGAAACCATCGCCGAACCCGCGCCTTCACCGACACAGGCATAACCGCATCCCTCAGGCGGGGCCGCGGATCACTCATTCGCGGCCCCGCCGAGGTGTTTCCGGGGCACGGCGCGCACCGTGAGCGCGCCGGTACCGCAAGGGCGAGTCCAGCCTTCGAGCGCGGTGAGCGCATGGACGGCGATCGCTCGAAATCCCACCACGGTCACGGCCGCGAACCTCCGTTTCTCCTACCGATCAGGAGCCTCGTATGTCCACCAAGGAACTGAGCCCGAGCAACGGCGCGAGCAGGCCGCCATTGTTGAAACGCGGTGTCGTCCAGGTCGCCGCGGCGGCGAACGTCGTTTCCGGCATAGCGTCGTTCGCGCTCGCGGCAGACCTCTGGAAACTCGACGACGGCCTGTCGACCCCGCTGCTGTACCTCATCGGAGCACTGTGCTTCGTCGCCGCGATCGTCACGGCGTGGGGCAGCCGCGTGGTCGGCGAGGGGGTATGGATCGTGGGCGTGGTCGCGATCGACGCCGTCGTGACGATCTCCTTCATCGCGACAATGATCCTGTCGTGGAGTCGGATCACGCTCTCCGGCGGCTATCTGGCACTGGCCGGAGCCTCCATCGCGACCCTCGCGTCGCTGGCGACAGTGGCGGTGTCAGTGGGGACCGGAGAGGTGGACGCTTCAGCGAGTCCGGGGCACCGGCCGTCGCGGTTACCGAGCAGAGACCCTCGCGGACAGCTTCTTTCGCCCCAGCTCAACTGATCGCAGCGGTTACCCCGTCGCCGGGAAACTCTGGTGCAACCCCTCCGATCCACCATGAGCGGCCGAGCCGATCGCGATACATCGGATAGCGGCCCGGTACTCGAACAGGTCCCGCACCCGCGTCCGACCGCGCCATCGAGAGGCGAGCCGAGGTAGGGGTCGGGGTAGGGGTGGCGACGGTACCGGCTGTCGCCTGTGATATCCGTAACATGTTGTTAGGCAAGAACATTCGCGATACGGAGAGCTGGATTGTCCGAGATTTCCTCGACCGAACCGAATCCCGACCGTAGCGGTATGAGTCGACGTCGAATGCTCGCGGGCACCGCCGCGGTGATCGGCTTCGACATCGTGGCGGGCCAGTGGATCACCCACGGCACCGCCGCGGCGCAGTCCCCGTTCGACGATGTGCCGGAGCTGGACGGCGAACTTCTCCTGGACAACGGCGCTCGCGCCGGTATGTCCACCGACCGCGGCCAGATCGTCAGCAGGATGCCCGCGGCCGTCCTGCGTCCCGGCTCGGCCACGGACATCCAGAAGATGATCCGGTTCTGCTGTCAGCGGCGGATCCCGGTGAGCGCGCGCGGTGACGGCCACGCCACCCACGGCCAGTCCCTGACCGACGGGCTCGCGATCGAAACCCGTTCGTTGACAGCGATTCACGAGATGTCCGACGACCACGTCGTCGTGGATCCGGGCATCTTCTGGGGCGAACTGGCCGTCGCGACGTACAACGCGCGTCGCCGCACGCCACCGGTGATCCCCACGATCACCAAATTGACCGTGGGTGGCACACTCTCGGTCGGCGGCGCGGGCGCCAACGTCCATTTCGGGCTGCAAACCGACAACGTGCTAGAACTCGACGTCGTCGACGGCACCGGCACCCTGCGCACCTGTTCCGCGACCCTGAACCGGGATCTGTTCGAGGCGGTGCTGGGCGGTCTGGGTCAGTTCGGCGTGATCGTTCGCGCCACCATCCCGCTGATCCCCGCGCCGACACGGGTGCGGGAGTGGCGATTCAACTACCTCTCCACCGCCGATCATGTCGCCGACACCCGCCTGTTCACCCTGCGTGGTGAGCTCGACGAGGTGCACTCGGAATGGCTGCCTGGGTCCACCGGCCCGGTGCGGCTGGTGACGGTCGCGAAGTACTTCGAACCCGGTGCCGAACCCGATGGCGGACACTATCTGCGCGGCGGGACCATCCCCGGTGTGCTGGCGATCCAGGAGGACTACAACTGGTTGCCGTATCTACTCCGCAGTGACGCCCTGGTCGATCCGCTCGTGAACCTCGGCTACGACCAGCTGCTCAAGCCCTGGTTCGACGTGATGCTGCCCGACTCGGTCGCCGCGGAATTCATCGCCGCGGAATTTCCCGAATGGGCGCCCGAGATCATGGGTCTCGGCGTGATGGACCTGAAAACGGTGCGCCGATCCCGAGTGTCCAACCCGATGTTCCGGCTACCCGACCCGGACGGCAGCGATCTCTACCACACGCTGAGCGTGCTGCGGACCTCGCTACGTCCGGGCCCCGACCCCGCCTACGTCGAGTACTGGCTGACCCGCAACCGCCAGATGTACGAGCGGGCACGAGCACTCGGCGCCGTCCGATACCCCGCCGACTCCCAAGACTTCACCACGGCGGACTGGGCGGCCGAGTACGGCGACCGCTGGCCCGAGCTGGTCGCCCGCAAACGTCGTTACGACCCCGAGTCGATCCTCGGCATCGGCGTCGACATGTTCGCCGGCGCCTAGATGAGTTATGCCAAGGGGGTTGGCGTGTATAGCGCCGTGTTGGTGGGTGACGGGGTTGGTTGTCCGAGTAGCTCGGTTTTGTGACCGCATACGATTGCTGGTGTGGGGCCAGTCCGAACCTGGCCCCACATCAGGTGTTATCGGGCGGGAGCGACGCTCAGTCGCGGCGGTCCCCATTCTGCGATGCGAACCGGCATCGACTCACCGACTTGTGGGGTCCGGTCCCATGAATCCTTGTGCAGCAAGCCATGAATTCCGGGCGCGACCTCGACGAACGCGCCGAATGGAACAACCGATACCACGGTCGCGTCGACGACGGCACCGACCTCGTGCCCGTCCTGGAATGCCTGCCATACGGCAAGCGAAACCTCATGAGAGGACGTTGATTTCACCTCCTTTCGCAGTCCCGAGAGATCGTGGGATGCGTTCGGAGGGCGGGCCTCTGGCCCGCGCCACGCTCACCGCGCGGCCGGGAACCCTGTCTGTGTACGGCTTACAGCCGACCCGGCAGTCACGAGTGCCAGGGTAACAGAGCCGAGGAGGCGCACCGCACGACCGCCGTCGGAGGTTCGGCCCTGTTTGATGGAATATTTTGCGCGGGAATCGATTCCGAAAGTCGAGGCCGCGATATCGGGCGACAGCGTCGGATAAGAACCGGATCCCCCGGACCGGCACCCGCCCGGTACGTTGCCGGTCAACGGGGCCATCGTCGGTGGCTCCCGAGCGGCATGCCGAAAGGGACGCGAACTTCGCGGCGCCGCGACCGGCGAATCATCGAGCGGATTGCCGTCGCCGCCCCATCCCCACACTCCCACCCCCACGACGCGAGTCTTACGAGCGCCCCGTTCGCGGCCCCCGGGCCGCCAAATCTCAGAAAGCTCGGCAGGACCTGATGTCGGTGGCCAGGATCGCTTTCGCGCCCAGGTCGGCGAGCTGGTCCATCACATCGTTGCCCTGTTTGCGCGGTACGAGCGCGCGGACGGCCACCCAGGTGTCGTCGGCCAGTGGCGAGACCGTGGGCGATTCCAGTCCCGGCGTGATCCGTACCGCTTCGTCGAGCAGGTTTCTCGGGCAGTCGTAGTCCAGCATCAGGTATTGCTGGGCGAAGACGACGCCTTGGATGCGGGCGACGAGTTGGTTGCGGGCGCGGTCCTGGTGGTCGGAGCCTTCGCGTTCGACGAGGACGCCTTCGGAGTCGCACAGGACCTCGCCGAAGGCGACGAGGTTGTGTTGGCGCAGGGTGCGTCCCGAGCCGACGACGTCGGCGATGGCGTCGGCGACGCCGAGCTGGATGGAGATCTCGACCGCGCCGTCGAGGCGGATCACCTCGGCTCGGATTCCTCGGCGTCGCAGGTCGGCGCGGACGAGGTTGGGGTAGGAGGTGGCGATCCGTTTGCCGTGGAGGTCTTCGACCTTCCATTCGGTGTCGGCGGGGGCGGCGTAGCGGAAGGTGGAGCGGCCGAAGCCGAGTGAGAGCCGTTCCTGGACCGGTGCGCCGGAGTCGAGGGCGAGGTCTCGGCCGGTGATTCCGAGGTCGAGTTCGCCCGAGCCGACGTAGATGGCGATGTCCTTGGGGCGGAGGAAGAAGAATTCGACCTGGTTGGAGGGGTCGAGGACGGTGAGGTCGCGCGAATCGGTGCGCCTGCGGTAGCCGGCTTCGGTGAGGATGGAGGTGGCGGCTTCGGAGAGCGAGCCTTTATTGGGGACTGCGACGCGCAGCATGGGAAGAGTGTCCTTTCGGGTGACGGTGTGAGCGGCGTCTCGCCTCGGCGTAGGCCGGGGCCGTCACAGATGTCGGTACACGTCTTCGAGCTTCAGTCCGCGGCCGACCATCAGCACCTGGACCCAATACAGCAGTTGCGAGATCTCCTCGGCGAGTGATTCGTCGCTTTCGTGCTCGGCGGCCAGCCACACTTCACCGGCCTCTTCGAGCACCTTCTTACCCTGGGTATGGACGCCGGCGTCCAGTGCGGCCACGGTGCCTGACCCCTCGGGGCGGGTGACGGCACGGTCCTGCAGCTCGGCGAACAGGGTTTCGAAGTTCTTCACGGGTGACCATTCTTTCAGACCCCCGCACACTCCCCGCACACCGCACCACCCGCCACACGCCACATGAGCGCCACGGTCACCCGCGCCCCGGGCACGCGGCCCCTCCGACACCCGACCGGTCGAGCCCCACCCACGACAGGCGCGAGTCTCGAGAGCGGCCCGTTCGCCGCCCGTCCCGCACCCACGCGGTCGAAACACACACACCGCAGGCACAAGTCTCACGAGCGCCCCGCGCGCAGTCCGTCCCACGCCCGACCAGTCGAAACACGCCCACTACAGACGCAAGTCTCGCAAGTCCTACGAGCGTCCCGATCACTACCGGTCTCACACCCGACCGATCGAGACACCGTCGCAGGCGCGAGCCTTACCAGCACCCCGTTCGCGGCGCATCTCTCGCGTCCGACCAGTCGGAACGCACCCGCCACAGGCCGCAAGTCTCACGAGCGCCCCGTTCGCGGCCCATCTCGCGTCCGCCCCCTCGAAACGCACCCACCACGGCGCGAGCCTTACGAGCGCCCCGTTCGCGGCCCGTCTCACGTCCGAGCGGTCGAAGCGCATGCGACGAAGTCGCCAGTCTCGACCGCTCGGACGCGAGACAAAGGGGGCCGCGAACACGCGGCCCCGGCCGCCAATCAACCCAGCAGTGCCTCGAGATCGGCGACGGCGGTGCGCAGATGCCCGGCGAAGGCGTGCATCTGGTCGGCGACGGACTGCGGGGTGGCCAGGTACAGGTTCCAGCGGTCCGGCAGCAGGACGTAGGCGATGCCGATGCATGTCGGGCTGGTCGAGCCGAAACCGAAGTACTCGATATTGACCGAGGGAGCCGAGCTGGTACTCAGGTAGTCGTCGCGCATGATCACCCAGCCGGGGCTGTCGTAGAGCGCGATGGGCTCGGTCACTCCGAGTTCTTCGCCCCGGCGACGCTGGATCCACTGGAGTTCCCACAGATGTTGTTCCGGGGCGTCACCGGACTGGCATTGCCGCGCGCGCTCGACGTGCGCGTTGGCCGCTGTCCTCGCGGCCTCGAGTTTCGCCGCCGTGTCGAGCGTGGGGTTTTCCACGGCGTCGACGAAGGCGATGATCTCGGGGGTCACCACGCGCATGGCCTCGGTGCGGCCGTTGCGGTACTGCCTGGTGGCGATCGATTCGTAGGTGGCGCCGGTGATGCCCTTGCTGCGGCGGTGCGCGAGCTGGTAGCTCAGTTGCGCGAAGGCGTCGGGGGAGATCTTCAGCTGCTTGGCCCGCGCCGTGCCGAAATTCTCGAACGACACCGTGGTGGTGGCGTTGTCTGCGGCGTACTGCGCGAAGTCGGCTCCCGCGGCGGCGATATCGGCGCGCAACGCGTCGTCGAGTACGAACTCGATCGGCGCGATGGGTGGCGTGCCCTGTTTCTGCGCGCCCGAGTGCGCGGCGTGGTCGGCGGCCGAGGTCTCGAGCAGGGTGTCGACGAAGGACAGGATGGTGGTGCCGTCCAGTCCGCAGTGTTCGATGTTGATGCCCGCCCGGCCGTCGTCGAACACCAGGAATGTGACGGATTTGTCGAACCAGCGGTTGGCGCTGTCACCGTGCAGCAGTTGATCGCAGGCGTGCAGGGTGTCGGTGGGGGTGAGGTCTTCCAGGCAGAGGCAGAACAGCGCGGTTTCGAGGGTGTCGAGCGCGTCGACGTTGGCGGGCACCGCCCGCAGCGCCGCCCGGCTCGCGGCCCATTCGGCCCGCGCCTTGGTGGTCAGGTGCCCGACCCCGGCGTCGGTGCGTGTCGCGCCCGCCTCGCGGACCGCGCGCAGGCCGTCGACGAGATCCTCCAGCGCGTAGGGCGCGCCCTCGGGGCCGATCACATCCATGCGGAAGACGTTGCCGCGGAACAACACCGCGATGTGACGCGCGGTGGACGGGCCGGGCGAGTCCTCGCTGTAGGGCACCCGGACGCTGTCCTGCGCCTCCCCCGGAATCCGGGTCTCGGAGAACAGGTACTTGTTCTGCCACATCGACAACTGCTGGCCGCGCTGGGTGACCGGCGGGATGGATTCCTCGTCGAGCGCGAGTTTGTAGTCGACGGCGGCCGAGACGATGGCGGCGGCGCGTTCCAGCTGGGTCGCGCCGGTGGACGCCGCGAGCACGGTGTCGTCGCGGAACAGGAAGAAGAAGTTGGCGTTCAGGGCGATCCGGTCGCGCCTGCCCAGATACCGGGACGGCCAGAATCGGTCGAGCCAGCTGCCGACGCCGGGGGTGGCGTCGTATTCCCGCAGTTCCGCGTGCAGGGTGCGGGCGGGGCTGTCCGCGCGCAGCAGGTCGTCGACCGCCGCGCGGGTGGTGGCCAATTCGTCGTCGTTCAGCAGCGGGGCGCACCACTGCAGGAAGCGTTCGGCGCTGTCCTCCAGGGTGGGCAGGGGTACCCGGGGCAGTTGGTCTTCGGCGGCGAAAGTGCGGTCACTCAAGTCGGATTCCTCGGGGACGTGGGATGGGTTCGGAGAGACTGCGGTGGGTCGGCGGCCGTGTGCACGGCACACCGATTCCACTACAGATCCTCGGCGTACGGCCGAAGTTTGGGAAGGGGTGCGGCGCGTGTCGTCCGCCGCAGCCGTGCGGCCTGTCGCCGTGCGGATCCGCTCAGGCGTCCTCGTGCGCGCCCACGAGCGGGCGTGAGATGTGCAGACCGGCGTAGAGCCAGCCCTCCGATTCTCTTCCCGCGGTGTCGATTCCCCGGTCCGCCAGCGTGTCGAGCACCTGATCGCGTTCGTCCGCCGAGGCGAATCGACGTTGTTCGAACAGGCCGGGCACCTGTTCGGTGCGGTAGCCGAGCGCGGCGAGTTCCTCGGCGATCGGCGTGAAATCGAACATCCGCAGGACGAAATGCGCCATCCACGGCCTGCGGTGCGGATGCGCGGTGGCGATCCGCGCGAGGGTTTTCTCGGTGACGTAGCCGATGCATCCGGTGGAGACGACGATATCGGCCGAGGCGAGAACCTCGCGTTGTTCGTCGGTCGGTTCGGCGGCCTCGAGGTCGGCGTGCACCGTGTCGTGCAGGAATCCCGCTTCGCGCGCGTAGGCCAGTGCGGGCAGCGCGGCGTCCATTCCGAGGAATCGGAGATCGGCGTACCCGGCCGCGCCCGCCAGTCGGGCGCTGTCCTCGGCGATCAAGGCGTCGCGGTCGGATTCCGAAGCGTCACGGTAGTGTTCGGCCAGTTGGTCGATACTCGCGCCGAGACGTAACAGCGCCGCGTTGACGCCGTAGGAGCAGCCGATGTCGAGCACGGTCGGTGCCCGGCCACGCGCCGACGCGCGATATTCGCGAATCTGCTGTTCGAAGAAGGGTTTTGCCAGTTCCGGTATCCGGTAGTTCAATTCGGACATTCGGGCGTAGTACTCGCGGGGATCGTCTCGGTCGTAGATGTGGTCGAAGGAGGCTTTTCCGGTCGTATGTAACGGCACTGGCACGCGTGTGGTCCTCTCGGTCGAGCGCGATGATCGGCTAGTCGAGTAGCCGATCGCCGCGGACAGCGTCGGCCGCGGCTAGATGGTCGGGTAGCACCCGGCCGAACAATTGGCGGGTGCGTTCGACGGTGCCGATGACACCGGGCCGGTCGGTATAGGCGAAGATCGCCGAATGCCGTTGGTCACCACCGGTTACCGGGGACACACGGTGCAGGGAGAATCGTCCGCGGAACAGTTGCAGATCGCCGGGACGCAGGTCGAGACTCCGGATGAGCCGCTGCCCCGAACCGGTCAGGACATCGCGCACGTCGTCGAGGTTCTCGGCGTGCGGTGAGCGGATATTCGGGCAGTACTCGAAGACCCCGCCGGATTCGGCGGGTCGGGTGAGCATGCTGACGGTGAATTCGTTGGTGTCGAAATGCCAGGGATGCGACATTCCCGGCGCGACCACGTTCAAGCACAGTCCGGCGAGCGGATCGGCGAATTCGTACAGTTCGGCGAGACCGAAGCAGTCGGCGACGAAGCGCTGGAATTCGGGACTGGTGTAGAGCCGGTGGATCAGGGCGTCGGCGGGGATGCGGTCGCGGGGAACGAACGCGTTACCTCGTTCCAGCACGATCCGGCCCGGATGTCGCTGCGGCAGTTCCGAATCCAGCGGGATGTTGTAGGCGTTGACCCGCTCGACCTCGTAGTAGGCGTGCGGCGCGATGGCCTCGCCCTGCTCACGCAGGACCTCGATCAGCGCGGGCCGGATGAATTCGCGCAACACCGTGCAACCGGATTCGTCCAGTTCCGCCCGCGCGAGCGCCACGGCCTCGCGTCGACGCGCCGATTCCGAATCGGTGAGGGGATACCGTGCGACATCGATGATCTCGTCGAGAACCCCCGTCGTTGCCATAGCGTTATTTTGTCCGAGACCGCGCCGACACGCCCGGGATTCGGGAAAAGTAGCCGGTGACTACAGTCACAGATAAACCCGCCGCCACTCATGTTGCGGCACAGTAACTCTCGGTGCGCGCCAGCGCGAAGATCCGCGGCGACGCGGTCAGATCCCGGCGTGCAGAGCGTGTTTCAGATCGGAGAGCGACAGCCCGGTCAGCGACTCGCGGAAGACCCGGCCCGGCGCGGGCGGCACGGCGATCTCGCACGGGACCACGATGACCGCGCATCCCGCCGCCTGCGCCGCCATGGCGCCGGTCGGCGAATCCTCCACCGCGACGCATTCTTTCGGATCGACGCCGAGCAGTTCGGCGGCGCGCAGGTACACGTCGGGTTCCGGTTTGCCCTCGGGGACCTCGTCACCGCAGACCGAGACGTCGAAGTAGTCGCGGCCGAGCGCGTCGAGACCGAATTCCGTGAGCGACCGCTTGGTATTGGTGACCAGCGCCGAGGACAGGCCGGAGGTGCGCACGAGCGAGAGCGCGTCCTTGGCGCCTGGACGCCACGGGATCGGCCCGGTCATCAACTCGATGACGCGGACTTCGAGGAAGCGGCCCGCCGCGAGAATCGCCTCGGCGGTAGGTTCGACGCCGAGGCCGGTGAAGAGCAGGCGCAACGCGTTCGGACCCGACGCGCCGATGAGCGCGTGGCGGAGTTCATCGCTCATGACGCCGCCGAGTTCGACCGCGAGCTCACGGACGCCGATATCCCACAACTTCTCCGAATCCAGCAGCGTCCCGTCCATATCCCACAGAACCGCGGCGAGTCGCGCTGTCACCGGTGTGCTTCTCCTTCGATACCCGATCCGGGCAGGCGGCAGCCGAACCCTGGCAACGATCGCGAAGACGCTCATACCAGCGGCGATCCGTTCCCCGACCAGCCTAACCGGCCGACCGACCCGGCGGCGACCCTCGGGCGGGCTCGCGGGATGTGGGCGCCGTCACCTGCTCAGGTGCTCGACGCGGAAATCAGCAGGCGGCCACCCTCGGAGGACACCCGGAACCATCGGCTCTCCGTCGACGTGCTGCCGTCGGTCTTGACGTAGCTGAGCGAGGCCGTCGCGCCCTCGCCGCCGTCCGGGGTGACGCTGTTGACCCGCACCGACCGGATCGACGACCAGAAGGAGGAATAGGCGTTGTAACCGCCGGTTTGGGATTGATACGACGGGCTCAACTGCGCCCATGCTCCCGAGATGTTGCCGGGCAACATGCCGTAGTACCCCTGGATGAACGCCGCGACCTTGTCCGGCGTCGGCGGACCGCTCGGCGTGGTGGGGGCAGGCGTGGTCGGCGGCGGGGCGGTCGTGCTCGACGGCGGTGGCGTGGACGCCGACAGCGGGGCGGACGGTGACGCGCTCGCGGCGGGCGGGGCTCCTGGCGCTGTCTGCGGCGGTTGCTCCATGATCGAACCGCCGCCCGCGCCGGAGGACGGCGCGACCGGAGCGTTCGTCGACTCGCCACCGGTGGGCGGCGCCGCGGTCGGCGAATCGTCGCCGCCGTTCTGCACGGTCACGATCAGGGCGATGACCACGAGCAGCGCCACCACGACGGCCGCGGCGACACCGAGCAGTTGTTTGTCCGGTCCGCGCGGATTCGAGCTGCCGCCGAGGCCGGCGAGAGTACCGCCCGGCCGGGTCGGAGGCGGTGGCGTCGGACTGGACATCGGCACGAATTCGGTGGCGTCGGTGGCATTTCCCGATGCCCCGGTCGCGGAGGTGCCGAGTACGGCGGTCGCGCCCGCGTCTCCGCCCGGCGCGGGCAGGATGGCGGTCACCACCGGCACGGAGGAAAGTTCCGGAACTCGGCCCGCGGCGACGGCTTCCAGCGCCTCCTTGGCCTCCTGCATGGTCAGCCGCGCCTCGACGGTCCCGGCCAACAGCCGCATCAGCACCGGGCCGAGTGGTCCCGCGTTGCGCGGTGCCGCCACCTCGCCACGCGCGACGGCGTGCAGGACCGCGAGCGGGTTGTCGCCCTCGCCGAACGGCGGCGAACCCTCCACCGCGGCGTAGAGCGTCGAGCCGAGCGCGAAGACGTCGGACGCCGGTTCGGGATCCTCCCCGCGCGCCACCTCGGGCGCGAGATAGGCGGGGGTGCCCGCGAGGAATCCGGTCGCGGTCACGGTCACGTCGCCGACGGCGCGCGAGATGCCGAAATCGGTGATCTTCACGGTGCCGTCGTCGGCGACGAGCAGATTGGCGGGTTTCACATCGCGGTGCATGATGCCCGCGGCGTGCGCGACGGCCAGCGCGGCCGCGGCCTGCGCGCCGATACGGGCGACCTCGATCGGCGGAAGGGTGCGCTTGCCGGAGAGTTTGGCGGCCAGACTCGGCGCGTCCATGTACTCCATCACCAGCCAGGGCTGGCCGTCTTCCTCCGCCACGTCGAAGACGGTGATGGCGTTGGGATGGTGCAGCCTGGCCGCGATCCTGCCCTCGCGCATCGCCCGCAATTTCGCCTCGAGCGCCTGGGAATTCGACAGGGTGGAGGCGAGCAGCAATTGCTTGACCGCCACCGTGCGGCGCAACCGAACGTCGGTGCCGCGCCACACCACTCCCATGGCTCCGCTGCCGATCGGATCCGCGAGCCGATACCTTCCAGCGATCAACCGATCCGCCGTCATGTGGTTGTGCCCTCCTGCGCCACGCCGAGCCATCCAGCACTACCGCGCGTCAGGAACCTCCTGTGGCCTTCGAAAATCCTACGCGCCGTAATGCTTTGCACCCACACACTCCAGCGTTAGCATCCGCCGACTGCTCCGGATGCAGTTGCAACAGTGTCGACAATGACATACCCACCCGACAGACATCCAGCCATGCCCCTGTCGAGAGGCGAACCGGCCGCCCGAACAGCGCGAGCCCGTCCGCGCACCCACCGTACCGGCCGGTAGCCATCCCGGTGCGATATTCGTTCGACACCAGGGCATTACACGCCCGCGACCATGCCGCGAACCACGAAGGAAGGCGGGACGAGACGCGCCCGAACGCCAGTGAGCACGATCACAGTCGGGCCGCGCGTGTATCGAGTTCACCCACGGCCCCGTCGGTGTCAGGCGTTGAAGTACTTCGCCTCCGGATGCAGCAGCACGAAGGCATCGGTCGACTGTTCGGGGTGCAACTGCAACTCCTCCGACAGCACGACGCCGATCCGGTTGGCGTCGAGCAGATCCACCAGCTTCGCGCGATCCTCCAGTTCCGGGCAGGCGCCGTAGCCGAAGGAATAGCGCGCGCCGCGATAGCCGAGTTTGAAATAGTCCGCCACGTCGGCGGGATCGGATTCGGCGACCGCGTGTCCTTCCAGCACCAACTCCTCGCGGACCCGGCGATGCCAGTACTCGGCCAGCGCCTCGGTCAACTGCACGCCGATGCCGTGTACCTCGAGGTAATCGCGGTAGTTGTCGGCGGCGAAGAGTTCGTTGGCGAAATCGGCGATCGGCTGCCCCATGGTGACCAACTGGAACGGCAGCACGTCCACCTGTCCGGCCTTCTCCGCCCGTTCCCTGGAGCGGATGAAGTCCGCGATGCAGAGGAAGCGGTCGCGCTGCTGACGGGGGAAGGCGAACCGATACCGCTGCGGCGCGCCGGGATCCGGTTCGGTCAGCACGATGACGTCGTCACCCTCGGACACCGCCGGGAAATGCCCGTACACGACCGCGGCGTGTTGCAGCACGCCCTCGGTGGACAGCCGGTCGAGCCAGTACCGCAGCCGCGGCTTGCCCTCGGTTTCCACCAGTTCCTCGTAGCTGGGACCTTCGTCGCCGCGCTGTCCGCGCAGGCCCCACTGTCCGAGGAACAGCGCCCGCTCGTCGAGCAGACCCGAATATTCCTGGAGCGAGAGTCCTTTCACGACCCGGGTGCCCCAGAACGGCGGAACCGGGACCGGCAGATCGGCCGCGACATCGGACCGCTCCGGCACCACGACCGGCACTTCGGCGGCCTTGCGCTTCTCCGCGATGCGCTTGGACCGCTCGTGGCGGGCCTTGCGTTCGGCCGCCTTCTCCCGTTCGGCGACGGCCTGCGGGCTGTTCGGATCGATGCCGCCGCCACGTTTGACGGTCATGATCTCGTCCATCAGGCGCAGACCCTCGAAGGCGTCGCGCGCGTAGTGCACCGCGCCCTCGTAGACCTCGGTGAGATCGTTCTCGACATAGGCGCGAGTCAGCGCGGCGCCGCCGAGCAGGACCGGGAACTGGTCGGCCACGCCCCTGGAATTGAGCTCCTGCAAGTTCTCCTTCATGACCACCGTCGACTTCACCAGCAGCCCGGACATGCCGATCACGTCGGCCTTCTTGTCCACGGCGGCGTCGAGGATGGTCGCGATCGGCTGTTTGATGCCGAGGTTGACCACCTCGTATCCGTTGTTGGACAGGATGATGTCGACCAGGTTCTTGCCGATGTCGTGCACGTCGCCCTTGACGGTGGCCAGGACGATGCGCCCCTTACCCGAATCGTCGGTGGCCTCCATATGCGGTTCGAGATAGGCCACCGCCGTCTTCATGACCTCGGCCGATTGCAGCACGAAGGGCAGTTGCATCTGACCGGAGCCGAACAGTTCGCCGACCGTCTTCATCCCTGACAGCAGCGTCTCGTTGATGATCCGCAGCGGCGGAACCTCTTGCATGGCCTCGTCGAGGTCGGCGTCCATCCCGGCCTTCTCCCCGTCGACGATGCGCCGTTCCAACCGGTCGAACAGCGGCAACGCGGCCAATTCCTCGGCGCGCGAGGCACGCGAGGACGAGGTCGACACCCCTTCGAACAGGCCCATGAGTTTCTGCAGCGGGTCGTAGTCCTCACCGCGGCGGTCGTAGACCAGATCCAGCGCGGTATCGCGCTGTTCCTCCGGGATACGCGCCATCGGCAGGATCTTCGAGGCGTGCACGATGGCCGAATCCAGGCCCGCCTGCACGCATTCGTTCATGAAGACCGAATTGAGCACCTGGCGCGCCGCCGGATTCAGGCCGAAGGAGATATTCGACAGCCCGAGCGTGGTCTGCACCCGCGGATGCCTGCTCTTGAGCAGGCGGATGGCCTCGATGGTCTCGATGCCGTCGCGGCGCGACTCCTCCTGGCCGGTGCCGAGGGTGAAGGTGAGGGTGTCGATGATGATGTCGCTCTCGAGCACGCCCCAGTTCTCGGTGATATCGGCGATCAATCGTTCGGCGATCTCCACCTTCTTCTCCGCGGTGCGGGCCTGGCCCTCCTCGTCGATCGTCAGCGCGACCACGGCGGCGCCGTGTTCGGCGACCAGTCGCATCGTCTGCTGGAAGCGTGAATCCGGACCGTCGCCGTCCTCGTAGTTCACCGAGTTGACCGCGCAGCGACCGCCGAGGTGTTCCAGCCCCGCCTCGAGCACCGGGGTCTCGGTGGAGTCGAGCATGATCGGGAGGGTCGAGGATGTGGCGAGGCGGCTCGCGAGCGCCTCCATGTCCTTGGTGCCGTCACGGCCGACGTAGTCGACGCAGAGATCGAGCATATGCGCGCCGTCCCTGGTCTGGTCCTTGGCGATATCCAGGCATTTCTGCCAATCCTCGGCCAGCATGGCGTCGCGGAATGCCTTGGAGCCGTTGGCATTGGTGCGCTCGCCGATCATCAGGACCGAGGCGTCCTGTTGGAAGGGGACCGCCGTGTACATACTCGACACGCTCGGCTCGTGCTCGGGATGCCTGCGCTCGGTCGGCGGGGCGAGGGTGGGCTCGACCTCGCGGACCGCGGCTGTCACCTGCCGGATGTGTTCGGGCGTCGTACCGCAGCAGCCGCCGACCAGCGCGAGACCGAATTCGGAGACGAAACCGCGCAGCGCGACGGCCAGTTCCTCCGGCGTGAGCGGGTATTCCGCGCCCTTGGCGCCGAGTACCGGCAGACCCGCGTTCGGCATCACCGACACCGGCACCTGCGCGTGCCGGGACAGATGCCGCAGGTGCTCGCTCATCTCGGCCGGGCCGGTCGCGCAGTTCAGCCCGATCATGTCGATGCCGAGCGGTTCCAGCGCGGTGAGGGCGGCGCCGATCTCACTGCCGACCAGCATCGTGCCGGTGGTCTCCACGGTGACGTGGGTGATGATCGGAATCCGGCGACCCAGGCGCCGCATCGCCCGCCTGCTGCCGGTGACGGCCGCCTTCACCTGGAGCAGGTCCTGGCAGGTTTCGATCAGGATGGCGTCGGCCCCGCCGTCGAGCATGCCGAGCGCCGATTCGGTGTAGGCGTCGCGCAGCGCGGCGTAGGGCGCGTGGCCGAGGGTGGGAAGTTTGGTGCCGGGGCCCATCGAACCGAGGACGTAGCGGGGCGTGCCGTCGGCGCTGGGCCCCATCTCGTCGGCGACCTCGCGCGCGAGCCTGGTCCCGCGTTCGGACAGATCGCGGATCCGGTCGGCGATGTCGTAGTCGGCCAGGTTCGGCAGATTGCAGCCGAAGGTATTGGTCTCGACGGCGTCCGCGCCCGCTTCGAAATACGCGCGATGGATGGCGCGCAGCACGTCGGGACGGGTGTCGTTGAGGATCTCGTTACAGCCCTCCAGCCCGCGGAAATCGTCGAGGGTGAGGTCGGCGTCCTGCAACATGGTGCCCATCGCGCCGTCACCGATGACGACACGCCGGGCGAGCGTGTCGAGAAGCGTGGTATCGAACGCGGAGGAATCGGGCGCAGACATGGCTACAAGCCTAGTAGGCGGGCCCGACAGTCCAGGCAGCTACGTCATCGCCGAGGGCGTCCGCGTGGGCCACGCCACATCGCGGCGGGCGGTGGGTCTGTAGTACCGGGAATGCTTCGGACCGGAAAATTTTCAGTAAGAGGGTATCGGGGGGAACGGGAAAACCGATCGCGTCGTGTGCGCGCCGATCCATCACAGACATTAGGCTGACCGGGTGAACCCCAGTGAAACTCCCGATTCGGAACTGCCGACGTTGCGGGATCCGGTGCTGGTCGCCGCCTTCGAAGGCTGGAACGACGCGGGCGACGCCGCCAGCGGCGCCGTCGAACATCTGGAACTGATCTGGGACGCCGAACCGTTGGCCGAACTCGATTCCGAGGACTACTACGACTACCAGGTCAACCGTCCGACGGTGCGCCAGGTCGACGGTGTGACCAGGGAAATCCAGTGGCCGTCCACCATGCTCTCGGTCTGCTCGCCGCCGGGAAGCGACCGTGACATCGTGCTGCTGCGCGGTATCGAACCGAATATGCGCTGGCGCAGTTTCTGCGCGGATCTGCTGGAATTCATCGAACAACTCGGTGTGCAGACCGTCGTGATCCTGGGCGCGCTGCTGGCCGACACACCTCATACCCGCCCGGTTCCCGTCACCGGATCGGCGTACAGCAAGGAAGCGGCCGAACGCTTCAACCTCGAGCAGACCCGGTACGAGGGACCGACCGGGATCACCGGCGTCCTGCAGGATCAGTGCGTCAAGGCCGGGGTGCCCGCGGTGTCGTTCTGGGCGGCGGTGCCGCACTACGTCTCGCAACCGCCCAATCCCAAGGCGACCATCGCGCTGCTTCACCGGGTGGAGGATGTGCTCGATATCGAGGTGCCGCTCGGCGAGCTGCCCACGCAGTCCGAGGACTGGGAGGTCGCGGTCAACGAGATGACCGTCGGCGACGACGAGATCAGCGAATACGTGCGCTCGCTCGAGGAGCGCGGTGACGCGGCGGTCGATATCAACGACGCGATCGCGAAGATCGACGGTGACGCCATCGCGGCCGAATTCGAGAAGTACCTGCGCAGGCGCGGTCCCGGCAGTTTCGGGCTGTAATCGGTTCCGGTCACGGCGATCCCCGCGTGGGCGCGGGGATCGGCCGTTCCCCCTGATTCACTCGGTTCCGGTGGCGACCACCGCGCGGACGAGTTCGGCGTTGTCGACGGTCCATACCCGCGCCGCCGCGTCCTGCGCCAGCTTCGCGATGAGGATGTCGCGCGGAATCGTCTGGCCGGCAAAGTGATCCAGTGAGGGCACCACGACGTGGTGGGCGTCGGCGCGGCGGAGTTCGGCCGTGAGTTCCGCGAACGCCGTGCCGTCTCCCGAAGTCGATTCATGGAATGTCGCGGCGAAACAGAGCCCTTCCGCACGGGCGAGCGTGCTCATCGCATCCTCGAGTTCCTCGCCGTGGCCTTCGGCGAGATCGTCGCGCACGTATCCATAGATCAACGCTTCCACCCGAACCTCCGTTGGATTGGGTCGCTGTTCTGTTTTTCGGATCACCCCGAGGTTGCGCGCTGCCCGGCGACGAGGCGTACACGAAGCCGTGTACCGCGGGCGCCGCGCACGGCGGAGTTGGAGCACACGGTCGAGCACTACCCGGCACGGCACCGAAACCCGTTGCCGCAGCAAACCGTAGAGCCTGGCGGCGACGCCGCCTACAGTCCTGCGAATCGGGGTCCGGCCGTAGGGCTGGCAACCTGTCCGCTCCCTTTACAGGATGTCGGACGCAATCGTGCAAATGCAGATGTCAACCCAGTGACATCCACTTGCCCTATCCGGTCCACCGATCGTTAACTGGTGCGATACTACAGGCGTGGCCATAGGTGACGATCGTCCCGTCTGGGCTGTCCGAATGCGTTCCGAACGTGATGCGAGGGGGTGGTCACAGGCAGATGCCGTCCGCGTGATGCGCGCCAAGGCATCTCATAATCTGCCGACGGACAGTACGCTGCTACGTAACTGGCGACGCTGGGAGTCGGGCGAATCGCGCCCGGACGATTTCTACGCTCCCATCATCGCCGCCGCCTTCGACACGGTAACCGCCGCTTTCTTTCCCAAGGCCCGGCCGAGCCGAGACGACGAACTGCTTTCGGCCACAGGCATGGACACCGTCGAGTTCATCGGCAGATTGCGGATGTCGGATGTGTCGGCGGCGACACTGGACGCGATCCGCATCACCGCCGAGCGACTGTGCTGCGAATATCCCGTCGCGGACCCGCACGCGCTGCACGCCGAGGGCACCTCGTGGCTGCGCCGGATCACCTCGCTGCTCGACGGCAGACTCACCCTCACCCAGCACCGCGAGATCCTGGTGCTGGCCGGATGGGTGGCCCTGCTCGTGGGCTGCGTGGACTACGACCTGGGCAGGCGCACCTCCGCCGAGGCGACCAGGCGCGCCGCCCGCTCGCTCGGCGAAGAGGCGGACCACCCCGAAATCGTCGGCTGGGCAGCGGAAATGGCGGCCTGGTTCGCCCTGACCCAGGGCAATTACCGAGGCGCCATCGAGGCCGTCGACACCGCACCGCGCGGTGCGGGCAACCTCGGCGTCGAGGTGCAACTGGCGGCGCAGCGCGCCAAGGCGTGGGCCAGACTCGGTGATCGCCGCGAGGTCGAGCGCGCGCTCGACACCGGACGCGCGGTACTCGAACGCCTGGTTCATCCGATCGATCTGGACAACCATTTCGTGGTGGATCCGCAGAAATTCGATTTCTACGCCATGGACTGCTGCCGCGTCGCGGGCGAGGACAAGATGGCCGAGGTCTACGCCCGCGAGGTCATTCGCACCTCGACCAATGCCGACGGCTCCGTACGCAATCCGATGCGCATCTCCGAGGCGCACCTCACCCTGGCCGTGGTGGCGGTCCGCGACCGCGATCTGGAACGTGCCGTGGCGGAGGGCACCCGGGCATTCGCGGGCAAACGTCGCTCGCTGCCGTCGCTGATGTGGATCGCGGGCGAGACGGCGCGCGAGATCATCGCACGGTATCCGGGAGATCCGGGCACCCTGGCATACCTGGATCAACTTCGTTCGATATCCACGGAGTAGCGACCTACCGGTTCGTACACCGACACAGTCGAATTCATCGTCCACCGACGGCGGCCCCCGCGTGCCGGGGGCCGCCGCAAACCGATGCCGCGCACCGTGACGTCGCCCGCGTCGAGGACGGCAGCGTGAAATATCGTGAGGCGTGGCAACTCTCGAGCATCCAGCGCGAAGAGGGCGCGCAACCGGACCCGGGCCACGCCGAACAAGGGACCTTTCGCGCGGGCGGCGACCCGCCCGCTACTACCCTGTTCCCGGTGACCGACTCCGCCGAAGGCCCGATCAGCGCCGACACCGCCACGCGGGACGAGCGGCTGCGGCTGTTCTCGTTCGCGACGGCCGAGAAGCGCGCCGAGTACCTGTGGGTGCTCCGGGCCTTCGACGGCGCCCGCGCAGCGTACGTGGTGCTGCTGCACGCCGACGACGTCGCGGAGTGGATCCGCCGCGAGAGCGGCGACGAGAGTCCACCGCTGACCGCCGTCGACATCGGCCCGCTGCTCGACCAACTGCACCAGTGGGGTGTGCTGGAACGCAGTTACGACGGGACCAGGGCCGCGACCCTGGCCGAATACCGCAACCGGCATTACGTGTACCAGTTCTCGCAGGCCGGATTCCAGGCGTTTCGCGCGGTGACCGGGGTGCTGGAGGCGCGTGTGGACGAGGCCGCGCTGTCGCGGCTGGTGCTGCCCGAACTGCTCGCGGACCTGCGGGCCCTGGCCGAGGCCAATCGCGGTGGCGACGCCGAACGGGTCTATCGGACGCTGCGCAGGCTCGACGCGGCGCTCACCGATATGGCGGCGCGGGCGGCGCATTTCTATCTCTCGCTCGGCGATCTGGTCAGGACCACCGAGATCACCCCCGAATCGTTCCTCGCGCACAAGGACGCCCTGCTCGCGCATATGCGGGAGTTCAGCACCGATCTGGCCCGGTTCGCGCCGCGACTGGCGGAAGCGATCGGCGAGATCGAGGAGACCGGCGTCGACGAACTCGTCGAACGCGCCGCGAGCTGCGACGAACGGGTGCTGCTGAGTCTCGCGCAGCGGCGCGCGGATTGGCGGGCCCGATGGCAGGGTCTGCGCACCTGGTTCGTGGCGCCGGAATCGGTGAAACCGGGCGACACCGAATCGACCGAGGCCGACCGCCTGCGCGAGGCCACCATGAGCGCCATCGCCGCGGTGCTCTCGCTGCTGCGGCGCGTGACCGAGACCCGCCGCGGCGGGGTCAGCAGGGAATCGGCGCTGCGGCACCTGGCCGGATGGTTCACCGCCGCGCCGAACGCCGACAGCGCGCACGCGCTGTTCGACGCGGTCTTCGGACTCGGACGCCCGCGTCACCTGGCGATGGAACATCCCGACGCCGACATCGTCCCGGCGACCAGGTCCTGGTGGGACGCACCGCCGCTGGAGATCTCGCGCACCCTCGCCGAAACCGGCAGGACGCCGAGCCCTGGCGCACCAGCCAGGATCCAGCGCAACGACGCGAGCATCCGCCGACTCCGGCAGTCACAACTCGACGCCCAGCGGGCCCGCGCCGAGGCCGCGAAATCCCTCGCCGCCGCCGATCTCTACGATCGCGAACTGGACGAGGGCGAGACCGAGGTGCTGCTGCGGCTGCTCGACGCGGCCTCGACCGCCTGGGTGCCGGTGAGCGGGCGGGTCGCCGGGACGACGGGCTCGGAGAGTGGGGTCACCCTCACCGTCTCCGAACATCCCGGTTCCACCGTCGTGCGCACCGCGCGCGGACTGCTGCACCTGAACAACCGCAAACTCGAGGTGCGCCCGGGGCGGGCCCGGACTCCCGCCGCGCACGGGGATCGACAGGACGGGGGCACGGAATGACATCGCTCGTTCGCGAACTATCCGGGGGCCGCGCATGATTCACGCACGCCGCATCGATGCGCTGGTCCTGGACAACTATCAGCGCGCCGCCCGGGTGATCCTGGCCAACCACCTGATCACCAGAACCTATCCGGATCGCGTCGCGCTCCCGCTGATCCGCCGGTGGGCCACCGAACTGCGCGAGGATCTGGCCGAACTCTTCGGCTACCGACTCGAGGTCACCGAGACCACGGCGCGCCTGTTCCCCGTCGCCGACCGGTTGGATCCGGGGCGGCCCGCCCGCACCGTCAACGACCGGATCTTCGACCGCCGCCGCTACGCCTATCTGGCCCTGGCGCTCGCCGCGCTCGGCCGCGCGGGCGACCAGGTCACCCTGTCGGAGCTGGCCGAGCAGGTCGCCGCCTACACCGGGCGCATCGACGGTCTGGAACTCGCCCCGGACCGGGCGGGCGACCGCGACGCCTTCGTCGACGCGGTCGGCTGGCTCGCCACCCGAGGCGCGATCACCCTGGCCGACGGCGACGCGGGCGGCTGGGCCTCGGATCCCGAGGTCGGCGAGGCGCTCTACGACATCGACCGGCCGGTGGTCTTCGCGCTGTTCCGGCCGCCGCGTGCCCTGCAACATCTGCACAGCGTGCGCGGACTGCTCACCGAGGACAGCCCCGCGAGTGGGCGGCCCGCCGACGACGCGGCCCGCCGGGTACGGCGCACCCTGGTCGAACGTCCGGTCGTCTACGCCGCCGAACTGCCGCCGCACGAGCGGACGCTGCTCGCACAGGAGCGCGTCGTCGCGGAGGTGGAACTGTTCACCGGGCTGAAGGCCGAGCGAAGGGCGGAGGGCGTCGTCCTGATCGACACCTCGGGGCGGCTTTCCGATATCCGCTTTCCCGGTACCGGAACCCTGGCCCAGGTCGCGCTGCTGCTCGTCGGCGAGATCGCGGGCCGGGTACTCGACATCGACAATCCGGTCCCGCGACGTCCGTTCGTCCCCGAGCCGGACCACACACTGGCCGGGCAACTCGACGACGCCATTCCCGAATCCACCGTCTTCGCGCCGCTGGCCGATACCCCGCTCGACGCGTCACCCGACGACGACCACCCCGAGGACGACTTCCCGGACACCGAGACCGAAACCTACCCCTTCGTCGACTCGGTCTGGGTGGGCGAGACCGTACAGGCGCTGACCGACCGCTACGGTGTCACCTTCGCCGCCCAGTGGCAGGCCGACGCGCCGGGACTCACCTCCGAGGTGGTGGCATTGCTGCGACGGCTGCGCCTGGTCCGCGACACCGCCGACGGTCTGCTGGTGCTGCCCGCGTCGGCCCGCTATCGCGGCGCGGTCGTCACCGTGCGCACCCGCAGGGCCGAGGAACTGTTCGTCACCGCCGCCGACACGGTCGGTGGCACCGGCACGGAAGGGATCTGAGCATGTCTGTCATCCACGGTGGAGTGCGATTCATCCCGACCCGCGCGGGCATCGTCAACCTCTGGGACTACCGGGACCAGGAGTTCTGTTTCGCCGACGGCAGGCTGGTGTTGCGCGGCCCCAACGGGTCGGGCAAGACCAAGGCGCTGGAGGTGCTGTTCCCGTTCGTCCTGGACGGGCGGATCGAACCGCGCAGGCTCAATCCGTTCGCGGGCGAAGAGCGCACCATGAAATCGAATCTGCTCTACCGCAAACAGGAATCGGCCTACTCCTACGTCTGGATGGAATTCGCGCGCGGCGCGTGGCACGACCCGGAGACGGTCACCATCGGCATCGGCATGCGCGCGACGCGGTCCTCGGACAAGGTGACCCGCTGGTATTTCGTCGCCGACGGTCGGGTCGGGGTCGATTTCTCCCTGATCGGTCCCGACGACCGGCCCTTCACCCGCAAACAGCTGGCCGAACAGATCGGCACCGACGCCATCGTCGACCGCCCGGTCGAATACCGGGCCGCCATCGACGCCCGCATGTTCGGTCTCGGCGCGCAGCGTTACGACCAGCTCGTCAATTTGATCCTGACCCTGCGCCGTCCGCAGCTGGCGAAGAATCTGGACCCGCGCGGACTGTCGCAGGCGCTCACCGACGGCCTGCGACCGCTCGACGAACAGCTGATCCTCGACGCGGCCCGCTCGTTCAGCGATATGGAGGAGGTCGGTCGCACCCTGGAGGGGCTGGTGCACGCCGACAGCGCGACACGGGCGTTCGTCGGCGTCTACCGCAAATATCTCGGGGTGCAGGCCAGAACCGATCTGGACCGGGTACGGGCCAGGCTCGACGCGGTGACCCACGCGAGTACCGCCCTGTTCGCCGCCACCGCGTTGCGGCAGCGCAGGGACGCCGACCGCACCGGCGCGCAGGCCCGCGCCGACGACGCCGACCGCGCCTACGAACAGGCCATGACCGACCGCGAGACCCTGCAACGTTCCAGCGCCTACGAGGGCAAACAGCAACTCGACGACCTCGCCGACGCCGTGCGCAGGCTCGAGACCTCGGCGAGCGTGCACGGGGACAAGGCGCTCAAGGCTGCGCAGACGCTCGACCAGCGCGCCCAGGAAGCCGAACGTGCCCGCGCCGCGGTCACGAACGCGGCCGCCGCGCTGGCACGGGGCGAGGACGAATTACGTGCCGCCGCCGAGGAAGCGGGCATCGACTGGACCGCGCCGTCGGCCGAGGCCCGTGCCGACACCCTCACCGCGACCGTCCGAGCTCGGGCCGAGGAACGCGACGCCGATGTGCGCGCGGTCAGGAAATCGCTCGGACTCGTGGAATCCGCGGCGGCCGAACGGACCAGGGCCGAACGGCTGGCCGAACGCGCGGTGCGGTTGCGCGAGGCGGCCGAAGCCGAGGTCGCGGCGGCCGAGGCGGCCGTGGAAGTGGCGCGCGGGGATTCGGCGACGACGCTGCGCGCGTGGTGGGAGCGGAATCGCGAGCTCTACTGCCCCATCGCGAAAGATCTGCTGCGGGAACTGGATTCGGCGCTGCGCTCGGCCGGTTCCGAGGATGCGGCGGGTGTCGCCGAGGTGCTGGCCGAGCGGGCAGAACCGCTGCTCGACGAGATCCGGGCCCGGCGAAGCGATGCCAGGACTCGGCACGAGGCCGCGAACGAGCGGCACGGCGAGTCGAGTGCCGAACGCGATCGGGTGGCCGCGCAGCGCGACGACGCTCCGCCCCCCGGTTCGGCGCGCACCGATGTCAGGGACGGGCGTCCCGGCGCACCGCTGTGGCAGCTGGTCCGCTTCGCCGACGACGTCGACCCGGCCGCCGCCGCCGGGATCGAGGCCGCGTTGCAGGCCGCCGGTCTGCTCGACGCGTGGATCTGCGCCGAATCGGAGAGGCCCGGCGACTATCGATCCGAGCATTTCCTCGTCGCGCTGCCGCCCGCCCTGCGGCCGACCGGGCGCACCCTGGCCGACGTGCTCGTCGTCGAGGATGCCTCCGACCGACTGGCGGTGCCGAAGCGGGAAGTCGCCGACGTCCTCGCCTCCGTCTCGCTGGACGACTCCCCGGCCGTGTCCGGTGCGGGATCCGACGCCGACCGGCCCGGCACGGACACCACGATCGGCACGACGGGCGATTTCCGGCAGGGTGTGCGGATCGGCCGTCACCACAAACCCGACGCCGAATTCATCGGCGCGACGGCACGCGGTCGTCGACGCGAGATCCGTCTCGCGGAGTTGACGGCGGCGCTGAACGCCGCGAGTGCCGACGCGCGGCAGGCCGAAGCCGACGAGGCGAGCGCCGACGACGAACTCGCGCGCCTCGGCGCGGCCGCGAAGGAACTGCCGCGACCGTCGGCCATCACAAGCGCCCTGCGCGCGGTCTCCGAGGCCGCGGGCATGCTGCGGTCCCGTTCCGAAGCGGCGGCGCAGGCCGAACGCGACTTGGACCAGGCAGTTGCCGACGCGGCCGCCGTCGAGAAGAAGCTGCGGGCCGTCGCCGCCGAACATCGCACACCGCGCGAACCGCGCGAGATCGACGCCCTCGCGGCCGCGATCCGGCATTTCGAGAACAGCGGCACCGGTCTGCTGCGCGTGCGCGCCGACCACGAGCGCGAACGCGAACGTGAACGGGAGGGCGCGGACCGCCACGACGAGGCGCGCGAGGTTGCCGAGGCGTTCGCCGAGGAGGCCGAGTCCGCGCAGGCCGGTTACCAGGAGCAGTTGCGCAAACTCGAGACGCTGCGCGAGGCGCTCGGGGCGGGCGCGGCCGATATCGACCGCGAACTCGAGGCGGCGCGGCTGCGCATCGAGGCCGCCCGCGCCGAGCAGAAGGCCGCACGCAAGGCCGCGAACGAGGCGATCGAAGCGGTCGGCGACGCCGAGGCGGCCTACCGCACGGCGCACGAATCCCTCGGCACCGCGCTCACCGAGGTACTCACCGACGTGCGCGCGCTCGCGCCCTACGCCCAGCCGGATCTGCTCCGGCTACTCGGTGCGCCCGACGACAGCCGCTGGCCGAGCAGTGACGCGGCATGGTCGACCTCCGAGCAACTGCTGTACCGGATCTCGCAGGCCGGGCCGGAAGCCGAGCCGAGGTTCCTGCCGGACGAGGTGGCCGAACTCTTCGACAATCTCACCGTCGCCACCGCGTCGGTGCGGGCGGGCGAGGCGGCCCGCAAGTCCACCCGCGGCGCGGTCACCACGGCGTTGCAGGAATTCGACGCCGCACTCGCCACGTCCGGACGCGACTACCGGCTGCACTGGGACGCCGCCGACGGACTCACCGTCGTCCAGGTCCACGACGAGCACGGCGTCTCGGCGCTCGCCGATTTCGCCGGCCGCATCGATCGGGCCCGCCACGATCAGGAACTGCTGCTCACCGACGCCGAGCGGCGCATCCTGGAGGACGCGCTGCTCACCGGCCTGGCCCAGCAGATCCACGAACGCACCACCGACGCCCGCGAACTCATCGGGCGGATGGGCGCGGAGATGAAACAGCGCCGCATGTCCTCGGGGAACACCATCGGCGTGCACTGGGTGCTCGCGGACAGTCTGTCCGATGCCGCGCGCGCCGTGTGCAAATTGCTCGACCGCGACGCGTCCGCCCTCGGCGCCGAGGACCTCGCGGCGATCCGCTCGCATTTCGCCGCCGAGATCCGGGCCGCGCGGGCCGCGCATCCGGAACGTTCCTATCCCGAGATCCTCGCCGCCACACTCGACTACCGCACCTGGCGGGTGTTCTCGTTCACGTTGCTCTCCGCCGACGGCAGCGAGGACAAACTCACCGTGGCCCGGCACAGCGCGCTCTCGGGTGGTGAGCAGTCGGTGTCGCTGCACCTGCCGCTGTTCGCCGCGGCGCACGTGATGCTCGATTCGGCCGATCCGCAGGCACCGCGCCTGCTGGCGCTGGACGAGGCGTTCGCCGGTGTCGATGACAACGGGCGCAGCGAATTGCTCGGTCTCAGTGTGCAATTCGATCTAGACCTGTTCATGACCGGCTACGACCTGTGGATCACCTACTCCCACGTCCCCGGGTGCGCGCACTACGACCTCGCCCATTCGGCCGCCGACAACACCGTCAGCGCGACGCTGCTGGTCTGGGACAGCGGCGAACTGCTCGCCGAGCACGACGGCACCGATCTCACCGCCGCCCTCGGCTCGCCGGACCGGCGTCGTGTTCCCAACACCATCGAAGGTGGCCTCACCCTCGACGGTATGCCGGGCGCCACGACACCGGTCGGCTGAGCGATCCGAACGACTACCCCCGGTGATCACCCGGTTCGCCCGTCCCGACGGACAGTCGCGCGCCGAGCAATTCCGCGACGGCGTCGAGTTCGTCGCCGAGGTAGAAGTGGCCGCCCGGCAGCACATGGGTCGTGAACTCCGCCGTGGTATGTGTACGCCATGCCTCGACATCGGCGCGGGTGACTCGGGGATCCCGGTCACCGACCAGGGCCGTGATCGGATAGTCGACGGTCACCTCGGCCGGGCATCGGTAGGTTTCGACCGCACGGTAATCGCTACGGATGACCGGCAGGTACAGCGCCGCCGTCTCCTCGTCGTCGAAGACTCGCGTATCGGTGCCGCCGAGAGCGCGCATCTCGGCGATGATCGCGCGATCCGACCGTTGATGGACGGTCTCGACCCGGATCACCGAAGGTGCGCGCCGCGCCGACGCGAAGAGCACGACCGGCGCGCCGCCGGGGAGACCTCGCGCGACCTCGAAGGCCTGCACCGCGCCCATACTGTGCCCGAACAGGATCGTCGGCCTGTCCAACCATGTCGACACGCTCGGCAACACCGCCTCGGCGAGTTCGACGATCGATTCCAGGCGCGGTTCCCGGTAGCGCTCCTGCCTGCCCGGATTCTGTACCGCCAGCAGTTCGATCGCCCGCGGTAGTTTGCGCGCCAGCGGGGTGAAGTAGTTCGCCGACCCACCCGCGTGCGGAAAACAGATCACCCGCGCCGCCGGATCGGTTCGTGGCAACGCGCGCCGAATCCACTTGTCGCTCATCACCGTATCCCGCCGACGCCCCGTGCGACGCGACGGGTACGCGCGGCGGTCATCGGACCTCGCGTACCGGGGAGAGGTCGGGGGCGGCCAGCACGACGACCAGATCGGAGCGGCGCGCGACACGCAATTTTCGGTAGACGCGCGTGAGATGCTGTTCGACGGTGCTGGTCGTGATGTGCAGTTCCTTGGCGATATCACGATTGCGCCGACCCGCGGCGGCCAGTTCCGCGACCTTCAACTCGGCCGGGCTCAGGGCGTCGAGGGCACGCTGCGGCTGCGGCAACGGCATCAGCGCAGGCGCGTTCTCACCGCGCGGCCCGGCCAGCCGGATCCGCAACGGTTCGGCACCGCACTGCTCCGCCAGTCGGGTAGCGCGCCGATTCGCCGCGCGTGCCCGGTCGCGTTCGCCGATCGCGTGGTAGGCGTCCGACAGTGCCGCGAGCGCGGTCGCCAGTTCGAGCTGATTTCCCCCGCTGTTGGCGATCGACACCGACTGCCGTAACAGCGCGACCTGGTCCAGCACCGGACTGCTCGCCGCTATCAGTCGCACGGACACCCCGGCGGTGCGATGTCGATCGACGCCACCGATCCGGTCGAGATGGGCACTGGCCCAGCGCCGTGCGGCACGCGGCTCCCCTAGTCGCAGATAGAGTTCGGCCAGATCATTGCGCCAGGCCACCAGCCCGGGGACGTCCATATTCCAGCGGCGCATCCGCTCGCCGCAGCCGGAGAAATCCTCGAGCGCCTGATCGTAGGCGCCGACCGCCATGTGGTAATGGCCGCGGGCATGGAGGAATTGCAGGCCGATTCGGGATTCGAGCACACTGTTGGGCAGCGCGTGATCCAGGTAGGCGGCAGCCTCCCGGAATCTGCCCGCCGCCGTGGTCGCGGCGACGAGGCTGGCCACCGCCAGTCCGGTGTAGGTACCGAGGTTTTCGCTGTTGATACGCCCCACCGCACCCGAGGCGCGATCTATGGCAGCGTGCAGATTGCCCTCGCGCACCGACATCGCCGATCGCCAGATCGCGAAGATCGACTGCCAGGTCGGCGCCCGTCGGGCCGCTGCCTCCAACATCAGGGCTTCACACCAGGAGGCGGCCACATCGAGTTGATCGCTGTAGGCCAAACAGTCCAAGGCGATCAAGAGCGCGCCGAAGGTTTGATCGTCGAGCCGATGGCCACGCAGCATACGTTGCGCGGCTGCCCCTGCCCCGACGCTCGCGCCGTTGGTCAATACGTCGATCAGCAGCCGCGCGGCCTCGACATCCGGCTCCGTGCGGACCACGGACGCCGACCTGGTCCGAACGGTCGTGCGGTCCGGCTCCGGCGCTGCCGTACGGCCTTCGAGTACACCCGGATAGTTACACGCCAGCCACTCGTTCATCGCCGCGAGCCGCGCGGGCCCGGTGGCATCGCCGCCGTCCGCCGCCGCGTCGAGTTGATCGAGCGCCGCGGCGGCCTCTTCCGCGCGACCGTGCCACAGCAGGTACCGCGCCACCATCGGCACGCACTGCGGCGGTATCAACCCACCGCGCAGCGCCCCGATCAACCGGCCGAAGCTGCGGCTCGAGGTCGATGGGCTCAGCCGCCAGCGCACCACAGCCAAGGTCGTCAAGATGATGGCCCGCTCGTCCTCGTCGGCCAATCTGGACGCGAGTTCCAGATAGTCCACGGCCCTGGTGATCTGATCGTCGGCGATGGCATCGCCCCCGGCGGCCCGCAGCAGCGAAACCGACCACGGGAAACGTGCGGTACCCGCGCTCACCAGGTGATCGGCGACCCGCGTGGCGGGCGCACCGCCCGCGTGCAGCACACCCGCCACGCGGTGGTGCATGCTGGTGCGCGCCATCAACGGCGTCTCTCGCACCACCGCCTCACGGATGTCGCGCCGCCGAAAACGCGAATACGCCACCAAGCCCACCTCGGTGAATTCCCGGATCACCGCCCGCACCCACTCCGGATCGGCGTCGAGCACTTCCGCGAGAATGCGACTCGCGGTGGGTTGATCCACCACGGCCAGCAACTGTGCGACGCGCAATCGATCCGCGCCGTCGTGGCTCAGGTGGGCCAGCGCCGACCGAACCGTCCACACAGGAGACTGCGAGCTATTTCCATTCGAGGAGAACCGACCGTTTGAAATTATTTTCGGTGAAATGTCATCCGCACTTACCCAATCCACATCGCGGAGATATTCTGATACCTCGGCGGACTGTGACCACTTCTCAACGGCACTCAAAGCGCACCTCGTTCGATCCAGCGCAACAACCGAATGCCGCGCCCGGGCAGGATATTAGCCCCGGACATCATTGTCCCCACCTGTCTCGATCATAGCCCCGGCAGCGACCTCGGCAACTCGACCACTTCACCAATTATTGTGGTGCACAACACATTTCACATACAGGAATAGACAACGTAAAAAACACGGGGGTGGCGACGATCCTCGCACGACCGAGGGGAGTATCGACATTGCCGATACTCCCCTTTCCTTTTATTACGGTCGGTCCGTCTTCCTTTATCCGACGAGTTTTCCGACAATTTGCCGAGTCCGCGGTGACATCAGTCGATTCACACGCTTTCGGCCGTTGCGGGCACAGGCATCGATTGCGCTGCGGTAGCCCCGGCCGAAAACATCCGCGGAGCGGCCACCGACGCGGCCACGGCGGCGAGGAGACGCGCCCGTTTCGACCCCACACCGGCCCGCGCTTCTGCCGTGACGCCATCGCCCATTGCGCCCACCCTCTCCTCGTCACAGACTACGAGATCGCACATCGTAGACCCCAACCCTGGATTAACCGAACGTTCGTGCGGACCAATTAACGCACGAGCGTTCGCGGTCGGTCAAGGTGTCAGACCTTCGGTCGACCCTGGGCGCGGTGTACCGCCCCGTACCGAATCACTGCCCGAGCGTGGGTTTTTCATGTCCCCGCCCCGAACCACTAGGGGCCGCGTAGGGGTTTCCGCAGTGCGGGTTTCTCGCCGAGAGTTGGCCTATGCGCTCCGTCCCCGGTCACCCCCCGGTCTTCCGACCGTCACCTCACGGACCGTCACGGCAGCGCAGGCCCCGCATCGAATTCCTCACCTACCTGCCGATCCTGTGGGGGCTGCCCCGCACCGGCAGCCTGATCGACCTGGACGTCGTCCGGGATTCCCCCGAAAACCTCAGCGATGCACTGAATTCCGGACATATCGATATCGGCCCGATCAGCCGGATGGAGTTCCTCGGCCATGCCGACGAACCGGTGATGCTGCCCGATATCGCGATCGGATGCGACGGGCCGGTGATGTCCCGTCTCTTGGTCAGCCCGGTGCCGTCGGTCGAGCTCGACGGCGCGCCGAGCTCGACCGGCCGCACCGCGGTTTACCCTGCGCGCCTGTTGCTTTCGGATTTCCTCGGAGTCGATCCGCGCTAATTCGTCCGCGTGCACGATCTCGGTCGGATGCGGCGGGAACGGACAGGTTTCCCGTTCGTGTTCGCGGTACTTGCCGCGCGCCGCGAATCGGCCACCGATGTCGTGGTCGGCGCGGCACCCGCCGCGACCGACGGGTATCGGCGTCGGCTCCGCACGGACTTACGGCCGCGCTCCGGGCCGCCGCCTCCGCCGGGCAGGGGGCTCAGCGTTCGCTCGCGTCGGACCGCAACGGCGGACATGCCGCGCCCGGCACCGTGGCCTGCTCGAAATGCCACCACTCGTTCTCGTAGGTCCGACACAGACCCCAGCGATTACCGTTGGCTTCCAGCCACCCCGCGCCGTCCTGCGGGCCGACATCGATCGCCCGACCGGCGACGTGACTCGATTCCTCGGGCGGCAGCACCCATCGACGCGCCGCTTCGGGACTTCCGTATGTGGCGATTCCGTCTTCCCACAGTGCCCGCTGTTCGGCCTCGGTGCGGTATCCGGAGTTGATCCAGAGCGGTACGCCCTCGGCGTGTGCCGCGTCCTCGGCAAGGGTGTAGGCCAGCGCCAAGGCCGGATCGAGCCCCTCGGTTCCCGCCGCGGCGAGCGCCGTCGGACCTGCCACGGTCGCGGCCAGCACGGTGGGGGCCAGCACGGCCAGCAGCGTCGCAACCAGCCGCCCGTGCGACCTCTCGCCAGTCGGAACCATGTGGAAATACTAACCAACTACCACCGTGTGAGCCGCGTCTCGGCGTTCACGACGGACTGTCGCGGTACCGACACATAGGCCCTGACCTGCGATGATTGCGCTCGATCTCGCGCCGTCGCGGTCAGACGCGCTCTTTGGAGCGTTCCCGCACCCGCAGGGCGATCGGCTTCTGGGTTTCGGCGAAGAAATCGTTGCCCTTGTCATCGACGACGATGAAGGCGGGGAAATCCTCGACCTCGATCTTCCAGACGGCTTCCATACCGAGTTCCTGGTATTCGAGCACCTCGACCGATTTGATGCAGTCCAGGGCGAGGCGGGCCGCGGGGCCGCCGATGGAACCCAGGTAGAACCCGCCGTGTTCCTTGCACGCCGTGGTCACCTGCGCCGAACGATTTCCCTTGGCGAGCATGACGTGCGAGCCGCCCGCGGCCTGGAACTGATCGACGTAGGAATCCATGCGGCCCGCGGTGGTCGGGCCGAAGGAACCGGAGGCGTAACCGTCGGGGGTTTTGGCCGGGCCCGCGTAGTAGACGGCCATCTCGCGCAGGTATTCCGGCATCGGCTCACCCGCGTCGAGCCGTTCCTTGATCTTGGCGTGCGCGATATCGCGCGCGACGACCAGCGGACCGGTCAGCGACAGCCTGGTCTTGACGGGGTATTTCGACAGTTCGTCGCGGATCTCCGACATCGGCCGGTTCAGGTCGATCTGGACCACGTCGCCGCCGAGGATGGAATCGGTCTGCTCGGGCAGGTACTGCGCGGGCTCGCGCTCGAGCTGTTCGAGGAACACGCCCTCCGCGGTGATCTTGGCCAACGCCTGACGGTCGGCCGAGCAGGAGACCGCGATGGCCACCGGGCAGCTCGCGCCGTGCCGGGGCAACCGCACCACGCGCACATCGTGGCAGAAGTACTTGCCGCCGAATTGCGCGCCGATCCCGAAGGATTGGGTGAGTTTGAAGACTTCTTCCTCGAGCTCGACGTCACGGAACGCGTGGGCCGCGAGCGACCCCTCGGTGGGCAGCGAGTCCAGGTAGTGCGCCGACGCGTATTTGGCCGTCTTGAGCGCGAATTCCGCGCTGGTGCCGCCGATGACGACCGCGAGGTGATAGGGCGGGCAGGCCGCGGTGCCGAGCGAACGGATCTTCTCGTCCAGGAATTCGAGCATCCTGGCGGGATTCAGGACCGCCTTGGTTTCCTGGTACAGGAAGGATTTGTTGGCCGAACCGCCACCCTTGGCCATGAACAGGAATTTGTACGACGGATGCGCGGGATCGCCCGGCGCCGAATACAACTCGATCTGCGCGGGCAGGTTGGTTCCGGTGTTCTTCTCGTCCCACATGGTGAGCGGGGCGAGCTGCGAATAGCGCAGATTCAATTTCGTGTAGGCGTCGAACACACCGCGGCTGATCCATTCGGCGTCGTCGGCCCCGGTCAGTACGCCCTCGGACTTCTTGCCCATCACGATGGCGGTGCCGGTGTCCTGGCACATGGGCAGGATGCCGCCCGCGGAGATGTTGACGTTCTTCAGCAGGTCGAGCGCGACGAAGCGGTCGTTACCGGAGGATTCCGGATCATCGATGATCTTGCGCAGCTGGGAAAGGTGCGCGGGCCGCAGGTAGTGGCTGATGTCGTGCATCGCCTCGGCGGTGAGCATTCGGAGTACATCGGGCTCCACCTGCAGGAAGGTGCGTCCGCCTGCCTCGACGGTGCTCACACCCTCGGTGGTCAGCAGCCGGTAGGGCGTGTCGTCCGCGCCGATCGGCAGCAGATCTGAATAGCGGAATTCCGGCGCGGTCACGGATCGCTCTCCTTCGGGCGGGCCGGGCCGGAGCCTGGCTGGTCACAAGCAGAGCGAGCCTATCCACCGACCCGCGACGCCCATGGGTAAGGCAACCCTACATCGCAGTAACCCCTGGGAAAGGTTGCACGTTCAACCCCGGTGGTGCTACCTCTCAACCTGGCAGTTGTCGTGACCGAATCGGGCCGCGACGATTTCGGTGCACAGGTCAGAGTTTGGAGGGCTGCCGTGAGTGAGCGCAGCGAAGCGGTGTCGTGAGCGAACCGCAATGGCTCGACGACGTCGAGACGCGGGCGTGGATCGGTTTCGTGCGCACGCGCGACCTGGTCGCCGCCGCGGTCGGGCGCGATTCGGCACGCGACTCGAATCTGACCTTCGTGGAGTACTCGGTACTCGCCAATCTCGCCGACACCCCCGACCACCGGCTGACCTTCGCGGATCTGGCCGAGAAATTGGAATGGTCGCAGAGCAGGCTCTCGCACCAGATCACCCGGATGGAGAAGCGCGGGCTCGTCGTCCGGGAACCCATCCCGGACGACGCCCGCCGCACCGCGGCGCGCCTGACCCCGCGCGGCGCCGAAGTACTCGACACCGCCGCGCCCGCGCACGTCAGCAGCGTGCGCCGACACATGATCGACGCACTCGATCGCGAGCAGCTCACCGCGCTCGCCGATATCTACGACGCGCTGCTCGGCCACCATCGACGTCCGGCGGCCGAGCCGGAAGCCTGAATCAGCTGGCGGAGGCCACCGCGGGCGATTCGGCCGCGGTCGCGGTGGTTTGCGCCGGGGCGGGCACCGCGCGCACACCGTTGGCGGGCACTCCGAGCGCGCGCTCGAAGCCGTCGGGAACGACGATGTCGGAGCGATCCAGATCCGTCACCGCGGTCTTGCGCAGGCCGAGCAGGGCCGAGTCCACGCCGCCGCGCAGCACATCGAGCACGTTCTCCACGCCCGCCTGACCGTTGGCGGCGAGGCCCCACAGGTAGGCGCGGCCGATCATGACCGCGCGCGCACCGAGGGCGACAGCCTTGACCACGTCGCTGCCGCGGCGGATACCACCGTCGAGCACCACCTCGATCTGCGATCCGACCGCGTCGGCGATCACCGGCAGCGCGCGGATGGCCGCCGGGGTGCCGTCGAGATTGTTGCCGCCGTGGTTGGACACCGAGATCGCCGAGACGCCCGCGTCGACCGCGCGGTGCGCGTCGTCGACCCGGATGACGCCCTTGAGCATGACCGGCCCGCCCCACTGCTCGACGATCCAGCGCACGTCGTCCCAATCCGGGGCCGGGGTGCTCATCCACTCACCGTACGCGCCGAAGAAGCCGGGCGCCGCGCCGTCACCGACCGCCATGTTCGGGGCGGTCAGGTCGGGGATGTGGCCCGAGCGCGCGTAGGTCGCCAGCCAGCGCGGCCGCGCCAGGGTCTGCGGTGCGAACTTCAGCATGGTGCGCAGGTCCAGCTTCTCCGGGATGACCGGGCTGCCCCAGTCGCGTCCGTGCGAGAAGGACCAGTCCAGGGTCAGGATCAGCCCGACCGCACCCGCCGCCTTGGCGCGGGCCATGCGCTGCACCAGATCGTCCTTGCTGCCGCACCAGTACAGCTGGAAGAAGGTCGACGGATTCGCCGCGATGACTTCCTCGATCGGCTTGCTGGCGAAGGAGCTGAGTCCCATCGCGATGCCACGGGCGGCGGCGGCACGGGCCACGGCCACCTCACCGTCGGGGTGCACGGCCTGCACGCCGGTCGGCGAGATCATCACCGGCATCGACAGCGGCTGTCCGAGAATGCTGGTCGACTGGTCGCGCTCGCCGATCGATCCGGCGCAGTGCGGCGCGAAACCGAGTTCGGTGAACGCCTGCTGATTCTCGTCGATGGTCTGGCCGCGCTCGGAGCCGGCGATCAGCGCGCCGTACACCGATTTCGGCAGCCGTTTCTTGGCGCGCCGTTGCGCCTCGGCGACGGTTTCGAACCAGGGATTCATCTGTGGATCCTAATCAGTTCTGGGAGTAAGCCGTCCGGCAAACTCCTTGGTGGTAGCCGGCTGGTAGGTGAGCACTCGTGGTTCCTGGACATCGAGTCCTGATGAAAGACAGTGCCCCTGCCGGTGGGCCGGGAGAGTTGATCGCTGCTGGGATGTCGTGCCTGCCGCTTCGGCGGCGTGAGCATTGCTTGATTAGGTCGCTGATAGTTCTCCTGCGGGCTGCCGAAGAGGTGGTGATCGATATCGAGTACGGGAGAATCGTTGAGGTTGTTCGTTGGTGATGACTGGGCCGAGGCGCATCACGATGTGGAGGTGATGGACAATTCGGGCCGCCGCCTGGCCAAGGCCCGGCTGCCCGAGGGCGTGGCCGGGATGGCGAAGCTGCACGCGATCATCGGCGACCTGGTAGGCGAGGATGCCGATGAGGTCGAGGTGCTGATCGGGATCGAGACCGATCGCGGCCCGTGGGTGAGTGCCTTGGTCGCCGCCGGATACGCGGTGCTGGCGGTGAATCCGTTGCAAGCGGCGAGGTTTCGTGACCGGCTCGGGGTGTCGAGGGCGAAAAGCGACGCCGCCGACGCGCACGTGCTGGCGGACATGGTCCGCACCCACGCCCACGAGCTGCGCCCGGTCGCCGGTGACTCCGACCGCGCCGAGGCGGTCGAAGTCGTGGCCCGAACCCACAAGAGCATGATCTGGGAACGAACCCGCCACACCCAGCGGCTGCGACACACCCTGCGCGACTACTTCCCCGCAGCGCTGGATGCGTTCGACGACCTCGACGCCGCCGACACCCTGGAACTGCTGGGCAAAGCACCCACCCCGGCCCGGGCCGCCCGGCTGACGATCGCCCAGATCAGTGCCGCGATGAAACGAGCACGCCGCAAGAACATCGCCGACAAGGCCCCGATCATCCAGGCCGCGCTGCGCGCCGATCACCTCGGACAACCCGAGATCGTCACACAAGCCTATGCCGCCTCTGTTCATTCGCTGCTGGCTGTCCCGGGCGTGCTGAACACCCAGATCAAGACCCTCGCCGAGCAGGTCGATGCCCATTTTGGGCAGCACCCGGCCGCTGAGATCATCCTGTCCCAGCCGGGACTGGGGACAATCCTCGGCGCCCGGGTGCTCGCAGAATTCGGTGACGACCCGACCCGCTACGCCAGCGCCAAGGCCCGCAAGAACTACGCGGGCACCTCCCCGATCACCCGCGCGTCGGGCAAGAAGAAAGTCGCCCTGGCGCGGTTCGTGCACAACGACCGCCTGATCGACGCCCTCACCGCCCAGGCCCAGACCGCGATGATGCGTTCCCCGGACGCCCGCGCCTACTACGACAAGCAGCGAGCCCGCGGCGTCAACCACTACCCCGCCCTGCGTCAACTCGCCAACCGACTCGTGGGAATCCTGCACGGCTGCCTCAAAACCGGAACCCCCTACAACGAGGCCACAGCCTGGCCGCTGTCGGCTCAGAAGGCTGCTGCTTGACATTCAACCCTCCTGGGATGTCTTTCGGAGCGGGAGTCCGGCCACCAGTGCCGGGTCGTTTCGTACAAGTCGGTGATCAGCTGATCGAGCAGGACGGTGCCCGCGTCGGCGGTCGCGCCGGTGGGGTCGCCGAGCACGCCGTTCGGGCTGACCGCGCGCACGCCGCCGGTGCGCAGCAGCGGCAGCACCTCGGCCAGCGGGCGGGTGTCGCCCGGCTCGGCACGCGCGGCGCGGACCGTCTCCGGTCGCAGCGCCAGCATCAGCGCGGTCTCGGCGCGACCCGCGTGCGGATCGCCCTCGTAGCGGGGGAAGTGACCGCGCACGTCGCGGGATTCGGTGCGCAGCAGCGTCTCGGCGCGGCGCAGCGGTTCCAGATTCCCGCCGTGTCCGCTGACGAGCAGGATCCGGTCGTAGGTGTCGGTGGCCGATCGGCACAGCTCGACCAGGACCAGTTCCAGCGCGGCCTGCCCGATCGAGAGGGTGCCCGCGAAACCCGCGTGCTCGCCGCTGGATCCGTAGGGCAGCGCCGGTGCGACCAGGACATCGGATCGCCGCCCTGCCAGTCCCCGGCACAGCGCCACCGCGATATCGGTATCGGTGGACAGCGGCAGATGCGGGCCGTGCTGTTCGGTCGCGCCGAGCGGTATCGCGAGGATCACACCGGGGTCGGCGCGTTCGCCCGCCTCCGGCCACGTGAGATCCGCCACTTCCATGGTCGGAGATTAACGTCAGTCACTGACAAAATCAAGACCTCGGTCGACAGCCGAGCTGACATACTTTTCCCGTGACGACATCGGGCACCACCACCACCGGCCGCGGCCGCCCACGCGGCACCAGCAAACGCGAACTGGAACTGATCGCGATGCGGCTGTTCAGCGAACAGGGCTTCGACAACACCACCGTCGAACAGATCGCCGCCACCGCCGGTGTCAGCGGGCGCACCTTCTTCCGCTACTTCCCCACCAAGGCCGAGGTCCTGTGGGCCAGGTTCGACGACGAGGTCACCAACCTGCACACCGCCTTCACCACCGTCCCCGCCGACGAACCGATGATGACCGCCGTCCGCCGAGTCGTCGTCAACGCGAACAGATACCGCGCCGAGGACGTCCCCGAACTACGCACCCGTATGCAGTTGGTCAGCACCATCCCCGCCCTCACCGCCACCGCCGGAGCACACTACGACGCCTGGGAACGCGCCGTCAGCGCCTTCGCCGCCCACCGCCTCGGCCAATCCGAGGACGACCTCATCCCCCTCGCCGTCGGCCGCACCACCCTGGCCGCCGCCCGCGCCGCCTTCGACGCCTGGCTCCCCCGCGCCGACGCCGACCTCACGGTCTACCTCGACCAAGCCCTGGCAGCCCTCGAACACGGCTTCGCCATCTAGTTGCCCGCCCGACTGCACCTCCACTCATCCAGCCGAACTTCGCCATACACCCTGATCCAACGAACAGCCCGAGCCCCACAGGCAACCATTCACACCCACCTCACCTCAACAGCGCGAGCCCTACGAGCGCCCGTTCGCGGCCGTCTCGCGTCCGACCGGTCGAAACGCACCCACCACAGCCGCAAGTCTTACAAACGCCCCATTCACGGCCCCTCCCGCGCCCAGCCGATCGAAACGCACCCACCACAGCCGCAAGTCTTACAAACGCCCCATTCACGGCCCCTCCCGCGCCCAGCCGATCGAAACGCACCCACCACAGCCGCAAGTCTTACAAACGCCCCATTCACGGCCCCTCCCGCGCCCAGCCGATCGAAACGCACCCACCACAGGCGCGAGTCTTACGAGCGCCCTGTTCGCGGCCCGTCTCGCGTCCGAGCGGTCGAAGCGCATGCGACGAAGTCGCGAGTCTCGACCGCTCGGACGCGAGACAAAGGGGGCCGCGAACCCGCGGCCCCCGGGCCGCCAACACTGATGTTTCGTGGGCATTCGCCACGGGGTATGACTAGGCTCGGTGTCGGTTAGCAGCCGCACAGCACGATGATCCCGACCCACCCGTCGAAAGGGGCTGGAATTTCCATGTCCGAGGTGTCCATGAGCCTTTCGGCGGATTCGCTGCCCGCGGGACCGGTCGACAACCTGTTGCCACAGCTTGTCGAGCACTTGCGGCAGAATCGCACCGCCCTGCGCGAGGAGTGGGCACGTCGTATCACCGATGCGCAGCTGCTCACCGCGATGACCCCGGAGGAGATCTTCTCCGAGGCGACCTCCGTCTACGACAACTACGTCGAGGTGCTAGAGACCGGTAGCGTCGAGGCGCTACAGGCCTACGCGCGGGATCTGTCCGAGCGCATCATTCCGCGAGGGGTCGAGACCGACGAGGTCCTCGGCATCGTGCTGCTGCTGCGCGACGTGCTCGCCCGTTCGCTGTTCGAGAAGTACCAGTCGAATTTCGAGTTGCTGAACTCCGTCCTCGACGCCTACGAGCCCGCCGCCAACCGCATCGCGAGTACGGTGGCGATCTCGTTCGTGCAGGAGCGCGAGCGCGTCATCCGCCAGCAGCAGGAAGCCATCCGCGAACTCTCCACGCCTGTTCTCCAGGTGCGCGAGCAGTTGCTGATCCTGCCGATCATCGGCGTGCTGGACAGCCAGCGCGCCCGTCAGCTCACCGAGCAGTTGCTGCGGGCCATCCGCGCCAATCGCGCGAAGGTCGTCGTCATCGACATCACCGGTGTGCCGACCATCGACTCCACGGTCGCCAACCACCTCGTGCAGACCGTGGACGCCTCCGGCCTGATGGGCGCCAACGTCATCATCACCGGCCTGTCCTCGGAGATCGCGCTGACGCTGGTGACGATCGGGCTCGACCTGTCCAAGATGAATGCCGTCGGTGACCTCCAGGGTGGCATCGAAGAGGCCGAACGTTTGCTGGGCTACGAGGTCACCCGCGTGACCGACCGGCCTATCGAACGGGACGGGCGCTGATCGGTAGCCCTGATGCCGGTACCCATACTGAAGCAGGGCACGTATCTCATCGCGTCGGTTCAGTCGGCGCTGACCGATGCCGACACCGAGCGCCTCCAGGACGACCTGATGAAACAGGTCAGCAAATACAGAGCGCACGGCATCATCGTCGACGTCACCGCGATCGATGTGATGGATTCCTTCGCGGCCAGATCGCTGCGTACCATCGCGCATATGACGCAGCTCCGCGGTGCCGAAACGGTGATCGTCGGCCTGCAACCCGAAGTCGCTTTCGCCATGGTGCAATTGGGGCTCACATTCGAAGACATGCACACCGCCCTCGACCTCGAGGAGGGCCTTGCGTGGCTGGATCGCAAGGCTTCGGGACGTCGCCAGCGAGACGGTCGTGACAGTGGCCGCTGAGAACATGGTGATCGCGGTGAAGGTGTCGGGTGACATCGTGACCGCACGTCAAGCCGGACGGGAATTGGCGGCACAGCTCGGCTTCTCCCTCACCGACCGGACCATGATCTCCACGGCGATCTCCGAAATCGCCCGCAACATCACCAGTTACGCGGGCAGCGGGGAGATCCGACTGCTCGTCGGCGACCGAGAGGGGCGCCAGGCACTGGTCGTCCAGGCCGAGGATCAGGGGCCAGGCATCCGGGATATCGCGCGCGCGTTGGATGACGGCTATTCCACCGGTCGCGGTCTGGGACTGGGACTTCCGGGCGCGCAGCGCCTGATGGATCGACTCATCGTCGATTCGGCACCGGGGCGCGGCACGTTGATAGAAATGTGGAAGTGGGTGCCCAACGGTGCGTGACGACGGGATCATCGGCCGGATCGAGTGGGCGGTGGCCGGTCGCGCGCTTCCCGGGCAACACATCTCCGGTGATCGCTGCGTGGTGCTGGACGCGGGCGATGGCGGTGTCCTGTTCGGGGTGCTCGACGGTCTCGGACACGGCGCGGCCGCGGCGGACGCGGCCGACCGTGCCGCACAGGTACTTTCGGAGAACCGGGCCGAACCCCTCGACGTCCTGATGGTGCTGTGTCATCGGGCGATGGCCGACACCAGGGGCGCCGCGGTGTCGCTGGCCCTGTTCGGCATCGGTGACGCGATCCGCTGGCTCGGGGTCGGCAATGTCGAGTCCCGGGTGCTGAGCGCGAGCCCTGCCGGGTTGACGGTGCGGGCGACGGTGCTGCTCACCGGCGGGATCGTCGGTTACCGGCTGCCGCAGAACCTGCAACCGCAGACCGTGCACGTGCGTCCGGGGGATCTGCTGCTGATGTCGACCGACGGCATCGTCGCGGAATCGGCGGAGAGTATCGACCTCGCCAAATCCACCGCGGATATCACCTCCGAGATCCTGTCCCGCCATGCCAAGGACACCGACGACGCCCTGGTGCTGGCCGCCCGACATCGGGGCACGACGGTGAGCGAAGCGCCATGACGACGGTGCTCGCGGCCTTCCTCGACGCGTACACGAACGCGCTACGGCGACACCTGGATTCACCCAACCACGCCACCCTGTCCGAGGGGTACGAACTCGGCAGGCGGGCGCTGGTCGAGGACATCAGCCTGCTCGACCTGACCGAACACCATTTCCGTCTCGTCACCGCGGCGGAGGCCGCGCGGGTCGCCGAGATCGCCGAAAGCGGAGGGGTTTCCGGGACCGTCGATCCCCGGCTGGCCGAGGGTGCGCTCGAATTCCTGCTGCAAACCCTGGCCGCGCTCGATATCGCCACCCGCGGCTATCTCGACGGCACCCGCCGTTACGAGCAACAGCGTTCCCGCGCCGACGATCTCGCCGGGCGCGACGCCTTCCGCACCGCGTTGGTCGAGTCGTTGCAAGACGGCTTCTTCGTCGCGGATGCGAACGGCAGTGTCATCGAGGTCAATACGGCGTTCGGCGCGCTCACCGGATACGGCGCCGCCGGTGTGCCCTATCCGCTGCCGCATCCGTGGTCGGTGCCGTCGGGCCCGCGCTATCCCGATCTCGGCACCGAGGCTTCGCGATTCGTCATTCCCATCCGGCATCGCGACGGTCGGGATCTGTGGCTGGCGGTCAGTACGAGCGTCCTGATCGAGCCCGCCAACAACCAGCGGATCTTCGTCGGCACCATTCGCGACGTGACCGCCGAACACGACGCGCAGGCCAGGGATCAGGCGGCGTCGCGGCTGGCGACGGCGGTGGGCGCGGCGACCAGCGTGGTCGAGGTGCTCGCGGTCGGTCTGGACGAATTGCGGCGCACCGTCGGCGCGGAATCCGCGGTGGTGTCGGTCTGGCCCAATCGCCACGCGAGCCCCGAGGTCTACATGTCGGGAGCCATCGAGCCAGGCACGTCGAACACCGAGGGTCCGGTGCTGGACGAGCGGGCCCGCACGATGTTGGACCGGGCTCGGCGCAGGCTGCCGCGCAGTCTGTCGGCGATTCCGGAGGGCGCGCAGAGTTCGGAGGGGATCGTCGCACCGCTCGGTGAGACCGGCGATGCCGCGCTGTGGTTGCGCTTCGCCGCGCCGCGCGCCATCACCGCGGCGGATTGGACGATGTTCTCGCTGCTCATCGGGCATCTGAGTCTGGCGGTGCAGCGGGCGCGCAACTTCGACCAGGCGCGTTCGACCTCGCTCACCCTGCAACGCGCCATGCTCGGTCCGATCGAACTGCCGCCCCGATTCTCGGTGCACTACGAACCCGCGCTGCCGCCGCTCGAGATCGGTGGCGACTGGTACGACGTGGTGCCGTTGAAGGACGGGACCATCGGCGTGGTCGTCGGAGACTGTGTCGGCCGTGGACTGTCCGCCGCGGTGGTCATGGGCCAATTGCGCACGGCCGCACGGGCTCTGCTGCTCAGGGAGACCGGGCCCGCGCAACTGCTCGCCGAGTTGGACACGGTGGCGAGCCGGATTCCCGGCGCGATGTGCACCACGGTGTTCGCGGCGGTGCTCGATCCGCAGCGAGGGGTGATCCGCTACAGCAGCGCGGGGCATATGCCCGCGATCGTCGCCGATGTCGGCGAACGGGGAAGGATGTTGGAGGACGGGCGTTCGGTGCCGCTGGCGACCTTCGATATCCCGCGTCGCCCCGAGGCCACCGCGACGCTGGCTCCCGGATCGACCATGGTGCTGTTCACCGACGGACTGGTCGAGCAGCGCGGTGTCGACATCTACGACGGTTTCGACCAGATCGCCGAAGTCCTCTCCGACACCACTGGCAAACTGCCGCGCGAGGTGGCCGACGCGGTCCTGTCGCGGCTGCGCCCCGACGGCGGATACGACGACGATGTCGCCATGGTGGTGTACCGGCAGCCGCCCGCGCCGTTGCGCCTCACCGTCGCCGCGCACGCCGATCGGCTCGCCGGATTGCGCCGTGCCCTCAAGGCCTGGTTCGCGGCGGCGGCGGTACCGCACGATCTGGCCTCGGATCTGGTCGCGGCCGCCAACGAGGCATGCAGTAACAGCATCGAGCACGCCTACCGGGATATGGCCGGTGAGCACGAGGTCGAACTCACCGCGACCTGCGATACCGAGACCGTCGCCATCGTCGTCACCGATTCCGGTGGGTGGAAACCGCGTTCCGCCGATCCGGGTACCCGTGGCCGCGGCATCGACATGATGAGCGCGCTCACCGAGAATCTCGATATCGACCACACCGAATTCGGTACGACGGTCCGCATGTCGATCACACTGCCCGCCATCAAGTCACCGGTGGCGAATCCACTGCGCGGCACCCACCGACGCCTGGCCGGGTAATCGACGGGCAGCCGAATCGCCGCGTGACCTTTGCCGGGATTCCTCGGCGGGCTGCTAACTTTCCAACGACGTTCGAACGAATGCCCCGCACCACTCCCGACGGAGGCATCCATGAGAATCACGCCCGCGTTGATCGCCGCCTGTGCCGCGATCGGCACCGTACTCACCGCACCGCATTCCTCGGCGGCCCCCGGCTACGACGAGTACGTCGCGCTCGGCGATTCCTGGGCGGCCGATGCCACCCTCGCTCCGTCCCTGGTCACCACCGAATTCGTGCCCGCGGGGTGCGCGCAGCGGATCGACAACTACTCCAGGCAGGTCGCCGCGGCGCTGGACATACCGACCTTCCGCGATGCGGCCTGCGCCGGTGCCGTCACCGCCGATATGGTCGTCGACCAGCCGGTGGGCCGGGATCTGTGGCCGGGCGCCAACACCCCGCAATTCGATCGCCTGACGCCCACCACCGATCTGGTCACCGTCCTGATCGGAGGCAACGACGTGGGGCTGGCCGCCACCGTACGCGGGTGCTTGACCGTCGATCCCGCGGTGTCACCGTGTCAGCGCACCTGGGTCGTGGACGGCGTCGACCGTATGTCGCAGAATATCGCCGCCGCCGAACCGCACGTCACCGCCGCGATCGAGGGAATCCGGCAGCGCTCCCCCGACGCCCGCGTGCTCATGCTCGACTATTTCGAGGGGGTCGCCGCCACCGGCGGCTGCTTCCCGACCATCCCGATCTCGCCGACCGATGTCGATTGGCTGGCCGCCAAACTCGTCGAACTCGACGCCATGCTCGCGCGCGTGGCGCAACGCACCGGCGTCGAATTCGTCGACACCTACACCGGTTCGGCCGGACACGACGCCTGTCAGGCCCCGGGCGTTCGCTGGGCCGAGGGACTCGTCCCCTACACCAGCGATCCTCCCGGGCCCGCCCTACCGTTCCACCCCAATCAGCTCGGCGTGAACTATCAAGCGCGCACCGTGATCTCGGCACTGACGGCCTGACGCCGACGTTCGGTCGCATCCCGAATCGGTAGTCCTGCCAGCAGGTTTCCCGGTCATAGCCGGTGATGGCGTACTTCCCCAGTGCGTCGTGGTAGCGGTGGACCAGATCGGCCTCGTGCTCGCGGCGCGCGTCGGGCAGCAGGCTGGTGCCGAGGAAGTAGGCGAGATCGCGGGCGGGCAGTCCGACGCCCATGGTCTGCCAGTCGACCACGCTCACCGCGTCCGCGGCGGTGTCGAACAGCAGGTTGTCGAGCCGATAGTCACCGTGCATCAGCGAGTACCGCTCCCGATCGTGCAGCAGCCACGGTGTGACGAGTCCCATGGCTGCGGTGAGGGTTTCGCGCTCGTCGGCGTCGATCCGGTCGCCGAGCTTGTCGAGCACGATGCCCACGCCCATCTCCGCGATCTGTCCGAGCCCACCGGAGGCGGCGGTATCCCCCCCGGTTTGGGCATCGCGCATTCGGTGAGCTCGAGCCAGCGCGGATCGCACCAGCTCGGCCCGTGCAGGCCCGCCAGCGCGGTGACGGCCAGCTCCGCGTCGTGGGCGCCGCATCCGGCGAGCTGATCGCCCTGCACCGCGGGGTTCATATCGGCGAGCAACAGGGCGAATTCGCTGCCGTGCTCGTTGATATCGCTGTAGTAGCAGCGCGGGGTCGGAACATGCAGCCCGGCGACCGCTTTCGCGTAGAAGGCGACCTCGCTGACGTAACCGAGCACGACGCCCGCGCGCACCGAATCGTCGAGTACGGGAAGTTTGATCACGAAGGTCGCGGGCAGGGTTCCCTGCTCGGACAGGTAGGTCGGGGTGAGGCGGTAGGTCGCGCCGGTCTGGCCGGTGCCGACCGCCCTGACATCGACAGCACCGATGGTCACCGGGTTCTCGGCGGTGCTCAACGCGGCGGACAGCCAGGCGCCGGTCACCTCGGAGGGATGACGCGGAATCGTCACGGGTGCGTTCATGGGGCTCACATCTTCTCGCGGTGGGTCGGCGGCGCTGCGGCCGAGACGAGTGTCACGGATTCGCCGTGCGCTCGCGGTAGGAGCTGACGATCGGATCGAGTTCGTCGGGGGTGCAGCCGTGCATGATGACCGCGTCGGCGCCGTAGTCGAATTCGCGGCGGATCCGGTCGACGCACTGTGCCCCCGATCCGGTGGCCGAGACCTCCAGCCATTCGTCGGGCAGCAGCGTCGCGATGTGCTCGATCTGTTCGGCCGACGCCTTGTGGTCGATGCCTACGGGGATCGAGTTGACCACCGCGTCGGCCCGGAAGCGTTGCAGTACGGCCGGATCCCAGTCGTTGGTCCGCACGAGCAGATCGCCGTAGCCCTGGAGGTAGGTGGCGAGGCGAGCGACGGTCTTCTCGAGCCGCAACTCCTCGGGCAGATGATCGCCCACGGTCGCGAAACACGACCACACCCGCACGGCGTCGGGATCGCGGCCCGCCTCCTCGGCGGCCTCCTTCACGATGTCGACGCTGCGGCGCAGGGTGTCGGGGGTGAAGTAGGTGTGCAGGATGATGTCGTCGAAGGCGCGCCCGCCCAGGGCGAGCGAGCGGGGACCGAAGGCGACCAGGCCGAGGCGGATGTCCTCCCGGAAATCCGGGTCGAGGAACAGCACCTGATACTTGCCGATGGGACCGTCGTGGCCGATGATCACCTCCCCGTTCCACAGCCTGCGCATGACCTGCGCGAAATCCTCCATCTGGGCTGTGGTCACCGCGGGCACCCCGAAGGCCGCGTACATCGCCGCGACGCCGCGTCCGATGCCGAGGGTGAAACGTCCGCCGGAGAGCCGGTGCATGGTGGTCGCCCAGGATCCGGTGATGAGCGGATGGCGGGTGTTGTGATTGGTCGCGGCGGTGGCGATCCGCATGCGTTCGGTGACCGCGCACGCCGCGCCGACCAGCGAAGCGGCCTCCTTCACGTTCCATCGTTCGGAGATGAACGCCGTGCCGAAACCGAGTTCCTCACCCCGGCGGGCCTCCTCGACCAGGGTCCGCGGACCCTCGCCACCCGCGCCCGCCAGCAGGTAGTAGCCCAGTTCGTCGAGTACGCGGACTCATCTCGCGACCTCTCGGATGCCGATCTCGCCGACACCCGGGTACGGCGGAAGTGTGGCCTACGTCATGATCGGCCCTTTTCGTGTGATGTATTTGACGCTCGTCAACCAAGTTAGTTGTCGAGCGTCTAATATCGCAAGGGTGACTTCTCCGCCCCCGCGACTGACGCAGCCGGAGCGCGTCGAACTCTCCAATCGAAGGCTCGTCCTCGCGGCGATCGAACTGATCGCCGAAAAGGGATGGGAGGCGACCACGGCGGCGGAGATCGGTCGACGCGCCGGCTACAGCCGGGCCATGGTCCACGCCCGCTACGGCAGCAAGGACGCCATCCTCGAAGCGTTCTTCCAGCAGGACTACGTCGAGCGGCTCGCACCCGATCCGCGGCCGGACGCCACCGGACTCCAGCGGGCGGTCGCGCATTTCGACCGCGTCGGGCAACTGCACGGCGAGGATCCCGATTTCCTGCGCGGCATGTTCATCGCGGGTTTCGAGGCGGTCAAGACGACATCGGGGTTACGCCCGCGCGTGCAGTCCTATCTGCGGCGCGGAACCGACCGGGTCGCGGCGGGACTGCGAGGCGGGATACAGGACGGATCGGTGCGCGCCGATATCGATATCGAGCGCGCGGCGACCGACGTGGCGATGGCCGTCTTCGGCGTCGCCTTCCAGTGGACGGTGTTTCCCGACTTCGATCTGGTCCTGGAACTGGAATACATTCGGGCGCGGCTGATCCGAACCTACGGCACCGCTCAGTAGGCCCCGTCGCCCGCGGCGACAGCGCGCACGGTCTTGGCGATGATGCGCAGGTCCAGCAGCATGGACCAGTTCTCCACATAGGACAGATCCAGTTCGACCGACTCCTCGGGAGCCAGATCGGAACGTCCGCTGACCTGCCACAGCCCGGTGACACCCGGGCGCACCAGCAGGCGTCTGCGGGTGATTCCGTTGTAGGAGTGCACTTCCCTGCGCACCTGTGGCCTCGGTCCGACCACGCTCATATCGCGGCGCAGCACGTTGAAGAACTGCGGCAGCTCGTCGAGGCTGTACTTGCGCAGGAACCGGCCGACCGGGGTGACTCTCGGATCGTTCTTCAGTTTGAAGAACAGCGGATTGCCGCCGTTACCCGCGATCAGGGAGCCGACGTGGCGGTCGGCGTGCATGTACATGCTCCGGAATTTGATCATCCGGAAAGGTTTGCCGTCCATACCGATTCGCTCTGAATGATAGAAGACCGGACCTTTGCTGGTGATTTTCACCGCGACCGCGACGGCGAGCAGCGCGGGCGCGATGAGGGCCAGGGCGAGCAGCGAGAAGCAGACGTCGAACACCGACTTGCTCAGCGACAGCGCGCGGTCGTACTGCGGTTTCTCGATATGCAGCATCGGCATGCCCGCGAGGACCTGATTCGACATCCGGGTACCGGAGATGTCCATGACACCGGGCGCGACGATCAGTTCGGCGCCGAAGGTGTCGAGATCCCAGGCCAGACACCGGATATCGTGCGGACCGAGCCGATCGGTCGCCATCACGACGACGGTGTCGGCGCCGGTGCGGCGGGCCGCGCGCACCACCGAACGGTCGTCGCCGGTCACCGGGATATCGCGCCCGCCGACTCGGATCGTCTGCGGGGCGGCCGGATCGGGTCCGGTCGCGGTGCACACGCCGACCACGTGGTAGCCGTGCAGGTGATTGCGCGAGAACGCGGCGGCGATGGCGCGCGCCGCGTCGGGACCGCCGACGACCAGCACCGAATGCCGATACCGGCCGAGCGCGCGATGACGTGCCGCGTGCGCGCGCCATATCGTTCTCGTCGCCGCCAGGCCGACGAGTCCGAGCGGCAGCGCGACGGTGAGATAGTCGTGGGTGAGTTCGACGCGCAGAGCCAGCGACACGATCGCCATCAGCCCGAACAGGTTCAGTGTCGCCGCGAGGATTCGGCGATATTCCTCGCCGCCGACCCCGACGGTGCGCCGAGACCGAGAACCCTTCCAGCCGAGCAGGATCGACCAGGCCGCGACGATGCCCGCCGAGAACAGGGTGTTGCGCAGGCCGAGTTGCGGGTTCCAGAACAGCGGCGCCGACGCGGAGGCGTCGATGGTGAACAGTTGCGCCAACGCCACCGAGGCCGACATCACGGTGATATCGGTGACGGCGATACGACGTAGATAGTTGGTACGCCAGCCGTCGCGTTCGCCGGGGCGGGCGAAATGCAGGCGCAGGTCGACCGCGCCACCGGAGGCACCGAGCTCGAAAACCATGAAAAGCACCTGCTTGAAGCTTGAACCGTCGCATTCTTCGCGGCCTAGGAGGCCGCGCGGAATTCCTGGGGCAGTACGTCCGGCGACGTCGGGGCGGAGACGATTCGAAGCCGGGCCGATCTGTTGCGAAAGTATTGCTCGCCGCATGGGCTCCGCACAAGCGGTAGGAGACAGGTCACAATGTGGCCGATGTTTGGCTGTGCCGTGATCGGGTAAGAGCGTACGAAACGAGGTGTGCGAAAAATTCATCCCATGTATCCGATCGCGGCGACTTCCGCCCGATCGGCGGTAACTGAAAACATGCTGTTCACCCGGCGATCGACAATTCCCGCGACCCTTCGACTCGCAATCGTGGCGCGCGGATGATAATTTCTCCCGGTCGGCAGGGAAGTCCGCTTCTCGGGCTGCGGGGCGCCGCCGATATCACATCAGTTTTCGAGTGGAGCCCGCGTGCGTTGTCGTTTGTGTGACTCGGTCCGACTGTCGAGCATTGTGGACCTCGGAGCCACACCCCCGTGTGAGAAGTTCCTGGCCGCCGACGAACTCGACCTGCCCGAGCAGACCTATCCGCTGCACCTGCGGGTGTGCGAGGACTGCCTGCTGCTCCAGATACCGGCGCTGATCACCCCCGAGGACACCTTCACCGAATACGCCTATTTCTCGTCTTATTCCGACAGCTGGGTGCGCCATGCCGCCACCTTCGTCGACGAGGCGATCAGCCGGTTGGGGCTCACCGCGGACTCGTTCGTGGCCGAAGTCGCCAGCAACGACGGATATCTGCTGCGCCACGTGGTCGAGGCCGGAATCCCCTGCCTCGGTATCGAACCCTCGGTCAATGTCGGGGCCGCCGCGCGCGAGGCCGGCGTGCCCACCGTCACCGCCTTCCTGGACGAGACCCTGGCGCGGCGGATACGCGACGAACACGGCCCCGCCGATCTCGTGGTGGCGAACAACGTCTACGCCCACATCCCGGATCTGCGCGGTTTCACCCGGGCCCTGCGCACGCTGGTGGCCGAGGACGGCTGGCTCTCGATAGAGGTGCACCACGCGCTGCCGCTGGTGCGCCACGGTCAGTTCGACACGATCTATCACGAGCATTTCCAGTACTACACGTTGCTGTCGGCCCAGCGCGCCCTCGCGAGCGCCGGGCTCACGGTGGCCGACGTGACCGAATTGCCGACGCACGGCGGGTCGCTGCGGATCTGGGCCAGGCCCGAATCGGTCGCCGTGCCGACCGAGCGGGTGGCCGCGCTGCTCGAACGCGAGGCCGCCGAGGGTCTGCACGACGTCGCGGGATACGCGGCGCTGCGCACCCGCGCCGAGACCGTGCGCCAGGACCTGTTGCGGTACCTGTTGGCGCAGCGCGAGGCCGGGCGTCGGGTGGTCGGCTACGGCGCGCCGGGTAAGGGCAACACGCTGCTGAACTACTGCGGTATCCGGCCCGACCTGCTCGAGTACACGGTGGACCGCAACCCGTACAAACACGGCCGCTACACCCCCGGCACCCGCATCCCGATCCACTCCCCCGAGCGCATCGACGCCGACCGGCCCGATGTGGTGGTGGTGCTGCCGTGGAATCTCGAATCCGAGATCACCGCCCAACTGCGCCATATCGGCGAATGGGGCGGGCGACTGGTCTACCCGATGCCCACCGTGCGGGTGGTCGACCCGAACGCGGTCGGCTCCGACGTCGTGGAGGTGGTCCCGGCATGAAGGTGGTTCTCTTCTGCGGCGGATACGGAATGCGTATGCGCCACAGCGATACCGACGTGGTGCCCAAGCCGATGCAGATGGTCGGCCCGCGTCCGCTGATCTGGCACGTGATGCGGTACTACGCCCATTTCGGGCACCGCGAGTTCATCCTGTGCCTCGGGTACGGCGCACACCACATCAAGGAATTCTTCCTCGGCTACCAGGAGACGATGTCCAACGATTTCGTCATCCGAGACAGCAAGGTGGAACTACTCGGCTCCGATATCGCGGACTGGACCATCACCTTCGTCGACACCGGCGTCGAATCGGCCATCGGCGAACGGCTGCGCCGGGTGCGCCCGCACCTCGACGGCGACGCGATGTTCCTGGCCAACTACTCCGACGTCCTGACCGACGCGCCGCTCGACACCATGGTCGATCGGCTCCGTGAATCGGGCGCGGCCGCTTCCATGATGGTGGTTCCGCCGCAGTCCTCGTTCCACTGCGTGGAGATGCGACCCGGTGGCGAGATCAAGGACATCACGCCGGTGGCGCGGCTGCCGATCTGGGAGAACGGCGGCTATTTCGTGCTCACCCAGGAGATCTTCGATCACCTGCCGCCCGGTGGCGACCTGGTCGAGGACGCCTGCGGCGCGCTGGCCGCGCGGGGACGGCTGCTCGGTTACCAGCACTCGGGATTCTGGAAACCCGCCGACACCTTCAAGGAACGGGCCGAACTCGACGCCGGCTACCACCGCGGCGACCGTCCGTGGATGGTGTGGGAGCCGCGGTCACCGTGATCACGCTGACCACCGCGCCGCTGCGCGAGATCGCGATACTCGGCGCGCACTGCGACGATATCGCCATCGGCATGGGCGCGACCCTGCTCGCGCTGACCCGTCGCCACCCCGATCTGCGCGTGCGCGCCCTGGTGCTCTCGGGCCGCGACACCCCGCGCGCCGAGGAGGAACGCAAGGCGCTGGAGAGTTTCTGCGGCACCGCCGATCTGGAACTGACCGTGCTCGACGTCCCCGACGGGCGGGCCCCCGCGCACTGGGCGGCGGTCAAGGACGCGCTGGCGGCGTTCCGGGGCGGAACCGAGCCGGAGGTGGTCTTCGCACCCCAGCGCGGTGACGCCCACCAGGATCACCGGACCCTCGCCGAACTGGTGCCCACCGAATTCCGTAACCATCTCGTCCTCGGATACGAGATACTGAAGTGGGAGACCGACACCCCGAAACCGGAACTCCTGCATCCGGTTTCGCCGGAGCTCGCGGCCGAGAAGGCACGCCTGCTCATGCAGTGCTATCCCTCGCAGGTGGGGCGGGACTGGTTCGACGAAGCGGCGTTCCTCGGTCTGGCACGGATCCGAGGGGTGCAGTGCCATGCCGCGTACGCGGAGGGTTTCGTGATCGACAAGGCTGTCATCGAGTTCGGAGGAATGTAGCGGATGCGTGTACTCGTGACCGGCCATCAGGGCTATCTCGGCACCGTCATGGTGCCGGTGCTGCGCGCGAGCGGCCATGAGGTGACCGGACTCGACATCGGCTACTTCGCCGACTGTGTCCTGGGTTCGGCGCCGCAGGATCCGCCCGGTATCGCGGCCGACCTGCGCGATGTGACGGCCGAGCAGCTCGTCGGGTTCGACGCGGTGGTCCACCTGGCGGCGCTGTCCAACGATCCGTTGGGCGCGCTGGTCCCCCAGATCACCCACGACATCAACCATCACGCGTCGGTACGGCTGGCCAGGCTGGCCAAGGACGCGGGCGTGACCAGATTCCTCTACGCCTCGACCTGTTCGGTGTACGGGTCGGCGGGCGACGGCCTGGTCGACGAGAGCGCCCCGCTGCGACCGCTGACCCCCTACGCCCAGAGCAAGGTCCGGGTCGAGGACGATCTGGTGGCGCTGGCCGATTCCGGGTTCAGCCCGGTATTCCTGCGCAACGCCACCGCGTTCGGATTCTCGCCGCGTCTGCGCGCGGATATCGTGCTGAACAACCTGGTCGGTCACGCGGTGCTCGACGGGGTGGTCAAGGTGCTCTCCGACGGCACGCCGTGGCGTCCGCTCGTGCACGCCGAGGACATCGCGCGCGCGTTCGCGGTCTGCCTGGAGGCGCCGACCGCGGCGATCCACTGCCGGGCCTACAACATCGGCACCGAGACCAACAACCTCACCGTCGCCGAGATCGCCGACGCCGTGGCCGCGGTGGTGCCCGGCGCGAAGGTGCTGATCACCGGGGAGTCAGGGGCCGATCCGCGCTCGTACCGGGTCGATTTCGCCGCCGCCCGCCGCGAACTCGGATTCGAGGCGCGCTGGAGCGTCGCCGCCGGGGCCGAGGAGCTCTACACCGAATACCGCGACCGCGGTCTGACCGCGGTCGATTTCGCCGAACGCTTCGTCCGGCTGTCCCGGCTGCGCGAACTCGGCGAACGCGGGGATATCGACGGCGAATTGCGCCGGATCGGCCATGCCGCCGCGTCCGCCGGTGACAGTCCGGTCAGGGTCGGTGGGTGAGGTGAGTCGAATCCGCCGGGGCGCGTCCCCGAATCCCCAGTGCCCGCCGGTGACGGCCGAGCGACGACGGCGGCGCGATCCCCGATGAGCGCCGTCGTCAGCGCCGCTTGCCGGGCGTGCGGCGGCCGGGACCTGGAGACCGTCCTCGATCTGGGCCGCATGCCCGCCGCCGACCACTTCCCCGCCGCGACATCACCGGTGCGGCCGCAGGAGTCCGCCCATCCCCTGTCGATGACGCTGTGCCGCGCCTGCGGGCTCGCCCAGCTCGGCGCGGACGACACCGAAACCGCCGAACCGCGCGGGGTCGAGCCGCGCGCGCTGCGCGATCAGGCCGCCGACGCGGTCGCACGGGTGGCGTCGGCGGGTTTGCTGCGCGGTACGACGGTGCGCGAATTCGGTAGTCCGCACGGCGGTAGCTGGCTGGGGTCGCTGGCAGAACGCGGTTTCACCCCGACCGACGGACCCGCCGACGTGGTGCTCGACAGCTTCGGGTTGATGCACGAACCGGACCAGCGCGCGGCGTTCACCGCGCGGGCCGCCGCCACCGCGCCCGGTGGGGTCCTGCTCGTGCAGTACCATTCGCTGCATACCATCGTGGCGGGAGAACAGTGGAATGCCTTGCGGCACGGTCACTTCGCTTACTACACACTGGCCGTACTGCGCACACTGCTCCGTTCGGCCGGTTTGTCGGCGATCGCCGCGTGGGAATTCGATCTGTACGGCGGCACGGTGATGATCGCGGCCGTTCACGACGCGGCGGCCGAGACCACCGTCGTCGATATCGACGGCCCTGAATCGCTGGGACGGGTGCTCGCGCGCGAGCACGGCATGGACGACCCCGACCTGGTGCGAGGACTGCAACGCGCCGCCGACCGCAATACCGCGGCGCTGCGCGATCGACTGGAAGAGTTTGCCGCCCAGGGATCGACGGTCTACGCCTACGGCGCCGCCTCGCGCGCTGTCGCGCTGCTGTGCCGGGCCGGTGTGCACAGAGGTTTGCTGGCGGCGGTGGCCGACGCCTCCCCCGCCAAACAGGGCAGGCGGATGCCCGGCACCGACGTGCCGATCATCGGGCCGCTCGAACTGGTCGCCGCCGACCCGGACCGGGTGCTGCTGACCATTCCCGACCTGCGGGCCGAGGTCGAGGAAACCTATCCCGAACTGGCCGGACGCTGGTTCATCGACGAACCGTCCGCGATTTCCGGGGAGCGGCCGATCCGATAGTGCGCTGGCAGGGGTGGCGCCGCTGTGAGGTCGACCACGTGCGGTGAATCGGGGTTCCCACCCCAGGTAATTCGAGATAGCTTTTCTATTGCTCTGCCGATTCTTTCATTCGGAATTCACAGGGCATTACAGACAAGGGCAGTATGAAAGTTCCCGGGACACGGCCACGACGAGTGCCGCCGGACCATTCCCCCCGCACCGATTCGGCGTGTTGGACGCGATTCCTTCTGTGCTAGGTCGCCTTGTCCGCCGATTCTCTCGCGAAAACGTGATGTCGGCCCTCGGTTGCCATGCCACGTCCACCAACAATTCACATCGTATTGCCGCCATGTTGCCGAACTTATTTCTATCAGATTTATCCTATTAAAAGGAGGGGAAGTGGTCAGCCTTTCGGTATGTGTCCCCGCCTACCAAGCCGGACGCACTCTGGAACCGACGTTGCGCTCGATTCTGAGCCAGGACGCCGACTTCGAACTGCTCGTGCTCGACAACGCGAGCACCGACACCACGGGGGAGATCGCGGCGTCGTTCGACGACCCGCGATTGCGGGTGGAACGCAACGATTCGAGTCTGCGCATCGGCGACAACTGGAATCGGGCGATCCACCTGTCCACCGGCGACCTGGTCAAAGTCGTGTGCGCCGACGACATCCTGCTGCCCGGCTCGCTGGCCGCGCAGCTCGAGGTCATGCGTGATCGCACCTTCGCGATCAGCTCCTCCCGTTTCCAGGTCATCGATGAGAGCGGCGAACTGCTCGAGACCGATCTGGGACTGCCCGGCCTGGACGGTGTGCACACTCCCCGTTCACTGGCGCGCACCATCGTGCGACGCGGACCCGCAGACTTCGGCCCGACCGCGGCGGCGATGTTCCGGCGCGAGCATTTCGACAAGGTCGGCGGACTGCGCGGGGATCTGGTGTTCCCGATGGATGTCGACCTGTTCGCCCGCGTCGGGCAGTTCGGCCTGTTCTACGGACTCACCGAAGTCGCCGCGGCGTGGCGCGATTCCACCTTCAATCTGTGCAGCCGGACCTCGACGTTCAGCAAACTCACCGAACTGCTGCGGTTCCATCACCGGCTCGCGCGTGACTGCCCGCGCCTGCTCTCGCCGCTGGACGTGGCCGTCGGCGATCTGCGCCTGGCCCGCGAAGTACTGCACCGGCTGCGGGTGCGCACCACCGCGCTCGCGCTGACGGGACTGCGGCGATGACGGCCTCCGAGAGCCCCGTGCGGGTCCACATGACCGGATCGGAATGGTTCGGCTCCGCGCCCGGCGGATTGAACCGCTATTTCACCGATCTGCACGGCGCGCTCGCCGCCCGTCCGGATGTCGTCGTCTCCTCCGCCGCCTTCGGCACCGCGCCCGAGGGCGGCGGTTCGTGGGGTCCGGTCGGCGGATCGACCCTGCGACGTGCCCGCACCGCCTACCTCGACCGCGCGGGCGCGGGTCCGGTGATCCTGGACCGGCATTTCGCGCTCTACGGGCCGCCCGCCCGTCGCGGGCATCCGCTCGTCGTGCATTTCCACGGCCCGTGGGCGGCCGAGAGCCGGATGGCGGGCGGCGGATCACTCGCGGTCCGCGCCAAATTCGCGCTCGAACGGCTCCGGGCCCGAGGAGCCGACCGGTTCGTCGTCCTGTCCGAACATTTCCGCGACCTGCTCGTCTCGGACTACCGGATGCGGCCCGAGGCCGTTCGGGTGCTGCCACCGGGCGTCGACCTGGACCGCTTCCCGCTGCGCGAACGCGACGAGGCGACCGCGCGACCGCTGGTGCTGTGCGTGCGCAGGCTCGAACAGCGGATGGGAATCGACGTCCTGCTGCGCGGCTGGCCCGCGGTGTTGGCGGCGTGCCCCGACGCGCGCTTGGTGATCGTCGGCACCGGCACCGCCGAGGCGGCGTTGCGCGAACAGGCCGCCCCGTACCGCGACACCGTCACCTTCGAGGGCACCGCGACCGACGAACGGCTCGCCGAGCTGTACGCGCGGGCCGCGTGCACCGTCGTGCCCTCGGTGGCGCTGGAGGGGTTCGGGCTGATCGCGCTGGAATCGCTGGCATCCGGTCGCGCGCCGGTGGTGACCGACTGCGGCGGACTTCCCGATTCGGTACGTGGGCTCGACCCGTCGCTGATCGTCGCGGCGGGTGACGCGGACGCCTTGGCCGCCAGACTCGCCGCCGCGCTGTCCGGGGACCTGCCCGATCCGGCACGGTGCCGCGCGCACGCGGAGACCTTCTCCTGGGCCACCGCAGCCCAACGGCACGTGAACCTGTACCGGGAGTTGGCAGGATGATCACCGCCGTCTTCCTCACCCATACCGCCGCGCCCTCGGGCGCCGAACTGGCGACGCTGCGCCTGCTCACCGCGCTGGAGCGTGGCGGGTCGGTGCGCGCGTCGATGCTGCTCACCGAGGACGGACCGCTGGTCGCGTTGCTGCGCGCCCGAGGTATCCCGGTGGCGGTGTGGCGCAACGATTTCGACAGCCGATCCCTGACCATCTCCGGATCGGGACCGCTCGGCCTGCTCCGCGGCGCGGCCGATCTGGTGCGACTCGGTCGCGGTCTCGGCGCCGCCGTCGCCGAGACCGGTGCGGACGTGGTGGTCGCGCAGAGCACCAAGGCACTGTTGATGGGCGCGATCGCCGCACGGCGGGCCGGGGTGCCGCTGGTCTGGCAGGTCCACGACCGGATCTCCGGTGAATATTTCGGCGGTCCGCTGGCATTCGGGCTGCGTGTACTCGGCTGGCTGGCCGCGCGAGGGGTCGTCGCCAACAGCCGTGCCACCCTGCGGACGCTGCTGACCCGGCGCAGGCCGCACACCGTCGCCTATCCGGGCCTGGAACCCGGTCCCGCGATCGAGCGTGAGGCCCAGCGCGCGCCGGACGAGGTGCGGATCGTCATGGTCGGACGCCTCACCTCGTGGAAGGGCCAGGATGTGCTGTTGCGCGCGGTGGCCCTGCTGCGGCACCGGCCGATGACGGTACGACTGGTCGGCGGCACCTTCTTCGACGAACAGGACTACCGCGCCGAATTGGAGCGCCTCGCCGCCGAACTCGAGGTTCCCGTCGAATTCACCGGCCATCTCGGTGATCCCGGTCCCGAATTCGCCCGGGCCGATATCGCGGTGCACTGCTCGGTGACGGCCGAACCGTTCGGCCAGGTGGTCGTGGAGGCGATGCGGGCGGGTTGCGCCGTCGTCGCGGCCGACGCGGGCGGCCCCACCGAAATCGTCCGCACCGAACACGACGGACTGCTCGTCGCGCCGGGGGACGTGGCCGCGCTGGCCGGCGCGCTGGACCGGCTCATCGCCGACTCCGCGCTGCGCACCCGGCTCGGCGAATCCGCGCGCGAACGCGCGGCCGATTTCGGCATCGAGGCGACCGCCGCTTCGGTGACCGCGCTGCTCGACACCGTGGTGCGCGGGCGCGCATCGGTTTCCGATCCGGATTCGGCGGCGTCGCGATGACGTTGCCCACCGAGCGCACGGTCCCCATCCGGATCCGCCCGCGCTACTACCCGGTCTCGCTGGACGGTCTGCGCGCGCCCGAATTCGATCCGCCGACCGAGATCCTGCCGGTCCAGTTCGTCGACCCGCCGACGGTCAAACTTCCGGTACTCACCGTCTCGCTGCTGACGTCGCTGCCCCAGCCCTCCGCCGAGGCCTCACGCACCCGCGAACTGCTCGGCGTGCTGCGCGATATCGCCTACGTCAGCTTCGGCAAATACGGCCAGTACCTGGTGACGGTGGCGACGCTGCCGATCATCGCGCGCGTGCTCGGCGCGGCAGGACTCGGTCTGCTGGCGATCGGGATGTCGTCGTATTTCCTCGGGTCGCTGGTCGTCGACCTCGGGATCACCTCGTTCCTCGCGGCGCGAGTGCAGGAGACGGGCGTCCGTCGCGATTCGGTGAACCGCACGCGCGGAACCTATCTCGCGATCCGCGCGTCACTGCTCGGCGTTCTCGGACTCGCACTGGCCGTCGGCATCGCGTTCAGGGCGCCGGAACACCTGCACATGATCCTGCTCGGACTTTTCGTCGGCGGTTTCTGGTCGATGTCGGAGGACTGGGTCCTGATCGGACAGGGCCGTTTCGGGGCCTCCACGGTCTACCAGGCCGTCGCCCGACTGGCCTATCTCGGACTGCTGCTCGTCGCGCTGCCGCACTGGCCCACCGCGACGGTCGCGCTGCTGTGCCTGCTCGCCTCCGCGGTGGTGAGCGTGTTGCTGACCTGGTGGGACACCTGGCGTGGTTTCGGCCCGCCTGCCCGGCCGCGCGAGGTGTTCGCGATGCTGCGGGTGGCCGCGCCCGTCGTCACCGGCCGACTGATGACGACCAGCTACGGCCAGGGGTCGGCCACCGTCTACGGTTCGGTGCTCGACGCGGTGTCACTGGGTCTGTACTCGGCCTCGGACCGGTTGGTGCGCGCGGTGCAGTCGATGCTGGACCCGATCGGGTTCGCGTTACTGCCACGGATGGCCAAACGCAGCGGCGAGGCGCGGTTCTGGCCCGACGCCCATCGCGCGCTCGCCGCCTGCGTGCTCGCGGCGTGTGTGGCGTGCGCGGGACTGTGGTTCGCCGCGCCGACCATCGTCACCCTGGTCTTCGGCCAGGAATTCGAAGGGGCGGTGGCGGTACTGCGACTCGAGGTGCTGATCCTGCCCGCGACCACGGTGACCTCCTTCGTCACCACCGCGGTGTTGCCGGTGCGCCAGGACACCGTCGGTGTGCTGATCGGCGCGGTGACCGGCACGGTCGTCGCGGGAATCGCGCTGCTGCTCGCGGTGCGGTCCCATTCGGTGTGGACCCTGGTCGGCGGCATCGTCGCCGCCGAGATCGCGGTCGCGATCTGGTATCTCGCGCGGATGCGCGGGTTGATGGCACGAGAACGCAGAGCGGCGCGCGCCGCACCCTCGCCCACGGTCTCGGAAAGGCGGACGCCATGAAGATCCTCTTCGTCGGCGACGACTGGCTCGGAAGCAACGCACGCTCACTCGCCGAGGGTTTCCGGCGGCTCGGGCACGAGGTCATCATGGTCGACTCGACCCCGGCGACCCTGCCGCCGCGGCTGTCGCCGTCGTGGCTGTACGCGAAATCCCACGAGCAACGCGCGCCGTGGACGGTCGAGCACGTCCACACCCGGATCGAGCGCGCCGCGGCCGAACTGCGTCCCGACCTCGTCTTCGCCTTCAAATCGGTCCATCTGGACCAGCGCAAGCTGCTCGATATCCCGGCCAGGCTGCATGTGCACTACAGTCCCGACGACGTCGCCAACCCGGTGAACACGACACCGGACTACCTGGCCCACGAATCCGAGTGGGATCTGGTGGTGACGACCAAACGGCACAATGTGCCCGAACTGCTCGATCGAGGCGCGAAGGAGGCACTCTTCGTGCGCAGTGCCTACGACCCCGCCTGGCATCATCCCTGCGCCCGGCGCACCACCCGCCAGTACCTGGTCGGTTTCATCGGGGCGTGCAGGCCCGACCGCCGCGACGGCATGGTCTCGCTCGCGCGGGCCTACGGCGCGCAGTTGCTCGTCGCCGGGCCCGGCTGGCGGCGGGTGCGCCAGTTGCGCACCACCCGCGCCGAAGTCGCGGGCGCGGTCTACGGCCAGGACTTCTCGATGACGGTGGCGTCGGTGACCGCGAACCTGGTGCTGCTCAACTCCGACAACCGCGACACCCACACCTGCCGCACCTTCGAGGTGCCCGCCGCGGGCGGTCTGTTCGTCGGCGAGCGCACCGACGAACACGCCGAACTGCTCGAGGACGGCGCCGAGGCGTTCCTGTTCTCCAGCCGCGACGAACTCGACGAGATCCTCGAGCGCGCGTCGCTGTATCCGGATCAGGCGGCCAAGATCGCCGAAGCCGGCTTCCGCCGCATCATCGACGGCGGTCACAGCTACGCCGATCGAGCCGGGGAGATCCTGCATGCGCTGGACCGATAGCGCGGTGCGGCCGTGACGATGCCCGCCCTCGAACCCGAAATCCTCGTCATCATGGCGGCATTGGCCACCATGGTGGTCGCCGCCGCGCTGACCTCGGGTGTGCTTCGGGTTCTCCTGGTCGCGCAGGCGCTGTACTGGGCGATGTCCTACGTGGCCCGGCCCGCGGTGCTGCTCACGGTCCTGCCCGATCCGCATTTCGGTGACAACGTGGCCGATCCACGCCTGGCCGCGCTCGGCTACGACGTCGCGATCGGCGAGGTGCTGCGCCCGGTGGCCTTCGGCCTGTCCGTGTACGCGCTGCTGGTACTGGGCTACGCGCTGTGGTCGCGACGGAATCGGACACCTCGGGTCGCCGTGCTCGCGGGCGACCCGGATCTGACCGCCACCCTCGGCGTGCTCTACGTCCTCGGCACCATGGCCAGGCTGGCCGCCGCCGCCACCGGCGCCGCGGGCGGTGCGGGTGAAGTACAGAGCGCCTCGCCGATTCTGAGCCTGCTGACCATGCCCGCCACCCTCGGCGCGGTCGGACTGATTATCTTCTACCGCTCGGCCAAACCCGTGAACACCGCGCTGCTGCTCGGCATCCTGATGCTCGGCGAGTTGTGGTGGACCACGACGATCCAGTCCAAGACGCCGGTACTCGGCGCGGCGCTGGCCATCGCGGTGCGCTTCGCGCTCACCGGCTGGTCGCGGGGCAAGATCGCGGGCATCGGGGCGGTGTCGATCGCCGGCATCGCCGGATTCGACTGGCTGCAATCGCTCAAGTCGACCCCGTATCTGCGCGCCCAGGCCGAACTCATCGACTCCGCCTACCCGGAGCCCGTGCGACCGTTCCTCGGTCTGCTGCGCCGGTTCGATCTGCTCGAGGCCGCCACCGACGCCTACTACACCGGCCCGTCCTCGTGGCTGTCGCCGGGCGAGGTGGTCGGCCACCTCGCGCGCAGCATGATCCCCGGCCAGTTTCTGGCGGAGCCGAAATTGCAGTCGGGTACCGCGTGGGCCACCGAGGTGCGCGGCGCTTCGGTCGACATGAGTCAGATCTCGGTCTCGCTGGCCGAGGGCAATGTCAACGAGGGCTACGTGATCGGCGGGACCACCGGTGTCGTGGTCGGCGTGGCGTTCACGGCGGTCGTGCTCATCTGCTGGTCGCGGTCGCTGTACTCGCGGCATCTGCCCGCCGTGATGTTCGGCATCGCGCTGGTCGAGGTGCCCGTGGTCTTCGAACGCGGAATGCTCGGCAGCGCGGAAACTCTCGGAAAATATCTCCAGGTCGTCGTCCTCGCGTGGCTCACCCATCTCGTGGTCGTCGAATGGCGGCGTTACAGACAACGAACGACCACGACCGGTACCGCGGTTCCGGTGTCCGTGGGAAGCGAAGGAAGCGAATAATGGGATTTGTCGACTACCTGCATATCGCCCGCAGGCGCTGGGCGGTTCTGCTGGCCGGGTTGGTGCTGGGCGTCGTGCTCGCGGCGTTCCAGATCCAGTCGACACCCGCGACCTACTCCGCCTCGAGCACGATGTACGTCTCGATGGCGACGGGAACCTCGGTCGCCGATTCCTATCAGGGCGGGTTGGCCGCGCAGCAGCGCGTGCGCTCGTATCTGGAACTGGTCTCCAGCGACGCCGTGGTGGACAGGGTGATCGGCCAGCTCGGGCTGCGGCTGTCCCGCGACGAGATGCGCGGCAAGATCACCGTCGACGCCCCGCCCGCGACCACGCTGTTGACGGTGACGGTCACCGACGAGGATCCCGAGCGCAGTCGTGTGATGACCGACGAGGTCGTCTCGCAGTTGCGCGCGCTGGTCGACGATCTGGAGACCATCGAGCGCACCGCCGCGCCCGCCGCCAGGGTCGCGGTGGTCGACCGCGCGGAACGTCCGACCGACCCGAGTGGACCGCAGTCGACGAAAACCCTCGCCCTCGGCATCCTGGCCGGTCTCGTGCTCGGCGCGGGCGCCGCGTTCGTGTGGGAGCGGCTGGACCGTACGGTGCGCGCCGCCACCGAGTTGGCTTCGCTCGGACCGATTCTCGGTTCGGTGACCCCCGGTGCGGAATCGGAGACCGACGACCTGCGCGCACTGCGGGCGCGGCTGCCCGAGCAGGCGAAATCGGTGCTGATCTCGTCGATCGGCCCGCTGCCCGCGCCGAATGTGGCAGGCGGCCTGGCGAATACGCTCGCCGCGACCGGCGCGCGGGTGCTGCTGATCGATACCGCGGCCGGGCGCACCGTCGTCACGGCGGCCGATGTCGTCCGGGCCGACGTGACGCCCGCCGTCGCGGACCGACCGCTCGTCCCCGAGGGTGACTGGCCGGTGCACCACAACGGTCAGTCCGCCCCGGTCGCCCCGGTGCCCGTCGCGGCGACCGACGGCGGCGAGATGCTGTTCGAGAACGCGGCCCAGCGCACGACGGTCCTGGATCTGCGCAAGATTCCGGCCAAACCGCCGGTCGGCGACGGCGGGTCCCCCGCCGCACCGCCGCATATCGCCGCACCCGCGCATACCGTCGCCCCGCCGCAGCCCGCCGTCGCGCGCTCGGGCGGACTCGGCGCACTGCTGCGCGGCGAAACCGCCTTCGCCGACGCGGTACTCGCGCCCGGCGAGCAGTCCTATTCGCTGCTGCCGCTCGGCGACGCCGATCCGACGACCTCGGATCTGCTCGCCTCCGATCGTTTCGACACCGTCCTGACCGACGCCGAGGCGCGGTTCGACCACGTCGTCGTCGCGGCCAGCGGAACCGACGCGCTCGCGGTCGCGGAGAAATGCGACGCGACCGTCGCGGCTGTCGAACTCCCCGCCCGCAGCCTCGACGTCGTCACCGCCGACCTGAACGCGCTGACCGGCGCCGGGGCGACGCTCACCGGACTCGTCACGGTGCCGGTGCGCCGCCGATGGGGCCGCCGCATCGTGCAGGTGCGTGAATGACGGCGCGCCCGCCGATCGTCTCCACCACCTCCACCGCCGACCACGACGGACCGGGACGGTAGGCCGTGTACGCGCGCCTACCCGGACGCCGGAAACATTGGCGAGTCCTCCTACCCGTGGGGCTGCTCGCGTTCCTGGTGACGGTCGTCGTGGCGGGGCTTCCGGTCTACGTGTACCCGCAGGTCGACCCGCTGCGGCCCGCCGACGCGATCGTCGTCCTCGGCGGCACGGCCTACGAACGTTTCGACGTCGGACTCGACCTCGCCGAACGAGGGTTCGCGCCGGAACTGGTGATCTCGGCCTCGACCGGTCTCGACGACCCCTGGATGGCCAAGTACTGCGATGGCCAATTCCCTTTCCGGGTGGCATGTTTCGAGCCCGATCCGTGGACCACCCAGGGTGAGGCGCAGGAGATCCGGCGCCGCGCCTCGGCCGAGAACTGGCGTCACATCATCGTCGTCACCTTCACCCCGCACGTGTCGCGCGCCCGCTACATCGTCGGCAAATGTTTCGACGGCGAGCTGACCATGGTCGCCAGCCCGAGCCGGTCCGACCTCGCATTCCAGGCGTGGATGTATCTGCGTCAGAGCGCCGGATATCTCAAGGCCGCCACCGAATTCGGCTGCTGAGAACCGAGAGGAACGAGCATGGACCCGACCACGTCGAGGAGTTTCGCCCGTAGCGACGCCGCGCGGGCCCGCCTGCACGAGCTGGTACCGGGCGGCGCGCACACCTATGCCAGGGGCGACGACCAGTATCCCGAGCACATGGCCCCGATCCTGGTGCGCGGCAACGGATGCCGGGTTGTCGACCGTGACGGCAACGAATACGTCGAATACGGCATGGGCCTGCGCTCGGTCACTCTCGGGCACGGATACCGTCCCGTGGTCGACGCGGTGAGCGCCGCCATCGCCGACGGCGTGAACTTCTCCCGCCCCACCGAACTGGAACTGCTGGCGGCCGAGGATTTCCTCGCGCTGGTCCCCGGCGCCGATATGGTGAAATTCGCCAAGAACGGCTCGGACGTGACGACGGCGGCCGTGCGCCTGGCCCGCGCCGTCACCGGACGGCTCACCGTCGCCGCCTGCGACCAGCCCTTCTTCTCCGTCGACGACTGGTTCATCGGGACCACGGCGATGGACAGCGGCATCCCCGCCCCGCCGACGGTGCGCTTCCCCTACAACGACCTCCCCGCGCTGGAGGCGGTCCTCGCCGGAAACGAGGTCGCCTGTGTGCTGCTGGAAGCCGCGACCGCGCTGCACGAACCGCTGCCCGGCTACCTCGAAGGCATGCGCGCGCTGTGCGACCGCTACGGCGCGCTGTTGATATTCGACGAGATCATCACCGGATTCCGCTGGTCCTCCGGTGGCGCGCAGCGGGTGTACGGGGTGGTGCCCGACCTGTCGTGCTGGGGCAAGGCGATGGGTAACGGCTTCCCGCTGTCGGCCCTGGCGGGTAAGCGCGAGTACATGGAACTCGGCGGTCTGCGCACCGACCGGGCGCGCGTATTCCTGCTCTCCACCACCCACGGACCCGAAACCGGCGCGCTCGCGGCCTTCCGCGCGGTGGTGCACGCCTACGCGACCACCGATCCCATCGGGCGCATGGAGCACGCGGGTCGGCGGCTGCGCGCGGGATTCGAGGAGATCACCGCCGAGCTGGGAATCGCCGATCGGCTGCGTATCGCCGGACGGTCGTCGTGCCTGATCTTCCAGACCTTCGACCCCGACGGCGTCGCCTCCCAGGAATTCCGCACCCTGTTCCTCCAGGAACTGTTGCGCCACGGGGTGCTCGGGCAGTCCTTCGTCACCTCCGCCGCCCACACCGACGCCGATATCGACGACACGATCGCCGCCTGTCACGCGGCGGCGCGGTGGTATCGGCGCGCGCTCGACGACGGCAGCGCGGACCCACACCTCACCGGCAGACCGGTCGCGCCCGCGTTGCGCCGTTTCGCCGACCCACGACGGCTGGAAGGAGCGGTGTTGTGAGCGAACCGCGCATCGCCCTGGTACACGAACGTTTCACCGAATACGGTGGATCGGAGGCCGTGGTCGGCGAATTCGCGCGCACCTGGCCGCAGGCGTCGGTGTACGCGCCGATCGTCGACCCCGCGCGGGCTCCGGCCATCGCCCATCCGCCGTGGGACACCATCGAGACCACCTGGCTCTCGCGCGTGCACGCCGCGACCGGCCGTCGCTCGCACGCGCCGCTGTTGCCGCTGGTCCCGCGCGCCCTGCGCGGACTGCCGTTGCGCGACCGGTTCGACGCGGTGGTGGTCAGCCACCACGCTTTCGCCGTCCAGGCGGTATTCGCGACCGACGCGCCCGTCGTCGCCTACGTCCACAGCCCGGCGCGCTGGGCCTGGGAGCCCGCGTTCCGCGCCCGTGAGGCAGGTGGTTTCGCCGGTCGTACGGCGTTGGTCGCGCTGGGCGCGGTCGCCCGTCGCGCCGAACGCGCCGCCGCGCCGCGGTTGCACACCGTCGTCGCCAATTCGCACGCGGTCGCCGCGCGGGTCGGCGAGTGGTGGGATCTGCCCGCGGTCGTGGTCAACCCTCCGGTCCGCCTCGACCGCTTCTCCCTCGACGCCGCCGTCCCGCGCGAGGATTTCCTGCTCTTCGCCGGACGTCTCGTGCCCTACAAACGTCCCGACCTCGCGATCCGCATCGCCCAGCGTTCGGGGCGCAGGCTCGTGGTCGTGGGCGACGGCCGCTACCGCCGTCAACTGGAGGCCATCGCCGGATCCGAGACCACCTTCCTCGGTGCCGCCCCCGACGACGTGCTGGTGGACATGTACCGCCGCTGCCACGCCCTGCTCATGCCCGGCGTGGAGGATTTCGGCATCGTCCCCGTCGAGGCGATGGCCTGTGGCGCACCGGTTCTCGCGGTCGGAGAAGGCGGTGCGCTCGACACCGTCGCCCCCGGCGTCACCGGCGCGCACATCCCGTTCGGCACCGACGAGGAGGTCGTCACCGGCTTCGCCGAGGTCCTCGGCGCGGGGAAGACCTACGACCCGGCGGTCGTCCGCGCGCACGCGGAATCCTTCGGGCCCGAGGTGTTTCGCGCGCGGATGGCGGAAGTGGTTGCGGGAGTGTTGGATTCGTCTTCCCAGAAATCTGTTCGATGAGACGGTCGCGATACTTGACCTGAACCATGGTTCATGTCCGAGGCTGGGACCATGACACAGAACCCGGACAACTGGAACATCGTCTACGACAACGACACCGCCCCCTGGGTGATCGGTGCGCCGCAGCCCGCGATCGTCGCCGCCGAGGCCGACGGCTGGATTCGCGGCCGCGTCCTGGATCCGGGGGCGGGCGCGGGCGAACACACCATCGCCCTGACCGAACTCGGCTACGACGTGCTCGGCGTCGACCTGTCACCCAGCGCCGTCGCCTACGCGCGCCGCAACGCTGTCGCCAAGGGGGTCGCGCGGGCTCGATTCGAGGTCGCCGATCTGCTCACCTTCGCCGACCCCGCCGTCGAGCCACTCGGCGAATTCGACACCGTCCTCGACAGCGCCCTTTTCCACGTCTTCGTCGACGATCCCGCGGGACGTGCCACCTATGTGCGCGCCCTGCGCCGCCTGTGCGTCCCCGGCGGCCACGTCATCGTCCTCGCCCTTTCCGACACGGAGAAGGGTTTCGGCCCGCGGATCGGCGAGAACGTCATCCGTGACGGTTTCGCCGACGGCTGGACCATCGAACAGCTCGGCCCGACCATCTATCGCGGCCGCGTCACCGAGGTCGTCGCCGAGGACGCCGCCCGCCACGGGCTGCCCGCCGAAGGCCCGATCGACACCGCGGCCTGGCTCGCCCGCATCCGCCGCGACTGATCCGGCGGGTACGAACGACGGGCGAGCCACGGCGTCGACGCTCAGGTGGTGACGATCGTCGCCCCCGCGGTACCCGGCGCACCGTAGAGCAGCGCGAACCCCGCCTTCGGCTCGCCGGCGACCTGACGTTCGCCCGCGGTGCCACGCAATTGCAGCACCAACTCGTGCAGCTGACGCATACCCGACGCGCCGATCGGCTCGCCGTTGGCGATCAGCCCACCGTCGGTGTTCACCGGCAGCGAGCCCGAGATCTCGGTGGCGCCGTCGGCGATCAAACGCTCCTGATCACCGTGCGAGCAGAACCCAGCCTCGGCCATATGGATGACCTCCGCGCCCGCGTCGGTGTCCTGCAACTGGACGACATCGATGTCCTCGGGCGAGAGACCGGCCGATTCGAAGGCCGCGCGCGAGGCGTACACCGACGGGGACACATCCTCCTCCACCGGTGCGTAGGTCGTATTGACCTCGTAGGCCCCGTAGGTGCGCGTGCGCACCTCCACCGCGCGCACATACACCGGTTTGCTCGTGTAGCGATGGGTGATATCGGCACGGCACATGATCACCGCCGCCGCGCCTTCGTCCGGCGCGCAGAACATGTAGTGGGTCAGCGGGTAGTTGAGCATCGGCGCGGCCAGGATCTCCTCCTCCGAAACCGGCTTGCGGCGGAAGGCGTTCGGATTCAAACCACCGTTGCGGTAGTTCTTGGCCGCGACCCTGGCCAGCGTCCGCACCGAGATGTCGTGATCGTGCAGATACCGATTCGCCTTCATACCGAAGTACTGCGTGGTCAGATATTGCCCGTTCTCGCCGTACCACTTGGGCATGCCGACCAGGGTCGGGTCGACGGTGAACGCCCCGCGCGGATGTTTGTCCAGGCCGATCGCGATGCCGATGTCGTATTTCCCGAGCCGAATCGCGTCCGCGCACGCCTCGGTGGCGCTGGCCGAGGTGGCACACGCGTTGAAGACATTGGTGAACGGAATACCGGTCAAACCCATCAGACCCACGATCGCGTCGGGATTGGCGACCTCCCAACTACCGCCGACGGCGAATTGGATATCCCGCCATTCCAGTCCGGCGTCGGCCAGCGCGGCGCGGATCGCGTCGGTCCCCATCGCCATGGCGGTCTTGCCATCGAAACGGCCGAAGGGATGCACACCCACGCCGATGATCGCGACATCGTTGCTCATATCAGAACTCCTGCCGCTGCGGCGGGTCGGAAGGCGAAGGTGATGACCTGGTTGCCTTCGGGGTCGGTACCGAGCGGGACGGCCGTCAAAGTGACCGGCATCCCGAATTCCAGTTTCTCCGGGTCGTTCTCGGTCAACCGGCCCTCGACCCGGATGACGTCACCGAGCTGAACCAGCCCGACCCCGAACGGGACGAAGGTCTTCGACGTCTCGTCACCCAGATAGGGCGCGCCGGGAAGGAACCCCTGGGGCGTCCACGCCACCAATGTCCCGGTCGAGGGCAGCGTGATCTTCTCGACCGAGGCCCGACTGCACCGCGGGCACAGATCCTGGATCGGGAACACCGTCGCGCCGCAGTCCGCGCACGAGCCGCCGACCAGCCGGAAATCGTCTTCCGGCCAGGTGGAAATCGCCGGGTCGATAATTCTCTGCATCTATCGCTCCTCACATTCGCGATGGCGTCTTCTCATCGACACGGCTGCCACCGCGACGACCACGAGGCATACGGCAGAGCGGGCGACGGCTCCGACGTCACTGTCCACCATCTTATGGAGAACCTACAGATAGCAATACAGTAGTGCCGACAATCGGTGTCGGCCTCTTGACCGCGCCGCCGTCGTTGGCCACACTCGAAAAACCGGACAGTACTGCCCGGTTTTGGAGCGGTCCCCGCGACGGGACACTCCGGGTGGTTCGAAGAGAGAGGGGCCGCGATGACATCCGGCCTGCACGCGCGACGGACCGTATCTCGCCCTCGCGTCACACCGAAGAAGAAGCCACCGGACCGTCCCCGCCCGCCCGCCGACACCTCCCACCACGGCGATACCTCACCCGAACGCGATATCGCCGTGGTGGAAGTCGACGGAGATATCGACCTCGCCACCGCACCGGCGCTACTCGAACGCGGACTCGCACTGCTCGCGCGCGGGCATCGTCACCTGGTCCTGGACATGTCCGCGGTCGACTACGCCGACCCCTCCGGCATCAACGCCGTGCTCGACCTGCTCTACGGCGCCCACGATCGTCGCGGCACACTGAGGTTGATCCACGTGCCCGATCGACTGGAACGGCAACTCCGTCTGACCGGCCTGGCCGAACTCGTCGTCACCACATCCCGACCGACGACGCCGACGGCCGACGACTCCGCACCGCGGCCGCCGACCGAGGCTCACGCGGTGTCGGCACTCGATCCGAGACGGGGGAACGGCTCGGTGGAGAACACCACTTCGACCGCGACCTCGAAATAGTCGGCGATCCGTAACGCCAGGTGCAGACTGGGGCTGTACTCGCCGCGTTCGAGGTAGCCCACCGTCTGATAGTGGACTCCCAGCGCCTCGGCCAACTCCCGTCGCGAGATGCCGCGCTCGGCGCGCAGCATCGCGAGACGGTTGTGAATGACCTCAGAAGGCACGCTGCATCGCTTTGTCACGCCGCGTGGCCATGCTCGATCCGGACTCGTGTCGCGCCATGCGTCCCAACACTATCGGCGCGAGCACCAGCCCCACCAAGGCCCACCCGCCCAGCACCCCGACCATTTCCGGATGCCGCCACGAACCGCCGATCTCGACGGAGACCGCCTCGGACGGCAGCAGTACCGAGCGCATGCCGAGTCCGGTCCAGTAGATCGGGAACACCTGCGCCAGACCCTGCAACCATCCGGGCAGGGCCGTCAGCGGATAGAAGATGCCCGAGATCGCGACCAGACCCATCAGCGGCATCGTCAGCAGGAATGTGGCACGCGGCCCCTCGAGCACGCCGCCCAGGATCGCACCGGCGGGCAGGGTCGCCAGCAGACCGAGCAGCACGATTCCGGCGAAGCCCGCCCACGCCCCCGGACCGTCGAAAGCGGAACCGCCGATGATCACCGCGCCCACGGCCAGCACCACGACCACCTGCGCGCACACCGACCCCGCACTCGTCACGATCTTGCCGACGAAGTAGCTGATCATGCCCTTCGGGACGGTCTTGGCCCGCAGCAACGTGCCGTCCTCGCGATCGAGTACCAGCACATTCGTGATGCCGAACAGGCCGTTGAACGCGACGATGCTGCCGATCAGCCCGGGCAGCGCGAGTTCGGCGATCGACATGCCGGTGTCGGCGTAGTCGCGGTCACGGATCAGGTACAGCACCGCGAGCGTGATGGCGGGCGTGAGGAATTGCCCGATCAGGTCGGGGGCGGAGGTGAACAGTTGCCGCAATTCGATACGTCCACGCGCCAAGCCGACGCGGAACGCGGTCACGGTGGGATTCATCGCCCGACCTCCGCGAGAGTGCGGACGGCGCCGTCGATCTCGCCCGATTCGTGGCGACGCACCAGGGTCATGTAGACCTCTTCCAGCGACGCCCGGCGCACCTCCAGTTCCCGGACCTCGGCACCGTGCTGGCCGAACAGTTCGTGGACGAATTTCGTCGACTCCGAGGTGGTGTGGACGAAATGCTGATCATCGAGGGTCCACCGCACTTCGGCTTCGCCCGCCACCGTGCGGGTCAACTCCGCCGCCGAACCTTCGGCGATGATCCGACCACCGGCCAGGATCAGGATCCGGTCGGCCAGCTTCTCCGCCTCGTCGAGGTCGTGGGTCGTCATCAGCACCGTCGTCTCCTCCAGATCGGCCAACCGATGCACCAGATCGTGGAAGTCGCGGCGTGCGGCGGGATCGAAACCCGCGGTGGGTTCGTCCATGAACAACAATTCCGGGCGGCCGAGCAGCCCGATCGCCACATCCAGCCTGCGGCGTTGCCCACCGGACAGAGTGGCGATCCTGGCATCGCCCTGATCGGTGAGCCCGACGAGATCGATGAGTTCGTCACTGCCCCAGGGCGGGCGGACGCCCTCGCCGCGATAGGGGAGATACAGCGCGCCGAGGTGGCCGAGCAACTCGCGCACCCGCCACCTGGCGTGATCACGCCACGACTGCAACACCACCCCGATTCGCGCACGCCAACGCTCGTCACCGTGCTCGGGATCGACCCCGAGCACGCTGACCCGCCCCGCCGAACGCTTACGAAACCCCTCCAGGATCTCGAGCGTGGTGGTCTTGCCCGCCCCGTTGGGACCGAGCATCACCAGCACCTCCCCCCGATTCGCCCGGAACCCCACACCGTGCAGAACATCCGCGGTGTCGTATCGCATCCGCAGATCCTCGACATCGAGCACCACCCCGTCGGTCGACCTCATGAGCCCTCCCATCATCGACATATGATGGTTTGTAGTATATGTACTACATATCGCCATAGCAATACCCCACGCGCGCCTTTCCCCGGCCCGACCACGCGGCCGGATCCGTCACCGGCGAACACCAGGCGAGGGTGAGCGTTGCGAATATGCAGTGGAGTATTCGGAGCATTGGAATGCTCACGGTCGACTCATAGCGTTGTCGGTGGTTCGATCGCGACAACGCACCGGAGGAATCATGGAACTCGGCGTCATTCTGCCCACGTCCACGCCCGACCCCGCACATCCGATCCTGGGTGACGTGCGGGCGAGCGCCAGGCTGGCCGAACAGGTCGGGCTCGAATCCGTCTGGTCCACAGACCATCTCATCGCGAGCGCGCCGATGCTGGACAGTACGGTCACCCTCGCCACCGCCGCCGCGGTCACCGATCGGATCGGGATCGGATTCAATGTCATGTTGCTCGCGCTGCGGCCGGTCGCCTGGGCGGCCAAACAGATCGCCACCCTCCAGTACGTGTCCGGAAACCGACTGCTCCTCGGCGTCGGGACCGGTAATCCCGCGCACGGCGATATCGGGTGGCGGGCGGCGGATATGCCGTTCGAGCAGCGCGGCAAGCGCACCGACGAGGCGCTCGCCGTCCTTCCCGGTCTGGTGTCGGGCGCGCCGACGACGCTGTCCGACGGCTTGGAGATCACGCTGACGCCCGGCGCGCAGGTGCCCCCGATCCTGGTGGCGGGCAATGGTGTTCGCGCCCGTCGCCGTGCCGCCGCCTACGCCGAGGGCTGGATCGTCCTGAATCCGGCGCGCGAACAGATCCCCGCCGATATCGCCGAGCTCCGCGAGCTCGCGGAGAAGTACGAGAGGCCGACACCTACGGTCACCGTGGTCGCTCCCACCCTGCCCACCGACCTCACGGCCGCCGCCGGATTCCTGCACGATTACGCCGCGCTCGGCATCGAACGGGTGATCCTCGCCCCGACCGGTCCCGACTGGCAGCGCGATTACCACTTCGCCGCGAAACTCCGTGCCGCGCTCGACTGAACAGAGTGTGATATGTAGTCACCGACACCCGCTTGTTGCCGTCCGGTCTCGGAATGTTTTCCCACCCGAGTGGCGGGGCACACCACGGATGCGAGCGAGCGTGTCGGACCGGCTCAGGCCTGGTGCGACACCCGGTCGTCATCCTTGACACACACCGAACACCGAGGTCGCGCCCATGCAATACATCCAAGGCCCTGAAGACAACCAGCCGTACGAGTCCGGGCAACGACCTACGCTCCCCAAGCGTGCGGCACAGGGCGTCCCGTCGGCCCCGACCCCCCGGGGCGTGACGCGGATCGATGAGGTCTCCCGCGCGGCGGCCGCCATCGCGATGTGGGCGGACAACCCCGCCGCCGAGGAAAACCCCTCGACGGCGCCCACGAGACCTCCGACCGAGCTCGGATACACCGAAACCGACTACCCGTAGCGGGCACTCGACGGGGAACCAGCCGATCCGGCCGATTCGTCCACCCCGTTTGCCGCCGAACCCAGCGGGTAGGCGCGACAGAGGAGGTGACGGTCCATGGCACATCACATGCCCGGCGAATCGGACGATCGGCCCGGTCCCGCATCGGATTCCCTCGACGACACGGTGACGCGGTTCCCGCATCTGGTCGGCGCGGAGATATTCGATCAGGAGCTCTCGAAGGACTCGGTGCGGGACCCGCTCGACGCCCTCGGCAAGCACGTGGAGGATTCCGCACGCAGGAACCGCGTGCCGATCGCCGCGGTCGCCGCAGGATCGGCGGCCGTGCTCACGTGGATCGTGCTGCGCCGGAAACGGTGATCACCGGCGTCACCGACAGCGCCCGAACCTCGGGTGTGGGTCGCGACCGATCTCGGCGTGCAGGCGTCGCCGTCGACCCGCGCCGGTGATCTGCGCCCACAGGCCCGGGGTGAGCACCTGGTAGATCGGCGGCCGCGTACGCGTCTCGCGTGACGATCGCGGGTTTCGTCCTCAGCCGTCGCGGCGCGCGCCTTCGGACGGGGTCACGGTGAACCGGGCGGGTATAGCCAGACCTCTTGTCGCGAAGGCCTTTTCGACGGCCTCCGAGATCGCGGGCACGGCATCGACCGGGGCGAGCGCGATCGCGGCGCCTCCGAATCCGCCCCCGGTCATCCGCGCCCCGATCGCCCCGGCCGACGTGGCGGCTTCCACCGCGACATCCAGTTCCCGCACCGAGATCTCGAAATCGTCGCGCATCGACACGTGCGAGGCGTCCAGGAGCGCGCCGATCGCGGCCGGGCCGTCGGCGCGCAGGGTGCGCACGGTGTCGAGTACTCGCTGATTCTCGGTGACGACGTGGCGCACGCGCCGAAACGTCGTCTCGTCCAGCAGATCTTGCGCTCCGCTCAGGTCATCGATTCCCACATCACGCAACGCGGGCACCCCGAGCGCGGCGGCACCCGCCTCGCAGGCGGCCCGCCGGTCCCGGTAGCCGCCGGTCGCGTGCGCGTGCCGAACCCCGGTATCGATCACCAACACCACCAGGTCCGCCTCCGCGAAACCGAGGGGCACGACCTCGGCCGCCAGGGAACGGCAGTCCAGGAAGACCGCGGCATCGGCACTGCCGAGCAGCGAAGCGGACTGGTCCATGATGCCTGTCGGCGCGCCGACCACGTCGTTCTCCGCCCGCTGCCCCACCCGCGCCAGCGTCTCCCGGGAAAAGTCCAGACCCCACAGTTGCGCCAGGGCCAGCGCCACCGCGCTCTCGATCGCCGCCGACGAGGACAGGCCCGCGCCCACCGGCACGGTGGAATCGATGACGAGATCCACACCCGGCACCCCGGACAGATCGACGCCGAATTCACCCAGTGCCCACGCGACCCCCAGCGGGTAGGCCGCCCAGTCGCGCAACCGACCCGCCGCGTGCACGCGCGCCAGGTCCGTCAGCTCGATCTGCACCGGTTCCGCGGCGAAGGTACTCGCCACCCGCACCAGACCGTCGGCGCGCCGACCCGCCGCGACCACCGTGCGCCGATCGATCGCGAACGGCAGCACGAAACCCTCGTTGTAATCGGTGTGCTCACCGATCAGGTTGACGCGGCCCGGAGCGGACCACACCCCGTCGGCGGCCCGGCCGGTGAGTGTGCCGAACAGTTCGCGCACGCTCACGCCGAAGTCACCGCCGCCCGGATACTCTCCGCCGCGACCTCGGGCGGGATATCGCCGACCCACGCGCCCATCGCCGCCTCCGAACCCGCCGGATATTTCAGTTTGTCCGCACCGCGCCTCGGCGAGGTCAGTTGCAGATGCAGACGCAACGCATCCCGCCCGACCCGCACCGGCGCCTGATGCCAGGCCGCGATGTAGGGGGTCGGTGTCTCGTAGAGCGCGTCCACCCCGCGCAACAGACGCGGGAGCAGGATCGCGAGTTCGGCGCGCTCGGCCTCGCTGGTTTCCGCGAAATCCGGTACGTGACGGTGCGGCAGCATATGCACCTCGATCGGCCAGCGGGCCGCGAACGGCACGAACGCGGTCCAGTACTCGCCCTCGAGCACCACCCGCCCGCCGTCGCGCTCGAAGTCCAGAATGCGCGCGAACAGATCGGGGCCGAGCCGGGCGGCAGCGTCGAGCAGGCGCGCGGTGCGCGGGGTGACATAGGGGTAGGCGTAGATCTGGCCGTGCGGATGATGCAGCGTCACCCCGATCGCCTCACCGCGGTTCTCGAACGGAAACACCTGCTCGACGCCGGGCAACGCCGACAACTCCCCGGTGCGGTCGGCCCACACCTCTATCACCGTGCGCGCGCGACTCGTACCGAGCGTGCCGAACGAACCGTGCTGCGCCGGGCTGAAACACACCACCTCGCACCGCCCCACCGCCCTCCGCTCCCGGCCGAGGCCGAGCGCGGTCGTGTCATCGAGCCCGGACGGGGCGGGCGGCTCGCCGGTGACCTGCGACGCCAGCGCCGGACCGAAGGACGGTGAGCGGTTCTCGAAGACCGCGACATCGTAGATATCGGGCACCTCCGACGGATTCTCCGGCGTCTGCGGCGCGAGCGGGTCGCGCTCCGAGGGCGGGAGGACGACCCGGTTCTGCCTGGCCGCGGCGATGGAGACCCACTCCCCGGTGAGCACGTCCTGACGCATCACCGCGGTGCCGGGACGCGGGTCCGGCCGCCTCGCGTCGATCCGGCGCCGCGGGCCGAGCACGGTATCCGCGTCGTCGTAGTAGAAGAGGTCGCGGCCGTCGGCGAGCTTCGCCGCGCGCTTGACGATTCCGGAGGACACCGCCCCACGATAACCACCGATGGGCACCGTAGGCTCGCGATGTGCTCGAATCGGTTCCCACCGCCACCGGTCGAACGATCCTGCTCGAGGCGCACGGCGCCCGCGCCGAGATCGGAACGGTCGCCGCGGTGCTGCGCTCGCTGACCGTCGCCGGTGTCGCGGTAACCGAACCCGTGTCGGCGGACGCACCACCGCCGCTGGGTTGCGGCATCGTCCTGGTGCCGTGGGCGAACCGGGTGCGCGACGCCCGCTGGACCCTGGACGGCGTCGAACAGCGACTCGACATCACCGAACCGGCCCGCGCCAACGCGATCCACGGTCTGCTGCGCAATACCGAGTACACGGTGCTCGACCGTTCCACGGACGCCGTCACCCTGGGCGCGCTGATCCCGCCGCAACACGGGTGGCCGTTCCTCTTGGACACCCGGGTCCGGTACAGACTGCGCCCCGACGGACTCACCGTGACCCACGGCGTGGTCAACCACGGTGATCGCCCCGCGCCGTGGTCCGTCGGCGCGCACCCGTACCTGCGTGTGGGCGATACCCCGATCGACGATCTCGTGCTCACCGCGCACGCGGGCACCTGGTTCGAGGCCGACGACCGCAAGAACCCGGTCGGCGAGCATCCCGTGGACGGAACCGGCAGCGATCTGCGCGCGGGCGTACGGGTCGGGGATCTCGATCTCGACACCGCCTTCGGCGACGTCGTCCCCCGCGAGGGTGTCGCGGCCCGGCTCACCGCGCCCGACGGTGCCACCGTCGACCTGATACAGGGCGACCGATGGGGTCACCTCCAGGTGTTCACCCCGCGCAACTTCCCGCGCCCCGACGGTATCGGCCTCGCCGTGGCGATCGAACCGATGTCGGCACCGCCGGACGCACTCAACTCCGGCCGCGGCCTGCACTGGCTGTCACCGGGCGAGTCGACCGAACGAACCTGGGGTATCCGCTACACACCCGCACGCTGATTCGCCCCTCGGGGGTGGCTTTCATTCGATCCGGCGGAACTCCCCCAGCAATCGCAACTCGAACAGCCGCTCCACCTCGACCAGCGCGTCCGCGGGAACTTCCTCATCCTCGTAGGTCACATTGAGCCAGAGCACAGGAAGCGCACCGGCGACCGCCAGCAACACCGCGGGCACGAGCAGATCGTTCTCCATCGACTCGGTCTCGAAGTACGCGCGCGCCAGGAACCGCGCCGACGGATACCCCGCGAGCACCGGCGTCAACGCTTCTTTCAGTCCGACCAACCGCTCGTAGGCTTGCGTTCGCGTCCCCACCCGCAACGGACCCGCCCACTCACGACACTCCTGCACCACGCCCCGACCCTACGGTCTCCGCCCGGGCGGACAACCCGGCGATGTACTCACTCCCCCACCGATTCAGCTCGGTGACAACGCTTCCTGCCACGCCGGTCTGGATCGTCACGGCATGCACCTGCCTCGGCGCGACGACCTGCGCGGTTCGTCCGACCAGCGGGTAGCCCGCTGGTCGGGGGCGCGGAGTTCGGGCGATCTCGCGCAGGACGTGCCGGAAACCCGTCGGCTGGTTATGGTCTGACGGGCGGTCGATCCGAGGGGTCGCGGCCGAGTATTCGGCGGTAGTGAGGGTGTGGATGAGGCAGATCTTGTTCTCGGCGTTGATCGCGCTCGCGGTATCGATCACGTTGACGCCGTTGCTGATCCAGATATTCGCGCGGCGCGCGCTGGGGCAGGAGATCCGGGTCGAGGGCCCGCAGAGCCACCAGGGCAAACGCGGTACGCCGACGATGGGCGGTATCGCGATCGTCATCGGGATCTGGGTCGGATATCTGGGATCGCATCTCATCGAGATGGGCGGTGAATCCACCGGACCCTCGGCGTCGGGATTATTGGTGCTGAGTTTGGCCACGGCACTGGGATTCGTCGGATTCCTCGACGATTTCATCAAATTGCGCAGGCAACGCAATCTGGGATTGACCGCGACCGGCAAATACGTCGGACAGATCTCCGCGGCCGTGATCTTCGGTGTGCTCGCACTGCGCTTTCCGGACGCCACCGGCGCGACACCGGCGAGCAGGCATCTGTCCGATGTCCGCGACATCGCGACGGTGCTACTTCCGCCGTCGCTGTTCCTGATCCTGGTCTGTTTCCTCGTGGTCGCGTGGTCCAACGCGGTCAATATCACCGACGGGCTGGACGGGCTGGCGGCGGGTTCCATGGGAATGACCCTCGGCGCGTACATGATCATCACGTTCTGGCAGTACACCAACGCGTGCTCGCGCACCCCCGACGTCGGCTGCTACACCGTGCGCGACCCGCTCGACCTCGGTGTCGTCTGTGCCGCGGGCGCGGCCGCGTGCGCGGGTTTCCTGTGGTGGAATGCCGCGCCCGCGAAAATCTTCATGGGCGACACCGGATCGCTGGCCCTGGGCGGATTGCTCGCCGGCCTGTCGATCACCACCCGCACCGAACTGCTGACCACCCTGGTCGGCGCGCTGTTCGTCGCCGAGATCATGTCGGTGATGATCCAGATCGCGATGTACCGCACCACCGGCAATCGAGTGTTCAAGATGGCGCCGTTCCACCACCATTTCGAACTGAGCGGCTGGAAGGAATCCACGGTCATCATCCGCTTCTGGCTTCTCTCCGGAATTTCGGCGGCCCTCGGACTCGGACTCTTCTACAACCAGTACCTGTCCGACGTCGGCTGATATCCGTTGATATCGGAGGTCGTGCCCGTTTCGGTCGCCCCGTTCGGGGAAGGCCGTATGGATGAAGGAAGACTTGGAGCGTGAGAGCAAATGGGAGGTCGATCGCGACTTCGCCCTCCCCACGCTGGAGGAGCTCGTCCCGAAGGGCCGGGTCGAGAAGACGTCCGTCCAGCTCACGAGTACCTATTACGACACCGATGAGCTCGATCTGCTCGCCGACAATGTGACATTGCGGCGGCGCGAAGGCGACGACGAGTCGGGATGGCAACTCGAGATCCCGCATGCGCGCGGACGGGTCGAGTTGGGCGCGGCGGTCTCGGAGGATTTGCCGAGCGAACTCGGTGATGTCGTCCGCGGCGTGAGTCTGGGGAAGCCGCTGCACGCGGTGACGACCATCTACACGCTGCGCGACCGTCATCGCGTGCTCGACGCGAACGGTGAGCTGATCGCCGAAGTCGCCGACGACACGGTGGAGGCGACACCGTCCGACGGTTCGGCGGACAGCTTCGCCTGGCGCGAGGTCGAGATCGAATTGGGGCCGCGGACCGAGCGGGTTCCGGCGGCGCTGGTCGACACGCTCGCGCGGGCGGGGGCCCGCGCCTCGGAGTATCCGTCGAAGTTGTCGCGGGTGCTGCCCGGTCGTTCGGGCAGGCCGGGCGGCGAGTCGACCGCCGAACGCGCGATCGGCGACTATCTGACCGCCCAGATCGACCTGATCATCGCGGGCGATATCGAATTGCGCCGGGGACGCGACCCGATCCACGACACCCGCGTGGCATGTCGGCGGCTGCGCAGTACCCTGCGCGTTTTCGGCGACCTGCTCGACGACACCGCGATCGGCGCGGTCCAGGACGAGGTGAAGTGGTACGCGGGCCTGCTCGGCGAGGTGCGCGACTGCCAGGTGCAGCGACGTCGCCTCGGCGGCAAGGTCGCGGCACTGGAACCCGAACTGGTGCTCGGTCCGGTGGCGGCGCGGATCGAATCCGAACTGCTCGGCAGACAGGTCGTGCGGCGTGACGAACTCGCCGAGGCCATGAACTCGCGACGCTATCTGGACCTGCTCGCCACGCTGCACGCGTGGAAGTCGAATCCGCCGTTCGCCGACCACATCCGCGGCCGCGATCTCGTGCGGCGAGCGCACAGGGCCGCGCGCAAAGCCGACAAACGCCTGGCGAGCGCGATCGACGATCAGCGCGACGAATCGCTGCATCGCGCGCGTAAGGCCGCGAAGCGGGCCCGCTACGCTGCCGAACTCCACGGCCCGGTCCGCCGGGCCGAACGCGCGAAGGCGAATGTCGCGTACTACAAGAAGGTGCAGCGGGTGCTCGGCGATCACAACGACGGCGTGGTCTCGGCCGAATTCCTGTGGCGCACCGCGACTGTCGCGGGCACCGCACAGGACGAGAACGGTTTCACCTTCGGCCTGCTGTACGCGAACGAGAAGCGCGAGGCGGACGCGGCCGAGCAGAAGATCACGAAGGTCGCCGACGAGCACGACCGGTAGTCGCCCGTCTCCGGGCTTGTGTCGTTCATCGCGTCTGTTTCACATCCGGTGAGCCGGGAATCGCGTCCCAAACGACCGATGGGAGACGACGGTGACGGAGGACGCAACCGGACAGGCCGTACGGGTGGTGATCGTCGGCGGTGGCTTCGCCGGTTTCACCTGCGCGCGACGGCTGTGCAAGACGCTCGCCCACGCCGGACGGGATATCGAGATCGTGCTGGTCGACCCGCACGACTACATGCTCTACACCCCGCTGCTGCCCGATGTGGCGGGCGGTCTGATCGACCCCAGGTTCGTCACGGTGCCGCTGGCCGACGCGCTGCCGAAGGTCAGGCTGGTGGTGGCCGAGGTGGAATCGGTGGATCTGCTCGGCCCGCACGATCACCGTGCGCGGCGAACACCACCCGCCGCGCGAGATCGGCTGGGACCGGCTCGTCCTCACCCCCGGTTCGGTGACCCGGCTTTTCGACGTGCCGGGTCTGCACGAACACGCCCGCGGCCTGAAAACCGTCGCCGAGGCCCTCTACCTGCGCGAGCAGCTGCTGCATCAACTGGAGGCGGCCGAACACGACGACGATCCGCAGGTGCGACAGGCACGCCGCACGGTCGTGGTGGTCGGCGCCTCCTACGCGGGCACCGAATTGATCGCCCAGTTGCGCGCCCTTGCCGACGCCTACGCCGATCGACGCGGTCTCGAACGCGCGCAGGTGCGCTTCCTGCTGTTGGACACCGCGGAACGAGTGATGCCGGAAGTGGGCACGCGACTCGGCGACAAGGTGCTCGAGGTGCTGCGCGCCCGCGGTATCGAGATCCGGTTGCAGACCTCGCTGCGGTCGGTCTCCGCCGATCACGTGATGCTCACCGACGGCACGAAGGTGGCGACCCATACCGTCGCCTGGGTGACCGGGGTGACCGGAGCGCCGCTGCTGAGTTCCCTCGGCCTACCGCTGGAACGCGGACGTCTCGTGGTGGACGCGGACCTGCGGATTCCCGGCTTCCCCGAGGTGTTCGCCGGCGGCGATGCCGCAGCGGTGCCCGATCTGACCGAGAACGGGAAGGCGATCACGCCGCCGACCGCCCAGCACGCGATCCGCCAGGGCAAAGCCTTGGCGCGCAATCTCGCCGCCGGGCTCGGGTTCGGCAGGTCGAAACCGTACAAACATCGGGACAGGGGACTCGTCGTCGATCTCGGCCCGGGATTCGCGGTCGCCAACCCGCTCGGCATTCGCCTGTCCGGCCTGGCCGCCAAGGCGGTGACCAGGGCTTACCACACCTACGCGGTGCCGCGCGGAGTCAATCGCTGGGCGATCACGCTGACCTATCTGACCAATACCGTGGTGCCACGGCCGTTGACCCGGCGCGGGCTGGTCAGCCCGGAGGAATCGAGTTTCGCCGCAAGCGAGGGCATCAGGCACGAGGCGTCCTGACCGCGCACGGTGCGGGCCTACCCACACACCCTGGCCGCTACGGCCAGCCGCAGGTTCGCCCGGCGCAGTGCCGCGTGCGCGTCCGCGTCACCGTGATCGTGCCGTAGGCGTTCGGCGGCGTCGGCCTGGGCCCAGCGGGCCCGCTCGACGTCGATGCGATCGGCGAATTCGATGCGGTCGGCGGTGATCCGCAGTTCGTCGTCCTGGGCCGACAGCGACCCGGTGTGCACGGCGGCCAGCCACGTCCGGTCGTCGGCGCGCAGGGTCAGCGCGCCGTGCTCGAGCGCGATGGCGCAGGGTTCGTGACCGGGCTCGATGAGATATTCGCCGTGCACGGTCGGCGCGAGGACTGCGCTGACCCCGACGGTGAAATCGCGGTAGCCGGGCACGCTCAGCGTCACCGCCAAGCGTTCGGCGGCGCGCCGCCGGTCCGTCGTCGTCGCTGCCGACTGCCGGGAAACGATGTCACGCATGGTGAGATTCCTCCTCACGACGCCTGTCGCGGTATCGACCGACCACCGCTCAGTACCGGGCCTACCCCGGATGCGGCCGATCGAAAACAACGACATCGCAAGCCCCCTCTACTTCGGCGGCGCCGGGTCCTTCGGCACCGCGGCGGCGTCGATCGTGACTTCCGGGGCTGGCACGCCGGGCGCGGGCGGCGCCCGCATCCCGTCCAGGGCCGAGGCCAGCGTGTCGTAGACGGTGGCGGCCAGTTCCTTGTCCTGCGCCATGAAACCGCCGTGCGCGTTGAAATCGAGCATCTGGAGATATTCGACCAATTGCGCGCCGGTCAATTCGACGGCCGCCATTCCGTTCGGCTCGTCGGTCAGGCGCTGGGGATTCTCGATGGGCTTGTGTCCCGCGCCGGTACTGGTCTGCTCCCAGAGATCACGGGGTATGTGCAGGGTGATGACCGACAGGGCGGCGGCCTTGTCCTGCCGGTCCGCCTGCCCGCTCGGCGAATCCGTCGCGCAGGCCGCGAGGATCACGATGAGAACGATCGCGGTGACGACCGTGGCGAATGATCGAAGAATCGACACACGACGCATAGCTGTTGTCCGGCCTTTGCCCTCGGCGCTCGAGCGGAGTCGCCCGATCTGTCCACTACATACCCCTTACCACGACCGATAAGCGGTAACCCGATCATGGTCCACGCGCCGGACGCGGGTTTTCACGGCGCGCGAAAAGGGTGACCCGCACCCGTGCGGGTCACCCTTTTCGATCGGACCGATGAATTCGCATGCCCTCCGGTTCACTGTCGGAGGAGCCGCGTCACACCGGAACGCCGCCGTAGGTCCTGCGATGTTTGGCTTCGAGGAACGACAGCACACCGAAGGCCATCAGTCCGACCGAGACCAGGATGAGAAGCCACGGGCCGAAGGGTTCGTCCGCGAAATCACGCAGGACCGCGTCGACCCCCTTGGCCTCGGCCGGGTCGTAGTTCGCGCCCGCCACGATGGCGGCCAGCCCGATGCCGATCACGATCGCGCCCCGGGCGAGATAGCCGAGCCTGCCCAGCCAGATCACCGCTTCGCGCGAACCGTGCGTCATCCAGCCCATGCGCAGATCGTCGACGAACTCGAGGCGCAGGCCGCGGATCGTCTGCCAGATCCCGAAGGCCAGCACGGCAAGACCGATGAGCAGCACGACGACCTGCCCACCGTCCCAGCTCAGGATGCGGCCGGTCAGATCGCGGGCGGCGGCGTCGGTGGGGGTGGGGTACCTGCCGTGCACCACGAAGCGCAGGGTGGCGAGAAAGGCGAGGGCGTAGATGGTTCCGGAGACGACGGCGTAGAGCCGATGCCCACCGGAATAGGTCCGGCGCGCGGTCGCCACCTGCGCGATCCGCCACACGGTCAGGGCCGCGAAGCCGAAGACGAGCACCCACAGCAGCAGGTAGCCCAGCGGTTTGCTCGCGATCGCCGCCAGCGCGCCGCCCGCGTCCGGCTCGTGCTCGGCGGTGCCGATGGCCAACATGAAACCGAGAATGCCGATCACGATGTAGGCGACACCGCGTGCGAGGAATCCGAACCGCGCCGCGGTCTCGATCCCCGCCGAACCCGTGGACCTGCTCCTGCGGTAGTCGGAGGCGCGCCTGCCCCGGTACCCGCCGCCGGTGCGCCACCGGCGGCGGCCCCCGGTGGTGACCCGATCACGTCGTCGATATCTGGTATTGCGGAATATGCTCATGGCTCCTCATTTCTTCACGGCCCGTAATGCCCCCACTTCGCCGCGAATAACACGGCGGGCGATATTTCCGGACGGGCGGCCGATCCGAGGGGTGTTCGCGGCATGCGGCACGGATATCCCGGGAAATGCTCTCGCCCAAGCGATCAGCGCACCGAACCGGCGCGGACCGCACGATGGCGGGTATTCGCCGAGTCGTCACCTACGCGATATCGGTGCGCGAATACGCTGTGGCACAGCGCATCAGAGATCGACGCCCGCGGCGGGAACCGGATCCTGAACGGCCCGGCAGAATTCCGGGCGCACCGCAGGCGGCGCGCGCGCACCGGCCCCTCCGCGACACACGCGACACCCTCCCCGTACGGCACGCTCCTGCCCCCGCGCGCCGATAGGTGTCATGCCATCTTGACAGCCTCGATCACCGGATTCCCGACGCTGCGACCGAGCGGAGACGCTCGGCCTCACCTGGCGCACCGTCCTGACCTGCCCGAATATCGATCCGCGTGGGAGGTTCCGTTCCGCCGCCTCACCTGCTATACATTAGGGGAGGCTAACCTCCAGAGCGGAGCCTAACCTCAGGAAAATCCACGAAGTTGTGAGGGTGTCATGTACGTCTGTATCTGTAACGCGGTCTCCGAAGGAGACGTTCACACCTGCGTTGCGGCAGGTGCGTGCACCGTCCGCCAAGTGAAGAAAGCATGCGGCTGGAAACCGGGCTGTGGAAGTTGCACCACCCGGTTGGCCGAAGTCATCAGCCGAGCGCGGCTGACGGAGGCACTACAGGTGTCCGAGGTGTCCGAATCCTCGGCTGCCTGACCCGACACGCCCTCTCGTCCGAGCGCGCCCGGGGTAGATCTGTGTCACCATCTGACCCATGGAAGGCGACCAGGACATCCTCACGCTGCTCAACGAGCAGCTGACGGCCGAACTCACGGCGATCAACCAGTACTTCCTGCACGCCAAGATGCAGGAAAACTGGGGTTTCAAGAAACTAGCGAGCTACACGCGTCACGAATCCATCGATGAGATGAAGCACGCGGAGGTCCTCACCGACCGCATCCTTTTTCTCGAGGGCCTGCCGAACTACCAGAAACTCAATCCGCTGCGGATCGGGCAGAGCGTGCCCGAGCAACTGCGAGCCGATCTGCAAATCGAATTGGAAGCCGTCGAACGGCTCCGCCGTGGCATCGACCTGATGCGCTCCCGCGGCGACGTCACCTCGGCCCGCATCTTCGAGCACATTCTCGAGGACGAGGAATCCCACGTCGACTACCTGGAGACCGAACTCGACCTGCTCGAGAAGCTCGGCGAGCCGCTCTACCTGCAGCGCTACACCGAACCCGCCCACGACTGACCCGCTCGATCAGCGCCCGGCGACACCGCCGGGCGCGCCCACGGGTGGACCGTGAGGGTTGAACCGCCGGTCAGCGGGTAATCGACATAGTGGAGCTACCCAACGGCGGCTCCGTGGGTGGGGCAGTCGGCACCGCGCTGTCGGGGCACGGTGTCGACGCCACCACTTCGAGAAAATTCCGTCACGGCCTGCCCGCGCCGGGCGCGGGTGCGGGGAACACCGCGACCACACCGCCGGGTTCCTCGGTCTCCGCACCGCCCCAGTTCTGGCCGACGACGTACAGGTGCGCATTCTCGCCCCGATCGAGGGCACAGGCGAAAGCCCCGCGGTCGAACGCGACCCGCTGCGCGAGCGCGCCACCCTCGGCGATTCTGACGCAGTGCCTGTTGCCCACATCGGCGTACCAGACCAGGCCCTCGGCGTCGACGCAGATTCCGTCCGGATGGTCGCCGGGAGTCTCGGCCCACACCCGCCGGTCGGTGAGACCGCCGTCGTCGGCGATCCGGTAGGCGGTGAGCCTTTCGGCGTAGGACTCGGCGACGATCAGCGTCGCGCCGTCGGCGGTGACCGCCATGCCGTTGGGGAACGCCAGATCGTCCGCGACGCGCCGCACGCCACCGTCCGGGCCGACGACGACGATCAGCCCCGGTGCGAATTCGCCGCTGGGAAAATCGAACCCGATGCTGTTGACGTAGGTATTGCCGCGCTGGTCGACGACGATGTCGTTCCACGGCTTGTCCGATATCGCGGACAGGTCGGCGTATCGCCGCATCGAGCCGGCGTCGTCGCGGCGCAGGAGCTGCCGGTGGGCCGAGTCCACCACCAGCAGCGCTCCGTCCGGCAGGAAATCGATACACATCGGGAACGAGTCGATCCGCGCGATCGTCTGCTGTCCGCCGTCGGCGTCGAGCGCGATCACCCGCCCCGCACCCCAGTCCGAGAACCACAGCCGTCCGTCGTGCCATCGCGGTGACTCGCCGAACACGATTCCTCGCGTCAAGATCCTTGGTTCGCTCACGCGCTGACATCCTTCCCCGTCGGTACCACTACCGACCGTTCTCGCGCCGGGAAATCATCTGTCGTTCCACAACTCGGTCTACCGATGTCGTCCGCCGATTCCCCGTGCTCGCCCCCGATGTCGCGATCACGATCGTGCACCTACGCTGAGCCGGAACCGAATCGAAAGCAGGGCCAGCGTTGACAACCGTCGAGAGCAGGACTTCATTCATCGGCCGCTTCACCGTGCAGACCTGGTTTCAGCTGGTCCTGGCCTCGATGGCGATCGTCGTGATCATCGGAGCGGCGGTGGGCGCCCAAGTGATCGCCCACACCGGCACGGTGACCGACCGGTTGCTCGACCACACCCAGCCCGCGTCGGTGGAGACCTATCGGTGGCAGAACGCGCTGATCAATCAGGAGACCGGCGTCCGTGGCTTCACGATCACCGGTGACCAGCAATTCCTCCAGCCCTATCTCGACGGACAGCGGGAGCAGGCCCGAGCGGCCGACCGAATCCGCAGCCTGCTCGCCGACCGTCCCGACCGGCTGGCCGAGTTGGACGCCGCCGAGAAGGCCGCGAACGACTGGCGCTCCGGCTACGCGGCCGCGGTGACCGCAGGCGCACCGGCGCCGGGCACGGCGAGTTCGTCGGCGCGCGGTAAGGAGCTGTTCGACACGCTGCGGGCGGCCTTCGACAGACAGAACGAAGGTATGGCCGACGCCATCGCCGAGGACCGTCGCGAACTCGAGAACGCGCGGGTGCTGCGCGATACGGTGCTCACGCTGATGGTGGCGGTCTTCCTGATCACCGGGGTGGCGCTGACGATTCTGGTGCGCAGGCTCGTCGCCCGGCCCATCTCGGCGTTGACGGAGGCCTCGCTGCGCGTCGGCGGCGGCGATTTCACCCACCACATCGGCGTCGCGGGCCCCGCCGATGTCACCACGGTCGCGGCGGCGGTGGAGAGTATGCGCACGCGCATCGTCGCGGAACTGGAGTCCTCGCGCGGCCAGGAGGCCGTCCTTTCCCGGCAGAAGGCCGATCTGGACGCCCAGACCGAGGAGCTGCGCCGCTCCAACACCGAGCTGGAACAGTTCGCCTACGTCGCCTCCCACGACCTCCAAGAACCGTTGCGCAAGGTCGCCTCGTTCTGTCAGCTGCTGGAGAAACGCTACGGCGACCAACTCGACGCGCGCGGCAAGCAGTACATCGACTACGCCGTCGACGGCGCCAAACGCATGCAGATCCTGATCAACGATCTGCTGGCCTTCTCCCGCGTGGGCCGACTCACCGACCGGACCGAACGCATCGGCCTCGGCCGCACGCTCGACGCGGCGCTGACCAATATCTCCTCGGTCATCGAAGGCACGGGAAGCCGTATCGAACTACCGGCCCGGCTGCCCGAGGTCGTCGGCGATCCCACGCTGCTGACCATGCTGTGGCAGAACCTGATCGCCAACGCCATCAAATTCCGAACACCCGATCTCACGCCCGCCATCCGCGTCGACTGCGAACTCGACAGTGGCACCGGCATGTGGGAGTTCTCGGTGGCCGACAACGGGATCGGCATCGCACCCGAGTTCGCCGACAAGGTGTTCGTCATCTTCCAGCGACTGCACAATCGCGACGAATACGGCGGAACGGGCATAGGGCTGGCCGTATGCAAGAAGATCGTGGAGTACCACGGCGGCAAGATCTGGATCGACACCGACTACACCGGCGGAACCCGATTCCGGTTCACCCTGCCCGCACCGGCCACGCCCGAGGACGATTCCGCCGACGCGGTCATCCCGGAACGAGCGGCCGAATAGCGGTCAGCGGGTCCCGGCGAGGTCACGCACCTCGGTGCGGGAGGTCCATCCCGATCGGATACTCGTATGCGCGGCCTCGGCCGACCTGGCCTGCCACAGCTCGATGGCGCCGGGATGGAACGGATTCCCGCCCGGCAGCGGCGGCGGATTCCCGGTGTCGAAACTCGACGCCAGTTCGGCCAGCCGTCCCGCGCCGAGTGCCGGCCAGCCGTGCGCGAGCGCCCACGTGTAGATGGCGTCGGCACTGAATCCGTGGCCCGCCCGGTGCAGGATGTCGAGAATGGCAGTCGCGTCGCGATGATCCGAGGGTGAGGCGAGCGTCAGCGGCGTGGTGAGCATGCCGCTCATGGTGATCAGCGCCTGGGCGACGATGGGATTCGTCGTGGGCGGCGTCGGCGGTAACACGGCGTCGGCGAGCAGTTCCGGATCCGTCAGGGCCGCCCAGGCGACCAGGTCGGCGTTGCGCGCCGGTGCGACGCACAGTGCGGTGGTGCGCGGGTCGTCGGCGAGTTCGGCGAGTTCGGCGCGGCTCGGCCAGACCGCGAGTACCGGACCGCGGTGCCATTCGGGGGCGGCCTCGCCCGCCACGGCGGCGACGACGCGCTGGGTGTCGACGAATTCACGCAGGGCGGCACAGGTGTCGACGGCCGAATCGTTCGGTACCCACACCAGCACGGTGCCACCGATACGGCGGGTCACGGCTGTCACCCAGTCGACGGCCTCGGCCAGCCCCTGGCAGGTTCCCTCGGTGGTCACGGCCGTGGGATACAACCACCTGCCCCCGGTAGCCGTCGCGAAACCCTCGTACACCGGCGACGCAGACGACGGGAGGACTCGAGCCATGGTGGTACCTCGTTCCGCGTGGACATGCAGGCTCGGCACTGTCGTCGACGTGTCCCTATCGCGCGCTGAGGCGAACCGCATATACGAACTTCCGATCGAGTGCCACGGTAACAGGGTTACCCACCCACCGCTAGTAACTGGCACCAGAATTCGGGACCGAATGCCCTACCGAGTGAGATGACAAGTCGATCATGTTCTCGCTGCATCAGGGGAGTTTCGACGCCCGGCGACGGCCACGAATACATACCGCGCCACCTGTTTGCTACGCGACCTACCGCCGTCCACCGGGCTCGCCGGGCACAGCCGCCGCGAACGCGGGATCGGTCCATCGAATCTCCCGGAATTTATTTCCGATCGGGTCGGTCGTCGCAGATCACGGGTTCCCCCTCCCGCCGTGGCGCGTTCGGCGCCGGATCCGGCCGGACATCCGGGTCGATAATCTCGATGACCGGATGTCGGTCGTCGTCGACCCGGTGACCGCACCACCGAACAGGATCAACCCGCATGAGTCTCGAATTCCTCTGGTACATCCCCAATCAGGTCACGCCCGGACACCGCGGCGAACCGGTCACCGCCGATCACAACAGCCTGGACACGCTGACCGCGCAGGCGAAAGCACTCGAGGCGCACGGATGGAAGGGCGCGCTCGTCGGTACCGGCTGGGGGCGGCCCGACACCTTCACCGTCGCCACCGCGCTCGCCGCGCGGACCGAGACGTTCGAGCCGCTGGTCGCGATCCGTCCCGGATACTGGCGTCCGGCCCATTTCGCCTCCGCCGCGGCCTCGCTCGACCATCTGTCCGGAGGACGGTTGCGCGTCAATATCGTGTCCGGCAAGGACAATCTCGGCGCGTACGGCGAAGCCGAGGAAGATCAGGCCGATCGCTACGCCAGGACCAAGGAATTCCTCCAGCTCGTCCGTAAACTGTGGACCGAGGACAACGTCACTTTCCACGGCGAGCACTACCGGGTCACCGATTCCACCGTGACCCCGAGGATCGCCCGGCGCGGCGAGCGGCGGCACCCGACGCTGTATTTCGGTGGCGCGTCCGAGGCCGCGCAGCGGGTGGCCGCGACCGAGGCCGACGTGCAACTGTTCTGGGGCGAGCCGCTCGCCGGTGTGCAGGAGCGGATCGAACACCTGCGGACGCTGAGCGCCGAACTCGGCCGCGAACACGCGCCGCTCGAATTCGGTTTGCGCGTCACCACTTTCGTCCGTGACACCACCGAGCAGGCCTGGGCCGAGGCGGAGGCGAAGGTCGCGGAGATGGCGAAGAACCAGCCCGATCCCGCACAGAACCCGCACCGCCGCACCGCCGTCGGTCAGCAGCGACTGCTCGACCTGGCCGCGCGCGGCGATGTCATCGACGACAACCTCTACACCGCGCCCGGCCGATACGGCGGCGGCGGCGCAGGCACCACCTGGCTGGTCGGTTCGCCAGAGGATGTCGCCGAATCGCTGCGCAGATACCGCGACCTCGGCATCACGCACTTCGTACTCTCCGACACCCCGTATCTGCGGGAGATCGAGCGTCAGGGCGATCAATTGCTTCCGCTGCTCGGAGAGTGACGGCGGACAGCACCACCACCGCCCCTCTCCCGCAACGCGAATCGCAGCACTGGCGACGGCTGGTCGTCGTCTTCGCCATCACCCAGACCGTCGGGTACGGCGCGATGATCCAGGCGTTCACGGTGCTGCTCATTCCCATGTCGGAAGCCCTCGGCGTCTCGCGGACGGCGGTCACCGGCGCGGCCACGATCTCGACGTTGGTCGGCGCGCTCGCCGCGGTTCCGGTCGGCGCGCTGCTGGACCGATACGGCGGCAGGGTGCTCATGAGCACCGGTTCGGCGATCGGCGTCCTCGCCGTGGTGCTGTGGTCGCAGGCCGACAGCCTGGCCCAGCTCTATCTCGCGTTCACCCTCGTCGGGCTCGCCCTGGCGATGTCGACCTACGAGGCGGCGTTCGCGGTCCTGGTCGTCGCGACCGACGCGAAACACCGCGACGGCGCGATCGTCGCGGTGACGATGATCTGCGGCCTCGCCACCAGCTTCTACTACTTCCTGGCCGGCTGGCTCGACGGCCATCTCGGCTGGCGCCACACCTTGCTCACCCTCGCCGCCGGTCTCGCGCTGATCGCCGTGCCCGCGCACCTGTGGGCGGTGCCGAGCACCGCCGCCCACACCGGCCGGGTCACGCAACGCAGCGGTGTCCCGATCGGCAGCGCGCTGCGCGATCGCGACTTCTGGCTCCTGGTCATCGCTTTCGTGGCACAGAGCGGGTCGACCTCGGCCTTCCTGCTGATGATGGTGACCTACTTCCGCGATGTCGGGCATTCGGCGACGACCGCTGCCGCACTGCCGATCACGGTCGGTGTCGCCCAGATCTTCTCCCGGCTCGCACTGGCTCCGCTGGCACACCGCTACGGGATGACGCGGGTGACGGCGGTGTCGTTCGCCGTCCAGGGGCTCGGGCTGGTGCTGTTACCGCTGATGGGCACCTCGTTGGCGCTGACCATGTCCTGTGTCGTCGCGTTCGGACTCGGCTACGGGATCAGTGTCGTCGCGCGGCCCTCGATCGTCGCCGACACCTTCGGCGTCGCCCGTTTCGCGAGCATTCTGGCGGTGATGACGGTGCCGATCGCGCTGTCACGGGCCGGGGCTCCGCTCGCCGCGGCCTGGCTGAGCGACTGGCGGTTCCTGCTCCTGGTCGGCGCGGCGGCGCTGCTCGCGGCCGCGGCGTTGGTGCCGCTGTCCCCACCGGGCCGGGCCGGTAGGGACGACACGATCCCGTCAGGCGGGCAGGCTGTCGGCGGCGCGCTCGCGATGCGGGAAGGGCAGACCGAACCGCTCCCGTAGCGTCGGCGCGGCGTATTCCTTCTGGAACAGGCCCCGCTCCTGCAGGATCGGCACCACCAGTTCGGTGAAATTCGGCAGGTCGATGGCGGTTTCCGCGGGCATGACGGTGAAACCGTCGGCCGTGCCCGCCTCGTACCAGCCCGCCAGATCGTCGGCGACCTGTTCGGCCGAGCCGACGACCAGCCGGTGCCCGGAACCGCCCGCACCGCGCTGGACGAGTTCGCGCGGAGTGCGCGGCCCCTCCGCGATGAGCGCGCGGGTGGAGATACCGAATCCGGTGGAAAACGCTCCGGCGGGAAGGGTTTCGGGCAGATCGTCGGCCCCGATCGGATCGTCGGGGCCGAAACTGTCCTGCGGCAGACCGAGATTGGTCAGCAGCGCGGCGGTGAGCCGGTCGATGGGAAGCCGATCGTAGAGTTCCTGTTCGCGGCGGCGGGCCTGTTCCTCGGTCGCCTCGACGAGCACCACGACACCGAGGGAGATCTTCACGTCGTCGGGATGACGACCGGCCGCCGCGGCGCGCCGCCGGATATCGTTGCGGAACGCGACCGCCATCGCCCGGGTCTGCGCGACGGTGAACACGACGTCGGCGAAATCGCCCGCGAGTGTGAGTCCGCCCTCGGACCCGCCCGCCTGCACCACCACCGGCCTGCCCTGCGGGCCGGACGCGACCGGCAGCGGGCCCGCGACGGAGAAGAATTCGCCCTCGTGGTCGATCGGGTGGATCTTGCCGAGGTCGGCGTAGTGACCCGACTCCTTGTCCGCGACGAGCCACCCCGATTCCCAGCTGTCCCACAGCCGGGTGACGACATCGAGGAATTCCCAGGCCCGGCGATAGCGGGTCTCTTTGTCCGGATGTTCGGTGAGGCCGAAATTGGCTGCCGCGGCGGGGGTTCCGGTCGTGACGATATTGACCGCCGCCCGGCCCTTGGTGACGTGATCGAGCGCCTGGAAGCGCCGTGCGAGGTTGTAGGGCGAGTTGTAGGTGGTGGACGAGGTGATCACGACGCCGAGATTCTCGGTCACCGCCGCCAGATTGCCGAGCAGTATCAGCGGATCGATGCCGGTGCCGGGCGCTTCCTCGATCTCGCCGCGCAAGGCCGGGCCGTCGCCGAGGAAGACCGCGTCGATCTTCGCGGCTTCGGCGATCTTCGCCAGCCGCTGGAAGTAGTCGATATCGAGGTAGGCGAGCGGATCGGCGTGATCGCGCCGCCACGCGTGCCGGAAATGCCCCGGCGTCATCAGCGACAGATTGAGGTGGAATCCGGACATCGTCGACCTCTCGTATGTGAGCTACGGCAGGCGGGGTGATACGGGGACGCCGCGAGAACGGTTACCTGCCGGGGGTTCTCGCGGCGTCGTGTCGTCGGGCTCGGGACGGGTCAGAGGTTCAGACCGGTCCCGTGCACGCCGTGTTCCTCGATGAGGGCCAGTTCGTCGTCGGTGAAATCGGGGAATTCCACGGCGGCGATATTGTGGTCGAGTTGCGCGGTCGAACTCGCGCCGATCAGCGCCGAGGTGACTTCGGGCCTGCGCAGCACCCATTGCAGCGCCAGCTGGGCGAGCGACTGCCCGCGTGCCTCGGCGATCTTGTTGAGTTCGGAGGTGCGCTGCCGGTAGATCTCGTCGATCACGTCGGGAGACAGGAAACTGCTGTTCTGCGCCCGCGCGCCCGCCGGAATCGTCTCCAGGTACTTGTCGGTGAGCAGACCCTGCGCCAGCGGCGAGTAGACGATCACGCCGAATCCGTCCTGGGCGGCGGTGTCGAGCAGTCCGTCGCGTTCGGGTCGCCGGTCGTAGATCGAATAGCGGGCCTGGTGGATCAGCAGCGGAACGCCTGCCTGCCGCAGCAGTTCGGCGGCCTCGTGGGTGCGCTCGGCCTGATAGTTGGAGATACCGATGTAGAGCGCCTTGCCCTGTTCCACGGCGCTGACCAGCGCGCCGACCGATTCCTCCAGCGGCGTGGTGAGGTCGGGGCTGTGGTGGTAGAAGATGTCGACGTAATCGGTGCCAAGATCCCGCAGGCTGTGGTCGAGCGAGGTGAGGATCGATTTGCGCGAGCCGCCGCGCAGATACGGGCTCGGGCCGATGGGGTTACCCGCCTTGGTCGACAGGATCAGCTCGTCACGGTAGGCCGCCAGATCCTTGGACAGGACGGCGCCGAAATTCTTCTGGGCGGCGCGATGCGGCGGACCGTAGCGGTCGGCGTTGTCGAAATGGGTGATGCCGAGATCGAAGGCGTGCAGGATGATCTCGCGCTGCGTGGCGAACGGGTAGTCGGTGCCGAACTTCTGCCACAACCCGAAGGAGAAGGCCGGAAGATCCAGGCCGGATCTTCCGGTGCGGCGGTAGGGAACCTTCTCGTAGCGGTCGGCCGCGGCGGCGTAGGTCAGGTCGTAGGGGCTCGAGCTCATCGGTATGTCGTCTTCCGTTCGATGTGTTGTCGGGTGGGAACTCAGAAGAGGCCGGTGGTCGGCGGTTCTTCGCCGGTCAGGTGATAGGCCCCGGCGACCGCGTCCTTCCACTGTCTCGGATTGTGATTGGCCGCGGTGCGGGAATTGCGCCAGTGCCGGTCGAAGCCGAGCGCGCGATCGGTGATCGAACCGCCGCCGACGTCGAAGAGCAGTTCGGCCGCGTTCAGCGCGGATTCGATGGCGATCGTTCCCGCCTGGGCGACGTGCACCGCGGCGGCCGCGCCCGCCTCGCGCGCGGCGGTGCCGGTCAGACCCCGGATATCTTCGAGCGCCTCGGCCGCGAGCAGGACGACGGCCCGCGCCGCCTGCGCACGCGCGGCGATCCGGCCGATCGTCTCCCTGACATAGGGATCCTGCGCGCTCGTCGACGCGGAACTGTGCTTGATCGGCCGCGCCTTCTCCCGCACGTATCCGACCGCGTCGTCGAGGGCTCGCGCGGCGATCCCCGCCTGTACCGCCGCGAGATAGAGCTGGGCGAACGAACCCGCCCACGGATTGTCCGGCTGACTGTCGCCGAGCACGGTCACCTCGTCGTCGGACACCCGCACCTCGGTGAAGCGGGTGGTGCCGCTGGCGGTGAGCCGCTGGCCCACGGCGTCGAAATCGTCGAGCCGTTCCACCCCCGCGCGATCGAGCGGCACGATGAAGCGCACCGGGGTGCCGTCCTCGGCCGACGCCTGGGTGGAGAACCAGGACGCGTAGAGACCGCCGGTGGAGTAGTATTTCTCGCCGGTGATCACCCAGCCCGCGCCCTCGCGGCGGGCGGTCGCGTTGGTCTGTCCGCTCGCGCCGCCGGTACGCTCGTTCACGGTGCCCGCGAACAGATCCCGGTCACGCAGCCGGGCCAGGATCAGCGCGCGGTGCGGCAGGTCGGGTCGGCTCGCGACCTGGTTCGCGATCAGGAATGTGCTGCGCAGGGCCTGCGCGACACTGGAATCCGCGCGCGCCACGTCGATGATCACCTCGGTCACTTCGCGCAGCGATCCGCCCGCGCCGCCGTCGTCCTCGGCGATGCCGACGAGTCCGATTCCGGCGGCGGCCAGGGCCGCGACGTCGGCGAAGGCGTAGTCGCGGGTCTGTTCCCGCAGCGCCGCGCTGTCGCCGAGACGGCGCAGGACCGGACCGATCGCGGCACGCACGCCGTCGACGGTGAACACCGAATCCGTTGTCGCCGACTCTGTTTCGGGTTCGGCGTGCAGGGCGGTCATCGCGAGGTCTCCGACCGCTCGGCCGCGTCGGTGACCGACGGCCGGTTGCGGTAGTAGCCCGGCACCGGTGCGACATCGTTGACCAGGAAATTCCCGATCACCCTCGGCTTGTAGACCACCGGATTGTGCGAGGCGAGGGTTCTGGCGTTGCGCCAGTGCCGGTCCAGGTGGACGCTGTTACGCGCCGCCGACGATCCGACCGCGTCGAAAGCCCTGGTCGCCGCGTCGAGTACCGCCTCGATCACGGCGACCTGCGCCGCCGAGGTGTCGAGGTAGGCCCGGGTGAAATCGGCTTCGGCGCCGCCCGCGTGCGCGTCCTCCAGGCGTTGCGCGGCCAGCCGCAGCAGTGTCTCCGCGGTGAGCCTGCGGGTCTCCAGCAGGCCGATCACGCCGAGGACCTCGGGATCCTCGGTCGCCGTCTGCGTGAGGGCGTGCAGGCTCGTCCTGGTGCGCGCGCGAACGAGATCGACCGTCTCGGTGACGATGCCGCGCGCGATCCCCGTCAGATTCGCCAGGTGCACGATCTGCACGAACGAGTCGAGCCCGCGCAGCGATTCCTTGAAGGCGCCGATATCACCGTGCGGCTCGACCGGAACATCGTCGAACAGCGTTGTGCCGCTGCCGGTCTGGCGCTGCCCGATCCCGTCCCAATCGTCGACGTGGGTGACGCCCGCGTGCCGGGCCGGAATGACGACGAAACCGCGCGTGCCCTTGTCGTCGGCCACCGCCGCGCGGATGTGGTCGGCGAATCTGGCTCCGGTCGAATAGAACTTGGTGCCGGAGACGAAACGGTCGCCGTTCTCGTCGGTGCGCACCCGCGTCGTCGTCGCACCCCATTCCCGCACCGCCGCGCCAGCGGCGACGGCCTCGGCGACCACGGCCGACGGCTCGGACTGGGCGTTGCCGAATACCTCGCCCGCGCCGACGCGGCGCAGCCAGTACTGCCTGACGTCCTCGTCGATCTCCGCGCGCAGGATCTCGACGGTGGTGAAATGGCCGCGCCAGATCTGCGGGATATTCGAATCCGCCTGTCCCGCTTCGGCGAGCAGATCGAACAGCGTCGGCAGGTCCACGTCGAACCCGCCGAATTCGACGGGAACCCGCAGCCGCCCGAATCCGGCGTCGGCCAGTTCCCGCACCAGTTCGTCGGGATGTTCGAAGGCCAGGTCGCGCGCACCGACACCGAGGGCGAGTTCGGCCAGCACCGACCGGATCCGCACCAGCGCGTGGTCCAGACGAGACGGAGCAGTCATGACAAACCTCCTACGGTGAGTTCGCGGCCCGCGATCGCGTCGATCAGTCGCACCGTGTACTCGTTGGCTGGATCGGAGAAGACCTGTTCCACCGCGCCCTGTTCGACGATGTGCCCGTGCCGCATCACCGCCACCCGATCCGAGATGGCGCGGACGACGGCGAGGTCGTGGGAGATGAACAGGTAGGTCAGGCCGCGTTCCTCTTGCAGGGTGCGCAGCAGATCCAGGATCTGCGCCGCGACCGAGACGTCCAGTGCCGAGATCGGCTCGTCCAGGACGACGACCTTCGGTTCGAGAACCAGTGCCCGCGCTATCGCGACCCGTTGCCGTTGCCCGCCGGACAGTTCGCCGGGGTGGCGGTTCACGAAATCGGCGGGCAGCGCGGCGGCCTCCAGCGCGGCGACGACCCGGTCCAGGTCGGGACGCCGACCGCGCGGGCGACGGGTGGACCGGAACGAGCGCAACGGCTCCTCGACGACGTCGTACACGTCGAATCTCGGGTCGAACGACGAGAACGGATTCTGATAGACGATCTGCACGTCACGCCGCAGCGGCCGGAACCCACGTCGGCCGATCCGGGCGATGTCGTTGCCCAACAAGGAGACTCGGCCCGAGGTCGCCTCGGTGAGCCCCGTCAGCACGCGCGCGGTGGTCGATTTGCCGCTGCCCGACTCTCCGACGAGGGAGAACGTCTCGCCCCGGCGCACCTCGAACGAGACGCCGTCGACCGCGGCGACGGCGCCGTACTCCTTGCGCAGTTCGGATACTTCGATGACGACGGCGCGGTCCTGCCCCACCGCCGCCCGGGTCCGCGTCCCGACGCGCCGCGCGGGCACGCTGTCGAGCAGTCGGCGGGTGTAGTCGTGGCCCGGATTCGCGACGACCCGCGCGGTCGGTCCCGCTTCGACGAGTCGGCCGTCGCGCATCACGCCGATGATGTCGGACCGGTCGGCGGCCACGCCGAGGTCGTGCGTCACCAGCACCAGGGCGGTGCCGGTGCGCACGCGAATGTCGTCGATCAGGTCGAGCACCTGTTTCTGCACGGTCGCGTCGAGGGCGGAGGTCGGCTCATCGGCGATGATCAGATCCGGCTCGGCCGCCACCGCCGTCGCGATCAGCACCCGCTGGCGCATGCCGCCGGAGAGTTCGTGCGGGTACTGCCGGAAGCGGCGTTCCACATCGTCGAAGCCGACCAGTTCGAACAGTTCGAGCACGCGTGCCCTTCGCGCCTCGGCGCCCAGGTCGGTATGCAGCAGCAACACGTCTTCGACCTGGTCGCCGACGCGGCGCACCGGGTCGAGCGAGACGGTCGGATCCTGCGGGATGAGACTCACCGCGCGGCCGCGGATCTCGCGCCAGCCCTTCGCCGACAGATCGGTGAGAACCTGGTCGCGGAAGGTGATGCGGCCGCCGATCACCTCGCCGTTGCCGGGGAGCAATCCGAGGACGGCGTGCGCGGTGGTGGTCTTGCCGGAGCCCGACTCCCCTACCAGTGCCAGCACCTGTCCCGGCCCCACCTCGAAGGACACGTCGTGGACGACCGGTTCGATACGCCGTTTCACGCGGTAGCCGACGCTGAGGTTCCGCACCGCGAGAACCGGAGCGGTCACGGCGGATTCGGTGACCGGGTGTTCGGCGACGAGATGTTCGGGGACGACACTCACGATGACGTCCTCCTGGTGATGTGGTGCGAGATGTGATTCGTCGCGAGGACGACGACCACGACGGTGAGGCCCGGCCACAGCGTCAACCAGCCGCGCGTGGCGATGTAGTTGCGCCCGTCGGAGACCAGCCGCCCCCATTCCGGATCGGGCGGCTGCGCGCCGAGTCCGAGGAAACTCAGCGAGGCGATCCAGACGATGGCGATACCGAACTGCACGGTGATCAGCGAGACGGTCGGCGCGATCGAATTCGGGATCACGTGGCGGCGCAGAATATCGAAAGTGGAAGCGCCGCTGGTGATCGCGGCCTCGACGTAATTGCTCGTGCGCGCCTTCATGACCTCCGAGCGGATCAACCGCGCGAAGGTCGCCGACACGGTCAGCCCGACCGCGACACCGGCCTGGAAGACCCCGAAGCCGAGCAGGACGACGATGGTGATCGCGAGCAGGAAGCCCGGAATCGACAGCACCACGTCGATGATCCGCATCAGGACGCTGTCGGTGAATCCGGCGAACCATCCCGCGAGCACCCCGAGCAGGGTGCCGACCGCGACACCGACCGCGACGGCGACCGCCGATCCGGTCAGCGACGCGCGCGCACCGTAGACGACCCGGCTGTAGAGGTCACGGCCGAGTTGGTCGGTGCCGAACCAGTGCTGCCCCGACGGGGGTTTCAGTTTGCTCGCCGGATCCACCGCCAACGGGTCGTAGGCGACGAACAGGCCCGGCACCAGCGCCCACAGCAACACCACGGCCACGACGACGATCGCGAGCAGCAGACTCCAGTGTCCGCCCAACCAGCGCACGGCCGTGATCACGCGCTCGCGCGAACGCTTCTCGCTCGTGAGCGGCGTTGCCGCACCGGACTTCCCGGTCTCGACGACGGCGGTCACGGCATCGCCATTTCCGGCGGAAGACGGTGCGGTGTCGGCGCCACGACCCGGGCCACGGGTTTGCGCCCGCGGGTGCGGCGGACCCGCGTCACCCGCTGCGTCCTGCCGTCGACGAGCACGCGCGGGTCGACGAACGGATAAATCAGGTCGACGGCGAGATTCACCAGGACATAGGCCGCCGTCGACAGCAGCACCACGCCCTGCACGACCGGCAGGTCCTGGGTGTCGACGGCCCCGACCGTGAGCTGCCCGATGCCGTCCCTGGCGTAGACCGATTCCGTCACGACCGACCCCGCGATCAACTCGCCGAGCGCCAGCCCGAGCAGGGTCAACACCGGCAGCGACGAATTGCGCAGCACGTCCTTGCGGAAGATGTACCCCTCGCCCGCACCCTTCGCGTGCAGCACGTGGACGAACGGCGCGCGGCGCGTGGCGTGGATCGAGAGCGCGAAAACCTGTGAGATCGGCGCGGCGATCAACAGTCCCAGCGTCGCGGCGGGGGCGATCAGTGCCAGGAGACTGCCGTCGTCGACCGAGGGGATCAGGTGGAACCGGAAGGACAGGAACTGGAGCGCCAGGATGCCGACGACGAAGGTCGGCACCGAGGCGAACAGCGCGGGCGCGGTGCCGAACAGGCCGCGCAACCACGCCCACGGCGCGTAGTTGCTCGCGAGCGCGACGACCACCGCGAAGAGCAGGCCGAAGACCAGACCGAGCGCGGTCAACCGCACGGTGCTCGGCAGTACCTCGGCGAGCAATTGCGTGACGGGTTTGCCGTTGACGAGCGAATAGCCGAATTCCCCGGTCAGCACCCCGCGTATCCCGAGCAGATACTGTTCGAAGATCGGCCGGTCGAGGCCGTAGAACTCCAGCATGATCCGTCCGGCCTCCGGCGAGATCTGCGCGTCCGGATTCTGGATCCGGTTGTTGACCGAATCCCCCGGCAACGCGCTGAGCAGGACGAAGGACAGGGTGTAGGCGGCCCACAGCACCAGCACCGCCTGCCCCAGCCGTCTGACGACATAGCCGCGCATTTCGCTCACCTTCCGTAACTGTTCTTCGACTGCCCCGGTCCGCTGCTACTCCGAGATCCAGGTGTCGTAGAGCCAGGTCCGCGCGGTGGACTCGGTACCGAATCCGTGCACGTTCGGCGCGAGGCCGAACACCTGGGTCTCGTCGTAGAGCGGGATCACATAGCCCTCCGCGAACAGGTGATCCTCGATCGCCTGCACGGCCTTCGCTCGGGCCGCCGGATCGAAGGAGAAGGCCTGCGCGCGCACCAGTTCGTTCAATTTCTCGTCGGGGGTGGTGGCGTGCAGTTCGTTCGTGCCCGCGCTGTCGAACGCGGTCCGCAGTACATCGGGTTCGGCCCGCGAGGTCTGGCCCTGCACCAGCGCCCATTCGTCCGGGCGTGCGGTCTGGGTCGCCTCGTACTCGGTCAGCGACGTGCTGTGGATATTCAGCTCGGCGCCCGCCTTCTTCCACTGTGATTGCAGCAGTTCCAGAACCGGTTGGGAGACCTGGTAATACGGCGCGACCCAGATCTCTAGCCGCAGACTCTTGCCGTCCTTGACCCGGATGCCGTCGGCGCCCTTCTTCCAGCCCGCCTGTTCGAGCAGTGACTCGGCCCTGCCCTGGTCGTAGCCCAGATACTTGGTCGCGTCACCGCGACTCGGCGTGCCCTGCACCAGAATGCTGGTCGGGATCGGGTAGCTCGGCGAGAGCACCGTCCGGTTGATCTCCTCGCGATTCGTGGCCGCCTGCAACGCGAGTCGCACATTCTTGTCGAGAATCGGCGCCGTGGAATCGAGCTGCACCGAGAGTTTGTTGGTCTGCCCCTGCACCGGGAAGGCGAGAATCTGACCGCCCGCGCCCGTCACCGACTCCTCGTCGTAGGGCGCGATATTGCGCGCGATATGGGCCTGGCCCGATTGCAGCGCGCCAACCCGCGTGCCCGCCTCGGGAACGGTCTTGAAGACGACGCGCTCGAGGTACGCCTTGCCCTGATGCGCCGAACCCTCCGGCGCCCAGTTGTAGTCCTCGCGCCGTTTCAGCGTGATTCCCGTTGTGCCGTCGACGGATTCGACGACGAAGGGACCGGAGCCGATCCAGTTCGTGGCGAGTCCCTGCCCGTTGAGATCCTTCTCCAGGAACGGTTTCGCCAGAATGGATCCCGCGCGGTAGAACGAGGCGACCTGGAGGAATCCCGCGTTCGGCTTGGTGAAGGAGATCTCCACCGTCAGCGGATCGATGACCTGGGCGCCCTGGTAATCGGAGAAGAAACGATCCGGCGGGATGCCGAGTCTCTGGTCGCCGAAGCCGTGCTGGTCGTAGTTCGCCTTGACGATCGCGGCGTCGACCGGATCACCGTTGCTGAAGGTCACACCCTCGCGCAGCCGGAACCGGTATTTCAGCTTGTCGTCGCTGATCTCCCACGATGTCGCCAACCACGGCTTGATCTCGCCGGTTTTCGCGTCCTGCCAGGTCAGCCGCTCCGCCAGATTGTTGGTGACCTGACTGTTGGACCAGATCGAATTCGTGGGGAGCCACGCCGTGTACTGCACCGGATCGTAGAACTGCAAGGTCGAGCCGAAGACGGGTTCGCCCACGGAATCGCCCGACGAGGACGACGAGCCACCGCAGGCGGCCAGTGCCGTCGCGAGGGCGGTGGCCACCGCGGTCGTGGCCAGGAGTTTGCGGAATCGAATGTTCCTCATTGCTGTGGTGGGTCTTTCATCCGGATCGGACGCCGAACGGGTGGTCGCGCGTTGTCCAGTGAGTGGACCACCGACCGCCACCGCAGTGCGATGGGTCAGCTCACGATGATTGAAACCCGGCGACCGCCACCGATCCGACCGCCACCGATCGCTATCGGTCGCGCCGTTCCGATTCCGCGCGCGCGGCCCACAGCATGTGCTCGCGCGTCGCCCAGGATTTCGACACCGTGCCGACGAGCATGCCGCGCATGGCCTCCCGATCGCGCAGCGCGTACACGAGATGGCCCGCGATCAGCAGGCCGAACGCGAGCGCGAACCAGTCGTGGACGAAGGTCGCGCCGGTGCGCCAGGTGAGCCGCGTCCAGTCGGGGAAGAACATGATCACCCCGGTCCCGAGCAGCACCGGAATCGACCCGGCGCTCAGCGCGGCATTGAGTTTCTGGCCCGCGTTGAACTTCCCGACATCCGCACCGGAACGGCGGCGGGTTCTGGAGCGCAACCACCGATAGTCGGCCGAGGTGAAGCGGTTCAAGCGGCGCAGATCGGCGCGGTAGGCCGCGGAAACCAAGCCCGCGACCAAGGGGATCGGCAACGCGAAACCGCTCCAGACATGGACGGTTTCGACGATGTGCCGATTGCCGACCAGCACCGCGAGCGGGCCGTTGTAGAGGATGGCGGCGGTCACCACGCAACTGACGACCAGCAGTCCGGTCAGCCAGTGCACCGCGCGTTCGACCCGTCCGAACCGGTGCAGGCGGACCGCGCCGGATTCAGCCGGTCGGGTCATCGTCACGACCGTTCGACCTGCCGACCCATCCGTCGACGGCGTACCCGTTCCGCTCCCAGTAGCCGGGGATCACCTTGGCGGTCACCTCGATGCCGGACAGCCATTTCAGACTCTTGTACCCGTACATGGGAGCGACGTAGAGCCGGACCGGCCCGCCGTGGTCATGGGTGACCGGCCCGTCGATCATCTCCAGCGCGACCAGCACGTCGTCGCGGCGGGCCTGTTCGAGGGTCAGACTCTCGGTGTACTCACCGTCGAACGAGGCGAATCGCACCGCCCGAGCCTCGTCGCGCACCCCGGCCGTGTCCAGGAGATCAGCCAGAAGTACTCCGCTCCACCGCACTTCGGGCACGCGCCACCCGGTGACGCATTGGAAATCCCGCACCAGCGTCGTCTGCGGCATGGCCCGCAATTCCTCGAGCGTGTACCCGCGCGGCGCCCCGACCAGACCGGTGACATCGAGCCGATAGTTCCCGGCGTCGCGATGCGGGACGCTGTCGGTGACCGAGTAGAACCGGAACGAGTCACCGACCGGGATCAACCCGACCAAACCGGTCGGATCGCGGTTGCCGATCGGCCCGAGTACCGCCGACAAACCGGTCTGCACGGTGGCGCCGCCGAGCACACCGGCCACCCCCGCCGCGAGTAATCCGAGGACAACGCGACGGCCGACCGGCGCGCCGGAGATATCCGGATCGGAGTCGTGCGCGGAGGCCATATTCCCAGTATCCCGGTTCCGGCCTGTGCGACCCCGAGGATCTCACTTCGACTCGATGCGGCCCAGTGACGAATTACCCTCCAGCAGTGCCGAACACGCCTGCTTCCAGCCGATGTCGTCGATGTCGAGGGCTTTCCGCAGATAGGCCAGCGTGACCCGTTGGATCAGGTCGACCCGTTCCGGACTCTCGTCGGTCGTCTCGGCGGCTTCGTAGCCGGGGATTCCGCCGAGGGAGTGTTCGGCGCCGAATACGGTGAGCAGGCTCTTGCTGCCGGGGCTCGCGTGGTACGCGTCGGTGAGCCAGTCCGGTCCGCGAACCGTCAGCGGGGAGTCGTCGTGGTCGCCCGCGACCACCAGCGCCGGGGTGGTCATCGCCGCGAAACTCGGGTGCATGAACGGGAAGTGCTCGGCGGCGAACGGACTCAGGTCCGCACCTCCGTGTCCGGCGCTGGCCAGGAGGACGCCCGCCGCGACGCGGGGATCGGACAGGTCGACGCCGTCCCCGCCGTCGGGATCGTGGACGCGCGCTCCCAGGAGATTGCCCGCGGTCTGGCCGCCGAAGGAGTGGCCCGCCACCGCGATCCGGTCGCGGTCGACCCGACCGGGGAGGCCGGGAACCGAGGTCTCCAACTGTTCGAGCCGGTCGAGCACGCGGGTCATATCCGCCACTCGCGACCGCCAGATCAGCGGTGTGCGGGGATCGTCGGGAGCGAGCCGCAGGGTTCGGGAGTCGAGATGGGTCGGTTGAATCACCACGAAACCGTGGGCGGCCCAATAGTCGGCGAGAGGGCCGTAGCCGTCCGACGACGAGCCGAAGCCGTGTGAGAAGACGAGCACTGGCAGAGCCTGCCCGGTTACCGGCGCGGATACTCGTACCCGCAGGTCATCACCCCGCTCGGGAGCGGGCAGGATGATCGGCTTCACCGAGACGACCGGCGCGGGCGATTCGACACCCGCGATCATCGTTGCGTTCGACTGGTTCACGCAGAATTCCTTCCGAGATCTGTCCCGCTCGACGGCCGCAACGGCAGGGCCGTCGGCGAGATCTGACAGAATGGAGAAACGGGACGCTGTCACGTTTTACTATACGGGACACTGTCCCGTTTATCGACCGCGCCACGAAGGAGAGGACGAGGTGAACGACGACCGCACCACCGAGGGCGCGACCCGCCCCCGAAGGGCCGATGCCCGGCGTAACGAGAAAGCGCTGCTCGACGCGGCGGCGGCGGTGTTCGTCACCTCGGGTGTCGAGGCGCCGATCCGGGATATCGCGACCAGAGCGGGCGTCGGCACGGCCACGATCTACCGCCACTTCCCCACGCGCGCGGACCTCATCATCGCCGTCTACCGACACCAGGTGGACGCCCTCGCCGTGGACGGCCCCGAACTCCTGGCGACCAGCGCGACACCGTACGCCGCCCTGCGATCCTGGATCGACCGCTTCGTCGATTTCGTCATCACCAAACAGGGACTCGCCGCCGTACTCCAATCCGACGACCCATGTTTCGACCCGCTGCACTCGTACTTCCTCGATCGACTGGTCCCCGTCTGCACCGAAATACTCGATGCCGCAGCTACTTCCGGGGAGATCCGCCCCGATCTCGACGCCTACGAACTCATGCGTGGAGTCGGGAGCCTGTGCGCGGGCGCGAGCGCGAATCTGCGCTACGACGCACGGCGGCTCATCGAATTCTTGATCGCGGGACTTCGCCGGACCGAATGAGCCGCGGGGCGCTCCCCCACCAACGGATCCGGTGGATCCCTGCCGTCGGCACCCGGTAGTTCGGCCACTCCCGCATGCTCGCCGCTCCGTATTCGCCCACTCAGGTGCTAGCAACTAGCAACTAGCAACTAGCAAGCGATTATGTAACTAACTATTCACAGTATCGATACAGCGTGCGACGAATGATGAATTCCCGCCCCACCACTCGCCGAGCTAGCTTTCACCTGCCGTCTACGGCAGGCATAGCTTAGAGCGCGTCTGAGATCTCGGTCACCGGCTGGCGTGTGACGCCGGATATGTAGAGGGACTCCCGGTACGACTGAGGTTTCCACACCAAGACGTCACACCGAGAGTCCCTGTGCCAGTGTCGCTTACCTGCTTGTGCTTGTCGTGCCCAGCCCACGGCGAGTCGCCGAAGTGCCCGTTCTATCCGTCTTCGTCGCTGACCGACCCGCAGTGGGCGATCCTGGAGCCGCTGCTTCCGCCACCAGGCAACACCGCCGGTAAGGGCGGCCGACACGAAAAGTGGTCGCGGCGGCTGGTGTGCGACGCGATCTTCTACCTGTCGCGCGGCGGGATCGCGTGGGCGCAGCTGCCGCACGATTTCCCACCTGCGAAAACCGTGTACGACATCTACCGGCGATGGACGAAAGCCGGTGCATGGCAACGTATCCACGATGCACTGCGTGATCGTGCCCGAGTCGCCGCCGGTCGGGCGCCGCAGCCGACCGCGGCGGTGATCGACTCGCAGACCGTGCGCGGTGCCGACACCGTCGCAGCGGGTACGGCCGGATACGACGCGGGCAAGAAGATCAAAGGCCGCAAACGCCACATCGCCACCGATACCAGCGGGCTACTGCTGGCCGTCGTGGTCACCGCCGCCTCGATCCAGGACCGCGACGCCGCGCACCGGCTGCTGGCCGCTGTCGCGGCCCGCTTCGCCACCATCACGCACGTATTCGCCGACGGCGGCTACGCCGGGCGACTGGTCATCTGGACGAAATCTGTTCTCGCCCAAACTATTCAGATCGTCAAACGCAGCGACACCGCCACCGGGTTCGAAGTCCTGCCACGCCGCTGGGTAGTCGAACGCACATTCGGCTGGCTCGTCAAACACCGCCGATGCGTCCGCGACTACGAAACCCGCCCCGACCACCACGAAGCCATGGTCTACATCGCTGCCATCCACACCCTCACCCGACGACTGGCTCACGCCAGCACACCAGCCACATGAGATCCCAGACGCCCTCTTACAGCCAAGGACTATCGGACTTCATAAGCAGCTGCGCACCCATCCGAAGTCTCGTCATCCACGGTTCGAATAGCCCACTCGAGAACCACTAAGTTATTATATATTCTCAACGACCAACCAGCGCGAGCACCTCTCGCTCCCGCACCGGGTGATGCTCAACTCAATGAGGAGTGGCGACGATGCACGGACTCACCAGACGTCTCGGATCGAGAGTCGACTACGAACCGAAACCCGACCGGTCCCCGTCGACGACCAGAAGCGGGCGCTGAAATCATGTGTTCCGCCGCACCTTTCGCCTCCGATCCGCCCCCGCCGGGGGACGTGCCGATCTACGACCGGATCGGCGGTCGCCGAACCATCGAAGTCGTCGTCGAGGACTTCTACGCGCGCGTCCTCGACGACGCCGCGCTGTCGGAGTTCTTCGCGGGCGTGAACATGGCACGTATGCGGGGACGTCAGGTCGAATTCTTCGCCGCCGCCCTCGGCGGTCCCGACCCGTACATCGGCCCCTCGATGAAACAGGTCCACCGAGGCCGCGGCATCACCCGGCGCTATTTCGACCTGGTCGCCCACCACCTCGCGGACGCACTGTCGGCGGCGGGAGTACCTGGCGAGACGACCGGCCTGATCATCGCCGCCATCGCACCGTTGGCCGACGACATCGCCTCCGGCTGATTGCCCACCCGAGGACTCGTCAGTCGACCCGGCACACGCGTGCGTACGTCGACCGGTGGTCGTTACGAACCGTTCGGCACCGGCGAGGTATCGATCGCGCGCAGCTGTTCGGGTTCGACGGCGCGCAGCACCGCGAGCGACGCCGTCACGGCGAGGTCGCAGGCCGCGTCGATATCGGCGCCCGCGACGATGACGGCACGGTAGGCGATATCGAGGCTGATCCCGAGGAGCATGGTGGCGAGGGTGTCGGCGCCGCCGTGGATGGGTGTCCCGCGTTCTGCGTAGTTCGCTCGCAACCGCTCGGCGATACGCGGTTCCAGGGCGGCCGAGAGCCGTCGCCCCGGATGGCTGTCGTCGTATCGGTTGTCGAGCAGCACCCGGAATCCCTCGGGGTGTCGGCGCGCGTAGTCGAAGAGCGATTCGACCGAATACCTGGCGCGCTGCCCGTACTGCATCGTCTCGCCGTTGTCGTAGATCTCGAACATCCAGGCGGTCAACGCCTCGAGTTCGCGTTCGATCACCGCGTCGACGAGTGCGTCGCGAGAACCGAAATGGGCGTAGAGGGTCACCCGGGAAGTGTCGGCGCGCTGCGCGATGGTGTCCATGGTGGTCCGGTCGACGCCGACTTCGGCGATCACCGCGCAGGCCGCGTCGAGCAGTTCGTTGTCGGTGGGGCGATTGCGGGTACTGCGACGCGCCGTCTTCCCTCGGTCCGGCTTTCCGGTCACGCTCCCCCTCCCTCGTGTGCCGCACGCCCTCGCCTGCGGTCGTCCGATCGAACGCGGCCACCGTGGTGGCCCGTGTCAGGTCATGGCGGGACCACCCACGGGTTCTCCGACAGCACCGAAGTCCGCCGCCTCGACCATATCCCGGCGATCACGTAACTCGGTCGCCGAGCCCGACAGCGCGGCTCTGCCGTGGTGGAGCACCACCGCGGAGTCGGCGATCGACAACGCCAGTTCGATATGTTGTTCGACCAGTACCACAGCCATGTGCTGGTCGTCGGCGATCACCCGCAGTCGCGGCAGCAGATCCTCGACCGCGATCGGTGAGAGCCCGAGGCTGAGTTCGTCGATGAGCAGGATTTTCGGCGCGCACAGCAACGCTTTCGCCAGCGCGAGCATCTGTTGTTCACCACCGGACAGGGTGCCGCACCGCCGCGAGCGCATGGACCCGAGTCTGGGGAAATAGTCCAGGACGTCGGCGATCGACGGACCGTGCTTGCGTCGGGCCAGGCGCAGGTTGTCATCGACCGACAGCCGATGGAACACCCCGCGACTGTCGGGTACCAGGACGACGCCGCAGCGCGCGTTTCGCTCGACCCGTCGATCCAGCGGTTCGCCGAGCGCGGTGATGGTGCCCGAGAGCACCGGAAGCGCCCCGACCGAGGCGAGCAGGGTGGTGGTCTTGCCCGCACCGTTCGGCCCCAACAGCGCGAGAATCTCACCCGGTCGCACCCGGGCATCCAGTTCGCGCACGGCGGGCACACCGCCGTACCCGACCGTGAGCTTGTCGATGCGCAGCGCCGGATTCGTCTCGGACACGGGCACTTCGGCGATCGCCGAGCCGGTCATTCGGTCTCTCCTGCCGGTCGGGCGGCACTCGCGGGCGCCGCCGTTTCGCTCTCGCCTGACCGGGTGGTGCCCAGATAGGCCGCGATCACACGGGGGTCTTCTCGGATCAGGGCGGGCGCTCCGGCGGCGATGACGACGCCGAAGTCCAGCACATACAGTCGCGTACAGATGTCGAGGACCAGCGACATGTCGTGGTCGATGAGCAGCACACCGACGCCCGCCTCGGCGACCCGGCGCAAATGCCCTCCGAACTCCAGGCTTTCGTGTGTGTCCAACCCGGCGGCCGGCTCGTCGAGCAGCACCACCCTGGTGCCGCCGACCAGGGCGCGCGCCACGCCGACCAGTTTCTGCTGGCCGAGCGTCAATTCATCGGGACGCCGGGCGGCCACGCCGGGCACGCCCACCAATTCCAGTGCCGCGTCGACGGTTTCGCTCGGCAGCGCCGAACTTCCGAAGATGTCGGAGAACAGTGTGCGCAGACCGGTCGGCGAGACGGCCACGGCGAGGTTCTGCGCGACCGTCAGATCCCCGAACAACTCCCCCGCCTGCCACGTCCTGGCCAGTCCGGCGCGGCGTCGGCGGTGCGGGCCGAGCTTGTCGAGCGCGGCGCCTCCGAGGCCGACATGTCCGGTGTACTCGGTGAATCCGGTGACGGCGTCGACGAATGTCGTCTTGCCCGCACCGTTGGGTCCGATCAAGCCGACGATCTCACCGGGGTCGACGGCGATATCGATATCGGCGTTCGCCACGACGCCGCCGTAGCGCACCGACAACCCCGACGTACGCAGCAGAGGCGTCAGGTCATCCGACATGGGTCACTGCCTCCCTTCCGGTGTCTGCGACGGGTTCGGTGACCGGTTCTCGGGCCGGTCGACGCGAAAGAGTCGCGGTGAGAGATTCTTTCGCGGAGGCGAACGCGCCCGCGATGCCGACGGGATTGAGCACCGCCATCAGCAGCAGCACCCCCGCGGCGATGAGGTCGTAGTACTCGCCGAGTTCGAGAGTCTGATTGAGGAATACGTAGCCCACGCCGAGCGGGCCGACCGTTCCCGCGAGGAACGCGCCCGAAACCGAGGTGATGCCGCCGACGTAGGTCATCGCCAGTACCGTCAATCCGATCATCACGGTGAACGATCCCGCCGAGAGCTGCCCTCGGCTGTAGCCGATCAGGCAGCCGCCGATACCGGCGAGGAAGGCCGAGACGGCGAAGCCGAGCAATTTCGTCGCCGCGACGTCGATGCCGACCGAGGCGGCGGCGCGCTCGTTGGATCGCACCGCCAGCAGCGCGCGGCCGGTCGCGCCGCCCATGATCCGCATCACCGCCAGTGTGCAGATCGCGACGACCACCAGCACCATCAGCGCGAAGCGCAGGGTGACCAGGTCGGTGCCCTCGCGGACACCCAGGTCGAGGCCGAACAGGGTCGGATCGGCGATGAGATTGCCCTGCGCGGGGGTCAGCGACGGGTTGTTGAACACGAAACTCTGGATCGCCAGCGCGGCCGCCAGGGTCACCACCGCGAGTTGCGCGCCGCGAATGCGCAGCGCGGGCACCCCGACCAGGACGCCGAGCGCGGTGGCGGCCGCGGCCGCGGCGATCATGCCGAGCGGAAACGGCACGTGCCAGCCGTCGGACAACTTCGACAACGCGAATCCCGCGGTGCCCGCGAAAGCCATACTGGCCAGGGAGATCTGACCGAGATACCCGGTCAGCAGCACCAGCGACAGCGCGATCAGCGACAGGATGATCGAGGTGACGACGCCGTAGCGCCACGTGCCCGTCGTCGAGACGATCGCGAGGACGGCGACCGTGAGAACCCCGGCCGTGGGCACGAACCTGATTCGCGGGATCCGCACCGCGGGCATCTTCACCGCCCCGAGCGAGCCGCGCGCGGGAATCCGGCCGCCGAGCAGGAACAGCGCGATCACGACGATCACGAAGGGCACCGCGTCACCGAGCCCGGCCTGCGCCCAGTTCGGCAGCCAGTCCTTGGTGTCGATCCACAGCACGACCGCCTGGAAGGACCCCAGTCCCAACCCGGCCGCGCAGGCGACCGCGAACGACGACAGCCGACCGACCAGCGCCGCCGCCAATGCCGGGATCACGTAGAAGGTGCAGCTCGTCTCGTTCAACCCGATGGTGTACGCGGCGAGCACTCCGATGAGCCCGCAGGCGGCGCCGGTCAGCGTCCACACGATCGCGGCGAGCCGATCGGGTGAGTATCCGGTCAGCCGGGCCGCGAGTTCGTCCTCCGAGCCCGCGCGGGTCGCGATACCGGCGGTGGTCAGCGTGAAGTACGCGCGCAGGCCGATCGCGACGGCGATCGCGATCGCGGCGAGGACGAGATTGGACACATTGATCAGCGCACCGGCCACCGTGACGGTGTTCTCCGGAAGAATCGGTGACGCGAAAAGGTTTTCGGTGTCGAACCGCAACCCGACCAGCGCCTGGATGAACAGCATCAACCCGACCGAGGCGACCACCTGCGCCAGTACCGGCGCGTGACGCAGCGGGCGGAACACCACCAGGTGCGCCAGCAGCGCCCAGACCGCCGACGAGGCGATCCCCAACGCGACCGCCGCCGCCATCGGCGTCGGATACTCCTCGCTACCGAGTGCGAGACTGCCGATCGGCAGGACGAACGTCCCGTCGGTCCGCAGTGCCGCGACGACATACACCGCCCACAGCGCGAACGCGCCCTGCGCGAAATTGATGATTCCCGTCGCGGCGTGCACTCCTACCAGCGACGAGGCCAGGACGGCGTATACCGCGCCGACCGAGAGACCGAGGAAGACGAACTGCAAGAACTGGCCCATGTGCCCCTATTTCTGTGGATGGCCGAGGCCGTGAGGGGTGGACCGCGGACCCGTCGGCGGCCCACCCCTCACGGCCATCCCCGGTCGGTTACGCCGCGCCCGGAATCAATTTCAGGACTTCGGGACTCGGGGTGATGTACCCGCCGGAAACCGGTGCCTGCTTCTTGTCCCCGGTGACCTCGAACAGCAGCATGTCCGTGGTGCAGTTCGGCGTGGTCGCCTTGCCGCAGGTCAGTTTCGGGCCGAGGAAACTCTGGTAGTCGGTCAGCCCCTCGAGCGCGGTCAGGATCGACGGCCCGGTGAACTCGGCCGGGGCCGCCGAGGCCAGCCCCTGGGCGAAGTCGACCAGCAACGAGAAAGTCCCGTAGGCGTAGAAACCGGCTGTGCCACCGGCGTTCTCGATGAATTTCTCGGCGGTCTTCAGATTGGATTTCGCGGGCTCGGGAGCCGAGTCGACGGCGGGCGGCAGCCACACCGGTGAATACGCCTGCGCGCCTACCGCCTGCGCGCCCATGATGTCGACGAATTCCGTGCAGGCCGCGAGAAATACGGTGCCCGAGTACTTCACGGACTTCAGCGCCTGTGCCAGCTTGTTACAGGTGTTGTCGTTGGGTGCGGTCATCAGACCGCCCGCGGGGGGTGAACCGTCCGCGATCGTCGACGCGAGCGCGGTGAAGTTCGGGCCGGTCGGCGGGTAGTACGCGCTCTTGACCTCGATGCCCAACTGCTTGCCCAGCGGAGTGAGCAGGTTGTCGAAGACCTGATGCGCCTGGGGCAGATCGGAATTCACCAGGGTCAAGGAGTTCTTCCCCGCCTGTTTGAGCGATTGCAGGAATCCGACCAGGAAGGCGGCGGGTGGCGGGCCGAAGAACACCCGGTTCTCCGGTACCGCGCCGGTCGCGGTATTGAACGGAATCTGGCCGACCAGCGGAATTCCCGCCGAGGTCAGAATCGGCATGGCGGCGGAAGATTCGGCGTTGTAGCCGTCGAGCGCCGCCACCACACCGGCCTGCACGAACTGGTTGGCGCAGGAGATCGTCGACTCCGGCGAGGTGTTGTCGATACCGCAGTCGACCACCTCGATCGGGTGGCCGCCGATGCCGCCGATCTGCTTGTTGATGTATTCGATCGCCGCGTGCTTGCCCGTCGTCACCCCCGCCTGGGTCGCCGGGCCTTTCGACGGATTGAACAGGCCGACCTTGATCGGCGTGCCCGTGGCCTCGACGCCCGGGGCGATCGAGGTGCCACCGCCTGCCTCGGAACTGCTGTCGTCGCCGCACGAAACGACGGAGAACACGCACGCGGCGGCCAGCGCCGCCGCCGCGATTCGACCGGATCTACTACCCATGCTGATGCCCTTCCAGGCCGGGTCGTGCCGGGCGATCAGCGCCGGGCACCCCGTCGAGCTACATGTTTCGACGCCGGATCGCACATTCGGCGATATTCGGCGACCCGATCCTGATTGTGATCTGGGCCACTAGAAGCTAACTCAGCCTTACATGAGTATCAAGCTGAATTTCGACGGTGGTGCCCCGACGAAACACGAGGTGAGATGCCTTGTATCCCAGGCGATGAGTCGCGCCCGCGCGGTTCCGGACCGGGCCCGGGTCTAGCGCGCGGCCCTGGCCGCGAGCACGGCCGCGACCAACACCGTGACCCCCTCCGCGATGGCGGTTCCGCCGAGCGCGTGCGCGGCCGAGACCGTCGTCGCCCCGGCCAGACCGAGGAATACCGTCCCGAAACAGGCGATGCCGACGACGATGCCCAACTGGACATTCGTGACCAGGATGCCGCTGGCATCGGCGGCCAGATCCCTCGGAATCCGGGCGAGTGTGCGCGTCATCAACGGGCTGAAGGCGAGGCCGTTGCCCAGCCCCATGAAACCGGACAGGATCAGCGCCGCGACCCCGAACTCCGCGCCGTCGCGCAACAGCATCCCCATCGCGACCATCGACGCGGCGGCCACGACCAATCCGGCGGGAATGGTCCTCGCATGCGACCGGGCCGGAAGGCGCTCCCAATACAGGCTTCCCAGCGCGAAGGTCAGGCCCATCGGTATGAAGAGCAGTCCCGCGTGCAGGGCGCTGTAGCCGAGCGTGTTCTGCAAGTGGATGGCGATCACGAACATCCATCCGCCGAACGTCGCCATGACGACGAACAGCGTCGCCGCCGTGAGCAACAGCCGAGGCGCACGTAGTGCGCGTCGCGCGAAGAGCGGTTCCCCGCCACGCGCCGCGACCACCCGCTCGATCAGCAGGAACGCGCCGACCGCGATCACACTGGCCCCCAGGCTGATCCAGGTCCACAGCGGCCAATCCTGTTCGTGTCCCAGCACCAGCGGCAACACCAACAGCAGCACCGCGACCGTGAGCATCCCCAAGCCGGGGAGATCCACCGCACGGTGGTAGCGCACGGAATCGGCGGGTAGCACCTTCGGCGCGGCGACGAGCAGTGCCAGGCCGATCGGCACATTCACCAGAAAGACACCGCGCCAACTACTCTCGAACAGATCCGCGTACACGATCAGCCCGCCGAGTACCTGCCCGACCACCACACCGCCGGAAATGATCGCGGAGTACAGGCTCAGCGCCTTCGCGCGGGCGTTACCGGTGAAATCGCGCTGGATGAGCGTCATCACCTGCGGCACCATGGCCGCGGCACCGATCCCCTGCGCGAATCGGAACACGATCAGCGCGGTCTCGTCCCACGCCAGGCCGCACGCGAGTGATGCCACCGTGAACACGGCGAGCCCGGCGATGAAGACGCGGCGCTGACTGAACCGATCACCCAGCCGCGCACCCGTCACCAGGAGTACGGCATAGGCGATCACGTATCCGGCCACGATCAGCTGTAGCGACGATCCGCTGGTGCGCAGATCGCCGCGAATCGAGGGAATGGCGACATTGACGATGGAGGAGTCGAGCACCGCCATGAACTGTCCGGTGAGTATCACCGCGAGCAGGGCGACGGTACGGCGCGCGTCGTACCCGGTGGGCGTAGCCGCAGCGGTATTCGACACGGCCGAGGCCGGTTCGGGCGGCAAGGTCTGAGCTTGAGATTTAAGGTTGTGGCCCCGGCGTAGCCGGGGCCACACGGGTTTTGCCGACCTCTGGATGTGGCGCGATGTGCCGGTTCTTGCTGCCTTTCGGGCGGCCGGGGCCGGGGCGTGAGGGTTTCGGCGCGCTGGCCGGATTGGGGGTTTTCCGGCGGAGGTGGCGAAACCCGCGACGGACGCGGGCGGGGGTGAGCCGGTGCGGGTCGGTGACGGGTTTCTCCCAGGGGCGGCGCAGGTCGGTGGTGAGGCCGCGTGCGAGCCGCAGCTGGGTGTGGGCGGTGAGGATCAGCCAGGTCCAGCGGTCGCCCTGGGCGGCGGTACGGACCCGGGGCCGGGTCCAGCCGAGGGTTTGTTTCAGGAACCGGAAGGTGTGCTCGATGTCGAAGCGGCGCAGGAACGCCTGCCAGTAGCGGTCCACGTCCGCTGCGGCGCTTTCGGCACGGGATGTCCACAGCCACACCGGTTTCGGGTTTCGGTCGCCGGGTAGCCGATCCACGGTCAACCGGATCAGGGCGCCCTCGATGATCGGTGGCGGACCGTCGAGGTCGGCCCAGGGGCCGCGGTGGGTGAGCCGGGGATGCAACCGGTGCCAGGCAGTGGTGCGGGCGGTGCCGTAGCGAAGGGTGTCGGTGCTGGTCGTGACCGCGGGCTCGGGATGGGTCGCCGGGTCGGCGAGGGTGAACACCGGGCCGTGGCGCGGCGGGCGGCCCGTGCGGGCCCGCGCGGCGGCGGGGAAGCAGAACACCCGATCCGACCGCACCCTACCTACCAGCTCAACCGGCAGATCCGCCAACAGCCACGCCAAGCGGCAGATATCGTAGCCGGCGTCGAACACGATCACGATGTCGCGATCCCCGGGCCGATGATGCCCGGCCGCGCGCAGCCGGGCAACCACGTCGCGGACCTGGGCGGCGGTCACCGCGGTGAGGTCCTCGTCACGGCCGATACGCTGCGCGTCCAGCAGCGCGCACCAGCTCGACGCCCCGGACTCGAGCGCGGCGACGAACGAGTACGGCCAGCCCGGGATCAGCTGCGCGTTGCCCTTGCCGCGCCCATAGGTATGACAGAAACAACGGTCGGCACTGGTCATAGCGTCGGGCCGCAGCCACGGTGACACATCCACCGCCAGCCTGATCCGGCCGCCGCGCTCACACGGGACCGGCAATCCGGTCACCGCCCGCCGCAGCCTGGTGACATCGAGCCGGCCCGCCGCCAGCGCGTCGTACATACCGCCATGACCACGGCGATGCTCGGCCACCAGAGACAACCCGACCAGCGTGGTCACCGGCCCGTCCGCGCACAACACCGCCTCACACAGCTCGAACAACGCATCCGCTCGCGCGCTCGCACACCGGTACAACTCCTGCCGAAACGCCGACAACTCCCCGGCCGCACCCTCGCGACCAGGATCGTGCACACTGTTCATCGAAGCCCTTGGTTCATGAGATTCGTTCTGTAGCAAGATGAATCATCAACCAAGGGCTTCACCCATGATCAACCGGGGCGACCTACCCCAGCTCAGAGGTTAAATCTCAAGCTGAGAGGGCGTCTGGGATCTCATGTGGCTGGTGTGCTGGCGTGAGCCAGTCGTCGGGTGAGGGTGTGGATGGCAGCGATGTAGACCATGGCTTCGTGGTGGTCGGGGCGGGTTTCGTAGTCGCGGACGCATCGGCGGTGTTTGACGAGCCAGCCGAATGTGCGTTCGACTACCCAGCGGCGTGGCAGGACTTCGAACCCGGTGGCGGTGTCGCTGCGTTTGACGATCTGAATAGTTTGGGCGAGAACAGATTTCGTCCAGATGACCAGTCGCCCGGCGTAGCCGCCGTCGGCGAATACGTGCGTGATGGTGGCGAAGCGGGCCGCGACAGCGGCCAGCAGCCGGTGCGCGGCGTCGCGGTCCTGGATCGAGGCGGCGGTGACCACGACGGCCAGCAGTAGCCCGCTGGTATCGGTGGCGATGTGGCGTTTGCGGCCTTTGATCTTCTTGCCCGCGTCGTATCCGGCCGTACCCGCTGCGACGGTGTCGGCACCGCGCACGGTCTGCGAGTCGATCACCGCCGCGGTCGGCTGCGGCGCCCGACCGGCGGCGACTCGGGCACGATCACGCAGTGCATCGTGGATACGTTGCCATGCACCGGCTTTCGTCCATCGCCGGTAGATGTCGTACACGGTTTTCGCAGGTGGGAAATCGTGCGGCAGCTGCGCCCACGCGATCCCGCCGCGCGACAGGTAGAAGATCGCGTCGCACACCAGCCGCCGCGACCACTTTTCGTGTCGGCCGCCCTTACCGGCGGTGTTGCCTGGTGGCGGAAGCAGCGGCTCCAGGATCGCCCACTGCGGGTCGGTCAGCGACGAAGACGGATAGAACGGGCACTTCGGCGACTCGCCGTGGGCTGGGCACGACAAGCACAAGCAGGTAAGCGACACTGGCACAGGGACTCTCGGTGTGACGTCTTGGTGTGGAAACCTCAGTCGTACCGGGAGTCCCTCTACATATCCGGCGTCACACGCCAGCCGGTGACCGAGATCTCAGACGCGCTCTTAGATCAACCCCGCCGTCTGGCCCTTGCCCGAAGGCCTCAAGTTCAACGCCAATCTTTTCTCGTAGAAGATCGCGCGTCAGCAGCTCGAAATCTGTCGGTGACAGTGTGTGAAAATCGTAGTCCGGCAAGCGTTCTCCCGAGCTGTGCATGTGGGCTGAGCGAGCTGTGTCTGTCAACTAGGCACGCAAATTCTACGCCACGACGACAGCCTTCTGGGCTCGTGCGGGCATGCGCTCCGCAGCAAGGACTCCTCCTGTCTTCACATGATTTTCACGCCTGCGCCCCCACCAACTATTTCGCGAATGGTCAGATTGCCAAGTACGTAGCTGAGCTTCTGGCAGGCACCCCCGGCGCGGGTTCCGCATGTGGTGAGGGTTCCGAATCCGGCGCGGCAAGTGCCCCGGCATCGCGAGATTCGCGGGGTTACCGGTCGCGGTAGAGTCCGCGTTCCTGGCCGCGATCGTGGTCCCTGGCGAGGATTTCTGTGGGTGGTTCGATGGATCGGGCTCGGGCTGCTTCCTCAACGGGGAATGCGTGCCCGGCTTCAGCGAGGCGTGCGACGGTGATCTGTTCGACGGTGAGTCCTCGTTCGACGTTGTTGGTCAGGATCGCCAGGTCTCGTTCGCGGGCGTCGTGTTCGACTTCGATGGGTGGTCGACCGGCGCGTTGGTAGATGTGCGCTTTCGCCTCGTGGTCGTAGCCGAGAGAGCGTCCGTATCGGACGGCCCGGAACTTTTCGAGGTCGAGTCGGGCTGCCTGGTCGGGGTCGATCGTCAGTTGTCGGGCTTCGCGTTCGGCGGATTGGACTCGTGCGTCGTGTTCGGGGGTGCGGACGGCGGCTTTGGCTTGGACTTCTCGCACGTGTTCGAGTCCGCGTTGCTGGGCGCGTTCGTTGTGGGTGGTGAGTTCTCGTACCCACTCGTGGCGTTGGACTTCTTTGCCGATGCTGTCGAGATGGCGGACGGTTTCCTCGCGGCGGGCCTCGCGGTTGTGCTCGAGGACGGGGGCAAGGCTTGCGATCTGTTCGGGGCTGGTTCCTGCGGCGGTCAACATGTTGCGTGAGTTCTGGCGTTCGCGTTCGCGGATCTGCTCGAGTCCGGCGCTCAACGCGGCGTGGGCGTCACGCAACAGTTCGGGGTCGAGTTCTCGGCCCTGCGCGCGGGAAACAGCGACTTCGATCGCCTGGGCGGTGATGGCGTCGCGAACGGCCTGGCGGGCAGTGTCGAGGTCTCTGCCGCGTTCGAGCGCTGCCGCCATCGCCAGTGTCCGCAGATGTTCGACACGTTCACGCTCGACCCTCGAAATAGACTGTGTGCCTACAGTTTCCGGTACTCGCTCCGGGGCGCGTGGTTCGTTGACATGGCCTCGACTGTCGCGGCCGGTCTCGGGTCCGCGTTCGGGGGCGTTGGCGCGGGCCTGCTGCTGGGCCTTGTGCTCGCGCGCTAGCTGTCGAACCTGGGGCAGCTCGAGTTGCTGCCCACGCTCCAAATTCAAACCCCGCGCCCAGATCTCGCGGGCGTCGGCGCGGGAGATCACGTGATGGGTGAACCGGGCCGGGAAATCACGGGCCAGTGCGTCGATCAGCTTGCGGATCTCGGGTGACATATGCTCACCGTGGACCGAACGCAAAGTGTGCTGTTGAACTTTTCCCGCTTCGAACAGAGCTCTGACGACCATTAATTGCTTCTCGTCTTTACCGCCCTCCATCCTGCCGGATTTCTCTTCGATCGTGTATGTCCGGCCGTCGTGTTCTCGCACCTTGTCGAACTGAATATTTCCGGCACGTGAGACGTATGTGCGAGATGCGTGAACGTATCCGGTCTCGCTGTCTCGAAAATATCTATCGGCTCCGTTCTCGAATATTCGCCCCCGCTGGTTGTTTTCGATCTTGTCTCGGTCTTTGTCGTATCCATCCGGCACGACTGTCCCCCCTGGTACATGGAGGTTGAGCTACCTCGAGGCGTCCTCGCTGCGCTTTTCTTCGTGATAGGTGGCGTATTCGCGAATGTATGCCGCAAGTTTCGAGAACATGCCGTTGTGCGTCTCGGGGTCGTAGTCGACCAGCCGTGCCATCAATCCCCAGACCGTATCCTCGTCCTCGTCGTCGGTATCGAACCGCAGAGCCGGGTTCACCTGGTCGTAAAAGGAATGTTCGCGGCCGAACCACTCGAATTCGATCCATTCGGCTCCCGCGTATCGGATGAAGCACTCGCCCATGAAGCAGATGAACGCGTCCGCGATGTCGGCGTTCTCCGGCGCCATCGCGGTCGCCATATCGGGGAACAGGTCGGCGACGACAGGATCCAGCCGTTTCACCTCCGGCGAGTCCTCGGGCCACGGTTGCACTGGAAGCTGTTGCAACCCTACGTGTTCCATGAACCTTCGGACTTGTGCGGTGCGGCGGTCGGTGTCGACCCATTTGCCCCACGCGGTCTGTTCGACCTCGAATCCCAGGTCGAGTTGTTCGTCGGTCATGGTGGTGCTCCGTCCTGTCCGGTCGTGTACGCGATGCACAGCGTAGGGGCAGTGTCCCCACGTGAGTGGTATTCCGGCGCGGGGTGTGCAACTCGTTCGCGGTCGGTCTCGGGAGGGGTGATCGGTGACGTTGTCAGTGGTTGGGGTTCCAGCTGCCTGCGGCGGGGATGGTGAGGGTGGGGACGATCAGGGTGCAGGTCAGGGCGAGGGCTTTGGGGCTGGGGCCGAAGTGGGCGAGGGTGGGGGCCACGATGATGGCCGCGTGGTGTTTGTGGGCGGTCGCCACGATCAACGCGGTGGGCATGTAGGTGTCCGCGTCGACGGTGAGGGTATGGGTGAGGGTGAATCCGTGGTGGCGCACCAACGTGGTGATGAGTAGGTGGGCGGCAGGATCGGCGGGGCTGTGCTCCAGGTTGATCAATCCGATTGCGTTGCTAGGCAATAGTGTTCGCTCCTTACTTCGAGTATTGAGGGTGGGAACCCCGGGGTGGTTTCCGGTGCCTGCGTGGGCACTGCGGCGGCACCGGAATGCGGGTTTGCCAACCCCGGGGTTCCCGTTCCCGCACGCCATCGACAGTGGGTCGGTGAGCGGCACGGTGTCACCGACCTGTCGGGGTGCGGGAGTCTGCGGGGGTTTGTCAGGCGTAGAGGCGGGTGGTGGTGTCGGCGTGTTCACGGGCGGTCAGGCATACCTGTATCGAGTCCAGTACCGCGAGCCCGGAGGGTCGGAACGAACTGTGCGCGGGAGTGATCCAGGCCCGGTAGAGATGGCCTCGATCCGCGGGCGAAGGCAACACGATGTCGTCCCCGTCATGCAGGATCGTGACCTGGTTACGCCATAACGGCATGTCGCGAGCGGCGATGGTGGCGGGGATATCGGAGCGGGTCAAAAATGTCCACCGTGCTTCGCGGGGTGCGGTGATGACCGGTCCGCCTCCGTGCTGGCGGCGGTCGAGGTCCATTTTCACGACCTGGGCGAGTCCGGCGGGCAGCTGGATCCCCCACACCAGACCAGCACGCACGGTGATACGCCCGGTGGTCGGATCGACGCGCGCGGGTAGGTGACAGATCCGCCGGTAGTACTCACAGCGTGTGCTCGGGGTGTCTGCGCTCATGACCGGCCCGCCTGCTCTCGGGCGTGGCTGATGTCGTCGATTGCGGCGATTCGCGCGATGAGTTCGGCCACCGAATCCGCGGTGACCCCACCCGTATAGGCGGCGACGTCGTCGCCGGTCAACAAGCCTTCGTACGCAAGTTTGGACAGCAGGTCGGCGAACTCGTCGGCGCTGGGGGGATGGCGGGCGTGCCATCGCAGCCAGCCACGCGCCCCATCACCGGATTCGGGTGGTGGCGGGCCTTGGTCCTCGAGCCGTACCAATCGGACCGCGTTGCGCTCGTCACGGTGACTACGCAGGTACACCAGATGCGCGTAGTAGTGGTCCTGCGCGGTCGGCGTGTGCTGGTCTTCGTCGTCGCTGGGCCATCCCATTCCCTGCGCCTCCTGCTCGAATGTCGACGTGGTAGGCACCCACCGCCGAGGACGAGGATGAGGGACTCGTCAACCCGACGGCGGGGCTGCAATCAGCCTCAACGGTTCATGGGCGGCCGGACAATGGCACTCCGGAACCGAAGGTTGTGCGAAGTAGCAATAGCGAGATGTATGCGGGCGACGGCAGTTATTGCGCAGAGGTTTTGGCTGGTTGCCAAGCGCTGATGCGCTGTGCTCGGCGACGTAGGCTTGTGTGTATGGACCTAGGGGAACGGCTGCGATCGGTTCGCAAGCGGCGCGGCCTCACACAAAAAGAGCTCGCGGACGCTTCGTCCGTTTCGGTGTCGCTGATTCGCAAGATCGAACAGGGCGAGCGATCCGACACCAGGTTGGAAACGCTACGCAAGCTGGCTATTGGGCTGCGCGTTCGCACCTCGAGCCTCCAGGGTGGACAGGCAACCGATGCCGAGCACGCCGACCCTGCGACGTCCGATATCTGGGAACCCGTGCGTCGCGCGCTGGCGATTCCGAGCGGAGTAGCTGCAACTGACGAGGAACAGGCGACCAACGACGGCGTGAATTCCGCGTATCGGGCGCTCATCCCCATGATCGACGCACACCGATACGTCGACATCGCGGCAATACTTCCCGCTCTGCTGCGAGACGCTGAATCACTGACCGATGACGATGGGCGAGCGATCCGTGCCCGCCTGCTCAGCCTGACGGGGTGGATGCTGACGCAGAATCGGCAATTCGACGTAGCGGCAATGACGCTCGATCAAGCTGTCGATGTTGCTCCCGAGCGCGGAATAGCGGTCGGTGCGGTGAATGTGGCGGTCTGGTCGCACCTGCGGCAAGGCAACTTGGATATCGCACGTGAGCTGGCAGTCAAGTGGGCTGACGACATCGAGCCCCGCTTCTCGCGCGCAAGTGCGTCACAGCTCGCGCTCTGGGGCCGCTTGTGGCTCTACGTCGCCAATGTCGGAGTACGCGACAATTCGCCAGGGGCAACCGATGACGCTCTGAGCCTCGCACGGGCGGCGGCATCCCGGATAGGTCGAGAAGTGCTCTACGACCCCAATCCGAATCGATTGTTCGGCCCGGTGACAGTCGCGCAGATAACCGCTGAGTGCGCGGTGATAGCTGAGCGTCCAACCGAGGCGATAGCGATCGCAGAAAGTCTACCTACTGAAGTGTTGTCGCCGACAGCAGCGGGACGGCTACGTCATCGACTGGATGTGTCCAACGCACATATACAGTTGCGTCAATACGGTGAGGCTTTTCAAGTACTGCGGGAAGTGTATTCGGTTGCACCTGAATGGCTTACGCAGCAACGATACGCACGAGACATCCTTGGTCGCGTAGTGCGTGAACGTCGCACCCTGTCGGCTGAGATGCGAGAGCTTGCCGATGCCGTGCGCCTTGAGTACTGACGGGGTCGATCCCTCTCTGTCAGGCTGTGGTGAGACACTCGGATGTCCCCGAGTTCACTGTTTGAGGGCATGACTGGAGCAGCAATCCCGTGAGTAGCCCGAAGCCCGCACCCGCTGGTAGGCCAGTCGATCCGGCGCCGAAGCCGACGCGGCGGACCTTCACCGCGGAGTTCCGCGACAAGATCATCGACGAGTACCGCGACGCCCCACACGGGGAGAAGTCCGCGGTTTTGCGCCGCGAGGGTCTCTACCAATCCCAGATCGCCGAGTGGACCCAGGCCCGCGACACGAGGCAATCCGGCGGTGCCACCAAGCGTGCCGTTCGACCCTCGGGCGATGCGGCCGCGCGCCGGGAGAACGAACGTTTGACGCGTGAGAATGACCGCCTGGCAAAGCAGTTGAAGCAGACGGAGGCCGCGCTCGAGATCATGGGAAAACTTCACGTGCTTTTGGAATCCATCTCCGAGAGCACGGGCACACCGCCGCGACCGACCAAGCCATGACCGACGCCTACGACGACCTGCGGGCCGTCGAGGTGCCCATCCGCCGGGCCTGCACGCTGATCGGGTGGTCACGAGCCACCCATTACCGGCATCAGCGGCCACCGATCCAAGGACCCGAACCCGCTCGGGCGGTGCCAGACAACGGTCAGGCACTCACCGCCGCCGAACGCGCCCATGTGCTCACGGTGATCAACTCACCGCCCTACGCGGACCTGGCGATATGCCAGATCTGGGCTCGTGAACTCGATGAAGGCAACTATTGGTGCTCGATGTCGAGCATGTATCGCATCGCCGCCGCCGCGGGTCAGAACCGGGAACGGCGACGACAGGCCACCCATGCGGCGAGGGTGAAACCCGAACTCCTCGCCGACGGCCCGTCGCAGGTGTGGACCTGGGATATCACCAAGCTACGCGGCCCTGCCAAGGGTGTCTGGTTCCACCTGTATGTACTCATCGACATCTACTCCCGCTACACCCCGTCCTGGATTGTGTCTCGTCACGAAAGCGCTGAACTGGCACAGGAATTCATCGACGAGGCCATCGCCCGCAACGGTGATGTCCCGCACACCGTCCACGCCGACCGCGGCCCGTCGATGACCTCGGGGCTGGTGTCGGAACTGCTCACCGATCTCGGTGTCACCCGATCTCATTCCCGGCCACGGACATCGAACGACAACCCTTTCAGCGAGGCGCAATTCAAGACCCTCAAATACCTTCATGATTTCCCGAAATCCTTTGCCTCACTGAAAGACGCGCGCCTGTTCCTGGAAGGATTCTTCAACGAATACAACCACATCCACCGCCACTCCGGCATCGGCTGGCACACCCCCGCATCAGTCCACTTCGGCACCGCCGACACCATCGACGACGCCCGTCAGATCACCCTTACCGCCGCCTACCACGCCAACCCGGCCCGGTTCGGTCACCGACCCACCCCACCGAAAATGCCAGCCATCTTCTACATCCGGTGTCATTACGGTCAACCAACACTCGCGAGGCAGCGGATTCGCCATTGTGCAGTGTCGGAAACATCTCAACAACACACAAAAGGAGGCAAATGCGCAACTTCGATGTGTGTGCCTCGGCCGATGAACCTCGATGTCGGCGCGGACGCGCAACCGGGGCCGAGTGATCTGCGCGTCGCGTGGACCGCGCTCTTCACACGCCGTGCGCCGCTACCCGGACACCGAGCACACCGCCGGAACGGCCGAATTGCACGACAGTGTGACCGCCGCCGCCCGGCTTCTCGGCATGATCTCCGATTACGCGACCGGAACCGACTGTCTGTCGAGGGTGCCGTCGGCCATCCGATACACCGCGTCCATGCGGTGCAGGTGGGTGCGGTCGTGGGTGACCAGCAGTGTGGCCGCGCCGCGTTGGCGGACCACGGTGAGGATCAGGTCGATGACGGCGGCGCCGCGCTCGGTGTCCAGAGCGCTGGTCGGCTCGTCGATGACGAGCAACGCGGGGTCGTTCATGAGGGCGCGGGCGATATTCACGCGTTGGCGTTGTCCGCCCGACAACTGCGCGGGGTATTTCGTCCGATGGTCGCCGAGTCCGACCGCGTCGAGGAGTTCTCCTGCCTTCGACCGTGTTTCGCGTCGGCGGGGGGTCGGGGTGCGTGAGCGTCGACCGAGACGCGCTGTCACTTCGAGTTGTTCGATCGCGGTCAGTGCCGACAGGAGGTTGGGTTGTTGGAAGACGATGCCGACGGAGGATCGACGCACGGTCGCCGCCGCACGTCGGCCCAGGCTGGTGAGATCGACTGTGCCGCTGTCGGTCTCGAGCAGGACGCGGCCCGAATCGGGGCGGGTCAGGGTGGACACCACGGCGAGCAGGCTGGATTTTCCGGAACCGGAGGAGCCGGTGACGGCGGCGACACTGCCGCCGGTCACATGGAGGTTCACTCGATCGAGCGCGGTGAGTCTGCCCGCGCCGTCGGGGTAGGTGAGGGTCACGTTCTCGGCGGTCAGTGCGACGGTCATCTCGGAACTCCGGATCAGCGGGTCGCGGCGAGCGCGGTGAGTGGGTCGGCGGTGAACAGGAAGCGCAGCGCGCAGGTCGCACCGAGGAGGCCGAGCGCGATGAGCGCGCCTGCGGGCAGCAGCGTGGTGGCCGGGCCGACGACGAACGGGAGCGTGTCCCCGAGCGCGCTCGCGCCCAGCGCGGTGAGGGCGAGACCGAGCGTGACCCCGGCCGCCAGCACGAGCGCGGCCTGGGCGAGTGCGTCGATCACGAGCGATTCCGTGGTCGCTCCCAACGCCTTCAACGTCGCGATGTCGGGCATCCGCTGGATGGTCCACACCGTGAAGAACGCGCCGATCACCAGGGCCGAGATGGCGAAAAGCAGCACCGTCATCAGGGTGAGGGAGCCGTTCTCGGCCCGGTAGGAGCCGAGCGCGGAGAGGGAATCGGATAGATCGATGGTCGTCGTGTGCGCGGCGGTGTCGCGGTCCGGTACGCCGGTGATCGCGAGCACGGTGGCCGCGCCCGCGTGGGGGCTCACCGATCGCCAGTCGGCGGGGGTCATCCAGACCACGGGGGTGTGGCTGTACCAGTCGTCGCCGCGGACCGCGGCCACGGTGAAGGAGCGTCCGCCGAGGGTGACCACAGCGTCCGTGTCCGCGTTCAGCGCCTGTGCCACCGGATCGCTGAGCACCACCGTGCCCGCGTCGGTAGCGGCACGATCGCCCGCGACCGCCGATGTGACGCCGAACAGTGCGACCGCGGTCGGTGGCGCGCCGGGACGGCCCGCTTCGGCGCGGCTGATGCCGATCGGCTCGACGGTCCCGGTCCGTCCGGCGGCGGCCTGCCAGATGCCGACCTGCTCGGGCGTGAGGGATGAAGCGTCGAACGACGGGGGAGCCCCGTTGTCGGCGAAGACGAGCGCGTCGGCCCGCAGTGATCGCACAGCGGAGATGTTCTGGTGCGCGAGCCCGGCGGCGAGGCCGCCGAGAAAGCTCACCAGCAGCGCGACCAGCGTGACGACCAGTGTGATGAGGAGGAATCGGCCGCGGGCGGCCCGCAGTTCCCGGAGTGCGACGAACATGGTTCCACCGTCGCGGACGAAGAGCATCCGAACATCGGGTGTGAGGTCGAGACCCGGTCGGTCGAAGGTCGGTGGTCCGATTACACCTTTCGATGGATGCCCCGCCGATAGCCGTGCATAAGCTGGCAGTGTGCACTCGTCGCCGCTCACGCCCGTCTTCGCCACGTTGCGACTCGGCCTGCATGTGCTGATGACGGCGTTGGCGACGGTGATCGCGGTGCGCGCACTGCTGCCGGGCGCCCCGCATCCGCTGTCGGTGGTGTTGCTGACCGTGGCCTTCCTGCTGACCTATTTCGCGGGAGCGCGCCTGTCCGGGCGTCCCCTCGCGATGCGGGTCTGGCTGGGTGCGCTCACCCTGCTCTGGCTCGGGCTGGTCGCCACCGCCCCCGATGCCGGATATCTCGCCTTCGGACTGTTCTTCCTCTACCTGCACCTGCTGCCGTACCCGTGGAATCTCGTTGCCGTGGCGGCCGCGACAGCTGTCGTGGTTGTCGGCTTCGGGTGGCATCGCGGTTGGGCTCTCGCGGGTGTGATCGGCCCCGTCCTCGGAGCCGCGGTGGCGGTCGGGATCGGCCTCGGTTACCAGGCGCTGTTCCGGGAGTCCGTCGAAAGGCAACGGCTCATCGACGAATTGGTCAGTACCCGTGCGGCACTCGCCGAGCGGGAGCGAACCGCGGGCAGGATCGCCGAGCGGGAACGGTGGGCCAGGGAGATCCACGACACCGTCGCGCAGGGCTTGAGCAGCATCCAACTGCTCCTGCACGCCGCCGAACGCGCGGACCCCGAACATCCCGCGCTGCCGCAGATCCGGCTGGCCAGGACGACCGCCGCCGAGAACCTCGCCGACACCCGAGGACTGATCACCGACGCCGCGCCCGCCGCACTGGACGGGCAGTCACTGCGACAGGCGCTCGAACGGATCTGTCTGCGCGCCGAAACGCCGGGACGTACCACCCGACTCGTGGTGGAAGGCACGCCGCAGCGATTGCCGATGCCGATCGAGGCGGCGTTGGTGCGCATCGCACAGGGGACGGTCGCCAATGTCGTGCAGCACGCCGACGCGACCCGGATGCGTCTCACCCTGACCTATTCGGAGGCCGACATCTCGCTGGACATCGTCGACGACGGTATCGGCATCGCTCCCGACATCCTCGACCGTGCTTCCACCGGCTCCTTCGGCCTGTCGGCGATGCGGGCCAGAGTGGCACAGCAGGGCGGCATCTCGGCCATCGAATCGGAGCCGGGACATACCGCCGTGACCGTGTCGTTCCCGAGGGGAATACCGTGATCCGTCTGCTGCTCGTCGATGATCACGCCATCGTCCGCGCGGGTTTGCGCGCGCTCCTGGCGAGCGCATCCGATATCGCGGTGGTGGACGAGGCCGCGACGGCGGAGGCCGCGGTCGCGTTCTGCGCGACCACACCGGTCGACCTCGTGCTGATGGACCTGAGTTTCGGTCAGGGTCGATCCGGTGTGGCGGCGACCGCCGAACTGCGCGCCCTGCCGAAACCACCGAATGTGCTGGTAGTTACCAACTACGACACCGACGCCGACATTCTCGGCGCCATCGAGGCGGGTGCGTGTGGATACATCCTGAAAGACACCCCGCCCACCGAACTACTCGCGGCGGTGCGTTCGGCCACCGCGGGTGAGAGCGCGCTCTCACCGACGGTCGCGTCGAAGCTGCTGACCCGGGTCCGCCGAGCCGATACCACACTGAGCCCCCGTGAGATCGAAGTCCTGCGACTTGTCGCCGACGGTAGATCCAACCGGGAGATCGCCAAGGAACTCTTCCTCGGCGAGACCACCGTCAAATCCCACCTGGTCCACATCTACACGAAACTCGGTGTGCGCTCTCGCACTTCGGCGGTCGCCCGTGCTCGCGAACAAGGCGCGATCTGAGACGCGGATTCACCGAAGTGCCGGCGTCGGTGCCGCGCCGCAGCCGAAAGGCCGGGCGGGGTCAGGGGAGTGGGTTGGCGGTGAACAGTGACCACATTCGGGCGCGCACATCGGTGCCGCGCGCACCGCTGGGCCACACGTGGGCCTGGGATACGTCGTCGGGACCGTCGTAGAGTCGGTAGATCACCGAAGTGCCCGCGGCGCAGTCGAATCGTTGACCCGTGAGTACGCCGGGGCCGGTTTCGCCGTGTTCGGTTCCGCAGTTGTTCATCTGTCGCCAGTGGTCGCGATGCTGCTCGGCTATCCACTGGCACACGACGGGGTCGTTGTCGTTGAGCATCACGCCGAAGGCGATCTTGCGCGAGGCGGGGCAATCGGCGAGGTCCCAGGCGCCCTTGGGGCCCGCCCAGACCGCAGCCGAGGCGATGAGATCCGCTGCGTCGCAAGCCATTCGGGAGGTCATCTGACCGCCGTTGGAGTGGCCGGCGAAGTGAACCCGTTTCGGGAGCACACAGTAGGAGGCGGCGACGTCGTGGACGACTTTGCGCAGGAACGAGACGTCGGGACCGACATTTCTCGCGAACTCCCACGCCCATTTGCCGACGCCCTCGCTCTTGCTGCCCCGCGGATAGGCCACGATGACCTTGTTGGTCTCCGCGAAGGAGTTCCAGCCGGTCTGGGGCTCGAAGATCGACGGGCTGCTCTGCCCGCCGTGTACCGCCACGATCAGCGGCGCGGGCCCGGTCAGGCCGCTGGGCACGAACAGTCGGTACGGCCTCGACTCACCCTCGTGGACGAGGGTGCGCTCGACGCTCCCGCCGGTCGGCGAGGTCGAGCAGGATGCCGACGGCGCGGGCAACGGGCCGAGGCCGGTGACCTCGGCCGACGCCGGGGCCATCGGTCCGGCCAGGGAAACCGTCAGCAGTGCGCCCGCGACGGCCGATATCGTTCTGATCTTGTTCCAGCGCATGGAATGCCCCTGCCTCCGAACGGCTTTCGTGACCGCTTCGGTGAATCGTAGGGCGGATGCCGCGCGAGATCGAGGCCCCGGATCTATGGGCACACCCCCGGACATCGACCGGCGCCGCGCCATATCGCATACCTACCCACTGCACCGGTATCCCGACGAGCTCTCCGGTGGTCAGCGGCAGCGTGTCGCCATCGCACGCGCCCTGGCCGCCGAACCGGAGATCCTCGTCTGTGACGAGATCACCTCGGCCCTCGGCCCTCGGCACGGCGACCGCGCGTTCGATCATGGAATTGGTCGAGCGCACCCGAATCGAGAAGGGTATCGGCATTCTCGTCGTCAGCCACGATATGAGCGTCGTGGCCGGGTATTGCCCGGGAATCGTGGTGCTCGCGGGCGGAAGGGTGGTCGAGCGCGGCCATACCGCCGAAGTGCTCGCCGACCCCGCCGCTCCCGAGACGAAGGCCCTGCTGGTGTGAACGCGGAGGACCGCCCCGACACGTAGTCCTCCTGCCCGCCGTCGCGGACGGTGAGACAGTGGAGGTAGCGAGGTGTCGGCTGCGCGTGAACTCGTGCGGCCGATTACCGCTTGTTCAGCGCTGTGGCACATCGAAGTCGGCGCGATCATGCCTGATGAGAGCGGGTCTCTCGGTGTGTATTCGGTTCGAGGAGTCCGGGACGCCATCCGTGTGCGACACTGAACTTCCTTACGAAATAGGTAAGGCTTGGTTTAGTCGCGATGAGGGAGTGGATGTGGTCGTACGGGCACTCGCCGCGGATGCGCCCTCGGTTGCCGCGCAGTTGTTCGGTAGTGGGCTGATCGGTGCGCGTGAAGGCCTCGAAACCGGGATCGTGGTCATGATCCTGGTCGCCTTCCTGGTCAGGTCCGGTGATCGCGGGGCACTGAAATGGGTCGCGACGGGGGTGGGGGCGGCGATCGCGATGGTCGCCGCCATCTTCGTCGGTGTGCGTTTCGGTACCTCGACGGTGACCGGGGTCGGGGCCGAGCTGATCTCGGGGATCGCGTCGTTGGCCGCGGTGGTGATCGTGACCTGGATGGTGCTGTGGATGCGTACCGCGTCGCGTTCGATCTCGGCGGATCTGAGGGCCGGGATGGCGAAGGCGGTCGCGGGCGGCCCGCTCGCGGTGTCGGCCTTGGCCTTTCTCGCGGTGGGGCGCGAGGGGGTGGAGACGGCGCTGCTGATGGTCGGCTACGCGGAGAATACCGAAGGGAGCAGTTGGCCGCTGATCGGTCTGCTGCTGGGAATCGTGGTGGCCGCGGTGCTGACGGTGTTGCTGTACTTCGGTGCGATTCGCATCGATTTCGCGGTGTTCTTCAAGTACACGGGCGTTTTCCTGATCGTTGTCGCCGCGGGAATCCTGGCATACGGGATTCGTGCGTTGCAGACAGCGGACTGGTTGCCCGGCTTGACGGCCAACGCCTTCGATATCTCGTCGTGGTTCGCCATGTCGAGCTGGTACGGCACCGTCGCGCAGGGAATCTTCAATTTCCGCGCCGATCCGACACTGCTCCAGGTGCTCGCGTGGGGGGGATACGTGGTCGTCGTATCGACATTGTTCCTGCGCCCGACCGTGGGGGCGGGCCCGCCCGACTCCGATCGACCACCCCCTGCTCCCTCCGCGGCCGCGCCGCACTTGTGAAAGGTTCCACCACCCATGCGATCTACTACGAAGTGGGTTACCGCCGCTGTCGTGCTGCCGATGGCCTTGGTCTCGTGTACGAGCAAGTCCGAGAGCAGTGCCGGTGACATCACCGTCACCACGAACGACAGTTCGTGCGAGGTGTCGCCGAACTCGGCGACGACCGGTAACACGACCTTCCGGATCACCAACAACGGCACCAAGGTCACCGAGTTCTACGTCTACGGCGCGGGCGATCGGGTCATCGGCGAAGTCGAGAATATCGGCCCCGGCCTGACCAGGCAGCTGATCGTCGCGGTATCGGACCCGGGTACCTACCAGACCGCGTGCAAGCCGGGCATGGTCGGCGACGGCATCCGCACCGACTTCGTCGTGACCGGCGAGGCGCAGACCCGCGATGACACCGGCAAACTGGCCGAGGCCTCGGCCGGATACCAGCGTTACCTGGTCTCGCAGGTGACCGCGTTGCAGGAGACGGCGAAAGTGTTCGTCGACGCGATCAAGTCCGGTGATGTCGAGGTGGCGAAGAAGCAGTTCCCGCTGACACGGACGTACTACGAACGCATCGAGCCGGTGGCCGAGAGTTTCCCGAATGATCTGGACCCGCGGCTGGACCTGCGCGAGGCCGATCTGGCCGCGGGTGATGCATGGACCGGGTTCCATCGGCTGGAAAAGGATCTCTGGGCTCAGGGGCTCCAGCCCGATACCAAGCAGGTGGCCGACCAGCTTCTCGCCGATATCGCCGAACTTTCCGCGGGGGTGAGCGCGGCGGATTTCACCGTCGATCCGATCCAGGTCGCCGGTGGCGCGCAGACTCTGCTCGACGAGATCGCGCGCACCAAGATCACCGGCGAGGAGGACACCTTCTCGCATACCGATCTGTGGGATTTCCAGGCCAATGTCGACGGCTCCCAGGCCGCGATCGCCAGCGTCCGACCGATTCTCGACGAACGCAACAAGGATCTCGGCGTCCAGATCGATCGCCGCTTCGCCGAACTCGACAGTGAACTGGCGAAATACCGCGTCGGGGACGGGCAGATCAGTTACGACAAGGTGACCGAACCGCAGCGAGTCGAGCTGGCCCGGCGTATCGACGCGCTGTCGGCGGTTGTCAGTCAGGTGCAAGGCATTGTCGCGGGATCCTGAACGCGCGCGGCATGATTCGGGTCGCAGCGGGGTATCCCGTCGCGGTCTGTTCGGCACTGCGGGTGTCGGTGTCCTCGCGGCCGGGGCGGGCGTGCTGGCGGGGCGGGCGTCGAGTCCGGACTCCTCGGTGTCGGCGGTCGTGCCGTTCCGTGCCGAGCATCAAGCGGGCATCGTCACCCCGGCGCAGGATCGCCTGCATTTCGCCGCGTTCGATGTGCATACCGAATCCCGAGATGAACTCGTCGCACTGTTGAAAATCTGGACCGCGATGGCCGAACGCATGACATCGGGTCGGGAAGCGGTGCACGACGGCGCGACCGGTGCCGGGGAGTACATGCCGCCCACCGACACCGGGGAGGCGTTGGATCTGGCACCCGCCAGGTTGACGCTGACCATCGGTTTCGGGCCGTCGTTGTTCACGACGTCGACCGGTGCGGATCGATTCGGTCTGTCGAAGCACAAGCCGACCGTGTTGGCCGATCTGCCGAAATTCACCGCCGACGCGTTGGATCCGGCGCGGTCGGGCGGCGATATCGCCATCCAGGCCTGCGCCGACGATCCCCAAGTCGCGGTCCACGCGATCCGCAACCTGGCACGGGCCGGGTTCGGCGTGGTGTCGGTGCGGTGGTCACAACTCGGTTTCGGTCGAACCTCCTCGACCTCGACCAGTCAGGTGACTCCGCGAAACCTGTTGGGGTTCAAGGATGGAACCCGCAATATCAAAGCAGAGGACCGCGACACGGTCTCGAAATTCGTGTGGGTCGACGGCGGCGACGACACGGCGTGGATGGCGGGCGGCTCGTATCTGGTCACACGCCGGATCCGCATGCTGATCGAACCGTGGGATCGGACCAGCCTGCACGAGCAGGAACGGGTCATCGGACGCGCGAAGGGCACCGGAGCCCCACTGGGCGGCCGGGACGAATTCGAGCAATTGGATCTCGAGTCGGCGGGCCCGTCCGGCCCGTTGATCGACACCGACGCTCACGTCCGACTGGCGTCACGTGATGAACTGGGCGGGATCCAGATCCTGCGTCGCGGTTACAATTTCACCGACGGTTCCGATGGTTTCGGGCATCTGGACGCGGGCCTGTTCTTCATCGCCTACTGCCGTGACCCACTCGCGCAGTTCGTACCGATGCAGGAAAATCTGGCCCGCAACGACGCGCTCAACGAATACATCAAACACGTCGGCTCGGCGGTCTTCGCGGTGCCGCCCGGTCTCGGCGCGGACGAGCACTGGGGCTCGGGGCTTTTCGCGCTCTAGGCGGTTTCCGCCTCGATGTTCGATCGACGCGACCACCCGCCCACCTCACCGGTGGGTATCCGACCTCGGTGATATCGCGGCGCTGATTAGAGTCGAGTCGGCGAACACATCGAGCGAACCCGAGGACTTGCGTTGACTACCGAACAACTTGACCGCTGGAACGCACAGGAAGCCGCTGCCGAGGCGATGAGTCCGATCATCGGCACGTTGTATCGAGAGAAGGGTGTGACGGTCCTGCTGCACAGCCGATCGCTGGTGAACAAGTCGGTGATCAGCATTCTGCGCACGCACCGCTTCGCCAGGCAGATCGAGGGCGAGGAACTGTCGGTGGACGAGACCCTGCCCTTCCTGCGGGTGCTCGCCGAACTGGACCTCGGGCCGTGCAAGATCGACCTCGGTCACCTGGTCACGACCTACCGCGCCGACGACCGCGGACTGTCGATCCGCGATTTCACCGCCTCGGTCCTCGTCGACGTCACCAACGGCAACAAAGCGCAGCCTCCCGGCCCGAAGGATGTCGTCCTCTACGGTTTCGGCCGCATCGGCCGCCTGGTCGCGCGCCTGCTGATCGAGAAGGTCGGATCCGGCAACGGGTTGAACGTGCGCGCGGTGGTGGTGCGCCGGGGCGGCGACGGCGATCTCGCCAAGCGGGCGTCGCTGCTGCGGCGGGATTCGGTACACGGCCAGTTCAACGGCACGATCAAGGTCGACACCGACAACGACACGATCATCGCCAACGGGAACGTGATCAAGTTCATCTACAGCGACGATCCGACGACGATCGACTACACCGAATACGGGATCGATGACGCGATCCTGATCGACAACACCGGCAAGTGGCGTGATCGGGATGGACTGTCGCAGCATCTGCGCCCCGGTATCGCGAAGGTCGTTCTCACCGCCCCCGGCAAGGGTGACGTCCCGAATATCGTGCACGGCGTCAATCACCGCAGCCTGGACCTGTCGCAGCGGATCTTCTCGTGCGCGTCCTGCACGACCAACGCGATCGTTCCGCCGCTCAAGGCCATGGACGACGAGTACGGCATCGTCCGCGGCCACGTGGAGACGGTGCACTCGTTCACCAACGATCAGAACCTGCTGGACAACTATCACAGCGCGGACCGTCGCGGCCGTTCCGCGCCGTTCAATCTCGTGCTCACCGAAACCGGCGCCGCGTCCGCGGTCGCGAAGGCGATGCCCGATTTCAAGGCCAAGATCACCGGCAACTCGATCCGGGTCCCCACCCCCGACGTCTCCGTCGCGATCCTGAACCTGCAACTCGAGCGGGAGACGAACAAGAGCGAGGTGCTCGAGTACCTGCGACAGGTCTCGCTCACCGGACCGTTGAGCCGCAACCTCGACTACACCGCCGCCACCGACGCGGTGTCCTCCGATTTCATCGGGTCGCGCGCGGCATCGATCATCGATGCCAACGCCGCGATCGTCGAGGGCGACACCGCGATTCTGTATGTCTGGTACGACAACGAATTCGGTTACTCGTGCCAGGTGGTGCGCACGGTGCAATACATATCGGGCATCGAGTATCCGACCTACCCGCGGGTCGACGCGATCCTCGAAAGCGTCTGACGCTCCCTGCCTTTCGGCCGAATCCCGGGTGACTCCGGCGGTCGCGGCGGCGTACGGCCCCCGCGATCGCCGAGCGGCGTCGACCGCTCGGCGCGGAACCTATCCCGCCGCGGCCGCGTGGAACCGCTCCCGGTGCTCGTTCCACGGCCGATGGCGTTCCTGTTCGCTCATCGCCAGCAGTTCACGCAACTTCTCCCACGCCGCGTCATCGGTCGGTGTGTACACCTGCATCCACGCGTGCGGAACCGACGGCAGCGACATGCTGGTCAAGAACATCTCCAGCTCGCCGACCGCGAGATTGCGGATCTGCTTGGTGCGGCTCGCCGGGCTCGCCACATCGTTGCGCGCCCAGATCGCCGCGAAACTCTCACTCTCCGAACATAACTCGGAGATGAACCGCTCCCAGTCGGGATCGCCGAGATTCTTCGCGTACGCGCCGCGCAGATATCCGACCATGCGCCGCAGATCATCCCAATTGTGGCGATGGGCGTTGCAGCATTCCGGAGTCAGGAAGATTCGCCGGGCGACGTTGCGCTCACCGAGCAGAAATCCCGGGCACAGCGCCTCGTAGGAGATGTTGTGCGCGAGCACGTCGTAGCGCGCGCTCAACACGACGGCGGGCAGCGGCTGGAGATGGTCCAGGATCACCTGCAATTCCTCGGGCAGCGCCGCGTCCACGTGCGCCGTCGGTACCGTCGGCACATCCGCCAAGCGATACAGGTGCGCCTTCTCCGCGGGATCGAGCGACAGTGTCCGCGCCACCGCGTTCAACACCTGCACACTGACATTGATATTGCGGCCCTGTTCGAGCCAGGTGTACCAGGTGACGCCGACCCCAGAGACATATCAATTATACATCCCTTCCGTAAACTGGGGTTATGACGCGAACGACGACTCACACCGAGCCTGCTTGGCTCGCGGAAATCAATGCCGCCCTTGCTATTTCGGTTGCGGGTATCGACCCGTCCGAGTGGGTGTATGGCTATGTGCGTATCTCTCGTGATGAGAAGGACCGTGCCGAGGGGGTGCAGTTGCAGGCGAAGAATCAGATGGCGTACGCCACTCGTAAGGGTTTGGCGTTGGCGCGGATTTTGTGTGATAACGATTTGTCGGGGGCGAGTGCGGAGCGGCCGGGTTTGCGGGAGGTTCTGCGGTTGGTGTCGGAGGGTCCGGCGAAGGTGATCATTGCGCGTGATGTCGCCCGGTTGACTCGTGATTACGACTTGGGGGCCAAGCTGATGAAGCTGGGTCGCGATCACGGGTTGCGGTATGTGTTCGTGAAAGACGGTGAATACGACCTGACCACGGGTGTGGGGCGTAAGAATTTCATGGTGAAGGTTGCCGATGCCACCGAGTACCGCGAGACCAATACCGAGAATCTGTTGGACCGGATGAGCGAGATCGCCGCGAAGGGGGCGATGCAGGGTGGTTCGCGTCGGTTCGGGTACGGCCCGGTGATCGGTACCCATCCGTTGACCGGTGTCGAGATTTTGGACCGTAATGCGGCGCGTGAGGACGAGGTGGCGGTGTTGCGGGAGGGGGCCGATCGGGTGGTCAACGGTGAGTCTCAGACCACGATCATCACCGACTGGAATCGGCGTGGCATCACCACCAGCGGGGGCAAGCCGTGGCGGGTGGGCAAACTGTCGAGCCTGCTGCGGTTGGAGTCGTATGTGGTCTACGACCTCGGTGAGCACACCGACACGAACGGGGCGCGTTGTGAGTGCTTGAACAATCCCGAAGGCAACGGGATACGCGTGCACGCGCGCACCGGTACCCGTCACCGCGCGCAGTGGCCCGCCGTGTTCACCCGCGCCGAGCACGACGCCATCAAGGCCGGGTTGAACGCCCACAACCGCGCCAAGAATCCCGACCGTCCACGTCAACGCAACGGCGAGTACTGGCTGACCGGGTTGCTCGCGTGCGGCGGTAGCTGGCTCGAGACCAGCGAGCGCCCCGGAGCAGAGTGCGAGTCGTGGTTGGTCGGGACTTCGGTGGATCGCCAGCGCAAGCACGGCACGGTCACCCAACGTCGCTACGGTTGCCGCGCCAAGGATTCGCGCAAGGTTGCCTGTGGTTGTGGCCGGGTGTTCCGCGACGCGGGCGCGTTGGAGACCTATGTCGCTGAGCAGGTGATCGCGGTCTACGAGGACCCCGAGATCCTTGCTCGGTTGGATCGCGGTAACGACAACGCCGTACGGATCGCCGAACTCGAGAAGCGTATCGAGGTCACCGCCCGGAATTTGGACGCCGAGGCCGACGCACGCGCTGATGCGCTGACCGGTGGCGGGGACGAGTACGACTTGCGGGTGATCGACCGCACCATCACCGGCCTGAAAGAGTCGTTGAAGCAGTTGCGCGCCGAACAGGACTCGTTGCGCAGCGCCGCAGCGTTGGCGGTGTTGGCCGACATCGGCAAAGCCGGAGAGCTGCGCCAGAGCTGGGACAGCAAGGGATCGCGGTGGCGTCATGAGGCCACCGCGCGACTCATCGAGAAAGTCATCGTGTCCCCGGCCAAGGTCTACGCCGCGCGCTGGGAAGACCAGCACGGGCGCAGATGGCGTTTCGACACCTCATCGGTGGAGATCGTGTGGCGCAAATTCTGACACCGGCTCACACGTCGTCGCGTCGCCCCTCGCTGTCGAGGGTGTCGATCGCGTTGCGCAGGAACAACGCCAACGACTCGATCACGTGCGGGTCGTTGACGTAGGGGGTGAGCCCTTGCCGCGCCCGACTTTCCGCGACCAACCGACGCGTGGCCTCACTGGTCGGACCGATCAGCGACAGTCGAGGACCGTCACCGTCCGGTTTGCCGCCGTCGCTTGTCGTGTCGTGGGTTTCTAAATCGTGTGGAGGTGCCGCCGCTTCCGGGCCATCGGCCGGGGTATCGATACGCGCGTCAGCTTTCCTGATGGGTGGCATGAGTGTCCTCTCATTGCCCTCGGTCCCACCGTCTGCTGATCCTCCGCTATCCAGTATGCCCGCTGAGCCGTCCGGTGCTGAGGTTTCCGGGTCACCGGCCGTGGTGGCGGGTGCGGTGCTCGCGGGGTTTCGCGGGCCGCGTCCACTCGAACGCGTGCCATCGGATCGGCTGGTGCGTGCGCGAGCTTTCCTGGTGGGTGGCATGGGTGTCCTCTCGTTGCCCCTGGCCCCACCTTTTGCTACGTCCCTGGTCTCGCGTATGTCCTCGGTTGTCGAACCGTCCAGCGGTGCCGAGGCTTGCGGGTCACCGGCCGGGGTGTCGGTCCCGGTGGTGCGCGCACGGACTTTCCTGGTGCGTGACATAGATGATCCTCTCGTTCGGCACCCAGTCACCCAGTCCGCTGATCCGTCCGTCATCGAGTATGCCCGAAGATCGACACCGGCCGAGGCCCCACGTCGACGCCCCACCCCGCGCAGCCCGACCGGACCTGCCCCGCGCCGTGCCCGCCGCCGACGCCGCGCACCGCCGCCGCGTTGAGGTGCGGGTGTCGCCGCTGTCGCGGCGGCGGCCCGGTCGGCGCGCGCGGTTCACTCCGCTTCGTCGCTACAGCACCTATACGTGCGCTCATGGCACACCCTCAGCTATCCACACCCACCCGCACTCACACCCCGCACATTCACCTCTCTCCTCTACGCCCCACTCACACAGCCACTCTCACCACCATTGTCCGTTCCGAGTTTTGTTGGTGTGCGAGTTGCTCGTGAGCTGCGGTTCGCCATCTTGGTCTGGACGATGTTTGATGGTGGTGTCCAGGTCTAGTTGGCGGATTGTGGCTGCCTGAACCGCTTGTCAGTTCGTTGGCTGTTCCAAATCGCGCCGCGGAACTCCTGCATGTCGGGTGACCATTCTCGGATGATCACGGGGCGAAGTGTGACGTGGTGCAGGACGGCGTCACCCATCCCGCGGCGGTCTTTCAGCGCGAACCATGCCGCGGATCGGATGGTCCGTTCTGCGCTGGGTAGTTTCATTCGTCCGACCTGGCTGGGTTTGCGGTTTCCTCGTGCGGTGGCGAAGGTGTTCGGCGGCGTGGTCGGTGGTCGCCAGCAGTCGGTCGCGATCCAGTGCGCAATGGCGTCTTGTTCTGCCTGTGGCTGGTAGTCGTGGTCACGCAGTCTCCGACGAACCTCGGCAACGAACCGCGTGAGTTGGTCCCCGCCGCTTGCGGCGAATTGTCGCCAGCGGGGCGCGGCGATCAGCGGGGCGAGATCGACCGCTTCGGGATAGAGGCAGGCGAATAGTTTCGACGCGGTGAAACTCGACAGTTCAGCGCCCGCGGGCATGAACTGGAAGCTGCGTTCTCTCCAGATCTGTTGTTGCCGGTGTAGTCCGCTGGTGGGGCGGAATATTTCCCATCGATGGGCGCAGATCATGAAGGCGGTCAGCACGGCGTCGTAGGTCGCGCCCGGGCCGAAGTGTTGGACGAGGCGCAGGTGTTTGCGCTGGGCCGCGATCACCTCCCGGTTTCCCCGCAGCGAGGGACCGTGACTGTCGTTGTCGGGTGGGCCGATCCAATAGTGGTGCCGGGTGCAGACGTAGCGATGATGCGGCAGGATCCGCCAGACCGGTCCGCCCGGGTGGCGTGCGTCGCAGCGTGGGCAGCCCGGTTGCGGACGATGCCGAAACAGCGGCCAGTGCTCCGCGGTGGCCCGAAGCTCGGGCAATGCTCCCGCCAGATGCTCGGCTGGTCGGCCGGTCAGTGCCGACATTCGTTCGGCGGTCACGATCCGCCGGGCCGCTGTCGGGCCGGGAACGCTCACGCTTTTCCAGAGTTCGTCGCCGTCGAGGTGGTTCAGCGCAGCCAAGCGCGCCAGGTAGGAGGCGACGATCTCATGATGGGCGGGGGCGGCGGTGCGCGGCAGGCGCCGCGGAAGCGCGCGCCTCACCGGGGCGCTGCCGCAGACGTCCTCGATGTCGATGCCGCGATCGGTAGGTTGCTGCGTTGTGCGGCGTAGTCGACCGGGACCAGGTCGAGCAGGTTGCTGGTGATCTTCTCGGTGCCGTCCTCGATCGCGAGGATCGCTGCGCCGCGGATGATTTGGGAAAGGCTGCCGATCATGCCACCGCTGCGGCGGTAGAGCTGCTCGGCCATCGAGGCCAGCGTTCCCGGGATGTGGTCGCGCAACCGCAGCGTCGACTCGACCGCCGCGACCAGGGCTTGCCATTGCGTGCGTTGCTCGGCGGTGCCGTAGGCGAACGACGTGGCCGGGACGACGGTGAACCGCCCAGCGATCTGACGGCCGCGGGGACCGGCGAACAATCCTTGTGCTTCGACTTCGACCCCGGCGTAGATGAACGTCGCCGGAAGTCGTTCGGCGAAATATTTGAGTTGATCGGAGGCTTCCGCGCCGGAGCGGCTGGTCAGGGAGATGTTGTGGATCTCGTCGACCAGGACCAGGTCGACGTGAGTGTGCGCGGCGACCGAGCAGACGGCATCGGTGATGTCGGTGACGTTGGCGCGGGTCGGGAAGTCCAGGCCGAGGAAGCGCGCGAACTCGACGGCCAGCATCCGCGGTGTGGCCGCCGGTGGAACGGTGACGTAGATGATCGGCAACCGCTCACCTTGGCCGGGATAGCGTCGGCGGACCGCGATTTCGTGTGCGCGTCCGAGTTGAGTGAGCGCGGTGGTCTTGCCGGTTCCCGACATGCCGCTGATCACCATCCCGCGTCGGGCCGAGATCTGACGGCGGTTGAGTTGGACCAGCAGCCGTCCCGCCGAGATCACTTCCTGGATCGTCGGAGTGTTCACCAACGGGAGATCCGCGTGGTAGTCCAACAATCGGTCCTCGTGTGCGGCGCGATCCTGCGGTGTCATGCCCAGCAGTTGCGCGGCAGTGAGCAACGGTGGCGGCGCGGGGGTGTGCCCGACGAAACGGCCCCATCCTTCCTTGGTCGTCAACGGGCTGTCAGGCGGGATCGCAGTGATGGTCTTCGCGGACGACGCCGGGGTGTAGGCGGACTCGCGTCGGCGGACCGGTTTGCGGGTTCTGCTCGTCATCTCCACTTCTCGGCTTCAGTGGCGGCGTCGAAAATCCCGAACGGGATCACCGTCGCCTCAACAGATTCGATCGAGGTCGGTTCGACCGGTTCAGCATCGGATGTCGGTGGGCGATGTGTCGCGGCAGCGACCCTGCCGCGGGCAGCGGCTCTGCGGCCGGCGCGCTCGTTCGGCCGAACCGGTCCGTTCTCGCTGCGGGTCAGCAGATCATCGAGGGCGCGAGCGATGTTGGTCTCGTCGGTGTCGTCGACGCCGCGTTGGGCGAGCAGTCGGCGAGCTTCGCGCCAGGTGAAGTCAGCGAACGGTGCACTCACCATCGGCTTGTGCGTCCACTCGGCGGTGACCCAGCCGTTGGGGGTGCGGACGAACACCTGCGACAGATCGTAGGGGTCGTAGTGCACCTCCCAGAGATCCCTCTTCGCGGCGTTGCCCGAGGGCTGACGTCGGTGTGGCTCCAGCGCTTTCGCGTCGTAGGTGCGGTAGTCGAGGCGGATGCCGTAGTCGTTGATCGCCCGCCAGGTCACCGGCAGCAACTCGAGGTAATCGAGCCCGGTCAGCATCACCGGCAGATAGCCCGCCGCCGCGACCATCGCCGCATAGGCGTCGTTGGGCGACAACGCTCTGCGCGGGAAGTCCGGATCCCGCAGGCTGTCGTGCGGGCGCGGCTGCCAGCCCGCGATCACCCATTCGTCCAGCAATTCCTGCAACTCCGGGATCGTCCAGACCGCCTGCTCGTCGACGCGTTCCCCGCGGCGGCTGGTGTTGGCGCCGGTATAACCGGGCAGGTGCTGACACCACAGAGTGTTGATCGATCCGAACGTCGCTTCGACGATCGCCTTGTCGGTCGGGGTGCGTTTGCGTGCGCGCTGGATCGAGATGCCCAAGCGTTCGCAGGCCCGGGTGAAAGTCTCGGAGATGAAGACGTTCCCGCCGTCGATCGTGATCGTGTCCGCCACGATCACCGGCTTGGCTGCCGCGCGCGCCATCCGCTCATCGACCGACATCAGCCGATCGTGGGGCAGCCGTGACGCCGACATCGCCAACGTCGCCGACCATCCCGGTCGCATCGGCTCGGGAACCAGCATCCGCGCCAGCAGCAGCGCCGCATCGACCGCCTTCGTTCCGACCGGTCGCAGCACCGCCGCGCAGATCGTGCGGGTCGCGACGTCGACCGCGATCGTCAGGTCCGCGCGCGAGAGGACCCCGGGCTCCAACACCACCATCACATCCAGCGGTGTCGAATCGATCTGGATCTGCTCACCAGGCCGAGCCGCCAACGTCGGAGTAAACGGCCGCGCCGGACGATTCGCTGCCTGCCGCCGCGTCACCGCCGAGGCGAAGCTGTGCCGCCCCGTCGATAACGCCTCGATCAACGCATAGAAGGTGCTGCGGCCCGGCAACGGGACCACGTCTGGACCGTGCTCTTCCTCCAGAGCCTTGCTCACCCGCCGGATCACCCGCGACCGCGTGCCTGTCGAAGCACCGGTCTGCGCGTCCAACTCTCGGCGGACCGCAGTGACGACTCGCTCATCGACCCGACCGACCGCCGTCGACTCGCGCAGCACCCGTTGGTCGACCAGTCCCCAGAGTCCTTGCTCTGCATAGTTGGCGCGCAGCCGCTGGAGTGTCCGGACACCGACCCGCCGACCCGCGTCGGTCAGCTCGGCCGCCTTTGCCGTGTCCCGCTCATGCTGTGTCCGCGTCAGCGGATCGTAGGTCGCGCGGCGAGCCCCGTCCGGCGCGACGCCGGTGGTGATCTCGATGATGTGTTGTTCCCACTCACGGGCCGTAGCCAGGGCCGATTCGGGTAGCGAGTCCAGGATCCCGAATGGTGTCATCGGCTGCCGCGGTTCGGATCCGACGACTTCGAAGTCCGCCGAACCCATCAGATAGGCGGCGAGCACGACGGTCTCGACGCCGTCACCGGCCCGCAGCCGGACCGAGGTCCCGCTCACAGCGACTACTTGATGCTCGGTGTTGTCGAACACTATCCAGTCACCGACCCGGAGCACCGAATCCCTCTGGGCCATCATCGCATCGCCGTCACGATCGTCTCCCCGCGCAGCGGCAGGGAAAGGTCTGCGTTCAGTTCGTGTTGCCAGATCAGATGAAAGAGCACCGGCAACACCGCGATGCGATCCCCCACCGCCGTCGCGCCGTCCATCAGTGTCAGCGGATCAGCGAACGCAGCACGAAGTCGCTCGGCGATCTCGGAGATCCGATGACGAGGATGCCGATACCCGCTCAGCCATCGAAGGTTCGCGGTGACGATCGGGTCCGGGGCACCCAACAGCCGATACTCCCACCCGACGAGCTCGCAAGCACGGCGAGTCGATTCGAACGCCGCCAAGTCACGCGGCCCGCGCCGATCCACCGGTCGACAGTCGATCACCACCCCGGTCCCGTCGACCTTGCGGACAAAATAGTCCGGGGCGTGTGACCGCGGCCGAGGAGCCGGTTCCTCGGCCGACCAGAACAGCCAGAACGGTTGCGAGGCAATACCCACCACCGCCGGGTCGAAGTCCAGCGCCACCAGCTGGTCACGTTCCAGCCAGGACTCGAACCCCACGTGCCGCCCCGTCGTTGCCGACCACCACTGACCAGATAAATGCCTCTGGCCCCGATAAGAACGGAACCGACGCACCGGCCGCAGCGATTCCAACCGCAGCGACCACGCCTCCGCCAACGGAACCCGCACCTCGCCGACCGCATCGGCCGAGTAGGACAACTCGAACACCGACAGCGCGTATCGCGCGCCCCCTTCAACCACGTTCAGCCCCGCCGACGTCACGGGCTGTGATTCTCAACCACCCAGCAGCACAGCGCAACGCGTACCACCCAGCTCGCCCACGAACCTCCGAACACCGCCGACCTCCGGTCGGCGAAGCGAAGCGACGCGGTGGACCGAAAATCGCACCGACTCCTGTACCGGTCAGCCGATCACTTCGCGTACTCTGCTCGCCAACAAAACCTGGACTTCGCCACTCACTCGCCAACTACATCTGGACTTCGCCAACTAAAACTGTAACGGACAACCATCCCCTGTACCCCCCACCCGTACCTCCATATAGTTCAACAATCAGACATCTTGCATCTCGGTATTGCAGCGTGGCCGAATCCGGGTTTCCTCAGCTAAATTGGAGGGTTATCCCCGCTATCCCCTCGAATCCCTTTGGGCGTGTTGACACGTCATGGAGGTGAGCATGGTCGCGACGATGCACAAGGTCGCCGCAGGCAACGGCTACGAGTACTACCTACGCAACACCGCCGCCAACGACACCAGCGCCCGCGGACGCGCATCGCTGGCCGAATACTACGACGAACACGGCGAAGCCCCCGGAACCTGGTCCGGCACCGGCCTTACCGCACTCGGCATCGACGCGGATGCCGAAGTCACCGAAGATCAGATGCGAAATTTGTTCGGAGAAGGGATTCACCCCAACGCCGAATTGGTCCGCGAACGCGCAACAGCGGTCCACCAGGCAGCCGGGGCGGGGCCTGCCGAAGCCGCTCGGTTGGCCGAGAAGGCCACGCGGCTGGGCAACCGTTACCCCGTCTACACCTCTACTTCGGGTTTCCGTGCGGCCACGGCCCAGGCATACCGCGACTACAACACCAGCATCGATGCGTGTGTCACCACGTCGATTCCCGACGCGGTGCGCGCCCGGATACGCACCGAGGTCGCCACCGATATGTTCACCACCGAGTACGGGCGCGGCCCTCTCGATGCCCGCGAACTGTCGGGGTGGGTAGCCAAGAACTCTCGTCCGGACCGTACGGCGGTGGCCGGATACGACTTCACGTTCAGCCCGCCCAAGAGCGTTTCGGTGTTGTGGGCGATCGCGACACCGCCGTTCGCGGAGATGATCGCGACCGCGCACCGTCGCGCCTACAGCGACGCGTTGATCTGGATGGAAGGCAACGCGCTGTTCACCCGGCTGGGTCGCAACGGTGTCCGCCAAGTCGATGTCCAAGGTGTGATCGCCGCCAGGTTCGACCACCGCGACTCCCGCGCGGGTGACCCCGACCTGCACACTCACGTCCTGATCGCCAACCGCGTACGCACCGAAGACGGGAAATGGCGCACCATCGACGGCGCAACCCTGCACGAAGCCGCCGTCACCATCTCCGAAATCTACGACACCCGCCTCGAACACCACCTCGAAACCGCACTCGGCATACGGTTCGCCACACGCCCCGACCGCACCTCCGAACAGGTCCGGGTCCGTGAAATCGTCGGTGTTCCGTTGCCGTTGATCCATCATTGGTCCCGGCGCGGCACCGCGATCACCGACCGGCTCGACACCCTCACCGCCGCATGGCAAGCCGCGTTCGGGCGTGAACCAGGCCCCGGCGAAATCCACCGACTCGCCCAACGCGCGACCCTGGAAACCCGCCCCAACAAGCACCTACCCGGCTCACGAACCGAACAGCGCGCGGCATGGCGGGCCGAAGCCGCCACCGTGTTGGGAGGGGACGACGCCGTGGACGTGGTCTTGGCGCGGGTGTTGTCGGTGCCGCCCGTACCGCGTCCGGTACCCGATGGTGCGTTCATCACCCACATCAGTGATCAGGCATTGGCGGCGGTATCGGACAAACGCGCGACCTGGCGCGAATTCAACCTCCGCGCCGAAATCGAACGCCAACTCCGCGGAACCCTCGCACCCGCGGACTGGCCGCGTGTCGTCGAACAGGTCCACACGCACACACTCGCCCCGACATCATCGGTAGTCGCGCGCGGTGACCCCGACCTGACCGAACAACCCGACCTACGTGCCGTCCCGGCATGGCTACGCCGCCGCGACGGCACCCCGACCCACACCCGCGCGAACTCCCGGATCTACACCACCGAATCCACGCTGGCCGCCGAAGCCGAACTCATCGCCCTCGCCGTCGAACCCGGTGGACGCACCCTGCACCCCGGACACGTCGCGATGGCGATCGCCGACTACAACACCGCACACCCCGACCAACCGCTCAACCCCGGTCAGGTCCGCGTCATCGAATCCTTCGCCGCCGCCGGAATGGCCGTGCATACCGCCAACGCCCCCGCCGGAACCGGCAAGACCACCGCCATGGCCGTACTCACCACCGCATGGCACGCGACCGGCGGCACCGTACTGGGGATGGCCCCCACCGCCGCCGCAGCCGCGAACCTGGGCGAAGCGATCGGGGCGCGTGCCGAGACCGTCGACAAACTCCTCAACGTCCTGGACCGTCACCACCCGAGCATCGATCTGGGCGACTACCCGCCGTCGTTGCCGCAATGGGTACTCGACATCAACGACACCACCCTGATCATCATCGATGAACACGTCCAGATACCGACCGCCAAACGCCTACAACTGTTGCGGTATCTGACCGGGCAGGGCGCGACCGTGCGATGCCTCGGCGACGACCGCCAACTCCCCGCCATCGATGCCGGGGGCGTGCACGCCGACATGGCCCACGCCTCACCACACGCCCCATCGACTCTCACCGAAGTTGTCCGGTTCGCCCATCGTGGAGAAGCGTTGGCGTCCACAGGAATCCGCGTTGGTGACCCGCTCGCACTGGCGTGGTATCTCGACCATGGCCGCATCCACGCCGGACATCTGGGCAGTGTCTACGAAGACGCTTACCGAGCGTGGGCCGCCGACACCGCCCAAGGTGCGCACGCGGTCATGCTCGCCCCGACCCACGACATCGTGAAGGCGCTCAACGTTCGCGCCCGCGCCCACCGCCTCGCCCAGATCAGCGCACCCACTGATGCGCCGTTCGAGGCGCACGTATTCCTCGCCGACCAACTCGTGGCCTCAGCCGGTGACACCGTGCGCACCCGCCGCAACGACCCCCGCCTGCGCGTGAACGAACATGATTGGGTGCGCAACGGCCACACCTGGACCATCCACGAAATACACCCCGACCAATCAGTCACCGTCGTACGACAAACCCACGGCACAGACCCCACCGCCGCCGCCGTTGTACGCCTGTCTGCCGAGTACGTGCGCGACCACCTCCACTTGGGTTACGCCGCCACCATCGATTCCGCTCAAGGCATCACCGCTGACACCTGTCACGTCGCCTTGTCCGGGCGTGAATCACGCCAACAGTTCTACGTCGCGATGACCCGCGGACGCCACGCCAACCACGCCTAATGTGTTGGACGGCACTCAATATGCCTACGTGGCAGGCGATTTGGGGGCATGATGTCTGCCGATGATTTCTGGTGTGTGCCGGGGTCGGGGTGGTGTTGATTGGCGGCGGCACCTTGCCGATGAGGGCACGCGAAGGCCCTCTCGGTGACCTTTTGGCGAAGTGCTGTCCGAGAGGGCCGTGTAGCGCGTGGAGGCGCTGTGATCACGGTAGGTGTGGATGCGGCCGGAGTCGAGTCCCGGCTTGTCGATGGCGAGTTGGAATGCCCGGGTTGTGGGGGTGTGTTGCGGCCGTGGGGGTGGGCCAGGGCGAGAACGCTGCGGGCTCGCGGCGGCGTGGTGTTGGTGCGGCCGCGTCGGTCGCGGTGTGGTTCGTGTGGGGGTTCGCATGTGCTGCTTCCGGTGTTCGCGCTGGTGAGACGGGCGGATCTGGTATCGGTGATCGGGGTGGCGTTGACGGCGAAGGCCGCTGGGGCGGGTGCCCGTGTGATCGCGGGGCTGGTGGGTCGTCCGGTGGAGACGGTGCGGGGCTGGTTGCGTCGTTTCGCGGCGCGAGCGGAGGCTCTTCGGGTGTGGTTCACCCGATTGCTGGTCGATGTCGGTGTCGATCCGGTGCCACCGGCGCAGTCGAGATCGCCCTTCGCTGATGCGGTGTCGGCGGTGATCGGCGCGAGTATCGCGGCGTCGTCGCGGTGGCCCGGCGTCGGTGAGGTGTCGGCGTGGTCGCTTGCCGTCGCGGCCACGGGTGGACGTTTGTTGTCGCCGAGGTGGCCCTGAATCGGTCGCAACACGAGTCGGCTCTGTCGAAATCTGTTGGGACAAGGCATTTTCGGCGGGTCTGTTTGTTGTCGACCCGAAGGAGGTGGCTTCGAGGAATGTCGAAGGCCGATGAGGAAGAAAAAGCCAGGCTCGAACGTGCGCAGGCGATCGGGCTGTTCCGTTACATGCTGATTCGTGAGGCCGCTGATCCCTCGCTGACCTCGCGTCAGCGCGGGGCTCTGGTGCGCAAACTGGCCGCCGAGCCGCATACCGACCCAGATGGCCGGGTGGTTCGGTTGACGCGGTGGACGTTGGATCGGTGGATCGCGTTGTGGCGTCGTGAGGGTTTCGACGCGCTGGTCCCCTCGCCGCGTCAGTCTCAGCCGCGGACTCCGCCGGAGGTGTTCGAGCTGGCCTCGGCGCTGAAGAAGGAGAACCCTGCCCGCAGCGCCGCCCAGATCCAGCGGATCTTGCGGGCTCAGTTGGGGTGGTCGCCGGATGAGCGGACCTTGCAGCGGATGTTCATTCGCACCGGGCTCACCGCGCTGCACGCGCCGATCGAACCGGCGGCGTTCGGCCGGTTCGAAGCCGGACACCCGAATGAGATGTGGACCGGGGACGCGCTGCACGGGCCTCGGATCGACGGCCGCAAAACCTATCTGTTCGCCTTCATCGACGATCACTCCCGCGCGATCGTCGGGCACCGGTGGGGATTCGCCGAGGACACCGTCCGACTGGCCGCCGCGTTGCGACCGGCATTGGCCGCCAGGGGAATTCCGCAATATATCTATGTCGACAACGGGTCGGCCTTCGTCGATTCTTGGCTGCTGCGCGCTTGCGCGAAGCTGGGGATCAAGCTGATCCATTCCCAGCCCGGCCGCCCGCAGGGCCGCGGGAAGATCGAACGGTTCTTCCGCACCGTCAACGGCGAATTCACCGTCGAGATCGCCGCCGGGGATGGTGAGGTCGGTCGTCGGATCACCGACTTGGCGGAGATGAACCGGCTGTTCACGGCCTGGGTCGAGACGGTTTATCACCGTCGCACCCATTCCGAGACGGGCATGGCCCCGATGGCGCGGTGGATGGAGGGCGCGCCGTTTCCGGTCCCGGCGCCGGGGGATCTGGCCGAGGCGTTCCGCTGGTCCGAGCATCGGACGGTGTCGAAGACCGCGTTGGTGTCGTTGCACGGCAACCGATATCAGGTCGACCCCGCCCTGAACGGTCGACGCGTCGAGTTGGTGTTCGACCCGTTCGACCTGTCGTTTCTGCGGGTCCGCGTCGACGGCGGTGACGCAGGCACCGCGCTGCCGTTCCAGATCAACCGCCACGCCCACCCCAAGGCCAGACCCGAAATCCCCGCGCAGACACCGAAACCGACGACCGGCATCGACTACCTCGGCCTGGTCGACCGTCACCACCGTGAGGATCTGGCCGCCAGGGTCAACTACGCCGCGTTCGGCTACGACCCGCCCGAGGCGCAATTCTTCGACGAAGCCTTCCCCGACGGCCGGATCCCCGACCCCGAATAACTCTTCCCACAACGACTCCGGAAAGAAACCAACACATTCATGATCGAGAAATTGCAGGCCCACTACGGTTTCACCCGCACCCCCTTCGGGCGCGACCTCGCCCCGGGGATGCTGCACCGCCACGCCTCCCACAACGAGGCCGTCGCCCGCATCAGTTGGTGCATCGCGGAGCGGTCCATCGGCGTGGTCACCGGCGAGGTCGGTGCGGGCAAAACGGTGTCGGTCCGCACTGTCCTGGCCGGCTTGGACCCGTCCAAACACACCGTGATCTATCTGCCGAACCCGATGATCGGGGTCCGCGGCATCCACGAAGAGATCGTCAACGCGTTCGGTCAGCACGTCGCCCACCTGGGCTCGCGGCTGATGGTCCAGGCCAGCAAAGCCCTGGTCGCCGAACGCGAAGAACGCGGCCGCACACCCGTTCTCGTGATCGATGAGGCGCATCTGATGGCCCACGAGCAACTCGAAGCGGTCCGGATGCTGACCAACACCAACCTCGACCAGGACTCGCCGCTGGCTTGTCTGCTCGTCGGTCAACCGACCCTGCGACGCACCATGAAACTGGCCGTCCTGGCGGCATTGGAGCAGCGAACCGCGTTGCGCTACACGATGCCCGGCATGAGCGCCGCCGAGACGACCAGCTACATCGCCCACCATCTGAAACTGTCCGGCCGCGCCGACCCCTTGTTCACCGAGGACGCTGTCGGGCTGATCCACACCACCTCGCGCGGGTTCCCCCGCGCGGTCAACAACCTCGCCATCCAAGCCCTCGTCGCGGCTTTCGCCTCCGGCAAAAGCCTCGTCGACGAAGTCGCCGCCCGCTCCGCAGTCACCGAAGTCATCGGAGACTGACCACCGGCACCTTGCCGACCAACCCCGACACCTCACCGACGAAATCCCCGCCACGGCCCCGCCTGGCGGGGATTTCTCATCCCACACCATCGGCACCCACAACGCCTGGAACATCGGCATCTTCAACGCCCGGCAACACGCGACTCGACACCATCGACCACACCGCCGAACACCTCGCTCCAGGACTGACCGACAGCCCCGCCTACCCGGTCCTGCGCCAACACTTGGCGATGCTCGCCCTCGATGGGACCGACCCCATCACGGCGCTGCGCGACGCGATCAACGCCCGCGAACTCGACACCGCCGCCGACCCCGCCGCCGTGCTGGACTGGCGACTCGACCCCACCGGCCAACACTCGGCCGGACCCGGCCCACTCGCCTGGACACCAGGACTACCCACCAACACCGACAGCATCGACCCCGCCACCCTCGCACCCGTGCGAGCCCGTCAACAGATCGTGGCCGAACTCGCCACACAGATCAGCGACACCACCCGAACCTGGACACCCGCCACCGCCCCGCGATGGGCGCGAACCCTGCTCAGCGCGGAACCCGAACTACTGGCCGACCTCGCGATCTGGCGCGCTGGACTCCACATCCCCGACACCGACCACCGCCCCACCGGACCCACCCGGCACACCGCGATCGAAGCCGTCCACCAGCAACAACTACAACGACGCATCCTCGAAAACGACGCCGACACCCGCCAACCCCAACACCAATGGGCCGCCACCGTCGACCGCATCGACCCCCGCATTACCACCGACCCCGCATGGCCCATCATCGCCACCCACATCGACAACGCCGCCCACACCCGACCAGACATCGAACAACAACTCACCCACGCCGCACAGCAACGACCGCTCCCCGACGAAATGCCCGCCGCCGCACTCTGGGCACGCCTGGAAATAGACGACACCGACTCCACCCACCCGCCGGAACCCCAACCCGAGCCCGAACCCCGACCTGAGCCCGAGCCCGGAGACACTGCCCCACAACCCCACGAGCCAGAACCGACGGGATGGGACATCGCAGACGCCATCAACGCCGCCGCCCTCAACAACCACACCGAATACGACCACAACCCCGACGAATACGACCCCTACGACCAGCAGCTACCCGACACAGGCCCCGAAATCGACTGGTAACGCCATCCGAGCAGTGACAACGCCGCCAACTATGCAGGCAAGGCCATCGCACGCGGCAGAGCTGGACACGTACTGCACCTACGCGCGAGTCGACAGCGATCCATCCGGAATTTGTCAAGTCAAATGAGACAGTGCTGATCAGTTGATTTGGGGTTCGGGTGCGGGTTCGTTGATGTAGAAGATGGCTGGCATTTTCGGTGGGGTGGGTCGGTGACCGAACCGGGCCGGGTTGGCGTGGTAGGCGGCGGTAAGGGTGATCTGACGGGCGTCGTCGATGGTGTCGGCGGTGCCGAAGTGGACTGATGCGGGGGTGTGCCAGCCGATGCCGGAGTGGCGGTGGATGTGGTTGTATTCGTTGAAGAATCCTTCCAGGAACAGGCGCGCGTCTTTCAGTGAGGCAAAGGATTTCGGGAAATCATGAAGGTATTTGAGGGTCTTGAATTGCGCCTCGCTGAAAGGGTTGTCGTTCGATGTCCGTGGCCGGGAATGAGATCGGGTGACACCGAGATCGGTGAGCAGTTCCGACACCAGCCCCGAGGTCATCGACGGGCCGCGGTCGGCGTGGACGGTGTGCGGGACATCACCGTTGCGGGCGATGGCCTCGTCGATGAATTCCTGTGCCAGTTCAGCGCTTTCGTGACGAGACACAATCCAGGACGGGGTGTAGCGGGAGTAGATGTCGATGAGTACATACAGGTGGAACCAGACACCCTTGGCAGGGCCGCGTAGCTTGGTGATATCCCAGGTCCACACCTGCGACGGGCCGTCGGCGAGGAGTTCGGGTTTCACCCTCGCCGCATGGGTGGCCTGTCGTCGCCGTTCCCGGTTCTGACCCGCGGCGGCGGCGATGCGATACATGCTCGACATCGAGCACCAATAGTTGCCTTCATCGAGTTCACGAGCCCAGATCTGGCATATCGCCAGGTCCGCGTAGGGCGGTGAGTTGATCACCGTGAGCACATGGGCGCGTTCGGCGGCGGTGAGTGCCTGACCGTTGTCTGGCACCGCCCGAGCGGGTTCGGGTCCTTGGATCGGTGGCCGCTGATGCCGGTAATGGGTGGCTCGTGACCACCCGATCAGCGTGCAGGCCCGGCGGATGGGCACCTCGACGGCCCGCAGGTCGTCGTAGGCGTCGGTCATGGCTTGGTCGGTCGCGGCGGTGTGCCCGTGCTCTCGGAGATGGATTCCAAAAGCACGTGAAGTTTTCCCATGATCTCGAGCGCGGCCTCCGTCTGCTTCAACTGCTTTGCCAGGCGGTCATTCTCACGCGTCAAACGTTCGTTCTCCCGGCGCGCGGCCGCATCGCCCGAGGGTCGAACGGCACGCTTGGTGGCACCGCCGGATTGCCTCGTGTCGCGGGCCTGGGTCCACTCGGCGATCTGGGATTGGTAGAGACCCTCGCGGCGCAAAACCGCGGACTTCTCCCCGTGTGGGGCGTCGCGGTACTCGTCGATGATCTTGTCGCGGAACTCCGCGGTGAAGGTCCGCCGCGTCGGCTTCGGCGCCGGATCGACTGGCCTACCAGCGGGTGCGGGCTTCGGGCTACTCACGGGATTGCTGCTCCAGTCATGCCCTCAAACAGTGAACTCGGGGACATCCGAGTGTCTCACCACAGCCTGACAGAGAGGGGGTGGTCCGGGCAACTTCCCTTCCCCCGCTTCGTGCTGGCCATCCCTGAGCGGAAGGAGGTCGTGGCACGGGCGATGTTTCCTTGACTCGTCCGAGTGAGGTCAGACAATCGGGCCATGAGGAAGTAGGGGTTACACAACCACACGACGCCTCGTCGGCAAGGTGCGCCGTACAGCTGTGCGCCACCGGAATTTCGTTCAGCAACTCATCCGACGTAACCATCGGACGCCGCTGCACGCGGTCGAGGTCAGCGGGTGCCGGTACTCAAGCTCACCGCCCGCTACGCCATCGCCGACCGGGTCGCCGGATTCGAGCACGGCGCAGACGACTACCTGGTCGAACCTTTCGCCGTGGCCGAGTTGGTGGCCAGAGTACGTGCCCTGTGTCGGCTCCGCGAGCAACCGGCGTCGGCCCGAATCATTCTGGGCGACATCGACATCACCCTTGCGCGCCGCCGGGTGCAGCGAGCAGGTGTCCTGCGCTCGCTCAGTCCCAAGGAGTTCGCGGTACTGGAACTGCTCGCCACTCGCACAGGCAGCGTGGTCTCGCGCAGCGGCATCGGCCCGGCCCTGGTCGCATGGAATCGCCGAATTGCACGGCGGCACCGCCACCATGGAATCCCGCGGCGGGCGGCGGAACCATTACCACCCACACCCTGTCGCCGCCGCCACTCGCGAACTGAGCGCCGTCACCGCCGCTCCAGCAACGTCGCCAGCACTCTGCCGACCTCACGCAGCGGCTCGGGGTCGCACATCCGCGCGTGCGCGGCGTCGACTGGGTATATGTGCACGCGGCCACTGACATACGGCTGCCAGGCTGCGGCGACCGTCTCGGGCGCGACACGGTCCGTCGTCGCCGTCAGATGATGCACATCTCCGGCGACCCGACCGGGCACGGTGCCCCGAAACATCCGCTCCAGGCTGCCGATCGTGTCGAGGAATCCGCGCAATCGTTGCTCGTTCAGCTCCGAGGGCATCGCGATCCGCGAGGCGAGCAGCTCGAGAACACCGGTGACGGTCAATGTCTCGTCCTCGACGGGCACGTCGATACCCAAGCCGTCCAGCAGTGCCGCGAGGGCGTCGTGCTCGTCGAGTTCGCGACGATCGGCGGCTATATGGGCGATCGAATCCATCAGTGCGAGAACCGCTATCTCGTCACCGGCCCGCTGCATACGTACCGCGACGGCGTGCGCGATATTCCCGCCGACCGACCAGCCGAGCAGATGGTACGGCCCGTGCGGCTGGATCCGTTTGATGATGCCGACATACGTCGACACCAGCGAATCCAGATCCGGTAGGGCGGCGGCACGTTCGCTGTAGGCGGGCGCCTGTAGGCCGTACACGGGTTGCTCCGCGTGGAGGTGCCGTACGAGCCCCGCATAGTTCCAGCTCAGCCCGGTGCCTGGCGGCAAGCAGAACAGCGGCGGCCTGGTGCCGGTCGACCGCAGCGGCAGGGCCTGCTGGAAGGGGTCCTCCGACGAGCCGGCCTCCAGCAGCGTCGCCAGTCCGGCCACCGTCGGGTGCCGGAAAACCTGCACGATCGACAGGCGGACACCGGTGGCGTCGGCCAATTCGCTCAGCAGCCGCACCGCGAGCAGCGAATGGCCGCCCAGTTCGAAGAAGTTGTCGTCGACGCCCACCTCTGGCAGGCCGAGCACTTCGGCGAAGGCATGACCGACCAGCTTCTCCCCGAGGGTGCGCGGCCGGGCACCGGGGCTGTCGGTTCCGAGCCGGGGTGCCGGGAGAGCCGTGCGGTCCAGCTTTCCGTTCGGTGTCACGGGCAGGGCGTCCAGGATGACCAGCGCCGACGGCACCATATGTTCGGGCAGTATCTCGGCGACCCTGGTGCGAACCGCGGTCACATCGATCGGCACCGCCGGGTCGGCCGGGACGAGGTAGCCGACCAGGCGCCGGACTTCTCGGGTGTCGGCGCGCAGCACCACGGCGGCCCGGCCGATCTGCGGGTGGCCGAGCAGCGCGGCTTCGACCTCACCCGATTCGATCCGGAAACCGCGGAGGGTGACCTGGTCGTCGGCCCGTCCGAAGAAGCGCAGGGTGCCGTCGGCGCGCCACGCGGCCAGGTCGCCAGCGCGGTACATCCGCTCGCCCGGCGCGCCGTAGGGGTCGGCGACGAACCGTTCGGCCGACAGCCCGGGGCGACCGAGATATCCCCTGGCGAGATTGGGTCCGGCGAGGTAGATCTCCCCCGTGGTGCCGCATGGCACCAACCGCAGTGATCCGTCCAGGACATAGACCCGGGTTCCCGGCAGTGGCGAGCCGATATGGGGGGATTCGGCGTCTTTCGGGCGGAGCGCGCCGGTACTGGTGACACAGACGGTCGCTTCGGTCGGGCCGTAGGCGTCGACCAGTCGCCGCCCTGCCGCCCAGCGGCCGATCTCGTGGCCGCCGAGTGCCTCACCCGCGGATATCACGGTCGTGAGAGACGGGACCGCGTGCGGGTCGAGCACCGCGAGCGCGGCGGGCGGCAGCGTCACGTGGGTCACGCGTTGCCGGGCGATCAGCTCGGTCAGAGCCTGTCCCGGCATGATCTGCGGGGCCGAGGCGACGATCAGGGTGGCGCCGCAGGCCAATGTCACCACCACCTCCGAGATCGCGGCGTCGAAACTGGGCGAGGCGAACTGGAGCACTCGGCTGTGCGGTGTCACCGCGAATCGTTCGGCTTGGGCGGCCACAAGTCCGGCGAGACCGCGGTGGGTCACCGCGACACCTTTGGGTCGGCCGGTGGATCCCGAGGTGTAGATGACGTAGGCGGGATGGTCGGTCCGCAGTGTGCCGTGGCGCTCCCGGTCGGCCACGTCGGCGTCATCGAGGCGGACCAGCCGCTCGATGGTACCGGGGCGATGCAGTGAAACAACCGGAATTCCATTGGATGCCAAGGCTTCCGGCACCGTGTTGGCGTCGATGACCAGGACGACCGGTTTCGCGTCGTTGAGCATGTGGGCGATCCGTTCGGCGGGATAGCCGAGGTCGACGGGAACGTAGGCGCCGCCCGCTTTCGCGACGGCGAGCAGCGCCACCACGAATTCCGGCGAACGCGGCAGTGCCAGGGCCACCAGGCTTTCGGGTCCGACCCCCTCCTCGATCAGCAGGCGCGCCAGCGTGTTGGCTCCTCGGTTCAGTTCCGCGTAGGTGAGTCGACAGTCCTCGGCATCCACCGCCACCACGTCCGGGGTGCGGGCCACCTGGGCTTCGAACAGGTCGCCGAGCGTCGATGCGGGGATTTCCGGCGCGCCCCGGTTCCATTCCGACAGGATTTGCCGCCGCTCGTCCGGGCGCAGGATGTCCATGCGGTGCGTCGGCGAATCCGGATCGGCCACGACGGTGGCGAGTACGCGGACGAAACGTGCGGCGACGGCGTCGACGGTGGCGCGGTCGAACAGGTCGACGGCGTAGGTCACGGTGCCGGCAACCCCTGTCGGCTCGCCGTCGGGGCCGTGCCCCTCGGCGAGGGTGAACGACAGGTCGAACGCGGGATTCTCACCGACGGTGAGCATTTCGATGCCGAGTCCGGGCAGGGTGAGGGCCGCCGGTGCCACGTTCTGCAGGGTGAGCATCACCTGGAACAGCGGGTGCCGGGCCAGCGAACGCGTCGGGGAGAGTTCCTCGACCACACGCTCGAACGGCACATCCTGATGACCGAATGCCCCCAGACACGCCTCGCGAACCCGGCCCAACACGGTTCTGAAGGTGGGATCACCGGAGAGGTCGGTCCGAATCACCAACGTGTTGATGAAGAAACCGACGAGGTCATCGAGTGCCTCGTCAGTTCGACCTGCCACCGGGGTGCCTATCGGAATATCGAAACCGGCACCCAGACGCGACAGCAACACCGCCACACCGGCCTGCAACACCATGAACACCGTCACCCCCTCGGACCTGGCCAGATCGACCAAACCCCGATGAAGGTCGGCATCGATCCGCAGATCCACGTGTGCGCCTCGATGACCGGCCACCGTCGGACGTGGCCGGTCGACCGGCAGTGCCAGTTCCTCGGGAGCGCCCGCCAATGTCGCACGCCAATAGGCGAGTTGTTCCGACAGCACACTGTCGGGATCGTCACTCCTACCGAGTAATTCGTGCTGCCACAGCGTGTAATCCGCGTACTGCACCGGCAACGGCACCCACCCCGGCACCTCTCCGCCAACCCTTGACGCGTAGGCGGCACCCACATCGCGGGCCAGCGGTGCCATCGACCAACCGTCGGCGGCGATGTGATGCACCACCACCAGCAACACGTGCTCGTCCGGGCCGATGCGGAACACGCACGCGCGCAACGGCAGGTCTGCGGCGAGATCGAACCGCGCGTGAGCCGCGGCCGTGATCCGCTCCCGCAACTCCGCGTCGTCGGCGATTTCGATCACCGGGAGGTCCGTGCTCACCGAATCGACCGGCAGAACCTGTTGGCAGGCAACACCATCCACCGACGGGAATATCGTCCGCAGCACTTCGTGCCGACCGACCACATCCCTGACCGCCGATGCCAACGCACCCTGATCGAGCCGACCGGTCAAACGCAGCGCCAATGGAATGTTGTATGCCGTGTTCGTCACCTCGAATTCCGACAGAAACCACAACCGCTGCTGAGCAAACGACAACGGCAACACATCAGGACGCGGACCCGCCACCAAACGCTCACGCGACGACCGGGCACCATCACCCACAACACGTGCCAACCCCGCCACCGTCGGCACATCGAACAACACCCGCAACGACAACTCCACACCCAAAACCACCCGAACCCGCGACACCAACCGCGTCGCCAACAACGAATGACCACCCAAATCAAAGAAACTCTCATCCACCCCCACACCCGAAACACCCAACACCTCACCAAACACACCACACAAAATCTCCTCCACCACCGACACCGGACCACGACCCGACACCTCGACGGCACGATCCGGAACAGGCAACGCCCTACGGTCCAACTTCCCGTTTACCGTCAACGGCAACGACTCCACGACCACCACCGCCGAGGGCACCATGTACTCCGGCAATACCCGCCGCACGTGGTCACGCAACTCCACCGGCGACGTCGGCCCAAGGTCTGCCACGGCGTAAGCGACCAGACGCTTATCCCCTGGCACATCCTCACGCACCACCACCGCAACCCGCCCCACCGACGGATGCGACAACACAGCCGACTCCACCTCACCCAACTCGACCCGAAAACCACGCACCTTCACCTGATCATCAACACGACCCAGAAACTCCAACTCCCCATCGACCCGCCACCGCACCACATCACCCGTCCGATACAACCGCTCCCCCACACCGAACGGACTCGCCACGAACCGCTCCGACGTCGAACCGGGACGACGCACATACCCACGAGCCAACTGCACGCCGGCGATGTACAGTTCGCCCGCGACGCCGACCGGCACGGGCCGGAGGTTCGCTTCCAAGACGTAGGCGCGGGTGTTCCACATCGGCCGTCCGATCGGCACGTTTCCGTCGCCGACCTCGGCTCCCGCTTCGATGATGTGGTCGACGCAGCCGACCGTGGTCTCCGTCGGCCCGTAGTGATTCACCACCGTCACGTCGGGGTGCGCGGCGCGCCACGCGCTCAACCGGGATCCCTGGACAGCTTCGCCGCCCAGAACCAGTCGGCCCGACGGGGCGACGTCACCCGGCAATGCCTCCAGGTAGGCCAGATGGCTGGGGGTGGCCTTGAGCAACGTGATGTCGGTATTCCCGACGGCGTCGGGAAGGGTCTCGTCCCAGTCGACGATGTGTACACGACCACCGCTGACCAGCGCTCCGTACAGGCCGGTGACGCCGAGGTCGAAGGCGACACTGGAATGCAGCAATGTGCTGCCCGCGGCCTCCGGATAGACCTCGCGGACTCGGGTGAGGTAGTTGACCAGTCCTGCGTGCCGAATCACCACGCCCTTCGGACGCCCAGTCGAACCCGACGTGTAGATCACATACGCGGGATGATCGGGAAGCAGAACGGCTCGGCGCTCGGCCCTGGTCAGATCCGTATCGTCCAGGTGCGCAAGTCGTTGTGTGACGGCGGGACTGTCCCAGTGCAGTTCTCGGCTCCCGTCGGAAATGCGCGCTCCGGCGGCCGTGTCGCTCGTGCTGATCACCACGGTCGCGGCGGCATCGGTCAGTGTCGCGCTGACGCGTTCGGCGGGAGAGTCGGGATCGATCGGCACATACGCGCCACCGGCCTTGAGCACCGCCACCATGGCGACCACCAGATCCGTCGACCGGGGCAAAACCAATGCGACCAACGACTCCGGGCCCACACCCCACTCCACCAACAATCGGGCCGCACGATTCGCCCGCGAATTCAGCTCCTCGTACGCGACTTCGGTGCCCTCGCACACCACTGCCACCGCATTCGGATCGCGGGCCACCTGGGCCTCGAACAACTCGGGCAGCGTGATCGACGCGATCTCGCGGGTGGTGGCATTCCAGCGGGACACGATCGTCTTCCGCTCGGCGTCGTCCAATACGTCGAGCCGGCCCACCCGAATATCCGGATCGGCGGTCAGCGACTCCAGAACCCGCACCAGACGGTCCACCAATGCCTGCGCGGTCACATGGTCGAAGAGATCCGTCGCGTACACCAACGAACCCGACAGACCTGTCACGTCGCCGGCGGGTGCGCTGCCACCCGCACTCGCATTGCCACCCGCACTCGCGTTGTCATCGGTCCGAACAGCAGCGGTGATGTTCTCGGCGAAGGTGAAGGCCAGATCGAATTTCGCCGCCACCACACCGACCCCCACCTGGGAAACCGCCACGCCCGGCAAGTTCAACGAGACCTCGCCCGTGTTCTGCAGGGTGAGCATCACCTGGAACAGCGGGTGCCGAGCCAGCGAACGCGTCGGGGAGAGTTCCTCGACCACACGCTCGAACGGCACATCCTGATGAGCGAACGCCCCCAGACTCTCCTCACGAACCCGACCCAACACCGATTTGAAGGTGGGATCACCCGACAGATCGGTCCGAATCACCAACGTATTGACGAAGAAACCGACCAGATCATCGAGCGCCTCATCGGTACGGCCCGCGACCGGAGTACCGATCGGAATATCGAAACCGGCACCCAAACGGGACAGCAACACCGCCACACCGGCCTGCAACACCATGAACACCGTCACACCCTCGGACCTCGCCAGATCGACCATCCCTCGGTGTACCTGCGCGTCGATCCGCAGATCCACTTGCGCACCGACATGACTCGCCACGGTCGGACGCGAACGGTCGGCCGGCAGCACCAGTTCCTCGGGAACACCCGCCAACGTTTCACGCCAATAGGTGAGTTGTTCCGACAGCACACTGCCGGGATCGTCGGCCTCTCCCAACAGATCCTGTTGCCACAACGTGTAGTCCGCGTACTGCACCGGCAACGGCACCCACGACGCATCCTCGTCGAGGCTCCCCGGAGTCTCACCGACAACCCTGGCCGAATACGCCACTGCCACATCACGAGCCAACGGCGCCATCGACCAACCATCCGCCGCGATGTGATGCACCACCAGAACCAGCACGTACTCGGCCGCGACGTGATCATCGTCCGCATTCGTCTGGAACAGCCACGCGCGAAGGGGCGGATCCATCGACAGGTCGAACACCACCCGAGCCGCCTCGGCGACCTTTTCGAACAGTTCGGATTCGACGATATCGACGACCGGAAGATTCATTCGCACCGAATCGACCGGCAGAACCTGTTGGCAGGCAACACCATCCACCGACGGGAATATCGTCCGCAGCACTTCGTGCCGACCGACCACATCCCTGACCGCCGATGCCAACGCACCCTGATCGAGCCGACCGGTCAAACGCAGCGCCAATGGAATGTTGTATGCCGTGTTCGTCACCTCGAATTCCGACAGAAACCACAACCGCTGCTGAGCAAACGACAACGGCAACACATCAGGACGCGGACCCGCCACCAAACGCTCACGCGACGACCGGGCACCATCACCCACAACACGTGCCAACCCCGCCACCGTCGGCACATCGAACAACACCCGCAACGACAACTCCACACCCAAAACCACCCGAACCCGCGACACCAACCGCGTCGCCAACAACGAATGACCACCCAAATCAAAGAAACTCTCATCCACCCCCACACCCGAAACACCCAACACCTCACCAAACACACCACACAGAATCTCCTCCACCACCGACACCGGACCACGACCCAACCCAGCCCGTGCACCAAACTCGGGCGCGGGCAACGCCTTCCGATCCAACTTCCCATTCACCGTCAACGGCAAATCATCGACCACCACCACCGCCGACGGCACCATGAACTGCGGCAACCGCCGCCCCACAAAAGCACTCACCACACCAGGCACCGGCGGCACCACCGGATCCGCAGCCACCACATACGCCACCAAACGCTTATCCCCCAGAACATCCTCACGCACCACCACCACACCCCGACCCACCAACGGATGCGACAACACCACCGACTCCACCTCACCCGGCTCCACCCGAAAACCACGCACCTTCACCTGATCATCAACCCGACCCCCGAACTCCAACACCCCATCACCACGCCACCGCACCACATCACCCGTCCGATACAACCGCTCCCCCACACCGAACGGACTCGCCACAAAACACCCCGCCGTCACACCCCCACCACCCACATAACCCCGAGCCAAACCACCACCCGACACATACAACTCACCCCACACCCCCACAACCACCGGCACCAACAAACCATCCAACACAAAAACACCCGTCCCCGACACCGGCACACCCACCGGCACCGAACCACCCACATCCCCCACACCCACCCGACCCATCACCGAAAACACCGTGTTCTCCGTCGGCCCATACCCATTCACCAAAACCACACCCGGCAACCGATCCAACACCACCCCACACCGCACACCAGACACCACATCCCCACCCACCACCAACACCCGCAACCCACCCAAAACACTCACATCCACATCCACCACCTCATGAAACAACCCCGCCGACAACCACAACACCGACACCCCACACCCCGACAAAAACCCACCCAACTCCCCCACACCCAACGGCCCCACCGGACCCACCGCCACACACGCCCCCACCACCAACCCACCCCACACCTCGAACGTCGCCGCATCGAACGACACCGACGCCACATGACCCACCACATCACCCACACCAACACCCACAAAACCACCACCCACCACCAAACGCACCACACCCCGATGCGACACCACCACACCCTTCGCCCGACCCGACGAACCCGACGTAAAAATCACATACGCCGCCTGATCAACCAACAACAAACCACCACGCTCCGCCGACGTCAGATTCGCATCACCCAACTCCGCGAGCCGCCCCACCGACGACCCCAACGACAACACCGACACCCCCACCGGAACCTCCGGCACGACCCCATCCCCCACGACCACAACCCCCACACCCGCATCACCCAACATCAACCCCACACGCTCGACCGGATACTCTGGATCGATCGGCACATACGCCCCACCCGCCTTGAGTACCGCCAACATGGCGACCACGAAATCCACCGACCGAGGCAACAACAGACCGACCCGACCCTCCGGCCCCACACCCCACGACACCAACAACCGCGCCAAACGATTCGCCCGCGAATTCAACTCCCCATAACTCAGCACCACCCCCTCGGCCACCACCGCCCTCGCACCCGGATCACGCACCACCTGCGCCTCGAACAACTCCGACAACGTCATCTCGACTTCACCGGCAGCGGCCGCGCTCGCGTTCCACTGCGACAGGATCATCTCCCGTTCGACCTCGTCCATCACACCTACCCGCCCCACCCGAACATCCGGATCGGCCACCACGCACCGCAGCACCCGCACCAGGCGCGCCACCAAGGCTTCCGCGGTCGCATGATCGAACATGTCTACCGCGCACACCAACGAGCCCGACAAACCTCTCCCACCAGTTCCACTACCGACGGGACCAGCACCCGGCGAGCACGAGCCCATCTCTGCGCTGTCCGGTCGTGCGTCTTCAGCAGCCCCCGCGAGCGCATTCGCGGTGCCGCCCTTACCGGCAAGGGCAATAGCACTACTCACGCTCACTTCACTACCCGCATCAGGACTCGCACTGGCAGCAATCTCTTCGGCGAAGGTGAAGGCCAGATCGAATTTCGCGGCGACCTCGTCTATTTCCAGACCGGAAACCGTCACACCCGGCAACTCCAACGAGACCTCGCCCGTATTCTGCACAGCCAGCATCACCTGGAACAGCGGGTGCCGGGCCAGCGAACGCGTCGGGGAGAGTTCCTCGACCACACGCTCGAACGGCACATCCTGATGCCCCAACGCCCCCAGACTCGCCTCACGAACCCGACCCAACACGGCCCTGAACGTGGGATCACCCGACAGATCAGTCCGAATCACCAACGTGTTCACAAAGAAACCGACCAGATCATCGAGCGCCTCGTCCGTACGACCCGCCACCGCGGTACCGATCGGAATATCGAAACCCGCCCCCAAACGAGACAGCAACACCGCCACACCCGCCTGCAACACCATGAACACCGTCACACCCTCGGACCTCGCCAGATCAACCAAACCCCGATGAAGAGCGGCATCAACCCGCAGATCCACCTGCGCGCCAACATGACTCGCCACAGCCGGACGAGAACGATCAACCGGCAGCACCAGTTCCTCGGGAGCACCCGCCAACGTTTCACGCCAATAGGTGAGTTGTTCCGACAGCACACTCTCGGGATCGCTGCTCGTACCGAGTAATTCGTGCTGCCACAACGTGTAATCCGCGTACTGCACCGGCAACGGATCCCATCCAGGCTCCTTACCGTCTACCCGGGCCGCGTACGCCACAGCCACATCACGAGCCAACGGCGCCATCGACCAACCATCCGCAGCAATGTGATGCACCACCAGAACCAACACATGATCCTGCGCCCCCACCCGGAACAGCCACGCACGCAACGGCAAATCGACCGACAGATCGAACACCACCCGAGCTGACTCAGCGACTTTTTCGACCAGTTCGGATTCGACCACATCAACGACCGGCAAATCCATGCTCACAGACTCGACCACCAGAATCCGTTGGCTGGCAACACCATCCACCGACGGGAACACCGTCCGCAGCACCTCGTGCCGACCGACCACATCCCGGATCGCCCACGCCAAGGCATCACGATTCAGGGTGCCGGTCAACCTCAACACCAAGGGAATGTTGTAGACGGTGTTCGCCGCCTCGAACTCTGACAAAAACCACAACCGCTGCTGAGCAAACGACAACGGCACAATCTCCGGACGCGGCCCCGCCACCAAACGCACCCTCGACGAACCACTCACCTCCCCCAACCGACCTGCCAACCCCGCCACCGTCGGCACATCGAACAACACCCGCAACGACAACTCCACACCCAAAACCACCCGAACCCGCGACACCAACCGCGTCGCCAACAACGAATGACCACCCAAATCAAAGAAACTCTCATCCACCCCCACACCCGAAACACCCAACACCTCACCAAACACACCACACAAAATCTCCTCCACCACCGACACCGGACCACGACCCGACACCTCGACGGCACGATCCGGAACAGGCAACGCCCTACGGTCCAACTTCCCGTTTACCGTCAACGGCAACGACTCCACGACCACCACCGCCGAAGGCACCATGTATCGCGGCAACCGCTGCGCCACAAAGGCACTCACCGCGACGGGTGCCAGCGATACCACCGGGTCGACCGGCACCACATACGCCACCAAGCGCTTGTCGCCCGGCACATCCTCACGCATCACCACCGCAGCCCGGCCCACCCGCTCGTGACTTTCCAGCGCTGCCCGTACCTCGTCCGGTTCGATGCGGAACCCACGAATCTTGACCTGGTCGTCGGCTCGCCCCATGTACATCAGCGCGCCGTCGGCACGCCAGCGCACCACATCGCCTGTGCGGTACATCCGTTGGCCCGATCCGAACGGGCTCGCTACGAATCGCTCTGCGGTCAGCGCGCGCTGGTTCACGTAGCCGCGAGCGAGTTGTCGACCCGCCAGGTACAGCTCTCCCGGCACGCCGACGGGTACCGGGTGCAGATTCGAGTCCAGGATGAAGGCCCGCGTATTCCACACCGGATGCCCGATCGGCACTGCGGCACGACCATCTCCGGTGCGGTCGACCGGCCAGGAGGTGACGGCCACCGATGCTTCGGTCGGTCCGTAGAGATTGTGCAGCGGTACATCGAGTGTCGCGGTGAATCGGTCGATCAACTCCGCGGAGAGCGCTTCCCCCGCGCAGAGTACCGCGCGGAGCGAGTCGCCGATTAGGGGCTGGGCGGAGTCGAGGAAGATCTGGAGCATAGACGGCACGAACTGGCAGACGGTCACTCGTTCCCGGATGATGAGTTCGGCCAGGTACTCGGCATCGCGGTGACCACCCGGCTGGGCGACGACCAGCGCCGCGCCGTGCAACAGCGGCCAGAACAGTTCCCAGACCGAGACATCGAATCCGAACGGCGTCTTGTACAGCACCCGATCGGTTTCGCGCAGCCCGAATTGCGACTGCATCCACGACAATTGGTTGACGAGCCCCTGCTGGGTGACGGTCACTCCCTTCGGTATGCCCGTCGAACCCGAGGTGTAGAGCACGTAGGCCGGATGTTGCGGCAGCAGCCGGGTGACCCGATCGGCATCGGTCACCGGGCGGCCGTCCATGGCCGCGAGCGATGCCTGTGTTCGCGGGTCGTCCACGACGATCCAGGTCGTCGGCGATGCGGCGGTAGCGTCGTCCTCGGCGGACTCGCTCAGGTAGTGCTTCAGTGCCCGCTGTGTGGTGAGAACGGTCGTGGGCCGCGCGTCTGCGAGAATTCGGGTGGTCCGGCCTGCCGGGAGTTCGGTGTCCAACGGCAGATAGCCCACACCGGCTTCGAGGACGGCCAGCAGCGCGACGACCTGTTCCACAGAGCGGTCCATCATGACGCCCGTCAGCGATTCCGGTGCGGCTCCCGCGGCGATGATCAACACGGCCAGATCGCTTGCTGCGCGCGCGATCTGCGCGTAGGTGAGCTCGGTGGTCTCGCTCACGACGGCGACCGCGTCCGGAGTTCGCGCCACCTGTGCCGCGAAGAGATCGGGCAGGGTCGTGGCCGTGACCTCGTGATCGGTGGCGTTCCACCGGGTGAGGACCGTCGCGCGTTCGGTCCCGTCGAGGACGTCGAGGCGGTCCAGGGTCGTGCTCTCGTCGGTTTCGAGGAGGGTCACCATATTTTCGGCCGCCCGGCGCATCATCGAACACACCTGTGCCGGGGAGATCGGTGACATCGTCTGAGCGGAGAGGGTGAGGTCGGTGCCGCTGTCGTCCACCATCAGCGACACCGGGTAGTTGGTGCGTTCCTCGGCGTCGAGCACCTCGATGCCCTTGAGCGTGACCGCGGCCGTCTCCGAATCATCGCTGGTGTGGCGATAATTGATGATCGAGGTGAACAGCGGCGTGGTCGCGGGAACGCCGCTGGCCTGCTGTGCCAGCACCAGGGGCGCGTGTTCGTGGCGCATCAGATCCGCGAGTTGCCGCTGGGTCAGCCGGATCGCGTCGGCGACGCCGACCTCGCGCGTGCGGATACGCATCGGCAGGGTATTGATGAACAGGCCGGGCACCCGCTCTCCGCTCGCGGCCGATCCCATGCGCCCGAACACCACGGTGCCGAACACCACGTCGTCGCGTCCGGAGGTAGCGGCGACGACGCGCGCCCACGCGGTGTGCAGCAGGGTGGCGACACCGACGCCGAGTCGACGGGCTTGGGCACGTAGCCGATTCGTGAGTTGCGGTCCGAGAGGCAGCCGCGCCTCGGCAACGGTCGCACCGTCACCGTGTATATCGAGCAGACCGAAAGGTGCTGTCGGGTCGGTGACGTCACCGAGGAGTTCGGTGAAGTACTGCTCGTGGGCCTCGCGCGAGACGGTCAGTCGCGCCCGTGCCACGAAGTCTCGGAAGGGTAGTGGCTGCGGCAGGTGTTCGGCGTCGCCCTCGAGGTAGGCGCGCACTTCGCCCAGCAGGACTTCCAGCGAGGTGTGGTCCTGAACGAGGTGATGCACCTGCACGAGGGCGAGATGCCGCCCGCCGACGGGTTCCGCTGTCGCGTAGACCCGTAGCAGCGGGGCATGCGTGATATCCATCGGCTCGTCGGCGGTGGCCATCAGGTGTGCGCGTAGTCGCTGCTCGTCGTGACCGATGATCGGTGTCACGTACTCCACGGGAACCGAGACGTCCGCCAGCACGACCTGGACCGGTTCTCGTAGCCCTTCCCACTGCACCGCGGTGCGCAGGATCTCGTGCCGGTCGACCACACATTGCAGCGCGTGCAGGAACGCGTCGAGGCTGGCGCGCGAGTCGATGCCGAGCATGGTCGGAATGACGTAGAGGTCGCGTTCGCCTGCGCCGTCGCGCATCAGGTGGTGGAAGAGGATTCCTTCCTGCAAGGGCGCGAGGGGATAGATGTCGATGATATTCGGGGCCCCGCCGTGGACCCGGCGGGTGATGAGGTCGATCTCGTCGACGTTCAGTTCGGTGAGCGGCACCATATCCGCGGTGATGATCTCGGTCCGCTCGGGCCGGTTTCGGGGGATCCGCACGTCGACGGTATCGACACCGACGGATAGTCCTGCCGGGGTGGGTGATCCGAACACAGACCGAGCGTCGACCACGATCCCGCGTTCACCCAATTTCCTGATGAGAGTCAACGCCAGGAGCGAGTGGCCGCCGAATTCGAAGAAGTTGTCGTCGAGGGTGATACGAGGCACCGCGAGTACCTCGGCGAATACCTCGCACAGAATTTTCTCCTGCGCGGTCACGGGCTCGCGACCGTTACCCACCCGCACACCGAAATCGGGTGCAGGTAACGCCTTTCGATCCAACTTCCCGTTCACCGTCAACGGCAACTCATCGACCACCACCACCGCCGACGGCACCATAAACCCCGGCAACCGCCGCCCCACAAACCCACTCACCCCACCAGGCACCGGCGGCACCACCGGATCCGCAGCCACCACATACGCCACCAAACGCTTATCCCCCAGAACATCCTCACGCACCACCACCACACCCCGACCCACCAACGGATGCGACAACACCACCGACTCCACCTCACCCGGCTCCACCCGAAAACCACGCACCTTCACCTGATCATCAACCCGACCCCCGAACTCCAACACCCCATCACCACGCCACCGCACCACATCACCCGTCCGATACAACCGCTCCCCCACACCGAACGGACTCGCCACAAAACACCCCGCCGTCACACCCCCACCACCCACATAACCCCGAGCCAAACCACCACCCGACACATACAACTCACCCCACACCCCCACAACCACCGGCACCAACAAACCATCCAACACAAAAACACCCGTCCCCGACACCGGCACACCCACCGGCACCGAACCACCCACATCCCCCACACCCACCCGACCCATCACCGAAAACACCGTGTTCTCCGTCGGCCCATACCCATTCACCAAAACCACACCCGGCAACCGATCCAACACCACCCCACACCGCACACCAGACACCACATCCCCACCCACCACCAACACCCGCAACCCACCCAAAACACTCACATCCACATCCACCACCTCATGAAACAACCCCGCCGACAACCACAACACCGACACCCCACACCCCGACAAAAACCCACCCAACTCCCCCACACCCAACGGCCCCACCGGACCCACCGCCACACACGCCCCCACCACCAACCCACCCCACACCTCGAACGTCGCCGCATCGAACGACACCGACGCCACATGACCCACCACATCACCCACACCAACACCCACAAAACCACCACCCACCACCAAACGCACCACACCCCGATGCGACACCACCACACCCTTCGCCCGACCCGACGAACCCGACGTAAAAATCACATACGCCGCCTGATCAACCAACAACAAACCACGCTCGAACCGCGATAGATCCGAATCATCCAGAGCGGCAATCTCATCCACCACCACACGGCTATCCAGACGCAGTTCCCGACTCCCCCTGGGCACCCGCGCTCCCGCAGGCATCTCGCCCACACCGATCACCACGATCACCCCGGCATCGGCCAACATTCCCGTGACACGATCGGCGGGATACTCCGGATCCACCGGCACATACGCCCCACCCGCCTTCAACACCGCCAACATGGCCACCACGAAATCCACCGACCGAGGCAACAACAAACCGACCCGGCCCTCCCGACCCACACCCCACGACACCAACAACCGCGCCAAACGATTCGCCCGCGAATTCAACTCCCCATAACTCAGCACCACCCCCTCGGCCACCACCGCCCTCGCACCCGGATCACGCACCACCTGCGCCTCGAACAACTCCGACAACGTCACCGATCCGAAATCGGCAGTGGCCCTTGCGTTCCACTCCGACAAAACCAACGAACGCTCGTCTTCGTCCATCACGCCGACCCGACCCACCCGAATATCCGGATCGGCGACCAACGAACCCAGAACTCGCGCCAAACGGACCGCCAATGTCTCCGCGGTCACCGCGTCGAACAAATCCGTCGCGTACACCAACGAACCCGACATGCCCGCCGCACCGCTGCTGTCGGCGAAGGTGAAGGCCAGATCGAATTTCGCCGCCACCACACCGACCCCCACCTGGGAAACCGCCACACCCGGCAAGTTCAACGAGACCTCGCCCGTGTTCTGCAGGGTGAGCATCACCTGGAACAGCGGGTGCCGAGCCAGCGAACGCGTCGGGGAGAGTTCCTCGACCACACGCTCGAACGGCACATCCTGATGAGCGAACGCCCCCAGACTCTCCTCACGAACCCGACCCAACACCGATTTGAAGGTGGGATCACCCGACAGATCGGTCCGAATCACCAACGTATTGACGAAGAAACCGACCAGATCATCGAGCGCCTCATCGGTACGGCCCGCGACCGGAGTACCGATCGGAATATCGAAACCGGCACCCAAACGGGACAGCAACACCGCCACACCGGCCTGCAACACCATGAACACCGTCACACCCTCGGACCTCGCCAGATCGACCATCCCTCGGTGTACCTGCGCGTCGATCCGCAGATCCACTTGCGCACCGACATGACTCGCCACGGTCGGACGCGAACGGTCGGCCGGCAGCACCAGTTCCTCGGGAACACCCGCCAACGTTTCACGCCAATAGGTGAGTTGTTCCGACAGCACACTGCCGGGATCGTCGGCCTCTCCCAACAGATCCTGTTGCCACAACGTGTAGTCCGCGTACTGCACCGGCAACGGATCCCATCCGGGCACCTTCCCGTCGACCCGGGCCGCGTACGCGACGGCCACATCACGAGCCAACGGCACCATCGACCAACCATCCGCGGCGATGTGATGCACCACCACCAGCAACACGTGCTCGCCGACACCCACCTCGAACAACCACGCACGCAACGGCAGATCCACCGACAGGTCGAACACGACCCGAGCCGCCTGCGCGATCGCGCCTGCCAGCTCCCCCTCCGCGGCACGCACCACCGGCAGCTCCACCGTCACCGATTCCACCGGCAGAATCTCTTGGTGGGCAACACCATCCGCCGACGGAAACACGGTCCGCAACACCTCGTGGCGGCCCGCCACATCACTCAACGCCACCGCTAGGGCATCACGGTCGAGCGTGCCGGTCATCCGCAACGCCAGCGGAATGTTGTAGAGGGAATTCGCGCCCTCCAACTCCGCCAGAAGCCACAACCGTCGCTGAGCAAAGGACAAGGGAATCACGGGAGAGCTCTCTCACTACAGGTTCGAAGGAAATCCGAGTACGGGGGAAGTCGGTCCGTCAACGCGACCGCGTGCGCAGCGCGGGCCGCGCCCGCCTGTTCGGGTTCTCCTCGATCGTCGTCGCCACCCCGGCGACGGTGGGAGCTCCGAAGAAGGCGGCGACAGGGACTTCCGTCTCGAGGACCGCGCGAATGCGGTTGAGCAGGCGGGTGGCCAGGAGTGAGTGGCCGCCGAGTTCGAAGAAGTTGTCGTCGAGGGCGACATGAGACACACCGAGCACCTCGGCGAAAACCTCGCACAGGATCTTCTCCTGCACCGTCACCGGCTCTCGACCGGACGCACCCGCCCGGCGATCGGGAGCCGGCAGCGCCCGCCGATCGAGTTTCCCGTTGACGGTCAACGGCAGACTTTCCAGAACGACCACCGCGGACGGAACCATATGGGCGGGAAGCACTCCGGCGACGTGCGCTCGAATCTGCGACGAATCCACCTCGCCACAGCCGTCGACCGCCGTGACATAGGCGACGAGGCGTTTGTCTCCGGCGCGATCCTCCCGCACCATCGCTGCGGCCCTGTCGACCGAAGGATGTGACAGCACAGCGGATTCGACCTCACCGAGTTCGATGCGGAAACCGCGAATCTTGACCTGATCATCGGCCCTGCCCAGGTACACGAGGGTGCCGTCGGCTCGCCACCTGACAAGGTCGCCGGTGCGGTACATCCGTGCGCCGGAAGCGGCGAACGGATCGGCGACGAACCTGTCGGCGGTCAACGCGGCACGATCGAGGTATCCGCGCGCGAGCCCCGGGCCGGACACATAGAGTTCACCCGCGACGCCGGAGGGCGTGAGTTGCAGGTGCTCGTCCAGCACGTAGGTGCGCAGGTCGCGGAGCGGCGCCCCGATCGAACTCGCGGCGGTCGCTTCCCGCCCGATACTCGATTCCGATATCACCGAGTAGGTGACGTGCACCGTGGTCTCGGTGATGCCGTACATATTGACCAGCTGCGGCGCGGTGTCACGGTGTCGTTCGTGCCATGCGCGGAGCCGGGCGGGGTCGAGGGCCTCACCACCGAAGATCACGGTGCGTAGCGCCAGTCTCTGTTCCAGTTCCGGCGTGTGGTCGGCCGCGGCCAGCAGTTGGTAGAAAGCCGATGGGGTCTGGTTGAGGACGGTGACACGCTCGTCGACCAGGAGCGTGAGGAAATCGGCGGGCGACCGGGTCGTGTCGATCGGTACGACGACCAGGCGCCCGCCGTGGAGCAGCGCACCCCAGAGTTCCCAGACCGAGAAGTCGAAGGCGAAGGAGTGGAACGCCGTCCAGACGTCGTCCGCGCCGAAGCGGAAATGTTCGGCGGCGGCGGTGAACAGCCGCACCACATTGGCATGCGGAACGGCGACGCCCTTGGGTCGGCCGGTGGACCCTGACGTGTAGATCACGTAGGCGGCGTTCTCCGGCCGCGACGTCACTGCCCGGTGATCCGCCCGTATGTCGGAGTCCGCGAATTCCGCGAGGGCCGTGAGTGTCTGATCCGCATCGATCCGCACCGTCGGCAGCAGGTCGGTGCCGCTCGGCGATGGCATGCCCTGGTGGGTGATCAGCACGGCAGGGTCCGCGTCGCGAAGAATGTAGGCGACGCGTTCGGCGGGGGAATCCGGGTCGATCGGCACGTACGCGCCACCGGCCTTCAGTACCGCCACGATGGCGACCACCAAGTCCACCGACCGTGGTAATTCCAACGCCACCAACGACTCCGGCCCCACGCCTCGCGACACCAACAGCCGCGCCAAGCGATTCGCCCGCGAATTCAACTCGCCGTAGCTGAGCGCTATCCCCTCGCACACCACCGCGATCGCACCCGGATCACGAGCCACCTGGGCTTCGAACAACTCCGATATCGTCGCGGCGGGCGCGTCATGGGCGGTGCTGTTCCATCGGGACAAGATCATCTCTCGTTCGGCGTCGTCCAACACGCCGACCCGACCGATCCGGATATCCGGATCGGTCACCACGCGCCGCAGCACTCGCACCAAACGGCCTGCCAACGCTTGCGCGGTCATACGGTCGAACAGGTCTACCGCGTATACCAGCGAACCCGACAAGCCTGTCGCACCAGCGGCGTTCACAGCGGCACCAGCACTCGCATCCGCATGAACGGCCGCATTGTTCTCGGCGAAGGTGAAGGCCAGATCGAACTTCGCCGCCACCTCGTCTAATTCCAACCCGGAAACCGTCACACCCGGCAACTCCAACGAGACCTCGCCCGTATTCTGCACAGCCAGCATCACCTGGAACAGCGGGTGCCGGGCCAGCGAACGCGTCGGGGAGAGTTCCTCGACCACACGCTCGAACGGCACATCCTGATGCCCCAACGCCCCCAGACTCGCCTCACGAACCCGACCCAACACGGCCCTGAACGTGGGATCACCCGACAGATCAGTCCGAATCACCAACGTGTTCACAAAGAAACCGACCAGATCATCGAGCGCCTCGTCCGTACGACCCGCCACCGCGGTACCGATCGGAATATCGAAACCCGCCCCCAAACGAGACAGCAACACCGCCACACCCGCCTGCAACACCATGAACACCGTCACACCCTCGGACCTCGCCAGATCAACCAAACCCCGATGAAGAGCGGCATCAACCCGCAGATCCACCTGCGCGCCAACATGACTCGCCACAGCCGGACGAGAACGATCAACCGGCAGCACCAGTTCCTCGGGAGCACCCGCCAACGTTTCACGCCAATAGGTGAGTTGTTCCGACAGCACACTCTCGGGATCGCTGCTCGTACCGAGTAATTCGTGCTGCCACAACGTGTAATCCGCATACTGCACAGGCAACGGCACCCACCCCGGTACATCCCCACCAAGGCTCCCCGGAGAGCGCCCGGCAATTCTGGCCGAATACGCCACCGCCACATCACGAGCCAACGGCGCCATCGACCAACCATCCGCCGCGATATGGTGCACCACCAGAACCAACACATGATCCTCCGCACCGACCCGGAACAAGCACGCACGCAACGGCAAATCGACCGACAGGTCGAACACCACCCGAGTCGCCTGGCCGATCGCGCCCGCCAAATCCCCCTCCACGACCTGCGCCACCGGAAGATCCACACTCACCGATTCCATCGGCAGAATCCGTTGACAGGCAACACCATCCACCGACGGGAACACCGTCCGCAGCACCTCGTGCCGACCGACCACATCCCGGATCGCCGACACCAACCCGCCCCGATCGAGAGTCCCGGTCAACCGCAGGACAAGCGGAATGTTGTACGCCGAGTTCGCGTTCTCGAATTCCGACAGGAATCGCAACCGCTGCTGAGCAAACGACAAAGGCAGAATCTCCGGACGCGGCCCCGCCACCAAACGCACCCTCGACGAACCACTCACCTCCCCCAACCGACCTGCCAACCCCGCCACCGTCGGCACATCGAACAACACCCGCAACGACAACTCCACACCCAAAACCACCCGAACCCGCGACACCAACCGCGTCGCCAACAACGAATGACCACCCAAATCAAAGAAACTCTCATCCACCCCCACACCCGAAACACCCAACACCTCACCAAACACACCACACAAAATCTCCTCCACCACCGACACCGGACCACGACCCGACACCTCGACGGCACGATCCGGAACAGGCAACGCCCTACGGTCCAACTTCCCGTTTACCGTCAACGGCAACGACTCCACGACCACCACCGCCGAAGGCACCATGTACTCCGGCAATACCCGCCGCACGTGGTCACGCAACTCCACCGGCGACGTCGGCCCAAGGTCTGCCACGGCGTAAGCGACCAGACGCTTATCCCCTGGCACATCCTCACGCACCACCACCGCAACCCGCCCCACCGACGGATGCGACAACACAGCCGACTCCACCTCACCCAACTCGACCCGAAAACCACGCACCTTCACCTGATCATCAACACGACCCAGAAACTCCAACTCCCCATCGACCCGCCACCGCACCACATCACCCGTCCGATACAACCGCTCCCCCACACCGAACGGACTCGCCACGAACCGCTCCGACGTCGAACCGGGACGACGCACATACCCACGAGCCAACTGCACGCCGGCCAGATACAGCTCCCCCGGCACCCGAACAGGCACGGAGTTCAGGAACGCGTCCAGAACGAAGACGCGGGTGTTCCATACCGGGCCGCCCATCGATACCGCCGAACCCCGAGTTTCCTCCGACGACAGCGCGGCGGTCACGTCGACGGAAGCCTCGGTCGGCCCGTACAGATTGAAGAACAAGGATCCGGGCAGTGCCTCCACGAATCGGTCGCGAACTTCCACCGAGAGGGCCTCGCCGCTGGCGAAGACCGCGCGCAGTCCCGAACACGTCGCCGCACCGGGATCTTCCAGGAACGCTTGCAGCATCGACGGGACGAAGTGCACGACCGAGACCCGCTGCGCGCGGATCAACCGGATCAGATAGGCCGGTTCGCGGTGTCCGCCCGGGCGTGCGACAACGAGTGTCGCGCCCTGTGACAACGGCCAGAAGAACTCCCAGACCGAAACATCGAAACCGGAGGGGGTCTTCTGCAATACCCGGTCGGGCACGCCGAGCGGATACTTCTCCTGCATCCAGGCCAGCCGGTTCACCACACCACGGTGCGACACCACCACGCCCTTGGGACGACTGGTCGATCCCGAGGTGAAGATCACGTACGCCGGATGATCAGCCGACAACACGCCCCGCTCGATCGGCGTCAGATCCGAATCCCCCAACTCGGCGAGCCGCTGCCCCGACGACCCCAACGACAACACCGACACCCCCGCCGGAACCTCCGACACCACCCCTTCCCCCACCACCACAACCCCCACACCCGCATCACCCAACATCGACCCCACACGCTCGACCGGATACTCCGGATCCACCGGCACGTACGCCCCACCTGCCTTGAGCACCGCCAACAACACCACCACCAATTCCACCGACCGCGCCACACACACCCCCACCGACACCTCCGGACCGACACCCCACTCCACCAACAACCGCGCCAGACGATTCGCCCGCGAATTCAACTCCCCATAACTCAGCACCGTCCCCTCACACACCACCGCGATCGCAGCCGGATCACGCACCACCTGAGCCTCGAACAACTCCGGCACCGTCGCCGCCGCGACCTCACGAGTCGTGGCATTCCACCGGGACAAGATCGTCTCCCGCTCGGCGGCGTCCAATACATCGACCCGACCCACCCGAATATCCGGATCGGCGACCAACGAACCCAGAACTCGCACCAGACGGACCGCCATCGCCTCGGCGGTCACCGCATCGAACAAATCCGTCGCGTACACCAATGAGCCCGACAGACCTGTCGCACTTCCGCTCCGCACGGCACCCACGTCGGCGACCGCACCGGCATCGTCAACGCCGCCGGAAGTCGTTCGCGCACCGGTACCTCCGATGGCAACTGCACCGGGGTCGGTAAAGGCACGGACACCGGCAGCGTTGATCGCATCGACACCGCCAATCGAACCCATGCCCGCGTTGCCGCCCGCACTCGCGTTGTCATCGGCACCAACAGCAGCGGTGATGTTCTCGGCGAAGGTGAAGGCCAGATCGAATTTCGCCGCCACCACACCGACCCCCACCTGGGAAACCGCCACGCCCGGCAACTCCAACGAGACCTCGCCAGTGTTCTGCACAGTCAGCATCACCTGGAACAACGGATGCCGAGCCAACGAACGCGTCGGAGAAAGCTCCTCCACCACACGCTCGAACGGCACATCCTGATGCCCCAACGCCCCCAAACTCGCCTCACGAACCCGACCCAACACCGATTTGAAGGTGGGATCACCCGACAGATCGGTCCGAATCACCAACGTATTGACGAAGAAACCGACCAGATCATCGAGCGCCTCGTCCGTACGACCCGCCACCGGAGTACCGATCGGAATATCGAAACCCGCCCCCAGACGCGACAGCAACACCGCCACACCCGCCTGCAACACCATGAACACCGTCACACCCTCGGACCTCGCCAGATCAACCAAACCCCGATGAAGAGCGGCACCGACCCGCAGATCCACTTGCGCACCGACATGGCTCGCAACGACTGGGCGAGAACGATCGACCGGTAGCACCAACTCCTCCGGAGCACCCGCCAGGTTCTCACGCCAATACGCGAGTTGCCTCGACAGCACACTCGCGGGATCACCACTCGTGCCGAGCAATTCGTGCTGCCACAGCGTGTAGTCCGCGTACTGCACCGGCAACGGCACCCACGACGCATCCCCGCCGAGGTCCCCCGGAGAGCGCCCGGCAATTCTGGCCGAATACGCCACCGCCACATCGCGAGCCAACGGCACCATCGACCAACCATCCGCAGCGATATGGTGCACCACCAGAACCAACACGTGATCCTGCGGACCCACCCGGAACAACGACGCACGCAACGGCAGGTCCACCGACAGGTCGAAAACGAACGCCGACGCCTCGACTATCTTCTCGGACAGCCCGGATTCGACGACATCGATCACCGGCAAATCCACGCTCACTGAATTCGGAGACAGAATCTGTTGGTAAGCAACACCATCCGTAGCTTTATACAGCGTTCGCAACACCTCGTGCCGACCGACGACATCGCCCAATGCCGCCCCCAGGGCGTAGCGATCCAGTAGACCGGTCAACCTCAACACCAAGGGAATGTTGTAGACGGTGTTCGCCGCCTCGAACTCCGACAGAAACCACAACCGCTGCTGAGCAAACGACAACGGCAACACATCAGGACGCGGACCCGCCACCAAACGCTCACGCGACGAACCACTCACCTCCCCCAACCGACCTGCCAACCCCGCCACCGTCGGCACATCGAACAACACCCGCAACGACAACTCCACACCCAAAACCACCCGAACCCGCGACACCAACCGCGTCGCCAACAACGAATGACCACCCAAATCAAAGAAACTCTCATCCACCCCCACACCCGAAACACCCAACACCTCACCAAACACACCACACAAAATCTCCTCCACCACCGACACCGGACCACGACCCACCCCAGCCCGCACACCGAAATCAGGCGCGGGTAATGCTTTCCGATCCAACTTCCCATTCACCGTCAACGGCAACTCATCGACCACTACCACCGCCGACGGCACCATGTACTGCGGCAACCGCTTCGCCACAAAAGTATTCACCTCACCGTGCACCGGCGGCACCGCCGGATCAGCAGCCACGACATAGGCGACCAAACGCTTATCCCCCGGCACATCCTCACGCACCACCACCGCAACCCGCCCCACCGACGGATGCGACAACACAGCCGACTCCACCTCACCCAACTCGACCCGAAAACCACGCACCTTCACCTGATCATCAACACGACCCTGATACGTCACCGCACCATCCAGCCCACGCACCGCGAGGTCACCGGTGCGATACATTCGCTCGCCCCGCGCACCGTACGGGTGTGCCACGAACCGCTCGGCGGTCGCACCGGGCCGGTCGAGGTAGCCGCGGGCCAATTGCACCCCGGACAGATACAGCTCACCCGTGACGCCGGGTGGCACCGGCCGCAGCGCGGCGTCCAGCACGTAGGCCCGCGTGTTCCACAGCGGGTGGCCGATCGGCGGAACACCCGCTGATCCGGTGAGCGGCGCACTGGCCAAGGACGCGACGGTCGCTTCGGTCGGCCCGTACACGTTGAGCATCAACCGATCTCGGGACCACAGTCGCGCGGTTTCCTCGGTGCAGACATCACCGGCGATGATGAGCGTCAGACCGGGGGGAAGTCCGCCGTCGGCGGCGAGGACGGGCAATACCGCGGGGGTCAGCGTCGCGTGTGTGACGCCGGTTTCGGTCACCAGGCGGGCCAGCGGAGCTCCCGGTGTCAGGTTCTCCTTCGTGGCCAGGACGAGGGCGGCCCCGGCCAGCCAGGCCGGCCACATATCGGCGACGGAGGCATCGAAACTCGGGGACGCGAACTGGAGGAGGCGGCTGTTCGGGCCGATGGCCAGCCGGGCGATGTGATCCGCCGCGAGGTTCGGGACTCCTCGGTGCGTGACGACGACGCCCTTGGGCCGCCCGGTGGAGCCGGAGGTGTAGATGACGTAGGCGGGGTGGTCCGGTAGTAGGGCTCGGATCAGGTCGGTAACGGCGCGCGGTTCGACATCGCGCACGGCGTCGAACGACAGGTTCCTCGTTCCCACCGGGATCGGCACTTCGACAAGAGTTTCCGGTTCGGCGATCAGGATGGCGGGCGCGGCATCGTCCAGCAGTCGAGTGATGCGGTCCGCGGGGTATTCCGGATCGATCGGCACATACGCGCCACCGGCCTTGAGAACCGCCAGCAAAGCGACGACAAGTTCTACCGATCGCGGCAGTGCGAGCGCGACGAAAACCTCAGGTCCCACGCCATTTTCGACCAGATGCCGGGCCACATGATCGGCGCGCGCGTTCAACTCCGCGTAGGAGATCTCGGTTCCCTCGAAGACGACGGCCACCGCGTCCGGCGTCCGGGCCACCTGCGCTTCGAACAGCACGGGCAACACATCCACGGAAACATCTCGGGCGGTCGAGTTCCATTGAGCGAGAACAATATCGCGCTCGTCCGCGCCCATGACGTCGATTCGGTCGACCGGGTGTGCGGTGTCGTCGGCTTCGAGTGCGTCGGCGAACCGTTCGGCGGTGGTGGCGATCAGGGCGCAGACCCACTCCGGGGAGATCGGGGCGGCGGCCTGGACGGTGACGGCGAACCCGTCGGTGGTGTCGTCGATGATCACCGAGAGGGGGTAGTTGGTGCGTTCCCGCGTGCGCAGCAGTTCGATGCCGTCCAGCACGCCGGTCGAACCGTGCGCGAGGTGGTCGCTGTGCCGGTAGTTCAGCAGCGAGGTGAACAGTGGCATGCCCGGCGGCAGGTCGCCTGTTTGCTGGGCGAGGGATAGGGGTGCGTGTTCGTGAACGATCAAGTCGGCCAGTTGTTCCTGAACGCGACGGAGGGCGTCGCCGATGCCGGTGCCGGCGATGTCGATACGCACCGGCAGGGTGTTGATGAACAGGCCGGGGACGCGGTCGCTGCCTGCGCCCGCGTTCATGCGACCGAACAGCACCGTGCCGAAGACCACGTCGTCGCGGCTGCTCGCGGCGGCCAGCACTCGCGCCCAGACCAGATGGAAGAGGGCGGCCGGGCCGACCCTGTGGCGGCGGGCCTGTTCCCTGATCCGCCGAGCCGGTTCCGCGGCGATGGCGCGACGGGATTCGGTGATGCCCGAACCGTCCTGGCGGATATCGAAAACCCCGAACGCGGGCGAGGTCTCGCTCAGGTCACCCAGCAGACGGGAGAAGTACCGGCGCTGCTCGTCGACGCCGACCGAACGTGTGTGGGCGACGAAGTCGCGGTACGGGATCGGCTCGGGTAGCGCGCCTTCCTCGCCGCTCATGAACGCCGCGACCTCTCCGAGGACGATCTCGAGCGAGGTGAGGTCCTGGAGCAGATGGTGGACCTGCACCAGCGCCAACCGTCGCGCGGACCCCGGCTCGGGCACCACGGATACGTGCAGCATCGGGGCCAGGCCGATATCCATCGACGTGGGACCGGCCGCGATGAGCTGTTCGACGGGGTCCGTGCCCACCGCTACGATATCCGGCTCGATCGCCGTCACCGGAACGGTCACGGCCCGGGTGACGACCTGAACCGGTTCGCGCAACCCCTCCCACATCACCGAGGTGCGCAGCACATCGTGGCGCTCGACGACTCGTGACAGCGCGAGGAGGAAAGAATCGAACCGTTCGCCCGAATCGAACCGCAGCACAGCGGGTATGACGTACACATCGTCCGCGCCGCTGCCGCGCGCCATCACATGATGGAAGTGGATACCTTCCTGCAACGGAGCGAGCGGGTAGATGTCGACAAGGTTCGCCGCCCCGCCGGGCACCCGCGCGAGGATGGTTTCGAGTTCGGCGCCGGTCAACTCGACGAGCGGGAGCATCTCCGGCGTGATCGCCGTACTTCCCGGCGCGAATCCGCGCGGCGGGACAACCACGTCCTCGGCCCCTGCGGCCGCCGCGAGCGCCGCGGGTGTCGGACGACGGAACAGGGACCGCACATCCACGCGCAGACCGCGGTCGCGCAACCTCTCCACCAGCGACACCGCCATCATCGAGTGGCCGCCCCACTCGAAGAAGTTGTCGTCGACCCCGACCTCGGGCACACCGAGCGCCTCGGCGAAGACCGCGCAGACGATCTCCTCCCGCGGTGAGGTCGGACCGCGCCCGGTCCCATCGGTCGGGTAATCCGGGGCGGGCAGGCCCCGACGGTCGAGTTTCCCGTTCACCGTCAGCGGCAACACCTCGAGCACCGCCACGGCCGACGGCACCATGTGCTGTGGCAAACGTTGTGCTACAAAGGTATTGATTTCATAGGGCGACGGCGGGGCCGTCGGGTCGACAGGTACGACGTAGCCGACAAGGCGGGTGTCGCCGGGGCGGTCCTCGCGCGGTACCACCGCGGCCTGGGCCACCGACGGATGCGACAGCACCGCCGCCTCGACCTCACCGAGTTCGATTCGGAAGCCGCGGATCTTGACCTGATCATCGGCCCGGCCCCTGTACATCAGGGTGCCGTCGGCCCGCCATCTGGCGAGATCCCCGGTGCGGTACATCCTTTCGCCCGGCCGACCGAGGGGGTCGGCGACGAAACGTCCCGCGGTCAGGGCCGCCCGGTGGTGGTACCCGCGCGCCAGACCCGCTCCCGCCACGTAGAGTTCGCCGTCGACGCCGGGGGGCAGCAGCCGCAGACTCGGGTCGAGAACGTAGGTGCGCAAGTCGGGAAGCGGAACTCCGATCGAGCGCGCGGAACTCGCCCCGTTCAGCGCGGCACAGGTGACATGCACGGTGGTTTCAGTGATGCCGTACATGTCGACCAGCTGCGGCACGTTGTCCGGGTGGCGTCGATACCACCCTTCGAGCCGCCCCGGGTCGAGTGCCTCGCCACCGAAGACCACCTGCCGCAACGCGAGTGCCCGCTCGAGGTCTGGACGGTCGGCGCAGGCGGCCATCAGCTGATAGAAGGCCGACGGTGTTTGATTGAGTACGGTCACGCCCTGGCGCACCAGCAGTTCCAGGAAGTCGGCGGGCGAACGCGCCACCTCCAGCGGTACCACGACCAGGCGTCCGCCGTGGAGCAGCGCTCCCCAGAGCTCCCAGACCGAGAAGTCGAACGCGAAGGAGTGGAATCCGGTCCACACATCGTCGGCGCCGAACCGGAACCGGTTCTCGACAGAGGTGAACAGACGCACCACATTGCCGTGGCTCACCGCCACCGCCTTCGGGGTGCCGGTGGATCCGGAGGTATAGATCAGGTAGGCGAGGTTTTCCGGCGCCGACGTGCCCGCGCGGTCCGCCGCACCGAGGTCGGAATCGGCGAAACCGGCGAGCGCGGCCGTGGTCTCCTCGGCGTCGATGAACACCGTCGTGAGCCCGGGCGGCACTACAATCGTATTCTGTTGCGTCACAATAACTTGCGGCACAGCATCGGCCAGCGTGAAAGCGATGCGCTCGGCCGGGTATCCCGGGTCGATCGGCACATACGCACCTCCCGCCTTCAACACCGCGAGCAGCGCCACGACCAGGTCGATCGACCGGGGCAGCGCCAGTGCCACCAACCGCTCCGGCCCGACACCCGCCCGGACCAGCAGCCGGGCCAGCCGGTTCGCCCGCGAATTCAATTGCCGGTAAGCGACTTCGACGTTCTCGCACACCACCGCGACCGCGTTCGGGGTGCTCGCCGCCCGCGCTTCGAACAACTCGCACAGTGTCGCGGCGGGAGCGGTGTGCTCGACTGCCGACCATCCGGCCACCAACCGGCGACGATCGTCGGCACTCATCAGGGTGGCCTCGTGGAGCCGGTCCCCTGCCACCGTGTCCGCCAGCCAATTCAGCACGGTCAGGAATTGCGTGGCGATGTTTTCGATTTCCGCGTCGCCGTAGAGGTCGGGATGCGCATCGATGACGACCGTCAGACTTTTGTCCGCGGCCCGGTCATAAACCGATATCGACAGGTCGTTGAAATTGATTCCGCCGAGTCCGTGTACAGCACTGGAATAGTCGCCGAATGTCAGGTTGTAATCGAAGGAGATAATGTTCACCAGCAGGGAGAAAAGTCCGCCGCGACCCACGAGTTTCTGGTCCCGGAGCATGTCCTCGTAGCGGTACCGCTGGTGCCGCAACGCGTCGCGCATACCCCGGTGGACCTGTTTCACCAGGTCGGCGACGGTCCCGTCCGGGAGTACGCACAGACGCAGCGGGACGATGTTGGCCGTCATTCCGGGCACATTCCGCAGCCCGATGTCCCGGCCGAGTACCGGCACCCCGATGACGAGGTCGGTCTGCCCGGTGACCCGATGCAGGAAGACCGCACTCGCCGCGAGCGAGATACCGGAGATGTTCGTGCCCAACCGGCGGGCCGACCGTCGCAGCCCGGCGGCGGTGTCCGGGTCGATGGGTAGCGTGTGCCGCCGCATCTGGTGCGGTGTGTCGGAAGGCTCGCCACCACTCGGGCTCACCGTCTGCGGCCGACCCGAGAGCCGCTCCGCCCAGTACGCGCGGTCCGACCCGAATTGCGGCGACACCCGGTAGGCCGCATCGGCATCCATCAGTACGGTGCTCGACGGCGGCGGGTCGCCCACGCCGGGCCGACCGGCCGACAGCGCCGAGTACACCTCGGCCACGCGGGCCGCGATCAGGGATCCGGCGAGGCCGTCACCGATGATGTGGTGGGTGCGCTGGTACCACAGGAACAGATCCGGCCGCACCCGGAAGATCGCCGCGGTGAACAGTTCACCGTGCCGCAGGTCCACCGGACGGCGCATATCGGCCAGCATCCAGCTCCGCGCACCGGCCATCGGGTCCGCTGCCGCACTGACGTCGAGCACGTGGAAGGTCCAGTCGGGGCGCCGGTCGAAGAACTGCCGAGGAACCTCGTCGGCGGAGCCTTCGAACCGCAGGTGCAGGCAGTCCACTTCGCCGGCGGTCGTGCGCACAGCGGTTTCGAACAGCGCGATGTCCACCGGGCCGCGAATCTCGATGTACTCGCCCATGTTGAAGACGGGATTGCCCGGCTGCAATTGTTGCGCATGCCACATTCCGAGCTGACCAGCCATGAGCCCCCAACGCACGTGACTCTGTTCAGACATTCACACCTCGGCAAGAATTGCGCCCGACACCATACGAGCAGGCGAATAGATAATCAGAGAAATCTTCCTGTAATAGACGTGGAGCGGCCCAATGCGTGGTGCACGGCAGATGTGCGAAAGATGTACGGGTCGTGAAATAGCCAGTAACGGGACCCGTTCGCCCCGTCTCCGTACACCGACATCGGGGCGCACCCACTTGCTGCGACAGTTCACAGGGAACCACGGGACAAGGTGAGCCCTCGGCGATCGGTCCTGGGGAAGTATCTGCGGGACAGGGAGTTCCAGTGGTCACTGCCGCTGCCGCCGACCAACTGAGCGGATCTCCGCGGCTCGCGCCCAGACTGAATCACCGACCTCGCGCCCCTTCACCGAGGCACCCGATCGGGGCAATTCGCCCCTGCGGGAACAGGCTTCTGCCGATCACGCGCAGATTCCCGATGCCAGCCTCCGACGCGCTCGTGCGAAACTCGCAGATACAGAATGGGTCCTCGGCATCGACCACTCGGGCATTGTGACCCCGTCGCGATTTCGATGCTGGTCTGCGGGCGATCCCATCCGATGGGCTTCGTTCGGTCAACTCACGTGAAGTGCCGCAGAATGCGTCGGAACGGTTCGCAGGCAGCGTGGCTGGAACGCACCGTTCCAGCCATTGACCGCTCCCGGTCACGCAGAGTCTCGACGCCGCGGGTGCCCCTCCGGGTATCCCACCGCGCTCGATTACGGGAGTAGGTCCATGTCGACGATCGACATGGACGCACCGAAGGTGTTACAGGCATTGACGTTCCGGTTCGGCTCCGACAATGTCGTCCCTTGCCGTGTATCAGTTGCATTGCGGCAGATCATGTTTCAGCTGGTGTGCGACGTGTCGACACTCTGTCAGTGCGAACTTCGCATTCAGCCACCCGGCTACCTACTCGACCACCTTCGGATGGTTGCACCGCTTGTTCCGATCGCTTCCCGATCGGCCGAGGGCCGACCGGGTTGACTACCATCACGGCATCGACCGCCGACTTGCCGCACCGAATGCGGGTGCCGAATCCAGTCTCGACGACCGCGCAGAAATGGGATTCGTCACACCGTTCGGCGGCCTGGATGAATCACCGCTGGTCTATATGGCCGGGCTTGACCGGCAATTGGGCGGTGGGTGAGGTCTGCTGATCGGAATGGGTTGCAGGTGTGTGTGGTTCGTACGTAGTATCCCGTGCGCAGTCCGAATACCATTGGTGTCGGCGTTGTTCGGTGTGAGAGGCGAAACGATCTGGAATATGAATCGAGACTGCGAGTCCGTGAATCAGTTGAAGGTCTAGCGAGTCGCTATGGAATATTCTGATGGAATTTCGGTTACTTCCCGAAAACGTAGAGATGAATTGTTGATGTCCCATCGCATCAGGGCACTGTAATTTCGCGCATCCCAGGTTCGGATCATCCTTACCATTCGGATGGCATTCGAATCAGTTCGACTCGAAGAACGCGAACAGAGAGATCGGCATGACAGCACTGCAAGCAATAGGCCAACGAATAGTTGTTCGGCTGGTAATCGGCCTGATGAACTGGATGAGAAGATCATCTCGGGTAGGCGAAGGTACGTTCTTCGATCCTGACAACTTTCCATGGGTCGAGCACGTCGAAGCGCAGGGGTCACTCATTCGCGCCGAGCTCGATGAACTGCTGGTAGATCGCGACCATCTACCGAATTTCCAAGATATCTCTGTCGAACAGACCGTGTTGACTCGAGATGATAAGTGGAAGACGTACATATTCTATGCGTATGGGGAACGTTCCGACGCGAATCTCGGCCGCTGCCCAGACACGGCCCGTGTTCTGGCAGAGATCCCCGGCCTCAAGACCGCATTTTTCTCGATTTTGTCTCCCGGGAAACACATACCTGCGCATACCGGTCCTTGGAGTGGAGTCCTTCGGTACCACCTGGGTCTGCGTATCCCAGGGCCGGAGGGAGGTTGCAGAATCAGAGTAGGCGACGATATTCGCCCCTGGGTGGAGGGAGGATCACTGATTTTCGATGACACCTACAACCATGAGGCATGGAACGATACGGACGATATCAGGGTTGTCCTGTTCGTGGACTTCATCAGACCGTTGAGGTTTCCCGCAAATGTCGTCAATCTGATCATACTTCGAGCTATTCAGGTTTCGCCATTCATCACCAACAGCAAGCAGCGCCAACTTGAATGGGAGAAAGATTTCGAGCGGCTACTAGCGGGCCGCCGTTCTGATGGGAAATAGGAGCGTGTCTCACGTCGTCTATTCGCTTTGGCGAGTTTCTCGCCGCCGGCGACGGTGAGGAAGCTGAACAGTGCGTCGCCTTGCGCTCGTAGCGGATGTTGAGCCGGTGATATTCGGTCAGCCACAACATCATTCGGCACTGATCGCGGGCGGTGGTCGACACGGCGTCGACACGAGTTGCGTGCATTCTGAAAAGTCGAGCGGGCCTGGACCGCCTGTGAGTTGTCCTCGACGATCGGCAGTCCGTCGCGCCCATCGGCCCGACATTGCGTGATGGCAGTTTTTCGTGGAGTCTAGAGTGTCGATTTGCCCCGGTCGACTCCGGCGACAGGGTGTCCGCTCACCGTCACCGAGATGCCGAATTCGCCCGGAGCGGCGGGGACGGAAGGGCGGGGTCGTGCGATGGCACCCCATCTCCCCACACTCATGACACGCCTGGTCGAGCACACCGCTCAACGCGGCGGGGAGGCGTCGGATCGGGTCCTGCGCTCACGCAACGGACGGCCGATCTCGAGGCGCCGCTACGACACACTCTCGACACGCTTTCGCACCCACCTGCCATGGGCCGACGCACTCGGAATCAGCGCCCACTGGATCCGCCACACCACCCTCACCTGGGTCGAACGAGAATTCGGCACCGCCATCGCCCGCGCCTACGCTGGCCACAGCCTCGGAAACCCCGGGCACGGCTCGGCTACCTTCACCTACGTCCGTGCGTCGTTGGTCGAGTTGGCCGAGGCGGTTTCGGTCCTCACCGGTGAGGCACATCCCCTCGCACCCGCACGGCCTCACCCGCTGGCAGGACGGCCGCCGACTGGACAATCCGCCCCGAAAACGAGCTATGGTCAGCGCTGTGAACACATCGAAGTTGCGCATTTGCCGCGTTTTGTGTGTTGTTGAGGTGTGACCAACACTTCCGGAGACGCGTATCCCCTCGCGGACACGATGAATACCTCCGTCGCAACGCACGACGGTGCGACGGTGCTGACGGTGGCCGGCGAGGTCGACCTGGCGACGGCGCCCGCGCTGGAGACGGCGATCGAGGGTGTGCTCGCCACCAAACCCGGCACCCTGATCATCGACCTGTCCGGGGTCAGTTTCCTGGCTTCGGCGGGGATGGCGGCCCTGGTCGCCGCGCATCAGCGGGCCGGGGAGGCCACGACCATCGCGGTCGTCGCCGAGGGGCCAGCCACCAGTCGCCAGCTCAAGATGACCAGCCTGGATCAGGTCTTCGCGCTGCATTCCACCTTGGAAGCGGCGCTGGAGAGCGTGCGGGGCAGCTGACCCACCGAACGAATCGAGGCCGCCCCGGTCGAATCCGGGGCGGCCTCGTTGTTCACGTGCGGATCAGACGAGCGAGCGCAGTTCCTCGATCAGTTTCACCCGTTCGGCGGGGGTGGCGGCCATCGGCATCACGTTCAGCACGGTGACACCGGCCTCGCGGAACGCGGCGATCCGTTCCTTGACGTACCCGGCCGGACCCACCAGCGAGATGTCGCGCACCAGCTGGTCGGGCACGACCTTGACGGCCTCTTCTTTCTTGCCCGCCAGGTAGAGCTCCTGGATCCGGTCGGCTTCGGCGCCGTATCCGTATCGGGTGGCCAGGTTGTGGTAGAAGTTCTTGCCTTTCGCGCCCATTCCGCCGATGTAGAGCGCGAGGTGTGGTTTGACGAATTCCAGCAGCGGTGTCACGTTCTCGCCGATGGCCAACGCCGGACCCGCGAAAACATCCAGGTCACCGAGGATCGGGTCGCGCTTGGCCTGGCCTGCGGCGAGGGATTCGCCCCAGATCTCCCCGGCCTTCTCCGGCAGGAAGAAGATCGGTTGCCAGCCCTCGGCGATCTCGGCGGCCAACTCGACGTTCTTGGGGCCGAGGGCGGCGAGCAGCACCGGGACGCGCTCGCGGACCGGGTGGTTGATCAGCTTCAGCGGTTTGCCCAGGCCGGTGCCGCGCTCGGCGGGCAGCGGGACCTGGTAGTACTTGCCCTGGTATTCGAGTTTCTCCCGGCGCCACACCTTGCGGCAGATCTCGACCAGTTCCCTGGTTCGCCCGATCGGCGCGTCGTAGGCGACGCCGTGGAAACCCTCGATGACCTGCGGCCCGGAGGCGCCGAGGCCGAGTAGGAAACGGCCGTCGGACACGAAGTCCAGGCCTGCCGCCGTCATCGCGGTCAGGCTCGGCGTGCGGGTGTAGATCTGGAGGATGCCCGAGGCGAGTTGCAGACGCTCGGTCTTGGCGGCGAGGTAGCCGAGCGCGCTGACCGCGTCGAAGGAGTAGGCCTCGGGAACGAACACGACGTCGAGTCCGGCGCGCTCCAAATCGGCCACCTCGGCCGCTGCCTCCTTGAAGCCCCCCGAGTAGTTGATGCTCAATCCGATCCGCATGGCATTGAACATAACCGCAGCTACGGGCAGAGCCCGCATCGGCACGGCCCGAACACCCCGGCGCGGGCCGCTCGCGGCGCGCGACCCGGTAGGTTGAAGCTGTAGCGTCCGCGTCGCAGAACGAAAGGCAACAACCCCGTGTCGCAGTCAAGCACGTCGTACCAGGACACTGCGTCCTCCTTCGGCGGGGTCGCCCTCGCGCAGTACCTGTCCGAGCTGGCCGCCAAGGTTCCCGCGCCCGGTGGCGGCGCGGTCGCGGCACTGCACGCGGCACAGGGCGCGGCGCTGGTCGCGATGGTCGCGCGCTACACGACCAGGGCCAAGGACGCCGAGCATCGCCCCGTCGTGGATCGCCTCATCGACGCCGCCGACGCCGCCCGCGAACGCGCGCTCGCCCTGGCCGACGCCGACGCCGCCGCCTTCACCGCGGTCGGAAACGCCTACAAACTGCCGAAGACCACCGAGGCCGAGGCCACCGCCCGCACCGCGGCGATCACGGTGGCGCTGATCGAGGCCGCGCGGGTGCCCGCCGCCGTCGTCGACGAAGCCGACGAGGTGCTGTCACTGGCCGCGGAACTGCTGCCGATCGGCAACCCGAACGTGGTGACCGATATCGGAGCGGCGGCCGACGCCGCCCGCGCCGCCGCCACCAGTTCCCAGCTCAATATCGAGATCAATGTGGCCTCGCTGCCCGCCGAGCACGGTGACCGTTTCGCCCCGACCCTGCTGCGCATCGATGAGATCTGCGCCCGCGCCGACGCCCTGCACGCGGACGTCCTGCACGTCGTCCGGGGCTGAGCGGACCAGCCGGATCACACCGGGGCCGAACGAAGGATCCCGGTCAGCCCAGTCCGAGTTGCAGGAGCAGCGACGCCTGGTTCAGATATTGGCGATCGCGGGTGACCATGCCCCATTCGTCCACTTCGAGAACTTTCGCGTAGGACAACTCGAACGGATTACCGGTGGCGGGTAACAGCACCTTGCCGTCGAGGACGAAGGCGCCGGTGGCGGTCGCGCGGCCGACCAGTTCGTAGACGACCGAGGATCGCGTGGCGTGCACGTGGCCGACTTCCTCGGTGTAGTCGGGGAACGCGTAGAACCAGGCGCGGCTCCACCGCAGCGTCTCCTCCTGATTCATCCGGTAGCCGATGCCGGTGTCGAAGAGATAGTCCCGCGCGCAGGTGTCCGCCCAGTCTTCCCATCGCTGTGTGCTCCACGCTTGCTGAACTCGACGCTGTACACCGGTCACCGCGTCCGGATCCACTTCCCACTCCCCTCGATACGAACGACCGTGTTTCATCCTTGTTCGGGCGGGGTTGCAGGGTCAAGTTCACCGATCGACCCCTGGCGTTCGCAAATCTGAAACAGGACTGTCACGTTCGGGTCGACGGTGTTGATCATGCTGACGTAGACTGAATTTCCGCCTACCACACCCGTCTCGAAAGGGGTGGATATCTATGAGGGGCGCATTAAGACAAATGTTCCTCGCCTCGGTGGTCATCGCTCTGGCCACCTTCGGGTCCGGTGCGGCGGCAGCGACACTGATCGGAAAACCTCCGGTGGACACGGTTGCGGCGATTTCGCCGGCGGTCGGTCAGACGGTAGGTATCGCGCATCCCGTGACCGTCCGTTTCGCCGCTCCCGTCGCCGACCGAGCCCGCGCCGAGAGCAAACTCGGAGTGAGTGCCAACCGACCGCTCGCGGGCACGTATTCGTGGGTCGGTGACACCGAACTGACGTGGACGCCCGATGAATTCCTGCCCGCGCGTTCGCCGATCACCGTGCAATTCGGCAATTCGCGCAGCGAGTTCACCACCAACGCGGGCGTAGTGGCCGAGGGCGACATGTCCGCGCACACCTTCACCGTCAGTGTCGGCGGCAAGGTGCAGTGGGTCATGCCCGCCTCGTTCGGCAAACCCGGATGGGAGACGCCGGTCGGCACCTATCCCGTGCTGGAGAAGTTCCGCTCCGTGGTCTTCGACTCCCGCACCATCGGCATTCCGCTGAATTCCGCGGAAGGCTACTACATCAACGGCGAGTACGCCGAAAGGCTCACCTGGGGTGGGGTATTCGTGCACTCCGCGCCCTGGTCTGTCGATTCGCAGGGCTATGCCAACGTCAGCCACGGATGCGTGAACCTGTCCGCGGAGGACGCGGCCTGGTACTACCAGAACGTCGGCGTCGGCGATCCGGTGACACTGCACTGGTGAGTACTCCGACGAGGATCGGCGAACGCTCGCGTGCCGCCGATCCTCGTGGTGTGCGCGCACTTTCGATTCTCACGCGGCGGTGAGCACCGTCTGGTCGCGGGCGACGAGTTCGGCGTAGTGTCCGCCCTTGCTCATCAATTCCTGGTGGGTGCCGCGTTCGGCGACCCGGCCGTGATCGAGAACCACGATCTGGTCCGCGCCGCGGATCGTCGACAACCGGTGGGCGATGGTGATGGTGGTGCGTCCCGTCGACAGCGCGTCGATGGCGGCCTGCACCTCACGTTCGGTGTGGGTGTCCAGCGCGCTGGTCGCCTCGTCCAGGATGAGGATCGGCGGATCGCGCAGGATCGCCCGCGCCACCGCGAGACGTTGTTTCTCGCCGCCGGAGAACCGGTAGCCGCGTTCCCCCACCATGGTGTCGTAGCCCGCGGGCAGTGCGGCGATATGGTCGTGGATCTGCGCGGCACGGGCCGCCGCGTGCAGTTCCGCGTCGGTGGCGTCGGGTTTGGCGAACCGTAGGTTGTCGGCGACCGAGGCGTGGAACAGGTAGGTCTCCTGCGAGACGACCCCGACGGCGGCCGCGAGATCGGCGAAGGACAGGTCGCGCACGTCGATGCCGTCGATCGTCACCCGCCCCGATGTCGCGTCGTACAACCGGGCGACCAGGTAACCCAGCGTCGTCTTACCCGATCCCGTCTCGCCGACGACGGCCAGACCCGATCCGGGCGCGACGGTGATATCGATATCGTCGAGTACCGCGCGCTCGCCCGGCGTGTAGGAGAAGTCGACGTTCTCGAAACGCACCTCGCCGCGCGGACGGGCCAGCGGCGTCGGCCGCGCGGGCTCCTCGATATCCGGTTCCAGATCGAGGTATTCGAAGATCCGCCCGAACAGGGCCAAGGAACTCTGCACTTCCACCCCGGTGTAGAGCAGCTGCACCATGGGCCTCAGCAGTCCCGCTTGCAGGGTGGTGAACGCGACCAGGGTGCCGATCGAGACCAGCGGATGGCCGGTGGCGACCGTCAGCCCGGCCACCCAGTAGATGATCGCGGGCATGGCGGCGAGCACGATCTGGATCGTCGACTGCCGCCAGCGGCCCGCCATACTCGCGCGGATCTCCAGGTCGACCAGCCCGCGCGATTCCCGCGCGAAATCGTCGACGAGCGCCGGGGAGCGGCCCATCGTGCGGCCGAGCAGAATGCCGCTGACCGACAGCGATTCCTCGACGATCGCCGACATGGACGCGAGCTGACGCTGCTTCTGCCCGGTGATCCTGCGACGTTCGTCGCCGACGCGGCGGCTGATCCACACGAACAGCGGCAACATCATCAGCGAGACCAGAGTCAGTCGCCAGTCCAGCGCCACCATGGCGACGACCGAGGCAAGGACGGTGGTGAAATTCGAGACGAGCGAGGTCGCCGTCGAGGTGACGGTGGACTGCATGCCGCCGATATCGTTGGCGAGCCTGGACTGCACCTCACCGGTGCGAGTCGAGGTGAAGAACGCCAGCGGCATCTGTTGCAGCCGGGCGTAGACCGTCGAACGCAGGTCGTGCATGACGTCCTGGCCGACAGTGGTCGAGATATAGGTTTGCAGGACGCCGAACACGCTGGTCAGCGCCGCGACCGCGACCATGCCCGCGGCGAGCAGGGTCAGCAGGCCGGTACGGCCGTGCGGCAGGGCGTCGTCGAGAACCGCGCGCAACATGAACGGCGAGGCGAGTGCCACGACCGACGACAGGCCGACGAGACCGGCGACCGACATCAGCCTGGCGCGATAGGGACCGAAGAGCCGGAGTATCCGGCGAAGTTGAGATGGGGGCTGCACAGGCGCCTCCTTCCGAGGATCAAGTCATGAAACCGAGTATTACTCATAATTGTTCCATTGAACAATGAGTTAAGCTCAGTATATGGACAGCGGCCCCGAACCCGACCTCCCCGAACTCTTCCTGCGTACCGCCAAACGCATCCGCCGCAATCAGATGACCCGCCTCGCGCCGCTCGGCCTCACCCCCGGACAGGCGCGGGCGCTGCGCTTCCTCGGTCACGCGTCCGAACCGTTTCGCATGGCCGAACTCGCCGAGCGGCTCGGAATCGTCCCCCGCTCGGCCACCACGGTGGTGGACGCGCTCGAATCCGCGGGCCTGGCGACCAGGACCCCGGACCCGGGCAACCGCCGATCCACTCTGGTCACCCCGACCGACGCCGGGACCGCCGTCCTCGAACGGATGGCACGGGCACGGCGCGAGGCCGCCGCCGAAGTGTTCGCCACCCTGAGTCCCGATCAGCGCGACACCCTGCGCGAACTGCTCGCGGCACTGGACGCGGCGGGGGCCTGAGCCGCGACATCAGCGCGCCACCACCCCTTTACGGCGGGTGCTGGCTAGAATCGGCTGCGATAGAACGGTTTCGAAGAACCGATCAGCAATGGCACGACCGAGACCCGTCGAGGTCGGCGCGACGGCAGTATCGTTCCGGGGGCGGAATCGAATGCGGGAACGAACTCGACGGGTGTGACCTGATGGAGGCGGGGTAATGGATCGACCGGACATAGGTCTGCGACCGGGAGCATGGCGAAGGACCTCCGGCATACCGGTGTCATCCGACCGGGAATTCGACGGCGGCTGGTCGGACTGGATGGCGGACGCACCCACCATTCCGATGTACCTACCGCGTTTCGACGAGGAACCCTCGCCTTTCGAGCCGGGTCCGCAACGCGAGACGGTCCCCGCCGACGCCTTCGCCCGCCTCATCGATCGATCCACCCGCAGACGTCCCCAGCGCAAGCCCGCGACTCCGAAATGGCTGATGCCGTTGGCCGGATCGGTCGCGGCGGCCGTTCTGCTCGGCGTCGCCTTCTTCCAACTCCGTGGCGCTCCGGCCGCGGAATCGGTCATGTCGAGCAGTTCGACCGAAATCGTCGTCGTCCCCGCCTCTTCCCAGGGCACGGCGGTGGCGCAATGCCCCGCCGAACGTGTCGGCAATCGCATCCAGGGCAACGGCGCGGGCGGTTCGGATTCCGGGCCCGCGGCCATCTTCGCCTTCCAGCACGCCTACTACGTGGCCCGTTCCGCCACCGTGGCACGCTCGATCGTCGCGCCGAACGCGTCGGTGTCCACCGAGGCCGCCATCCAGCAGGGCATCGATTCCATTCCGGTCGGCACCACCCACTGCGTGAGCATCACCCCCGGCGCGTTCGCCGGGCAGTACCTGGTGACCGTCACCGAATACCGGCCCGGCGCGGCGGCGTTCACCTACAGCGCCCAAGCCGTCGCCACGGCGAAGGTCGACGGCAAGACGGTGATCACCGGAATCGCACCCGCGCCGTAATCGGCCCCGCTCCTCGAATCTCAGTGGGCGCGAGCCTTTTCCGCGGCGACCACCACGTGCCGCATGAGCAGCGCGGTCGTGACCGGCCCGACGCCGCCGGGCACCGGGCTCAGGGCGGACGCTGTGCCGCGCACCGATTCCGCTTCGACATCGCCGACGATGCCGCCGTCCGCGGCCTCGTTGGTGCCGACGTCGACGACGACCGCGCCTTCGGCCACGTGCTTGCCGGTGACCAGCCCGATCCGGCCCGCCGCCGCGACGACGATATCGGCGGCCGAGGTCACGGCGGGCAGGTCGACGGTGCGCGAATGGGCGATGGTGACGGTCGCGTTCTCGGCGAGCAGGAGTTGCCCGAGCGGTTTGCCGACCACGTTGGAGCGGCCGACGACGGCGACATGTTTGCCGGTGAGCGGAATGTCGTGATGCTTCAGTAGTTCCACCACCGCTTCGGAGGTGGCGGGCACGAAACCGTCGAGTCCGGCGGCGAGCAGGCCGAGCGACAGCGGGCTGACGCCGTCGACGTCCTTGCTCGCGACGATGGACGAGCTCACGTCGTCCAGGGTGACGCCTGCGGGCAGCGGGGTCTGGAGCATGATCGCGTCGACGGCGGCGTCGGCGCTGCGAGCCGCCAGTTCGGCGCGGATGATCTCGGCGCTCGCGTGGGCGCCGAGATCGATACGGTCGCAGTCGATTCCGAGTCGTTCGGCGGCTTTACGCAGCGAGTTCACGTACCAGGCGCTGGCCGGGTCGTCGTTGGCGACGACGAGGGCCAGACGTGGCGCGGTTCCCGCCTCGGTCAGCGTGGCGGCGCGCGCCTTGGTGTCGGCGTTGATGGCGGCGGCGAGTTCCTTGCCGGTCAGCGAAGCGGTATCCACGGTGTTCCACCCTATCGGGGACGCCGCATGGCCGGTCATGCCGGACCACCACTGCGGCCTGTCGCGGCCGACACAGGTCGCACGACCCCCTTCGCAATTGCGCGCCTATCGCGCTGACCAGCCGTATCGTATGGGCAGCTTGCCCCCGGCTAACTGCCAGCTGACGTGCCGACAACCCCCGTTTCACGCGTGGAAAGGTGTCAACTGTAGTGAGAATCTCGAGGCATTGGAAAACCTTGGTCGCGTCCACCTTCGCGGCCGTTTCACTCACCGGACTGGTCGGCGTCCCCGCGCACGCGGCCGATACCGACGCACTGTACAACTCCGCCCAGCGCAATTTCGGCAACGGCAACGACGACGCGGGCCGCGCCGATCTGCGGGCCCTGATCGGGGCCGATCCGGCCGACGCCGAGGCGCTGTCGCTCCAGGCCATCTGGTCGCAGTACGCGAATGATCTTCCCGCGCTGGCGGATTCGATGGACAGGCTGAACGCGGTCGATCCCGGCATGGCGGCGGGCACGACCAATGTGCTCAACGCCATCAACGCCGCGGTCGGCACGCTGCCGAATCCACTGCCCGCCCTGGTCGGCCCGCAGACCGGCATCGTGGTACTCGGCTACGGTCTGCTGCCAGGCGGGGTGTTACGGCCGGAACTGGTGAACCGGCTCGCGGCCGCCTGGTTGCAGGCGATCGTGTCGCCGCTGTCCCCCGTCATCGTCACCGGCGGCGCGCCGGTGGACGGGATCACCGAAGCCGACGCCATGTTCCACTGGCTGGTCCGCCAGGGTCTGCCGCCCAGCCGCGTGTTCATCGAGAACCGGTCCGGGTCCACCGTGCAGAACGCACTGTTCAGCACCCGCATGCTGCGCGATCTCGGGGCGTCGAGCGCGGTGGTCGTCACCTCCCCCAACCACATCAGGCGCGCCGTCGCGGATTTCATCGTCGCGGGCACCCACGTCGTCGGAGCGACCACGTCCATGGACGAACTGGTGTCGCAGTTGCCGCCGCCGTCGCGCGCGAGCCAGCGCTACATCTACCTGGACGCGACTCGCACGTTCCAGCTCTCCACCGCGCGCTGACCCGTATCGGTCGCCGTGTCCGCCCGGCGTGACGCCGGCGGACACGGCTTCCTCCGAAGTATGTCGGTCGAACTGTGCGAGGCCCGGTGCGCCCGACCGCGGTGACCTCCCAGTTCATCGGTCGGCGTGCGCGACCGCGTCCCAACGGCCGACGCGCGCCCGGAATACGCTGGCATCTCCCCGGCCGGAGAGGGCAGTATGGCCCCGTGACATCGACGGACCGTCTCGAGGTGGTGGCGAGACTGCGCGCGGCCGGATGCGTATTCGCCGAGGCCGAGGCGGCGCTGCTGACCGAAGCCGCCGCGGAGACGGGCGCGGATCTGGACGTGCTGGTCGCACGCCGGGTGTCGGGGACACCGGTGGAACATCTGCTGGGATGGGCCGAATTCCACGGGATCAGGGTCGGGGTGACACCCGGGGTGTTCGTGCCGCGGCAGCGGACCGGATTCCTGGTCGACGAGGCGGTGGCCGCGGTACGGGCGGCGGGAATCGCTCGACCCGTCGTCCTGGACCTGTGTTGCGGATCGGGCGCACTCGCCATGGCCTTCGCCACGTCCCTGGCCGCCGATCGGATGCCGGTGGACCTGGTCGCCGCCGATATCGAGCCCGCCGCGATCGTCTGCGCCCGCCGGAATCTGGGCGCGTGGCACGCACTGGTCTACGAAGGCGATCTGTTCGAACCGCTGCCGGTCGACCTGCGTGGACGCGTCGACATCCTGCTCTGCAATACGCCCTACGTCCCGACGGACATGATCGCGCGGATGCCGCCGGAGGCTCGCGATCACGAACCGCGTCGGGCGCTCGACGGCGGCGTAGACGGTCTGGACATCCTGCGCCGCGTCGCGGAAGCGGCTCCGACCTGGCTGGCTCCCGGGGGGCACCTGCTGGTCGAGGAAAGCGACGAACAGGCTCCCGTCGCCGCCGATATCCTGCGCGCGCACGGGTTGGCGGCGGAGGTGCGGTCGAGCGAGGAGTACTACGCCACTGCGGTCATCGCACGCAGGCCCGTAGCGGGACAGTTACCGCTATCCGAGTGACCTCGGGACCGGCATCGTCCCCCGGACGAGGTTCCCCTACGCCGAAGGCCGCAGATTCGAGAGCACGCGGATGGCGTCGGAGAGCGGGATCATGCGTTCCGGCTGCTCGGCGGCCAGGCCCATCTCGATGTATTGGCGGATGAGCATGGACTGGGTGACGCAGTGGGCGGCGGCGGCTTCTTTGACGCGCCGGTCCATCTCCGGTGACATCTTCAGTGATCGGACCACCGACATGGCGTGTTCGATCTCGGTGGTCGTCGGCGGCAGCGGGGGCGTCACCGCGGTATCCGCCGGGTTGTCGTAGGTCAGCGAGTCCAGGATCGTTTCCGGATCCTCGCCTGCGCGTAGATCTCTCACCGCTGGGCCTCCCATGCCTCGTACTCACGCAATTGCAGTGGTCGCATGGGGGCGGCCATCACGACCTCCCAGGTGCCCGGCGCGGAGGGCGGCTGCCGCAGCAGCACCACGATCGGGCGGCCCTCCTCGGTCCGGCCCCACACCGTGAGCACCGGCAGGTTCTCGGGCGTGCGCGCGGGCCTGGGCCAGCGCGTGGGCGAATAGAGGACTTCCATGACTTCCCAGGGTTCGACCCCGGCTCGTCGCAGATGCTCCCGGGCTCCATACCACCACTCGTATTGCATTGTGTGTCGATAATACCAAGGTATTACCGCAGCTGGGAGTGCCGATTATTTGTCGCGGCCGGTGTACTCGTCCATGGAGTGGTAGACGCCGACGGTATTCAGGAACAGATCGCGCGCCTTGATGGGCAGCACGCCCGACAGCGCCTTGTTCAGGCGCGAGGTCCACGGCAGGACGACCAGCGGATTACCCGCCTTCATCTGCTTCCACGAGGTGTCGACGACCGCGTCCTGTCGCAGGATCGGGGTGAACCAGAAACCCTTCGCACCGTCGAACATGCCGGTGTCGATATAGGTCGGGCAGACCGTGGTCACCTTCACGTGGGCATTGCCCGCCTGTTCCAGTTCGATGCGCACCGAATCCGACCAACCGAGCGCGGCCCATTTGGACGCGGCGTAGACGCTCATGCGTGGATTGGACACCAGACCGGCGGACGAGGCGATGTTCAGCACCCGAGCCTCGCCCGTGCCGCGCACCATGGCGGGCAGGAATTCCAGCGTGATGTACATCGGCGCCAGCGAATTGATCGCCATCGTCTTGTCGATATCGGCGCGATTCTCGGTTTCCCAGAAATACCTGTTGCCGCGCACGATGCCCGCGTTGTTGACCAGGATGTCGATATCGCCGACCTCGTTGCGCACGGCGGCCGCCGCCTCGGCGATGGCGTCGCGATCGGAGACGTCGACCACGTGGTGATGCACCCGTCCGCCGCGTTCGGCCAATTCGGCGGCGGTCTCCTTCAGCGTGGTCTCGTTGATATCCCACAGCACCACCGCCGCCGCGCCCTCGCTGACCGCGCGCTCGGCGAACAGTTTGCCCAGGCCCATCGCGGCGCCCGTGACCAGGACCTTCTTACCGGCTACGGTGTCGAGCTTCATCGGCTTCCCATTCCTGAGTCGTGGTGCGGGCTATTTCTGGCGCAGTGATTTCATGACCGAGAAATACAGCGTCATCGTCTTGGCCCACAGTTCCTCCGACATTCCCGGCAGCGGCGCGATCGGCAGCACGCGCTGCGTCGCGATCGTCTGGGTGTCGATGTACTTGAGCAGTCCTTCCGGACCGTGACGACGCCCGGTTCCGGAGATGCCGAGTCCGCCCGACGGCGCGTCGGCGCTGCCCCATGCCGCGATGAACCCCTCGTTCACGTTCACCGATCCGGCGTTGATGCGCGCCGCGACCGCACGCCCACGACTCGTATCCTTCGTCCACACACTGGCATTGAGTCCGTAGGCGGTGTCGTTGGCGGCCGTGATCGCCTCCTCGTCGCTGCCGACGCGGTAGATCGAGACGACGGGACCGAAGGTCTCCTCGCGGTACACCGTCATTCCGGGGCGCACGTCGGCGAGCACGGTGGGTTCGTAGAAGTAGGGGCCGAGGTCGGGCCTGGCGCGGCCGCCCGCGAGCACCGTCGCGCCCTTGGCGACGGCGTCCTCGACGTGCGAACGAACCGTGTCGATCTGACGCTGGAAGGTCAGCGAACCCATGTCGCTGCTGAAATCCAGTGCGCCGCCGAGCTTTATCGCCTTCACGTGATTGACGAACTCGGACACGAAACGGTCGTACACGCTGTCGTGCACGTAGATCCGCTCCATCGATTCGCACAGCTGCCCGGCGGAGGCGAAACAGGCGCGAATGGCGATGCGGGCGGCGCGCGAGATGTCGGCGTCGGCCAGGACGAGCAGCGGATTCTTTCCACCCAGTTCCAGCGAGTAGCCGATGAGGCGTTCCCCGGCCTGCTGGGCGATGGTGCGGCCGGTGGCGCTCGACCCGGTGTAGTCGACGTAATCGGCGCGGGCGATGACCTCGCCGCCGATCGCCGAACCACGGCCGAGCACCGCCTGCCACAGCCCGGACGGGAGGCCGGCGCGCTCGGCGGCGGCGATGGCCCACAGTGCGGTCAGCGCGGTCTGGTTGTCCGGGCGCGAGACCACGGCATTGCCCGCGACCAGCGCGGGCACCGCGTCCGATACCGCGAGCGCGAGCGGATAGTTCCACGGTGAGATGACCGCGACGACGCCCTTCGGGCGGTGGCGCACCTCGACGCGGGTGAGTACCGGCAGCACACCGCGCGGTTTGCGGTCGGCCAGGAGTTTGTCCGCGACCGAGGCGTAGTACCTGGCGTTGACCGCGACGTCGCCGACCTCGTCGAAGGCGTGGGCGCGCGATTTACCGGTTTCGACCTGCACGATGTCGAGAATCGTCTGCTGCTCGTCCAGCACGATGTCGTGGAAGCGGCGCAGGATCGCGATCCGCTCGCGCACCGGACGCAGCGCCCAGGTGCGCTGAGCTTCCCGCGCGGTGGCGAAGGCGCGGTCGATATCGGCCGTGGACGACTGCGGCAGATCGGCGATCTTCGCGCCGGTGGCGGGGGCGAATACCTCCACGGCGGGCGCGCCGCCCGCGACGGCGAGATCGAGCAGGGGCTGCACCAGGGCGGCGGGCAGCGCGGTGGGTTCTGCGGCGAGCCTGCGGGCGGTCGTCATCGGTCGGCCCCTCTCGTGGATCGGATACGGCTCGTGGGTCCGGCGGTGCGCCGAGCCCGTCAGCTATTTACTGAACACTAGTGTTAGATTAATCCTTGTGCCGTATCCCGTGTCAAGCTCTCCGGTGTGCACCACAGATCCGCAGGTCGGGCCGCTGTGAGGAGTCACCATGTCGACAAGTAGCTCCGACGCGGCCGAAACCTCCACCACACGGCGGGGCAGGCCGCCGCAGACGAGGGAGCAGGCCGACGAGGTCCGCGCCAGGATCGTGGCCGCCACCGCCGCCGTGTTCACCCGAACCGGGTCGCGGGGGCTCAACGTCGCGCAGATCATCGAACAGGCGGGGTTGGCCCGTCCGACCTTCTACCGCTACTTCGGCAACGCGGTCGAACCGCTGCACGCGCTGCTGACCACGTCCAATGCCGGGCTGGTCGGTGGCATCCGTACCGCGCTGTCGGGCACCGACGAACCCGTCGAACTCGGCATCCGCCTCATCGACGCCTATCTGGACTGGGCACGCGGCCACGGCGCGATGCTGCGCCCGCTCTTCGCCGAACTCCACGACCCGGCCTCACCGGTGTCGGAATACCGCGAACGCGCCTTCGACGACATCCGGGCCTCGGTGCGCGACACCTTCGCCGCGCTCGGCCGCCCCGCGCCCAGCCCCCTCGACCTCGACGCCGCGCTGCACGTCTGCGAATACGTGGTCTTCCGGATCTCCGCCGACGCCGGTCCCGGCGCGGAACCCGATCCCGAAGTGGTCGCCGAGGCCAGATTGACCATGATCCGCGTCCTGCTGACCACCCTCGGGACGAGGACCGACCTCGAATACGCCCTCGGGCTGCCGGGACTGTTCCCCGAAAGCGCCGATTGACGGGACCGGTTCCGGCTAGTCGACAGCCGAGGGAGTCACGGTGCGTTCCCGCGATCCGTCACCCGCTGCGCGGCGGGCGATCACCCGCTGTTCCACACGCCGGATCAGGTCCGCGACGCGTGCGTCGCGGGTCAGGCGATCGTCGAGGACGACGTTGATCGCGCCGCGCAGCAGGGCGTAGGGCTCCCACTGGATGGGGGCGATGGTGCGGGGGGCGCGGCGGACGATACCTTCGGCGACCGACGCGGCGCCCTCGCGGGCGGAGATGCGGCGGCTCAGCGGCCACGGCAGCAATTCGCCTACCGCGCGGCCCAATTCGTCGTCGTCGAGGGTGCCGTGGGTCATGGCGGTGTCGACGATGCCGAAGTAGGCGACGCCCGCGGTCGCACCCGCCGCCGCCAGTTCGACGCGCAGGGCGCGACCGAATTGTTCGACGGCGGCTTTGGTCGTCATGTACGGCGAACCGGCCATGCCGGGGGCGAAGGCGGCGGCCGAGGACACCACGACCACGTGTCCGCCGACGTCGATGATGTGCGGCAGCGCCGGGTGCACGGTGTTGAACACGCCGATCAGGTTGATGGCCACGACACGATCGAAGACGGCCGGATCCATGGTCGCGATCGTCGCGGGTTCCGGTACCACTCCGGCGTTGGCGACGACCACGTCGATGCGGCCGAAGGTCGCGTGCACCCGCTCGACGGCGGCGCGCATGGTCTGCCGGTCGGCGACATCGGCGGTGACGGCCAGCGCGCGCTCCCCCAGCTCACGCGCGGCGGTCTCGGCCGCGGTGGCGTCGATATCGAGGATCGCGACGCGCGCGCCGCGTTCGTGCAGATCCTCGGCCAGCGCCCGCCCGATCCCGGTGGCCGCGCCGGTGATGAGCGCGACCTTGCCTCGGGGGTCGAGGGCGCCCGCGCTCTGCGACACCGACGGCACCGCCGCGAGCAGTTTGCGTACCGACAGCAGGTCCGTCAGGCTCATCGGCCACTCAATTCGTAGGATTCGGCGTCGAAACGCCTGGTGCGACGGCGGTATTCGAAACTCCAGTTCGGATACAGACCGGAATTGTGGCCGTCGGCGGTCTGGTAGTAGCTGCGGCAGCCACCGGTGAGCCACGCGGTCTCGCGGCTGCGTTCGGCGACCTCGTCGAGGAAGGCGCTCTGCACGTCCTTCCTGACTTCGACACGGCCGAAACCCTGCTCGCGCATGGTCCGCAGCGCGTCGACGATGTAGTGCAGTTGGGCTTCGATCATGTAGATGGCGGACTGGTTACCCGCCGCCCCGAACGGACCGAGGGTGCAGAAGAAATTCGGGAAACCGGCGATGGCGGCGCCGAGGTAGCTGCTGGGACGGCGATGGTAGTGGTCGGCGATGGACAGTCCGTCCGCGCCGTGGACCCGTTCGAAAACGCCCGCGGGCATACCGAATCCGGTTCCCCAGATCAGGGTGTCGACCGGATGTTCGACACCGTCGGTGGTGATGACGGAATGCGGGCGGATCTCGCGGATGCCCTCGGTCACCACTTCGACATTGGGCTGGGTCAGGGCGGGGAAATAGGCGTCGGAGAAGATCGCGCGCTTACAGCCGATGACGTAGTCGGGGGTGAGTTTGCGGCGCAGTTCGGGGTCGCGGACCTGGCGCAGCAGTTGCAGTTTCGACAGCGTCTCGTAGGGATGCCGGAAACGTTTGTCGACGAATCCGACGAGTCCGAACCCCTCGATACCCGCGTAGAACGCGCCGCGAATCGCTTTGCCGAGCAATGGCATCCGGCGCAGCGCCGCGCGCTCTACGCCGGTGGTGGTGCGGTCGAGACGGGAGACGATCCACGGCGCGGAACGCTGGAAGACCGTCAACGAGTCGACCACCGGCTGGATCTCGGGGATGAACTGCACCGCGGACGCGCCGGTGCCGATGACGGCCACCCGCTCGCCGGTCAGATCGTGCTCGTGGTCCCAGTGCAGCGAGTGGAACTGCTTGCCCGCGAAGGTGTCCCGGCCCGGCATCGCGGGGATCTGCGCCTCGCTGAACGGTCCGACGGCCGAGATCAGGATATCGGCGGTGAGTTCGCCGCGGCCGGTGCGTAACCGCCACCGGTTCTCCGGTTCGTCCCAGCGCGCCTGTTCGAGGTCCGCGCCGAAACGCATGTACCGCCGCACGTCGTGTTCGTCGGCGACACCGCGCAGGTAGGCGAGGATCTCCGGTTGCGTGCCGTAGGTGCGCGACCAGTCGGGGTTGGGCGCGAACGAGTACGAGTACAGGTGCGACGGCACATCGCAGGCGGCACCGGGATAGGTGTTGGCCCGCCAGGTGCCGCCGAGATCGTCGGCGCGTTCGAAGACGAGGAAGTCCTCGAATCCGGCTTCGCGCAATTTCACCGCGAGTCCGATACCGGCGATACCCGCGCCGATGACGGCGATCGAGAGGTGTTCGGGAATATCGTGTGCGCGAATATCTACGGCCATGCCAGCCAAATCCTTTCCGGCGCGGGCGTCCTCGCCCGCCGAGCAGCTAGAGGTCGAGCGTGAGTTCGCCACCGCGCGAGCGTGATACGCAGGTCAGCATCGAATCGGGGCGCTCGGTGTCGGCGAGCAGCCGGTCGCGGTGCTCGACCGTGCCGTCGAGCACCCGAACCTTGCAGGTTCCGCAGAATCCCTGCCGGCACGAGTAGGCGACGCCGGGCAGCACCCGCCGGATGGCGCAGAGCGCCGATTCCCGCGCGCCGACGCGCACGGTGCGGCCGGTCCTGGTGAGCGCGATATCGAACGCGACACCGTCACGCACCGGTGGCGCGGAGAATCGTTCGGTGTGCAGGGCGACCGACGGATCGAGGGAGGCCACCCGCGCGCAGGCCGCCTCCATCAGCGCGGGCGGACCGCAGACGTAGACGGTGGAATTCGGGGCCACCCGGTCGACGAGATCGGCCGGGCCCGCGAGGCCGAATTCGTCGTCGGGTCGCACGATCAGCTCCCCGCCGCGCAACCGCGACAGTTCTTCCAGGAACGGCATACTCGCGCGTGAGCGCCCCGCGTACACCAGCCGCCACGGGATGCCCGCGCGAGCGGCCGCGGCGACCATCGGCAGGATCGGTGTGATGCCGATACCACCGGCGACGAAGAGATAGGATTCGGCGGCGATGAAGGGGAATGCGTTGCGGGGGCCGCGGATTCGGAGTCGGTCACCGGGACGCATCGCGTCGTGCACCTCGGCCGAACCGCCGCCGCCGTCGGCGATGCGACGTACCGTGATCCGATAGCTCGCGCGATCGGCCGGGTCGCCGTCGAGCGAATACTGGCGTTGCCTGCCCGACGGCAGGAATACATCCAGGTGCGCACCCGGCGTCCATTCGGGTAGCAGCGCGCGTCGCGGATCGCGCAAGGTCAGGCTGACGACGTCGTCGGCTTCGACTCGGACGCGGTCGATCACCACGGTGCGGTCGTATCCCTCGCGGCGCACCGGACGCGGGCGCGAGAGCACCCGCGCGGCAGCGGTTTCCACGAAAACCAGCTTGTAGGCGTCCATCGCCGAGACCAGCAGCCGCACCCCCGCGCCGGGACGGAACCCGTCGCTCACGACACGCCGCCTCGCGCGGCGGGCGATTTCGCCAGGTAGCGCAGCGCGTTGTCCATCGGGCCCAGTTGCGAGGGATGGAATCCGGGACGCAGGTAGCGCGGGATCTCGGTGAAGAAGGTGGTGAAACTCGGGACCACGCCCCGCACCGAGGCGCCGGCCAGTTGCCACGGCCACCAGCGGCCCTTCGTCGGCTCGGGATCCCGGTGGAACAGGTAGCCGCCGGAGGCGGCGAACAGGGCGAGCAGTCCCACGCTCGCGATGACCGCCTGTCGCGCCTTCCTGGCGTAACTGCCGTCGACGTACATGTACGCGTCGTAGACGACGCTGCGGTGTTCCACCTCTTCGGCGCCGTGCCAGCGGATCAGGTCGAGCATCGCCGGATGCATTCCCGCGGCTTCGAGTTTGTCGTTGGTGAGCAGCCATTCGCCGATCACGGCGGTATAGTGCTCCATCCCCGCGAACAGAGCGAGCCGTTCGCACAGCCACGCGTGTTTGGCACGGCCGGTGAGGCCGTGATCGCCGAGCAGCCGATCGGTCAGCCACGACATCAGTTCGACCATCGGTCCGACCTCGAGACCGAGCTGTTCCAACTGCCGACGCGCTTGTTCGTGCGAACCGGCGTGCATGGATTCCTGGCCGATGAATCCGCGGACTTCCTCGGCGAGGCGTTCGTCGGAGATCAGCGGAAGCGCTTCGGTCAGCGCCTGCGCCATGGCCCGCTCCCCTTCCGGGAGCACCAGGTGCATGACGTTGATGATGTGCGTCGCCATGACCTCGCCGGGAATGTAGTGCATCGGCACCGAGGCGAAGTCGAAGCTGACATCGCGGGCGTGGATGGCGTGCGCCTGATCGGTATATGCAGCGGAACCCATGGTCCTCACGTCTCCTCGATGAAACCGGACATACGAAATGTATTTCTGAAATCACATGATGTCAACATCAGCTGATGTCTACTTCTGGATATGAGAAGATCGGCGTCATGGTCGCCGAATCGGACGCAACCCAGCCCGGCACCCGACGCTGGCGCGGGCTCGCCCCCGCCGAGCGGGTCACCGCGCGCCGCGAACAGCTGGTCGCGGCGGGAATCGAGCTGATGGGCACCGTCGGCGCGGGCGAGACGTCCATGCGCGGCATCTGCCGTCAGGCGGGACTCACCGAGCGGTACTTCTACGAGAGTTTTCCCAATCTCGACGCCCTGATGACCACCGTGCTCGAAACCGTGGTGCTGGCGGCGCGCGACCATCTCCTCGACGCGCTGACCACCGCGCCGATCGATCGCGACGCCATGTTCCTGCACTGCGTCGCGGCGTTCACCGATTTCCTGACCGACGATCGCCGACGCGGGCGGATCATGTTCGTGGAATGCCAGGCCACCCCCGCGCTCACCGCGCGCGCCGACGAGCTCATCGAATTGTTCACCGCGCCCATCGCCCTGACGATCGGCGCGGGCGACTACCGCAATCCGGCCCCGGATCACACCGACAGCGTGCTCAACGCCAACGCGATCTTCGGATCACTGGCGTATCTGTACCGGCCGTGGCTGACCGGTTCGATCCCGGTGTCGCGGGAGCGGTTCGACGAACACGCCGCCCGACTGCTCACCGGTATCGCGCTGATCCGCTCCGGGCCGCCGGAGCCCGAATCCGTCGCGCGGGAACGTGGTTCGCGCGAATCGGAATTCTAGGATCGTGGATCCGCGAGAGGGTCGCGCCCGCGCCCCGGCGGCGGACTTCCGGTCCGCGGTTCCCGATCCGATGATCGACGGCCGTGTCATTCCAGGACGCTTCGTCCGTGAATGACACGGCGCGAACCGCCTCTCCTGTGTTTCGATGGAACCGTTTTCCCGGCGCGTGCGTCTCAATGGGTAACGCGACTATCGGAAGGGGCGACGGATGTCCGTGGAGAGTCCGTTCGGGGGGTTCGTCGAGGACGCGAAATCCGGCGCGCTGACCGTGCGCATGGAACCGCAGACCTTCCTCGAACTCGACAGGGCCTGCGAGGAGCTGATTCTCGAACTGTCGCTGGCCAGGAACGACGCGCGGGCGCTTGGTGAGCGCACGGCCTGGGGACTCGGCGAGACGAATACGCGCCTGTCCTCGGCACGGGAACTGGTCACCCTGTTCAGGCAACAGGCGTTCGGCGGGCCGGACAACGCGTACGACACCCTCGCCGAATACATCGACGTCGCCACCGAGATCCGGTCGCTGCTCACCACGATTCGCGAAACCTACGAGCGGACCGACGAGGACTTCGCGCGCGGGATCCGGGAAATACGGCAGTGAACCGCCGAAGACACGGCGGGCGTGTCCTCGGATTCGGCGTGGTGGCACTGTCGCTCGCCCTCACCGCGTGCGGCGCCGACGGTACCGCGATGCCCACCGCCGACGCACCGGTCACCACGGCGACACTCACCACCAGCGCCGATTCGGGATCCATCAATTTCGACCCGTGCGCGGCGTTGACGCCACCGTTCCTCGCGCAGCGCCGGTGGGATGCTCGCCCGCCGCAGCCACGGATCGACAATGCGGGCGGCTCCTCCTGGAAGGGATGCGCCTACACCGCCTCGGGCGCGTACACCTTCCGCGTGCAGACCACCGACACGACCCTGATCGCCGTGCGGGAGAAATTCCCCGTCGCCATGGCGACGACCGTCGGCGGACGCCGAGCGATGCGATACGAGGCACGCCCCGACGTGCCGGGCGGGTGCACCATCAATGTCGAGATGAAATCCGGTTCCCTGTTCATCCTGGTGGACGATCCGCGTCGCGCCCATCCGCGCGGACTGTCGCCCTGCGACAACGTCACCGAGATCGCCGAAGCGGTGGTTCCGCTACTGCCCGAGGGCAGTTGACGGCGGCCGCTTCGACGGCGTGGGGGATCTCGGCGCGGTCGGCGCGCAGTGCACGCCACTGCTGTTCGGGATGATCGGCGACAAGCAGCGCGGGGCGGTCGCGACGAGCACCGGGATCAGGATCCGTCGAAGGCGTCGAGCAAACGCTGAGCGGCGAGCGCCGCGGTGAGAGTGCCTTCGCGAACCTGCGATTCGACTTCGGCGCGAAGGGATTTCACCCTCGGGTTGTCGGCAAGACGGCGCAGCAGTTGATCGTGCACCATGGTCCAGGTCCAGTCGATCTGCTGACGGCGGCGCTTCTCGTCGAATTCGCCCGCGTCGGTGAGGACCCGGCGGTGTTGCAGGACGGTGTCCCAGAACTTGTCCAGGCCGATGCCTTCCAGCCCGCTCATGGTGAGAACCGGTGGGCGCCACAGTGCGTCGTGCGGGTGGATCAGACGGAGCGCGCCCTGGAGTTCACGGGCGGCGGCCTTGGCCTCGATCTCGTGTCTGCCGTCGGCCTTGTTCACCGCGACCAGATCGGCGAGTTCGAGAACGCCTTTCTTGATGCCCTGCAACTGATCTCCGGTGCGGGCCAGGGTCAGGAAGCAGAACACGTCGACCATATTGGCGACGGTGACCTCGGACTGGCCGACGCCGACGGTCTCGACCAGGATCACGTCGTAACCCGCCGCCTCCAACAGCACGATGGTCTCGCGGGTCGCCTTGGCGACACCGCCCAGCGTGCCAGCGGTCGGCGACGGCCGGATGAAGGCGTCGCGTTCCACCGACAGCCGCGCCATCCGGGTCTTGTCGCCGAGGATGGAGCCGCCGGTGCGGGTGGAGGACGGGTCGACGGCCAGGACCGCGACCCGATGGCCCTTCCCGATCAGCGACATGCCGAGCGCGTCGATGAACGTCGACTTGCCGACGCCGGGAACACCGGTGATGCCGACCCGATTCGACACCACGGTGCTGTCGGATCCCTGCACCTCCGGTGTCAGCTTCAGCAGCAGCCGCTGGGCCAGATCCCGGTGGTCGGTCCTGGTCGATTCCACCAGGGTGATGGCCCGCGCCAAGGCGGCCCGTTCGTTGGCGCGGACCGCGTCGGCGAGTGCGTCGACATCGATGGCACGGCGCGTGGCCGCCCGCTGCGGGGCGGCCGAACCTGCTTCGCTCATTCCGTCGCGGTGGCGTCCGCGCCGTGACCGAGTTCGGCGCCGAGCTTCTTCAGCAGGTCGATCGCCGCGTCGGCGATGACCGTGCCGGGCGGGAAGATCGCCGCGGCGCCCGCCTCGTAGAGCTCGTCGAAATCACCGGGCGGGATCACGCCGCCGACGATCACCATGATGTCGGGACGACCCGCGCCCGCCAGTGCCTGCCGCAGAGCGGGCACCAGCGTGAGGTGGCCCGCCGCGAGCGAGGACACACCGACGACGTGCACGTCGTTGTCGGCCGCCTGCTGCGCCACCTCTTCGGGGGTCTGGAACAGCGGGCCCACATCGACGTCGAAGCCGATGTCGGCGAAGGCGGTGGCGATCACCTTCTGTCCTCGATCGTGCCCGTCCTGACCCATTTTCGCGACGAGGATACGCGGGCGACGGCCTTCGGCCTCCGCGAATTCCTCGACGAGTTCGACCGCGGTGGTGATGTTGGTGACCTTCCCTGCCTCGTCGCGGTACACGCCGGACAGAGTGCGGATCTCGGCCTGATGCCTGCCGTAGACCTTCTCCAGCGCGTCGGAGATCTCGCCGACGGTGGCCTTGGCGCGCGCGGCGTCGATGGCGAGGGCGAGCAGGTTGTTCTGCATGCCGCCCTCGGAAGAGCCCGCCGCACGAGTCAATTCGTTCAACGCCCGCTCGACCGCGCCCGAATCCCGGTCGGCGCGCAGCCGCTGCAACTTCTCGATCTGCTCGGCCCGCACGCGGGAGTTCTCGACCTTGAGAACCTCGACCTGCTGATCCTCTTCGACCTGGTACTTGTTCACGCCGATCACCGGCTGCTGCCCGGTGTCGATGCGCGCCTGGGTGCGCGCGGCGGCTTCCTCGATGCGCAACTTCGGGATGCCCTCGCCGATGGCCTGGGCCATACCGCCGTGCGCCTCCACCTCGGCGATATGGGCCCTGGCCCGGTTGGCCAGCTGGTGGGTGAGCCATTCGACGTAGTACGAGCCGCCCCACGGATCGATCGGGCGGGTGGTGTTGGACTCCTGCTGGATCAGCAGCTGGGTGTTGCGGGCGATGCGGGCGGAGAAATCCGTCGGCAGCGCTAGCGCCTCGTCCAGGGCGTTGGTGTGCAGCGACTGGGTGTGGCCCTGGGTCGCGGCCATCGCCTCGATGCAGGTGCGCGCCACATTGTTGTAGGCGTCCTGGGCGGTCAGCGACCAGCCGGAGGTCTGCGAATGGGTGCGCAGCGACAGCGATTTGGCGCTCTTGGGGTTGAACTTCGCGACGAGCTCGCTCCAGAGCAGCCGTCCCGCACGGAGTTTGGCGACCTCCATGAAGAAGTTCATGCCGATGGCCCAGAAGAAGGACAGTCGCGGCGCGAACTTGTCCACCTCCATACCCGCCTCGATACCGGCCCGGATGTACTCCACGCCGTCGGCGAGGGTGTAGGCCAGTTCCAGATCGGCGGTCGCTCCCGCTTCCTGGATGTGGTAGCCGGAGATGGAGATCGAGTTGAACTTCGGCATCTTCGAGCTGGTGTAGGCGAAGATGTCGGAGATGATCCGCATCGAGGGCTTGGGCGGATAGATGTAGGTGTTGCGGACCATGAACTCTTTCAGAATGTCGTTCTGAATGGTTCCGGCCAGCTGTTCGGGCGTGACGCCCTGTTCCTCGGCGGCCACGACGTAGAGGGCGAGAATCGGCAGCACCGCGCCGTTCATCGTCATCGACACCGAAACCTGGTCCAGCGGAATGTGATCGAAGAGCTGGCGCATGTCCAGGATCGAGTCGATCGCGACACCGGCCATGCCGACGTCACCCTGCACGCGCGGATGATCGGAGTCGTAGCCGCGGTGCGTGGCCAGGTCGAAGGCGACCGAGAGGCCCTTCTGTCCCGCCTGGAGATTGCGGCGGTAGAAGGCGTTGGAATCGGCGGCGGTGGAGAAACCCGCGTACTGGCGGATCGTCCACGGCTGATTCACGTACATGGTCGGGTACGGACCGCGCACGAACGGCGCGACACCGGGAACGCTGTCGAGCGGGAACCCCTCGGCCACGATGGCGTCACGATCGGCCTTGGTGAACACCGGCGGCACGTCGATGCCCTCGGGGGTCGCCCACACCAGCTGATCGGGGGTGTAGTGATTCGCCTCGGCGGCCTCGGCGACGAATTCCTTCACCTGCGCGGCGTCGACCGCGGCGGGTTCGGGCGCGCGCTCGTGCAGCGGCACATCGGCGAAACTGCCGATCACATGTTCGACTTCGCGCGTAGTCATCAGGCTCCTACCTTCTCCAGCAGGCCGGACAGTGCCGCGACCGCGTCGATCTTCGCGGCGAGGTATCCGTCCGGACGCTGTGTCTCACTCAGATCGGCGACCGCCTTCGCGGCACCGGCCAGCAGTACCGTGCCGACACCCGCCGCGCGCAGGGCGTCGACAGCCGCGCCCGCCTCGGTGCCGTAACGCTTGTCCGAACCGCACAGCACCGCGATCGTGGCGCCGGATTCGGCGGCGGCACCGGCGATCGCGTCCGCGTCGAGCGGTCCCGGGTTGACCGATTCGATACCGCCGGAGGCCAGCAGGTTCGCGATGAAGGTGACGCGCACATTGTGTTCGGCCACCGTGCCCAGCGGAACCAGCAGCGCCTTCGGCCGCGCGCCGTTCGCCGCCAGGTAGGCGTCGGACCGGTTGCGCAACCCTTCGAAGGCCGCGCCGTATCGGGTGGTGAGACCGCTTTCGCGGGCGGTTTCCGACAGCGGCTTCTCGGCCAGGTTCGGGAATTCGTTCACACCCGTGACCGCGGTCTTGCGGTGGGCCACATCGGCGTCGCGGGCCGCGCGGGTCTCGGCGATCCGCTCGGCGAGCAGACCCGAGTCGAGCGCGGCGGTGTAGCCGCCCGCGGCCTCGAGTTCCCGCATGAACTCCCACGCCTTGTCCGCGAGGGCGGCGGTGAGGTCCTCGACGTACCAGGAACCCGCGCCCGGGTCCTGGACGTGGCCGAGGCGCGATTCCTCGAGCAGCAGCAACTGGGTGTTGCGCGCCATGCGGTCGGAGAACGACTTCGAGACGCCGAGTTCGCCGACGGGCAGCGCGGAATCGAAGGGCAGCACCGTCACGGTGTCCGCGCCGCCGACGCCCGCGCCGAACGCGGCGAGGGTGGTGCGCAGCAGGTTCACCCACGGGTCGCGCTGGGTCATCATGGCCGCCGAGGTCGCCGCGTGCTGGGGCGCGTCGCCGAAGGCGGGCGCACCGCACACGTGCGCCACTCGCGCCCACAGCTGACGCGCGGCGCGGAATTTGGCGATGGTGGCGAACTGGTCGTCGGTGGCGGCGTACCGGAATTCCAGCTGACCGAGCACATCGGCGATATCGCGGCCGGGGCTCAGCGCGCGCAGGTATTCCAGGCCGGCGGCCACGGCGGCGCCGAGTTCCTGGGCGTCGGACGCGCCCGCGTCGTGGAATACGGTGCCGTCCACGGTGATCGCGCGGATCGTCTCCTCGCGTGCGATGGCCCGGTCGGCGAGGGTCAGCGTCTCCGGCAGGCCCGCGTCGTCGACGCCGGCGAAACGGCTCGTCAGCGGAGCGGCGCCGAGGGCGACCGTGATCGCCGCCCGGTCCGGGGTCTTGTACTCGTCGAGTACCGCGAAGATCCGCGTGGCGGCGGCGGCGACCTCGGGGCCCGCGCTCACCGTGAGCGGCGCGAGTTCGAAGAGCAGTCCGGCGATCGCGGTCGGCAACTGCTCGACCGGCACTCCGCGCTCGCCCGTGGCGATCCACGCGGCGCTGTGGCCGTTCTCCAGACCGAACAGGATCTCCCGGTTGGCGGCGGCCGCGTCGGACGAGGTGACCGGCGCGGTCACGTACCAGCCGCGGTGGACGTCACGGGTCGCGTCGCGTCCGCGCACGAAGGGGAAGGCGCCGGGCAGCGGCTGCTCGGGCAGCTCGTCTCGACGGGTGTACAGGGGGGCGACGGTGAGTCCGTCGTAGGTGGTCTCCGCGAGCAGATGCTCGGGCTCCTCCGGCAATTCGGCGATCTCGACCCTGCGGGCCTTCGCCAGGACGCCGGCCACTCCCTTACGCCATGCGGCGTACTCCGGTACCGACTCGGCGGCCGGTTCTGAAGCAATCGGCACTGCTTTCCCTCTTCCACTCGAGATGGCGCACCCACTGTGCGCGCCCATTACCTCCATATCCGCCCAGGTCAGCGAGTACTTCGGTTAACGAGCATTCGTCCCGTTTCTTCTGATGCTAGCGGCAGTGTCCCCGAGGGTTGACCCTGGCCGCCACTACCAACCGGTAACCTCCCTCGCGTGACCTGGCTCATTCGCAACCGGCGTATCGTCGCGCTACTTCTCGGCGTCGGCATCCTGTTCGTCGGCGCGATGCTGATTCCGCTGCCGGGTCCGCAGCGGATGCAGGAGTGGGCCGATTCGGTCGGCCCCTGGTTCCCGCTGGTGTTCTTCGTCGTCTACGCCGTCGCGGCGACCGCGCCGATCCCGCGCACCGTGCTCACCGTATCGTGCGGGGTCCTGTTCGGTCCGCTGGTCGGCAGCGTCGTCGCCCTGTCCGCGACCACCGTCGCCGCCGCCCTCGCACTGCTCCTCGTCCGGGCCCTCGACCGCGACCACGTCGCCGCCCGACTGACCCATCCCGCCGTGCGCGCCATCGATCAACGCCTCGAACGACGCGGCTGGCTCGCGGTCGGATCACTGCGCCTGGTCACCTTCGCCCCGTTCTCGGTCGTGAACTACTGCTGCGCGCTGTCCTCGGTGCGTTTCTGGCCCTACCTCGCCGCGTCCCTCATCGGCTCGGTCCCCGGCACCGTCGCCACCGTCATCCTCGCCGACGCCTTGACCGGAGGCACCCACCCCGCGATGCTCGCCGTCTCCGGTCTCTGCATAGCGATCGGGCTGATCGGCCTCGTCGTCGACAGCCGATGGAACCCCGACCCGTCGGCGCCCGTCGAGGTTCCGGCCCCCGCAGCCGCACTCCCGCCTCGGTAGGACGCGCAGTCGTCGGCGACGTACCGAACCCCGGCTAGCGGCGGGTGCGGGCGGTGAGGTCGTCGAGCAGGATCATGACCTCGCCCGCTCGTTTGATCACCTCGGCCAGGCGGATACGGAGGCCGAGGATCGCCACGTCGGCGGCGGGGTCGGGTAGCTCGTGGCCCGCGCGTTGCCACTCGCCGTTGGCGGTGATGCGGCCCAGTGGCAGTTCCTGTTCCTCGGCGCCGACGCCGACGCGGGCGAAAACCCGGATCGAGGCGTGCGGTGAACGGACCCAGAGGTTCAGTTCCTCGAGGTGTCCCGGGACGGTGAACGCGGCGCCCGGTTTGGGGTTCAGTTCGATGTCGAGACCTTCCTCGGCGGCCTTGACCAGCAGGGCGACGGCCCGGTAGTCGGCGCCGGCGGCGCCGTTGGCGTACACGCCGGGTTCCTTGCTCGGCGCGCCCTCCGCGAAGGTGGTGATATGGCTCTGCCCGGCCCCCGGGCCACCGAGATCCCAGTTGTCCTTGTTCTCGAAGTCTTCCAGGAGAACTTCGACCGACGTATCCGCCATCAGGGCATCCCTTCATCCACACCAGCCGATCGCTCCGGCTTTCCGAGCACCCTACAAGTCACCCGATCGGCCACGCCCGGATATCGATTCGTTCACCTGCGGGTCGGATCGGTCCGGTAGGGGCCGGCGATCGGCAGCGGCAGCGGCAGCGGGCGCCCGGGTGTGCCGGTTATCACACAGCGTGTGTGATCGCGGGTATCGAGGCGGGTGCCCGGGTGGCGGCGCGAACGGGTCGTCGTACCCGAAACCAGGAATGGGCGATCGGGTCGCTAATCCTCCCGGCGACAGGATGTTTCGGATATCCGGCGCGGGACGCGGACCGGGTCCCCCAGGTGGCTCACGGATCGGCGAGAGGGTTTCGGCCGTGCGGAGCGGATCGGCCCGTGGAACGACGGCTGCCCGGCTTCGGGACCGCGAACACCGGGCGACGTGAAAAGTGTACGCGGGCAAGCGTGGTGGACCTCGGGACAACCCGGCCGGGCTCCGCGAACACCGAGCGCCACGGATCGGAGCGATGTGATCGAAACCTTCCGACGCGGCGGTCGACTGGGTGAGAATGGGGTGGCCGAGATCCGGCCGTCAGGGGAAATGTCGGCGCACGATCGGCCGACGGAACATGGGGAAAGCAATGAGAGCCAACACGTTCGCCGCCACTGCTCTACTCGCCATCGGCGCCACCGGCATCACCGCCGGCGCCGCAACGGCACAGCCCGTATCCGATACCGAAGCCGCGATCCACGGGGTCGAACACGGCATCGGCTACGTCGCGGCCGCCACGGCCGATCGCACCGGGGTCATCGCGACCGTGGACGCGGGTCGGTTCACGCTCGCACCGGATGCCGCGTGGGTGGCACTGACCGACAACGCGGGAAATATCGTCGCGAGCATTCCGCTCGCCGCCGGACAGAGCACAGCGCAGATCGGTGCCGAGGGCCGCACGCTCACACTCACGCCGCAGTCGGCGAGCGCGCGGGCCATCGACGAGGCCGCCGACACACTGGCCCGCAAGCAGTACAACGCCGGAATCGGGGCACTGGTCGGCGCCGGTATCGGCGCGGTACTCGGTTTCTTCCTCGGTGGCGTCGGCGCCCTGGTCACCGTCCCGATCGGGGCGGGTATCGGCGCGCTCGTCGGTTACTCGACGCCGTAATCGCGGGTTCGCTGCCGCCGGTGCCGGGTCGCGCGCACCGGCGGCAGCGGCGCGGGCGGGGGGCTTCCATGCGTTCGGCCGGGCTGGATACGATGGCCGAGCGCTCGTTCGTGCCAAGCCCGCCGACCCGCGCGCAGCACGGGTGGGCGCACGTCCGGGCAGGCCGTTTCAAGGAAGAAGGACCACGCATGAAGCGAAATCTGAACTGCCCCTGCGGCGAGACCATCGTCGGCACCGACGAGGACGACCTGGTCACCAAGACCAAGGCCCATCTCGCCGCGAACCACCCCGGGCACGACTACTCCCGCGAGGAAATCCTTTTCATCGCCTACTGACCCGCCCCCGCGCCACGACGTCATCGCCGAGGCGCGGAGCGGGCTGTATGTACTGCCGCGATCGGGGGCGGTCCGCGGTATCATCCGCCGCCCCCGGCGCGACTTCCGGACGGATCGACTGCCGAATCATCGATGCCGTTCAGTCCGGATCCACCCGGGGTCGCGGCCTCGGTCCGATCTGGTCGAGCAGCGCGTTGACCTCGTCGGGAAAACCGTTCGTCACCGGTTTCGCCGTCTTGTGCGGGAAACGACGGATGACGTGTTCCTCGGCCGCCGATCCCGACAGCACATAGACCGGTTCCTCGGTGTTCTGTAGCGGCCGCACCACCTCGTCCAGGTGGGATTTCCGGTCGTCGAGATAGGCGCCGATCACGTCCTCCCCCGCCGGGCACACCGCCATGCAGTACCCGGCCTTGTAATTGGGTTTGAACGACAGGCTCTGCCACATCGAGAACGATTCCCCGGTGCTCACCCGCTCGCGGTAGTCCGCGCGGCTGTCGCTGTCGGCAATGGTCTCCGCCCAGTCGGTGAACCCGCCCATGAATTCCCGGTAGTTGTGGGTGTAGCAGGCCTGGAAGTCGAAACCCGCGTCCTGGGTGATCGCACCGACCGGGCACGCGGACACGCACAGTTTGCATTCCAGGCACGGAGTGAAATCCAGCGGCGAACTCGGCTCGTCGACGACGGCGTCGGTGACGATCGTGCCGAGCAGGATGAAATTGCCGAATTTCGGGTGGATGACATTGCGGTGGATGCCCATCACCCCGAGCCCGGCGGCCTCGGCCACCACCTTGTGCGCGATGACCCAGATACGGCCGGGGAATTTGTCCACCTCCATCGGATAACCGGGCGCCGGGTAGACCGCGCGATAGCCCGCGTCCTGCAATGCCGTGGTGATTCGACGCGACACGGCATTGGTCTCGTCGTCGGCATGGTTGAACTCGGTATTGGCGAGGCTGCGCTGCGGACTGCGCAGGTTGTCGCGGTTCATCCGCACGCAGAAGGCGACGAAGGTGCGTGCCGACGGCAGGATCGCGCGCGCGTGCTCGTACTCCGGCGCGACGCGCGGATCATCGATCGGAACGAAACCCACGTCCTCGGCGCCCGCCGCCAGGCACAGTTCCCGCAGCCGGGACGCCGTGAGTACCGGATCGGGTTTCGTCCGCCCCCGTTCGGCCATCCGTCGCACCGTCGGATGCTGCGCCAGGCGCCGTTGCGCCGATGATTCCTGGTCCATGGTCGACCTCCCGAACTCGACGAGACCTGCGTGGCCTCATAAGGTCGGACCGCCCAGGCAGCCGGAATTCATCGGTGGGCGACCGGAAGAATGTCGACTCTCGTCAACCAAGTTCCACCGGGATCGCGACGACGTCGACCATCGCACCGTGACGCACCGCGCTGATCGGCACGGCCCGGCCTATCGCCTCGGCGAAGAGCGCGCGTTGAATCCCCTGCGCGTCACGTACTTCCACGTCGCCGACGGTGAGAACCAGGTCACCGCGAAGTAGTCCGGCCCGTTCGGCCGGTCCGCCGCGCACGACGTCGACGACGCGCACACCGACGGATTGTCCGGCGCGCCCGGCGATCTCGGCGGTGATCGGTGCGGGCGCACCGACGATTCCGAGGTATGCGCGGCGAATCCGGCCTTCGGTGCGCAGTGTGTCGATGATGCGACGGGTGGTGCCATTGATCGGAACGGCGAGGCCGACGCCGACCACGGCCGCGGAGGTCACCACCCCGACCACTCGTCCGTTCGAATCCGCCAGCGCGCCACCGGCATTACCCGGATTCAGCGCGGCATCGGTGTGGATGACGTCCTCGATGACCCGGCCAGCGCGACGGGAGGCGACCGGGGCCGCTCGACCGAGCGCCCCGACCACTCCCGCGGCGACCGAACCCGCCAACCCCAGCGGGCTCCCCACCGCGACGACCAGTTGACCGACGACGAGGGTGTCGGCGTCACCGAAGGTCACCGCACCGGGCGCACCGTCGCGCGCCCGCAGTACCGCCAGATCGGACAGCGGGTCGACACCCACCGCCTCGAAACGCGATTCCACACCGTCGGCGAAGACGATCTCGCCCTCGGTGGCCGCACCGAGCACCCGCGCGGCGGTGAGCAGGAAACCGTCGTCGGCGCAGACAACGGCGGAACCGCCGCCGTACCGGGTCCGGATTCCGGCGATGTGGCCGGTCACCGCCGCGGCGACGGCGATCACCGTCCGGGAATACGCGTCCATCGCGGTGTCGTCCACACTGACCACCATCCTGCCCACCCGCACCAACAGCAACCACTTCCAGCATGCACCTCGGCGGGCATGGACATGCCGGGTTCGCCACAGCCGCAGATGAATTCGGGATGAACGGGAACCGTCGCCGCGACGGCTAGCGCGCCCCGTTCACCACCTCGAGGAAGACCGATCTCAGCGCGTTCACGTAGCGGTCGACGGAATCGTGGGCGACCGGGGTATCGGGGTAGATCACGCTCAGCGACGTCGCGGTGGGAAACCGGTTGATCCACATCAGCACTTCCTCGGCGGCCGCCCGGTTGGCGTAGACGCCACCGCGCGCCACGTCGAAGAATTCGCTGCCCGCGAAATCGCGGGCGTCCACGTAGGACAGCATCGGATTCGACCAGCCCGCCTGGACCGAGATCCCGGCGTCGTCGGGCACCAGTTCCAGCACCCGATGGAAGGACACGGTGGTCAGTCGGAGTCCGCTTTCGTACGCGCGTTGCGCCGCGACCACCGCGCGGGCGAAGGAGGCGTTCGCGCCGATCGGGAAGGCCACCGGGATCAGGGTCGCGTACCACCCGACCGAGCCGAGTTCGGCGAGTGTGCCCCTGGTGCTGATGGGGGTCATGGTGAAGTAGTAGTCGGCGTCGACGAGTTCGCGTTCGGCCAGCGCGGCGGCGGCGAAGATGCCGCCGGTGAATTCGGCGCCGTTGTCGCGGCACACCTGTTCGAAGCGCGCCGCGCCCTCTTCGTCGAAGAGTGCGACGGTCAGATGGGCGCTGCGGTGGTAGCCCCCGCCGCGTCTGCCGAGATCCAGGGGGAAGGACGGCAGTTCACCCTCGTTGCCGTGGACCAGCTCGAGCCATTTCCTGACCCCGGGCGACGCGGGAGTCAGGAGCGCGGACTGCGCGCGTTCGCGCACGCAGTAGTCGAGATAACTGGCCGGGGCGGGGAGTTCGGTGCCGCCGTCCCACACCTGCGCGGCGTAGAGCTGGGCCAGGTCCACACACGAGAGGTACTGCGCGACACCGTCTGTGTGCAGGTGATCGACGGCGATGTAGACGGTGGTCGTCTCCGCGTGTTCGATGGCGCCGAAGGTGAAACAGTCCCATTGGAACGGTCCAGGCGTCTGCTTCTGGACGTGTTCGCGGATGGCCTCGGCATTGTCGATCTCGCCGTATCCGGTCGGCACGAAATCGATGACATCGGGGTCGACGAGATGGGTGCGCACCGCGCCGTCCGCGCCGAGGTCGAACCAGGTGCGGAAGGTATCGTGCCGCAGCAGGAACGCGTTGACCGCCCGCGTCATCGCGTCGAGATCCAGCGCGCCCGGCACCTGCGCGGTGACGACGCACAGCCCCGAATAGCGGAAGTCGGCGGTGGCATTGCGATGGGCCAGGCGCAGATAGGACTCCTGCTGGTGCGAGGGCGGCGCCGGATGGACGGGCGCCGACGCGGCCCGCGCCACCGAATCCGGCGACGCGGACCAGCTCACGAGCCGACCGGGGGCCGGATCCCATTCGTCGATCAGACCGAAACTGACCACGGGAAAACCTCTATTCGATGCGTGCGAACGGCTGGGCCAGCGCCGGTGTGTCGGGCAGAGCCAGGGTCAGGACACCCATGCCGAGGGCGACGACCGCGATGGCCGACAGCATGGTGACGCTGCCACCGAGTGTGTGAGCGCGGAAGAAGACCGTGCTCAGCAGCGCCAGACCGACACCGTTGCCGATCTGCTCGATCGTGGGGAGCAGGCCCGACGCCGCGTCCATGCGGCGCTGATCCAGGCCCGCGAGCATCAGGGGTTGTAGTTGGACGCCGAACAATCCGACGCCGAGCCCGGACAGGAATACCGGGCCCGCCGCCAGCGCCAGATTCACGACGCCGCCGGTGATGTGGAGATAGGCGGCGCCGATCGCGATACAGACACCGTAGGAGGCGATTCCGACCGCGAGCACCCGTACACCCCACCGCCCGACCAGCAGCGGTGAGGCGAGCGCCCCCGCACCGGCGCCCAGCGCGAAGGGTGTCATGGCGAGTCCGGTGCGCAGCGGCGAGAAATCCAGCTCGTCCTGCAGGGTGATCGAGATGGTGTACACGAACGCGGTGAACAGCCCGAAGAACAGGGTCACCAGAATCGAGCCGACGCGAAATCCGCGGTCCGCGAACAGATCGAGCCGTACCAGCGGCATCCGGCCGCGCCGGTTGAGCAGTCGCTGGTGGCCGACGAAGAGCGCGCCGAGCCCGAGCGCGCCGACGGCGACCGCGAAAGATCCCGGCCGCCAGCCGTTCTGTTGCAGATCGGCCAGTGCCCCGAGCAGGGCGAACAGACTCACCGTCGACAGGATCGCGCCGACGGGATCGAGCCTGCCGCGTTCGGAGGGTCTGCCCAGACGCAGGTAGCGCAGCGCGAGCACGAGCGCGACGATCCCGAGGGGCAGGTTGATGAGAAATATCGAATGCCAGCCGAATCCCCAGGGCGACAGGGTGATCAGCGTGCCGCCGAGAATCGGTCCGAGCATTCCGGCGAATCCGGCCGTCGCACCGTAGAGGGCGAAAACCTGCGGATGCCGTTCGCGCGGAAAGCTCGCGGTCAGGATGGCGATCGTTTGCGCCGCCATGCCCGCGCCCGAGATCCCCTGCGCCACCCTGGCGATGATGAGTTCGGTGGCGCTGGTGGACATACCGCACCACACCGAGGTCGCGGTGAAGGCGACCACCGACACCAGGAACATGGCGCGACGGCCGGTCAGTTCGCCGATCCGGGCCGCGACCAGCAGGGTGCAGGCGAAGGCCAGCGAGTAGCCGGAGATCACGAACAACTGCTCCGACCGCGAGGCATCCAGGTCCGCAGTGATGTCCGGGAGCGCGGTGTTCACGATCGTCACGTCGATCATCTGCATGAACACCGCGATCAGACATCCGGCGAAGGCCAGCCACGCGGCGCGCTCGCCGTTCGCCGTATCCGTGGACGCGCGAGTGCCGATCTCGGTCACGCGCCCACCGGCACCGGTTGTTCCGCAGCCGGTTCCTCGATCGCGGCGGCGGGTGCGCTCGGCGCTTCCGAGGCTGCCAGCAGCGCTGCCGCCGAGGCGCCCGCGGCGGAGGCGAGGATGAGCTCGGCCACCTTGGGTCCGACCTGTTCGAGGCTGAACGAGCGTCCCATCTGCAACGACATCAGCTCGATACCGAGCGATTTGCTCACGCGGGTACCGAATTCCACCGCCATCAGGGAATCCAGACCGAGTTCGGGGACGGGTACGGTCAGGTCGATCGACTCGGGGGCCACGCCCATGACCACCGCGAGCTGGTCGGCGAGCATCCTGGCGACCGCCTGGCCGCGTTTGCCCTCGTCGAGCGCGGCCAGTTCGGCCTTCATCTTCGCCGCCGCCGAATTGTCCTCCACCGAGGCCGCCGCGAGCGCGGCCAACCTGCCGGTGCGGCTCATCTGCGGGAACGCGGCGGTGAGTTTGGTCCAGTCGGTCGGGATGATCGCCGCGCGGGTCTGTCCGAGCCGCAGGGTCTGCTCGAGATAGACGGTGCCGTCGGTCATGTCGATCGGGCCGAACCCGACCACCTCCAGATATTTGGCGACCTTGTCGTCGGAGGCCATACCGCCGGTGGCCCCGGACATATGACCCCATCCGACACAGGTCACGCGTTCGCCCGCGCGGGCCCACCGCTCGGCCAGCGCCTCGACCGCGACATTGGCGGCGGTGTAGTTGTACTGCCCGAAGATGCCGAACATCGAGCCGCCCGAGGAGTACAGCACGAACATGTCCAGCGTGATGCCCGCTTCGGTGACGGCCTTGTGCAGGGCGCGCGCGCCGTGCACCTTGGGCCGGTACACCCTGGTGAGCTGGTCGAGATCCATCACCGCGATCCGGTTGTCGGCCACCGCGCCCGCCGCGTGGAAGACGCCACGCAGTGGATGACCGACCCCGTGCGCCCGCTCGACGATGGCCGCGACGGCCTCGGCATCGGCGATATCGGCGAGTTCTTCGACGATTTCGACTCCCCCCGCCCGCCAGGCGGCCAGTTGTTGACGTGCCGCGTCGTTGTTCGCGCCGCTCCGTCCGACCAGCACGAGTGTGCGCGCCCCCTTGCTCACCAGCCAGCGCCCGGTCGCCAGACCGAAGCCGCCGAACCCGCCGGTGATCAGATAGCTCGCGACACTGTCGATCTCGACGTCGGGCAGGGCGGGCCGCACCGGCGGCGCGACCTGGTCCATGTCGATGGCGATCCGGCCGATCCGGGTCGAGCGGATGACCTCGTCGAATGCCCTCGACACGTCCTCGACGCCGAACAGTTCGTAGGGCAGCGGGCGGTAGACCCCGCTCTCGATCTTGTCGTAGACCCGGCGCAGCAGGTCGGCCAGCTGGGCGGGGCGTACCGCGCACATGCGGTCGAGGTCGACCGAGAAGTAGGACAGATTCTTGTCGAAATTGGCCAGCTCCAGCAGGCCGCCGGTGTACACGTCGGCCTTGCCGACTTCGACGATGCGCCCGAATTCGGTGACCGCCTTGAAGTTCTGGCGCAGGATCTCACCGGGCGCGGTGCTCAGCACCGCGTCGACGCCGACGCCGTCGGTCAGGCCGAGCACGTCGTCGGCGAAATTCAGCGACCGCGAATTCAGCGCGTGATCGGCGCCGAGGTCCAGGATGTGGGCGCGGCGCTCGTCGGTGCTCGCGGTGCCGATGATCCGCGCGCCCGCGGCTTTCGCCACCTGGATCGCCGCCGAACCGACGCCACCGGCCGCGCCGTGGATCAGCACCGTCTCACCCGGCTGGATGCGCGCCAGATCGAGCAGCGCGTACTCCGCGGTGCCGAATGCCGTTGTACTGGTGCAGAATCCGGGTTCCGCGCCCTCCGGCAGCCGGATCACCGAATGCTGTCCGACGAGGTGGAAGCGCCGCATCATGCCCTTGGCGGCGACGGCGACCACATCGCCCTCGGCGACGGTGTCGACGCCGGGACCGAGCCGGACCACGGTGCCGACACCTTCCATGCCCGGCGAGGTCCCGAAGAAGGTTCCGGCGAGTTCGCGTTCACCCAGGATGCCCATCACCTTGAGCGGGTCCTTGTAGTTGAGCCCGACGACGCGCATGCGCACCTCGATCTCGCCCGGCCCGGGATCGCGGCGTCGGCACCGCCGCCACGCCAGCGCCGACAGCAGCCGCGAACGCGGCACCTCCAATTCGAAATCGGATTCGGGATCGTCGAGCGGGGCCGCGGTTTCCAGGACGTCGATGCGCTCGGACAGCGGCTTGTGCACCACGGGAACCCAGCGCTCGCCCGCGCGCAGCAGCACCTCGTCGGAATTGTCGTAGCTGAACGCGCCGGGGATCAGCAGTTCCCGCACGAGATCGGTGACCGCGGTGTCGGTGTCGACGTCGATCAGGCGCCAGCGCAGCCTGCTCTGCTCGTTCAGCAGGACGCGGCGTGCGCCCGCCAGCGCGGCGTGCGCGGAATCGGGTGCGTCCGCGCTGTCCGGCAGGGTGAACGCCCGCTCGGTCACCAGGGTGATGTGGCAGGAGCCGTCGCCGATCCCGGACAGCACCTCGGTGTCGGCGGCCTCGGCGACCGCGTCCACGGCGAGGGCGATCCGCTTCAAGGTCCACAGGTCGGCGATATCGTCGGCGACCGAGCCCGCGACCACGCATATGTGCCGCCGTTGGACGCCGTCCGCGGCGGCGGCCGCCAGCAGTTCGGTCACCCGGGTCTCCAGGTCCGGATCGTCCCGCTCGACGAGGTGGAATCCGGAACCGGGCAGCGCGTCGGCCAGCAGTTCGGCGCGCGCGCTCGCACCGAGCGCGACCACGACGGTGGCCACGCTCTCCGCGGCGGGCAAGGCCGCCGGGTCGACCGGGTCGAGCTGTTCCATGGCGTCGGCGTAGAAGAAGTCGGCCATCCGATGCAGCGGGCTCATCCCCGGTGTCAGCGCGCCGACCTGCACTCCGATCAGGCGCAGGCACACATTGCGGTCCTCGTCGAGCAGATCGACGTCGGCGCACAGCCGTACCGCCGGATCGCGGCGGGCGACCACGGTGACCTGCTCGGGCAGCGGGGCGAACATGCGTACCGCGTTCACCCCGACCGGCACCATCGCGCCTTCGCCCAGACTGTCGGCGGCGAACAGCAGCGCCACCGTCTGCATCGCGGCATCGACGACGGCGGGGTGCGCCAGGTGACCGGAGTCGGCGGCGATGGTGGCGTCGACGGTCGCGACCACCGCATCGGTTCCGGAGCGCACCGAGGTCACCCGCCGGAAGGTCGGACCGTAGTGCAGACCTCGCGCGGCGAGTGCGGCGTAGAACAGGTCGGGGGCGAAATCCACCGCGGAGTCATCTTCGGGGACGGTGCCTTTCGCGCCCTCGTAGCTGCCGGTCAGCAGTCGGCCGATCGCGTTGACCGTCCAGGCCGTTCCGGTGGCGCTGCGCGATCTGATGAGGAAACGTCCGCTGGATTCCTCGATGGTGAATTCGAGCAGCGGCACATCGGGAGCGCTCATGATCAGCGGCGCGACGAACCGCACCTGTTCCAGTGCCACCCGTTTGTCGACCATTCGACTCGAGGCCGCGCTCAGCGCCGCGTCGAGATAGGCCGCGCCGGGCAGGATCCGTGCGCCGCCGACCACGTGATCGACCAGCCACGGCAGTTTCTCGGTGCCGATCTGTAGTTGCCAGCCCGGCCTGCCCTCGAAATCGGGATCGCCGAGCATGGCGTAGCCGCCCGGGGTGCCGAGACGCAACTGCTCGAAGACGGGCAGCGGTGCGTGCAGGCGGGTCTGCTGCCACGGGTAGCGCGGCAGCGGCAGGTGCGGGGTGACCGCGCCGTCGGCGGGGAAGAGGGCATCCGGATCGAGGACGCCCGCGCTGTAGAGGCCGATGATGGTCCGGCGGATGCTCTCGCTGTCGGGTTGTTTGCGGTCCAGGGTCGAGACGGTCGCGCCGGTTTCGCCCGCGCCGAGCAGGATCTCGCGGATATTGCCCGAGAGCACGGGGTGCGGACCGACCTCGATGAACACCCGGTTACCCGCCCCGATCGCCGCGGAGACGGCGTCGGCGAAGCGGACCGGCTGCCGCACGTTGGCGCACCAGTACTCGGCATCCCAGTCGCCCGCCGTTACGGGCGCGCCGGTGACCGTCGAGTACAACGCGACAGTGGGCGGGCGCGGCGTGAGTTCGGCGAGCACGGTGCGCAGTTCGTCCAGGATCGGGTCCATCAGGTTGCTGTGATAGGGCACCTCGACGCGCAGCCTGCGGGCGAAAGCGCCCTGTTCGGCGAGTGTTTCGGCGATCTCGTCCAAGCGGTCCGCGTCACCGGACAGGGTCAGCGCGCCGGGGCTGTTGACCGCGCCGATATCCACACCGGGAATATCGGCGATGAGCTGCTCGGCCTGTTCCCGCCCGAGACCGACCGCGAGCATCCCGCCCGAGCCCGCCGTCGTCGCCTGGAGGCGCGCGCGGTGATAGGCGACAAGCACCGCGTCCCGCAGCGAGAGCAGACCGGTGACGTAGGCCGCCGATACCTCGCCGACGCTGTGACCGATCACGGCCGCGGGGGTGATCCCGAATTCGGCGAGTTCGCTGGCCAGCGAGACCTGGACCAGGAAGTTCGCTGGCTGTGCCGCTTCGGTTTTCGCGACCCGCGATTCCTGCTCCGGTCGCAGCAGTTCCTCGATGATCGACCAGCCCGCGAGTTCGACGAACACGTCGTCGATCTGCTCGGCGGTCTTCGCGAAGGCGCCGCCCGCGACGAGCAGTTCGCGTGCCATGGCCCACCACTGCGGTCCCATACCGGAGAAGACGAATACCGGCTCGGCGGTGCGCCGCGAGACGGTGCGGGTGGCGTCGCGCCCCTCGCCCGCCGCGAACAGGCGCAGATCCCGGACGACGTCGGCGCTCTCGCCGACGAGGACGCCGCTTCGGAACTGATGGTGCGCCAGCCGCGTCCACGCCGCCTCCGCGAGGTGGTCCACGTCGGCTCCGTCGGCGAGCAGATCGGCGAATCGTCCCGCGATGGCGCGCACGGCGGGCGCGCTCCGCGCCGACAGTGGGAGCACACCATAGTGCCTCGCCGTGGCGGGTACACCGGCCTGCTCGGTGCGGAACTCCTGGAGGATGGCGTGGGCGTTGGTGCCGCCGTAGCCGAAACCGTTGACGGCGATCGTCATGCGATCGACGTCCGGCGCGACGGTTTCCGGCTCGGTCTGCACGTGCAATCCCAGCTCGGCGAAGGGAATGTCGGGATTGGGCTCGTCGAGCCAGCCCTGCGGCGGAATCGTGCGGTGCCGGATCGCCAGGGCGGATTTGATCACGCTCGCGATCCCGGACGCGGCTTCGGTGTGCCCGAGGGTGGCCTTGAGCGAGCCGACCCCGAGGGAGGCGGGGCGGCCCGCGTCGGCGCCGTAGACCCGGCCGAGCGCGCGCAGTTCGATGGGATCGCCCACCGGCGTGCCCGTGCCGTGCGCCTCGACATAGGTGATCCCCGAGGGCGGGAGCCCGGCGCGCGCGCAGACCGCCCGCGCCAGCGCCTCCTGGGAATCGGCGTTGGGCACCGTGATCGCGGTGGTTCGCCCGTCCTGGTTGGAGCCGGTCGCCTTGACCACGGCGTAGATCCGGTCGCCGTCGCGCACCGCGTCGTCGAGCTTCTTGAGCACGACGATCCCGCCGCCCTCACCGCGGCCGTATCCGTCGCCGGTGGCGTCGAAGGATTTGCAGCGGCCGTCCTCGGCGAGGAATCCACCCTTGCACATCATGACGAAGGTCTCCGGCTGGAGCATGACGTTCACACCACCCGCCAACGCGACCGCACAGTCGCCGTTGTCCAGCGCCTGGCAGGCGAGATGGAACGCGACCAGCGACGACGAACAGGCCGTATCTATCGTCAGTGCCGGTCCGATCAGGTTGAGCGCATAAGCGATTCGGTTCGACAGCATCGTGTACGAGGCACTGGCGGCGGTGTGCATGTCCACGTGCGCCAGCGCGGGGCCGACCACCCCGACCACCGACTGGTCGACCACGAATCCGCCGACGTAGACGCCGACCGACTCACCCGCCGCGCGCCCGGCGAATCCGGCGTCGTCCAACGCCTCCCATGTGACTTCCAGCAGCAGCCGCTGCTGGGGATCGAGGCCCGTCGCCTCGCGCGGCGAGATACCGAAGAAATCGGGGTCGAATTCCCACGGGTCCGAGGTCAGGAACGCACCGCGTTTGGTGTAGCTGCGTCCTGGCGTGCGCCGGTCCGAGTCGTAGTAGCGGCGATAGTCCCAGCGGTCCGCGGGGATCTCGACCACCGCGTCCCGCTTGTCGACCACGAAATCCCAGAAGCTCTCCGGTGAGTCGATTCCACCGCCGAATCGGCAGCCGATACCCACAATGGCAATATCCGACAACTTGGTCCTCCCGAACACGGGCAATCGAAGGACCCACCTCGCGCCCCGCGCACGAAATGGTCCTGTACCTGCCCCGGCGACCGCAGCGGCCGATACACACCGGGACTTGATCGATACTCAGCAAACATCCTGCGCCACTGCTGGATTCGCTCGATCGTACCCACGGCCCCCGGCGGGACGAACACACCGGATCGGAGATTTCGTGAGTTCCACAACCCCGGGAAGGGGGTACTGTGAACCACACCAAGCGCACGACGGCGACCGCTGTTCCGCGCGTATCCTATCGGCCGAACGCGCAGATCCGACGGGCACAATGTATTCGGGACAGCGGCGCGCCGAATATTCACTCGCGCCGTGAATTTCAGCGCTCGCCGATCCTCCGGACGACATAGACGAAGGGGATCACGGCCGAAGCGACGGTGATCGCCGTGGCGGCGAGGTAGCCGAACTCCCAATCCGGCATGCCGATGGCGTGCACGAACGTGGAGATCAGGGTCGGCGGGAGACAGACCGCGGCCAGGAGGGTGAGGATCTCGACGAGACGGTTGCGTTCGACGTCGAGCCGGGAACGCAGCGAGTGCTGGAGATAGCGCAATGTGTCGTACTCGGCGGCCGCGTACTTCTCCACGCTGTCGATATCGGCTACGAGCGCGATCGTCCGTGCGTCGAGTTCACCTGCGCACCAGGCGAGTTCACCCCGCATCCGGTGCGCGGCGCGCGCCAGGTGGCGTTGCGTCTCCCGCACCGGGGCGACGGCGCGCTCGACGGCGTCGAGGGCGGCGGGCACGCCGCGCAGTTCACCCGTGACACCACCGCGGTCGCGGTGACCGTCCGCGGTGCTCGCCGCGGCGAGATCGGCGCGCACCGAGGCCAGCGTCGCGTCGACCGAACGCAGGATTTCGCGCGATCCGTCGTTGAGCGCCCACAGCAGCGCGTACATCACACCGTAGGACGATCCGGTCAGCAGCGGGTCGCGGCTCATCTTCGCGATCGCCGCGTCGAAGGGCACGAACGGTTCCGTCGGCTGCCAGGTGACCAGGAATTCCTCGTTCACCGCGAAGACGATGGTGTCGCGCACCGGATCGCCGTCGCCGAGCCGATGATTCACCACCACCGGCACATAGAGGAAATCATCTGCCGCCCAGTCGCGTTCCCGCGCGGCCGGGAAATCGACGCCCAACCGCTCACGCAGAACCACCGCCGTCTCGGCATCGGTCATCGACAGCGGTATCCAATGTTTACCGAGCACTTCGGTGTCGAAGTGGTCGGCGGCGGGCGCGGTGGGGGTACGCACCGCTACCGCCCGCCGCCGCGGCGCGCCGGGCGCACGAACAGTTCTGCCATGGCTGAACTCCAGATTCGGATTCGGTGTACTTCGTGGCGCGGGCCGGTGTGGACCGCGCTCGCGCGCGGGAGAAGGCACAGGCCGCTCGTCCCGCTCGGAGGGTGTCGATCGCGCACGAATCGTGCGCTCCAACATTAGAAACCGCCCGGTGTCCGCGTCAATCGACGAACAGGTTAAGCGGTGTAGACCACGTCGCGGCGGGGACCGGTCGGGTACGTGTCGGAACTAGCGACCGTCGCGCGCCGCCGCGTGCACGGCGACCAGTCTGGCCGCGCGGATCGCGTCCCACAGCGGACGCAACAGCGTCTCCTGCGCGCCGATGGCGCTGGCCGAGGTGGGTGAGGACGCCGGTTCCCGCTGCGCCACCGTGAGAATCGCCGCGACGTGATCGGCGGTGTCGAGGATGCGCTTGGCGCGCAACGGAATCGACTCCGGGTAATCGTGACGTGAATAGTCGGCCAATTCCGCCTCGATCAATTCACGCGGATCGGATTCGACCGTGCCGACGGCGGTGGTGTGCAGCTGCATCAGCGCGTCGGCGGCGTCGCGGACCGCCTCGCGCATCGTGTACTCGGCCTCGCCGAGGCTCATATCCGATCCCGGCTCGGGGGGAATCGGGGTGGTGTAGATCGTCCACTGCAACGAGCCGTCGTCGGCCCACAGCGGAATCAGGCCGGTGCCGTCCTGTCCGGGAACACCGATCAGCAGCCCTTCCTCGGCCTCGACGGCGTCGGCGGCGAAGATGGTGCCGACCGGAAGTCCGCGCACGTCACCCGGTACCGGGAGCACCAGCCGCAGCCGCGCACCGGGTTGGGCCATGGTCTCCCGAATGACCTTGAACAGGGCCATCATCGCACTACCCGCCACATTGCCGCGCGAGGACCACGGCAGGTCGGAACGACCGCCGGTGACCGGATCGCCCGCGGCGATGGTGTGCTTGGGCGCCCACTGCTGTAGGGCTTCCAGCACGTCGTCGGGCGCGCTGTTCCCGGCCAGCCAGGAGCCGGCCCACACCGTCAGCGTGGCACTAGGAGAGCACATAATCATCGAGCATAATATGACTGCCACGATGAGGTGCGGCTGTCGCACAACCCCGGTGAGCTGCGCATTACGGCTCGGGGTGTTACGGCTCGGGTTCGGTCACGAAGTCGATCAGCCGTTCCACCGCGCCGATCAGCGGTGCTTCCAGGTCGCGGAAGGATCCGACCGCCTCGTAGACCCGGCGCCACCCGTGCTGCGGGGTGCCCCACCCCAGCCTGGCGCAGATACCGGTCTTCCAGTCCTCACCGCGCGGCACCCGGGGCCACTCCTCGATGCCGACCGCGGCGGGCCGCACCGCCTGCCAGACATCGATGAACGGGTGCCCGGTCACCAGCACGTGCGGGCCGAGCCCGGTGGTGAGCTGAGTCTCCTTGGACCCGGTGACCAGATGGTCGACGAGCACCCCGACCCGGCAGCCGGGACCCGGCCCGAATTCGGTGAGGCGCTGCGCCAGATTATCGAGCCCCTCCAGATGTTCGACCACGACGCCCTCCACGCGCAGGTCGTGCCCCCACACCCGCTCGACCAGGGCCGCGTCGTGCACGCCCTCCACCCAGATCCGGCTGGTCCTGGCGACGCGAGCCCGCAAACCCTCCACCCGTGTCGAACCCGACGCGGACCTGGTCGGCTGTTTCGGCGCCGCCGCGCGCGGACGCACCAGCGTGACCGGACTGCCGTCGATCAGGAAGGCCGCCTCGCGCAACGCGAAAAGCCGCACCGCGCCCCGCGCGTCCTCCAGTTTCACGAACTCGCCGTCGTAGCTGCGGTCGAAACCGACTACCGCGCCGCAGAATCCGCTCGCGGCGTCCTCCACCACCAGGTCCCGCTCGGCGGTGACCGTCGGCACCACCCGCTTGTTCGCCCTCGGATGTCCCGAGAAGATATCGCCGTATCCGTCGCGCCCGCTCACCGCCCGAAACTAACACCGCCGCTACCGATCGCGGCGCAATCGGTAGCGGTGTGCCGGTCACAGGCTGTTGGCGAGCAACGCGTATTGCGCGGCCACGCGCTGGCGCACATCGGCTTCGCTGTCTCCGGCGACGCCCGCGACGTAGCGCTTGTACGAGACGAAGCACACGTACCGGTAGTGCGTTTCGCTGTCGCCGCGATGGTTGAGGTGCTGGCAGGTCGCGCCGGGCACATCGTGCGGTGCGTCGACCGGATCGAAGGCGTCGCCCGAATTCGCCCGCAGGTAGGCGATGAGCGCGGGGGCGCCGGAGGCGTCGCGCAACCGGTAGACGACGCTGTTGTCGATACCGCCCGCAGCCTCGATGCCGGTCTCCTCCACCATGCGCCCCGCCACCGCCTGGTTGGACGCGCCGTGCACGATCGCCGAGGGCGGGTGCACGCTGAAGGTCTCCGGGTCGAGTTCGCGATCACGGTCCTCGACCACCACGCGAGCCAGCAGATCGTCCGGGTCGACCCGCAGGGTGTCCAGCTTGTCGATCGCGGTGGGTGCGAACGCCTTCGCCGTCGGGATCTCGGCGCGCAATGTGGCACCGACCCAGCCGAGCAGGTTCTGCTCGTCGGCGTTCTGGCGCTGGACGAAGACGAACAGGACGTATTCGCCGATGGCGACGAAGGTGCCCATATTGGGCACGCCAGGACGCCAATGGATCAGCGCGTCGGGGTAATCGGGGTGCCGCACGCGCCGGTTCTGGTCCGGCGCGACCTGGAAATCGGTCTCCTCCAGATCGCGCGCGGCCTGTTGCGCGACGGCGGCGCTGCGGAAGCGCATCAGCGACTGCAACACGACGGTGTCCGGCGTCGGCCCGGTCTGCTCCTGCGCGAACGGCTGGAACGGCCGATCCGCACCGATCGTGCGGTAGGCGACCACCATGTCGTGGCGCTCCAGCACCGGTTTCGCGACATCGGCGAGGAATCCGTACACGGCGCTGTCGACGTCGGAGACGACGTCGGAGTAGACGCCGGCGGTCAGCGCCGAATCGATCCGGACGGCGGGAACGACCGCGTCGGCCATCCGGATACCTTCCAGCAGTGCGCCTCTGCCGTGCGAGTCCTGGTCGTATCGGTGCCGGTCGACGGGATACGGGCCGACCTCGAGCATGCGCACATCGGGTTCGCCCGCGACGGGTGCGCCGGTGACGCCGCAGGCGGTCAGCAGACTCGCCAGCGCCACCCCGGCGGCGAGCAACGTGATGCGTGATCGTCGAACCATCTCGGCATATCCCTCGTGTCGGTCGGAAACGGGGGCGACACGGCTCGCCTCCCTACACCGTCATCGCGGTACGCGGCGGCGGCGCAACCGCGCGCCCGTCCGCGCACCGCATTCGTGACGCGGGTGTGATCGGTGCCGTCGCGGTTCGCGCGCTCGGGCCCGCGATCACCGCGATCGCACTACAGTGAATTTCGTGGCCGCAGTCGTGTGGCTCGTCGCGGGAGTACTGCTCGCGGCGGCCGAGATGCTCACCGGGGACCTCACATTGTTGATGTTGGGCGCCGCGGCACTCGGCACGGCCGGTGTCAGCGCCGCCGCCGACACGTCACTGGTCGTCGACGCGATCGTCTTCGGGGTGATCTCCGCGATCCTGTTCCTCGGGGTGCGTCCGATGCTGCGCAGGCGTTTCGGCACGCCGCCGCCCATTCCGACGAATGTCGATGCGCTGACGGGCAAGTCGGCACTGGTTCTACAGGAGGTCTCCGCCCATTCCGGTCGCGTCAAACTGGGCGGCGAGGAGTGGACCGCCCGGCCGATGAACGCGGACGAGAGCTACGAGCCGGGCACGACCGTGTACGTGATGAGAATCGACGGCGCGACCGCCGTCGTCTGGAAGGGACCGTAATGGCTGTACTGATCGTGGCCGCCGTCCTCGTCCTGCTGGTCGTGGTGGTGGTCTTCAAATCGATCGCCCTGGTGCCGCAGGCCGAGGCGGCGGTGATCGAACGACTCGGGAGATATTCGCGCACCGCATCCGGGCAGCTGACGTTCCTGGTGCCGTTCGCCGACCGCATCCGCGCCAAGGTCGACCTGCGCGAACGCGTCGTCTCCTTTCCACCGCAACCGGTGATCACCCAGGACAACCTGACCCTGCAGATCGATTCGGTGGTGTATTTCCAGGTCACCAGCCCACAGTCGGCCGTCTACGAGATCAGCAACTACATCGCCGCGGTCGAACAGCTCACCGTGACCACGCTGCGCAACGTGGTCGGTGGGATGACGCTGGAGGAGACGCTGACCTCCCGCGACCAGATCAACAGCCAACTGCGCGGCGTGCTCGACGAGGCGACCGGCCGCTGGGGTCTTCGGGTGGCGCGCGTGGAACTCAAGGCCATCGATCCGCCGCCGTCGATCCAGGAATCGATGGAGAAGCAGATGAAGGCGGACCGCGAGAAGCGGGCCATGATCCTGACCGCGGAAGGTCAGCGCGAATCGCAGATCAAGACCGCCGAGGGCGCCAAACAGGCGCAGATCCTGTCCGCCGAGGGTGCCAAGCAGTCGTCGATCCTGTCCGCGGAAGGCGAGCGGCAGAGCCGCATCCTGCGTGCCCAGGGCGAGCGCGCGGCCTCGTACCTCCAGGCCCAGGGACAGGCGAAGGCCATCGAAAAGGTTTTCGCGGCAATCAAATCCGGTAAGCCGACCCCGGAACTGCTCGCCTATCAGTACATGCAGACGCTGCCGCTGGTCGCGCGCGGCGACGCGAACAAGGTGTGGTTGGTACCGAGCGATTTCGGCAAGGCGCTCGAGGGATTCGCCAAGAGTTTCGCCACCCAGGGCCAGGACGGCGTGTTCCGGTACGAACCGCCCACCGAGGAAGCGGCCGAGGTCCGGGTCGAAGACGATTCCGATGTCGCCGACTGGTTCGACACCGCGCCCGACCCGACCATCGAACGCGCGGTGCGCGCCGCCGAGGCGACCGCGCGCACATCGGTCGAAGGTCTCGGCGTCACGCCGGGGCACCCGCCGGTGCCCTCGCCGCATCAGCAGGTGATTCCGACGCCGGACCAACCACAGCAGTCACCCGCGTCACAGAAGCCACCCGCGCCGCAGCAACCGCAGCAGACCCGGGAACCGCAGCAACCTCCCGCCGACTCGCCGCCCGCCGACCCCTACGGTCGGCCGTGGCAACCGCCGGAGAGCTACCGCCAGTAGTGTGCGGCGACCGATCGAACAGTCGACGCGCACGCACGGGAGGCCCGGGGATGACACGCGCACACCGCGCGGCCGCGCTCGCCACGGCCGCGCTCGTCGCCTTCGCCGTCCCCGGTGTGGCCGGGGCGATCGTCGGCGGCGGCGAGGTCGACGCGGCGAGCTATCCGTGGCTGGCCGCCGTCGGCAGTCCGCTGTTCTTCACCCGCCCATCGGGACAATTCTGTGGCGGTGCGCTCATCGCGCCCGACAGGGTGCTCACCTCGGCGCATTGCGTGCAGATCGCACAACCCGTCCCCCGCGCGCTGTCGGTGACATTCGGCCGCACCGATCTGCGTTCGTCGGACGGCGAGACGGTGGGCGTCACCGATATCCGCCTGCATCCCGGATTCCGCGAGACCTCCTTCGGCGGCACCGCCGTATACCACGACGATCTGGCGATACTCACCCTCGCCGCGCCACGTCCCGGCCCCTTCGCCGAGATCGCGGCCGCCGACGCGAGGACGGGATCGATACTCGGTTGGGGCGCCACCTCGGAAACCGACACCTCCGGCACCCGATTGCGCGCGGCGAGCGTCCCGATGGTCCCCGACGCCGAATGCGCGGCGGTCTACGGTCCCGCCTTCGACCCGCGGGATATGCTCTGCGCGGGCTCGACCACGGCGGATACCGGCGAATACGACAGCGGCGGACCACTTCTCGTCGACGGATACCTCACCGGAATCACCTCGTGGGGTAACGGTGTCGCGCGCCCCGGGTTCCCGGGCGTCTACTCCCGACTTCCCGCCACGGACTTCTAGGGATTGGCGCCGAATATCTCGGCGGCCACGGGGGCCAATTGATCGGCAACCGCGCAGGAGCCCGCGAACAGGCGAATGACCACCTGGCCGCGTGTGGCGGCGGTGCTCGCGGTGCCGGTGGTCGTGCCGGAGGTCGTCGTGGACGGTTTGGGTGTCGCGGACGAGGCGAGGGGCGGACCCGCCGTCATGCTGACGAAGCAGGAGCCGGTCCCAGGGGATTCCTCGCGCAGGGCGGCGTGCCCGGCGACGTCGACCGCCTGCTGCCCCTCGGCGGGCTCCAGGGCCTCGGCGGCGGGACGGAGCAGGAAATCGACGGTCACCGTGGAGCCGTAGCGACCCGCGGCGGATCCATCGACGCGGAAACTGCAGGTGTAGGGCCGGGTTTGGACGTCGAAGCGGGAGATCGTGTAGCCGGTGGGGACGGCGGGCATCAGTTCGCACGGGCTGCGGTCGGCCAGCGTCGTCGTCACCGTGGCGTCCTCGCGGCGAGGGGCCCTGTTCTCCCGCAACGCCGAGACCAGCGCGGCGGTGGCGTCGGTGGCAGCCTGACAGTTGAGCTCGGAATCGTCGAACCCGGAGCCCTCGACCCGCGCCCAGGGCGTCGCGGTGGAGGCCCCGTCGTGCGAGGTCGTCGGCGAGCCTGGCAGCCGCAGCGGCACTTTGAACACGCAGTCGACGTCCTCGGCGGCGGTCCGGGCGACGATCACCTTCTCGCCCGCGATCGGACGTGTCTCGGTCTCGTCGGGGGCGGGGGCGTCACCGGCCAGCGCGATCGTGGCCAGGCCGGAGGCCCGGGTGCGCCCGGCCGTGGTCAACCCGACCGCGCAATCGTCCAAACCCCGCGCCGGTCCGGCCGTGGCCGACAGGGTGTAGGCAGCGAACTCCTCGCCGTCGAAGAAGCCACACGGATCGAGCCCGCGCACCTGATCGGCGATCTGCAATTTGTGCTGGTCGACGGCGGGCACTCGGACCCCGAACGTCGCCACCGCGGCCGACGGAGCCGCGGACTCCTGTGCCTGCTGTTCGGTCGAACATCCGACGAGGGTCGCCGAGGCCAGGGACACCGCCAACAGCACACGATGTCTCGCACGCATGCACTTCCCCCTCGCAGACAGGACTGGGGCGCAGGGTACCAAACCGTGCGCGTCACCGGGACCTCGACCGGCTACCCGCGAGCCCGCGCCGGTGGATCAGCTCTCGCCGAACCCGGGCCACGGCACCGTGGCCTGGAGGACGGCCTCGCTGAGGGCCTGTGTCCGCAAGGAGGTGATCTCCAGGTATCCGGGGTCGGCGACCATGCTCGAGAACGCGTCCCGGCTCGGGTACCACACGACGAGAACGGCATCCCAGGCCTGACCGGTCTCCGCGACCAACGCGGTCGACCCCTGACCGCCGTAGAGGACGCGCCCGCCGTACTTGTGCAGGAATTCCGCCGCACGGCGGGAGTACTCCTGGTACGCCGCCGCACCGTCCGGCGCGAACCGCAGCAGATTGAGCATCACCACCGGCCCGCCGGGATCCTCGGAGATCAACCGGGCCAGATCGGCGCCTCGTGGGTCGACAGCCATTTCCGCTCCTCGTGTTCGTGCGTCCGTGGGCGCCCGACTACCTCACACCGGACGTCCGCCGGTTCCCGACGGCCGCGCGGGCCTGGTCGACGCACAGCAGCCGATCGCGCACGACTGACCGTCGGCGGTGCCGCCGTATCCGGGGACCGCGCCCATCCGGCGCACCTGCCCTCCGGACACCTGCTCGCCGATCAGTTCGACGACCATGCGGGCGAAACGCGGATCGGTGCCCGGCGTGGCCGCCCTGGCGAAGGCCATCCCCAATTCGGCGGCGCGCACCTTCGCCTCGTTGTCCAGATCCCAGATCACCTCGAGGTGGTCGGCGACGAAACCGACCGGGCACACCACGACGGCGTCGACACCCTTACCGGACAGATTCTCGAGGTGGTCGACGATGTCGGGATCGAGCCACGGCACTTGCGGCGGACCGGAACGTGACTGCCACACCAGATCGAAGTCGGCGAATCCGGTTGCCGCCGCGCACAATCGGGCGGCCTCGGCCACCTGGCGACTGTAGAGTTTGCCACCGTCGGCGGGCGGGCCCGCGGCGATATCGGCCGACACCGGAATCGAATGCGCGGTGAAGACCAGGCGCGCGCGATCACGCCGCTCGGCCGGGATCTCGAGCACCGCCGCGCGGATGGCGTCGGCGAAGGCGTCGACGAACAACGGATGGTCGAAATACTGGCGCAATTTCACCAGATGCGGCGCATCGGCGCCGAAAGCCGCACGCGCCCTGGCGATATCCTCGTCGTATTGTCGGCAGCCCGAATAGCCGCCCCACGCGGAGGTCGGGAAGACCAGCGCCGAGGTGACACCGTCGGCGGCCATCCGCGCGACGGTGTCCTCCACCATGGGATGCCAGTTCCGGTTGCCGAAATACACCGGCAATCGTGAACCCGCGCCGTCCAGTTCGGTCTCGATCGCGGCGATGAGGTCGCGATTGAGCCGGTTGATCGGCGACACCCCGCCGAAGTGCAGGTAGTGCCGCGCGACCTCTTCGAGTCGTTCGCGCGGCACTCCACGCCCCCCGGTGACGTTCTCCAGGAACGGCATCACGTCCTCGGGGCGTTCGGGGCCGCCGAAGGAGAGAACGAGCAGGGCCTGGTAGTCCATCAGGCGGTCGGCATATCCTCCGGCAGCCACGTGTTGTGGCTGGCGCCGCCGTCGACGTAGATGATCGAGCCGGTGGTTCCCGGCAGCCAGTCCGACAGCAGCGCGCAGATGGATTTGGCGACGACGGTCGGGTCGTCGACATCCCAGCCGATCGGCGAAGCGCCGTCCCAGTAGGTGTTGAGCTGGTTCATCTTCGCCGCGTCGTCGGTGGCGGTGCCCGCGATGGCCTTGGCGGCCAGCGTCTTGATCGGGCCGGCGGCGACCAGGTTGGAGCGAATCCGCTTGGCCGCGCCCACCTCTCGCGCGACGTAGCGGTTCACCGACTCGAGCGCGGCCTTGGCCACGCCCATCCAGTTGTAGTACGGCATCGACGTGCGCGGATCGAAGTCCATGCCGACGATGGAGCCGCCCTCGTTCATCACCGGCAGCACGGCGCGGGCCAGCGAGGCGTAACTCCACGCCGAGATCTCGAACGCCTTGGCCGCGTCGGGGCCCGGTCCCTCGAGGAACGGTTTCGCGTCGGGGCCCATCAGGGTGCGCGGGGCGAACGCGATGGAATGCAGCACGCCGTCGATGCCCTCGGGCGCGACGGCGCGGATCCGCTCGGCGAGGGTGCTCAGGTGCTCCTCGTTGGTGGCGTCGAGTTCGATGGCGGGCGGCACCTCCTTGGGCAGCCGCTGCGCGATCCGGTCGATCAGCCGGAGCCGGTCGAAACCGGTGATGATGACGCGCGCGCCCTGTTCCTGCGCCACCGCGGCGGCGTGGAACGCGATCGAGGCATCGGTGATGATGCCGGTGATCAGGATGGTCTTGCCCTCGAGCAGTCCGCCCATGAGTGTGTGGTTCTCCTGTGTCAGGTGTGTCGGGTCGGGAAAGGACAGGGGCCTCAGTGGCCCATGCCGAGACCGCCGTCGACCGGGATGACCGCGCCGCTGATGTAGGCGGCGTCATCGGAGGCCAGGAAGCTGACCGCGGACGCGACTTCCTCGGGCTGGCCCATGCGCTGGGCCGGGATACCGTATTTGAGGACGACCTCGCGCATTTCGTCGGTGACGTCGTTGCGCGTCATATCGGTATCGATGAAGCCGGGGGCGACGACGTTGGCGGTGATGTTGCGCGAGCCGATCTCCATGGTGATCGAACGCGCCATACCGACCAGGCCCGCCTTGGAGGCCGCGTAGTTGACCTGACCCGGTCCGCCCTTGAGGCCGACCACGGAGCCGAGGAAGATGATCCGGCCGAATTTCGCGCGCAACATCGCCCGGTTGGCGCGCTTGGCACAGCGGAAGGCGCCGGTGAGGTTCGCGTCGATGACGCGCTCGAACTGTTCCTCGCTCATCCGCATGAGCAGCGTGTTGTCGGTGATGCCCGCGTTGGCGACGAGCACCTCGACGGCGCCCTGCTTCTGCTCGATCTCGGTGAACGCCTGATCGATCGATTCGGTGTCGGTCACATCGCATTTGACGCCGAGCATGCCTTCCGGCGCTCCGGAACCGCGATGTGTGACGGCGACCTTGTGACCATCGGCCAGCAGACGCTGGGCGACCGCGAGTCCGATACCGCGATTTCCGCCGGTCACCAGGACCGACCGGGATGTGATGTTGGACATGAGCACAACCTATCTGTTCGGGTTCGCATGGCGACGCCCGGGCACCACACCCTGTGAGATGCCACTACGCGGCGGAGCCGGGGCAGTCGTCGGGCTAGGGCAGGCGTTGACGATAGAGCAATCCGGTCACGACACCGGACGCGACGAGGAGCATGCCGAGCAGCAGCCACGGTCTGGAGGCGTCGCCCCTGGTCGTCTCGTAGCCGATCTGCTCTTCCAAGGTGTCGTAGACCGCGGTCAGTTCCTCGAGACTGGACGCGGTGTAGAACTCGCCGCCGGACAGTTTCGCGATCTCCTGGAGCGAATCGTTGTCGACGGGCACCTTCACCCGCTGCGCGCCCTGACCGTCCTGGTCGGGAATCTCGACCGAACCCCATTCGGTGCCGAAGGAGATCGTCGAGACCGGGATGCCCTTCTGCTTCGCAAGGCGCGCCGCGGTGAAACCGTGTCTCGGATTCTCGGTGTCCTTGTCGTCGGGCACGGTCTGTTTACCGTCCGACATCAGCACCACCCGGGCGGGCGGCGGTGTCTCCGCGCCGCCGAGCACGCTGGCCAGGGTATCGATCGAATTGAGCGCGGTGAGAATGCCTTCACCGGTCGCGGTGCGTTCGGCGAGTTTGATGTTGTCGATCGCGGCCTTGACGGCCTCGCGGTTGGTCGTCGGCGACACCATCACCGACGCCGTACCCGCGAAGGTGACGAATCCTAGGTTGATGCCGGGGGTCAGACCGTCGACGAATTCCTTGCCGGCTTCCTGGGCGACCTGCAACCTGCTCGGCGGCACGTCGGTGGCCTCCATCGACAGCGAGACGTCCATGACGAGCACCACGGTCGCGCGGTTGCGCGGCACCTTCTGCACCGCGGTCGGGCCCGCCGCCGCGATGGTCAGGAACACCAGACCGACCAGCATCAGCGCCACCGGCACGTGCCGCATCGGACTCGGCCGCGACGGGGCGACCTTCTCCAGCATCTCCATATTGCTGAACCGCAGCATGTGCTTGTGCCTGCTGCGCTGCACCAGCACGTAACCGAGCGCGATGAGTCCCACGACGATGAGGAAGGCGAGCCAGATCAGCGCGGTGAAATGCGAAATACTCACTGGCGCGGGGCCTGTCCGCTCGGGGCGCCGAAACTGTGACGCCGGGTGGAGACGAACCGGACCACGTCGGTGATCCAGTCCCGATCGGTCTGCAGGGTCATCACCGGGGCGCCGCAGCTGCGCAGCGCCTGCTCGACCTGCTGCCGATGACGTTGCGCGGCGGCGGCGAAATCCGCGCGCAGCGTCGGCGTCACGCTGAATTCGCGGGTCCGCCCGGTCTCCGGGTCGTGCAGCACCACGTCACCCATATCGGGCAGTGCCAGATCGCGGGGGTCGAGCACCTCCACGGCGAGCAGGTCGTGGCGTGCCGAGATCGCGCGCAGCGAACGCTGCCAATCGATATCGCCGAGGAAATCGCTGATGATCACCGCGAGACCACGTTTGCGCTGCGGGCGGCGCAGCGATTCGATCCCGGTGCGCAGATCGCCGCGCACCCCGTCGCGGGCGTGCGGGGTGGTCGCGATACTGCGCAGCAGTGATTGCGCGTGCACCCGGCCACTGCGGGCCGGAATGCGGACGAGTTGTTCGCCGGTGGCGACCACGGCGCCGATCCGGTTGCCGCCGCCGCTGGTCAGATGGGTGATCGCGGCCGCCGCCGCGATGGCGAGATCACGTTTCTGGCAGTTGGCCGTGCCGAAATCGAGGCTGGCCGACAGGTCGACGACCATCCAGGTCTCGAGTTCGCGGTCGGCGATCATCTGCCGCACGTGCGGGTGGGTGGTGCGGGCGGTGACCGACCAGTCCATCTGCCGCACATCGTCGCCGGGCTGGTAGGCGCGCGCCTCACCCGGTTCCGAACCGGGTCCGGGGATCAGGCCGAGGTGGTCGCCGTGCAGGACGCCGTCGAGACGGCGACGCACGGTCAGTTCCAGCGTCTTCAGCGCCGCGGTGAGCCGGGGATCGGTCAGTTCACCCGAACGGAACGAGGGCGGTACGTGTGCGGACATCGGCGCTCGGGCAGCGGGATCCGGTGCGGCCGTCACTTGGGCTGGTTGTTGCCGGCGGCCGGTGCCATCTGGCCGACATGCGGCTGGGGTGTCGCCTGCGGCGGGGTGGGCGGCTGCGGGATCTGCGATTGCGGGGCGGAAGGCCCTGCGGGCACCGCGGGCGCGGCCGGGGCGGAATTCGGGGCGACGGCCTGCGGGGCGACCTGCGGCAGACCGACGGTCTGGAGCACCCGCTTGATGACGTCCTCGGGGGACACCTCGTCGGCGAGCGCGTCGTAGGACAGCACCAGACGATGGCGGAGCACGTCCGGAATCACCTCGACGACGTCTTGGGGCACCACGTAGTCGCGGCCGCGGATCAGGGCGACGGCGCGGGCCGCGGCGATGATGCCGAGGCTGGCGCGCGGCGAGGCGCCGTAGGAGATCCAGTTCGCGACATCGGGCATGCCGAAGTCGAGCGGCTTGCGGGTCGCCGCGATCACCCGGACCACGTAGTCGACCAGCGCGTGGTGCACGAAGGTGTTGGCGGCGACCTTCTGCAACCGGATCAGTTCGGTCGGTTCGAGGATCGCCTTGGCCTCCGGCGGGGTGACACCCATCCGGTAGATGATCTCGCGCTCTTCCTCCACCGACGGGTAGTCGACGACGACCTTGAACAGGAAGCGGTCGCGCTGCGCCTCGGGCAGCGGGTACACGCCCTCGCTCTCGATCGGGTTCTGCGTCGCCATGACGAGGAACGGATCGGGCATCGGGTAGGTCTTGCCGCCGATCGACACGTGCCGCTCGGCCATCACCTCGAGCAACGCCGACTGCACCTTGGCGGGCGCGCGGTTGATCTCGTCGGCGAGGACGAAGTTCGCCACCACCGGTCCGAGTTCGGTGTCGAACTGCTCGCGGCCCTGACGGTAGATACGGGTACCGATGAGGTCGGTCGGCACCAGGTCGGGGGTGAACTGGACACGCGAGAACGAACCGCCCACCACCTTCGCGAACGTCTCGACCGCAAGGGTTTTGGCGATACCGGGCACACCCTCGAGCAGGACGTGACCGCGGGCGAGGACACCGACGAGCAGCCGCTCGACCAGGCGATCCTGGCCGACGATGACGCGCTTGACCTCGTAGATCGCTTTCTCGAGAATCTGGACGTCTCGCTCCAGCGTGGACGCGGGCTCCGGCGCATCCTTCGCCAGGTTCGCCCCGCTCACACCATCCGTCGAAGTCACCAACATCCCCGCTTTCGCCTTGGTCCTGTGCGTGCTGACCCAACTATTCCAGGTAATTGCCGCACATGCCGCAACCGGCTCCGCTAACAGCCGAATTCATGGTCTGTTCGCAGGGTACGCACGGAGTTCTCCCGGGCTGTCGCGCGAGGGATTCCGCGGCGGATCCACAAGGGATCCGTCAGCCGGGAATACGTACCGCGAAAGGCATGATGCCGCCTTCGCGCACCGGGGAAACCTTCACCACATCGCCGGATTCCGGCGCCTCGACCATGGTGCCGTCACCCAGATACAGCGCGACGTGCTGACTGCCGTTCGGACCCCAGAACAGCATGTCGCCGCGTTCCCGGTCGGAGATCGGCACCCGGGTGCCCGCGTTGTACTGGTAGCCGCTGTAGTGCGGAAGCGAGACGCCGATCCCGGCGAAGGCGTAGATCATCAGACCCGAGCAGTCGAAGCCGACCTTCTGGAAATCGCCGTGACTGTCGGCGACGCCGCCGTCGCGGATGCCCAGCGTCGGCCCGTCCTCGTCACCTCCGCCCCAGGCGTAGACGACGCCGAGCTGCGACATCGCCCGGTCCACCACGGTGTCGACCGCCGCGGTTCCGCCCAGCGATGGTCGCGACGGGCGCGGAGTGGTGGCCTTGCGCGGCGGGGTCGAACTCTCCAGGTCGGTGTGCGGGCGTCTGCCGGTGCCGAGTTCGGCGGCGCGATCCCGGGCGGCGCGGTCGGCCGCGGCCCGGGCCGCGGCGGCGCTCGCCGCGGCGAGGATGGCGGTCTGCTCGGCCTGGCGCCGCTGGTCCCAGGCCAGATACGCCTCGCGCTGGTTCTGCAGGCCGTCGACGTTCGTGCGCGCGGCGTCCAGCCTGCTCTGCGCTGCCGCGCGCTGCTGTAGTAGTCCCTCGCGTTGCGCGTTCTGTTCGGCCAGCCGCGCCGTGGCGGCGGCGACCGCGTTCTCGGCGTCGATCTTGCGCTGTTCGGCTTCGGCCTCGGCGGCGTCGGCGGCCGCTTTCGCCTCGCGCGCATCGGAATTCCTGTTGCCCTGTTCGATCTGGGCCCGACGCAGCCCGTCGAGCACCTGCCGCTGATCCTTGGCGACGAGACCGAGGATCTGCGATCGGTCGATGGCGCTGCCCGGACTGTGCGCGGACAGATAGGTGACCATCGAGCCGGAGGTCGGCCTGGTGTAGGCCTGGGTGGCGAATTCGTCGAATTCCCGCCTGGCCTGCGCGACCGCGGTACCCGCCTGGTCGAGTTCGTAGCCGGAGACGTCGACGGCCTCGGCGGCGGCGTCGACGGCGTCTCGGGCGGTCTGCAGGTCGACGAGCATCTTGTTGACCTGTTCGCGTCCGGCAGCCACCGCGTCGTCGAGTTGCTGCAATTGCTGTTCGACGACCGCGACCTGGTTGATCAGCCCGCCGACCTCGCCGACCCTCGCGTCGACCTGTGCGTCCGCGGCGGAGATCTCGCTGTCGCTCGGATTGGGCGGGGCGGGGGGCACTCCGACCGCCGGGCTCGCCGTGACGAGGACGGTCATCGCTACCAGCAAACCCAGAGCGATCGAAAACGAGCGTTGATTGCCGTTGCCGAAACTACGCATCGCACCTCCAAGGACCCGAATCCGGCATAGCCACACGAGCCCCTGTCGCCACATCCAACCCAGTGGTCAGCTAGAGGCCCTTGTCAACACATGTTCCCCATCGGCGATCATTCGAACCGTACGACACATTCATCACCAAGAGAACTCCAGCAACAGAATCACAGGCGCGTAATTTATGGATTGCCCAGAATTAGCCGTATGCGCTAGAGGAATTGACCGGTCGAAACGAACCGACCGTTATGTAAAAAGGAAGCAGCAGATACCGCTTACCTGTCGGCGTCCCCGGGACGCCGGGCGGCAACGGCGGGGGCGAGTTCTTCCCGAGCACGCCGAGCCTTCACCCAGTAGAGCCCGCCGGTGGCGAGCACGGTGATCGCGAGCAGCACGAGGGTGATCGCGGTCCAGGACACCGATTCCGGTTCCTCGAGGCGTCCGACGAAGATGCGCGCGGCCTCGACCGAATTGCCCTGCTTGCTCTTGGCCGCGTCCTCGGCCCATTCCAGCGTCACCCGGCTGATCGAGTCGCTGTAGGTGCCCACCCAGTCGTCACTGAGGACGACGACGGTGCCGTGCTGCTGTTTTCCGACCTCGGTGGCCAGGTCCCGTAGATTGGAGTCGTGGCCTGGATTACCGGGAATCACCACGATGCTCAGCGGGATCCCATGGGATTGCGCCTCGGCGACGACGGTCTCGAGCCCGGACTGCCCTTTACCCACCGGCGTGGCGACGCGATTGCCCTCGACATCGGCCAGAATCGCCTTCAGACCGCTTTCGGTGATCTCGGGCGGCAGTTTCGCGGCCATGGGGGTGAAAACCGAGGTTTGCGAGGGGGCCATCTTCCATCCGGTCTGTCGAGCCACATCGGCGTGCGATGCGATGGGCGTTTAACACTGCGGGCTGAGCACCGCTCCCGTCCGACGCGGGCGGCGTGCGACCGCCCCGGGAGCGCGCAGCCGGACCGGGATCCGACCACGCTGGCTCTCGAGCACAGTACGCGACAGAGCCGACCGGGCGTCGACCATGCCGCACAGAGCGGCCCCCGCGCGTTTCATAGGACAAGCGTACTGTTAGAGTTACGGCGCGAGGAACCGACGCCCGACGGGCGCAGGAGCCCCTCCAAGGACGCCCTCGAACAACCAGTCATCGGCACAGCCCCGCCGGTGGCCGACCCTCACAGACGAGTGGAGCTGACGTGACGACAAGTAACGATACTTTCGGCGCAAAGGGCACCCTCGAGGTCGGAAGCAACTCCTACGAGATCTTCCGCCTCTCGGCCGTGCCAGGCACCGAAAAACTCCCCTACGCGCTCAAAGTCCTCGCGGAGAACCTACTTCGCACCGAGGACGGCGCGAACATCACCGCAGACCACATCCGCGCGATCGCGAACTGGGATCCGAACGCCCAGCCCGACACCGAGATCCAGTTCACCCCGGCCCGAGTCATCATGCAGGACTTCACCGGTGTGCCCTGTGTCGTCGACCTCGCCACCATGCGTGAGGCCGTCACCACCCTCGGCGGCGACCCGAACAAGGTCAACCCGCTCTCCCCCGCCGACATGGTCATCGACCACTCGGTCATCCTCGACGTCTTCGGCCGCGCGGACGCGCTGGAGCTGAACGTCGACCTCGAGTACCAGCGCAACGGCGAGCGCTACCAGTTCCTGCGCTGGGGCCAGGGCGCGTTCGACGACTTCAAGGTCGTCCCGCCCGGCGTCGGCATCGTGCACCAGGTCAACATCGAATACCTGGCCCCCACGATCATGGTCCGCAACGGACAGGCCTACCCCGACACCTGTGTCGGCACCGACTCGCACACCACCATGGTCAACGGCCTCGGCGTGCTGGGCTGGGGCGTCGGCGGTATCGAGGCCGAGGCCGCGATGCTCGGCCAGCCGGTCTCCATGCTGATCCCGCGCGTGGTCGGCTTCAAGCTGACCGGCGAGATCAAGCCGGGCGTCACCGCCACCGACGTGGTGCTCACCGTCACCGACATGCTGCGCAAGCACGGCGTGGTCGGCAAATTCGTCGAGTTCTACGGCAGGGGCGTCGCCGAGGTTCCGCTCGCGAACCGCGCCACCCTGGGCAATATGAGCCCCGAATTCGGTTCCACCGCGGCGATCTTCCCGATCGACGGCGAGACCATCAATTACCTGCGCCTCACCGGCCGCAGCGACGAGCAGCTCGCGCTCGTCGAGGCGTACGCCAAGGAGCAGGGTCTGTGGCACGACGCCGACAAGGAGCCCGCGTACTCGGAGTACCTGGAGCTGGACCTGAGCACCGTGGTGCCGTCCATCGCGGGCCCGAAGCGTCCGCAGGACCGGATTCTGCTGTCGGACAGCAAGACCGCGTTCCGCAAGGACATCCACAACTACACGAACGACGCGGAATCCGGCCCCGCCGCCAGCACCCCGCACACGCACCTGGACGAAGCCATCGAGGAGTCCTTCCCGGCTTCCGATCCGGCGGTGCTGTCCTTCGCCGACGACGACGCGGTACTCCCGTCCGCGGCCAACGGCAATGTCGGCCGCCCGTCCAAGCCCATCAAGGTGTCGGATCCGGAGCGCGGTGACTTCGTCCTCGATCACGGCGCCGTCGTGGTCGCGGGCATCACCTCCTGCACCAACACCTCCAACCCGTCGGTCATGATCGGCGCGGCCCTGCTGGCTCGCAACGCGGTCGAGAAGGGCCTGTCGTCCAAGCCGTGGGTCAAGACGAACATGGCGCCGGGCTCGCAGGTCGTCTCGGACTACTACGAGAAGGCCGGCCTGTGGCCCTACCTGGAGAAGCTGGGCTTCTTTGTCGGCGGTTACGGCTGCACCACCTGCATCGGTAACACCGGCCCGCTGCCGGAGGAGATCTCCAAGGCGATCAACGACAACGACCTCTCGGTCACCGCGGTGCTCTCGGGTAACCGCAACTTCGAAGGCCGTATCTCCCCCGACGTCAAGATGAACTACCTGGCCTCGCCGCCGCTGGTCATCGCGTACGCGCTCGCGGGCAGCATGGACTTCGACTTCGAGGCCGACGCCCTCGGCAAGGACACCGACGGCAACGACGTGTTCCTGAAGGACATCTGGCCGTCGTCGCAGGAGATCGATGACACCATCAAGTCGGCGATCAGCCGGGACATGTTCACCAAGTCCTACGCCACCGTCTTCGACGGCGACCAGCGCTGGCAGAACCTGGAAACCCCCGAGGGCGACACCTTCGCGTGGGATCCGAACTCCACCTACGTGCGCAAGCCCCCGTACTTCGACGGCATGCAGATGGATCCGGCCCCGGTCACCGATATCACGGGCGCCCGCGTGCTCGCGCTGCTCGGAGATTCGGTCACCACCGACCACATCAGCCCGGCCGGTCCGATCAAGCCGGGTACCCCGGCCGCGCAGTACCTGGATTCGCACGGCGTGGAGCGCAAGGACTACAACTCCCTCGGCTCGCGTCGCGGTAATCACGAGGTGATGATCCGCGGCACCTTCGCCAACATCCGGCTGCGCAACCAGCTCCTCGACGACGTCTCGGGCGGTTACACCCGCGACTTCACCCAGGAGGGCGGCCCGCAGTCGTTCATCTACGACGCCTCGCAGAACTACCAGGCCGCGGGTATCCCGCTGGTCGTGCTCGGCGGCAAGGAGTACGGCTCGGGTTCCTCGCGCGACTGGGCGGCCAAGGGCACCAGCCTGCTCGGCGTCAAGGCCGTCATCACCGAATCCTTCGAGCGCATCCACCGCTCGAACCTCATCGGCATGGGCGTTGTCCCGCTCCAGTTCCCGGCCGGCGAGTCGGCCGCGTCGCTGAAGCTGGACGGCACCGAGACCTTCGACATCGAGGGCATCACCGCGCTGAACGAGGGTGTCACCCCGAAGACCCTGAAGGTCACGGCCACCAAGGAGAACGGTGACAAGATCACCTTCGACGCCGTGGTCCGCATCGACACCCCCGGCGAGGCCGACTACTACCGCAACGGCGGCATCCTGCAGTTCGTGCTGCGCAACATGATTCGCGGCTAGATCGCGGCGCTCGACTGCACGGTCGTTGTACGGGTCCGCGCACCGCGGTTTCGCGGTGCGCGGACTCTCGCACATTGCCTCGAGGAGTCCGCATGCCCAAGGTCAGTGAAGATCATCTCGCCGCCCGGCGAAGCCAGATTCTCGACGGGGCGCGGGCCTGCTTCGCCGAATTCGGTTACGAAGGCGCCACCGTGCGCCGCCTGGAAGAAGCGATCGGCCTCTCACGCGGCGCGATCTTCCACCATTTCCGCGACAAGGACGCCCTGTTCCTCGCCCTCGCCCAGGAGGACGCCGAACGGATGGCCGATGTCGCGGCCAATCAGGGCATCGTGCAGGTCATGCGCGATATGCTCACCCATCCCGAGCAGTTCAATTGGCTCGGAACACGTTTGGAGATCGCGCGGCGGCTGCGCACCGACCCCGAATTCCGCGCGGGCTGGACCCAGCGGTCCGCCGAACTCACCACGGCGACCCTGGCCCGTCTGGAACGCCGCAAGGCCGCGGGCGCACTGCGCGACGACGTACCCACCGACGTCCTGCTCGGCTATCTCGATCTCGTCCTCGACGGTCTGATCGCCCGCATCGCGTCGGGGCACACCAACGAAAACCTTTCCGCGGTATTGGATCTCGTGGAAGCCTCGGTGCGTCGCCGGGAGTGACCGCGCACCGATGTCCGGCTAATTCTGCTGCGGGAGATCGAGACTGGAACCCTGATTCAGCGTCGAGGATTCGGCCAGGGCGTCCACGATCTCCTGACGGATCACCTTGGTGGCCACCTCGGTGCCGCGGCCGGCGATGCCCGGCTCCTCACCCCACGCGACATCGGCCACCTTCTTGCCGATCATCTTGCTGATGAGCGCGGAAGGACCGACGTGGTCGCCGCCGATCACGCTGTCACCCGGAAGCTGCACCCCGGCGTTCTTCAGAATTTGTTTCACCGGGGCCGCGACAGCACCCTTGATCGCGCCGTGCGCGGCGACAGAACCGACCTGGGTCCAGTCGTAGCCCTCGCGCACACCGAGTTTGATCTCCAGCGATTGGAACCCCACTTCGATCGCGGAGGAGGTACCCAGACCCGTGACCGCGCCCAGCACGATCGTCTTGGCGGTGATGTCCTGGATCAGTTGGCGCAGCGCCGTCGTCACCGCCACTCGCGTACTCACCTGGGCTGCCGCACCGACCGCGGTGCTGGTTCCCAGCGACGGCACCGCCGCGGCGGCGGCAGCAGCCAACTGCACCGCCAGATACACCAGCATCGCGATGATGAACAGTTTCACCGCCAACACCAACGCGGCCATCACGCGCAGCACGAAGGCCAACTCACGACAGAACTCGGACAGCTCGCCCAGCATCCCGGTGTCGCCGCCCGCTTTGTTCCAGAAGTTCTCGATGGCGTCGTGGGTGTCGCCCTGGGTGTTGGCCAGGACCACCTTCACCACGTCGCTGCCCAGATCATTCACCTGATCCAGCAGATCGGCCATCTGATCCCAGGTGTCGGCGGCGCCACGCAGCCCGGTCTCGTCGGTTTCGGGCCATTTGTAGACGACCAGCGCGGCAACGGGTTCGAGTTCGTCGGGAATCTCGAGACCCATCACGCCGTCCCGTCGAGCCGGGAGGTGATCGTGGTGAGGACGTTCGTGAAATCGGCGTCGAGAGCGCCGAAGGTATTCGCCGTGACCTCGGTGCCCTTCTCGAGGAATTGGAACATCTGTACGGCCGTGGCGATATTCGTCAGGGCGTCGTCGGCCTTGTCGACGTAATTCGCCGCGAACCGTTCACCGAATTCGTCCTCACCCCAGGCATCTCCGATCGCGGACAGCCCCGCGACCAGATCGGTCAGCCCCGTGGTCAGTTCACCGGCGAGTTCGCCGAATTTCGCCGCCTGCGCGCCAACCTGATCGGTATCGATGCGGAAGTCGTCACCAGCCATTGCGGTTCGCCCCCAGTCCCTTCCAGTGCGGACCTTCGTCCTCGTCGTCCAACGGCCCCGGATCCTGCCATTCCGGCGCGGGCGCGGCCGGTTCGGGTGGTGGCGGGAGGATGTCGTCGAGCGCCCCGACGAACGGCAAGTGCTCGTAGACCTGCTCCGGCGGACCGAATTCCGCCGCCGCCTCGCGCACCGGGGCCAGCAGGGTGTCGATATCGGCCTTGGCCGACCGCGCGGCCGATTGGGCCGCCCGGAGGAAAGAGGCCGCAAGCCCTTCGGGAGTGGATCGTTTGAGCGCCCCGGCGTCGACCCACACGTCGATCGGGATTCCGGCGCCGTTGACGGTGACTCGGACCAGGCTGTCGTCGGACCAGCCCTGCGACGATACCGTCGCCAGCGTCGACTTCGCGGCGGCGATATCGCGCAACTGCTGTTCGTAGGTCGACATCATGCCGTCGACCTGCCTTTGCAGACCATCGGTGCGAGCCCGCAGCTCGTCTGATTCGAATCGCGAACCCATATTCGTACCTTTCAGCTCTGTCGTCGTTAGGTCTGACGCAGCGGAGCCGGTCGCGGTTCCCTCGATGTCGAAATCGGCCCGACGGTCACCTCCGTTCGCCTTCACATCGCCGAGCCTGCCGATCGGCGTTCCGTGCGCGGCGCGCGTGACCGACTACTCGATTCGCGCGGTCAGACGGGTGAACCGGGGTCGAGCCGCTCCAGCAGTACCCGCACGATCCGGTCCAGTTCGAGGCGATCCGGCGCGTCGAGCACGGACAGCATCGCGGTCTCGTTCGCGACGTGATCGGTGACCACAGTGTCCACGAGCGCGCGGCCCGCGTCGGTGAGGACGACGCGGATCGCGCGTCGATCGGCGGCGTCCGCCACCCGCCGCACCAGTCCGGCGGATTCGAGCCGGTCCAGCCGTCCGGTCATCCCCGCCCGCGACAGCATCAGGGTGTCGGCGAGGACCGAGGGGTTCAGTTCGAACGGATCACCCGAACGGCGCAGGGCCGCAAGCACATCGAATTCACCGCGCCGGAGGCCGTGCGCGGTGAACACCGATTCGATCCGGCGTTGCGCGACCAGCGTCAACCTGCCGAGTCGACCGAGGATCGCCATCGCCTCCAGGTCGAGATCGGGCCGTTCGCGACGCCACTGCGCGGTGATGGCGTCGACCGGGTCGGATCGCGTCGCACCCGAATCCTTGGCAACCATGGACAGCATTCTATTCGCCGGGATATAGTTCGGTACCGAATCATTCGATAGCGAACTATATGCCGAAGAACTACCGACGAAGAACCACAGTGACCATGAGCACCGCCGCCGAACACCGCGACATCGCCGTCCGGCACCCCCACGAGGCCGAGATCCTCGGCACGGAGCAGGCACGGATTCGCCTGCTCATCGACGCGAACGCGACCGAGGACTCGGTCAGCACCGCCGAGATCACCCTCGCGACCGGCGCGGACGGCGCGGCTCCGCACTATCACACGCGCTCCGACGAACTGTTCTACGTCGCCGACGGCGAACTACAACTGCTCGCGGGCGACCGGATCGTCACGGTCGCGGCGGGCGGTTCCGTCGTGGTGCCGAAACGGATGCCGCACGCGTTCGGCGCGACGCCGGACAGCGGGGCCCGCGTCCTGATCGCCCTCATGCCGGGCGTGGAACGTTTCGACTACTTCCGACTGCTCGATCGCATCGGCAGGAGCGAGGCGACCCTCGCCGATCTGGCGGCGGCCCAGGACGAATTCGACAATCACTTCGTCGACGCGCCCGACTGGTGGGCGCGACGCTCCGCCCAGCGTCGCTGAACCGGATGTGACACACCTATCCCGGCGCACGGGAACATTCCCGCGCCCGGCCGGGGTTGCCTCCGCCATGAGCTTCTCTACCCAGGTGATGGTGCGTGGATACGAACTCGACACCCAGGGGCACCTGAATCAGGCCGTGTACCTGCAATACGGCGAGCACGCGCGCTGGGGACTACTGCGCGCCGCCGGGGTGGCACAGGAGAAGTTGATCGCCGACGGCATCGGCCCCGTCGTGCTCGAGACGACCATCAAGTACAGGCGCGAACTGCGCGGCGGCGACGAGGTCACCATCGACTGCGCTTTCGAGTGGTCCGGCGGCAAGACGTTCCGCATCCGGCAGGAGATCCGCAAACTCGACGACACCGTCGCGGCGGAGATCTCGGTGATCGGCGGCATACTCGATCTCACCGCGCGCAAACTCGTGGCCGATCCGGGAGCGCGACTGCGCGCCCTCGCGGAGCGACCCGAACTCCTCGGACTCCGAACGAGCGAACCCCGATCGTCCGGGCCCCGCGGCACCGCCACCGCCCAGCAACGCGGGAAGACAAATCCCACAATGAAATAGCTGCATGTTAGCGACAGGTGGGGTGGGCACCCACCGAAAATCTTTCGGTGCAAGCCTATCCGGCCCCCGTTAATCTGTTTGCCACCGGGGTTTAAATCTTCCGAACCGGGTCGGTCACGGGGCCTCACACGATATGATCCTGTTCACGCTCGAGGGTCATGGCTAATCGCGAGCAGATCGGAGTTCACATCATGACCGACGCAATCCACCTCCCAGGAGGCGCGCCGGCGACGGGTGACCGCGTTCCCGCTTTACAAGGCCTGCTCGTGGCCGAGTCGGAACGTGAGATCTCCGTCCGCGTCGCCGAGGGGACGTGGACCTTCCGTCGCGACGATGTGCTCCGCGTACTCGATTCCGCGGGCGTGGACGATCGCACCGACGACGAGCGGCCGGTCCTGGTGGACATCCGGCCCGGCGCCACCGCCGATTTCACCCGCAGGCTGCGCATCGACCTGGTCGAGCGGCCGCTGACCCTCGCGGGGGAGCCGTCCCCCGCGCTGGGAGACGAACTGCTGCAACAACTCACGGATTCCTGGGCGGAGCGGATGCGAATCACCGACGGGTCATCCGGCAGCGGCGCGACCCACACCTACTGCCAGACGAAATCGCTCGACAGCAGCGACGACGGCATCAACTGCGACAGCCTCGACTGAGCGGCCCCGCGCATGGTGGCAAGCCCGCGAGGTTCGGTGCTCATTGTCTCGGAAACCGACGATCTACACGGCACCGCGATGGCGGCGACGCTGCGAGAACACCACGGGCTCAGCCCGATTCATCTCGACCTGCGTGATTTCCCGCGCGAGTACGGGAGCTTCCGGCTGGACCGGCTCGGCACGACGCGCTCGATGTCGCACCTCATCGGACTCGACGACGTCCGTTCGGTCTGGTGGCGTCGACCGCATCTGTCCGCGGTCCCCACCGGTATCCGGGCCTCCGACGACGCCTTTCGCCAAGCCGAATGCGACGGTTTCAGCCAGGGCATGCTGTGGTCGATTCCCGCCGCATGGATCAACGATCCCGGCGCCGACCGCACCGCGAGCCGCAAGATCGTTCAACTGGAGACGGCACTGCGCGCCGGTTTCACCGTTCCTGAGAGGGCGTCTGGGATCTCATGTGGCTGGTGTGCTGGCGTGAGCCAGTCGTCGGGTGAGGGTGTGGATGGCAGCGATGTAGACCATGGCTTCGTGGTGGTCGGGGCGGGTTTCGTAGTCGCGGACGCATCGGCGGTGTTTGACGAGCCAGCCGAATGTGCGTTCGACTACCCAGCGGCGTGGCAGGACTTCGAACCCGGTGGCGGTGTCGCTGCGTTTGACGATCTGAATAGTTTGGGCGAGAACAGATTTCGTCCAGATGACCAGTCGCCCGGCGTAGCCGCCGTCGGCGAATACGTGCGTGATGGTGGCGAAGCGGGCCGCGACAGCGGCCAGCAGCCGGTGCGCGGCGTCGCGGTCCTGGATCGAGGCGGCGGTGACCACGACGGCCAGCAGTAGCCCGCTGGTATCGGTGGCGATGTGGCGTTTGCGGCCTTTGATCTTCTTGCCCGCGTCGTATCCGGCCGTACCCGCTGCGACGGTGTCGGCGCCGCGCACGGTCTGCGAGTCGATCACCGCCGCGGTCGGCTGCGGCGCCCGACCGGCGGCGACTCGGGCACGATCACGCAGTGCATCGTGGATACGTTGCCATGCACCGGCTTTCGTCCATCGCCGGTAGATGTCGTACACGGTTTTCGCAGGTGGGAAATCGTGCGGCAGCTGCGCCCACGCGATCCCGCCGCGCGACAGGTAGAAGATCGCGTCGCACACCAGCCGCCGCGACCACTTTTCGTGTCGGCCGCCCTTACCGGCGGTGTTGCCTGGTGGCGGAAGCAGCGGCTCCAGGATCGCCCACTGCGGGTCGGTCAGCGACGAAGACGGATAGAACGGGCACTTCGGCGACTCGCCGTGGGCTGGGCACGACAAGCACAAGCAGGTAAGCGACACTGGCACAGGGACTCTCGGTGTGACGTCTTGGTGTGGAAACCTCAGTCGTACCGGGAGTCCCTCTACATATCCGGCGTCACACGCCAGCCGGTGACCGAGATCTCAGACGCGCTCTGAGACATTGATCACCAATGATCCGGACGAGGCCCGCAGCTTCGCCGAATCCCGTCCCGGCCCAGTGGTTTACAAACGCACCGGGACCGGGCGAGCCGAATTCGCGGAGACCAGGATCATCGATCGCGCGGACTTCGGGAAGCTCACGAGTATCCGCACCTCACCGACCACCTTCCAGGATTACATCGACGCCACCTGTGACCTGCGCGTGGTGTGGGTCGACGGCGTGGAGTGGACGGTGCGGATCGATTCGCAGGCCGGTGTCGGGCGCATCGATTCCCGCCTCGACACCTCGGTCGAATTCGCGCGCGAGCAGCTACCGGCCTCGGTGAGCAAATCTCTCGCCACACTGATGGGCGCGCTCGGACTGAGTTTCGGCGTGATCGACCTACGGCTCGGTCGCGACGGCGAGTACTACTTCCTCGAGGTCAACCCGCAGGGCCAGTTCGCCTACCTGGAGATCAAGACCGGATTACCGCTGTTCCGCAGCCTGAGCAATCTGCTCGTGCACGGTGACGGCGCGGTTCCCGGCTACTGATCCGCTCTTCCTTCACCGGGCACGATGATCCCCGGCTCGGGTAAAGCCCTCATGACACGTCGTTATCCCGTTGTGCCCGTGGCGGATACGCCGACGCACGCATGGCTGTCCGTCCGTACCACCGACCCACGATCGGACCGGCGGTACGGCAGGAGGTCACATTCGATCGGCGGCTATTGGCTCTTTCGCCGATTGGCGCCGCCGCGGCTGCGGAGTTGCACATGCGACTCCACCAGCACGTTGTGGATGAATCCGTAGGAGCGCCCCGTAGCGCGTGCCAGCGAGCGGATGCTTGCACCCGCCTCGTATTGCTTCTTCAGCTGGTTCTGTAGACGGTCACGTGACTTCCCCGTGACGCGGGTGCCCTTTCCCAATGGGGCCTTGTTCTGTGTGGGCCTGTCGCTCATGGCTTCCTCCGAGTCGCCGAGCAGCGCGTCACTCCAGGCTAAGCACTCGACGGGCCGTGATCAACGGGTGCTTGTGATGAGAATCACGCGAGCTGAATCAATTCCAGATATTCAGCCGACCAATGATCTTCCGTGCCGTCGGGCAGTAGAATGACCCGCTCCGGCGACAAAGCCTCCGCCGCGCCCGGATCGTGGGTCACCAGCACCACCGCGCCGCCGTAGGTGCGCAGCGCGTCGAGCACCTGTTCGCGCGAGATCGGATCGAGGTTGTTGGTCGGCTCGTCGAGCAGCAGCACATTGGCCGCCGACGAGACCAGGCCCGCCAGCGCCAGACGCGTCTTCTCACCGCCGGACAGGGTGCCCGCGGGCTGTTCCAGCTGCGGACCGGAGAACATGAACGCGCCGAGCAGACCGCGCAATTCCTGCTCACCCGCGTCCGGCGCGGCATGGCGGATGTTCTCCCACACCGTCGCGGTGTCGTCGAGGGTGTCGTGCTCCTGCGCGAAATAGCCGACCTTCAACCCGTGTCCGGCCACCAGACCGCCCGCGGTCGGCGTCTCGACGCCGGCGAGCAGCCGCAGCAGGGTCGTCTTACCCGCGCCGTTGAGGCCGAGGATGACCACCCGGCTGCCCCGGTCGATGGCGAGGTTCACGCCGGTGAAGATCTCGAGCGAACCGTAGAGTTTGGTCAGGTTCTCCGCCATCAGCGGTGTCTTGCCGCACGGGGCCGGTTCCGGGAACTTGATCCTGGCGACCCGGTCGGCCACCCTGACATCGTCGAGTTCGGCCAGCAGTCGGTCGGCGCGTTTGGCCATGTTCTGTGCCGCAGTGGCTTTCGTGGCCTTCGCACCGAGTTTGGCGGCCTGCGACTTGAGCGCGCTCGCCTTCTTCTCCGCGTTGGCGCGTTCCCTGACCCGGCGCTGCTCGTCGGTGGCGCGGGCGTCGAGGTATTTCTTCCAGCCCATGTTGTAGACGTCCGCCTCGCCGCGCACGGCGTCGAGGAACCACACCTTGTTCACGACCGCCTCGAGCAGTTCCACATCGTGGCTGATGACGATCACGCCGCCGTCGTGACTCTGGAGGAATCCGCGCAGCCAGGTGATGGAGTCGGCATCGAGGTGGTTGGTCGGCTCGTCCAGGAGCAGGATGCGATCGGAGCGGCCTCCGCTGCCGTCGGAGGCGGAGAAGAGGATGCGCGCCAATTCGATTCGCCGACGCTGACCACCGGACAGCGTGCGCAGCGCCTGCCCGAGCACCCGATCCGGCAGGCCGAGGCTGTGGCAGATCCTGGCCGCCTCGCTCTCGGCGACATAGCCGCCGAGTGACGAGAAACGCTCCTCGAGCCTGCCGTACTTGCGGATCGCCTTCTCGCGTTCCGCCTCGTCGGCGACCTCGGCCATCAGCGCCTGCTGCTTCTCCATGTCCCGGATGAGACTGTCGAGGCCGCGCGCCGACAGCACCCGGTCACGCGCGAGCACGTCCAGGTTGCCCTCGCGAGGGTCCTGCGGCAGGTACCCGATTTCGGTGGAGCGCAGAATTTTTCCGGCGTAGGGTTCGCCTTCGCCCGCCAGGATCCGCAGGGTCGTCGTCTTGCCCGCGCCGTTACGCCCGACGAGGCCGATCCGGTCGCCCGCCTGCACCCGTAACGCCGGACCAGGTGCCGACAACAAGGTGCGGACTCCGGCCCGGACCTCCAGGTCGGTCGCGGTGATCACAGACGGGCTCCTCACGAATAGACAATGGTGCGAATAGGCGCTGCTGGGCGGTTGCTGCTCGATTGTGCGACGCGATACCCACAAGAACCACCGATTTTACCCGCCACATATCCCACACCATGCACCGCGCGATGCTCATGTGACGGCAATAACTCTTCGCGGGAGGTTCCCACGGGCCGAATCGATGCCGCGAATTCCAGGAGATTGCCGGTCCGCATCCTCGACCGGAGGCCGAGATCGCTGCGGTAACGTGCCCTCACATGAGCACCGATCTGTTGGGTAGAAGCGCACTGGTCAGCGGCGCGAGCCGGGGTATCGGCAAGGCGGTCGCCGCCGAACTGGCACGACGCGGCGCGAACGTGCTGATCACCGCGCGCAAACCGGAACCGCTCGAGGCCGCCGCCGCCGAATTGCGCGCGCTGGGCCACAAGGGCGAGATCGTGGCGCTCGCGGGCAACTCCGGCGATGCCGACAGCAGGGCCGCCGCGGTGGCGCGGGTCGTCGCCGAATTCGGTTCGATCGACATCCTGATCAACAACACCGGCATCAACCCGGTGTACGGGTCGCTGATGGAGGCCGATCTGGACGCGGTGCGCAAGATCTTCGACGTGAACGTCGTGGCCGCGCTGGGCTACGTCCAGGAGGCGTACAAGGCGTGGATGCGCGACAACGGCGGCGCGGTCGTCAACGTCGCCAGCGTCGCCGGTATTCGTTCCACCGGCGTGATCGCCGCCTACGGCGCCTCCAAGGCCGCGCTCATCCGGCTCACCGACGAGCTCGCCTGGCAGCTCGGACCGAAGATCCGGGTCAACGCCGTCGCTCCCGGCGTCGTCAAGACCAAATTCGCGGACGCGCTGTATTCCGCCGACGAGGAGAAGGCCGCCTCGGTGTACCCGATGAAACGTCTCGGCTCGCCGGAGGATGTCGCCCGCCTGATCGCCTTCCTCGCGTCCGACGAGGCCGCGTGGATCACCGGTGAGACGGTGCGCGTGGACGGTGGGCTGCTCTCGACGGGCGGCTTGTGAGGCAGGTCCCGTAGGCCCTGCGGACCGGTCCGGACCACGGCGGCACCGACACGAACGGGAGCACCGATGCGGATCTCACGCGGCGAGCGGCGGTGAGCGAGCGGGTCGTCGTCTGCGGACTCGGACCCGCGGGCCGGGCCGTGGCCTCGCGCTGCCTGGCGCGCGGGCTCACGGTGACCGTCGTCGACCCTGTTCCGCTACGGCGCTGGACGGCGACGTACGCGGCGTGGGCCGACGAACTCCCCGATTGGCTCGACCCCGAGGTGATCGCCGCGACCGTCGACCGTCCGATCGTCTGGGGATATCTGCGTCACGAGGTGGACCGGCGCTACGTCGTCTTCGACACCGAGCGGCTGCGCGCGTCGCTGGACATCGACGGGGCGACGGTCCTGGCGGATCGGGTGACCGAACTCGGCCGCGATTCGGTGGTCTGCGCGTCGGGGACCGTGCTCGGCGCGGACCGGGTGATCGACGCCCGCGGCGTCGCCCGCTCCCCCGCGCTCGCCGAGCAGACCGCCTACGGCGTGGTCCTCGGTCCCGAGCGGACCGAGGGCATCGAACCGGCCTTCATGGACTGGCGGCGCGACAACGGCGCGAATTCCGACGCGCCACCGTCGTTCCTGTACGCGGTACCGCTCGGCGGCGGCGCCATGCTGCTCGAGGAGACCTGTCTGGCGGGACGACCCGCACTGTCCACCCGTGAACTCAGGGACCGCCTGGTTCATCGATTGCGTTCGCGGGGAATCGAGCTCGACGGCGACGAGACCGTCGAGCGGGTCCGTTTCCCGGTGCAGGGCGGACACCAGGGCCGTCACCGGTTCGGCGCCGCGGGCGGATTCACGCACCCGGCAACGGGTTACAGCGTCGCGGCGGCACTCGCCGCCGCCGACGCGGTGGCCGCCGACTCCCCCGCGCACCCGCTGCGCACCCGCGCGGTCGCCGCACTGCGCGCCGCCGGACTCCGCGCACTCCTGGCCATGCCACCACGGAACATGCCCGAATTCTTCGACGCCTTCTTCACGCTCCCGCCCGCGCGGCAACGCGCCTACCTGTCCGGCCGTTCCGACCTCGCCGGAACCCTGGCCGCGATGGGATCGCTTTTCGCCGCAGTGCCCCCGCACCTGCGCCGCCCGCTCGTCCTTCCCGCACGCACCACCGGAGTTCCGCCCGAACCGGGTCGTTGACACCAGGTGTCCAGCAGCACGGATGACGATCCCCCACTCGAAATTCCGAGTCGTTCCGGTGCCGTTCGATGTACACCATCGGCGTCCCGATACCGCGCGGTCAGTCGACCCGGATCACGATGGCGGAGGCGTTGTCGTTTCCGCCCGCCCTGTCGCACGCGGCCAACAGGCTCGTGACAACGGACCGCGGCGGCGTGTTCCGACCGAGGAAGGTTCGTAGGTCGTCGTAGCCGACCTGCTCGGATACTCCGTCGGTGCACAGCAGGTACCGGTCACCCGGTCTCATCGTCACGCTGAGCACATCCGGTTCCGGCGCGCCCCCGTGACCGATATAGCGGGTCAGCTGATACCGCGCCGACGCGGCCTGCGCCGAGTCGAACGGATACCAACCGTGCACGGCGCCGAGCCAGGCCATCGTGTGGTCGGTGGTCAGCAGTTCGAGCAGCCCGGCACGCAACCGGTACACCCGGGAGTCACCGATCTGCACCAGCCAGCATTCCCGCGAGGTGGCCACCATGGCGGTCAGTGTGCACCCGGCCAGATCCCGCGTTCTCCGGCCGATTCGACTCACCTCGGCGTGAGCTGCCGCTACCGCGTCACGAAACCCGTCCGGCCCCGGCTCCGGTCCGCGCGTGACGTGGTCGACGAAGATATCGACCGCGGTCCGCCCGGCGGGCGCGCTGCCCGGTCCCTCCCCCATCCCGTCGGCCAATACCGCCAGCAGGGGTTGTTCGACCAGGTGGGTGACGTCGAAGTTCGCCGAGTAGCGGCGACCGATATCGCTGCCGACGGCGGTCTCGATCTCCAGACCATGCACCCCGCGAATTCTGGCATGACGGAGCGGAGCGTGCGGGGCCGAGGAGTTCCCACCGCGTCGCCGGCGCCGATATCCGCGATTCTCGTCCGATTTCACGCGCGACAGTTATATCTGACGCGCGTCGGATTCCGGGTCGGTGGCGAGTCCGCCGACCCGACTGGAACGAAGGATCACCATGAGCGAGACCGGCAGTCCACCGTCCACCGCGATCATCGGCGCGGGCATCGCCGGGCTCACGGCGGGGAAGATGCTCGGGAACTACGGGATTCCGTACACCTGTTTCGAAGCGTCGGATCGGATCGGCGGCAACTGGGCGTTCCGCAATCCGAACGGGCACTCGAGCGCGTACCGGTCGCTGCATATCGACACCTCGAAATATCGGCTCTCGTTCCAGGACTTCCCGATTCCTCGGGAGTATCCGGACTTCCCGCACCACTCGCAGATCAAGGCCTATCTCGATGAGTACACGGCGGCTTTCGGACTGCTCGACCGGATCGAATTCGGCAACGCCGTCGTGCGCGCCGAACATCACGCCGAGGGCGGGTGGACACTGCACACCACCGACGGGGCGGCCCGTGACTTCGATTTCCTCGTGGTGGCCAACGGACATCACTGGGGTCCGCGCTACCCGAATTTTCCCGGCACGTTCACCGGCGAGACGATCCATTCGCACCACTACATCGATCCGCGCGAACCGCTCGACCTGCACGGTCGGCGCATCCTCGTCGTCGGGATCGGCAACAGCTCGGCCGACATCACCGTCGAACTGTCCTCGCGCGCCACCGAGAACACGGTGTATCTGTCCACCCGTTCCGGGTCCTGGATCGTGCCGAAGTACATGGCGGGCAAGCCGGTCGACAAATACGGCGCCGCACTGCCTTTCATGCCGCGCCGGATGTTCCGCTGGATGGTGAACGGCTTCGCCGAATTCATCTCGGGCAATCCGGAGCAGTGGGGTCTGCCGAAGCCTACGCATCGGTTCATGGACGCGCACGGCACCCAGTCGATCGAATTGCCGTTGCGCCTGGGCTGCGGTGACGTGACCCCCAAACCCGATGTGGCGCGGCTCGACGGCCGGACGGTCCATTTCGCCGACGGCACCAGCGCCGATTTCGATGTGATCGTCTACGCCACCGGATACAACATCACCTTCCCGTTCTTCGATCCGGATCTGATCAGCGCGCCGGACAATCGCATCCGCCTCTACAAGCGCATCCTCGTGCCGGGCATGGACGATCTCGCGTTCACGGGTTTCGCCCAGTCGGTGCCGACGCTGTTCCCCTTCGTGGAATGCCAGGCGCGCATGATCGCGGCCTACGCGGCGGGCGAATACCGCCCCCCGAGACCCGAGGTGATGGAGCAGATCATCACCGAGGACGAGCAGATGTACACCGGGCACGTCCTGGACCGGCCACGGCACACCCAGCAGGTCGACTTCTTCACCTACGAGCGACAGATGCGGGTGAGCGAACTGCCCGAAGGCCGACGCCGGGCGCTCGACGGCGGCGCGGCGATCACCCGGCGGATGCGCGCGTGAATCACCCGCGCCCCACCACGACGACCAGCCCCGCCGGGACCACCGGCGATCAGCCCGACGGAGACAGCCCCATGCCCCGATCGCTCACCTTCGACTCCCACGGCGTGGATTGCGACGCCTGCCATTTCCCCGCCGCGCACGACCGCCTGGCCACCGACGCGGGACGACCCGCCGCCGTCATGGCGCACGGTTTCGCCGGAACCAAGGACTGCGGACTGGATTCCTTCGGCGCGCGTCTGGCCGAAGCCGGACTCGACGTCCTCGCGTTCGACTACCGGGGTTTCGGCGCGAGCGCGGGCGAACCGCGCCGGGTCATCTCGCTGCGGGGGCAGATCGAGGACTACCGCGCGGCGTTGCGGACCGCCGCGCGCCTGCCGGGGGTGGATCCGCGTCGGCTGGTGCTCTGGGGTGTCTCGCTGTCGGGCGGCACCGTCCTCGAGGTCGCGGCGGGACGCACCGATATCGCCGCGATCATCGCGCTGACACCGTTGGTGTCGGGTCTGGCCACCGATCGCCCCGCCGTCTCGACACCGCCGACCGCGGAACCGGCCGCGTCACTGTCCACCCGCGCCACCACGACCGCGCGCCTGCTGCTGCGCGCCGCCGAGGACAAACGTGCCGCCGCCGCCCGCCGTCCCCGGGTCATGCTGCCCGCGGTCGGGCGGCCCGACGAGGTCGCGCTGCTGAATCTGCCCGGCACGTACGACGATTACCTCTCGATCGCCGGCCCCACCTGGCGTAACGAGGTGAGCGCGTCGATCGCCTTCGACGCCATGGGACACCGCCCACGACGCTTCGCTCAGGCCCTGCGGTGCCCGGTCCTTTTCCAGATCGCCGATTTCGACCGTTGCGTCCCGGTCGGGGCGGCCGTCAAGACCGCGGTCGAGGCGCGGGCGCAGATCCGGCACTACCCGGGCGACCATTTCGACGTGTATCCGGGCAAACGCCTGCACGAGGCGGTGCGTGAGCATCAAGCCGCGTTCCTGACCCGAACATTGCGGATATCATGACGAAACAAGCTGCACCGCAATGATATTCGAACGAGCACCGGATAGGCCGACAGCATCGGACGGGGTGCGGCACCACGGCTCACCGGGACCACGGCACACTCGACACATGCGTCACCTCCCACACGAATCCGCGCCGACACGGTCGGAGAACTGAGATGGCCGCGACCGACGACGCGGGCGGCCTGCTCGACCGGCGCACCCCCAAACGCGGCGATCAACGCCGTCTCGCCCTGCTGCGGGCCCTGGACGAGAAGTTGAAGGTGCAGGTTCTCGACGACATCAACATCGCCGATCTGACCGCGGCGGCGGGCGTCACCCGGTCGGCGTTCTATTTCTACTTCGAGGACAAGGCGGCCTGCGTCGCCGCGCTCGGCGCGGAGATGTACCGCGAAGTGCTCGACGCGACCCACCTGCTGGTCGACGGCGCCGGTTCACCGCGCGACCGTCTCGAAGACGCCCTGCGCGGAGTCTTCGCGGCGTGGGAAGGCCACCGCCGCCTGTTCCGGGCCATGGTGACCGCCCGTCAGCGCAATCAGTCGGTGGCCGACCTCTGGAACACCACCCGCGCCTCCTTCGTCGAACCGATCGCCGCCGTGATCGAGACCGAACGCGCGAACGGCAACGCGCCGGACGGCCCGGACAGCGTCGCCCTCGCCACCATCCTGGTCGAACTCAACGAACGCGCGTTCGAACAATTCAGCGCCGACGGCCCGCCCACCGTGGAACAACGGGTCGAAGCCCTGGTCGTGATCTGGCTCAGATCCATCTACGGCACGGTCGCGGTGTAGGCCGAATCTCCTTCATAAAGGTGGCTGCGCGATTCCACACCCGACCGTGACCGAACCGCGGGCGGCTCTGCTCGCGGATTCCCACGGGGTCGGCCATCATGGACTCCATGCGAGCTATTTGGAAAGGCTCGATTGCATTCGGGCTGGTCAACGTCCCCGTCAAGGTTTATACCGCCACCGAGGATCACGACATCCGTTTTCACCAGGTCCACGCCGCCGACGGCGGCCGGATCAAATACGACCGGGTCTGCACGATCTGCGGGAAATCCGTGCAGTACGCCGATATCGACAAAGCCTACGAATCCCCCGAAGGCGACAAAGTCGTGCTGACCGACGACGATTTCTCGAAATTGCCGGTGGCCGAGAAGCACGAGATTCCGGTACTGCAATTCGTGCCGTCGGATCAGATCGATCCGATCTTCTTCGACAAGAGCTATTACCTGGAGCCGGATTCGACCACGCCCAAGGCGTATGTGTTGCTGGCGACGACACTCGACCGCATCGATCGCACCGCGCTGGTGCATTTCACCCTCAGACAGAAGACCAGGCTCGCGGCGATGCGGGTGCGCGACGGTGTGCTGGTCCTCCAGACGCTGCTGTGGCCCGACGAGGTCCGGGCGGTCGAATTCGAATCCCTCGACGGTGTGTCCGAACCGCGCTCCCAGGAGATCGATATGGCCGAGACCCTGGTCGCGACCATGTCCGACGATTTCGATCCGACACTGTTCAAGGACGAGTACCAGATCGAATTGAAGAAGGTGCTCGACGAGGCCATCACCAGCGGCACCGGCAAGGTGGTCAGCCACGGGGAGGCCGCGCCCGCCGAGATGGACGCCGAAGTCGTCGATCTGGTCGCCGCCTTGCAGCGCAGTCTGGAGGCGAGCGGACGCCGCGGCGCCGGGGACAGCGGCGGATCGGGCACGCAGGCGGAGAAGGCGGCGGTGAAGAAGACCCCGGCCAAGAAAGCGGCGGCGAAGAAGGCGAGCACGCCCGCGGCGAAGACCGCGAAGAAGACCGCAGCCCGAAAAGGGGCCTGACCCTTCCTGATAGAGTCCCCGTCCAGTCGCATCACCACGGGACGGGCGCCCGTTCGGCGCTCCACGGGGGATACAGATGAAACGCCTGACCAGCGCGATCACCGGGGCCGCCCGTCCGCTCGACAGCCGGAAATCGGGCGACCGCAACTACCTGCAATATCGCGACGACATCATCACGGTGTCCCCCAACGGTGCCGGATCGGTGGTCCTGGTCGATCAATACCGCAACGGTTACACCCGGCACCATTCGACGGTGTCGCAGTGGGGCCGGCCGAATACTCCGCCCAACGACCAATACCGGAGTCAGAGCGGGAAATAGGCACAGTGACCGCCGTCGTCGTACGCCCTCTGCCGGAGCGGGTCAGAGCTGCTCGCGTCGCCCTGCTCGCCACCGCGTTCATCTGCGCGGCCTGCGGTCTCGTGTACGAGCTGTCGCTGGTCACCCTCGGCAGCTATCTGCTCGGCGACACCGCCGCGCAGGCCTCGATCACCCTGAGCGTCATGGTTTTCGCGATGGGGTTGGGCGCGCTCGCCGCGAAACCACTGCGCGGACACGCGGCGGCGGCTTTCGTCGCGGTCGAATTGGCGTTGGCGCTGCTCGGCGGGCTTTCGGTGCTCGCGCTCTACGCCGCCTACGCCTGGCTCAACATCTACACCTCCGCGCTGATCTTCCTCGCGATGCTGCTCGGCATCCTGATCGGCGCGGAGATTCCGTTGCTGATGGAACTGCTCACCGGTCTCGACGCTGATGCACCCGGTCATCATCGACCTCGAACTGCACGAGTGGCGCTGAGGTCCACGGCTGCGGACCCTGGCAAACTGGCGGCATGGACTCCGTCACGGCGATCGTCCCGATGGGCCTCGGCCATCTACGTCAGGTGCTCGATCTCGGGCACGAGGTGTTCGACGTCACCGCCAAGCCGTACACATCGTGGTCGCTGACCTCGGTGGCCGAACATCTCGACAGTCCGGACGGGGCATGCTGGGTGGCGCTGGATTCGGATCGGGTGGTCGGCTTCGTCCTCGGTTCGATGGAATTCGAACTCCGCGACGACTGGGCCTACCTGGAGTGGATCGCCGTCGCCCCCGATATGCAGGGCCAAGGTATCGCCAAACGACTGGTCGACATCTGCTCGGACGCGCTGTTCGCCCGCGGCGCCCTCCGCATCGTCACCGATGTGGAGGGCCGCAACACCGCCTCGGCCACCCTCATGACGCGCAGCGGATTCACCGCCGCGGCGTCGGTGACCCTGTTCGTCCGCCCGAATCCCGCCGAGCCCGAGACAGATCCGGATGTGGGGTTGCCGCCGATCGCCCCCGGCACCAAACGCGCGCTGATACGACGCGGACGCCTGGCGGGCGACAATCGAGCGAACCGCCCGCGCTGACGGACTGGCCGACGCGGGTACTCGGCCCGATCCCCTCAGGGCAGGATCGTCTCGTATTCGCCGCGCAACTCCTCGAGTTTCGGCCAGAACGTCGCCGGTGACCGTTCCTCGAGACGATCGCGCAGGAAGTCCAGGTGCGTGTGCCAGCCGGAGGCCACATTCACCATCTCGTCCCGTGACGGCAACTTGCTGTGAGTGACCACCAGGCGGACCTTGTCGTCCACCGGGTCGAGTTCGAAGGTCACCACCGAATCGGCGAGGTCGCCCCCGGTGCTCCAGGTGTGGCGCAGCAGGCGCGGCGGATCCCAGGCGAGCACCTCGCCGTGGCGTCGATCGGCGACCTCGGCCGGATCACCCTCGCCGGTGAGTTCGTGGATCCGGAAGACATGGTCGACCCGGCCGCCGGTGTGCTGTTCGAGCAACCCGCCTGCCAGCCAGGTGGCGCGTTTGTCGACATCGGTCAAATACGCCCAGACCCGCTCGATGGGTCCGGGCAGGATCCGCTCGACGCGGATCGTGGCCGCGTCGACGACCTCACCGTATTCACTCACCTTGATCCTCCTGTAGCAGTGCGGTTTCCAGTGCGTCGAGGCTCTCGTTCCAGAATCGTTCGTAGAAGCGCATCCATTCGACACCGTCGCGCAGCGGCCCCGCGTCGAGTCGGCAGATATGCGTCCGTCCCCGCACACTGCGCCGCACCAGCCCGGCCCGCTCCAGCACCTTGATGTGTTTGGACGCGGCCGCCAGCGAGATGTCGAACGGCGCGGCGAGTTCACCCACACTGCATTGCCTGCGCGCCAGGCTGCGCAACATCGACCGGCGCGTGGAATCCGACAGCGCGTGGAATACCACGTCGAGACGACCCCGAGAACTCTCAACCATACGGTTGAATATCCCGCATTCCGGCACTACTGTCAACCAATCGGTTGAATATCGTGGCCGATTTCCCGCATCGAACGGAGTGAGCCATGACCGACCAGAGTTTCACCACAACCATCGGCACCGATCGAACCCCCGAATCCGTCACCGCCGCCGTCACCGACGTGCGCGGTTGGTGGTCCAGATCCCTCGTGGGCGACTCCGCCCGGCCCGGTGACGTGTTCACCTACGAAGTTCCCGGTGTGCACCGCAGCACCATCGAGGTCACCGAGGTGGTGCCCGGACAACGGGTGGTCTGGCGGGTGCTGGACAACCGGATCGACTTCGTCGAGGACCAGACCGAATGGAACGGCACCGAGATCCGCTTCGACGTCACCGCGACCGAGGGCGGCGCCGAACTCCGCTTCACCCACGTCGGCCTGGTCCCCCGATTCGAATGTTTCGAGGCCTGCCGCAAGGGCTGGACCTACTACATCGAACAGAGTCTCGGCGGGCTGATCACCACCGGAACCGGCCTACCCGACGACGAACCGCAAGCCGTCGCACTGTCACGGGCACAGACCGAGACGACCTCGCGGTAATACGGACTCCCCGAATGGTGGACGGCCCGACGGCGCTCACCATCCGGCGACATTAGCTACTCGCTGGTCACTTGCTGAGCGGTCGACAAATCGATGGTCGTTCCGGTTACGCTGTCCGGTCATGACGGTGATGTGGCGTACCGGGAAACACCTGGCACTCGGCGGTATCGCGGCGGCATTGGTGATCGCTTGCGGCACATCGGAACTACCCGTGGCCGAACCCGAAGCCCGGACGGTGGCGACCACCGAATCGGTGTGCACCGCCTTCGAATCGAGCGACGAGGTGTTCACCAGTGAACAGCGTCCGGGCCGGATCACCATCCGCGTCCCCCGACTGCCGGGCTGGACGTTGTCCTGGGTCAACGGCTCCTCCCCCGGATTCATGGTGAACCGTTTCGACCTGCCGACCGACAGCGGTGGCCTCGGCTCCGCGATGGTGACCATCGCGACGTACAACTCGCTGGCCGATATCGATTCCGCCCTCGCGCATCTCACCATGGTGCGTGCGACGGCTCCGGGCTGGCGTCAATCGGGTTCGGAGAGCATCGAGGTGTGCGGCGTCCGGGGTCTCCGGGTCACCGGAACCGCGCCCAGCGCCGGTATCGATATCCACTACGAATATCTGGAACTCGCGTTCCGGGCCCCGACGGGAGTGCACCCGGTTCAGGTGAGCAGCCAGGTGAAGGTCGTGGATCTGCCGCGATACCGCACCGACCTGACGACCATCCTCGGCGGCGTGCACATCGATCCGTAATCACGGCAGGGCATTCCGGAACCGAGGGGTGTGGACCACGTCCGCACCCCTTTCACGTTCCGGGTGGATCAGTTCGCGTTCGACGTGCACGCCGAGAGGGCGACCGCCGCAGGCCGCGCCTGCGCACTGCCGAGATCGGGGAATGGCGGCGCGGATTCGCCGAGTGCGCCGATCGCGGCCTGCTCGGCCTCGGTGCGGGTGCCCGCCGCCGCCCAGCCGTACGCGCCGTCGGCTCCCCTGGCGATCGCGGCACAGCCGTCGACGAAACGCTGCACCAATTCGCAGTCGTAGACCGCGCATTCGCGGATGGCTTCGGCGTCGGCGCGGACCCGGCTCGACTGATCGACCGCCGCGACCACCTTGCCTGTACTCCTCGACACCGCCAGCGTCCCGTAGTACTTGCCCGCCGCGGCGGCGGGACCCGACCCCACCCCGACGATGGCGAGAGCGGCGGTCGATGAGACGGCGACCGCGAGGGCCGACTTGCGCAACACGGACACGAAAAGATCTCCCCGTTTAGAGAACGACAACGGGGCGATCTTGCTCGTCTCGAACCGGATTGTCCAGCAATTCTTTTCGGAGCCGACGGCTATCGTTCCCCGGCCTGGTCACGGCACGAAGAAGCCGCCCCGCGGTACGGGGCGGCTACGACGACGCCGGAATCAGACGGTGAAGCCGAGAGCGCGCAGTTGTTCCCTGCCGTCGTCGGTGATCTTGTCCGGACCCCACGGCGGCATCCAGACCCAGGTGATCTCCAGGTCCTCGACCAGGCCGCTGCGGACCAGGGCGTTGCGGGTCTGATCCTCGATGACATCGGTGAGCGGGCAGGCCGCCGAGGTCAGGGTCATGTCAAGTTTCGCGATCTCGTTCTCGACCGCGATACCGTAGACCAGTCCGAGATCGACCACGTTGATACCGAGTTCCGGGTCGACGACGTCGCGCATCGCCTCCTCGATGTCCTCGAGGTGTTTGATCTCCTCCGCCGACAGCTCGACCTTCTCGGGCTGTTCGGCGGTTCCGGCCGCTTCGCTCGTCTCGGTCGTCTCGGTCGTCGATGTCTCACTCATGACGTAGCCCCATTCGTGCCCATTGTCCGCTTGGCATCCTCCGCTGTCCCTGTGCCTTCCCCGGCGGCTATCCGGACCACCGCGTCCTTGAATGCCATCCAGCCCAACAGCGCGCATTTCACGCGAGCCGGGTATTTCGATACTCCGGCGAGCGCGATGCCGTCGCCGAGCACATCCTCGTCGCCTTCGACAGTGCCGCGGCTGGAGATCATCTCACTGTAGGAGTCGACCACCTTCAGCGCCTGCTGCACCGGCAACCCGATCACCTGATCGGCCAGGATCGAGGTCGCGGCCTGACTGATCGAGCAGCCCTGTCCGTCGTAGGAGACGTCGGCGACATCACCGTCGTCGCCGATGTGGACGCGCAGAGTCACCTCATCACCGCAGGTCGGGTTCACGTGGTGCACTTCGGCGCCGAACGGTTCCCGCAGCCCGCGATGATGAGGATGTTTGTAGTGGTCCAGGATCACTTCCTGGTACATCTGCTCCATACGCATGTGTTATTCAACCCCGAAGAAGCTCTTGGCCTTCCGCACGGCCGCGACCAGTGCGTCGACCTCGTCGAGCGTGTTGTAGACGGCGAAGGACGCTCGCGCTGTCGCCGCGACGCCGAAACGGCGGTGCAGCGGCCACGCGCAGTGGTGTCCGACCCTGATCGCGACGCCCTGATCGTCGAGGATCTGGCCGACGTCGTGCGCGTGGATGCCGTCGACGACGAACGCCACCGCGCCACCGCGCTCGACATTCTCGGTCGGTCCGACGATCCGCACGCCGGGGATCGCGGCGAGACCGGCCAGCGTGGCGTCGACGAGCGCGTGTTCGTGCGCGGCGATGGCGTCCATGCCGATGGCCTCGAGATACCGTACCGCCGCACCCAATCCGATCACCTGCGAGGTCATCGGCACGCCCGCTTCGAAACGCTGCGGGGGCGGGGCGTAGGTGCTGTGATCCATGAAGACGGTTTCGATCATGGAGCCGCCGGTGATGAAAGGCGGGGTCTGCTCGAGCAGCGCGCGGCGGCCGTAGAGCACGCCGACACCGGACGGGCCGAGCATCTTGTGACCGGAGAACGCGGCGAAATCGACGCCGAGTTCACGGAAGTCGACCGGCATATGCGGCACCGACTGGCAGGCGTCCAGTACGACGATCGCGCCGACCGCCTTCGCGCGGCGCACCAACTCGGCCACCGGCGCGATCGCCCCGGTGACATTGGACTGGTGGGTGAACGCGACAACCTTGGTGGCGGGCGACAATTCGAGCGAATCGAGATCGATCCGCCCCTCCTCGGTCACCGCGTACCACTTGAGAGTGGCCCCGGTCTTACGCGCGAGTTCCTGCCACGGAACGAGATTCGCGTGGTGCTCCAACTCGGTGATGACGATCTCGTCACCCGGTCCGACGTGGTACGGGAACCGCTCGTCGGCGAAGGAGTAGGTCACCAGGTTCAGCGATTCGGTCGCGTTCTTGGTGAAGACGATCTCGTCGGCTTCGACACCGACGAAGCGGCCGATATCGGCGCGGGCGCCCTCGTAGGCGTCGGTCGCCTCCTCGGCCAGCTGATGCGCGCCGCGATGCACCGCCGAATTGCTGGTGATCAGGAATTCGCGTTCGGCATCGAGCACCTCGGTCGGTCGCTGCGACGTCGCGCCGGAATCCAGGTACACCAACGGCTTCCCGTCCCGGACCGTGCGGCTCAGGATCGGGAAATCGGCCCGGACGCGGGCCACGTCGACGGCGTTGCCCGTCACGGACGCTGCTGTCATATCAGGCTCCAGCTGTTGCTGTCTGAGTGAAACGCACGTAGCCGTTGGCGTCGAGTTCCTCGGCAAGTTCGGGGCCGCCCTCGGCGACGATGCGGCCGCCGACGAAGACGTGCACGAACTGCGGCTGGATGTAGCGCAGGATACGGGTGTAGTGGGTGATCAGCAGCACGCCGCCGTTCTCACGCTCCCGGTAGCGGTTGACGCCCTCGGAGACGATCCGCAGCGCGTCGACGTCGAGGCCGGAGTCGGTCTCGTCCAGGATGGCGATCTTCGGCTTGAGCAGGCCCAGTTGCAGGATCTCGTGGCGCTTCTTCTCGCCGCCGGAGAAACCCTCGTTCACGCTGCGCTCGCCGAAGGCGGCGTCGATCTCGAGTTCGCCCATCGCCTCCTTCACCTCTTTGACCCAGGTGCGAAGCTTCGGCGCCTCGCCACGGACCGCGGTGGCGGCGGTGCGCAGGAAGTTCGACATCGAGACACCCGGCACCTCGACCGGGTACTGCATGGCGAGGAACAGCCCCGCCCGCGCCCGCTCGTCGACCGGCATCTCGAGGATGCTCTCACCGTCGAGCGTGATCGAGCCCTTGGTCACCGTGTACTTGGGATGTCCGGCGATCGCGTAGGACAGCGTGGACTTACCCGAGCCGTTGGGGCCCATGATGGCGTGCGTCTCACCGGATTTCACGGTGAGGTCGACGCCCTTGAGGATCTTGATGGGCTCGCCCGCCTCGTCCGGGTTGGCGACCTCGACGTGCAGGTCCTTGATTTCCAAGGTGGTCATCGAATTCGAATTCCTTCGTGGGAAGTTGATGTGTGCGGATCAGACGCCGATGGCGGCGAGTTCGACCTCGATGGCCGTCTCCAGCCGCTGCCTGATCTCGGGGACCGCGATCTTCTGGATGATCTCGTGAAAGAAGCCGCGTACGACCAGCCGCCTGGCCACATCCTCGGGGATGCCGCGGGCACGCAGGTAGAACAGCTGCTCGTCATCGAAACGACCGGTGGCGCTGGCATGTCCGGCGCCCGCGATCTCGCCGGTCTCGATCTCCAGGTTCGGCACCGAATCGGCGCGCGCGCCGTCGGTGAGCACCAGATTGCGGTTCACCTCGAACGTGTCGGTGCCCTCGGCGGCCGCGCGGATCAGCACATCGCCGACCCACACGGTCCGGGCATCGCCCTTGGGCGAGTGCGGATCACCCTGCAACGCGCCCTTGTACAGCACATTCGATTTGCAGTTGGGCTGCGAGTGATCGATCAGCAGGCGCTGTTCGAAATGCTGACCCGCGTCGGCGAAGTACAGGCCGAGCAGTTCGGCGTCGCCGCCGGGCCCGTCGTAGTTCACCCTGCCGGTCAGGCGCACCAGATCTCCGCCGAGCGTGACGGCGATATGGCGAAGCGTGGCGTCGCGGCCGAGTTTCGCGTGATGCGCGGTCGCGTTGACGGCGTCGTCGGCCCAGTCCTGCACCGCGACGACGGTCAGCTTGGCGCTGTCGCCGAGCACGAATTCGACGTTCTCGGCATAGGTTCCGCTACCGCGCTGGTCGATGACCACCGTGGCGACCGCGAAATTGCCGAGCGCGATCTGCAGGTGGCCGAAGGCGGTCTTGCCCTCGCCGGGACCGGTGACCGTGACGACGACCGGTTCGGCGACCTCGGTCTCGGCGGGCACCGACACCACGGTGGCCGTGACGAACCCCGAGTACGCCTGCGCGGCGACCCGGTCCGCGGGCACACCGGCCCGGCCGAGGCGAACGTCGTCGCGTGCGACGGTTTCCACCGTCACACCCTCGACCGCGCCGATCTCGACGGTGGCCGCGCCGTCGCGGGTCGCGCTGCCGTCGTGCAGACCGCGCAACCTACGCAGCGGGGTGAACCGCCACTCCTCGTCACGACCCGAAGGCACCTCGAAGGCGTCCACATCGAACGAGGTGAAGACCTCGCCCTTGTTGGTCGCCGCGCCGGCACCCGGGTTCTGGATCGGCTTGATCGTCGGGTTCTCGCCCTCGACCGCTCCGATTACGCCAGTCGCCATCAGCCGACGGCTCCTTCCATCTGCAGCTCGATGAGCCGGTTCAGTTCCAACGCGTATTCCATCGGCAGTTCCTTGGCGATGGGCTCGACGAAGCCGCGCACCACCATCGCCATCGCCTCGTCCTCGCTCATACCGCGACTCATGAGGTAGAACAGCTGATCCTCGGACACCTTCGACACGGTCGCCTCGTGCCCCATCGTCACGTCGTCCTCGCGGATGTCGACGTAGGGGTAGGTGTCGGAGCGGCTGATGGTGTCGACCAGCAGCGCGTCGCATTTCACCGTCGACTTCGAGCCGTAGGCGCCCTTGTTGACCTGGACCAGGCCGCGATAGGAAGCGCGACCGCCGCCGCGCGCCACCGACTTCGACACGATGGTCGACGAGGTGTGCGGCGCCAGGTGCAGCATCTTCGCACCGGTGTCCTGGTGTTGGCCCTCGCCGGCGAACGCCACCGAGAGCACCTCGCCCTTGGCGTACTCGCCGGTCATCCAGACCGCCGGGTACTTCATGGTGACCTTGGAGCCGATATTGCCGTCGATCCACTCCATGGTCGCGCCCGCCTCGGCCTTGGCCCGCTTGGTGACCAGGTTGTAGACGTTGTTCGACCAGTTCTGGATGGTGGTGTAGCGGCAGCGGCCGCCCTTCTTCACGATGATCTCGACCACCGCGGAGTGCAGCGAATCCGACTTGTAGATCGGTGCTGTACAGCCCTCGACGTAGTGCACGTAGGCGCCCTCGTCGACGATGATCAGGGTCCGCTCGAACTGACCCATGTTCTCGGTGTTGATCCGGAAGTAGGCCTGCAACGGGATGTCGACCTGCACGCCAGGCGGCACGTAGATGAACGAGCCACCCGACCACACGGCGGTGTTCAGCGCGGAGAACTTGTTGTCACCGGCCGGGATCACCGAACCGAAGTACTGCTCGAAGATCTCCGGGTGCTCGCGCAGACCGGTGTCGGTGTCCATGAAGATGACACCCTGCTTCTCCAGGTCCTCACGAATCGAGTGGTAGACCACCTCGGATTCGTACTGCGCGGCGACACCGGCGACCAGACGCTGCTTCTCCGCTTCCGGGATCCCGAGCCGGTCGTAGGTGTTCTTGATGTCCTCAGGCAGGTCTTCCCAGCTCTCGGCCTGCTTCTCGCTCGAGCGCACGAAGTACTTGATGTTGTCGAAGTCGATGCCGTCGAGGTTGGAACCCCAGTTCGGCATGGGCTTGCGATCGAAGATGCGCAGCGCCTTGAGTCGCTGTTCGAGCATCCATTCGGTCTCGTTCTTCTTGGCCGAGATGTCGCGGACGACAGCCTCGGACAGGCCTCGTTGCGCGCTGGCACCGGCCGCGTCCGAATCGCTCCAGCCGTAACCGTATTTACCCAGGGAAGCAATCGTCTCTTCCTGAGTCAAAGGCTGAACCTGGACAGCGGCTGATTCGCGGCTCGCCGCGGAGGTCGTCGTCATTCGGCACTCCTTCCGGAGTCGTTCGTTCGTACCGTCGCGGGCTGTGCGACGGAGGATGGAGAAGTTTTCGGGGTTGGCATCACCATCAGCGGCACGTGCGTCGTGCACGCGCAGTCACCGTTGGCGATCGTGGCGAGCCGCTGCACATGGGTGCCGAGCAGTTCGCGGAACACCTCCAGCTCGGCCTCGCACAGTTGCGGGAATTCCTCCGCGACATGGGCGACCGGGCAGTGGTGCTGGCAGATCTGCACGCCCGCGCCCACCTTGCGGGTGGTCGCAGCGAAACCCGCTTCGGTGCACGCTTCGGCGATCTCCTCGGCCTTGGCCTCGGTTTTCTCCGGGGTGTGCTCCCCGATCGCGTCGATCCCGGCCACGATAGTGCGTGCCCGTTTGCGCGCGAATTCGGTGATCGCCTGTTCGCCGCCGATCTCGCCGAGTTGCCGGATCGCGGCCCCCGCGAGATCGTCGTAGGCGTGACCGAGTTTGCCTCGGCCGGTCGCCGTCAGCTGGTACTGCTTGGCGGGACGGCCGCGCCCCTTCTGCTGCCACGGCGCGGAACGAGCCGCGCGTGCCTGACCGGAATCGATCAGGGCGTCGAGGTGACGGCGCACCCCCGCGGGGGCGAGACCGAGTCTCGTTCCGATCGCGGTCGCGGTGATCGGCCCCTCTTCGAGCAGCAACTGCACGATGGCAGCTCGCGTCGGTCCTTCCGCGCCCACCGGAACGGAGGCGGCGGAGGACGCGGCACCGGCCGGACGGCCGGGCCTTCCGTCGTTTTTCCGCAAGCCCACGCTTTTCACAACATCAGTGTGGCGGAATTCGTTCCCGAAATCTAATAAGGGTGCCCTGACCAGAAGTAGGGCCCTACCTGCGGAAAATCGGACATCCATGCGCGTGACCGTGCGAAACGTCGGCTGCGCGCGGTGACCGACCGCCGTCGTGAGTGACGCGCAGCACACCGCGTGAATCCACGTATCGGGTCCGCGCGACGTGCGGAATTCGATAATCACCCCGACAGCGCATCGGGGCTCAGCGCCTCCACGAGCCGAGACGGCCACAACGTCGACGCGAGCCAGCGGTCGCGGTCACGACCTCCGACGGAGGCACCGGCCGACGTCGACAGGTTGCGAGCCCACCGGGATCGGCCCCGCTCGGGCGCCCCTGAACCCCGCCGCGAACAGGGGATCAGCGCCGTGCTTCCGACCACGGAACGCCCACCCCCGATCGGCTACGCTGACCCGGTGAAGTCAGGCCAACAGGGTGCAGACGGTGTCGATGACGATCGATCCGCCCCCTCGAGAACCCTGACCCGACTGCGTGCGACCAAGCCGTTCGCCTCCGCCGTCGCCCTCGGCAGGCGCGTCATCGGACTCGATGTTCCGCCCGATCACACCGTCAGCGAAGCGCTCCACGTCAACGAACCCGAGGCCGCAGGTCTCAATGTCAACGAGACCGGCCAGCTGCGCCGGGTCAGACTGCTCGGCGCGACCGGTTCGGTGATGATGGCGATCGGCGCGCTCGGACTCGGCGCGCAGCCGACCTTGCAGAACCCCACCTACGGCAAGGCCATCCTCGGCCTGCCCGCCCGGGTGCACAGTTCCGGGTTGGCCGTGACCATGCTCGGCACCGTCATCGTCATGCTGGCCTGGCTGCTGCTCGGCCGGTTCGCGCTCGGCCTGCAATCGAATCGGGTCCGCAGGCTCAGCCGGTCGCAACTGGATCGCACGCTGCTGCTGTGGATCATTCCGCTCTCGGTCGCGCCGCCCATGTTCAGCCAGGACGTGTATTCCTATCTGGCCCAGGGCGAGATCGCGGCGCGCGGACTCGATCCCTACGACGTCGGCCCGGTGACCGGACTGGGCCAGGACCATGTGCTCACCCGCAGCGTCCCGAATATCTGGCAGAACTCCCCCGCGCCGTACGGGCCGTTGTCGATCTGGTTCGGCAAGGGCATCGCGGAACTGACCGGCGAGAACATTCTGGCCGGTGTACTACTGCATCGCCTGCTCGCGCTGGTCGGCATCGCGTGCATCGTGTGGGCGCTGCCGCGTCTGGCGCAGCGCTGCCGCGTGTCCGGTGTCGCCGCCCTGTGGCTGGGCGCCGCGAATCCGCTGGTGATATTCCACCTGGTGTCCGGCGTGCACAACGAGGCGATGATGATCGGCCTGATGCTGGTCGGGCTGGAACTGTGCCTGGCCGCGCTCGGTCGCACCGGCCCGATACGCGGTCACACGCTGACCCTGTTACTGGCGGGCACGACGGTGATCGCGCTGTCGGCCACCGTCAAGATCCCGTCGATGCTGGCGCTCGCGTTCGTCTGGATGGCCTTGAGCAGACGGTGGGGCGGGAGTTGGCGCGCGATCTGCAGCGCGGCGCTCCTACTCGGCGCCACGACCGCGACGGTGCTGCTGGCGGTGTGTTTCGGCAGCGGACTCGGATTCGGCTGGATCGACACGCTCAACACGGCGAGCACGGTGCGCAGCTGGATGTCACTGCCGACGGCCCTCGGCGTCGCCACCGGATTCGGCGGCGTCCTGCTCGGTCTCGGCGATCACACCACCGCGCTGCTCAGTATCACCCGTCCGATCGCCGCCGCCGCCGCCGCGCTGATCGTGGTACGGCTGCTGATCGCGGCCTGGAGCGGTCGCCTGCATCCGGTCGGCGCGCTCGGTGTCGCGTTCGGCGCGGTCGTGCTGCTGTTCCCGGTGGTGCAGCCGTGGTACCTGCTGTGGGGCATCGTGCCGCTGGCCGCGTGGGCCAACCGGCCCGCCTTCCGCGTCCCGGCGACGGTGGCCTCGGCGACGGTGGCCGTACTGCTGATGCCGTCGGGCAGCGACATCACCCCGTTCGTCCTCATCTACGCCGCGGCGATCACCATCGTCACCTGCCTGCTGATGATTCTGGCCACCCGCAAATCGCTGCCGTGGCGGTTGAACAGATCCGGCGCGGAGAGCGCGCTGCCCGCGGCGAGGTCGGGCGACTGACCGTGCGGGGGTGTCTTCCAGGTCACATCGGCCCGAGGCATACGGTGTGACACCGTGACCGTTGCCTCTGGACCCGCCGTCCGCGTCGATGGAGTCGTCAAGCGTTACGGCGAGACCACCGCGGTAGACGGCCTGTCCTTCGACGTCGAACGGGCCCAAGTGCTCGCGCTCCTCGGCCCCAACGGCGCGGGCAAGACCACCACCGTCGAGATGTGCGAGGGGTTCGTCACCCCCGACGCCGGATCGGTCCGGGTACTCGGCGCGGATCCGATCGCCGACTCCGAGCGGCTGCGTTCACGGATCGGTGTCATGTTGCAGGGCGGCGGCGCCTACCCCGGCGCCCGCGCCGGGGAGATGCTCGAACTGGTCGCCGCCTACTCGGCCGATCCGCTCGATCCGGATTGGCTGCTGCGCACACTCGGTCTCCAGGACAATCGGCGCACCCCCTACCGTCGCCTGTCCGGCGGGCAGCAACAGCGCCTCGCCCTCGCGTGCGCGCTGGTCGGACGCCCGGAGATCGTCTTCCTCGATGAACCGACCGCCGGTCTGGACGCCCAGGCCCGCCTCATCGTCTGGGAACTCATCGACGCGCTGCGCCGCGACGGGGTGACCGTCGTACTGACCACGCATCTGATGGACGAGGCCGAACAGCTCGCCGATCAGCTCATCATCATCGACCACGGGCAGATCGTCGCCGCGGGCACGCCCGCCGAGGTCACCGCGCACGGAGCGGCCGGGCAACTGCGTTTCACCGCTCCGCCGAAGTTGAATCTCGAATTGCTGAAATCAGCGCTGCCGGAAGGGTTCTCGCCACGCGAGACCACGCCGGGCTCCTACCTGATCGAAGGCGAGATCGACCCACAGGTGCTGGCGACGACAACGGCGTGGTGCGCCAGGCTCAATGTCCTCGCCACCGATATCCGCATCGATCAGCGTCGGCTGGAGGACGTCTTCTTGGAACTCACCGGACGGGATCTGCGCGGATGACCAACGTCGATCCCGCTGCCAACCGCTTCGCGCCCGGCACCTTCTCCCCCGCGCCTCGCCCGGCCGCGCGCACCGCCATGCTGCTCGCGCAGACCCGACTCGAACTGATCCTGTTGCTGCGCAACGGCGAACAGTTGCTACTGACGCTGTTCATCCCGATCACCCTGCTCGTCGGATTGGCCCTGCTGCCCTTCGGCGGACTCGGCGACGACCGGGTGGACAAGATCGTGCCCGCGGTGATGATGGTCGCGGTGATGTCGACGGCGTTCACCGGTCAGGCCATCGCGGTCGGTTTCGATCGCCGATACGGTGCGCTGAAACGCTTGGGCGCCACGGCACTTCCTCGCTGGGGCATCATCGCGGGCAAGAGCGCCGCGGTGCTGATCGTGGTGGTGCTCCAGGCGATCGTGCTCGGCCTCATCGGCGTCGCGCTGGGCTGGCGACCGGAGCCGACCGGCCTGCTGCTCGGCGCCCTGGTGATCGCCCTCGGCACGTTCACCTTCGCCACCATGGGCCTGCTGCTCGGCGGCACCCTCAAGGCGGAGGTCGTGCTCGCGCTGGCGAATGTGCTCTGGTTCGTCATGCTCGGCATCGCCAGTATCGTCTTCGCCTCCGACGATCTGCCGACCGTGGTGAACGTGCTGGCCCGCCTGGTTCCCTCCGGCGCGCTCGCCGTCACGCTGGAGGAAGCGCTGCGCGGTTCCATCGATTGGTTCGGACTCGTCGTGCTCGCGGTGTGGGGCGCGGTCTGCGCCTTCCTCGGCACGCGATTCTTCCGCTTCCACTGACTAACGACGCCTTGTAGTAGTCCGGGTGCGGTGGCCGGATCTGCTGCCGCTACCATCGTCGGGTGCTGTATCGCGCATTCGTCGGACTTGTCGATCGCCTCCCGCTGCCCTCACTGCGAGTGCAGCGGTTGACGGCGTTCGCGGTGATCCTCACCCAGGCCGGGATCGCCGTCACCGGGTCGATCGTCCGGGTCACCGCCTCCGGACTCGGCTGCCCGACCTGGCCGCGATGCTTCCCCGGCAGTTTCACCCCCATCGGGGTGTCCGAAGTCGCGGTCGTGCACCAGGCGGTGGAATTCGGCAACCGCATGCTGACCTTCGTGGTCAGCCTCTTCGCCGGACTGATCGTGCTCGCCGTGATCAGGGCCCGACGCCGCCACGACGTTCTGGTGTACGCGTGGCTGATGCCGGGCGGCACGGTATTGCAGGCCGTCATCGGCGGGATCACCGTCCGTACCGGACTGCTCTGGTGGACCGTCGCGGTGCACCTGCTCGTCTCCATGCTGATGGTGTGGCTGGCGACCGTGCTGTACGCCAAGGTCTCCGAACCTGACGACGGAATAGAAGCCGTGCGCGCCCCCGCGCCGCTGCGTTGGCTCACCGCCCTCTGCGCCGCCGCGCTGGCCGCCGTCCTGGTCGCGGGCACGCTCGTCACCGCCGCCGGACCGCACGCGGGCGACAAGAGTATCGACCGCCCGGTCGCGCGACTCGAGGTCGAGATCGTCACGCTCGTCCACCTGCATTCCCAGTTGCTGGTCGGCTACCTGGCACTACTGATCGGCTTGGCGTTCGGCCTGTTCGCCTTCGGCATCATGCCCGCCGTCCGCGCCCGGCTGTTCACCCTATTGGCGCTGGTCTGCTCGCAGGCGCTCATCGGCGTCGTGCAGTACTTCACCGACGTCCCCGCCGTACTCGTCGTCTTCCACGTCGCGGGCGCGGGCGCGTGCACCGCCGCCACCGCCGCACTCTGGGCTTCGTTGCGCACGCGCGAGAAGGTGACCGCGCCACTGCCCGCCGCCACCGCCCAAGCCGTCTGAGCGGCGGCCGACTCACAGAACCGCTCTGTCGGCGCGGACCGATCATCGTTCCGGGTCGGCGCTCATCCGAATCCCGTGGCCGCGCTCGCGCCGGTCGGTGCGACTACCCGTCCAGATCAGCCATCCCCAGCCGTTCGTGGGCGTACTGCCGCGCCGCGGCGGACCTTCGGGTCGGGCGTGCTCACTGTCGGCCCCTCCATCTCCTGATCAGTACGCCGGAGCCGGGGTTCAGCGATCGCCCCCCGGCCCCGATCGATACCGGGATTACGCCCCATAGCCACAGCAATCGGACCCCGCCTCCGATCGACAAGGGGATTACGCTCCCGGAGCCTCCGGGAAGTCGCACAGTTCGACGACGATCCCGTCCGGCCCCGCGACGAGCAGCGCCCTCTCGCCCCACTCCTGCCGGGTCATCGGCAGGAGGAACGGCGCACCCTCCGCCTGTAATCGCCGCTCCTCGGCTTCGAGGTCGTCGACCTGGAAAGCGAGCATCACCCCCGACATCGGCTGATCCCGAAACCCCTCCGGCAGGACCTCCAATCCCCTGCGGTGCAGCGCGATCTTCATTCCCGAGTCGGGGCGCGACAGCGACGCGAACCCGTCGGCCGCGAACAGTTCCTCGAACCCGAAGTACTTCGCGAAGAACGCCGCCGCACCCGGCACATCATCGACATTCAGACAGGCGATGGACTCGACGACCTTCATATTCCTCCTCCGACACCGAATAACTCAGTACATTGTACAGAGTTATTCGGTCGGCGCGCTCACACCGGTCGGCTGGGCCGACTTGGGGCCCCGGCCTCCGGGGACATTCATTGCCCCCAAACGTGGGAATCCTGCGTGTTCGGCCGGAGATTGTCCGCGCAGGCCGCATGCGGAACCAGCCCGCCCCGCCGGGCTCTCACGGGACGCCGACTGAGCACCGATCACGACGCGCCCGCACTTGCCGCCCATGGCGCGCCGATGGAGCACCCACAGGCGGACGCCACCTCATGGCGATATACGGACCCAGCCGCCCATACACAGATCACCGCCCCCGCTGCGACAGCGGGGGCGGTGATCATCGAGGGCGGTGCGAGAACTACCGAGCGATACGCCGAACCCTAACCGGCTCCGACCTTCTGCCGGTCGCCGTCGAACTCGCCCACCGGGGCATCGTCCTCATCGTTCTCGGCCCGCATGGGGTCGAGGTCCGGGTCGATGTCGATAGTGCGGCGCAGCGGATTGTTCGGCAGGAGCATCGCGGCGAGCAGTGCGACGATCGCCGCGCCTGCCGCGATCAGGAAGATCCGTCCGGTGGCGTCACCGTAGGCGGCGCGCACGATCGCGGCGATGGGCGCGGGCAGTGCGCCGATGTCGAGATTGCCGCCGCCGGAGGAGCCCGTCTCGACGCCGATCCGGTCGAAGCCCTGTGCGGACAATTCACCCACCCGGGTGGCCAGCACCGAACCGAGCACCGAGACTCCGATCGCGCCGCCGAAGGTGCGGAAGAACGCGACACTGCTGGAGGCGGCGCCGATATCGTGCACGCTCACCGTGTTCTGCACCGCGAGCACCAGGTTCTGCATCATCATGCCGACGCCGAGGCCGACCAGGGCGATGTAGATACCGACCTGCCACAGGCTCGTCGCGTGGTCGATCATCGAGAGCAGTCCGAGGCCGATCACCAGCGAGGTGGCGCCGGCGACGACGAAACCCTTCCACTTGCCGAAGCGGGTGATCAGCTGTCCCGAGCCCGCCGAACCGGCGAGCATGCCAGCGACCATCGGGATCGTGAGAACACCGGCGATCGTCGGCGAGAATCCGCGTGCGGTCTGGAAGTACTGGCCGAGGAATGTGGTCGCGCCGAACATGCCCATTCCGACGGAGATCGAGGCGATGATCGCCAGGCCGGTGGTGCGCTCGGTGACGATCGGCAGCGGAATGATGGGCGACTCGGCCCGCGATTCCACCCACACCATCGCCAGCAACAGCAGCAGACCGCCGCCGACGTAGAGCGCGGACTCACCCGAGATCCAGTCGTAGTAGCCCGCCTTGCCCGCGAACGACACCCAGATGAGCAGCACCGACACGCCACCGGTCAGCAGCGCGGCGCCGAGCCAGTCGATCGAGACACCGGTCTTGCGTTCGGTCGGCAGACGCAGGGTCCGCTGCAACAGCACCAGCGCGATGACGGCCAGCGGCACGCAGACGAAGAAGCACCATCGCCACCCGAGGGGGCTGTCGACGATGACGCCGCCCAGAATGGGTCCGCCCGACATGGCGACGGCCATGACCGCGCCCATGTAACCGGAATACCTGCCGCGCTCACGGGGCGCGACGATCGAACCGATGATGGCGACGACGAGCGCGGTCAGACCGCCCATGCCGACACCCTGCACGACGCGCGCCACGAGCAGCAGCGGCACACTGTGGGCGAAACCGGCGACGATCGAGCCGAGCACGAAGATGACGATGGCCGTCTGGACCAGCACCTTCTTGTTGAACAGATCGGCGAACTTGCCCCAGATCGGCGTGGAGGCCGCGTTGGCGAGCAGCGCCGTGGTGATGACCCAGGCGTAGGCGGTCTGCGAGCCCTTCAGGTCACCGATGATGGTCGGCAGGGCGGTCGCGACGATCGTGGTGCTCAGCAGCGCCGTGAAAAGCGCCGCGAGCAGTCCGGTCATCGCCTCGAGGATTTCGCGGTGCGTCATCGCGAAGGGATCACGCGGTGTCACCGCCTCGACTGAACTAGACATCTGCTTCCTGATTCTGTTTCGGACCGAGGCGACGCTGTCCCGGTGCGGTGTGATGTGCGATGAGTGCGTTTCTCAGCTGCTGGACGGCCAGGTACGCCTGTTCGGCGTCACCCTCGCTCCAGTCGGCGAGCGCGGTCTGCAATCCCCTCGCGCGGGAGACCCGGACGCGGCACAGCAGTTCGCGCCCTTCCGGGGTGATCCGAATAAGCGTGGCGCGGCCGTCTCCCGGGTCGGCGTGACGGCTGATGTAGCCCGCCCCGACCAATTCGGCGACATGCCTGCTCAACGCCGACGGACTGATGCACAGATCAGTCGCCAGATCGACCTGGCGGCATTCGCCCCTGGCTTCGAGCGAGCCGAGCACCCCGACCCCGCCGGGAAGCAACTGCCCCTCGTCCGGATGCAACAGGACGACACGCATCGCCCGGCCCATCAGGTAGAGCTCCTCGATCAGGCTTTGCGCCGTATCCGATGACACAGCCATGGCCACTCCCAGCACGATAATACTTACTTGCGGAACACAACTACATTATCATTGCTTTCGCTAATCAATTACTTTTCGAGGGGTCGAGTGTCGACAATCACCCGGTCCCGGTCGGTTGCGGGCCATCACACACCCGTCGCCTGTGCGGCTCGACCACAGGCGAGGCGGACCGCACGCGGTCGCACCCGCGACGTCATCCGTGACGGGTGAAAGGCGGCCGAGGCCGGTCGCGGGCGGGGGAAATAGGTTTACTGTGAATGTGCGGGATTTCATTCGGGACGAGGACGCGGGCCGAAGGGATGACGGATGTCGGGCATTGTTTTGACGTTGGTCGGTGCGCTGTTGTGCTTCTACGGGGTCCGATCCGTGCATCTGGGACTGCTGGCGATCGGATTCGGGCTCGGCTGGTTGATCGCCGACCTGTTCGAACCCTCGTTCACTGTCCTGTTGCTGTTCGGGTTGATCGGGGCGGTCGCCGCGTGGGTGATCACGGCACTGGTCTTCGGATTCGCGTCGTATCTGATCGGCGGGCTCACCGGCGCGATGGTCGGGGCGAAGCTGGCCACGGTCCTGCAACCCGGCGACAAGAACTGGGCGCTGAGCATGATCGTGATACTCGCGGTCGGCGTGACCGGTGCGTTCCTCGCCGAGAAGTTCCGCGCCCGCGCCCTGCTGTGGTTGACCTCCATCGGCGGTGCGAGCATGATGCTCAGCGGCCTCGCTCGAATCGACGATTCCATGGCCTTCCTGCACGACCCCGATCCGGGCTGGCAGCAGGTCACCTTCACCGCCGCCTGGATCGCGCTGTCGGCGGCGGGCTGGATCACCCAGCGTCATCTGTTCGCCGAGAAACTGGGAATCCAGCACCTCGCCGGTGACGACGAACCGCGCGAGCAGGGCCACAATATCGGCGGGAAATGGCCGAGCAGATGAACGCGCGCGAGTCAGTCGTCCACCCGACTGCCGACCGTGTGTACGAGAACGACCCGGGGGTTCCACGGCACGACCCGGTTCACCCGGTCCTGTAGTTCGCTGATCGGCGGGAGGTCGGTGGGGGCGAGCACTTCGACGGTCGCCGTGTCGCTGTGCACCGTCACCTGCCTGACCTCGGCGCCGGGCACCGCGTCGAGCCAGCTCCTGGTCGCGGTCGCGATCCGATCGGCCCACAGCGAGGACAGCGAATTCGCCACCATCGGCACCGCGACCAGCACCAGCGCCGCCGCGAGCACCGCGTAGGCGCGCCCGCGACGGGCCTCGCCCACCCCGGCTTCACGCGCGTATCCGGTCACGACGAGCACCACGGTCGCGGTGACGATCATGGCGACCATATTGGAGGCGAACAGCACGAACGCGCCCAACGCCATCCCCGGCGCGTGCGAGCCCAGACAGACCCCGACCACACCCAGCGGCGGAACCAGGGAGATGGCGATGGCGACACCGGGCAGCACATCGCCGACATCGCGCCGGATCAGCGCGATCACACCGACCGACCCCGTCGCCAGAGCCGCCGTCAGATCCATCAACTTGGGCGAAGTACGCCCGGTCACTTGCGAATTGGCCAGCACATTCGTCGGATTCGGCGGCAATTGCGCGAACAGGTACCCGATCACGACCCCCGCCACGACCAACAGCAGGCTCCGTCCGATCAACGCCACCCGGCCCGTCGCGATGCCGAGTGCCACATCGAGGATCGGCAGCGACAGCGGCGCGACGATCATCGCGCCGATCACCGTGGCCGTCGAATCGCCGATGACACCGGAGACCGCGATGACGCTGGACAGGGTCAGCATGATCCAGAACGCGGAGCGTTTGGCTTTCGTGTCCCCGACATCCAGATCGAGCCGCTCGACCAGTTCTTCCGAAGTCCGCCGTTGACTCGACCAGGACCAGCACCTGCACGGCCGCTCCTTCTCGATCGATCGACATGTTCGAGCGCTCCGAGCCCTCGCCGGAAACGAGCGACGGCCCGGCCGAGTATGCGCGGGGCCGCGAACCTCGAACGTCACCCGCTACGCTTGCCGGTGCCGCCGCGGCGGACGTCGATTCTCCATTGCGCCAACCCGATTCGAGCCGAGGAGTGTGACCGATGTACGAAGGCGGCTGCCTGTGTGGACGGATCCGATTCCGTGCCGACGCGGAGGCCGACTGGCCGCACCTGTGCTCGTGTCCGCACTGTCAGCGTCTGAGCGGCGGACCGGTGATGGCCTGGGTCGGCTTCCCCGCCGACAGCTTCACCTGGACCGGCGAGGCCGGTGAACCCCGCTGGTACAACACCTTCGCGACCACCCGACGCGGTTTCTGCCCCGACTGCGGATCCACGGTGGCCGCCATCGATGACGGCAGCGCCGATATCGGCGTCACGATGATGTCGCTCGACGATCACACCGCGCTGACACCGGTACACCAGTCCTTCAAGGACAACGCGGTGCCGTGGTTGCCGGTCGTCGAAACCGTCTCCCGCCCCTGATCATCGACCGGATCGGCTTGCCCGCTGTTTTGCGGATACTCCAGATCGACGACGCGCTCGTACCGAATGGCGCGGCCGGATTCGACGCCACGCCCTGGTCGAGGCCGACCATTCCGGTGTCGAGGGCCTCGCAGACCTGCGCCGAGCCGAGCACGGGTGGATCGCGACGCCTCACCTGAATGCCTCCAGCACCGGCCACCCACCGATCACACGCTCGATGTTCCCGCATCGTCTGCGGCGTGCCCAGCCGTCGCGCGGGCCGAATCGGAGGCCAGCGTCATCCGGAACCGTTGGACACCGGGGTATTTCTCGCCGAGAGGCACGGCCGTGAATCCGATGGCGGCATAGAAGTCCACGGAGGCGCTGTCGGTTTCGGCGACCACCGGCAGATCGGGGTGGCGCGAGCCGATCTCCGCGACGAGTAGGCGACCGATGCCGGATCGACGGTGGGTGTCGGCGGTCGCGATGTGGAGGAGCACGAGGTGGTCGCGGCGCATTTCGTACCCGGCGACACCGGCGAGTTCGGCGCCGATGGTCGCCCCGACGAGTTCGGTCGATCCGTCGATCAGGTAGCGCCGAATGGCCGCCGCGAGACGGGCGCGATCACCGCCGATCGCGGCGAAGAGAAGTTCGGCCACGCCGCGATCTTCGGGATCGGCGGGGGCGATCCGCACCATCTGCATCGAAGTCACGGTAATCGGGCGGAAGTTGTGATCACGAATATGAGGCGTGGTGATAACGAATCGGTGACGTTCGGCGATGAACAGACCACACCGCGACGGACGGAGCGCGGTGTTGCGTGAGAAGAGAGGCCCGTCCGATGACGAATCGCCCCACCCGCTGTCCGGGCAGGCCCGATACCGCACCGTTGGCGTCGCTCGCGGTCGTGCTCGGCGTGATCATGGTGCTGGTCGCGGTGGCCGGATCGGATCGGATTCCCGGCTGGGCCGCCGATTACGGCACGGTGCTGATCGCGATGGCGGTCCTCGCCTATCTCGCGGTGGCCGGGCGCATATTGCACTGGGGCGTCGGCGAGTTGCTCGATCCCGCCGACGACCGGATGTAGAGCTCAGCTCTCGTTGCGCGCCTTGGGAAAGCGGGTCTGACGGGCGACCCAGCCCGCCATCTGCGCCCAGTGGCCTTTGCGCGGGGTGACGATCGAGGTCAGCGCACGATCCCACTCGTCGGCCTCGGTGAGCCCGTCGACGGCCTCGACGAGCGCTTTGGCGGTGGCGAGATCGGCGACGACGCGATCACCCATGACGCCGTTCGCGCCGACCAGCGTGACACGCACGCCGAGGCGCCCGATGGGTTGCAGAACGGCCGTGGCCGAACCGCCGTGCTCGGCGAGGAAACCCTTGACGGAATCCACCAGGGCACCCGACAACTTGGCTTCGACCGGGGCAGTTTCAACGCTCATTCCACCGAGTTTACCGACCGGTAGGCCGTCTCATCGACCACGGGTGTAGAACGGAGTCCATGCGTGCCATCCAGGTTTCCGAACACGGTGGTCCCGAGGTCCTGACCTACACGGAGGTGCCGCGGCCTTCGATCGGATCCGGTCAGCTGCTCGTCGAGACCGAGGCCATCGGTATCAATTTCATCGATACCTATATCCGCACCGGCGTCTATCCCCAGTCCGTGCCGTACATCCCCGGCGCGGAGGGGACGGGCGTGATCGCCGAGGTCGGTGCGGAGGTGTCCGAATTCTCGGTCGGTGACCGGGTCGCCTGGGCCGCCGCGCCCGGTAGTTACGCCGAGCGGGTCGTGGTGGACGCGACGGTGGCGATCGCGGTTCCCGACGGCGTGCCCGCCTCGGTCGCCGCGTCCGTGTTGCTCCAGGGCATGACCGCGCACTATCTGATCGAATCGGTCTACAAACCGGAATCCGGTGAGTCGATCCTGGTGCACGCGGGAGCGGGCGGGGTCGGTCTGATCCTGACCCAGATGGCGGTCGCGCGCGGGGTCCGGGTCATCACGACGGTGTCCTCCGACGAGAAGGAGACGCTCTCGCGCGCCGCCGGAGCCGCGCAAGTGCTGCGCTACACCGACGATCTCGCCGAGCGCGTGCGTGCGCTCACCGACGGAATCGGCGTGGCCGCGGCCTACGACGGGGTGGGCCGGTCGACCTTCGAGGCGAGTCTGGCCTCGCTGCGCGTCCGGGGCACGCTGGCGCTGTTCGGCGCGGCCAGCGGACCGGTCCCGCCGTTCGACCTGCAACGACTCAATCCGGCGGGTTCGCTGTTCGTCACCAGGCCGACACTGGTCCACTACACCCGTGACCGGGCCGAATTGCTCTGGCGCGCGGGTGATGTGCTCGCCGCCGTCGCCGACGGTTCACTGCACGTCCGGATCGGCGCGACGTATCCGCTGGCCGAGGCGCAGCGGGCACACCGGGATCTGGAAGGTCGCCGGACCACCGGATCCATCGTGCTGCTGCCCTGACCCGAGCGCGACCTCGATCGGCGACGCGCCCGCCATGATCGCGTCGGTGACGGAATCCGCGAAGATCCGATCCGCCGTGTGTCAGTAATCGCGTCCGGTGAGTCCCCGGTAGACGAATCGGGTCAGCCCGTCGATCGCCTGTTCGTCGCTGAGTTCGACCGCGCCGTCCTCCACCGCCGCGAGCAGTCCCTGTGTCGCGATGAACATGACCGCCAGGCTGGCGTCGGGGGTGCTCGGTAACCGGAATCCGTTGTCGACCAGACCTTTCAGGTGGTCGGCGATATCGGCCCGCTGTTCGACGCCGAATTGCTGGAGCAGACGCGCGAAATCCTCGTTCACGGCCGCGGCCTGACCGACGGCGCGCAGTACCGAGGCGTGCTCGCGGGCGAAATGCCAGTAACCGGCGATGTGGTAGCGCACGGCGTCCGGATCGCTGAAATCCGGATTGTGGTCCGGATGTTCGGCGCGCACGTCCCCCGCGTCGGCCAGATCCCGTAACAGGGCCTGAAGCAGTTCTTCTTTACTCGCGAAATGGTTGTAGAACGAGCCCGCCGCACGTCCGGCGGCGGCGGTGATGTCGGTGATCTTCGTGTTGAGGTAGCCGCGTTCGGCGAACAATCGTTGCGCGGCGTCCTTGAGCGCGCGCTCCGTTTCGGCCGACCGTTCCCGCCTACTCGTCGCCACCGGCACCCACCTCCTCTTGACAGCAGAACCTACCAAGTCCAATACTGAATTCAGATTCACTGAAACTGAATTCACTCTTGGAGGAATCGTGACGAACCAGGTACTCATCGCGGGTGCGGGGCCGACCGGCCTGACCCTCGCCATCGATCTCGCCCGCCGCGGCATCCCGGTCCGCGTGGTCGACAAGGCGGACGAGTTCTTCGCGGGTTCCAGGGGCGACGGCATCCTGCCCCGCACCCTCGAGGTGTTCGACGATCTCGGCGTCCTGGAAGCGGTGACGAACGCGGGCATTCCCGCGCCCGTCATGCGCGCATACTTCGGCGGTGAGTTCGTCGGCGAACGGCGGATGTTCGAGCCCGCCGAACCCACCCCCGCGATCCCCTATCCCAACCCGTGGTTCCTCGGGCAGTCACGCACCGAGGCGATCCTGCGCGCGCGACTGGCCGAATTCGGCGTGCACGTCGAACTCGGCACCGCCCTGACGGACCTCACGCAGGACGACGACGGCGTCACCGCGACGCTGACCACCGCCGACGGCGTCGAGACGGTGCGCGCGGCCTATCTGGTCGGCGCGGACGGCGGACGCAGCACCGTGCGCAAAACCCTCGGCATCCCGTTCGAGGGTTCCACCGACGATTCGATACGGATGCTGCTCGGCGATGTGCGGGCGGATGTGCTCGACCACGACTACGGCCACTGGTTCGCCGCTTCGGCCGAACGTCCGATGGAGGGTTTCGCGCTCTCGCCCCTGCCCGGCGGGCGTCATTTCCAATTCGGCGCGCCCCTCGACGCCGCCGCCGAACCCACGCTCGCGGTGCTCCAGGACATGGCCGACCGCTACACGGGAACGATGGACCTCGAATTCACCGACCTGACCTGGGTCACCGTGTGGCGGCCGAATATCCGGCTCGCCGCCAGGTTCGGTGACGGCCGGGTCTTCCTCGCGGGCGACGCGGCCCACGTCCATCCGCCGACCGGCGGTCAGGGCATGAACACCGGCATCCAGGACGCGTACAACCTCGGCTGGAAGCTGGCCGCGGCGCTGCTGGGAGATCCCGCGCCGCTGCGGACCTACGAACCCGAACGCCGCACGGTCGCCGCGCGGGTCCTCGGCCTGAGCACCGAATTGCTGGACAAACTTGTGGAAGGCAAGGCCGACGCCATGGAACGCGGCGAGGAGGCCCGCCAGTTGAGCGTGAGCTACCGCGAACCCGGCGCGACCGGCCGACTCGTCGCGGGCGATCGGGCCCCGGACGCGCCGGTGAAGGATGTCGACGGGCAGCCCGTCCGGCTGTTCGACCTGTTCCGCGGGCCGCACGCCACGGTGCTGATGTTCGGCGACGGGGGCGAACTGCCCGGCGCGACCGACGCCGAGGTGTATCGGGTGATCCGGCCGGGGACGACGGCGAGCGGGCGGTACGTGGTCGACGTCGACGGGCACGCCTTCGACGCGTACGCGGCGACCGACGGCGATGTCGTCGAGATCCGTCCCGACGGGTACCTCGCCCGCCGCGACTGACGGCGGATCAGCCGAAGAAGCTGCCGACCGTGTCCCAGCCGAGCACCGAATCCACCGCGAGGCCGCAGAACACGACCGCCAGGTAATTGTTCGACTGGAGGAACAGGCGCAGCGGTTTCACCGACTCGCCGCGCCGCACGCCGGAGTACAGCTGGTGGGCCATGAGCAGGAACCACGCTCCGGCCACCAGCGCCACGGCGGCGTAGACGACCCCGGTCGCCGGGACCAGGGCGAGGGTGGTGAGCACGGTGAGCCAGGTGTAGATGACGATCTGCTTGGTGACGGTCTGCTCGGTGGCGACCACCGGCAACATCGGCACGCCCGCCGCGCGGTAGTCCTCCTTGTAGCGCATGGCGAGCGCCCAGGTGTGCGGCGGCGTCCAGAAGAAGATGACGCCGAACAGCGCGATCGCGGGCCAGCCGATACCGCCGGTGACGGCGGACCAGCCGACGAGGGCGGGCATACATCCGGCCGCGCCGCCCCACACCACGTTCTGGGAGGTACGCCGTTTGAGCCCGAGGGTGTAGACGAAGACGTAGAACAGGATCGTGGCGACCACGAGCATGCCGCTCAGCAGGTTGGCCTGCCACCACAGCCAGGCGAACGAGGCGATTCCGAGCGTCACGCCGAAGATCGCGGCGTGCGAGGTGGGAACCGCTTCCCTGGCCAGCGGACGCTTGGCGGTCCGCTTCATCACCTTGTCGATATCGGCGTCGGCGACGCAGTTGAGCGTGTTCGCGCTCGCCGCGCCCATCCAGCCGCCGAACAGGGTGACCAGGATGAGCCGGATATCGACGGTGCCGCGGTCGGCGAGCAGCATGGTCGGGATGGTGGCGACCAGCAGCAGTTCGATGACGCGTGGCTTGGTCAGCGCGATGTAGGCCAGCGGGCGACGCAGCACCCGGGAGACCACGCCGTCACCCTGCGATTTCTCGACCTGCGTGGAAGCGGAGGCGGAGGTGTCGTGCGCCGTCGCGGAGGAGCCGTGCGCACCGCTGCCACCCGGCTGTTGCCCAATCCGCACTATCTCTCCTCGCACGCTGTGCATCACATCCGGCAATGGAACGAGCAGCGCGCTCGGTCCTGATGTTCCGATGCACAGCACAGTGCGGCGCGGCTACTACTACAGAGGATGGTAGACCCTCGCCGACCGCACTCCTCTCCTCGCCCCTGGCAGCCTCCGATGACCGTGTACCGCACCGGCCCCGCAGCAACGGGCAAAACGGGCACCGCCGCGCCACGCCACGCGGTGAAGTCAGCGACACGGGCACCGGTAGAGCCGGGTTCACGCAATGCCGGTCAGAGGGCACATCTAGGCTGGTGTCGACACTCGGACACGCATCGCGCAGCCGCCGTGCGTCTCGCGGCAGAAATCGGGCCGCCAACAACACCGCCGTCGACGAAACCAATGTCAGGAGAACCCCGGTCGTGCCAGTGACAGATGACATCCGCGCCCTCACTCAGACGAACCACCCGGACGACTGGACGGATCTGGACACCAAGGCCGTCGACACCGTCCGCGTCCTCGCCGCCGACGCGGTCCAGAACGCCGGAAACGGTCACCCGGGTACCGCGATGAGCCTCGCGCCCTTGGCCTACACGCTCTACCAGCGTACGATGCGTCACGATCCGAGCGACCCGCACTGGGTCGGCCGGGACCGTTTCGTGCTGTCCTGCGGCCATTCCAGCGTGACCCAGTACATCCAGCTGTACCTGGCGGGCTTCGGTCTCGAACTCGACGATCTGAAGAACCTGCGCAAATGGGGTTCGCTCACCCCCGGCCACCCCGAGTATCGGCACACCGACGGCGTCGAGATCACCACCGGCCCGCTCGGTCAGGGCCTGGCCTCCGCGGTGGGCATGGCGATGGCGGCCCGGCGTGAACGCGGCCTGTTCGATCCCGAGGCCGCGCCGGGGACCAGCCCGTTCGACCACTTCGTCTACGTGATCGCCTCCGACGGCGATATGGAAGAGGGCGTCACCTCCGAGGCGTCGTCGCTGGCGGGCACCCAGCAGCTCGGCAACCTCGTGCTGATCTACGACGACAACAAGATCTCCATCGAGGACGACACCACCATCGCCTTCACCGAGGACGTCGCCGAGCGCTACGCCGCCTACGGCTGGCACGTCGAGGTCGTGCAGGGCGGTGAGGACGTCGTCGCCATCGAGAACGCGCTGGCGGCCGCCAAGGCGGAGACCTCCAAGCCCTCGATCATCGTGCTGCGCACCATCATCGGCTACCCGGCCCCCACCAAGATGAACACCGGTGGCGCCCACGGCGCGGCGCTGGGCGTCGACGAGGTGGCCGCCACCAAGAAGGTGCTCGGATTCGATCCCGAGAAGAATTTCGACGTCGATCCCGACGTCATCGCGCACACCCGCGAGGTCATCGAACGCGGACAGCAGGCCCATCGCGACTGGCAGCGCGGTTTCGACGCGTGGGCGCAGGCCAACCCGGCCAACAAGGCACTGTTCGACCGGCTCGCCAACCGTGATCTGCCCGAGGGCTGGGCCGCGAACCTGCCCACCTACGAGGCCGATCCCAAGGGCGTGGCGACCCGCAAGGCCTCCGGCAAGGTGCTCGCCGCGCTGGCCCCGGTGCTGCCGGAACTGTGGGGCGGTTCGGCCGACCTCGCCGAATCCAACAACACCACCATGCCGGACACGCCGAGCTTCGGGCCGGAATCCATCTCTACCGGGATGTGGAAGGCCAACCCGTACGGCCGCACCCTGCACTTCGGTGTGCGCGAGCACGCGATGGGCTCGATCCTCAACGGCATCGCGCTGCACGGGCCGACCCGCCCCTACGGCGGCACCTTCCTGGTCTTCTCCGATTACATGCGTCCCGCGGTCCGCCTCGCGGCGCTGATGCGGGTGCCCGCGATCTACGTGTGGACCCACGACTCGATCGGACTCGGCGAAGACGGCCCGACCCACCAGCCGATCGAACATCTGGCCGCGCTGCGCGCCATCCCCGGCCTGAACGTGGTCCGCCCGGGTGACGCGAACGAGACCAGCTACGCCTGGCGCACCATCCTCGAGCGTGACTCCAGCGAACGCACCTCGCATTTCGTGCCGTCGGACGCCCCGCACCAGGACGGACCGTCGGCGCTGGCGCTGACCC